>NZ_LT607409.1:0-4800000 GCF_900091505.1 Micromonospora chokoriensis
CCGACGGCCAGCGCGGCGGTGAACGCGTCGCCCGCGGCGGTGGAGTCGACCACGTCGACGGGGACCGCCGGCACGTGCACCTCGGTGCCGTCCCGGTCGACGTACCAGGCGCCCTCACCACCGAGAGTGAGCACGGCCCTGGGGGTCAGGTCGAGCAGCGCCCGGGGGTCGTCCCGGCCTCGACCGGCCAACGTGCGCGCCTCGCCCTCGTTGACGACCAGCAGGTCCACCGATGCGAGCAGCTCGGGCGGAAGGTCGCGGGCCGGGGCGGCGTTGAGGATGACCCGGGTGCCGGCGGCGCGGGCGGCCACCGCGGCGGCCGTCACTGTCGACACCGGGATCTCCAGTTGGGCGACGAGGACGTCGGCCACGCCCACCGTGGCCAGCTCGTCCCCGGTGAGGTCGACCAGCGCGTCGTTGGCCCCGGGGGTGACCAGGATGGCGTTCTCGCCCTGCGCGTTCACCATCACCAGGGCCACGCCGGAGGTGCCGTAGGCCACCCGCAGGTGACTGGTGTCCACCCCGGCCGCCGTCATGCGGGCCTTGAGGGTGACGCCGAAGGCGTCCGAGCCGATCGCGCCGAGGAACGAGCAGGACGCGCCGGCCCGCGCCGCGGCGACGGCCTGGTTGGCCCCCTTACCCCCGGGCACCATCATGAAGTCGGTGCCGAGCATGGTCTCGCCACGTTTCGGCAACGCGGGCGCCATCCCGACCAGATCCATGTTGGCGCTGCCCACCACGGCGACCCGGGTCTGCGGCACTGTCGTCTCCGCCTGGCCCGTCGCTCAGGCGGCCCGAGCGGTGTACCGCTCGCCGGAGCGCTCGACCACCAGCGGCAGGCCGAAGGTCTTGGAGAGGTTGTCCCCGGTCAGGGTGTCGCCGAGCAGGCCCTGAGCGACCACGCCACCCTCGCGCAGCAACAGCGCGTGGGTGAACCCCGGCGGGATCTCCTCGACGTGGTGGGTGACCAGCACCATCGCCGGGGCGTCCGGGTCGTACGCCAGGTCGGCCAGTCGGGCGACCAGGTCCTCCCGACCGCCCAGGTCGAGCCCGGCGGCCGGCTCGTCGAGCAGCAGCAGCTCCGGGTCGGTCATCAGGGCCCGGGCGATCTGCACCCGCTTGCGCTCTCCCTCGGAGAGGGTGCCGTAGCGGCGTTCGGCGAGCCCGCCGACCCCGAGCTGGCTCAGCAGCGCTCGGGCCCGCGCCTCGTCGGCAGGGTCGTAGTTCTCCCGCCAGCGGCCGACCACCGACCAGGCGGCGGTCACCACGACGTCGCTGACCCGCTCGTCGGCGGGCAGTCGCTCGGCGACCGCGGCGGTGGTGAGCCCGATGCGGGTACGCAGCTCGTTGACGTCGGTGCGGCCGATCCGTTCGCCGAGCACGTGCGCGACACCCGTGGTGGGGTGCAGTCGGCCGGAGGCCAGGTTGAGGAGTGTCGTCTTGCCGGCACCGTTGGAGCCGAGCACCACCCACCGCTCGTCCAGCTCGACGCGCCAGGTCAGGTCCTGCAGGAGGGCGGTGCCGGAGCGGCGTACACCCACGCCGTCGAGGCTGACCACCAGATCCGGGTCGACGGGGGCGGCGGCAGGCGCGGCGCCGGCGGCGCCGGGGATCAGGTCACCAGTCACCGCTCCATCCAACCACGCAGCGACGCGGCGCCCCCCACGGGCGGCGCCCCGGCCATAGGGTGAAGCGCCGTGTCATTGATCACCAAACCTGAAGGACCGCCCATGCCCCGTCGAGGTAGGGAGCCGCGCGGATGAGCGCGGTCATTGAGATTGAGGGTCTGCGCAAGACCTTCCACAGCGTGCGCAACGGCCGACGGGTGGCGGTGGACGGGTTCGACCTGCTGGTCGAGGAGGGCCAGATCCACGGTTTCCTCGGCCCCAACGGTTCCGGCAAGACCACCACCCTGCGCGCCCTGCTCGGGCTGGTACGCGCCGACAGCGGACGGATGACGGTGCTGGGTGCGCCGTCGCCGGAGTCGCTGCCCCGGGTGGCGGGGCAGGTCGGCGCCATCGTGGAGAGTCCGCAGTTCTTCGGCAACTTCACCGGCTACCGCACCCTGCGGTTGTTGGCGCGTGCCGGCGGGGTGCCGCTCTCGCGGGTGGACGAGGCGCTGGAGACGGTGGGCCTACGCGACCGGGGCGACGAGCGGGTGAAGGGCTACTCGCTGGGCATGAGGCAGCGCCTGGCGGTGGCGTCCGCGCTGCTGAAGGACCCACGGTTGCTCATCCTGGACGAGCCGGCGAACGGGCTGGACCCGGCGGGTATCCGGGAGATGCGGGACCTGATGCGGTCGCTCGCGGCGGCCGGGGTGACAGTGCTGGTGTCCAGTCACATCCTGGGTGAGATCCAGCTGATCTGCGACCACGTCACGATCATTTCGCATGGGCGTCGGGTGGCTGCCGGTCGGGTGGACGAGGTGCTGGCGGGTTACGACAGGCACGAGTTCCTGGTGCGGGTCGCCGAGGCCGAGCGCGCTGTCGAGCTGCTGCACGCGGCCGGGCTGACGGCGGCGGTCGACGGCGAGGCGCTGGTGGTGAGCGGGGTGAGTGACCCGACGGTGGTCAGCCGGACGCTCGGCGAGCAGGATCTGTGGGTGGGCGAGCTGACCCCGCTCCGGCCGGATCTGGAGAGCGTCTTCCTGGAGTTGACGGGCGCGTACGAGCATCCGTCGGTGCCCCGGCAGGTCGACGACGCGGCGCTGTCGTACGCCGATCGGGGCGACGCTGTGATCAATCTTGATCGGGGAGTGGACGCGTGAACCTGGTCCGTGCCGAGGTGGAGCGGCTGTCGGCCCGTCGCTTCGTGCAGCTCATGGTCGTTCTGCTGGCGTTCGCCTTCGCTGTCACGGCGGCGACCACCCTGGCGGGTTCCCACAAGCCGAGCGCGGCCGAGATGAACTCGGCGCGGGCTCAGGCCGTCGAGGCGCGGCAGGGAATGGAGGTGGCTCACCAGCAGTGCCTGGCGCGACAGAACAGCACGCTTCCGCAGAGCGACATGGACCAGTACTTCCCCCAGGACTGCTCGGAGATCGATCCGATCCGGCAGGATCGGTTGCCGATCGCCGCCGACTTCCTGCCGGGGGTGTTCAGCTTCGCCAACCAGGCGCTGCCACTGCTCTATTTTCTCATCGCGTTCCTGGTGCTGTTCGGGTTCCTGGTCGGCGCCTCCTATATCGGCGCGGATCTGAACTCCGGTGGCGTGGTGAACCTGCTGCTCTGGCGACCGCGCCGGTTGACGGTGCTCGCGACCAAGTTGGGCACCCTGCTCGGCATGGTGCTGGTCCTGTCCCTGATCGCGTCGGTGGCCTACCTCGCCACGTTCTGGGTGATCGGGCAGGCCGCCGGACTACCCGGCCGGCTGGGCGGTGAGTTCTGGCGTTCGCTCGGCGCGGTGCACCTCCGTGGCGTGGTGCTGGTGCTGCTGGCCTCCGCGTTGGGCTTCGCCATCGCCACACTGGGTCGGCACACGTCGGCGGCGCTGGGGGCGGCGGCCGCGTATTTGGTGGTGTGGGAGTTGGGCGGCCGCCTGATCCTGGAGATCATCGACGCCCGGCGGCCGGACCGGTTCATGCTCTCCAGCCACATCCAGGCCTGGCTCACCGCGAAGGCGGATTTCTGGGACACCTGCCCGGGCAGCTCGGGCACGGCCTACTGCGACGGCTCCTACGCCCTGACCTGGGGTCCGGCCCTGGTGGTGCTGCTCGCGCTCACCGGCGGACTGACCGCGGCGGCGTTCGCCGTGTTCCGTCGCCGCGACCTGATCTGAGCCAGGACCCGTCGGGCCGACCCTCGGGGGTCGGCCCGACGGGTCGGCAAGGGCTTGCAACCTGCGGACCAGCGGTGAAATATTCCTTCACATGACCGCCGCAGCGGGCTCAGCCGACGGTGGAGCCGAACACCTCGTCGCGCACGGCGTCCAGCGCGGTGCGCAGCGCGCCGTGCAGGATCGGCTCCTCGGTCAGCCCGGTCGGCACCACCCGGGGCCGGACCAGGGTGATCGCCGCGACCTCCTGCTGCACCCGATCGGCGAGCGCCGCGCCACCGGCCTGACCCACCTCGCCGGCGAGCACCACGAGCGGCGGGTCGAGCACCACGCAGGTGCTGGCCACGCCGATCGCGAGCCGGCGGGCCAACTCGTCGAGCATCGGGCCGCCGTCGGCGCCGGCCGCGACGGCAGCGCGGACCGCCTCGGCGGCGTCGCTGTCCGGGTAGCCGTGCTCACCGGCCACCGCCCGCACCGAGTCCGCGCCGACGAGCTGCTGGAAGGCCGGCTTGGCGCGCCGGGAGACGTCGCGCGGGATGGGCGCGCCGGGCACCGGCAGGTAGCCGATCTCGCCGGCCGCGCCGCTGCTGCCGTGGTGCAGCCGCCCGCCCAGCATGATCGCCAGGCCGACACCCGCACCCACCCACACCAGCACGAAGTCCGAGAGCCCCTGCGCCGCGCCGGACTGCGCCTCGGCCACCGCGGCCAGGTTGACGTCGTTCTCGAAGACGACCGGGGTGTGCAGGTCCTCACGCAACGCGGCGAGCAGGCCGCTGTGCCAGCGCGGCAGGTTGAAGGCGAACGTGATGTCGCCAGTGCCCGGGTCGACCAGACCCGGAGTGCCGAGCACGATCCGCCGTACGCTGCTCAGCTGCGCCTGGGCACTGCTCGCAGCCTGCACCACGGCGTTGTGCACCACGCCCACCGGATCGTCGGTGTCCCGGGTCGACTGCTCCACCCGGCCGATGACCGCACCGGTGATGTCGGCACAGGCGGCCACCACCCGGTCCGGCCCGACGTCGACCCCGACCACGTGCGCGCTGCTCGGACGAACCGCGTAGAGCTGGGCGTTCGGCCCGCGCCCGCCGGCCTGCTCACCCACCCGCGTGACGAGGCCGCGCTCCTCCAGCCGCTCGACGAGCTGCGAGGCGGTGACCTTCGACAGCCCGGTCAGCTCGCCGAGCCGGGCCCTGGTCAGCGGGCCGCGTTCGAGGAGCAGTTCCAGCGCGGCACGGTCGTTGAGCGCCCGCAACAGGCGGGGGGTGCCGGGTAGCCGGGTCGCACTCATGACACGTCCTCTATTTTTAGTAAACTTTGCTAACTGTAAACCGACCTGCGAACGGGTAGCCGTAGCGTAACGGTCACCCGACGGTGGGACGCTCGGCCGACTCGGCAGGGCCAGGACCACCACAGGTATGACGTTTCATACCCGCCGGGCACCGAAGGGGGAGATCACGTGGGGTTGGATCCAGGACTGCGCCGGCTGGCGCTGGGCACGTTGCTGGCCGCGTACCCGGGACCCGTACCGCCGGACTGGGCGGTCGACCTGCTGGCCGACGGGCTGGCCGGGCACACCCTGTTCGGCACCAACGTGCACGACCCCGCACAACTGGCGGCGAGCACCGCCGCGCTGCGCGCGGGACGGCCGGACGTGCTGATCGCCATCGACGAGGAGGGTGGCGACGTGACCCGGCTGGCACACGCCACCGGCAGCCCGTACCCCGGCAACGCCGCCCTCGGCGCGATCGGTGACGTGGCGCTCACCCGCCGGGTCTACCAGGCGATCGGCGCCGAACTGGCCGCGCTCGGCATCACCGTCAACCTCGCCCCGACGGTGGACGTCAACACCGCCGACGACAACCCGGTGATCGGCACCCGGTCCTTCGGCGCGGATCCGGTGCGGGTCGCCGCCCACTCCGCGGCCGCCGTGACCGGCCTGCAGGCCGCCGGCGTGGCCGCCTGCGCCAAACACTTCCCCGGGCACGGCGCCACCGTCACCGACTCCCACCACGAGCTGCCCACCGTGGACGCCCCACTGGCCCTGCTGCGCCAGCGGGACCTCCCGCCGTTCGCCGCGGTCGTCGCCGCCGGGGCACGGGCCGTGATGACGGCGCACATCCGGGTTCCGGCGCTGACCGGAGACGACCCGGCCACCTTCAGCCGGGCCGTCCTGGTCGACCTGCTCCGCGCCGAGTTCGGCTTCACCGGCGTCGTCATCACCGACGCCCTGGAGATGAAGGGCGCAGCGGTGGCCGCCGGCGGGGTGGGTCCGGCCGCCGTCCGGGCCCTGGCTGCCGGTGCCGACCTGCTCTGCATCGGCGCCACTGTCGACGCCACACTGGTCGAGCTGGTGGCCGCCGAGATCGTCGACGCGCTCACCGACGGCCGCCTGGCGACCGCCCGGGTCGAGGAGGCCGCCGGTCGCACCGCCGACCTCGCCGCCTGGACCCGGGCCGCCGTCGGGTCGCCGACCACCGACGACACCGACCTGGGGTACGCGGCAGCCCGCCGCGCCGTCCGCGTCGACGGCGTGCTCACCGGCTTGGACCAGCCGCTCGTGGTGCACCTGCACACCGAGTCGACGATTGCGGAGGGGCGGGTGCCGTGGGGCCTCGGCCCACACCTCGACGGGGCGCAGGAGCTCCGGGTGATCGCCACCGACGCCGACCCGTCGCGCCTGCGCGGGCTGGCCGGTGACCGACCCATCGTGCTGGTCGGGCGGCACCTGCACCGGCTGCCCGGCGGTCCGGAGCTGATCAACGGACTGGCCGCCCAGCATGCCGTGACGGTGGTGGAGATGGGCTGGCCGGCCCAGTGGCGGCCAACCGGCGTACGCGCCTTCGTCACCACCTACGGCGCGAGCCACGCCAACGGGCGAGCGGCGGCAGAGGTGCTCGGTCTGACCCGATAGCTTGACCCGACAGCGGAACACCCACCCCGGTGCTGCACGCTACGTCACCGTTGGTCGGAGCCGGCGTGAACAGCTCAACCGCAGGTCAAGTCCGCTTTTCGACACTCCGAACCGACAGCCTAAGCCTTGCTCCACGCCTGTTCGATACGTAGCGTGATCGACATGCTCCGGTTCGCGCACAGCGTGACCGGCGCACCGGAACCGGGGCCTGGGGGGAGGTTGCGGACCGTGGATCCGGCCCGGGATCCACGGTCCGCGCCCATTACCCTCAGCGCGGATAGACCCCGTACGCCCGCCAGCCCCGATCCGGAAACCCGGCGGCTTCGGCCACCCGGGCCGAGGCGTGGTTGTCCCGCTCGTGCAGATAGGTCGGCACCGCCCCCTCGTCGAGGACCCGTCGTGCCGCCTGGGCCACGAGTCGGCGGGCGAGGCCACGCCCCTGGGCGGCCGGCACCGTGCCGACGGCCAACTCGTGCCCGTACGCGTCGTGCCGCTTGATGCCGGCACCCGCCAGGTAGGCGCCGTCCGGGTCGCGGACCACCAGCACCGGCTGGTCGAAGAGCCGTAACCAGGGCGGCAACCCGGGAGCCGTCGGGTCGGTCCACTCCCCCACGTCGGGAAGCGGGGCGGGAGCCAGGCTCCACCGGAAGGAGCCGTCGTGCACGCACCAGTCCGGCAGCCCCACGGCCTCCGGCAGGGCGGCGAGTAGCCGGTCCGGTGCACGCCGGACCAGCGAGCGGATCGCCGCCACCCGTTCCGGCGCGACGGAGAGGACACCGCTCTGCCCGGTGTCCACGGCGAGCGCGGGCCGCAGTCGACCGTCCCAGGCCGGTTGGGCCCGCCGGCGGGAGGCGACCACGTGCAACCCGGGCCCGGCCGGCCACTGGCCGAGCCAGCTGGCGAGGTGCAGTTGGAGCCGCCGGTCGAGCATGCAGACCTCCCCCCGTCCCCCGACCCGTCGTGGATCACCGTACGCCGCAGGGCGCGGTCGGGCGGACGAACCGTGCGGCCGGACCGGCAGCGGGCGAGCGGAACCAGACAAACAAATCGACCGTCATATCTATTTCCATACCTGGTCACCTTTGTTTGGAACGGTGAACGCATGCCGATGCAGCCGAACGACTACCAGCAGGACCCCGAGCGACTCTGGCAGACGGCGGAGACCGTCGGCGGCATCCCGCCCCAGCCCCGCTACCGCCACCCGCGAGCGGTGGGCGCAGGGGACCTCTCGTGGTGCGGGCTGAACAAACTGTCCGACGGCAACTCCACCCGGCATCGGCTGAACCGCCGTTGACGCACCATCGTATGAGCACTTCTGGTGCCACGCGAGAGCGTAAACTGGTGTATGTTTCGCCTCATGACTCGCATCACCGTGGACGTGAACGACGAGTGGTTGGACGCCGCCCGGGAGGTCCTCGGCACGGACACCAAGGTGGCCACCATCAATGCCGCCCTGCACGCGTTCGCCATCCGTCGGCAGGCTCGCGAGATCGTCGCCGCCTTCGACCAGGTGGAGATGGACTTCACCGGGTCCATCGACGCCTGGCGCCACGGCGGCGGCCGCGACCTGGGCTCACTCGCCGAGCAGGCGCGCGGCACCGAGGCAGCCTGATGGCGGGGCAGATCTACCTCGCCGACACCTCGGTCTACGTCCTACAGGGTCGCCACCCGTCGGTTCGGCGGCGCTTCGAGACACTATTGGCCGAGGGACGGCTGGCCGCCTGCCAGATGACCAGCCTCGAATATCTGAACAACGCACCCCACCCGAAGGGTTACGAAATCCTCTGGCAGGCACTGCGGGGGCATCGCTGGCTGGATGTGTCGACAGCAGCGATGGACCGAGCCCTGGCGGTCCACCGCGTCCTCGCGGCTGACAGCCAGCACCGCCACTTCCGGCTACCCGATCTGATCATCGCAGCGACCGCAGAACAGCACGGCGCTACGGTGCTGCACTACGACGCCGACTACGACCGGATCAGCGCCGTGACCGGCCAGCCCACCGAGTGGGTCGCGCCGAAGGGCAGCCTCTGAGCCTCCTGAGCGGGCGACACACCGGGGAGGTCCAGCGGCGGCTTTCGCACACCTGTCGGGTAATTTCTTGTGGTCCGGCATCCCGGCCTACGACAGGAGAAGCTCCGCGCATGGGCAAGAAGACGATCCACGTCTCCGACTTCACCGGCACGGTTCTGCAGCAGGACGACGAGGTGGTCCGCGTCGTGGTGCTGGAGCACCCGGACCTGGTCGCCGGGCCCGTGCAGTTGGACGCCACGCCGACCGAGGTGGAGAGCATCGACGACGCCGCCCTGGACGTGGCGGTGGTCGAGATCCACGATCGGCACGGCGGTGGCGAGCCCCGCCGGGTGGTGTTGACCGCCAGCGAGTTCGACGCGATGGCCACCGACGTGCCGATGGCTCAGCTGCTGAAGACGGCCGAGCGGGTCCGCCCACCCAAGGCCCGCAAGAGCGCCGAGAAGATCGACTACGGCACGTTGGAACACGCCGGCAAGCCGCACCGCGGTCGGGTCACCGAGGAGGAGGCCCGACTGGTACGCGAGCAGCTCGACGAGGTGAACAAGCGCCTCGCCGACGCGGGCGTGCGCCAGATCGACCCGACCGACCCGGAGCACGCTCTGCGCTACGGCTTTCCGGACGCCTCCTGACCGATCAGGTCAGCAGGCCTTCTTCGTCGCGGAAGGCGGTCTCGGTGACCGCCTTCCGCTCACCGGCCGACCCACCGGTCAGGACCTGCTCCGGCCCGAGCCCGGTCACCTCGCCGCCACCGTCGCGGTCGATGGTCCAACTCTTGGCGGGCGTGGCGTCCACGGTGTAGACGCTGATCCGATCCGCTGTGAAGTCGGCACACTCCGCTATGACCAGGGCCGGTTGCCCATCGGCCACACGTAGTGCGAGCACCGGCTTGGCCGCCGGGGAGCAGGCGGTCAGCCCCGCCAGGGCGGCGAGCGTCACCAGGACGCCCACCGCCCGAATCCGTCCTCTGGTCAACATCCTCCGCTGAGCACGAGACGATGATCCAACACTTGGACCAGTCAATGATCGGCTTGCCGTACTCCCAGCATTTGCCCTTGTACGGGTTGGCACCGACTTCCCACGGGTTGCGCCGTGGTGGTGGCAGCCGCAGTCTGCTCATCGACACCGCCGGGCACGTGGTCGTCGAACGGGATCGACTCGTGGCCCAGGGCCGGTGGGCGGTGTTGCGCGCGGACCTGCGCTCCTTCGTCGCCGACCGTGGGGTGACCGACGGCGACGGCGTCCGGTTAGGGCTCGACTATCTGCTCGTGACGGCAGCGCCGGTCGCCTGACGCGAGCCGGCGACGCCGCGCGAGGGTGGGCAGAGCGCGCCGTCCCGGAGCGGCGACATCACTCGCGGGACGGCTCGAACGGTTCCACAATGCCTAACCGGCGTCGCCACTCTTCCACGCGGCGCTGACCGCGGCGGCGAGCGCGGTGGCGAGATCGGCCTCCACCGCCGCCTTCTCCAGGCCGAGACTGGTGAGCACGCCGGCGCCGTCCTCCTGCTCCAGCAGGGCGAGCAGGATGTGCTCGGTGCCGATGTAGTTGTGCCCGAGGCGCAGCGCCTCCCGGAAGGTCAGCTCCAACGCCTTCTTGCCACGGGCGTCGTACGGGATCAGGTCCGGCACCTGCTCGACCCGGGGCGGAAGGGCGGCGGCGACCGCCTCCCGCACCACCTCGGGTGTGACGCCCAGGTCAGCCATCACCCGGGCGGCGAGCGCCTCCGGTTCCGCGAGCAGCCCCAGCACCAGGTGCTCGGGCCCGATCTCGGCGTTGCCGTTGGCGCGGGCCTCCTCCTGCGAGGCCATCACCACGTTGCGGGCGCGGGGGGTGAACCGGCTGAAGCCGGCGTTCGGGTCGAGCGCGGCGGCGTCGGTGGAGGCTTTCGGCACGAAGCGTTTCTGGGCGGCCTGCTTGCTGACGCCCATGCTGCGGCCGATGTCGGTCCAGGAGGCACCCGAGCGGCGGGCCTGGTCGACGAAGTGGCCGATCAGGTGATCGGCGACCTCACCGAGGTGGTCGGCGGCGATGACCGCGTCGGTGAGCTGGTCCAGGGCGTCGGTGTGCGCCGTCTTGATCGCCTGGATCAGGTCGTCGAGCTTGACCGTGTTGCTCATGGGGATGGGCTCCGTCATGCGTCAACCATAGGTTGACAAAGTCCCGGCGTCAACCTTGAGTTGACGCATGGACGCCCTCATCCGACGAACTCCGGCAGTCGCCGGGCGACGACCGCCGGTGACGGCATCCGGGCGATCTCCTCGGCGACGTCCCGGGCCGCCTCGCGCTGCGCGGCGTGCCGCGACAGCAGGTGGCGGGCCTGCTCGGCGACGGCGCTCGCGTCCACCTCCCCGGGGAGGATCCGCAGGGCGAGACCGGCGGCACTGAGCACGTCGGCGTTGGCGAACTGGTCAGCGCCCTGCGGCAGCATCACCTGCGGTACGCCGGCCGCGAGCGCGCCCAGGGTGGTGCCGCTGCCGCCGTGGTGCACCACCACGTCGACCAGCGGCAACAGTTCCGCCTGTGACACCCACCGACGCACGGTGACGTGGTCGGGGATCTCGCCGAGCTGCTCCGGTGGCACACGACCCGCCGCGACCACCACCTGCGCGTCCACTGTCGACAGACCGGCGATGGCCGTACGGAGCAGCTCGGCCGTGCCGAACGCGGTGCCGAGGGTCAGATAGATCAACGGTCGAGACGCCCGGCGGCTCAGTCGTTCGGGCAACGGGGCCGGTGTGGAGAAGGCGACCGGGCGCAGCTCGATCCGGCGTTCCGTGGCGAGGAAGGTCTCGTCCTGCAGGGAGGGCGGCCAGATGTCGAGGTGCGGCCGACCGACGACCTCGGCGTTCCTGGTGGGGAGTTCGAGGCCGATGCCCTCGGGGATCATTCGGCCGAACCCGTGCCAGATGCTCGGGATGCCGGCCCGGCGAGCGGCGACGCCGGCTCCCGGCAACCCCCACCCGTGCACCACCAGGTCGGGGCGCAGTCGCGCCAACTCCGGTTCGAGGTCCTCCGCGTACACCTCGTAGAAGGCGTCGGCGGGACGGAACGGCCGCAGCCCGTTGGCGGCGAGCGGCTCGTGTACGGCCTCACCGGCGGCGAAGTGCACCTCGTGACCGGCGTCCCGGGCGGCGACCGCCAGCGGGATCAGCGGGTAGGTGTGACCGACGGACGCGAGACTGGCGAACAGGACGCGCATGACGCCGGACCCTAGCGGCAGCACCGTCGCCCGGGCCCGGTGGCCCGTATACGGTGGGCAGCGTCGAGCACGGTCACCGGGGGGAGGGGCGGTCATGCGTCTCCACGTGGGGTGCGCGATGTGGAGTCACCGGTCGTGGCCGGGCCACCGGCTGCCGCCCGCCGAACGCCTGGCGCACTACGCCGGCTGGTGCGACGCCGTGGAGGGCAACACGACGTTCTATGCGACCCCGACCCGGGACACCGTGACGTCGTGGGCCACGCAGACCGATCCCACGTTCCGGTTCGTCCCCAAGCTGCCGAAGGTCGTCACGCACGAACGACGGCTCACCGACGTGGACGAGCCACTGCGCGCCTTCCTGGACGCGATCGAGCCGCTCGGTCCGCGCGCCCATGCTCTCTGGATCCAGTTGCCCGGCTCGTTCACACCCTCCGACCTGCCCACACTGGGGCGCTTCCTGACCCGGCTTCCCCGATCCCACCGGTACGCGGTGGAGGTCCGCCATCCGTCCTTCTTCAGCGACGACCGCGCGATCCGGCTGCTGGAGGCGACCCTCACCGGCGCGTCGGCCGAGTGGATCCCCTTCGACACGACCGTCTTCTTCGCGAGCCGGCCGACCAGCGACGCGGAGCGCGACGCCTGGACCAGGAAACCCCGCGTGCCGCTCCGGTCGACGGCCCTGACCGATCAGCCGATCGTGCGCTACCTCGGCCGTGACGACTCCGCGCGCACTGTCGAGGGGTGGCAGCGCTGGGTCGACGTGACCGCCACGTGGCTCCGGGAGGGTCGTTCACCGACGATGTTCGTCCACACCCCGGACAACGCCGACGCGCCCGCGCTCGCCCGCCGGTTCCACGACGAGGTACGGGCCCGGGTGCCCGACCTCGACCCGTTGCCCGAACCGATCCCGGTCGAACCGCTGACACTGTTCTGACCGAGCCATCAGGGCTGTTCCTTCAGCAGATCGTCGAGGTGGGCGGCCGTGCTGATCAGCGAGAGGTGACTGAACGCCTGCGGGAAGTTGCCGATCTGCTCACCGGTCGGCGCGATCTCCTCGGAGTAGAGACCGAGCCTGTTGCTGTAGGTGAGCATCTTCTCGAAGGTCAACCGGGCGTCGTCGAGCCGACCGGCCAGGGCCAACGCCTGCACGTACCAGAAGGTGCACATGTTGAAGGTGCCCTCGGTGCCGGCGAGGCCGTCCGGCGAGGCCTTCGGGTCGTAGCGGTAGACCAGACTGTCGGAGACCAGGTCGACGTCCATCGCCCGCAACGTCGACTCCCACATCGGGTCCGTCGGCGAGATGAAGTTCAGCCCGGGCATCGACAGGAGCGAGGCGTCCAGGATGTCGGAACGGTAGTGCTGCACGAACGCGCCGCGCCCCTTGTCGTACCCCCGGGTCATGACCTGCTCGTAGATGGCGTCGCGTTGCGTGGACCACCGGGCGATGTCGCCGGGACGTCCGCGGCGTCGGGCGATGCGGATGGCCCGGTCGAGCGCCACCCAAGACAGCACCCGACCGTAGGTGAAGTCCTCCCGGCCGGACCGGGTCTCCCAGATGCCGTCCTCGGGCTGGTCCCAGTGCTCGCAGAGCCAGTCCATCAGCCCGGCCGTCTTCCGCCAGCCCTCGTAGGGCGCGATCAGACCGTTGCGGTCCGCGAGTTCCAACGCGACGAGCGCCTCGCCGTAGATGTCGAGTTGCAGTTGGCCGGAGGCGCCGTTGCCGATCCGCACCGGCGCCGAGCCGCGGTACCCCTCCAGGTGGCCCAGCACCTCTTCGTCGAGGTCCGGTGAGCCGTCGATCCGGTACATGACCTGTAGCGGCGAGTTGTCGTCGCGGGCCTCGCGGATGCGCGAGTCGAGCCAGAACAGGTACTTCTGGGCTTCGTCGGTGAACCCCAGACGCAGCAGCGCGTGCACCGAGAACGACGCGTCCCGGACCCAGGTGTAGCGGTAGTCCCAGTTCCGCTGCCCACCGATCTGCTCCGGGAGACCCGCCGTGGGTGCCGCGACCAGGGCGCCGGTCGGGGCGTACGTCATCAGCTTGAGGGTCATCGCCGACCGCTCGACGACCTCTCTCCAGCGGCCCGTGTAGCGGGAACCGCCGACCCACTGCCGCCAGAAGTCGCGGGTCTCGGCGAGCAGGTCGCATGCCTCGTCGGTGGTGAGCGCCCGGGGTGCGTGCGGGCAGGCGGTCTCCAGGGCCACCCCGCCGATGTCACCCTCGTGCAGGTCGAACGACGCGGACACGCCCTCGGCATCGCGTCGGATGTCTCGCGCGTCGAACTCCCGTAGCGAGTTGCGGAAGGCGGCGAGGGTGAGGGTCATCGTGGGGCTCCGGAAGACCTCGCCCTCCGGGTGCACCTCGAGTTCGTACGGATCACGCCCGTAGTTGAACCGGGGGCGGCAGTCGAAACGGAACCGCATGCTCCCCCGGACCATCCGGACCAGCCGGATCAACCGGTGCCGGTCGGTGGCGTGTTCACCGGTGACGGGCATGAAGTCCAACAACTCACCCACACCGTCAGCGGTGTGGAAACGGGTGATGAGGATCGGCGTACCGGGCAGATAGAGCTGCTTGCTCGCGTAGTCGACGCCGTCGGGAGACAGTTGGAAGTGGCCGCCCCTGCGTCGGTCCAGCAGCGCGCCGAACAGGCTCGGTGAGTCGAAGCGTGGCGCGCAGAACCAGTCGACCGTGCCGTCCTCGCTGATCAGTGCTGCCGTCTGCAGGTCACCGATCAGACCGTGCTCCCCGATGGCTGGGTAGGTCGACTGCACGCGGCCCCCTCCCGCTCGTCGTGGCGACGGCGGCGACTACCCGCAAAGAGGCCGTGACACACCTGGTTCCGGGGCGGGACGGGGCCGCCGGCCCCGTCCCGCAACCACGGTCAGCGGGCGAGGAAGGTCTTCCCAGTTTCCGGCCGGGTAGGTGCGGAGCGTGCCCACACCCGTCGCTCGGACTCCTGCGCCGACACGGGAGAGGCCAGGACGCCGACATCTTCGGGCGCGACGGCCATTGCGGAAGGGATCCGTCCGCGATCGCCGATACCGTCGCCAGCGACGACAGCGACGAGAGGACCGCAGATGAGCCTGCGAGGATTTGCCACACTCACCATCTGGGCGGACGACGTGGAGGCGGCCACCGCGTGGTACGCGGACCTCCTCGGCGTCGAGGCGTACTTCACGCGCCCCGGGCCGGACGGACGCCTCGCGTACGCCGAGTTCCGCGTCGGCGACTACCAGGCTGAACTGGGCATCATCGACCGCCGGTACGCGCCGGCCGGGGCATCCGCGTCCGGGCCCGGAGGAGTGGTGATGCACTGGCACGTCGACGACCTGGAGGCCACCGTCGACCGACTGCTGGCGCTGGGCGCCACGGAGTACCAGCCGATCACCCCGCACGGCGACGGGGGGTTCGTCACCGCGTCGGTCGTCGACCCGTTCGGCAACGTGCTGGGCGTCATGCGCAACCCGCACTACCTCGACATCCTCGCCTCGCTCACGGCGACCTGAGGCGGGGTCAGGCCCACCCGTCCGGATCCGCTGTCCGCCGGACCAGGGCCGCCGCCTTGTCGGCGTCGAGCCCGCTGGCGATGAGCAGGTCGTTCGCCGCGGTACGGAACTCGCCGGCGGCGATCATTCCGGAGTATCCCAACCGGTGCGTGTGCGGACGGCTGGGATCGGGCGCGGCCTCCCCCTGCGCCCTGCCGATCAACTCGACGGCGGTCAGGATCTGCTGCCGCGCCTCCCGTGGATCGTCCCGCGTGCGGATCATGCACCTGAGGGTCTGCACGCTGACGGCGAGCAGATCGAGCGCTTCGGGAAACTCCTCGGGTATCGGCTCGTCGTCCCGGAGCGCCCTGGTGAGCCGCCTCGCGATGGACCGACAGCTGTGCAGGCTGCGCTCCATGTGGCGGACGGCTTCGGTGTAGAAGGCCAGCGACGGGCGGTCCCGCCACCGAAGTGGCGCGAGCCGTACCACCTCCTGGGCGGCGTCGAGCCCTTCGTCCAGCGCGGTCAGTCGGGGGGACAGGGCCCGCAACGCACCCAGACCCCGCTCGGTCGCGGCGAGATCGCGGCGGCGGAGCGCTGCGGCCAGGTCGTGCAGGGCGGTGATGGCCGGGTCGATGACCGGCTCGGCCAGCCGCTGCACAGTGCGCTGCGGGTGGATGGGCACCAGCAGCAGACCGACCGCCAGCCCGATCACCCCACCGATTGCGGCGTCGACGAAGCGGGGAATGGACAGGTCACGGACGGGCGGTTCCAGGGTGGCGATGAGCACCGCGGTGGCGCCCGCCTGGGTGAGCAGTGAACCACCGCCCTTGAGCAGCAGGGCGACGATGATCGCCAGCACGACGACCACACCGGTCTGCCACGCTCCGATGCCGAACAACGGCATGAGCGTGTCACCCACGGCAAGCCCGAGGACCACCCCGACCAGCAGTTCGATGGTGCGCCGCAGACGTGAGCCCATCGAGGCCGCGACGATGCCCACCGCGGTGGTGGGCGCGAAGACCGGGGCGGAGTTGTCCAGGAACTGGTACCCGACGAACCAGGCGAGTGCCGCCGCGACGCCGGCCTGCACGGCGAGCAGCCCGTTGAGGCGCAAGCGCCAGGCGCGGGAGCGTAGCGCGTACCGCGCCCGTTTCCGCAGGCCGGCAACTGCCCGATCGGTCGGGGACGGGGCGGGGTCGCCGGACGACTCCTGCTCTGCGGGCATCGCGCGGTCTACCCGGCGGTGTCGGATCTATCCCGTCAGCGACGCGGAACAGCGTCGCTCGCCTCAGTGGGCCGGATTCGGGGTGTGCGGCAGCTTGCCGAGCTGACGCCAGTTCGTCTCCGCCACCTCGACGTCGTAGTGCGCGGCGGCGGCGAGGATGTTCTGGAAGGCCTGGTCACGCTCCTTGTCGGTGACGCCCTGCACCTGGTCGAACCGGGCGATGGCGTTCCGGACGTGGCCGGCGTCGGTCATCGGTTCCTTGCGCTTGCCCGGGAACGCGAAGACGCTCTCCGGCAGCTCGCGCTTGTCCTTGTCCGTCAGGCCGCCGTGCTTCTCGTGGGGCTTCCAGGTCGACGTCATCTCTCACCAGTACCCGCGACCGCCGCGACAGCACCTCCCAGGACGAGTTTTTCGCCCGCGCTCACAAGATCCATATCATGCGCCCGACCCGCGTGCGGCCGAAGCCCGTACCGTCTCGGTCCTTTGTGGAATGCGAGCATGGCCGACATGGATATCTACGAGGACGCCCGCACGGTGTCACGGTCGGATCTGGCCGCCTGGTTGCGTCAGCTGGCGAGCCAGCTGGAGTCCGATGGGCGGATCTTCTACGGCGCGGCGGGCTCCGTGTCCGTGGCGGACACCGTGCGCTGCGAGCTGGAGATCGAACAGGAGAGCGAGACGGAGCTGTCCGTCGAGATCGAGTTCTCCTGGACCGTGCCGACGCCGTCCGGACCGGCGGCGGACGAGGTCGAGGAGTCGCCGAGCGGGGAGCAGCAGGACGAGGCCACCCCGGAGGCGTGACCCCGGGGCGACACCACGTCGCACGGCGGCCACCGACCCCGGTGGCCGCCACCACCGTCACCCCCGAACGGGCCGAGAACCTCCAGGCTGGCCGGGAGGTCACGCAGTGGGCGGTGCTGTACTACGTCTCGTACATGGTCGCCGCCTGCTACCTGCTGACGAACCTGCTGGTCGGGGTGGTCGGGTGAGCCGGAACGACCACCATCCTTTAAAGAAGCTTTAAGAAGCTGTCAGGGGTGATCGGGAAGCGCCTACCATACGGCGGCCGTGGCCGTCCGGGTCAGCGCCGTCGTCTGCTCGTTGGGAGTGACCCGTGTCGTACGCCTCGTTGCCCGAACCGGACGCGAGCCGACCGCCGTCCCGTCACCGCCCGCCGAGTTGGTTCGTCCGCAACAGGCTGGGCCTGGCCGCGGGCGCGGCGGTCGCGCTCGTCATCGCGACGGCCGGCGTGTACCTGGGCGGCGCTGACGTGACGCCCGAGCCGTCGAACGCGGCCAACGCCCTCGAATACCCGTCGCCGTCCGCCGGGCAGGCCGAGTCACCCGGCGCGGCGACGTCGACCTCCGCGACACCGGCGGTCTCCGCGACCCCGTCGGCGTCCACGACACCGTCGACGGCGGCCACCCCGAAGGTCCCCACGACCGGTTGGATACCCGTCGACCGGGCCGCCTGGAAGGCGCAGGCCGACGCGTACCAGAAGGTGAAGGTCGACCCTGTGCCGGCCGGTGTGGGCAACCTGCCGGAGTTCCGGGCGGACTGCCAGTACAGCCACCGGCTGCCGGACGACCCGATCGTCGCTCCCGGCCTCCCGGGCGCCTCCCACATGCACTCGTTCGTCGGGAACAAGGCGGTCGACGCCCACACCGTCGCCGGGGACCTGACGACGTTCACCGCCACCTCCTGCAAGCCCGTCCAGGACCACTCCGCCTACTGGGTGCCCACGCTCTACGACAACGCGACCGGCAAGCCGGTCGAGACGACCGGTTTCCGGGTCTACTACCGCTCGCTGGCGAAGACCTCGACAGGTCAGATGCCCATGCCCAACGGCCTGCGCATGATCTCCGGTGACGCCAAGAAGAAGAAGCCCACGCCACGCGGCGCGACCGGTCAGTTCTACTGCGCCTTCTACGGCCCCGGCGACCTCGACGGCATCGCCCGCAGCACCAACGGCAACTGGCCGATCTGCGGCGGGAACGCGACCCTGCACTTCATGATGCAGTTCCCCGACTGCTGGGACGGCAGGCACCTGGACAGCCCCAACCACAAGGACCATGTGGCGTACGGCAGCGGCAACGGCTGCCCGAGCAGCCACCCGGTGCGAATCCCAGCGATCACCTTCGACATCCAGTACCCGGCGAAGGGCACCCCGGCGGGCTACTACCTCTCCTCCGACAAGGAGGGCAAGAGCGCCTCGTCGATGCACGGGGACGCGTTCGTGATGTGGGACGTCGACACCATGAACAAGCGCACCAAGAACTGTGTGCTGCAACGTCGGACCTGCGACAACGACGGCTACCAGAAATAGCCGGGGCCAGGCCCGTGTCGGCCTGGCCCCGGGGTTCTGGGTGGGTCAGCTACGCAGCGTCCACTGCTGGTTCGTGCCACCGTTGCAGGACCAAAGAATGATCTTCGTGCCGTTGGCGGTGGCGGCGCCGTTCGCGTCGAGGCAGAGCCCCGACTGGACGTTCGTGACGGTGCCGTTGCTGTTGACGTTCCACTGCTGGTTCGTGCCGCCGTGGCAGTCCCAGATGATGACCTGGGTGCCGTTGGCCGTGCCGTTCCCGGAGGCGTCCAGGCACTTGTTGCCGTACACGGTCAGTTGCCTGCTGCTGGTGTGCGTCCACCGCTGGTTGGTGCCACTGCCGCAGTCGTAGAGCTGCGCCTGGGTGCCGTTGGTGGTCGACGAGTTGGGCACCTCGACGCAGCGGCCGGACTGACCACCCACGAGCTGTCCCTGCCCCGTACCGCTGCCGCCGCCCTGCTGCTGGCGGACGATCCACGTCGACTCCGCCGACCGGTTGCCCTGGGCGTCGACGACGTAGAGCCGGTACTCACCCTGGGTCGCCGGCACGGCGATGGTGGTGGCGTTGCCGGCCGCCCTGGTCATCGTCGCCCCGGCGGTGAAGTTGGTCGTGCCGGACGGCGCCAGCCAGATCGACCTGGTGGCGTCGCCGGTGCTCCGGATCGGGATCGACGCCGTGGTGCTGGTGACGAACGTGCTGGCCGGCAGCACGTAGTTCGGCGAGGAGAAGGTGCTCGCCGGGACGATGTCGCGGTAGGCGTCCTCGAGGCCGGAGTTCGCCGCGATGCTGTAGGCCGCCGCCGGCCAGACGTAGTCGGAGGAGACGAGGATGTCCGCGACGGTGCTGTTCGGCAGGTTCTTGTTCGAGACCTTGTTGATCGGGCCGTAGATCTGCGTGATGCTCAGGTCGTGCTTCCGACCGAAGTCGTCGGAGTTGATCATCCAGGTGACGTTCTTGTCGATGCTCAACACGTTGTCCCGGAAGGTGATGAACGCCGAGCCCTCATCCGGGTGCAGGCCGTACTTGTGACCCGACGGAACACCCTGGAGATAGTTGTTGGTGATCGTGGTGCCCGGCTGGCTGCCCAGCGTGTAGATCGGACCGGTGTCGCTGAGACGCTGCACCGTGTCGATGATGTGGTTGTGGCTGATCGTGTTGTTCCGCGCCGTCGTGGTGGGGCGGTTCGGCTGGATCGAGCCCGACGACCCGTCGAAGTTCCACCATCCCCACCCCATGGTGATGCCCGACCACGGGGCCTTCTCGATCCGGTTGCGCTGGATCGTCAGGGTGTCGACGAAGTACGCCGAGATGGGGCTGTGCCCGTTGAACAGGACGGCGCTGTCGTAGATGTAGTTGTTCTTGATGTCGATGTTCTTCGGCAGCCCCTCGACCTGCGGGAGGAACTTCTCCCGGTTGCTCGACGTGCCGTCACCGACGTAGACGTGCTGAGGATGGCCGACATTGATCGCCGACCCCGCGATGTCGTTGGTGGCGTTCCCGATCAACTGCGTGCCCTGCACGTCGTTGATCAGGCTGATGCCGTCGGCGCCGGTGTGCTCGATCCGGTTGCGTTGCAGCAGGAGGCCGTCGGCGTTCTGGATCTGGATGATGCCGGGAGTGAGGTCCACGTTGCGGTAGTGGTAGACGTGGAAGTTGCCCTTCGCGTACGCCTGCGCGCCGAGGTTGCCCTGCTGCGCCTGCTTGTAGGACGAACCGGCGACGTTGAACAGGTTCCAGTCCGAGTGCCGCACGGTCAGACCGGAGAACGTGATGTTGCGGGCGTGGTTGGTCGTCGAGGTGCCGGCGACCCGCAGCACGGTGGACACGTTGTTCGGCGCGTAGACCGTCGCGGTGGACATGTTCTCGGCGCTGGCCTTGTAGTAGTAGACCGTCTTCGCGCCCTTGTCGTAGTAGAACTCACCGGGCGCGTCCAGGAACTCGTACGCGTTCATGAGCTTGTGGGAGCCGCCCACCTGCGCGTTGCCGTTGAAGGCCCCCTGGGCGATGGCCGCGCCCGGCTGCTGGAACAGGGCGACCCGGCTCCCGCCGTCGGTGGTCACCTGCCGGACACCCACGATGGCCGTGGTCCAGGTCGTGCCGGTCTCGATCTCGATGTCGTCCTGGTTGCGGGCGATGGCGGGGAAGTCGTTCTGGTTGTACCGGGCGCCGTCGCACTGCGACCCCGACTCCCAGGCCCACGCGGCCTGACCGGCCGTGATGGTGTACGACCCGAAGCAGCCGCCCGAGCTGACCGTCTTCGTCGCCATGACCGCGCGCTTGTCGTTGACGTAGAGCGCCCGCAGCTTGTTGGCGCGGTCCAGTGGCGCCTTCCAGATGTTGCCGCTGTGCTGGGTCCAACCGGTCACCTGGACGCCGCCGTCGAGGATCGGCTTCTCGTTGGCGTACGCGCCGTAGATGACCCGGTAGCCGTTGGTGCCGGAGTCGCTCTGACCGAACTCGACGGTGCTGCTGATCGGATAACTTCCACCGCGCAGGAACACGTTGATGTCGCCGGTCATGTTCGTGTTCACCGTACGGACGACGTCCCGCGCGCGTTGCAGGGTGCGGAACGGGGACTGGAGAGTTCCCGCGTTCGCGTCGTTGCCGTCGGGGGCGACGTAGTAGGTGGCCTGGACCGCGGCCACGGCCGGTGTTTGAGCGCTCAGCACGGCCGGCAGCGTGGCGGCAACGAGGGCCGCCACCGCCAGCAACGACGTTCGAGCGGTGGACACGTTTGACCTCACGGACGTTCCTCTCACTTGCCGTCGACAGGGGGCCCCGTGCGTATCGAGCGACGAGCGCGGAGACAGCGACACCACTAAGGACCGGTGGGGCGTGTCACCCGACCGCACTCTCTTGTTAATCGCTACGAAATCTTCCCGAAGCGTAGGTCACACGTGTGATGAATGCAACCATGAATCGTAGTACATCTATGCGCTAATGCGTATTTTTCGGGCGAATAGTCCTTCACCGCATGGCACTGCTGATTGATCATCGGATGAATACGCACCGACGCCGGGTGCGCCGGCCCGGCGGGTCGGGGCGTGCCCTCCGCCCCGACCCGCCGGCCTCCGGTCACCTGATCGAGAAGTCCGCCAGTCGCAGCGCGGAGTCGAACACCAGGTACACGTCGTGGTCGCCGGCCGCCCGGGCCAACTCGACGCTGGTGCTCACGTACCGGTAGTCGTCACCGGTGCCGGGCACCGTGGCCGTGCCCAGCAGCCGTCCGGTCGGCGAGCCCAGCCGGACCTGGATCGCACCGGCGTCGGCGCCGGCCCTGGCGACCGTCGCCGTGAAGGTGCGCGCGTCAGGGCGCAGGGCGGATCCCGCGAAGGAGATCCACTGACCGGCCTCGGTGGCGCCGACGGCCGTACCCCTGACCTTCGTCTCGTCGACCAGCCGGACCCCCGCGTACCTGTCGAAGTTCTCCGCCCGGGTCGGCCGGGACAGGTCACGCGCCGGGATCGTCTCCCCGCGCACGCGCACCGCGGCCCGGGCCCGGATGTCTCCGGCGGACGCCCCGACCATCAGGTCGTAGGTGGACGACTCGACCACCCACCGAGCACGGGTGACATCCCAGTGCGCCAGGTCGGCGGCGGGCACCCGCAACGTCACGGTCCGGGTCTGCCCGGGCCTGAGCTCGACCCGCTCGAACGCCTTGAGCTGCTGGATCGGGGTCCGGTCCCGGGAGGTGCGCTGATGGGTGTACAGCTGCACCACCTCGGAGCCCGCCCGAGCGCCGACGTTCGTCACGTCCACGCTGACCCGCACCGTGCCGTCGGCCGCGACCGACCCGGCGGAGGTACGCAGGTCGCCGTACCGGAAGCGGGTGTACGACAGCCCGTGGCCGAACGGGTAGAGCGGCTTCGCGTTGCTGTAGAGGTACGTCTGCCCGGACGAGATGATGTCGTACTCCAGCAGGTCCGGAGGCAGTTGCCGGTCGGAGCGGTACCAGGTCTGGGTGAGCCGGCCGGACGGGTTGCGGTCGCCGAAGAGGACGTCGGCGACGGCGTGCCCGGTCTCCGCGCCCGCGTGGGTGGTCCACACCACGGCGGGAACGTTCTCCTGCTCCCAGTTGGTGCTGACCGGGTAGCTGGTCTGGAGCACCAGCACCGTCCGCGGGTTGGCAGTGGTCACGGCCTTGACCAGCGCCTCCTGACCGGCGCTCAGAGCGGTGGAGGACCTGTCGTGCGCCTCGCGCCCGTTGATGAACGGGTTGCTGCCGACCACCAGCACGGCGGTGTCGGCCGCCCGGGCCGCCGCCACGGCCCGGTCGATGCCACTGCTGACCAGCTCACGGCTGAAGTGGGTCGCGGCGTCGGGCGTGGACGCGCCGAGCGTGAGCGCCCCGTCGTCGCCGACCGTCACGTACCTCTCGGGGGCGAACCAGCTCTCCTTGGTCTCGTAGCCGACGTAGCGCAGCACCACGGTGCCGTCGGCCTGCGGCTCCAGCTTGAACTGCTGCTGCACGTACCAACCGTTCGGCTGCTCGTCGCGGGTGACGAACGGCCCCCAGTTGTAGCCGAGGTAGCGGCCGTTGGCGGCGTTGCGCAACGTCACCACGTCCTGGCCCCAGTCGACCACGTCGAACTGGGCGGCGAGTGACGCCGTCTCGCCGGTGGCGGCGACCGGGTCGGCGTCGGTGGTGCCGGTGGCCGTGACGTACCGGCCGGTCGCCGGGTCCTTCAACGCGATCCGGTCCGCACCGTCGAGCCCGTCCACGCTGGCGGCGGTGCCCAGCCGTTCGCGGATGCCGTCGAGCGCCGTCACCTGGTACGGCAGGTCACCGCCGTACCAGTCGGAGTAGAGGGTGTCGGCCAGCGGACCGAGCACGGCGACCCTGCGGGTCCGGGCCGGGTCCAGCGGCAGCGCCTGCCTAGAGTTCTTCAGCAGCACCATGGCCTCACCGGCGGCCTGCCGGGCGAGTCGCTGGTGTTGCGGACTGTTGATGACGTCCGGGGTGATGCCCCCGTACCGGCCACCGCCCGGGTCGAACTCGCCCAGTCGGAACCGGATGTTCAGGATGTCCCGGATCCGGGCGTCGATGTCCCGTTCGGTGATCAGACCGCTCGCCAACGCCTGCTTGACGGCGGTGACGGTCGGCTGGGCGTTGGTGTCGTCGGTGATGAAGCTGCTGAGGCCGGCCTTGATGATCGCCGCGTTGGCCTCTGCCTGGGTGCTGTAGTACTTCTGGGAGTTGACGAGGTTGTTCGGTGCCCAGGCGTCCGTGACGTGCATCAGGGACTGGTCGGTCCAGCCGCGTACCACCGTGTCCAGATCCGGGTCGACGGTCGCGGGACGTCCGTTGACCAGGTTGTACGCGGCCATCATCCCGGTCGCCGCGTCGGCGGCGATGGCCGGCTTGAAGGCGGCGCGGTCGTACTCGTTGAGCACCCGCGGCGGCACGTTGGACGAGGTGACGTCCCGTCGGACCTCGTTGTTGTAGGCCAGGTAGTGCTTCAGCGTCGGGGCGCTCTTCAGGTGGTCCGGGTCGCCGCCGGTCATGCCCGAGCCGTACGCGGTGGAGATCGCGCCGGTGAGCACCGGATCCTCCGAGTAGCCCTCCTCGTTGCGGCCCCACCGGGGGTCACGCAGCAGGTTGACCACCGGCGCCCAGAGGTTGAGCCCCCACACCCGGGGGTTCTGCGCGTGGTAGCCGCGCGCCTCGTCGCCGACGGCGGACCCCACCCGCTGGACCAGGTCGGTGTTCCAGGTGCTCGCCATGCCCACCGGCTGCGGGAAGACCGTGCCGCGGGCCTTCACCACCGCGCCGTTGTTGTCGATGTCCGTCGACCAGGCGACCCCGTGCAGAGCTTCGGTGCCGGTCTTGAACAGGCCGATGCCCAGTCGGGGTACGGCCGGTTGGTACTGGTGCAGCCAGGAGATCTTCTCGTCCAGTGTGAGCCGGCCGAGCAGGTCGTCGACCCGGGCGTCCACCGGCAGGTGGGGATCTCGGAACGGGTAGCTCGGTTCGGCGAGCGCGGTGCCGGGAACGGCGGGTAGGGCCAGCAGGGCGAGCGCGAGCGCGGTGATTCCGCGCCGGAGGCGCCACTTCCGCATGCGGTTCTCCTCATGTCGTACGACAGGCGCGATTCAGCGCCAAGACCGGCTTGGCCAGGCTCGACACCCGGCTGACGGGCCTGAACGACGAATCATCGAAGCGCTTCGACGACCCCACCGCGGCACCACGGTCAGGAAGGTGCGCGATTCGCGCAACTATAGGTGGGCATCTATTGATGAACAAGGCCGGCCCGGGCGGCGAGGGCCGCGTGTGTCTCATTGCCGACCGTCGCACCGACGCCGAGTCGATAGCGTGGACCTCCAGCCGCCGTCGGAGGGGTGACACGTGGGTCAGAGCGATCCGGATCCTGGCGGCTCGGCCAGCCTGTACCAGTACTTCCTCGTCCTCCTGTCCGGCCTGGGGCTCGGTCGGCCCACGTGGGCCCCCTGGCTGTTCGGGGCGCTGATGGTGACGGTGACGCTGCTGTCGCTGGCACCGATCCTGCGCGGCGCGGCTGTCGTCGTACGGCAGATCAAGGGATTGTGGGACCGGCGTCGCGATCCACGACGCGTGCGGCGGCGGGCCCTGTTCGCCGACCACGTCGAGAGCCAGCTACGTCGACTCGACGAGCGCGAGGAGTGGCGCGACCATCGGTTCGCCCGGCTGGAGGCCGAGGTGGAGACGGAGGGCAGCCGAAACGTCCTGCTACCCCGCTGGCTCCAGCATCGGCGCGACGGCCTCCGACGGGAGAAGTCGCTGTCCTCGGCGCTGCAACGCAGCAGCGAGCGATTGATCGTCCTACAGGGCGAACCGGGGTCGGGGAAGAGCGTCGCGATGCGCAACGCGGCGCGGGCGCTCGCCTACCGGGCCATGCGACGCCCTCGGCTCGACAGTCGGATCCCGCTCTACATCAACCTGAAGCACCTGCGCCCGGCGGATGGACGGCTGGACGCGGAGACCATCCGGTCGTTCGTGCTGGACCAGCTCAACCGGGCCAACAGCCGCGACGTCGAGCAGTTCCTGGACGACGAGTTCACCGCGGGCATGCGGGACGGCACGTGGCTGTTCCTGTTCGACTCCTTCGACGAGATCCCGGAGGTGCTCACCGCCACCGAACTCGACGCCACAGTCGGTCGCTACGCCGACGCCCTCTACGACTTCCTGCACGGGATGAACGTCAGCCCCGGAGTGATCGCGTCCCGCGAGTTCAAGGGCCCGCGCCGCTTCGGCTGGCCCCGGTTCACCGTCCAACGTCTGACCGACCGCCAGAAGCGCGAGCTGATCCACAAGGCGGACCTGGCACCCGACGCCGAGGGCCAGGTGTACGCCGCCCTGGCCGGCGCCGACCCGATGGTGAACCGACTGTCCGGAAACCCGATGCTGCTCGGCCTGCTCTGCGAGCACGTGCGGACGACCGGTGTCTTCCCGAACTCCTCGCACGCGATCTTCGAGACCTTCGTGAAGAGCCGGTTGGAGCGCGACCGGGAGCGTATCGACAAGCGGTTCTCGGTGGACCCGGACGACCTGCGGCAGGTCGCCGAGGAGATCGCGTTCCGGTTGACCGCCGAGTTCGGCGTCGGGTTGAGCCCTTCGCGCGCACAGGTGGCCGAACTGCTGGACGACACCGTGATCAGCGGTCGGCCGATCGACCCCGCCCGGTTGACCAGCCTGTTGGATGCCCTGGAGTACGTCAAACTGGCCCAGGCGCCGGAGGGCGGAAAGCCCGGCGACGACGTGCCGTTCACCTTCGCCCACCGTCGGTTCCAGGAGTACTTCGCCACCTGCGTGGTCATCCGAGAGCCGGACCGGGTGCCGACCGAGGCCCTGCTCCTCGACGGCCGGTGGCGGGAGACCGCCGTCGCACTGCTGCAGACCCAGGACGGCGACGCGGTGGACGCCCTGATCGCCGCAGCCGGCGAGACCCTCGCCCGCAGCGCGGAGACACTCGTCGCCCCGGCCGACCCGTCCGCCTTCCAGTGGCCCCTCAACAGCCTCCACCTGCTGGATCTCCTGGACACCGGCCTCGCCGGCCGGCCCGTGGACGTGCCCGCGTCGATTCGGGCCAGCGTCACGACACTGCTCGACGCCGCCTGGGCGTCCCAGCGTCGGCACTACCAGCTGTGGGCGGTGCAGGCCACGCTCCTCGCCGAACCGTCGACCGCCGAGACGATCCTGGAGGAGTCGTTCGCGTCGAAGAGCGTGCTGCTACGCGGGGCCGCCTACCGGTATGCCGGACGGCTACCCGTGGTGTCCGCTCGCCTGAGCCGCCATCTCCGCATGTCACTCTTCGACCAGGCCGGCCAGGGACGCCTGCTGGTCGACTGGCCCAGCGTTCGCGCGCAGTTGTCCCGGCTGTACGAGCCGCGCCCGCACATCCGGGCCGCACAGCTCCTGCGGTGGGAACCGTTGGTGACCGGCCTGCTCGTGGTCCTGACCTTCGTCTCCGGCGCGATCTTCCAGGCCGCGGAGCCCCGGTTGGGTTGGCTGGCCGGAGGGCTCGCCGCCGTGGGGATCATCGCCGGATTCTGGGCTGCCGAGGTGTTCGTGAACAGGGCGCAATCCCGGGCGGCGCCACCCGGCAACTGGGCGGCCAGCGCGTTCGTCAATGCCTGCGTACGGCTGATGGCGTTGTTCACCGGGCTGGGCCTCGCCCTGTACCGGGAATCCGGGCTGCCGGAACCGGCGGTCGGCCACGCGTTCTGGGGCGTACTCTTCCTTCTCGCGCTGTCCTACGCGGTCATCTGGCCGACGGCCGCGGTCGCGGCGGTGGCCTGGGGTGCGCCCACCCGGTTGCTGGCCTGGCCGTTCCTACCGCTGATCGTCGTGCCCGCGGCGGTCGTGGCGTTCGTCCGGCTCGGGTGGAGCAGGCGATTCAAGGGCATAGCCGGGACGCTCGCGTACCTGGTGGCCCTACCCCTGTTGCTGAAGGCAGCGCTGTGGACAGAGACCAGCCACCCACGGGTCGCGGCCACCATAGCGGTGGTCGGCTATGCCCTCGGCGGCCTGGTGGGGAGCTGGGTCATGGTGACGTACCTACGGCACGACTGGCGCGACCGTCGACGCCTGCTGGCGACGCCCGGGCACACCGTGCTGGACGCCGACGCGATGCGACAGGTCGTTCGACGGCTGCGCTCCGACCGGGGCCTGCGGCTGCTCGCGAGTCTGGTTCGCCGCCAGCGCATCCTCTGCACCGACGACGCCGTGCTCGTCCTGGACGAGACGGCCGTCAACGCCGAGCGTCGCCGGTGGGAGAACGAGAAGCTCCCGTTCTGGCCGAGACACCTGATCTGGTGGCGGACCCACTGGTGGTCCCGCCTGTCGACCGGCGACCTCTCGCAGCAGACTCTCGATGAGCTGGCTCGGCTCGTCGCCGAGCGCACCGAAAGCTCGCCCACCATCGGTCGGCCCTGGCCCAACCCCACCACGCAGCGAGGAGCAGCCGACGACCCGCGCCGGGCGCAGGATCCTGAGGTAGCGTCGGCGTCAGGTTGACCGGTCCGCACGGCGCTGATCGGAGACGACATGGACGACGACCTGCGATCGATCGCCCTGGTGAGCACAGTGCGGCCTTCGTCGCCACGCCCGTACTCGGAGCGCTGGTCGGTGACGGGGAGCAGACCGCCCGTTACGACACGGTCATCACGCCGCCGGACTACGCCTTCGCCGTCTGGGCGCCGTAATGGTCGCCACAGCCGCGGCAGCCACCCGAGGCCGCTAGCCCGAGCCACGCCGCACACCGCCCGCCGCGCCGCGCGCCGCGCCGCACACCGCCCGCCGCGCCGCGAGGCGCGAGGGTGGACCCAGCCGAATAGGCACATCTACAATCTTCGTTGTTAACGCTCACACTCGTCCCAGTGGTGAGGCAGGAGAGATCTATGCGAACGAGGGCAAGATGGCTCGCGACACTCGCCGCGCTCGGTGTCGTGGTCGCCGGTGCGCTGACCCCGACCGGCCCGGCCAGCGCGGAGTCCAACGGCGGGGTACGGGTGATGCCGCTCGGCGACTCCATCACCGAGGGCACCCAGGTGCCCGGCGGATACCGCATCGGGCTGTGGCAGCGCCTGGTCAGCGGCCGGTACACGGTGGACTTCGTCGGGTCGCAGTTCAACGGACCGGGCAGCCTGGGTGACCACGACCACCAGGGGCATCCCGGCTGGCGCATCGACCAGATCGACGCGAACATCGTCAACTGGCTCAACACCCAACGACCGCAGACCGTCCTGCTGCACATCGGCACCAACGACATCCTGCAGAACTACAACGTGAGCAGCGCGCCGAACCGGCTCTCCACGCTGATCGACCGCATCACCACCACCGCGCCCACCGCCGAGGTGTTCGTGGCGCAGCTCATCCCGATCTCCAACAGCAACCAGGGAGCCGCCGTCCGCACCTTCAACGCGGCGCTCCCGGGCATCGTGCAGAGCAAGGTGAACGCCGGCAAGCGGGTGCACCTGGTCGACATGCACAGCGCCCTCACCACCTCCGACCTGATCGACGGCGTCCACCCCACCGCCGGTGGTTACGACAAGATGGCCGCCCGCTGGTACAGCGCCCTGCAGTCGGTGCCCGGCAGCATCGGCAACCCGGGCAGCGGCGGCGGGCAGACCACCGCCATCGTGGGCACCCGGTCCGGGCGGTGCGTCGACGTCCCCGGGGCGTCCACCACCAACGGCCTCCAACTGCAACTGTGGGACTGCCACAGCGGCACCAACCAGCAGTGGACCTACACGAGCACCAAGACCCTGACGGTGTACGGCAACAAGTGCCTCGACGCCGCCGGCTACGGCACCTCCCCCGGCACCCTGGTCACCATCTACGACTGCCACGGCGGGACGAACCAGCAGTGGAACGTCAACGCGAACGGCACCATCACCGGGGTGCAGTCCGGCCTCTGCCTGGACCCGGTGAACCAGGGCACCGCCAACGGCACCAAGCTCGTCCTCTGGACCTGCACCGGACAGACCAACCAGCAGTGGACCCGCCGATAGCCGACACGACGTCGGTGACCTGCCGTGCCGCCGGACACCGTGTTCGGCGGCACGGCGCGGATCAGCGCGGTTTCAGCGCCCTTTCAGGCTGCTCCATACGTTCGCGGCATGACAATCAGACGTTCCACGCGTACGAGACGCGGGACCGCCGTGGTGGCGATGATCGCCGTCATCGCGGCGAGCGCGCTGTTCGGCGAACCCGCGTCGGCCGATCCCGTCCCCGTTCCCATCCCACAGGCAGCGCTCACCGACCGGGCCTTCGGCCAGGTTGCCGAGACCCACATCCAGGGCGCCGACCGGATCAAGGCCGTCGTGCTGTCGGCCGAGTTCGTCCAGTGGCACCGGCTGCACCCGAACGCCACCACCGAACAGGCGCAGACCCACCTGACGGCCCGCAAGCAGGCGCTCGACAGCTCGCTGACCGCCTACGACCACCTGGCGCCCGAGCAGGACCTGCTGCTCAGGTCCGTCGACATCCTGCTCGACACCCCCGGCGGTGACACCCGGACCTCACCGGAGATCACCGGCCTGGTCGGGGCGGTGATCGGCACGACGGTCGAACCGTGGGACACCCGCGAGGAACTCGCCTCCGGCGCGCTGCGTACCGCCCAGTGGTTGCGCGGTCGTGACGACGCCCTCGCCGCTGTGTGGTCCGCGGTCCGCCAGGCCGCGGCCGCCGACGCGCCGGTCGCCGGCGCGTGGAACGCCGTCCTCGGTGCGCCCTTCGGGGTGGACGTGACACGCACCTACGAGCAGCTCACGCAGGATCCCGGGCTGTCCCACGTGAACCTCGGGGCGATCCTGGCGCTGCAGGGAGACTCGGTGGCGTACGTCGCGGCGGCCAAACAGAAGCTCGCCTCCCTGCACGCGCAACTGCTCGGCCTGAGCGTGGAGATCCGTCTCGAGATCGGTGCGAACAACAGCAAGTGCCCACCCGAGGGCCCACCCAGCGCCGAGTGCACCGCGGCGGCCAAGAAGGCCGCCGAGGACCGGAACAAGGCGCGGCAGCAGACCATCTCCGACGTCAAGGCCGGGCTGGGCATGGTGTCCACAGTCATCGGGTTCGCCGACCCCGACGCCGGTAAGAAGGCCAAGGTGATCGGCGAGGCGGTCCTCACCACGATCAGCGCCATCTCCACGTACGCGGCGGCGATCACCGGCCGGGGCCTGGCCGGCTCGGTCTTCAACACCGCGACGTTGGCGATGACCGGCAACATCTTCGGCGCCGTGATGTCGATCGTCGGGCTCTTCGGCGGCGGCGCGCCGTCGCTGGACGCGCAGATCCTCGCCCAGGTCAAGGCACTGCGCGACGAGGTCCGCGCCCTCGGCGACGAGATGCGGGCCAGCTTCGCGCGGGTCGAGGCGCAGATCAACACGGTGTACGCGAACATGATGGCCCAGTTCGACAAGCTGAACGCGGCCATCGCCGGCAACACCGCGCAGCTCACCCTCGTCCAGCAGCAGGTCGCCCAGCTCGGGCTGCGACTGGAGGACATCGCCGCCACCGTCCTGGCCGCGATCGGCGACGCCACCCTGCACGACGCCCGCGCCGACATCAACAGGTACATCGGCTACCGGGAGAACTTCGGCCAACCGATCCCCACGTACGGCGAGTTCGTCGGGCCGGAGAACGAGTTCCACCTGACCGCCACGCAGTTGGCCGGCGGTGCCGCCTTCGTGGTGCCGAAGACCGACGCGGACAACCCCGCGCTCGACCCGACGACCGTCCTGAACAGCTTCGGCGAGGCCCGGTCGATCAACTACCTGGCTCGGGTGGCCAGCGGGCGCGACCCGTCGATGGTCGAACCGGCGACCCCGGTCGGCAACCCGACGGTCTGGAACCTCGGGGCGCAGGCGTACTCGATGTTGATGCTCCAGAACCCGACGTACGCCGCCCAGGTCAGCGCCAGTCGCGCGGCGCAGATCGAGGCCGAGGGCACCCGCATCGCCGACCTCGCGGCCAGCTTCGGCCGGCCGGTCGACGGCGACGCCAACAGCCTCATCACCGGGCTGATCGACGAGTACGTCGGCGCCACCAACGAGTTGTCGGCCGCGCTGCGGACGTTCCGGACCAACGAGGTCCAGGTCCGCTGGGAACCCGATGCCAACGGCGTGCAGGTCAGGACACTCAAGAACTACGACCTGTTCTGGGACACGGACCAGCAGCTCGCCCCGGCACCGGCGAAGGCCGACGAGGCGACAGTGCCCTCGTGCGACGGCAACCGGCAGATCGACCGACCGAGCAACGTCCGCTACGACCTGATGTCGAACGTCGTACGGACGCTCCAGTACGCGTACACGCCACGGCACGACGAACCGCCGGCCGGCGTACGGGAGTTGCCCGAGGTGGGCCACTGCTACACGCCGAGCTGGGTCTACACCCGCACGACGGGCTACGGCACCGGGGTGATCCGGCACTACGGCAAGCTGCGGTTGCAGATCCACAGCCGGTTCCGGCTGAACTCGACGCTGCCCTGGCAGAACTCGCGGACGGCCGACTTCACCTGGCCGGACGAGCAGGTCTACCAGGTCGACTGCGAGTTCTTCAACTGTGACAGCGAGACCAGCCCGGAACAGGCGCTGACCCAGAAGTGGCCGACCGGGCGGTCCACCTTCGCGGTGTCCGCGACGGCAGTGCCCAACACGGCGCTGGACACCTCGCTGACGCCGACACTGCGCGGCTTCCTCCAGGCTCGACAGAAGTCGATGTACGACCGGGTCCGGGACCTGAGCACCCAGGTCAGCGGGCCGGTGCCCGCCGCGCTGAAGAAGATGAACACGGCGGCGCGGCTGCTCCAGGCGTACACCAGGTTGGGTCTGCCCAACGCCCTCGACGCGGACGACGTGCTGTCGGCGAACCTGTTCGGGCAGTACCAGATCCCGGTGAACATGCCGACCGACGCCAAGATCGGCAATGCGTACGCGAAGGCCAGCGGGAACTACACGACGTGCGGGCCGGCGCCGTGCTCGCTCGACCCCAGCCGACCGCTGCGCGACCAGGTCAGCCTCAAGCTGCCCTGCGAGTCGGCTGTCGACTCGTCCCACCTGCCCGGTGACCCACTCGGCGACTGCCTGGTCACCAGCGCGCGGTCCCGCGCGACGGCGCTGACCCAGCGGTACGAGGTCTGGGCGGACCAGATGACCGCCGGTCTGCACCGCGAGCGGGTGCCGTGGCTGAACGACACCCTCACCGGGTTGCGCATCACCACGCGACTGACCCACGCCAACTGAGACGCGGCGGTGCCGGTGCCTTCGGGCGCCGGCACCGCTGTGTCGAGCCGAGCCGCGTCCGGTCACGGGGCACGATCGGGTGGGCCGCCCCGACAGCGTGACCCGGCGCGCGATGACGCCGTACCCCTGATCGGTCTGCTGGAAGTGCCGCCGCCTCATCTGCCGGTCGCCCGTCGAACGCATAGGGTGTATTGCGGACCCTCGCTGGGAGGCTGTTATGGATCTGCTGTTGTCGGCTCGACCGGGCCGCGGTTGCACAGTGGTCGAGGCGCGCGGTGAGCTCGACATGGCCACCGCCCCGCAGTTGCGCGACAACCTGCAGCAGCTCATCGACTCCGGCGACCGGCAGGTGGTGGTCGACATGGCCGGGGTGCGGTTCATCGACTCGAGCGCGCTGGGCACGCTGGTGGTGATGTTCAAGTCGCTGGGCGAGGTCGACGGGCGGCTGAGCCTGGCCGGGGTGCAGCCCGGGGTACGCCGCGTCCTGAGCATCACGTCGGTGGACCGCGTCATCGACATCTACGACGACGTCCACACGGCAGAGACCGACATTTCCACCTCCGGTGGCGTCACCCGGCGGCAGTAGTCACTCGGGCAGGGCCGCGCTGGCGCGCTCCAGGTCGGCACCCGCGCTGCTCCGCCGGTCCGCCCCGTGCCCGCCGTACCAATCGATGATCAAGAGGGTCGCGTCGTCGGCAAGAGTCGGACCACCCACCTCCAGCACCGCGTCGCCCAACGCCCGCACGGCCTCGCGGGGGTGCAGGTCGCTGATCGAGCCCAACACGACGGGCAGGTCCAGGTCGGCGGCGTTGCGTTCCACCATGCCGTCGGTGACCACGACCAGGCGATCACCGGGTTGCAGGGTGATCTCCTCGTGGAGGAACTCGGCCGCACCGAACATCCCCAACGGGAAATTACCCGGCAGCCGCAGCGGCTGGGCTTCCCCGCGGCGCACCAGCAGCGGCGGTACGTGGCCGGCGTTGAGCATCGCGCACACCCCGGTGCGCAGGTCGAGGCGGCCGAGGACCGCGGTGACGAAACTGCCGCGCACGCCGGCGTGCTCGGCCACCGCGGCGTTCGCGACATCGGCCTGTTCGACCAGGCCAGCGCCACGTCGGCGGGTGTTGCGGAGGCTTCCCACCCCCAGAGTCGCCGTCAGGGCGCTCGCCACCCCGTGGCCCATCGCGTCGGTGACGCTGAAGTGCAGCACGTCACGGGCCAGGCTGTAGTCGAACGTGTCCCCGCCGATGCTGGCAGCCGGCTCCAGCCAACCGGACAACGTGAACGCACTGGCCTCACACGTGAACGCGCCCGGCAGCAACCGGCGCTGGATCTCCGCGGACAGCGTGAACGGAGTCGTTCGTTGGCCCCACTCGAACAGGTCGGTGTGTCGCCGGTTCGCGATCACCACGAACGCCAACGCGTGCGCCGTGCGCGTGATCTCCCCCAGAGCCTGCGCGGTCGGCTCCTCCGGTAACACCATCTCCAACACGCCGATAGCCTCACCACGCTCCGTCACCGGCGCCAACACCACCCAGCGGGCCGAGCGCGCGACCACCTGCACCGTCTGGGTGCGCAGCGCCTGCTCGGCCACGCCCCCGTCGAACGGCAGCACGGTGGCGACCTCCTCACCGTGCTGGCGGCTCCCGCCCGCGTCGTCGATCGGCACATGCGCCAACCGCACCAGCGCCCGGCCACCGAAGTCGGCGATCAGGAACGAGACGGCCGACGCGCCGAGCGCCACACCGACCTCTCGGGTGACCGCCTCGACCGCCTCAACCGGCGAGGCCGCCTCGGCCGCGTCCAACACGCCGGCGAGGGCCCGCCCCTGACTGCTCTGCACCCCCAGAGTCTACGAACATCCCCGATGCCTCTGCCGCCTCCGAACGCCGGCAACGCCCTGTGCCAGTTCCAGTGCCGCTTTCGGTCTGCCAGGCTTCAGTGGCGTTCCAGGCCGCGCTGGATCAGTCGGCGGGTGGACCCCATCCCGAAATGATCAACCTCGCCCGAGAGGTCGGCGACCGCACGCAGGACGGGCTCGACGTCGACCCCGCTGTCGCGCGCCCACCCGCACAACTCCCAGATCTGCACAAGGTCGTCGCGTGGGTCGGCACACTGGTCCCGGGCGGAGACGTGGAGCAGCCGTCGACGAAACTCGGCGGCGGCCGAGGGGAACTCACCGCGAATACCGACCCCCCAGCTGAAAGCTTGGTGGGCGCGGAAGATGTGACGGACCTCGTCCCTGACCGCCTCGGCACCCGATTCGTAGCTGTCCAGCAGAGCGGTCAGGGCCGCTGCCGCCTCGGCCGCCACCCCGGCTTCCTCAACTGGCGGCCTGGCGGCGGACAGCTTCGCCTGCCAGTGCGGATCGGTCAGGTCCACCGGCCGGTCAGCGATGTCCCGGAGCAGGGCGTCGATGACGGCGACGGTCTCCCGAATCACGGCGAGATCCATGCCGGGAAAGCTACCCGCCCCTCTCGCGGAATGGCTGCGTCCTGGGGTAGGGCCTGCCCCACCAGCGACACTCCTGCTCACCGGCTGTCACCTGGATCTACCGCTTCGTAGGGTCGGAAAGGGGAGAAGCCATCGGGTTCGATGTCCTTTTCGTTACGGGGGTAGTCGCGTGAAGTTCTCCATCAAGGACCCACCAGTCGTCAATGAGGGATCGCCCGGGACGGGCTCCCGGATCGCCGACGTCGACGCGCTGCGCGCCGTGGCGCTGCTCCTCATCCTCGTTGTCAACATCGCCTTCTTCAGCTCCGGCTACTCCTTCCATCTGGTTCCGGATCCCGCCTACGACTCGTGGGGTGACCAGACGGTCCGGTGGTTGGTCGAGCTGCTCTTCGCGATGAAGGCGTACCTGCTCTTCTCCTTCCTGTTCGGCTACAGCTTCACGCTCCAACTCGACTCCGCCGCACGACGGGGCGTCGACTTCGCTCCCCGGTTCCGGCGACGGCTGGCCGGGCTCTTCGTGCTCGGCATCCTGCACGCGGTGCTGCTGTTCCAGGGCGACATCCTGGCCACGTACGCGTTGCTCGGCCTGGTCCTGCTCGGCATGCGACGAGTCACCGCCGGCACCGCTGTGCGCGCCGCCGTACTGCTGACCGGCGGGATCGGTTTCGTCGTCGCGCTCGCCGCCGTCGGCGGGGCCCAACTGGTCACCGACCCGGCGACGGCACTCACGGCGGGGCAACGGTCCACCGAGGCACTACAGGGCGGGATCGGGTCGGTGATCGCCGAGCACGTACGCCAACTGCCGGCGATGGTCGGCACGCTCCTCGTGCAGGGGCCGCTCGCCTTCTCGGCCTTCCTCTTCGGCTACGCGGCCGGGCGCCGCCGGCTGCTCACCGACGTCGTCGGAAACCGGCAGCTCCTGCGCCGGGTGCAGCAGCTGGGCTATCCGATCGGCCTGGCCGGTGCGGTGATCTTCGCCGCCGGTGGGGGCACCGCCAACCTGACCGGGCTGGCGGCGGGCGTACTCACCGCGCCGCTGCTCGCTGCCGCGTACGCCGCCACCCTTCTCCAGTTCTTCCAGACCCCCCGGGGACGCCGGGTGGTCGCCGCAGTCGCACCGGCCGGACGGATGTCCCTGTCGAACTACCTGGGCCAGTCGCTGCTCTGTGTGCTGGTCTTCACCGGCGTCGGACTCGGCCTCGCCGGCACCACCACACCTGCTGTCGTCCTCCTCATCGCGGTCGCCATCTACGCTGCGCAGCTCGCCGCGAGCGCGGCGTGGATGGCCCGGTTCCGGTACGGACCGATGGAATGGCTGCTGCGGGCCTGGACCGAGCAGCGGTGGCCACCGATCCGCACCGCCAACCGGGTCTGACGGGTCCGCCCGCGCCCGGATCCCCGATGCCGTCGGCTGAGCTGCTCTACGGGGACGCGTTCGATGGCCGGTCGTCGTCACGTCCGGTCTGAGGTAGCCCAGCAGCAGCCGCGATCGCCTCGACGGCCTCGTTCAGTCCGGTGGTCTCGGGCAGGACGAGTTCGTCGGGCCAGCCCAGGACGTCATGGGCGGCGTACCAGCCGCTCATCTGCTCGGCGCTAAACTCACTGACCTGCGGGCGCGTGAGGTGCCGACGCAGGGTCCCGGCCAGAGACACATCGAGATAGCAGAACAGCGACCGGCCCCGGTGGTCGTCCCGCAGGGCGGTCAGCATCTCCCGATAACGGCTGGTGTGCAGGATGCCCTCCAGCACGACGTGATAGCCGTGGTCCAGCGCGAACCGAACCGTCTGACCGATCAACGCCGGTGCCGCACCGCCGGGCTTGTCCCGCTCGCGCAGCAGGACGCGGCGCAGGTAGTCCTGCTCAACCAGGGCACAACCCCGGCCGTGCCGGCGCCGTAGCTCACGGGCGATGCTGCTCTTGCCCGAGCCGGAGTTGCCCCGGATGCAGACGAGAATCGTGTCCGGGCTGCCAGTGGGTTCAGCGAGCACGGTCCCTCCTCGGATTCACTCGTTGCGCACGGTGAGGTCGAGGGCGGCGACGGTCAGCCGGGTGAGGTCAGGGAGTTGGTCTTCGTCTACGGTGACGCCGCGCAGGTTGTCCAGCGGCGTCTTGAGGTCGTGGAGGCGGCTGCCCCGCAGGTCGGTGCCGTCGAGTTGGCAGGAGTCCAGTTCCAGACCGGCGAGGTCACACGACCGCAGCGCGATGCGCGGTAGTCGGCAGGATGACCACGCGCCGTTGGTGAGAGTGCAGTCGGTGAAGGCGACCGAGCCTGCGGCGGTGACGCGGTGGAAGGTGGCGTAGTCGAAGCGGCAGCCGTCGAACAGGACGTCCTTGAGGCGTACGTCGGTGAGTCTGGTGCCGGTGAACCGGGAACTGGTGATGGCGCACCGTTCGATGGTGATGCCGGTCAGGGTCGTGCCGGAGAAGTCGGTCCGGGTGATCTCGCAGCCGTAGAGGCTGCCGGCTTCCCACGTGCTCTCGCTCAGGTCCACACCGGTGATCAGGCTGCTGCGGATGCTGACTTCCTCAAGGTACGAGCCGCGCCACGCCGCGCCGTTGACGAGGGCCTCGGTGAGGCTGTCGGCCAAGTCCGTCGTGGTGTCGAGGTCGTCCGGTTCGAGGTCCGGCAGCAGGACCTTCACGTCGCCGATCGTGCTGGTGCGCATGTGTCCTCAACCTGTGCGGGCGCGGGGTGGGCACGCCACCCCGCGCGTCCCATGGTGGGGCTACTTCTTCTTGTTCCAGTTGTCCCAGCCGGGTCGACTGTCGAACTTCGTCCCATCAACCGACGCAGGACGTGGTGCGGTCAGGTTCCGCGCTCGACGAGGCGGCCCCTGTCGGGTTCGCCCGGCACCTGCCATACCTGCACGTCGCATGAAGAAGACCCTGCCCCGGTGTGAACCACCAGGTCAGGGCCTTCTCGTTGGTGCGCCGCCAGGGACTCGAACCCCGAACCCGCGGATTAAGAGTCCGCTGCTCTGCCAGTTGAGCCAGCGGCGCTCGTCGGCAACGGGAGCACCGTACCGGGTCGCCCCGACGACCGGACTGCCGTTCGCTCAGCTCCGCAGGTCGAGCAGGGCCTTCCGTTCGACCTCGGTCAGCGGACCACGGGCCTCGGCGGCGAGGCACTCGGCCAACTCGGTGCGGTTCTTCACCCCGAGCACCACGGTCGCCACGCCGGGGACGCTCAGGGCGTACCGGTGGGCCAACGAGGCGGGCGACTCGCCGAACTCGGCGGCGAGCGCACGGAACCGCTCCGCCCGGGCGAAGTCGACCGCGACCGGGGCGTCGTCCGCCACGGACCGGTCGATCTCCCCGGTGAGCGCTCCCGCCGCCACGGCACGGATCGCGATCACCGAGACGCCGTCATCGACCGCGGCTCGGCGGATCTCGTCGTTCCGAGGCTCGGCTGACGTGCCGAGCAGCCACATGTCGCCACTGAGATCAAGGGCGTTCACCACCGCCTGGACCGCATCCGGGCGCGGTTGCTGGTGCATGGCGTCGATCACGGTCTGCGGGTGGCCGACACCGGTCAACCCCCAGGCCCGGATCTTGCCCTCGTCCCGCAGCCGTTCGAAGGTCGGCACCACCTGGTCGCGGTACAGGTCCCAGCCGAGGGTCCGGGGAGTGGGACCGGTCCAGCCGTGCGGGTGCAGTTGGGAGTGGAGCAGGAAGAGATCCAGCTGCTCGCGGCCGAGCCGCTTCAGGGTGGCGTGCAGGCTGCGGATCATCTTCTCCGGGAGATCACCACCGTCCTGCTCGGGCAGCTCGATCTTGCTGGTGACGAGGACGTCCGAGGCCGGAATGGCACGCAGGGCGGCACCGGCGACGTTCTCGGCCGCGTAGCCGTCGCCGTAGGTCGGGGCTAGGTCGAGCATCGTGACACCACCGTCGATGGCCGCCCGCACGGTCGCCACCGCCTCGGCCTGGTCGGTCGCCCCCCAGACACCGCCGATCCCGCCACCGCCCAGGGTGAGCGCGCTGACCGTGCCGAGACGACCGAATTCCCTGCTGTGCATCTGCACCTCCGTAACGAAACGTGGTCGCCATTCTACTGACCGGAACACCACTCACATCAATGCGTTCGCCCGCGCACCGTGGAGCCGGAACAGCGCCGCGTACCGGTCCAGACACCCGTCCACACCGAACTCCTCCAGGGCCCGCTTGGCACCCTCGCGCCGGGTGTCGGCGTCCCAGCCGAGCACGTCCAGCAGCGCCACGCGTAGTCCAGCCGGATCCCGCGGCTGGACGACCCTTCCCATCCCGGTCGCCAGGACCGGATAGCGGCCACCGGGCAGGTCGGTGGTGACCGACGGGATACCGCACATCATCGCCTCGGCCTGCGCGATACCGAAGGACTCGGCGATGGAGGGCAGGGCGAACGCGTCGATGGACGCGTAGAAGTCGTTGATCTGCCGGCCGCGGAGCAGCCCGAGGATCCGGATCCGGGGATCCCGTTCGGCGGCCGTCCGGATCCGGTCGATCACACTGCCGCCCGCGACGGTCAGATAGTCGCCGCCAACCAGCAGCCGCGCCTCGGGATCCGGGATCTCGGCGAACGCGGCTACCAGGTAGTCCAGGCCCTTGTCCGGCACGATCCGGCCGAGGAAGCCGATGTGCGGGCCGGCGGTCTCCCGGTATGTCGCCTCCCCGCCGCGCCGGTCCAGGCAGGGCGCCGGGATCGCGGACCGCTGGCTGGACCGCAGGATCGACCAGAGCTCCGAGTACTGCGCCTGGTCGTCGCTGTTGACGACGACGGCGTCCGAGCGGCGCAGCGTGACCCGCGACGACACCCGTACCGCGGCCATCGCCGCCCGGGTCACCAGGGTGGGCGGCAGCCAGAGGTCGATGTGGTAGGTGGTCACCACCGGCACCCGCAGCGGCAGGGCGGTGATCAGCGCTCCCTCCAGCATCGGCAGGTGCAGGTTCACCACCCGCGAACGCCGGGCGATCCGGCGCACCAGGGACGGGAAACCGGGACTGACCGGGCCACGGCCGACCGAGGCGACCACCGGGCTGCGGTAGACGTCGACGCCGTTGCGGCTCTCCCGCAGCGGAAGCGCCGCGTCGTGCCGGACGGCGACCACCGCCACCCGCCAGCCCCGCCCGGCGAGGCCCTCGGCGAGCACCCGGGCCACCTCGGTCAGCCCGCTGACGTAGGGCGAGTAGTAGTTGACCGCGACGCAGAGGTCGTATTCGTGGGAGTTTTTGCTGCTCACCGGGCTTCTCCAAAGGGTGTCGAACGGTTACCGGACGGGCCAGGCGCTGGCCAGCATCGCCTGCGCCAGCACCGCGGCCCACAGGCCGAGATTGACCAGCAGCGCGCGGTCCCGGACGAGGTCCTCGACCGGATCGCCACCGGAGCCGCCAATGGCGATCATCTGCAGGTAGCGGTGAACCGCGAACGCGGCGAACGGGAAGGTCAGCCCCGCGGTGACCGGTCCGTACGGCGGTGTCTGGGTCCAGACGAAGGCGACGTAGCCGATCAGCGCCGCCACCAGGTTCACCACCACGACCTGGTCAAGGAAGTGGACCGAGTAGGCGCGCAGCGATGGCCGGTGCTCGCCGGCCTCACCACCCGTGGCCGAGAGGGCGGCGAGTTCGTGGCGTCGCTTGCCGAGGGAGAGCGCGAGGCACGCGCAGTAGACCCCGATCAGCAGCGCCGGATGAACGGCCGCGCCGACGGCAACGGTGCCGGCCAGCACCCGCAGGACGAATCCGATGGAGACGACCGACACGTCGACCAGGGGCTGATGCTTGAGCGCCAGGCAGTACCAGAGGTTGAGGGCGAGATAGCCGGCGACGACGACGCCGGTCAGGGCGGGTAACAGGGTGGTCAGGGCGGCGGTGCCGGCGAGCAGGGAGACGAGGAGGATGACCGCGGCGGTCGTGCTCACCCGCCCACTCGCCAGTGGACGGTTTCGTTTGACCGGGTGTACCCGGTCGCGCTCCCGATCCCTCAGGTCATTGAAGACGTACACGGCCGAGGCGGCGGCCAGAAAGCTCAGCAGGGTGCCGAGCAGCGGCACGATATGGGTCACCGCGGCGCCGGGTGCGGCCACGAGCGGCGCCGCCAGCACCAGGCCGCCCTTGACCCACTGGCGGGGCCGCAGCAGGACGAACAGTCCGGTGACGCGGGCCAGCGGTTTCAGCGCCTGTACGGCGACCGCCGGGTCGACGGAGACCACGGGCAGGTCCGAGGATGTGGGGTTCGGGACTTCCAGGGCGTGATTCATGGCGGACCTCTCCTTGCTCCGTGGAGTGTCAGAACAGCGCCTTCGCCAGGCTCAGAGCGCCCTGCTTCCAGGGGTCGCGGTGGGTACGTCCGGCGCTGCGCCGCGCCCCGGCGGCGTTCGCCCGCCACCACTCGTACGTCTTCAGCAACGCCTGTTCGTTGCTGAACCGCGGACTGAACCCGAGCTGCTGGGTGGCCCGGTCGATCGAGACGTACGAGTCCCGGGTGAGCTTGTGCACGAGTCGCTTGTAGACCGGGGAGAGCCGCGTCGCGGCGAGTACGCGCAGCGCGGCGACGGCGGGCCCGACCGGCATGGCCAGGACCCGCCTGCCGTGGCCGGCGGCGTCCAGGACCGCCTGGAAGTCCTCCCGCAGGGTGCGGAACTCGCGCGCGCCGATGTTGAACGTGTCGTTGGCCTTGTCGTCGGGCGCCTCGCAGACCAGCTGGATCGCCGCGCAAAGGTCGTCGACGTCGAGCATCTGGGTGGCGACGTCGCCGCCGCCGATCAGCGGGAAGTGCCGGCCCTCGTCGGCCCACTCGAAGAGCATGGCGAAGAGGCCGAGACGCTCCTCGCCGAGGAAGGTCTTGGGCCGCAGGATCGGGGCGCAGAGTCCCCGTTCGCGTTGCCGGAGCACGGCGGTCTCGGCGCCGAGCTTCGCAGCCGAGTAGGGGTCCACCGGTTCGCACGGGTAGTCCTCCGGCGTGGGGCAGTCCCGGGGCAGTCCGTAGACGGCGGTGGACGAGATGTGCACGAACCGGTCCACACCGGCCCGCCGCGCCGCGGCCAGCGCCGAGCCGGTGCCCTCCACGTCGACCGACCGGATCTCCGCCGCCCGGTGGCTGGGCAACGCGGCGGCGGAGTGGATGACCATGTCGGCGGAGCGGAAGGCGCGGGTCATCGCCTCGACGTCCCGGACGTCGGCCCGGACGAAGGTCGCCCGCCCTCGAACCCGGGGCGCGAGTGGACGGATGTCCACTCCGGTCCATGTCACTCCCGGCCAGGGGCGCGCCAGCAGCGCGGTGCCCAACATGCCGGCGGCTCCGGTCACCACAACGTGCACTTCCACCTCCCGTTTCGAAGAAATGCCGCGCTCTCGACGGCAGTGTCACGACTGCGCTGCGGCCACATTTCCGGCATTCGCCGTTATCGGATATTCACCGACCGACCATCCGCCGGTCACCGCTACCGACCAATCGGGCCGGCCCGCCAAATGCCGGGCAAGTCGCATATCGGACCGACCAGCCCCGGCCCGCAGACGCCAGCTCCGCTGTGGGCGTCGATAGCCTTCGCCTGCTCCATCCGGCGGCTCCTTCCTCGGTGGTGAATCCGGTATTGGCACTCGTGACGCTAGTGAGTGGCGATTGCCCCCTCCTTGGTGTCCGGAACAAGCTTCGAGCAAGGTGCCGATCGATACCTTTCTCCCGGCCAGTACCGACCTCGGCGGGAACCGGAGCCACGTAAAGGAGTTGCCATGACGGAAGCGGCGGCAAGAACGACCGCAATAATGGACGAAAAGGATCCGGAGTTGTCGCCGAAGCCTTCCGCCCGGTCCCGGCGGGCCCGCTGGGGGGTGCGCCTCGCGGCCGTGGCCTGCGTGGGCTGGCTGGTCGTCGTCGTGCTGCACCACCTGCTCAGCGCCAGGACGTACGTGTGGGGGCCGGTGGACCTGCTGCCGCCGATCGTCTGGGCGGCGGTCCCGGTGGTGCTGCTGCCCGTCGCCTGGCTGGCGCGGCCGATGCGCGGGCGGCTGGTCGGGGCGGCACTGCTCGCCCTCGTACTCGGCCTCGGCTACAGCGGGATCAACTTCGCGACGGTGTTCCACACCCCGCCACCGGCGCCCGCCGACGCCGTCAAGGTGGTGACCTGGAACACCGAGTACTGGGACCAGGACCGGCGCAACGGCGGGGAGCAGCGCACCACCACGGCGCAGTTCTACGACTTCCTGCGGGAGATGGACGCCGACGTCTACATGCTGCACGAGTACGCCAACGTCGACGACTCGCTGGTCGACATCTTCGCGCAGGCGTACGAGATCGACCAGACGGCGCAGTTGAAGGCCGCGTTCCCCGGCTACACGATCGTCCGCGAGGGGCGCAACGTCACGCTCACCCGGCTGCCGGTGGTCGGGCACGCGTGGCTCGACTCGCAGCCGTACCTGCCGGACGATCTGAAGCCGGTGCCGCCGGCCCTTGTCGACCGACCACTGTTCTACACGTCGCAGGCGCTGCGTACCGACATCCGGGTCAACGGCCAGGTCGTGTCGTTCTACAACTCGCACATCTTCCAGCCGCCGGTCCGGATCCTGCTGCTCCGCAGCGACGACGACCGGAACATGTTCGAGATCGACCGGTTCAACTTCGAGATCCGGCAGGCCAGCTACCAGGCCATCGCCGCCGACCTGGAGAAGAACCCGAACCGGGCGGTGATGGCCGGCGACCTGAACACCTCACCGTCGATGAATCTTCTCGACATGGTCTCCGACCGGCTCGTGGACCAGAGCAGTGCGCTCTCCTCGCTCTACCCGGTCACCTGGCCGGTGGGCGACAAGCCGCGAATGTGGCGTATCGATTGGCTCTTCACCACTCCGGACATCAAGGTGCACAAATACGACCTGACCCTCCCCAAGGGCCTGTCCGACCACAAGGCCCAGCAGTTCGTCATCTCGGCACCCTGACCGAGATGAGCGTCACATTGGCGCGAAACACGCGGTGGCAGGCCATCCCGAGCATTTAACGAGCATGAAACCGATCGATGGATGTCTACCGATGTCAATCAGGCACTAAGGTGGTCGACGGGTCTTCTCGACGACGAGAAAACCGACGAGTAGGTGCGTCGTCCACCTCCCAGCGCAGCCGAATACCTGCCCGAGGAGCATCAATGAAGCCCGCCAAGACGCCACTGGTGTCAGTGGTAATCCCCTGTCACAACAGCCGGAAGACCATCGCCCTGAGCGTGCTCTCGGCATTGCACCAGACCCACCCGTCGGTCGAGGTCATCGTCGTCGACGACGCCAGCACGGACGAGACGCCGGAGATCGTCAGAAAACTCGGTTGCACACTCATCGAACTGACCGAAAATGTCGGTGCCGGCCCCGCCCGCAACCGCGGCATAGCCGCAAGTAGCGGCGACATCCTCTTCTTCCTCGACTCCGATGTCGCCCTCGCCCCCGACGCGGTCGCCAACGCCGTGAAGATCTTCGAGGAGAACCCGTCCTACGGAGCCGTCTGGGGGGTCTACGGCGACCGCCCCCTGGTCGACGACGGCGTGGTGGAGTGGGTGCAGGTGCTCTACGGCCACTACCGCGCCACCCGCAAGCTCGGGCCGGCTCGGACCGGCCACTTCGCCAGCGGCGCCGTGCCCCGCTGGGTCATCGACGACATCGGGGCGTTCGACGAGCGGCTGCGCGGCCAGTACGCCAACGAGGACCACGAGTTCAGCCTCCGGATCGCGGAGCACCACCCGGTCACCCGCACCCTGTCCGTGGTCGGGTACCACGACGACGACGACCAGCTGTCCCTGATCCTGCGGAAGCTCTACCGGCGGGCCGGCTCACTGGTTCCCCTCGTCCTCAAGCAACGCGAGCTGAAGCCCGAGCGGGAGGCCACCCACCGGCCCGCCGAGGTCGCGGCCGCCTTCCTGGCCACCACCAGCCTCCCCCTGGTACTGGTCTCCCCCTACCTGGCGGCCGTTCCGGTCGCCTTCCTGACGTGGTTCATCGGCGTCGACCTCCCCCTGTTGAACTACGTCCGACGCACCGCGGGCTGGCGGCTGGTCCCGCCGAGCGCGCTCCTCAGTTTTCTGTACAGTCTCGCGATTTCCGCGGGCGCGTTGAGTGGTGGCATGCGCTACGTGCTCGACGCGCGCTTCCGACAGAGGTACCGGACACCGGCCGGCGTCCACTAGTACGCCGGCCGTCGTCAGACGTGATGACGGGGAGAGCATGTGAGGATCCGACTACTGGGCCCCATCGAGGTGGAGTCAGCAGGTGGCCCGCTGGATGTGGGGCCACGGCAGCGTCGCGCGGTCCTGGCGGCCCTGGCCGTGGACGCCGGTACGCCGGTGTCGATCGACACCCTGACCGAACGGGTGTGGGGGCCGGCGGCTCCGGAGGCGCCCCGCAGCGCCCTCTACGCCCACGTCGCTCGGCTGCGCCGGGCCCTGGCACAGGTCGACGACGGCTCCGGCAAGCCCATCGGACTGAGTCGCCACGGGGACGGCTACGTGCTGGACGTCGAGCGCCAACAGGTGGACCTGCACCGGTTGAACCGTCTCATCGACACCGGCCGCGCGGCGACGCGGATCAGCGACGAGAGGCGGATCGCCGCACTGCGCGAGGCGATGGACCTGTGGCGGGGGGATCCACTCGCCACCCTGGCCAGTGACTGGGCCAACCGGGTCAGGCGCAGCGTGGCATCGCAGTTGATCAGCTTGGCTGGTGCCTGGGGCGCCGAGGAGCTGCGACTCGGCAGCCCGGAGGCGGTGGCCGAGCGGTTGGCCCGGGTCCTCGGCTCGTACCCGCTCGCCGAGCCGCTCGTGTCGCTGCAGATGCGGGCGCTCTGCGCGATGGGACGTACCCCCGAGGCGTTGCAGTACTACGTCGACACCCGCGCGCAGGTCGTCGAGCAGTTCGGCGCCGAGCCCGGCCCCGAGTTGCGCAACCTGCACGTCGCCATACTCCGCGGCGAACTCGACGAGCCGTACCCGGGCAACGTCGGCCCGGTCTCCACCCCGATCCGGCACGTGCCGCGGCAGCTGCCCGCCGACATCGCCCGATTCTCCGGCCGGCACGACGACCTCGCACCGATCCTGAGCTGGCTGAACCCCCCCAGCACGGAGGACTCGGCCCCGGTCGTGTCGATCTACGGAACCGCCGGGGTGGGGAAGTCGACCCTGGCCATCCACGCCGCGCACAAGCTCACCAGCCGGTACCCGGACGGCCAGTTGTACATCGCCCTGCGTGGCACCAGCGCGGACGCCGAGCCACTGACGCCGGTCGACGCACTCGCCCGGCTGCTGCGCGCCCTCGGGGTCAGCATGAACTGCGACCAGGAGCAGGTTGACGAGGCCGCGGCCCTGTTCCGCTCGGTCGTCGCCGGCCGTCGGCTGCTGCTGGTCCTCGACAACGCCGTCGACGCCGCCCAGGTGCGCCCACTGCTGCCCAGCGGCGCCGGCTGCGCGACGCTGGTGACCAGCCGTCAGCCGCTGGCGGGGCTCAGCGACGTGCGCCAGCTGCGCGTCGGACCGCTCACCGTCCCGGACGCCATCGCGCTGCTGAGCCACTGGGTTGGGGCGGAACGGGTGGCGGCGGAGCCGGAGGCCGCGACCGCGATCGCCGAGTGGTGCGAGTGCCTGCCGCTGGCGCTGCGCATCGTCGGTGCCCGCCTCGTGGCCCGCCCCGGATGGCCGCTCGCCGAGCTGCGCGACCGACTCGCCGACGAGCGCCGCCGGCTGGACAATCTCGAGTTCGACGGGGTCGGCCTGCGGGCCAGCATGGCCGGCTCCTACGACCGTCTCTCCGGCAGCCCGGACCGCTCCGAGCGCGCCATCGCCGAGGCGTTCAAGTTGTTGGGCACGTCGCCGATGACGGAACTCAGCCGGTCGACCGCCGCCCGGGTGCTCGCCCGCTCGGAGGCACACACCGAACGCATCCTGGAGCGTCTGGTCGACGCGCAGCTGTTGGAGACCTCGACGCCGGGCAGTTACCGAATGGGTGAACTGCTGCGGCTGTACGCCCGGGAACGCTTCGCCGGGCCGGAGGGAGAAATGACCGGCGAACTGTCGGACAAGGAAGAAGCAAGCGGTTCGCGGTTAACGTGAGCCACCAGCTCGATTCCTTTCACGATCGGAGAAGGTGCCGCGTGTCAACAAAGGAACTGGACGCACCGCAGGCCTTCCCGGGAATCGCCGCAACAGTGACCGCCATGCCCCGGAAGCGTTGGCGCTCGGTGGCCCGCCGGGTCCTCATGGGCCTGCTGCTGGTGGTGACCGTGGTCTTCATCGTGCTCGCGCTGCGCGGTCAGGACTGGTCCACGGTCGCCGGCACGCTACGCGGGCAACGGCCCGGCTTCGTCGTGACGATGGCGGCGTTGGCCGTCCTGGCCAATGCCGCCGGTCTGGTCGCCACGATGGTCTCCTGGCGGGCCATGCTCGCCGGCGTCGGGGAGCGGGTCGCCGCCGTGGACGCGGCCCGGATCTTCTACTTCGGACAGTTCGTCAAGTACGTGCCCGGCAAGGTGATGGGTTTCCTGGTCAGCGTCGAGATGGGCAGGGCCGTCGGCGTACCGGCGGGCCGGATGAGCGCGGCCTGGCTGCTGGCCCTGGTGGTGAGCCTGCTGACCGGCGCCACCGTGGGGCTGGCCGCCGGACCGGAGGTGTTCGGCGCGTCGTCCGGCTGGCTCCTGCTGGCCGTTCTGCCGGTGGCCGCGGTCCTGGTCCGCCCCGGTCTGGTGGGCGGGGCCGCGACCCTGCTCGGCCGGCTGCGCCGCCGTCCGGAGCCGTCGACGGCGATCTGCGGCACCGGCATCCGGCAGGCGGTCGTCGCCCAGCTGCTGGCGTGGGTGATCGGGGGCGCCCACCTGTGGGTCCTCGCCGTGGCGATGGGGGCGCCGCCGCTGCGTGCGCTGCCGCTCTGCCTCGGCGCGTTCGGCCTTGGCGCGGTCGCCGGGGTGATCGCCGTCTTCGCTCCCGACGGCATCGGCGTCCGGGAGGTGGTGGTCACGGCCGCGCTCAGTGTCATCCTGCCGGTTCCGGTGGCCGGGGTGGTGGCGCTGGTCAGCCGGGTCGTGGTGACGCTGAGCGAACTCGCCACCGCGGGGGTCGGTCTGCTGGTGACCGCGGCGATCATCCGGCGGCGACGGACGGCGGCACCTCCTGCCGTGCCCACGGTGGCGGTGGCGATGGGTCCGGAGCACACGAATGCCGGTTCACCGGCCCCCAAGAAATCGCCAAGAAAATGGTCACAGGCGAACCACTAATGTCCTCAGGTATTAGGCAGTCGGCCGTAGCGATACCTCAGAGAATGCGGTACCCATGCCGGACAGGAAATACGATCTGACGCTAGCGGCCACCCACTACGAGCCGTACGTCAGCGGATTCACGCAGACCGCACGCAGCATCGCCGAGGGAATGGCCAATCGGGGTTGGCGGGTCGCCGTCGTCACCGCCCAGCACGATCCCGAGCTGCCGCTGCGGGACACCGTCGGCGGGGTGGACATCTACCGCTCCCCGGTGCTGATGCGGGCGAGCCGGGCGATCGTCGCCCCTCGCTACCCGATCCTGGCCGGCCAGCTGGCGCGCAAGTCGTCGCTGCTGCACCTCAACCTGCCGATGCCGGCGGCGGCCCTGCTGATACCGCTGGCCCGCCGCGTACCGGTGGTGAGCATGCTGCACAGCGACCCGCACCTGCCGGCGGGCTGGTCGGGCCGGGCCTTCGCGCGCGCCTCGGACGTCTCCTCCCGAGCGGCCATCCGCCGCTCCGCCGCCGTGGTGGCGAGCAGCCACGACCAGGCACACGCCTCGCGGTTCTGGCCGGTCATCCGCAACCGCAACTTCACCCCGATCGCGCCGCCGTGCCTGGACCGGCGGGGCGGTGAGCCCCGATACCGGGAGACCGGCGGCCTGCACGTCGGTTTCCTGGGCCGGATCGTGGCGGACATGGGCATCGGCTACCTGGTCCGGGCCTTCCAGCGGATCGCCGACCCCGACGCCCGGCTGTTGATCGCGGGCAACTACCACGAGGTGACCGGTGGCGATCTGACGGCGGTGCAGTCCGAGATCGATCGGGACAGTCGGGTTCGGATCCTCGGCGAGCTGCGCGGCCGAGAGGTCAACGACTTCTATGCCTCGGTCGACGTGTTCGCGCTGCCGGCGGTCGCCAGTTCGTTCGGCACCGTACTGGCCGAGGCGATGATGAGCGGCATCCCGTCGGTGACGACCGATCTTCCCGGCAACCGTTACCCCGTGGCCGCGACCGGATTCGGCCGAGTGGTTCCGCCCCGGGATCCACAAGCGCTGGAACGGGCCATCTCCGAACTGGCGGCGGTACCGCGGCCCTGGAAGGAGCAGAAGGCCCGGGCGGCACGGGCGCGCTTCTCCGTGGCGGCGTCGCTGGACGCGTACGAGGTTCTCTTCACCACCCTTCGCGGACGCACCGCGACACGGCAACACCGATGAAACAAAGAAAGGTTGGAGCCCGATGAATGAACAGCCACTCGTCTCCGTGATCATTCCGAACTACAACTACGCCAGCACCATCGGCGAGTGCATCAGAGCGGCGAAGAACCAGACCTACCCGGCCGTCGAGGTGATCGTGGCCGACGACGCGAGCACGGACGACTCGGTGGCGATCGCCAGGGCGCTCGACGTCACGGTGCTGCAGGTGCCGGTCAACAGCGGCGTCTCCACTGCGCGGAACCTCGGCGCCCGGCACGCCAAGGGTGAGGTCCTGTTCTTTGTGGACTCCGACGTCGCGCTCGATCCCGACGCGGTCGAGCGGGCGGTCGACCACCTGCGGGAAGAGCCGCGACTCGGTGCGATCTGCGGCATGTACCGGGCCGAGCCGATGTTTCCCGACAGCCTGGTCAAGCGCTACCGCGCCATCCAGCAGTACGTCTGGTTCTGCGAGGTCGAGGGCGCCATCCCGGGTCTGCACTCGGCTCTCTTCGCGATAAAGAAGGAGACGTTCCTGGAGATCGGCGAGTTCAACGACCGACTCCGCTGGACCGAGGAGCAGGACTACGGCTTCCGGCTCAACGCCCGGTACGAGGTCAAAGCCGTACCCACCATCCGGGGACGACACGACCACGACGGCACGATGCGGGTGATGCTGACCAAGGTGTTCAACCGCACCCGGCTCGGCGCGCCGAACTGGCTGCGACTGAACAAGCTTCCGGGCGGTGCCGGAACCGGATATCGGGCACTGGGCAGCGCCTTCCTTCTCGCGGCGGTGATCACGCTGGTCTCGTCGGTGCTCCTCGGTCCCTGGGCCCTCCTCGCCGCCGCGGTGCTGACCGGGATCAGCATCGGGCTCGACAAGCGCACCTACGGCTACGCCTATCGTCACCACGGAATCCTTTTTGGACTACAATTCACGGTGCTTCACCTATTGGTGACGCTCACCTCGGCGGTGGCAGCCAGCATCGGCATTCTGCAGGGTCTGCTGTTCCCCCGCATGACGCAGCGGCTCTACCGCGTCGAGAACCCCGCCTGACCCCACGCGCCAGCAGTAACGGTGCCCGACCGGAAAGTTGAACATGACTCTTTCTGATCAGCCTGACGACCTGGGTTTCGGGATCGACAGCACAGCGACCGAGGTACTCGCCGGCATGGATCTCTCCGGCAGGTTCGCCATCGTCACCGGCGGATACTCCGGCCTGGGCCTGGCGACCACCCGCGCCCTCGCCGCCGCCGGCGCCCGGGTCCTCGTTCCGGCCCGCCGTACGGACGTCGCGCGGGAGGCGGTCGCGGGAATCGCCGGCGTGGAGGTCGACGAACTCGACCTCGCCGACCTCGGCAGCGTCCGGAACTTCGCCGACCGCGTCCTCGACGCGGGTCGCCCCATCGACATCCTGATCAACAATGCGGGCATCATGGCCACCCCGCTGACCCGAGTGGGCGAGGGCTGGGAGGCTCAGTTCGCGACCAACCACCTGGGGCACTACGCCCTGGTCAACCGGCTCTGGCCGGCGCTGACCGCAAACGGCGGCGCGCGCGTCGTCGTCGTCGCCTCGGGCGCCGGGGAGACCCCGCGCATCAACTGGGACGACGTGCACTTCGAGAACGGCTACGACAAGTGGGCGGCGTACAGCCAGTCGAAGTCGGCCAACATCCTCTTCGCCGCCGAACTCGACAGGCTGGGCCGGGCAGCCGGGGTGCGGGCCTTCTCGGTGAACCCCGGCTACATCCTCACCCCGTTGCAGCGGCACCTCTCCAAGGAGGAGATGGTCGGCGCCGGCTGGATCGACGAGAACGGCACCGCACTGCTGCCCGAGTTCCGGGCACCCGAGCAGGGCGCCGCGACCCAGGTCTGGGCCGCGACGTCACCGCGCCTGGCGGACGCGGGCGGTGGTTACTGCCAGGCGTGCACGGTGGTCAAGACCTTCGACGGCCCCGCCGACCGCGAGGCGGCCGAGCGGCTCTGGGCGTTGTCGGCCGAGTTGACCGGCGTGGACGCGTTCGGCAAGTCCGAGTAGTCGGAACGGCGGGCCGGTTGCCAGCCCGCCGGGACGTGACACGCGGGGTGGACCCGGCCGGCCGGGTCCACCCCCACTCGACCCGCCACCCGCCGCCACACCACCAGCCGGGCCGGCGACCGATGACACGGCCGGCGTAGCGGCGATTTCCCGGTGGCCTGTGCCGCACGTACGCATCGATGATGCCGTTACCGTCGCCGCGGAATCGCCCTTGGATCACCTGGACGATCTGCTTCGGATCGTCGACCGACCGATCGCCGGGCGGGGCGCACGTCGCCAACTGGCGTCCCTGCCAGGAACCCAGGCCAGCACCCCATGGCGGCGAGCGCTGCGCGGAGTCGACGAACACATCCGCCGGCTCCGGTGATCTGGGTCCGGCTTGCGGGGACGACCCGGCAAGCCGGACCGATCCGCCCGCGGCGTCGGGCGACGAGAGGCCCCGCCTGCTCACCGACCATCGCGGTGGCCGTACCGACCCTCGACACGTCTCGAAATGACGGAGAATGACGACCACCGCCGCCGATCTGACGAAGCCTCGATGATCAGCGATATGCGTCCGCCTGCAGGCTGAAGAACTCGGCGTACATCCCGCTGAGCGCCAGCAGCTCGTCGTGGCTGCCGGACTCTGCGATCCGTCCGTTCGACACGACCAGGATCAAGTCAGCCATCCGAACGGTCGAGAACCGGTGTGACACGAAGACGGTGACGCCGCCGGTACGGATCCCCACGTCACGCGCCGCGTCGGAGTACCGCGCGAACAAGGCGTGCTCGGTCAGTGGGTCCAAGGCGGCGGCGGGCTCGTCGAGCAACAGCAGCAGCGGATCGTCGCGCATCATCGACCGGCTCAACGCGATGCGCTGCCACTGCCCGCCCGACAGTTCAGCGCCGTTGTCGTAGGACTTGCCAAGGTAGGTCTCCAGGCCGATCGGCAGCCGGTCGATCACCCCCTCCGCGTCTGCTCGCCGGATTGCCCGCTCCACCGCGCCCGGTTCGTCGAGTCGAGGCAGGTCACCGAGGCCGATGCTGCTTCTGGCCCGCAGCTCCAGCCGGATGTAGTCCTGGAAGCTGGCGGAGATCCGCTGGCGCCAGCCCAGCGGGTCGAGCCGTCGCAGGTCGGCGCCGTCTATGGTGATCTCGCCTGCGGTCGGCCGGTAGAACTGGCAGAGCAGCTTGACCAGGGTGGACTTGCCGGAACCGTTGTCGCCGACGATAGCGACGATCGTGCCGGAAGGGATGCGCATGCTGAGGCCCTGCAGCACGTCGGTGTCGGTGCCCGGGTAGCGGAACGCGACGTCACGCAACTCGATGCCGTCGGTGAGGACGGCGGGCGGTGTCTGGTCAGCCGGCGGGCCGGGTTCCGGCGGCGTGGCATCGCGGATCCAACTCAACCAGCCGAAGGCGCGGGCGTTGCGTTGCAGCGCCTGGGCGAGCGCGACGGCGCCGGCAGCCTGCGCGTTGGTCTGCACGGCCAGCGTGATGGCGAGGACAACGTCGCCGACGGTGCGCTCGCCGCTGATAGCGGCGCGGACGACCAGGACGATGGAGCCGATGTATCCGAGAGCGAAGATCAGCTGACCGGTGAGCCGCAGGGCAGCGCCGGCGAGTTCAGCCCGGCGCAATCGGCTGTCCACCTCACGGCGGACCGCCCCATGGCGGCGGCGGAGCTCTCCGCCGAGCCCGAAGAGCCGAATCTCCTTGGCGGCGGTCGAGCTGAGGGCCAGATCGAAGAGGTGCCAGCTCATGCGGGTCGACTCGGCGGTCGCGAGTTCGGCACGTTCCAGTCGCTTCTCGGCCAGCCGCCCGGCGATCAGCGGGGGGACGCCGAAGATCGGCAGCAGGAGCAGCCACGGCTCGATGCGGGCAAGCAGCAGGGCGGTCAGGGCGATCTGGGTGAGTAGCACCCCGATCGTCAGGACGGTCTGCACGCTCTGGCCCAGCGTCCACGACTGCTGTCGGAGCAGTTCGAAGCGATCTGCGGCGTCCCGCCGTTCGTGCAGCGCCAGCCCGACCGGTCCGTGCGCCAGGTCTCCGAGCTGACGTTCGGTGTCCTGCTTGTGCAGATCACCGAGCTCGAAGAAGAAGATGTGGGCGAAGTGCTCCATCGTCAAGCTGAGCAGGACACTCACGGCGGCCACCGCCGCCGTCCAGACCGCGACATCGGTCCGCCGGTCGAGGGCCGCGTCGACCGCCACACCCAGAAAAAGCGCCAGTAGGGGTCCACTCACGGCGCCGAGCATCATCAACAGGGCGGCGGTGATCAGCCTTCCCGGGCTGAGCCGCCACGCCGAGGCCAGCGTCGCGCCGACACTGCGCAGTACCTTATTCACCGCTTCCTACCTCTTCCTCGGTGAACCGTGCGGCCTGCAGCCGAAACAGCTCCGCATAGCGACCGTCGAGGGCGAGCAGCTCTTCGTGAGTGCCCTGCTCGACGACGCGACCGTGTTCCAGCACGACGATCCGGTCGGCACGGCGCACCGTGGAGAACCGATGCGATATGACAACGCTGGTGACTCCCCGGGTAAGGTCGAGGAACCGCTCGAAGAACGCCACCTCCGACCGCACGTCCAGGTTGGCTGTCGGCTCGTCGAGGACGAGAATGCTGGCGCCACCCTCGACGGCGACGAGAGCACGGGCGATCGCGATGCGCTGCCACTGCCCGCCGGACAGTTCGGCGCCGCCGGCGTATCGCCGCGACAGTGGAGTCTCCAGGCCGCGGGGGAGATGGTCGACGAAATCCGCCGCCCCGGCCTTCTCCAGGGCGGCCCGGACCGCCTTGTCGGCACGCTTCGGCTCCGCGAGCATCTCGATCGCGCCGAAAGCGATGTTGTCGCGCACCGGCAACTCGAAGTGGGTGAAGTCCTGGAAGATCGCGGCAACCCGGCGCTGCCACGCCGTGGTGGGAAAGGTCCGAATGTCGACGCCGTCAGCGGTGATCGCTCCGGCCGTCGGTTCGTAGAGCCGGGCCAACAGTTTCACGAGGGTCGTCTTGCCTGTGCCGTTGAGGCCGACGATCGCCAGCGACCGGCCTGCCTCGATGGTGAGATCGAGGTCGGTCAACACCGGCAGGCCGCCCGGGTAGGCGAAGGACACCTTGTCGAATCGCAGCACCGTCCTGGGCAGTCCAGCCGGATCACCCCGGCCGCTCTCGGTGGTGCGGGCGTCGGCTTCGCTCATCCTCTCGATCCGCTCCACCGACCGGTAGGCATTGAGGCCCTGCTCGGTCGCCACATCGGACTCGGCGATGAACCCGCCGATCCTCATGGCGGCCAGGGACGCCTGGAATACGAGTATCAACCCGCCCAAGCCGAGCAGTCCGGCCGCCGTTGCCTGAGCCGCTCCCGTCAGCAGCGCGCCCAGCAGCACGAAGGCGACAAACACGTAGAGTATGTAGGGGCCGTAGAACAGCCGGCGCCGGGCCCGCCAGACCGGGAGCACGGCGTCCATGGCGGCCGTCGTATATTCCTGCTTCAACCAGGGCAGAAGGCCGAAGACCCGCAACTCCTTCGCCGCTGCGGGCTGGAGCAGCATGGTGCGGAGGTATTCGCTGCGGCGCCGCAGCCGAGCGGTGCTCCGAAAGACCTCGGTGAACACCGACAGGCCGAGTCGGTAGCCGAAACGGATCGTCAGGGCCGCGACGAGCAGAGCCGGCCCGGCCCACCACACGAAGACGACCGACGTGACCCCGGCGGCGAGCACGGTCTGCAGGTACCGCGAGATCAGCGCGATCTGACCGGCACCAGCGGCACCCGGCGACCACATCTCGGTCCGCAGCCGGTCCTTGGCGTCGGCGACGTGATCGAGCAGCTCCGGATCCTCCATGACAGCCACACCGCTGCTCGCCTGGGAGGCCGCCATCAACCGGTCACGGACGAGATCGTCGAGGCGGCGGCGGATCAGGTTGCCGAGCAGTTCCTGTACCGGCAGCAGCAGCTGCACTCCGAAGAACGCGGTCGCCGCGAGGATCAGGTTGGTCCGAAGGTCGCTCCAGGCCGCCGACCCGAGCCCGCCGGCTACCGCGTCCGGCACCCGGGCGACCACGGCCGAGGTGGCGAGGATGAACGCGACCGGCAGGACCCCCGCGGCGATCTGGATCATCACGGCGGACGAGACCAGCGACCAGCCGGCCTTGGGCACCAGGTGCAGAATTCTCATTCGCCCGCCGAGGCGCGATCTGTGACCGTGCACAAGCTCCGCCCACACAGACCTGTCGTGCATCGTCATCACCAGGCGCCTTCCGTGCGGCTGTGAACCCTGTCGGCGCATGGCAGAGCCCTGCGCACGACGTGCTGAGATGTAGGCGAACACGTTGATGGATGAGTATCGGAACCGTCCGCCCCACTTCGCCTAGGCGACAGGAACGGAGAACTCGCCGTCCGCAACCTCCACACGCGCCCCGGGAGAGGCCGCGGGGGTGGACCTCGTGCACATCTCGAACTGCTCGTAGAGATCGATCCAGTTGGCGCCGACGGCGGGGTTGAAGATTGGCGCAAGCATGGCCTGCAAGATCACCTCGGGAGCCTCCCTGTGCAGAGCGATGAATAGGCTCAAGTTCTTCAGCCAGCCCTCGTAGACAGGCTTGCTGGGGCGCAGAGGTGGCCCTTGATGGTAGGCGAAGCTTTCTTCGTCGAAGACGAGCTGCGTGCCGGAGCGCTCCAGCCTGTACCCCAACTCGGAATCCTCCAGGCCCCATCCCCGAAATTCCTCGTTGAATCCACCGACGCGCTTGTAGTCGACGCTTGGAACAGAGACGTTGCAGGTGAAGAACAGATGCCAGGATGTCTTCAGACCGCCGCCGGTGCCGCTCAGTCGACTCAGCAGGTCCAGCCTGATGTCGCTCTTTATTATGCCGCCAAGAAATTCCTCGCTTCCGTCTTCCACAAAACGATCGTTGAACGCTCCCGGAAACCGCAGATACTTCCGGAAGCCGATGGCGGCCTTCTTCGCGGAGATAACTCGGTAGTGACGGAGATGCCGATCGACAAAGGTGGGCGGAACCAGTTGATCGCCGTCGACGAAAATCAGGATTTCGCCGGTCGCTTCTTCTGCACCGCGATTTCTTGCGGCACTTCTGGAGGATGTTGCGGAACGAGGCAGATGCAGGTAGCGGAACCGGGAGTCCGCGCTCACGTGACGCTGCACCGTCTCTGCGGTCGAATCGGTCGATCCATCATCGACGACGAGCACTTCGAGGGAGTCGGAGACAGCCAGAATCTGTGCACGGAACGTGCGAAGGCACCTGTCCAGCAACACGGACGAGTTGAATGTCGGCACAATCACTGAGGCCTTCATCTACGGGCTCCATCTCAGAGCAGAAACCGGAATCCCCCACGCGGGAAGTTCGATGGTGAACCGCCGGCCGACAGCCGACGACCGACGGCGCTGCTGTCGGTCTAGTCCGCTGTTCCACCGCGGTCAGGTGACCCGGCTGCGCCGTTCTCTGAAGCGTGGAGGGATTCCGCGCGCCAGGTGCATCCGTCACCTGCCTGTTCGCACGACACGGTGACGTCCGATTCGACGTAGCGGGCGGCAATGGCGGTGTTGAGTTCCTGACAGTACGGGCACGGTGATGTGAAAGTCAGTTTGACGCCGGCACCGGCGGCCTGTTTGCGGTACCGCAGGATCCCACACTCGGCGTTGCGCAGGACGGTGCCATCCGGCTGAGGCTCACTGGTCACTGCCGAGTCGTACAGCAGCAGTTGGCGCTGGAGCCGGGTCATGAAGTGAACGGCGGCCGACTCTCCGGCGGGCCGCTGCGATTGCAGTAGGTCCGCAGTGATCCGCGAGTTCGCCTGGATCCACGCGGACACGCCCTCATCGCCGTGCATGCCCAGAATGAACTCTTCGGCGGCCGCCTGGGCCTCGAAGAACCGCTGCCGCCAGAGATCGACCTTGACGGCGGGGTCGAGGGGAGCAGGGTCACTGGTCATGGTCGGTGTCCGTGCTGGTGTCGAGCTCGGCGAATACCTCCTGAGCGATGCGCAGCCCGTTGTTCGCCACCGGCCATCCCCCGTAGTAGGCGAGCTGGATGATGATCTCGACGATCTTCTCTCGTGGCATCCCGAGGTTCAGGGCGGCACCGATGTGGCCGCGCAGCTCCCAGTCGGTCCGGGCCAGGGTGACCGCGGTCAGCGCGATCAATTCGCGATCCTCGACGCTCAGGTGCGGGCGGGTCCAGATCTCACCGAACAGGTGGTCGATGGTGAGTTGCAGGAAATCGGGGTAGGAGCCTGGGCGGGGTTCGCGGCCGAAGACGTGCTTGAACATGGCCTCACCCCGCTCATGTCGGGCAAGCGGCTGGTTCATCGATCACTCCTTCGTGTTGCCAGGTGGCCGGTCGGACAGTGGCGAATTCCCACGACGCCACGACGGCGACGAGCAGTGGCGCGGGCGCAGATGTCGGTATACATCGAGGAGGGTCACTACGGCACAGCCGACCCCGCCGCCACCGACGGCACCGGTCAGCGCGGCAGGTGCGGCGCAGCCTGATGCGGACCCACCCCTGCGCCGAAGCTGTGTGCGGAGGGCCGTGTCTCTGTCCGACCTCAGAGGATGATGCTCAGCTTCCCGTGTTCGTAGAGACTCTCGTGGTCGAGCACCACGACACGTCTCCGGACCCGGAACGATTCCCCCTCAACGGCGAGTTCGAGCCGGCATTTTCCGACGTAGGAGTCAGAGCGCCCGTGCCCGAACCGGTACACGACGATATTCGCCGCCACATCGAGGTGCGTGCCCCGATCGGCCAGAATCTCCACGTTGCTGATCATCCGATTCGTCCGCGACAGGGGATTCTCGCACCACACCTCGCCGTTGAGGATCTGCTCGATCCGCTGGCGTAGCCGGGCGGCGTTGTCGTCGATGAGCCCGAGCGCATCGGCCGACTCGCCCCGGACGTCGGTGGCCGGCACGGTGTAGCGGATGTCGTCGGTCAGCATCTCGTCGTACCACTCGCGCAGGCGCCACTCGTCGAGCAGCCGCGCCTCACGGAAGAGAAACTGGCTCACCCGGTGCCACAACCGCATCTGGGCCGTCGCGTCGACCGCCGGCTCGGTATTGATCGTGTCGGTGGTCATCGCCGTTGCGCCCCTTGCCTCGCGGCCCGCTGAGTGACGTGTTGAGCTTCCTCGTGATCGTCGTCGTCGTGCATCAGCCGGTCCCACTGCCGCCAGAACTCGCGGGCGGGGAGTTCGTCGGTGGTCTCGGGGACCTCCTTGGCCATACCGCGTGACAGGTCCGAGTAGCGGAGCGTGCGATTGAGGTAGCCCCGCTGGCAGGACTCGATGATCTCGATGTCGTCGGGGGTGGCGAAGCCGGCGGGACCGAGAAAGGTCAGGTAGTGACTCTTACGCAGTTCCCGGATATCCGGATCCTCGTCCTTGGGGGCCAGCGCGACTGAGGTGATGGACATCTGGCCGGCACCGACCGGGTCGATCTTGCGGATGGTGATCCCGATCGCGTCGATGATCATCAGATTGGGGAAGATCATCAACGCCCGGTTGGCGCCGGTGATCCGTTGGGCGCGTTCGGCGCCGAACCGTTCGACGAACCGTGCGGCCGTCGCCTCCATCCGTGACCTGACCTCGGGGGGAAACATCGGCGTCCAGTAGGCGAGCGGTCGGGCTGCCGCCGGTACCAACTCATTGGCGCCATGCCCCCGTCCGAGAGCGCGGGCGAATCCGCCTCGTCGTCGCGGTGCCATTGTCCCGAGCGACTCGATGTAGCTCACGTAACGCTTGTGCAGGGCACGGAAGTGGTAGATGTCGACGCTATTTTCCATCATGAGCTTCCAGTTGGCCCGAGCCCCGTGCAATTGCGCACCCTGGATCACCTCCATTCCCACTGCGGACTGGTCGGCGATCAGATCGAGGTACTCCGTCGCGCCCGCCAAATATTCGGTCAAGGTGCGTGGCTGCTCAGGATCGAAGGTCGCGAACACAAAACCCCGGTAACTGTCGCTACGGTGCCGCGCCAGGCTGAAGTCGGACTTGCGGAAGCCTGGCCCGTACCCGTCCGGAAGCGGAACTCCGACCAGGTCGCCCTGGTTGGAGAATGTCCAGTCGTGGTACGGGCACCGGAACGATCTGGCCTGCCCGGCTGACTGCGAGCAGATCAGGGCCCCGCGGTGCGGGCAGCTGTTGGCGAACACTCGAATCACCCCGTCGGAGCCGCGCGCCATGACCACCGGGCGCCCCCCGACGTCACGGGACACGTAGGAGCCCGGCGCGGGCACCTCTGATTCGTGCCCGACGTACAACCAGCAGCGATCGAAGATTTTGGCCATCTCCCGTGCGGCCACGTCGTCGTCGGTGTAGGCCCGGCGGTCCACCCGGAATGAGAGACTCTCAAGATCATCGAAAACGATCCGGTCGTCCACCTGCCGTTGCAGTTCTATCGTCACTGCTCCCCCTTTCGCTGTAGCTTCTCGCCCGCGCTGATGACCAGTTCCGCCGTGCGCGCGGCGGAATCGCCGCACTCGGGCTGCGCCGCGCGCAGCCGCGCCCGGTAGTCCCGGCCGGGATCGAGCAGATCGGTGACAGCGTCAGCGACCGCCTGTTCGGAGACGTCGGCCGGCTCCAATGCCGTCCCGAAGCCCGCGGTTTCCACGAAGTACGCCTGGATCGGCTGATCCACGGCTAGCGGGATCACCAGCATCGGTGTCGCCGCCCGGATCGACTCCGCCACCGAGTTGTAGCCGCCATGGGTGATGAACACATCGGCGCGCTCAAGGACCTCACGTTGTGGCACGTACGGGGCGGTAAGCACGTCAGCGGGCAGCGCGAGTTCCTCGGCGAGATCCCCCACCGCGGCAATCACCTGCGCACCGGTCTTCACCGCCCCCGTGATGACCGTGCGGAGGAGGTCGGGCCGCCGGAAAAAGATCGTGCCGAAGGAGACGAACACCAGCGGACGGCCGCGGTCGATCTCCTCCAGGCCGGGAAAGACGACCTCGTCGCCGCGTTTGCCTGCCGCACCCGGCAACCCGACCAGCTGCACGCCGTCGTCGGTGACCGCCTCATCCCCGACGAGCGAGGGAATCGTCGGCATCACATTGAGAATCGGCGAACGCGCCGAATGAGTCCGGGTCGACCACAACACCCCGCGCCTGGTCAGATAGTCGCCAACCTGTTCGTCGTACAGCCAGCGACCTTGCCGACGCTCCTTCGGGCATACTCCGCCTAGGTTTGCCCAGATCATTCCGTACGGCACACCGGACGCCTGCGCCCCGGCCATCGCTGCCGCCAGTACCGGCAGCGAATCGAGCAGCGCGAAGTCCGGCGCCGTGGCCCGCAGCGCATCAGCCACCTGGTCCGCCACCGGTGACGATTCGAGCATCGGACCGATCTTTGCCGGATCGTCGCTCCACGGCGCCATGTGGACCTGCCCGACCATGCGGATCTCCGCCGCGCCCAGGGCCTGGCGACGCTGCTCGCCGAGCGCGCCACCGTCCGCCGACACCAACAGCAGCACCACCTCATTGCCGGCGGCTTGGAGCGCATTGACCACCGGAATGTACGGATTGAGGTGACCATGCTGAGTTGTGGTGAGGAAGGCGATGCGCACTAGCTCTCCGATCCATGGGAAAACGAATGGGCCGACCCACCATCTGGGCCGGGATCAACCGTATCGGCCACGATTACGACACCCGACCTTCAGAGGCGAGTCGAGACCGGGACGCACGAGCGGAAGAAAACCGCCGGCAGGCACGCGGGAACGCCTGGCAGGCAAAAGAACCGTCGATGTCCAGATATTGATACGCGGATCTACGCATTCCCCACCACCGTTGTGGGGATGCGGACTCAGCTACGTCTACTACTCAGAAACAAACCTGCAACAATGGGCCACCGTCTACGCCGAGGCGACTGCGGAAAGTGTGCCCGAAGGCCCAATCCATGTCAATGCCTTGATGTTCTCCGCACACCCATAACGCCGCCGCGGGCTCACCACCATTCCGGCCGAGTCGCCGGATTTCATGCGATGGCGTCGACGAAGTTTGATATGTCACCTTGGTCGAGCTCCGAGCCGTGGTCGCCGGCTAACCGATCCCGGGTCGCAAACGAGGCCCTACCTGAGCTCACCGTTCTTCGGTAGGGGCCTTTCCTGTCTTATTTCAATACGGCGACCCGATCGGCCCGCAGAGCAGATGGTCTGCGGGCCGAACAAAAGGAGGCTGACCATGACACTCATCTGTCACGGGCGCAGCGCGCCGCCCACGATGCCGAACCCCGCGTATGGCTGATCCAGCAAGCCTGAATGCGGCGCGTGTCGTACCAGCCGTCAACTCAGGCGAAGACCGCCTCCTCGGCCTCGTCGCGGGTTCGCCAGGCGGTCATCTCCACCACCCGCCGCGGGTCGCCGATGCTGCCCGCTGAGCGCAGGCATCCACGGAACAACCACATGTCCCGGCAACGCCGCCCCGGTGCACCAGCTCCCGAGCACCCACCGAGCGACCGCCATCCGACCCGACAACGAAGAAGGCTCCGACCCGGTGTGAACCGCCAGGTCAGAGCCTTGATCGTTGGTGCGCCGCCAGGGACTCGAACCCCGAACCCGCGGATTAAGAGTCCGCTGCTCTGCCAGTTGAGCTAGCGGCGCTCGCCGGCAACGGGACGAGACGCTAGCACGTCGCGCACGTCGCCCCGAACAGGCAGGGGTCCACCTCACGTCAGCGTCAGCGCGACCTGCCCGGTCGCGCCCCCGGACGGGTCCACCACCACCGTGTACGTGCCGGAGGTCGGCAGCACCGTCGGCTCGATGTCGCCGGCCCCGTTGATCACGCAGCCGCTGGTGATCGGGCTGCCGTCGGGGGCGCGTAGCTCCAGGACACCGCACTGGTCGGGTAGGTCGGAGGCGGTCGCGGTCAGACTCACCGACGTACCGGCGCTGGCGGTGAACCGGACGGTGGTGACCGCGCCGGGTCGCTCGACGGTGGCGACGACCGGCGGACCGCCGACGGTGATCGTCGCCGCCTGGTCGCGGCTGCTGACCAGGCGCAGTGTGGTGGCGCCGGTGGTGCGTCCGGTCGGGTCGACCACCACTGTGTACGTCCCGTCGGTGGGCAGCAGCGTGCCGTCGATCTCGCCGACGCCGTTGATCACGCAGCCGCTGCTGAGCAGCCGGTCCTCGGCGTCGCGTAGTTCCAGCGGCGAGCACTGGTGGGGAAGTGTGCTCGTGGGCACCTCAACGAAGACGCGTTCACCCTGCTGACCGGTGAACCGGTAACGGGCCCGCGCGCCGGGATGATCCAGTGTCGCGGTGACCTCCGGGCCGTTCGCTTGCAGCGTGCCGTCGACGTCCCGGGCCACGTACACCCGGACGGCTGCCCGTCCGGTGTCGCCGGGGGCTGCGGTGACCCGCACGGCGTACGTGCCGGTGGTGGTGAGGTCGACGCGGTCGACGTACCCGACGCCGTTGATGGCGCAGCCACCCCCGATGTCCTGCCCGGTCGGGTCGGTGAGCGCGAACGGCGAGCAGCGGTTGACCATTCCGGGCGCGGTGACGTCGACGAAGACGGCGTCCCCGGCCCGGCCGGGGAACGTCAGTGGCGCTCCGCCGGGGGTGAGGCTGGCGGTTGCGACGGGTACGGCCGTGATCGGTGTGGCGGCGGGCGGGACGACCTGCTCGGTGGTGGCGCCGGCCACCGCGAACTCGGGGCGGCCGCTGACCGCGACGTCGAAGACGCACTCGGCGAGCTGGGCGGGGGCGGTGATGCCGGCCCACCGGCAGATCTGCTCGGCGGTGGCGCGGCGGGCCGGGTCGAGGTCGTCGACGGTGACCTCCCGTTCGGGGAAGGCACGGTCGGTGAACGTGCCGGTGTCCTGCCCGTCGTCGTAGTGCAGCAACGAGCGGTCCGGGGTGATCCGCCAGCTGTCCGCGTACGCGGGGTAGAGCTGCGTGAACGGCACCGGCTGGGTGAGCGCGGTCCCGGCGGAGGGCGCGATGTCGTCGGCCGGGTCACCGTCGAAGTCGCCGAGCAGGCCACGGACCTTCCCGGCCCGGCCGTCGGCGAGCTTGACCAACACCCGGTAGCCGTAGTGGCCGATCTGGTCCACCGCCGCCGCGGAGCCGTCCGGCCACGTCACGTCGTACCCGTCGGCGGGTGCGGTGTCGGAGGGGCGGCGGGTGAGGGTGCCGCCGCCGGGCAGGTCGGTGCGTTCCGGCGGCGCGGCCACCGGCGTGCCGTCGACGTGTACGCGGGTGCCGCCGTCGGTGAGCGTGAGCGCCACCCGGTGCGTGCCGACCCGGAACGCGACAGCCGAGTTGACCGAGGCGGTCCGGGTGCCCGCCATCGGCGCCTGCCGGACCTGCACCTCCAGCGGGTCGTTGCCGGTGGCGGTGACCAGCGTGAACTCGCCCACGGCCTGGAAGTCGTAGGCCACCCGGTCGAACGTGACGAGGTGCGGGTCACCGTTGCTGCCGCCGCAGTTCGCGCCCTCCTCACAGAGCTTCACCGGCCCCTTCTGCGGAGGCTTCTTCTTCGCCGGTTTCTTGCACTCGTCGAGGTTCTTCGGCAGCGTCTTCCCGTCGTACTCGGTGCGCGGTGGCAGGCCCTTCGCCGCCCGGTAGCGGTTCTCCGCGAGGGTCGCCCTCACCTCGGCCGTACGGCTTTCGGTGCTGCCGCAGTCGCCCTGCGGAACCTTGTTCTGGGAGATGTCGTCGGCGTGGTTCAGCTCGTGGTACAGCGCGGCGCAGGGGTCCCGGGCCACGCCGTCGCCGTACGGCTCGACGGAGGTCGGGTTCCAGGTGACCGTCGAGGAGCCCTTCCCGTCGGGGCTGTCCGGGGTCTCGAACGCGCCCGAGCCGCCGGTGGTCGGGATGATCCGCACCCGGGGAGACTTCGTGTCCCGCAGTCGCGGGAGCAGGCCGGACGGGTCGCCGCCGGGCGCGGCGAACCCCTTGAGGCAGGCGTCGACAGCGCCCTGGAAGTCGACGCCGCTGACCGGTACGCCACCGGTCGGGTCCACCGCGTAGTCGGCCCGGGCCGGTCGGGGCCCACCGACGACCAGCGCGCCGACGGTCGCCAGCAGCAGCGCCAGCGCGGCGGCGGTCGGCCGGCGGCTTCTGCGCCTCAGGACCACCACCACAGCGACGGCGAGCAGCGCCAGCAGCAGCGCTCCGCCGGCAAGCCACACCCAGCGCCGATCGGCCATGCCGTCGCCGTCAGCGACGGTGAACGTGGTCGTCCGCAGCGTGGTTCCGCCCGCGCAGAGGCCGGTCGCGCCGGTCACCGGCAGGGGCAGGTAGCCGGCGGTCACCTCGTACCGGCCGGGGGCGCCGACCGGCCACAACGTGTCGAGGCCGCCGCCGTCCGGGGTCGCCGCCACCGAGCGGAGCAGCACCGCGCCGTCGTGCAGGCGTACGCCGGTCAGGCTCACCGTGGTGGTCGCACCGGGTTTCACAGTGGTGAGCCCTGCGGTGGCGGCGGCACCGATGCCGTCGTCGTGGAAGCTGCGGGCCAGCGTCGGCGTGAGTTCGCGCCCGTCGAGGTGTACCCCGGTCACCTGGACGGTGCCGACGGCGCTGGTCGGCAGCGCGCACGCCGCGCCGGTGGTGTTCGTGACAGTGAGGTCGAGGCGGACCTGGTCGCCGGACCGGTAGTCGGCCTGGCCGGGCCGCAGGGCCAGGCCGAGACCGCCGTCGGCGGACGCCGCGGCGGCGCTCACCGCGCCGGTCGCCAGGGCGGTGAGCAGTACGGAAATTGTGGCCGCGAGTCGCACCGTCCACCTCATGGTGCGGACTGTAGGGGCGCGGGGGCCGATCGTCGGACGCTCTGTCGGGGACCGGTCCCAGCGAGTCCGGGCAGCAACCAGGCCGAACCACGGTCCGTACCCGAAAAAGGCCCTGACCAGGTGGGAACCACCGGTCAGAGCCTTGATCTTTGGTGCGCCGCCAGGGACTCGAACCCCGAACCCGCGGATTAAGAGTCCGCTGCTCTGCCAGTTGAGCTAGCGGCGCTCGTCGGCAACGGAGAGAACATTAGCACCCCTCCAACCCGGGCTCCAATTCGGTTACCCGGCTCCCCCCTTCGGTCGAGCTTTGCCGACAAAATGCACCAAACTGCCGCACCGGCTGAAGCCGGGGGCGTGGGTTGCGGCGTCGATGCGGCACGATGTCCGCCAGGTACGCGAGAACAGAGGTGGGAATGGCACGGTTCACGCGAGCCGGAGCGGTGGTGGGCGCTCTGACTCTGGCGGCGTCGCTGGCACTGACCGGATGTGGCGACGAGCAGAAGAAGCCGGCATTCGTCGGCGGGACGTCGGCGGCCGACCCGGGCGCCGCGCCGGGCTCGTCGACGAGTCCGGACCCGAACACGCCGAGCACACCGAGCGGGCCGACGCTCGCCCTGAGCCCGGCCGACGGCACGAAGAACCGGCCGGTGAGCACCGAGATCAGCGCGAAGCTCCCGGACGGCGGGAAGGTGTCCGCCGTCACCCTGACGGCGGACGGCGGGGGCACGGTAGAGGGCAAGCTGCGCACCGACGGTTCGGCCTGGGTGCCGTCCACCCCGCTGAAATGGGGCACCCGCTACACCGCCACGCTGACGGCGAGCGGGGCCGACGGCACGAGCAGCCAGGGCACCAGCAGCTTCACCACGATGGCGAAGCCCAAGTCGATGATCGGCTCGGGCCTGTACCTCTTCGACGACAAGAGCTACGGGGTGGCCATGCCGGTGGTCACCGAGTTCCACCCGGGCATCCCGAAGAAGGACCGGGCGGCGGTGCAGAAGCGGATGTTCGTCCGCACCGACCCGCCGCAGCCGGGAGCGTGGCACTGGGTCGACAACGGCACGCAGGCCTACTACCGGGCCCCGGAGTACTGGAAACCGGGCACGACCATCAGCGTGCGGATCGCCATCGCGGGCATGCCGCTGAGCAACGGCAAGTACGGGGACGTGGACCGCAAGGCCACCGCGAAGATCGGCCGGTCGTTCGAGATGAAGGTCGACAACGCCAGCAAGAAGATGACGGTGTACGAGAACGGCGCGGTCGTCCGCACCATCCCGGTGAGCCTGGGCAAGAAGAGCACCCCGTCGTCCAGCGGCACCATGGTCGTGATGGAGAAGAAGGAGGCCACGGTCTTCGACACCCGGGACGACCCGGACCCGGCCAACCGCTACGTCACCGACATCCAGTTCGCCCAACGGCTCACCTGGGGTGGCGAGTACATCCACGCCGCACCCTGGTCGGAGCACGTGCAGGGACGGCAGAACGTCTCGCACGGCTGCGTGAACGTGTCGATGGTCAACGCCAGGTGGCTGTTCGAGAAGACCCGGATCGGTGACCCGATCACCATCAAGGGCACCGAGCGCAAGATCGCCGCCGGCAACGGCTGGACGGCGTGGAGCCTGAGCTGGTCGGCGTTCGTCAAGGGCAGCGCGCTACCCGTACCCAGTGGTGGGGCCGGCCCGGCGCTCTGAGTCGCCCGACGTCTCTGCGCCGGTCCGGCCGATGGCCGGGCCGGCGCGTACTCTTGCAGTCCCGCGCCGCGACGGCGCCGCAGCGACCCCTCAGTCCCGGCACGGAGACGAATCCCGCTCACGAAACGCCGGATAGTAGCAGGAATCCGGCACCATGGACGGCGTGTTTCGGTTCACCCTCGGCAACCGGGGCCGGCTCTGGCGCGTCATTAGGAGACGATGGGGCAGCGACCACGACTGTGAGGGAATCATGCGAGCTAGCCAGGATCGACTGATCAGGGGCGGTGGGCGGCGCCGCGTCTTCGCGGCAGGGCTCCTCGCCGTGGCGCTGGCCTTCACGTCCGCGTGCACCGACGGCGACGGCGGCAAGCCATCCTCGTGGCACGGGGGCGGTGGGGCACCGGCGCCGAAGGCGGCCGCGACCATCAGCGAGCCGGCTGCCGACGCCAAGGACGTGCCGGCCTCCACCGGCATCACCTTCACCACGAAGGACGCCCAGAAGACCACCGTCGAGCTCAAGGACGCGGCCGGCAAGGCGGTCGAGGGCACCCTCGCCAAGGACGGCACGTCATGGCTGCCGGCCGGGGCGCTGGAGTACGGCACCGCCTACACGGCGACCGTGACCGCCACCGGTGACGACGGTCGTCCGGCGACCGCGACCAGCACCTTCACCACGATGGCCAAGCCGGGCAACCAGGTACGCGTGACCAGCTTCCTCGGTGACAACCAGGTCGTCGGGGTCGGCATGCCGTTGATCGTGAAGTTCAGCCGGGGCATCCCGGAGGATTACCGGGACGACGTGCAGCGCCGCATGACGGTGACGTCGACGCCCGCGCAGGAGGGCATCTGGCACTGGGTCAGCCCCACCGAGATCCGCTACCGGCCCAAGGAGTTCTGGAAGACCGACAGCAAGGTCTCCTACCGGGTGCAGACCGGCGGTCTGCCGATGGGTGACGGTTGGTACGGCCGTGCCGACCTGACCGTGGACATCACAATCGGCCCGGCGGTGGTCATGACGGTGGACAACAAGACCAAGCGGATGACCGTCACCCGCAACGGCTCGGTGATCAAGACGATTCCGGTCAGCCTCGGCAAGAAGAGCACCCCGTCGTCCAGCGGCACCATGGTCGTGATCGAGAAGCTGCGCAAGACGGTCTTCGACACGTTCGAGGAGCTGGGCCCGGAGGAGGGCTACCGCACCAAGATTGACTTCGCGCAGCGCCTCACCTGGGGCGGGGAGTTCATCCACGCGGCACCCTGGTCGGAGGGTCAGCAGGGCACCACGAACGTCTCACACGGTTGCGTGAACGTGTCCATGGCCAACGGCGACTGGCTGTTCAAGAACACCCAGATCGGTGACCCGATCACGGTCAAGGGCACCGAGCGCAAGCTGCAGAACGGCAACGGCTGGACCGACTGGAACATGAGCTGGGACGAGTACGTCAAGGGCAGCGCCCTGCCGTACGAGCCTCCGGCCGACCCGGACACCACCCCGACGACCCCGGACGGCGCGACCCCGTCCGCGACGCCGACCGCCTGAGCGAAGGTCGACTCGCGTCACCGGAAACCGGGGCATCCCGCTCGACCGGATGCCCCGGTTTCACGAAGCCGGAGTCGATCACGGGTCTGCTGGCAGCAGGCCCGTCCGCTGGCCAGCAGACCCGACCAACGACGAAGGCCCCCTCCGAAGAGGGGGCCTTCTCGTGGGGTGACTGATGGGAATTGAACCCACGACAACCGGGACCACAACCCGGTGCTCTGCCAACTGAGCTACAGCCACCACGCCTCCGCACCCGGTCGATCGCCCCGGGCGGGGTGCGGACCAATAATAGCGGCACCGTGGCCGGGCACGTCCAGCGGGTTCCCCGCCGGACGCGAGCGGGGGTCAGAGCTCGGCGGCGATCGCCTTGGCGGTCTCCACGTCCGGGCCGGGGAGCGGGACGAAGAGCGTCCGCCGGTAGTACTCCAACTCCCGGATGCTCTCCCGGATGTCGGCCAGCGCCCGGTGGGCGAGGCCCTTCTGTGGCTGGCCGAAGTACACGCGCGGGTACCAGCGACGGCAGAGTTCCTTGATCGACGACACGTCGATCATGCGGTAGTGCAGGTGCGCGTCGAGGCGGGGCATGTCCCGGGCGATGAAGCCCCGGTCGGTGGCGATCGAGTTGCCGCACAGCGGCGCGGTGCGCGGATCCTTGACGAAGCTGGTGACGTACTCCATCACCCGGTCCTCGGCCTCGGCCAGGGTGACCGCCGACCGGCGGACCTCGTCGGTGAGACCGGACTTGGCGTGCATCGTCTGGACGACCTCCGGCATCGCCTCCAACGCCGCCTCGTCGGCGTGGATCACCACGTCGACACCGTCACCCAGCACGTTGAGCTCGGGATCGGTGACCAGTGCCGCAACCTCGATCAGTTTGTCCCTGCCGAGGTCCAACCCGGTCATCTCACAGTCGATCCAGACAAGGAGATCAGCCACCGGCACAGCCTACGCGCAGCCCACGCCCCGCGGCTGCGCGCTCTCGGCGGACCGGCCCGCTAGGGTTTCGGGGTGCCAGCAGAACCCGTCGCACCGCCCGCCGTCACAGACGACGATCCCGGCGGCCGTCTGGTCCGTCGCCTGGTGGCGGTGGTGGCCCTGCTCGCCGTGCTGCCGGCGCTCTACCTGCCCGGCCTCGTGCACAACTTCTTTGACCTCAAGATCTACATGTCCGCCATGGACTGGTGGCGCGTCGGCCACCCGCTCTACGACTACGTCCAACCGGACCGGGTGCAGGGCGAGCTGTACTTCACCTACCCGCCGTTCAGCGCGCTGCTGCTGTGGCCGTTCGGTCTGCTGAGGCTGGGCGTCACCGTGGCGATCTTCACGGTGCTCACCGTGCTCGCCGTGGTGCTCACCACCCGCTGGCTGGTGCTGCCGGTGATCGCCCGGCACGGCCTGCCGCGCACGTTCACACTGGTCGCCGCCGTGCTGCTGGTGCTGGCCGTGGAGAGCATCCGCGAGACGATCACCTTCGGCCAGATCAACATGCTGCTGGTCGTGCTGATCCTGGCCGACCTGCTGTTCGCCGTGCCGCAGGCGCGACGGTGGGCCGGGGTGGGTGTGGGGCTGGCGACGGCCCTCAAGCTCTTCCCCGGCATCTTCATCGTGTACCTGCTGGCCACCCGGCGGTGGCGGGCCGCAGCGGTGGCCGGCGCGACCGCGGCGGCGGCGACGCTGCTCGCGGCCGCGATCGCCCCCGGCGACTCGTGGCGGTTCTGGACGCAGGAGCTGTGGGACACCGAGCGGGTCGGACGCACCGACATCGTCGGCAACCAGTCGCTGTTCGGTCTGCTCAGCAGGTTCACCGCACCGGAGAAGCCGGACCGGCTGCTCTGGCTGCTGCTGGTCGCCGCGGTCGCCGCCTACGGGCTGTGGCGGGCCACCCGCGCCGCCCGGGCCGGTGACGCGTTGACGGGCCTGACGCTGACCGGTCTGGTGGGGGCTTTGGCGAGCCCGATCACCTGGACCCACCACATCTACTGGTTCGTGCCGGCGGTGGTGCTGCTCGTCGACGCGGCGCTGAGCGCCGATCGGCCGGACGAGGCGGGTCGGCGCTGGTGGTCGGCCACACTCGCGCTGGTCACCACCGTCGTGATCGTCTACGGGGTGGTGACGTTCCAGAAATGGGGAGCGGGTGTGATCCGTACCCACGACCCGGTGGACTTCGTCGCGCAGAACACCTACGTGCTGCTCAGCCTGCTGCTGCTGGCGGCTCTGCCGATCCGGTCGACGCCCGCGACGGAAAATCGCACCAAATGGACAGATCTCTCGACTAGCCGCGATCAGCGCTAATCTGACCTCATCTACCTCAAGCGTCGCTCGGGTAGCACCGCTCCCCCGGTGAAGGTGGCCCTCCGCGTCGGCAGCGCGGAGGGCCACCTGCCCGTCGAGGCGCAGCACCGCGGGCCCCGGAAACACGCCGGCCCGCCCGGTGGTGTCCGGACGGGCCAGCGGGTCGCGGTGGGGTCAGGCCTTGGCGACCGGCTCCCGGCGGGTCCGCGTGAACGACAGACCGCCCAGCACCAGGCCGGCCAGCCCGGCGACGAGACCCGCCACGCCGAGGCCGACAGCGAGGCCGTTGCCGTCGTCGTCATCGTCGTCGTCGGGGGTCGCGACGGCGGCAGCGGTCGGCGTGGCCGCGCCCCCCTGCGGGGCGGCAGCCGCCAGGGTGAGCACCGGCGCCGGGTGCTCCGGCTCCTCACCACCCGGGGTCGGATCGTCGATCCACCGCGAGATGGTGCCGTCCGAGTAGGTCTGCAGGACCTTGAAGACCATCGTGTCGACCTTCGGCAGCGGCCCCATCGAGACGGGGAACTCCTGGAACTGCCCCGGCTTCACCGCCGCGTCACCGGTGGCCGTCCAGGTGATCTTGGAGACCGCCTCGGTGAGCTGGCTGCCGTGCACCTCGATCGGCGGGTCCACCTTGCGCTTCTCCGTCGCCACCGTCCAGCCCGGCACCGGCATCGTCGACACCGAGCCGACCGGGGCGTTCTCCGGCAGCACCACCTCCAGCTTGTTGGTCGAGGCGGTGTCGCTCTCGTTGGGCACCCGGAACGCCACCCGCGCGTAGCCGCCCTGGGTCGCCTCCTTCGGGTTCACCGTGACGTGGGCGGACGCCGGTCCGGCGAAGCCGAGCACAGCGGTGGCGGCGGCGGTGATCGCCAGGGCGGCAGCGGCGGTTGCGGTACGCCGGAATCGGGTCATGGGTTTCGCGGACCTCTCTAACGGATGGGCACGGTGGCGGTCACCGTGGCCTGGTCGATGTCGGTCGTACGGGCGGTGATCTTCAATTGCCACTCGCCGGCGGCCGGCAGGCTGATGTCGCCGTAGGCGTGGTTGTCGGTCAACGGCAGCAACGGGACCTCGATCGGCTCGATCCCGGCCGAGGGCAGTGCCGCTGTCGCCCGCCACTCCTTGACCGGCAGCGGCAGGTTGTCCTTGCTGTACGCGTACAGGTGGATCGAGTTGTTGCCCCGCTCGGCCGGGCTCAGCTCGACCTGCATGGTGAAGAGCGTGCTGGTCAACGAGGTGGTGAACTGACCGGCCGAGACGTCGGACGACTCGGCGGAGGCGGTCCGCGCGGGCGGCGTCTGCACCAGCGTCGCGGACAGGCCCAGCACCACCGCCGTGACCGCCAACTCCACCCAGACCGCCCGCCGGACCGGGACGGGGCGCTGTGCCGCGACCCGGCTGCGCACCAACTGCCGGGAGTACGCGGCCACGCCGATCACCACCGCGAACAGCGCGATCTTGGCCAGCAGCAGCCGACCGTAGGTGGTGCTGACCAGCGCCTGCGGGGTGGCCACCTCGATCAGCGCCTGGACGGTGCCGCCGAGCAGCAGGGCCGAGACGGCGAGCGCCGCCCAGCGGGACCAGATCGGCAGGATCGCGCTCAACTCCCGCTCGTCGGCCTGACGTAGCAGGAACACGGCGAGCATGAGCAGGCCGCCCAGCCATACCGCCATGCTGCCGAGGTGGACCGCGTCGACCACGACGGAGACCGCCGGCGCCGGGGAGGCCGCCGGGTGCCCGGCCAGCGGCCAGGTCAGCAGGGCGGCGACGCCGAGCACAGCCAGGATGATCGCGTCGGTGCGGCCGGCCGGGCGGGCCAGCAGCGGCCGGAGCAGGAAGACGGAGGCCGCCAGCAGACCGAGCCGGACCAGGTGGGCGGCCCCGAACGGGCTGCCGAAGACGGTGCCGAACCCCTCGCCGGTCACCTCGAAGAGACCACCGCCGCCCGTGTACGGCACCTGCAACCACAGGTCGGCGAGGGTGGCGACGGTGACCAGGCCGAGGCCGGTCCAGGCCAGCCGGGTCGGTCCGCGCCGGGACAGCCGCTGCGGCCACAGCGCGGCGAGCACCAGCACCGGCCCGACCAGCAGCACCAGGCCCGCGTAGCCGAGGAACCGGGCCACCTTCACGGCGGCGCTCACCACCGGGTCGGCGCGACTGTCGTCCCCACCGGAGTCGGTCGGCGGCGTCGACGGCGCACCCACCGAGTAGGTGAACGCGCCGGACACCGGGTGGCTGTCGGCGGAGATCACCCGGAAGCTCACCAGGTAGGTGCCACGACCGGCGTCCGGGCTCACCGGGATCGTCACGACGGTGTTGTCGAAGGCCGGCTCACCCCGGTCGGCCCGGGAGCCGTCCGGAGCGATGATCCTGATCTTGCCGGGCACCTTCCGGACCGACTCGCTGAATGTGAGGACCACCTCGGACGGCCCGCTCGGCACGACCGAGGAGGCAGCCGGGCTGCTGCTCTGCAGCACCGCGTGGGCGCTCGCGGAGGTGGCCGGCGCGATCAGCAGAGCGCCGACGGTGACCAGCAGGCCGGCGGCGACAGCCAGCCGGGCGAGCCAGCGGCGGGGGGCGACAGTCATGGCAGCCATGGTCGCCGACAGGTGTGGATCTCGGCGACCCGAGTCGGGCGGAGGGCTCAACTCTGCTCAGCCGCCAGCGCCGCGCGTGAGGGATCGCGTGTCATGAGGAGGTAGTCGGTCCGCGATGGGGAAAAGTTCCCGGCGTGGCGCAGACCATCCACGGGCCGAAGGGCCCTGTCGCTCGGCCGAGCGGCGCGTATCGTGGTTTGTCGTGATCCCCGTCCCGCGTGACACCGGTTCCGCCGGTCCGGCCGAGCCGGCCGACGACGTCGCCCGGGACCGGTCCACGGAGCCGGTCGGTGTCGCCCGGGACCAGGCCACCGAGTGGGCGCTCAGCGCGCGACACGGCGACCCGACCGCCCAGGCCGCGTTCGTCCGGCTGACCCAGGCCGAGGTCTGGCGTTTCGCCGCCGCCCTGATCGACCCGGACAGCGCCGACGACCTGACCCAGGAGACATACCTGCGGGCGTTCCGGGCGCTGCCCGCGTTCGAGGGCCGCTCCAGCGCCCGCACCTGGCTGCTCGGCATCGCGCGCCGGGCCTGCGCCGACCACCTGCGCACGGTGATCCGCCGCCGTCGGCTCGACGAGCGGCTGATGGCGAACGCGTACACCGACCGTCCGCACCCGGACCCGTCCGGGCAGCTCGGCGCCACCGACCTGGTCCGCCGGCTCAGCGCCGAGCGGCGCTCCGCGTTCGTGCTCACCCAACTACTCGGTCTGTCGTACGCCGAGGCGGCAGCCGTCGAGGGGGTGCCGGTGGGCACCATCCGGTCCCGGGTGGCCCGGGCCCGTGACGAGCTGGTCGAGGCGGTCGGCGACGCCCTGGCCGGCTGATCCCGGAACTTCCGGCGGAGACGGAACGACACATGAGCGTGACTGCACCTCCCGGCCGTTGGCCTGTGCTCCGGCCCTGGCTCGGCACTGCGGCCCGGCTCGGCCTCGCCGCCGTCTGGCTCGTCGCCGGCGCGTCGAAGGTCGGTGACCTGGCCGCCTCCGGGCGGGCGGTGAACGCGTACCAGGTGATGCCGTACGACGTGGCGACGGTGATCGGCGCGGCCCTGCCCTTCGTCGAACTGGCGCTGGGCGTGCTGCTGCTGGTGGGGCTGGCCACCCGGCTCGTCGCCGGGGTGTCCGCCGCGCTGCTGGTGGTCTTCATCGCGGGGATCGCGTCGGCCTGGGCGCGCGGGCTGGCCATCGACTGCGGCTGCTTCGGCAGCGGCGGGCAGTTGGCCGAGGGACAGGCCCCCAGTTATCTCCCGGAGATCCTCCGGGACCTGGGATTCTTGGTATTGGCCGGATTTCTGCTGATCTGGCCACGTACGCCGGTGTCGGTGGACGGGTGGTTGGCCGGCGAGCCCGCTGTGGAGGACGAGGATGAGTAGTCGCAAGGGGCAGCGGGACGCCGCCCGGGTGGTCCGCGAGCAGCTCGCCCGCGAGCGGCGGCGTCGGCGCACGATCTGGGTCTCCGCCGCCGCGGTCGTCGTCCTGGTCATCGCCGGAGTCGCCGGATGGGCCATCTGGTCCAGCCAGCGCTCGGACACCTTCACCACCCCGCCCGGCGCGAACGCCGACGGCACCGGCATCGTCACCGGCCGCGGCCCGGTCACCGTCGACGTCTACGAGGACTTCCTCTGCCCGGCCTGCAACCAGTTCGAGCAGACCAGCGGCGCGACACTCACCCAGCTGGCGACCGAGAACAAGGCCACTGTCGTCTACCACCCGGTGGCGTACCTCAACCGCTTCTCCACCACCGAGTACTCCAGCCGCTCCTCGGCCGCCTCCGGCTGCGCGGCGGCCGGCGGCAAGTTCCGGGAGTACGCGTCGGCGCTCTTCGCCAAGCAACCGCCGGAGGGCAGCGCCGGTCTCGACAACGACGAGCTGATCGACATCGGCGTCGGGGTGGGACTCGACCGGGGCTCGTTCGCCGGCTGCGTCAAGGACGGCACGTACCGGACGTGGACCGAGCACGTCACCGACGAGGCCAGCCGGAGCAACGTCACCAGCACGCCGACCATCCTGGTCAACGGCCAGCCGCTCGAAGACCGCAGCCCACAGGGCCTCAGCGCAGCCGTGGCGGCGGCCGGCAAGTGATCCGTACCCTGCTGACCCGCGCCGCGGTGGTCGTCGCCGCAGCCGGCGCGGCCACGGTGCTCACGGCGGCGCCGGCCGCCGCGCACGGCGCGGACGCCCCGGACGGCACCGACTACCGGACCACGACCGCCGGGGTCGCGCCGGCGCGACAGGGGCTGGAGGTACGCGTCGTCGAGGCTGGCGCCCGACTGGAGCTGACCAACCGCACCGGCCGTGCCGTCGAGGTGATCGGCTACTCCGGCGAGCCGTACCTGCGGGTCGGCCCGGACGGGGTCTTCGAGAACACCCGCTCCCCCGCCACCTACCTGAACCGCACCCTGGCCGGAGACACCGCGCTGCCGCCGGAGGCCGACCCGGCCGCACCGCCGTCCTGGCGGCGGGTCGCCGACGGGCCCACGGTGCGCTGGCACGACCAACGGGCACTGTGGCAGGAGGCGGGCCCTCCGGCGGCGGTACGCGCCGCGCCCGACCGCGAACACCGGGTACGGGACTGGACGGTCCCGCTACGCGACGGCGCGGACCCGGCGGTGATCAGCGGCACGCTCGACTGGGTGCCGCCACCGGACGCGTACACCTGGTGGGCGGTGACCATCGTCAGCGCCCTCGCGGTGGGGGCGCTCGGGCTGGTCGCCGCCGCCTCGGCGACCGGCGGTCGGGCGCTGTCCGCGCTGGGTGCGCTGCTGGTCGTCGGCGGCGCGGTAGCCGTGGTGTACCCGGTGGGGCGGGAGCTGGACGCCGGCGCCCAGGGGGTCGGCGGGGTGGTGCTCGGGCTGCTGTCCGGGCAGATCTGGTCGCTGCTCACCGGGCTCGGCGCGATCGCCGCCGGGTGGTACGCGTTGGCCCGCCGCACGGCCGCCGACTTCCCGGTGGCGCTGGCCGGGGCCTGCCTGGCGCTCTTCGCCGGCGCGGCGAACGCCGCCGTGTTCGCCCGGTCCATCGCGCCGGTGCCGTGGTCGCCCGGGATCGCCCGCCTCATGGTGGCGACGGTGCTGATCACCGGCGCCGGAGCGACGGCCGCCGGTGTCCTGCGCCTGCACGCCGCCTCGCGGGCCGCCACCCGTACGCCGCGCGGCGAGGACGCCGAGGAGCGGGCTACGGCCGCGGGGTGAAGCCGTAGGGCAGTTCGAGACGGTGACGGGCCAGCAGGGCCGGGTCGGTCAGCAGGTCCAGGGTGGGTGCGTCGGCGACGATCCGGCCGCCGTCGAGGATCACCGACCGTTCGCACAGCTCCGCCGCGTACGGCAGGTCGTGCGTCACCATCAACAGGGTCACCGGCAGGTCGCGCAGGATCTCGGCCAGCTCACGGCGGGCCGCCGGGTCCAGGTTCGAGGACGGCTCGTCGAGCACCAGGATCTCCGGGTGCATGGCGAGCACGGTGGCCACCGCCACCCGGCGGCGCTGCCCGAACGAAAGGTGCTGCGGCGACCGGTCCCGGTGCTCGCCCATCCCCACCGCGGCGAGCGCCTCGTCCACCCGGGCGGTCAACTCCGCCCCGCGCAGGCCCAGGTTCGCCGGACCGAACGCCACGTCCTCCGCCACCGTGGGCAGGAACAACTGGTCGTCCGGGTCCTGAAAGACGATGCCCACCCGGCGACGCACCTCGGCCAGGGTGGCCCGATCGGGCGTGACGGTCAGCCCGCCGACGCTCACGCTGCCCTCGGCCGGGGCGAGGATGCCGTTGAGGTGCAGCACCAGCGTGGTCTTGCCGGCGCCGTTGGGCCCGAGCAGCGCCACCCGGTCGCCGCGCGGCACGGTCAGGTCCACCCCGTGCAGGGCGACATGCCCGTCCGGGTACGCGTACCGGACGCCACGAACGTCCAGCGAGACAGCGGTCTGCACGACACCGATCATGACAGTACGACGGCGGTGGCGGCGATGGAGGCCGCAAGCACCGGCACTGTCGCCGCCACCAACCACTGACCGACGCTCGCCGCGCCCTCGCCCTGCCACACGACCGGCATCCGCCCGTTGTAGCCCCGGGACAGCATCGCCAGATAGACGCGCTCGCCGCGCTCGAAGGCGCGCAGGAACAGTGCCCCGATCCCGGCGGCGAAGCCGCGCAACTGCCACACGAAGCGCGGGTCGTCACCCCGGGACATCCGGGCCACCCGCATCCGCCGCGCCTCGCCGACCAGCACGTCCAGGTAGCGCAGCATGAACGTGGCGATCTGGGTGAGCACCTGCGGGCAGTGCAGCCGGTCCAGCCCCACGATCAGGTCGCGCGTGGTGGTGGTCGCCGCGAGCAGCAGCGAGGCGAGCACACCCAGGGTGCCCTTGGCCAGGATGTTCCACGCCCCGTGCAGCCCGTCCTCGGACAACCGCAGACCCAGCACCTCGACCCGGTCACCACTGCCGAGGAACGGCAGCGCGATGGCGAACAGCACGAACGGCACCTCGATCAGCGCCCGGCTGAGCAACCACCGCGGACCGACCCGGGCCAGCGCCGCCACCACGGCCACCAGCACCGCGTACGCGCCGAAGGCCCAGAACGCCTCGCGTGGGGTGGCCACCACGGCGATGGTGAAGACCACCATCGCCGCGATCTTGACCTCGGGCGGGAGCCGGTGCACCGGCGAGCCGGACTCGCGGTACAGCACATGCCCGTGACCGGCACCCATCTCCGCGTACTCCCTGGTTCAGCTGGCCGCGTCGGCGCGGCGTCGGACGTCGCCGTCGGACGACGCGGGCTCGGTGGTCGTGGTCTCATCCGGATCGGTCGGCGTGCCGCCCGCGACCGTCGTCCCGTCACCGTCGGTCGCCGTGCCGCCCCGGCGGCGCAGCAGCCAGAAGCCGCCGGCGCCGACCGCGAAGGTGACCAGGACGCCGAGCACCCCGGACAGGCCGGTGGAGACGAAGCTGTTCTCGATGCCGCGCACGCCGTAGTCGGCGAGCGGGCTGTCCCCCAACTCGTGGTCCTTCGCCTGCTGGGCCGGGCAGCTGCCGCCGACGATGGTGTCGTCGGCGTCGACGGTGCAGCCCTTCAGCAGCGAGGAGTCCAACCCGTCCGGGTGGGACGAGGCGTAGTTGCTGACCACACCGGCGAGCAGCAGCGCGACCAGCAGACCGCCGGCCAGGAAGGCCCAGGAACGGTTCTTCATCGGACACCTCCGGCGACCGGGACAGCGGGGGTGGCGGGGGTACGCAGGGAGCGCAGCGCGTACACCAGGTCAGGTCGCACCTTCGCGACGGTGAGCACGGTGGTCGCGGTGATCAGGCCCTCGCCGATGCCGATGAGCAGGTGGGTTCCGGCCATCGTGCCGGCCAGGCCGGCCAGGTTGCCGCCCAGGTCGGTGGTGCCGCCCAGCCAGTACTGGACGACGAAGCCCTGGGAGGCGACCACCACGCTGAGCATCGCGGCGACGAACGCGGTCACCGACAGACCGGCGCGCGTCCGGGGCAGCACCCGCAGGAGCAGAGCGATCAGCAGGTACGCCGCGGCGGTGCCGAGCAGCGCCATGTTGGTGATGTTCAGGCCGAGCATCGCCACGCCGCCGTCGCCGAAGACCAGCGCCTGCACGACCAGCACCACCGACACGCAGAGCGCGCCGACCCACGGGCCGACGAGCATGGCGGCGAGCGCGCCACCGAGCAGGTGACCGCTCACACCGGCCGTGAAGATCGGAAAGTTGAGCATCTGGACGGCGAAGATGAACGCCGCCACGAGGCCGGCCATCGGGGCCAGCCGGTCGTCCAGGTCACGCCGGCCGCGCAGGACGCAGGCGGTCAGCCCGGCCAGTGCGAGCGCAGCGAAGATCGCTGCGACGGGACCGTCGATGATCCCGTTCGAGATGTGCATCGCCAGTGTCTCCACGCGACCTCCCCACGCGTCAGCGGGCCCGTGCGGACCGGCGTGGGTCAGCCTATTTCCCAGGCATCGTTGTTGCCATAGCCTGGCAACAACGCGAGGTGTTGATCACCTTTCGCCAGGTGACGAATGCCCAGCTCAGGCGCACCGGCGGCGGCAGCGCGTCCCACCTCGGCGGTAGGGTCGGGCCATGACCACGCCCGACCGCCTCTCCCCCGGCGACGCCGCACCCGAGTTCACCCTCCCCACCGACACCGGCGACCAGCTCTCCCTCACCGACCTGCGCGGTCGCAAGGTCGTCCTGTACGCCTACCCGGCCGCGATGACCCCCGGCTGCACCAAGCAGGCCTGCGACTTCCGTGACTCGCTCGCCTCGCTCCAGGCCGCCGGCTACGAGGTCGTCGGCATCTCCCCGGACAAGCCCGAGAAGCTGGCGACGTTCCGCGAGCGCGACGCGATCACCTTCCCGCTCGTGTCGGACCAGGACCGGTCGGTGCTGACCGCCTACGGCGCGTACGGCGAGAAGCAGTCGTACGGCAAGACCGTCACCGGCGTGATCCGCTCCACGTTCGTGATCGACGCCGACGGCAAGATCGAGCGGGCGTTCTACAACGTCAAGGCCACCGGTCACGTCGCCAAGCTCCGCCGCGACCTCGGCCTGGGCTGAGTTGTCACATCCGACCATCACGTTCGGTTAGTGGTCCGATGCAAATGCACGCCTGAGCCCGAGCTGTCACAGCCGGACCGCGGCCTTCGCTGGTCAACGGCGGCCTGCTCGCGTCGAGCCGGATGTGGTCTACGATCCTGATGCGGCTACTCCGAGCGGCTTCCCGACAGGCAGGCGACCACCTCGGCAGGAGTGGCCGTGGATGCTGGTGGAGTTCAGCTTCAAGGGGCCGTAGCCCAACGGCAGGAGGCATGCGGTTTAGGTCCGCACCAGTGCGGGTTCGAATCCCGTCGGCCCTACCTCGATACTGGCCCGGCACAGTGGCGCAGCCCGACAGGCGACAACTGTCGGGCGCGTCACTGTCGCGGGTCGCGGGCCTGGTCGTCGGGTCAGGATGGCGGGCGTGAGTCTGCGCTTCATTCTCGACCCCGACCTGACCCCACGACTGCGCGCCGAGATCGTCGACCTCTGGGCGGCCGTCAGCAACGCCGGCGGCGCTGTCGGGTTCGTGCCGCCGGTCACGGCGGCAGACGTCCACGTCCTCGCCGATCCGACCTTCGCCGGGATCACCGACGGGCCGGACCGCCTGTTGGCGGCCTATTCGGGCGACCGACTCGTGGGGATGCTGGTCTTCGGTGACACTCGCTTCCCGCTCAAGGCGCACTGGTGTGTCCTGCAACGGGTGATGGTCCACCCGGACACCCAGGGCACCGGCTACGGCTCGGCGCTGATGACGGAGGCAGCCCGGTTGGGCCGGGAGTTCGGCCACGAGGCGTTGCACGTCACCGTGCGCGGCGGGCTGGGGTTGGAGAAGTTCTACGACCGTCTCGGCTACCGGGAGATCGGCCGCCTACCGGGCGCGTTGCGGGTGGCACCCGGCGACGACCGGGACGAGATCCTCATGTGGCTGGACCTGAAGCCGCAACGGCAGTAGCACCCGGAGCACCGCCCAGCGACACCGCCCAGCCGCACCGCCGGGCCGCACCCGCGCGTCTTTCACCAAGATCCGCGCAACATCAGGGATGCTGCTGCCTCCCGCCCGCCCGGAAGCAGCAACATCAGCGAAGCTGCGCGGATCGTGGCCGCGTGGGCGCGGCGCGCGGGGCGTGGGGCGTGGGCGGGGCGTAGGGCGTGGGCGCGACGCGGCGCGCGGGCGCGCGGGCGCGTGGGCGTCGGGCTCGGTCAGCCGCACCAGCGGGCGTTCGCCACAGCGGGTTGGGCGGCCGGCGTGCCGGTGGCCGGGGCGCTCGCCTGCGCCACCTCGACCGGCCGGCGTACCGGTGTCGGCGTGACGGCGGGCCGGGCGGCCGGTGGGCGGGGCGACGCGGACGCGCGCGGGGTCGCCGCGACGGCGCCGCGCCCGTACATCCGGACCGTGCTGTTCTGCACCTGACCTGGTGCCATCCGGATGCCGCCGACGGTGACCCGGTTGCCGTACACGTCGCTGACGCGGATGGTGAACGGACCGGCTCCGGCCCCCGAGGCGATCAGCCAGTAGTTGTAGTCCTGCCGGGCGGCCGACCGGAACGTGCCACTGTCACCCTGCCGCACCTCGACGGACCGCAGCGGGTTGCCGTGGTTTCCGACGCGGACGGCGAACCACCACTGCGACGAGCCCTCCTTCATGCGGAAGGTGAGCGGTCCGGGCAGCGGCGGGTTGACCACCGCGCGGTAGGTGACGGGGACGAGGCCCTGGACGGGGTCGGCGATCCGGGCGAACGCCTCGCGGGACAGGTCGAGGTGCCCGGGCGCGCACTCCGGGCACTGATCCATGATCAGCACACGGACGGTGCCCTTCGGGCCGGTCACGTCGAGGAATCCGCCGCAGGCGGCGCCGGCGGAGTATTCGGTCGGGCCGAGGGCGACGTAGAGCCGATTGGCGGGTGCCGCCGGGTTCGAGCAGTTGCCGCCGGCGCCCTTCGAGTCGTAGAAGGTCGCCTTGCCGTTGTGTGTGGCGGTGCCGGTGGGTGGCGCGGCGGCGCTGGCCGGGCCGGCGGCGCAGGCCGGGGCGGCGCCGGACCGCAGGGTCAGGGTGAGCCCGAGTGCCGCCGCGACGACTGTGACGCCGGTGGCGACCAGCCAGGGCGTCGAGCGGGACGACGACGCCTGCTGCTCCTGGGGAGCGTGGTCCAGGTCGATGTCGATGTCGACCGCGTTGACGTCCGTCACGACGGCGATGCTGCCGGACCCGGGCGCGCAGGGACAAGCCGGCTAAGCCAAAGCTAAGACAGCATCGACGGACGGTGATCGGCGCGTGTCGGCAGCGGTTTCGGCGGGCCCGGGTCAGGGGGCGATGACGACGGCGTCTCCCACGGTCAGCTGTCCACTGTCGACCGGCACCAGGTTGAGGCCGAAGAGGAGCTTCTGCTTGACGTTGCGGTGTCGTCCGAGTGTGCGCAGCGGCTCCTTCGTGCGTACCCCGGTCTCCTGGTCGGTCGTGGTCACCACGCACCTGTCGCACGGCCCGGCGGCCCGGAAGCGCAGGTCGCCGACGCGCAGCGACCGGCCCACCCAGTCGTCCTCGGCCCAGGCCGGTGCCCCGTCGACCACCAGGTTGGGCCGGAACCGGGTCATCGGCACCGGGTCCTCGCCCGCTTCGGCGAGCCAGTCGTTCAGGGCGTCGAGGGACGCGGTGTTCGTCAGCAGCAGCGGGTAGGCGTCGGCGAAGCTGACCTGGTCGCCGGTGTCGTGTTCGCGGGAGCCGGCGGCCAGGTGGCGGGTCGGTCGGGCCAGCCAAACCAGCCGCACCGGTCGGCCGAGCAGCGCGCCGAGCCAGTCGTCGGCCGCCGGGCCGGCCGGCAGCGCCGGGACCGGGAACGCGCGGCTGCGGAAGGTCCGCACCGGGACCGGTTCACCGCCGCCCGGTTCGGGCACGTCGAGGTCGGGCTGCCCGTCGGCGCGCAGCGTCAGACCACCGGCCCGCACGGTGGCCCGCAGCCCGACCAGCCGGGTGGTGTCGCGCTGGGTGACGCCGACGCCGTCGGCGTCCACGACCATCCACCGCCGGTCGCCGGCCAGGCCCCACGGCTGCACGAACGCGCCGTCGTGGTCGAGCCGGTGACAGCCCTTGACGGGGTACGTGTGGATCGCGGTCAGCCGCACCCGGTCACCATGCCACGCCGATGCCGTCGCCCGGGTACCAGTGGTTGGCGGGGCTCTCCCGGTAGGCGAGGAACCGGCGGCCGGTGCGTTCGGCGTGCTCGGCGAGCACGTTGGTGCTGGTGACGTTGTCGGTGAGCAGGAGCGCGCCGGGGGCGAGCTTCGGCTCGACGGCGTCGAACTCGCGCTTCTCGTGGGCGCGGCTGTGGTCGCTGTCGTGCAGGAACAGGTCGACCGGGCGGTCAAGTGCGCCGATCGAGGCGATCGAGTCACCGATCACCAGGTCGACGACCTCCGACCAGGGCTCGACCCGGGCGAGGTAGCCGGCCTCGGGGTTGATGTCCAGCGAGGTGACCCGACCGGGGTGCCCCTCCTGCGCGTTGCGCAGCAGGGCGGAGGCCAGGACGCAGGTGCCCAGCCCCTTGTCGACGCCGGTCTCCACGATGTGCGCGGGGCGGGTGGCCCGAACGATCGCGTACCAGCCGACGCGCCGGGCGTAGTGCACCTTCTTGTCGGCGAGACCGCGGCGGGCCGCGCCGGCGGTGGTCTGTTCGATGTGGTCGCGCAGCGCCTGGTCGGACTCGATCTCGTCGAGCCATCCCCGGACCTGTTGGACCGGGCGGTCGCAGACCACGCTGACGAACCAGGCCAGGTGGTGACGGCTCAGTTTCGTCAGCTCGTACGTGTAGTTGTGATGCTCTCGGGAGGTGACCAGCCACCGGGCCGAGATGCGCAGCACCTTGGCGTCGTGGCGGGCGACCCGGGCCAGCCGCTTGGGAAACGCGGCGACGGGTGCGAGTGGGGTACGGGCGATGGCTCGGCGCAACTGCGTAGCGTCCACCGCTGCTTCATACCAGGTTCAGGCGATCGTCCGGGCGAAAAGTTTTTTTGGTCAGGATGTGAAACCGTACGGCCCAGACGGGGGCACGTGAGCGTAACCCGCAATCAGTAGCATCGCGGCATGCAGTATCGCCAGGAGTACGCGGAGCCCGAAACCCAGTTCATTGCAGCACAGCAACCACCGGAGCCGACTCAGCCGACGCGTCCGCGGCGTCGCCGGTGGCGGAAGATCGCGCTGATCACCTTCGTGGTCGTCGCGTTGCTCGCTGGCGGTGGCATGGTCGCCGGAGGTCTCTACTTCCGTTCGATCAACTCGGGCATCGAACGCGTCGACGCCTTCAAGGACGTGCCGGAGGAGTCCCGGCCCCAGGTCGTCGCCAAGGGCGCCCTGAACATCATGATCCTCGGCAGCGACTCCCGCGATCCGGAGAACAGCTCCGGCTCCCGGACCGACACCATCATCCTGGCCCACCTTCCGAAGGACCGGCAGAGCGCACAGCTCATCTCGATCCCCCGGGACAGCTGGGTCAGCGTGCCGGAGTCGCCGCAGGGCCGGGGCGGTCGGGACGCGAAGATCAACGCAGCGTTCGCGTGGGGTGGCGTTCCGCTCATGGTGCAGACCGTGGAGAAGTTCACCGGCGTCCGCATCGACAACGTGGCGATGGTCGACTTCGCCGGCTTCAAGGAGATCGTGGACGCCCTGGGCGGCATCGACATCACCGTGGACAAGGGCTTCACGTCGAAGCACTCGCTGAACCCGGACGGCCGGCGGGAGTTCGTCGCGGGCCGGCAGACCATGGACGGTGGCGCCGCACTGGACTACGCCCGCGAGCGCTACGCGTTCGCCGAGGGCGACTTCACCCGGATCAAGCACCAGCAGCAGGTCATCAAGGCGATCCTGGACAAGGCCGCCTCCGGTGGCACGCTGGGCAGCCCCACCAAGCTGAACTCGTTCGTCCGTGCCACCGCCGACGCTGTCGCCGTCGACGAATCGATGTCCCTGGTGGACCTGGCGACGCAGTTGCGACACCTGCGCAGCGGGCAACTCAGCTTCTTGACCTGCCCCACCACGGGCACCGGCCGGATGGGCAGCGAGAGCGTCGTTCTCGTGGACAAGCCGAAGGCGGAGCGGGTCTTCGACGCAGTTCGTCGCGATGCCGTTGGGGAGATTGCATCAGCGGCGAAATAGCCAGCGGATATCGGCCCTTCGTCTAATACCGGCCGACCTGACCTGGCCGTAACCTTCCTTCGCCCTTCGGGTCGAAGCCTGATTTCCGAAGGACTAACGGGGGAAAGGTTGACCATGTCGGGTCATTCGACGACAAGCCGATCAGACATACCACCACAATGGACCGGGGAACGGCCCGGTCCGACCCAGCGCCCGGTCTCACCCGCGCCGAAGAGCACGCCAACACCGCAGCCGGGCCTGGAGACCACTGCGGTCCTGCCGTACGCAGGATCCCGCACGTCGACCCGGACGCGCCTGCTGCGGGCCTGGATGATGACGGTTCCGATCGACGTCGTGGCGCTGCTCTTCCCACTGGCGATCTCGCAGAACTACTGGCGCGGCACGCTCGTCAACGCCGGCCTCACCATGGCGATCTTCGCGGCCGGCGGGCTCTACCAGGCCCGCCGGCACGTGAGCATCCTGGACGAGCTGCCGAGCATCGTCGGGCGTCTGCTGGCGTCGGCAGCGGTGGTGGCCATCATCGCCGCGGAACGCCACGCCTCGGTCGAGTACGTCGGTGGTTTCATGCGTGGCGTCGCCATCTCCGCCGGTCTGGTGATCGTCGGTCGGGCGCTCAGCCGGGCACTCACCATCCTGGTGCGCAAGCGTCGCTGGGTGGAGCACAACGCGATCATCATCGGCAGCGGACCGGTCGCCCTGGAACTGGCCCGGTTGCTGCGCCGCTATCCGCAGTACGGGCTGCGCTTCGTCGGTTGCGTGGACGTGACCGCGCAGCAGGACCCCGCGGTGCTCCCCCTCCTCGGCAGCCTCAACGACCTGGAGAAGCTCGTCCGGGTGCTGAAGGTCGAGGTCCTGGTCATCGCCGACCCCGACTGCCCGGAAGCTCAACTGATGGACAGCCTGCTGCTGCCCGGCAGCTCGCGCTGCGACCTGTGGGAGGTGCCGCGCCTGTGGGGGTCCCGCTCGCAGGGCGGATACCCCGACCACATCGGCGCGATCCCGATCGTGAAGGTCGGCGACATCTCGCTGTCCGGTCCGCGTTGGGCGATCAAGCGGGCCTCCGACGTGGTGTTCTCCGGCCTCGCCCTGCTCCTGCTCAGCCCGGTGCTGCTGCTGTGCGCGATCGCGACCTTCATCGACGGCGGGCGGGGCATCTTCTTCTACCAGGAGCGGATCGGCCGCTTCGGCAAGCCGTTCAACGTGGTCAAGTTCCGGTCGATGCGCCCGGTCGACGAAACCGAGTCGCAGACGAACTGGTCGATCGCGAACGACCGGCGGGTCGGGCCGATCGGTCGGTTCATGCGCCGCACCTCCCTGGACGAGCTTCCCCAGCTGTGGAACATCCTGCGCGGTGACATGAGCGTGGTCGGGCCGCGCCCGGAGCGCCCGTACTTCGTGGAGAAGTTCTCAGCGGAATACCCGAACTACGCGATGCGGCACCGCGTTCCGGTTGGCCTCACCGGGCTAGCCCAGGTCAGTGGCCTGCGCGGTGACACGCCGATCTCCGACCGGGCGCGGTTCGACAACTACTACATCGAGAACTGGTCGCTCTGGCTGGACGTCAAGGTCGTGCTGCGTACGGTCGCCGAAGTCTTCCGGGGCGGCGGACGATGACCGTCAGCGGCCCCGTGAGCTGAGCAGAGGCAGGAGTTGGGCCCGGTAACCGCCGAGGTAGCGGTCCGGGTCCCCAGCCAGGACGTGGGCGAGAACGGTGCCGAAGACGTCCCGGAAGTCCGTCGTCGCCTTGAGGTCGCCGTCGTCCAGATCGGTCAGGCTCGGCTGCTCGCCATAGAACCCACCGGCCACGCTGTGACCCAACACGAAAACCGGGCCGGCCGTACCGTGGTCGGTGCCGTCGGAGGCGTTCGCCCGGACCCTCCGGCCGAACTCGCTGTAGACGACGACGGTGACCCGACGGCCGGCCTCGGTACGTCCCATCCGGTCCACGAAGCCGCTCAGCGCCTCATCCAGGTGCCGCAACAGCGTCTCCTGCCACACACGCTCCCCGGCGTGAGTGTCGAAGCCGCCGAGACTCACTGAGTAGACCCGTGTGGGGACCCGGGACTCGACGCACCGGGCGACGAGCGCCAACTGGGCCGTCAACGCGTTGTCACCCCCCGTCCCGGTGGCCGGGACGGCCTCCCCACCGCTGTGACTCTGCTCGTCGGAGCCGCTGCCTGCGGACTTCGTCACCACCCGGTTCATGGTGATGAGGTCGGCGTAGGAGGCCGCCGCTCGTGCCTGCATCTCCGACTCACCGGGCTCGGCCTGGCCGAGGGCCGAGACCACATCGGGAGTGACGCCCGGCGGCAGGACGAGCCCGCGGTAGCTCACGCAGGCGCCGATGCGGGACTTGCCCACCAGCATCGGCGGCAGGGCCGGCTCGAAGCTCACGGCCGTCTCGGTCGCGGCCTTCGTGCCGTCCAGCCACCGCCCCACCCACCCGGTCGGAGCAGGAGTGCCGGGGGACGCGGTCTGCCATATGTCCATCGACTTGAAGTGACTCCGGTCCGGCTTGGGGTAGCCGGCCCCCAGGACGATCGCCATGTGCTTCGCGTCCCACAGTCGCTTCAATCCGCGCAACATCGGATTGAGACCCAGCGCCTGGTCGATTCGCAGCACCCGCTCCGGCGCGTACGCCAGCTCCGGCCGCGCGCGGTGGTAGGCCGGATCCGCGTACGGCACGACAGTGTTGAGCCCGTCGTTACCGCCGTAGAGAGTGACCAGGACGAGCGTGGGCAGGCCGTCCTCGACGTCGCCGGCGGCAACCTTCTCGGCAGTCCGGAGCAGTTCCTGAAAGCCCAGCACGCCCGCGCCGGCCGCCAACGCGCTCCCGCCGATCACCCCGGAGGAGATGAGGAAGCGCCGTCGAGTCAATGCATCCATGTCCACACACCCACTCGGGTCAGGTGACCAGGTATTCGGGGCTGACCAGTCCGAGGATCAGCTTCAGGCGGTCGTTGCGGGCATCGCGCAGCACGGCGTACGTCCGATCGGTCCACGTGTCGACGCAGAGCAGATGCGCGACGGCCTCGGGAGTCAGCGGACCGGGTCGCAGCAGGTCGACGAGCATGCCGGCGATCGTCAGCCGGGTCTGGGCGGCGGCCGATGTCAACCAGGCCGTGCCCGCCGGCCACCCACCGACGCTGGGTGGGGCGAACGGGCGCTGGCCCAACGCTTCCATCGCCCAGTACATCTGCGTGAACACCTTGTCGGGCATCGCAGCCGGCCGGAGCCCCAGATGTCGCATGGCGCCGACGAGCCACTCGACCGGCTGTTGGACCAGCGTCCCACGGGTCTGTTGGAACGCCTCGTCGGCGAAGAGCGCCTTGAGCATCGCCATCGGCGCCGGGAACGCCGCAACCATCGCCTCCCGGGTGCGTTCCGGGATCGGTCGGGTGCTGGACGCGTACCGGAACCACAGCCGGGATGCGATGAACCGGCCGCAGGCAGGCTGCCGGAGCAGAAGCTCGACGAGGCTGTCGGCGTCGAAGGTGTCGGTGACGCCGAGGATCGTCTTTCGGCCGGTGTCCCGGTGCTGGGGATCGCTGACCGGCGATTCCCGGTCCAGGATGACCCGCCAGCCCGCCAAAGCCCGCCCGGCTTCCTTGATGTCCCGTTCCGTGTACTGCCCGACGCCGAGCATGAACAGCTCGAACAGCTCCCGGGCGAGGTTCTCGTTCGGTGCTGCCTTCTTGTTGTGCTGCCCGTCCAGCCAGTAGACCAACGCGCGGTCGAGCACCATCCGGTGCGCCAGGTCGGCGAAGTCGCGCGCCTCCCGGAACGCGCGCAACTGCCCGAGCATCAGCTGGGCACTGCGAACCTTCGCCACCGATGTCGCCCAGTGGCCGTGCCAGAAGAACACGAGCTTCTCGACCGCCTGGTGGTCCGCCACGGTCATCCGATCGAGCCACCACCGGGCCAGGGAGATGGTCTGCTCGGTGCGACGACGGTCACCCTCGGCCCGCTGCGCGTCGGTGGCCCTGGGTAGGAGCGTGAACGGATCCGGCCCCAGGTCGGGTGTGGGCGCGCTGGTCGCACCGACGTCCGGGCCAGTCGGAGTCAACACACCAGACAGTGTCGATGCGTAGCCGAGCTGACGAGCGGCACCTACCTCCGCGACGGTGGGACCGAAGCCGGCCCGCCGAAGCAGGAGGACGGTGTCGTCGGTCATGCGTCCACAGTAAGGGAGCAGAGGTGTTCCTCGCAGACGGGCCGTAATCGGTCCCTCGTCGGCACAGTCTGACCGAAAAGCCATTTCCTCCGCGTTACCCCGCCTCCCACACGCCCCCAAATCTGCATATTCCGTCCGGCCTTTCGTGGCCCGCAGCGGTGCCCGTCCAGCCCAGCACCGGGCCACCATTGACAGGAGGGTCGGCGTTGAGGTCTATTAACCCGGGCTTGACGGGCAGCCTTCGCTGCTGCGCGTCTACGGGTGCGCCCGATACAGCCCCGTTGGGCTGGCGAAGCGCGCCACACCGAACGGGGATCGTAAGGCAACGGGGGTGCGTCCCGTCATGCACGCACCAACGCTGCCCCGCGGTCTGCAGACCTGCGGCCGCAGCGGAAACACGCGGCCGGACGAATCCGGAAGAGATACGTGACGACACCACCTTCGCCCTCGGAGCCCCTCTCCGGGAACGGGTCGACAGCACCGACGATCCTGGTTCTGGGCACCGCCGAGTGGAACTCTCCGATCGCCACGAACCAGCACTACGTCGTACGGGAACTCGCCCGTGACTTCGACACCTACTTCGTGGAGTCCCTGGGCCTGCGGCGGGTGCGGCTCGACGCGAAAGACGTCACCCGAATCGCGAAGCGGCTGCGCCACTCGGTTGTCGGCCACGAGAAGACGGCGACCTACCGACCCATTCCGGATCGGGTCACGGTCATCTCGCCACTCATCGTGCCGATCCACCAGGCACCCACGCGGCTGCCGAACCGGCTGCTGCTGGAACGGGCGGTTGCCGAATGGCGACGCAGCCCGAGCCCACGGGTCCTCTGGACCTTCACGCCCGTCACGTACGGCCTCGAACAGTACTCGGACTACACGCTCTACCACTGCGTGGACATCTTCCAGGCGTTCCCCGGCATCGATGGCTCGGCCGTGTCCGCTGGTGAGCGGATCCTGGCGAACCGTGCCGACCTGACGATCGGCACCAGCGGCGCCGTCACGGCCCACCTCAACGACGTCGGGTTCACCGACGTCGTGACCCTGCCGAACGTCGCCGAGGTCGACGTCTTCGCCGCCGACAGTCAACCGGTGGCCCAGCGGCGGCCCGCCGCGCTCTTCGCCGGCAACCTCACGCCACACAAGCTGGACTTCGAGCTGCTGCGCACGCTGGCCACCGCGCTGAACGGCCGCGGCGAGCTGCTTCTCGCCGGCCCGATCGCGGCAGGCGGGGGCGGATACGACCGGGAGTTGGCCGAACTCGAACGGCTCGGGGCCCGATACCTCGGGATGCTTCCGCTCAACGAACTCGCCGCCACGGCGGGCACCTGCACCGTGGGACTGATCCCGTACGCGCTGAACGACTACACCGCGGGCGTCAGTCCACTCAAGTGCTACGAATACCTCTCCTCGGGCCTGAAGGTGGTCAGCACCCCCATCCCCGACGTCGTGCAGGCGGCTCGGGCGACCGACCACATCACGGCCGCGACCTCGACCGACGACTTCGTCGACCACGTCCTGGCCGCGATCAACCCCGCGTCGGACGACGTACTCGCGGCCCGTGTGCGGTACGCCGGCGACTTCGGCTGGAACTCCCGGGGCGTCCTCCTGCGCGACATCGCGACCCGGATGCCACGGCGCGCCGACGAGGCGGTGACGCGGCCGGCGGGCGGTGCTGGAAGACCTCGTGGCTAGGGCCAGCTCAGCCGGGGCCTGGGCGACCGCGATCGGATCGGCGCCCTGGGCTGCGGCGTGCCTCGTACTGTTCCTCGCGGTGCCGCAGTTCTACCTGTTGCCCGAGGGCAGCACCGACGTCGCGGCATCGACGGTGGTGACCATACTGCTGGTGCCGGGCGTGCTGCTGGCGGCCCGGCGCGGCTCCGGTGTCGAACTGTTCCGCCTCGGCCTGTTCCGCGTCCTGATCGCCCTGCTGGTGGTGCGGCTGGTCGCGCTGGCCTGGTCCCCGGACCCGCGAGCCGGCCTGCCACTGATCGCCCTGCTCGGCCAGTTCGTCGTCACGCTGACGCTGATGGTCCAGGCGGTCCGTCAGGACGGCGGCCTGCTGCGCCGGATCGAACCCTGGTACTGGCCCTGGATCGTGGCCGAAGCGCTGCTCGTACTCGTGTTCCGCGTTCTACCCGGGGTGGAGGACGCCTTCCTGCGGTCGATCGCCGGGCTCGTCAGCGGGCAGAACACCGTCGCCGCCCTCTTCAACGGAAGTCCGAACAACGTCTTCGACGAGGCCAAGTCCGGTGGGGTGTTCGTCAACGCGAACGTCGCCGGGCTCTTCCTCGGGGTGAACGCGATCGCCGCGTTCGCCATCGCCACGATCACCGGAAGCCGCTGGACGCGCATGGTGGGCTTCGTCGCGCTGGCGGCGGTGCCGGTCACCGGTTCCAAATCGGCCACGCTCCTCGCGGTCGCCCTGCCCGCGTCAGTACTAGCCGTCCGGCGGTTCACTCGGGCCCGCCGGACGGAGGCGGGAGAGTCAGGCCCGTCCCGGCACGGCAGCCACCGACGCCCGGTGGGGCGCAGACTGACGTTCTGGCTCGTGGGCGCCGGTCTACTCGGCGTCGTCGGTGCGGTGGTGCTCGCCGCCGAGCTCGGCTTCACCCAGGCGTTGGCGAAGTCCTTCGGTGACCGGACAGCCATCTGGGGCTTCGGTGCCGAGGCGTTCCTGCGGGACCCCCTCCTCGGACTCGGTTACGGCGGCTGGGATGCCGGCTTCGCGGCGTACGCGCGTGAACACGGCATCTACCGCAGCTTCCCGCCCCACAACGTCCTCCTCGCGGGATGGGCCGCGACCGGCCTGGCCGGCCTGGTGCTGATCGCGGTGTTCTTCGCGCTGACCCTGCGGCTCACCGTCCGGGCCGTGAACACCGGTGGGGACCGGCATCGGACCTTCGCACTCTGGGCCACCGCCGCGGTCGCATGGACGCTGATCCACGGCTTGGGCGACAACACCGAGATCTTCGGCGACATCCATCTCATTCCTATTCTTTCGCTGCTGGTCGCCTACCTCGTCGTGGGCGACCGCGAGGAGTCGAACCACCATGCAACTCCCCACCGTCGGGATCCTGCGACATCAACAGTTCCTGCCGTCCGAGACCTTCATTCCGAACCAGGCCTTGGCGATGCGCAGCTTCCACCCCTTGTTCGTGGGCCGCGACCCGGTCCCGACCCGACCGGGAACTGATTCGGTAAGCGTCGCCGAGTTCGGCAAACCCGCGGTCCTGTCGTACACGTTCACCCGCCGCTCGGAGGCCCTTGTCGGAGCCCTCGCGAAGCGTGGCACGGCACTGCTGCACGCCCACTTCGGTGTCGAGGGGGTGTACGCCGTCCCCACCGCGAAGGCACTCGGAGTTCCGCTGGTCACGACCCTGCACGGCTTCGACGTGACGGTCAGTCGGACGAAGATGGTGACGTCGAAGAAGCCGTCGTGGTTGAACTACGTGACCTGGCGTCAGTCCCTCTTCGCCGAGGGCGCGGTGTTCATCTGTGTGTCCGAACACATCCGTCGACGCGCGGTGGAGTGGGGCTACCCCGCCGAGAGGTGTCAGGTGCTGCCCATCGGGGTGGACGTGGATGCCATCGAACCGTCCGGCCCCGTCGCGACGCCCCGGATCCTGCACGTCGCACGGTTGGTGGAGAAGAAGGGGACGCAGTACCTGCTGCGGGCGTTCGCGGAGGTACGCAAGGCTGTTCCCGCCGCCGAGCTGGTACTGATCGGCGAGGGGCCGCTGCGCGATTCCCTCGGTGCACTCGCCCGGGAGCTCGGGGTTGAGACCGGTGTGCGTTTCCTGGGTGCGCAGAAACACAGCGACACCCTCCGCTGGCTGAGCCAGTCGACGCTGCTGTGTCTGCCGAGCGTGACGGCCCAGGACGGTGACCAGGAAGGCCTGGGAATGGTCCTGCTGGAGGCGGCCGCCTCCGGCAAACCGGTGGTCGGAACCCACCACGGCGGCATCCCCGAGGCGGTCACGGACGGGGCGAACGGCTTCCTGGTGCCCGAACGGGACGCCACCGCGCTCGCGGACCGGCTGATCGCGCTGCTGCGCGACCAGGACCTCTGCGACAGGTTCGGCAAGGTGGGACGGCAGAACGTCGAAGACCGGTTCAACCTGAGCCGACAGACCGGCAAACTCGAATCGTTGTATAGGGATCTGCTGTGATCGAGTCGATTCTCATCCATTCCCGGTCGACGCCACATCACCACACCGGCGGCATGGAGACCCTCGCCTGGCGGCTGGCCGCCGAATGGGCATTGCACGTGCCGCGGGTGCACATCGTCACCACCGCGATTCCGGGCCGTTCCGGCACCTTCACCGAGGACGGCGTGCAGGTGACGCCCTTGGCCGGCACCCGCCCCGGCCGTTACTCCCATGCCTGGTGGGAGGAGTCCCGAGCGCACTGGGTGGCGTCGAGCGTGGCCCCGAGCGTGGTCTTCTCGGTGAGCGCCGGCTCCTACTCGGTGGTCCGCGAGCGGGCCCAGCACCCTCGTACGCCGTTCGTGCTCCAGGTACACGGCACGTCCGCCATGGAGTTGGGCTCGAAGCTGCGGGCACCGACCGCGCGCTCCCTGGCGGGCACGCCCAAGAACGCCCTCGGCCTGGTGCGCGACCTGGCCCGCTACCGCGACTTCGACCGCCTCGTCGCGGTCGGCGAGAACGTGGTCGAGTCACTGACGGCAGCGCCCCAGAACTGGTCCGCCTCGCCCGACAAGGTGCGCCTGATCCCCAACGGCGTCCGAGCCGAGGACCATGCGTTCGACGGCGTTGCCCGGGACCGGATCCGACGCGAGCTGGGAGTCGACGAGGAGACCGTGCTGGTCGGATGCGTCGGCCGCCTGCACGTGCAGAAGAGGGTCGACCGGGCGCTGCAGGCAGCGGCGATCCTGCGCGACCGTGGGCTTGGCAGCCGGTTCCGGTTCGTGGTCGTCGGCGACGGCCCGGACGAGGGGCGGTTGCAGGGTCTGGTCCGCAAGCTCCAGTTGGAGGAGATGGTTCGGTTCACCGGACGCGTCGAGGCGGACGTGGTGCGCGACTACTACTCGGCGGCGGACGTGTCACTGCTCACCACGGCACGTCTGGAAGGGCTTCCGATGGCGGTACTGGAGGCGTTGGCGTCCGGCCTGCCGTGCGTCGTCACCGCCGGTTCGATCCGATCCGAGGCGCTGAGCAGGGTGTTGCACGAAGTCGACACAGCGGACTCCGACGCGCTCGCGGACGTGGTGCAGAAGGTGACGGCGGAGCGGGGGCTGCGCGTCAACCTGCTTCCCCCCACCTTCCTTCTCGACCACTGCGCACGGGACTACCTGGCCGACTTCGCGCAGCTGATCACACAGCGCCAGGCCTGACATGGGCAAGGTCTTCTTCCGTCTGGTTCTCGGCGGCATCGCCGGGAAGATCCTCGGCCTGCTCCGCGAGGTCCTGTTGGCCGCGCTCTTCGGAGCGGGGCGGGTGGTCGCCGCCAACCGCATCGCGTTGACGGCGACGTTGATCCCGATCAACTTCTTCACCGCCGACGCGCTCTCCGCCGGGTTCCTGCCGCTCTACGTGCAGTACCGCCAAGAGCGGCCCTCGATGGCGCAGGTGCTCTACCGCGCCGTACACCTGCTGCTGGGTGTGTTCTCCGTGGTCCTGGCCGCGGCGCTCATCTTCGGTCGGGATCTGTGGGTGGGGCTGCTCGGGCCGGGCCTCGACCCCCATACGGCGGACATCGCCGCGACCATGCTCGGCATCGCCGCGCTGGGCGTGCCGTTCTACGTTCTCTACAACCTGTACACGCTGGTCGGCCTCGCTAACGACGACGTCAGACTGATCAACCTGCGCCCGTCGTGCCAGAGCATCGGGCTGATCCTGGCCACGGTGGTCGCGTGGATGACCGGTCACGTGTCGGTGCTGGCCTGGGGCTTCACTCTCCCGTACATCGTGCTGTGGTGTGTGGGCACCTACTGGCTTCGACGTCAGGGTTATCTGCATGAGGGTGACGGGTCGGTTCCCCATCGCCCGGACCGGGCCACCACCAAGCTGGCCCTCCGGATGTTCTGGCGACGGCTGCGGCCGCTGCTGCTGATTCCGGTGATCCTCCAGGGGTCGATCGGCGTCGAGCGGGCCGTCGGCTCGCTGCTGGGTGTGGAGGTGGTCGCGGCCACCGAGTACGCACGTTTCGTGGTCGACTCGGTCATGGCCCTGCTCGCCGCGCCGCTGGGCCTGGCCGGCCTTGCCTCGTTCGCCCGCATGAAGGGCCACGAGGTGGGTGACGGGCTCCGCCGCCTGATCCCGCCGGTGATCCTGGTGGCCATCCCTCTCGCCCTGGTCCTCTCCCTGAACAGCAGGGGAATCGTCACCCTGCTGTATGCCCGCGGCGAGTTCGACAGCCGCGCGGTGGATGTCTCATCGGTGCTGCTGCTGGGCTTCGCGCTCGGGATCTGGGCGCACGTGCTCGGTTACACCTTCGTGAAGGTGTTGAACGCCCGGGGGGCGAACGTCAAGGTAGCGATCGTGATGGCGGTCTCGTTCGGCGTTCCGATCGCCTTCAACCTGCTGCTGTACAAGCACTGGGGCGCCTTCACGATCGGCGCCGCCTCCTCTCTCAGCGGCATCCTGATGTTCCTCATCTCGGCCCGGTTGCTGTCCGTATTGGGCTTCAGCATGCGTCTGCTCGCGATCGCGCTGCCCGGCGCGGCCGCCGCAGCTGCCGCCGGATACCTGTTGGCCGGCTCCGGGCTGCTGCACCTCGTCGCATCCTGCGTGGCGATCGTGCTGATCTGGATCGGCTACGTGGCGGCCGTGCCCTCGCTGCGCCGTACGTTCCTGTCGTTCGTCCTGAAGAAGCTCGGTCGCGGCGTCGACGAAACTTCGCAGGACGATCTGGTCGCGATCAAGTGAGGAAGCCATGACTGTGCAGGCTGCCCCGGTGACCGGGGTGGAGGACACACCGGACCGCCCGGCCGTACCGCCCGCAGCGACCCCGCGCGAGACGCCCTCCGCGCCCTCGCGCCGCTCACGCAGCGACCGCCTCTACATCCTCGACCTGCTGCGCTTCTGCGCCGCCGTCGCGGTACTCGGCTTTCACGTGTTCGTCGACAACGACAACCGCGGAGCCTGGGGCAAGAGTGCGGTCGACCTCTTCGGTGAGCCCATCGTCAGCGTGTTCCGGTACGGCTGGATGGGCGTGGAGTTCTTCTTCGTCATCAGCGGGTTCGTGATCTGCATGAGCTGCTGGGGTCGGTCGGTTGCCGACTTCGCGATCTCCAGGGTGACCCGCCTGATGCCCGCATATGTCTTCGCGGTGCTGGCCACCTCGGCGGCTCTCACTTTTTGGCCGCTCGACAGCGGCCCCCCGCAGCCGTCACACGTCCTCATCAACGCGACGATGCTGCAGACCTTCGTCGGCATACCGAACATCGACTCGGTCTACTGGACCCTCTTCGTCGAGCTGAAGTTCTATCTTCTGTTTGCTGTCGTCGTGTGGTTCGGGCTGACCTACAAGCGGGTCGTGCTCTTCTGCGTGTTGTGGATGACCGCCGCCCTGTACGCCGAATACTCACAGGTAAAGCCGCTGATCCAGTTTGTCGAGGCAGGCTTCGCCCCGTATTTCGTGGCCGGTATCGCGCTGTACCTGATCTACCGTTTCGGTCCGAACCTGGTGGCCTGGGGAATCTTTGGCACGTCGATGGTGATCGGTCTGATCACCCTCGGTCGCCGGGTGGATGGACAGAACGCCGACAAGCCCGTCGTGTCGTTCGAGGTCGCGCTTCCGGTGATGTTCCTGTTCTTCGCCCTGATGGCCGGGGTGGCGCTGGGCTGGTTCTCCTGGTTCAAGTGGCGTGGTCTGACTGTCATCGGGGCGCTGACCTATCCGGTGTACCTGCTGCACATGCAGTTCAGCCGGATCGTCGTTATCCGGTTCCACGACTCGGTGTCACCATGGCTGTTGGTTGCCGCTTTCGCGGCCGGGGTGCTCCTGCTCGCGTATCTGACGAACCGGTTCGTGGAGCGGCCACTCGCCAAGATGCTCCGCCGACAGTTGCGCAAGGGCTTCGCGGAGATCAGTGCGAAATCGGCGAGCGGCAGCGGCAGCGACACCTCCACCGGACCCCGGACGGCGAACAGTGATCAATATGGCGGCTCGGTTTCATCGGGCGCCGCAAGTCCCGTGGCATGAGGAGCAACCAGTGGTAGACAACCTTCCCGCGATTCCCCGAGCCGGCGCGACAGGCCCGCTCGACGCCTTGGCGAGCGCCCGTGTTGCGCTCGTTCACGAGTGGTTCGGGGCCACCGGCGGTTCGGAGAACGTCTTCCGGCAGATCAGCAACCTGCTGCCGGACGCGGAGCGTTTCGTGCTCTGGAAGGACCACGACGCCGTCGAGCCCAACCTACGGGAGTCGTGGATGGCGCGGACTCCGCTGCGCCGGACGAAGGCGGGGGCACTGCCGGTGATGCCATTGGTGTGGCGGACCCTCAGCCAGGAGCGGTTCGACCTGGTGATCTCGTCCAGTCACGCGTTCGCGCACACCGTCCGGCTCGGGTCGTCGGAGGACACCCGTTACCTCAGCTACGTGCACTCCCCCGCGCGGTACATCTGGAGCCCGGACTTCGACGGGCGCGGCTCCAACCCGATGCTGACGTTGCCGCGGCGGGTGTTGCAGACCGCCGACGTCCGGCTCAGCCGCCATGTGAACAGCTATGCCGCCAACTCGGAGGAGGTGCGCGCCCGCATCGCCCGTTTCTGGCGGAGAGACGCGGTCGTCATCAACCCCCCGGTGGACGTCGACTACTTCGCGGCCGCGCCCGCGGCGGACCAGAGCCAGCCGCGCGACTACCTGCTCGGGGTTGGACGCTGGATCCCGTACAAGAACTTCGACCTGATCATCCAGATCGCCGAGGAGGCCGGTCTGCCGGTGGTGATCGCCGGTTCCGGTCCGGAGGAGACCGCTCTGCGACGTGCAGCCGAGCGGGTCAGGGTGCCGGTGACGTTCGAGGTGCGTCCTTCGAAGGAGCGTCTGCGCCAACTCTACTGGGGGGCGAGGGCCCTGTTGTTTCCCGTGCACGAGGATTTCGGCATCATCCCGGTCGAGGCTCAGGCCTGCGGGACCCCGGTCGTGGGTCTGCGCCGAGGTGGCCTGCTGGAGACCGTGGTCGACGGGGAGACCGGCTTCCTCATCGACTCCCAGGAGCCGCGTAGCTTCGCTCCGCTGGTGCACCGGCTGACGGAGCTGTCGCAGGACCGTGTCCGGTCACACGCCAGCGGGTTCTCGGAACAGCAGTTCGCGGCGCGGATGACGGCCTGGATCGCCGACGCCGGAGTCTGAGTGCCACCGGCGACGGATGTGCGTGCCGCGGGGCACGCACATCCGTGCCGAGGCTAGAAGACGAGCACGTCCCGCAGGTAGGTGGCGATCCGGCGTAGCTGATTCGCCTCCTGCATCGGACCGGTCAGCCGCAGGACGATCTGTCGATCGACGACGCCGTCCGGGCCGCCACGGTAGTAGGCGACGACGACCAGACCGTGTCGCTGCTCGCCGTCGACGTTGAGCAGCGCCTCACCGAAGGTCGCGGACTGACCGCTTCGAATCCACCGCGTGCCCCATGCCTCCTCGGCCATTCGCATGGCGGTCTGCCGGCGCTCGTCACACGGCTGAGGACAGTTCCGGACGATCAACTCACCGCCCATCGTCGACTCTCCGGATGCCGCCCGGCCGCAGTTGTACTTGACGAAGCCCTCGGCCTGGCCCGCGATCGTGCAGTTCCAGTCCAGTGGAACCTTGACCGGGAAGCCGAGCCCTTCAAGGTTCGCCAACGTGCGTACGTTGTCCCGCTCGGTGAACGTCGGCCACTGGGCCGGCCACTTGCCGCCCTGCGGCGGCTCGGTGCCTGGCGACTGCGGTGGCGTGGCGGGCATCGGTGGCGGCACGGGGCTGCTGCTGGTGGCCACGTCCGTGGGCTTGTCGTCCGAGCCCCTCATGAACGCCAGAGCGCCGGCACCGGCGAGTACCACCAGGACCAGCGCGGCGATCCCGATCCAGAGGCCGGTGCGCTGGGGCTTCGGCGCGGACGGGGCGATGCGGCGGGTGGGTGAGGAGAACGCGTCGCCGCCCGGCCCGCTCGTCGGCATCGGGAACGCCGGCGGCGCGGAGGTCACGCCGGCCGGCGAGGTGGGTGCGCCGGAGACGGGGTGCGGGGACGCGGACACCAGTTGGCTCGGGATCGGCGCGGCCTGCACGGCCCACGGTGCGGGCGGCCCACCGGAGACGGGCTGCGGCGGGGCGGACACGGGGGGCGCGGACACCGCAGGCGGCGCGGAGAACGGGGGCGCGGACGACGGCGGGGCGGACGACGGGGGCGCGGAGGTCGGTGGGGCGCTCGTCGGCGCGGGGGTGTAGTCGACACCGAGGGCCCGGAACAGTTTCTCCGCGCCGGGGCCGACCTCCGCCGCGTAGGCCACCCAGGGCGCGGCGGCGGAGAAGTCGGCGTACGTGTAGGGGGTGGGGTCGGCCGACTGGGCCAGCAGGTCGGCGGCTCCGGAGAAGGCCTCGCGCCATCCGGCGGTGGCGGCGACGGTGGCGTCGAGCACTGCCACCGTGACGAAGCGGCCCTGCTCGTCGATGGCTGCCCAGGCCTTGCCCACCGGTGACCCGCCGAGAGCGTGCGTGAACCTGTAGGGGCCTTCCGGCTGCATGCGCACTCCTCCGTTGAACCGCCGTGCGGATAGTACCGACCGCCGTCCAGCCGGACCGGCCCCGGTTGGTCCGCTTCGATGAACGGGCCTGTGCTTGCTTCGTGAAAGTTTCTATGCATAGAGTCAGCTCATGAATGAAGGAGCTGTCGAGGCGCCCGCTGACCGGGTGCTCGACCTGTTCCAAGGGGTACGACTCACCCCCACCCAGCGACGGATCGCGCACTGCCTGGTGCAGCACGCACCCGCCGTGGCGTATCTGTCCGCCGCCGAGGTCGCCGACCTCGCCGGGGTCAGTCAGCCGTCGGTCACCCGGTTCGCCGTCGCGCTCGGGCACGACGGTTATCCGGCGCTGCGCCGCCGGCTGCGCGACCTCACCGCCGGCACACCGGGCGGGTCGACGGACGCCGGCAACGAACTCCAGCAGGCGGTACGCGCGGAGATGGGCAACCTGGACCGGCTCGCCGGTCAGCTCGCCGACCGGGACCGGATCGCCGAGACCGGGCGGCTGCTCGCCGAGAGCCGTCCGCTGCCGGTGCTGGGACTGCGCGCCGCCGCGCCGCTGGCCGCGTACTTCGCCTACTTCGCGGCGAAGGTGCACCCGGACGTACGGGTGCTCGACGACGGCGGGAGCCTGCTCACCGATCGGCTGGAGCAGGCGGCCGAGGCCGGCGCGTCCGCGCTGCTCGCCTTCGTCCTGCCCCGCTATCCCCGGGAGACCCTGGACGCGCTGCGCGACGCGCGCGCCGCCGGGCTGACCGTGGTGGCGATCACCGACTCACCGGTCAGCCCGGCCACCGAGCACGCCCACGTGGTGCTGCCCGCCGCGGTCGGCGCGCAGCTCGTGTTCGACCTGCACACCGCACCGATGACCCTGGCCATGGTGCTGTTGCAGGCGATCTGCGACGCCGCGCCGGCCGACACCCAGCGCCGACTGGAGGCGTTCGAAGCCTCCGCGGCCCGCCGACAGTTGTTCCTCGGATGACCGGAGGAGAGCCAGAGATGACCAAAACCATCCGTGCCGCACGGGGCAGCCGGCTCACCACCCGCGGGTGGCAGCAGGAGGCCGCCCTGCGGATGTTGATGAACAACCTCGATCCCGAGGTGGCCGAACGCCCCGACGACCTGGTGGTCTACGGCGGCACGGGGAAGGCGGCGCGGGACTGGCCGTCGTACCACGCTCTGGTCCGCACGCTCACCGACCTGCGCGAGGACGAGACGATGCTGGTGCAGTCGGGCCGCCCGGTCGGCGTGATGCGCACCCACGAGTGGGCACCCCGGGTGCTGCTGGCCAACTCCAACCTGGTCGGCGACTGGGCGACCTGGCCGGAGTTCCGCCGCCTGGAGCAGCTCGGCCTGACCATGTACGGGCAGATGACCGCCGGTTCGTGGATCTACATCGGCACGCAGGGCATCCTCCAGGGCACCTACGAGACGTTCGCGGCGGTGGCCGCCAAGCGGTTCGGGGGCACCCTCGCCGGCACGTTGACGTTGACCGCCGGCTGCGGCGGGATGGGCGGCGCACAGCCCCTCGCGGTCACCATGAACGACGGCGTCTGCCTGATCGTGGACGTCGACCGCACCCGGCTCGACCGTCGGGTGCACGACCGCTACCTCGACGAGGTCGCCGACTCCCTGGACGACGCGGTCGCGCGGGTCCTCGCCGCGAAGCGGGACCGCTGGGCGCTGAGCGTCGGGGTGGTCGGCAATGCCGCGGAGGTCTTCCCGGAGCTGCTCCGTCGGGGCGTCGAGATCGACATCGTCACCGACCAGACCAGCGCGCACGACCCGCTGGCGTACCTGCCGGTGGGGGTCGAGCTGGCCGAAGCCCGGGACTACGCCACGGCGAAGCCGGTCGAGTTCACCGATCGGGCCCGGGCGTCGATGGCGAGGCACGTCGAGGCGATGGTCGGCTTCCTCGACGCCGGTGCCGAGGTGTTCGACTACGGCAACTCGATCCGGGGCGAGGCGCAGCTCGGCGGCTACCAGCGCGCCTTCGACTTCCCCGGCTTCGTGCCGGCGTACATCAGGCCGTTGTTCTGTGAGGGCAGGGGCCCGTTCCGGTGGGCGGCGCTCTCCGGCGACCCGGCCGACATCGCGGCCACCGACCGGGCGATCCTGGACCTGTTCCCGGAGAACGAATCGCTGGCCCGTTGGATCAGGCTGGCCGGTGAGCGGGTCGCCTTCCAGGGCCTGCCGGCCCGGATCTGCTGGCTCGGCCAGGGCGAACGGGACCGGGCGGGCGTGCGGTTCAACGACATGGTCGCCTCCGGTGAACTCTCCGCGCCGGTGGTGATCGGCCGGGACCACCTGGACACCGGCAGCGTCGCCAGCCCGTACCGGGAGACCGAGGGCATGGCCGACGGCTCCGACGCGATCGCCGACTGGCCGCTGCTCAACGCCCTGGTGAACACCGCCAGCGGCGCGTCCTGGGTGTCGATCCACCACGGCGGTGGCGTCGGCATCGGCCGGTCGATCCACGCCGGGCAGGTCTGCGTGGCGGACGGCACCGCCCTGGCCGGTCAGAAGATCGAGCGGGTGCTCACCAACGACCCGGCCATGGGCGTGATCCGGCACGTCGACGCCGGCTACGACAGCGCCCGCGAGGTCGCCGACCGTACCGGCGTCCGCATCCCGATGACCGAGGGCGGCGACTCGTGACCGGCGACCTCTCCGCCCGGTTCCGGGCCCTGTGGGACGAGATCGCGCCGATCGGCCGGGACGCCGACAGTGGCGGCTACCTGCGGTACGCGCTGACCGCGCCGGAGCTGGAGCTGCGCACCTGGTTCCGCGCTCAGGCCGAGCGTCGCGCCATGCCGGTCACCGAGGACGGCAACGGCAACCTCTTCGCCCACTGGGGTGACCCGGAGGGCTCCGACGCCGTGCTGACCGGCAGCCACTTCGACTCGGTGCCGCACGGCGGCGCGTACGACGGGCCACTCGGCATCGTCAGCGCCTTCCTCGCCGTGGACGAGCTACGCGCCGCTGGGGTCACCCCGGTCCGGCCGCTGATGCTGGGCGCGTTCGTGGAGGAGGAGGGTGCGCGCTTCGGCGTACCCTGCCTGGGGTCGCGGCTGCTCACCGGGGCGCTGCCGCCCGACCGCGCGGCCGGCCTGCGCGACGCGGCCGGGGTGAGCTTCGCCGACGCGCTCGGCGACCGGCCGGCGGGCGCCCGCCCGGAGGTGCTGGGCCGGATCGGCGTCTTCGTCGAACTGCACGTCGAGCAGGGCCGCGCGCTCGTCGACGCCGACGCGCCGGTCGCGGTGGCCAGCGCGATCTGGCCGCACGGCCGGTGGCGCTTCGACGTGGTCGGGGAGGGCAACCACGCGGGTACCACAGTCATGGCCGACCGCCGTGACCCGATGCTCACCTACGCGTTCACCGTGCTGGCGGCCAACAAGGAGGCCCGGCTGCGCGGCGCGCACGCCACGGTGGGTCGGGTCGCCGTCGAACCCAACGCCACCAACGCCATCCCGTCGAAGGTGACGGGTTGGCTGGACGCCCGGGCCGCCGACCAGGAGACGCTCGCCGGCCTGGTCGACGCGGTACGCGGCAAGCTCGCCGAACGGGCCCGCCGCGACGGCACGGCGGTGACCGTCACCGAGGAGTCGGCCACCGAGCTGGTCGCCTTCGACGGTGGGCTGGCCAAGCGCCTCGCCACGCTGCTGGACGCGCCGGTGCTGCCCACCGGCGCGGGGCACGACGCCGGGGTGCTCGCCGGGCACCTGCCCACCGCGATGCTCTTCGTGCGCAACCCGACCGGGGTGTCGCACTCCCCCGCCGAGTCCGCGACCGACGACGACTGCGCCGCCGGGGTGCGGGCGCTGGCCCGGGTGCTGGAGGAGCTGACATGCCGGTAGGCGAGGTACGGCGGCTCCGACACGGCGGGGGTCGACACCTGGTGGTGTCGTCCTATGGAGCTGATGTCGCAAACGAATCAGACCGACGCGCGGCACCGACGCCCGGACCGGCACCCACGCGCGGACCGGCACCCACGCCCGCGCTGGCACCCACGCCCGCGCTGGCACCGACGTCCGCACTGGCGGTGCCGCCCGCACTGGCACCGACGTCCGCACTGGCGGTGCCGCTGCCGCCCGCGTTGACACCGACGCCCGCGTTGGCGCTGCCGCCCGCATTGATGTCGCAGACGATTCAGCTCCAAAGGAGGCGAGCGGCATGACCACCACCCGCTGGCTGGCGGAGTACGCCTGGCTGCCCGAGCACGCCGAGCCCACGCCCGACGTGCTGATCGAGGTCGCCGAGGGCCGGATCACCGCGGTGACGCCGCTGCTGGGAGCGCACGGGCCGGACGCCGGGGTCGATGTGTACGCCGACGCCGTGCCACTGCCCGGCCTGACCCTGCCCGGCCTGGCCAACGTGCACTCGCACGCCTTCCACCGCGCGCTGCGGGGGCGTACCCACGGTGGTCGGGGTGACTTCTGGACCTGGCGAAACCAGATGTACGGCGTCGCGGACCGCCTGGACCCGGACACGTACCTGGCCCTGGCCCGCGCGGTGTACGCGGAGATGGCGCTCGCCGGGGTCACCTGCGTGGGCGAGTTCCACTACCTGCACCACCGGCCCGACGGCGGCGCGTACGACGACCCGAACGAGATGGGCGCGGCGCTGGTCGAGGCCGCTGCACACGCCGGGATCCGGCTCACCCTGCTGGACACCTGCTATCTGACCTCCACCGTGGACGGTCAGGCCCTCGCCGGCCCGCAGCGGCGCTTCGGCGACGGGGACGCCTCCCGCTGGGCGCAGCGGGCGGGAGCGTTCCAGCCGACGGACGCTCACGTCCGCGTCGGCGCTGCCGTGCACTCGGTGCGGGCGGTCCCGGCCGACCAGCTTGCCACCGTCGCCGAGTGGGCCGCGGAGCGGCAGGCACCGCTGCACGTACACCTCTCCGAACAGCCCGCCGAGAACGACGAGTGCCGGGCCGTGCACGGGCGCTCGCCCACCGCGCTGCTCGCCGAGCACGGCGTGCTCGGGCCGAACACCACAGCCGTGCACACCACCCACCCGACCAGCGCCGACCTGACCCTGCTCGCCGACAGTCGGACCGGGGTCTGCCTCTGCCCGACCACCGAGCGGGACCTCGCCGACGGCATCGGGCCGGCCCGGCTGATGGCCGAGGCGGGGATCCGGCTGAGCCTCGGCAGCGACAGTCACGCCGTCATCGACCTGTTCGAGGAAGCCCGGGCGGTGGAGTTGAACGAGCGGCTGCGCACCCGTCGACGCGGCCACTTCACACCGGTGGACCTGGTGACGGCGGCCAGCTCCGCCGGGCACGCCGCGCTGGGCTGGGCCGACGCCGGGAGGATCGCCGTCGGCGCGCGCGCCGACCTGGTCACGGTACGGCTGGACAGCGCCCGTACCGCCGGGGTGCCGCCGGTGGGCGCGTTCTTCGCCGCCACCGCCGCCGACGTCGAACAGGTCATGGTGGACGGTCGGCTGGTGGTGGCCGAGGGCCGACACCTGAGCGTCGACGTGCCAGCCGAGTTGTCGGCGGCCGTCGAGGCGGTGACGCCCTCGTGAGCAGTCTGCTCGTCGACAACATCGGTGAGTTGGTCACCAACGGTGCCGGCGAGGGTCCGCTGGGCATCCGCCGCGACGCGGCCGTGCTGGTCGAAGAGGGCCGGGTGGTCTGGGTCGGACCGTCCGGGTACGCGCCGGCCGCCGACCGGAGGTTCGACGCCGGTGGGGCGGCGGTGCTGCCCGGTTTCGTGGACAGCCACGCCCACCTGGTCTTCGCCGGGGACCGCGCCGCCGAGTTCGCCGCCCGGATGGCCGGTGAGCCCTACACCGGCGGTGGCATCCGGACCACTGTCGGCGCCACCCGGGCCGCCACCGACAATGAGCTACGGGCCACGGTGCGCCGGCTGCGCGGGGAGGCGCTGCGTCAGGGCACCACGACCATGGAGATCAAGAGTGGGTACGGGCTGACCGTCGCCGACGAGGCCCGCTCGCTGCGGATCGCCGCCGAGAGCAGCACCGAGACCACCTTCCTCGGCGCCCACGTGGTGCCCGCCGAGTACGCCGACCGCCCCGACGACTACGTGAGCCTGGTCTGCGGTCCGATGCTCGCCGCCGCCACGCCGTACGCGAAGTGGGTCGACGTGTTCTGCGAGCGGGGCGCCTTCGACGTCGACCACGCCCGGGCCATCCTGGCCTGCGGCCAGGCCGCCGGGCTGGGCGTCCGTGTCCACGCCAACCAGCTCGGCCCCGGGGCGGGGGTGCGGCTCGGTGTGGAGCTGGACGCGGCCAGCGTCGACCACTGCACCCACCTGAGCGACGCCGACGTGGACGCGCTGGCCGGCACGGCCCACAGCGACGGGTCGGGGACCCGCACGGTGGCGACCCTGCTGCCGGGAGCGGAGTTCTCCACCCGATCGCCGTACCCGGATGCCCGTCGGCTGCTCGACGCTGGTGTGACAGTGGCGCTCGCCACCGACTGCAACCCCGGCTCGTCGTACACCTCCTCGATGCCGTTCTGTGTGGCGCTCGCGGTCCGCGAGATGCGGATGACCCCGGCGGAGGCGGTCTGGGCCGCAACCGCCGGGGGCGCGCGGGCGCTGCGCCGCGACGACATCGGCGTGCTCACCCCCGGCGCGCGGGCCGACCTGGTCGTCCTGGACGCGCCGTCGTACCTCCACCTGGCCTACCGGCCCGGTGTCCCCTTGATCCGCCAGGTAATGCGCAACGGAGTAACGCCATGACGACAGTGACCATCCAGCCCACCGGAATCTCCGCCGACGACGTCCTCGCGGTGGCCCGCGGCACCGCCACTGTCGTCCTCGACCCCGCCACCGTCGACGCGATGGCGACGAGTCGGGCCATCGTGGACGGCATCGAGTCGTCCGGCCGTCCCGTGTACGGGGTGTCCACCGGGTTCGGGGCGCTGGCCAACACGTTCGTCGCGCCGGAGCGGCGGGCCGAGCTGCAACACGCGTTGATCCGTTCGCACGCCGCCGGGGTGGGCGCCCCGATGCCCCGCGAGGTGGTCCGGGCGATGATGCTGCTGCGGGTCCGGTCCCTCGCCCTGGGCCGTTCCGGGGTCCGGCCGCTGGTCGCCGAGGCCCTGGTCGACCTGCTCAACAACGACATCACCCCGTGGGTGCCGGAGCACGGCTCGCTGGGCGCCTCCGGTGACCTGGCCCCGTTGGCGCACTGCGCGCTGGCGCTGCTCGGTGAGGGCTGGGTTCTCGGGCCGGCCGGCGAGCGGCAGGACGCCGCCGACGCCCTGACCGCCGCCGGGCTCAAGCCGATCGAGTTGGCCGCCAAGGAAGGGCTGGCGCTGATCAACGGCACCGACGGCATGCTCGGCATGCTGCTGCTGGCGATCGACGACGCGGCGCACCTGTTCGCCATGGCCGACGTGACGGCCGCACTGGCCATCGAGGCGATGCTCGGCTCCGAGCGGCCGTTCCTGCCCGAGCTGCACGCGATCCGGCCGCACCCCGGTCAGGCGGCCTCGGCGGCGAACATCCACCGGCTGTTGCAGGACTCGCGGGTGATGGACTCGCACCGCGACGACCTCGCGCACGCCGTGCAGGACGCGTACTCGATGCGGTGCGCACCGCAGGTGGCCGGCGCGGCCCGCGACACCCTGGACTTCGTCCGCACCGTCGCGGCGCGGGAACTCGTGTCGGTGGTGGACAACCCGGTGGTGCTGCCGGACGGTCGGGTCGAGTCGACGGGCAACTTCCACGGCGCGCCGCTCGGCTTCGCCGCGGACTTCCTCGCCATCGCCGCCGCCGAGGTGGGCGCGATCGCCGAGCGGCGGGTGGACCGGCTGCTCGACGTCACCCGCTCGCGGGAACTGCCGGCGTTCCTCTCCCCCGACGCCGGGGTCAACTCCGGCCTGATGATCGCCCAGTACACGGCGGCGGGCATCGTCGCCGAGAACCGTCGCCTGGCCGCCCCCGCCTCGGTGGACTCCCTGCCCACCAGCGGCATGCAGGAGGACCACGTGTCGATGGGCTGGGCGGCGGCGAAGAAGCTGCGCACGGTCCTGGACAACCTGACCAGCCTGCTCGCGGTGGAGCTGCTGGCCGGCGTACGCGGTCTGCAGCTGCGCGCGCCGCTGGAGCCGTCACCGGCCGGCCGCGCCGCCGTCGCCGCGCTCGGTCCGGCGGCCGGCGAGCCCGGCCCGGACGTGTTCCTCGCCCCCGTGATGGAGGCGGCCCGTGCGGTCGTCGCCGGAGCTGAGTTGCGCGCCGCCATCGAGCGTGCGGTCGGCCCGCTGGGCTGACCCTGGGTCGGGTCGCTGTCGCCCGCCACGGGTCAGGTGGCGGGCGACAGCACCTGTCGGCCGGCGCTGCTAGCGTTCGCCGCCGTGGACATCGAGAAGCAGATCCGGGACTTCGTCCGCCGCCAGGTGGCGCTGGCCGAGTTGCCGGCCGCCGCGATCGTCGCCGAGACGGTGGAGTACCTGGCCGACGAGGCGGACCCGGCGCTGGTCGAGGCCCGAGCGTGGCCGATCGTCGCCGACGAGTTGGGCGCGCACCTCGACGGGCCGGCTCGCCACTGTGGCCGAGGCCGAGCGGATGCTCACGGTGCTGGCGACCGAGGACCGCGTCCCGCTCGACGAACTGGGCGGGGACCTGGTGACGAAACGCTGGTGACCGTCGGCTCAGGGCGCCGGCGGCAGCACCTTTGCCACCAGCTTCGCCAGCTCGCGCAGCGCCTTGCCACGGTGGCTGATCGCGTCCTTCTCGGCCGGCGTCAGCTCGGCGTTGGTCCGCTCCTGCCCGTCGCCCAGGAAGATCGGGTCGTAACCGAACCCGCCGTCACCGCGCGGAGCGCGCAGCACCTGCCCGGACTGCCGGCCGTCGACCAGGTGCTCCTTGCCGCCGGGCAGCACCAGCGCCACGGTGCAGACGAACGAGGCGGCCCGCTGCTCGTCCGGCACGTCGGCGATCTGGTTCAGCACCAACTGGAGGTTGGCCTGGTCGTCGCCGTGCTGACCGGACCAGCGGGCGCTGAACACCCCCGGCATCCCGTTGAGCGCGTCCACAGCGAGCCCGGAGTCGTCGGCGATGGTCGGCAGACCCGTCTGCCGGCATCCCTCGCGCGCCTTGATCAGGGCGTTCTCACCGAAGGTCAGGCCGGTCTCCGGCAGCTCCGCGTACTGCTCGACGTCGTCCAGGCCGAGCAGGGCGATCCGGTGCGCGCCGAGCGCGCCGTCCAGGATCCGCTGAAGCTCCACCAGCTTCTTCCGGTTGCGGGTGGCGAGCAGGACCTTGTTCATGAGAGAAGTGCCTTCCGCTGGGCTTCGGCCAATTCGGTGCAACCCGCGACGGCCAGGTCGAGCAGACTGTCGAGCTGGTCCCGGGCGAACACGCCCGCCTCACCGGTGCCCTGCACCTCGACGAAGTCGCCCGCGCCGGTGCACACCACGTTCATGTCGACCTCGGCGGCCACGTCCTCCTCGTAGCAGAGGTCCAGACGGGCCTCGCCGGCGATGATCCCGACGCTGACCGCGGCCACCGACCGGTGCATCACCTTCTCCGGCTTGCCGGCCAACGCCTTGCGGGCGGCGAGCCAGCCCACGGCGTCGTGCAGGGCGACGTACGCGCCGGTGATCGCGGCGGTGCGGGTGCCACCGTCGGCCTGCAGCACGTCGCAGTCGAGCACGATCGAGTTCTCGCCGAGCGCCTTGAGGTCGATGCTGGCCCGCAGGCTACGGCCGATCAGCCGGGAGATCTCGTGGGTGCGTCCACCGACACGACCCTTGACGCTCTCGCGGTCGGAACGGGTGTTGGTGGCCCGGGGCAGCATCGCGTACTCGGCGGTCACCCAGCCGAGCCCGGAGCCTTTGCGCCAGCGGGGCACCCCCTCGGTGACGCTCGCCGTGCAGAGCACCCGGGTGCCACCGAATTCGACGAGCACCGAGCCCTCCGGATGGGTGCTCCAGCCTCGGGTCAGAGTCACCGGTCGGAGTTGAGAGGGCCCTCGCCCGTCAGGTCGCGCCATGCCTGCACCCTATGCGGTGCGGGGATCCACCTTCCTCGGGGTGCCCACGGGCGCGTCCGCGTCGTGCCCGCGGCGCACCGGTGAGCCCGCGCCACGGCCCGGCACACCCCGACCCGGACGGGGTGTGGTCAGACGTCGTAACTGGCGCCGGGACGGACCACGTCGATCGGTCCGGTGTACGCGGAGGCCGCCGACTCCAAGGTGTGGGCCTCGCTGCCCCAGGCCGCGACCAGGTGGGTGAGCAGCAACCGACCCACCACGGCCTTGGTCGCCGTCTCGCCGGCCTCCCGGCCGGTCAGGTGCAGGTCCGGTGGGTTGTCCACCCCGTCGAGGTAGCTGGCCTCGCAGAGGAAGACGTCGGCGTTCTGGGCCAGCCGCAGCAGCGCGTCGCAGGGCGCGGTGTCCGACGAGTAACACAACGAGCGGCCGTCGTGCTCCAGCCGCACCCCGTACGTCTCGACCGGGTGGTTGACCCGGTCGACGGTGACGGTGAACGGGCCGATCGGGAAGGTGCCGGGCTGGAGTGCGTAGAACTGGTACACGTCCTCGACGGTGCCGTCGTCGCCGTAGGCGGCGCTGAGCCGGTCCGGCGCACCGGACGGCGCGTACACGGGCAGCGCCGGGTAGGGGCCCTCCGGGGCGTACCGGCGGACCACCACGTAGGTCACGGCGTCGAGGATGTGGTCGCAGTGCAGGTGGGTCAGCAGGATCGCGTCCGGGGCGTGCAGGCCCGCGTACCGCTGGAGGCTGGACAGCGACCCGGAACCGAAGTCCACCAGGAGCCGGAAACCGTCGGCCTCGACGAGGTATGCCGAACAGGGCGCCTCGGGGCCGGGGAAGCTGCCGGCGCAGCCAAGGACCGTCAGTCGCATCGAGTGGTCTCGCTGTCACTGTCAGTAGCATCCATGTCGGCCGTCGCTCCAGCCATGATCTCTACCGACGCGTGCGTCACGCTGCGCAGCCTACGCCCGGGTACCCGGCAGCAAGAATGATCCAACGGAACTTGTCACGAACGTGACACCCGCTCACGGAGCGGCGGGCAGCACACGGGCCGCCGACACACGTCGACGGCCCGTAACGACCAACCCCAACCGGTCAGGCCCAGAGCTGCCCCTCCAGGGCGTCCTCGGCGTCGGCGAGCGTGCCGCCGTACGCACCGGTGGACAGGTACTTCCATCCACCGTCGCAGACCACGAAGGCCACGTCGGCACGCCGGCCGTCGCGGACCGCCTCGTGCGCCACCGCGAGCGCGGCGTGCAGGATGGCGCCCGTGGAGAAGCCGGCGAAGATGCCCTCCACCTCCACGAGCTGCCGGGTACGCAGCACCGCGTCCCGGGTGCCGACCGAGAACCGCCGGGAGAGCACCGAGGCGTCGTACAGCTCCGGCACGTACCCCTCGTCGATGTTGCGCAGCCCGTAGACCAGCTCGCCGTACCGAGGCTCGGCGGCCACGACCTGGATGCCGTCGACCTTCTCCCGCAGGTAACGACCGGTGCCCATCAACGTGCCGGTGGTGCCCAGCCCGGCCACGAAGTGCGTGATGCCGGGCAGGTCGTGCAGCAGCTCCGGCCCGGTCGTCTCGTAGTGCGCCCGAGCGTTCGCCTCGTTGCCGTACTGGTAGAGCATCACCCAGTCGGGGTGCTCCGCCGCGATCTGCTTGGCCGTGGCGACCGCCTGGTTGGAACCGCCCGCCGCCGGCGAGAAGATGATCTCGGCCCCGTACATCCGGAGCAGCTGGACCCGCTCGGTGGAGACGTTCTCCGGCATCACGCAGACCAACCGGTAGCCGCGCAGCTTGGCCACCATCGCCAACGAGATGCCGGTGTTGCCACTCGTCGGTTCGAGGATGGTGTCACCCGCCCGCAGCCGGCCGGCCTCCTCCGCCGCCCGCACCATGAACAGCGCCGCGCGATCCTTGATGCTGCCGGTGGGGTTCCGGTCCTCCAGCTTGGCCCAGAGCCGCACCGGCGGTGCCCCGTCGGGCACCGTCGGGGAGAGCCGGGGCAGACCGACCAGCGGCGTGCCCCCGCACGCGTCGAGCAGACTGTCGTACCGCGCCATGGCGGCCGACCTCAGCGAACCGCGACGGCGTCGCGCACCGCCGCGGCGGCGGCACCGTGCGAGCTGATCGCCGCGGCGGCGGCACCGTGCGAGCTGATCGCCGCGGCGGCGGCACCGTGCGAGCTGATCGCCGCGGCGGCGGCACCGTGCGAGCTGATCGCCGCGGCGGCGGCACCGTGCGAGCTGATCGCCGCGGCGGCGGCGAAGCCGAACGCGCCGCCGGCGACGGCCGGCAGGATGGTGACGCTGTCGCCGTCGGAGAGCTTGGCGTCCAGTGCGCCGAGGAAGCGGACGTCCTCGTCGTTGACGTAGACGTTGACGAAGCGGTGCAACGCGCCCGTCTCGGTGATCAGCCGGCCGCGCAGGCCGCCGTGCCGGGAGTCCAGGTCGTTGAGCAGGTCGGCGAGGGTGTCGCCGGTGCCTTCGACGACCTTGGCGCCGCCGGTGTAGCTACGCAGGATGGTGGGGATGCGAACCTCAATGGCCATGATGTCGAGCTCCTCGATCGGGTGTGCCTACGGTGACGGGACGAGACGGGTCGGACGCTGACGGATCAGCGGCCGGAACACTCGTAGTCGACCGTCGCCGGGCTCTGCCCGAACATGTAGGACTGGACGGCGTGGGGGTCGACGCCGGCCTCCACGACCTGAACCGGCTCCTCGGTGACCACGCCGTCGACGATCCGGAACGACCGGATCTCCTCCGAGTCGGGCTCACGGGTCGAGACGAGCAGGTAGTGCGCGCCGGGCTCGCCCGCGAAGGAGACATCCGTCCGCGACGGGTACGCCTCGGTGGCGGTGTGCGAGTGGTAGATGACGACGGGCTCCTCGTCCCGGTCGTCCATCTCCCGCCACACCCGCAGGTGCTCCATCGAGTCGAACTCGTAGAAGGTCATCGACCGCGCGGCGTTGTCCATCGGGATGTGCCGGGTCGGGGTGTCGCTGCCGACGGGCCCGGCGACCACGCCGCACGCCTCGTCGGGGTGATCCCGGCGCGCGTGGGCGACGATCGCGTCGATGATCGACCGGTCGATGCTCAGCACGAGCACCAGCCTAACGCCTGACGACCACGGGCCGAAGTGGTGCCGGTCACGCCTAGTCGATCAAGGCGTTGAGCAGCGACTCCTGCAAATATCCGAGGTACGCGTAGACCGAAAGCTGGAACACCCGGCTGGATGCCGGGTCCTCGGCGACCGCGTCGTCCAACTCCTCGCCCAGATCCGTGCCGTCCTTGATCTCCAGCCGGACACCCATCGCGAGCCGGGCGTCGTTGAGCGCCCGCAGCCACGCCTCGGCCGCCTCGGCGTCCAGCCGGACCTCGCCGCCCGCCTCGTCGGGAAGCGCGGCCAGGATCGCCCCCGCCTGATCGATCTTCGCGGTCTTCAGGTCGCCCTCGGTGTAGCGGCGAAACTCGGCGGTGCCCGAAGCGTCCTGCGGATAGACCGCCGGGAAGAGCCGACCGACGACCGGGTCGGTGTGGTCGAAGCCATCGGTGAGGAGGCCGACCACCTCGGAGGCGACCTTGCGCAACACCCGCGCCTCGTCCACGGCGAAGGTGGCGACGTAACAGCCGGCCTGACGACGGAACATGCTCACGACTTGTCCACCGTCGCCCACAGGCCGTACGCGTGCAACTGTGACGCGTCGTGCTCCATCCGCTCCCGGGCACCGGTGGAGACCACAGCCCGGCCCTTGTGGTGCACGTCAAGCATCAGCTGCTCGGCCCTCTCCCGGCTGTAGCCGAAAAGCTTCTGGAAGACCCAGGTCACGTACGTCATCAGATTGACCGGGTCGTCCCACACGATCGTCACCCACTGCCGGTCGGACGCCGGCACCTCGTCAGTGGCCGGCGTCTCGACCGGTGCAACCTGCGGAGCCGCCATGCCCCCCATCGTGCCACCGGTTTCCCGGAACCGAGGAACCGGAACGCCGGACCGTCGTGGATCGCCCACCCCGGGCACCCGTGAGGCATCCCGCCCGCCGTCTGACGCGCGGTGCGGCACGAACCCGGGCCGAGGTGCCACCGCGCGGTCAGGCGAGCAGGGTGCCGTGGTCGACCGCATCGGAGAGCACCGCGCCCAGCGAGAGGCGGATCACCTCGAACCGCCGGGAGATCTCCCGGGACAACCCCAGCTCGACCTCCCGCACCGCCCGCTGGGACCAGGCCCGCGCCGCGCTGTGGTCGTCTTTGCCGGGCCTACGCCACTGCTGCCAGCACCCGCCGGAGAGCGCCACCGCGACGGGCGGGAGCACCTCGGCGCGGGCCGCCGCCGGATAGCTGGCGAGGGCGTCGATCGCCTCCGACCCGGTCAACGTCGTGACCCCGGCTGTGCTGGTGATCAGCAGCACCTTGTCCAACTCGTGACCGGGCTGGTCGTCGACCAGGCCGTACTGCACGGCAGTGGCGATCCGCCGCCGTACGCCCTCGGCGGGAGGCGCGGCGAGCACCCGGCCCACGACGTCGGCCGTGATGCCGCGCACCGCCTGGTCGCACTGCGCCGTGGCCAACAACGACAACGCCGCCATCTCCCGGTCCAGGAGATCCGGTAGGCCCGCGCAGCCGACCCCGAAGACGATCTCCTGGACCGCCCGCAGGTGGATGTTCGCCAGCTCCAGGGCGAGGTGCTGGCGGATCCGCTGGGCGCACGAACGGGTGTGGCGGTCGAGTCGTTCGGACCAGTCGCCCGGGTCGGCGGCCACCGGGATGCGGCCCTGCCCGCCCGGCAGCACGGGCGGGTCGACGCTGGCCCGTTGCAGGCCCTCTCGGGACGACCAACCCACCAGCGCGCGCCGCAGATCGGCGGCGGAGTCGGCGTCACCGACCGGGAACCACCGTGCGCCGGCCAGCGCGGGCACCGCGGCCAGCAGCGCCGCGCGATGTGCCGCCACGGTGACCGAGGCCGAGTCGACCTCCGTCGCCGCGCCCTCGGCCGGCGGGACGGACGCCCCCGCGCCCTCCGTAGTCGCCGTGCCGTCCGCCGGTGGGGCCCAACCCGCCGCGCCAGGGGTCACCGCGAAGACGACCTCCACCGAGGTGGGGGCGACCTCGGTGAGCAGGTTCAGCTCCGCGGCGGTGAACGCCTGGTCGGCGGCGATCACGAAGAGCAGCGCGCCGGCCCGGCCCACCGCGTCGACCAACACCCGGGTGCCGGCCACGCCGAGCGTGGCGGTGTCCGGACTGTCGATCAGGGTGAAGTGGCGCAGCAGCGGCTCGGGCACGCTCAACTCGACACGCCGGGGAGGACGGGCCAACGCGGGCCCGGCGGCGTTGCGGTCGGCGCCGTAGGAGTGCGGCTGGCGGTAGCCGGGCACGAACGCGGCCCGAGTGGGCACCTTGGCGTTGCGCACCACCAGCCAACTGCCGGACGGCACGGTGAGCATGACCGGGTCGAGCCCGAGCAGGGTGGCGAGCACGGCACGCCGGTCGGCGCCGGCCGGGCCGACGGCGACCACGCCGAGCGGCTCGTCAGGGGCAGGGCCGGTCACACCGACCCGAGTGGGCAGCGGGCCGCAGGTGGGCAGGTCGGCTGGGCCGGCCATGTCGTCCGGCGAGTCGACCGAGGGGAGAGGGCCCTGCTTCATCAGGTGACCTCCCGTGGCAGGTGACCGGTTGCCCGGTCGCGTGGAAGATCCGGTGCACCACCCGGATGCCCGAACAGTACGTGCGGGCCGGCGACCGGGCGGAACACATCGGATACTCATCGGTAATTGTGCGACTACTCAACTTCGTTCGGTGACGGTGCGGGCGCGGACGGATTCCGGTCGATATGCTGCGCAGATGAGTCGGTGGGAGTTCGTCGGCCGGACAGATGAGCTGAACCGCCTGCTGGCGGCGGTGACCGGTGAGGCCGGCCGAGGGCTCTTCTTCAGCGGCAGCGCGGGCATCGGCAAGAGCCGACTGCTACGCGAGGGCGTCAACGCGTTGCCCACCGACCGGTTCGCGATCTGGTCCATCGCGGCCAGCGCCACCACCGCCGCGTTGCCGTTCGGCGGTCTGGTGCAGGTCCTCCCCGCCGAGCAGCCCCAGGGCCTCTCCCCCGCCGGCATCCTGCGCTGGGCGCTCAACGTGCTGCAACAGCAGGCGGCCGGCCGACGCATCGTGCTCGCCATCGACGACGCCCACCTGCTCGACCCGCCCTCGGCGGCGCTGGTGCACCTGGTGGCCCGCGCGGAGAACGCCACAGTGCTCGGCACCCTGCGCGACGGCGAGCAGATCCCGCTGCCGATCCGCGCACTCTGGACCGACGACCTGGTCGAGCACGTCGAACTGAGCCCGATGCCGCAGGAGGAGACGGCGGGCCTGCTGGCGGCGATCCTCGGTGGCCCGGTGGACCCCGGCTCCGCCGACCGGCTCGGGGAGCTGTCGGCCGGCAACCCGCTGCTGCTCCGCGAGCTGGTGCACGCCGCGAGCGGCAGCGCGGAGTTGAAGCGCACCTACGGGATCTGGAAGTGGACCGGGCGACTGGAGTTGGCACCCAACCTCACCGACCTGATCGACACCCGGGTCGGCAAGCTCACCGACGGCGTCCGTGCGGTCGTCGAGCTGGTGGCCTTCGGCGAGCCACTCGGTCTGCACCTGCTCAAACAGGCCGCCGACCAGGCGGACGTGGAGACCGCCGAGGAACGCGGCCTGATCACCGTGCTCCAGCACGACCGGCGGACCGACGTCCGGCTGGCCCACCCGCTCTACGGCGAGGTGATGCGCCGCCGCTGCCCGGTCAGCCGCACCCGCCGTCTCCAGGCGAACCTCGCGGAACTACTCGAACAGGTGGGCAAGCGCCGCCGCGACGACCTGCTGCGCGTGGCGGTCTGGCGACTCGACTCGGGCACCGCACAGGACCCTTCGCTCCTGGTCGATGCCGCGATCCAGGCGTTCACCCGCTACGACGTGCCGTTGGCCACCCGCCTGGCACGGGCCGCGCTCAACGCCGACGGCGGCTCCGACGCGGCAGAGCTGCTGGCCACCATCCTGATGTTCGCCGACCGGCCCGAGGAGGCGATCGACGTCCTCGACACGGTCACCCCCGAGCCCGGCGACGAGCGGCGGCTCTGCCGCTGGCTGACGGTGCGCGGAATGGTCAGCTACTGGGGGTTGAGTCGAGAGTCCACGGTGGAGGAGATCGCCAGCCGCGTCGAGCAACTCAGCGACTCCGCGGACCGGTCCCGGGTGCACGCCTTCGAGGCGATCATGCGCCTGCACGGCATGGACACGGCAACCGCCGTGCGGCTCAGCCAACGCGTACTGGACCGGCCGGCCGCCGGCGTCGCCGCCCGCGAGCTGGCGCGTTCCACCATCGCGTACGTGCAGGCCGTGGAGGGCCAGCTCAACCGCAGCGGTACGGCCATCGCCCAGGTGCACTCCGCTGCCGCCAGCTGGCGCACCGACATGCCGTACCTCCAGTTGGCCCTGGAGCTGGCCCGGGGCACCAAGCTCATGCTGACCGGCGACCTGGCCGGCATCGACGCGATCGTCGCCGACGAGTTCGCCGACCTCGCCGGCGCCGGTGACTTCCGGCTCGGCACCGGCTACCTCGCCATCCTCCAGGCGTACGCGGCCCGGATGCGCGGGCAGAGCGACGCGGCCATGCGGACGGCCCTGGGCGCCTGCGCGGTGCTGGCCACCAGCCGGGTCTACGCCGGCCTGGCCCAGGCCGAGCGCGCCCAGTCGGCGGCACTGCGCGGTGACACCGCGCAGGCGACGGCGGCGATGGCCGAGGCGGACCGCACCCACGCGCCGGGCATGGCGGTGCTGTACCCGTGGTTGGAGCAGGCCCGGGGCGCGGCCCTCGCCGCGTCAGGCGACCTGCCGGGCGCGGTCAAGCACCTCGGCGACCTGGTGGACCGGCTGCGCGCGGACGGCTTCGCCGGGCACGAGGTGCACGTCCTGCACGACCTGGTGCGGCTGGAGCAGGCGAGCATGCCGGTCGGCCCCACCTGCTCCGACGGTGGCCGCCGGACGGTCGCCCAGCGCCTCGCCGAGCTGTCCGAACGGGTCGACGGGGTGCTTCCGCCACTGCTGGCCCGACACGCCCGCGCCGCGGTGACCGACTCCGCCACCGACCTGCTCGCGGTCGCCGACGACTATGCCGCCCTGGAGTTGACCGTGTACGCGGCCGAGGCCACCTCCCAGGCCGTGCAGCGGTTGCGCCGGCAGCACTCGGCGGCGGCCAACGACGCGCGGGAGCGCCTGGCCGGGTTGCTCGGGCGTTGTGACCTGATCCGGACGCCGGCGCTGCACGCCGGGGCGCCGGTGCTCACCGAGCGGGAATGGCAGGTGGCCCGTCTCGCCGCGCACGGCGCTCCCAGCCGGGCCATCGCCGAACGGCTGTACCTCTCGGCCCGCACCGTGGAGAACCACCTCCAGCGGATCTACGCCAAGCTCGGTGTGACCGGCCGCACCGAACTGTGGGCCGCGTTGCGCTCGATCCCGGGCCACGAGGGCGGCGACGCGGGCTGAACCTTAGGCTGGGGCGGTGAGCAATAACCGCCCCGCGCTGCTGACCGACCACTACGAGCTGACCATGGTCAGCGCGGCACTGAGGGACGGCACCGCCGACCGCCGGTGTGTCTTCGAGGTGTTCAGCCGCCGGCTGCCCAGTGGTCGCCGCTACGGCGTGGTCGCCGGCACCGCCCGGCTGGTTGAGCTGATCCGCGACTTCCGGTTCGACCCCACCGAGGTCGACTTCCTGCGCCGGACCGGCGTGGTCGACGAGGCGGCCGCCGCGTGGCTCACCGACTACCGCTTCACCGGCGACATCGACGGGTACGCCGAGGGTGAGCTGTTCTTCCCCGGCTCACCGATCCTCACCGTCTCCGGGGGCTTCGCCGAGTGCGTGGTGCTCGAGACGCTGGTGCTCTCCGTGCTCAACCACGACAGCGCGGTGGCCGCGGCGGCGGCACGGATGGTGACCGCGGCGCGGGGCCGGGCGCTCATCGAGATGGGCTCGCGTCGGGCGCACGAGGAGGCCGCGGTCGCCGCGGCCCGGGCCGCGTACCTGGCCGGGTTCCGGTTCACGTCCAACCTCGCCGCCGGCGCCCGCTACGGCATCCCGACGGCGGGCACGGCGGCACACGCGTTCACCCTGCTGCACGACGACGAGCGGGCGGCGTTCGCCTCGCAGGTCGCCACGCTGGGCAAGGACACCACGCTGCTGGTCGACACGTACGACATCAGCCAGGGCATCCGCAACGCGATCGCGGTGGCCGGGCCGGAGCTGCGAGCCGTACGGATCGACTCGGGTGATCTGGCGGTGATCGCCCAGCAGTCCCGCGAGCTGCTCGACTCGCTGGGTGCCACCGAAACGAAGATCATCGTGTCCGGCGACCTCGACGAGTACGCGATTGCCGCGCTGGCCGCCGAACCGGTGGACATGTACGGCGCCGGGACGGCGGTCGTCACCGGCTCCGGAGCGCCGACCGCCGGGCTGGTCTACAAGCTCGTCGAGGTCGAGGGGCGGCCGGTGGTGAAACGCTCCGAGCACAAGGCGACGATCGGCGGTCGAAAGGTCGCGGTCCGCCGGCACAAGCCGACCGGCACCGCCACCGAGGAGATCATCGTCCCGCAGGGTGTGCCGGACCGGAAGCCCAACGACCGCATGCTCCAGCACGCGTACGTGGTCGGCGGCGAGCCGGTGTCGCTGCCCACCCTCGACCAGTCCCGGGAGCACCTGCGGGAGTGCCTGATCTCCATCCCCTGGGAGGGGTTGAAGCTGTCGGCCGGTGACCCGGCCGTGCCGGTCACCGTCGTACCCGCTGACTAAGCCCTCCTGCCGACCCGATCCGGAAAGGAACCCGATGGCCAACGCGCTGATCATCGTGGACGTGCAGAACGACTTCTGCGAGGGCGGCTCGTTGGCCGTCGCGGGCGGCGCGGGGGTGGCCGCGGGCATCTCCCGGCTGCTCGCCAACGAGCCGGACCGGTGGACACACGTCGTCGCCACCAAGGACTACCACGTCGACCCGGGCGCTCACTTCGGCGATCCGCCGGACTTCGTGGAGTCCTGGCCCCGGCACTGCGTGGTCGGCACCAGCGGCTCGGAGTTCCACAGCGAGCTGGACACCGCCCGGGTCGAGGCGATCTTCCACAAGGGCGAGCACGCGGCCGCGTACTCCGGGTTCGAGGGGCACGCCGACGACGGCGAGTGCCTGGCCGACTGGCTGCGCCGGCACGACGTGGACCGGGTCGACGTGGTCGGCATCGCCACCGACCACTGCGTGCGGGCGACGGCGCTGGACGCCGCCCGGGAGGGGTTCGCCACGACCGTGCTGCTGGAGCTGACCGCGGCCGTCGCCCCGGCGACCACCGACGTGGCACTGCGCGCGATGGAGGGCGCCGGGGTGACGCTGCACGGGGATCCTGTGATCACTGCCGCATGAGGGCGTAAATGGTTGGCCATCGGGCCGTCCCCCGTCCAGGATGTCGCCGGAGGTACGGACCCACGTGAACATGAAGCCTTACCGGCAGGCGCTCGCACTGCCCGGCCTGCGGTCGCTGCTGGTGGTGGCCGTCCTCGCCCGCATCCCGCTCACCGCGACCGGGGTGACGCTGACCTTCCACGTGGTGTTCGACCTCGGTCGAGGTTACGGGGCCGCCGGCCTGGTGGGCACGGCCGTCACCGTGGGCGCGGCGATCGGCGGGCCGGTCCTCGGCCGACTGGTGGACCGGCGGGGCCTCCGCCCGGTGCTGGTGCTCACCGGCATCGCCGAGGCCGTCTTCTGGTCGATCGCGCCGTCGCTGTCGTACCCCCTGCTGTTGCCGCTCGCCTTCGTGGCCGGCTCGCTGGCCCTGCCGATCTTCTCCGTGGTCCGTCAGTCGATCGCCGCGCTGGTCCCGGAGGACCAACGCCGCCCGGCGTACGCGTTGGACTCCATGTCGGTGGAGCTGTCGTTCATGATCGGCCCGGCGTTGGCCGTCGCCCTGGTCACCGCGATCTCCGCGCAGACCACCATGTACCTGGTCGGCGGCGGCATCGTCGCCGCCGGGATCGCCCTGTGGGTGGTCAACCCGCCGATCCGGGAGGCCACCGCCGAGCCGAGCGGCCCACCCCAGCCGGTACGTCGCCGGGAGTGGCTGACTCCCCGACTGCTCGCCGTGCTGGCGCTCAGCGCCGCGGCGACCCTGGTGCTCGGCGGCACCGACGTGGCGGTGGTCGCGGTGCTGCGGGCCAGCGGCGAGGTGGGCTGGACCGGCGCGGTGCTGGCCATCTGGGCGGTCGCCTCACTCGCCGGCGGGTTCGCCTACGGAGCTGTACACCGCTCGTTCTCCCCACTGGCGTTGACCGCCGCGCTGGCGCTGTGCACCATCCCGGTCGGGCTGGGTGGTGCGCACTGGTGGCTGCTGTCCCTGGCGCTGATCCCGGCCGGGGCGCTCTGCGCACCGACCATCGCGGCCGGCTCCGACGCGGTGAGCCGACTGGTCCCGGCCCAGGTACGCGGTGAGGCGATGGGTCTGCACGGGTCGGCGGTCACCGTGGGCATCGCGATCGGCGCGCCGCTCGCCGGCGCGGTGATCGACGCCAGCTCGCCGGTCTGGGGTTTCGTGGTCACCGGGGCACTGGGCGCGTTGGTCACCCTGGTGGTGCTCCCGATCGAGCTGCGCCGCCGCCGCGCCACCGCAACCACCCCACCACCGGTCGAGGCGGACCTCACCCCCACCACCCGCTGACAGCCCGTTCGTTGCCGCTGGCAGGCCGACTCGGCGTCGCCCGACGGGTGTGTGTCCCCGAAGACGGGCACCCTCGTCTCTAAGCCTGATGCCGCTGTGGCATCTAGATGCCACAGCGGCATCAGGCTTCACAGGGCATGACCCGGGGCCGACCGTTGCTGCCGACCCCGTGCCACCCGGCGCATTCCCCGACAGGTGCCCCGCTGCGCCTGGCGGCGCGCCCGCGGCCGAGCGACATCGACCCGAACCGGGCACCCGCCGACCCGGCAGACGGCGACGGGCGCCGCTCCCGGTAGTTCAGGAGAGGCGCCCGTCGTGCTGCTGAGCGTGGAGCGTCAGTGCCGATCGATGTCGCTGGCGGTGTCCTCGCGGTAGCTCGCGCCGCCGTCCGACTCGCTGGTGAGCGGCTTGGCGCCACCCTCCGGCGGGCCGGCCAGGCTCTGGCCGCCGGCGGCCAGCTCCGGGAACTTCGCGTCGAACGCCGGCCGCTCCGAGCGGATGCGGGGCATCCTGTCGAAGTTGCGCAGCGGCGGCGGGCTGCTGGTCGCCCACTCCAGCGAGTTGCCGTGCCCCCAGGGGTCGTTCACCTCGACCACCGGGCCGGTCTTGTACGACTTCCAGCAGTTGTAGATGAACGGCAGCGTGGAGATACCGGTGATGAACGCGCCGATCGTGGAGATCATGTTCAGCGTGGTGAAGCCGTCATCGGGCAGGTAGTCGGCGTACCGGCGGGGCATGCCCTCGTTGCCGAGCCAGTGCTGCACCAGGAACGTGGTGTGGAAACCGATCATGGTGAGCCAGAAGTGCACCTTGCCCAGGCGCTCGTCGAGCATCCGGCCGAACATCTTCGGGAACCAGAAGTAGATGCCCGCGAAGACCGCGAACACGATGGTGCCGAAGAGCACGTAGTGGAAGTGCGCCACCACGAAGTACGAGTCCGACACGTGGAAGTCGATCGGCGGGCTGGCCAGCAGCACACCGGTGAGACCACCGAAGAGGAAGGTGACCAGGAAGCCGACCGCCCAGAGCATGGGCGTCTCGAAGCTGATCTGGCCCCGCCACATGGTGCCGATCCAGTTGAAGAACTTCATACCGGTCGGCACGGCGATCAGGTAGCTCAGGAAGCTGAAGAACGGCAGCAGCACCTGGCCGGTGGCGAACATGTGGTGCGCCCAGACGCTCATGGAGAGCGCGGCGATCGCGACGGTCGCGGCGACCAGACCCTTGTAGCCGAAGATCGGCTTGCGGGAGAAGACCGGGATGATCTCACTGATGATGCCGAAGAACGGCAACGCCACGATGTAGACCTCGGGGTGCCCGAAGAACCAGAACAGGTGCTGCCAGAGCATCGGCCCACCGGTTGCCGGGTCGTAGACGTGCGCGCCGAGGATCCGGTCCGCGGCGAGCGCGAACAGCGCGGCGGCCAGCAGCGGGAAGACCAGGATCACCAGGAGGCTGGTGACCAGGATGTTCCACGTGAAGATCGGCATCCGGAACATGGTCATGCCGGGCGCGCGGAGCGTCAGCACGGTGGTGATCATGTTCACCGCACCGAGGATGGTGCCCAGGCCGGAGATGGCCAGCCCCATGATCCACATGTTGGCGCCGACGCCGGGCGAGTGCTCGACGCTGCTCAGCGGCGCGTACGCGAACCAGCCGAAGTCGGCGGCGCCACCCGGGGTGATGAACCCGGCGGTCGCCATCGTGCCGCCGAACAGGTACAGCCAGTAGGCGAAGCTGTTCAGCCGGGGGAAGGAGACGTCGGGTGCGCCGATCTGGATCGGCACGATGTAGTTCGCGAAGGCGAACACGATCGGCGTCGCGAAGAACAGCAACATGATCGTGCCGTGCATCGTGAAGAGCTGGTTGTACTGCTCCGGCGACAGGAACTGCAGCCCGGGTCGGGCCAGCTCAGCCCGCATGATCAGGGCCATCAGGCCACCGATCATGAAGAACACGAACGCGGTGATCATGTACATGATCCCGATCTGCTTCGCGTCCGTGGTTCGCAGCAGCCGCGCGAAGGCCGACCCCTTGACCGGCTCCCGGACCGGCCAGGGCCGGGTCACGACCGGCTTGGGTGCGACGGTGGTCACGAGTGGCCTCCGGTTCTCGGTTGTCCCGCTCGGCACACGCTGGTTATCGGCGGGCCGTCATCCGCAAGGAGGATAGTCCCCGGCAGGTCGCAGCGCCGCGTGGGGTGGCGTGACACGATCTACTACGGGCCTACAGCGGGCCGAGCAGGAGCCGGTAGTGCTCGCCGAAGATCCGGCCGCCGCGTCCGCGCAGCAGGGGGTCGCGCAGCGCCGGCGGCACGTCCCTGGTCCGGTTGCGGTCCCGGGTCCGGTCCCGCACCCATCGGGTACGCGGGCGGCGACGACTCTCGTACGCGACCAGGGCCGCGTCGACACTGTTGGCGGCCCGCAGCGACTCGGCCAGCACCACCGCATCCTCCAGCGCCATCGCCGCACCCTGGGAGAGCGTCGGCGCGGTGGCGTGCGCGGCGTCGCCGACCAGCAGCACCCGCCCCCGGTGCCAGCGGCCCAGCTCCACCTCGTCGGTGATCCCGACGTGCACCTCGTCGAGCGCGGCCAGCACCTCGGGCACCGGGCCCCGGTAGTCGGCGAAGAGTTCCCGCAGCCGCGCGAGGGGCTCGGCGGGCTTCTCGGTGCCGGCCTCGTCGGCGTACAGGTGCAGTCGCCCGGCGCCGATCGGCACCATCAGGAAACCGGAGCGCTGGCCGAGCAGGGCGGTCCACTCGGCGACCGGCGGGCCGTCCCGCAGCACCGCCCGGTAGACCACCTGCCCGACCGGCCGGGGCGGCCCTCCGAGCGCGGCCAACGCCCGCACCGAGGAGCGTGGCCCGTCGGCACCGATGACCAGGTCGTACTCAGTGGTGGTGCCGTCGGTGAAGGTGACGCCGACCGCGCCCGGCAGCAGGTCCAGGGTGCGGACCTCGGCGCCGTGCCGCACGGCCCCGCCGGCGCCGCTGAGCAGCACCCGGTGCAGGTCGGCCCGGGGCAACGCACGACACTCCCCGACCCCCGCCCAGAGGGTGTCGAGGTCGACCTCGCAGAGGTGCGCGCCTGCGGCGTCGAAGAAGTGCTGCCGGTGGATCACCTGCCCGAGCGGGCGGACCGGGTCGTGCAGGCCGAGCCGGTGCAGCGCCCGGGCGGCGTTGCCGGGCAGGTAGAGGCCGGTCTCGGTGGACTCCCCCGGCGGCAGCTTGTCGGTGACGTCCGGCCGGAAGCCCGCCAGGCGTAGCGCCCGGGCCACGGCGAGGCCAGCGATGCCCGCGCCGACGACGAGGATGCGCAGGGGGGAGCCACCCATGGTGGTGTACGCCTCCGGAGGGGGAGCGGAACGCGTTGGAGGCAACACGCTACTCGGAGCTATTGCCCCACACCAGGCCCCAATCGGCCGTCTCGGTGGCTCCCGTCGGCGGTTCGCGGCGCTTAGCTGGCTGTCGGGTGACAGCCGTCCGGCGGGGGCGTGGCAATCCTCACAATTCGCCAGTTTGACGCATGCAGTTGCGCCTTAGTTTCAAGCATGTAAATGTGTCGTTGAGCGTGGGAGCGCTCCCGCACCATCCCACCACATCCGCGCCCGGCACGCGCCGAGTCAAGGAGCATCATGAAACGTCAACTTCGGGCCCTGGCCGCCGCCGGGCTCCTCCTCACCAGCTCGCTGGTGGCCGTGACCCTCGGCGGCACCGCCTCCGCCGACACCCTGATCTGTGAGCAGTACGGCTCGACCACCATCCAGGGCCGCTACGTGGTGCAGAACAACCGCTGGGGCACCACCGCCCAACAGTGCATCAACGTCACCAACAACGGGTTCGAGATCCGAACGCTGAACGGCAGCAGCCCCACCAACGGGGCACCCACGGCGTACCCCTCGGTGTTCTTCGGTTGTCATTACACCAACTGCTCCCCCGGCACGAACCTGCCGATGCAGGTGAGTCAGATCAGCAGCGCCACCAGCAGCATCTCCTACCGGTACGTCAGCGGCGCCACCTACAACGCGTCGTACGACATCTGGCTGGACCCGTCGCCCAAGCGGGACGGGGTGAACCAGATGGAGATCATGATCTGGCTCAATCGGCAGGGCTCGATCCAGCCCATCGGCTCGGTGGTCGGCACCACCAACCTCGCCGGCCGCACCTGGGAGGTCTGGCGGGGCAGCAACGGCTCCAACAACGTCATCTCCTACGTCGCGCAGTCGGCGATCTCCAGCCTGAACTTCAGCGTGCTGGACTTCATCAACGACACCCGCAACCGTGGCGCGATCACCAACTCCTGGTACCTGACCAGCATCCAGGCCGGCTTCGAGCCGTGGCAGGGTGGCGTCGGCCTCGCGGTGACGTCGTTCTCGGCCAACGTCAACGGCGGTGGCGGCCCCACCAACCCGCCGCCGACCACCCCGCCGCCGGGCGGCGGCGCGAGCTGCGCGGTGAAGTACACGGCGAACTCGTGGAACAACGGCTTCACCGCCGACGTGCTTGTCACCAACACCGGGTCCAGTGCCATCAACGGCTGGGCGCTGAACTACAACCTGCCCAGCGGGCAGACCGTCACCAACGCCTGGAACGCCACGGTCAGCCAGAGCGGCTCTGCGGTGACCGCCCGAAACGTCGGCCACAACGGGTCCATCGCACCCGGTGGCACGGCGAGCTTCGGCTACCAGGGGACGCTGAACGGGTCGTACTCGTCGCCGAGCAGCTTCTCGCTCAACGGGGCAACCTGCTCCCGTAACTGACCCGACCCCACCACCACGTGCGGGGGCGCGACCGTCCAGGTCGCGCCCCCGCTCGTCGGTGGTCAGCCGCCTGCCCAGGTTGACGGCGCGGCAATCCGCACGGCAGACCGGCGATGAGAAGGGTGAAAGAATCACGCTTAACTATGCATTAATATTATCTAAGTACCTTTCGGCAGATGTCGACTTTCGCGTCATTTCGGCACGATGTTCCCTCGTCGATCGTCGTCTTCCTGATCGCCATCCCGCTGTCCCTGGGCATCGCTGCCGCCTCCGGAGCACCGCTGCTGGCCGGGTTGGTCGCCGCCGTCGTGGGCGGAATAGTCGCCGGCGCGCTCAGTGGCGCACCGCTCCAGGTGAGCGGGCCGGCGGCCGGGCTCACCGTGATCGTCGCGGGCACCATCGCCGAGTTCGGCTTCGCCGGCACCGCCGCGATCGTGACCGTCGCCGGCCTGCTACAGATCCTGCTGGGCGTCACCCGCCTCGGGCGGGCCGCGCTCGCCCTGTCGCCAACGGTCGTCCACGGGATGCTGGCCGGCATCGGCCTGGTCATCGCGCTGAGCCAGGTCCACGTCGCGCTCGGCGGCGCGCCCCAGAGCTCGGCGTGGGCGAACCTCCGTGACCTACCCGGCCAGATCGCCGACCACCACAGCGTGTCGGTGCTGCTCGGCGCGCTGACTATGATCCTGCTGCTGGTCTGGTCGCGTCTGGTCAAGACCACGATGCTGCCGGCGACCCTGGTCGCGGTGGTGGTCACCACAGTGGTCGCGACAATCCTCGACGCCGACGTGGAGCGGGTGGACCTGCCCGCCGACCCCCTGGGCGCGCTCACCTTCGCCCGCTGGCCCGACGCACCGCCGTGGGAGGTCCTCCCGGCAGTCCTCACCATCGCCCTGGTGGCAAGTGTGGAATCTCTTCTCTCCGCGGTGGCCGTCGACCGGATGCACCACGGCCCACGGGCGAACCTCGATCGTGAACTCATCGCCCAGGGCGCCGCGAACGCCGTGTCCGGAGGGCTCGGCGGCCTCCCGGTCACCGGCGTCATCGTGCGCAGCTCGGCCAACGTCGCAGCCGGGGCACGCACCCGCGCCTCTGCCGTCCTGCACGGAGTCTGGATCGCCGGGTTCGTGATGGCCGGCGCCGTACTGCTGGAGATGATCCCGATGGCCGCGCTCGCCGCCGTCCTCGTGGTGGTCGGCGTACGCCTGGTGAGCCTCGCCCAGATCCGCACCTACGCCCGACACCGGGAGCTGCCCATCTATGTCGTCACAGCGGTCGGCGTGGCCGCGACGGACCTGCTCATCGGGGTCGGGTTGGGCATGGCGACAGCGGTGCTCTTCATGTTGTGGCGGTTGGCCCGCTGCGAGATCCACGTCACCCAGCCGAGATCCGGCGCATGGCTCGTCTCGATCATCGGAACACTCGCCTTCGTCGCCTCCGGACGCCTCACCCGCCGACTCGCCGCCCTGCCCCCGGGACAGCACGTCGAACTCGAACTGCACCTGGACTACCTCGACCATGGCGCATACGAGACGATCCGCGACTGGCAGGCGTCCTACACCCGGGCCGGCGGCACCGTCCATGTCGACGAGGTGCACGGCTCGTGGCTACATCGTGCGGGCACCGACGGGCTCGGCACCGGCAAACGCACCTCCCCGTGCGTGACCCGGGGCCGCCAGCCTTCGGGTGCGCAGGGACCGGTGCGTCACGAGTTGCCGCCCCCGCGATCCACTCCGATCCCGTGATGTCGAGTCCATGAGCGGGGACCGTGCGGTGGTGACCAGGTGGTCAGCACCGCACGGCCCCGGTGTGGTCAGCGGTCCGCTCAGGCGGCCGGCGGGATGCTCCGCGACCGGGACAGCTTGCCGAAGCTGGACGCGGGGTCGTCGTAGGCGCTGCCGAACCCGCTGCCCGAGACTGTCGTCCAGGTGGACGTGCTGATGTGGACGGTGCCGTCCTCAGCCGTCCACCGCTCGCGCTCGAGCGGCTCGCCGTTCGGCACCCAGGTGACCTTGAGGACGGTGCTGCCCGTGCTCTCCTGCCGCTCACCGCAGATCTCGTCCCCGTCGACAACGTCGCAGTGCTGCCGAGACTCCCGGTAGGGCACGGTGGCGGTGAGCTTCGCGCCGTCGGTCAGCGAGAACGAGAAGCGGGTGACCGGCACGTCGTACGCGCTGCGGGAGACGCTGTCGCAGCCGTACACGCCGTCGGTGACGCCACAGGCGCTCTTGTGCCACTCGACGTCGACGACCGTGTCGCCGACCGCGGGCCGGGTCACGTCGACGAACATGCTGCCGTCGCCGTCGAAGTGGGCGTGCGCGTGGCGGCTGACGCTGTCGGCCTGCGCCGGGCCGGCGAACAGGGTGACCGTCGCGGCGGCGGTCAGGCCGGTCGCCAGGATGGTGCGGAAGCGGATCACGTTGCTCCTTCTAGAGGTGGAGCGATGACCTTAGATCAACGCACCGACATCCGCCGCCCGGTTTCGCCCGACGGCGGGGTCGGTCAGACCCGGGTGAGGCGTACGGCGTCGGCGATGACCAGACCGGTGGCGTTGCTCCACCGGCTCACCGCCACCCGGTTGGCGTCACCCGCCGGCAGCGCGAACGTGCCGAGGACCCGCCACTGCCCGCCGGTCACCCGCTGGTCGACGTAGACGGTCCGGTTGCCGGAGCTGGTGGCGACGATGTACGGGGTGGCGCTGTTGTAGCCGCTGTTCGTCGGCCACCAGGCCTCGACCCGGTAGTTGCCGGCCGCCGGCACGTTGAACCGGTACCAGGCGGGGTCGCTGGCGGCGACCGGATCGGCGTACCGGTAGTCGGCGCCGTACCGCTGGCTGGAGTACGTCGAGACACCCCAGCTGGCGCTGGCGGTGAACCGGCCGGCCGTGGTGTTGTCCACAGTGGAAGACCACGCGGTGCCGCTGCCGGCCATCTTCGCCGCGACGTCGGCCCTCATCACGGTGAGGTCGATGAAGGACGGGTCGATCTTGCCGGTGGTGCTGGTCTCCCGGTGACCGCGGGCGTAGCTGCTGTCGCGGCCGAGGCGGGTGAGCACGGCGGCGGTGGCGGCGATCGACGCGTTGTACTGCGCGGCGGTCATCTCCTGGTTGACGCCGTTGTAGTCGATCTCCCACCCGATCATCAGGGTGTTGCCGTCCCCGGACGGGATCGGCCCGCTGCCACCGCTGACCCCCGCGTGGTTGCAGCGGCCGGCGGAGATGACGTGGAAGACACCGTTGTAGTCGACGAGCGCCTGACAGAGCGGCCCGGGCAGGTCGGACCGGCCGTTGATGCAGATGCCGAGCGCCGGGTGCGGGTTGCCGGCGCTGCTGGTGGAGGCGGTGTGGTGCCAGAGCACACCGATCGGGTCGAAGGAGCCGGGTCGCATCCGGTTGAGCCAGTCGCCCTCGACGACGACCTGGACCCCGGCGCCGCGCAGCACGTCGACGAGCCAGGGAATGGTCGCCATCAGGCGTCCTGGAACAGGTCGGCGAGGCACTCGGCCTGCGGTGCGGCGTTCGCCGGCCGGGGGCGGGCGACGACTGTCAACGCGGCGACCACCAGGGCGGGGATGCCGAGCACCCCGCGGCGGCGCAGACGGATGGATGGTGATCGGGTCATGGCGATCCTCCAGCGACGGCGGGCACGAACGGATCGACGATCGTGCTGACGGGCACGCTATACCGTCACGGACGTCGATGTCGATACCCTTCACCGCCGGAGCGATGATTGAAGGAAACCGCCGTGTCAGGTGTCGCCGAGCGCGTCGATGTCGCGCATCTCCTCCGCCGTCAGCGAGAAGTGGAACACGTCGAAGTTGGCGGTGATCCGCTCCGGCGTCACCGACTTCGGGATCGCCACGATCTCGTGGTCGATGTGCCAGCGCAGCACCACCTGCGCCGGGGAGACGTCGTGCGCCGCCGCGATCCTGGTCAGCACCGGGTCGCTGAGGTCACTGGTCTTGAACGGGCTGTACCCCTCCAACACCACCCCCCGGTCCCGGTGCTCGGCGTGCCGCTGCCGGTCGTACAGCGCCGGACTCCACTCGATCTGGTTGACCGCCGGGTTCTCCTCGGTCGACTGGATCAACTCGTCGATCTGCCCGGTGCTGTAGTTGCTGACGCCGATCGCCCGGGTCAGGTTCTCGTCCCGGGCGGCGATCAGCTCCCGCCAGAGCGGGATGCTGTCCGTCGGTGACGACGGCGGCCAGTGGATCAACCACAGGTCCAGGTGGTCGACGCCGAGCGCCTCCAGGCTGGCCTCCAACGTCGCGCGCTCCTGGCCCACCCGGTTCGGCGGGAGCTTCGTGGTGATGAAGACGTCATCCCGGCGCAGCCCGCTCTCCCGCACCGCCCGGCCGACCTCCCGCTCGTTGCCGTACACGGTGGCGGTGTCGATGTGCCGGTAGCCGGTGTCGAGCGCGGCCAGCACCGCGTCGTAGCCGGCCTGGCCGGTGGCCTGCCAGGTGCCGAAGCCGAGCAGGGGCATCCGCACGTCACCGGGGAGCAGGGCGGCGGGCTGGTCGGTGAGGTCCATGAGGTCCGTTCTACCCCGCCGAGCCCGCTGCCGCCGAGTGAACCGGACACTCCGGCGTCCAGCGCGACGGTTCGCCATGGCGGAGAATGCGGAGTGTGACGGACCGGTTGGAGGAGTACCGGCGACGACGGGACGCGGCCCGGACACCGGAGCCCGTGCCGGAGCGGAGCCCCACGGGCGCCCAGCACCTGGTGGTCGACCTGCTGCGGCTGGAGGGCGTGAGCAGCGTCGACGTGCCGTACGCGCAACGCCGGGAGCTGCTCGATGGGCTGGCCTTGGCGGGTACGCACTGGCAGACTCCGCCGTGGTTCCCCGGCGCGGGCGACGAGGCCCTGCGCGCCGGGCAGGAGCAAGGCCTGCCGGGCGTGGTCGCCAAGCGGCTGGACTCGGTCTACGAGCCGGGGCGGCGCAGTCGGCACTGGCTGAGCGTCGACGCGGTCTGACGCGAGGAGCGACGTGTACCTGACCCACCTGGACTGTCCGCGCTGCGGACGCGAGCACCCCGCCGACCGGTTGCAGAACCTCTGCGGGTGCGGCTCGCCGCTGCTGGCCCGCTACGACCTGCCGGCGGTGGCGAAGGCGGTCACCCCGGAACGCTTCCCGCTGCGCCCGGCCGACCTGTGGCGCTACCGGGAGCTGCTGCCGGTCGGCGACCCACGGCACGTCACGACGCTCGGTGAGGGCTGGACGCCGCTGCTGCGCGCTCCCGCGTACGGCACCGAGATCGGCATCACCGACCTGTTGGTGAAGGACGAGGGGTTGATCCCGACCGGCTCGTTCAAGGCACGGGGCGCCGCGGTCGGCGTGAGCCGCGCCCGTGAGCTGGGCGTCGAGCGGATCGCCATGCCCACCAACGGCAACGCCGGGTCGGCCTGGGCCACGTACGCCGCGCGGGCCGGGATCGGCGCGACCATCGTCATGCCGCTGGAGGCGCCGGGCATCTGTCGACGCGAGTGCGTCGCCGCCGGCGCGGATCTGCGCCTGGTCGACGGGCTGATCAGCGACGCCGGTCGGCGGGTGGCCGAGTTGATCGCGGAGTCGAAGGGAACGATCTTCGACGCCGGCACGCTGCGCGAGCCCTACCGGCTCGAGGGCAAGAAGACGATGGGGTACGAGATCGTCGAGCAGCTCGGCTGGCAGATCCCCGACGTGATCATCTATCCGACGGGCGGCGGTGTCGGCCTGATCGGCATCCACAAGGCCATGCACGAGCTACGCGAGCTGGGCTGGATCGGCGACAAGCTGCCCCGACTGGTGGCCGTGCAGTCGACCGGCTGCGCGCCGATCGTGCGGGCGTTCGCCGCCGGTGCGGACCGGGCGGAGCCGTGGGAGGACGCGCACACCGTGGCGTTCGGCATCACCGTGCCGGCTCCGCTGGCCGACGAGCTGATCCTGGCGGCGTTGCGGGAGTCGTCCGGCACGGCAGTTGCCGTCGACGACGCGGACCTGCTGGCCGACCTTCGGGAGTTCGCCGGCCGGGAGGGATTGCTGCTCTGCCCGGAGGGCGCGGCCTGCCTGACGGCGGCCCGGCACCTGCGCGCCGGCGGGTGGATCCGGGCCGGCGAACGGGTGGTGGTGCTCAACACCGGCGCGGGACTGAAGTATCCGGACACCGTCGACGTGTCCGGCGTACCCGTGCTGAGCTGAGCCGCGCCCGCGGCTCAGAAACTGTTCGGCTCGGTCAACCGCCAGGCGGCGTTGATCAACCCGATGTGCGAGAGCGCCTGCGGGGTGTTGCCGAGCTGCATCCCGGTGGTCAGGTCGATCTGCTCGCTGAACAGCCCCACGTCGTTGGAGAACCCGATCACCCGCTCGAACAGCGCCTCGGCCCGCTTCGGCTCCCCCGCCATCACAAGGCACTCCACCAGCCAGAACGAGCACAGCAGGAAGCCGGCCGGGTCGGTCGTCCACCGACGCAGCAATCCGTTCTCGGTGCCCAGGTCCCGCTCGACCATCTCGATCGTGGAGCGCATCCGCGGGTCGGTGGCCGGCAGAAAACGCGCCACCGGCATGGCGAGCACCGAGGCGTCCAGCTCCGGCGACCCGAACGCCCCGGTGAACGCCCCGATCCGCTCGTTCCACCCCTCGCGCAGCACGGTGTCGCGGATCTCGTCGCGTACCGCCGCCCAACGGTGCGGGTCGGCCCGGTCGCCGAGCCGGTCGGCGAGCCCCACCGCCCGGTCCAACGCCAACCAGCAGGACACCTTGGACGACACGTAGTGCCGCTCCTCGTCCCGGGTCTCCCAGATGCCCCGATCCGGCAGATGCCAGGTCGCGGCCACCTGCTCGGCCAACCCGAGCACCATCTCCTGCAACTCACCGTCGAACCTCGCCCCGAGGTAGTCGCGCAGCCGCCACACCGCCGACATCACCTCCCCGGGCACGTCGAGCTGCCGCTGCCGCCAGGCGTCGTTGCCGACCCGGACCGGCCTGCTGTCGCGGTACCCGCGCAGGTGGTCGCAGTGGTGCTCGGAGATGTCCCGCTCACCCTCCAACCCGAAGAGCACCGGCACGGGTTCGTCGCCGAACCGGCCGATCGAGCGGGTCGCCCAGGCGAACAGCCGCGACGTCTCGTCGGGACATGCCGCCACCCAGAGCGCGCGCATCGTCAACGAGAAGTCCCGCAACCAGGAGTAGCGGTAGTCGTAGTTGCGGTCGCCGCCGATTTGCTCGGGCAGCGAACTGGTCAGCGCCGCGGCGACCGCGCCACTGCGGGCGTACGTGAGACCGGTCAGGACCGTCGCGCTGTGCCGGACGAGTTCGGGGTACCGCCCCTTGTAGATGTGCGTGTCGCGGAACGCCTGCCACGCCTGCGTCGTCTCGTCGAGAGCGGTCAACGGTTTGATCCGGGCCGGCGGGGTGCCGTACGCCTCACCGTACGCCGCGTCCATCCCGATCACCTGACCGGCGGAGATCTCGAACTCGTGGCTGACCCGGTCGACGCCCGCCCGCAGGTCCAGACCGTCGGCGCGCAACACCAGCACCACCGGGCCCGCGCCGGCCAGCACACTCCCGTCGGACTGCTCGTGCAGGTACGGAGTGAGCAGCCCGTACTCGGGTCGGGGCGCGAAGTCCAGCGCCATCCGCACCCGCCCGGACAACCCATGCACCACCCGGATCAGTACGGCGGGTGAGTTCTTGCCCAGCTCGTGCGCACGGGCTCCGGCCTCGGCGGCGAGGGCGTCGGTGACCGCCACACTGCCCTCCGGCGTGTGGTGCACCGTCCGGAGCACCAGGGAGTCCGGCAGGTACGCCCGCTCCATCCGATGCCCCGGTCCGCCGACGCCCACCGGCGCCAGTGTGAAGTGCCCGGCGCCCGGGTCGAGTAGCCGCCCGAACACGGACGTCCCGTCGAACCGGTGCGGGCACCACCAGTCGACCGACCCGTCCTTGCCGACCAGGGCACCGGATCGAGAGTCCGAGAGGAATGCGTAGTCGGAGATCGCCGGCTGCTGCTCCACCCGCCGCGGGTACCCACATCGGGCCGGATCACGCAGCCGGCGGCCGGATCACTCGGTGGGCGGCTCGTCCTCGCCCGCCGCCTCCGCCGCGTCGGCCTCCTCCTTGGTCCGGTGCACCGCCTGGTCGGCGTGCTCCGGCGGGCCGTAGACGGTGTACAGCACCAGCGGGTTGGGACCGGTGTTGACGAAGTTGTGCTTGGTGCCGGACGGCACCACGACCAGGTCGCCCGCGGCGACCTTCTTCTTCTCACCGGCGACCCGGGCCTCGCCGACGCCGCTGACGAACGTCAGGATCTGGTCGATGCCCTCGTGGACCTCCTCGCCGATCTCACCACCGGCGGGGATGGTCATGATGACCAGCTGGGTGCGCTCACCGGTCCACAGCACCCGCCGGAAATCCGGGCTCTTCTCGGCGACGGTAGCGATCGTGAAATGCTCCATGCCCCCGCTCATACCCCGTTCGGCGGTGCACCACGCCGGGACTCGCAGATGGTGGAATTCCCCACGTTCGGCGGGTTTGGATCCGCACGTACCGGGGATCGACAACCCCGACCGGCACGAGCGGCCGGTCGAGCCAGGTCCCCGCTGGCGTACCGCCGAACGGCTGCGGTGGTGGGAGACGGCCAGAGCGCGGCGACGTTGCGACCACGGTCCAACGGCGCCGCGCGCTCGTGTCCACCCCCACCCCCACCCCACCCCACCCCACCCCACCCACCCCCACCTATGTCGATCATGGAGTTGTGGTGGGTGACAAAGTAGCTGCTATGGCATCAGACTGGGCACCACAACTCCATGATCGACGCAGCCGGGGCGGGGCGCGGCGGGGCGGGGCGGGGCGGGGCGGGGTTGGGTTAGTGGTGTAGCCAGGTGAGGAGGTCGGGGGCGGCCAGCGTCGCTGCGCGCTTTTCGTAGGTGGCCTGTGCGGTGGCGTCCAGCATGTTCCGGCCCTGGCCTGAGCCGCCCTGGCGGAAGAAGGCCCGGCGGTCGCGCAGCACACCGAGCGTGTCCGGAGCGAGCCGGTCGGCCCGCTCGCGCATCCGGCCGAAGGTCGCCGCCTCCACCAGCTCCGGCCCCGGGCGCGGCAGCTCCCACCGGTCGGCGAGCCGGCGCATCTCACCGCCCAGGTCGGCCAACAGGTCGTCGTAGTGCACCAGCGCGACGTTCGGTTCGTGTCGACGGGCCCAGGCGTCGGTCAGGTGCAGCATCACCCCGGGCAGCGAGTCCAGCTCGGCGCGCGGGTCGACCTCCTGGTCGACCCAGCTGCGCAGCCACTGCTCCACCGGCACGCGCTCCCGGGCCGGCCCGGACGGGGCCGGCTGGCCGGTCAGCTCCGCGAGGCGCGCCCGATCCAGGTTGCTCGCCTGGTGGTAGAGGGAGACCGCCATGTCCAGCGGGTGCCGGGCCACCACCACGTAGTGCGCCCGGGGGTCGAGAGGCACCCCGTCCAGCGGGGTGTGCGTCTTGATGAACCGCCGGTGCGGCTGCGCGGCCAGCCTGTCGAACACCACGTCACGGGGTTCGGCGAGCCAGTCCAGCCAGGGCGACAGCACGTTCAGCGGCGCCGGCAGCTCGGGAGTGCCCAGCACCAGCAACGCACAGATCATCTGCATCCAGGTGGTGCCGCTCTTGGAACGGGTGCTGATCACGATGTCCCCGTCACGGAACGGGAATCCGGCCCACCGGCCGCTGTCCTCGTCGTCGGAGCGGTATCGGTGCGCGGGCTCAGGCATCGGAGGAGCGTAGTCGCCGAGGCGACAGTCGAGCAGCCGAATTCCGACTCCACCAGCTGTGACATATGCGCATGCCTGGCTAGATTGAAGTATGGTGCCCGCCCCCGGGAGCCGGGCGGCGGAACCGGTCTACCGCCCGATCCTCGCCTGCCGGCGCGGTGAGCTGGATGCCCTCAGCCACCTCGACGACACGGCCACCGCCCTTGTCGCCCCGGTCCTGGAGATCGGCGCCGTCGACCGGACCACAGTGGACGTTCTGCGCCGACTGCCACCCCGGCTCCGGCCGGCCGTGGACGTCAGCGCCCTCCCCGACAGCCGCGCAGCGGAGCTGAGCCGCTGGGGCGTACCCCTGGTGCCGGTCATCGGCCTCGCGGAGAGCGACCACCGGTTGGTCGTGCACGGCGCGGCGGCACGGGCGTGCGGCCGGCGGGCGCTGATCCGCCTGCGGGCCGGACAGGACCGGGCCGGGCCGGACGGCAGCACCGCCGCCGCCGAACGGGTCTGGAGGTCCACCGACCTCGTTCCGGAGGAGTGCGACCTGCTGGTGGACGCCGGGGACGTGTGCTGCCCGGCGGATGTGCGGGCGGCCGAACCTCGGGTGCGCCGCCTGCTCGACTGGGCACGCCGGCACGCCTGGCGGTCGGTGACCGTGGCAGCGGGTGGGATGCCACCGACGTTGTCCCGGCTGCCCACCGACGAGCCGATCCGGTTGGACCGCTGGGACTGGCAGCTCTGGCAACGATTGGCCGACACCGGGGTCGACTACGGCGACTACGGAGTCCACCCGGCCGTGTCCGGCAGCGGTGATCCTGGTGACCGGCTACCGACGGTGCGGTACACCGACGACGGCAGCTGGTGGATCTACCGCTGGGCGCGGCGAGGTGGCCGGGGCGACGAGCGGTTCGCCGACCTGTGCCGCACGCTGGTGTCGGCGCCGCACTGGCCGAGCACCGGGGCGGCGTTCTCCTGGGGCGACCACGAACTGCTCCGCCGGGCCCGCCGGGGCGCCGGCGCCGGTTCGGCCGCCAACTGGGCGGCCTGGAGCACCTCGCACCACCTGGCGTACGTGCTCGCCACGCTGTTGCGCCCGGACGGCGACACCGCGCCGAGGTGGAATCCCCGGCCCGGTCCGCCACAGCGCGGACGTTCGCTGCGGTGAGACGGCTGGCTACTGCTTCTCGGTGAAGCCGAACTGGATGACGCCCTCGTCGTCGACGGTGGCGTCCACCGAGGCGTCGCCGAGCAGTTCGGCCGCGTCCTCGTCGAGGAAGATGCGGGCACCCTGGTTGTCGACCACGCGGTCGCCCTGCGCCGGCTCGGGCACCAACTCCACCGAGAGCGAGCCGGCCTCGGCGTCGGCGGCGATGCGCACTCCGCCGCCCTCGGCGACGTCCTGCTGGTTGGCCAGGTCACGGATGACGAGCACGGCATTGTCGGTCATGGTGAGCATGAGTGGAACTCCTCGTGGAATCTCGGCTCCCGGTCGGAACCCTCGCAGACCGGCTGATCGGTCCGCGTACGAGCGCATCGGGGAGGCGACAGAAAGGGCGAACGGTCATTGCCGTCGCGTCGAATCGGGGCAGCTGAGGGCCCCGCCACCTCCACCGTGCCCGCTGACCGGCGATCCGTCAAATAGAGCCAGGTCAGTCGAGAGCGGGGGCCGGGGCCAGCCAGGCGAATCTCGTTGACCGCCGCGCGGCCGGCCCGGTTGGCACCGATCGTGCTGGCCGAGGGGCCGTAACCGACCAGGTGTCCGCCGGTACGAACCGCCCGTCCGCCCAGGCCACCCCGTCGGGTGTGATCCGGTCGAACACGGGTAGCCGGTCCAGGACGCCCCGCTCGCGCAGCCGGCGTACCTCCGGCGTGCGGCCAGAACCGGCCCCGATCACCACGACGTCCGCTGAGCGGGTGTCCACCTGGTGTGCAACACCCTGGTCGGCAACGGTGTGCCCGCGCTCGGCCGTCGCACCGATCACAGACTTTCGCCAATGACCCCCTGACCTGCGCCTACGCTGAGTGGATGAGCGATTTCCGTCGGTACGCGTCCGAGTTCCTCGGCACCCTGCTGCTCGTCTTCTTCGGAGTGGGCAGCGCCGTCGCGGCACGGGTTCAGGGCGGCGTGGTGGTGGTCGCGCTGACCTTCGGGTTCGTGATGCTCGCTCTCGTCTACACGATCGGCCCACTGTCCGGCAGTCACGTCAACCCGGCGGTGACACTCGGCGTGCTGCTCTCCGGAAAGATCTCGGTGCTCGGCGCGGTGGCGTACTGGATCGCCCAGTTCGTGGGAGCGACGGTGGCCGCCTTCGTGCTCTGGGCGCTGACCCGCTGGGGCGACGTCGCGGACCAGACCGGTGCGCTGGGCACCAACGGTTACGGCGCCCACATCAACCGGGGCGGCGCGGCGGTGCTGGAGGTCGTGCTGACCTTCCTGTTCGTCCTCGTCGTCCTGGTGGTGACCAGCCGGAGTGAGAACCCTGGCACCGCCGGCGTGGCCATCGGGTTGGCCCTCGCCGCGACCCAGCTGGTCGGTCTGACGCTGACCGGCGCGGCGGTCAACCCGGCCCGCGCGTTCGGCCCGGCGGTCTTCGAGGGTGGCGTGGCCCTGCGGCAGCTCTGGGTGTTCATCGTCTTCCCACTGCTCGGCGGGGCGCTCGCCGCCCTGGTCGCGCCGTTGGTCATGGGGGCGCAGCGGCACTACTGGGGTGGACACGAGAAGTCGGTGGGACGACCGACGTAGTCCACGTGGCAGCATCTGTCGAGGGGGCCGGGAGGCGCAGGCCCGCGTCTCCCGACCGGGCACGGGCTCAGGCGGGACGCTTCGGCGGGGGGACCACCGCCGTCGGGTCGCCACGCTCGATGAGGGCGGCGATCTCGGCGGCCCGCAGCCCGCGCAGTGCCAGCACCCGGGTGCCCCAACGGTGCAGGCGACACGGGTGCGGGCTGGCGTCGTTGCGGCAGATCACTCCCCCGGACCACCGCCGGGGGGCGTGCACCACCACCGCCCGTACCGCGAACTGGGTGTCCTCGCCCGTCACGTACGGCGGCAGGGGGATGTCGCGGAGCACCTCCCCGGACGCTTCGGCGGCACCGGACGAAGCGGCGCGACGGACGCGGTGGGCGGTACTACTCATCTCCGCTGCCTCCACACTGGATGGTCGGATGGGGACAGCAGAAAGTTACGACCTCCTCGACCGTCGGCGACGGACAAACTGTCCCGCTGTGTGGCCGCGCAGCGGTTGGTCGGTCAGCGGACCGCCACTGCCTGGAGGCCGACGTTGCCGCAGTGCGGCGTGAAGACCTTCTCGACCTTCCAGTTCAGCAGCAGTCGGGCGCCCTTCGGGGCGGTGAACTTGATGGTGAACTGGGCACTCTGACTCGTGTACGGGTCCTCCAGCACCACGCTGCTGGCGGGCCCGCCGGTGGACAGTCGCGCCTCCAGGCGCCCCCGGGCCATCCAGGTGCCGCCGTAGAGCTGGACCGTGCGTGACTCACCGCTGCCGGCGACGGCGAGGGAGAACCCGTTTCCGGTGCCGCAGGTGTAGACGCCCTGTGCACTGTCCCGTGCCGACCGCTGCGACGAGCCGTCGGACCACCGGACGTGCTCCTGGTTGCCGTCCCAGGCGACCCGCGTGCCGGCGCCACCCTCGTCGGCGATCTCCCCGGAACCCGCCCGCTTGCGGACCGTCGAACCGCCCCCGCGCTGCCCCCAGTGCATCCAGTCCCGGGCACCCACGGCGGTCAGGTTGACCTCGGCGGGCATCTCCCCCCGGGTCACCGACAGCTCCGGCGACTGCGACGGCGGCGGGGCCGGCGCGGTCACCGACGGCGTCGGGTCGGGCGAGGGCGGGCGCTGGCGCGGACGCAGGCCCGGCTCGGCCAGCCCCGCGTCACCGGTGCGCCCGTCGGTGGCCGGGAAGCCGGGAGAACGGGCGACGACCCCGGTCACGCCGCCCGAGCCATCCGCCTGGTCGTCGTCGGGCGCCGGTTCCGACCGGAGGCTCAGGTACGAGATCAACGCCGCCAGGCAGGCGAGTACGGCGACCCCCTCCACCGCCCAGCGCCGGCGCTTCCGGGCACGGGCGACCCGGCGCAGCGCGGCGCGGGTCTGCCCGGAGGTGACGGCACCCGAGCGGTGCTTCGCCGATGCGTCCTCGGCACCCGAACCAGTCCGCGTGCGGTCTTCGTCCGCCACCGACCCCTCCAACTCCACCACCCGGCCGCCGCCGGCCGCAGCGGATCACACCGTCCACTGTGGGCCGTTTCGCGTTCGTACCGGTGTGGACGACACGCTAGATCCGGACTGCCGGACGTGTCCAGCCCGCAGCCGCACGATGCCCGCCCGTCCCGCCCGCGCGGGTGGGCACTTCGGCAGGCCACCGACGCCGCGCGGGTCAGCCGATCCGAAAACCGAGCAACTGCGCGATGACCACGGCCTGCCCGACGTCGACGATCGCGCCGGCCCGCTCGACGACCGTCGGATCGAGCGCGGTGAGGTCGCTGCCCCGCAGGTCGGCGCCACCGAGCCGAACGTTGAGCAACTGGGCGCCGGACAGGTCGACGCCGGTGACGGTGGCGCCGGTCAGGTTGGCCCGGGTCAGGTCCACCTCCCGCATCCGCACCCCGGTCAGCCGGACACCCCGCAGGTCGGCGCCGGGCAACGCGACGAAGGACCAGTCACCGCCGTCGACAGTCAACGGGCGCAGGTCGCAGTCGACGAACGTGCTGCCGACCAGTTTGCAGCCGGTGAACTCGGCCTCGAAGAAGTTGCACCGGCGGAAGACGCACCGGGTGAACGCCGAGTCGACATGCCGGGACGTGTTGAACCGGACGTTGCCGAACGTGCACCCGGTGAAGACCGCTCCCCGACTCACCGCCTCGGTCAGGTCCACGTCGAAGAACTCACAACTCACGAAGTGGCGGTCGGTCAGCTCCTCGCCGTACCAGTCCTCGTTGCGGAAGGTCACATCCTCGGTCAGCACCGGCATCCGGCCAGGTTAGTGGGCAGCGGCGCCGGCCGAGCCGGGACGACCCCCTTCCCGCACCGGCGTACCGCCGAGTAGGTTCGGCGACGTGAGCGTGGCGCGGAGCAAGGACCCGGATCAGATCGGCCTCGACCCGGCGCGGTTGGCGCGGATCGACGAGCACTTCGGCCGGTACGTGGACGACGGCCGCCTGGCCGGCTGGCAGGTGGTGGTCACCCGCCGCGGCGAGGTGGCGCACTCCTCGACGTACGGGCTGCGGGACCGGGAGTCGGGTGCCCCGGTGGAGGCGGACACGCTCTGGCGGATCTACTCGATGACCAAGCCGGTCACCTCGGTCGCGGCGATGATGCTCTGGGAGGAGGGCCGGTTCGAGCTGACCGACGAGATCAGCCGCTGGCTGCCGGAGTTCGCCGACCTGCGGGTCTACTCGAAGGGGTCGGTGCTCAAGCCGTACACGGTGCCGGCGACCGAGCCGATCCGGGTCTGTCACCTGCTCACCCACACGGCCGGCCTGACGTACGGCTTCATGCAGACCTCGGTGGTCGACGGCCTGTACCGGGCCGCCGGTTACGACCTGTACCCGCCGGCGGACGTCGACCTGGCCGCTGCCTGCGCGGTCTTCGGCGAGCTGCCGCTGCTGTTCCAGCCCGGCTCCGCCTGGGGCTACTCGGTCGCCACCGACGTGCTCGGCCGGCTCGTCGAGGTCGTCTCCGGGCAGAGCCTCGACACGTTCTTCGCCGACCGGATCTTCGGACCGCTGGGCATGACCGACACCCGCTGGTGGGTGGACGGCGACGAGGCCGACCGGATGGCCGCCCTCTACGTGCCGGAGCCGCGCAGCGGGAAGGCCGTCCGTTACGACAGCCTCGGCGCACTCGCGTTGCGCAAGCCCGCCCTGCTGTCCGGCGGCGGCGGTCTGATCTCCAGCGCGGCCGACTACCACCGCTTCACCCAGATGCTGCTGCGCGGCGGCGAGCTGGACGGCGTCCGGCTGCTCGGGCCGCGCACGGTGCGGTTCATGACCCGCAACCACCTGCCCGGGGGTCAGGACCTGGGCACCCTGTCCACCGGCGGCTTCGCCGAGACGACCCTGGACGGGATCGGCTTCGGCCTCGGCTTCGCGGTCGTCGACGACCCGGTCCCCAGCCGGGTGCCGAGCAGCGTCGGCGAGTACTACTGGGGTGGGGTGGCCAGCACCGCCTTCTGGGTGGACCCGGTCGAGGAGATCACCGCGTTGCTGTTCACCCAGCTGATGCCGTCGAGCACCTACCCGCTGCGCTCCCAGCTGCGCCAGTTGGTCTACGCGGCCCAGACCGACTGACGGCTGCGGGGCCGCGAGGAGCGGTCAGTCGGCGAGGCGGGCGGGGAAGCCGCCGGTGGCGATCGGGCCCCACGAGTCGATGGTGACCCGGATCAGCGACTTGCCCTGGCGCACCATCGCCGCCCGGTAGTCGTCCCAGTCCGGGTGCTCGCCGGAGATGCTGCGGAAGTAGTCGACCAGCGGCTCCAGCGCCTCGGGCAGGTCGAGCACCTCGGCGGTGCCGTCGATCTGCACCCAGGGGCCGTTCCAGTCGTCGCTGAGCACGCACGCCGACACCCGGGGGTCCCGGCGGATGTTGGTCACCTTGGCCCGCTCGGGGTAGGTCGAGACGACCAGCCGGCCCTGCCCGTCGATCCCGGCGGAGACCGGGGAGGACTGCGGTCGCCCGTCGGCCCGGGTGGTCATCAGCACGACGCGGTGTCGCGTCCGGAGGAAGTCGAGCAGGTCGGCCCGGTCGACCCGGGTGTTCCGTGCGATGCTGCGCGCCATTCGTCGTTCCTACCAGGGCGCGCGTGCGGGGGCGGCGGCGGGTCAGCGCGGTCGGGCCGTGGAGCGGTGCACCGTCTGGGTGGGCACCCGGGGGCGGCCGGACGGGCGCCAGGCTCGCCCGTTGGCGTAGATCACCCGGAAGCCGAGGTACGACGCGAGGGGCGCCCAGTGGGCCGAGCCCATCCGCAGCTCGGCGGCGTTGTGTCGCTGGCCGTTGGCGAGCACGTCGAGGAGGACGGTCTCGAACGCCGCCGATTCGACCCAGTCGACCTCGCGGGTGAAACCGCAGATCAGGGCGGCTCCGGTGACCTCCAGGAACTCGCGCAGCACGGCGTCGGAGGCCCGCAGGACCGAGCAGCTGCCGAAATAGAGTCGTCGCCCCTCGGCGCGGCCGGCCATCAGGTCGGCCACCTCGTTCAGCTCCACCGACTGCCAGTCGGTGAGGCAGAGTCGGCTCGGTTCGCCGTGCATGGCGAAGAAGCCCACCCGGTGGTCGGCGTACTGCTTGAGCAGCCAGCGGTCCAGGAAGTAGAACAGCTCGTCGCGGGTGGCCGCGTCCTTGTGGATGAAGCGGATCTTGCCCAGCCGCTCCAGCAGCTCCAGGGTGGGCAGCACGGAGCCTCGCTCGTTGAGGTCGCGGTGCCACTGACCCTCGACACAGAAGACGCCACCGCGTGCCACGTGCACCTCCGCCAGTCCGCAGCCCGGGGCTGACGTTACCGGCCGCCGCCGGTCAGGGAACATCACCCTCGGTGTGGCTGATTGCGACGTTCGGTGTGCTTGACCGGAACAGGACCGATCGGCGGGGAATGGCTGTTTCGCAAATCAGTCGAATTCCCAGCCAATACCCAGGAGCGAGGGTTTGTGAGGACGATTCTCGTTAATCGCCTCCAACAGTCTCGATCAGTGCCAGGGTGGAAATCGCGGGACTTCTTGGTCGATGTCCCGTGGCCACCCCAATCGCTCTCCTATCGGGAGGACTTCTGTGCGCGTAAACACCTTGAAGCGTGCTGCCATCGCATTCGCCCTGGCACTGCCCGGGGCAGCGATCGCCGCGGTGGTCGCCGCACCGGCGGCACATGCGGACGGCTGCTACACGTGGAACCGCACCCTGACCCAGGGACGTTCCGGCGACGACGTCCGCCAGCTGCAGATCCGGGTCGCCGGGTGGGCCGGCAACCGGGACATCGTGGAGAACGACGGCCGCTACGGACCCAAGACCGCCGCCGCCGTCAAACGGTTCCAGCAGGCGTACGGACTGCGCGCCGACGGCATCGCCGGCCCGCAGACCTACGCCAAGCTGTACCAACTCCAGGACAACGACTGCACCCCCGCGCACTTCAGCTACAGCGAGCTGGACAACGGCTGCGGTGGCAGCGGGTGGAGCGGCGGGCCGCTGTCGGCGGCGCAGACCAAGCAGAACGCGTTGCGCACCATGTGGAAGTTGGAGGCGCTGCGCAAGAACCTCGGCGACAAGCCGCTCTACGTGTCCAGTGGCTTCCGCAGTCGGGCCTGCAACAACCAGGTCGGCGGCGCGTCGGACAGCCAGCACCTCTACGGCAACGCGGCCGACGTCACCTCACGGACGTCGTCCCTGTGCGACGTCGCCCGCGCCGCCCGTAACAACGGATTCAGCGGAATCTACGGGCCGGGCTACCCCGACCACGACGACCACGTACACGTCGACTCGCGTCGGGAGAACAACAGCGACAGCAGTTCGAACACGACGAACTGGTCGGCGCCGGACTGCGGCATCGGAGCCGGCAACGACTGAGCCACCTGTCGGAGCGACGTCGGCCCGACGCGGAGAGGGAATCTCCGCGCCGGGCCGGCGTCGTGTCGGCCCCGGGTCTGCGGGCGGAGGGGTAGCGCGCTCAGCTCGCCCGGGGCCAGCGCGGCGCGGTGACGGGGGCAGTCACCGGCCGGCCGGCAGCGGCGGGTCGTCCACCCGGTGGCACGGCCCGCGCGGCCTGCTGCCGCCCCGGCAACCCGCCGGTACGCCCGGCCGGCGCCGGGTATCCGGTGGTCGCCGGCCGGCCACCGGCGGTACGCGCGGAGGACGGCCCGGTCGCCGTGAACGGGAAGGGTACGTGCACGAACGGGTTGCCGTGCCGGATCAACGCCTCGATCTGCCGTTCGTTGAGCCCGTGTGCCTCCAACACGCGCCGCCCCCAACGGTGCAGGCGGCACGGGTAGGAGGCGCCGTCGTTGCGGCACAGCGGCCCCGTGGGCCACTCCTCGGCGGTGTGCACGACCACCGCCCGGACCGCGAGCCGAACATCCTCCGGGGTCAGTGGTGCCGGCATTGGCACCTCCCCCAGTACCTGGTCGATGGGATCCGTCGACTGCTCACCAACTCGCACGGCAGGCCTCCCGCAGCTCGGCAGCGGTACGGCGGACTCACCGCACCGACATCCTCGGCCATGGGTACGGGAGACGTCGGACGAAAGTTCAATTCCGGTACCGAATCGGATTCCTTGATGTCGGGGCATCTCGACGGCGGGACACCGCGACTTCTACGAAGCCGAGTCGATCAACCGGCCTGCGTCAGACGAGGCCGGCGTCGTGGACGAGCAGTGCCACCTGAACCCGGTTGTTGAGGTCCAGGCGGGTCAACAGCCGGGAGACGTACGCCTTGACCGTCGCCACACTCATGAACAACTCCCCGGCGATCTCCGCGTTGGTGTGCCCCCGCCCCAACGCGACAGCCACCTGCCGCTCCCGCTCGCTGAGACCGGCGAGCAACCGCACCGCCCGCTCCCGGCGCGGGTCGGGTCCGACCGCACCGGGGACAGCGCCGGTCACGTGGGCGATCAGCGTCCGGGTGACGGTCGGGGAGAGCGTCGCCTCGCCGGCCGCGACCCGGCGTACGGCGTGCACGAGCTCCGCCGGCGGGGTGTCCTTGAGCAGGAAGCCGGCCGCCCCCGCGCGCAGCGCCCGCAGCACCTGCTCGTCGGCGTCGAACGTGGTGAGCACCAGCACCTCCGGCGGGTGCGGCTGGGCGCGCAGCGCCTCGGTGGCGGTCAGCCCGTCCACCCGGGGCATCCGGATGTCCATCAGCACCACGTCCGGGGCGTACGCGGCGACGGCCGCGGGCACCTCACCACCATCGGCCGCCTCACCGACCACGGTCAGGTCCGGCAGGCCGCCGAGGATCATCGAGAGCCCGGCCCGGACCAGCGCGTCGTCGTCCACGATCAGCACGCGTACCGACGGCACGACCGAATCCGGGCCCGAAGCACCGGACGTGCCGACCTCCTCGGAAGGCCGGGCCGCGTCGACCGGGCCAGCCGCCCCGGAAGGCCCGGTCCCGCCCGAAGGGCCGGGCAGGCCGGTCACGCCGGCCACGGCAGCCAGGCCGCCAGCCGGAAGTCACCGCTGTCGTCCCGGCCGTAGGCGAGCCGGCCGCCGGCCAGGGTGACGCGCTCGCTGATGCCGACCAGGCCGGTGCCCGCACCCGGCAGGGTGCCGCCGGCCGGCGCGCCGACCGGCCACCGGTTGACGATCGCCACGGTCAGGCCGGCGCCCGGCCCCCCGGCCACGTCCACTGTCACCGCCGCCCCGGCCGCGTGCTTGCGGGCGTTGGTCAACCCCTCCTGCACGATCCGGTACGCGGCCCGACCCAGCGCCGCCGGCACCTTCTCCGCGTCGGCGACGGTGTCGCTGACGTTGACGCGTACCCCGGCCGACCGCGACTCGGCGATCAGGGCCGGCAGGTCGGCGAGGGTCGGCTGGGGCGGCTCCGGGGCGTCGTCGCCACCGTCCTCGGCCCGGAGCACCCCGATGACCTCGCGCAGGTCCTGAAGGGCCGCGTGGGCGCTGCCCCGGATCACCCCGGCGGCGCGGGCAACCTCGTCCGGCGGCGCGTCCGGGCGGAACTCGAGCGCACCGGCGTGCAGGCTGAGCAGCGAGATCCGGTGGGCCAGCACGTCGTGCATCTCCCGGGCGATCCGGGTGCGTTCGAGGTGGCGGGCCTGGGCGACCCGGAGTTGCTGCTCCGCCTCGGCCCGTTCGGCCCGCTCGCGCAGTGACACGATCAACTGCCGGCGGGCCCGGACGAACATCCCCCAGGCCAGCACCGCCAGGGTGATCACCACACCCCAGGTGACGGTGAGCCAGTACGACATCGCGGGATCTGGACGGGTCCAACTGAAGACCAGGTTGGTGAGGAACCCGACACCGGTGATCGCGATCGCGACGGCGGTCCGCCGGTGCACCACGACGGTGAAGTAGATGATCAGCAGCGGGATGGCGGCGGCCATCGAGAACAGGTTCAGCGGCAGGGTTGCCACTGCCAGCCCGAGGGGCCACCGCCGACGTACCCAGAGCAGCCCGCAGCAGACCAGCCCGAGCACCGTGTCGACGCCGAGCATCCAGTCGTGCGGCAGCGGGATGGCTATCTCCGGGGTGGGCGACATTGCGTCCCCGAAGGTCAACAGCACCCAGAGCAGCCCGAGCAGGAAGGCGAGGCTGTCCACCAACCAGTCCCGGGTGGTGCGGCGCGGCCGGGCCCGCACGCGCTCGGCCGGCACCACCAGCTCCCCCGGCAGCAGCCAGGGGTGCTCCGGAACGGCGAGGGTGCTCACCCGCCCATGCTAGGCAGCATCGGGGGCCGACAACCAGCTACCAAAGTCGAGACCCGCCGACCGACCAAGGTCGACGCGGCACCGACCGGTGGCCGCAGCGGATGGCCGGGCGGCCCCGGCACGCTCGGCGACATGATCGTCGTAGAGAACCTCACCAAGCGATACGGGCCACACCCGGCCGTGGACGACGTGTCGTTCCGGTGCGAGCCGGGCACCGTCACCGGCTTCCTCGGCCCCAACGGCGCCGGCAAGTCGACCACCATGCGCATGATCTGCGGGCTCACCGCGCCGACCGCCGGCCGCGCCACCGTCTCCGGGCACCCGTACCGGGAGCTGCCCAACCCGGGGCGGGAGGTCGGCGTGCTGCTGGACGCCTCCGCCCAGCACTCCGGGCGCACCGGCCGCGAGGCGTTGACGCTGTCCGCGTACACGATGGGTCTGGACAAGCGCGAGGTCGCCGCGAAGCTCGACCTGGTCGGGTTGAACGCGGTGGCCGCGAAACGGCGGGTGAAGGCGTACTCGCTGGGCATGCGTCAGCGACTCGGCCTGGCCCAGGCGATGCTCGGTGACCCCCGGGTGTTGATCCTCGACGAGCCGGCCAACGGCCTGGACCCGGAGGGGATCTTCTGGATGCGGGGCCTGCTGCGCGACTTCGCCGACCGGGGCGGCACCGTGCTGCTCTCCTCCCACCTGCTGCGCGAGGTGGAGGCGGTAGCGGACCGGCTGGTGGTGATCGGGGGCGGCCGGATCGTGGCCCAGGGCGACAAGGACGAGCTGCTGGCCGGCGGCGGCACTGTGGTCCGGGCCCGCGACGGCGCGGCGCTGCGTCGGGCGCTGGAGGCGGCCGACCTGACGGCGGCCGACAGCGCGGACGGGCTCCTCGTGCAGGCCGACGCCGAGGCGGTCGGCCAGGCCGCCGCCGACGCCGGTGTCGCGCTGGCCGAGTTGCGCCCCGCCGGCAGCGGTGGTCTCGAACAGCTCTTCCTCACCCTGACCGCCGGCGAATCCACCAAGGAGGCCGTCCGATGACCACCACCACCGCGCCCGCCACCACCGTCGCGCCCCAGCACCGCGCCCCGGTACGCCGACCGTCGCTGCTCCGGCTCACCGGTGTGGAGCTACGCAAGCTCGTCGACACCCGGGCCGGCCGTTGGCTGCTGATCACCATCGGCCTGGTCGTCGTCGCGATCGTCACCCTCCTGCTGATCTACGCCGAGGACTCCGAACAGGCCTTCTTCACCTTCTTCGTCACCTCGCTGCTGCCGGTGTCGCTGCTGCTGCCGGTGCTCGGCATCCTGTCGATCACCAGCGAGTGGTCGCAGCGCACCGCGCTCACCACGTACGCCCTGGTGCCCCGCCGGGAGCGGGTGGTGGCCGCGAAGCTGATCGCCGTGACGCTTGCCGCGCTCGCCTCGGTGCTGGCCAGCCTCGCCGTCGCCGCCGCCGGCACGCTCGTGGCGTCCGCCACCGGCGGGGCGGGAACCTGGCAGTTCGACTGGTCGCTGGTCCTGAACGCGGCGATCCTCCAGGTCACCAGCGTGTTGATGGGCGCCGCCTTCGGTCTGCTGCTGCTCAACCCGCCGTTGGCGATCGTCGGCTACCTGCTGTTGCCCACCCTGTGGGGAGTGCTCGGCGAAATGGTCAAGCCGCTGCGCGGCCCGTCCGAGTGGTTGGACACCAGCAAGACCATGGAACCGTTGTTCGGCAGCGACGCCGTCACCGGCGAGCAGTGGGGGCGGGTGGCTGTCTCCCTGCTGGTCTGGATGGTTCTCCCGCTGGCCGCCGGCCTGTTCCGGACGCTGCGCCGCGAGGTGTCCTGACCATGGACGTCGCCGGCAACCGTCCCCGCACCACGGTCAGCGGCGGCCCGCTGGAGCTGGCGGTCCTGTGGGGTGGTTTCCCACTCCTCGGCGCGGGCGCCGGCTGGCTCCTCGCGGCGGCGACGGGCTGGCTCACCCGGCTGCCCTGGGTGCCGTTCAGCGACCTGATCGAGTGGCTGGACCGGCTGCCCGAGCCGCAGGCCACCCTCGGCACCGTCGCGGTGGGCGTCGCCGCCGGTCTGGTCGTCGCCGGGATCGGCACCGCCGAACGGCTGATCGTCACCGTCGACCCGGCCCAGGTCCGGCTACGCCGCTCCGACCAGGACCGGACCGTCGCCCGGGTCGACACCCGGGTCGTCTTCCTCGCCGACAAGCACCTGGTGCTGCTCGACGGCGACGGCGCGGAACTGGTCCGGGAACCGACCGACCATTCGGCCACGCAGCTGGCGGCGGCGTTCCGGGCGCACGGCTGGGGTTGGGCGGACGACGACCCGCACCGGTCGGCGTACCGGCTGTGGGTGCCCGACCTGCCCGGGTTGCCGGCCGGCGCGGACGCGCTGCTGCGGGCCCGCGAGCGGGCTGTCGAGCGGGACCGCCGCGACGACGCCCGCGAGTTGCGCAGGGAGTTGGGCCTGCTCGGGGTGGTGCTGCGCGACGAGGGCAAGCGGCAGTACTGGCGGCTGACCGCGCGCGCGGTCACCGGACGACCCGAGCAGTCGACTTCGGCCGAGCGGGAGCCGGACGGGCGGTAGCGTCTGTTTCAACAGACCCTGGGAGCCGCTCGATGACCGAACAGCAGCCGTACCGGGTGGTGTCCCGACACCCCGGGTTCGAGCTGCGTCGGTACCCGGCCCACCTGGTGGCCGAGATGCAGGTCCAGGCCCCGTTCACCAGGGCGCTGATCGAGGCGTTCCGACCGCTGGCCGGCTACCTCGGCGGCGCCAACCGGGCTCGACACCCGGTTGGCGCGGCCGAGCCGACGACGTCGGCGGCCGGTGGGTCGGAGAAGATCGCCATGACCGTGCCGGTGGTCCAGATCGAGGGCGAGCGGCCGGGCGCGTACCTGATCCAGGTCGTCCTGCCGGCGGCCCTCACCGCGGCGACCGCGCCCGAGCCGGTGGACGCCCGGGTGCGGGTCCGCGAGGTCAGGGCACAACTGGCGGCGGCGATGCGTTTCTCGGGGCGGTGGACGGAGCAGACGTTCAGCCGGCGGGCCACCATGCTCGGCCGGTCGGTGACCGCGGCCGGGCTGCAACCCACCGGAGCCGTCCGGTACGCGCGCTTCGACCTGCCGTGGAAGCCGTGGTTCCTGCGGCGCAACGAGGTAGTGCTGCCGGTCGCCGAATAGGCGGGCCGATCATCCGACGACGCTGACCGGGGTCCGCGCGGGGCGGTGTCGCAGTGACCGCCACGTCGGCAGCACACTGGACAGCACGGCGAGCAGCAGGCACAGCCCCACCACGCCGGCGATCACCGACCAGGGCACCACCAGGTCGACGGACGCGCCGACCTGCTCGGCCAGGCCGGCACGGATGCTGAGCAGGCCGACGAACGCGACCGCGCCGCCGAGCAGCGCGCCGATGAGCACCACCACAGCGGACTCGGCGGTGACCAGCCAGAGGACCTGCCGCCGGGTAGCCCCGGCCAACCGGATCAGCCGCAGGTCCGCGACCCGACCGGCGGCGGCCAGCAGCAACGTGTTGGCCACGGCGATGGCTCCGTAGCCGGCCGACACACCGATCAGCAGCAGCGTGAACGACCAGACGAGACGGTCCTCGGCGGCGTCCGCCTCGGCCGCCCAGGTGGCCACGTCGACGATCCGCGCGCCCACCGGTGGGGCGATCCGGTCCTGGACGTACACCGTGGAGGTCAACGCCGACGGGTCGTGCGCCCGCACCACGGCCCGGGGCACGAGCAGGTCGCCGGGGAGCGAGGTGTCGGTGACGACCGCGACGACGCGCAACGACACCGCTGTCCCGTCGGCGAAGACCAGCTCGTACGGGGCGGACGGCGGCAGGTTCGCCGAGGCGGTGACCACCACGGTGTCGTCCCCGCGCAGGTCCTCCAGGGAACCGGCGACGACGGTGAGCAGCCGGTTCGCGGCGGCGAAGCCCGCCGGGTCCACACCGAGCGCGGTCAGTGGCCGGTTCTCCGGCAGCGTTCCGGGGTCGGTGCGGAAGACGGTGGTCGGCAGGAGGGCGGTGCCTCCGGTCGCGGCGACGGCCGCGTCCGACAGACCGGGCGCCCGGTCCGGCAGGACGATCCAACCGGCGTTCACCTTGTCCGCCCGACCCGCCGCGTACGCGGCGGTGCTGGTCCGCACCATCCCGGACACCAGCACCGCGAAGGCGACAGTGAGCAGCACCGGCGCGGCGATGGAGGCGGTCCGCCGGGTGGCGGTCAACGCACCACCACGGACCAGCATCCCGATCGCGCCACCGGGCCGCCGCACCGGGAACCGCAGCAGCCGCACCACCGGCCCGACCACTACCGGGGCGAGCACCGTGGCACCGGCCACCAGCGCCATCACCGCGTACAGGGCGTAGGACGCCGCCACCCGGGCCTCGTCCGCGGTGGCCGTTCCTACGCTGAGCGCGATCCCCGCCGCGACGAGCAGCGCCCCGGTGGCGATCCGGGCCCGTCCGATCGGTCGCTGCTCGATCGCTGCCTCGCGCAACGCCTCCAGCGGACGCACCCGCGCGGCCCGACGGGACGCCGACCAGACCGCCAGCACCGCGATCACCGGCCCGGCCGCGAGCGAGACCGCGATCGGCCAGGGGGCGTAGTGGACCCGGAAGGTCGCCGGCTCGAACCCGACATCGACGAGCAGTCGACCCAGCGGCGGGGTGAGCGCCGCGCCGATCAGCAGACCGACCAGCCCGGCGCTGACGCCGACGACGAGAGCCTCGGCGTACACCATGCGGCGGACCTGCCGTCCGGTGGCGCCGACGGCGCGCAGCAGGCCCAACTCGCGGCGGCGCTGCGCGACGGTGAACGCGAAGGTGGAGGAGACCACGAACACCGTGACGAAGCCGGCGAGAGCCGCCGTGGCGGTGAGCACCTGCATACCGATCCACCGGGTCCGGGCGTCGTCGCGCGGCTCCAACGCGCTGCGCGCGTCGCCGGTCAGCACCCGTCCGTCGCCGCCGACGACACCGCGAGCCGACGCGGCGACCCGGTCCGGGTCGGCCCTCGGCGCGAGGACCAACCCGATGGCCCGGACGCCGGGCGCGAGCGCGGCGGCGACCTCGTCCGCGACGTGCACGCCGGGCCCGTCCACCAGACCGGTGACGGTGTACGCCTGCGGCCCGGCCGCCGTCAGCAGGGTGACCGGCGCACCGGTACGCAGTCCCAGCGCACTGTCGATGACCACCTCGCCGGGCCTGGCGGGCGGCTCACCCGCGGTGAGGCGCAGACCACCCAGCCGGGCGCTGGACCACCCGTGCCCCTGGTACGCGTCCTCCCGCCGGGTGTCGGCTGCGGCGGGTCGGCCGTCGACGAGCGGTTGGGCGTAGAAGGTGCGGTCCGGTACCGCCGCGACGACACCCGGCAGACCGGCCAACCGGTCGACCAGCCCCGCCGCCGTGGTGGCGGACCACGGTCGGGTCGGCACGAACTGGTCGGCCGACGCGCCCGCCTCGGGGCTCTGCACCACGACTGCCGCCCGAGCCAGTCGGTCCGGCACCTGCGGGCGCCCGGAGGCGAGCAGCAGGGTGGCCGTCGCGACCAGCGCGACCCCGATGGCGACAGCCACGAACGCGCTGGTCGACCGGCGGATGCTCAGCATGACCGCTCCCGCTCGGCGATCCGCGCGGCGACTGTCGCCGCCGAGATGTCGCCGTCCACCTCGTCGACCACGCGCCCGTCGGCGAGCAGGAGGACCCGATCGGCGTACGCGGCGGCGTCGGGATCGTGGGTCACCATCACCACTGTCTGGCCGTGGTCGTCGACCAGCGCCCGCAGCAGCCGGAGCACCTGCCGGGACGCCGCGCTGTCCAACGCCCCGGTCGGCTCGTCGGCGAAGACCACCGCCGGTCGGGTGATCAACGCTCGGGCCACGGCGACGCGCTGCTGCTCACCGCCGGACAACTCACTCGGCCGGTGCCCGGCCCGGTCGGCCAGTCCCACCGCGTCGAGGGCGGCGGTGACGTCCCGCGCCGGTGGGCGGCGGCCGGCCAGCCGCAACGGCAACTCGACGTTCTGCCCGGCCGTCAGCGTGGACACCAGGTTGAACGCCTGGAACACGAACCCGATCCGGTCACGCCGCAGCCGGGTCACCTCGTCCTCGCCGAGCTGGTCGAGGCGGATGCCGTCGATCGTTACGGTCCCCTCGGTCGGGCTGTCCAGCCCCGCCGCGCAGTGCAGCAGGGTGGACTTTCCCGAGCCGGAGGGGCCCATCACCGCCGTGAACGTCCCGCTCGCGAAGCTCGTCGTCACGCCGTCGAGCGCCGTCACCCGCCGGGTTCCGGTGCCGTACACCGCGCGCAGCCCCGTCAGGGTCACCGTGTGTGTGGTCATGGTCGACACAGTGCCGGCTGCGGTGGGTGCCGCGCGTCGTGCTGGCGCGGACAGTTTCCGCCCCTCCCGCGGGTGGAGCCGGAGGCCCGCAACGGCCGGTACGTCGTCCTCGGGGATGACCGCCCGTGGGTGGACGCGGACCGGCCAGCCGGCCGATACGGTCGGACGGGTGACCCCTCCCCTGCTGACCCGACGGCTACGGCCAGTGGATCTGTACGTCGTGGACGCCCTGCTGGCCGTGGCGGTCGGCGGGCTGCTCTGCCCGTACGCGGCGTTGGAGTCACCGCTGCACGGCGGCGTACGCGAGCCGCTCTGGGTGTCGGTGCTCGTCGGACTGGCTATCGGGCTGCCGCTGGCCGTACGCCGTCGGTGGCCGATGACGGTGGCCGCCGTGATCAGCGCCGTCACCACCGTCGCCCTGGTCACCGGGGTGATCCCGAACTTCGCCGCCGCCGCGCCGGCGCTCGCCATCGGCCTGTCCTTCTACACGGTCGCGGTGTCGACGGCCACCCGCCGCTCGATCCTCTGCGCGGCGGGTTGTCTCGCGCTGGTGAGCGTCGCGCTGGTGCTGACGGCGGGTGACCTGTGGTCGCGTGCGGGTGGGGTCGTCTACGCCTCCGTCATGATCGCGCCCGCCTGGGTGATCGGGTGGCTGGTCCGGGAACGACGTGCCCTCGCCGCCCGGCAGAGTGACCACCTGGTCCGTCAGGCCACGGCGGAGGAGCGACTGCGGGTGGCACGCGAGCTGCACGACGTGGTCGCCCACACGCTGAGTCTCATCGTGGTGAAGGCATCCGTCGCGAACCACGTCGCCGAGTCGGATCCCCGCGAGGCGGGCGCCGCCCTCCGGGTGATCGAGGAGACCGGCCGCAACGCCCTGGCCGACGTCCGGCGGGTGCTGGGCGTCCTGCGGGACGACACCTCGTACGCCCCGACACCCGGGCTGGACGAGTTGCCCACGCTGGCGCGGCAGGCGGCGATCGGCGGTGTCGACGTACGGCTCGACGTCCGACGGGAGGCGCCGGGCAGCGTGGTCCCCGAGTCGGTGGGCCTGGCGGTGTACCGCATCGTGCAGGAGGCGGTGACCAACGTGGTCAAGCACGCGGCCCCGGCCGCCTGCCGGGCTACGGTGACCGTCACACCCGGTGAGGTACGGGTGGAGGTGACCGACGACGGTCGACGTCCGGTCCTGACCGGCGGGGAGGGGCACGGGTTGATCGGCATGCGGGAACGGGTGGCGTTGCACGGCGGGGATTTCAGCGCCGGGCCACGCTCGGACGGCGGCTTCGCGGTGACCGCCAGCCTGCCCTACCGGGTGGCCGCGTGATCCGCGTACTGATCGCCGACGACCAGGCGTTGCTGCGCGGCAGCTTCCGGCTGCTGGTCGACCTCGCCCCGGACTGCACCGTTGTCGGCGAGGCGGGCACCGGTGTCGAGGCCGTCGCGTTGACCGGGCAGCACCGGCCCGACGTGGTGCTGATGGACGTCCGGATGCCGGAGATGGACGGCATCGAGGCGACCCGACGGATCTGCGCCGACCCGGCGACCGCCGGCACCCGGGTCATCATCCTGACCACGTTCGACCTGGACGAGTACGTCTACGGCGCGTTGCGCGCCGGCGCCAGTGGTTTCCTGCTCAAGGACACCCCACCGGCGGACCTGCTGACCGCCGTCCGGGTGGTCGCCGCCGGTGAGGGGCTGCTCGCGCCGACGGTGACCCGCCGGCTGATCGACGAGTTCGCCAGGCGACCGGAGCCGGCCCGGCCGCTGCCCCGTGACCTGGACGGGGTGACCGAACGGGAGCGGGAGGTGCTCGCGTTGATCGCCCGGGGTCTGTCCAACGCGGAGTTGGCCACGCACCTCAGTCTCAGCCAGGCCACCGTCAAGACCCACGTCGGTCGGCTACTGACCAAGCTGGGCGTCCGGGACCGCGCGCAACTGGTCATCGTCGCCTACGAGACGGGTCTGGTGGGGCCGGGCGGCCTACGCTGAGCCGGTCGGCCGTCACCCGAGGAGGAGCAATGACCCGGTACGTCGCCCTGCTGCGTGGGGTCAACGTCGGCGGCGCCACCCGGCTGGCGATGGCCGACCTGCGCCGGATCGTCACCGGGCTCGGGCACGAGGACGTGAAGACGTACCTGCAGAGCGGCAACGTCGCCTTCAGCAGCACGGTGCGCGACGCGGAGGAGCTGGCGGCCGGGATCAGGCAGGCGCTCACCGACGAGGTGGCGTTGACGGTGCCGGTGCTGGTGCGCAGCGGCCGGGAGTTGGCGGCGATCGCCGGCGGCAACCCGTACGCCGACCGGGAGGACGACCCGACGAGGCTGATGGTCGCCTTCCTGGCCACCGCGCCGGAGAAGTCCACAGCGGATGCGCTGAGCGTGCCCGGTGGGGAGAACGTGTCGTTCACGGTGACCGGCCGGGAGGTCTTCCTGCACTACGTCGACGGCGGCTACGGGCGGTCGAAGTTCACCAACGCGTACCTGGAGAAGAAGCTGGGCGTGGTGGCGACCACCCGCAACTGGAAGTCGGTGCGGGCTCTGGCCGAGCTGGCCGCCGGCTGATCCGGTGGGGGCCGCTGCCGGGCGACCCCCACCAGCACCGGTCAGAAGTGGTACGCGGTCTCGTACTCGGGCACCAGCACGCGGCTGCGCGGCGAGATCCGGCGGATCGCCGCGATCATGTCGTTCAGCCGGGCACGGTCGGTCTCGGCGACCGGCGGCGGGTTCCGCAGCTCCGTCTCGAAGTTGTCGTAGTGCACCGGCACCACGACCTTCGGATAGTCCAGCCCCTCCAGCAGTCGGGGCAGGTAGTCCCCGGTCGTGGTGGCGTTCTGCATGGCCACCATCGCCACGTCGGGCGCGAGCCCGGTGAGGTTCCGCTCGGCGACGTCGCTGGCCCCGGTGAAGTAGACCGACGGGCCGCCGTCGACCCGCAGCAGGTAGCCGAGCGTGTCGCCCTCCGGCAGGTCCGCGATGGTCGCCGGCTGCGCGGGCCGGCTGACCCGCACCCCGGGGAAAGCCACCGAGTACGACGGGTTGCGGCTGTGCAGCGAGCCGACCACCTCGACGGAGTGGTCGCCGAAGTCCAGCACCTCGCCGCCCTTCACGGCGCTGAGCTGCGTCGACGGCAGTTCGTAGGCCAACCCCAGGTGGTACGCGGTCAGCGTGCCGAAGACCCGCGCGCCGGTGCGCTTCGCGATGTACGGCACGTCCATGAAGTGGTCCCAGTGGGTGTGCGTGACGAACACCGTCATGGCCCGGTCGACGCGCGGGTCGATCACGTCGGTGCGCACCGTCAACGCCTTCTCCGGGTTGAACGCGTTCCTGAACAGCCCGGTGTCGATCCGGCTGAGGAACGGGTCGACGAGGACCGTGCGATCGGAGATGTCGACGCGCCAGCCGGCCGTACCCCACCAACGGAAGCTGACCGCGCCCTTGCGGCGGGCGGACGGGGTGGGTGTGGCGGCGGGCGGCGCGGCCTGGGCCGGGGTGATCGGGCCGGCGGCGAGCCCGGCGGTGGTGACCAGGGCGGTGGTGGCGGCGGTGTCGCGCAGGAAGCGTCGGCGGTCGAGGCTGGGCATGCGGGTCTACTCCCCGTGGTCGAGCGATTGGTCGGCACGAGCCAACCAGCGCGACCCGGCCCCGGTCCAAGATCAGAGGCGATCAGCTCCGATACGCCACCGCATATCGGGCCTGCTCAGTGGTCGTGCGCCGGCGCGCCGACGGGCACGAAATCAGTCGCCGCGCAGCGCCTCCACGGCCGTGCGGGCGGCCTCCCCCATCGCCAGGTCCACGTCGATCCGCCGCGACGCCAACTGGTCGGCGCGGGCGAACACGGCGATCGCGTACCGGCCGCCGTCGGGGTATTCCGCGACCCCGGCCTCCAGGTGCAGCCCGGGCAGGGTGCCGGTCTTACCGGCGACCCGCACGCCGGGCGGGAAGCCGGCGGCCAGCCGGGTCCAGAAGAGTTGCCGGGCCATCCAGGTACGGACCATCGCGCAGGCGGCCGCCGGTCCGGCCTCGTCCCGCCAGATCATGGTGAGTAGCCGGGTGATCTCCCGGGCGGTACTGGAGGTGGTGTGCGCCGGGTCGAACACCCGCATCGCCCGGATCCGGTCCGCCGGCAACGTGGGGAAGATCCGGGCGAAGTCCGCCTCGGTGCGCGCGCCCACGTCGGCGAGCATCAGCTCTACCAGCTCCCGGGGACCGCCCCGGATGCGGGTACGGGTCAACCCCAGCTCGGCGGCGAGCATTGGGAGCAGGTCCGGGCCGACCCGACGCAGCAGCAGGTCGGCGGCAGTGTTGTCACTGACGGACATGGCGAAGTACGCGAGGTCGCGCAGCGACACCTCGGCGTCGTCGACGCAGCCGGCCAGGCCCCAGCCGCCGAGCCGGTCGGCGGCGGTGACCAGAACCCGTTCGGTCGGGTCGAGTTGACCGGCCTCGACCTGCCGGGCGAACTCCAGCACCAGCAGGACCTTGAAGATCGAGGCGATCACCACCTGCTCGTCGGCCCGCACCCCGACCTCCCGGGCAGCGCCGGCCGCGTCCAGGTCCACGGCGTCCAGGTCCACGGCGTGCAGGCTGGCGGTCACCCCGGCGGCGGCGAAGATCACCTCGATGCGTTCGTCCACGTCCACGCCAGCACGCTATCCAGCGGGCCGGGGTCGGGGCTGGCGTAGGGTCCGGGCAGTGGATCTGCTCCGACACCTGCGGCACTTCGTGGTCGTCGCACACGAGTTGCACTTCGGCCGGGCCGCCGACCTGCTCGGGATGGCCCAACCGCCCCTGAGCCAGTCGATCCAGCGGCTGGAACGGGAGCTGACGGTGGAGTTGTTCGACAGATCCCGCCGCCAGGTACGCCTCACCACCGCCGGTGAGCTGCTGCTCGGCGAGGCGGAGGAGTTGCTCGCCGGCGAGGGGCGGCTGCGCAACCTGATGGGACAGATCCGCGCCGGTGAGCTGGGCGTACTCCGGGCCGGGGTGCCGCCGGAGACACCCGCCGTGACGCTGCGGGCGCTGCTGGACGGACTCACCACCCGGGCACCCGGCCTGGACGTGGAGCTGCACGAGCTGACCACCGCCGAGCAGGTACGCATGCTCGCCGAGCGGACCCTGGACGTGGGGCTCGTGCACCACCCGGTCGCGGCGGACGGGCTGCGCTTCGGCGCCCCGGTGGACGTACCCCTGGGGGTGTTGCTGCCGCGCACCTCGCCGCTGGCCCGCGGCCGGGAGGTGGCGCTCGCGTCGCTGGCCGGTCTGGATCTGGTGGCCGCGCCCCGGGCCACCGCGCCCGGCTGGCACGACCACCTGTTGGCGGTGTGCCGACAGCACGGTTGGCGGCCGACCCGGGTACGCCCGGCCCGCAACCCGGAGTTCCTGTTCGGGTTGGTGCTGGCCGGGGGCGGGGTGGCCGTGGAACCGGCGACGGTGGCCCGTCGCGAGCCCCGGATCGCCTGGCGGCCGATCGTCGACGCGCCGCTGGCGAAGCGGACCTCGGCGGCCTGGCCGGACCGGTCGGCGCACCCGGCGGCCTCGATGTTCGGGCAGCTCGCCGCCGACGTGTTGGCCGACGCGGAGCCCACGCCCCCCACCTCGGCCGCGACGTCGGTGCCGGCCGCACGGCCCTGGCCGGTGCTCTTCGACACGACCGGGTGAACCATACCGACGTTGCGCTCGTCACCTCGCGTTGTGCGGTGATTCGACCGGCCGTCCGGGTATGGATGACAGGCAACGACGATGACGCGAAGGAGCCGTAGTGGCCAACACCATTCCCGACATCAGCCTGAACGACGGCACCACCATTCCGCAGCTCGGCTTCGGGGTGTTCCAGATCGAGCCGAAGGACACCGTCGCCGCGGTGACCACCGCCCTGGAGACCGGCTACCGGCACATCGACACCGCCGAGATGTACGGCAACGAGGCCGAGGTCGGCGAGGCGGTACGCATGTCCGGTCTCGACCGGAGCACGGTCTACGTGACCAGCAAGCTGAACAACGGCTTCCACCGCCCCGACGACGCCCGCCGGGCGTTCGACTCGACGCTCGCGGCGCTGAAGATGGACTACATCGACCTGTTCCTCATCCACTGGCCGCTGCCGACCCTGTACGACGGCGACTACGTGTCGACGTGGAAGACGCTGGAGGAGTTCCAGCGCGACGGCCGGGCCCGTTCGATCGGCGTGTCGAACTTCCAGGTCGCGCACCTGGAGCGGCTGGCCGACGAGGCGAACATCGTGCCGGCGGTGAACCAGATCGAGGCGCACCCGTACTTCACCAACGACGAGGTCCGCGCCTACGGTCGCGCGCACAACATCCTCACCGAGGCCTGGTCGCCGATCGCGCAGGGCAAGGTGCTCGACGACCCGACGATCGTCGACCTCGCCGAGCAGGTCGGCCGGACCCCGGCGCAGGTGGTGCTCCGCTGGCACGTGCAGCGCGGCGACATCATCTTCCCGAAGTCGACCACCCCGAAGCGGATCGAGGAGAACACCAGGATCTTCGACTTCGAGCTGGACGACACCGCCATGGAGCGGATCACCGGGCTGCACCAGGGCGAGGCCGGGCGGCAGGGCCCGAACCCGGACACCTTCGCCTACCTGCCCAACTGAGCCGAGCCCGCCGTCCGGCGGGTCATGTCTCGGCGAGCGTTATGCCTCAGAGTCATAGTTTTGACTCTGAGGCATAGCGCTTTCAGCGAGGTCAGGAGCCGACGCGCTCGGCGATCCGGTGGAACACCGCCTGCGTCGGCCGGGTAGCGGCCGTAGGCCGCCCGCAGGTCCGCCACCGTGCTGTGCACGAACCGTCGGGCGTCGGCATCGGTCCAGTGACCCTCGGTGACCGGCTGCCGGAACGTCCAGCGGATCATGTTGCGCTCCGCCTCCGGAACGGCCGCGAGGTCGCCCAGGAAGTACGTGGCCATGCGGTTCCAGGCCAGCACGTGGTACGCGGCGTCGACCAGGTACGCCGGGGTCTCGGTCATGGCGTCGAGCAGGTGCCGCAGCCCGGGAGTCACCTCCCGGCTCGGGCCGGCGGTCGGCGGTGGGTTCTCCCCGGCGAGTCGGAACAGGTACTCGCGCTCGTCCCGGCTCAACAGCAGCGCCCGGGCCATCGAGGCGAGCACCTGCCGGGACGGGTGTGGCCCTCGGCCCTGCTCCAGCCGGATGTAGTAGTCGATCGACATCCCGGCGAGTTGGGCCACCTCCTGCCGGCGCAGCCCGGGGGTGCGTCGGCGTTCGCCCTCGGGCAGCCCGACCTCGGCGGGACGCAGCCGGGCCCGGCGGGTGCGCAGGAACGCCGCCAGTTCGTCACGCCGCAGGCCGCCGCTCGTCATATCCCCAGCATGCCCCGGGCGGGGCCGGTGAGGGTGGTACCGCCGATCCCAGCCTCAGCCCGTCTCTCCCGGCACGTCACCGGCCCGGACAGGCTCGACGGCATGACGAACGCGATCGCCCTGATCACCGGGGCCAACAAAGGGATCGGCCTCGCCACCGCCCGGCAGCTCGGCGCCCTCGGAATGACAGTGCTGGTGGGCGCGCGGGACGCCGAACGGGGTCGAGCAGCGGAGCGGGAGCTGCGCGACGGCGGTGCGGATGCGGTCTTCGTGCCGCTCGACATCACCGACGTCGAATCCGTGACGGCCGCCGCGAAGCGGGTGGAAGCGGAGTACGGCCGGCTGGACGTGCTGGTCAACAACGCCGGCATCGTCCTCGCCGACGGCGCGCGAGGGCTACCCAGTGAAACCACTGTGGCGACGATGCGCCGGCTGTACGAGACCAACGTCTTCGGAGTGGTGACAGTGACGAACACGCTGCTGCCGCTGCTTCGCCGGGCACCTGCGGCACGGATCGTCAACGTCTCCAGCGAGGTCGGCTCGATCACCGTGATGACCGACCCGGACGGCGCGCTGTTCGAGCTGACCTCGGTGCCGTACCCGTCGTCGAAGGCGGCGCTGAACATGCTCACCGCCATGTACGCCAAGGAGTTGCGGGACACCCCGATCAAGGTCAACGCGGCGAACCCGGGCTACTGCGCCACCGACCTGAACGGCAACAGCGGCTTCCGCTCCGCCGAGCAGGGCGCCGAGGTGAGCGTGCACCTGGCGACGCTGCCCGCCGACGGGCCGAGCGGCCTGCTCTGGGGCTTCCAGATGGATGCCGGCGGCGGCTACGGAGTGCTCCCCTGGTGACGACAAGGGCTTGACCTGGAGCGCGCTCCAGCTTGCAGGGTGATCTGTGCGCCCACCGGTAGGGCGCGCGAGAGGAGATCCCATGCGGTACCGCACGATCGGCACCGACCCGGCGACCCGGCGCGAGGTCAGCGTCCTCAGCCTCGGCGCGATGCTCTTCGGCAGCGCCACCGACGAGGCCACCTCGTACGCGATCCTCGACCGGTACGTCGAGGCCGGCGGCACGTTCATCGACACGTCCGACAACTACGCGTTCTGGGTGGACGGCGGGCAGGGCGGGCAGAGTGAGGAACTGCTGGGCCGGTGGCGGCGCAGCCGGGGCGTCGGCGCCGAGATCGTCATCGCCACGAAGCTGGGCGCCCGGCCGTTGGCTCCTGGGACGAGCTACCTGGACAACGCGGAGGGCTTGCCCGCCACGGTGATCCGTGAGTCGGCGGAGCGCAGCCGGGACCGGCTCGGCGTGGAGCGGCTGGACCTGCTCTACGCGCACATCGAGGACCGGGCCGTGCCGCTTCAGGAGACCGTGGAGGGCTTCGCCGAGCTGGTCACCGAGGGCACTGTGGGTCTGCTGGGCGCGAGCAACCACCGGGCCTGGCGGGTGGAGCGTGCCCGGGCGTTGGCCGCCGCCGCCGGCCTGCCCGGGTACGAGGTGCTCCAGTACCACCGCAGTTACCTGCCGAACCGCACGGACCTCCCCAGCGACCTGGACCCCGACGGCGAGCCGGGCGGGGTCAGCGGTGACCTGCTCAGTTACCTGCGTGCCGAGCCCGAGCTGACCCTCGTGGCGTACTCGCCGCTACTCAAGGGGGCGTTCACCAGGGCGGACAAGCCGCTCAGCCCGGCGTACGACCTGCCGAGCGCGCCCCGACGACTCAAGGCCCTGGGGGACGTGGCCGGGCAGTGCGGCGCGACTGTCAACCAGGTGGTGCTCGCCTGGTTGCTCGGCGGCGAGCTGCCGTCCATTCCGCTGGTGGGCGCCTCGTCCGTGGCGCAGCTGGAGGAGAGCCTGGCAGCGGTGGACCTGGAACTGACCGCCGAGCAGCGGCACCGCCTCGACACCGCCTGGTGACCTGTCACCAGCCGCCCCGCCGACCTCAGCTCCCGGTCGGCGGGGCGGTCAGGTCGAGCTGCCAGTCGTTGGCGCGCATCATCCGCCCCGGCGGGTATTCGAACCCCGTCTCGCCGAGCAGCGTGAACCCGGCCTTGCGGCAGACCGCGTTGGAGGCGGGATTGTCAACCGACGGATAGGCGTGCGCGTAGCGCCGGTCCCGTCGCCCGCGGGCCACCTCGAGGGCCGCGAGCACCGCGACGGTGGCCAGGCCCTTTCCCCGGTACGCGGGCAGCACCGCCCAGCCCAGCTCGTACACCTGTTGCTCGCGCCACTCGCGGGCCCAGTAGCCGACGCTGCCGGCCCGCGCGCCGTCCGGCAGCACCACAGTGAACATGCAACCCTGCCCGCTGTCGGCGAAGCGCACGTAGCGGTCGTGCCGGGCGAGCACCTGCTCGTCGGTCTCCGGACCACCGGTGTGCCTGCGCGTCTCCGGTGAGTTGAGCTGTCGCAGCAGGTCGAGGTCGCGCTCGTGCCACGGTTCGAGGTGTGCCTGTGCCATTCCGATCCCCTGTTCGTCGGCACCAGTCAAGCCGACCCGTGCGACATCCCGCTCCGAAACGCCGCCCGCTAGATCGGATCTAGCGGGCGGCTGGCCGTGACCTCGCGCCTTCAGAGTGGAAGGGGGTGGCGATGACACAGTTGCGGATCGCCGTGATCGTCGGCAGCACCCGGGAGGGGCGGGCCGGAGACCGGGTCGCCGGTTGGTTCGTCGACCAGGCCACGCGGCACGACGACCTGGCGGTCACTGTCGTTGACCTGTCCGACTACGACTTCCCGGCCAGCTATCCCGCCGAGCCGACAGCGTCCATCCGGGCGTTCGTCAGCGAGGTGGACCGGGCGGACGCGTTCGTCGTGGTCACCCCCGAGTACAACCACAGTTTTCCGGCACCCTTGAAACAGGCGATCGACTACGCGTACGACGAGTGGCAGGCGAAACCGGTCGGCTTCGTGTCGTACGGCTGTCGGTCCACCGGCCTGCACGCCGTCGACCAGTTGCGCACCGTCTTCACCGCGCTGCACGCGATGACGGTGCGTGACGTCGTCGGGATCGACCTGCTCGCCGGAGAGTCGATTCCGCAGTGCACCGACGAGCTGCGCCGCGACGCCGGCGTCCTGCTCGACCAGCTCCGCTGGTGGGGCCTGGCCCTGCGCGACGGCCGGGCGGCCCGGCCGTACGTCGCCTGAACACGCCCGACGGAAGGAAGAGAACCATGAATAGACGCACCACCGGACCGGCCATCGAGGCCGAGGGGTTGACCCGCTCGTTCGGGGACACCCGGGCGCTGGCCGGGATCGACCTACAGGTGCCCGCCGGCACCGTCTACGGCCTGCTCGGGCCGAACGGGGCGGGCAAGACCACAGCGGTCCGGGTGCTCGCGACGTTGCTGCGTCCGGACGGCGGCTCGGCCCGGGTCTTCGGCCACGACGTGGTCACCGAGGCCGACAAGGTCCGCTCCCGGGTCAGCCTCACCGGCCAGTACGCCTCGGTCGACGAGGACCTGACCGGCACGGAGAACCTGGTGCTCCTCGCCCGCCTGCTCGGTCTGCGCAAGCCGGCCGCCCGGGAACGCGCGGCGGCCCTGCTCGCCGCGTTCGGTCTGACCGACGCGAGCGACCGCCAGGTGAAGAAGTATTCGGGTGGGATGCGGCGGCGCATCGACATCGCCGCAAGCATCCTCAGCACCCCCGACCTGCTGTTCCTCGACGAACCGACGACCGGTCTCGACCCGCGCAGCCGCAACCAGGTGTGGGAGATCGTCCGGGCGGTGGTGTCGCACGGCACGACGGTCCTGCTGACCACCCAGTACCTGGACGAGGCCGACCAGCTCGCCGGGCGGATCGCGGTCGTCGACCACGGCCGGGTGATCGCGGAGGGCACCCCGGGTGAGTTGAAGTCGTCCATCGGCTCGGGCACCGTCCACCTGCGACTGCGCGATCCCGGGCAGCGCCCCGAGGCGGAGCGGGTGCTCCGGGAGGCGCTCGACGTGCCGGTGCAGCTCGCCGCCGACCCGGTGGCGTTGACGGCCCGCGTCGGTGAGGCCGGTACCGACCTCGACGCCAGCGCCCAGGCCGCCCGGGTGCTGAGCGACCTGGCCCGCGCCGGCATCGTCGTGGACAACTTCTCGCTCGGCCAGCCGAGTCTGGACGAGGTCTTCCTGGCCCTGACCGACCATCCCGCCGTGCCGGCCGGCGACCGCGACGACGAGCTGGAGGCAGCCCGATGAGCGACACCACGACCACCACCACCGAACGGGCACCGTCCGTCTACGTCCCGTCCGCCGAGGCGCTGGCGACGGTGCTCGCGCCCAATGCCCGACCGCCCCGGCCCAGCGCGCTGAGCGCGTCGCTCACCTTCGGCTGGCGCGCCATGCTGAAGATCAAGCACGTGCCGGAGCAGCTCTTCGACGTGACCGCGTTCCCGATCATCATGGTGCTGATGTTCACGTACCTGTTCGGTGGCGCACTCGCCGGCAGCCCGCGCGAATACCTGCAGTTCTTCCTGCCCGGCATCATGGTGACCAGCGTCGTGATGATCACCATGTACACCGGTATCGGCCTCAACTCCGACATCGAGAAGGGCATCTTCGACCGGTTCCGCACGCTGCCCGTCTGGCGCCCGTCCGCCCTGGTCGGCATGATCTTCGGCGACGTGCTGCGCTACGTCCTCGCCGCCCTGGTGATCCTGGGCCTGGGTCTGGTGCTCGGTTTCCGCCCGCAGGGCGGTGTGGTCGGCGTCGCCGTCGGGATCGGCCTGCTGGTCGTCTTCTCGTTCGCGTTCTCCTGGGTGTGGACGTTCTTCGGGCTGATCCTGCGCAGCGAGAAGTCGGTGATGGGGGTCAGCATGATGGTGCTGTTCCCGCTGACGTTCCTCAGCAACGTCTTCGTCGACCCGAGCACCATGCCCGGCTGGCTCCAGGCGTTCGTGAAGGTCAACCCGGTGACGCAGTTGGTCGCGGCGATCCGCGGGGCGATGAGCGGCGACTCCGACCCGTCGGCCACCATGTGGTTGCTGGTGTGGAGCGCCGGCTTCCTGCTCGTCTTCGGCACCCTGACCATGTACCGGTACAACCGCCGCTGACAGTGATCGAAACGACGGGCGTCGCCACGGCTGTGGCGGCGCCCGTCGCCGTGTCAGAGCCGCCAGCGCAGCGGCTCGGGCGGCAGGTAACGGCACGTGCTGCCGGTCGAGACGGAGTCGCGCAGGTGGCCGGCGAGGGCCGGGTGCCGCCCGTCGAGCTTGCGCAGCGTGTCCCGGATCCGGGCGGTCACCGTCTTGCGGGCCCGCTCGGCCTCGTCGCCCAGCCGCCGGCTCCGACCGGCCAGCCCCGCAGCGGCACGCAGCTCGTCGAGCAACGCACCCCGCTCGGCGTCCAGCGCGGCCACCTTCCGGCCGTCGTCGCGCGCGGCGGCCCGGTCGATCTCCTCGTCGAGGCGGGCCAGGTGCCGCCGGTAGCGGGCCTTCGCCTCGTCGTCGAGGACCGCGTCGGCACCCAACTGCCGGGCCGCCACCAACTCCGGCCCGGCGGCCGGGTCGAGCAACTCCACGGCGGGTACGTCGCTGCCCGGTCGACTGAGCAGCAGATGCAGGTCGTGTAGGCCCTTGGCGTCGGGCAGGTGCACCACGACACCCGCGTACGCGAGTTGCCAGACCGGCCCGTCGCGCCGAAACTCGTACCCCTCGATGGCCGGTGCGACCTGGACCGACGCACCGGCCTGGCCTGCACCGACAGCCTGGCCTGCACCGAGAGCCTGGCCCACGCCGACGGTCCCCGCGTTGCCGGGGAGTTGGTGGAGCACCTGCGTCATACCGAGGGCGGTTGCCTCCGACGCGGTGGTCGCGTGCAGCGCGGCGGCCGCCGCGGCGTCGCCCGGGTGGCCTCGGCCGGTCAGAGCGTTCACCAGCCCGGCGCGGGCGATGAGCGACCAGGGCCGGGAGCCCAGCCGCTCGGCGGAGGCAATGGCGGCAGTGAAGCCGGCGATGGCGTCGTCCCACCGTTCCTGCGCGCAGTCGACCAGCGCCAACCAGTGGTCGACGGGGCCGCTGATGTCACAACCGAAGAGCCCGACCATCCATTCGCCACGGTGCGGGGCGAGCGCGGCTCGGGCCGCGTCGCAGCGCCGCGGGTCGGCGGACGCGGCTGCTACCTGCGCGCGTAACCGCAGCCAGAGCGGCGACACCGGACGCGGGTAACGGATGTCGGCGGCTTCGATGCCGGCGGTCAACCGGGTCGCCGTCTCGCCGTCGCCCCGCTCGGCGGCGGTGATCGCCCGCAGCAACTCCTGGTAGGGGTAGTCGATCGGGGCCAGCCCGTCCAGCAGGGTGTCGGCTTCCGCGAACCGGCCCTGAAGCAGCAGTCGGGACCAGCGCAGGTGGTGGCCCATGAAGCCGAACTCGGCATGGCTCGGATCGGTGACGTCTATGACGTCGGCGTACCGCGCGTCGGCCTCGGCGAAGTCGCCCCGGAAGGCGGCGATGATCCCGCTGTCGACGGCTGCTGCCATCTGGTGTCGGCTGCGGTCGTCGCCCGGCCGGTCCGCGCCGACGAAGGTCGTGAACTCCTCGTTGAAGTGCGGGTCGCCCAACTCGAGCAGCGCCACCCAGCGCAGCGCGGTGGCCCACAGCTCGGTTTCCCGGTCTCCCGTGCGGCGGGCCACGTCCCGGATCTCGGCGGTCAGTGCGACGCGGGCCATCGCGGTGCCCAGGCCCCAGGTGGTGTCGTGGCGGGCCCAGAGGCTGAAGGTGAGCGCCTCGTCGTCCTGCCCTCGTCGGGCGATCGTCTCGGTGGCGGTGATCAGGTCGGCGACCAGCGTGCCGACCGACGCGTCGACGGCCGGCTCGCCGATCAGCCGCCGGTACGCCTCGCGGACCAACTCGGCGGCCTCGACCGAGTTGACGGTCTCCACCTGCCGGGCGCGGTTCACGATGAGGGCGACCCGCGCCAACAGGACCGGATCGTCGAGTGTGCGGGCCAGCGCACCCGCCTCGGTGAGCAGGCGGGTGGCCTCCTCCCGGCCGGCGTGATGGTATTGCGCCTCGCCGAACTCGACGAGGATCCGCACTCGCTGCACGGGGTCCTCGACCACCTCCAGCGCCCGACGGAAGTGCACCGCCGCCTCGTCGGCGGCCAGCCGGATGAACGCGTCCCGCCCGGCGGCGACCAGCAGGGTGGCCGCCTGGGCCCGGTCGAGCGCGGGGCCGGCCAGGTAGGCGTGGCGGGCCAGGTCGGCGGGGACCAACTGGTCGCTGAGCTCCCGCAGGTGGTCGACCGCCCGGACGACCGCCGCGTGCCGGGCCTGCCGGTCGTCGTCGGACAACCCGTCGTAGAGGGTTTCGCGGACCAGGTCGTGGGCGAAGGCGAACCGGCCACCGCCCCGGGCGACCATCAGCCGCGCCGTCACCGCCCGGTCGAGCAACCGGTCGACCTGTGCCACCGGGGCCGCCACGCAGGCCGCCAGGACCTGACGGTGCAGTTCACGCCCGAGCACGGCGGCGACGGTGAGCGCCTCGACCACGGCCGGAGGCAGTTGGGCCAGGCGGCGTCGCACCGCCTCCCGGACGCCGGGGGCGATGGTGCCGGCCGCGTCGTCGGCGTGCCACAGCCGCGCGGTCTGCTCGATGAAGAACGGGTTGCCGCCGGTGCGGCGATGCACCTCGTCGACGAGACCGGCGTCGGGTTGCCGCCCGGCGGTCCGTGCCATCAACGCGGCGACCTCGTCGCGGGAGAGGCCGGTGAGGGTGATGCTGGTGGCCTTCGCGACGAGGGGCATCAGCAGGGGGCGCAGCGGGTGCTCGCCCGACTCGACCTCGGCGTCACGGTAGGTGCCGATCAGCAGTAACCGTTCGAACCAGGTGTGCTGGGCGGCGAAGCTCAGCAGCCGTAGGGATGCCGGGTCGGCCCAGTGCAGGTCGTCGAGGACCACCAGGACCGGTCGGTGCTCGGAGACGGCGACCAGCGCGGCGGTCACCGCGTCGAACAACGCGAACGCCTCACGGTCGGCGGCGTCTCCGCCGGTGTCGACGCCGGCCCAACTGGCGATGCGGCCGGCCTGCTCGCCGGTGGTGTCGGTCTCGCCGAGCAGGGCCGCGAGGGCCGGCTCGGCGGTGGGGCGGGCCACCGCCCAGTCGTCGGCGGAGCGCCGCAGGCCGCGCAGCACCTGCACCCACGGCCAGTAGCCGGGGGCGCTGTCGGAATCCCAGCAGGCCGCGCCGAGCACCAGCGCGCCGCGCTGCCGAGCCTCTCGCGCCGCCGCCGTGACGAGTGTCGTCTTGCCGATCCCCGGCTCACCGGTGACCAGGACAAGGCCGCCGTGGCTGGTCGTCGCCCTGTCCATCTCGGCGCGCAGCAGACCCACGGGGTGGTCCCGCCCGATGATCGCGTCGCCGCGCCGCGCGTCCATGGTTTCCAGACGGTACTGGAACCCTCCGACAAGGCGGGCGGGTTATTCGAGCAGTCGCCAGGTGAGGCACCCGTGTCGGGCGTCCTTTGGAGCTGATGCCGTAAACGAATCAGACCGCATTCTTACCTCTCCGGCTCACTGAGGGTAGTTTAGGGAGTGATGAAGGACAACATGTATTCGGTCGAGCAGGTCGCCGACCGGCTGGGGCTGCACGTGCGCACCGTGCGGGGTTACATCCGCTCCGGCCGGCTGCGGGCGGTGCGGATCGGCAAGCAGTACCGGATCGCCGCCGGGGATCTCGACGCGCTCACCGGTCAGGCTCCGGCCGCCCCCCGCGTGAGCGGGCACGCGGAGGTGTCGAGCATCGTGCAGGTCGACGGCGTCGACTCGGCCGCCGCCGACCGGCTCGGCACGCTCGTGCTCGCCGGCGCCAACACCGGCCACGACCAGGCCCACCCGCTGCGGGTGCAGACCGTGCACGACGAGGAACGTCGCCGCCTGAAGATCATCATCCTGGGCGGCCCGGCCGCCACCGCCGAACTGCTCAACCTGCTCGACGCCGTCCTCAACGCCGACAACGGCCTGCTCGACGCCGACAACGGCCTGCTCGACCGGCAGACCCTGGATGCCTGACGAGATCCAGGAACGCGCGGGAGTGCCGGTGCTGGTCTGCGACCCGGCCGGCCCGCCGGTGGTCACCGAGCAGGACGCGCTGGACCTGGTCGGCGCGGCGTTCCTCGGCGCCCAGGTGGTGGCCGTGCCCGCCAGCCGGCTCGATCCACGCTTCTTCTCGCTCGGCACCCGCTTCGCCGGCGACGTCATGCAGAAGTTCGTCAACTACCGGGTGCGGCTGGCAGTCGTCGGTGACATCTCGGCGCACCTCGCGGAGAGTTCGGCGCTACGCGCCCTGGTGCACGAGGCCAATCAGGGCGGGCAGATCTGGTTCGTCCCCGACCTCGACGCGCTCGACACCCGGCTACGCGCCGCGCGGTAGCGCCATCTCCACCGCATCCGGCTCGACCTCTCTGACCTGGGCCCGCTCCGCCGCCCACCGCAGGTAGGCCAGCCACTCCTCGGACGACCACCCGCCCCGGCGGGCGACCCCAGCCTCGGCGGGCAGCCCGCCGGCCACCACGCGGTCCAGGATCAACGGCTGCACGCCACCCACACCGCGCCGGTAACCGGCGAAGTAGAGCACCTTCGTGAACAGGCCCGGCCCCAACCACGGCAGCCGCGCCTGGTCGGGGTCGAGGAAGCGGCGGTACGCCGACCGCAGCTGGGCCTCGTCGGGTGCCGACATCTCCTCCAGCGCGTACGCCAGGCGCTTGCCGTCCGGATCGGCGTCGAGCGACCTGGCCGCACGCCACGGGCCGTACCCGATGGGCCCGTAAGCCCAGGCCAGGACGGCGGTCAGCAGCTGCCGTGGACTCGCATCGCCAGCCCGGTGGGCCTCGGCGACAGCGAAGACGTCCCGCCGCCACATCTCGCCGCTCACCGGGAGCATGTCGGGCCACGCGTCCGGCGGCAGCCCCGCCCGCCACCGGTCGACGTTGACAATCACCGGACACTGCTCACCCACCGCCGCTCCGCGCATGGTCAGCTCCCCTCGTATCGCGTCCATCGTCCGGACGCTATGGCCGAGTGCTTCCCGCGACTGCCCGGTACCGACATGTCGGGGTATCGACGAGCAGAAACCAATCATCGAATTCGTCATGCCGATCCGCTCTGGTCGAGACGCACGGCAGGAGGGCGTGCGATTATCGCACCATGACCGAAACCGGCGACTGGACGACAGTCGGCGAGCAGGTACGCCAGACGCGGCTCGGGGCTGGACTTTCTCAGGCCGAGCTGGGGGCGCAACTCGGCCTCGATCGCACGATGATCGCAAAGATCGAGTCAGGTGTTCGACGCGTGGATGCGCTGGAACTGATCCGGCTCGCGACAGCGCTCGACGTACCCATCGATCATCTGCTGCACCGCCGACCAGCAGTGATCTCGCACCGCGCGGAGGTCATCGCCGAGGACACCGACACAGACGCGGCAAGACGTTCTCAACGCCTGGAGATCGCGCTTGCCTCCTGGCTCAGGGACGTCCGCCAACTCCTGGACATCGGCACGCTCACTCTCGTTCCTCCTGTCCGCTACCAAGGCGCTGTTACCTCCGACGATGACGCCCGCACTGCCGCGCGCTGGTTGCGCAACGGGCGGGGCATCGGCACCGAGCCGATCGACACCCTGATGGAGTTCTGCGAGCGCAGCGGCCAGTACGTCCTGATCAGCGACCTGCAGGGCGAAGGCGCATCGATGGTGGACGGCGACCTGGCGGTGTCGGTCGTCAGCGTCGAGGGAGACCCCGGCCGACGGCGAGCCACCGCCGCGCACGAGCTGGGCCACATGGTGTTGGGCGACGAATATTCCAGCGATCTGGCGGTACACGTGTCCCGCGCGGATCGGGAAAGCCTGATCAACGCTTTTGCCGCCGAGTTGCTCCTCCCGGTCGCCGCGTTCGACGACGTCATCGGCCGCCCGGCGTCTCGGGAAGAACTGATCCGCCTCACGGCGCGCTACCGCACGTCGTGGTCGCTTGCGGTACGCCAGGCGGAACGTGCTGGCTGGCTCGACGTGTCGTCGGCACGCTGGTGCCGAACCACGCCAACCCGGGCGGAGATCATGGATGCGGTCGGCTGGGCGCCGCAACCTGACTTGGACGCGATTCGCGTACCGCCGGGTTACTCGCACGCAGTCATGGAGTCGTGGCGCCGCTACCTGGTATCGGATGCCCGCGCGGTCGAACTCCTCCATGGCCAGATTGGCCTGGACGATCTACCAACACGCGACGAGACAGATCTCGCACCGTGACTGCGACAGCTCACGACTCGCTTCTCGTCTTCGACACGACAGTGCTTCACCACTTCGCCCTGGCTGACCGGCTCGATGTGCTGGCCGACCTGGTTGCCGGACAGCGCGTGGCGACAACGGCTGTGGTGCTGGACGAGCTTCGCACGAACTCGGAGCGGGAGCGCGCTCTGACCGCGGCACTGGAACTTGACTGGGTCGACGTCATCGCGCTCGACACGATCACCGAACTCACTTGCTTCGCAGCCTGGGTTCGTCGGATTGGCGCTGGCAGACGGGACCTGGGTGAGGCGTCTGTCTTCGCGGCGGCGGAAATTCACCAGGGCACGGCCGTCACTGACGACCGCACGGCAACCAAGGTCGGTCGCCGATACGGTCTTGAGGTCCACGGCACGATCTGGTTGTTGGCAGAGAGATGCCGATCCGGCAGGCTCACCGAGGTCAACGCCGGCGCAATCATCGACGCCCTACGAGAGACGCAGCATCGGCTCCCCTGCACCGGGGCTGAATTCTCCTCGTACGCCCGGAAGGCTGGCATCCTCCCACTCCCATCCGCACACATACCAGGCCCGACGCGACCGCCGAACGGCGCGTCCGTTCGTGTCCAGAATTAATACCTCCAACGGTGTGGCCGCCCCACGCGGTCGCGGGGCGGCCACACGCATCGCGCGTTGCTACGCCGTGGCGCAGATGGCGTACGCCGTGTCGGACCAGTTGCCCGCGAACGCGTCCTCCTCGTACGCGCCGGAGGCGACCGATGTCGGGGCGGTGGCCGGGCCGCCGTTGGGGCGGAAGTCGTCCACGATGCCCTCGCCGGTCACCCCGTTCAGCTCGTAGCCGGCACCGGTCAGCACCTTCCCGACCGGGCAGGTGGCCGTGACGCTGCGGAAGTCGACGGAGTTGCTGGCCCCCACCGTTGACGCCCGCACCAGGCCGAGGAGCGGGTTGGCGCAGATCGCGTACGCGGTCACCGACCAGTTGAGAGCTGTCGCGTCCGACTCGTACGCGCCCACGGTGACGGCGGTCGGTGCCGCGGCGACGCCACCGTTGGGGCGGAAGTCGTCGACGACGCCTTCGCCGGTGACGCCGTTCAGCTCGTAGCCCGTGCCGGTCAGCACCTTGCCGGCCGGGCAGGTCGCCGAGGTGGAGTGGTAGTCGGCCGAGCTGCTCGCGCCGACGGTGGAGACGCGCACCAGGCCGGGCACCGGGTTGGCGCAGATCGCGTACGCCGTGACCGACCAGTTCCCGGCGAACGCCTCCGTCTCGTACGCGCCGACGGTGACTGCCGTCGGAGCGGTGGCCGGGCCGCCGTTGGGGCGCAGGTCGTCGACGACGCCTTCGCCGGTGACGCCGTTCAGCTCGTAGCCGGTGCCGGTCAGCACCTTGCCGGCCGGGCAGGTCGCCGTGGCGCTGTGGAAGTCGGCCGAGTCGCTGACGCTGGTCGCGGCGATCCGCACCAGGCCGGGGACCGCGGCGGACGCCGGGCTCGCCGGGGCGACCACCGCCGCGACCACGACGAGACCCAGCACGAGTACGGCAGCGCGGGCTTGTTTCTGGGTACGCATATGTTTCTCCCGTCTGAGGCCCGATCAGCGGGTGTCGTACCGCCGACATCAGGGCCGTTCGTGATGACGGGTCGACGTTAGGTAGCCGTCTGACCAGGCATTATCCCCAAACTGACTACGTCGAGTAGCGGACCGGCAGCGTGAACCCGAGCCCACATATTGACTGTTAGCTATCAGTTCTGCGCGTGCGGCCCTAGCATTCGCCTCATGTCCCCTCGCCGCGCCATCGCCGTCGTAGCCGTCGCCGCGCTGGCGAGCCTGCTCGCCGTCAGCGTCGCCCATGCCGACGACGGCCCGGCGATCAGCACCCCCGGCAGCCCGACCGTGGTGGCCAACGAACCACACCAGCTCACGCTCACCTGGACGCCGTCCGCCTGGGTCGACGGGCAGGGCACCGGGCAGCCCATCAACTACGAGGTGCAGGTGCCGCTGGGCCCCAACACGTACCGCTGGCTCGGCACCACGGAGGACACCACGATCACGCTGACCGACCTGTCGCCCGGCACGACGTACCGCATCGCGGTTGCCGCCCGCGCGCTCGGCGGCTACTCCGACTCCTCGGCCGCCACCACCGTGCGCACGGTCAGCGGTCGCGCGACGGTCAGCTACCTCAATCTCGACTGGTCCCCGACGAACAACCAGATCCAGTACCTCCTGCGGGTCACCAACACGGGCACCGGGCCGCTCGACCTGAGCACTGTGCAGGTGCGCTACCACCTGCGGTTCGAGGGCGGCAACACCTCGCTGGTGCCGAACTGCGACTGGGCGGTGCTGGGCTGCGCCCGGATCCGGCAGACCGTGCAGTTCTTCGTCCCACCGGGTGGGCCGCCGTCGGCGATGTCGACGCCGGCCCCGCCGAATCCCCCGCCGGGCACTCCCGTCCCCGGCTGGGTGGAGCTGACCTTCACCGGTGGGACGCTCGCGCCGGGCCAGTCGACCGGGCCGATCCAGCTACGGCACCACCGGCACAGCTGGAGCGCCATCGACGAGCGGGACGACCCGAGCTGGCTCGCCGCCACCGGTCAGTGGACCGAGAACGGGCGGATCACGCTGGACGTGGACGGGGTACGCGAGTTCGGCGACACGAACACCTGACCTCACCCTCGGACGGCGAGCGCCAGCCGAATCGGCGGGCGCTCAGGGGACCGTGTCGGAGTAGACCTCCACGTCGTAGAGCAGCTGCACGTCCCGGCGGCCGTTCGTGACGCCGACGAAGATCGGGTCACCGGTTGGGGTGTGGCCCCGACGCCACACCTGTTCGCGCGCGGCCTCCCGCGACTCGTGATGGATCTTGCCCTGCTGATGCAGTTGGAGGACGCGACGGGAGGTGCTCCGGTCGCTGTCCAGGTGGACTCGCAGCAGAGGCATGGGCCGCTCTCCTCACCAACCGCCAAGGCTAACTTTCCCTCGTTCCACTACCTTACCGATGTTAAGTTGCCTGTCCACTGGTCTAGAGTTGGCTTCTATGAGCTCACCGCCCATCTGGCTGCGCGCGGAGCCCTCGCGACCACGACGCAAACAGCCGCTCACCCTCGACCGCATCGTGGACACAGCAGTGACAGTGCTGGACGAGCAGAGCATCGAAGGTCTGACGATGCGCAGCCTCGCCCAACACCTCGACGTGACAGCGACGGCGTTGTACTGGCACGTGCGGACGAAGGACGACGTCCTGGACCTGGCCGTCGACCGGATCTTCGGCCACGTACCGATGCCGGACGTGAGCGACAACTGGCTGGAGGACATCCGCGTCCTCGTCCGAGGCTGGCGCGCCGCGATGCTGGGCCACCCCTGGGCACCGAGGCTGATCGGACGCCCGATGCTCGGACCCAACGTCCTGGCCCGTACCGAATTCCTGCAATCGGCGCTGGTGCGCGGCGGCTGCTCCGGGCTCCAACTGGCGCTGGCCACGCGAATGCTGGCCAACTACGTCATCGGCGCCGCGCTCACCGAAGCCACGTGGCACCAGACCGCGGACCCCGACGCGAGAGCCGCAGCCCGCGCCCACGTCGCCGCGAACGCCGACGCCTACCCGACTCTCCACGCCACGGGTCACCTCGACCCCGCCCAATGGGACGACGACCTGCTGTTCGAGGAGGGCCTCAACGGCATTCTCCGAACCGCGACGGCGGGATGACGGTGCCGCTGGGTTGGCGTGGCGCGGATAGCAGGTGCCGTTTCGGCCGCGGGGAACAGCCGTCACCGAGCGAAGCTCCCGGCCACGTGGATGCGGGCGGCGGGGATGCCGAGCGCGAGCAACCGTGACCGCCCGGCGGCCAGCATCGTGGGCGGGCCGCACAGGTAGATCTCCTGGCCCGGCTCGTAATGGCGGAGGGCGATGGTCAGGGCGTCGCCCCGTTCGGCCGGCTCCGCGCAGGGGTCGGCGGAGAAGGCCGGCACGATGGTCAGCCAGTCGTGGGCGCATTGCAGCTTGTCGAGGGCGATCGCGTCGTACAGGTCGGTGAAGGTGCGCGCGCCGACGACCAGCGTCACCCGTCGACCGTCCGGGGCAGCGGTGACCTGTTCGACCAGGGCGCGCAGTGGGGCCAGGCCGGTGCCGCCGGCGACGAGCAGCAGATCGTCGGCACGCGCCGGGTCGAGGCGCAGACCAGCATCGCCGGGTGGGCCGAGCCAGAGCAGCTCGCCGGGGCGTACCCGATGGACCAGCTCATGGGAGACGGTGCCGCCGGGCACGGCGCGGACGTGCAACTCGACGGTGCCGTCCGCGCGTGGGGCGTTGGCCGGTGAGAGCCAGCGCCAGTGCCCGGGCCGGCGGGGTGTGCAGACCGGCACGGCCTGACCTGGCTGGAAGGGCAGTCGCCGCCAGGGACGTACCGTCAGGATGGCGATGTCGGGCGACGGCCGGTCGTGGCCGATCACCTGGACGTGCCACCAGGCCCGGCCGTCGCCGGCCCGGCCGGCGGCGCGGCGCACGGCGTCGGTGGCGCGGCGCACCGCAGGGTTGGCGACGACGGTGAGCTGTGGCGTCCACAGTGGGTGCGCGTGGCGGGCGACTGTCGCGAGCAGCGCGTCGCCGATGGTGGTGGCGTGCGGGAGCAGGTCGAAGTGACGGTACGCGCGGCCGAGCACCGTGAGCAGCGCCGCCTGATTGGCCGGGTCGTCACCGCCGACCGCGAGGCGGCCCAGCGCGGTGAAGAACAACAGCGCGTCCCGGCGCGGAAGCAGGCCCGGCCGGCGGTCTTCGAGTGTGCACCAGAAGTCGCCGGCAGCCAGGTAGTCGACCGAAGCCCAGGCGGCGGTCAGGGTGGGCATGGCGGCTCCAAGATGTCGACGAGTCGAGTGGCGCCGGGGCGGGCGGGGACGAGGCTGCGCCGATGGGGGTCGGCGCAGCCCTGGGGACGCGAGCACCCGCCCCGGGCCATGCGTCGACCCTGGTGTTTGACCAGGCGATACGGCATGTCACGGTGATCGTTGGCGGCATGCGCAATGGGTATGCGCTCGACTGAGCCCCCGCCGAGTCGGGCAGACTGCGGGCATGACGGAACGTCCGGTGCTGTATCTGGTCGTCTGCGCCGCGGGTCCGGCGGAACACATCCACGAGCTGGTCGACCTGCTGATCGCCGACGGGTGGCAGGTGTGCATGATCGTCAGCCCGACCGCCGCGCCGTGGCTCGACCGGCAGGCGTTGCAGGACAAAACCGGTTATCTGGTACGCGTCGAGTGGCGCATGCCCGGCGACCCCGAGCCCCACCCGCCGGCCGATGTGGTGGTGGCCGCGCCCGTCACGTTCAACACGGTGACGAAGTGGGCGCTGGGCATCAACGACACGCTGGCGCTCGGCGTCCTCAACGAGTCACTGGGGGCGGGATTGCCGATCATCGCGTTCCCGCACACCAAGGACGAGTTGGCGGCGCATCCGGCTTATGCGGGTCACCTGGCGGTGCTGCGCGCTGCCGGAGTGGTCGTGGCGGACGGGAAGCCGCTGAGCCCGATGAACGGGCCGGAGCGATGGGACGTGGTCATCGAGGCGCTGCGCTCGACTCGATCGTCTTAACGCCTGAGTCTCTCGACGTTGCCAGGCCGCCGACACGCTTCGGGCGTCCTCGGTAGGCGGCCCACCGTTGAGCTGCGGCGCGAAGTGGACCGTGATGGGGCGCAGGCGCGGCGAGCTGTTTGCGTTGCCAAAGCCGCACCAGAGCATCCGCAAACCCGGTCACGGCATGCTCGGGTGCCGAGGCGTAAGCGGGGATCTGTACCGCCCAAGCCTCGGCGGCGGACGGCGTGTGGCCAGCGCGAACAAGTCGGAGCAGCAGGAACGCGGTGTCGATCCAGGCGGCACCCCGAGCAGGGCTGGACCAGTCGACCAAACGGATCCTCACCGTCGATCCTGCTCCCTGCTCAGGGACCAGAAAGTTCCGGGGCGTCATGTCGGTGTGCAGGAGAGTGTCACCGTCGACCAACTCAGGGGCGATGAGGGAATGCCACCGATCAGCGAAAGGGTGCACGGCCAGCGGCGGGCACGGCGTGAGTTGCCCGCTCAGCTCGGAGAGCAGTGCCGCCAGCAACGGCAGATCGGGTGATCCGGGCGCCAGATCGGGGTGCCGGCCCGCGACATGCTCGAAGCCCAAGAGCAGCCATCCGTCGCGCTCAACGGTCCAAAGCAGCCGGGGAGCCACCTCTGGCAGCCACGGGTTGACGCGAGCCTCATTGCGATAGAGCCATGCGGAAGGGCTGTCCGCGTTTCCGCCCTTGCAGAAGACTCGACCGGCGGCCGTGTCGAGGGTGACTGCCACGTCGCAGGAGGCCCCGGTGGGGATCGTCGCGACCGAATTGACCTTGCCGGTGTGCCGCTCGATCTCTGTCCGTACCGACTCGGGCAGCTCGTGCCAGTGGCGACGGCGTGACATGCGGCGGCCCCTAGGAACGACGAGCGGTCCCAGGCAGTCTATGTCCGGGACCGCTGGTCAGCCGCTCTATCCGGTCGGGCTGTCGGTGCACCCGGCATGGCACTGGGTGCACTCGGCCGCGCCCTCACCCGCCCAGAGCGAGGCGTCGACAACGAAACCGGCCCCTCGGATCGCATTGACCGTCCGCGAGATCGGAGCGCCGATTGGCTGCGGGATGTCGTCGTCGGGTGTGGGCTCAGGCTCGTGGTGGATGAAGCGGCCAGCGACGCGGTGGCAGAACTCGGCGTAGTCGTGGGTGTGCAGGATGAACGTGTGCCAGCCAATGTCGACCAGGGCGCTTGGACCGATCGGCGCGGCCGTGACGGCACAAGCGGCGAGGAAGGCGAGCGCCTGGTCCAGGATCCGGGGCGGCAGGTCGGCATCCAGCTCGGGGTGATCGTGGGCGATGCGGGCGGACAGCCGGGCGAAGAGTTCGTCGGAGACGAGTGCTTTGCCCGTACGTGGTGGGGATATGGCCAGCAGCATGGTGCTCCTTCCGATGGGGTTTTACCGACCGTGCGGCCCAGCAGCCCGGCGACGTATGACAGTGCGGGCATCAGCGATATGCGCGCTGCGTATACCACTCCCCCACCCAACGGGTTCAATGGATAGGCTCGATGAAGCTGGATGGACGGAGCCGCGGGTGACCCACTCGAACTGCCCCCGATGCGGCGGACGGCTGGCCCGGGACAACGACAGCGGACGGTGCACGCCATGCCAGGCCGCCGAACGGGACCGGTTGAGCGCGCCGCCGGTGGTGCCGGCGAGTTTCTGGGACCACGAACCTGTGCGACGGGCCCTCGCCGAAAGACATCTGGGGCGCGTGATCAGGGCCTACCGCTGCCATCCGTACCACGGGCGGGTCGCGTTGCCGCAGACCGTCGTGGCGGGGTGGCTGGGAATAACGCAGGCGCAGCTGAGTCGGGTGGAGAACGGGCCAGCGCTCGTGCACCTGGACCGACTGACGCACTGGGCCATGCTGCTCGCCATACCCGCTGCGTGTCTCTGGTTCGCCCTTCCCGGGCAGCCTCACCAACCGGTCCGGACAGCCACCCCCTCAACTGGTCGCGAGGACGCTGGGCCGGACCAAAGCCGACGGGCGTTGTTGGCCGGAATCGCTGCTGTTGCTGCTGGGGCGGGCCTACTTGGTGGTAACGAACTCGTCCAGCCCCGGCGAATCGGCACGTCGGACATCGCACGGCTGAACGCAGTGCTGGAGCTGTACCGGTCGGTGGACCGAGAATCTGGCGGCGGTCTCCTGTACGGGGAGGTGGCCCGGTTCGCTGAGTCGGTGTACCGGATGCTTGATTGGGGGCACCCAGCAAGGCTCACACCGCCGCTCATCGCAGCGGTGGCAACAGCTCGACAACTGGCGGGCTGGACAGCCCTTGATGCGGGAAGGCACGACGACGCGCAGCGGCACTTCGTCGCCGGGGAACGAGCCGCGCTGGCTGCTGACAACGCGCCGCTGGTCGCGTTGATGAGGTACGCGCAGGCCAAGCAGCTCCAACATCTCAGACACAACCGCGATGCACTCGCGACGCTGCAACTTACGCACGCGCAGCTCGGTTCACACTCGACGCCGGCGGCCAAAGCCCTCCTCTGGGGGGCGGAGGCAGCCTCACTCGCGGCGCTCGGCGACCACCAGACTGCGGTGAAGACCCTCGGCGAAGCGAGCGACCAGTTCGAGCGCATCGACAAGGAGCGCGAACCGGACGGTATGGGCTTCTACGACCGCGGTGAGTTGTTCGCTCAGTACGGGCGGGTGTACCGGGACATGGCGCGGCAAGACCGTAAGCACGCGTCCGAGGCGGTGCGTTGGGGCAGAGATGCCATTGCGGCGTTCGGGGCGGCGAACGTGCGCAGCACCGTACTCAACGGGGTCGGGCTGTGCAGCGCCCTGTTCTTGGCCGATGAACCCGAGCAGGCGCTCGCCGTCGGAGGCCGTGTGCTTGAGCAGGTACAGGCAATGAGTTCCAGGCGGGTTATTGATCGGGTTGTCAATCTGCGTCGCGACCTCGTTCGGCACCGAGAGTTACCAGAGGTCGCTGCGTTCGAAGCAACCCTGAACGCTCAGGCTTCGACAGCCGCATGAGTGCCCGGTTCTCCGAGGAGACGATGACGGCAGCGATGCGGGAAATCGCTGCCATCCTGGACGTCTCCCCGGAGGGCGGCCGGCTGCTCCAGCTGACAAACAACGCGGTCTACGCATTGCCCCGGGCTGGAATCGTCATCCGGATCGCACGGACTCATCAGCTCCGGGACCGGGTGACCAAGGTCGTTCAGCTTGGGCGCTGGTTCGCCGAAGTCGACGCACCAACGATTCGACTAGCACCCGAAGTCGAACAACCAGTCAACTTCGGCGGTCTGGCTGCATCAGTCTGGCAATTCGTCCCACCTCATCCACCCGCCATGAATGTCGAGGACCTCGCCACAGCGCTCCGAGCGTTCCATGCCATCGGCGTGCCCACCTTTCCGTTGCCTGCGTGGGACCCTATTGGGGATGCTCGGCGACGGTTGACTGACGCCGACGGGCTCAGCAAGCCGGACAGGAACTTCTTGATCGGCTGGTGCGACCGCCTGGAACTAGAGGTAACAGCCCTCAACGGCCGTCGACCGCAGACGCTCATCCATGGAGACGCTCACATCGGAAATCTTCTTCGAGAACCGTTAGGCCGAGCATTAATGTGCGACTTCGACGCCACATGCGTCGGGCCGTGGCAGGTTGATCTAGCAGCCGCTGCGGTCGGTGAGGCGAGGTTCGGGCCGCCAACGGGAGGCCGATCCTTGGCCGCCACTTACGGCTACGATGTCACCTCCGACTCGTCATGGCCTGTCCTGCGAGAGGCTCGCGAGTTAAAAATGATCGCAGCCGCCGCGCCCTTTTTAGTTACATCGCAAGCCGTTGCAGAGGAGTTCGCAAACCGCCTTCGTTCGGTGCGTGAGGGTGATCAAGAAGCCCACTGGAAACCCTTTGCTGCTCTCAGCGTTCCTCAAAGGCAATACCGAACGCATCCTTGGACGACCCACTAACCCATGCGTTATTCAGGACCGCTGATTGGGGAAACCCCTAGAACGGCTCGGTCGAGAAGATTTACCTCTAGAACCCCGGCCAACCCCTGACGGCGCTGCGGCTTTCTGAACCCAACAGTCACCCCGCAGATACTCTTTTCCCCTATCGCGAACCTGCTCAGTAATAAGTTCGTCCTTCGCTAGACGATCGAGCATCAGGATACGCTTCGACCGATGCGCTTTTTCGTATTCGTATTGTATCACCTTCACTAAGTCCCTTGCTGTAGCGGTCGTGAAATCAGCCTCCTCAAGTCTTGCTATTGCCACAGTTGTCGGACGCTCCTGACCAGTCAACACCATACCCAAAAGCATTGCTAGATGGTACTGATAGTCCTCAACGATACCAATGCCCCCATCGATTGTCAGATGGTCCGCAGCGGCCCGCAGAGTTTTGACGCACGAATAGTACATGGCCAGTTCGAATTTGTTGTCGAAAACAACCTCGTACACACCCCTATCAAAGATGGTGCTTGGGTTTGCCCTCGCAACGTGCGGGGTCTGAACCAGCACACTGAGCACGGCCTGTCCCATCTGATCGATGGACACAATGCGCTCGACAGGCATTCCAAGGTTGAAGTAGTACCGCCGCCGACGCTCGTAGTACAAACCTCGCTCTGATAGGTATTCCTCAATTTGTCGCTGCACGCGATCCGTCGCCCTCAGGGCACTCGGACCGAATTCAGTCTGGCTATTCGTGGCGCGAATTATTCTATCTCGAACAACATTATCCTTGGCTTCAATGACCTTAATCAAGACGCTTCTATTGTCACCTCTGTAACTGGTTGGCTTCCGCTTGTATATCTCCGTGGAGGTTTGGAGTCCGTTAACGATCTGAGGCGACTCAAGCTCAAGCATTTTGTTGGCAGGCCGCACTTTCGACGCCACCACGGTCACCCCGTTGTTCAGCCACCAGAAGTCCTCAGCAGCGTCCACCGTTTCGAGGGTTTCTTGGATGCTTTTGTTGACATCCGTAGAACCTTCATAGTCTCGTACGTTCGCCTCGAAAAGGGTGCCATCCAGCTCACCATTAGCTCCGGTGATGAAGCGTTCATAATCAGCGAGTCGCACGACTGCCACATATCCGCCAGCCGTGTCAGTAGAAATTGGATTTTCGGCTAACTGCAACTTTCGCGTGACCCGGAGGGGCTCGCGCGAAAGATCCGCCACTGCTGCCGCATCAAGGAAGGTTACCGATGGTTCCGCCGCCCCAAAAAGGGCGGATAGACATTCTCTGAGTTCATTCGCCTTACGCTCCACCCCCGGGTGAAGATATTGAGCTTTCAGTGATGCAAAAACGACAAAGATTCTCAATTCAGGCAGATCTAGGGTTCTATAGGTGTCAAGGAACCTACGAGATATCTCGATGAGCCTTGAATTTACGGTCTCCGCCAGACGCTCCTCGTCCCTGCCGAAAACTAAGATCTTTGGCAAACTCAGCATCAACTTTTCAATTGGTGCCTCTGTAAATCCGGACGTGTTCTTTACTTGAAGAATGTAGAGATCGAGGCGAGCCCGCCTGCCCAGCACCTTTAGGGGAGTTTCATCACGGACGCAGAGAGAATTGGCGAACAGATACATGCCATCAACACCACAGTCCTTCTCGCCGTCCACGATCCCACTTAACAAGTCATCGTGGCCGGGATTGAGTTTCTTGAGAAGCTGCTTCGCCACGAAGAAGGTCTGATGCCTCGCTGCCGCCATATTGGGAGCAGACCGTTTCTGGTCCCGATCAATCATTGACTGAAGCAAGAAGACGTCATTAGCGTTCACGATACCTCCAGAACCGCAGACAAAGACGAACAGTTATCGTTGAATAGCTAAATGCATCAGCATGCGTTTCGCATTGAAACTGCCCGCCCACTATCGAGGATTGACGCGAAGGATGTACCAGCAGCCTTCGGCAGAAACATGCAATCCCAACCTCCCCACAAGGCGTATCGGGGAGATTACCCGCTGGAGTCCTGTTTGCGGGAGACTGCGTCTTCGGCCGTCCAGCCGGCTTCGACGAGCGTTCATCCACTGTCAATTGCCTCGAAGGCTCAGACCAGCGCGGGTGACAGGCCACGTCCCTGGACGTTGGTGCAGGTAAAACCCAAGTAACCAGGCGTCGCAAAACCCGCAGATGCGCGTACGGGCAACAACGGCGGGGTGAACTCCTCGAACTTACGAAGACGAATCTGTCTAGCATCCGACACACGAATTGGCGAACACGTGAGGCGTGTTGAGTCCCCGTGTTGCGCTATCTTGCTTCGGATGACGGATCTTGAGCGAGGGCTTTACGAGCATCTGATCACTCGTGAGCTGGCCGATCGTCTTCAGCACGTCGATCCCGCCCTGATCCAGCGCCACAAGCTCGACCCCGCCGACGCGCACACCACCCTCGCGCGGCACATCGCCGCCTTGGCTGCACGCGCCCTGCAGTCCGTCCCCGGCGGCGACGACAAGCTCCACCACCAGGTCGAGATGGCGAACCGAATCGCCGAGGCCATCGCCAAGCTGAGCCCGAAGGCCGCAACGGATCAGGACCAGGTGACCGACGCGAAGCACCTGCTCCACGCCATCGCCGCCCCGCCAACACCACCGGCACTACCAGCCTTCCCGCAACGCCCGACCACCCCGCTATCCACCGGCGCGCTGCTGGTCAACGGCCGTCACCAGCCCCGCATCGGCCACGAGGTCAACCACGAGATGGCGTCGGCCGAGAGCGTCGACCTGCTCTGCGCGTTCATCAAGTGGTACGGCCTGCGCATCGTGGAGAAGCCCATCCGCGAGCTGATCGCCCGAGGCGGCACGGTCCGGGTCATCACCACGACCTACCTCGGCGCAACCGATCAGCGGGCGCTCGACCGGCTGAAGGAGCTCGGCGCGGAGGTCAAGGTGTCCTACGAGACACGGACCACCCGGTTGCATGCCAAGGCGTGGCTGTTCCGTCGTAAGAACGGCACCACCACCGCGTACGTCGGCTCGTCCAACCTGTCGAAGACCGCGCTTGTCGACGGCGTGGAGTGGAACGTTCGCGTCTCGAACATCGAGCAGCCGCACGTCATCGACACGTTCACGGCGACGTTCGAGGACTACTGGAACGATCCGGCGTTCGAGGCGTACGACGCGGCCAGGGACGCCGAGCGGCTACGGCAGGCACTGACCGGGGAGCGCCGCGACCAGACGCCCACCGAGATCTCGAACCTGGACGTGCGCCCGTACCCGTACCAGGCCGAGATCCTGGCCGACCTGGACGCCGAGCGGCTGGTCCACGGACGCTGGCGCAACCTCGTCGTGATGGCGACCGGCACCGGCAAGACCGTCGTCGCGGCCCTCGACTACCGCCGGCTACACAGGGCGGGGCGAACAGACTCGCTGCTCTTCGTCGCTCATCAGGAGCAGATCCTGCGGCAGAGCCTGTCGACGTTCCGGCAGGTCATGGGCGACGCTAGCTTCGGCGAGACGCTTGTCGCGGGCGAGAAACCGAACGGCTGGAAGCATGTCTTCGCCTCCATCCAGTCGCTGCACCGGCGGGAGGTCGACCCCGAGGCGTACGACATGGTGATCGTGGACGAGTTCCACCACGCGGAGGCGCCGACGTACACGCGGCTGTTGGAGCGGCTGCGTCCCCGCGTACTCCTGGGCCTGACGGCGACCCCCGACCGCGCCGACGGCGGCGACGTGCGCCGGTGGTTCGACGGCCGCGCGGCGGTTGAGCTGCATTTGTGGGACGCGTTGGAGCGGCAGTTGTTGTCGCCGTTCCAGTACTTCGGGCTGCACGACGACGTGGACCTGTCGCACCTCGCCTGGAAGCGCGGCCAGGGCTACGACCCGGCGGAGTTGGACGTCGTCTACACCGGCAACCACGCCCGGGCGCGATCGGTGTTGCGTGCGGTCAGCGACACTGTCGACGTCGGGCGGATGCGGGCGCTCGGGTTCTGCGTGAGCATCGGGCATGCCGAGTTCATGGCCAAGTGGTTCAACGACCACGGCGTACCGTCTGCGGCGGTGACCTCGCGGGCCGGCACCGACCGGGCCGGGTTGCTGCGGGACTTCAAGGCCGGCAAGCTGCGGGTGCTCTTCACAGTGGACCTGTTCAACGAGGGCGTCGACCTGCCGATGGTCGACACGATCCTGATGCTACGGCCCACCGAGAGCGCCACGATCTTCCTGCAACAGCTCGGCCGTGGTCTGCGCCTGGACGACGACAAGCCCTGTCTCACTGTGCTCGACTTCATCGGCGGGCAGAACGCCAACTTCCGCTTCGACCTGCGCTGGCGTGCGCTGACCGGGGTAAGCCGACGGGCGATTACCGAGGCGGTTCGGGATGACTTCCCGAGCCTTCCGAGCGGCTGTCACGTCGAGCTGGACCGGGTGGCCAAGGAGGTCGTGCTCGCCAACCTCAAAAGCGCGCTGCCGACCTCGAAGGCCGGCCTGGTGTCCGAGCTGCGGCAACTCGGCGACGTCCGCCTGGCCACGTTCCTCCGCGAGACCGGCCTGGAGATCGAGGACGTGTACCGATCGGCAAGCATCGGCGGCTGGACCGGCCTACGGCGGCTCGCCGGCATCGAGACGTCCGCGCCCGGCCCGGACGACCGGGAGTTGGGCCGGGCCATCGGTCGCATGCTGCACACCGACGACGTCGACCGGCTAGAGCTGCTGACCCGGGTCGCGGCCGGACCGCCCGCGCCAGGTCAGCAGGTGTACGCGGGCAGCGGCCGACTGCTCGACATGCTGCACTTCAGCCTCTGGGGGCCGAGCGCGCCCCTCGCCACGCGGGACGAACGGCTGGCACGGCTGTGGAAGGAACCGGCGCGTTGTGCCGAGTTGCGGCAGGTCGCCGAGGTGTTGCGGGACCGCATCCACCGGGTCACACCCACCCTCACGCCGGGGGTGGTGCCGTTGCGGGTGCACGCCCGGTACAGCCGCAACGAGGCATGTGCCGCCTTCGGGATGACCAACCCCGGGTCACTGCGCGAGGGGGTGAAGTGGCTGCCCGACGCCCAGGCCGACCTGTTCTTCGTCACCCTGGTCAAGTCCGAGGCGCACTACTCCCCCACCACCATGTACGCCGACCGGGCCATCACCGACACCCTCTTCCAGTGGGAGTCGCAGAGCACCACCTCGGCGGCGTCGGCGACCGGGCAGCGCTATACGTCGGGCGGCTCGACAGTGCACCTCTTCGTCCGGGAAACCCGGATTCCCGACCGCGACCTGGGCGCGCCGCCGTACCTCTACGCCGGGCCGATGACGTACCAGGAGCACACCGGCGACCGGCCCATGCGCATCCTCTGGAAGCTGCACCACGCACTGCCCGCCGACATGTACGCCGCAGCTCGGGCCATCGCCGCCTGATATCGGCCGTCCGTCCGCTCGCTCGGCTACCCCTTCGCCACGGCCTCCGGCGGGACGTGCGGCCCGCCGGCCGGTCGCTCGTCGCCGTGGCCCGGCCACCACGCTTTGTGCCCGATCAGCGCGGTCAGCGCCGGCACGAAGAACATTGACATGACGAACGCCGACAGTACGATGCCGATCGCCACCGCGAAGCCCATCTGCTGCAGGAACGAGATCGGAGCAAGCAGCAGCACCGCGAACGTCCCGGCCAGGATCAAGCCTGCTGCCGCGACCGTCGGGCCGGCGTGTTCGACCCCGATGGCGGCGGCCTGGTGCGGCTCGTTGCCCTCCCGCGCCTCCTCACGCAGTCGGGCGATCATCAGGATGTTGTAGTCAGTCCCGATCGCCACCACGAAGAGGTAGAGGATGATCGGCAGCTGGAAGGTGACACCGGGCTCGCCCTGCAGCCCTTGGAAGAGGTAGACAGTGGCGCCCAGCGTGGCGGCGAAGTTGAGCAGCACCGCTATCACGAGGTAGATCGGCGCGACCAGGCTGCGCAGCAGCAGCGCGAGGATCAGCGCGATCAGGCCGGCCGCGACCGGCAGGATCACCGACAGGTCGCGGTTGTTGGCCGAGTTGATGTCCGCGAAGATCGCGGTGGTCCCGCCGACCAGCGCGCGGGTGCCCGGCGGGGCCGCCGCGTGCACGGCACCGCGCAGGTCGTCGCGGACGAGGGTGATCGCCTCGTTGGAGACCGGGTTCTCGTTGAGCAGCAGGTTGACCCGGGCCACACTCGGGTCGGTGCTGCGCTCCGGGGGCTGCGCCTGGCCCACACCGGGGGCTTTCGCCACGGCCGCCGCGAAGTCGTTGACCTGCTGCTCGTTCAGCGGCGACCCGTTGCTGGTGGTCAGGTAGACCTCGGTAGGGGCGAGCGCACCGGCGGCGAACCCGCGCTGTAGGTCCTGTGCGGCCTTCGCCGACTCGGTGTCCTGCGGGAAGCCGGCGCTGAAGTCGTAGTCGGCCTTGTAGCCGAGCACGCCTGCGGCGAGCGCGACCAGGAGGACGCCGGAGGCCGCCGCGACAAGCGCCGGCCGGCGCCCGACGGTGTTGCCGAGCCGGTGCCAGATGGTGGCCTTGGGCGCACGCTGCCACGCCTTCGAGGGCCAGAAGACGTAGCGGCCGAGCAGGGAGACGACCGCCGGGATAAGGGTGAGCGAGGTGACCAGCATGACGCCGACCGCGATGGCGAGCGCCGGACCGAGGGAGCCGAAGAAGCCCAGCGAGGCGAGGAGCAGCACGAGGAACGCGACGATGACCGCTCCGGCGGCCGAGGTGATGACCTCGCCGACCCGCTGGACGGTGACGATCATCGCGGTGCGCTTGTCGTCGCCGGCGCGCAGCCGCTCCCGGTAGCGGAAGAGCAGGAACAGGATGTAGTCGGTGCCGATGCCGAACAGCACGATCAGCAGGATCGTCTGCAGGTCCTGGCTGACACTGAGGTCGAATGCCTTGCCCGCGGCGGCGACGAGACCCGTCGTGATGCTCAGGACGACGCCGACGACCACCACGGGCAGCAGCGCCGCGATGGGGCTGCGGAAGATGACGAGGATCAGTCCGATGATCAGGATGATCGTCGCGACGCCGACCACGGCGAAGGCGTTGTTGAAGGTGTCCTCGTTGTCGACGAAGCTCGCCACGTCACCGGCCACGCCCGCGGTCAGCCCACTGTCCGCCAGCTCCGGGCCGATGTCCGCGCGCAGGTCGCGCACGGCGTCGAGCAGTGCCGGGTCGTCGGGGGTGGGGGCGTCGAGCCCGACGTTGATGATCTGCACAGACTTGTCCGGCGCGACCGCGGGCGGGCCGGTCAGGTAACCGGACGTGTGCGGGATGTTCTTGGCCTTGAGCGACTGGGCGAGCTGACCCACCTTCGCCTCGTCCGCCGACGTGAGTTTCTGCCCGTCGGCGCGCTTGACCACGATGGTCGCCGTAGCGGTGGCCTGCTGCGGGAACGCCTTCTGCCCTAGCTCGGTGGCCTGCACCGACTCGTAGGAGCGAGGCAGGAAGCTCTCCTGGTCGGCGGAGGTGATGTCGCTCAGGGACGGTGTGGTGAGGATGATGGCGGCTGCCGCGACCACCCACCCGGCGATCACCCACCACGCTCTGCCCACGACGAATCTGCCCAGCCGCTCGAACATGGTTCCCCCGTGTGTCCGGCACAACCGACGTCTGGTGGCCGAGGCGCCCACGAACGCCCCGATCGCCACCCTGTGCTATCGATAAGTAGCGTACCGTCACGCCCTCATCCTTTTCGGACGCACGGGAGTGTCGGGCGCGTGCCTTTCAGCCTCGCCGCCGTCGACCGGGCGACGGTCCGGGTACCACACCCCGAGACTGATCACGCACTAGGTTGGGGGCACGGAGCAGCGGATCAGCCTGATCACCCTCGGCGTCAGCGACCTGGCGCGGGCCAAGGCGTTCTACGAGGAGCTTGGCTGGCGTGGCCAGGAGGTCGAGGAGACGGTCTTCATCCAGGCCGGCGGCCTGGCGTCGTCCTCTGGGGCCGCGACAATCTCGCCGACGACGCCGGCATCGCTGATCCAGGCACGGACGGCTTCGGCGGGATGGCCCTCGCCCAGAACGTCCGATCCCGCGAAGAGGTCGACGAGGTCATCGCCACGGCGACCCGCGTCCTGTGGCAGCTCCGCCACACCCTCCCCGCCGACGTGTACGCCACCGCCCGAACGATCGCCGCCTAAGGATTCACTCGGTGTCCAACAGAAAGGCGCTGACCACAGCGGCGAACTCCGCTTGGGCATCGTGATGCACGACATGACCTGCTGGCAGCTCGACAAGCGTCGCTCGATCGTCGCGACGGGTGATCATCTCGCGCGCGTGAGCGGCCGTCATCTCGTCACTGCGCGTTCCGTGGATCAGGAGGGTCGGGCAGGTCACCGACACCCAGTCGTTCCAGTGGTCGCCGTTGAGCGCTTTCTGGGACGCCACCGTGTCTCCGATGTCGAACGAGAAGCCCCAGCCGCCCTTCGACTGACGGAAAGAGCACTCCAGATAGGGAGCCGCCGCACCCACTGCCGAGGCCAACGCTTCGCGTGAAGGCGCATCGCGAGGGAGTCGGGTGGTGAACGACCAGTCGCAGTCCACGACCGCGCCGATGTCCTCGACGATCAGTGCGGTGACCCGATCCGGGTGCCGGCCGGCGTACTGGTAGGCGTTCACTCCGCCGAGTGAGTGACCCAGCACCACAGCCGGGCCGACATTCAGATGCTGGTGGAACGCGGCGAGGTCGGCAACGTAGTCGTCCCGTTCATAGCTCCGCGCACGGTCGGACGCGCCGTGCCCACGCTGATCGAGCGCGATCACCCGCCACCGCGGCGCCAACGCCTCCGCCAGCGGCGCGAAGGCCGACGCTTCGTTGTAGTGCCCGTGCAGAGCCAGGAGCGGAGTGCCCGGACCGCCGAAGTCCAGGTACGAGAGCTTCAGACCGCCGACCGTGAAGAACCCACGCATGAACTGGAATGCTAGATCAACGACCGTTTCGTAGGCGGCCAGTCAGGCGGCGTCCGCGTTGGAACTGAACCTGACGTCCAGCCTCCGGTCCAAGGCACGGGCCAGGCGCTCCAGCACCGGCAGGGTCGGCACCGTCCCGCCAGCCTCGAAACGAGCCACCGCTGATTGAGTCATGCCGGCCGCTTGGGCCAACTGGCTCTGACTCCAGCCATGCCCTTCGCGCAGGTGGCGCACCTCCTGCCCGAGCTCGAAGGCGATCCGGGTGGCGTCGTAGGTCTCCGATGCTCCCGGCTCCGCCATCCGGCGCTCACGCAGGTCGTTCCAATCCAAGCGATCACTCATCACACGTCCCCTCATAGCATCGATGCTATGGGATCGAGCTGCGGAAGAGGTCAGACGCGTTAGGTTGAGGCCCATGGAGCAGCGGATCAGTCTCGTCACCCTGGGAGTCGCGGACGTAGCCCGCGCGAAGGCGTTCTACGAGCAGCTCGGCTGGCGGGGCCAGGAGGTCGAGGAGACGGTCTTCATCCAGGCCGGCGGCCTGGCGGTCGTCCTCTGGGGCCGCGACAAGCTCGCCGACGACGCTGGCATCGCCGACCCGGGCACCAACGGCTTCGGCGGGGTGACCCTCGCCCAGAACGTCCGATCCCGCGAGGAGGTGGACGAGGTCATCGCCACGGCGACCAAGGCTGGTGCCACGGTGACCAAGCCGGCCCGGGAGACCTTCTACGGCGGCTACGCGGGCTACTTCGCAGACCTCGACGGCCACGTCTGGGAGATCGCGTGGAATCCCGGCTTCGCCCTCGCGGACGACGGCACCCTCACCGTTCCTGACTTCAGCGCCATGGGCTGAGCTGACGCAGGCACGAACACGGATCAGGGCGTCGGCGGCGGGCAGAGCAGCGGGTCCAGCAACGGCAGTTGCAGCGGATCCAGGCAGACCGCCAGCAAAGAGTTCGGCGAAGGCGTCGCAGTGGGTGTCGGAGTCGGGGAGGTCGACGCGACGGGCGGCGTCGGGACGGCTGACGTGGACGGTTCCGTGGTGGGCCCAGGGGTCGGCACCGAGGTGGGCGACACAGCAGGGACGGCCGACGGGGTAACGGCTGGCGCTACCGCCACCGTAACGGCAGGCGACACCACTCTGGAGATAGCTGCCGCAGTCGACGGCCGGACAGCCGGGGCCTGCGGCGGGCTCCAGACGGCACTGTCGGCTGATCCGACCCGCGACCGGGGTGCCACCGGTCCGACGGGAACGGTCGGAACGAGGACGACCCCGGCCCTCGGCACGTCCAGGGCAATGGTCTGCGCCTGCGGCACGGGCTCGGATGCCAACAGGTGCGGATTCGGGCCGAGCGCGCCGGGGCCGACCGTCGCGAACACCACAGCCGCGATGGCGGCGGCACCGAGCGCCCGCCGGTCGGGGCGTACCGCGGTCAGGGGCGCGTCGTCGGGATCCGCCGGCATGACAGGGGCAGGCCGGGCCGCCCGGTGTGCGGCGAGCAGCGCGTCGACCTGCGTCAGGACGGCAGCGCGATCCGTAGCGACAGCGAGCGTGAGGTAGAAGCGGAAGTTCACCACGGCGCTGGCGGGGACGAGCAGCCCGGCGAGTCGACTGTGGTCGGGCAGCAGGGTGAACGGGGTGTCGGGGTGGTGGGCGGGGCCGACCAGGTTCGCGTACCGCCACTCGCGCCGGTGCTCACGCCCGCCGAAGGCGACCCGGTGGCTGGTCACGACGGCCATACCGGTGTCGACGGCCCGCAGGCCCGGCGGCAGGGCCTCGGACCAGGCTTCGGCGAAGGAGCAGGAGCCGCCCGGGGTGGGTAGGCCGGGGACGTGCCGCGCCTCGGCCTCGACCAGCGTGGCGACGGGAAGGACGCGGAAGACGAGTTCGTCGTCGGCGAGGTCCACCGGAAGGCCGGTGCGGGGCTGCGTACACCCGAGGAAGCTGGCGGCTTCGACGCGGAGCCGGGCCAGGTGGTCGTCGCGGCGTCGCCAGGCGTCGGTGGCGTCGCGGTATGCGCGCTGCCGGCGCTCGTTCTCGCGCTCGGCCCAGGCGATCCGCCAGGGGACGCAGGCCACAGAGGTCACGGTCACATGCGTTACAACCGCTCACGTACGTGACAGGCAACGCGACCGGGATCGATGTATCCCGTTGCGCCCGAAAGGAGAGAATTGCAGGTGATCAGCCGGCGCGGCGGCGGTCGGTCATCGGGTCGCGGGCCGGGAACCGCGACTGGGCCCTCGGCGGGTACGCCTCGCAGTGCTCCGCCCAGTGTTCGGCGGCGGTGGCGAGGGCGTCCGCGGAGACGGTGAGGATCAGCGGGTAGATGGCGCTGGAGGGGCGGCGCATCCACGGCGGCAGTGACTCGGCGGAGAACTCAACGACGAGTTCCAGCCGGCGGCGGCGGAGCACGCGGGTGCGTAGGGCCAGGTTGGGTTCGGTGAAACGGACCAGCGCCGGTGGCGCGCTCAGCCCGAGGGCGGCGGTGGCCTGCCCGTGCAGCCAGCCGCCGAGCGCGCGGGCCTCCTCGACCATCAGGCTCGGATAGTGGTGGGACCAGGTCTGACCGTCGGAGGTGCGGGCGTCCACCTCGATGAGCAGCCAGTCGTGCCAGCCGGGCGTGGCCCCTTCGAGGTCGTCGGGCGGGTCGATGCCGGGCTGGTAGCCGACGGGGCGTATCCGCACCCGGGCACCATCGTCAGACCGGATCTCCACTCGATCATTCTGGCCGACCGAAGGGGATGCCGGATGACAAACAGGTCATTTCGCGACGGTCCGCCGCACGCCCTGGTGGTCCGCGCAGGCCTTGGGCTGACCGCCGGCCAGGCTGACCGAACCGTCGCGGCACTGCACCAGGTATCCCCGACCCGCCCAGAACTGGGGTACGCAGTCGAACCAGTCGCACACCTCGGCTGCCGGCTTGCGGATCCGCGTGCCGCCGCAGAAGTCGTACCCCAGCGGGTTCTCCGGCGCCCCGCAGCGCGGCCCCCGGGGGGTGGTGCTGGGCGACGGGCGCGTCGACGTCGTCGGCTTCGGCGACGGGGGTTTGAGCGCGAGCCCCGGAGTCGCCGGGCGCTTCGGTGACGGCGTTCCGCTGGCCGTGGGCGCGGGGGTGGCGGCGACGGCCACCTCCGCCGGGTCGGACGGGTCCGACTCGATCAGCGCGGCCGGCACCAGCAGCGCGATGGCCGCCGCCACCGCGAGGGTCCGCCGACCGCCGGGCACGAACGACGACAGCCGGGCCTGCCCGGGAGTGGCCGCCGCCGGGCGGAACGGCTTGAGCTGGGCGTGCTCGGCGATCAGCTCGTCGAGCTGGGCGAGCACCGCCGCGCGTTGTTCGATCGCGTCGGCGAAGGCCAGGGTCAGCTTGAACCGGAAGTCCGCCGCGGCGTCGACGGGCAACAGCAACCCGGAGGTGTGCCGCCGGTCGAGCACCTGGATCAGGGTGACCGGCGCCGCCGGGTCGTGGGCCAGGCCGGTCATCCGGCCGTACGCCCAGTCGCGCCGGCCGCGTCCGCCGAGCAGCACCAGTCGACGGCTGGTGATCACGGCCGTGCCGGCGTCGGTGACGCGTACGCCGTCGGGGCGGCGCGGGCGCAGCGGCCCGGCCGGTCGGGCGATCGTGAGATCCGGCGCGGGAAGGACCGTGGTGTGGCGTACCTCGATCAGTTGCGCGGCGGGCAGCACCCAGAGCACCACCTCGTCGACAGCCAACTCCAGGGGCAGGCCGGCACCGGCCGCCGCCGAGCCCTGGAAGTCGGCGGCCAGGGCGCGTAGTCGCCGTAACTCGTCGGCGCGGCGGCGCCATGCCGCCTCGGCACCGCGGTACGTGCTGACCCGCCGCACGTTCTGCCGGTGCGCCCACCGGTAGCGCCATGTGGAACCCGTCGAATCAGTTTTTGCCACGCCGACTCCTTCGCCGCGCAGACCACCAATCTGGGTTGTCACGGGGTCTAACGGGAGCGGAGCGGCACTCGGACACGTTGAAACAGGCAAAATATCCGATCGGCGGAGCATCCGGCACGATAGGGCGATACTGGTTGCCGGCGTTCACGTTCTCCGAGGGGGTGACGGTCGTGCCGCCAGTCACCGTGCCGAAGGTCGTGATCGGCGTGGACATCGGCACCACCAGCACCAAGGCCGTGGCGTACGACACCCACGGGAAGCAGCTGGGCAGCCACTCGCTCGGCTACCCGCTGGACAACCCGCTACCCGGCTACGCCGAGCAGGACCCGCGACTCATCCTCGACGCGGTGCTCAGGTCGATCAGCATCGTCGTGGCCGAGCTGGTCCAGCCGGTGGCCGGGCTGTCGTTCAGCTCGGCCATGCACAGCCTGATCGGGCTGGATTCGGACGGCAACCCGATCACCCCGTCGGTGACCTGGGCCGACTCACGCTCGACGCGGCAGGCCGAGCGGTTGCGGGCGGTGCCGTCCGGGTTGGCCCTGCACCGGCGCACCGGCACGCCCATGCACCCGATGTCACCGCTGCCCAAGCTGCTCTGGTTCGCCGAGCAGGAGCCGAAGCTCTTCGAGAAGGTCACGCACTGGGTGGGCATCAAGGACTGGGTGCTGCTGCGACTCTGCGGCACGCTGGTCACCGACCACTCGATCGCGTCGGCCACCGGCCTGCTGGACATCCACAGGTTGGAGTGGGACAGCGAGGCGCTGAGCATCGCCGGCATCACCGCTGACAAACTCCCCCGACTGGTCGCCACCACCGCCGTGCTGCCCGACCTCACGCCACAGGCCGCTTCCGAGACCGGCCTGCCGCAGCGCACGCCGGTGGTGGTCGGCGCCGGCGACGGGCCGCTGGCCAACCTGGGTCTGGGCGCGGTGCACCCCGGCATGGTGGCCTGCTCGATCGGCACCAGCGGCGCGATGCGGGTGATGGTCGAGCGACCCGGCGTGGACCCGCTCGGTGGGGTGTTCTGCTACGCGCTGACCGAGCAACGCTGGGCGGTCGGAGGTGCCATCAACAACGGCGGCATCGTGCTCAAGTGGGCCGGCGCGGCGCTCGCCCCGGATCTGGGCGAGCACTCCGAGGAGGACCTGGTGGCCCTCGCCGCCCGCGCGCCGGCCGGTTCGGGCGGGCTCATCATGCTGCCGTACCTGCACAGCGAACGGGCACCACACTGGAGCGCCCTGCCGCGCGGCGCGTACGTGGGGCTGACCCACGGGCACCGCCGTGAACATCTGGTCCGCGCCGCCCTGGAGGGGGTCTGCCAGCAGCTCGCGTTGGTGCTCAGCTCGGTGCGGGCCGCCGGCAACGAGGTCCGGGAGATCCGGGCCGGTGGTGGGTTCGCCCGCAGCGGCCTGTGGCGGCAGATGCTCGCCGATGTGCTCGGCATGCCGGTGAGCTTCCCGGCGGCACACGAGGGGTCGAGCTTCGGGGCGGCGCTGCTCGGGATGGAGGCGCTCGGGCTGATCTCCAGCATCGACGTCGCCGTCGACCTGGTGCGGATCGAGGAGACCATCCGCCCCGACCCGGCCGCCTCCGCCACCTACGCGTCGCTGCTGCCGCTCTTCGCCGAGCTGTACGACGCCCTGGTGCCCGCCTTCACCTCGATCCGCCGGATGGCGCCCGGCCTGCCCGCCGAACCCGAACCGTCGGACGGGAAGCCGAGGTGAGGTCGGGGAGGTGTCACCACTGACACTGATTCCGCTGTGGCATCGTGATTCCGCTGTGGCATCACGCTCGCGGGGACATCGCCGCCCGGACGGATGACACCCCGTCCCAGCGACCCCACCCGCCCCCGCGGGTTCATATCGTGCGAACGTGAGAAAAAGCGACACGGGCAGCGAGGGCACCCTTGAGGTGATCCCCCGGCACCGCCCGCCGGTGGAGTTGAGGCGACGAGACGGTCCGCCGGATCGCCCGCACCGTCTACGACTTCCTGGTCACCCCCGTCAAGGGGGCGGTCGAGGAATGAGCCGGCGTCACGCGCCGGGAATGTTCGCCGGCGGGTCCTCACCCACCAGGTCGGCGGCCGGCGGGTCCGCCGACACCGCCAGCCCGAAGTCCGAGTACGTCAGGTCGAGCTGGGCGGTCTGCGACTCCTTGCTCGCCAACTCGATGCGGTAGCGGACCAGGCGCCCCTGCTCGTCGACGGCAGCGGTGAACGGCACCGCCGCCGCCCGGTCACCGAGCACCTTGCCGATCCCTTCGCCCAGCACCGCGCTGCTCTGGCGCAGGTCCAGAGTCCCGGCGTACTCCCGAGCGGCGGTCTGCCGCACGCCGCTCGCCGTGCTGAGCGTGCCGGCCAGCCTGGTGTTGTCCAGGCCCTGCTTGGCAGGGGGTGAACCCGGAGCGCTGATGTGCCACCAGGTCTTGCCGTCCCACACCGGCACACGCCGGTCCGGGGCGGTGACCCGCACGTAGACGTCCGGCCCGGTGGTGAGCCGTTCGATCTTCACCTCACCGGTGGGCACCTTCAGGGAGGTGGTCTCCAGACCACGCTTCGCCCCCGGGTCCCAGAGCACCACGGTGCCGTCCGCGCCCGCCGTTCCGCCGCTGCTCAACGTCAGCTTGTAGGTCTGCTGGTCGACCTTCCCGGCGGCAGCCTTGAGCACACCGACCGGGTCGGTCGGACCCGCCGACGCCACCGGACGCCCCGCGTCGGGCTCGTCCCCGGTGGCCCCACATGCCGAAACCCCGGCGGCCACGGCCACCGCGAGGACGGCACCAGCGGCGATCAGCTTCGGCTTCTGCACTGTCATCTCCCCCGGGGCGGCGCGGTCCGGCCAGACTAGCCGGACCGCCCTCCGCTGTGCTCCGGGTCGGCCGATCAGGCGCGGCTGATCGCGTTGGCGTGGATCGCCTCGTTCAGGTACGCGGCCAACCCCGGGGCGATGTTCTCGTAGTGCGCGGTGAACCGCTCGTCGGCCAGGTACATGTCGGCCAGCCCGGTGTGGATCTCATACGAGCACTCGTAGAACCAGCGGCTGATGAGCTGCCGGTGCTCCTCGGCCAGGTCCATCGCCTCCGGGCTGTCCGCCGGTGCGCCCGAGGCCAGCAGCGCGACGATCCGTCGGCCCCAGTCCTCGTTCTCCGCCTTGTTCCGCAGCCAGTCTTCCTTGGTGTAGCGGGCGACCCGCCGGTTCGACTCCCGGTACGCGTCGGTGTCGCCCCAGCGCTGCTCCGCCTCGGCCTCGTACTTCTCCGGCGTGAAGTCACCGAAGACCTCGAACCGCTCCTCGGGAGTGAGTTGGATATTCAACTTGCTCGCCTCCATCGCGAACTCGATCGCCGTGACCATCTCCTGCAACCGCTTGATCCGTACCGTCAGCAGCTCGTGCTGCCGGCGCAGGTGCGCGGCCGGGTCGGCCGCCGGGTCGTCGATGATCGCGGTGATCTCCTCAAGCGGGAAACCCAGCTCCCGGTAGTACAGGACGAGGTGCAGCCGTTGCAGGTCCGCGTCGTCGTAGCGGCGGTAACCGGCCGAGGTCCGCCCGCTCGGCGAGAGCAGCCCGACCTCGTCGTAGTGGTGCAACGTCCGGACCGTCACGCCGGCCAGCTTCGCCACCTGACCCACCGTGTACGCCATGGTTCCCCTCCCTTCCGGGAACCAGGCTGCCGCCTGCCGCTACGTCAGGGTCAAGCTCGATTCTGACCCACCATCGCGGGGCCGTCCGGCCGCCCGTACAGATAGCCCTGACCGCGCGGGCAGCCGATCGCGGCGACCGCCTCGTGCTGGCGTTCGGTCTCCACCCCCTCGGCGACCACCGCCAGGTCGAACGCGCCGGCCAGTCGGGTGACCATCTCCACCGTGGCGTACGCCCTGTCGTCCGACCCCAGCCGGGACACGAACGAACGGTCGATCTTCAGCTCGGTGGCCGGGATGCGGTGCAGGTAGCTCAGCGACGAGTAGCCGGTGCCGAAGTCGTCGATCGCGATCTTGATGCCCAGCTCGCGGAGCTGGTGCAGCCGTTCCAACACCGTCTCGGTGCCCTCGATCAACGCCGACTCGGTCAACTCCAGGGTCAACGCCCGCGGAGCCAGCCCGGCGGCGCTGACCGCCGAGGTGACAGTGGCGATCAGATCCGGGCGACGCAGGTGCGCCGCCGCGATGTTCACCGCGACGGTCGCCTCCGGCGCACGGCCCCGCCAGGTGGCGGCGGCCCGGCACGCCTCGTGGATCACCCACCTGTCGATCGGCAGGATCAACCCGGTCTCCTCGGCCAACGGCAGGAACTTCGACGGCGGCAGCATCCCCAGGCGGGGATGCCGCCACCGCACCAACGCCTCGGCGCTGCGGACCGCGCCCGTGCCCAGGTCGACGATCGGTTGGAACTCCAGGTGCAGCTGGTCCTCGTCCACCACCCGGCGCAGGTCGGCGATCAGCTCGGCGCGGGACACGGCCGACTCGCGCAGCGCCGGGGTGCACGTCCGGTACGCGGACTTCCCGGCCGCCTTCGCCGCGTACATGGCGATGTCGGCGTCGCGCAGCAGGTCGGTGTGGGAGGCGTGCTGCGGACCGAACTCCGCGATGCCGATGCTCGCGGACGGGTGCACCCCGACGTCCTCCTCGTCGTCGGAGGGCCGCAGCGCGTCCAGCAGCCGTTCGGCGAGGCGCTCCGGTGGGACCGGACGGTCGCCGTCGACCAGCACGGCGAACTCGTCTCCGCCCAGCCGGGCGATCGTCCCGTCGCCGTCGACGGCATCCCGCATCCGGGCCGCCAACCCGGTCAACAGGGTGTCCCCGGTGGCGTGCCCGAACCGGTCGTTGACCTGCTTGAACCCGTCCAGGTCGAGCAGCAGCACGGCCACCGGCCGGTCGTCGCGCAGGGCCAGGCGCAGCCGCCTGTTGAACAGCAGCCGGTTGGGCAGCCCGGTGAGCTGGTCGCCGTACGCGAGGCGGCGCAGCCGGGCCACCAGCCGCAGGTTCTCGTTGGCGGCCAACCCCTGCCGTACGGCCAGCGCCGCCAGCAGCACCATCATCGTCACGAAGACCAGGTGGGGGGTCTGCCCGGTGGGCCGACGGGCCAACACCACCGCGATGATCGCCCCGCCCACCGGCAGGTACGGCAACGCCGCGCGCCACCAGGGCGGCAGGGGTGCCTCGGCGGTGTCGTCGGTGCCGTCGCAGTCCGGCGGCGGTGGCTTCCGGGTGGCCAGGCCGATCAGCAGGTAGCTCAGCGGCCAGCACAGGTCGATCGGGTGACCGGCGGCGTAGTCGGCGCGGGCGACCAGCGACACGTAGACGACGTCGGCGACGACCCGCAGGGCGAGGCTCCCCGCGAGCAGGCTCATCGGCTGCCACATCGGCCGGGCCGGGCCGGACACCGCGACCAGGATGGTGAGCTGCATCAGGTCGAACATCGGGTAGAGCAGCCCCATCGTGCGCGCCGTGTCGGCCAACTCGGCGGCGGCCACCCCCTGGTAGACCAGCACCCAGGCGATCGGCACCAGGGCCAGGGCGACGATGATCCCGTCCAAGAGGGTGCGGGCCCGCCCCACTGCCGAGCGGGGCGCCGACGGTGAGCTGAGCAGCGCGGCCGTACCGGTGAGGATGCCGGCGGTGAAGACCACCCCGACGATCGGCGTGTGCGGCAGGTCGCCGCCGACGAGCCGCTGCACCGTCCAGATCGCCCGGCCCACGGCGGCTAACGCCATGGTGACGGCGAGCAGAGCCCAGAACCTGCGCAGCGGCGCCGGATGCCGACGGGCCACCCCGATGCACGCGAGCGTCGCCCAACCGGCGACCACCATCGCGCCCAGGTCGCTGACGAGCGCGGCACCCGGCAGGGCGGCGACCAGCCAGGCCGCCTCCACGACCAGAACCGCGCCGGCGACGAGCAGGCCGACACGGCCCGCCCTGGACGTCGCCGGAGCCCGCCGGTCGGCGGGGTCGGGACGCGTGGGCGGTGCCGACGCGGTCGACACCACGACGGCCTGGCTCACGTCCTGCGGTGACACGGCGAACGCTTCGGCTCTCTCTCGTGGTGCACCCTCGACGCTGAGGACCGGTCCCGGCAAACCTCGCAAAGCCTAGCCAGCACCCGGATGACCCGCCAGAGCCGAACGGCAGGCCTGTCGATGACGAACGGTGCGGACCACCCGTCACCGGGTGGTCCGCACCGTCACCACGGTTCGACTGTCAGCGCCTCACCATCGGCGGGTGCTGTCCGGCCACGAGTCGTACGGGCGGGCCGACAGGATCGGGTCCCAACCCGTGCTGTTGACGTTTGCGAGATGGGGCTTGATGTCGCTGCCGTTGCCGTCGAACGGGCTGGCATCCAGGTAGGTGAAGACCTGACCGGAGGCCACTCGCTTGTGGTAGAGACCCCCACCTGGGGAGAAGAGCGAGGTCGTGTCGGCCCAGCCGCTCGCGCCGATCTCTGCGGCGGTCCAGGTGCCAGCCGCGTCGATGAGATACATCAGCAGCTTGCCAGTGCTTGTCGTACCGAGGATCCGACCAGGCCCGGGCGCGGCGAGGGAGGTCAAAGTGAAGTTGCCAGTGATCGTCTTCGCGTTGGTGATGTCGGCGTAGACGGGCTTCGGCTTGGTCACCGTGTAGCGGCGCAGCGTCGCGCTGTTGGCGATGCCGTAGAGCGAACCGTTGCCGTCGTACGCGAGCCGGTCGTGCGTCCACCCGCCAGAGAGCGGACCGGTCTTGTCGAAGGTGAGCGGGTCGCTGCCGGTGATGTCCACCCGGTAGAGCTGCCCGTCGGTACTGGTAACGAGGAGCGTGTCCGCATTGAGGACCGCCATCGCCTTCGGGCTGAAGCCGAGAGTCCCAGCCGACAGGATGGTGCGTCGGCTGCCGGTTACCGGATCGACGGCCGTGTACGAGAGGCGTCCGTCCGGGCGGGTGCCGAAGACCGACACAACCCCCACCCAGGGGCGCGCGGAGACCTGCTGGTGGTAGCGCCACCGGCCCCGGATCGAGTCGGTCCCGATGACGGTGATGTCGGCGCTCTCGCCGTCGAACGGGTTGGCGTCCCGGTAGCGGGTCAGGCCGTCGATGGGGTCGAAGGTGAGGTAGAGGCCGCCACCGGGAGACACGAGGCTGCCCGACCCGCCCCAGCCGCTGGTGTAGAGGTCCGACCGACTCCATGAGTTGACGCCGTTGATCTTGTAGGAGATCAGGTAGCCGGCGGAGGTGGTGCCTAGGATCCGGCCGGGGCCCGGCGAGGTGAGTTCCGTCAAGCTGAACCCGCTGCCGACTGTGGTGTAAGCCGTGAGGTTCTCCTTGACCGGCTTCGAGCTGGTCACCGTGTACCGGCGCAGGGTCGAGCCGGCGAAGATGCCGTACAACGAGCCATATCCGTCGTAGACCAACTTGTCGTGAGTCCAGCCGGTGTCGATCGGCGTCACGGCGTAGGTGAACGGCGACATGCTGGTCACGTCCACCCGGTACAGCTGCCCGGCGCCGTCGTTCATGAGGATGGTGTCGGCGTTCAGCGTCGCCATGGCTTTGGGACTGAAGGGAAGCGGTTCGGCGGCGGTACGCGTGGCCCGTACACCGCCGGTGGCCGAGTCGATGGCGTGATAGGTCAGCCGTAGCACGAACGTGCCCGGCTCCAGCACAACGCCGAAGACCTGCACGTCGGTAAGCTGCTCACGGAACCAGGCACCAATGTCGTCGACGCGGGTCGCGGTGGCTCCGTCGCGGGTCTCGGTCTCAGTCAGGCAGCCCTTCTGCCACGAGGTGCTCGCGATGGCGACCAACTCGACGGTGCCCGCATTGTCGCGGAATGCCGGCCCGCCGGCGTCACCCTTGCAGAGGGTAGCGCCAGCGGAGGCGCCGAGCAGGCCGACCGAGCCGGCAGTGACGTCCTGGACGGCGAAGGCGCCCTGGTGTAGCCGGTCGGGGACCCACTCGGTGGCGGTCCGGCCGTAGCCGGTCACGGTGAGCGTCTCGGTGGGAGCCGGCGCGGTGGTGGCCAGCGTGACAGGCGGTACGTCCGTTACCGGCGCAGAGAGGCGGGCCAGCACGAGATCGCGGTCCGGATGCGGCGCAACCGAGGCTATCCCCCGCTGCTGGCCGGCGGTGCTGGTGAGGTCGGTGCGGCCGACCAGCACAGTGCTCGGCCGGCTGGGCGGACCTGCGGCGACGGATGCGGTGCCGTCGGCGAAACAGCTCTTCGCCGTCACCACCCAATTCGGGTCGACGAGCGCGCCGGAGCAGGCACGCAGGTCACCAAAGGTGACCTTCGCACTGAAGCGGTAGCTGCCGTCGGGAACCACCTGCGCACCGGCGACGGCTTGGGCGGAGGCTCCGCCCAACAGTCCGGCCGCGATCGTAGCGCCGAGAAGGGCGGCGCCCCACCGGCGTGAGCGTTGTGCTGACACGTTATCCCCCGTCTGAATCGATCGCCCTCCCGGCAGACGCCGGTTCGATCGACGTGAATGCTATCCGCCGAAACGAAGGGGAACCGACCCAACGCCCAGAGCGAGAATTTCATCCCAAAGCGACAGCAGGCGGGCGACCGGAGGCCCCCTCCAACCTGGACGGTCTGGGGATTCAGCTCCGCTCTTTCAAGGGTTCAGGCGAGCGCCACCACCCCGGCCAGCGCCCGGGGGAGGGCATTTCCTTGTCTGAACGAGGGCCCCAACCTAGACAGCGCCGGTACACAGCGGTGTGACGAGGTCGACGTTCAGGATGGGGTCAGCGGCCGGCGGAACGGTTCCAGGGTGAGCGGGGCAGAGTGGTGCCGGCCAGCGGGCGGCGCGCCCGACGGCGCTTGCGCCGCCCGGGGGTGCAGGGCGGACGGGCCACAGTGTGCACGACCACGTCGACCGGGGGCGTCGGTCGACCGATCAGCCAGCAGAGGAAGCGTTCCATCGACGGATCAGCCGACCGGGAGGCGCCGGGCATCGGCCTTGGCGATCTCGTACTCGGCACCGCAGAACGTGCACTGCTGCGCGTACCGGGTGCGGACGGGGATGAGCGGAACGAAGAAGAGGGTGAATTTCGTCGCCCGTCGGGTGATCACCTGCGCGGCGTGGTTGCCGCAGTGTCGGCACACCTGCTGCACGACACCGGACCGGTCGACCTTGGTACGTAGACCAAAGATGAAGAACATCGCCCGGCAGTACCCACTCGAACCCGAGAATTCACCGAATCCCACCCCCTCCTTCATCGGACCGCGGAGGAGGTATAGGAGGTGGTCGTTCGCTACGCCGTCGCCCTCGGTGGCCGACTGCACCAGGCGATCTACTTCGACGACGGCGACATCGCCGCCATCGCGTGAGATCGCGAGATCCGCGCAAGTACGGGGAAACTGCTGTCTCCGCGCGGCTGGAGGCAGCAGTTTCCCCGATGTTGCTCGGATCTCGGGCCATCGAGCACGATCAAGCAGGCTCAGTAGTTCGGCTGGGGCTCCAGGCCGGGGATCTCGGCGGCGAGCCAGATCGGCTGCCAGTCGGGCACCTCGTGGAAGCGGCGCAGCTCGTACAGCCCGGCGACCGACCCGCTCCAGGCCCCGTACGGGGGGTTGGTCTCGTCGAAGCCGCTCTGCACGAAGGTCAGCGTGGTCCGGCCGTCGGATTCGGCCAGCTCCCAGTTCGTGACGCCGGTCGGCCCCCAGTCGACGGACATCCGCCGGCCGGGCTCCAGGTCGACGATCTTGGCCGCGTAGCCGGTCTCGAAGCCGCCCATGGCGTACCGGCCGCCGACCCAGGGCTCGATCCCGATCGGGTAACCGAACCAGGCGGTGGCCTGCTCCGAGTCGGTCAGCGACTCCCACACCTTGTCGGCGGGGGCGGCGATGACCAGCTCACCGCGCAGGTCGGCGGAGGTGAAGTCGGTGCGGGGCAGCAGCGGCTTGCCCTCCAGGTGGGCGGCCAGGTTGGCGATGGCCAGCGACCAGTACGTCTGGAGCACGCCCCGGATGCTGGAGCCGCTCATCGCCTCGGCGAAGTCGAAGTGGCTCTGGGTCAGCGTCAGCACGGTGCTGTCGGCGCCCTCGGCGGTCAACTGGAACTCGGTGGTGGTCTCCACCCCGTCGAGCAGCCAGCCGAAGCGCAGCGTGTCGTCGTCGGCGTGCAGCAGCCGCTGATGCGGGGCGTCGCCCTCGGGCGTGTAGCGGCCCCAGAACTCGTACCGCTGGGGCAGCTCGACCTCGGCGTGCTCGGCCAGCCACTGCCGCAGCTCGGCCGGGTCGGTGAGGGCCTCGCGGACGCGCCCGACGGGCGCGGAGAGACGGGCCTTGAGCGTCATCGGCTCACTCATTGTCGTTCCCTTTCGGATAGCAGGCGACGGCCAGCTTGAAGGCATCTCCCTCGCTGCCGCCGTAGCGGGTGAACAGGTCCTGAAGTGCGGCTTGCAGGTCGTGCAGGAACTGCGGGCGGAGCTCGGCCGGCACCCGGATCTCGCCGGAGACGCCGATCGAGGGCAGCTCGGGTGCGGCCCGGTCCAGGGCCGCGACGTCGGCCTGGACCTCCTCCATCAGGTCCAGCAGGTAGCCCAGGCTCAGCTCGTCGCGGGCCCGACGCAGCCCGATCCGGCCGACGAGCCGTGGGGACAGCCAGTAGGACCGGGCGGCGGCCTGGTAGATGCCCTCGGTGATCCCGCGGACCTTGCGCTCGTTGACCAGCTCGACCAGGCCGGCCGCGACGAGCTGCTTGACGTGGTAATAGACGCGCTGTGGCGTCTGGTCGAGTCGGGCCGCGACCTCGGTGCAGGTGCGCGGTTCGGCCAGTTGCCGCAGCACCTCGACGCGTTGCGGCTTGAGCAGGACTTCGGCCTGCTCGATCTGCTCCAGGTACAGGACATCTCTCATGGCAAAATCAGTTTGTACGTACAAAACTTGTTTGTCAATCGCTTCGGGAAAAGCCGCGCCGACGTTCTCGACGCGGCTTCCCGCGGCACTCAGCGGATGGTCAGGGCAACCAGTCGGGTCGCAGCGGGTAGCCGTTCACCCCGTCCGGGCCGTTGTGCGTGGCCAGCACCTGGTGCAGCTGGATGCCGTTGCGCTCGAACGCCATCCGCGACCCGGCCATGTACAGCCCCCACACCCGAGCGGTGCCCGCGCCCACCTCGGACACGCAGAAGTCCCAGTGCTCAACCAGGTTGCGACACCAGGCGGCCAGCGTCAGCGCGTAGTGCTGGCGCAGGTTCTCCTCGTGGTGCACCTCGAACCCGGCGTCGTGGATCTCGCTGACCAGCCGACCCGGGCCGGCCAACTCACCGTCCGGGAAGACGTACCTGTCGATGAACGCGCCCGAGCGGTGCGGCGCCCGGTTGTCCGCGCGGGTGATGCAGTGGTTGAGCAGCCGCCCACCCTGCCGCAGCCGACTGCGCAGCGCCCCGAAGTAGCTCGGGTAGTTGCGCACCCCGATGTGCTCGGTCAACCCGATCGACGAGACAGCGTCGAACTGCTCCGCCGGCGCGTCCCGGTAGTCCATGTGCCGCACCTCGGCCAGCCCGGTCAACCCCTCCCGCTCGATCGCCGCCTGCGCCCACTGCGCCTGCTCCTTCGACAGGGTCACCCCGAGCGCCTTGACGCCGTACTCGCGCGCGGCGTGCCGCACCATGCCACCCCAGCCGCAGCCCACATCCAGCAGCCGCATCCCCTTCTTCAACGCCAGCTTGCCGGCGACCAGGTCATACTTCGCCGCCTGGGCCTGCTCCAACGTGTCGTCCGGGGAACGGAAAACCGCGCAGGTGTACGTCATCGACGGGCCGAGCACCTTCTCGTAGAAGGCGTTGGAGACGTCGTAGTGGTGCGAGATCGCCGTGCTGTCGCGAACCCGGGAGTGCCGTAGTCCGTTCATCACCCGCTTCCACCGTGGCTGCGCCTCCTGCGGCGGCGCCGGCGGCGGCATCAGCCGCTCCCACCCCAGCGCACGGACCAACGTCAGCCCCTCGGTCAGCGACGGTGGGCGCAACCGCAGCTCGTCCTTGAGCACCCGCAACGCCTCGTACGGGTCGCCCGGATGCACCCCCTGCAACGCCAGGTCGCCACTGACGTAGGCCCGGGCCATGCCCAGGTCGCCAGGGGCAGTGAGCAGGTACGACAGGCCACGCTCGGAACGGATCGCCAGGGTGATGCCGGCGTCGGACGGGCCGACGGCGCTGCCGTCGTACCCCGTGATCCGCACCGGCAGCGGTCCCGTGGTGACCGCACGGACGATGTCCGCGACGGTCGGACCCGTGTGCCGGCCCCCCGCCGGCGGGGTGGCGGGAACGCTCGCCGCCCCTTGATCTCTGTCGGTCAGGCTCATGCTCGTGCTACCGCCTTTTCGTACAGTCCCGTCAGCCGGTGGTCCGGGTCGTAGCGGTCTTTCACCGCCCGCCACGTGTCGCCGCCGTACAGGCGGTCGAAGGCGTCCCGGTCGTAGTACGCGTCCGAGTAGAGCGACTTGTGCCCGCCCGACTCCGACACCCTGCGTTCGATCGTGCGGTTGACGTCGCCGTCGGCGGCGCCCGGCGCGATCGGCACGCTCCCCCAGAACCCGATGTTGACGTAGTCGTGCCCCGGCCGGAGTGGATACAGCGGCCAGGACCGCGCCGAACCGGGCCCCGCCGGCTCACGCAGTCGCAGCGGACACAGCCACACCGGGTTCATCCCCACTGTGCTGGCGAACCAGCGCAGGAAGTCCGCCGTCTCGTTCAACGGGATCTCCACGTCCTGCACGACCCGCTCCCGGGCCGGCTGGCCGCGCAGCCGGTCGATCCGGGCCGCCACCTGGTGTCGGTGTTCGAGTCGCACGAGCCGGTGGTAGAAGTCGCTGCGCCGGTAACGGGCCGGCCAGAGCCGACGGACGACCGGGTGCTGCGCCCCGAACGCCGCCGAGCACCAGAACCAGTCGGTGTCCCAGCGCCACAGGTAGTCGTACGCGGTGAGCACGTCACGGGTGCGCTGACGCAGCGACCGGTAGTAGATCGCCTGGCCGGTGTAGTCGCTGGGCGGGTCGGCGGCGTCGGTGAACGTGGCGAACACCAGGTACGCCTCGCCGGGGCTGAACATCACCCCGTCCATCGCGTCGACCGGCTCGCCGGCCCAGGATCGGGTCGCGGTCACCTCCGCTATCGCGTCGGTGAGTGCCTCCAGTCGGGTGAACCGGACGTTGCGCAGTGCCACGTACCGGCCGACCGGTTGCAGCTCGATGCGCAGCCGGGTGGCGTAGCCGAGGCTGCCCAGCGAGTTGGGGAACGCGGTGAACAGCTCCGCGTGCTCCCCGTCGGGTCGGGCGGTGACGATCTCGCCGGAGCCGGTGAGGACGTCCAACTCGCGGACCGACTCGTGCGGCAGGCCGTTGCGGAACGAGGTCGACTCGATCCCGAGGCCGGTGACCGCGCCGCCCAGCGTGATGGTGCGCAGCTGCGGCACCACCAGTGGCATCAGCCCGTGCGGCAGCGTCGCGTCGACCAGGTCCTCGTACGTGCACATGCCCTGCACGTCGGCGGTGCGGCCGGTCGGGTCGACCGACAGCACCCCGTTCAGGGCGCTCACGTCGAGGCCCGGGGTCCGGGGAGCGGACCGGGGGCGGAACAGGTTGGAGGTGCGTTTGGCCAGCCGGACAGGCTCGCCCGTGGGCACCGCGGCGTACGACCGCCGCAGCGTGTCCACCGCTTGATCATGGTCAATGGGGTGATCCACACGCTCAGCGCGCATGTGATCACCTTACGCTCACGTTTCGGAAACCGTGGGATGTCGCGGATGGCAGTTTCCCGTCCGGCACCGTGCCCGACGGTTACCGTGGCGGGCATGCCGTCGCCCGCGATCACCGCCCTGGACGCCGCCGGACTCCCGTATCGGCTGTTCAGCCGCGGTGAGGTCGGCAGCCTCGCGGAGGCCGCCGCCGCCCAGGGCGTGGCCGTCTCCGATGTGGTGAAGACCATCGTGGTCCGTCGCGCCGCCGACGATCACCTGTTCGTACTCACCCCCGGTGACCGGGTCATCTCCTGGCCCAAGCTACGCGCGCTGCTCGGGGTGCAGCGGCTCTCCATGCCCGACGCGGCGGGCGCACGGGCCGCCACCGGCTACGAACGCGGCACCATCACCCCGTTCGGCGCGAGCACCGCCTGGCCGGTGATCGCCGACGAGCGGCTGCGCGGCCGGGAGATCAGCCTGGGGGCCGGCGTTCGTGGCCTCGCCGTCACTGTCGACGCCGACGCCGCGATCGTCGCGCTCGACGCCACGGTGGCCGACGTCACCGACCCGCAGCCCGCCCGCTGAGCGCTGCACGTCGCCGTCGGGTTGGCTCCGGCGTGCCGCCGTGAGCGAGGATGACGCGTATGTCCGCGCCCCACGAACGCCCCGACCCCGCCGGCACCGTCTACGGCGGTCGACAGGCACCCCGTCCCGGGCCGCTGGCCGATCCGCTGCTGCGGGTCGCGTTGGCGGTCGGGGTCGTCGGCGCGCTCCTGGGGGTGGTCTTCGCGACCGGATTGTTCGACGGGGACGCCGAGCAGCCCGTCCCGGCGGCGGTCGGCACGCCGTCCACCCCGGCGGAGCCGACCGAACCGGCAGCCGAACCCAGCCCGACCGCGCCCGCCGAGCCGTCACCCACCACCCCGGCCGGGCCGCCGAACGGGCCGACGGTGTTCCGGGTCGCCTCCGGGCTCTGCCTCGGGCTCGACGGCGACGGCAAGGAGGCCGAGGCCCAGGTGGCCGCGTGCAGTGGCGGCCCGGAACAGCAGTGGGTCGTCAACCCGATCGGCGCGGACGTGGTGACGCTCACCAACTCAGCCCACGGGCAGTGCCTCGACGTCGAGGGCGGCAGCCGGGACGACGGCGCGAAGATCATGCAGTACCCCTGCCACGGCCAGGCCAACCAGCAGTGGCGGCTCTCCGCGACCGGCACCGGCCCGGTGCTGCTGGTCGCGGTGCACAGCGGCAGGTGCGCGCAGGCCGACGACGACGGTGTCGAGGCGGGTGACGAGGTACGGCAGCGGTCCTGCGACGGCCGACCGGCCCAGCAGTGGACCCTCGGCTGACGGCCCGGCCTCAGCCTCGGAAGTTCCACGCCCTGGGCGCGGTCGCGGCGGCGAGGACGGCCTCCGACACCGGACGACCGGGTCGCCGCCGCAGCAGCAACGACAGTCCGGCGGCGCCGATCGACAGCGCGCCCGCCACGTACCAGGCCGTCGCGTAGTCGCCGAGCCGGTCCCGGACCAGTCCCGCGCCGGTCGCGGCGAGCGCCGCGCCGAACTGGTGCGCGGCGAACACCCATCCGAACACCACAGCTCCGGCCCCACCGAAGTACTCCCGGCACAACGCCACGGTCGGCGGCACGGTGGCCACCCAGTCCAACCCGTAGAAGACGATGAAGACCAGCATGCTCGGCTGGGCCGTGCCGGAGAACAGGCTCGGCAACACCAGCAGGGACAGCCCGCGCAGCGCGTAGTACAGGCCGAGCAGCAACCGGCTGTCCACCCGGTCGGTGAGCCAGCCCGACGCGATGGTGCCGACGATGTCGAAGAGACCCACCAGGGCGAGCAGCCCGGCGGCGGTGGTCTGCGGCATGCCGTGGTCGTGCGCGGCCGGCACGAAGTGCGTACCGACGAGGCCGTTGGTCGTCGCCCCGCAGATCGCGAACCCGCCGGCCAGCAGCCAGAACGGCCGGGTCCGGGCCGCGGCCGCCAGCGCGCCGAGCGCGCGGGTGGCCGCGCCGCCGGTCGCCGCCGGGGCCGCGACGACATCGGTCGCGCCGTAGGCGGGCAGACCGAGATCCGCCGGGTGCTCGCGCAGGAACCACACCACCAGGGGTACGACCGCGAGCGCTGCTCCGGCCACGACGAGCGCCGCCGTCCGCCAGCCGTGGTCGCGTACCAGGATGGCGATCAGTGGCAGGAACACCAACTGCCCGGCGGCCCCGCCTGCGGTCAGCACCCCGGTGACCAGGCCCCTGCGGTGGACGAACCAGCGCCCGGTGACGGTGGCCACGAACGCCAGCGCCATCGAGCCGGTGCCCAGCCCGACCAGCACCCCCCAGCAGAGCAGGAGCTGCCAGCTCGCGTTCATGAAGACGGTCAGCCCGCTGCCGGCGGCGACCAGCAGCAGCGCCGCCGAGACCACCCGGCGGATACCGAAGCGGTCCATCAGGGCGGCGGCGAACGGCGCGGTCAACCCGTAGAGCAGCAGGTTGACCGAGACGGCAGCGGAGATCGTGGCCAGTGGCCAGCCGAACTCCTCGTGCAGGGGGTGCAGCAGCACCGAGGGCGTGGCGCGGAACCCGGCCGCGCCGACCAGCGCCACGAAGGCGACGGCGGCGACCAGCCAGGCGGGGTGCAGACGGCGGTTCTTGGTCACCGGACCAGTCTGTGCGGGGTGCACCGGAGCGACGAGTGGCCGGAAAGCCATCATGCGCAATAATCGGGCCATGACCGTTCGCCCGCACCGGATCGCCGTACTCGCCCTGGACCAGGTCGTCAGCCTGGACCTCGGCACCCCGTCCCAGGTCTTCAGCACCGCCCGGGCCGTCGACCAGACGCACTTCTACGACGTGCGGGTGTGCACCCCGGGCGGGCTACCGGTCCGCAGCACCGCCGGTTTCCAGGTGCTCCCCGACCATGGTCTGGAGCTGCTCGACACCGCCGACACGGTGATCGTCCCCGGCATCCACGACGACGCCGTGCTGTCCTCGGGCACCGTCGAGCCGGAGGTGATCACGGCGCTGCGCGCGGCGCACGAGCGCGGGGGCCGGATCGTGTCGATCTGCACCGGAGCGTTCGTGCTGGCCGCCGCCGGGCTGCTCGACGGTCGTCGGGCGACGACCCACTGGGCGTTCGCCGAGCAGTTCCGCCTCCTGCACCCCCGGGTGGACCTCGACCCGGGGGTGCTCTTCATCGCCGACGGCCCGGTGCTCACCTCGGCCGGGGTCGCCGCCGGGATCGACCTCTGCCTGCACGTCATTCGCCTCGACCACGGCAGCGAGGTGGCCAACCGGGCGGCCCGCCGCTGCGTGATGCCTCCGTGGCGGGACGGCGGCCAGGCGCAGTACATCGAACGGCCGGTGCCGAAGGTCACCGACACCAGCACCGCCGGCGTCCGGGAGTGGGCGCGGCAGCGACTGCACGAGCCGATCGCCCTGCGGGACCTGGCCGGGCAGGCGCGGATGAGCGTACGCACCTTCACCAGGCGCTTCCGGTCGGAGACCGGCCTGAGCCCCGCGCAGTGGCTGCTGCAACAACGCACCGACCACGCGAGGCTGCTGCTGGAGACGACCGACCTCACCGTCGACCAGATCGCCCACCGCTGCGGCTTCGGCACCACCGCCGCCCTGCGCCAGCAGCTGCACCAACGCATCGGCGTGGCGCCCTCGACCTACCGCCGCACCTTCCACCCCCGCGCCGAGCTGGTCGAAACCTGAGCCGAGCCCGGCCGCGCCCCTCCCGGGCCCGACGGGGTGCGGCCCTCCACGAGCGTGATTCCGCTGCGGCATCGTGATGCCACAGCGGAATCAGGCTCAACCGAGCGGGACGCTCGGTGCTGCGACACGCCGGGCCACCGGCGGTCGCCACCACCGCTCAGGCGCGGAGCATCTGGAGTTGGGCCTGGTGTTTGGGCAGGTGCACGCGGGTGTGCAGGTCCAGGGTGCGGGACCAGGGCAGCGACTCGTCCACGATGAGGTCGAAGCCCTCCCGCAGGTGCGTCTCGACCGGGGTCTCCGCCGCCAGGCCGAGCTGGTCGACGAGCCCGCAGAGGCGGTCACTGGTGGTGTGCAGCAGGGCGGTCAGGCCCCGCAGGCCCCCCTGCTCGGCGGCCAGCGCGTCGAGCTGCGGACGGTGAATGTCCTCCTCCACCTCGTAGTAGGCGAACGGCGACCCGGCCAGCAACGCCTCGGTGGCCTGGATCATCAACTCGTCGTTGGCGACCAGGTGGGCGACGATCTGCTCAGCGCTGAGCTGCCCCTCCGGCGCCGGACCGAACCCACCGGCATCCACCTCGGCCAACAGGGCCCCGTAGGCCCGCCGCAACCCCCCGCTCTCCGCCATTCCCCCAGTCAACCCGCCCCGCAGGGAGTTAGCGGCGGGATTGGCGGGAGCGGAGGTAGTCGGAGACCACGTACTCGCCGAGGTCATCGGTGTCCGGCGTGAACATGCGGCCCCGACTGCGGCGGGCCACCGCGTCGACGAAGCGCCGCAGACCCGGGTCGTCGCCGAGCATGAACAGGTTGAGTGTCGCGCCGTAGCGACTCAGCCGGTCCACCTCACGGACCGTCGCCTCGATCGTCTCCGGAAGCGGCGGCCAGTGGAACAGCGCCTCCCCGTCGTCCGGGTCCAGGTGCGCGGTGGGCTCCCCGTCGGTGACCACCAGCACCACCGGCTCGGCGTCCGGGTGCCGACGCAGGTGCCGTCCCGCCAGCCGCAACGCGTGCTGGAGGTTGGTGCCCTGCTCCAGGTCCGGCTCGACGGCGGCCAACTCCTGCTGGGTGAGCGTCATCGCCTCCCGGCCGAACCCCACGATCTGCAGGGCGTCCTGCGGGAAGCGCGTCTCCATCAGGTGCGCCAGCGCCAACGCCGTCTGCTTCATCGGGCCCCACCGACCCTGCGAGATCATCGAGTACGACAGGTCGACACAGAGCACCACCGCCGCCGACGCCCGCTTCTCGGTCTCCACCACCTCGAAGTCGTCCACCGCGAGCTGCACCGGGACCGTCGGCCCGCCTCGGCTGACCGCCCGGGTCAACGTCCGCACCACGTCCAACGGCTGCTCGTCGCCGTACTCCCAGGGTCTGGACGCGCCGCTGACCTCGCCGGCGGCCCCCGCGGACCGCAGGTCGTGCTGGCCCCGCGGCCCGGCGGTCAGGTCGGCGAAGACCCGTCGCAGCGCCGTCCCGCCGAGCCTGCGCAGCGCTTTCGGGCTCAACGTGAGCCCTTCCGCGTCCCGACTCACCCAGCCCTGCCGGCGTAGCTCCCGCTCCAGCTCGCGCAACCGGCGGACGTCGTCGGCCGCGTCCCGCCCCAGCGTGCGGGCCACCGCTTCGACGTCCACGTCGTCCAGGGTCGCCCCCGGGTGCTCCTGGTCGAGCTGGTCCAACAGGTCGTCCAACTCGCCGATCTCACCCAACGCCCCGGCCGCGTCGGCGTAGCCCAGCGGTTGCTCACCCCGGACCCGCTCACCGCGCCCCCACCGCAGGTCGGGGCGCAGCGCCCGCAGGTTCTCGTCGAGCGCTGACAACTCCCCCGCGAGGCGGTCGCCCAGCGACTGCCGCATCAGACCGGCCAACTCGGCGCGCTGCCGGTCGGACAGCGAGTTCATCAGGCGCTCACCCGCCGCCGAACGACGGGCCAACACGTCGATCAACTCGTCGACGGTCTCCGGGTTCTCCGGGAAGAAGTCGCCGTGTCGACGCATGAACTCGGCGAACGCGTCGGTGGTGTCCTCCGCGCGAGCGTGCCGGGCCAGCAGGTCGTTCAGGTCACCCATCATCTCGGCGAGCCGTTGCTGCGCGGCCGGTCCGGCGGACGCCCGCACGGCGTCGCGCAGCCCGGCGAAGCGCTGACCGAGCACGTCGTCGCGGAGTTGGTCGAGAATCTGCTGGTACGAGCGGCGGGCGTCGTCGCTGGCCCACTGGTAGCCGGACAGCTCCTCCACCGCCCGTGCTGTCGAGCGGGGCAGGTTGTCCAGCACCGACTCGGCGAACCGCGCGGCGTCGTCGTCGCGGCCACGAAGCTCGTCCCGTTCGGCGGCGAGCGCCTGGTCGAGCAGGGCCTGGGCCCTGGTCACCGCGCCGTCCAGGTCACCGCGACGCAGCGCCTCCCGGCGGAGCCGACGGGCCCGCGCGGCCAGGTCGTCCAGGCCGCCCCGCCCCTTGGGGCCACGACGGAGCAGGTTGCGCAGCGCTTCCCGCAGACTGCCGCCGGCCAGCACCTCGGCACCGACCGCGTCCACCGCCTCGCGCACGTCGTACGGGGGTGCCAGCGGGTCGGGCCCGCCGGTCCACTGCCCGTACCGGAACCGGTTGCCGGCCACGGTCAGCCCCGGCCGCCGTAGACGGTACGCCCGGAGTCGGTGACGTCCTTGCCCAGCCGACGGGTCAGGTGCAGCCCTTCCAGCACGAACTCGACGGCAGCCGCCGCCTCCTCCGGGGTGGGCGCGTCGCCCAGGCCGAGCCGGTCGAGGACCTTCGCCAACCCGGGCACGGTGCCGACCTGCCGCAGCAGTTCGGCGGCGCCGACCAGCTCACCGGTCTCGATCGCCGCCCCCTCTGCGACGAGCGCCGTGAAACCGGACAGGTCCAGCCCGGACAGGTGCGCCCGGAACGTCTCGGCGGTCGCGGTCCGCAGCAGGTGCGCGAGGATCTCGATCTCCCGCCCCTCCTCGCCGCTCTCGAACTCCACCTTGCCGCGCAGGGTGCTGGTCACCGACACGGCGTCGCCGACCCGGGCCACCGCCGCCTCGGGGCGGCCGTCCTGGTCACCGATGGCGGCGAGCAGGCCGGAGCGGCGCAGCGCGGCACCGGCGACGGTCTCGGCGGCGGCGATCGCGAACCGCGCGGAGACGCCGGAGCGTGGGTCCACCGACGGCGACTCGCGCACCGCCCGGGCGAACCGGGCGAGGACCTCCAGCACGTGCTCCGGCACCTCGGCGACCAGGTCGGCCTCCTGCCGGATCAACGCCAACTCGAGGTCCAGGTCGACCGGGTAGTGGGTGCGGATCTCCGCGCCGAACCGGTCCTTGAGCGGAGTGATGATCCGACCCCGGTTGGTGTAGTCCTCCGGGTTGGCGCTGGCGACCAGCAGCAGGTCCAGTGGAAGCCGCAACTGGTAGCCGCGGACCTGGATGTCCCGCTCCTCCAGCACGTTGAGCAGGGCCACCTGGATCCGCTCGGCCAGGTCCGGCAGCTCGTTGACGGCGAAGATGCCGCGGTTGGTGCGGGGTACCAACCCGAAGTGGATGGTGTCCGGGTCGCCGAGGGTGCGGCCCTGCGCGATCCGGATCGGGTCGACGTCACCGATCAGGTCGCCGACGCTGGTGTCCGGGGTGGCGAGCTTCTCGCCGTACCGCATCGAGCGGTGCAGCCAGCCGACCGGCTGGTCGTCACCGGCCTCGGCGACCTGGGCGCGCGACGCGGGCGTGAGCGGGTGCATCGGGTGCTCGTTGAGCACCGAGCCGGGGATGACCGGCGTCCACTCGTCGAGGAGCGCGCCGAGCGAGCGGATCAGTCGGGTCTTGCCCTGACCGCGCTCGCCGAGCAGCACCATGTCGTGCCCGGCGAGCAGTGCCCGCTCGACCTCGGGCAGCACGCTGTCGTCGTAACCGACGATGCCGGGGAAACGGGCGTCGCCGGAGCGCATCCGGGCGAGAAGGTTGTCGCGGAGTTCCTGCTTGACGGTGCGGTAGTGGTGACCGGCCGCCCGTAGCGCGCCGAGCGTACTGGGCAGGTCGGCCGGTGGAACCGGGATTACCTGGTTAGGCGCAGTCACCCGACCCACGCTAGCTCACCTCGGAGTCGACCCACGCCAATACGGAAAGTGATATCCGAGACGCCCTCTGGATACGCCGATCGGTGGGCTGTGGCACGTGGTCTCCACCCCTATACTCACGGTTAGCTCCGCCGCCACGGCCGCCGCACAACGGTCGTGACCGACGGGGTCACGGCCCGGCCATCCGATGGTCAACCTCTCCCGGCGCGGAGGTGCGGTGCTGTACTTCTTCCTCAGTTACGCGAGGGGCGACGAGGACGCACTGGTCCAACGTCTTTACGAGGATCTCAGCGCAGAGGTACGGCTGATCGCGGGTCTACCCCGCGACGAGCGGGTCGGTTTCGTGGATCGGACCATCCTGCTGGGCGAGCGGTGGCCGCAGCGGCTGGTCGAGGCGTTGAGCACCTGCCGGTCGTTCCTCGCCCTGATGACCCCGAGGTATTTCCAGAGCGAGGCCTGCGGTCAGGAATGGCAGATCTTCGCCGACCGCACCGCCCGCTTCGACCAGCAGAACGGCGTGGACAGCTCGCTCCTCAAGCCCCTGATGTGGATCCCGGCCCGGCCCGGTCGCATCCATCCGGTCGCGTCCCCATTGCAATACTCATCCCACAGCCTCGGTGATCTCTACCAGCGGCTGGGGGTTCGGCAGTTGATGCGGCTCCAGCGGCACAGCGACGACTACCGCACGTTCCTCTTCGAGCTGGCCAACCAGATCGTGTCCAGTGTGGAGGAACATCCGCTGCCGGACGTCCAACGCTCCATCGACCTCCGGTCCGTCGTCAGCGCCTTCCACCGCCCCGCCGGCGCCGGGCAACTCACCGCGGACGTCGACCAGTTCGCGCCGATGCTGGTCCACTTCATCGTCGCGGCGTCACACCGGGACGAGATGAGCACGGTACGCCAACGCGTGAACACCTACGGCGACCGCGCGTTGGCCTGGGCACCGTACGGGCCGCCGTTCCCCGACCCGGTCGTCGACTACGCGCGCGAGATCGCCGCCGACCACAGCTACCGGTCGACGGTCGTGGACCTGACCGAGCTGGCCCGCCGCGCCGAGCAGGCGGCCCGCTACAACCAGATCATGGTGCTGATCGTCGACGCCTGGCTGACCCGCCTGCCCGAGCAGCGGCAGTCGCTGACCGCCCACGCCACGGCCGCCCTGCGCGACGGCGGCACCACGGCGGTGCTGATCCCGAGCAGCCGGGACGACATCGAGACCCGAGAGCACTGGCAGTCGCTGTCCCGCGCCTGTCGGGAGATCTTCGACGAGTTGGCCTCGGACGACGAGCTGTACCGATCCAACATCCTCACCCACCGCGCCTTCCAGGAGGAGCTGCCGGAGGTGCTGGAGGTCGCCCGTAACCGGGTGTTCAGCCGAGGAGCGGTGCACCGGCCTCCGGGCCCCGCCACCGACTCCCGACCACCACGCATCGACGGGCCCTGGAGGGCGGAAGGCGACGACACCGCAGCGGAGGACGGCCGTGACGACGAGCGCTGACCCGGGCATCACCGGCGACGGTGTCGAGGGTCGAATCATCACGTTCTACTCGTACAAGGGCGGCACCGGTCGCACCATGGCGCTCGCCAACGTGGCCTGGATCCTGGCGTCCAACGGCTACCGGGTGCTCGCCGTCGACTGGGACCTGGAGTCCCCCGGTCTGCACAAGTATTTTCACCCGTTCCTCCTCGACAAGGACCTGCGGACCTCGACCGGGGTCATCGACATGGTCCGTGACTACGCCGAGGCTGTCGTTCGACCGTTGGAGGAGACCGAGGACGAGGACTGGCTGGGCAGCGCGGCCGACGTGCTGCACCACGCCGTCTCGCTGCACTGGGACTTCCTCGCTCCCACCTCGGCCGTCCGACCAACCGCGGGTCCGGTTCCCCAGGGCAGTCTGGACCTCCTGCCGGCCGGCAGACAGGACACGGCGTACACCAAGGCCGTGAGCACGTTCGACTGGCAGGCGTTCTTCGAGAAGTTGGGCGGCAACAGCTTCCTCGACGCGCTGGCCGCCAGCATGCGCGAGCACTACGACTACGTGCTGATCGACAGTCGCACCGGTGTCAGCGACGGCGCCGGCATCTGCACCGTGCGACTGCCCGATGCCGTGGTGACGTCGTTCACGCTCAACGACCAGAGCATCGACGGAGCTGCCGGCGTCACCCGGTCCATCATCCGGCAGCGCGGCGACCGGCCGGTCCGGATCCTGCCGGTGCCGATGCGGGTCGACAACGCCGAGCAGCTCAAGTTGGAAGCGGGGCGTGACCACGCGCGCCGCCGCTTCGCACCGCTGCTGCCGCGCACCTCAGCCGAGGAGAGCGACAGATACTGGGGCGAGATCGAGATCCCCTACCAGCCCTACTACGCGTACGAGGAGATCCTGGCGGGGTTCGGCGACCGGGCGCACCACGAGGGCACCCTGCTCGCCGCCTACGAGCGACTCGCCAGGGCGATCACCGAGAACGCCGTCGACAGCCTGCCGCCCATGGAGGATCGGCTGCGCCGCCAGTGGTTGGCCAAGTTCGAGCGGCAGCGCATCTCCGGTGCGACACCCGACGTGTTCATCAGCTATGTCTCCCTCGACCGGTCCTGGGCCGAGTGGGTCCGCGACGAGCTCCGGTCGGCGGGCCTGCACACGGTGATGCGGGAGGTCGACTTCCCGGCCAGCCCTGGTGGCGGGGCGGCGACGGCCGTCGGTTTCAAGGACGCCGCCCGGCTGGTGGTGCTGCTGTCCCAGGAATACATGCAGTCGCCGAACGCCGGCGAGTTGTGGGCCCAGGCCACCACCTTCGAGGCGGGCAGCGGCGGCACCTTCCTGGTGCCCGTCCGGCTGGACAATTCCCGCGCGCCGGCGGTGTTCCTGGAGCGGGTTCCGGTGGACCTGGTGGGCGCCAGCGAGGAGGAGGCCGCCAGCCGGTTGCTCGAAGCGCTGGACCATCCCGCCCGTCCGGCGACCGACCCGGAGGGCGCCGGGCAACGCCGCCGGTTCCCGGGCAACGAACCGCCGGTCTGGAGGGTGCCGCTGCCGCGTAACGTCCAGTTCGTCGGCCGCAGCCCGCTCCTGGAGGAGATGCGCGACTGGCTGTCGTCGGCCGAGGCCCGGCACACCCCGCTCGCGCTGCACGGTCTGGGCGGCGTCGGCAAGAGCCAGATCGCTTTGGAGTACGCCTACCGCTTCCGCGCCGAGTACGACGTCGTCTGGTGGATCTCCGCACAGCAGCCGAGCGTGATGCGGCTCGCCCTGGCCTCGCTCGCCGACCGGCTGGCCGCCAAGGCGGACACGCCGCTCGGGGGCAACGTCGCCGAGCGGGTCCAGTGGGTGCTGGACGCCCTGCGTCGGGGCGACCCGTACCGGCGGTGGCTGTTGGTGCTGGACAACGCCGACGACCCGGCCGATTTGCACGACCTCATGCCGCAGGGCGCCGGGCACGTCCTCGTCACCACGCGCAACCACGTCTGGGCGCGGCATGCCCGCAACTTCGAGGTGGGCGCCTTCGACCGGGCGGAGAGCACCACGTTGCTCCGTCGGCGGATCCCCCGCCTGCCCCTGGCCGACGCGGAGATGGTCGCCGCGCGCCTGGGCGACCTGCCGCTCGCCGTGGAACAGGCCGGGGCGTGGTTGGCGACCACCGGCGAGTCGGCCACGCAGTACCTGCGGCGGCTGCGGCGTTACCTGCCCGGCATGCTCTCCGACGAGTTGCCCACCGACTACCGGCAGACCGGCGCGGAGCCGTGGCTCGTCTCGCTGGAGAGCCTGCGGGAGCGCAACCCGGCGGCGGCGAAGCTGCTGGAGGTCTGCGCGTTCTTCGCCGCCGAGCCGATCCCGATGTCCCTGCTCTACGACGACAGCTTCGTCAACGTGCTGCTCCCCTACGACCCGTCGGTACGCGATCCCCTGCTCATGGGTCGCGCGTTGCGGGACGTCGGCCGCTACTCGTTGGCCCGCATCGACAACGTCCGCGGACGCACCCCGGACGGCGGTGACGACGGCAACCAGGCCAGCCTGCGTATGCACCCACTTGTGCAGGAGCTGATCCGGGAGTCGCTGTCCGACGAGGCCAAGGCGGAGAACCGGCGGCACGTGCACGCGATCCTCGCCGCCGCCAACCCGAAGGACCCCGACCAGCCCCGCAACTGGCCGGTCTACGCCGATCTCTGGCCGCACCTGCTGCCGTCGAAGACCCTCAACTCACCGCAGCCGGAGGTTCGGCAACTGTTGCTGGACGTGGCCCGTTACATGTGGACCCGGGTCGACTTCGCCACCTGCTCGGAGCTGGCCGAGAAGGCGATCGAGGCGTGGCGGGCGGAGCACGGCGCGGACGACCCGCCGACCCAGATGATGCGCTTCCACCTCGCCAACGCGCTGCGCCTCGAAGCGCAGTACAAGGCCGCGTACGAGATCGATCGGGACGTGTACCAGCGGCTCTCCGACACTCTCGGCGAGAACCACGAGTACACGGTGATCGTGGCCGGCAGTCTCGCCGCGGACCTGCGCGCGCTGGGGTTCTTCGAACGGGCGCGCGAGTTGGACACCCGGACGGAGGAGTTGGCCCGCGAGGTGTTCGGCGAGGAGCACTCGCGGGCGCTGATCGCCGCGCACAACCTGGCCCTGTCGCTGCGCCTGGTCGGTGACCTGCGGGGGGCGTTGCGGCTCAACGAGCGCACGTTGACGCGCCGCCGCGACACCCTCGGGCCGATGCACCCGTTCACCCTCTTCTCCGAGGGGCAGTACGGCCGGGACCTCCGCGACACCGGCGACCTCACCGAGTCCCGACGGGTGCTGGAGGCGGCCGTGCAGGCGGACCGGCAGGTGCTCGGGGAGGAGGACAGCGAGACCCTCCGGGCGAGCAAGAGCTACGCGGTGACCCTACGGAAGCTGGGCGAGTTCGAGCGGGCGCACGCGTTGAGCGCGGACGTGCTGGTCCGTTCCCGCCGCCGGCACGGCCCCGACCATCCGGACGTGCAGGCGGCGGCGATGAATCTGGCCTGTGACGAGTCCGCCCTGGAGGACGACGCGGGCGCGCTCCGCCGGGCGCGCCCGGTGTACCGCTGGTATCGGGACGCGATGGGCGAGGACCATCTGTTCACCCTGGCGTACGGCAACAACCTGGCCATCTTCCTGCGGAAGGCGGGGGACCTGGACGCGGCGTTCGCGTTGTCCGACGAGGTCGTCAACCGGTTCACCGAACAGATCGGCGCCGACCACCCGTACACGTTGGCGGCGAACATCAACCTCGCCAACTGTTGGTACGGGCGTCGGGAGTTCGCGGCGGCCCTCGCCACCGACCAGGACTGCTACGAGCGGGCCCAGCGCATCCTCGGCCCGTCGCACCCGGACACTCTGGCGGTGGCGAACAACCTGGCCACGAGTTTGAGTGTCGCCGGGGACCACCGGGGTGCCCGCGCCCTGCGTGACTCGGTGATGCCACTCTTCCGCCGGGTCCTGGGTGAGCACCACCCGAACACCATCGCACTGGTCGAGGCGAACCGCCTCAACTGCGATCTGGAACCGCCACCGACGTGACCGACGGTTCGCCGTCGGGTTCGATGCCCGGTGCCGCCACGCAGGTCGCCGGCGCGAGCCAGCGGGACAGCTCCAACGGGTCCTCCGGGTGCCCGTCCGTACGCAGTTGCCGGTACACCGCGCGGCACAGCTCCGGGTCGGCCCCGCCGGTCTTCCGCGCCGCCGTCAACCGCTGCTCGGCGAGGGCCAGTCCGACCCAGGCGGACAGCAGTTCCGGGTCGGCGCACACCTGCCGGCGGTAGCTCTCGCGCGCGGCGAGGTCGTCCCCGGCGGCGAGGGCAAGGTCCCCGTCGGACGCCGTGGGCAGTGCGTCCACGAGGGGTTCCGCGCCGGTACGCAGCCGCCGGAACCGTTCCGGATCGGTCAGCCGCAGCCGGACCAGGTCGAGCCGCGGGCTGAGGCTCAGCCATCGGCCGTCGGCCGGCTCCACCCGCAGCACGACGGTGACGGCGGGGCACGGCAGTCCGGCCGCGCGGGCGGCGGCGAGCCGGCGTACGACGTGTGGGTCCGGGCGACGGTTCCGCAGCCGCCAGACCGTCCAGTGGTCCTCGGCGGCCTCCCGGGCGAGCTCGGCAGCTCCCTGATCCACCGGGTCCCGCCAGTCGTCGATGACCCGCCGCAGGCCGGCGACGAATTCGCGGCCGGCGGCGGTCAGGCGGCCGAACGACTCGATGTCGGCGCAGGTGCGCGACACGCGGTCACGCCAACGGGCGAACTCCACCTCGGCCATCCGGGCCGGGCCGCCGGTGAGCAGCGCGCGACGCCCCCGCCAGAACTCGGTCACCGCGATGAACGCGTACACGCCCTGGAGGGCGGCCCCGAGGGGGCGCGGGTCGTCGCGCCAGGGGGCGTAGTAGTAACGGTTGTCGTCGCGCTCGTAGAGGGGTTCGACGTCGAGCGTCGCACCGAGCTTGGCGTGCTGGAACTCGTGCAGCAGGCCGAGCGCGAACGCCTGCCCGTCGATCGGACGGGTCATCGAGACCGAACCGAACGCATCCATGCTGGTGACGTTGACCCCGGCGCTGACCGAGTCGGCGACCAGCGGCACGAGCCAGCCCAGCCCTTCGGCGATCGCCTCGGCGTGCCGGCGGTGGTGGCGTACCAGGATCGGCCACGCGTCGTCGAGCAGCCGTTGCCACTCGGCGACCTCGGCGGGTGTGAGTCGCTCGGCGGCGCAGAGCCGGTGCCGGTCCCGGTACGGGTCGAGGTCGTCGAGGGTGATCCGCAGCGTCAGCCCGTCGGCGGTGCTACGCAGTCGGTGCAGGCCGGACCAGCCGGCGCTCTCCGCGCCCGGCCCCACGTCCGACGGCGAGGCCGGTGACACCTCGACCGGCCCGATCAGGAGCCGCGACCCCACCCGCGAGATGGTCACCCGCTGCGTGTCCCCGACCCGCGCCAGCCCGAGCGTGGGCAGGTAGACGGCACCGCCGCGCGGCGCGACGCTGATCTCGAAGTCCATTCCGGCGCGGAGCGCCGCCACTGCGGCGAGCGACCCGAGCGCCGTCAACTCGGCTTCGACGGGCGATTCGGGTGCCGCCCGCACCACCAACCCGCCGGTCGTACGGCCGGCTGCCGCATCGGACGTCGGAGTGGACGACACGGGTGTGCGCAGTCGCCGGAGCGCGCTGGCCAACCAGGCACCGGTGTGCGGCAGGGCCAACACCGCCGGCCCCGCCTCGGGTGACCGGCCCGCCGCCGTCGCCCAGAGCCCGAAGTGCCGGCGGATCTCCGCCGAATCCACCGTGTCGAGCAGGACGCGCAGCTGGAGCATGCGTTTGCTCACCTGGCCGTCGCGCAGCAGTCGGATGGTCCGCTGGTCACCGAGGCCGGCCGCGAGAGCCGCGAGGTCGTCGCGGGTGAGCCGGTGGTATCCCGTCACGACCGCCCCCGGGGCATGGCTGCCAGATCCGCTCGGAGGCGTCGCTCGACGTGGGCGATGAGGTGCAGGAGGTCGGGACAGTAGACGGACGGGTTGGTGAAGCTTCCCGCCCGGTACCGGTGCGGATAGTTGCCGGCACCGCAGACCCGGTGCACCGGGCACGTACGGCAGGTGGCGGCGAGCGCGTCCACCCCGATCTGGCGGGCGATGACGGCGGGGTGGCGCAGCACGTCGTCGAAGGTGTCGGTGAAGACGGTCAAATCGGTGCCGACCGCGCCGGGGTAGGTGGAGCGCAACGTGTCGACCTGCTCGTACGCCCCGTCGGTGTTGATCACCACGGCGGCCACGGGGCTCAGCCCGAGGGACTCCGTCCGGCTGCGCCCGCCGAACAGCAGGTTGATGAGTTCCTCGAAGAGGCGCACCCGGGTCAGCCGGGGTGAGGTGTCGTACCAGGCGTCGAAGGCTGTCGCCAACCAGGTGCCGTAGGGGCTCGGGTCGGCACCTCGCCGGGGCGGCGGCGCCTCCCAGTTGGCGTGCGGGAGCAGGAAGTCCACCATCGGCGGCCGGTACGACAGCAACGCCTCGTAGGTCTGTCCGGGGTCGGCGGCAAGGTCCACGACGCAGAGCACACCGGCGTACGCGTCGGGCCGCTCGGCGAGCAGGCGCAGGGCCCTGTCGACCTCGTCGTAGCTGCTGCGGCCCGACGCGTACCGCCGGTGCCTGTCGTTCGCCGTCCGGTCGCCGTCGAGGCTCACGCCGATCCGCACCCGGGCGTCGGCCAGCAGGGTGAGGGCGTGTCGGGTCAGGAGGGTGCCGTTGGTCTGCACGGTGATCTGAGCCTGTGCCGGGGCGATCGCCTCCCGGAGTCGGCTCGCCATCCGGACCAGGTTGGGAGCACCGACGAGGAGCGGTTCGCCGCCGTGCAGGACGATCCGTACGGCGCTCTGCCGGTGGTCGTGGACGTGGTCGCGGATCCGCCGGCAGGCGTGGTCGAAGACGTCCGGGGCCATCAGCAGCGGGTCGGCGAGGGCGCTGCGGTCCGCCAGTTCGTACATGTAGCAGTAGTCGCAGGCCAGGTTGCAGCGGCTGTGGACCTTGAGAATGAACTCCGAGAACGGGACGGGCCGTGGGCGGGTGGACACGCCGCCCTCGGCCACCGTGGCGGCCCCCGTCGAGCCGCGCCCGCCGACCGGCATCCTCACATCGCCGAGTTCCACCCGGCGACCGCCTCCTGCGGGCGATCGATCTCGTCGAGAATTCGGCGTAGCGAGTGGGCGAACACCGACTGGTCCAGCTCCTGAAGGTCGGCGAGGCTCACCTCGCTGAGATCAACGAGGGTGCCCTGAGGTGCGCCATCGGTCGTATCCATCATGATCCGTCCACCCGCGAAAAGGACTCGCGCCCGAGTGAGCAATGAATTGTGCGGAAGCCGCCGGGCCGAGACCCGTCACAACGCCGACCCCGCCGACGAACCGGGTCATCCTAGCGGCCGCACGCTGTTTGCGCGGTGGGTCAGGCGGGTCATCCGGTTCAACGCCACAGTGCGGCCCGCAGACATTGTTCTCGGCCATCCGTCCATGGAAAATCCGGCGTCCGGACGGGAAGGACCATCGATCCGGCAGCCGGCTACGTCGACACGTGTGATCAGCCCCGACCGCAGCGTCGGCAGGTTCCACGCCGGCGCAGGTGGTACGCGTAGGTGGCCGCGCCGAGCGCCACGCCCCAGAGCGGCCAGAGCAACATCGGCGCCCCGGTCAGGCTGAGCCCGCCGGTGAGTTCCCAGAACTTCGGGTTGCTGAGCAGCCCCAGCGAGGCGGCGGTCACGGACAGGGCCACCACTGTGGCGGGCAGCACGGCCAGCTTCACCGGCACCCGCCGGCCGGCGAGGCCGACCACCCAGCGCGGGAACCGCTCGCCCCAGCGCTGCACCAGCCCAAGGGTGAGGATCGCGCCGACGGTGGCGAACGCGGCCAGCCCGAACCCGGCCCAGACCAGCCCGGTGTCCCGCATCTCGGTGAGGAATTCGCGGGAGATGCCGAGCGGGATGCCGGCCGCCCAGGCGAACCGGGTCACCGCGTACGTCAGCGGGATGGCCGCGGCGATGCCGGCGGCCCACCGACCCCAGCGGGTGGCGGCGGCCGGGGTGGTCCACCGCCGGCCGGTGTCGGCGCGACCGCAGCCGACGCAGGCCCCGGTGGTACGGCGCTGCCAGGTGAGCACCGCACCGGCCAGCAGCAACCCGCCGGCCAGCGCCGCGAACCGGGCGAACAGCGCCCAGGTGAAGACGTCGGCGTAGTCGACCGGCGGCCAGCCGAACGGCGCCCCGACGATCAGTATCGGCAGGTAGCCGAGGACGATCAGTACGCGGACGTCCGGCACGACCAGGACGAGCGCTAACGCCACCGCCCAGCCGTAGCCGGCGAGCATCGCCCGCAGCGGCCCGCGCGGGCGTGCCGCCGGGCGGCTCATCGCCAGGGCGGCCACCGCGGCGGTGAGCAGCACGCCGGCGAAGAGCGGGGTGGCCACCTCGACCGGCACCAGGCGCAGCAGGCTGACGTCGCCGCCGTTGCTGTCGTTCGGGCCGAGCGGGTAGCCGGCGTCGGTGAGCATGCTGACCAGGGCCAGCACGCCCCACAGACCGAGCCAACCGGCGGCCAGTGGGGCGAGCCGGTCCGGCCGGCGGGAGCCGGCCCGGGACGGGAAGACATCGTTTTTCGTCATGCTCCCAGCGTCGACGGACAGCCGCCGGATTCCCTCCCGGCAGGCGGTGAACCCGCTCCCCCGGGCGAGGGAACCGTCAACCGGACGGGGTGACGAAGCCGGACTCGTAGGCGGCGATCACCGCCTGGGTGCGGTCGCGGGCGCCCAGCTTGGCCAGCACGTTGCCGACGTGCGTCTTGACCGTCTCCACGCCGACCACCAGGTGCGCGGCGATCTCCGGGTTGGACCGGCCGGTGGTCATCAACCGGAGCACCTCGGCCTCCCGTTCGGTGAGCCGCGCGGCGCGCAGCCGGTCGCCGCCCGCCGGCCCGTACGCGCCGACCAGCTGACGGATCGCGGCCGGGAAGAGCAGCGACTCCCCCGCCGCGACCACCCGGACGGCCTCCACCACCTCGGCGGGCCGGGCCCGTTTGAGCAGGAAGCCGGAGGCGCCGGCGCGCAGCGCCTCGTAGACGTACTCGTCGTTGGCGAACGTGGTGACGACCAGCACCCGGGGCGGGTCGGCGGAGGTGGTCAGCAGGTGTCGGGTGGCCTGGATGCCGTCGATGCCGGGCATCCGCACGTCCATCAGCACCACGTCGGGCCGGTGCCGGGCCACCAGCGGCGGCACCTCGGCGCCGTCGGCGGCTTCGGCGAGGACGCGCAGGTCGGGTTGGGCGTCGATGATGGCCCGCAGTCCGATCCGGATCAGTTCGTCGTCGTCGACGATGAGCACGCCGGTGGTCATCGGGTCTCCTCGTAGGGCAGTCGGGCCCGGATCAGCCACCGGTCGCCGTCCGGGCCCACGGTGATCCGGCCGCCGAGCAGCAGCACCCGCTCCCGCATGCCGTCCAGACCGCGACCGCCGTGGCCCAGCGGGGTCCGACCGGGTCTGCTCATCGCGTTGACCAGCTCCAACTCCAGTGCCTCCGGGTGCAGGTCCAGCCGCAGCGTCACCGGCCCGTCGCCGTAACGGGCGGCGTTGGTCAGTCCCTCCTGCACGATGCGGTAGCCCTCCCGGGAGACCGCCGCGGGGACCCGCGCCGCGTCGCCGACGCGATGCGCGTGCACCGCCAGCCCGGCAGCGCGGGCGTCGGTGACCAACCGGTCCAGGTCGGCGAGGGTACGCTGCGGCGCCACCACCGGGCGTTCGGTGCCGCTCTCCCGGAGTAGCCCGAGCACGTGGTCCAGCTCGTCCATGGCGGTCCGTCCGGTCTCCTCGATGGCGGTGAGCGCCCGTCGGACGAACTCCGGGTCGGTGTGCAGGACCTCGCGGGCGGCTCCGGCCTGGAGGGTGGCGACGGTCAACGCGTGGCCGATGGAGTCGTGCAGCTCCCGGGCCAGCCGGTTGCGTTCGGCGAGCCGGACGGCCTCCCTCTCCAGGGCGGCGATCCGTTCCGCCGGGGCCGGCCCGAGCAGCACCGGCGCCATCGAGCCGGCGAGCGCGCCGAGCCCGGCGACCGCGTAGCCGAGGCCGACCAGCAGGAGCACCCCGCTCGCTGTCAGCCAGCCGCCGTCGCGCCCGTCCAACGGCCCGAACCGTTCGCGGCTGATCAGTTCGGTGCCGATGCCGAACTGCTGGGCGATGAAGGCGAGCGCCATCGGCAGGGCGCTGAACAGCGCGATCATCACCAGCGCGCCGACGACGAGATGGGTGGCGATCCAGAGCGCGCTGCGCAGCCGGGTCTCCCGGTCGCCGGGATGCCCGGGCACCGGTTCGGGGAGGTCCACGCCGAGCAGGGCCCGTACGGCGGCGATCTCCAGTGCCCGACTGCCGTCCAGCAGCAACGGCGTCCCGGCGATCAGCGCCGCGATCACCAGCAGGGCGTAGACCAGTGGTCGGGGGATCGCCGAGTCGGCGAACAGCTGGGCGAAGGTCACCGCGAGGACCCCGTACGGCAGTGCCAGCACTCCGCCGAGCAGCAGGAAGACGCCGCGTCGCCAGGTCGTGCCGGCGACCAGCGGGGTCAGCGCCGCCCGGACTGTCACCTCGTCATTCTGCTGCCGGGGTGGGCCTGGGCGACTCCCCCGTGCCGGGGAGATCTCAGCGGTGGTCGGCGACGTACTGCTGCGGGTCCTTGTCGCGGAACGGCAGGTTGCGGCCGAACTTGTGCTCGCCGTAGAAGGTGAGCCAGCGTTGCCCCAGCTCGGCGCGGAGTTCGACGCTGGCGTGCCGGCGGAAGTCGGGCAGCGCCTCGTCCTCCTCCTCGGCGAGGTGCTCGCTGTTCTCCCGGCGGGCCGTGCCGACCGCCGCCCACCACTCGTCCGAGCCGACCGGGTGCAGCTTCGCCTCGGCGATGGCGTCCCGGATCTTGTTGTGGTCGCCGATCGCGTCGGCGGTCTCGTCCTCGCCGTCGTCGCCGTGCTTGACCAGGTGCGGGTAGAGGATCGCCTCCTCCGCCTCGGCGTGGATGTCCAGGTGCAGGGCGAGGGCGTCCCAGACGGCGAGCATCTCCTGCTCGTCGCGGGCGTCGTCGAGGCGGGCGAAGCCGCGCCGGAAGGCGGCGTGGTCGTCCAGGATCAGTGCGGTGATGTCGTCCACTGTGCTCACTTTCCCGTTGGGCCGGCGAACCGGGCACGCACCATCGCCGGCATCGCGGCGAGGCCGGTGACGGGCCGGAAGCGTTTCGCGGCCTCGACCAGCGCGGCGTACTCGTCGTCGGCGAGGTCGATGTCCGCGGCGGCGGCGTTGCGTTCCATCTGTTCCACCCCCGACGCGCCGGGAATGGCGAGCACGTTCGGGTGACGCAGGAGGTAGGCCAGCGCGATCTGGCTGGGGGTGGCGTCGTGCGCGTCGGCCACCTGGCGCACTGTGTCGATCAGGACCGCGCCGCGTTCCAGGTTTTCCGGCAGGAAGTACGGGTTGGCCCGCCGGACCGCTCCGCTCGGCGGGTTCTTCGCGTCGTACCGGCCGGAGAGGAAGCCCTGCGCCAGCGGGCTGTACGCGATGACCACCCGGCCGGCCTCCCGCGCGTACGGCAGCAGATCCTGTTCGGGCGCGCGGTCCAGCATGCTGTAGCGGACCTGGTTGCTGAGCACCCGGCGGCCCAGCGCCGCCTCGGCGACCTGCCAGCGGCGCAGCCCGTAGTTGCTCACGCCGACCTCGCCGACCAGCCCGACGTCCTGCAGGACGCGCATGCCGCGCATGGTGGTGTGGTCGGCGACGAGCGGGTTGGGCGAGTGCACCTGGTAGAGGTCGATGCTGGTGACGCCGAGCCGGGCCGCCGAGGCGACAGCCCGTTGCTGCACCACCGCCGCCACCGGCAGCACGGGCAGGATCTTGGACGCGATCACCACCTTCGGCCGGTCGTCGCCGAGGGCCGCGCCGAGGATGCGCTCGCTGCGCCCGAAGCCGTAGATCTCCGCGCTGTCGAAGACGGTGACGCCCAGCTCGACGGCCCGTCGGACGATCCGCGCCGCCTGCTGCTCGAACTCCCGGCCGTAGCCCCATTCGCGAGAACCGAACTGCCAGGTGCCCAGCCCGATCTTCGACAGCGGTTTGGGGGTGTCGAGCGCAATGAAACGCATGGCGTCGAAACTACCCCGATGTCCTGGTTCACACGCCCGATCCCCGGCAGGACCTGCCGGAGCTAGGCTCATGATCGTGACCTACCTCGCCGCGGATGACCGCTACGACTCCATGACCTACCGGCGCAGCGGGCGCAGTGGCCTGCGTCTGCCCGCCGTGTCCCTCGGTCTCTGGCACAACTTCGGCCCGGACCGCCCGTTCGATCGGCAGCGCGACATCGTCCGACGCGCCTTCGACCTGGGTGTGACCCACTTCGACCTGGCCAACAACTACGGCCCGCCGCCCGGCTCGGCGGAGGAGAACTTCGGCCGGATGCTCGCCACCGACCTGAAGGCGTACCGGGACGAGCTGGTCATCTCCAGCAAGGCCGGATACCTCATGTGGCCCGGCCCGTACGGCGAGTGGGGTTCGCGCAAGAACCTCATCTCGTCGTTGGACCAGTCGCTGGGCCGCATGGGGTTGGACTACGTCGACATCTTCTACTCGCACCGGTTCGACCCGGACACCCCGCTGGAGGAGACGATGGGCGCGCTCGACGCCATCGTCCGCTCCGGCAAGGCGCTCTACGTCGGCATCTCGAACTACAACTCCGAGCAGACCAGCCGGGCCGCCGCGATCCTGCGTGACCTGGGTACGCCGCTGCTGATCAACCAGCCGTCGTACTCGATGCTCAACCGCTGGACCGAGTCCGACGGTCTGCTCGACACGCTGGAGCAGGTCGGTGCGGGCTGCATCGCGTACAGCCCGCTGGCCCAGGGCCTGCTGACCGACCGCTACCTGGGCGGCATCCCGGCCGACTCGCGGGTGCGTACCAGCGTCTTCCTCAACGAGAGCGACCTGAGCGACGAGAAGATGGCCACCATCCGGGGCCTCGGCGCGGTCGCCGACCGGCGCGGCCAGTCGCTCGCGCAGCTCGCGCTGGCCTGGGCGCTGCGTGACCCGCGGATGACCAGCCTGATCATCGGGGCGAGCAGCGTCGAACAGTTGGAGACGAACATCGCCGCGCTCGACAACCTCGACTTCACCGCCGACGAGTTGGCCGACATCGAGCAGCACCTGGGCTGAGCACCGCCGGGTTCGGGCACGACCAGGGGTGGTGAAGGTTCGACGGCAGCCCTGGTCACCGTTTCCCGTCGACGGCCGCTGCGGCGCGATCGGCGAGGTAGGCCAGGTAGACCAGGTAGGGCACGACGAGCAGGGCGAGCACGAGCACCGCCGCGATCACCGGCGGGTCACCGAAGGCGGCCCCGAGCAGAATCGGCAGCGGCGAGACGGCCGCCAGCAGGATGCCGGTGCGGCGCAGGGGGCGGGCGACCCGTCGGTGCGCGGCGTGCCAGTGCTCCGCCGAGCGCATCGTCGCCGGCGTGCGTACGCCGGGGCTGCGGTGTCTGTTCACCGTCGGTCGCAGCGCGGCCCGGGCGGTGAACGCCACGAGCCAACCGAGGAACGCGTAGACCACAGTCACAAAGGCCCCGGGCCACACTCTGGCACCTCCTGACGCATCGCCGACCATCAGCGTAGAGGACGGGAATCCCCCGGGCGGGCGTGGCGTTTCGATACCCGGAACCGCTTACACCGAGGAGGCAGAGATGAAGGTACGTAGCTCGTTGCGTGCGCTGAAGCAGAAGCCGGGTTCGGTGGTGGTCCGCCGTCGCGGCCGGACGGTCGTGGTGAACCGTGCCAACCCGCAGTGGAAGAGCCGCCAGGGCTGACCCCGGCCCGGACCGGACATACAGTCGACAACCGCCCTGACCGGGTCCCCCCGGTCAGGGCGGTTCGCGTATCGACCGAATGTCACGGCCCGTCCCGGAGCTGCGCGAGTCGCCTCTTGTCCGGTTTGCCGCTCGGCGCGAGCGGAACCCGGTCGAGCACGGTGACGGTGCGGGGCACCGCGAGGTCGTTCACCTGTGCGGCCACGAGCGTGCGCAACACGTCCGGATCGGGCGTCCTCCCGGCCACCGGCACCACGAAGGCGTGCACGGCCTCGCCGGTCATCTCGTCCGGGCACCCGACGACGTACGCCTCGCCGACCGTGGCGTCGGCGGCGAGCGCCCGCTCCACCGGTCCGGCATGGACCAGCTGCGCGTTGACGATGATCACGTCCCGTGCGCGCCCGAGCAGCCGCAGGTACCCGTCCGCGTCGAGCTCGCCCAGGTCACGGGTACGCACCCACCCGTCCACGAACACCTCGGCCGACTCGTCCGGGTCCTGCCAGTACGAGGACGCCTGGGTGGGTGTGCGGACGTAGATCTCGCCGTCGCGGATGGAGACGTCCACGGCCGGGCGGCCGACAGTGGCGAGCGTGGCCGGGTTGGTCAGCATCTCGGCGGGGGTCACCATGGCGATCATCGACGTCTCGGTCTGCCCGTATCCGTGGAAGAGCACCGGGCCCAGCACGTCGAGGGCCTCCGCGAGTCGGCCCGGCGCGAGTGGCGACCCGGAGACCATCAGCGCCCCGAGGTGACGCAGGTCGACCGGATTGGCGCGCTGGTCCCGGATCAGCTGGTGCAGCTTGCCGACGGTGATCACGCTGGCCGTGGCCTGGTGGTCGACCAGGGCATCCGGGAAGACCGGCCGGGGCGCCACGACGAGGGTGCCACCCGCTGCGAGGGCGAGGACGCCGTACTCCAGCATCACCTGACTGGCCAGCGAGCCGAAGACCAGGTAGCGCCGCATCCGGGTGGCCAGTTCGGCGATGGCCGGGGGCCACCGGTCCGGGTACGGGACCCAGGCCGCCGACATGGCCGCGTAGGTCTGCACCACGCCCTTCGGCGTTCCCGTGCTGCCACTGGTCCAGGTGATCCGCGCAGGGTCCTCGGCCCGCCCCGCCGCGACGAGTGGCAGCCCGTCGTCGGGATGCTCGGCGAACGAGGCCAGCCGGGCCGAGTCGACGATGAGGGAGCCGGACAGTTGCGCCGGGCTCAGGTCGGCACGCCACCCGGACACCCGCGCCCCGACGGCGAAGGCGGCCATGGTGGCGGCGAAGGCCGCGGCGGTGACCGGCAGATCGAGCGTGACACCCACTCCGGGCCCCGCGCCGCACGAGCGCAGCCCGGCCGCGACGCGCCGGATCAGACCCGCCATCTCCGAGGCGGTCGTGACGACCGGCCCGTCCTCGAAGACCGGCCGGTCCCCGCCGGTTGCCAGGAGGTCGAGGACGGGCTGCGGCCAGACGTCAGCGGGCATCGGCGAGGACGCCCTTGACGAAGACCTCCAGGGGCTGCCGGTGCACTGTCGGCAGGTCCCAGGTGTTCTCCAGGTTCTCCGCGAGGTGGTGCTCGGCGACGACCTGCCCGTCGCGCAGCACCCGCACGACGGGGTGGAGGTAGCTGGCGTCGTGCGCGGCATTCGCGTCGTTCTCGGCCGGACGCGGCACCGTGATGTCGAACGGGTCGACCTGGTCGTGGTCGGGGCCGTACTCCAGGGTGACCAGGAACGCGAACACGTCCGGCAGCGCCTCCCGCAGGTAGGCGACCGGCACCTCCTCGCGGTAGCCGGCGGCGTCGCCCTCGACCGTGATGACGTCGCCGAGCACCGCGAACTGCTGCCACAGCGCCGAGGTCACGTTGATCCGGGCGATGATCGCATCGGCGATCGCCTCCGGCGTCAGGGCGATCTTCCGGGACGGCCAGGGCTGCCCGTGGTGCCGCTCGCGCAGGATGTGGTGCAGTGCCCGGACGGCATAGCGGAACCCGTGAATGAAGCCGTTGGTGGACTTCTTGAAGTCCCGCTGCTGGCTGAGGGTGCCGGCGAAGTAGAGACCGCTGACGTTCACCGACTCGAAGGCGGGTGTCTGCGCCGGGAACCGATCGTTGATGACCAGCTCCGGCCGCGCGGACTCGGCGAAGATGGACGCGTCGAAGCGGAATCCGGTGCAGAGGATGATCCGGTCGTACGCGAGTTCGCGCAGATTCTCGACGGTCCGGGCGTACCGGAAGAGTACCCGGAACCCGCCGTCCTCCCGCCGGCTGATCTGCTCCACAGTGCCGTCCAGTACGGCGTTCTGCGACTTCAGCTGATAGGTGTCCAGGAAGTTGTTGTTGACGGCGCGCAGGTGGCCGACGTAATGGGACTGCCAGGCCAGTTTGATGGAGTGCGGCCCGGCGACGTGAATCGTCGCGGCGGTCTCGACGAGCGCGTCCGCGGTCTCGAAGGCCGAGTTGCCCTTACCGATGATCAACACGCGTTGGTTGACAAAGTCGGCGGGGTCGACGCTCACCGTGTCGTACCGCTCGGCCAGGTCCGCGCCCTCGATCGGCGGCACGTAGAGCTGGGAGACACCGGTGGCGACGACGACTCTCCGTGCCGTCCACCTGTCGTCGCCGGCCTCGACGGTGAACACGTCGTCGTGCTTGGACACGGAGGTCACCCGGGTGTCGTAACGGACGCGCAGACCTCGCGCGAAGTCGGCGAGATATCGCACCAGATCGTCCGCGGCCGGGAAGTAGCGCGTGCTGTAGTTCTTGAAGAGCAGCTCCGGATCCTCGGTCAACAACGAGTTCCAGTCCGACCGTAAATTGAACTCCGGGTCCTCCGATCCGGTCCACACCTTGTTGATCGAAATCAGCTGGCGATGCCGGGGATAGGTCTCGAAGAAAGTGCCCGGCCGTGGGCCGCCCTCCAGCACCAGGTAGTCGTGACCGTCGCGTTCGAGCAGGGCCGCGAGCTGCAGACCGGCCGGCCCGGCTCCGATGATCAGGCAATCGTGCGTCATACGGCGCAATTTACTGAGGCGATTTCAGAGCGCTCTGAGAAACTGTCTCTAGCATCCGCTTCCATGACGATTGAGGTGGATCTGGCGGCACCGCTGCACCCCGCCGACCTGCGCGCCGCAGCGGGCCCGGTCACTGTCGTGATCGGCGAAGAGGTGCGCGACCGGGTGGCGACCGGCCGCACATTCCTCGGGAAGGCACTCGGCGACGACCGGGCGATCTACGGTGCCACCACCGGGTTCGGGGCGCTCGTCGGATACGCGGGCCGAGCCGACCAGCGCGACCAGGCCGACAACACCCTCGCCCACCTCGGGGCGGGGCAGGGCCCTGATCTCGCACCGGATGTCGTACGCGCGACGCTGCTGGTCCGCGCCTGGTCCCTGGCCCGGGGCGCGTCGGGAGTCTCGCCGCACGTGATCGACGCGCTCGCGGCCATGCTCGGCACGACGTTCACACCGGCCATGCCCCGCTTCGGTTCGGTGGGTGCCAGCGGCGACCTGATCCCGCTCGGTGCCGCCGCTCAGGCGCTGCGCGGTCGCGGGCACGCCTACCTGGACGGCGTCCGGATGCCCGCCGGGGACGCCCTGGAGAAGGCCGGCCTGCAGCCGCTGCCGCTCGACGGCAGGGATGCGCTGGCGCTGGTGAACGGCACCTCGCTCACCACGGCGGCGCTGGCTCTCGCGCTGGGCCGGGTCCGCACCTCGCACCGCGTGGTGCAGACGTTGAGCTGCCTGCTCGCCGACCTGCTCGGCTGCGATCCGCAGTTCCTCGATCCGGCCCTCCTCGCCGCGTACGGTCACCCGGGCGCCGTCGAGGTCGGCGCGCGGCTGCGGGAGTCCACCGCCGGCCTGCGGAAGTCCGGCACCAGGCCGTTGCAGGAGCCCTACAGCATCCGCTGCGCTCCGCAGTTGCTCGGAGCGGCCGAGGACGCCCTGCGCTACGTCGACGGTGTCGTGACGGCGGACCTCGGCGGGGTGAGTGACAACCCGCTGTTCTTCCCGGCCGACGACAGGGTCGTGCACGGCGGCAACTTCTTCGGCCAACCCGCCGCGTTCGCCGCGGACGTCCTGTCCATGGTGATCGCCCAGGTCGGCAACCTCGCCGAGCGTCAACTCGACCTGCTCGTGGACCCGGGACGCAACGGCGGACTGCCGCCGATGCTCGCGGCGGGGCCGGGTCAGCAGCACGGGCTGCAGGGCGTACAGCTCGCGTCGACGGCGCTCATCACCGAGATCAGGCGGGACTCCGTGCCGGCGAGCATGCAGAGCCTCCCCACCAACCTGCACAACCAGGACGTCATTCCGCTCGGCACGCAGGCCGCTCTCCGCGCCCTGGACCAGGCGGAGCTGCTGCGCCTGATCACCGGGTCGCTCGGGCTCGGACTGCGCCAGGCGGTGCACGTGGGGGCACGCCGACCCACGGCGGTCACCTGCGAGCGGGTCCTTCGGGCGCTGGAGGAAATCCCCCCGATCGACCCGGACCGGCCGCTCGACGGAGACGTACGGAGGGCGGTCGCGATTCTGGAAGAGCTTGAAAACTCTCTGATTTCCGGCTCGTACGGTGAGCGCCGTGACGCTTGATTACCTGATCATCGGGGCCGGTCCGGCCGGTCTTCAGCTCGCCGCCCTGCTCGAGGCCGACGGCACGCGTGACTATGTGGTGCTGGAGAGCGCCGACGGGCCGGGGTCGTTCTTCGCCACCTATCCGCGGCACCGCCAACTCATCTCGATCAACAAACCGCACACCGGCACCGACGACCCCGAGCTGAATCTGCGGCTCGACTGGAACTCGCTGCTCACCGACGATCCGGCGCTGCTGTTCACGCAGTACACCGAGCGATACTTTCCCGACGCCGACGTGATGGTGCGGTACCTCGCGGACTTCGCGGCCAAGACGGGCGTCAAGGTCAGCTACGGCACCCGGGTGACCCGGGTCTCCAAGCACGACGACGTCTTCACCGTCGAGGCCGGCGACCGGCACTGGAAGGCCCGCGCGGTGATCGTCGCCACCGGCGTCTCGAAGACCTACGCGCCGGACATCCCGGGGTTCGAGCTGGCCGAGGGGTACGACGTGATGAGCGTCGAGCCACGTGACTACCTCGACCAGAAGGTCCTGATCATCGGCAAGGGCAACTCCGCCTTCGAGACCGCCGACAACCTCATGGAGACCACGACGCTGATCCACGTGGCGGGGCCCAGCTCGGTCCGGATGGCGTGGCGCACCCATTACGTCGGGCACCTGCGCGCGGTCAACAACAACTTCCTCGACACCTATCAGCTCAAGTCGGCGAACTCGATCCTCGACGGCACGATCAAGAGCATCGAGCGCGACGGTACGGGTTACAAGGTCGCGTTCAGCTTCTCCAGGGCCAACGAGGTCGTGAAGGAGCTGCACTACGACCGGGTGTTGGCGTGCACGGGATTCCGTTTCGACGCCTCGATCTTCGACGCCTCGGCGCGGCCACAGCTGACGATCAAGGACCGGTTCCCGGCACAGACCGAGGAATGGGAGTCGGTGAACGTGCCCGGGCTGTTCTTCGCCGGCACGATCTCACAGGTACGCGACTTCAAGAAGTCCACCAGCGGTTTCGTGCACGGCTTCCGCTACGCGGTGCGCGCGCTGCACCGGATCCTCTCCCGCCGGTACGACGCCATGGACTGGCCGTTCACCAGGCTCCCCGCCGATCCGGCGGCCATGGCCGCGGCGGTCATCGAGCGGGTCAACCGCACCTCCGCGCTGTGGCAGCAGTTCGGGTTCCTCGCCGACGTGCTCACCGTCGCCGGAGAAGAGGCCCGCTACCACGAGGAGGTGCCAGTGGACTACTTCGTGTCGACCGGCCTGCGCACCGCCGAGCACGACCACGACCGGGCCTTCGTGATCACCCTGGAGTACGGCCCCGACCACGACCAGGTCGACCCGTTCGACATCACCGTGTCCCGGGTGGCCCAGGACGTCGTGGGGCAGGCGCACGACGCGGCGTACCTGCACCCGGTCGTCCGTTACCGCAGCGGGGGCCAACTGATCAGCACGCACCACCTCGCCGAGAACCTGGAGAACCAGTGGGACCGGCCCGAGGTCCACGTGCGGCCGCTACAGGAGTTCCTGGGGCGTTGCCTCTCCGGCGTCGAGGGCTGAGATGGACCCGGTCCACCAGGACTTCTTCGAGGGCGGCGCGGGGCGGGAACGCACCGTGGCCGCCAACGAGCGGGCTTTCCAGCGGCGGTGGATCGTGCCACGGGTGCTGCGGGCGACCGGGGATCGGGACCTGCGGACCACGGTGGCCGGCACGCCGCTCGCCGCCCCGGTCCTGGTCGCTCCGACGGCCTTTCACCGACTCGCGCACCCCGACGGCGAGACGGCCACCGCCCGGGGGGCTGCGGCGGTCGGCACCGCGATGGTGGTGAGCATGGCCGCCACCCAGCCGGTCGAGGAGATCGCGTCGGCGGGCGGGCCGCTGTGGTTCCAGCTGTACCCGCAACCCGACCTCGACTTCACCGAGTACGTCGTCAAGCGCGCCGAGTCGGCGGGCTGCCGGGCGCTCGTGGTGACCGTCGACTCTCCGGTGTTCGGACGGCGCGAGCGTGACCTCCGCAACGGCTTCACGGACCTGCCGTCCGGCTACGCCTGCGAGAACATGCGCGACGCGGCGGGCCGGGTGCGCTCGATCGCGATGGACGCGACGGCGGGGTGGGACCGGATCGCGTGGCTGCGCGGCGTCACGGGGCTGCCGATCCTGCTCAAGGGCATCCTGCATCCCGCGGATGCCCGCCTCGCCGTGGAGCACGGCGTCGCCGGTGTGATCGTGTCCAACCACGGTGGACGTCAGCTCGACGGTGCGATTCCCACGCTCGACGCGCTGCCCGCGGTCGTGGCAGCCGTGGACGGGCAGATCCCGGTGCTGCTGGACGGGGGTGTGCGCTGCGGCACCGACGTGGTGGTCGCGCTTGCTCTCGGGGCGCGGGCGGTGCTGGTGGGGCGTCCGGTGGTGCGGGGGCTCGCGGCGGGTGGGGCGGTGGGCGTACGGGAAGCGCTCGAACGACTCGCCACCGAGCTGGACCTGGCCCTCGCCCTGGCCGGAGCGCGGCGGCCCGTCGATCTGACGCCCGACCAGGTGGTGACCCGGTGAAGACGGTGGTCGCCCTGCGGGAGTGGATCTTCGAGCGGGTGAACGGGGCCGAGGGCATTCCCGTCCCCGGACCGCTGGTGGGGCCGGAGGACTTCGAGCGGGTCTACAGCGATCCGGCCGCCGACGGGCGCAGCCGAGGGGCCGGGCTGTCGGACCTGTTCTGGTACTGGCTCGCCCCCGGTCCGCAGATGCACCAGGAGCACCTGGAGCCCGGCGAGTCGTACCGGACGGTCGCGCGGACGACGCGTCAGGTGCTGGCCGTCCCACACGCGCGCTCCGACGAACTGGCGACGGCCGCGACCCGGCGGATCCTCGACGCGCTCCCGACCCGCCGGACCAGTCACGTGCGGCTACGGGACCTGATGATGCCGATCTGGGCCGAGGTCTCGTACGAGTTGGTGTTCGGCGCATCCTGCCCGCGCGACGTGCGGGAGCTCATCGTGGCGAACGCGGACGACGTGGTCACCGCGCTGAAGGGGATGAGTCTGCGGCACATGTCCCGCCGGGATCGTCTGACGCGCTACCTGCTGGACCGGATCGACGCGGGGACCTGCCCGATCGTGCTGCCGCCACCCTTCACCGCCCTGGAGACCGCCTGGTACCTCCAGGGCGCGTTCTTCAACACGGCCGTGGTGCAGATGTCGGAGGCCATGACGCACGTCCTGCTGTGCGCCCGGTCCGTCGAGGACACCTCCGACGGCTCTCTGGACCGGGTCATCGACGAGACGCTCCGGGTGTACCCGCTGTTCGGCATCGCGCACCGGATCACGTCCGGGCCCATCTCCGTGGGCGATCACGTCCTCCCCACCGGATCGGTGCTGCTCTTCAACTACCTGGCCTATCAGCGCACCGGTCCCGCAGCCGACGACGATTTCGACCCGGACCGCTGGCTGTCGCTGCGTCGGCAGGACGCGCACTTCATCCCGTACGGCGTCACCGCCAACCGGGCCTGTCCGGCGCGTGGCGCAGCCCCCGTCCAACTGCGGGCGGCGACCCGGGAGGTGTTGCGGCGGTTCTCGGTGAGCTCGTCGGTGGCGCACACCCGCTCGCTGCCGAGTCGCGGTCCCGCGTACCTGACGCCCCGGGGCCTCCCCGGTCCCGGCCGCACCCGGCTCGCCCTCATGCGGCAGCGCGACGGGGTCTTCGACGTAGGCCGCTCGGTCAAGCAGCTCGTCTGCGGCACCTGGATGGTCGTCGACGCGCGGCGACAGAAGTTGTGCACCCGATTCTTCGAGGAGGCAGGCGCGTGACCCCCACCGAACTCGCCCCGCGGTTCTTCATCGCGGTCGCGGTCATTCTGCTCTTCTGCAAGTTGGTCTCCTGGCTTCTCGGCAAGGTGGGTCAGCCACCCGTGGTGAGCGAGATGCTCGCCGGGGTGCTGCTCGGCCCGTCGCTGCTGGGCCTGCTGTGGCCGGGAGCGCAGGCCGCGCTGTTCCCCGCGCCACTGCTGCCGATCCTGTACGTGGTCGGCCAGGTCGGTCTGGTGCTGTTCATGTTCCAGGCCGGGTACGCGTTCACCTCGCACCGGGTGACCAGACTCGCGGGCACGGCGGGGGCGGTGTCGCTGGCGGGAGTCACGGTCCCGCTGCTGCTGGGGGTCCTGCTGGTCCTGGGCATGGCGGGGTTCGTCCCGATCCGCGCGGAGGGCGTGTCGCTCGGTGTGTCAGCGGCGTTCGTCGGTGTGGCGCTGGCGATCACGGCCTTTCCCATGCTCGCCCGCATCATCACCGAACGCGGCCTCGCCGGCACCCGCTTCGGGCTGCTCGCCCTGGCCAGCGGCGCGATCGACGACGCGGTCGCGTGGATCATGCTGGCCGTGGTGCTGGCGTTCGCCTCTGGCGCTGCCGGCCCGGCCTTCGTCACCGCGGGTGGCGCGGTGCTGTTCGGGCTGGTGCTGTGGCTGGGCGGGCGGCGGGTGACCGGTTACGTCATGGGGCTCCCGGGCGACCGGGCGCGCCTGCTCGGCACCGTGGCGCTGCTCTTCCTGGTCGCCTGGTACACCGACGAGATCGGGCTGTACGCGGTCTTCGGCGCCTTCGCGGTCGGTGTGGTGATGCCGCACTCCGCCCAGACCGACAAGGTGGTGGACACGCTGACGCCGATCGCCGCGACGGTGTTCCTGCCGCTGTTCTTCACCTTCTCCGGGTTGCGCACCGAGTTCGCGTTGCTGGGCAATCCGGCCGTGCTCCTCTTCGCCATCGCGTGCGTGGTGGTGGCGATCGTCGGCAAGTTCGGTGCCTGCTGGGGTGCGGCCCGCGTGATGGGTGAGCCGAACACCGTCGCGCTGCGCGTCGGCGCCCTCATGAACGCCCGCGGCCTGATGCAGTTGATCGCGTTGAACGTGGGGCTGGAGGCGGGCGTCGTGAACTCGTCGCTCTTCACCGTGCTGGTGCTGGTAGCGCTCGTCACGACCCTCATGACGACACCGCTGATCAGTTGGATCGAGCGGCGCGAGGCACGGGGTGCCGCTTCGACACCGTCGCTCGTTCCCGCCGGAACCCCGTAGATTCATTGTTTGAGGAGACAAGTTTCACAACACATAGAGTGTTATCTATGTCACCATCCTTGTATGACTCGACTCCTGCTCGTCGAGGACGACTCGGAGCTACGCGGGATGGTGGCCGAGGCCCTGACCGACGAGGGATACGTCGTCGACCAGGCCTCCGACGGCCAGCGCGGCCTCCACCTGGGGCTCACCCGGCCGTACGACGTGATGGTGATCGACCGGCTGCTCCCCGCCCTCGACGGGCTGGACCTGGTCGTCCGGCTGCGCTCCCGGGCGGTGGTCGCCCGGGCGCTGCTGCTGACCGCGCTCGGCACCGTCCAGGACCGGATCGCCGGCCTCGACGCGGGCGCCGACGACTACCTGACGAAACCCTTCGACCTGGACGAGCTGAGTGCCCGCATCCGGGCACTCTGCCGCCGGACCTCCGAGTCGACCGAGGTGCTGCGGCTCGGGCCCGGCCAACTCGACCTCTCCGTGCGCGACGTCATCCTGCCCGACGGCACCCGGGTCGCCCTGTCCGCACGCGAGTTCGAGCTGCTGCGGGTTCTCGCGGCCCGACCGCACACCGTCCACTCCCGAACCGAGCTGCGCAGCCGGGTCTTCGACGAGGCGGCAGCGGCGTCCCTGGTCGACACGTACGTCTACTACCTGCGGCGCAAGCTCGGTCGCTCCGTGATCCGGACCGTGCACGGTCTCGGCTACCGGCTGGGGACGCTGTGAGCTTCGAGGACACCATGCTGCGTCGGGCCCGGGTGCGGGTCAGCATGCTCGTCGGGCTCACCGTCACAGCGCTGCTCGCCCTGGGTGCCGCCATCTCCTACGTCGCACTGCTGCACAGTCAGCACGAACAGATCGAACGGGAGCTCACCTACGGCGCGGTCCACGGCACCATCGACGGCCCGCCGGGCTGCAACTGGATCATCCTGTACGACGGCGGCACCATCGACTCGGGCCGCAACCCGCCACCTCCCGGCTTCCCCCTGCGGTCCGCCATCGACGCGGTGGCCCTCGACCGTCAGGCGCGCAGCGACCGGATCGACCGCAACGGCACCACCTACTACGTCCGTACCCAGCCGCGCGGCACAGGCGTGGTGCAAGCGGTGTTCGACGCCCGCTTCCAGCTCTCCGACCGGCGTCACCTGCTCGCCGCCTTCCTCCTCGCCGCGATGGTCGGCCTCGCCGCGGCGATACTCACGGGCGTCGTCGTGGGCCGCCGAGCGGTGGCACCGCTCGCCGAGGCGCTCAGCCGGCAACGCCGCTTCGTCGCCGACGCCAGCCACGAGTTGCGCACCCCCATCGCCCACGTCCACACCCGCGCCCAGATCCTGGCCCGCCGCGCCGGCACCGACCGCGCCGACTACGACCGCCTCATCGAGACCACCCGCCGCCTCGGCGAGATCGTCGACGAACTGCTGCTCTCCGCCCGCCTCGCCGCCACCCCGGCCGACCGGCACCCCTCCGAGCCCGTCGACCTGGCCCGCCTCGCTGCCGAGGCCGTCGACTGCGAGGCCGACCGCGCGGCCGAGCAGGGGGTACAGGTGCACCTGACCGTCCCGGACACCCCGGTCCTGGTCCCCGGCGTCGCCTCGGCCCTGCGTCGCGTGGTCGGCGAACTGCTCGCCAACGCCCTCACCCACACCCCGACCGGCGGCCGCATCGACGTCACAGTGCGCACCTCCCGCCGCGACGCGGACCTGGTGGTCACGGACAGCGGAACCGGATTCGACCCCGCCGACGCGGAACGCCTCTTCGACCGCTTCCACCGTGGCGCCGGAGCCAAGGACCGACGTTTCGGTCTCGGCCTGGCTCTCCTGCGCGAGGTGGTGACCAGTCACGGCGGAACGATCACCACCGACAGCCGGCCCGGCGCCGGGGCGACCTTCACCGTCCGCCTGCAGACGATTCCGCCGCGGATCTCCGCAGCCCCTCCGGGGGCGGTCTCGCCGGTGGGCGTGACCCCAGCGCGGTGACCCCTCCGGGATTCCCGTCGCCGACATGTTGCGGTCCGCGGGCCGGCACGGCCCGCCGGCCGACATGGCCACGGCCGCCGCGTTCTGCGGCGCGCTGCCACCCGATCTCGCCGCTGCGGGATCTCCCGGCAACCGCTTCACCCACCTCAAAGTACGGTCGGCGACAGCCGACCCCGTCCTGTTGGAAGGCGAGCAACGCATGACTGAACAGCAGGAATTTCGTGGCGGAGTGAACGTCGTGTGCCGCCACGGCGACGTCGTCCACCGGCCAGCGTCACCGGCAGCGCCGGCGATCCACCGGCTCCTGCGGCACCTTCACGACCACGGGTTCCACGGCGCGCCGCAGCCACGTGGCTTCGACAGCGAAGGCAACGAGATACTCACGTTCCTCGACGGCGAGGTACCCGACGTGCTCACGCCTGAGCTGCGTACGCCCGAGTTCCTCGCCACCGCGGCTGCACTGCTGCGCGGCCTTCACGACGCGAGCGTCACGTTCCGGCCGCGCCCCGACGACCCCTGGCTCTTCCCGGTCCGACAGCCGGCCGAGGTCATGTGCCACGGTGACGCCGCCCAGTACAACAGTGTCGTCAAGGACGGCCTGGCAGTCGGTTTCATCGACTTCGACGCGGCCCACCCCGGACCGCGGATCTGGGACGTCGCCTACGCCGTCTACCGGTTCGCGCCATTGCAGGGGCCGGACAATCCGGAGAGCTTCGGCACACCGCAGGAGCAGGGGCGCCGGGCCGCCGAGTTCTGCCGCGCATACGGGCCGGATGTGGGCGCCGAGGTCGTCGACGTCGTCCCGGACCGGCTGCAGGCGCTCATCGACTTCATGCGCGACCAGGCCGGCCAGGGCAACGAGGCGTTCCAGCAGCACCTCGCGCAGGGGCACACCGATCTGTACGAGGCGGACATCCGCTACGTACGGGCGCACCGCGACATGCTGCGCGCCGCCTTCACGGAGGGCTAGACCGCGCCCCACGCGTTGCTGCTGGCCCCATGGTTCCCGCCCTGCCCCGGCGGCGTCGGCACGACCGGGCTCGAAGTCGTGCCTGTACGGGAGCATGGCAGATGTGTGAACGGTAGCCTTCGGGATGCTTCTGCGGTAGCGTTGCAGCATGCTGCCATATCAGCTGCGGGCCGTCGATCAAGAGCTGGATGAGCTGCTCGGCGGTTTGCCTGCCATCAGTCTCGAGGGGCCGAAGGGCGTCGGAAAGACCGCGACGGCCCAGCGTCGCGCCGCCACCGTCTTCGCCATGGACGACGCGACACAGCGGGAGCTGCTCACCGCCGATCCGCAGCGCCTCGACCGAGCCCCGGCGCCGGTCCTCATCGACGAGTGGCAGCGCGAACCGGCGGTCTGGGACTTTGTGCGGCGCAGCGTCGACCGTAATCCCGCACCGGCCCGGTTCCTGTTGACCGGCAGCGCCACCCCCACGTCCGCGCCGACACATTCCGGAGCCGGACGCATCGTCCAGCTCAGGATGCGACCGATGAGCATCGCCGAGCGGGCCCTGGCCGAGCCGACGGTCAGCCTTCGGAAGTTGCTCACCGGACAGCGGCTGGCCGTGAGCGGAAGCGCCGCGCTGAGCCTGGTCGACTACGCCGAAGAGATCGTGCGCTCCGGATTCCCCGCCATCCGCCAACTGCCGCCGCGCGCTCGCAGGGCACAGCTCGACGGCTACCTGAACCGAATCGTCGAACGAGACTTCCCCGAGCAAGGCCACCTGGTACGCCGACCCGACACCCTGCGCGGGTGGCTGGCCGCGTACGCCGCCGCGACGGCAACCACCAGTTCCTACAACGCCATCCTGGACGCGGCCACCCCGGGCGAGACCAACAAGCCCGCCAAGACGACAACGACCGTGTACCGCGACGTGCTGTCCCAACTGTGGCTGCTCGATCCCGTGCCCGGCTGGCTGCCCAGCCGCAGCGCCTTCAGCAGACTCGGCGCCGCACCGAAACACCACCTCGCCGACCCGGCCCTCGCCGCCCGACTCCTCGGCGTGGACGTACCCGCCCTGCTCGACGATTCAGCACCGGACACACCCGTCCGCAGGCCCGGTCCCCTGCTGGGCGCCTTGTTCGAGTCGCTGGTGACGCTCAGCGTGCGGGTCTACGCGCAAGCAGCTGAAGCCACGGTTCATCACCTACGTACCTGGGACAGTCGGCACGAGGTGGATCTCATCATCCAGCGCGCCGATCAACGAATCGTGGCGCTCGAAGTCAAGCTGTCCCCGTCGGTGAGCGATGACGACGTCCGTCACCTCACCTGGCTACGTGGACAACTCGGCGACGACCTACTCGATGCGGCGGTCATCACCACCGGATCTGAGGCGTACCGCCGCGCTGACGGAATCGCCGTGATCCCGCTCTGCTTGCTCGAACCCTGACAACCAGCGCATGCCACCTTCCAGCCCGGCGACGCCGGCCTTGCGCATCTGACGACACAGGCCGGCACCCGGGTACCACACTGTTTTGCGCCCCACATTCCGCCCTGGCAGCACTCGGACCACACACGCAGTCGAAAGATCCCTGTTCAGAGGCCGGTTCTGACGAGATCTCAACACCGATCTTCGAAGTGCAGTGTGGGGCGCTGGGTGACCAGCGCCGTGACCACAAGATCACAAGCAATCGGCGCCAGTCGATGACTGACACCGATTCACCTGCATAAACGCAAGGTGGAGCCGAGGGGACTCGAACCCCTGACCCCCACACTGCCAGTGTGGTGCGCTACCAGCTGCGCCACGGCCCCTTGCTGTCGTCCCGGTTGCCCGGGCACTGGGAAACTATACACAGACCGGCCGGCATGGTCATCTCGCGGGGTCACCCCCGCCGCGCCGGGTCAGTTGAGCGCCACGTCCGGGGGGAAGTGGGCGACGGCGGCCATCATTCCGCCCTGCCGGCGCAGCACCATCGGCCACAGGTCGTCGGGTCGGTCGACGAAGGCATCGCCCGGGAGCGCGTCCAGCACGAACCAGGAACCGTCGGCGATCTCCTGCTCCAACTGGCCACCGCCCCAGCCCGAGTAGCCGGCGAAGACCCGGATGCCGCCGATGCCCTCCCGCAGCCGCTCCGGGTCGACCGAGAGGTCGATCGTGCCGACCGCTCCGGAGACCTGGTGGAAGCCCTTGAGCCGACGCATCGGGTGTCGCATCCGGGCGAGACAGATGGCCGAGTCGGGCTGCACCGGGCCACCCTCGAACAGCACCGCCGGATGGCGTGCCAGGTCACTCCAGTCGCCGAGCACGTCGGCCACCGGCACCTCAGTGGCCCGGTTCAGCACCACGCCGAGCGCACCGCCCGGCTCGTGGGCGACCAGCAGCACCACCGTACGGTCGAAGTTCGGGTCCTTGAGCGCCGGAGTCGCGACCAGCAGTCGCCCGGTCATCGACTCCATCGCTCGTCCGCCGATCGCCTGGCCCTCTCCCTGCATCCCACACACCCGTCAACCGTGAGCCCGCGCCGGGGATCGGTCATCTGCCGGATCCGACCGGTGCGCCGGGATCGGCCGCGCTGTCAACGCCATGCCTGGCACCATAGCCTGCGTCCCCGGTGCTGGCTAAGGTCTGACCGGCAGGTGAGCGGACAGTTGCGACGGAGATTCGACAGCCCCGGCGACGAACGTCCTGGTGATCGATGCTCTTGGCCACTGTCGGTGCAGAAACGCCCGAAAGGTCCGTCACATCCCGATAGATTCGGCTGATCGGGAGGGTGACAGTGGTCGTCAGTGCCCGCGACACGGAGGCGGGTGGCGATGGCAACGGTCCGGGATGCGACATACGACGTGCTCCGCACCCTCGGCATGACCACGGTCTTCGGCAACCCCGGTTCCACCGAGGAGCCGTTCCTCCGGGACTTCCCCGCCGACTTCCACTACGTCCACGCGCTGCACGAGGCGACGGCGGTGGCGATGGCCGACGGATACGCCCAGGCCAGCGGCACCCCGGCGCACGTCAACCTGCACACCGGCCCCGGCACCGGCAACGGCATGGGCAACCTGGTCACCGCCTGGCACAACAAGACCCCCCTGATCGTCAGCGCCGGCCAGCAGACCCGGGAGATGCTGCTGCTCGAACCCCGGCTGGCCAACCGTCGACCCACCGAGCTTCCCCAGCCGTACGTCAAGTGGGCCTACGAGCCGGCCCGGGCGCAGGACATCCCCGCAGCGGTCCTGCGGGCGTACGCGACGGCGGTGCAACCACCCGCCGGGCCGGTCTACCTCTCGCTGCCGATGGACGACTGGGCCCAGCCGGCCGACCCACCGCCCGCGCCGCGTTCGGTGGCCACCCGGTTCGCACCGGACCCGGACCGGTTGGACGACTTCGCCCGGGTCCTCGCCGACAGCCGCAACCCGGTGCTGGTGTTCGGGCCCGGGGTGGACCGCTCCGGAAGCTGGTCGACGGCTGTCGCGCTGGCCGAGCGGTTGGCCGCACCGGTCTGGTCGGCGCCCGCCACCGAGCGGGCCGTGTTCCCCGAGGACCACGGCCACTTCCGCGGCGTGCTGCCGTACGCGATCGGCCCGCTGGCCGAGGCCCTGCGGGGGCACGACACCGTGCTGGTCGTCGGCGCCCCGGTGTTCCGCTACTACCCGTACGTACCGGGCGGGCACCTGCCCGACGGGGCCCGGCTGCTACAGGTCACGGACGACCCGGACGAGGCCGCCCGCGCCCCGGTCGGGGACAGCCTCCTCGGCGACCCGGGGTTGACCCTGGCCGCGTTGACCGAACGGGTGCCCCTGGCCGACCGGCCACCGCCCGCGCCCCGAGAGGCGCCGCCAGCGCCCGAGATCACCGTCCCGCTGAGCGCCGACGCCCTGTTCGCCGCGCTGGCGGCGCACTGGCCGGCGGACGGCGTACTGGTCCAGGAGTCACCCTCCAACCTGTCCGCGCTGCGCCGCCAACTGAAGGTCAACCGCCCGGCGTCGTACTTCACGATGGCCAGCGGAGGCCTCGGCTACGGCCTGCCGGCCGCGATCGGCGTGGCCCTCGCCGAACGGGACGCCGGGCGTCAGCGACCGGTGGTGGCCGTGATCGGCGACGGCTCGTTCCACTACTCGGTCCAGGCGCTTTGGACCGCCGCGCGCCTCGCGCTGCCGGTGGTGGTCGTCGTCCCGGTCAACCAGCAGTACGCGATCCTCAAGGCGTTCGCCGAGCTGAAGGACACCCCCGGGGTGCCCGGCCTGGACCTCCCGGGGTTGGACATCGTGTCGATCGCGGCCGGCTACGGCTGCGCGACAGAGGTGGTGGAGACCCCCGACCAGCTCGGTGTCGCGCTCACCACCGGGCTGCGCGCCGACCGACCCACAGTGCTGCCCGTACCGATCAGCACCGACGTGCCCAGCATCCTCTGAGCGGCCGTTCAGCGCGGCGCCATCGACAGTGGAGCGCCGCTGGACACGTCGAGCACCGGCCGGGCGCCCAGCGGCGTCGCGAGGGTGAGCGTGACCGGCTCCACCTTCAGCATGTCGATGCACTCGCCGGTGGCCCGGGTGACGCGGCCACCGACCACGACGACGTCCGGTCGTTCCCACACCAGCGGGGTGATCCCGGTGTCGCAGGCACCGACGCCGAGCCGCACCGTCACGCGGGTGCCGTCGACCGCCGCGAGATTCTGGGCCGCCACCAGCCCGGCCGGCAGTGGCCCGATCGACGCCGTGGGCTCGGGCACCCGGCCCACCGCCGTGGGCGCGACGGCGAGCTGGGCCACCGGGGTGGCCAACTCCTCGACGTCGAACAGCCAGGCCGGGACCTGCGCCTCACCCCGACTCGTACGGACCGGCACGGCGCCGAGGGTGACCCCGGTGACGGTGAGCGACAGGCAGGCGGTCTGCGTCGAGCTGGTGGTCCAACCGTCCGGGCCAGGCTCGACGGTGGGGCCGCCGGGGGTGGGCAGGCCCTGTCGCTTCGGTCGCCCCGGGCACGGCAACGGGTCACCCTGGTCGAGCTGGCGGTACGCCTCGGCGGCGCTGACCAGCGGCAGCGTCAGTCGGCCGTCCGGGAACCGGATCTCGCCGCCGACCCTCGTGGGGTACATCGGAACCTGCGTCCGGTACCAGCCGGCCCGGAACGCCGCCTCGGTGTCGGGTGTGAAGCGCGGGTCGCCGGTGAGGACGGTCGGCCCCTCCAGCGGCACGTACCCCGTGCGCCACGCCGTTTCGGGCTGCCACGCCTCGGCGACCTGGGCCGCCCTCTGGTCGAACGCCTCCGCGGGCTGCGCCGGGTCGCTGGGACCGTCGAACAGATCCACACGGGTGGGGGCACAGCCCGCCACGAGAAGCAACGGGAGCACGAGCAGCACGACTGGTCGACGCATGACCGGTTCGACGCGGCCACCGACGCCTTGGTTCCCCGGCGCGGGCTCAGGTCTCGCCACCCAGATCCGTCTGGTACGCCTCCCAGAGCAGGTCGGAGCCGCGTCGCCGATGCCGGGCCAGCTTCCGCAGCAGGTGCCCGGCTCGATGCCGTAGCTCGTCCGGGGACACCTCGGTCTGCTCGGCGATCCGCTGGACCGCGAGGAGCGCGGCCACGATCGTCACGTGTTCCCGGGTCAGCATCCGCACCCCGTGTTCCAGCCGCGGCGACTGGGTGAGCAGCTCGCGGTAGAGGCCTGTGGGGCCCTCGGTGGCCCGGACGTGCTCGGCGAAGCCCTGCCGCACCGGACGCAGCCGCAGCAGGACCTCCTCCCGCCAGCACGGCTCGGTGGTGGGGACGGCGACGGCCCGGCCGAACGCGTGCACGTCTCCGGCGAGCCCGGCCGGGCGCGGCTCACCGGGTAGTCCGATGGGATGGGAATCGACGGGATGCGCGGCACGCGGACGGGCGACGACTGACGGCTGCTGGACCGGACCGGTGACCATGGCACCTCCCGCGCGAGGGCTGCTATCCCATACCGCGATGGTGAGGCTGACCGCAGGACGCTGTCCAGGGTCGTCCAGCGGCTCATCTGCCCCGTTCACCACAGCAGCCCCACCCGCACCAGGGGTCACCGGGTCCGAGACGCCGGGCTGGCCTAGCGGGGGTGCGCCGCCAGGTGGTTCAGGTGGTCGGCGACGGCGTGTGCGGCGTCGTCGCGCCCGTCGGCCGGTCGGCCGGTCGTGATCGCGTCCGCCAACGCGCGCAGCTCCGACGGCGGCAGGCTGTCCAGACCCATGCCGCGCAGGGGGATGACGACCCGCGGCGCGCCCGACCGGTCGACGGCGACGACGGCGGAGCGCAGCCGCTGCCCGCCCACCGGGGCGTCGTCCCCGCGGAGCGACATCCCGTCGGCGTCGATCCGGGCGGTGGCGAGGTCGACGGAACGGGTACGCAACGCGCCCCGGACCCGTACCCGGCTGCCGTCCAGCCACGCGGCGGTGCGGAGGACCCGCAGCACGAGGTAGACGCCGAGCAGGACGAACGGCAGGCCGCACAGCCCGGCCACCGGGACGGGACCGGACTGGTCCGCGCTGCCGGCGGAGTCTCTCAGCCCGGGTGGCAGCATTTCCGGCGGCAGGTCGCGGGCCTCCTCGTAGGAGGCGAACGCGTCCCCCGGGCCGGTCAGCCGACGCAGTAGCCCGCCGGCGAGCAGGGGCAGCGCCACGAACGCCACACCGAGGGTCGCGACGAAGACGCCGGACAGCACCGCCACGGTGCGCTGGGCGGGTGACGCGCCTACCGACAGGCGCAGCTCCTGGTGGGTCACAGCAGGCAGCGTAAGACCCCGACACGACGAAGCGCCCCGGCTGGTGGGCCGGGGCGCTTCGCTCGAGGTGGTGGAGGTGCCGGGAATCGAACCCGGGTCCTTCGCCGGTTTGTCAGGGCTTCTCCGAGCGCAGCTCGCTGTGCCTCTACTCGGCCCCACCGCTCACGCGAGCAAGTTGGTGTGACGGGCCCAGTCGCTGATTGATCTCGCCGCACGGACCCCGCGACCGGGTCCGATTGGCCAGCCTTCTAGCTGATGCCGGCTACTGGGACGAAGGCGTTCCCAGGCCGACAGACTTAGCTACTCGCCTCAGGCGGCGAGAGCGAAGTCAGCGCGAGTGTTATCGGCGCTTATAAGTTTCCGACGATCGATTCTCGAGACGACGTCGGCTTCCTCGGCTCGCTTCCCCTGTCGCTGCGTACGAAGTCGAAACCAGTCACCCCCTCGACAGGCCACCGATGTGGCGGCACTGACAAGACTAACGCCTGCCGCAACAGCTTTCATCCCGAGCCCCGGGCCGGCACGCCGACCCGGACAAAAGGGATCAATCAGTCGTCCATGCCTTTGCCGCGCCGGCCCGACGCCCGGGCGATCTCCCGGTCCGCGTCCCGCTTGGCGAGGTCCTGACGCTTGTCGTACGCCTTCTTGCCCTTGGCCAGGGCGATCTCGACCTTGGCCCAGCCGTCGGAGAAGTAGACCTGCAGCGGGACGATCGTCAGACCACCCTCACGGGTCTTGCCGACGAGCTTGTCGATCTCACCCCGGTTGAGCAGCAGCTTGCGCGTACGCCGGGGCTCGTGGTTGGTCCAGGTGCCCTGGGTGTACTCCGGGATGTGCATGGCGTGCAGGTACAACTCGCCGTCGCGCTCCTGGGCGAAGGCGTCGACGAGCGACGCGCGACCGGCCCGCAGCGACTTGACCTCGGTGCCGGTCAGCGCCATGCCCGCCTCGTAGGTGTCGAGGATGGCGTAGTCGTGGCGCGCCTTCTTGTTGGAGGCGACCACCTTGCGCCCCTTTTCCCGTGGCATCGGTGCCACCCCCTCTCCGGCGTCCGTGGCCGGGCTCACCCCGGCCGGACAACCGATCATGCTACCCGAATGTAAAGGACCCTCCCGCGCCGTTTATTTCCGGCTGCGGGAGGGTCCTCGGGAGACCACGGGACGACCCGTACGGTGCCTAGACCCGCAGGTAGAAGCGCAGGGTGATCCAGGCGGTGCCCGCGCTGACCAGACCACCGACGCCGGCCATCAGCGGGAAGATGAACAGGATGTCGCCCCAGGTGATCGGCGAGAGCAGACCCTGCAACGCGCTCAACGAGCCGTCGAAGAGCAGATACTTCGCCGCGATCAGGGCCACCAGACCGAGTAGCGAGCCGATCAGGCCGGCCACCACGGCCTCCAGCACGAACGGCGCCTGGATGAACCAGTTGGACGCGCCGACCAGCTTCATGACCGCGACCTCACGCCGCTTGCTGTACGCGGCCACCTGAATGGTGTTCGCGACGAGCAGCAGGGCGGCGATCGCCATCACGATGGCGGCGGCCAGGGCGATGTTCTGGATCGACGTGAGGATGTTGAAGATCTTGTCGAGCAGCTTGCTCTGGTCGACGATCTCGTCGACGCCCCCGGTCTCCTTGTACTGGTCGTAGATGTTCTTGTACTGCTCCGGGTTGTTCAACGTGATCCGGAAGGACTCCGGCAGCTGGTCCGGCTTGACCGCGTTCACCAGGTCCGGAGCGTCCTGGTACATCGTCTTGAAGCGCTCGTACGCCTGGGCCTTGTCGACGTAGATGACCTCCTTCACCAGGGGGTCACCGTCGAGCTTGGTCCGCAGATCGGTGCGCTCCTGCTCGCTCACCTCCTGGTTGAGGAAGATCGCGACCTGGATGTTCTTGAAGTAGAGGTCCTTCATGTCGTCGACCTGGCGGTACATGAGACCGCTGGCGCCGAGCATGGTCAGCGAGACCGCCATCGTGATGATCATCGCGATGGACATGGTCACGTTGCGCCACAGTCCGACCAGTACCTCGGACAGGACGTATTTCACGCGCATCGGGATTTCCTCCGGGTCTCCGGCATGAGGTGTTCGTCGTCAGGCTGGGCAAGGGTGGAGCGTCGGCTCACCCGTAGACGCCGCGGGCCTGGTCACGCACGATGCGACCGCTCTCGATCTCGACGACGCGGCGGCGCATCTGGTTCACGATGTTGGAGTCGTGGGTGACCATCACGACGGTCGTGCCGGTGCGGTTGATCCGGTCCAGCAGGCGCATGATCTCGATTGAGGTGTCCGGGTCCAGGTTTCCCGTGGGCTCGTCCGCCAGCAGGATCAGCGGACGGTTCACGAAGGCCCGGGCGACCGCGACCCGCTGCTGCTCACCACCGGAGAGCTCGTGCGGGTAACGGTGCTCCTTGCCACCGAGCCCGACCAGCTCCAGAACCTCCGGCACGACCCGGCGGGCGACCGCCTTGGTCTTGCCGATCACCTCGAGGGCGAACGCCACGTTCTCGTAGGCGGTGCGGTTCGGCAGCAACCGGAAGTCCTGGAAGACGCAGCCGATCGAGCGTCGGAAGTGGGGTCGCTTCCAGGAACGCATCGACGTGACGTCCTTGCCGTTGACGACGACGCGGCCCTTGTTGGGGGCCACCTCGTGCAGCAGCATCTTGATGATCGTGGACTTGCCGGAGCCGGATGGACCGATGAAGAAGACGAACTCGCCCTTCTCGATCGAGACGGACACGTTGTCGAGCGAAGGCCGGGACGCCTTCGGGTACGTCTTCGTCACTTGCTCAAGCTGAATCACGGGTGGTGAGTCTACGCGGTGTAACAACTGAGCCAAGCCCCACGCCCCGCCGTTCCGCCGCGAGTCGCCGAATCAGGCTCCCACCTGGAGATCGATGACGCGCTGCGCCTACGCGTGGTTACGCACCGTCGTCGGCGAGTTGCCGCTGCTTGCGCCAACGGATGCCCGCCTCGATGAAACCGTCCAACTCACCGTCGAAGACGGCGCTCGGATTGCCGGTCTCCTGCTCGGTTCGGAGATCCTTCACCATCTGATACGGGTGCAGGACGTAGGAGCGCATCTGGTCGCCCCAGGAGCCCGCGGCGTTCTCCTTGAGACCTTCGAGCTTGGCCTGCTCCTCCTGGCGCTTGCGCTCCAGCAGCCGGGCCTGCAACACCCGCAGCGCGGAGGCCTTGTTCTGCAGCTGCGACTTCTCGTTCTGGCAGGTCACCACGATGCCGGTCGGGATGTGGGTCAGCCGGACCGCCGAGTCGGTGGTGTTGACGCTCTGCCCACCGGGGCCGGAGGAACGGTAGACGTCGACGCGTACCTCGTTCTCCGGGATGTCGATGTGGTCGGTCTGCTCGGTGACCGGCAGGACCTCGACGCCCGCGAAGCTGGTCTGCCGGCGGCCCTGGTTGTCGAACGGGCTGATCCGGACCAGGCGGTGGGTGCCCGACTCGACACTGAGCGTGCCGAACGCGTACGGCACCTTCACCGCGAAGGTGGCCGACTTCAGGCCCGCCTCCTCGGCGTACGAGGTCTCGTAGACCTCGGTCGGGTAACCGTGCCGCTCCGCCCAGCGCAGGTACATCCGCAGCAGCATCTCGGCGAAGTCCGCAGCGTCCACGCCACCGGCGCCGGCCCGGATGGCGACCAGCGCCTCCCGGGAGTCGTACTCGCCGGAGAGCAGGGTGCGGACCTCCATCTCCTGGATGGCCTTGGTCAACCCGGTGATCTCCGACTCGACCTCGGTCAGCACGCCGGGGTCGGACTCGGCCTCGGCGAGCTCCAGCAGCACCTGGGCGTCGTCGAGGCTGGAGCGGAGGCTGCCCAGCTTGCTGATCTCGCCGTTGACGTACGACAGCTGCGAGGTCACCTGCTGAGCTTTGGCCTGGTCGTCCCAGAGATCGGGGGCGGAGGCCTCCTGCTCGAGGCGGGCCTTGTCCTCGTGCAGCCGGTCGATGTTGAGGACGGCCTCGATGTTTCGCAGGGTCGCGTCGAGTTCCTTGAGCTGTTCGGCGTAATCGGCAGCGGTCACGACAGACAAGCGTACTGCGCGGACGAGGAGTGAGCTTGCGAGCCCCGCAGGTCCGCGCGAAAGTGGCACAGCGCCGTGGTGGGCAGGTGAGCTCGTTGCGGATGCGCGAACCCGCCGATCATCACCCGACGGGGGCGGACTTCAGCCAGGACAGGGCGGCCTTGTGGTACGCGACGGCGAACTCCAGCGCGCTGGCGTCGTACGTCTCGCCGTCCCGTTTGGCGTTCTTGACCTGTTCCCGGACCTGGGCGAGGGCCTCGGTGTGGTATTCGTTGGCCGAGGCGTACAGGCCCTTCAACTGGCTCGCCGAGTGCAGGTTGCCGAAGGCCATCCGCAGCGCGATCGGGTTGCGGATGGTGTCCCGCCCCGGGTTCTCCGTCAGCCAGCGGGAGAACGTCCGCTTCCCACTGGCGGTGAGTGCGTACGGCTGGCTCATCCGCGGCCCCGGCTTACCGAGACGCACGAAACCCCGCTCGGCCAGCACCGGCAACTCGCGGTAGACCTGACTGCGGGTCATCGACCAGTACGGCGCCAGACGGCGCTCAGCGGCGGCCATCAACTGACCGCCTGTCATCGGGCCCTCGTGGAGGAGGCCGAGCAGGGCCGCCGCCGTAGGGTTGACTCCGGATTCCGCCATGCCCACTACGCTGCCACTTTGCGCACCCGGCGTCCAGGATTTGCCAGTTTGCCACCCAACAGGACTTCCTAAGTGCACTGTCGGCGACAGACTGTCCGTTGAGGACTATCGATGGGTTGCGGCAGGTCGTCCGACCGCCGGCAGCGCCACGCGCCGCCGGCGGTCGTCGCCGGAGGTCAGCCCATGTGGGGGTACGTGTGGTCCGTCGGCGGCACGAAGGTCTCCTTGATCGTCCGCGGCGACAGCCAACGGACCAGGTTCAGCCAGGAGCCCGCCTTGTCGTTGGTGCCGCTGGCCCGGGCACCGCCGAAGGGCTGCTGCCCGACCACCGCGCCGGTCGGCTTGTCGTTGATGTAGAAGTTGCCGGCCGCGTACCGCATGCGCTCGGCGACCGCGTCGACCACCCGGCGGTCGGTGGCGAACACCGAGCCGGTCAACGCGTACGGGGCGATCGACTCGGCCTGCGCGACCACGTCCTCGAAGCGGGCGTCGTCGAACACGTGCACGCCCAGGATCGGCCCGAAGTACTCGGTGGTGAACGTCTCGTGGGCGGCGTCGGAGCACTCGAACAGGGTCGGCCGGACGAAGTAGCCGACCGAGTCGTCCGCCGTGCCGCCGGCCAGCACCCGGCAGGAGTCGTCACCGTTGATCAGATCCAGCGCCGCGGTGTGCCGGGCGAACGCCTTGTCGTCGATCACCGCGCCGCCGAAGTTGCCGAAGTCGGCCACGTCGCCGTAGGTCAACGAGTCGGTGGTGGCGGCCAGCCGGTCGCGCAGCCCACCCTCCCAGATCGAGCGCGGCACGTACGCCCGCGAGGCCGCGGAGCACTTCTGGCCCTGGTACTCGTACGCGCCGCGGATCAGCGCGGTGTGCAGGGCGTCCACGTCGGCGCTGGTGTGCGCGACCACGAAGTCCTTGCCGCCGGTCTCGCCGACCAGGCGCGGGTAGCCCCGGTAGCGGGCGATGTTGTCGCCGACGGTCCGCCACAGCTGCTGGAAGACCTTGGTGGAACCGGTGAAGTGGATGCCGGCCAGGTCCGGGTCGGCCAGCACGACGTCGGAGACCTCCTCGCCCCGGCCGGTGACCATGTTGATCACGCCGGGCGGCAGGCCGGCGGCCTCGAACAACCGCATCGTGAAGTGCGCGGCGAACTGCTGGGTCGGACCCGGCTTCCAGATCACCGTGTTGCCCAGCAGCGCGGGCGCCGACGGCAGGTTGCCGGCAATGGCGGTGAAGTTGAACGGGGTGACCGCGTAGACGAAGCCCTCCAGCGGGCGGTGGTCGAAACGGTTCCAGACACCCGGGGCGGACGCCGGCTGCTCCTCGAGCAGGCGGCGGGCGAAGTGCACGTTGAACCGGAGGAAGTCGATGAACTCACACGCCGAGTCGATCTCCGCCTGGATCGCGGTCTTCGACTGGCCCAGCATGGTGGCGGCGTTCAGGGTGTCACGCCAGGGGCCGGCGAGCAGCTCGGCGGCGCGCAGGAAGATCGCGGCGCGCTCCTCGAAGGGCAGCGCCCGCCACATCGGGGCGGCCTCCTTGGCCGCCTTGATCGCGGCGCTGGCGTCGTCGTGGGTCGCGTGACCCGTCACGCCCAGCACGTGCGCGTGCCGGTGCGGCTGCACCACGTCGATCGAGTCACCGGCAGCCATCCGCTGCTCACCGCCGATGGTCATCGGCAGGTCGATGCGCTCGGCGGCGAGCTCGGTCAGCCGCCGCTGGAGCCGGTCCCGGTCGGGGCTGCCCGGCTCGTAGTTGCGAACCGGCTCGTTGCGCGGCTCGGGAACGGAGAACACGGCATCCATCAAGGCTCCTGGCGATCTCGACAGCAGTGGCGAAACCGGACCCGCAGGCACCGACCGGACGGTCGGACACCGGACGCCACCCGGGGGGCCGAGCAGCGGCGGGACCTCCCGTGATTCTCCCATGGAGAGCTGCGTGCCCCACCTTCGCCACCGTCTTCGGCCAAGGACCGGCGTACCCCTTCTCCCCTTACCGATCGGGCTCGATCCGGCGACGCGACCGTCGGGCCGGCCGCCCGCCCGGCGCGTACCCCCCTTGCGGTCCTCCCGGGGCGGCGGGCGACCCAGCGGGCCCGCGTACCCTGAATGGTCGGTGACCTGCCGCCTCGAAGGGGAGACGATGACCAAGCAGCCCGGCCGCGTCCCGGCCGCCGAGTCGGACGACCCGGCTGCCGACGCCGCCAGCCCTCGCAGCGGGCCGCTGCCCGCGCCCGGCGCGGCGGTCCTCGCGCTGCTGGCGCTCGCGTGGCTGACCGCCATGCTCTGGTCCACGCGGGAGGCCATCACCTCGGCGGCGGCCGGCGTCACCGCGATCAGCCTCTCCGCGTTCGCCCTGCCCGGGGTGATCTCGGCCGCGCTGGTGGCCGGGGCGGCCGTCGCGCTGGCCGCGGCCAACCTGCTGTCCCGCCGGTACGGCGACTGGGCCAGCCTGCGCTTCACCGGGGCGATCGGCGGCGGCATGCTGGTCGGTCTGGGCTCCGCGCTGGCGATCAACCTCACCTACTTCGGCACCTCGACCACCAACGTGATCGCCGGCACCACGGCCGCCGCCGCGATCATCGGAGGTGCCGTGGCCGCCGCGCGGAACGCCCCGGCGGTCGGCGCGGTGGTGGCCGCCGCGCTGGGCACCCTCCTCTTCGTGGTCGCGTTCAGCCAGGCCCGGGACCCGCTGTTCGACCTGTTTGGGGCCGGCGACAGCCAACAGTCCGTGGTCGACGCGGCCAAGTGGGTGTCCCGCACCGAATCGCTCGTCGCCGGGCTGCTCGCCGGACTGCTCGCCTACGGCTACCTGACCTGGTCGCGACGCCGCGCCCTGCGCCGCGACCCCGAGGCTCCGGCCCTGCGCTGGCCGGCGTATCTGCTCGCCGGCGCCGGACCAGGGCTGTTCCTCCTGCTCGCCGAGGTGATCATCCGGGTCGGTGGGCGATCGCTGCTCGATCTGGCCAGCGCGCTCAGCGAGGCCGACGCGGTGGCGCAGACGTCGCTGGGCACCTCACGGGTGGACAACGGCATCTGGGTGCTCTTCGTCGGGGCGCTGACCGCGCTCATCGCGTTCGGCCGCACCCTCGGCCCCGCGCACAGCGACGACGAACCGGCCGACAACCCACAGACCGCCACGGACCCGGCCGGCGCGGACCGGGTCACCGCCGAGCCGGACGAGCCGGACCCGGCCGAGGTGTTCGACAGGCTCGACACCGACCCGGCCAAGGCCGACCCGGCCCGCTGACGTCGGTCGGCGTCCGGCTCGCCGCGATCGGGTCGTACCTCGCGGCACCCTTTCGTGGGGTCCGGCTTCGCCGGTCGCGGTCCCGGCGCACCGTTCGCGGCGTCCGGCTCGCCGCAGGCGGGTCGGACCTCGCGGCGCTGGTGCGGTCTTCTGCTCAGCTCGCCGCGCGCAGCAGCTGGTCCAGCTCCGTCACGTCGTACCACTCCAGCTCGTGGTCCTCAGCGCCGTCGACGGCGAACTGGGCATCGGGATCGCCGGCTGCCGCCTCAGCCACCACGTCAGCCGCCGCGGTGACGTCCTCGACCGCGTCCGCGCCATCCACGTGGATGGCCGCGATGGCACCGACCGGCACGCGGTCGGCCAACGTCACCGTGCTGGAACCCAGCTCACCGTCGCCCCGCCCCACCGCGCCCGCCGGCAGGTCGGCCGAGACGACGACACGGCGACGGGGCGCGTCCGGGTCGGCCCGGAGCAGGTGCAGCGCGTCCTGGGCGGCCCGGGTGAACGCGACGTACTCCAACTCCTCCTCGTCGCCCTCGGCGTACCACTCACGCAGCGCCGGGGTCACGGCATGAGCCTCGTCGGCGGCCAGGCCCTCGGCACGCAACCGGGCCAGCATCGGTACGGTCGCCGGCACGTACACCCGGACAAGCTCGTCGGTCACCGGTCGTCTCCCCGCTTCGTCCACCGCCGGCGGCCGCCGGCACGGGCGCAGATCATGCCGCACGCCGTGACCGTCATACACCCCGCCTCCGGCCGGTGGAAGTTTCCGGCCGGTGTGTCCTCGCACGGCCCGACCTGTCGCCGGGAGCCGGGTGCTGGGCGGCGAGAGCCGTCGGTGGCAAACTGAGCCAAACGTCATCAACCCCGGGAGTTCCTGTGGAGCCGAGGTTCCTGCTGCTCTCCGACGTCGCCGCCGAGCTGAACGTGTCGGACTCGCAGGTCTACCACATGGTGCGCAGCGGCGAACTGCCCGCGATCAAGATCGGCGGACGCGGACAGTGGCGCGTCGAACGCGCGCGACTGGAGGACTACATAGCGCGCAAATATCACGAGACAGCTGAATGGGTGCAGAGCAACCCCTTGATCGACCGCGACCCGGAGTAGTCCGCCCTGGCAGCGGGCGATCACTCTGCGGGCCGACCCCGGCCCGGCGCGCATCCCGTCGCTCCGGCGCACCACGCCTCACCCCCTCACCTCGGCGCTCCCTCACTCCCCTCACCTCTGCGCTCCCTCACTCCCCTCACCTCTGCGCTCCCTCACCCCCCTGACCTCGGCGCTCCCTCAACCACCTCGCCTCGGCGGGATAACGCGACGTCGGCGAAGTGGAGTGGATCACTTCGCCCTGAGCCCGACTCACCCTTCGGGCATTGACCGGGGCCGCTTCGTCGGCCAATATTGGGCTTGCCGCAGGCAAACGAAAGCAAACGCAAGATCAAGGGGGCATGATGAGCGAGGCGCGACCCGGCCCCTCCCGACCACCCGTGCGGCTGCGCCCCGTCCCACCCGTCGACCCCCCGTACGTCGACGAGACCGATGGGTCGTACTGGCCGGCGCCCACCCGCGGGCAGCTCGCCCTCGACCTGTTCGCCTCGACACGGCGGGACCCGGTCCGACCTCCCGAACGCCGGGCCGTCCTTCGCCCGGTGCCCGCTCGGCCCACCACTCACCCGACCGCGTCGCTACCTGGTGCGACCGCCCCGGAGTCCGCCCGAGCCGCGCACCGTTTCGTCGGCACCTGCCTGGAAGTGATCAACGGCTACCGGTCACCGGCGCAGGTGCGCGCGTTGCTCGACCCGCCCCGAGCGGCCGACCTGCTGGCCGAGCTGGCACGCGCATCCGCGCGCACCGGGGCACCTCGCCGCCGGGCATCCCGACCGGCGGTCCGACTACTACGCCTCCGTGTCTGCGAACCCCGGGAAACGGCCGTCGAGGCGGCTGCCGTCCTCACCGGCGCGGCTGGCCGGAGCTGGGCGATGGCGCTCCGCCTGGAACACCGCCGGGGCCGCTGGCTCTGCACCGCCCTGCACGTCCTCTGACCGACGCGCCCAGGCCAAGACCAGGCCGACCCGTCCGATGCCAGGGCGAGGCCAGGCCGGAGCCAGGCCAGGCCAGGCCGGAGCCAGGCCAGGCCAGGCCGGAGCCAGGCCAGGCCAGGCCGGAGCCAGGCCAGGCCGGAGCCAGGCCAGGCCAGGCCGGAGCCAGGCCAGGCCGGAGCCGACAGATCGCCCCTCTTCAGGCCAAGCCGTACCGGCCGGGCTTGATCGACTCGGGTTCTTGGAAGTCGGGCGATCAAGCTGCCGACGACACCCCGGGTTTCTGGAAACGGAGTCGATCATCAGGAGTGCGGGCCGTGGACGACGAACGGGTCCCGGCCATCAGGCCGGGACCCGTTCGTCAGGTGCTGTTGGTCAGTTGCCGCCGTTGGGGGCACCGTGGCAGCGCTTGTACTTGCGACCCGAGCCGCACGGGCACGGCGCGTTGCGGGACGGACCGTTGCTCGCGTCCGCCTGGTTCGGCGCCGGGCGACGGGAGCCGGCCGTCGGGAGCGCCGGCCCACGAAGTCCGGCCGCCGGTCGCTGCGGCGCGGACGGGGCGGTCTGCCCCGGTGCCGCCGGAACATTCGGGGACGGGCGGCCCACACCGAGCGCCGGAGCCTGCTGCTCGGCCTGCTCGACGGCGACCGCGCCAGGGCTGGCCTCACCGTCGATGGTGGGGGCGGAGTATTGCAGGCCCTGCCGCCGAGGCGGCTGGTTGAGGCCCTTGGCACGAATCTCGACCGGCTTGTCGAGCAGGGTGACCTCGTCGGCCCCCTCCTCCGGCTCCGGTTCGGTCACCTGGACGTCGATGTTGTAAAGGAAGCCGACGGTCTCTTCCTTGATGCCGTCCATCATGGTGGCGAACATGTCGAATCCCTCGCGCTGGTATTCCACCACCGGGTCGCGCTGGGCGTACGCCCGGAGGTTGATGCCCTCCTGGAGGTAGTCCATCTCGTAGAGGTGCTCGCGCCACTTCCGGTCGATGACCTGGAGCAGCACCATGCGCTCGAGCTGGCGTACGCCCTCGGTGCCGAGCTGCTCCTCGCGCCGGTCGTACGCGGCGTTCGCGTCGTCCTTGAGTCGGGCGACCAGGAAGTCGGCGTCCATGCCGGCCCGCGAGCCGCCGGCCTCCTCCTCCAACTCCTCGATCGTCACGCCGACCGGGTAGAGCTGCTTCAGGCTGGACCAGAGCTGCTCGAGATCCCAGTCTTCGCCGTAGCCGTCGGCGGTGGCTCCCCGCACGTACGCCTCGACGGTGTCGTCGATCATGTTGCGGACCTGGTCGGACAGGTCTTCGCCGTTGAGCACCCGGAGTCGCTCGGCGTAGACGACCTGGCGCTGCTTGTTGAGCACCTCGTCGTACTTGAGGACGTTCTTGCGGATCTCGGCGTTCTGGCCCTCGATCTGGGCCTGGGCGCTCTTGATCTGCCGGGTGACCATCTTCGACTCGATGGGCACGTCCTCCGGGATGTTGAAGCGCTCCATCACGGCCTCGACCGCACCGGCCCGGAACCGTCGCATCAGCTCGTCCTGGAGGGACAGGTAGAAGCGGGATTCGCCCGGGTCGCCCTGCCGGCCGGCACGACCGCGCAGCTGGTTGTCGATCCGGCGGGACTCGTGCCGCTCGGTGCCCAGCACGTACAGGCCACCGGCTGCGGAGACCTCCTCCGCCTCGGCGTCGCAGGCCTGCTTCCACGTGGGAAGGACCTCTTCCATCGCCTTGGCGTACTCTTCCTCGTTTTCCAACGGGTCGAGGCCGCGCTGGCGCAGCTCGTTGGCGGCGAGGAACTCGGCGTTGCCGCCGAGGAGGATGTCGGTGCCACGGCCGGCCATGTTGGTGGCGACGGTGACGGCGCCCTTACGCCCGGCCTGGGCGACGATCTCGGCCTCCCGGGCGTGGAACTTGGCGTTCAGCACGTTGTGCGGGATGCCGCGCCGGCGCAGCAACTGGGAGAGGATCTCGGAGTTTTCCACCGAGACGGTGCCGACCAGCACCGGCTGACCCATCTGGTGCCGCTCGGCGATGTCCTCGATGACGGCGTTGAACTTGGCCTTCTCCGTCTTGTAGATGACGTCGGGCCGGTCCTCGCGGACCATCGGGCGGTGCGTCGGGATGGTCACGACGCCGACCTTGTAGACCTTGTTGAACTCGCCGGCCTCGGTCTGCGCCGTACCGGTCATCCCGGACAGCTTCTCGTAGAGGCGGAAGTAGTTCTGGAGGGTGATGGTGGCCAGGGTCTGGTTCTCCTGCTTGATCTCCACCCCCTCCTTGGCCTCGATCGCCTGGTGCATGCCCTCGTTGTAGCGGCGGCCGTGCAGGATGCGACCGGTGAACTCGTCGACGATCAGGACCTCACCGTCGTTGACGATGTAGTCCTTGTCGCGCTTGTAGAGCTCCTTGGCCTTGATGGCGTTGTTGAGGTAGCCGACCAGCGGGGTGTTGACCGACTCGTAGAGGTTGTCGATGCCGAGCCGGTCCTCGACCTTGGCGACACCGCGCTCGGTCACCGCGATGGTGCGCTTGGAGTGGTCGACCTCGTAGTCGCCCTCGCCGTCGGTGCCGGGCTGGAGCCGGGCCACGACGCCGGCGAACTCGCCGTACCAGCGGGCGGAGTGCTCGGCCGGGCCGGAGATGATCAGCGGGGTGCGGGCCTCGTCGATGAGGATGGAGTCGACCTCGTCGACCACCGCGAAGTTGTGCCCGCGCTGCACCAGCTCGTCCTTCGACCAGGCCATGTTGTCGCGCAGGTAGTCGAAGCCGAACTCGTTGTTGGTGCCGTACGTGATGTCGCACTCGTACGCGGCACGGTGCTCGGTGGCCGGCCGGTTGGGCAGCACCACGCCGACGGTCAGCCCGAGGAACTCGTGCACCCGGCCCATCCACGCGGCGTCACGCTGGGCGAGGTAGTCGTTGACCGTGATCACGTGCACGCCCTTGCCGGACAGCGCGTTGAGGTAGACGGCCATGACCGAGGTCAGCGTCTTGCCCTCACCGGTCTTCATCTCGGCGATGTTGCCGAAGTGCAGTGCCGCGCCGCCCATCACCTGGACGTCGTACGGCCGCTGACCCAGCACCCGGGCGGACGCCTCGCGGGCCACCGCGAACGCCTCCGGCAGGAGGTCGTCGAGGGTCTCCCCGTCGGCGAGCCGTTCCCGGAACTGCTCGGTCATGCTGGCCAGTTCCTCGTCGCTGAGGTTGACGTAGTCGTCCTCGATCGAGTTGACGGCGGCGGCGATGGCCTTCAGCCGGCGCACCATGCGGCCCTCGCCTGCGCGAAGGACCTTTTCCAGAATCGACACGGATCAACGCTCCCCTAGACGGTCTCGAACCATCGTAGGCGCTCCATCGGCGTGATGGTCACTGGTAGCGGCGGTCCATTACGCCGAACCCGACATAACTCACGTAGCAGGTACGCCGGGGACGTTATCCGGTTACGCCGTCGGCGAACGTTGCGGCACGATGCACGAGTGGAGCCCGTAGAGATCATCGAGGACGGCGTGCTGCTGCGGCCCTGGCGGGAGGCCGACGCCGAGGCCGTGCACCGCGCCTGCCAGGACCCGGACATCCAGCGCTGGACGACAGTGCCGCGCCCGTACCGGCCGGAACACGCGCTCGGTTTCGTCACCGAGGTGACCGGACGGGCCTGGGCGGAGGGCAGCGGCGCTCCGTTCGCGGTCTGCGACCCGGCGACCGGTGACCTGCTCGGCTCCTGCGGTTTGATCTCCATCGACCAGGCCGGCACCGGTGAGATCGGCTACTGGACCGCCCCGTGGGCGCGGGGCCGGGGGGTGATGGTCCGGGCCACCCGGGCGGTGGCCCGCTGGTCCTTCGACGGCCTGGGGCTGCGCCGGTTGATCTGGCAGGCCGAGGTGGGCAACCACGCCTCCCGGCTGGTGGCGCTGCGGGCTGGTTTCCGGGTCGACGGCCGGCTGCGGCTGGCCGACCCGGCGCCGCACGGCACTGCGGACGGCTGGATCGGCTCCCTGCTGCCCGGTGAGGTGCCCGCGCCGGGTTCGACCGGGCCGGCCGGTCCGGGCACCCTGGCCGCCCGGCGGGCCGCCGTCTTCGGCCGCCCGCAGCCCGTCCTGTTCGCCTCCGCCGCGGCCGGCGAGCTGCGGCTGCGTCCCATGGAGGAGCAGGACCTGGACGCCGTGGTGCGGACCTGCCAGGACCCGGAGAGCATCCGCTGGACCACGGTGCCGGACCCGTACGACCGAACCGACGCGCAGGGTTACCTGGCGTACGGCCGGCACGCCTGGGCGCGGGGGGACGCCGCCTGTTTCGTGATCGCCGACCCCGACGACCAGTACGTGGGCACCATCGACCTTCGACTCTCCGCCGGTGACCCGCTGCTGGCGGACGTGGGGTTCATGACCGCCCCGGAGGCCCGTGGCCGGGGATACCTGCCGGCCGCGCTGGTCGCGCTCAGCGCCTGGGGTTTCAGCACGGTGGGCCTGGCCCGCATCGAGTGGCGGGCGAACGTCGGCAACACCTCCTCCCGCCGGGCGGCGGAGAAGGCGGGCTTCACCGTCGAGGGGACCGCCCGGGGTGGGGTGCAGCACCGGGGCGAGCGCGTCGACGTGTGGGTGGGCGCGCTGCTCGCCAAGGACCTGGCGTGAGCTTCGAGCAGGTCGTGGAGGCGCACGGGGTGCGACTGCGGCCGTTCCGCACCGAGGACGTCCCCGACATCGTCGACGGCCTGGCCGATCCGGTCAGCCAACGGTTCATGACCGGCCCGCCGAATCCGTACACCGAGGCCGACGCCCGTTGGTGGATCGACGTCGGGGCCCCGGCGGTCTGGACCGGCGGCGGCGCGGCGTACGCCGTCGCGGACCCGACCACGGACCGGCTGCTGGGCATGGCGACGCTGAACAATCCGTCGCCGGCCCGAGGACAGGCCGGGATCGGATATTGGGTACGACCCGCGGCGCGCGGGCGCGGGGTCGCCACGGCGGGTACCCGCGCGCTGAGTGACCACGCGATCGCCGCCGGAACAGCCCGCCTGGAGTTGCTGACCCACCCGGAGAACACGCCGAGCCAGCGGGTCGCGCTGGCCGCCGGCTTCCGCTACGAGGGATCGCGCCGGTCGGCCGCCATCGCCCGCGGCGGGGGTCGGCACGATCTGCTGGCCTGGGTACGCCTCGCCGACGATCCGCCCGGCCCGGTCGCCCGACTGCTGCCCGACCTGCCCGACGGGGTGCTCACCGATCAGGTGGTGGCGCTGCGGCGACTCGCGCCGGGCGACGCGGAGCTGATGTACCGGCTGCACAGCCGACCCGAGGTGGTGGCGAACCAGGCGCCACCGGTGCCGCCGACGCGGGAGGCGATCGAGCGGCGCTGCCGTCTCGCGGAGAGCGGATGGTTGACCGGCGAGATCGCCCGACTGCTGATCACCGACGTGTCCAGCGGGGAGCCGGTGGGCAGTTGCGGGCTGTCGTACACCGACGTGGCCGGCGGCGAGGCGTCGGTGGGCTACGCCCTGTTGCCCGACTGGCGTGGCCGGGGGTACGCGACGCGGGCCGTCCGGCTGCTCGCGGCCTGGGCGTTCGGCGCGGTCGGCGTCGCCCGGCTGGCCGCCGGCACGGTGCCGGACAACATCGCGTCGCACCGGGTGCTGAAGCGGGTCGGTTTCCACGGTGAGGGCCTACAGCGCGGTCGCCTGCCGGGCCTCGACGGCACCCGTCTGGACGATCTGACCTTCGCGCTGCTCCCCGGCGACCTGCGATGACGGATCACCGGGCCGTGGTGGGCGAACCCGCACCACGACCCGGTGACGTCGCGGTCAGGTGGCGAGGGAGATGATGCCGTAGTCGTAGGCGTGTCGCCGGTAGACGACGCTGGGGCGGCCGGACTCCTTGTCCTGGAACAGGTAGAAGTCGTGCCCGACCAGTTCCATCTCGAACAGCGCGTCGTCGATGGTCATCGGCTCCGCCGGGTGCACCTTCTCCCGGGCGATGTGCCACGGCTGCTGGTCGTCCTGCTCCTCCTCGACCCGCTCCGCGACGGCGGTGCCGGCGCGGGCACCGTCTGCCGGCGCGCTCAGCGCGGGGGCCACCAGGTCCGCGACGGGCAGGCCCGCGGTGGCCTCGGCGACGGAGATCGGCGTTTGCCGACCCCGGTGTACGCGGCGACGGTCGGCCGCGCGGCGCAGCCGGGTGTCGAGCTTGGCGATGGCCGCGTCGAGCGCGCTGTAGAAGTCGTTCGTGCAGGCCTCGGCCCGAATGACCGGGCCCCGGGAGACGCAGGTGATCTCCACCCGCTGGCAGTGGTCGGCTTGGCGCGGATTGCGCTCGTGAAACAGCTCGACATCGACACGAATAAGCTTGTGGTCGTAGCGTTCGATCTTTGCGAGTTTCTCGGCTACGTGTACCCGGTAATGGTCCGGCACTTCGACGTTTCGGCCCTTGACCACGATGTCCACGTGACCTCCCTTGTTCGGACGGTCTTCGATCCGGTTAGCCCGGTCGCGCGCCGTGGGGAGACCCGCTGGCGTCGACCGGTTGGTACGGCTACGCCTCCTCTCACCGCCAGGGGCGGGTGGGAAGACCTCCTACCCCCGACAGCGAAACGCTAACTCCTGTTCGCTCGACAGTCACCCCATGTTGCCGAGACAGCCCAGGATTTTTCGCAGCTCGTACACCAATGGGTGAAACGGAAACACGATCGGTTACGAGTGGTGTCTTTTCTCGGTCGCCGCGAGCACCGCGGCCACACTGGGTGCCCACCCGGTGGCGGTCAGCACCCGGGCTGCGGCGGCCAGGGTGACGCCGGTGGTGACGATGTCGTCGAGCAGCACCACGACCGGTGCCCCGCTCGCGGCTCGGCCCCGGTCCGGCGCGGTGGAGCGCGGCCGGAACGCCGCTTCGGCCGCCGCCGCCCGACCGGTGCTGTCCAGGGTGACCGAGTCGGGTCGGGGCAGCGCGCGCAGCGGACGGTGCACCCGCACCGCCCAGCCGCTGCGGGCGAGACGGGCAGCGCAGTGCCGGGCCAGCCGGTCCAGGTGGTCCCCGTACCGGGATCGGGCCGCTGCCGCCGTGTCCGGGACCGGGACCAGCGCCAGCGGCCCGGAGTCGCCGACCGCCGCCGCGACGACCTCCGCGAGCAGCGCGCCGAGGGGACGGGCCAGCCCGTGCCGGCCGTGTTCCTTGTACGCCAGCAGCGCCTCGCGCAGCGGGCCGGCGTACGGGCCGAGCGCGACACAGGGCGGCAGGCCCGGTGGGGCGGGTGTGGGCCGTACCGACAGTGGACGCAGCGCCTCCAGCGCGGTGACGCACGCCGGGCAGACCCCGTGCCGCAGGCCGGGCCGCCGCTCCCGACAGCCCGCGCAGGTGGTGGGCAGAACCAGGTCGGCGAGGTCCGCCCAGAGCCCGCTCACCGTGTCAGTAGAGGAAGAACGGGGCCGACGGGTTGCTCGGGCGGACACCGGCCGGCACGGGGGCGATGTCCCGCACGCGCTCGGGTTCGATCCGCTCGAACGGGCTGCTCCGGTAGGCCACCCCGTTCGCCTCGTACATGTAGGCCCCGCTGGGTGCCCGCACGGTCCGGTTGGTCGGGTACGCCGTCAGGTGGTTGACCTTGGCTCCCACGTCGGTCCGCAGCGGTGTCTCCAGGGCGCCGTCGACGCTGATCTCGTAGATCGCCTGCTGACCCGCCGACCCAGCCACCACCAGCCGGTCCTCCCGGCCCCAGTCGACCGCCGTGAGACCGGTCAGCGAGGTGGCCAGTTGCCGGGGCGGCCCGATCGAGACCCCGCCGCCGTCGAGGTTGACCGCGGCGACGTAGAGTCGCCCGCCCGCGATCAGCGCGACGCGCTGGCCGTCCAGCGCGGCGGCCACCGCTGTGACGTTGCCGGAGGGCAGGTTGAGCGGCACCTGGTACATGCGGGCCGCCTCGTCGAACCGGTAGAGCTGCCCGTCGGCCACCACCAGGCCGCGACCGGCCCGGGTGTCGGCGGTACGCAACCAGACCGGCCGGCTCATGGAGGTGTGCTCCGTGTCGCTGTGGCTGACGCCGGTGACCGGGGCGGAACCCGTGCCGACCGACAGACGGTACCGGCCGTTGCTGCTGCCGGTGATGATCATCGCGGCGAGGATCCGCCGGTCCTTGGCCACGGCGAGGTCGGCGGAGACGATGTTGCGGTTCACCTCGGGCGCCAGCGGCACCGTCCCGCTGAGTTCGCCCTGGAAGTCGAGCGGGTGGATGGCGCCCTCGTACACGCCGAACCGCTGCGGGCTGTCGGCGTTCGGGTAGAGCTGTTGGGCGGTGCGTCGCTCGTCCAGGTCCTGCACGGGCTGCGAGTTGTTGCGGATCTTCAACTCCAGTTCGCCGGTCAGGTCACCGAGCGACCAGGCGAGTTGGGTGATCAGCTGGTCGATCCCGTTCCGGTCGTCACCGGACATGTCGAGGTTGACCTCCCACCGGCTGTCCGCGCCGGTGGCGTTGTTGATCAGTTCGGTGCGGTCGGGCAGCCCGACGACACCCGGACGCAACCAGTCGGAAGGCCCTCCGACCAGCCACTTCACCACCTCGTTGACCCGGCGCTCGCTGGGCACCGCCAGCGGCCGGTAGCGCTGGTCCGGCACCAGCCGACTGCGGTCGGAACTCCAGAAGTAGATCGACTCGTCCTGGTAGTACTGCTTGAGGGCGACGTCGCTGAGCAGCAGCACGTTCGGCGGGTCGACGACGTAGAGGCCGGCACGCTCGTCGTTGGCACCGCCGTCGAGCGCCGCGCTCCGGAGCCGGAACTCGTACTCGGTCTCGGTCGCGACGGGTGGGGCCAGCACGCCGTTGGCCCGCAGCACACCGATCTGCTGCACCGTGATCTTCACGGTGGTGGTGTTGTCGCTGTTCAGGGTGTAGACCGCCTCGCGCAGCCGGACCACGTTCAGCGCGACCTCGCTGCCCTTCCTGTCCTGCAGGCGGGACTTGGACTCCGGGGCGACGAACGCCTTGACCCGCTCGTACGCCCGGTCCGGCTCACCCGCGGCGGCGGACAGGAAGTTGCGCACGAACACCTCGTTGTCGCTGCCACTGGATGTCCGCTTCGGCGGCTCGCCACTGCGCAGGTCGACCACACCGGCTCCGGTCGCGGCACCGCCCTTGCCGTCCACCCGCACGTCGGAGCCGGCCGGGATGCCACAGCCGGCACCCAGCAGCACCACCACCCCGAGTGCTCCGAGCAGAGACTGTCGTTTCACGAGGGCACCTCCGCCCGCTGCGCGTCCCCGGCCTGGGTGGAGCCACCGGCCGACTCCCCACCCGGGCCGCCGGCCGGCCCTCCGTCCGGGCCGCCCGCCGACGTTCCGCCGCTGCCGGGGCCGATCGCCAGGACACCACCGGCGCCGGGGCCGATGGCCAGCGGGCCACCGTCGCGGGGGCCGCCGAAGGGCAGCGCGGCGTCGGCCGGCACCAGTCGCAGCGGCGAGGTGGTCAGCCGGTCACCGGCGCGGGCCGGCAGGGTGAGCCGGAACTGTGCGCCCTGCCCGGGAGCTCCCCACGCCTCCAGCCAACCGCCGTGCAGCCGGGCGTCCTCCAGGCTGATCGACAGGCCCAGCCCGGTGCCACCGGTCTGCCGGGCCCGGGACGGGTCCGCCCGCCAGAACCGGTTGAACACCAACTTCTCCTCGCCCACCTTGAGCCCCACCCCACGGTCGCGGACGGTGATCGCCACGGCGGTCTCGTCGACGCCGAGAGTGATCAGCACCGGACGGGCCTCGCCGTGCTCGACCGCGTTGCCGACCAGATTGCGCAGGACCCGCTCGACCCGGCGCGGGTCGACCTCGGCGATCACCGGTGCGCTCGGCAGGTCGAGTTCGATCGGGACGCCCACCCGCTCGGCCAGCCCAGCCAGCCGGTCGACCACCCGGTGCACCACCGGCACCAGGTCGGTCGGCTCGGAATCCAACATGGCGAAGCCCGCGTCGAATCGACTGATCTCCAACAGGTCGGTGAGCAGCTCCTCGAACCGGTCCAACTCGGCCTGGAGCAGCTCGGCGCTGCGGGCCACCGCCGGGTCGAACTCGTCGCGCTCGGCGAAGATCAGGTCAGCGGCCATCCGGACGGTGGTCAGCGGCGTACGCAGCTCGTGCGACACGTCGGAGGTGAAGCGGCGCTGCAACCGGGACATCTCCTCCAGGCGCAGGATCTGCCGTTGCAGGTTGGTGGCCATCTGGTTGAACGAGGCGGCCAGCAGGGCGAGGTCGTCCTCGCCGTTGACCACCATCCGCTGGTCGAGCAGGCCGGCGGAGAGCCGCTGGGCGGTGCGCGCGGCGACCCGGACCGGGTTGACCACCAGGCGGGTGACCAGCGCCGCGAGCAGCCCGAGCAGGATCACCAGGGCGACACCGGTGGCCACCACCGTGGCCCGGGCGTCGGCGGCGGTGACGTCCTGCCGCGTCAACGGCACCAGGTAGTAGATCTCGATCTGGCCGAAGCGGGTGGGCACCGGTGAGCCGTACACCAGGTATTTGGTCGTCTCGCCGGTGAGCCGCCCGGTGCGGATCTGGCTGGCCACCTTGCCGTCGGCGATCGCGGCCCGCAGCTCCGGGCTGATCAGCGGCCGGACGTTCGCGGCGGGCGCGGTGCGCGTCTGGATCTGGTCGGGGTAGCCGTTGGCCGTGATCGCCACCACCACCCCGCTGGTCTGCTGCGGGTCGCCACCGGCGAGGTAGTTGACGGTGTCGTCGATGGTCTCCTGGAGCTGCGCCTCCTGCGGCTGGCCGTAGAGCGAGACCTGCTTGGTGGCGTAGCTGGCGCCGCTGGTCACCCGTTGCCGGACGTCGCTGCGGGCGTTGTCCAGCAGGATGGTGGTGATCTTGTCAGCGATCAGGAACGCGAAACCGCCGACCAGCAGACTGGACGCGACGAGCGTGATGGTGACGACCCGGACCTGTAGCGAGCGGCGCCAGGTCTGGTGCACCCGGGCCACCAACCGGGCGACCCGGCCGCTCACCGCACGCCAGACCTCCCCGCCGGCGCTGGGCCGGCGGGCAGCCGTGCTCGGGGAGGGTGTGGGCGGCGAGGTCGACACAGTGCGACCAGGCTATCCGGTCCCCGCCTTGTAACCCACGCCCCGCACGGTGAGGATGATTTCCGGGCGCTCCGGGTCCGGTTCGATCTTGGCCCGCAACCGTTGCACGTGAACGTTGACCAGCCGGGTGTCGGCAGCGTGCCGGTAACCCCAGACCTGCTCCAGCAGCACCTCGCGGGTGAAGACCTGCCGGGGCTTGCGAGCGAGCGCGACCAGCAGGTCGAACTCCAGCGGCGTGAGCTTCACCTCCTCGTCGTTGCGACTGACGGTGTGCGCCGGCACGTCGATGGAGATCTGGTTGTCGGGCGGCCCGATGGTCAACATCTCCGGGGCCACGTCCTCGCCTCGGCGCAGGCGGGCCCGCATCCGGGCGACCAGCTCCTTGGGCTTGAACGGCTTGACCACGTAGTCGTCGGCACCGGACTCCAGGCCGAGCACGACGTCCACGGTGTCGCTCTTGGCGGTGAGCATGACGATCGGCACGCCGGATTCGCCCCGGATCGACCGGGCAACATCGATACCGCTCATTCCGGGCAACATCAGGTCAAGCAGCACGATATCGGGACGACTGTCACGGAATGCGGCCAACGCCCGCTCGCCGTCCGCCACGAACGAGGGCAGGAAACCCTCACTACGCAGCACGATGCCGAGCATCTCGGCGAGCGCGGGGTCGTCGTCGACCACCAGTACGCGGGCTCTCATGGGATTAATATTGCATCCTCATTCAGTTCGGTGGGACCGGCGTCTGCCCGGCTGTCACATGATCCCCCGTGAACGACGCCCGGCGCCACCGCAACCCCGGCCGTTTCCGTCCCCAGTCGGACGTCGGTCAGCCGACGACGAGAATGCCGACCACCGGGGTGGCTTCCAAGCCTTCCCGCCGGCCGATCAGACAGCCGACGACCAGCGGGGTGAGGCAGGCCTCCACCAATCTAGGGCACGCACGACACGCCCACTCAGCCCGTGACCAGTGTGTTGGCCCTCCGGGAGGCAGATCGCCCCCAGCCGCCTGTGGGAGGATCCCGCCGTGAAGGGATTCCTGCCGTGGCTGACGGTGCTGGCCGTGGTGCTGCTGCTCAGCGCGCTACGCATGCGGGCGCTCGCCACCATCGTGTCGGTCGGGTGGCTGGTCTGGTGCATCTGGACGTGGTTCCGCCCCACCCGGCGCGACCCCCGCTCCGGCTGAGCGGGCGGCGGGAACGACGAACCGGGCCGGCTGCGAACAGCCGACCCGGTCCGGAAATCGTCGATCAGTAGCGGTAGTGGTCCGGCTTGAACGGACCCTCCGGGGAGACGCCCAGGTAGGCGGCCTGCTCCTTGGTCAGCGTGCTCAGCTTGGCGCCGAGCGCGCCCAGGTGCAGCCGGGCCACCTTCTCGTCCAGGTGCTTGGGCAGCACGTAGACGCCGATCGGGTAGTCCTCGGTCTTGGTGAACAGCTCGATCTGGGCGATCGTCTGGTTGGCGAACGAGTTCGACATCACGAAGCTCGGGTGGCCGGTCGCGTTGCCCAGGTTCAGCAGGCGACCCTCGGAGAGCACGATGACGGCGTGACCGTCGGCGAAGCGCCACAGGTCGACCTGCGGCTTGATGTTGATCCGCTCGACGTCGGAACGCTTGGCCAGACCGGCCATGTCGATCTCGTTGTCGAAGTGGCCGATGTTGCCGACGATGGCCTGGTGCTTCATCCGGGCCATGTGCTCGTTGGTGATGACGTCGAAGCAGCCGGTGGCGGTGATGAAGATGTCCGCCTGCTCGACGACGTCGTCCAGGGTGGCGACCTGGTAGCCGTCCATCGCGGCCTGCAACGCGCAGATCGGGTCGACCTCGGTCACCACGACCCGGGCGCCCTGACCGCGCAGCGACTCGGCGCAGCCCTTGCCCACGTCGCCGTAGCCCATCACCACGGCCATCTTGCCGCCGATCAGGACGTCGGTGGCGCGGTTGATGCCGTCGATCAGCGAGTGCCGGCAGCCGTACTTGTTGTCGAACTTGCTCTTGGTCACCGAGTCGTTGACGTTGATGGCCGGGAAGAGCAGGGTGCCCGCCCGGTGCATCTCGTAGAGCCGGTGCACGCCCGTGGTGGTCTCCTCGGTCACGCCCTTGATACCGGCGGCGATCCGGGTCCACCGCTGGCCGTCCTCGGCGAGCGAGCGGTGCAGCAGCTCGAGGATGACGGCGTACTCCTCGGAGTCGGCCGACTCGACCGACGGAACCACCCCGGCCTTCTCGAACTCGGTGCCCTTGTGCACCAGGAGGGTGGCGTCACCGCCGTCGTCGAGGATCATGTTCGGGCCCTGCCCGTCCGGCCAGGCGAGCACCTGCTCGGTGCACCACCAGTATTCCGGGAGGGTCTCACCCTTCCACGCGTACACCGGGACGCCGGCTGGAGCCTCGGGCGTGCCGTCGGGGCCGACGACGATCGCCGCGGCGGCGTGGTCCTGGGTGGAGAAGATGTTGCACGACGCCCAGCGCACCTGCGCGCCGAGCGCGACGAGCGTCTCGATCAGGACGGCGGTCTGGATGGTCATGTGCAGCGAGCCGGTGATCCGCGCGCCGGCGAGCGGCTGCGCCTCGGCGAACTCTCGGCGAATCGCCATCAGGCCGGGCATCTCGTGCTCGGCGAGCTGGATCTCCTTACGCCCGAACTCCGCGAGCGACAGATCCGCCACCTTGAAGTCGCCGTCGGCGAGCGTGCTCGGCCGGGCCTCGGACGGCGTACCGCTGGCGGCCGCCGGGAGGGTGCTGGTCATGAAAGCTCCTGTCGAACGATGTCTGCGCCGACCCTCCACCTTACGCGCGTTGGCGACGGGCATCCGGGGGACCGGGTCGCGGACAGCGCACGGGACGGTCGGTGGTGGACGGACCAAGCCGCCCACGTCCCGCCCGCCCCGTGCATCCCCCCGGTTTGGTTCCCCCGCACGTTCTCGGACCGTCGTCGCGATAACGCTGCGTACTCATAGAGTCACACTCAGGCAAGAGCGCGTCAAGCTATTCCGGAAAAGTCGGACTTGTGTCGTGGCCGTGCGTCGTTCAGGTCAACCCCGACGTCGCCACGTACGCGTCCCCGACGCCGCTGATCCGCAGCGGCTCGCCGGCCGCCGTGCCGATCGCCGCCTGGCCGGACACCAGCGTCACCGCCCCGGCGCCATCGTCCACCGTGATCGAACCACCACCGCAGAGCACCACCCGAGGACCGGGCAGCGGCAGCGTGACGGTGGGCACAGCCGCGTCCACACGTACGTGGTGCAACGCGAAGTCGTCCACCGGCACCGGCCACCACTCCACACCCGGGCCCACCGGCTGCGCGGCGCGCACCGGATCGTCGAGCACCTCGAAGCGCAGCACCCGCAGCAACTCGTCGACGTCCACCCGCTTCGGGGTCAGACCACCGCGCAACACGTTGTCGCTGGCCGCCATGATCTCCACGCCGCAGCCACTCAGGTAGGCGTGCAGGTTGCCGGCCGGCATCCAGATCCCCTCCCCCGGGACCAGCCGCACGTGGTGCAACAGCAGCGCCACCAGCGCGCCCGGGTCCGCCGGGTACGCCTTGGCCAACCGGTGGACCAGCTCCGCGTCCGGACCGTCGGCGGGCGAGGCCAGCACGGAATCCAGCAACGCGGCGCGTTCGGCGACCGGCCAGCCGAGCAGCGTCCGCACCGCCGTCCGCAGCCCCGCCGGCCCGGTACGCAACGCGGCGACCACCGGCTCCAACTCCGGTACGCCGAACGCGGCGAGCGCCTCGGCCGACTCCGTCGGATCCCGGAAACCACACAGCGCCTCGAACGGGGTGAGCGCGACCAGCAACTCCGGCTTGTGGTGCGGATCGGAGTAGTTGCGTTCGCCCTCGGGGCGCCCCTCCTCCGCCGCATAACCGGCCCGGGCCTGTTCGGCGTCCGGGTGCGCCTGGAGGCTCAACGGCGCGTCGGCCGCGAGGACCTTGAGCAGGAACGGCAACCGGCTGCCGAACCGCTCGGACACCCGCTGGCCGAGCCACTGCCCCGGCTCGTCCCGCACCAGGTCACAGAGGCTGACCCGCAGGCCGGCACGCGTCACGCTGGCCGGGGCGCCCGGGTGGGCGCCCAACCACAGCTCGGCCTCCGGCCCCTCGCTGGGCACCGGCCGCCCCTGAAGGAGCGCGATGGCGGAACGGGAACCCCAGGCGTAGTCGCGGATCGGTCCGTACAACGGCTCCACGTGTCAGCCCCCAGCCCGCTCGGCCGCCTCGTCGGATGCACCGTCGACCTGCGGCACGGCGGTGTCGGCGGCAGCGCCGGTGCCGGCGTTGGCCGCGGCGACGCTGTAGACGTCCGGCTCCAGATAGATCACCCGGGCGATCGGCACCGCCGCGCGGATGCGCGCCTCGACGGCGTTGATGCCCCGCGCCAGGTCGTGGGCGCTCTCCCATTCCGGCACGGCGATCTTGGCAGCCACCAGCAGCTCTTCCGGACCCAGGTAGAGCGTCTTCATGTGGATGATCCGCTCCACCTCGGGCCCGTCGGTGACGGCCCGCTCGATGGCGGCCAGGTCGGACGCCTCGGCACCCTCACCGAGCAGCAGGCTCTTCGTCTCGATGGCCAGCACGACGGCGATGACGACCAGCAGGATGCCGATCATCGCGGTGCCGGCGGCGTCCCAGCGGCCATTGCCGGTGATCAGCGTCATGCCGACGCCGAAGAGCGCGAACACCAGACCGATGAGCGCGCCGAAGTCCTCCAGCAGCACGACCGGCAGCTCCGGAGCCTTGGCTCGCCGGATGAACCGCACCCAGGACTGGTTGCCCCGGATGTGGTTGGACTCCTTGATGGCGGTCCGGAAGGAGAACGACTCCATGACGATCGCCACCACGAGCACCACCACCGGCAGCCAGTGCCAGGACGTGATGCCCTCCGCGTGGTCCCACTTGTGGTACGCCTCGTACAGGGCGAACAGGCCACCAATGCTGAACAGCACGATGGACACGATGAACGCGTAGATGTAGCGCTCCCGGCCGTACCCGAACGGGTGTTCCGGGGTGGCCGCCCGCTTCGCCCGCTTACCACCGAGCAGCAGCAGGCCCTGGTTGCCGGAGTCGGCGACGGAGTGGACCGCCTCGGCCAACATCGACGACGAGCCGGAGAGCAGGAACGCAATGAACTTGGTGACGGCGATGCCGACATTGGCGAGGAGGGCGGCGACGATCGCCTTCGTCCCACCGTTGGCGCTCATGCCACCGCTCCGCTTCGCAGCACGAAGCCGACCGGCGCGCGCATGAGACGCCGCCCCCTACGTCCGTTCACTGGTTCGACAGCTCCTTCATCTCGGTGATGGCCGGAACGGCCATCGGGTCCAACCCGTGTGCCAGGGCAAGGTAGATCGAGGCGAAGTCCGGGACCGCGACGAGCGAGGCCAGCCGCTCCAGCGCGGAGCCACCCTCGGCGGTCACCACGTCGCACCGCACACCGCGACGCTCGGCGAGGGTCTGCACCGCGTCCGCGCGACGCTCCTCGACGGCGAAGGGTTCGTCGGCGTCGTCCTCGGCGTTGAGCCCGCCGTCACGCAGCAGCACCAACCGCAGCCGGGTGCCGTCGCCGTCGTCGTCGGTCGGGTCGGCGAAGATGTCGCGCTCCCCCTCGGCCAGGCCGCCGAAGACGCCGTCGAGCAGCCCGACCCGACCCCGACCGGCCTCACCCAGCGCTCCGGTGACCACCGGGTAGCGGGCGTTGGCGGACAGGGTGTCGCCGAACCGGCGGGCGGCCACCGTCGCCAGCGGGGATGAACCCCAGACGATCGGAATCGAACCGGCCAGCCCCAGGGCCAGCGACTTGGCCGGGTTGACGAACGACTCCGCGGCGGACCGACAACGGTCGGCGTCCGCGTCGAGCCGGGCCGCGGTCTCCGCCAGGTCCGCCTCGTTGACCTTCACGAGCCCGAGGGAACGGGCGGCGAGCAGGACCGGCACGGTGAGCGCCCAGAGGCTGGCCCGCGCCGGCGCACGCCGGGGCACCGGAATGAACGGCGCCCGGGCCTGCTCGGCGATCGACTGCAACTGCGAGTCGGGAGCGCCCACGGCGACCAGTCGGGCACCGCGCCGGTGCGCGGCCTCGGCCGCGCCGAGCGCCTCCGGGCTGCGGCCCGACGCGCTCACCGCGATCACCACGTCGGCCGCGCCCACCCAGCCGGGCACGCCCGCGCTGCGGTGCGCGATGACCGGGACCGGGCAGCGGGGCCCGGCGACTGTGGCCAGCACATCCCCGGTACGCCCCGCCGTGCCGATGCCGGCGATGACCACGGCTCGGGGCCGCCCGTCGTCGGCGAGGACCGACAGGTTCGCCTCGGCGGCCAGCGCGGCGCTCTCACGCACCTGCGCGCCGGCCGACGCCGTGTGCCGGAGCATGCCGCCCGGGTCGTGCTCGGCCAGTGCCTCCGGGTCGTCGAGCAGGGCCTCGTCGGCGTCGCGACGTCCGCTGACCCCGGCCGTACCGTCGATCATGAGGGCTGCCCTCCAGGGCCGCCGCGCGCCTCGTCGAGCAGCAGCACCGGCACGTCGTCGCGGACCTCGAAGATCCGGCCGCACTCCGTGCAGGTCAGCGTCTGCGCCTCGGCATCGTAGGTGAGCGGGGCGTGGTGCGTGTCCGGACAGGCGAGAATCTCGAGCAACTGCGGATCCAGGGCCATGGCACGGCTCCTTCCACGTGTGCGGCTTCACCGACGGCGGTGCCGACCGGCGCAGGCGATCTTATCGGCGAACGCGGTCGAGCACGTCGTCCCGGAGCGAGACCATCCGATCACGGGAGGGCGCCTCGACGTTGAGCCGCAGCAGCGGCTCCGTGTTGGACGCACGCAGGTTGAACCAGGCGCCGTCGGGGAAACGCAGGGTGAGCCCGTCCATCTCGTCGGCCACCGCGTCCGGGTACGCGGCCCGCACCTCGGCCACCGCCGCCGCCTGGTCGGTCACCGTCGAGTTGATCTCGCCGGAGGCGATGTAGCGCTCGTACTCGCCGGCCAACACGGACAGCGGCAGCGACTGCTCGCCCAACGCCGCCAGGGTGTGCATCGCCGCGAGCATGCCGGTGTCGGCGAACCAGAAGTCACGGAAGTAGTAGTGCGCGGAGTGCTCGCCGCCGAAGACGGCGTTGGTGCGGGCCATCTCCGCCTTGATGAAGGAGTGCCCGACCCGGGCGACCACCGGCTGCCCACCGTGCTCACGGATGATCTCCGCGACCGCGCTGGAGGTGATCAGGCCGTGGATCACCGTGGAACCCGGGTGCTTGGCCAGCTCACGCGCGGCGACCAGCGCGGTGATCGCCGACGGGGAGACCGGCTCGCCCCGCTCGTCCACCACGAAGCACCGGTCGGCGTCACCATCGAAGGCCAACCCGATGTCGGCGCCGTGCGCGACGACCGCCCGTTGGAGGTCGACCAGGTTCGCCGGGTCCAGTGGGTTGGCCTCGTGGTTGGGGAAACTGCCGTCCAACTCGAAGTAGAGCGGCACGATCTCCAGCGGCAGCGGCGACAGGGCGGCGTCACCCAGCACGGTCGGGACGGTGAAGCCACCCATCCCGTTGCCCGCGTCGACGACCACCTTCAGCGGCCGGATGCCCGAGAGGTCCACCAGTTTGCGCAGGTAACCGGCATAGTCGGGGAGAAGGTCACGCCGCTCGGCCGGCCGGGTCGGCTCACCGGCCGGACGGGCTTCGCCCGAATCCAGAAGGGCCTGGGCCCGGTCCCGGATCTCCGACAGACCGCTCTCCTGGCCGATCGGACGGGCACCGGAACGGCACATCTTGATGCCGTTGTACTGCGCGGGGTTGTGGCTGGCGGTGAACATCGCGCCGGGCAGGTCGAGCGAGCCGGAGGCGAAGTAGAGCAGGTCGGTGGAGGCGAGCCCGATCTCGATCACCGAGCGCCCCTCGGCCCGTACGCCGGCGGCGAACGCGGCGGCCAGCCCGGGCGACGTGGCGCGCATGTCGTACCCGACGACAACCGCGTCGCCCGGCTCGTCAGTGGAGTTGAGCAACTGGGTGAACGCCGCCCCGAGGGCCTCGGCGGCTCGTTCGTCCCACTGGTCCGGTACCGTCCCTCGAACGTCGTACGCCTTCACGATCTGGGACAGATCAGACACGTGTTCCACTCCTTGGCCGCAAGTTAGACACCGATCCTGAGCCTAACGGAGGCGCCGGGTCGTGCCTCGCTCAGCCGGGGAGCCGAGGAATGAAGACCGTGTGGCCACCCTCGTCGGTGGGCGGCTTCCCGGTCTGCGGTGGGCCAGGCATCGGCTGCGTCGCCTCCGGCACCGCACCGGCGCCGCCCGACGGTGCACCGTAGACCCCACCGGTGGCGGGGGGTCGCGGCGTCGGCACCGCCCCCCAGCTCGGGGCCGCAGGCTGCTGGCCGTACACCTGACCGGGGCGACCGGGCGCGGCCGGGGGCCCACCACCGGCGCGGTAGGTGGTGCCGCCGGGGTTGCCCGGCAGCGCGCCCGGCGACTCGTCGGACGGCTTGCGGTCCTGCCGCGACCGACGCAACAGCAGCACGACGAGCAGCAGACCGACGGCCACCATCACGATGCCGAAGAACATCACCGGTGACCCTCCGCCGGACGACGTCGCGGCAGCCGGTTTGGTGTCCGGCGCGCTGGACACCAGGGCTGCCGGGTCCACCGCCTCGTCGACCGTCGCGACGTCGGTGGGAGTCGGGGTGGCCGATGCCGTCTTCGACGGCGTCGGCGTCGGGGTCACCCGTGCACCGGTCACCCGGGCCGCATCGCTGTGGCTGCCCAACGTCTGACCCTCGGCGCTGAGACCCACGCCGGTCACGACGAGCCGACCTCCGGTGGCACCCGCGGCGATCGCCACCCGGTACCGCACCGTGATCCCCTTGCCCTTGCACAGCCTCGGCTTCGCGGGCGACGTCTGCGCGGTCTGCACCGTGCCACTGCTGCCCGACACCCCCACCGGAAGCCAGCGCCCGTCCGCGGCGACCTCGACGGTCGCCTGTTCCGGCTGAAGACCCTCGAGACGCATACCCAACGCGGTACGCAGCAGGACGCAGCCGTCGGTGCGCTTGCGTACCGCGACGTTCACCCCCTGCGGGGAACCACCGGCGGCGAAGCTGCTGGCCGCACCGACCCGGACCACGTCGCTGTCAGCAGACGCCGGCGACGCGCCGAGCAGCACCAGGCCGCCCACCAGGGCGCAGACCGCCGCGAGCCGCGTCGTGCGTCGACGCACCGTCATGATCACCTCGCCGTTCTCCCCGGGTGGGGTCCGCGGGACAGGCTACTACCGGCCCATCAGGGCCGCCGGTCATAGAGCGGCCCGGATGTGCGCGGCGTTACGGTTTACGGCCCTGCCTCAGACCCGGCCCGTCAACCGGCGGCGAGGATCAGCGTCGCCGCGCGTCGCCGCAGCTGGCGGGCGTGCTCGGGCAGGGTGCGCTGTGCGCGCTCGGGTACGTGGACGGCCTGCCTCACGAGGGCGCTCGGCCACGGTCAGTCGGCTTGTTGGGCTTGGGCCTGGGCCTCGGCGAGGGCGTCGCGGCTGAGGCGGTCGGCGGTGCGGGTGGTCGCCGGCAGCCGGTAGCGCGGGGTCAATGCGAGCACCTGCGCGGTCGCGTTCTCCAGGCTCATCCGATGCCCGACGCTGACGAAGACCGGCTTCACGCCGTCCTGGGTCCGCAGCACCCGGCCGACGACGTCACCGCCGTCGCGGAGCGACGACCAGGCGCCCCGCTGGTCAGCCGGCGGATCCCACGTCCCGACCAGTGGCGTCTTCCCCACCCCGATCGCGGCCAGCCCGGTGACCACCCCGAGGTGACAGGCGAGACCGAACCGACGCGGGTGGGCGAGCCCGTGCCCGTCGCAGACCAAGAGGTCCGGCACCACGGTCAGGCGGTCCAGCGCGGCGAGCAGCGCGGGCAACTCACGGAACGCGAACAACCCCGGCACATAGTCGAACGCGGGCCGTCCCACACTGACCGCGGAATCAACCACCTCCAACGTCCGGGCGTCCAGCACCGTCACGGCCGCCGCCAGAAGGTCACCACCCGGGGAGTACGCGACATCCAGGCCGGCCACCGTCGCAGGCGCGCTCGGCCCCGGCCCGACCAGGTCGACCAGCGGCCGCAACTCCTCCTGTACGGCCACCGCCTCCGCCACAATGCCCGGCCCCGCCGGCTGTGCGTCTAAGGCTGGCCGTGCGCTGTCGTCCGGTCCCTCGCCCGCCGCCGGGCGTGATCCACTCGACTTCGCGGAAACGGGGCTATCCCACAGCGCTGGATGCCCCGCTTTCCCGAAACCGGAGTCGATCACGGCCGGGACGAGCCGTCCGCGTCGACGCCGGTGGCACTCCCGTCCGTCGCACCCTGCGCCAGGTGATCACGTTGGTCGCCTCGGGCAGGGAACCCTCCCGGGGCAGCCTCGACGGAGGACTTTCGGCCTCTGATCAGGCCAAGGCCGACCGCGAAGGCAACGGCCAGGGCGACGCCGAACGCCACCCCACCCTTCGCGCCGAACACGGGGATGCCGATCGTCAAACCGATCGCAATGCCGACCGGCCATGCCCATACAGTGGACCAGATGCTCGTTGAGCCGGATCTCGCCATGCGTCGATCTTATTCGGACACACCAACGTCCACGCCCACCCTGCCCGCTGACCATGCCAGGAAACAGGCGTGCAGGATCCGGCCCCGGGGCCAGAACCACATCCGCTTCCAGCGCTGCCAGGTCCGGCTCCGCCTCGTCCAGCGACTTCACGTCACCACCGAAGACTGCCTGCTCGTAACGCTCCCCCGCCCGCACCAACCGGGCGTCCACACCCTCGGCCGTCACCGGCCCCCTCGCGTCGGCCAACACGCGGAGCAACGCTTACTCAGCTCTCGCGATGTCCGGGTCCGCGCCGAGGTCGCCAGCCACCCGGAGTTGCTCCTCGAACATCACGAACGTCCGCTTCCGGATTCCGTGAATGAGCGCTCGCTCCTTTGTCGTCAGGTGTCGGTCTTCGGCCTTCGCCACATCCCTGATCGCCTGCACCGTCTCGTAGAGCGCGAAGATCGGGCCCTCACCTTCGAGGTAGTGAGCCCGGAAACGCTCCACCTCCTGCACGAACTCCTCAGGGCTACGACGAAAAACGTCACCTCCGACGTCGAAGACGATCTCGTCGAAGAGGTCGTTTTCCTCCCGCCAGCCGCCAGTATCGATGGCAACCCGCCATACCCTGGCACCACCGTCGGGTGTCTGAACGATCTTCACCGGCGACTGGTAATAGAGGTAATACGACGGGAGCACCAAGCCCGGCATTCGAACCATCAGGCATTCTCCTCATAGGTCGACTGCAGTGCCTGCCAGAACAGCTCTTGCTCGCGTTCGAGGATCCCGTTTGCGATGGCCCACTCGCGCCTCGTCAGGGACCGGCCCTCAGCACGGGCCAAGGCCGCGACATCACGGCGAACCTCATATAACGCATGCTCCCAGACCGCTACGGCGTCGAGAGCCGCCAGGTGCAGGCGGAACTCCACGAGGTGCTCATTCCGCATCCGCAATACGAGTTGTATGTCCCGGTAGCCGCTGTCTTCGGGAGATATAAACCGATCCTGAAAACTCACGACCACGACGTCTGGGTGCTCGCGTATCCGCTCAAGCGCGGCGTACAGGTCGTTGAGGTTGCGGAACTCAACCTTCGCAGCAGCAAGGTCGAGCAGCTTGGACGCATCGCCTCGATACTTGTCCACCTTGTCCTCGGCTCGACGGCGGTCTTTGGGTTCCGAACGCCAGCCGGGGTCACCGACACGGTGATCACCCACCTGGGCCAGGGACACTGCCAGCTGGTTCAGCTCCGCCTGCGCAACGACGGCTGCCGCGTAGAGGTCGTCCAGGTAATGCTGGCGATAAGAAGGGTCAGCCTGACGGCGCTTGTCGAATCCCGGCTGGGTCACCGGATCATCCGGTAGTTGGATGCTCGCGCTGATCCGCCGCTGCTCATCTGTGAGCGGCGTCGGCTGTGGCTGGTCCGCTTCGTTGTCGGTCGCCGCCTCCAGCCCCACAGCACTTCGCTGGGCGACGTCTTCCACCACCTCCGCGAGGACATCGATGGCCTGCTGATGACCGGCCAGGTGGTAGAGGGTCATCGGGCGCGCGGTCAGCGAGTTCGCCAGTTCGGGTGTGGACAGGATCAACCGAGCGAGATCCGGGTGCCGCGCCAACTGCGTGGTCAGGTGCCTGGCAAGTTCCGGTTCGTTCGCGGGCGGCTGCCGGTGGGCGCGGTCGAGCATGTCGCGGACCCGGGTGTCGGCAAAGAGCCGCGCAACATCCCGAGCCGACGCCTCGTCCAGATCCGGCTGTAGCCGACGGAGCGCCGATGGGTCGACCGCTGCAGCGAACTCGACCGGACTCACTCCCGCCGCGAAGATCTCGTCCAGGCTGCCGGCCACCGAAATGACGCCGGCCGGGCCGGCACTCGGGGAGGGTAGGCCCCGGTCAGCGCTGGACGAGGCGTCGACGGGCTCCCCACCAGGCGAGGGTGGCGCTGAGCCTGGGCCGTCCAGGAGCAGGTGCATCCGATTGACGTACGGGTCACCGTGGCCGCCGCTGTCGTACGTCGAGGGGTGGTCCGGAAGGTCCGGCCGCTCGCTGAACCGGCCTCTGGGTAGCCCGCCGAGCGGCATCGGTCGGCCGTCACCGCCCAGCACCAGCGCGTCGATGCCGACCACGTCGGGGTACAACGGCCGGTCCCGGACCACACCGGTCTGCGGGTCGACGTAGAGCACGGTGCCGTTCTGGTTGAGTGCCACCCAGGCGTGCGAACCGCCGTGCGCCCACTCGGTGACCAGGAACGCGTAGCTGCCGTGGCCCCCCAGGAGCAGTTGGTCACGCAGGTTGCGGTAACTCCGGTCGGCGGCCTGCCGCGCTTGGTCGGCGTACGTGCGCTGGCCGGACGGGGCGAGGAGTTGCTGGAAGCGCCCACCGGTGACGTCCTCGACCCGGCCTGGGCCGCCGGCTTCACCACGGATGGGTCGACGGATGTCACCGTCGAGGTAGCCGTCGAAGGTGCGGGGCGCGGACACCCGGGGCCGCCCGTGGACCCAGGTGTCGAACAACGACAGCGTGCAGTCCAGGCAGTTGATGCCCCGGGTGGCGTCGGCGGCGGGACCTCCGTCGTTGAGGAGCCGGAACCAACCGCCGCGGCGGGGGTCGGCGGTACGGGTGATGGTGCCGTCCCGCTCGCGGGGCATCTGCCGTTCGACGTCGACCTGGTGCAGGGCGAGCGGGGGGCGAAGGCCGCCAGGCTGCCCGTACGGCCGGGAGTCGTCGATCGGTGGAGGATTGTCGTCGCCGGTGAGCCGAGACGGGCCGGACGTCTCCACCGCACCGAGCGCGAGCGCGCCCACGTCCCGGTTGGCGTGTTCGAAGGTGGCGGCGTCGATGTCCACGACCGGCGGTGCCGTGGTGCCGGTCAGCACCGCGTCTGCCAGGTCACGCCATTGGGCGTACGCGCGTGCTTCGTCGTTCGCGGCCCGCTGCCAGCCGTCGGCCCACTGCCGGTGGCCTGCCTGGTGCAACTGTCGGGCGTAGGTGGCGTACTCGATTGCCCTGCGGTCGTGCTCCGCGGCCCGGGCGCGCAGTCGGGTGGCCTCTGACTGGCGGCGGTTGTGTTCGAAGCCGGCCCGCTGCGATTCGTAGTGGCCCTGGTACCGCCGCCGCTCGGCGGCTTCGACCTCGGCGGCCCACTGCGCGGCGTAGAAGTCGTCGGGGTCGGTTGGCGACACGACCGGGTCGCCGAAGACCAGGTCGACGGGGATCGACGCCCGCCCCCGGGCCGGGTGCTCGGGTGCCGGGGCCGGTGTGCGCACGGCTGGTGTGGTTGCGCGGGAGGGCACGGCGGACCGGCCCACCGCTGTCGGGGTCGGCTCGACCGGCGGGGCAGCGGAAGGGCCCGGCAGCATCGCGCCGGGGGCGGTGGTCGGTGTGAGCGCGCTGGTCGACGGCGACCAGGCGGCCGGACCGGTGGTGTACGGCGGGCTCGCGGGCTGGCCCGGCGGGACACCGGTCGCCGGCTGACCAACCGGCTCGACGGTGCCGACCACGGGAGCGGCCACCGACGACAGCCTCGGATCGGTCGCCACCGACGAGAGCATCGGATCAGCGGCCACCGGCGGCAGCGTCGGATCGGTTGCCACCTGCGGCGGCTTCCATCCCGAGTCCATCGAGGACAGCAACGAACCGGCCGCTACCTGCGACGGCCGGCCGGCGTCCACCGACGACGGCGCCGGATCAGAGGCTGCCGACGACGGCGCCGGATCAGCAACCACTGCCGGCAGCGCCGAACCAGCAGCCGCCGCCGGCAGTGTCTGACCGGCGGAGACCGGTTGTGTGACGGCCACGTTCGCAAGGGAAGGTGCGCTCGCCGACGGCATCGGCTCGGGCGCGCGCAGCGGACCGTCGACGTCGTCCAGGCCGGAACCGGCGTCCACCGATGCTGACGCCGAGACGTGCACGTCGGCGACGGCCGGCAGGTCGGCGCGTGGTGGGGCCACGTCGTTCGGTGGCGTGCCCTGCATCGGTACGACCGGCGAAGGTCCACCCGAACTCGCTTCGGACGAGGGGGGTGACCCGAGCGCCGCCACCGACGGCAGTGCGGGACCGACGAGTGAGGCTCCGGCGAGGGCGTTGGTCTGTGCGTCGAGCCGGGCACGTAGCGCGTGGTCGGTCTGACCGGTCACCGAGCCGGTGGCTCCGGACGCGGCGGCGCGTGCGACGTCCTCCATCGAGGTCAGGCCCTGGCCGGTGGCGAGGCTGGCGGCGCTGTCGGCGAGCACCTCGCCGGTCATCTCCCGCCCCAGGTGTTCGCCGACCCGGGCCGCTCGCCCCGTCGCGTGCCGACCGAGCCCGGCGAGCGGCGCGACCGCCCCGCCGGCGAGCCCGCCGACCGCCGACGCGCCGAGGTCGGTCAGGTCCAGGCCGTGCGCCCGCCCGGTGGAGTTCTGGTACGCCTGGGTGGCCAGCGTGACGCCGGTCTCCTCCGCGGCCTCCTCCAGCCCTTCGCGGGCGGCCCGCTTGGCGAGCCCTCGCACCCCGTCCCGGGTGACCTCCTTGGCGGCTCGCTCGCCGGCCTCCCGGAGCCCGTGTTTGAGCGACTTGCTGGCCAGTTGCCCCATCAGCCGCTTGATGATCTGTTGGACCAGCAGCCGCGTCGCGCCGATCGCCGCGCCGGCGGCCGGGGAGGCGGCACCGGCGGTGAGCACCGCCGCCACCGCAACCGAGAGCAGCTCGATGACCAGGATGCCCAGTTCGATCCAGACTTCGAGCTTGGCGCCCTCGATGTCGCACCCGCATTCCTCCACCAGGCGGCCGAGGTCGGCGGTGACGGCGAGCAGCACGGGCAGCGGGGCGTCGGGGTTCTCGGCGATGCCTCGCCAGGCAGCCTCGAAAGCGGCGTCGACGGCCCCGACCCCGCCGTAGCCGTTGCGCACCTCGACGGCGGCCGCGGCGGCGTCGGTCTGCGGGCCGGCGAGCACGGAGGCGACGTCGTACCACCGGTCGGCGACGTCCCAGACGGCCCGCTCGTCGCCCTCCGGCCACTGCACACCGACCACCCAGTCGAGGGCCTCGTAGACCCAGCCTGGAACGTCCCAGAGTGCGAGGTCCAGTGGGTGTGGAATCGGGCTGGGCAGCACGCTCATCGGGGATCCCGGGCCGTCAGGGTCGGTCGGTGAGCCGGCCGAAGCGGGAGGCGTTGGCGCCGTCGGTCTGCACGCTCGCGTCAACCGCGCGCACCACGTCGCCACCCAGCTCGGTGAGCCGGTGCCCGACACCCGCCCAGGCCCGCATGACGGTCTGCTCGATCTCGCGGTAGTTGCGCTCGAACGCGGCGCCGATGTCGTCGCGGCCCCACGGTCTCGCACCGCTGGCGGTCTCGATCGCACCACCCTCGGCCGCTCGGCGGGCCGTCACCGCCTCGCCGGCGAGCGACAGGTCGGTGCCACCCCGACGCGCCCGGGACGGATCGAGCCAGAGCTGCCCGTCGGTCATTCCTTCACCTCACGCCTGCCGAGCACCGCGTCGGCTCGACCGAGCAGGGCCGCGTAGTCGCCGGTACGCAGGAACTCCACCGAGCCGGAGCCGGCCGGCATGCTCTCGGCGACGAGGTCGCGGGTGGCGTCGACCGCGGCGGTCGCGGCGGCGCGGACCGTTTCGGTGATTTTTCGGCCGAGCGCCACCGCGTCGCGGTCGCGGTAGACGGTCGACGCCAGTTCTACCTGGACCAACTCGCCGCGGGCACCCACTGTCGCGGTGACCTGACCGTCGGCCGACCGTCGGGTCACCCGAAGCTCGGCGAGCCGTGTCTGCAGGTTGTCCAAACCGGACCTGAGCTGCTGGTATTGCCCGTACACGTCGTCGAATCGGGCTCGTAGCTCGCGGTTGGCGTGCCGGTCCACCTGTTCGCTCACCGCCGCTCCTCCCGTCACCGTCGGTAGAGCAGCACCATACCGGCTGCCATCGATCCGTGTAGTCCGGTAGTTTCAGAGCGTGATCGACCGTCAGCAGGCCGAACAGCTCGCCGCCACCTGGGCCCGCCGCGACTCGCAGCGCCTGGGCCACGAGTGCACAGCGGTGGTGGACGAGTTCGACCTCGGGTACGTCATCACGTCCGTCGTGGCCACCGAGGTGCGGACGGTCCCCGGGGACCTGCCGACGACGGTCATCGACAAGCAGACCGGCACGGTGACCACCTGGCCACGCGTGCCGAGCGACGTGGTGGCGGAGTTGTACCGGCGCAACCAGCCGTCCGGGCCGACCGCTCCGCGCACCGTCGACCCGGCGAGCCTGCTGGTCCGGGAGATCCACCGGGTGGTCACCCCGAACACGTCGGCGCACCTGACCATCGACGGGCGGATCTGGACGGCGGAGGGCGCGAAGGGCGGCGTCCCGCTGAATCATCACCCGCTGGTCCGCGACTATCTGGACGAGCTGCCCCCGGGCGATCTGGTCCGGGGCGGGGACGCTCACGCCGAGCTGATCGTCGTCTCCGACGTGCTGCACGAGTACGACCACCGCCGGGCCGCCGAAGGCATCGCGCCGATGGGCCGGGCCGAGGCGGCGGTGCTGTTGGAGGGCGCCCGATTCGAGATCTTCCGGATCCGGGAGCCCGGCGACCCGGCTGGTGGCCCGGCCGAGCTGCCCTGCGAATCGTGCATCACCTTCCTGATCCGCGCCAACGTGCTGCCGGAGTCGGCTCGGGCGTACACCGAGACCTGGCGTGCGCCGGCGGCGACCGATCCCGACCCTGGTCGCTTCCCGGCGGAGGTCGCCAACGCGCTGGTCGCGGCCGGCTGGCGACCGCACATCGGGGACCAGATCATGGCCGCCGCAGCCGTCCGGGACGTGACAGCGGTGCCGGGGGCAACACACCAGCACACGGTCTTTCCGGCGGCCGTGGAGGCGCTGACCGCGTTCCCCAGCCTGGTCGGTGCCCGTCGCGGCCGGGGCGAGCAGGTGTGGATCTCGCGTTTCGACATCCGGCCGCACATGATCGCGCACACCGCCGACACGCTCGCGGACTTCGGCGCGGTGCTCGGCGTACGCCTCTTCCCGATCGGCACCGAGCAGCAGGACAGCATCCTGGCCATCGACGAGCGGGGGCGGGTGTTCGCGCTCGACCAGGCCGGCGAGTGGTTCCTCGGCGACACCATCGACGCCGCACTGACCACTCTGCTGCTGGGCCGCGCCCCGGCTCGCGTCCGCGACGACGGCACCTGGCAGGCGGACTAGTGCGGGGCCCGGTGTACGGGCCCCGCCTCCGAGATCAGCGAAGCACCTCGACCGTGTTGCGGCGGACGAGGTTCTTGCCCGGCTCGCGGATCTGCTCCATCGCGGCCGAGTTGAGCAGCACGCAACTGCCCGACGGGCCGGTCACCGTCACGGTGGTCGCCCGGTTGTTGTCCAGGTTGGTCACCCGCAGCCGGGTACCCACCGGGAACTGCCCGCTGGTGGCCCCCGGTCCGGCGGCCTCCTCGAAGAAGGTGATCGCACCCGAGCACGCCGATCGGGGTGCCGGGCCGGACGCGGCGGGCGACGCGGCACCGGGGCGTACCGTTCCGGGTGCCGGCGCGGCAGGCGGCGCGGCACCGTCGAGACGCTCCACCACGTTGCGGCGGATGACGTTCTTCCCGGGCTCCCGGACCAGCTCCATGGCGGCGGCGTTGAGCAGCACGCAACTGCCCGACGGGCCGGTCACCGTGACGGTGGTCGCCCGGTTGTTGTCCAGGTTGGTCACCCGCAGCCGGGTACCCACCGGGAAACGGTCGCTGGTCGCCGCCGGCGCCCCGCCCTCCGCGGAGAAGGTGACCGAGCCGGAGCAGACCGACGACCGGGTCGGGGAGGTGTCGGCGAACCCCAGGTTGGTACCGACCGCCACACCCGCCGCGGCGAGCACCGCCACACTCGCCGCCAGCACGTGCTTGCGCTGCACCCTCATCGCCGTCACTCCCGTCCTCGGTGTTTCCGTCACCGCCTGGTACGGACGGGACGGGCCTACCGTTCAGCCGGCACGGGAACCGATCTCGCGACGGTCAGGTCCACCGGCCCGTACCGGGTGCGCGGCGCCCCGGTGATCAGCGCCCAGTAACGGTCCCCGTACGACCAGTGCCACCACTCGGTCGGGTAGTTCACCATCCCCGCGCCGCCGAGGGCGTCCACCATGATCTGCCGGTTTCGGCGGGCGGTAGCGCTGATGGTGGGCGCGTCGGTGAAGCAGGCGTCGGCGCTGTCCTCCGGGGTGGCGTCGATGGCCGTGCCCAGGTCCAGCTCCACGCCGTCGTCGGTGCACAGTGTCAGGTCGACGGCCCCGCCCGTGCTGTGCGGGGCCACCTCGACCGGTGAGACGAACTTGGTGGTCTCGCGGTGCAGTCGCTCCGGGGACCAGTCCGGGTGCCGGCGACGCAGTTCGTCGCGGTAACCGGTGAAGATCGCCAGCTGCGACTGGTACGGCCGGTAACCCTCGACCACCAACAGACGCAGGCCTGCGGGCAGGGCCCGCTGCGCGGCCAGCAGCCGGTCCACGACCCCGGCGCGCAGTCGGGCGTACGCCCCGGCGGGGTCGGCCGCGCGGCCGTCGAGGCGCAACTCGGGCAGCGCCCGCAGGTCGAGCAGCGGGTCGCCGTCGTCGGAGCTGGGTACGGCGGCCACCCGGGGATCGGAGAGCAGGATCATCGGACGCTCCCCGCCGTCAGGACGGGCCGCCCGGCGTGCCGGACGCGGGCCAGCTCCACGAGTCGGTCCACCACCTCCCGGTACCCGACACCGACAGCGGCCCACACCTTCGGGTACATCGAGTGCGCGGTGAAGCCGGGCATGGTGTTCAGTTCGTTGACGTACACCGAACCGGTCGTCTCGTCGTAGAAGAAGTCGACACGGGCCAGGCCCCACCCACCGATCGCGGCGAACGCGCGCAGTGACAGGTCACGGATCAGCTCGGTCACCTCGTCCGGCAGGACGGCGGGAACGATCATCGGGTCGGTGTCGCCGAAGTACTTCTGCCGGTAGTCGAACCAGCCGCCGGCGACCCGCACCTCACCGACCGCCGACGCCTCGGGGCGCGAACCGCCGAGCACCGCGCACTCCAGCTCACGACCGGTGACTCCCTGCTCGACGATGACGAGCTGGTCGTGGCGGAGTGCCTCCTCCACGGCCGCGGCCAGGTCGTCGCCATCGTCGACCCGGGTGATGCCGATCGAGGAACCCATGCTGGCCGGTTTGACGAACAGTGGCCGGCGCAGCCCGACGACCAGGTCCTCCGGGTCCTCGGCGGCCCGGTAGGTGTGCGAGTCGAAGGCGACGTACGGCGTGACCGGGATGCCCTCGGCCCGCAGCGCCCGCTTCATCGCCACCTTGTTCATGCCCACCGCGGAGGCGAGGATGCCGCAGCCGACGTACGGCACGTTCAGCGACTCCAACAGCCCCTGCACCACACCGTCCTCACCGAACGGCCCGTGCAGCACCGGGAAGACCACGTCCAGCTCGGCGTGCACGGCACCGGGTGCGTTGCCGGCGGCCACCTGCACGATCCCCGGGCACGGGCCACTCCGCAGCTCGACGGCCGGGCCGGTCACCACCAGGTGGTCGTCGATGGCCCGTTCGCCGGCCGGCCGGTCGCGCAACTCGGCAAGCACCGAGTCGGGCATCAGCCGGAACCCGCCGCTGCGGGTGACGCCGATGGCGACCGTGCGGTAACCGCTGCCGGCGAGCGCCCGGGCCACCCCGAGCGCGGACGCGCAGGACACCTCGTGCTCCGCAGACGGACCGCCGAACAGGATGCCGATCCGAACGGGCGCACTCACGCCGCCACCCCTTCCGCCGCCGTCACGGCGATCGGCCGTTGGACCACCAACCGCGCCAGGAGCGACGCCTCGACGTTCCCGCCGGTCAGCACCACGCCGACCGTCCGCCGCCGGCCGAAGCCGACGTCCGCGTCGCCGGAGAGCCGGAGCGCACCGGCCAAACCCGCCGCGCCGGACGGCTCGGCCACCACCTTGAACTCCGTCAGGATCAGCCGGAACGCCGCGCCGATCTCGTCGTCGTCGACCCGGACGACCCCGCGCAGCGCGTCGCGCACGATGGCGAACGGCAGCTCACCCACGCAGGACGGCCGTAGCCCGTCCGCGATCGTGGGCGCCGGCGCGACCGGGACGCGCACACCGGCCGCCAGGCTGCGGGCGAGCGAGTCACAACCCACCGGCTCCACGCCGTACACCTCGATGTCTCTGCCGGCCGCGGCCAGGCACGCGCCGGCCACCCCACCACCACCACCGACGGGTACGACGAGCGCGTCCAGTGGTGTGCCCGCGCGCTCGGCCTCCTCGATCAGCTCCAGGCTGGCCGTGCCCTGCCCGGCGATGACGTCCGGGTGGTCGTACGCGTCGACGACCGGGTGACCGCTCTCGTCGCTGAGGCAGTTGGCCGTCGCCACCCGTTCCTCGACGTCGGTGCCGGCGAGCACCACACGCGCCCCCGCCGCGCGGGCCCGGTCGACCTTCGTCGGCGCCGCGTCGACCGGCAGCACCACTGTCGCCGCGAGCCCGTGTTCCCGGGCCGCCAACGCCACCGCGATCGCGTGGTTCCCGGTGCTCTGCGCGATCACACCGGTGTGGCCGTCCGCGGCGAGCCGACCCACCGCCCGCAGCGCGCCCCGCATCTTGTACGAGCCGCCGTTCTGGAGGTTCTCCGCCTTCAGCAAAATCCGCGCCCCGACCAGATCGTCGATCACCGGGGACCGCAGCACGGGGGTGCGGACCACCCGGCCGGCGAGCCAGTCGGCGGCCTCCCCGACATCGACCCGGACCTGGCCAACGGTGCGTGACATCGTTTCTCCTTTCGGGCACGCCGCAGGTGGGGTCCAGCGGTACGCGGACCCGAGCGGTGTGGTGGAAGCGTCAGTGCGGGTTGGGTAGTCGGACGTCGACTCTCAGGCCGCCGTGCTCGGCGGGCCGGGCCGCGATGATGCCGTCGTGCGCCTGGGTGATCGAGCGGGCGATGGCCAGGCCCAGGCCGGCGCCACCGCCCTGCGAGGTGCGGTCCCGGGCCAGCCGGCGGAACGGCTCGAAGAGACCGGCCACCGCTTCGGCCGGCACGGGCTGACCGGTGTTGACCACGGACAGCGCGGGTTCGTCGCCCACCGTGACGGTGAGCGAGCCGCCGCGCCGGTTGTACTTGATCCCGTTCTCCACGAGGTTGGTGACCAGGCGCTCCAGCAGCACCCGTTCGCCGACGACGACCCGGGGCGTGAGGTAGGTGTCGATGGTGACCTCGGCCTCGCGGGCGCGGTCCTGGTAGCCGGCGAGCACCGCCTCGACGATCGTGTCGAGCCGCTGCGGTATCCGCGACCGCAGGCCCTGGTCGCTCTCGCTGAGCGCGAGCAGACCCTCGATCAGCCGCTCGTTGCGCTCGTTGGTCTCCAGCAGTTGGCTGGTCAGCAACTCCAACTGCTCGCCGCTGAGCGCTTGGGCCATGCCGACCTCGATGAGCGTCCGCTGCACGGCGAGGGGCGTACGCAACTCGTGCGAGGCGTTGGCGGCGAATCGCCGCTGGCCGTCGTACCCGGCGGAGATGCGTTCCATCATCGCGTCGATCGCCCGGGACAGCTGGGCCAGCTCGTCGTTGCCCCGGGGTCGGATCCGGTGACCGAGGTTCTGCGGGCCGAGATGCTCGATGGGGCCGGTCAGGTCACGGACCGGACGCAGGCACCACACCGCGCCGAGCCAGACCCCCACGAGCGCGGCCACCGTCACGAGCAGGACGGCCACCAGGGGCAGCACGGACGCCCCCGGGCGTGCTTCCGCGCAGAGCGTGTACAGCCCCGGTATCGGCAGGTCGCAGAACTGCTGCCCCCTGATCCAGGTCATCGTCGCCAGCCACTTGCCGAAGGCGGGCAGCGTCGGCCCGGCCAGCAGCGCCAGCAGACCCACCAGCAACACCCGACGTCGGGGCGTCCAGGTCACGCCGATCCACCGATGCGGTAGCCGGCCTTCGGAACGGTGTGGATGATCGCCGGGTCGCCGAGCTTCTTGCGCAGGGTCATCACGGTGACCCGTACCGCGTTGGTGAACGGGTCGGCGAACTCGTCCCAGGCCTGCTCCAGCAGATCCTCGGCACTGACGACCTGGCCGTCCGCGCGCAGCAGCACGTGCAGCACCGCGAACTCCTTCGGGCTGAGCGCGAGCGGGCGGCCGTCCCGGGTGGCCGTGTGCCGACCCACGTCGAGCACCAGGCCCTCCTGGGCGAGCACCGGTGGCAGCGCCGGCGTGGACCGGCGGCCGAGGGCCTGAACCCGGGCGACCAGTTCGGCGAAGGCGAACGGCTTGGTGAGGTAGTCGTCCGCGCCGAGGCCGAGACCCTCCACCCGGTCGCGGATGCCGGCCGCCGCGGTCAGCAGCAGCACCCGCGTGCCGACCTGGGCGTCGGTGATGCTGCGGCACACCTCGTCACCGGTGTGCCCGGGCATGTCCCGGTCCAGCACCGCGACGTCGTACCGGTTCACCCCGATCCGCTCCAACGCACCGTCACCGTCGTAGCAGACGTCCACGGCCATTGACAGGCGGCGCAGCCCTTGGGCCACCGTGTCCGCCAACAACCGCTCGTCGTCCGCCACCAGCACCCGCACGTCGTCCGCTCCCCCGAGTTCCGCTTACCCGGCATACCGTGTCAGGCCCGGGTTAAGGGTTCTGTAAGCACCCGTCGACAGCCATCGTCCACGGCATTGCCCCAGGGACAAGTCGTCGTGACCCAGGTGGCCGCCGGGTTCGTCCCCGTCCCGTGCCACCTGCGCCCGCTTGTCCCCACGCCCGCCCAACGGTGAGTGAGCCCCGTCACGAAGCCCCCTCACCCCGCCTTACGTGTCGATCATGGAGTTGTGGTTGACGTTACGCGTGGCTTTGCCCGATTGGTACGGCACCACAACTCCATGATCGACCGGGTGGGGGTGGGGGTTGGGGTGGGGGTGGGGGTGGGGGTGGGGTGGGGTGGGTGGGGTGGGTGGGGTGGGGTGGGTGGGGCTTTAGGGGCGGAGGAGGGGGAGCAGGGTTTTGATGATGTGGGCGGGGCGGCGGTAGAGGTCCAGGTCCGTGAAGTGGCGCATTTGCCAGCCGTTCGCGGCGAGCCAGTTCGATCGGGAACGATCGTGCCGGAGGCGGGCGCGGTCCAGGTGAGACGAGCCGTCGTACTCGACGCCGACACGTTGGTGCCGATAGCCGAGATCGATGCGGTAGAGCGGTGTCCCGCTGCTGTCTCGGACCCAGAGCTGCGGCTCCGGCGGCGGCAGACCGCCGTCGACCAGCACCAGTCGGAGCTGGCTCTCCTGTCGGCATTCCGCACGGGGGTCGGCACGTCGCACGAGATCGCGAGCCTGACAGACCCCACGGAGGCGTTTGTGTCGAGCGACCTCGATCCGCAGCTCCTCAGCCTCGCAGGCGCCTACGCGGAGACAGAGGTCCAGCAGCGGCATCACGTCCATCCGGCGCATCGATCGCGCGAGGTCCACCGCACATCTGGCGGCGGGCGCGCAGGGCACTCCGGCCAGCAGCATTGGATCGCGTACGGGCAGCACCGCCTCGTGGGCGATCACGCCCCGGATGTGCGGGACGTTCTCCCCAGCCGGCACGACCACGTGCACGTCGGGGCTGCGCGCATCGCCGAAGCCATGCAGTTGCGCGCCAGTCTGAAAGCCGACGACGGCGGTGGCGGGCAGCCGTCGGAGGATCGCCGGCAGGTGTGCTGCCAGATCAGTCGATGGCGCGTAGACACCCCGCGACAGCCGGTGCAGGTCAGACAGCTCAGTCAGCGTCCGAACCTGCTGCCGGCTGAGGCCGGCCGCGAGCAGCTCCGAATATCGGTACATGCCACAGAATCTGCGGCACCAGCCAACCAACTATCGACCCGAACCCAGCGCCCTGTGGATAACCACAAGCCCTGTGCACAACCCCCAAAGTCTCCCCACCCGTGCTAGCCCCGCCCCCTGTTACCCGTCGATCATGGAGTTGTGGTGCCCCATAAAAGCCTCAAATACGGAGCTATCACCAACCACAACTCCATGATCGACGCGTAACGGGGCGGCGGGGCTGGGTCAGTCGCAGGCTGTGCCGTCGCCGTCGCGGTCCAGGTCGTAGATGTCGCTGCCGATGACGCGGATGGGGCCGCTGACGTAGGCGGGTCCGTTGCCGCTGCCGCCCGCGCAGTCGACGTCGCTGGCGATCGGGACACAGCCGCTGTAGTTCGGGTCGCACGTCGACGACTGCGGCTTCTTGGTGCCGACCGCGACGACCTGGGTCACCGGCTGCTTCGTCACAGTGGACTTGACCAGCTTCCTGGACGTCCGCACCCCGTTCGTGGTGGTCACCTCGTACGTCAGGGTCCGCACCCCGTTGACGCCCTTGGTCCGCACGACCCGCTTGCCCTCGGCCAGTGACGCGTCCTTGACGGTCTTCTCGGCGTACCGGACGGTGGCCTGCTCCGTCTCGGTCGTCACCTTCACGACCGGCGCTGTCGCGGCGTCCGACGGGGTCGGCGAGGCCGTCGCCGGGGGTGCGACGGCTTCTGGAGCGGCAGTTGGGGTGGTGGCCGGCTCGGTGACCGGGGCGGGAGACTCCTCGGCCGGGTCGGCGGACGCCGCCACGATCGGCTGCTGCGCCTGCTCGGCGGCCGTGCCGGTCCTGGTCGGCTCCGGCTCGCCGGCCAGCGCGCCGATGATGGCGGTGCCGGTGCAGCAGAGCAGCAGGATCGACAGGGTCACCGAGCCGAGGATCACGGCGGTCCGGCGGGCGGGGCTGGCCCGACGGAACCAGTTCGGGCGGGGCGCCTGACCGAACGACGACGGGTACGGCGGGCCCGGGTTCTGTGGTGGTTGCATCGTCACGGCGATGAGTGTCGTCGCAAACACCGTGCGCAATATCATCCGTCGCGCTCGTCACCTGCGCCGTTCGCTTCGCACCGATGATCCGTGGGCGCCTCCCCGGACGACGAGACGTCACCTGCGGCAAACCTCCAGGCCGGTCGGCCAGGGCCGATCGTGCGGCTGCATTTGCCAACAAGCCTCGCAAATCCGCGCGCGCCACGCCCTCACACGCTCGACAGTCGACGGACGGCCGGGAAGGTGTCGAAATGCCGTCAGCAGGGGGTCAACGGGGCGTCGGCGTCCGAGCGACCCGTGCCGTCCGTCGGCCGCGTAGCGACGTGAGCCCCACCAGCAGCAGCGCGAGCGCGAACATCGCGGTGCCGATGACGTTGACCTGCGGTGGGATGCCACGCTGGGCGGCGCCCCACACGTACATCGGGAAGGTGACAGTGGTGCCCGCGTTGAAGTTCGTGACGATGAAGTCGTCGAAGCTCAGCGAGAAGGCCAACAGCGCGGCGGCCACGATGCCGGGCAGCACCAGTGGCAGGGTGATCCGCCGGAAGGTCTGCCACTCGGTGGCGTAGAGGTCCATCGCCGCCTCCTCCAGCCGCCGGTCCATCCCGGCCAGCCGGGCCTTCACGGTGACCACCACGAACGACACGCAGAACACGACGTGCGAGATCACGACGGTCCAGAAGCCCTGCGGCACCCCGGCGGACACGAACAGCGCCAGGAGCGATGTGCCCATCACCAGCTCCGGGGTGGCCAGCGACAGGAAGACCAGCAGGTTGACCCCGGCCCTGCCTCGGAAGCGGTGCCGGACCAGCGCGAACGCCATCAGGGTGCCGAGCACTGTGGCGACGACAGTGGCGAGGAACCCGATCTGCACACTGCGGACCACCGCGTCGCACATGTCCGAGGTGGCACACGGCCGACGCCAATTGTCCACAGTGAACTCGTTGAAGTCGTAGGACAGCCGGTTCGACGGGCGGTTGAACGAGAGCGCCGCCACCACCAGGTTCGGCAGCGCCAGGTAACCGAGCACCAGCAGCGCCACGATCAGCACCCAACGGTCGGCCAGCCACCGCGCGAACCTCACCGCACCTCCTCCCGGCCTGCCCTACGGAGATATCCGACCACCACCGCGAGGATCGCCGCCATCAGGAGGACCGACAACGCGGCGCCCTGCGGATAGTCCAGCCGGACCAGGAACGCCGAGTCGACGACGTTGCCGATCATGTATTCGTTCGGGGTGCCGAGCAGCTCCGCGTTGATGTAGTCACCGCTGGCCGGGATGAAGAACAACAGCGTCCCGGCGACCAGACCGGGCCTGGACAGCGGCAGTGTCACCCGACGGAACGCCGCCGCCGGGCTCGCGTACAGGTCGCCGGCCGCCTCCAGCATTCGGAGATCCAACCGCTCCAGGCTCGCGTACAGCGGCAGCACCAGGAACGGCAGAAAGGTGTACGTGAGCCCGAGCACCACAGCGAACGGGGTCGCCAACAGCCGGCCGTCCGGTGCGAGCAGGTGCGCGTCACGCAGCAGACCGACGAGCGTCCCGTTGTCCGACAGGATCGTTTTCCAGGCCAGCGTGCGGACCAGGAAGCTGGTGAACATCGGTGCGACCACGCACACCAGCAGCAGGTTCCTCCACCGGCCGGCCTTCACCGCAATCGCGTACGCCAGCGGGTAGCCCAGCAGCACCGCCAGCACCAGAGCCAACCCGGCGTAACCGAACGAGCGGAGGAACTGCGGCCAGTACGCCTGCACCACGTCGGAGTAGTTGCCGAACGCCCAGGTCATCGCGTACCCGGTGGTGAGCGAGCCGTCGGGGTCGTAGAGGCTGGCCGCCGCGAGCTGCGCCAGCGGCACCGCGAAGAACACCAGCAGCCAGGCCACGCCAGGCAGCAACAGGAGGTACGGCAGGAGCCGCCGCCGCGTCAGCCGGGTCACGACGACGCGGGCAGCAGGAACGCGTGCCGTGGATCCCAGTGCGCCACGGCCGCCCCGCCGACCGCCACCCGCGTCGACGTTCCACTGTTCGCCACGAACACCGACAGCTCGGCGCCCCAGCCGGTACGCAACAGGTACTGCGTGCTGACCCCCACGTAGGAGGCGTCGGTGACCACCCCGGTGACGTGTTGATGCCCCACGGGCACCTGGGCGGCGGAGCCGACCAGGTGCAGTTTCTCCGGGCGTACCCCCAGCTGGACCGGCCCGTGGTCGGCCCGTGAGCGGCCGACGGGCACCGAGAAGCGCGCGCCGTGCGCCGTCACCGCGACGTCGCCGCCGCTGACGCCGGTGGCCTCGCCGGCGAGCAGGTTGGACTGGCCGAGGAAGTTCGCGACGAACGCGGTGGCGGGGAACTCGTACAGGTCGGCGGGTGCGCCGAGCTGTTCGATCCGGCCGGCGTTCATCACCGCGACCGTGTCCGCCATGGTCATGGCCTCCTCCTGGTCGTGCGTGACGTGCACGAAGGTGATGCCGACCTCGGTCTGGATGCGCTTCAGCTCGATCTGCATCTGCCGCCGCAGCTTCAGGTCGAGCGCGCCCAACGGCTCGTCCAGGAGCAGCACCTGCGGCCGGTTGACCAGCGCACGGACCAGCGCGACCCGTTGCTGCTGACCGCCGGACAGCTCGGCGGGACGGCGACTGCCGTAACCGTCGAGCTGCACCAGCGACAGCATCCGGTTGACCTCGTCGTCCACCGAGCGGATGCCGCGTCGACGCAGCCCGAAGGCCACGTTCTCGAAGACGTCGAGGTGCGGGAAGAGCGCGTAGCTCTGAAAGACGGTGTTGACCGGTCGCTGGTGCGGCCGCAGCCGGGCGATGTCCCGGTCACCGAGCAGCACCTGGCCGCTGGTCGGCTCCTCCAGACCGGCGATCATCCGCAGGGTGGTGGTCTTGCCGCAGCCGGAGGGCCCGAGCAGCGCGAAGAAGGAGCCCTGGGGGATCGTCAGGTCGAGGGCGTCGACAGCGGTACGGGCGCCGAACCGCTTGGTCAGGTCGGCCAGTCGCAGGTCACCGGCCGGAGTCTCACGCGCCATCCGCGTCACGCTCCGATGACCTGCTGGAACGTGCCCTCGTACTCCTTCTCCTGCTTCTCGTCCAGGGTCATGAACACCGTGGACCTCGACAGCAGCGCCTCGTCGGGGAAGATCAGCGGGTTGGCCGCCAACTCGGGGTCGATCTTCTCCATCTCGGCCTGGGCGCCCCGGACCGGGCAGATGTAGTTGACGTACGCGGCGAGCTTCGCGGCCACCGCCGGCTCGTAGTAGTAGTTGATCAATTGCTCGGCGTTGGCCCTGTGGGTGGCCTTGTTGGGCACCAACATGTCGTCGCTGTAGAGCATCACACCGGAGTCGGGCGCGACGAACCTGACCTTCTCGTCCGCGCTGGCGAGCTGGATGACGTCGCCGGACCAGCCGATACACGCGGCGATGTCACCCTTGGCCAGCTCCGGCGCGTAGTCGTTGCCGGTGAACCTGCGGATCTGCCCGGACTCGACGGCCTTCCTGAGCTTGTGCAACGCGTCGTCGAACTGGGCGGGAGTGAAGTTCGCCGGGTCGTGCCCGTTCGAGGCGAGCAGGAGGCCCATGGTGTCGCGCATCTCGCTGAGCGCCGTCACCCGCCCCTTGAGGTCGGGGCGGGTGAGCAACTCGTCGACGGTCCGCAGCTCCTTCGTGACATTGCCGTTGTACGCCAATCCGGCCAGGCCGGACTGCCACGGGATGGAGATCCGGTTCTCGGTGTCGAAGGAGCGGTCGAGCAGCGACGGGAGCAGGTTGGCCCGTACGTTCGGGATCCTCGCCGGGTCGAGCTTCTGGACCCAGCCCAGCCGGGCCATCCGGGCCGCCATCCAGTCGCTCAGCACGATGATGTCCCGGTCGATGCTCTGACAGGCGGCGAGCTGGTTCCGTACCTTGCCGAAGAACTCGTTGTTGTCGTTGATGTCCTCGGTGTAGGTGACCTTGATGCCGGTCTCCGCGACGAACTCGTCCAGGCTCGGCCGCTTGGACTCGTCGCTCTCGTCCACGTCCAGGTACTGCGGCCAGTTGGAGAAGGCGAGCTTCTTCTCCGTGCCGGACAGGTCCTCGCTGACGCAGCCGGCCTCGGTCTGCTGGGCGCCCTCGGTGCCGCAGCCGGCGAGGCTGCCGCCCGTGGTGAGCAGGGCAACCGTGCCCAGAGTGCCGGTGAGTAGTCCACGCCGGGAGAGGGGCCGGAGGGGCGCGCGCATCAGTTTTCCTCAGGGTCGGTGCCGTGGACGCCTGACACGATGACAAACCCGCAGCGCCAGAAGAGCATCGGGGCCAGCGCATCACCGCCCGTGCAGCCGCCCATCACGCTCAGCACGATCCGCTCGCCTCCCCGCGCGGGCTCGGTCCACCCAGGGCTTGATCGACTCGCCTCCCTTGGGCTTGATCGACTCGCCTTCCGGGAAACCGGGCCATCCGCGCGACGTGATACCGCGCCTTCCGTGAACCCGAGTGGATCAGCTGTCGGGCAGGCGGCCGGGCAACAGCGGTCGGGCAGGCGGGCAGGCATCAGCAGCCGGTCAGGCGGTCAGGCAACAGCGGTCGGGCAGGCGGTCAGGCATCAGCAGCCGGTCAGGGCTCAGCGGCCGGGCATATGGCCAGGCGGCCAGGCGGCCAGCGATCAGCGGCGGGGCAGGCGGTCAGGGCTCAGTGGTCGCGCCGGCGGACATCCTTGACGAAGGACGACCAGGCGGCCGGCGCGAAGGCCAGGGTGCCGCCGTCGCGGTCCTTGCTGTCGCGCACCAGCACCTGGCCGGGCAGGTTGTCGGCCACCTCGACGCAGGCACCCCCGTTGTTGCTGCTGCGGGTAGCGGTGCGCCAGCGGGCTTCGGTCATGTCCATGTCGTGGCCACTTCCCTGATCAGCTCGATCGACCGGCGTTGGGGTAACGCCTCACCGGTGACGCTCTCCCACCTGTGTCCCAGGCTAGCGACGTCGACGGGATCGGTCACGATCTGACCGCGGAGCTGGTTGTCGAGATACGCCAATTCCGTCCCGTCGGGCAGGCGGCCCAGCACGAAGGGGCCGGCCAGGCCGGTGTGCCACGGACTGTCGGCCGGGATGACCCGGACCTGCACGTGCTCCCACTCGGCGACCGCCGCCAGGTGGGTCAACTGCCCGGACATCACGGCGGGGTCGCCGACCAGCCGGCGCAGCACCACCTCGTCGATCACCGTAACGAGCTGCGGCGGGGCATCGCGGCCGAGGACCGCCTGCCGTTCGAGCCGGCTCGCGACGATCAGATCCACCTCGGACGGCGGGAGCAAACCACCGGTGCCCAGCACCGCGCGGGCGTACCCCTCGGTTTGCAGCAGGCCCGGTACCAGCAGCGGCTCGTACCACCGAATGCCGATGGCATCCTGTTCGAGCTCGGCCCACGGTCGGAACCACGGCAGGTCACGGCGACGGAACGGCTCCGGCCAGAGGTCGGCCGCGTCCCGGCACAGGATCTTGGCCACCGCGACCCGGGTACGCGGATGCGGGATGTGCCCCACGGCAAGCCACCGCGCGGTCGTCTTGGGGTGGACGCGAACCTTCTCCGCCAGCGATTCGACAGTCTCCCCCGCCTCGGCCATCGCCACCCGCAACGCCTCGTTCGCCACTGGAGCCTCCCGCCCGCCAGGCGTACACCGTGACTTCGCTCGATGCACGTTGCGGCGGATGGTAACCACGCTGCGTGGCGATGTCTGCGGTCTACCGGCGTGTGGCGGTCAGACATGTCGGCGCGCTTCCAGAACGCCCACCGAACGCTCCGAAGGTGCCCCACCAACGTCCCCAGCCAGGCCGCCGCACCCCTGCGACCGATCCACACTCACGTCGCCGCCGCCCGTGACGACCGACCCACACCACCTGACCGCCAGCCGTGGCGGCCGATCCACTCCACCTTCCCGCCACCCGTGGCGGCCGATCCACTCCGCGTCGCCGATAAGGCGGTATCAACCGTTCCCGACACCGCCACATCGCCGATCAGGTGTGGATCACCCCGCCCAACCCAACCCCACCCCGCCCCGCCCTCACCCCGCCCACGCCTGTTGATCAAGAGGTTTCGGTCAAAGACCGGCGCGTTCTTGACGCAAACCTCTTGATCAACACCGAAGGAGGCGCGCGCAGCCCGAAGGAGGCGCGCGCAGCCCGAAGGAGGCGCGCGCAGCCCGAAGGAGGCGCGCGCAGCCCGAAGGAGGCGCGCGCAGCCCGAAGGAGGCGCGCGCAGCCCGAAGGAGGCGCGCGCAGCCCGAAGGGGCGCGGTTAGTGGTTGGGGGGGATTACGCGGAGGTGGCCTCGGCGGCCGGTGGAGTGGGACTGGTCGGAGTGCGACCGGTCGTGGGGTTCCTCCGGCGGGCGGGGGGCCGGGCGGGCGGCTTCGCGGACTGCTTCGGCGAGCGCTACCAGGTCGTCGGTGGTGGGCGGGGGCGGTTCGAACTCACCCTCGTGCCGGACCACGTCCCAGCCCCGCGGCGCGGTCAGGCTGCGGGCGTGCGGCTCACACAGGTCGTACGTGTGCGGCTCGGCGAACGCCGCCAGCGGCCCCACGACCGCTGTCGACTCGTTGTAGACATAGGTCAATGTGGCGACCGCTTGCCGGGGGCAGCCGTTACGGGAGCAGCGCCGTGGTGACCTCACGGCGGCAGGGTATCTCCATTACCGGGTCCGGCGCATCGCTTCGCGTTGCGACACGCCCGTCATGGTGATCACAGTTGACCGTTGCGGGCGCGCCGCGCCACGGGAGCGGCGCTGCCGCTGAGCAGCCCCACGTGGGCGCTACCCTTTGCCTCATGACGAGTCCGGAACACCGCCGCCCCGGCTCCGGCCGGCGTGCGCACCGCGACCGGCATGGGCGCGGCCTGCGCGGACGGTTGGTGCCGGCGACCGTGCCGCTGGCGCGGACCAAGGCCGAGGTCTTCGACGACCTGGTCCTGGACACGGTGGAGACGCTGGAGCGTCGGTTCGCCAAGGAGTTGGCCGGTGTCGAGTTCGCGGTCGAGGACGTCCCACCGGACCTGAACGTGTACGACTCCGACGTCCTGGAGGACGGCGAGATCCCGCTGGCCCGACTGCTGCCCGGTCGGCCGGGCCGACAGGAGGTGCCGCCGAGGATCGTGTTGTACCGGCGACCCCTGGAGTTCCGGGCGATGGACCGTGAGGACCTTGCCGATCTCGTCCACGACGTGATCATCGAGCAGGTGGCGAATCTCCTCGGGGTGGACCCCGAAGAGCTGGCCTGAGCAGTCCGGCCGTGCGCCGGCAGTCCGGCCGCGCGCCGGCAGTCCGGCCGCGCGCCGGCAGTCCGGCCGTGCGCCAGCAGTCCGGCCGTGCGCCGCGCTGAGCGACCCCCCGCGGGCCGGACCCCGCTCCGGTAGAGCTGCTGTTCGGGTGCGCTGTCGGGCGGCCCCCACCGCCCCGACCTCGCACCGCTCAGGCGGCCCGCCGCTTCAACTTGCGCCGCTCCCGCTCGGAGAGCCCACCCCAGATGCCGAACCGCTCGTCGTGACCGAGAGCGTATTCAAGGCATTCGGTCTTGACCTCGCAGCGCCCACAGATCCTCTTCGCCTCACGGGTGGAACCGCCCTTCTCGGGGAAGAACGCCTCGGGGTCGGTCTGCGAGCACAGTGCTCGCTCCTGCCACTCCGGCGCGTTTCCGAGCAGGTCGGCCACCTCAAGCTGGCCGTCCATCAAATGCCTCCTTGTCGCGCACCGGCGTCATCGCCGCTGCAACCCCCCACGCGAAAGGCGTGCTTGTCCGTCCGGTCCCGTTTTGTTGCGTTCCGTGCGAACAACCCCATTCAAATTACACGCGTGTAATACGTGCGCCGTCAAGCCAAACTTGATAATGGAGTCGCCCTCCCGACACCCCCGGCCGGCCATCCAGGCCGTCCAGCCTCGCAACCTGCCCTATCGATTCAGACCCCGGCCGAGTAACGCCCTCTCCGGCGAGTTGCTCGACTTTTCTGCCGTGGCGCTCCCCCGCCGGGCCGCCGCCAGGACAGCACGAGCCAAGCTGATCTTGGTGGGGGACAGGTTAACGCGGCGCGGCACAGACTGCCCGTCGAGCAGTGGGCAGCACGCGCGCCCCGTCCACAATGTGGACGGGGCGCGACGTGGAGATCGGTGTCGGGACGTCAGCCGGCAGCCCCGAACCCGCTGCTGGGCCACACGAACTCGGCTATCCCTCCACCATGGACAGAAACCGTCCCGGCAGAGGTCTTCTCGTCCCACCAGACGGTATAGAACCCAGCGGGCAGGTCGGGATAGACCGCACTGTGGAACGAGCCGTCCCGCACCCGGCGCTCACGCACCGCCGAGTGGACCCGCCCGCCCTCCTCCCGGCTGATCTCGATCTCCCGACCGTGCAGATCCGGGCTGGTGTAGACGATCAGAGCACCGGTGTCGCCGCCCAGATCGAGGACCACACTCCCGGTCTCCGACGGCCCGTACGCGTGATCATGCATCCGCTTCTCCCCCGCGCCGATCAGGACCCCGCCGGCGGGTTGTTGAACCCGTCGTACGGCGTACCCAGGTAGGGGAAGTTCCCGAGGAACGGCGCCGTCACATCCGCGGCGCTCAACCCCGGGGTGACCGCGGCGGCCGCCGCGTCCGGCCGGAACGTCTTGTCCACCAGCGGGACGGTCAGCCCGGCGATCGCCCGCAGCGCGATGCTCACCACGTCGTCACCGACCCGCCGCCCGTTCGGGAAGCCGGCCAGGTCACCACCGAGCACCCCGAACCGGTCCGGCCGCCTGGTCGGCGGGATCGCGGTGTTCAGCCGCAGCATGTCCGCCTGCACGTCGCCGGTCGCGTTGGTGAAGCCGTCGATCAGCCCGGCCGGTACGCCCGTGAGCAGGATCGCCACCAGATCGGCGCGGGCCTTCTTGGCCCTGGTGAGCTTGTCCAGGTTCGGGAAGACGTCCGGGTACAGGGCCGGCAGCAACGCGGCCAGCTCCGGCTGCTCGACGAACTGCGCGAACCGCTTGTCCTCCGACGGCGGCAGCGAATTCCACTGGTCCTTCTTGGACATCGGCACGATGACCTCGTTGAACAACGGATTACCCAACCGGGACACCTGCGTGAACGGGCCGGTGGCGGTGTCCGCCGCACCCCGGTCGCCGAGCACCCGCACCTGCCGGCGCGACGCCGACGTCCACACCCCGATCACCGACGCCCGGTCACCGACGCCGTACCGGTTGGCGCGCCGACGCACCCGGTCGAGCGGCACCTGGACGGCGATACTGTGCACGTTCATCCGGTCGGTGGCGTTGACCGGCTCCCCCTCGGCCTTGAAGATCTTCTTGCCGGCGACGTGCAGCTGCTGGAACGGCCGCAGCGTGCCCAGGTCGAAGATCGCCCCCAGGTCGACGAAGAACCCGTCGGCGCGCTGACCGGCGAAGACCCGCTCCCCGGTGGACAGCGAGTAGGTCGCCTGCCGCACCAGCTCGGCGTACTTCGGCGTGGACAGCGGGCCGACGTTGCACGGCGGGCACTGCAACTTGTGCGCCAGCCGGTGCTCCCGGCCGTCGGCCACCCGGGTCAGGCTGTAGAACTGCCGCCGGTTCCAGGTCTTGCTGTCAAGCGAGTCGATCGGGCCGGTGTTGTACAGGAAGCTGTTCGGATTGGTGATCTCGGTGGTGAACTCGAACCGGTAGGTGACGTCCGGACGGCCGTCACCGTCGTTGTCGATATGGATCTCGTAGCGCACGTCGTCGCCGAACTCGAAGAAGTTCGGCCCCCCGGAGGGGAGCTGCAACGGCACGTAGTTGGCGATCAACGTGACCGTGTCGCGCTTGTCGGGGCTGACGAACGCGTACAGGTCGGAGCTGTCGGCGACCGGATCCTTGGCGATCTCCGGGGCCTCGCGGTGGGAAGACATGGCGGACCAACCTCACTGGGCGGGAACAGGGTGGCAGGGCGGGACGACGGGTCAGCGCCGGGCGGCGCGCCGCAGTCGATCCGCCAGGCCGCGGTCGCGTACCTCGATCCGGGTCTCACCGACGAAGACGTCCATCGTTCCGGAGCTTGCGTCCCGCAGGTGCACGACGATCGGCTCGTCGGCCCGCCCGGCCGCGCCGGGGGCGTTCTGCGCGGCCGACAGGCCCGGCACGGTGAGCGCGGCGGCCCCGAGGGTGGCGCTGGCCGCGGCGGTCAACGTCTGCCGGCGGGTCAGTCGCGGCCACTGCCGCTTCCGCTGATCACTGGTCATGGGCAACCTTTCCGGCGGCGGCGCGAACGCGCCCGCGAGGACGGACGGGTCCGGTGCCGTCCAGCGACGCCGGGCCCCGAAGGGACACCGGCGGCGGTCCTCGCCGCGACCGCCGCCGGCATCGCGTGGTACGGCCGGAGGCGGGGAAAGGTTCGACGTCAGGATCTGGCGTGACCGTACGCGGTCGCCCGCTTACGCGCCGGACGCCCGGCCACCGTCGCGATGGCCCGCAACTGCTCCTCGGTACGCGCCGAACCGTTGCCGGAGCCGGCCATCCGGGAGATCGTCTCCTCCATCAGCGTGCCACCCAGGTCGTTGCAGCCACCCTGGAGCATCGCCACGGTGCCCTCGTCGCCCAACTTCACCCAGGAGCACTGAATGTTGTCGATGCGGCCGTGCAACAGCAGCCGGGACATGGCGTGCACCACCCGGTTCTCCCGCCAGGTCGGCCCGGGTCGGGCGATCCCGGCCAGGTAGATCGGGGCGTTGGTGTGCACGAACGGCAGCGCCACGAACTCGGTGAACCCGCCGGTGCGGTCCTGCACCCCGGCCAGCACCCGGAAGTGCGCCAGCCACTGCCCGGGATGGTCGACGTGGCCGTACATCATCGTGGAGCTGGACCGGATGCCCAGCTCGTGGGCCGTGCTGACCACATCGACCCAGGCGGCGGCCGGGAGTTTGCCCTTGGTCAACACCCACCGCACGTCGTCGTCGAGGATCTCGGCGGCGGTGCCCGGGATGGTGTCCAGCCCGGCCTCCCGCAGCTGGGTCAGCCACTCGCGAACCGGCACACCGGCCTTCGCGGCGGCGGTGACGATCTCCATGGGCGAGAACGCGTGCACGTGCATCCCGGGCACCCGGGCCTTGATCGCACGCACGATGTCGGCGTACCCGGTGACCGGCATCTTCGGGTCGATGCCACCCTGGAGGCACACCTCGCTGGCACCGGCCGCCCACGCCTGCGCGGCCCGGTCGGCGACCTGGTCGACGGAGAGCCGGTACGCGTCGGCGTCCCGTTCCCGTTGCGCGAAGGCACAGAACCGGCAACCCACGTAGCAGACGTTGCTGAAGTTGATGTTGCGGTTGACCACGTAGGTCACGTCGTCCCCGACCGCGTCCCGGCGGACGTCGTCGGCGAGGCGGCACAGCTCGTCGAGCGCCGGCCCGTCCGCGCCGAACAACGCCAACGCCGCGTCGGTGTGCCGGGGGTCGAGCAGCGCCGCCGGATCGTCGGCGGCGAGCCGCAGCCCGGCCGCCAGGTCACGGTCCGCGCCGCTCCCCGCCGACATCGGGGGTACGCCCGCGCGACGCGCCGTCGCCTCGGGGGTGACCTTGCCGGCCACCTCGGCCCAGTCCCCGTAGACGCTGTCGAAGTCACCCCGCCGGTCGTCGGTCCGCCCGGTGGTGTCGATGGTGACGTGCAGGTCGACCCGCCCGCCGAACGTCTCCTCCGGCTCCTGCCAGGGTCGACCCACCGGGCGGGCCTCCTCGACGGCGAGCCCGGTCCGCGGATCGGCCAGCGCCATAACGTGCGGCAACAGGCGCGGGTCGAGCCACGGGTCGCCCGCACGCACATACTCCGGGTAGATCGTCAACCGCTCCCGCAGGGTGAACCCCGCCAGCTCGGTGTGCTTCGCCAACTCGTCGATCTGCGGCCACGGGCGCTCCGGGTTGACGTGGTCCGGGGTGAGCGGGGAGACGCCACCCCAGTCGTCGATGCCGGCCCGCAACAGCAGGCCGTACTCGCCGGCGATGAGGTTCGGCGGGGCCTGGATGCGGGCCTTCGGGCCGAGCAGCAACCGGGCCACCGCCACCGTGGCGGCCAGGTCGTGCAGCTCCGCGTCGGGCATGCCGCGCATCGCCGTGTCCGGCTTGGCGCGGAAGTTCTGCACGATCACCTCCTGGAGGTGCCCGTACTCCCGCTGCGCGCGGCGGATCGCGAAGAGCGCGTCCACCCGCTCCGCCGGGGTCTCCCCGATGCCGATCAGGATGCCGGTGGTGAACGGCACCCCGACCCGGCCGGCGTCGTCCAGCACCCGCAACCGGACCGCCGGCTCCTTGTCCGGTGAACCGAAGTGCGGACCACCCGGCTCGGACCAGAGCCGCGTCGCCGTCGTCTCCAGCATCATGCCCATGCTCGGCGCGACCGGCTTGAGCCGCTGCAACTCCGACCAGGACAGCACCCCGGGGTTGAGGTGCGGCAGCAGGCCGGTCTCCTCCAGCACCGCGACCGCGCAGGCGCGCAGGTAGTCCAGTGTGGAGTCGTAACCGCGCTCGTCCAGCCACGTCCGGGCCGCCGGCCACCGCTCCTCCGGCCGGTCACCCAGGGTGAACAGAGCTTCCTTGCAGCCCTGCGCGGCGCCCTCCCGGGCGATCGCCAGCACCTCGTCGCGGTCCAGGAACGGCGCCGGCAGCCGGTGCGGCACCGTCGCGAACGTGCAGTAGTGGCAGCGGTCCCGGCAGAGCCGGGTCAGCGGGATGAAGACCTTTTTGGAGTACGTGACCACGCCCGGCCGCCCGGCGTCGCGCAGCCCGGCGTCCCGGATCCCCCCGGCCACCCGGAGCAGCTCGTCGAGCGCGTCACCTCGGGCGGACAGCAGCGCGGTCGCCTCGTCGACATCCAGAGCCCGCCCGGCCGCGGCCCGGCCCAGCGCCCGCCGGACGCTCGCGTCGCTCGGCCCGGAGTGGTGGCTCAGGCCGGCGCGGTGGCTCGGGCCGGAGTCGCCGCTCGGGCCGGAGTCGCCGCTCGGGCCGGAGTCGCCGCTCGGGCCGGAGTCGCCGCTCGGGCCGGAGTCGCCGCTCGGGCCGGAGTGGATGCGATCAACCATTCGCTCAGCCTATGCGCAGCGCGAGCCCGTTCGACTGACCAGTGCCCGCACCGTGAGAAACGGCCCACCTGGCCTCCCGCCCGGCCCGGTGCCGGCGGAGGCGACAGTGCCCGCTGATCTCGCCGCGCCGGGTGCTGGCGATCCGTCAACATGGTGATCAAGTGATGAAAAGTAGTTGCCAGAGCGTCTGTGGAGCTACTTTCCATCACTTGATCAAGGAGTTCGGCTCAGCGGGGCTGGTCGGGGTGCTCTCCCGGCTTGATGTGCTGGGTGCGGTCGTCGTCCAAGTCGGTGGGACGCGGGATCGCCAGCGTCGGGTCTGCGGGGGCCGGGTCGGCGGGGTGCGCGATGGCCTGCGTCCTGTCGGCGGCGGCCGAGTCGGCGGGCTGACGCGGGATGGCCTGCGTGGGATCCGCCGACGGTGGCTGCCCGAACGGCGGCGCGGCGGGAGACGGCGGCGCGGCGGGAGACGGCGGCGCGGGGTTGAGCGGCGGCGCGGACTGTGGGAACGGCGGCGCCGACTGGGGCGCAGCCTGGAACGGCGGCGCGGACTGCGGGAACGGCGGCGCGGACTGCGGGTGCGGCGGCGCGGACTGCGGGTGCGGCGGCGCGGACTGCGGGTGCGGCGGCGCCGACTGGGGCGCCTGGAACGGCGGTGACGGCTGACCGAACTGCCCCGGGTACTGCGCCGGCGGGTATCCGCCCGGCTGGCCGGCGGAGGGCCATCCACCCTGCGGCTGACCACCGGGCTGCCCCGGTGCCGGCCAACCACCCTGCTGCTGCGGCCAACCAGGATGCGGCTGACCCGGCTGCGGCTGCCCGTAGACGCCGGGCTGCGGCTTGGGACGCGGCACGTAGTAGTGGGCACGCCAAACCGTGTAGACCACCCACGCGGCGACCGCGAAGACGACCATCCAGGCGAACCGGGTGAGCACCCCGAGGAGCGCATCGAGGATCTCGGCCTGGGACAGGCGGCCGACCGTCCAGATCAGCATGGTCAACGTGCCGAAGAACGCGCTGACCGCGTACTCGACGAGAGCCACCTGCGTGATCAGCTTCGCCTTCGGCACCACCGGCGAGATGTGCGTGGCCAGCAGCACGGCCAGCAGCGGCAGACCCACCGCCTCCACCCCGATGAACGAGTAGAACGCGCTGCCCGCCCGGTCGGTGAAGGAGCTGTAGTCGTTCGGGGCGATCAGGCGGAGCAGGCCCACGAAGAGGAACACGGCGTTGGCGCCGAGCAGCGCGAGCGCAGCGAGCTCGCGTAGTGGCTTGGTCAGCTGGCGGGCCTGCGTCGCGTCGGTCGACGCGGGCTCGGCGGGGCTGGTCACGAGCTCCCCCTCGGGGCAGGAACGGACAGGGCGCACGTGAGCCTAGTCTCTAGGACCACCGGCCGACCGGAGGCGTCACGTGCGCGAGGATGGTCGACATGCGCATTGTGGTTCTGGCCGGCGGCATCGGTGGCGCCCGGTTCCTGCTCGGCGTCCGGGCGTACGCCCGGGACGTCGGCGCGGAGGTGACCGCCGTGGTCAACGTCGGCGACGACCTGTGGCTGCACGGGTTGAAGATATGCCCTGACCTGGACAGCGTCATGTACACGCTCGGCGGCGGCGCCGACCCGGAGCGGGGCTGGGGTCGGGTCGGCGAGAGCTGGACGGTCAAGGACGAGCTGGCCGCGTACGGGGCGCAGCCGACCTGGTTCGGTCTCGGCGACAAGGACATCGCCACGCACCTGGTGCGTTCGACAATGCTCAACGGCGGTTACCCGTTGAGCGCGGTCACCGAGGCGCTGTGCACCCGCTGGGAGCCGGGAGTACGCCTGTTGCCGGCCACCGACGACCGGCTCGAAACCCACCCTGTCGTCGAGGACGAGCAGGGGCAGCGGGCGATCCACTTCCAGGAGTGGTGGGTCAGGTACCGGGCTGACATCCCGACACAGCGCTTCGTGTTCGTCGGCGCGGAGACGGCGAAGCCGGCACCCGGGGTGCTGGAGGCGATCGGCTCGGCCGATTTGGTGCTCGTCGCGCCGAGCAACCCCGTGGTGAGCGTGGCGCCGGTGCTGGCCGTACCGGGGCTGCGCGAGGCGGTCGTGGACGGCCCGGCGCCGGTGGTGGGTGTCTCGCCGATCATCGGCGGCGCTCCGGTGCGCGGGATGGCCGACCGGTGCCTCGACGTGCTCGGCGTCGAGTGCAGCGCCGCCGGGGTGGGCCGCCTGTACGGGGGCCGGCCGGACGGCGGCCTGCTGGACGGGTGGCTGGTGGCCGAGGAGGATGCCGGCACGCTGGTGCCCGATGTGACGGTCCGCGCGGTGCCGTTGCGGATGACCGACGAGGCGGCGACGGCGGCGATGGTCCGCGCCGCGGTGGAGTTGACGTGAGGCTGGAAATCCTGCCGGTGCTCGGCATCGGCCACGTGACCGAGGGTGACGATCTGCCTGCGGTGATCGCGACGGCGGCACCGTGGCTGCGCGACGGTGACGTCCTGGTGGTGACCAGCAAGATCGTCTCCAAGGCGGAGGGGCGGTTGGTCGACGTCCCGGCGGACGGGCCGGAGCGGCTCGCCGCACGCGACGAGGTGCTGGCCGGTGAGACCGCACGGGTGGTCGCCAGTCGCGGGCTGACCCGGATCGTGCAGACCCACCACGGCTTCGTGATGGCCTCGGCCGGCATCGACGCGTCGAACGTGGACAAGACCCAACTGGTGCTGCTGCCGGTCGACCCGGACGCCTCGGCGCGGGCGCTGCGCGAGGCGCTGCGGGAGCGCTACGAGCTGGATGTCGCGGTGATCATCACTGACACGATGGGGCGACCCTGGCGCAACGGGCTCACCGACGTGGCGCTCGGCGTGGCCGGGATGCCGGCCATCCGGGACCATCGGGGCGAGGTCGACCCGTACGGCAACGAGCTGCAGTTGACCCAGATGGCCGTGGTGGACGAGCTGGCGGGCGCGGGTGAGCTGATCAAGGGGAAGTGCGACCAGGTTCCGGTCGCTGTAGTGCGGGGCTACCTGTCCAGCACCGACCCGGAGGACACCGCCGGTGCGCGGGCGCTGGTCCGCGACGCCGCACAGGACCTCTTCTCGCTCGGCACCGCCGAGGCCCGGGCCGCCGGTTTCGCCGAGGCCGCCACCCTGAGCGACGCGCACTCCTCGACGCCTGTGGAGCTGGGCGCGGTGCGACGGGCGATCGACGCGGTCGCCGACGTCGTCGCCCCCGGCACGGTGTTCACACTGGTCGACGAGGCGGAGGTACGCGCCGGACTGGTCGCCGAGATGCCGGGATGGCCGGAGGGCGCGACCCTGCTCCTGGGCTCGGCCCCGACGCCGCTGGAGCCGATCGGTCTGGTCCGCTTCGGCGCGGACCTGCATCGGCTGCGCGTCGCCCTGGCCGCCGAGGGTGTCGGGTCCACCCTGTTGCCGCCACCGCCGGGCAGCCCGGCGAGCGCCGCGCTCGCTCTGTGAGAGACGGCCGGGTCAGGCGTCCAGCATGGCCCGGCCGAGCGGCGTCACCATGTGCAGCACGCTGTTGCGCTCCCGGTGACTGACCAGCAGGCCGGCGTTGCGCAGGACTGTGGCGTGCTGGCTCGCCGCGGCGGGCGAGATGTTGAGCTGGCGGGCGACCTCGCCGGTGGTGCAGCCCTCGTCGCTGGCCTGCAACACCGCCGCGCGGGTGCGGCCGAGCAGCGCGGCGAGTGAGTCGCGGGTGGCATGGGACGGCACAGCCCCGTTGGCCGGTGCCAGCCCGCCCAGCCGGTCCACCGGGTAGACCAGCACCGGCGGCAGCGCCGGGTCGAGCAGCGCGACAGGGGTGCTCGCGCAGAAGAACGAGGGCACCAGCAGCAGCCCGCGACCGTCCAGGTGCATCTCCCGACTGTGCGGGTAGTCCCGGACCTCGAGCACCCTGTCCTCCCAGCGCATGGCCGGCCGGAGGCTGGTGAGCAGACCCTCGACACCGCCGTCGAGCAGCGCGCGGGCCCGGCGAGCCCGGTCCGCCGCCACCGCGGCCTGGATCCGGTTCCAGTACGGGCTGATCGCCAACGACCGGTACTGCTCCATCGACTCGGCGAGGTGGTGCAGCACCGCCACCTCGCCTCGGGCCAGCGCGGCGGCCGAGGAGGGCAGCTGGTTCTCGGCGGCCAGCACGCTCAGGTCCCGATGCAGGAGCTCGGTGGGGGTTCGGCGGAGCGCGTCCAGCCCGGCCTCGAAACCGTCGACGCTGGCGTACGGGGTGAGGAAGTCGGGGAAGTAGCCGCGTGGCGGGTTGAGCGCGAACAGCAGCCGGAGCTGCTCGGAGGCGACGTCCTGACGCAGCCCCCGGGACACGGTGCGCCGCCAGTGCGCCGTCAACGGATCACGGTTGCGGCCCTGGAGCACGTGCAGGCTGAGGACCAGCTCCCAGATCGGGTCCGCAGCCGGCGCCACCCGGGTCCGGAGGATGTCCTCCCCAGAAAAATGGATCTTCAGCATGGTGCGCTCCCGTGTCGCCGACAGGGGGGTGCCGGTTGACCGTTCGACTCTACCCGGACGGCACTAATCTCCATCTTTAAGCCTGAGCTGAAAAACCTCGACGTCCTGCGGGCCGCTTCGGCATGCTTCCAGTGCTCGAACACAGGGTGCCGGCGCGTCCTCGACGTCCCGGCGCCAGGGCACCGGGACCGGGGAGGCCCCGGTGATCGGGCGGCACCACGAGGGTCTGCGGCCCCTGCTCCGCAGAGGTGCCGCCCGGTCACCCACCGCACACATCACCCGTCCGGTCGAATTCGACGAGGCGCGGGGTCACCGAGCCGGCCCACTGAGCACACGCTCGTACAGTGTCGGGGTGCCTGACACCGCGATCCCCGGCCCGACCGATGCCACGACGTACACGGCGCTGCACGCCGACGCCACCGCGTTGCTCGGCGACTGGCAACCCACCAGCCCGGACGCGGCCCGCGCCCGGGACCGCACCCTCCGCCTGCTCGACGCCGGCCCGATCGCGATGAGCAGGCAGCACCGCCCCGGGCACATCACCGCGAGCGCGCTGATCCTCGACGCCACCGGCTCGCGCGTGCTGCTCTGCCTGCACGGCAAGTTCGGGCGGTGGGTGCAACTGGGCGGGCACTGCGAGCCGGTCGACCGGACTCTGGTGGCCGCGGCGCTCCGCGAGGCCACCGAGGAGTCCGGGATCGCCGACCTGCGCATCGACCCGGTGCCGATCGACGTGGACGTACACCCGGTGCAGTGCCAGGGTGGCTCCCTGCACCACGACGTCCGGTTCGCCGTGCTCGCCCCACCCGGGGCGGTGGAGCAGGTCAGCGACGAGGCCGAGGAGCTGGGCTGGTTCCCGCCGGACAACCTGCCCGAGCCGCTGGCCGGCGGGACCGTGCAACTGGTCGCGCCGGCCCTCGCAGCCCTCAGACGTAGCCCTCTTCGCCTCGTTCCTTGAGCTCGTCGACCAGGGCCTTGACGTCCTGCGCCCGATCGCGCGGGCAGACCAGCACCGCGTCCGGGGTGTCCACCACGATCAGGTCCTGCAACCCGAGGACGGCCACCAGCCGTCCCGACTGCGGCACGACGACCAGGTTGCTGCTGTCCCGCAGCAGCACGCCGGGCTTCGCGTCGGTGCCGAGCACCACGTTGCCCTGGTCGTCGGCCGGCAGCACGTCGCCCAGCGTGTGGAAGTCGCCGACGTCGTTCCAACCGAAGTCACCCGGCACCGTCGCCACCCGACCCGCGGTGGCCGCGCCCTCCATCACCGCGTAGTCCACCGAGATCTTCGGCAGGGTCGGCCAGATCGCGCCGAGAACCTCGTCCTGCTCCGGGGTGCCCCAGGCGGCGGCGATCGCGACGACGCCCGCGTGCAACGCCGGCTGCTGACGGGCCAGCTCGGCGAGGAAGACGTCCACCCGCCACACGAACATGCTCGCGTTCCACAGGTGCCGGCCCGAACGGACGTACGCCTCGGCGACCTCGGCGCCCGGCTTCTCCTTGAACTCGGCCACCTGTCGCCACGGCGAGCCCTCGGCCTCCTCGCCGGTCTCCAGGTAGCCGTAGCCGGTCTCCGGCCGGGTCGGGGTGATCCCGACGGTCATCAGCATGCCCTGTTCGGCTCCGCGGACCGCCTCCTGGACCGTGCGGACCCAGCTGTCCGGGTCGCGGATCAGGTGGTCGGCGGCGAAGCTGCCCATCACCGCGTTCGGGTCGCGCACCGCGATCACCGCCGCCGCCAACGCGATCGCCGCGCAGGAATCCCGAGGGGAGGGCTCCACCAGGATGTTCTCCTCGGGCAGACCGGTCAGCTGCCGGGCCACCGCCGCGACGTGCGCGGCACCGGTGACCACAAGGGTCCGGTCCGGTGTGGTCAGCGGCGCGAGCCGTTCCACGGTCGCCTGCAACAGCGAGGCGCTGGTGCCGGTCAGCGGATGGAGAAACTTGGGGTGGCCGGCGCGGGACAACGGCCACAACCTTGTGCCGCTGCCACCTGCCGGAATGACCGCATAAAGCATCCGCACATCATGCCCGACGAGTCTGCCCGGAGTGGCACGGGTCACCACCCGGGCCGGAGGGTCAGGATCGGGCCCTGCTCCAGGCGGCGATGTGCACCTCGGCGCTGGTCGCCCAGGTGAACTCCTTCGCCCGGTCGAAGCCCGCCTTCGCCAGCGACAACCGTCGTTGCTCGTCGTCGAGAAGGGCGGCCAGGTCGGTGCCGATCTGCTCCGGGTCCTCCGAGGTGTACGCGACCGCGTCGCCACCCACCTCGGGCAGCGACAGCCGGGGAGTGGTCAGCACCGGGGCGGCGCACGCCATCGCCTCCAGGATCGGCAGGCCGAACCCCTCGCCGTAGGACGGATAGGCGGCAACCAGGGCGCCACCGAGGAAGCCCGGCAGGTCGGCGTAGCGCAGGTAGCCGGGGCGCAACAGGCGCAGGTGCGACGGGACCTCGGCGACGGCCCGGTCGATGTCGTCGTCGTGCCCCTGCCCGCCGGCGATCACCAGGGCCGGCGGGTCGGACCGCTCGGCCACCGCACGCGCCCAACCACGAATCAGATTGGGTACGTTCTTGCGCGGCTCCTTGGCCCCGAGGAAGGCGACGTAGCTGCTGTTGCCGAGCCCCAGCCGAGCGCGGACGCGGGCCTTCTCCTCCTCGGTGGGAGCGTGGAAGGCAGCCTGGTCGACGCCGTGGTAGGCCACGTCGATCCGGGTCGGGTCGGCGTCGAGCAGCCGGATCAGCTCGTCCCGGGTGGCCTTGCTGGGCACGATCACCCGGTCGGCGCGGCGCAGCGAGGTCTTGATGGCGCTGCGGAAGAACGTGCGGCGGGACTTGTCGTAGTGCTCCGGCTCGGTGAAGAACGTCGCGTCGTGCACGGTGACGGTGACCGGACAGCCGGCCCGCAGCGGGCAGGTGTAGAACGGCGAGTGCAGCACCTCCGCACCGACCTGCTGGGCGAGCAGCGGCAGGCCGGTCTGCTCCCAGGCGAGCCGGGCCGGACGGTGGGCCACGGCGGCCGGGGCGGGGATGATCTCCGCACCGGGCAGCATGCGGGTGTAGCGCTCCAGGTCGGTGCGGAGGCTGACCACCGCCAGCTCCACCCCCGACCCACACACCTTGCCGAGGGCACCGAGCAGACCGTCGACGTAGCGACCGACACCACCACGGTCGGCGGGGACACTCGTGGCGTCGATGAGCACGCGGGGCGGGCGACCGGCGGTCACGGGGCGACTCCTTGCACTGGCGGGTCTGTGGGGAAAAACACTCCGGGGGCCAAGCCTACGCCCGAGCGCGGGGGTGGCGCTGACTGCGACCCGACGGTACGCCGACTTGTCATCGCCATCGAGTACGGCCGCAAGGGGCGTATCGTTCGCGCCGATGGCCGACAATATTGCCCGGGTCTTCGCCGATGCGATCGCGACCGACCCGACCAGACCGTTGCTCACCTGGTACGACGATGCCAGCGGGGACCGCACCGAACTGTCCGGCGCCACCCTGGCGAACTGGGTGGCGAAGACCGCCAATCTTCTCGTCGACGAGGTCGGCCTCGCCCCGGGCACCCCGGCCGGCGTGTTGCTGCCGCCGCACTGGCAGGCCGCGGCGGTGCTGCTGGGTTGCTGGTCGGCCAAGCTGAACGTCGTCGACACACCGGGAGACGTGGACGTGCTCTTCGCCGCCGTCGACCAGTTCGACGAGGCGCAGTCCTGGGCGGCCGACGAGCGGTACGCCCTCGGGTTGGCCCCGCTCGCCGCCCCCCTACGGCAGGTGCCACCCGGGTTCGCCGACTACGTGGTGGAGGTACGCCGGCACGGCGACCACTTCACGCCGCAGCCCGGTCCGGGCCCCGCCGACGAGCGCCTGCTGACCCGGGCCGAGGCCCGTGCCGACGAACTGGGCATCGAGCGTGGGGCGCGCGTCCTGGTCGACGCCACCCGCTACCCGGACCCGGTGGACTGGCTGCTGGCACCGCTGACCCGGGCCGCCACAGTGGTCCTCTGCGCCAACCAGGACCCAGCCCGCCTCGACACCCGGGTAGCCACAGAAAAAGTCACCCACCGCCTCCCGTGACCCCACTCGGGGCGGGGCTTGCGCCGTGATCCACTCCATATCGGCGATCTGGCGGTATCCCCTGCCACGGATACCCCGACACCGCCGATCTGGAATGGATCAATGACGGGCAGCCGTCCTAGGCGGAGGTCCTCGACTGGGCGAAGGTGGCGAACGCGGTCAGGGACTCCGGGTTGGCCAGCGCGCCCCTGGCCGCGGCCTGGTCGACCGGCGTGCCGGTGAGGATCTTCTTGACCGGCACCTCCAGCTTCTTCGCCGACAGGGTGCGGGGCACCGATCGCACCTGGTGGATCTCGTCGGGCACGTGCCGGGGGGAGAGGGCGGTACGCAGTTCGCGGCAGATCGTCGCGCGCATCGCGTCGTCAAGGGTCAGACCCTCGGCGAGCACCACGAAGAGCAGCAGCTCACCGGCGCCGCCTTCGTCGTCCTCCAGGTGCACGACCACGGAGTCGAGCACCTGGTCCAGCCCTTCGACGACCGAGTAGAACTCGGCGGTGCCCAGCCGCACCCCACCACGGTTGAGCGTGGCGTCGGAGCGTCCGGTGATCACGCAGCCGCCCCGCTCGTTGATGGTGATCCAGTCACCGTGCCGCCACACGCCGGGGTAGACGTCGAAGTACGCCTCGGCGTAGCGGACGCCGTCAGTGTCGTTCCAGAAGCCCACCGGCATGCTCGGCATCGGCTCGGTGATCACCAACTCGCCCAGTTCACCGATGACCGGGGTGCCGTCGGCGGAGCGGGCCTCCACCTTCGAGCCCAGGGCACGGCAGGCGATCTCACCGGCGTACACCGGCAGCAGCGGCACCCCACCGACGAAACCGGTGCACACGTCGGTGCCACCGGAGAGCGACTGGAGCTGAAGGTGGTCGCCGACGGTCTCGTACACCCAGTGGAAGCCCTCGGCCGGCAACGGCGCACCGGTGGAACCCACCCCGCGCAGCGCGGACAGGTCGGCGATCTCCCGGGGGACCAGCCCGGCCTTGCGGCAGGCCAGGAGGAAGGGGGCGGAGGTGCCGAAGTACGTGGTGCCGGTCTCCGCCGCCAACCGCCACAGCCCACCGAGGTCGGGGTGACCCGGGTTGCCGTCGAAGAGCACGATGGTCGCGCCCACCGCCGGGCCGGAGACCAGGAAGTTCCACATCATCCAGCCGGTGGTGGTGAACCAGAAGAAGCGGTCCGCCGGGCCCAGGTCGTGGTGCAGGGCGAGCATCTTCAGGTGTTCCAGCAGGATGCCGCCGTGGCCGTGCACGATCGGCTTGGGCAGCCCGGTGGTGCCCGAGGAGTAGAGAACGTACAGCGGGTGGTCGAACGGCACCGGCGTGAACGTCAACGGCTCGTCGGTCGGCGCGGCCAGTTCGGCCCAGCCCAGCGCGTCGTCCGGCGGGGTGGCCCGCGGGTCGAGGTAGGAGATGCCGACGGTGTGCCGCAGCGACGGCAGGGCGGCCCGGATCGCTGCCACCTCGGCGCGCCGGTCCACCGGCTTGTCACCGTAGCGGTAGCCGTCCACGGCGACCAGCACGGTCGGCTCGATCTGCTGCCAGCGGTCGGTGACGCTGCGGGTGCCGAACTCGGGCGCGCAGGACGAGAACACCGCGCCCAGGCTGGCGGTGGCCAGCAGGAGGACGTACGTCTCGGGAATGGTGGGGGCGTACGCCGCCACCCGGTCACCGACGGTGACGCCGAGCCGACGAAGCCCTGCCGACACCCGGCGTACCTGCTCACGCAGCTCCCCGGCGGTCAGCGTGACCGGCGGTCGGGTCTGCCCGTGTGCGATCACCACCGGGTCGTCGTCGACCCGCCCCGGCATCCGCAGCACGTTCTCCGCGTAGTTGAGCGTGGCCCCGGGGAACCAGCGGGCCCCGGGCATCCCCCGCTCGGCCAGGGTGGCGGTCGGCGGGGTGTGCGCGATCACCTCGAAGTGGTCCCAGATCGAGCGCCAGAACGCGTCCAGATCGGTGGTGGACCAACGCCACAGCGCGTCGTAGTCGGCGAAGTCCAGCCCCCGGTGCTCTCGCAGCCAGCGCAGGTAGCCGCCGATCCGGGACCGCTCGCGTACGTCCGCCGGCGGCGCCCACAGCATGTCACCCACTGGTCCACCCTCCCCTGGCCCGGCACGACGTTGTGTTTGGGCCGTGGCGCCATCTTGCCCTACCTCGAAGCGCCATTCTGCGCACCGGGTACGCCGACCGATGCGTGCCCGTCCCACACTCCACCCCGCCGACCCGTGTGGGTCAACCGGCGCGGTGGGCCTGGATGGCGCGGCGGCGGGCGAGGCGGTGCGCCCGGCGGATCTCCGCCTCCTTGTAGCGGCGCTCGTCCTCCGCGGTCTCCGGCAGCACCGGTCGGACCGTCCGCGGCGCCCCGCCGACGTCCACTCCGACGAAGACCAGGTACGCGGTGGCCACCCGGACCGCCTCGTCCTCGGCCGAGTCCCACCGTTCGGCGACCACCCGCACGCCGACCTCCATCGAGGTCTGCCCGGTCCAGTTCACCTGCGCGTGCGCGTGCACCAGGTCACCGACCCGGACCGCCTCGGAGAAGACGATCTCGTCGATCGCCGCGGTCACCGCCGTGCCCCCGCTGTGCCGGGCGGCTGCGGCACCCGCCACGTCATCGACGAACTTCATCAGGACCCCACCGTGCACGGTGCCGTAGAGGTTCACGTCCACCGCAGTCATGATCTTGCTCAACGTGACGCGCGAGTACGACGTCGGCTTGCCGACCGGTGCGGCGGAGAGGTGCTCAGTCATGTCGAAAACGGTACGGTGCGCGGATGCGACATCTCTGGAGCTTCCTCGCCGGGCTGGTGGTGGCGCCCATCACCTGGGTGCTGGTCACACTGGGGCAGGACGGGTCGAGCCGGACGGTCGACCGCTGGGTGGAGATCGGCACGTTCAACACCGCCAACCTGATCGAGCCGGCCGTGTACCTCGCTGTCGGTGGTGTCCTGTTGGGCCTGCTCGGCACGCTGCGTTTCTCACCGCTGGGCCCTTTGGTGGCTGGGTTGCTGCTGGTCACCCCGTACATCGGGATGTTCGTGGCGCCCTTCACGGTGCGGGACGCGATCCCGCACGAGTGGAAGGTGCTCGGTGATCCGCTGCCGCTGCGACTGCCGGTGGAGAACGGCACACTCTTCCTGGTCGGCCTGCTGCTGCTGATGGCGACCTTCAGCATGCAGCGGTGGCGGCAGTGGCCCCGCCCGGCGACCGAGCCGGCCGCGACTCCGGCCCCCGCGCCGGACGGAGGCCCCCGCAGCGACGACTTCACCCTCACCGACTGGCCGCCGGCCACCCCGACGGATCGGGACACCGCGCCCCTCACGCTGGGTTACCCGGCTGACTCGACGCCGACCGAGCCGCTGCCGCGGCGGGTCGGTGGCGAATCACCCTGGTCCGCTCCGCCGCGCAGTCAACCGCGTCCGGAGGACACCACCGAGATCCGCTGAATCGTCGGGCGGGCCGGGCGACCGGCCCGCCCGCTGTCCCTTACGGCTAGTGCACCGCGACCGCGAGCTCCGGGTCGACGGTGCCGAGGCCGGCACGGGGAACGACGACGAGCATGACCAGCAGGGCGGCGGCCATGCCGCCCGCGATGACGATCGCCATCGGCACACTTCCGGTGCCGAACAGACCGGCCAGCGGCGCGGACAACGCGCCGATGCCGAACTGCACGGCGCCGAGCAGCGCCGCGGCGGTGCCCGCCGCCTCGCTGTGCCGGCTCATGGCCAACGCCGGGGCGTTCGGTAGGGCCAGACCGGCGGCGGCCAGCACGAGCCACAGCGCGGCGAGCAGGGTGCCCAGACCACCGAAGCCGGTCGCCGCGAACAGGACCAGCAGCAACCCGGCCGCCGTGCCGGCGATCAGGGCGCTGACCAGGATCTGTTGCGGGGTGTAGCGGCGCAGCAGCCGAACGTTGAACTGGGTGGCCGCGATCAGGCCCACCGCACCGGCCCCGAAGGCCACGCCGAACTCCTGCTCGTTGAGGCCGTACTCCTGCTGGAGGACGAAGGACGACCCGGAGACGTACGCGAACAGGGCCGCCATCGCCAGCCCCGCGACCAGTACCAGGCCGACGAACGCCCGGTCGTTGAACAGCCCCCGGTAGTCGCGCACTGTGGCAGCCACCCCTCCGTGCCGCCGACGCGCCACCGGGAGGGTCTCCTGGAGCCGGAGCGCGGCAACGACGATCAGCACCGCGCCGAGCACCGCCAGCGCCGCGAAGACACCCCGCCACTCGGTCCAGCGCAGCAGGCCGCTGCCCAGCGTCGGTGCGAGGATCGGCGCGAGACCCATGACGAGCATCAACCGCGAGAAGATCCGGGCGAAGGACGCCCCGCTGAACAGGTCGCGGACGACGGCAGTGGCGACCACAGTGGCTGCCGCGACGCCGAGACCCTGGAGCACCCGCAGGGCGCCGAGCACCGCGATTGTCGGCGCGAAGACGCACAGCACGGAGGCGACGATGTGTGCGGCCAGCCCGGCCAGCAGCGGAATCCGCCGTCCGACCACATCGGAGAGCGGGCCGATCAGCAGCTGGCCCAGGGCGAGACCGACGAGCGTGCCGGTCAGCGTCAGCTGCACAGCGGTCTCGGTGGTCTGGAGACCAGCCGTGATGGCGGGCAGCGCGGGCAGGTACATGTCGATGGTCAACGGCCCGATCGCGATCAACGCGCCCAGCACGAGGACGAGTTGCACCCGCTGACGGTTGGTCATCAGATCGCCGGGCAGGACACCCTCGGTGATCGTCGGCTCTGCCGTGCGGGTGCCCGCTCCGGCCTCTTCCACGGGCTGCTTCATCATCTCGATCTCTCTGCGGAGCGGGTGTCTCGTCACACGCGGTGCGGGGCGTCCCCGCACCCGCAGGAGCAGCGGGCATGGTGGGGGAGGCGAGGGGTTCGTGGTGGGGGTGAACGCCCGGGAGGCGTACGTCGTTCCCGGTGTGTGGGGAGTCACGCCACGACGGATCGCGGTCGATGGATGCCAGGTGTGACGGCGGTCACGGCGGAACGAGAACCGAAACGGGGGTACGCGTCGTCTTGCCTTTCGTGAGACGAAGTCTGGACGGGCTCGACGAGGGCGAACTGCTCCGCCGGGTCGCTCGGGGCGACCGACGCGCGTTCGACGCGCTGTACCGGCGTACCGCCCCCTGGTTGACCGCACGCCTACGCCGGCGCTGCGCCGACGAGGACGTGGTGGCCGAGGTGTTGCAGGAGACGTACCTGGCGGTGTGGCGGTCGGCCGGCAGTCAGGCGCAGTCGTCCGCCGCGTCCGGCACCGCCGTGGGCTGGTTGTGGACGATCGCCGCCCACCGGCTGGTCGACGCGTTCCGCCGCCGGGCTCGACGCGAGCGGATCCCGGCGGTGCGGACCTTCGAGACGGTGGCCCCGGCCGCCGAGGAGGAGGCGCTGGCCGGCGGGTTGGACGCCAACCTCGAAAGGGCCCTGCACGCGCTGCCCCCGGAGCTCCGACAGGTGCTCCGCGCGATGGTCCTCGACGGGCTGACCGCCCGGGAGACGTCGCTGCTGCTCGGCATGCCGGAGGGGACCGTGAAAACCCGCGCGCGACGGGCCCGAATCGCACTCCGGGAGGCGCTGTCATGACCACTCACCCCGCACCCGCTCTCATCTCCCACTACGCCTCGGGCGGTGTGGGCGTCGACGACGCGACCATCTGGGCGGTGGAGGCGCACCTGGAGACCTGCGCCGACTGCCGGGCGCTGCTGACGACTGCTGTCGACCCCGGCACGCGTGACCTGCTGGACCGGGTCGCCGAGACCGTCGGCGCCGGGATCGCCAACGGTCCGGGGCCGGTGCGACGGCGGCGGCTACCGCGTACCGGGGTCGCCGCCCGGATCCTGCCGTGGCTCGCCACCGCCGCCGGGCTGATGCTGGCCGCGGTCCTGTTCGAGAAGACCTTCGCCAGCCTGCCGTCGCTGGTGCTGCTCGTCGCGCCGGTCGCGCCGCTGCTGCCGGTGGCCGCCGTCTGGAGTCGGCGCGTCGACCCGGCCTGGGAGGTGGCGGCCACCACACCCCGTACCGGTCTGCCGCTGCTCATGCGCCGCACGTTGGGTGTGCTGCTCGCGGTCCTGCCGGTGCTGGCGGTGGCCGGCTGGGGCACCGGGCACTCCCCCGGCCTCTGGTTGCTGCCGGCCCTGGGCTTCACCGCCGGGGCGTTGGCGCTCGGCACCGTGGTCGGGATCGACCGGGCCGCGCTCGCCCTGGCGTTCACCTGGTCCGTGACCGTGGTGGCCCCGAGCCTGGCCGGTGGGCGACTCCCGGCCGTCCTCGCGGCCAGCAGCCTGACCGGTTGGGCGCTCACCACGGTGCTGTTGCTGGCCGTGGTCCTCGTCCAGGCCCGATGGCGGTCGCAGCTCCCCACCAGCACGTTCCGATGACGAGATACGGAGACATGATGATGCGTACGGTCAGCGTGGCGGAGACCGCGCCGTCGACCTACCCGTGGGCGGTGCACGCCGAGGCGTTGCAGGTGAAGGCCGGCCGGCACTTGGCGGTCAACGGGCTGGACCTGTCGTTGGGCATCGGCGTGCACGGGCTGCTCGGCCCCAACGGCGCCGGTAAGACGACGTTGATGCGGGCCCTGGCGACGGTGGTGAAACCGTCCGCCGGCCGACTCACACTGCTCGGCGAGGACGTCACCGCCGGCGCGGACCTCCGCCGGGTACGACGTGGCCTGGGCTACCTGCCGCAGCACTTCGGCTTCTACCCGCGTTTCACCGTCCGGGAGTTCGTCGAGTACCTGGCCTGGCTCAAGGAGATGCCGAAGTCGGTCATCCCCGGCGCGGTGCAACGGGCCATCGAACGGGTGGGCCTGGCGGATCGCGCCGACTCCCGGATGAAGACGCTGTCCGGCGGGATGCTGCGCCGCGCCGGCATCGCCCAGGCGATCGTCAACGACCCGGCGGTGCTGCTGCTCGACGAGCCGACGGTCGGCCTGGACCCGGAGCAACGCCTCGACTTCCGTGAGTTGCTGCGGGAGATCGGCCTGGACAGCTGCGTCCTCGTCTCCACCCACCTGGTCGAGGACGTCGCCGTGGCGTGCACCGACGTGGTGCTGGTCAACGAGGGCCGGTTGGTGTGGCAGGGCAGCACCGGCGAGCTGGCCGAGCAGGGCGGCGCCGACGACGCCGGGGACAGCGCCACCGAACGCGGCTACTCGTCGGTGCTGCGCGCCTACCGTGGGCGGGTGTCGGCGTGACCGGACGCATTCTGCGCATCGAGCTCCGCCGGTCGGCGGCCCTCGGTGTCGCTCTCCTGTCGCTGGTCATCGGCACGGCGCTGGTGCTCACCTCCACCGAGTTCTACGCCGGGCGGTGGATGCAACTGGCGATCACCGCACGGTTGATGCTGATGGTGCTGCTGCCGCTGGCGCTGGCCGGCGGAGCGTTGCTGGGTCGCCGGGACGCCCGTTGCCGGGTCGACGAGTTGTTCGCCAGCACCGTCCGCCCACGGTGGCAGCGCGTCGGTCCGACCGCCGGCGCTCTCGCCGTCGCGGTGGTGAGCGCGTACCTCCTGATGTTCCTCCTTGCGGCCGGATGGGTGGTGCGGACGTCGGCGTACTTCCCGGCCAACGCGGTCGTCGTGATCGCCGTCGGCGTTCCGGCGTTGGTCGCCGCGGCCTGGCTGGGCATGGCCGCCGGTCGGGCCGTGCCCCGCCTGGTCACCGCCCCCGTCCTCGCCGTGCTCGGCTTCGTCCTGGTGGGCCTGGTACCGGAGTGGGTCATGATGGCCGACACCGCCTCGACCCTGACCAGGTTCCGGCCGGAACCGTCGGCGGTCCTGCTCGTCCCGATCTTCAGCGGCGGTGTGGACGACTTCCAGACGGTCACCAACCGGGTCAGCCTGCTCCAGCTGGTGTGGCTGGTGTCCCTCGCCGCAACCGGGCTGCTGCTCCTGGGCGCGGTCCGGCGTCGGGCCATCGCACTGGCCGTGCTCCCCGCGGTGCTCGGCGCCGCCGTCACCGTGCCGCTGCTGCCCGTGGGCGGCACCCGCGGCGCGGTCGCCGCCGATCCGGTCGCCGTCGAGCTGGTCTGCGACAACGACGGCCCGCAGGTCTGCGTGACCCGCGCACACGCCGGGGCCCTGCCCGACATCGTCGGCCCCGCCCGGGAGGCCCTGGCGGTGATCGCGGCGAAGCTACCCAACGCACCGGTCCGAGCGGTGGAGACCCAACAGGTCGCCTACTGGGCGCAACTCACACCCGACCTGTCACCGCCCCGGCACCCCGGCGACACGCTCGTCTTCGAGTCCCCGTCGATCACCCGCACCGGCGGCGCGGACCTGTCCGACGGTTACTTCCGGCCGTTCCTGCTCCGGGCCGCCTGGCAGCAGGAGTGTGGCGAGGGGTCGGAACGGGACGACGAGCCGCTCGCCCGGATGGTCGCCGCCGCCTGGCTGACCGACCAACCACCGGCCCTGGAGGACTGGTGGGACCGGGCGGACGCCGAACGGGCGCAACGCGCCTACCAGGCGCTGGTGAGCCTGCCGCAGGCCGAGCAGCGGCAACGGATGGCAGCGGCACGGGAGGCAGCGCTGGACTGCCGGCCCGACGCCCTGCTGGCGCTCCTGCCCGAGGACAAGCCGTGAGATGGCTCCGGCTGTACCTGCGCTCCCGTCGGGTGCCCCTCGCCCTGGGTGTCGCGACCGCGGTGATCGTGCTGGCGTGGGTGGTGTCGTCGGCCTACACGACCGCGACGACGATCAACGCCCGTACGGCGAGCCTCACCATCATGCTGGCGGTGGTCGCGCTCGGGGCCACCCTCAACGGGGCCGACGACGCGCTCGACCGCACCGCGTCGGTCAACTGGCCGCTGCGGCGGGCCGGGCACCTGCTCCTCGCCGCCGCCGTGGTCACCGCCCTGCTGTCGCTCAGCGCACTCACCGACGTGCGGTACGAGCCGCTCGCCCTCGTGCTGCGCAACACCGCCGGCCTGCTCGGGCTGACCGCGCTCGGCACCGCCCTGTTCGGCGCCGCCCTGTCCTGGATCGCCCCGCTCACCTGGACCCTCGTCGCGGTCCTGCCGTTCCTGGGGCCGAGCAGCGACGTGCGGGTCCAGGTCGCCAGTTGGCTGACCCAGCCCGTCGGCACCACGGCTGCCACCGCCTGCGCCACCGTGCTGGCCGTGACCGGTCTGCTGGCGTACGCGCTACGTGGCGGCCCGCTGCGACCCGCCACCGAGACGGCCCCGGACCGGTGACGGACCCGCCGGTGGTCCGGTACGCCGGTGTCGGCGCACCGGACCACCGGCGGCTACGCGAACTAGACGACGCCGGCCAGCAGCTGCCGGGCCATGACGATGCGCTGCACCTGGTTGGTGCCCTCGTAGATCTGGGTGATCTTGGCGTCCCGCATCATCCGCTCGACCGGGTAGTCCCGGGTGTAGCCGTAGCCACCGAGCAACTGCACCGCGTCGGTGGTGATCTCCATGGCGGCGTCCGAGGCGAAGCACTTCGCCGCCGCACCGAAGTAGGTGAGGTCCGCGTCGCCCCGCTCGGACTTGCCGGCCGCCGCGTACGTGAGCTGTCGGGCCGCCTCCAGCTTCATGCCCATGTCGGCGAGCATGAACTGGATGCCCTGGAACTCGGCGACCGCCTTGCCGAACTGCCGGCGCTCCGTCACGTACCCCTTGGCGTAGTCGAGCGCGCCCTGCGCGATCCCGACGGCCTGCGCGGCGATGGTGACGCGGGTGTGGTCCAGGGTCTTCATCGCGGTGGCGAAGCCGGTGCCCTCCGCGCCGATCATCCGGTCGGCGGGGATCCGCACGTTGTCGAGGTAGACCTCGCGGGTCGGCGAGCCCTTGATGCCGAGCTTCTTCTCCGGCGCGCCGAAGCTCACCCCGGGGTCGGACTTCTCGACCACGAAGGCCGAGATGCCCCGGGACCGCGCGGACGGGTCGGTGACGGCGAAGACGGTGTAGAACTCCGACACGCCGGCGTTGGTGATCCAGCGCTTCACACCGTTGAGCACCCAGTGATCCCCGTCACGCACCGCCCGGGTGGTCATCGACGCCGCGTCGCTGCCCGCCTCCGGCTCGGAGAGGCAGTACGAGAACATGGCCTCACCCGCCGCGACCGGCGTCAGATAGCGGCGCTTGATCTCCTCGGAACCGGACAACAGCAGCGGCATCGTGCCGAGCTTGTTCACCGCCGGGATCAGCGAGGAGGAGGCGCAGGCACGGGCGACCTCCTCGATCACGATGGCGGTGGCCAGCGCGTCCGCGCCCGCCCCGCCGTACTCCTCGGGGATGTGGGGGGCGTGGAAGTCGGCCGCTCGCAGCGCGTCGTAGGACGCCTTGGGGAACTCCCCGGTCTCGTCGGCCTCGCCGGCGTGCGGGGCCACCTTCGCCGCGCAGACCTCCCGGACCGCCTCCCGGATCGCCTGGTGCTCATCGGGCAACCGGTAGACGTCGAACGACTCCCCTGCGGCCATGTCGGCCCCTCCCCTTCACCGCTATCATGCGCAGTCTGTGACGACTCCGGACCGCTGACCGAGCAGACTGAAGACTAGCGACTGCAGTTCAGGAGATGTTACCGGCGCGTAGGCATGGGCATGAGGGTGCACCCACGCCGCTGGGCGATGATGGAGGGCAGACAGTTGGCCAACCCTCCGGTGCCACGCCCAGGCGCCGCAACAGAACGCGACGCGACGACGCGCCGCCAGTGCGAGCGGAGAAGACAGGCGTGACGATCCCCTACCCCACCATCCAGCCGACCCCCGCCATCGCCGCGGTGACACCGCCCTCGGGCGCGCCTCGGCCGCGGGTGACGTTCCTGGGGACCGGCTACCTCGGTGCGACGTACGCCATCTGCTACGCCGAACTGGGCTACGACGTGCTCGGGTTCGACGTCGACGCGGACAAGATCGCGATGCTGAACGCCGGTCAGGTGCCGATCCACGAGCCCGGCCTGGACGAGCTGCTCCGGCGCAACCTCGCCGCCGGACGCCTGCGGTTCAGCACCGACATCGCCGAGACCGCCGACTTCGGTGACGTGCACTTCATCTGCGTCGGCACCCCCCAGCGGGCCGACGGGATGGGCGCCGACCTGTCGTACGTCGAGGCGTCGGTCACCGGCCTCGCGCAGCACCTGACCCGCAAGGCCCTGATCGTCGGCAAGTCCACCGTGCCGGTCGGCACGGCCGAGTGGGTGGAGCAGCTCGTCGGCAAGCACACCCCCGACGACCTCGGTGTCGAGGTGGCGTGGAGCCCCGAGTTCCTCCAGGAGGGCTTCGCCGTCGACGACGTCCTGCGCCCCAACCGGATCGTGGTGGGCGTGAAGAGCGAGTGGGCGAACGGCATGCTCTACGCCGCGCACAAGGGCGTGTTCGACCTGGCCGCCACCGAGGACCGCGAGGTGCCCCTGGTGGTCACCGACTTCGCCACCGCCGAGCTGGTCAAGGTCGCCGCGAACGCCTTCCTGGCCACCAAGATCTCCTTCATCAACGCCATGGCCGAGGTCTGCGAGGCGTCCGGCGGCGACGTCACCCAACTGGCCCGCGCGATCGGCTACGACCCGCGCATCGGCAACCGGTTCCTCCAGGCCGGCCTCGGCTTCGGCGGTGCCTGCCTGCCGAAGGACATCCGGGCGTTCCAGGCCCGGGCCCAGGAGTTGGGCGCCGGCGAGGCGCTGCGTTTCCTGCACGAGGTCGACCTGATCAACCTGCGCCGTCGTACCCGGGTGCTGAACGTCGCAGCGGATCTGCTCGGCCGCCGCTCCGGGCCGGCCGGCCCGGACCTCTCCGGCACCCGGATCGCCGTGCTCGGCGCCACCTTCAAGCCCAACACCGACGACGTCCGCGACGCCCCGGCGCTCGCCGTCGCCGCGCTGCTGCACAAGGCCGGCGCCGACGTGCACGTGTACGACCCGCAGGGCGCCGACAACGCCCGCCGCGCGGTCCCCGAGCTGACCTACGAGAGCGGCATCAACGAGGCGGTCACCGGCGCCGACCTGGTCTGCGTCCTCACCGAGTGGGCCGACTTCCGCAACGCCGACCCGGTCGCCCTCGGCGAACTGGTCAACGGGCGCAAGGTGGTCGACGGCCGCAACTGTCTGGATTCGGCACTGTGGACCCAGGCCGGCTGGGAGTACCGGGGCATGGGTCGCCCCTGATCGAACGCCCGCCAACCGGCCGGCCACCGAGCATCTCGGGGGCCGGCCGGTGTCGTTGTTTGCCCCGGACCCGCCGACAAGAGTCGAAATCCGCGCCAGCTTTGGGCATGCTGCGACAGTGGGAGTCCACAGTGCGGGTGGAGGGGTGTCGTGGCGACCTTTCAATGCTCCTCGTGCGGCCGGGAGATCAAGCCGGCCGTCCGATGCCCGCACTGTGGGGCGGACCAGCCACAGTGGGTCGAACACCTGGCGGACATCGAGCGATCCATCGCGGAGATGAAGGCGCGCGACGCCGCCATCGCCCGTGAGCAACGGCAGATCGCCGCCAAGATGCAGGCCGCGCTCTTCCAGCGGGACATCCTCGCCCACGCCGGCGAGGAACGGGTCAAGCAGGCCACCCGACCCCGTCGGGTGCTGCGCCGCCGCCCCGGCCGGCGGCCACCGACCGCCACCACCGGCGCGCCTCCCCGGGTGCCCCGCCAGAACACCCCGCCGGCTCCGGAGGACCCGCCACCGCCGCCCCGCTGGCTCGACGCGGACGACCCCGAGCACCCGCCGGAGGCCTCGTCGCGCGAGGTGCAGAACATCCCCCTCGGGCTGGGTGCGCTGCTGCTCGGCGTGGCCGCGGTGGTCTTCGCCGCCGTGGCGACCAGCTCGATGGACGCGGTGGCCCGGCTCGGCATCCTGCTCCTGGCCACCGTGCTGATGCTCCTCGCACCGCCGGTGCTGGCCCGGCGCGGGCTCACCTCGACCGCCGAAACCATCGCCGCGGTCGGCCTTCTCCTCGTGCCACTCGCCGGTAACGCCCTCTGGGCGGTGGACCGGATCGGCACCGGCGGCGTCTCCGCCACCGTCTTCAGCGGGGTGATCTTCGCGGTCACGGCGGGCGTCGCATTCGGGTACGCCGGCTGGACGGGCCTGCGCGCGCCCCGCTTCGCCACAGTGCTCGCCGCACAGCCGGTGCTGCCGCTGCTCGCGTACGAGCGGATCACCGGCCCGGGCGGCTGGGCGCTGGTGCTGGCCCTGGTCGCCCTCGTCGACCTCTGGCTGGCCCGCTCCGGCGTGGTGATGGAACGCCCCGTCCGGCAGGACCTGCCACTGCCGGACGCCTCGTCGCCGCCCCGTCGACGCAGCGCCGAGAGCCGACCGGAGGGCGACCCGGAGGAGGCCGCCGAGCTGATCGACGCCGACGCGGGCTCCGCCGACCCGCCGCCCGCCCGCCCGGTGCCCGGGCTGCGCGAGCTGACCTGGCTGCTGCACGCGGTGGCGGTCGCCGTCGCTCTGGCGTACGCGGTCACCGCCCTGCTGCGGGCGCAGACCGTGCCGACGGCCACCGGTGCCGGGGCGGTGCTGCTGCTGGCCGCCGCGGTCGGGCTGGCCGGCGCGCTGGTGCTGCGTCGACCGCCGTTGCCCGACGTCGCGGCCGGCATCGTCACCCTGGCGGTGATCGGTGCGCTCAGCCGAATCGTCTCGGTGGCGCTGCCCGGCCAGGCGCTGCTGCTGATCGCGTTGGTCATCACGGTGACCGGGCTGGCGGTCCGCGCGGTCCCCGAGGCCGCCCGCCGTGGCCCGCAGATCGCCTCGGCGGTGGCGTTGACGGTCAGTGGCCTGGTGGTCGCCGGTGGCGCACTTCGCGCCGGGGTCGCACCGGTCCGGGCTGCGCTGCCCGCCTGGGGCGCCGACCTCGACCGTTACCCGGCCGAACTGGCGGCGGCGGTCGGACCGACAACCTGGCAGCTCGCGGGTGCCGCGTTCCTACTCACCATCGCTGCGGTGCTGGCACTGCCCCCGGAGATCCGCCGCGAGTTCGCGGTCGCCGGCGCGGCCCTGACCGCGCTCGCCGTCCCTGCCTCGTTGGATCTCGGGTGGGCGGCGGCCCCCTGGCCGATGGTGATCACCTCGATCGGCATCGGTGTCGTCGGGCTCTCCGCCCGCACCGACCGCGCCGCGGTGGCACACGCCGCCGGCGCGGCGGTGGTGGGCCTCTTCGGTGCCGGTGCCAGCCTCAGCCGCCCCACCCTCACCGCCGCCGTCCTGCTCACCCTGTTCGTGGCCGGCACCCTGGTCGCGTTGGCACCCCGGATCCGGATCGCCTCCGCGGCCTCCGACACCGTCACCGCCTGGGCCGCCGGTGGTGCCGCGTTCGCGTTGCCCGGGGCGGTGGCCGCGTTCGTGACCGCCACCATGCCGGTCGACCCGACTCCCACCCCGGCGAGTCTCCGGGAGGTGACCGTCCCGGTCCTGGCGGCCAGCTTCCTGGCCGTCTGTGTGACTCTCGGCTACGCCGCCATCGTCCAGGTCTCCCAGCGTCGCATCCCCGCGCCGCTGTCGGTCGGCACCGGGCTGGGCGCGCTGCTCGTCACCGCCGCCGCGTTCGGCGCGCCCGGCGCCACCGTCGCCGACGCCTGGGTCGGCGCGCTCCTGCTGGTCGCGGCGGTGCTGCTCTTCCTGGCCCCCTCCATCGACGCCGGCCGTCGCGCCGACCTCACCCTCGACGGCTCCGACCTGGCCGCCGCCGCGGTCACCACCGCCCTGGTCGCCACACTGGTGCGGATCGGCGCGGTGCTCGCACCGGGTGGGCAGTTGGCGGTGGCCGCCGCCCTCGTCCTGGTCGTCGCTGTCGGCGCGCGCAGCATGCCGGAGGAGTGGCGACGGGGGCCGATCCTCGGCCTCGCCGTCGGTGGCCTCCTCATCGGCGTACTCGCCGGCTGGTCCGCGGTGCGCGGCGGGGTCGGCGTGCTCGCCACCCCCGGTCCGATCTGGGCGGGCGACCTGAGTGGCTGGCCCGCCGCGCCCGTCGGCGGCTCCACCTGGCAGGCGCCCGTCGCGTTGGCGTTGTTGGCCCTCGCCGCCGGCATCCTGCTCCCGCCACCCTGGCGTTGGGACGCGTCCGGCGCGGCGGCGGTGCTCGCCACGATCGGCGCGCCCGCCGCGTTCGACCTGGCCTGGTGGTCGCCGGTCCTGGTCGGCGGCATGGTCGCCACCGTGTTCGGGATCGCCGCGGTCGCCACCGAGGAGGCCCGCGCCGGGCTGTCCCGGGCCACGGTGGCCGGCGTGATCGCGTTGCACGCCGCCGGAGCCGGCCTGGTCCGGCCGTGGACCACGGCGTTGGCCCTGGGCAGCATCGCGCTCATCGGGGTGGTGGTGGCCACGCTGGCCCGCGTCCTGGCCGGTCCGCAGGTGACCGACATCGACACCGAGGGGATGCCACCGCACCTGGCACAGATCGGTGGTGCGGCCCTCGGCGCGGCGCTGCTGGCCCTACCCGGTGCGGTGGCGGCGCTGGCCGCCGAGTTCGGACACTCGGCGCAGGTGGTGCTGACCGCGGCGCTGGCCGCGTCCAGCCTCGGACTGGCCGCCGTGGCGGCGGTCCGTCGGGAGGTACCGCAGTATCTGCCCTGGGTCAGCGCCGCCGTGGTCGGCGGAGCCACCATCAGCGCCCTCGCCGCCATCCCCACCGGCCTCGCCGCAGGTGTCTACGCGGCCGCCGCGGCACTGCTCGGCGTGCTGGCCGAGCTGATCCGGTCGGCCACCGTGCCGCCCACCGGTGCCGCCCAACCGGTCCGGCGCTGGGCGGTACGCCTCGACGGGGCCCTACGCCGGCTGCCGGACGACCCGGAACGACGACGGTGGCGGTTCAACCCGGCAGCCGGTGCGCTGGCCGCGGCGGCCCTTCCGACCGCCCTGGCCCTCGCCTCGATCGCCCCCGCGCTGGTGGCCGCGCTGGTCGAACCGCACCGCACACTGACCCGGATCTGGGACGGCCCGCCGCCGGAGCTGCTCACCCCGCCCCCGGACGTGGTCGACCCCACCCACGTGCTGACCGCGCTGTTGCTCACCGCGACCGCCGCGCTCGCGGCCACCGGTTTCAGCGGTGGACGACGCTCCCGGGCCGTGCCGGTGGTGCTGCCCGGGGCCGCCGTCACGCTGTTGATCACGCCGATCGCGTTGGGCAGCGGCTGGCCGGCGAGCACCCTCGCCGCGCTCTCCGTCTTCACCATCGCGATGCTCGGCCTCGCGTTGACCCCACCGCCGCCGCTGGCCGAACGGGCCCGCTCGCTGCGGCTGGCCCGGGTCCTAGTGTTCGTCATCGGGTTGGCCGCCGGTGGCGCCGGGCTCGCCGGGAGCCTCGCCGCCCGGGAGCTCACAGTGTTCACCCTCGGTGGGGCGGTCGGCGTGGGTGTGGTGGCCGCCCTGTTCGGCACCACCCAGCGGGCCCGCATCCTCGGTTGGCTCTTCGCGTCGCTGATGGCGCAGCTCTTCGTGCTCACCGCCGGTCTGGTCGCCGGGCTGGCCCCGGTCTGGTCCGCGTTCGGGGTGCTCGCGGTCGGGGCCGTCCTCCAGGTGTTCGCGGCGGTCCTGCCCCGGCTGCGGCAACCCGAGGCGCAGCGGGAAGCCTCCACCGTGCAGTGGAGCGGCTACGCCGCCGCGCTCATCGCCCTGGCCCTCGCCTTCGACTCGCCCCGACACATCGCCGCCCTGCTGGCGGCCTGGGGCGCGGTCCTCGGCGTGGCAGCGACCCGGCCCGGTCGCCGGCCGGTGGAACGCCGGATCCTGTTCTGGGCGGTGGTGGTCTGCGAGATCACCGCCTGGTGGATCCTGATGCGGGTGGCCGACGTCGCGCTGCCCGAGGCGTACACGTTGCCGTTCGCCGCGCTGGCCCTGCTCGTCGGAGTCCTCGAACTGCGTCACCGACCGGATCTGAGCAGCTGGGTGGCGTACGGGCCGGCGCTGGTCACCGCCTTCGTGCCGACCCTGGCCATCGTCCTGGCCACCGAGTCCAGCACTCTGCGGCAGATGCTGTTGCTGCTCGGCGCGGTCGCGGTGCTGATCTTCGGCTCGTCCACAAGGCAGCAGGCCCCGGTAATCGTCGGCGCGTCGGTCACCGCGATCACGGCGATCCACGCGTTGATCAGCCTCGGACCCTGGCTGGCGCTCATCCCGGTCGGCATCCTGCTGCTCGTGCTCGGGGCGAGCAACGAGCGCCGCCGCCGCGCCCAGGAACGCCTACAGACAGCACTCCGCGGCATGAGATGAAACGCCTAGCCCCCGTCGATCATGGAGTTGTGGTGGGGACGAAGAACCGCAAGCGACTCTTTTCGGGCACCACAAGTCCATGATCGACGCCCTTGGACCTAGCGGAGGGATTCTTGGAGGGCTGCTTCCTTGGTGGCCACCAACTCCTCCAGCTCGCGCTGGTAGGTCGTCATCCGGGTGCGCAGGCCCTCGTCGGAGGCACCGAGGATGCGTACGGCGAGCAGGCCGGCGTTGCGGGCGTTGCCGATCGAGACGGTGGCGACCGGAACACCGGCCGGCATCTGCACGATGGACAGCAGCGAGTCCATGCCGTCGAGGTGCTTCAGCGGCACCGGCACGCCGATCACCGGCAGTGGCGTCACCGAGGCCACCATGCCGGGCAGCGCGGCGGCCCCGCCCGCCCCTGCGATGATCACCTTGACGCCACGGTCGGCGGCGTCGCGGCCGTACTCGATCATGGCGACCGGCGTCCGGTGCGCCGAGACCACCCGCACCTCGTACGACACGCCGAAGTCGTCCAGCACCTCGGCGGCGGCCCGCATGGTCGGCCAGTCCGAGTCACTGCCCATGATCAACCCGACGGTGCTCACCGCGGCCCTCTCCTCGTTCCCGCTCACTCGTGGCCCTCGCGCAACCAGCGTGCGGCTCGTGCCGCCCGGGCCCGGAGGTCTTCCAGGTCGTCGCCGAGCACCGTGACGTGCCCGATCTTCCGGCCCGGTCGCACCTGCTTGCCGTAGAGGTGCACCTTCGCGCCCGGCTCGGCGGCGAAGAGGTGGTGCAACCGCTCGTCGATCGACATCCCGCCGGGCTCACCGCCGAGCACGTTCGCCGACACCACCACCGGCGCGGTCAGCGCCGTGTCACCCATCGGGTAGTCCAGCACCGCCCGCACGTGCTGCTCGAACTGGGAGGTCCGGGCACCCTCGATGGTCCAGTGCCCGGAGTTGTGCGGACGCATCGCCAGCTCGTTGACGACGATGGCGGGACGACCGGCGTCGTCACGGACCTCGAACAGCTCCACGGCCAGCAGACCGACCACACCGAGCGCGGTGGCCAGGTCGATGGCGAGCTGCTGCGCGGAGACCGCCAGCTCCTCGTCCAGGTCGGGTGCCGGGGCCAGCACCTCCACGTTGATGCCGTCGCGCTGCACGGTCTCGACCACCGGGTACGCGGCCACCTGACCGAACGGCGACCGGGCCACCTGCACTGCCAACTCCCGACGCAGCGGCACCCGCTCCTCGACGATCAGCCGGGTGCCGCCGGCCAGCAGGGTCTCGGCCAGCTCGGTGGCCTGGGCGGCGTCGTCGACCATCCAGACGCCCCGGCCGTCGTACCCGCCGCGGGCCGCCTTGAGCACCACCGGCCAACCGACCTGCTCGCCGAAGCCCACCAGGTCGGCGGGCTCGGCGACCGGCCGCCACGCCGGGTTGGGAGCACCCAGCTCGGTGAGGCGTTCCCGCATCACCTGCTTGTCCTGGGCGTGCAGCAGCGCGTCCGCCGGCGGGTAGAGGGTCACCCCTTCCGCCGCCAGCGTGCGGATGTGCTCGGAGGGCACATGCTCGTGGTCGAAGGTGACGACGTCGCAGCCCTTGGCGAAGGTGCGCAGGGCGGCCAGGTCGGTGTGGTCGCCGTACTGGACGTCGGCGGCGACCAGCGCCGCGCCGTCGTCGGGGGCGGTCGCGAGCACACGCAGTGACTGGCCGAGGGCGATCGCGGCCTGGTGGGTCATCCGGGCCAACTGGCCGCCACCCACCATGCCGACAACAGGCAGTCCGGTACGGGAATCCATAGCGCGGCCAGCCTATCCGGGCCCTCGGCGCGCCTCCCCGGAGGGCCGGCGACCGCGCGCCGGGCGCCCCGTCCGGACGCTCGGCGCGGCGCACCGACGACTACCGGGTGCTACCCAGCTCGGCGGTCAACTCCTCGACGGAGGTGACCGGCCGTTGACAGACGAAACCCCGGCAGACGTACGCGGCGGACCGGCCGTCGACCAGCGGACGGTCGGCGAGCAGCGGCACACCGGGCTGGTCCGGGAGGCCGGCGACCACCACCGCCCCGGGCGGGGCGTACCGACGGGCGGCGGCCACCAGGGGGTCGCCCGTCGGGTCCTCGGTGACGACGGCGATCTCGTACGGCCCGGACAGCAACGCCTCACCGGTCATGGCCGCGTACCCGGTGAACCGGGGGTGCCGCCCGACGATCGGCGCGACGGTGGCGAGCGCCGCCTCGGCGGCCTCCCGGTAGCGGGTCTCCCCGGTCAGGGCCGAGTACGCGACGAGCCCGGCGATCAACGCCGACCGGCCGGACGGGGTGGCGTTGTCGGTCGGGTCGGCGGGACGGGCGACCAGCCGTTCCGCGTCGTCGGCGGTGTCGTAGAAGGCGCCACCGGGTGCGGCGAAGCGCGCCAGCGCGGTGTCCAGCAGCTCACCGGCCAGCGTCAGCCAGCGCCCCTCGCCGGTGAGCTGGTGCAGCGCGCAGAAAGCCTCGGCCACACTGCCGTAGTCCTCCAGGACACCGGCCGGCTCGCCGACGGTGCCGTCCCGGGAGACCCGGCGCAGCCGGCCCTCCACCAGGTGCACGGTGGCCAGGTGCTCGGCGGCCTGACGCATCGCCCCGTCGGCGACGATGGTCACGCCGTCCATCAGGTTGGCGTCCTCGTCCTGCGGAGACGCGTACAGGGCAGCGACCTGCTGGAACTCTGCGATGGCGGTGATCGCCAGCCCGTTCCAGGCGGCCACCACCTTGTCGTCGCGGGCCGGTTGCGGACGGGTGTCCCGGGCCGCGAGCAGCCGTCCCACCACCTGCTGCCAGCGGGCGCGGACCTCGGGCGCGGCGTCGTCCACGTCCCGGGCGAGCCGCAGCACGCTCGTGCCCCCTTCGAAGGTGCCGTCGTCGGTCACCGTGAACAGGTCGGCGGCCCACCCACCGTCCTCCTCGCCCAACGCCTCCACGAGCTGCGCGGGCGTCCAGGCGTAGGTGAGACCCTCGACGCCCTCGGTGTCGGCGTCCAGCGCGGACGCGAAGCCCTCGCCCGGTCGGTGCAGCTCGTCGGCGAGGAACCGGGCGGTGTCCCGGGCGACACGGCGGGCCAGTGGGTCACCGGTGAGCCGCCACAGCTGGGTGTAGAGACGGAGCAGGAGGGCGTTGTCGTAGAGCATCTTCTCGAAGTGCGGCACCGTCCAGTGCGCGTCCACCGAGTAGCGGGCGAAGCCGCCGGCGAGCTGGTCGTAGATGCCGCCCCTGGCCATCGCCTCGGCCGTGTGCCGGGCGATCTCCAAGCTCTGCGGGTCACCGGTGCGCTGGTGGTGGCGCAGCAGGAACAGCAGGTTCATGTGCGGCGGGAACTTCGGGGCACCGCCGAAGCCGCCGTTCGTCGCGTCGTACTCCTTGGCGAGTTGGCCGGCCGCGGCGTCGAGCAGCGGCACGTCCAGCGGGGCGGTGGGCCCGCCGACGGCCTGCGCGCCGCCGATCGCCTCGACCACGGCGGCGCCCTGGCGTACCACCGCCTCGCGCTGCTCCCGCCACGCGGTGGTCACCGACTGGAGCAACTGGACGAAGTTGGCCCTCGGGAAGTAGGTGCCGCAGAAGAAGGGGGTGCCGTCCGGGGTGGCGAAGACGGTCATCGGCCAACCGCCCTGGCCGGTCATCGCCTGGGTCGCGGTCATGTAGATCGCGTCGACGTCCGGGCGCTCCTCGCGATCCACCTTGATCGACACGAAGTTGTCGTTCAGCAGGGCCCCGACCTGCTCGTTCTCGAACGACTCGTGGGCCATCACGTGACACCAGTGGCAGGCCGCGTAACCCACCGAGATGAGTACGGGGACGTCGCGCCGTTTCGCCTCGGCGAACGCCTCGTCGGACCACTGCCACCAGTCGACCGGGTTGTCGGCGTGCTGGAGCAGGTACGGACTGGTGGCGTCGGCGAGTCGGTTCACCCGACGACCATAACCACCCCGGAGGGGCGTTCGCCCGGCGTCCACCTGACGCTCAGTTCGCCTCGTGCGGTTGGACCGTCCAGCAGCGCATTTCGAGGCGGGAAGTTGCGGGCCGGAAGAGGTCATCAGCTCCACTCTTCGGCAAAGGTCTTCGCCTGTGCCAGCACCAGTTCGATCGCTCGTGGTTCCTCATCAGGTGGATAGCCGTAACGCGCGAGCAGCCGCTTGACCTTGCTCCTGATCCGAGCCTGAACCTGTTCACGAACTGACCAGTCCACGGTCACATCGGCTCTGATACGTCGCACCAATTCGTGGGCAATCTCCGCCAACGTGTCGCTACCTAGCTCCCGCATAGCGGATTCGTTGGCCGCCACCGCATCATAGAACGCTAACTCGTCGTCGGTCAGACCGAGTACTGCTGCCCGACCCCGGTCAGCCGCGACCTCTTGGGCGAAGCGGACCAGTTCCTCGACCACCTGCGCCGAGGTGAGCGCGCCATTGGTGTATCGGCGCATCGTATCTAGCAGCCGATCGGTGAACGCTCGCTGGCGGACCAAGTTATGTCGGTGGGTCTGCCGGATCCCTCGTTCGATGGCCCGACGCAATGCTTCAAGGGCAAGATTGGGTCGTGGGTGGTTCTTAATCCGCTCGATGAATGCTTCATCCAGGTGAGACAGATCCGGTTTCTCGACACCGGCCACCCCGTAGACATCGACGACGGCATCCGCCGCGACCGCGGAGGCGGCAAGCTGACGCAACGCCAGTTCGATATCGGCGGTGCTGGGAAGGCCCTGCGCAGCTCTGGCCTCGGCATCAAGCCGGATCAGATACAGCCGTACGGCCTCGAAGAAGGCGATGTCTCGGTGCAGATGGCGCAACTCCGGCGCAGCGGGAGCGAGAGCGAACGCGCGGCCCAGTTCGCGGGCGTGGGTGGTGAACCGTCGAGACAGCTCCGGCGGACCCGACCCGTCGTCGCCCCGCGCCGGAGCACGGAGATACTCGACCGCTCCGAGGATGGCGTCCAGATAACCGCGTGGACCTCCGGCATCCCGTACGGCTCGGAAGTCGTAACCGGCGAGCAGCGCCGAGACGATGCCATGTCGCTCGACGACGAGCGGGATGCCCTCTTCCGAGACGTCGGCGCCAACTGGCCGCTCCTCCTGGTCCTCGACCGTGTATTCGGCCAGCGCCTCGGTCAGCCGGTCCGCGATGCCGAGGTAATCGACGACAAGCCCGGCGGGCTTCTCCCCGAACCTGCGGTTGACCCGAGCGATCGCCTGCATCAGCGCCGCGCCCCGCAGGAACTTGTCGACATAGAGCGTGTGCAGCGGCGGTGAGTCGAAGCCGGTCAGCCACATGGACTGCACGATCACCAACTCCAGGTCGTCGTCCGGGTCGGTGGCCCGTCGCTGGATCACCTTGTTCTGGGTGGCGGTCCGGATGTGCGGCGCGAGCCGTTCTCCGTCGTGTCGTCCACCGCTGAAGACGACCTTCAACCGACCCTTGTCGTCCGCCGCGTGACCCCACGCCGGTCGAAGCGTGACGATCTCGTCGTAGAGCCGCGCGCAGATGTCCCGGCTCAGGCAGACGATCATACCCTTGCCCGGCACCCCGGTGACCTTGCGCATTTCCGCGCTCCGTCGTTCCCAGTGCTCGACGATGTCCTCGGCCACCTGTCGTACCCGCTCGGGTGCGCCGACCACCGCCGAGATGGCGGCGAAGGCGCGCTCTGCCTTGCGACGCTCCTCGGGGCTGAGGTCGCCCACCGCGTCCTCGGCCCGGTCGTCCAGGTCGTCGGGGTCGACGTTGGCCGGCAGGTGCACCGGGATGTGCCGGTTCTCGTAGAAGACGCGGACGGTCGCGCCGTCGTCGACGGCCCGGGTCAGGTCGTACGTGTCGATCTCGGTGCCGAACACCGCCCCGGTGTTCTTGTGCATGTCCCTGATCGGTGTGCCGGTGAAGGCGATGAAGGCGGCGTGCGGCAGGGCGTCACGCAGGTGCCGGGCATAGCCGTCCAGGAAGTCGTAGTGGCTGCGATGCGCCTCGTCGACGATCACCACAATGTTGCGCCGCTCGGAGAGCCGTGGATGCCCCCGGCCGGCGGCCCGCTCCGCGCCGGACAGACCGAACTTTTGGAGGGTGGTGAACAGGATCCCTCCGGTAGGTCGGTCGCGGAGCTGGTCGCGCAGCTCGTCCCGACTGCCGACCCGCTTCGGCTGCGTCTCGGGCAGCAGCCGGCTGGCGGCGAACGTCTCGAAGAGTTGACCGTCGAGGTCGGTCCGGTCGGTGACGACGACGATTGTCGGGTTGTCGAGCGCGGGATGGCGCATCGCCTTGGCGGCGTAGAAGACCATCTCCATGCTCTTGCCTGAGCCCTGGGTATGCCAGACGTAGCCGGCGCGGCCATCGGTCCGGGTCGCCCGCAACGTCCGCTCGACGGCCTTGTTGACCGCGTGGAACTGGTGGGCCTTGGCCAACTTCTTGGTGGCCAACACGCCGCGTTCGTCAACGGAGAACGAGATGAAGTTGGCGACGAGATCGAGGAACCTGGCCGGCTCGAAGGCCCCGGAGACCATGACCTCCAGGGCCGAACCGTCGGTGACGTCGACCCGCCGGCCGTGCTCGTCGACGTTCCAGGGTGCCATGTGTTCCCACGGAGTGAACGGCGTGCCGATCCGCGCGGTGGCACCGTCGCTGGCGACCCAAACCACCGGGGCAGCGAAGACGGCCGGGCCGAGATCCCGCAGGTAGGACCGGAGCTGGGCGTACGCGGTCGCGCTGCTAGTCTCACCCCGGCTGGCCGATTTCAGCTCCACCACCGCAAGCGGCAAACCGTTCACGTAACAGACCAGGTCGAGCCGCCGGGCGTGATCGCCGCTCGTCACCTTGACCTGGGACGCGACAAGGAACTCATTCGCGTACGGGTCGGCGTAGTCCACCAACCAGACCGTCGGCTCACGGGTGATGCCGGCGGCATCGGGGTAGCTGATGCCTGACACGCCTCTGGTGATGAGCTGATGGACCCGATAGTTCTCGGCGAGGGCGTCCTGCGACTCGGGCCGACGCAGGGCGTCGATCGCATCCTCGACTGCGGTCGCCGGCAGATCCGGATTGATCCGGGCCACGGCCCGGTGAAGACGCCGGGTCAGCAGCAGGTCATCCCAGCCAAGACGCTCCCCAGTGCGGGGGGCGAGGTCGACACCCTCGACGGGTTTCCAGCCCCACTCGGCGAACCACTCCCGCGCGAGCTGCTCCCACCCGGCCTCGGTCAGACCGCCCGCTTGCTGCGCCATCGACCACTCTCCTCCGATGACAGAACGTACCTGGCCAGGCCAGCGACCGTCGACATGATCACCCTGGACGTGCCGGCTACGCGGTCGCCCGTCGCACCAACCGCCGGAGTGACCAGGCGAGGATACGGGCCTGATCGAGATCGAGCGGATAGTCCTCGACCAGGTCGGCGGCGTAGAGCCGCAGGTTGACCCCGACAAGCGGCACCGGCAGCCCATCCATCCGAAACAGGCTGCTCCCCGCGTAGATGACCCGGTCGCTGCCCCATGGCGGAATTTCGCTTGAGTAGTGGATCCCGTCCCGGTGCGTCGTGCACCAGGAAGGATGCGTCGGCACGATCAGCCGGGCAGTCGAACCGGCCGTCATCTTGTCAGGCTGGGCTATCAGGGCTCCTCCGGGCGTGACACCAACACGTCAACTCGGCTCGCAACCGGCCAGCTCCGGGTATCAGGAGCCACACCTGAAGATGGCACATGAAAAACGCATGTGCCATAGTTACCCCTATCTGCTCGCGCAGCGCCAGCCAGGAGGCCATCACCTTGCCCGAACCAAGCCCCACGGTGCGTCGCCGTCGACTCGGCATCATCCTCCGAGACCTGCGAATCGCGGCTCGGTTGACCGGTGAGGAGGTCGGCCAGCGGGTCGAGCGCTCTGCGTCCTGGGTCAGTCGCGTAGAGCACGGTCGCGTAGGCCTGCGCAGCCGCGATCTCCATGACCTACTGGACGCCCTAGAGGTGACCAGCGAGGAGACCCGCGAGGCGCTGACGCAGCTCGCCCGAGAAAGCAAGCAACGTGGCTGGTGGAACCGCTACGGTCAGACAATCACCGGCCCGTACGCCAGCTTCATCAGCTTCGAACACGAAGCGACGGGTCTGCTGTGCTACGAGACGATCGTGGTCAACGGCCTACTCCAGACCGAGGCGTACGCCCGCGCCTTGAATGACCGAGCGACCTCTGTGCAGGTGAGTGAGGACGCGGATCGACAGGTCCAGATCAAGCTCAACAGGCAGCAGCGGCTGACGGGCGAGCACCCACCAGAGCTGTGGGTAATCCTCGACGAGGCGGTGCTGCGGCGCCCCTTTGGCGGTCCGTCCGTGATGCGAGATCAGCTTCTACATCTGGCTACCACCGCCGACGAGATGCCGCATGTCTCGATCCAGGTGCTTCCTCACCGACAAGCGATCTTCCCCGGCATGATCGCCTCGTTCACTCTCATGGAGTTCCCGGCCCCGGACACCAGCATCGTCTTCTCGGAAGGCTTGACGGGCGCGGTGCACGGGGAGGCGGAGGAGGCCGCACGCTGTACGATTATCTTCAACGAGCTGCGCGCCGCCGCTCTCAGCAAGAGGGACTCGATCAGGGAGCTACGGGAGGCTGCGCAGATGATGGGTGAGCAGTGAGGAGTCAGGCCATGACGCCGCTCAGCGTGACCTGGCGGACCAGCACACGCAGCGGCACTCAAGGCCAGTGCGTGGAAGTCCGCTACGTCGAGGGCCGAGTCGAGGTACGCGATAGCAAGGACCAAGACGGTCCCGCCCTGGCCTTCCCAGCTGTTATTTGGTCAAAATTTGTTGGAAGCGCTGGGGCTCACCGCACGAACGCCTGAACGACATTCAGCCGAGCGTCATTCCTGATCCTTAGATCTCCAGACATTAACCTCGGCAGCAGCGCGCCTCGTAACTCCAGCAACGCCTCATTCTCCCGCTGAGCAAGCCAAATCCGCTCGTGCAGTTCGTGTAGAACTGGCGCCAGCGAGGCGGTAGAAGGGGCGTCGGGAAGCACGATTTCCCAGCACCCCAACTCACTCAGAGGAATCCGATCGACGGTGGCCCCGTGGACCGCCTTCTGCCGGATCACCTCCTGGAACTCACTTGCGAGATAGGCATGCAGCAACACCGACGAACTCACGAGCGCAGATTTCGGACGGAGGATTCCCATTCTCCGGCCCAGACATGCCTGAACACCCGGAGGCATCAACGCCGCTACTCCGAGCCTCGTTTCATAAGAAAAGAGGACATCACCCGCGCCAGGGGCTACTCGACGCGTCCAAGCAACAAATGAAGCTTCGTCAAGATGCGCCGATTTGCTAAGGTCTAGCGATCCGAAGCCGAGACTTGAAATACTGAGAAAGTAGGGCCCTCTGTCAGTTTTCTTCGGAGTGGCATGTGGCCCGTCATAGATTTGAGCCAAGTCGCCGAGAGCGAACCTTCTCGGCTCGCCGCCACTTATCATCGCGCCAGCATACCGGGCGTTCGCGAGTTCGAGCGCCGTGTCCACTATTCGGTTATTCAGTGAGGCCTTTTCATCGATAGCTGAGATCAGTGAAACTACCGAGTCCTGAGTAGGCCTAGGGGGCAACTTAAAACGGATGGCGCTCATCGCCGACTGAGTGAGCTTCGGCTGCGTAGAACCGGAGAGAAAGCCCGCTAGATCCAGTTCCTGGAGGACGTAAGCAAGGTAACGGGTACTCGCCAGCTCATTCCCCTGAAGAACATGAGCATGGTTATTAACCCAAAAACGACCATCCGCAATGAATGCGATCGGCGTCTTCCTGGTGCGAAGATTCTCTCCGTCCTCCGCGAGGAGGAGATACTCGCCATCAAACAAGTATCCATCCACATAGTCAATCACGCCCGACGCGCCGTAATATGGATATAGGCCAGGCCTTCTATCCGAAGATCTAATTGGACGTCGGTGTGAATCGTGACAAACCGCCACCTCTGTCAGGAGGAATTCCCGGAGCTCAGACATCGACAGCATCCAGTCGCGCACGGAGGATCTGATCATGACGAGCAGCGTCATCCATAAGTAGCAGCAATTGACTGGTCAAGCGGCTCACTCGCTCAGCAATCGGCTCATCGTCCGACTCAGATTCGACAGCCCCCACATAACGGCCTGGGGTTAGGACGAAGTCGTGTTTTTTAATTTCGTCCAGCTTGGCCGAATAGCAGAAACCGGGCTCGTCGGCGTACTTGGCAAACGCTGTTTTGTCGGTGCCGCGCCAGCGATGGTAGGTATCGCCGATCCGCCTGATTTCCTCGTCGGTGAGTTCGCGCAACGTCCGGTTTGCCATGACGCCCAACTTGCGGGCGTCAATGAAGAGGACTTCACCGCGCCGGTCGTTCAGCCTCTTTGAGCCCTGCGGCGACTTGTCCCGTGTGAGGAACCACAGGCAGGCCGGGATCTGGGTGTGCCGGAAAAGCTGCGGTGGCAGCGCCACCATGCACGCCACTAGGTCTTCAGTCACCATATTGCGGCGGATGTCGCCCTCGCCGGACTGCTTCGACGACATCGAACCGTTCGCGAGCACAACACCCGCGCTACCGCGCGGGGAGAGCTTGCTGGCGATGTGCTGGAGCCAGGCGAAGTTGGCATTGCTAGCTGGCGGCACGCCGAACTGCCAGCGGGTGTCCATACCAAGGCGGTCGCCGCCCCAGTCGGAGATGTTGAACGGCGGGTTGGCCATGACGACATCGGCGAGCTTGTCCGGGTGCAGATCCTGGCGGAAGGTGTCCTCCCACTTCGGGCCGAGGTCGGCTCCGATGCCGTGGATAGCCAGGTTCATCTTCGCCAGTCGCCAGGTGGTCTCGGCCATCTCCTGGCCGTACACCGAGATCTTGAACGGGTTTCCGCCGTGGCTCTCGATGAACTTCTCGGCCTGCACGAACATTCCGCCCGATCCACAGCAGGGGTCGTAGACCCGGTCTCCCTGCTGTGGTTCCAACACCTCGACTAGCAGACGTACCACGCTCTTCGGGGTGAAGTACTCGCCCCCTCTGCGGCCTTCAGCAGCCGCGAACATGCCGAGGAAGTATTCGTAGACCTCGCCGAGAATGTCCCGCGCTCGGCCCGATCCACCGCCGCCGAAGCCGATGCGGCCGATCAGGTCGACCAACTCGCCGAGCCGGCGCTCATCGACGCTCGACCGGTTGAAGAAGTGCGGCAGCACGCCCCGCAGCTCAGGGTTCTCGCTCTCGATCGCGAGCATCGCCGCGTCGATCAACTCACCAACGGTGCGCTCACCGGCCGCGCTCTTGGCACCGGTCGCGATGGTTTCCCAGCGGGCGTCCGGCCGGACCCAGAAGACACCCTCGCCGGTGTACTCGTCCCGGTCCTCCAGGAGCCGCTCGGCGCGTTCGCCGGTGATGCCTTCCTCTGCCAGCTCGTCGGCGATTACCCTACGACGTTCGGTGAAGGCGTCCGAGACGTACTTGAGGAAGACCAGTCCGAGCACGATGTGCTTGTATTCCGCGGAGTCCATGCTCCCGCGCAGCTTATCGGCGGCCTTCCACAGGGTGGCCTTGAAATCCGCCGGCTTGGCCGGGGCGATGCTTCGTCGTGCCACTGACTCCTAGCTTCCTTCCTCGCTGACGCCGTCGCTGTCGACGATCACCTTGAGCGCACCATCGGCTATCCCGGCGACCAAGGCTGCCTGGACAGCGTCGATCGCAGTCAGGTGCTCGACCGCTCGACGACGCCGCGCCTCGAAAGTGGCCAGAACCTCATCGAGTCGAACAACCTCCTCGGTTTCGAGGCGCGGCAGCTCCAATCTACTGAGGTCCACCCGCCGGACGAGCCCGCCGGTAGCCCGGTCGGCGTTGCGCGGCGCCATCAGCAGTGCTACCAGAACCCGGGGTGTCATTCCCGGGTGTGGCCTTGCAATTCCTTCGCGGTCCACCGGGTGCTGCTGGTAGTCGGCGAACCCGGGGATGCGGATCACCCGGGCCGGGCTGAGGACGATGCTGCCGCCCGCCTTGTCCACCATCGCCCTGATCTTGTCACCGCCCAGCATGACCACATCGCCGGGGTGGGTGACCTGAGCGGCTTCGCTGACGTCGAGCGTGCCGATCGACCGGCTGCCCACCGGGACGACGCCGGTCAGCTCGGCCACGCCGATGACCGGGAGACCTGTCGGATCGTTTTTTCGTATTCGCTTATCGTTCGCCTTGTGACCAGGCAGGACCCTGAACAACTCCCCGACCGTCCGGTATCCGCGGCTCATCGGTTCGACGGGCACGTCCGCGAGCTCTGGTTCAAACCGGTGCACAGCCCGCTGAGCTTCGCGTAGCCGCGCCAGTTGGAAGGTCGCGGACCGTAGGCCAGTCAGCCGGTCCGTCGGCATCAGGGATCCTCTGGCCTCTCCCCAACACGTGAACTCTGCCGGGGCATCGTCCGGGTTCCGGACCCAGTCGGCAACCTCGGAGAACCAACCGTCAGCGCCCGTGGCAGCGAACCGATCGGCGTCACAAAACAGGACATCATCCGGTCGGCGATAGCCGTCTGGCGCATTCCCGTAGACGAGCAGCGCGAACTCCACACCGACGCGAAACGAGTGCAGACGGCGGGGAAGCTGGATCACGGCCCGCAAGGCACCATCGGCCCCCAGCGGGTGCAGCCCACCCGGACGGACCCGCGCGCTGCGGAGCGCTGGCAGGGGCACAAGTAGGTAAGCGCGTCCCTCGGGGCGCAGGAAACGCACCGCAGCCTCGGCCCACGGGGTAAGTTCCGCCGTGACTGGAACGTTGTCGGTATAGCGATCGAACGGGGTGAAGGGCGGATCGACCACCACCACGTCGGCTACAGACGACGACTCGTCGAACAGGCTATTGCCGCGTCGCACGCATGCCTTCAAGCCATGACAGATTAGCCGAAACCGGAGCAGATCGACCTTAGCAGCGTCCAGGTCGGCCGCTTGGACCCCGACCGGCTTGACCGCCTCCACCAGCGGCAGGAGGAGTGAGCCGAGCCCCGCTGCCGGATCGAGCACGGTAAGCCCCGCCGCCGATCCCATCAGCGCCGCGATCAACCTGCAGACGGTTTCGGGCGTGGCGTCCTGACGGTTCGTGGCACCCAAGCGATCAGCCTGAGTCAACAGGCGCTCGACCGCACGTCCGCCTCCCACGGACGGGACGAGGTCATTCACCACCTTGAGCAGTAGCTGCGTACCGTCCGGCAGGTCACGCAGCGATCGGTCCAAAGCTTCGGCTTCGGCCGTTCGCCCCTCGGCGGCGACCCGGCGGATGCCCTCCGACAAGCCGTCCATCGTCAACGGCGCAGCGGTCAACACCCGCAACGCGGCCAGCGCCAAGGCGACGGCCAACAGCCGGTCGCCGCGCACCGTATTCCTCAGGGCACCCAACGACCGCAGCTCAAGACCACGCCGGAAGACATCACCGTACGTCATCAGCCGCTCATCGGCCTCAGCCGCGAGCACGGCTGGTGGTAGCGGTCGGGCATCCAGCCACCGAGCGACCGCTGCCGCGTCGAAAAGCGCGGATTGGCCCTCCTCCCGGACCGCTCGGGGGAAGTCGGGATGGCGGCGTCGCCAGTTGCTGGCCGTCGGCCGGCGAACCTCGGCGAACTCCGCTACCTCCGTCAGCGTGACGAGCTGCACGTCAGTCTTGTGCTCTGGCTGTTCCGTCGTCACCTCGCGGACATCCTTCCCGTCAGCCCTCACAGCTTCGGCTTCCGGGCAAGCTCCTCAGGGACGCGGTCGTTCGCCCGGACGGACGTAGCCGCGAACGAGGACACGTACCCCATGATCAGGAAGATCTTCTCATTGTCCGCCGCGAGGTGCCGGTGGTGGATCGGCTCGTGATGCGCCATCCGGTTCCGCAACCGGTTGAGATGGTGCAGATCACGGTGCAGCGGCCCCCGCGCGCCACGGTATTCGGGGAAAGCGTGCCGGAGAGCAGGGCGCCAGAGGGTCATCTCATACTCGCGGCCCAAAAGCGCGGCCCAAAAGCCCAAGCTGAGTTCGGTCAACACGTCGCCGACTCGCAGGGAGGGCTGTCGGGGTCCACAAGCCTGGAGAGCGCGGTCCAGACGGGCCGCCTCCGGTTTTCTAAGTGGCAGGGCTCCCGCGTGCCACCAGTCCACCCGGCCGGTCAGGGTGGCCAACTGGGCCGCCATGGAGTTCCGCAGGATCGGCTCGAAGAACGGGAGATGCGCCTGCAGAGCACGCGTGACGTCGATGTTCCAGTAGTAGAGGCGGATCGCCGCCACCGAGTTACCGGCGCACCGATTGAGGTAGGGTGCCATCCTCTCCGGGGAGAGCAGGGCAATCATTCGGCGCGCCTCGTCCTCGTCCATCGCGATCCCCTTCCGATCCGCTCAGCGATGCGGTACTCTCGGTGCGTACACCCCGGGTGTGGCCTCTGATTCAAGCCCCCCGGGGTAAGCCCTTTTGGGGCCGCATGGCGCATCGCGGGCAGCCGGGTCACGGCGGCGATTGCGACAGAACTTCCTTCCGCACCACAAGAATGACAGACACGTCAGCAACCGCGCAAGGCACGGAACTGGACTACATCTGATAAGCCTGCTTATCAGCTCCTGTCATGCGGCGACACTCCTCAGATCCCTCATCGCGAACTTAGGAGGCGCCGTCGGCGCGGAGCCGGAACACGTTCGACTCGGCCGAGTCGCGCAGCGACCCCAGCACCGCGCCGATCTTGTCCGCCGGCATCGGCTTGAAGAAGTGGTAGCCCTGCGCGGAGGTGCAGCCCAGCTCGGCCAGGGCCATCCGCTGCTCGGCGGTCTCCACCCCTTCGGCGACCACGCGCAGCCCCAGCTCGTGGGCGAGACCCACCGTCGTGCGGACGATCGCCGCCGCCTCCGGCGAATCCGCCATCTTGATCACGAACGAGCGGTCCACCTTCAACTCGTCCACGGCGATCCGGGTGAGGAAGGTCAACGACGAGAAGCCGGTGCCGAAGTCGTCCACAGCGAGCTGCACGCCCATCGACCGGAGGGTGGCCAGCACCTCGTCGATGACCTCCAACTCGCTCATCACCACCGTCTCGGTGATCTCCAGGACGAGGCGGTGCGGTGGCACCTGGTGTCGGCGCAGCGCGTCGGCGATCTCCGCAGGCAGCCGGCGGTCCAGCAGGCTGCGTGCCGACAGGTTGACCGAGATCGGGACGTCCAACCCCTCCCGGGCCCAGCCGGCGGCCACACCGAGCGCCTTGTCCAGCACGTAACGGGTGAAGGTGCCGAGCTGCTCGCTGTTCTCCACCGGCCGGATGAAGTCGGCCGGGTTCAGCCATCCACGCCGGGGATGCTGCCAACGGATCAGCGCCTCCACGCCGGTGGGCGCGCCCGTGGTCAGGTCCACCGCCGGTTGCAGGGCCAGCACCAGCTGGTCGTCGACTGTCAGCGCCTCCCGAAGCTCGGCGAGCAGGGCGAGCTGATCGGTGCTGGCCGCGTCGCGGGTGCCGTCGTACGCGGCGACGTTGCCGCCGCCCTCCTTGGCCTGGTACATCGCGATGTCGGCACGGCGCAGCAGCTCGGTCAGGTCGGCGGTGCCGGCGTCCGCCACCACCACACCGACGGAGACCTCGATCGACATCCGGACGCCGGCCACCTCGGTCGGCGCGGCCAACCGTTCGGCGATCTCCCGGGCCTGGCGCAACGCGTGGGCCATCGGGGCGGCCCGGTCGCCGAGCACCGGCACCGCGGTGAGGAGCAGGGCGAACTCGTCACCGCCGAGGCGGCCGAGCAGGTCGCCGGGGCGGACCAGCGTGTCGAGCCGGTTCGCGGTCAGCCGCAGCAACTGGTCGCCCGCCGCATGACCGAGGGTGTCGTTGACCTCCTTGAACTGGTTGATGTCCAGCAGCAACAACGCCACCGGATGATCGTGCGCGAGCTGCCGCAGCGACTGGTCACCCTTGCCGAGCATCGCCGCCCGGTTGACCAACCCGGTGAGCGGGTCGTGCACCGCCTCGTACGACGACCGGGCGGTCACCAATCGCAGCTCACGGTGGGTCGCGGCGTCGTGCAGCGCGGCAGCGAGCGCGTCGCCGAACGCGGCCACGGCGTCGCGTTCCCGCGCGGTGGGCGGGGCCGAGCGGGGAAACCGCACCCGCAGTCGACCGACCGGGGCGGCACCGACCGACAGTGCGCGGACCAGCTCGTGCTCGTCCGCCTCCGTCTCCTCCGGTGGGTCCGTCTCACGGTCGGCCGTCTGACCGCTGGCGTCGCCCCGGTACCGGTGCCACCGGCCGTCGGCCCGGGCCACGTCCACGTCCACCAGTTCGGCGTTGAACAGCGTCAGCGCACCGGTGACCGCCGCGCTTGCCACCCCCCGCTCGTCGAGCTGGTTGAGGGCGGCGGTGGCCTCGGCGAAGGCCCTCCAGGTGCGGCGTTCCAGATCGGCGCGCAACCGGTAGCGGTAGGTCTGTTGGAGCAGCCAGAGCAGCGGCGGCAGCAACAGCAACCAACGCGGGTCGAGCTCCAGCAGAGCGACCACCACGAGGCCGACCGCCACGTTGCCGACGAACATCAGCAGCTTGCCGCGCAACGCGGCGAGCAGCGGCGGCCCGATCGGCAGGCCGTGCCGCAGGCCCAGCGTCACCCCACCCAGCCAGGCGGTCACCAGCAGATAGGTCACCGACCCGGCGAGCACAGCCAGCGCCAGCATCGGGGTGGGCGGGGAGAGCAGTGGCCGCCCGAGCGCCGTGGTCACGGAGACGGCCAACGCCGACGCGGCGGCCAGTGACGCGGCGATCCGGACGATCTCCAGGACCGGGCGGCGGTCGTTGTGCAGGGAGAGCACCGTCCAGGCCAGCCCGGTGCCGAGCAGCGTGGCGGACGGAAGCCACCCGGCCGGGGTCAGGTAGAGGCAGACGATCAACGCCGCCTCACCCCAGGTGATGCTGACCATGCCGGCCGCCGAACGGAACCGGAGCCGGGCCAGCTGGGCGAGACCGAGGACGGCGACCGCGATGCCGAAGCGGGCCGGACCGCCGAGCGGGTCGTCGGCCGGTAGCCGGGCCGGGAGGGTCAACCCCACCGTGGCGGCGACCACGGCGGTCAGCGTGACGGCGGCGGTGAGCACGAGTAACCGGCCCGGGGTGCCCCGCACCCCGAGCCGGTCGAACGAGTCGTTGGCTGGACCGGAGGTCATCGACCTCCCCCGTCAGCCGACCGACCGAGGTTGCGGCGGGCGGCCGGTGCTGTGCTGGTCATCGGCGCCCCCTCCCGCACCCGGCTCGGAGACTTTTGGTCCCCCGGCGGAAGGCTAAGCCAAACCGGGTGGTCGCAACAGGGGGCGACCACCCGGTCCGGCGTGATTCATGGGGTGACTAGCCGTTCCGGTGCTGCTGGTGCCCGTTGGGAGCGGGCGTGGATGAATCACGCCCCCCGGTCCCGTCTGTCGGATCGACGACTGCCGCATCGACCCTGGTCGGGTCGGTGGACCCCGCCTGCTGCGGGAACCGGTCCGGCAGGCGACGCAGCCGGGAGTTCATGTTGCGGATCAGCAGGATGGTCGCGGTGGCCAGCAGCAGGATGAGGAACAGGCCCATCGGGCCGGCCAGACCACCCGTGCGGGTGTCCCCGAAGTTGTTCTCCGCGAGCACCTGGGCAGCGGTCAGCATGGCGTTCCTCCGATGTGCGGTTGGTATCCAGGGTAGACCCGCCCGGAATCAGCGTGCGTGCGCCGTCTCCCGTACCCCGGCGAAGAGATCCGACTCGGGCAGCGGGCTGTCGACCATCGAGCGGGCCAGCTCGTAGTCCTCGGTCGGCCAGGCACGCTGCTGGAGCTCCATCGGCACGTGGAACCAGAAGCCGTCCGGGTCGACCTGGGTGGCGTGGGCGCGCAGCGCGTCGTCGCGGACCGGGAAGTATTCGGAGCACTCGACCCGGGTGGTGATCCGGGGCCCCTTGTCCGGCCGGTCCTCCCACCGCTTGAGCCACTCCTCGTACGGCGACTCCAGACCCGCCGCCAGCATGCCCTCGTGCAGGGCCATGATCTTGCCCTTGGAGAACCCGATGTCGTAGTAGAGCTTCAACGGCTGCCAGGGGGCACCCAGCTCCGGGTAGCGCTCCGGGTCGCCGGCGGCCTCGAAGGCGGCCACGCTCACCTTGTGGCACATGATGTGGTCGGGGTGCGGGTAGCCGCCCTCTTCGTCGTACGTGGTGACCACGTGCGGACGGAACTCGCGCATCAACCGCACCAGGGGCCCGGCGGCCACCTCGACGTCCTGGAGGGCGAAACAACCCTCCGGCAGCGGCGGCAGCGGGTCACCCTCGGGCAGGCCGGAGTCGACGAAGCCGAGCCAGGCCTGGTCGATGCCGAGGATCGACCGCGCGGCGTCCATCTCGGCACGCCGGATCTCGGCGATGTTGGCCCACACGTCGGGTCGGTCGAGCTTGGGGTTGAGCACGCTCCCGCGCTCGCCGCCCGTGCACGTCACGACCAGGACGTCCACCCCCTGTGCGACATATTTCGCCGTCGTCGCCGCGCCCTTGCTCGACTCGTCGTCCGGGTGCGCGTGCACGGCCATGAGACGCAGTTGCTCTGCCAACTTCGGCGCTCCTCGTCTGTGCCGGACGGTGGACCCGACCGGGCTCGACCGGCTGACCTGCCGGGATCTTCCTCACCGCACCCTTGTCGCCGGTCAGCAGCCCGTGCATGACCTGCCATTCCTGCCGCTGGACCGGGTGGGAGGATGGGACTCTGCCATTCTTGCTGATGCCGCCGACAACAACGCCAGGAGATACCCGCCGGTGACCGAGACGCACGCCACAATTTCATCAGGCGCGCCGGTTTTCCCGGCCGGGCGCTACGGCCGTCGCCGGGCACCGGCCGGGCGGCGTCGTCGCACGCTGCTGGCCGCACTGGTGCTGCTGGCGCTCGTGGGGACGCTGACCGTGATCTCCGTACGGCTCTACCGCCAGTACGGCGACCCGGTCTACGACGCCCAGGTGATCACTTATACCGACATCACCGACAACCAGGTGGTTGTCGACTTCCGGGTCACGGTGCCGTCGGGTGGATCGGCGGTCTGCGTACTGCGCGCGCGGGACCGCGCGGGCGCCGAGGTGGCCCGGGAAGAGATCACGGTGACGGCCCAGCCGGGCAACCGGCACGTGACGACCCGACACCGCCTCGCCACCACAGCACGGCCGTTCATCGGTGAGGTCCTGCGCTGCCGCCCCCCGGCCTGAGCTGCGGGAACGTCCCCTCCGACGACGGCGGCGGCCCCTCTACGCGCGGTGTCGGATCCGGGCACCGGCGGTGATGGCCGACACGCTGTGTCGTACCGCACTGGTAACTTGGTAGTTCACCTGTTCAGCCGGCCACGCACAACTGAGGAGAACGCCTGTGTCCACTGGCAACGAGGCGCCCGCCACCTGGCTGTCGCAGGACGCGTACGACCGCCTCCAGGCCGAGCTCGACGAGCACATCGCCAACCGTCCGGCCATCGCCGCCGAGATCAACGCTCGGCGCGAGGAGGGCGACCTGCGGGAGAACGGCGGCTACCACGCCGCCCGCGAGGAGCAGGGCAAGGCCGAAGGTCGCATCCGTTACCTGACGGAGCTGCTGCGCACCGCCAAGGTCGGCGAGGCGCCGACGGCCGACGCGGTCTCCCCCGGCATGGTCGTGACGATCTACTTCGACGACGACACCGACGACACCGAGACCTTCCTGCTCGGCTCGCGGGAGATCGCCGCCACCACCGACCTGACCGTCTACAGTCCCGAGTCGGCGCTGGGCAAGGCGATCCTGGGCGGTCGGGCCGGGCAGACCTGCACCTACACGGCACCGAGCGGCGCCGACATCAAGGTGACGGTGGTCAGCTTCGAGCCGTTCTCCGGCTGACGTCGCCGGCCGCACCACCGATCCCCACCACGCGCACTTCCCGAGGCGTGACACCCACAGGTGTCACGCCTCGGCCGCGAAGACCACCTGGTAACCGCTGGCCCGCAAGGCGCTGATCAGCGTGTCCGAGTGCTCCACGCCACGGGTCTCGACCGACAACGCCACCTCCACCTCGCCGAGGCCGAGGTGCGGGTTGGCCCGCTGGTGCTCGACATCCACGACGTTGGCCCGGTGCTCGGCGATCTGGCTGAGCAACGACGCGAGCTGCCCCGGCCGGTCCGAACAGCGCACCGTCACCCGCAGGTAACGACCCGCGGCGGCCAGCCCGTGCTCGATCACCCGCATCATCAGCAACGGGTCGATGTTGCCACCGGAGAGCACCGCGACCGCCGGCGTCTCCACCTCGACGACGCCCGCCAGCAGCGCGGCGACACCGACCGCCCCGGCCGGCTCGACAACCTGCTTACCGCGTTCGAGCAGCATCAACAGGGCCCGGGAGATGTCCTCCTCGGACACCGTGACCACCTCGTCGACCAGCTTGCGCACGTGGTTGAAGGTGATCTCCCCCGGTCGGCCGACGGCGATGCCGTCGGCGATGGTGGAGAAGGTGGGCAGCCGGACCGGCTCGCCGGCCACCAGTGAGGGCGGGAACGCCGCCGCACCGGCCGCCTGGACACCGATGATCCGTACCTCCGGCCGTAACGCCTTCGCGGCCACCGCCATGCCGGAGATCAGACCGCCGCCACCGACCCCGGTGATGATCGTCTTCACGTCCGGGCACTGTTCGAGGATCTCCAGCGCGACGGTCCCCTGGCCGGCGATCACGTCCCGATGGTCGAACGGGTGGATCAGCACCGCGCCGGTGCGTTCGGCGTACGTGTGGGCGGCGACCAACGACTCGTCGACGGTGTTGCCGGCCAACTCGACCTGTGCGCCGTACCCCTTGGTGGCCGCCACCTTCGGCAGCGGCGCGTTGACCGGCATGAAGACGGTGGCGTGCGTGCCGACCAGGCCGGCGGCGAGGGCCACGCCCTGCGCGTGGTTTCCGGCGCTCGCCGCGACCACGCCGCGCTCCCGCTCCGCCGCCGACAGGCGGGAGATCCGCACGTACGCGCCCCGCACCTTGTACGAGCCGGCGCGCTGCACGTTCTCGCACTTCAGCCAGGTCGGCCCGCCCAGCGCCGCGCTCAGCGGACGCGAGGGCTCCAGCGGCGTCGTCCGGGTGACGCCAGCGAGCAACTCCCGTGCGGCCCGCACGTCGTCGAGACCGACCAGTTCCGTCATGCCCCGATCGTGCCACCCCGGTTCGCGGTCCAGCCCGCGGGCCGGGCCGACCGGGGTGCGGGCCGCCCGGGGTGCGGGCCGCCCGGGGTGCGGGCCCGGGCCGCCCGGACCAGGGTGATCCACTCGGCATCCCGGAAAGCGCGGTATCCACCGCGCCCGGTCAGCCCGACTTCAACGATAAGCACGGCGGCCGCGCCGACCGCGCTAGACGATCACGCGACGGCCGGCGACCCCGTTCCGATCCGGGGATAGCCGGGGGCGTGACGCGCCCAGGGGGCGGCCATCTCGAACTGGCCGGCGACACCGAGCAGCAGCAACTCCGAGCCGGGCGGACCGACCAGTTGCACCGCGACCGGCAGACCGTCCGGGCGCCGACCCACCGGTACCACCACGGCCGGCAGGCCGGCGACGTTCCACGGCGCGGCGTACGGGGCGTACCGGATGTTGGCCGTCATGTTCGCCCGCCACGACCGCTCGGACCAGCGCGCGGCCTCCGGCGGCGCGGTGGCCAGCGCCGGGGTGAGCAGCAGGTCGACGGAGTGGTCGCCGAAGAAGTCGACCGACCGTTGCCGCCACTCCGCCCGGTCGGCCTCCCGCACGTATCCGCGGCGCTGCGCCCACTCGCCCAGCGCGACGTGCCGCCGGGTACGGCGTTGCAGGCCACGCCGGTCCAGCCCGGACGCCCGGACGTCGGTGGCGGCCGCGGCGAACCACGTGGCGATGCCCTGTAGGCCGAGCGCGGTGGGGTAGACCGGATCGGCCGGCACCGTGTCGTGCCCGGCGGCGGCGAGGAGCCGGCCGGCGGCGGCCACCGCGTCGCGGTTGGGTTCGTCAGGGGTGACGCCCCGCACCGGGGATCGCAACGAGACGCCCACCCGCAGCCGCTGCGGCGGGACCAGCTTCTCGGGACGGCGACCGGCGAGCACCGAGAAGCCGACCGCCGCGTCGGCGACGGTGCTGGTCAGCATGCCGTGTTCGGTGAGACCGAACCAGTCGTCCGCACCGAGCTGGCAGGGCACCACACCCCGGCCGGGCTTGAGCCCGACCAGGCCGCAGCAGGCCGCCGGGATCCGGATCGAGCCGAGACCGTCGTTGCCGTGCGCGATCGGCACCAGCCCCGCGGCCACCGCGGCGGCTGCGCCGCCGGAGGAGCCACCGGGGGTACGCGTGCTGTCCCACGGATTGCGCGTCACCGCGCTGTCGTCGTCGGTGAGTGCCCACAGCCCCAGCTCCGGCATCCGGGTCACACCCAGGATCACCGCTCCCGCGCCGCGCAGCCGCCGCACCACCTCGTGGTCGGCCTCCGCGACGTCGGTGCGGGCGGCCGTCGACCCGTTCCAGGTGGGCAGGCCGGCGACCGGGGTGTTCTCCTTCACCGCCACCGGGACCCCCGCCAGGGGCAGGTTGGCGAGGTCCTCCTGCTCGTCGACCTTCTCCGCCTCGGTGATCGCCTCGCCGCCGCGAACGGCCCGGAACGCGGCCAGCTCACGGTCGGCTCGGGAGATGTACTCGAGGTGGTCGGCGACGACCTGGGTGGCCGAGACGTCACCCCGGCGTACGCCCCGGGCGATCTGCTTGGCGGTCGCCCCGACCCAGGTCGCCATGATGTCCTGCACGGCCATCCTCCCCAGCGGTCAGCCCAGTGCCTGCTCCAGATCGGCGAGCAGGTCGTCGACCGTCTCGATGCCGACAGACAGTCGCACGAGATCGCCGGGAACTTCAAGCGGCGAGCCGGCAGCACTTGCGTGTGTCATCCGGCCGGGGTGCTCGATCAGGGATTCCACCCCGCCCAGCGACTCGGCGAGCACGAAGAGCTTGGTGCGGTTGCAGATCTCGACGGCGTGGTCCTCACCGCCGGAGGCGCGGAACGAGATCATGCCGCCGAACCGGCGCATCTGCTTCCCGGCCACCTCGTGACCGGGGTGCGAGGGCAGCCCCGGGTAGAGCACCTGGGCCACCTTGGCGTGCCCGTCGAGGTACGCGGCGAGCCGCTCGGCGTTGTCGCAGTGCCGGTCCATGCGTACCCCGAGGGTCTTGATGCCGCGCAGCGTCAGCCAGGCGTCGAAGGGGCCGTTGATCGCGCCCATCGCGTTCTGGTGGTAGCGCAGCTCCTCGCCGAGCCCGGCGTCGGCGACGACGAGCGCGCCACCGACCACATCGGAGTGCCCGCCGATGTACTTGGTGGTGGAGTGCACCACGACGTCCGCGCCGTGCGCGATCGGCTGTTGCAGGTACGGCGAGGCGAAGGTGTTGTCCACGACGAGCAGCGCGCCCGCGTCGTGTGCCACGGAGGCCAGGGCGGCGATGTCGGCGATGCCGAGCAACGGGTTGGTCGGCGTCTCCAACCAGACGATCTTCGTGCGGCCGGGCTGGACGGCGGCCCGGATCGCGTCCGGGTCGGAGACCTTGGCCGGGGTGAACTCCAGGCCCCAGCGCTGGGCGACACGGGCGAAGAGCCGGTAGGTGCCGCCGTACGCGTCGTCGGGGATCACCACGTGGTCGCCGGGCTGGCACACGGCCCGCAGCAGGGTGTCCTCGGCGGCCAGGCCACTGGCGAAGGCGAGCCCCACCGGCCCACCCTCCAGCGCCGCCAGGCACTCCTGGAGGGCGTCGCGGGTCGGGTTGCCCGAGCGGCTGTACTCGTAGCCGAGCCGGGGCGCACCGACGGCGTCCTGCGCGTACGTGCTGGTCTGGTAGATCGGTGGGATCACCGCGCCGGTGCGGGCCTCAGGGTCCTGGCCGGCGTGGATGGCGAGCGTCTCGAAGCCGTGGTTCATGGTGTGAGGCTAGTGCCCCTTCCCGAGGGCTGGAACGGAACCCGCGCTCCCGGGCGCGGGGCCGGACCGTCCGGCCCGGCCCCGCGCCCGGGAGGGCGGTCAGGCGGCCGGGACGGGCAGGACGTGCAGGGTCGCCTGGTTGGCTCCGGTCCAGTCGTAGGCGACCGCGTAGAGCCGGGCTCCGTTCGGCGACCAGGCCAGCGCGCCGGAGCTCAGCTCGTCGCCGAGTTCGAAGCGGGCCAACTCGGTCCCGTCCGGGCTGAAGACGAACACGTCCGGGTCGTAGGTGGCGTCCGCCCCGGCGGCGATCCGGGTGCCGTCGCGGGAGATCTCGACAGCGTTCGGGTACGCGCCGGTCCGGTAGGTAGCGGACGGGGTGGTGATGTCCGCGAAGGGGAACGCCTGCACCTCGTACGGGGCGCCGGCGGCGGTGTAGAGCGTGGTGCCGGTCGGGTCGAGGGCGATGTCCCGCAGGTTGCTGCCGACCACGGACCAGTCGTTCGTCCGCAGGGTGGTCAGCGTTCCCGCGGTGCCGATGCCGTACGCGTAGACCGACGCCGGGCTCAACCCCGGCTGCCCCGCGAGCAGCACCGACCGGTTCTGGCCGGCCGCGGTGAGCAGCGGAAAGTCGTGGAAGTCCTGCTCGGCGACCCGGGTGGTCAGCCGGGCCGGCTGGCGGCCGAGGTCGATCTGACCGATGTTGCCGCCCCACTGGTCACAGCCGTAGCCGAACCACAGGTAGCGCCCGGTCAGCGCCAGCGACGACGGGCACTCGCCCGCGCCGGTGTCGTAGCGGGCCGACTCGACGAGCGAACCGGTGTCGAAGGCGGCGATGGCATTGGCTGCCGGAAGCGCCACGTAGAGGGTCCGCCGGTCGGCGCTGAGCAGCAGGTCGGTGGGGCCGGGAAGACCGGACAGGGTGCCGACGACCGCGCCGGCCGCGCTGGTCACGACGACGTCGGTGGCGGAACGGCCACCGCTGACGAAGACCCGGTCGCCGGCCGACACCACGTCCGCCACGGTGCTCAGCGGTAGCGGGGTCACGGTCGGCGCGGCGGCGGCCAGGGCCTGTCCCGGGACCCCGCCGGTGAGCAGACCGGCGGTCAAGGCCGCCGCGGCCAGGCTGATGCTTCTTCTGAGGTGCAAGGTTCGTCCTTTCGGAGCTTCGCCACAGCACGTCCCCCCGTGCTGATCGATTCACGTAGATGAGTACCACAGTCGGGCCGCGCGCAGGGGGCAGCGTGTCCCGCGAGGTCGCGGCATAGCCTGTGCCGATGAGCGGTTGCGTGTTCTGCGGGATCGTGGCGGGAGAGGTCCCGGCGTTCCGGGTGGCCGACACACCGGACGGGGTGGCGTTCCTGGACACCCGGCCGGTGTTCAAGGGGCACGTGCTGGTGGTCCCCCGGGTGCACCTGGTGGCCCTGACCGACCTGCCGTCCGACCTGCTGCCGGGCTACTTCGCGCTGGTCCGACGCCTGGCGGTGGCCGTGGAGTCCGGTCTGGGGGCCGGGGGGACGTTCGTGGCGATGAACAACAAGGTGTCCCAGTCCGTTCCGCACCTGCACACCCACGTGGTGCCACGGACCAAGGGCGACGGGCTGCGCGGGTTCTTCTGGCCGCGTACCCGCTACGAGGACGACACCGAGGCCCAGACCTACGCGGACCGGGTCGCCGCCGCGCTCTGAGGCGCGGCCTGACTCACACTCGCGCGGGTAAGGAAGGTGGACCCGCCGGTGTTGCACGCTGCGAGAGGTACGAGAGGAGATCCCCACGTGTTTTTGCGCCGTATGAACGCCGAGATGATTTCGCCCGACCAGGCCCTTCCGGGCCGTCCGATCGCCATGCCGGTCGCTGACCGGCACGAGGTGCTGGGCACCCCGTTGAAGGGCCCGTTCCCGGAGGGCCTCCAGGTGGCGGTCTTCGGTATGGGCTGTTTCTGGGGCGCCGAGCGGCTGTTCTGGACGCTGCCCGGTGTCTACACGACCTCCGCCGGCTACGCGGGTGGCATCACCAAGAACCCGACATACGAGGAGACGTGTTCCGGACGCACCGGGCACGCCGAGGTCGTCCAGGTGGTGTACGACCCCAGCAAGATCAATTATGAGGACCTGCTGAAGGTCTTCTGGGAGAACCACGACCCGACCCAGGGCATGCGCCAGGGCAACGACGTGGGCACCCAGTACCGGTCGGCGATCTACACGACCACCGACGAGCAGCGGACCATCGCTGAGTCGTCCCGGGACGCGTTCCAGCCGATCGTGACGCGGGCCGGCAAGGGTGAGATCACCACCGAGATCGCCCCGCTCGGCAGCTACTACTTCGCCGAGGACTACCACCAGCAGTACCTCGCCCCGACCAAGAACCCGAACGGGTACTGCAACCACGGCCCGAACGGGCTGAGCTGCCCGGTCGGCGTGGCCCGCGTCGGCGGCTGACCACCATCGCGTCAACTGGCAAGGCCACTGGGTTTCGCACCCGGTGGCCTTGTTCTCGTTTTGGCGGCATGGCCGTGAGCAACAGCGTTACCCCACCCGGCGCCTACGTGTCAGCGACGTACACACCCGATCCCCGGACGCCGACCACGATCCCCCGCGCTTTCAACCCCTCGACGGCGCGCGCCACAGTGCGCCGGGCCGAGCCGTATTCATCGGCCAGCGCGTCGTACGTCGGGAGGCGCTGCCCGCGCCGAAACTCGCCAGCGCCGATGCGCCTCAACAGATCAGCCTCGATCTCATGCGCAGTGTGGGGTATCGGCACGCACACAGGCTGCGCCTACCCGCAGCAGGGACTACTTACACCCATTGCCCTACTGGCACTACTTGCACTACTGTCGAATCTGCGCGGTAGGTAGTGGATCTGGGATCGGTGCCTGTCGCTGCATCCAAGGGGCGCCCGCCGGTCTCGCCGATCATGCGGACGCCCCTCATACGGCAGGGAGTAGCGATGTTCAGTGCGCGGGCCGAGGGCGATGAACCGGCAAGGGTGCCAATTGAGCTGGAAGTGTCGAGATGGACCATCGTCGTCACCAGCCGAGTTACGTGCGGCAAATGCTGGCGGGTGCTACGGATGGACACAGCCACGACACCCGGCGAGATTGCCGAGGTCGTCGGTGACCACCAGGAACGCTGCCCTCGGACGCAGCTACGGCCGGCACCCTAGCCCGGGCGGGGGCCGCTCTCGCGGCGTTGCCCTGCCATGCGACGCCGCTGAGCTGGCCGGGCATTCCCATCTGACCCTGTGATCGAAATCCGTTGCCGAGGGCGGCGAGAACTCGATAGCGTGGCCGTACACGTGAAAGGAGGTGGTCCAGACTTGTATAGCAATCGGACTCGTGAGGTGGCTGTCCGCTAGCCGCTGTCCTCGACAGTGATCGGTCCGCCGACAGGCGGGCACCAGCACCATCGTCGAGACCGTGTGGCAGCGGTGCGGCGAATTCCAGACAGCCACCCGACCCCCGGGGTGCCGGCCAAGTCCAGCCGGCCCGCGCGCGAGCGCGGAGCGCCCCGGGGGTCGCTCCATATCCGGAGGCCCTCGATGTCGATGCGCGAACTGGTGGTGCTGGGCACGGCCAGCCAGGCGCCGACGCGGCAACGCAACCACAACGGGTACGTGCTGCGCTGGGACGACGAGGTGATCCTCTTCGACCCGGGTGAGGGCAGCCAGCGTCAACTCCTGCACACCACTGTCACCGCCAGCGACCTCACCCGCATCTGCGTCACCCACTTCCACGGCGACCACTGCCTCGGCCTGCCCGGCACCATCCAGCGACTCTCCCTGGACCGGGTGCCGCATCCGGTCGCTGTGCACTTTCCCGCCGGGGGCGCCGAATACTTCGCCCGGCTACGGCACGCGACCTCCTTCTACGAGACCGCCGAGCTGCATGTCGAACCCATCGAGGCGGACGGGCAGCGGATCATTCTGTCCTGCGGCACGCTGGAGGCACGCCGGCTGCGGCACCCCATCGAGACGTACGGCTACCGGCTGATCGAGCCGGACGGCCACCGGATGCTGCCGGAGAAACTGTCCGCGTACGGCGTCGCCGGGCCGGCCGTCGGTGAGCTGATCCGCGTCGGCCACCTGGACCTCGACGGGCGTCGCGTCACCCGCGACGAGGTCAGCGAGCCCCGGCACGGGCAGCGGTTCGCGTTCGTGATGGACACCGGCCTCTGCGACGGGGTGTACGCGCTCGCCGAGCACGCCGACCTGCTGGTCATCGAGTCGACCTTCCTGGAGTCGGAGGCCGCGCTCGCCGCCGAGGTCGGCCACCTCACCGCGGCGCAGGCCGCCCGGGTGGCGACCGAGTCCGGGGTACGCCGACTCGTGCTCACCCACTTCTCCCAGCGCTATCCCGACCCGCGCCGGTTCCACGACGAGGCACGCGCGCACTTCGACGGTGACCTGATCATCGCGGAGGATCTGACCACGGTGCAGCTCCCACCCCGCCGGGTAGCCTCGGCCGGGTGACCGTCACGCTCCGCCCCGCGACCGGCGACGACCTGATGGCGGTGGGTGCCCTGCACCAGCGCTCCCGGGTCGCCGCGTACTCCGCCTTCCTGCCGGTCGAAGCCCTGGCCGACCCGACACCGGAGGCGATGGGGCGGTACTGGGTCGAGCGGTGGGGCTGGGAACAGTGCACCCACCGGATGACGGTGGCCGAGCGGGCCGGGGCGCTGGTCGGGTTCAGCCACCTGGGCCCGGACGACGAGGACGACCCCGCCACCGGGCTGCTCAACGCGATCCACCTGGACCCGCGCGAGCAGGGCCGGGGCGTCGGTCGCGCGCTGATGGTGGACGCCCTGGACGCCATGCGTGCCAGGGGGTGGCGTCGTGCGGTGCTCTGGGTGCTGCGGGGCAACGCCCACGCCCGCTCCTTCTACGAGCGCGGCGGCTGGACGTCCACGGGCATCGAGCGCGAAGAGCACATCGGCACCGCCCTCACCCCGCAACTCCGCTACACCCGCCCCCTCTGAACTGCCCGGCCCGCCGCACCCTCCCCGGCGTCGATCATGGAGTTGTGGTGACCGATTCAGGTGCCTGTGCCGCTTTTGTACGGCACCACAACTCCATGATCGACGGAGCGAGGGCGGGGACGGGCGGGGACGGGCGGGGTAACGGGTTAGTGGGCTCCCAGGTGGGACAGGAGGTCCTGGCGGGTGAGGACGCCCTTGGGCTTGCCGTCGACCAGGACGAGGGCCGCGTCGGACTTCTCCAGCAGCCCGACCGCCTCGCTCACCGGCTGACCGCCGCCGATCATCGGCAGCGGATCGCCCATGTGCCGCTCGATCGTGTCGTGCAGGTGGGCCTGGCCGGTGAAGAGCGCGTCGAGCAGGTCCCGCTCGGCGATCGAACCGGCCACCTCGCCGGTCACCACCGGCGGCTCGGCCTTGAGCACCGGCAGCTGCGAGACGCCGTACTCGCGCATGTAGTCGATCGCGTCGCGGACCGTCTCGGTCGGGTGCACGTGCACCAGCTCGGGCAGCCCTCCCGGCTTGCTGGCCAGCGCGTCGGCCACCGTCGGCTCCGCGCCGGAGTTGTCGAGGAAGCCGTACCGGGCCATCCACGAGTCGTTGAAGATCTTCGAGAGGTAGCCTCGGCCGCCGTCGGGCAGCAGCACCACCACCACGTCGTCCGGGCCGGCCTTGCGGGCGACCTCCAGCGCGGCAACCACCGCCATGCCGCACGAACCGCCGACCAGCAGCCCCTCCTCGCGGGCCAACCGCCGGGTCATCTCGAAGGACGCCTTGTCGGAGACCTCGACGATCTCGTCGGCGACACCCCGGTCGTACGTCTCCGGCCAGAAGTCCTCGCCGACGCCCTCCACCAGGTACGGACGGCCGGTGCCGCCGGAGTAGACCGAACCCTCCGGGTCCGCCCCGATGATTCGGACCCGACCCTCGGACGCCTCCTTGAGGTACCGCCCGATGCCGGAGATCGTGCCGCCGGTGCCGACACCCGCCACGAAGTGGGTGAGCCCACCCTCGGTCTGCTTCCACAGCTCCGGGCCGGTGGTCTCGTAGTGCGAGCGCGGGTTGGCCGGGTTGCTGTACTGGTTGGGCTTCCAGGCACCGGGGATCTCCCGGGTCAGCCGGTCGGACACGTTGTAGTACGAGCGCGGGTCCTCCGGGGCGACAGCGGTCGGGCAGACCACCACCTCGGCGCCGTACGCCCGGAGCACGTCCTGCTTGTCCTGGCTGACCTTGTCCGGGCAGACGAAGACACACTTGTAGCCCTTGAGCTGGGCCATCAGGGCCAGCCCGACACCGGTGTTGCCGCTGGTCGGCTCGACGATGGTGCCGCCGGGCCTGAGCAGACCGGCGGCCTCGGCGTCCTCCACCATCCGCAGCGCGATCCGGTCCTTCACGGAGCCGCCCGGGTTGACGTACTCCACCTTGGCGAGCACGGTCGCCTGGATGCCCTCGGTGACGTTACGCAGACGCACCAGCGGGGTGTTGCCGATCATGTCGACGACGTTGTCGTAGTACTGCACGGTGTGCCCTTCGTTGCGGCGCCGGCGACGGCGGCCGGGCAGACGTTTACTCGCGCCCAGCGTACGTGCCGTCAGGGCACGATCCCCCCGGGGATGACGGAGCTGCGGCGGCCTTCCCACTCCAGGAAGCGGTCGGTCTCGGCGAGCACGCTGCCGGCCAACCAGGTGATCATGACCGCGTCGTCGGCGAGCCCGAAGATGGCCAGCGGAATCTCCGGGAGCAGGTCGATCGGCGAGACGATGTACGCCGTGGCCGCCGTCATCAGGGCCAGCCGGAGGCCGCCGTCGTACTCCCCCTTGGTGGTGGCCCGGATCATCCGGGGCAGCGCGGCCAGGCGGGTGCCCAACGACGGCCCACCCCGGGCCCCGGACGCCAGTGCCCGCGCCAGTGCCGCGAACGCCGCGCTGCGCTTCAGTGTCTTCCCCATCGTCGTGCTCCTCTCCGCCGGATCAGCGTGGCGGGTCCGCGCAAGTCGGCCGGCCTCTGCCGGACAGATACCCCGCCGCGTCGGTTTCCAGGCACCCGGGTGCCGTCACGACGACAGCGGCGTGTCGGGCCGGCGCGATAATGTCGCGGTATGGGGGTGGCTGATTCCGTCGTACCCGGTGGTACGAGATGGCGGCAGGCCCGGCGGGTCGCCCGCCTGGTGGCCCTCGGCACGGGTGCCACCGCGGCGGCCGCGGTGGCTACCGGCGGGGTGCTGCTCGGCCAGGCACGCCAGGCTCGACGCACCATCCCGATGGCCGAGGCGCCGCCCCCGCGCTGCGACGGCATGTACGGCGCGAAGTTCCCCGGTCCCGCGCTCACCATGGTCGTGCTGGGTGACTCGTCGGCGGCCGGCTACGGGGTGCACCGCCGGCGGGAGACACCCGGGGCGCTGCTCGCCAACGGTCTGTCCCGTCGGCTGCACCGGCCGGTGCGACTGCACCGCTTCGCGGTGGTCGGTGCCATCTCGGCGGCGCTCCGTCACCAGGTGGAGGCGGCCCTGGAGTGCCGACCCGACATCGCGGTGATCCTCATCGGCGGCAACGACATCACCAACCGCACCCCGCGCGGGCTGGCGGTGCGCTACCTGGTCGAGGCGGTGCACACCCTGCGCGACGCCAACTGCGAGGTGGTCGTCGGCACCTGCCCCGACCTGGGCGCGATCCGTCCGATCCAACCGCCGTTGCGATGGTTGGCGCACCGGTGGAGCCGACAACTCGCCGCCGCCCAGACGGTCGCCGTGGTCGAGGCGGGCGGTTGGACGGTCTCCCTCGGTGACCTGCTCGGCCCCCGGTTCACCGCCGAGCCGACCCGGATGTTCGCCTGGGACCGGTTCCATCCCTCCGCCGAGGGTTACGCGATGGCCGCCGCCGCGCTCCTGCCGACAATGCTGTCCGCGCTCGGCGCCGCGCAGGAAAGACGGGTTACGCCGACCCGGGGCGAGGGCGTACGGTCGCTGCCTGAGGCCGCGCAGGAGGCGGCCCGGCACGCCGGCACGGAGGTCAGCGCCACCCGGGTCCGGGGTCGCGACCGAGGGCCGGCGGGCAGGTGGGCGCAGCTGCGTCGCCGCGCGTTCTTCGGTGTGGGCGCGGCACCGCAGCACGGGTCCGCCTCGGACACCTCGACAGTGGAGGGACTGGCATGAACGAGCGCACAGTGCGGGGCTTCACCGCCGGCGTCGCCGGCCGGCTGGGCCGGGCGGCCGCGTTCTCGCTGCTCGCCGGCACCGTGGGAGGCGCTGCCGTCCTGGCCGGCGAGGCGTTCGTCGCCCGACACCGTCGGTACGCCCAACCGGAGCTGGGGCTGGCCCTACGGGCCACGATCGGCCGGGCCGAGGCTCCACCGCTGCGGCTGGTGCTGCTCGGTGACTCGTCGGCCCTGGGTGTCGGTGTCGACCGTCTCGAGGACACCATCGGTGGGCAGTTGGCACACCTGCTCGCCGAGGGCCCGACCGGTCGGCGGGTGCACCTGTCCAGCGTCGGTGTCTCCGGTTCCCGCTCGACCGACCTGGCCACCCAGGTGGCGCGGTCCCTGCTCGGTGAGCGGCCGGACGTGGCGCTGATCCTGATCGGCGCCAACGATGCCACCGGGCTGCGCCGACCCTCCGACGCGGCGGCCTATCTCGGCGCGGCGGTGCACCGGCTGCGGGAGGCGCGGGTCGAGGTGGTCGTCGGCACCTGCCCCGATCTCGGCGCGGTGCGTGCCATCGCCCCTCCGCTGCGCCAGGTGGTCGGCTGGTCCGGCCGGCGCATGGCCCGCGCGCAGACCACTGCCGTGCTGGAGGCCGGCGGCTCGGTGGTCGACCTGGCCAGCGAGACGGGGCCGGTGTTCCGGGCCGACGCGGGGACGCTCTGCCACGACGGCTTCCACCCCTCCGCCGACGGCTACCGGGTCTGGGCGCACGCGCTGCTGCCCGGCGTCGCCGCCGCCGCGACGGTCGCCACCCGGCGCTAGAGCGGCCCGGCGGGGGGTGACATTTCCCGCCGCGCCTGCGCCTTCCGTGCCATGTTACCGGCGGGTTAACGTTGGCCCATGCCGATTGAGTCGTCCCGCGACGCCGTCATCGTCGCCACCGCCCGCTCCCCCATCGGCCGGGCGCACAAGGGGTCCCTGCGCGACGTCCGCTCCGACGACCTCGCCGCGACCATCGTCCAGGCGGCCCTGGACAAGATCCCCGCGCTCGACCCGACCACCATCGACGACCTCTACCTCGGGTGTGGCCTGCCCGGCGGCGAGCAGGGCTTCAACATGGCCCGGGTGGTGTCGACGCTGCTCGGTCTGGACACCGTGCCCGGTGCCACGCTGACCCGCTACTGCGCCTCGTCGTTGCAGACCACCCGGATGGCGATGCACGCGATCCGGGCCGGTGAGGGCGACGTGTTCGTCTCCGCCGGCGTCGAGATGGTGTCCCGCTACGCCCGGGGCAGCTCCGACGGGCTGCCCTCCGAGGCCCAGGCCCTCGTCGGCGGCGGCTGGGAGAACCCCCGGTTCGGCCCGGCCGGCGAGCGCTCGAAGCGCCGCGCGCAGGGCGGCGCCGAGGTGTGGACCGACCCACGCGAGACGGGCGACCTGCCCGACATCTACCTGACCATGGGGCAGACCGCGGAAAACCTGGCCCAGGTGTACGACGTCACCCGCGCCGACATGGACGAGTTCGGCGTACGCAGCCAGAACCTCGCCGAGAAGGCCATCGCCGACGGCTTCTGGGCGCGGGAGATCACCCCGGTCACCACGCCGGACGGCACAGTGGTGAGCACCGACGACGGTCCCCGCGCCGGCGTGACACTGGACGCGGTCGCCGGTCTCAAGCCGGTGTTCCGCCCGGACGGCCGCATCACCGCCGGCAACTGCTGCCCGCTCAACGACGGCGCGGCCGCCGTGGTGGTGATGAGCGCCCAGCGGGCCGAGGAACTCGGGCTCACCCCGCTGGCCCGGATCGTCTCCACCGGTGTGACCGCCCTGTCGCCGGAGATCATGGGTCTCGGACCGGTGGAGGCGTCCCGGCAGGCGCTGCGCCGCGCCGGGATGACCATCGACGACGTCGACCTCGTCGAGATCAACGAGGCGTTCGCCGCGCAGGTCATCCCCAGCTACCGGCAGTTGGGCATCCCGGAGGAGAAGCTGAACGTCATGGGCGGCGCCATCGCCGTCGGCCACCCGTTCGGGATGACCGGTGCCCGGATCACCGGCACCCTGCTGAACGCCCTGGAGTGGCACGACAAGACCATCGGCCTGGAGACGATGTGCGTGGGCGGCGGCCAGGGCATGGCCATGGTGTTGGAGCGGCTGAGCTGAGCCGGGTGGCCTGAGGTCGGTGTCCGCCGCCGACGACGTCGGCCGGTCGGGCACCACCGGGCGCGCGGCGGTTCGCCAGCGGGACCGCGTTCGGCGGTTCGTCACGGACCGCGGCGCCCCCCGCAGGGCGCGCGTCGCGGGACCTGTCCTGACGTGGGCCTCAGAGGGCGTTGCGGGTCGCCGTCACCTCGGCGGCGGCCCGCGCCAGCACCTCGTCGTCGGCCCCGGCGGCCAGCAGGTCCGCCGCCACCACCCGCACCTGGTCGGGTAGGGCCAGATCGTTGTCCAGCCGGGGCACCACCCGGCGCGGCTCCCCTTCGGCGTCGGCGGCCAGGTTGGCGACCTCCTGCACCAACCGGTGCACCAGGTCGGCGCGGGACACGTTGCCGGCGGTGGCGACCGCCGCCCAGCGTGGCTGCTGCCAGTGCACCACCTGACGCACCAGCAACGTCACGGCCTTGTCCAACTCCGCTGCGCTCATCGCCGCCGAGTCTACGGCCGACCGGCGCCACGACCGACCGGCGCCACCGGAGATCGGCGCCCGCGGCCATGATCGACTCGGCTTCCTGAAAATCGGTGCATCACCGCGCCCCGGACACCCCGTCTTTCACGAAACCGAGTCGATCACGCGGCCAGGCGGCAACACGGGCGCGGGCTAGGCGCGGGACGGCACTGCGGGCGTCGGTTAGCGGCGCAGGTAGCTGAGCAGCCGCAACAGCTGCCAGTAGAGAAAGACCAACCCGGTGAGCAGGCCGAACGCGCTCAGCCACGCGAACCGGCGGGGTCGCCCGTCCCGCACCGAACGCTCGACGAGATCGAAGTCGAGGATGAAGCTGAACGCCCCGGCGATGATGGCGACCACCGAGAAGGCGTACGGCAACCAGCCGACCTCACCACTGACGCTGTAGACCGCCAGGCCCGACCGTCCGGTGATCAGGTACGACACCAGGTTGACCACGCTGAGCACGGCGATGCCGAGCAGCGTGCCGATCACCAGACGCGCCAACCGGGGCGTCGCCCGGATCACCCGGGCCCGGTAGAGCGCCGCCATGCCGAGGAAGACGCCGAAGGTGCCGGCCACCGCCTGCACCACGATGCCGGGATAGACCTGCTCGAAGGCACGGCTCGCCACCCCCAGCAGCAGACCCTGCAGGACGGCGTAGCCGAGGATCGGCACCGGGTTGGTGATCGCGCGCAACGAGATGACCAGGACCAGCGCGATCGAGGCGAGCGCGCTGCCGGCCAGCGCGGCGCCCAGCCACGCCGCATCCGGGATCACCGCCCAGGACACCGCCGCCGCCGCGCCGGTGACGATCAGCAATCCGACGGTACGGACCACCACGTCGTCGACGGTCATCGGCTCGACGTCGCGGGAGCCGAGCACCCGGGCCTCCACCCGGCCGGCCTCGTCCAGCCGGTTGAGTACGGGGTTGTTGCTGCGCACCGCCGCCTCCTTCACCCACGTACCCCTTGCAGTCACTCTGCCCTGGGCGGACCGGCGGCGGCGGGAAAACAGCGCGGACGACGGCGCCCGCCCCCACCGGAGCGGGGACGGGCGCCGTTCGGCAGGGCGGACGAGGTCAGTCGTCGCCCTGGAAGTAGCTCAGCAGACGCAGGATCTCGATGTAGAGCCAGACCAGGCTGACCAGGATGCCGAACGCGGCCACCCAGGAGTAGCGCTGCGGCAGGCCCATCCGGACGCCGTCCTCGATCTCCTTGAAGCTGAGCACGAAGCTCAGCGAGGCGACGACGATGCAGACCAGGCTGAAGCCGATCGCCAGCGGGCTGCCGTCACGCAGACCGGTGTTGACGCCGAACATCGCCAGCACGAAGTTGATCAGCATCACCGCGAAGAGACCGGTGATGACCGCGATCATGCCCTTGACGAACGCCGGGGTGGCCCGGATGACCTTCGCCTTGTAGAGCATCGCCATCAGGAAGAAGATGCCGAAGCTGGCTGCGGCGGCCTGGAGCACGATGCCGTCGTACGCCGTCTCGAACGCCTTGCTGACCATGCCGACGAAGACACCCTCGACGACCGCGTACGCGATGACGAGTGCCGGGTTGGCCATCCGGGAGAACGAGATGATCAGGCCGAGGACCAGGCCGACCAGCGCCGCACCGATCCAGGCGGTACCGACCAGCGCGTCGGGCACGAGCACCCAGGCGGCCGCAGCGGTGATGCCGAGGATGCCGAGGAGGGCGACCGTCTTGACGACCACGTCGTCGACGGTCATCGGCGCCACGGTGGGGGGCGCGGCCGGGTAACCGGCCTGGGACGGGTACTGCTGGGGAATGCCGGGCTGTCCGTACGGCCCGGCCGGGGCGTACCCGGCGGAGCGCTCCCGCTCGGCCGCTTGGCCGAGCCGGGCGAGCACCGGGTTCGAGGTCTTCACTGTCTGGCCTCCCTCAGGGGGTCGTGTGCACGTGAACGTGCCCTCCAAGAGTAAACGGCGCAGCCAAGTCCTGGTGATCACGAATGAGAATGCGTCTGAGTGACAGGGTGCCCGGGGCGGGGGTCGAACCCGCACGCCTTTCGGCAGCCGCTTTTAAGGCGGCCGTGTCTGCCTTTCCACCACCCGGGCGGGTGGCACCGGCGTGCCGACACGCACAGTGCAGTGTCACCGTAGCCGGTCTCCGGCGACCCGGCGTACCCCGACGGGTTGGCCACATTAGGGTCGATGCCGTGAGCAGCGCAGCCTCCACGGCCCCCGACGCCGCCCCTGAGCAGGCCATCCGCCTCGCCGATCAGGTCGACCGCCGGCCTTGGACCACCCGGCTGCTGGCCGCCCTCGGCCGACACCGGGGCGATGTGCTCGTCGCTCTGCTCTGGGCCGTGCTGGCCGGCTGGCTCACCCACGGGCTGTGGCCCGACCCCGCCGGCCGCATCCTGTCGCTCAACCCGGAGGACCAGGCCCTCTACGAGTGGTTTCTCGCTGTCGACGCCCGCGCGCTGCTCGGAGACTTCGACCTGCTCAGCGACCGACTCAACGCCCCCGACGGCGTCAACCTGATGGCCAACACCACGGTGATCGCGCTCGGCGTCGCCTTCGCGCCGGTCACCCTGCTGCTGGGCGCACCGGTCACCTTCGCGCTGCTCGCCGCCGCGAACCTCGCCGGGACCGCTCTCGCGTGGTACCTGCTGTTCCACCGGACCCTGCGGGCCCACCGGCTCGCCGCCGTGCTCGGCGGGGCCCTGTGCGGGTTCGGCCCGGGGATGGTCTCGCAGACCAACAGCCACCTGCACATGACCGCCCAGTGGCTGGTACCGGTGATCGTGTGGCTGGTGGTCCGGCTGCTGCGGGCGTCCGACCCGGGGCCGACACCCGACGGTCCGGGTCGCGACCTGGCCGCCGGGCCGGACCGTCGACGGATGATCACCTCCGCTGCCGGGCTGGCCGGCGCTGTGACCGCGCAGGTCTTCGTCGGCGAGGAGGTGTTGTTCCTCGCCGCCGTCACCCTGCTGGTGATGGCGATCAGCTACGCCGTGGCGGACCGCGACCTGGCCCGGCGGGCGCTACCCGGCTTCGCCGGCGGGCTGGCCATCGCCGCCGGACTGGCCCTGCTGGTGCTCGGCTACCCGCTGTGGTTCCAGTTCGCCGGCCCCCAGGGAGTCGCCGACGGCATGTTCACGCCGGCCTACTTCTCCGCCGACCTGAGCAGCTGGTGGACCCTCTCCCCGCTGTCGGTGGCCGGCAGCGACGAGTCGGCCCGGCTGACCACCGGACCGGCCGAGTACAACACCTTCCTGGGTTGGCCCCTGCTGCTGGTCGCCGCCGCCAGCGCGATGTGGGTCGGGCGACGTCGACTGGTCTTCGCCTGCGTCGTGGCGGGCCTGGTGATGGGTGCGCTCTCCCTCGGCCCGGAAGTGGTGCTCGGCGGCACGAAGACAGCGATTCCCGGCCCGTACGCGCTGATCAGCGGGCTGCCGGTGGTGGACGGCGCGCTGCCGATGCGGTTCGCGCTGGCACTGCTGCCGATCATCGCGACACTGCTGGTGCTGGCGGTCGACCGGGCGCTGCGCAGCACCGGTCGGGCACGACGGCTGGTGCCACTGGCCGTCGGCGCGGCGCTGCTGCCGATCTTCCCGACCCCGCTGCCGACCGCCGAACGACCCGCGGTGCCGGAATTCATCACCGGCGGACACTGGCGGCAGTGCGTACGCCCCGGCGGGGTGCTGGTCCCGGTGCCACTGCCCACGCCCAAGGAGCCCTGGCCGATGCGCTGGGCCACCGCCGCCGACGCCGCCTTCGGTCTGCCGGAGGGGTTCTTCATCGGCCCCTACGGGCGGAAGGGCAGCGCCGCGATGGGCACCTTCAAGCAGCCCACCTCCGCTCTGCTGGCCGACGTCGCCCGACGCGGCGACCAACCGGCCATCGGCGACGAGCAGCGCCGTCAGGCCGCCCGGGACGCCGAGTTCTGGGGTGCCTCCTGCGTCGCGTTGGCCGACGACGCCCCGCACGCGGAGAGCCTGCGGTCGACCCTGGAACAGCTCTACGGCCCGGCGACCCGGATCGCCGACGCCTGGATCTGGCGGGTCTGACGGTCTGTCCGGGCATGACGAAAGGGCCCCCTCCGATGGAAGGGGCCCTTTCGCCGAGCAGAGCCCGGTCAGACGCGGGGGGCGCCGACCGGCTGGGACGCCTCGGAGAACTCCTCACGCGGGTCGTGCAGCTGCCCGAGGGCGACCACCTCACGCTTGAGGACGAACGCCAGCGTCCAGTCCACCACCACGCGGACCTTGCGGTTGAACGACGGAATCCGGCTCATGTGGTACGTCCGGTGCATGACCCACGCCGGCCAGCCGGTCATCTTGATCCCGTACACCTGGGCGACGCCCTTGTGCAGGCCGAGGCTCGCGACGCTGCCGACGTGCTTGTGCTTGTAGTCCACCGGCTCGCGGCCCCGGATCACGGCGGCGATGTTGTCGGCCATCCGGGCGGCCTGGCGCACCGCGTGCTGCGCGCTGGGCGAGCAGAAGTTGCCCGGCTCCTTCGTCAGGTCCGGCACCGCGGCACAGTCACCGGCGCTCCACGCGCCCTCGACCACCCGGTCGCCGTCGACCACCTGGAGGGTGGGCAGGCAGGTGATCCGCCGACGGTCGTCCCGCGGGAAGTCGGTCGAGTCCAGCATCGGCGAGGGCTTCACGCCGGCCGTCCACACGATCGTGTCGGACCGGAAGCTGTCACCGTCGGAGAGCTTCACCACGCCGTCGACGCAGGACTCGAGCCGGGTGTCCAGCCGGATGTCCATGTTCCGCTTCATCAACTGCTGGACGGTGTAGGCGCCCATGTCCCGGTCGACCTCGGGCAGCACCCGCTGGGTGGCCTCGACCAGCACCCAGCGAACCTCGTCCTGCTTCAACTCCGGGTAGTAGCGCAGGGCGTCGCGAGCCATGTCCTCCATCTCGGCGAGCGCCTCGATGCCGGCGTACCCACCGCCGACGAAGGTGAAGGTCAGCGCCGCGCGACGGACGTCCGCATCGGGCGTGGCAGCGGCCACGTCCAACCGGTCCAGCACGTGGTTGCGCAGGTAGATCGCCTCGCCGATGGTCTTGAACCCGATGCCCTGCTCGTGCAGGCCGGGGATCGGCAGAGTGCGGGACACCGAGCCCGGAGCCACGATCACGTGGTCGTAGGTGATCTCCCGGGCCGGGCCGCTGATCGGCTGCACGGTCGCCACCTTGCGGTCGTGCTCGATCCGCGTGACAGTGCCGGCCACCATCTTGCAGCGCTTCAACTCCCGCCGCAGGGGCACCACGGAGTGCCGCGGGGAGATGTTGCCCGCCGCCGCCTCGGGCAGGAACGGCTGATAGGTCATGTGCGGCTGGGGATCCACCACCATGACCTCAGCCTCACGGGAGCTGAGCTTCTTCGACAGGCGCAGGGCCGCGTACAGACCGACGTGCCCGGCACCAACCACAAGGATCCGCTTCGGATTCACGTTGTCTATCTTTCCCCGGGCGGCTCAGGTAATCCCGCTCGCGCCCCCCATCTGTGACGGAGCACAACCCCTGTGACCTGCGTAACCCTCCCGTAGCAGCGGTCACCGCCGCCGCAGGAGCCAGCCCAGCAACGCCGAAGTGCCCACGGCGAGCAGCAGACCCAGCACCGTCACCCACTGGTATCCGCTCCCCCCACCGATGCCCCCGGCCTGCAACAACAGCACCCCCAGCACGGCGGTGCCCAGCAGGACCGCCGCCGAGCGCAACAGCCACCGGGTGATCAGCTCGGGATCCACCACCGCGTCGTACGGAAGCAGCGCGGCCAGCGCACACAGGGTGTGCCCCAGGTAGAGCAGGGCGGCGAGAGCAAGCAGCCGCCAGAGGGCAACCGGGCGGCCGTACCCGTCGGTGGCGAGCAACCAGCCGCCGACGGTGACCAACGCCGTGAAGGTCGCCCAGACCCGACGCGGGCCGAAGGCGGGCAACAACGCGGCAACCGTCAGGAACAGGATCGGTCGCCCGGCAAGCACCTCAGCGGGGAACGCGAGGGCGAACCCGGCAAGCACGACGACGAAGATCGCACACCGCACCAGGAGCGGAGCGAGGCTGATCCGGGTGACAGCGTTCTGAACCGCCCGGACCCGCCCGCTAACGGCGTCAATCATCTGCGCCTCCGCTCGTTCGCGACTGCGGGGCTCGCAAGCTCACTCCTCGCGCTCACCGAGCCCGCCCTTCGTTCGCGACTGCGGGGCTCGCAAGCTCACTCCTCGCGCTCACCGGCCACCCACCCGCGGGGCCGTCGCCAACCTCGCCACGTCCCGCAGCACCTGGTCCAGGCTGCCGGCGCCGGCCCAGCGCACCACCGGTACGCCGTGCTCCCGGAGCTGCCCGATCATGACCTCACGATCCAACCGCCACAACCGGTACGCCACCTCGGCCCACCCCCGGTCCTTCGGTGACGCCAGGTCGGTCGGCAACGTGTCGACAGCCACCACGAACCGGCCGGCGCGGGCCAACCGGGCGAGCATCTGCGCGGAGCGTTCGTCCAGCAGCGGGGTGAGCACCACCACCAGCGCGTCCGACGACAGCAGTTGCGGGCCGAACACCTGGTCGTACGGCTCGTGCGAGGACGACGTGACACGGATGTCGAGCAGCCACTCCAGGACGGTCAGGTACTGCCGTCGTCCGGCCGCCGGACGGAGCCGGCGGGCTGCCGGCCCGTACTCCAGCAGCGAGACGCGGTCACCGCGGTGCAGGTAGTGCTCGGCGATCGCGGCGGTGGCCCGAACGGTGGTGTCCAGCACCGAGGCGGCACCGTTCACCCCACCCGAGCGCCCCGCCTCGGCGAGCACGTCGAGCAGCACCACCACCTCGGCGTCCCGGTCGGACAGGGTGGAGGCCACGTGCAACTGGCGCGCGCGCAGCGAGACCCGCCAGTCGATCCGGCGCAACCGGTCCCCGGGAGCGAAGACCCGTACACCGGCCAGTTCACCGCCCTCACCGGGCCGCCGCGAGTGGTGCGCCCCGACCAGACCGGCGGCCCGGGGCATCGCCTCCACCGCCTCGAACGGCTCGGTACGCGGGTACACCCGCACGCGCACCGGCTCGACGATCACCGCGCGGGAGACCAGCAGGCCGCCTGCCGTGGCGACCCGCGCACCGGCCGGGCCGACCGGGTGCCGACCCCAGCGCAGGGCGCGGCCGGCCAACTCCAGGTCGACAGCCGATCCGACGGGCACCGACGTCACGAACGGTCGGTCGGCCGGGGAACGAGCCGCGCCGCCGACCGCCGGACCCTCAGCACCGGTCGGCGGCACGTCGGCGACGGCCTCGTCCCGGGCGAAGCCGGCCCGGAATATCCGCAGCCACGGCGAGACCCGGGTACGCAGCACCACCAGGTCGTAGTCGACACTGTCCGGGTTGCCGACGCTGACGGCCGCCGTAGCGGCGCCGCCCTCGACCAGTGGCCCGTCGTCACCCGTGGTGATCCAGACCTGCGGCAACGCCGTCGGCCGTCGGCGCAGCGCGTACGCGGTGCCCAGTGCGAACGGGGCGGCCAACACGATCAGGTCGACCCGCCCCAGCAGCACCCCCGCCACGAGGAGCAGACCGGCGAGCAGCACCGCCCGACCGAGCGCCGGGGTGGGCGCCCAGCCGGCAGCCGGTTCCGGCTCGGTGGACCTCGACTCGGTCGGAACGGTCATCAGCGCTGGGGCCCGCCGGCGGCGTAGCTGGGCAGTGCGCCACTCGCCGGTGCCGGGGTGCCCTCCAGCACCTCGCCGACCACGAACGCCGGGTCGACCCGGCGCAGCCACATCTCCGGACGCAGGGTGATCCGGTGGGCCAGCGCGGGTGCGGCCACCTCCTTGACGTCCTCCGGCACCACGTAGTCCCGCCCGGCGAAGACGGCCCGCACCCGGGCCAGCAGCAACAGCGCCAACGAACCGCGCGGTGAGGCGCCGACCAGCACCGACGGGTGCTCCCGGGTGGCCGCGGTGAGGGCCACGATGTAGCGGCCGACGGAGTCCTCCACCACCACGTCCTCCAGGGCGGCCTGCATGGCCCGCAGCGTGGCCGCGTCGACCACCGCCTTGATGTCCGCCTCCTCACGGCGACGACCCATCCGACGGCGGAGCACCTCCCACTCCTCTTCGTGGTGCGGGTAGCCGAACGAGACGCGCAGCAGGAAACGATCCAGTTGCGCCTCGGGCAGCGGGTAGGTGCCCTCGTACTCGATCGGGTTCGCGGTGGCCAGCACGTGGAACGGCTCGTCCAGCTTGTAGGTCACACCCTCCACCGAGACCTGCTTCTCCTGCATCGCCTCCAGCAGCGCGGACTGGGTCTTCGGCGGCGTCCGGTTGATCTCGTCGGCGAGGAGCAGGTTGGTGAAGACCGGGCCGGCCCGGAAGGCGAAGTCACCGTTGCGCTGGTCGTACAGGAACGAACCGGTGACGTCGGCGGGCAGCAGGTCGGGGGTGAACTGCAACCGGCGGAAGTCCAACCCGAGCGCCTGCGCGAACGAGCGCGCGGTGAGCGTCTTACCCAACCCGGGCAGGTCTTCCAGCAGGACGTGCCCGCCTGCCAGGATGCCGGCGAGGACCAGTTCCAACGCGTCCCGCTTGCCGACCACGACGGTGCCGACCGCGTCCAGGACGGCCCGGGCGAGGTGGCCGACCTCGGCGGGGGCGATGCTCCGGTCCACGTCCTTCATCAGATTTTCTCCAGTTCGGCGACGATCACCGCGAGGTCGCGCGGCGACGGGGTGCGGCGGGGCGGGGTCTCCAGGAACGTCCACAGCCGGTCACCCAGCAGGGCACGGGCACGGGCCGGGTCCGACTCCCGGGTGACGCCGTGCTTCAGGCGCATCCGCTCGTCGGCCAGCTCACCGATCCGGGGCAGCACCGTCCCGGTGAACCGTTCGGGTCGGGTCGCGGACCAGTCCAGGGGCCACTCCCACCGGTTGATCGCGCTCCGCAGCGCGTCCCGGGCACCCCAGTTGTAGCTGCCGTCCTCCTCGCCCGGCGCGGACCGGGCACCGGCCGGCGGCGGGGGTGGCGGCGCGAGCAGGGCGGTGACCCGGCGGACCGCCAGGACGGCGAGCACACCGGCGATCAGGACCGGCAGTGAGATCTGGAGGCCCACCGCGCGCAGACCGACGAGCAGCACCGCGACCAGCGCGGCGGCCCACGCGAGCACACGCAGCACGGGACGCCACCGGGAACGGCGCTCCGGCGGACCGGACGGCGGCGCCTCCTCCTCGAACGCGAGCAGGTCGTCGATGCTGGTGCTGCTCATGCGGTCGTCACCGCCGCGGTGAGCTCGCCACGCAGCCGGCGCAGCGCGGCGCGGGCCTGGTCGCGGGTGCGTTCGTCGACCGGACGGGTGGCGTACCGGGCCTCCCGGTAGACGTGCGCGAACTCGGCCAGCACGTCGGCGCTGACGATCGCCGGCACACCGGCCGCCGGGTCTCCGCGCAGCAGCCGGCTGACCAGGTCGGTGGGGGTGTCCCCGGTGAGCCGTGGCACGCCGGCAGCCGCGGCGGCCTCCTCCAGGCGTACCCAGCAGGCGATCACCGCCACCCGTGGGTCGGTGTCCCGGTCGTCCAACTCCACCAGGCCGGCGTCGAGGGCGGCGACCACCTCGCGGGCGGTGCCCTCGGCGGTACGCCGGGCCCGCTGCGCCGGCAACGTCCGGGTGGTACGGCGCAACGCGCCCCGGATCAGGACCCAGGTCAGGTAGCCGAGGGCGGCCAGGATGGCGAGCCCCAGCAGGGCCATCGCCACCGTGGCGATCCACTGCGGTATGTGCGCCTGGGTGGCCTCGCCGGCCTCGCGTGGCTCGATCGGGATGGACGGGGACGGCTCGACGGTCGGGTATTCAGGCACCCAGGGGACGTTCTCCGCCGCAGGTGGAATCCGACTGGTCCCGAGCGACGAGTGGGCGGACGCCAGCGCGGCACCGGCCAGCAGCGCGGCGACCGCGCCGACCGGCCACCACCTGCGAAGCAGGCCCACCGCCGGGCGCAACACACCGGACTCGTCAGCCGGTGACGGCGCGGGTGGGCGTGTTCCGTCTGTCATCGCCACCGCCCCACGCGTTCTCAGTCCACCCCGGCCAGCTGTTTAGCCTGGTCGAAGACGTCGTCCAGCATCTTTGGCGTCAACCGCCCGGTGAAGGTGTTCTGCTGGCTGACGTGGTAGCTGCCCAGCAGGTCCGGAGCGGCTGTGCCGGACCAGTGTGCCCCATGACCGAACGCCGGTCGCGGGCTGGGCGGTCGCAGCCCGTACACCTGACGCAGCACCGGCCACCACGCAGCCCAGGCGAATGCGCCCAGCGCGACCACGACGCGCAGCGTGGGCCGGATCAGCGAGACCTCGCGGTGCAGCCAGGGTGCGCAGGCGTCCCGCTCCCGGGGGGTCGGCTTGTTGTCCGGCGGTGCACATCGGACCGCCGAGAAGATCCGGATGTCGCGCAGGGCGAGCCCGTCGTCGGCGGCGACGCTCGTCGGCTGGTTGGCCAACCCCGCCCGGTGCAGCGCGGCGAACAGCACGTCACCGGACCGGTCGCCGGTGAAGATCCGACCGGTGCGGTTGCCGCCGTGCGCCGCGGGCGCCAGCCCGAGGATCGCGATCCGCGCGTCGGCGGCGCCGAAGCCGGGCACCGGCCGCCCCCAGTATTCCTGGTCACGGAAGGCGGCCCGGCGGGTGCGGGCCACCTCCTCCCGCCACTCGACCAGCCGGGGGCAGGCGAAACAGTCGCTGACACCCGCGTCGAGGTCGGCCAGGTCGGCCGCCCGCGCTGCGCGGGCGACCACCTGTTCCGGGGTACGCGACTCAGCCAAGCTTGGCCCGGAAGAGTTCCAGGGTGCGGGCGAAGGCACTGGAGGCGGCGCGCTGGTCGAACGCCTCCGGCCGGTCGTCGTTGAAGAAGGCGTGCGCGGTGCCCGGGTAGTCGTAGAGGTGGCAGTCGCCGCCGGCCTCCTCGATGGCCCGGCGGGCGGTCTGCACACCCTCGGCGGCCGAGGTGCCGTCCTCTTCGGAGCAGTGGATGACAGCGGCCTTGCCGGCGTAGTCGGCCCAGTCGGGACGCATCGAGTCCCAGGGCAGCACGGGGTAGAAGCCGGCGGTGGCGACGATCCGCTCGGAGATGGTGGCCGACCAGAGCGCGAGGCTGCCACCGGCGCAGAAGCCCACGGCACCGACCTTACCGGTGACCTCCGGCCGTCCGGCGAGGTAGTCGGCCGCACCGGCGATGTCCTTCGCCGCCTCGTCCATCCGCATCGCCATCAGGAGGCGCTGCGCCTCGTCGGGTTCGCTGGCCGTCTCGCCGTGGTAGAAGTCCGGGGCGAGGGCGACGAAACCGGCCTCGGCGAAGCGGTCCGCCACCGACCGGATGTGCGGAACGAGGCCCCACCACTCCTGGATCACGATGACGGCAGGGCTGGCCATTCCGCCGGCGGGTATCGCGAGATACCCCTCGCTCGTACCCCCGTTGCTGCGGTAGCTCACCATGTCGCCCATGGGCCGTCCTCCTAGCGGTCAGTCATCGTTGGCTGGTCGCCCAGTGGTCCTACGTGCCGGTAGCCTGCCACGCCGCGCGGCCCTCGGGAAGACGCCGGAACAGTGGCATTCACCTCCTGTTCGCCGGCCGGTGACCGCTGGCACGCCGACGGCGGCGGGATCCACTCCCGCCGCCGTCGATGCTGGCTGTCCTCGCTGGTCAGGCCCTCATGGCCTTCGTGGCCCTCATGGCCCTCATGGCCTTCGTGGTCACGCCTTCTTGGTCAGGCAGAGCACGTAGCCGGTCTTGCCCGGCTCGATGCTGGAGAAGACGTACCCCTCCTCGCCCTGCTTGAAGAACTGGTCGCAGGCGGTGCCGGCCTGGGCCTGGGCCTGGCTCTGGTCGTTCACCCGACCGACCACCGTGTACGCGGCGTCGGTGGAGGTGCAGGACACGACCTTCGCGCCGTCGACCTTCTTCTGCTTGGTGCCGGTGACCTCGGGCAGCTCGGCGATGCAGTCGCCGGCCTTGGCGTCAGCCGTCTCGTCCTTGTTGAAGTAGTTGCCGATCGCCGAGGCGATGCCGAACTTCAGGCCGGCGATGACGACGACCGCGAGGATCGCCCCGATGATGCCCAGCGCCTTCTTGCCACCGGACTTCTCCGCCTCCGGCTTGGCCACGTCGGGCGCCCCTTCACCCGGGGCGATCGTGTTCGGGGCGGCCGCATCCGGCGCAGGGGCGCTCGGCGCGGCCGCATTCGGCGCGGGGGTGCTCGGCGCGGGGGTGCTCGGCGCGGGGGTGCTCGGCGCGGAAGCATCCGGCGCGTTGGTGGTCGGCGCGGAAGCATCCGGCGCGTTGGTGGTCGGCGCGGAAGCATCCGGCCCGGAGGTGGTCGGGGCGGCCGCATCCGGCGCGGCCCCGGCCGGCTTGGCCGTCTCCGGCTGGGCCGGCGTCGGCTGCGGCGTCTCGACGGCCGGCTGGGGTGCTGCGGCGTCGGGCGCGGAGGGGGGTGCGACCTGCTCTGGCACTGTGGTTCCTTCCGAGGGGTTGATGAGCAGACGACACCGTAACGATCATTGATTTCCGGTGCCGTCCCGCCCGCCTCGTCCGTTCAGCTATTTCCCAGCTTCATCGACATGATCCAGTTCACACCGTCACTCACCTCGTCGCGGTCGGCGTCGGTGCGCCACTCGGCGTCCCGGTGGAGCCCACCGAGGGTTCGCCGGAGGCCGTCTCGCTCGGCTGCGGCGCACCGGGCGTACCCGCGTTGGCGCTCGGCTCCGCCGTGGTGCCGGCGCCAGGCGCGGCGGTCGGCGTCGTCGCCGGGGCGGCCGGTGGCGTGAGCGGTACTGTCGCACCCGGGGCGCGCGGCCCGAAGGGCGCCTGCTCGGGGCAGTACGGGTACGGCCGCAGCAACGGGTTGCCGTACTCGTCGATCTGACCGCCGCAGTCCGGATAGCCCAGCCGGATCGGGTTGCCGTTCTGGTCGAAGAGTCGCGCGTCCTCCACCAGACGACCCTCACGGTCGTAGACGTAGACGTCCCGGATCTGGCTGTACTGGCTGTCGACCGAGGTCTGGTCGTAGTAGTAGTCGCGGTCGAGACGGTCCTCCGCGTGGCCGAGCGCGGCGAGCGCGAACACCACCAGGACGAACGTGCCGCCGTGCAGTGCCCACCGGGGCCAGCCGGCCAGCCGGGCGGATCGGCGACCGATCCAGATCGAGGCCAGCACGAACGCGCCGAGCATGATCAGGCCGGCGAGCAGTTCCCCGCCGAACCGGGGCAGCAGCCCGTAGCTTCCATTGGTGCTCATCATCGTCACGAGCATCGCCGCCAGGTAGCCGCGCAGCACCCACCAGGCAGGTCGCAGCAACCGCAGGAACTCGCTCGCCGTCTCGTACCCGAACGCCGGGCCGAGTCGGACGTCGATCGCGCGCAGCCGGGCGCGGACCCGGACCATGGCGGTGGCGACCCGCTGGTCGAGGTTGCGTCCACCGACGCTGGCGGCGCCGGCCGCGGCGCGCAGTTCGGCGGCGTACGTCTCGGGCTCGCCCAGCCGCTCGACGAGCGTGCCCCCGGACTCGGCGGCAACCTCGGCGAGGTGGTCGGCGAGATCCTCGGTCAGCTCGTCGCGTTGGGTGGGCGGCAGGTCGGCCAGAGCGGCCCGGACCCGCGCCACGTAGTCGGTGATCTCCTGCTCCGTGACGGTCATGCCGCCAGCCCCCGATCGTCGAGCAGAGTGTCCATTGTGGTGGCGAACGAGCGCCAGAGTTTGCCGGAGCGGGTCAACTGGTCACGCCCCGCGGCGTTGAGTGAGTAGTACTTACGGTGCGGCCCGGATTCACTCGGCACGACATAGGTGGTGAGCAGGCCGGCGGCGAAGAGACGGCGAAGCGTCCCGTAGACCGAGGCGTCGCCGACCTCCTCCAGGCCAGCCTCGCGCAACCGGCGCAGGATGTCGTACCCGTAGCCGTCCTCCTCCCGGAGCACGGCAAGGACGGCCAGGTCCAGCACGCCCTTCAGTAACTGTGTGGTGTCCACGCATTGGAGACTAGTGTGCAATGCGAAGTAGCGTCAACGATCTCGCCCCGACACGCCGACCTGAACGCGGGGCACGGACGGCCGAGCGCACGCCACCCGAAGATCCGGGGCACGGGAACGGCACGTCCGGCACGGGCCGGGCCGGGCCGCGTCGGGCCGGGCCGCGTCGGGCCGGGCCGGGTCAGGTCGGGCCGGGCCGGGCCGGGCCGGGCGTGATCGACTCGGGTTCGGCGATATTGGGGTGTCCTGACGGGGTGGATACCGCGTTTTCGGCGAAGGCGAGTCGATCAAGCGGCTAGCGGGAGTCGATCAAGCGGCTAGCGGGCGGCGGGGTGGAGGCTCCAGGCGATGCCGTCGAGGATGTCGTGCTCCGAGGCGACCACGGAGGGCATTCCGGCCCGCTCCATGATCACGCGAAGCACCAGCGCGCCGGCGCCGATCACGTCGGCCCGGCCCGGGTGCATCACCGGGTTCGCCAGCCGCTGCGCGCGGGTCTGACCCAGCAGGTCCGCCGTCACCTGGGCGACCGCCTCGTACGACACGCGGGCGTGGTGGATGCGCTCCGGGTCGTACTCCTGAAGGTTCTGTGCGATGGCGACCACTGTGGTGACCGACCCGGCGAGGCCGACCAGTGTGGCCGCCTCCCGGCCGGGCACCGCGGCGAGCGCCCGGTCCACCGCGGCGGCGATGTCGGCCTGTGCGGCGGCGACCTGCTCGGACGTCGGCGGGTCGTCGGGCAGGTGCCGCTCGGTCATCCGGACACAGCCGATGTCCACCGAGATCGCCGCGCGCACCCCGGCTTCCCGGTCGCCGACGACGAACTCGGTGGAACCGCCGCCGATGTCGACCACCAGGAAGGGTGCCTTCGCGTCGGCCGGAAGCCCGCGCACCGCACCGGTGAACGACAGCCGGGCCTCCTCGTCGCCGGTGACCACCTCGGGCGCGACACCAAGGGTGCGCTGCACCATCTCGGTGAAGTCGGCCGCGTTGGCGGCGTCCCGGGAAGCCGAGGTGGCGCACATGCGGACCCGCTCCGCGCCCAGCTTCTCGATGTCGGCGGCGTACGACGCCAGCGCCACCCGGGTGCGCTCGATCGCCTCCGGGGCCAGTCGACCGGTGCGGTCCACGCCCTCACCGAGTCGGACGATCTCCATCCGGCGGGTCAGGTCGACGAGCGGTGCCGGCGGCCCGGCCGCGTCGTCGGGCAGGTCGGCGACCAGCAGTCGGATCGAGTTGGTCCCGCAGTCGATGGCCGCCACACGCGTCGTCACGGCAGCAACCTTACGGCAGGCCGGGCGGCCCTCCGGCGGACCGGCACGGCGGCGGGCACGTCGCGGGCGGGTCGTCCGACAGGCCCCGCAGCAGATTCGCGCCGAGCGTCGTCAGGTGATGTCGGACCGCCCCACCCTCCCGTTCGCTGACCACCAGACCGGTCGCCCGCAGCGCGCTGGCGTGCTCCGAGGCCGAGGAGAGGCTGATGCCGACCGCCCGGGACAGCACCGTGGTGGTCAACCCGCCCTCGGCCGCGAGCCGGCGCAGGACCAGCGCCCGGGTGACGCCGATCAGCCGGCCGAGGGCGTCACCGTCGGCGGTGGCCGGGCGCGCGGGCATCGACGACGGGTAGACGAGCAGGATGGGGTGCCCCGGCTCGACCAGGACCCGTGGTCGGGGCCCGGCCAGCGGCGATGGCAGCAGGAGCAGCCCGTGACCGGTGCCGGGCAGGTCCCCGTCCCACCACGTCTGTATCTCCAGCACCGGCTCCCGCCAGCTGATCGCCGGGTGCAGGCCCGCGAAGAGGCCGGCGAGGCCGTGTTGCGCCAGCCGTTGGCTGGCACAGGTCACCTGCTGGCGGTACGCGGAGACCAGCTCGGACCAGTGCGGCGCGAGGACGGCGTCGAACCAGGTGCGGACGGCCCCGCCGAACAGGTCCAGCACCTCCGGGTCGGCCGCCGCGAACCGCCGCCGCAGCGGGGTGGCCGCCACGTCCCCGTACGCGGCGACGACCTCGTCGCGTACCCGCCGTGCCGGGGTGGCCTGGATCGCCGCCAGGCCGGCGGTGACGGACTCCACCCCGTCGAAGGGTGTGACGAAGTCCGGCAGACGCCCCCGTGCCGGCAGCAGGTGTCGCAGGATCGCGGTTGCGGCCTGGGCGGTCCCGGTGGTCTCCACAGCTGCCGCTCGCTCGGCCAGGGCCGGCGCCATCATCGCGACCGTCGGGTCGCGCAGCCACTGCCCGGCCAGCAGCGCGGTGCCGACCGGGTGCAGCCGGTCGCCGAAGCGCACCCGGCAGAGATCCGCCGACCCGAGATGGAGGCGAAGCATGGGAGACAGCCTGCCCTGCTTCGCCCAGGACCGAAAGGGTTGTTTCCCGAGTCGGCCACCTCCAGGGTGGACGGCGGGGTCGACGGGGGGTGGCCGACGTGCGGCCGACGGTGGCAGTGTTGACGGGGCTCTGCCTCACCGTCGTCGTTGCAGCTTGTGCTGAGCGGGGGCAACCCTCGTCGGCCCCGACCTCCGCGGCGAGCTGACGCCCGTCGGCTACAGACGCAGCAGCATCCGGGTGTTGCCCAGCGTGTTCGGCTTGACCCGTTCCAGGTCCAGGAACTCCGCGACACCCTCGTCGTACGAGCGCAGCAGCTGCTCGTACACGGGTTGCGGCACCGGTGCGCCGTCGATCTCCCGAAAGCCGAACGCGCCGAAGAACCGCGTCTCGAAGGTGAGCACGAAGATCCGCGCCACGCCCAGCTCCCGGGCCGCGTCGATCAGCTCGCTCACCAGCCGGTGCCCGATCCGCTGACCGCGACACGACGGGTCCACCGCTACCGTGCGGATCTCGGCCAGGTCCTCCCACATCACGTGCAGCGCGCCGCAGCCCACCACGACGTCGTCCTCGGCGCGGACCGCGACCCGGAACTCCTGCACCTGCTCGTAGAGGGTGACGGTGGCCTTGCTCAGCAGCCGCCGGTCGTTGGTGTAGGTGTCCACCAGCCGCCGGATGCCCCGGACGTCCCCGGTGCGGGCCCGCCGGACCGTGATCTGCTCCGCAGTCGGCGCGCTCACTCGTCCGCCGGCACGTCCACGCACGGGCCTGCGGCCCACCAGGGCTCGACCAGCTCCAACGTCTCGTCGCCGAACGGGTTGACCCCGGGGCCGGCGCCCAACGCGTGCCCCAGGTGCACGTGCAGGCACTTCACCCGGCCGGGCATCCCGCCGGCCGAGATGCCGGCGATCTCCGGCACGTCACCGATCGCCTCCCGGCGGGCCAGGTAGTCCTCGTGCGCGGCACGGTAGTGCGCGGCCAGCTCGGGATCGGTGGTCAGGCGGTCCGCCATCTCCTTCATCAGCCCGGCCGACTCCAGCCGGCTGCACGCCGCCGTGGCCCGGGGGCAGGTCAGGTAGTAGAGCGTGGGGAACGGCGTGCCGTCGGCCAGGCGGGGGGTCGTCTCCACCACGTCCGGCAGGCCGCACGGGCACCGGTGGGCGACCGCCCGGGTGCCCCGGGGCGTGCGACCGAGCTGCGCGGCCACCGCGGCCAGGTCGGCCTCGGTCGCGGGCTCCCGCTGCGGCAGGGGTACGGAGTCCGCCGCCGGCTCCGACGGTGGTACGACAGTCACGGTGCCCATCTCTCCTGGTGCGCTGATCGGTGGTTCACTTGCCCGGCTGCTGGCTGTCGGCTGCCCGCACGCTCGACCAGAGCGTGTCGTACCAGGTGGTCGGCCCGGGCGGGGGCGTCGAACCGGACTTCCCGGCGTCCCGGGCGGCGCCCTCCGGGTCGTGCAACACGACCATCATCTTCTCGCCCGGCTCGCCCATGAAGAACCGCTCCCGAGCCTGCGTCTTGATGTACTCCTTGTCCTTCCAGTTGGCCGCCTCGGCGGTGAGCTTGGCGATCTCCGCCTCCTGCGCCGCCTGGGCCGCCTCCATGCGCTCGATGTCGGCCTGCTGGTCCAGGTAGACCCGGACCGGGTAGGTATAGGCGAGCGCGAGCGCGATCAGGACCGCGAACAGCACTGTGGCCCGACCGGTGAAGCGACGGGGGTGGGGTGCGACGAGCCGCTTGACGGTCCCACCGGCGGCGGTACGCCGGGCGGCGGCCGGACGGTTCGCCGAGCGCACCCCCTCGGCGCCCCGGGCCGCGCCCGGTGCCCGACCGGCGGCGGTACGGGGTTCGGCGCGGACGCCGGCCTCCCGCACCGATCCCCGCGTGGAGCGGCCTCCGCCCGGCCGGCCGGACTGACCCGGCCGGCGGGCGGGACGCTGACCACCCGGTGTGCGGCGCTGCTGCATCGTCACACCCCTCCCCCGAGGCTTCGTGCGTTACAGGGTTTGTCGGGAAGCCCCGTGGCGGGGCTTCCCGGCAGCGTCTCAGGCCGAACGGTAGCGCGGGAACGCGCCGGCGCCCGCGTAGCGCGCCGCGTCGGCCAGCTCCTCCTCGATCCGGAGCAGCTGGTTGTACTTGGCGACCCGGTCCGAGCGGGCCGGCGCGCCGGTCTTGATCTGGCCACAACCGGTGGCGACCGCCAGGTCGGCGATGGTGGTGTCCTCGGTCTCGCCGGAGCGGTGGCTCATCATGCACATGAAGCCGGCCCGGTGGGCCAGGTCCACCGCGTCCAGGGTCTCGGTCAGCGAGCCGATCTGGTTGACCTTGACGAGGACGGCGTTCGCGGACTTCTCCGCGATGCCACGGGCGATGCGCTGCGGGTTGGTGACGAACAGGTCGTCGCCGACGATCTGCACCCGGTCGCCGATCGAGGCGGTCAGCGTCTGCCAGCCGCTCCAGTCGTCCTCGGCCAGCGGGTCCTCGATCGACACGATCGGGTACTCGTCGGCCAGCTTGGTGTAGTAGGTGCTCATGTCCTCGGCGGACTTCGCGGCACCCTCGAAGGTGTAGGTGCCGTTGTCGAAGAACTCGGTGGCCGCCACGTCGAGCGCGAACACGATGTCGGTGCCGAGCCGGTAGCCGGCCTTCTCGACCGCCTCGGCGATCAGGTCCAGGGCCGCCGCGTTCGTCGGCAGGTTCGGCGCGAAGCCGCCCTCGTCACCGAGGCCCGTCGACAGGCCCTTCTTCTTCAGCACCGACTTGAGCGCGTGGTAGACCTCCGCGCCCGAGCGCAGCGCCTCCCGGAAGGTGGGAGCGCCGATCGGCGCGATCATGAACTCCTGGATGTCGACGTTCGAGTCGGCGTGCGCGCCACCGTTGAGGATGTTCATCATCGGCACGGGCAGGAGGTGCGCGTTCGGGCCGCCCAGGTAGCGGAAGAGGCTCAGCTCGGCGCTGCCGGCAGCGGCCTTCGCCACCGCCAGGGAGACCCCCAGGATGGCGTTCGCGCCCAGCTCCGACTTGCTGTCGGTGCCGTCGATGTCGAGCATCTTCTGGTCGATGAGCCGCTGCTCGCTGGCCTCGTACCCGATGATCTGGTCGACGATCTTGTCTTCGACGTTGGAGACCGCCTTCTCCACGCCCTTGCCCTGGTAGCGGTCGGCGTCACCGTCGCGCAGCTCGATCGCCTCGAACGCGCCGGTGGAAGCGCCGGAGGGCACCGCGGCGCGAGCCACCGTGCCGTCGTCCAGGCCGACCTCGACCTCGACAGTGGGGTTGCCCCGCGAGTCGAGAATCTCCCGGGCGACGATTCCCTCGATGGTTGCCACTGAGTCGCTCCTCGTTGTTGTGATCCGGTCCGTGGGTGGGCCGCGACGGTGCGGCTGAGGCAGGTGTTGAACGCAGCGTATCGGGCCACGGGAAACGGCACGGCGTCGCCCGCGCACCCGAGTCGCCCCGCACTGACGGACATTCCCGGATTTCCGGGCGTCAACCGGCAACGGGTTTGCGCTGCGCGGACCAAATCCACCAGGCTGGTCGCCATGCCCGCCGCCTCGACCACCCTCCGCATGCTCGCCGTGTCGGTCATCGCGTCGCTCACGGTCACTGGCTGTCAGACATTCGAGGACGCCGGAGTCGCCATGGGTCGCTCGGAACTGGTCAACGACCTCGCCGCCCGACTCGACCGGGCGTTGGAGTTGACGTACTCGGCCGACTACCAGCTACCCGGCGGCCAGAGCGCCGCGATCGTGCAGGCGCAGGACCCGGCCCGCTCCGCGTACACCTATCCGGGTGGGCGGCTCACCGTCACACCGGAGGCGATCACCCGGTGCACGACCACCGGCGCCCGGCCCGAGTGCACGCTGGCCACCCCGCCCACCCCGGGCGGCAAGCCCACCGTGACGCTCTTCGGCGAAGCCAACCAGCAGGGGCTGGTCACGCCGCCGGTGGTGGTCGGGCTGCTGACCACCGCCGCGCTCGACCCACAGGCGGTCATCAAGCAGAGCGACACCACGATCGCCGGACACCACGCCACGTGTGTGAACGTCCAGAGTTCCTCCGGTGACTTCACCGCCTGCGTGACCACCGAGGGTGTGCTCGGCAGCTTCACGGGGCCGGTCGACGGCAAGCCGATGGAGCTGGCGTTGAGCCGCTACTCCGCGACCGTGGACGCCGACGCGTTCGACCCGCCGGCCGGTGCCGGCGTCGTGGACAGCCGCCCGGGAGGGTCGTGACCGGCCCGGCCGCCGCTGCCGGGCTCGACGGACCCGCGTGGGCACGACCCGCCGGTTTCCAGCCCGGGGCCGAGCGAGGGCGGCTACCCACCTCCGGCGACCTGGCCCTACCGGTGACCGGCGCGAAGCTGCTGACCGCCGCCGACGGTCGACCACTCCGCGTCGCCGACCTGCCCGCCGACACCGAGTGGGTGCCGCTGGGCACCCTCGACGGGGTGCCCGCCTGGGCCACCGATCTCACCACCGCCGGCACCCTCCCCGGCCGGGCACTCGGCTGGGCGTCGCTCGCCGCCGAGGTGCCGGAGCCGCACGCCGCGCTCGCCAGCCGGGCGTTGGCGGTGATCACCTGGCGGCGTACCCACAGGTGGTGTGGCACCTGCCGCGCCGAACTGACCGACCAGCCGGGCGAGACCGCGCGGCGGTGCCCCGACTGCGGCCTGTACGTCCCGATGCAGCTCTCCGCCGCGGTGCTGGTGGCGATCACCCGGCCCGGCCCGGCGGGTCACGCCGACGAGCTGCTGCTGGTGCGGCACGCCACCGGACCGACCGGGCTGTGGGCACTCGTCGCCGGCTTCGTGGAGGCCGGCGAGACGCTGGAGGCGGCCGTGCACCGGGAGGTCGGCGAGGAGGTCGGGTTGCCCGTCGACCGACTGGCGTACTTCGGCAGCCAGCCGTGGGCGATCTCCGGCCCGGGCGTGCTGCTCGCCGGTTTCACCGCCCGTGCCGCCGACCCGCACGCCGAGCCGGTGGTCGACGGTCGGGAGCTGACCGAAGCGCGGTGGTTCGGCGTGGATGCGCTGCCGGCGGAACTGCCGCCCGCGTACTCCATCTCGCGCTGGCTGATCGACGCGACGGTGAGCGCCGCACGGGCCTGAACCCGCGCGGACCCTCAGACGCCGAGCAGGGTACGCAGGTGGCGCGGCGGCGGGCAGTCGTGGGACAGCATCGCGTCGTGCCAGTCTCGCACCGACACCCCGTCGGGGCGGGCAGCGGCGATCTCGGCGACCTCGCTGTAGCCGACGAAGTAGGTGGAGAGCTGGGTGGAGGTGAGCAACGCCCGACGCCACTTGCCGGCCGCCTCGCCCTCCTCCTGGAAGCCGCGCCCGGTCATCAACGCCATCGCCTCCGCCTCGGGCAGGTCCTCGGCGTGCACCAACTGGTCGAGAAGCGCGTTGATGGTCATCCGGAGCTGCATCTTGAGCTGCTGCAACCGCACCGGCAGGCCACCGAAGCCCAGGCCCGTCATCAGCTCCTCCGCGTACACCGCCCAACCCTCGATGAACGGGCCGGACTCGGCCAGCGCACGGACCCGGGTGCCGCCGACGTAGCGGCGCGCGTGGGCGAGCTGGAGGAAGTGCCCCGGCATCGCCTCGTGCACGGTCAGGTTGCGGATCATGTGGTCGTTGTACTCCCGGTAGAACGACTCGACGCGCTGCGCCGGCCAGCCCGCCGGGGTGGGCGCGATGCAGTAGAAGGTCGGCACCGCCGCGGTCTCCAGCGGGCCGGGCGCGTCGCAGTAGGCCACCGCGACACCCCTGGCGAACTCCGGCATCTCCTGGATCACACACCTGTCGTCGACCAGGGTGACCAGGTCGTGGGCGCGGACGAAGTCGGTCGCCTCGTCCAGTGTCACAGCGGCCAGCTCGACGATCGTCGCGTCGTCCGGGTGCTCGGCGGCGAGCAGGTCCAGCGCCCTGCGCACCGCGGCGTCGTCGGCCGGGCCACCGACCAGCTCGACGGCCGCCTCGCGGATCTCCGCGGTGACCCGGTCCAGGTTGGCCCAGGCACGGCGCTGGATCTCGGCGGCGCCCAACTCGGTGTCGAGGGTGTGCCACAGCCGGGCCTCCCAGCGGCGGCGGCCCAGCCGGGGGTCACGTCCGGGGCCCGCGTCGGCGGCCAGGCCGGCGCGCAGCCACGCGACGAACTCCTCGATCGCGGCGATCGCCTCGGTGGCCGCCGGCTCGACCCGGTCGAGGCCGTTCGGCGCCTGGGCGAGCAGGGCCGGCAGCTCGTCGCGGATCAACGCGGCCGTGCCGGCGAACTGCCCGACCGCCGTCTCCGCATGGATCCGCGGCATGTCGCGCAGCATCGAGCGGGCGGTGGCGAGGGCGTCCGGTACGGCGGCGAGCCGACCGGCCAGTTGGGTCAGTCGCACCTCCGCCGGGGCGTACGCGCGGGTCAGCAACGGGTGCAGGAGCGAGCCGGGGTTGTGCCACAGCGGGTTCCACTCGTGCGACCGGATCTCGGTCAGCTCGAACAACTCCCGGTCCACGAAGGAGGACAGCAGCGCGTGGTCGACCTGCTCGTCCACGTCGAGCGAATCCGGGTCCAGTTCGGACAGCGCGTTGGCCGCGTCGGAGAGCATCGCCCGATCGGCCGCGAGCCCGTCGGGGGACAGATCAGGGAGCCGGTCGTCGAACCGGTGGTCGCCGGCGGCGGTGGCCACCCCCGGCCGCGACTCCAGCAACGCCTCGACAACCCGCTCGGCCAGCACCCCAAAGGCTTCCACCCGGCCCACCCTACCGATCACCCCCGACAACGCCGCCGGTTCCGACGCACCGCCCGCCCGGGTCGATCCACCCCGTCGATCATGACGTTGTCGCCGTCCGCCTCGGCGTGCCGTGGCGACAACGTCATGATCAACGCGGGTCTGCGGGTGGGGGTTCGACGGCGCGGAGGGCTTCGGCGTAGGCGAGGGTCGTGCGCCGGAGGGCCGCCTCCGGGTTGATGCCCGCCTCGCGGGCAGCTGCCACCGTTGCCAGGAGGCTCGCACCCAGCCGTGCTTCGGCGTCCACCTGGGTGTCCGCCAGGGGCGGCGGAACACTCATGCCCGCCCGCGCGGCACGCTCCAGGATCTGCGTGGCCAGGGCCAGGGCCGGCTGGCTCAACGCGACGCCGTCCAGCACCGACGTCCGGGCCTTCTCCGCGCGCTTGATCCGCTCCCAGTTCTCGGTGATCTCCTCCAGGGTGCCCGCCTCGGCACCGGCGAAGACGTGCGGATTGCGCCGGATCATCTTGTCGACCAGGCCACCGGCCACGTCGTCGATGCTCCACCGCTCACCCTCGGGCAACTCCTCGGCGAGCCGCGCGTGCAACACCACCTGCAGGAGGACGTCGCCCAACTCCTCCCGCAGCGCGTCGGTGTCGTCGGCGTCGATCGCGTCGTACGCCTCGTAGCTCTCCTCCAGCAGATAACCGGCGAGGCTGCGGTGCGTCTGCGCACGCTTCCACGGGTCACCACCCGGCGAGGCCAACCGGTCCAACACGGCCACCGCGTCGAGCAGACGCGCGCCCGGTGGGTCCCACGAGCCGTACATCAGCTCCATCTCGGCCAACCCCGGCTCCCGGGCCAACCGCAGGCCCAACTCCCGGGCAAGAGCCTCGTCGCCGGCCGGGCCGGCCAACCACACCGCCGTGCCGTGCTCCGCCACCGTGTCCAGCAGCCGTTGCGTCGCCGGACCGTCCACCACGGCGACCTCGGCGCCCGCCTGGCGCACCGCCGTGACCAACTCGCTCTCCGCGCCGGTCAACACCGGGTGCCGGCGTACGACGTCCCAGGCCGCCGCCGTCAGCAGACCGGCCGGTAGCCGGGGCGACGTGACCAGCAGGACGATCCGTGCCGTCATGGTCAGCTGGCCGTGCCCTCGGCGTCGGGGGTGGCCGGCGACTCGACCGACTCCGGGGTGGACACGTCGGTGACCATGTCAGAGCCCGGCTCGCCCAGCGGCACGCTCACCGCCGGGATGTCACCGGGGAAGCTGAGCACCGGGAACTCCAGCGGGCGGTACCGGGGGCTGACCGTCACGTCGTAGCGCTCGACCGCCTCGACCAGCGACCGTCGGGTGGCCAGAGCGCCACGCAACTGGTCGCCGTCGAGCTGGCTGGCGGCCTCCTGGTCGCTCGTCGCGGCGGGGATCTGACCCGCCTCGCGGCCGACCGCGATCAGGGTCTTCATCTCCTGCTCGGTCGGCGCGACCGACTCGGACGGCACCCCGGACAGGCAGGTGTAGAGGGCGGACACCTGCTGCACGTACTCCGTGTCAGCCGTCAACTGGAGCGCCTGGGCTACCTGGTCGGCAGCCACCTGGCCACGCGGCTGGTAGTTCTTCTCGGCGGAGACCTGCTTGCAGACCTCGCTCAGCACCAGCACGCTGGCCACGTCGGCCGGGCCGGTCGGCTTCGGCGCCGGCTGGCCGGGCTGGCCGGCGGCGGGCGACTCCGGATTCTTGTCGCGCAGGTCCTTCAGCACGGCGGCAACCCGCTCGTCGGTGATGCGGTGGTCACCGATGTAGGCGGCGATGCCGGGCTCGGCACGACATCCGGAGAGGGCGATGAGACCGACCGCCACGCTGGCGACGGCGACAAGACGGCGAGCACGCATGACGGTCACTCTCTCACGGCTGAGCGCGCCGCTGTGACGCCCCCCACCGCACGAGCGGCTCGGGCCGACGCGCCTGCCGCCACTTCCCGGGGCGCCGGCCGGTGCCTCACCGGGCTCGGCGGGCACCGCCGCGCCCGGTGAGGCGTCGTGGCCGGCCGGCTGTCGCCGGTGACCGGCTCAGGCCGACGCGCCTGCCGCCGCCACTGCGGGGGCACCGAGCACATCGGAGAGCAACTGCGCGCACCACTGCAACAGCGCCTGGTCGCGCAACGGCTCCCCGCCGATCCGGCGGGTGGTCGGTCGGGGCACGCTGACCTGGTCGGTGGCCTGCTTGTAGACGGCATCCGGGTGGTAGCGCTTGAGCCGCAACTGCTTCGAATCCGGCAGCGGCAGCGGACCGAACCGGACGTGCTTGCCCTGCATCGACACGTCGGTCAGGCCGTAGCGGCGGGCCAGCAGACGGAACCGGGCCACCTCCACCAGGTTCTGCACCGGGGCCGGCGGCTCGCCGTACCGGTCGGTCATCTCGGCGATCACCTCGCCCAGCCGCTCCTCGTCGCGCGCCTCGGCGAGCTTGCGGTACATCTCCAGGCGCAGCCGCTCCACGCTCACGTAGTCGTGCGGCAGGTGCGCGTCGACCGGCAGATCGATCTTGACATCGACCTCCTCCTCCGGCCGCTCACCCTTGAACGCGGAGACCGCCTCGCCGACCATCCGCACGTACAGGTCGAAGCCGACACCCTCGATGTGCCCGGACTGCTCACCGCCGAGCAGGTTGCCGGCACCCCGGATCTCCAGGTCCTTCATGGCCACGTACATGCCGGCGCCCAGCTCGGTGTGCTGCGCGATCGTCGCCAGCCGCTCGTGGGCGTGCTCGGTGAGTGGCTTCTCCGGCGGGTACAGGAAGTAGGCGTACGCCCGCTCCCGGCCCCGGCCGACCCGACCCCGGATCTGGTGCAGCTGGGCCAGGCCGAGCAGGTCGGCCCGCTCCACGATCAGGGTGTTGGCGTTCGGAATGTCGATGCCCGACTCCACGATCGTGGTGCAGACCAGGACGTCGAACTCCTTCTCCCAGAAGCCGACCATCACCTTCTCCAGGGCTTCCTCGCTCATCTGCCCGTGGGCGACGGCGACCCGCGCCTCGGGCACCAGCTCGCGCAGCCGCCGCGCCGCCCGGTCGATCGACTCGACCCGGTTGTGCAGGTAGAAGACCTGCCCGTCGCGCAGCAACTCGCGGTGGATGGACGCCGCCACCTGCCGGTCGTCCTGCGCGCCGACGAAGGTGAGCACCGGGTGCCGCTCCTCCGGCGGGGTGGCGATCGTGGACATCTCCCGGATGCCGGTGATGGCCATCTCCAGGGTGCGCGGGATCGGGGTGGCCGACATGCTCAGCACGTCCACCGAGGCGCGCAGCGTCTTCAGGTGCTCCTTGTGCTCGACGCCGAACCGCTGCTCCTCGTCGACGATCACCAGCCCCAGCTGTTTGAACCGGGTGGCGGTCTGCAACAGCCGGTGCGTGCCGATGACGATGTCGACGGTGCCGTCGGCGACCATCTCCAGCGTCCGCTCGGTCTCCTTGGCCGTCTGGAACCGGGAGAGCTGCCGGATCTGGACCGGGAACTGGCTCATCCGCTCGGCGAACGTGTTGTAGTGCTGCTGCACCAGCAGGGTCGTGGGCACGAGCACCGCCACCTGCTTGCCGTCCTGCACCGCCTTGAACGCCGCCCGCACCGCGATCTCGGTCTTGCCGTAGCCGACGTCACCGCAGATCAGCCGGTCCATCGGGACGGTCTGCTCCATGTCCCGCTTGACCTCGTCGATCGCGGCGAGCTGATCCGGCGTCTCCTGCCAGGGGAAGGCGTCCTCCAACTCGCGCTGCCACGGGGTGTCCGGACCGAACGAGTGGCCCTTGGACGCCTTACGCGCCGCGTAGAGCTGGATCAGCTGGGCGGCGATCTCACGGACCGCCTTGCGGGCCCGAGCCTTGGACTTCTGCCAGTCCGAGCCGCCCATCTTGTGCAGCGTCGGCTGCTCCCCGCCCACGTAACGGGAGAGCTGGTCGAGCTGGTCGGTCGGCACGAACAGGCGGTCGCCGGGCTGCCCGCGCTTGCTGGCCGCGTACTCGATCACCAGGTATTCGCGGCTGGCGCCGTTGACGGTGCGCTGCACCAGCTCGACGTAACGGCCGATGCCGTGCTGCTCGTGCACCACGTGGTCGCCGGCCTTCAGCTCCAGTGGGTCGATGGTGTTGCGCCGCCGGCTGGGCATCTTGCGCATGTCCCGGGTCGACGTGCCCCGGCCACCTGTCACGTCGTTGCCGGTCAACAGCACGAAACGGGATGCCTCGTCGACGAAACCGCTGCCCAACGCGCCGCAGCTGACCACCAGCTCGCCGGGGACCGGCGCCGTCGGCACCTCCTCGGTCAACCGGGCGCCCAGCCCGGCGTCGCGCAGCACCTCCACCGCGCGCTGTGCGGGGCCGTGCCCCTCGAAGACCAGCGCGATCGACCAGCCGTCACCGGCCCAGCGCTTCAGATCGTCGACCACCCTGCTGGTCTCGCCGTGGTACAGCGGGGCCGGCTGTGCGCCGAGGGTCACCGCGATGGCGTCGTCCGGGGTGACGGCGGCCTCCTCGGGCGCGTCCTCCCAGGGTTGCCGAGTCTCCGTTGCCTCGGCCTCGACCAGGCCGAACGGTGACAGCGTCCACCACGGCTGGCCGAGCTTGCCGGCGGCCGCACGCACCTCGCCGAGGGTGCGGAAGGCGGCGGCGCCGACGTCCACCGGGGCCTGGCCGCCGACCGCGGCGGCGGCCCAGCTGGCCTGGAGAAACTCCTCCGAGGTACGCACCAGGTCGTGCGCCCTCGTGCGGATCCGCTCGGGGTCGCACAGCAGCACGTGGGTGCCGGACGGCATGGCGTCCAGCAGCAACTCCAGCGAGTCGGGGCCGACCAGCACCGGAGCCAGCGACTCCATGCCCTCCACCGGAATGCCCTCGGCCAGCTTGTCGAGGATCTCGGCCAGCTCGGGGTGCTGCTCGGCGAGCGCGGCGGCCCGCTCCCGGACCGCCGGGGTCAGCAGCAGCTCCCGGCAGGGCGGTGCCCAGAGCAGCGGAACCTGCTCGATGGTCCGCTGGTCGGCCACCGCGAAGGTGCGGATCTCCTCCACCTCGTCGCCCCAGAACTCGACCCGGGACGGGTGCTCGTCGGTGGGCGGGAAGACGTCCAGGATCCCGCCGCGCACGGCGAACTCGCCACGCTTGGTGACCAGGTCGACCCGCGCGTACGCCATGTCGATCAGTCGGCGGGCGACCGCTTCGAGGTCCGCCTCCTCGCCGGCGGCGAGCTGCACCGGCTCCAGGTCGCCGAGCCCCTTGAGCTGCGGCTGGAGCAGCGAACGGACCGGGGCCACGACCACTCGCAGCGGGCCCGTGGCACCGTGCGCGTCGGTGGCCTCCGGGTGCGCCAGCCGGCGCAGCACGGCCAGTCGTCGACCCACAGTGTCCGAGCGTGGGGACAGCCGCTCGTGCGGCAGCGTCTCCCAGGAGGGGAAGACGACCACCTGCTCGGCGGGCAGCAACGCACCCAGGGCGGCGACCAGGTCGTCGGCCTCCCGGGTGGTGGCGGTCACCGCCAGCACGGGCCGCCCGGCCCCCTGGTTGTCAGCGGCGACCGCCGCGACGGCGAACGGGCGCAGCGCCGCCGGAGCGGTGATGTCGAGGCCGTCGACCTGGGCGGCACCGGAGCGCGCCAGGTCACGCGCCCGGGCCAGCCCGGGGTCGGCCAGGGCGGCGGTGAACAGACCGGTGAGCAAGGGAATCCTTCCAGGGGAGTCGACGCACACGACGGCGGCCCCGCGTCCAGCCGGACGGGGGGTGCACGACAACCAGCCTATCTCCGTCGACCGACAGACACCCGCTTCCGCCGAGGTCCCCGCGCCCCGCGCCCCGCGCCCCGCGCCCCGCGCCCCGCGCCCCGCGCCCCGCGCCCCGCGCCCCGCGCCCCGCGCCCCGCGCCCCGCGCCAAGATCCTCACAACATCGGCGATAGTGCTGCATCCGACGCGCGGGACACACCAACATCCCCGATATTGCGCGGATCTTGACCTCCCCAAGGACCCGGGCGAGGTTCGGGGCGACCCACCGCCGCCAAGGTCACGCTCGAACAAGAAGTAGGGGCCTCACCGATGCGCCGACACCACTACATCCTTGATATTGCGCGATCTTGAAGAGTGGAGGGCCCTCCGGCACAGACGTCGCCGACCCGCACACCTTGCTCGCCCCAAGATCCGCGCGGGGAGCCGACGCCCCGGCCTGCCGTGGGCGTCCTGCGGATCTTGACCGATCGCCCGCTGACGTGGTCGGGTTTGTGGATGGGTGAGCAGTGGCGGGCGCAGTTCGACGCGGAGGTGAGCTTCGCCAACGGCGGCGGGCTGCGTACCGAGGGGTTTCGGCTGGACATTCCGGGTCGGGACATCGGCGATGAGGACCTGGCGGCGTTGTTCGTCCGTCACCTCGGGTTGCTGATGGTCGCCGAGGTGCGGATCAGCGCGAAGTCGATCATCGAGGAAGCACACAAGGGCGGTCGGGGCGTGGCCGTCGGTCAGCCCGCACCCGGCCGCAGGCTGGTCGAGTTGAGCCACGTGATCAGCGACGGGATGATCACCCTGCCCGGCTGGCCGGGGCCCCGGATCACCGACTGGCTGACCTTCGCGGCGTCCCGGGAGCGCTATGCGGCCGGCACCGAGTTCCACGTGGCCCGGATCGACCTGATCGCCAACACCGGCACGTACGTGGACACTCCCGCCCACCGCTGGGCCGGCCGCGACGACCTGACCGGGGTGCCGCTGGACCGTCTCGCCGACCTGCCCGGGGTGGTGGTCCGGGTGCCGGCCGGCACCCGCGCCGTGGATCGGCTGATGCTCGCCCCGTACGAGGTGAGTGGTCGGGCGGTGCTGCTGCACACCGGGTGGGATGTGCACTTCGGCACGGAGCGGTACGGCGCGCCGGAGGCGCCGTACCTGACCGGGGACGCCGCTCAGGCGTTGGTCGACGCGGGCGCGGCACTGGTCGGCATCGACTCGATCAACATCGACGACATGAGCCCGGCGGCCGGAGGTCTGCGTCCCGCGCACAGCACTCTGCTCGCCGCGGACGTCCCGATCGTGGAACACCTGACCGGCCTGGACGCGCTGCCGCCGACCGGCTTCCGGTTCACCGCGACCCCACCGATGGTGGCCGGCATGGGCACCTTCCCGGTCCGCGCCTTCGCCGTCGTCAACCCCTGACGCGACACGCCCGGGGCCCGCGCGTGCCACCGCCCACCCGTGTCAGTAGCGCACCGAGATTCGGCGCGCGACGGCGTCCACCTGGATCTCCCCGCCGTACGGGATGATCACCTGCGGGTCGGTGTGGCCGAGGTCGACGTCGAAGACCACCACCGCGTCCGGGTGGTACGGCGCGAGCGCCCGCAGGACCGCTTCCCGCTGGGCCTCGCCCCACGCCTGCCGTTCCGGCACCGACAGCGGCTTGTCGAAGTCCCACGCCTTCGGGCGCCCGACGATGACGGCTCCGAGGGCGGCAAGCAGGCCCCGCTCCCCCATGTTCCGCACGATCCGGAACACCTCCCGGGCGCTCGGCATCTCCTGGGAGGTCTCGAAGAGCAGCACGGACCCGGCCAGTTCGTCGGCGGTCGGTACCCGGTCGACGGCCATCAGCCAGTGCAGGATCTCCAGGTTGCCGCCCCAGGTGTGCCCCCGCACCATCCGCTGGGGGCCGTGCCAGCGCCAGCCCTCGCCGGGCAGCATCTCCGGCTCGTACGCCAGCGTCTCCGGCTCGGTCCACGGGTTGGGCCGGTCACCCCAGGTGGGCGCGGGCGTCAGCTCGTACCAGTCGGTGGTGAACAGCGCGGCGCGCAGCGAGTCGACTGTCAGCGGGTGCGGCGCGCCCGGCCGGCCGAGGTGCACGAGCACCGACCCACCGTGGTACGCGACGACGCCCAGCCGGTACAGGTGGTTGAGCACGTTCGTGTTGTCCGAGTACCCGAAGTAGGGCTTGGGGTTGGCCCGCAGCACGTCGTCGTCGAGGTGCGGGGTGACCGTGATCAGGTCGTCGCCGCCGACCGTGGCGAGCACCGCGGTGATGCTCGGGTCGGCGAACGCGGCGGTCAGGTCGCGGGCCCGGTCGCGCGGGTCCGCACCCATGATCCGGGTGGTCGGGTACTCCACCGGCTCCAGGCCGAGCTCCTCGCGCAGCCGGCGCAGCCCCAACTCGTACACGTGGGGGAAGAGACCCGGCAGACCGGCGGAGGGTGAGACGACCGCGACCCGGTCGCCCGGCTGCGGTTTGGGTGGATAGATCGGCGCCCCCATGATCGAAGGCTAACGACCCGGCCAACCGGTTTCCGTCCTGCCGCTCGGGGAACGGACATTAGGCTTCCAACGTGGATGAAGCACCGCAAAGCCGCGACCGTGACTGGTCGCCGCGCAGCATCGGCCTGCTCATCGGCACGCTCGCGCTGGCCACCGCGTTCATCGCGGCCTACGTCGGAGCACTGCACCAGCCCACACCGCGCGACCTGCCGACCGGCGTCGTCACCAGCGACCACCGCGCGCGGGCCACCCTCGACGCCGTCCGCGACCAGACCAGCATCCTCAAACCCATCGAGTACGACGACACGGCCGCCGCCGAGCACGGCCTGCTCAGCCGTGCCGTGTACGCGGTGCTCAGCACCGGCCCGGACAACGGCCTGCTCCTGACTGTGGCGAGCGCCTCCGGACCCTCCGCCACCAGTGCGATCAAGGAGGTCCTCAGCACCGCCGCCACCCGCTCCGGCACCCCGTTGCAGATCGTCGACCGGGTGCCGGTCACCCCGGACGACCCGCGCGGCGTGGTGCCGTTCTACCTCAACGTCGGGTACGTGCTCGGCGGTTACCTCGCCTCGACAGTGCTGGGGATCTCCGCCGGCACGACCCCACGGTCGGCGCGGCGGGCTGGACTCCGCACCGCCGCGCTGGCGGTCTACAGCGTGCTGCTGGGCATCGCGGGTGCCGTCGTGGTCGGGCCGGTCCTGGACATCTGGCAGCACGACGTGCCGACGATCGCCGCGATCGGCACACTGGCCGTCTTCGCCGCCGCGATGTTCGCCAGCGCCATCCAGGGGTGGCTCGGTGTCGCGGGCACCGCACTCGTCATCCTGCTGCTGGTGGTACTCGGCAACCCCGGCTCCGGCGGCATCTACGCACCGGAGTTCCTGCCCGGGGTGCTGCGCGGCATGCACCGGTGGAACATCCCCGGGCTCGCCAACGACCTCACCAAGGCGGCGGTCTACTTCGACTGGCGATCCGCCGGCTGGCCGGCGATCGCCCTCGCGCTCTGGGCGGTGGCCGGCATCGTCGGGTTGGTCAGCGCGAGCCTCGTCCGCGGTCGCCGGAGCATCGCGGCCACCCCCGGACGGCACGCCCCGACCCCTCGGTGACCGACCGAACCGCCGCTGCCACCCCGGAACGGCACGCCCCCACCCCACCGTGAGCGGCCACGGTGGCTGAGATCACGCCGCAAACGCCGACCCGGAGCCAGTGGATCACCCGGGGGCCCTCCGCACATCCCGTGCGCGCGGATACCATCCAGTAAGTCGGACAGCGCTGTCCTTCGTCACCACGTAAGGGAGCGCATCGTGACCGATCAGCACGACCACGACGGCCCGGACGCCGCGCTGCGGGCCGACATCCGCCGACTCGGCACCCTGCTCGGGCAGACGCTGGCCCGCCAGGAGGGTCGTCCGCTGCTCGACCTCGTCGAGGAGATCCGCGCCCAGGTCCGCAGCGACGCCCCGGCGGCCGCACAGCGCCTCGGCGGGCTCGACGTGACCACCGGCACCAAGCTGGCGCGAGCCTTCTCCACCTACTTCCACCTGGCCAACATCACCGAGCAGGTGCACCGTGCGCGGGATCTGCGCCGACGCCGCGCGGTGCAGGGCGGGTGGTTGGACCAGGCCGCCAAGATGATCGCCGAGCGTGGGGTCCCGGCGGACGAGATCGCCAACGCGGCACGCCGGTTGGCGGTCCGTCCGGTGTTCACCGCCCACCCGACCGAGGCGGCCCGCCGCTCGATCCTGTCCAAGCTGCGGGCGATCGCCGACGAGCTGGACACCGAGACGGCCAACGCGATCCTCTACGGCGCCAGCGACGAGGGCCCCGCCAACCGCCGGCTGGCCGAGTTGCTGGACCTGATGTGGCAGACCGACGAGCTGCGCCTCGACCGGCCGGACCCGACCGACGAGGCCCGCAACGCCATCTACTACCTGCGCGACCTGTACGCCGAGGCCGCCCCCCAGGTGCTCGACGACCTGGCCGACACGCTGCGTACCCTCGGCGTGGAGACCTCGCCGACGGCCCGGCCGCTGAGCTTCGGCACCTGGATCGGCGGCGACCGCGACGGCAACCCGTTCGTCACCCCGGCGGTCACCCGCGAGGTGCTGACCATCCAGCACGAGCACGGCATCGCCGCGACCGAGAAGGCGATGGACCACCTCATCAACGAGGTCTCGGTCTCCCGCCGACTGCGCGGGGTGTCCCTCGACCTGTCCGCCAGCCTCGCCGCCGACCTGGACGCGCTGCCCGAGGTGGCGACGCGGTTCCGTCGGGTCAACGCGGAGGAGCCGTACCGGCTCAAGGCACGCTGCGTGAAGGCGAAGCTCGCCAACACCCGGCAACGGCTGCGCCAGGGCACCGCGCACGTGCCCGGCCGGGACTACCGCGGCTCCGCCGAGCTGATCGCCGACCTCGACCTGCTGCGCGCCTCGCTGGCCCGCAACTCGGGGCAGCTCACCGCCGTCGGCCGGCTGGCCTCCACCATCCGTACGGTCTCCGCGTTCGGTCTGCACCTGGCCACCATGGACGTCCGGGAGCACGCCGAGGCCCACCACGCGGTGCTCGCCCAGCTCTACGAGGCGGTCGGCGAGGTCTCCGACTACCCGGCGCTGACCCGGCTGGAGCGCACCAAACTGCTCGCCGACGAGCTGACCGGCCGACGGCCGCTGTCCACCGTCGACACGTCGCTGACCGAGCCGGCCCGCAAGACGTTCGACGTGTTCGGGACCATCCGGGAGGCACAGGACCGGTTCGGCGCCGAGGTGATCGAGTCGTACATCATCTCGATGACCCTGGGTGTCGACGACGTCCTGGCCGCCGTGGTGCTGGCCCGTGAGGCCGGTCTGGTGGACGTGCACAGCGGGCGGGCCCGGGTCGGGTTCGTGCCGCTGCTGGAGACTCCGGCCGAGCTGAACGCCGGCGGTGAGCTCCTCGACGAGCTGTTGTCGCTGCCCGCGTACCGGGCGCTGGTGAGCGCCCGGGGCGACGTGCAGGAGGTGATGCTGGGCTACTCCGACTCGAACAAGGAGGCCGGGATCACCACCAGCCAGTGGTCGATCCACCGGGCGCAGCGCGCGCTGCGCGACGTGGCCGCCCGGCACGGGGTGCACCTGCGGCTGTTCCACGGCCGCGGCGGCACTGTCGGGCGCGGCGGCGGGCCGACCCACGAGGCGATCCTGGCCCAGCCGTACGGCACGCTGGACGGCGCGATCAAGGTGACCGAGCAGGGTGAGGTGATCTCCGACAAGTACACCCTGCCGTCCCTGGCCCGGGAGAACCTGGAGCTCACCCTCGCCGCGGTGCTCCAGGCGACCCTGCTGCACACCGCGCCCCGGCAGCCCGCCGAGATGTTGGAACGCTGGGACGCGACGATGGACGTGGTCTCCGAGTCCGCGTTCCGCTCCTACCGTTCCCTCGTCGAGGAGCCGGACCTGCCCGCGTACTTCTGGGCGTCCACCCCCACCGAGTTGCTCGGCGCGTTGAACATCGGCTCCCGGCCGGCGAAGCGCCCGAACACCGGCGCGGGCCTGTCCGGTCTGCGGGCGATCCCGTGGGTGTTCGGCTGGACGCAGACCCGGCAGATCGTGCCGGGTTGGTTCGGTGTCGGCTCCGGGCTGGTCGCCGCGCGCGAGGCCGGTCTAGCCGACGTGCTGGCGGAGATGCACCGCAACTGGCACTTCTTCCGTACGTTCCTGTCGAACGTCGAGATGATGGTGACCAAGACCGACCTGACCATCGCCCGCCGGTACGTGGAGACGCTGGTGCCGAAAAAGCTGCACCCGATCTTCGAGCAGATCGAGCAGGAGTACGAGCTGACCAAGCGGGAGCTGCTGGCGGTCACCGCCTCACCCGCCCTGCTGGACAACTCGCCGGTCCTCCAGCGCACCCTTGCCGTCCGCGACACCTACCTGGAGCCGTTGCACCACCTCCAGGTGGCGCTGCTGCGGCAGTACCGGGAGTCCGGTGCCGCCGGACGGGCGGTGGCCACCGCGCCGGGCGGTCGACGCGCACCGAGCGACGGCACGGCCCTGGAGCGGGCGCTGCTCACCACTGTCAACGGCATCGCCGCCGGAATGCGCAACACCGGCTGATCAGCTGAACCGGCCGAGCCGGCCGAGCCGGCCGAGCCGGCCGATCATGGAGTTGTGGTGCCCCGCATAAGCCGCCTACAGGGGCGCATCGGTCACCACAACTCCATGATCGACGGGGTGGGCGGGGTCAGAAGTCGCCGCCACCGAAGTCACCACCGAAGTCGCCGCCGCCGAAGTCGCCGCCGGCGTAGTCGCCGCCGCCGAAGTCACCGCCCTGGTCGCCGCCGCCGAAGTCGCTGCCCTGGTCACCGCCCTGGTCGAAGCCGTCGCCGAAGCCCTCCTGGTAGCCGGCGTCGTAGCCGTAGCCGGGGTCGGCGAAGGCCGGCGAGAACAGCGCGTCGGCGATCAGGATGCCGCCGAGCACGCCCGCGCCGGCGCCGAGCGCCGTCTTCCACCACGGCGTCGAATACCACCCGGCCGGCACCGGCCGGCCCTGATAGCGCCCACCGGGGTAGTAGTACGGCGTTTCCCGGCCGGGTTGCGGGCCGGCCCGGAAGGTCTGCCCCTGCACGTCGACCTCGCGTTCCTTGGTCAGCTGGCCCACCCCGCGGGCGGCGGCCAGCGCTGGCACCTCGGGGCCCGGGTCGATGCCCAACGCGGTACGCGCCGCCCGGATGTAGGCCAGCCCTTCCAGCGCGGTCTCCCGAGCCAGCTCGAACTGGTGCGGCGTACGCGCCTGCTCCAACTGCGAGCCGGCCGCGTTGTACCGCTCACCGGCGTCGGCCAGCGCCTGGCGTACCGCCGGGTCGTCACCGTGCAGGTTGATCAACTGACCGCCGAGGCGCTCGTACCACCGTTGCGCGTCGGCGCGGGCGTCTCCGAGCGCGGTGCGTCGACGGGCGTTGGCCCTCGTGCTGGCCAGCACGCCGGCACCTACCACGCCGATGACGATGACCGCGAGGCACAGGACAGCTTCCATGCACTCGAACGTACCCCCGGGTGTCACGTCGTATCCGTCTGGCAAGCTCCGGTGATGGACGTCTCCACCCTGCTCCTGGTGATGGTGTGCCTCGGTGCCGGCGGGGCGGTCGGCTGGCTCGCGGCGCGTTCCCGGTCGGCGGCCGACATCGCCCGCCTCGACGCCACCCTGGCCGCCACCCGCGAGGGCGAGGGCCGGCTGGAGCAGTCCATGCGGGCGCTCAGCTACGAGGCCACCGCGCAGTCCCAGGAGGCGGTGGCCCGGGCTGTCGCCCCACTGCACGACACCCTGCGCCGCTACGAGCAGCGGGTGGCGGAGCTGGAGCACGAGCGGGTCGACGCGTACGCCGAGCTGCGCGAGCAGGTCCGCTCGATGAGCACCGTCTCCGGTGAGTTGCGCACCGAGACCAAGCAGTTGGTGGCGGCGCTGCGGGCACCGCAGGTGCGGGGCCGCTGGGGTGAGCACCAGCTGCGCCGGATCGTCGAGGCGGCCGGGATGTTGGAGCACTGCGACTTCGCCGAGCAGGTCACCGCCGCCACCGACCAGCAGGTCGTCCGACCGGACCTGGTGGTCCGGCTGCACGGCGGCCGATCCGTCGTGGTGGACGCCAAGGCGCCGTTCGACGCGTACCTGACGGCCATGGAGTCGCGCGACGAGCGCGGCCGGGACACCCACCTCGACGCGCACGCCCGGCACCTGCGCGGGCACGTCGACGCCCTGGCCGCGAAGTCGTACTGGTCGGCGTTCGACAGCGCACCCGAGTTCGTGGTGCTGTTCGTCCCCGCCGACCCGTTCCTCGACGTCGCGCTCCAGCGTGACCCGACGCTGTTGGAGCACGCCTTCACCCGCAACGTGGTGCTGGCGACGCCGGCCACGCTCGTCGCCCTGCTCCGCACCGTGGCCTACTCGTGGCGGCAGGAGGCGCTGGCCCGCAACGCCGTCGCGGTGCACACTCTCGCCCGTGAGCTGTACGGGCGACTCTCCACCCTGGGCGACCACGTGGGCAAGCTCGGCTCGTCGCTGGCCGGTGCCGTGACCGCGTACAACCGGGCGGTGGGTTCGTTGGAGGCGCGGGTGCTGGTCAGCGCCCGCAAGCTCGCCGAGTTGGGCGTCTCGGACGATGAGTTGGCGACGCCCGCGCAGGTCGAGTTGACGCCCCGGCAGCCGCAGGCGCCCGAGCTGGTCGACCCGGCCGACGACGAAATCCCGACACGCCGACCATCTATGTGACAGTGCGTATGCATGCATGTCACGAAGTGGTCACAAGGGACTGACCAGTAGTGACAGTGCTCATTGATACACCGAAAGATTTTGCTCACCCACGCGCCCATGTTCCTGAGGGCCCTGTTCTCTGGAGGAAAGAGAACGTGAGCAAACCCCGAGATCTGCGTCGGCGTACCTCTGCCGCGCTCTTCGCGTCGGTCCTGGCGGCTGGCGCCGTGACCGTCGTGGGTGGTGCCGCCACCGCGGCCGCCGCCCCCGTCACCACACCGGACGCTTCCCCGGCCACCGCCGCCGAGACGCTGGGCGCTCACGACGCCAAACTGCTCAGCGAGGCCAGAGCCAAGAAGGCCCCCACCGTCACCCTGATCGTCTCCACCGAGAAGGGCGAGGCGGGGGACGTCGCCGACAGCCTCACCAAGCTCGGCGGCACCGTCAGCCAGCGGCAGGACAAGGTCGGCTTCGTGCTGGCCAAGGTCCCGACCGACAAGGCCCTCACGGCGGCGCGGCTGCCCGGTGTGTCGGCCGTCGACCTGGACGAGGTCATCCAGCTGCCCGACCCGGCAGCGGAGAAGACCTCCGTCGGAGCCGCCGCCGCGCGGCAGGCCACCGTCGCGGCGCCGGGTGAGGCCACCCGGGCGGACAACCCGTACATGCCGACCAACGAGACGGGCGCTGTCAGGTTCACCGACGTCCACCCGGAGTGGGACGGCCGGGGCGTGACGATCGGCATCATGGACTCCGGTGTGGACCTGGCCCATCCGGCGTTGCAGCAGACCACCACCGGCGAGCGCAAGATCGTCGACTGGGTGACCGCTACCGACCCGCTGGAGGACCCGACGTGGCGGCGGATGCAGGCCGAGGTCGCCGGCCCGTCGTTCACCATCGCGGGCGGCACCTGGACGGCACCTGCCGGCACGTACCGGTTCAACCTGTTCAGCGAGTCGGTCACCGCCGCCAGCGACGCCCGGGGTGACGTCAACCGCGACGGCGACACCACCGACACCTGGGGTGTGCTCTACGACCCGGCCACCAACAACATCTGGGTCGACGCCAACCAGAACCGCAACTTCACCGACGACCCGATGATGCGGCCGTACAAGGAGAAGTACGACGTCGGCTACTTCGGCACCGACAACCCGGCTACGGCGGTCGCCGAGCGGCAGCCCTTCGTCGTCGAGTTCCGCAAGAACGTGAACACCGCGCCGATCGGCCTTCCGGGCCTGTGGGACTACGTCAACATCGGCATCGTCGAGAGCACCCACGGCACCCACGTCGCCGGCATCACCGCCGCCAACGACATGCTCGGCAACGACGTCTTCGACGGCGCGGCACCGGGTGCCAAGCTGGTCTCCGCCCGCGCCTGCTCGTGGGGCGGCGGCTGCACCGCGGCGGCCCTCACCACCGGCATGGTCGACCTGGTGGCCAACCGTGGGGTCGACATCGTCAACATGTCGATCGGCGGCCTCCCGGGCCTGAACGACGGCAACAACGCCCGGGCGAACCTCTACAACGAACTGATCGAGACGTACGGCGTGCAGCTGGTGATCTCGGCCGGCAACTCCGGTCCGGGTCTCAACACCGTCGGTGACCCGTCCGTCGCCAGCAACGTGATCAGCGTCGCCGCCAGCATCAGCAAGGACACCTGGCTGGCCAACTACGGCTCGGTGGTGCGGAAGAAGAACGCGCTGTTCAACTTCTCCTCCCGTGGCCCGCGCGAGGACGGCGGCTTCAAGCCGAACATCGCCGCTCCCGGCTCGGCCATCTCCACCGCGCCGACCTGGCAGCTCGGGGCCCCGGTTGCCGAGGCCGGCTACGCGCTGCCCCCGGGCTACGCGATGCTGAACGGCACCTCGATGGCGTCCCCGCAGACCGCCGGCGCCGGCGCGCTGCTGTTGTCGGCCGCCAAGGCCACCGACCGGGGCGTCAGCCCGGCCGCGCTGCGGCGTGCCCTGTTCACCTCGGCCAAGCCGATCGCCGACGTGCCGACGTACGCGCAGGGCTACGGCATGGTCAACGTGCCGGGCGCCTGGCAGCTCCTGCGCCAGGGCGTCGAGACCCGGTCGTACGTCTCCGACGCGGCGGTCTGCAGCCCGCTGGCCGACCAGCTGACCATCTGGAACGGCGTGAAGTTCGTGCCGAACCCGGGTCGGGGCACCGGCGTCTACAACCGTTGTGCCGCCTCCGACGGCGGCCACAAGGTCGGGCAGGGCAAGACCTACCCGGTCACGATCACCCGTACCAGCGGCCCGGCCGGCACCATCCGGCACGACATCACGTTGCAGGGCGACGACGGCACGTTCAAGGCGCCGAAGACTGTCGCGCTGCCGCTCAACAGGGCCGTCACCGTCAACGTGACCGCCAAGCCGACCGCCGAGGGCGCCCACGGCGCGATCATGCGGATCGACGACCCGGCCACGAACGTGGTCGACTTCGAGGTCTCCACAGTGGTGGTGGCCTCGAACGACGTGAAGAAGCCGACCTTCGCGTACACCAACGAGGGATCCGTCGACCGCAACGGCTACACGTCGTACTTCGTGACGGTGCCGGAGGGCGCCAAGGCGCTCCAGGTGAACCTGTCCGGGATCGCCACCGGTTCCCAGACCCGGTTCATCGCCATCAACCCGCTGGGCGTGCCGGTGGAGGCCACCACCAGCACCGTCTGCTACACCAACTTCTCCGACGTCAACGTCTGCAAGCCGCAGGAGCGGGACTACCAGAACCCGCTGCCCGGGGTCTGGGAGATCGAGGTGGAGTCGCGGCGGACCTCGCCGGCGCTGAACAACCCGTTCAAGCTCCAGGTACGGGTGCAGGGCCTGTCGGTCGAGCCGGCGCTGGTCGAGCTGCCCAGCGTCGAGGCCGGTGAGCCGACCACCGTGAGCTGGGGCGTGACGAACGTCTTCGGCCCGGTCTCGGTCAGCGGCCGGAGCGGCGCGCTGACCGGTGTGCGCACCGAGCGTCCGACCATCACCGAGGGCGGCCCCAACCAGGAGTGGACCGTCGAGATCCCGGCGGGCACGTCGACGTTCACCGCCCGGATCGGCAACCCCGCCAACGCGGGCGCCGACCTGGACCTGTTCGTCTACCGGGGGGACGCCGAGGTCGGCCGGGCCGCCGACGGCGACTCGGAGGAGGCGGTCACGCTGACCAACCCGCCCGCGGGCACCTACCGCGTGGTGGTGGAGCCGTACGGGGTCGACGGGCCGGGCACCAGCACCGCGTACGACTACTACGACGCGTTCGCGTCCACGTCGCTGGGCACGATCACCGCCCCGGCGACCGCGGTGCCACTGATGCACGGCGAGTCGACCACCATCACCGGCACGGTGACGGCGGTGGCCGTTCCGGCGGACGGGCGGCAGCTCTCCGGTGAGCTGGCGATCGTCACCACCGAGGGCGCGGTCGTCGGCCGCGGCACCGTTTCCATCGGCGCCGTGAACTGATCACTCCGTAACACCGACAGGAGCCCGCCCCCGGATCCGGGGGCGGGCTCCTGCCTGTCCGAGCGAGGGGTCACCGATCGGGCGTCGAGGGCCCGGGCCGCATTGAGCTGATCGGGCGTCGTGGGCCCGGGCCGCATCGAGCTGATCGGGCGTCGTGGGCCCGGGCCGCATTGAGCTGGTCGGGCGTCGTGGGCCCGGGCCGCATTGAGCTGATCGGCCACCGAGGGCCCGGTCGGGCCGCGCTGAGCTGGCTGGCCCCGACGGCGTCAGGACCGGTGGGCGGCCGACACGACGAACGGGGTGCCCTGCTGGCAGGTGGTCATCATGCCGGGCTCCACCCGACCGGTGACCTCCACCCGCGCGCCGGGCGTCAGCACGTCACGGGGGCCGCCGAGCAGTAGGTAACCGTCGAGCAGTACGCAGCCGGGCTCCACACCGCCCTGCACGGTGCCGCTCAGGGTGGTCGCCCCGACTCCCGGGGGTGTGCTGGGGCCGCCCGGCTTCGGGGCCCGCGGAGTCGTCGAGCCGGCGGGCGGGGTGGGATCGACTGTCGACGGCGAGGCGGTCGGGTCGGGCGTGGGCGGGTTGGTCACCGGCTGCGCTCCCGTCGGGGTCGGAGTGGGTGTGCCGCCTCCGGCGTCCTGGCTGCCGCAGGCGCTCAGCGCCACGCAGACGGCCAGCGCGGAGACGGCGAGCCGAAGAGTCCTCATGCCGGATTCGACGTACGCCGGGTCGGGTCGGTTCCGGCCTTCAGCCGCGGGCCGCGGCGGCCTTCATGTCCCGCTTCAGCTCCTGCGGGAGCGAGAACGTGAGCCGCTCGTTGGCGGTGGTGATCTCCTCGACGTCGCCGAAGCCCCGGGCGGCGAGGTAGGCCAGCACCTCCTGGACCAGGTCGTCCGGGACGCTCGCGCCCGAGGTCAGCCCGACCGTGGTGGCGCCCTCCAGCCAGGCGTCGTCGATCTCGTGGGCGAAGTCGACCAGGTGACCGGCGCGGGCCCCCGCGTCCAGGGCGACCTCGACCAGGCGAACCGAGTTGGAGGAGTTGGTCGAGCCGACGACGATCACCACGTCGCAGTCGGCGGCGATCTCCTTGACCACGTGCTGCCGGTTGGAGGTGGCGTAGCAGATGTCGTCGCTGGGCGGGGACTGCAGCAGCGGCAGCCGCTGCTTGAGGCGGGCCACCGTCTCCAGCGTCTCGTCGACCGAGAGCGTGGTCTGGGAGAGCCAGACCACCTTCTCCGGATCACGGACGGTGACCTTGTCGGCGCCGTCCGGACCGTCCACCAGCTGGATGTGGGCGGGGGCCTCACCGGCGGTGCCGATGACCTCCTCGTGCCCCTCGTGACCGATGAGCAGGATGTCGTAGTCCTCGGCGGCGAACCGCTTCGCCTCGTGGTGCACCTTGGTGACCAGCGGGCAGGTCGCGTCGATCGCCTTCAGGGAACGGGCCTTGGCCTGCTCGTAGACCTCGGGAGCGACGCCGTGCGCGGAGAAAATGACTGTGGAACCCTCCGGCACCTCCTCGTTCTCCTCCACGAAGATGGCGCCCTGGGCCTCCAGGGTCTGCACGACGTGCTTGTTGTGCACGATCTGCTTGCGCACGTAGATCGGGGCACCGTAGAGCTTGAGCGCCTCCTCGACGGTCTGCACCGCGCGGTCGACGCCGGCGCAGTAACCGCGGGGCTTCGCCAGGAGCACGCGCTTGCCGGTCCGGGGGGTCGCCTCAGCCTCAGTCACCCACCCATCCTACGTGCCGTCCCACCACCCGCCACCGGGCCGCGGGCCGCCACCCGGACCCGGTGATCAAGAGGTTGGCGTCAGAAACGCGCCCAGCACTGACGCCAACCTCTTGATCACCGGGAGGGTCCGTAGGGTGGGCGGGTGACTGAGGGTGGACGGGTGGGCGGCGGCGCGGCCAGCAGCGCCGAGGAGCCGTGGCCGGTACGGGTGGTCAGCCAGAAGGTGGGGGCGTGGATCGCCAAGCTGGGCTGGGTGTGGGTGGACGGGCAGGTGGCGCAGATCAGTCGCCGCCCCGGAGCCAGCACCGTCTTCCTCACCCTGCGTGACCCGTCGGCGGATCTGAGTCTGACCGTCACCACCAATCGGGACGTACTGGACGCTGGCGCCCCGGAGCTGCGCGAGGGTGCCCGCGTGGTGCTGCACGCCAAGCCGGAGTTCTACGCCGCCCGGGGCACACTGAGCCTGCGGGCCGACGAGATCCGCCAGGTGGGGCTCGGGGAGCTGCTGGCCCGGCTGGAGAAGCTCAAGAAGCTGCTCGCCGCCGAAGGGCTCTTCGACAGGGCCCGCAAGCGCCGACTGCCGTTCCTGCCCGGCCGCATCGGGCTCATCACCGGTCGCGCGTCGGCGGCCGAACGCGACGTGCTGACCAATGCCCGGCGGCGTTGGCCCGCCGTGGAGTTCCGCACTGTCAACGTCGCGGTGCAGGGCCCGTCCGCGGTGCCCCAGATCGTGGACGCGCTCAAGGTGCTGGACGCCGACCCGACCATCGACGTGATCATCATCGCCCGGGGCGGCGGCGGCATCGAGGATCTGCTGCCCTTCTCCGACGAGGCGCTCTGCCGTGCGGTGTTCGGCTGCCGTACGCCGGTGGTCAGCGCGATCGGCCACGAGACCGACGCGCCGCTGATCGACTACGTCGCCGACGTCCGCGCCTCCACCCCGACCGACGCGGCCAAGCGGGTCGTCCCCGACCTCACCGAGGAGGTACGCCTCATCGGCCAGGCCCGGCACCGCCTCGAACGGGCGGTCCGCAACCTGGTGGACCGGGAGACGCACCGGCTCGACGGGCTGCGGTCCCGGCCGGTGCTGGCCCGGCCGCAGGTGATGGTGGACCAACGGGCGACCGAGCTGACCGCGTTGCGCCAGCGGGCCGGCCGTTGCCTGGAACACCGACTCTCCGCCGCCGACGACGACCTGCGGCACACGGTGGCGCGGTTGCGCGCGCTCTCCCCCGCCGCCACCCTCGACCGGGGGTACGCGATCGTGCAGCGCGCCGACGGCCACGTGGTCCGCGCGGCGGCGGAGGTCGGCAAGGGCGACCCCCTGCGGGTACGGCTGGCCGACGGCGAACTGGCCGCCACGGTGGACGGCTGAGTGGCGACGCGCGCGGACGGTCTGAGCGACGGCGTGGCGTCGACGGTTCGAGCGGCAGCGCGGTGGATGGCTGAGTGGCGACGCGGTGACCCGGGGAGCGGTGTGTTGAGATGGATGCGATGACTGACGACACGAAGGCCGGGCCGGATGAGCGGCTCAGTTACGAGCAGGCCCGCGCCGAGCTGGCCTCGGTGGTGGAGCGGCTGGAGGCCGGTGGCACCTCGCTGGAGGAGTCCCTGGCGCTCTGGGAGCGCGGCGAGGCCCTGGCGGTGATCTGCCAACGCTGGCTGGACGGCGCGCGGGCACGGATCGACGCCGCCCGCCGGGAACAGAACTCCTGATCACCGCCCCACCTCAGGCGCCAAGATCCACACGACATCAGGGGTCGTGGTGCCTCCCACGGCTCGGCGGCAGCACGATCAGGGACCTTGCGCGGATCATGACCGGGCGACCGGTGCGCGCCGGTGGGGCAGCCGGAGCCGCCCCACCCGCGTACGTCAGTTGAACAGGTTGTACAGCTCGGCCGGTGCCTCGACGACCTGGTCCGCCGGCGGCTTCTGCGCGGCGGTGGCGGCGCCGTAGTCGGAGTACGTCATCGTGATCTCCTGGGCGGCGGTCTGCCCGGCGGCGGGCAACTGCAGCACGAGCTCGCTGAGCCGGCCCTGCGGGTCCACCTTCGCGGTGAACGGGACCGTCTTCGCCTGGGTGCCCAGCGCGGCGATCGTCGCGGCGTTCAGGGAGCCGGCCTCGGCGGCCTTGGTGACGTCGATGGTGCCGGCGTACGCGCCGGTGCCGGTGCTGCGTACCTCGGTGATGCCCTGGGTCAGCACCGCGCTGCCCGCCGGGTCGACCTTGTCGAAGTCGAAGCCGAGGTTGCGGTTGCCCTTGATCCGGGCCTGGTCCAGGTGCTGGTACTTGCCGAGGTTGAGCTGCTTGATCTCGGGCAGGCTGTTGGCGGTGGAGCCGCTCAGCTCCAGCTTGACCCAGCTGTCCGGCTTGAAGTGGATCACGTCGAGCTTCATCGCCAGGTCAGACGAGGGGCCGCCGATGGCGATCTTCATCGCGGCGCTCTGGCTCGGCTGGTGCACCTGCCCCTCGACGGTCGAACCGACACCGGTGAGGGCGAAGCGGAAGTTGCCGGTGCTGATCTCCTTGGTGGAGTCGAGCAGGGCCTGCTTGGCGTCACCCGCGACCGGGGCTCCGGTCGGGCTCGCCGCGCCGGACGCGGTCACTGTCGGGGTCGCGGTCGAGCCGGCGGTGCCGGTGCCATTGCTGGCGCAGGCGGCCAGGGCGGGCGTGATCAATGCGGCGGCCACCAGGCCGGCGCCGAGTCGTCGGACAGTCATACGTGTCTCCCAAGAGGGTCACCCGACGACCTGGGCGGCGCCGGAAACCGGGCGACGCAGCAGCACCGTCGGCTGCGTCGCGCGACCCGGGCCGAGCAACGCGCCCGGGTCACCCCCTCTCTGTTCCCGCTCGACGCGTCGGACAATCACCCTTCTGTCCGGTTGCCCATTTTCGCTGCCCACCAGGGGCCGGGTCAGCGCAGCGAGCCCGCCAACTCGCGCAGTTCGTTGTCCCGGGCATCGCCGACGATGATCACCGTGCGGTTCGGCTCCAACAGGACCAGCGCCTGCTGGTTGTCCCGGGCCGTGTAGCGCTGCCAGTTGCGCCCGGCCAGCTCGGTGGGCCCCTGCGGCTGGGCCTGGTCGGTCAACTCGGCGGGGAGCAGTCGCTCCGCCGGCACGTTGCTCTGCAGGAGCTGGACTCCCCGCCCCTCCGGGGTGAGGTAGCCGAGCCGCAGGTTCGCGCCGCCCTCGACGCTCTGGTAGCGGGCGCTGACCGTCGACCAGTCGGAGCCGAGCCCTTCCGGCTGGCTCACCGGAAACACGTTCGCCGACCGGGCCTGCTCGATGGCCGGGGCCGAATCGACGGTGGTGGGCTGGTCACCACCGAGAAAACCCCGATAGAACGCGAGCAACAGCGCGATCGGGACGAGCAGCACCAGCAGCGAGATCGCCATGTCCTTCGGCGAGCGCTCGGACTTGCCGGACGTCACCCGCGGCGGCGGCGTCGGATCGGTCGCGGCAGGCTCACCACCGGGGCCGGTGGGGACGTCGACCGGCGGCTGACCGTCGGGCGGCGTGCGGTCGGCGGGGGCGCGGTCGGCTGGCTGTGCGGGTTCCACCCCTCCATCTTCGCAGCAGCCCGACCGGCGGTATCCGGGCCATCACCGCCCCGCGCCGACGCCGGGTCGGCGATCGTGTGAGGATCAGCGACAAAGCCGACAGCGGGGACCGCCCCGCTGTCGGTCGTCCCCGCACCGTCGCGAGGAGGAGCAACCGTCATGACGAACACCAGGACGCGGATCCCACAGGATCTCGACCGAAACCTCGCCCTCGACCTGGTACGGGTCACCGAGGCGGCGGCGATGGCCGCCGGCCGGTGGGTGGGTCGGGGCGACAAGGAGGGCGGCGACGGCGCCGCCGTCGACGCGATGCGCAAACTGATCAACTCGATCCAGATGCGCGGCGTGGTGGTGATCGGCGAGGGCGAGAAGGACAACGCCCCGATGCTCTTCAACGGCGAACACGTCGGCGACGGCACCGGCCCGGAGGTGGACGTCGCGGTCGACCCGGTCGACGGCACCACCCTGATGAGCAAGGGCATGCCGAACGCGGTGGCGGTGCTCGCCGTCTCCGAGCGGGGCGCGATGTTCGACCCCAGCGCCGTGTTCTACATGGAGAAGCTCGCTGTCGGCCCGGCGTACGCCGACGTGATCGACATCAACGCCGGCGTGGCCGAGAACCTGCGCCGGATCGCCAAGGTCAAGGGCACGGACGTCTCCGAGGTGACGGTCTGCGTGCTGGACCGCAGCCGCCACGACGACCTGGTCGCGCAGATCCGCCGGACCGGGGCGGGCATCCGGTTCATCTCCGACGGCGACATCGCCGGCACCATCGCCGCGGCCCGGGGCGAGTCGGACGTCGACGTCCTGATGGGCATCGGCGGCACCCCGGAGGGCATCATCTCCGCCTGCGCGCTGAAGTGCATGGGTGGCGCGATGCAGGCCAAGCTCTGGCCGCGCGACGAGCAGGAGCGGGAGAAGGCGATCGCCGCCGGGCACGACCTGGACCGGGTGCTGGGCACCGACGACCTGGTCACCGGCGACAACTGCTTCTTCGTGGCGACCGGTGTCACCTCCGGGGATCTGCTGCGCGGGGTGCGCTACCGGGCGGGTGGCGCGTACACCCAGTCGATCGTGATGCGCTCGAAGAGCGGCACCATCCGGGTGATCGACTCGTACCACCGGCTGGAGAAGTTGGCGCTCTACTCCGCGGTCGACTTCGACGGCCGTCCGTTGGCCGAGCAGGAGTGACCAACGCCGACACGGCGGCCCCGCAGATCCTGTCGGCCACCCGCCGGATCACCGGCGTCGCGCTGGCGTCGATCTCCGGGGTCGCGGTGGCGGTGCAGTCGCGCATCAACGGCGAGCTGGGGGTACGCCTCGCCGACGGTTTCGCCGCCGCTGTGGTGTCCTTCGGCGTGGGCCTGGTGGTGCTCCTGGTGCTGGTGCCCGCTACTCCCGGCGGTCGGCGTGGCCTGGTCGCGTTGCGGCGTGCGCTCGCGGGCGGTGCGTTGCGGCCCTGGCAGTGCCTCGGCGGGATGTGCGGGGCGTTCCTGGTGGCCACCCAGGGTCTCACCATCGGTTCGCTGGGCGTGGCCGTCTTCACCGTGGCGGTGGTGGCCGGTCAGACCGGCAGCAGCCTCGCCGTGGACCGGGCGGGGATCGGGCCGATGGGCCGGCAGCCGGTCACCCGACAGCGGTTGGCCGGTGCGGCGCTCACCGTGCTGGCGGTCCTCCTGGCGGTCGGTGACCGGCTCGAAGACCCGGGCATGTTGGCGCTCGCCCTGCTGCCCCTGCTCGCCGGGGTGGCCATCGCCTGGCAGCAGGCGGTCAACGGGCAGGTCCGGGCGGCGGCCGACAGCGCGTTGACCGCCACCCTGGTCAACTTCGCCGTCGGCACTGTCACCCTGCTCGTGGCGTTCGCGACCGACATCGCCGTACGCGGCTGGCCCAGCGGGCACCTGCCCTCCGAACCGTGGCTCTACCTGGGTGGTCCGATCGGCATCGTGTTCATCGCCATCGCCGCCGCGATCGTGCGGTTCACCGGGGTGCTGCTGCTCGGCCTGGCCACCATCGCCGGGCAGATCGTGGGCGCGGTCCTGCTGGACGTCCTGCTGCCCACCGCGGCCTCGCACCCCGGCCTGAACACCCTGCTCGGGGCGGCTCTGACCATGGTGGCCGTGCTGGTCGCCGCGTTGGCGCCACCCGCCCGCCGCTGACGACCAGCCGCCGCGGGTCAGGACGGCGGCACCCGCTGGTGCGGTTGGGGCGGATACGGCGGGTAGGGCACGTACGGCGGATACGGCGGGTTGGGCAGGTGGGGCGGCCTGTTCCGTCGGCCGCGCGTCAGGGTCGGGTCGACCAGCCCGGAGGTCAGGACGGCCAGCACCAGACCCGGCACGGCGGCCAGCAGGGCCAACGACACCGCCGTCCGGGTGTCCGGCGGGTTGCCGTTCACCCAGCCGATCAGCGGCGCTCCGGCCAGGAAGACGGTGCACACGAGGCCAACCAGCATCCAGCCGACCCAGCGCGTCGTCGCGCCCTCGTACCAGGCGCGGACCGACACGACGACGGCCGGTGCGACGCCCACCGCCAGGGTGGCGGCCATCATGAACGACACCCCGAGGATGTCGTCGCCCCGGTACCAGAACGCCGTCAACGCGAGGCCCACGAGCAGCATCGGCAGGGCGCCGACGAACCCCCACCAGCTCCCGCCACCCGCGCGACGGACGGCCAGAGAACTCGCCACCAGGGTGACCAGGGCGCCGAGGCTCACGGCGAGCACGACGGCGAGCAGCAGATCGAACGATCGGGTGCGAGGGCCGCTGCCGTCCAGCGTGGGCAGGGTCTCCGCCCCGTGGATCGCGCTGCGACCGTCCGCGGAGAGGAAGCCGTCCCGCTGCCATTCCCCGTTCGGCAGGCTGCGGAGGAAACCGTCCCGACCGTTGGCGACCAGCACCTCGTGGCCGCCACCGACGCGGGGATAGACGGTCAGTTCGCGGGAGGCGAAGTGCCGGCCGATGTCGCCCGGGTTGGGTGACTGGCGGGCCAGCGCCTCCCGCTGCCGGTCCGGCACCTCCCAGGCCACCCGCCAGGTGACACCGGCGTCGTCGCTCTGCTCCACCCGCAGGTGCCCGGTGACCACCCGGTAGCAGCGGCGGGCATCGTCGGGGGCGCAGGCCTGCCGGCGCGGCGAGTCCTGGCTGTTCAGTTGCTCCTTCTCGTCCTCGGTGGCGGCCCGCCAGGTCGCCGCGCCACTGTCGCTGACCGCCCACGCCCCGTCCGACGGACTGGTCGGCCAGTTCTGCGTGCTGTAGCCGCTGCCGACCGAGATCGCGGGTTTGCCGTCGAGCACCGCGGTTCCCAGCGCGTAGGGGTACCACACGGCGCTGGTGGCGGCCACGGCCAGCACCGCCGGCGGCAGCACCACGAGCATTCGGGCCACCCGTGCGGCCCGTCGCCGCACCGGCCGCACGCGGGCCCTCGTCCAACTCCACCAGGCCAGGCCGAGGGCCGGCACTGTGAGCAGGTCGGTCCAGTCGGCCCGGACCAGCGACGGCCCGGCCAGCACGGTCCAGGCGGAGGAGGCGAGTTGGGCCGCGTACCCGCTGGATTTGACGACCGCGAACCCGGCGCCCACCGCGACCAGGCCGACCACCGCGGCGGTCCGGGCCGGCAGCCGCGGCACCAGGAGGGTCAGCAGCACCGCGACCAACGGCGGAGCGAGCACCAGGCCGGCGACGTCGCTCAGCTTGCCGGTCAGCAGCCCGGGAAATGCCGGCTTCAACACGTGGTCGTTGACGACCAGCAGGACCAGGGCGAGCAGCGTGGTGGGGTGGCAGAGCCAGGACAGTGTCGTCGGTGCGCCGTCGTGCCGTGCCTCGGGACCGGTCATTCCCTCAGGGTGCGGTGAGCGCGTCTCGGTCCGGCTACGGACCGGTCCGCTTCCGATACCGACGGTCAGCCGGCGTCGGAGGAGTGCCCCGGAAACAGGTGCGCGCTCGGGTCGATGGCCACCGCCGCGTTGTTGACGGCCGTGGCAGCCTCGCCGAAGCCGGTCGCGATCAGCCGGACCTTGCCCGGGTATTCGGTGATGTCACCCGCCGCGAAGACCCTCGGCAGGTTCGTCGCCATCGCGCTGTCCACCAGGATGTGCCGGCGGTCCAGGTCGAGCCCCCACTCGGCGAGAGGGCCCAGGTCGGCGGTGAAGCCGAGGGCCGCCACCACGACGTCCACCGGCAGGGTCTCGGCCGCGCCACCGCGCACCGTCACCTCGGCGCCGGTCACCGCGCCGTCCCCGAGCAGCCGGCTGACCTCGGCGTTGACCACCACCCGCACCGGCAGCGACAGCACCCGGGCCACCGTCGAGGCGTGCGCCCGGAACTTCTCCCGCCGGTGTACGAGGGTCACCGAACGGGCCAACGGTTGCAGCGCCAGCGCCCAGTCGAAGGCGGAGTCGCCGCCACCGACGATCAGCACGTCCCGGTCGGCCAACTCGGCGGGATCGGTGACGAAGTAGACGATCCCCGTGCCGGGAGCGCCGTCGGCGCACGGCAGCGGCCGAGGGCTGAAGCTGCCGAGCCCGCCGGTGATCACGACCGCTCCGCACTGGAGCTGCTCGCCGCCGGCCAGGCCGAGGACCGGACGACCGTCGGAGTACGCGAGTTTCTCGGCGCGGGTGCCGAGCAGGTACTGCGGATTGAACGGCGCTGCCTGGGCGACCAGGTTGGCCACCAGGTCGCGGCCCTTGACGGCGGGGAAACCGGCCACGTCGAGGATCAGCTTCTCCGGGTACATCGCGGTGACCTGACCGCCTGGCTCCGGCAGCGCGTCGATCACCGCCACCGAGAGACCGCGGAACCCGGCGTAGTACGCGGCGAAGAGACCGGCCGGACCGGCCCCGATCACGGCGACATCGACCTCACGCATGGCGTACCGTCGCTTTCCGCTTACGGATCAACGCTTGCTGATCTCGACCGTAGGCGGACGACGGCGGTCGGGCAAGGACGTCCCAGAGGCGCGCCGAGGATTCGGTCAGGGAAGGCTGAGCGTGGAGCCCGAGTAGTCCGGACCTTCCACGGTGGGTCGCCGTCGCCGGAACAGGATCGCCGCGACGACACCGCCGAGCAGCCCGAACAGGTGGCCCTGCCAGGAGATCCGCTCGTCGGTGGGGAGGATGCCGACCAGTTGCCAGCCGTAGAGCAGGCCGACCAGGAGGACGACGGCGAAGTTCCACCAGCTCCGTTCGACGATGCCCCGGGTGAGCAGAATGCCGAGGTAGCCGAAGATGACGCCGCTCGCGCCGACCACCACCGAGTTGGGCGAGCCGGTGAACCAGACGCCGAGACCGCTCACCAGGATGATGACGAGGGTCGACCACAGGAACCGGCGGGCTCCGGCGGCCAGGACGAACGTGCCCAGCAGGATCAGCGGGATGCTGTTGCTGTAGAGGTGGTCGAAGCCGTGGTGCAGGAACGGTGAGAAGAAGACACCGTCCAGCCCGTCGATGCGTTGCGGGATGATGCCGGCCGTGGCGTCCAGGCCGAAGGCGAGGCCCTGGTCGGCGGCCTCGATGAGGAAGAGGAACGGGACCACCGCGCACATGGCGACGAAAGCCCGGCCGAGCGAGGCGTAGAACGACTCGGTGCCGAACCGGTAGGGGTCGTCACTTGACGGGTGCAGGGTCACGCTACAACTGCTATCAGCAAAAGCGGACGACCGCCACTCGCATCCCGTTCGAGCAGACCGGGGTACGGGCGACGGCGGGGCGGTGGCTTCCCACCCTCCCCGCCGTCGAACCGTCAGTAGCTGCCGTTGTTCTGGAAGTGGGTCCAGGCGCCGCAGGGCGTCTTGTACCTGCCCTTGATGTAGCTCAGCCCCCACTTGATCTGGGTGGCCGGGCTGGTCTGCCAGTCGGCGCCGAAGGCGCTCATCTTGTTGCCCGGGTACGCCTGCGGGATGCCGTACGCGCCGGAGGAGGAGTTGCGGGCCTTGTGGTTCCAGCCGCTCTCCTTGTTCCAGAGCTTGTCCAGGCAGGGGAACTCGGCGATACCGAAGCCGCTGTCGATCATCAGCGCGCAGCCGATCTTCCGGTTGCCGCTGTACTCCTCGCAGGACGCGGGGATGGGCCCGTCGTACGGCTTCGCGGGTGCGTTGGCCGCGTCGCGTTCGCGCTTGCGGGACGCCGCGGCTGCCTCGGCCCGGCGGGCCCGCTCGGCGGCCTCCTTGGCGGCCTGTGCCGCGCGCAGCTTGGCCTGGTATTCGGCGGCCCGCTGCTGGGCGAACTTGACCTGGCTCGCGGCCTGCCGCTCGCGCTGGTACGCGAGATCGGCCCGGTCGACCTCGTGGCTGACCTGCTCGGCCAGGCCCTGTTGCTGGGTTTCCCGGTTTTCGCCCAGGTAGAAGCCACCGGCTACGCCCACGGAGAGCAGCGCCACGGCGGCCGTACGGGCACCCAACCGGCTCCACAGCCGACTCACGAAGTGGTCCCTTCGTCGGGGGCAAGGACGCGGCCCGATGCCGGCCGCAGGTGGGCCGTCAACCGTGCCACGAGCGCCCCGACCGGTTGCCGGCCGCTCCGACGCACCGACCGCCGCCGATGTCGTTCCGCTCGGGACGAACGATCACCAACGATGCTCATGGTGCGTGGACGCTCGTGGGACACGATTGCGCACAGTGAGGCCGTTGGGAAACCAACCGACCTCTTTGTGATCTGCGCCACGTATCAAATATAGACAAAGGGCCCTAAAAAGTCATCAGATCGGGATGTCCTCCAGGAGATCGGTCACCATCGCCGCGATCGGCGAGCGCTCCGAGCGGCTGAGCGTGACGTGCGCGAAGAGCGGATGGCCCTTGAGCGCCTCGATGACGGCGGTGACCCCGTCGTGCCGGCCCACCCGCAGGTTGTCCCGCTGGGCCACGTCATGGGTGAGCACCACCCGGGAGCCCTGCCCGATCCGGGACAGCACCGTCAACAGCACCCCACGCTCCAGCGACTGGGCCTCGTCCACGATCACGTACGCGTCGTGCAGGCTGCGCCCCCGGATGTGGGTCAGCGGCAACACCTCGAGGATGCCCCGCGAGGTGACCTCCTCCAGCACGTTCTCGTGCACCACAGCGCCGAGCGTGTCGAAGACCGCCTGCGCCCAGGGCGACATCTTCTCCGACTCCGAACCCGGCAGGTAGCCCAACTCCTGACCGCCGACGGCGTACAGCGGGCGGAACACGATCACCTTCTTGTGCCGGCGACGCTCCATCACCGCCTCCAGCCCGGCGCAGAGCGCCAGCGCCGACTTGCCGGTGCCGGCCCGGCCACCCATCGAGACGATCCCGATCGACTCGTCGAGCAGCAGGTCGAGAGCGATCCGCTGCTCGGCGGAACGGCCGTGCAGACCGAACGCCTCCCGGTCGCCCCGGACCAGACGCACCGACTTGTCCGGTAGCACCCGGCCGAGCGCCGAACCACGCCCCGAGTGCAGCACCAGACCGGTGTGACAGGGCAACCCGGCCGCCTCGTCGAGGTCGAGCGTCTCGCCGCCGTACAACCGGCCGATCTGCTCGTCGCTCAACTCCATCTCGGACATGCCGGTCCAGGTCGGGTCGCTGGCCTGGCCGTGGCGGTACTCGTCGGCGCGTAGACCCACCGAGGCCGCCTTGACCCGCAGCGGCATGTCCTTGCTGACCAGGGTCACCTCCCGCCCCTCGGCGGCGAGGTTGAGCGCGACGGAGAGGATCCGGGCGTCGTTGCTCTCGTTGCGGAAGCCGGGAGGCAGCACCCCGTCGTCGGTGTGGTTCAGCTCCACCCGCAGGGTGCCGCCCGCATCGTTGGCGGGCACCGGAGTGTCCAGGCGGCCGTGCCGGATGCGCAGGTCGTCGAGCATCCGCAGTGACTGCCGGGCGAACCAGCCCAGCTCGGGATGGTGCCGCTTGCCCTCCAATTCGGTGATGACCACCAGGGGCAGCACCACCTCGTGCTCGGCGAACCGGTGGAACGCCGCCGGATCGGAGAGCAGCACGGACGTGTCCAGGACAAAGGCCTGGCCTGCTGGTCGCGGCTCCTTGGGGTCGGCCGGCGCGGCGGCCGCCGAACGGCGGCTCCTGGTGGCACGGCGGGTCGTGGCAGTCGCGGCCGGGGTCTGGTCGGCACCGGCGGGGGTACGGCGAGTCGTCACAGGCCTGCTCCGACGGATGGGCACCCGCCACCCGCGTTCCGCCTCCTCCGGTGCCCGGGGACACGGGGTCGGATGCGGAACCCCGTGCGCGAGGTCGCAGATCCGGGCGGACCGGCTGGCTCGGGAGAACCCCGTGCCATGCCTAGACGCTAGCCCCGCCGGACCCTCTCGGCTAGAGGTCGGACGTGGATCTCCCAAGACGGGTGCGTGAACACCCCTTCACCACGGCACCTACCCGCCGGAAGGCACCGCGGCGGAACCGGCCGGGATGCATGCCCCCTGCGCGCATCCCGGCCGGTGGGGCCACCGTCACCGGTCTGACGTGACCCCCGACGGTGCGTGTCCGCCGCGGACGACGCACCGCGTTCTTGGCGTCGGTCGGCGGGGCGACACCCGCCGGCCCACGTCAACCGGTACGTCGGACGAGCGTGCCGGTCGGGTGCCGCCCGGTGATCGGGGCGGCCGGCGCGGCGAACGACGAGCCGGTGTAGGTGGTGCCGGGCCGGGGAGCGACGGCGCCCGCCGAGCGGGCCACGCTCGCCGGCGCGACCGACAGGGCCGAGGCGATTGCCGCCTGGGCGTCACGACGACGCCTGTTCCAGGCGCCCCGGTCGCCGTCGAAGTAGCCCTGCCGGTAGCCGAAGCGGTAGCCGATGCGATAACTGAGCTGCCCGTGCAGGCGGCCGGCGGCGTAGCTGGTGGCACCGAGCACCAGGACGAGGAAGACCGCGAGGAACGGGCTCATCGGGCAGCTCCGGCCCCGCTCGGACGGCGGGTCATCGCTCCTCCGGCTCGATCGTGGTCGGATCCGCGACGAGCAGGCGGTCCAGGTCGTCGGTGCTGACCTCCTCGACCAGCTCGACGCTGATCCGGCAGCCGTCGAGCACGACCTCGGCCACCGAGGAACGGCGGATCTCACCGCCGGCGTCGTAGACCCGGACGCTCAGCTCAGGGCAGCCGAGATGGGTACGCCAGGCGTTCCACTCGGCGCGGTCGCCGACGCTCAGCGACAGGTAACGGCAGCCTCGGGCGAGGTAGAGCCGCCAGGGAGCGGTCAGCCCCGCGGCCACCCCCTCGGCGATCAGCCCGAAGGCCTGGGCGCGGGTGGCGAGCTCGGTCACCACACCCCCTCGGCACCGGGGGCGTGACGCATGTGAGCACCAATCGTCTCATGCACGTGACACACCGTAGATTGTCCCATGGGCGTGACAGTATCAGCTTTTCGTCCCCTTACGTTGACCACTATGGGCATCTATTCTGCCCGCGTGACACCCCTCGACAGTGACATCGAATCGTTTACCGGAAATCCGAAGGCCCCGTCACGTCCGCGTGACAGTAGCGAGCCGGGGCGGGCACTCACCTCCGGCTGGCCGTACGGTCACGGGGTGACCGAGACGGCCAATGCGCGGAAGATCGCGTTCGCCACCTTCGTGCGGCGCGCCCTGGACGAGGCACGGGCGACCCGGGCCTGGAGCGGCACCGAGGTGTCCCGACGCACGGGCGTGTCCCGACAGACCATCAACCGGTGGGTCCGGGGCGACTGGGCCAGCGACCCGGAGGCCGAACGGGTCGTCGCCTTCTGCGAGGGCCTGGGGCTGAATCCGGCCGCCGCCTTCGCGGCACTCGGCTGGGACCGCGCCGCGACGGGTCACCGCACCGATCAGCCCGCCCCTCCGATGGACCCCGACGTCGAGGCGTTGCTACGCCGACTCGTCGATCCGAACGTGTCGGACGCGGAGAAGTTCCACATCCGCGAAACCATTAGATACCTCGCATACCGCCCAACGTTGCCGGTCGATGTCCGAAAAAGAGGCAATCAGGCCGGGTAGTTCCTCAGATAGCGCAAGAACGCCTGGTCAGGTTCATTCGTTTACCTCCGGGGCAGGAACGGGCACGCTAGCGTCCCTATTCGTACTGCTTGGGCTCGTCATCGGCGGGGGGACGGGACAAGGCCGAACCCAGCCCTGCGGGACAGAAGGAGGGGTCTGTCCATGACCCTGAAATGGTTGGCAGTCGTGGTCGCGACCGTGTCGATGACACTGTGGGCGACCGGCAACGCGGTGACTCTCGCAGTCGACGGCGGGCAACTCCCGCTGCTCGTCAATCTCTTCGTGCTCATCGCCGCCGGCACCGCGGTCGTCCTGGCCGTCGTCGCCGAGTTGCACGAGCGCCTGAACGATCGGATCACCGCCCTCACCGAGTTCCTGGTGGCACGGCTCAACGAGATCGAGAACCACACCGGTGATCGCAACACCGGGTTCGTGGAGGGCTACCTGTTGAGTCACGGCCAGGAGGCGGCGGTGGTGCCGTTCGGCCGGCGCGGACGGGGAGCCGCCGAACGCTGATTGCGTACCGCCGAACGGGTCCGCTCGGCCAGGAATGAGCCCCGATCGCCGGGGTACGCTGACGCGCGTGCCGCCGTTGAATCTGGGCAATCAGCAGCCGAGGACCCCGTTGAACGCCGACCAGGTCTGGCGGACAACCGCCGACCGGGCCGCCGGGACCGTGCTCTTCTTCGACTTCGACGGCACGCTCGCGCCCGTCGACGACGATCCGACAGCGGTTCGCCCGGCGCCCAAGGCGCTGTCCGCGATCGAGGCGTTGGCCCCGGTCGTGCAGCGGGTCGCGATCGTGTCCGCCCGACCCGTCGAGTTCCTCCGGGATCAGCTCGGCGGGCTCACCGGCGTGGACCTCTACGGTCTGTACGGGCTGGAGCACAGCCACTCCGGCGGGGAGACCGTCACCGAGCCGGCGGCGCTGCCCTGGGTGCCGACCATGGCGGAGTTGGCCGACCAGGCCCGGGCGGAGCTGCCGCCCGGCACCCTCGTGGAGTACAAGCGGCTCTCCGTCGCGTTGCACTGGCGCACCGCCCCGCAGCTCGGCTCCACCGTGCAGCAGTGGGGCGAGGCGCAGGCCGACCGGCTGGGGTTGCGGGTGCAGGCCGGGCGGATGGTGCTGGAGCTCAAGCCGCCCGTCGACCGGGACAAGGGCATGGTCATCGGCGAGGCGATCAAGGGCGCCACCGGCGCCTGGTACTTCGGCGACGACGTCTCCGACATCAAGGCCTTCGCCGCGCTGCGCGCCCGCGCCGCCGCCGACCCGGACTTCCTCGGCGTCTGCGTGGCGGTGGCCAACCCGGAGACCGGTCAGGAGGTGGCCAACGCGGCCGACCTGACGATCGAGTCCCCGGCGGCCCTGGGCGACTTCCTCACCCGGGCACTGACCCACCTGCCCTGATCCGATCGACTCCAGCGGCGGCCGACGGCGTCGCCGCTGAGTCAGGCGCCGTAGCGGCGTTGCCTGGTGGCGTACGAGCGCAGTGCCCGCAGGAAGTCGATGTGCCGGAAATCCGGCCAGTTGAGTTCGCAGAAGTAGAACTCCGAGTGCGCGGACTGCCAGAGCATGAAGCCGGACAGCCGCTGCTCACCGCTGGTGCGGATGACCAGGTCCGGATCGGGCTGGCCGCGGGTGTAGAGGTGCTCGGAGATGTGCTCGACGTCCAGCACCTCGGCCAACTCCTCGAGCGTGCCGCCGGAGGCGGCATGCTCCAGCAGCAGCGAGCGGACCGCGTCGGTGATCTCCCGGCGGCCGCCGTACCCCACCGCGATGTTGACCTCCGCGCCGCCGCTGCGCTCGCGCGTGCGCTCCTCGGCGCCCTTGAGCGCCGCCGCGGTCTGCGCCGGCAGCAGGTCGAGCGCCCCGACGATGCGCAGCCGCCAGGGGTTGCCCTCCTCCGCCAGCTCCACCACCAGGTCCTCAATGATCTTGAGGAGTGGGTCCAGCTCACTGGCCGGACGGCGGAGGTTGTCGGTGGCCAGCAGATAGAGGGTGACGTGCCCGACGCCGGCCTGGTCGCACCAGCCGAGAACGTGCTTGATCTTCGCCGCGCCAACCCGGTGCCCGTCGTTGGGGTCGACGAAGCCCATCTCCCGCGCCCAGCGGCGGTTGCCGTCGCACATCACCCCGACGTGGCGGGGCACCGGTTTACCGGCGAGCTTCGCCGTCAGCCGGCGCTCGTACACGGAGTAGATAAGGTTCCGCAGCGTCATCACCTTGCAGCGTAGCGACCCTTCTCCCAGATCACTGCCTCGGAGCCCCACCCCGCCCGGCCAGACCGATGCCGATCATCGCCAGGGTGCGCGCGTTGAGACGCCCGTCACCCAGACCCAGCTCGACCACGTCGTAGAACACCCGATCGTCCCGGCGGGCAGCCCGGACCGCCCCGTCCACCACCCGCCGACGCCGCGCCAACCAGGCGGCGAACGAGCTGTGGCGCAGGTGGGTGCCGAGGCGGCGACGCAGTCCGTGGGCGTAGTGGGCGGCGGCCTCCTCGGGTGCCCGGGCCGCCGCCGCGCCGGCGAGCGCACCGGAGAGCAGCGCGTAGAAGATGCCCTCCCCGGTGAACGGATTGATCAACGACAGGGCGTCCCCGGCCAGCAGTGTGCGACCCCGACCCGGAGCCGGCCGGTGGGTGGACAGCGGCAGGTGGTGGGCACGCAACGCGGTCACCGTCGCCAGCTCGGTGCCGGGCAGCAGCGCGGCCAGCCGGTCCAGCAGGTAGGACCGGCTCAGCGGCTCACCGCGCAGCACCTCTCCGTACCCGACGTTGGCCCGTCCGTCACCGATGGGAAACGACCAGGCGTACGCCGGCCAGCGTGCCTGCGAGGTGACGATGAGCTGCTCGGACGGGCCGGGCAGAGCTGGGGCGTACCCCCGGATGGCCAGCGCGAGGTGCCGGTCGGGATTCTGCGGGTGGCCCAGGGCACGCCGCACCACCGACCCGGCGCCGTCCGCGCCCACCACCACCCGACCGGACAGCTCCCCGTCGAGCACCACCCGGTCGGCGCGCGGCTCGACCCGACGCACGGTGTGCCGGCGCAGCTGGGCACCGGCCGCCACGGCAGCCGCCACGAGACGCGCGTCGAAAACCTCGCGCGGCACCGTGTACGCGGGTCGGGGCAGCGCCCGGGCCACGGCACCGCCCCCCGGCGCGATCATGCGTAACGCGGGCAGCGGGGCGTAGCCCGCCACCGCCTCGGGCACCCCCAGCTCGGCGAGCACATCCACCGAGTGCGCGGCGATCCCGTCGCCACAGGCCTTGTCCCGGGGGAAGTCGGCCCGGTCCAGCAGCAGCACGCTGGCGCCCGCCCGGCGAGCGGTCAGCGCGGCGGCCGCCCCCGCCGGCCCGGCTCCCACGACCACCACGTCGAACTCGTCGCTCACCGCGCCTCCCTCCGGCCGACGCGACTGCTCCCGCACCGCCCCGACGAACCACCCGCGCCGCCCACGCCAGTCGTTGTGACCGACGCCACCCCGCCATCCTGCCCCCTGTCGGCCCGCGCGGACCGCTCCCGCACGGCACGTTTCCCAGCCGGACGCGACAGCGCCCCTGCATCCACGCCCACGCCCACGCCCACGCCCACGCCCACGTCCACGTCCACGTCCACGTCCACGTCCACGTCCACGTCCACGAGATCGTGCTCACGCCCGCAAGATCGTGCTCAAACCAGGATGTAGTGGTATCGGCGTATCGATGAGGCCACTACTTCCTGGTTCGAGCACGATCTTGGCGCGGGCGCGGGCGCGGAGACGCGGGGGCGCGGGGCGCGTCAGGCCGGGACGGCGTCCTTCGCGCGGGCTGCCCGACGAAGGCCGTAGAAGGCCAGCGCCGCGGCGACGACCAGCGGACCGCCGTCGCGGACCAGGCCGTCCACGCCCAGCAGCCACCAGCACAGCGGCAGGTCCACCGCGAGCACGGCAAGCGTGACGCCGACCAGCAGGCCACGCGCCCAGTCCTTGTCCCGCATCAGGAACGCGGTGCAGAACAGCACGGCGTAACTGGCGGCGATGCCCGCCCCGAACCAGAACAGCACTGCCGGTACCGCACTCAGCCGGCCGTCCAGGATGGATCCTCCGGCCACCAGGGCCGGCACCAGCATCAGCGGGCTGTAGGTGAACGCCGCCACGCGGCTGGTCAACAGCCAGGCGTTGACCTGCGGACGGCGCGGAGGGGTCTCCCGCCAGGAGATGCCGGCCCGGTCGATGACGAGCCGGGGCCGGTGCCGGACCAGGTGCCCGGCCAGCGCCGGCGAGCGGTAGAGCAGACAGACCACAGCGGCGCAGAGCGCGGTGAGCACGGCGAAACCGAGTAGGCCGGGCAGCGGCGGCACGCCCTGCCGGGGCACGATGAGTCGACCGACGGCGAAGATCGTGGTGACCGCGAGGATCAACCCGAACGGGCGGGCCACCGTGCGGCCCCGCCGGACGTGCCCGATCAGCAGCAGGAAGCCGAACGAGCGCAGCATCGCCCAGCCGGTGCGTACGGCCAGCCCGAAGCCCTGCTCCGGGGCGTACCACCAGTTGAGCAGCTCGACCACGACGGTCGCCGCCGCCGTCGTCGCGAGCAGGATGGTCAGCACCCGGACGGCGGACGGCCGCCGGACCTGGGTCTCGGCGGCCGTCCTCATGGGATCCGATGATGCCCGCAGGGGGCGGTTTTCACACCTGGCGCTGCGGCTGCGCGGCGTCCAGGCGGGCGCGCAGCGCGTCCAGCTCGGCCCAGAGCACGCCGGGCAGCTTGTCACCGAACTTCTCGAACCACTCGGTGATCATCGGCAGCTCGTTGCGCCACTCGTCCGGGTCGACCTTCAGAGCGATCCGGACGTCCTCCGGGGTCATGTCCAGACCCTCGACGTCCAGCGAGTCCGGCGCGGGGACCATGCCCACCGGGGTCTCGACCGCGTCGGCAGAGCCCTCGATCCGCTCGACGATCCACTTGAGCACCCGGGAGTTCTCCCCGAAGCCCGGCCAGAGGAACGAGCCGTCCGGGTCCTTACGGAACCAGTTGACGTAGTAGATCTTCGGCAGCTTCGCCTCGTCGCCGTCGGCGCCCTTGCCCATCTCGATCCAGTGCCGGAAGTAGTCACCGGCGTGGTAGCCGATGAAGGGCAGCATCGCCATCGGGTCACGGCGGACCACGCCGACCGCACCGGAGGCCGCCGCGGTGGTCTCCGAGGAGAGCGTGGCACCCATGTAGACGCCGTGCACCCAGTCGCGGGCTTCGGTCACCAGCGGGACGGTGTCCTTGCGGCGGCCGCCGAAGAGGATGGCGTCGATCGGCACGCCGTTCGGGTCGAAGTACTCGTCGGCGAGGATCGGGCACTGGGTGATCGGCGTGCAGAACCGGCTGTTCGCGTGGGAGGAGAGGCTGTCGCTCTCCGGCGTCCAGTCGTTGCCCTTCCAGTCGATCAGGTGCGCCGGCGGCTCGCCCATGCCCTCCCACCAGACGTCGCCGTCGTCGGTGAGGCCGACGTTGGTGAAGACGGAGTTGCCCCGGTCCAGGGTGCGCATGGCGTTGGCGTTGGTCTTCCAGTCGGTGCCGGGCGCGACGCCGAAGAGGCCGTACTCCGGGTTGACCGCGTACAGGCGACCGTCCGGGCCGAATCGCATCCAGGCGATGTCGTCACCGATGGTCTCGACCTTCCACCCCGGGATGGTCGGCTCGACCATGGCCAGGTTGGTCTTGCCGCAGGCGGACGGGAACGCGCCGGCGATGTGGTAGACCCGACCCTCCGGCGAGGTGATCTTGAGGATCAGCATGTGCTCGGCGAGCCAGCCCTCGTCCCGGCCCATCACGCTGGCGATCCGCAGGGAGTAGCACTTCTTGCCGAGCAGCGAGTTGCCGCCGTACCCCGATCCGTACGACCAGATCTCCCGGGTCTCCGGGAAGTGCGAGATGTACTTGGTCTCGTTGCACGGCCAGGCGACGTCCTGCTGGCCGGGGGCGAGCGGCGCGCCGATCGAGTGCAGGGCGTGCACGAAGTCGGCGTTGTCACCCATCGCCTCGAGGACGCGGGTGCCCATCCGCGTCATGATGCGCATCGAGGCGACGACGTACGGGCTGTCGGTGATCTCGACACCGAACATCGGAGACTCGGCCTCGACCGGACCCATCACGAACGGGATGACGTACATGGTGCGACCGCGCATGGAGCCCCGGTACAGGTCCGTCATCGTCCGCTTCATCTCGGCCGGCGCCATCCAGTTGTTGGTGGGGCCGGCGTCCGCCTCGTCGACGGAGCAGATGTAGGTGCGTTCCTCGACCCGGGCGACGTCCGTCGGGTCGGTGCGCGCGTAGAACGAGTTGGGCTTCTTCTCCGGGTTGAGCCGGACCAGCGTGCCGGCCTCGACCAGCTCGTCGGTGAGCCGGCGCCACTCCTCGTCGGACCCGTCCACCCAGACGACTCGGTCGGGGGTGGTCAGTTCCGCGACCTCACGGACCCAGGCGAGCAGTTTCGGGTGGGACGTCGGGGCCTGATCGATACCCCGCACAACAGCCGGAGCAACCATGACACATCTCCTTGTGGTCGACGCTGACCGATCTATGGGATGCACGAGACTCAGCGGCGCGATGCGTCGCCTTCGTGGAAACCTGGGATTGGCCTCAGCGTAAACCGGACAGCCTTCCGAGTCAGTGGGACTGGTTGTGAAGAACTGCACAAGCTACGGCTACGCTGCGGCATCACGAGCTAATACCCGCTTTCCCGCGCAGTTTCACGCAAATCTTGTTGTGCACCCCCGGCGGACTCTTGTTGCGGTCGGGCCGTGGACATGCCCCGCCGACCGGTGCGTGGATTCCCGTTCCGGGCCGCGACAGTCCTCCCAATTGGTTACGCTGCGTTCAACCGTTCCGCACACGGCGCTGGGCTGCCGCGTGCGATCACATCCGCTCGCCGTTGCTACCCCGCTGACCGGTCCACAGCCGGTAGGCTCGCCCCGTGGCCGCCACGATGACCGGGGAGCAACCGGGTCCCCGGCAGACCCGACCGGGTCTGGTCGGCAGACTGCTGGACCGTTTCGGTCACCTCGTCCGCGAGATGAGCAAGTTCGCCACCGTGGGCGGCATCGCCTTCCTCATCGACTTCGCGCTCTTCAACTACCTGACGAGCAGTCGCGGCGTGGAAGAGTTGACGGCAAAGACGATCTCCACGGTGATCGCCGCCTCGGTCGCCTTCCTGGGCAACCGGTTCTGGACGTGGCGTCACCGTCAGCGCAACAACCCGGCACGGGAGTACGCGCTGTTCTTCCTGTTCAACGCGGTCGGCCTCGGCATCGCGGTGGCCTGCCTCGCGATCAGTCGGTACGGGCTCGGCAGCATCTGGCCGTCCGTGTTCGAGACGCGCCTGGCCGACAACGTGGCCAGCTACATCGTCGGCACCGGGCTCGGCACGCTGTTCCGATTCTGGTCCTACCGGCGGTTCGTCTTCGTCGAAGCGGGAACCCCGACCCTTCCGCAGGTTGTGCCCGACCGCGACCACGGGGCGTGACCTACCGCCCACCCTGTTCGGCCGGTGATCGCCGGCCGCCACGACTGCCCTAAGGTGTTTCGCATGCGTCTTGTCCGTCTGCTGCCTGAGCGCTGGCAGAAGTTCATCCACGAGGCGCTCAAGTTCGGCATCGTCGGCGGCATCAACACCGTCATCAATTACGCGGTGTTCAATGCCCTCGCACTGACCGTTTTCGTCAACGGTCAGTTGAAGGCAACAGTGATCGCGACCATCGTCGCCACGATCACGTCGTACCTCATGAATCGGCACTGGACGTACCGGGATCGCCCGAAATCGGCAGTTCGGCGAGAGTACGTCCTTTTCTTCCTATTCAATGGCGCTGGCCTGCTCATCGAACTCGGTGCGGTGGCCGCGGCCAAGTACGGCCTCGGCGTCCATGGCCTGCTGGCACTGAACGTGGCCAAGACCGTCGGCGTCCTGCTCGCCACGCTGTTCCGGTTCTGGTCCTACCGGACCTTCGTCTTCCAGCCGGTCAGCGCTGTCGAGGACGACAAGAAGTCGGACTCCACCTGGCACGGCCTCCCCCGCGACGAGTGGGACACGATGGCGGAGATGGATCCGGTCGCCGAACTCGCCGAGTCCGTCTCCGAGCTGGAGGAGGCGGAGTCCGCCCACCGGGGCGACCCACCGCCCGGCGCTCCCATCCAGGGGCGGCCCGCGCGGCTGAGCGTGAGCCCCGCCGCCGACCTGGACGCGGAACTCGCCGCAGAGCTGCACGTCGGCACCCGCCGCTCACCCCGCCGGTGACGCCACCCGCCGCGCGCTCCGGCACCGGGCAACCCGCCGAGCTGTACTTCGAGGATCTCGTCCCCGGGCTCACCGTCGATCTCGGTGTGGTCACCGTGGACGGCGACGAGATGGTCGCCTTCGCCCGTCGATTCGACCCGCAGTGGTACCACGTCGACAGCGAGCTGGCCGGGGAGAGCCGACACGGTGGCCTGATCGCCAGCGGCTTCTACACGGTCAGCCTGTTCATGCGCGCGTACGTCGACCATCTGCTGTCCCGGGCGGCGGCGGACGCCTCTCCCGGCCTGGAGGAGCTGCGCTGGCTCGCTCCCGTACGCGCCGGCGACCGGCTGGCCGTCCGGGTCGACGTGATGGGGGCCCGACCGTCCACCGCCCGGCCGGGGCTCGGCACCGTCAGCCTCACCGGCACCATGCTCCGCCTCGGCCCCGACGACCGGCCCGAGCAGGAGGTGCTGCGCACCCGGTTCCGTGGCTGGTTCGCCGCGCGACCGACCGAGGGCGACCCTCCCGCCGGCGACCTGCCCGAAACCGGTACTCCCGCCGCCGACCTGCCCGAAACCGGCACACCCGGGGCCGAGGTGCCCGACGGGGGTCCGGCGGTCGCCGACGTGCCCGCCAGCCCGACGTCGGCGACCAGCGCGGACGGGCCCCCGAGCGCCCCGCCCACTGTCGAACCACACAACTGACCCGCCCCGACTTCGGTCAGGGCGGGTCGCGGTCGTTCCGGACGATCAGGTCGTGGTGTCGCGCAGCGGCTTACCCTCACGCATGTCGGCCAGGATGTCGCGCATCTCCCCGTCGCCCAGCGAGTGCTTGTCGTGCTGCGCCTCGACCAACTCGTAGAGGGTGGTCTGCACCCGGCTGACCCCCGGCACGTCGACCAGCACCGACTGGCCGCGCTCGCCGGCCGACTCGATGGTGAGCGTGCCGCAGCCCAGCAGACGCTCGAAGAAGTGCTGGTTCATCGAGTGGTCGTTGATCCGGGTGAGCGGGAGGTCCCGCCGGTCCCGGGAGAAGACGCCCTGCTGCAACAGCACGCGCTCGTTGGTGAACAGGTAGTGGGTGGTACGCCATACCAGGAACGGCCACAGACCGAGCCACAGCACCGCTACCAGGGCGATCACGCCGATCACGGCCAGCGCGATCGAACCGCCACTGCTCTCGGGCAGCAGGAGCACGCCGACCACCACCGCGGAGATCGCCAGCACCAGCACCACGATCGGCCGGATCAGCGCCTTCCAGTGCGGATGTAGGTGCAGCACGACATGCTCGTCCTTGGTGAGCACGTCTTCGGGAAACGCCACGGGGAACCTCCAACGCCATCTTCTCGACGGGCAGACGGTAAACCCCCCAGAGCCCACCACAACATCCGCCACGCGGCCCCACCCGACTCTTCACGATCTTGCAAGGTGGGCGCCGCTCGCGCGGTCAGCGCAGGTGCAGTACGTCACCCGCGGCCAGGGTGCGGGGGGTCGTCGCCGTGGCCACCTGGAGTTGACCGTCCCGGTCCACGCCGGTCGCGGTGCCGGTCAGCACCTCACCGTCGGGAAGCAGCACGCGCACCTCACGACCGACCGTCGCGCAGGCCGCCAGGTAGGCGTCACGCAGGCCGCTGGCCACCGCGTCGCCGCCCGCCGAACGCCACCTGTCGTACCAGTGGGCCACCGAGCGCAGCAGCGCCCGCAGCAGCGGGTCCCGGTCGGTGGCCGCCGCGCCGGCCAACTGCAGCGAGGTGGCCGGCAACCCGGTCGGGTTGACCGGCAGCTCGTCCGCGCGCAGCGTCACGTTGAGCCCGATGCCGAGCACGATGGCCGCCGGTTCGTCCGGTGCGCGGCCGGGCACCACCTCGGCCAACACGCCCGCGCACTTCGCGTCGTCGATCAGCAGGTCGTTGGGCCACTTCAGGGCGGCTTCCAGCTCGGCCAACCGGGCCACCGCCTCCACCAGCGCCACGCCGGCCAGCAACGGCAGCCACCCGTACCCCGTGGTCGGCACCGGTGGCCAACCACGGTCCGGCACGGCCTCCCCGGGCCGCAGCAGCACGCTGGTGGTGATGCCGGCCCTCGCCGGCGACTGCCAGAAGCGACCGCGACGGCCACGCCCGGCGGTCTGCTGCTCGGCGACCACGACCAGGCCCTCGGGCTCGCCGGCCCGGGCGGCCTCGGCCACGTCGGCGTTGGTGGAGCCGGTCTCGGTGCGCAACTCCAGGCGGGCCCACGGCCCGTTCGGCGCGACCAACGCGCGGCGCAGCCGGGCCGCCGACAGCGGCGGGCGATCCAGATTGGTGTACGGGGAGCCCGACATCCCGTCAGCCTACGGCGGTCGTCCCGTCGGCACTGAGGCGTACTGCACAGCGGCACCCACCTGAACCATCGTTATATTCCCTGGGTGACTACCGAGACCGGGACCAACATCCACAGCACCGCGGGCAAGCTGGCGGACCTGGAGCGCCGGGTCGACGAGGCGGTGCACGCCGGGTCGGCCCGCGCGGTCGAGAAGCAGCACGCGCGCGGCAAGAGGACCGCCCGCGAGCGGATCGCGATGCTGCTCGACGAGGGCTCCTTCGTCGAGCTGGACGAGCTGGCCCGGCACCGCTCCACGGCCTTCGGGCTGGAGAGGAACCGCCCGTACGGCGACGGTGTGGTCACCGGGTACGGCACGGTGGACGGCCGGCAGGTGTGCGTCTTCGCACAGGACTTCACGGTCTTCGGTGGCTCCCTCGGCGAGGTCTTCGGCGAGAAGATCGTCAAGGTGATGGACCTGGCCATGAAGATCGGTTGCCCGGTGGTCGGCATCAACGACTCCGGCGGCGCGCGGATCCAGGAGGGCGTGGTCTCGCTCGGCCTCTACGGGGAGATCTTCTTCCGCAACGTACGCGCCTCCGGTGTCATCCCACAGATCTCGCTGGTGATGGGGCCCTGCGCCGGGGGCGCGGTCTACTCCCCCGCGGTCACCGACTTCACCGTGATGGTCGACCAGACCTCGCACATGTTCATCACCGGACCGGACGTCATCAAGACGGTGACCGGCGAGGACGTCGGCATGGAGGAGCTGGGCGGCGCCCGCACGCACAACTCCCGCAGCGGCAACGCGCACTACCTCGCCAGCGACGAGGAGGACGCTGTCGACTACGTGAAGGCGCTGCTGTCGTACCTGCCGTCGAACAACCTCGACGAGCCGGTCGTCTTCGAGTCCCCGGCCGAGCTGGAGGTCACCGACGAGGACCGCGAGCTGGACACCCTGATCCCGGACTCCGCCAACCAGCCGTACGACATCCACACGGTGATCGAGCACGTCCTCGACGACGGGGACTTCCTCGAGGTTCAGCCGCTCTACGCGCAGAACATCGTCATCGGCTACGGCCGGGTCGAGGGACGGCCGGTCGGCGTGGTCGCCAACCAGCCGATGCACATCGCCGGCACGTTGGACATCGCCGCCTCGGAGAAGGCCGCCCGGTTCGTCCGCACCTGCGACGCGTTCAACATCCCGGTGCTGACCTTCGTCGACGTGCCCGGCTTCCTCCCCGGCACCGGGCAGGAGTGGGACGGCATCATCCGCCGGGGCGCCAAGCTCATCTACGCGTACGCCGAGGCGACGGTCCCCAAGGTCACCGTGATCACCCGCAAGGCGTACGGCGGGGCGTACGACGTGATGGGTTCCAAGCACCTCGGCGCGGACCTGAACTTCGCCTGGCCCACCGCCCAGATCGCGGTGATGGGCGCGCAGGGAGCGGTCAACATCCTCTACCGCTCCGAGCTGGCCGGCGCCGACGACCCAGCCGCGGTCCGGGCCGAGAAGATCGCCGAGTACGAGGACACCCTGGCCAACCCGTACGTGGCCGCCGAACGCGGGTACGTCGACGCGGTGATCCCGCCGCACGAGACGCGCACCCAGATCGTGCGGGCACTGCGCGTCCTGCGCACCAAGCGGGAGACCCTGCCCCCGAAGAAGCACGGCAACATCCCGCTGTGACGCGGGTCCGGTTTCCTCGATCCGCGCAACGTCAGGCGAAGAGTTGCCTCTCACTGTCCGGAGGGAACACTTTTCCTGACGTGGCGCGATCCTCCTGGTTCGCAATCGACCGCGACCGCGTCGCCCTCAACAGTTCGGGGGCGGGGCGTTGGCGTTCGCGCACAGGCGCGCCACGGCCGCGACGGCGAATTGTTGGAGTTCCGCCTCGGTGCCGTCGCGACCGAGGCTGAGCACCGAGACGAGATCGCCGACCTGCACCACCGCAGTGTTGGTCGGGCGCGTCTCGTCGTTGAGCGTCGCGCCGGTGTTCACGTCCCGGGCTTGGGAAACCGTGTGGGTCAGCAGGACGCCGCCTTGCCCCCCAGAATCCAGCGGCCGGACCTGCCACCGGTGCATCGCCTCCGCCGTGCCGGTCTGCCCCTTCCGCTCATACGGCCCGCGGCTGCGCCACTCGTCGCACGGGTCCACCAGACCCTGGAGGGTCACGACGGCCAACGTCGCCTCGTCCTGTGTTGCCATCCGGTAGACGTCCTGCATCACGAGGACGTCGGCGTTGCCGGGCTCGGTTCCGGCGGGACGCGCCCGAAGCAGGGTCTGTGAGCGGGACACGCGGGAGAACCGCCACCCCTCCGGCAGCCCCAGGTTCGCCCGGCACTGTTCGAGCATCGCGTCGATCCGGACCGGCTCCCCGATGCCCGCCTGGCTGAGCTGCACCTCGATCGGGCGCGTCAGGTCGGCCGGCTGGAGCAGGGCGTCGGTCGTGATCTCGTGCTGGGTCGGCGTGGCGTCGGGCGCCGCCGAGGCGGCCGGTGTGGGCGGCACCGGAGATCCGCCGGTTGCGACGAGCGCAACGGAGGTCCCCCCGGCGAGGGCCAGTACGGCGGTGGCCGCCACGATCCTGCGCTGGCTGCGGCGGCGGGCCTGGGCACGGATCTCCTCCGGACCGGGCCAGCGCACGTCCTGAAGGTCCCGCCGGACCTGTTCGACGAACGTCAGGTCGTCACGCATCGGTGGCCTCCTCCAGGTCAGAGACGGCGAGCAGCCCGGCGAGCGCGGCACGCCCCCGGGAGAGTCGGGCCTTGACGGTGCCCACCGGGGCTTCGGTCTCCCGGGCCACCTCGGCGACCGGCATACCCATCAGGTAGTAGAGGGCGATGGCGACGCGTTGCTCCTCGGGCAGCCGACGCAGAGCGGCGACCACCTCGACGGTGTCGGTGCCCGGGCCGGGAACGCTCTCGGTGGCGCCGTGCCGCAGGTACGCGCGGGCGCGGCTGCGCAGGCTGCGCCACCTGCTGACGGCGATCCGGCTGGCCACCACCCGCACCCACGCCTCCGGGTCGTCGTAGCCGCTGATCGTGGACCAGCGCTGCCACGCCCGGATGTACGCCTCCTGCACGGCGTCCTGCGCCTCGCCCCGGTCGCCGGTGAGCACGTAGACGAACCCGAGCAGCCGTTGCCGACTCCCACGGTAGAACTCGTCGAACCCGTCGACGTCCGGCACCTGCTACCTCCCCGTGTCGGTCGCAGGGAACACGCACCGGACCGGGCGGTCGGTTGCCCCGATCAGGCGATCAACTTCTCCAGCTCGGCGAGCGGGAACGCGCCGGCCCCGACCCGCTCCCGGACCGCCCGGCGTACCGCCCGCTGGACGGCGACGTTGGCCGGCGTCGGCACGCCGTGCAGCCGCCCGAGCAGCGCGACCTCCCCGTTGAGGTGGTCGACCTCGGTCGATCCGGTGCCCCGGGCCAGGCTCTGCCAGGTGGAGCCACCGGAACGGGCCTCGCCGTCGACCGGGCGCTGCCCGACCAGGTCACCGCGCTCGACCTTCTCCTCCTCCGGGGTCGTGCAGGCGATCCCGGCGGCGGCGAGCGCGGCGACGCCTTCGGCGCGTACCCGCTCGGCCAGCTCGTCCGGGATGTCCCCGCCGAGCAACGCCTGCAGTCCGTTGCCGAGATTGCTGAGCAGCTTGCCGTACTTCCACCGCATGACGTCCGCGCGCACCGGGGCGACGAAGCCGGCGGCGTCCAGGTCGGCGGCGATCACCCGGTCGGTGTCATCGGCACCGCCCGGGTAGCGACCGATCTGGAGCATCCCCGGGTGCGGGTAGCCGTTGGCGACCACGACGCCGGGGTCCAGGTGGGTGGCGGGCAGCCAGACGCAGACCGGGTGTACGTCGGCGAAGAGGCGCAGCGCGGCCCGCTCGTTCGCCACCCCGTTCTGGGCGGTCACCAACGGCAGCCGCTCGCCGGCCGTACCGCCGCCCGCCACCGGAGCGTCCACCCAGGCGGCCAGCGCGCCGGCCGTGTCCTGCGACTTGACGGTGAGGACCAGCACCGTGTCCGCCGGCAGCGGCTCGTCGCCGGGCCCGTCCGTCGCGGCGAGCCGGGCGGTGACCTCGCTGTCGGGCTGCCGCAGCGTCAGACCCCGTTCCCGGATCACGTCGAGGTGCGCCCCACGGGCCACCAGGGTCACGTCCCGGCCTGCCTCGGCCAATCGCACGCCGATCGTCCCCCCGACCGCACCCGCCCCGATGATCACGTATCGCATGCCCCCATTCTGCCCGCCGCCCCCTCACGCCCGCCCTCACGCGCCATCCCGCCGCCCTCCCACCACCCTCCCGTCGCCCTGCGCGCCGTCGATCATGGAGTTGTGGTGCCCGGGCCGGTAGTCTTCGCGGCTTTTGTCACCCACCACAACTCCATGATCGACCGTGGGGCGGGCGGGGGCGAGGGCGGGGGCGGGGGTGGGGGCGAGGCAGGGGTGGGGTGGGGTGGGGTGGGGTGGGGTCAGATTGTCAGGCCGGCGTTGGTGAGGATCGGGCCGGCCAGCAGGAGCGCTCCGGCGACCAGGGCGGCCAGGTTGACCAGGGCGAAGACCGTCACCCAGAAGATCGCCGGGAACGGGGTCAGCCCGGCGAGCTGATCGGCGTCGGAGGCGGGCATCCGGCCCCGCGAGCGCAGCCGTTGCAACTCCACCACCGGCCGCACCCCACCGAGCAACAGGAACCACACCCCGGTGTACGCGAACGCGGCCTGGACCTGTGGCGTCGCGTACCAGGAGACGGCGAACACCAGCGCACCGGTGACCAGCAGCGACACCACGCCGAAGGCGTTGCGGATCATGACGAGCATGGCCAGCAGCAGCGCCACCGCCACCCAGAGCAGGAGGGTGATCCGGTTGCCGCCGAGCAGCCAGGCGCCGGCCAGCCCGACCAGCGGCGGGGCGACGTACCCGGCGAGCAGAGTGAGGATCATTCCCGGTCCGGTGGGACGCCCGGCGGACAGCGTCAACCCGGACGTGTCCGAGTGCAGTCGGATGCCGCGCAGCTTGCGACCGGTGAGCAGGGCCACCAGGGCGTGACCACCCTCGTGCGCAATGGTGATGGCATTCCGGGCGATCCGCCAGGGCAGGCGCGTGGAGACCACCACCAGCGCGACGGCCGCGGTGATCAGCACCAGCAGTGCGGGCGGGTCCGGCTGCGCGCCGAACAGCGTGTCCCACTTCTCGCCCAGACTGTCGATCGACATCATGGGGCGCGAGCCTACCGGCGGCGTTCCGTGTCGCTGGCGAGGCACCGGCTCGTATCCTGTGAGACTGATCGGGTGGCGACTGAAGCGGGAGGTGAGCGCCGATGAGTGCGGAACCCCTGGGACATCACGTCGGGCTCTGGACCGAGGCCGACTACTTCGCCCTGGCTGAAACCCCGGACCGGATCGAGCTGCTCGACGGGAGCCTGATCGTGAGCCCTGCCCCGAGCAAGCGGCACCAGTTGGTGTCGTGGGAACTCGTCTACAGTCTGCGCCGAGCGGTGACGTCACAGCCCCTCCTTGTCTTCGAGGCGGTCAACGTTCGGCTCGGGCCGGACCGGATCGTCATTCCCGACGTGGTTGTCGCGGACACCGACGACGAGGGCACGGCGGTGGAGGCCGCCGAGGTGGTGCTGGTCTGCGAGATCGTCTCGCCGGGCAACGCCGCGGCCGACCGGCTCGTCAAGATGCAGCTCTACGCCATCGCGCGGATCCCCTGGTACCTGCTTGTCGAGCAGGACGGGGACGGGCACTCGTTGCGGCTGTACCGGCTCGACGGTGAGCACTACGTCGAGGACCAGATCGCCAAGGCCGGCGAGACGTTGACAATCGTCGAGCCGTTCCGTTGGCAGCTCGACCCGGCCGCCCTGCACTGAACCGACCCACCCCGGACACCGGGCCTTCGCGTCCCGTCGATGAAGCTTTCTTCAGCCGCACTTGCGATCATGGGCACTAAACTCCAAAGATGGTTGTCGATAGAGCGATCCTCTTGGAGGCACTCATGGCCCGTACCCCGTCATTGCTGCGCCGCACGCTCGCGGCTGGCCTCACCGTCCTCGCCACCGCGGCGGCGGCCCTGGTCGCGACCGCCGGACCGGCAGCCGCGGCCACCACACCCGGCATCGACGTGTCCCGCTACCAGGGCACCATCAACTGGACCAGCGTCCGCAACTCCGGCGTCCAGTTCGCCTTCATCAAGGCGACAGAGGGCACCAGCTACAAGGACCCGAACTTCAACGCGAACTACGTCAACGCGTACAACGCCGGGGTGATCCGCGGGGCGTACCACTTCGCCCGGCCGAACATCTCCGCCGGCTCCACCCAGGCCAACTACCTGGCCTCCAACGGTGGCGCCTGGTCGGCGGACAGCCGCACCCTGCCGGCGGCGCTGGACATCGAAGCCAACCCGTACAGCGGCGGATACTGCTACGGCCTCAGCACGACAGGGATGCGCAACTGGGTGCAGGACTTCCTGAACACCTACCGCTCGCGCACCGGCCGGTACGCGGTCATCTACACCACCACGAGCTGGTGGAACCAGTGCACCGGCAGCTGGACCGGCCCGTGGGCGAACCACCCGCTCTGGCTGGCCCGCTGGGCGAGCACGCCGGGCGCCCTGCCGGCCGGGGCGTCGGTGTGGAGCTTCTGGCAGTACACCAGCACCGGCGCTGTCTCCGGGATCAGCGGCAACGTGGACCGCAACTACTGGAACGGCGACCGGAGTCGTCTGATCGCCTTGGCGAACAACACCTGACCGTGCCGTTGGCGGCAGCGGGACCGACGGTCACCACACGGTCGACAATCGGTCCGGCTGCCGCCACACCGTCGTTCAGGCTCGCCGTCGGCTCAGAACGGGCACCGCAGTTTCCTCGCGAGCCAGCGCGCCCCGGCGGGTCACCCGCCAGGCGGCCACCCCGGAACCGGCAACGATCACGACGCTGAGCAGTGCGATGAGCACCGGAACCCCCACGGCGGCCAGCAGCAGGATCGCGTCGCCGAGCGCGACAAGCATCCACAGTGCCATTCGAGGCCGGGTGTCCCTCCGTCGGTAACCCATGTCGTGCCTCCCTCCGTCGTCGAAGGTCAATTACCCAGGACGACGGAAGGTCATGCGAATGAGTTTCAGTCCTGGCGGTCGGGCACGAAGCCCTTGGCGATCCGGTCGAAGTTCGGCAGGTTGGCCTGCCAGTCCTTCTCGGCGATCTCCCACCGCAGGGCGTACCCCCGGTTGCTGGCCGTCACGAACCCCCGGTTACGGACGTGGATCCGCTGCCCATCGCGGGTCTCCAGCCACTCCCAGTCGCCGCAGGTCTTCCAGAAGTCGCACGACTTGATACCGAGGTTCTGGTAGTTGTTGACGAAGTTCTTGCGGTCCGACTCCTTGTCCTGCCAGTCCTTGACCGCGTCCTTCGCCGGCGTGTTGGTCCACTGCACCAGCAACTCGCCCGGCCCGTTCGACTCGTCGAAGACGACAGTGTTGCCGTTGACCTGGCTACGCACCCAACCATCCGGGATCGGCAGGGCGAAGCCGGCCGGGTCCTTGTGCAGCTTCCAGCCCGCCGGTAGCGCGTTCGGGTCCGCCGAGGGCGTGGCCGAGGCCGACGGAGTGGGCGCCGTCGACGTGGGCGGTGGTGGCGCGGCAGCGGACGTCGGCGCAGCCCCCGAGGTCGCGGCGGCCCCCGTCGGGTTGGCCTGCGGCGTCTTGTCGTCGTCCTTCGTGAGCATCGGCACGACCACCACGAGGCCGATCAGCAGCAGCGCGACCAGGGCCCCGACCAGCACGTTGCGGCGGGTGTTGTTCGGCTTCGTGCCGTCCGACAGCGGCACCGCCGCCCGACCGGAAGGACCCACCGGAGGCATGAGCGCCGTCGGCGTCGACGGCTTGCGCTGCACCGGGGCCACCGGCGGGCCGTCCACGACGGTCGGCTCGTCGTCGTCGGTCGTCGTACCGTCGCCGGTCGTGTCACTCGCCGCCGTGACCTTGGCGGTCGGGCCGGCGTCGGCCGGGGCCGGTCGGTTGATCGTGGCGGTCGGCTCCGCCGCCGCCGGGTCGGCGCCCACATCGGACGACACCACGGCCGTGGGTGTGGCGTCGGCCGTGGACGGCGGGGCGGCCACGGCCGGTGCGGCGTCGGCGGCCGGGGTCACGGCAGCAGAAGCAGCGGCGGCGGCCGGTGGTGGCGACACCGGCCGGTCCGCACCCTCGGCAGGTCGCGGAGCCGGCACCACCGGCAGGCGCGGCTCGCGCGGACCGTTCGGCCCCGGCCGGCGTACGCCATCGAGCAGTGAAATTCCGCGCGACCGCTTACCTCCGGCGCGGCGCAGCAACCGTTCCGCCACCTCGGCGGTGATCCGCTCGTTCGGGTCCTTGCGCAGCAGCCCGTTGAGCACGGCCTTGAGCGGGCCGGCGTTCTTCGGCGGCGGGATCGGCTCGGTGGCCAACGCGGCCAGGGTGCCGATCGCCGACGGCCGGGCGTACGGCGACTTGCCCTCGACCGCCGCGTAGAGCGTCGCGCCCAGCGACCACAGGTCGGCCTCCGGCCCGGCGGTGCCGTCGCGAGCCCGCTCCGGGGAGATGTACGCGGGTGAGCCGAGCACCATGCCGGTGCGGGTCACGTTCGGGTCGCCCGGAATCGTGGCGAGGCCGAAATCGGTCAACACCACCCGGCCGTCCTCGCCGAGCAACACGTTGCCCGGCTTGACGTCGCGGTGCATGACGCCCGCCTTGTGCGCGGAGCTGAGCGCGCCCAGCACACCGAGGCCGATCTCCACCGCGCGGGCCACCGGCACCGGGCCGTCCTCGGCGAGTGTGTCCTGCAACGACTTCGACGGCACGTACTCCATGACGATCCACGGATCGCCGTCGGTGCGCAGCACGTCGAAGATGCGCACGACATTCGCGTGGTTGAGCCGGGCGATGGCCCGGGCCTCCCGCAACGAACGTTCCCGCATCTCGCGGCGTTCCTCGTCGGTGAGACCGGGCGGCGGCACCAACTCCTTGATCGCGACGTCCCGGTGCAGCACCTCGTCGCGCGCCTTCCACACCCGGCCCATGCCACCCTGGCCGAGCGGCGACAGGAGCCGGTATCGGTCAGCGACAAGTTGGGGAAGCGCGTTCGACATCGCTGAGACGGTACCCGGACCCGCCGACGCTCACACCGTCGGCACGCCACTGTCCGCTTCCCGCAACGTCGCGCGGCGTACCCTGGCGGCATGTCTGCCGAAGAGCCGCTGATCCGGGTCGTGCGTGGTGTCCCCACCGCCGAGGAGTTGGCCGCTCTCGTCGGGGCGATCGTCATCCGCTCCCGCCCGGCCGTGACCCCCGCCCCGAAGACCGCGTCCGCCTGGGCGCGCAGCGGGCGACCCACCGGCCCTGGCGGGTGGCGCGCCGCCGGTCTGCCCCGCTGACCCGACCTACCCCGGCGGGGGCTGCCAGGGGCACGCGGAGCCGTTACCCTCACTCAGGGAAGTGGTGCCGTCACACGTAGGGAGGATCCGTGATCCCTGAGGAGGGCCGGCCAGCGCCCTGGTTGCGCGGATACGGCGGCATCGAAGCCGACATCAGCCAGCTCCGCGACTTCGCCGACCGGCTCGCCGCGGAGGTCGAGAGCAACTACGCGCCCCACCTGCCGTACATCGCCGAGGACATGTCCGCGCAGCTACCCAACCCGTGCGACGCCTTCGTCGAGCTGGTCACGTTCCTGCACGCGCACCACGAGACGCAGCAGGCCACCGCCGACATGGTGTACGCCGTCCGAGGCGCCACCGGCCACCTCGCCGCCGCCGCCGACCGAGTCGCCACCCACTACGCCGACAGCGACGCCTTCACCGCCGCCCGGATGGTCGACGTGCGACGTGCCCTCGCCGACCCGAGCGCCCTGCTACCCGGCGGGCCGACGCCGATGCTGACCGACCCCACCAGGCCCGACACCGAAGGTCCGGTGGTGCTGCCGTGATCGAACGAGGCACCGGCCGCACCTCCGGCCTCACCGACTGGCAACTGATGGACGTCAACAGCATGTGGGCCTGCCTACAGGACCACGACACCGCCAACCACTGGAAACAGGTCGCCGGCTGGCGCAAGGTCTGCGACCTCGCACAGACCCACCTCGGCCGCCTCCACGAATACCGGCGCGGCCTCGCCGCCGCCTGGCCACCCGAAACCAGCGCCGCCTCCAGCACGTACCTCGCCGAACTCGACCAACTCATCGACAAGGTCCAGCGCACCCACGACGCCGCCGCAGCGAACTACACCGCGTTGTCCGCCGCCACCCAGGCCATCAGCACCACCCGCGCCGCGCTCCGCAAAATCCACGAGGTGTACGCGGCCAAGCTCCAACAGAAGCAGGCGTACGACGCGATGGCCGCCGACCCGAAAGCGGTGATGGGCAACCGGGTGACGACGCCGCCGGTCGCGGACGGGGAACTGGAACAGCTGAACGTACAGGCCAGGAGCATGATGTTCGGCCTCAGCGGCGAACTCCAACAAGCCCAAGCAACACTCCAAAAACCACCGGCAGCGCCTAGGAATACGCGACAGCCGGACGATCCCGACGTTTATGACAGCAATTCCGCACCCACCATTCCGCCGATATTGCCGGTACCGCTGCCCGCTTCCTCACCTACTAGTTCGAGGGGCCGGGATGGGGAGCGAATTATTTCCACCCCCGCCACGCCCGGGGTGGGACCAGTTCTCGGCGGAGTCACATCAGGAGTTCCCTCACCATCTAATCATGCGTATTCGCCGATCATACAAGCAGCGGGAACATCTGTCCCACCAGTTTCGAGCGGACTTGGCCTCGCACCAGAAATTCCGCCTACCTCCAATGGCCCCTCAGCAGCGCCTGCGACACGGGCCACCCCGCCTGGTTCCTCCATCAAGCCGATCAGCCTAGGCACGGAAGGAGGTGCAGCGCATCCCACGCCAACGGTTCGCGCGACTCCCTCGACTGGAGGCCTAATTGGCGGTGTGCCAGGGTCAATCTTAGGTCAGCCTGTAGGCAATTCCGGCGGTCCGAGAAGAATCAATCCCGTTGGTGGGGTCATCGGCGGCGGTGGCGCCGGGACAGCCCCCGCAGGTTCAGCGGGAAGCCGGCCCGGCGGGGGGCGCAGCCTCAGCGGAGGCACAAACAACTTTCCGATCGGTGGCGCCCCAGGACTGCCTGGAAGCGCAGGGCGGCTAGGACCACAGCCACCAGGGACCAACGATAAATCTCGCTACTGGGACCCAGACAATCCCTGGAAGACTGATCAAGGTGTTCCACCGGTAGTTCGCTCTTCAGATAGCGATGATCCAATCGACCCCGGTCCAGCAATCGGGTTCAGCAGGTGACAACACCGCTACTCGCCAGCATTTCGGGGCTGACTTTGGCTGCAATGCTGCTTCCTGCCGCCTCAGCCACCCAGCCGCAGCATGCAGACCGCATACGGGACGACCAGTGGCATCTGCCGTTCCTCCGAATAAGTCAGGTACATTTATTGAGCGAAGGGGCTGGCGTCATCGTCGCGGTGCCAGACACCGGAGTCGATCCGCATCCTGATCTACGCGGAAACCTGCTCGATGGGGCCGACGTCATTCCCGGGGGCAACGGCAAGGGCCACCAAGACAATGATAGCCATGGCACTGCGATGGCTGGCTTGATCGCCGCACATGGAAGCACGAACAGCCAAGGCGCCCTTGGAATCGCACCTAAAGCAGAAATACTTCCTATATTTGACACGCCAGCTAATCGCGACGGTGATCCCGATGCACTGGCCTCCGGCATCGAGTTCGCCATAGCCGAGGGAGCCGATGTTGTCAGCATCTCAGCAGTCGCCGGAGCGAGCGTGCGGCTTCAACAAGCCATCAAAGCCGCCAAGGATGCCGACATCATATTAGTAGCAGCGGCAGGCAATTTTCCTCCTGACACCCGGGTTGGCTATCCCGCCAGCGAAGAGGGCGTGATTGCGGTTGGTGGCGTCGATCGCGCTGGACAACACGCTGCCATCTCGGTCACCGGGCCAGAAATCGACGTCGTCGCTCCTGCAGTGGACATCTACAGCACTAGCTACGGCGGGAAGTACTCGAAGGGCACCGGCACATCGAGCGCGACGGCGATTGTGGCTGGGGCGGCGGCTTTGATCCGGTCCAAGTACCCCTACCTGCCCGCACGCGAGGTCGCGCACCGGCTCACGGCCACCGCCATCGACAAGGGCCCGCCTGGGCGGGACGACGAGTACGGCTATGGCGTGATTGATCTCGTGGCAGCGCTGACGGCAGACGTACCGCCGCTGGGTTTTGAATCGGTGAGCGCTCCGGCCGACGCTGGCCCTTCGGCGGCGGCAGGCGACCGGCAGGGTGATGGCGACAGCGGCGCTACGGCACGTGGCCTGGCCACCCTGGGTGTGATTCTGGCTGCCGGGGTCGGATGGGCGGTGGTGGCACGGCGTCGTCGCCGTGGTGATGATCCGCCGCCCAGGATCAGTCGCTGACCAACGCGAGCGATCTTTGATCGTCTCGGGTTTCGCGAAAGTGGGGTGTCTGGAGGCATCGGATACCGCGTTTTCCGGGCATGGCGAGCGTCGCGAGGGGTAGGGCGCGCTGATCGACTCCACTTTCCCGATGTGGCGGTATCCGTCGGGGGTGGATGGGCCGTTATCGGCGATGTGAAGTGGATCAAGGGGGCATGGGTCTGGATTGAGCGTGGCGGACGCCGCGGGTGGGTTGCCGGTAACGTCGGGTTCGTGTCTGACTCTCTGCCGCTCCGCCTTGTGCTCGCATCGGCGAGCCCTGCCCGTCGTAAGCTCCTGCAGGCCGCCGGCATTGAGCCGGATGTGCTGGTCAGCGGGGTGGACGAATCTCTGGTGATGGCCGACCGGGCCGAGGAGTTGTGCCTGGAGTTGGCACGGCTCAAGGCCCAGGCGGTGCTGACCCGGTTGAGCCCGGCCGCTGATCAGCGGACGCTGGTGGTCGGCTGCGACTCGGTGTTGGCCTTCGACGGGGAGATTCTCGGTAAGCCGGCGGACCCGGCGGACGCGACCCGGCGGTGGCAGCGGATGCGGGGGCGTAGTGGGGTTCTGCACAGTGGGCACTGCCTGATCGACGTCGTCGCCGGGCGGCGCGCGGAGGCGGTGGCCTCGACGACTGTCCACTTCGCGGATATCAGCGACGACGAGATCGCCACGTACGTGGCCAGTGGCGAGCCGCTGGCCGTGGCCGGCGCGTTCACGATCGACGGGCTGGGCGGGCCATTCGTGGAGCGGATCGAGGGTGACCCGGGCACGGTGGTCGGGTTGTCGATGCCGCTGCTGCGCCGCCTTCTCGCCGAGCTCGACCTGCGGATCACCGACCTGTGGACGAAGGTCGCGCCGGGCGGCCAAGCCGTCGAGCCACTCGGTAACGTCCGGTCATGACCACCAAGTCGATCCCGCTCACCGACGAGCTGCACGCCTATCTTGTCGCGCACGGCTCCCCGCCGGACGAGATCATCCGGGACCTGGCCGACGAGACCCGGTCGGTGTTGCCGGAGCACGCCACGATGCAGGTGGCGCCGGAGCAGGCGGCTTTCCTGACCTTCCTGACGCGACTTCTCGGCGCACGACAGGCTGTCGAGGTCGGCACGTTCACCGGGCTCTCGTCGCTGGCGATCGCCCGCGGTCTGCCCGATGGTGGGCAGTTGACCTGCTTCGACATCTCCGAAGAGTTCACCGGCATCGCCCGGCGCTACTGGGATCGGGCCGGCGTGCAGGACCGGATCGACCTGCGGATCGGCCCGGCCGGAGACCGGCTCCGGGAGCTGCCGCAGGAGCGCTATCTCGATTTCGCGTTCATCGACGCGGACAAGACGGGCTACCCGATCTACTGGGCGGAGTTGGTGCCCCGGATGCGTCCGGGTGGGGTGATCGCGGTCGACAACGTGCTGCGCGGCGGCAGGGTCATCGCGCCGAGGGACGTCAGCGACCGGGCGATCGCCGCGTTCAACGACGAGGTGCTCGCCGACGTGCGGGTGGACCCGGTGATGTTGCCGATCGCGGACGGCCTGACCCTCGCCCGGGTGCGCTGAGCGGCTGATCCACTCGGGTTCCTGGAAGTCGCGGCATCCCGACGCCAGGACACCCCGACTTCCAGAAACCCGAGTCGATCAAGCCAGGGCCGGGCCACGGCCACGGCTAATCCGGGCCACGACCAGGCCCAGGACCACGGCCAGGCCCAGGACCACGGCCAGGACCGGGGCCAGGCCCAGGACCACGGCCAGGACCGGGGCCGGGGCCGGGACCACGCGTCAGCGGACGCTGCGGGCGAACTGTCGTGCGGCCCAGACGACGCCCAGTACGGCGAGCACCGCGGTGATGCTCAGGCCCTGCCAGACCTTGTCGCTGCCCAGGTCGCCGGCGAACAGCGCGCGGGTGCCGTCGACCGCCCAGGAGAACGGGTTCCAGTCGGCGATGCCCTGCAACCAGCCGGGGGCGAATGTCAGCGGCAGCAGAATGCCGGACAGCAGCAGTACGGGCTGCGCCACGGTGTTCATCAGCGGGGCCAGCGCGTCCTCGCTCTTGACCTTGAGCGCCACGCCGTAGGAGACGGCCGAGGTCATGAGGGCGATGAGGGCGAGCATCAGGTACGCCAGCAGGAGGTCACCGAGGAACACCCGCAGGTCGAACAGGAGCGCCAGCAGGGTGATGATGACGGCCTGCACCAGGAGCGACACCACGTCGCGCAGTGAACGGCCGAGCAGCAGGGCGAGCCGGCTGATCGGGGTGACCCGCGAGCGTTCGATGACCCCGGCTCGCAGCTCGGCGATGAGGCCGAACCCTTGGAAGAGGCCACCGAAGATGGCCAGCAGCACCAGCAGACCGGGTACGAAGATCTTGTAGGCGGCCGCCTGGGTGGGGGCGTTCAGGGCTGGCTTGAGCAGCGGGGCGAAGAGCAGCAGGTACATCACCGGCTGGAACACGCCGACGAAGACCCAGACCGGGTTGCGCAGCAGCAGTTGGGTCTGCCGCTGGAAGATCAGCCACGTGTCACGGGCGAATTTCATGAGTGGTCTCCGAGTGGTCGAGACTCGCGATGCGAGCGATGCGAGCGATGGCCGAGGCTCGCGCAGCGAGCGGGACGAGCCGTACGAGCGGAACGAGCCGAACGAGCCGTACGAGCGGAACGAGCCGAACGAGCCGTGCGAGCGGGACGAGCGGACGGTCGACGCTCGCGCAGCGAGCCGCAGCGAACGATGCGGACGAACGGTCAGGACTCGCGCAGCGAGCGGCCGGTCTTGGTGAGGAAGACGTCGTCCAGGCTGGGCCGGTGCAGCTCGATCGAGCGCAGCTCCAGGCCCGCGTGGTCGAGTCGGCGCAGCACCTGCGGGATGGCGGTGGCGCCCTCGTCGACGTAGAGGCGCAGGCCGCCCTCGTCGGCGGTCTCCAGCTTGTTGACGTACGGCTCGCCGTCGAGGGCCTTGGCGGCCTGCGGCGTGGCGGTCAGGTCGAGGCCGACCAGCACCACGTCGCCGGAGATCTCCCGCTTCAGCTCGGCGGGGGTGCCCTCGGCCACGACCTCGCCGTTGTCCATGATCGCGATCCGGTCGCAGAGCGCGTCTGCCTCGTCCAGGTAGTGCGTGGTGATGAAGACGGTCATGCCGTCGCTGCGCAGTCGGCGGATCTCGTCCCACATGTGGGCGCGGCTCTGCGGGTCGAGGCCGGTGGTCGGCTCGTCCAGGAAGACGATCTTCGGCTCGTGGATGATGCCGAGCGCGATCTCGACCCGTCGGCGTTGACCGCCGGAGTAGGTCTTGCACGTGCGGTCGGCGTACTCGGTGAGTTGGAAGGCGTCCAGCGCGCGGACGGCGCGGCGCTGCGCGTCGGCCTTGCTGATGCCGTACATGCGGGCGTGCAGCACCAGCTCCTCGCGCGCGGTGGACTCGTCCCAGGTGCTGCCGCCCTGTGGGACGTAGCCGATGCGGCGACGCACCTCGGCCGGGTCCTTGCGGAGGTCGGCGCCGGCGATGGTGGCCTCGCCGCCGTCGGGCTCGATCAGCGTGGCGAGCATCCGCAGCGTGGTGGTCTTGCCGGCGCCGTTCGGGCCGAGAAAGCCGAAGATCTCGCCCTCGGCGACCTCGAGGTTGACGCCCCGCACGGCGTCCACCGTCTTCGTCTCTCGACCCGCGCGGGAGCGGAACGACTTCCGCAGCCCCCTGGTCTCGATCATCTCTGCTCCTGATCGTTCGGGCCGGTCGAGGCCGGCCGTCGAGTGGGACGACGCCGAACGGCGCACTCCCCCGCTGTGCAGACAGCAGGCTAACGCGATATAGCGTTTCTAGTCAACGTTGATTATTCCTGACGGGCCTCACGCCGGCCGTCGCCCTCGCGCCACCCCGACCAACCTTCCGTGTTCTCCAGCTCAGCAGGCAGGTACGACACACCGGATTCGATGCGTTCCGCGATTCGCTCGCACCAGGTCATCTCCGCCTCGGCACGCGCCGACCACAGCTCGGACATCCAACTGACGTGCACCGGCTTGGTGTTGCGCACCCAGTCCGAGCCGAGCGAGGCCCGCATCGACTCGATGCCGGCCCGCAGCAGGTTGGCCCGGTTGCGCAGCGCCGCCGCCGCCTCGGGCCGAGGCATCGCCGGCAGGAAGGAGAAGGCGGCCGTGAACGGGTCGATCGGCTCGGAGAAGTTCCACCACAGGTTGCGCAACAGCGTCTCGAACTCGTCCTCCCCCTTGGGGGTGACTTCGTAGGTGGTGCGGGCCGGCCGGGCGCCGACCTGCTCGGTGGCGACGGCCCGGAGCAGCCCCTCCTCGGTGAGTTTGCGCAGAGCGTGGTAGATCGATCCGGGCTGCACGTTGGCCCACCTGTCGGCACTCCAGCTCAGCAGCTCACGGCGCACGTCGTAGCCGTGCACGGGCTGCATCCACCGCACCAGACCGAGGATCATCATTCGAGTCGCAGACACCTCACAAGCGTAATAGCCAAGTTTGACTAATGGAGGGTGGCCCCAGTGCCGCATCCCACACTGAGCGATCGTTAGGGCCGCCAGGGTGGCCGATACACTCCCCGTCAGTAACCTGCCCGGGAGGAGCCACGAAGGTGCGCAAGGTACTCATCGCCAACCGCGGCGAGATCGCCGTCCGGGTGATCCGTGCGTGCCGCGACGCCGGCCTGGACAGCGTCGCCGTCTACGCGGACTCCGACCGCGACGCCCTGCACGCCACCCTCGCCGACGAGGCGTACGCGCTCGGTGGTGACAGCGCGACCGAGACGTACCTGCGCATCGACAAGCTGCTCGACGTCGCCGCCCGGGCCGGCGCCGACGCCGTACACCCGGGTTATGGCTTTCTTTCGGAGAACGCCGACTTCGCCCAGGCGGTCATCGACGCCGGGCTGACCTGGATCGGCCCCACTCCGCAGGCCATCCGGGACCTCGGCGACAAGGTCACCGCCCGGCATATCGCCCAGCGGGCCGGTGCCCCGCTCGTCCCCGGCACCCCGGATCCGGTGGCCAGCCCGGACGAGGTGATCGCCTTCGCCGCCGACCACGGCCTGCCGGTCGCCATCAAGGCGGCCTTCGGCGGCGGTGGCCGCGGCCTCAAGGTCGCCCGCACGATGGAGGAGATCCCCCAGCTGTTCGAGTCGGCCACCCGGGAGGCGGTCGCGGCGTTCGGCCGGGGCGAGTGCTTCGTCGAGCGCTACCTGGACCAGCCCCGGCACGTCGAGGCGCAGGTCCTCGCCGACCAGCACGGCAACGTGATCGTGGTCGGCACCCGGGACTGCTCGTTGCAACGTCGGCACCAGAAGCTCGTCGAGGAGGCCCCCGCGCCGTTCCTCACCGACGCCCAGCGGGCGCAGATCCACGACAGCGCCAAGGCGATCTGCCGCGAGGCCGGCTACCACGGCGCCGGCACCGTCGAATACCTGGTCGGCGTGGACGGCACGATCTCCTTCCTGGAGGTCAACACCCGACTCCAGGTCGAGCACCCGGTCACCGAGGAGACCGCCGGCATCGACCTGGTCCGCGAGCAGTTCCGGATCGCCGACGGCGAGAAGCTGCGCATCACCGAGGACCCGACGCCGCGCGGGCACTCCATCGAGTTCCGGATCAACGGCGAGGACCCGGGCCGCAACTTCCTGCCCGCCCCCGGCACTGTCACCGCTCTGCGGCTGCCCACCGGCCCGGGTGTGCGGGTCGACACCGGCATCTCGGCCGGCGACGTGATCGGCGGCAACTTCGACTCGCTGCTCGCCAAGGTGATCATCACCGGTGAGACGCGGACCGAGGCCCTGGAACGCGCCCGCCGCGCGCTGGACGAGATGGTCCTCGACGGCATGGCCACCGCCCTGCCGTTCCACCGGCTGGTGGTGCGCGACGAGGCGTTCACCGCCGAGCCGTTCAGCGTGCACACCCGGTGGATCGAGACCGAGTTCCACAACACGGTGCCGCCCTTCACCGCCGCCGCCGGCACCGCCGAGGCGCCGGCCGAGCGCGACACCGTCGTGGTCGAGGTCGGCGGCAAGCGCCTCGAGGTCAGCCTCCCCGCCGGCTTCGGCGGGAGTACGACCACCGCGGCACCCGCCTCCCGTAAGCCGACCCGGCGCGGTGGCGGTGCGAAGGCCGGCGCCCCGGTCGGCGGAGACGCGCTCACCTCGCCGATGCAGGGCACCATCGTCAAGATCGCGGTTGCCGACGGCGACACCGTGGCCGAGGGCGACCTGGTGGTGGTGCTGGAGGCGATGAAGATGGAGCAGCCGTTGCACGCCCACAAGGCGGGCACTGTCAGCGGGCTCGCCGCCGAGGTCGGTGCCGTGATCACCGCCGGTGCCGCCATCTGCACCATCGCCTGACGGTCAAAGTGCCGTCCCGTCCCCTTTGTCGGACGGAGCGCCGTACGGCAGGGGTGGTTTGCGGCACCGACGTGGGCGATGGCGCCCGGGGGCGGGAATGATGGCCGGGTGCGGTTCCTACACGGCGCGGTTCCCGCGCACGACCTGACCTATACCGACGTCTTCATGGCGCCGGCCCGCTCCGACCTGGGCTCCCGGCTCGACGTCGACCTCTCCACCAGCGACGGTACCGGCACCACCATCCCGCTGGTGGTGTCGAACATGACAGCTGTCGCCGGCCGGCGGATGGCGGAGACGGTGGCCCGCCGGGGCGCGATCACGGTGATCCCGCAGGACATCCCCATCGAGGTGGTGGCGAACGTCGTCGCCTGGGTCAAGCAGCGGCACCTGGTCTACGACACGGCGATCACGCTGGGGCCGACCGACACCGTCGGCGACGCCATCCACCTGCTGCCCAAGCGCTCGCACGGTGCGGTGATCGTGGTCGACGACGACGGCCGACCGATGGGCGTGGTCACCGAGGCGGACACCACCGGTGTGGACCGGTTCGCTCAGCTGCGGCACGTGATGTCCACCGAGCTGCACACCGTCCCGGCGGACGCGGACCCGCGTACCGGGTTCGACCGGCTCTCGGCGGGGCGTCGCCGGCTCGCCCCGGTGGTGGACGCCGACGGTCGACTGGTCGGGGTGCTGACCCGCCAGGGCGCGCTGCGGGCGACCCTCTACACGCCAGCCGTGGACGACGGTGGTCGACTGCGCATCGCGGCGGCGGTCGGGATCAACGGTGACGTGACCGGTAAGGCCAGGGCACTGCTGGAGGCGGGGGTGGACACCCTGGTCGTGGACACCGCGCACGGCCACCAGGCGCGGATGATCTCCGCCCTCCGGGCGGTGCGCACGTTGGACCCGGGAGTGCCGGTGGCGGCGGGCAACGTGGTCACCGCCGAGGGGGTACGCGACCTGGTCGAGGCCGGGGCCGACATCATCAAGGTCGGCGTCGGACCGGGTGCCATGTGCACCACCCGGATGATGACCGGCGTGGGCCGGCCGCAGTTCTCCGCCGTCCTCGACTGCGCGGCGGCCGCCCGCGAACTGGGCCGGCACGTGTGGGCCGACGGCGGGGTGCGGCACCCCCGGGACGTGGCGCTCGCGCTCGCCGCCGGTGCGTCCAACGTGATGATCGGCTCCTGGTTCGCCGGCACCTACGAGTCCCCCGGTGACCTCTACTCCGACGCGGACGGCCGGCGGTACAAGGAGAGTTTCGGGATGGCGTCGGCTCGGGCGGTCAGCGCCCGTACCGCGGACGACAGCCCGTACGACCGGGCCCGCAAGGCGGTGTTCGAGGAGGGCATCTCCTCGGCGCGGATGTACCTGGACCCGGCCCGCCCCGGCGTGGAGGACCTGATCGACGAGATCATCGCCGGGGTGCGCAGCGCGTTCACCTACGCCGGCGCACGAAACCTCACCGAGTTCCACGATCGCGCCCTGGTAGGCGTCCAAAGCGCCGCCGGCTTCACCGAAGGAATGCCCCTCCCGACAAGCTGGTAGCCCCACCCACCCACCCACCCCGTTGATCATGAAGTTGTTGCCTCTCGCATCGCGGGGCTTCTCGTGGCAATAACTTCATGATCAACAGGGGAAGGGGTGTGGTTCGCCCTTAGGTTGTCAGGCGGCGCAGGACTTCGCGGGCTGCGTCGCTCGGGTTGTCGCCGACCCGGTCGGGCAGGGCTTTGGCCAGCCAGAGGGTGGCGAAGCCGTGGGCGATCGACCAGGCGGCGAGCGCGTCCCGGTCGGTGTCGGCGGGCGCGCCACCGCCGGGTAGGGCGGCCACCCCGGAGCGGAGTGCGGCACCAGCGCGATCCCGGGCGGCGGTCAGTTCAGCGTCGTCCGGCCGGTGCAGCTCGGGCCGGAACATCACCTCGAAGTACGCGCGGCGCCGGACGGCGAAGTCCACGTACGCGACGCCGGCCTCGAGCAGGTCGCCACCGGCCCGGACCAGCGCCTGCGCCAACAGGTCGAAGCCCTGGGCTGCGAGCGCGGTGAGCAGGCCCGCCTTGTCTCCGAAGTGGTGCGCGGGCGCGGCGTGCGAGACGCCGGCTCGACGGGCCAGGTCGCGCAGGCTCAACGCGGTGGGCCCGACCTCCTCGATGGCCTCCAGCGCGGCGGTGAGCAGTGCGCGGCGGAGATCCCCGTGGTGGTACGCACGCGTGTCGGTCACGTCAGAATCGTATCTTGCCATTGACAAGATGCCACCTCGACTCGCAATCTTGTCACTGACAAGTTTTCGAGGAGGATTTCGATGGCACCCCTGATCGCCCTGCTCGTCGGCAGCGCCCTGGCCCGCCTCGCCGGCCTGGCCGGCATCTCCGCGCTGGACGGTTGGCACCCCGCTCTGCGCGTCGGGCTGGCCCTGATGTTCGCGCTGACCGCCGTCGCGCACTTCGACGGCCGGCGGCGCGGCGACCTGATCGCGATGGTCCCGCCCCGACTGCCGCGACCGGACCTGCTGGTCACCGCAACCGGAGTGCTGGAACTGGTCGGCGCGATCGGCCTGCTGGTGCCGGCGACCGTCCGCATTGCGGCGGCCGGACTCGCCCTGCTGATGCTCGCGATGTTCCCGGCCAACGTCTCGGCCGCACGCCGAAGGCTGACCCTCGCCGGACGCCCGGTCACCCCTCTCGCGCAGCGCACCGCGCTGCAACTGGTCTTCGTCGCGGCGGCGGTCGCTATTTCGTTTGGCCCCTGACTATCAGGGGGCTAATCTACGGTCGTGGAACTCGTGACCCTCCAGGACGTGCCTCTCGGACGACTGCTGGTGGTGGCCGGGCACCTGGTCGGGCAGCGGTGGAACCGCTACCTCGCCGAGGAGCACGGCCTCACCCAGGCCGGCATGATCACCCTGATGACGCTCGCCCGACACGGCGAGCTGCCCCACCGGCAGGTCGCCGAGAAGGGCTTCGTGCGCCCGGCGACCCTCACCGGCATCGTCGACACCCTCGAACGCGACGGTCTGGTCGAGCGGCAGCGCGACGACAGCGACCGGCGCAGCATCCGACTCGCCCTCACGCCCGCCGGGCGGGAGCGGGCGGCTGCGCTCAGCGCGTTGATGCACTCCGGACGCCCGCTCACCTCGGTCGACGCCGACCCGGAGAAGGCCCAGGTCATCCGCGAGTTCCTGCTGGAGGTCATCGGCAGCGGGGACGACCCGCGGATGACCGGACGCCTCACCGAACCGAAGGATCCGGCGTGCTGATCCGACTGTTGCGCAACCAACTGCGCACCTACCAACGACCACTGCTGGCGGTGGTGTTGCTCCAGTTCGTGGGCACCATGGCCTCGCTCTACCTACCGAGCCTCAACGCGGACATCATCGACCAGGGCGTCGCCCGGGGCGACACCGACTACATCGTCCGCACCGGCGGTTGGATGTTGCTGGTCAGCCTGGTCCAGATCGCCTGTTCGATCGCCGCCGTCTATCTCGGCGCACGCGTCGCGATGGGCTTCGGCCGGGACGTCCGCGCCGAACTGTTCGGGCACGTCAACCGGTTCTCCGCCCGCGAGGTGGCCCGGTTCGGCGCGCCGTCGCTGATCACCCGCAACACCAACGACGTCCAGCAGGTGCAGATGCTCGTGCTGATGAGCTGCACGATGCTGGTCGCCGCACCGATCATGAGTGTCGGTGGCGTCTTCATGGCGCTGCGCGAGGACATCGGCCTGTCCTGGTTGATGCTGGTCAGCGTGCCCGTGCTGGCCATCGCACTCGGCGCGATCATCCGCCGGATGGTGCCGGGCTTCCGGCTGATGCAGACCCGCATCGACACTGTCAACCGGGTGCTGCGTGAGCAGATCACCGGCATCCGGGTGGTCCGTGCCTTCGTCCGCGAGCCGTACGAGACGGACCGCTTCGCCGTCGCCAACGCCGACCTGACCGCCACCGCGCTGCGTACCGGCCGGTTGCTGGCGCTGATCTTCCCGGTGGTCATGCTGGTGCTGAACGTGTCCAGCGTGGCGGTGCTCTGGTTCGGCGCACAACGGGTGGACGCCAACGCCATCGAGATCGGCGCGCTGACGGCCTTCCTGGCGTACCTCATGCAGATCCTGATGGCGGTCATGATGGCCACCTTCATGCTGATGATGGTGCCGCGGGCGGCGGTCTGCGCCGAACGCATCGTCGAGGTGCTGGACACCGACTCCTCGGTGGTCCCGGCCGCCGCGCCCGTCACCGACCTGTCCACGCGGGCGGAGCTGGAGCTGCGCGGCGTGCGCTTCCAGTACCCGGGGGCGGTCGAGCCGGTGCTGCGCGACATCTCCTTCCGGGCCGCCCCGGGCACCACCACGGCGATCATCGGCAGCACCGGTGCCGGCAAGACGACACTGCTGTCGCTGATCCCCCGCCTGGTCGACGTCACCGCGGGCGCGGTGCTCGTCGACGGTGTCGACGTGCGGGAGCTGGCACCCGACGAACTGTGGCGACGCATCGGCCTGGTGCCGCAGCGGCCGTACCTGTTCACCGGGACGATCGCGAGCAACCTGCGCTACGGCAACCCGGACGCCACCGACGAGGAGCTGTGGGCGGCCCTGGAGATCGCCCAGGCCCGGGACTTCGTGGCGCAGATGCCCGGCGGGCTGGACGCCCCGATCGCGCAGGGCGGCACCACCGTCTCCGGCGGGCAGCGGCAACGCCTCGCCATCGCCCGCGCCCTGGTCCGGCAACCGGAGATCTACCTGTTCGACGACTCGTTCTCCGCGCTCGACCTCGGCACCGACGCGCGGCTGAGGGCGGCGTTGCGGCCGATCACCGCGCAGTCCGCTGTGGTGATCGTGGCCCAGCGGGTCTCCACGATCGTCGACGCCGACCAGATCATCGTGCTCGAGAACGGAGGGGTCGTCGGAGTGGGACGACACGCGGAGTTGGTGGAGACCTGCCCGACGTACGCCGAGATCGTCGCCTCGCAGCAGACGGCGGAGGTGGCGGCATGAGCGAGCACGACGAGCGGCGCACCGCGGCCGTACCCAGTCAGAAGCCGGCCGGCGACGAACGGACACCGGGCGACGCCGCGCCGCGACCCGGCGGCGAGGCGCCGACGCCGAAGCGGCTGCCCCCCGGTCGCCCGGGTGGCGGCCCGGGGTGGATGAGCGCCGGAATGCCCGCCGAGAAGTCGATGACCTTCGGGCCGTCGGCCCGGCGGTTGCTCGGCCGGCTGCGCCCGCACCGGCTGCACCTGGCGGCGATCATCACGCTCGCCGTGGTGAGCGTCGGTTTCAGCGTGGCCGGGCCGAAGATCCTCGGCCATGCCACCGACATCATCTTCAGCGGCGTGATCGGTCGGCGACTGGAGCTGGGCACCACCGCCGAGCAGGCGATCGCCGCAGCCCGGGCCAGCGGCAACGAGAGCTTCGCCGACATGCTGGCCCGGATGGACGTGGTGCCCGGAATGGGCATCGACTTCGACGCCCTGGGCCGGGTGCTGCTGTTGGCGCTCGGGCTCTACCTGGCGGCGAGCCTACTGTCGTGGTGGCAGGGTTGGCTGCTCAACGGGGTGGTCCAGCGCACCGTGCTGCGGCTGCGCGCCGAGGTGGAGGAGAAGCTCAACCGGCTGCCGTTGCCCTACTTCGACAGGCAGCCCCGGGGCGAGCTGCTGAGCCGGGTCACCAACGACATCGACAACATCTCCACCAGCCTCCAGCAGACCCTCAGTCAGCTCCTCACCTCGTTGCTCACAGTGGTCGGGGTGCTGGGCGTGATGTTCTGGATCTCGCCGCTGCTGGCCCTGGTGGCGCTGGTCGCGGTGCCGCTGTCGGTGCTGGTCACGCAGCGCATCGCGAAGCGCTCGCAGAAACAGTTCGTCGCCCAGTGGACGCACACCGGTGAGTTGAACGGTCAGATCGAGGAGGCGTACACCGGCCACGAGCTGGTGAAGGTCTTCGGCCGGCAGCGCGAGGTGGAGGCCGCGTTCCACGCGAAGAACGAGGAGTTGTTCCGGGCCAGCTTCGGCGCGCAGTTCATCTCCGGGATCATCATGCCGTCGATGATGTTCATCGGGAACCTGAGCTACGTCGCGATCGCCGTGGTCGGTGGCCTGCGGGTCGCCTCCGGCACGATGAGCCTCGGTGACGTGCAGGCGTTCATCCAGTACTCCCGTCAGTTCACCCAGCCGCTCACCCAACTCGCGTCGATGGCCAACCTGCTCCAGTCCGGGGTGGCGTCCGCCGAGCGGGTCTTCGCGGTGCTCGACGCCGACGAGCAGACCCCCGACCCGGTCGAGCCGGCCCGGGTCACCGACCCGCACGGCCGGGTCGAGTTCGAGCACGTCTCGTTCCGCTACGAGCCGGACAAGCCGTTGATCGACGACCTGTCGTTGGTCGCCGAGCCGGGGCACACGGTGGCGATCGTCGGCCCGACCGGCGCCGGGAAGACCACACTGGTCAATCTGGTCATGCGGTTCTACGAGCTGGACGCCGGCCGGATCACCCTCGACGGGGTGGACATCACCACGATGCGCCGTGACGACCTGCGCGGACGGATCGGCATGGTGCTCCAGGACACCTGGCTCTTCGGCGGCACCATCCGCGACAACATCGCCTACGGGCGGCCCGACGCGACTGAGGAGGAGATCGTCGCGGCGGCGCGGGCCACCTTCGTCGACCGGTTCGTCCGCAGTCTGCCCGACGGCTACGACACGGTCATCGACGAGGAGGGCAGCAACGTCAGCGCCGGCGAGAAGCAGCTCATCACCATCGCCCGGGCGTTCCTCGCCGAGCCGTCGCTGCTCATCCTCGACGAGGCCACCAGCTCGGTGGACACCCGTACCGAGGTGCTGCTGCAACGGGCGATGGCCGCGCTGCGCTCGGACCGGACCAGCTTCGTCATCGCGCACCGGCTGTCCACCATCCGCGACGCCGACCTGATCCTGATGATGGAGGACGGCCGGATCGTCGAGCAGGGCACCCACGAGCAGTTGCTCGCCGCCCACGGCGCGTACCACCGGCTCTACCGTTCCCAGTTCACCGGCGCGGCGGTCGACGAGGAGCCGGCAACCGCCGCTCAACCGGCGTCGGTCTGACGTGTCAGCCCGGGGGGAGCAGATCCGCCGAGCGGGCCGCGACCTGCCCGCCGATCAGGGCGAGCGCGTCGGCGGCCGGCATCGGGGCCCGGGCCCGACCGCCGCGCAGGCGCAGCGCCAGGCGTCCGTCGGCCACCTCCCGGGCACCCACCACCCCGAGGTACGGGACGCGGCGGCGGGCCGCGTCCCGGATCCGGGCGCCCAGCGAGCCGGCGACGTCGACATCGACCCGCAGGCCGACGTCGACGGCCTGCCGGGCCAGGTCGGCCGCCACGTCGACCTGCCCGTCGTCGACCGGCAGCAGGACCAGTTGGACGGGTGCGTACCAGGCCGGGAAGGCGCCCTCGTGCACCTCGATCAGGTACGCGAACAACCGCTCCATGCTGCCGACCAGACTCCGGTGCACCATGACCGGTCGACGCCGGCTGCCGTCGGAATCGGTGTACGACAGGTCGAAGCGCTCGGGTTTGTCGAAGTCGAGTTGAATGGTGGAGATGGTCGACTCCCGACCGGCCGCGTCGACGATCTGGATGTCGATCTTCGGCCCGTAGAACGCCGCCTCACCGGGCGCCTCGACGTACTCCATCCCGGCCAGCGCGGCACGGAGCAGATCCTCCGCGCGGGCCCACTGCGCGTCGTCACCGACATACTTCCCGCCCGGCCCGCGCAGCGACAGCCGGAACCCGGCCGGGCGTACGCCCAGCGCGGCGTGCGCCTCCCGGATCAGCCCGAGGATCCCGGCGACCTCCGCACCGACCTGCTCGGGCGCGCAGAAGGTGTGCGCGTCGTTCAGGGAGATGGCGCGTACCCGGGACAGCCCGCCGAGCACCCCGGAACGCTCCGAGCGGTACATCCCACCCAGTTCCGCGACCCGCAGCGGCAACTCCCGGTAGGAGCGTCCACGGGCCCGGAACACCAGCGCGTGATGAGGGCAGAGCGCCGGCCGGAGCACGAACTCGTCGTCAGCGCTCAGCCGCATCGGCGGGAACATGTCGTCGGCGAAGTAGCCGAGATGGCCGGAGAGTTCGAAGAGTTCGCGTTTGCCCAGCGGCGGCGAGTAGACGTGCTGGTGGCCGGAGCGACGCTCCAACTCCCGGACGTACTCCTCGACGGCGTGCCGGGCGGCGGCGCCGGCGGGCAGCCAGATCGGCAGGCCGGCGCCGGCCAGCGGATCGGAGACGAAGAGGTCCAGCTCACGGCCGAGCCTACGGTGGTCGATCATGTCGGGCTCCTGGATCGGGTACGACCCGGAGGCGACCTGGACACCGAACGCCACGCGGCCCTCGGGGGCGGATCGCCCCGGGGCCTGGTCGACGGTGGTTACGTCAGAGCGGCGCGCCGGGGACACCCGGCGTCGTGGTCACCACTACCGCACTGCGCATGTGACGACGCTATCCGTCGAACGAGCGAGGACGCACCTGGATTACGACGGTCGGGACGCGGACGGGGGCGGGCCGCCGGCGCGGGACCCGCCGGCGGCCCTGGCGGCCCGAATTCGTCAGGAACGGGGGACCCGACGGGCGTGGCCGCGCGGACAACGGTACGCCGACGATTGCCGATCCGCCGACCGCTCCGGCGGGGGTGGAACAGCCACCGCAACCGTCACCCGGAACCGGTTCGCCTCGTTGGGCCCCGGGTGGCCTGGCCGTGTCGACCGTCACGACGGGCCGGGGTTGTCCACGGTGACGCCGGACACGCCGTCAGGCTCAAGACACCCAATCGGCCGCATCCGGCGAGGTGGCAGGCGTGCCCGAACTACTGACCGACGTTGCGTCGCCGACCTGGGCGTACCTCGTGCTGGTCGCCCTGCTCATCGCGGACGCCTTCGTCCCGGTGATCCCCACCCAGATCGTCATGATCACCAGTGGCGCGCTCACCGTCTACGGCGGGCTCAACCTGCCGGTCACCATCGCGGTCGGCGCGCTCGGCGTATTCGTCGGCGACCTGGCCTGCTACCTGCTCGGACGGAGCGCGCCGGACCGGCGCCCGCCCCGGCACGCCGAGCTGAGCCGCGCCCGCCGGGTGGCCAGCCGGGTCACCCAGGGGCTGCGACAACCCGGACCGCTGGTCATCCTGCTCTGCCGGTTCGTGCCCGGCGGCCGGATGGCGGCCTGCTTCTCGGCCGGGCGCAGCCGCTACCCCTACCGTCTGTTCGTGCTCTACGAGGCCGTCGCTGCACTGGGTTGGGCCACCTACGGCGCCCTGGTCGGGCACCTGGGTGGCACCGCGCTGACCGAGTCGGCGTGGCGGCTGGCCATCATCGCCACCGCCGCGGCGGCCGGCTTCGCCGCTGCCGGTTGGGCCATGACACTGGTCAGCGCCCGCCACGCCCGCGCCGCCGCCGGCACCAACATCCCGATCGACTGAGTGTCGCCCAGCGTTCCGGGTGCGGTCCCCTCTAGGGGTCGTTTCGGGGGGTTAACTCGGTGGGCGTCCCGGATTCGGCTCGGGTGCCTCCGGCGGCAGGCTGAGGCATGCCTGGAACCCGGAACACCGGCGTGCTGGCCCTCGGTGGGATCGCCGTGGCGGCGCTGCTCACCGTGATCGGCCACCTGGAAGTCAACGACGACCTCAACCCGTGGGCGTTGACCGTCAGCGACTTCGCGGTCTCCGACCGGGGCGGGGTCATCGACGTCGCCATGGTGGTGCTCGCGCTCGCCACCGTGGCGCTGCTGTACGGGCTGCGCCGCACCGGCCCGGCACAGCCCGGTCGCCCGGTCGAGCTGCTGCTCGGCGCGTGGATGTCCGGGCTGCTGCTGGCCGCGCTGGTGCCGACGAACGAGCCCGGCACCGCCATGACCACGGCGGCGTACGTGCACCGGTACGCCTCGGTGGTCGCCTTCCTCGCCCTGCCGGCGGCCGGTTGGCTGCTGGCCCGTCGACCCGACCTGGCCCCCGCCGCCCGGACGCTACGCACCCTCGTCCTGCTGAGCCTGGCCCTGGCGGTGGCGATGATCTGGTCCGCCTACCCCGGTGACCGTCTGCTCATCGGCCTTGCCGAACGCCTCCTCATCCTCACCGAGGTGGCCGTGCTGGCAACCGTCGCGCTGACCCAGACCCTGACCCTGACCCGCCCGTCCCGCCGCCCCCGCCCCGCCGCGGCCCGGCCCGTAGGGGTCGATCATGGAGTTGTGGTGCCCCGCAAAAGGGGCGTGACGGTGTGAACCGCCCACCACAACTCCATGATCGACAACGATCTGCCGGACGGGGGACTACTCCAGCTCGTGCAGCATGAGCTGGCGGGCCGCCTCGGTGATCGAGCCGGACAGACTCGGGTAGATGGTGATGGTCTGAGCCAACTCGTTGACCGTCAGATTGTTCTCCACCGCCATGGTGATGGGCAGGATCAGCTCACTGGCCTTCGGGGCGACCACCACACCGCCGATCACCTGACCACTGGCCGGGCGGCAGAAGAGCTTCACGAAGCCGTCCGCGAGGTCGTCCATCTTCGCCCGGGCGTTGCCGGACAGCGGCAACATCACCTGCCGGGCCGGCACCTTGCCCGCGTCCACCTCGTCCTGCGAGACACCCACGGTGGCCAGCTCCGGATCGGTGAAGACGTTCGCCGCGACGGTACGCAGACGCAGCGGACGGACCGCCTCGCCGAGGGCGTGCCACATGGCGATCCGGCCCTGCATGGCGGCCACGCTGGCCAGCAGCAGCACCCCCGTGCAGTCACCGGCGGCGTAGATGCCGGGCACGTTGGTCCGGGACGCCCGGTCGACGGTGATGTAGCCGCCCCGGCCCAGCTCCACCCCGTATTCCACCAGACCCAGGTCGGCGGTGTTCGGGATCGAGCCGACGGTGATCAACGCGTGTGAGCCGGTCACCTTCCGGCCGTCGGACAGCTCCACCTCGACGCCGTCGGCGGTACGCCGGACCGCGTCGGCCCGCGAGTTGTTCAGGATCTCCATGCCCCGGTTGCGGAACACCCGCTCGATGGCGGACGCCGCGTCGGCGTCCTCGTGCGGCATCACCCGGTCCCGGCTGGACACCAGGGTCACCTGGACCCCCATCGCCAGGTACGCGCTGGCGAACTCCGCGCCGGTCACACCCGAGCCGACCACGATCAGGTGCTCGGGCAGCTCGGGGAGGTCGTACACCTGACGCCAGGTCAGGATGCGCTCACCGTCCGGTACGGCGGTGGGTAACTGGCGGGGTGTCGAACCGGTCGCGACCAGCACTGTCGAGGCGTCGATGGAGTATTCCCCGCCACCGTCGGCGGGGGTGACGACGACCCGGTGGGTGTGCCCGAGGGAGTCCTCACCGAGCCGGGCGGTGCCGGCCACGAAGGTGACACCCGCCTTCAGCAGCTTGGCGTGGATGTCCGCGGACTGCGCCAGGGCCAACCGCTTGACCCGCTCGTGCACCGCCCGCGCGTCGACGGTGACCGCCTCCAGGCCGTCCGAGTGCACCCCGAACTCCTCGGTGTCCCGGTAGCCGGTGACGACCCCCGAGCTGGCGATGAAGGTCTTCGACGGCACGCAGTCGGAGAGCACGCAGGCCCCACCGGCGCCGTCCGCCTCCACCACCGTGACATCGGCATCCAGTTGGGCGGCCACCAGGGCCGCCTCGTACCCGGCCGGCCCCCCGCCGATGATCACGATCCGGCTCACAGCGCCATCCTTTCGCTCGCGACTGCGGGGCTCCGCTGCGCTGCACTCCTCGCGCTCACCACGTTCGCCCTTCGTCGATGCTCACAGTGACTTTCTTCTCCTGGGCGCATTCGACACGCACAGTCGTATTCTCCCCCACCCGTCCGCCGGGCTATCGTCATCGCCGTGCGTCATCACGCCGCCTACGGCTCAAATCTCGACCCCGCCCGGATGCGCGCCTACTGTCCGCATTCGCCGATGGTGGGCACCGGCTGGCTGGAAGGCTGGCGGCTGACCTTCGCCGGCGCGGATGTGATCGGCTGGGAGGGCGCGGTCAGCACCCTGGTCGAGTCCCCCGGTGACCGGGTCTTCGTGGCGCTCTACGACATCCACCCGTACGACGCCGAGCAGCTCGACGAGCTGGAGGGTGTCGCCGCCGGCACGTACCGCAAGCTGCACGTCCGGGTCTCCACCCTCGACGGCGACGTGACGGCGTGGATCTACGTCTTCAACGGGTACGAGGGCGGCCTGCCGACGTCGTGGTACCTGTCCGAGATCGCGAACGCCGCCGAAAAGGCGGGCGCCCCGGACGACTACGTCACCGAGTTGCGGTCCCGCCCCACCGGCACCGCGTCGGCGTAGCAGCGCGTATCGCACGCCCCCAGTCTGCTACCGATGTCGACCGGGTCGCCGGTCGGGCCCGACCGGGGTCGTCAATCACACACCGGCGGCCGGCACCGAGCGCTCGTACATGTCGGTCCACAGGACCTCCCGCAGGCCCACCGACTCGTACAGCGACAGCGGCGCGGTCGGGTTGCTGAGGTCGACGCCGAGACCGGCCGACTGCCGACCCTTCTCGGCGTAACGCGCGAAGGCGCGGCGCAGCAGCGCCGCACCGACACCCCTCCGGCGGTACGCGGACCGCACCGACAAACTCTTCACCCAGCCCTGCTGCTGGTCGAGCGCCTGGTCCGAGGACTGCAACACGCCGGCCGGCACCCCGTCCACCTCGGCGACGAACCACTCGTCCCAGGCGGTCAGGTCGCCGATCCGAGCCCGCCACCGGTCGTAGGACACCGGCTCGTGGTCGGGGGTGTCGGCGAAGGCGGCGTCGTAGATCCGGTGGAACTCCCGCAGGTCGGCCTCGTCGTCGGGGCGTACCTGTCGCACCGTCACGCCGGGCGGCGGCGCGGGCTCGTCCGGCAGGTCGGCCAGCGGCCGGCTCATCCGCACGTACCGCTTGGCCAGGGTGAACCCGGCCTCGATCAGGTCCCGCTCCCAGAGGCGTTCCGGCGCGAAGACGGCGCAGCGGACGGTGAGCGCCGGCAGCCCCCGCTCGGCGGCACGCTCGGCGACCCGGTCCAGTTGTCGGGCCAGCAGCGACGCGCGGACGGTGGCGGCGCGCGCCGGGTCGACGTAGACCTCCACGAACTCCCGGCCGACGCCGGTCGGGTTGTCGACCGTCGCCCAGCCGACCACGGCGCCGTGCGGGTCGACCGCCAGCCAGGAGTCCCGGGTCGGGTCGAAGTGGGGGGCGGTCAGCGACGCCGCGACGTCCTCCGCGTCGAAGTCGGGATGGCCGATGGCGAAGGTGTCGGCGGCGTGCACCACGGCGAGGATCGCGGGCACATCGGCGAGGGTGGGCCGGCGCGTTGTCCAACCAGCGGGAAAGGTCACGGCAGAGCATCCTGACAGCCGACCGTCGACGGCGCCGCTCATTTTCGGGCAGGTGCGGGACTCCGCGTCAGTTCTGGCCCGGACTGGCCACGGGCAGCCCTACTTCCTTGGCGCATTCGAGCAGCCGACGATCGTAGGAGACGAAGGCGACGAGTGCGGTTCCGGACTCGTTGGTCAAGACCTGAGCGGTGGCCAGGTGGATGGCGTCGAGACGACGGAGCATCGGCTCGGCGAAAGCCGCTGCGGTCGCGCGGACCGTACTGTCGATCTCCAGTCGGAACAACCGGCCGACGGCCGCAGGAACTCCGATCAACGCTTGCGGAGCTGATCGGCGCAACGCCCTGGGAACCTCGACCTCGACGAGAGCAGTGGACACCAGAGGCACATCGGGGTGGGTGTTCAGCCAGGAGACGAGCTCGGCGCTGCATGCCTCCTGGCGGACCAGCTTGACGACGGCGGCGGAATCGAGATAGATCACCAGCGCTCCTCGTCACGCATCGCGGTGAGCGTGGTGGCTACGTCGACGTCCTCGTCCCCGAGCTTCGGCGGAAGTGGCACGGGGCCGCTGCCGGTCGGAGGCGCGGCCCGCCCCGCCGCTACCAGCTTGGCCAGCATCGACCTGTCATCTCCGACCGGAACCAGGCGGGCGATCGGGTGGCCGCGATCGGTGATTTCAACGGTCTCGCCGCCGCTCACCCGCGCCAACACCTGGCTCGTGTTCTGGTTCAGCTCTCGGACACCGATGCGCTCCATGGACAAAGTGTAGAACCAAATGTTCTACGTACCCAGGTGTTCGGGCTGCTCAGCGAGGGTGGCCCGGGTACGGTGCAGCAACTCCACCAACTCGGTGCAGTCGGCGGGGCCGAGGGCGGTGAACGCCGGCGCGGCCAGTCTGTTGGTCACGGCCTCGGCCCAGAGTCGACGGCGGACCAACGGCCCGATCGGCGGGTACGGCGGCGGCCAACCGCAGGCCACTGCCCCGGCCTCCCCCTCCGGCCCGGACAGCACCGCCTCCAGCGCGGTCATCCCGGCGGCCCGCACGGCCAACAGGTAGGCGCCGGTGAAGTGTTCGCGGAGCAACCGCAGCCCGGCGGCGGTCCGGGCTCCCGGGCTGAGATCCGGCAGCGGCATGGCCCGCCAGGCCGCGAAGAGCGGCATTCCGCTGGCGTCCGCGGCGACCACCGCCCGCTCGACGAGCGCGGCCAGGCGCTCGGTGCCGGGCAGGGCGCCGAGCTGCTGAGCACCCCATCGACAGCATTCGGCGAGACTCGCGGTGGCCACCTCGATCGGCGGGACGACCCGGCCTGCGGCGTCCCAACCGTCGGCCACGGCATCCGGGGCGAGGAAGCCGAGGGCGGCGGCGGCTGTCTCGGCCCGGACGTCGCCGAGGGCACCGGCCCGGCCGCCGATGTAGAACGCCCAGCCGGAGATGCCGAGCAACCGAGCCCGGCGCAGCGTCGTCGGGTCCCGGCTGAACGCGTCACCCAGGTCGAGCACGACGGGTTTGCTGGCTGCGGCGGCCTGCTCCGGTGTCATCCGAGCGCCGCCCACTCCGATCGCCGGCGGGGCCGGGACGTCCTCGAAGAACCCGACCCGTCACCCACGACGACTCCCTCCCCGGCCCGGGGTCACCCGCCGTGGACGCTCCACGTACTCGTCGTCGTCCATCGATGGTCAGTCTGCCGCGCCGTCGCCCGCGTCCGCAGCCCCCTCTTCGGCCAGCAACGCCTCGATCGCCGCCTCCACCTCACCCGCGCGCCGGCGAGCCGAGGTGACCGCACGCTCGGCGGCGCGCCGAGCGAGTTTGGCCCGGCTGAGGTCCTGTTCGGCGACCGCCCGCCGCCGCTCCAGTTCGGCCAGCTCGGCCTCGATCCCGTCGAGGACGGCAGCACCGTCCCGCTCCTGCGTGGTGGCCTCGGTCAGCTCGGCCTCGACGCGTTCCTGGTCGGCCTGGGCACGCGCCAGTTCCCGGTCCAGGGCGCGGCGCTGCCGAGCCCGCTCGGCGCGGGCCGCCCGCTGCGCAGCCCGCTCGGCCTGCTCGGCGCGCTCGGCTGCCCGGTCCGCGCGGGAGGTCGGCCGGTCGGTGCGGGAGGTCGGCCGGTCCGCCCGGGAGGCCACCTCCGGGCGTTCCCGCTGGGCACCGGGGCGGCGGACCGGACGCTCCTCCTCCTGCTTCTCCTCGTCGCCGGTGACCAGCCGCAGCTGTGGCCGGGGCACCTCACCGAACCCGGCGTAACTGGCCGCCCGGAGCAGACGGCCCGCCCGCACCTGTTCGGCGACCTCGGCGTCGGAGAACGCCGCGTTGAGGGTCGCCTCCACCTCGGCCAGTGGCAGCCGGCCCGCCGGCGGCGCTTCCGGCTCCGCCGCGGCGAGCTTGCGGACCTCGACGACCAGGGCAGCGACCACCGCCCGGCGCTGCGCGGACAGCTCCCGCAGCCGGGGCCCGCGCAGCTCCCGCTGGGCCGTGCGGAGCGCGTCCGCGAGGTGCACCAGGTCGGCCACCAACTCGGGGCGTCTGATGGCGAGCAGGTTCACCAGCCAGGCGGCCACCGTCGGACGACGGAGCCGGGCCAACTGTCGGGCAGTGGTCGCGTCCCCGGCACGGCGGGCCTCGGCCACGGCGGCGTCCCGGGCGGCCACGAACCGGTCCGGTGGGGTGCGGTAGAGCTGCTGCACCAGCTCCGTCGAGGGGCCGGGCATCGGGTCAGACGTCCACCCGGCTGCCGGGCTCCAGACGCTGGTAGTCGGTGCCGGACAATGCCGCGTACTGCCGGTCGAGAACCCCCAGCCCGTTGTCGTTGAGCAGGGCGTCGTGCAGGGCGTACGCGCGTCGCGGCGCGACCGCCCGGATGAAGTCGACCACCTCGGCGAACTTCGACCAGGGGGCGTGGATCGGCGCGAAGAGGGTGTCGACGGGAGTCTCGTCGGGCACCACCAGGGAGTCCCCCGGGTGGTAGACGACGTCGTTGATCAGGTAGCCGAGGTTGTCGATCACCGGGATGTCGGGATGGATCACCGCGTGCCGCCCCCCGTACGCGCGCACGGCGACCCCGGCGGCGGTGAACGACTGACCGGCGGTGACCGGGTGCAGGGTCTCGGCCGCGTCGCCCAGGGCCTCGGCGAGCGAGGCGGGACCGTGGATCGGGAACGGCCGCCGGTCGAGCTGGAGGCGCAGCGCCGCCAGGTCGAGGTGGTCCGGGTGTTCGTGGGTGATCAGCACCGCGTCCGCACCGTCCAAGGCCACCGCCGGGTCGCTGAACACCCCGGGGTCGACGACGAGCACTCCGCCGTCGTGCTCCACGCGAAGGCAGGAGTGGGCGTACTTGGTGAGCCGCATCGTGACTCCTCGATTATCGAATCGTGACGTCCTCAGCGCAGTCTGCCGGAACCGGTCGACGCGTGCGCCGCGTCCGAACTATCGCCACACCGGACGACGATGATGGGAGCGGGGATGGACGGACGGACGGTACGACAGCGCGGCACAGCGCTGGCGGTAGCAGCACTGGCGGCCGTGCTGGTGTCGACGGGTTGCAGTGCCGGCGACAGCGGGGCGAAGGACACCGCCGGTTCGGCCGCCGAGGCACCGGCGGCGGCGAACGGCGGCGAGGCGGGTAGGGACGCCGCCAAGAGCGGAGAGCAACAGGCGGCCGGTGCCGGCGCAGCGGACCTGCGCGTCGACCAACGGGCGATCATCTACACGGGAACGATGCGCGTGCAGGTGAACGATGTGGACGCGAAGGCCCGTGAGGTCGTCGCCGTGGCCACCCGGGCCGGTGGCTTCGTCGGTGGCGACCAGCGCCGCAGTGCCGATGAGGACGCGGTGGCGGAGTTGCAGTTGCGGGTGCCGGCACCGAAGTTCGCCGCCGTGGTGGAGGAGATCTCGGCGCTCGGCCGGCAGCAGAGCCGGGAGATCAACACTCAGGACGTCACCGAGGAGACCGTCGACCTGGACGCCCGGATCACGAGTCAGCGGGCCCGGGTGGACAGCGCCCGGCGTCTGCTGGCCCGGGCCACCTCGATCACGGACCTGGTGACGCTGGAGAACGAGTTGGGCCGCCGGGAGGCCGACCTGGCGTCGCTGGAGGCGAAGAAGCGTCGGCTGGCCGACCTGACGGCTCTCTCCACGATCACCGTGTCGCTGGTCGGACCGGCGGCGAAGAAGGCCACCGACGACACGGACGAGACCGGTTTCCTGGTCGGGCTCCGGGGCGGCTGGAAGGCGTTCGTCGCCTCGCTGGCAGTGATGCTCACCGTGCTGGGGGCGCTGCTGCCCTGGCTGGCGGCGTTCGGCGTGCCGGTGGCGGTGCTGCTGCTGGTGCTGCGTCGACGGAAGAAGACCACCGGCCCGGCCGCGCCGGTCAGCGCGCCGCCGCCAGTGCCCGCAGCGCGGTCTGCACCATGACGCGTACGCCGGCCGGGATGGCCCGCTCGTCCACGTCGAAGCTGGCGCGGTGCAGGTCGACGTTGGGGCCGGAGCGACCCACGCCGAGCCGGGCGAGGGCGCCGGGGACGTACTCCAGATACCAGGAGAAGTCCTCGCCGCCCATGCTCTGCGGCGTCTCGGCGATCCCTTCCGGGCCGAGCGCCGCGGCGGTGGCGGCGGTCAGCACCTGGATGGCCCGGGAGTCGTTGGACACCGGCGGCCGGCCGCGCAGGTATTCCAGGTCGACGGTGGCGCCGGTCGGGGCGATCACGTCGCGGACCACCTGAGCGACGATCTTGGGAGCCTGCTCCCAGGTGTCGCGGTCCATCACCCGCAGGGTGCCGGAGGCGCTCGCCTCGGACGGGATGACGTTGTACCGGGTGCCGGCCGAGGCGTGGCCGAAGACCAGCAGCAGGCCACTGTTGGCCGGCACCCGGCGGCTGACCAGGGCGGGCACCTCGGTGACCAACCGGCCGAGCGCGTCGACCAAATCGACGGTCAGGTGCGGCCGGGCGGTGTGGCCGCCCGGGCCGGAGAGCCGCACGGTGACGTTGTCGGCGGCCGCGGTGATCGGGCCGACCCGCAGGCCGACCTGACCCACCGGCAGGTTCGGGTCGCAGTGCAGCGCGAAGATCTGCACCACGTCGTCCAGACCGCCGGCCTCGATGACCTCCAGCGAGCCGCAGGGCAGGATCTCCTCGGCCGGCTGGAAGATGAGCCGGACCCGCCCGTCCAGCTCGCCGAGGTCGGCGAGCTGGGCGAGCAACATGCCGACGCCGAGCAGGATCGAGGTGTGCACGTCGTGGCCGCAGGCGTGGCACACGCCCTCCACGGTCGACCGGTAGGACACGTCCTTCGGGTCGTCGAGCGGCAGGGCGTCGATGTCGGCGCGCAGCGCGACGACCGGGCCGTCCGGCCTGCCGTTGACGTCGCAGATCACACCGTTGCCCTTGGGCAGCAGGCGCGGGTGCAGCCCGGCCAGCGACAGCTCCCTGGCGATCAGCGCGGCCGTCTCGAACTCGTTGCCGGACAGCTCGGGATGCGAGTGGAGGTGACGGCGCGTAGCGATCAACCCCGGTACGCGGAGCGCGAGGAGGTGGTCCAGGTCGCGGGGCAGGGGCTGGGACCCGGGCGGCGTCTCCAGCCAGGACGACGCCAGCTGGCCCTCAGTGGGCAGCGTCAACGCACTCGTCACGTCGAATTCTCGATCACTAGAAGTGGATGGATCATCGGGGACAGCAGACAGCCTAGCCCTCCGGCGGTGACGCTGCGCAACCTCGTTACGGTAATGATCAGACCGCGTAGCGTCACGTATGCCCTGCTGGGGGCGCTCGGAGATGTGCGGGACAGCAGGTAGATCGTGCTCGAACGCCGCCATCCGCCCCTCACCTCCTACAACGCGTAACCAGTCGCGGCAGTCACGAAACCGGCGCAACTCAGGGGACCCCTGTTGCAAATTGTCGCATTAGTCGGGGTGATGAACTGACACTCCGACAATAAGCCGACCACACTCCGCAACGAGCCGGATAAGGACGCTCACACGCAGCCATCCACCGCGGGCGCACACGGTGTGCGTTCGCGCTCGACCGAGGGGTACCCGCTGAGCGCGACGGACACACCGCGCTCAGCGGTCAGGGGTGGTGATCAGAAGCGATCGGTCGGCCGGTACAGCCCCCACGCCTCACGCAACGTCCCACAGACCTCGCCCACGGTGGCCCGCGCCCGCAGCGCCGCCTTCATCGGGTACAGCACGTTGTCGGTGCCGTCGGCGGCGGCCCGCAACTCGGCCAACGCCCGCGTCACCGCCTCGTTGTCCCGCTCGGCGCGCAGCCGCGCCAGCCGTTCGGCCTGGGCCGCCTCGATCGCCGGATCGACCCGCAGCGGCTCGTACGGCTCCTCCTCGTCCACGGTGAACCGGTTGAGCCCGACCACCACCCGCTCGCCCGAGTCGATCTCCTGGGCGATCCGGTACGCGGACTGCTCGATCTCCCGCTTCTGGAAGCCGGCCTCGATCGCGTCCACCGCGGAACCGTGGTCGGCGACCCGCTCCATCAACTCGACGGCGGCGGCCTCGATCTCGGCGGTCATCGCCTCCACCACGTACGAGCCGGCGAACGGGTCGACGGTGGCGGTGAGGTCCGTCTCGTACGCCAGCACCTGCTGGGTACGCAGCGCGAGCCGGGCCGCCTTCTCGGTGGGCAGCGCGATGGCCTCGTCGAAGCTGTTGGTGTGCAGCGACTGGGTGCCGCCGAGCACCGCGCCCAGCCCCTGCACCGCCACCCGGACCAGGTTCACCTCCGGCTGCTGCGCGGTGAGCTGCACACCGGCCGTCTGGGTGTGGAACCGCAGCATCATCGACTTCGGGTCCTTGGCGCCGAAGTCGTCACGCATCAGCCGGGCCCAGATCTTCCGGGCGGCGCGGAACTTCGCCACCTCCTCCAGCAACGTGGTGCGGGCCACGAAGAAGAACGACAGCCGGGGGGCGAAGTCGTCCACGGCGAGCCCGGCGGCCAGCGCCGCGCGCACGTACTCCACGCCGTTGGCCAGGGTGAACGCGATCTCCTGCGCGGGCGTCGCGCCGGCCTCAGCCATGTGGTAGCCGGAGATGGAGATGGTGTTCCACTTCGGCACCTCCTTGCGGCAGTACGCGAACGTGTCGGCCACCAGGCGCAGCGACGGCTTCGGCGGGAAGATGTACGTCCCCCGGGCGATGTACTCCTTGAGGATGTCGTTCTGGATCGTGCCGTTGAGCGCCGAGCCGGGCACCCCGTTCTCCTCGGCGACGAGCTGGTAGAGCAGCAGCAGCACCGAACCGGGCGCGTTGATCGTCATCGAGGTGGAGACCTTGTCCAGCGGGATGTCGGCGAAGAGCAGCCGCATGTCCTCGATGGAGTCGATGGCGACGCCCACCTTGCCGACCTCGCCGTGCGCGATCGGCTCGTCGGAGTCGTAGCCCATCTGGGTGGGCAGGTCGAAGGCGACCGAGAGGCCCATCGTGCCGGCCCGCAACAGTTGGTGGTACCGCGCGTTGGACTCGGTGGCGGTGCCGAAGCCGGCGTACTGGCGCATGGTCCACGGACGGGAGGTGTACATCGTGGGGTAGACCCCCCGGGTGTACGGGAACTCGCCGGGGCCGCCCAGCCGGGAGCCCAGGTCCTCCGGAAGGTCGGCCTCCGTGTAGACGCCGTTGATCGGGAAACCGGACTCGCTTGACCGCCGTTCACTCATCCACGGATGGTAGGACGCCTGGCCACACCGTCGGGTGAGGGATACCGCACAGTGCGTCCCGACCGGTCGACACCAGGTGAACGACAAGGCACGTTGTGTCGACTTCGATAAACGTCCGTCGCGTCGGCTTTCGCATCGGGCGTCGGAACCAGCAAGATAGGGGGGTTGTGTCCCAGCCCCCCTCGATTTCCCCGGTGGCTTTTCTGTGACTCAGATCCCGACGTGGAGCGGCGGACCAGTCAGTCCCGCCAACGGCCGAGCGGCACCCGGCACCACCATCGGTGACCGGTACTCGCTGCGGTCCTCGGTGGGCAACGGCGGCATGGGCACGGTGTGGCGTGCCACAGACACCCTGCTGCGCCGTGACGTGGCGGTCAAGGAGGTCGTCCTACCTCCTGGGCTGGCCCCCAGCGACCGCGACGCCATGTACGAACGCACCCTGCGCGAGGCCCGCGCCGCCGCCGCGATCCAGCACCCCGCGGTGGTGCAGGTGTACGACGTGGTCACCGAGGCCGGGCGGCCGTGGATCGTGATGGAGTTGCTGGACGCCCGCAGCCTCGCCGACATGGTGATCGAGGACGGGCCGGTCGCGCCCCGGGCCGTCGCCAAGATCGGCATCGCGCTGCTCGGCGCGTTGGAGGTCGCGCACGCGATCGGTGTGCTGCATCGTGACGTGAAGCCCGCCAACGTGCTGATCTGCACCGACGGGCGCTGCGTGCTGACCGACTTCGGTGTCGCCCGGATGCCCACCGACGTGCAGCTCACCACCCCCGGCATGGTGCTCGGCTCACCGCACTTCATCTCGCCCGAGCGCGCCATGGGCCAGGAGTTCGGTCCACCGAGCGATCTGTTCTCGCTGGGTGTGACGCTCTACACCGCAGTCGAGGGGCGGCCCCCGTTCGACAAGGGCGACCCGATCGAGACCATGCACGCCGTGGTCGAGGACCCGCCCGCGCCGCCGCAGCGCAGTGGGCCGCTGACCCGCGTGCTGATGGGTCTGCTGGAGAAGGACCCGGCCCGGCGACTGGACGTGCACACCTCCCGGGCCATGCTGCGCGAGCTGCTCGCCGGCCCGCTGGGCAGCACCGCGACCGCGGTGCACTCGGTCACCGATCCGTACGCCGTGGTGCCGGTCCAGCAGCGCCCGGTTCCGGTCCTGCCGCCCCCTGCGCCGGAGCCGAAGCCGGACAGCCAGATCGGCGGCCCCGCCATGCTGGCCCCCGGTGAGTCGTTGACCGACCGGCTGGCGGCGTTGAACCGGGGCGAACGCCCAGCGCCCGCCGGCCCGGCCGGGGCCACCGGGCTCGACGAGACCAGCGCCGACGCGTTGGCCGGTCCGTTGCACACGCCCACCGGGGCGATGCCCCCACCCGGCCGCCCGACCGCCGGCCGCGCCTACGGCGGGAACGCGGACGCCACCCAGCGGGTGGACGCCGGCGCGCACCCGGACGCCACCCAGCGGGTCACCTACGGCACTCCGGCCGACGCCACCCAGCAGGTCGGCTACGGCGGCGCGCCGGAGGCCACCCAGCGCATCGGCGGCACCTACGGTGGCGGTAACCAGTGGTCGGTGCCGGGCACCGGCCAGCCCTGGGCCACCCCACCGGCCTCGGGTGGCGGCGCTGCGGGCGGCAGCGCCCTGGACAAGGTCCGCACCGCAGGTGGTCAGCTCGTCAGCACGGTCAAGGGCTGGCCGCGCAAGGTCCAGCTCGCCGCGGCCGGTGGCCTGGTCGTGGTGCTGCTGATCACCGCGGTGGCGCTCTCCGGCGGCGACGACGCGCCGCCGAGCACACCGACGGCGCAGCCCACCCCGTCCGCTCCGGCGGCGCCCGCTGTGGAGATGCAGGAACACGCCGCCCGGGGCATCCAGGTCATGGTGCCGAAGGGCTGGAAGAAGGCCACCGGCGGTTCCTACACCGACTACATCGACCCGGAGGACAGCGGCCGCAAGGTGCGCATCATCACGGAGAAGTGGTCGACCGACTCCACCCGCTGGGCGGAGACCGCCGAGAACGGCCTCAAGACCAGGAGCACCTCCTGCGTCAAGCCGTACCAGCAGGTCAGCTCCACGGAGACCGAGCTGGCCAACAAGCCGGCCGCCGAATTCGAGTACACGTGCGGCGAGGGTGACACCATGCGGCACGGTGTCTGGCGTGGTGTGGCGGAGGGCGGCAAGGCGTACTCCTTCTACCTCACCGCCACCGACGCCAAGTTCGCCGAGAGCAAGCCGATCTTCGACGAGATGGTGCGGACGTTCCAGCTCACCGGGGACGGCTGAGCCGGAGGGAACCCGCAGCGGTGATCCGCCGCCGTGCTATCAAGAGGCATGGCGGCGGACACCTCTGACATCGACGACATTCGCGAGCAAGCCCGGCGCTGGCTGGCCGACGACCCCGACCCGGCCAGCCGGGACGAGCTGACGGCGGTGCTCGACGGCCTACCGGCGACCGCACCGGAGCTCGCCGACCGGTTCGCCGGCCCGCTGACCTTCGGCACCGCGGGCCTCCGTGGCCCGCTGCGCGCCGGCCCGAACGGCATGAACCTCGCCGTGGTCACCCAGGCCGCTGCCGGCCTGGTCGGTTGGCTCGCCGCCCAGGGCGGCACCGGCCCCCTGGTGATCGGGTACGACGCTCGGCACGGCTCCAAGCAGTTCGCCGAGCGCACCGCCCAGGTGGCCACCGGTGCCGGCCGGCCCGCGCTGCTGCTCCCGCGCCCGCTGCCCACTCCGGTGCTGGCGTACGCGGTGCGCCAGCTCGGCGCGGTCGCCGGGGTGATGGTGACGGCCAGCCACAACCCGCCCCAGGACAACGGCTACAAGGTCTACCTCGGCGCGGAGCTGGGTGGTGAGCTGGGCGCGGGCGCGCAGATCGTGCCGCCCGCCGACGCCGGCATCGAGGCGGCCATCCGTTCGGTCGGCCCGCTGACCCAGGTGCCACTGGGCCAACCCGGGCAGGTGCTCGGCGACGACCTGGTCGCCTCGTACGTCGAACGGGCCACCGCCGTGATCGACCCGGACGGGCCACGGGACCTGTCGGTGGCGTACACCCCGCTGCACGGGGTGGGCGCGGCGGTGCTCACCGCCGCCTTCGCCCGCGCTGGTTTCCCGGTGCCCGGCGTGGTCCCCGACCAGGCCGAACCGGATCCGGCGTTCCCCACCGTGTCGTTCCCCAACCCGGAGGAGCCGGGCGCGGTGGACCGGCTGATCGCGCTGGCCGACGCCACCGGCGCCGACCTGGCCATCGCCAACGACCCGGACGCCGACCGGTGCGCGGTGGTGGTCCGTGCGGGCGCGCCAGCGAGCGCGAGGAGTGAGCTTGCGAGCCCCGCAGTCGGGAGCGAAGAACAGCACGGCTGGCGGATGCTGCGCGGCGACGAGGTGGGCGTGCTGCTCGCCGACCACCTGATGCGCCGAGGGGTGACCGGGCTGTACGCGACCACCATCGTGTCGTCGTCGCTGCTGCGGGCGATGTGCGCGGCCCGGGGTCTGCCCTATGACGAGACGCTTACCGGCTTCAAGTGGATCGTGCGGGCCGGCGGCGGGAGCGCGCCCCTGGTCTTCGGCTACGAGGAGGCGCTCGGCTACTGCGTCGCACCGGGGCACGTGCGGGACAAGGACGGCATCACGGCCGCGCTGACAGTGGCCGAGCTGGCCGCCGGCCTCAAGGCGCAGGGCCGCACCCTGACCGACCGGCTCGACGAGTTGGCCGCCGAGTTCGGCGTGCACCACACCGATCAGCTCTCCGTACGGGTGGACGACCTGCGGGTGATCACCGATGCGATGGGCCGGATCCGCGCGGCCACCCCGACCGCCCTGCTCGGGCAGCCGGTGGACAGTGTCCGAGACCTGCTGCCCGAGTCGGACGTGGTGATCCTGCGCACCGCGTCGGCCCGGGTGGTGATCCGCCCCTCCGGGACCGAGCCGAAGCTCAAGGCGTACCTCGAGGTGGTGGAGCCGGTGGCCGACGGAGATGTCACCGCCGCCCGGAGCCGAGCCGGCGCGGCGGTCGCGCGGCTGCGCGCCGAGGTCGGTGCCGCCCTCGGCATCTGACGTCGCGGGACGGTCAGGCGCGCTTGCCCAGCGCCGCGTCGACAGCTCCGGCCAGGGCGGCGACGACCAGGCCGACCGACGGGCGGACCACCGAGTCGTCGCTGCTCACCTGACCGGAGAAGCCCGCGCCGGTGGCGATCTCCTCCAGCCGGCGGCGAGCGGTGGCGACCTCCTCGCCACTGACGCCCAGCGCGGTCTCCATGCGGAGCACCACGACCAGGGTGGCCAGCGCGGCGGTCCGCTCGTCCGGGGCCGCCGCGCCGGTCAGGGCCTCGGCCAGCCGCTGGCGGGTCTCCGCCTCGACGGAGGCGTCCACCACCGGATAGCGGTGTACGTGGATGAAGCCCAACTCGGTCTCGTCGACGTCGCGGATGACACCCTGGGCGCACAGATCACCGAGGATCTTGTCGCGCAGGCCGTGGCGCAGGCGCTGCACCCACGAGGCCGGGGTGTGCGGGGTGTCGGCCGCGATCCGGCCCAGCACCTCATCGGCTACCGGCTCGCCGGTGGGCGTCGGGTCGACCACTGTCAACGACCCGTCGGCGTACGCGATCCGGCCCGCGATGGCCAGCTCGACCAGCACCGCGGCGGCCATGCCGAGGTCCAGGCTGATCCGCGGCATGGTCGCCTTGCCGGTCGAGTCGTCGTAGGCGAGGAGCAGCAACTCCTCGGCGAGCGCAACACCAGTCATGGCCGCAGACGGTAGCGGGTCCGCGCACCACCGCGCACGGACCCGCCGGACCCGGCACCGACCGGGTGGAGCCCTCAGAACCGGGGCATGCCGCCGAACTGACGGTCACCGGCGTCGCCGAGCCCGGGGACGATGAACATGCTGTCGTTGAGCCCCTCGTCGATCGAGGCCGTGACCAGGCGCAACGGCAGACCGGAGCGTTCCAGCCGCTCGATGCCGACCGGGGCGGCGAGCACGCACAGCACAGTGATGTCGGTGCAGCCTCGGTCGGCCAGCAGCCGGCAGCAGTGCTCCAGCGAACCACCGGTCGCCAGCATCGGGTCGAGCACCAGCACCGGCAGCCCGGCCAGGTCCCGGGGCAACGACTCCATGTACGCGCGCGGTTCGTAGGTCTCCTCGTCGCGGGCCAGGCCGACGAAGCCCATCGACGACTCGGGCAGCAGGCCGAGAGCGGCGTCCGCCATGCCGAGACCGGCCCGCAGCACCGGGACCAGCAGCGGCGGATTGGCCAGCCGGGTGCCCTCGGTGCCGGTGACCGGCGTCTGCACCGGGTACCGCTCGACGGGGAAGGAGCGCGCCGCCTCGTACACCAGCATGGTGGTCAGTTCGTGCAGCGCGGCCCGGAACGTCGAGGAATCGGTGCGCGCGTCCCGCATGGCAGTCAACCTGGACTGGGCCAGCGGGTGGTCAATGACGTGTACATCCACGATCGCTCAACCTACCGCTCCGTAGCGCGCGGTGGTGCGGGTGCGGGCGGACCGGCGATGTCGCTCACGCCGGCACCACCGTGACCAAGATCACTCAGCGGTTCCGTGCGTAAACTTCTCGACATGACGGCGACAACGACGTCGGCCCGGTCGGAGCTCTCCGAGCTGGGACGATCCGAGACCGCTCTGCGGACCTTCCTCCACGGCCTACCCGGCGTGGACCAGGTCGGCGCGGAGCAGCGGGCGGCACAGCTCGGCACCCGATCCATCAAGACCACCGCCAAGGCCCAGGCGATCGACCTGGCGATCCGGATGGTCGACCTGACCACCCTGGAGGGGGCGGACACCCCGGGCAAGGTGCGCGCGCTGGCCGCGAAGGCGCTGCGCCCGGACCCGGCCGATCCGTCCTGCCCGCACGTCGGGGCGGTCTGCGTCTACCCGGCGATGGTCCCGTACGTGGCCGAGGTGCTGGCCGGCAGTGGTGTGCACCTGGCCAGCGTCGCCACCGCCTTCCCGTCGGGCCAGGCCCCGCTGGAGATCAAGCTCGCCGACACCCGGGCCGCCGTCGCGGCCGGCGCCGACGAGATCGACATGGTGATCAACCGGGGCGCCTTCCTGGCCGGGCGGTACAAGGAGGTCTACGACGAGATCGTGGCCACCAAGGAAGCCTGCGGGGACGCCCACCTCAAGGTCATCCTGGAGACCGGCGAGCTGGCCACGTACGACAACGTGCGCCGGGCCTCGTGGCTGGCCATGCTGGCCGGCGGCGACTTCATCAAGACCTCCACCGGCAAGGTCCCGGTCGCGGCGACCCTGCCGGTGACCCTGGTGATGCTGGAGGCGGTCCGCGACTTCCGCGCCGCCACCGGGCGGCAGGTGGGCGTGAAGCCCGCCGGTGGCATCAAGACCACCAAGGACGCCATCAAGTACCTGGTGATGGTCAACGAGACCGTCGGCTCCGACTGGCTCGACCCGGACTGGTTCCGCTTCGGCGCGTCCAGCCTGCTCAACGACCTGCTGATGCAGCGCACCAAGCTGACGACCGGCACCTACTCCGGTCCCGACTACTTCACCCTGGACTGATAGCCGATGTTCGAATACGCCCCCGCCCCCGAGTCCCGCTCGGTGGTGGACCTCAAACCCTCGTACGGGCTGTTCATCGACGGCGCCTTCGTCGACCCGAGCGACGGCGGCAGCTTCAAGTCGATCAACCCCGCCTCGGAGGAGGTGCTGGCCGAGGTCGCCGAGGCCGGCGCACCGGACGTGGAGCGTGCGGTGCGTGCCGCCCGCAAGGCGTACGACAAGGTGTGGGGTCCGATGCCGGGCCGGGACCGGGCGAAGTACCTGTACCGGATCGCCCGCCTCATCCAGGAGCGCTCCCGCGAGCTGGCCGTCCTGGAGTCCCTGGACAACGGCAAGCCGATCCGGGAGTCCCGGGACGTCGACCTGCCGCTGGTCGCCGCTCACTTCTTCTACTACGCCGGGTGGGCCGACAAGCTCGGCCACGCCGGTTTCGGCCCGAACCCGCAGCCCATCGGCGTTGCGGCGCAGGTCATCCCGTGGAACTTCCCGCTGCTCATGCTGGCCTGGAAGATCGCCCCGGCGCTCGCCGCGGGTAACACCGTGGTGCTCAAGCCCGCCGAGACGACCCCGCTGACCGCGCTGCTCTTCGCCGAGATCTGCCAGCAGGCCGACCTGCCGGCCGGCGTGGTCAACATCCTCACCGGCGCCGGCGACACCGGCCGCGCCCTGGTCGAGCACCCCGGTGTCGACAAGGTGGCCTTCACCGGCTCCACCGACGTCGGTCGGGCCATCGCCCGATCCGTCGCCGGCAGCCGCAAGAAGCTCACCTTGGAGCTGGGCGGCAAGGCCGCCAACATCGTCTTCGACGACGCACCCGTCGACCAGGCCGTCGAGGGCATCGTCAACGGCATCTTCTTCAACCAGGGGCACGTCTGCTGCGCGGGCTCCCGCCTCCTGGTCCAGGAGAACGTGGCCGACCGGGTGCTGGAGTCGCTGAAGCGGCGGATGGCCCACCTGCGCGTCGGCGACCCGCTGGACAAGAACACCGACGTCGGCGCGATCAACTCCGCCGCCCAGTTGGCGCGGATCCGCGAGCTGTCCGACGCCGGCTCCGCCGAGGGCGCCGAGCGCTGGTCGCCGCCGTGCGAGCTGCCCGACCGCGGCTTCTGGTTCGCGCCCACCATCTTCACCGGCGTCACCCAGGCCCACCGCATCGCGCGCGAGGAGATCTTCGGGCCGGTGTTGTCGGTCCTCACGTTCCGCACCCCGGCCGAGGCCGTGGAGAAGGCCAACAACACGCCGTACGGGCTGTCGGCGGGAATCTGGACCGACAAGGGCTCCCGGATCCTGTGGATGGCCGACCGGCTGCGCGCCGGCGTCGTCTGGGCCAACACGTTCAACAAGTTCGACCCCACCTCGCCGTTCGGTGGCTACAAGGAGTCGGGTTACGGTCGCGAGGGCGGCCGGCACGGGCTGGAGGGCTACCTCAATGTCTGAGCGGGTCGCGGTACGCAAGACGTACAAGCTCTTCATCGGCGGGAAGTTCCCGCGCAGCGAGTCGGGACGGTCGTATCTCGTGCAGTCCTCGAATGTGTCACTGGCCTCCCGCAAGGACGCCCGGGACGCGGTGGTCGCCGCCCGCGCCGCCGTGAAGGGCTGGGCCGGCGCGACCGCGTACAACCGGGGTCAGATCCTCTACCGCGTCGCCGAGATGCTGGAGGGCCGCCGCGAGCAGTTCGTCGCCCTGGGCATCCCCGGCGACGAGGTGGACGCCGCGGTCGACCGCTGGGTCTGGTACGCCGGTTGGGCCGACAAGCTCGCCCAGGTGTACGGCGGCGCGAACCCGGTCGCCGGCCCGTACTTCAACATCTCCGCGCCCGAGCCGACCGGCGTGGTCGCGGTGGTCGCCCCGGAGCGTCCGGCGCTGCTCGGCCTGGTCAGCGTGATCGCCCCGGCGATCGTCACCGGCAACACGGTGGTGGTCGCCGCCTCGCCGACCGAGCCGTTGGCGGCGGTGACGCTGGCCGAGGTGCTGGCGACGTCCGACCTGCCCGGCGGGGTGGTCAACATCCTGACCGGTGCGATCACCGAGACCGCGCCCACGTTGGCGTCGCACCTGGACGTCAACGCGCTCGACCTGACCGGGGTGACCGACGCGTCGCTCGCCACCGACCTGGAGGTCAAGGCGGCGGAGAACCTCAAGCGGGTGCTCCGACCCGCCCCGGCCGACCACGACTGGTCCGCCGACCCGGGCCTGGCGCCGATGACCGCGCTCCTGGAGACGAAGACGGTGTGGCACCCCAAGGGGGTGTGATCGTCGGTCCTCGGCCTCTTTGGTTTTCCGGGGGATCCCGCCCACTCCGGGCGGTCAGGCTTGATCCCTGCGTGGGCGGGATCCCCCGGAGAACCTGACGTGGGCCGGGACCGTCGGGGTGGGTCAAGATCTGCGCAACTTTGGGGATGTTGCTGCCTCGGGAGCGCTGAGGCAGCAACATCCCCGAACTTGTGCGGATTTTGCGGGTGCTCCGACCCGGGGGTCGGCTCACGGTCTACTACCGGGGGTAGGATTGGGTCGTGACTCGGCTGGGCGATCTTGAGCGTGCGGTGATGGACGTGTTGTGGGACGTGGTCCCCGGCACGTCGGATGGTGTGACCGTGCGCGAGGTGGCCGACGCGCTCGACGGCCGCGAGTTGGCGTACACGACGGTGATGACAGTGCTGGACCGACTCGCCGGCAAGGGCATGGTGCAGCGGGAGCGCGAGGGCCGGGCCTGGCGATACCGGCCGGCGGCCAGCCGTGAGGCGCACATCGCCCAACTCATGCTCGACGCCCTCGACCTGGGCGGCAGCCGGGACGCCGCGCTGGTGCGGTTCGCCCGCTCGGTGACCGGCACCGAGGCCGAGGTCCTGCGGGCGGCGCTGGGCAGCGAAGCCGGCCTGACCGGGCCGGGTTCCGCCGACGACGGCACCGGGCTGACCGACCGCGTGGACGGGCCGACGGGCCGACGGCCCGCCGGCGAGGCAGCGGAGCGGTAGGGCGCACGCCGTGGCCTACGCCGTGCACTTCGCCGCCACCATACTGGCCTGCTATCTCACGGCCCAGGTGCTGGCCCGCTCCACCTGGACGTGGCGCAGCCCCCGGGTGGCGATCGTCTGCTGGCAGGCCGTCGGTTTGGCGCTGGGGCTCTCGGCGATGGGCCTGCCGATGGCGCTCGGGCTGAGCGGTTACGGGCGGCCGACCGGGAGCGCACTGCTCGCCCTGGCCTCCGATCTGGCGCACGGCACCCTGCCCATCGAGGAGACCGCCTTCCACCTGGCCGGTGTCGGGGTGGGCTTCGGCATCGGCGCGGTGCTGCTCGCCACGACAGTACGCAGCATCCACGGCACCGTACGCGCCCAGCGCCGCCACCGAGACCTGCTCACCCTTGTAGCCCGGGACGACCCGGCCGCACCCGGCGCGCTCGTGCTGGACCATCCGAGCGCCGCCGCGTACTGCCTGCCCGGCGTGAAGCCGCAGGTGGTGGTGAGCGCCGGCACGCTGAGCCTGCTGGACCGGGCCGAGTTGGCAGCGGTGCTCAGCCACGAGCGGGCGCACGCCCACGAGCGGCACGATCTGGTGCTGCTGCCGTTCACCGCGCTGTGCCGGGCGTTGCCCTGGTTCGGCTGGGTCCGCGACGCCCACGAGCGGGTCGCCCTGCTGGTCGAGATGCGCGCCGACGACAAGGCCCGTGAGCTGCACGCGGATGCGCCGCTGGCGGGAGCGCTACGCCGGTTCGCCGCGGCCGGTCACCGGATCACCCCGGCCGGCGCGCTCGGGGTGGGCGACCGGGATCTCGACGTACGGGTGCAGCGGCTGCTGGTCAGCGACCGGCCGCCCCGGTTGCTCGGCGCCATCGCCCTCGCGGTCGCCAGCACGCTGGTCGCCCTGCCGATCACCCTCTTCCTGTCCTGAGCTGACCCCGGCGGCGCTCACGCGCCTCGCCCGGGCCCTGCCGCGCCGCGCCCCCGCGCCTGCGCCGCGCCCTGCCGCCGCGTCCTGCGCCGCGCCCTGCTGCCCGATACCAAGATCGCGCTCGATCCAGGATCGAGCGCGATCTTCCCGGCCACACAACTACTACGTCACGTCGTAGACTTCTCTACGACATGCCGTAGTAGACAGACATGTAGTTAAGCTACGTGTAGGGTTGCTACGACAAGGGAGCCAACACTACGGAGAGCCGGCCATGGACACCCTGCTCCTCGCCCGCCTGCAGTTCGCCACCACCACCTCGATCCACTTCCTCTTCGTGGTCGTCACGCTCGGGCTGGTCACCCTGCTGGTCGGGATGCAGACCGCCTGGGTCCTCACCGGCAACCCGAAGTGGGAGCGACTGACCCGCTACTGGGGTCAGCTCTACGTGATCAACTACGTGCTCGGCATCGCCACGGGGATCGTGATGGAGTTCCAGTTCGGGTTGAACTGGAGCGGCCTGTCGCGCTACGTCGGCAACGTCTTCGGGGCGCCGCTCGCCATCGAGACACTCGTGGCGTTCTTCCTCGAATCCACGTTCCTCGGGATGTGGATCTTCGGCTGGCACCGGCTCGGCAAAGGCGTCCACCTCGCGCTGCTCTGGGGCGTGGCGATCACCGCGTACGCCTCGGCTTTCTGGATCATGGTGGCCAACTCCTGGTTGCAGAACCCGGTCGGCTACGAGGTACGCGACGGCATCGCCCACCTCACCGACTTCGGCGCGCTGCTCACCAACCCCAGCCTCGGCATGGCGTTCGGGCACGTGGTCTCGGCCGCGGTGCTGGTCGGCGGGATGCTGATGGCGGCGGTCAGCGCCTGGCACCTGATCCGGCGCACTCCCGACTTCGTGCTCTTCCGCACCTCGCTGCGCATCGGCCTGGTCACCTCGGCGTTCGCGATCACCATGGTGCAGGGCTTCGGCTTCGCCCAGTTCGGCCCGGTCGGTGCGGTGCAGCCCACCAAGTTCGGCCAGGGCCCGGAGGGTCAGGCGCTGATCGCCGAGTGGACCGCCCGCTTCGGCCCCGGCGACTACACGCCGCCGGTGCTGGCCAACGTCGGGCTGGGCTTCATGATCCTGATCGGCTTCACCCTCGGTTGCGTATGGTTCCTGCTCCCCCTGCTGTTCCGCGACTGGATCATCCGGCTGCGCTTCCCGCTCTGGCTGGTCCTGCTCGCCCTGCCGCTGCCGTTCGTCGCGGTGATCCTCGGCTGGATCGCCCGGGAGGTGGGCCGCCAGCCGTGGGTGGCGTACGGGCTGCTCCCCACCGAGCAGGCCGTCTCACCGGTCGGCGCGCCGGTGATGCTCACCTCGCTGATCGGTTTCAGCCTGCTGCTCGGCACCCTCGCCGTCACCAACTGGGTGTTGCTCGCCCGGCACGCGGCCCGGGGCGCTGCCGACCCGGCGCTCGGCCGACCGCCCTCGCCCCCGAACGAGTCGGCCCACCCCGAACCCGCCCTCGTCTGAGCACCTGAGGAGACATCGTGGACCTCGCCTGGTACGCCCTTCTCGGCCTCTTCTTCGCCGGCTACCTGGTGCTCGCCGGTTACGACTACGGCGTCGGGTTGCTGCTCGCCCGACGCGGCGGCGCGGCGCAGCGGCGGGAGGCGCTCACCGCTGTCGGCCCGTTCTTCCTCGGCAACGAGGTCTGGCTGGTGGCCGCCGTGGGCATCCTTTTCGGCGCGTTCCCGATGCTGGAGGGCGAGTTGCTCTCCGGCTGCTATCCGGCCGTCGCCGGCGCCCTGGTCGGCGTCATCCTGGTCACCGTCGGTGTGCAGCTGCGCAGCCGACCCGACGACGAACGGATCCGCGCGCGCTGGGACCGCGTCGTGATGGCCGGTAGCGCACTCGCCGCACTGGGCTGGGGTGTGGTGCTCGCCGCGCTGTTGCAGGGCGTTCCCCGGCAGGCCGACGGGCACGTCGCCGGGGTGTCGCACCTGGTCACCCCGTTCGCCGCGACCGTCGGGCTGGCCATGGTCGCGCTGGTCGCGGTGCACGGCGCGACGTTCCTCGCCCTACGCCTGCCGGCCGAGGCCGCCGCCGTGGTCGGACACACCGCCCGCCGACTCGTGTCGGTGGCGCTCACCGCCGTCGCCCTGGCCACCGTCGTGGGCCTGCTCTCCGCCCGGGTACGCGACGCGGTACAGCGGCCGGCGGTGGCCGTACTCCTGCCGGTGCTGCTCGTGGTGGTGCTGCTGGCGGCCCGCGCGGCGCTGGCGCGGCGGCGGCCGGGGTGGGCGCTGTGCGCCACCGGCGCGGCCCTGGCGATGCCGGTGGCGCTGGTCGGGGCCGCGCTGTGGCCCTATGTGCTGGTGTCCACGACCGACCCCGGTGCCTCGCTGACCGTCGCCGACGCGGCCGCGAGCGCACCGACCCTGCGGCTGCTGGGCTGGGTGGCGCTGCCGCTCCTTCCGGCCCTACTAGGCTTCCAGGCGATGTGCTGGTGGGTTTTTCGAGGACGAACCGACGGTAGGGCACCGGTGTACTGGTGAAGCGCCGTCCGTTCGACAGGCGTCTGCTGCGCCGGGTCCCTGCGGCCCGGCGCGACCTTGCCGTGCTCACACTCCTGGGTGTGCTCGCCGCCGGGTTGATCGTGGCGCAGGCCACCTCCCTCGCGGCGGTGCTGGCCAGCGCCTTCGACGGTCGGCTCGACCGGCCGGCGTTGAGCGCCTTCGTGATCACGGTCGCCGCCCGCTCCGCGCTGGTCTGGGCTCAGGGCACGGTCTCGGCGCGGGTCGCCGCCACGGTCAAGGCCACGCTGCGGGCCGACCTGCTCGGCGCGGTCGGCCGACACGGGCCGGGCTGGGTGGCCGGGCAGCGGGCCGGCGAGGTCGCCACCCTGGCCGGTCGCGGGCTGGACGCGCTGGACGCGTACTTCACCGGGTATCTGCCACAGCTGGTGCTCAGCGTGACGGTCCCGGTCGCGGTGCTGGCCCGGGTCGTCGTCGCCGACTGGAGCTCGGCAGTGATCATCGCGCTGACCCTGCCGCTGATCCCGGTCTTCGGCGCGCTGCTCGGCTGGCAGGCACAGGCCGCCACCGAACGGCAGTGGCGGCGGCTCTCGTTGCTCGGCGGGCACTTCCTGGACATGGTTGCCGGGCTGCCCACGCTGCGGGCCTTCGGGCGGGCCCGGGCGCAGACCGACGTGGTACGCCGGATGGCCGACGGCCATCGCGTCGCCACCATGAAGACGTTGCGGATCGCGTTCCTCTCCGCGTTGGTGCTGGAACTGGTCGCCACCCTCTCGGTGGCACTGGTCGCGGTGCCGGTCGGCATCCGGCTGCTCGGCGGCGGGCTGGCCCTGCAGACCGCGCTGCTGGTGCTGCTGCTCACCCCGGAGGCGTACCTTCCGCTGCGCGCCGCCGGCAGCCGCTTCCACGCCAGCATGGAAGGCCTCGCCGCGCTGGACGAGGCGCTGACCGTCTCGGCCGTGCCCGTCGCGCCCCGGGCCGCCGAGGGCGCCGCCGTTCCGGACGCCCGGCGGGAGATCCGGTTCGAGGGGGTGACGGTGGCGTACGAGCGGACCACCGCGCTGCGCGACGTCACCCTGACCGTCCGGGCCGGCGAACGGATCGCCGTCATCGGCCCCAGCGGCGCCGGCAAGAGCACCCTGCTCGGCCTGCTGCTCGGCTTCGTGACCCCGACCAGTGGCCGGATCACCGTGGGTGGGGTCGACCTCGCCACCGCCGATCCGGACGCGTGGCGCCGGCAGCTCGCCTGGGTGCCGCAGCGGGCGCACCTGTTCGCCGCCTCGCTGGCCGACAACATCCGGCTCGGCGCACCGGACACCCCGCCCGACGCACTCGCCACCGCGGTGCGCGACGCCGCCCTGGACGACGTCGTGACCGGCCTACCGGACGGCCTGGGCACCCTGCTCGGCGAACGCGGTCACGGGCTGTCCAGCGGGCAACGGCAGCGGGTGGCGCTGGCCCGGGCCTTCCTGCGCGACGCCCCGGTGGTGCTGCTCGACGAACCCACCGCCCGCCTGGACACGGCGGCCGAGGCGGTGGTGCTCGACGCCACCCGCCGTCTGGTCGCCGGACGGACCGCGCTGCTGGTGGCACACCGGCCGGCACTGCTCGCCGACGCCGACCGGATCCTGCGTGTCGAGGACGGTCGGGTCACCGAGCTGACGCCCGAACCGACGCAGCAGCCCGAGCCGACGCAGAAGGCGGCCCGATGAGCGCGGAACACCGGTCGGAGGCGGGGCCCGACGCGACACCGGCCGGGCGGGCCGCCGCCGAGCGGGCCGTGCTGCGGTTGGCCCGCCCCTACCTTGGCCGCCTGGTCGGCGCCGGGCTGCTCGCCGCCGCCACCGAGTTCGCCGGGCTCGCCCTGATGGCGACCGCCACCTGGCTGTTGATGAGCGCCGCCGGCCAGCCTCCACTGGACCGGCTCACCGTGGCGATCGTCGCGGTACGGGCGCTGGCGATCGGCCGTGGCGTGTTCCGCTACACCGAACGGCTTGCCGGGCACGACGCGGTGCTCCGCATGATCACCGACGTCCGGGCCCGGGTCTTCGCCACCCTCGCGGCCCACCGCGACGCCGCGCACCGCTCGGGGGACGTGCTGAGTCGGCTGGTCTCCGACGTCGAGGCCGTCCAGGACCTGCTGCTGCGAGTGCTGGTACCCGGTTCGGCGGCGGCCCTCGTCGGGGTGCTGGCGGTGGCCGGGGCGGCGCTGATCTCACCGCCCGCCGCCGGGGCGCTCGCCGTCGGGGTGCTGGTGGCCGGTGTGGCGCTGCCCGTACTGGCCACCGCTGTCACCCGCCGCAGCGCGGCCCAGGTGGCGCCCCTGCGCGGCGCCCTGGCCACCGACGCGATCGACCTCACCCACGGCGCTGCCGACCTGGCCGCGTTCGGAGCGACCGACGTGGCGTTGCGCGCCGCTGAGCAGCGCGCCGACCAACTGGCCCGGTTGGAACGACGGCTGGCCGCCACCGGGTTCGCGGTGGACGCGGCCGGGGTGCTGACCGCCGGGCTGACCGCTGCGGCCGTGGTGCTGGCCGCGCTGGCCGCCGACGTGTCGGGGGTGCTGGTGGGTGTCCTGGCCGTCGGCGCACTGGCCGCCGTCGAGGTGACGCTCGCCCTGGTCTCGGCGGCGCGGCAGTGGACGCAGTTGCGGCCCGGCCTGACCCGGGTGGCGACCCTGCTGGACGCCGGCACGCCGGCTCCCCCGCCCACCGGCGCGACGGCCGACCTGGCCGGCCCGCACGAGCTGCGCTTCGTCGACGTGACAGTGCGCTACCGGGTCGGCGCGGCACCCGCCCTGGACGGTGTCAGCCTGGACCTGCCCGCCGGGCGGAGGATCGCCGTGGTCGGCCCCAGCGGCGCCGGCAAGAGCACCCTGGCGGCTGTGCTGACCGGCACCGTCCGGCCCGTCTCCGGCCGCGTGACCCTCGACGGTCACGACCTCTCGGCGTACGCCGAGGAGGCACTGCCCCGGGCGGTCGGCGGCCTGCTCGCCGAGGCGTACGTCTTCCACGCCACGGTGCGGGAGAACCTGCTGCTCGGGCGGGCCGGGGCGAGCGAGGACGAGCTGACGGCGGCCACCGCGGCGGCCGGGCTGCTGGACTGGGTACGCGCGCAGCCGGCGGGCTGGGACACGCTGGTCGGCGAGGAGGGCGGGCAGCTCTCCGGTGGCCAGCGGCAGCGCCTGGCGCTCGCCCGGGCCCTGCTCGCCGCGCCACCGGTGCTGGTCCTCGACGAACCCACCGAGGGCCTGGATCCGGCGGCGGCGGACGCGGTGCTGGCGTCCGCTCTCGCCGCCACGCCCGCCGGGCACTCGGTGCTGCTGATCACCCATCGGCTCAGCGGGCTGGCCGAGCTGGACGAGATCGTCGTCCTCGACGGCGGGCGGGTGATGCAGCGCGGTCGGCACGCCGACCTGGTCGCCGTGCCGGGCTGGTACCGGGACCAGTGGATGCTCCAGGCCGCCGCCGAACGGGGTTACCTGGCGCTCGCGCCCTGACCGGGCTCGGGGACGGACCAGGGTTCTCCCCGACGCCGGGCGTCAAGATTCCGTGGCAGGGTGGTGCCATGCCGCACCGCGAGGACGTGTTGGTCGACGAGCACCTGCGGGAGTTCGCCGCCCGGTTGCAGGGGCCCGCGAGACTCAAGTCCGACCTGTTGACCGAGGCCCGGCACGGGTTGCTGGACGCCGTGGAGGCGTACCGCGACAGTGGGCTGCCGCCCACCGAGGCGCAGCGCCGGGCCGTGGTCGAGTTCGGCTCACCGGCGCAGCTCCTTCCCGCGTGGCAGGCCGAGCTGGCGGTAGGTGCGCTGCGCGGGCTGTCCCTGCGGATGCTGGCCGCGGCCGGGGTGGGGATGGCCGCCGGCGATCTGACCTGGCGCGGGGCGAGCTGGACCGACGGCCCACGCCCCCCGTCCGGCTACCTGCTGCTCTCCCACTCGGTCGACTGGATCTGGGCGGGTGCGCTGCTGCTCGCGGTGGCCGGTCTGCTGGTGGTCGCGGCCAGCGCCCGTTCGCCACGGCCGGGCCTGGCCCGGTTGCAGCGTGCCGTGGGCGCCGGCCTGACCGGAATCCTGGTGCTGTCCATCCTCGCCGGGTGCGCCCTCTTCGGCTGGTCGGTCAACCTCTGGGACGCCGCGCTGCGTTGGCCTCCGATGATCATCGGTGCGGTGCTGGTCGGAGGTGCCTACTTCTCGCTGACCCGTGCGGTGCGCGGTTGGCTGCTCGCCGTCGCCCGCTGAGCCGACGCCCGCCCGGTGGGGTCAGGCCGGGGTGTGGGGTGGACTGCCCGGATCCAGGAACCGGCCGACGGTCAGCTGGAAGTCGTGCCAACCGGCGCGTTCCCCGGCCAGCGCCCGCCGGCCGGAATCGGTGAGCTCGTACGTCCGCCGCTCCCGGCCGTTGACGGTGCTCCAGGTGCTCGCCACGTGCCCGGCGCGCTCCAGGCGACGCAACGCCGGGTAGATGGTGCCGGTGGGCAGATCGAGGCTGCCGTCACTGCGCTCGCGTAGGGCCTCAATGATGGCGTACCCGTGCAGCGCGCCCTGTTCGAGAACGGCGAGCAGCAGAGCGTCCAAGTGGCCGTGCAACGCCTGGGCCTTCATGCGTAGCTACGCTACTTGTCGAACGGTCGGTTCGCCAGCGCCCGCCGCCAGCAGGCCGAATCCGTGCGCCGAGCGGCCACCGGGGTGCGGGCACCGGTCACCCAGGTCCGCCGACTAGGGTATGTGCCCAGAGTCACTCGCCGGTCAGAGACCCCGGCGGGTGGGCAACCCGAAGCACACGGAGGTCAGCGTGGCCCGCCAGTCGCCCCAACGGCCCGACGCCGACGAGCCCGAGCTCGACGACACCACCGGCGCGGCCCGACCAGACGAGATCGAAGAGATCGACCGCCCAGCGGGCCCGGTCGACCGCGCGCTCTGGGACGAGCTGCGCATCGATCCCGTGGAGATCGCCCTCCCCGCCGGCACCGGCTTCACGCTGCGGGCGTACCGGCCGGCCAGCTCGCTGACCCCGACCGACGTGGCCGAGCGCGACCTGGACGACCCGTTCCTCGCCCGCCGCCAGGTGGTCGAGGAGGACGAGGACGACGAGACCGTCGTCATCCTCGACGAGGAGCTGGCCCAGGAGTTCGCCGACAGCGACGAGGACGAGTCGAAGCGCCGCCGCGCCGACGCCGACACCGACACCGACACCGAGGCCACCGACGAGGAGGCCGAGGAAGAGGTCAGCGACGAGGAGGTGCCGGTCTTCCTCAGCAACAAGGGCAAGTTGCTGCTGTTCAAGACCCCCGAGTCGTTGGTCAGTTTCATCCGGTCCGGTGCTCCCAACGATCTGTCCCAACTGGACAGCTGGAATGAATTGTCCGAACGGGTGGAGCCGGCAGATATCGTGCCGCTCGACGAGGACACCTACGAACTCGACCTCGTCGTGGAGAACCTGCGCGGCGGGCACGACACCTGGGATTCGACCCTGCTGATCGAGGCCGGCGAGGTCGCTCGTGACCTTTCGTACGCATTGCGGCTGCCTGCGGTGCTCGACATGCTCTCCGCCGGCTCCAGTCTCGACGACCTGGACGAGGCGCTGCGGGCCACCGCCAACGGCGGCATCGGCGCTTTCATGGGTCGGCGACGGCTGAAGAAGATCGGTGCGCAGACCGCGAGTTTGGGTTGGCGCACCATTGTCGGCAAGATCTCTGCGGTGGTGGACTGGCGCGACTGACCCGTACCGGGGAGCATCAGTTGCTGGCAGAGGAAAGACCTGTCCCGGGAGGAGGACGACGCCGTGGCGCTCGTGCGCGTTTACTGCGGTCTGGCCTCGGCGGATCCGGCTGACCGACCGGCCTCCGCCGGCTCGACGCTGACGTCCGCTGTGGTCGACGACGCAGGCCGTCTGCTGCATGTCAGCGAGATCAGCGACGACGCCGCTGGCTACGCCCAGCTCGTCGCGCTGCTCGTGGAGCGGTCGGGCGGGCCGAGCGGAGCGGCCATCGCCGCCGACAGCGACGACCACACGGTCATCTCGCTGTTGAGCGCGGCGGGTCGGCCTCTGGCGATCGCCGACGACGACTCGGTGGACGACTTCGCCGAGCGGTTCGCCGACGACGACTCCCTTGAGGAGATGCAGTCACCTCCGGCCGAACGACGGGCCGTCGGCCTGGCCCGCGCGTTGCAGGCCGGCGCGCTCTCGGCGGTCACCCTGCCGGCGCCCCGGGATCTGGCCGGCTACAAGCAGGTGCTCGCCGCGCACGCGGCGCTGGCCAGTGGTCGGCACTCGGCCGCCGTGGCGCTGCGCGAGGTCCTCCGCGAGCTCTACCCGGCGGCCCTGCGGGCGTACCCGGACCCGGCCGAACCGGTCTCGCTGGCGGTGCTCGACGCGCTGCCCGAGCCGGGCATGCTCGGCGGCACCGTGGCCCGTGGTCGCGAGGTGTCGGTCGCGGCCGACGCCATCGCCGCGCATCTTGCCGCCGACGGGGTCGCCGACGCCGACGAGATCAACGAGGCGGTCACCGCCCTGCGGGTCGCCATCTCCGAGACACCCCGGCGCGCCGCGGTCAACCGGGCGCTCACCTCGGCGGTGGCCGAGACGGTCCGGCAGGCCGTCGCCTCCGTACGGGCCTGTGACGCGGGGTGTGAGGCCCTGGTCAGCGCTCTCGGGTCACGGGTCACCGCGCCTGCCCAGGCACCCGGCCGTCGGGCCGCCGCCCGCCGTGGCGAGTCGGTCGGCGAACTGGCCGGGATGACGACCACCGGTGCGGGGCTGCGCTCGGTGCGTCCCACCCCGCCCGCCGAGCCCGCACCGGCCGTCGGGCGCCGCAGTCGCCCCGAGCCGATCCCCGGCAACGCTCCGGTGGCGTCGCCCCGCCCACTCGGGCCGCCCCCGACGGCACCGGCTCCGGTCACGCCGCCGCCTGTCGCGCCCGCACCGATGGCACCGGCCGCGATGGCCAAGCCTCCGGCGTCCACCCTCCCGCACCGCACCGCCGAGCCGGCGCCCAGCCGGATCGACGGCCCGACCAACCGACCGGTCTCCTCGCCGCCACCCCCGCCGCCGGGGATCACCCCGATCGCCCCCGCGCAGCGCGGCACGGTGCCTCCGGCCGAGGCCGGCGAGCCGTTCCGGCCGACGCTGACCACCGCCGCCATCAACAGCGCGCGGGCCGAACGGCAGCGTACGGTCATCCCGCCCCGTCCGAAGACCAACGGCGAACGGTCGAGCCACCTGCAACGCCCGGTCGACGAGCCGCCCACGGGCGGGTTCAGCGCCACCGACCTCAGCATTCCAGTGCCGACCCCCCGGCCCGGCCAGGACGCCGCGCCCCCGGGATCCCGGGCCAACTGGCCGTTGGTCAACAACCCGGAGGACCCGGCCGACAGCTCGCCGAACAACCCGGTGGCCTACCCGTACGGCGGCGGGCGCGGCATCGACGCCCCCACCGACCCGGGTCGGGCCGACGGTCGGGTCACGCCGCCCTGGTTGGCCGACGATCTGCCCCAGGAGCCGCCCATGCTGCGGCTGGTGGAGCCACCGCCGCTGGCCGACCGGGCGCTCCGGGAAGGGCTCAACCCGCCCACGGAGCCGCACCTGGAGACGCCGCCGCTGCGGCTGGTCGACCGGGAGCAGGCTGCTCGCGGTGGTCGAGCGGCTGCTCGCGCCGACCGTGCCGCCGAGCACCGGCCGCTGCCCTCGATGGAGCACCGACCGCCACCCATGGAGCACCGACCGCCGCCGGTCGAGCACCGGCCCCCGCCGGTCGCCGACGAGGGTGACGGCGACCTGCTGATCTTCGCGCAGGCCAAGTCGGCCTGGTTCGTCGGCCACGCCGACGAGTCCGATCTGGACTGGTCGACCACTGCGGACACCGGCTGGCAGGCCGCAGAGCAGGCCGCCCGTCCCGCGGTGGGCGCCGAGACCAACGCCGGGCTGCCGAAGCGTGTGCCTCAGGCCAATCTGGTCCCGGGTTCGCCGCTGCGTGAGGAGCGGCCACTGCGGATAGTGCGCGATGCGGCAAGCCTGGCGGAGAACACCACCGGTTACTTCCGTGGCTGGCGTCGTGGCCAGGAGATCGGCGGTTTCGCGGTGGGTGGTCGGCCCGGTCGTGAGGCGGCCGGCGGTTGGGACTTCAGCCGTGATCACGGGGACCGTGACGACGACCGGGAGTACGAGTACCGCTCCGCCGGTTACCAGTCCTGACCCTCTCTGCACACGACAGCGCCCCCGGTCAGCCGACCGGGGGCGCTGTCGCATGTGTGGTGGGGGGTAGGAGGCCGGGACGCGACGACGCCGCCTCCTGAGGAGCCCGCAGAGCTACCGGCCACAGGGTGCGGGGGCCGACAGCTCCACGGCTCTCTGGAAGCGGCGTGGGGCGCGCAGGGTGCCGCGCCCGGTGGGGGCCGAAGCCACCACCGGGCGTGCTGCGTCCCGATCAGGCCGGGGCGACGGCGCGCGTACGGCGCATGGTGAGCACGTACTCGACCAGCGAGATCAGCACGTGCTTCGTCGACTCCCGGTTACGGGCGTCGCAGGCCACCACCGGAACGTCACTGGAGATCGCCAAGGCGTCCCGAACGTCCTGCGGGTCGTGGTACTGCATCCCGTCGAAGCAGTTGATCGCCACCAGGTACGGCAGGCGTCGGTGCTCGAAGAAGTCGATCGCCGCGAAGCAGTCGGCCAGCCGGCGGGTATCCACCAGCACGACCGCGCCGATCGCGCCCCGAACCAGTTCGTCCCACATGAACCAGAATCGGGTCTGACCCGGCGTACCGAAGAGGTACAGGATCAGGTCACGGTCGATCGAGATCCGGCCGAAGTCCATGGCCACCGTGGTCGTCGACTTGCCCGGCACCTGCCGGGTGTCGTCGACGCCCACGCCGGCCGAGGTCATGATGGCCTCGGTGGTCAGCGGCGTGATCTCCGAGACCGAGCCGACCAGCGTCGTCTTACCGACGCCGAATCCACCGGCGATAACGATCTTCGCCGACGTCACGCGGCCGCCCGGGTTCGGCGGGCGGTGCGACATGTCAGAGCCTGCGAAGTCCACTCAGCACCCTCTCCAGCAGTTCAGTGCCCACCGCGTCGTCGGAGTCGTCCAGGATGGTCGGCTCGTGGACCGCGACCAGGCCGTCCGTCGCCATGTCGGCGATGAGCACCCGGGCCACACCGAGCGGGAGCTGCATCCGCGCCGCGATCTCCGCGAGCGACTGCACGCGTCCGTCACACAGCGCGGCGATGTACTGGTGTTCGCGGCCCTGGCCGCCGTTGCCATTGGCAGCGGCCCGACCGCGCACCGTCGTCTCGACGAGCGCCTCAAGCGCGATGTCGAGCCGGGGACGGGTACGACCACGGGTCACGGCGTATGGACGGACCAACGCTCCGGTCGGTTCGTCACGATCGGCCATCTCGCCGCTCACCTCCTTCGCACCCGTTACCGGCTCCCACCGGTGAAACCCGTCGTTGTTGTCGTTGCAGTTGTGCCGACCTCATCGATCGGCGAGGCGTCAACCCAGCATTCCCGCAGCCGCACGCGGCTGCGGGGTCAGCGCGTCACCGACCCGGTCGACCAGCAGCGCCATCTCGTAGCCGACCTGGCCCACGTCGGAGCTGCGAGCAGCCAGCACGGCGAAGGACGAGCCATCCGAGATGGACATCAGGAACAGGAAGCCATTGTCCATCTCCACGACGGTCTGCAACACCGCGCCTCCCTCGAAGCAGCGCGCTGCCCCCTGGGTCAGGCTGACCAGACCCGACGAGATCGCGGCGAGCTGGTCGGCCCGGTCGCGCGGCAGGTCCCGTGACGACGCCAGGAGTAGGCCGTCGGCCGAGACGGCGACCGCATGCGCGACACCGGGCACCCGGTCGGCGAAGTTGGCCAGAAGCCAACCAAGATCCTGAGTAGTTGTCATCCTTCTTGCTCCTTCTGCCCGCTCCCGGCCACCGGGCCTGAGCCAGACTGCGAGGATTGCCCACCCGAAGTCGCCTCCGGGTTGGTCGGGTTGTCCGAGGTGCTACGCCCTCGCTGCACGCCCCGGTGGTAGGCGGAGAGCAGGCCACGGACCGCCTCCGGGGAGCGCCGCTGGACCGAGGTGGTGGGCTTCTCCACGGCACCCGGCACCAACTGCGCCATCGGCTTGCGCTTCGGCAGACCGGTCGTGGTCGTCTCGCTCACCGGCACCGCGTCGGCCGCCGCCGAGGCAGCACGCCAGCCGTCGTCGGCCGCGGTCTGCCAGCCGTTGGTCTGCGGCTGGGGCCGGCGGTTCGGCAGGCTCTCAGCGAGGCTGGGGCGACCGCCCTCGCCCGCTGTGGAGCCGTTGTCCCGCGGCGCTCCTCCGGCCGTCGGAGTGTCTGCCATCGGTGTGTTACCTGTCGTCCCGGGTGGTGTCTTGTGGACTGCCGGACCGGTGGCCTCGACCGTGGCGAACTGCTGGGTCGCGTTGTCGCCGTTCGTCGCCGGTCGGGCACCGGCGGCGCCCTCCTCCGGACCCGGGCGGCGGGTACGGAACCAGGCCGACTCGAGCTCCCGGAAGATCGGCAACTCCATCGTCTCGTCCGCGTACCGCTGGCGGTTCTGCGCCTGCGGTTGCTGCGGAGCCGATCGGCTCTGTGCAGCCGGGGCGGGGGCCGGGGCCGGAGGCTGGGCCGGAGCCGAGGGCTGGGCGGCTGCGGCGGAGGGCTGTTCGCCGGGTCGCGGCACGCGCGGCAGCTCGGTGGTCATGTCCAGAGCGGCGGCGAGCCGCTCGGGCACCGGCGGGGTCGCGGCGTCCCGGTCGCCGTTCGGCACCGGCGGCCAGGCCGGCGGCGCCGGAGCACCGGCGGCCGGCGCGGGCGGGGCAGACCGGGGCGTGAACCCGCTGAACGACTGACCGGAGGCCGGCGGCGCCGAGTACGGCTGACCCGAGTACGGCTGACCGGACGCCGGCGATGCCGACACGGGCGAGGCGGACACCGGCGGGCCGGCGTACGGCTGGCCCGAGGCCGGGGCCGCGGACACCGGCTGACCGGTGTACGGAGCTCCCGAGTAGGGCTGGCCGGAGTAGGGCTGGCCGGAGGCCGGCGAGGCGGAGACCGGCGCGCCGGAGTACGGCTGGGCGGAGACCGGGGGCGCCGAGTACGGCTGCGTCTCGGGGCTGCTCGGCAGCTGTCGAGGAATGGACGGCTGCTGGCCGGTGCTCGGCCCGTCGTCACCGGCGCGACGCTGCGGCAGCGGGTCGATCCCCTGGCCGTTGGCGGGTCGCGGGGTGAACCCGTCCCCACCGTTGACGCCGTTCGCGCCGGCGGCGCCGGTCAGGTCGGACCAGGCGGGCATCGAGCGGTAGCCGCCGGCGTTGGCCGGGGTGCCGGATCCGTTGCGCGACGCGGGCTCGAACGGACGACCGCCGAGGGTGACCTGGTTGCCGGACTCGCTCGGACGGGGGCCGTTGCCTAAGGCCGGCAGCGCGCCGAAGGCCGGGGCGGGCCCGTTCTGCTGGGGGCTGCCGGTCGCGGGGAGAGCCGGGGGCTGCTGCACCCGACCGGAGAGCGCCCGGGGCACCAGCACCGAGGTGGGCAGGGTGACGTCCGCCACGGTGCCACGGTCGGAGCCGGGGCGCAGCTCGACCCGGACGCCGTGCCGGGAGGCCAGCCGGGCGACCACGACCAGGCCCATCATCCGGGAGACGGCCACGTCCACCTGCGGCGGCGTCGCGAGCCGCTCGTTGAGGTCCTGCAGCTGGTCGGCGCTGATGCCGATGCCGCGGTCCTCGACGTAGAGCGAGGCGCGGTCGCCGACCCGGCGGGCCTCGACCATCACCTGCGAGTCGGGCGGGGAGAACGCGGTGGCGTTGTCGAACAGCTCGGCGACGAGGTGCACCAGGTCGTTGACCGCGTGCGCGGCGACCTCGATGTCCCGGTCGATGACGCCGAACTCGATCCGGGTGTAGTGCTCGACCTCGGACTGCGCGGCGCGCAGCACGTCGATGAGCGCGGCCGGCTCCCGCTGCACGCGGGTGGAGTCGGCACCGGCGAGCACCAGCAGGTTCTCGTCGTTGCGGCGCATCCGGGTGGCCAGGTGGTCGAGCTGGAACAGCTCGGCCAGGCGGTCCGGGTCCTCCTCGCCGCGCTCCAGCCGGTCGAGATGCCCGATGAGGCGGTCGACCAGGATCTGTGAACGGCGGGCCAGGTTGACGAACATGGTGGCGACGGAGGCGCGCAGGGCCGCCTGCTCGGCGGCCGTGCGGACGGCTTCCAGGTGGACGGCGTTGAACGCCTCGGTCACCTGGCCGAACTCGTCACGGCTGCGGACCGGCAGCGGCTCGGCGATCTGGTTCGCCAACTGCACCGGGGTGAGCTGCCCGACGACCTGCGGGTCACGCAGTCGGGCAACCGCCTGCGGTAGGCCGTACTGGGCGACAGAGAGGGCGCCCTGCCGCAGCTCGCGGAGCGAACGGGCCATGGACCGGGCGACCAGGTACGCGAAGAGGATGGCCAGCAGCAGCATGCTGAGCAGCAGGCCGGTCTCCAGGAAGACCTGGCGCTGAACGTCCGTGCGGAGGGCGTCGGCTTCCTTGACCACTTCGCTGTCGAGCTTCGTCTCGACGGTGCGGATCAGCTTCGCGTTGGCCGTCATGGCCGCTTCCCACTGGTCCGGGCCGAACGGTGCGCCGCGCATGTCGCCGGTGGTGTTGCCGTCGATCCAGCCGGTGTAGTTCTGTGCCTGCCGACGGTCGCCGCCCGCGACGGTCTGGTCGTGGAACTTCGCGTCGTCCGGGGTGGCGACGGCCTTGAAGCTCTGCAGCGCCTGTTGCTGGCCGGTGCCACTGGCGATGTAGTCGGTGCGCAGCGCCGGCGTCAGGCGCTTTCCGCCCTTGACGCCCAGCGCGCGGTGCACCACGACCCGGCGTACGGCGAGGAACTCCTTCTCCCGGGCGACCGCCGCGGCGGCGCGCATCCGGTCGCTCAGGTCGTTGTCACCGGCGAGCTGCGTGGCCGAGTCACGGATGGCGAGCAGGTCACTGATCAGGCCCTCGTACGCCTGCACGGTCTCGGTGAGCGCGAGCTTGCCGTTGAAGACCTGGCTGCGGACGCCCGAGAGGTCCTGCAGGTTCTGGTCGATGCCGTCGAGCAGAGCGTCCAGGCTGCTCGGCAGGTCCTCGATGTCGGCCCGCTGCTGCCGGTAGGGGATCGCGTCCTGGTCCACCCGGGAGTTCACCCGGTTGTAGGCCTCCTGGTACTGGGCCGTCGGCTGCGTCCCGTCCGCGCCCAGCAACAGCACGGCGGCGGTGCGCTCGTCCTGCAGACTGTCGACCAGGTCACCTGAATAGCTCGACAGATTCGCCAGGTCGCCGGCCCGGTTGGCATTGTTGAGCGTCTCCACGTGGTCGACCAGACCACTGGTGCCCACCACGACCGTGGCGATGGTCGGCACGATCATGATTAGACCGAGCTTGGACCAGATCGGCATGTCCCCGAGCCGGCTGGCCGGCTGGCGCAGCCGCGACAGGAGGGAGCCCGCCATCTTTGGCCGTTTGCTCACAACACCGCCCTCGCGATTACAGCTTCAACGCGTTGCCCCGGGCAACGCCCAGCGACCGACCCGGCGGGTCGGACCCCCGAGATTCCATCACGCCGGTCGGCAAGAAGAAAGCCCAGGTTGTCCCCGACCGAAGGTGTGATGAGATGTTGATGCGATTTGATAGCAGTCCGTCTGGTCGGAGTAACTGAAGGTAATGGAACATCCGCACCGCGTTGTCCTGCTCGCCGGCCCTTCGGGCTCCGGAAAGTCGTACATTGCGCAGCAAACCGGGTTACCGGTGCTCTGCCTGGACGACTTCTACAAAGACGGCGATGACCCTACGTTGCCGCGACGAAACGGCCAGGTGGATTGGGAATCCCCTCAGTCCTGGGACGCCTCGACAGCGGTGGAAATCATTGCCCAACTTGCCCGTGAAGGCCGAGCCGATGTGCCGGTTTATGCGATCGGTGCGGACCGGCGGGTAGCCACCCGGCCATTCCATGTCGACGGATCGCCACTTTTCGTGGCCGAAGGGATCTTCGCCGCCGAGATCGTCGAGGAGTGCCGCCGCCGTGGCCTGCTGGCCGGGGCGTACGCGCTGCGTCGACCGCGCGGCGCGACCTTCCTCCGCCGGCTGGCCCGTGACCTGTCCGAGCAGCGCAAGGCTCCCCGGGTGCTGGTCCGGCGGGGCGTGGCGCTGCTCCGGGCCGAGCCCGCGGTCCTGCGGCGGCAGACCGGGCTGGGCGCGGAGGCGGCCCGCGCCCGCGAGGTGCTGCGCCGGGTGGCCGGCCTGCTCGCCGGCCACCCGCACGGCTGAGGTGGTCAGGCCAGCAGCTTGGCGTACGCCGGCTTGATCACCTCATCGATGATCCGGAGCCGCTCGTCGAACGGGATGAAGGCGCTCTTCATCGCGTTGATGGTGAACCACTGCAACTCCTTCCAGCCGTAGCCGAAGGTGTCCACCAGCAGCGACATCTCCCGCGACATGCAGGTGCCGCTCATCAGCCGGTTGTCGGTGTTGACCGTCACCCGGAAGCGCAGGTCCCGCAGCAGGCCGATCGGGTGGTCCGCGATGGAGGACACCGCACCGGTCTGCACGTTCGAGGAGGGGCACAGCTCCAGGGGAATCCGCTTGTCCCGGACGTACGCGGCCAGCCGACCGAGCGCGCCGTCGGGGGCGATGTCGTCGACGATCCGTACCCCGTGGCCGAGCCGGTCCGCTCCGCACCACTGGATCGCCTGCCAGATGGACGGCAACCCGAACGCCTCGCCGGCGTGGATGGTGAAGTGGAAGTTCTCCCGCTGGAGGTACTCGAAGGCGTCCAGGTGCCGGGTGGGCGGGAAACCCGCCTCGGCGCCGGCGATGTCGAAGCCGACCACCCCGGCGTCCCGGTGCCGCACGGCCAGCTCGGCGATCTCCTGGGATCGGGCGGCGTGCCGCATCGCGGTGAGCAGGGTGCCCACCCGGATGGTCAGGCCCGCCTCGACCGCCTGGGCGGCGCCCTCGGCGAACCCGGCCAGCACCGCCTCGACCACCTCGTCCAGGCTGAGGTCCTGTTCCAGGTGCTGCTCCGGGGCGAAGCGCACCTCGGCGTAGACCACTCCGTCGGCCGCCAGGTCGAGGGCGCACTCGCGGGCGACCCGCCGCAGCGCCGGTGCGGTCTGCATGACCGCGACGGTGTGCGCGAACGTCTCGAGGTAGCGCTCCAGGGAACCGGAGTCGGCCGCCTCCGCGAACCAGCGCCCCAGCGCCTCGGGATCGGTGGCGGGCAGCTCGTGGCCCACCTCGGCGGCCAGGTCGACGATTGTCGCCGGCCGCAGCCCGCCGTCGAGGTGGTCGTGCAGCAGCGCCTTCGGGACCTTGACGATGTCCTCGTACCGGATTGTTGCGACCATGCTCAGACCCTAGTCAGCCGGCTTGCGCCCAGCCGAGCAGGCCGCTCATCCGGGCCAGCCGTAGACGCGTTCGACGGTGAGCCGGATGACCACTCGACCGTCGGCGACCATGGCGGTCCGGTACTCCGCCCAGTCGGGGTGCTCGCCGCGGATGCGCCGGTAGACCTCGATCAGTTCCCGAACGGTGTCGTCGTCCTCGGCGGCGGCGGGTGGGGTGAGGGTGGCGGTGCCGTCGGCGACCGCGTACGCGCCACCGTCGCCGGTCGTCACGTGGAAGCTCGCCCGGGGGTCGCGGCGCAGGTTGCGGGCCTTGGCGCGGTCGCCGACGGTCGAGCATCGAATGAGCCCCGGCTCGGCCAGGTAGTCGAGGTTCGACAGTTGGGGTCGGCCGTCGCGGCGCACTGTGACCAGCACTCCGCGTCCACGTTCGCCGAAGAGCTGCCAGAGGTCATTCGTTGACATGTCATCGACCGTAGGGGGTGATTCGATGACATGTCAACGATCCGGGTAGGCTGGCGGCATGGACGCGCCACGGTGGCTGGACGAGCGGGAGGACCGCGCCTGGCGGGGCTACCGCCGGATGCGTCGCCTGCTCGACCTGGAGCTGGCCCGGGACCTGACGCAGGACAGCGGCCTCTCCGAGCCCGACTACGACGTGCTCTCCGACCTCTCGGAGTCACCGGAGGGACGTCTGCGCCTCCGCGACCTGGCCGACCGGATGCTCTGGTCCCGCAGTCGGCTCTCCCACCACCTCACCCGCATGCAGCAACGCGGCCTGGTGACCCGGGAGGAGTGCCCGGACGACGCCCGGGGCTCGATAGTCGTGCTCACCCCGGCCGGTCGGGAGGCCATCGAGGTCGCGGCACCCGGCCACCTGGCCGCCGTCCGCCGGAACCTCATCGACCTGCTCACCCCCGCCGAGATCGAGGCGCTCGGCGCGCTCACCCACCGGGTGGTGGACCACCTGACTGGTCAGCAGCCCCGCCCACGGCACGAGCCGGTGGCCTGACGTGGATCCCCGGATCCTGCACCGGATGCGCTGCCCGGTCTGCGGCGAGCCGTTGAGCGAGACGACAGTGGGCACCGCCCGGGCCGTGCGCTGCCCGCGCCGGCACAGCTTCGACATCGCCCGCCAGGGTTACGTCAACCTGCTCGCCGGTCGCGCCCCGCACGTCGGGGACACCGCCGAGATGATCGCGGCCCGGGAGGACTTCCAGGCCGCCGGCCACTACGACGTCATCTCCGCCGCCCTCGCCACCGCCGCCACGGAGGCCCTCGGCCGTCACGACACGTCACGCCCCGCAGGCTCCGCTCCCACCGGGGCACCGGTCGCCGACCAGGGGTGTCGCCTGGAGGTAAGCAGAGCAAAGGACACCACAGCGGGGGTACGCTCCCAGCCCTCGACACCCGACGTCGACGCGTACCCCCTGGTGGTGGACGCCGGCGCCGGCACCGGCCGGTACCTCGGCGCGGTGCTGGCGGCGCTGCCGGACGCCGTGGGTCTGGCCCTGGACGTGTCCAAGCCGGCGCTGCGTCGCGCCGCCCGCGCGCATCCCCGGGCCGCCGCCGCGCTCGCCGACACCTGGCAGCGGCTGCCGCTGGCGGACGCCTCGACGGCCGTGCTGCTGAACGTCTTCGCTCCGCGCAACGGTCCGGAGTTCCACCGGGTGCTCGATCCGGCCGGCACCCTGCTCGTGGTCACGCCGGACGCCGACCACCTCGCCGAGCTGGTGGACGCGCTCGACCTGCTCCGGGTGGACCCGGAGAAGACGGACCGGGTGACCGGCAGCCTGGGCGGGCACTTCACGCCGGTCAGTGCGACAGTGCACCGGGCGGAGCTGGCCCTGACCCGGGCGGAGGCCGCCAGTCTGGTCGGGATGGGCCCGAGCGCGTGGCACACCGATCCGGTCTCCCGCACCGCGCGACTGGCCGCACTGCCCGAGCCCGTCCGGGTGACGGTCGCGGTGCGGGTGGCCGCGTACCGACCCCGCTGACCTCAGGTGGAGAGGTCGACCTCTTCCCAACCCGGGGGCTCGTCGTGGTACGGCCCGCGCAGGATCACCGCCCACTCCAGTGCCCAGCGACGCTGCCCGATCGCGTTCGCGTCGACCAGGCCCGGTGCCCGGCGGCCGTCACGTTCGGTCTCCAGGTAGGCCCAGTCCAGGCAGTAGTGCAGGTCGAGCAGAGCCGCCGCGTCCGCCGGGTGCTGCGGCGCCGTGAGGATCCGGGAGCGCCAGTGCGGGAAGGTCTCCCCTCCGGCGATGTGCGGCAGCCGCTCGACCAGCCGTTCGTCGACGGCCAGCGTCGGGTCGAGCTGCTTGCTCAACCCGAGCACCCAGGCCAGCGCGAAGAGCGCGTCGTGGTGCAGCACGAACGAGCGGTGGTCGCCCTTGCCGCCCATCACGAACTGCCACTCCGGCGGGGTCACCATCTCCACCAGGTGTGAGCCGAGCAGCCAGCTCATCGCCGCCTGCGGGGGCATCCCGAAGCACCGCGCCAGGATCAGGTGCAGGACGGCGATCCGCGCCTCGATCTCCCCCGTCGGCCGCAGGTCGATCCCGTCACCCGGCTCCCACACCAAGGGGAACTGGGCCGGCGGCAGAGGCAGGCCGAGCCGGGACAACTCCTCCAGGCTCGCCTCGCGCACCTCACGTGGGTCGGGGGCAGCAACGGTCACGGCGGGTCTTCCTGTCTGCTCGCGCCGGCGCAGGGCCGGTGGTCCCCCCTTGGCCTGCGACAATAGCGCTCCCAGGTCATCGGCACCATGCCCACCCCGACCCCTGTTCGGTCAGCCGATGCGCTCGATGACCAGCGACGTCGACGCCGGAGCGGTCGACGAGACACGCACCGCCGTAGCGGCCTCCGCCAACGCCGCCGGGATCCGCGTCGCGTCCTCGGCACGCAACTCGTAGAGGGCGTCACCGGCCCGCACCGGGTCACCCGGCCGCTTGTGCAACACCACCCCGGCCGGCACGCTGACCGGGTCCTCCTTGCGGGCCCGTCCCGCACCGAGCCGCCACGCCGCAACCCCCATGGCGTACGCGTCGACGGCGGCGACGTACCCGTCCCGCTCGGCGCGGACCACCTCGACCTCGGCGGCCTCGGGCATCGGCGCGTCCGGGTCGCCGCCCTGCGCCCGGATCATCGCCCGCCAGGAGTCCATCGCCCGGCCGTCACGCAGCGCCGCCGCCGGGTCGGCGTCCGGAAGGCCCGCGGCGTCGAGCATCTCCCGGGCCAGGGCGAGTGTCAGCTCCACCACGTCGGCCGGCCCACCACCGGCCAGCACCTCGACCGACTCGGTCACCTCGACGGCGTTGCCGATCGCCAGGCCGAGCGGAGTGGACATGTCGGTGAGCAGGGCAACCGTCCGGACGCCGTGCGCGCCGCCCAACTCGACCATGGTGCGCGCCAGCTCACGGGCCTGGTCGACGGACTTCATGAAGGCACCCGAGCCGACCTTGACGTCGAGGACCAGCGCGCCGGTGCCCTCGGCGATCTTCTTGCTCATGATCGAGCTGGCGATCAGCGGGATCGCCTCCACGGTGCCGGTCACGTCGCGCAACGCGTACAGCTTGCGGTCCGCCGGGGCGAGCCCGGCGCCCGCCGCGCAGATCACCGCGCCGACCTTGTCCAGCTGTTCGATGAACTCGTCGTTGCTGACCGTGGCCCGCCAGCCCGGGATGGACTCCAACTTGTCCAGCGTGCCGCCGGTGTGCCCGAGACCCCGGCCGCTCAACTGGGGCACTGCCGCGCCACAGGCCGCCACCAACGGGGTGAGCGGCAGCGTGATCTTGTCGCCGACGCCGCCGGTGGAGTGCTTGTCGACCGTCGGCCGGCGTACCGCCGAGAGGTCCAGCCGCTCTCCGCTGGCGATCATCGCGGCGGTCCACCGGGCGATCTCCGGCCCGGTCATGCCGTTGAGCAGGATCGCCATCGCCAGCGCGGACATCTGCTCGTCCGCGACAGCCCCCCGGGTGTATGCGTCGACCACCCAGTCGATCTGCGCATCGGACAGCACCCCACCGTCCCGCTTGACCCGAATGACGTCAACAGCAGCAAAACCACTCATCAAAAGATCTTTCCTAGTCTGTTGCAGATCCCGACCCACGGCCGCTGACCACGTCAGGGCGGGGGCCGACCGTGCCCGGCGGAGGGATCAAGCCTGACCGCCCGGAGCCGGGCACGGTCGGCCCCCGCCCCCAAGCTCAACCCCAGCGAACAGGGATCTCCGCAGGCGGCTCCCCCTCGCCGGCCCAGAAGATCGTGCCGGTCTCGTCCACCACCACGACCCGGGGCGTGCGTGCCATCCCCCAGGTGATCGCCTCGGCCGGATCATCCCAGCTCGGCGCCTCCTCCAGCACACCGGTCTCGGCGCCCGCGTCGTCTCCGGCCGAGCGCTCCCAGTAAGCCGTCCAGACCTGCTGGCCGGCGGACAGGTCCGCGTGCACGAAGACGGTGCCGCGCCCGCGCCACGCGGCGAGCCGCTCGGGGACCACCGGCACCGGAGTCTCCCCGGTGACGGCCTCCAGGTCCTCGACGCCGAAGGCGTGCGGCAGCAGCTCGGCCATCCGTAACGGGTCGCCCTTGGTCTCGATCAGGCACTCCGGGCCGCCGTGTTCCCAGAGCAGCTGCCGACAGCGACCGCACGGCATCAACGGCTCGCCGGTGGCATCGACGCAGGACAGCGCGACGAGTCGACCGCCGCCGGTGGCGTGCAGGCTGGAGACCACTCCGCACTCGGCGCAGAGCGTCACCCCGTAGGCGGCGTTCTCCACGTTGCAACCCACCACCACACGGCCGTCGTCGACCAGCGCGGCGGCGCCCACCGGGAACGTCGAGTACGGCGCGTACGCGTGCCGCATCGCGTCGGTGGCGGCGGCGCGCAACCGCGCCCAGTCAATGTCGCTCATGCCGCCATTCTGCCCAGGTAGCCCAGGTCAGGAGCGAGCAGGGTGCTGCGCGCCCGGGAAGAGGCACACGGCCCGTGAGCTGCGTCGATCATGGAGTGGTGGTGGGCGAAAAATGTAGATTTACACGTTTTGCGCGGCACCACAGCTCCATGATCGACGAACCGGTGGGCGGGTCAGCCCTTGATGTACGGCTTGCCGTCGGCGGCGGGTGCGCGGACCCGGCCGACCAGCCCGGCGACGGCCAGGATGGTCGCCAGGTAGGGCAGCATGGCGAGGAACTGGCTGGGAATCGAGCTGCTGATCGCACCCAGGTAGGTGGCGAGCTGGTCGGCGAAACCGAAGAAGAGCGCGGCGAGCAGCGCCCCGGTCGGGTTCCACCGGCCGAAGATCAGCGCGGCCAGCGCGATGAAGCCCTTACCGCCGATCATGTTCTTGGTGAACGAGTAGAGCGCCAGCGTGTAGGACGCGCCGCCGATGCCGGCGACCACGCCGGCCAGCAACACGTTGCGGTAGCGCACCCGCAGCACCTTGACGCCGAGCGTGTCGGCGGCGATCGGGTGCTCGCCGACCGAGCGGGTACGCAGACCCCACCGGGTGCGGAAGAGCCCGATGTGGATCACCAGCACGAGCAGCAGCCCGAGGTAGAGGAAGATGTTGCCGCGGAACAGCGCCGGCCCGAGCACCGGAATGTCCTTCAGCAGCGGGATCTCCCAGTTGCTGAAGCGGGGCGCGCTGTTGTATTTCGCCGCGTCCGTCTGCATCAGCCGCTCGTAGAGGAAGCCGGTGACGCCGACCGCCAGCAGGTTCAGCACGATGCCCATGACGACCTGGTCGACCAGGTAGCGGATGGCGAAGACGGCCAGCAGCAGCGAGATGAACGCGCCGCCGATGGCAGCGGCGACCAGACCCACCCAGACGCTGCCGGAGATGCTGCCGAACAACGCACCGCTGAAGGCACCCATCAGCAGTTGGCCCTCGATGGCCACGTTGACCACGCCGGAGCGTTCGCAGAGCACCCCGGCGAGCGCGCCGAAGATCAACGGTAGGGCCAGGATGAACGTACCCCGGATGATGTTGACCAGCGGCATGAAGTTCTGCCCGGCCGGCGCGGCGGACACCTGCCAGCAGAGGAACGAGAGCACGAAGGCGACGAGCCCGACGCCGAGCACCGGGAGGAACCACCGCTTCGGCACACCGGCGAGCAGCGCCGCGCCGGCGGCGATCGTGATGATCCCGAACAGGATCGCCCCGATCGTGCCGTTGACCTCCAGTGCGGCACCGGCCGCGTCGTCGCTGAGGGTGAACCGGGCCTGTTGGTCGGTGGCGAGCGCACCGAAGAGCACCGCCGCCAGCAGGCCGAGCCCGAGCAGCGTGAGGCCGACCTTGCGGCTACGGGTCCAGAAGCCCTCGTCGACCGGAGCGACGGCGACGTCGGGGACAGCCATGGTGGACATGAGTTACCAGCCCTTCGCCAGGCTCGTCTGCAACCGGGCGGCGCGTGCGGCCCGGAGCTGGAAGATCGCCTTCACCAGGGCCGGCGCGGCGATGAAGATGACGATCAGCGCCTGGAGCACTGTCACCAGCTCCAGGGAGATCCCGGAGTACGACTGCATCCGGTTGCCACCGGCCTGCAACGCCCCGAACAGCAGCGCTGCCAGCAGGACCCCCCAGGGCTTCACCCGCCCGAGCAGCGCCACCAGGATGCCGTCGAAGCCGATCTGCGCGACCACCAGCGGGGTCAGCGCGCTGGCGGTGGAGCCGAGCACCATGTTCGAGCCGCCGAGACCGGCCAGGATGCCGGCGAAGACCATGATCAGAATGTACGTCCGCGTGACGCTGATGCCGGCGGTGCGTGCGGCGTCGGGGTTGGCGCCGACCGCCCGCAGCTCGAAGCCGAGCGTCGACCGGTTCAGCAGCCAGGCGACCGCCCAGGTGGCCAGCACGGCGAGCAGGATGCCGGCGTGCACCCGCAGGTTGTCGCCGAGCAGGCGGGGCAGCTGGGCGGAGGTGTCGACCGCCTTGCTGATCGCGTCGGTACGGGTCGGGTCCTGCACGCCGTTCTGCACGATCAACCAGGTGAGGAAGTACGTGGCGACGTAGTTGAGCATGATCGTGTTGATCACCTCGTGCGCGCCGGTGCGGGCCTTGAGGATGCCGGGGATGAATCCCCAGATCGCTCCGCCCAGCGCGCCGGCCAGCACCGCCACCAGCAGGTGCAGGCCGGGCGGCAACGGCAGCAGGAAACCGGCCAGCGCCGCCATGATCACGCCGATCGTGGCCTGGCCCTGCGCGCCGATGTTGAACAGGCCGCCCCGGAAGGCCAGCGCCACCGACAGACCGGTGAAGACCAGCGGTGCCGCGTAGGTGAGCGTCTCCGAGATCGGCGCGAGCACCGGCTGCCATCCGTTGGTGCCGTTCAACCAGCCGGTGAACGCCTCGGGGTCGAAGACCGAACCCTTGAACAGGTTCGCGTACGCCTCGCTGACCAGGGTCCAGCTGGAGTTGATCGCGTCCGACGGGCGCGAGGTGATGTACGAGTACGTGGACAGCACCGCCGGATCGGAAATGATCATCAGCACCGCGCCGACCACGATCGCCAGCACCAGCGACAGCAACGTCACCGTGAAGGTGTTGGCCGCCCAGAGGTTGTCCAGGAAGAACCGGCCCAGGCTCGGCTTCGGCTCCGGGTCCTGGTCCGGCTTCGAGGCGGAACGGTCCGGCTGGGTCGCCACCTCGGCCCGTTCGGTGTTGCCGAGCGCGTTCTGCGCGGCCTGCGCCTCGCTCGCCGGCTCCTTGTCCGGGGAGCCCGACTGCGGGTTGGAAGCGTTGGTCATGCCTTGTCCTCGCTCGCGGAGCCTGCGTCGCTCGCCGGGTCACCGTCTGCCGCGCCGGACCTGCCGGCGGGTGCGTCGGGCTGGTCGGCGGCCGGTGCCGCGACGGAGGTGTCGGCGACCGGTGCCGCGACGGCCTCGTGTGCGGCATCCGGGCTGATGCCGGCCATCAACAGGCCGATCTCCTCGCGCGGAGTGTCCGGACCGACGATGCCGATGATCCGACCGCGGTACATGACAGCGATCCGGTCGGCCAGACCGATGACCTCGTCGAGCTCGCTGGAGACCACCATGACGGCGGTGCCGATGTCCCGCTCGTGGATGATCTGGCTGTGGATGAACTCGATCGACCCGACGTCGACGCCACGGGTCGGCTGGGCGGCGATGAAGAGCTTCAGGGGCCGGGACAACTCCCGGGCCACGATCACCTTCTGCTGGTTGCCGCCGGAGAGGGTGCCCACCGCCGCGTCGGCCGATGAGGTACGGACGTCGAACTGCTCGATCCGCTCCTTCGCGGACGCCGCGATCGCGTCCGGCTTGAGCGCCAGCCCCGCGCCGAACGGCGGACGGTCGTAGATGTCCAGCACCAGGTTCTCCGCGACGGTGAACTCCTTGACCAGGCCGTCCACGCTGCGGTCCTCGGGCACGTAACCGACGCCCGCCCGGAGCACCCTCTTGGGCTTCCAACCGTCGATCCGGTCACCGGCCAGGCTGATCGTGCCGGCGAGCACCGGCCGCAGGCCCATGATCGCCTCGATCAGCTCGGTCTGACCGTTGCCCTGTACGCCGGCGACGCCGAGCACCTCACCCGCGCGCACGGTCAGGTCCACCCCGTCGACCGCGCGGACCTGCCGGTCGTCGTCGACGACCAGACCGGCCACCTCCAGGACCGGCTCGCCCGGGGTGGCCGGGGCCTTGTCCACGGTGAGCCGGACGTTGCGCCCGACCATCAGTGCGGCCAGCTCGTCGCGGCTGGCCTCCGGGGAGGCGGTGCCGACGGTCTTGCCGCGTCGGATCACCGTGATCCGGTCGGCGATGGCCTTGACCTCGCCGAGCTTGTGGGTGATGAAGACGATCGACTTGCCGGCCGCCTTGAGCGACCGCATGACCGTCAGCAGCTCCTCGGTCTCCTGCGGGGTGAGCACCGCGGTCGGCTCGTCCAGGATGAGCAGGTCGACGTCGCGGGTGAGCGCCTTGACGATCTCTACTCGCTGCTGGATGCCGACCGGCAGGTCCTCGATCACCGCGTCCGGGTCGACCCGCAGGTTGTAGCGCTCGGACACCTCGGCGACCTCGCGCCGGGCGCGACGCCGGTCCAGGAAACCGGCGATGCCGCCCCGGGTCTGCTCGGCGCCGAGCATGATGTTCTCGGCGACGGTGAAGACCGGCACCAGCATGAAGTGCTGGTGCACCATGCCGATCCCGGCGTCGATCGCGTCGGACGGGCCCTTCAGCTTCAACGGCTCGCCGTCGACCAGGATCTCGCCCTCGTCGGGCTGGTAGAGCCCGTAGAGCACGTTCATCAGGGTCGACTTGCCCGCGCCGTTCTCGCCGAGCAGGGCGTGAATCTCTCCAGGCTCCACCGTCAGGTCGATGTGGTCGTTGGCGACCAGATCACCGAACCGCTTGGTGATGCCGCGCAGTTCGAGTCTCAGCGCAACCTCCTGGAGTGCGAGCGATGGTGCAGCCTAGCTGCCGTCTGCCCGGCCGGAACGGCCCGGCCGACGTGGTGCGCGATCGGCCGCTCCGACCCCACGGTCACCCGCAGGGCCGAAGCGGCCGATCGGTCGTACCTGTCCCCGCCGACCCCACCGATGATCTCACCGGAGGGGCCGGCCGGTTGTCACTTGGTCGGCTGGGCCTTCGAGGTGACGGTGATGGTGCCGGCGGCGATGTCCGCCTTGATCTTGTCGACCTCGGCCTTCAGCTCGGCCGGAACCTTGCTGTCGAAGTCGTGGTACGGGGCGATCGAGACACCGTTGTTGGCCAGGGTGCCGACGAAGCCCGGCTTGGCCGGCAGCTTGTCGCCGGCGGCGGCCTTGACCACGGCCTCCTTGACGGCCTCCGGGATGTTCTTGACCACGGTGGTGATGATCGCAGAGCAGTCCGGGGTGCTCTCGCAGCCGTCGACGTCCACCCAGATGGTGCTGTACTTGCCACCCGAGGCCTTGGCCGCGGCGGTGGTGCCGAGGCCGGAGCCGCCGGCGACCGGCATGATGATGTCCGCGCCCTGGGCGACCAGCGCGTCGGAGACCTTCTTGCCCTCGTCCTGCTTGGCGAAGTCGTTGGTGAAGGAGCCCTTCTGGGTCTCCTTGTTCCAGCCCAGCGCCTGGACGTTCTTCTTCTTCGTGGTGTTGTAGTACGCCACGCCGTCGACGAAGCCGTCCATGAAGATGGTGACCGGCGGGATCGGCAGCGCGCCGTAGGTGGCCACCTTGCCGGACTTGCTCATCCCGGCAGCCAGGTAACCGGCCTGGAACGCGGCCTGGGCGGTGTCGAACTGCATCGGGTAGACGTTGGCGTCACCCGGGTTCGCGTCGACGATGCCGAACTCCTGGTTCGGGTTCGCCTTGGCGATCTTCGAGGTGGCGTTGGCCATCAGGCCGCCGACCGCGAGGATGAAGTTGCACTTCTGGTTGACGTACTGCGTCAGGTTCGGCTCGTAGTCGGCCTCGGCCTTCGACGCGACGAACTTGATGTCGATGTTGTCGTTGGCGGCCTTGGCCTCCTGCAGACCCTTCCAGGCTGAGGCGTTGAACGACTTGTCGTCGATGCCGCCGACGTCGGTCACCATGCAGGCGCTGAACTTCTTGGCGCCACTGCCGGCGTTGTTGTCATCCTTGGGGGCCTCGCCACAAGCGGCGGCGGTGAGCGCGAGCCCACCCACCGCGATAATCGAGGCGATCCGCATCCCACGCACCGAGCGCAAGACGTCTCCTTCCCATTGCTCACCGCGCCTTGTGCGGTGGCAGCCCATCAGCCGGCCTGCGGGTGTGCCGCCGGCTGTCCCACGTTACGGACGGGAGCGTACGCCCGCGCCCACCCACCGGCCGACAATCGTGCACGACTGTTGAGCGCCTGTTACCCGGGTGTAACCCTTGCGTGGGGCACATCACTCTTCGTGCTGGTAAGCAAGCGCCAAGGCGTCCGCAACGTCCGTTTTTCGGGGGGGCGGCCCCCTCCCCGGACGTTACCGCCAAAAGACCGCGACCGCCGCGTTGACCAGGGTCAGGCCGACGATTGCCAGGAAGTGACCGCGGTTCACCGCGTCCCGCTTCCGGGAGAAGAAGACCATGACGAAGATCAGCAGAGCGATGACCAGCTTCGTCACAAGTTTCGCCGGCGCCGGTTCGTCTCCGTCGCGGAGCGGGGCGGAGAGCCCGATCCCGGTCAACAGCTGGATCGCCGCTCCCCAGAGCATGGCCTGGTTGATCCGGATCGGACCGCTGACGTACTGGGCGATCGCGCCGCCGAGCAGCAGCGCGAAGCCGATCAGATGGACATAGAGGAGGATTAGTCGCAGTGCTTCCACGCCGCTCATCCTCTCCTATCAACGACGGTTTGTAGTAGGGGGTCGGCGTGGCGTGTCCCCGCGCGCCGTCGCCGGGACGGCATCGGGAGAGCTTGCGGATACCGCGCCGCCATGCGCGCCCGACTGTCCGACATCGCCCAGCAGGCCGACGTCAGCGAGGCGACGGTGTCGCGGGTGTGCTCTGCACCCAGACCACCCACGGAGTGACCGCACCGTCGACGCCCGGTCCGGCCAGCAGGTCGTCGACCGCCGCGCGGACACCTGGTTGGAACGGCGTTCAGGGGGTACCTCCTTCTCGACCTGGTCGTCCGTCGTGCCCCGCGCCGACGGGCGACTGGGCTACCGGCCCCTTGTGGTGGGGGGCGAGGTGGTACCGGCGCCACGCGGATTCGACTCCGCGCGGCGCCGGTGTCCGTCTACGCCGATGTGTGCGTCGTCGCCACCGGGGGTACGGCACGAGGCATCGACGCGACGGAGGTGCCTCGTGGCGGTACGGGTTGCGCAGTGCACGATCGGGGTTCACGGTGCTCGCCGACCCCGAGGGCAACGAGTTCTGCGTGCTGGACGCCGCCCCGACCCGCTGAGCGCCCTGGGTCACTTCGCCGTGAGCAGCGCGGCGATCCGGGTGAAGCCGGCGCGCACCTCGGCCTCGTTCGGCGGCTCGGCGGGCTCGCCGTGCCCCGCCTCGTCGGCGGCAGCGTCCAACTCCTCGTCGATCACGTCCTCGAAGTCACCGTAGAGGTCAGCCCCCTCCACCTGACGCGCCTCGTCCTCCGCGGCAACCTGCGCGGCGGCGATCTCACTGCGGATCTCGTCGGCCGACAGCGCGGGCAGCAACGGCTCCACCACGGCCATCAACTGCTCCTCGGCCACCACCGCCTCGGCCAACGCCAGCGCGTGCGGCCGTTCGTACGGCCCGCAGACCACCGGCTCCCACTCGTCGAGGTCACCGAGTGGACCGAAGGTGATGATCCACGGCAGGCCGAGGAGCGGCGAGTCCGCCGGCAGGTCCAGTGTCATGAGTGCGCCCACCGGCTCATCATGGTCCGCGAACACGATGCACGACGCCTTTCGGCGTAGTTACCGCCCGTCCGGCGGCCTATCCGTGGTCGGTCAGCCAGGGCGGGCGGCGTCCAGGGCGGCACGGACCAGAGCGAGCGCGGTGGCCGGGGCCACGCCGAGCCGAGCCGCCTCGGCCGCGTACCCGGCGGCGGCCCGCTGCAACCTGTCGACGGCGTCGTCCCGGCCGGGCGCGACGAAGGTGCCGTTGCGCCCACGGGTCTCCAGCAGCCCCGCGGCCTCCAACTCCCGGTATGCCCGGGCCACCGTGTTCGCGGCCAACCGCAGGTCGGCGGCGAGTTGCCGGACGGTGGGCAGTCGACTGCCCACCGGCAACCGGCCGTCACCGATCAGCTCGGCGAGCTGCCCGCGCACCTGCTCGTACGGGGGTACCGACGAGTCCGGGTCGACCGAGATCAGCACCTCTGCACCTTCCGTCATCAGCCCGCACCGCCCGGCGTACCCGGATCGGTGTCCTCGTCCACGTCCCTCGGCGGCGCGGCGGCCTCCGCCAGGTCCACCACCCGCCCGCTCGACGAGGTCGCGAGGAGCGCCGCGCCGAACAGCACCAACTGGTTGAGCAGGTAGAGGTACAGCAGCAGACCGACGGCGCCGGCCACCACGGTGTACGCCGGATTGCGCTCGGTACGCACCACGTAGTACCGCCCGACCGTGTTCAGCAGCGTGATGCCGACCGCCACCAGCAACACCACCGGGCGCAACCGGGACCTGCTCATCCGCAGCCGGGGCACCGCGACGAGCAACGCGGTGGCGAGCACCGCGTTGACCAGCACGCTGAGCACCGCGCTGATCGTGGTGAGACCGACCGAACCGGTGCTGCGCAGCAGGAAGCGCAGCAGCGACTCCAACGCGTCCACCGCCGCGACCGATACGCCGAGCAGCACGAAGACGCCGATCATCACACCCAGGTCGACCAGCCGTCGGATCACCAGGTTGCCCGGCTGCTGGTTGAGCTGGTACATCAACCGCTGCGAGGACCGGATCGCCTCCACCCACCCGATGCCGGTGAAGACCAGGATGACCAGACCGACCACGCCGACGGTGTTGCTGGAGTTGGCGATCTGCTGGGCGTCCAGGAACGGCAGGTTGTCCTTGAGGAAATCGGCGGCCGCCGCGCTGACCTCGTCGTTGTCCTCCAGGATCGCGCCGAAGACGGAGTACGCGACCAGGGCGAGAGCGAACACCGCGAAGAACCCGTAGTAGGCGATCGCGGCGGCCAGCCTCCCGGCCAGCACCTCGGCGTACAGCGCGCCGGCCCGCCACACGTGGTCGAAGAGCCCCGACCGGTGGCGCGCGGCGCTCACCCAGCGGTCGATGCCCGCCTCGATCCGGCCGATCACGTTCACGCGATCATCCTCGCCGATCTCCCACTGCTGTGGTGGCAGGGCGGCTCCTGATGCTCGCCGACCGGCGCGTCGCCGACGGGCGTCAGTCGCCGAGGCGGTAGTCCCGACGCGGCTGCCACCGGGCCTGCCCGCTGTGCGAGAACAGGGTGAACGCGTCGACCTCGAACATCGCGGAGAAGTCGGCCAGATCCTCGTACACCTTGTCCAGAGCCTCCGGCGCCACGTCCTGTGCCACTGTGACGTGCGGATGGTACGGGAAGCGCGCCTGGCGATGCAGGCCCGGCGCCGCGGCGATGGCGGCGGCCAGCAACTCGCACTCACTGATGCCGGCGGCCACCGCGACGAACACCACCTGGGTGACCGGGCGGAACGTGCCGGTGCCCCGCAGGTGCAGTGTGAACGGCAGGTGCGCGGCGGCGACGGCGGCCAGGTGCTGCTCGACGGCGGGCAGGTTGGCTGTCTGGATCTCGGTGGGCCCCAGCAACGTCACGTGCGCGGGAACCACGAGCGGGTCGCCGGCCTCGACCCGCCGACGGGTGAGCTGGCCACCCCACGGCTCGGGAATGTCCACCGCGATGCCGATCTGGGTGGTGTCACCGGTCGGCGAGACCCCGCCACTGCGATCCACGCTTCGCGCCGCCCCTCCGGCCACCAACCCGCCCACCTGTACGTGGAGCTACTCGCCGCGGACGGGCGCGAAGAACCCGACCCGCTCGTACGCCGACCGCAGGGTCGTCGCGGCCACCGCGCGGGCCTTCTCCGCACCGCCGGCGAGCAGCTTGTCCAACTGCGCCGGGTCGTCGAGGTAGGTGCGGGTGCGCTCCTGGATCGGTCGGACGAAGTCCGTGACGACCTCGGCCAACTCCTTCTTCAGGTCGCCGTAACCGCGGCCGGCGAACGCGGCCACCAGCTCGTCGATGCCGCGCCCGCTGAGCGCCGAGTGGATGGTGAGCAGGTTGGACACACCGGGCTTGGTCTCGGTGTCGAAGACGATCTCCCGACCGGTGTCGGTGACCGCCGACCGGATCTTCTTCGCGGAGCGGGCCGGGTCGTCCAGGAGGTCGATGATGCCGGCCGGTGAGGACGACGACTTGGACATCTTCGCCGTCGGGTCCTGAAGATCGGTGATCTTCGCAGTGTCCTTGACGATGTGCGGCGCGGGCACCGTGAACGTCGGGCCGAACGTCGCGTTGAACCGCTGGGCCAGGTCCCGGGAGAGTTCGAGGTGCTGGCGCTGGTCCTCGCCGACCGGCACCGCGTTGGCCTGGTAGAGCAGGATGTCGGCGGCCTGCAGGATCGGGTAGGTGAACAGCCCGACACTCGACCGCTCGTTGCCGTGCTTCTGCGACTTGTCCTTGAACTGGGTCATCCGACTGGCCTCGCCGAAGCCGGTGATGCAGCCGAGCACCCAGGCCAGCTGCGGGTGCTCGGGCACCTGCGACTGCACGAACAGGGTGCTGCGTTCCGGGTCGAGCCCGACCGCGAAGAGCTGGGCGGCGGCCACCCGGCTGCGCTGACGCAGCAGCGCCGGGTCGTGCCCCGCGGTGATGGCGTGCAGGTCCACGACGCAGTAGAAAGCGTCGTGGGTCTCCTGGAGAGCCACCCAGTGCCGGACCGCGCCCAGGTAGTTGCCGAGGTGGAACGAGTCGGCCGTCGGCTGGATGCCGGAGAAGACGCGGGGGCGGGCGGGAACGTCGGACATGGCGACAATTCTGTCAGCAAGCGACCGGGTCCGTCATGACGGGCCGGCGGGTCGGCTGCGCCCCGCCGGTGTCGGGCTGCTGACCTCGGGTGCCTCGCCCGCGTCGACGCGCCGCGTCGGTCCGACCACGGACCGGCGCTGTTGCCCCGCCATCGTCTCCCGCACCTGTCCGGGGCCGATTCCCCGAACCGACTCGCGGCGCTGCCCGGCGTCGTCCTCACGGCGCTGCCCGGCGTCGTCCTCACGGCGCTGCTCGGACGACCGGACAGCGGACACCGCGAGCCGGGCCACCCGGCGGCCGTCCAGTGCGAGCACCCGAAGCAGCCAGCCGCCCGGCGGTCCGGCCGGGTCGGACTCGGCGACCTCGTCCGGTTCAGCGGGCACCGGCACCTCGTCGCCGACCACCGGCAACCGGCCCAGCGCGGCCATCACGAACCCCCCGACCGTCTCGTACGGGCCGGCGGGCAGCGCCACCCCGGTCCGTTCGGCGAAGTCGGCGAGGTTGAGGCGGCCGTCCACCACGGCGGGCAGACCGGCGCGTACGGGGTCCGGAGCGGCGTCGTACTCGTCGTGAATCTCGCCGATCAACTCCTCGATGAGGTCCTCAAGGGTGACGATCCCGGCGGTGCCTCCGTACTCGTCCACCACCACGGCGAGGTGCTGGCCCTCCCGACGCATCTCGGTCAGCGCGGGGAGCACCCGCTTGCTGCCGGGTAGCCGCTTCACCTCGCGGGCCAGCTCACCGACGGTGACGCGGTTGTCGGCGTCCGGCCGCAGCAGCACGTCACGGAGGTGCACGAAGCCGACCACGTCGTCGTGGGTGCCGTCGGTGACCGGGTAACGGGTGTGCGTCTCGGCGCGGACCAGCCGGGCGGCCTCGGCGATGGTCAGCCGCGCCGGAAGGAAGACCACCTCGGTGCGCGGCATCATCACCTCGCGGATCAGGCTGGCGCCGGCCACGAGGACCTCGTCGATGATGCGCCGTTCGTCCGGGTCGAGCACGGTGTTCGCCGCGACCAGGTCCCGCAGGTCTGCCTCGGAGATGCGCTCGCGGCCCGCCGCCGGGCCCGCCCCGAGCAGATCGGTGACGAGTCGGGTGGCACCATCGGCGGCGCGGACCAGCACGCGGGCGACGGCTCGGGCGAGCGGACCGGGATCGCGGCGGGGCCGCACCCGCACGCGTCGCCGAAGCCCGGTACGGGCCGCCTCCCGCATGACAGAGATGGTAGACACCGTTCGCCCATCGCACCGGACATCGCACGGGCAGGGCCACGAATGTTCGGCTCTGTTTAATTGTGAAAGATTATGATGAGATGGGGATGGTGGCGGTGTCGGCGACGATGTCGACCACCGCCTTAGGGTGATCACCGAAGGGCCACGTCCCGGGCGGGCCAGGCAGGGAGGCAACGACGTGAAACTGCTCGTCACCGGGGGCGCCGGCTTCATCGGCAGCGTGGTGACCCGGATGCTGCTCGACGCGGGCCACCAGGTGGTCGTCCTGGACGACCTCCGCACGGGGCACCGCGAGGCGCTCGCCCCGGACGCGACCCACGTCGAGGCGCCCATCCACGAGGCCGCCCGCATCGTCACCGCCGACGCCGGCTTCGACGGGGTGCTGCACTTCGCCGCCCTGATCGCCGCCGGCGAGTCGATGGTCAGGCCGGAGCTGTACTGGCAGAACAACACCGTCGGCACGCTCGCCCTGATCGACGCGGTCCGCGCCGCCGGGGTGCCCCGGATGGTCTTCTCCTCCACCGCCGCCGTCTACGGCAACCCGACCGAGCTGCCCATCACCGAAACCGCCGTCAAGGCACCCACCAACACGTACGGCGCCACCAAACTCGCCGCCGACATGGCGCTCACCTCCGAGGCCGTCGCACACGGGCTCGCCGCGGTCTCGCTGCGCTACTTCAACGTCGCCGGCGCCCACCTCGACGGTGACGTCTCGTTGGGCGAACGACACGACCCGGAGACGCACCTGATCCCGATCGCGCTGGAGGTCGCCGCCGGCCGGCGGGAGAAGCTCCAACTGTTCGGCGACGACTACCCGACCGTCGACGGCACCTGCGTCCGCGACTACATCCACGTCGCCGATCTCGCCCGGGCGCACCTGCTGGCGTTGGACGCCGCCACCGCCGGCCAACACCGCATCTACAACCTCGGCAACGGCAACGGCTTCAGCAACCGCCAGGTCGTCGACGTGGTCCGCGAGGTCACCGGGCGACCCGTGCCGGTCGAGGTGGCACCGCGCCGCGAGGGCGACCCGGCCGAGCTGGTCGCCTCCTCCGCCCTGGCCCAGGACGAGCTGGGCTGGACGCCCCGGAAGCCGACCCTGCACGACATGATCGGCGACGCCTGGGCCTTCTACGGCAAGCACATCCTGGGGCAGTCATGACCACCCCGAACGGCGACGTCGTCGCACGGGCCGCCGAGGGTTTCACCAATCGGTACGGCGGCGAAGCGGCCGGCCGCTGGGCGGCTCCGGGCCGGGTCAACCTGATCGGCGAGCACACCGACTACAACGAGGGGTTCGTGCTGCCCTTCGCCCTGCCGCTGCGGACGGTGGTCGCCGCCGACCGGCAGGACGGCGAGCAGTGGACGGTCTGGTCCGAGCTCTCCGACGAGACCATCACCTTCGGCGCTGACGACGTCGCCGATCCAGGTCGGGTGACCGGCTGGGGCGCGTACGTCGCCGGGGTGGTCTGGGCGCTCCGCGAGGCAGGCCACCCGGTGCCGGGCGCCCGGCTGGCCATCGCCTCCGACGTACCACTGGGGTCCGGGCTCTCCTCGTCCGCCGCACTGGAGTCGGCGGTGTTGGCCGCCCTGCTCGACCTCGGTGGGCTGGAGCTGCCTCCGGAGCGGCAGCCCCGGCTGGCACAGCGGGCGGAGAACGTCTACGTCGGTGCGCCGACCGGCATCATGGACCAGTCCGCGGCGATCCGCTGCCGCGCCGGGCACGCCCTGTTCCTGGACTGCCGGGACGAGTCGGTCGAGCACATCCCGTTCGACCTGGACGCCGCCGGGCTGGCGGTCCTGGTCATCGACAGCCGAGCGCCGCACCGGCACGCCGACGGTGAGTACGCTGCCCGTCGCCGCTCCTGCGAGGCCGGGGCGAGCGCCCTCGGTGTCGCCGCGCTACGGGACGTCGGCGTCGACCAGCTCGACGCCGCGCTGGCCCAGCTCGACGACGAGGAGACCCGGCGACGGGTTCGGCACGTGGTCACCGAGGACCAGCGCGTACTGGACACTGTGGCGCTGCTCCGGGCCGCCCGGGTCCGTGACATCGGCCCGCTGCTCACGGCCTCGCACGTCTCGATGCGTGACGACTTCGAGATCACCGTGCCGGAGATCGACACCGCGGTCGAGGCGGCGTTGTCGGCCGGCGCGTTGGGTGCCCGGATGACCGGCGGCGGTTTCGGAGGCTGTGTCCTCGCCCTGGTCGAGGCCGACCACGCCGACAAGGTCGCCGCCGCCGTCACGGCCGCGTACGCCGAACGGGGCTTCACCGCCCCCGGCACCGTGACGGTCCTCCCCTCCCCCGGCGCCACCCGCCTCCCCTGACCCTGACCTGCCGCAGGCGATCAAGAGGTTTGCGTCAGTCCGGGCTCGGATTCTGACGCAAACCTCTTGATCACCGGGGCGGAGCGGGGGCCGGGGGCCGGGTCGGGGGGTTGGGGGGTTGGGGTTGGGTTGGGGTTGGGGTTGGGCTGGGGTTTTAGCCGGCTTCGACGATCATGGCGGCGCCTACCGTGCGGTTGGTGGTCTCGTCGATGATGACGAAGCCTCCGGTGGTGCGGTTGCGCCGGTACTCGTCGGCCAGCAGCGGCACCGTCGTCCGCAGCCGCACCCGACCGATCTCGTTGAGCCGCAGCTCGTCGGCCGACTCGTCGCGGTGGAGCGAGTTGATGTCCAACCGGTAGTGCAGCCCGCGCACGATCGCCCGCGCCGAGCGGGTGGTGTGCTTGATCGCGTACCGGCCACCGACCCGCAGCGGGGTCGTCTCGTCCATCCAGCAGACCATCGCCTCGATGTCCTGGGCGACCGCCGGCGCGTTGTTCGGCCGGCAGATCAGGTCGCCGCGGGAGATGTCGATCTCGTCGGCCAGTCGTACCGTCACGGACATCGGCGGGAACGCCTCCGCGACCGGACCGTCGGCGGTCTCCACGGCGGCGATCCGGCTGGTGAAGCCGGACGGCAGCACCATCACCTCGTCACCCGGCTTGAGCACTCCGGAGGCGACCTGGCCGGCGTAGCCGCGGTAGTCGGTCACCGTCGTCGACTGCGGACGGATCACGTACTGCACCGGGAACCGGACGTCGACCAGGTTGCGGTCGCTGGCGATGTGCACCCGCTCCAGGTGGTGCAGCAGCGACGGGCCCTCGTACCACGGCATGTTCTCCGACCGGGCGACGATGTTGTCACCGCGCAGCGCGGAGATCGGCACCACGGTCAGGTCCGGTACGTCGAGCTTCGCCGCGAACGCGGTGAACTCGTCGGCGATCTGCTCGTAGATCTCCTGCGACCAGTCCACCAGGTCCATCTTGTTGACACAGAGGACCAGGTGCGGCACCCGCAGCAGGGAGCACAGGAACGCGTGCCGGCGGGACTGCTCGACCAGGCCCTTGCGCGCGTCCACCAGGATCAGCGCCAGGTCGGCGGTGGACGCCCCGGTGACCATGTTGCGGGTGTACTGGATGTGCCCCGGGGTGTCGGCGATGATGAACTTCCGCCGTGGGGTGGCGAAGTAGCGGTACGCCACGTCGATGGTGATGCCCTGCTCCCGCTCGGCACGCAGGCCGTCGGTGAGCAGCGCCAGGTTGGTGTATTCGTCACCGCGGGCGGCGCTGACCGCCTCCACGGCGGCCAACTGGTCGGTGAACAGCGACTTGGTGTCGTAGAGCAGCCGGCCGATCAGAGTCGACTTGCCGTCGTCCACGCTGCCGGCGGTGGCGAACCGCAGCAGGTCCATCGCCCGGGCCTCCGGAGCGGCCCCGGTGACGGCCCGGTCCTCCGCATTCGCCATGGTCTCGGTGGTCATCAGAAATAGCCCTCCCGCTTGCGGTCCTCCATGGCGGCCTCGCTGACCCGGTCGTCACCACGGGTCGCGCCGCGCTCGGTGATCCGGGTGGCCGCCACCTCCTCGATGACCTTCTCCACGGTGTCCGCGTCGGAACGGACGGCGGCGGTGCAGGAGGCGTCGCCGACGGTGCGGTAGCGCACCTGCTCCTTGAACCGTTCCTCGCCCGCCCGGGGGCGGAAGAACTCGTTGACCGCGTACAGCATGCCGTCCCGCTCGATCACCTCACGCTCGTGCGCGTAGTAGATCGAGGGCAGCGGGATGTGTTCCCTGGCGATGTAGTGCCAGACGTCCAACTCGGTCCAGTTGGACAGCGGGAAGACCCGGATCGACTCGCCGGGGTGGTGCCGGCCGTTGTACAGCGACCACAGCTCCGGCCGCTGGTTCTTCGGGTCCCACTGGCCGAACTCGTCACGGAAGCTGAAGACCCGCTCCTTCGCGCGGGCCTTCTCCTCGTCTCGGCGAGCCCCACCGAAGAGCGCGTCGAAGCGGTGCCTCTCCACGGCGTCCAACAGCACCGGCGTCTGGATCCGGTTGCGCATGCCGTCGCCGGACTCCCGGACCATCCCGCTCGCCAGGGCTTCCGGCACGCTCGCGATCACGAGCTGCAACCCCAGCTCGGCGACCCGCTGGTCGCGGTATTCCAGGACCTCGGGGAAGTTGTGCCCGGTGTCGACATGCATGACGGGGAAGGGGATGTTGGCCGGGGCGAACGCCTTCTGCGCCAGTCGCAGCATGACGATCGAGTCCTTGCCGCCGGAGAAGAGCAGCACCGGGCGTTCCATTTCGGCGACCACCTCGCGCATCACGAAGATGCTCTCCGCCTCCAGGGCGTCCAGGTGGGAGACCCGGTACGCCGCCGGGGTGGTCATGACACCGACTCGATTCGCTCGATCATCCGATTTCCAGACCTTTCCGGTCGGACATGTCAAGAAAGTGCGCTCAGGTTACCCGGAATGTCTCTGCAACGCTGCAAGCAACCGGGTGGCGAGATCCTTGCGGCAGACCAGAAGGTCCGGCAGACGCGGATCCGCCTCGTTGTATCTCAGCGCAGATCCGTCGATCCGGGAAGCGTGTAGTCCGGTGGCCGTCGCCACAGCGACCGGGGCAGCCGAATCCCACTCGTACTGCCCGCCGGCGTGGATGTACGCGTCGACCTCGCCGGTGACCACGGCGGCGATCTTCGCTCCGGCCGAACCCATCGGCACCAGGTGCGCCCCGACGTCCTCGGCCAGGTCGGTGAGGAAGACCGGCGGCCGGCTCCGGCTCGCCGCCAGGCGGATCTTCCGCTCGCCGGCCGTCGCCGCCTCCACAGTCATCGGCGGGTACGCCGGCGGGTAGTCGGTGCCCAGCACCCGGTGCTGCGCCGGCAGGCCGACCGCCCCGGCGACCAGCCCGTGCGGGCTCGGCGCGTTACGCGCCCAGAGCGCCACGTGCACCGCCCAGTCCGAGCGGCCCTCCTCGGAGAACTCCCGGGTGCCGTCCAACGGGTCGATGATCCACACCCGGTCGGCGGTCAACCGCGACACCGCCCCGGTGTTCACCTCTGCCGCCCAGGCCAACCGCGAGCCCTCGTCCTCCTCGGAGAGCACCGCGTCGCCCGGTCGCCACTTCGCCAACTCCGTGCGGATCAGGTCGTGCGACACCTTGTCCCCGGCCGACTTCAGCGCGCCGGAGTCCGCGAAACCCATCTCCGTACGCAGGTCGAGCAACGCCTGCCCGGCCCGGGACGCCAGCCATCGGGCGAACGCGCCATCGATCATCGGAGGACTGCTCATCTGCCCGCTCCCGTCGCCTCGCCGCGACCCGTGCCCCGCACAGGCCGATTCGCCGCGACCCGCGTCGCCGGTCGCGGCACGCCGAAAGGCGCAGACTACCGGCCCATAGTTTCCGATCCGGTACGCCTCGCCCGGCCAGAACCGGTCAAGAGGTCGCGATTCGGGCCTCTCGCCCCAGCCTCAAATGCCGTGGTAGAGGTTCTGCGTCGGCTCCACGCCCTTGACGATCACCGACTCCACCACGTCGGCGGCCCGGTCCACCAGGAAATCCAGCTCCTTACGCTCCGTCGCGCCAAAATCCGACAGCACGTAATCCGCCGGATCCTGCCGCCCCGGCGGTCGGCCGACGCCGAACCGCACCCGCGCGTAGTCCTTCGTGCCCAACGACTTCGACATCGACCGCAGGCCGTTGTGCCCACCCTCGCCGCCGCCGAACTTCACCCGCACCTGGCCGTAGGAGATGTCCAGTTCGTCGTGCACCGCGATCACCTGCGCCGCCGGCACCTTGTAGAACTGCGCCAGGGCCGCCACCGGGCCACCGGACAGGTTCATGTACGTCAGTGGCTTCACCAGCACCAGCTTCGGCCCACCGAACCCCAGCCGCCCCTCGGCCACCTCGGCCACCGCCCGCTTGTGCCGCCCGAACCGGGCCCCGACCCGGCCGGCCAGCAGGTCGGCCACCATGAAGCCGACGTTGTGCCGGTTCCCGGCGTACTCCCGACCGGGGTTGCCCAGGCCGACCACCAGCCACGGCCCCGCCTCGTCCGTCACGACCTGTCCCTCCCGACGCCCATCCACCGACTCCCGATACGCCGACAGGCGCCCCCGACCATCCGGGGACGCCTGTCGCAGAGTACGAACCGATCAGGCCTCGGTGCGCGCCTCGGAGCTCTCGTCGCCCTCGGCGGCCGGAGCGGCGTCCGCGCCCTCGGAGCCCTCGGTGGCCTCGCCGACCTCGGCCTCGGCCTCGTCGGTGGCAACCTCGACCTCGGGCAGCGTCGCCTCGAGCTGCTCGGCGGTGGGGGCGGCGGTCACCGACGCGACCGTCAGGTCCGAGTCGGCGGCCAGCTCGACGCCGGTCGGCAGCTCGACGTCACCGGCGGTCACCTGGGTGCCCGCCTCCAGGCCCTCGATCGAGGCCTCGAGGTGGTCCGGCACCTTGGTGGCGTCGGCGGTCACCGAGAGGGTGTCGTGGTCGTGCACGATCAGGGTGTCCCGCGCGGCCTCGCCGGTCAGCTGGACCGGAACCTCGACGGTGACCTTCTCGCCCCGACGCACCAGGAGCAGGTCGACGTGCTCGAAGGTGTCGCGGATCGGGTCACGCTGGATCGCCTTCGGCAGGGCCAGCACCTGGGTGCCGTCGGTGATGTCGATCGCGAAGAGCTGGTTGGCACCACCCTTGCGGATCGCGGCGGCGAACTCCCGCGACGGCAGCGCGATGTGCTTGGGCTTCTCGCCGTGGCCGTACAGCACGGCAGGCACCTTGCCGGCCCGGCGGGTACGACGGGCACCACCCTTGCCGAACTCGGTGCGGGGCTCGGCGCTGATCTTTACCTCGGACACGGGGAAACTCCTGATGCTTTTCGCTGCGGCGGCTTGTCGTCTGGCGGTGCTGGGGCGAGGGGCTCGCTGGGGCTCATGCGTCTTGAACGACTGCCCGGAGCACCGCGTCGATGACGGTGCCTCCGTGCGGCGCTTTTCAGCGGCCCGCCGGGCACCCTCGCCGTGGCAACCGCACCAGTCTACCCGAGCTGTTTCCAGGGTTTGCGGCAGTCCCCGTTCACGGCTCCAGACCGGCGCGTGGGTGGTGCTCCCACCAGCGCGCCGGCCCCGTTTCCACCAGTGTGACAGCCCCGCCCCCGTCGGCATGCCGACTGGCGGAAACGGGGCGGGACGGTCAGCTCAGGCCGCCGAAGAGGGTGGTCACCGAACCGTCGTCGAAGACCTCCCGGATCGCCCGCGCGAGCAGCGGCGCGATCGACAGCACAGTCAGCTTGTCCAGCTGCTTCTCCGGCGGGAGCGGCAACGTGTTGGTCACCACGATCTCGCTGATCGAGCTGTTCTTCAGCCGTTCGGTGGCCGGGTCGGACAGCAGCGCGTGGGTGGACGCGACCACGATCTCCGCCGCGCCCTGCTCCTTGAGGATGTCGGCGGCCTTGGCGATCGTGCCACCGGTGTCGATCATGTCGTCGACGATCAGGCAGACCCGACCCTCCACCTCGCCGACCACGCGGTTCGCCACGACCTGATTGGGCTTCAACGGGTCCCGGGTCTTGTGGATGAACGCCAGTGGGCAACCGCCCAGCCGGTCGGTCCACCGCTCGGCCACCCGCACCCGGCCCGAGTCGGGCGCCACCACTGTCATCGGCCGGCCGGCGTACTTGTGTTCCACATACTCGGCCAGGATGTCCATGGCGAAGAGGTGGTCCACCGGACCGTCGAAGAAGCCCTGGATCTGCGCGGTGTGCAGGTCGACGGTGAGGATGCGGTTCGCGCCCGCGGTCTTCAACAGGTCCGCCACCAGGCGGGCCGAGATCGGCTCCCGACCCCGGTGCTTCTTGTCCTGACGCGCGTACGGGTAGAACGGCAGCACCACGGTGATCCGCTTGGCGGACCCCCGCTTCAGCGCGTCCACCATGATCAGGGTCTCCATGACCCAGGTGTTCACCCCGTGCGTGACGGACTGCACCACGAAGGCGTCCGAACCACGTACCGAGTCCTTGAAGCGTACGAAGATCTCGCCGTTGGCGAACTCGTACGCGTCGGCCGGGGTCGGCGCGACGCCGAGCACCTCGCCGATCTCCTTGGCCAACTCCGGAAAGCCACGTCCGGAAAAGAGCATCAGGCTTTTGCGGTTTTCGGCGACGATGCTGCCCATGGGCCCGTCTGCTCCCGTTATGTCGGCGGTACCCAACCCGGTGGTGGTGGGTCAGGGACTATTCGGTTGCAGTATCTCCCGGGCCGGACGCGCCGCCCACCGTCTCGGTCACCCCGTGGATTGCCTCACTGTCGCTTGCGGTGCCGGGTGCCACCGGCGCACCCTTCGCGTCGCCGACTCGATGCGCACCCTTCGCATCGACGGCCCGCTGCGCCGCCTCGGCCGCTGCCGTGCCGGCGCGGCGCTTCACCACCCAGCCCTCGATGTTGCGCTGGCGGGCCCGGGCGACACCCATCGCACCCGCCGGCACGTCGTCGACGATGACCGAGCCGGCCGCCGTGTACGCGCCGTCGCCGACCTCGACCGGCGCCACAAACATGTTGTCCGCCCCGGTGCGGGCGTGGCTGCCGATGACGGTGTGGTGCTTGTTCACCCCGTCGTAGTTCACGAAGACCGACGCCGCGCCGATGTTGGTGTGCTCACCGATCGTCGCGTCACCCACGTACGTCAGGTGCGGCACCTTGGAGCCCGCGCCGATCTGCGTGTTCTTCACCTCGACGAACGTGCCGACCTTCGCCTTCTCGGCGAGCCGTGCGGCCGGCCGCAGGTACGCGTAGGGCCCGACGGTGGCGCCGGCGCCCACCTCGGCGCCGACGGCGTGGCTTCTGACCACCGACGCGGCGGGGCCGACGACCGTGTCGACGAGCGTGACGTCCGGCCCGATCAGCGCGCCCGCGCCGACCACCGTTGCTCCGCGCAGCTGGGTGTTCTGGTCGACCACGGCGTCGCGGTCCAGGGCGACCGTCACGTCGATCCAGGTGGTCGCCGGGTCGAGCAGGCTCACCCCGGTGCGCATCCAGGCCTCGTTGACCCGGTCGCGCAGCAGCCGGCGCAGCGTCGCCAACTCCACCCGGTCGTTGCAGCCCAACGTCTCGACGTGGTCGACGGCCACGTGCACCGCGACCGGCTCGCCGGCCGCGCGGAGCAGGCCGAAGACGTCGGTCAGGTACTCCTCGCCCTGGTCGTTGTCGGTGGAGAGCTTGCCCAGCGCCTCGCGCAGCCGCACCGCGTCGAACGCGTAGATGCCGGCGTTGATCTCCCGGATCGCCCGTTGCGTCGCGTCGGCGTCGCGCTCCTCGACGATCTGCTCCAGGCGGCCGTCCGCGTCCCGGACGATCCGGCCGAGCCCCGTCGGGTCGGGCACCTCGGCGGCGAGCACGGTCGCCGCCGCGGCGGCCTCCTCGTGTGCGGTCACCAGCGCGCCGACCGTCTCGGGTCGCAGCAGCGGCACGTCCCCGTTGATCACCACGACGGTGCCGGCTCCGTCCGGGACGGCGTCCAGCGCGATCCGTACGGCGTGGCCGGTGCCGAGCTGCTCGGCCTGGAGCACGGGCGTGGCGTCCGGTGCGACAGTGGAGAGGTGCGCCCGGACCTGGTCGGCGCCGTGCCCAACGACGACGACGGTGCGGTCCGCGGCGAGCGGCGCGGCGGCGCTCAGCACGTGACCGAGCAGTGTCCGACCGAGCAGCGGGTGCAGCACCTTGGGCAGTGTCGACTTCATCCGCTTGCCCTCACCGGCGGCGAGCACGACGACGGTACGGAGGTGGGGCTGGGGCACGACGTGGCTCCCGTCGGGACGGCGGACACTCTCGCGGCCATGCTAGCTGCGGGGCCTGTCGCGTCTTCCTCTTACCCCCACCGGACCCTAAAACGGGCGCAGATGGACAGCTCGGCCGCCAGGGTTCGAACCTGAAATACGGGTACCAAAGACCCGGGTGTTGCCAGTTACACCACGGCCGATCAACGATGCGAGCGCGTCGCATCCGGGGCGACGAGCACCCCGCCGGCTACACCTTAGCGTCCCGAGCGTCGGACGCCATCGCTCATTCCACCCCGCCCCGCCCAACCCCCGCCCCGGACAGTCACCGGCACCCCCGGTCCGGTACTCCCGACGCCGTGCGACGGCACCACGACCCACCACCGCCCAAACGGCCTTGACCTGCTGGTTCGCCCGAGTATCCGAGGGTCGCTCGAAACTTCCCCGTGCGATCTACGGTGCCGTAAGTTACGGTGACGTAGGCGTAACTTCGTGATCGTCACCATCCCCCTGCGAGGTCCCATGTCCACTGCCCTGCTCGATCCCAACACCGCCGCGCCCGGCCCCAAACCCCTCACCGACGGCAGCCAGTCCCCCGCCATCCTGGCCGCGCTGTGGGCCTTCGTGGTGATCCCCTTCGTCGCCCTGCTGGTCGCCGTGCCCGTCGCCTGGGGCGGCTGGCTCGGCTGGACCGACGTGATCATCGGCCTGGTCTGGTACGTCGTCTCCGGGCTCGGCATCACCGTCGGCTTCCACCGCTACTTCACGCACGGGTCGTTCAAGGCCAAGCGGTGGCTGCGGGTGACGCTGGCGGTCGCGGGCTCGTTGGCGGTGCAGGGCGAAATCATCCAGTGGGTCGCCGACCACCGCCGGCACCACGCCTTCTCCGACCTGGAGGGCGACCCGCACTCGCCGTGGCGCTTCGGCACCAGCTTCTGGGCGTTGACCCGCGGCCTGTTCCACGCGCACGTGGGCTGGCTGTTCCGCCGTGAGCTGTCCAACCGCGAGCGTTTCGCCCCGGACCTCATCGCCGACCGCGACATCAGCCGGGTCGACCGTCTCTTCCCCGCGCTGGTGGCCGTCTCACTGCTCGGCCCGGCGCTGATCGGCGGCCTGGTGACCTGGTCCTGGCAGGGCGCCCTGACCGCGTTCTTCTGGGCCGGGCTGGTCCGGATCGGCCTGCTGCACCACGTGACCTGGGCGATCAACTCGGTCTGCCACGTCTACGGTGAGCGACCCTTCGCGATGCGCCAGGGCGACCGTGCGTCGAACTTCTGGCCACTGGCGATCCTGTCGTTCGGCGAGAGCTGGCACAACCTGCACCACGCCGACCCGACCAGCGCCCGGCACGGCGTCCTGCGCGGCCAGGTGGACATCTCCGCCCGGGTGATCTGGATGTTCGAGAAGGTCGGCGCGGCGACGCAGGTGCGCTGGCCGAAGCCGGAACGCCTCGCCGCGAAGCTGGTGAAGCCGGTCGCACCCCGGTAAAACCGGGCGGTGCGCCGGGAGGCCGCCTGGCAGGATGGCCGGATGACCGAGCCACGCGGGGGGACCGGACGGCTCGACCGACGGGGAGCCGGGCTCGATCCGGATACGGTCGGACGGCGCGGCGGAGTCGGGCCGCCCGACAGTGAGGCGACGACGTGAACGGGCACAGCGGAGGCACCATCCCACGGCAGGGCGTCACCGAGCGCCAGCGAGGCGGCGACATGCCCGAGGTCAGTGACGGTGACAGTGTCGGCGGCCGGCGGGCGGTCCCGCCGGCCCCGGTCGCCCCGCCCAAGGCCAAACCCACCTCCCGGGTGCGCATGTCGGCGGCCCAGCGACGGGAGCAGTTGATCGCGACCGGCCGGCAGCTGTTCGCCGAGCGTGGCTTCGACGCCACCTCGATCGAGGAGGTCGCCGCCCGCGCCAAGGTCTCCAAGCCGGTGGTGTACGAGCACTTCGGCGGCAAGGAAGGGCTGTACGCGGTGGTGGTGGACCGGGAGGTCCGCGCCCTCCTGGACCGGATCACCACGGCGTTGACCGCCGGGCATCCCCGGGAGCTGTTGGAACAGGCCGCGCTCGCCCTGCTGGGCTACATCGAGGAGGAGGCCAGCGGCTTCCGGGTCCTGGTCCGCGAGTCGCCGCTGATGTCCGGCACGGCCAACTTCAGCAGCGTGATGAACGACGTGGCGCACCAGGTCGAGCACATCCTGGGCGCCGAGTTCAAGAGCCGCGGGTACGACCCGAAGCTCGCCGAGTTGTACTCGCAGGCGCTGGTCGGCATGGTGGCGCTGACCGGCCGCTGGTGGTTGGAGGTGCGCAAGCCGCGCAAGGAGACGGTGGCGGCGCACCTCGTCAACCTGGCCTGGAACGGGCTGTCGCACCTGGAGGCGAAGCCGACCCTGATCACTGCGCGCCGACACTGAGCCGGCTGACCGCGAGCCGCGGCCGAGCCGGCTGAGCGTGCACCGCCGCTGAGCCCGCTCAGCGGCGGTGCACGTCGGCGACCGGGTGTTTGCGGCGCTCCAGCTCCGCCTCCGCGTGCTCGGCGGGGCCGACCTTGTCGTACAGGCCGGTGCCGAACAGGATCAGGCCGAACAGCATCGACACGATCACCGTCGACATCGAGAAGTTGAGGAAGTTCGCGTCGGTCTGCAGCACCGACATCATCAGGATGCTGGTCACCAGGAACACGACACCCGCGGTGAGGTTCATGTAGTGACCGAGGTTGCTGCGCCGCGACGCCCCGATGATCAGGACGATTCCGAAGACCACCGAGGCGAGTGAGAAGGCCAGGTTGGTCCGCAGTCCGAGGGCCCAGGTGCTGCTCCGCGCGAAAAGCGGGTCACCGATCGTCTCGGCGACGCCCCAGACGCCGAAGACCAGGATGTAGACGCCGACCAGACCCGAGAGGACCCGGTACAGCGGCCGTGCCGGATGGTTGACCGGAAAGTGCGGCATACCCGAGACCCCCTGATGTGACCGTTTCAGGGGAATTGTCGCCCAAGGAACCGGGCACGTCAGGCAAAACACCGATGGTCGCGCGTCCGCCGAAGGCTGGACCGAGTCAGGTTTTCGCCGGAGCCACCGAGGCTCCGGCGAAACCCCAACAACGACCGAAGAAAACCCTCAGAGCACGAGGCGAGCCTTCTGGAACGCCTCCGCCTCCTCGTCCGTGCCGACCTTGCCGTACATGCCGACCATGAGCAGCACCAGGGACGCCGTCAGCACCACGACCACGGTGGTGACGCTGAAGTTGAAGATGTTGGCGTCGGTGCGGATGAAGGCGAGGCCACCCAGGCCGATCACCATCAGGGCGTACGCCAGCCACTGGTTGATCGCCACGTCGATGTTGCGGCCGAGCGCGGTGCCCACCAGCACGACGATCCCGAGCAGCACGCTGAGCAGCGAGAAGCCGAGGTTGGTGCCCTGACCGAGGACCCGAGTGTCGTCCTGGGCGAGGATCTCGTTGCCGGTGCTGGCGATGATGCCGAGCACACCGAAGACGACCAGGTACAGACCGGTCAGCCCGCCGATCGCCCGGTAGATCGGCCGCGCGGGGTGGTTGACGGGGGTGTGTGCCATGTCTGTGTCTCCAACGCCGTGGGGTAGGTGTCGCCGAGGATTGTCTCGCATGTGGCGATGTGACGCCGCACACGGGGCCCGCGCGGGCGTGGCGGGTGCGCGGGGGGCCGGGGGCCGGGGGTGTGGCACTGCGGTTCGGTCCTTTGGAGCTGAATCGTTTACGACATCGCGCCTGATGCGTTCACGGCACGTGCCCGATTCGTTTGCGGCATCAGCTCCAAAGGGGAGGCAGGCGGCATGAGGCCGGCAGACGGCAAGAGGCCAGCAGACGGCAAGAGGCCAGCAGACGGCAAGAGGCCGGCAGGCGGTGTGGTGCGGGCGGGCCGGCGCGCCCGGACCGTTCAGCTCTCCGGCAGGTCCTCGGCGAGGGTCATCCAGCTCTCCTCGATCCGCTCCCGTTCGGCGCGCAGATCCTTGAGCTGGGCGTCCAACTCGGCGACCCGGGCGTAGTCGGTGGCGTCCGCCGCCAGCTGATCGAGCAGCGCGCTCTCGCGTTGGTCGAGCTTGCCCAGCTGCCGCTCCAGTCGGGTCAGCTCCTTGCGGGCCTGGCGGACCTCGGCGGCGGACATGCCGGCCCCGGACGAGGCGGTGGGCGCGGAGGCCGAGGAGACGCCCGCCCGAGGAGCGCCGGCCCGCTCGGCGGTCCGCGCGAGGTACTCGTCCACACCGCCCGGCAGGTGCACCAGCCGGCCGTCACCGAACATGCCGTACGCCGTGTCGGTGACCCGCTCGATCAGGTAGCGGTCGTGGCTGGCCACGATGATCGTGCCGGGCCACGAGTCGAGCAGGTCCTCCAACGCGGCGAGGGTGTCGGTGTCCAGGTCGTTGGTGGGCTCGTCGAAGAGCAGGACGTTGGGCTCGCCGGCCAGCAGCCGCAGCATCTGCAACCGGCGGCGTTCCCCACCGGAGAGGTCGCTGACCGGGGTCCAGAGGCGGCGGTCGTCGAAGCCGAACACCTCGGCGAGCTGGGACGCGGAGACCTCCCGGTCGCCGAGCTGGACCCGGCGGGCGACCTCCTCGACGGCTTCGAGCACACGCAGGTGCCCGGGCAGCTCGGTGAGCTCCTGGGACAGGAACGCGGGTCGCACCGTCGAGCCGGTGCCGAGACGGCCACCGTCGGGGCGGGTGACGCCGGCGAGCATCCGCAGCAGGGTGGTCTTGCCCGCGCCGTTGGCGCCGAGGATGGCGATCCGGTCGCCGGGGCCGACCAGCCAGCTGACGTCGCGCAGGATCTCCTTGGGGCCGGCGTGCAGCTCGACGTTCTCCAGCTCGTACACCTGCTTGCCGAGCCGGGAGACGGCCATGCGTTGCAGCGACATGGTGTCCCGCGCCGGCGGCACGTCGGCGATCAACGCGTTCGCGGCGTCGATGCGGAACTGGGGCTTGGAGGTCCGGGCCGGCGGACCACGGCGCAGCCAGGCGATCTCCTTACGGAGCAGGTTCTGCCGGCGGGCCTCGGTGGCGGCGGCGACGCGCTCGCGCTCGGCGCGGGCCAGGGTCCAGGCGGCGAAGCCGCCCTCGTAGGAACGAACGGTCTGGTCCGCCACCTCCCAGGTGGTGGTGCAGACCGCGTCGAGGAACCACCGGTCGTGGGTGACCACCACGAGCGCGCCCTTGCGGCCGACCAGGTGCCGGGCCAGCCAGTCGACACCGCCGACGTCGAGGTGGTTGGTGGGCTCGTCGAGGATGAGCAGGTCGGAGTCGCGGACCAGCAGCGCGGCGAGCGCCACCCGGCGTCGTTCGCCTCCGGACATCGGGCCGACCGGCTGGTCGAGGCCCAGGTGCGGCATGCCGAGACCGTCGAGGATGGCACGCACGCCCGCGTCACCGGCCCACTCGTGCTCGGCGCCCATGCCCTCGTCGAGCCAGGCGGTGCCGAGCACCACGTCCCGGACGGTGGCGTCGGCGGCCAGCGTGAGCTGCTGCGGCAGCCACAGCACGCGCAGGTCGCGACGGTGGGTCACCCGGCCGTCGTCAGGGCCCTCCTGCTTGGTGAGCAGGCGCAGCAGGGTGGACTTGCCGGCGCCGTTGAGGCCGACCACGCCGATCCGGTCGGCGTCGTCCAGGCCGAGCGAGACGTCCGTGAGCAGCCGCCCAGCCGCGCCGTACCCCTTGGACACCCGGTCCAGATTGACGATGTTCGCCACGATCCACCCTTCATGATCAAGGCGTCCCGGTGCCGAGGGGCACCTGGACGCCTGCCGCAAGGGTACGCGGACGCCCCGGGCGACCGCGCCGCCCGCCCGCGGGACCGGCGGGACGTACCGTCAGCCGATGCGGGCGCCGGCGACCGGACCGTGGGCGACCCGCGCCTCCCGGCACACGTCCGCGGCGTTCAGCTCGGTGGCGATCCGCTCCGCGTCGGCGGCGTCGGCGGCGAGGAACACGCAGGTCGGGCCGGAGCCGGAGACGATGCCGGTGAGCGCGCCGGCCTCCTCGCCGGCCTTGAGGGTGTCGGCCAGCGCCGGGAGCATGGCCAGCGCGGCGTCCTGGAGGTCGTTGCCGAGCGTCCGGGCGAGCACCCGGGGGTCGCGTTGACGCAGCGCACCCAGCAGGGCGTCGGTGGGGCCCAGCGGGGCACCGGCGGCACCGGAGTCGCGCAGCCGGTCCAGCTCGCGGTACGCGGCGGGAGTGGAGAGGCCCACGTCGGCGATCGCCACCACCCAGTGCCAGGTGGTCGGACGGGCCAGCACCGGGCTGATCGCCTCACCCCGGCCGGTGCCCAGCGCGGTGCCCCCGTAGATCAGGAACGGCACGTCGGAGCCGAGGTCGGCGGCGATCCCGGCCAGCTCGTCGCGGGACAACCCAGTGCCCCACAGCGCGTCGCAGGCCACCAACGCGGCGGCCGCGTCGGCGCTGCCACCGGCCAGCCCGCCGGCGAGCGGAATCTGCTTACGCAGGTGCAGCCGGGCGTGCGGCAGCACCCCCGCGTACCCGGCGAGGGCGTGCGCCGCGCGGATCACCAGGTTGGAGTCGTCCAGGGCCAGCTCGCCGGTGCCCTCGCCCTCCATCGTCAGGGCGAGGGTGTCGCCCCGACGGGCCGTCAGCTCGTCGTAGATCGAGATGGCGTGGTAGACGGTGTTCAGCTCGTGGTAGCCGTCCCGGCGCAGCGGGCCCACCCCGAGGTGCAGATTGACCTTGGCGGGCACCCGGACCTTCACCGGCCCGACGGCCCCGCGTCGCTCGTCCTCGTCGTCCGGACGCCAGGCCTCGGTCACGGGGTGACATCCCGCAAGCGCAGGCGGATGTCGAACGGCTTGGCCACGATCAGCTCCTCGGCGTCCTCGGCGGGCAACGGGCGTCAGCCTACTTCGCGGCCGGCGTACCGACCGGAGCCGACGCGGCGATGGCGGCGAACTGCTCGACGGTCAGGGACTCCCCCCGGGCGCCGGGGTCGACGCCGGCCGCGGTGAGCGCGGCGGCGGCCCGGTCCGCGCTGCCGGCCCAACCGGCCAACGCGGCGCGCAGCGTCTTGCGCCGCTGCGCGAACGCCGCGTCGACGACGGCGAACACCCGTTCCCGGGGTACGTCGGACCGGGGCGGTTCGTGGCAGGTGAAGGCGACCAGGCCGGAGTCGACGTTCGGCACCGGCCAGAACACGTTCGGGGGCACCCGTCCGGCGCTCTTGGCCTGGGCGTACCAGGCGAGTTTGACCGACGGGATTCCGTACACCTTGGAGCCGGGACCGGCGACCAGCCGGTCGGCGACCTCCTTCTGCACCATCACCAGACCGTGCCGCAGGGTGGGCAGGACGGCGAGCAGGTGCAGCACCACCGGCACCGCCACGTTGTAGGGCAGGTTCGCCACCAGCGCGGTCGGCGGCGGGTCGGCCAGCTCGGCGGCGGCGACGCGCAGGGCGTCCGCGCGGTGCACGGTGAGCCGGTCGGCGTGCACCGGGGCGTACCGCGCGGCGGTCTCCGGCAGCGCCCCGGCCAGCACGGGATCGATCTCCACGGCGTGCACGTGCCCGGCGATCGGCAGCAGCCCCAGGGTCAGCGAACCGAGCCCCGGGCCGACCTCCAGGGCCACGTCGTCCGGGGTCAGACCGGCGGCGGTGACGATCCGGCGCACGGTGTTCGGGTCGTGCACGAAGTTCTGGCCCAGCTTCTTGGTGGGCGCGACGCCCAGCCGGGCGGCGAGTTCCCGGATCTCCGCCGGGCCGAGGAGACCGGTCATGCCGGGAAGCGTAGCGACGGGGTCGGGGTCGACCGTCGGGCCGGGCTCACCACGGGCCGAAGACCCGGTCGCCGGTGGCCGAGATGGCCGCGCACAACTCGTCCAGGTCGGTGCCGGTGGTCTGGGCGAGCGCCCGGACGGTGAGCGGGATCAGGTACGAGGCGTTCGGCCGGCCACGGTGCGGCGTCGGGGTGAGGTACGGGGCGTCGGTCTCCACCAGGATCTGGTCGACGGGGGTGAGCGCGGCGGCCTCCCGCAGCGCCGTGGCGCTGCCGAACGTGACGGTGCCGGCGAAGCTGAGCAGGTAACCGCGGCGGACACACTCGCTGGCGAAGTCGGCGTCACCGGAGAAGCAGTGCAGCACCACCCGGTCCGGCGCGCCCTCGTCGTCGAGGATCCGCAGCACGTCCGCGTGGGCGTCCCGGTCGTGGATGACCAACGCCTTGCCGTACCGCTTGGCGATCGCGATGTGTGCCCGGAAGCTCTCCTCCTGCGCGGCGCGCCCCTCGTCGCCGGTCCGGAAGAAGTCCATCCCGGTCTCGCCGATCCCCCGGACCCGCTCGCGGGCGGCCAGCGACTCGATCTGCCGCAGCGCCTCGTCGAGGTCGGTCAGCCGGGGCGCCTCGTTGGGGTGCAGGGCGACGGTGGCCAGCACCGCGGGATACCGCTCGGCGGTGTCCGCGCCCCACTGGGACGAGGCGACGTCGACGCCCACCTGGACCAGCCGGTCCACCCCGACCTCGGTGGCCAGCTCGATGGCCACCGCGACCGGATCGTCGGCCGGTCCGCCGCCGGGCACACCGGCTTCGCTGACCGTGATGTCCAGGTGGGTGTGGCTGTCCAGTACCGCCCGGGGCAGCGGCTCGGGGGCGGGCGGAAATTCTCCGGCCCGCCGGGCGGCGCGCTCTCGGCGCGATTCAGTGGGCTCGCTCATCAGCGACAGCATCACACACCGGGCCTGTCCATCTGCCCGCCACCCGACGTTCACCCCGACTACGCCGCGCGACTCTACCGTCGCCGGGGAGCGAGCGGACCGGGTCGACAGGGCATCTCGTCGAGGGAGAGGGAGACGGCGGCATGAGCGTCATCCCCCAGGCCTGCGGGAGCGCCGGCGAACGTACCGGGCTGCAGGTGGCGTTCGGCGGCGGCGTGTACCCGGCCGAGGAGATCGCCCGGGGCGCCGCGTACGAGCTGTTCAGCGCCGACGAGGTGGCCGGCTTCGAGTGGGCACCCCGGCCGGGCAGCGCGCTGCCGTGGCACCGGTTCGTGCACGTCAGCGAGGTGACCGCGGTGCACGGAGGCACCGAGCCTGCCGACGAGCCGGAGCTGCCGCTGATGATGCCCGCGCACCGCGAGCGGGGTTGGGCGTACCTGCACCAGCTCAGCCAACAACCGTCCGCGGCCGGTGACCCGGTGCTGGCGTCGGCGCGCGCGTCGGCGGTGGTCCGGCGGGGCACCCGGATGGTGAAGGTGCTCTCCGCCCAGCAGCTCGCCGGCTACGTGCGGGGCTGGCTGCCGCACGGCTTCTGCTACCGCGAGTACGACGTGGCACACCTGCGTACGCCGGCGACGACGACGGTGCTGCGCAGCGACGGTGACGTCGGCCGGGAGGGGCCGGAGGTGACGTACGCGCTGCGGTGGCGGGCGTCCGACCCGGGCGACTACGACGTTCCGGTGGGCGAGGCGCACCGCGGCCTGACCGCGCTGGCATCCCGGGACCGGCTCGGCGCCCCGGTGCTGGGCACGGGCTTCGTGCCGAGCAACGGTCAGCTCATCCCGGAGTTCGTCACCCGGGACTTCGCCGACCTGCCGATGCCGGCGAACGCCGCCCTGATCGCGTACCCGCCGGAGGGGGTGGAGGTGGTGCTCTACACCTACCAGGCCGAGCAGCGCGGATGGCTGCGGATGGTGGGCCCGCAGTGGCGACACCTGCTCGCGGGGGTGCCGGGCCTCTCCCCGGACCAGGAGTACGTGCCGAACGGGGACGCGCCGCGCTCCACCCAGCTGGTCGGTCTGCACGGCGACACCGAGTACGAGGCGGTGGCCGACCTGCCCGGCGGGTTCCGGGTGCTGGCGATGACCCGGGCGGCCCGGTACCCGGTGGAGGCGGTGGCCCGCCGACTCCGGTTCGCCCAGTGGCGGGGTGTGCCCTGCCTGGTGCTGCGGGAGGAGGCCGGTTGGTTGCGGGTGCGCCTGCGCTTCCCGAACCCGGAGGCGGTGGCGGCGACCGGTGCGCAGTGCCAGGAACGGGGCGTCTACGAGGCGTGGGCACTGGGCACCGAGGTGACCGACGACCAGGTGATGGACACCCGCTACGCGATATGACGGCGCGCGGCGGCAGAACAGCCGCCGCCGCGCGTCACACCGTCATCCGGCCAGTCGGGCCAGTTCCTCGTCGACGATCGACGGGTCGAGCTTGCGGAACACCGGCTTCGGCGCCGCCAACGGCCGACCCGCCTCGATCGCCACCGACTCCCAGCGCGCGCCGACGGTGTAGTCACCGGTGAGCACCGGGTACGCCGGGCCGCCGTCCAGGTCGTCGACCTGCTCGATGACGGGCATCGGCGCGTGCACGCCGGTGCCGCCGAGCAGTTCGTGCACCTGCTGCGCGGAGTGCGGCAGGAACGGGGTGAGCAGCGTGTTGGCGTCGCTGATCACCTGGAGGGCGACGTGCAGGATGGTGCCCATCCGGGGCTTGTCCGCCTCGTCCTTGAGCTTCCACGGGGCCTGCTCGGACAGGTACCTGTTGGCTTCGGCGACGACCTTCATGGCCTCGCCGATGGCCTGCTTCTGCCGGTGCCGGCCGATCAGGTCGCCGACCGTGTCGAACCCGGCCCGCGCCACCGCCAGCAGCGCCTCGTCGGCCTCGGTGAGCCCGGCCGGGTCGACCGGTGGGATCGCGCCGAAGTTCTTCGCCGCCATCGAGACACACCGGTTGACCAGGTTGCCCCAGCCGGCCACCAGCTCGTCGTTGTTGCGGCGGAGGAACTCGGCCCAGGTGAAGTCGGTGTCGTTGCTCTCCGGGCCGGCGGCGGCGATGAAGTACCGCAACGCGTCCGCGTCGTAGCGCTCCAGGAAGTCACGGACGTAGATGACCACCTTGCGGGACGAGGAGAACTTGCGTCCCTCCATGGTCAGGTATTCGCTGGAGACCACCTCGGTGGGCAGGTTGAGCCGGCCCAGCTCGCCCGGTTCGCCGTCGCGGGAGCCCTCGCCGGAGTAGCCGGACAGCAGCGCCGGCCAGATCACCGAGTGGAAGACGATGTTGTCCTTGCCCATGAAGTAGTAGGACCGGGCGTCCTTACCCTCATCGTCGGCGGACCAGTACTTCCGCCACGCCTCCGGGTCGCCGGAGCGGCGGGCCCACTCGATCGACGCGGACAGGTAGCCGATCACCGCGTCGAACCAGACGTAGATCCGCTTGTCCGATCGGTCCCGCCAGCCGTCCAACGGGATCGGCACGCCCCATTCCAGGTCGCGGGTGATCGCCCGGGGCTGGAGGTCGTCGAGCAGGTTGCGGGAGAACCGCAGCACGTTGGGCCGCCACCCCTCGCGGGTGTCCAGCCACTGCCGCAACACCTCGGCCAGGGCGGGCAGGTCGAGGAAGAAGTGCTCGGTCTCGACGAACTTCGGGGCTTCCCCGTTGATCCGCGACTTCGGGTCGATCAGGTCGATCGGGTCGAGCTGGTTGCCGCAGTTGTCGCACTGGTCGCCGCGCGCGCTGTCGTAGCCGCAGATCGGGCAGGTGCCCTCGATGTAACGGTCGGGCAGGGTGCGCCCGGTGGACGGGGAGATGGCGCCCATGGTGGTCTTCGGCACGATGTAGCCGTTGCGGTACATCCCCTCGAACAGCTCCTGCACCACCGCGTAGTGGTTGCGGGTGGTGGTGCGGGTGAACAGGTCGTAGGAGAGGCCGAGACCGTGCAGGTCCTCGACGATCACCCTGTTGTACCGGTCGGCCAGTTCGCGCGGGGTGACCCCGTCGGCGTCGGCCTGCACCTGGATCGGGGTGCCGTGCTCGTCGGTGCCGGAGACCATGAGCACGTCGTGGCCGGCCATCCGCATGTACCGGGCGAAGACGTCGGAGGGAACGCCGAAACCGGAGACGTGGCCGATGTGGCGGGGGCCGTTGGCGTACGGCCAGGCCACTGCCGCGAGAACGTGACTCATGAGCAGCAAGCCTAGTGACCCGTCCGGGGCGTCCGCGAACCAATGGGGGGTGCCGCGCCAGCGGACCGGGCCGACCACCTCCACCATTGGTCCGATTTGTCGCCGACACGCGGTCGAGCTGCGCGTTCCGCCCCCCGCAGCGGTGTGCAATGAACGTCGTGACTGGCAGACGAGCGGCACGGGACCACGAGGACCCGCCCACCGGGCCGGCGGTCGACGACGACCCCGTTCCCGATCCGGCTCCGCCCCGCAGCGCCGGCGTCGCTCCCCAGCCCCGGCTGGTACCCGGCACCGGCGCCGGGACGCGACAGGGCCCCAGCCCGCGACCGAGTCCGACCACCCGGGCCGGGGCCGACCCGCCGGCGGAGCAGCAGACCAGGCCCGCGGAGTTTGCCGCCACGCCGGCGCGCCCCACGCCGGCCGCGCCGACACCCACCCCGGCCCGGCCGACCCCCGCCGCGCCCGCGCCGAGCCCGGCCCGGCCGAGCCCTCCGGGCCCGACCGCCGGCTCGACGGTCGCCGCCGCGGAGACCGTCGAGGTGGAGCCGACCACCGGCGCTCCGGTGGACGCGGTACCCCGTCGGGTGCCCGTCCGGCAGCAGAGCCGCCGGCACCGGGACCGACGGGCCGACGGCGACGCCCCGGACGGTGACGACGCCTTCTGGGCACCGATCGAGGAGGTGCACTGGGACGGCACCCCGGTCCGGGAGGATCCGACGCCGGACCGGGGCCTGGACTTCCGCCCGACCCGGCGCCGGCCGCCGAGCCGGACGGCACCGCCGCCCGATCCACTGCCCGGCCTCGCCGCGTTGGTGACGCTGAGCCTCGTCGCGGCCTTCTTCGCCTGGGTCAGCGCCGGCCCGTTCTGGATCGCGGTCGGGCACGCCCGGGTGGGCACCGTGGTGCTTGACGGCTGCACGGGCGACGGGCTGACCCAACGGTGCCGGGGCACGTTCACGGCACAGGACGGACGGTTCATCGCGCACGGTGTACGGGTGACCGGCGTGCCCGCCGTCGCGAACGCGAGCGGCACCCGACTGTCGGCGCGGATGACCGGCCCGGACGCCACCACCGCGTACGCGGACACCGGCGTGGGCCGGCACCTGCGCTGGCTGCCCGGTCTGCTGGTGGTGCTGGGCTGCGCCGCCGGCATCGTCCGGTGGACCGGGTCGGCCCGGTTGCCAGGCCGGCGGAGCCGCCGTTGGGCGGTGACCTCCGCCGTCGCGGGCCCCGTGCTGATCACCGTCGGCTTCCTGGTCGCCGCCTGGTAGGTGGGCAGCCGTGGTCCGGGCTCGACGACCGGCTGCGCGAGGCGGTGGTCGCCGCCGGCGCGCAGAGGCTCAGCTGTGCACGATCGTGTAGACGTCCCGGCGGCGCAGCGCGTACTCGGTGGCGACGTCGGTGATGGCGTCCCGGCGGGACCGGCCGGCGGCCTCCCGCTCGGCGACCGCCGCGCGCAGGGTGTCGTCGTCCGGGCGTTCCGGGGCGGTCGTCGGCGCTCCGGCCACCACCAGTGTGATCTCTCCGCGCGGGTTCGCCTCGGCGGCCCACCGGGCCAGCTCGCCGAGCGGGCGGCGGAGCACCTCCTCGTAGGTCTTGGTCAGCTCCCGGCAGAGCGCGGCGGGCCGGTCCGCGCCGAACGTGTCGGCGAGGTCGGTGAGAGCCGCGCCGATCCGGTGCGGGGCCTCGAAGAAGACGAGGGTGCGTTCCTCGGCGGCGAGCGCGTGCAGTCGGGACCGGCGGGCGCCGGGGGTGCGGGGCAGGAAGCCCTCGAAGCAGAACCGGTCGCAGGGCAGCCCGGAGACGGCCAACGCGGTGGTGACCGCGCTCGGCCCCGGGGCGACGGTGACCGGCGCCCCGACGTCCAACGCGGCGCGGACCAGCCGGTAGCCGGGGTCGGAGACGCTCGGCATCCCCCCGTCGGTGACCAGCGCCACCACGTACCCGCCGAGGATGACCTCGACCAGCTCGGGGGTGCGTCGTTCCTCGTTGCCCTCGAAGTACGAGACGATGCGACCGCCGACGGTGATGTCGAGGTCGCGGGCCAGCCGGGTGAGCCGGCGGGTGTCCTCGGCGGCGACCACGTCGGCGCTGGTCAGCACCTCCCGGAAGCGGGTCGAGGCGTCGGCGGGGTTGCCGAGGGGGGCACCGAGCAGGACCAGGCGCCCAGTCTCGGACATTTCACCCACAGATTCGTCTCCTTCATCGACAGTGAATACCGGTATCAGGGACGACGGGCGCCACCGGACACCTTGGCAGCCTACGATCGCCGGGTGACGAGTGCGTCGACAGCGCAGAGCCCGAGCGCCGAGCCTGCCAAGATGGTCGAGGTGACGGGCGAGCCCAGCCGTAACCAGGAGCCGACGGCACCAGATGCCACCGGCGGTGGCGTGTCCGCCGTGGTCAGGCGGAGGTTCGCCACCGTCGACACCAAACTGGACCGGTTCTCCTGGCTGGCCACAGCGGTGGTGGTGGCCATCGCGGCGATCCTGCGGTTCGTCGGGCTGTCCAGCCCAAAGGGCAAGATCTTCGACGAGACGTACTACGCCAAGGACGGCTACGGGTTGATCACCCGCGCCGTCGAGTGGAACTACAAGGACAACGTCCCGTCGTACGTGGTGCACCCGCCGCTGGGCAAGTGGTTGATCGGCCTCGGCGAGTGGGCCTTCGGCTACCAGGACGCCGAGTCGAAGGTCTCCGTGCCCGGCCACCTCATCACCACCGCGCCGGAGTTCGGCTGGCGGTTCTCGGCGGCCGTGATCGGCACGTTGTCGGTGCTGCTGCTGGTCCGCATCGGTCGGCGGATGTTCCACTCGACGGTGCTCGGCTGCGCGGCGGGCCTGCTGCTCGCCCTGGACGGCTTCCACCTGGTGCTGTCCCGCGCGGCGCTGCTCGACATCTTCCTGCTCTTCTTCGTGCTGGCGGCCTTCGGCGCGTTGGTGCTCGACCGGGACGCCCGCCGTCGCCGTTGGGCGCGGGCCCTGGACGACGGGCTCGACCCGAGCCAGCCGGGCCGTGCCGGCCGACCGGCGACCGGTTGGCGCACCTGGCCGTGGTGGCGACTGGCCGCCGGGGTGCTGCTCGGCTGCGCCTGCGCGGTGAAGTGGAGCGCTCTGTACTTCGTCCCGGCGTTCGCGCTGCTGGTGATCCTCTGGGAGGTCGGCGTCCGCCGTTCGGCGGGGGTCCGCCGGCCCTGGCGGGACACAGTGCTCGACGAGCTGCCCTGGGTGGTGCTCGCCGGCGTGCTGATGGTGGGCACCTACCTCGTCACCTGGACGGGCTGGCTGGTCACCGACGACGGCTACTACCGGCTGGCGTCGTCGACGCAGTACGCGACCGACAAGCTGAGCGACCGCCCGGTGATCGGCCCGCTGATCAACCTGTACGAGTACCATCGCGCGGCCTACGGGTTCCACGCCCAACTCGACGACGCGCACAAATACCAGTCCTGGCCCTGGCAGTGGCTGCTGCTCGGCCGTCCGGTGGCGTTCCACTACGCCAGCGACGGCACCTGCGGCGCGCCGACGTGCGCCTCCGAGATCCTGCTGCTCGGCACCCCGCTGCTCTGGTGGTCGTTCCTGCCGGCCCTGGTGGCGCTGGCCTGGCTGGGCCTGGCCCGTCGGGACTGGCGGGCCGGCGCGATCCTGCTGACCGTGGCGGCCGGGCTGCTGCCGTGGTTCTGGCTCGCCCTCGACGGCCGGACGATGTTCTCGTTCTACGCCGCGCCGGTGGTGCCGTTCCTGGTGCTCGCCGTGGTGTACGTGATGGGCGCGCTGATCGCTCCCGCCGGAGGTGACGTGGGCGAGGTGGCGCCACTGCTGCCCGGCGACCCGAGCTACGAACGTCGACTGGTGGGCAGCATCGCGGCCGGGGCGTACGTGTTGCTGGTCGGGCTGTGCTTCGCGTACTTCTATCCGATCTTCGTCGGCACGGTGATTCCGTACTCGGACTGGCTGTCCCGGATGTGGCTCGACGGTCGGTGGATATAAGCGCCGACAGGCGACGCGCCGCACAGCGCGACGAGAAGGGCCCGCACGCCGAAGCGTGCGGGCCCTTCTGACAAAGACGCGCGCCCCGATCGCCTGCCACGGGGGAAGCGGGCGATTGGGGCGCGCATGAAGAGCTTAACCACCGCGCACCACCGGCACAACGGGTCGACTTGGGTCAGATTTCCGACGGATGTCAACCGGATCGACAACGACCCTTCCTCAGTTGACCGAGGGTGACCTGACGTGGACCCAGAGCGCGGAAACGGCCGCTCAGGGGCGGTCGCCGATCCGGCCGGCGGTGGCGGATCCCGATCGCCAGCACCCGAACGATCATCCAAAGTGGATCTCACTACACTGCGGGCCGTGATCAACTTCAGACGATCGACGGCTGTCCTTCTCGGACTGCTGGCGACCACCGCGCTGACCGGGCCCGCCCCGGCGTGGGCCGACGAGGAGCCGGCGCCCGAGCCACCCCGGGTCGAACTGGTGCTGGACGTCAGCGGCTCGATGCGCGCCGCCGACATCGACGGACGCAGCCGGATCTCGGTCGCCCAGCAGGCCTTCAACGAGGTGGTGGACGCGCTGCCGGAGGAGACCCAGCTCGGCATCCGGGTGCTCGGCGCGACCTACCGCGGCAAGGACAAGAAGGTCGGCTGTCAGGACACCCAGCAGATCGTTCCGGTCGGCCCGGTGGACCGCACCGCGGCCAAGGCGGCGGTGGCGACGCTACGGCCGACGGGATTCACACCCGTCGGCCTCGCACTGCGCTCCGCCGCACAGGACCTGGGCAGCGGGGCCACCACCCGCCGGATCGTGCTGATCACCGACGGCGAGGACACCTGCGCCCCGCCGGACCCGTGCGAGGTGGCCCGGGAGCTGGCCGCCCAGGGCACCAGCCTGGTCGTCGACACCCTCGGCCTGGCCCCCGACGAGAAGGTCCGTCGGCAGCTGCTCTGCATCGCCAGCGCGACCGGCGGCACCTACACCGCCGCGCAGAGCGCCGAGGAACTGACCGGCCGGATCAAACAGCTCGTCGAGCGGGCCGGCGACACGCACACCCGCGCCCCGACGGTGGTCGGTGGCACGAACGCCTGCGACAACGCGCCGTTGCTCGCCCCCGGCGTCTACGCCGACCGGGAGGCGTTCTCCGAGCACCGCTACTACCGGGTGCCGGTACGCCCCGGGCAGGAGCTGCGGGCGTCGGTGAGCATCGCGCTGGACCGACCCGTGAACCGGGACTACGGGGTGTTGCTGCGGGCCACCGCCGCCGACGGACGGGAACTGGTCCGGGGCGCGGACGCCGGCAGTGGACGTGCCGACGTGCTCTCCGCCGGGCTGCGCTGGTCGGCCACCGCCGACGACGAGGACGCCGCGGAGACCGCGGAGAGTTCCGCGCCGGTCGTCGAACCCACCACCGTCTGCCTGGTGGTGAGCAACTCGTTCGCCCCCCGCCCCGGCACCGCGGCCACCCCGGGCATGCCGGTGGAGTTGACCATCGACGTGGTCGCCGCCGCGCCCGCCCCGGACGGACCGGACCTCGGTCGGGGCTGGGTGCTGCTCGCCCTGCTCACCGTCGCCGGGCTGATCACCGGCCTGCTCGCCGGACTGCTCACCCGCTGGTGGGTCGCCACCTGGAGGGAGAACTGATGCGTAACGCACTGTTCCGGTCACTGGCGGCGCTGGTCGCCGTCGGTGGGGCCGCCCTGGTCCCCGCCGCCGCCGTCGCCGCCCCGACCCCCTCCCCGGGAGCCACGCCGGTGAACCGGGCCGGCACGTCGTTCCTCACCGCCACCCCGATCTCCGCCGGGCAGCCGGTGCGGGTGGACGCCTCGATCGGCGACCACCTCTACTGGGCGTTCTCGGCGAAGGCCGGTCAGGTGCACGAGATCACCGCGACCGTCACCTTCCCGAAGGGGCGCAGCGGCGCCTCCACCTGGACGGTCGACGTCTTCGACGGGCTGCGCCGCCGTCAGGCGTGCACCGCCGGGGCGCAGACCCCGACCGTGGACGCGAAGGCGTCCAGCGTGACGCTGGGCTGCACGTTGCGCGAGGTGCGGGCGTGGGCGGAGCCCTGGTCGGCCGACCCGCTGCCCGGCTCGTACGTCGTCCGGCTCTCCGTGACCGACCTCCCGGAGCCGGATCTGGGCGCACCTGTCGACGTGGACCTGCTGGTCGGCGAAGTCGCCGACCGGGGCGCGTCGGCCGACGACGGCGAGTTGGCCGCGCCGCTGGTGCCGAACACCAAGGCGGGCACGGTGCTCAACGCCGTACCCGTGGCGGAGCCGGAGGCCGACGACGCCGACTCGCTCACGGACTGGTTGCCGGACCTCGGGTCGCGCTGGGTCTGGACCGGCGTCGGCGGCGTGCTCGCTGCGGTGGCCGGCGTGTTCGGCTTCGCGGTGACCCGGCGGCCCCGACGTCGCTGAACCCGCCGGCCCCGCTGGTGGCCCCGCCCGCAGCGGGGCCACCAGCGGTTCAGGCGCGTCGGGAACCGCGTGGCAGCCAGCCGATGAACCGGTCCTGGAGCGACATCACCGGCGCCGCTCGCAGATCCTCCGTGGCAGCGGCGAGACAGGAGCCCAGGTAGACGCTGAGCATCGCCCGGTCACCCCGGTACTCCGCCAGCAGCCGGCTGCGCTTCGTCGCGCACGGCCACTCGTCACCGCAGGAGACGCAGCTCCAGCAGGGGGTCTTCGGAGCATGATCGTCGACCCGCACCCCCGACCGTTCCGCACCATCGGTCATCGCACGTCCTTCCAGATGTCCACGGGGCTGGGCGACTACCGTGCCCGGCACGTTGTTGATGGTGGTCCCCCCCGGAGCCATAAGAGAGGGCGTTGCACGTCCCTCCGGTGTTACATCTTTGCGGTACCTTCTCCGGTCGTGGGAGTCGGAAATTTGACGCTTGACCGCATGCTCCACCACTACCAATCAGTAGGCCGACACCGTGCGTGACATTTTTCCCTCGACCGTCGCGGTCGCCGTCGCCGGGCCGGACGACTGGCTCGGCGAGCTCCTCCCCGCCGAGCAGGCATGCCTCGGCCAGCGGGCCGTGGAGACCCGTCGGCGGGACTTCGCCGCCGGCCGGTCCTGCGCCCGCCGGGCCATGACCGATCTCGGCCTGCCACCGGCCGCCGTGCCGGCCGCCGCCGACCGCTCGCCCGTCTGGCCCGCCGGGGTGGTCGGCACCATCACCCACACCACCGGCTACTGCGCCGCGGCGACGGCGCTCACCACCGACGTCCGGTCCGTCGGAATGGACGCCGAGCAACACCAGGACATCAATCCGGGGGTACGCAGGATCGTGCTGCTGCCCGAGGAGGAGGCCACCTGCGCGGGGCTGCCCGGCGGCACGTCCTGGCCGGTCGTCATGTTCAGCGCGAAGGAGACCGTCTACAAGGTCTGGTATCCGGTCGTCGGATCGTGGTTGGGCTTCCTCGACGCCCAGCTCGACATCGACCCGGACGCCGGCACGTTCACGGCCCGGATCGCCCCGGCCCGGCTGAACCAGGCGACGGTCGAGGATCCACCGGCCACCATCGCCGGCCGGTTCGTCGTCGCCGACGGGCTGGTCCGCACCGCGGCGGTGCTGCCGCTGCGCTGATCTTCCCCGTCCATCGTGGCCGAAAACGATCGGCTGGCGGCCGTCCAGATTGTCCGGACCGACCGGAAACAGGCCGTGGGACGGGCTCGGCGCGACGGCCGGGCGGTCCACCACGCACGGTAGCGTCGGCGGGTTCCCCGAACCACACGTACCGAGGCGTCAAGGAGCACGGTGACCCACCCCCAGCCCTCCGCCGGGCAGCAGGACTCCCACCAGCCGGACCAGGAACCGCCGACGCAGCCGTCCTCCATCACACCGCCGCAGCCAGCCGGGGACCCGGCGCTCCCACCGACACCGCTCCCACAGACACCGCTGCCGCCGAGCCCGTGGTCGGCCGCGGGGAGCGCGTCGCAGCCGCCGTTCTCGGGTGCCGCGTACCCGGCGACCGGCGAAGGCCACCCGGTCGCCGGTGGGCCCGGCCATCCCCTCGCCACATCCCCGCCGATGCCGGCGCAGGGGTCGAAGAAGACGGTCGTGGCCGTCGCGGTCAGCGCGGCGGTACTCACCCTGCTCGCCTGCGCCGGCGGCATCGTGGCCGTCGTCATGGGCACCAAACGGGCCGCGACCGGCGTGACCGAGGCGGGCCCCACGCCCGGGGTCAGCCGAGAGGTGGTCCAGCCGCCGGCGCGGGTGCCCGCGTCGGCGCCTCCGGCCGGCGACACCCGCAACATGTCGCCCGGCGACACCCTGGTCATCGACGGCGACGAGGGCACCATCGAGATCACCGTGACGAAGTTCAGCACCGCCACCAAGCCCTGCAAGGCCTACGGTCTCAAGCCCGACGAGGGCATGTACGTGATCGCCGACGTGCAGCTCACCGTCACCAAGGGCACCGCCTCCGCGAACCCCCTCTTCTTCAACTGGGTCGCCGCCGACGGCAGCCAGGCCAACGCGGTCGCCGGGGCCTTCTCCGGCTGCGGCAAGCCGATGCCGTCCGCCGACGAGCTGACCGCCGGCACCAGGCGCACCGGCAGCGTCGTGTTCGACGTCCACGACGCGTCGGGAGTGCTGGAGTACCAGCCCATGTTCGAGACCGCGGGCTCCTGGAAGCCGTGATCCGTTGACGCGGTGTGGGGCCGACCCCGACGGGGCGGCCCCACACCGTTGCGCGAGCCGGAGTGTCAGCAGCCCGTCCAGCGCACCGGGGTCACCCGGTCGGCGAGGACGTTGCGGAATCCGACGATGGTCCCCGTGTCGGAGATGGACCGGGCACCGACGGCCACCCCTTCGGCGCCACCGGGCAGGACCCGCGAGGTGGACCCCCTGCCGACGCGGTCACCACCGACCACGACCCCCTTGGCATTGACGTCCGTCAGTGCGGGAATCTCCTGATCGAGCAGGGTGTGCGAGCCGTTGCGGAGGTCCCACCGAACCTTCGACGCACCGGTGTCGTCGAGCCCGACCAGGCCGATCGCCCAGCGGCCCGCCGCCGCGCTGGCCGTGCTCCAGTCGGCGCCGGGGAACGTGAGCGCGTCGATCCGGCCGTTCGGCCGGCGGACCCAGCTGTTCCAGTCCCCGAAGGGCCCGGCGCTACCGACGATGGTCCCGTTGTCGGTGATCCCGCTCGCCTCAGCGTTGGCCGGGGCCTTGAGCACCTCGACAGTTCCCGGACGGGCGGCTGGCCAGCGCAGGGCGGAGTATTCTCCGGGGACGATGTCCGAGCCGTAGCCGACGATGTCGCCCGCGTCGTTGATGGCGCTGACGAAGATGCCGGTGGACGGCAGCACCGGCAACTGCTTGATCGTGCCGTCGCGGTAGACCCACGGTTGACCGATGCCGGTGCCCAGTGCCGAACCGTTGCCGATCACGACGCCGTCGGCGTTGACGTCGACCGGGTCGGCCATGCCCGGCACCTCGACCTCGGTGACCTGCTGCCCGTCCCAGAACAGCAGCAGGTACTGGTTGTCGACCTCGCCGACCCGCAGAGCCGTGCCGGCGATGTAACGACCCGTCGGGTCGATGACGTTCGCGTCGGCGCGGTAGGTGTCGGTCGGGTACGGCAGCGTACTGATCGTGCAGGTACGCGCTGCCGCACCGGCGGGCGCGGCGCTCGCCGGCCCGGAGACGGCCACCCCGAGAGAGGTGACCAGCAGGGCGGTGGTGGCGGCGCCGGCGATCATCCTGCGTCGAGTGCTTCGCTTCATCCTTGCTCCCCGTGTCGGCCCGGGTGCTCCGGGCGTCGGTCGATACGGGAATCACCCGCGAGCCGACCTCACGGTTGCGGTGTGTCGGGGAGGGGACAGCAGCCGGGCTACCCCGCCCAGGCCTCGGCGGTGGTGGTGACCGCCCGGCCGGTGCGGACGGACTCTCCGATGGCGAGGCTGATCAGGTGGTCCTGGCAGGCCTCGGCGAGCGGGTACGGTGCCGGGCCCTCCTCCCGAGCCCACGCACCGGTCCGGACGAGGAGGTCGGCCACCGCGATGTCGTCGTCGGACAGTCCGCTGCCGACGAACGGGTTGCGATAGACCACGTCGCCGTCGAAGCTGACGTGCTTCAGGTCGAGCCCTTCCAGGTTGAGGTCGAGGCCGGTCTGCCGACGCACCAGCGACGACTCGACGGGCGTGGTCGGGTCGACCAGCCGGACGACCCGGTCGTCCACCAGCTCACCGCGCGACCCCCGCACCACCAACCGGCGTCCGCGCAGCGGATTCCACCACTGGTTGTCGGTGAAGTCGTACAGACCCATCCGCCCACCGAAGTCGATGGTCGCCAAGGTGGTGGAGAGCTGCCGTGGGGTGTCGTCACCACTCCAGCCGGCCGGTGACAACGGGTCGGCCAGCGGCGCGGCGAAGGCACGCGCGCTGACCTCGGCGGCGTCGAACCCGACCCCGAGCAGGCCACGGATCAGCGAGACCGCATGGTAGAGGTGCGTCGAGGAGATCTGCACCGAGGTCGGCTCGCCGAGCACCCCGGCGCGGACCAGCGTCAGTCGGGCCGCGTGCCCGGGCATCAGCAGATACTGCTCGGCGACCTGCACCAGACCACTGCCACCGACATCGGCCCAGAGCGCGCGCAACCCCGCCAGGTCCGCGGCGGGCGGCGTCTCCGCGAGCACGGGTACGCCGGCCGCGACCAGTTCCCGGGTCACGTCGGGGGTCACCGGCCAGGGCACCGACACGATGACGACGTCCGGTCGCTCGTGGGCGAGCAGTTCGGCCGTCGTGCGGAAGGTCGGCACGTCCCACGCGGCAGTCACCGCGGCACCACGTGCTGCGGTCCGCGTCACCACGCCGGTCGCTCGCAGCCGCTCCGGCAGGAGTCGTGCCAGACGAAGGAAGAACTCACCCCGCCAGCCACTGCCGACGAGGCCGAACCGGGTCTGCGCGGTGGGATCCATGGGCGCTCCTCACGTCGAGACCCGGATGCTAGCCGCTCCGGGGGCGACGCTCCTCGCTACGGTTGCGACGCTGCTCGCCACGGTTGCGGCCGTGACCGGCGATCCGCTGCGCGGGCTGCCCGTCGAGGTGGCCGCACGGCGTCCGCCTCTGGACTACTACCTGGTCCTGCCCCGGCCGGGCCGCACCGAGTCGACAGGCGTGGTCGCGGAGGGGATCGTCGTGGAGGAGTTCACCCGCCACCACGACTTCTCCACAGCGGGACTGGCTTCGCCGAGCGACGCGTCTACCGTGTCCTGTTCGCCAAGGACCTCCGGGACGACCAGGTGGCAGATCTCCGGACGACCTGTGGACAGCCGACCTCGACACCGCTCCGCGTGCGTCGGGTTCGGTCGCAGCCGGTCACCTGGAGCGGGGCGGTGACCACTTCACCGCCGGCCGCGCCCGTTCCCAAGATGATCGACACTGACTAGCCTCGATCGCGTGCAGATTGGCGTGAACGTACCCAACTTCGCCCCCGGCACCGATCCCCGGGTGCTGCGACAGTGGGCCCAGACAGTTGAAGGTCTCGGCTTCGACCTGCTGATGGTCTCCGACCACATCGTGGTGACCCCGGACGTGGCCGAGCAGTATCCAGCGCCGTTCTACGAGCCGTTCACCACGCTGTCCTGGCTGGCCGGGGTGACCCACCGGGTCCGGCTCGGCACGACGGTGCTCATCGTCCCCTACCGGCATCCGCTGCTCACCGCCCGGATGGCGGCGAACCTCAACCGCCTCAGCGGGGGCCGGCTCGTCCTCGGCGTCGGCGTCGGCTGGGCCCGGCAGGAATTCGAGGCGCTCGGGGTGCCGTACCAGCGGCGGGGCGCCCTCACCGACGAACACCTCCAGGCCATGCGCGACGCCTGGCGCGACACCGACGACTACGACACCGAACCCATCCCCCTCTGGGTCGGCGGCAACAGCGACGCCGGCATGCGTCGCGCCGTACGGCTCGGGGACGCCTGGCACCCGCTCCGACTCACGCCCGACAAGCTCACGGACGCGGCCGGACGCCTCGACGTCATCGCCGACGACCTGGGCCTCCCCAGGCCCGCGTTGGTGCCGCGCATCGCCCTGCAGGAAACCCGCGAACCGGTCACCGACCCGGGCCGGCTCGCCGGCGTCGGCACCATCGAGCAGATCACCGCAGACCTCGACCGGATCCGCCGGCTCGGCGCGGAGACGGTGGTCCTCGACCCGTTCAACGACGACCTGACCGAGATCCGCCAGCCCGAACGTGCCTGGCGAACCCTCGCGGCCGTGGCCGCGTACGCCAAGACCCAGGAGGACCGATGACGCCCGACGACGAACGACTTCTCCGCCGTGCCGTGCAGATCGCCGCCGAGGCCGGCGCATCCGGCGAACGGCCGTTCGGCTCGTTGCTCGCCGCCGCCGACGGCACCGTCCTGATCGAGGACCACAACACTGTGGTCTCCGACTCGGACATCACCGCCCACCCGGAACTGAAGCTGGCCCGGTGGGCCGCCCGGGAACTCGCCCCGGACGTGGCCGCCGGCACGACCATGTACACCAGCTGCCAGCCCTGCCCGATGTGCGCGACCGCGATCGACCGCTCCGGCCTCGGTCGGGTGGTGTACGCCCTGTCCTCCGAGCAGTTCGAGGAGGTCAAGCCGGCCACCCCACCCCTGCCCCCGGTGCGCTACGAGGGGCCGGCTCTCTTCGACGAGGCACGCCGCCCCATCGACGACCACTACTGACCGATCGAGGCCGCAGACTCCACTTTGTACGAACTGTCGCTCCGGCCACTCAAGCGCATCCATACGTGCGCTAATTGACCGACAGCAATCATCGGGCGCCTGCCCGGGCTGTCTCGTCTCCCAGAGAGGAACGGGGATGCAAGGATCCTTGCGGAAGGCTGCGCTCGCAGCCGCTTTGTCCATCGTCGGTGTGGCGGGTGGGTTGACCCTGGCGGCACCCGCGCAGGCGCAGGTCGTGGAGTCCGGATCGGTCTCCTTCAGCGGTGACCCCGGCGACTACATCACCGGCGGTGACTCCTACTCGTACTCCACCGACGGCGGCGACCAACTCACGACAAGCAGCTCGGTCGACAACAGCAGCTTGTTGGTCAGCATCAACGGCTACAACGGCGACTGGTGGTCCGTGGACTTCGACGCGCCCGGCAGCGCGCCACTGACGCCGGGCACCTACGCGGCGGCGACCCGATACCCGTTCAACGGGGCCGGTCCCGGCCTCGACCTGTCCGGCAACGGGCGGGGCTGCAACGAGCTCACCGGCACCTTCACCGTCATCAACGCGGTGTTCGGCCCCAACGGCTACGTGCAGACCTTCGACGCCACCTTCGAGCAGCACTGCGAGGGCGGAGCGCCGGCTGCCCGCGGCGAGGTGCACATCGCCAACCCACCGCCGCCCGCGCAGCTGGAGCTCGAACTCTCCGTGGCGACCGACGGCATCGCCCACCGGGTGAACGGCAACGCGGTCCTGCACGGCACGGTGACCTGCAACGTGCCGGCCTCCGTGACGATGGAAGGCATGGTCACCCAGGTCGTCAAGAAGGTGATCATTCGCGGCAGCTTCTCCACCCACGTCACCTGCACCCCGGGCAGCCCGACCCCCTGGACGGCCGCAGCCGTCCCGGGCGGCACCACCCCGTTCGCCAAGGGTCTAGCCGAGGCCGTCACCCAGGCCCGCGGCTACGACACCGAATACAACGAGTACGTCACCGTGAACAACACCACGACGGTGAAGCTCACCCGGTCCTGACCCGTCAACGCCTGGCGGCCGGCAGGAGTCGGCCGCCAGGCGCCACGGTCACCGGATACCGCGGCGGCGGCCCTCTGAGTCCCCCGCATCGATGGAGCGGTGGTTACCTGCTGCCGGCTGGTGCAGGGGCGGCGAAACACAGTGGTCACGCGCAGCGGACTGAACTGGACGCTGGTTGGACGCGCCCGGCCGGTGCGGCTCCGTCGGCCGGCCCAGACCTCGAGCCGGTCATCCGGTCCGTTCGCGCGATGGGCGGTTTCTGATCTACGGTCCACTTCCATGGTGGTGAGCGGTACGCAGGTCAGTCTGCTGGGCCCGGTCGGACTGACCGTGGCAGGACGGCGGGTCGAGTTGACCGGCAGGCAGCAGGCATTGCTCGGCGCACTGGTGCTGGAGGCCAATCACGTCGTGTCCGCACAACGGATCACCGACCGGATCTGGGGAGATGATCCGCCCATCTCCGCCGCCGCCAGGGTACGAGCCCTGGTGGCGGAGCTCCGTCGGGCCTGCGGGCCGCAGGGTGCGACGTTGATCGAGACCAGAAGCCCGGGTTACCTGCTGCGGGTAGGTGACGGCCAGGTGGACGCGGCGTTGTTCGTCGAACGGGTGGAGTCGGCCCGCCGCGCGGCGTTCGAAGGTCGTCCGGTGGAGGCCATCGCGGACTACGATGCGGCGTTGACCCTGTGGCGGGGTGCGCCGCTGGCCGGACTGCGAGGGCCGCACGTCGAGGCCGAAGCGGTACGGCTCACGGAACACCGGACGGCGGCCCTGGAGGGACGCGCCGAGGCCATGCTGGCACTGGGTCGGCTGCACGAGGCGGTGGCCGAGCTGACCCGGCTAGTCGCGGAGGACCCGCTCCGGGAGAGATCCCAACGGCTGCTGATGCTCGCGTTGCATTCGGGAGGCCGGGCGGCCGAGGCGTTGAAGGTGTACCGCGACTTCCGTACCCGCCTGATCGCGGAGCTCGGGTTGGAGCCCACCGAGGAGCTGCGGAGTCTGCACCAACGCGTGCTGGCGGGCACGCTGGAACCGGCCGGTCCGCTCCCGCCGGAATCGGCGAGGATTCCTCGGCAGTTGCCCGCCGACATCGGACGGTTCGTCGGCCGGGAGGCGGAGCTGAAGCAGCTCGACTGGTTGGCCGCGGGGGCGGAGCGGATCGTGCTGGTGGTCGGTCCCGCCGGCGTAGGGAAGACCGCCCTGGCGGTGCGCTGGGCTCACCGGGCCGCCGACGACTTCCCCGACGGCCAACTGTTCCTCGGCATGCGCGGCTTCGACCCGGGGCAACGGATGTCCCCCAACGAGGCACTGCCACTGCTGCTCCAGGCCCTCGGGCAGGCCCCCCGGGACATCCCGGCGGACCTTCAGGCCCAGGTGGCGCTCTACCGGTCACTGCTCGCGGACCGACGCGTCCTGTTGGTGCTCGACAACGTCGCGACCGCGGAGCAGATCCGGCCGATCCTGCCCGGTGGTGCCGGCTGCCTGGTCGTGGTGACCAGCCGGGACCGCCTCGGCGGCCTGGTGGCGCGAGAGGGAGCGAGCCGGCTCGGCGTGGCGGCGCTCGAGCCGCAGGAGGCGCAGGCACTGCTCGCACACGGGGCCGGCACCGACCGACTGCGGGCGGAGCCGGAGGCCGCGGCGCGGCTGGCAGCACAGTGCGGTCACATGCCGTTGGCCCTATCGATCGCCGGGGCGCGGCTGGCCGAGCAGCGTCACCACACGGTCGGCGACTACGTCGCGGAGCTGGCCGACCGGGGCAGGCTGGCCCGGCTCCGGGTCGACGGCGACGAACACACAGCGGTCCGGTCCACACTGGATCTGTCCTACCGGGCCCTGCCCGCGCCGGCCCGCCGGATGTTCCGGCTGATGTCGCTGGCTCCGAGCGGCGGCCTGTCCAGCGCCTCGGCGGCGGCGCTGGCCGGGGTGGACCGAGGCGAGGCGGAGGAGTTGTTGGACAGCGTCGCCCGGGTGCACCTGGTGACCGAGGTCGGCGTCAACCGGTTCGCCGCCCACGACCTGCTGCTCGAGTACGCCGCGGAGCGGGTCGCCGAGGAGGACTCCCCGACCGAGCGGCGACACGCCGTACGGCGACTGATGGCGTACTACCTCTACTCGGCTGTGGAAACGGCACGAGCGGGCGGCTTCTATCTGATCTCGTCCCCGCCGGACACGATCCCGCCCCACGTCACGCCGGAGTCCTTTCGGGACAGGTCCCATGCGCTGGCCTGGCTCGACGAGACGTGGGAGGAGATCACTGCCGCGGTACACCTCTCGGCCGACCTCGACTCCAGGCCGGTGGCCTGCCTGCTGGTGATCGCGCTTCAGGACTACCTCCACCACTTCCGGCCCCTGGCCGAGTCGGTGCGGATGGCGACCATCGGGTTGGCGGCGGCCCGACGCGCCGGCGACCTGGGCGGCCAGGCCGCGATGAGACTGTCGCTCGGCCACGCCAACTGGCGGATGACCAGGCTGGTCGCGGGCCGGGCGGAGTACGAACGGGCCCTGGCGCTCGCCCGCCGGGCCAACTGGCGGCGAGGCGAGGCCGACGCGCTGCGCGGCATCGGCGTCACCCTGAAGCAGCTGGGCAGGCCACGGCAGGCTCTGGCCCGGTACCGCAGGTCGATCCGGATCGACAATGCGTTGGACAACGCACGAGGTGAGTCGTCGGGGCTGAACAACCTCGCCTCGGCCTATCTCGCCCTCGGCCGACTCGGCCCGGCCCAGCGATGCCTCACCGCCTCCCTTCCGTTGGCCGAACGGATCGGAGACCTGAACATGCAGTCGATCGTCCTGGTGAACCTCGGGCTGGTCCGGCAGGAACGGGGACACCTCGCGGCGGCGTTGCACTGGCTGGAGCGCTCCCTGGCTGTCGCCCGGGGCGCCGGTCTGCCCTACGGCGAGGCGATCAGCTTCGAGGCTGTCGGTCGGGTGCACAACGACGCGGGCCGCTGGTCGCTGGCGGCCGACGCACACGGCGCGGCGCTACGCGGCGCCTGCCAGGCGGAGAACCTCAACTGCCAGGTCGATGCGCTGATCGGACTCGCAGAGTCGGCGACGGGAGAGGGTCGGATCGAGGCCGCGCTGGGGCGGCTGGCGGCCGCCGTCACCATCACCGACCGCACCGGCCACCACGCCGGTCGGGTCGAGTCGCTGCTCGGGCTGGCCCGGGTGACTCTGGCCGGCGGTCAGCCGGGCCAGGCGCGCGAACACGCGACCGAGGCGCTCGGCCTCGCCGCTCAGGGCAGCCCGCTGGTGTTGGGCAAGGCGTACGCGACCCTGGGTGCTGCTCTCGTGGCACTGGGCGAGGGGCCCGCGGCCGTCGCCGCGTGCCGACACGCCCTGCGGGTCTTCCGACGGACCGGGCAGTCGCTCGGGTACGCCAACGCGCTGGTCCCGCTCGGGCGGGCGTACCACCTCACCGGTGCCGAGCGGGCCGCCCGCTCGGCGTGGGGCCGGGCGCACCGACACTTCGTCGAACTCGACATTCCACGTCAGGCGGAGACCGCCGCGCTGCTCGGCTGACACGAGAATCGGGCGTCCTGTCGAGGACTGCTGACAGCGCCATGCGCGATCGGAGCGGAGATCATGCGGCCGGGTGCGACGTTGTGCCCTGGCACGTTCGCATCTCGTCGCGAGGAGCAGAGGTGGATTTCCAGCTGTTGGGCGCGGTCTCAGTTGTCAGCGGGGGCAGGCAGGTCCGTCCGTCCTCCGGTCGGGTCCGGAGCCTGCTCGCCTCCGTGGCCTGGCAGCCGCGCGAGTTCGTGCCCGACGAGCGGCTGATCTCGCGGATCTGGGGCGAGGACATGCCCGTCGACCCGAGAGACGCGCTCTACACCTGCGCCAAGCGGTTGCGGCGTACCCTCGCGGAGGCCGGTGGGGCCGGGCGCGAAGTGGTGCGGTTGCGGGGCGGCTATCTGCTGGACGTGGATCCCGAGCGGATCGACCTGCACCGGTTCCGACAACTGGTCCGGCAGGCGCGGCTGGCCGTCGACGACAACGCCGCCGCCTGCCTCTACGACCGCGCCCTGCGGTTGCCCGCCGGGGCTCCCCTGGCCGACGTGGACTCCCCGTGGGCGGACGGGGCCCGCGCGGCACTGTGTCGGGAGCAGTTGTCGGCCCGGACGGCCGCAGCTGCCGCCTGGCTGGCGGCGGGGCGGCACGCGGAGCTGGTGCCGGACCTGGTACATCTGGCCGAGGAGCATCCGCTGGACGAGGCGATCACGGGATTGCTGATGGAGGCGCTGCACCGGTGCGGTCACCAGGCCGAGGCGCTGGAACGCTATGCCGGCATCCGCGCCCGACTGGTGGAGCAGCTCGGCGACGAGCCGGGACCGGCCCTGCGGCAGACGCACCAGCGACTGCTCCGGCGCAACCCGGGGTTGTCCCGAGCCGTGCCCTGACCCGTTGCTTCGCACCACTTCGTCGCGGTATCCGAGGGAGCCGTCGTTCGGAGATCGTCCGGTCGGGGCACCGGCTGCGGCCGGGCGGACTGAGCCATCGGTTGCGGCCCGGCCAGCTAGGCCATCGGTTGCGGCCACGGGTTCAGTTTCGCCGGGGGCAGGACACGATAGCCCATCCGAGCCGGTGCCTCGTACAGCCTCGGATGTGCGGTGAACCGGATCAGGTGCTCGACGCTCATCGGCTGGAGGTCCGGGACGACGACGTTCACCGCGGTGAGCCCGACGTCGGCCAGTTCCCGGGTGGTGCGGTCGACGACGACCGGCCGCATCCCGGCCCCGGCGAGCCGGCCGACGACGTCGGCCAGCGCCTCGGACGGGTCTGCGGGCAGGGACGGCCGAGCCGTGGACGTGCGGCGATCCGCACCCTCCAGGAGGAAGTCGAACGCGTGCGCGTGTTCCGTACGGCCCATGTAACGGGTGGTGTCTCCCACGGCCCGCAGCCGCGCCAGCGTCACCGGCTCCGCCGTCGGATCCACGAAGTGGATGAACTGCGGGACACCCAGCGCCTCCAGGAGTGCCTTGTGCGCGGCCCCGGTCAGATCCCGGGCGGAGCTGGCGCCGACCACCCGGTGCGCCCGCGGGTCGTACTCGGCGGCGACGACGCAGTAGACCGTCGGCACGCCCAGGTCGGAGGTGGCGTCGAAGAGGTGGACCTCCTTGAACCGGTCACGGCACCAGCCGACCAGTCGGCGCAGCCGTTCGTCAAGGCAGCCGGGGTCCACCGGCGGCAGAGCGAGCCGCTGGAGCCAGACGACAGCGTTGGCGTCCCGCTCGACGACCTCGAACAGCCCCCGGACGACGGCTTCCACCGGGTCGGTGTGAACCGCGAAGCCCGTGGACATCCGGCAGCTGAAGTGCTCCGCCGTCACGGTCTCGGTGAGTCCGTAACAGGCCAGCACAGCCGGTACCCAGACCGGCTCGCCGGTGACCAGGTCGAGCCCGGACGTCCAACGGATCGCCGCTCGGGGATCGAAGGGGACGATCGGGCAGTCCGGATGCGCGTACTCGGCTTCCGTGCACCGCGGGTACCGCTCCGGTTCCAGGCACTCGTCGCCCAGTTCCTCGGCAGTCGCCCAGATCCGTTCCTCGGCGAGGACGTCGCGACCCGCGTACCGTTCGGCGACCTCGGCGACGGCGACGAACCGCGCGAGACCCGGGTCGTCCCACGCCTGGCCGGAGCCGACGAGATTCTCCTGGTGACCGAGCCGGCGGACCGGACCGGGTGCACCCGCCTCCGACTTCCAGTAGCAGAAGTCGGCGGGCAGGCCCGGGGTGGCCAGCGCCCCGACTCGGGAGACCAGCCCATAGGGCGAGACCAGGCCGTCGAGCGATGTCAGGTCCCTCGGTCGATCCCGGTGACGCACGTCCAGTCCCCTCTCCGGCCCCGCCCGCTCACGTTCGTCGGGCCCACAGCCTGGCAGTGCCTCCGGTCCGCGCCCGGTCACCGGACGACCGGTCGCCGACCGCCCGGCGACGGACGGTGCCGACAGGGTGGTCCACGCCCATTTCCACCGGAAGGAGAACGAGATGGCGGCTGAAGACAGCACCACGGACCTCGACCTCGACGTCGAGGACTACGAGGAGTACGGCACGTTCGGCGAGGTGCCGATGTGCGGCGTGACGCAGAGCTCGAACGTCCAGTGCAACTACCCGATGTGCGCCTGAGCCACCGGCGCGGGTAGTTCGACGAAGTACGACCGCCCGCCCGTCGTGCCGCGAGCACGGCGGGCGGGCCCGGGGAGGCATGGTGAATCCGGAGTCTCTCGACGAACTGGTGTCCCCCTACGGCGTGGTGTCGGCCGTCTCCGACGCACGGCCGTCACGGATCTGCGACCGGCTCTACTCGTGCGGGGCCGAGGTGGGCACGCCGGGTCCGGCGAACACCCGTCGCCGTACCGGCCGGCTGGGCGGTGGTGGGCGGAGCTGGGCCGACCCGCGACTGGCCCGGTTCGTCGCCATCGCCGAGGGTGCCGAGCGATACGCGATGGCGCTGGCCCCGCACCGCCGGGAGATTCTGCGGGCGACCGCCGACGAGCTGGCCGGCGAGTGTCTCGAACCCTTCCGCTATCCGCGCTGCTCGGCACGGGAACTGGCCACCCCCGGCTGCCCGGTCCGCCCGTTCGACCCGGCCGCGCCGATCAGGTGGGTCACCGGACTCGACCTGTACAGTGCCGCGCCGGTCCGGGTACCGGCGGTGATGGCCTGCCGGGACCTGGCCCCGATCGACGACGCGGAACGCTTCGTACACCGACTCTCCACCGGCCACGCGGTGCACACCGATCCGGTGGAGGCGGTCGTCCGCGGCGCTCTGGAGGTGATCGAACGGGACGCCGTCGCCATCCTCTGGTTGCAACGGCTGTCCCTGCCCACAATTGCTCCGGGCGAGTTGGCCGAGTCGACGCTCCACCTTGTCGACTGCTGCCGACGCCGTTTCATCGACGTACGCCTGCTCGACGCGACGACCGACCTCGGCGTTCCGACCGTCTACTGCCTGTTGAGCGCCGTGCACGACCCGCGACTGCGGAACTGGACGGCGGCGAGCACCGGTCGGACCCTGTCGGGTGCGGCGGCCAAGGCTGTGGAGGAGGCGGTCGCCCTTACCGGACTGCTGAACGAGGGCGCCAGCCCGCCGGGCGGTCCCGTGGGATCCGTGGCGGTGCACGACGGTGCCCGGTTCATGGGGGCACCGGAGCGGGCGGACGCATTCGACTTCCTGCTGACCGATGCCGTCGCGCCGCCGTCCCCCCGACGCCCGGAACTGCCGGCCGATCCGGACCTGGCCCTCGCGGCGCTGGTCGAGCGGCTGGCCGCCGCCGGAGCCCGGCCCGTCGTGGTCGACCGGACCACGCGGGAACTGGCTGACGTGGGGCTGACCGCGGTGCACGTCGTCATCCCCGACCTCCAGCCGCTGAGCCTCCACCCGCTGGCCCAGTTCACCGCACATCCACGGCTGTCCGAGGCACCTGCCCGGATGGGTTACCGGGTGCTGCCCGAAGAGGAGCTGAATCCATGGCCACAGCCGTTCGCCTAACCACCCCGGCCGCGATCGTCCCGGCTCAGACGGCCCTGCTCGGCATCGGTCCGTTCGGCCGCCGGGTCACCGGGCTACTGGCCCGGATGACGGACGGTACGGAGGTTCCGCCCGACGACGCCCCGGAGACCGTGTTCGCCGGTACGCCGAGCGCGCTGGTGGTGGCCCTGTGGCGCCCGTCGCCCGCGTTGTGCGACCGGATCGACGAACGCGCCCACGCGACCGGTGTCCCCTGGCTGCCGGTCGTGCTGGAGCCCTCGCACCTGCGGATCGGACCGCTGGTGGTGCCGGGAGCCGGGCCGTGTCACGGCTGTTTCGAGGAACGCCGGGCCCAACACGATCCGCACTGGCCGGCGTCCGCGGCCTTGTACGCGGCCTACGACCGGAACCCGGCCTGCGGGCCGGCCGGGTTCCTACCGCAGCACGCGCGGACCGCGGCCGGGTTGGCTCTCCGCGTCCTGGCCCGCCCCGACGCGACGGCCGGTCGGGTGATCTCCGTATCGCTGCGCGGGGTCTCCGTTCGGCAGGACCCGGTGCTCGCCTGCCACGGCTGCTCCCGCTGCGGGCGGCCGTTGCCCGAACGCGATCTACGTACCCTGCTGCGCCTGAAGAAGAGGGAGGACGCCGGTGTCCGATGACGTCCGAGTACGGCTGTGCCGTGGTCTCGCGGTGGTGCCGACCGAGGAGTCCCTCGTCGTGCAGGGCTCGGGGCCGCGCCACGTGTTCCGGGGTCGGGCCGCCGGCACGCTGCTGCCGCGACTTCTTCCCCTTCTCGACGGCTTCCGGGACCGGCAGGAGATCGCCGCCGAGCTGGGCCTGCCGCCGGAGCGCCTGGACCGGCCACTGGCCCTGCTCGACCAACGTGGACTGCTGGAATCCGCCGCGCCACCCCGCCGGGGTGGGGCCCCCGAGCACGTCGTCGACTACCACTCACGCAGCCTCGACGGCAACGGCGGCCATCCGGGCACCGGTGCCCTGCTCGACGCGCTCGCGGTGGTCGCCGTGCACGTCGTCGGGCCGGCCGAGGTGGCCAGGGCGGTCGCCGCGGACCTGCGTGAGTGCGGCGTGGGCGAGGTTTCCTGCGGGCCACTCACCGAAACCGGTGTCGAGGCCCTCTCCGGAGCCGAGCGGTCCCTGGTGGTGGTGGTCGAGGAGAGCCGGGACCCGTCGGCGGTCGAGCGGGTGGCCGGACTGTGTGCGCCACACGCCGTGCCCGTACTCCGGGTTGCCGCCGATCGCACCCATCTCGAGATCGGGCCGTGCTTCGTCCCCGGTCTCACCGCCTGCCCCGGATGCCTGCGCCGTGGCCGGGTCGAGGCGGGCTGGCCGGGTGCGGAGACCTCCGAGGCCACAGCCGGGAAGGCGGCCGGTATCGCTGATGCCACGGCCGGGGAGACGCTCGCCGGGCTGGCCGCGACCGAGGTGCTGGGCATCGTCTCCGGGGCGTCCCTGCGGGCTCCGACAACGGTGACGAGGATCGACCTCGACGCCTGGGACACCGGCCAGCACGTCGTCGTGCCGTACCCGGACTGCCCGTGCGACGACGCCGGCGGCGACGGGCCGCAGCCGGATCTGGTGGACATCGGCCTCTGGATGACCGAGCGGGTGTTACCCGCCGCCCTGCGGGCCGGCCCCCCGTCGCGGGCCGTCCGGCGGAAGTGGCGGGAGCTGGCGGACGAACGTCCGGTCCACCACGCCCACCCCCGGCGCGGGCTGGCGACAGAACGGTTGCCGCTGCCGGGGACGTTCGGCGACGGCGTGCGCCGGACCGCACCCGGAAGCCTGCACCAGCCACTGGTCGCCGACCTGCTCGCCCGGGTGGCGGGCCGACGGCGGGGCGAGGCCGACGGCCCGTCGCAGCGCTGGGTGCCGTCCGGCGGGCAGCTCGGGTCGGTGGAACTCCACCTCGTCACCGAGACCGGCGTCGCCGACCTACCCGGAACGATCTTCCGCTACGACGATGTGAACCACGCGCTGATCGCTCTGCGCGCCGACGCCGTGCCGCTGGCCGACGCGCTGGCCGGCACCGACCTTCCCGCCGACCGTCTCGACGCCGCGCTGGTGTTCACCGCCGCGCACGACCGGGTGGCGGGAAAGTACCAGGACTTCGCGTACCGGCTCACCCACCTGGACGCGGGCTGCGCCGTCACCCAGCTCGCCGCCGTCGCCAGCGCGCACGGGCTCCGCACGGAGTTCGCGACCCGCTGGGACGAGAGCCTGGCCGAGCTGCTCGACCTGCAACCGACCGGCCGGTACGTGACCGTGGTAGCCGGCCTACACCGAGGTGAGACATGCCACTGATCCCCGTGGACGTACCAGCCGAGGCGCTGGCGGACCTGGTACGCCGTCGTGCCCCGTTCCCCCGCGTCATCGAAGGGTACGCGCCGGACGACGGGGCGGCCGAGCCCGTGACCGACGGCGTACCACTTGCGGCGGTCCTCGAAGGCCGTAGGTCGGTGCGGGAGTTCACGGAGACGCCGGTGGCCGAGGCGACGCTGCGCGCGGTGCTGCACCGGGCGACCCGGGCTCAGCGTGACCAGTGGCCGGTCGACCGGCACCCGGACCCGGGCCTGCGGTTGCTGCTGGCGGTCCGTCGCGCCGACGGTCCGGGTCGGGGCCTGTTCACCCCGACTCCCGCCGGCGACCTTCTCCCGCTCGGCGTTCCGGACTGGCTCGACGATCTGGCGGACGTCTACGCCGACGCGCCGGTGTTCGCGCTCGTCTGCGGCGACCCGGCGGGGGTGGGGCGGGAGGCCGCCGGAGGCCTGCTGGTCCGGATCGGCGCGCTCGGCTACGCCATCTGGCTGGCCGCGCGCACCCACGGTCTGGAGTGCGCGGTGTTCGGCGCCGGCCACTACCTGGTGCGGCGGGAGGCGGCCAGGCTCCGCCCGGGGGCGCGGCATCTGTTCACCGTCGCGCTCGGACACCCAGCCCCGTCGACCGCGGTCGGCTGACGAGATGGCAGCGTCGACCGCACACCGGTCCACCGCCGCTCCGTCCGACGGTCGGTCCCCCGAGGAGGCCGGGCTGTCCGGGCGGGCGCCGGTGGAGGTCACGACCTGGCTCGTGCTGCGCCGCGTGGCCATGCGCTACCGGCCCTACCGCTGGCACACCGTCGGCTCGGGGCTGCTGGTCCTGATCACGGTCGGGATGAGCACCGCGGCGCCGCTGCTGCTCCAGCGGATCATCGACGACGCCCTGCCCCGGCACGACACCACACTGCTCGCGGTGCTGTGCGGCCTGATGATGGCCCTCGGTCTGGTCGGCAGCCTCCTCGGCGTAGCCGAGACCGCGCTTACCAACTGGACCGGCCAGCGCGTGGCGGCGCGGCTGCGCGTCGACGTCTACGACCGCGCCAGAGCACAGCCGCTGCGGTTCTACAGCGAGCAGGGCCAGGCACAGATCCAGGCCCGCCTGGTCAGCGACATCGACGGCATCGACCGCTTCCTCACCAGCACGGTCCACCAGGCGCTGTCTGCGCTCACCGCACTGGTCGCGGTCGGGATCGCAATGATCATCCTGAGTTGGCCGCTGGCCCTCGTCTCACTGGCCCTTACCGCGCTGCTCAGCCTCTTCAACAACCGCTTCGCCCGGCGGCGGCGCCTGCTGTTCCGGCAGCGACAGCGGCTGCTGACCACAGTTCTGCGGTACGTCTCGGAGGACCTGTCCCTTTCCGGGGTGCTACTCGGCCGCACCCTGCGTCGCACCCGGACCCAACGCGACCGCTTCGTGGAGGTCGCCGAGGACATCCGGGACGTGACGTTCCGGCAGCGCATCGCGGGCATGTCGGCGTACACGGTCATCGGGGTCTCGTTCGCCTGTGTGCCGCCGCTGATCTTCTGGGCCTACGGCACGTTCACCCCAACGGTGTCGGTCGGCGCCGTGGTGGTGCTGGTCATGCTTCAGACCAGACTGTCCCAGCCGATCCAGAGCCTGTTGCGGCTCAGCGGGGGTGTCCAGGCGTCCGTCGTGATGTTCGAGCGGGTCTTGGAGTACCTCGACATGGATGCCCCGGAGCGGGATGTCGCGCCGGTCCGGCGCACACCGGCCGGGCCGGCGGAGGTGCGGCTGCGCGGTGTCTCCTGCCGCTACCCGGGGTCACCGGCCCCCGCCCTCGCCGGAGTGGATCTGGACTTCCCCGCCGGGTCGGTGACCGTCGTCACCGGCCACACCGGTTCGGGCAAGAGCACCCTGGGACTCGTCCTGGCCGGCCTGCTCTCCCCGGACACCGGTACCGTCCGCGTCGACGGTGGCTCCGCCCTCCCTCGTGCGGCGGCCACCCTGATCCCGCAGCACACCGCGCTGTTGCACGGCACGATCCGGGACAACCTGCTGTTCGCCCGGGACGGCGTCTCCCAGGCAGAGCTGGACCGGGTACTCGACACGGTCCGGTTGGGTTCGCTGATCACCGCGTCGCGGCACGGCTGGGACACCTCGATCGGCGAGAACGGGCTACAACTCTCCGGCGGGGAGCGGCAGCGCCTGGGCATCGCACGGGCCCTGCTGGCCGACTGCCGGCTGCTCGTCGTCGACGAGGCGACCAGCGCCCTCGACCAGCACACCGCCGACCGCGTCACCGAGGCGCTGCGGGAGCACTGCCGGGACAAGACCCTGGTCCTCATCGCCCACCGCCTGCCCCGGCTGGAACCACAGGACCGGGTGATCGTGCTGGACCGGGGACGGGTCGCCGAGCATGGCACGCACGGGCTGCTCAGCCGGGCCGGCGGCGCCTACGCCAGCCTGCTCGCGGCACAACCGGTGGCCCGGCCGGCCCGCCGTGAACCACCCCACCCCGAACCGCCCCGTCGTGCACCGGAACTGCCGTTGCGGACGACCTGAGCGACCCGTACCGAACGCGAGGAGACGCCATGTCCAGTACCACCATCTCCGCCCCGCCCGACCTGGGCGTCGGGCTCGGCTATCGCGAGGAGCTGCACGACGGGATCCTCGCCCACCCGGCCGCGATCGACTGGCTGGAAATCGTCACGGACCGCTATCTGGTGGATCCGGCGCAGAACAAGCTGCTGCGCGCTCTCCGGGACCGTTTCGTCGTGGTCGCCCACGGCCTGGAGATGTCGATCGGCTCGGACACCCCGGTGGATCCGGACTACCTGGATGCCGTCGCGGCGGTGGCGGACGCCGTCGACGCACCCTGGGTCAGCGACCACCTCTGCTTCACCCGGGAGGACGGCGTCGAGCTGCACAACCTGACGCCGGTGCTCCGCACGGAAGAGAAGGTCAGGACGATAGCCGCGAACGCGCAGCGGGTGCAGGACCGGCTGGGGCGGCCGTTCCTGCTGGAGAACATCAGCTACTACCTCGACCTGCCGGGCGGCATGACGGAGGCCGAGTTCATCACCGCCGTCCTCGACCGCTGCGACTGCGGCCTGCTGCTCGACCTGAACAACGTCGTGGTCAACGCGACCAACCACGGGTTCGACCCCTACGACTTCCTCGACGCGCTGCCGCTCGACCGTGTCGTCCAGGTGCACCTGGCGGGCAACCTGGGCCAGGGTGGCGTACCACTCGTCGACGGCCACGACGCCCCGGTGGGAGAGGACGTGTTCGCACTGCTCGAACACCTGGAGAGCCGCCAGCACATCCGGGCCACCATGATCGAACGGGACGGTCACTTCCCCGACGACTTCACCGAACTGATCGACGAGCTGGACCGGGTCCGTGCCACCCTCACGGCGGGCAGCGTCTCCCGCGGTGCCCGATGAGCACGGAGTACGCCTTTCCCGCTGGCGGGCAGGCGCTGCTGGCCAGGCTCCTGATCGACGGGTCGCTCGCCGAGGAGTTGCACGCCGACCCCGACAGGTTCGCCCGACGACACGGCACCGACCCCGAGCTGGCCCGGCGACTGGCCGCCGTGCCACTGCCCGGCCTTCGGCTCACCGCCTCGATCACCAGCCGCAAACGCAAGGCGAGGTTCACCGCCGCCTTTCCCGGCAGCGCCGCCCTGCTCCGCGACACCGCCGCGGAGGAGACCGTGCTGCGCCCCGTACTGGGACGTCGGTCGTTGAGCCGGCCCGAGGACAGCCTGGCGGTCGGGAGCGAGCTCGCCGCCGCCGTTGCCACGCTGCCCAGCACCGCCCGGATCCGGCTGCTCCGCGAGATGGTGGCGTTCGAAACCCTCTGGTACGAGGCACGGGTCGGCACCGGTGGGGTGGAACCGCCACCCGGCCCGCCCGCGCTGCGGCCGGGCGTCCTGCTCGCAACGTTCGATCGCCCGATCGCAGAGATCCAACGGAGCGTCGTCGCCGGACGGGCGGCCGACAGCCTGCCGAGCGGCACCACCCACTACCTGCTGCACGCCACGAGCCGTTCCGGCCTGGTGCGGACGTACCGGCTGCCGTCGAGGCTGGCGGACCTGCTCGCCGCCTGCGACGGCGTTCGGACGACCCGTGCGGTCGCGCACCGGGCCGGACTGGACATCGAAACCGCCGAACGCGGCCTACACGGCATGGTCGCCAAGGGTTTCCTGGGCGGACTGGACGTCCGTGGCACCGGAAATGGGCTGGCTGGATAAGACGAAGTTGCCGGGGTTTCCCCGGGCACCTTTGCTGACAACGGGTGACGACCGAGCGATCCCGGCTCAGGGCAACATCCCTCGTCTACCCGGCCCGGAAGACCGCGATCGCGGAGAGCTGCCGCGCCCAGGCGTTTTCGGGGGATGAACTCATCGACAAAATTAAGGCCCTGACCGACACTCTCCCTGGTCAGGGCCTTGCGAAGTGGAGCTGAGGGGATTTGAACCCCTGACCCCCTCGATGCGAACGAGGTGCGCTACCAGTCTGCGCCACAGCCCCCCACCGGCGAACCGGCTTCGGTCCCACCCGGCTTACACCGGGCGGGCCGGCGCCAAGGCTAACAGGTCGCCCGCCCCCACCGCGAATCCGCCCCCGGTGCGGCGTCGCACCCCGCCCGGAGATCCACTCGGGTTGCCGAAAATCGGGGCATCCGGGACGCCCCGACACCCCGACTTCCCGAAACCCGAGTCGATCAACCCCCCGACGGGCCGCGAGCGGCCCCCGACACCCGCGAGCGCCCCCGACGGGCCGCGAGCGGCCCCCGACACCCGCGAGCGCCCCCGACGGGCCGCGAGCGCCCCCGACGGGCCGCGAGCGCCCCCGACGGGCCGCGAGCGCCGCCGACAGGCCGCCGACGCCGTCTGTCAGGCGCCCCGGCCGGCCTCGTAGGGGCGGCCGCGCAGCCCACCCGACCGGCGGTACGAGACCGACCCGCCGTTGACCGCCGCCGGCAGGTCGCCGGGTCGGTCGAGGCCCATCGCGGCGCGGCGTACCCCCTCGCGTTGGGCGGCGAGGCGGCGCTGCGCCTCACGGCGGGCCGCTGCCCGGCGGGCCTGCTCCCGGCGCACCTCGGCCTGCCGGTCGGCGAGCCAGGCGGCTTCCCGGGCCCGGGCGCGGCGACGGCGGCGGCCGGCCAGGGCCCGGCGGCGGAGGTGGACGACGTACACGGCCAGGAGCAGGAAGGTGACCGCGAAGCTGACCCAGAAGCCGGGGCTGACGAACACCACGCCGATCAGCTCGACGACGTTGAGGAGCAGCAGGGCGGCGAGCACCCGACGCCGCCGGTACACGGCGGGGGTGTGCTGCCGTTGGGGCGGCGGGCGGCGGCGCGACTTCTTCGGCGCGGGCGGTACGGCGCGTAGCCGGCCGGAGCGGCGGGCGACCGGCGGCGCGGAGACCGGCGCGGCCAGCGTTCCCGTAGCCGCGTCCTCACTGAGAGTGACCACCAGTGAGCGCGGGGGGTGGACGGGTCGCCGTCCCGGCACAGTGCGACGCCGCCGGCGGCGCTGGAGCACCCGCGCCGTCGACTGCGCCCGCTCCGCCACCAACCGCTCGGTGGCGTCGTACCGGCGAACCAGCGCCGGGGCCAGGGCGAGCAGGCCGGCGGCGGCGAGGACGGCGAGGAGCACCGAGGTCGGCACCCTCACCCCTCCCGTCACCGAATTCGAAGCAACCGCTCTCCGACCGCAGGATCTTCCACAGATCCCGCCCGCGTACGTGGATCGTCCGGCCGGTGAGCGCTTGCCGCAGCTTGCAGTTACTTGAGGTTACGGCGAGTCGACCGGGTTGCCACCGCGCCGCGCCGATCCCGTCCGTGGGACGGCTCACCGCGCGTCGGCGCGTACCCGATGCCAGCGGGCCAGCAGGCCACCCTCGGCGGCGATCTCCTCGCTCGTCATCGCGTATCCGATGTGGTCCCGCCAAGCGCCGTCGATGTGCATGTAGCGCACGTGGTACGACTCCTCGCGGAAGCCGAGTTTCTCCACCACCCGCCGCGACGGCCGGTTCTCCGGCCGGATGTTGACCTCCACGCGGTGCAGCCCGCCCGGACCGAACGCGTGGTCCACGGCGAGCGCGAGCGCCGTGGGGATCACGCCTCGCCCGGCGACCCGAGCGTCCACCCAGTACCCGACGTAACCGGAGCAGAGGGCCCGCCGCACGATGCTGCCCACGTTGATGTGACCGACCAACCGGTCCCGGTCGGCCTCACGTAGGCAGACAGCGAACGGCATGCTCTCGCCCTCGCGGGCCGAACGCCGCTGGTCACGGTGCACCCAACGGAACGCGGCCGGCGAGTTCATGTCGTCCCAGGCGCCGGGCAACGACGACTCCCAGGGTGCCAGCCAGGCCCGGTTGGCCCGCCGGATCTCCGACCACGCCGCGGCGTCGGTGCGCCGGTACGGCCGCAGCAACACCGGCCCGTCCGCCAACTCCACCGGCCAGCCCGGTGCCCGCGGGGGTCCGAAGAGACTCACCCGCACAGTCTCCCGTGCGGGACCGTGTCGCGCGCAAGTGGACCCACCGCGGCGACCCGACCCACCGCGGCGACCCGACGGCCGCGTGACTCCCCGGCGGATCCCCTGCGGCCCGACCGGGAGATCGTCACCGGCGACGGTCCAGTAGTAGAACGTCCACGGTGGATCCGGCGGCGGCCGTGGTGACCCGCTCGCCGAGCACGAGCAGCCCGTTCGCCTCGGCCAGCCCGGAGAGGGTGAACGGCCCACCACGCAGCGGCTGGACCGTGTACCCGCCGCCCCGGCGTTCGGCGACGTGCGCCGGCCGGAACTCACGCAGCCCGGCCGGCGACGACACTGTCTCCAGCAGGTGCGCCCGCACACTGGGTCGGAACACCGGCTCGGCGCCGGCGAGCAGTTGGATGGCGGGGCGGGCCAACACCTCGAAGCCGATCAACGCGGCGCCGGGGTCGCCGGGCAGGCACACCACCGGCACCTCCTCGGCGCCGACAGTGCCGAACCCGAGCGCGGTGCCGGGATAGAGCGCCACGTCGGTGAACGTGACCGGCCCGGCCCGGCCGCCCTCGCGGCGCGACAGGATCCGGCGCACCATGTCGCCGGGGCCGGTGCCGGTGCCACCGGTGGTGATGATCAGGTCGGCGCGCAGGGTCTGGTCCTCCAGCAGCCCGCGCAGCCCTTCCGGGTCGTCGTCGCAGATCCCCACCCGGTACGCCAGGGCGCCCACCTCGGCGGCGGCGGCGGTCAACGCGTGCGAGTTGGCGTCCACCACCTGCCCCGGCTGACTCCCCCGGCCCACGTCGACGAGTTCGTCGCCGGTGGCCACGATGACCACCCGGGGGCTGGGTCGGACGACCACGTGCCCGATGCCGGTGGCGGCGAACACCGCGACCAGCGCCGGGGAGACGTACGTGCCGGCGCGGGCGAGCAGGGTGCCGGCGGGCAGTTCCTCACCGGCGCGGCGTACCCCGTACCCCCGCTTGGGGGTGCGGAAGATCTCCACGGCGGCCATGCCCTGGTCGGTCCACTCCACCGGAACGACCACGTCCGCGGCGACCGGCAGCGGCGCCCCGGCGGCCACCGAGAAGCACGAACCCGGGGTGAGCCGGACCGGCCGCCAGCTCGCGGCGCCCAGATCGCCCACCACGTTGAGCCGGATCGACCGCCCACCGCGGATGCCGGAGGGGGCCGGGACGTAGCTCGGGCCCCGACCCCCTCCGGAGATGTCCTCCCAGCGGGCCGCGTAACCGTCCACGGCCGCCTGGTCGAAGGCCGGGAAGGCGTGCGGCGCGACGACGTCCTCGGCGAGGACGTTGCCGTGCGCCTGGGTGAGGTCGAGGTCGAGTGGCGGCAGCGCGCGTAACCTGCGCAGCACGCTGCCCAGGTAGTCGGCGAGCGGCGTCAACTCGTTCGCGGCCGCCTCGGCGTCGGCCGTCGCGGTCATGTACCAGATCCGCCTGCCGCGTCGGCCTTGACGAAGTCGGCCAGCCAGGATCGGAACTCGCCACCCAGGTCGTCGCGCTCGGCGGCGATCTGCACCACCGTCTGGAGGTAGCCCAGCGGCATGCCGGTGTCGTAGCGGGTGCCCCGGTAGACGATCGCGTGCACCGGGGTGCCCTCGGTACGCAGCAACTCCATCGCGTCGGTCAACTGGATCTCGCCGCCGCTGCCCGGCTTGGTCCGCCGGATCGCCTCGAAGATCTTGCCGGGCAGCACGTAGCGGCCGAGCACCGCGAGGTTGCTCGGCGCGTCCTCCGGCTGCGGCTTCTCCACCATCCCGGTCACCTTGACGACCTCGCCGATGTCGGTCAGCTCGGACTCGACGGGTTCGACGGAGGCGATCCCGTACCGCTTCGTCTCGGCCGGGTCGACCTCGAAGAAGGCGAGCACCACACCGCCGGTGCGGGCCTGCAGCTCCAGCATCGCCGGCAGCAGAGGCTCCGACGGTTTGACGAACTCGTCACCGAGCAGCACCGCGAAGGGCTGGTCACCGACGTGCGACTCGGCGTACCCGACGGCGTGGCCGAGCCCGAGCTGCTCGGGCTGCCGCACCGTGTAGATCTCGGCCAGCTCGCTGGGCCCCCGCACGGCGGCCAGCCGCTCGGCGTCGCCCTTCTCCTCCAGCCTGGTCTCCAGGTCGGGGCGACGGTCGAAGTGGTCCACCATCGACGTCTTACCCCGACCGGTGATCAGCAACACGTCGCCGATGCCGGCCTGGGTGGCCTCCTCGACGATGTACTGCAGAACCGGCCGATCCACCACCGGCAGCAGTTCCTTGGGCACCGCCTTCGTGGCCGGCAGGAACCGGGTGGCCAGTCCGGCGGCCGGGATGACGGCCTTGACCGCCAGGGGACGGCCGGTTGCGGCGGCCGCCGATGAGGGGTTCGCTGAGTGCTCCGACATGCCGCGAGACTATCGGCCACGGCTCTGCCGCGGCGGGTGTGGCCCAGAAGACGCGCCGCCACCCGACCCCGGCCGCGCGGCGTCCGGGCCGGCTCCCGCGCTGTCCGGTGGGTCGTCGGCCGGGTCCGGCCCGGCGTGCGTCGCACCGGCCGGCGACGATTCGGGTACGCACACCGCCGACTCCGACCGGGCGGAGCCGCCCGGCTCCCGGCTGACCTGCACGTGCTGGCCGGCACGCGGCAGCCCGTCGCTCGGTGTCGCCGCCCCGGCGAGCACCGGTAGCTCCCGGGTCACCACGTCCGGGCGTACCTCGGCCACCCGGTAGGTGTCGCGGCCGGCCGCCTTTGCGGCGTAGAGCGCGTCGTCGGCGGCCTCCAGCACCTCGCGTCCGGTGCTGCCGTTGTCCGGATAGACGGCGATGCCCACCGACACGGTCACCACGACCGGTCCGGCGTCCGCCTCGACGGCGATCGGGGTCTCGCGCACCACGGCGCCGAGTCGCTCGGCCACGATCGCCGCGCCCCGCGCGTCGGTCTCCGGCAGCAGCAGGACGAACTCCTCGCCACCCTGCCGGAACGCCAGATCGACCTCGCGGATCTCACCGCGTACCCGCCTGGCGAACTCGGCCAGCACGGTGTCCCCCGCCGCGTGCCCGTACGTGTCGTTGACGTCCTTGAACCGGTCGAGGTCGAGCGCGAGGATGCTCAGCATCCGCCCGAACCGGCTGGCCCGTTCCACCTCCCGGCGGATCGACTCGCGCAGGTAGCGGTAGTTCCACAGCCCGGTGAGCGGGTCGGTGAGCGAGAGCCGTTGCGCCTCCTCGTGCACCCGGACGTTGTCCACGGCCACCGCCGCGTGACCGGCGAAGGTGCGCAGGGTGACCAGGTCGTCGTCGTCGAACTCGTCGGCGCCCAGCCGGTCGTAGAGGGCCAGCACCCCGAGTGCCGCCGCCGCGTTGGTGTCGTCGGTCGGCGTCGAGGGCGCGGCGGGAGTCGCTGCGGCACCGCCCGGGGCGGCGAACGGGACTGCGACATAGGTACGGCAGCGCGGCTCACCCGACGGGGCCTCAGCCGGCTCCATCCGCCCCCGCTGTGGTTCGCCGGTGGCGGCGACAGCCCCGACCACGCCGACGCCCACCGGCACCCGAAGCGTCGACGGCCCGTCCGGGTCGTCCTCGGGCCACCGCCCGTCCAACCCCTCGGTGCACTGTGCGACGAGCACCCCGCCCGTCTCCACCAGCAACACGGCGCCGGCGCGGGCGCCGGTGGCTCCGATGGCACTGTGCAGGATCACCCGCAGGATGCGTTGCAGGTCGTGCGTGCTGGCCAGGGTGTCACCGAGCACCCCGAGGTGCCCGCGGAGCTGGTCCCGGTTGCTGGTCAACGCCGCGACGTAGGAGCCGGTCTCCCTGGTCATCCGGTTGAACGCGGCGGCCAGCCGGCCCAGCTCGTCGCGGCTGCGGACCGGCACCCGGGCGGTCAGGTCGCCCTGGGCCACCCGGTCGACCGCGCCGGCCAACTCGACCAGCGGCCGGGTGGTGACCCGGGCCAACCGCCAGGCGCTCAGGACGGCGAGGAGCGCGGCCAGGACGACCACACCCGCGAGCGTGGCGTGCAGCCCGGGCGGCAGTTCGCTGGGCACGGAGAGCACCAGGGGCAGCGGCTGCGCGTCGGACGGCCCGATCCTCCGCACGTACCGACCGTCGGTGGTTTCGGTGACCCGCTCACCGTCGACGGTGCTGGCGGCGGCCAGGACCGCGTCACGTACCTCGCGGGACTCGGTCGTGTGGGTGACCCGCGCGGCGCTCGCGCCGCTGTCGAGCAGGGTGACCGCCACTCCGGTCACCGCCGCCAGTCGGGCCACGAAGGCCGGGTCGACCAGGTGCGCGGCGGTCACCGTGCCCAGCAATGTTCCGGAGCGGTCGCGGAGGTCGACCTGGGCGGCCAGCGCACGGACCGGGCGGACCGGGCCGGCGGTCTCGCCGTTGGTCGGGCCCGTCGTTCCGCCCTCGGCCGGGCCGGCGGTCTCGCCGTTGGTCGGGCCGGAGCAGTCCCGCCAGGGGGCCGTCGGCGCGCCGGGCGACACGTAGCTGACATTGCCGGTCACGTCGGTGATCAGTACAGCGGCGGCCAGGCCACGGCCGACCAGCTGGGCCGCCGCGACGGCCGGATCGGCGGTGAGGGCCACCGCGTCGGCGGTGGCCCGCAACTGCTGGCAGAGCGCGTCGACGGAGGTACGCACGGCGGACGCCGCCACCGCCAGCCGTTCGGTGGAGCGGCTACGGTCCACGGCCGCGACCGTCGAGGCGACGAAGAGCGTGCCGAGCAGGACCGGCCCGAGCACCACCACGAGGAAGGCTGCCGTCAACCGCCCGCGTAGCGTCACTCGGTCCCCCCGGAAGTTCCGCCTCCGTTGCTTGCGATGCTGACACAGAGCAACCGTGGGAGAGGCGTTGCGTCAGGAGTGTTGCGTGCCGGAATTTTCTGATGAAGCGGAAGTGACGCGTGCGGCGAAGCGGGACACCCGCGTGGAACTGCTCGCCCGCCGCCGCTCGCTGCCCGAACCCACCCGGGCCGCCGCCGCCGGGCGCGTGCAGGCTGAACTGGTCACACTGGTACGCCGACTGCGCCCGCGCAGGATGACGGCGTACGTGCCGATCGGCTCCGAACCGGGCGGCGCAGACCTGCCGGAGGTGCTGCGGGCGGCGTTGCCGGCCGACGCCGAGTTGCTGCTGCCGGTGCTCCTCGCCGACCTCGACCTGGACTGGTCGGCGTATACCGGGCCGGCGGACGTGATCGTCGCCGGTCGGGGTATCCGTGAGCCGACGGGTGTCCGCCTCGGGGTGGACGCCGTCGCGGACGCGGAGCTGGTGGTCGTACCGGCCCTCGCGGTCGATCAGCACGGTCGGCGGCTCGGGCGGGGCGGCGGCTCCTACGACCGGGCCCTCGCCCGGGTGCCCGAGGCGACACTGACAGTGGTGCCTCTGCACGACGGCGAGCTGGTCGACGCCCTTCCGGCGGAGCCGCACGACCGGCTCGTCCGCGCGGTCGTCACCCCCGCCGACGGGGTGCGTACGCTTGACGGCGGCCCGGGTGCGGCGCACGGTGTCGCGCCCCACACGTCCGCTGGACGAACCCGGGGCGAATGACGCACCATTGGCACTCGAATACGTCGAGTGCCAACTGGCCGAGCCCAGATCCGGAGGAGAACGTGCCCACGTACCAGTACGCCTGCACCACGTGCGGTCACCAGCTCGAGGCGGTGCAGTCCTTCTCTGACGAGCCGCTGACCGAGTGCCCGGCGTGTCAGGGGCGGCTGCGCAAGGTCTTCAACTCGGTCGGCATCGTCTTCAAGGGGTCGGGCTTCTACCGCACCGACTCGCGGGCGTCCGGCTCCGAGACGACGGCCGGCGGCACGGCCGGCAAGCCGGCGAAGTCCGAGTCGTCGTCCGGCGACAAGTCCGGGTCTTCCTCGTCCTCGTCGTCCGGTTCCTCGTCCGGGTCGTCCTCGTCCTCGGGGTCGTCGGCGGGCGGATCGTCCTCCAGCGGGTCGTCCTCGGGTGGGTCGTCCTCGGGTGGGTCCAGCGGCGGCAAGGCCCCGGCGGCCAGCTCCGCCTCCTGACGCCCGCACGGCACCGGGGGGATCGATCCCCGGCGGCCGTCGGTCCCCGGCCTGATCACCGCCGACCCGTAGCCGACCCCTCGCCGACCCGGCTTGATCCGGACGGATTCCTCGCCCACCCGGCTTGATCGACTCGGGTTCGCGGAAGCCGGCCTGTCCTGGCCACCCGGACAGCCCGACGTCCGTGACGTCGAGTCGATCACGGCTGCGGCCGTAGCACATCCGGCCGACCGGCAGGCGTTGTCCACAGGCCCGCCGGTTATCCACAGGTGGCTGCCGACGGTCGGCGAACCACGGCTGGAACGGCCTAGCCTGCCGCCGAGGGTGTCGCTGCGACGTCCTCGGACGGGAGGCGGCAGAGGCGATGGGTGACCCAGACTCCGTGCGGGCGCTGCGTCCCCTGCCTCGGCTCACGATGCCCGGCGGGCGCAGCCTGCTCCGGGCCGTGCTGGTCGCCGCGCTGCTCGGCCTCGCCGCCGCCGTCCTGCACGCCCCGCCCGGTTGCCCGCCGAGCGCCTCGTCCTCACCTGGTGCGGCAGGGCCAGCCGGCACCACCGGCCAGCTCGACGAAGGCGGCTCACCTGGCACCACCGGCCAGCTCGACGGAGGCGGCTCACCCGGTCCCGACGCCCGCGAGACCGGCGGGCCACCATCAGCCGACCCTACCGCGGGAGGCAGCACAGCCGCCGGCCCTACCGGGGCAGGCAGCGGCGACGGCTCAATCAGACCGGTGCCGCTGCCCAGCGGCGCTGTCGGGGTGCCGATCCGGCTGGCCGAACCGGCCGCGCTGGCGGTGGCCCGTCCCGGCACCCGGGTCGATCTGCTCGCCGCGACACCCGACCGGGCCGGCACCGAGGCTGCGCTGCTCGCACAGGCAGCTCTCGTCCTGGACGTCCTGGGTGCCGACGCGACCGACGGGTCCACCGCGCTCTACCTGGCCCTTCGCCCGGACCAGGCACAACGTGCCGTCGGGCTCCCCGAAGGCACCCGGTTCGCCGTCGTCGTCCGCGGCTGAGCAGCCACCGCCTCGCGGTCGGGGGTCAGTCCCAGTGTGGGGGGCGTTCGGCGAGCAGCCAGTCGTCGTTGCCGCCGGACCGCTCGCCCCAACCACGGTCGGTGTCGTCGGAGGTCTGCTCGGGCAGCACCACGAAGTCGTCGCTCAGGTCGACGGTCCGGTCATCGTCGCCGCGTACGCCCTGCTCGGCGGGTTCCTCGGTGCTCACGACCGGCAAGACTAGCGCAACCGGGCACCTCAACCGCGCCACCGCGGGTCGGTCCCCGGGTCGCGTTTCGGCACGGTCGCGGGAGACTCCGCCGACGGTGCCGCGTCGGCAAGAGGCGACCGGGCAGTCGCCCGCGTTGGTAGCGTCGGACGGCGTGACGACCCCCAGCGGCGGCAGCGTTCCGGACGACTACTGGCGACGGCCCGACGCGGCGGCGGCGAGTGGGCCTCCCGCCGCCCCCACGGCCACACCCGCGAGCGGGTACGCCGGCCCGCCCCCGAGCGTGCCGCCGCCGACGGGTTGGCGTCCCCCCGTACACCTGCAGCCGGCACCACCTCGGCAGTTGCCGCCGCAGGACATGGCCGGCCTGGACGCGGCCGAGCAGCGCTCGCAGCGGGTCACCTACGGTTTCGGCGCGGCGGCGGGAGTGGTGCTGGTGTTCCTGCTCTGTCTGCTCTGTTCGCGGATCGTCTTCTGACGTTAGGGCCGAGCAGGTCAGAGGGTGGTGCCCCAGACCGCCTCGGCACCGGTGTGACCGGTCAGGTAGACGTAGACCAGTGCGGCGATGGACAGCGCCACCGTCGCCACCGCCAGCACCGGGGTCACCAGCCCCGGCAACTGCGGCACCCGGGGGTGCCCACTGGTCACCACGAGCAGCAGGATGGCCACGATCCCGAGCGGCACCACGATGCGGAACAGGATGTCGCCGTAGCGGGAGTGCTCGAAGATCTGGTCGAGGATCGGTCCCTGGAAGCCCCGGGCGACCAGCGCGTCGGTGAACACCTCACCCGACTTGACGGCCACGAAGGCGGTCACCGGCGCGACCACGGCGAGGAGACCCACGGCCCAGTCCAGCCGGTGTCGCCACCGGGGCAGACCCACGTACGCGATGGCCAGCGCCGCCAGCAGCGGTACGAACACGACGACCGCGTGAACCACCAGGACGTGCACCGGTAGGCCCAGGATCTCCTCGAACATCGAACCCTCCAGGTGGATCACGGTCAGGGGGTGGTCAGCGTACGGTCCGCCGGTCGTCCCCAGGCTTCCGACCGGACACACGCGTAACCCAACGATCGGGTTCACCCACTCGGGCGCCATCCCGATCTTCCCGGGGCTGTGTCGGTGGCCACCCCGACCCGGCGACGGTTGTCGATGCTGGTCGCGCGTGCTGTCATTGGCCAATGTCCGGTGCCGAGGAGCTGCTGCGATCGAAGGGTCTGCGGGTCACGCGGCCCCGCCTCGCGGTGCTCGACGTGCTCGGCGGTGGCGGCCACCTGGAGGTCGACGAGATCGCCCGGCAGGTACGTGAACGCCTCGACTCGGTCTCCACGCAGGCGGTCTACGACGTGCTGGGCGCGCTGTCCCGGGCCGGACTGTCCCGCCGGATCGAACCGGCCGGAGGTCCCGCCCGCTACGAGGCGCGGGTCGGCGACAACCACCACCACGTGGTCTGCCGGGGCTGCGGCGAGATCGCCGACATCGACTGCGCGGTGGGCAGTGCGCCGTGCCTGGAGCCGAACGTGACGCACGGCTTCGAGGTGGACGAGGCGGAGGTGACCTTCTGGGGTCTCTGCCCGGACTGCCGGGCCCGCCGCTCCACCGACGTCTGATCCGACGGCAGCCCCGGACGCGTCCGGCGAGGCCGGGCGGACCGTGGCACTCTTGGGCGGTGGACTCCGATGACCTCGGCCTCTTCGGTCCGGGTTCGGTCACGTGGAAGGTGCACGAGGAGCCGATCCTGATCGTCGCCGGCCTGCGCTCGCTCTACCTGCAGGCGTTGCATCCCCGCGCGATGGCCGGGGTCGCGCAGAACAGCAACTACCGCACGGACGCCTGGGGCCGTCTGGTCCGCACCGCCACCTACGTGGCGACCACCGTCTACGGGACCACCGCGGAGGCGGAGGCGGCCGGCGCGCGGCTGCGCCGACTGCACGACCGGCTGCGGGCCACCGACCCGGCGACCGGAGAGTCGTTCCGGATCGACGAACCGGACCTGCTGCGCTGGGTGCACGTCACCGAGGTCGAGTCGTTCCTCGACACGGCCCGCCGGGCCGGGCTGCCGCTGACCGACGACGAGGTGGACGGCTACTACACGGAGCAACGCCGGTCCGCCGCTCTGGTCGGCCTGGACCCGGCCACCGTGCCCGGCACCGCGAACGAGGTCGCGGAGTACTACCGCGCCGTACGGCCGGAGCTGCGGATGACCCGTGCGGCTGCCGAGACGGCGGTCTTCCTGACCGCTCCGCCGGTGCCGTGGAAGCTCAGCCTGCCGGCCCGGTTGGGCCTCACCCTCGGCCCGCCGCGCTGGGCGTACCTGGGGATCGCCGGCACCGCCTTCGGACTGCTGCCGGCGTGGGCGCGCCGGATGTACGGCGGACTCGGTCTGCCCACCACGTCACTGTCGGCGGATCTGACGGTGCGGGCCCTGCGGCTGGGGTTCGCCGCCGTGCCCCGTCGTTACCTGGAGGGGCCGTTGATACAGGCCGCCAAGGAGCGGGCCGCGCGCCACGCCGCGACCTCGCTGGCCGGCTGACCCGACTGCCCGCGCGGCAGGTCAGCCGTCGGCGTGCCGCTCCACGGCTGCCCACGGTTCCTTGCCCGGCACCTGCGCCCCCGTCGGGCAGTGTCTGCGAAAGTCGCACCAGCCACAGCGCGGGCTGGGCGCCACCGGGAAGGCCTCGTCCGCGTCGGCCCCGTCGGCGACCGCCCGTTCGGCGGCCATGATGTCGCGGGCCGTCTCCTCCGCACGGGTCAACTGTCGGGCCAGCGACTCGACGGTGTGGTCGTGGCCGGCGACCGTGCCGGTGGGCAGGTGGTGCAGCTCCACTCGGCGGCACGGTCGGCGGAACACCCGCTCGGCCGCGTACGCGTAGAGCGCCAACGCCTGCGAACCTCGCGCGTCGTCAGCGTCCAATTCGCTGCGACCGGTCTTGTAGTCGACGATGACCAGCTCCGGCCCCTCCGGACCGGGCCGCGAGTCGATCCGGTCGGCCCGGCCGTTGAACGCCAGCACGGCGGTCTTGACCGCCACCACCCGCTCCACGCCGAGCGGGTCGGCGTCGGCCTCCAGCGTCTCGACGTACGCCTCGAGCCAGCCCAACGCCCGCCGGTAGGCGGATCGCTCCTGCTCGTCGTCGCGGTAGCCCTCGCGGACCCAGGTGCCCTTGAGGAGGGTGGCCAACGCCTCGGGGCGACGCCGGTCGGCGGGCAGCGCGTACCAGTTCTTCAGGGCGGTGTGCACGCTGGCGCCGAGCGAGTTGTGCGCCCACGGCGGACCCTTGGGCGGCGCCGGCCGGTCGACGTACGAGTAACGGTAGCGGCGCGGGCAGTCGGCGAACGTGCCGAGTTTGCTCGGTGTGCAGACGAACAGGCGCTCCGGCATGCCCTCGAAGCCGAGTTGCTCGGCACCGCCGTCGCGTTGTCGGGGGGCCCGGCCACCGGCCGCCGGCCGTCCCGCTGATGAGGATCTCCGCACCCTGCGATCCTGCCATCCACCTCCGACAGCGTGGGTGTGCCGGTCAGGTCATGTTCACGTAGTGCGTGACGAAGGCGAACACGGCGTCGGCGATGAGCTGCACGGCGATCGCGGCCAGCAGCAGACCGGCGATCCTGGTCAGCACCTCGATGCCGCCGGGCCGCAGGATCTTCACGATGCCGCCGGAGAAGCGCAGGACGATCCAGACGGCGACCATCACGGCGAGGATCGCCACGGCGATGGCGGTGTAGTCGCCCAGGCCGTCGGCCTGCTGGACGAAGAGCATGGTGGCCACGATGGCCCCCGGGCCGGCCAGCAGCGGGGTGCCCAGCGGCACCAGGGCGATGTTCGAGGTGGCGTCCGCGCTGGGGCCGTCGGTCTTGCCGGTGAGCAACTCCAGGGCGACGAGTACGAGCAGCAGCCCACCGGCCGCCTGCAACGCCGGCAGGTCCACGTGCAGGTAGTCCAGCAGGGTCTGACCCGCCACCGCGAAGATCACGATCACGCCCAACGCCAACGCGACGGCCTGCCAGGCCGCCCGGTTGCGGTCCCGCGCGGGGAGCGGACCGGTCAACGCCAGGAAGATCGGCATCATGCCCGGGGGGTCAGTGATCACCAGCAGGGTCACGAAAACCTCGCCGAACAGCTTCAGATCCACGTGATCAACCTAGCCGCGCCGAATTCCGCCGAAACGCGGATCAGCCGGAAGCGACCTCGATCACCCCTTCGGCGACGATCCGCTCGTACGCCTCGACGTCCGTGGTGAACGCACCGAGCTGCACGGTCTTGTGCGTGCCGTGGAAATCCGAGGAGCCCGTGACGAGCAGGCCCAGGTCGGCGGCGAGCGCCCGGACGTGCGCACGCTCGGCGGGGCTGTGGTCCTCGTGGTCGGCCTCGAGCCCGGCCAGTCCGGCGGCGGCCAGCTCGGTGATCAACTCGTCGGGCACCACGCGGCCACGGCGGGTGGCCCGGGGATGGGCGAAGACCGGCACACCGCCGGCCGCTCGCACCAGCCGGACCGCCTGGAACACGTCGATGTCGTCCTTGGGTAGCCGGTACCGTTCGCCCAGCCAGTCCGCGCCGAACGCCTCCCGGGTGCTGCCGACCAGGCCGGCCCGGATCAGCGCCTGTGCGATGTGCGGCCGGCCCACGGTCCCTCCGTCCGCACCGGTCAGGATCTCCGGCCAGCTCACGTCGATGCCGTCGGCGCGCAACAGCGCGACGATCCGTTCACCGCGATCCAGCCGGGCGGCCCGCACCCGGGCCAGCTCGGCCACCAGTTCGGGGTGGTCCGGGTCGAACAGGTACGCCAGCAGGTGCAGCGGCACCGCGGGTTCGGTGCCGGACCAGCGACAGGAGAGTTCCGCACCGCGGATCAGGCGCAGCCCCGGCGGCAACGCGTCGACGGCCGCCGCCCAGCCGGCGGTGGTGTCATGGTCGGTGATCGCCACCACGTCCAGCCCTGCCGTGTCGGCGGCCCGGACCAGCTCGACCGGTGTCAACGTGCCGTCGCTGGCCGTCGAGTGGGTGTGCAGGTCGATCCGCGGGGCACCGGTACGCGAGGTCACCTCATGACGCTATCGAGCAAGCACCGAGCCCGACTCACGGAGGCCGTTTCGACCGGGGTGGATCAGAAGCTGCTGACCAGGACGGGCCGGTCCCCGGCTGGCACGTCGGGCACCGGCTCGGGCACCGCCGGTTTCCCGGCCCGCACCCGGCCGACGTCGACCCGGACCAGGTCACCACCGCCGTCGAGGTAAACGGCCTGGGTGTCGTTGCTCCAGACGATCGTGCCGGACATCGGCGGCCCGGCCGGAACGGCGGTCGGCGCGGGCCCGAGTCGTCGCAGGTCGACCAGGAGCGCCTGGCTGGTCTTGCCCACCCGTCCGTTCACCAGCAGCCACCGCCCGTCGGTGGAGACCCCGCCCACGCCGTCCTGGGTCAGGTCCGCACCACAGCTGGACTCGACGGGCTGCAGGTGGCGCTTCGGGTCGAGGACGGCCAGGCAGGTGCCGCCGGGGTCGGTCGCGACGGTCTGGCCGACCAGCCGCCCGTCGGGCAGTTCTCCGTAGACGTCGAGGGTCTGCCGGTCGACGGCTGCGGGCATCTGCCCGCCGCCCGGCCGCCAGAGGGTGTGACCGGCACTCGTGGGGTCGAGCCGGACCAGCACGCTGTCACCGACGAACCGGGTGGGCTCCGCGGCTGCCGGCACCGGGGTGCGTGCCGCGCCGATGAGCTGGGTGCCGACCACCCCCGCCACGAGCAGGTCGCCCCCGTCGCGCCAGGCGACCTGGCGGCTGTCCGGTGCCAGGACGATCGAGCCTGCCCCGGCGAGCAGCACCTGCACCAGCCCGTCGTCCTGCACCACCCAGAGGGTGCGGCCGGCGGTGGTCGGCGTGCTGACCACCAACCAACCGCCTCCGCCGGGCAGGAGTTGGGCACTTTCGGCCGGCCCGATGTCGCGCAGCACCAGCCGCTGCCCGTCGGGGTTGACCAGCGTCTCGCTCACGAGCAGGGAGGTCGACGTCCCGGCCGAGGGTTCGCCACCTGGAACGCTGGCCGTGGGGACCGGCCGGTTGGACCGGTCCGGGTCCCCGATCACCACGATGGGCGTAGCGTCCCGCCCGGTTCCCGCACCGAGTTGGACCATGCCGGCGCCCAGCAGCACGGTGACGGCTGTCGCGAGTGCGAGCCCGACCCCGGTGCGCCGCCGCCGGATCCGGTTCGCACGTCGAATCGCCTGGCCGGCGGGGTCGGCGCGCAGCGGGCGGGCAAGGGTCACATGGTGCGAGAGGCTCTCCCGCACCGCACCTTCCAGCTCGTCAGGCCGCACCTCGTATGAACGCTTCGACCCGGCCGTCAGGTTGTCGGGTCGGCCTGGCAATCCGCTCACTGCTGCTCCCCGGAGCCCGTGCCGACGGGCACGGCCGCCGGGGCGGTGGGCAACACGACCTGCGGGACGACCGGACGCGGTGTGGCCGGGCGGGGCGCGGCCCTACCGGCTGTCTGCCGGGGTCGCGGCGGTGCGGCGGCGCCGGTGGCCGGGAGTTGCCCGTTCGGGGCGCCCGAGGCGGTCGGGCGGACGACACCGGGCGCGGCCGGCCGACCGGCCGTACCGGGCGCGGCGGGAAGCTCCGCCGCGTCGGCTCCCATCCGCCGGCGCAGCGTGGCGAGGGCTCGGGACGTCTGACTCTTCACCGTGCCCGGTGAGATGTCCAGCATCGCGGCGGTCTGCGCCTCCGACATGTCCTCGTAGTAGCGCAGCACCAGCACCGCCCGTTGCCGGTTGGGCAACTGCCTCAGGTACCGCCAGAGCAGGTCACGATCGAGCTGCTGCTCGATCTCGTCGACTCCGGCCCGTTCCGGCAGCACCTCGGTCGGGCGTTCACCGTGCCAGCGCCGCCGCCACCAGCTCGTGGATGTGTTGACCATCACACGGCGGGCGTACGGTTCGACGGCCTCGATCCCGCCGAGCCGCTTCCACGCCAGGTAGGTCTTCGTCAGCGCTGTCTGGAGCAGATCCTCGGCCGTGGCCCAGTCGCCGGTGAGCAGATAAGCGGTGCGCAGGAGCGCGGCGGAGCGTGCCGCGACGAACTCGCGGAACTGCTCCTCCAACGAGTCCCTGCTCGTCACCGCACACCTCCAGACCACAGCCGTCCTGGAAGAGTGCCACGTCAGAGGCGTTCCGGTCCATGACGGAAGGTGCGCACTTACTCCGATGTTCGGTCGAAAAGCTTCACGCCCCGTCGTCGGCCTTGGCTTCGTCGGCCTCCTTGCCGAGCCGCGCCTCGACTGCCTGCGGCTCGTACATCTCCTCGACGACGCGCAGGTAGAGCTCGTTCGGGTTGGGCAGGTTCTTGATCTCCCGGAGGGCCTGCTCCTGGCCGGCGGACTCCAGCACGAAGGTCCCGTAGTTGAGCGCCCGCCCGGTCGGGGTCTGTTCGTACTTCATGTCGGTGACCCGGACCAGCGGCATCATGGCCACCTTGCGGGTGACGATGCCGTTGACCACCATGACCCGCTTGTTGGTCAGGATGAAACGGTCATACCACCAGTCCGCGACCTTCCACGCCACCCAGCCCATCACGGCGAACCAGAGCAGCACGGCGATGGTGGTCAACGCGCCGACGTCCTGCCCGGCGAGGAAGCCGGAGAGGTAGCCGAGCACGAAGGTCGCCGCGATGCCGATCAACAGCGGGTTGGTGAGGTGGATCCAGTGCCGCTTCCACTCACCCCGGTAGCGCTCGGTGGGGAAGAGGTAGCGAGCCACCAGCGAGCTGGGCTCGTCCTCCAGAGGCAGCACCCGACGAGGTGTCGAGCCGGTCGCGTCGGCGCGCAACCCGGCCAGCTCGTCCTCGGAGATCTGAGGCGGCTGGTAGCTCGCCTCCGGATCACGGATCCACCCTCGACCGGAGCGACCCTGGCCGGCATAGCCGGGCCCGTCGCCGTAGCCGACGTCGTCCGAAAGGGACGGACCGTCGGAGAGACCGGGACCGGCCCCGTAGCCCGGGCCGTCATCAGGCCCGATCCGCGGGATCGGCTCGGTGTCGCGCTCGCGGCGCTCCCGGTCGGGGTCGTCCGGGTCGAAGGGTGGACCGGAGGGGCTGCCCATCGGCGGCTAGGCGACGAGACTGGTGAAGAAGTCGCCGAACCCCTGCGCAATATCCATGATCCCGCCGCCGAGCGACTTGAACACGTCAGCCGCCGAGTTTGGCCGGTAGGCGACGAAGAAGATCAAGAATGCGATTCCGGCCCAGGTGAGGACCTTCTTGACCATGGCGGGCCATCCTCTCGCGCGGCGCCGGGTCCCATTACCGCAGCGGCACCCAGAGTATCAGTGTGGTGTCGTACAGTGAATATCTGCGTCCGTTCTCCGTCAAACCGGGAGACTTGTCAAGGTCTCCCGGGTAAGTACGGGGACGGTGCGCCGTACACGAGCTCGGGCGGAGTCCACTCGGTCAGGTCGTGCAGCACGACGTCTTCCGCGAGCAGGTGACCCGCACTCGCCGGCCAGGCTATCGCATGGAGCCACATTCCCCGAGCTTCGCCCGCGTACGCGCTTCGATCCGTCGGAGAATTCACCAACCACAGTGGAGTGGGATGCCCGGCGACCCTGATCTTCGCCTGCCCGACGTGGTCGGGATGACCCGGCCCCGGGTCGGTCAACGCGTCGACCAGCTCCGGACCCGGGTCCGGTCCGGCCAGTCCGGCGAGGCGGGTGCCCAGGCCGACGCCCGGCTCCTCGGCCACGAAGACCAGGTCCGCCGGACCACCACCGAGGGGCGCCGGGCCCGCGCAGGCCACCGCTGTCGCGCGCACTCCCGTCCGGTCGTCCCCGGCGTACGCCACGCCGGTGAGCGTCCAGCCGGTCGGCAGCGGCCACGGGCACCAGAGCGGCGTGACCGGCGGATCCGCGGTCGCGGTGATCCGCTCCACCACGCTCGCCACGATGTCCGCTCCGATGTGCTCGGGCACGTGCAGCGGCGGCACCGGGCCGCAGCGCACGCATCTCGAGTCGGTGTGCATCAGATCCGGCGCCCGTACCGGGCCCCCGCATCTCGGACAACTCACCGCGACACTCACATCCCCACCGTCACCCCGTACCGCCGGCACGTCAAGCGGGAACGTCCAATTCGGCGTCCGGGCGCGGATCAGTCCGGCGGCGGGCCGGCGTGGGCGCGGATCCAGGCGTGCATCGCGATACCGCTGGCCACACCCGCGTTGATAGACCTCGTCGAGCCGTACTGGGCGATGGAGTAGAGCTGGGCGCACGCCGCTCGGGCCGGCGCGGAGAGCCCGGGGCCCTCCTGACCGAACAGCAGCACGCAGTCCCGGGGAAGGGTGCCGGTCTCCAGCGGACGCGAACCGGGCAGGTTGTCGATGCCGAACACCGGCAGCCGGCGCTCGTCCGCCCAGGCCACGAACTCCTCGATCGTCTCGTGGTGGCGCACGTGCTGGTACCGATCGGTGACCATCGCGCCACGCCGGTTCCACCGACGCCGGCCGACGATGTGCACCTCGGCGGCGTTGAACGCGTTGGCGTTGCGGACCACGGTGCCGATGTTGAAGTCGTGCTGCCAGTTCTCGATGGCGACGTGGAAACCGTGCCGGTGCCGGTCCAGGTCCGCGACGATCGCCTCGTGCCGCCAGTAGCGGTAGCGGTCGACGACGTTGCGCCGGTCCCCCTCGGCCAGCAACTGCCTGTCGTAACGCGGGTCGTCCGGCAGGTCCCCCGGCCAGGGGCCCACACCCACCTCAAGCTGGTCTTCGGTCACGGTCATCAGAGGGTACGGACCACGGCGGCACCCGCTGCGGCGGCCCGCCGGGTCACCGCAGCCCAAGGGCGGCGCCGAGCCGGTCCAGGAAGCGCCGGTCCGCCGGGGTCGCCAGGTGGTCCACCCGACGTTCGCCGGGGCTGGGCACCGCGCGGCACACCCGGGCCGCGACCGACTGCACCCACTGGCGGTACGCGGCCGAGTCGGCGGGGTCGGCGTGCCGACCCAGCACCCGGTGCGCCGCCCGGCAGGCGGCCAACAGGTCCACCAGGTCGGTGAGCTGCTCGGTGGCCTGCGGGGTGCCGTCGTGCCGGGCGTAGATCGCGGCGACCACCGCGCGAACGAGATCACTGTCGAAGGCACGGCCGGCGGCCACGGCGTCCAGGCCGGCGAGACCGGCCATGACCCCTCGCTCGACGCGGCCGGGGCCGGAGGCGGCAGCCGCCACGAGGACCCGGCCGGGCAGGCTGGTGAGCAGGTCCCACTCGGCGGCGGAGTAGGCAGCAGTGGTCGACGGTGCGGCTCGACGGCCGGCAGAGGGCGGCTCTCCGGCGACGGAGTGGCTCATCGGAACCTCCGGGCGTCAGCATATGCCCCGCGTACGGGAGCGGGGCCTCTTCCAGCGCAAACGCGCTGCGGCGGGAAGGGGCCCGCGGTCCGTCGGCGGTCAGGTCACAGCGGCTCGGGGAAGCTGGGCCGCTCGGGGTCCACCCCGTCGGGGACGGCGGCGGCCGCGTACTCCCGTTTGGGGACCATGACCTTGCGCCGGAAGACGCAGACCATGGTGCCGTCCTGGTTGTAGCCGCGGGTCTCCACCGACACCACGCCCCGGTCGGGCTTGGAGCCGGACTCACGCTTGTCGAGCACGGTGGTCTCGCCGTAGATGGTGTCGCCGTGGAAGGTCGGCGCGACGTGCCGCAGCGACTCGACCTCCAGGTTGGCGATGGCCTTCCCGCTCACGTCGGGCACCGACATGCCGAGCAGCAGGGAGTAGATGTAGTTGCCGACCACGACGTTGCGCTTGAACTGACTGGCCGTCTCGGCGTAGTGCGCGTCCATGTGCAGCGGGTGGTGGTTCATGGTGAGCAGGCAGAAGAGGTGGTCGTCGTACTCGGTGACGGTCTTGCCCGGCCAGTGCCGGTAGACCGCGCCGACCTCGAACTCCTCGTAGTAGCGGCCGAACTGCATCCTGGTCCCCTTCGACGGGCGGCGATGGAGTTCGGCACAGCATGCCTTACCGAAGGTTAAGGCGACTGGCGGGGCGCGTCGGCGGTGGAAAAGTCACACCGGTCACTGGCACCCGGGGGGAGACGCAATGAGCGGCGGGGCCCTCCCCGGCACCCGCCGCCCACGCTCTGATGCCGAGAAGTCTGCCCTACGGCGGCGTAGGTTCAACAGAGATCGGCGTCACATTTATCTTTTTGTAACACTACTCTCGGTGACGATGCGGAGGTTGATCAGCGATCTCCGCAGGCCGGATACCTCCTTGTCACGGCCCAAGTTACCGATTCGTAGAGCTCAATCGGGTGGATCTCCCTGGAAACGCTCCCATTACCGCAGGTCACGCAAGTGCGTCATGCATTTGCGTTCCGCAGGACGGGGATAAACAGACGCGGATCGATGGTCCCCGACCCCCGGCCGGGCCTGGCACGTTTCGTGACCCACACCCCGGGAATTCGATACGGTCAGCCCGGGTTCTACGGGTCGTAGACAAACCGCGGTGATCGGAGAGTGCAATGGCAACCGTTGAGCTGACCTCGGCGAACTTCGACGAGGTGACCGGCAACGACGGCATCGTCCTGGTCGACTTCTGGGCCGACTGGTGTGGTCCGTGCAAGCGGTTCGCCCCGGTCTACGAGCGCTCCTCGGAGAAGCACCAGAACATCGTGTTCGGCAAGGTCGACACCGAGGCCCAGCAGGAGTTGGGCGCCAAGTTCGACATCCGGTCGATCCCCACGATCATGGCCATCCGCGACGGCGTCATCGTCTTCGCCCAGCCGGGTGCCCTCCCCGAGTCGGCGCTGGAGAACCTGATCGAGCAGGTCGAGGCCCTCGACATGGACGACGTCCGCAAGCAGTTGGCCGAGCACAACCACTGAGTCGTCCGAACGACACGAAAGGCCGGGCCCGGTGCGGGCCCGGCCTTCGTCGTACTCCCAAAGGCATTTGCATGATCACCTACCCGGCCAGGCCGGACTGACCGTCGGTGGGACCCGGCACGGCCGGTACATCCCGTATCGTCACGACCCGATGGAGACCCTGACCACCCGCGGGCGCGTGACCCGGCTCGGCGCGACCGCACTCGGCCTCGCCCTGCTCCTGGGCGGCACCTTCTGGGGCAGCGACGACGACTTCCCGTTCGGCCCGTTCCGGATGTACTCCACCTCGAACCCGCCGAACGCGCCCGCCCCCGACACCCGCGTCGAGGGGGTGAACAGCGCCGGGACGGTGATCGACCTCGACCAGGACGCGACCGGCATCCGTCGCGCCGAGATCGAGGGTCAGCAATCCCGGTACGCCGCCGACCCGACGCTGCTCACCGAGGTCGCCGACGCGTACGCCGAACGCCACCCGGACGTTCCCGCGCTGGTCGAGGTCCGCATCGTCATCCGCTGGCACGGTATCCGCGCCGGCCGACCGACCGGGCAGTACACCGACCAGACCGTCGTCAGCTGGCAGGCGACCCGATGACCCGCTGGCTGACCGAGGCCGTCCCCCGGGGTCGGGTGGCCGCGTTCCGGACCCTGATCTACCTCTTCGTCGCCGCCGACCTGGTGATCTTCACCCCCTGGGTACGCACCCGGGTCAGCGTGCCCGGCGACCTCTACCAGCCGCTGCTGATCGGTCGCCTGCTCCCCCTGCCGACGCCGACCGAGACGCTGGTGACGGTGATCTTCTGGGCGTTGCTGGCGCTGGCCCTCCTCGCCGCGACCGGACGAGCCCCCCGCCTGCTCGGCTGGGCGGTCTGCGCGCTCTACCTGGAGTGGATGATCATCGCGATGAGCTACGGAAAGGTCGACCACGACCGGTTCGGGCTGCTCGTCGCGCTGGCCGTGCTCCCCACCGCGGGTCGGGCCCGGCACGGCGACACCACCCGCACCGAGGCCGGTGGCTGGGCTCTGCGAGTCACCCAGATCGCGGTGATCTGCACGTACTTCCTGGCCGCCTTCGCCAAGCTGCGCTTCGGCGGCCTGGACTGGCTCACCGGCTCGGTGCTGGCCCGCGCGATCATCCGGCGCGGCACCGACCTGGCCGACCTCATCGCCCAGGTGCCGTACCTGCTCATCGCCGCCCAGTTCGGCATCGTGGCGTTCGAGCTGCTCAGCCCGGTGGTCTTCTTCCTGCCACCCCGTTGGCGACACGCCATGGTCGGCTTCTTCTACTCGTTCCACGTGGTCACGATCGCGACCATCACGATCTCGTTCGCGCCGCACCTGGCCGCGATGACGAGCTTCCTGCCGCTGGAACGGGTCCGCCCGCTGGTCTGGACCCGCCGGCTCCTGGGTCGCGGCCCCGCCGCGACCCCGCCACCGGATCAGACCCGGGTGGGCGCGAACGCGGAGTCGCCACCGCTCGGCGATCAGGCCTCGGTGGTCGGGCGGCCCGCCGGGCCGTAGAGCCGCTCGCGGGCTTCCTGTGGCAGGGAACAGGCCGCCGTGCCACCGGGCAGGCGGTGCCGGTTGCGTGCCACCCAGCGGTACACCGGCCAGGCCGCGACGCGCACCGGCGGGAACCGCAGACCCGCACCGGCCATCCGCCAGATCGGCCCGCTGCCGGCCAGCAGCTTCGCGATGGCATCCGGGCCGGCGGCGCGGACGCCGTCCGCACCGACCCACTGCACGGCCTCCTCGCACTCGGCCACGGTGAGGCCGAGCGCGTCCAGGTCGGCGAACTGCCAGGGCACCACCCGCGCGCCGGTCGGGATGCGGCGGGCAATGAAATCCGCGCACTGCGTGCAGAACGCGCAGTCCCCGTCGTAGACGAAGGTCGACGTCTCCATGGGTCCATCCTCCCCTCACCGACCACCCGAACACCCACCGGTGTACGGCGGGTCACTTGCGCCCTGCTCGTACACGTGTTCGAATAGTGCCCATGCGCTGGGACAACCTCACCGCTCCCCCGGTCGAGGGAGACCCCGAGCGGGCAGCGCCAGCGACGCCACCCCTGCCGCTGGCGCTGCCCGGCGCCGTCGCCCGCACCTTCGACACCCCCGAGTTCGCCGGGATGACCTTCTACGAGGTGCAGGCCAAGTCCATCCTCAACCGGGTGCCCGGGCAGTCCCGCGTGCCCTTCGAGTGGACGATCAACCCGTACCGGGGATGCAGTCATGCTTGTGTTTACTGTTTCGCGAGAAATACTCACACTTACCTCGACCTCGATGCCGGTGCGGACTTCGACCGGAAGGTGATCGTCAAGGTCAACGCCGGTGAGCTGGTGCGGCGGGAGCTTGCCGCGCCGAAGTGGCGGGGCGCGCACGTGGCGATGGGCACCAATGTCGACTGCTACCAGCGGGCCGAGGGCCGTTACCGGCTGATGCCGCAGATCATCAGCGCGCTCCGGGACTTCGCCAACCCGTTCTCGATCCTGACCAAGGGCACGCTGATCCTGCGCGACCTACCGCTGCTGCGTCAGGCCGCCGAGGTCACCAGCGTGGGCATCTCGTTCTCGGTCGGGTTCGTCGACGAACAGCTCTGGCGGTCCGTCGAGCCGGGCACACCGCACCCGCGCCGCCGACTGGACGCGGTGCGGGCACTCACCGACGCCGGCTTCTCCGTCGGAGTGCTGATGGCCCCGATCCTGCCCGGCCTCAGCGACGACGACGCGTCGATCGACGCCACCGTGTCGGCGATCGCGGCGGCCGGGGCGACCAGCGTGACAGCGCTGCCCCTGCACCTGCGCCCCGGCGCACGGGAGTGGTACGCGCCCTGGCTCGCCCGGGAGCATCCACACCTGGTCCCCCGCTACCGCGAGCTGTACCGGGCCGGTGCGTACGCGCCGCAGGCGTACCAGCGGGAGGTGACCGCACGGGTCCGGATCGCCGCCCGGCGGCACGGGATGCACCGCGGCGAACGCGGCGACAACCGCAACCTGCCCGAACCACCGCCACCGTCGGCAGCCGAGCAACTGACCCTGCTGTAGTCGGACTCAAACTGCCGCCAGTGGCCAGGTTTGCTGGGCGCCACATCCTCGCTCCATCGTCGCTGCGCGGGCGAACGTGATCGAGGATGGAGTCGCCGATCACTGGAGCGGCTAGCTCCGCCAAGGATGGCAATCTGAACGGGCCGTTCAGTCACGGATCAGCGAGCATGGACGGTCCCACCATAGTCGACGCGAGAAGCTTGGCCGTCCATGCACACACCAAGGGCGGAGGCCTAGCCTCCGCCCTTGGTGTGTCAACATTCATTCGTCCAACTGTCGCCCATTCTCGTCCACGTTTAATTGGATGAGTAGGCGCTTTCGGGCAGCAGCCACTCTCTCTTCGTAGTCAGGATGAAAGATTTCCACCAGTGCGCCTTCGATACTTCCGCCAATTCTGTAGAGCGGCATCCAGAGTGCGGGATCTTCGAGCTTTGCTTTGCTCCGCTGCAGCCGCCAAATCCAGTCAGACATGACCAACGCTTCATCGGTGGTCATCCGAATCTCGATCGTCGGTTCGCCTGGGTCGGTCACTGCCCACTCCTTGCCGTGTTGTCACAAGACACCGTCTCGCATCAGATAAAGGAACTGGTCCGAGTCAATTGGCGACTTCCAGCCCGCAAGATACATTCCCCTTTCAGCGCCCTGCGTCCCCATTGATACATGCAGACCAGTTGAGGGATCCACATAGTGGATGCACGGCTTGCCGCGGAACGTGCCGGGGAAGGATATGGTACCCGGGGCCTTGACGAATTCCTTGATAACCGACAAGAAACGCTGGCCGTTCAGGTTGTTGAAGTTCGCGTCGATGCCGAAGTCGAACGCGTGCATCTTGCCGGTCTGCGGGTTGCGAGACATGTAGTGGTGACGCAGGTCATTAAGGTCCATCCAGAATCGAGGGCAGGCACCCGAGTTGTGCACCAGGACCGGCGTCGACCCGGCGAGGACGTAGAAGGTCTGCTGGACAGCGACGGTCAGGTTGTAAACCCTGGTTTCTTCGGCACGCCGGCTGACACCGACGATTCCTACCCGGGAACCATCGTTCGAGAGCAGTCGCTTGTCAGATCCAAGGCCACCGGCGTTCGCCCAGAAACTCGAGTCGGGCAAATAGAACGGGTGGTTGTCCGTCGCGGAAATTTCTGCAGCGGCACCGCCTCGAGCCCCGTCCGTGTCGACCTTGACATCGACGAGTTGCTTGAGCCCACTGCCGACAATCACACCGGTGACCGGGTAGTCGCCCGTGAGGCCGGTCGCCGGATTGGTTGCGACCACTCGCTCACCGACCGCCACGTCCTTGATGGCCTTGCTCCGACCACCCGGGAGGAGCACCTTCGTGGACCCGATGAAGCTGTTACTGTCCGTGACGCAACCGTTGAGCCGCTCGGCGATCCGGCTGAGAGCCGACTGCTCGGATCTCTGCTGGACCAGACTTTTTTCCAACTGCGACAGCGCCCTCAGGCGCTTCACGGTATCGAACGGAGTCTTGAGGAACTGGTCAATCCATTCAGCCGGGCTGCCTGGCGCGCCCATGTAGTAACTCTCGATCCCCAACGCGAAGATGCCGCAGATGCCGCTGCACGCGAACTGCAGGCCCACGTTCGCCGTACCAAGCACTGCGGTGAACAAATCCACCCACGGCTTGGCGAACTGCCACGCTACACCGAGCTCGAAGTCGCCGTCGAGCACGGTGCTTAGACATGTGCGATACGCGTCGCTGGTGGTGCTTCTGAAGACAAATTTGCACTGGTCAGCGTTCCAGTAGAGCTTTTTTACCAGTTCCTCTTCGGTTGCGAGCACGTTACGGGAGCAGGTCATCCACTCGTCGGTGAGCCCAAGGTTGCGGTAGCCCTCGCATTCGAACAGCTTCCGAGCATTTTCCCGGCTCTGGCTCTCCTGGCTCTTTTTGATCTGATCCTCGGCAGCCTTGCGCATCTGCTCAATGCGTTCATTGAAGGCAGTCGCGGCCCGCTTGGCCGCGTCGAGGGCAGTTTCCCCGTCCTGACGCGCCTCTAGCGCCTGCTCGTACGCGTAACGAGCCGACCGGTAGGCATCGCTCGCGTACTTGTTGGCGGCCCGGAAGGACGACTGGGCCGAGGCGGCAGCACGCGTAGCCCGGTCGGCCGAGTTGCGCGCGCTGGCGGCAGCATCTCTGGCCGTCTTTGCCGAGGTAGCCGCTTTCCTGGCGCTGGTTTCCGCGGCCTGAGCTGAGGCAGCAGCCTGCCCCGCGTGCACCGCCGCAGCGTTCGCCGCGGCGTTCGCCTGCTGGGCGTACTCTTCTGCCTCAGCGGCATGCCCCCAGGCACGAGCCGCCTCCTCCTGTGCCTTGAGCGCCTGTTCGGTGGCCTTCTTGGCCGCCGCCTGGGCGTGCTCGAGGAGAGCAAGGACCTCGTTCTCGTGCACGGCCGCGTCGAAGTCCCGCTCAGCCGCGGTGTACTGGTCCGAGTTGAGGAATTCCTTTAGGAACGCTGGAGGACCCTCGAGTGCGATCTCGGCGGCGGCCCGCACCTCTGGGCCGCTTTCCGGGCTAGCCAAGACCTGATTGACCTTGAGGCGCTCGTCGATCGCCGCAGCCGTGTGTTGGCCCACATCAAGAAAGCCTCGCAGTGCCTGCGGATCGGCGGAGTCCAACGCCGCCTCCGCCGCCTTGATCAGCTGCGTACTGTTGCTTTGCTTGGCGGCGGCCAGGATCTGGTTGACCGCCAGGCGGTCCTCAAGTTCTCGACCGGGATAGTTGCGAGTCTGAAGCAATTGCGACACTGCGGCGTCCGAGCTGGCGAGCGCGGCCTCGGCCGCTTGGACCAACGCTGGGGTGCCCACCGCCATCATGTCGGAGAGCGTTTCCCGGTTGTCCTGAGCCGCAGCGGCCGGAATACCTGTACGGACGAACTCGATCACCTCGGTGTCGGTACCCCCCAGCGCCTCCTGCGCGGCGGCGCTGGTCCAGGCGCTGTCTGCCTGTCCCAGCCGGAGAGCAACTTTCCGGGCGGCGGCAGCCGCCACCACCGGATCAGTCGTAGGCGAGGCAGCGAGGGCGATCAGCTGGTTTGTCTCGGCCCCACGTTTCTCGGCTTGTTCATCGTTCCACTCGGCCTGACGATCGAATTCCTCTTGCGCGACAAGTGCAGCCCGGGCAACATCTTTACCCTGGTCGGTCGCCACTGCGATCCGCTCGACGTCGACGGCACGAGCAGCGTCGTAAACCTCCTTGGCCTTGACGGCGGCGTCGACCGCAGTCTGCGCGGCGGCGCTGGCCGCGTTTGCATGCAAGGTGGCGAGACGAGCGGCCTCCGCACCCTCGCGAGCGTGGTCCGCGGCATCGTTCGCGGCCCTCGCGGCGGCCTCGGCGTCCTCAGCAGCACGATTTGCGGCGTCTCGGGCTGCATAGGCCGCTCTGGCGGCTGTCGCGGCGTACGCGGTAGCAGCACGGGCTGCGCGCCCAGCGCGATCGGCGTTGGCGCGCGCCGTCGCTGCTGCCTTGCTGGCAGCTGACGCGTCGGCGCCGGCGGCACTGGCATGGCCGGCTGCGGCCTTCGCAGCGTCAGCTGCCAGGGCGGCGTTGTTTCCCGCCGACAGAGCAGCCTTGACGGCGTCTCCGGCACGTAGTGCCGCGTCTGCGGCCTTAGCAGCTGCGACCGCAATGTCCTTTGCCGCAATCGAAGCGTTACTGGCCGCCAGTGCCGCAGCCTTTGCTTCCCCGGCCTTCGTGCGATCGCGGGCGGCGGCAGAAGCCGATCGATATGCCCGCGCTGAGGACTGCTGCGCCAATGTTGCGGCGGAGGCCGCGCGAGCTGCAGCCGACGAAGCCTTCCGAGCCGCCGAACTGGCGGCTGCGGAGGCACCGATTGCCTCGCGGGCGGACTTCGCAGCATTCGTCGCGGCGGTTGCTGCCTGTTTGGCGGCTGCCGCGGCGGCAGCGGCGTTACCCGCAGCCCGCTGACCAGCCTCCCTTGCTGCCTCGGCGTCCCTGCGCGCCGCGTCCGCCGCCCGTGCAGCTCGATCCGCCTGCTCTGTGGCAGCCTCGGTCTCCCGGGTCGCCTCCTCGCTGGCAGCGACTGCGGCTTTGGTGAGGTCAGTAATCGCGGTCAGCTCCTGGTCACGAGCTGCTGCAGTCGCCCAGCCCGAGCTCAAAAACTGGATGAGCGCCTCAGTGGTGTCGGCGTCGAGCGCACGCGTCGCGGCCTCACGGACCCGAGGTCCTCCGGCGTTCATGATCTGGTTCACCTTGAGACGCAGATCAGATTCATACGGTGCCTGCCAACCGGAGGCGAGAAATGCGTCAATCGCTGTAGAGCTGTCGGCGTCCAGAGCGGCCTGAGCCGCTTGGCGAAGCTTCGTGCCGCCGCCAGCCATCATCTGATTAACCCGAACGCGTTGGTCGGTGTCTGCGGCCTGCTGCCAGCCTGACGAGAGGAAAGTCGAGATGGCTCCCGGAGCCTCCGAGTCCAGAGCGGCCGTCGCAACGGTGCGCAGGGCGGAGCCGCCGGCTGCCATCATCTGATTGACGGCAAGTCGGTCGTCCACCGTCTGACGGTCTTGCCACTCCGCCGCGAGGAAGGCGCGTACCTGCTCGTCTGTACCGAGCAGTGCCTGCTCGGCGGCGGCACGCACCTGCTCACCGCCCGTTAGCCAGGCGGTGACCACCTGCCCGCGCTCCACCGTTGCCGGGACCGGCTCTTCGGCCTCCGCTGGCGACGAGCCCGCGAAGATCGGCAGTATGATCACAGCGAGCATGGTCGGCAACGCTCGTTTTACCCCGTGTGGTCTGCCCAACGAGAACCTCAAGATCCAACCTCCCCGTTAAAAAGCTGAACATCGGCCTTGCTATCAACGGACCGCAGATTCAGGTGCTGCTGCGGCCCGGCTGTACGGAGTGAGCGTCTTTCGCCCGATCAAGGTGTACGTAGTCGGCTATCCAATTCATAGGCAGCACTGGAAGAGGTACCTGATCGCTGAACGTCAGGTACCTCTTTCAGTGCGTAACCGGGTGTCGCCGTTCCATCGCCGCAGCGGCGTCGCGAAGGACCCCACGGGGGCGGACCCGAGACACATCATCGGAGGTCTCGGGAAAGCGCTTTCGTCAGCCGGTGACTTTAAGCTCCAGCAGCGTCGTCGGATCGTTCTCCGGATTGATGCCTTCGCCAACCTGGGTGAAGCCGTCTGGATCGCACTGCACCGGCGGAAGTACGCCCTCCGAGGTTGCCACGGTCGCGGTCACCTCGTGACCCGCGCCGCTAGTCAACCCGTCGCCGCGGATCTCGTACACCGTCGGCAGCTCCAGCTTGAGGTACCCAGTATTGGCGAGAATCTTGAAGCAGAACACGCGGGAGCTGGCCGGACCGATGGGATCTGTCGTACGGACCCTCAGCAGTCCGATGTCACCAGTTGGCGGCGTTGAACAAGCGACAAGAATGATGTGACCATCGCCGGAGATCAGAGTGATCCCTTGCTCGGCTTTGATTGCAGCCGCGCCGGGGTAGGCGAAGTCCTCGACGATCGATCCGCCGTTCGTGTCAGTCGGCACATCTTCGGCTGCCGCCCCCGCGACAGCAGCCGCTGTCCCGACAAGACCAACGGCCACGACTGCCGAGGCGCTGACGAGACTCATAACGGTAGCTCTGGACTTTTTACGCAACGTGAACCTCATCTTCGTTCTCGCGGTCGCGACAAGAAGCCATAGGCAACAGTCGACACTGAGCTTGAGGTCACCAGTCAGCAAGCTATGACCTCGCAGTTCTGGACGCCCGCTGCCCAGGCGTCAGCCCCGGACCGAAACTGGAGGGCTAGACATCGACCACTATAGGCCTGTGACCGAGGCCTGTGGGGCCCGCCTGAGCACCATCTGGCGCGCTGGAACCCAATCCCTTCCAGACAGCCCTCACCCGCATCGCGGGCATGACCTTTTGTGAGGGTCTGTCAAACTAACGGTGTAACTCAGGTTGTTGACGGCGACTTGCGGCGTGCGCACAGGCGACCTTCGAAGGCGATTCGAAGGCGTTCAAGGCTGGTTTCCAGCACATGGTCCACTGCCGGCGGCCCTGCCCGGTCGGGCCGAGCTCGTCACGGCGAGATAGACGCACTTGAGCGCGGGGCCCTCGCCGGGGAAGTGGCCGCCGGTGGCGTCGGGTAGGCCCTTGAGCCCGTCGCAGACCACCATCCACGCGTCCTGAACTCCGCGGTTCTTGAGCTCGGTGAGGACCTGCAGCCAGAACTTCGCGCCCTCGCCGCCGTCGGCGGCCCACAAGCCGAGGATGCCCCGGGCGCCCTCGACCGTGACGGCCAGGGCCAGGCCAATGGGGCCGGGTTGGCGACCTTCCCGTCGCGCGGATCTTCACGTGCACCGTGTCCAGGAGGATCACCGGACAGCCCGCACGCCATCGCGGGAGTGCCCGCCGTTCCTGCCCGCCGGATCGCCCTTGTCATAACCCAGATGATCAGTGATATCACCCTCCAGGGCTGACTCCAGGACTCGCTTCGTGAGCTCCCGCAGCCGCCCACCATCGCCGGTCAGTTGCAGACCCGCTGCACGGGCCTGCTCCACCAGTCGGGCGACCAGCTCAGCGTCCACACCCTCCGCCGGTTGTCCCGGCGCCTCCTTAGCCACTGCGGCAGTATCCACGGCAACCATCGATCCATCAGACATCAGACACGGCTCCTTGATCAGGGGTTTCACCGTTCGTCTTACAGTCCCGAATTGCAGGTGAGGATGTTCCGCGAGAGCACAGACGCTAAGGTTCGCGGGTGCGTACCGCTCAGCAGATCCTCGCCGACTCCGCCGTGATCGCCGTCGTGGGTGCCTCCCGCGACCCGTTGAAGGCCGCGCACTCAGTGCCGTTGCAGATGCAGCGGTACGGCTGGCGCATCATCCCGGTCAACCCCACTGTCGACGAGCTGTTCGGGGAACGGGCGTACCCGACGCTGGCCGACATCCCGCACCCGGTCGACCTGGTGGACGTGTTCCGGCCGGCAGCCGACGCCGTGCAGGTGGTCCGGGACGCAGCGGCGATCGGCGCACCGGCGGTCTGGCTGCAACTGGGCATCGTCTCGGCCGAGGCGCGGAGGATCGCCGAGGAGGCCGGCATGGAGTACGTCGAGGACCGCTGCCTCATCGTCGAACGTGCCGCCGGCGACCTGACCCGCTTCGCCTGACCAAGCCCCTGCCCTACCCCGTCGATCATGGAGTTGTGGTGCCGGACTTGCGGTCATAGGCACTTTTGTCACCCACCAGAACTCCTTGATCGACGAGGCAGGGCGACGGGCGGGCGGTCAGAGCTTGTATTCCTTCAGGAGGCCGCGGGAGATGATGGTCTTCTGGATCTCCGAGGTGCCCTCGCCGATGAGCAGGAACGGGGCCTCCCGCATCAGCCGCTCGATCTCGTACTCCTTGGAGTAGCCGTAGCCGCCGTGGATGCGGAACGCTTCCTGGACGACCTCGGCGCAGTATTCCGAGGCGAGCAGCTTGGCCATCCCGGCCTCGACGTCGTTGCGCTGGCCGGCGTCCTTGAGGCGGGCGGCGTTGACCATGAGGGCGTGCGCCGCCTCGATCTTCGTGCCCATCTCGGCGAGCTTGAAGGCGATGGCCTGGTGCTTGGCGAGGGGCTGGCCGAAGGTCTTGCGCTGCTGGGCGTACCCGACCGCCAACTCGAAGGCGCGGATGGAGATGCCGCAGGCGCGGGCGGCCACGTTGACCCGGCCCACCTCGATGCCGTCCATCATCTGGTAGAAGCCCCGGCCCACCTGGTCGGCACCGCCGAGGATCGCGGAGTCGGGCACTGTCACCCCGTCGAGGACCATCTCGGTGGTCTCGACGCCCTTGTAACCCATCTTTTCGATCTTGCCGGGGATGGTGAGGCCGGGGGCGGTCTCGCCGAAGCCCGGCTCCTTCTCCAGCAGGAAGGTGCTCATGTTGCCGTACACCGAGTCGGCACCGGTGTCGGTCTTGACCAGGGTGGCCACCACCGAGGAGTACGCACCGTTGGTCAGCCACATCTTCTGCCCGTTGAGCACGTAGTGCTCGCCGTCGCGGACGGCCCGGGACTTGATGGCGGAGACGTCGGAGCCGGTCTCCGGTTCGGACATCGAGAACGCTCCGCGGACCTCGCCGGTGGCCATCTTCGGCAGGAGGCGGGCCTTCTGCTCGGCGGAGCCGTGCTGGGAGATCAGGTACGCCACGATGAAGTGGGTGTTGACGATGCCGGAGATCGACATCCAGCCCCGGGACAGCTGCTCCACCACCAGCGCGTAGGTGAGCAGCGATTCGCCCAGACCGCCGTACTCCTCGTCGATGGTGAGGCCGAACAACCCCATCTCGCGCATGCCGTCGAGGATGTCGGTGGGGTACTCGTCGGCGTGCTCCAGCCGCTGCGCGTGCGGGATGATCTCCTTGTCGGCGAAGTCCCGAACGGTCTCCAGGATCGACCGTTGCACATCGGTCAGGCCGGGCGTCTGGGCGAGTCGGGCCATCTCAGCCTCCGGGGATCCGCGCACTACTCATGGGTAACTGAACGCTGGGTAAGTATCGACCTCGGGGGCCGACGAGGCCAAGGTGACCAGTACACACAACCGCTGTGAAAAGGTTCACCGCTGCGGGTAGCGTCCGGCAAGAGGGGCTTTTCCGGCACCGGCAGGAGGAGTGCAGCAGTGAGCTACCCGCCGCCGTCGGGACCACCAGGGGATGAGCCGCCACCGTCGCCCTACGAGCCACCACGGGACCAGTCACCGTACGCGCCGCCACCACCCGGCCAGCCACCGTCGGACCAGCCGGCGTTCGAGCTACCGGCGGAACGCTCACCGTACGGGCCACCGGCGGACGACCCGTCGCCGTACGCGCACCAGGGCCCGCAGCAGTCACCGCACTGGAGCCAGCAGCCGCCGTACCCTCCGCAGGGCCCCTACGGTCAGTACGGCCCCCACCCGGCGGGCCGGGCCGGGGCACCAACGTCCTCGCGATCCTGTCGCTGGTGTTCGCGTTCGTGTTCCCGCCGGCCGGCGCCGTCCTCGGGCACATTGCCAGGCGGCAGATCCGCACCAGCGGTGAGGACGGCGACCAGCTCGCCACCTGGGGCCTGATCCTCGGTTACGTCTTCACCGGGCTCACGGTGCTGGCCTGCTGCGGCTGGTTGGCGCTCGTCGCGCTGGGCAACACCGGCGACGGCGGACGCTACTGACCGTGGGCCGCCCGGGTCAGCGGAACCGGGCCTCGCGGACGCTGTTGCCGCCGTCCACCACCAGCATCTGACCCGTGATGTACGAGGCAGCCGGCGAGCAGAGGAAGCTGATTGCCGCGGCGACCTCGTCCGGGGTGCCCGGTCGACCCACCGGAGTGCCCAACCCCTGCTTGATCTCGGCCATGGTGGACGCAGCGGTGTAGATCGTGCCCGGCGCGACCGCGTTCACCGTCACCCCGTCGGCGATCATCTCCATGGCCAACGCCCGGGTCAGCCCGACGACCCCTGCCTTCGCCGCCGCGTACGCGGCCTCGGTGGGCAGGGCGTTGACCGGACCGGCCGTGGCCGCGAGGTTGACGATCCGACCCCAGCCCCGCTCGGCCATGCCCCCGATGAACGCGCGGCTGCACAGGAACGCCGTGGACAAATTGCGGTCGATCTCGCCGCGCCACTCGTCGTAGGTCAACTGGGCGACCGGCCGCAGCACTCCCTGGCTCGCCCGGCTGGCCAGGCCGGCGTTGTTGACCAGCACCTCGACGTCGCCCAACTGCTCGGCGACCGCGTCGGCGAGCGCACCGACCTCGGACTCGTCGGTCAGGTCCGCGACGAAACCGGTCACCCCCAGCTCACCGGCCCGCTCGTGGATGCGTCGGGTGGTGGAGACGATGGCCACGCGGGCGCCCAGGTCGGCGAGACGGCGGGCGGTGGCGTACCCGATGCCGTCCGGGCTGCCCGCCCCGGTCACCAGGGCGACCCGGCCGTCGAGCCGCATGGTCACCGGATCGCCGAGTGCGACCGGCTCGTCGGGGCCGGAACTCCCCGTCGGCGTGGCCACCCGGGCTCGTCGGGCGACGCCGGGGCGGCTGACGTCCCGTCTGGGTCGGCTGCCGGAACGGTCCGCGGCGCGCGCGTCGAATGCCATGCCAGGATCCTGCCCGCTACGACCGGCCCGAGCAACGCGGCACCCGGTAGCGGGGGCGTCAGGTTTGGGCGGTGCTGGCTACCCTGATGCCGCACCCGACCTGACGGAGAGTTCGAATGACCAACCCCCCGCCCGACGGCTGGAGCGACCCCACGTGGTCGGCGCAGCCGTCGAGCCCCGCACCGGACCCGACCCTGGTGGCCGGTCAGCCGGTACCCACCCAGCCCGGCCCCGCCCACCCGTACGCGCCCGTGGATCCGTACACGCCGGGCGACCCGTACGCGGGTGCCAAGGTGCAGCCGGTGGCGGCGTACGGCCCGCCCGGCTACCCGCCGCCGCACCCCGGTTACGGCTACCCGCCGCAGCCGAAGACCAACGGCCTGGCCATCGCCTCGCTGGTGCTGGCCCTGGTCGGCGTCACCACCTGCGGCGTCACCGCGCCGATCGGGGCGATCCTCGGCCACGTGGCACAGAAGCAGATCCGGGCCAGCGGCGAGGGCGGTGAGGGAATGGCGAAGGCCGGCATCATCGTCGGCTGGATCATCACCGCGCTGATGGTGCTGGGCATCGCCTTCTACGTCGCCGCGATCATCTTCGCGGTCACCACGGGCGACAGCGGCAGCAGCAGCTACTGAGGGCGGCGGCCGGGTCGGCGTACCACCCGGGCCGGGTCGACGGCCGGTGGCTGTCGGTCCGGCCCGGCGCGCGTCACTCCGCCGGTGGGGTGAACGACGAGGTACGGCTCATGCCGGCGGCCCGACCCTTCGCGGAGATGACGAGGGCCATCTTGCGGGACGCCTCGTCGATCATCTCGTCGCCGAGCATCACCGCGCCCAGCCTGCCACCGGCCTCGGAGGTGTAGTGCTCGTACGCGTCGAGGATCAACTCGGCGTGGTCGTAGTCGGCCTGCGCCGGCTGGTACACCTCGTTGGCGGCGTCGATCTGGCCCGGGTGCAGCACCCACTTGCCGTCGAAGCCCAGCGCCGCGGAACGCCTGGCCACCTCGCGGAACGCGTCCACGTCCCGGATCTGCAGGAACGGGCCGTCGATGGCCTGCTTGTCGTGCATCCGCGCCGCCATCAGGATCCGCATCAGGATGTAGTGGTACGGGTCGCCCGGGTAGTCCGGGATCAGGCCGCCGACCACCAGCGACCTCATGTTGATCGACGCCATGAAGTCGGCCGGGCCGAAGATGATCGTCTCCACGCGCGGCGAGGCGGCGGCGATCGCGTCCACGTTGACCAGTCCGGCGGCGTTCTCGATCTGCGCCTCGATGCCGATCCGACCGACCTCCAGGCCGATCGTCTTCTCGATCTGGGTGAGCGTCAGGTCCAGCCACTGCACCTGGGCGGCGGTCTGCACCTTCGGCAGCATGACGCAGTCCAGGTTCGCGCCGGCCCCCTCGACCACCTCGATGACGTCCCGGTAGGTCCACGGGGTGGTCAGGTCGTTGACCCGGACCACCCGGGTCTTGCCGGCCCAGTCACCCTCGTTGAGGGCGGCCACGATGTTCTTACGCGCGTCCGGCTTGGCCAGCGGGGCGACGGCGTCCTCCAGGTCGAGGAAGACCTGGTCGGCCGGGAGACCCTGGGCCTTGCCCAGCATCTTGACGCTGGAACCCGGGACGGCGAGGCAGGACCTGCGGGGGCGACCGACGACGGCCATGGATGCGCTCCTTCCAGCGTCCGGCGGGCATGCCGACGCCACCTGACGACAGATCCGAGACCTTAACGATCCCAAAGGGCGTTGTGACGCCACGGTAACCTCGCGCCATGACCGGGGTGAATGGACCTGTGGAAGATCTCACTGGGCGTCGGCTGGTGGTGGTGACCGGGGCCAGCTCCGGCATCGGGCTGGCGGCCGCCGTGGGGCTGGCCTGCCGAGGTGACCAGGTGGTGCTGGTCGGACGGGACCCGGCGCGACTCCAGGCCGCAGCGGAACGGGTACGCGAGAACTCCGGCGAGCGTCCGGAGTTGTTCCGGGCCGACTTCGCGATCCTCGACGACGTACGCCGGCTCGCCGAGCAGCTACGGACGACGTACGACCGGATCGACGTCCTCGCCAACAACGCCGGGGCTATCGCGTTGCAACCGCTGCGCACCGTCGACGGCTTCGAGATGTCCATCCAGGCCAACCACCTGGCTCCGTTCCTGCTGACCAATCTGCTCGCCGACCGGGTGAAGCGGGTCGTGGTGACCGCCTCCGGCGCTCACCGCTTCGGCGCGTTGGACCCGGACGACCTGAACGCGCCACTGCGCGGATACCGGCCGACGGGCGCGTACGGCACCAGCAAACAGGCGAACATCCTGTTCACCGTCGAGGCGGCCCGGCGCTGGCCGGGGATGTCCGTGTACAGCTTCCACCCCGGGGTGGTGCGTACCCGGTTCGGCAACGACAGCAGGTTGGTGGCGATCGGTATGCGGTTCATGCCGTTCCGCAGCCCGGAGAAGGGCGCCGAGACCCTGGTGTGGTTGGCCAACCAGGATCGTTCCCGGCTGGTCGACGGGGGCTACTACGTCGACCGTCGACTGCGTCGGCCGTACCGGAAGGCCGTGAACCCGCACCTCGCGGCCCGGCTCTGGGAGGCCAGCGCCAAGGCGGTGGGCATCGATGACTAGCGCCGTCGGGCTGGCCCTCGTCGCGATCGTGGACTTCGCCGCCAGTGCCGAGACGGCCGGACAGCGTTACGAGGACGCCGTGCTGGCCCTGCTCGAACGACACGGCGGTCACCTCGACCGGCGGTTGCACGGCACCGACGGCCGGGCCGAGGTGCACGTGATCCGCTTCGACTCCCGGGCCGGGTACGAGTCGTTCCTCGCCGACCCGGACCGGGCGGCCCTGCGGAGCGCGCTCGGTGCGGCCGCCCCGACCACCCGGGTCATCGAGGTGCACGAGCCCGTCGCCGGTCACGCCGGCGGCGCAGCCCCGACAGCACAGGCATAGCGACCAGGACCGCCAGGACGAACCCCGCCGCGAGCGCCCAGAACGGCGGCGGCCCGTAGTGGGGGCGGCCGGACTCGCGTACCGCCCCGCTGATCGCGAGGTCGGCGGCGACCGACAGGTCGGTGATGCCCTCCGGGGTCCGGAAGAGCACGTCCGGCGCTGTCGCGCCCCGACGGAGCACCACGAGTTCCACCGCCTCCGTGCCGACCTCGTGATACGGCCCCCACGCGATGTCGTGCTCCTCCGGGAGGTCCTCCGCCTCCGGCCCCGGCACGCCGACCAACGCGACCGCCTCGTCCACCGAGCGCCAACCGAGCAGTTGCACGAACGAGCGGGAGCGCAACGGCGGGAACGCCGCGCCGGCCAAGGAGGCGCCGTCGACAGTGGACCGCGTGGCCAGTGTCCAGGTGCGCCGGTAGGACGGCACCGGGCAGTCGGTGCAGGTGGACCGGTCCAGGACCGCCACCGACCGGCCGTCCGGCAACCAGGAGCCGGCACCGGCGAGCCGCCCGCCGGCCAGCGGCAGCTTCCGGTACGGCGCGGCGAGCCGATCCGCCCCCGCGTCGCCCACCCGGATCAGCCAGACCTCGTCGCGGACCTGGAGGGCCAGGTCACCGCCGTCCGGCGACAGCGCGGCAGTGCGCCCCGGCGGGATCCAGCCGGTGCCGACAGGCACCCGCAGCACGTCCGTCCCAAGATCCCGGTCGTAGACCCCGACGGACGGGGTGGAGTAGGTGTTCGGGGACGTGAACGTGGTGTCGGGGTCGGCGTAGACCAGGCGTTTCCCGTTCGGCGCGAAGGCGAGCGGGTAGCCGTCCGGACGGCCCGGGACCGTCTCGCCGGACGTCAGGTCGATGAGGGAACCGCCCATCCAGGCGTACCGGCCGTCCGGGGAGAGCAACGCCTCGAAACCCGCGACGGCCGGGTCGCCGTCCAGTACCCGGTAGCGGTCGTCGTCCGCCGCCACCACACCCATCCGGGTCTCGAACCAGTTGGTGCGCACCGCGGGACCACCGAAGAGCATCGCCGCCATGCCAGGCGCCGAGTGCCCCACCGAGGCGGTCCGCAGCGGCGGATCGACGAGCTTGGTCGGGAGGCCGGGGGTGTCGTGACGCGGGCCGGCCGGCAGCGACAGGGCCACCGGGTGCAGCGCGTACCCGGCGCCGAGGAGGAGGACCAGGACGGCGAGCGCGCCGGCGACGGCGGCCCGGCGACGACGGTGCCGGGTCCGCGCCGCGTCGAAGAGCCCGTCCGGTACGCGCGCGGGCGGCACGTCGGCGGCGAGGCGGCGCAGAGCCTCGGAGAGTCGGGCGGTCACCGGGTCACCTCCTGCGGGTCACGGCCGACGAGTTCGGACAACTCGGGGGCCAGGACGCGGAGCCGGCCGAGGGCGTGCCGGGTCTGACTCTTCACGGTGCCCACCCGGCAGCCGAGCAGTTCCGCCGTCTCGGTCTCGGTGCGGTCCTCGTAGTAGCGCAACACGAGGACCGCGCGCTGCCGCGCGGTCAGCCGGGCCAACGCCGTCCACAACACCAACCGGACCTCGGCGTCGTCACCCGGGTCGGGGCGTTCCGGCACCACGCCGTCCAGCCGCTCCGGTGGCCGGGCCCGCCGCCGGCGCCACCAACTGGCCGCCTGGGTGCACAGCACCCGACGCAGGTAGGCGCGCGGGTCCGCGACCCGCTCCCACCGCACGGCGACCCGGGCCAGTGCCACCTGGACCAGGTCCTCGGCATGGTGCCGGTCACCGGTCAACAGGTACGCGAGCCGGGTCAGCCCGGCGGTCTCGGCCCGGACGAAGTCGGCGAAGCTGTCCCGGGTGCGGTCCTCAGTCGTCAACGGATCGCCCTCCTCACCGGGATAGACGCGCGGCGGGCCCGTCTCGGAGGGAACCACCACCCGAATTCCTCGTGTCGTGCGATCAGTCGTCGAGCGGGGTCGGGTCGGTCGGCAGCGCGGTGGGTGCGGCGCGACGGCCACCGAGCACCACCACCGCCACACCGGCCAGCAGCAAGGCCATCCCCAGCAGCGCGTACGGGCGGGGAACCTGCCCCAGCCAGGCCCACCCGAGCAGCGCCGCGCCGGGCGCCTCCAGCAGGATCAGCACGCTCACCGTGGTCGCCGGGATCTTCTGCAGGGCATAGTTGAACATCGAGTGCCCGAGCAGTTGGGCGCCGACCACCAGGGCCAGGATGGCCAGCCAGGTGCGCCCGTCGAACCCGGTCAGCCGTACGCCACCGGCCAGGCACATGGCCAGCAGGATCAGCGCGCAGATCCCGTAGCAGATGGTGGTGTACGTGGTGGTGCTGATGCTGGTCCGGGCCCGTTCGCCGAAGGCGGTGTAGACGGCGGCGAACATGGCACCGGCCAGCGCCAGCACGTCGCCGAGGACGGCCCGGCCGGACACCCCCACGTCCACGCCGGTGGCGACCGCCGCCCCGCCGACCGCCACGGCGATGCCGATCCACACGATCCGGGGCAGTCGACGTCCCTGGGCGCGGGCGATCAGCCCCTGCCATACCGGCTGGGTGGCCACCAACGCGGTGGACGTGGCGACGGTGGTGAGCTGGGCGCTCGGCACCCAGGTGGCGAAGTGACCGGCCAGCGCCACCCCGGACAGGACGCAGAACAGCCCCTCCCGCCGGCCCACTCCGGTAGCCAGCCGACGGAACTCGGCACGGCGTCGGGCCAGCGAGAACGGGCCCAGTACGGCGACCGCCAGCAGGTTGCGCCAGAACGCGATGGCCAGCGCGGGCGCGGCGGCGTACGCGATCAGCGGCGCGGACGACGACACCGCGACCACGGCCAGGCCGACCGCGCCGGTGGTCAGCGGATCCAGTGACGGCCGGTGTGAAGGTGGGGGCACGGGACGTAATCCTCACACGTATGACGGACAGCACGGAGGGTCATCGCTCCGTTACGATCACGCGCGTCCGCGCCGGCGATCCGCTACCGCCCGGAGGCGCTCCCCCATGCCCACCTACCAGGCGGTGCTGTTCGACTTCTTCGGCACCCTGACCCACTCGGTGCAGCGCGGTGTCGCGCACGCCAGCACGGCCGAGCTGCTCGGCTGTCACGCCGACACGTTGACCGAGGTGTTGGACCGCACCTACTACGAACGGGCCACCGGCCTGCTCGGCAACGCGGAGGCGACCCTTCGCTGGGTGTGCGCCCAGGCCGGCGTACACCCCACTGACCATGCGGTACGGGCGGCCGTGGCGTCGCGACACCGGGCGGTTCGCGCGGACACCTGGCTCCGGGCCGACGCCGTGCCGGTGCTCGCGGCCCTGCGCCAGCGTGGCCTGCGCACCGGCGTGATCAGCGACTGTACGCACGAACTGCCGGCCTTCCTGCCGCAGCTCGCCGTCGCCCCCCTGCTCGACGTGCGGGTCTTCTCGGTGCAGGTCGGACGGTGCAAACCGGATCCGGCGCTCTACCTGACCGCCTGCCAGCGACTCGGGCTGACGCCCGGCGACTGCCTGTACGTCGGCGACGGTGGCAGCCAGGAGTTGACCGGCGCCGAGCGGGCCGGGATGACGGCCGTCCGCCTCGCCGCCCCGGACCTGTCCACGCACATGGTGTTCAACGCCGACCTGGACTGGCGTGGGCCGACGCTCGCCACCCTGGGCGAGGTGCTGGCCCTCGTCGACAGCGACGCCGAGGTGGTGGGGGTCGGCGGTCGGGCGGGTTGACGAGCCGATCAGCGACGACGGACCCGGTGCAGGCGGAACGGCTTGCGCGTGGCCCGGACCGCCGGGGTGGCCCGGGGTGGCTCGGCCTGCGCGTCGGCCGGCAGCTCCGTGCCGGCCAGCGGCGTTCCCGCCGGGGCGAGTCGGTTCACCGCGCACCCCTCGGCAGCCCAGCGGGCCACCAGGTCGGCGGTCGGCCCGGCCGCGTTGAGGCGCTTCGCCGCCACCAGCGGCGCGATGGTGTCCCACTCCTCGGTGCCCGGCCGCACCTGGCTCACCCTCGCCGGCCACGTGACGATCCGACCACCGTGATCGCCACGCAGGGAGACCTGCGCCTCGGTCGCGTCGGACAGACCCGGCGCCGCCTGCTCGCCCGGCCCGCTGACCACCAGGAGCGCGCCCTCGAGAGGGGCGCACCAGAGCGCGAGAGCCGGCCCGCCCGACACGCTCACCCAGGCCACCGCGGCCTTCTTCATCGCCTCGTCGACCAGCGGCGTCGACCCCTGCGTGTCGTCAGTCACCCTCGCATCCTCCCGCATCGGCGTCCGGGCTCAACCGACGAACGGCGGGACGGCGATCTCACCCCGGGCCACCGGCATGACCTGACCGGCGACCGTCGCGCCGACCGCCACACCGTTCGCCGCGGTGACCGTGCAGGCCAGGGCCGACGGTCGGTTCATCTCCACACCCTGACGGACCGCGTAACGGGACAGCCCATCGCCCGGCAGCAGGCCTGTCGCCACCAGCCACACACCCAGGCCGAGCGCCGCCGAGCCGGTCGCCGGGTCCTCCGGAATGCCGATGCCCGGCACGAAGACCCGGGCGTGCGCGGTTTGCGTCGCGCCGTCCCAGGAGAAGACGCTGACGTGCGAAACCCCGTACCGCTGCGCCGCGGCCGCGTTCACCGTGGCGCGGGCCACCGACTCCGGACGCACCGGCAGGTACGGGAACTCCAACCCACAGCCGGCGACGCGGGGCGCCGGGCCGACGTGGTCGTCCGCGGTCAGCCCGGCGATCTCCAGCAACGGCTCCGGATCCAGCTCCGGCCCGAGGGTCGGTGTGCCACCGGTCAACGTCGCACCGGAGGGGGTCACCTCGATCGGCAGCACCCCGGCGTGGCACTCCTGGGTGACCGACCCCACACCGAACATGCCCCGCCGGCTCGCGGTGACCGCCGCTCCGACACTCGGGTGCCCGGCGAACGGCAACTCCTCCACCGGAGTGAAGATTCGGGCCCGGTAGGTGACGCCGACCTGGGTCGGAGGCAGCACGAACACCGTCTCGGAGAGGTTGAACTCCAACGCGAGTGCCTGCATCTGCTCGGTGGCCAGCCCTTCCGCGCCGAACACCACGGCCAGCGGGTTGCCGGCGAAGGGGCGGTCGGTGAAGACGTCCACGATCTCGTAGGCCAAGGTCGACATGTTGATAAACACTAGGCGCTTAGGCTGGTGCCCGTGAGCACGCCGACCCGGGTCTACATCGCCCGTCTCGCCGGAGTCGCCGTCTTCGATCCGAACGGTGACCAGGTGGGCCGGGTGCGTGACGCCGTGGCGCGGCTCCGGGCGACGAAGCGACCGCCGGAGGTGGTGGGCCTGGTCGCCGAGATGCCGATGCGTCGTCGGATCTTCCTGTCCATCAACCGGATCACCTCCATCGACGCCGACGCCGTCGTGCTCGGCTCCGGCACCCTCAACCTCCGCCGGTTCGAGAAGCGCCCGAGCGAGCTGCTGGTGCTCCAGGAACTGCTGGACCGGCGGGTGCAACTCGACCCCGGCGGCCAGCCCGGCGCGGTCGTGGACGTCGCCATGGAGTGTTCCCGGGGCGGCGAGTGGTCACTGACCCGGGTCGCCGTCCGCGAGCACACCGGTCGACTCAGCCGCCGCGGTCACCTGCACCAGGTCGAGTGGGACCGGGTGCGCGGGCTCAGCGGCATCGCCGACAACCGGGGTACGGCGAACCTGCTCGCCGTCCTGGAGGACATGCGCCCCGCCGACCTGGCCAACGCCTTGCAGGACCTGCCCGACACGCGACGCAACGAGGTAGCGGCGGCGCTGGACGACGAGCGGCTGGCCGACGTGCTCAGCGAGCTACCGGAGCACGACCAGGTGGAGATCCTCGCCGCCCTCGACCGGGAACGGGCCGCCGACGTCCTGGAGGAGATGGACCCGGACGACGCCGCGGACCTGCTGAACGAACTGCCCCCACCGGAACAGGACGTCCTGCTCGACCTGATGGAACCGGACGAGGCCGACCCGGTGCGTCAACTGCTGAAGTACACGCCGGGCACGGCGGGCAGCGTGATGACCTCGGAGCCGGTCATCCTGCCGCCGGACGCCACCGTCGCCGAGGCGCTGGCCCGGATCCGGGAGCCGCAGCTCTCCCCCGCCGTCGCCGCGCAGGTCTTCGTAACCCGGGCACCGCAGAACACACCGACCGGCCGCTACCTGGGCATGGTGCACTTCCAGGCGCTGCTGCGCGAACCACCCGCCGACCTGCTCGGCAAGGTGGTGGTCAACGACATCGATCCGCTGCGCCCCACCACACCACTGCCGGAGATCACCCGTCGGATGGCCACCTACGACCTGGTCGCCATGCCGGTGATCGACCGGAACAACCGGCTGGTCGGCGCCGTGACGGTGGACGACGTGCTGGACCACTCGCTACCCCGGGACTGGCGGGACCGGGACGCCCTGCCCGCCCCGGGGTCCACCACCGACGCCGTGTTGGATGGCGCGGATGGCTGAGCAGCGGCGGACCGAACGGCTGGACCAGCCCCGCGAGCCCCGGGGCATCAAGCTGCCCCGCTTCGACGCCGAAGCGTTCGGCAGGTGGTCGGAGGGCATCGCCCGGGGCATGGGGACCGCGAACTTCATCGTCGTCATGACGGTGGTGATCACGATCTGGTTCCTCTGGAACACGTTGGCCCCGCCGAACCTGCGCTTCGACCCGTACACGTTCACGTTCTTGACCCTGGTGTTGTCGTTGCAGGCCAGCTACGCCGCGCCACTGATCCTGTTGGCCCAGAACCGGCAGGCCGACCGGGACCGGTTGGCAGCGGAGGAGGACCGGCGGCGAGCCACCGCGCAGAAGGCGGACACCGAGTACCTGGCTCGGGAGATCGCCGCGCTGCGCATCGCGTTAGGCGAGGTGGCGACCCGCGACTTCCTCCGCTCCGAGCTGGCCCGGCTGGCAGAGGAACTGGACGAGGTGGGGCAGCGCCGGCAGCGGCTGGAGCGCCGCCAACAGGAGCGGCGTGGGCAGCGGCCGACCGACGGGATCAGCCTGGACGAACCCCGCGACGACCTGGACGGCGACTTCGCCCACGACGCCCGTCCGGACGGCACCGGGCCCCGCCGGTCGGAGGGCTGACCGCCGGGCCATCGATTGGCTCACACCGCACCGGGCAGCGGCGGCAGGGGATGCCCCGCGACGTAGCATTGCGGGCATGTCAGCACCCGTGAGCACCGTCGAGGACGCGATCCAGGCCGCCCTGGCCACCGTCAACGACCCGGAGATCCGCCGGCCCATCACCGAGCTGGGCATGGTCCGCTCCGCCACGATCGCTGCCAGCGGCGTCGTACGCGTCGAGCTGCTGCTCACCGTCGCCGGATGCCCGCTCAAGGACAAGCTGCGCACGGACATCACCGCCGCCGTCGCCGCAGTGCCCGGCGTCACCGGCGTGGAGATCGACTTCGGGGTGATGACCCCGGAGCAGCGGCAGTCGTTGCAGTCCCAGCTGCGTGGCGGCGGCGCCACCGAGGAGCCGGTCATCCCGTTCGCCCAGCCCGGCTCGCGTACCCGGGTGTACGCGGTGGCCAGCGGCAAGGGTGGCGTCGGCAAGTCCAGCGTGACCGTCAACCTGGCAGCGGCGCTCGCCGCGCGCGGGCTCTCCGTCGGCGTGGTCGACGCCGACATCTACGGCCACTCGGTGCCCCGCATGCTCGGCGCGGACGGCCGTCCCACCCGCGTGGAAGACATGATCATGCCGCCGCAGTCGCACGGCGTGAAGGTCATCTCGATCGGCATGTTCACCGCCGGCAACGCCGCAGTGGTGTGGCGTGGTCCGATGCTGCACCGGGCGTTGCAGCAGTTCCTGGCCGACGTCTACTGGGGCGACCTGGACGTGCTCCTGCTGGACCTCCCCCCGGGCACGGGCGACGTGGCGATCTCGCTGGCCCAGTTGCTGCCCAACTCGGAGATCCTGGTGGTCACCACCCCGCAGGCCGCCGCCGCCGAGGTGGCGGAGCGGGCCGGTGCGATCGCCCTGCAGACCCACCAGCGCGTGGTCGGCGTCATCGAGAACATGTCCTGGCTGGAGCTGCCGGACGGCTCCCGGATGGAGATCTTCGGGGCCGGCGGTGGCACGGCCGTCGCCGAGTCGCTGAGCCGGACCATCGGTGCCCAGGTGCCGCTGCTCGGGCAGATCCCGCTGGACACCCGGGTCCGCGAGGCCGGCGACGCGGGCAACCCGATCGTGCTGGCCGAGCCGGAGTCCCCGGCCGCGCAGGCGCTCGGCACGATCGCCGACCGGCTCGCGGTACGCCGTGAGTCGCTGCTCGGCAAGCCGCTCGGCCTCAAGCCCGCCGGCCGCTGACCTCCGGCACCCCGCCAGCCCGTCGGCCACCGGCCGGCGGGCTGAGCCGTCTCTTGTGCGTGGCCCCGGGACCGTCTTTGTACGCGGCCCTCGGACCGTCTTTGTGCGCGGCCACCCTCGGGTCGTCCTTGTGCGCGGCACCTTGGACCGTCGCCAGGCCCTCGCGTCGCCAGGCCACCGGAACGCCAGGCCGCCGAAACGCCAGGCCGCCGAAACGCCAGGCCGCCGGAGTGACTGACTCGACCTTCAGGGTGTCGCGCGGCCCGCCGCTCCGGTTGGCACGCCGACTTGCCGGGCCCGGAGTCAACCCGGAGCAATCTTGGACAGTTTCCGTTCGCCGGTGACGGTAACTGTCCAAGATTGCTTCGTGAAGCCGAGTTGATCACGGTAGGACCGAGGCCGAACGGCACGGCGGGCCGCACCGGGGCCGCGCGGCGAGGCAAGACGGGGCGCGGCGCAGCGCGGCACAACAGAACGGGCGCGGCGCAGCGCGGCACAACAGAACGGGCGCGGCGCAGCGCGGCACGACAGCACGGGCGCGGCGCAGCGCGGCACAACAGAACGGGCGGGGCGCCGCGCGGCAGAACGGGCGCGGCGCGGCGCAGCAAGACGGGGTGCGGGGTGGCTGCCGGGTCTGCGTGGACCTGTCGTGTGCCGTGGCGGGACGGGCGATGCGGCAGGAGGGACGGGGTGGTACGGCGGGGTCGGTCAGGTGGCGTCGTCGTAGCTGGCGCGGGGGGCCGGCGCCGACGGGCTGCTGGTGGCCGTGCTGGACCGGGAACCGCCCGAACGCAGGTCCGCGGCGTTGGCCACGTCCTTCAGGTCGTCGTGCACGGTGCTGACGTCGGCACGGAGGTTGTCGTAGACGCCCTGCAACGGCTTGCGGATCGCCGCCTCGTCCTCCTCGCTGAGGAGGTGCTTGCGGATGAACGCCTTCGGGTGCAGGTCCTCCAACTGGATGTCGGTGCCCAGCTCGCGGCTCAGGTCGCCGGTGGCGTTGCGGGCCATGTTGCGCAGGTTGCGCACCAACCGCAGACCGTCGGTGATGACCGCGGGCAGCCGGTCGCCGAAGATCAGCAGCGCCAGGAGCAGCAGCGCTCCGATCTCCCACCAGTTCAGGTTGTCGAGCATCCCGTTGGCCCCCTCTCGGCGTCAGCAGCAAGACTACGCACGTCGGGCGGCCGTCGGGCAAGGGGTGAGCCGCTGTTCACTTGGCGTCCGCGGCGAGTCTCACCGACGTGTTCTGTCGGGCTGAGCCTCGCCGGAACTCGACGGTCACCACCGAGCCCGGCGCGTACTTGCGTACCAGGGCGGTCAGGTCGGTCGGCTCGGTCATCGGGCGCCCATTGATCTTGAGGATCACGTCGCCGACCTTCAACCCGGCGCCGTCCGCCGGGCCGGAGGGTTCCACCTCCGCCAGGCGTAGGCCGCCCCCGGCAACTCCGGCCGGGCCGTCCACCCGGGCGCCGATCACCGTACGCCGGGCCTTGCCGGTGCCGATGATGTCCTGGGTCACCCGCTTGGCCTGGTTGATTGGAATGGCGAAGGCGAGACCGATGTTGCCCGCCTCCTGCCCCTCGGCCACCAGGGACTTGATGGTGGAGTTCACTCCGACCACCCGCCCGGCACCGTCGACCAACGGGCCACCGGAGTTGCCGTGGTTGACCGCGGCGTCGGTCTGGATGGCCGCGTAGTAGCGCACCGGCCCGCCCGGCTCGCCCGCCTGCATCGTCCGGTCCAGGGCACTGACGATGCCGGCGGTGACCGTGTTGGCCAGCGACAACGGGGAACCCATGGCGAGCACCGGGTCGCCGACGGCCAACGCGTCCGAATCCCCGAACTCCACCGCGCGCAGCCCGGGACGACTCACCTTGATCACGGCGATGTCCGATTCCGGGTCCTGCCCGACGATGGTCGCCGGCGCGCTGCTGCCGTCGTTGAAGACCACCGAGGCCTTGCCGGTGCCGCCGGCCACCACGTGGTCGTTGGTGATCACATGGCCGTCGGCGGTGGCGATGAAGCCGGAGCCCTCGCTGGTCCCGCCGAGACTGCTGACCCGGACGGTGACAACGCTGGGCAGGACACGTTCGGCGACACCGGCCAGGGACTCCGGTTTGCGCTGGGCCAGCGCCGGCGGGTCTACCGGCGCACCGCCCAGGACCGCACCACCAGCACCGCCGCGAACCGCGAACGCGTAGCCCAGCGCGCCACCCAGGGTGCCGGCCAGAAGGGCGGTGATCACGGGAATGAGCAGCAGGTGACGCAGCGTCGGTCGGCCCGGCGCATCCGGATCGGTGACCGCCTCGGGTTCGATGCCGGCCACCACCGCCCCGGGCACCACCACCGCGGTCGGCGCGGCCGGGTCCCTCCACGGGTCGGCGAGCGCGTCCGACCACCAGGGCGACGCCCCGGCCGGGCCGGGCACCCCGCCCGCTGTCGGTGCCGGCCAACCCGACGCCGACCCGGCACTGGGCACGCCGCCCGGCGGATGACCCGGTGCCGGCCAACCCGACGCCGACCCGGCATTGGGCACGCCGCCCGGCGGATGACCCGGTGCCGGCCAACCCGACGACGGCGCACCGACCACCGGCGGGTGCCCCGGCGCCGGCCCGCCCGGCGGCACGGTGGACGCGTTGCCCGCCTCCGGCGTGGTCGGCGGCCCGGCCGGAGAGTTCCCCGCCCCGGGCGGTCGCGCCGGAGTCTCACCGCCCCGGCGCCAGTCCCAGCCGTCGGTCACGTCGGTGCCTCCCAGTCCGTCCCCGGATCCCGCGCCGCGTCGCCCGGCCACGGGCCGGTTCGGTCGCGGCTGACGGGATACCGCCTCCAGGATTGCACGGATGTACGCGGTGGAGTCACCGGTTGCCCCGGCGATCGCGACAGGCGGAGGCGCGGCTGCGCTCCACGACGGTCGCCTCTACGCTCAGAGTGCCAACCCGCCCCCGCACCACGCACCGCCCCCGGAGGTGCCCCATCGCCACGGTCGCCGGTTCCGGCAGTTCGACGGCCCAGGCTCAGCAGTTCGCCGAGTCGTACGTCACGGAGGACCTCGTTCTGCGCACCGCCCGCAGCCTGGCTCGGGAGGTGGGCCTCGATGCGGTCACCCCCGGTGCGGGCGCGGCACTGCGGCTGCTGGCGGCCGCCGGCAACGCGCGCGCCGTGGTCGAGATCGGCACCGGCACGGGGGTGAGCGGGGTCTGGTTGCTGCGCGGCATGCGCGCGGACGGGGTGCTCACCACCATCGACGTGGAGGTGGAGCACCAGCGGATCGCCCGGCGGATCTTCGCCGAGGCGGGCTTCGCCGCGGGCCGCACGCGCATCATCACCGGTCGCGCGCTCGACGTGCTGCCCCGGCTCGCCGACGGTGCGTACGACCTGGTGTTCGTGGACGCGGAGGCGACCGGCTTCCACGCCTGTGTGGAGGCGGCGTTGCGGCTGCTGAGGCCGGGTGGCGTGCTCGCGCTCAACGGTGTGCTCGCCGGCGGCCGGATCGGTGACCCGGCCGCTCGGGACGCGGAGACGGTGACGGTCCGCGAGACCATCAAGGCGGTCCGGGAGTCGGAGCACTGGATTCCCGCGCTGCTTCCGGTCGGGCACGGGCTGCTCGCCGCCGTGAAGTGCTGAGCGCCGGCCTGGTCAGTCGACGCTGGCCAGCCAGCGCAGCAGCCACCGGACGCCCCAGCCGGTCGCGCCTCGGCTGACCTCGGCCTGGTCGCCGTCGGCCCAGGACGGGGCCGACATGTCCAGGTGCAGCCACCGGTCCCGTAGTTCGCCGGTGAACTCGCGCAGGTAGAGCGCTGCCAGCACCGAACCGGCACCCTGCGCCGGGGCGCTGTAGAGGTCGGCGATCTCGCTGCCCAGGTATTCCACGTAGTCGTTGTGCAGGGGCATCCGCCACGCCGACTCACCGGCGGCCTCGGCGGCGGCCAGCACGTCCGCGGCCAGTTGGTCGTTCTCGCTGTACAGCGCGCCGGTGCGCTTGCCCAGGGCCACGGCGTTGGCGCCGGTGAGCGTGGCGAGGTCGAGCAGCAGGTCCGGCTTGAGCTGCTGCACCGCGTACGCCAGCGCGTCGGCGAGGACCAGGCGGCCCTCGGCGTCGGAGTTGGTCGTCTCGCTCGTCGTGCCGCCGTAGTGCCGGATGACGTCGCCGGGCCGGAACGCCGCGCCGCTGACCATGTTCTCGGCGAGCGGGGCCAATGTGGTGACCCGCACCGGCAGCCGCATCTCGGCGGCTCCCAGGGTGGCGGCGACGACTGCGGCCGCGCCCGCCATGTCCTTGCGCATCAGCTTCATCGCCGGCACTGGCTTGATCGAGATGCCGCCGGTGTCGAAGGTGATGCCCTTGCCGACCAACACCACGTGGGTGCGTGCGTTGGCCGGGTGCCAGTCCAGCTCGACGAGCCGGGGGCCGCTGGCCGAGCCTCCACCGACGGCGAGGATGCCACCGAAGCCCTCGGCGGCGAGTTCGGCGGGCCCACGGACCCGCAGTCGCAGGTCCGGAAGGTCGGCTGCGGCGGCGGCCACCTGGTCGGCGAACCACTGCGGGTTCTTGACCGAGGACGGGGTGTTGGTCAGGTCACGGGCGAGATGGGTCATCGCCGCGGTGGTCCGGGCGGTGGCGATGGTGGTCTCGAACGCGGTCGGGTCGGCGAGCAGGAGGTCGACGCCGTCGAGCGTCGGTGCGGTGCCGGCCTCGGTCAAGCGGAACCGGTACGGGGCGAGCAGCAGTCCCTCGGTGAACCCGCGGACTGCGGCCGGAGTCACCTCGACCGGCAGCGCGATGGTGATATGCGTCTCATCCGTGGCGGCGCGGGCCAGTGCGGCGCCGGCCGTCCGCCAGGCCGCCTCGCCACCGTCGCCGACGCCGAGCAGGAGCATCCGGCCGGGGGTACGCCCGGGGCGCACCTGCGTGTGGATCTCGCCGGCCCGGCCGGTCAGTCGGGCCGCCGGCACCAGTGCGGCGGCCTCGTCGGCCGTGCCGTCCGGAGGCGTCACCGCGGTCGGGACGAGTTCGGCCGAATCGGCGGCACGGACGGGCAGGACGAGGACGTCGAGCCGGTCGGGCTCGGCGATCAGACGGATGGCGAGCACGCGGGACCGTACCTCCAGGAGAGTTTCGCGGAGCGGAGCCGAACCCGCCTGCCCGCACCGATGAAGACCCTGAGCCACCGGCGGTACCGGTGGCCCAGGGTCAGAAAGAACGCTCCGGGCGGCCTGCGCCGCCCGGACCACTCCTTACTCAGCCGGCCGCTGCCTTCAGCGCGTCACCAAGCGCGTTGGCCTCGTCGGGAGTCATCTCGACGACGAGCCGGCCACCGCCCTCCAGCGGGACCCGCATGACGATGCCCCGACCCTCCTTGGTGACTTCCAGCGGACCGTCGCCCGTCCGCGGCTTCATCGCCGCCATGTTGTCTCCCCTCAGACCTACACCAGGGTCGGTGGGTTGCCCCACAGCCACTTCGTCACGACCACCCGCAACGGTCACGGGGGCGTCGACCAACGATTTTCCCTGATGAACACCGCCGGACCCAAACCGGAGCAGCATTGATGTAACAGCATCTAGCTTATCTTGAGAAGGCCTGTCACAATGTGCGGTCATGCAGGCACGGTCGGCACTCTTCGACCTGTACGGCGACCACCTCCGTCCGAGGGGTGGCCGGGCACCGGTCGCTGCCCTGGTCAAGCTACTGGCACCGCTGGGAATCGCGCCGCCCGCCGTTCGCACCGCCGTGTCGCGGATGGTGCGTCAGGGCTGGCTCGAGCCCCTCCGGTTGGTCTCCGGACCGGGATATTCGATCACACCGAAAGCAGCCCGACGACTCGACGAGGCGGCGGCTCGGATCTACCGGACCGGCCGGGTCACCTGGGACGGCCGGTTCGATCTGCTGGTGTTGGAGGCCCCCGGCTCCCGACGGGACCGGCAGCGGCTCGCCTCCAATCTGAGCTTCCTCGGCTACGGCACCCTCGACGAGCAGACCTGGGTCGCCACCCGTCCCGCCGAGGACGTGGACCTGCTCCTCGCCGAGGCCGGTATCCGGTTCGAGCGGTTCACCGCCGCGCACCACTCGGGCACCCCCGGCGCGATGGGCGTGGTCAGACGCGCGTGGAACCTGGCCGAGATCGGTCGCGCCTACGAGCAGTTCGTCGCCGACCAGCGCCCACTGCTCGCGGCGGTCACCGTGCGCAGCAGCGACGAGGAGGCGTACGCGACGCGGTTCCGACTCGTGCACGCGTGGCGTACGTTCCTCTTCCGGGACCCGCAACTGCCCCCGGCGCTGCTGCCCGAGCGCTGGCCCGGCACCGCCGCGGCCAGCTTCTTCGACCGGCACGCGGCACGTCTGCGTCCGGCCGCCGACCGGTACGTCGAACAGTGCCTCGACGCCGGCAACCGCCTCGTACGACAGAAGGGTCGTTAGACACGTGACCGAGCCGCTGCTGGTCGACCGGACCGACGCCGTCGTGACCCTCACGCTGAACCGGCCGAACGCCATGAACGCGCTCGACGTGGCGCTCAAGGAGGCGTTGCGCGACACTCTGGCGCAGTTGGAGACCGACCGGTCCTGCCGCGCGGTGGTGCTGGCCGGGGCGGGCGGGTCGTTCAGCGCCGGTCAGGACCTGCGCGAACACGTGGACACCCTGGAAAGTTCCGCGAGCGACCCTCTGGCCACCGTGCGGGCGCACTACAACCCGATCGCCGCCCGGCTGGCCAACCTGCCCAAACCGGTGATCGCCGCGGTCCGTGGGATGGCCGCCGGGGCCGGCGCGTCGCTGGCGTTCCTGGCCGACATCCGCATCGGCGGCCCGACCACCAGTTTCCTGATGGCCTTCGCCAAGGTCGGCCTCGCCGCCGACACCGGCGCCTCGTGGACGCTGCCCCGACTGGTCGGCCACGCCAAGGCGGTGGAGCTGCTGATGCTGGCCGAGCCGGTCCGCGCCGAGGAGGCCTGCCGGCTCGGGCTGCTCAACCGGCTGACGGACGACGACGAGCAGGTGCTGCCGGCAGCTCAGGAGTTGGCCGCCCGCCTCGCCGCCGGCCCCACCGTCGCGTACGGGGCGATCAAGCGGCAGCTCTCCATCGCCGACGCCGGCACCCTCGCCGACGCCCTCGCGGCCGAGGCACAGGCCCAGTCGATCTGCGGTGCCACCGCCGACCACCGGGCGTCCACGCTCGCCTTCGTCAGTAAGCAGAAACCGGTCTTCGAGGGGCGCTGAACCCGATTCGGACGCCGCCCTTACCGTCCTCGAACACGGGCCGCCTAACGTCGGCCGGCATGAGCGATCGTGAAGCGGTGGCGCACCTGCTGCGCCGGGCCACCTTCGGGCCGACCGCAGACGAGGTGGACGCGGCCGAACGGGCGGGGCCGGCGGCGACGCTGGACCGCCTGCTCGACCCTGGGCGAGCCGATCAGGGCGCGGCGGCCACCCCGCCGCCGACGCTGGCCGCCGACCCGTACGCCACGCTGACCAAGGAGTCCACCCGGGAGCAGCGGCAGCAGGCCAACGCCGAGCGCCGTGAGCAGGTCCAGCAGGTCACCGCGTGGTGGTTGGACCGGATGGTGGCCGCCGAGGACGGGCTGACCGAGAAGCTGCTCTTCTTCTGGCACGGGCACTGGGCGACCAGCGCCCAGAAGGTCAAGTCCGCGCGGACGATGCTGGGCCAGCTGGACACCCTTCGTCGCCACGGGCGAGGGCCGCTGGGCCCGCTGGTCGCCGCGATGGTGCGCGACCCCGCCCTGATCATCTGGCTGGACGGGCAGAAGAACACCCGCAAGGCACCGAACGAGAACCTGGCCCGCGAGCTGATGGAGCTGTTCACCCTCGGCATCGGCACCTACACCGAGGCGGACGTGAAGGCCGGCGCGCGGGCCCTGACCGGCTGGGTGGTCGACCGGCGGACCGGCGCGGCCCGCTTCGAGGCGAAGCGACACGACCCCGGCGACAAGACCATCCTCGGGCAGACCGGCCGGTTCGACGCCGCGGCGTACGCCGCTCTGCTGGCCGCCCAACCCGCGGCGGCGACGTTCGTGGCCGGGCGGCTCTGGTTCCGCTATGCCGGCACCGACGTGCCGGCACCGGACGGCCTGGCCGGTGCGGACACCGTGGCGACACTGCGTGCGATCTTCTCCGCGCCGGCCTTCGGGCAGACCCGGGGCACGCTGGTCAAGCAGCCGGTCGAGTGGCTGGTGGGTGCGCTCCGGCAGCTCGGCATCCGCCCGAAGGAGCTGCCCGAGCAGCAGCGCAAGCAACTGATGAGTGGGCTGAACGCGCTGGACCAGGTGCCGTTGCGACCGCCGAGCGTGGGCGGCTGGCCGTCCGGGGCGGCCTGGCTTACCACCTCGTCGTTGCAGGCCCGGTTGCGCACCGCCGGGCTGCTCGCCGCCGCGACGGCGCCGCCGGTGCTGGCCCGGTTGACCGCCGCACCGACCGCCGGTCGCCCGGACGCGCTGGCCCGGCTGCTGGTGGTCGACGGGTGGGGCCCACGCACCCGGGCCGCTCTCACGCCGCTGGCCGGCGAGCCCCGCAAACTGCTGGCCGCCGGTCTGGTCAGCCCCGAATACACAGTCAGCTGAGCGGAGGAGTCGACATGGACACGGTGACCCGACGCAGGTTCCTGCTGACCAGTGGCGTGGTCGGCGCGGGCGCGCTGGCCGCCGGGGCCGGCGCGTACACCCTGCGGGACCTGTTGGACACCAGCGGGGACCGCGATCCGCAGGCCCGCACGCTGGTGCTGGTGACCCTCTACGGCGGCAACGACGGGCTCAACACGGTCATCCCGTACGCCGACCCGGCCTACCGGACGGCCCGCCCCGAGCTGGCGTACCCGGACGGAGAGGTGCGGCGGTTGGACGACGGCTTCGGTCTCAACCCGGCCCTAAAGGGTCTGCACCAGCGCTGGTCGAAGGGTGGGCTGGCGATCGTGCGCGGGGTCGGCTACCCGAAGCCGGACCGCAGCCACTTCCGGTCGATGGACATCTGGCACACCGCGCAGCCGGACCGGCCGGGCAACACCGGGTGGCTGGGCCGGTGGCTGGACCGGGCCGGTGGCGACCCCCGGCTGGCGGTCTCCTTCGAGCCCGTGCTGCCACCGTTGCTGGCCGGGGCGCAGAGCGCCGGTGCCTCCGTGCCGGTGACCGAACGCAAGGCCGCCAAGGGGCTGCCCGCCGAGACGCTGACCGCCCTCGCCGCCGCCGAGGCGGGTGAGTCGGCGGCCCGCAGCCGCGCCGCCGCCTGCTTCGCCGACCTACGGTCGGTCGACGAGATGATCCGTCAGGTCCGCGACGCGTCCGACCCGGACACGGCGGACCCGGACGGCGAGCAGGCCCCGGCTACGGCGACCGGCGGGGCACGGACGCCGTTGGACGCCCAACTGGACCTGGTCGCGCAGTGCGTCGAGGCGGGAGTGTCCACCCGGGCCTTCTCGGTGTCATTGGGTGGCTTCGACACGCACGCCGACGAGAAGCAGTTGCAGGCCGTCCTGCTGGGTCAGCTGGACCGGGCGTTGACCGGCTTCGCCGACCGGATGAGTCGCACCGAGGCCGGGCGGAAGGTGGTGGTGGCTGTCTACTCCGAGTTCGGCCGCCGCGTCCGGGCCAACGCCTCCGACGGCACCGACCACGGGACCGCCTCGGACGTGCTGCTGCTCGGCGCGGGCGTACGCGGCGGCTGGCACGGGGCACCGCCGAACCTCACCGACCTCGACGACGGCGACCTGAAGTTCACCACCGACTTCCGGGACGTCTACGCCACGTTGCTGGAACGCGTGCTGGACGCCGACCCGGGCCCGGTCCTCGCCGACTGGAAGGGCCGACTGGACAAGCTCTTCTAGTCGTCCTCTTCCGGGTCCTGGTTGGCCTCCGCGCCCAGCACGAACGCCTGCATGGCCAGCTCGTCGCCGGCCGGTGACACGAAGGCCGGCAGCTCACGCGGGCCCAGCTCCTGCACGTAGGACCAGAACAGGCGGACCGCCTCGGCCGGCGAGCCGGCCTCGATCGGCAGGTCGAGGCTGACCAGCCAGGTGCGCCGGGCCGGCGGCGGCCCGAGCTGGTCGGCCAGTGCCCGGAAGGCCGCCGGCTCCAGTGGGCTGACCGGCCCGTCGAGGGCCAGCAGGTCGGCCGGCACCGGCTCGTCGAAGGCCCGACGGGTGTACGCCACGACGAGCGCCCCCGGCTCGACGTCGGACTGCGGGTCGTCCGGGTCCTCCCGGTGACGGTGACCCGTGGCGGTGACCCGGCCGAGGGCCACCAGCCGGGGCGGAGCGTCGACCAGCACGGCCACCTGGTCCCCCGGGCCCGGCCCGGAGACGTCGGCCAGGCCGGTCAGCTCCAACGTGTCGTGGTGCACGAGCCGCTCGGCTTCGTACCGCTCGGCGGGCAGGAGCACGGCCCAGGTGCCCACCCCGTCGGCTCGGCCGGAGCCGTCGGCCCGGTGCGCGGTCTCGGTCGTCATGCCTGCCATCCCATCATGTCGCCGGTGGGAGGGTGACGTGACAGCCGACGATGTGATCGTCGACCATGCCGGTCGCCTGCATCAGGGCGTACGCCGTGGTCGGCCCGACGAACCGGAAGCCGCGCTTCTTGAGGGCCTTGGCCATCGCCGTCGACTCGGCGGTGATCGGCGCGAGCTCGGCGAACGAGGCGGGGCGGGTCGGCCGGCGCTCCGGCGCGAAGGACCAGAGCAGCGCGGACAGCCCTTCGGGCAGCTCCAGGGCGGCGCGGGCGTTGGCGATCGCCGCCTCGATCTTGGCCCGGTTGCGGACGATGCCGGCGTCGGCGAGCAGCCGGGTCACGTCGGCGTCGTCGTATTCGGCGACGGTCGGGATGTGGAACTCGTCGAAGGCCAGCCGGAACGCCGGACGTTTCCGCAGGATGGTCAACCAGGACAGCCCGGACTGGAACGCCTCCAGCGTCATCCGCTCGTAGAGCGCGTCGTCGCCGTGCAGCGGCCGGCCCCACTCGGTGTCGTGGTAGACGGCGTAGTCCGGGGTGCTCGACCCCCACGCGCAGCGAGCCAGCCCGTCGACACCGATCACCAGGTCCGTCACCTCGTACACGCTAGGGCACGGCACCGACACCCCACTGCCGCCTGCCGCCCATGGCGCTTGCCGGCGGCCGGTGGGTCAGGGCAGCCGGCCCTGCTCGACGAGACGGGCGAACCTCTTCAGCGCCTGGGTGAGACCGATCTTGGAACCCGGCCAGAGCAGCGGCCAGGCCACCCGACCGGCCCGACCACCGGGCAGGTGGAACCATTCGTGCCAGACCACCTGGGTGCGGGCGCGACCCAGCTGGGTGCAGCGCAGCACCCCGGGGCCGCGCAGCAACTGACCATGGTGCACCACGCCGATCTCGTACGGTTCGTCGACGCGTACCACTCGCATCTCGTCGCGCAGCGTGGCCCGGCCGAGCGCGGTCACCGCCTCGATCCGGCTGCCCTCACGCCCGTTGCCCTCCACCACCCGCACCCGGGTGAACGGAATCCAGTCGGACTGGCGTTCCCAGGCGAGCAACGCGGCGAAGACCTGCTCCGCCGGGGCGTCGACGATCACCGTTGCGGTCACCTCACCGGCGCCGGGTTGGGCCGCCTCCCGAAGATCGTCAACGTCTCCGGGGTCGGTCACGCCGTCTCCGACCGGACCACCGCGTCTCGCTGCCCGGCGCCGTCGGCCGGCGCTGCGTCGGTCTGCCCACGATCGGCCGGGTCACCGCCGGTGGGTGCCACGGCCGGCGCCACGCCGTCGGAATCCGCCGGGGACGCTGTGGCGGCGGGCAGCTCCGCCGCGCCGGCCGATCCGACCGGTGCCGAGCCGGAGCCGGCGTCGCCGTCCAGCGGCGCGTCCGCGCCCGGCCGCGGTGCCGCGTCGGCGTCCGTCACCCGGCTGGCGGACTGCTCGCGGGCCTGCCGCAGCGCGTCCGCGTCCTCGATGCGCCCCTCACGCAACGCGATGACCTCCGACTCCAGTACGCCGATCAGCTCGGACTTGTAGCCGATGTCGTAGGCGGCGCGGCGCAACGCCTGATCGACCTGCGCCATCCGGTACCCGCGCAACCCGGTGTCGAAACGGACCGCCCCCACGTCGGATTCGCGCAGCGGTCGCGTGCCGGGCAACGCCACGGCCTGCGAATCCGGTTCGACGGCCACCAAGCCGGGATCACGGCCGCTGACCAGCACCGTCACGCCGAAGACGACCGCCGCGACAGTCAGTGCCACGACCAGGAGGAGCAGAAGCTGACCCATGCACTGATCGTGGCACGGCAGACGGCCGGGAGCGACCCCGCCACCCGTCCCGATCATGATCTGTGCCGACGCCCGCCCACAGTTCCCCTCCGACGACCGACTAGCGTCGGGTTCGGCCGCCGCGGGCGACGGCGCGGACTCTCAGGAGGCGGGCATGGCGGGGGCGCTTCGACTGGGTGGGCGCACGTTCGCCCCCGGCGAGCTGGTCGTGATGGCGATCGTCAACCGCACACCCGACTCGTTCTTCGACCGGGGCGCCACCTTCGCCGCCGACACCGCGCTGCGCGCGGTCGAGCGGGCCGTGGACGAGGGTGCGGCCATCATCGACATCGGCGGCGTCAAGGCCGGCCCCGGCGACGACGTCGACGTCGCCGAGGAGATCCGACGCACCGTGGACACCATCGCCGCCGTCCGGGCCGCGTTTCCGGACGTGGTGATCTCCATCGACACCTGGCGCGCCGAGGTGGCGACGGAGGCCGTGGCCGCCGGCGCCGACCTGCTCAACGACACCTGGTCGGGCGCCGACCCGGCGCTGGCCCGGGTGGCCGCGCGGACCGGCGCGGGGCTGGTCTGCTCGCATGCCGGCGGCCTGGTCCCGCGGACCCGGCCGCACCGGGCGGCCTTCGACGACGTGGTCGCCGACGTGGTCGCGACGGTGACCGGGCTCGCCGAGCGCGCTGTCGCGGAGGGGGTACGCCCCGACGGGATCCTCGTCGACCCGGCACACGACTTCGGCAAGAACACCCGGCACTCCCTGGAGATCACCCGCCGGTTGGACGAGTTGACCGCGACCGGCTGGCCGGTGCTGGTGGCGCTCTCCAACAAGGACTTCGTCGGTGAGACGTTGGACCTGCCGGTGGCCGAACGCCTGGAGGGGACGCTCGCCGCGACGGCGGTGTCGGCCTGGCTGGGCGCTCGGGTCTTCCGGGCCCACCAGGTCGGCCCGACCCGTCGGGTGCTGGACATGGTGGCCTCGATCCGGGGTGACCGCCCGCCGGCGACGACCCGCCGGGGCCTGGCCTGACTGTCGAGCGCGGTCACCGACCGCGAACGGCCGGGCCGACCGGCACGATCGCCGGAGGTCGCGACGCTCAGGTCCAGCGGAGGATGTTCCTGCGCCAGGCGTAGAGGATGCCGAGCGCGAGCACCGCCACGAACACCGCCATCTCCACCACCGTCACCAGACCGAAGCCCGGCCGGTCGAAGACCACCGCCCAGGGGAAGAGGAACACCGCCTCGACCGCGAACAGCACGTACAGGTAGGCGTAGACGTAGTAGCGGATCTGCATCTGCGCCCAGTCCGCACCGACCGGGTCGAGCCCGCACTCGTAGCTGGCCCGCTTGCCGGGCGGGTCGGCCGGACGGGCAGGACGTAACACCCGGTTGGCCGAGAACGCCGTAACGAAGAACAGGACGCTGGCGAGCAGCAAGAGCCCGAGCGTCGCGTACGAGCCCAGGTATCCGGTCACAGTTCGGGAGCCTACCGCCCGGCCGGAAGTGCCGTCCCGAACACGTTACGGATTTGTTTCCAGATGGGACTAGTGCACCGAGGCAACTGTTACCGAATACTGGACCCCCACCCATGGCACCGGAGGACAGATGGCCCGCCTGAAGGCATCGCCCGGTCTCCGGGCCGAGGGGCGGCGTACCGCACCCTGGCTGGCGACCGCGCTCGCGCTCGGCCTGCTCACGGCGCTCGCCGTGGGGCCGGCCTGGGCCAACGCGGCGACGCCGGACCCGACGGTGACCACCGGTCCGGTCAGCGAACCCGAGGCCACCACGTCCGAGGAGCCACCCCCGACCGAGGGGCCGACCGATCCGGTGCCGACCGAACCGGCGCCCGAGACCACCGCTCCCGCTCCGGAGACGACCCCACCGGCACCGGCGACCACCGCCCCTGACCTGCCGCCGGCACCGACCACCGCAGCGCCCGCTCCGGGCGGACCGACCACGGGGGCGCCTCCCGTGCCGTCGGCGCCTCCGGTCCGCCCGCCCGCCTCCGGTCCGGTGCCGCCGCCGAGTCCACTGGGCGTCCAGGTCACCACCCAGGACGTCGCCCTGCGCGAGGCGTACTGGAACACGGCGAGCACTGCCACCACGTTGCAGGTCACCGTCCACAACACCGGCACGACGACGGAGCGGATCCGCCTCTCGTACCGGCTGCCGGCCGGGCTCTCCGACGCCGGGACGAAGGGCTGCGCCGCCGCCGGCGCCGGCACGTACGGCTGTGGGGCCTGGACAGCCGAGGCGGGCGCGCGCTTCAGCGCGCTGATCCGCCTGCGTGTCGACGGCGACGCGTGGAGGCGGATGCCGCTCGCCGGCTCGGTCCAGGTCGTCGCCGACGCGCCGGGGCGACCCGGGGAGGCGTCCGACGACCAGGGCTTCGCCGTGCTCTTCCCGCCCGGTCCACCGGTGCCCGGGATCGCCCTCGCGGCCGACGAGGTGACGTTCGACATCAGCGGTGCCGCCAGCACCCTCGCGCTCCGGTTGGGCAACACCGGGTCGGTGGACGCCGCCGGCCGGGTGGAGGTCGTCCTGCCGGCCGGGGTGACGGTGCCGACTCCACCGGACGGCTGCGTGGTGGTCGACCCGACCCGGACCCGCTGCGACGCGGGCGTGGTGGCGGCGGGCCGGACCGCCGAGGTGCGGTTGCCGGTCGAGGCGACGCCGGAGGCCCAGCGGGAAGCACCGTTGTCGGGCGCGGTGATCGGTCAACTCGACCCGCGCAGTGGAGCCACCCGCCAGGTGCAGATGAGCTTCCGGATCACCGCGGCGGCCGCGCTGGCCACACCGGTGGTCTCGCCGCCCGCGCCGACCGGCTCCCAGGGCGTACTCCCGGGGGGTGCCGCCGGCGACGGTGGCGGGACGACCCCGGTGCAGCGCACCGCGATCATCCTGATCGTGGTCTCGGCGCTGCTGGTGGTGCTCGCCCTCACGCTGGCCACCACCCTGCTGCGTCGCCGGCTCAACGGGCCGGTGCCCGACCCGGCCGACTGACCGACGGGGGTGGCCCCGGCCGAGCGGGACGGGGCCGCCGGAGCGATCCGGTGGTGATCTGAATTACGGCGGCCGGGGCGTAAGCCCGCAAATTGGGTCAATACTCCATCGAGTCTGATCCCAGTCGGCGGACCTCCGGGGATTGTTAGGGCTCCCTTAGAAGTAGGCTCTGAGGTGAGGTACGACAACGGCCGGACCAGCCTGGGGCGGTGCGGTGAGACGTTGCGTCGAGGAGGTTCCGTGGCCGGGCAAGGCGAGAGCCCCGCAGTCGCGAACGAAGGTGGCACAGTGACCAAGCAGATCCGTCAACTCGACCGCGTGGTCATCCGGTTCGCCGGTGACTCCGGCGACGGCATGCAGTTGACCGGCGACCGGTTCACCTCGGAGACGGCGCAGCTCGGCAACGACATCTCCACACTGCCAAACTTCCCCGCCGAGATCCGTGCCCCCGCCGGCACCCTGCCCGGTGTGTCGAGCTTCCAGGTGCACTTCGCCGACTACGACATCCTCACCCCGGGCGACGCGCCCAACGTGCTGGTGGCGATGAACCCGGCGGCCCTCAAGGCCAACCTGGCCGACCTTCCGCGCGGCGCGGACATCATCGTCAACACCGACGAGTTCACCAAGCGCAACCTCGCCAAGGTCGGCTACCAGACCAGTCCTCTGGACGACGAGTCGCTCGCCGGCTACGTCGTGCACCCGGTGGCGCTGACCTCGATGACCGTCGGTGCGCTCGCCGCGTTCGAGGTGTCCAAGAAGGACGCCGAGCGGTCGAAGAACATGTTCGCCCTCGGGTTGCTCTCCTGGATGTACTCCCGGCCCTACGAGTCGACGCTGCGCTTCCTGGAGCGCAAGTTCGCGTCCCGTCCGGAGCTGGTCGCGGCGAACGTCGCCGCCTTCAAGGCCGGTTGGAACTTCGGCGAGACCACCGAGGACTTCGCGGTCCGCTACGAGGTCAAGCCGGCCAAGATGAAGCCGGGCAACTACCGCAACATCACCGGCAACGCGGCGCTGTCGTTGGGGCTGGTCGCCGCCGGCGTCCGGTCCGGGCTGCCGGTCTTCCTGGGCGCTTACCCGATCACGCCCGCGTCGGACATCCTGCACGAGCTGAGCAAGCACAAGCGTTTCGGTGTCCTCACCATGCAGGCCGAGGACGAGATCGCCGCTGTCGGCGCGGCGCTGGGAGCGTCGTACGGCGGTTCGCTCGGCGTGACCACCACCAGCGGCCCCGGCGTGGCCCTCAAGAGCGAGACGATCTCGCTGGCGGTCGCGTTGGAGCTGCCGCTGGTGATCGTGGACGTGCAGCGCGCCGGCCCGTCGACCGGCATGCCGACCAAGACCGAGCAGGCCGACCTCAACATGGCGCTGTTCGGTCGGCACGGCGAGGCGCCGGTAGCGGTCATCGCGCCCCGCTCACCGTCGGACTGCTTCTTCGCGGCGCTAGAGGCGGCCCGGATCGCTCTGACCTACCGCACGCCGGTGATCCTGCTGTCCGACAACTACGTCGCCAACGGCTCGGAGCCGTGGCTGCTGCCCGACGTGGAGTCGCTGCCCGACCTACGGGTCGAGTTCGCCACCAGGCCCAACGGCGAGGACGGCACCACCTTCCTGCCCTACCTGCGCGATCCGGAGACCCTGGCCCGCCCCTGGGCGATCCCCGGCACCCCCGGGCTGGAACACCGCATCGGCGGTCTGGAGAAGGCCGACAAGACCGGGGACATCTCCTACGACCCGGCCAACCACGACTTCATGGTGCGCACCCGCGCCGCCCGGATCGAGACGATCCCGGTGCCCGACATCGAGGTGGAGGACCCGGACGGCGACGCCCGGGTGCTGGTCCTCGGGTGGGGCTCCACGTACGGGCCGATCGGCGCCGCCTGCCGCGGAGTACGCCAGCGCGGGCTGTCCGTCGCCCAGGCGCACCTGCGGCACCTGGCCCCGATGCCGGCCAACCTCGGTGAGGTGCTGCGCTCGTACGACAAGGTGGTCATCCCGGAGATGAACCTGGGTCAGCTCGCCCACGTCATCCGGGCCCGCTACCTGGTCGACGCGATCAGCTACAACCAGGTCCGCGGTCTTCCGTTCACGGCCGCCGAGCTGGAGACGACGCTGGAAGAGGTCCTGAAGAATGTCTGAGCCCGTCGCCCTCAAGCTCACCGCCAAGGACTTCAAGTCCGACCAGGAGGTGCGCTGGTGCCCCGGCTGCGGTGACTACGCGATCCTGGCGGCCATCCAGCAGTTCATGCCGGAGCTGAACATCCCCCGGGAGCGCACCGTCTTCGTATCGGGGATCGGCTGCTCGTCCCGCTTCCCGTACTACATGAACACCTACGGGATGCACTCGATCCACGGGCGGGCCCCGGCGATCGCGACCGGCCTGTCGGTGTCCCGGCCGGACCTGTCGGTCTGGGTGGTCACCGGCGACGGTGACGCGCTCTCCATCGGCGGCAACCACCTGATCCACGCCCTGCGGCGCAACGTCAACCTCAAGATCCTGCTGTTCAACAACCGGATCTACGGTCTGACCAAGGGTCAGTATTCTCCCACCTCCGAGGTCGGCAAGATCACCAAGTCGACCCCGGCCGGGTCGGCGGACGCGCCGTTCAACCCGCTCTCGCTCGCTCTCGGCGCGGAGGCCAGCTTCGTCGGCCGGACCATCGACTCCGACCGCAAGCACCTGCAGTCGGTGCTGCGGGCCGCCGCCGAGCACGAGGGTTCGGCGTTCGTGGAGATCTACCAGAACTGCAACATCTTCAACGACGGGGCGTTCGACCAGCTCAAGGACCCGTCCACCCGGGACGACTACCTGATCCGCCTGGAGCACGGGCAGCCGATCACCTTCGGCGCCGACGGGCGGTTCTGCGTGGTGCACCCGCCGGGCGGTTTCGGCCTGGAGGTCCGGGAGACCAGCTCGGTCAGCCCGGAGGAGATCGTCGTGCACGACGCGACGGTGACCGACCCGGCGTACGCGTTCGCGCTGTCCCGGCTGCCCGGCCTGGACCTGCGCAACACCCCGATCGGGGTGTTCCGCTCGGTGGACCGGCCGTCCTACGACAGCGTGGTGCAGGGTCAGCTCGCGGCGGCCAAGGCGGCCGTCACCGAGACACCCGAGCAGCAGCTCGCCGGCCTGCTGGGCAGCGGCGACACCTGGACGATCCTCTGATCAGCCGTTCCTGACGAGAGCGGCCGTCCCCGGTCCGGGGGCGGCCGCTCTCGTCATACCAGTGCGGAGTCAGCGCTGGGCGGAGGCCGGCAGCCAGAGGTTGTCGATCTCCTTCTCGGCCGCCGCGAGGCTCGCCTCGTGCAGCGGGATCAGCTCGGCCATCGCCGGCACCGACGGTGCCAGGGTCAGCTCGGCGCTGATGAACCGCGGCTGCAGGCCGGTCATCGACAGGCCGTGCGGAAGCCATGGCTCGGCGTGGTCCCAGCCGTTTCGTGGGGTGCCCTCGCCGTAGCCGCCACCTCGGGTGGCCAGCACCACGAACTCGCGGTCGCCGAGCAGGCCCTGCTGGGTCGTCGGGTCGTAGGCCAGCCCGGGCACGATCAGGTGGTCGACCCAGGACTTGACGCTGCTGGGCGCGCCGAAGTTGTAGAGCGGCAGGCCGAGCAGCACCACGTCGGCCTGCTTGACCTCGTCGACCAGCCGCGCGCTGAGCTCCCAGGACTCGCGCTGCGCCGGGCTGTGCTGGTCCGGGGGCGTCATCCGGGCCAGGCCACCATCCGCGTCCAGGTGCGGCAGCGGGTCCTTGCCCAGATCTCGGTAGGCCACGGTGCCGTCCGGGTGAGCCGCGCGCCAGTTGGCGACGGCGCGGGCGGTGAGCTTCCGGCTGACCGACCAGTCACCCCGAATACTTGAGTCGATATGCAGCAGATGCATTATTCTTCCTCCAAGGATCGTATGTGCAGCACCAACTATTTATAGCAGGCCGATGTTCCTGAGAGTCGGTAGACTGGGTCACATGTCCGCGCAGCCGCTCGACACCTCGGAGCACCGCTCGGGCGCACTCCTGGACCACCTGGCCCGGCGCATGCGGCTGCGGTCGGAGTCGGTGCTGGCGCCGCTGGGGCTCCGCCCCCGGCACCTGGTCGCGCTCACCGTGCTGCGCGCCGGCGGCGGCACCGGTCAACAGGCGCTCGCCACCATCCTGGAAATGGACAGCACCAACATCGTCGGGCTGCTCAACGACCTGGAGGCGAAGCAGCTGATCGAGCGGCGCCGCTCACCCGAGGACCGCCGCCGACATGTCGTCGAGCTCACCGAAGACGGTGCGAAACGCCTCAGCGAGGCGGAATGCGCCCTCGCCGGCGCCGAGGACGAGGTGCTGGGGGCGCTGGGCCCCGACGAACGGGAGACGCTCTACGAGCTGCTCAGTCGGGCTTCCGCCGGCACGACCGTCAACTGCACCGAGACGATCTGCGCCGGGGACGAATCGCTCTGACCGCAGGCCGTCAAGGCCACCGCGACGCCAGAGCGGCGGATGACGATCAGGCGGTCGTGGCCGACTGGGGGCGGTCGTCGCGTACGTGCACCAGCATGTCGCCCGTCTCGATCACCGCACCCGCGCGATCGGCCAGGGTGACCACCTTGCCCCGGCGCACCAGGGCGATCACCAGTGAGTCCAGCTCACGAGGCGAGCGGCCCACCTCGTCCCGCTCCGCCGAGCGCATCGCCAGCGCCATGCCCTGCCCGGGCGTGAGCAGGTCCTCCACCACGTCGATCAGCGGCGGAGCCGAGGTGGACAGGCCGAGCAGCCGCCCCGCTGTCGCCGAGGAGACGATCACGTGGTGCGCGCCGCTCTGCTTGAGCAGCGGGGCGTTCTCCGCCTCCCGCGCCGCCGCGATGATCCGGACCTGCCCGGCCGTGAGCTGCCGGACCGTCAACGCGACCAGGACCGACGCGTCGTCACTGTCGGTCGCGATGATCACGGCCTTCGCGGTCTTGACGTGCGCCTCGTTCAACACCGACGACCGGGTCGCCGAACCCTCGATGGCCACCAGCCCGGCGGAGGTCGCCTGCCGCAACGCTGTGGCGCTGCGCTCCACCACCACGATCCGGGAGCGGTCCAGACCGTTCTCCATCAGGGCGGACACCGCGCTGCGCCCCTTGGTGCCGTAGCCGCAGATGATGACGTGGTCCTTCACGGCTCTCCTCCACCGCGACAGGCGACGGCCGGTCCGGTACTGCTCGGTCAAGACTTCCAGGGTGGTGCCGACCAGGATGATCAGGAAGATCACTCGGGCCGGGGTGATGAAGAGGACGTTCACCAGCCGAGCCGACGGCGTCGCCGGGGTGATGTCCCCGTAACCGGTGGTCGAGAGCGACACGACCGCGTAGTAGAAGCAGTCGAGCAGGGTAAGGCCGTCCTCGTTGACGTCGCGGTAGCCGTCCCGGCCCAGGTAGACCGCGGCGACCACGGCCAGGACCAGGCCCAGGGCGGCGGCGAGCCGCAGGCTCAGCGCGCTCAGTGGGCCCCGACGTTGCGCGGGGAAATGGATCACCGTCGAACCTGCTCCCCCGCCGTCGCCTGCACGCCCACAACATAGCCGGTACGACGCCAGCCGCACGTCCGGGTTGCGTCGGACGAAACAGCGCGGTCCCGCACGGGTCGGCCCGGACGGCCGGGGACAGGCATGATGAGGGTGTTCCCGACGACGACCGCGAAAGTGAGGCCGCCATGTCGTTGCTGCGACGAGTCATCGGCGGAGTGTTGCGCCGACTACGTCAGAGCCAGGGCCGCACGCTGCGCGAGGTCGCCGCCGTCGCCGGGGTCTCGGTGCCCTACCTGTCCGAGGTCGAACGCGGACGCAAGGAGGCCTCGTCGGAGGTCCTGGCGGCGATCTGCCGGGCGCTCGGCATCCAACTCTCCGACCTGCTCGAAGCGGCCCGCGACGACCTGCGCCGGGTCGAACGGCGCATCCCCGCAGCACCCCGGGCCGCCCTGGCCCGGCTGGAACAGGTGCCCGCCTCACGCAACGAGACCAGGCCCGCACCCCGCATCGGCTTTCAGCCCGGTGGGGCGACGCCACCCGTGGCCGCCGTCGGGGCACCCGCACGACAGCCGGTCGGGCCGGCGCTCCGGCTGGGCGGGCCGATCCTGCACGTCGGCGGTCCAGCCGACCCCATCGGGTCGACCGTCTCAGGAGCGGGGCTGCGAGTTCGACTGATCGCCTCCGCACCGGCCGGGCGCCCCGGTCCGCGTACCTCCAAGATGCTGGCCTGCCGCCGGGCCCGGACGGGCCTGCGGCGGCTGACCCGGGCGTAGGCCGGCCGGGGTTCTGCCCTGGGCCGATCTGCCGCCGGCAGAATGCCTGGGCCGCGACCGCCGCCGCGCGCACGCTGGAGGAGCCGGTTCCCCGGGCGGTCCCGTCGCCCGCCGGCACGGTGGAGGGTGGCGGCACATGATCTGGTACGACACGACCATGCGCGACGGCGGGCAGCCGTCCTTCGGCGATCAGGTGTTCGAGCGGCTGCTGCGGGAGCGGATCGTCTTCCTCGGCACCGAGGTGACGGAGGAGTCCGCCAACCAGATCTGCGCGCAGATCCTGCTGCTCGCCGCCGAGGACGCCGATTCGGACATTTACCTCTACATCAACTCGCCGGGTGGTTCGGTGAGCGCGGGGATGGCGGTCTACGACACGATGCGCTACGTCCGCAACGACGTGGCCACGCTGGCGCTCGGGTTCGCCGGCTCGATGGGGCAGTTCCTGCTCTGCGCGGGCGCGGCGGGCAAGCGGTACGCGCTGCCGCACTCGCGGATCATGATGCACCAGCCCTCCGGGGGGATGGGCGGTACCGCTTCGGACATCACCATCCAGGCGGAGAACATGCTGCACGTGAAGCGGACGATGCAGGAGTTGATCGCCCAACACAGTGGACGGACCCTCGACGAGATCCAGCGCGCCTGGGACCGGGACCGGTGGTTCACCGCCGAGGAGGCGCGGGAATACGGTCTGGTCGACCATGTGCTCAGCCGAGCCGACCAGTTGACGACCGTCTGATGCCGGCATATTCGCCCTGGCCACCGCGGGGCGGCAGCTGCCGCCGCCAGCACGGACGGCGGAATGCGCGCCGGCCACGAGTCCACCGCCAAACTGGCGAAGGACGCGAAGGCGATCCCGTTCGAGGCGACCGTCGACGCCGACGGCCGGCTGACCGCACGCTCCTAAACGATCGCCACGAAGACCCTCGGGGACCTCGTCAGCGAGATGCGGATGAGCGACTTCGCAAGCCCGTCACGGTGGAGGCACCACCGGCCGGCGAGACCGCGGCCGAGGACATGTACACGTTCCTCTGACGCGCCGGCACGTCCCCGGCGTCACCTGTCGAGCGTGGGCTGCGGAACCCCCGCAGCCCACGCTGTGTCACAGGTCACAGCGCCCCTCGTAACATCGCACCGCCCCGCCCCGTCCTTGAGGCAGACAGCCACAAGGGAGGGCACATGTTCGCCACGTACGTCACCGTCACGATCCTCGCCTCGGTCTTCACCGGCATCGCCGCCGTCACCTACCTGATGGGCCACGACTACCCGAAGGCCCAGGCGGACATGAAGCGGCTGCCGCACTCCTGGTTACCGAGGTTGGGCGCGACGCTGGCCGCCGGCTCCCTGGGACTGCTGGCCGGGTTCGCCGTTCCACTGCTCGGCACACTCGCCGCCGCCGGTCTCGTCCTGTACTTCGTCGGCGCGCTCGTCGCACACCTGAGGGTCGGCTCCCGCAAACTCGTGGGATGGGCGGTCTTCTTCGTCACGTCGATCGCTGCGCTGGCGGTGAACCTCGCCCACCACTGGTGACCGGCTCAGACGGCTGCGCGACGCCTGGACTCCTACCCGCCGGAAGGACCCCCGGTCAGGCCACCACCGCCGACGGAACAGGCGCCGTCCGTACGCTGGGCGGGTGATCGACATCTGGCGCACCGTGGCGGGCATTCTTTCCGTGGCCGCACTGTCGGTGTCACTGGCCGGCTGCTCCACGCCGTTCAGCTGCCCGGAGCCGACGGTGACAGTCGACGCGTCCGTGCACATCGAGACCACGCCGATCGAGCCGGAACTACAGCCGTTGGGTCAGGTCCTGGAGGTCCACTGGTGGGAGTGGACGGAAAGCGGCGGCTGCGACTTCAGCGTCGGTGACCTATTGCTGCTGCGGGAGGGAGTGGTCAAGGTGGCGCCGGCCGACGTCGCCAGGCTGACCGAACTCACGACGGCCCTGGCCGTGGAGATCCCCGACGATGTCGCGCCACACCCACGGCTGTCGTCCTGGCTGCCCGCCGACCCGAAGTGGCGGGGCGGGACCGGGCTGGACTGGAGCGACGGCGAGGAGGCACGTCCGTGTCGGTCTCATACCTGCTCGACTCCGCGAGCGGCGTCGTCTACTTCCGGTCGGACGCCGACTACGACCCGGCGTCGAGTCCGACCGCCTCGCCCGCGCGACGATGACGGCGGGCCTCGCCGACCTGCGGTTCGCACAGCTGTTCGCATAGGGCGGAAGGCGTATCGCCGGCTCGAAGGACGTTCTGGGTGCCCCCGGCAGGATTCGAACCTGCGACACACGGTTTAGGAAGGGTATAGCCCTTACTGGAACACCCCTCGTCTTAGCAGGGGGTACACCCGACGGTCCACCAGCGGCACGCTTGATCGTTCCGCGTATTTTCCGGATCTTGATTACCTCCGCCCTCCGGCTGGCAGAAACCTCGAATGGTGACTGAACCATCCGACCGCGCAGCGCCGAAGCCAGTGTCCAGCCGGGATCTCGCCGTGCCGATCGGCGTCATAACGCTGCTTGATGGTGAGCTGGGCTGGCGAGGTGTCCAGCACGGCTGCCATCGTCGCCGCCCGTTGCTGTCACTGCCGTCAAGAGCATCTATCCGCGACACACCCCGATATCGACGGTCCTGCAGACCTGCAGCAGCCTGAGGGGCCACACGGCCGTCAACGTTTGTGTATGTTTGCGCTACCGGCCGGCAACACCCTGTAAGTGGCACAAAGCAACTCTGCGTTGCAGATAGCCGAAGTGCTGACATGGATGCGGCTGCAGGATGCACCCTGCAGCCGCGCGTCCCCATCCAGAACGGAGATTCCATGAGGACTGCACCATCCTACCGCCCCACCTGGGCCGTCACACTACTCTCACTGCTAGCGCTTGTCGCTGCGATGCTGGCAGCCCCGAATGCGGCTTCAGCGAACGCGACGGGCAAGCAGTGCTACAAGGTAGGCGATGCGCAGTACACAGAGTTTCGCTCGGTGGTCAAGCAACTGAAGGCAGAGGGGAAGCTGAGCGCCACCGACGCGGCGACCCTGGAGTGCGACCCTCGCCGCGCCAACGAGCGCATCACCTACAAGGTCAGTAGTGAGCCGGTCATGGGCACCTTGGCGTCCGGTTGCAGGTCCAGCGCGAACTGGATTATCAGTTTCAGCATCTGGGGCGCAGAGGCAGGCAAGCACAACCAAAGCCTTAGCTGGTGCTGGAACAACACCACCAAGAAGGTCTCAGATTGGGGCGGACCATGTGGTGGATCCACCACTGCTTGGGGGACCGCCAACGCCTGGAATTGGGAAGGCTGCTCACAGAACGATTTCATCCCGTACACTCTGGGTGGTTCGTACCCCGGCGGCATTCACCACAAGACACAGGGCAGGTTCACGAACAGCGTCCCGTATACGCCAGCGGTCTTCTTGAACCTCGAAATCTGGGGTCACTACGACGGCGGCTGTGACACCAGGTACAACAGCACCACGCGCAATTACTGCTAGCTCCAACCTCCGGCCAGGGCTGGGCGGCTCCCAGCCCTGGCCGGACTTTGATCGGGAGGTCCTGTAATGCTAGGTCGCATCTCGCGCCGGGGTCTGACGATCGCATTAATTGCCTTTGCTGGAGTGGCCGCGCTCTTAGTGGCCAGCACTAGACCCACGTCTACCGCCGTTTATCGAACGGGCCAGACCGGGGAAGCTTTAGAGCAATCCATTACTAGCCCCTTGAATCTAGCATTGATAGCATGGTCGGTAACCGTGGCCATTCTTGCCGCATGGGCAACGATCGCCTACTTGCGCGGAAGCGCAAAGGCTACCCAGCGGGTCCTTCTGATCGCCGGCATCATGGGCCTGATCCCTGCGATCCTGCCAGGAATTAGCGCATTAGTCGCGCGTGCCTTCATCATTCGAGAGAAGTGAATCGAACGGACGGCTACCAGCGCCTCCCGTCTGCCATCGACCCGCCCCTTGGGGAGCGGGCCGCCGCCCGGCCCGCCACGTCAAGCGGACCTTGACGCCCGGTCGGACGCTGGCGGGTCGGGCGGTGGTCTGCTCGGCTTGCCCGGGTCGATGGGAGGCGGGATGGGCCTACCTCAACCACCCACCGACCGTGACGCGCCGACGGAGCGCCGGCCATCCTGGAGCCGGAGCGCCCCCGCCGGAGGCGCCCTAACCGCACCCCCGTGACCGCCGCCAGCTCGCCGGCGTGGCCGGCGTGCGCTCCCCTACGCCGCGCGGGCTCGTGGCCGCGCGGCCCGGCCGGCTGCCGGCCCACCACACCACCGGTCAACCGCCCTTTCATTCTACGGCGGCCCCTTGGGCTTCCGCTCTCCGCGCCAGCCGTCGGGCGTGTCGCGTGGCCGGAGTCGGAGCGCCAGCGGAGCGACGGACGCGCGCCCAGGCGGCGGCGCGTGCGGCCCGTTCAGGGCCGCCTTGAAGACGTACAGAAACTTTGCACAACATCGCCGGCAGTCCGGCTGTCCGGTATCGGGACCTGCGTGACACATCGGTATCAGGACCTGCGTGACACTCCGCCAAGTGTTGGTGGAGATGAGCGTGATGGAACAGCGGTATCGAGCGGTCCAAGACGTGCTGGCCGGATCCTCGGTCACGGACGTCGCGGAACGCTTCGGAGTCTCCCGGCAAGCCGTGCATCGCTGGCTGGCCTGGTATCAGGAAGAGGGTTTGGAAGGGCTGGCCGATCGCTCCAGCCGGCCGCGCTCCTCACCTGGCCAGACTTCTACTGAGGTGGAGGCGCTCATCTGTGAGCTGCGTCGGAACCACCCACGATGGGGCGCCCGTCGCCTCGTCTATGAACTTGGCCGACGCGACTGCCCCGGCTCGATCCCGTCTCGGATCACCGTGCATCGGGTGCTGATCCGACACGGCCTGATCGACCCGACACCCCGCCGCCGGCGACGGGAGGACTACCGGCGGTGGGAACGTGGCCGACCAATGGAGCTGTGGCAGCTGGACATCGTCGGTGGCATCCAGCTGGCTGACGGTGGTGAGGCGAAGGTCGTCACCGGCGTCGACGACCACTCCAGGTTCTGTGTCATCGCCGCCGTCGTCCGCCGGGCCACCGGCCGAGCCGTCTGCATCGCCTTCGCCGAGGCCCTGCATCGGTTCGGGGTGCCCGAGGAGGTCCTCACGGACAACGGCAAGCAGTTCACCGCCCGGTTCGGCCGCGGTGGCGGGGAGGTGATGTTCGACCGGATCTGCCGGGAGAACGGCATCACCCACCGGCTGACCAAACCCCGCTCACCTACCACTACCGGCAAGGTCGAGCGGTTCCACCAGACCCTGCAACGCGAACTCCTCGACGACGTCGAAGTCTGGGCCGACCCGGAAGAGGCTCAAGCGGCCATCGATGTGTTCCGGCACGAATACAACACCGAACGACCACACCAGTCCCTCGGGATGGCGTTCCCGACCAACCGATTCACCGCCCAGTCCACCGAGAAGCAGATCCCACTGCGGCTGCCGCCAACGCTGGACACCACCATCCCCGCACCCCGAAAGCCGCTGCTAGCGCCACCGCCGGTGCCTCCGTCAGCCGCCGTGTCGGCCACCGTCGCAGCAGCATCATCGGCAACCGGCGACGACGTCGGCCTGGCCGTGGAGGTCACCCGCCTCGTTCCCGCCTCGGGCAACCTCACCATCTGCGGGCAACAGTTCTGGCTCAGCCCCACCCGCGCCGGACTCCCGGTCACCCTCTGGGCCGACACCACCGTCGTTCACCTGCTCATCGACGGCGTCCGGCTCAAGACCGTGCCGTCCCGGCTCACCCCCACCCACCTGCGCCAACTCCTCGCCGACGACGCCCAACCCGCCGGGCCACCACCGATCACCACCGGCCCCGTCCAGGCCGGCGCCCCCATCGAGGTCGAACGCCTCGTCAACGCCACCGGCCTGATCAGCCTCGCCGGACGGCAACACCCTGTCGGCTACCACTTCGCCGGCAGGCGCGTCACCGTCCGACTCGACCGCGGCCTCCTGCAGATCGCCGCCGACGGCGTCCTGCTGCGCAACCTGCCCAACCCCCTCACCGCAGCCGAGGCCGCCAGCATCCGCGACGCCCGCCCCGCCGGACCGCCACCCACCCCCAGCCCCGAACCCGTGCGGGTCGAACGCCGCGTCAGCTGCCGAGGAGCCCTCGTCATCGCTGGTCAACGGATCCACGTCGGCAATGCCCACGCCGGTCGAACGCTCGTGGTCGAAGCCGCCGACACCACTTTCCGCATCCTCGATGGTGACCAGGTCGTGGCCGAGGTGCCTCGCACGACTACCAAGTCGATCGCTCGTTTCAAAGCCCGGAAACCGGAGCCACCACGTTCAAAGAGGCCATCAACGCCACCGGCAAAAGCAACCGTAGGCTGACAGCACCGAACCAGGATGAGGAACATGTGGGACGTCGAGGACATTCGAGCCCGGCTCGCAGCTATGCGCGCTGAAGACCGCGAACTCCAACGCTTCGGGGCGCGGCACCATCGATACCGCTTCGGCCCCACTCTCAGCGAAGCCGACCTGGCCGCGTTCGAGGGCCGCCACCACATCACGTTGCCAGACACCTACCGCAGCTTTCTGCGGGAGGTCGGAAACGGCGGCGCGGGCCCTTACTACGGGCTATTCCCCCTTGACGGCGAGGGCCTGAGCGACCAGGACCGAGAGGAACGTCTCCGGCCCGGTTACCTAGCCACCCCCTTCCCGCACACGCAGGCATGGAACCCCGCCTACCACGTGCCAGAACCGGGCGTCCCCGGCCCAGGCAACATGATGACCGAAGACGAGTACTTCGACGAGCGATGGACCGCTGGCTCTCTGGTCATCGCCGAATTCGGCTGCGGCGCCTTCCACCGCCTGATCGTCACGGGGGCAACCCGAGGCCAGGTCTGGTTCGACGACCGAGCCGCCGACGGCGGCCTCACCCCCGAGGCTGACTTTCCCGACTGGTACCAAGACTGGCTACACAATCCCAGGTAACCCAGTGGCGGCAGCCCAACCCAGGCCAAGCAAACAGAACTAGATCGTCTAGCCGGACGTGTCACCCACGTCCCGAGACTGATCTGTCACGCAGGTCCTGAAACCCGACATCGCCGGCAGTCCGGCCGGCACGTGGACACGGGATGGTGCGCGGACCCGGTGGCTCCGTACCCTGGGAGATATGGCCACCCTCGTCGACACCGCCCGGGAAGTTGCGCGACAACTGCTGGAAGCGCCGCTACCGCGTCGATGGAGTCACGTCCAGGCCGTCGCCGCCAAGGCGGACCGGATCAGCGGAGCAGTCCCGAGCGAGGATCGCGAGGTGCTCGTAGCCTCGGCCTGGCTACACGACGTGGGTTACAGCCCAGACCTGATCGACACCGGCTTCCACTCGCTCGATGGTGGTCGCTGGCTGCGTCGTGAGCGCTTCAATGAGCGGATTGCCGCCCTGGTCGCTCATCACTCTTGCGCCTGGTTGGAAGCCGACGAACGTGGGCTCGGCGAGGTCCTGGCGGCCGAGTTCCCTCGGGAGGAGACCGCGGTAACCGACGCCATCTGCTGCGCCGACATGACGACGGGCCCAGATGGCCAAGACTTCGAGGTGTTGGACCGGCTGGCGGAGATTCGGTCTCGGTATGGGCCGGAGCACCTGGTGACCCGGTTTATCGGCAGGGCGGAGGCGGAGATGGTCGCTGCCGTGCAGCGGACTCAGTTCCGGCTCGCCGGCACTCGTCAGCCGATGTAGGGCTCACGGCGTTCCTCGTAGCCGTGGGTGATGCGGAGCAGGGTCGACGGGTGAACGTCGAGCGCGGCCAGCTCGTCACGGTCAACCCACCGGACTTGGTGTGACTCGTCGCTCGGGGTCGGAGTCCCGCTGATCGATTTGGCGCGGAAGCAGAGCGAGAACTGTTGCCGCACCTCGCCGTCCGAGTACTCGATGACATGACCAGGGTCGGAGTAGACACCGACCATCCCTGTCACCTCGACACTGATGCCGGTCTCCTCGCGGGTCTCTCGGACTGCCGTTTCTGCGACCGACTCGCCGATCTCCTGGCCACCGCCAGGCAGGGACCACAGACCGTTGTCGGTGCGCTGGATGAGCAGCACCCGGCCGTGCTCGTCCCGAACGAAGACAGAGACGGCGACGACGATGCTGTTGGCCTTCGGCGCGTTCGGGTCGTGGTAATGCTCGGTTCTCGCCATGTCTCTAGGCTGCCACCTCGTCGCCTGGCCGAGACTTCGAGGCACCGAGGACCCGGTCGAAGCTGTCGGAGTAGGTGCGGAACAGATCGCCTCCGTTGAGCTTGCGCAGGTGCATCACGGGCGCGTGTGGTGCCGGAAAGCCGAGGACGTGCATGTTCACCAACATCTCGTCATCGAAGCGGTAGATCGAGTTGTACAGCGTCGTGTCGTGGTAGAGCACCTTTACCCCGGGCGCACCATCAAGCCGCTTGTAGTACTGCTGAACCTGCCGGATCTTCGCCGCCATGACACCGGGTGCGCCTTCCTCGACACTCCTCCGCTGAATTGCGTCGCTGGTTGGATCGCCGAGCAGAATATTGACTTCGACCCCGTCAATACCCTTTTGACGCAGAACGTCGATAAGCCTCGGGTCCTGTTCTAGGAGAAACAGTCCAGCGTAGGCGAGCACGTCGATGCGCTCCATGGCGCGTTCGATCAGTCGACGCCACAGGTCGTACGGCACTGATGATCGCCGCGAGTAGAGCTGAACCATCTCGCTCTGCCCGATCTGCGATGCCTTCTCGGGCGTGACCGCGTCGGGCCACAGGTATGGCACGTCTTCCCGCACCATCGCCGCAATCGCATGTCGGTGACGCGGGTAGGGCGTCCGATCTTGCGTGATCCACCGTTCCACGGTCTTCGCGTCGACCCCGACCCTCTCGGCCACGACGACCGGGGTCAGGCCGTTACGCAGGATCGCATCTCGTAGCCGCTCGTTCGGCATCCGACACTCCTCAAGGGACGGCTAGGGACGTGTTTACGGTAAAGCAGACGTCCCTTAGTTGTCTAGCCCATCGGATGGGTCGTCCTCCGGAAAACGGGAGCCTTATCCGCAGAGGCCACGAGCAACAGTCCACCGGGGACTAGCTCAAGAAATGGCCAAGACACAGGAGGTCTGTTGTGAAGCTGTACGTGGACACCACGAGCAAGCAGGTGACGGCGTCGAAGGACCCGGAGCCGAAGAACGACCAGAACGGCAATCAGAAGTCCGAGAAGAACACGGGCCGGCTCATGTGGTCTACCCAGGTCTTCGTGCTCGACGAGAACGGCGGGGAGGTCATCACCATCACCACGGCGGGAGAGAAGCCGGGCGTGAAGGTGGGCGACTTCCTGGCTGTCGAGCAGTTGGAGGCCATTCCGTGGGCGACCAACGGGCGTAACGGCGTCGCGTTCCGGGCGGTCTCGCTGAAGCCGAAGACTGGTTCTCCGGCCAAGTAGGTCCCTCGCACCGCTGTGCTGTGTGAGCCACTGGTGTCCGTGGCTCGCTGTAGCGGCCTGATGGTCCGCTGAACCAAATCCACATCTCTGATTCGTCCGGGAACGGTTCTGGCTCGCACGTTCCCGGCCGGTGACCACATCAGGTGGTCACAACCCTCAAGGCACGGGGTCGGTACTGGCTCGCATACCTGCCGACCCCGTCTGCCTTTCCAACCTGTCTGCCCTCGTCATAGGGAGTGGTTGTCTCATGCTCGTTTCCGCCATCGTGTTCGCCGTTGTCGCGGCGACCCTCTACGCCGGCCACCAGGTGGCCGATCACGTTCTCGGCCAGTCCGACAAGCAGGCCGCGCACAAGGCCGCCCCGGGTTGGGACGGCTGGCGTCACCTGTTGGGCCACGTGATGGCCTATCACCTCGTGGTGGTGGTCATGCTGGCCATTACCATCGCCGCCCTGGACCTGCCGATCACGGTCCTCGGGCTTGCCGCTGGGCTCGGCTTCTCCGCCGTGTCGCACGCGTTTCTTGACCGGCGGTGGCCGGTGCGTTGGCTGCTCACTCACACGGGAAGCGGCGACTTCGCCGACCGTCAGGCCCCGATCTGCGGGATGTACCTGGCCGATCAGTCCCTGCACGCGGCGTGCCTCTGGGCGTCCGCGCTGCTCATCGCCTGCCTCTAAACCCCTCACTCTGATCAAGGGAGATCCCTGCCATGGGCAAGAAGTATCTGTTCAGCGAGGACACCAACGGTCGTGTCCATGAGGTCAAGGTCGACCCGAAGCACCTGGACAAGCAGCTCCGCGAGGAACGCGCCGCTGGCCGCACCCCGACCGTCCTCGACGAGGACGACCGCATCCGCTTCGGCCTGCTCGGCAAGAAGCTGCGCGACCGCTGACCTCGGTCAGCTCTAGGAAGTTCGAGCGCGGGGCCGGTACTGGCTCGCAACCTGCCGACCCCGCTCTCTCCAACCCATCCAACCCAATCGCTTGGGAGGACGTGTCATGTCCAAGTCTAGCCCTCGCCGCTTCGCTGGCAGGTCAACCGGAACGGTGACGGTCATCGAGGCCAAGGTCCACCGCTCCTCCGCGCGCAACGCCCGCATGGCGTTCATCCTCACGGCGGTCATCGTCGGCATCCTGTCGACCGTGGTGGCCGCTTCCTACATCCACCCGATCCTCGCCGTCTTCATCGGCGCACTGATCGGCATCCCGACCGGCGGCCTCGTCTGGCTGCTCGTCCGGATCTGGCCGGTCATCCGGCTGCTCTGGTGGTGGACCCCGGAAACCATCCTCGGCATCTTGCTGCTCACCGCGTGGGTGCAACTGGCCAACCACACCCCAACCCTGGTGACCCTGCTAGTGGTCGCCCTGGTCGTCGGCGTCCCCGCCGCCATCCGCCCGGCTCGCCGCCAGGTCATCGCCTGGACCTGGTGCCTCGTGGTGAGGCATCGGCTGCGGGTGTGCTTCGCGCAGTTCATCATCGCCAACCAGTCCGGCAGCCTGCCGCTGATCCTGTGGGCACGTCCCACCCCGGTCGGCGAACGCGTCTGGGTCTACCTGCGCCCCGGCCTGTCCGAGAAGGACCTGGAGGGTCGCCTCGACAAGATCGCGGTGACCTGCCACGCCTCCACCGTGCTCATCGAGCGTGCTTCGGAGAACAACGCCGCCTATCTGCGGTTCGACATCAAGCGCCGTGAGGTGCTGACCGCTCACGTCGGTTCCCCGCTGGTCGACGTGATCGACCCGACCGCGCCCGTCTCGGCATCGCCGCTGACGGTCCCCACCGCCCTGGACCTGCCGGACGTTCACATGCCGACGGTCACCCTCCCGGCCCAGGGAAAGCCCGCCGGCAAGAAGCCGGCCGCCACCACGACGGCCAACGGCAGCAAGCCCGCGGCTTCGTCTGCGTCGTCCGTGGAAGACGACGACACCTCCGACTGGATCTGACCTTCACCCATCCCGGGACGCGAGGAGCCATGGCGGCTCGTTCGTGTGGCCCCTCGCGCCCACAACGCCCAGGAGGGCACCTCATGACCACCACGATTCCCACCACTGCTGAGGCGGTGCCGGTGGGTCCTGGCCTGTCGATGTTCGACCCGATCTTCATCGGGATCGACGAGTTCGGCCAACCCGTCTACCTGGACGTCGTCTACCGCAACCTGCTCACCGCAGGCGAACCCGGTGGCGGTAAGTCCGGCCTGATCAACAACATTTGCGGTCATGCCGCCCTGTGCGACAGCACCCGCCTGGTGCTGTTCGACGCCAAACTCGTCGAACTCGGCCCCTGGCGCGACCTCGCCGACGCGTTCATCGGCCCCGACATCGACCAAGGCATCGAGGTGCTGCGTCGCCTCCTGGTCGTCGCCACCAACCGCTACGCCTGGCTCCTCGCGAACCGGCGCCGCAAGCTCGCCGAGGGCGATGGCATGTCCGTCATCGTCACCATCATCGACGAACTCGCCATGTTCTCCACCGTGCTCGGCACCAAGCAGCAACAGGAAGAGTTCTCGACCCTCCTGCGAGGGCTCGTCTCCCTCGGCCGGGCCTGCGGCATGCCCGTTGTCGCCGCGACTCAGCGCCCGTCGTGGGACATCATCCCCGCCAGCCTGCGGGACCTGTTCGGCTACCGGGCCGCGTTCCGATGCACCTCGCTGAACAGCTCGAACATCATCCTCGGCCAGGGCTGGGCCGAGCAGGGCTACACCGCCTCCGACATCTCGCCCACCAACCAGGGCGCGGCCTACCTCCTGGCCGAAGGCGGCGTTCCCCGCCGTATCAAGGCCGCCTACCTCACCGACACCGACATCTACAACATCGCCGACTACGCCGCCTGGACCCGCCGCCCCACCGGCACCAGCACCCCGGCGGTCAACCCCACCGAGTGGGACATGGCGGCATGACCACCCGCGAACGCGCCTACGCCCGCGCGAACAACCAGCGGGCCGCGCAATTCACCGAACTGTGGGTCATCGGCCGTCCCGAGGACATCGCCGCCATGGTCCGCGTCGCCGGGATGTCCGGCCGACTCGTCTACGTGTCCTCGCCAACCCCGATGGGCGGCGACGACAACCGCCAACGCCGCTACCTGCGGCTGCGCATCAACTGATCGGCCGACAGGACCGGACGACGCCTGGCAGCAAATGCCGGTCCTGCCGACCTCCCACCAAGCCCTTCTGAAAGGACGTGGCTGCCATGAAGGCTACCCACAACCCACCCACCACAGCACCGGTCACACCGGCCGACCTGCTGCGGATGGCCGCCCTCTACCTGCGCCGGCACGGCTGGTCCCAGGGCGACTACTACACGATCATCTTCGACGCCCTCACTCCCCGGGCCTGCGTCTCCGGCGCTGTCGCCATGGCCGCCTACGGCACTGCCACCGACTTCCCGTTTGGTGTCGACCGGCCCGAGCGAGCCGATTTCCGCGCCGCCTTGGGCGTCCTGCGCGACTTCCTCGACCTGGGTTGCACCTCCCGCCTGTTCGGGTGGAACGACAAGCCCGGCCGCACCGCCACCGAGGTCATCAACGCCCTCACCGCCGCCGCTGACCGGTGGGACTCCCTCCACACCCAGGAGGGCAGGAACCGATGAGCACCGTCAAGAAGCCCTTGACGCCGAAGCTGCCTCGGCAGAAGCGCCGCACCGTGGTCGAGAACGACGAATTCGCCGCGTTCGGCCGCCGGATCATCCGGGCTCACGGCCGTCGTGTCGCCACCGGCGATGTGGAAGCACTGCGCGACCTCGTCTCCTTGTCGTCGGTCATCGACGACGCCATCGGTGAGGCCGTGATCGGTCTGCGCGCGTTCGGCTACTCCTGGTCGGAGATCGGTTCCCGGCTCGGCATCTCCAAGCAGGCCGCCCAGCAGCGCTGGGGCGGTGACAAGCCATGACCGACCTGCGCAGCGTCGACCTGGACAACCTGGCCGAGCGCACCGGCATCCGGGTCGAGTTCTACGACCCGCTGGGCACCCGTTACGGGTTCCCCACCTTCCCCTACCACGCCGCACCTTCCGGCCTGGCCACCGTGCGGCAGCTCCGCGCCGCCGGCCTTCGCCCCAATGGCCAAGACCCCATCGCCCAGATCTATTGGCGGCACCGCACACAGCGTCGGGTCGCCTACCTCTACCGCCTGGACCTGGCCGCGCCGAAGCGCACTGCCACGCCCGCTCAGCGGGTGGCCATCGCGAAAGCCCTGCTGGCTCGCCGGACCTGCCGGATCTGCGCCCAGGTCAAGCCCTACTACATCCCCCGCCGCTACGGCGAATGCCTCGACTGCCACGAAGGGAACCCGTCGTGAGCTTCCACCTGTCTGACCCCTGCCTGTGGTGCATCGAGGGCAGCAGCCCTGCCGGCATCCACGACATCCTCGGCCCGGTCTACAAGCCCTGCCCCGTCTGCCTCGGTGCCTGCGCCCTCTGCGAGGGCGACGGACTGTTCCCGGCCGACTTCGCCTGCCTGCCCTGCTTCCGGCAGCAGCTCGCCGCCCAAGGGCTGGCCCCCATCATGTGCGCCCACTGTTCCGGCGTGGTCGACCTCATCCCCCTCGACGCCATCCCGGCCCCGGAGGTGACTCCCCATGGCCACCACTGACCCCGCTGCCGTCACCGAGCAGTTCGCCGCCGAGTACGCCCGCAACGCCGTACCCGCCATGCTCACCGCGATCAAATCAATCAAGCGGTACAACCGCTTCGTTCTCCTCGGTGCGCTGCTGACCAGCTACCTGCACCAGGCCCACTACCTGTGGACCCAGAACGCCGGCTACTTCGCCTACCTCGTCCCGCTGATCTTCGACGCCGCGATGGTGTCGATGCTGACCGTCGTCCGCACCTCCGGCATCGCCAAGGACGCCAAACGCGGAGCCATGGTCGTCTTCGCCGCCGCCGCGATGCTGTCGGCCACCATCAACTTCGCCTCCCCAGGCAGCCTCGGCCTACGCCTGGTCTTCGCCCTGGTCGTCGTCCTCGTCATTGGCGTCGAACTCGTCGCCGGACGCATCCGCCCCGACTTCGCCGCCATCCAAGCCGAAGCCGCCGCCCTCCTCGCCGCCGTCAACGACCTCACCGAAACGACACCGGCCACCGAGCCGACCACCACCCCTACCGTCAACGCCACCCCGGCTCCTACGCCGACCGTCGACACCACGCCGGAGACCGCTCCGGTCGTCGACATCCCGCCGGCACCTGCGCCGGCCGCCATCACGGCACCCGCCTTCACCCCGATTCCAGTCACCCGACCCGAGGTCCCGGCGCACCTGATGCCCACCGCCCGATTCGTCATCGGACGCCACGAACAGAGCACCGGCCGACCCATCACCACCGATGAACTCGCCGGCCTGCTGTCGGTCACCCCGGACATCGCCCGGGAACTGCTGCACACCATCACCGGCCACACTCCGGCCGTCAACGGCACCCCCGTCACGGGTGGTGCCCGATGACCATCCACGTCGTCGACATCGAGCAGGTCACCCACACCTGCCCGGCCTTCGCTGAGGCGCACCCCTACGACACCCGACGCACGGTCATCGACGTCATCCCCGGCGGGGAATGCCGGACCCCGGTCACCGTCCGCTGCGGCGACACGACCGCTACCATCGCGTGCCACCGGCACGAACCGGCTGATCGCCAGTGCGGTGCCTGCCGCATCATCGTTACCCAACACACCATCACCACCTGGCACCTCTCCGAGGCTGCCTGATGGTTTCGACGCTGGACCTCACACCCCGCGCTTCGGCCCGGGGTGTGGGCTCGAACGCCGACACCGTCCCGTTCGTCGGCTACACCGCTGCTGGCTCCGCGTTCACCCGCGCCCAGCAACCCGACTACTTCGGCTGGCTCGAACACGTCCGCGCCGCCGCCGGCTGCACCCGACCCATCCGCCTCGCCGGGCAGCTCCTCACCGTCGAACCTGCCACCGGTCGACTTCTCGACGCCCGGCACACCGACGCCATGCCCGACGCTGCGATCTACAAGGCGTGCGGCAACCGGCGGGCCACCGTCTGCCCGACCTGCGCTGGCGTCTACCAACGCGACGCGTACCAGCTCCTGCGCGCCGGCCTCGTGGGCGGCAAAGGCGTCCCCGACAGCGTCTCCCGCCATCCAGCGGTGTTCGCCACCTTCACCGCCCCCTCGTTCGGCCCTGTGCACGTCCGCGCGGTCAAGCGGCACACCTGCACCAACCGCAAACGCTGCGACTGCCGGCCCGACCCCTGCCACGCCCGCCGCAGCACCGACCCCACCGCCGGACTCTGCGCCCACGGCCGCCCAGCCGTGTGCTGGGCCCGCCACGAACCGGCAGATGCAGTCCTTGGTCAACCGTTGTGCCTGAACTGCTACGACCACGACCACCAGGTCGTGTGGAACGTGTTCGCAGGCGAACTGTGGCGGCGGACCAAGCAAGCCGCGGAACGGCACCTCGCCCAGCTCGCCCGTCGACGCGGCATCCCCCCGACCCGGATGGTCACCGACTCGGGCAAGGTCCGTACGCTCGCCCCCGTCCGGCTGTCCCACGGCAAAGCCGCCGAGTTCCAAGCACGCGGAGCAGTGCACTTCCACGCCCTGGTGCGCCTGGACGGCGTCGACCCCACCGACCCCACCGCCGTCATCCCACCACCGGCCGGGTTCACCGCCGCCGACCTCGACGACGCCATCCGTCATGCCGTGTCCCAAGTTGGCTACACCACCCCTACCCACCCCGACCGGCCCGAAGGCTGGTCGATCGTCTGGGGAGACCCGTCCAAGGGCCTCGACATTCGGCCCATCAGCCTGACCGGCAGCGGTGAGGTCACCGACGGCATGGTCGCCGGCTACCTTGCCAAGTACGCCACCAAGAGCACGGAGGTAACTGGGCACCGTTCTGTCAGGCTCGACGCCGACACCATCGGCGACTACGCCGACCCCGACGGCGACCACACCGCCCGCCTCATCGACGCCTGCTGGCGACTCGGCCGACCCACGAGCACATCCATCCCGCTCTCGCAGCGGCCCAGGGATCACCGGCCCCGGCCCGGCTTCGTCAAGCGCTGGGAATGCCCCGACTGCGGCACCCACACCCGTTACCGCGCTTGCCCCGTCTGCGTCGCCGAACGTCAAGCCAGCCTTGACGCCGAACCGGCGAAACCAGCAACGACCAACCCGTACGCCCGGCTGCGCCGCTGGGCACACATGCTCGGCTTCGGCGGCCACTTCCTCACCAAAGCCCGCCGCTACTCCGTCACCTTCCAACTCCTGCGCGACACCCGCGTCACCTACCGACGCAACGACGACCAAGACCAGGCCGTCACCGACCCCATCAAGGCCGTCGACCACCTCGACGACACCACCCTGATCGTCGGCACCCTCACCTTCGCCGGCGTCGGCTGGCACACCGCCGGAGACGCACTCCTCGCCAACACCGCCGCCGCCATGGCCCGCGCCAGACACGCCACCGGCCGCGAAGAACTCGCCCACGAACTCGGCACCACCCCCGCCGGCACCGTGCCGGTTGCTGCTTGATTCGACAGGAGGAAGGACCCCACCCGTGGATGACGAACTGATGACCGTTCCGGAGGTGCTCGCCGCGCTTAACAACGTGTCCCGCCGGACGTTCTACCGGTGGCGCGAACTCGGCATCGCCCCGGCCTGCATCCGGCTCCCCAATGGAGAGCTTCGGATCGCGAGGAAGGACCTCCGGATCTGGCTGGAGCAGCGGCGCGAGGTGGCGGCGTGAAGTCCCATCGCGTCCGCATCTGGGCGATCAAACCGAACGCCGGAGGTGTCGGGTCGAAGAAGGCCAAGCGGTCGTACACCGTCCGGTGGGTGGTGGCTGGCCGCGAGAAGTCCCGCACGTTCGTCACCCGCGCCTTGGCCGACAGCTTCCGCTCCGACCTGATGCAAGCGGCCAACCAGGGCGAGGCGTTCGACACCGCCACCGGGCTACCGGACTCTCTGACGGAAACCCCGGCGGCCACGACCTGGCTGGACTTCGCCACGAAGTACGTCGACATGAAGTGGGCAGGCGCGGCGGCCAAGTCCCGCGACAGCATGACCGAATCGCTCGCCGCCATCACGGCGGCACTCGTCAAGGACGCCCCCGGCCGGCCACCGGTCGAACTGCTTCGCCAAGCCCTGCGCAACCACGTGCTACCGCCGCCGGCTCGTGGCCTGGACATGCCGCCGGACATCGCCGACGCGACGCGCTGGCTGCGCCACGCCTCCCTGCCGCTGCCTGAGCTTCGCGAGGCGGGAACCGTTCGGAGTGCGCTCGACGTCCTGGTGGTGAAGCTCGACGGCAAGCCGGCCGCCGCGACCACCGCGCGTCGGAAGCGGTCGGTCTTCTACAACGCGCTTCAGTACGCGGTCGAGCTGGAAGAGTTGGAGTTCAACCCGATCGACAAGCTTCGGGTGCGGTCGCAGCGGAAGAAGATTGCCGAGGTCGTCGATCGCCGGGTGGTCGTCAACCAGCGCCAGGCGTTGGAACTGCTGATCGCCGTCACCTACGTCGGCCAGCGGGGACGGAAGGCCAAGCGTGGTGAGCGCCTGGTCGCGTTCTTCGCCTGCCTGTACTTCGCAGCGCTCCGTCCGGCAGAGGCGTTGGCGTTGCGTGAGCAGGACTGCGACCTACCCGAGAAGGGATGGGGTCGATTGACGCTGGCCAAGAGTCGACCCCAGGCGGGCAAGCGGTGGACCGACAGCGGCGAGGTTCACGACGATCGAGGGCTGAAGCATCGAGCCGAGGATGAACCGCGTAGCGTGCCGATCCCGCCCACGCTCGTGGCGATCCTGCGTGCACACATCGAACGGTTCGGGGTCGCTAAGGATGGCCGGCTGTTCCAGAGTGAGCGGGGCAACGTCGTTGCGGCCTCGACGTACTCGCGCGTCTGGGATGAGGCGCGTCGACTGGCGTTGACGCCGCGTCAGGTTGACTCGCCGATCGCTGGTCGGCCGTACGACCTTCGCCACGCCGCCGTGTCGCTGTGGCTCAACGCTGGTGTGCCGGCGACCGAGGTAGCCGACCGGGCCGGACACTCCGTGGACGTACTGCTCAAGGTCTACGCCAAGTGCATCGACGGCGCGGAGGCCACCGTCAACGACCGGATCTCTGAAGCTCTGACCGGCGTGGCCTGGGCCGTATGATTGTCGCCGTTCCGGATCTTGCCTCGGACGTGCCAACTGACCTGCGCAAATGCCGCCAAGGTCATTCCGCGCCGGTTCCGCGAGCTGCGACAAACGGCGGCTTCCGGTGACCTACGGCTGCACGCCTGTTCTAATTGACCGGCATGCGTACTGCCAGCTCAGGAAGCGTTTCGGCTGTGTATCGAGGTGCCCCCGGCAGGATTCGAACCTGCGACACACGGTTTAGGAAACCGATGCTCTATCCCCTGAGCTACGGGGGCGCGAGGGCCCAGTCTAGCGACCTGGGGGTCGACCTGGGGTGGCAGGGAGTGGCCCACGTTCACCCACGTCACCCGTATCCCGGTTCTCCCAGCCCAGGAGCACACCCGGAGCACACGAACCGCGGTTTGCGACCGGCGGTCGCTCCGCGCGACCCACGTTGGCACCGGTTCACCCGGATGGCATCCGCTGGAGAGCACACACCGCGCACATCATCGAAGATCATGTGGGGCTAGCCGTTCCCCCGGCTGGGCACCGCCTCCCACGGGAGATGCCGGGAACGTCGCGATCAGCCGCGCGGCGGCCGGGTCGTCGTTGTCGCGAGTCAGGTCCGCCGGGTCGAGGAAGACGACGTCGACGTCACCCACGGACGACGGGTCGAAGCCGCGTCATCCGTCAGCAGGTCACCCGCGCTCGGCTGGCTCATGGGGTGATGAGGTCGTTTATGCCGTAGTGGCTCCACCAGGTCGGCCGGTGTCTGCGGAGTTCGCCCCCGACGCGGGTCAGCAGGAGCCAGTTGCCGTTCTGGACCAGCGCCGCGTCCTCCTGCCGGGCGGCCAACACCCGGGCCACGGCCTGCATCATGTTCGGGATCCCCTTGTCGACCAGGTCGTCTGCCCGCATGGAGAAGTCGATGTCGACGTACGTCTCCGGCTCCCACTCCCAGCGGGCACCGTCGTCGGCCTCGGCATCGAAATAGCCCTGGCTGCCTGAGGAGACGGTCAGCGCGTACCCGCGGGTGTCGTAGAGGCGGGCACTGAGCAGCCGTGGGTTGGTGCCGCTCGGTCTGGGCTTCTCGGCGGGTTCGGCTGCCACGAGATCAGCCACGTGGTCCAGGGGCAGGTCACCGGCGAGGGTCAACCTGAACTCGACAGCCATCTCTGCGCCTCTCCTCAGTCTCGACGGACGATCTGCACGATCGCGCCGCTCGGCGTTACCGCGACGAGTTCTTTCAGCCTCTCGACGGGCCAGGTATCGAACTGTGTCCGCAGGGCCGCGAGGTCTCCGTGCCAGTCGTGCAGGTTCAGCACCACGCGTTGGGTCTGCTCCTTGTCGACCTTGGCGCGGACCTCGCTCCAGACGCCCCGTACCGGCTTGCCGAGAGTGGGCGAATAGCAGTCGAACACGTGACCCTCGATCAGGTAGTCCGGGTCTTTGTTCGGGTTGCCGGAGTCGCCGGTGCGGAGCCGGGCGTCGGCGATCTCCTGCCTGGTGGGGTTCTGGTGGACCCGGTAGCTCTTGCTGGCGACTATATCGGCGCATTCGTTCTCGAGCTCCAACGGACGCCGCCCTTCGTCGTCCAACCGCGGCGGAATTCTGGCTCTCGGACCGGTCGGCGTCCCGCCCGGGACGCCGGTTGGCTGTCTGGTCCAGGGCGTGCCGTGGTCATGGTCAGCTGATGGGGTGTCGCCGGCGGCATGAGGTGTCGGCGGCGGGTCACCGTGCTGGGAAGGGGTGGGGCTGGCCGGTGGGTGACCGCCAGCCCCTGTCAGTTTCCCGACGACCCCAACTGCCGGGCCTGCGCGATCGCCGCTTCGATGGCCTGCCGGGCCCCGCCGGTGCGCCCAACGACCAGCACCAGGACCTGCTTGATGCCGTCCAGGGCCTGCAACAGCGGCCCGGGCTGCCCGCCCTGCAGGACCATGGCGACGAGTTGCTGCGCCTCACCCACTCCGGTGATGGCCCCGGTCGCCGCGTCACGAGCGGCGTCCACGGCGCTCAGCACGGGCGCCAGCCCGGCGATCGTCTCCTGCGGGGTGGCCTCGTTCGGCACCGCCGCGGTGGCCTTCGTCGCTTCACCGATCGAACCGGCGAGACTTCCCAGGCCGCCCTGGATGCCCGTGATCGCGTTACGCACCCGCGCCACACCCGCCGCCACGGCGACGAAGCCCGCGCCCGCGGCCCGCAACGCCACCTCCTGCGCCTGACTGTCAGCGGCGGCCGCCAACCCCTGCGCGCGTTCGACCCCGGTCATCAACGCGCGGAACTCACCGGTGATCGTCTCGATCTGCGACACGTGGCCGGCACCCCAATCGATGAGAGCGAAAGTGCTGGACAGCTGAACCTACCGGGCTCCTTGTGAGGCCACCAGACATCGACGAGGCGGTTGGCACCGCAGACAGCCACCGCGATGCGAGTAGTCGCACGAGCGGCTTCCGGTCCAGATTCCAGCTCGGGGGGTGGGGTCTGTGGCTGTCGTGTCCGGCTGTCGACGTGTCAGCATCGACGGAACGGCGGTGCTGGTGTTCGCGTCGGGAGGCTCGGTGGGTAATCGCAAGCGCAGTGGCCGCCGGCAGCGGCGGGAGCCGATCCGCCGGATGATCCCGCCCACCCGCGTGCCCGGCAGCCGGCGCCCTCACCGCCCGGACGAGACGGCACTGATGCCGAAATTTGAGTACAGCCCGATGTTCGGACGGCTCGTCGACGCGCCGGTGGAGATGGTGCCGCTGCTCGCGGTCCTAGCCGTTCTGCACCAGGCGCAGAGCGGCATGCCGGTGGGCACCTGTGTCCCGACGAGTCATCAGGTCAGTGGGGCGCTGCGGCACCTTGGCTTCGAGGCCGAGGTGGTCGCCGCGTACGCCTCGCTGTACCGGGTGACCGACACGTTTACCGAGGTGTCCGAGGTCGGCGTGTGGAAACGACCGCCGGTCGTCCATGCCGATGGCACCACGAATGGCCACATGGTTGTTTGGACGCCGTCGTTCGCGCAGCTCGTGGACGCCACCCTGGTGCAGGACCCGCTTCTGCTGGCCGCCGCCCAGGTTGATCCGGTCTACTCGACGCCGGTGTTCGTCGAGGTTCCCACCAACCGGAGGGAGTTTTTCGCGGCTCGGCCCGTCGCCTGGCTCGACGATCACCTGTACGCGTCCTGGGTCCTGCTGCCGGAGTGGACCCGGCTGATGGCCGCGGTTCTGGCAGGGGAGGCCAGCACGGTCGTGGAACTCGGCGCACTCGGTCTGGCCACCGACGCGCTCCGCCTCATCGCGGCCGTCGCGGAGGAGCGGGATCTGAGCGCGATGCTGGTCCAGTGCCCGCGGCTCGGGGCGCTGCTCCGATGAACACCAGCTACCGGAGTTGCCAGTCGAGCCACCGCCGCATCTTGCTTCAGGGGTGTAGAACGTTCCGACCGGCCTGCATCCGCACCCGGGTCTCGCGGTCGTCTCACAACGCATGGCGGGATATTGGTATGACGGCATTGCCAATGATCAGGCAATGCCGCTGGCGCACTTCGGTCCCATAGCCGCGCATTGCCAACCTCGCGATGTACACCCGATCACGAACATAGTTTGGCCAGGAGAGCACCCTGGCCAGCCTGCAGGATATGCGCAGCCTTCAACGGTATCCAGAAACACTCGAGGTGGGTGGGTTCCTGGGTACCGTCGTGGTCTTCCTGACTAGCCCACCGCTCGGGCGTTGGCCCTACGAGTTCCAACTGAAAGACGTGACGGTACTGAATCTCGAACCGGAGCGGTGTGATGTCGTACTCAACCTTCCCCAGCTTGCGGACAACGCGAAAGCCCGTCAGCCCGGTCTCCTCGCGGGCCTCGCGCAGCGCGGCGTCCTCCGGCGCCTCACCTACACGAACGGTGCCTCCCGGCACCTCGACGCCCACCTGCTCATAGCTGTAGTCGGTGTGACGGAAGACGAGCAACCGCCCCTCTCGCACCACGTAGCAGAGAACCTTATCCACCACGACCTTCGCCACCATATGACCTCCCGTATTGGCATTAGCAAAACAAGGGCAGCCCGCGGAAACTGCGGCCCAGCCGCACGGCTCCCGACAATAGGTAACAGGGTGTAACTCATGGACAGGCTATTGGACTCCTATGGATACACCAGGCGCGCAGGCCACGAGTCCATCGGCGATGAATATTGCCTATCTCGCCAACGGTGCGGGGCGGGCATTGGTCGACCATGACATCGCCGTGGGCGCCATTCCCGTCAGCGGACGATGACGAGGTTGGCCATGTCTACCACCGGCCGGTAGCCAAGCGCGGCGTAGATTTTGTTCGAGGTTAGGTTTGCTTGATCGGTGTACAGGCACACCCGCGCACCGTCGGCCTGGATCCGCCGGGAAACCTCGGCAACCGCGTTGCTGGCCCATCCACGCCCGCGCTGGGCTGGTGGCGTGTACACCGGACCGATGCGCGCGACCCCGAACGATGGGGGGGTTGGCACCGGTGAGGTGCACCCGCTCTCCAGTCCCGTCGACCCAGAACCACAGATGCCCGGCCAGCAGTCGGCGCAGCACTTCCGCGCGGTCGGGCACCTCATGTGCGCTGGCACCCCGTCGGCGGCCCGCCTGTTCGTCAGCGTCGCCCACGAACTCGCCGAACCACTTCATGACCAGCTCGACGTCCTTCTCGACCGCGAGCTCCAGGCAGCCAGGCACTGCCGCCGGACGAGCCAGCTTGCCGAGTTCGTGCAGCCGCGTGTGCTGGTTGACCTGGACCCTGCCCCCGCCGAGCCGGGTCAACTCGGTGGCGCACAGCGCAACGGCAGGAACGGCCCCGTTGACCGCAAGGACCTCCTCCCCGCGCTCATACAGAGCGCAGGCCAGGGCCACGGCCGCCTCGTCGGGCATCGGCAGCAGGAACGGCGGATAGGGTGCGAACGGCGCCGCTCGCATACCGGCGCCGACGACCGTGCCGGATGCACCCCTAACCACCAACCACCAATTGCGGTCGGGCTGCGCGATTCCATCGATTTGCGGCGCCAGCAGCCGGTGCGCGACGGTAGTCACGACGGTGCTGACTACCGGGTCGGCGGCCAGATGTTCGCCAGCTACCGCGAGGAACTCGGTCGGGGTAGTGCAGAACTGCAGGCGCGGCGCGGCTACCGAGGTTGCGCTCATCTGCGCAACCCAACCGTCACCATGGGCTATGGGCACGGGATTTTCCGCGTCATCAAGGTGACACGCCCCTCCTTACTCAACCGATGTACGGCGTCGCCCGCTCCTTGAGGGCGTGGTCGATACGCAGCCGCATCGAGGGGTGGATGTTCAACTGGTTGAGCTGGGCGGGGTTCATCCAGCGGACCTGACGCGACTCACTGGAGGTCGTCAGTTCCCCGCCGACGGGCCGGGCCGTGAAGCAGATCGAGAACTGCTGGCGTACTTCACCGTCGTCGTAGGCTCGTCACCTCTGCGGCGGCCGGCACGGCACTCGGCGGTGGATACCTGCTGCTCGCCCTCATCGTCGGCACCGGCATGGAACTCGGCGATGTAAGGCTCGCCGCCTTCCTAGGCGCCGCCCTTGGGACGCTCGACTGGGACGCGGTGCTCCTCGGCGCAGTCCTGCCATACCTCTTCGCCGCGCCCGCGGCCCTCACGCGCCTGGTCCGCGGCCAGCACAGCATTGCCTTCGGGCCATACCTAGTAGGCGGCGCTCTCGCCGCGTTCCTGCTCGCTGCTTAGGCATCGGTAGCCGCAGGCAACTGCGTCAGTGAACTGACAGGTCAAGCTTGGTCACTCACCGACGGACACTCCGCCGGCTTGCCTAATGTGCAGATTCGTACAAAGGTACTATCTTGACCTACTGGACAGGCGGGGGGTTTCTCAGAGATTTCACCGTCGCCGGCGCAAGAAAGTGCGACGTCCTGCCGCAGCGTTCTACTGCAGTTAGCAAGAGGTGCCCCTTGAAATATCGACCGTGCTCACCCGTCACAGCGGCAGCAGTTGCGCTGGGTAGTCGACGCGACCCGCCACTGCCAGTGATCGACTGCCCCTCCCCCAGGCGCGTTCCATCGTTCCCAGTAATTCGGTAGGCTAACGGCCGAAACTGCAGCCGACCATCGGCGCGCAACCCTGCAGTTTCTCGGACCCGAGTGGAGAGGCGGAGGCCGGCATATGTCTGCGGCGAAGCGCAGGGCTGTGGTGCTACTTAGCGGAGGGCTCGACTCGGCCACGGTACTGGCGATGGCGGTGCACGAGGGGTACGAAGCGTACGCGCTGAGCTTTCGCTATGGCCAGCGGCACACGGTGGAACTCGAAGCCGCGAGCCGTGTAGCCGCGAACCTCGGAGCGGTCAAGCACGTCGTCGCTGACATCGATTTGCGCGTCTTCGGTGGCTCGGCGCTGACCGACGACGCTCTCGCCGTGCCGCACCACGACAGCGCCGACGACCTCGGTAGCGACATTCCGATCACGTACGTGCCCGCCCGGAACACGATCTTCCTGTCCTTCGCGCTGGCGTGGGCAGAGACCCTGGATGCCTCGGATGTGTTCATCGGGGTCAGCGCACTCGACTACAGCGGCTATCCCGACTGCCGCCCGGAGTACATCGCCGCCTACGAGCAGATGGCCAACCTTGCCACCAAGGCCGGCGTTGAGGGTCGCCAACGGCTGCGTATCCACACACCGCTGATCCAGCTGACCAAGGCCGAGACGATTCGCCGAGGTCTGGAGTTGGGCGTGGATTACGCCTGGACACACAGCTGCTATGACCCGGTCGACGGGCGGGCATGCGGCACCTGCGACTCCTGCCTGTTGCGCGGTCGCGGCTTCGCGGAGCTCGGCCGCACAGATCCCGCTCTGGCGCCGACGGCTGGGTGAGGTCGGTGTACCGCGTTAAGGAGATCTTTTACACGTTGCAGGGTGAGGGAACCCATGCGGGCCGGCCCGCGGTGTTCTGCCGGTTCACCAGTTGCAACCTGTGGACCGGGCGTGAGTCGGACCGGCATCGCGCTATCTGCCGGTTCTGCGACACCGATTTCGTTGGCACGGACGGCCCAGGTGGGGGTCGTTTCCGGTCTGCGGCTGATCTGGCCGCGGCTGTGGCCAAGACCTGGCAGGGGAAGTCCCATCCTCGTAGCCGCCCCTACGTCGTCTGCACCGGCGGTGAACCGCTGCTGCAACTGGACGAGGCCGCTGTGCAGGCCCTCCACGCCGAGGGCTTTACGGTCGCGGTCGAGACGAACGGCACTCGGCCGGCGCCAGCCGGGCTTGACTGGATCTGCGTCAGCCCCAAGGCGGGCGCCGACCTCGTGCTCACCCAGGGCCATGACCTCAAGCTGGTCTACCCGCAGGTCGGCGCTGAGCCGCAACTGTTCGAAGACCTCGCCTTCGAGCACTTCCTGCTGCAGCCCATGGATGGTCCCGACAGGGCGGCCAACACCGAGGCTGCGGTGCGGTATTGCCTCGACCATCCGCAGTGGCAGTTGAGTCTGCAGACACACAAATACCTAGGAATTGCTTGATGGAAATCTTCCGGGAGTTCACCTTCGAAGCCGCGCACCGGCTGCCGAACGTGCCAGTCGGGCACAAGTGCGCCCGCCTACACGGCCATTCCTACCGGGTTCAGGTCCATGTCCACGGCGACGTCGACCCCGAAGCGGGCTGGGTCATGGACTTCGGCGAGCTCAAGAAGGCGTTCCAACCGCTCCTCGACCAACTTGACCACTACTACCTCAACGAGGTGCCCGGCCTGGAGAATCCGACCAGCGAAGTACTGGCCCGCTGGATCTGGGACAGACTAATCGATCAACTCCCCCTGTCGACTGTCATGGTCCGGGAGACGTGCACCTCCGGCTGCATCTATCGAGGAGAGCGGTGATGCTTCCCGACGTGCAGGCGCTGCCCGACCGGCGGGGGGTTTCCCTCGATGAGGTCGGCATCGAAGGGCTGCGTTACCCGCTGCTGATCGCTGACGGCCAGGGGGCTAAACGCGAAACCGTCGCCACCATCGACATGTCGGTCAGCCTCGACGCCGAGGTCAAAGGCGCCCACCTGAGCCGATTCGTAGAAGTGCTGCACACCTGGCGAGACGAGGTCGCGTCGGACAGTGCGCTGCGCCTGGTGGAAGACCTCCGTACGCGCATGGGCAGCAGCAGCGCCCGCGTCCGTCTCACCTTCGCTTACTTCTTGGAGCGGCAGGCCCCGGTCACCGGCGCGCGGTCCTTCAGCGAGTACCAGTGCGCGTTGACCGCCAGCGTGAGCACAGCCAATCCGGTCCTGACATTGCAGGCCCGCGTGCCCGTAACGAGCGTGTGTCCCTGCAGCAAGGCCATCAGTGATCGAGGGGCGCACAACCAACGCGGCTACGTCACCATCGAAGTCCACCCGGTCGGCCCGGGAGAACTATGGTTCGACGACCTCATCGATGTCGCCGAGGCTTCGGCGTCCTCACCGGTCTACGCGCTGCTCAAACGGCCGGACGAGCGTCACGTCACCATGGCCGGCTACGACAATCCGGTCTTCGTCGAAGACATGACCCGCCACGTTGCCCTGGCGTTGCGCGATGACCCTCGTGTGAACCGATTCCGGGTGCGCGTGGTCAACGACGAAAGCATCCACAACCATGCCGCCTACGCGCGGCTCGAGTGGACCGACTCCGCGACTGGGGGCGACGCGTGAGGTCGAGATCCGGCATGGCCGACCGTCCCGTGCACCTCGTGGTCACCTGCGCCAACCGCAAGACCCGCGTTGTGCCCGATGACCTGCGGCTCGGCAGTCTGCACGAACAGCGGCCAGGGCAACGTTTCGCCACCTGGGCCTCCCGGCTGTCCACCTTCGATGCTGACCGAGTTGCCGCCGTGGACCTGTATGCCGGCGAACACTGGCAGGTTGCCCGCAGCCTTCCCGCAACGCTGCCGCAGACTACGAAACTGTGGGTGTGCTCCGCTGGCTACGGGCTGATCGCAGCCGACACGCCGGTTGCGCCCTACGCGGCCACCTTCACCGCGGGGGAGGCCGATTCGGCCGGCTCCTCGTCGGCCGCCATGCGTGACTGGTGGAGCAGACTCAACCGATGGAGCGGCCCTGACACCCATGCCCCTCGCTCCTTCACAACGCTGGCTCGCCGAAATCCCCACGCGGTCGTCATCGCCGTGCTGTCCGAGGCGTACCTACGCGCCTGCGCCGACGACCTACGCCAAGCCGCAGACTGCCTGGCCGACCGCGAACAGTTGGCCATCATCGGCCCGCCCGGGCGGTGCCCGGACGTCGACGACCTCATCGTGCCGGTTACCGCCGCACTTCGGCCAGTGGTCGGCGGCAGCCTGCAAGCGCTCAATGTTCGTGCCGCCGCCCACCTGCTCACCGCAGCAGCCGACGACCTGTCTTACGCCAACCTGCGCAAACTCGCCGAACAAGCCACCAGCACCGCGCCGCCTGACCCTAGCCGGCGACCCATCGGGCAGAAGCTCAGCGACGAAGCCCTGCGCGACCTTATCCGGCGCCACCTGACCAACGGACCCACCACCGCGAGCAGCCTGCTGCGCCAATTACGTCAGTCCGGGCAGTCCTGCGAACAGTCCCGATTCCGCACCCTGTTCGCCGACGTCGCGGCCCAGGTGAGGCGCTGATGCCCGCCGCCCCCTCCGTCAAGAACCTTGTCCGCCGGGCGCTGCGGATCGACCAGAGCAGCACCTACCCCTTCTTCATGTTCGCGTTGCGCGCCGACGAGGTCCTGCAAATCGCCGACATCTCTCGAGTGAGTCGCGACGAGGCCGGCAACCTCATCGGCTACCAGCGCCCCGAGGTACGCCGGCACGTCGAGGAGATCATCGACTATCTCAACACCGACGGCGCGCTGTTCCCGAACCCGATTATCCTCGCGCTGTCCTCACGCGCGAAGTTCGAGTCAAGCCGCGGCCCCAGCGTCGGCGACGGTCTGGCCACCTCCGGCAAGCTGACCATTCCATTACCGGCGAAGGGCAAGCCGAAGCCAGCTTGGATAGTTGACGGCCAGCAGCGGGCCCTCGCCCTGGCGCGGGCCCAACGCCGCGGCTTTCCGGTTCCCGTCACTGCCTTCGTCGCCGACAGTGTCACCCTCCAGCGCGACCAGTTCCTGCGGGTCAACAACACCCGACCCTTGCCGCGCGGGCTCGTCACCGAACTGCTGCCCGAGGTCGACAGCCCACTGCCCCCTCGTCTGGCGATCCGCAAGGCGCCCGCCGCGCTGTGTGACGTCCTCAACACCGATCCGAACTCACCCATGTACGGGCTGATCAAACGGGCCTCCACGAGCCGGGAACAGACACCCCACGCGGTGATCACCGACACCGTGGTGGTGAACATGCTCAATGAGAGCCTGACCTCATCGTCAGGCTGCCTGTTTCCGTACCGCGACGTCAGCCGCAACGAGACCGACTTCGAAGCGATCCTGAAGGCCTTGTACGTCTACTGGGCTGCGGTGCGCGACACCTTCCCCGACGCCTGGGGACTGCCGGCTACCAAGAGCCGCCTCATGCACGGTGCTGGGATCCGCGCGATGGGCCGGCTGATGGACCGCATCCTAGGCGCCGTCGATCCCCGCAGCCCCAACGCACCGGAGACCATCCGCCAACACCTTGCCCTCATCGCACCGCACTGTCATTGGACCGCTGGCGTCTGGGACGACCTAGGCCTGCGCTGGAACGAGATTGAAAACATGCACCGGCACATCCAGGAACTGTCCAACTACCTCATCCGCCTGTATCACAACACCCGGGCAGAGCTGTCGTGAGGTTCTTCTTCCCTGACAGTCAGGACCAGGTCGACCCGGGCTTCGACTTCGTCACCGAAGAACGCGACCCGTTCCGCGTCCGGCAACGCGACGACCTGTACGCCCACGAGGTACTCACCCAAGCCCCCTTCGACGGGCTGCTGGTCTCCAAGGCCATCGTCGACGGCAAGGCCGGCGGAGGAACCGGCAAGTACACAGCCGCGCAACGCCACCGCCTTTACCGCGAGGGCGCCCGACGCTTCTTCCGCCTCGACCGCGGCCACACACCACTGAAGATCATGGGCGATTGTGGAGCGTTTTCCTACGTCGCTGAGGAGTACCCGCCCTACAGTGTCGACGAGGTCATCGACTTCTATGACGGCTGCGGATTCCACTACGGCATCGCCGTAGACCACGTCATCTTTCAATACGAGCCCAAGACAGCCCGCGACGACGAGCGCGCCGCCGAGTGGGTACGTCGCCAGGAGATCACCCTTGCTCTGGCTGCGGACTTCTGGCAGCGCTGCAAGGCCCGCCGAGTTTGTTTCACACCCCTCGGCGTGGCCCAAGGTTGGAGCCCGCAGTCCTACGCCGACGCCGTCGTCGCACTACAACGCATCGGGTACCAACGCATCGCGCTCGGGGGCATGGTCCCTCTCAAGACCCAGGAAATCCTCGCCTGCCTCACCGCGATCGACCAGGTCCGTGAGCCCACCACACAGCTGCACCTGCTGGGCATCAGCCGCTGCGACGACGTCCCCACCTTCGCCACCCATGGCGTCACCAGCTTCGACAGCACCTCACCGTTCCGTCAAGCATTCAAGGACGACCGCGACAACTACTACACACCCACCGGCACCTACGTCGCCTTGCGCGTACCCCAAGTCGACGGTAACCCCAAGCTCAAGGCCCGCATCCGCTCCGGCGAGATCAGCCAAGCCCAGGCACTCGCCCTGGAACGCACCGCATTGAACCGGCTCCGCCAGTACGACGCCGATGAGATCGAGGTCGACCCGGTCGTCCAAGCACTTGTCGACTACAGCGTCGTGTGGGACGGCAAGTCCGACCGAAGCGCGCAGTATCGTGCGACCCTGGCAGACCGGCCCTGGCGGGACTGCCCCTGTGACCTGTGCAAGGCGATCGGCATTGAAGTCGTGATCTTCAGAGGCACCGAACGCAACAAACGGCGCGGCTTTCACAACCTCTACGTGTTCGAACAGCGACTGCGCCCACAACGAGAAAGGACTCGCGCGTGACCACGACCCGACGTGACCTCCCCGCAGGCACCCCTTCCGAACTCCGGCTGCCCGCGCTGAAGATCCAGCAGGGTCGCGGACGCAGCCTCTACACCTTCGCAATGGACGGTAAACTCGTCCCGCAGATCGCCACCGTCTCGCGCATTCGACGCGACGAGACGACCGAACTGCACGGCTACCAGCGACCCGAAGTTCTCGCCCACGTGGCGGCTATTCGCCGGTACATCGAAACCGACGACAGCCCGCTGTTGCCCAACGCCATCGTCATCGCCTTCGACGAACGCGTGCGCTTCGAACCAAACCCCGCCACCGCCGCTGGCCCCAGCTACGTGGAGACGGGAACTCTGGTAATCCCGCTCATCGACGGACCGGAACACAACCGGCCAGGGTTCATCGTCGACGGCCAACAGCGCTGCGCCGCCATCCGCGACGCCAACATCGACGCGTTCCCCGTGAGCATTAGCGCATTTATTGCCAACGACACCGCCGACCAGCGCTCCCAGTTCATCCTGGTCAACTCCACCAAGGCACTCCCCAAGGGCCTCATCCACGAGTTGCTGCCAGGCGCCTCCGGTGCGCTGCCCACCCCGTTGCGGGTCCGCCAACTGCCTGCCACCCTGCTCGAAAAGCTCAACTTCGATGAGCTGCGGTCCCCGCTCTACCGGATGATCCAGATGCCCACCAACCCAGGCGGCCACGTCAAAGACAACTCGGTATTGCGGATGCTAGAGAACAGCCTGTCGGACGGAGCCCTTTATCGATTCCGCAACGACGAAGCGCTGCCGTACACCGGCGAGATGTTCACCCTACTCTGCAACTTTTGGGCGGCGGTGAAGCAGGTCTTTCCTGATGCGTGGAACAAGCCTCCTCGCAGGTCACGTCTGATGCACGGTGCCGGGATTATCAGCATGGGGTACCTCATGGACGCGATCAGCCACGTCCGCGACGATGGCAACGGCATCATTGAGTCGGACGAGTTCGCCGCTGATCTCAAGGTTATCGCTGACGACTGCCACTGGACCGAGGGTGAATGGGTCTTTAGCGATGGCGTTGCACGCAAGTGGAACGACATCCAGAACACTCCCCGAGACATCCACCGTGTCGCGGACTTCCTCCAGAGCCGCTACCGATCCAGCCAGGTGGCGCGAGGACGATGAAGTGGGTGGCTGTGTGCGGCTCGTTGGGGCCTCCGGCCGACACCAACAAGCCGTACGCGGTCCGGCTGCATGCACTACTCGAAGGGCTCACCTTCCCTAAAGGGCTGGGGCGGCCGAGGGCTGGAACTCGTCTGGCTGAAGACGGTCATCCGTTTTCCGTGCTGGTCTGCCTGATGCGCGCAGGTCAAGTCCTGTTTGGCTTGTCTTGTGATCTTGTAGGCGGGTAAAGGCTGTCGGCACCGTCGGATAGCCTGCGTGGGTGCCTTCTCGCACCCCTTCGGCGACCCTGATGATCGGCCAGTTCGTGGAGCACGCCCGCATGCCCGGGATCGGCCGGGTAGCGGAACGGGCCGGTGACCTGGTCCGGGTCGACGCGTTCGAATCGGTGGCCTCGCCGGTCGCCGCGTCGTGGTGGGTGCTGGCCGAGGAGTGTCAGCCGGTGCGCCTGCTGGAACAAACCCGGGTGTATTGGCACGACCCCGACACCGGTCGCTGGCTGGCCGGGCGGGTGATCGGCGGTGGTCCGGATTTGTACTTCGTACGCATCCGGAACCGTGACCGCGACTTCCAGGTACCGCAAGAGGAACTGCGGGTGCGGTGGGATCGCCGGATCCAGTCTCCGGTGGAAGTCCTGGCCGCAGGCGCCCACGAGTCGCCTCATTTCCGGGACGCACGGCTGCCCATGCTCGGTAGCCTCGTGGCGCAGCGGGCAGCCTGCGCCAGTCTGCCGGCACTTCTCTCCGCAGGCGTCGAGATCTATACCCACCAGGTTCAGGCCGCCATGACCGTGCTCAGCGACCCTGTCCAGCGGTACCTGCTGGCCGACGAGGTGGGGCTCGGGAAAACCATCGAAGCTGGTCTGGTCATCCGACAGCATCTGCTCGACCGGCCCGCGTCCCGGATTCTCATCGTCGCGCCCGACGTGCTGCGCCGGCAGTGGCAGGCCGAACTGAAGACCAAGTTCTACATCGATGACTTCCCGGCCGCCACCGTGCGGATCACCAGCCACGAAACCCCCGACCGGTGGCCGGACTACCATGGCTTCGACCTCGTCATCGTGGACGAGGCACACCGCCTATGCCGCACCGACGACCCGAACCAGAGCCCGTACCGTGACTTGACCCTACTGGCCCACTCGACGCCGCGGCTGCTGCTGCTGTCGGCCACCCCGACCACCGCCCGCCCCGAAACGCACCTGGCCCTGCTGCACCTGCTCGACCCCACCCTCTACCGATGGCAGGACCGTGCCCAGTTCACGGCCCGGTTCCAGGACCGTAGAACGCTGGCGAGGGCGGTGCACAGTCTCGACGCGGACTTCGAACCACTGATACCCAGCGCCATCGACGAGATCGCGGCACTGATCCCGGAAGACACCGCCTTCCGACGGCTCGCCGACGACGTGACCGGCCTGCTCACAGCCCACGGGGACCTGCAGGACGAGGCCCTTCGACCCGTGCTGCGCGTGCGGGTGGATGGCCTTCGCGCGCACATCAGCGAGACCTACCGGCTGCACCGCCGCGTCATCCGGCACCGCCGCCACAATGTCCTCGCCGCCAGCGCCGACTCCGAGGCGCTACCGTTCGAAGTCACTGGACGTCGCCGACCCGAACCCATCGCCATGCCAGCCGGGCGTGCCATGCGCGCCTGTGACGTCCTGCTGGGCTGGCAACAGCAGGTGAGCCACTGGCTGCTGGACCAGGGAGCAGAGCAGCACGCCGACGCCTATGGCCAGGTCCTGGCCGTCCTGTCCTCTCGCGTAGACGACCTGACCCAGGACCTACACGATGCGCTGCGCTGGCGGGTGCACCGCGACGAAGCCGCAGCCACCCGCGCCGGCCTCACCGCCGACGAGCGGCACCTGCTCGCATCGCCCGCAGTCCTGGCAGCGGACGAGCTCGCTCTCGACAAGCTCGCCGACGACCGCGGCGAAACCGAGTTCGACCCGCGCCCACTGGCGCGTGCGGCGGCCCAACACTGCCGGACAGTGGTCTTCTGCGGTGCCGGTAGCCTCGCCGGCCGACTCGCGGACTGCTTCAACGACCGGAAGGGCCTCAACATCCACGAGCACTCCCACCGGCGCAGCGCAGAGGACAACGCGGCGGCCGTCGACCAGTGGCGCGCAGACGGCGGCGTCCTCGTGGCCGACGACAGCGCCGAGGACGGAGTGAACCTGCAGGACGCGGACGCTGTCATCCACGTCAGGCTGCCTTGGTCACCGAACCGATGCGAGCAGCGACTCGGCCGGATCGACCGGTTCGCCGGAGTCTTCGGTGCAGCGCGGCAGCCGGCACCGCAACTCGTCGTCCAGGTCGGAGTCGACGATCAAGACTTCACTACGGCCTGGTCCGCGCTGCTCACCCACTGCCTCAGGATTTTCGACGACTCGGTCTCCGCCCTGCAGGAAGCCTTGGACGGGATCGCCGGATCGGTCTGGGAAGCAGCCCTCCGCGATGGCCCTGCCGCCATGCTCCGCACCGCGACCAGTGTGACAGAGACCCTAACCCGGGAGCGCCGGGACATCGACGGCATGGACATGCTCGAGGCCGTGCACCAGGCGGCGCTCGGTCGCAGTGTGGCGGAGTCCACAAACGCCCTGGAAGTCGAATGGCGGCAACACGAGCGGGCGATGCGCGGTTACGCCGGCGACAACCCCGGTGGGTTGCGCTTCCGCTGCCGGACCCGGGTGGACGTCCAGCACGCCCTCCGGTTCGAGCGTGGTCCGCTGCTGGTGTCCCCCCGGCTGCTGTCACTCGCCGGGCACGCTGTGCCCACAGCGGCGATGGAGGGCACCTTCAACCGCAACACGGCGCTTCGCCACCCTGAGCTTCGACTCCTGCGGCTGGGCAACCCGTTCGTCGACGTGCTGGCCCGCGTGGTCACCGTCGACGACCGTGGGCAGGCAACGGCGTACTGGCGGCGTGGGTATCACGGTGTCGCCCCTCAGCCATACTTCGGCCTGGACTTCCTGGTCGAGGCCGACATCGATCCGGCGTTGGAGACCGTCGCCGACCGGGCCGACGCCCAGCGGGCACTGCGCCGGCAGGCAGACGCGATCTTCCCGCCGTTCCTGCAGCGCGTCTGGCTGACGGCAGGTAGCGAAGTCGCCATCGTGGACCGACAGTTGCTGGCATGGCTCGACGCCCGCTACAGCCCAGAGCGCGGAGACGTCAACCTCAGCGACGCCAGAGTCAACGCACTATGGGAATGGTTCGGCGGCCCCGACGCGTTCGCCGCCGCCGCCCGGCAAGCCGAACAGCACGGCCGGATCGAACTGATTCGCTCGGCAGACCTCCTCGCTCGCGGACAGCAGGCGCGAGCGGAGGCAGAGCGCGCCCTGGCGATCCGGCAGGCACAGGCCCAGGCCCGGCAACGAGCGGGCCGGTTGCTGTCCGACACCGAGAGTTATCTCGACGACGTCAATGTGACCTCCGCGCTGGTCAGCGGGCTTGGCCGGCCCCGGTTGCGACTGATGGCGATCACCTGTCTCGTCGGCGGCCCATTGCCGTTGGAGCCGCCGAGTGTCTGACGCCTGGGCCGACGCGCAAGCACTGTGGTCGCTGTGGCCCGACCCTGAAGCCGCCCACCCCACGGATGCCACCGTCACCCGGCTCCGCGACGCCCTGAGCGGTCTGGCCAACGGTGAGACGGGTTGGCGTGACGCGGCGGCCCTTACCCGCCAGATCCTGTTGGAGCAGCAGGCACGCCGCCACGGCAGTTGGCCCTTGGAGGTGCCTATCGGCCCGGCGTTGCCCGGCCGAGAACAGTGGGAGCAGGCTGGCTGCCAGGCGTTGACTACACCGGCCGGGCTATCGCTGACCGCCCAGGCATGGCATCCGCCCACCCCATCGGGGGAGGCGAACCAGGCTGCCGACCAAGAGATGGCCGAGGTCTACGCCGGACAAGCAGGCACGCCGCCGCCGCATCCTGCCGATCCGTTCTGGACGCGAACCCTCGGCCCGCGCTACCAGCACTACACCTCCGTCGGACAGCGGGAAGCAGCGCGCTCCATCGTGACGGCGCCGCCAGGCAGTTGCCTCATCGTGTGCCTGCCCACCGGCCAGGGCAAAACCGAACTGGCCTGGGCGGCAGCCATACCCGCGACACGCCAGCGTGGAGTGGCCGTCATCGTCGTGCCCACCATCGTGCTGGCCATGGACATGGAGCGTCGACTCCGCGGACTGCTCGCCGAACGCGGCGAGCACGCCAGCCCCAGCGGTCACTACGCCTACACCGGCGGCCTCGCCGCCGACATCAAGCAGGCCATCCGCCGGGACATCCGACAGGGCCGCCAGCGGGTGGTCATCGCAGCGCCCGAAGCGCTGCTGGGTGGCCTCAACTCAGCGCTTGACACCGCAGCGCGCCAAGGCCATCTCACTCACCTCATCATCGACGAGGCGCACCTCGTCGAACAGTGGGGCAACGAATTCCGCCCCGAGTTCCAGGCCATCGCCGGACAGCGCCGCACCTGGATCACGCTAGCACCGCCGGGGCGCGCGCCGGTCACCCTGGCCATGAGCGCCACCCTGACCCGCCAGCAGATCCACACCCTCCAGCACCTGTTCGGCACAGCAGGATTGACCGAACTGGTATGGGCTGCACAGACCCGGCGCGAGCCCAGCTACTTCATCGACGAGTACGAGACGGAAGCCGCTCGCAACGCTGCCGTCCTGCACGCCGTCAGCGCCCTGCCCCGACCGATGATCCTCTACACCACGCGTAAGCGCGACGCGCAGGCATGGGCACAGCGGTTACGCGATGCCGGTTTCCGGCGCCTGGTCGTGGTCACCGGCGACCTCGACGACACCGCGCGCCGCGCCGCCGTGATGGGTTGGCGCGGTGAAGACGCTGACGGCCGCCCAGCACGCACTCGCTACGACATCGTCGTGGGCACGTCCGCCTTCGGACTCGGGCTCGACATGGCCAACGTCCGCACCGTCATCCACGCCTGCGTACCGGAGACCCTCGACCGCTACTACCAGGAGGTCGGCCGTGGCGGCCGAGACCGCCGCCCGGCGATCGCCTACCTAGCCAGCGCACCCTCCGACTACCCGCTCGCCACCCGGATCAACCGAGAGGTCGTGATCAGCGCCGACAAGGGCTGGGACCGCTGGGGCAGCATGCGCCGATCTGCGACCAACCTCGGCCACGGCACCTACGACATCGGCCTCGACACGCTGCCGACCTATATCCCCGAGGAGTCCGGCCACAGCCGCCAGTGGAATGTGCGCACGCTCAACCTGATGGCGCAGGCCAAGCTGATCGCTCTGGAAACGCCACAACCTCCGAAACGGCAGACCGAAGAACCCGAGGAACAGTGGCAACGCCGGCTCGACGAGTACCACGAGCGCTCAGACGCCCGCGTCATCGCGCATGTACGGGACGGGCGCACCAACGACCACGCCTTCTGGCAGCAGACCTTTGAGGCACAACGGCGGCTCGTGACGACTGAACAGACGGCGGCGCTGGCACACCTACGTCAGGTGATCAAGGGCGACCGGTGCGTCGGTGAGATTCTCTCCGGCTACTACCGCGTACCGTGGTGCGGCGGCACCCTCCCCACCACCATCAACTGTCGGGGCTGCCCGGCGTGTCGACGGCGCACGCCGTCGCGGGCCGGCGGCGGCTACTACCGCAGTGCCGGCGAGCCGCTGCCCGGGATGGTGTGCTGGCCGAACCAGCCTGACCCTCTCGAACACCTGCGGGGCTCGACCAGTTGGATGAGCCTATGGTGGCGTGATAACGCCATTCGCGACGACCTTCTGCCGCAGCTGCTGACACAACTCGCCCGCCGCGGTGTGTCGGTGATCGTCGGACCCGGCGCCAGCACGGAACTGACCGTGAAGGTACAGCACGGTGCTTGGCCGAGGCCCGTCATCGTGGACAGCGATGCCAGTCTGGTTGACGGCTACGGCGGACCCCTGATCTGGATCAGCGACGAGCGGCCCAGCCTCCCGCTGGAGGTCCGAACCCGGCTGGCGGCCGGAGCGCCGACCTACCTCGTGCACCCGCGCGAGTTGCCGGATCCCGAACGTCCCCACCTGCGGCTTTGTCAGACCTGCGACGTGTCCCTGCCGATAACAACCGCACTCGGAGCGCTGTAAATGCCGTTGCTCAACGACCCGGCTTCCGTTCCTACCACGATGTGGATCATCACCCGGCACCTCGTAGGCTGCCCAGGACGACGGCAGAACCGTCAGACCTTGAAGGCCACCATAAGCCCGGCCAGCCTGCTCCCCCCAGACAAGAATGACAGCGACACCACTTTCGACTTCGCCGTGAAGACTCTCCTCGACCTCGATATCGCCGCCGAAGACGGGGAGCAGTTCGCACTCACCGACGTGGCGAAGAGGCTCACACCCGACGACGTAGCCGCCTTCGACGACCTCCTACGCCGACAAACGCTCGACCCCAGCCGAAACGAGAACATCGCCGACAGCGGCAACCAAACAGGTCCCAAGGATCTCGTCCGAGCGCTGTCCTGGTTTCTCACCCTGGACCCGTACACGCCGATGAGCCACGACGACGTCGTCCAGGAGCAACGCGGAGCGTTTACCGCGAATCTCGGCAACCCCCTCGTCAACAACTTCCGCTGGAATCGGTTCACGTACTGGGCCCCCGCACTAGGATTCGCCGCACCACCACTCATCCCACGCACCGGAACGAAGAGCCAGACACTGGTCCCCGACTGCACGACTGCAGTGCGGCGAACGATGCAGGCCAAATGGCCGCCCGGCACGCGCCTTCCCGCACGTGACGCGGTCGCCGTCATCATCGACGAGTTGCCCGTCCTGCCGGGCGGGCGCTACAGCGTGGCGCTTGGCCTGGCCGCCGACGCCCCCGACGTGTCCGCGGCGCTATCCTTTGCGCTGCTCTGCGCCGACGAGTACGGATGGCTGCAGCTGCGTCGCCGCTCCGACGCTGACGATGAAGTCCTGCTCGTCGACCCCGACCAATCCAACGGGACCCGGCGGGTGACGCACCTCGAGATCATGGAACCCATCGATGAGTGACTTCCGGCAGCACCTGTGCTGGTCCCCCCTCACCGCCGGGCACACCATCAACACAGAGGCGGTTTCCCCCTCTCGGGCAGTCTTCTTCGCTACCCACGCACCGCTGCGTATCCGCCGGCGTCACCCTGAGGGGCGCGTCGACGCCCGCACTACCGAGGTCACGGAAAAACAGGTTCGCCAGGACTTCCTGGAGCGGCCAACCGCGAACGGCGTCCTGCTCATGCCGGTCGTGGGCGAGTCGGGCGCCGGCAAGTCCCACCTGGTGCGATGGGTTCACGAAAAGACGCCCGACACCCCCACACGATCCGTCATCTACTTGCCGAAGACCAGCACCAGCCTTCGCGCCGTCGTCCGGACCTTGCTCGACAAGCCCGACATCGACAGCCCCGAACTTGCCCAGCTGCGCGCCGACGTTGATCGGATGAGCACGGAACTGGACCAAGCCGCCCTCGAACGCCGGCTGATCAACGAACTCTCCGAAGCGGTGAGCACTGCCGACCCCAAACCAGGCATCGCCAGGATGCTCGCTGGACCTCATCGGCTCGCCGCCGTGCTGCTCGATCCCTACATTCGTGACTACCTGCTACAACCAGGCAAGCTGATCCCACGCCTGGCCGCTGCCCTCCTGTCTGACCAGCACGACGGCCTGAACGACAGGCCGACCCACTTCACCGTCGATGATCTTCCCCTTGATGTGGCCGACATCAACCTGGCCTCGGACAAAGCTCGCCAGGTGCTAGGGCATTTGTATGGGAAGCCCGAGTTGCAAGTCGCTGCGGCGGAGATCCTCACCGAACAGTTACCGGCGGCTGTCACCGCGGCATGGAACATCGGCGGCGGGCGCCTTCAGGAGGCGATGCTCGAAGTCAGGCGGCAGTACGCCCGCCAAGGCAAGGAATTGCTACTCCTCATCGAGGACTTCGTGGTCCTACAAGGCGTTCAACGGGACCTTCTCGACGCCCTCATCGAGGTTGGTGTGCGCGAAGGTCGCACCGTGCTCGCGCCCGTACGCACGCTGATGGCCGTGACACCGGGCTACTTCGGCCGACTTGCCGAAACCGTCTTGACCCGGGCAAAAGCTGCGACACCTTACATCTACGATCTCGACATCGCCTTCGATGTGTCGGAACGCGGACAGGCGGAGGTCGCGGCCTTCGTCGGGCGCTACCTCAACGCGGCACGGGTGGGCCGGGAACGGCTCGAGGAGGCCGGCGTCGGGGCGGGTGCCGAAGCCCCGAACCAATGCGAGGATTGCCCGTACAAGCAGCCATGTCACTCGACGTTCGGCGTCTCGACCGAAGGACACGGGCTCTACCCGTTCAACCGGCATGCGCTGCGGCGAGCCATACACGCCCGCCCGGCACACAACAGCCCAGACTCTTTCAACCCTCGCGCCGTCATCGGGGAAGTCATTCGACCGGTACTGGTGGAACACGCCGAGGCGCTCGCGGCGGGAACCTTTCCGGATGCGAGATTCCGCGAGGACTACCCCACCGCCACCTGGTCCGGGGAAACATTCCTCTACGGCGCCATCAAGACACAGATCGACGAACTCGATCCGACTGGCAGTGAACGCCGCCAGACCTTCTTGGAGTTTTGGGGCGACGCTCCTGAGGAATTGGTCAATCTGTCACCCGACCTGCACCACGCCTTCGGCATTAATTTGCTTGACCTCGCCGAGCGATCGGATCGGATCATCCGCGGGCCGCAGCGCCCACCTGCCGGCAGATCGACCGCCGGGCGCGCGGCCCCGCACCCCTCCGGAGTGGATGCCCTGCCGGCGCGGGTGCGGAAGATGGTCGACGACCTGGAGAACTGGCAAGGCGGCGGAGGGCAGTTGCTGCAAGGTACGGCGCTGGAGTTGCGGACGATCATCAAGCAGGCGGTGGTGAGCCAGTGCGCGTGGATCGAGCCGGTGATGGCTGAGCCGCTGGCCGCGCAAGTCGAGAAGGCATGGCCATCACGCTCCATCGTGGTGTCGATCGAGGACGCCGAGGGGGAAGGCATGGTCGGCACCAGCGACGCGCCGATCAAGTTCAAGCGAAGCCCGCGCAACGCCACCTTCTTTCAGCAACTGCTGCTGGCCGCCAATGGCGCGACCGCCGGGAATGCGGGGGCCATCCGGCGCCTGCACCGCATCGCGAGTCGGCATCAGCGAGACCTGCAGCGCGCCGTCCTTCGCGCCCGGTCGTTCTCCGATGAGGACCTCGTCGCCGCCATGCGCGCCTCTCTGCTCGGCGCCGTTCTCGCCGGCCGCGCGTGGCCGGACATGGCAAGTCCAGCGTTGCTGGACGCCGTCCTCGATGACGGCGCCTCGTGGAAACGCAGCGACGTTGACGGCTGCGTCGCGCCGTGGGTGGCGCTCTGGGAAGCCCACCGGGCCGCACGGCGCGAACTCGTTGCGAGGTTGCGCGAGAGCGTCGGCTATCGCCGCGGCACTCGAGGCGATGTACGCATAGTAGACGCGGCCCGGGCCATGCCGATGCTCGCTCGCGCGGCCGAGGAGTGGGCCTGGCGACCCGATCGGCTGCCGGAATGGGTGGCCAAGGAGGCCGTAGCCGGATTCGCCAAGTTCGCCGACCTCGTCGAGGCACAGGCCGCGCGGCTGTGCGAGGACGTCGCCGACATCCGTCGCGGCCTTCCCGCCGGCGTCAGCGGCAGCGACACCGTGGCCGCGGTCGAACAGGCGCTTGACGACGCGCTGCGCGAAGGGCTCGGCCCCGACGATCTCACAGCCTTCCGTGCCCTCGTGGAGGCCGCCCGCCACTGCGACTGGCGCCGAGTCGATCGACTCGAACGTCATTTGAACCAGATCGAGTCGCAAGCCGATGCGGACGTGCGCTACAGGGCCACACTGAGGCTGGTCACCGCCTACCGGGGAGACGATCTGCGAGTCATACGTCAGTTCCTGACAACAAGCGACGCTTGGCTGACGCAACAACTTGCCACGGCCCAACGGCGGGCTGGCGGATCTGGTGCGATCGCTGCTGTGCGGGTGCAAGACTTCCTCCGCCGCTGGGGCACCCTCGGTGGAGGTGCGCGTTGACCCTGAACTCGGTGTTGGACAAGGCCCGGGCGTTGAGCGCCCAAGCGGACAGACTCCGGGTAGGCGCAGCGGCGGAGGAGAACGCCAAACGGATCCTGACCAGGCTGGAGGAACTCAACGCCGTGTTTGACGAGGTCGAAGCGGCGTTGGGCGCAGCGGATCGGCTTCGTGAGCGGGGCGTGGACCTGCCCGTGGTTCGCCTTGACCTCGGACGTGAGGCGCTTGCACGATCGGCCGGGGACGCCGGCCTACCCCCCATGCGGGCCTTCACCTCTGCCAAGGAGAAGATCGAGGGCGTCCGCCGCGACGTTCGCCTCAGCCTGTCGCAGGCTTGGTCGCAGTGGACCACCGCGCGGACGGCGGAATTGGCCCTGCATCGCATGGTCATGCTTCCTCCCGTGGAGCGGCGCACGGAAGAAGCGCGGTTGAGTAAGCTAAACAAGCTCAGAAGGGTCGATGTTCCGTCTCGCTCTGACGTTGTCGAGTTTGCCGCCGTCCACGCTGGCCTCAAGGAAGATCTCGATGCGCTCAAGGATCCGGCTCCCGAACTGCAAACGCTGCTGAACCGCCTGGGGCAGCGGACAACGCTGGCCCACCTGTCGGACGACGACATCGCGCTGCTGCGCCGGTACGAGGTCGCCGACCAGATCGAAGTACAAAGGAGAAGTGGGTGACACTGCGGCGTAACGGTGGCTTCCTGTCGACGATCCTCGACGACTTGGAAGACCTCGAACTGCCGCTACTGACGTGGGGCGTCACCACAGGCAGCTTGGCCCACGACGAGGTCATGACCGTCATCGCCGAACGGCTCGGCGACCCGGACGCACCCACCGACGTCAGCGCCGAAGAGATTCGCGAGGCTTTGCTCGACGCCGCGCTGCTGTTCTCGGTGCCCAACATGTCCCCGAAGCGCTACCGCACCCGCATGGGTGAAACAGTCCGGCTCACCAGCCGACTCCGACAACTGTTTCCCCTACGTCAGCCCGCCGCGCCACCGCCCCGATGGTGGCAGCACGGCAAGACACTCGTCGCCGACTTCCGGCTGCACGTCAACCGGCGCCGCTACCCGAGTCGGAACATCTCCGCCGACGCTGCGCTGGCCACACTCGCTAGATTGCCGGGGTGGTCTGATCACGACACGGCCATCGCCCGAGCGCAACTGGGCGACTTCGACTTGGCTGGGTTCCAGATCGAAGGCACGACAGCTGTCCTGAGCGACGTCAGGTCTCGCCGCAACGCCGGAATCGTCGTCGGCGCAGGTACTGGTAGTGGAAAGACGCTGAGCTTTTACCTGCCGGCTTTCCTGGCCATGGCCGGCCACGCCCGGGCAGGTGGCACCGGCGTGCACACCCTCGCTTTGTATCCCCGCATCGAGTTGCTCCGTGACCAACTGCGCGAGGCAGTCAAGGCCGCGCTACGCGTCAACGCTGCCCAGGAGCAGCGCGGTGCTCGCCGCCTGCGGATCGGCGTTCTGTACGGTGACACCCCCCAAAGCCTGCAGCAGTTGGAGTCCGGTACCGCGGCGCATCTCAAGCGCGGCTGGGCCGAGCGCGGTAACGATTTGCTCTGCCCCTACCTGAGATGCCCCACATGCGGCGGAGAACTCGTGTGGAGCAGACAGGATCGCGCGGACCACCGGGAGCGGGTCCGGTGCACCAGCGCGTCGTGCGGCACCACGATCTCCGATCTGGCGCTCACCCGTGACACGCTTCGGCAGTCGCCGCCCGACCTACTGTTCACCACCACGGAGATGCTCAACCGCAACTCCACCGACCCCGGCCTCGGGACCCTCCTCGGCTGGTTCGGGCCACGGCGGCCCAGCCTCGTCCTGCTCGACGAGGCCCACACCTACACCGGAATGCATGGCGCCCAGGTCGGCCTGCTGCTACGCCGGTGGCGCCACGCACTGCGTGCCCCGGTGACGATCGTCGGGCTCAGCGCCACCCTTCGCGATGCCGCCGCGTTCTTCGGCCAGCTCACCGGGCTGCCCGACGCGTCGCTGGACTACATCACCCCCGGGGACAACGATTTCGAGGAGGAAGGACGGGAGTACGCCATCGCACTGCGATCCGACCCGGTGTCCGGCACCAGCCAGCTGTCCACGTCGATCCAAACCGCGATGCTCTACGGCCGAGTCCTCGACTTGCCCGGCCGAGAGTTCCTGCACGGATCGAGGGGGTTCCTCTTCACCGACGATCTTGACGTGACGAACCGCTTTTACGACGACCTTCGTGACGCCGAAGGGCAGCAGGGCATCCAGCGCGCACGTCGAGCCGGCAACGTGCTGGCAGGCCTGCGGTCGCCCGACGCGCAGCACTGGAGCGAGCGCTACACTGATGGCCAGTCGTGGGATCTTGTCAAGCAGATCGGCCGAGACCTCGACCCGATGGCCACCGTCGGCGAGCTCCAGATCGGACGAACCTCCTCGCAGGATGCGGGCGTCGACCAACACGCCGATCTCATCGTCGCCACCGCGTCGCTCGAGGTGGGCTACGACGACGACCGCGTTGGACTCGTCCTTCAGCACAAGGCCCCACATGACGCCGCCGCGTTCATTCAACGCCGCGGCCGGGCAGGCCGCCGCCGCGGTACCCGCCCCTGGACCGTGGTGACTTTATCCGACTACGGCCGCGACCGGCTGGCCTATCAGGCCTATGACATGCTGTTCTCGCCAGAACTGGCCGCCACCCGCCTGCCCATCGGCAACCGCTTCGTCCTGAAGATCCAGGGCACGCAGGCCATGCTTGACTGGCTCGCCGCTATGCTGCGTCGCAACCAGGTCGACGTGCGCCGCGTACTGACCGCGCCCGTTCCCGGTACCCGGCCGATGCCAGACCACTACGTCACCCCCCTGGCCGACCTGCTGGAGCAACTGCTCACCGACGCGGCGCTGCAAGACAGTCTGATCAACCATCTTCGTCGCGCTCTCGACATCAGCCAAGACGAAGCCCAGGCCCTGCTGTGGGAGCAGCCCCGCGCACTTCTACTCGGAGTCGTGCCAACTGCGCTGCGGCGGCTGCGTTCGGCCTGGAAGCCCGCAGCAGCCGTCGATCCCGGCGCGCATCCGCGAAGCCTGCTGCCCGAGTTCATCACCGGAACCCTGTACGAGCCACTCAACGTTCCCGAGGTCACCTTCGAGTTGCCGTTCACCGATGAGGAGGAGACCCTCTCGATCGAACGAGCACTTCGCGAGGCGGTGCCCGGCAAGGTCAGCCGCCGTTACGGACACCGCCGCAGCGACGACAGAACCTGGGTGGCACTACCCGACGCATCAGCGGGAGGGAACCTCGACGTCGGCAGGTTCGTCAGCGCGTTCACCCCGCAAGGTGTCTGGAGCCCGGACGGGCACCCACCGGTCCAGGTCGTACGACCCCACGTGATCGCGCTGCGCCGCCCACCCACCGACATCGACACCCGATCCCAGGGCATCCCGATCTGGGCCTCCCAGGTGCTCGCACCTACCAGCGGCCTGTTCTCGGCCGATGTTCCGCAGCCCTCCGCCTGGGGCACGCGCATCAGTGCCGTCGGGTTCGCTACCAGCGCGGCCGGAAACCCGGCAGAAGTCCGACGCATGACGATCGGTGCCGAGTGTGAGACCACGTACACGCGCCCGATCCGTACCGAGTCCAGCAGCGTCCGCTACACCCTGGACGGGCAACCAGCCGCACTCGGGTTCCGCCTTACCGTCGACGCGGTCAGCTTTCGTCTCGCATCCCTTGACCTGCAACGCGAAACGGTCGACACCTACCTGCGCTCACCGCAGTGGCGCCTACTCGCGTTCACCACAGCTATCGCCGAGGATGCTGAGCTCGATCAAATTGCGAACACCTTCCAGCGCACTTGGCTGAGCATGGTGTACACCACCGCGTACGCGCTTGCCGCTACCCAGCCTCACCGCACCATGCAGAGCAGCGAAGCAATCTACGCCGTGCTGCGCGGCGGGGCTTGGGGCGCTGACATCGACGAGATCCTGCGGGTGCTGTACCGGGACGCCAACCCCGGCAGCGCCGCGCCCGAGCGGCTCGTCACCACGCTGACCGAATTGAGCCGGCACCCCAAGGTGATCGAGCGGCTGGACCATCATGGGCGGTTGCTGTGGGCCGACGAGGTCGCCACTAGCAGCGGCGACCTCGCCCGCCGGGTCTACCGGGACACCATCGCCGCGGCCATCCTCGCCGCAGTGCAACGCGCCTGTCCTGATGCCCAGGACCGCGATCTCATCGTCGACATCCAGGAACCGGCTCAACCCGACGCTCCCGCCACGATCTGGCTCAGCGAGACCTCCCTCGGCGGCCTGGGTATCGTCGAGCAGTTCGCCACCTACTACGCGCAAGATCCACGCCGCTTCTGGGCCCTGGTCGACAGCGCGCTTGGCCCCAGCGACCACGAACATGTGCACGAGTCACTCGTGCGCCTGCTCGACCACGTCGTTACCCACCCCACCAGTGCGGCGGCGCAGGCCATGGACGGGCTCCGGCAGGCGCGGTCAGCGCACGACGCGGACCATGCCCTGCGCCAGTTGCGTGAGGCATGGACGGCGCTCGACGGTTACCCGCGCCATCAAGCAGTCGCCGCCCTCTCCGCGCGACTACTGCGCCCCGGCAGCACCCGCGCCATAGACGCCACCACCTTGGCCCTGGTACGGGAGTGGGATGCTCTGCAGGAGCGACTCGGCCTCGAGATCGACGCCACCGCATTGGCGTATCTGGTCGGTGCGGGCCGGGTGACGCTGCCCGGCGTGAGCGGGCCAACCCTTACCGCCGACCAGGTTTTTAGCCTGCTGTGGCCCCGCGGTAACCGTGCCCGCACCCAGCACCTGCAGCACTACCAGCCCTACGCCGGGCCGCCACTGCTCGACCGGCTTTTGGTCCAGGCAGCCCACGACGAGCGGCTGCCCACCGTCGATGTCACAGGCCCGGACTGGTTGGAGCAGTACACCACCGAGGTTGGCAAACGTGGTGCCCTAGCTCTCGTCGCACCCGCCAGTAGCGCGAAAGCGTTCAGGGCCGCCCTGCAGGCAGTGCCCGCGGTCGCGGTCGATCGAGACGTGCTGCGGGTATATGGGGAGGTCACCACTGTGGTCCGCGATGCCGGCCTGCTGCGGGCAAACGTCGAGATCCGGGAGGCACTGCAGTGATGCTGGAACGGATCGTTCGTACCGGCCGGACCACAGGGCTGCGCATTGACAATGTCCTGTCCTCCGTCCTTGTCGCCGAACTCGTGTCGCCCAGCCGACTGCTATGGCTGGTGTCGCCGTGGATCAGCGATGTCAACGCCATCGACAACACCACCGGCGGCTACGACAGCGTCTTTGTCGAGGCATCCAACCGCACGTATCAACTGTCGGAGGTTCTCGCACTGCTGACCCATAGCGGTGCAAGCCTTAATGTTGTCACCCGATCCGATTCCCACAATGACACCTTCCTGGGACGCCTGCGGCGCCTCGCCAAGGCTGAGAACCTTTCCGTCCTCCAGGATGACGACGTGCACGAAAAGACCTTCTGTGGCGACGAGTGGCTGCTCACCGGATCCATGAACCTTACGGTCCGCGGAATGCGAATCAATGACGAGGCTGTCACATACAAGATCAGCGAGCAGGTCGCCGCTACTACCCGGCTCGACCTGCGTCGGCGCTTCGGGACGGCGTATGAACACTGAACCCACTGTCGATGACTACTCCCTCGCCGTCGACGTCTTCATCGAGGCCTTCTTCGGCCCCGCCAATCCGGTGTGGTCGGACCGCGATCCGAACTCGGTCATCGGCCGCCGCCTGGCGCCGTACCTTCAGGTCCTTCGGCACGGCAGCGGCGTCCCTATCGTCCTGCCGCGGCAAAACCCGCAAACGCGCCAATGGGTCGCCTACGTCATCCCGCGGGATGCGCGTCACGCCGGCGCAGTGTCCGAACTGCTTCAAGCATTTGTCGGTCCTACCTACGCACGCTTCGACGGCCTACCCACGCAACTGGCTGACGAGGACCCGATCGACCAAGCCGTAGTGCGTTTCGCTGGCCACCGCCTTATATTCGTCATCGAAAGCCCGCGAGCCGTCGAAAAAAGGATGTGGGATGCCCTACGCCTGCTGCAACAGACCCTCGCTGTACGGCCGCACCGATCGTGGCATGCACCAGTTCCGGTAGGGCGACTCCTGGCACAGTTTGAGATCGCACTGGCCTCAGGTGCCAACGCCGCCTCGGCCGCGATCCTCGACCGGCTCACCGCGACCGGTGGGCTGAACGCCACCAACCTCAGCCATCTGCGGATCAAACGGCTCGCAAAGCTCGGACGAAGCAGCGAAATGCTGCGGTTGCCCGATCTCGTCGACGTGGCCACCACGAGGCCACCCGCCCCCGTACGGGACGCGATCCTCGGCGCGGTCTACGCGACGGCACTCGCTGAGCCGCTATCCACCGGCGACTTGGAAACGGCAAGATCGCGCCTCATCCACGCAGGAACCATGGTGCCAGCCCTGATGGAAGGGCCCCTTACTGACCTCAGACCACAAGCGCTAACGGTGCTCGCCATGGCCGCCTGGGTCGCCGACAGCACACCCATTGGCGAACTCCTCCGCCAGAGCCCAGAAATGCTCGCCGCGGTGGAGCAGTTGGCTCCCGACCTCGCTGCTCATTACCGGGAACCCGCGCCCACGGCCAAAAGCGACGGCCTGCCCGATGGCGACCAGCCTGAGTCGGCCGATACCCCAGCCGGCCCCAAGTCCTGGCTGGAATGCGTCACCAGACTTGCCGATAATGACGCAAATCGCGAGATCCTCGACCAGGAGTTCTGGCGTTCCTGGGCCCCGGCGGCCGACGCCGACAACGACATAGCCGCAGCCCTCCAGCAACTCGACGACGAAGCGGCCGGACGCGTCTGGCACCTGGTCGGCGCCTTCGTCGATTCGGATCAGTACCGCCGACCAGCCGCCGAAACAGCCCGTGAGTTCCTCAGCAACGCCCTCACACACAACCGCTTCAGCCCAGGTGATCTCGCGGGCATCGTTGCGCTGGCCGAGATATTCCTCCGGGCGAGCCCAGACGCTGAGACATACGCACGGCTGCTCGACGACCTGGCCGCCGAAGCGACCCGGTGGGTCGGGCCCGACCGCGCCACCGTCGTGCTCGACCTGGCCGACCTCCTAGCTAGCGCCTCCTGCCCAGACGAGGAAGCCAGGCTTCGGCTTGCTTATCAACTTCTACGGCCGCTCTCCGACCATCCCAAGCGGCTCGACGCCGATCAGTTGACCTTCGCGGCGCGGCTGAGTACAGAACTAGGCGCAAGACTGACCTGGCCTCAACAGGATGACCTAGGCACGGCCAGCAATTTGCCTGACATACCGGCACAAGATCTGCTGTTGTACTCCCTTGACGAAAAGGTCCTCGACCGCGTGCGCGCGGAACTCCAACTGCAAGCCCCCCAGGTCAGCGTTACCGTAAGTCACGACCACGTCGGCAGCCGGCAGCTCAAACAGTGGACCCGGAGGGCCGACGCCATCGTCCTTGCCACCCGATGCGCAACTCACGCTGCGACCGGGTTCATTCGCGCCCATTGCAGGCCAGACGCCATAGTGCGAGAAGCAGACGGGAGCGGATCAGCTTCGCTGCTACGCGCCGCCACGATAGCTATGACCCGCCGGTGAGAAGGTCCGTGATACCCGCCGGTGAGAAGGTCCGTAATAATCGAGTACGTCGTAACTGGCCAGCGCCCCGCAAACGTGAACTGGAAGTGCGAGGAACGGCGCTCCTCCTGACCCATTGCCTTCATCCGAGCAGAGTCGGCTGGGGCCCCGCCTTCAGGGCGATTCACCACCAGCGGCTCCTGACCTTGATCTCGCGTACGGGTATCTCGGAGGGGTGTAGGGGACGTTCGACGACGGGACGCATCGTGTGGGGTGTGATGCGGTCGCGTTCGTGTTCCTCCGCGAACCGGGCAGCCTGCTCGTGTTCGCCGAGGTTGTCCAGGGCCCTGAGGAGGTCGGTTACCAGGATGTCGAGGCGGTGGGTTTCGGCTTCGGCGGCGAGGAACCGTTCGTGGTGGGTGACTGCCCGGTGGCCGCACCACTGGCGTAGTAGTTCGTGACGGGGCCGGTCGTGGCGGCGGTACCAGTCGTACTCCCATTCCGGTGTCGTCGATCGGCTGTCGCGGCCGACGCGGTAGTCGTCGCCGAACTTGCATTTGTGGCGGGACTGGGCTTCCTGCTCGATGACGAGGTCGAGGACCTGGGTCGGATGGGCGCGGCAGGCGGCCTCGACCAGTTGGAGGGTGCCGGCCGGTGACAGGATGGTCCGGCCGTCGTGGTCGAACCATTCAGCCGAGGCGAGGATGTCGTCGACCGGGCCGTTGATGATCTCGCTCAGCCGGGCCCTGTCGTGGATGTCGGTGGCGCATGACACCGGGGACCAGAGCAGTTCGGCTACGTCATCGCTGATCAGGAGGCTGAAGATCTCCTCGACGCAGGCTTCCTCTGTGTGGTCGAGGCTCAGGTCGTCGATGCGTTGCCAGTTGGCCATCAGCGTGTCGAAGGTCCCGACCTCGTTCCACGGCACCCGCAGCCGTGATCCGGGGACCTTCTCGACCCGTTCGTCGGGGTCGTCGAGGAATCTGATCTCGAGGCGGGCGCTGGTCTTCTTCGGCTCGATTGCCAGGATGCGGACGCGTTCGGACGGTGCGTGGTCCGACTGCCGGTACGCCCATTCGTCGCCGACGGTGAAGCGGGAGGGGTCGATTCTCATCCAGCCGTCCTTCGGGTAAGCGTCGCTTGTTGCGTGGTACCGGGTCGTGGTGGCGGTTCGCGCCGCGATGGCGGCAGGTCCCGGCGCAGGCTCGTGCGCATCCGGCCGGAGTGTGGTGACGGTTGGATGCACGTCAGGCGCCGCGGTCGCGCAGCCCGTGGTGCCACGATTCCGCTTGTCGGCGGATGTCGGCGTGGGCCTGCCGGTCGTGATCAGGGCGGTGCTCCTTGCGTGGTCCGTGAGGGCTCCAGTCACCGAGGAACGGGCGCAGGTCGTCGGGTCCGGGTTCGGGCTTGTAGTTGATGTCGGCCAGCACGCGGGGATTATGGGTGGGGTCGATCCGGTCGGCGGCGGCCCTGCCCCACGCGACCCAGCTGGCGAGGTACCCGCCGACGGTCCTTCCCTCGGCCGCCTGTTCGAGGGCGGTGCAGAACGCGCGGATGCCGGCTGCGGTGGTCCACGCCTGGTAGGCGTGGCGGAAGGTTTCCGCGCGGATGGTGTCTGCGGCTCGGACGCGGGCGTCGGCCATCGCGGCGTGCCATTGGGCGAGGGTGGCCTCCTCCTGCCGTCTGCGCTCGGCCGCGGCTTCCTCCTGCCGCCGCCGGTGCTCGGCCGCGGCTTTCTCCCGCGCGGCTTCGGCTGCCCGCCGTTGCTGTTCGTCGGTGGTGACGCCAGCCTCGAACTCTTGGATGATCTGCGCGACGCGCTGTTCCAGACGTACGCGGGCGGTGTCGGTCCAGGTGTCCCGCTTGTCGTGTCCGGCCCGGGCGATCTCCAAGCGGAGCCTGCCGGAGTCGACGACGTCGAACTCCGCGGGTTTCATCCACGGCCGCAGGCGCAGCACCTTCAGCTCCTCGGCGGTGGGTTCGTGCGGGACCTGGTCGCGTTCCTCGGTCAGGGTGACCGTGCGTCGAACCTGCCCGGCCTGGAGGAACACCTGCGGGTGTTTCGCCTTGGTGTTGACCCCGAGCCGGTGCCCACGCCGGGCCGCCTCGCTGGCGAGCTGCCGGATCAGCAGCAACGCCCGGGGCAGCAAGCCCGGGCTGACGGCGAGGTTGGTCGGATCGGCTTCGAGAGCGCTGAACGCCAGATGCGGGTCGGTGGTGACACGTCGGGTGTTGAGCCGGATCCGGTTCCAGTCGGTCTCGTCCGGACCGGCACCGGCGTACAGGCGGATGACGATGTCCCCGGCGTCACGGCCAGTGTGGCGCAGATGGTGACCCGACGGCACAAGCCCCTGCTGCTTGAACGCGTGAATGCTCCGCCGGTACCGGGCACGCGTTCCACTGTCGGGACTCTCGATACGGACCATGCCGCCCTCGTGCTGTAGGCGGTCGAGCAGTTCGCGAGCTGATCGCAGCAGCTCCGCCGACGAAGCGCCGCCGGCGATGCCGCCGGGTGCCGGCGTCTCGGAACGCGGGAGGGAAGCGCGGTGGTCGGGATGATCGGGATGGTGGCCATGCTCAAGGTAGAAGCGACCGGCGTCGGTCGAGCACGCCCTCCACACCCCTGCCTTGCGTGTCACCGTCACCAGGTTCCGGTCCTGAAGCGCACGCGCCGACCGCCGGTACTCGACGCCGTCCGAGCCGCTGAGGTCATCGCCGCCGTGGATCCGGCGAAGCAGGTCGAGCTGCCGCTCATTGAGCGAATCCCATCGCTGCACCACACGACAGTAAGGGGCACGGCGTACTCAATGGAGCTGGACACGGCCAAATAAGGCAGCCCGGACCAAAGAACGAACCAAACTGTCGGCGCCGCCTGAAACTGACCCGTGGTTTCGGAACCCCCCGAACGAAGGGGCCAAGGTTAACCCGCGTTGACACCGAACAGGATCGGGCTGCCTGCGATCTACGAGCCTGTAGACGGGTGGCCCCTCGACTCTTTTGGTCGGGAGAAGCGGGCGGGCTCGTCGTGCGCGATCAGGCTGTGCGGTGTGATGAGCGGGGCGACGCTGGATGCAAGTGCGGCGCCGACCTCTGCGGTGGAGGTGGTCAAGCCTTCGTGAAAGTGCGCCACTGCGCGTCCCGCCCCGGCTACGAGGTCGGCGAGTTGGATCGACGGATGATCCCATGAGTCACCCCGTGCCAGCCCTCGCGGCCTGACGCCAGCCCAGACGAATCGAAAGTCTGGGTGACCCGCCGTCATGGCCATCCACAAGATGTCGATGCGGTCGTCGGTCATAACCTTGTGGGCGTCCATGAGCAGGCTGGCCGGGCCGATCTGCCGTGACCACTCGTTGAACACTGCGGGCATCGTCGGGATCAACGGTTCCATCGGTCCGGTTCAAGCATCGTCTTCTGCAGTTCATCAGCCTGCGCGCGGCACCGTAGCAGCATGATCAGGATGTCCGTGACCGCCCGGCGTTGCGATCGGCGCTCGGCAGCATCGAGTACCCGGAACAACTCGGCTACCTCGACCAACGCCTGTCCACGGTTGCGGATGCCGGCGAAGCGGACGAACATTCTGATCACTTCGTCGAACATGGGCGCCCCAAGCGCCCGCGGGCCCTCTTCGATTAGCTTCTGTGCGTACCGGCGAGCCTGATCATCCGCATGCAGGTCGATCCCGTTCTTGTACGCATGCTCTTCAAGCAGCAGGTCAATGATCTTAGCCGCGACAAAGAACCGCTTGTCGATCATGAAGATGCTCGCCCTGCCGGCAAGCATGCCCCCGGGCTCCAGCGCCGTCGCGAGTACCTTAAGCCGCCGCTGGTTACCGCCCCGGGCGAAGTGGCTGAACTTCAGCTCACCAGCCTGCTTGATACCGGCGTCGCGGCGCAGCAGGTCCAGCACCATGCCGGCGTCGCCGTCATCGATGGCAACCGAACCGATGGTCATGTACGGCTCAGTGGGCTGAAAAAGCGCCTCGCCATCCCAGCCGGACTCGTCTGCGGCGATCCACCGGCCGTCCGACCCGCCGTCCGTCGTTGGAGCGCTGCGGGAGTACTTGACGTAATCAGCACCAGAAAGGCCACCTCGCGTGGCTGAGATACCGGGGACCGAATGGACGGAAGGGCTGCCATCGGGGCCGGTCGCATCTGCCGTGCCGGGCGAAACTGCCACGCAGGCCATTCTCGGGCCTCGGTGCAGCATTGAACATCCCCAAAACGCGGAGCAACCTTGCCGAGGAGCAGTAGTCAAGCGGGAAACATCTGCTGGGCAGCACTGCTAAAGAGGTTGAAAGGCCGAGGTTCGAGCTATCTCGGTGGTTCGGGTTCGAGGGTCATGCCGGTGCTGGCGAGGAAGCCGGCGAGGAGGTCGGTCTGTTGCTGACAGGCGCGGAGTCGACGTTTGACGAGTTCAGCGAGGTGGTCGACGCCGTGGGCGGCGGTGTTGGTCAGGCCGCGTTTCATCCAGCGCCAGACGCCTTCGGCGGGGTTGAGGTCCGGGGCGTAGGCGGGTAGCCGGATCACGGTCAGCCACGGCCGGACGGCGATCAGAGCGTGCATACGGTGGCTGACGTGGGTGTTCAGGTTGTCCCAGATCAGCACGATCGGTGCCTGCAGGCGCTGGTGGGCCTGGTCGAGGAAGGCGACGTAGTCGTCCTCGCTGAAGCTGCCACGCTCGCCTTTGCGACCGTGGTGCAGCCGGGTTCGCCACATCAGCCGGCCTCGCTGTCCGGGCTTGAGGCCGACCAGACTGGCGATCGAGACCCGGCCGGAGCCCTTGCCGGGGACCTCGACGAGCGGTGTGTCCGCGCCGGGCCCACGTCCTGGCCACCGGCGGTCGCATGACCTGCGCTGCCTCGTCCTGGAAGCAGATCCAGGCGCCCCGCGCCGCCGCTAACCTCTTACCGACGGCCACCGCCCGCGATGCCAGCCGGCGATCGCTTCCGGAAGGCGTTCGATCGCCCGACGAGTGGGAACCTGCTGGCTGCACCCAAGGCGATGCAGCAGATAGGACAGGCCGCGCAGCGTGTAGGACACGCTGAAACGGCGTCCGATCACCTCCGCCACCCGGGCGAGGGTCCAACGGGCATCGTCCCAGCCGTGCACGACCGGACCCTCATCGAGCACCTCGGCCAACTGTCTCAGCTGCTCAACGGAGAGTTTGCAGTCCGAGCCGTCCGGCCCGACCGACGCCAGCGCCTCCGTTCCGCCAGCAGTCCACTGCCGCCGCCACAGACGCACCGACTTCTCGGAAACCCGCAGCTCAGAAGCATCTGCGCGGTTGGTACGGACTCCTCGAACATGGTCGCGGCCTGGATCCGGACCTTCTCACGCCGAACCCGGGCTGCCGCATTCATGCCACCACCAGCCGGATACCTCATACCACCGGCTTACCGAACCCATCGACGGTCACGTCCGCGCTGGTGGTGTAAGAGACGGCCATCGCGGGATCCGGTTTTGATGTTAGGCGGCGATCGGGCTGGGATCGGCGTGGTCGGTGTCGTGTTGGTCCGGCTCGACGATGACGAGGCGGGCTTTGGCGAGAAGTTCCAAGCCCATGTAGCGGCGTCCTTCGGTCCATTCGTCGGTCTGCTCGGCGAGGACGGCGCCGACGAGGCGGATGATCGCCGCCCGGTTCGGGAAGATCCCGACGACGTCGGTGCGCCGGCGGATCTCCTTGTTCAGCCGTTCCTGCGGATTGTTCGACCAGATTTGGCGCCAGATCTCACGCGGGAAGCCGGTGAACGCGAGCAGGTCGTCGCGGGCGGCGTCGAGGTGCTCGGCTGCGGCCGGGAACTTCGCCTCGATCGTGGCGACGACCCGGTCGAACTGGGCTCGGACAGCGTCGGCGTCGGGCTGGTCGAAGATCGTCCGGACAAGGGTGGCGATCCATGGCTGGGCCGACTTCGGAACCTTCGTGAGCAGGTTGCGCAGGTAGTGGGTGCGGCAGCGTTGCCAGGCGGCGCCGGGCAGGGCGGCGCCGATCGCGCCAACAACACCGCGGTGGGCATCGGAGATGACCAGCTGAACGCCGGACAGGCCGCGGGCGGTCAACGACCGTAGGAACGCCAACCAGCCGGCGCCGTCCTCATCCGAGGCGACATCCACGCCGAGGACTTCGCGTTGACCGTCGGCGTTGACCCCGACCGCGACCAGCGCGTGGACGTTGACCGTCCGCCCATGCTCGCGGACCTTCATCGTCAACGCGTCCATCCACACGAACGGGTAATGCGCGGCGTCCAGCGGCCGGTTACGAAACGCCTCGACCTGGGCGTCCAGGTGCGTGGCCATCTCCGACACCTGCGACTTCGACAACTGCTTGACGCCGAGTTGCTCCACCAGCTTCTCCACCCGGCGGGTCGACACCCCGAGCAGGTAACTCGTGGCCACCACGGAGACCAACGCCTGTTCGGCCCGACGGCGGTGCGTCAGCAACCAGTCCGGAAAGTAACTGCCCTGCCGCAGCTTCGGGATGGCCAGGTCGATCGTGCCGGCCCTGGTGTCCCACTCTCTCGGCCGATAACCGTTGCGGGAGTTGACCCGCTCGTCGCTGCGCTGCCCATAGCCGGCGCCACAGATCGCGTCCGCTTCCGCGGACATCACCGCCTGCACGAACGTCTTGATCATCGCCTGCAACACGTCCGGCGACGCGCCCTCGATCTGCTCGCGCAGCAGGTCAACAGGGTTCACACTCTCAGATGCGGCCATCGCGTTCTCTCTTCCTTCTCTGACTTGGTCGTCTTGAAGGATCGACGCGATGGCCGTCTCTCATCTACGCAACACGCCCATCACGGGCAAGTCGTACACCACTTCCCTGGACGCAACCCCATCGGCGACCCAGATCACGCCAACACGTCGACGGACATCAACCTTTTCAACCTCTGTAGCGCGTCCCTGCCTGGCGACACTCATCCAGGCCAACGCCGTCGATAGTGCTGGCGGTACACGTCCTCCTCGCCGTGGCGGCCTGGCGCCTTGCCTCGCGTACTGGACCACCGCTCGTGCGGTCCGGCGAGGACACGCGGGTGAAGGGCGTGCGGTAGTGATGCGAGTTGGTTGGTTGGTGCAGTCGTGTCGCCCCTTCGCACTGAACAACCCGGTCAAACTTGCGTTCGAGGAGCACGCGGGCCATCTCATGGGGAAGAGCATGAGTGGCGGTACCCCTGGGGACCTGCTTCGTGAAGAGGGCCAGCGGGACCGCAGCCCGGATCCGGCTCCAGGTTGGCGACGGCATCGCCTTCGCCACCACCGGTCACCTCGCCGCATATGCCGGGCTCGCAGCGGTGACCGGAAGATCGGGCAGCAGCATCCGCGGTGAACACCCACCCCACGCCGGGACAAGGACCCCAAACGCGCGTTATTCCTCGCCGCGTTCGCCGCCCTAGCCGATCCCGTAAGCCGGGCCTACTACGACCGCAAACGCGCCGAAGGCAAAGTGCCACAACGCCGCCCTCATCGGCGTCGCCCGACGCCGCTGCGACGTCCCGTTCGCCATGCTCCGCGACAAGATCCCCTACTATCCCGCCCAGCCAGAACCATCGCCGCTTGGCGGAACCCAGGGAGAAACCCCCATGATTTGCGTTGCCAAGCGGCAGATGTGCCGTGATACGATTCGCGGCTTGCTTGAGCCGGAGGGAGGGGGATCGGATGGCTAAGGAACGGGAAGGTCGTACCGAAATCCGCGCCAAGCTGCAGGCTGCCGGCTATCGGCTGGTCCAGCTTGATCCCAAGGTCGACCGTTACTCCAACCGCCGCCTTGACGCACTCGCGTACGCCGCGAACGCTGACGGCGACCTCGTCCCGTGGCTCGCCGTTGAGGTTAAGAACGGCGCAAACGTCAAGCCGGCGGTGATGCTCTCACAACTGCGCAAGTGGCGTGAACTGCTCGGCACGGTGGAGCACTACGGGGTTATCAACGGCCAGTGGTTCCGTGCCGACCGCAGTATGCGTTCAATGGATCCGGTGGATGGTCCGGTGAATCCCGCCTACGGTGACTTTGGGTTCCTGACGGATCCTTCACTGGCCACATCACTCTTAATGGATCGTCTATGGTTCGAGGCGGAGAAGGCCCGCGACAAAGGTCATCCCGTCGACTTCTTCTTCCCGCCGGCCGACTTGCTGGCGGAGACACCGGTGCCCGGGATCGAAACCGCCGGCGGCGATTTCCTTCCGGTCCGTCACGACGTGCTTTGGCAGGCTCGGCGTCGAGCACTAGCGTCGTTCGCGCTGAGGGCGCCGCACCCCGGAGAGCACACGACCGCTCCGGTGATCGCCGACGCTGTCGGTAGCCTCACAGGCAAGAAGCTCGGCGGCACAGTCCTTGATCCCTTCTGCGGCACAGGCAACTTTCTCTGGGCCGCGATGGATCGCGCACGGGAACTGGACGGCCCGGTCGAATTTGTTGGTCAGGAGATCAACACCCAGCTAGCCCAGCTTGCCGAGCAAATCGCTCGGACTGCGCCGGCGCGGGCCAGGATCACCACTGGTGACTCTTACAACATGGAGCTCCCCGAGGCGGACATCATCGTGACGGCCCCGCCATTCGGACGCCTTCAGCAGCCATGGACCCTGCTGAGTGGGGTGCCCGCGCGGGAGCTTGAGGTTGCAGCGATCGACCTGTGCCTGCGCAAGCTGCGCCCCGGTGGTCGCGCGGTGTTCCTGCTGCCCAACAACATCACCTTCAGCCAGCCGCTGGAGTCGTATCGCCGATACCTTGCAAGTGAGTACCGCGTCGGTGCCTTGATCGGCCTCCCGGCGGGTGCGCTCGAGGGCACCATCATCCGCGTTGTGCTGCTGGTGATCGACCGTGCCGAGCCAGGGGAGACGTTTGTCGCCCAGCTTGGCGAGGACTGGGCGGCTCAGCTTTCTGAGTCCGGCGCTGCCATGAACGCGGCGCTTGAGCACCTAGACGGCGAGTAGATCGCCATGTTCACCAGTGTGATTCTCGATTTGCGGCTCGAGCGGAACTGGGAGCCTGGTCGCCTCACCGCCGAAGCGTTCCGCTGGCCCACCGCTGAGCAGGCGGTCCCGCTCCGCGGCCTCGCGACCCGTCTCGCCCCCCGGTCATTTGCGGCCTCCGGATCACCGGTGGTGACCCCTGCGAGCGTTGACCCTGTGAGCGGCGGTATCCGGCGACGAAGCAAGAAGTACCAGGGTTCCGTCTTCCAGGTTGGTGCCGAGCTACGTGCCGGAGACGTGTTGGTGCCTCGCGTCGGCCTAGGCCCGGCCGTGCTGGTTTCTGAACACCTCCGCGGCGCGCTAGTTGCCGCGCGCTTCACAGCACTGCGTCCGCTCGACTCGGAGTTCGGCTTGTGGCTTTGGGGCGTGCTGAGCAGCGAGAGCGGGCGTCGCCTGCGGGCCAATCTTTCGCAGGGTGCGGCCATCGCTGCTGTCGAACCGTCGTCGCTTCTTGATGCCATCGTCCCAGTCCCGTCGGTGGAACGATTGCGCCGGGTTAACGGCCCTCTCTGTGCCGTTGAGGACTCGACCCACGTCGACGAGGAAGAGGCGGTCGAGACCTGGTGGCAGACGACAGATCTGCGCGCGACCGAGTGGCGCATGGCGCTCGCGACGCCAGACCCGTCGATCCTGACCGCAGGCGAGCCGCTGGCGGACTTCTGCGGCGAGATCCTGCATGGCAGGAACACCCGCGGGCTCGCCATTGAGGAAGAGGCACCAGGCTACTTGCCCGTCGCCGACATTACGATGCTTGGCGGAAAGGCTCCCCGTCGGTGGGTGCCGGAGGAAGAGGGGAACCCTACGGTCGCGCAGCCGGGTGATCTCCTGGTGGCGGCCCTCGGGAATCTGCCGCACGCTCGCATTGCCGATGCTCGTGTGGTCGCTGACACCAACGTCCTGGTACTCCGGCTGCGAAATCCCTCGCATGGTCCCGCGTTGGCGCACTACCTCAACGGGCAGGATGCGTACCGGGTGCGACAGGTGTTCACCGTCGGGGCGACGGTCCCGTGGATTTCTGCGACCGACCTTGGGCGCATCCCGGTGCCTGCGGCGGCTCTGGAGCCGGGCGAAACGCCGGCGGTCGTCCTTCCGCTGGCCCAGCGTCTGGAGCTGCTCCTGTGGGAGAGCTGACCTGCCAGCTCTCGCCGCTGGTTTTCGCCGAGCTCTATTACCTGCTGTTGGCGGACGGCAACCTCGGTGGCGAGCTCGGCGAACGCCTCGGGGAGATCGGATGCGACCTGGAGTGGCTCGAGGCCCGGGCACAGGACTACGACGCCAAGTGGTGCTTCGATGCGCCCTCGCTCGAGACGGAGGCTGCCGACGACTTGGCCTTGCCCGTGGAGCACTCCGTACTCGCCACCTGGCTGCTCGCCGGCCTCCGAAACACCGGGTTGTCCGATGAGCTCTCCTCGAATCTCGTAGACGCGGTCCAGCGGCGCATGGACGCCGATGCACCCCAGCTGGACGTTCGTCCCCAGTCACTCTCACCCATCATTCGCGGGTGGACGCTCGGCATGGTGGCCGGCACGCTCGATCCGGCATTGCCGATGGTGCTGGCCTGGTATCCGGCGGACCCGCACATCAGAGCGGCCTATAAGGGACTTGTTGAGCAGGTCCTACACCTTCAGGACATCCCCGAGCCCTGGCCGGAGCTGGCAGGCACCGCGCTCTACGTGCGGACCGGCGGCCTCGCCGAGGCGCTCCGGCCCGCCCCCGAACCGGCCGCGGGTGGGCGAAAGCGCGGCCTCCAATACTCTATCGACCTGCTTATGGTCGAAGCCAAGCCGCAAGCGCCACCCCATGTGTGGGACCGCCTTCGAAGCAACTGGATGAACTGGGTCACCCGGCGGAACACTCTCACGCATGTCAAACCAAGCGAGGACTCCACCTCGACGTTCGAGGACCACGCGGCTCAGGTACGTACCTGGTATGAGATTTACCCAACGGTTCTTGGGATCACGCAGTTCACCTGTCAGGAGGTCTCGCTCGAGCTCCAAGAGACCATCCCGCCCAGTCTGCGTACTAGCGACCCGTGGGAGTACCTGCAATACGACGTGAAGACCACGTGGGACTGACGGGCGGATTCTGGCGGACGAGGGAACCCGCATGGACAAGGGAGGTTATTACTGCAGGGGGCACCGGGAAGCAATGCAAAGTCCTTCCCCAGCACTTGGTCGGGGCTATCGCTGTCGCGAAGTCGGCGTCAGTATAAATTCGGCAAGCCTAGCTACCGCAGGAGCCGAGCAACGGTCAGACCGCGGATCCCGCGCAAGCGAGCACAGCAAGCTCATATGCGACCAGCGCACGAGAGGCGACAACCAGGAAAGCCGCAGATAATCGGCCATGCGGGCGCATATAGAGCATCGTCTTAGGAAACCGATGCTCTATCCCCTGAGCTACGGGGGCGCGAGGGCCCAGTCTAGCGACCTGGGGGTCGACCTGGGGTGGCAGGGAGTGGCCCACGTTCCCCGGACCGCCGTTGTCCCAGCCCAGGACCACAGCCGGAGCACACGAACCCCGGTTTGCGACCGGCGGTCGACGCGGTGACCCGCGTTGGCCGCGGTTCGCCCTGGTTGGCATCCGCTGGAGGAGTCTCTACGCGAGTTCGCACAGCGCCACCTCTGCCAATCTTGGCTGTTGGGGCTGGTAGGGGGTCTTGTCGCGGATACAGGCCCAGAGGACGTTGAGGCGTTGTCTGGGCAGGGCGGCGGTGGCTTGGCGGTGGGTCTTTCCTTCGGCTCGTTTCTTGTCGTAGTAGGCGCGTGATCGTGGACAGTGGGTCAGGGCGGTAAAGCTGGACATGCTGAACACCCGGCGTAGGCCCCGGTGGTAGCGGTGCGGTCGGATCTGGTGACCCTGCCTGCGTCCGGAGTCGCGGGAGATCGGGGCGAGCCCGGCGTGGGCGGCGAGCGCGGCGGCGCTGGGGTAGGTGGTGAGGGTGCCGGCGTGGGCGAGGAACTCGGCGGCGAGGGTGGTGCCGATGCCGGGCAGGCTGGTGACGATCTTCCCCAGCTCGTGCTCGGCGACGATGCCGGCGATGGTTTCCTCGATGGCGACGATGCGGCCGTTGACCGCTTCCAGGTCGGTAGCCATCTGCGCCACGATCCCGGCCGCAGTGGCCTCCCCGGCGACGGCGACGGTCTGCGTCCGCGCGGAGGCGAGGACCTTGGCGGTGAGTGCCTTGGCGGCCCGGACGCCGTGCTGGCGTAGGTGGGCCAGGATGCGGGCCTCGCCGGCGCGGCGCAGCCCGGCGGGGGTCTGCCACTGCGTGAGGAGCCGCAGCGCGCCCTTGCTGCGCAGGTTCAGCGTCTTCTCGAGCGCGGGGCTGATCATGGCCAGCAGGTCTTGGATGCGGGCGGTGAGGCGGACCCGGTCGGCGACCAGGTCGAGGCGGCGGGAGACGAGCAGCTTCAACTGCTGCTGCACCCCGTCCGCGAGGGTGAGGGTTGGTAGGTCGGCGCGCATGCGCAGGGTCTGGGCGATGACGTAGGCGTCGTGGGCGTCGGTCTTGCGTTCGCCGTGGAACGCCTCCGCCATCCGCGAGGTGACCATGCCGCTGACGTAGCGGACGTCTGCACCGCGGTCGAACAGGACCGCCAGCAACAGCGACGCCGGTCCGCCGCGCAGGTCGACGGCCCAGCTGATCGGCTTGCGGCGCTTACCGAGCCGCCCGACGATGCCGGAGATTGCGTGCTGGTCGTTGGGGATCTTTTCGGACATCACCACGGTGCCGTCGCCGTCGATGACGTACACGTGGTGGTGGGTCTTGCCGACGTCGACGCCGGCCCACAGGCTGCCCATCGGGCATCACCCTCTTCGGTTGTCTGGTCAAGGGGCGTGGACCCGCCGCGGTTCAGTAGCCACAACTTCGAAAGAGGGCGATCTGTCGCAAGTCTCCATCCAGTGCTGATACAGCGGTCGTCAGCGAGGGCCGGGGCGTCCTACTCCAAGCTGACCATGACATCGGCAGCACACACCCAGACAGTCACCCGGCCCACCGGGTCCACACGGCAAACGACACACCTCGATGTCCGGTCGCGGGTTCCGACGGGACACCCGGAGCCACCACGGCCGACGTCCGGGGCGTCGCGCCGAGGACGCCGGGGCAGTCCATGATCTTGCGCGCGTCGGTGATGATCGTCGGGCGGCGAACCATGCCGTCAGGTTTCGAGGCCTGCGAGGTTGAGGCGTTCGAGCAGGCTGGGCTTGCGGGCGTGCGCCGCCCGTAGCTCGGCCAGCCCGTGTTGGAACGACGAACTGTCCCCGTCGCGTTCGCTGAGGTCGTGCAGGTCGACGAGGAGTTGAACGGCGGTGTCGTACTCGCGGGGTTTCTTCGTGGCGATGAGTTCGTCGACTCGCTGCCAGACGGCGGGTTGGTCGACTGCAAGGGTGTCGAGGTGGCGTTGCCGGGCGGCTGCGGCGGAGCGTTCCCGACTGACCTGGTCGCGTTCGCGCTGCTCGGCGTCCCGTCGTTCCCGTTCGGCGCGCAGGTCCGCAGCGGTGGCGAGCAGTTGCCCAGCGGTGCGGGCGGCTGCCGGGGTGGGGGTATCGGTGGGGTGTGCGGCGCGGTAGCGGCGCAGCAGTTGGCTGCGTAGATGGCTGTCGCCACCGGTGATCAGGTCGCTCAGGATGGCGTCCTTGTCCCGCGCGGGCAGTCCGACGACCCAGGTCCGTAGTTGCGCGGCGGTCGGTTCGCTGGCGGCGGGCGGTGCCGACCCGGTCGTTGCGGCCGCGATCAGGTCGGGGTCGATGCGCAGAAACTCGGCGACGGCGGTGAGAGACGCGTCGAGGGTTCCCATGCCGGCGGGGACGGGCGGTTCCGGCTCGTCGTCGGCGATCTCCTCGGACGGTATACAGCGCAGCCAGGCCAGGTACAGCAGACGCAGATCGCCGGCGGCGAGGCCCGCCCGGACCGGGATGATCGAGGTGAGCAGGCCGTGGCCGTCGAGGTCCCACTCGTCGGTGCCGTCCTCGTCCTCGTCGTGGAGGTCGATGATGACGTGCTCGCCGGCGGTCCACGCGGACGCGCTGTCACCCTGGCAGTACTGGGCCACCGTGCCGGAGTCGAGCACGTGTTTCGGTAGCCGGAGCATGAGCCGACGGCTGCCCCAGTTCGCCAGGTACAGATGCGCGTCGAAGTACCGTTCCATCAGCTTTCGCGGGTCGGCCTTGAAGTTGCCCCACTCGTAGGTGTTGGCGAAGCTGGTGGCGGTAATGTTGGCCCGGGTCGACAGCGACCGCAGCTCGGCCCGCTCCCGGCCGGTGAGGGGCCGGTCGACGGCGCTGAACTCGTAGTACTGGTACTCGCTCACCGTGCCTACCGTCCGGCCCAGTGGCGGTAGGCGTCGATCCATGCGGCACCTTCCGGCGCCGGGGTGGGTAGCGGCAGGTCGAGAAGGCCGACCCGTTGCCGGTGGCGGCCTCGGGCGCAGACCGCGACGATGCTGTCCGCTGCCAACTCGATCTTGCCTACGGTGACCTCGACGCCGAGGACGGTGGTGGTGAACGGCACCGCCAGATGCTCCTCGAGCATGGCGAACAGGCCGGTGCGCTCGTCCTCGTGACCGTCCGTGTCGACGGTGGCTTCCCCGATCATCGCCTCCAGCGCGGCGTTGCCCTTCGATGCCATCGGCGGAGGATAGCGGACCGGCGCCGGGGTGTTCGGGGCCCGATGCGCGAGGATGGTCGGCATGGGTTCGGTGGCCGAGTTCGTCGAACTTCGGCGGGAGGTGGAGCGGTTACGGGCGGAGAACGCCCGGCTGGCACGTCTGCTGGAGCTGCGCGGCCAGGACACGTCTGCGGTGCCGGAGCAGTTGTCCGCCCCGGTTGAGCCGCCGGGACTGGTCACCATGGCATCGCCGACCCGGGACAAGCTGGCGTTGTTCGCCGACCGATTCCGGGCCCGAGTCGACGTGTACGCCGTGGGGTGGAACAACGCCCGTACCGAAGGCTGGCCCTCGACGAGCCCCGCAACACCCAGATCGCCGACGATGTCGCCGCGGCCCTGACCCGCGGTCGCAACTGTCTCGTGATGACCCGCCGGGTCGTCCAGGTGGAGGCACTCACCGCGCTGCTCGCCGCGCGCGGACATCAGGCGCTTGTGCTCCAAGGCGCGATGAGCACGCGCGAACGGCGGACCATCGTTGACCGGCTCGACGGCGCCAAGACCGGTGAGGGCCTGCTCGTCATCGGCACCACACCGTTCATCGGCGAAGGCTTCGACGCTCCCGCCCTCGACACGCTCTTCCTCGCCGGCCCGATCTCCTACGACGGCCTACTCGTCCAATGCGCCGGCCGCGTCATCCGCGCCGCACCCGGCAAGGACCTCGCCGAGGTCCACGACTACCACGACCTGGCCACCCCCATCCTCGCCGCCTCACTCCCACGCCGCATGCCCGGATACCGCACCCTCGGCTTCACCAGAACATGAGCGCATCCCATCGTGATCACCATGACTGGTCCGCCGGCTCCAGAGATATGACGAAAGCCAAGCGTGTTGGGCCAAGCCTAGTAGGCTAACGACCATGGGCCGGTTCTCCGAGGATGAGCTGCACGCGGTTGTCTCCCGGTACGAGGCGACGCGGGCGCAGGCGCTGACCGAGCGGGACGAGCAGCTGCGGGCGTTTCACGCGGCCGGCTGGCGGCCGGTGGATCTGCAGCGGGTCACCGGATACAGCCGGGAGACGATCCGTCAGGCGTTACGGCCGGAGGTCCGGCGGGCGACCAACATCAGCCGACGCCGGACATCACCCCAACCGCCGGCGGACTACCGCCCCTACGGCGACCGGAAGCCCTACGTAGTGGCCGAAACCCTTACCGCGCTGCGCGGCCCGACCGAGGGCACGGTGACGCTTCCGCGTCATCTCGACTGGTCCGGGCACGCCGAGTACGACCTTGACCGGCCCGCGCGCCTGGCCAGCATGTACAAGGTGGTCCTCACCGGAGCCAGTACCGTCGAGGACCTAAACACCTGGCTCGACGCCGACCTCCTCCGGCGACTCTGGCCCACCCTCTGGCTGCCACCCCTACTCCGCCAACGCTGGGAAGAAACCTTCCCCGAACTCGCCGCGACCGGCAGCAACGCGGCATAGCGGTGGACCCCTTCCACGAATGTCCCCGCTCATGTGGTCCGCATATCGAACACCAGATCACCGCATAGCGAACGCAGCTAACGCCGCAAATCGAAAGATCGAGCCCTCGCAGATCGAAAATGCGTCCGTTATCATGACACCGTGCCCACCTCGCACCTGATTCCCCGCCGCGCCGCCGCGCAGGTCAATGCTGCTCTGGCGGACACCCGCGTCGTCTTGATCAACGGGCCACGCCAAGCAGGCAAGAGCACCCTGGTACGCCTCGTTGCCGGCGATCGTCTAGCCGAACGCCGCGATCTTGATCGGGCTCAGGACCGGGCAGCGGCTATCGCCGATCCAGTCGGGTTCGTGGACTCCTCCGAGCTCCTGGTCATCGACGAGATCCAACGCGCTCCGGAACTCCTGTTGGCCATCAAGGCTGCGGTCGACGAGGACCCCCGTCCGGGCCGGTACCTGCTCACCGGATCGTCACGGCTGTTCGGCATGGTGGCTGCACCGGACGCGTTACCCGGCCGGATGGAGACCGTGGAGCTCTGGCCGTTCTCCCAAGGCGAACTCGACGCAGCGCCGGACGGATTCGTCGACGCCGTCTTCGCGCTCGGCGCGGACCTGCGCCACGAGTCGGACGTGACCCGCTCCGACTACGCGGCCAGAATCGTACGCGGCGGCCTACCCGAGGCCACCACCCGCACCGACCCACGCCGCCGCCAACGATTCCTCGACGCCTACGTCCAGGCGCTCATCGACCGCGACGTCCGGCAACTGTCCGACATCCAGCACAAGGGCGAGCTCCGCAAGCTGGTCCGCCTCCTCTCGGCCAGATCCGCGAACATCATCGCCGCCAACTCCCTCGAATCCGCCCTCGGACTGAGCCGGCCCACGATCGCCCGCTACCTCCAAGCCCTGGAAGAGATCTTCCTGGTCAAACGGATCCCCGGCTGGTCCCGCAACCTGGGCACCCGCACCACCGCCGCGCCCAAACTGATCTTCGTCGACTCGGGCATCGCCGCCAACGAGACCGCGACCGACGCCCGGGCACTGCTCCGGCCGGGCGCACCGTTCGGCCCACTCCTCGAGTCATTCGTCCTGTCCGAACTCTCCCGCCAGCTCACCTGGTCCGAGCAGCCCGTCGACCTCTCCCACTACCGCGACCAGAGCAGGTACGAAGTCGACGCGGTGCTCGAGAACAGATCTGGCCAGGTGGTCGGAATCGAAGTCAAGGCAGCCACCACCGTCCGGCCCGACGACTTCCGCGGGCTACGCCGCCTCGCCGACCGGCTCGGCGAGGACTTCATCGCCGGCATCGTCCTCTACACCGGAACCTCCACGCTGCCGTTCGGCGACAGGCTCCGCGCAATGCCGGTCAGCGCCCTCTGGCAGGTTTCCGCCTCGACAACAGACTGAGCCCGCTTACCAAGTCGCTCCTCAGCCCCTCAGGGCTACCGAAGACCGAGAGGCGTGGCCTGCTGATCTTCGACAAGCGATCGCAGCGAGCCCGCGAAGCGACCGGCACGCAACAGGGGACGACAGGAAAGCCGCAGGTCATCGGCCTGCGGACACCGGCGGAGCGTCGTCTTAGGAAACCGATGCTCTATCCCCTGAGCTACGGGGGCGCGAGGGCCCAGTCTCGCGACCTCGGCGTTCACCTGGGGTGGCAGGGAGTGGCCTACGTTCACCCATGTTTCCCGGACCGCCGTTGTCGCAGCCCAGGGAGTGGCGGCGGTGGCCTAGCAGTGGGCTTTCTTCCCGTCGTAGAAGGTGCGGGATCGTGGGCAGTGGGTCAGTCCGGTGAAGCTGGACATGCTGAACAACCGACGTAGGCACGGTGGTAGCGGTGAGGTTCGGACCTACGCGGCGACTGCGTCCGGGTCGCCCCGGTGGGCCAGGTCGAAGACGTCGTCGATGGTGAGGGCCGCCTTCCCTACGGCGGACCGAACCCGATCGATGGTGGCTCTGGTGGAGGCGACCGTCTCGACGCGCCCGCGTCGCCCGCCGGTGCAGACCATGTCGCCGGGGGCGAGCGGTAGGTGCCCGATCTCGGCGAAGCCTGCTGCCATCAGCGGGGTGACCGCCTTGGTGATCGTCACCTGGGACAGGCCGGTGGCCCACAAACCCCACGGGTGGCGCTGACCGGCCTTGATCCGCGGCGGCGCTGCCGGGTGCGGATCCGCCCGGAGACCGGACCGGCCAGCCGACACCAGGTCGCCGACCCCGCCTGGCTCAGCGAGGCCGAGCAGGGTGTCGTCCTGTCCGGCCGGGTGCTCACCCCGGGACAGGGTGCCGCTCCCCTCGCTCAACCCGGGTCAGGCGATGCTGCTGGAACTGACCGCCGCCGACGACTGAGGGACGCGGCCGGCCCGGTCCGCGCGAGGAGGACCGGGCCGGGCATCCGCCTACTGGCCAGCGATGATCCGGTCGATGTCGGGGCTGTGGCCACCGGCCGCGTCGATGGTCCCGCCGGCGCACGGGACGGCCCGTCGGCGGCGGCTCGCGGTGGGTCTCAGCGGGCCGCCGCCGGGCGGCCGGCGACGATGGCGACCGCCTCGACCAGGCCGTCGGCACCGGCCAGGCCACGCTCGCGCAACTCACCGGGGTCGGCCCCACGGGCCCGGACCGCGTCCGCGAAGTGCTCGATGTCCTTGCGCATCAGCGACTGCAGGTGTGGTGCGACATCCGGGGTGATCTCGGTGTTCAACGCTCCCAGGACGAAGCTGGCACCGCTGCTCACCGAGATCGCCTGGACGAGCGCGGAGATGTCCACGCCCAACTGCTCAGCGACACGGAGCATGTCGGCCGCGTTCTTGAGGTTGCTCATCGTCATGGAGTTGTTGAGCAACTTGGTCAGCTGACCGGTGCCCACCGCGCCCATGTGCACAACGGTGCGGGAGAACGTCGCGAAGATCGGCTCGCACCGCTCGTAGGCTGCCCGGTCGCCGCCCACGAAGGTGGTCAGCGTCCGGGCGCGCGCGCCCGGGCCGCCGCCACTGACCGGGGCGTCCAGGTACGCCACCCCGTGCGCGGCGAAGCGTCGGGCGATCATCTCGTTGACGCCCGGGTCGCCGGTGCCGTGGTTGGCCACCACGCTGCCGGGGCGCAGCCCGTCCAGGAGCCGGTGGTGTTCCAGCAGATCGAGGATGTCGTCGTCGTCACGCAGGCACAGCAGCAGAACGTCCACCGCACCGGCGAGCGTCGCGACACTCTCCGCGACGGTGAACTCGGTGGTGTCGAGTGCCCGCAGCGATTCCGGGCGGCGGGCCCAGACGTGCAGGTCGTACCCGCCGCCGACCGCCCGCGCCATCGGCGCGCCCTGATCGCCGAGGCCGATGAAACCAACGGCGCTCATCGGGCACCGCCCGACGTCGTCACGCCGGCCGTCATCAGGTCCGACGCCACGTTCCAGAGTCGCTCGGCGTTTCCCGGGTCGACCGCGTACGCGGCCACCCCGCTGTAGTCCGCCGGCCGCTCGGTGACGACCGCGGCCTCGGCACAGTCCTCGAAGTAGCGACCGCCGATGCCCTCGAGCAGCGGAGACGCGGCGAGCAGCACCGAGGTCGCCGCACCCTGCTGCGGGGTCTTCTGCCGCTCCTTCGGGGTACGCAGCCCACCGGTGTGCTTCTGCAGTCCGGTGGCGATGGCCCCGGGGTTCAGCGCGTTGGCGTAGATCCCCTCACCGGACCAGCGGCGCGTCACCTCGACGGCGAGCAACGCCTCGGCGCTCTTCGACTGCCCGTACGCGAGCAACGGGTCGTACGGGCGGAACGCGAAGTGCAGATCATCGAAGACCACCGGGGAGAACAGGTTGCCGCTGGAGCTGACCGACACGACCCGGGCGCCCCCGGCGGAGGCGAGCGCCTCGTGCAGGCCGACGGTCAACGCGAAGTGCCCCATGAAGTTGGTCGCGAACTGCATCTCCCAGCCCTCGGCGGTGCGCTCCAACTCCGGCAGCGCCATGATCCCGGCGTTGTTGACCAGGATGTGCAGCGGCTCGTCCCAGTCGGCGACGAACCGGCGTACCGAATCCTGATCGGCCAGGTCCAACTCGCGGACGGTGACGCGGTCCGCGCCGATACCGGCCGCGATGTCGGCGGCGGCCTGTTCACCGGCGGCGACCCGGCGTACCCCGAGCACCACCTCGGCCCCGGCGGCGGCCAACGAGCGGGCGGTCTCCACGCCGATCCCGGCGGCCCCTCCGGTGATCAGGGCCCGCCGACCGGTCAGGTCGACCCCGGCGATCACCTCGTCGGCGGTCGAGGCGAAACCGAATGGGGTCACGATTCGCTCAGTCATCTCAGTCCCATCTTCCGATCACGCTTACGCCAACCACTGTCACCCAACCAGCGGGCGGTGTCCGGGTCCTGGTTTTCCTGGTAGTGGCAGGACCAGGATGAGCCGCCGAACATCAACCCGGGCTTGCCCCCCAGCGGACCTCGGCCGTACGTTTCATCGATGATCCTCAACAAGGAGCCTCACCGAGACGTCAGCCACGGCGGTCTGCGGCCCGAGGATCTCGGTGGCATCGCGTACCTGCGAGGGCTATCCCGGCGGGGCTTCCTCACGAGCGCGGCGTTGGCGGCCTCCGGGGTGTCGGCCGCCTTCGGCCTGTTACCCGGCTCCGCGCAGGCTGCCGGCAGCTACCTGCGGCCGTGCGGAAATGTCCGGATCTCCAGCTCTTGGCAAGATCACCGGAACCGGACGCCTCCGTCGGGTGAGCCGGGCACCGACTATGCGGTCGGCACGGGCACTCCCGTCCAGGCGTCGGCGAACGGCACGATCCGGTACGTGAAGACCGACACCTCCACCGCGACCGGACGGGTGGTGGGGATGGCCCACGACGACGGCAACTACACCCGCCATCTGCACCTGTCCTCGATCACCGTCTCGACCGGTCAACGGGTGTCGCGGGGCCAGACGATCGCGTACTCCGGCGCCTCGGCGAACGGCAGCAACTCCGGTGTCGGACCGCACGTGCACACGAGCCTGTGGCTGAACACCGGCAGTCCGACGAACTTCGGCGCGACAGTGGATTTCGAGACCTACGTCGGAGACGTCACCAACCCGAACCCGCCCGACCAGGAGGTAGACGACGTGTTCATCGCGAACGTGAAGGGCAACTGGTATCTGGTGGTCCCCCAGGGCACCAGCAAGCCGCGAGCGGTGGTCCTCGGCGGCGACAGCAACGCCGCCGCCTCCGGCATCCCCGTCCTGAACTTCAGCTGGGACCCGTCGATCAACGCACTCCGGGCAGCGGTCGACGGCATCGGCTGACCTGTTCGCCCCCGCGGTCGCACAGGTCCGGTCCCGGATCCGAAGCGGACGGCATCGACGGCCTCGTGCATGGCCCCCGAGGCGGTTGGATACGGCAGCGAGTCCGGCACGGAGAACTGTCCTCCGCGCCGGACCCGCTACACCGGTTGAGGTCAGGCGGTCACGCAGGTGGCCGTCGTACCCGGGCCGGTGCCGGTGCCCTGGAAGCCGAAGTTGGTCGACTGCCGGCCGAGGACGCGTCCGTTGTAGCTGACGTTGCGGAACTGGACGGATCCGCTGCTGCCGCTGGCCTGGGCATTCCAGGTGCCGGTGACCGCGGCGCCGCCGGGCAGCACGATGGTCACGGTCCAGCCGTTGATATCCGACTGCCCGGCCGTGACCGTCACGCTCGCGGTGAACCCGCCGGCCCACTGGTTGATCGCCACGTTCGCGTAGCAGCCGTCACCGGTCGGCGGGGTGCTCGGCGGGGTGGTGGGTGGGGTGGTCGGCGGGGTGGTGGGTGGCGTGGTCGTCGGCGGGTTGGGCGCGCCATTGGCCAGGCTGAAGGCCAGGTCGGGCTGGAACGAACCGGCCGTGTAGCGGCAGCCGTCCGCCTCACCCGGCGGCTTCACCCACAGGTACGCGTCGATGTTGGCGTCCCCGGTGTTCGTCGTCGGGTACTGCCCGATGCGTCGGTCGGTGTTGTCGTCGCCGCACCAGTCGCCGCTGGCACCGCCGTTGCGGCTGGTGTCGATGACCTGCCGCTTGCCCGAGAGGCCCATGCCGTTGAGGGAGGAGATGACCGCCCGGCCGAAGTTCGCCTCGCTGGAGGTGGAGTTGTAGTTCGACACGTTGCTGAAGAAGCCGTCGGCGTACTGCACGCCGGCCGCCCGCAGCCGGTTGGCCGTCTCACCCGCGCTGTTCCAGGTGGAGTGGCCGGCGTCGAGGTACACCTTGGCGTTGGGGTTGGCCGACTTGATGGTCCGGGTTGCCGTCGAGATCGCCTGGTTGCGCGCGGCGAGCTCGCTGCTGTTCAGGCACGTCAGCAGGGCGAGCGAGTCGGTCTCCAGGATGATCAGGACGGTCTGGTTGCCGAGCCCTCTGGCGAAGTTGGACACCCACGTCTGGTACTGGTTGAGGTCCGGTGCGCCACCCGCGCTGGCCCCGCCGCAGTCCCGGTTGGTGATCTCGTACACCGCCAGCACCGGGATCTGCTGTGCCGCGTTGGCAGCACCGATGTGTTCGGAGACCTCGGCCTGCACGGTGGACGGGTTGAAGTTGGCGAACCAACGGGCCTGCGGCTGACTCGCGATCTTGTCGCGAATCACCCCGACACGTGAGTCGCCGGGGTTGGCGGCGACCCAGCGGACGACCGCCGAACTCGGGTCGCGGTAGAGCGATCCGGACACCGTGCCGGCGGACGCGCCGTTGACGGCGAAGCAGACGCCTGCGGCGACGGTGCCCACGATGGCCGCGACACTGACGGCCGATCTGCCGCGGAGCGGGGAGAGGATAGCCACGACGTGTTTCCTCCTGATCACATTGACGTTTCCAAGTTTGTGGGAGCGTTCCCATGGACGGTAGCGGAGGCGTGAGCCGCTGCCAAGGTGTGCAGACCTGTCGATGCGACGGTGGCCCGTCACAGGTTCGTGGCTGGCGTACCCGCGTCGTTTCCGCACCTGTGGGGCCCGGAGCCGCGCGGCTCCGGGCCCTCCTTCGCGCCCTCGGTCAGGAGCTGGCGCAGGTGACGTTGCTGGGTGCGGTGGCGCCGTTGCCGGTGGCGGTGAACCCGAAGGTCGTTGACGCGTTCGGACCCACTGCGCCGTTGTAGGGGGCGTTCCGGACGGTGACGCTGCCCGAGGTGCCCGTGTTGACACCGCTCCACAGGCTGCTGATGGCCTGTCCGCCGGCCAAAGTCAGGCCCACAGTCCAGCCGTTCAGGGCCGCCGTGGAGTTGTTGGCCACCGTCACCTCAGCCTGGAAGCCGCCGGGCCAGGTGTTCAGCGTCCGGTAGGTGGCGGTGCAGGTCCCCGGCTCACCGGTGGGCGGCGGAGTGGTCGGCGGCGGGTCGGTGGGCGGCGTCGTCGTCGGCGGGGTGGTCGACGCGAACTGGCTGAAGAACCTCCAGATCTCGCCCGAGGTCCACGTCCGGGAGTCGTTGGGGCTGCCCGACCCGTCGACCGGGCTGGGTGTGTGGTCGCCGTCGAACGCGGCCCACTGCACCGGGTACCCGGCTCGGCAGCCGGAGTAGGCGGTGGTGATGTGGGAGAGGCTGCCCCGGCTCGGCTCGCGCGGGCTCTGCGCGGTGCAGCCGTTGTTCCGCACGAACGTGTCGCGCAGTTGCCGACCCTGCGAGATGTTCAGCACGCTGTCGAAGGTGCCGTGGATGCCGAAGTAGGCGACCGGTTGCGTTCCGCCGTTACAGCCGCTGAGGTTGGCGCCGGAGATGACGGTGACCGCGCGGATGACAGTGGGCCGGGCACACGCCACCGCGTAGCTCATCGCGCCGCCGTAGCTCCAGCCCAGAGCGAAGCGCTGGGTCGTGTCGACGCAGAGGTCGTTCTCGACCTGCCGGGAGATGTCGTCGAAGAGGGTCAGGTCCCGGCCGTTGGTGTTGGCCCAGCCGGCGTTGAGACCCTGCGGAGCGACGAAGATCGCGCTGTTGTTCGACAGCGGCTGCAACCCGTAGTAGCCGGCCGACGTGACGTTGTTCGCCGAGCCGTTCAACCAGTGGAAGCCGAAGATCAGTCGGTAGGGGCGGTTCCTGTCGTACCCGTCCGGAATCCGCAGGTTGTAGGTACGGCTCTGCCCGCTGCTCTGGATCGTGCGCGTGCCGCTGGTCAGCGTGGGGGCCTTGCCGCAACCGGCGGTCGCCGCGAGTGTGCCGTACGTCGAGGCCACCGCGGCCCCGCCGAGGCCACCACTGAGCGCTCCGCCGGTGGTGACCGCGAGGAGAAGCGCCGCGGCCGCGATGGATGGGAAGAGGTGCCTCCGTTTGAGCATTGCTTGGCTCCTTGCCGGTGGGCGTCTGGTGCTCGTGACTCGGCAGCGGCACAGCGTGCGCGCGTCCGCCATCCGTCGACGCCGGAGGGTCGCCCGTGGTGGGGCTTCGGAGCTGGGCGTGCGACCGGGCGGAATCGTCCGGCGATCAACCGCGGTCGCCTGACGTCGACGGGGCCCGGACTGGTCACCGACCGGAAGAGGTGTGGGAGAGACGTGCCCTCGGCCTGTCTCCGCCGGCTGTCGAGGTGACCGGGAGCGTGCCCTTCACTCCCGCGTGAAAGATAGCATGTTATCGATAAAGGCGAGACGGGCCGGGCCCGTGGAACGGGCTGCGGCAGGGGCGGGACGCCGGTGCGGGGTCACGAGCCGCGCGGACCGGCCACCCATTCCGCGGCCACCTCCTGCGGGTCGCCCGTCCGGAACAGCGGCGGCTCGTGCAGCAGGAAGTCGCGGTGGCTGATGTTCCAGGCGTACGCCCCGGCCATCGCGAACACCAGCACGTCGCCCACGCCGATCGACCCGGCGGTGGCCGAGAAGGACAGCACGTCCTTCGGGGTGCAGAGCTGCCCGACGACGGTGACCGGCCCGCCGTCGGTACGCGGGCCGTCGACGTCGTGTCGCCGGTGCACGGTGAACGGCTGCGCGTGGCCCTTCGCCGCCGGTGTACGCAGGTGGTGGGTCCCGCCGGCCACCACCACGAACCATTCGCCGTAGGAGCGCTTCACGTCGACGACCTCGGTGAGGTACGCCCCGCAGTAGGCGGTCACCGACCGACCCGGCTCGATGCGCAGCCGCACGCCCGGGTACGCGTCGAGGACGTCCGCCAGGGCCCGGCCGTAGCCCACCCAGTCGAATCGGGCTCCCGGGTCGGCGTAGTCGACGGCCATGCCCCCGCCGACGTCGACCTCGGTGGCACCGACCTCGGTGACCGCCCACTCGACCACGGCGGCGGCGACCGTGCCGGCGAGCGAGGCGTCCAACCCGCTGGCCAGGTGGGCGTGGATTCCGCGTACGTCGATGCCGGCGGGCGGGCGACGGGCGCAGTCGATCGCGTCGGCCGGGTCCATGCCGAACGGGCTGGGTCCCCCGCCCATGACCAGACTCGCGCCCGGGGCGTCGACCGGCAGGTTCACGCGCAGCAACACCTGGGCCGAGGTGCCCGAGGCGGTGGCCAACGCGCCGAGTCGTCGAAGCTCGGCGGGTGACTCGACGTGGATGCGGCGCACGTCGGCGGCGAGAGCCGCAGCGAGGTCCGCGTCGGTCTTTCCCGGTCCGGCGTACGCGGCGGGGGCCCGGTCCGGTGACAGCTCGGCGAGCCTGCGCAGCTCGCCACGGCTCGCGGCCTCGAATCCGTCGACGATCGGGGCGAGGGTACGCAGCACGCCCGGATCCGGGTTGGCCTTGACCGCGTACAGCAACTCCACCTGCCGGGGCAGCGCCGCCCGGATGGCGCTGACCTGGGCGGCCAGCGCGTCGAGGTCGTGGACGTAGACGGGTCGGGTCATCGTGGCCCACCCATCGGGTTCGGCACCGCCACGAAGGGCGCCGCCCGGTCCGCGTCACGCCGCCACCGGACCAGGAGGTTCGCCTTGGCGGGCAACGCCTCCCCGTTGAGCAGCGCGCGCAGCTCGGGCGGATCGTCGAGGTCGGTCGCGACCGCGTCGAGGACGCGCCGTAGCTCCTGCCACAGCCTCCGTTCGATCCCGGGTCGGGCGTCGGCCAGGGCACCGCAGATGCCACCGAGGTGGTTCACGAACAGGCAGTAGACGATCCGGCGACGGGCGTCCCGGGACCCGTACCGGACCTGCGGGGGGACACCGTCGGGCCAGCCGACCAGCCGGTCGGCGTCGAGCTTCACCCCCTCCAGGTCACGCAGCAGCATGCGGACCGGGCGGTGGTCACGGTCGAGCACGACTACCACGTTCTGCAGGTGCGCCTCGTGCACGACGCCGTGGCGGAGCCAGCACCGCAGCACGGCCGGCACCAGCAACCCGATGTACGCGCGCCACCAGTGCACCGGGTCCGGCGTCACCAGCGGTGTGGCGGCCAACGCCGCCGCCAGCATCGGGGTGTCCCCGGGACGCAGGTGCGGGCGCAGGCCGGTGCGCACTATCGTCCCGTACGCCTCGTCCGGGCCGGGAACGTCGACGGTGCGGTAGGCGGGTTCGGTGAGCAGCCCGACGCCGGCCGGCATCGGCACCCCTGCCAGCAGGTCGGTCAGCGCCACCGCCCCGGTGAGCTCGTAGCGGGCGTTCTTGCGCAGGCAGTTGGTGATCCGGACGTGCAGGCTGGTCTTGACGAACAGGTCGGCCGTCGGGGCGTACAGGGTGCGGACACTCGCCGTCGGTCGCACCGGCGTGCCGGCCTCACCCAGGTCGCGCAGGCGCGGGTGCGTCGGCGGGAGCAGGGACAGCTGCCACGGATGCACCGGCAGGACGCGGTGCCCCGCCGGGGGTCGGGGCGGGTCGAGGGCGGCCACGAGCGCGTCGAACGGGCCGGCGCCGACGACCAGATCGTCAGGTACGGCGAGCCAGCGCAGCCGGAACGACGTGCGCAACTCCGGCGCGTACGCCCGCCAGCGGTCGGGGTCGCCGCTGCGCCACTTCGGGGTGGGGTGGTGCGGGTGACCGAAGACCAGTGACTGTTCGGAGTCGACGTACGCGTCGATGGCGGGCTCGCCGGTGGGGTCCGGGTTCTGCGCCGGCCGGTCCGCCAGCAGCCGGGCGACGGTGTCCCGGCTGGCCTGGACCTGCTCGACGAACTCGTCGTTGACCAGGCCGGTACGGGTGGTGAGCTCGGCCGCGACCAGGCGGGCCAACCCGTCGGCGTCGAGGTCCGCCCACCGGCCGCTGTCGGTCGTCCGTTGCACCGGGCCGACGTAGCGGTGTGCCCCGAGCGGCGAGTTCCGCGCGACCTCGCAGCGCACCGTGACGTCGAGGTTCGGCAGCAGGAGCTGTGCGGCGCCGTCGACCACCCTCGGGGTGCCGTCCGGCGGGGCCAGCTCACGGATCAGGCAGCCGAAGACGGCGTGCGCGGCGGCCAGGTCGGCGACCCGACCGGTGTCGGTGGCCGGCCGGGAGCGCAGCTGGGCGCCCGTCATCGTGTCTCCCGGAGGTAGTTCGGGCCGGTACGCAGGTAGTACTTGTTGATGTCGGCGCAGCCGAGCCGCTGCTTGGGCAGCAGGGTGCCGGCGGTGAGCATCCCCTTGACGGGCAGGTGGGCGGCCCGCAGGACCCGCTCGGTGAAGGTTCGCGCCGCGGGCCCGTCACCCCATCGGTCGCGGGCGGCGGCGAGCCGGGGTGCCAGCGCCTCGGCGGGCGACGGCACGGACAGCCCTCGGGCGGCCAGCGCGACCAGGGGCGCGGCGGCGGCCAGGTGCAGGGTGATGGTGACGAAGACGTCGGCCAACTCCTGCGGGTCGCGCGCCCACATCCGGTCGTCGTCGAGGACGAGCCCGCCCGGGCCGCCGTGCCGCGCGTCGAGTCGGGCCCCGTCGTTGTCCTTGTAGAGCAGCCCGACGGTGCCGTCGGGGTGCACCAACAGGTGGATGTTCTGCGGGTGCGCCTCCAGGGCGATCCCGTGCCGGAGCCAGAGGTGGACGTGCCAGTCGAGCAGCAGGTCCAGGTAGGACCCCAGCAGCGTCACCGGCTGCTCGGGGCGGATTCGTTCGAGGACCGTTCCCGCCTCCGGGTCGGCCGCGGCGAGGGCCGCCACCGGCACCACGTGCACGTCCGCGAGATCGCGCGGGAACCGGCGCAGGAGGAAACTGCGCCGCTCGTCTCCGTCGACGTGCGCCCAGGTGCCCTCGTCGACGTGCCGGATCCGCCCGGCGAAGGTGGGTTCGGCGTCGGCGATCCGGTCGAGCAGCGCGGCGACGGCCGCGCCGTCCGCGAGTGAGCCCGGGCGCAGCGTACGTCGGTTGCGGGCGCCGAGGCTCGCGGTCGGCAGCGGCAGCTTGAGATGCAGGTACGGGTCGCGGTCCAGCGCGACCGTCCGCATGGAGAGGGTGGGTCGTACGGTGATCGCCGGCAGGTCCGTCACCGGTAGCGCGTGCCGTGTCGCGGTGACCGGGTGCACCGGGAACAGGACCTGGTCCGGTTTCTGCGCGGGCGGCCACCAGGACGGGAGGTCGCCGCTGAGCCGGACGCCCTCGGCGGGGGCGGCGTGCCACCGCAACGTGAACCGCGGGTGGTGTTCCGGGGCGTACCGGAGCAGTTCGTCGTCGTCGAGACCGTGCCGGCACCGGTCGGTGGGGTAGACCGGGTGGCCGTGGTGGGCGGCGAGCACGTCGTCCAGGAGCGCCGCCGGCAGACCGGTCGGAGTGACCGCGCGGTCGACGGCCACCTGAGCGAGCACCCGGGGCCGGTTGCCTGCGGCGAGCCGCCGGGCCCGCAGGTCGGCGCGACACTCGTCGCCGAAGTCCCGCCAGCCGGCCGCAGCCTCGGGGCTGCCGCTCGGGGCGAGCAGCGTCAACAGTCCTTCCAGCGTGTCCGTGCGGTGGGTGCCGCCGTCACTGTCGAGCAGCAGCACCGACGGCGCGGCGCTGCGGAGGGCCTGCTGGAACCCGTCCGCCCGCACCGGAACGCGTAGCAGACCGGCGGGGTGCGGCACCTCCCACCAGTCGGGGCCGTCGGGTCGGCCGGTGCGCAGCAGGCCGAGGTGATCCTCCCGCAGCAGCGCGTCGAGGACTCGGGTGAAGAGCTCCCGCTCGCAGTCGTCGGTCACGCGGCGATGGTCCACTGAAGGTCTCTGCGGAAGGCGGCCAGCGACTGCCGGACGGCGTGCTCGTCGGGGCCGACAGCGTGCAGCACCGCGAGGTAGTCCCGGTTCGTCCCGGTGTGCTCGGCGACGCGGCCCACCTCGCGCAGCGGATGGCAGGCCAGCCGGACGTCGCCGTCCACTGCCTCCACCCGCCCCGGCGCGGTGACCAGGCGGCCGGGGCGGTCCGCGCAGACGTACTCGACCTGGGCGTACCTGTCGACAGTGGCAGGCAGGTCGAGTGCGCTCAACGGCTCACCCAGGTGCAGGCGGATGACGTGCTCGAACAACGGCACGCCGAGCAGCTCAGCGAGGATCAGGTCCATCCGGTCGCCGATGAGCCGGTAATTGACCTCGATCAGCCGGACCCGGCCGTCGGAGACGACGTACTCGGTGTGACAGGCGCCGAAGCCGACCCCCAGCGCGTCGAGGCACGCCCGCAACCGGGTGCTCTCGCGCTCCGCCGGGGGAGACCAGGCGAGGCTCTCCTCGGTGAAGGTCGGCGGCGGCCCGAGGCCGGTACGCCAACCGCCGATCGAGGCCAGCGCGACTCCGTCGCCGAGGGTCTCGAAGGTCCGCAGCTCACCGGCGAGGTACTCCTCGACCACCAGGGCCACCTCCGGCCGACGGCCACGGATCTCGGCGACCCGGGCGGTCAGCTCGGGCCGGTCGACCACCAGGTACGCGTCCTCGCTGGCCACCCCCGAGCGGGGCTTGACCACGGCCGGGAACATCCCGGCCGGCACCTCCGGCACGGCACCGGGATCGATGGTGACGGTGCGTACCAGATCGAGCCCGGCAGCGGCGATCGCCCGGCGGGCCGCGGCCTTGTCCTTGCACAGACGGGCGGCGTCGGGGTCCTTGCCGGGCAGGCCGAGCTGTCGGGCGGCGATCGCGGTGGCCTCCTGGAGGTGGTCGCTATTGGACAGTAGCGCCACCGGCCGGGTCGGTGCGGTCGCCGCGACCACCGCAGCCGGGTCGCGGACCGCGCAGGCCGCCACCGGCACGTCCGCCGGCCACTCGGCGGGTCGGTCGGTCAGCACGGTGGCCGAGAGCCCGAGCGCCGACGCCGCCGGGAGGAGCCCCTCCACCACGGCGTCGGTGGGGTTGAACGCGGTCAGGTACAGCCGCAACGACGCCTCCGTCGACCGCCGACAGTGGTCACGCCACGACCTTCACACCGTCCGCCGTCGGCTGCGCCGCCGAGTCGGGGGCGGCACCGGGAACGGGCGGAAAGCGCCGCTGGTGGGCCAGGCCGAGGACGACCCCGGCGACCACCAGCACGATGGCGGCGACCGCCACCGCCGGGTAGCCGACCCGGTCGGCCGCCGCGAGGCCGATGGACGCGGCCACGAACGAGCAGACCAGACCGAACGACGACAGGACGGTGAAGTCGGTGCCGCCGGTGTCGGGGCGCGAGTAGTCCATGTTGACGGTGTAGAGCACCACGTTGGCGATCGTGTAGGCCACCATGAAGCAGCAGAGCGCGACGACCGTCGCGCCCAACGGCGCGCGACCGTTCATCAGCGGCAGCAGGAGCAGCGTCGACACCGTGAGGGACGCGCCGCCGACCACGAGGACGCCGCTGCGCCCGAACCGTCCGATGCCCAGACCGGCGACCAGACCGGCGACGATGGCCGGCGCGCTGATCACCACCCCGGTGACCACGCCGATCCGGCCCAACGACCACCCGGCGTCGACCAGGGCGGGCGTGACCAGCGCGTACGCCATCCCCGCCCCGACGTAGACGAGCGGCACCACACCGAACGTCCACCACCGGCAGCCCGGCTGGCCGAACACCGACAGCAGCGCCCGGTAGGCGGTGCCGATCCCGGCCACCCGATCGGTGCGGGGTGGCTCCCGGAACCGCCACACCACCAACAGGCCGACCGCCGTCATCGCGGCCAGCAGGCCGATCGCCGGCACCCAGCCGAACCGGTCGTAGACCAGGACGCAGGCGCCGCCGCCGAGCAGGTTGCCGAGGTAGCTGGCGGCGACCTGGATCCCGTTACCGGTCCCCCGGCTCGACTCGGCGAGCATCCGGACCGCGACGGCGTCCACGGCGATGTCCTGCGTGGCGGAGAAGAAGACGTACGCGGCGCAGATCGCGACGATCGGGCCGAGCGCGTCGGCCGGGTCGGAGAACGGCAGCAGCGCCAGCAGGGCGAGCACCAGGGCGCTCTGGAGCACGAGCAGCCAGGACCGGTAGTGGCCGCGGTGGCGCGAACCGTAGCGGTCCAGGATCGGCGCCCAGAGGAACTTGACGGGCCAGATCAGGCCGACGATCTGCAACAGGGCCAGGGTGTCCAGCGAGGTGCCGCCGTCGCGCAGGATGGCGGTCAGACCGACGGTGATGAAGCCGACCCCGAGGTACTGCGTGACGTACAGCGCGGTCAGTGTGCCGAGCTTGCCCCTCATGCGGCTTTCCAGTAGCCGAGGGAGGTGACCCGGTCCTTGTCGACACCCAACGTCCGCCGGATGTGTCGGGTGATGCCACGGGTGGTGGCCGCCTCGCAGGCCACCCAGTAGTGCCCCGCGCCGCCGGTCGGCAGGGCCGCGCAGACCGTGTCGACGAGGTGTTGGCCGTTGTCGCGCCGGGGCACCCAGGTGACGTCGTGGTGCGCTCGGGCGCGCAACGCGAGGGCCTTCTCGCCGTCGTGGGCGTACTCCAGCCATACCGTCGCCGGAATGTCGGCGCCCGCGTCGAGCAGGCTGTTCACGGCGGGCAGGGACGCCGCGTCACCGACGAGGTAGAGGTGCTCGGGCGCCGGGTCGGGCAGCTCGAACGCGCTGCCCTGGACCGTCGCGGCGATGGTGTCGCCGATCTGGGCGGTGGTGGCCCAGCGGGCGGCGCAGCCGTCGTGGATGGCGAATTCGACTGTGAATCGGCCGGTGACCGGGTCGGGGTCGACGAGTGTGTACGCCCGCTGGTGCGCCCGGCCGTCGTTGTCGAACCACAGCCGGATCCACATCGTCGGGTGCACCCCGCACGCCTCCAGCAGGCCGCCGCCGTCGAGCAGCAGCCGCTGGTAGTGACCGTCGATCGACTCGGTGCCCAGCACGGTCAACCGAAAGTCCCGGCCGCCCATGGCCTTGAGGACCAGGGCCTCCCAGTTCCGTTTCACGCACCCCTCCAGGTAAGGTCATCCTTGGTTAGGGGAGGTTAACCTAAGTTAGGCAGTGGAAGGAACAGAGGACAGCGCCCGATGACGTACCTGGAGAAGATCGCCGGTCTGGGCGAGCTGTCATTGGTGACCGTGGACCCCGACCGCCACGCCGCACTCCTGCACGGCTGGGTGACCCTTCCCCGCAACTCCTTCTGGGGCATGGGGTCACACACGGTGGACGAGGTGCGCGAGATCTACGCCTTCGTGGACAGCCTGCCGACGCACCACGCGTACCTGATCATGGTCGACGCGGAACCGGTCGGCCTCTTCCAGACCTACCAGCCCGAGGCGGATCCGGTCGGCGAGCGCTACCGCGTCCAGCCCGGCGACGTGGGCATGCACCTGCTGCTCAGCCCGGACCGGCGCCTGGCCCGCGGCCTCACCAACGTCGTCGGCCCGGCCCTCGCCCGCTTCCTGTTCCGCGACCCGTCCGCCCGGCGGATCGTGGTCGAGCCGGACGTCCGCAACCACCTCGCGCTACGCCGGCTGGAGATCGAGGGGTTCACCTTCGACTCGGAGATCGACATGCCCGACAAGCGGGCCCAGCTCGCGTTCCTGACGCGCGACCGGTTCGAGGCGAACCACCCCACCCCGGCCTGAGCGCCTGGACGGCGGGCGTCAGCTGTTGGCGCTCCAGAAGCCGATCAGGGTCGCGGTCCACCAGCCCACCTGGGAGACGGTGGCCGCGCCGACGCCGGCCAGCAGAGCCGACCAGGGCGGCGGGCCGTCCACGGCGGTGAGTCGGTCCCGGACACGGCCGAGGAACAACCCGTTGACACCCACCGCCAGCACCGCGAACAGCTTGACCCAGACCAGCCCGGACGACGTGTCCGGGCCCAGGGCCGCGCCGCTGACCAGGAGACCCACCAGGCCCAGCCAGATGAGCAGGTGCACGCCGCGTGCGGCGGTCAGCACGTTCCCGAGCGACTCCCGGCGGAACAGCCAGCGGAGGCTGATCCAGTCCACCGTCAGCACCGCGCCGAAGCCCACCACGAGGCAGGTCAGGTGGCAGAAGAGGGCGACCATCCGCCCACCCGGGGAGAGGGTGACGTGTGGCGCGACCAGGATCGCGAACAACCACCCGGCGCTCATCGCCAGGATCGAGGCGACGATCGCGGTCCGCCCGGCGGCGCGACGGTGACCGCCGCGCCACCGCACGGTCGGCGACGCCTCGGCACGGTGGGCCGCCGGTGACACCCGGGTCGGGGTACGGACGGCGGTGCGCAGCTCGGACACTCAGTCGACCCGCGGAGCGCCGGGCCGGCCGTCCAGAGCGCTCAGCTCGGCGGCCCGTGCCTGCTGCATCCGGCCGGCGAGCGCCTTCAACTCCGGGCTACCTCCGGCGGTCTGCTCGCCCCGGCACAACACGACCGTCTGCGCGAGGTGCGCCCGCAACAGGGCAGCCGCCCGGGACGGCACCTCGGCGTCGGGCGTGGCCCGCAACTCGTCCAGACTGGCAGCGGTGACCATGCCGGGCATCTGATGCCCCTCGTGGATGTTCAGCTCCGGAACGTTGCCTGCGGCGAGGATTGCGCGCAGGTCCCGCAACTCGGCCCGGTGCGCCTGCCGGAGGTCGCCGAGGAGGCCCCGCAGTGACGGGTCGGCCCCCGTCGGCCGGGTGTCGAGGTGGTCGATCAGCGCGAGCGCGCCCTCGTTCATCGGGATCAGCAGTTGGATGAAGGCGTCGTCGGTGCCGTTGAGCACCACGGGCACGGTCGGCACGGCAGCGGGCGGGGCGGCCGCCGTCGACGGAACGGCGGCCGACCGGTCCGCCGCCCGGTCGGCACGGCCCCAACCCTGGCTGAGACCGACGGCCAGCGTCGTCGCGACCAGGGTCGCGACGACGCCGACGATCCGCCGGACACGGCCGTCGACCCCGGAGCGTCCGACGGTGACCGGCGGCTCCACCGGCGCGGGCCCGCTCAACGGGCGGCCTGGAAGGCGCGGCCGACCGCTGTCGTCCGGGTTCCGCTGCTGAACAACCCGGACCGGTCCTTGTCCGTCGCCGGCAGGCCGAACCACGCGTAGCGCTGGACGTAGGAGAGCTGACCGAGCATGGCGGTGGCCGCCGTGAGGAAGGCCGCCTGCTGTTCCTGGCTGGGGAACTGCGCACCGCCGCCGTCGAAGCGGATCAGGGCGAACTCCGTCAACCAGATCGGTTTGCGGTACCGCTGGTGGACAGCCTGGAGGTACTGCCGCAGTTGGTCGACCGCGGCGGCGGTCGCGAAGTCGGCACCGAACCAGTGCACGGTGATGAAGTCCACCCGGTGGCCTCGGGCCTGGGCGCCGGTCATGAACCGGTCGAGCCAACCCTGCGGGTCGGGCGCGCCGACGGCGACCGCCGGGCTGCCCAGTCTGCTGCCCGTCGCCATCAACTGTGGCCACAGGTCGAGCGCCTGCTCGACGGTCATGTTCGCCTGCTCGGGCATGTCCGGCTCGTTGAAGGTGAGCAGATCCGGCCCCGCCGCCTTCGCCTTGGCCAGTTCCGGGGCCGTGACGTTCTCCGCACTGCGGATCATGGGCACGAACGTGACACCCCTCGGGGTGCTGATCCCCGGGTGCTGGGTGCCCCAGGTGTAGTACCAGCCGGCCTTCGAGGCCGCGAGCGCCTGGCTGGCCCCGGCGAAGTTCCACACTCCGACGCCCTTGCGGGCGGAGCTGACCGCCGGGGCGACCGGGGCCTTCGACGAGGGCCGTGCGCTCGGCGACGGGGCGACGCTCGGCGGGGCGGCGACGGTCGGCGCCGCGGACGGCGGAGCGGCCCAGGACGGTGCGGACGGATCGTCCGGCAGGATCACAACCGCCGTGGTGATGGCCAGGACGGCCGCGGCCACACCTGCGGTCAGCGATGGGATGAGACCACGGGGGCGGTTCATCGCGAGGTCGACGACGCTGGGACCGCCGCCCGCGTCGGAGGGCGCGGTCGGCCCGGCACCGGGTGCGGCCGTCGAGCCCGGAGGCCCGACGACCTGCGCGGCGGCGGTCGGCGCGGCCGCGCCCGGCACGTGGGCGCTGAGGCCCGCCGGCAGCGGCAACATCGGCAGGCCGGCGAGCAGCCGGTCGATCGGCAGCAGCGTGGCGCCGAGTTGACCGCACACCGCGCAGTCGCGGACGTGCCGGGCCAGTCGTTTGCGCCAGAGCGGGCTGGGCGTGCCGTCCCACTCGGCGGTCACGGCCCGCAGGTCCGGGCAGCCCGGTCGGGCACGCAGCGCGCGTACGACGCCACGGGCGCTCTGGATCTGCTCCTTCATCCGGTGGACGCGCACCGCGACGTGCCCCGGTGACAGTCCGAGCGCGTCGGCGACCTCGTTCCGGGCGATCTCGCCGGTCTCCTCCAGCCACCACAGCGACAGCAACTCCTGGTCGTCCGGGTCCAGCCAACGGGTCGCCTCGGCGACCTCCCGCCGCTGGTCGGTGAGGCCGAGCCGGAGGATGGTCATGCCAGCGAAGTCGGAGGCGGGGTCGGGCACGTTGTGGATCGCGTCCAGCCCGGCGTCGCGGTTGAGCGCGACGCGTCGGCGCTGTTCCCAGTCGCGCACCTGGCGGATGGCGATCGCCACCAGCCACGATCGGTACGCCGCCGGGTCGTTGAGCGCGGGCAGGTGCCTGATGACCCGTACCAACGTCTCCTGGACCACGTCGTCGACGTCGGCGTGACCGCGCAGCGCACGCCCGACGATGTTGTAGACCAGCGGTAGCGAGGCCGCGACGACGTCATCGAGGGCGCGCTGGTCGCCCTGTCGGGCCGCGACGACCAACCCGGCATCGGGTAGTGCTCGACCGGCTGGCGACATGTGCGTCACTCCTCGTTTGCTCGTCCGCGCGGCGCGTCGGCCGCCCTCAGGATCGGAGACTGGCAGCGTCCGGTCGGATTACAGAATTGTCGGGTCGTCGGCGGGCCGAGGGCCACCCAGGGCCGTGAGCAGCGCTTCGAGCGACAGCCAGCCGAGCCACCTCATACTTTCGGCTAGTAATAGCTCAATCTTTCGGGTAGCGTGCACGTCATCAAGTGAACGACATGACGCGGTGGTGAGGCCCGTGCTCGTGGCCTTGCGACAGCGCACCCTCGCCCGCACGTGCGCACCGGCGGCAGCCGGTTCGGAGATCTCTTCCGGTCGTCCCGATCGACGGGCATCTGCGGGAAGGACCATCACATGTCCAGCATCGCCGGCACAGCGACCAGCACCCTCCTCCGTCAGCGAGGCGGTGACCAGAGCCCGGACGACCTGTTGGCCACCATGGCGGCGACCCCGGCCGACGACCCTCGCCGCCCAGCCCTGCGGGACCACGTCATCGAGGCATGGTTGCCGCTCGCCCGGCACCTGGCCCGCCGCTACGCCGGGCGAGGCGCCGCCGACGAGGACCTGACCCAGACCGCGTCGGTCGGGCTCATCAAGGCCGTCGACAACTTCGACCCCAGCCGGGGCATCGACTTCACCGGGTACGCCATCCCCACGATCATCGGCGAGATCAAGCGGTACTTCCGGGACCGCACCTGGGCGGTGCGCGTTCCCCGCCGCCTCCAGGAGCTACGTCTGTCGATCAGCGCGGCGAACAGCACCCTGACCCAGACCCTGGGCCGCTCGCCGACGGTGGCCGACATCGCGTCCTACCTCGACCTATCCGAGGAGACCGTGCTGGAGGGGTTGGAGGGCGCCCGCGCCTACCGGGCCACGTCACTGTCCACCCCGATCGGGGTGGACGGCGACCGGGAACTCTCGGACACCCTCGGCGGCGACGACCACGAGTTCGACCTCGTCGAGATCCGGGTCGCCCTCGGCCCGGCCCTCGCCACGCTGCCGGAGCGGGAACGCGAGATCCTGAGCCTGCGCTTCCACGGCAACCTGACCCAGGCCCAGATCGCCGACCAGGTCGGTGTCTCGCAGATGCACGTCTCCCGACTGATCACCCGATCGCTGGCCACGCTGCGTCGCCACCTCTCCGACGACAGCGTTTCCTGAGACCGCTCAGAGCTGGACGACGCGGCCCACCCGCGGCGGCGTACGGCCCGCGAGCACGTCGAGCCACGCCTCGCGGAGGGCCTCCGGGCCCACCCCCACCTGGACGTCGAGCCACCCGCCCACGACAGCGGTGAAACGTTGCCAGGCCTCGGTGAACCGTCTGTCCAGACCGTCGCGGCCCCAGTCCTGGCTGCGCTTACGCATCTGGACCGGCGCGAAGAACACCTCCTCGGCGGCGTCGGCGTTGGGTGTCTGGTTGGTGAGCCCCACCGCGATGTCCCGGACGAGCCGGTCGCCGAGGTGCCGGCGCAGGGTGGCGCGGGTCGAGGGCGCGCCGGACAGGTCGAGGTAGACGGTCGGAACGGCGTCGACACCCTCGATGTCGTCGTACGGGACGACCTCGTCGTAGCAGCCCAGCGATCGGGTGAAGGCCAGGTTGCCGGGCGACGTGAGCCCGACCAGGCGCGGCCCGCGACCGCGCAGCTCGAACGCGGCGGCGTACGCGGTCTTGCTCGACGCCGACGACACGAGCAGCGACTCGGCGCCGTAGAAGTCGTTGTCGACGACCTGGTCGGCCAGCATGAACGAGGTGAAGAACAGCGGCCGGAACAGGATCAGCAGGTCCTCCTGGTCGGGCTGGTACGCCGGGTCACCGCTCGTCGACCGGTACGCGTTGTACGGCGACGGCAACTCGGCCCGGTGCGGGCTCGCGTCGCGGAAGCCGGAGGCGTCCACGCGGTCGGGACGTACCAGCAGATGGCCGGCGGGCGGCAGGTATCCGTAGACCCGCTGCCCCACCTCGACGCCGGCGACCGCCGAGGCGACCACCTCGGCGAAGCCCCAGAGCGGCGGCAGACCCCACTGGGGCGCGAGCCCACGGGACGCCGGCGGGAAGAACTCCCAGTAGCGCATCGCGTCGCCGAGCACCGCGTAGGTCACGTTGTTGGCGGTGACTCCGACGCGATCCACCCGCAACACGGCTTCGCCGTCGGCCGCGACCGGCGCGGCACCGTCGACGAGCGTCGTCTGCCCGAGGTCGTCACGCATCACCGCGAAGGTCCATGAGTCGGCCATGAGGTGACGCTAGACACGACCACGAGGGGAGACAAGTGCACTGCGAGTGCAAAATCCCACTGGCACGTCCGCCCTCAGGGTTCGAGCACCACCTTGCCTGCCCGACTGCGGGTCTCGGCGAAGGCCAGGGCGGTGGCGACCTCGCCGAGCGGGTAACGGGCGGCGACCTGCGGCACGATCACTCCCTGCCGTAGCAGGTCGAGCACGTGGCCGAGGTCGCCGCGCAGACGACGCCGGAACGTGGCGCGCCGAGTGAGGCTGCCGGCCCAGAAGTTGTAGAAGCCGACCCGATGGCCGTTCGGCAACGCGTTCCAGGTGAAGAGGCGGGCCAGCAGCTTCACGAAGACCCACAGCACCGACTGCCCGGTGCCCACCGCGGCGGCGTTGCCGTAGACGACCAGCTTGCCGCCGGGAGCGAGCAGGCCGTACGACGTGCGGACACCGGGTCCGGCGACCGGGTCGAAGACCGCGTCGACGCCGCCCGGCGACAGCTCACGGACCCGTGCGGCCAGGTCCGGATCGCGGTAGTCGAGCGGTTCGACGCCGAGGTCGCGCAGGCCGGCGTGGTGCCGTGCGGCGGCGGTGCCGATGACCCGCAGGCCGAGGTGGCGGCCGAGTTGGACGAGCACGGTTCCGACGCCACCGTTCGCGCCGTGCACGAGGATGGTCTGCCCGGCCCGCAGGTCTGCGCCGCGCAGCATCTGCCAGGCGGTCACCCCGTTGACCACCACGGTCTCGGCCTCGGCGGGATCGAGGCCCACCGCTACGGGGGTCAGGACGTCGACGTCGACGAGCGCGTGGGTGGCCCAGGCACCGGTCTTGGTGACCGCCGCCACCCGGGTGCCGATCAGCGAGTCGTCACCGCCGGGGCCGACGGCCCGGACCGTGCCGACGAGGTCGTAACCGGGCACGAACGGGAACTTCGGCTGGCCGGGGTAGAGGGCCCGGCGCATCTGCTGCTCGGCGAACGAGATGCCGGTGGCCTCGACCTGGACGAGGGCCTGCCCGCGTCCAGGTACGGGCATGGCGCGTCGGTGCAGCTGGAGCCCGTCGGGCTCGACCACACCGGGCAGCACCACTTCGGTGATCGTCGTGTCGGTGGTCATCGCCTTCTCCTCTTGTTTGTAAGTGTGCACTCACACAGTTCTGAAGGTCGAAAAGTGGGCCGCCAGCGCGCGGCCCGGGTCGAGAGGCGGATCAGGGGTGCCGGATACCGGCGGTCAGAGCGCGAGCCCACGGCTCAGGCACCTGCTCCAGCCCTGCGGTCACGATCAGGTGGCAGAGCTGCCCGTACGCGAAGAACTGCTGCACCTGCGCGTCGCTGGCACCGGCCCGGTCCTGCACGAAGGTCGCGACCCGGCGGTAGCCGGCGCGGACCGCCTCGGCGATCTCGGGAATGTCCGTGACGGCCTGCGCCTGGACCTGGAAGAGCAGCAGATCCCGGTCGGCGATCAGCTCGGCGTAGGCACCGCCCATCGCGTCGAGCACCTCCTCCGGGCCGCCACCCGCGGCGCGCTCCGCCCCCGCCTCGATCGCCGTGGCGATCCGTTCGAAGCACGCATCGGCAGCCGCCACGAACAACCCGAGCTTGCCGGAGAAGAGCCGGAAGACGTACGCCTCGGAGATGCCCGCGGCGGCGGCCACGGCGGTGACCGGCGTGGCGTGGAAGCCGGTGCGCGCGAACGCCGACACGGCGGCGTTCAGGACGGTGACCCGGCGGGCCTCGGCGGTCGATCGCATGTTTGTAAGTGTGCACTCACAAACAATGTCTCGTCAAGCCGCGCTCACTCCAGCGGGTAGAGACGGGCCGGAGGCCGTCCGCGACCCAGCCGCGCCTCCGGATGGCGGAGTCGGCACACCACGCCCTCGCGGCGCCGCCCGCCACCGGCGACAGCGGTCGCTCTGGACGCAGTCGCCGCCTGCCCGGTTCTAGTGTTCGTGGGGCCGGTTACGGATCACGGTGAGCGCGAGCACTGCGGTCACCAGGAAGACGATGCCGTTGATCCGCAGACCCGCCTGGACGCCAGAGGTCAGCGCCTCGGCCAGCGCCGACCGGACCGGGTCGGGCAGTGACTGGTCGCCGGTGGCACCGGTGACCACCGCCGCCTGCACGGCCGTACGGGTCGGCTCCCCCACCTGGTGGGCGGCGAGCCGGTCCGGGAGGTCGGCCAGCATCGTGGTGGTGAGCAGCGTTCCCAGTAGGGACGAGCCGATCACCGAGCCCACCTGGCGGGCGGCGTTGACCGCGCCGGAGGCCATGCCCGCCTGGGCGGGCGCGACGCTGGCCAACGCCGCCGCCGTGGCCGGGGCCACCACCATTGCACTGGCTGCGCCGAACAGCGCGAGCAGTGGCCAACGCTGGCCGAACGGGGTGGTCGGGCCCTGGGCGGCCAGCCCGAAGCTGGCCAAAGCACCGAGGACGAGACCGGCGGTGAGGGGCGCCTTGAATCCGGTACGACGGATCAGCCGCCCGGCGCCGAAGGCCGCAACCACGTAGACACCGAACAGCGCCAGCATCCGCCAACCGGTGTCCAGCGGGCTGAGCGTCTGCGCGCGCTCGTGGAACAGGACCAGCAGGATGGCCACGCCGGTGAAGCCGAACAACGACACCGCGGCGACGACCATGACGGCGCTGAACGACCTGTTCCGGAACAGCCGTACGTCGAGCATCGGCACGCCGGCGCGCAGCTCGACCAACACGAACCCGACGAGCGCCGCGGCCGCCACCACCCAGGCGACCACCAGCACCGGGCTGGTGTAGCCGTCCTTGCCACCCTGGATCATCGCGTAGACGGCGGCGGCGATGGCGACGGTGCCGAGCAGCAGCCCGGGTACGTCGAGTCGGGCCGCACTCGGCCGGGACTCGGCCACTCCGACGGCGGCGACGACGAGGGTGACCACGCCCAGCACGATCGTCGACAGGTAGACGCTGTGCCACTGGTAGTGCTGTAGCAGCGCACCGGCGATGAGCGGGCCGACCGCGAGCCCGATGCCGGAGGCCGCGGACCACGCGGTGATGACCTCGGTGCGCTGATGCGGGTCGGTGAAGGTCGCGCCGAGGATCGCGAGGCTGTTGGGCAGGATCAGGGCCCCTCCGAGGCCGGCGACCAACTGCCCGACGATCACCCAGGCCGCAGTGGGTGCACCGGCTACCACGGCACCGCCAACGATCATGGCGATGACGCCGGCGCCGAACATGCGCCGCCGTCCGTAGCGACTGCCCAGCGTGGCGGCGGACAGCACCATGCTCGCCACGACCAGGGTGTAGGCGCTGGGGATCCAGATCACGGTGGTGGGATCGATCCGAAGGTCACGCTGGATGGTCGTCAGGGCGGAAACCGTCGCGGTGATCTGCAGGAACGTGATCATCGCGCCCAGACACGTGGCGATCAGGGTCATCGGGCGAGAGCCGCGGAGCGACGGCCGCGCGATGGCCGGCGCGGCTGCGGCCGGGGCCGTGGTGTTGGTGGTCACTGGCATCCTCGATGCTCGTCGGTCTGACTTGCGTACGCATAAGTCAGCAGCGTCCCAGTGAAGCACCTGGCTAGCCCTGACGCAAGTCAGGTAGGCTGGACCACATGGAAGACCTACGAGACGATCGCGACTCCTGGTCGACTGCGAACTGCTCGGTGGCCCGGGCGATGGACATCGTGGGCAGCAGGTCGACCGTCCTGATCATGCGCGAGGCGCTGCTCGGCACGCGCCGCTTCGACGACTTCGTCCGCCGGGTGGGCGTCGGCGAGCCCGCCATGGCCGCCCGCCTCAAGGAGATGGTCGCCGCCAACCTGCTCGAACGGATCCCCTACCGGGAGCCGGGGCAGCGCACCCGCCACGAGTACCAACTCACCCGCAAGGGCCGCGAACTCCTGCCCGTGATCACCGCACTGCGCAACTGGGGCGACACCTGGGCCGCCGACGAGGCCGGCCCGTCCGTCACCTCCACCCACCGCAACTGCGGAGAGCCGGTACGCGCAGTGCTCCGCTGCGCAGCCGGCCACGACGTGGAGAGCGGCGACATCGACATCAACACCGGGCCGGGAGCCATCCGACGCGTCTGACGCCTCGGCCCAGCCGCCTCGACCGCTGCCACTCCGCATCGATCATGGCGACTGAATTTAGTCGTACACCTGTTCTAGTCTCTGGCCCATGGTTGAGGAGTTGGCGCAGGCGGACGACGCGGTCGCCGCCTGCGTCGACGCCGCCGTCTGGTCCCTGCCGGAGCACGACCTGGTCGCCGCGCTCGACGCCGCGCACCGCCTTCAGCAACGCCTCGCCGCCGTCACCCTGACCCTGGTCCGCGAGATCGACGGCCGCGGCACCGCCCGCACACACGGCGCGTCCAGCACCGCCGTGTGGTTGCGCGAACGCCTGCGGATGACCGTTCCCGCCGCCCGCCGCCTGGTCGACCTCACCAGCACCCTGGACACCGGCAACCCTGGCATCCGGCAAGCGCTGGCCCACGGCGCCGTCACCCTGGACCAGGCCCGCGTCATCGCCGACACGGCCGCCACGGTGACGACGTCGGCGGGCGTCGAGGTGGCCGACAAAGCCGTCGGCGTGCTCGTGGAATGGGCCGGGCAGTTCGACCCCACCCTGCTACGTCGCATGGGCACCCGGATCCTCGACCACGTCGCCCCCGACCTCGCCGACGCCGCCACAGCCGCGGCCCTCGCCGCCGAGGACGCCCACGCCACCCGCGACCGACACCTCACCATCTCCGAACAGACCGGAGGGCGACTGCGACTCACCGGCACCCTCGACGCCGAAACCGCCGCCCTGCTACGCGCCGCCATCGACCCACTCAGCGCACCCACCGGCCCCGACGACGGGCGATCCCCCGGGCAACGCCGCCACGACGCGCTCGCCGACGTCTGCCGACTCGCCCTGCGCACCGGCGACCTACCCGAGCACGGCGGCGACCCCGCCCAGATCGTCGTCACCACCACCTACGACGCGTTGACCCGGCAGCTGGGCTCCGGCGCGCTCGACATCGGCCTGCGGCTCACCCCCGACACCGTGCGCCGCCTCGCCTGCGACGCCACCATCCTGCCCGCCGTCCTCGGCAGCACCAGCCAGGTCCTCGACGTCGGCCGACAACGCCGCCTCGTCACCGGCCCACTGCGGCGGGCGCTGGTGCTACGCGACGGCGGATGCGCCTTCCCCGGCTGCGACCGACCACCCCGCTGGTGCGCCGCCCACCACATCCACCACTGGGCCAACGGCGGCCCGACCAGCCTCACCAACGCCGTCCTACTCTGCGGCCACCACCACCGACACCTCCACCACAGCCAGTGGACGGTCCACCTCGGCGACGACGGACGGCCCGAGTTCATTCCGCCGGCCTGGCTCGACCCGGACCAGCTCCCGCGCCGCAACCACTACCACCGGCGGACGTAGGCCGATCGCGACCCAGTAGCGCAGCGGCTTCAATACCTGCCTGCCGTCAGGATGCCGCCGAGCGCCAGGCGCCGCCGCATGACCCTGCCTGCCGTCGGGATGCCGCCGAGCGCCAGGCGCGGACCAGTGCTGGCACGTCGGCGTACCGAGCGGCGGGCATCGAAGACGACGAAGGCCGCCTCGATCGACGGCACTGACAACCGACGCATCCACACCCCGAATCAGCTCCCAAATGACGCGCAAAGTACCCGTTGTGTTACGAGCTTGTTTCCGACGTTACGGCCAGGTTACGGGTGCTTCTCGATGATCGTCACCGCTCCTAGGTTTCGGCCACCGTCATCAGTCGTGGCGGCCGGCACCGAACGTGGAGGCAAACGACGTGCCACAAACGAACGCACATCGGACCGGACGGGCCAGGCGCGGGGTCAGCATGCTGGCTGCCGTGGCGCTGACCGCAGCCGGCCTGACCAGTCTGCCCGGCAGCGCCGCCGCCGCACCGACGAGCAGCGGACCGACCGCCCGTTACCTCGTCCAGCTCGACGAGGAGCCGCTGGCCACGTACACCGGTGGTGTTCCGGGTATCGCGGCGACCAAGCCCACCGACGGCGCGAAGCTGAACCGCACATCGGGCAGCGCCACGGCGTACCGCGATCACCTGCGCCAGCAGCGCACGTCCGTGCTGGACCGCGTCGGCGTGCCGGCCGAGCGCACCCGCGTCACCATGGAGACCGCTTTCAACGGCTTCGCCGCCGACCTGACCGGGCCGCAGGCCGCCCGGCTGCGCGCCACGCGCGGGGTGCGGGCGGTGTACGAGAGCCGGAAGGTGCACGCGGCAACCTCGCACACCCCTGACTACCTCGGCCTGACCGGCAAGGGCGGGGTGTGGAAGAAGGAGTTCGGCGGGGACTCCCGCGCGGGCGAGGGCGTCATCATCGGGGTCATCGACAGCGGTTACTGGCCGGAGAGCGCGAGTTTCGCGCCGCTGCCCAGCCCTCGCCCCGACCAGGCGATCATCGACGCCAAGTGGAAGGGCACCTGCGACGTCGGCATCGAGGCGCCGGTCACCTGCAACAACAAGGTGATCGGTGCCCGCTGGTACAACGACAGCGGCATCGCCGACGGGTTCCCGGACGACTACTCCTCGCCCCGTGACCGCAACGGTCACGGCACCCACACCGCCAGCACCGCGGCCGGCATCCACGGCGTACGGGCGACGTCGGGCACCCAGGACCTCGGGATGATCTCGGGTATGGCGCCGGCTGCCCGGCTCGCGATCTACAAGGCGCTGTACGACAACGGCGCTGGTGGCGCGACCGGAACCGACATCGACATCGTGCACGCCATCGACGACGCGGTCGCCGACGGTGTCGACGTGATCAACTACTCGATCGGTGACGACACCGAGCAGTTCGGCGCCGTCGACGCGACGTTCTTCAACGCCGCCGCCGCCGGGGTGTTCGTCGCCGCCGCCGCAGGCAACTCCGGACCATTCGCCAACACCGTCGACAACTCGACGCCCTGGCTGACCACTGTGGCCGCGAGCACCACCGACCGGCAGAACACCCGCAAGCTCACCCTCGGCAACGGCACGACCATCGCCGGCGTGGGCATGGGCGAGACCGGTGTCGGTCCGGCCCGGCTGGTCTTCGCGAAGGACAGCGCGCTCGACCCCGACGGCGCGTACGGTGCCGGCCTCTGCGCCGACGACACGTTGGACCCGGCCAAGGTGAAGGGCGCGATCGTGCTCTGCGTACGCGGGGAGATCCCCCGTACCGACAAGAGCATCGAGGTGGCCCGGGCCGGCGGGGTCGGCATGGTGCTCTACAACGAGGAACTGAACTCCCTCAACGCCGACGTGCAGACGGTGCCGACAGTGCACATCAACGAGGTCGATCTGGCCACCGTCACCGCGTACGTCGCCAAGGGCAACGCCACGGCCACCATCTCGCCGAGCAGCCTGGAGACCGTCGAGGCCCCCGCCGTCGCGGCGTTCTCCTCGGCGGGCCCGTCGAACCTGAACGCCGGCGAACTCCTCAAGCCGGACATCAGCGCGCCCGGTCAGGACATCGTCGCGGCGTTCTCCCCGTCCATCGGCGGTAACGACTTCGCCCTGGAGTCGGGCACCTCGATGGCGGCACCGCACATCGCCGGTATCGCCGCGCTGCTGCTGGCCAAGCACCCCGGATGGTCGCCGGCCGCGGTCCGCTCGGCGCTGATGACCAGCGCCGTCGACAAGACCGACAAGGGCAACCCGATCAAGATCGGCACGTACGACGCGACCCCGCTGAACTACGGTGCCGGCCAGGTGGAGCCGGGCAGCGCCTTCGACCCGGGCCTGGTCTACGACTCCAACCAGCAGGACTGGATCAAGTACCTCTGTGGGGTGTCCGCCGACCGGGGCAGCGACTACGGGCTCGGCGACCTGGACGGCTGCGACACGATCGGCGCGATCGACACGGCGCAGCTCAACTACCCGTCGATCTCGCTGGGTCGGATGGTGGGCAAGCAGAGCGTGACCCGCACGGTCACCAACGTCAGCGACAAGACCAGCACCTACACCTCGTCGGTGCAGGCCCCGCCGGGCTACAAGGTCAAGGTCACGCCGGCGAAGATGCAGATCCGTCCCGGCCACAGTGCCCGCTTCACGGTCGAGGTCACCAACACCGGCGGCGCGTTCGACACCTGGGCCGACGGCTCGCTGACCTGGCGCGACCAGTTCAAGCACGAGGTACGCAGCCCGCTGGTCGTGCACAACGCCGGACTGGTGGCCCCCGACTCCATCACCGGCACGGGCACCTTCGGTAGCGTCCGGATCCCCGCCGAGGTCGGCTACAAGGGTCAGCTGATCACCCAGGTCTCCGGCCTGACCTCAGGCACCAGCACCGCGGTGACCCTGAAGGGTGACGGACCGAGCTGGGACTGGAGCACGTCGAACAACCTGCCGGTGCCGCTGCCCGCGTCGATCAGCAGGACCACCCTGCACGTACCGGCCGGCACCCGCAGCCCGGAGATCCACGTGACGTCGGCGCGACCCACCTGCTCCCACATCGACTGGGAGGACGAGGAGGGCGTGATGGAGTGCACCGAGTTCAGCCTCAACGTCTACGACACGTCCGGGAAGTTCGTCACCGCGACGGTCAGCACCCGGATCGGCGCCAAGGTCAGCCTGCCGGACGGTGCCGGTGACTACATCGTGGTGGTCGAGCAGGAGTTCACCGAGAACATCAAGGACGACGCCAACGCGTACACCATCACCACTTACCTGCCGGGGGCGCCCGGCACGTCCACCGGCCGGTTCACCGTCGACCCGAAGCAGCGTTCCGTGCAACCGGGTGCGACGGCGAACCTGACAGCGCGCTGGTCCGGCCTCGTCCCGGGGCTGCGCTACGTCGGCGTGGTGGAGTTCCGCAACGGTGACGGCTCGCTGAAGACCGTGCCCGTCACCATCCAGTCCTGACCGCTCCCCCCACCCGGCGGATCGGCGTGTGACCCAGGTCACCGCCGGTCCGCCGGATCATCGGCGGCGTCCGCGGGTTTGATCTGCTCGGCGCACGGTGATCGACGGCGACGACGACAAGACGCGGGGCGGCGGGGGCCCAACTCCCGTCCGCCCCGAACGTCTGCGTGGACCCGTCGAGTTCGTCGGCCGAGCGGCCGAACTGGCCCAGCTGCGCCGGCTCGTCGACGCCCCACCGTGCCTGATCCTGCTGGAAGGTGAACCCGGGATCGGCAAGAGCAGGCTGGTCGCCGAACTGCTCACCGGACTTCCCGGGCACCACGTGGTCGGCGAGTGCGACGACGTACCGGAACCCTTCCCGCTCGGCGTACTCCTGGACGCGATCCGCGGCAGCGCCGACCGACTCGGTGCGATGAGCCCGGTCGCCGGCGCCCTCGCGCCGCTGCTCCCCGAACTGGCCGACGTGCTACCGGCCGCACCGCCCCCGCTGACCGATCCGGCGGCCGAACGACACCGGCTGATCCGGGCCGTCGCCGCGGTACTCGCCGCGCTGAGCCCCGCCACGCTGCTCCTCGAAGACCTGCACTGGGCCGACCCGGCGACCTGCGAGTTCCTCGGCTACCTGGCCACCCGTCCGGTGGACGGACTGGCCGTGGTGCTGACCGTCCGCACAGCAGTACCCGGAGGCAGTACGCCCATCCACGACGCGTTGGCCCGGACCCCACCGTGGAGCGTCACCCGGGTGTCGCTCGGTCCACTGGACGCCGACGACGTACGCCGACTGGCCGCCCGGACCCTGCGGCTCGACGACCCTCCGCAGCAGCTGACCGCCACTCTGCTCGACCGGACCGCGGGCATCCCGTTCGTGGTGGAGGAGGTGCTGCGTACGCTCGCCGAGCGCGGCGGTGACCCGTTGGCGGACGACAGCGTCCCGTTCGTCCTGCGCGACGTGCTGCTCTGGCGGTTGCGTCCGCTCGACGAGGGCACCCGGGAGGTGCTCGGGGCCGCCGCCGTGCTGGGGATGGCACCGGACCAGCGCATTCTCGCCTCGGCACTCAGTCTGGACCGGGTGACTGTCGGCGCGGCGTTGACCGCCGCCCACCGGGCGGGACTGCTGCACGACGGCGGCGACGGTCTGCGGTTCCGTCACGACCTGGCCCGACAGGTGGTGTACGACCTGGTTCCCCGGCCGAATCGGGAGTGGCTGCACCTGCGGGTCGCACGGGTGCTGGAACAGGAGTTACCGAGGCCTGTCGCGCAGCTGGCGCACCACTACCGGTTGGCCGGCAGCGGGGCCGACTTCGTCCGCAACGCCGAGGCTGCCGCCGACCTGGCCACCGAGCGCGGCGACGACGCGACCGCCGCCAGCTTCCTGCTCCAGACGATGGACGTCGCCGAGCTTCCCCGACCGGTGCGGGTTCGGCTCGCCGCGAAGCTGGGTCGGTCGGCCATCGACGGGCTCAGCCAGGCGGAGGCGATCCCGGTGCTGGAGCGGCTGCTCGCCGACCGACGGCTGCCGCCCGGCGCCCGGGGCGAGCTGGGCCTGGTGCTCGGGCGGATGCTGCGTCAACAGGGCGAGGCGCTGCGGGGGTACACCGAGATCGAGCGGGCCGTGCCGTACCTACGCGCGCCGCGCCGCAAGGCCCCGGCGCTCGCGGTGCTGGCGGCCCCGGACACCGTCGTCGGCCGGCACGTCGACGACCACCTGGCCCGGTGTACGGAGGCGGAGAGCGCCGCGACGGCCAGCGGCGACCCGGCGGCACACCTCGCGGCCCGGATCGCCCGAGCGTCGCTGCTGCTGGAGTTGGGCGACCCGGCAGCCTGGTCGATCATCACCGAACTGCGCGCGTCCGCCGAGTTGGCCGACCGACCCAGGGAGCACGCCCGAGCCTGCCTGAACTGGGCGCAGGGCGCGTTGCACGCCGGGCATCCGGAGCAGGCCGAGACCCTGCTGGCTGCCGGTCGGGCGTTGGTCGACGAGACCGGGTACGAGCGGCTGACCGCTCTGGTGGAGGCGACCGAGTTGTCACTGAGCCGGGCCGCCGGGAGGTTCGACGGGCTGGCCGAGCGGCTCACCCGGCTGGTCACCACCGCCGAGCGGATGCCGGTCACCCTGCTGGACGCGCGGGCCGAACTGGCCACCGTGCTGGCGCTCACGGCCGTGAGCTGCGACGACGTGGAGATCGCCGAGCGGGCGCTGCGGGAGGTGGTGGCGGACGCCCGTCGGGTGGGCGCGATCTGGCCACTGGTGCAGACACTCACCGCGGTGGCCCGGCTGACGCTGGCCGACCGGCCGGACGATGCCGTCCGCCACGCGGCCGACGCACTGTCGCTGGTACGCGGAAAGGGCATCCTGGCGTGGGCCGCCGAGGCGGTGGTGGTGCTGGCCGAGGCGGCAGCCTCAGCGGGTGAACCGGCGCGGGCGGCAGACGCCGTCGCCGAGTTGGAGGCCGGGATCGTGGGCCGGGACGCGCCACTCGCCCTGGCCGCGCTCCACCGATGCCGGAAACTCGTCCCCGCCACGTCGGCCCACCACGTCCACTCAGGACATCGGGCGGAGCTGACGCTGCCGGACCACGAGCCGGGCGGTACGGTCCGCTGACCGGGTGACGGGCGCGCCCGCCGCCGCCCCGCGGATCGTTTGGAGGAGCGAGATGGAGCTGACCGAGCCGACCGTCTGGAGCACCGACCGGTTGGAGCTGGGCGAAGGGCTGCGCTGGGTCGACCACCGCCTGGTCCTCGTCGATCTGCTGGCCGGACGCCTGCTGGAAACCGACAGCGACGCCCCCGCCCCACTGCGGGAGGTACGCCGTCTCGACGTTCCGCTCGGCGCGGTCGCCCCGGTGGCCGGCCGGCCCGGTGACTGGCTGGCCGCCGCCGGAACCGGCGTCACGGTGCTCACCGCCGCCGGCGACCCCCGGCCGGTCGCCGACCTGGTCGCCGACGCACCCGAGCCCACCCGCATGAACGACGCGGTCGCCGACCCGCACGGCCACTTCTGGGCCGGCAGCATGGCGTACGCGATGACGCCCGGCGGGGGCACGCTGTTCCGGCTCACCCCCGGCGCGGCACCGGTGACGGCGGTGACCGGACTGACCATCCCGAACGGGCCGGCGTTCGACGCCACCGGCACCACCATGTACCTCGCCGACACGCCGCGCGGCGAGATCGACCGGTTCAGCGTCGACCCGGCGACCGGGGAGCTGAGCGGGCGGGAGCCGTTTCTTCGGCTGCCCTCCGCCGACGGCGGCCCGGACGGCATGACCGTCGATGCCGCCGGTCACCTCTGGATCGCGCTGTGGGGCGGCGCGGCGGTACGCCATTACCGGCCGGACGGGACCCTGGAGCAGGAGATCCGGCTGCCGGCGAAACAGCCGGCCGGAATCTGCCTGGGCGGTCCCGACCTGCGTCGGCTCTTCATCGGCACCGCCCGCGTGGGGTTGAGCACCCCCGGCCCGGAGGACGGAGCGCTGCTCGCTGTGGACGTCCCCGTCCCCGGTCTGCCGGCCGCCAGGGCCGCCGCGCCGGTGGCCTGACCGAGACCCGGACCGGCCCGGCCCGTCCTCCCGGCCCCGCCGCCCCCTCCCGGCTTCGCCGGCCGGCCACGCATACCGGACGTCCGGGCGGGAATAGCAGCAGTGGAGCGGACATCCGGCGGATCGGCAGGGGGCGGGCGATGAGCACCGTGGGGCGGGCGTCATGAGTGGGCCGGTCGGCGACGAGCCGGTGGGCGAGTTGGAGCTGGTGCACACCTTCACCGGCCCGATGCCGACCGGAGTGAGCGTCTCGCACTCCGGTCGGATCTTCGTCAACTTCCCCAAATGGGGCGACGAGGTGCCGGCGACAGTCGTCGAACTGCGCGACGGTCAGGAGGTGCCCTACCCCGACCAGGCGTGGAACGACCCGTCCGGCGACGACGACGCGGGCGCGTTCGTGTCGGTGCAGAGCATCGTGGTCGATCCGGCCGACCGGCTCTGGGTTCTGGACACCGGCAGCCCGATGTTCCGGCCCACCAAACCGGGCGGCCCGAAGCTGGTCCGGGTCGACCTGGACACCGACACGGTCGGCCAGGTGATCACGTTCCCGGCGGACGTGGCGCTGCCGACGACGTACCTCAACGACGTCCGCTTCGACCTGCGCCGCGGCGAGGCCGGCGTCGCGTACATCACCGACTCGGCACTCTCCGGGCCGAACGGGATCATCGTGGTCGACCTGGCCAGCGGGGCGTCCTGGCGGCGGCTGCACGACCACCCGTCCACCAAGGCGGAGCCGCTGACGTCGTTCCGGCCGGTGGTCGAGGGCCGACCGTTCCTCGAACGGCCGGCGGACGGGCCACCGAAGCCGGTGGGGATGGGCTCCGACGGCATCGCGATCTCCGCCGACGGCGGCCGGCTCTACTACTGCCCGTTGACGTCCCGGCGCTGGTACAGCGTCTCCACCGAGGCGCTGGCCGACCCGGGCGTCACCCAGGAGGCGGCCGCCGCGACAGTTGTCGACGAGGGCGACAAGGGCACCGCCTCGGACGGGTTGGAGAGCGACGACGCCGGGCGGCTCTACCTGACCTCGTACGAGCACAACGCGGTGCTGCGCCGACTGCCGGACGGCGAGTACGAGACGCTGGTCCACGATCCGCGACTGCTCTGGCCGGACACCATGTCGGTCGCCACCGACGGGCACCTCTACGTCACGGCCAACCAGCTGCACCGGCAGCCGCAGTACCAGCGCGGTCAGGACCTGCGGCGCAAGCCGTACGCGCTGTTCCGTACCCGCATCGACGCCGGCCCGGTGCTGCTGCGCCGCTGACCTCAGGCGGCGGGCAGGGTGCGGTGCAGGAGGTCGAAGAGGGCGACCCAGTGCCGCTCGGTGGCCTTCTCGTCGTACATCGGGGTGTCGGCCATCGTGTAACCGTGGTGGGCGCCCTCGTACACCTCGGAGCGGTAGCGCACCCCGGCGGCGTCGAGCGCCTTCTCCAACGTGGCGATCTGCTCGGGTGTCATCGACTGGTCGGCATCAGCGTGCCCGAAGTACACCTCGCCGGTGATCGAGCCGACGCCCAGGTGCGGGCTGTCCGGCGCGTCGGTGACGATCCGCCCGCCGTGGAAGCTGGCGATCGCCGCGATGCGGTCCGGGTGCGCCTCGATGGCCCGCAACGCGTTCGTGCCGCCCATGCAGTAACCGGTGATCGCGACCGGGCCCGAGCGGACGTCGTCCCGGGCGGCCAGGAAGTCGAGGTAGGCGGCGGTGTCCCGGCTGACCACGTCGGGGGTCAGCGCGCCGATCAGCGGCATGATCTTCTCGAACAGGGCGCCCCGCTGATCCGGCTCACCGAGCCGGGACAGGTCGAACAGGGGTGCCCGGCCGGCCCGGTAGAAGAGGTGGGGAGTCAGCACCAGGTAGCCGCGCTCGGCGATCCGCTCGGCCATCTCCACCAGGCGGGGGCGCGGCCCGAAGGCGTCCATGAACAGCAACACCGCCGGGAACGGCCCGTCGCCGTCCGGTCGGGTCAGTGACGCGTCCGCGATCCCGTCGTCGGTCGGGATGTCCACCGTCGTCGTCTCCACCACGCCTCCTCGTACGCCGATCTTGGTCTGTCCAGAACGCTACTCGTCGTGTCGGCGTGCCCGTCGGGCAGCCGCGTGAACGCGACGTCAAGAAATGGCGGTGGCCCGTCGCAACGGCGTATCGGCGGGCGCTTCGCCGTCGTTCGGTGGTGACGATGGGTCCATGAGTCCTTGGCGGATGACACGCTGGGAACGCGGAGACCTGCCTCCCGGCACCGACGGCGACAGCGGTGAACCCGCGCCCAGCGCGGACGGACCGCGGCGGCGGCACGAGGCGCTGGTCAGCGTGCGGCTCGGCCGGTCCGCGCCCGGCAGCCACCTGGTGGAGTACCTGCGGCACGAACCGTGCGCTGTCGACGCGTGGTGGATCGCCGCCGACGTCGACGCCGTGATCCGCCTCGCCGCCGACAGCGTCACGGTGCTGCACCGCGCCGTGGCCGACCTGCGCCTGCGTGCCGGGGTGGAGGTGGCGGAGGCCAACTACATCCTGCGCGCGCTCGACCTGCACGCGCCGGCGGATGCGCGTACCCCGGAGTGGGCGGGGTCCGCCGCATGAGCCACGCAGTTGGCCAACCGCGACCTCGAACGATTCAGCCGATGACCGCCACCTCGGCGGCACGTGTGGAAAGGACACACCCGACCATGGACGAGGGCCCGACAATCTACGCCGTTCCGGTGCGTGACCTGCCGGGACGGATGGTGCGGACGGTACGGACCGGCCGTTCGCCGCAGGGGCAGCGGGTGGGCATCGCCTTCACCCGGCCCGAGCTGCTGGTCACCGCGATGGGCGCGGACCAGCAGTGGGAGGAGCTGTGCGAGTCGGCGCTGCGCGGCATGCTGTGCCCGCTCGGCATCGACGTGATCCAGGTCGACCCGTTGCTGGTGGCACCACCGCTGGACCCGACGACCGCCGCCCGCCCGACGACCGCCGCCGGCCCGATCAGTCAGGCGCGGACGAAGCGCACCGCGTCGGCGATGACGTGGCCGTCGGTGTCCTCGGTACGGATCAGCACGCTCCCCTCGGTGCCGGCCGTGAACGGGTAGGTGCCCAGCGGCACCCACTGGCCCCCGGACTGCCGCTGGTCGACCGTCCGGGTGGCCAGCCCGCCGGAGTACGCGATGTCGACCGGCACGTTGCTCGCCCGGTTCGGGTCGGCGGTCCAGCGCAGGTGCACCGTCCACGATCCGGAGGTGGGCAGCGTCGGGCGGAAGCGCAGTCGGTTGACGCCCTTGGCGGTGTTGCCGTCGTGCTCGTAGTCGGGGCCGTAGTAGCCGCCGATGCTGGTGCTGCGCAGCCACGTACCGGCCCGGGTGATCCCGCCGGCCGCCGCGTTGTCCAGGATCACCTCGCTGGACGAGCCCCATTCCAGCACCGCGCCGTCCTGCCGCAGCCGCGTCTGGAGGGTGGGCACGGAGACGGCCTGCACGGCGACGTTCCCGGCGAGCGCCAGCGACGCGGCCGTGGCGGCGGCCTGCCCGAGGATCATGAACACCGGTTCCATCCGGATCGACCCGTACGCGATGTGGCTCGCCGAGAGGCAGACCGGCACCAGCAGGTTGGCGCACTGCGCCTGGTGCGGAACGATCGCCCGGTAGCTCACCGGGTACGGCGCCGGCACCCCGATCTGCACGTCGCCCTCGTTGCGGACCTTCCCGTCGACCACCACGCGCTGACAGTTGTGCGAGTCCATCGTGTAGCTGGCCAGCCCGACCGAGTCGGTGGCGCGTACCCGGCCCCGGCAGTCGGCCTCGGTCATCACGTACGCGGAGACCATCCGGCGGGCCTCGCGGATGTAGAGCAGCGGCGGCCAGCCGCCGGTGCCGGTGAACTCGTCGACCGGCAACCCCCACCGGGCGGTCGACTCCCGCACCGACGCGGGCAGCCGTGTGTCGTTGGCCAGGAACCACATCATCCCCTGCTGGTAGCTGCGGTGCTCGGCGATGATGCTCTCCCGGGCGGCCCAACTCGCCGTCGGGTACGCGTGGTTGAAGCCGATGTGGTCGGTGGAGACCGCGCCGTTGTTGTTGGAGTCGGTCTTGCCACCGCCGATCGAGTGGGTGGTGAAGTACGGGCCGGTGTAGCCCGCCTGGATGTGGCGCAGCAGCAGCTCGTACCGGATCGGGTCGTAGTCGGACGGCCTGCCGAACGGAATGCGGTTGGCCGCCTGGGTGAGGCACATCCGGAAGCAGTACGCCTGGATCCGGTCGTCGCCGCTGCCCTGCGGGGCGAGTGGGGTGGCGGAGATGCCCGGCAGCAGACCGCTGGCCGGCGAGCCGGCCGTCACGTACGGGTCGACGGGGTGGACGAACTGGTGGGTGTTACGGGACTGCACCCCGTTGATCGTCTCGCCGTAGGTGTCGTTGGACTCCCGCCCGACGGTGAACCCGACCCCGGCCATGGCCAGCAGGTCACCCTCGTAGGTGGCGTCGACGAACACGCCGCCGGAGTAGACCGAACCGTCCTCGGTGCGCAGCTCGGTGATCCGGTTGCCGCTGCGGCCGAGGCTGGCCAGCCGGGCGTCGACGACCACCGGAACACCTGCTTCGGCCAGCATCTCCGCGAAGACGGCGGTGGCGACGCGCGGTTCGAAGGTCATCCGCAGCGGGGACGTCGGTGTGAGGGTTCCGCCGTGGTACTTCACGTACACCCGGCGGTAGAACTCGGCGGCCAGCCCGCCGATGGACGCCTGGACGCCGGTGTCGGTGGCCCCGAGCCCGGCGGTGCTCAACCCGCCGACGTGGCTGGTGGGCTCGACCACGACGGCGGTGTGGCCGAGTCGGCGCATGGTGATCGCGGCGGCCAGCCCACCGGAGGTGGCGCCGTAGACGACCAGGTCGGCGGTGGTGACGGCGGCTCGGGCGGGACCGGCCCGGAACGGGTCGGAGAGACCGGCCAGGACGAGACCGGCACCGCCGGCGGTCAGCAGTCGACGGCGGGACAGGGGCACTGACACGGCGCACTCCCAGGGGGTAACCGGAGGGGACGGTTACAGAAGCACGCCGCTGCCGCTGCTGTCGAAATTCTTCAATCTCTGCCGGCGGGTGTCAACGGGTCAGGGGCGGTAGCGGTAGCCCATTCCCGGCTCGGTGATGAGGTGCCGGGGGCGGGCCGGGTCGTCCTCCAGCTTGCGCCGCAGCTGGGCCAGGTACTGCCGCAGGTAGTTGGTCTCGTTCTGGTACTCCGGCCCCCACACGTCCTGCAGGAGCTGCCGTTGGCTGACCAGCTTGCCGGGGTGCCGCAGCAGCTTCTCCAGCACGCTCCACTGGATGGGGGTCAGCTTGACCTCGGTGCCGTCGTCCCTGCGCACGCTGTGGTCGGCCAGGTCGACGGTGTGCTGACCGATCCGCAACGCCGGCACCGCCTCGCTGGGCGCGCCGAGGCGGCGGGTCACCGCGCGGATGCGGGCCAGCAACTCCTCGACCCCGAACGGCTTGGTGACGTAGTCGTCAGCACCAGCGTCCAGCGCCGCCACCTTGTCCTCGCTGCCGGCCCGGCCGGAGAGCACGATGATCGGCACGCTGGTCCACCCGCGCAGGCCCCGGATCACCTCCACCCCGTCGATGTCGGGCAGGCCCAGATCCAGCACCACCAGGTCCGGTGGGTGGCCGGCGGCGGCCTTCAACGCGGCGGCCCCGGTCGCGGCGACGTCCACGTCATAGCGGCGGGCGCGCAGGTTGATCCGCAGGGCCCGCAGGATCTGCGGTTCGTCGTCGACGACCAGGATGCGCGTCATTCCTGCGGCCCCTCCGAGCTGGTCGGTGCGGCCGGCAGCCGCAGCACCATGGTGAGCCCACCGCCGGGGGTGGTCTCCGGGGTGATGCTGCCACCCATCGCCTCGGCCAACCCCCGGGACAGGGCAAGACCGAGACCGACACCGGTCTGGTTGTCCCGGTCACCGAGGCGCTGGAACGGCAGGAAGATGTGCTCCCACTGGTCCTCCGGGATGCCCGGCCCCCGGTCGATCACCCGCAGCTCCACCTGACCGGCGTGCGCGCTGGCGGTGATCGTCGGCGGCTGGTCCGGCGGGCTGTAGCGCAGCGCGTTGGCGACGATGTTGACCAGCACCCGTTCCAGCAGGCCCGGGTCGGCGGTGGCGGCCGGCAGGTCGGCCGGGATGTCCGTGCCGACGGTCGCGGCCACCGGGCCAAGTTCGTCGAGCGCCAGGGGTACGGCGTCCTCCAGCCCGATAGCGGTCGCCGAGATGCCCAGGACACCGGCCTGGAGGCGGCTCATGTCGAGCAGGTTGCCGACCAGCCGGGCGAGCCGGTCCAGCGACTCCTCCGCGGTCTCCAGCAACTCCTCGCGGTCGGACTCGTCGAACTCGATGTCGTGGCTGCGCAGACTGGTCACCGCTGCCTTAGCCGACGCCAGTGGCGTACGCAGGTCGTGGCTGACCGCGGCGAGCAGCGCGGTGCGCATCCGGTCCGCCTCGGCGAGGGGTCGGGCGGTGGCGGCCTCCTGGGCGAGCCGTTCCTGGCGGAGCGCGACGGCGGCCTGGGCGGCGAACGCCTCGACGATCCGCCGGTCGGCGGCCTCCAACCGTCGGCCGCTGAGCACCACCGTGATCCGCTCGTCGACCGGCACCGCCGTCTCACCGCCTTCCGGGGTGCAGGGCGGGCCCTCACCGACGCTGGCCACGACGTGCCAGGCGTGCTCCTCGCGGGCCCGGTCCGGGCGTCCACCGGCCTCCTCGGCCAGCTCCAGCACGCTCACGGCGCGCAGCCCGAACGTCTCCCGGAGCTGGTCCAGCAGGGCGGGCAGCGGGCGCTCGCCGCGCAGCACGCCACCGGCGACGGCGGCGAGGGTCTGCGCGTCGGCGGCGGCCCGGGCGGCTTCCCGGGTACGCCGGGCGGCCACGTCGACGACCCAGCTCACCGCCAGCGCCACCCCCACGAAGACGGCCAGGGCGAGCAGGTTGTCCGCCTCCGCGATGGTCAACGTGCGGAACGGCGGGGTGAAGAACCAGTTGAGCAGCAGCGAGCCGCCGAGAGCGGCGACCAGGGCCGGCCACACGCCGCCGACCAGCGCGACCCCGACGACCCCGGCGAGGAACAGCAGGATGTCGTTGGTCAGGGTCAGGTCGGGCAGTGTCTTGAGCAGCACGGTGAGCAGTGGCATGCCGAGCACGGCCAGGGCGAAGCCGAGCAGCCGTCGACGTCGGGACAGCGCGGCCGGCACCGCAGCCGCCCGACGGCCCTTGCCGGCCTGCTTGTGGGTGACCAGGTGCACGTCGATCGATCCGGAGAGCGCGGTGGTGGTCACCCCGACACCCCGGGCGAAGATCTGCGCGAGGCGGCCCCGGCGGCTGGCGCCGAGCACTAGCTGGGTGGCGTTCACCCCCTGGGCGAAGTCGAGCAGCGCGGCCGGCACGTCGGTGCCGAGCACCTGGTGGTACGTGCCGCCCAGGCTCTCCACCAGCACCCGCTGCCGGGCCAGCTGGGCCGGGTCGGCCCCGGCCAGGCCGTCACTGCGGGCCACGTGCACGGCGAGCAGGTCGGCGCCCTTGCTGCGGGCCGCCACCCGGGCCGCGCGCCGGATCAACGTCTCGCCCTCCGGGCCGCCGGTCAGCGCCACCACGACCCGTTCCCGGGCCTCCCAGGTGGCCGCGATGCCCTGCTGGCTGCGGTAGCGGTCGAGCTGCTCGTCGACCTTGTCGGCCAGCCAGAGCAGCGCCAGCTCGCGCAGCGCGGTGAGGTTGCCGACCCGGAAGTAGTTGCCCAGCGCGGCGTCGATCTTGTCGGGCCGGTAGATGTTGCCGTGCGCCATTCGCCGACGCAGCGCCTCGGGGGTCATGTCGACAAGCTCGACCTGCTCGGCGGCGCGGACGATCTCGTCCGGCACGGTCTCCCGCTGGGTGGTGCCGGTGATCTGCGCGACGACGTCGTTCACCGACTCCAGGTGCTGCACGTTGACCGTGGACAGCACGTCGATCCCCGCGTCGAGCAGCTCCTGGACGTCCTGCCAGCGCTTGTCGTGGCGGGAACCGGGCACGTTGGTGTGCGCCAGCTCGTCCACCACCGCGATCTCCGGCCGGCGGGCCAGCACCGCGTCCAGGTCCATCTCGGTGAACTCGACGCCCCGGTACTCCATCGCCCGGCGGGGCACCTGCTCCAGCTCACCGAGCATCGCGGCGGTGTGCTGGCGGCCGTGGGTCTCCACGAAGCCGATCACCACGTCGGTGCCGCGCGCGGCCCGCCGCTGGGCCTCCTCCAGCATGGCGTACGTCTTGCCGACGCCGGGGGCGGCTCCGAGATAGATGCGCAGTTCTCCGCGTGGCACGGGGACATTCTCCCTGGTCAGATCGGCGGGCCGGGCCGTGCCCGGTGGACACGGCCCCGCCTGCGGTGTGCTCAGCGCGCGGCGAACTGCCTGTCGAGGGCGAGGTTGAGTTCCAGCACGTTGACGCCGGGCTCACCCATGAAGCCGAGCGCCCGCCCGTCGGTGTGCTCCCGCACCAGCTTGCGGACCGCCGCCGGGTCCGCGCCGCGCTCCCGGGCGACCCGGTTCACCTGCAACTCGGCGTACGCCGGGCTGATCTGCGGGTCGAGGCCGCTGGCGCTGGCGGTGACCGCGTCGGCGGGCACCGCCGGGTCGGCCGGCGCGTCGCCCCGGATCGGGGTGACCACCCCGCCGGCCGCCACGTAGTCCTCGCCGGGCTGGGCCAGCTCCACAGTGACTCCCTGGTACGAGCTGACGAACGGCGTCGCCGGGGCGGTCTGGTTGACGCTGACCACCCGGGTGACAGTGCCGGTCAGCCCGTCGGCGCGGAAGACCGCGAGCACGGCGCCCACCCCGTCGTCGGTGCAGAAGGGGCGTCGCCCGTCGACGCCGTTCAGCTCACCGACGGCCTTGCTGCGCCCGCACACCTGGGTGAGCAGGCTCTCGCTGGACTCCTCCGGGTCGCTGGAGATGGTGTCGACAACGCTCTCCGGGCCCAGGTTGCTCGCCGAGGTGGCCCTCGGGTCGTAGCCGTCGCCGGCGGCGGAGGGGCGGGACTGGAAGTAGCGGGCGACGGGGTTGCCGTCCGCGTCGGTGAAGGACTGGCCGATCAGCGAACTGCCGACGGTGGCGCCGCCCACGGTGATCAGCGAGCCGTCGGCCTTGTGGTTGAGGCCGGGCAGGTGGCCGAGCGCTACCAGGGCCAGCGGGTAGACCAGGCCGAGCAGCACCGTGAAGACGAGGACGGCGCGCAGGGCGGCGAGGTGTTGGGCGATCCAGGTGGGTAGGCGCATCACGAAATCCCCGGGATGAACTGGATGAGCAGGTCGATGAGCTTGATCCCGATGAACGGCACGACGATGCCGCCGAGTCCGTACACCAGCAGGTTGCGGCTGAGCAGCTTCGACGCGGCGGCCGGCCGGTACCGCACGCCGCGCAGGGCGAGCGGGATCAGCGCGATGATCACCAGGGCGTTGAAGATGACGGCGGACAGGATCGCCGACTCCGGGCTGGCCAGCCGCATGATGTTCAGCGCGTCCAGGCTCGGGTAGAGGCCGGCGAACATGGCCGGGATGATCGCGAAGTACTTCGCGATGTCGTTGGAGATGCTGAACGTGGTCAGCGCCCCGCGGGTGATCAGCAACTGCTTGCCGATCTCGACGATCTCGATCAGCTTGGTCGGGTCGGAGTCGAGGTCGACCATGTTGCCGGCCTCCTTGGCGGCCGACGTGCCGGTGTTCATGGCCACGCCGACGTCGGCCTGGGCGAGCGCCGGGGCGTCGTTGGTGCCGTCACCGGTCATCGCCACCAGCCGGCCGCCCTCCTGCTCCCGCTTGATCAGCGCGAGCTTGTCCTCCGGCGTCGCCTCGGCCAGGAAGTCGTCCACCCCGGCCTCGTCGGCGATCGCCTTCGCGGTACGCGGGTTGTCGCCCGTGATCATCACGGTCCGGATGCCCATCCGGCGCATCTCGTCGAACCGCTCGCGCATGCCGGACTTGACGACGTCCTTGAGGTGGATGACGCCCAGGGCGCGGGCGGGTTGACCGTCGACGTGCTCGGCGACGACGAGCGGGGTGCCGCCGGTGCCGCTGATCGCGTCCACGATCTCGCCGACCTGCTCGGTCGGGTGACCGCCGTTCTCGCGTACCCACTTCATCACCGCGGCGGCGGCCCCCTTGCGGACCCGGCGGGCCGTGCCCACCGCGCCGCCGTCCACGCTGGCGTCCGGGGTGAGGTCGACGCCGCTCATCCGGGTCTGCGCGGTGAACGGTACGAAGGTGGCGTGCGGCATGACGCCGGGCTCGCGCTCGCGCAGCCCGAACTCGTTCTTCGCCAGGACGACCACCGAGCGCCCCTCCGGGGTCTCGTCGGCCAGGCTGGACAGCTGCGCGGCGTCGGCCACCGTCGCGGCGTCGACCCCCTCGACCGGGACGAACTCGGCGGCCTGCCGGTTGCCCAGGGTGATGGTGCCGGTCTTGTCCAGCAGCAGGGTGTTGACGTCACCGGCCGCCTCGACGGCCCGGCCGCTCATGGCCAGCACGTTGCGCTGGACCAGGCGGTCCATGCCGGCGATGCCGATGGCCGACAGCAGCGCGCCGATGGTGGTGGGGATCAGGCAGACCAGCAGCGAGACCAGCACGACGCCGGTCACGCCGGAGCCGGTGATCGCCCCGCTGTCCGGCGCCGCCGCCTGGTACGCCTTGGAGAAGATGGCCAGCGGCTGGAGGGTGACCACGGCCAGCAGGAAGATGATCGTGAGCGCGGCGAGCAGGATGTTCAGCGCGATCTCGTTCGGTGTCTTCTGCCGGTTGGCACCCTCGACCAGGGCGATCATCCGGTCGATGAAGCTCTCCCCCGGCTTCTGGGTGATCTTCACGATGATCTGGTCGGAGAGCACCTTGGTGCCACCGGTGACCGCGCTGCGGTCGCCGCCGGACTCCCGGATGACCGGGGCCGACTCACCGGTGATGGCCGACTCGTCGACGCTGGCGATGCCCTCGACGATGTCCCCGTCGCCGGGGATGATGCCGCCCGCCTCGACCAGCACGATGTCGCCCTGCCGCAGCTCGGGCGCGGGCACCGCCTCGTCACGGTAGGTGTTGGCCCGTGCGCCCGGCTTCCAGTCGATCAGCCGGGTGGCGATGGTGTCCTTCTTGGCCTGCCGCAGCGTCGCGGCCTGGGCCTTGCCCCGACCCTCGGCGACCGCCTCGGCCAGGTTGGCGAAGATCACTGTCAGCCAGAGCCAGATGGTGATCGCCCAGGCGAACACCGACGGGTCGGTCACCGCCAGGACGGTGGTGAAGGCCGCGCCGACCTCCACGATCAACATCACCGGGTTACGCCAGAGCGTTGTCGGGTTGAGCTTGCGCACCGCGTCCGGCAGGGACCGGATGAGCTGCTTCGGGTCGAGCAGGCCCCCGCCGAGCCGGTTGGCGCCGGTGGCGAGCTGCCCGGATGTCACGGACATGTCCTCGTTCCTCATGATGGTCAGAGCCCCTCTGCCAGCGGGCCGAGCGCGAGCGCGGGCAGGAAGGTCAGCGCGACCAGGACCACCGTGACGCCGACGACCATCCCGATGAACAGGGGTCGGTGGGTCGGCAGGGTGCCCTCGGACGCGGGGGTGGGTGCCTGGCGGGCCAGCGAGCCGGCCAACGCGAGCACGAAGATGAGCGGCAGGAAACGGCCCAGCAGCATGCACAACCCCAGCGCGGTGTCCCACCAGGTGGTGTTGACGGTGATGCCACCGAAGGCGGAGCCGTTGTTGTTGCTGGCCGAGGTGAACGCGTACAGCACCTCGGAGAGGCCGTGCGGGCCGGCGTTGAGCGCCGTCGAGTTGTTGCCGGTGGCGAACGCGGCGGCCGTGCCAACCAGCACCAGGATCGGCGTGATCAGGAAGTAGAGCGAGGCGAACTTGATCTCGCGCGACCCGATCTTCTTGCCCAGGTACTCCGGCGTGCGGCCCACCATCAGGCCGGCCACGAAGACCGTGATCACCGCGAGGATCAGCAGGCCGTACAGCCCGGCACCGGTGCCGCCCGGCGCGACCTCGCCGAGCATCATGTTGACCATGGTCATCATGCCGCCGAGCGAGGTGAACGAGTCGTGGAAGGAGTTCACCGCACCGGTCGAGGTGAGGGTGGTGGCGGCGGCGAAGGTGGCCGAGTTCGACACGTCGAACCGCACCTCCTTACCCTCCAGCGCCGCGCCGACCGCCTGCGGCACCGTGCCGTGGCCGGCCACCTCGAAGATGGTGGTGATGGCGACGCTGGCGAACGCGAGGATGCCCATCACCGCGGCGATGGCGTAGCCCTGCCGGTTCTGCCCGACCATCCGACCGAAGACCCGGGGCAGGCTGAACGGAATGAGGAAGATCAGGAAGATCTCCAGCCAGTTCGTCCAGGCGGTGGGGTTCTCGAACGGGTGCGCGCTGTTGACGTTGTAGAAGCCGCCGCCGTTGGTGCCCAGCTCCTTGATCACTTCCTGGCTGGCGACCGGACCACCGGTGATGGTCTGGGTGCCGCCGGTCAGCGTGGTCACGTCGGTGCCGCCGGAGAGGTTCTGCACCGCCCCGCCGATCATCAACGCGATGGCGCCGAGCACCGCGATCGGCAGCAGGATCCGCAGCACGATCCGGGTCAGGTCGACCCAGAAGTTGCCGAGCTGCCCGGTGCGGCTGCGGGCGAAGCCGCGCACCAGCGCGACAGCCACCGCGATGCCGACCGCCGCCGACACGAAGTTCTGCACGGCCAGGCCGGCCATCTGCACCAGGTGACCCATTGTCGACTCACCCGAGTACGACTGCCAGTTGGTGTTCGTCACGAACGACACCGCCGTGTTCCACGCCCCGTGCGGCACCACCGGGTCGAAGCCCAGCGACAGCCACAGGTGGTTCTGCACCCGCTGGAACAGGTACAGGAACAGGATCGAGACCGCGGAGAACGCCAGCACGCTGCGGGCGTAGACGCCCCAGGTCTGCTCGGCGGCCGGGTTGACCCCGACGAGTCGGTAGATGCCCCGCTCGACCCGCGACTGTCGGGTGCCGGAGACCGCCCGGAACATGTAGTCGCCGAACGGCTTGTAGACGGCGACGAGGGCCGCCACCAGCGCCAGCACGAAGATGACGCCCGCTGTTGTCATGCTCATCAGAACCGCTCCGGGAACAGCAGGGCGAACACCAGGAACGCGCCCAGGACGATCGCGAGCACCAGACCGACGGCGTTGACCGCGTTCACAGCTTCTCCACCGCCCGGACCACCAGGGCGAGCGCTGCGAACAGCGCCACCGTCAGGACCACGAACACCACGTCAGACACGCTGACTCCTCATAGCGGAAAGGTTCGTCGCGACCGCCTTCCGATCGCGCCGGGCAAGCAAAGCCCGAGTGCGCGTCCGATGGCAGGGGTCATAACGCGACCATGACGGCGGCGAACCTTTTCTTGACGTGGTTTTCACACCCGCACCTTGAACAGGTGAAATGGGGCACAGAACCCCCGCGCGGCCGGCGGGGTCAGGACTGGTTGTCCGCCCTTTGCTCTGCACCCGCGGAGGCGACGCTCACGGTCTGTAGCTGGTGCCTCCGCGGGTGCAGAGCAAAGGACATGCGGGAGACGTGCGCGACCGGATGGGGTGGCGCAGGGCGCGGCGAAAGCGGAGGTGCGAGCCCGTTCAGACCGGGCGGCGGGCCACCAGAACGTCTCGCATGATCGACTGGTCCACCCGGTGCCGCAGCGCCCGGTAGGGCTCGTCGTCCACCACGGTCAGGCCCGCGTCGGCCAGCGCGGCCGCCGCGTCGTCGCGGCTGGCGACATGGGTGTTCCAGGAAATACCGAGCGCACCGCCGGGGCGCAGCAACCGCGCCCAGACCGGCGCGGCGTCCGCGAGCAGCGCCAGCGGGTCGCGCGACAAACCCTGATCGGCGGTACGACTGCCGTGCTGTACGCCGTACGGCGCGTCGGCGACGACCAGGTCGACGGTCTCCAGGCGGAAGAACTCCGCCGACCGGGCGGTGTCGGCGTTCACCACGTCCAGCAACTGCACCTGGCCGGCCTTGTGCTCCTCGCGGGTCGGCGCCAGCTCGATCCGCACCCGTCGGCCGACCACCTTGCGCTCGCGGCGCACCGGCCCCGACTCCAGCACCCGGTGCTTGAGCCGCTTCTGCTTCAGCCAGGTGGTGACGAACGCCCGGTACGCCTCGACGTCCTTCTGGTCGCGCTCGATCCCGGCGGCGTCGAAGCCGTACATCAGCGCCTGGTTGAGCGTGGTGCCCCGGCCGCAGAGCGGGTCGAGCACCCGGAACCGCCGGCTGGTCATCTCGGTGGCCCAGTCCGAGGCGAGCAGTGTGACGTTGAGCAGCAGCTTGGTGAACTGCTCGTTGGTCTTGCCCGGGTACTTCTGGATGGTGAGCAGGTCGTCGTCGTAGCGGTCCAGCCGGCTCCACTCGACCGGACGCAGCAACTCGCCGACGATCTCGAACAGCGCGTACCCGGCGGAGAGATTGCCCAGGACGGCAAGATCACGCTCGGTCAGCCCGTCGCCGGTGAACGTGACGTAGGACGCGCCACCCACCACCTCGGTGTCCAGGTCGCCGATGCGACCGTCGAGCGCCGAGCCGCCGAAGATCTCCAGCTCGGCTCGGGTGAGGTCGACGGCGGAGCGGGCGTACACCCGATTGGTGGCGGGCAGGATCAGCAGGCCGTAGCGCGTCATGGTCCGGCGAGTATTCCACAACGGGTGACGGTCACCGGGAACCGGAGCGGCTGTCGGAGCGACTACCGATACATGGGGTGTGAGCAGTGGCGGGAGGTCCTGTCCGCGCAGTTGGACGGGGAGGAGACCGCCGCCGAACGGGCGGCGGCGCAGGGGCACCTTGACGGGTGTGCCGATTGCCGGGCCTGGTTCACGGCGGCGGCTGCGGTGACGCGTCGAGTTCGTACCCGTTTGGTCACCGACGTACCCGACCGGACCGCGGCGATCCTGGCCGCCACCGCGACGGCCCCGCCGCCCCGGCGGTCGTGGTGGCGGCGCCTGGCCGGGCGTGGCCCCCTGGTCGCCGGGCTACGCGCGGCGCTCGGCCTGCTCGGCGCGGTGCAGTTGGTACTCGGCCTGGCCCAGGTGGCCCGGGGCGCGACCACCGACCACCTGCACCCCACCGGCCAGCACCTGTGGCACGAGTCGGCCGCCTGGAACGTGGCGGTCGGCGCCGGCTTCCTCTTCGTGGCGGTACGCCGCACCCCGCCGGCCGGGCTCCTGCCGATGCTCAGCGCGTTCGTCGGCACGCTGCTGCTGCTCTCGGTCAACGACCTGGCCGTCGGTTCGGTGGGCGGGGAACGACTGGTCAGCCACGGCTTCCTGGTGGTCGGCTACCTGATCACCGTGCTGCTGTCCCGGCCCGGCCTGCGCCCCGGTGGGCCCGCGCCGCAGCGGCAGCCGACGCCGTCACGCTGGCGGTTCGGCACGGACGAGGTGGAGCGTCCGCTACGGGTGGTGCGCCCCGAGTCGTATCCGGCCCAGGCGGCCGACCGGTACGCCGCCCCGGCAGCGCACAGCGGCCGGCACCGCACCGGCCAGGGCGACGAGCGGCGGGCCGCCTGATCGTCAGTCCGCCTGTCGTTGGCGCGCGCGGTGGGCGCGCAGGTTGGTCGGGTGCCCGCAGACGCGTACGGAGTGCCAGACACCGCTGTTGTTGCGTGAGCGGTCGTAGAACGCCACCCGACAGCGGGGGTTCCGGCAGGTCTTGATCCGCCGCCCGACGTCGGCGATCTGCGCCTCGAACAGCCCGGCGAGGATGAGTGAGATCAGCAGATCGGCCCCGGCCCCGGCCGGGTCGAGGTGGACGGACCCGTCCCGATCGAGTCGGAGTGTGGCCTCGGTGGTGCGGGATCCGGCCGGGATCCCATCCGACGCGTCGGCGGATTGCCCGAGGTCCGGCGTGCGGCTCAACCTCTTGTCGATCCCGTCCAGCAACTCCTCGCGGAAGATCCGCAGCGCCTGGAGTCCTGCCGGATCGAGCGGGATGTCGGGCGCCGGCCGCCCGGTGGCCGCCGACCACTGCGCGACGGCCAGTCTCGCCCACTCCGTGGCGCTGCCCGGATCGTCCAGGAGGTCCGGTTGCCGTGGCGTACCGGCCGAGATCGTGTTGAGCAGATCCTGCACGAGCCCGAGGCCGCCCGGGGCCGCGTCCAGGTCGTACCGCGCGGTGGCGGGCCACGACCCGACCACCACATCCGCCGGGTGGCCGGGGATCGAGGGCACCATCAGCTCACTTCCCGAGCAGGGCGAGCGCCCCGTACCACACCGGCCCCGGATTGAGCCAGTCTGGATAGAGTCGCACCATCTCGTCGAAGAACTCGCGAGCGGTCTGCTTCTCGGCCAACAGCCGCTCCACGTTCAGCAGGTACTGCCGGGTCTGGTCGATGCTGGCGGGGTCGTCGGGGAGGTCCCGGTTCTTGTGGCTGGCGACGACGGCGCGGGGCGCGAGCGCCTCGACGCGATCGAGGGCGTCGAGCCACTGCCGCAGGCCCCCGTTGACGGTTTCCGAGATGTACTGGTGAACCCCGTTGTAGACGACGTCACCGGCGACCACCAGGCCGATCGACGGGACGTGCAGCACTGTGGTCCGGTCGGTGTCGGTGTGCCCGGTCTCGACGGGCTGGATGAGATTGCCCTCCAGCAGGAACCCTTCGGCCGGCACGGGCACCGCGTCGACCGACGTCTCCGGGATCAGGCCGGGGAAGATCTGGTCGAACAGTTGGCTCCGACCAACCGTGGCCTGCTGGTGCATGACCTCGATGGTGCCGGGCGTCGCGTAGATGACGGCACCGGGGAAGCGCTTGACCAGCTCAGCCGCGCCGAACCAGTGGTCGCCGTGCCCGTGGGTGGCGTAGATGTACGTCAGCCGCCTACCCGACTGGGCGATCCAGTCGCCCACCTCCGCGATCTGCTCGTGGGTGAAGGGTGGGTCCACGAGAAGCGCCTCCTCGGTCCCGAAGATCAACGTGGACGCGACCGGACTCCAGTGGAGCCGAGACCCATCCGGCATGCGCTGATCACCGGCTCGCATCGGACCGTCTGAGACGAATACCTCGTAGGACAGGGCAGATGTGGACATGTCTCCTCCTCGGCGACGCCACGACGGGTTCGCGGGGTGAGTACCCGTCGCACGATGAAATAACCGTAACCGCTATGCCTATTTCACCGCCGCCATCGGACCGGTGGCCTGCGTCACCGCCCGTCGTCACGCCCTAGCCGGGAGGCCCAGCCGGACGCGCCGACAGGGGCGCGGCGTCGCCGGCCAGGACCTGCGGAACGACCTGTTCGACAATCGTCAACAGGGTCGTGGTGAGCAGCAGATGCACCTGGGGCCGGGTGAGCGCGTCACGCTGGAGCCACTCCCGGGCGGTGGCCGTCGCCAGCCCGCAGTACGCCCGGACCATCCCCCGCAGCTCCTCGCGGCCCTCGGCCTCGTCGGCGAGCCCGACGGCGACCAGCATCCGGTCCGCGGCGACCTCCTCGGCCTCGGCGAGCACCCGCTCCACATCGGCGTCGCCGCCCATCCCCCGGGCGGTGACCGCCGCCAACCACGAGGTGCTGTGCCGGGACACCACGTCGAGGAACCAGGTGACACTGGCCTCGACCCGGGTCCGGAGATCACCCTTGGGCAGCCGTTCCACCGCCACTTCCGGAATGGTCACCATCACCCGGACGACCTCCAGGTAGAGGTCCTTCTTCGTGCCGAAGTAGTGGTTGACCAGGCCCCGGGCGACGCCCGCCTCACGGGCGACGTCGGTGGTCGACACCTCCGCGTACGGGCGTTCGCCGAACAGCCGGACCGCGCAGGCCAGGATCTGGCCGCGCCGGGCGTCCGGCTCCAACCGGCGGCGGCGCGGAGCCGTCTCGACACTCATCTGCCCGACCCTATCGGCAGCTCACCGCGTCGCCCTCGTCGTCGCGCGCCGACGTACCGTGATCACCTGCTCACCGGGTGCCCCGGCGACGTCGCACCACGTGCCGTCCCAGGTGGCGCAGATTGGACGCCTCGGAGTAGAGCGCCGCGTTGATCGCACCGACGGCGACGCCGGGCGCCTGCTGCACCCGGTCGACGTCCTGGACCACCCGACCGATCAATGTCAGTCGACAACGGAGGTCGAGCAACTCCCTGCGCGCACCGCGCAGCGCTGCCTCCAATCCCCCGACCCGCTCCCGCAACCACGCCAACTCCGTCGCCTGGTCCATCAGCACCCCTCTCCGACCACGCCCACGCCGCCCAGCAAAAGACGCAGTGACATGCTCTGACCACACTCAGCTACTTTTGCTTTCCTGTCAACCCTTTTGGGGACCCCCGATCGGGGACCCCTGATTGGAGACGGGCTAACGTGCCTAGGTTCGAGATGTGGCAGACAGCGGGCCGGGTGAGTTGATGGGGCCGTACGAGATCGGCCAGCGACTCAACGTCTCCCGGAGTCGGTTCCAGCAGATCGCCATGCGGCCGAGCTTCCCGAAGCCATACCAGGAACTACGCGGCATGAAGGTGTGGCTGCGCGCTGATGTCGAAGCGTGGATCGCCGAGCACCGCCCGCCGCGCCCGACGGATGGCGACGAAGCCGAGTAAGACCCTTCGCGCACGTAGCCCAGCGGCCGCACTGCCCCTGCCAGCGGCGCCAGGCCACCGGATCACCGCCACTGGCTGGCATTTGCACGAAGGCGGCATCGCCGAACTCGAACTCCGCCTGCGCCCACACCACCTCTCACACCTTGATCGACTCGAGTTTGCCGAAGACGGGGCATCCAGGTCGGGCGCATGGCCCGACTTCAAGGAAACGGAGTCGATCAAGCCGGGCTTTTCTCATCACTTGATCTTGAGGTGGTGGCCGGTGGTGGCCGGAGGCGGACGGAGGTGGACGGGCCACCCCACGGCTTATTGACATGCTGCCAACAGGGCGCGAGGGTGGTGCTCATGCCGACGCCCCCACTCGACGGTCCACCCTCGCCCTGGCGGCAGCCGGAGCACGACGACCTCGCCGACCTGGCCCGCACCTTCTTCACCAAGGAGGTCCTGCCACACCACGAACGCCTGCAGACGCAGGGCCACCCGGACCGCGAGCACTACCGGCGCGCCGGTGAGCTGGGGTTGCTCGGCCTGTCCGTCCCGGAGGAGTACGGCGGCGGGGGCGGCGGGTTCACCCACGAGGCCGTGATGCTGCACGAGCAGGCGTACACCGGGGAGAGCAGCCTCGGGCTGGCCGTGCACAGTGGAATCGTCACCGGTTACCTGGCGGCGTACGGCAGCGAGGAGCAGAAGCGGCGCTGGCTGCCCGGCCTGTGCAGCGGTGAGCTGGTCGGCGCGATTGCGATGACCGAGCCGGACGGCGGCTCCGACCTTCAGGCGATGCGTACCCGGGCGGTCCGCGACGGCGACGACTACCTGGTCACCGGCGCGAAGACGTTCATCACCAACGGCGGCCTGGCCGATCTGATCATCGTGGCCGTGAAGACCGACCCGGAGCAGCGGGCGGCCGGTGTCTCGCTGCTCGTCTGCGAGGTGGGCGGTGACCCGGAGGGGTTCCGCCGGGGGCGGTTGCTGTCGAAGATCGGGCTGCACGCCAACGACACGGCCGAGTTGTTCTTCGACGGGTTCCGGGTGCCGGCGGCCAACCTGCTCGGCGGCGTCGAGGGAATGGGCTTCGTCCAGCTCATGCAGCAACTCCCGCAGGAGCGGCTGGTCATCGGTGTCGGCGCGGTCGCGGCGATGGAGCGGGCGGTAGCGCTCACCGTCGCGTACGCGAAGGAGCGCACCGCCTTCGGCAAACCGCTGATGGGCCACCAGAACACCCGGATGGTGCTCGCGGAGTGCGCCACCCGTACCCGGGTCAGCCGGGTCTTCCTGGACGACTGCATCGTCCGGCACAGCCGCGGCGACCTGGACGTGGCGACCGCCGCGATGGCGAAGTCGTGGCTCACCGAAGGGCAGTGCGAGGTCATCGACAGGTGCCTGCAGATCTTCGGTGGCTACGGCTACACGACCGAATATCCGATCGCCCGGATGTACGCCGACGCCCGGGTGCAGAAGATCTACGGCGGCACCAACGAGATCATGAAGGAGTTGATCGCCCGTGGCCTCTGAGGCGTACGTCTATGACGCGGTCCGCACCCCGCGCGGACGCGGCCGGGACACCGGCGCGCTGCACGGGGTCAAGCCCATCTCGCTGGTGGTCGGCCTGATCGACGCGTTGCGCGAGCGCAACCCCGGCCTGGACGTGGGCCGGTTGGAGGATCTTCTCCTCGGCATCGTCACACCGGTGGGCGAGCAGGGCGGTGACCTGGCGCGGGCCGCCGCGCTGCTGGCGGGTCTGCCCGACGAGGTGGGCGGGGTGCAGCTCAACCGGTTCTGCGCCTCCGGGTTGGAGGCGGTCAACTCCGCCGCCGCGCGGATCCGCTCGGGCTGGGAGCACCTGCTGCTGGCCGGCGGGGTGGAGTCGATGTCCCGGGTGCCGATGGGCTCCGACGGCGCGGCCTGGGCGACCGACCCGCAGACCGCGCTTGCCACGTCGTTCGTGCCGCAGGGCGTCAGCGCCGACCTGATCGCGACCCTTGAGGGTTTCACCCGCGACGACGTGGACGGTTACGCGGTGCGGTCGCAGGAACGGGCCGCCAAGGCGTGGGCCGGCGGGCACTTCGCGCGTTCGGTGGTGCCGGTCCGCGACGCCAACGGGTTGGACATCCTCACCGTCGACGAACACCCGCGCCCGGAGACGACGCGGGAGTCGTTGGCCCGGCTCACCCCGTCCTTCGCCACGATCGGTGAGGCGGCCGGTTTCGACGCTGTCGCCTTGCAGAAGTTCCACTGGTTGGAGGCGATCGAGCACGTCCACCACGCGGGCAACTCGTCCGGCATCGTGGACGGTGCGGCGCTGGTGCTGATCGGCTCCGAACAGGTCGGCCGCGACCTCGGTCTCACCCCACGCGCCCGGATCGTCGGCGCGGCGGTCACCGGCGCGGACCCGACGCTGATGTTGACCGGTCCGATCCCGGCCACCCACAAGGCGCTCGCCGCCGCCGGGTTGACACTCGACGACATCGACCTGTTCGAGATCAACGAGGCGTTCGCCGCGGTGGTGCTCAAGTACGTCCGTGACCTGGGCCTCGACCCGGACCGGGTGAACGTCAACGGCGGCGCGATCGCCCTTGGCCACCCGCTCGGCGCGACCGGAGCCATGCTGCTCGGCACCGCGTTGGACGAGTTGGAACGCCGCGACCTGCGCCGCGCCGTGGTGACCCTCTGCATCGGCGGCGGCATGGGCGTCGCCACCGTTCTCGAGCGCTGCTGACCCGGAGGACGACAATGACCGACACCATCCGGTACGACCGCGGCGCCGACGGCATCGTCACGCTCACGCTGGACGACCCCACCCAGACCGCGAACACCATGAACCGGGCGTACGCCGCGTCGATGAGCGCCGCCCTCGACCGGTTGGAGGCCGAGCCCGATCTTGTCGGGGTCATCGTGACCAGCGCGAAGTCGACGTTCTTCGCGGGTGGTGACCTGCCGGAGATGATCAAGGCCACCCGCGCGGATGCCCCGGCTCTCAGCGACCTGCTCGGCACCATCAAACGGGACCTGCGCCGACTGGAGACGCTGGGCCGCCCGGTGGTGGCGGCGGTCAACGGCTCCGCGCTCGGCGGCGGTCTGGAGATCGCGCTCGCCTGCCACCACCGGATCGCGCTGGACGCGCCCGACAGCCGGCTCGGATTGCCCGAGGTGACCCTGGGTCTGCTGCCCGGGGCCGGCGGGGTCACCCGGACCGTACGGATGCTCGGCCTGGCCGGTGCGCTGACCACTGTGCTGCTCACCGGTCGGCGGATGCGACCGGCCGACGCCCTGGCCGCCGGGATCGTGGACGAGGTGGTCGCCACCGAGGCCGAACTGCTGGACTCCGCCCGTGCCTGGATCGCCGCCAACCCGCAGCCGAAGCAGCCGTGGGACCGACCGGACTACCGGATGCCCGGCGGCAGCCCGGCCAGCCGGTCCCTCGCCGCCCAGTTGCCCGCCTTCCCGGCGACACTGCGCAAACAGCTCAAGGGTGCCCGGCTGCCCGCACCGGAGGCGATCCTGGCCACCGCCGTGGAAGGCGCGCAGGTCGACGTGGACACCGCGCTCACAGTGGAGACCCGGCACCTGATCGGCCTGCTCACCGGGCAGGTCGCCAAGAACATGATCGGGGCGTTCTTCTTCGACCTGAAGGCCGTCAACGGCGGTGCCGCCCGACCGTCGGTGGACGTCGCACCGGTGCGGCGGGTGGCGGTGCTCGGGGCGGGCATGATGGGCGCGGGCATCGCGTACGCCTGCGCCAGCGCCGGTCTCGACGTGGTGGTCAGGGACGTCACGGCCGAGGCCGCCGGGCGGGCCCGGGAGCACGCCGAACGGTTGCTGACCCGCCGGGTCCGCAAGGGCCGGTCCACGGAGGCGGAAGCCCACGCGGTGCTGGACCGGATCACCACCACCGACCGGGTGGACGCGCTGACCGGCTGCGACGCGGTCATCGAGGCGGTCTTCGAGGACCCGGCGCTGAAGAAGGCCGTCTTCGCCGAGGTGCTGCCCGTGCTGGCACCCGACGCGCTGATCGCCTCCAACACGTCCACCCTGCCGATCACCGGGCTGGCCGAGGGGGTGGACCGCCCGGCCGACTTCATCGGCATGCACTTCTTCTCCCCGGTGGACCGGATGCCACTGCTGGAGATCGTGGTCGGCGAACGGACCGGCGACGCCGCGCTGGCCCGCGCGTTCGACCTGGGTCGCCGGATCGGCAAGACCCCGATCGTGGTCAACGACGGCCGGGGCTTCTTCACCAGCCGGGTGATCGGACAGTTCATGGACGAGGCGATCGGCATGGTCGCCGAGGGCGTCCCCGCCGCGTCGGTGGAGCAGGCCGCGTTGCAGGCCGGCTACCCGACCGGGCCGTTGGCGCTCGCCGACGAGGTCAGCCTCACCCTGATCCAGCGGATCCGCCGCCAGTTCGAGGCCGCCAGCGAGGAGTTCCTGCCGCTGCCCGCGCACCGGCTCGTGGACGAACTGGTCGACGCGTACGACCGGCCGGGACGCGCCGCCGGGCGCGGCTTCTACGCGTACGACGACGGCACCCGGGGCCGGTTGTGGCCCGGCCTCGCGGACCTGACCACCGACGCGGGACGGGCGGTGCCGTTCACCGACCTCCAGGAGCGGATGCTGTTCGCCGAGGCGCTCGACGCGCTGCGCTGCCTCGACGAGGGCGTGCTGCGGACCGAGACCGACGCCAACATCGGCTCGATCTTCGGCATCGGCTTCCCCGCCTGGACCGGAGGGGTGATCCGCTACGTCCGGCAGTACTCCGGCGGTCCGGCGGGCTTCGCGGCCCGCGCCACCGAGTTGGCCGACCGCTACGGCGACCGGTTCAGGCCGCCCGCCGACCTGGTCGACCGGCTCGCCGCCCGTACCGCCGAACCGGCCGGCGTCGCGTGACGGCCGCCTGGCCGAGCCCCGGCGGATCGGCGGCGGCCGACGACCCGGGCGCGGATGGACGCGGCGGGCCGCTCGCCGGGGTACGTGTCGTCGAACTGGCCAGCCTCGCCCCGGCCCCGTTCGGGTGCATGGTGCTCGCCGACCTGGGCGCGGACGTGGTGCGGGTGGACCGGCCGGGCGCACCCGGAGCGGGCCGGCTGGCCGCCCCGACCGGTGGCCCGTTGCAGCGCGGTCGGCGGGTCACCACGCTGGACCTGAAGACCCCGGACGGCGTGGCCGACCTGTTGCGTCTGGTCGACAGGGCGGACGTGCTGGTCGAGGCGTACCGGCCGGGGGTGGCCGAGCGGCTCGGCTTCGGCCCGCAGGTGTGCCGGACCCGCAACCCCCGACTGGTGTACGCGCGGATGACCGGCTGGGGTCAGGACGGCCCGCTGGCCGCCCGAGCCGGGCACGACATCGACTACATCGCGGTCGCCGGGGCGTTGGAGCCGCTGGGGCGCGCGGGCGAGCGCCCGTACGCCCCGATGAACCTGCTCGGCGACTTCGGCGGGGGCGGCATGCTGCTCGCCGTCGGAGTGCTGGCCGCACTGCTGGAACGGGAACGCTCCGGCGTCGGCCAGGTGGTCGACGCGGCGATGGTGGACGGTTCGGCCCTGCTCACCTCGTTCCTGCACGGGCTGCTCGGCACCGGCCTGTGGGCCGCGCCGCGCGGGCGCAACATCTTCGACGGTGGAGCGCCGTTCTACGACACGTACGCCACCTCGGACGGCGGATTCATGGCCGTCGGCGCGGTGGAACCGGCCTTCTACGCCGTACTCCTGGCCGGCCTCGACCTCGCCGACGACCCGGACCTGCCCGCGCAGTACGACCCGAGCGGCTGGGACGAGCTGCGGCGACGGTTCACCGAGCGGTTCGCCGAGCGCACCCGGGACGAGTGGACGGCGGTCTTCGCCGACCTGGACGCCTGCGTCGCGCCGGTGCTCGCTCCCGGCGAGGCGCACCGGCACCCGCACAACGCCGCCCGGGACACGTTCGTCGAGGTGGGTGGAGAGATCCAACCGGCGCCGGCACCCCGCTTCGACCGAACACCGACAACGCGCCCGACCCCAGCCCCCGACCCGGACCGAGACACCCAACCGGTCGACGACATCCTCACCGGGTGGCCCCCGCACCCACCCTCAAGTTGATCAAGGGGTGTGCGTCAAGGAGTCTCTTCTGACGCAAACCCCTTGATCAACCGCATTGGGCGGCGGGACGGGGACGGGGACGGGCGGTGGGCTGGGCGGCGGCGGTGGGGGCGGGCGTACCAGGTGGTGAAGAGGGCCACCGCCAGCAGCAGTTCGGCCAGGTCGCCGCCGTAGTACATGAGGTGGGCCGCCGACCGGAACGCCGCCGGATCGCTGTCGGTCAGGCCGGGCGGGAGCGTTTCGGCGTGCGCGTACAGGTACTTGGCCAGCACGGAGTGACCGGCCGCCGCGCCGATCAGCGCGCCGACCCGCACCGCCAGCCCGGGGCGTCGGGGCGCCGGGTCCGGTCCGGCCAGCGACCAGGCGAACAGGTACCCGGCCGCCAGGTAGTGCAGGTGCACGGCGTGGTGCAGGACCGGCTGCCGCTCGGCCACGGCGTACAGCGGGGTGAGCAGCACCAACGCCATCCCGCCGGTGGTCAACAGTGCGGCGGTGACCGGGTGGGCGAGCAGGTGCACTGCCCGGGAACGCAGCAGCCGACCGGTCGCCCGACGTACCGCCGATGGGGAGACCCGTAGCAGCAGCGTCACCGGCGCGCCGAGCACCAGCCCGAGCGGAGCCAGCATGCCGAGCAGCAGGTGTTGCGCCATGTGCCCGCGCGGATCGTCGGGGAGCCAGCCCGGCGACCCCACGGCGACGGCCAACAGGGCGCAGCCGACCAGCCACGCGGCGGTGCGCCGGTGGTCCCAACCACGCTGGTCGCGGACGGCGGCCACCATATAGACGCCCGCCAGCACCACGACCGGCAGGAGCGGCAACCAACCCGGCCCCTCCGCCGCGTGCCCGCCGTGCGCGAACACCGTCGGTTCCGTCATCGTCGGCCGTCACCCCGGGACCGGCTTCGCCACACCACCGCGATGCCGGCCAGCAGCAGCACCGCGCCGGCCACGTTCCACACCACGTCGTACGGAACCAGGTGTACGCCATAGCGGATCTGGTGCAGCCGCAGCACCTTGTGGTCGACCAGCCCGTCGAAGAGCTGGAAACCTCCGGCGCCGAGCAGGAGGCCACCCCAGGTCAGCCGGCTCGACAGAGCACCCCGTCGGCGCAGGTCGGCGAGCCAGAAGAAGCCGCCGACCAGGGCGACCACCTCGGCGGCGTGCAGCAGACCGTCGGAGAGCAGCGCCACCGACGGTGTGGACCGGTCGTAGAAGTGGTGCCAGGCGAGTAACTGGTGGAAGACGATCTCGTCCACCGCGGCCATGATCGCGACCCCGATCAGGACACCGACCAGGACGGACGAGCGCACCTCGACGACACGTGCCCCTGGCAGGCGCGACTCGGCCACCACACACCTCGCATCCATGTCAGGGAGCGACAAATACCCGAAAATGCCCGAGTCATGCCGTCACCGCGCTCAAGGTCATCACGAGTTCGGCGAAGTGGGGCGATCAACTGGGGCGGGATACCGCCACTTCGAGGAACTCGTGTGGATCACGCCCCAGGGCCCGGGCAGGGCCGGGCCGGACAGGGCCGGGCCGGACAGGGCCGGGCCGGACAGGGCCGGGCCGGGCGGGCCGGGCAGGGCCGGGCCGGGCCGGGCAGGGCCGGGCCGGGCCGGGCAGGGCCGGGCAGGGCCGGGCAGGGCCGGGCAGGGCCGGGCAGGGCCGGGCAGGGCGGTGCGGTGCGGGAGACCCGCGCGGGTGCCCGTTTCACGGCTCCGACACCCCGCGCGGCATGATCATGGAGCCTGGAGGGGCAGCGCAGGTCAGAGCCAGTCAAGGAGGTGCCCGTGCCGAACGCTGACGAACTCGTCGCCAACGCGCTCGCGGCGGTGCGCGGCACCGACGTACGGCAGGCCGAACGACAGCTGGACCAGCTGATGGTCGGCACCGGCGCGGCGGACGGCAGCACAGCGGTGGACGCGGCGTTGTCGGGCCGCCTGATCCGCGGTCTGAGCCGACTGTGGCCGCGCGGCTGGCAGCCGGCCGACGTGGACCGGATCGTCGACCGGCGGCTCGGCAGCCGTGCGGCACTGCTGGTCCGCGCGGCGATGGCCGCCCAGCGGCGTACCCAGCCCGAACCGGTCCCCACCTGGTGGGACGACCAGCTACGCGGGCTGACCGCCGACGTCCGCAGGACCGCCGACGTCCGCAGGACCGACGACGACGTGCTGGCCTCCTGGACGATTGCGGAGGGCCTGGACCGGGCCGACGCGCTCCGGACCGCTGTGGAGACTCTCGCGCTGCTGGAGAGCCTGCCGCCGATCGCGGTGCTGCGCCCACCGCCGGGCACGACCGGCGCGGTGACCGCCCGACCGGCGGGAGCGGCCCGCAGCGGGTCACCGATGCTCGACCGGGTACGGGCGTTGCTGGCCAAGGCCGAGTCGACGACCTTCCCGGCCGAGGCGGAGGCGTTGACCGCCAAGGCGCAGGAGTTGATCGCCCGGCACAGCATCGACGAGGCGCTGCTGGCCGCCGGGGCGGAGCGCGGCGACCAGCCCGGTGGGGTACGCCTGAGCACCGACACCCCGTACGCGGGCGCGAAGGCGCTGCTGGTGCAGGAGGTGGCGGCGGCGAACCGCTGCGAGGCGGTCTGGTCCGACGATCTCGGCTTCACCACCGTGCTGGGTTGGCCGGCGGATCTGGTGGCGGTGGAGCTGCTCTACACCTCGTTGCTGGTGCAGGCGACGGCCGCGATGCTGCGGGGGCGCGCCGAGCGGCGCTCGGGGTCGGGGCGGCGGACGAAGGCGTGGGACGAGTCCTTCCTCAACGCGTTCGCGCTGCGGATCGGCGAGCGGCTGCGTACGGCCACCGAGGCGGCGACCGAAGCGGCGGACCGGGCGACGGCCGAGACGACCGGGGCGGAGCGGCTGTTGCCGGTGCTCGCCGCACGGGGTGAGGCGGTCCGCGAGCGGCTGGACACGCTCTTCCCCGGCGTCACCCGGCATCGACTCAGCGTCCGGGACGCCGAGGGCTGGTCCTCCGGCACGTCGGCCGCCGACCGGGCGTCGTTGGACGTCGGCGGCGGGCGGAAGCCCCGGCAGGTGCCCGGCGGGCGTCCACCCGGGCGGCGCTGACCGCAGCGTCGCCGGCTCGACCGGCGTGGGAGCACCACCGGCGGAGATTTCTGGGATTTTCTTCGCTGAGCCGTAGGGAACGGGGCGACGACTCCGACCCTCCCGTGAGCCGCGCCCCGACCGGGGTGCGATCGAGGTCTGAGGAGCACCACTGTGAAGTACATGCTGCTGATCTGGAACCGGCCCGGCTTCACCGAGGAGCTGACCGAGCAGGACCGCACGGCCCTGTTCGGCGAGGTCGACGAGATCATGAAGGAGTTGACCGAGACCGGCGAGTTAATCGACGGCCAGGCGTTGGCCAACCCGGCGCAGACGGTGACGGTCCGGCTCGTCGGCGGCAGCCCGGAGGTCGTCGACGGGCCGTTCATGGAGAGCAAGGAGCAGTTCGCCGGGTATCTGACCGTCGACTGCGACAGCCCGCAGCGGGCCGCCGAGATCGCCGCCCGCTGGCCGGACGTGCGGTTCGGCGGCGCGATGGAGGTCCGTCCGGTGATGGAGCAGGCCGGGACGGAGATGTGACCGACGACCGGACGGTCGAGGACCTGCTGCGTACGCTCGCGCCGCAGGTCCTCGGCCTCCTGGTCCGCCGACACGGCCAGTTCGACAGGTGCGAGGACGCGGTCCAGGAGGCGCTGCTCGCCGCCGCGACGCAGTGGCCCGGGCAGGGCGTACCGGACAATCCCCGCGCCTGGCTGCTCACCGTCGCCACCCGTCGGCTCACCGACGAGTGGCGCAGCGAGAGCGCCCGCCGGGACCGCGAGGCGGCGGTGGCGTTGCGGGAGCCGGCGTACGCCGGGGTGTCGCCGCCCGCCGACGAGGAGCCGGCGGTGCCGGACGCCGACGACACGTTGACCCTGCTCTTCCTCTGCTGCCACCCGGCGCTGACCGGATCGGCGCAGGTGGCGCTGACGCTGCGCGCGGTCGGTGGTCTCAGCACCGCCCAGATCGCCCGGGCGCACCTGGTGCCGGAGGCGACGATGAGCCAGCGGATCCGCCGCGCGAAGCAGCGGATCGAGGCCGCCGGCGCCCGGTTCGACCTGCCCGCGCCGGGTGAGCGGGAGGAGCGGCTGCGGACGGTGCTGCGGGTGCTGTACCTGATCTTCAACGAGGGGTACACCGCGTCCAGCGGGCCGGATCTGCACCGGGCCGACCTGACCGCCGAGGCGATCCGGCTGGCCCGCATCCTGCACGGGCTGCTGCCCGACGACGGTGAGGTGGCCGGGTTGCTGGCGCTCATGCTGCTCACCGACGCGCACCGGGCGGCCCGGGTCGGCGCCGACGGGGACCTGGTGCCGTTGGCCGAGCAGGACCGCACCCGGTGGGACGCCGCCGCCATCGCGGAGGGGATCGCCCTGATCACGGAGGCGTTGACCTGGTCTCCGCCGGGCCCGTACCAGCTCCAGGCGGCGATCGCCGCGGTGCACGCCGAGGCGTCGACGGCGGCGGAGACGGACTGGCGGCAGATCGTCGCGCTCTACCGGCTGCTGGCCCGGATCGCCCCGAACCCGATGGTCACCCTCAACCAGGCGGTGGCGGTGGCCATGGTGGACGGGCCGCAGGCCGGGCTCACCCTGCTGACCGCGTTGGACGCCGACGAGCGCACCGCCGGGCACCACCGGCTCGCCGCCGTCCGGGCGCACCTGCTGGAGCTGGCCGGTGAACCGGAGGCGGCACGGGACGCGTACCTGGCGGCGGCACGCGGCACCACGAGCCTGCCCGAGCAGCGCTACCTGGAGTTGCGGGCCGCCCGACTGACCGGGCCACGCGCGCCCTAGGTCGTCGGGGTGGAGCGAGGTGTGCGCGTTCGCCCTGCTCGCCGATCAGACCGAGGAACTCTTTTGCCATTCGGCAACAGGCTTTGCGGATCGTTCCGGCGCCGGTCACAGTCGGTGGCGACACGCGGAGGAGCGACAGATGACCGAGCGGCACGAATTCGACAAGGACTACTGGGACCGGCACTGGCACCAGGCGCACCACGAGCGTCCCGACGCCGTGACCGGCACCCTCGCGCACCCGTACCTGGCTCGAGAGACCGCCGAGCTGACGCCGGGCACGGCCCTGGACGCCGGGTGCGGCACCGGCGCGGAGGCGGTCTGGCTCGCCTCGCACGGCTGGCGGGTGACCGGCGTCGACCTCGCCTCCGCCGCCCTCACCCGTGCCGCCGACCGAGCCGCGACCAGCGGGGTGTCCGACCGGGTGCGGTTCGTGGAGGCGGACCTGACGGTCTGGGAGCCGGGTGCCCGGTTCGATCTCGTCACCACCCACTATGCGCATCCCGCGATGCCGCAGCTGGCCTTCTACGACCGGCTCGCCGCCTGGGTGGCACCGGGCGGCGCCCTGCTCATCGTCGGGCACCTGCACGCGTCGGGCACCACCGGGCACGATCACCACCCGCCCACCGAGGCATCGGTCACGCTCGCGGACATCACCGCCGGTCTGGACAGCACCGCGTGGGAGGTCACCACCGCTGCGGAGCACCACCGCACGGTGACCGGACCCGGTGGGCACGAGAAGACGCTGCACGACGTCGTCGTACGCGCCACCCGACGCAGCTGACCACACCGCCGGCCGTCGGCGTTCCCCGACGGCCGGCGGCACGTGCTCAGACTTCGGGCTCGACGGCCGGGCAACCGGCGTCCCGAGCCGGCACCACCAGGTCGATCAGGTAGGCGTCGACGGTCTGCTGCACGCACGGGCTGCTGCTGTAGCTGCCGTGCCCCCACCCCTGGTACGTGAGCAGCACGCCGTGCCGGCCCAACTGCCGGGCCAGGTTACGAGCCCAGCCGTAACCGCTCGCCGGGTCGTGCACGGTGGCGGCGATCAGCAACGGCACGTCGGTGCGGACCCGTAACCGGTGCTGCGGGTTGGCCACCGGCGTCGGCGCGCCCAGGCAGGTGACCACCGCGAACAGCGCGGGCGGGTAGCGCAGGTCGGGCGCGAGCTGCGCGCTGCGGCGCAGATGTCCGGCGTACTCGCGGTAGTCGCGGACCGGCAGGCTCCAGTCCTGGCAGAAGACCGCGAAGGGGTACGGAGCCACCGCCTCGTCGGACAGCGGGCTGACGCGGGCGGCGCCGGCGCCCTCCAGCCTGACGATCCACTCGGCGAGCCCCGGCCACCGCCACGTGTCGTAGAGCTTCTTGTGGGCGAGCCGGCTCAGTTCGAACGGGGCGAGCGCCGCGCCGGCCCGGTCGGGGTCGGTCAGCGTGCCCCGCTCGGCCCGGGAATGCAGCCCGGCCCAGATCGCCCGTACGTCACTGTCGTGCAGCACACAGTCGGCGGAGCGGGCACACCAGGCGAGGAATTCGTCGAACGCCCCTTCCGCGGTGACGGCCTGGGTGTCCAGGAAGGCCCGGGTGCCGAGGCTGTGGTCCATGGCGGCCTCCAACACCATGGCCCGGACCCGGCCGGGGAACAGTTCGGCGTACCGCTGCCCGAGCAGGGTGCCGTACGAGCTGCCGTGGAAGGTGAGCTGCCGTTCGCCGAGCGCGGCACGGACCGCGTCCAGGTCACGGGCGGCACTGGTGGTGTCCACGTGGTCGTAGAGCGCACCGGTGCGGGCCCGGCAGTCGGCGCGCAGCAAGGCGTTGTTCTCCAGTGTGGCGTCGAAATGGGCGTGGTCGGCGATCACCTGCGGTTGCCGGCCGAGCAGGTCCCGCGAGCAGATCACCGGGTGGCTGCGTCCGGTGCCGCGCGGGTCGAAGCTGACGATGTCGAACCGGCGGCGCAGGTCGGGGCTGAACCGGGAACTGCCCTCCACCACCCGATCCACGCCGCTGTCCCCCGGTCCGCCGGGGCCGAAGAACAGCACCCCTTCCCGGACGGCCGGGTCCGCGGCCCGACGGGCCAACTCCAGGTCGAAGCGCTCACCCCGTGGTCGGTTCCAGTCGACCGGCAGCGACACTGTGCCGCACTCGGCGGTGGCGTCCTTGACGCAGGGCCGCCAGTCGATCGTCGGGGCGGGTTGTGGTCGGGCGGCGGCGGGGCTCGCCGGGGCCAGGCCGGTGGCAGTGAGGGCCAGGGTGACCGCCCAGGCGACTGCGGATTTGCGTACGCGCAGCATGAGGTGTTGTCCTCTCCGGGTAGGAGCGTTGCCGGTGTAACCCGCCCACTGGGCGGGGTGACGCTCTTCCACCCGGGCCGTCGAGTAGCCGCTCGGCGGCCCGGGGTCTGCGGCCGGGGTCAGTCGACCTCGGTCAGCACCCGTTCGACACTGTTCATCCGGGTCTCCATTCCGCTCAACCGCCCTTCCATCGCCGCGAGCAGTCGGGTGTTCTCCGCCTGGGCACGGGCGGCCGTCTCGGCGAGTTGGCGGTAGTCGTCCGCGCGGGCCGCCTCGTACCGGGCCCGCCGGGTCTTGGCGACCTGCACGACGGTCACCGTGAACACGCTGATGATCAGGGCGAAGATGCCGATCGCGCCGACCACCTCGGTCCAGTCGTGCTCGCTCATCCCGGTCACCGCGATCCTCCGGGCTGCTCGGCCGAGTCGGGCACGGTCAGCGTTTCGGCCGCCGCCGCGACGACGTGGGGAGTGAGTGTGAGCACGAACGGCTCCACCTCGTAGTAGTTCATGGCCTTCCCGTCCTCCGACAACTCCAGGCGAGCGGTGACCAGCCCGGCCGCCGCCAGCTTCCGTAGGTGGACCTGCAACAGCGCTCGGCTGATGCCCAGTTGCCGGGCCAGCCCGCTGACGTACGCACGCTCACGGGACAGCGCTGCCACGATCCGCAACCGATGCGGATTGGCCAGGGCGGCCAGCACCCGCACCAGGTCGTCGCCGGCCGGCGGTGGGGCACTGCTCACAACAAGCCCTCGCACATGCAAAAAGAAGCTAGCAGGTTGCGGCGCGCGACGGTGGGGAGCGAAGACGGAATCAGGGGGATCTCAGGGGCGCGAAAGCACCCGGACACACAGCACGCCGGGCCGGTGAAAGATCACCGACCCGGCGTGCGGGGTACGTCGTACGTCAGCTCTTGAAGGCGTCCTTGATCTTCTCGCCGGCCTGCTTGAGCTTGGCGGTCGACTGGTCGGCGCGACCCTCGGCCTCGAGCTGCTCGTTGTCGGTGGCCCGACCGGCGCCTTCCTTCAGCTTGCCGGCCGCGTCCTCGGTGGCGTTGTTGATCTTGTCGTCGAAACCCATTGCCAACCTCCATCGCAAGCGTCGCTACGACACCAGCAGTACCCCGTCGTCACCGGTCCAACCATTGCCGTCGTCACAGTCCGCGATCGACAGTGGCCGACCGGAACCGCCGCAGTCGCAGACTGTTGGCCACCACGAAGACCGAGGACAGCGCCATGGTCGCGCCGGCGATCATCGGGTTGAGCAGTCCGGCGGCGGCCAACGGCAGGGCCGCCACGTTGTAACCGAACGCCCAGAACAGGTTGCCCCGGATGATGCCGAGCGTGCGTCGGGACAACCGGATGGCGTCCACCGCGGCGTCCAGGTCGCCCCGGACGAGAGTGAGGTCGGACGCCTCGATCGCCACATCGGTGCCGGTGCCCATGGCCAACCCGAGGTCGGCCTGGGCCAGCGCCGGTGCGTCGTTGACCCCGTCACCGACCATCGCCACCGACCGTCCCTCGGCCTGGAGCCGCTTCACCACCTCGACCTTGCCGGCCGGCAACACCTCGGCGATCACCTCGTCGATGCCCACCTCGGCGGCGACCGCCCGGGCCACCGTGGTGTTGTCGCCGGTCAGCAGGACCGGGGTGAGCCCCAGCGCGCGCAGCCGGGCCACCGCCGCCCGGCTGGTCGGGCGGACCACGTCGGCGACCGCGAGCACACCCCGGGCCTGTCCGTCCCAACCGGCCACGATCGCCGTACGGCCGACGGCCTCCGCCTCGCTGACGGCCCACTCGACCTCGGGCGGCACGTCGATCTGCCGCTCCCGCAGCAGTCGGGCCCGGCCGACCAGTACGACCCGACCGTCCACGGTGCCGGTCACGCCCAAACCTTCGAGGTTACGGAAAGCGGTCACCGGAGGCAGCGCGCCGGCCTCGGCGGCACCTGCGGCGACCGCCCGGGCGATCGGGTGTTCGGAGGCGGCCTCCACCGCACCGGCGAGCCGCAGCAGCTCGGCCCGGTCCTCCCCGCTGGCCGGCACCACGTCCACCACTGTCATCCGGCCGGTCGTGACGGTGCCGGTCTTGTCCAGCACCACGGTGTCCACGCGGCGGGTGGACTCCAGCACCTCCGGACCCTTGATCAGCACACCGAGTTGGGCTCCCCTGCCGGTGCCGACCAGCAATGCCGTCGGGGTGGCCAGGCCGAGCGCACAGGGGCAGGCGATGATCAGCACGGCCACGGCGGCGGTGAACGCCGCGGTCGGGCCGGCTCCGGTGCCGAGCCACCAGCCGAGGGTGCCGACGGCCAGCGTGATGACGATCGGCACGAAGACACCGGAGATCCGGTCCGCCAACCGCTGCACGGCCGCCTTGCCGCTCTGCGCCTGCTCGACCAGGTCGGCCATCCGGGCGAGCTGGGTGTCCGCACCGACCCGGGTCGCGGTGACGACCAGCCGTCCGCCCGCGTTGATGGTGGCACCGACCACGCCGTCGCCGGGGCCGACCTCGACCGGCACCGACTCACCGGTGAGCATGCTGGCGTCGACGGCGGAGGTGCCCTCGTCGACCACCCCGTCGGTGGCGATCTTCTCCCCGGGGCGGACCACGAATCGGTCACCGACGGCGAGCCGGTCCACCGGGATCAGGGTCTCCACCCCGTCGCGCAGCACCGCCACCTCGCGGGCGCCGAGTTCGAGCAGGGCCCGCAGGGCCGCGCCGGCGGTGCGCTTGGAACGGGCCTCGAAGTAGCGCCCGGCCAGGATGAACACCGTCACTCCGGCGGCGGCCTCCAGGTAGATGTTGCCGGCGCCGTCGGTGCGGGTGATGTCGAAACGGAACGGGTGCGTCATCCCGGGCATGCCGGCGTCACCGAGGAACAGCGCCCAGAGCGACCACCCGAACGCGGCCAGGGTGCCGAGCGACACCAGGGTGTCCATGGTCGCCGCGCCGTGCCGCAGGTTAATCCAGGCGGCCCGGTGGAACGGCAGGCCGCCCCAGACCACCACCGGGGCGGCCAGGGTCAGCGACAGCCACTGCCAGTAGTCGAACTGCCAGGCCGGGACCATGGCCAGCAGCACCACCGGCACGCTCAGCGCCACCGAGACCCAGAGCCGGGTACGCGGGCCCTTCAGCGGGTCCACCGGCTGATCCTCGGTCGGCGGGCTGGGCAGCGCTGCCGTGTAGCCGGTCTTCTGCACCGTCTCGATGAGGTCGTCCGGGGTGACCCCGTCGACGTACCGGACCGTCGCCTTCTCGGTGGCGTAGTTGACGGTGGCGCTGACGCCGTCCATCCGGTTGAGCTTCTTCTCGATCCGGGCGGCGCAGGCGGCGCAGGTCATGCCGCCGATCGCCAATTCGATCCGGTGGGGTGCCTCGGGCAGCGGTCTGCTGCTGGTGGTGGTCATCGTCTGTCCCGTCAGTTGTGCCCGTGCCCGGGGGTGCCGTGGTCGGCGCTCTCGGTCGGCGCCGGTCCGCTCGGGCTTGGAACGGCCCCGGTCGAGGTGCCGTCGGTGACGACGGTGAACTCGGCGGTGTGCACCGCCCCACCGTGCCGGAAGTCGAGGTAGAGCCGGTAGGTACCGGCCGAGGGCACCTCGGCGAGGAAGGTGACCGCCGGACCGGGTCGGGTCCGCCCGTCCCCCGGTGTCCCGTCCGGGTGCACGTGCAGGTACGCCAGATCACCTCGGCGTAGCGCCACCAGGTGCCCGTACGCGCCCAGGTATGGCTCCAGGTCGGTGACCGGCTGCCCGTCCCGGCTCACGGTCAGGGTCAGCTCCGCCGTGCGGCCGGGCTCCGGCGCGCCGGTCAGGGTCACCGTGTAGCCGTCGACGGTGGTGCTGGTCGAGGGTGCCGGCAGTGGCCGTTCGGTCAGCTCGCCGGGGACTGTCACGTCCACACCGAGGGTCAGCGGCTCCGCCCCGGTCGGGGCGAAGTCGGCGAAGGCCCGCCACTGCCCGGCGCCGGCCAGCGGCGTGTCGACCCGCCAGGTGCCGTCCGGGGCCAGCTCGGGGTGCACGTGGCGGAAGCCGGAGAGGTCCCGCCGGGCGACGATCAGGTGCATCCGCCTGTCGTGCGCCACGTCGTAGCGGGTCACCGGGCGTCCGTCCGGCCCGACGATCCGGAAGGCGAACTCGTCGGCCGGAGCGTCGACGGTTTCGAGGGTGTAGCCGTTGTCGGAGACGAGCAGACCGCCGGGGAGGCGATCGGTCACCCCGCCCGCGTCGGTCGCCGGAGCAGCGCCTTCGTCGTGCCGGCTCTCGGCCGCCGGGGCACGGTCGACCACCCGGCCGATCCCGTACGTCGTGCCGAAGACCGCCGCCAGGCCGACGGCGAACCCGGCCAACCTCGTCACGGTGCGCATGGCGGCCCTCCGATCACGCGTCGACGAGGGTGTAGCCGGCCTCGTCGACGGCGGCCCGGACGACGTCGGTGTCCAACGGCTGGTCGCTGTCGACGGTCACCCGGCCGGTGGCGAGGTCGACCTGGACGTCGTGCACGCCCGCGATGCCGCCGACCTCGGCGGTGACCGCGCTGACGCAGTGCCCGCAGGTCATGCCCTGCACCTGGTACGTCGTGTTGACCATCAGAACGTCTCCCTTACCGGTACGGGGTGGGGGTATCCCCACCGGAAGCGACCGTACCATACCCCCCGGGGGTAGGCTATCCTTGCCGGCATGACCACACCCGCCCCGATCCGGGGGTACACCGCCAGCAAGGACCAGCTGCTCGCGCGACTCCGCCGTGTCGAGGGGCAGGTCCGGGGCATCGAGAAGATGGTCGACGACGACCGTTACTGCATCGACGTGCTCACCCAGATCTCCGCGATCCAGGCCGCCCTCGACAAGGTGGCGCTCGGGCTGCTCGACGGGCACGCCCGGCACTGCATGCACGAAGGGGCGGCCGAGGGCCGGGCCGACGAGATGGCCACCGAGATGATGGCGGCGGTCGGCCGGCTGATGAAGCGCGGCTGACCGGCCCGGCCGCAGTCCTGGCCGAGGCGCACCCGGCCTCAGTCCGGATCGAGGCGCACCCGGCGGAGCAGCTGCGCGTTGAGCGCCACCACGATGGTGGACGCGGACATCAGCACCGCGGCCACCGCCGGGCTCAACGCCACACCGGCCCAGGCCAGCACCCCCGCCGCGAGCGGCAGCGCCACCACGTTGTAGCCCGCCGCCCAGGCCAGGTTCTGACGCATCGTCCGGTACGACGCCCGGGACAGCCGGACCACGGCACCCACCCCGCGCGGGTCCGACGACGCCAGCACCACGCCGGCGGACTCGATCGCCACGTCGGTGCCCGCGCCGATCGCGATGCCGACGTCCGCCCGGGCCAACGCCGGCGCGTCGTTCACCCCGTCGCCGACCATCGCCACCGTCAACCCCCGCCGTTGCAGGTCGGCCACCCGCTCGTCCTTCTCCGCCGGCAGCACCTCCGCGAAGACCTCGTCGACGCCGGGTCGGAAGCCGAGTTCGGCGGCGACCGCCTCCGCCACCGGGCGGGCGTCACCAGTGATCATGGCGATGGTCCGGACCCCCTCGGCGCGCAGCTCGTCGACGGCCCGCCGGGCCTCCGGGCGCACCTCGTCGGTCAGCGCGAACGCGCCGAGCACGGCCTCCGGCAGCCGCACCAGGTGCAGCACCGCCGCTCCCCGAGCCGACCACCGGGTGGTCGCCGCCTCCAGCTCGGTCGGGAGGGTCAGGCCCAGTTCCCGCAGCAGCGCCGCACCGCCCACCGCGTACTCCGTACCGTCGACTGTCGCCCGCACACCGCGGCCCGGCAGCGACCGGAACCCGGCGGCCGGGCGCGGACCTGCGGGCCCGGCCGCCGCCACGATCGCGCGGGCCAGCGGATGCTCGCTGTCCGACTCGACGCCCGCCGCGATCCGCAGCGCCTCGTCCCGCTCCGTGCCTCGCACCGTCGCCACGTCGGTCACCGCGTGTTCGCCCCGGGTCAGCGTGCCGGTCTTGTCGAACAGCACCGCGCTCACGGTCCGCATCCGCTCCAACGCCAACCGGTCCTTCACCAGGATCCCGGACCGCGCGGCCAACGCGGTGGAGAGCGCCACGACGAGGGGAATGGCGAGACCGAGCGCGTGCGGGCAGGCGATCACCAGGACGGTGACCGCACGGACCACCGCCTCGTCGGCTCGACCGAGCGCGGCCCAGACCAGCACGGTCAGCACGGCCGTGCCGGTGGCCACGTAGAACAGCGCGGCGGCGAACCGGTCGGCCAACAGTTGGGCCCGCCCGCCGGAGCCCTGGGCCTGCGCGACCATCCGCTGGATGCCGGCGAGCGCGGTCTGTTCACCCAGCGCCTCGACGCGTACCCGGATCGCCGAGTCGGTGGCCACCGTGCCGGCCACCACCCGGCCACCCGCGGACCGGGCGACCGGCCGTGACTCACCGGTGATCATCGACTCGTCCAGCTCGGCGTCACCCTCGACGACGCGGCCGTCCGCCGGCACCCGACCGCCCGGACGGACCAGCACCACGTCACCGACCCGCAGGTCGGACACCGCCACCGCCTCGACCTGCCCGTCCGCCGCGACCCGCTCGGTCTCGTCGGGCAGCAGCGCGGCCAACGCCGCGAGCGCTCCCCGGGCCTGCCCGATGGCCTTCATCTCCTGCCAGTGGCCGAGCAGCATGATGGTGACCAGCGCGGCCAACTCCCACCAGAAGTCCAGGTCGAAGGCGCCCACGCTGGTCGCCAGGGACGCCGCGTAGGCGACGGTGATCGCCATCGCGACCAGCAGCATCATTCCGGGCGCGCGGTCCCGCACCTCCCGCACCGCACCCACGAGGAACGGCCGGCCGCCCCACCAGAACACCACCGAGCCGAGCACCGGGCCCACCCAGGCGCGGCCGGGTACGTCCCAGCCCGGGCCCCACTGATCCCACACCAGGTGGCTGGTCAGGACCACCGGGACGGTGAGGGCCAGGCAGACCCAGAAGCGCCGACGGAACATCTCGGGGTCGTGCCCGGCGTGCTTGTCGTGCCCGGCGTGCTCGCCGTGCTGCGCCGGCGCGGCCGGGACGTGCCGGCCGGGGTCGGGCGGTGACGACGCGGGCATGTCTCCACGATGCCGGTCCGCGGACCGCCACGCCGACGGTTCCACCACCGACACTCCGTCACGACCTGCGTCCCCCGATCGTGCTGGTTAGCATTCCCCACGATGACCCCCGGTGGACCGAGGCACGAACGGACACCCGCGCCGCCGCGCGGTGCTGTCGCGGCCGGCTGGTCGGGTCGGATCCTGACCGTGCGTGACCGAGCGGTCGTCAGCCGGCGAACCGTCGCGTTCCCCCACCACGTTTCCGCAGTGACGGTGAACCGACCGGCCCACTGACACGTACCCCGCACTGGATCGTTGGGAGTCTCACCTTGGGTTCCGACCACGCCCGTCCCGCTCCGTCCGCCCCGCCGAGGGTGCGACGGATCCTCGTCATGACCGTGGTGCCCCTCTTCGTCGCCACCGTGATCGCGGCCCTGGTCCTCTGGCCGCGCGGCGGGTCACCGCAGTCCGACGGCGAGGCGGACGTGCCGCGCTACAGCGGCACGGTGACCCGGGTGGTGATGGAGCCGTGCCCGCCGTCGCCGTCGAGTCCCGAGGGCACACCGCGCGTCGGCGACGGGCGCTGTGGCACTGTCGACGTCCGCGTGGACGACGGGCCGTCGGCCGGCCAGCAGGTCGAGACGCCCGTGCCCGACGGGCCGGGCGCGCCCCGGGTGGAGGTCGGCGACGAGGTCATCCTGGTCGAGTTGACCGACCCCACCGACCCCACCATCAGCAACTGGAACGTCGCCGAGCACCAGCGGGGCACCCCGATGCTGTGGTTGGCTGTCGTCTTCGCCGCCGCGATCGTCGCGTTCGGCCGATGGCGGGGTCTCGCGGCGCTCGCCGGGCTGGCCGCCAGCTTCGCCATCCTGCTCACCTTCGTGTTGCCGGGTATCGGCGCGGGGAAGTCACCCCTGCTGGTGGCGGTGGTCGGTGCCGCCCTGATCATGTTCGTGGTGCTCTACCTGACACACGGGGTCACCGCACAGACCTCGGTAGCGGTGCTCGGCACCCTGGGCAGCCTGGTGTTGACCGGGGTGCTCGCCACCATCGCCACGGCCGCGACCCACCTCACCGGCTTCGGCAGCGAGGAGGCCACCACCCTGTCGATGTTCCAGGGCGACGTGGACCTGCACGGCCTGCTGCTCGCCGGCATCATCATCGGATCGCTCGGGGTGCTCGACGACGTGACAGTCACCCAGGCGGCCACCGTCACCGAGCTGGCCCACGCCAACCCCGGCCTGACCCGGTTGCAGCTGTACCGTGCGGCAACCCGGGTCGGTCGGGCGCACATCGCGTCCACTGTCAACACCATCGTGCTGGCGTACGCGGGCGCGTCGCTGCCGCTGTTGCTCCTGCTCACCGCCGACTCCCGACCGATCGGGCAGATCCTCACCAGCGAATTCCTCGCCCAGGAGATCGTCCGCAGCGCGGTCGCCACCCTCGGCCTGATCGCCGCCGTGCCGCTGACCACCGGCCTGGCCGCGCTGGTGACCGCCGCCGGTCGCACGGACACCACGTCGCCCGCCGACGCCGCCGCCCCGCGACCGCGGACGGACCGGGCTGAGACGCTGGCCGCACTGATCTCACCGCGAACGGGTCACCCCGACGAGTCGGACCCGACGCGGCCCTCACCCCCATCTACCGCCGCCGACCGGTGGCCGGAGCCGAACAGGAGCACGGATACGACATGGTGACACTCCTCAGCGTGACCAGATCGGGCCTCCACCCTGAGAACCGCGTCACTGGTCACTCACCGCTATGGCGAAATGACGCTTTTGGTCGGCATCCAGGCGTAGCTCACCCGACCGACTCTCGGGTAACCTCGCTCGCGGTCACCGATGAAGGCGCGAAGCGGCGTCTGCGGTGCCACCGCCCAATCGCCAACCGGCGAGCCGGGGACCCAGGTACGTGGGGTGAATCCGCGTCAGCGGTAGGGGCCACTTCCGCCCCGAACCCGTCAGCTAACCCGGTCGGCGGTCGAGGGAAGGGAACATTGTGACGGCACCCCTACGCCGCTGGTTGACACCCGTGGTGGCCGTGATCGCCGCACTGACCGTGCTCGCCGGGCCCCTCCCGGCCCACGCCGCCCCGACGACTCCCACCCCGTCCGGGCACGAGGAGGACGGCGAGCCGAAGCTGCTCACCGACGTCATCGAGCAGGCCAACCGCGACTACTCCGCAGCCAAGTCCCAATTGGACAAGTCCAAGAAGCGGCAGGGCGACCTGGCGCGGGAAGTCGATCGGGCCCGGGCCGACCTGGACGCGCTGACCCCACAGGTCGGGCAGATCGCCGCCCAGTCGTACCGGACCGGCCGCATCGGCGCGCTCGCGATGCTGTTGGAGAGCAAGGCCCCGGACGCGTTCGTCCAGCGCGCCTCGCTGCTCGACGAGATGAACATGGTCAACGAGAAGAAGCTCGCCGAGGTCAACGCGGTGAAGGCCCGCGCGGAGCAGGCCAAGCAGCTTCTCGACGCGGAGGTCCGCGAGCAGCAGAAGCAGACCGCCCTGATGGCGAAGCGCAAGAGCGAGGCGGACAAGGCGCTGTCCCTCGTCGGCGGGAAGGGCTTCACCGGCGGCCTGGTCGACGCCACGTCACCGGTTGCCAAGATCGGCCCTGGCCGCACCGCCGACGGCGACTGGAAGCCGCAGTCGTGCAGCGAGAAGGACCCCACCACGTCCGGTTGCGTCACGCCCCGCACGCTGCACGCGTACAAGGAGGTCAAGCGGGCCGGCTTCAACCGGTTCGTCGGCTGCTACCGCTCCGGTGGGCCGTGGGAGCACCCGAAGGGCCGCGCCTGCGACTGGTCGCTGCAGAAGAGCGGCTTCTCGCCGTGGCACAACGAGGACACCCGGAAGTACGGCAACAACGTCGCCGCGTTCCTCATCCGCAACGCCGACCGGCTGGGCATCTACTACGTGATCTGGAACCGGCAGATCTGGTTCCCGGCGACCGGCTGGAAGTCGTACAGCGGGCCGTCGAACCACACCGACCACGTCCACATGTCGCTGCTCTGACCCGCAGGGCCTTGGCCGAGGGCCGTTCCGCGTCGCGCGGAACGGCCCTCGTCGCGTCAGGCCGCGAAAGGCGCGGCCCCTGTCACGTCAGGCCGCGAAGGGCGCGACTCTCGTCGCGTCAGGCCGCGGCGGGCGCGGCCGGGTCGGTGCCGAGCGTCGTGAGGTCGGCCGGCACGGCGGCCACCGGGCGCACCTCTCCGGCGGCGAGCCGGTACGACACACCCACCACCGCGCACCGCCCCTGCGCCACCTCGCCGGCCAGCACGGGCGACTGCCCGAGCACCGTCTCGACGGTCTGTGCGATGTGGATGTCGACGATGCCGTCGATGTCGCGCACACCCTCGGCCTCGGCCCGGCGCAGGCTGGGCAGCACTGCGTCGACCACTGCGGGCAGGTGCCCCGGCGGCCGGGCACCGGTCGCGGCGGCCTCCCGGGCCGCCTGCACCGCGCCGCACGAGTCGTGACCGAGCACCACCACGAGCGGGGTGCCGAGCACAGTCACCGCGTACTCCACGCTGCCGAGCACCTCAGGGCCGGCGGTGTGGCCGGCGGTCCGCACCACGAACAGGTCACCCAGCCCACGGTCGAAGATGATCTCGGCGGCCAGGCGCGAGTCGGAGCAACCGACGATCACCGCGAACGGGTGCTGCCCGTCGGCCACGGCGGCCCGGCGCCCGGCGTCCTGGTTGGGGTGGCGAGGAGCGCCGTCGACGAAGCGCCGGTTGCCGGCGACCAACTCGGTGTACGCCCGAGCCGGCGCGCTCGGCGCGGCTGCCCGGTCAGTGGTTCGCTGCGGCCCCGGCTGCCCACCGGTAGTTCCGGAATGACTCATTCCCGCACCTCGTCTCGATGCATCTGACCTGGTCAAACGGCTTCAGGTGGGCCGGCGGCGGGCGCCGGCTCGGGGTCAACGGTCACACGCACCGAAAAACGCGTCAAGGGATGCGTGATATAGATTTCATACGTTGACCCCGAATCGACCCGCGGGCGACGCACCGAGGACGGGCATCCGGAGAGGTGGTCACACGATGACGAACACGTCGACCGGCAGCGGGCGGAACTGGACATTCCTCACCAACCACGGTCACGTCCTGCTGGCCATCGCCCGCGACCCCACCGCCCGACTGCGGGACGTCGCCGCCGAGGTCGGGGTGACCGAACGCGCCGCGCAGGCGATCGTCGCCGACCTGGAGGCGGACGGATACCTGCACCGCACCCGCGTCGGCAGGCGCAACGAATACACCCTCAACCCGGCCGGCCGGTTCCGGCACCCCGCCGAGGCCGACCGTCAGGTCGGCGCGCTGCTCGCACTGTTCGCCGAGACGCCCACCGCGGAGACCGACCCCCAGGCCGGATCCTAGGGCCGTTGCCCGACCGGGCACGGCGGTAATCTCTGCGGGTGCGCGAATGCCCGCCGTCGAGCGCGACCCCCTCGTCCCGCCCCGCCACCCGCGCTGTCCTCAGTGGAATGGTGGCGCTTCTGCTCGGCACCGGCCTGGTGGCACCCACCCCGGCCACCGCCGCACCCCCCACCTGCGGTCCCGCGGGCGAGGAGGGCCTGGCACAGATGCCGTGGGCGCTACGCCGACTGGAACCAGCCTCGGCGTGGCCGCTGTCCCGCGGCGCCGGAGTGACGGTGGCGGTGATCGACTCCGGGGTCTCCGCGACCCACCCGCTGCTCCGCGGTCAGGTGCTCGACGGTCGCGACTTCAACAACCTGCCGGCCAACAAGGGCCAGTGCGACCTCGTCGGGCACGGCACGATGATCGCCGGCATCATCGCCGGACGGGAGGGCACCGGCGTCCCGTTCAGCGGCATCGCCCCGGCCGCCCGCATCCTCCCCATCCGGGTCCTGCCGGACCTCAAGGACACCGCCGACCCGCAGCTACCCGGGCAGATCGCCGCCGCGATCGACTGGGCGGTCGCACAGGGCGCCGACGTGATCAACCTGTCCCTGACGACCATTCCCGGCCCGGAACTCACCGCCGCCGTCGACCGGGCGTTGGCCAAGCGGGTGGTGCTCGTCGCCGCCGCCGGCAACCAGCAGGAGGGGCAGCAGAGCAGGCCGGGTTATCCAGCCGCGTACCCCGGGGTGCTGGCCGTCGGCGGGGTCGACGAGGAGGGCGGTCACGTCGGCACCTCGATCAGCGGTGACTACGTCGACATCGCCGCGCCGGGGCTGAACATCATCGGGCCGGCGCCACGGGGGGCCGGCTACCGCGCCGAGCCGAACGGCGGCACCAGCTACGCCGCCGCGTACGTCTCGGGTGCGGCCGCGCTGGTCCGGGCCGCCTACCCCGACCTCACCCCGGAACAGATCGCCGAACGACTGGAACGCACCGCCGACAACCCGCCGGAAGGTCACAACGCCGACATCGGTTACGGCATGGTCAACCCGTACCGGGCGGTGTCGAGCATCCTGGGCACCCGGACGAACCCGCCCGCCAGCGCGATCCCCGCGCCGATGGCACCGGACGACCCGTTGGGCTGGCAACGCACGGCCGCGATCTGGACGGCGCTGATCGGCGGGCTGATCGCCGCGCTGCTGCTGATCGGGCGACCGGTCGTCAGCCGGGGCCGCGAACGAGGTTGGCGCCCGGGCCGACGCACCGACGCGTCGACCGCCGGCTGACCCGCCGGGTCGGCAGCACCTCGCCGGGGCAGAAACACTGCGGCTCCGGCCCGGGTCGACCGGACCGGAGCCACACCAACGGGCTTCTCAGCCCCACACCTTCGAGTTGCTCATCTCGGTGGAGACGTAGTTTTCGCGGGCGATGCCGACAGCGCCGCCGATCTCGTTGAGGATCCGGTTGATGTCCCGGACCGCCGTGTCCCACTTGGCCTGGTGCTGCTCGTAGGCAATCCGGTCCTCGCCGTCCCAGTGCAGCTTGGACAGCATCGACCGCAGCGTGTCGAGCTTCTCGTCGATGGTCTTCGAGATGGCCTGCATCTGCTGGTTGCTGCTCTCGAGGACAGCGTAGTCAACTTTGATCGTCACGATTTCCTCCTCTGCTGCCTGCGGATCACGGGTTGAGAGCAGAGTGGAACTTGTCCAGCATCTGCTGCTGCTCTTCGTCGTTGACCTGGTGCGTCGTACCCGACTTGTCGAGCAGGTCGGCGATGTTGTCCATCGCCGTCAGCAGCTTGACGGTGTCCTCGTTCCAGCGCGTCATCAGCGACTGGAAGCCCGTGGACGCCTGGCCCTTCCACGCCATCGCCAGGTCGTCGACCACGTTCCACAGCTTCTTCAGCTCGCCGTCAACCTCGCTGCGCGTGGACCGCACGTCACTCGCGGCGGTATGCAGAGTCGCTGCTTCGACCTCGAACGCCATGCTTCACACCCCTCCGTCATCTTGTGGTGGCGGCTTCGCCGCACCCCTCCCCCGCGGCAAGGCAGCAACACCCCACCGACGGACACTCCAGTTAAGACCGTAGCGGAACCCGACCAGCCCTCGCAGCCCTGACCACCGCCGCCCGGTGGATGGTGGCGAATCGGACCAGGCCGGCTCGACACGTCCCGCCAGAAGACAGGCGACGGTCACGCGGGCTCGGCCCACGCGGTCTGGATCAGCTGCTGGCCGTCGCGCCGGCGGACCAGGGTGCCTCGGCCCGGCGGCTGTGGACTCGGCCGCAGCGTCCCGAAGACCGCACCCTCCTCCCGGCTGCCGGACATCAGCAGGCCCGGGGAGTCCAACTCACGCAACCGTTGCAGCACCGGCTCGTAGAGCGCCCGGGACACCCCGCCGACCCGCCGCGTGATGATCAGGTGCAGGCCGATGTCGCGTGCCTGGGGCAGCAGCTCCTGCAGGGCGCTGAGCGGGTTGCTGCCACCGGAGGCGACCAGGTCGTAGTCGTCGACCAGGATGTAGAGGTCCGGACCCTTCCACCAGCTGCGGTCCCGCAGTTGGGCCGTGGTCACGTCCGGCCCGGGCAGCCGGTTGGACAACGCGCTGCGGATCGAGGCGAGCCCCTGCGCGAACGCCTGGTTGGACGGCGCGTAGTCCAGCAGGTGGTCGCCCTCCACCGCCCCGAGCAGACCGCGCCGGTAGTCGGCGATCACCAGGCGGGCCTGCGCGGGCGTGTACCGCTCGGTGATGCCCCGGGCGATCAGTCGCAACAGGTTGGTCTTGCCGCACTCCGCGTCACCGAAGACCGTCAGGTGCGGCTCGTTGACCAGATCCAGGTAGACCGGCGCCAGCGCCGACTCGTTGACACCGATCGGCAGACCGGGTGCCGACCGGTCGATGATCCGGGCCAACTCGCCCACCGGCAGCCGGCGGGGTAGCAGCCGCACCTTCGGCGCCGGACGACCCGGCCAGTTCGCCGCCACGTGCCCGGCCAGGGACACCGACGCCTCACTGAGGTCGTCGATGTCCCGGCGACCGTCGATCCGCGAGATCGCCGTGAGGAAGTGCAGCTTGTCCCGGGTCAGGCCGCGACCGGGCGACTTCTCCGGCACGTTCGTCGCCGCCCGGCGGTCGATCTCCGACTCGGACGCGTCACCCAGCCGCAGCTCCAGCTTGGTGCCGAGCAGATCCCGCATGTTGATGCGGATCTCCGCCCACCGCACGGCCGTGAGCACCACGTGTACGCCGAAGCCGAGGCCACGGTTGGCCAGCGTGGTGATGGTCTGCTCCAGCTCCTCGTACTCCTGGCGCAGCGTGTTCCAGCCGTCCACCACCAAAAACACGTCGCCGAAGGGATCGTCGACGAACTCGCCCGCGGCCCGGCGACGGCGGTAGCTGGCCACCGAGTCGATGCCGTGCTGGGCGAACCGCGTCTCCCGGTCGTCCAGGACGGCCACCACCTCGGCCACCGTCCGGCGTACCGCCTCGACGTCGCGTCGACCGGCCACCCCCGCCATGTGCGGGAGCCGCTCCAGACTGCGCAGCGCGCCTCCGCCGAAGTCCAGGCAGAAGAACTGCACCTCGCGCGGGGTGTGCGTGAGAGCCAGCGAGGCCAGCAGCGTACGCAGCATGGTGCTCTTGCCGCTCAGCGAACGGCCGACGATGACCACGTTGCCGCCGGCACCGGCCAGCTCGACCATCATCGGGTCGCGGCGCTGCTCGTACGGGCGGTCCACCACACCGACCGGCACCGTCAACCGCCCCCGCCCGGGCCAGGACGCGGTGCACAACCCGTAGGTCGGGTCGACGGCCAGCGCGCCGAGCAGCTCACCCAGGCCCGGCGGATCGGCCAGCGGCGGCAACCACACCTGGTGGGCAGGGCGGCCCCGGCCCTTGAGCTGGTCGATCAGCACGTCGAGCATCGCCACTGCCTTGCCGTCGGCCGGTTGCTCCGGCTCGGGAGCGGCGGCCACCGGCATCTGCGGGAGCTGGGCGGGCACGAAGTCGAGGCCGTACGGCACGATCCGCCGCTGCACCAACGCCTGCGAGGCGGAGGCCTGCTGCCCCGGCGCCCGGTACGCACCCGACACGTACGCCGCCCGGAACCGCAGCATGGTGCTGGTGTCGGTCTTCAGATAGCCGTGACCGGGCGCGTTCGGCAGCTCGTACGCGTCCGGCACACCGAGCACGATCCGGCTCTCCACAGCGGAGAAGGTACGCAGACCGATCCGGTACGACAGGTGCGTGTCCAGACCACGCAGCTTGCCCTCTTCGAGCCGCTGGCTGGCCAGCAGCAGGTGCACGCCGAGTGACCGGCCCAGCCGGCCGATCATCACGAACAGGTCGATGAAGTCGGGCTTGGCGGCGAGCAGCTCGCTGAACTCGTCGCAGATGATCAGCAGGCTGGGCATCGGGGCCAGCGGCTCACCGGCGGCGCGGGCCTTCTCGTACTCGAAGCGCGAGACGTAGTTGCCGGCCGCCCGCAGCAACTCCTGCCGGCGCACCATCTCGCCGGCGAGAGCGTCCCGCATCCGGTCGACGAGTGGCAGCTCGTCGGCCAGGTTGGTGATCACGGCGCTGGTGTGCGGCAGCGCCTCCAACGAGGCGAACGTCGCACCGCCCTTGAAGTCGACCAGGACGAAGTTCAACTCCTCCGACGAGTGGGTCACCGCCAACGCGGCCACCACCGTACGGAGCAACTCGCTCTTGCCGGACCCGGTGGCGCCGATCACCAGGCCGTGCGGGCCCATGCCCTCGTGCGCCGACTCCTTGAAGTCCAGTTCGACCACGTTGCCGTCCGGGCCGACGCCGAGCGGAATGCGCAGGCGGTCCCGGTGCCCGCGCGGACGCCAGGTGTTCTGGACGTCCAGCGTCGCGGCGTCACCCACACCGAGCAGGTCGGGTAGCTCCATGCTGCGGGCCAGCGGCTCCTCGTTGCTGGTCTGCTGCTGGGACAGCCGGTAGGGGGCGATCTGTCGCGCCAGCCCCTCGGCGGCCTCGGCGCTGAGCTGGTCGGGTCGGCCCAACGGCGACGACGAACTGCCGCGCACCAGGTCGAGCGAGCTGCCGTCGGCCACGTCGAGGCAGAGCAGCCAGCGGCCGGCGTCGCGCGGAACCGTGCCGGACAGGTCGATCACGGTCGTGCCGAGCAGCCCGGGCCCCACCAGCTGACAGGTCGGCGAGACCTCGCCACCGTCGATGACCACGACCAGGTGCGCGGCGGTGGTCAGCGGCTTCGCCTCGGGTGCGAAGCGGGGCCGCGCGGCCAGCTCACCGGCGAGCGCGGCCTCGGCCTCGGCCAGGCTGGCGAAGACCAGTCGGCGAGCGCCGGCCGCGTCCGTACGGGCGCTGTGGTGGGCGTGCGGCAACCACTTCACCCAGTCCCACGACGACTGTCGGTCGGGCGCGGCGACCACCGCCACCACCAGGTCGTCCGGTGCGTGGAAGGTGGCCAGCTGGCCCAGCGCCGCCCGGGTCAGGCTGAGCACCGGCTCACGGTCGCCGCGCAGCACCACCCGGCTGAACGCGCGCACCGACAGCGCGGTCGGCAGCTCGGGCACTGTGGAGTGGGCGCGGACGAACCGGCGAAGCGCGATGGCGCTCATCGGCTCCAGGTCTTCGACGGGCTTGGTCTCCGGTGGGACGATCTCAACCGCCAACCGCTGCGGACCGAGGGCGATCCGGGTCTCGCCGAAGTCGTCCTCGGTGATCCGCCGCTCCCAGAGCCGGCGGGACGCGGCGATCGACCAGAGCGCGTCGGGCTCCGGGTGTCGCCAGGCCATCGCGGCCCGCTGCTGCTCGGCGGCACGCCGGGTGCGCTTACGCATCTGCGCGAGGTAGCGCATGTAGTCGCGGCGGTCGGCGTTCAACTCGGCCTTGTCCTTGCCGCCGCTGTTGGCCAGCGAACCGATGGCCATGCCGAGCATCGAGACGCCGAAGAGCCCGCCGGCGACGTACGTCATCATGCCGCCGCCCTTGCCGGCGTAGAGGAAGGCCATCGCACCGACCCCGCAGAACATCGGCAGGATCATGAGCAGTTGCCCCATGCCGCGAGGTGTCGGCTCGGGCAGCTCGGGCGGCGACTCCAGCAGCACCTCGCCGCGAGGTAGGGCCGGTCCCGGCTGACGCGGGAGCCGGCGGAACACCACCGTGCTCACGGCTGTCTCCTCCCCAGAAGCGGCCCTGACGACGTGCCGCCGCGGACCGGAGCCCGCGGGTGGGCATCGTACGTGCCCGCCATCGTAGGTAATCTGCCGTGGGCGCGGTGGACCCGGACCGCAGCATCGCGGCCAGCCGCTCGCAGACGCACACCTGGAGGCCACTGTGGCGACGAAGACGGCGACCGGTGGGCTGAGCCGGATCACCATCGTGGCTCCGCGTACCCGGATGGATCTGGCGCTGCCGTCGGACGTGCCGATCGCGGACCTGCTCCCCACCCTGCTGCGCTATGCCGGCGAGGATCTCGCCGACGAGGGCGCGCGGCACGGCGGCTGGGCCCTGTCGCGCTTGGGCGGTGCGCCGCTGGACGGCGGGCGCACCGCTACGCAGCTCAGCATCCGCGACGGTGAGGTGCTCTACTTCAACCCCCGGTCGGCCGCCGCGCCGGAGATCGTCTTCGACGATGTGGTGGACGCGGTGGCGACCGCCACCAACCAACGTCCCGGGGCCTGGCAGGCCGGCGCGACCCGATCCTTCGCCGTGGTCTTCGCGGCGGCGGCGATGGGCGCCGGCGCACTCGCCGCGCTCTTCGCCGGCCCACCGCACCTGCCCGGTGCGTTGGCCGCCCTGCTGGTCGCTGTGGCGTTGCTGGTCGGCGCGGCGGTGCTGTCCCGGGCCGCGGGCGACAGTCAGACCGGTGCAGTGCTGGCCATCGTCGGTCTGACGCACGCCGCCACCGGCGGTCTGCTGCTGCTCGCCGGTGACCGGCCGCTGACCGGGTTGGCCAGCCCGCACGTACTGGTGGCGGCGACCGCCGCGGTGGTCGCCGGCGCCGTTGCCGTGTTGGCTGTCGGTGACCGGTACCCGCTCTTCTTCGCCGCGATCGGGGTGGGGGCCGCGACCGGTTTCGGCGCGCTGCTCTGCCTGGTCTTCGGCCTCGACGCGTCGGCCTCCGCCGCGGTGGTGGCCGCTGTGGCGTTCGCCGTGGTGCCGGCGCTGCCGATGACCGCCTACCGGCTGGCGCGACTGCCGGTGCCGTCGATCCCGACCGGTCCGGAGGACCTGAAGACCGACACCGAGTCGGTGGACGGCCGGCAGGTGCTCCAGCGCAGTGAGCGGGCCGACCAGTTCCTGACGGGTCTGTTGTGGACGTTCGCGCTCCTGGTGCTGGGCGCACAGGTCGTGCTGGCCCTCGACGGTCGGTTGGCGGCGGTCCTGCTGTGCCTGGTGCTGGCGCTGTTGTCGCTGTTGCGGGCCCGACCGCTCCTGGGCCGCGCCCAGCGCACCCCGGTGCTGCTCGCCGGGTCCGTGGGGCTGGGCCTGACCGCCGCGGCCACCTTCACCGGCGGGTCACTGCCGGTCAAGCTCGGTCTGGTCCTCGGCGGTCTGGTGCTGGCCGCCGTGATCAGCCTGATCTACGGCCTGACCGTCGCCGGCAAACGCATCTCACCGGTCTGGGGCCGACTCCTCGACATCGCCGAGATCCTGCTGATCATCGCGCTGGTCCCGCTCGCCTTCTGGGTGTGCGGGCTCTACGGCTGGATCGTCAACCTCCGGCCCTGACCACCCACCGCGCCACCCCGCCGATCACTGCTGTCGCGCACGGGAGGGGGCGCCCAACGCCGACGCGACCGGCGCGCTGGCGTAGATGCCCGGTCCGTGCTGACCGTCCACCGGCCGGGTGGGCACGCCGGCCCGGTGCGCGACGTCACGGACCACCTTCAGCAGCGCCTCGACGTGACCGTCCATCGCGGCGATCCGGAGCAGCGGTGCTGCCACGCGGCCGTCCATCGACACCGTCGCGGCCACCGTGTGCGACGGCGCCGAGGTCGCCGTGATCGCGTCGACGAGCGGGCCGAGGGGCGCATCAGATCGACCACGCAGCGCCATGCACCGGTGGGTCCACCCACCGCCGTGCAGCCCACGCCACGTCTCCGTCGGCGCTTCCGGCCCCAGGTCGAGGCCGGCCGCCGAGACGATGGCGGCGCGCAGCTCCTCCCGGCCCAGCGGCCGGTGGGCCAGGCCCGCACCGGTCAGCGCCTTGCCGAGCCGACCGATGCCGGCAGCCAGGGTCCGGTGCACGCCCGGCAGCCCGCCGCCCCGGCTCACCGACTCGACCCGCGCGTCGCGGACGGTGAGGCGCAACGCCACCCAGACGGTCCGGTGCGCGGCCGGCGGCGCGCCGGGCGCCGGGTACCAGACCAGGGTGTGTGCGACGACCTGGGCCCGGGACACCGGGGCGCTGAAGTCGGCGAGCACCCGTAGCGCGGCGTCCATCGTGGACGCCTGCACCGATCCGACCGTCGCGCCACTGACGGACTGCAGCGCGACCGCCGCGAACCACCCCTGGGCGTCCTGCCCGATGCCGAGCCGGGTGCCCCGATCGGTCAGTTCGATGATGCTCAGCTCGGGGGCGAGGGTGGCCAACCGTGGGTCCGCCGCCGTGCCACCGGCCACCGCGGCCGACGCGCGCTCACGACGGCTCCGCAGCCGGCGACGCAGCAGCAGGTCCTCGAACCACCAGCGGCCTCCCCGTCGGGCGAAGGTGGCCAGGAGGACGAGCACCCCCACGCCACCGGCGACGGCGAGCAGCCAACCGGGCCCGGCCGACGCCGCCCAGACGCCGAGCACGCACAACTCCAGCACGACGAGCTGCCCGACCAGCACCGGACCGATTCGCCCCCCACCGGGTCGGTCGCCCGGCGGCGTCGAACGGGTCGTGGACGGGTCCGTGGCCGCTCGGGCGGGTCGTGCCTGAACCTGCGTCATCGCTGACTGTCCCTCCTGCACGTACGGCTCTGCGCCGGGTGGGTCCGGCGTCGGCCACGAACGGTGGTCCCAAGGAACCCCGGTCGGCCCCTTATCGTAGGGAAGCCCGCGACGGCGCCCCGACCTGATCGTCGCGGATCCACAGTGCCGGAGGTAAGTCATGCGGACCCGCCGCGATCAGGTGCAGGCGTACCGCTTCGTCACCCGCCGGATCGTCTCCGCTCTGCTGTCGGGCGACCCGGAGACCACCAACCTGCCGATGCGAAGGCTCGGCATGGCTGTCTTCGGCAGTGTCATCACCGCGGCCGTCGTGCTCGGCGCGGTCGGCGCCTACGGTCAGCTCACCGGGAACACCGCGCCGCTGGAGGACCAGACCCTGGTCATCGAACGGGAGACCGGCGCGACGTACGTGTTCCTGGAGGGGCAGCTCCACCCGACGCTCAACTACGCCTCGGCGCGTCTGATCCTCGACCAGCCGGACGCGACGGTGCGGACGATGTCCCAGGCGTCCCTGCGGGACCGGCCACGCGGGCTCACCCTCGGCATCGTCGGCGCACCGGACGCGCTACCGGATCGCAAGTCGCTGACCGGTCTGCCCTGGTCGGTCTGCGACGTGCCCGATCCGGTCGACCCGCAGCGCTCCCGCACCCGGGTCGTGATCGACCGGGCGTTGCCCGGTGGCGTCCCGCTGGGCGACCGGGCGGCGCTCGTCGTGGTGGACGACCAGCGTTACCTGGTCACCAACAACGTCCGACTCCAGGTGCTCGGCGGGGACCGGACGATCACGGCGCTGAAGATGGCCGGCGTGGCACCGCTCCGGGTCGGGCAGCAACTGCTCAACGCCGTTCCGGCCGGGCCACCGTTGCGCAAGCCGACGCTGCCCGGCGAGGGGGAGTCCAGCACCCGGAGGGTGGCCGACCGACCGGCCACCGTCGGCCAGGTGTTCAGCGCCGCCGGGCGGTACTACGTGCTCACCCGGGAAGGGCTCGCCTCGATCAGTGAGATCACCGCCCTGCTGATGGTCGGCGGCGGCGGTCGGATCACGGACATCACACCGAACCAGGCTGGCGAGTTGTTCGTCGAGCAACGGATCGAGGAGGACGGGCTGCCGAAGACGATGCCCAGCTTCCACCCGACCAGCTCGGGTCGGACCGCGCTGTGCGCGACGTACCGGGCGAGCAGCACGGGCGGGCCGCCGACCACCACCCTGGAGGTCTTCGAACGGGCGCCGGCCGAGCTGACCGAGGCCGACCCGGGTCCGGTGCCGGTGCCGCAGACCAGGCGGGACGCCGTACGGACCACCGAGGCCGTGCTGCTGCCCGGCGGCAAGGGCGTCGTCGCGCAGGCCTCACCCGGTGCCGGGACCAGCGGTTCCGGCGCCGCCGGATCGACGATCTACCTGATCAGCCCACAGGGCATCCGGTACCCGCTCGGCTCGGCGGCGACGCTGGGGGTGCTCGGCTACGGCGGGGTCACCCCGCTGGCGGTGCCGGGCTCGCTGCTCTCGCTGATCCCGACCGGGCCCACCCTGAGCCGCGACGCCGCGATGTCGGTCTTCTCGCCCGGGGGGCAGTGACCGGGACGGATCGCTGAGCAGCGATGACGGGTCGCCCCGTGTCATAGCCGTGGACTAACCTGAATGCCGCTGTCGGTTGTCAACCAGAACGACGGGGATGTTGCCATGACCGGGCGTACGGAAGTCGACCTGCTGTCCCTCGAGGACTTCCACCAGCACCTGTCTTCGCGGCTGAGTCAGGTGGAGTCGGTGCTGCGCAAGCTCAACACCGAGATGCAGTGCCGGCCGCCGGCGCTCGGCACGTTCCTGGACGCCACCGACCAGGCACGCCGCTACAGCGAGGTTCATCAGTCCTATGTCGACCAGGCCGAGCGGGTCCGGCAGGCGGTGCTGGCGGCGCAGCAGGCGACCAGCACGATCCTGACCAACTACCGCACCGCCGAGGCGCGTAACGCGGCCAACGCCACCGATGTCACAGCGGCGCTGAACGGCGTCGATCGGGCGTTCGAGCCGAAGGAGGACGGGCGTGTCTGACTACACCCAGCGCTACCAGGGCAACACCCACCAGCAGCTCTATGACGGCGTCATGGCCGGCCGGCCCGAGCAGATCGAGGGCGTGGCCACCCAGTGGGCCGAGCTCAAGGGCATCCTGGACGGCTTCGGCCGCGAGTTGAGCGGTGACCTGGAGAAACTGAGCAACACCTGGACGGGTTCGGCGGGTCGGGAGTTCAACCGGCGGCTCAGCCTGATCGTCGCCCACTCCGACGCCCTGGGCGACGGGATGGCCGACATCAAGCAGGGGCTGACCATGATGGCCGACCATCTACGGACCGCCCGCAAGCAGGCCGAGAGCCCGGAGGAGACCGACGACAACGACAAGGCGATCTCCGGCGCGGTGAAGGGTGCCGCCACCTTCGGTCTGCCGGGTGCTCTGGTCATGGGCATCGCGGGCCACCAGCAGGACAAGCAGGAGCAGGAGAAGGCCCACCAGCGGATGGTGAACCTGGTGGCCGAGCTGGCCGGCAGTTACGAGATCTCCGCCTACGACCGGCTCGTCGATCCGCCCCTGCCACATCCGGACACCCCGGACGCCGCCCGCAAGGACCCGACCTCCCCGCAGGCCATTCCGACGGTCGCCAAGGCCAGCGCCGGGCCCAGCAGCACCGGCGTCAGCGCGCATACCGGCGACGCGACCATCGCGAGGCCCGACCGGGCCGCCCAACCGCCGGGCGTCGGCGACGCCTCGGTCCCTGGCCAGCACGGCACCGGCACCGGTGGCGCGCCGGCCGTCGCCGGCGGTCCGATCGGCGCCGGCAGCGACTCCGATTCGCGGAGCACCACGCTGGCCGGGGCCGACCCCCTCGTCGGTGGGGCGCTGGTCGCCGGTGGCGCTGCCGGGCTGGTCGGGCTGTCCGGGCCGAGCACGGCGACCCTCGCCGCCGGTTCCGGGCCCGGTCTGCTCTTCGGCGGGCAGGGCGGTGCGCCGGCCGGCGGTGTCCTGCGCACCGCGACGCTCGCCGGTTCGGGCAGCACGCCGACCACGTCGGTTCGCCCGGCCGGTGGGGCCACCCCGGCTGAGAGCCGCGCCGCCAGCGGGATCGGGCGCAGCATGGACGGCCAGCGTGGCGGCCGGGCCACGGCCGGCGGCAGCGGCCGGCCGGGCGGAGGCAACTCCGGTGTGCTCGGCGGGCGGGGCCGACCTCAGGACGACGACTCCGACGAGCGGCTGACCTGGTTGACCGAGGACGAGATGGTGTGGCGCGACGGTGGCGACGCCGCACCGCCGGTGCTCGGCAGCGGCCACTGACCGCAGCCCTGTCGCGGGGGCGCCGTTGCCCCCGCAGTCAGGCGATGAACGACGGCTGTGCCCCCGCCCGGATCAGGTCCGGCGGGGGCACAGCCGCTTCCGCGCGTGGACCGGCACCGTCCACTGTGCTCATGGTGGTGGTGGTCACGGCCGATCAGGCCGTCACCGTGGTGCGGCACGCCGCACTGGGCGATAGGTTGGTCGGGTGTCGTCCGCAGCCTCTGTCCGCCCAGCCCGGTGGGCTGTGCTGCGGTCGCTGCGCGAACTGACCCGACTGGCGGTCACCGCGCTGGTGCTGGCGGTCGGCCTCGGTGGCGCTCTCGCCGCGACGCCGCCGCCCACCCCGACGCAGCTGCGGCCGAGCGCCGTGAGCAGCCGGGTGGCAACGGTCCGCCCTGATGCGGGTCCGGCCACCGAGCGTGCCGGCCAGCCCGCCGCGCCGCCGACCGACGCGGTCGGCATCGTCGCCGCACCCGTTGTGGTCGCGGAGGGCCCGCAGAACACGCCGGCCATCGATCTCGGCCGTGGCACTCCGGCGCGGCGCGGTCCGCCCGCCCGCTGATCCAGTTCCGACGATTTCCGAGGCCCAGTCCCGGGTCGTCCGTCACGGCAACCGAGTCTCCGCCGACGGGGCGACCCCACCACCCGGCTGACCGGCGCTGTCGGGCTCCTCCTGCCACCCGTCGATACCCGCCTTCGACCGCGAGGTGCTGATCATGCAGACCATCCTCTCCGCCGCCCTGCCCGACCTGTCCCGAGCCGCCGCCATCTGGCTGAGCCTGCTCGGGGTGGTCGGCGTCATCGTCTCCGCGCTTCTGCTGCGGCCCGGCCGACTCCGCATCGACCCGGGTGCCCGGATCCGCCGCGCGGCCATGCCGAGCCACCTCGAACAGGTGCAGGAGGAACGCGAGCAGAGCCGGTACGCGCAGGAGGTCGCGGTGGCCGCGGAGCGGGCGACCACCTCCGCCCAGCGCCGTCGGGCGGAGTGGGTGACCGCGCAGGAGGCCGTCGAGGCAGCCTGGCAGGCGTACGAGGCAGCCGAGGCGGCGGTGCGCCGGCTCGCCGCCGCCGCCGCGATGCCGCTGCCGCACACCGCCCGGACGCCCGCCGAGTACGTGGACCGCGAGCGCTACCTGCACCGTGCGGCGCTGAACGCGTACTGGCGGCGGGAGCTGTCGGTGGAGCAGCTCAGCGAGGTGTTCGCGCACCGCGACGGCTGGGATCCGCGGCTGCACCCGGTCGAGCAGGAGTTGGTGCTGCAGCGGGCGATCCGCGACAACCTGGCGGCCCGGCACGCCGCTGCGCGCGAGCAGGAGCAGATCGCCTGGCGGGCTGCGGAGTTGGCCGTGGCGGCGGCCCGCAGTCTGCGCGCGGAGGCGCACGCCGCCACCGGGCGACGGGCCGCGGATCCGTCGGTGTTGCCGCTCAGCGAGGTGGCCCGGTCGACCGCCGAGCAGACCCGGGAGAACGTCGAGCAGACCCGGGAGAACAAGGTGACGGCGCGCGGTCGGGCGACGGTGCCCGCGTTCTGAGCCACCTGCCGTCCGGTGCGTTAGCGTGACGGCATGTCCCGTGAGGCGTGGGTCCTCGTGGTGATCGCCGGCATCCTGGCGATCGCCACACTCGTCGGCGCTGTGGTGCTCGCGGTGCGGGTGGTGCGTACGCGACGGATGCTGACCGGGCTCGGCGCGGGCGGAAAGGTCGCCTTCTACGGGGCGTTGATCTACACGATCTTCCCGATCGACGTGCTTCCGGACCCGATCTACCTGGACGACATGGGTGTCCTGGCCGCGGCGCTGATCTACCTGACCCGGCTCGTGCACAAGCGTCGGGCGGTCGGTCGACGCGTGCCCGGTCAGCCGAACGCCCTGCCGGAGGGGGACCAGGCACGCCGCGTGCCATGATCGGGTCCGGTGCGGCGGACAGGGGGCGGGCATGGCGGGCGGTCATCGGCTGGACTCACACGACGAGCGGGTTGTCGCGTTCTGCGCGGAACGTCACCTTGCCACGCTGACCACTCTGCGGGCCGACGGCACCCCGCACGTCGTACCGGTCGGGGTGACCCTCGACCCGGTGGCCGGACTGGCCCGGGTCATCACCTCCGGCACGTCCCGCAAGGCCCGCCAGGTGGCCGCTGCGGGGCCGGCGGGAGCGGCGGTGGCGGTCTGCCACGTGGATGGCCGCCGTTGGCTGACCATCGAGGGCCGAGCGGTGGTGCGGTCGGACCGGGCCTCCGTGGTGGAGGCGGAACGCCGCTACGCCGAGCGGTATCGGACCCCCCGTCCGAATCCCGAGCGGGTGGTCATCGAGATCACTGTGACCGGGCTGCTGGGGAGCCTCTGAACCATCGAGGGCCGGCGGAATCCCGCCCGGCCTCCCGCCGTTGCACCTGATCGCGACGGCCGCACCACGCCGCCGGCGGAATGTCCGCCGGAGCACTGCCGTTACGTCCCCGGTGCGCCAACGGCCCAACCTGCCGCTGGTCGCCTCCCGTGTTGAGCCGAGCGCCATTCCCGGTGCTGCGTCCTCCGCTGCGCGGAGACGTCAACCCCCCGAACGGAGACTCGACCATGAATCCGATCGTCCAGAAGAGCGGTCTGTCCGTTGCCGGCCTGCTGGTCGCCGGCGGCTGCGCCCTCGGCCCGGCGGTAGCCGCCCAGGCCGCCCCGGCCGCTCCGGCACAGACGTCGACGAGTCAGACCCAGCGGTCCGCTGAGCGGATCCTCGGCGTCGACTACCAGGCCCAGCCCAACTTCTACTACTGCGGCCCGGCCGCGACCCGGATCGCGCTGTCCGCCCAGGGCAAGGCGCTCTCCCAGGACGAGGTGGCCAAGCTGCTCGGCACCACCGAGGCGGGCACCCCCTCGGCCCTGGACACCACCCGGGTGCTGAACGAGCTGACCGGTGGCAAGTACCGGACCACCGAGATCCGTGACTCCGTCGCCCGGCCCGACCAGGTCGAGCAGTTGCGTCGGGACGTCCTGGCGGCGGTGGACGCCGGCCGGCCGGTGGTGGCCAACATCAAGGGCACGACCGTCGACACCGACGGCAACCCGCACTCGTACGAGGGCGGCCACTACCTGACCCTCGTCGGCTACCGGGACGGTGGCGACACCATCCGGGTCGCCGACCCGGCCGACCCGGTCTTGGGCGAGTACTGGGTCAGCCTGCCGAAGGTCGCCAACTGGATCGCCGAGCGCGGCTACTCCTCCTGACCTGGACGAGTGTCACCGGGCCGGTCTCCCCCCGGTGGGGAGCCCGGCCCGGCTCTCGTTCCGGGCGCGGGAGGCGAGGTGTGCGCGACGACGCGCCCGGGTGGACCGCGCCGGCCGCAGCCGGCGCAGTGTTCGCCGGGCCGGCGGGTGCACCTTCGTCTGACCGGCACCGACCGACCGACGCACGATCCGGTTGGCGTCGTCGGGTTCGTATCCGCAGGCCCGGAGCAGGTCGCTGGCCGCGGTACGCAGTCCGGTGACGAGTGACTCGCCGAACGACCCGACCCCGCTCACCCCGGCGCTCCCGGCCAGTTCGGCGCACTCCTCGATCAACCGGCGGGTGCCCTCCGGGTTCGCACCGGACCGGCACTCTCGCCGCATCTCCGCGACCGATCGACCGAGCCGGTCGATCGCGTCCGGCAGCTCCGACGGGATCGGCTCGCCGTACTGCAACGCAGTCGTCGACCAGCGGGCCAGGGCTCGGCTGTCGAGCAGCAGACGCTCCAACTGGTCAGCGCTGCGGGCGTACCTGTGGAACTGCTGGCGGCGGTGCCAGCGGGCCGGAGCGATCGTCACCACCTCCTCCGCACCGCTCAGCGCGTCGTGCAGCCGACCCACGTCGCTCTCGCTGCCCCGGAGCCGTCCCAGGACGCGAAGCGTCCCGTCGCCGTCCCGTTCCCGCAGAGCCTGCGCCAGCTCGCCGAGTTGGTCGCAGAGCACCTCGAAGATCGGTGCCGCGGCCCGGTCCAGCACCCGCATCGGGTTGATCGGCAGCAGCAGCGCGACCACCACCAGACCGACCGCTCCGCCGACGAGCGCGTCGAAGATCCGGGGCAACTCCAGACCACGGTCCATCGGGGCCAGCGTGGCGATCAGCACCGCGGTACCGCCGGCCTGACCGACCAGCGCGCCACCCTTGCCGGCCACCAGCAACGCGGCGGCGATGGCCAACGCGACGACCACGCCGGTCTGCCAGGGACCCGAACCGAGCAGGTACCGCAGGGTGTCCCCGATGACGATGCCCAGCGACACGCCACCCAGCAGTTCGAAGGTGCGTCGGGCCCGCTGCCCGATGGCGGTGGCGATCGTTCCGACGGCGGCGGCCGGGGCGAAGACGTGCGATCCGGGGCCGAGCAGATTCTTGGCGAGCAGAGCGGCGATCGCGGCGGCGAGCCCGGCCTGGATGGAGATCACCAGGGTGATCTCCCACTGCCGGGCCCGGATCCGACCCGCCTGACCGCTCCGGTGCCGCACCCGTTCGACTGCCTGACCGCTCCGCTCGGCAGCCTCGTCGAGACGCGACCGATCGCGGTCGGCGGGTGGGCGGTCGTCGGCCATGGCGGCGGTTACCCCGACGGGGACGGGGCAATCGTGCCGGTCCGGCACCACCCGCCCCCAAGGCACCACAGGCCCCGCCCGACACATCGTTGCCGGTGGGTTTGTGCAGACCCGTGGGGGTACCAGGGCCTCACACCTCCCACCGATCCGCAACCGGTAAGGGGCCGTGAGATGACCGAACCACAGACCACCGACGACCGTGACGTCGTCGACGTCCTGGTCGCCGACCACAGTGCCGTCGAGGCGCTCTTCGTCGAGTTGGAGACTCGGCAGGGCGCCCCCGAACACCGCCGCCACCTCGTCGACGTGGTGATCGCCGAACTCGTCCGCCACTCGGTCGCGGAGGAGGCGTACGTCTATCCGATCGCGCGTAAGGCACTGCCCGACGGCGACGAGATCGCCGATCGCGAGATCGCGGAGCACGCCGAGGCCGAGCGGACCATGAAGGAGTTGGAGTCGGCCGACCCGACCGGCAGCCGCTTCGACGAGTTGCTGGCCCACCTGACGCGCACGATCCGGCACCACGTGCGGGAGGAGGAGAACGAACTCTTTCCCCGGCTCCGGGCGGCGACGGCCCGGGAGGAACTTGTCGACGTGGCCGCCAAGGTGGAGGCGGTCAAGGAGATCGGTCCGACCCGGCCGCACCCGGGCACCCCCGACCACCCGCCGGCGAACAGGCTGCTCGCTCCCGGCATCGGCCTGGTCGACCGGCTGCGCGACGCGTTGAGCGGGCGACCGACCTCAGTGGACGAGCTGCGCGAGCAGAAGCAACGCTGAGCGGCGTCGTCTTCCGACAGGAGCGCCCCGGGCCGCCGACGGCACGGCGACCCGGGGGCTTCCGGTGGGTCAGCGAGCCTGGTCGCCCTGGCCGGTACGCGCCTGAGCCTGGTCGACGCCCTTGTCGATCTTGTCGGTGTACTTGCCGCCGGTGCGCCTGTCGACCATGTCACCGGCCTTCTCCATGCCCTTGTCGACCTGCTCGTCGTGCTTGTTCGCGAAGTCCTTGGCCTTGTCCATGAAGTCACCCACGGCACTCCCCCTTCAGTCGGCCTCCAGCCAGATGCGTTCCCTCGCGCCGGCGAGGCAAACGCCGTCGTCCCGGACGCCGTAGGCGAACACCCCCCTGATCCGTCCGATCCGGCGTACGATCCGCGCGGGCCGCGGCTGACGGTGAGCCGACGCGAAACGGGTGTCGGGGCACGACCGGCTGGGTACCGACCTCGCCGAGTTCGAGGAGGACCGACATGGCGGCAGAGGAACCCGGAACCACGACCGGCGACTCCGGCCCACGGCAGACTTGGGCGGCGCTGCCCTGGCTGGTCCGGACCGCGGTCGTGTGGAGCGCCTGCCTGGTGGTGATCGTCGTCGGGCTGTACCTGCTGGGCAAGATCGCCGTTCTGCTGGCGCCGCTGGCCATCGCGCTGGCCGCCACCGTCTTCCTCACCGCGCTGCTCGACCCGGTGCTGCTCCTGTTGCGTCGGCTGCGTCTGCCGGCGGCACTGGCCGCGCTGTGCACGGTGCTGTTGCTGCTCGGCATCCTGGTCGGTGTCGGTGCGCTGGTGTGGAACCTGACCGCGAGCCAGTTCGACCAGCTCAGCCAGGAGTTGACGCAGGGCGTCGAGCGCAGCCGGGACTTCGTGACGTCGACGCTGCCGGTCAGCGAAGCGCAGTTGGACCAGCTGGTCAGCCAGGTCCGGGAGGGGTTGAGCGGCAGCTCGCCGGACCCGGTGTCGGGTGCCCGGACGGCCACCGAGGTGTTCGGTTCCGCGCTGCTCGCCCTGGTGCTGCTCTTCTTCCTGCTGAAGGACGGCCGTTCGATGTGGCACTGGGTGCTGGCGCGGGTGTCCGGCGCGAACCAGAGTGTCGCGGCCGAGGCCGGCCGGGCCGGTTGGCAGACGTTGGGCGCGTACAGCCGGGGCACCATGCTGATCGCCGCGATCGACGCGATCGGCATCGGCCTGGCCCTGGTGGTGCTGCGGGTGCCACTCGCCCTGCCGCTGGCACTGATCACTTTCCTCGGCGGTTTCGTGCCGATCATCGGGGCGACGGTGGCCGGCGCGGTGGCGGTGCTGGTGGCCCTGGCCGCGAACGGCCCCACCACCGCACTGCTCACTCTCGCCGCGGTGATCGCGGTGCAGCAGATCGAGGGCAACCTGCTGGAACCACTGGTCATGAAGAGGCAGGTACGACTGCACCCGGCGGTGATCCTGGTGGCGGTCACCGCCGGCACGCTGATCGCGGGGATCGCTGGCGCCTTCGTCAGCGTCCCGATCACCGCCGTCCTCTGGCGCGTCATCGACACCGTCCAGCAGCGCCGGTCCGTCTCGGCCCTCGTGCCGACGGAGTGATCATCGGTTGAGGTGGGTGGTGAACCAGGCACCCGCCTGGTCGGCCACCTGCTCAAGCGTCCCGGGCTCCTCGAAGAGGTGGGTGGCACCGGGGACGATCCGCAGCTCGGCGACGTCCCCCAACTCAACCGCCGCCCGCTCGTTGAGGGAGATCACCTCCTCGTCCAGGCCACCGACCAGCAGCAACGTCGGGGTACGCACCTGGGCCAGGGCGCTCCCGGCCAGGTCCGGTCGACCGCCTCGGCTGACCACGGCACCCACCCGGTTCGCGCGCGACGACGCCGCGACGAGTGCGGCGGCGGCGCCCGTACTGGCCCCGAACAGACCGATCTTCACGTCACCGGCCGGTCGTTGCACCGCCAACCAGTCGACGATCCCGGCCAGCCGGCTGGCCAGCAGCCCGATGTCGAACCGGAGTTCGGCGGTGCGCGCGTCCACCTCGTCCTCGGCCGGGGTGAGCAGGTCCACGAGCACCGTGCCGAGCCCTCGACCGTTCAGCGCACGGGCCACCGCCACGTTGCGCGGGCTGTGTCGGGAGCTGCCGCTGCCGTGCGCGAAGAGGACCACACCAGTCGGCTCAGCCGGCAGCATCAGGTCAGCGGGCAGGTCCGCGTCCCCGACCGGAATCGTCACCGCTGCCTGTTCGTCCATGCCCCACCTCCGCGTGATCGTCGACCGCCCGCGTACCCCGCCGGCCGCGCCGCACGCCGCGTTTGCCCGCTGCGGCGTCGGGTACGCGACGAGCGACCGCAGACCGTGTCGGCGCTACCGCGCCCCGACGGATCGCGAGGATCGTCATGGCCAAGCAGCAGATCTCCGAGCAGCAGCAGAAGACCGAGCGGGCCCGGCGGGAACAGGACACCGAGCGCGACCAGGACTTCGGGGACCAGGCCGCTTCGGCGCGGCTGCCCGACGATCCCAAGGCGGCGGCACCCCGGGACGCGATCGGACGTCCGTCGACCGGCGAGCCGGTCTGAGACACACTGACCGGTGAACCGGTCTGAGACACACTGACCGGCGAGCCGGTCTGAGACACGCGACCGGTGAACCGGTCTGACAGACGGTGCGAGGCGGTCGGGGCGGTCATTCCGCCCCGACCGTCACTCTTCGTGCTCAGGCAGACGCATCAGCGGAGACCGGCCGAGTGGCTGCTCGGGCGGCGGGCCGGACGGCTCGGCCGGCGGCACCGGCACCGTCACCGGCTCGGCACACGTCACCCGGATACGTTGATCGTGGTGGCGCAACTCCACCACGTCGTCCGGGCCACCGTGGCGCAGCGAGTACGTCGTCTGGTGCGGCCGGACATCCACCCGCAGCGCCAGCCCACGCCACTGCAGGGAGAACTCCAGCCTGTTGAGTCGGCTGGAGAGCCGGGGCGCGAAGGACAGCTCACCGTCGTGGTCGCGCAGGCCGCCGAACCCACTGACCAGGGCGAGCCACGCGCCGGCCAACGACGCCATGTGCACGCCGTCGCGGGTGTTCTCGTTGAGGTCGTGCAGGTCCATCAGCGCTGCCTCACGCAGGTAGGTGTGCGCCAACTCCGGGTGGCCCACCTCGGCGGCGAGCACCGCCTGGGTGCACGCCGACAACGACGAGTCGCGGACGGTACGGCGCTCGTAGTAGAGGAAGTTGCGCAGCTTCTGTTCGCTGGTGAACGCGTCCCCCCGCCAGTGCATCGCGAGGACCAGGTCGGCCTGCTTGACCACCTGTTTGCGGTACAGCTCGAAGTACGGGTAGTGCAGCAGCAGCGGATACTTCTCCGCCGGCGTGTGCGTGAAGTCCCACTCCTGGAGCCGGGTGAAGCCCTCCACCTGCTGGTGGACGTCGAGCTCCTCGTCGTACGGGACGTGGATGGAGGTGGCGGCGTCCCGCCAGCTCGCGGCCTCCTCGTCGGTGACCCCGAGGTGGAGCGCCTCGTCCCGGTAGCGCATCACCACGTCGGCGGCGCTGAGCAGGTTCCGTTGCGCCATCAGGTTGGTGTAGGCGTTGTCGTTCTTCACGGCGGTGTACTCGTCCGGGCCGGTGACACCGTCGATGTGGAACCGCCCGTGCCGGTCGTGGTGGCCGATCGAGCGCCACAGCCGGGCGGTCTCCACCAGCAGTTCCAGGCCGATCTCCCGTTCCAGCTGAGTGTCCCCGGTGACCATCACGTAGCGGCGCAGGGCGTCGGCGATGTCGGCGGCGATGTGGAAGGCCGCGGTGCCGGCCGGCCAGTATCCGGACGATTCCGGCCCTTCGATGGTCCGCCAGGGGAAGGCCGCGCCCCTGAGGTTGAGCGTCTCGGCCCGCTCCTTCGCCGAGTCCAACGTGCTGTACCGCCACTGCAACGCGCTGCGCACCGCGCTCGGCTGGGTGTATGTGAGCACCGGCAGCACGAACATCTCGGTGTCCCAGAACGCGTGCCCGTCGTAACCGGGGCCGGTCAGTCCCTTCGCCGAGATCGGCCGCTGCTCCGCCCGTGCTCCGGCCTGCAGCACGTGGAAGAGACCGAACCGGACCGCCTGCTGCACCTCGGGGTCGCCCTCGACCAGCACGTCGGACGCGTCCCAGAACTCGTCGAGGTAGTTGCGCTGCTCCCGGTGCAGGCCGTCCCACCCGTCGAGCCGGGCGCCGGCCAGGGCCGCGCCGACCTGGTCGCGCAGCGCGGGCAGCGACCGCCGACTCGACCAGCCGTACGTCAGGTACTTGATCACCCGCAGCTTCTCACCGGGCTTGAGCACGCAGGCGATCGTCGTGCGCACCCAGTCCTGGTAGCCCTCGGACTCGATGGTGGTGTGGTCCGGGCCGTGCACCTCGTGCTCCATCGCGGCGGCGACCCGCAGCCCGGAGACCTTGGTGCGGTGGATCAACTGCCCGCCGTCCGGGGTGGTCAGCTCCTCCTCGGCCTGCAGGGGCGACTCCAGCACCGCCGCGACCCGGGGGTCGTTGCTCTGCGCCGGCAGCGACTCGTTGGCCACCAGCTCGGACTGCACGATCAGCCGCAGTGGGCCGTCGACGGCCTCCACCTCGTAGCTGATGGCGGCGACCGACCGCTGGGTGAACGAGACCAGGCGGGTGCTGCGGACCTTGACCTCCCGACCGGCCGGTGAACGCCAGTGCAGCTCCCGGTGCAGGGTGCCGGCCCGCAGGTCGAGCACCCGCTCGTGGGACAGCAGCTCCCCGTAGCGCACGTCCAGCGGCTCGTCGTCGACGAGCAGCCGGAGCAGTTTGCCGTTGGTGACGTTGACGATCGTCTGCCCGGACTCGGGGAAGCCGTAGCCCGCCTCCGCGTAGGGCAGCGGACGCAGCTCGTAGAACGAGTTGAGGTAGGTGCCGGGCAGGCCGTGCGGCTCACCCTCGTCGAGGTTGCCCCGCAGGCCGACGTGCCCGTTGGAGAGCGCGAAGACCGACTCGGACTGGGCCAGCACGTCCATGTCGAGCCGGGTCTCCCGGACGTGCCACGGCTCGACCGGATAGGCCCGCTCCCGGATCACGCGGGACCTCGTCCACCGGTGGACTGGTGGGTGGCGGTGCGGGCCGGCGACGGCGGGTCGGCGACGGCGAGCAGGTCGGCGAGGTCCCTCACCACGACGTCGGCGCCGTGCGCCAGCAACTCGTCGGCCTGCCCGACCCGGTCGACGCCGACCACGTAGCCGAAGCCACCGGCGCGGCCGGCGGCCACCCCGGACAGCGCGTCCTCGAAGACGGCGGCGTGCGTCGGGTCGACGCCGAGCAGCCTGGCCCCGGCCAGGAAGGTGTCGGGGTGCGGTTTGCCGCGCAACGACTGGGCGCGGGCGACCAGCCCGTCGACCCGGGCCTCCAGCAGTGGTTCCAGCCCGGCGGCGGCGACCACCTCACCACCGTTGGCGCTCGCGGTCACCACGGCCCGGCGTAGCCCGGCCTCGCTCGCGGCCTTCAGGTAGTGCACCGAGCCGGGGTAGACCTCGACGCCCGAGGTGCGCAGGCGCTGCAACAACAGGACGTTCTTGCGGTTGCCCACGCCGTTGACGGTGTCGGCGTCCGGCGGGTCGTCGGGGCTGCCCTCGGGCAGCACTATCCCCCGGGAGGCGAGGAACGACCGGACCCCGTCGGCGCGGGGTCTCCCGTCGACGTAGCGGTTGTAGTCCGGGCCCGGGTCGAACGGTTGGAACGGTTCACCCGAGCGGACGGCCCGCTGGTGGAGGAACTCGTCGAACGTCTGCTTCCACGCGGCGTTGTGGACGCGGGCGGTCTGCGTCAGCACACCGTCCAGATCGAAGAGACAGGCGGTCACGTGAGCAGGTAGGCCCAGCACGGTACGAATCTATCCACCCTGCTGGGCCCGCAAACCGGTTTCGCCCGGCCCGGTTCGGTTCAGTTCGGCCGTAGCGTCCAGATCACGGTCATCGCTGAGGTCGGCTTGCCGTCCTCGGTCGTGATCTCCACCTCCACGGGGAACTCCGGCCGCTGGCCGGACTCCAGTTCCTCGATCACCTCAAGCGCCGGCCGGCCCAGGCGCGCGGTGGCCAACACCGCGCCCATGGCGAGCTTGCGGTAGGCGATGTCGGCCCGGACGGCGAGCGGCACGGCCCGGTCGAGCAGCTGCCCGAACGCGGCCATCACGACCGCGCCGGAGGCTGTCTCACCGAGACTGAACATGGCACCGGCGTGGGGACCGCCGATGTGGTTGTGGGTGGCTGACGAGTCGGGCAGCCGGACGACTGCTCGTACCCCGCCCGCCGCCTCGGGTGCCACCTCGACGAACTCGAGGCCGAGCGTACGGGCGAAGGGCACCGCTTGCAGCATGCCGGCGGCCACCTGGCGGGAGTCGATGGTCATGGCCTGACGCTACTCGTCGGTAACCAGGGCGGCAACCAGCGGTTTCCCCGGTGACCGCAGGTCGTCAGAGGTTGGCGATCGTGCGCAGGATCTCCGCGTAGAAGTTGCCGTCGATGCTGCGGAAGAAGGAGAAGTCCTGGCCCGGGTCGCCGAAGAAGGGGCGCAGCGTCCAGGCCAACTGGGTGCCGACGAAACCGAAGAGCAGGATCCAGATGTAGAGCAGGGTCATGCTCGCCGGCCGCTGGGTCGGCTCGCCGCGCCGCACCGGCGGCCGCTCCCACGGGCGCTGCACCGGGCCGTAGCCGGGAGGCACCATGCCGGGCGGGAACGCGGCGACGGCCGGCTGACCGCTCGGCTGCGCCGCAACCGGCGGGGTAGCCGCGGCACCGTTCGCGGTCGACCCGGCCGCCGTGGCTCCGGCCGGCACGGCTCCGGCCGGCACGGCCACCGGCTCGGCAGCCGGAACGGCGACCGGCGCCGCAGCCGGGGCCGGGTCGGCGGGTACGGCCGCGGGCACGGCCTGGGCCGGGACGTTGACCTGGGCGTACGCGTCGGTCTGGGCCCTGGTGGCCTCCGGCGCGAGCAGGCCGTGGTCGTTGAGCACCTGCATGCCGCCGGTCAGGAACCGCAGCCCGACCAGCGCCGACAGGGTCAGGATCGCCACGTTGAGCAGCTTGAAGAACCCGTAGTCGGGTGCGGTGATGAGGAAGAAGAGGCTGATCGGTGCGAACGCCACGGCGAGCATCGAGGTGACCGTGATCGCCACCATCACCAGCGCCAAGGACTGCCGCACCGAGAGCCGGGCGCCGAAGACCAGGTTGAACAGGTAGAGCGTGGGCAGGCAGATGGCGAGCGTGACCAGGAACAGCAGTGGCAGCTTCAGCGCCGAGGTCAGCGCCATCAGCGGGCTGTGGAAGGCCCCCAGCACCGCCCCGTAGCAGGCCAGCGCGATGGCGGAGCTGGCGAGCATCCGCCCGGTCAACGCGTTGAGGTCACCCTCGGCCACGATCTGCTGCCAGATGCCCGCGCGATCTCGCAGGATGCGCTCGATGACGAGCGGACTGGGACGGTCACCCGACACGGATGCACCCCTCTCGGTGGTCTTGCACGGTGGACTAGGTGCGCAGACGGTAGGACACCGGGTGGCCGAACCGCCACCCCGTCACGGCGAGTCGTCAGCGCCAACCCACGTCGATCCGGGCGCCGCGCTCGTCGAAGAAGTGCAGCGCGTCCATCCGGACCGAGACGGCGAGCGGGTGACCGGCGCTGACCGCCGGATACGGCGCGAGCCGCACCGCCAACTCCGCCGGGCGACGGTGGTGCCGGCCCGGGTCGGGGAGCACGCTGGTCTGGGCGTCACCAACGGCGGGTGCCGGCGACTCCACCGGCTTGCCGGTGAGCCGCTGCATCACCGATCCGAACCGGCGCAGACCACGCTGGCCGACCGGCGGCGGGTCGAGCGATGTGCCCATCTCGTCGACCATGATCGCGGTCGCGCCGATGTCGAGGAACGCCAACGACTCGTGCCCGTGGTGCTCCAGGTAGCGGATCCGCCCCCGCAGCACGTCGCCAGGGCTGTCCGGGGAGACCGGAGTGAGCGCCTCGGCCCGCATACCGACCACGATCCGCTCACCGTGGTAGTGCGCCACCGCCCTGCTGCGGATGTCGTTCCACGGCAGGTAGAGCGACTGCTCACCGAGGTTCAGCGTGACGTACCGGTCGAGGTGGACGTAGACCGACGCCTCCAACAGGTTCATCCGCGGGCTGCCCAGGAAGGCGGCCACGTAGAGCGTCGCCGGCCGCCCGTACACCTGGGTGGGTGTGCCCACGTCCTGGAGCACGCCACGGCGCATGATGGCCACCCGGTCGGCCATGGTGAGCGCCTCGGCCTGGTCGTGGGTGACGTAGACGGTGGTGACGCCCAGCTCCCGGGTCAGGCCCGAGATCTCCGCGCGCAGCTCGGCGCGGAGGCCGCTGTCCAGATTCGAGAGCGGCTCGTCCATCAGGAACAGACCGGGCCGCCGGACGATCGCCCGGCCCATCGCCACCCGCTGCCGTTGGCCGCCGGAGAGTTGCCCCGGCTTGCGGGCCAGCACGTCACCGATGCCCAGGGCGCTCGCCACGTCGCTGACCCGCTCGCCCCTCGGCTCCGGCTCGACCCCGGCCAGCCGCAGCGGAAAGGCGATGTTGTCACCGACGGTCATGTGCGGGTAGAGCGCGAAGTCCTGGAAGACCATGGCGATCTTGCGGTCCCGTGGGGGCAGGTCGTTCGCCAGTTCCCCGTCGAGCATGACCGCGCCGTGGGTCGGGTCCTCCAACCCGGCGATCATCCGCAGCACCGTCGACTTGCCGCAGCCGGACGGCCCGAGGAGCACCATGAACTCGCCGTCGTTCACGTCGAGATTGATGCTGTCGACGGCCAGCGTGCCGTCCCTGAAGACCTTGCTGACATCCTTGAGCGTGACGGTGCTCACCGTCGTCCCCCCCAGCTAGTCCCTGCCGACCCAGAGACTGTGACCAGGATCATTCGGTTCGCACATCGGGTAAACGTCTCATGTTTGGTTCATGACGCTGCTATTACACGACACAAGCGATCAACAGGGCGAAGAGCGCCCGCTCGGCTCCCCCAGGAAAACCTGACGCACCACCCGTTCCGCCGCGTGCCCGTCGTCCAACGTGCAGAACCGGCTTCGGAAATGTTCGCGGGCCTTACTCGCGGCGTCCGAGCGCACCTCGCCGCTGCGGAACACATCGACCAGCTCAGCGAAGGTGGTGGCCACCGCGCCGGGCGGCTCGGCCGTCACGTCGAAGTAGACCCCCCGAGCCAACCGGTACGCCTCCCAGTCCGGGGCGTAGAGCACGATCGGCCGGTCGAGAACCGCGTAGTCGAACATCGCCGACGAATAGTCGGTCACCAACACGTCGGCGACCAGATAGAGGTCCTCCACCCGCTGATGACCGCTGACGTCGCGAACCCGTTCCCAGTCCGCCGGCCGACCGGGACGCCGCTCCCGATCGTGGAAGTAGTGGCTGCGCATCAGCAGCCGACCGGAGTCACCCAACGCCCGCACGAACCGGTCCGGGTCGAACGGCGGCCGGTAGCCGGGGAGGTGTTCACGGTGCGTCGGGGCGTACAGCACGACCTGCTCGTCGGGCCCGACGCCGAACTCGGCGCGCAGTCGGCGCACCTCGTCCGGGCCGGCCGTGACCAGGCGGTCGTTGCGGGGGTAGCCCACCTCCAACGTCGTGTACGTGGCCGGGTACGCCCGGTCCCACATCTGCGTGGAGAAGCTGTTCGCGCTGACGCTGTAGTCCCACCGGTCCACCCGGCGCAGCAGCCCGGCGAAGTCCATCCGGCCCGCGCCGATCGGGTAGCGCTGCTGGTCCAGGCCCATCACCTTGACCGGGGTGCCGTGGTGGGTCTGCACGTGCACCTGCTCGGGCCGCTTGCGCACGAAATCCGGGAAGTTGACGTTGTTGACCAGCCACCGGGCGCGGGCGAGCACCCGGTAGTACGCCGGGGTGCCGGCAACCACGTACTCCACCCCGGCCGGCACGGTATCCACCCGGTCCCGGCGCACGATCCACACCCCGCGCACCCCGGGCGCCAACCGGCGGGCGACCTCGTAGATCGCCGCCGGGTTGCAGGAGTATCCGCGGTACCAGTACGCGGCGTACACCGCGAGCGTCGGGTCGACCGGCCGACGCAACTCGGCCCGGTAGTACTCACGCAGCAGCCCGTCGCGGGTCAGCCGGGCGCCGCGCCGCGCGACCGGGCCGACCCGCCGGCGGGCGGTTCGGGCCTGCCTGCGGGCGACGTCGCGGGCCCGGCCGGCGGTCCGCAACGCGCTGAACGTGCGCCAACGGCCGGAGGCGACCAGCCGGTGCTTGAGCCCCTCCACCCCGCCCGGCACCGGATAGCCGCCGGGCGGCAGCCACCGATCGTAGTCGGCGGTGATCTGCGCGAAGAACGTCTGCCGCAGCTCCGGGGCGATCCGCTGACCGTTGCCGAGCACCGTCAGGTAGTGCCAGATCATCCGCTCGAAGACCGCCGGCCGCAGGGCGTCCGTCGCCGGCCCCCACTCGTCCATCAGGTGGAAGACCCGATGCCACTGTGGGAAGACCTCGAAATGGCGGTCACCGCGGGTCCGGGTGATCGCGCCGGCGCGGCGTTGCCGGTAGTTGACGCACACCCGGTCGAGTACGCCGATCCGCTGCGCCGCCATCAGCACCGGATAGCTGAACGAGACGTCCTCGTACCAGCCGGGGGCGAAACGCAGGCCCAGGTCGACCAGGAACTCCCGGCGCACCAGGCGGTTCCACGCGGTGTGCAGCAGGTGCATCGCCTCCGGCCGGTCCCGCAGCCGGAAGGTCTCCGGGCCGGGCGACTCCGGGAACACCTCGGCCATCGCGCTACGGGTGGCGGTGTCGTTCCAGTGGGTGCGCACGTGGTCGACGAGCAGCACGTCCGGGCGGGTCGCCCGCAACCGCTCGGCGACCTCAGTCAGACACTCCGGGGTCAGCCAGTCGTCGCCGTCGAGGAACCACACGTACTCGCCGGCGGCCCGGTCCAACCCGATGTTGCGGGCCGGACCGAGGCCGACGTTCTCCGGCAGCCGAACCGAACGGACCCGCCGGTCGCGGGCCGCGTACTCGTCGATGATGTCGCCGCCGGCGTCCGGCGAGCAGTCGTCGACGGCGATCACCTCGATGTCCGTCTCCGGCTGGCCGAGGACGGAGTCCAGGCACTCACGCAGGTATCCCTGCACGCGGAAGGCCGGCACCACGAAGCTGATCAGGGTCATCCGGCCGTCCCTCCGTCAGTGCGGCGCGGCACCTCCAGCGCCCACCGGCGTAACCGACGCCCGCGCGCTACGGGCCGGTCGCACGAACCAGGCCAGGACGACGCTCACCACGAAAACCACGAGAAGGTACGCACCGAGTGTAGCTAGACCGCTACCCGCCACGCCGACAATCGCCGTCAGGGCCAGCAGTGCCGAGCGCACCTCCCAGCCCAGCGTGGCCGCGTGCAACGGCGGTGCCGCCTGCCGCTTCTCCAACCGGGCGGTCAGGTCGTAGTGGTGCACGGTGAGCACGAAGACGTACCCGAAGATCAGCCAACCCGGCACTCCGCCGACCACCCCGACCGCGATGGCGAACAGGTACTCAGCGGCCCGCAACGCGGCGGGGACCAGCCAGTCCAGCGGACCGTTGTGCGCGGCCCCCGCACCCAGACCACCGACCAGTAGCACCAGCAGCGCCACCGGCACCGCCCAGCGCAGCCCGTCCGGCGTGTCCGTCAGCAGCGCCGCGACCAGCAGCACCGCCGGGCCGAGCGCGGCGGTCACCGCGAGGGTGAGCGGCCCCATCGGGCGGAACACCGGCAGCAGGCGGGCCAACGGGCCGTCGTCGCGGTGCAGGGTGGCGTCGACAGTGTCCAGCACCGGCACCCACATCCAGCGGGCCCGCAACGTGCGCAGCGCCCCGGTGTACGCGAACGCCAGAACCCCCCACACCAGCACCGCGATCAGGCTGACCAGCGGGTTGAACAGGGCCACGGTCAGCGCGATCAGCGCCCACCGCTCGCCGATCGGGAAGACCACGGTCCGCTTCAGCCAGTACGACAGCGAGCCGGTGTCCGCCTGCACCCTCGTCGATGCCGCGTTGAGCCGGTCACCGATCCCGCCGCCGGCACCCGTCGCCGTACGAGGTCGGCGGGCCGCCTCGTCGTGCAACACCCCGTACCAGGTGTCGGTCATGTGCCGGACGGTCTGCAGGGTCATCGCGGCGATGGCGAGGGCCCAGCCGTTGCCCAACCCGGCGTGGCTGACCCCGAACCCGAGCCCGGCGTAGACCAGGTACTCCTTGGCCCGGTCCGCCATCGTGTCCAGCCAGCCACCCCAGGCGCTGAAGTTCCGGGTGTAGCGGGCCAACTGGCCGTCCACGCAGTCCAGCACGAACCCGAGGTAGAGCAGCACCGCGCCACCGACCAGCGCGGGCCGCCCACCGATCCCGAACAACACCGCCGCGGCCAACGCGAACAGCACCGAGATCACCGTCACCCCGGTCGGGGTGAGCCGCAGCCGGGCCGCCAACCGGACCAGGTACGGCGACCAGGTGCTGACGAAGTAGGTGGAGAAGAAGTCGTCCTTCTCCTTCACCGACAGCCGCAGCTCGGCCCGGTCCTCGTCCACCGCCGTCACCGCCGCCTCGGCAGCGGTCAGCTCGTCGGCGCTCTCGACCCGGCGGGCGACGAGCAGGCGTACCCGCTGGGCGAAGATCAGGCTGCCGAGCGCCGCGAGGCCCGCGAAGAGCCGGTCCACGGCGGACCCGGGGGCACCCGCCGCGGCCCGGGCGGCGGCGGCGAGGGTCGGCAGGTCGTCCACGCCGACGCGCAGCGCGCCGCCGAACACGCCGGTGGCGTCCCCGTCGAGGGCGTCCAGCGCGCCGGCGTCGACCACCTGGCCGCGTTCCTCCCGCACGGCCGCCCGCCCGGGGACCGGTGGGTCGCCGAGCACCAGCGCCACTGTGGGCCCCACCGGGCTGGTGGCCAGGTGCCGCAGTACGGCGGTGTGCGCCACCAGGTCGGCGCCGGTGACCAGCACCGGGGCGGTGGCACCGGCGACCAGCGTGGTCACCTCGTCGAGGGTGGCCGCGAAGCGCACGTCGTCCGCCCCGGCCCGGCGCAACTGGGCGGCCAGGCGGTCGGCCAGCGGCTCCCCGGTCGCAGTGGTCAGGCCCGCCGCCGACGACCCGGCGGCGAGCACGATCGCGAGCGTCACCGCTGGACCGCGGCGTGGTACGCGTCGAGCGCCTCGGCGATGGTGCCGTCGAGCGTCAACCGGCCCGCGTCGAGGTACAACCCCCGACGACAGAACCGGGTCAGGTCCTTTTCGTTGTGTGACACCAACACGAGCGTGCGCCCCTCCCCGAGCAGACGATCAATCGTCGCGTAACACTTCTTGCGGAACTCCGCGTCGCCGACCGCGGTCACCTCGTCCATCAGCAGGATCGGGTGCGGCAGGTGCGAGATGATCGCGAAACCGAGCCGCACCTTCATGCCCGACGAGTAGTGCCGCACCGACGTGTCGATGGCCCGTTCCACCTGCTCACCGGCGAACTCGACGATCTCGTCGAAGTGCCGCTTCAGGTAGCCCGTCGACAGCCCGTGCAGCCCACCGACCAGGTGCAGGTTCTCCCGCCCGGTCAGGTCGTTGGAGAAACCGGCGGACAACTCCAGCAACGGCGCCACCGCGCCGTGCACCCGGATGTCGCCCTCGTCCGGGATGAGCACACCGGCGATCAGCCGCAGCAGGGTGCTCTTGCCGGTGCCGTTGCGGCCGATCACCCCGACGGTCTCGCCGGGCGCGACGGTGAACGACACGTCCCGCAGCGGCCAGAACTGGCCGGGCAGCGCGCCACGCTTCCCGCGATGGATGAACAACTCCCGCAGCCGCAGCTGACGGCGACGGTTACGGACGAACCGGATACCCAGCCCGTCGGCCTCGATGATCGGGGCGGCCACGTCAGAGTTCCTTGAGCACGGCGGGCTCCAACCGGCGGAACGACCACCAGCCCGCGGTCAGCACCAGCAGGCTGCCACCGACGGTGGTGGCGAGCAGCCGGGCGTCGGGAAACTCGTCCGGGTACCAGATCGCGTGGTGCAGTTGGAAGATCCCGACCAGCGGGTTCAGCTCGTACACCACCTTCAACCAGTCGGGCAGGCTGGACTCCCGGACCAGGCTGAGCGGATAGATGATCGGCGTGGCGTAGAAGAGCACCCGAATGATCAACCGCATCAACCGCTCGACGTCGCGCATCAGCACGTTCCACGCGGACAGCAGCAGGGCCAGCCCGGTCAGCAGGACGGCCTGGACCAGCACCGCCAGCGGGAGGGAGAGCAACGACCAACCGGGATGGATCCGACCGTGCGCCGCGTAGATCACCGCGATGGCGATCAGGATCGGCAGGCCGGCCGCGTACTCGGCGAACCGGCCGGTAACCCGACCGATCGGGAAGACCTGACGCGGCACGTTCATCGTGGTGATCAGCCGGGACTGGCCGGTCAGCGCGTTGGTCGCCTCACTGAGCGCGGAACTGGTCCACATCCACGCGAAGATCCCGGTGATCAGGAACAACGGGTACGACTCGGCGGCCTCGCCGAGGTGCCGCCCGGTGTCGCGGGAGTACAGCACCCCGAACACGAACCAGTAGATCGCGCCCATGCCGAGCGGCTCGATCAACGACCAGAAGTAGCCCAGCACCGACTGCTGGTACTTGACCGCCAGGTCCCGTCTGACCAGGATGCGCAGCGAGTTGCGGTGCGACCACAGGGCCGCGACGCCAGAGGTCACCGCAGCCTCCCGCCTCCTGAAACGGACGCCAGGTTAGCAGTCGGTGAACGAATGCCCCGAATCGACCGGGCTCAGCACTCGATCACGTTGACGGCCAGGCCGCCACGCGCCGTCTCCTTGTACTTGATCTTCATGTCGGCGCCCGTCTCCCGCATGGTCTTGATGACCTTGTCCAGCGACACCTTGTGCACACCGTCGCCGCGCAGCGCCAGCCGGGCGGCCGTGATCGCCTTGATGCTAGCCACCGCGTTCCGCTCGATGCAGGGAATCTGCACCAGGCCACCCACCGGGTCACAGGTCAACCCGAGGTTGTGCTCCATCCCGATCTCGGCCGCGTTCTCCACCTGCTCCGGCGTGCCGCCGAGCGCCTCGGCCAGCCCTGCCGCCGCCATCGAACACGCCGAACCGACCTCACCCTGACAGCCGACCTCCGCGCCGGAGATCGAGGCGTTCTCCTTGAACAACACGCCGATCGCGCCGGCCGTCAGCAGGAACCGCACCACGCCGTCGTCATCGGCGTTCTCCACGAAGCGGCTGTAGTAGTGCAGCACCGCCGGGATGATCCCGGCCGCGCCGTTCGTCGGCGCGGTGACCACCCGGCCGCCTGCCGCGTTCTCCTCGTTGACCGCGAGCGCGAACAGCGTCACCCAGTCCATCGCGTGCAACGGGTCGGCGGTCCCGGCGTCCGCCTCCAGGCCGCGCCGCAGCTCCGCCGCGCGCCGCCGAACCTTCAACCCCCCGGGGAGTACGCCGTCGCGCTCGCAACCGCGCTGCACGCACTCCCGCATCACCCGCCAGATCTCCAACAGGCCCGCCCGGATGTCCGCCTCGCTGCGCCAGGAACGCTCGTTGGCCAGCATCACCTCGCTGATCGACAGGCCGGTGCGGGACGTGACGTCGAGGAGCTGCGCCCCGGTCAGGAACGGGTACCGCACCTGCGTGCTGTCCGGCTTGATCCGGTCCGCGCCCGCCGCCTCTTCGTCCACCACGAAACCGCCACCGACGGAGTAGTAGGTGCGGGTCCTGACCTCCTCACCGGCCGCGTCGAAGGCCGCGAAGGTCATCCCGTTCGGGTGGTACGGCAGCGACCGGCGCCGGTGCAGCGTCAGATCCCGGTCCGGGTCGAAGTCGATCTCGTGCGCGCCGAGGATGCTGATCCGCCGCTCGGCCCGGATCCGCTCGACCCGAGGAGCGACGGTGTCGGTGTCGACAGTCTCCGGCGACTCCCCGGCCAACCCGAGCAGCACCGCCGGACCGCTGCCGTGACCGTGCCCGGTGGCCCCCAGCGACCCGAACAACTCGGCCTGCACCCGCGCGACGTCACTGAGCAACCCGTCGGCCTTCAGCCCGCCGACGAACGTACGTGCCGCCCGCATCGGCCCCACCGTGTGCGAACTGGACGGCCCGATACCGACGCTGAAGAGGTCGAAAACACTGATCATGGCTGCGCTTCCTCGCCGTCGCCCCGGCGTACGGGACCCGGCCGGGTCGTGACCACCGATCTGGCGGCCCCGATGGTGACCGTCCGGGGTATGGGGTGCCGGCCCTCCGGGGTGTGGAAGGCCGATCAGCCAGCCTACCCGCCCAGTTCACAGCCCACCCGGTCCGGGACGTGAACACCCGATCACCGTCCCCCGCCCCCGCACGCTCGCCGGCGGGTGGCGACGGTTCGGAGGCGTCAGCGGAGGGCTGCCCGGGTAAAGCACCTACGGGTCCACGGGTCGCCGCTCCTCCTCGGGACCGAGGGCGAGGTGGCCATCCCTTTCTACCGTGGATTGCAGACGCGGCGCACCGCCGCAGAGTGGGAGTACGACGATGAGTCGCAAACTGGTCCGGCCCCGCGAGGGGCGCATGATCGCCGGTGTCTGCGCCGGCCTCGGACGGCGGTTCGGCATGTCGGCCGGAATGGTCCGGCTGCTGTTCCTGCTGTCGCTGCTGCTGCCCGGCACGCAGGTGATCGTCTACCTGATCCTGTGGGTGCTGATGCCGAACGAGGACCGCTACCTCGCCTCCACCGGCCACTGATCCCGCCCCGCACACCCACGTAATCAGAGATCTTGGACAGTTTCCGTCAGCACCTGACGGAAACTGTCCAAGATTGCTCGTATCGCAGCCCCACCGGCGTCGCAGATCCAGTGGATCCGTGATCGACTTCGGCCAGGGCGGCCGCCCGGGACCGCCGGGACCCCCCCCGAGGGCGAGAACCTCAGGCGGCGGACCACCCGCGGACATCCGAAAGGCACAAGACGGAAGCGCCCGCTCCGACGGAAGTCGGGGCGGGCGCTTCCGCGTACGAGGGATCGAGTGGGTCAGGGAGCGATGTAGGTGACCGTGATCTGCTGGTAGCCGAGGGAGCGGAGCAGCCCCTCCAGCATCTTGCGGGTGTTCTCCTCGGCCCGGGCGGAGAGACCGCTGTCGCGGGCGGCGGCGGTGATCCGCTCCTCGGCGAGCTTGTAGACCTGCTGCTGCCGGTTGGGGTCGTTGCCGACCAGGTCACCGAGCCGGTTGAGCAGACCGCGCTGCTCCGCGAAGACGTAGCTCTTGTCCATGTCGAGGTTGGTCTCGCCGAGCTGCGGCGCCGGCAGTTTGATCTCGACGGACTTGCCGTCGGCCGACTGGACGATGGCGCCGTCACCGATCTTGGTGAAGTCGACGTACGCCTCGACGCTGCCGGCCCCGACGAACAGGGTGCGCTCGTTGAGCAGGAAGTCGGGGACGTTGCGCCGGTCGTTCTGGGTGTCGACCACCACCTGGAAGTTGCCCTCGGCGGCGACGTAGCGGCTGAGGTCCTGGATCGACTTCAGCAGCGGTGGCTGGCTGCGGTCGGTCTGCTCCTTGGCGAACGGGTTGCGGAACTCCGGCAGGAAACCGGTCGCCTGGATGCCGAGCAGCACCACCACGGCCAGCGCCGCGGCGCCGAGCAGCAGGAGCAGGCCTCGGGCCGCCCCACCACCGCCGCCAGGCTCCGGGCTGCCGGGGCCACCGAAGCCTCCGGAGCCGTCGCCCGGTGTGTCACTGGTCGGCTCGGGTGTCGCGGCCGACCGCTCCTTGAGGTTGTCACCGGTCGGGTAACCGGGGAACTCCCTCGTGGGCTCGTTGGTGCCAGCGTCGCGGGCCATCACGCTCACCGTCCTTGTCAGACACGTCGTCTGTCAATGACGGTACGGCCCCCGTGCGACAGTCGCGCGCCGAGCGCCCCGAAAGCACAAACGGGCAGGTCAGGCGAACGCGGAGAGCCCGGTGAGCCGCTGCCCCACGACCAGTTGGTGGATCTCGGAGGTGCCCTCGTACGTCAGCACGCTCTCCAGGTTGTTGGCGTGCCGCATGATCGGGTATTCGCCGGAGACACCGTTGGCGCCGAGGATGGTGCGGCACTGTCGCGCGATGGCCAGGGCCTCCCGGACGTTGTTCAACTTGCCCACGCTGACCTGGTCGGGCCGCAGCCGGTGGGCGTCGGCGAGCCGACCCAGGTGCAGCGCGAGCAGTTGCGCCTTCACCAGCTCGACGGCCATGTCGGCGAGCTTGGCCTGGGTGAGCTGGAACCCGGCGAGCGGACGACCGAACTGGGTGCGGGTGCCCGCGTACGCCAGTGTGGTTTCCAGACAGTCACGGGCGGCGCCGACAGCGCCCCAGACGATGCCGTACCGGGCCTCGGTGAGGCAGCTCAGCGGCGCCTTGAGCCCGGTCGCCTCGGGCAGGCGGGCGTCCGCCGGGAGCCGGACGTCGTCGAGCGCGATCTCGCCGGTGACCGACGCGCGCAGCGACATCTTCCGGCGGATCTCCCGGGCCGTGACACCGGGCGTGTCCATGGGTACGGCGAAACCGCGCACCCCTTCGTCGGTGCGCGCCCAGATCACCGCGACGTCGGCGATCGGCGCGTTGGTGATCCACATCTTGGCACCGGTGAGCACCCAGTCGTCGCCGTCGCGGCGGGCCCGGGTGGTCATCGAGGCGGGGTCGGAGCCGTGGTCCGGCTCGGTCAGACCGAAACAGCCGATCGCCTCACCGGTGGCCATCGACGGCAGCCAGCGTTGCTTCTGCTCCTCGCTGCCGTAGCGCCAGATGGCGTACATGGCGAGCGAACCCTGCACCGAGACCAGCGAGCGGAGGCCGGAGTCGCCGGCCTCCAGTTCCTGGCAGGCCAGCCCGTACGCGACGGCGGAGGCGCCGGCGCAGCCGTAGCCGGTGAGGTGCATGCCGAGCAGGCCGAGTTTGCCGAACTCCCGGGCCAGTTCGCGGGCCGGCACCTGGCCCTGCTCGTACCAGTCGGCGACGTGCGGGCGCACCCGGTCGTCGACGAGCTGGCGGACGACGTCGCGGATCTGCCGCTCTTCCTCGCTGAGCGACGGGTCCAGGTCGAGCAGGTCCAGCGGAGCGGTCATGGACGCCACCTTAACGAAGGCTCAGCGCGCGACAGAAGGGCTCGTCACTCGATCGGCTCGGAGAGCACCAGCACCCGGGCGTGGATCTGGTTGCGCTGCTGAAGGGCGGCGCGCAGCGCACGGTGCAGCCCGTCCTCCAGGTAGAGCCCACCGTTCCACTGCACGACGTGCGGGAAGAGGTCTCCGTAGAAGGTCGAGTCCTCGGCGAGCAGCTTGTCCAGCGCCAGCTCCCGCTTGGTGGTGATCATCTGGTCCAGGCGCAGTGGCCGGGGCGGGATCTCCGCCCACTGCTTGAGCGTCAGATTGTGCTCCGGATAGGGACGCCCGTCCCGGACCGCTCTGAAGATCACGACGGCACGCTCCCCTCCCCGTGGCCGGGCCGACCGACGGCGCCGAGCCGGGCCGCGGCGGGCACCGCGCGGCGCGGCACCGATGACCGTGCCAGCCTAGCCGCCCACCGCACGCTGCGTTTCGCTCCCTGATGTCAGTTTCACTACCGGTCGTCCGATCCTCAAGCGGACAAACGGGACGGCGCGCTCAGCTCCACCGGCCGCGCCGCACCACCTCGTCCATCGGACGGCGCCCCCGACGCAACGACGGTGACCTATGGTCGGCCGCCCGGTAACCGATTGTGACGGCACCGACGGGTTGGTACTCCTCCGGCACGCCGAACGCCTGCCGGTAGGTGGCCAACCGCTGCGGCGGAATGCCGAAGAAACAGGCCCCCAACCCCTCGTCCACCGCGGTGAGCAGCATCAGCAGCGCCGCGAAGCCGGTGTCCACATGCCAGTACGGCACCGGCCAGCGGTCGACGGACTGGTCCGTCCACCCCTTGTCCGGCTCCGCGTACCGCCGCAGGTAGACCGACTCGTTGGCGTGCGGCACCACGATGAGCGGCGCCCGGCGCATGCCGGTCAGCCAGCGTTCCCGACCACCACCGTCGGGGGTGGTGGCGGCCCAGAACCGTTCCCGGTCGGCGGGTTCGTCCAGGACCAGGAAACCCCAGCCCTGGGCGAAGCCGGCCGACGGTGCCCGGACCGCGTGGTCGAGCAACCGGTCCACCACGTCGGGCGGGACCGGGCGGTCCGGGTCGTAGTTGCGCACCATCCGCCGACGCCGGACGACCTCGGCGAACTCCATCAGGCCCCGGGCCGGATGCCCCAGGCACCCCGCCAGGTCGTACCGGGCTTGAGGGTCAGCAGGTCCCGGCCCGAACGGAACGCGTCCGGCGGGCAGGTCATCGGCTCGATCGCCACCGAGCGGCGGTGCCGGTCACCGACGAGGGCGTCCCCGGTGAACACCTGCCACCAGCCGAACTCGGCGTCCGCCCAGATGCTGACTCCCGCCGAACCGTCCGGCGCGGCCAGGCTCACCGACGAGCCGCCGTCGGCGTCGCGGATCACCTCGCCGAAGCACAGATCCAGCTCGGCGGCGCCGATCCGGCGCGGGCTGGTCCAGTCGTACTCCGTCCCGGTCACCGGTGTCACGCCGACCGGCAGCAACCGGCCGTCCACCAGCATCCGGGTACGGGTCGGCAGCCGCATGACCAGGTCGTCGACCGCGACCCCCGGCAGTTGCAGGTACGGGTGCACGGAGAAGCCGAACGGTGCGGCCTCCTCACCGGTGTTGGTCACCTCGTGCTCGACGCGCAGCCCGTCCGCGCCGATGCTCCACCGGCTGAGCAGCCGCAGCGGCCACGGGTAACCGGGCTGCGGCGGAAGGTCGTAGCCGACGGTCACCGCGTCCTCGGACTGCTCCAGCAGCCGCCACGGCACCCAGTTGACCAGGCCGTGGATGGCCACGTGCCGTTCCGGCTCGGTCAGCGGGAGCTGGTGCGTCCGCTCCCCGAACGAGTAGCGGCCGTCGCGGATCCGGTTCGGCCAGGGCGCCAGCACCTGCCCGGCGCAGCCCGGGCTGACCTCGTCGGTCCGGTATCCGTCGACCAGGTCGACGCCGTCGTGCCGGTACGTCCGGAGCCCGCCGCCCACCTCGACGATGACGGCCTCGTGGCCGGCGGCGGAGATGGTCCACTGGGCGCCGGAGAACGGGCGCTGATCGGGGCTTTCCATGTCGGCGACCCTAACCGGTCACGTCCGGTCGCCGCTCGACGCCGTCGCCGCCCGGTAGCGCAGCAGCGCCGGGAACGCGACAGCGAGCACCACCACGAGCACCGCCGAGGCGAGCCCGCCGGCCACCCAGGCGACCCCACCGCCGAAACCGGCCGCCATCGTGCCGGCGCGAAGGTCGCCCAGGCGTGGGCCACCGGCCACCACCACCGTGTTGACGCCCTGGAGTCGGCCACGCATCCGGTCCGGGGCGTAGACCAGCAGCATCGACTGGCGCAGCACCGCGCTGATCAGGTCGGCGGCACCGGCCACGGCGAGCAGGAGCACCATCAGCCAGAGCTGGTGGGCGAGACCGGCCGCGGCGATCGCCAGGCCCCAGCCCACCACCGCGAGCACCAGGCCGACGCCCTGCCGGCGGAGTCGGCCGATCCAGCCGGAGGTCAGGCCGCCGAGCATCGAGCCGATCGCGATGGCGCTGTAGAGCAGACCGACCGACCCGCCACCGCCGAACCGCTCGTGGGCGATCTCCGGGAAGAGCGCCCTCGGCATGGCGAGGATCATCGCGATCAGGTCCACGCCGAAGGACAGCAGCAGCACTGGTGTGCTGGCCAGGTAACGGAATCCGTCGACGACGCTGGCCAGGCCGGCCCGGCGGACCTGACCGTCCTCGGTCGGCTCGGGCGGCAGCTTGGGCAGTCGCAGCGCGGCCCAGAGCATCGCGGTGAACAGCACCGCGTCCAACCCGTAGGCGATCGGCAGGACCACGGCGGTGTCCGGCGACGCGGAGAGGATCAGACCGGCGGCGAGCGGCCCGGCCACCGAGGCGGCGGTGAACGTCGTGTAGTTCAGGGTGGTGGCGGACGCCACCAGGTCCTCCGGCACCAGGCGGGGCAGCATCGCGCTGCGGGCCGGCGAACTGATCGCGAACGCCACCGACTGCACCGCCATCAGCGCCAGCAGCAGCACCGGGCTGCCCACATCCAGCACCGCCTGGAGCAGCAGCCCGAGAGTGGATGCCCAAAGCAACAATGAACCACCGAGCAGCACGGCACGCCGGTCGCGGGCGTCGGCGACCGCGCCGCCCCAGAGCCCGAAGACCAGCAGGGGTACGAAGGCAGCGACGCCCAGCAGACCCACCCAGAACGAGTCCCGGGTCAGGGCGTACATCTCCACCGGCACCGCGACGGCGGTGAACTGGAAGCCGAACATCGCCACCGTGTTGCCGAGCCACAGCCGCCGGTACGCGGGCACCCGCAGCGGCCGTACGTCGATCGCCCAGCGGCGCGCTCCGCGCGGCCGGGCCTCCTGCACACCGGTCACGGCGCCAGCCGCTCGACGACCCAGCCACCCTCGTCGAGGCGGCGGAAGCGGAGCCGGTCGTGCAACCGGCCGGACCGGCCCTGCCAGAACTCCACCGACTCGGGGTGCACCCGCAACCCGCCCCAGTGCGGCGGGGTGGGGACCTCCGCCGTGCCGGCGAACCGCTCGGTCACCTCCCGGTACCGCTCCTCCAGCACCGACCGGCCCGACACCACCTGGGACTGTGGGCTGGCCCAGGCGCCCAGTTGGGAGCCGCGCGGCCGGCTGGCGAAGTACGCCTCGCTCGTCGCCCGGTCGACCGGCGCGATCCGCCCGGCGACCACCACCTGCCGCTGCATGGGAAACCACGGAAAGACCAGACTGGCGTACGGATTGGCGGACGCCTCGACGCCCTTGCGCGACAGATGGTTGGTGAAGAAGACGAAGCCCTCCCTGTCGTACCCCTTCAACAGCACCGTGCGGCCACTCGGCCGGCCGGCCGGGTCCGCAGTGCCCACCACCATCGCGTTCGGTTCGGGTAGCCCGAAGGCCACCGCGTCGGCGAACCACCCGTCGAACTGGGTGTGCCAGTCGGTGGCCAGGTCAGCCTCGGTCAGGCCCAGGTCCGCGGCGTACTCGTTACGCATCGCAGCCGGGGCGGGTGTGTCGCCCGTCACGTCCCCACTCCTTCTCGGCGCGCCCGCCTTCGCCCTCCCGCGCTGGCCAGCCCGCACCGCCCAGTCTCACCGAGTCCAGCGGAGATTGCGCGCCTGGGGATGTCGCGTGCAGCACAGTCGCAGCGGGTCGCGTATCCCTTACTCAGCAGGCAAGATGTTCCGAACACATCCCTGAGGGTCGCCTAAGGCGCTCGGCCGACCAGGCCGGATGAGCTGTTCGGGCGCACCGACCAGATCCAGGAGAGCGACATGGCCGACTTCAAACCCGGGCTGGAGGGCGTCGTCGCCTTCGAGACCGAGATCGCCGAACCTGACCGCGAGGGTGGCGCGCTGCGCTATCGCGGGGTCGACATCGAGGATCTGATCGGCCAGGTGTCGTTCGGCAACGTATGGGCGCTGCTGGTCGACGGTCGGTTCGGGCCGGGTCTGCCGCCGGCGGAGCCGTTCCCGGTGCCGGTGCACTCCGGTGACATCCGCGTCGACGTGCAGTCGGCGGTCGCCATGCTGGCCCCGTACTGGGGGCTGAACCAGCTGTTGGACATCTCCGACGAGCAGGCCCGCGAGGATCTGGCCCGGGTCTCGGTGACCGCGCTCTCCTTCGTCGCCCAGTCCGCCCGGGGCCTCGGCCTGCCGGCGGTGCCGCAGAAGGAGATCGACAAGGCGCAGACCATCGTCGAGCGGTTCATGAAGCGCTGGCGCGGTGAGCCCGACCCCCGGCACGTGAAGGCCGTCGACGCGTACTTCATCTCGGCCGCCGAGCACGGCCTGAACGCGTCCACGTTCACCGCTCGCATCGTCGCCTCGACCGGTGCGGACGCGGCCGCCTGCATCTCCTCCGGCATCGGCGCCCTCTCCGGTCCGCTGCACGGCGGCGCCCCGTCCCGGGTGCTCAGCATGTTGGAGGCGGTGGAGCGCAGCGGCGACGCGGAGGGCTACGTCAAGGGCGTACTCGATCGCGGCGAGCGGTTGATGGGCTTCGGCCACCGCGTCTACCGGGCCGAGGACCCGCGCGCCCGCGTGCTCCGGCGCACCGCCAAGGAGCTGGGCGCGCCGCGCTTCGAGATCGCGGAGGCACTGGAGAAGGCCGCCCTCGCCGAGTTGCAGGCCCGCCGCCCGGACCGGGTGCTGGCCACCAACGTCGAGTTCTGGTCGGCCGTGGTGCTGGACTTCGCCGAGGTGCCGGCGCACATGTTCACCTCGATGTTCACCTGCGCGCGGATGGGCGGCTGGAGCGCGCACATCCTGGAGCAGAAGCGCCTCCAGCGGCTGGTGCGCCCGTCCGCCCGCTACGTCGGCCCGGAGACCCGCAAGCCGTCCGACGTCGAGGGTTGGGGCGCGGTCCCGCACGGCGTCTGAGCTGTGCAGGGGCCTCCGGTCGACGCCTGGCGTCGACCGGAGGCCCCTCGCTTCACCACCGGGCGGAGGCGACGTCGAGGTGTGGCGAAGGCCTCAGACCTGCCCGCGGGGGCCCGGCTTCCACCGATGGGTCCGGGTGCGAGGATGAGGGCCGGCAGTGTCGCCGGGCCCGCCCTCGCCCCTGTGGAAGGATCTTGAAGACCGTGGCTGACGCACCGACCATCCGGATTCCCGATGACATCAAGCCCGCCGACGGACGTTTCGGCTGCGGCCCGTCCAAGGTCCGTCCCGCGGCGGTGTCCGCGCTGGCCGAGGTCGCGACCAGTTACCTGGGCACCTCGCACCGGCAGAAGACGGTCCGTGACCAGGTGGCCCGGCTGCGCTCCGGCATCGCCGAGTTCTTCTCGCTGCCCGAGGGCTACGAGGTCGTGATCGGCAACGGTGGCACCACCGCGTTCTGGGAGGTCGCCACCTTCGGCCTGATCCGCGACCGGGCCCAGTTCGCCAGCTTCGGCGAGTTCGGCGCCAAGTTCGCCAAGTCGGTCGCCGACGCGCCGTTCCTGGGCGAGCCCACCGTCCGCAAGGCCGAGGCGGGCAGCGCGCCGGCCCTGGTCGCCGAGTCCGGCGTGGACGCGTACGCGACGCCGCAGAACGAGACCTCGACCGGTGTGGCGGTCCCGATCAGCCGGGTGGCCGGCGCGGACGAGGGCGCGTTGCTGCTGGTCGACGCGACGTCCGGCGCGGGTGGCCTGGAGGTCAACGTCGGCGAGACCGACGTCTACTACTTCGCCCCGCAGAAGTGCTTCGGCTCCGACGGTGGCCTCTGGTTGGCCCTGATGTCGCCGGCCGCGCTGGACCGGGCCGCCGAGATCAAGGCGTCCGGGCGTTACATCCCCGCCTTTCTCGACCTGGTCACCGCGATCGACAACTCGCGGCTGGAGCAGACCTACAACACCCCGGCGCTGGCCACCATCTTCCTGGCGGCCGAGCAGACCGACTGGATGAACGCGCAGGGCGGCCTGGCCTGGGCGGCGAAGCGCACCGCCGAGAGCGCCGCCACGGTGTACGGCTGGGCGGAGCGGTCCACGGTGGCCACCCCCTTCGTGACCGACCCGGCACTGCGCTCCAACGTGGTCGCCACGATCGACTTCACCGACGGCGTGGACGCCACGGCCATCGCGAAGGCGCTGCGCGCCAACGGCATCGTCGACACCGAGCCGTACCGCAAGCTCGGCCGCAACCAGCTCCGGGTGGCGCTGTTCCCGGCCATCGAGCCGGCCGACGTCGAGGCGCTGACCGCGTCCATCGACTACGTGGTCGAGCGCCTCTGAGCTTCGTCACGGTCGGTGTCCGTCGGGGCCTCCACGGACACCGACCGTGATCATCGCCGCAGCTCAGTCACGACATGCGGGGTGTCGCTTCCCCCACCCCGAGGCAGATGCGCGTACGGTGGTCGGAGACGCCTGGGTGGCCGACTCGTGGCGTGCGGCCAGCGAAGCGGGACGGAGGCAACGCAATGCGCCCAGTACGCTTCGTCGCCCTCTCCGAGGACGGCCATGCCCTGGTTCTCGCCGACGAGGTCGGGCGGTTGCTCGCGCTGCCGATCGACGAACGGATCTCCGGCGCGCTGCACGCCGAGCCGGGCGCACCGCCGCTCGCGGTGGCGCCGACCGCGGCCGACCCGACTCCCTCACTGTCCCCTCGGGACATCCAGGCCCGCATCCGCTCCGGCGAGTCCGCCGAGGATGTGGCCCGGATCGCCGGCGTGCCGGTCGACCGGGTGCTGCGATACGCCGGCCCGGTGTTGCAGGAGCGGGCGATGCTCGCGCAGCACGCCCGCCGCACCCGCCTCAAGGGAGCGGAGAAGCCCACCCCGCTCGCCGAGGTGGTCAACGGCCGGTTGAGCCAGCACGGCATCGACACCGAGAAGATCTCGTGGGACGCATACCGGCGTGACGACGGCACCTGGCGGATCATCGCCACCTGGCCGTCCGGCAAGGCCACCGCGCAGGCCGTCTGGGATCTCGACAAGACCCGGCAGCAGGTCACCCCGCACGACGACATGGCGCAATACCTGTGCGCGGAGCGGCCCACGCCGATCCTCGGCCAGGAGCCGGCGCCTGAGCGGGGCGGGCACGGCCTGCCCGGTCCGTCGCGTGGTGAGCCGAGCCGTGGTGGGCACGGCCTGCCGGCGGCCTCCGAGCACCCGCGCCCCGGCCGGGATCCCATCCGGGCCGGCCGCGACGCGCTGCTCGCCTCGCTGGACCGTCCACTCGGCGCGTCGTCCGGCCGTGGGCTGGAGCCACGCACTCCGGCTGCTCTCGCCGGGTCGGACGCCCCCCGGCAGCGGCCGGTCGGTGGGGGCGCCGCCGCGCTGCTCGGCGGCGGCCAGGGGTCGGCCTTCGACGACGACTCGGACGCGCCCAAGGAGGTGCCGGCCGTGCCGTCGCTGGCAGTGCTACGGCCTCGCCGGACGGGCGCCGCGGCGGCGGCTGCCGGCGGTGGCGAGTCCACCGACGCGAACGGCAAGCCGCGTAAGCGGTTGCCCAGCTGGGACGACGTCCTCTTCGGCAGCGGCCCGGCAGCGCGCGAGTCCTCCTGACGCTTCGCGTTGACGGGTGGCGGTTCACCACCCGTCAACGCGGGACAGCCGGCTACACCGACTGCCGGTCGTGCTTCTGGTGCGGCGCGGCGACCTCGCGGACGGCCTCGGCAACCGCTCGGAAGTCCTTCTTGAGGATTGCGCCGTGGTTGCTGGTGACCTTCGCCGCGATGCGGATGTGCGGGTTGCGGGCGATGGTCGTGTCGAGATCGGCACGGATTTTCTCCTGCTCGTCGCCCCGGCTGCCCAGCGACGCCCCGGAGGCGACCACGTACCGCACCGGAACGGCGATGGCGTCGAGCACCGGGCCCAGCTCGCTCGCACGGGAGAGCCTGCCCAGCTCGATGTTGCTGTTCGCCATCTGTTCGGCGTTCATCCGTGGGGTCAGACCGGTCGGGCGTAGCAGCGGCATGAACAGGTTCAGCCGCCGGAACAGTTTCCTGATCCGCTGCTCTATCGCCTCGTCGAGCCAGTCGGATGGGAAAGCGCCGTCGACCAGGACCACCCCGAGCGCCCGCTCCGGGTTCCGGTTGGCCCAGTGCGCGCCGACGACCGCCCCGTACGACCAGCCCACCACCATCGCCTGGTCGACGCCCCGGGCTGCGAGGACGGCGTCGACATCCCGCACGGCGGCCTCGAACGAGTAGTCTGCCGAGCGTTTCGACTTCCTGCCGCGGGCCCGCTCGTCGTAGCTGATGTGCCGGAAATCTGCGCCCAGTTCGGCGATGACCCGCCGCCAGTAGCCCTGGGTGGCGAACTGGCCGTTGAGGTAGATCACGGGGATTCCGGGACCGCCGGTGTCGGTGACGGCCAGGGCCGTGTCGTCGACCGGCACCATGCCGGTCCAGGTCGAGCTGGTGGAGATGGTCATGTCGTACTCCTGTCGCGTTGGGGGTTCGATCGAGCTCAGCGGCTGCGGGCGGTGATGTCGCCGTACGAGGTGGTAGCCCGGATGTCGAGTGTGGTGCTCCCGTCGTTCCTGAGGGAGTTGGTGATCCGGCCGGAGCCGGTGCCCCCGTCCAGGGCGGCCGACACACCGGCGGCGGCGGTGACCGAGATGTCGCCGGACTGAGTACGCAGCACGACGGTGCCGTGCACGGCTTCGGTGATCCGGATGTCGCCCCGTGCGGTGCTGATCTCGGCGGGTCCGTTGAGCCGGCCGATCTCGACGTCGCCGTCGATCGCGGTGAGGCGGACGCTCGCCGCCTCATCGATCTTGATCTGGCGGTACGCGCCGTCGAAGGTGATGTCGGCGAGGCGTCCGACGCTACGAAGCTCGGCGGCGGCGGACGTGGCCTGGATGCGGGAGTCGGCGGGCAGCCGGACGGTGACCTGCAGGGATCCGGACGGGCCGAGGAGGGCGTTGCCGGGCGTCGCGGCCGTGATCCTCAGGACGCCGTCGGCGTACGTGACGGTGGTCCGCTCAGCGGCCCTGCTGTCACGGTTCTTGGCGGGGTCGGTGGGCAGCACCTCGACGGTGGTGTCGGAGCGGTCGGCGGCGATGACCTGAACGCGCCCGGCGGGGATGTCCAGGACGGCGGAGATCGGGGTGGGGGTGTCGAAGGTCTTCATCGGGCTCTCCCGTGTTGGCGCGTCGTTTCTGATGCTGGAAACGCTACGTTGCTTTCCATTTCAGGGCAACAAGCTTGTTGCATTCTCATGTCAAACATCCAGTTCAGAGCACCTAAATCGTTGCGTCGACCTGCCGTCTAATGCAACGACGACGCCTCACCTTGTTGCAATGGATGAGAAGTTAACGCTATGGTGGGGGCGTCTTGGACCGCCTGAAGGAGCACCGAGGGAGATCGCGATGCCGGGAGGCAGGCTCAGCCAGCAGGAACGCCAGCAGATCGCGCTGGGGCTGGGCGACAGCCTCCCCTACGCGGAGATAGCGCGGCGGATCAACCGTCCCACCTCGACGGTCACGCGGGAGGTCATGCGCAACGGCGGCCCCACCGCGTACCGCGCCGATCTGGCCCACCGCGCCACCGAACGCCGCGCCCACCGGCGCAGGCAGGTCTCCGCCGGTGCGGAGTCGGTTCTCCAACCGCGTGGACGGGACGCCGAGGCGGTTGCCGAATACGAGGAAACCTTCACCACAGTCCTCATGGCGTCGGGCCTGACCAAGATGGCGGCCCGCGTGCTGACCTGCCTGTACACCACCGACGCGGGCAGCCTCACCGCCTCCCAGCTCGCCCAGCGGCTCCAGGTCAGCCCGGCGTCGATCTCCAAAGCGATCACGTTCCTGGAAGGCCAGAGCCTGGTCCGCCGGGAACGCGACGAACGTCGCCGCGACCGCTACCTCGTCGACGACGAGCTCTTCTACCAGGCCACCATCACCAGCGCCCGCGCCAACGACCAGCTCGTGGAGACAGCGCGGCGGGGCGTCGCCCTGCTCGGCCCGCACACCCCCGCCGCGGCCCGCCTGGAGAACATCGCCCGCTTCCTCGACTTCATCAGCGAGAGCATGGTCCGCGCCGCCGAACAGGCCCGCGAGATCCTCCACACCAGAGCGGAGAGGACAACCGGCGACGCTGCCCGACCACGTCCCGGCCAGGGATGAGAATGGTCGTCAGGCCGGTCGCGTCGCGGTCAGAGCGGCCAGGCGGCGAGTCGCTCGTAGCGTGCCGGCCGCGCGTCGAGGTGGCTGCGCACCAGCAGCAGCTCGGGCACCGGCCACTCCGGGCCCTGATAGTCGTCGAGGTTCGCCCGGTCGGCCTCGACATCGGCCGGGGTCATCCGGTCGCCGGGCCGGGCGACGGTGAGGTGCGGCCGGAACGGCTTCTCGTCGTACGGCAGCCCGGCGTGCCGCAGTCGGGCCCGGATCTCCCCGGCCAGCACGTGCAGGGCCTCGACGTCACCCCGTAGGTCCACCCAGAGCACCGTGGACCGACCCTCGCCGAACCGGCCGCCGCCGCCCAGACTCAGCCGGGGCGGGGCGTCGCGGCCGTCCCGGAACCACGCGGTGGCCAGCCCGAGCGTGCTCTCCACCTCGACCAGCCGGGCGGCCTCGACCGCACCGAGGAAGGCCACTGTGACATGCAGGTGGGCCGGCTCGGCGAGCCGGACGTCGACACCGGCGGCGGCCGCCGCCGTGACGCGCAGCCCGGTCAGCCGAGCGCCGAGATGGTTGACCGCCGCAACGGACGGGTCGACCGCGACGAACAGCCGCACGCTCAGCGGTGCCGCTGCCAGTGCCCGGCCCTCGCCGCCGGCAGGCTCAGCCCGGCGGCGTGCAGCACACCCTCCACCCGGACCCGCTCGATCTCCTGGTCGACGCCGTCCAACTCGCCGAGGTGCTCGGTGATGTCGAGGGCTCGGCAGGCGAGGCGAAGACGATCGTCGTACGCCTGGAGCAGCGCGCCGTGCCAGACCATCGGTCGGCCGGGGCCACCGAGTCGCTGACCGCCCAGCCGCCGCAGATCGGCGGCGAGCTGTTCCAGGGGCCGACGGTCGATGCGGTCGAACGCGCTGAGGTCGATGTCCCGGGTCAACGCGTCGGCCTCGACGGCCCGGTCGAGGCGCTCGATGGTCCGCCTCTCCCGCCGGCGCTCACGCCACTCGGACCAGCCGCAGACCATCCGGTCGAGAATCTCGTCGTAGCAGAAGAGCAGGGCGAACACCGCCGGAAGACTGGCCATGGCGAGCAACGCCAGGGTCAGCATCAGCGCGCGTTCGACTCCCACACATCGACGCTAAGCCCCTTCGTGCCCCCTCGCCAGCGGTTTGCGCGCATCCGCGCCATCCGCCGAAGACGGCGCGGATGGCGCGGAAAGCGCGGAGCACCGGTCAGCAGTCGGCGGACGTGACGTAGAAGCGGGGCATCGGCAGCACCCGGAAACGCAGCCGGGCGCCGGAGCGGCGCAGCTGCCAGGTGAGGGCGACGAGCGCGGCGGCCAGCGAGATCAGCCCACCCATCCAGATGCTGGCGCCGGCGCCGAAGTGTTCCGCGACCCAGCCGATCAGCGGCGCGCCGACCGGGTTGGTGCCCAGGAACACCAGCACCCACAGCGCCATCACACGGCCTCGGAAGGCCGCGTCCACACCCAACTGGACCCGCTGGTTGGCGGCCTGGGCGAAGAAGACCATGAAGAAGCCGGTCGGCACCAGCAGGGCCACGACCAGCCAGTACGTCGAGGCGAGACCGACCAGGGTGCCGAAGCTGGCGCAGGCGATCGCCGCACCGAGGACCAGCCAGACCGACGGCCGGCTGCGCCGACCGGTGCCGCTCAGAGCACCGCCGAGCGCGCCAACCGCCAGCGCCGTGCTGAACAGGCCGAAGGAGGCGGCACCGGTGTGGAAGACCGTCTTCGCCAGCGCGGCCAGGGTGAGCTGGAAGTTGAACAACGACATGCCGATCACCGACATGACAGCCATCGGCAGCAGCAGGTCGGGGCGACGCCACACGTACCGCAGCCCGTCGACCACCTTCGCGGACGCCCGCTCGTCGCGCGGCAGCAGGGCCTCGCGGTGCAGGTCGGCCGTGCGCATCCGGACCACGTTGACCAGCGGCGCGACGGAACTGAGGGCGGTGAAGAGGAACACCGGGCCGACGTCGAACGCGGCGATGGCCAGGCCGGCGACGGCCGGGCCGACGATCCGCGCCGAGTTGAACACGGCCGCGTTCAGCGACAGCGCGTTGGGCAGCAGGGGCGTGCCGACGAGTTCGGAGACGAACGCCTGACGGACCGGGGTCTCCACGGCGTTGGCGGTACCGAGCAGTGCGGCGAAGGCGAAGACGTGCCAGAGCTGCACCAGGTCGGTGAGGACCAGCACGGACATGCCGAGCGCCAGCAGGCTCCAGAAGGCGTTGGCGACGAAGAGCAGCACCCGCTTGTCGTACCGGTCGGCGAGCCTGCCGGAGAACAGGGTGAGCAGCAGCACCGGTGTGAACTGACACGCGGTCACCACGCCGAGCGCGGTCGCCGAGTTGTCGGAGAGGTCGAGGACGAGCCAGTCCTGGGCGATGAACATCATCCAGACGCCGATCAGTTTGATCAGCTGCCCGGATGCGAAGAGGCGGTAGTTGCGGACCTGTAGGGACTGGAACATCGTGCTCAGCTTGGCCTGCACTCTTGGTGCGCCTCCTTCAGGGCGTACGCGTCATCGACAGGTGACGGCACGGACCCGGTGGCGCGGGCGCGGCTCAGGCGCGAGCGAGCTGCTGGAGAATCTGGGCGGCCCTCTGCAGGGTCTCCCGTTCGTCCTCGTCGAGCGCGGCCAGCCGGTGGGCCAGCCATTCGTCGCGGGCCCGCTCGAACTGGTCGAGCACGGCCTGCCCCCCTTCGGTCGCCGCGAGGATGACCTGCCGGCCGTCGGTCGGGTGGGGTGTCCGCCGCACGAGGCCGCGGTCCTCCAACTTTCCGACGATCTTGGTCATCGTCGGTGGCTGCACCCGCTCGACGTCGGCCAGTTCCCTGGGCGTCAGCGCGCCCGCCAGCCGCAGGCTGGTGAGCGCGGAGACCTGGGTGACTGTGAGGTCGCCGACCGGTCGGGCCTGGCGGACCCGCCGGTTGAGTCGGGTGATCGCATCACGCAACTGGGGAGCCAGTCGCGCCGGTGGCACGCGTTCCGCCGTCACCGTCCGCTCCATCACGTTAGTTAGCTTAACTAATGAGCCTGGCTAACGACATCTCATATGACCAGGCTCACGAGGACATTGGTGCAGTTCCGGGCGGGGAATCCCGGTCGACTCCCCGCCCGGACGACCGTCAGAGCACCAGGGACTCGATCGGCCCGCGCAGGAAGTACAGCACGAACAACGCGGCCACCCCGTACAGCAGCGGGTGGATCTCGCGGGCCTTGCCCTTCGCCAACTTGACCACCACGAAGGTGATCAGGCCGGCGCCGATCCCGTTGGAGATCGAGTACGTGAACGGCATCAACACGATGGTGAGGAACGCCGGAATGGCGATCTCGTAGTCGGACCAGTCGATCGTCCGCACCGCGGTCATCATCAGGAAACCGACCACCACCAGGGCCGTCGAGGCCGCCTCGAACGGCACGATCACCACCAGCGGCGCCAGGAACATCGCCAGCAGGAACAGCACGCCGGTGACCAGGTTGGCCACACCGGTCCGGGCGCCCTCCGCGACACCGGCGGCACTCTCGATGTACGACGTGTTGCTGGACGTGCTGGCCGCGCCACCGGCCGCAGCGGCGATCGAGTCGACGAGCAGGATCTCCTTGGCCCGAGGTGGGGTGCCCCTCTCATCGAGCAGGCCACCCTCCTGGCCGACGGCCACCATCGTGCCCATGGTGTCGAAGAAGTCCGTGATCAGCAGCGTGAAGACGAACATCAACACGACGACCCAGCCGGCCCGACCCCACGAGTCGAGCACGTTGAACGTGCCGAGCAGCGACAGGTCGGGCAGGTCCACGACCGTCTTCGGCAACTCCGGCACGTTCAGCGACCAACCCTTCGGGTTGGGTTGACCGTTGACGAACGACGGGCCGATGTTGCCGATCGCCTCCACGATCACCGCCAGCACCGTCGAGGCGAGGATGCCGATCAGGATCGCGCCCCGCACCCGGCGGACCACCAGCACCAGCGTGATCAGCAGGCCCACCACGAAGACCAGCATCGGCCAGCTCACCAGCTTGCCGCCGATGCCCAGGCCGACCGGGACGGTGGTGTTGGCCTCGTCCGGGATCCGCCGGACGAACCCCGCGTCGACCAGGCCGATGATGGTCAGGAACAGACCGATGCCCACACCGATCGCGGTCTTCATCTGGGTCGGCACCGCGCGGAACACAGCAGTCCGCAGACCGGTCAACACCAGCACCGCGATGATCACACCCTCGATCACCACCAGGCCCATCGCGTCAGCCCAGGTCATCTCGGGGGCGATCTCGTACGCCACCAACGCGTTGACACCCAGACCAGCGGCCAGCGCCAACGGGAACCGGCCGACGACACCCATCAGGATCGTCATCAGACCGGCGACCAGCGCGGTGGCGGCAGCCAGCGCGGGAATCGGGAGGGACTTGCCGTCACCGTCGACGGCACCACCCAGGATCAGCGGGTTGAGCACCACGATGTACGCCATCGTGAAGAAGGTCGCCAGGCCACCGCGTACCTCGCGGCTCATCGTCGAGCCACGGGCGGAGATCTCGAAGAACCGGTCGAAGCCATTACGCGGTTGAGCGGGGTTGGGAGGTGTGCCGTTCTCGGGCGGCGCTACTGCCATCAGGTCCTCGCAGGTGATCTTCCGGTTGTCGCGCGCATCGTCCCAGATCAGCGACGGGCAGGGGAAGTCAGTCGCGTACGCTTGCCGAATGCCGAACGAGCAGCCCCCGCGGCCCGCGCCGCTGGACCCGCCGATGGTGCCGTTCGCCCTCGCCGGGTTGATCGCGTGGGCGGTGGCCGGGCTGGTCCTGCTGATCTTCTTCCGGGGTTGGCTGACCGACAACGGTCACCAGAACTGGCTCTGGACCTGCCTCGCCGGTTTCCTGTGGGGCTTCCCGGGGCTCGCCGTCATGATGCGGCACGACGCCAACCGACGCCGACGCCGCGCGCGCTGACGATCAGGAGTGCCCGTACGGCTCCGCCGGCTCGGCGTTCTCCACCGAGCCGGGGGCACGGCTGACCGACATGGCCTCCACCGCGCTGTCGTCGTACACCGTGGGTAGTTCTTCGACGGCGGTCTCGGCCGCCTCGATGAGCGTCTCGGAGTGCGCGCCGCAACCGTGGTCGGCGCTCACCACCCGGCCGTCGTCGGGGGCGAAGAAGTTGCCGCACGCACCGAAGGCCTGCCGCATCGCACCGGCCAACGGCAGGTAGAAACCGCAACTGCCGCAACGGGCAGCGGCTGGCGCGGCGGCGGAGATCGGAGCGTCGGGGCCGTGGTCGCCGTCGTACCAGCGCTGCGCCGCCTCCATGCGGCCCTCGCGGGAGAACACCCGCGCCCGCCCGAGGCCCAACTCCCACGCGGTCTCCTCGACCGCCGGGTCGTCGGAGAGCAGGTAACCGGGGACCAGCCGGTCGTCGTCGGGCGGAGTCGGCAGCAGGTCACCTGGACCCAGGTCGCCCGGCTTGAGACGCTCCTGCCAGGGCAGCCAACCGGGCGCGAGCAGCGCGTCGGGCCCGGGCAGCAGCACCGTCTCGCAGATGGTCACCTTCTTGCTGCGCGACACCCGGGTGACGGTGACCGCCCACCGCCAACCCCGGTAACCAGCGAGGCGGCATTCGAAGTAATGGGTGACCAACCGTTCACCTTCGGCCACAACCTGCAGGTGGTCACCGACATCGTCGGCGTCGACCTCGGTGATGCCAGCACGGGCCACCTCGACGGCGGCGGCGCAGACCTGGTCGAGACGGGCGGCACGGGTGGAGGCGGGCCTGGTCACCCGACCATTGTTCCCCATGCGCCCCGCATGGGTGACAGGGACTCCCGGGGAACCTTTCCGCGCAGTGGTGTGGGCGCACTCGCACCAGATGGGCGAGGATGGTGCACATGCCGTCGTACTCCCGCTCCGAGCGATCCCTCCTCGGGCGGACGGTCGGCACCGGCATTCGCGCCGTTCGTCTGCTGTTCCGCGGTTCGGTGGGCAGCGGTCGCTGGGTGACCCGCCGGGCCGGTCGGGCCCGGGCCCGGGGCGCCGGCGGCGAGGTCGGCATGGTGCGCCTGTTCGACCTGCACGCGCTCTCCTGCGCCGGTGACACCCTGATCGCCATCGGCCTGGCCGGGACGATCTTCTTCAACGTTCCGCTGGGCGAGGCCCGCAGCAAGGTCGCGCTCTACCTGCTGGTGACCATGGTGCCGTTCGCCATGCTCGCCCCCGTGGTGGGCCCGCTGCTCGACCACTTCCGGCACGGCCGGCGGTACGCGCTGGCCGCGACGATGCTGGGCCGCGCGTTCCTGGCCTGGTTGATCTCCGACTACATCCATGGCTTCGGGCTCTATCCGGCCGCGTTCGGGGTGCTCGCGCTGTCCCGGGCGTACGGCGTGGCCCGGTCCGCGGCCGTGCCTAGGTTGCTGCCCGAAGGTCTCGGTCTGTCCCAGGTGGGAGCCCGGGCCAGTGTGTACGGCACGGTCGCGGGCGCGCTTGTCGCTCCGATCGGGTTGGCCGCGTTCTGGTTCGGGCCGCAGTGGCCGCTGCGCGTCGCGTCGGTGATCTTCCTGGTCGGCATGGTGATCTCCCTGCGCCTGCCGCCGAAGGCCGACTCGGAACCACCGGAGCGGGTTCCCCGGCCACTGCGCGCGCTGGGTCGCCACCGTGGCGACCGACCGCTGGGCCGAGGTCGGCCCAGCGGCCGCCTGGTGATCGCCACGCTGATCGGCGCCGCGACGCTCCGCGCGGTATACGGCTTCCTGCTGCTCTTCCTCGCCTTCGCAATCAAGAAGGGCGACCTGACCACTGTGGCGTTCGGCCGGGATCTGGGCGCCGAGTGGGCGTTGGGGGCGGTCGGCGGCGCACTCGCGGTCGGCACGTTCCTGGCCACCGCCATCGGCACCCGTCTGCGCATCCACCGGCCGGCCGCCATCCAGTCCAGCAGCATGATCATCGTGGCTGGCGTGGCGGTTCTCGCCGTCATCCAGTTCTCACTGGTGATGGTCGCCCTGCTCTGCCTGGTCGCGGCCCTGGTCAGCGGTATATCGAAGCTGGCCGTGGACGCCTCGATCCAGGAGCGCATCCCGGAGCGGCTGCGGGCGAGTTCCTTCGCCCATTCGGAGACGGTGCTGATGCTCGCCTTCGTCGCCGGTGGGGGGCTGGGGCTGGTCCCGTTCAACGGTCGGATGGGCATCGCGGTCGCCGCCGGGGTCGGCGTCCTGGCCGCGATCCGGGGTGTGCTGGTCGCCGCCCGACTGCGGGGCGAGAAGCTGGCCGGCCGACCACTCGGTGACGACGAGCTGACCGGGGACGAGCCGGCCGACGAGCCCGCTGATGTCGCGCCCACCTCGCCGGCCCCGACCCAGGCCACCTCGCCACGGTACGACGACCCGAGCCTCGCTCCTCCCGGCTATCACATCTACCGGCCGTCCTCGGCGGTCGGCGGCCCGGGTGGCGGGGCGGACGACGAGACCCGCCGCGAATCCCCCGGCTCCGTCTCGTGACCGGTCTGCTGGTGGTGACGGCGGTCCCCGCCGAGGCGGACGCGGTCCGCGCCGGCCTGACCGACCACACCGTGACCGTGACGCCGGTCGGCGTGGGCCCGGCTGTCGCCGGCGCCGCCACCGCCCGCCTGCTGGCGCTGGCCGAGGCCGCCGGCCGCCCGTACCGTGCGGTGATCAGCGCCGGCGTCGCCGGTGGCTTCACCGGGCGGGCCGAGGTCGGCGACACCGTGCTCGGCACCGCCAGCATCGCCGCCGATCTGGGTGCCGAGTCACCGGACGGCTTCATCCCCGTCGACGAACTGGGAATGCCGCCGGCGATGCTGGGCGTCGGCGGCGTGCTGCCGACCGACGCGAGCCTGCTGGCGGCGCTGCGGGCCGCACTCCCGGCGGCCACGACCGGGCCGGTGCTCACCGTCAGCACGGTCACCGGCACCGAAGCCAGCACCGACGAGCTACGCCGGAGGCATCCGGAGGCGGTCGCCGAGGCCATGGAGGGGTACGGGGTGGCGGTCGCCGCCGCTCAGGCCGGGGTGCCCTTCGCCGAGCTGCGGACCATCTCCAACCCGATCGGCCCGCGCGACCGAGACGCCTGGCGGCTACGCGAAGCCCTCGCCGCTCTGACCACGGCGGCGCCGGCGCTGCGCTGAGCCGGCCGACGGCTCACTCGTAGCTCTGCCGCCCGGGACGGCCCAACCGCAACGCGGCGGGACGCCGGGCCTCGATCTTGAAGCCGCACGCCAGCAGCAGGTCGATGCCCGCACCCTCGGCCAGCGCCGCCACATCCTCGACACCCGCCCCACGCATGTCGGTGAGTAGGGCCGTGACCAGCCGACGCCCGAGCCCCAGCCGCCGGTACCGGGGGTCGACGAGCACGCCGTCGAGCACCATCTCGCGCTCGGCCTCACCGGGGTGCCATTCCCCGTGCTCAAGGTGGGGACTGCGCTCATGGGCCCGCAGTTCCCCGACCAACTGCCCGTCGGGCAACTCGGCGACGTACCGCCAGCAGGTGGCCGGCAGATCGCCGACCAGTCGGCGGACCTGGGCCGTCCGACGAACCTCATCACCCCACCGCCGGTTGTCGCGGTAACGGCGGTTCAGCTCGTACGCCGCCGGTGGCAGCGGAAGCGGATACCGCTGGGGCGGCAGCCTGTACCACTCCGCCCACCAGGCACCCGGCCAGTCCCGAGGCTCGTGCACCGGCCAGACGTCCAGGTGGGCCGGGTACCGCCTCCCGGCCTTGTCCCGCATGTCGTCGTGCGGAACCGGGGTCGGCCCGGTGACGGCAGGGGCCGTCGACACGCCGACGGCAACCTCCCCACCCGCTGCCGTGACGAGCCGCTCCACCGTCCGGAAGCGGGGATCGGCAGCGCGCCCCGACTCGATCCGTGCCAGCGTCGGCTGCGGCACCCCGGACCTCTCGGCCAACTCCCGTTGGCTGAGATCGGCGCGACGGCGCAGCGCTCGGAGAGCTCGGCCGAGATCAGCCTCGCCGGTTCCATCCGGGCAGTCGGTCACCTCGGTCTCCTCGGTCACGGGTCGATGTTCCCGGCTGAGCGCGGCTCTATCAACAGCCACACCAGGGCTGTGGATAACCCTGTGGAAAAGTTCCCGGGCCGGTGGACGACACCTCACAACGCCCCTTTGGAGGTGAATCGTTTGTGGCATCACCGCGCCGACCCTCATCTCCGTGACCGCGGTTCGCGCGGCGCGGCCCATCGGCGCGGCATGGTCCCACCCGGCCCAGCCCGGCGCGGCGCGGCGCGGGTTCGGCACAGCGCGGCGCGGGTTCGGCACAGCGCGGCCGGCTCTGGAGCAGCCCCGCCCGACGCGATTCGTTTACGACATCAGCTCCAAAGGCAGCCTGAGGCACGTGCGCCGCTGGCGTCGTCGACCGTCTTCGCCACCGCCGACCGGCCAGGCCCGATTCCACCAGGCCGCGCCAAGCCCGGCCAGGCCAAGCCAAGCCAAGCCAGGCCAGGCCAAGCCTGCAAGCCGTTGCGGATCACAGTGGGCGGGGTGGGCACGGGCCTCGGGGCGGGGGCAGGGCTAACGTGAGGGGCGTGGCGCTCTCCCTGGCGATCTCGCCCTGCCCCAACGACACGTTCGTCTTCCACGCGCTGGTGCACGGACGAGTTCCCGGCGCACCGCCGGTCGAGGTGACCTACGCGGACGTGGACGTCACCAACACGGCGGCCGAGCGGGGCGCCTTCGACCTGGTCAAGGTCAGCTTCGCGGCGCTGCCCTGGCTGCTCGACGACTACCACCTGCTGCCCTGCGGTGGCGCACTCGGTCGTGGCTGTGGCCCGCTGGTGCTGACCAGGGGCGACCGCACCGACCTGACCGGCGCGACGGTGGCGGTGCCGGGCGACCGAACCACCGCGTATCTGCTGTTCCGGCTCTGGTCGGCCGGGCAGCCGCCGGCCCGGATCGAGGTGGTTCCGTTCCACGAGATCATGCCGGGCGTCGCGGCCGGGCGTTACGACGCTGGGCTGGTCATCCACGAGGCCCGGTTCACCTACCACCGGCACGGTCTGAGCGCGCTCGTCGACCTCGGCGAGTGGTGGGAGGCCGACACCGGCCTGCCCATTCCACTCGGTGCGATCCTGGCCCGACGCGGTGCGATCGACCCGGAGGCCGCAGCGGGCTGGGTCCGCGAGTCCGTCCGGCAGGCGTGGGCCGACCCGGCCGCCAGCCGGGAGTACGTGTTGGCGCACGCCCAGGAGATGGAACTCGACGTGGTGGACCGGCACATCGGCCTCTACGTCAACGAGTTCACCGCGGACCTGGGCGAGGCCGGCTTCGCCGCGGTGGCGGCACTGCTCGACCGGGCCGCCACCGCCGGCCTGGTGCCTCAGACCTCCAGCTCGCGCGCCACAGCGTGGACCAGCTGAGCGATCTTCTGGGCGGTCTTCTTGTCCGGGTACCGGCCCCGACGCAGGTCGGGCTGGACCTTCGCCTCCAGCACCTTGATCATGTCTTCGACCAGGCCGTGCAGCTCCTCGGCCGGTCGACGGCGCAACTCCGCCATCGACGGCGGCGCGTCGAGCAGCTTGACTCCCATGGCCTGTGCGCCCCGGCGGCTGTCCACCACGCTGAAGTCGACCCGTTGGCCACCCTTGAGGTCGGTGACACCCGCCGGCAACGCCCCCTTGGGCAGGAACACGTCCCCGCCCTCGTCACTCGTGACGAAGCCGTATCCCTTGGCCGTGTCGTACCACTTCACTCGACCCGTAGGCACCTGAAAACCCCTGCTTCACTTGAGCCGCTACTGCTCCAAGGCTAGCTGGATCATGCCGTCGAGTGCCGCTGGGAATTCGGTGAGCCGGTCCAGCACCACTTCCGCCCCGGCCGAGCGCAGCTCATCCCGCGAGCACGGGCCGGTCGCGACCCCGATGCCGGGCACCCCGGCCGCTGCCGCCGCCACCATGTCCGCCACATGGTCACCGACGTAGTGGGTGGCGCCGTGCTCGCGCAGGGCGGTCGCCTTCTGCTCGGCGAACAGGTCACCGGCCAACTCGTCGACCTCGAGACCGAGGTGGTCCAGGTGCAACCGGGCCAGCCGGCCGATCTTGGATGTGACGACCAGCACCCGCCCACCCCGCGCACGGATCGCGTCGATGGACTCCCGCGCGCCGGGTAGCAGGAGCGTCGGGGTGATCGCGTACGCCGGGTACAGCTCGCGGTACACGAGCACGGCCGACTCGACCTGCTCCGGTGGGAACCAGTGCGCGATCTCGGTGCGCAGCGGCGGTCCGAGGCGGGACACCGCCAGCTCGGCGTCGATCGGCACACCGGTCTTCGCGGTCAGCGCGCGGTACGCCGCGGCGATGCCGGGGCGGGAGTCGACCAGGGTCATGTCGAGATCGAATCCGACGGTCAGGGCGGGCATGCCGAAAAACGTACCCGGCGACTCCCGTCCGGCCGAACGTCCGAGGGGCGCGGAAGCCCGCTGCCGGGCTAGCGTGGAAAGACGATGACCACCTCACTCGCCGACCACCTGCGGTCGCTGCCCGACGAGTCACTGGCCGCGCTCCTTGCGCTGCGGCCCGACCTCGTCGTGCCCGTGCCGGCCGACGTCTCCGCCCTGGCCATCCGAGCCCAGTCCCGGGTCTCGGTGGCGCGCGCGCTGGACGGGCTGGACCAGTTCACCCTTCAGATCCTCGACGCCGCCCGCCTCACCCGGAACCCGGACGACGGCACCACGGCCACCGACGCCGTCCTGGCCATGGCGACCTCCGGGCCGCATCCGCCGGCTCCGACGGCCGTCCGGGCGGCGGTGGGTCGGCTGCGCGCGCTCTTTCTGCTGTACGGCCCGGAGCACGCGCTGGAGGTGGTGCCCGCCGTCGACGAAGTCGCCCCGTACCCCGCTGGGCTCGGCCGGCCGGCCGCGGAGCTGGACCCGCGCACGGCCGCGCTCTGCGCGGACCCGGCGAAACTGCGTCGGACGCTGCTCGCCGCCCCGCCGTCGGCCCGGGCGATCCTGGACCGGCTGGCTGCCGGCCCGCCGGTGGGCAGTGTGCCCCCGGGCGCGTTACAGGCACCACCGCTCGGCGCGGAGGACCCGGTGCTCTCCGACCCGACCAACGGTGGCGCACCGACCGGCTCCCCGGTGCGGTGGCTCGTCGACAACCGGCTGCTGGTCCCCGTGACCACCGGATCGTCGACGGCCGGCGGCACGGTGGAACTGCCCCGCGAGGTCGGGTTGCTGCTGCGCCGCGACAGTGGCCCTCTCGGCCCGCTGCGCACCAGCCCGCCGCCGGTCGCCGGCGCGCCACGCGAACCGAAGGCCGTCGACTCGGCCGGCGCCGGGCAGACGATGGAGGTGGTCCGGAACGCCGAAGGGCTGCTGGAGCAGCTCGCCGACGAACCCGCGCCGGTGCTGCGCTCGGGCGGCATCGGGGTACGGGACCTGCGGCGGTTGGCGCGCACCGCCGGGCTGGACGAGCCGACGACCGCCCTGCTGCTGGAGGTGGCGTACGCGGCGGGGCTCCTCGGCGAGTTGGAGACGCCGGGTGCGGCCACCGGCCGGTACGGGGTCGATCAGCAGGTGCTGCCGACCGGCGGGTACGAGGTGTGGCGGGCCGCCTCACTGGCCCAGCGCTGGGAGCAGTTGGCCCGGGCCTGGCTGACCATGACCCGGCAGGTGGGGCTGGTCGGCCGCCGGGACGACCGGGACCGACCGATCACCGCGCTGTCCTCCGAAGCCGAACGGGCGAGTGCTCCGGGCGTCCGGAGGGCCGTTCTCGGTGTGCTCGCCGACCTGGAGCCGGCCACCGCACCCACCCCCGACGAGGTGCAGGCCCTGCTCGACTGGCGGGCGCCACGACGCAGCCGGGGCCGGGACGCCGCGCACCGGGAGGTGCTGGCCGAGGCCGCGCAGTTGGGTGTCACCGGGCTGGGTGCGCTCACGTCGTACGGTCGGCTGCTGCTGGGTGACCTGACGTCGACCGACGAGCGCGGCGGGGAGGATCCGCTGGGCGTGCACGCGGACGTCGAGAGCGGCGACCCGTCGAGCACCGCCCGGGCGTTGGACGCGCTGCTGCCCGCACCGGTCGACCACTTCCTGGTGCAGGCCGACCTGACGGTGGTGGTGCCCGGCCCACCCGAACCGGCGCTCGCCGCCGAGTTGGAGGCGATGACCGAGTTGGAGTCGGCCGGCGGGGCCAGCGTGCACCGGGTCACCACGTCGAGCGTGCGGCGTGCGCTGGATACCGGCTACACGGCCGACGACCTGCACGACGTGTTCCGGCGGCGGTCGCGTACCCCGGTGCCGCAGGGCCTCACCTACCTGGTGGACGACGTGGCCCGCAAGCACGGCGGGCTGCGGGTCGGTCTGTCCGGGGCGTACCTGCGCAGCGACGACGAGACCCTGCTCAGCGAGGTGCTGGCCGACCGTCGGCTGGAGTCGTTGGCGCTGCGCCGGCTCGCGCCGACGGTGCTGTGCACGCAGTACCAGGTGGGTCGGTTGCTGGGTGCGCTGCGCGACGCCGGGTACGCCCCGGTGCAGGAGGACGGCACCGGCGGGACGGTGCTGGCCCGGCCACGGATCCGGCGGGCCCCGGCCCGGGTGTCGGTGACCACCCGGTCACTCGACCCGCTGACCGCTCCGAAGCTGCCCATGCCACGGCTGCTCGGTGTGGTGGAGCACATCCGGCGGGGTGAGGCGGCGGCGCGGGCGGCCCGGCGGGCGCCGGCGGTGGTGCGTGGCGGTGCGGCGGGGCTGGGTGGCGGTCCGGTGCCGGCACATGCGCACAGCGACGCTCTGGCGGTGCTCCAGCAGGCGGTGCGGGACAAGGCGCTGGTCTGGGTCGGTTACGTCGACGCGCACGGGGCGACCGCGTCCCGCCTGGTGAAGCCGGTCTCGATCGGCGCCGGCTACCTGCGGGCCGAGGACGAACGGACCGAGATGCTGCACACGTTCGCGCTGCACCGGATCACCGCGGCGGTGCTGGCGGACTGACCGGCTCGGGTCGGGCGACCGGCAGCGCGACGCGGGCGCTGTCGGTCAGCGGCGGCTGCGGCGGACGGTGCCGACCACCGAGATGATCAGAAGTAGCGCGAAGCCGGCGCCGGCCGACTCCCCGACCGAGTCGACGAAGCCCTGCCGCAGCACCAACCATCCGAAGAGGAACCACCCGAGGAGGAGTGTCGCCGCGACGGCGTACGCGATCACCGTCGCTCGGGACACCTCGTCGGGTGGTGCCTGCTCGTGTTCCGTCATCACGTCGCGGTCGACCGTCATGCCCAACCTCCCCGCCCGGTCCGGCCCTGGACTCCCAGGGTGACACTCGTTGGACCGGTCGGACAGGGGTTGAACCCCGATTCGCGCCCGTGTCGGTCAGGTGCCGGGGTCTGGTCTGGGTGTGACGGTGCGGGTGGGTTTGGGCTTGGGTGTGGCGGAGGTGGGTGCGACCGGCGGGAGCCGGTCGCGCTGGTCCGGACCGGGCGCGCCGCTCGCCCCCGTTGCCTTATCCGCCGCACCGGCTGGGGCGGCTCCCCCGCCACCACTCCCACCGGACTGCGGATCGAACGTGCACGCACCGGAACCGACCAGCACGACCACCAGCAGGGCGACCAGCCGGGAGGTGTTGCCGAAACGCTTCATGGCACCTCCCCAGAGAATCGCCCCTTTGCTAGACGTTCGTGAGTGCCGTCACGGTTGCACCTGGTGAGCAACTTTCTTGGGAGATCCCGCCCCGTGCAACACTGGATGGTCGGCCATCTGCGGGTATGCGACCCGCCCGAGCCGAAGACCGACCGAGGAGAGGACGCTGGCGTGAGCGGTGGACCACTGATCGTGCAGTCGGACAAGACCCTGCTGCTGGAGATCGACCACCCCGACGCGCAGGCCTGCCGGATGGCGATCGCGCCCTTCGCCGAGTTGGAGCGCTCGCCGGAGCACGTGCACACGTACCGGCTGACGCCGCTGGGTCTGTGGAACGCCCGGGCGGCGGGGCACGACGCCGAGGGTGTGGTCGACTCGTTGCTGAAGTACTCCCGCTACCCGGTGCCGCACGCGCTGCTGGTGGACGTGGCCGAGACGATGGACCGGTACGGCCGGCTCCAGCTCGCCAACGACCCGGCGCACGGGCTGGTGCTGCGGGCGCTCGACCGGCTGGTGCTGATCGAGGTGGCCAAGAGCAAGAAGCTCGCCGGAATGCTCGGCGAAAAGATCGACGACGACACCATCCGGGTGCACCCGTCCGAGCGTGGTCGGCTCAAGCAGGCGTTGCTCAAGTTGGGCTGGCCGGCGGAGGACCTGGCCGGTTATGTCGACGGTGAGGCGCACCCGATCGAGCTGGCCGAGGCCGGCAAGGACGGGCGCAAGCCGTGGACGCTGCGGTCGTACCAGCGGGAGGCCGTGGAGGCGTTCTGGGCCGGCGGGTCGGGCGTGGTGGTGCTGCCGTGTGGCGCCGGCAAGACCCTGGTCGGCGCGGCGGCGATGGCCGAGGCGAAGGCGACGACCCTGATCCTGGTCACCAACACGGTCGCCGGTCGGCAGTGGAAGCGGGAGCTGATCGCGCGCACGTCGCTGACCGAGGAGGAGATCGGGGAATACTCCGGCGAGCGCAAGGAGATCCGCCCGGTCACCATCGCCACGTACCAGGTGCTCACCTCGCGTCGCGGTGGCGCGTTCACCCACCTGGACCTGTTCGGGGCCCGCGACTGGGGCCTGGTCGTCTACGACGAGGTGCACCTGCTGCCCGCGCCGATCTTCCGGTTCACGGCGGACCTCCAGGCCCGCCGTCGGCTGGGCCTGACGGCGACCCTGGTACGCGAGGACGGCCGCGAGGGCGACGTGTTCAGCCTGATCGGCCCGAAGCGGTACGACGCACCGTGGAAGGACATCGAGTCGCAGGGCTGGATCGCTCCGGCGGAGTGCACCGAGGTCCGGGTGACCCTGACCGACGCGGAGCGCATGTCGTACGCGACGGCGGAGGCCGAGGAGCGTTACCGGATGGCGGCCACCGCCCGGACGAAGCTGCCGGTGGTCAAGGCGCTGGTCGAGCGGCACCCGGAGGACCAGGTGCTGGTGATCGGCGCGTACATCGACCAGCTGCACCAGCTCGGCGAGTATCTCGACGCGCCGATCATCCAGGGTTCGACCACCAACAAGGAGCGGGAGCGGCTCTTCGACGCGTTCCGGTCCGGCGAGCTGCGCACGTTGGTGATCTCGAAGGTCGGCAACTTCTCGATCGACCTGCCCGAGGCGGCGGTGGCGATCCAGGTGTCCGGGACGTTCGGGTCACGCCAGGAGGAGGCGCAGCGCCTGGGCCGGGTGCTGCGGCCGAAGGCCGACGGCCGGCAGGCGCACTTCTACACGGTGGTGTCCCGGGACACGATCGACACCGAGTACGCGGCACACCGGCAGCGCTTCCTCGCCGAGCAGGGGTACGCGTACACGATCGTCGACGCCGACGACGTCCTCGGCCCGAAGCTGCCGACCGTCGACTGAGCCCTCGCGCGACCTTGATCGACTCGGTTTTCAGGAAGTCGCGGTATCCGCGGCGCTGTGACGCCCCGGCTTTCTGGAACCCGAGTCGATCAGCGCGGTGGGACACTTTTCGTTACGTCTGAATAGTTACGTCTGAACTGAAACTGTCCAAGATCTCAACGATTTCGCGCGCCGGTGTGGTCCAGCAGGCAACGAGCGTCAGCGCTTGCGAGGGCTTCGCGACCAAGGCCCCGCGCCCCGGACGGCCAACGAGCACGCCCTCTTCCCGCAACCAGGTCAGCTCCGACCGGCAGCACTCAGCGGAAGGAGCGGTTGGACGAGCACCGCCAGTCGACGATCGTGGCCGGGTCGGCGGCGCCGGCCCCGCCCTTACGGCGTCGGGGGTGGGCAGCGGTCGGGGAGGGTCACCTGGCCGGGGCGGTGGTCGAAGGTGTCCATCGTGAACCACTCGTCCAGCTCGGGGTCGAAGAGGTTCTGCAGGCCGAACTGGAGCACCTGCCACCACCGGGTCGGGTCGCGCTGGTCGACGTAGATGTCACCGAGCGCGAGCGGGAACCGGAAGAACTCCCCCGGCACGGTGGATCCTCCGACGACCCCGACCCGCCAGTGGTCGACGTGCCGGTCCTTGTCCCCCTGCAGGATCTCCGGCCCGACGAAACGGGACGTCTTCAGCTTGTCGTTGAAGATCTGCCGGTTGAAGAACCCCGGGACCTTGCTGCACTCGCGCGGCGGGAACAGCGGGATGTTCGGCCACTTGTAGGTGAGCGTGTAGAGCGTGTTCTCGTAGATCAGGTTCGTGAACCAGATCGGATGCTCCGGGCCGCCGGCGACCATCTGACTGTTGCCGTCGCGGCCCTGCCAGGTGAACGGCACGTCGATGCCGAGGTCGCGCACGACGTACCGGCCGGTGCCCTGGAAGTCCGCCGGCAACTGCGGCGGGCGCGGCTCGGTCGGCGCGGGCGTCACGTCGCCGTCCGCCTGGGCCGCGCGGGGCAGTGGCGCGGCGGCCGGGCCGGGTGCGACCACGCCGAGGGCGAACAGCGCCCCAGCCACCGCCGCAACCACAACCCGAGGTGTACGCCTCGACGTCATCTGCCCTCCGCCAGTGTCGAAAGTGGCCGGCGCCCCGGCCGCGCCTGCCTCCGGCGAAGCGTAGGAGCAGGGCAAACGTGGGAACGGGCGGAACGGGTGGCCTCCACCGGACGGGTGACGCACACGTGCGGCTCTGATCGCATCGGCTCTCGGTAAGTCGCGGTATCCCGGGCACGTTGACGCCCCGGTTTCACGAAGACCGAGTCGAACTGTCGTACCCTCGCGCAGCTCCACCGCGCCGGCTACCGGCGTGCTGCCGGCCGCGACCGTGACGGCCACCGTCGCCGCGGTGCCCCAGGTGGTCGGGTTGGCGGTGACGGTCATCGTCGGGACCTGATCAACCGAGCTGTCGAGCGGCGACACACACTGCACCCACTCAGGCGGCGCGGAGCTTCCGCAGGAGACTCTGGAGGCCCAGCAGCGCCTCGACCTGCGAGGGTGCCAGCCAGGAGAGCGATGGGAACTCGGCACAGGTGGCGACGAACTCCTGGTCATCGGCCGACCAGGTGACACGGTATGTGTAGTGCGTGATCTCGGGACGGGCATCGGGGTGCATCACTGGCCTCGTTGTCGCAAGAATGGCACTAAATCCAGTACCATCGCGGTCGGCGGTCAGAGGACGCGGGTCACCCGTTCGGCGGCGACGATCGCGTCCCGCCGCGCCGGGTCGAGGTTGGCGCTGATGACCACTGACGCGCCCGCGGAGAGCGGCGCGAGCAACCACTTCAACGGCTCCTCGTGCTCGGCCGCGTCGACCAGCAGCCGGTCACCGGCACGCAGGTCCAGCACCTCGGCGATGCCCTGGGCGATGGCGCCCCACTGGCCGTAGGTGGTGCCGTCCGCGGTGGCCGGGTCCGACGGGTGGATGGCGGTGTGGTCGGGCGTGGTGTCGGGGTGGCGAAGCACCTCGGCGGACCAGTCCAGCCAGCCCAACGGCACGTCCGCCAGCGGACCGGGCCCGGTGCCGACGAGGTAGCGGTGTGGCGCGTCCGGCACGTCCTCCAACCAGTCGTCCTGCCGCTGCGGCGTCACGAGAACCGCGTCGAACGGCCGGTCACCGCCGGGCTCCAGCACCGGCAGGCCCGCCGTGGCGCGCGGCCGGAACGACACCGCCAGGCCGCAGGCCCACGCGCCCAACAACACCGCTGCGGTACGCCAGTGCGGCGGCAGCAGCACCGCTACGCGGCTGCCGGGGCCGAGCCCGCAGCCGTCCCGCAGCAGGCCGGCGCTACGCGCAGCCCAGGAACCGACCTGCTGGGCGGTCAGGTCGACGCGCTCGCCGGTCGCCTCGTCGCGGTAGCTCAGCATCGGGCTCTCGATGGCGGTGGGCGGGACCGTCAGGTCGGCCGTGACGGTTGGCTGCATCCGCGTGCTCCCGGTGGTGACGACGTCGGCACACCACCCTACGCAACGACTTTGGTCTCGGTCGTCGTCGGCCGATGGCCGTAGCGGCGGGCCGGATGGCCCCCGCACGGTACGGGTGACCCTGCCGAGCCGCCGAGGAGCGCCCGTGCCGACCGAAGCCGACCCCGCCGACCGTCCCGCCACGCCGCACACCGCCGACGCCGCCCAGGCCGACCGTCCCGCCGCGCCGGAGGCTGACGCCGGCCTCGCCGACCGGCCGCCGCTGCGGCGCAGGCTCCCGCCGGTGATCGCGTTGCTGCTGCTCGCGCCCTGGGCGGCCGAGTGCTCGTGGGGTGGATTCGCCATCGACGACTTCCTTCCGGTGCTGATCTTCCTGGGTCCGATGTACGGCGGCGCGGCGATCCTGATCCGGGAGACCGCCCGACACCTCGGCGCGGGCTGGCCGACGATCGTGCTGCTCGCCGCCGCGTTCGGGGTAGTCCAGGCCGGGCTGGTCGACCAGTCGCTGTTCAACCCCGACTTCCTCGACGACACCCAGTACGCCGACACCCGGGCCGCCGCCGAGGCGACGCTGGTGCCGGGGCTCGAATTCAGCCTCCGGCAGGCCTTCGACTACGTGGGCAACCACATCGTGCTGACGATCTGCGCGCCGATCGTGCTGATCGAGTCGTTCCTCGGGGCGGAGCGCCGGCTCCGGCCGTGGCTGGGCCGACCAGGTCTCCTCGTCGTCGGTCTGGTCTACCTGCTCGGCAGTCTGTTCATCTTCTCGGACATCAACGAGGACAAGGGCTTCCTGGCCAGCCCACTGCAAATGACCTTCGCCGCGGTGGTGGTCCTCGCACTCGTTACGACGGCTCTCCTGCCGCATTGGCGACTCCCAGGCCGCCCGGCCGGTGGTGCACGGGGGGCAGCAGAGCAAAGGGGACCACGCCGCATCCGTCGGGTGCCGCATCCGCTGTGGGTGGGCCTGTTGGTCGTCGTCGTCCGCCTCGGCAGCGACCTCACGCCGAGCTGGACGGGGGTGGCCATCGCGCTTGGGCTCGCCGCCATCGTGGCAACCACCATCGCCTACTGGTCGTCGCGCAGCGGGTGGGGGCAGCGGCATGTGCTCGCCGCCGGCTCGGCGAGCCTGGTCAGCGCCGCCGCGTTCGCGTACCTCGTGCCGCCGTACTCCCCGGCGAGCCCGGCGGCGGCCCTGGCCGGCGACATCGCGGTCACCGTCATCACGGTCACTCTGGTCGCGGGAGCGTGGTGGCGGCTACGCGCTTCGCCCGCTGTTCACGTCGGCGCAAGCTGATGCTCCCCGGCAGGTGTCAGCCTCCGTGCGGGTACGACCTAACGGAGGAAGTCCTTGACACTCAGAAGAGCATTCACCGCGCTCACCGCAGCCGGTGTCGCCGCCGCCAGCCTGACCGGGGCCACCCCCGCGTCGGCCGGAGCGCACCACCCGGGCGGGTCGCTCGCTTTCGACCGGGTCGCCACCTACCCGGTGTTCCAGAACCGCCCGGCCGGTGAGGACCCGGCGACCGCGACGGTCGCCGAGATCTCGGCGGTCAGCGAGGACGGCCGCACTCTGATCCACACCGACGCACTGGCCAAGCGGATCGGCTTCCTGGACATCTCCCGGGCCGACCGGCCGCGCGGCCTCGGCACGCTCTCCCTCGCGCAGCTCGGCGACGCCGAGGACGAGCCGACCTCGGTCGCCGTGGTCGGGAAGTACGTGCTGGTGGTGGTGAACACCAGCAGCAGCTTCACTGAGCCGTCCGGTCGCCTCGACGTGATCGAGTTGGCCGGCCGCAAGCGGGTGGCCAGCTTCGATCTGGGCGGCCAGCCCGACTCGATCGCGATCAGCGCTGACCAGCGGTACGCCGCGATAGCGATCGAGAACGAGCGCGACGAGGAGGCCACCCCGCCCGGCGGTGAGGAGGGCGACCTGCCCCAGGCGCCCGCCGGTTTCGTGCAGATCGTCGACCTGGTCGGGAAGTCCCCGGCCGGTTGGCGGCTGCGGCCGGTCGCGCTGACCGGCGCCGACGGCAGCGCGTTGCCCGCGTTGGTCCGGGCGGGCCTCGCCGCGCCCACCGACCCGGAGCCGGAGTACGTCTCGATCAACAGCCGCAACCAGCTGGCCGTGACGCTCCAGGAGAACAACGGCGTCGTCCTCGTCGACCTGCCCACCGGCCGGGTCACCCGGGTGTTCAGCGCGGGCACCGCCACGATCAGCGGGATCGACACCAGGAAGGACGGTGTCATCGACCTGACCGGCAGCATCACCGACGTGCCGCGCGAGCCGGACGCGGTGGCCTGGATCGACGACCGGTACCTCGCCACGGCCAACGAGGGTGACTGGCACGGCGGCACCCGCGGCTGGTCCGTCTTCGACAGCCACAGCGGCCGGGTCGCCTGGGACGCCGGCAACACCTTCGAGCGGCTCGCCGTCACGTACGGGCTGCACAACGAGGACCGGGCCGGCAAGAAAGGCACCGAGCCGGAGGGCGTGGCGGTCGCCTCGTACGACGGCGTGCGGTACGCGTTCGTCGGCTCGGAACGCAGCAACTTCGTCGCCGTCTACGACCTCACCGACCCCACGAGGCCGGTGTTCAAGCAGGTCCTGCCGACCACCAACGGGCCGGAAGGGCTCCTGCCGATCCCGTCGCGCGGGCTGCTCGCGGTCTCCAGCGAGGAGGACGACGCGTCGGTGAACGTCCGGGCGTCGGTGTCGCTCTTCCAGCTCGGTAAGGGCAGGCCGACGTTCCCGAGCATCGTGTCCGGCACCGATCCGGCCGGCGCACCGATCGGCTGGGGCGCGCTCGGCGCGTTGAGCGCGGCACCGGGCAAGCGGGACCAGCTCTACAGCGTCACCGACTCGGCGTACACCCAGACCCGCATCCTCACCATCGACGCGAAGCGGACGCCCGCCGTGATCACCGGCGCGCTGCCGGTGAAGGACGCGGCCGGAGCACCCGTCGGGTACGACGCGGAGGGTCTCTTCGCCCGCCCGCAGGGTGGCTTCTGGCTCGCCGTCGAGGGTGCCAAGGGCGCGGAGAACAAGCTGGTCCGGCTCGACGAGGCCGGGGTGACCCGGCAGACCGTCGCGCTGCCCGCCGAGGTCGCCGCCGGTCTCGGTAAGCAGGGTCTGGAGGGCGTCACCGCGACCACCGACCGGCAGGGCCGGGAGATCGTCTGGGTGGCCGTGCAGCGGGAGCTGGGCACCGACCCGGCCGGCGTCGTCCGGCTCGGCCGGTACGACGTCACGGCGGGCACCTGGAGCTGGTTCGGTTACCAGCTCGAGGCGACCACCGTGCCCGGCGACTGGATGGGCCTCTCCGAGATCACCGTGGTCGGCGACCGGTTGGCGGTCGTCGAGCGGGACAAGCTGAACGGCCCGGCCGCCACGGTCAAGCGGATCTACACGGTGCCGCTGCCGGGTGCGGCGGCGACCGGCCCGCTGACGGTGTTGCCGAAGACGCTCGCCGTCGACGTGTTGCCCGCGCTGCGTGCCACCAACGGCTGGACCCAGGAGAAGCTTGAGGGTCTGACCGTGGCCGGCAACGGCGAGGTGTACGCGATCACCGACAACGACGCGGTGCAGGACGCGACCGGCGAGACGGTGCTGCTGCGTCTCGGCGACAGCCGAAAGGTCTTCGGACACCGCTGATCCGCCAGGCCCGGCGTCCACCAGCGTGGACGCCGGGCCGCGCGGGACTACTCCTTGATCGGCACGACGTCGGTCGGGCGTTCGACAGTCACGGCGGTGCCGTAGTCGAACAGTTCGAGGGTCGAGTTGGACGTCCCCGTGTCGAGACGGCCCTTCGCCGTCGACTGCCAGGTGGAGGTGAGCGCCACCGTCGCGATCCGACCGTCGCGGTCCAGCGTGACGTCGCCGGTCGTGCTGCTCGACCCGTCCCTTCCGCTCTCGGCATAGCTGAAGTGCAGTGAGCCGTCCGGGTTCTCGGTGACTGTCGCGTTCGCGCGCTTCAACGCCGCGAACAGGGCGGCCGGGTCGGGTTCGGCGGCACCCAGGACCTCATTGCCGTCCCCGTAGAGGGAGAGCCGGTCGTACGTCCCCGGGTACTGGCCGTAACGGCCGTACGTCTCGCCCGGCCCCTTGTCGGCCGGCAGCGGGCTCAGGGGGCGTTCGCCACCCTGGTACCGGGTGCCGTTGATCAGCAGTTCGGTCATGACCGAGTCGTCCTGTGGCGCGCGGACGTAACCGGTGGCGGTCCTCGGGTCGAACGCGCCCTCGTAGGTCAGCCCGCCCGGGCCCGAGTTGGTCAGCCGGATCCGGTAGCTGATGTTCTCGCTGGCGGCGGCGGCCGAGACGAGCCGCATCGCCGGTGAGACGGGCTCCGGTCGCGCGGCCTCGGTGGTGACGCCGGGCCGACCCGACGGTGAGGTCGTCGGCACGGTGAGCGCGGTGCCGACGCCCAGCGCCAGCAACGCGCACGTCGAGCCGACCAGTGCTGTGGTCCGGCGTCGGCGGCCCCGCCGACCGCGCTCGATCAACGCACCCACCGGGGGTTCGGAGCCCGTTTCGCCGTCGACGATGTCGTGCAGCCGTTGGGCGAGACGGTCATCGATGCTGTTCATGACTTTCACCTGCTTACCAAGTCGAAGGATTCCTCAAGGAGGTGGCGCAGTTTGCCCAGCGCCCGGGCGTTCTGGCTCTTGACGGTGCCCAGCGAGCAACCCAGCACCTGGGCGACCTCGCGCTCGCTCAGGTCCTCGTAGTGGCGGAGCACCACCACCGCTCGCTGCTTGGCCGGCAGCGACATGAGCGCCCGGCGCAGGACCACCGCGTCCGGGCCGACGCCGTCGGCCGCGGCGGCCCTGTCGGGGACGTCCGCGAAGAGGCTCTCCCGGCGACGCCGCCGCCACGCCGACGTGTGGTTGTTGACCAGGGCCCGGCGCAGGTAGGCGTGCGGGTCGCCGAGCCGGGACAGCCGCCGCCACCGCTCGTAGACCTTGACCAGGCTGTCCTGGAGCAACTCCTCGGCCCGCCACCGGTCGCCGCTGAGCAGCATGGCCAGCCGGATATGTCGCTGCCACGCCACCTCGACGAACGCGACGTAGGACCGGTCCGCCGCGGACAGTGGTTTCTGTTGGTCGGTCACGCGCCTTACACGCCGCGGGGTCACCGAAGGTTGTCAGGCCGAGGGCAGTTCCGGGCCGCCGTCGAGCAGGGGCGCGAGCAGGTCGTCGTACTCCTCGACCCGGGCCAGGACCTCGGCGGCGGTGAACTGGCGGACGGCAGGCCTCCGGCCGCGGGCGCCGGCCTCGACCTCGTCCCAGGTCAGCGGCGTCGACACCGACGGCACCGACTGGGCCCGCAGCGAGTACGGCGCCACCGTCGTCTTCGCCGCGTTGTTCTGGCTCCAGTCGATGAAGACCTTGCCCGGGCGGAGGTTCTTCGCCATCTTCGACACGATCAGCTTCGGGTGGGCCTTCTCCAACTCCTGGGCGATCCGTCGGGCGTAGTCGGAGACCAGATCGGACGACTGGGTGCCGGCGATCGGGCAGCAGAGCTGCATGCCCTTCTTGCCGGAGGTCTTCGGGTACGACTCGATCCCGTCGTCGGCGAGCCGGTCCCGCATCAGCACCGCCACCGGGCAGCACTCGGCGAGCCCGGCCGGCGGCCCCGGGTCCAGGTCGACGACCATCATGTCCGGGTGTTCGCCCACCTTCCACTGGGGCGTGTGCAGCTCCAACGCGGCCAGGTTGGCCAACCACACCAGCGTGGGCAGGTCGTCGGCGACCACGTAGTCGAGGGTTTCCCGGCCCTTCGTCGACCCGGGCGCGGGCAGGTTCTCCACGCGCACCCAGTCCGGGGTCGCGGCCGGCGTGTTCTTCTCGAAGAACGACTTGTCGTCCACCCCGTTGGGGAAGCGGATCCGGGTCACCGGCCGGTCCCGCAGGTGCGGCAGCAGCACCGGCGAGATCCGGGTGTAGTAGTCGATCACCTCGCCCTTGGTGAAACCCGCCGCCGGGTAGAGCACCTTGTCCAGGTTGGACAGCTCCAGCGGGCGGCCCTCGACGTCCACCCGTAGCCGCTCAGCCGGCATCGTCGACCTCCTCCGGAGGTTTGTCCGGGCGCAACCGCAGCACCCGGGGGAAGCGCAGCCGACCGTCGGGGGTGCGTTGGCCGTACTTCACCTCCACCACCACCCGGGGTTCTACCCAGATGGCTCCCCGGGCATCCTCGCGCGGCACGCCGGGCGCGAACGGTGACGCGCCGGACCGCAGCGGCTCCAACGCGGCGAGGAGCTGACGCTCGATGGCCGCGCCGATCCCGCCGCCGACCCGACCTCGGTAGATCAACCTGCCGTCCGGGCCGGGCACCCCGACCAGCAGCCCGCCGATCCGGCGAGCGCCCGGTCGCCAGCCACCGACGACGAAGTCACCGGTCACCTCCAGCTTGACCTTCACCCAGTCCGGTGAGCGCACCCCCGGGCGGTAGGCGGCACCGAGCCGCTTGGCCATCACGCCCTCCAGGCCGTGCTCGCCGGCCGCCTCGTAGGTGGCCGGCCCGTCGGCGAACATCGGCGGCACCGCCCAGCGGGCGCTCCCCAGCCCCAGCCCGTCCAGGGCCTCCCGGCGGCGCTCGTACGACCAGCCGGTCAGGTCGTCGCCGTCGAGCCGCAGCAGGTCGAAGATCATGTACGTCACCGGCGTGACCGCCGCCAGCCGGGCGGCCTTGTTGCGGTCCCGCACGTGCATCCGCTCGGCCAGCGCGGTGAACGACGGCTGCCCGCCCTCGCCGAGCAGCACCACCTCGCCGTCGAGCAGCGCGTCGTCGACCTGCTCGGGCAGCGAGGCCAGCTCCGGGTACGCGGCGGTGATCTCCACGCCGGAACGGGCATACAGGTGCTGAGCACCGCCTGAGATGTCGGCGAGCGCGCGGACCCCGTCCCACTTGAACTCGTACGCCCAGCCGTCACCCGCCGGGAGCGGCCCGGTCATCGCGAGCATCGGCTTGAGCGGCGCGCCGGGCACGACCCGACTGTAGTAGCAGGCCGAACACCTCGCGTCCGGTTCTTTCGGATGCGAGCATGGTCGATACCGGGGAAGGGAGCGCAGGATGCGTGCCATCTGGAAGGGAGCCGTGTCGTTCGGGCTCGTCTCGATCGGGGTGAAGCTCTACTCCGCGACCGAGGAGAAGGACATCCGGTTCCACCAGGTGCACCGCGAGGACGGCGGGCGGATCCGCTACAAGCGCACCTGCTCGGTCTGCGGCGAGGAGGTCACCTACGACGACATCGCCAAGGGCTACGACATCGGCGGCGGCGAGATGGTGATCCTCACCGACGAGGACTTCGCCGACCTGCCGCTGACCAGTTCCCGGGCGATCGACGTGCTGGAGTTCGTGCCGGCCGAGCAGGTCGACCCGATCCTCTACAACAAGGCGTACTTCCTGGAGCCGGAGGGCGCGGCGACCAAGCCGTACGTGCTGCTGCGCGACGCGCTGATCGACTCGGAGCGGGTGGCCATCGTCAAGGTGGCGCTGCGCCAGCGGGAGCAGTTGGCCACGCTGCGGGTCCGTGAGGGTGTGCTGCTGCTCAACACGATGCTCTGGCCGGACGAGATCCGTACCCCCGACTTCGGTTTCCTCGACGAGGATCTCACGGTGCGTCCGCCGGAGCTGGCGATGGCCAGCTCCCTGATCGACTCGATGACCGGCGAGTTCGAGCCGGACGTCTTCACCGACGACTACCGGGCCGCGTTGCAGGAGGTCATCGACGCCAAGGTGGAGGGTCGCGAGGTCGTCCAGCCGGAGGAGGTCGAGGAGGCGCCGGCCGCCGCAGTGGACCTGATGGCCGCGTTGAAGGCGTCGGTGGAGCGCGCCAAGGCGGCTCGCGGTGAGCAACCCGCCCGTGGTGGCGGTGGCGGCGGTGAGCCGACGCCCATCTCGTCGGCCCGGTCCGCCCAGAAGGCGGCCGAGAAGAAGGCCGCCAAGGCCCCCGCGAAGAAGACCACGGCGAAGAAAGCCGCCGAGCCGGCGAAGAAGACCGCCGCCAAGAAGACGCCCGCGAAGAAGACGGAGGCGGCGAAGAAGACGGCCGCCCGCAAGACCACCCCCCGCAAGAGCGCCTGACCGGTACGGCAGCGGCGGCGGTGTCCGCCGGGCCGGGTACGCTCCGCCGGCCGCTGGCCACCGGAGGAGCCCCCATGCCGTACACCCCTGATCTGGACCGGTTGTTGACGCCCGGAGCCTGCTTCACCGACGAGCACGGCGGATACCTGATCGAGGTGCACCCGGTTGGTGAGATCGTGCTGCCGACCGGTCGGGTGGTCGGGTGCGACCCGCTGGTGTGCCCGGAGGCCGAGCCGTTCACGGTGACCGTGCCGCCGGGGCGGTACCCCGCCCGTGCCTGGGTGGCGGTGGTGCTCCGCGAGGACACCGAGGTGGACCGGCGGGTGGCCGCGTTCGAGCTGGTCGTCTCGGCCGAGCCGACCAGTCGGTGGGAGCCGGCCGTCGCGGGCGACCAGGACGTCGCCGCCCTCGGCGCTGACGACTATTTCGGGTACGGGGTGGACGCCGGTGCCGGCACCCTCGCCGACCCGACGGCGCTCGGTGTCCTGGAGAGCTGGGACTACGACCGGGTCGAGCAGGTCTTCATCCCCGACAAGCTGCCCTCGTCCCCGGTGCCGGGGCTGATCACCGCCGTGCTGGACGAGGCCAGTGGTGCCAACGTCGTCACGGTGGCCACCGGTTGGGGCGACGGTTGCTACGGCACCTGGATCGGCCGTACCGCCGACGGACGGGTCACCTCGTTCGTGACCGACTTCATGGTCGTCCCGGAATAACGCCCGGGAAGGTTCCGGAACCGCCTCGCTGGGCGATCCGTGGCGTGCGCGGCGGGCACGGTGGGCCGCAGTGCGGGTACCGTGTGCGTCGGCTTTCCCCCCGGCACCGGGTGCCGGCCACACTTCGCAGCAGGGAGTCGACGACGTGAGCGAGCGGACGCAGCAGAAGGGTCCGGACCAGAGCCCGGCGACCAAGTCGGGGCGCCGGTTGGCCGCCCAGTTGGCGGAGAAGAAGGCAGCCGACGCGAGGCGGAAGCGCAACGCGTGGGCCAGTGGCCTCGTCGCGGTCGTCGTGGCCGGAGGTTTGATCGGCCTCTTCGTGGCGATCGGCGGGGGCGACGACAAGCCCAAGAACCAGGCCGACGCGACCCCGTCCGCCTCCGCTCCGGCCCCCGACGCGCCCGGCGCTCCCCCCGCCCCGCAGCTCCCCGAGGGGGCCGACCCGGCGTTGGGCACCAAGCCGACAGTGACGCCGGGCACGGGTGACCTCAAGAAACTCACTGTCACCCCGTTGATCAAGGGCACTGGCCCGGCCGTGCAGAAGGGCCAGAACATCACCACCAACTACGTGGGGGTGTTCTACAAGGACGGCAAGGAGTTCGACTCGTCCTGGAAGGCCGGGCAGCCGGCCACCTTCCCGATCGGCGTCGGTCAGGTCATCCCCGGTTGGGACCAGGGTCTGGTCGGCGTGAACGTGGGCAGCCGGGTGCAGCTCGACATCCCGGGCGAGCTGGCGTACGGCAACGACGAGGCGAACGCCGGCGGACGCCCGACCGGCCCGCTGCGCTTCGTGGTGGACATTCTCGCCGCCCAGTAATCCGACCGAATCGCCCCGGTTGTCCGCTGGTCGCGATGGAGTTGTTCACATGGGGCTTCCGGCCCGTCACCCACCGGCAGTAGGTTCGGCGTCACCCCGGGCGGTTCGCCGCCCGGGGTGATCATCCGTAACCGGGACGCGGAGGTGCGTGTGACGGCGTTGGACGAGGCTGGGCGGACGGCCCGCGTGATGTGGGCGTACTTCGAGCCGGTGCACGCGGTCACCTACCTCCATCCACGGGCCCGCGCCGCGTACGAGGCGGTCGGGTTGCGCGGCTACTGGCGAGGCTACTTCGCCGGCCGCGCCGCGCCGCTGGGCGCGACCGAGGCGGCACCGGTGGTCGCCGCCTTCTTCAACTTCGCGCCGCCGATGGTGGCCCGGGCGCTGCCGGCGGTGTGGCGGCTGGCCACCCCACAGGAGGCGCTCCGCGCCCGCCTGACCGGCGCGGTGCAGGCGCTCGCCGAGCTGACCTACGAGCTGCCGGAGGCGCACCTGGCCGAGGCCGCCGACCTGCTGGAGCGGGCCGCCTCGGCGGTGGAGACCGGCGGCCGGGTGCTGGGCGCGGCCAACGCGGCGCTGCCGGTCGGGGAGTACCCGCTGGCCCGGCTCTGGCAGGCCGCCACGACGCTGCGCGAACACCGGGGGGACGGGCACGTGGCGGCGCTGGTGGCCGCCGGGCTGGACCCGGTCGAGACGTTGGCCGGACGGGTCGCGCTGGATGGTTCACCCCCGCAGTACCTGTTGGGCCGGGGCTGGTCCGAGGAGCAGTGGAAGGCCGCCCGCGAGCGGCTCGCACAGCGGGGCTGGCTGACCGGGGACGGCGCGGCCACCGACCACGCCCGGGCCGGGTTCCAGGCCGTCGAGGACGCCACCGACCGGGCCGCCGCGCACCCGTGGCAGGCGCTCGGCCCGGACGACGCGGATCGGCTCCGGGAGCTGTTGGAGCCGATCGCCAGGTCCGGCCACACGCTGCTCCCCGAGGGCAGCCCGCTCGGCCTGCCCGCGCTGCCCGGCTGACCGGGCGCCCACCGGTCGGGCAGGATGGTGCCGTGACGGATGCGGTGGTCTTCGACCTGGACGGCGTGATCGTGGATTCCGAGCCGGTGTGGGAGGAGGTCCGCCGGGCGTACGTGGCGGCGCACGGCGGGACGTGGCAGCCGGACACGCAACGTCGCCTGATGGGGATGAGCACCGGCGAGTGGGCCCACTACCTCAGCGGTGAGCTGGGCGTGGACCGCACCGCCGAGCAGGTCGCCGCCGAGGTCGTCGAGGAGATGACCCGGCGTTACCGGGACCACGTACCCCTCATCGACGGTGCCGACCTGGTCGTCCGAGGGCTGACCGGGCGCTGGCCGCTGGGGTTGGCCAGCTCGTCGCCGACCCGGCTGATCGAGGCGGCGCTGGCCGCCACCGGCCTGACCGACGCGTTCGGCGCGACCCTCTCCACCGAGCAGACCGAGCGGGGCAAGCCCGCGCCGGACGTGTACCTGAGCGTCGCGGAACGCCTCGGCGTCGACCCGGCCCGCTGCGTGGCGGTGGAGGACTCGTCCAACGGGGTTCGCTCGGCGGCTGCGGCGGGCATGCGGGTGGTGGCGGTGCCCCATGGTTCGTACCCTCTCGACCCGGACGCCGCCCGGCTGGCCACCGTGACGCTGGGCGCGATCGGTGAGCTGACCCCGGAGCTGGTGGACGGCCTGGGTTGACCGGGGCCGGGCGGGGTAGAGACCACGAATGAAGGCCATCGTGTACGAGCGCACCGGCGACCCCTCGGTGCTGGAGCTGGTCGACCGGCCGGTGCCGGAGCCGGGCGCGGGCGAGGTGCTGGTCCGGATGGCGGTCTCCGGGGTCAATCCGACGGACTGGAAGTCCCGCCGCAGCTCCGCGCCGGACGGGTGGCAGATTCCCGGGCAGGACGGCGCGGGGGTGGTGGAGGCCGTCGGCGAGGGGGTCGACCCCGATCTGATCGGTGAGCGCGTCTGGATCTGGGAGGCGGCCTGGCAGCGGCCGTGGGGCACCTCGGCGGAGTACACGCTGGTGCCGGTCCGGCAGGCGGTACGCCTCGGTGACGCCCCGTTCGAGCTGGGGGCGGCCCTGGGCATCCCGTTCCTCACCGCGCACCGCTGTCTGACCGCCGGCGAGTTCATGCCGGACACGCTGCGCGCCGGGGCGTTGGCGGACCACACGGTGCTGGTGCAGGGCGGGGCGGGCGCGGTCGGCAACGCCGCTGTCCAGCTCGCCCGCTGGGCCGACGCCACTGTCGTCGCGACGGTGAGCAGCGCGGAGAAGGCGCAGCTCGCGGCGGCGGCCGGCGCCTCCCACGTGATCAACTACCGGGAGCAGGACGTGGTCGAGGAGGTCCGCCGGATCGCCCCCGACGGGGTGCACACGATCGTGGAGGTCGCCCCGGCCCGGAACGCGGCGGTGGACGTGCAGGTGCTGCGGCACGGCGGGGCGGTCTGCGTGTACGCGGACGACGGGGGCGCCGACCTGACGATCCCGGTCCGTCCACTGATGGTGCCGAACGCGCGTTGGCAGTTCGTGCTGGTCTACACGGAGCCGAAGGCGGCCAAGGCGCAGGGTGTCAAGGACGTGGCGGCGGCGGCCGGCCAGGGCGCGCTGCGGGTCGGCGCGGAGGCCGGCCTGCCTCTGCACCACTACCCGCTGGCCGAGACGTCAGCAGCGCACCAGGCGGTGGAGGACGCGACGGTGGGCAAGGTCCTGGTGCGGACGAGCGACGCCTGATCGGGTCGCGGACCACCCGATTTCGCCGTCATCAGGACAGAGGCGAAGAACTTTCGCAACAATGACGGTGCGGGTCATCCGCGTGGAACGGGCGGCCCCGGCGCGGTGCGAACGCCGGGGCCGCCCTCCCGGGGAGGGATTGTGTTTCAGGAGTTACCCCTGCCCCAACAGGCGACAGTGCCGGGGAAAACGTTACGGGGCTGTCAGCTCCCGGACAGTCAGCTCACCCTCGGCGTACCGCGAACGGACGACCTTCTTGTCGAACTTGCCCACGCTCGTCTTGGGCACCGCGTCGATGAACGCCCAGCGCTCGGGCAGTTGCCAACGCGCCACCGAGTCGGCCAGGAAGTCCCGCAACTCCTCGGCGGTCACCGAGGCGCCCTCCCGCACCACCACGGTGGCCAGCGGTCGCTCGTCCCACCGCTCGTCCGGCACGCCCACCACGCACGCCTCCAACACCGCCGGGTGGGCCATCAGGGCATTCTCCAACTCCACCGAGGAGATCCACTCACCCCCGGACTTGATCACGTCCTTGGCGCGGTCGGTCAGCGTGATGTAGCCGTCCGGTGAGAGGGAGCCGACGTCCCCGGTACGCAGCCAGCCGTCGCGGAACTTCTCCTCGTCCGGGGCTTCGTCACCGACGTACCGTGCGGTCACCCACGGCCCCCGGACCTCCAACTCGCCCACGGCCGTGCCGTCGGCGGGCAGCGGCTCGCCCGACGGCCCGACGATCCGCGCCTGCACGCCCGCCGGCACCCGCCCCTGCGTGTAGCGGTACCGCCACGCCTGCTCCCCGGAGACCCCGGCGGGTGGACGTGAGACGGAGCCCAACGGGGACATCTCGGTCATGCCCCAGGCGTGGATGACGTCGATCCCGTGTCGCTCGTCGAACGCGTGCATCAACGCCGGCGGGCAGGCCGAGCCGCCGACGATCACCTCGGTGAGCGAGGACGTGTCCACCTCGTGGCCGTCCAGGTAGGCCAGCAGATCCGTCCAGATGGTCGGCACCGCGCCGGCCAGGGTGGGCCGCTCGGTGGCGATCATCTCGGCGATCGGCGCGGCCTGGAGGAACCGGTCCGGCATGATCAGCGACGCGCCGGAGAGGAAGGCCGCGTACGGCAGACCCCAGGACATGGCGTGGAACATCGGCACGATCGCCAGCTCCCGGTCGGTCGGCCCGAGACCGAAGCCCTCCGGCATGCAGACCTGCAACGAGTGCAGGTAGATCGAGCGGTGCGAGTAGGCCACACCCTTCGGGTTGCCGGTGGTGCCCGAGGTGTAGCAGAGCGCGGCGGCGTCGCGCTCGTCCACCTCCGGCCAGTCGTACACCTCGGGCCGGTCGGCGAGCAGCGCGTCCCAGTGGTGCACGGTGATCCGGTCGCCGGCCGCCGCCACCAGCGGCGCCGGGTCACCACCACCGACCACGACGACGTGCCGCACCGTGCTCAGCTCGCCGATCACCCGGGCCAGCAGCGGGATGAGCGTGGTGTCGACGAGCACCACCCGGTCCTCGGCGTGGTTGGCGATGTAGACGACCTGGTCGGGAAAGAGCCTGATGTTGAGCGTGTGCAGCACCGCGCCCATGCTCGGCACCGCGAAGTAGGCGACCAGGTGCTCGTTGTTGTTCCACATGAAGGTCGCGACCCGCTCGTCACCGGTCACGCCGCACTCGTCGCGCAGCGCGTGCGCCAGCCGGGCGGCGGCGCGGCCCACCTCGGCGTACGTCATCCGACGGGGTTCGGCACCGGTCCAGGTCACCACCTCGGCCGTGCCGTGCACCCCCGCGCCGTGCTCGAGGATCCGGGAGACCTGGAGAGGGGCGTCCATCATCGTGCTACGCATGGGTAACAAGCTAGTGTCGCCGGTCACACGTTGGGAACCCCCGTAAGTTGTCGCAGGTGAGCATCTCCTGGGCCGACTCGTACGTGGGGCAGTTACGCGCAATCGCCGGGGACCGGACGCTGATGTTCGTCGGCGCTCGTGCCGTGGTCAACGACAACGCCGGGCGCATCCTGCTGATCCAGCGCTCGGACAACGGCCAGTGGGCCATGCCGGCCGGCGCAATGGAACTGGGCGAGTCGATCGCCGACTGCGCCGTCCGGGAGGTCCGCGAGGAGACCGGGCTGCGCGCGTTGCGGGTCTGCGCGTTCGCCCTCTACACCGGCCCGGACCGGACCAGCACCAACATGTACGGGCACACGTACCAGGTCTTCACGACGGCGTTCAAGGTGGAGGAGTGGGACGGACAACTGGCCCGGGTCACCGACGAGACCACCGACGCGGGCTTCTTCGCCCGGGACCGGTTCCCCGCCCCGCTCTCCACCTCGGTAGCGGAGACCCTGGCCGACCTGGACGTCTTCGAGCAGACGAACCGGCTCATCCTGAAGTAGGTCGGCCCGGGTCGGGTCGCGTCACTGCGGGTGGCGCAGCCCGGCGAAGAACCCCTCCTGGATCCAGCCGCCAGCCGGCTGATCGTCATCGGCGGTGACCGCTTCCTCGCCGACCACGTCAGCACCACCACCGCCGACCCCGACACCGACGCGACAGCCGCCCGGGAGTTGGCCGCGACCTGGTGGGACGGCGCCTACCGCCGCCCGGCCTGACGCGATCAGATCATCGTCTGGGACTTGGCCTCCATGTCGGCGGCGGCCTCCTCCTTGGATTCGCGGGTCAGCGGCTTGCCGCCCGGGGCCGGCGCCTTACCGCCGAGCGGGTCGGCGCCGCCGGTGGCGCCCTGCGGACCGGCGCCGCGCAGTTGGGTGTTGGGCAGCGTCAGCGTGACCACCACCGCCAGGATCGCGATCAGACCGGCGGTCAGGAAGACCATGTCCAGCGCGTCGACGAAGGCTCCCTGGATGGCCGCGCGCACCGGTCCCGGCAGGGCCAGGATGGTCGCCGGATCGTTGATCGAGATGTTGGCGCCACCACTCGCCGCCACGGCGGCCTGCTCCTGCGGCGGGAGCTGCGCGATGGCGCCGGGCAGCCGGTCCGCGAGCCCGCCGGTCAGCCGGGACGAGAGCACCGTGCCGAGGATCGCCACCCCGAACGAACCACCCAGCGACCGGAAGAACGTCGCCGACGAGGTGCCGGCCCCCAGGTCCCGCACGGAGACCGCGTTCTGCACGGCCAGGATCAGCGACTGCATACACAGACCCAGCCCGACACCGATCACCACCATGAACCCGAAGGCCACCCAGAGCGAGGTGGTCACCTCCAGCCGGGTGAACAGGAACATGCCGGCCAGGAGGGTCACCGACCCGGCCACCGGGAACCACTTGTACCGGCCGATCCGGGTCATCGCGCGACCGGTCAGGATCGACGTGATGATGATGCCGGCCATCATCGGCAGCATCAGCAGACCACTGCGGGTCGGCGAGGCGCCCTTGACGATCTGCAGGTACAGCGGGATGAAGATGATCGAGCCGAACATCACCAGACCGATGATGAGCAGCGCCGAGTTGGCCAGGGCGAACGTCGCGCTGCGGAACAGTCGCAGCGGCAGGATCGGCTCGGCGACCCGGGCCTCCTGGAGGACGAAGAGCACCCCCAGCACCGCACCGACGACGAACAGACTGATGATCACGCCGGAACCCCAGGCGTACTCGGTGCCGCCCCAGCTCAGTGCGAGCAGCAGCGCACTCACCCCGGCGACCAACAGGCCGGCACCCAGCCAGTCGATCGAATGCTCCCGGCGCTCGAACGGGATCAACCGCATCACGTGGTAGCAGACCACGATGGCCAGGATCGCCAGCGGCACGTTGATGTAGAAGATCCACCGCCAGTCGGTCTCCGCGAAGTACCCACCGACCAGCGGCCCGGCCACCGACGAGATCCCGAAGACCGCACCGAACAGACCCTGGTAGCGCCCGCGCTCGCGGGGGGAGACCACGTCCGAGATGATGGTGAACGCGAGCGTCAGCAGTCCACCCGCGCCGAGGCCCTGGATGCCCCGGGTGACGATCAGCTGGGTCATGTTCTGGGACAGCCCGGCCAGCAACGAGCCGACCAGGAACGTGCCGATCGAGAAGAGGAAGACCGGTCTGCGCCCGTACAGGTCGGCCATCTTGCCGTACAGCGGGGTCGACGCGGTCGAGGCGAGCAGGTACGCGGTCACCACCCACGAGTAGTGGTTGATCCCGCCCAGCTCGCCCACGATGGTCGGCAGGGCCGTGCCGACGATGGTCTGGTCGAGCGCGGCCAACAGCATGCCGGTCATCAGACCGAGCATGAGCAGCCGGATCTGCTGACGGTTCAGCACCGGCGCGTCCGAGGCTTCGGTGGTCATGTGGCCTTCTATCCGGCGAGCCGAGGAACATGCCCCCAATCCCCAAAAACCCCACTCCCGTTCTCGTTGATCAAGAGGTTTGCGTCAGGAAACACCGGAATCTGACGCGAACCTCTTGATCAACCAGGGTGGGGGGTGGGGTGGGTGGGGTGGGTGGGGTTAGGCGGCGAAGGTTTGGGTGATCTTCTGGCAGAAGGCCGGGAGGTCGTCGGGGTTGCGGCTGCTGGTCAGGTTGCCGTCGGTCACGCACTCCTCGTCCACCCAGGTGGCGCCCGCGTTGGTCAGGTCGGTACGCAGGGTGGGCCAGGAGGTGATCCGGCGACCCCGCACCACGTCCGCCTCGATGAGCGTCCACGGGCCGTGGCAGATCACCCCGACGGGCTTACCCGCGTCGAAGAACGCCCGCACGAACCGCACCGCGTCCGGGTCGCCCCGCAGGAAGTCCGGGTTCGCCACGCCACCGGGCAGCACCAGCGCGTCGAAGCCGGCGGCGTCCGCCTTGTCCGCTGTCACGTCCACGTCGTACGTCGTGGACTGGTCCAGGTGGTTGAAGGACTGGATGGTGCCGGGCTTCAGCGAGACCAGCTCGACCGTCGCGCCGGCGTTCTCGACCGCCTCGCGCGGCTGGACGTACTCGACCTCCTCGACGCCGTCGGTGGCCAGGAAGGCGATCCGCTTGCCGTTCAATGCCGCTGTCATGTCGGTACATCTCCTCTCCGGGGTACCTCAATCCCCTTCCCAGCTCGGAACGCCCGAAACAGAGCGGACCGGTGACGAACCACCAAAAGGCGTACGACCAGCGGCCGGACCGACCGGCGCGCAGGTTTGGCCAGGGGGGCGGTGGGGACCCGGGGAGGCATGGCAGGAGCAGCAGCGGAACAGCGCCGGCTCGCCACCGTCGTGGAGAGCTGGCTCGGACGCCCGGTCCTGATCGTCGGTGACGCCATGTTGGACGAATGGCGGTTCGCCGAGTCCGATCGGCTCTGCCGGGAGGCACCAGCTCCGGTCCTGACCCTGCGCAGACGGATCTCCGCAGCCGGTGGTGCCGCGAACACCGCTGTCAACGTCGCCGCGCTGGGCGGCCGGGCGGTGCTGGTGGCACCGGTCGGCGCCGACGTGGCCGGCGACGAACTGCACGACTGTCTGGACCGCGCCGGCGTCTGGGACCGCACCGTCAACCAGCCGGGACGGCCCACCCCGGTCAAGCGGCGGATGCTGGCCGGTAACCAGATCCTGCTGCGCGAGGACTCCGGCGACCCGGACGACGCCCTCGACCAGGAGGGCGTGAGCCGGCTGCTCACCGCGCTGGCCTGCGCCACCGAGGAGCTGCGCGCCGCCGCCGGCGGGGAGGCGCCCACCCTGGTGGTCTGCGACTACGGCCTGGGTGCGCTGCCCGCGCCGGTCCGCGCGTGGCTGGTCGAGCAACGCGAGCGGTACGCCACCGTCGCGCTGGACGCCCACGACCTGGCCGACTGGCGGGGGCTCGCCCCGACAGTCGTCACTCCCAGCTTCGCCGAGGCGACCCGCCTGCTGGCCCGCGCCGGCGGTACGACCCGACCGACGGGCGGGACCGACCTGCACCTGGAGCACCCGGACCACGACAGGGCCGACGGTCCCTCCGAGATGACAGCGGGCTCGGCACCGGGCGCGGTACGCGCCGACGCCGACCGTCCCGGGCCGGTCGGCGAGCCGGTCCCGGCCGAGGGCCGGGTGGCGCTCACCGGCGACGGGCTCAGCGTCACCGGCACCGGCGTCACGGTGAACACCCGGGCCGGGGAGGGCGTCGACCGGGCCGTCCTGGCCGAGTCACGGCTGGCCGAGTTGCGCGCGCACACCGGCGCGGACGTGGTCGCGGTGACCCTGGACACCGAGGGCGCTGTCGTCGGCGGTGCCGACGGGGCACCACGGCGCAGCCACAGCACCCCGGTGCCGGCCAGTCACGCCGTGGGCGCCGGGGACGCGTACCTGGCGGCGATGACGTTGGCCCTGGCCGCCGACGCGCCGCTGCCCACCGCCGCCCAGCTCGCCCAGTTGGCGGCCACGATCACCGTCTCCGACACCGGCACCTGCGTGTGCCGACGGGAGGACCTGCTCACCGCGCTCGACCAACCGACCGGGAGCACGGACCGCTCGGCGCTGGTCGGCACCGACGAGTTGGACGCGATCGTCGCCGAGTACCGCGAGGCGGGACGGTCGGTGGTGTTCACCAACGGCTGCTTCGACGTGCTGCACCGCGGCCACGTGCGCTACCTGGAACAGGCCCGCGCCCTGGGCGACCTGCTGATCGTGGCGGTCAACTCGGACGGCAGCGTACGACGGTTGAAGGGCCCGGACCGCCCGGTCAACCCGGTCGAGGACCGGGGTGCCCTGCTCGCCGCGCTGGCCTGTGTGGACCACGTGGTGGTCTTCGAGGAGGACTCGCCCGCCGCGCTGATCGAGGCGGTCCGGCCGGACGTCTACGTCAAGGGCGGTGACTACCCGCCGGAGCTGGTCCCGGAGGGCCCGCTGGTGCGTCGCCTGGGCGGACAGGTGCGCACCCTCGGGTACGTGCCGGACCGGTCCACCTCCGCGATCATCGAACGGATCCGGACACACAGTCAGGACCCGGCTCCGCGCGCCTCGGACCACACGCCCGACGAGTCGCTTCGCACCCGCACCCAGGCGTCGTGAACCGCCCTCTCGACCTCGGCGATCCGGAGGAGTTCCGCACCGACCGGCTGCTCGACGTGCTGATCCCGACCCGGAACCGGCCCGCCGAACTGGCTGTCACCCTGGCCGGGCTCGCCGCCCAGGACGGGGTACCCGGCTTCGGGGTAATGGTCAGCGACCAGTCCGACGGGGATCCCGCGTACGCGCACCCCGCCGCGGCCACCATGGTCCGGGCGCTGCGCCACCGGGGTCACCCGGTGCTGTTGACCCGTCGGCTGCCCCGCCGGGGGTTGGCCGAACATCGGGCGTACCTGCTCGCCGCCTCGACCGCCCGGTACGTCCTCAACCTCGACGACGACATCTGGTTGGAGCCGGGGGCGGTGCACCGGCTGGTCACGGCGATCGGTGAGCTGGGCTGCGGGTTCGTCGGCAACGGCGTGCACGGGCTGTCGTACGCCGACGACGTGCGGCCGGAGGCGCACGGGCACTACGAGGAGTGGACCGGTCCACCGACGCCGGAACGGATCCGCCCGGACACCCCGGAGTGGAACCGCGCCCGGATCCACTCGGCGGCCAACCTGCTGCACGTCACCGAGCGGTTGGCGCTGCCGCCGGGCGCGTGGCGGGCGTACAAGGTGTCCTGGATCGGCGGGTGTGTGCTCTACGACCGGGCCAAACTCGTCGACGTCGGCGGTTTCGACTTCTGGCGTCGGGTGCAGGAGAAGCACCAGGGCGAGGACGTGGCCGCCCAGCTCGCGGTGCTGGCCCGGTACGGCGGGGCGGGCATCCTGCCCAGCGGCGCGTACCACCTGGAGTCTCCGACCACCGTCACCGACCGGGACGTCGAGGCGTGGGAGGTGGTCCTCGCCGAGGAGGACACCCCCCAACCGGCCTGACCGCCGTCACTCGGCGCTGAGCAGCTCCCGGGCCGCTTCGAGCACCTCGACCACGGGCACGTCCGCCACGAACGAGTCCCGGTGTGGGCACTCGCCGTCGCCGGGGCGGTGCGGGTAGATGCCGGGCGTGCAGTCCACCCCGCAGACCGGGCAGTGCACAGTCCAGGAACAGATCGGCCGGTGCCGGCCCCGCAACGGGTTCGCCGTGTTGATCAGGTTGCCGACCCAGAAGATGCCCACAGTGGACGTGCCCACCGCAGCGGCCACGTGCAACGGGCCGGTGTCGTTGGACACGACCAACGCGCAGTCGGCGTAGCAGCCCAGCAACCCGCCGAGGCTGAGCGTCCCGACCTGCGGCCGGACCGGAACCCCGGCCGCTGCGACGACCCGGTCCACCACGTCCTGCTCGGAGGACGTACCGGTGACCAGCACCTCGTAGCCGTCACCGTGCAGCTCACGGGCCACCTCGGCGAAGCGCTCGGCAGGCCAGCGGCGGCGGGTGTCGCTGGCTCCGGGGTGCAGTGCCACCCGGGGGCGGTTGGCCGGCCCGAGCACCTGCGCCGCTTCGGCCCGGTCGGCGTCGGTCACGGTCAGCGTCGGGGTGACGGTGGTTGCCGGCGCCCCGACCAGCGCCACCACCTCCAGGTAACGGATCACCTCGTGCTGGTAGTAGACGTAGCGGAGCCACCGGTCCAGCGGCGGCGCGTCCTCGGCGCGTAGGCCGACCGTCACCCGGGCACCCAGTCGACTCATCAGCGGGTTCGAGTTGGCGCCGCCACCGTGGATCTGCACCGCCAGGTCGAACCCCTCACCGGAGGCAGCGGCGACGAAGTCGTCCATCGACGACTCCGGCTCACCCGGGTCGGGCGTACGGATGCCGGGTGCCGGCGGCACCACCAGCACCCGGTCCACCGGGCCCGGCCGGTCGCGCCAGAGCTTCGCGTGCCACGGCGCGCCGAGCAACACGATCTCCGCCGAGGGGTACGCGGCGCGCAGCGCGTCCAGCGCCGGCAGGACGAACACGAAGTCGCCCAGGGCGTTGGCGCGGAGCACGGCGATCCGCCGCACGTCGGGTAGGGGCTCGGCGGTCGGGCCGAGCACGGACGGGGTGACCACGCAGCCCGCTACTGCCGGTCGATCTCGCCGACGGTGTCCGGGCGGTGCAACTCCCGGTCCGCGGCGGGATCGGCAGGCATCGGCGTACCCGTGGAGCCGGAGCGCGGCCCGGTGCGACCGACGGTGATGGTGCGCGGCGCGGGCCGGGTCGCCCGGGGCAGCCGGACCCGGAGCAGGCCGTGGTCCATGACCGCGTCGATGGCGTCCGGGTCGACCCGGGCCGGCAGGTTGACGCGATATTCGAAACCGCGGGTCTCGAAACCGCCGGGGATGCCCTGGTCGGCGTTGACCTCGGCCTCGGAACGGGCGCGCACGCACAGCTCGCGGTCGTCCAGCTCGACCGCCACCTCCTCCGGGGCAACCCCGGGCAGCCGGACGACGACCTCCCAGCCGTCCGAGGTCTCGGTCAGCTCGACGTCGGATCCACCGGCCCGGCCGCCGACCAGGCGGCTCAGCTCGGCGCGCAGCGACTGCAACTCGCCCATCGGATCCCAGCCCTGCTGCCGGCCGCCTCGCCAACCCCGGCCGAAGCCGCCGGTCTGCTGCTCGCTCATCACCCGTCTCCGATCCGCTGAGCGGCCGCGGGCGGCCGTAGTGAACTGGGCGCGTCCAGGTTGGCGTCGCGGTCGACACCGACACCGAGCCGGTCGACCAGTTCGCCGCCGAGCCAGGCGCTGACGCCGAGGATCGCCACGGCGACCACCTCGATGGCGATCAGCGCACCGCCGGCGGCCCGGGAGTCGGCGTTGAGGCGGACCGCCCACACGGCCGCGAAGAGCAGGACCACCGCGACGTTGGCGGCGGCGTGCAGCAGTCCCACCCGCTTGGCACGGGTGCCGGTCGGGATCGCCAGCAGGTCGAACGAGCCGGCCGCAGCGGCGAGCAGGCCGCCGATCAGACCCACAGTGATGTTCCAGTAGGCGACCTCGCCCAGGAAGTCGGGACCACCGACGGTGTCGACGACGTCGAACAGCACGGCCGTGACCAGCAGCGCGACCGGGAACGTGATCAGCATCGGATGGACTGGGTGCCCCAGCACCTTCAGTCGGCTCTCCATCTCCCGGCCTCCACTGGTCGGCGTCCTGCGGAACGGTCTCGTCGTGGCGGGCGCTCAGGTCAGGCCCTACCCCCGACAACCGGGCACAAACCTCGTGCTCGTCCGGGCGGCCTAGGCTGACGAACGGTGCCACCCGCCAACGGGTCAACGCCTGAGGGAGGAGCAACGTGACGGTGGAGATCACTTCCCACGAGGAGTTGCGCGACCTGCTCGGTACGCCGAACGCACGGGCCGCCGACAAGGAACGGCAGCGCCTGCACGAACGGGACCGCGAATGGCTCACCGCCTCCCCGTTCTGCCTGGTGGCCACGGCCGGCGCGGACGGCAGCTGCGACGTCTCCCCGAAGGGCGACCCGGCGGGCTTCGCCCTGGTGCTGGACGACACGACCATCGCGCTGCCCGAACGGCCGGGCAACAAGCGGGCCGACGGCTACCACAACATCATCGACAACCCGCACGTCGGGCTGCTCTTCATGATCCCGGGGCGGACCGACACGCTGCGGATCAACGGGAGGGCCCGCCTGGTCGGCGACGCGCCGTGGTTCGACGACATGGTGGTCAAGGGGCACCGGCCGGTGCTCGCCGTGGTGGTGGAGATCGAGCAGATCTTCTACCACTGCGCGAAGGCGTTCCTGCGATCTTCGCTGTGGAAGCCGGACACCTGGCAGCCCGACCTGCTGCCGTCCCGCGCACGCCTGATCAAGGAGGTGGAGGCGCCGGCGGAGAGCCTCGAAGACCTGGAACGGCACTACGGCCCGGAGTACGCCAAGAAGATCTACGTCTGATCGCCCGGCCAGGTCAGGCCGACCAACCGGCGCGGTTGCCGAACGACTCCCGGGAGATGCCGGAGCCGGTCTCTGGCCACGAACCGAACCGGTCGTTGTGCAGATGGGCGAAGAAGTAACACATGCTCTCGCAGTCGGCGTCCAGCAGGGCCATGGCGGGATTGGCGCGCACCGCCTCGTAGTACGCCTGGCCGAGCGCGACGATGAACCCGCGGCAGTAGAGGAAGCCGTCGTCCGACCCGTCGGTCACCTCGTGGATGTCCTCCCGATCGATGTCGTACAGCTTGCGCTCCACCACCCGGTCGAGGTCGGTCAACTCCGGCCCGGTCAGCTCGGCGCACAGGTGCCTGAGCCGGTCCAGGAACCGGTCCAGCCAGTCGTCGATCGCGTAGGACGGGCCGTCATCGTCGCTGTCGTCGCCGGCCGGGTCGCGTTCGACGAGGGCCTGCCGGAGCGCGGCAGGCTCCGCGCCCAACTCGGCCCAGGCCGACTCGATGAGCGCCCACAGTCGGGCTTCGTGGGCGGGGGTGGGCAACATGCCAGGGGCATCGGTGGTCGCGGTCACCGACGGACCATATCCATAACCACCGACGCTTTCACGAACCCGAACCGGCTGCGACGTCCACAGGCGACCGTTGGGATCGGCGAAGATCCCGCGTACCCCCAGGTTGTGCCGTCGACTCGGTGACCACGTCGGTGCCGGCGGCGACCTGCCGAGCCACCATAAGCCGTGGCAGCGTGCACCACCGCTCCTTCATGCTGTGCGGCACCAGCGCAGCCGGAAGGAGCACGCGCATGCGGAAGATCCCGACCCTGTTCCGACGTGACCCGGAGGACCTGCGCCGGGTGACGTCAGAGGTCCACCCGGACTGCCGGTGGGTGCTCGACGGCGAGGGAGTCGCCACCCGCAAGTACGACGGCACCTGCGTCAGGTACGACGGCGAACGCTGGTGGGCCCGGCGTGAGGTCAAGCCGGGCAGGGCCACGCCGCCGGGGTACCAGCCGGTCATGACCGACGACGTGACCGGCAAGACCGTCGGCTGGGAGCCGATCGAGCAGTCCGCCTTCGCCACGTTCCACGCTGAGGCCCTCGGCGCGATCGTCGACCAGTTCAGCGGCCCACAGCCCGGCGCCACCTACGAGCTGGTCGGGCCGAAGGTGAACGGCAACCCGGAGAAGGCCACCGGCCATCAGCTCGTCCGCCACGGCTTCTGCGCCCCCGGGGACGACGAGGAACTGCGCAGAGCACCGCTGGACCCCGACGGGCTGCGTGAATGGCTGCTGGGCCACCCGGGCTGGGAGGGCGTCGTCTGTCACCACCCGGACGGCCGGATGGCGAAGCTCAAGCGTCGCGACTTCCCGGCGGGGTCCGGGCCTTTCGTTGCTCGGGCCAGCTGAGGCATGAGCGTCGACGACTGGGTGTCGGACACCCGCACCTCCTACGACACTGTCGCGGTCAGTTACGCGCACCTGTTACGCGACCTCCTGGCACAGGCACCGTACGAACGGGCGGCTCTGGCGTTGTTCGCCGAACTCGTCGACACGGCCGGAGGCGGGCCGGTCGCCGACGTGGGCTGCGGAACCGGGCGCATCACCGCCCACCTGCACACGCTCGGCGTCGACGCCTTCGGCGTCGACCTCTCACCCGGGATGATCGCGGTGGCCCGCCGTGATCATCCCGGCCTGCGGTTCGAGGTCGGCTCGATGGCCGACCTCGACCTGGCCGACGGGTCGGTCACCGGCCTGATCGCCTGGTACTCACTCATCCACATCCCGGACGACCAGCTCGGCGCGGTGCTCGCGCACTTCCGCAGGGTGCTGCGTCCCGGTGGTCCGCTGCTGCTCGGCTTCCACGTGGGCGACGGGACGACCCGCAAGACGGAGGGCTACGGCGGTCACCCGATGACGGTCGACGTGCACCGTCGCCAGCCCGACCAGATGGCGGCCCGGTTGCGGACAAGCGGCTTCCGGGTCGAGTCGCAGACGACCCTCACCTCACCCGAGAGCAAACTGGGAGGGATCATCTTCGGGCGGCGCGAACCCTGAGCCGGGCAGCGGGTTGCCGCCCCGATCGGCTCGTCAGGCACCACTGCGGGCGGGCCCAGGCACCCGACCGACACGCCGGCCAAGCTGACGCCTCGGAGTGAAGGCGGGGTCGCGCTCAGTGGTTGACCTGTGGCATGGTGCGGACGTGAGCGAGACGGGGCAGTCAGATCGGGTGACGGCGGTGCCGGCGAAGCTGGATCAGTGGCATGACTTCCGCAAGAGCGTGGCGCTGGTGTCGATGGTGCTGTTCTTCTTCTGCGTGGTCGGTCTGGGCTTCCTCGTCTATCAGCTAGCGGCTTCCGGCGACGACGGGACGTTCAGCATCTGGTCCCTCGCCCGCTTCCTGTCGGTGGGGGTCCCTCTCGGCGCAGCCGCCGTGGCGGGCCTTGGTGTCTACCGCGCCTCCACCGACACGGAGTCGAAACGACGCGGCCGGATCATGGCTCTCGCGCTGCTTGCCGCCGCGATCCTGCTCGTCGTCACCGGCATCATCGGGGACCGCCTGTCATGAGTTTCTTCGTCGAACCTGCCGCCCTGGAACGCGGCGCCGACCAGCTGAACGAAGCGCACCTTGACGCGCAGGCCGCGCGCGCATACATCCTCAAGCACACCGACATGCCGTGGGACGACCAAGGGCTGCTCAACGAAGCATGGCCCGCGCACCGGAAGCTCGTCGACGAGATGACCAAGCGGCTGACGCACCTGATCGAGCTGCTCGGCAAGTCCCGTGACGCGCTCCAGGCCACCGCCGACCAGTACCGACGCACCGACAGCCGCAGCGCGGCCCGACTCGACGCCACCTACCCGACGGCCGACCGCAACGGCTACGAGCTCCCCAGCGGGCGCCCGTTGGGCGGCAACCTGCCATGAGAGAGCCGACAGCCTTCCTCGTCGAACCTGGGCAGCCCGACGCCTCAATGACCAAGGGCTTCGCCAACCCCATCGGAATCCTCGACGCACTGTCCATCTCCCACTGGGTCAACCAGATCATCAAGGACATCGCCGGCTACGACGTCATCGGCACCATCAGTAGCGCCTTTGTCGGAGACTGGGAAAGCTTCTACAAGGCCGGCGACGCCTACGGCAACCTCGGCCAGAGCCTGCAAGCCCTCGGCCAGAACGTCAGCCTGACCGCCTCCCAACTCGACCAACAGTGGGACGGCCACGCCGCCGACGCCGCGTTCGTCTACCTCCGCCAACTCGGCATGGCAGCGGTAGAACAGAACATCGTCCTGACCCAGATCGAGGAGAAGTACCACGAAGCCGGACGCGCCATCTGGCTCCTGGCAGACATGATCGGCGGCCTCATCAAGATGATGATCGACAAGGCCATCATCATCGGCGTCAGCGCCGCCGCCGGCACCGCGCTCATCGAAACAGGCGTCGGCGCAGTCGCCGGCTACGGCATCGCCGCCTGGCAAGCCCTCGAACTGGTCAAGAAAGTCAACGACGCCGCGTTGAAGATCCAAGCCGGCGGCACCCTCATCATGGGCTTCTTCAGCTTCATCAAGACCCTCGCCGAGCAGGGCGGCGAGCTGTCTCAATTCCCCCTGCCCGACCGCCCCTACACCAGCCCGGTGCGCCATGAGCCAGCCTGAATCGCATCCAGAGCGACAGTTCCTCGACCTGACCGAAGGTGATCAGGGCCTCGCCAAACTCCTCCACGCGGGCCTCACCCGCCTGCGCGACGGCGTAGCCGGCGACGACCTGCAGGAGATGGCCCGCGACGTCCTCGCCGGCCACACCGACCTCCGTCACGTCGCTGCCACCGACGCCTACGGCGGCGCGCTACTCAACCACTACCAGGACTTCCGGCAGTGGGAGCGAACCACCGACCCAGAGGAACTCCAACGCCTGGTCGACCAGACGGCTCACCTCACCGCGGACTTGAACTCTTCCGACGGCTAGCAGCGCCGACCGTGCCCACCACGTGCAGGTGAAACGGAACCTGGACCGGCTCGCACGTGACCTGCGGCAACCTGGTCGGCACGCAGGTCGCGCCTTCTCTGGGTGCCGTCGCTGATGGCTGATCGCCGACCTCTGACGGCACCTCGGGCCCCGTGCGGGCCCCGACCGGGGGGCACCGCAACCGCCGCCCCGGTGCGCTGTGGTCCGGTGAGTAGGCTGGCTGCCCGCTTGGCCGCCCGCCCTGGCGACGGACGGCAAAAGGCCCAGGTCATGATCGGCGATCAAGCCGTTGACCTGGGCCTTTCCATGGAGCCGCCTGACGGAATCGAACCGTCGACCTACGCATTACGAGTGCGTCGCTCTAGCCGACTGAGCTAAGGCGGCAACGATCAGCAAGTGTACGGCACGCCCCGACCCACCACCGAACCGGATACCTCCGCCCACCTATGAGCACCAAGCGGACATCTGGTCGTTTGCCGGACAGCAGATGATTCACGGCGGGACTACGCTGCGGCGGGTGAGCGACGAACGCGACCATCCCGGCCACCCGCACGACGCCACCGAACGCCCTGATCCGGTGCCGACCGAACGCGCCGCCCACCGGCCGAGCAGCACCGACCCGCTTGAGCTGGGCTTCACGCCCCGCAAGCCGGTGCCGTGGCTGGCACCGTTCCTGCTGATCAGCACCGGCATCCGCACGCTGCTGGCGGTGCTGTTCGGGGCGTACCTGGACAAGCGCGAGTTGCAGAACGCGTTCGACGACGGCGTCTTCCGCCAGGTGGGGCCGGACGGCGGGCTGTGGCTGGACTACGTGGCGGACCTGGGCGACGGCTTCAACGCCACCTACTCGGTGGCGTACCTGCTGGCGCAGCCCGAGCTGACGGTGGACGGGCACCGGCTGCCCCGGGCGCAGACACTGGTCATGGGTGGTGACCAGGTGTACCCGTCGGCGGCCTACGCCTCGTACGAGGACCGGTGCAAGGGGCCCTACCAGGCCGCGCTGCCGGTGTCGCCGCCGGAGAAGCCCACGCTCTTCGCGGTGCCGGGCAACCACGACTGGTACGACGGTCTGACCGCGTTCCTGCGGTTGTTCGTCCGCTCCCGGGACCGGAACTTCGCCGGGTGGCGCACCGGCCAGTCGCGGTCGTACTTCGCGGTCGAGCTGGCGGCGGGCTGGTGGCTTCTCGGTGTGGACGACCAGTCCGGCTCGTACCTGGACGACCCGCAGTTGGCCTACTTCGACGAGGTGGCCCGCCGACTCGGCCCGGAGTCGAAGGTGATCATCGCAGCGCCGGCGCCGACCTGGGTCAAGGCGGCCGACAGCCCGACGGCGTACGACTCGATCGACTACTTCATCCGGACGATCATCGATCCGACCGGGGCGCGGGTGCGGTTGCTGATCTCCGGCGACCTGCACCACTACGCCCGCTACTCCGGGCCGGACCGGCAACTGATCACGTGCGGTGGGGGCGGCGCATACCTCTACCCCACCCACAAGCTGCCCGAGCACATCGAGGTGCCACCGCGCGACACCCTGGCGCGCCGGGCCAGCTCCTCCCAGCCGTACGACCTGGTGGCCCGCTATCCGGACGCGGCCCGCTCCCGTCGCTACGGCTGGGGCATCCTCCCGCGGCTGCCGTTCCGCAATCCGGGCTTCACCACCCTGCTCGGCATCCTGCACACCCTGCTGATGCTGGCCATGGCGGGCGCGACGGCGAACTGGGCGGACAGCACGGGTCAGCGGCTGTTCAGCGTCCCACTGGTGGTGATGGTGCTCGTGACGGTGCTGGCGGCGATCCTCTTCGCCAAGCCGCCGAGCGCGGGCGGCAAGCGGCACGTACGGCACGGGATTCTCGGCGTCAGCCACGGCGTGGCGCAGGTGGCCCTCGCGGCGGCCGGCACCTGGGCGTGGTTGGCCCTGCCGTTCTACGACTGGCCGTGGCCGCTGCCGGCGGTCGCCGCGGCGGTGCTCTACGGTCCGGTGATCGGCCTGGTGGCCAGCCAGTTGGTGGCCGCGTACCTGCTGGTGGCGGGCTCGTTCGGGGTGAACGTCAACGAACTCTTCGCCGGTCAGGGCATCGAGGACTCGAAGGTGTTCCTGCGGTTGCGCATCGACCCGGACGGCACGCTGACGATCTTCCCGATCGCCGTGGACCGGGTGTCCCGGGACTGGCAGGTGAACCCGGACCAGTCCCCCACCGCAAGTTGGCTGACCCCGAAGACCACCCTGGCCCCCCGCCTGGCGGAACCCCCCACGGTCCTGTCCTGACCCGCCGAGCGCAGGTGATCAAGAGGTTTGCGTCAGGAATCGCGCCGGACATGACGCAAACCTCTTGATCACCGCCGCCGGGGGCGGGCGGGGGGTTAGGGCTTGTAGTGCTGGTCGTGGGCTTGGCGGGGGGCGCAGACGGAGGCGCGGGAGCAGGAGCAGCGGGAGCCGTCGGCGTCGAGGCGGACCGTCACCGCGTCGCGGGGGACGCTGTGGCCGACCACCCGGCCGTCGCCCTCGGGCGTGGAGACCCGGCTGCCGACCGCCGGGGCCGTCTCCTGGAAGCGCTGGTACAGCGGATGTTCGTACTTCAGGCAGCACATCAGCCGGCCGCACGCACCGGAGATGCGCAGCGGATTCAGCGGCAGGTCCTGGTCCTTCGCCATCCGGATGGTCACCGGCTCGAAGTCGGTCAGGAAGGTGGCGCAGCACAGGTCCCGACCGCAGGAGCCGATGCCGCCCTGCACGCGCGCCGAGTCACGGGCGGAGAGCTGACGCAGCTCGACCCGGCAGTGCAGGGTGGCGCCCAGGTCGCGGACCAGGGAGCGGAAGTCCACCCGGTGCGGTGCGGTGAAGTACACGGTGCTGCGCTCGCCGCCGCCCTCGGCGGAGCTGAGCACGTGGTCGACGGCCACCACCTTCATCGGCAGGCCGTGCGAGCGGATGAGCCGCTTCGCGGCCACCTTGGCCTCGGCCTTACGGCGACGCAGCGCCTCGTCCCGCCGCAGGTCGTCGTCGGCGGCCAGCCCCAGCAACCGGGGGAAACCGTCAGTCTCCTCGGTCACCCACTGCGCGGCCCACACACACTCCGCCACCTCGGGCCCGTCGTCGGTGGGCACCAGCACCTTGTCGCCGACCTGCGGGCGCAACTCACCGGGATCGAGATAGTAGAGGCGCCCGTACCGGTTGAAGCTGACCGCGCAGAGCATGCCCATCCCCCCACCCTACGACGCCTTCGCGCCGGAGAGCACCTCGGTCGATGACGACACCCCATCCATGACCGTCGAATCGACCTATTGCCGGACGGCCCGTCGTGCCGTTGCCCCTCGCCCGGACGGTTGAATCCGGGCCCAGGCAGGAGACAAGACGCACCCGACAGCGTTGAGTGAAGGCATACCTGCGGGGGGTGCAGGGGGGAAGACCACGGCGTCGCCGGGGAGCCGACTCAGGTCAGCGCCCGTGGGCGACGCCGTGGTCTGTCCGGGACCGGTGCGGCAGCGGTCGGAGAACCGGGGGCCGGCTACCAGCCGACCCGGGTGGGCTGGTCGTAGTGGGGGCGCCCCTGCACCGGCGGCCGCCACGTCGCCTCGGCGAGGCTCGGCGCCCACTGACGCAGCAGTGTCTCCGCACCGTCGTACGCCACGCAGAGCACCGCCAGCACCCGTGCGGCGATCTCGGCCGCGTCGGCCACGCCGGGGCCGACCGGCCCGGGCCGCGGCGACGCACCGCTGGCGGTGGCGGCGACCACGGCCACCGCTTCCGCGGAGCGCAGCACATCGGCCAGTGTCCGGGCCAGCGCGAGTCGGCTGCCCTCCACCCAGTCGGCGAGAGCGTCGGCGTAGCCGGCTGTGGATTCGAGCCGGCCGACGAGGCTGTCCGGCCCCTCGTCGAGGTGGTGCAGCAGTGCCGCCCGCTGCTGCCCGTACGCCGTGGCGGCCGGGCCGGACCAGAGCGCCGCGTCGGTGAGCGCGGCGGAGACGTCGTCGTACCCCCGGACGAGCCGGCGCACCGCGTGCCCGGCGTCGGCGAGCGGCGCGGGGTGCAGGTCGAGGAAGCCGCGAACCGCGTCGCCCGGCAGCACCTGCATCCGACGCAGCAACGGCCATACCCGGTGCCCCTCCGGGACTCCCGCCGCGATGAGGGAGTCCACCCGGCGCAGCAGGTCGAGGCCGGGCTCGGCGAGCCGGTCCAGGGCGTCCATCACAGCTCTCCGGCGAGCCGGCGGCGGGCGGCCCGGTCGACGTCGGCATAGCGGTCGGCCGCCTCCCGTACCGCCGCGGCGGCGGCGGCCAGTCGACCGGCGGCGGCGTGGGCCTCTCGGGCCCGGTCGTCGGTGGCGGTGGCCCACTGCCGGTGCAACGCACGACCGATCTCGCCGGGCCGACCCGGGGCGTCGGCACCGAACGCGGCCTGGGGCGGGTCGGTGGCGGTGACGGTGTGCGAGACGGCGGTGAGCGTGGCGCTCGCCTCGTCCAGTCGGGCAGAGAGCGCGCGCAGTGTGTCCATCTCAGGCTCCCGCGAGCGGTCGGTAGGCGGCGAACGTCTCGTTGTGCAGCTTTTCCCGGGCCCATTCGGCGGCGTCCGCCGCCGCGGTGACCGCAGCCTGCACGGAGCCGGCCACGTCCCGAGGGCTGCGGGTGTGCAGCGGCCCGAGGAACCGGACGTCGGTGATCCGCCCACCGGCGGTGACCACCACCTCGACCAGACCGTCCGGCGACCGGACGGTCACCTCGACGGTCGACACCGCCTGGTCGAACTCGGCCTGCAGCGACTCGATGCGACGGTAGCGCCGCACCGCCTCCTCGATCCAGGCTTCGTCGATCTCCCCCCGCGGCATGGGCCGACTCCTCCCGGGTGATCCCTCACTCAGCGTGCGCTCACCGTCACCACGGCACACGGACCGTACCGCACAGCAATCGGGCCTGTCGATGCCTGTGGACAACGGTCGGAGGGGTGCGGGTCAGCCCTTCCAGAGGGCGAGCATCATCGCCTCGACAGCGATCCGCGGTTTCACGTTCGCCTCGATGGCCGCCCGGCAGGCGAGCACGGCTTCCAGCCGGCGCAGCGCCCCCTCGGCGTCCCACTTCTGCGCGCCGGCACCGGCCAACGCGGCGGTGTCGGTGTGCACCGGGGCGACGGGCGCGCGCAACGCCATCGTGAGCGCGTCCCGGTAGAAGCCCGCCAGGTCGACGAGCGCCCGGTCCAGCGCGTCCCGCTGGGCCCGGGTGGCCCGGGACTTCTGCCGCTTCTCCAACTCCTTGAGCTGACCCGCGGCACCCCGGATCGCGCCGGACGCGCCCCGGCCGGTGCCACCCGCGCCGAGCGCGGTCTCCAGTGCCGCCCGCTCGGCCACGTCGGCCTCGGTGACCGACGCCGCTGCCTCCGCCTCGGCCGCCTCGATCAGTGCGGACGCCGCGTCGAACGCCGCGCCGACACCTGTCAACCGGCGCGGCACCGCGAGCACCGCCTCGCGCCGCTTGCGTGCCTCCGGGTCGCGGGCCAGGCGACGGGCCCGACCCACGTGCCCCTGCGCGGCCGCCGCCGCCCACTGCGCCACGTCGGGCGCGATGCCGTCCCGACGGGCCAGCACCTCGGCCACCGCGGTGGCCGGCGGCTGCCGCAGAGGTACGACCCGACAGCGCGAGCGGATGGTCACCGAGATGTCGTCCGGGTGGGTGGACGGGGCACAGAGCAGGAAGACCGTACGCGGTGGAGGTTCCTCGATCGCCTTGAGCAGCGCGTTGCCGGCGGCCTCGGTGAGCCGGTCGGCGTCCTCGATGACCACCACCTGCCAGCGCCCGCCCGAGGGGGTGCTGGCCGCCCGCAGCACCAGCGCGCGCATCTCGTTGACGCCGATGGACAGCCCTTCCGGCACCACCAGCCGGACGTCGGCGTGGGTGCCGCCCATCGTGGTGCGGCAGCCGGGGCACTCACCGCAGCCGGTGCCGTGCACGCACTGGAGCGCGGCGGCGAACGCCCGGGCGGCGACCGAGCGGCCGGAGCCGGGAGGGCCGGTGAAGATCCAGGCGTGCGTCATCCCGGCGGCCGGGTCCACCCCGCCGGGCGGGGCATCGCCGGCGGGCGCGTCGGCGTCGCCGGCGGGGATCAGCGCGGGTGCCCGGTCGACCGCGCCCGCGCGCAGCACGGCGGCCGCTGCGGCGGCGGCCCGGCGCAGCTCGGTCACCGCCTCGTCCTGACCGACCAGGTCGGCGAAGACGTCCGGCATCAGGTCTTGTGCTCCATCGTCACCAGCTCCGCGTCGGATAACTCGGGCTGCACCGAGGTGTCCGGGCCCTGCGCCGGCCGGGGGTGCACGATGCCGCCCGGGCTGCCGAGCATCTCCTCGACCCGGCGGACCACCTGCCCGGTGATCTCGTCGGCCGGTCGGGACGCGTCGAGGACCAGGTAGCGCTTCGGGTCGGCGGCGGCGAGGTCGAGGAAGGCGTACCGGACCCGCTCGTGGAAGGCGACCGACTCGGCCTCCAGCCGGTCGGTGCCGGCGTTGCGCGAGACGACCCGGGACAGGCCGGTGTGCGGCTCGACGTCCAGCAGCACCACCAGGTCGGGCTTGAGCCCACCGGTGGCCCAGGAGGAGAGCCAGGAGACCTCGTCGACGGGCAGCGTCCGGCCCGCGCCCTGGTATGCCAGGGACGAGTCGACGTACCGGTCGCTGATCACCACTCCGCCCCGGACCAGCGCGGGCCGGACCACTGTGGCCACGTGGTGCGCGCGGTCGGCGGCGTAGAGCAGCGCCTCGGCCCGCGGCGAGGGGGCCTCGTCGCCGGAAGTGTCCAGCACCAGCGACCGGATCCGCTGACCGACAGCTGTCGCTCCCGGTTCCCGGGTGACCACCACGTCACGCCCCTGGCCGCGCAGCCGCTCGGCGAGCGCGGCGAGCTGGGTGGACTTGCCGGCGCCCTCGCCGCCCTCGAACACCACGAACAGCCCGGTGGAGACGAACGGCTCGGACGGCATCAGCGGACGGCCCCGGATCGAGCCCCAGAGGTCGGCGAGGACGGGGACGCCCTTCTTGTCGTCCATCTGGCCGAACGCGCTGATCCCGGCGAAGATGCCGGCCGCACCGGCGGCGAGCAGCAGCAACCGGGTCGAGGAGATGGACACGCCCAGGTCGGCGATCTCCAGCTTGCGGGAGCCACCGACACCGGCGAGCAGGCTGCTCAGGGCGATGGCCAGGATCAGCACCAGCCGGGTGCCGATCTGCACCACGGCGAAGACCCGGCCGCGTACCTCGTCCTTGATCTCGCCACCGAGCAGTGTGGTGCCGGCCAGGAAGGCCATGCCGGCACCGGCGCCGACCAGCACCGCGCCGACGATCGCCATGGACAGGTGGATGGCGAAGGCGAGGGTCATCACGGCGGCGCTGGCCAGCACGATGCTCATGCCGAACCAGCGACGCCGGGACATCTCCTTGACGATCATCGGCCCGAGCCCGATGCCGAGCGCGAGGCCGACGAAGATGGCGCCGAAGAGCAGGGAGAACGCGGCGTCGCCGGCACCGAGTGAGCTGGCGAAGAACTTCGCGGTGCCGATGACGATGCCGCCGCCGGCGAACGCGCCCAGGATGCCGAGGACCAGCCCGCGCACCAGCGGGGTCTGTCCGATGAACTGCCAGCCCTCCTTGAACTGGCGCAGCATGCCCTGCTCCTGGCGGTCAGCCTCGGCGGTTTGCCCCTGGCTGATCTCCTTGATGCCGAACGCGACGACGAGGGCGGTTGCCAGTCGGGAGAAGGCGTTGAACCAGAGCGCCAGCTGGGCCGGCTCGGCCCAGTCCGGGAAGTTGTCGCCGGTCACGCCCCGGACGCTGCGGTCCAGGCCGGCGCTGACGGCGGCGGCGAGCACCGGGGTCAGGCCGTAGGTGGTGATGAGCGTGAGCTGGTTGGCCGCTTCGAGGCGGGCGCGCGGGATCAGGTTGGGAACCGCGGCCTCCTTGGCCGGGATCCAGATCAGTGTGATCGACTCGATGAGGAAGGTGGCGACGGTAGCCCACAGGACCACCACCGCGCCGCTGGCGCCGACGAGCGCGACCATCGGGATCGAGGCGAAGAGCACGAACCGGAGCAGGTCGCAGATGACCATCGTCCAGCGTCTGTCGAACCGGTCGGCGAGCACGCCGGCGATCGGCCCGAGCACCAGCGCGGGCAGCAGACGGATCGCGATGACGCCACCGAAGACCGCACCCTGGGCGGTGCTGCCCTCGACCTGGGAGGAGGCGAAGACCGAGGTGGCCAGCAGGCCGAGCCAGTCACCGAAGGAGGCCGCGCCGAGCACGATCCAGAGCCTGCGGAACGGCTGGATGCGCAGAACTGACCGGATGGCGGCATAGCCGGACGGATCGACCTGACCGCCGCTGGGCTGGTTGGCAGCGGCATCGGGCCGACCGCCGGAGCGCGACACGCCGGGCGACTCGCCGCTGTTCTGGCTTTCGATGGCCGTACCTCCACGTGCCGGCCCATGGCTGGGCGCCTCCGGTGGAACACTCTAGACCCGGTGGGGGGCCACCCCACCGGCGACATTCTCCTGCTCGCTGAGCCTAGGCCGCCGGAGCCACCGGCCGCAGCCCGGACGTACGCGAGGGTATTTCGCATTCGCCGTCGGACAGTTAGCGTGCACACGTGGCCATCGAAAGCGACAAACTTCGCGAGCGCCTGGATCGGGCGACCGCCCACCTCGACCCGCCCTACGCCGTGGTCGACCTCACCGCCTTCGACGCCAACTCGGCCGCCCTGGCCGAGTTGGCCGCCGGCAAACCCGTCCGCCTGGCCAGCAAGTCGGTGCGCAGCCGGGAGTTGATCAGTCGAGCCCTCGCCCGGCCCGGCTGGCAGGGGATCATGGCGTTCACAGTGCCCGAGGCGATCTGGCTGGTTCGTGCCGGTGTGAGCGACGACGTCCTGGTCGCGTACCCGAGCGCCGACCGGGCCGCAATCGCCGAGCTGGCCGCCGACCCGACCCTGGCCGCCGCGATCACCCTGATGATCGACGGCACCGGGCAGCTCGACCTGATCGACGCCGTCCGGGCCCCCGGGCAACGCGCCGAGCTACGTCTCTGCCTCGACCTGGACGCCTCCTGGCGGCCGATCCGGGGGCGGGTGCACGTCGGCGTGCGCCGCTCACCGGTGCACAGCGCACGGGCGGCCGGCGCGCTCGCCGCCACCGTCGCCGGCCGCGCCGGCTTCCGGCTGGTCGGGCTCATGTCGTACGAGGCGCAGATCGCCGGCCTGGGCGACGCGCCGCCGGGGCAGACGCTGCTGGCCGGTGCGATCAGGCTGGCCCAGCGCGGGTCGTACCGCGAGTTGCTGGCCCGCCGAGGTGCGGCGGTGGCCACGGTACGCGAACACGCCGACCTGGAGTTCGTCAACGGCGGCGGCACCGGCAGCGTGGCGGCGACCAGCGCCGATCCCGCGGTAACCGAGATCACCGCGGGATCGGGTCTGTACGGGCCGACGTTGTTCGACGCGTACCGCGCCTGGCGACCCACTCCGGCGGCCTTCTTCGCCTGCGCGGTGGTCCGCCGGCCGACGCCGGAGCTGGCGACGGTGCTCGGTGGCGGCTGGATCGCCTCCGGTCCGGCCGCCGGCAGCCGGCTACCTCGACCGTGGCTGCCGGCCGGGCTCAAGCTGGTCGGCACCGAGGGCGCCGGTGAGGTGCAGACCCCGCTGTCCGGCGCGGCGGCGGCCACCCTGCGCGTCGGCGACCGGGTGTGGTTCCGGCACGCCAAGGCCGGCGAGCTGTGTGAACGGGTCAACGAGCTGCACCTGGTCGAGGGGGACACGGTCGTGGCGAGCGTGCCCACCTACCGGGGGGAGGGGCAGGCGTTCCTCTGACCCGACGCCCGCCCCCGGGCCACGAGCACGGATCAGGCGGGCCGGGCCTGCTGGCCGACAGTGGGCCGGCCGCCGTCCTCGCCGTCGACCTGCCGGTGCAGGTACTCCCGGATCAGCGCCTTCGCCTCGAGCAGCACCCGCTCGTCACCGTCGGACTTGCGCCGGAACGCGAGCTTGATCAGCGCGTCGGCCGCCTCGACCGCGATCTCCAGGACGAAGCGCAGCTTCGGTACGTCGGTGAGCCCGAAGCGCTCGGTGAGCACCCGGGCCAACTGGTCGGCGATCACGCCGTTGTTGTCCCGCTGCTCGTCGAGCAGGTGCAGGTCGACCACGTCGCCGAAGTGCAGGGTACGGAAACCGGGGACGGTGCGGTGCATGGTGATGTACTCGTCGATCCCGGCGTCGACGCCGTCCCACCAGTGGGTCATCTCGTCGGAGGCGAACCGCTCGTCGAGGCGCTGGAGGTAGGACTCCATCGTGCGCAGGGTCAGCGCCTGCACGATCGCCCGCTTGTCCGGGAAGAACTGGTACACCGACCCGATCGCCACCTCGGCCCGCTCGGCGAGCAGGGTGGTGGTCAACCCCTCGTACCCCACCTCGTCAACGAGTTCGGCGCAGGCATCCAACATGCGCTGCACCCGCGCGACACTTCGACCCTGCACCGGTACGCGGCGCAGCGGACCGGTCGTGGCGGCTGGTGTGGACACTCTGCGCCACCCCCCTTCGACGGATGAACATATCTCCACGTCACGAGTCCGTGACTACCGGTACAACGAGCGGATCGCAATTGCGGTATTTACCAGGTACAACGTTCCTGATATGAAGTCAGTTCATATTCATGAATGAGGAGCGCGCATGGTCGGCACCGCATCGCTCACCGCTACCTGGTCCAACTGGGCCGGCAACCAGCGTGGCAGCGCCACCGCGATCCTGCGCCCCGGCTCGCCGACCGACGTCGCGGAAGCCGTCCGGGACGCCGTCGCCACCGGTGGCCGGATCCGCGTGACCGGCAGCGGCCACTCGTTCACCGCCGTCGCACTCGCCGACGACCGCCGGATGGAACTGTCCGAACTGGGGACGCCCGTCAGCGTCGACGTCGCCCACCGGCTGGTCACCGTACCGGCAGGAATGACACTGCACACGCTCAACAGCCTGCTCGCCCGGCACGGCCTCGCGCTGCCCAACCTCGGCGACATCGACGCGCAGACCGTCGCCGGGGCGATCTCCACGGGCACCCACGGCACCGGCGCCGGCTACGGGTGCCTCTCCACCTTCGTCGAGGCGATCACACTGGTCACCGGCACCGGCGAGGTGCTGCACTGCTCCGCCGACGAGAATCCCGACGTCCTCGCCGCCGCCCGGGTGTCGCTCGGCGCGCTCGGCGTCCTCGTCGAGGTGACCCTGCGCTGCGTGGACGCCTTCGTCCTGCACGCCCACGAACGCCCGGCCGAGATGGCCGATGTGCTCGGCGAACTGCCCGCGCTGATCGACCGCCACGACCACGTCGAGTTCTACTGGTTCCCGTACACGTCTCGGGTCCAGGTCAAGGCCAACGACCGGGTGCCCGCCAACGACCAGCCGCTGTCCCGCTGGCGCGGCTGGCTGGACGACGACTTCCTGTCCAACCGGGTCTTCGCCGGGGCCTGCCGACTCGGCCGGGCCGTGCCCGCCCTCGCGCCGGGGATCAGCGCGGTCTCCGCCCGCGCCCTCACCGAACGCCGGTACACCGGCCGCTCCGACCGGGTGTTCTGCACCCCACGCCGGGTCCGCTTCATGGAGATGGAGTACGGGCTGCCCCGCGAGGCACTGCCCGAGGCGCTCGCCGCGCTCCGGCGGATCGTCGACGGCCTGCCGTTCAAGGTGCTCTTCCCGGTCGAGGTGCGCTTCACCGCCGCCGACGACATCTGGCTCTCCCACGGCTACGGCCGGGACAACGCCTACATCGCCGTGCACCAGTACGTCGGCATGCCGTACGAGCCGTACTTCCGGGCCTTCGAGCAGGTGGCCGCCGGGCTGGGCGGCCGCCCGCACTGGGGCAAGATGCACTACCGCGACGCCGCGTCGCTGGCCGCCGCCTACCCCCGCTTCGCCGACTTCCAGGCCGTCCGCGACCGCCTGGACCCGAACCGCGTCTTCACCAACCCCCACCTGACCCACGTCCTCGGCGCGTAGCGGCCTTGCAGATCTTGGAAGGAACCTGCCCCTGGAGGGGCGCTTTCCTTCCAAGATCAGCCCGGCCAGCCGGCGGCTTTCAGGGCGGCGCGGAGTTGGGTCTGGACCTCGTCGGGGTGGGCGCGTACCGCCCAGGCGGGGAAGCGCAGCAGGCGGTCACCGTCGACCCAGAGCGCGTTCTGGCGGCGCATGTCCGCCCACCAGGCGCGCGGATCGACGTGCTGCCCGCCGTCGATCTCGACGTGCACTCTCCACTGCTCGAAGTAGGCGTCCAGGTAGCGACGTCGTCCGGTCGAGTCGTAGCGGATCTTCTGCCGCGCCGGCTCCGGTAGGCCCGCGCGACGGACCAGGCCGAGGAAGTCCAACTCCGCCAGGGAGTGGGCACCGCCAGCGGCATCCGCCGCCGTGGCCAGGATCAGTTGACGACGGCGGACCCGGGGCAAGGTCTCGACGATCCGGTGCAGGTCGTCGCCACCCACGAGCCGTTGTTGGAATGCGGCGGCGACGACCGCCCGTGCCTGCCGGTCATCGTCGGCCCACTGGACGGCGTCCACTATTGAACGAGCCGGCATGGTCCGTCGAGGCTGCCCGACGGCCAGCACGTCCTGATCGCGCAGCGTCCCGCTCCGGTGCGCCACGACACCGGGTGGCAGCGAGCCACGACGGCAGGGGGCGGGGAGCAGGACGTGGATCGGGCGACCGGAGAACCCCCGCAGCCCTCCGGCCTGCGCAGCGGTCAGGCCACCGAGGATCGCCCGCGGCCCCGCGGCGAGAACCGCCGTCCACCGGAACTGGTCGAGACTGACCGGCCCGTTGTGCGCGACGAACACAGCTCGGTGGACCTGTCGCCACTTTCCGGTCGCCACCCGGTGCCGGATGGCCTTGGGTGACAGGTGCCGCCGCGCCTGGTCGAGGCTCACCACATCATCCTGATGGAAGAGCAGCCAGGTCAGCTCGTCCGCGTCATCATCCGGCAGCCGACGCCCCCAGCCAGCCAACGACGTCCCCCGGAGACCCATAACCCCAAAGTCTCCAGATCGCGCCCCCTGCCGGCTGCCCCTGTGGACAACGCCGAGATCTTGGAAGGAAGTCGCCCCAGGAGGGGCACTTTCCTTCCAAGATTTCCAAAAGCAGGGGTTACTCGGTGCTGGTCGCGGCCTTACGCGGGGCGGCCTTCTTGGCCGGGGCCTTCTTCGCCGTCGTCGCCTTCGCCGTGGTGGTCTTCTTCGCGGCGGTCGACTTGCTGGCAGCGGCCGTCTTCTTCGTGGCCGCCGTCTTCTTCGCCGCGGTGGCCTTCTTCGCCGGAGCCTTCTTCGCCGCCGCCTTCTTCCGCGGCGCCGGACCCTTGGCGCGCTTCTCGGCGAGCATCTCGGAGGCTTCCTCGATGGTCAGCGCCTCCGGGGTCTGCCCACGCCGCAGGGAGGCGTTGACCTCCCCGTCGGTGACGTACGGGCCGAACCGGCCGTCCTTGATCACCAACGGCTTCTCGGTCAGCGGGTCGACACCCATCTCCCGCAGCGGCGGCGCGGCGGCCCGCCGTCCACGCGTCTTCGGAGCTGCCAGCAGGGCAAGCGCCTCGTCCAGACTGACCGTGAACATCTGCTCTTCGGACTCCAGCGAACGGAACTCCTCGCCCCGCTTCACGTACGGGCCGTAGCGACCGTTGTTCGCGAAGATCTCGACGCCGTCCGGCGCGACACCGATCAACCGGGGAAGGCTGAGCAGCTTGAGCGCCTGCTCCAGGGTCAGCGAGTCCGGTGTCTGCGTACGCAGCAGGGACGACTTGCGCTCGCCGCTGGACACGTACGGGCCGAACCGGCCGGACTTGAGCACGATCGGCTCCCCGGTGGCCGGGTCGTCGCCGAGCTTGCGCTCGCCGCCGCCGCCGAGGAACAACTCGTGGACCTTCTCCGGGGTCAGCTCGTCCGGGGCGAGACCCTCGGGGATCGGCGCGCGGTCGCCCTGGGCAGCGCCCTCCTCACCCTCGGCCGGCGTCGCCGGGGCCTCGCCGGGCACCGCCCGCTGGAGGTACGGCCCGTACCGGCCGACCCGCACGACCACCTCACGGCCCTCGTCGTCGGTGAAGAGCGGGATGGAGTTGACGCTGCGGGCGTCGATGTCGCTGAGGTTCTCGGTGACCAGCTTCTTCAGCCCACCGGAGCGGGCGATGTCCTGGTCACCGGCACCGTTGGCGCTGCCGAAGTAGAACGCGGTGAGGAAGTCGACAGCGGCGTGGTCACCGCCGGCGATCTCGTCCAGCTCGTTCTCCATCGAGGCGGTGAAGTCGTAGTCGATGAGACGGGGGTAGTGCCGCTCCATCAACCCGATCACCGCGAACGCCAGGAAGGTCGGGATCATCGCCTGGCCGCGCTTGGTGACGTACCCCCGGTCCTGGATCGTCTGCATGATCGACGCGTAGGTGGACGGGCGGCCGATGCCCAGCTCCTCCAGGGCCTTGACCAGCGACGCCTCCGTGTAGCGCGACGGCGGCTGGGTGTGGTGGCCCTGCGCGGCCAGCTCGTCGGCGGTCAGCGGCTGGTCCTTGACCAGGTTGGGCAGGCGGCGCTCGGCGTCCTCGGCCTCGGCGTTCTCGTCGTCGCTGGACTCGACGTACGCGCGCAGGAAGCCCGGGTCGGTGATCGTCTTACCGGTCGCCCCGAAGTCGGCTTCCTCCTGGGAGGTGGAGACCGCCCGGATACGCACCGAGACACTGGAACCGACAGCGTCGGTCATCTGCGAGGCGATGGTCCGCCGCCAGATCAGCTCGTAGAGCTTGAACTCCTCGGCCGACAACTCCTTGGCGACCTCGCCCGGGGTGCGGAAGTTGTCCCCCGCCGGGCGGATCGCCTCGTGCGCCTCCTGGGCGTTCTTCACCTTGCCGGTGTAACGACGCGGCTCCGGCGGCACGCTGCGCTCGCCGTACAGCTCGACGATCTGCCGGCGGGCCGCCGAGATGGCGGTCTCCGACAGGTTCACCGAGTCGGTACGCATATAGGTGATGTAGCCGTTCTCGTACAGCCGCTGGGCGAGGCGCATCGTCTGCTGCGACGACAGGCGCAGCTTGCGGGCCGCCTCCTGCTGGAGGGTCGAGGTGATGAACGGCGCGTACGGGCGGCGACGGTAGGGCTTCTCCTCGACCCGGGTGACGGTGAACGGCCGCCCGTCCAGCCGGGCCGCGAGACCCCGCGCGCCGCTCTCGTCGAGGTGCACGACGCCAGCCCCGGCCCGGACGCGACCGGTGGTCGGCTCGAAGTCCTTACCTGTCGCGATGCGGTCACCGTTGAGGGCGATCAGGGTGGCGTTGAAGTTCCGCGGGCCCTCACCGGCGTTCGCTACCGCGAGGGTGGCCAGGATGTCCCAGTACTCGGCGGTGCGGAAGGCCATCCGCTGCCGCTCCCGCTCGACCACGATGCGGGTCGCCACGGACTGCACCCGGCCGGCCGAGAGCTTCGGCATGACCTTCTTCCACAGCACCGGGGAGACCTCGTAGCCGTAGAGCCGGTCGAGGATCCGTCGTGCCTCCTGGGCGTCGACCAGGTCGCGGTCGATCTCCCGGGGGTTGGCGACGGCCGCCTGGATCGCCGGCTTGGTGATCTCGTGGAAGACCATCCGCTTGACCGGGACCTTGGGCTTGAGTGTCTCGACCAGGTGCCAGGCGATCGCCTCGCCCTCGCGGTCCTCATCCGTCGCCAGGAGGATCTCGTCGACCTCCTTGGCCAGCTTCACCAGCTTGGTGATCTGCTGCTTGCGGTCGGCGGAGACGACGTAGAGCGCGTGGAAGCCGTTGTCCACGTCCACCCCGAGCCGGGCCCAGGGCTCACCCTTGTACTTGGCCGGCACGTCGGCGGCGTTGCGCGGCAGGTCGCGGACGTGACCGAAGCTGGCCTCCACGACGTACCCCGGGCCAAGGTAGCCCGAGATCGTCTTGGCCTTCGCCGGTGACTCGACGATGACCAGACGGGTGGTTCCAGCGTTGCTAGGCACGTCTCTCCCCGACCTCACTCCTGCTCGTGGCCTGCCGGCGCCCGGGCAGCGACCGCTTTCGACCCCGCCGTCGCACCGACGGTCCGGATGTCCAACGTAACGCGCCGCCCGCGTTTCGGGTTTCGCGGGCGGTGAACCGCTTCGGCACTGCCGGACGGCGCCACCGTACACCGTGGGTAGGGCTCCGAGAGGGTCACCGTGACGATCCCGGGCCCACGACCAAGGTCCAACCCGCCCGTTCCGACCCGGATTCCGCGGCCCAATGTCCAACACCGGACACCCGGCCACCGCCCCGAACCTGGTCGATCATGGACTAGTGGTGGGGGTTTTAGCCCCGAAAGGGCAGTACATCCCCACCACAACTCCATGATCGACGCGTGCGTGGGGGTGGGGGTGGGGGTGGGGGTGGGGACTGTTAGGGGGCGGGGGCCAGGTGGTGGGGGGTGCTGCGGGTGGTGGCGCGCCGACCAGCTCGGCCAGTCGGGCCAACCGGCGGCGGCCCGTGATCCGGTACGCCGGGCCGCCCTCCCCCGGGCCGAGCAGCTCCCCCGCCAACCCTGCCGCGGCGAGCGCGACGCCGATCGGCTCCCAGCACTCCTGCTCGTCAGCGCCCAGCCGCAACCGGAAGCCGTCGGGCGGCTCCGGCGTACCGGCGGCGGCGAGCCACAGCCGCAACCTCCGGCCGGTCAGGTGAAAGGTGGCCGGCGGGCGCTTCGACGGACCGTGCAGCCAGGCGACCGCGAGAGGCTTCAGGACCCGGGTGTACGACGTACGGACGACGTGCCGCTCGCCCTCGGCCGGCTCCCAGCTCGCCGCCAACCCCCGAGCCGCCAGCTCGGCGACGAGCACGTGCACCCGCCACGCGGCGTCCACCTGCACCGAGAGACGGGCGGTGCCACCCATCCGGACCACCTCGCCCGGCCCGGCGAGCAACCCGGCCAGGTCGGCGACCGCGGGTTCGGCTGCCTCCGCGCCGAAGAAGACAAGTTGCCGGCCGGCGTCGTCACCCGGAGAGGAAGGACCGTTGCGGGCCGGGCCGCCGCGCCGTCGCGCGGGTGTGGGCGCGTCCGCCTCGGGCGCGGGGAACAGCGCCGGGGGCGGCTCCGCCTTCGGAGTGTCACCGATCCCGCTCAGCGACACTCCGGCACCTCGTCGAAGGCCTGTTTCAACTCCTCGGAGTTGAGCTTGCTGGTGTCCAGCGCGCTGGCGTCGTACTCCTTGTTGAGGGTGTCCACCGCGGCCCGCACGCCGTCATAGAAGACTGTCGGCTCACCGGTGCCCAGCCCGTCGATGGTGTCCCGCGCGCGGCCGTACGCGTCCCGCATCTTCCCCAGTGAGCTACGGAAACCCGCCGAGATCGCCTCGCCGTTGTCGGTCTCCGGGATGCCCGCCTGCTCCACCTTGCGGCGTGCGGCCTCGCTGGCCTGCTCCGCCCCACCGAAGAGCCGCACCAGGTTCTCCTTGGCCTGCGCCGGCGTGGTCTGCGCGGTCATCTGCTCGTCGGTGCTGCTGGTCAGCTTGCTGATCTCGGACCGCCAGGGAGTGAGCGCGCCGCAGACCGATGCCGCCCACGCACGCGGGCTGGGCCCGCCGCCGCAACCGGCGAGTACGACGACGATCGTGGCCAGGACCACCGTGAACCTTCCGGCGGCAGACGCCCGGCACGTACGCATGCGTTGCAGCGTACGGCCTTCCGCGGGGTGTGGCACCGGGCCGGACGGCCGGGGTCCCCGGTCGACGCGTACGTCGACCGGGGACCCCTCGCCCGTGCCAGGTCAGGCGTTGACCGTCTCCGGCCGGTGGTCGGTGCTGCCCGCGCCGGTGTTGCCGTCGGCGTCGGAGTCGGACATCGCGATGCCCTTGCGCTTGCTGAACACCACCGACGCCACGATGATCAGCGTCGCCACCAGGGCGATGCCGATCCGCAGGCCGACGTTGCGGTCGTCGCCGACGCTCCAGGCCACCACGGCGGGTGCGATCAGCAGCGAGACCAGGTTCATCACCTTGATCAGCGGGTTGATCGCCGGGCCGGCGGTGTCCTTGAACGGGTCACCGACGGTGTCGCCGATGACGGTGGCGGCGTGCGACTCGGAGCCCTTGCCGCCGTACGCGCCGTCCTCGACCAGCTTCTTGGCGTTGTCCCAGGCCCCACCGGAGTTGGACAGGAACACCGCCATCAGGGTGCCGGCACCGATCGCACCAGCCAGGTACGCGGCGAGCGCGCCCGGCCCGAGGCCGAAGCCGACAGCGATCGGCGCCAGGATGGCGAGCAGACCGGGGGTCATCAGCTCGCGCTGCGCGTCCCGGGTGCAGATGTCGACGACCTTGCCGTACTCCGGGCGCTGGGTGCGGTCCATGATGCCGGGCAGTTCACGGAACTGCCGGCGGACCTCCATCACCACGGCACCGGCCGAGCGGGACACCGCGTTGATGGCCAGACCGGAGAAGAGGAAGACCACCGCCGCACCGATGATCAGGCCGACCAGGTTGCGCGGGTTCGCCACGTTCAGCGCGTTGAGGATCTCGTTGCCGACGTCGTTCACGCCAGCCGTCGCGTACGCGCTGCTGAGCGTGTCGGTGTACGAGCCGAACAGCGCGGTCGCGGCGAGCACCGCCGTGGCGATCGCGATGCCCTTGGTGATGGCCTTGGTGGTGTTGCCCACCGCGTCCAGCTCGGTGAGGGTGCGCGCGCCGTGCTCGTCGATGTCGCCGGACATCTCGGCGACGCCCTGGGCGTTGTCGGAGATCGGCCCGAAGGTGTCCATCGCCACGATCACACCGACGGTGGTGAGCAGGCCGGTGCCCGCGAGCGCCACCGCGAACAGCGACAGCGTGATGGAGCTGCCGCCGAGCAGGAACGCGCCGAAGACGCCGGCACCGATCAGCACCGCCGAGTAGACCGCCGATTCCAGGCCGACGCTGATGCCGGCCAGGATGACGGTGGCGGCTCCGGTCTGCGAGCTCTTGCCGATGTCCTGTACCGGCCGCTTGTTGGTCTCGGTGAAGTAGCCGGTCAGCGCCTGGATCGCGGCGGCCAGCACGATACCGATCACGACCGCGCCGATGGCCACCAGTCGCGGGTTGCCGGGCGCGTCGGTCAGTCCACTGTCGAACTCGCCGAAGGTCGCCGGGAGGTACGCGTAGGCGGCGACCGCCACCAGCACCGCGGAGAGCAGCGCGGAGAGGTAGAACGCCCGGTTGATCGCGGTCAGACCATTGCGGTCGGACGCCCGCAGCCGGGTGATGAAGACGCCGACGATCGCGATCAGCACGCCGATGGTGGAGATGATCAGCGGGAAGACCAGACCCTCCTCGCCGAACGCGGCCCGGCCGAGGATCAGCGCGGCGACCAGCGTCACCGCGTACGACTCGAACAGGTCGGCGGCCATGCCGGCGCAGTCACCGACGTTGTCGCCGACGTTGTCGGCGATGGTGGCGGCGTTGCGCGGGTCGTCCTCGGGGATGCCCTGCTCGACCTTGCCGACCAGGTCGGCGCCGACGTCGGCGGCCTTGGTGAAGATGCCGCCGCCGACCCGCATGAACATCGCGAGCAGCGCGGCGCCGAAGCCGAAGCCCTCCAGCACCGTCGGCGCGTCACCCCGGTAGACGAGGACGACGAGCGCGGCGCCGAAGAGGCCGAGGCCGACGGTGAGGAAGCCGACGACACCGCCGGTCCGGAACGCGATCCTCATGGCGGCCTCGCGGCCACCTTCGCGTTCCCTCGCGGCGGCGGCGACCCGCAGGTTGGCGCGGGTGGCCAACCACATGCCGGCACCACCGATGAACGCGCTGAACAGCGCGCCCACCACGAAGAACGCCGACCGGCCGATCTTCACCGCCAGCTCGCTGCCGTCGGTGTCGTGCACCGGGAGCAGGAAGAGCAGCACCACCGCGACGACCACGAAGATCGCCAGGGTACGGAACTGGCGGAGCAGGTAGGCCGAGGCGCCCTCCTGGACCGCCCCCGAGATCTCCTGCATGGTGGCGGTGCCCTTACCGGCAGCCAGCACCGTCTTTGTGAGGGCGGCCGCGAAGGCGAGCGCCACCAGCGCGATGGCCGCGGCGATGACGACGTAGGTGACATTGCTTCCGGTAAGGGAAAGCCCGCCGCCGTCGGCGGCAAAGGTCTCGGACATCTGTGTCCTCCTGTTACCGAACACTCGCGCCGGTGAGTGGAGACGCACTGACCGACGCCTGGATGCGGACTCGCAAGCGCGCCAACCCAACCCAGCGGACCAGCGATGAACACCCATACCCGCTGGCTGCGGGATGGATCACTTGCTGACAACCCGGGTACTGTAGCCCTCCGCAGTGTCAGAGGTCACACGCAGGTCCCACCGTGTCGCGATGATCTTCGTCGCTGTGTTATGAGAAGAAGTCTGATATAGGGCCCGATCCATGCAGGAAGGCCGCACCCCCGGCAAGGGGATGCGGCCTGGAGAGCCAAACGGGTCAGCGGCCGACCGGCCACACCATCCGCACCTCGGTGCCGATGCCCTCGTCGACCGGGCGCACCTGAAGGTCCTCGACGAAGCCGGCGAGCAGCGCGAAGCCGACGCCGGTGGTCAGCGCCTCGTCGGTGAGCGACTCGTTGGCCAACTCGTCCGGCGGCAACGCGGTCAGACCGATGCCCGCCTCGATCGGCGCCCGGTCCACCACCCGCACCGCGTACGAGCCACCGTCGGACATCTCCACCAGCACCGGGTCGGCGAGGCCGTACTGGCGGTGCAGGGCCACCGCCCGGGTGCACGCCTCGCCGATGGCCAGGCGCACCTCGTCCAGCAGGTCCTCCCGGACCCCGGCACGCCGGGCGACGGCGACGCCGACCAACCGGGCGGTGCGCACGTGCACCGGGGCGGGCGAGAACGAGAGCTTGACTGTCGCCATCACGCGCCGGCGCCCGCCGGGTCGGCGCTGATCGCCGCGTCGACCGTCGGGTGCAGGGGGAACACCTGGTCCAGTGCGGTGATCCGGAAGATCTTGAGCAACGGCTCCTTGTCGCAGACCAACGCGAACGAACCGCCGGCCGAACGGAGCCGCTTGAGCGCGCCGACCAGCACGCCCAGCCCGGTGGAGTCGAGGAAGTCCACCCGACCGAGGTCGACGACCACGTGACGAGCACCACCGTCGATCAACTCGAGGAGTCGTTCGCGGAGTCGGGGCGCGGTGTAGACGTCCACCTCACCACCGACCTCGAGCACCGTGTGCTCACCCACGGTGCGCGTCGCCAGCGACAGCTCCATCGGTCCTCCTCGCCAGAGCCGTAAACTCTCGTGGGCATCTAACCACTACCGCCGGCACGGCCTGCGAACGCCAGCGGAGGCTTCCCCTTACCCCGGTGTCCGACTTTTCATCTCCGAACACCAGTGCGAGAGTGCAGGGCGTGACCACCAACGACTTCAGCGCCGCGCGTCCCACGCCGCGCCACGACCTGGAGTCGTCGTCGCCGGCCACCGTATCCGCTGGTCACGCCCCTGGGCCAGGGCCGGCCGACCTGCTGCGCCGGCTGCGCGCCCGAGGCGCCGGAGACCCGGTCACCCACGTGGAACGGGTGCCGGCCCGCCCCGGGGTGCCCGCCCCGTGGCCGTCCTGGGCGTCAGCGGAGCTGCGCGCCGCGTTCACCCGCCGTGGTGTGGTCGCGCCGTGGCAGCACCAGGCCCGGGCGGCCACCCTGGCGTACGAGGGCGACCATGTCGTCGTCGCCACCGGCACCGCGTCCGGCAAGTCGCTGGCGTACCAGCTCCCGGCTCTCGCCACGTTGCTCGCCGACCCCCGGGCCACGGTGCTCTACCTGGCACCGACCAAGGCCCTCGCCGCCGACCAGCTGCGGGCCGTCGCCGCGCTGGAACTTGAGGGGGTACGCCCCGCCTGCTACGACGGAGACACTCCGCGCGCCGAGCGGGAGTGGATCCGGCGGCACTCCCGGTTCGTACTGACCAACCCGGACATGCTGCACCACGGCATCCTGCCGGGGCACGCCCAGTGGTCCGGTTTCCTGCGCCGACTCGCGTACGTGGTGATCGACGAGTGCCACACCTACCGCGGGGTGTTCGGCTCGCACGTGGCGCACGTGCTGCGCCGGCTTCGCCGGCAGTGCGCCCGGTTCGGGGCCACCCCGGTCTTCGTGCTGGCCTCCGCCACCTCCGGTGACCCGGCCACCGCTGCCGGACGGCTGACCGGGCTGCCGGTGACGGCTGTCACCGAGGACGCATCGCCGCGCGGCGGGGTGACCTTCGCGCTCTGGGAGCCGCCGCTGCTGCCGCCCGACTCCGGCACCGCTCCCTCCGACTCCTCCTCGGTGCCCGGCCAGGCGGCCGGCGACCGCTCCTCTGCTCCGGCCCCCGGCCAGGCGGCCGGCGACCACGACGACCTCCGGCAGGTCCGCCGGTCGGCGCTGCGCGAGACCGCGGACCTGCTCGCCGACACGGTCGCCGAGGGGGTACGCACCCTCGCGTTCGTCCGTTCCCGCAAGGGCGCCGAGGTGGTGGCCGCCAACGCGCGCCGCTCGCTGGACGACGCGGTCCCGGGGCTCGGCGACCGGGTGGCCGCCTACCGGGGTGGCTACCTGCGCGAGGAGCGGCGCGAGCTGGAACGGGCGCTGCTGCACGGCGACCTCCTCGGTCTGTCCTCCACCAACGCGTTGGAGCTGGGCGTGGACCTGGTCGGGTTGGACGCGGTGCTGATCTGCGGCTACCCGGGCACCCGGGCGTCGCTGTGGCAGCAGGCGGGCCGCGCCGGGCGTTCCGGGCAGGAGGCCCTCGCGGTCCTGGTGGCCCGGGACGACCCGCTGGACACCTACCTGGTGCACCACCCGGAGGCGATCTTCGGGGCGCCGGTGGAGGCGACGGTCCTCGACCCGGCCAACCGGTACGTGCTGGCACCGCAACTCGCCTGCGCCGCTGCCGAAGCCCCGCTCACCCCAGCCGACCTGGTGCTCTTCGGGGACGGGGCGAAGGAGGCCGTCGACGAACTGGTGGCGGCCGGCGCCCTGCGGCAGCGGCCCACCGGCTGGTACTGGCGGCACCGGGAACGCCCCGAGGTGGACCTGCGCGGCGAGGGCGGCGCACCGGTCTGCGTGGTCGAGTCGGCCACCGGCCGGCTGCTGGGCACCGTCGACGGCGGTTCCTCGCACTTCCTGCTCCACCCCGGCGCGGTCTACCTCCACCAGGGCGTCTCGTACGTGGTGGACGAGCTGGACCTGGCCGACGGCTGCGCGTTGGTGCACGTCGAGGAGCCGGACTGGTCCACCCACGCCCGTGACGTCACCGACCTGTCCGTGGTGTCCGTGCGCTCGTACGTGGACGCCGGACCGGTCGGCATGTTCCTCGGCGAGGTCGACGTGACCAGCCAGGTCGTGTCGTACCAGCGGCGGCGGATCGCCACCGGCGAGGTGATCGACACCCGGCCGCTCGACCTGCCCGCCCGGGAGCTGCGCACGGTGGCGGTCTGGTTCACGCTGTCACCGCAGTCGTTGGCTCTCGCCGGAGTCCAGTCGGCCGACGTGCCGGGCGCGCTGCACGCCGCCGAACACGCCGCGATCGGGCTGCTGCCGCTGATGGCGACCTGCGACCGGTGGGACATCGGCGGGCTCTCCACCGCCGTGCACGCTGACACCGAGGCGCCGACCGTCTTCGTCTACGACGGGCACCCGGGTGGTGCCGGGTTCGCCGAGCGGGCGTACGGGACGGCGTCGGCGTGGCTGCGGGCCACCCGGGACGCGATCGCGGAGTGCGGCTGCGAGACCGGATGCCCGTCCTGCGTACAGTCGCCGAAGTGCGGAAACGGCAACAATCCGCTCTCCAAACCGGACGCGATCCGGGTGCTCGACGTGGTGTTGGCGAACCTGCCCGAGTAGCCGGTTGCATGAATCGCCTCGGCACTGGGCACAATGGCATGGGAGCGCTTCCATCGATGTCCATGCTGTGATTGCCCCCGTGCCCGAGGAGAAGCCGTGGCCGACACGATCGCCGAAACCGTCGACCTGCTCTACACCATCGACCAGGACCACCTCACCCTCGACCAGCAGATCGCGCTCGGCTCGGCGTTGGCCGCCCTGGCCCAGGCGGAACGGCTGGAGCTGATCAACGAGCGGTTGCGAGTGATCCATCAGGTGCTCAACACCTGGGCGATGCGCGCCGCAGCCACACCTGACGTTCGCTGATCCGACCCCCGCTCGTCGGCACGGGCAGCGCGGGGTGCCAGGTGGCGCTTCGACCGCTCCGCGACCGGTGATCGTCGATGGCAGGGAACGCGACGGTTGTCGAGCTGTGCGAGACTCCGGCGCACAGTCCCCCTGAGGAGATCAGATGCAGCTCGACAACTTGCAGAGTCAGCACCAGTTCCATGTTCGCCAGCGACTGCGCATGATGGTCAACCAGTACGAGGTCCGGGCCGTCGCCCCGGACGGCACCGAGGGTGAGCTGCTGGCGTTCGCGCAGCAGAAGCGTCTCGCCTTCAAGGAGCAGGTGACGATCTACACGGACGACTCCAAGCAGCAGCCCCTGCTCGGCTTCAAGGCCCGCCAGCGCCTCGACCTCGGCGCCACGTACGACGTCACCGACGCCGCCGGCAACCCGATCGGGCTGTTCCGCAAGGATTTCGCCCAGTCGCTGCTCCGTTCCACCTGGCACGTCGAGCAGGCCGGTCTTCCGCAGGTGACCGGCCAGGAGCGCAGCATGCCGGTGGCACTGCTGCGCCGCTTCGTCGATTCGCTGTCCTGGCTGCCGTACCACTTCGACTTCACCGCCGGCGGCCAGCCGGTCTTCACCGTGGTCAAGAAGTGGGGCCTGCGCGACAAGTACGTCGTCGAGGTGCAGAACCCGCAGATCGATCGCCGTCTGGTCATCGCGATGGCCGTCGCCCTCGACGCGCTCCAGGCCCGCTGACCGACGCGGCCGCGAATCTCTCGGGCTGCTGGCTGCCGAACGCCGCGGTTGCCGCGCGCCGGCCAACCCGGTGGCCGTGTTTGGCATTTCCTCAAGCGGCGGCGATGACGGGGTCGGTGACCGGTTGGGACCGGGCGGGGTGGTGGCCGCCTTTGGAGCTGATGTCGTCAACGCATCGCGCCTGATGTCGTAAACGGTTCAGCTCCACAGCGGTGCCCAAGCTGACCGGGCCCCGCGTGCGGGCGGAGCTGCCTCGGCGGCTTCCGCAGCAGCACTGCCTGCGCGGTCAGGCGCGCACCGGGCCGGCGCGGGCCGTCGATGTGGCGACCCGGGTCAGCCCGGGAAGTGGAGTGAACGCCACCTCGACGGTCACCAGCACATCCAGCCCGTCGAGGTGGCAGCCGACCATCCGACCAGCGTTGCGGGCGACGATGTCGGCAGCGGACGCGCAGGCCGTCATGTCCCCGTCGAGCGCCCGGGCGGCTCCGGCCAGCGCACCGAGATCGGCTGCCACCATCGCCCGCTGATCGGCCATCCCGGCGAGGACGATGGCAGCGCCGAACGTCCCGAACAGCACGAGCACCAACCCCAGGGCCAGTAGCAGGACAGTCGCACCGCCGCGCTGCCCGTCCGGGCTACCCTCGTGGACCAACCCGGTGGCGGGTCCACAACCGACGCGGAGTGCCGGGCACATCACGGCTGCCCATCGGCGACGCCCGGTTCCACGGCGGCGACGGCGGTTGCGACCACGGTGATCCGTGGTAGCCGACCGCCCAGTGTGCGAACGGGCGCGCGTACCGTCGCCCGCACCCGGCCGCCCTCGACGGACGCCGACACCTCCGCCCCTGGCGGTGCCGCGCGCCCCGCCGCCGCGCTGCCGTCCTCGCCGCGGGCGACAGCCAGCGCAGCCTCCCGGGCCGCGTGGAGGCAACTCGCCTGTGCGCTGACGGCGTTGACCGAGGTCAGGCCAGCCAGTAGGAGCAGGAGGAGCGCCGGCAGGCCGGCCGCCAGTTCGGCGGTGAACGACCCCCGGTCCCGGCGAGCGGCCGATTGGACGGTTCCCCACCCGCCGCGACCGGCCCGCCACGAAGGGCCAGATCGTGGACCGCGACCGGCCTGCCGGCGCCCGCTCACTTCAGGGCCCGGTCGATGACTGCGGTCAGCGCCGACTGGACGTTGCCGGAGGTCAGCACCTTCAACAGGATGCCGGCGAAGGCGACCGCCGCGAGCGTGCCGACCGCGTACTCGGCCGTGTTCATTCCGGCGTCCCCGCGCAGGCGGGCGAGCATTTTGCGCATGACTGTTCCCTTTCTCGTTGTGGTCAGAGCACGTCGCCGAGGACAGCGACGATCACCGGCACCAGGCCGGCGAGAATGAACGCCGGGAGGAAGCAGAGCCCCAGCGGCAGGACGATGAGCACCCCTGCCCGGCGTGCGGACGCCTCGGCGGCGGTGGCCCGGTCGGCACGCAGGTCGTCGGCGAGCCGGGTCATCGCCCCGGCCAGGGCTGCGCCGCTGTTGGCCGAACGCAACGCCGCTGCCGTCAAGCGGTCCGCACCAGGTATCCCGTCCAGCGCGGACCACGCCTCCGCCGGGCCACCGCCGAGCAGGAGCGTGCGGCCGACGCGGGACAGGCGACCGGCGAGTGGCCCGTCCAACGTCTCGGCTACGGCCAGAATCGAGCGGTCCACCGGGGCACCCGCGCGCATCGCCGCAGCGAGAAGATCAGCGGCGAGCGGCAGGTCAGCTGCCTCCTGGAGCCGCCGCTTGCGGGCACTGGGGGACTCGATCCGCCGCAGGAGACGATCCAGCAGGAATGCAGTCGGGACCGCACCCAGCAACCCGAACCAGCCACCGACGACGACGGCCACGGCAAGCCCTCCCAGCGCTGCCGCAAGCCGGATCGTGTCCGGCCGCAGCGTTGGGTGTGAGCTGCGCTCGCCCGCCGAGCTGCGTCGACGCGCTGCGCCGCCTTGCCTCGTCGGGCCCCTGGGCGTCATCCGGTCCGCCCTGGTGTCGCGCTCAGCCGCTCTGCCCAGAGAAGGCCCACGACCTGCAGGGCGACGGCGAGAACCGCACAGGCCCCACCGACCCTGCTGTGCAGGAGCACCCCTACCGGGTCGACGCCGATGCCGTACCCCAGTCCGATTCCTCCGACCGGCAACGCCGCCAGTAACCAGGCCGTGGCTCGGGCGCCGGCCGCCTGTGCCGCTGCGGCGGCCATACCTCGGTCGGTAGCCCGAGCGTCCGCCTCGATGCGCTCGACGAGCTCCGCGAGCGGAGCGCCGGTCCGGTCCGCCAGGCGTACCGCTGCTGAGGTCAGCTGACGCAGCCGGTCCGGCCCGCCGGCGGCGACGTCGAGCGCGTGTGGGACTGGCAGGCCGGCCCGGAGGTCCGCAGCGAGGCCACAGAGTTGGTCCAGCCCGTGTCGTCGGAGCTGTTCGGTGCTTCGATTCGTTCGCCAACGCAGCACGGCACGCACTGCCAACGTGCCGTAGCTGGCCAGCGCGACCGCGGCGACGGGACCACCGACCACGGCGCCGACACCACCGCCCAGGAGGCCGGCCATCGGCAACACACGTGCCGCCGGCCGCGAGGTCCGCGCCCTCGCGACGACGCCCGGCCCGCCGATCGTCGTGTCGGCCGTCCGCTGGTCACCGGGCTCGGGATCGCCGCCCGCCTCGGCCCCGGGCGAGCTGAACAGGGCGCTCCGGGGGCCCTCAGCCACGTCCTGCCACTCGACGTCGACCACGTCTACGGCGTCGAGCGCGACAGCTGCCACAGTCGTGCCGTCCCCACGTCCTGCGCCTGAGGTCGTGTCCTCCGGTCGGGCGGTGCCGGCTGGCCGCCGAGGATCCCGGCGGGTCGGCGGGCGCGTCGGGCCCGCCGGACCCGTCGACCTCACGGACCCGCCCGCTCCGGCCGGCCCGCCCAAGCCCCCGGGCCAGCTCGGTCTGCCGGTGGCGTCCCGGGTCGGCCAGCCGAGCGCTGTCGATTTCACGCCGGCCTGTGGCTGGTAGGCGATGCCGACCGGACGGCCCGCGGTCGGCGGGCCACCGGCGTTGTCGACAGACCCGTCCGAGGTACGGCCGAGTTCCCTGATCCACTCCACCAGTGCCTCGTCCGGGTCTGCCCCGGTCTTCCCGCGTCCCGTCTCCAACACGCGACGTCGGCGAGCGCGGATGCTCCGCCCCGGCCACGCCACCAGCGCGGCGGCTACCAGGAGCAGCGCCACCACCACCGCCCCGCCGGTCATGCCGGACCTGCCGATCCGGGCCACGGCTCGCTGAGGATCGGCGGCACCGCCACCCCGCGCTCCCGCAGCAGCGCCCCGAGCGCGCGAGCGGCCAACCCGAGGCCGCTGCCACGCATCCAGGCGGGCACCACGGTCACCAGGCGCTCGGGCCCTTCCGGCAGCAGCAGGCAGACCGACTCCAGGACGCGTCCCCGGTCACCTCGTCGCACCTGGAACACCACCTGCAGGGCGGCGGCGACCTGGGCGTGCAGCGCGGCGCGGGGCAGGCCGCCCAGCATGCCCAGGGCCTCCAGCCGGGCCGGCACGTCGGACGGGGTGTTGGCGTGCAACGTGCCGGCGCCCCCGTCGTGGCCGGTGTTGAGGGCACCCAGCAGGTCGACCACCTCACCACCCCGGCACTCCCCGACCACCAGGCGGTCCGGCCGCATCCGCAGGGCCTGCCGGACCAGGTCGCCCAGACCGACGACGCCCGTTCCCTCCACATTGGCGGTACGCGCCTGGAGCCCCACCACGTGCGGATGACCTGGCCGCAGCTCGGCGGCGTCCTCCACCAGCACGATGCGCTCGGTGGCTGGCACCATGCCCAGCAACGTGTTGAGCAGGGTCGTCTTGCCGGACCCCGTTCCACCGGTCACCAGGTACGCCAGGCGGGCCGCGACGACGGCGGCGAGCAGCGGTGCCACGGGTCGCGGCACCGTCCCCTGACGTACCAGCTCGTCGAGGGTGAACGGTCGGTGGCGGAAGGTTCGCAGGGACAGGTACGGACCTTCGGTCGCTACCGGTGGCAGCACGGCGTGCAGCCGAGTGCCGTCAGGGAGCCGGGCATCCGCGTACGGAGATCCGTCGTCCAGCCTCCGGCCGGCGCTGGCGATCAGCCGCTGTGCCAGCCGGCGTACGTCCTCGACCGAGCCCACCGGCACCGCGACCTGCTGCAGCCCCGAACCACGATCGACCCACACCCGCGTCCCGTTGACCAGGACGTCGGTCACCTCCGCGTCGGCGAGCAGCGGGGCCAGCGGCCCGGCGCCCACGAGGTCGTCGCGCACCCGGTCGGCGATCCGCAGCACTGCGGTGTCGCCGAGCACCGCGGCGTTGGGCTCGGCCCGCACGGCGGACACGATCGCCGCCGGCGTCACGGGAGTGGTGGCGGCGGCGATGCGCTGCCGTACGCGACGGGCGAGGGTGCCGTCCTCCGGCCTGCCGCTCATGCCGCACCTGCCGACGGCACGCCGGTGAGGTCGGCGACGATCCGTTGGCAGAGCGCGGCAAGGGGTCCCTTGCCCGCGGCGGCGGGTGCCTCACCTCGTTCCAGCCCGCGGCACAGCCCCGGCTCGGGACGCAGCGTGCCCGCCAGTGGGAGGCCGAGAGCCCGTGCGACCTCGGCCGCGCGTAGCCGACCGGGGGCCGGCCCGCGCACCACCACCGAGAGCACCGCGCAGTGCGGGGCGGCAGCGGCCACGACCCGCGCCGCCGCTGCGGTGGCGCGCAGCTCGGCCGGGACGACGACGAACGCCTGGTCGGTCGACTGCAACGCCACCACTGCCGCGTCGTCCAACTGTCGGGGCAGGTCGACCACGACGAAGTCCCGCCCGCGCCGGGCGGCGTCGACGGTCGCCGCCATCGCCGCCGCCGGCAGCGCCAGCATCTCGCCGCGATCCCAGGAGAGCACCACCAGGTCACCTCGACTGGGCAGGGCCTGCACCAGCGCCGGGGCGTCCACCCGCCCGTCCGCGCCGGTGAGCGACGGCCACCGCAGCCCTTCCACCTGTTCCCAGCCCAGCACGAGGTCGAGGCCACCACCGAGGGGATCGGCGTCGACCAGCAGAGTGCGTAACCGGGCCCGCGCGGCGGTCACGGCGAGGCCACCGGCCAGGACGCTCGCCCCGGCACCGCCCCGACCGCCGAAGACCGCCACGATCCGGGCCCCGACGCCGTCCGGAGCGCCCGCGTCCTGCTCGGCGAACCGGTCGACCAGCCATGATTCCGCGGCGGGCAGCATGGCGACGTACTCGGCCCCGACCAGCTCGGCGATCTGCCAACCGGGGTCGGGCTGACCGGCCCGACCGACCAGCACCAGCCGGGATCGCTGCGGCATCCGGGCACGCAGACATGCCTGCGCCTGATCGATGCCGAGTATCACCAGCGGTGCGGGAACCCATCGGGTACGCGCGGCCGCCAGGTCGCGGGCGAGTTCCACCTCGGTCCCGCCTGCGGCGGCGAGCCGGAGCACGTCATCGAGCAGTTCGTCGTCGCCGGTGACGACGAGTGGGAGCCGGCGGATCGGCGGGACGGAGGTACGGGGTGGCATCGCGGCCTCCAGCGGTCGGGCTCTGGTATGCCGCCGACCCTGCTCCGAATCCGCCCCGCATTCGATCCCGATGTGGTCGCCTGTGGACAACCTGGCGGGCTGTGGAAAACGCCCGCTGAGCCAGTTGATCTGCTACGGGCGCAGGCGATTCCCCAGCTAGTGCTGCTGAGCAAAAGACAGCGGGGCCGCTCCGAGAAGGAGCGGCCCCGCAAGTCGGCGGTCAGCCGACCCGGTCGGTCCAGGCGGCGTCGAGGATGACCTTGTACGAGCTGATCCGCACGGGCGACAGCGTCAACCGCTCATGGGCAAGCAGTTCGCCCGTCTTCGGATCGAAGATGAGAAGAGACTGCGCGTCGTGCTCGCGGTCGTCGAAGGTGACGGCGACTCCATGTCGGCCGGCCCGGTCGATGACCTGCCCCCGCCAGCGGAAGCCGGGCACGTCGGCCAGGACCCGCAGGACCGCCGCTCGGATCGCGCGCGGCACGACATACTGCCCGTAGAGGGTGCTGACCTCCTTGCTCGCCGCCCCCGGCCCGTATTCGACCTTCAGTAGCTGCCGTAGCTCGGACGGGTCAGCCGGCAGCGGCCTGATCTCCATGGGCGGCAGCGGAATGAGGCTCGGTGCGGGGGTGCCGGTGGCTGCTGGTCGTCCGATGCTTTCTCGCTGCCAGTAATCCCGAGACTCCTGGTCGGGGTACTGCGGCTCCAGTTGGATGTTGGCCTGGTTGCCGGTCCCGTCGGTGGCCTGCCAGAGCTTCGTCTCGCTGGCGTATGCCACATGGTGGCGGCCGTCGGCGGACGTCATCACCGGATCGCCCCACACCTTCGTGTGGTGGTACATGTAGCGCCCGCTCTGATGGTCGTACGCCGCATCTTTGATCTTGTCGGCCAGCATGCGTAGCTGCGGGCCGGCCGGCGGCGGATTCGCGTCGAACTGGTACGCGACAGGCACGAGCACCAGTCCCGCTGCCGCCGGCAGCTCGCCCGGAGGATCCGGTGTGCCCTCGCCGAACGGCTGGAGGACCGCCACGGCACCGGCCGCGACCGCCAGCGTCCCGGCCGTCAGGACCAGCCGGCGGGTCGGGCGTACGCGCCGACGCCCGGCCACCGGCTCGGTAGCGCCGGCGCGGTCGATCAGCTCGCGCGCCGAGACCAGCGGTGGCCGGACGTCGGCGTTCCGGGCTGGGTCGGCGGGGCCGAGAAGAGTACGGGTCCGCTCTACTCCGGACATCACAGATCCTCTCGAATGGTCACCAAGACCGGACGACGCCGGGACTGAGTGGGCCGGTCCGCCATCGCCTCGACGAGACGTCGGCGGGCGCGGTGCAGGCGCACCGCAGCGGTTGCCCGGGTACAGCCCAGGACCTTCGCCGCCTCGGACACCGTCAACTCCTCCCAGCCGACCAACCGGAGGATTTCCTGGTCGATCTCGGCGAGGGTGGCCAGGGCTGCCCGGAGGTCGGCGACCCCGACTGTGGTGTCCGCACCGGACGAACCGCCCAGCCGGGCCAGCTCGACGTCGCTGATCGGCAGGAGGTCCGGGGCGCCACGTCGCGTCCGCCACTGGTTGGCCAGGAGGCGCCGGGCCACCCCGTACAGCCAGGGCAGGCCACGGTCGGGCACCTCGACGCGACGACGCCAGGCAACGACGAAGACCTCCTGTGCCAGTTCCACCGCGGCGTCCCCGTCGGCGAGCCGGCGCAGGCCGTATCGGACGATGTGCGCGTACTCGGCGGCGTAGAGGCTGGTGAACCACCCCTCGTCGCGCTCTGCTGGTGGACCCACCCGAACCCCCACTGCCTCGGCGTCTCTCACCCTGACTTGTGTCGCAGAGGGCCTGAGGATTACCGCGTGGCCGATGATCAATGGTCGAGTGGTCAGCCGACCTCGCGGACCAGGCGATACAGGTCGTGGCGGACCGTCGGCCAGTCATCGCCAACCGCATGCCGGACGGCACTCACCGCGTCGAGCGCTGCCAACCCGCTACCTGTCGCCGCGTACAGGGCGTGGACGGCCGAGGAACCGCTGCGCACGTCGACGTCCTGCACTGTGAGGCGGTGGACGACCCTCAATCGGGCCTCCTCGTCCAGGCTCACGCCCTGCTCGACGGCGTCCGCCACCTGCCGCACGAGGTCGTCGTCGCTGAACCTGAACCGGGTGGTGACCGCCCGCACGGCAAGCGCCAGCGCCGTCCGCCGTACCTCTTCCGGCGCGGCCCGCAGCCGCGCGTCGAGGTCGGGCTCGTCGTACCCGAAGTTCGAGGGCGGCCTCGGATCGGGCGGGATCGAGCCGAGGCGTACCGTCACCCATGGACCGGCCTGCGGATCGGCGCCCTCGTCGCCGACCCACTCGGCGGGCAGCCGTACGCCGGTCCGCCGCTCGACGAACGCCATCGCCGCGGCAGTCACCTGGCCGGTGCCCCGCGCGGCGCGCACGTCGGCCAGGTCGTCGTCGAACGCCGCCGGGTCATCCCCGTGCCGCCGGTCCGGGTCGTTCATGTCCATCCAGGCGAGCACCTTGCCGTACACCGCGTAGGTGAGGCCGCCATTGCCGTTGACGGTCCAGTCGACCGTGTGCACCCGCAGGCCGTCGCTGGCCCAACGCAGCACCTCAGGTCGGCTCAGCGCACAGCCGTTGTCCTGGAAAATCACCACGTTCGGGCCGATCTGGGCCAGGTCGGCGAGCTCGCCCGACTGGCTGTCACCCGGCTCCACGCGCCTGGCCCGAAGGCGCGCGATGACACCGTCGACGGTGGCCTCGGCGCTCGCCGGCTGCACGACGGCCCAGGTCAACCCCTCGGCGAGCCAATCACGATCGGCCAGGAAGTCGTCGTAGTAACGCACCATGTCCGACACCATCCGAACACGCTACGACGGTCATGATTCCTGTGGGCCCCCACGAGCTAGCAGGCGGGTTCGGCGGTACGACAGGCCGACGCGCTCCGATGCGTAGCGACCCTAGGCTGACGCCCATGTCGTGGAGCATGCGGGTGATCGACCTGGACGAGCGCGATCACCAGCCGGCGGAGTCGAACCACCCTGCCCAAGGCCACCCCGTGACCAGACGGAAGATGGTTCTGGGGCTCGTCGCCGTCTTCGTCGTCGGCGCTCTGATCGGGGGCTTCGCTGTTCAACGACGAGCGTCGCATGAGCAGCGGGAACGGAACTCGGTGGTGGCACTCGTGGCCTTCCCTCAATCGGCCAGTCTGGGAAGCTCCACCTTCCAGACAGCCAGCCTGGACGCAGGCAGCGGCGCCCCCCAGGTCAAGATGACCGGGCATCTGATGGTGGTCAACGCCGGCCCCGCGCCGATCACCGTCAGACAGGCTGCCGCGGATAGGCCGGGCCTGGTGTCAGCCAGCACCGGGCGACCCCGGCTGTCACCCCTCGGTGGCACCGGTGAGCTCGTGGTCGAGCTGTTGTTCGAGTGCTCGGCCGCGTTCTTCCGGGAGCCGCTGTCCCTGGACTTCGAGGTCGAGACCGAGGACAAGCACGTTCGAGAGGTCAGCTACCGGGTCACCCTCGCAGGAAGCGACTGGCAGCGCGTCGCCCCGGCCACTTGCGGGAGTGCATAGACCCGGCGGGCCTATTACCAGGCGGTGGCTCGGTTCAACGCCCGTCAGCACGAGCCGCCACGTCGCCCGCCACGTCGCCCGCCGCTTCCCACCGAGACGGGTCTGCGACGATCCCCGGATGGTCAACGTTCGAACCCCGCGACCACCGGTCTCGCGGAACGGCCTACCGAACGCCGGGGTAGGCGCGATGCTGGAACCGAACGGCAGTCCATCGGCTGACACGTGCGGAGGCGGCAACGCATGCCCGACGATCCCCGGTACCAGCAGGCCCTCGACACTGCGGAGCGCCTCCTCGGCCAACCGTTGACCCTGCCGCTGGCCGATGGGGAACCCGCGGTCGGTCAGGACTTCCGGCGGCTGGCGACCGAGCACACGTTCGGCGACTCGTGGCCGCGACCGGGCCTGGACCTGCGGAGCCGCTGCCTGATCTCGGTGGCCGTCGCGGCGGCGTTGGGCACCCACGAGCCGCTGCGGGGGCAGTTGCGCATCGCGCTGACGTCCGGTGTGACCAAGGAGGAGATCGTCGAGCTCTTCATCCACTTGGAGGCGTACGCCGGGGCGGCCCGGGCGTTCGACAGCTACCAGGTGGCCGCGGCGGTCTTCGGCGAGCACCGCTGACGACGCCGCCGCCATCCCGTCTGCCGTCGATCCACCCTCCTGGGGAGCGGGCCGCCGCCCGGCCCGCCACGTCAAGCGGACCTTGACGGCTCGCACGGACGGCGGGTTGGGCCGCGTCCCGAGTCCTGGCTGCTTCTGACTGCTCTGCTGCCTCCGACGCTCGAGACACCCCCAAAGGCGGCGTGGACGACGACGAGGAGGGCCTGTCACCTGCGGCGGAGTAGCGCTCCCAGAAAGGGACGACCCCCGTCGGGGGGAGACGGGGGTCGTCGAAGGTTCGGCTCCGGGGGGGTCGAGCCGAACCACTCAGCGGTCACGGGGGGTGCAACCGCCGAGCGTCTGCCTGTTTTCGGGTATGTGAAAGCTCGTCGTACGGACAAGTTTGCCTGAGCGCGCCCGTCACGTCGAGTGGTGCTTGCTCCACTCACCGCGAAAATCTCCTCGCAGAGTGTGAGCGCGATCACGCGGAGCGGAGAAGGTGGTGCCTGCCCGCAGGTGTGAGGGGTGGCCTGACCCCGGGCACCCGCCGACGATAGACCATCCGGCTAGACTTTCGCGCCGTGGGCCGAAGTGCCGCTTTCTTCGATCTGGACAAGACCGTCATCGCCAAGTCGAGCGCCCTGGCGTTCGGTCGGCCGTTCTACCGGGACGGGCTGATCACCCGGCGTGACGTGGTCAAGTCGGCGTACGCGCAGCTGATGTTCCGGCTGGGCGGCACCGACGAGCAGACCATGGCCCGAACACGGGACTACCTGGCTGCGCTCTGCAAGGGCTGGCAGGTGGAACAGGTCCGCCAGATCGTCGCGGAGACACTCCACGAGCTGATCAACCCTTACGTGTACGCCGAGGCCGCCGTCCTGATCGCGGAGCACCAGGCGGCGGGGCGGGACGTGGTGCTGGTGTCGGCGTCGGGCGAGGAGATGGTCCGGCCGATCGGCGAGTTGCTCGGGGTGACCGACGTGATCGCCACCCGGATGACGGTCCGCGACGGCCGGTACAGCGGTGAGGTCGAGTTCTACGCGGCCGGCCCGCGCAAGGTCGAGGCGGTCAACGAGCTGGCGGCGGCCCGGGACTACGACCTGGCCGACTCGTACGCCTACTCCGACTCGTACAGCGACCGCCCCCTGCTGGAGTGCGTCGGCCACCCGAGTGTGGTCAACCCGGACCGGCAGTTGCGCAAGCTGGCCTCGGAGAACGCGTGGCCGGTGCTGGAGTTCCGGCACCCGATCCCGCTGGGTCGCCGCCTGCGGGAGCGACCCGCGGTGCCGGTGGCAGCGGCGGCGCTCGGCGTCGGCGTGGGCGTGGCCATCGGCATCGCCTGGTACGGCCGGCACCGTCGCACCCGCGCGGCCACGACCACCGCCTGACGAGGTCCACCCCGCCGCTCCGGGTCTCCGTCACCGTCTGACAGGGCCCGCTGGGTGGTGCGTGCGTTGCCACCCGCGCTCTTCCGCAGCATTCCACGCGGCGTCGAGTGTCATCTATCCGACCAAGCGCGTCATCCCGGCCCACGTGCGGGATTGAGCGAGCGCTCAAATAGTCGTACCCTCGAATTGAGCGAACGCTCAAGGCGGGGGAAGAGCGCATGACTGATGACGTCGATCCGACACCACGCACGGCCGGTGCACGATGGATCCTGGCCGGGCTGATCACGCTCCTCGGGGCGGCCCTCTTCGCCGGGGTGGTCAACCAGGGCCGCGCGGACAGCGCGGTTCTCTTCGTGGCGCTGCCGGTGCTGCTGGCCGCCGGCCTCACGCTCACACCCCACCGAACAGCCCACGGCCGGGTCTTCGCAGCCACGACGATCGCACTGTTGCTGGCGGCGGTGGCACTGCACGAGGGTGCCGTCTGCGTCCTCCTGGCCGCTCCGCTGGTCTACGCGGTCGCCCACGGCACCACCGCGCTGATCCGCGCCCTGCGGGACGCCAACCGCCCGTATGTCATGGTGGCCGTGCCTCTGCTGCTCCTGCCCGGCCTGGAGGGCAGCGGCATCGCTCCCCGGGTCGCTCCGGAGCAGACGGTCGAGGTGACCCGGGTCGTCGGGCTTCCGGTGGACCGGGTGGGCGAGCGTCTCGCCACTGGCCCCCGCCCCACCGCTGTCCGATCGGTGCCGCTGCGCCTCCTGGGCGTGCCCACACCCGGGCGGGTCACCGGCGACGGGCTCGACGTCGGCGACAGGTGGATGTTCGGCTACCACGGCAGCGCGCACGGACCGGGCGGCCACCTGCTCGCCGAGGTGGAGAGCGCCGCCCCCGGGCGGGTCGGCTTCCGCTTCGTCGAGGACAGCTCCATCACCGCGCGCTGGTTCACCTGGCGGCACGCGGAGCTGAGCTGGCGGGCTGTCGACCCCGCGCACACCGAGGTCCGGGTCCGGGTCGACTACACGCGGGGCCTGGACCCGTCCTGGTACTTCGGTCCGCTGCAGCAGGTGCTGCTCGGTGCCGGGGTCGGGCACCTTCTCGACATGCTGGCGTTGGAGTGACTGTCGCCCGCCGGCTGACCCTGGCACTGCCGCTGGCCGCCGTGCTGGCCGTCGGCGCTCGGGAGCGGGACCGGTCCGTCCGGGCCGCGGGGCTGCTGGCGTTCCTGACCGCCGGGATCGGCATCGCCGCGCTGCACGAGGTCGCCCGCCTGGCCGGCTGGTGCGCCTTCGCTCCCGTCGACGGCGCGTACCGGGGGATGCCGGTGGACCTGTGGATCGGTTGGGCGGCCCTCTGGGGCCCGCTGCCCGTGCTGCTGCGCCGGGTGCTGCCGCTGCCGATCGCGCTGGGTCTGCTGCTCTGGGTCGACGCGGTGGCAATGCCGGCGCTGCACCCGCTGGTCAACCTCGGCCCGTACTGGCTCGTCGGGGAGGTGGTGGGCCTGCTCGTGGTGGCGCTGCCCGCCCAACTGCTCGGGCGGTTCAGCGCCGACCGCCGGCACCTGGGCACTCGGACGGCACTCCAGGTGGGAGTCTTCGCCGCTCTGCTGCTCTGGTTCGTCCCCAGCCTGGCCTTCGAGGTCGGCGGCGGGTCGTGGGCCGGGCTGACCGGGCTGGACCGCACCGGGATACTCCTCGTCGCGCAGCTGGCCCTGCTGGTGGCCGTGCCCGCGCTGGCCGCCGTCGCGGAGTTCGCCGTGCGGGGTGGCGGCACGCCGTACCCGTGGGATCTGCCGCGCCGCCTGGTCACCACCGGCCCGTACGCGTACCTGGCCAACCCGATGCAGCTCGCCGCCGTGGTGCTGCTGCTGGTCACCGCGGCGGTCACGCGGAGCGTCGCAGTGGTTCTGGCGGCGGTGTCGGCAGCGGCGCTCGGCGCGGCGGTGGCCGGGCCACACGAGCACCACGACCTGCTGACGCGGTACGGCGACTCCTGGCGGTCCTACCGCAGGCAGGTACGCGACTGGTGGCCCCGCTGGCGGCCGTACCCCTCCGAGCCGTCGGCGGTGCTCTGGCTGGACGACGACTGCGGGCCCTGCGCGGCCCTCTGGCGGATGGTGGCCCGGCGGCACCCGGTCGGCTTACGGATCCGGCCGGCCCGGGAGCACGAGCACGTGCTGTGGCGGGCGGAGTACGTGGGCGGCGACGGTCACACGGAACGGGGGGTGGCCGCCGTCGCCCGCGGACTCGAACACGTCCACCTCGGTTGGGCGTTCGTCGGTTGGACGCTACGACTGCCCGGGGCCACCTGGCTGGTCCAGCTGGTGACCGATGCGATGATCGCACCGCCGCATCCGGCGCGCCCGAGAGGAGAGCCATGTCCGACACCAAGCAGCGTCTCCTCGACGGCGCCATCGCCGCCGTCCGTGAGCACGGCATCGCCGGTGTCTCCGCCCGGACCATCGGCGCCGCGGCCGGAGTGAACCAGGCCCTGGTCTTCTACCACTTCGGCACGGTGGACGACCTGCTCACGGCGGCCTGCCGGGCCAGCACAGCGGAACGGGTCGAGCGATGGTCGGAGCGGTTGGCCTCGGCCGGGTCGCTGCGCGAACTGCTCGCCGTCGGGCGGGCGCTGCACGAGGAGGAACGCCAGCTCGGCAACGTCACCTTCCTGGCCCAGATGTTGGCCGGGGCACAGGCGGACCAGCGCCTGGCCGCCCCCACCGCCGGTGCGCTCCAGCTGTGGGTGGACGAGATCGAGGTGGTCCTGCGGAGACTGCTCGCCGGCTCTCCGTTCGCCGAGGTCGCCGACGTGCCCGGCCTGGCCCGCGCGGTCTCCGCCGCGTTCATCGGGCTGGAACTCTACGACGGGGTGGACCCGGCGGGCGCCGATCAGGCGATGGCGGCGCTCGACCAGCTCGCGCTCCTCATGGAGATCGTCGACGATCTCGGGCCGATCGCCCGCCGCGCGCTGCAGGCGAAGGTCAGCCGGGCGACGCGGCGGGACTGATCGCCGCTCAGGCGGCCGGGACCAATCGCCGCTCAGGCGGCGGGGCCCAATCGCCGCTCAGGCGGCCGGGACCAATCGCCGCTCAGGCGGCGGCGAGGACCTCGTCACCGATGGCGGTGAGCTGGTCGGCGCCCACCTCGACGGCCGCCATGTAGTGGCGTAGCCAGGAACGCAGCCCGTCCGGGGTGCCGGTGGCGAACGCCCCCGCCGAGCCGACGTACTCGGGCTCCCGCTCACGGTGCCCGACGTCGACGGCGAGCAGGCCACGCGGGTCGAGGCCGCTGGCGAGCAGGACCAGCCGGGCGGCCCCCCGGGCCACCACGCCGGACGGCCCGGCGAACGGGCGCAGGTTCAACAACTCCCCGTGTACGACGGCGGCGAGCACCAGTGGGGAGACCTTCGTGCCGCCGGCGACCAGCCCGGCCAGCCCGTCCAGCCGGGTGGCGACCACGGGGTCCGCCACCGGGCGGCCCAGTTCCGCTTCCGGCACCACATCCCGGGCGGCGAGAACGTGCAGCTTCGCGAGTGCCTGCCGGGGTGCTCTGGGCCAGAGCTCGCTCAGGCCGGGTAGCGCTCCGGCGACCCGCAGCGCCCCCTGCAGCACCGGGTCGGTGACGGTGCCGGCGCGGACCGCCTCCCGTTCGTGCACGGCCCCTTCGAGGGCGGCGCTGGCTACCGCGGAGCGGAGGCTGACCTCGGCCGCGACCTGACCACCGTGTCGGCGCAGCGCGCGGTGTCCGAGCGCCCGGTCGAACCGCGCGCGGGCCTGCTCGACGGCGGCGGTGATGTCGGCGAGCGCGAGCAGCGGGGCGAGCGGGTCGGTGGTCACCCCGTCACGCTAGCGACCCGTCCCGGCCCGGCGAGCCACACCCGGCCGCAACGCGAGCCGTACCACCCGCACCGGCCCAGTCGCGCGGCCTTCCACCCCTCCCGGCGCGCGCCAGGCCAGCCCGCCAGCCCGCCGGGCCGCCGGGCCACCGGGCCGGGCCGGGCCGGGCCGGGCCGGGCCGGGCCGCAACGTCATGATCGACACGAGTTCGGCGATAACGCGGTGTCCGAGCGTCCGCGACACCCCCATATCGGTGAACTCGTGTCGATCATGGCCAGGCCCACGACGTGCGACGTGGGACCGGCCAGGCCCACGACGTGCGGCGTGGGGCCGCGCAGGCCCACGACGTGCCGCATGGGACCGGCCAGGCCCACGACGGGCGGCGTGGGACCGGCCACGCCCACGACGTACGGCATGGGACCGCGCGCGGCGGGCTGCGGCCGGTACGCGTCCCACCGCCGGGCGCGTGGCGAGGGCCGCTCGGCGCGACGAGGCGGGCAGCCCTCGCTGGCCGAGGGCCCGCCGACTACCCTCGTGGCCAGCGAGACCCAGGTCACCCGAGCGACGAGGAGTCACGGCATGAGCGAGGCATTGGCCAATCTGCTGAACGAGACGCGCCAGTTCCCCCCGCCGGCCGAACTCGCCGCGCACGCCAACGTGACCATCGACGCGTACGCCGAGGCGGAGGCCGACCGGCTCGCGTTCTGGGCGAAGCAGGCCGATCGCCTGGCGTGGTCGAAGACGTGGGACGAGGTTCTCGACTGGTCGAACCCACCGTTCGCGAAGTGGTTCGTGGGCGGCCAGCTCAACGTGGCGTACAACTGCCTCGACCGGCACGTCGAGGCGGGGCGCGGGGACAAGGTCGCCATCCACTGGGAGGGCGAGCCGGGCGACACCCGCACGCTGACGTACTCCGACCTGCACGAGCTGACCTGCAAGGCGGCGAACGCGCTCACCGACCTGGGGGTGACCGCCGGCGACCGGGTGGCCATCTACCTGCCGATGATCCCGGAGGCGGCGGTGGCCATGCTGGCGTGCGCCCGGGTCGGTGCCGCGCACAGCGTGGTCTTCGGCGGCTTCTCGGCCGACTCGCTGAGCAACCGGATCCAGGACGCCAGCGCCAAGGTGGTCATCACCGCCGATGGTGGTTACCGGCGGGGTAAGCCGTCGGCGCTGAAGCCGACTGTGGACGAGGCGGTAGCGAGCTGCCCGTCGGTGGAGCACGTGCTGGTCGTCCGCCGCACCGGCGAGGACGTGGCGTGGTCGGACAAGGACCACTGGTGGCACGAGACGGTGGAGACCGCGTCGGCCGAGCACACCGCGCAGCCGTTCGACTCCGAGCACCCGCTGTTCATCCTCTACACCAGCGGCACCACGGCCCGCCCGAAGGGCATCCTGCACACCACCGGCGGCTACCTCACGCAGGCGTCGTACACGACGCACGCGGTCTTCGACCTGAAGCCGGAGACCGACGTCTACTGGTGCACCGCGGACATCGGCTGGGTCACCGGGCACTCGTACATCGTGTACGGCCCGCTCTCCAACGGCGCGACCCAGGTGATGTACGAGGGCACCCCGGACACCCCGCACAAGGGGCGGTTCTGGGAGATCGTCGACAGGTACAAGGTGAGCATCCTGTACACCGCTCCCACCCTGATCCGGACGATGATGAAGTGGGGCGAGGACATCCCGGCCGGCTTCGACCTGTCGTCGCTGCGCCTGCTGGGCAGCGTCGGTGAGCCGATCAACCCGGAGGCGTGGATCTGGTACAGGCAGCACGTCGGCCGGGGTGAGTTGCCGGTCGTGGACACCTGGTGGCAGACCGAGACAGGCGCCATCATGATCTCCCCGTTGCCGGGGGTCACCGCGGCGAAGCCGGGTTCGGCGATGACCCCGTTGCCGGGCATCGTGGCCGACGTGGTGGACGACCAGGGCCAGTCGGTGCCGAACGGTGGTGGCGGCTACCTGGTGCTGCGTGAGCCGTGGCCGTCGATGCTGCGCACCATCTGGGGTGACGACGACCGGTTCATCGAGACGTACTGGTCGCGGTTCCAGGGCATGTACTTCGCCGGTGACGGGGCGAAGAAGGACGACGACGGGCACATCTGGCTGCTCGGTCGGGTGGACGACGTGATGCTGGTGTCGGGGCACAACATCTCGACGACCGAGGTGGAGTCGGCGTTGGTGTCGCACCCGTCGGTGGCCGAGGCGGCGGTCGTCGGCGCGACCGACCCGACGACCGGTCAGGCGATCGTCGCGTTCGCCATTCCGCGCGGCAGCACGGACATCAGTGGCGACGCGGGTGAGCAGCTCATCGCCGACCTGCGCAACCACGTGTCGAAGACGCTCGGGCCGATCGCCAAGCCGCGCCAGATCATGCTGGTGCCGGAGCTGCCGAAGACCCGCTCCGGCAAGATCATGCGCCGGTTGCTGCGGGACGTGGCGGAGAACCGGTCGTTGGGCGACGTGACGACGTTGCAGGACTCCTCGGTGATGGAGTTGATCTCCTCTGGGATGAGTGGCGCGAAGTCCGACGAGGACTGACGACCAGGCGTACCCCTGCGGTGGGTGGCGGTCCGGACGGACCGTCACCCACCGTTGTCTTTTGTGGAGGTACGACGGGCAGCGCTCCCGCCGAACGGGTAACGCATCGATCACGATCCTGTCGCACGGCTTGTTCGTCATTTAGTTTCACGCTCGTCGGCCGGTCTCGACGCGCCCCGGCGCACGGGCCCCACCGACGTCCTCTGCCCGAGAAACGGAGTGGCATGAACAGAAACTCCCGTCCGGGGTCACGCCGACGACTACTCGTCGCGTTGCCCGTCATCGCCCTCGCGGCCACGTCACTGACCGTGACCGGCAGCGCGGCCGCCCAGTCGTCGTCCCCCACCCCCAGGGCGGTGATCGGGGCCGACGAGCACTACATCAACTACGCCGAGCCCGAGGTGCAGCCGGACACCAACGGTCGTGAGGTCAAGGGCAAGGGCGGCGTCTACACCCCTGCCGCCGAGTCGGCGCGCGCGTTCGACCGGAAGCACGCCCGGGGCAACCCGGTGGCGGCCCGGCAGTTGGCCAAGGCCGAGGCCCAGTCACTCAAGACGGGCCAGAACCCCCGCAAGTTCAAGAAGGCGCCGACCACGCAGACGGCGAAGCTGCTGACGCTGCTTGTCGAGTTCAACGACAAGGCCAACGACGACTTCACCGACGTGATGGTGCCGAAGACGGTGTTCGAGGACCGGACCTGCGTCCCCGGCACCGTCCAGAACGGCCCGAAGCACAACAAGATCCCGGACCCGGCGCGACTGCCGCACGAGGACAACAACTCGATGTGGGTGCCGGACTTCTCGCCGCAGCACTACAACAAGATGCTGTACAGCAAGAAGGGCATCACCGAGCGGGTCCGCACCGACCTCAAGGGCCCGGACGGCAAGAAGGGCATCGACCTGTCCGGTCGCACGATGCACAACATGTACCTGGAGATGTCCAAGAACGCGTACACGGTGGACGGGCAGGCCAGCCCGTGGATCACCGTGCCGCACTCGGAGGGCTGGTACGCCGCCAACCGCTGCTTCCAGGACGAGACCGGCGCCTGGGTTCCCGGCCGTGAGCAGTCGATGAACGGCCACCCGGACAACCCGGCCGGCGCGGGCCGCCTGGCGACCGACGCGATCGACGCGCTCGTCGCGAAGGACCCGGACTTCCCGTGGGCCGACTACGACATCGAGGACCAGGCCGACCGCGACGGTGACGGCAACCTCTTCGAGCCGGACGGCGTGATCGACCACCTGGTGCTGGTGCACGCCGGTCAGGGCAAGTCGCGTGGCGGCGGCGACCAGGGCGTGTACGCCGTCTGGGCGCACTCCTCCACGGTTGCCGGCGGTTACACCATCCCGGGCACCAACATCAAGGCGTCGAACTACATCGTGCAGCCGGAGGACGCCGGTGTCGGTGTCTTCGCCCACGAGTTCGGTCACGACCTGGGCCTGCCGGACCTCTACGACACGTCCGGTAACGCCGACTCCGATGTGGACTTCTGGGACCTGATGGCCTCCGGTTCGCACTCGGGCGAGATCTTCCAGGCGCTGCCGACGCACATGGGCATCTGGGACAAGTGGGTGCTCGGTTGGGCCGACCCGCTGACCATCCGTCCCGGATCGAACCCCCGCGAGGTCAAGCTGGGCCAGACGTCGCGTACCCCGATCGACTCCGAGGACGGCATCAAGGTCGACCTGCCGGACAAGGTGACGACGCTGGCCACCCCGCACAGCGGCACGAAGATGTGGCACAGCAACAACGACCAGGAGTGGGCGGACGTCAAGCTGAGCCGCTCGGTCGACGTGCCGGCGGCAGCCGACTCGAAGTTCTGGATGTGGAACAACTACATCATCGAGGAGGACTGGGACTACGGCTTCGTCGAGCTCTCCACCGACGGCGGTACGACCTGGACCGAGCAGAAGGTGTACGACGAGTCCGGCGCCGTGGTCACCACCCCGGACGGCTACGCCGACCCGAACGGTCGGATGAACGACTTCGGTGGCAAGAAGTACGGCCTGACCGGCAGCACCGACGGCTGGCGGCACGACTACGTCGACCTGTCGGCGTACGCCGGGACGACCGTCCAGGTGCGGCTGCGGCTGGCCACCGACGAGGCGTTCGAGGAGCGCAACTGGTTCGTCGACGACTTCTCGGTCACCGGCGGCGGCGCGACCACCTGGAGTGACGACGTCGAGGGCGGCGACAACGGCTGGACGGCCACCGGCGGCACCTTCGTCGACACCACCGGCGGGGGCTGGAAGGTCTCCACCGGCACCGAGGTGCACGCCCAGTACTACCTGGCGGAGTGGCGCAACTTCGACGGTTTCGACAAGGGCCTCCAGTACGCCTACGACACCATCTACTCGCACGAGGCGTGGAAGGTCGACCGGATCTCCTACAACGCCCCGGGCATGCTGGTCTGGTACCGGGACACCGCGCTCGGCGACGTCAACCACGTCACCGGGCAGATGACCGCCCTGCCCAGCTACGGCGCGAAGGGCGGGTTGCTCATCGTCGACTCGCACTTCGACCCGCTGCGCCGCACCGGCGAGGCGGCCGTGAAGGACCCGTCGGTGACGGACAACCTGCCGAGCCGTCCGCAGTCGTCGAACGCGGCGTTCTCGCTGAACCGGACGTACCCCTTCACGGAGTGCCTGGAGGCGGCGGACGAGCCGTACAGCGCGTACTGCACGAAGTTCAAGGGGTTGCCGCCGGTCAAGTCGTTCACCGACGCCAAGGGCTGGTACCCGGGCATCGAGATGCGCGACGGTGCCGCGTACGCCCGGGACAACGACGCGTCGGTGGTGCTGCCGTCGCGGGACAACGCGCCGTACACCACCCGGGTCACCAACCCGGACGGTAGCCCGGCGCCGGAGTTCTACGGCGTCACCCTGGGCGGCGGGGCGATCGTGCTGGGCACCGGCAACCCGGGCGACCAGGGCGTGAACTACGGCGTCTCGCTGACGATCAAGAAGGCGGCGAGCGACAACTCGTCGGCTCAGATCTTCGTCACCCCGGCGAAGAAGTAACGGTTTTCCGGTTCGACAACTGACGGTGGGGCCGGTGACGGAGACGTCACCGGCCCCACTGTCGTACATCGATCACATTGATCGAAATGGGTCGCTGTGAAGCAGGCCGGGCCCATCGTCGCTGGTCAGCGTGGCTGATGAAGCCCTGGTGTGTGACGGTGAAAAGCATTCCCAACAAAATCTTGCAACAAATCGACGCGTTCGTCTTCCCACCCGTCCCGGCAGTGTCTATGTTCACCAATGGTCCCACTAGTGGGATCGATCTCCCACCGGCCCGTACCCCCGTTGGGCCGGTTCCCTCACACCGGAGGTACCACGTGCGCAAAGTCGCAGTGGGTCTGCTCGGGCTTTCACTGACGGCGACAGGCCTGGCGATCGGCCCGTCCGCCTCGGCGGCCCCGCAGCCCAAACTGCCGGCAGCAGCACCGGCCGCTGCCGAACCACAGGCGCTGAAGGATGAGCTCCCCGACAAGCTTGAGGACAAGCGCCGCGCGCTGCGTCAGCAGGGTCTCGCCGACGTGCTGACCGGTCGCAGCAAGCCGATCGAGCGCAACGGAAGCACTGTCGTCAAGGTCGGCGAGGTCGGCAAGGCGGGCAGCAACGCCCGCGCCCGCACCGCCGGCGGCGGCCAGGAGACCAGGGACCAGTACGTCGAGCTCAAGCGTGAGCGGACCGACAAGATCTTCGTGATTCTGGCCGAGTTCGGTGACGAACGGCACCCGTCCTACCCGGACAAGGACATGAACCCGGACATCGCCGGACCGGCGACGTTCGACGGCCCGCTGCACAACAAGATCCCCGAGCCCAACCGGGCTGTGGACAACTCCACCATCTGGCAGCCGGACTTCAGCCCGGAGCACTTCCGCCAGCTCTACTTCGGCACCAACCCGGGCGACGAGTCGCTCAAGCAGTACTACGAGGCGCAGTCCTCGGGTCGTTACACCGTCGAGGGTGAGGTGACCGACTGGGTCAAGGTCCGGTACAACGAGGCCCGCTACGGTCGCTCCGACGACCCGAAGGCCGACGACGACCCGACCGGCGACCCCGCCGTCTGCGGCGACAACGTCTGCTCGAACACCTGGTACCTGATCCGCGACGCCGCCAACCAGTGGGTCGCCGACCAGAAGGCCAAGGGTCGGACGGACGCGGAGATCGCCGCGGAGATGAAGTCCTTCGACCAGTGGGACCGCTTCGACTACGACGGCGACGGCGACTTCAACGAGTCGGACGGCTACATCGACCACTTCCAGATCGTCCACTCCGGCGGCGACCAGGCCGATGGCGACCCGCAGCAGGGTGAGGACGCGATCTGGAGCCACCGTTGGTCGGCGTTCAACAGCTCGCCCGTGGGCCCGCCGAACTTCCCGATCGGCGGCACCCAGATCGGCAACACCGGCGTCTGGATCCGCGACTACACGATCCAGCCGGAAAACGGCGGTCGCAGCGTCTTCTACCACGAGTACGGCCACGACCTCGGCCTGCCGGACGACTACGGTCCCGCCGACAACAGCAACGAGCACTGGACCCTGATGGCCCAGAGCCGGCTCGGTGCCAAGAACGACGCCGGTATCGGCGACCGGGGCGGCGACCTCGGCGCCTGGAACAAGTTCCAGCTCGGCTGGCTCGACTACGAGGTGGTCGTGGCGGGGCAGAAGCGCACCATGGAGCTCGGCCCGCAGGAATACAACTCCAAGAAGGCACAGGCCGTCATCGTCGTGCTGCCACCACGGGAGTACACCTTCAACTACGGCGCTCCGTTCGAGGGCTCGAAGCAGTACTTCTCTGGCAACAGGGACAACCTCGACGGCACCATGACGAGGACGTTCGACCTGACCGGCAAGTCCTCGGCGGCGATGTCGCTGAAGGGCAAGTACAGCATCGAGGCGGGCTACGACTACCTCTACTTCGAGGCGTCGACGGACGGCGGTCAGACCTGGACCGACCTGGACGGCACCGTCAACGGCCAGCCGATCGGCGTGGACGGCGCGGGCCGCCCGGCCCTCGACGGCACCAGCAACGGCGCGTGGGCCGACATCAACATCCCGCTGACCTCGCTCGCCGGCAAGGTGGCGCAGGTCCGCCTGCACTACGTCACCGACGGCGGCGTGTCCGAGGGCGGCTTCTTCGGTGACGCGATCACCGTGACCGCCGACGGTCAGACCGTGTTCAGCGACGGTGCCGAGACCGACGCGGGTTGGGCGCTCAGCGAGTGGGAGGCCGTCGGTGCCACCTACACCGACGAGTTCGACAACTTCTACATCGCCGGCAACCGGTCCTACGTGTCCTACGACAAGTACCTGAAGACCGGCCCGTACTTCTTCGGCTACGCGAACACCCGCCCGGACTGGGTGGACCACTACGCGTACCAGGAGGGCCTGCTCATCTCGTACTGGAACACCCGCTGGGAGGACAACAACACCGCCCCGGCCTCGCCGACCAACCCGGGTGGTCACCCGGGTGAGGGTCGCAACCTGTACATCGACGCGCACCCGCGCCCGATCTACAACCTGACCGGTGCCCCGTGGCGCGCCCGCATCCAGATGTACGACGCGCCGTTCAGCCTGAACAAGGCCGACTCGTTCACCCTGCACCTCAACAGCCAGCCGCAGTACATCCGTGGCCAGGATGCCGAGCCGCTGTTCGACGACACCAAGAAGTACTTCTACGAGGAGCTGCCGAACCACGGCGTCAAGCTCCCCGCCACCGGTGTCAAGATCAAGGTTCTGGAGCAGGACGGCACCTCGATGAAGATCCGGATCAGCTGACCACTGGTCCACCAGCACCAAGCGACGCCCGGGCAGGCCACCTGCCCGGGCGTCGCCCGTTGTCCGGCCGGACCCTGGCACCGCTCCGGGTCAAACCCGGGGCTTTCCCCTGTTCAACGCGACCACCAGGGTCGTCGGCGGCAGCCGGGCCCTAGGCTGTCTGCCATGACCGACCAGCGCGGCGGGGCCGTCGACGAGTCCTGTGTCCTCACCGAAGGGCCGTGGACGCACCGCTTCGTCGGCGCCAACGGCAGCCGGTTCCACGTGGTCGAGGCCGGCACCGGGCCGATGGTGCTGTTCCTGCACGGCTTCCCGGAGTACTGGTGGGCGTGGCACCAGATGCTGCCGGCCGTCGCCGACGCCGGGTTCCGGGCGGTCGCCGTCGACCTGCGCGGTTACGGCGCCAGCGACAAACCACCCCGGGGGTACGACGGCTACACCCTGGCCGCCGACATCGCCGGGCTGATCCGTGCGCTCGGTGAGCGGTCGGCGACGATCGTCGGCAGTGGCCTCGGCGGCATGGTGGCGTGGACGGTGGCCTCGTTCCACCCGTCGCTGGTCCGTCGACTCGTGGTGCTGGGTGCGCCGCACCCGCTGCGACTGCGCGCCGCCATCTTCGCCGACCCGCGCGGGCAGTTCGCCGCCTCCACACCGGCGTTGAAATTCCAGCTACCCCGCTACGAACACGTGCTGACCCGGGACGGCGCGGCGGGCGTCGACGAGATCCTGCGCCGCTGGGGCGGGCCGCGCTGGGTGGCGGGCCCGGAGTTCGCGGCGTACAGCGAGCGGTGCCGGGAGGCGATGCGCATCCCGCAGGCCGCGTTCTGCGCCCTGGAGGGCTACCGGTGGGCGTTCCGTTCGCTGTTGCGGCTGCACGGCTACCGGTTCGTCCGCCTGATGCAGAAGCCGCTGTCCACCCCGACCCTGCAACTGCACGGGGCGCTGGATGCCGCCTCGCTGCCGCGGACCGCCCTGGGCTCCGGCCGCTACGTCGTCGCGCCCTACGAGTGGCGACTGCTCGACGGGGTGGGGCACTTCCCGCACCTGGAGACGCCCGATCTGGTGCTCGGCGAGATCCTGCGCTGGGCCAAGAGCTGACCGCTCAGACCCGTTGCTCCCGCAGGTCGGTGACCTCGGCGGCCGGCGCCCACCCCTGGTAGACGCCGAAGTCGAAGACCTCCAGCCGCATCGCCTCCGCCACCGGCCAGCGGCCACCCGTGTATTCCACCCGCAGCCAGGCGTCGTGTTCGCCGAGCACGATGAACGGCTGCCCCTGCCAGGTGCAGGTGGTCCGCACGTACGCCAGGTCCTCGATCTCGCTCGCCGGCAGCACCCGGACGTACCGGCCCGCGCGGACCTCCTCGAAGCCCTCGCCCGGCTCCGGCTGGTAGAGGCGAATGTTGTCGCCGTCCGGGCTGGCCTGGTATTCCCGGCCCTGCCAACGGGCCACGTAGCCGTCGCGCTTCACGCCTCACCGACCCGTCGCCAGACCACCGTGTCGGTGTCGAGTTCCGCCACCACCCGCTCGGTGCCGTCCACGCCGATCCGCCACAGCTGCGCGCCGTGCGGGAGGCGTGCGCTGTCCACCTTGAACTCCGCCACCACGTCGCTGCTCTCACCCGGGGCGAAGCCGTTGCCGCGGAACGGGGGACGCTCGATGACCCAGCCCTCCATGGCTCGCATCGCCGGCTCGTTCTGACCGCCGTACGGGATGCGGTAGAGGCTCGGCCGGTGCGCCGGCCAGCGCAGCACGTAGATCTCCTCGGCGTCGCGGGAGAACGGCGAGCCGGGGTAGCTGAGGCCGAGCGCGTCGTGCACCTGCGCCGGCGTGGTCAGGTGCGCCAACTCACCGGCCCGGTGCACGAAGCCGGAGACCCGGTCGTACCCCCGGTCGAGGTAGTAGGCGAGCTGGGAGGGGGCGATCGCCTTCTGCATGACAGTCGGTCGGGTCGGGTCGACCGCGGCCGGAGCGTACCGGGGGCGGGCGGTGGGCTCCGCCGCGACCGGGGCTTCCTCCGGGTCGACCTCCAGGTCGTCACCGAGCCCCACCTCGGCGGCCCAGTTGGCCAACGCGACGATCTGCTCCCCGGGCAACTTGGCACCGACAGGTGTGCCCGGGTTGACGGCGAACGACCAGTCCTCGTCCGGCCAACGTCGGATCAGTTGGGCGAACTTCACCCGGACCGTGTCGACGTCACCCTCGAAGTGGTCGGCGAGGCGCTCGGGGGACGTGTAGACCACCACGTACGTCTCGCCGTCGAGTTGCGCCGTACGCCAGACGAAGCCCGCATCCCCGGGGCGGCTTCCGCGCAGCGACTCCGGTGCCGCCGGCAGCAGGACCCGGGCCAGCAGCAGTGTGGACAGGAAGGTGTCGGTGCTGCCCGAGCCGGCGGCGCCGAGAAGGTCCTCCTCGACCGTGTTGGCCGGCTCGAAGTCGACCGCCGCCGGGTCGTCGGCCGGCGGGCGCTGCCCGTCGCCGTCCGCGGTGTGGCTCTCGCCACCGACGGGCAGATCGGTGCTCGGCACGCCGTCCGACGGGCTGCCGAGGTCGGACGGAGCGCCACCGACCGGGCTGTCGACGCGGGCGGCTGTGGTCTCCGTCGCAACGGTGGGTCCCGCGACGGACGGGCTCGGCACCCGCTGGGCCGGGGTGAACGACGGCGGGGCCGGGCTGAACGACGACGGGGCGAACATGCTCGGCCCGGAGGACGTCGACCCGAACGGCGGCGGTGCGGCATCGGCAGGGTCGCTGGTCTCGACCGCGGCGGTGAGATCGCGGGACTCGATGATGGTGCCCTCGATGACGATGGGCGTGAAGCCGCGGCGCGGCGCGGGCGGGCCGGACACCGGCTCCGCAGCCGACGTCGACAGCTCCTCCACCGGCGGGTACGGGCTCGGCCGGTCGCGCGGGATCGCCTGGGTCTCCTCCGCCGGAGGGCTGGGCCGCTCCGACCCTCGGGTCAGCGGCGGCTCGCCGGTCATCCGGAAGGCGCGGGTGGGCTCCTCCGCCAGTAGGTCGGGCCGGCGTGGAGGCAGCGGCTGGGTGACCTCCTCGGCGGGTGCCGGTGCGCGTACCCCTCGGGGTGCGCCGAGGTCTGACACCGGCTGCCGGAACGGCCGGGTGGCGTCCGGGTCGCCCATCGGGAAGGCCCGGGTGGCGGTCTCGTCGGCCGGAGCATCGGCCGGACGGCGACGGGGGAAGGGTTGACTGCCACGCCCGAAGCGCGTCGGCGGGGCGGCCCGGTCACCTGGACGGCCTCCGCTCGTGCTCGGGTCGGGGCCGCGATCCCGGGCGGTGCTGGGTTCGAAGAAGGAGCGACGGGGAGCCTGCGGCCCACCGTTGCCGCCGAGCGGACCGTCGTCGCCCGGCCGGGCCGCCGCGGGCCAGCCCGCGCCGGACCTCGACTGGTCGGCACCGGGGTGGTCGGCAGGCGTCAGCGGTGCGAACCGGGACGGTCGACCGGTACGGGGCAGGGCGCTCGGTCGGGGCGGCTCGGTCGGTGGTCGCTGACCGGCGGGCAGGTCCTCCGCACCGGGTCGGCGCGACGGCTCGGCCGGGGTGGGCGTGCGGGACGCCGGGCCCGGCACCGAGGGGGCACCCACCCGCGGCTGCGCATCCCTCGCGGGCCCGCGAGGAGGGACCGGGGCAGGCGGAACGGGGGGAGGCGGAACAGCGGCAGGGGGAACGGGAGCAGGCGGAACCGGCGGCGGAGGAGTCGGAGCGAGCACCGTCGCGTCCGAGCCGGGCGACGACGCACGGGCCGCCGACTGTCGACCAGCGGCCGGCGTCGCGTCCCGACCGGGAGACCCGCTCCGGGTGCGGGCGAGGGTCTCCGCCCGTTCCAGGCGGGCGCGGGCACCCATGGCACGGCCGGGGAGACGGACGTCCCCCCGCGAGAGTTGGGCGACGAACCAGGCCGGCAGGTAACCCTCGACCGGAAGGCCGGGGTTGACGGCGAGCCACCACTCCTGATTGGGCCAGCCGACCGCGAGGTCCGCGAAGGGGACGCGTCGGTTGCTGCCCGGATGCTCACCGAGGCACGCCCGCAGTGCGGCAGCGGAGGTGAAGGCCAGGACGTGCGTCCGACCACCGGTGGTCCAGGTGCCCCAGCCGGCGGGTGGCTGGCCGGGCTGTGTCGGGGCGGAGACCGGCAACAGCAGGTCGGTGCGGGACAGAAGCCGGAAGTAGAGCTCCTGGTCATTGGCGTGCAGCGCGTCGCGCATCGCCACCTCGGCCTCCGTGGCCGGCTCCCATTCGGTCACGGCCACCTCCCCTTCCGAGAACAGGCCACAGGTATCGCGTACAACCTACAAGGTGGTACCAAGATCACAATGGCTGACCGTCGGCGGCCTGCCGGGGCGTGGGTGAGGCGATAACATCCCGTTCCGGACCCGACACGATACGGAGGCCGTCGATGTCTCGACCGATCACGCGCCCGGTCGTCGCAGGTCTGACAGCCGGCCTCCTGACCGTACCGGCCCTCCCGACCGTCGCCGCCACCGCCGGGCTGCGCGTGGTGCCGGCCTGCGCGACCTCGGCCACCCCGGCTCGGCCGGTCACGGCCGCACCATGGCCGCAGCGACGGTACGACCCGACCCGGCTCGCCCCCCTGGCCACCGGCGCAGGGGTGACCGTCGCGGTGGTCGACTCCGGGGTGGATCGGGCGCACCCCCAGCTGGCCGAGCGGGTGCTGACCGGCACCGACCTGCTCGACCTCGGCGGCGACGGCAGCCGGGACTGCGCCGGGCACGGCACCGGCGTGGCGAGCATCATCGCGGCGGCGCCCCGCCCCGGGGTCGCCTTCCACGGCCTCGCACCGGATGCCCGGATCCTGCCGGTGCGGGTGAGTGAACAGCAGGTGGTGCAGGGTCGGGAGTCGGGTCGTACGGTCACCGCCGACGAGTTCGCCCGGGCGATCCGCTGGGCCGTCGACCACGACGCCGACGTGGTCAACCTGTCCGTCGTGTTGTACGCGGACGACCCGGAGGTGCGTTCGGCGGTGCGGTACGCGGTCGACCGGGACGTGGTGCTGGTGGCCGCCGCCGGCAACCTGCACGACAGTGGCGACCCGCAGCCCTTCCCCGCCGGTTACGACGGGGTGATCGGCGTGGGGGCGATCGGGGCGGACGGGGTGCGGGCCGCCTTCTCCCAGAGCGGCCCGTACGTCGACCTGGTGGCACCCGGCAGCGAGGTGCTGACCGCCGCACCCGGAGCCGGCCACCATCAGGTCGAGGGCACCAGTTACGCGGCGCCCTTCGTGGCCGCCACCGCCGCGTTGCTGCGCGAGTATCGGCCGGAGCTGACCGCTGCCCAGGTGGCCGAACGGATCATCGCCACCGCCGACCCGGCTCCGGGAGTCGGCCGGGGTGGCGGGTACGGAGCCGGCGTGCTGAACCCTTACCGGGCGGTCACCGAGACCGGCGGCAGCCGTGCGGCCGGCCCCTGGCAGGTCACCGCTCTCGCCGACGACCGAGCCGACCCGGCGACGCTCGCCCGCCAGGCCCGGCGCGCGTCGGCACGGGACCGGGCCCTGCTGGTCGGCGTGGTGGTCGGCCTGACGGCCGTCACCGTGGTGCTGCTCGCCCTGGTGCTGCCCCGTGGGGCCCGCCGACGCTGGCGTCCAGCCGGCGAGGCCTGACCTCGCAGACCGAGCGCTCCGCACACCGCCCCGACCGCTGCGGCGCAGCGGCCGGGGCGCCGACCTGGACATGGTCAGCGCTCCCGGCTCACCGCGCTCACTGGAACAACCCGGTGTTCTTCTTCTCGGTGTCCAGATAGTCGGAGGCGGAGTCGCCCACCGCCACCTTGATGTCCCGCAGCATCGCCTGGAGATCCTGCGAGGCGGACCTCCACCGCGCCTGCCGCTGCTCGTAGGCCTGGCGGGCCTCGCCCGTCCAGCTCGCCACCAGCGGAGCGGCGTCGCGTTCGAGTTGACCGAGTTGCGAGTCGAGCCTGTTCAACGCCTTCTGGATGTCCGCGCCAGCTTGCTGGAGCGCGGCGAAGTTGACGACCAGCACACCGTGGTCCATCGGATTTCCTCCCCGGGCGGGTTCAGAGCGGCAGTTGGATGCCGCCGCGATTGGTGCCGGCTACCCGGCTGGCGGCCTCGTCGTCGGAGACGTCGTACTGCCGGCCGGCGGTGCGGATCGCGCCGGCGGTCTCCCGCAGCGCCCGGTGCAGTGCCGCCTGATCCTGCGACCACTGCTGCTTGACCTGCTCGAACGATCGCCCACCGGCGCCACGCCAGGCCTGCTGCAACACCTCCAGCTCGGCCAGCAGGCCGGTCAGCATGGATTGCAAGGACTGGTCCACCTGCTCGAACTTCGCGGCTGTCTGCTGCATCACCGCGGCTTCTGCCTGCGTCTGGGACACCCGGACGTCACCTCGTCTCTCTGCTCGCACCTGGCTCTCGACGCGCCCACCCTGGGGGCGCGTCGGCCGCTCGGCCCGGCCGTCGAGCACTGAGACACGGGTCAGCGACGAACTTTCGTGGCTGACGGTAGCGACCTCGTAGCAGTTCTGCTACCCCCTGCGGCTCCCCTGTGGACAACCACGGCAGCCATCGGTCACTTACGATGTGCTGCAACCACGTCGCGGCGTGTGACGGCCGGTCGGCCGCCGGCCCGACACGGTCCCCACAGGTCGAGGAGGCGCGGTGCCGGCGATCACCACTGGAGGACCGCACCGGGCGACACCAGCCCGGTTTGGGCCGGCGACCGGGTCACCGACGGTCGGCCCGCCCACCGACCGCGGGCCGGGGCTGGCCGATCAGCAGGCACCACCTCGCCGGTCACCGTTCGCGCGGGGCACCGATGCCGGCGTCCGGGCCGGTCAACTGGTCACCGTGCAGGTCGCGGCGGCGCTCGTCCTCATCACCCTCGGTCGGCCGGCACCGCTCACCGTCGCGGCGACGCTCGTCGCCGTACTGCTGGTGGCGGTGGCCGTGGTCCGGATCCGGGGCCGGTGGCTCTTCGAGTGGTTGGGCACGGCCGCCGAGCACCTGACCCGTCGCCGGGAGTTGACCGGGCCGGCCGACGCGGCCGACCTGCTCGAACTGGTCGCTCCGGGCACTGTCGTCCAGTCCACCGAGCTGACCGGTGGACCTGCCGCGGTGCTGGAGGACACCGCGGGCATGGTGGTGCTGCTGGAGCTCGGCGACCCCGGCGACCTGCTCGGCGACGCCTCCCGGGCCATCCCCGCGCCGTCCGCGTTGCTGCCGCCGGCCGGGACGGATGTTCCCCCGCTACGGGTCCAACTGCTGCTCAGCGGGGCGCCGGCGCCGGTGCCCTCGGCGGCCGGGACGGTCGGCACGTCGTACCGGCAGCTCACCGACGGGCGGCTCGCCGGTCGGGAGCGGGCGGTGGTGGCGGTGCGGGTGCTGCGGGTGGACGGCTGGACCGGAGAGGATCTGCGCCGGGTGCTCGCCGGCACGGTGCGCCGGATCGTCCGCCGGCTCGGGCCGTTGACCGCTCGGCCGCTGGGCGTGCCCGCGGCCCTGCGTGTGCTCGGCGAGTTGGCCCATCACGACGGGCAGCCGGTCCGGGAGGCCTGGTTCGCGCTTCGGTCCGGCACTCTGCACCAGGCCACCTTCCGGCTGGTCCGCTGGCCCGACGGCACCGGTGGACGGCGACTGGTGCCCCGGCTGCTCGCGCTACCGGTGACCGCGACGACCGTGTCGATCTCCACCGGCCCGACCCCGGCCGCCTCCGCCCCCGGGATGCCGACCGTGCTGACCGTACGCCTGGCCGCCGGCACGGCGACCGAGCTGGCCGTCGCCGCCGAGGCGTTGACGCGCCTGGTGGCCGACCTGGGAGGGGAGCTGCGGCGGCTCGACGGCGCGCACCTGAGCGGGCTCGGCGCGACACTGCCGTTGGCGCTGACCATCGACGAAGCGCCTGCCCGCCCCGCGTTGGACGACTGGGAGCTCACGGTGGGCGACGCGGGGATGATGGTCGGCAGGAACCGGCACGGCGGGGCTGTCACCGTACGACTGTTCCGGCCGGAGAGCACAAGGGTGTTGCTGGTCGGCGGCGTGCGCGCGGCCCAGTTGGTGGCCCTGCGCGCCCTGGCCCTCGGTGCGCTGGTGGTGGTGCAGACGTCCCGGCCGCGCGCCTGGGAACCGTTCGTCCGGGGTGTGGGCGCGCCGGGCGGGACGATCCCGTTGATCCCGCCCGGCCGCCCGGTGGCCGACGGGGTGGGCAGTGCGCTGCGCCCGTTGCTGCTGGTCGTCGACGCGGGGCCGGTGCCGGCCGACGCCGAGCCGGGCCCGCCGTGGCGGGCCACCCTGGTGGTACGCGACGAGCTGACGCCGGCGGACGTGGACACGTTGAGCCGCGCCGACCTGGCGTTGCTGCAACCGTTGAACGCCGCCGAGGCCGCGTTGGCCGGCACCGCGCTCGGGCTCGGTGGGTCGGCCGAGTGGTTGACCCGGATCCGGGACGACATGGTGGCCGTGGTCAACCGCAGGGCGCTGCGCTGGGCGCTGCTCTCCCCCACTCCGATCGAGTCACAACTGATCGGACGACCGGCGCGGGGTTGATCCCCGCAGGATGGTCAACTGCCGGGTTACGCGGGTGCGTGGTCCGTGGCACGATCCCCGCCATGGGTTTTCTGAAGGGTCTGCTGATTCGGCTGGCCAGCACAGCGCTGGCTTTCTGGCTGGCCACACTCCTCATTCCGGGCATCTCTCTGGACTCGAACTCGGCAGTCGAGACGGTGACCACGCTGCTCCTGGTGGCGGTGATCTTCGGCGTGGTCAACGCGGTTCTCCAGCCGATCATCAAGACGGTCGGCTGCGGCTTCTACCTGCTGACCCTGGGTCTCATCGCGCTCGTGGTTAACGGGCTGCTGTTCCTTCTCACCAGTTGGATCGCCGACCAGGCCGGGCTGCCGTTCACGGTGGACGGTTTCTGGCCGGCCGCCGTACTCGGCGCCCTCTTCGTGAGCATCGTGACCTGGATCCTGGGCGCCGTCCTCGACCGGGACTGACCGCCGACCAGATCGGCCCGCCCCGGCTCTCCGTCGGGGCGGGCCGCTGACCACCTACTGGGAATTGGCCACCGTGGGCGCCCATCCCGGCGGTTAGCGTCACGTGGTGTTCTCACTGACCAGCGCCGACGGCCACCTGCTCAGCACCGATCCTGCCCGGCTCGATCTGGAGTTGGTGCACCACTGGTTGTCGACCGACGCGTACTGGGCACTCGGGCGCGACCGCGCCGTCACCGACCGGGCGTTCGCCGGCTCGCTGCCGTTCGGCGTCTACCGGCCCGAGGACGGCCGTCAGGTGGCGGTGGCCCGGGTGGTCACCGACGGCGCCACCTTCGCCTGGCTCTGCGACGTGTACGTCGACCGGGTCGCCCGGGGTCGCGGGCTGGGTGGGTGGATGGTCGGCGCAGCCCGGGACCACCTGGCCGAGCTGGGCGTGCTCCGGATCCTGCTGATCACGAACGACGCCCACCAGGTGTACGCGCGGGAGGGCTTCACGCCCTTGGACGCCCCGGAGCGGTGGATGATTCTCGACCGCCGTCCGCCGGTGACCCCGATCACCGGAAAGGAACAAAACAGCGGAACGCCCCTTACGGTGGAGGCGTGACGCCTCTCCGCCTGGGATATCTCTACGGCCTCGGCGCGTACCTGCTCTGGGGTTTCTTCCCGCTCTACCTCAAGCTGCTGCGGCCGGCCGGCGCGCTGGAGATCCTGGCCCACCGGGTCGTCTGGTCGGTGGTGTTCGTGGCGCTGCTGCTGGGCGCGCTGCGCAATGTCGGCTTCCTGCGGGCGCTGCTGCGCCGCCCCTGGGCGATGGCCGGGATGGTCGCCGCCGCGGCGCTGATCGCCGTCAACTGGGGCACCTACATCTACGGGGTCAACTCCGGCCGGGTGGTGGAGACCGCGCTGGGTTACTTCATCAACCCGCTGGTCGTGGTGCTGCTCGGTGTGACGGTGCTGCGGGAGCGGCTACGACCGGCGCAGTGGGTGGCGTTGGGCATCGGCGCGTCGGCGGTCGTGGTGCTCACCGTCGACTACGGCCGGCTGCCCTGGCTGGCGTTGACCCTGGCGTTCAGCTTCGCCGGCTACGGGCTGGTGAAGAAGCGGATGGGGCTGCCACCGGCGGAAGGGCTCTTCGTCGAGTCCGCGGTGCTGGCGCTACCGGCGTTGGGTTACCTCGCCTGGCTGACCGCGCGGGCCGAATCGACCTTCGGACACGTCTCGGCCGGGCACACCGCGCTGCTCGTGCTCGCCGGAGCGGCCACGGCGACCCCACTGCTGATGTTCGCCGGGGCGGCCAACCGGCTGCCGCTGAGCAGCCTCGGCATGGTCCAGTACCTGGCGCCGATCCTGCAGCTCGGCTGCGGTGTGCTGATCTTCCACGAGCCGATGCCGCCGGCCCGCCTCGCCGGCTTCGGGCTGGTCTGGCTGGCCCTGATCGTGTTCACCACCGACGCCGTCCGGACCTCCCGCAGAGCCCGGTCCCGCCACTCCGAACCCACCGTCGATCATGGAGTGGTGGTGCCCGCCCGGCCCTAGTTCGGCCCCGCGCCCCGCGCCCCGCGCCCCGCGCCAAGATCCGGGGCGGGGGGCGGGGCGGGGTTATGGGACGGCGTAGGTGAGCAGGGGGGTGCCGTCGGCTTTCTGGAGCTCCACGCTGGCCAGCTCGGCGTCGGTGAACCTCGTGTTGCCGGTGAAGCTGAGGTCGTCACCGGGGGCCGCCAGCCAGGAGCCGATCTGCTCGGTGGCGCCGTTCGGGCCGCGCGCCACCAGCCGGAACGGGTACGCCTTGCCGTAGCTGGTCCGCGCGTCGTAGCCGCACCGCATGGTCACCCGGGTGCCCCACTTGGTGCCGACCAGTCCGATGTCGGCGTGCACCGGCCCGGCCTGGGCCACCGGCCGCATGGCGACCATCGACACCTGCGGGCCCGGGGTGCTCTGCGCCGCGGGCGGCGGTGCCGCCGGTCGGGGCAGGACCGCGGCCGTGCCGACACCCACGACCAGGGCCAGCCCGGCGGCGGCGAGGGTGGTCAGCGCGTACCGTCGCCGGTCCGCGGAGCGTTGCCGACGCCGGCGACGCCGCGCCTCGTCGAGCAGAGCGGGCACCCGGGGCGGGGCCGGCGGGGGCAGGATCTGCTCCAGTCCCGCCGGGTCGAGGCGCCCGAGCAGCCCGGGCAGCACGGCGATCTCGGCGACCGACTCGCGGCAGGAGGCGCAGCCAGAGAGGTGCCGCTCGTACGCCGCCCGTTCGGCGGGGGCCAGGGCACCCAGCACGTACGCGCCGTCGTCGTACGCGAACTCGCACCGGGTCATCCCGTCACCCCCATCTCGGCCAGGACCAACCGTAGAGACCGCAACGCGTAGTGGGTGCGGGACTTCACGGTCCCCGGCGGTACGCCCAGGCGGGACGCCGCCTCGGCCACCGACCGCCCCTGGTAGAAGCATTCGACGAGCACTTCCCGGTGGGTAGGGCTCAGTCGGTTCAGCGCCTCGGCGACGGTCCACGCCTCCACCGCCCGCTCCGCCTCGTCGATCACCTCGGGCGGTTCGGGAAGGTCGTCGGTGAACACCTCGCCCACCCGGGTGGACCGTCGCCGCCAGGCGTCGATGGCCAGGTTGCGGGCGGTGGTGAACAGCCACGACCGCACCGAACCGCGTTTCGGGTCGAGGGACTCCGGGTGTCGCCAGGCCCGCAGCAGGGTCTCCTGCACCAGGTCCTCGGCGCGCTGCCGGTCCCCGTTGACCAGCCGCAGGGCATGGGCGTACAGCGCCTCCGCGTGCTCGTCGTGCAGCGCGCGCAGCAGTTGGGCGTCGTGGTCGCTGATGGCGGTCTCCTCGCTTCCTGCGCGCGTCCGGCGGTGCGTCCGCCCGTGAGTACGTGCGGTGACGCCGAACGGTTCAGCCCGAGGTCAGACGGTTGTCGTCCAGAGAGGTGTTCATGCCCGGTTCACATCGCGGCTGACGAGCGCTCACCGCGTCCTCCTAGCGTCCGGCGGGTACGCCGCCTGTCGTGCCACCGACTCCCTGGAGGCTTCCCCCATGAGCGACCGCCCCCGGCTGCTCCCCCTGTTGACCGGCAACCGCCATGGCACCCGTGACGCCATGACCTGTCTGTACCGGTGCGGAAACGCCTGCGACCACCCGGTCCCGAACACCTCCGACAACGCGTACTTCGGTGACGTGGTGAACGCGGAGGTCTCGCGGCGCGGCGTGGTCCGGGCCGGCGCTGTCGGCGCCCTGGTCCTCGGGTTCGGCGGCGCGGCGGCCGGTGCGCTCGCCGGCGCGGCACCCGCCGTGGCCGCCCCCACCACCCCGGATGGTCCGGAGGCCTTCGGCTTCGGCCGTCCCGGCACCGGTGTCGGCAACGGCGCGCTGACCTTCAAGCCGATCCCGCCGAACAAGCTGGACACCCTCGTCGTGCCGAACGGGTACGACCACGCTGTCGTGATCAAGTGGGGTGACCCGGTGCTGCCGGGCGCGCCCGAGTTCAACCTGCACCACCAGACCGCCGCGGCGCAGTCCAAGCAGTTCGGTTACAACAACGACTTCGTGGGCGTGCTGCCGCTGGACAAGCAGGGCAAGCGTGCGCTGCTCGTGGTCAACCACGAGTACACCAACGAGGACCTCATGTTCCCGGGCTTCCCCGGCCTGGACGGGCTCTCCGTGGAGCAGTTGCGCACCGCCATGGCCGCGCACGGCATGTCGGTGGTGGAGGTGGAGCGGGTCGCGGGCACCGGGCAGTGGAAGCCGGTCGGCAAGGGCCCCCGCGCGTACAACCGGCGGATCACCGCGCTGAGCACCAAGTTCGACCTGACCGGCCCGGCGGCCGGCTCCGCCTGGCTGCGGACCGCCGCCGACCCCAGGGGTCGTACGGTCGTCGGCACCCTGAACAACTGCGCCGGTGGCGTGACCCCGTGGGGCACTGTGCTCTCCGGTGAGGAGAACTTCAACCAGTACTTCGTGGGCGCCGACGCGGCACCGGCCGAGCTGAAGCCGAAGCTGGACCGCTACGGCATCAGCACCGCCAGCCGCTACCCCAGCGGCAGCCGCAAGTGGGAGCGCGCCGACGAGCGCTTCGACCTGGCGAAGCACCCCAACGAGGCGCACCGGTTCGGCTGGATCGTCGAGATCGACCCGTTCGACCCGGAGAGCCGCCCGCGCAAGCACACCGCGATGGGCCGGTTCAAGCACGAGGGCGCGAACGTGATCGTCGCCAAGGACGGCCACGTGGTCGCGTACATGGGTGACGACGAGCGGTTCGACTACCTCTACAAGTTCGTCTCGGACCAGAAGTTCATGAAGGGCAACTCCTGGGCCGCCCGCAAGCACAACCTGACCCTGCTGGAGTCCGGCACGCTCTACGTGGCGCGGCTGGACCAGACCAGCGCGGCCGAGATCGACGGCTCGGGCAAGCTGCCCACCGACGGCGCGTTCAACGGCCGGGGTCGCTGGATCAAGCTGGTCAGCGGCAACCGCTCGTTCGTCGACGGGATGACCGCCGCGGACGTGCTCACCTTCACCCGGCTCGCCGGTGACAAGGTCGGCGCGACCAAGATGGACCGCCCCGAGGACGTCGAGCCGAGCCTGCTCACCGGCAAGGTGTACGTGGCGCTGACCAACAACACCAACCGTGGGGTCGGCAGCAACCCGAAGCCGGACGAGGCCAACCCGCGCAACGCCAACAAGCACGGGCAGATCCTGGAGCTGGTGGAGGACCGGGGCGACAACACCTCGGAGACCTTCGCCTGGTCGTTGCCGATCGTCTGTGGCGACCCGACCGACGCGTCGACCTTCTTCGCCGGGTACGACAAGACGAGGGTCTCCCCGATCTCCTGCCCGGACAACGTCGCCTTCGACGCCACCGGCAACCTGTGGATCTCCACCGACGGCAACGCTCTGGGCAGCAACGACGGCCTGTTCGCCACCGCTGTGGAGGGCCCGGAGCGGGGGCACCTGAAGCAGTTCCTGACCGTGCCGCTCGGCGCGGAGACCTGCGGCCCGTTCATCACCGGTGACAACCGTTCGGTGTTCGTCGCGGTGCAGCACCCCGGTGAGATCACCGGCGCCTCGGTGGAGAACCCGGCCTCGAACTGGCCGGACGGCGACTTCGCCAAGCCGGGCGTGGTGGTCGCCTGGCGTCTGGACGGCGGCCCGATCGGCAGCTGACGTTGCGCAGGCGGTCGGGGCTGGACCGCCCCCGGAGGCCCTCTCCCAGCCGGGGAGAGGGCCTCTGGCGTTGCCGAGTCAGGTGTCGGAGGCGATGCCGTCGGCGACGCTGCGGGCCACGGTGAGCAGCTTGGCGCGGACCACCCGGGCGGAGGTCATCATCTCACTGGCCGGCAACGCGCACGCCAGCACGACGCGGCGTTCCATGTCCTTGTCCGGGGCGACGAGCACCGCCGCGCAGGCGACCCCCTGACGGAACTGCCCCATCTCCAGCTGCATGCCGCGCCGGTCGCCGGCCGCCAGGTCGGCCTCGAACGTCTCGGTGGTGGTCAGCGTGGCGGTGGTGAACGGGCGCATGCCGTACTCGCGCAGGTAGCGGTGGCGCTGGTCGACGCTGAGGGTGGCGAGCAGCGCCTTGCCGAGGGCCGTCGCGTGCGCCCCCTCGTCGAAGCCGGGGACCAGATCCTCCAGGTACGGCGAGCGGTGCCCCTCGGCGACCGCGGTGAGGGCCACCTGACCGCCGACGAAGCGACCGAGGTAGTGGCTGTAGCCGGTGTCCAGGGCGGCCCGCCGTAGGGTCTCACCGACCGCTGGAGGGCCCCGGAACGCGGTCACCAGCTCCCGGTACCGGTCGGCCACCTCCAACCCCACGATGTACGTGCCGTCCTCGCGACGGATCACGTAGCCCTCGTAGGCGAGTGTGCGGACCAGGTGGTAGGTGGTGGCCACGGTCAGCTCGCACCGCCGGGCTATCTGCTTGACGGTCAGGCCCTTGGGGGCGCGACCGACCGACTCCAGCACCCGCAGTGCTCGGGACACGCTGCGGATCAGGTCCGAAGGTTCTGCCAAGGGGTCGCGCACAACCACCTCCGCCGCCGGGGACTTACACCATATGAAAAACAGGCCCGGTGCGAAATGCCTGTTCGGGTCGAGGATGCCAGATCACCATCCACAGCTCGTGGTCCGACCGTCACGGCGAGTGGTCTGAGACGGATTCACGTAGGTTTGCCGGACGATGACCAACACCGCCATCACCCCCGAGCCGACCGCCGCCCGATCCCACCCGATCCGGGCCAGCGCCGGCGCAGTCGCCACCACAGTGGCCTGCGTACTCCCCGTGTTCCTGCTCGGTGGCCTCGCCGTGCAGATGGGCAGCGACCTCCGCTTCTCCCCGGCCGGCCTCGGCCTGGCCGTATCCGTCTACTTCGGCGTCAGCGCGCTGGCGTCGGTGCCCTCCGGCCGCCTGGTCGAGCGGTACGGCCCGGCCCGGGTGGCCCGCTGCGGCATCGCGCTCGCCGCCGTGTCGATGCTGGCCGTGGCGGCTGCCGCCCGGTCGTACCCGGTGCTGGTCGGGTTGCTGGCCCTCAGCGCCGCCGCGAACGCCCTCGGCCAGTTGGCCAGCAACACGGCCCTGGCCCAGCACGTGCCGGCCCGACGGCAGGGGCTGTCGTTCGGTGTGAAGCAGGCCGCCATCCCGATCTCGACCCTGCTGGCCGGCGCAGCGGTGCCCGTCATCGCGCTCACCGTCGGCTGGCGGTGGGCGTTCGTGGCGGCGGCGGTGGTCGCGATGACGACGCTGCCCGCCGTACCCCGGGACATACCTGGTCCGCCGCGACGGGCCGGCGCGACGCGCGCCGGCCGAGCGACGGCCGCGCTGGTGGTGGTCGGCGCGGCGGCGACGTTGGCAGCGGTGGCGGCCAACGCGCTGGGCACCTTCCTGGTGGACTCCGCCGCAGCCCGGGGGATGTCGCCGGGCCTGGCGGGCCTGACGCTGACGTTGGGCAGCGCGGTCTGCGTCGCGGCCCGGGTGGGTACCGGCTGGCTGGCCGATCGGCGTGCCACCGGGCACGTCGCCCTCATCGCCGCGATGCTCGTCGTCGGCGCGGTCGGGCTGGGCCTCCTCGCGCTGACCGGCCCGGTGCCGCTGGTGGTCGGCGTGGTGCTCGGCTTCGGTCTGGGGTGGGCGTGGCCCGGCCTGATGACCTTCGCGGTGGTCCGGCTCCACCCGCAGTCACCGGCCGCCGCCACCTCGATCACCCAGACCGGGGTGTACGCGGGCGGTTGTCTCGGCCCGCTGAGTCTGGGCCCGCTCGCCGCCCACCTCGGCTATCCGGCCATGTGGACCACCGCGGCGGCGGCCATGCTGCTGGCCGCCGTCCTCATGCTCGGCGGCGGCCGCCTGCTGGGCCGTGCCGCCGCCGTCGAGAGCCGGGGCGAAGGTCAGCTGGTGCGGTCGGCGATGTAGTCGCAGAGCGATTCGAGCGCCTGCCGCGACGGGCCCTCCGGAAGGGGGGCCAGACTCGCGCGGGCGTCCTCGGCGTAACTGCGCACGGTCTCCCGGGCGCGCTTGAGCGCCGGGCTTTCCCGGAGCAGCCCCAGCGCCTCGGCGTGCAGCGCGTCGTCGGTCAGCGGGCCGGTCGCGAGAATCTCCCGCAGACGCACCGAGGCGGCGTCCGAGTCGTCCGACTGGCGCGCGTAGAGCACCGGCAGCGTCGGAACGCCCTCGCGCAGGTCCGTGCCGGGCGTCTTGCCCGACTGCACCGACTCGGAGGCGATGTCGAGCAGGTCGTCGGTGAGCTGGAAGGCGACGCCGATCGTCTCGCCGTAACCGGCGAGGGCCTCCACGTGCTCCGGGGCGGCGCCACCGAACATGCCGCCGAACCGGATCGACGTGGCGATCAGCGAGCCGGTCTTGTCGGCGATCACGTTCAGGTAGTGGGTCACCGGGTCGTCGTCCGCGCGCGGCCCCACGGTCTCCGCGATCTGGCCGTGCACCAGCCGGGCGAAGGTGCGCGCCTGCAACCGGACCGCCTCCGGGCCCAGGTCGGCGGCGATGTCCGCCGCGCGGGCGAAGAGGTAGTCGCCGACCAGGATGGCGAGCGAGTTGGTCCAGCGGGAGTTCGCGCTCGCCGCGCCCCGGCGGACGACGGCCTCGTCCATCACGTCGTCGTGGTAGAGGGTGGCCAGGTGGGTGAGCTCCATCACCACTGCGGCCGGGACCACCTGCGGGCCGGTGGGGTCACCGAACTGTGCGCCGAGGGCCACCAGAAGCGGCCGGAAACGCTTCCCGCCCGCCTCCAGAAGGTGCCGGGCGGCCTCGGTGACGAACGGGTCCGCGCTGGACACACTGGCCCGCAACTCGACCTCGACCGTGTCCAGAACCGCCAGCACGGACGCCTCGACCCGCGGATCGGCAAGGTGGAGGCCGATCGCGCCGAACTGACTCGTGCTCGCCCGACCCCGCCGACCGGCGGAGCCGGAGGCACCTGAACGCTCACCCGCCGGATTCACCACGCTATCAACCATGCCACACCCGTTCGACCTGCTCCGGGTCGGGGATACGCACCGGGGGCCGGCACGTGAACACGCGCCGACCCCCGGTGATCGATCTTTCCGTCATCGAACGAATTCGGCAGCTCCGCTGGCCAGATCGAGCAGCGGCGCCGGGGCGACACCCAGGACCAGGGTGGCCAGCACACCGATCGTCAACGCGGCGGCGGTGAGCCCGCCGGGCACCGTGACGGTCGGGGTGGACTCGCCCGGCTCGGAGAGCCACATCATCACCACGACCCGCAGGTACGGGAACGCCAGCACCATGCTGGTCAGCACACCGGCGATCACCAGCCAGGCCTGACCGCCGTCGAGCGCCGGCCCGAAGATGGCGAACTTGCTGGTGAAACCACTGGTCAGTGGGATACCCGCGAAGGCCAGCAGGATGAAGGTGAACAGCGCGGCGAAGAACGGCGACCGCCGACCCAACCCGGCCCAGCGGGACAGGTGGGTGGCCTCCCCGTCGGAGTCCCGCACCAGGGTCACCACCGCGAACGCGGCCAGCACCGAGAAGCCGTACGCGACCAGGTAGAACATCGTGCCGGAGAGCCCGTCGCGGCTCGGCGCCAGCACACCGACCAGCAGGTAGCCGGCGTTGGCGATCGAGGAGTACGCGAGCAACCGCTTGATGTCGGTCTGGGTGACCGCGAGCACCGCGCCGACCAGCATGGTCAGCACCGCCACCGCGCCGAGGACCGGGGTGAAGTCCCAGCTGGCGTCGGCGAACGCTACGTGGAAGACCCGCAGCAGGGCACCGAACGCGGCGACCTTGGTGCAGGCCGCCATGAAGCCGGTGACCGGGGTCGGTGCGCCCTGGTAGACGTCCGGCGTCCAGACGTGGAACGGTGCCGCCGCCGCCTTGAAGAGCAGGCCGATCGAGAGCAACGCCATGCCGGCGAAGAGGAGCACCGGGCTGGCCGGGGACTCGCTCACCGCCGCGTCGATCGTGGCGAAGTCGACGCCGGCCGGCCGGCCCGGGATGCCGGAGGTGAAGCCGTAGATCAGCGCCACCCCGAACAGGAAGAACGCGGAGGCGTACGCGCCGAGCAGGAAGTACTTCATCGCCGCCTCCTGGCTCAGCAGCCGCCGGCGACGGGCCAGCGCGCAGAGCAGGTAGAGCGGCAGGGAGAAGACCTCCAGCGCGATGAACATGGTCAGCAGGTCGTTCGCCGCCACGAAGATCAGCATGCCGCCGATCGCGAACGTGGTGAGCGGGTAGACCTCGGTGAGGCCGTTGCGCCCCTCGGCCTGCCGCCGGTCGTCGGCCGACTCGGCGGTCACCGCGGCCTGGGCGACGAACGCCCCGCCGCGCTCGACCGAGCGGTCACCGATCAACAGCAGCGCCATCGCGGCCAGCACCAGGATCGCGCCCTGGAGGAACAGCGTCGGCCCGTCGATCGCGAGGGCCCGGCCGGCGGTGACGATCCGCTCGTCGGCGCTGAGGACCACCATGGTCAGCGCCGCGAGCACGGCCAGCAGCGCCAGCGTCAGCTGCACCACGTGCCGCCAGCGCCGGGGCACGAGAGCCTCGACCAGCACGCCGAGCAACGCGGCGCCCAGCATGATCAGGATCGGGGAGAGCGCCGCGTAGTCGATCGACGGCAGTTTCAACTCGGTCACTGTGCCGACCTTTCGTTCGCGCCTGCGCCACACCTTGCCCGCGACTGCGGGGCTCGCTTCGCTCTCTCCTCGCGCGGCCGGATGGGGCTCGCGAGCTCACTCCTCGCGCTCACCGGCCTGCCTCCTGGACGGTGCCCACCGACGGGGCCGGGTCGGTTCTACCGATGTCGTCCATGGTCGCCTGGACGGCCGGGTTGATCACGTCAGTGACCGGCTTGGGGAAGAAGCCGAGCAGCACGATCAGTGCGATCAGTGGGGCGACCACGACCTTCTCGCGCAGGTTGAGGTCCTTGCGCATCCCGTCGACCTCGGTCAGCGCCGGGTTGAGGGTGCCCTGGGTGGTGCGCTGCACCATCCACAGCACGTACGCGGCGGCCAGGATGATGCCGAGCGTGGCGATGATCGCGACCGGCTTGTTCACCGTGAAGGTGCCGATCAGCACCAGGAACTCGGAGATGAACGGCGCCGTGCCCGGTAGCGCGAGCGAGGCGAGACCGGCGAAGAACAGCACCCCGGCGAGCACCGGGACCAGCTTGCCGGCACCACCGAAGTCGCTGATCAGCGCCGAGCCACGCCGGGCGACCAGCATGCCCACCACGAGGAACAGCAGGCCGGTGGCCAGGCCGTGGTTGAGCATGTAGAGCACCGCGCCGGTGCCGGCCTGGGTGGTGAAGGCGAAGATGCCCACACCGATGAAACCGAAGTGCGCGATCGAGGTGTACGACACCAGCCGCTTGAGGTCGTTCTGGCCGACCGCCAGCAGCGCTGCGTAGATGATGCCGATCACGCCCAACGCCAACGCCCAGGGCGCGAACCACTTCGACGCCTCGGGGAACAGCGGCAGGCAGTAACGCAGGATGCCGAACGTGCCGACCTTGTCCAGCACACCGACCAGCAGCGCCGCGGCACCCGCGGGGGCCGCGCCACCGGCGTCCGGCAGCCAGGTGTGGAACGGGAAGAACGGCGCCTTGATCGCGAACGCGAGGAAGAAGCCGAGGAACAGCCACCGCTCGGTGCCGGTGCTGATGTCCACCTGCGACAGCGCCTGCCAGTCGAAGGTCTTGCCGCCGACCACCCACAGGCCGATCACGGCGGCCAGCATGAACAGACCGCCGACCAGCGAGTAGAGGAAGAACTTCACCGCCGCGTACTGCCGCTGGTGGCCGCCGTAGCTGCCGATGAGGAAGTACATCGGGACGAGCATGACCTCGAAGAACACGTAGAACAGGAAGACGTCGGCGGCCGCGAAGACACCGATCATCGTGCATTCGAGAACCAGCAGCAGCGCGAAGTAGACGGGCACCGACCGCTTCGACGACTCGGCGTCGTGCCACGACGCCAGGATCACCAGCGGGACCAGCACCGCGATCAGCATCAGCATCACCAGCGCGATGCCGTCGGCCGCGAAGGTGAAGCTGACACCCCAGTTCGGGATCCACGAGTACGACTCGCGGAACTGGAAGCGGTCACCGCCGGTCTTGAAGCTGACCCACATCACCACCGAGAGCACCAACACGAGCAGCGACCAGGCGAACGCCACCTGCTTGGCCAGCTCCGGCCGGTGGCGCGGCAGGAAGGCCACCACCAGGGCGCCCACCAGCGGCGCCACGGTGAGCACCGAGAGGAACGGGAAGTTGGACATTATGCGGCCTTACCTCCGTCGTCACTGCGTGGTCCGCCGGCGGGGGCGGCCGGGAAGAGGTCGATCACGCCAGCCACCCCGCCTGCACCGCCAGGAACGCCGCCATCACCAGCAGCGCACCGGCCAGGATCGAGGTGGCGTACGAGCGGACGAAGCCGGTCTGCATCCGCCGGAGGCGGCCCGAGCCACCGCCGACCGCGGCGGCGAGCCCATTGACGAGCCCGTCGATGCCCCGGTTGTCGAGGAACACCAGCGCCCGGGTGAGGAAGATGCCCGGCTTCTCGAAGACCGCCTCGTTGAACGCGTCGGTGTAGAGGTTGCGCCGGGCGGCGGTGACCAACACACCGGCCGGCTGCGGCGCGGTGGCCGTGCCGGCCCGGAACAGGAACCAGGCGAGCCCGGCACCGAGCACGGTGACCAGCAGCGACAGGATCGTGATCACGAGGTGCGAGAGGACCGGCTTGTGCTCCGCGTGCTCACCGCCGAGCCCAGCGGTGGCCGCCAGCCAGTCCGGCACCGAGGTGGAGAGCAGGTAGCCGGCTCCGACCGAACCGACCGCCAGCAGGATCAGCGGGATCGTCATCAGCTTGGGCGACTCGTGCGGGTGCTCGATGTCCTCGGTCCACCGCTTCGGTCCGTGGAACGTGAGCACGAACAGTCGCGTCATGTAGAACGCGGTCAGCCCGGCGCCGAGCAGCGCCGCGCCGCCGAAGAGCCAGGCGGTCCAGTCCTCCCGCTCGAAGGCGGCCACGATGATCGGCTCCTTCGAGAAGAACCCGGAGAACGGGAACATGCCGATGATGGCCAGCCAGCCCATCATGAAGGTCAACCAGGTGATCTTCATGTGCTTCGAGAGGCCACCGAAGCGGCGGATGTCGACCTGGTCCTTCATGCCGTGCATCACCGAGCCGGCGCCGAGGAACATGTTGGCCTTGAAGAAGCCGTGCGCCAGCAGGTGGATGATCGCCAGCGCGTACGCGCCACCACCCAGGCCGACGCCGACGAACATGTAGCCGATCTGGCTGACCGTCGACCAGGCGAGCACCCGCTTGATGTCGTCCTTGGCCGCGCCGATGACGCAGCCGATCAGCAGGGTGAGCGCACCGACACTGACCACGACGAGTTGCAACGTCGAGTTCGCGGAGAAGACCGGGTTGGACCGGGCGATCAGGTAGACGCCGGCGGTGACCATGGTGGCCGCGTGGATGAGCGCCGACACCGGGGTCGGACCCTCCATCGCGTCCGGCAACCAGGCCTGGAGGGGGAACTGGCCCGACTTGCCGGCCGCGCCGAGCAGCAGCAGCAGACCGAGGACCAGCACCGTCGCGCCGGTCAGCGAGCCGACACCGTTGAACACCTCGTCGTACTGGGTGGTGCCGAGGGTGGCGAACATGATGAAGATGCCGATGGCCAGGCCGGCGTCGCCGACCCGGTTCATCAGGAACGCCTTCTTACCGGCGGTGGCCGCGCTCGGACGCTCGGTCCAGAACGAGATCAGCAGGTACGACGCCAGGCCGACGCCCTCCCAGCCGAAGTACAACATCACGTAGTTGTTGCCGAGCACCAGCAGCAGCATCGCCGCGACGAACAGGTTGAAGTACGCGAAGAACCGGCGACGACCCGCGTCGTGCGCCATGTACTCCACCGCGTACAGGTGGATCAGGAAGCCCACCCCGGTGATCAGCAGCACGAAGACCGCAGCCAGCGGGTCGAACAGCAGGCCGAAGTCGACGCGCAGGTCACCGACCGCGATGAAGTCCCAGAGGCTCAGCTCGACCGACTTGTTCTCCAGGCCACGCAGCTGGAAGAAGAAGGACAGGCCGAGCACGAACGCGGCACCGATGGCCGCCACACCCAACCAGTGCCCCCAGCGGTCGGCCCGCCGGCCGAGCAGCAGCAGGACGGCCGCGCTCAGCAGCGGGATCGCCACCAGCAGCCACACGCCCCCGAGCAGCCCCGTGGCCTGGGCGTATTCCACAGTCTCTTCCACCGGTGGACCCCTCAGTACTTCAGCAGGTTGGCGTCGTCGACGCTCGCCGAGCGTCGCGTCCGGAAGATGGCCATGATGATCGCGAGCCCGACCACGACCTCGGCCGCCGCCACCACCATCACGAAGAACGCCATGATCTGGCCGTTGAGGTCACCGTTGATCCGGCTGAAGGTGACCAGCGTCAGGTTGGCCGCGTTGAGCATCAGCTCCACGCACATGAACAGCACGATCGCGTTGCGCCGGATCAGCACCCCGGCGGCGCCGATGGTGAACAGCACCGCGGCGAGGACGAGGTAGTAGTTCGGCTCGACCGAGAAGAACGATTCCATTACTTGGTCTGCCTTCCGTTCGCGACTGCGGGGCTCCGCTTCGCTGCACTCCTCGCGCTCACCGGGCCTGCCTTTCGTTCGCGACTGCGGGGCTCCGCTTCGCTGCACTCCTCGCGCTCACCGGTCCGTCCCCTTCAGCGAGGTCTCCTCGGCGGTCAGCTCGCGCTGCGGAAGGATCGCCGGGGTGCTCCGGTCGGTCAGGCGGCCGTCGGGCAGCCGGGCCGGGGTGGCCACCGAGGAGGAGGTCGCGAAGACACCGGGGCCGGGCTTCGGACCGGGGTAGTTACCCGGGGCGAAGCGCGCCTTCATGGTCGACACCTGGTCGACCTTGTCCTGCTTGCGCCGCTCCACGTGGGCCAGCACCATGGCGCCGACCGCCGCGGTGATCAGCAGCGCCGAGGTCAGCTCGAACGCGAAGACGTACTTGGTGAACAGCAGCCGGGCGATGCCCTGCACGTTGCCCTCGGCGTTGGCCTGGTCCAGACCGACCGCGGTGGTCCGGTCCAGCGCCTGGTAGACGCCGGTGCCGACCAGGCCGGCGAAGCCCACGCCGAGCACGATCGCGGCGACCCGCTGACCGCGTAGCGTCTCGATCAGCGAGTCCGTGGAGTCGCGACCGACAAGCATCAGCACGAACAGGAACAGCATCATGATCGCGCCGGTGTAGACGATGATCTGCACCATGCCGATGAACGGGCCGGCCTGGAGCACGTAGAACACGCCCAGGCAGAGCATGGTCAGCACCAGCCACAGCGCCGAGTGCACGGCGTTGCGCGCGGCCACCATCCCGATCCCGCCGAGCAGGGCGAGCGGGGCGAGGATCCAGAAGGTGACCGCCTCGCCGCCGGAGACCGAGCCCGCCGCGGCGAGCACCGTAGACGTGGTCATGCCTTCTCTCCCTTGCCGGCTGCCACGCGCTGGGCGGCCTGCTCGGCACCCGGGAACGTCACGCCGGGGTGTTCCTCGACCTGGTAGCGGCCGGGGCCCATCGGGGACGTCTCGGCACCGGCGGACGTGCCCGGGTTGTCCAGCGCGCCGACGTAGTAGTCCTTCTCGCTGTCACCCAGCCGCATCGGGTGCGGCGGCTGCTCCATGCCCTCGAGCAGCGGAGCGAGCAACTGCTCCTTGGTGAAGATCAGGTCCTGCCGGTTGTCCCGGGCCAGCTCGTACTCGTTGCTCATGGTGAGCGACCGGGTCGGGCAGGCCTCGATGCACAGCCCGCAGAAGATGCACCGGGCATAGTTGATCTGGTAGATGCTGGCGTACCGCTCACCCGGCGAGAAGCGCTGCTCGTCGGTGTTGTCGCCACCCTCGACGTAGATGGCGTCCGCCGGGCAGGCCCAGGCGCACAGCTCACAGCCGATGCACTTCTCCAGGCCGTCCGGGTGCCGGTTGAGGATGTGCCGCCCGTGGTAGCGCGGCGCCGACACCGGCGGCTTGAACGGGTAGTCGGTGGTGACGACCTTCCTGAACATGTGCGAGAAGGTGACACCGAATCCCTTGAACGTTCCGGTGATCGAGCCCACGTCACACCTCCCTGGAGTCCGAGCCGGCGACGATGTTGGCCGGCTCCCGCTCGGCGACCACGCGCGTGATACGCGGGCTCGGTGGTACCTGTAGATCCATCGGCGGCAGCGGGAAGCTCCCGTACGGCCGGTTGTCGACCTGTTCCTGCGTCGTCGGTTTCGGCTGCGGCTTGCGGCTGGGCCAGAAGAGCGTGGCGATCAGCAGGATGCCGGCCGGGATGCTGACGGCGATGACCTTGCCGCGCGTGTCCCAGTCCTCGATGGAGCGCAGGCCCGACAGGACCAGGATCCAGACCAGGTTGATCGGCAGCAGCACCTTCCAGCCGAGGCGCATGAACTGGTCGTAGCGCAGCCGGGGCAGCGTGCCGCGCAGCCACACGAACACGAAGACCAGCGCGATCACCTTGCCGAAGAACCAGAGCATCGGCCACCAACCGGAGTTGGCGCCCTCCCAGAGGGTGATCGGCCAGGGTGCCCGCCAACCGCCCAGGAACAGCGTGGTGGTGACCGCGGACATGGTCACCATCGCGACGTACTCGCTGAGCATGAAGAGCGCGAACTTCAGCGAGCTGTATTCGGTCATGAAGCCGGCGACCAGCTCGGACTCGGCCTCGGGGAGGTCGAACGGTGCCCGGTTGGTCTCACCCACCGTGGCGATGAAGAAGATGATGAAGCTGGGCAGCAACAGGATCGCGTACCAGCCCGGCGCGGGGATCGTCTGGCCGAAGATGGACAGCTGGGTGGCGTCGCCCTGGGCGGCGACGATCCCGCTGGTGCTCATCGTGCCGGCGGTCATGAAGACCGCCACGATGGAGAGCCCCATGGCGACCTCGTAGGAGATCATCTGGGCGCTCGACCGCAGACCACCGAGGAGCGGGTACGTCGAGCCGGAGGCCCAACCGCCCAGCACGATGCCGTAGACGCCCATCGAGGAGCAGGCGAGCAGCAGCAGCACCGCCACCGGCACGTCGGTGACCTGCAACGGCGTCTGGTGGCCGAAGATGCTCACCATCGGGCCGAACGGGATCACCGACAGGGCGGTGACCGCGCAGATCACCGAGATCGTCGGGGCGAAGAAGTAGACGACCTTGTCGGCCGCCTTCGGGAGGATGTCCTCCTTGAAGGCCATCTTGAGACCGTCGGCGAGGGTCTGCAGCAGGCCGAACGGGCCGACCTGGTTGGGGCCGGGCCGCACCTGCATGTAGCCCACGACGCGCCGCTCGAACCAGACACCGAGCAGGGTGGCCAGCAGACCGAACGCGAACGCAAAGACGATCTTGCCGAGGACCAGCCACCACGGATCCCGGCCGAAGTCGGCCAGCGTCGGATCCTGGGCCAGGTAGATCGGGTTCACTGGTTACCCCCAGAACTGAGGAGCGGACCCGGGAGGCCGGTCTCGTCGGCCGCCACGCGCCCGGCCGGGACGGCCGCGCTCGGTGCGGGGACGGAGATCCGGACGACCGCGCCGGACGTCGCCCCGAGGCTGCGTCGCACTGTCGAACCGGGTGAGTTGGTCGGCAACCAGACCACGCCGTCCGGCATCTCGGTGATCTCGGCCGGCAGGGTCAGCGCGCCCCGGTCGGTGCCGACCGTGACCGCGTCGCCGTCGACCACACCGAGCGCCTCGGCGGTGCCCTTGCCCAGCCGGACGACCGGCGGGCGGGCGGTGCCGGCGAGGTGCTCGTCGCCGTCGGTCAGGGTGCCCAGGTCGACCAGCTGGTGCCAGGTCGCCAGCACGGCCTCCCCGGCGCCCGGGTGCGGCACCCGGCCCGGCGCCACCGACGGGGCGGTGGGCCGGGACGTCCGGGTCGCCGGCAGCGAGCCCAGCTCACGGCGGACGCTCGGCACGTCGGCCGTGCCCAGCCGCACGTCGAGCAGCGCGGCCAGGGCGTCGAGCACCCGACCGTCGGTCATCGCGGAGGTGTTCAGCACCGCCTCGAACGGACGCAGCCGGCCCTCCCAGTCGAGGAAGCTGCCGGACTTCTCGACCACCGGGGCGACCGGCAGCACCACGTTCGCCCGTCGGGTGACCGCGCTGGCGCGCAGCTCCAGACTGACCAGGAACGGCACCGCGTCCAGGGCGGCCTCGGCCAGCCGGGGGTCGGCCAGGTCAGCCGGGTCGACACCACCGACGACCAGGGCACCGAGCTGCCCGTTGGCAGCGGCGGCGAGGATGCCGTCGGTGTCCCGACCGGCCTGGCTCGGGATCACACCGGCCGGGATGTCCCACGCCTCACCCAGCTCGGCCCGCGCGGCCGGCTCGGTCACCAGGCGGCCACCGGGGAGCAGGTTGGGCAGGCAGCCCGCGTCGACAGCGCCGCGGTCACCAGCGCGCCGCGGCACCCAGACCAGCTTCGCTCCGGTACGCCGGGCCACGTCCGCGGCGGCGGAGAGCCCACCCGGCACGGTGGCCAGCCGCTCACCCACGATCAGGATCGCGCCCGGCGCGCTCAGCGCCTCGGCGACCGTGGCGTGCTCGGCGAGCACGCTGGCCTCCTCGCCCGGCACCACTCGGGCCAGCTTGGCACCGAGCTTCTCCAGGCCGCGGGTCGCGAACGGCGCCAGCGCGTACACCGTCAGGGTCTTCTTCAGGTACGCCTTGCGCAGTCGCAGGAAGAGGATGGGGCACTCCTCCTCCGGCTCCAGGCCGACCAGCACCACCGCCGGCGCGTTCTCCACGTCGGTGTAGGTGACGTCGGTGACGCCGGCGACCGAGCTGGCCAGGAAGTCGGCCTCCTCGCGGGAGACCGGCCGGGCCCGGAAGTCGATGTCGTTGGTGTTCAGCGCGACCCGGGCGAACTTCGCGTACGCGTAGGCGTCCTCGACGGTCAGCCGGCCGCCGGTGAGCACCGCGGTGCCCTGTCCGCTCTCCCGTGCCGTGTGCAGCCCCTCGGCGGCCACGGTGAGCGCCTCACTCCAGGACGCCTCCCGCAGCTCACCGGTGCGCTCGTCACGGACCAGCGGGGTGGTCAGCCGGTCGGTGGCCCGGGTGTACTGGAAGCCCCAGCGACCCTTGTCGCAGTTCCACTCCTCGTTGACCTCCGGCTCGTCGCCGGCCAGCCGGCGCAGCACCTTGCCGCGCCGCCAGTCGGTGCGCTGCCCGCAGCCGGCCGAGCAGTGCTCGCAGACGCTCGGGCTGGACACCAGGTCGAACGGGCGGGCCCGGAAACGGTACTGGGCACCGGTCAGGGCACCCACCGGGCAGATCTGCACGGTGTTGCCGGAGAAGTAGGAGTTGAACGGCACATCACCGGCGTCGCCTTCCTCGCCGTACGCGTCGTCCCGGTAGATGTTGATCTCCTCGGCGGACGACCGGCCCATCAGGTCGATGAACTTGTCGCCGGCGATCTCCTCGGAGAACCGGGTGCACCGCTGGCAGAGCACGCAACGCTCGCGGTCCAGCAGCACCTGGCTGCTGATCGCCATCGGCTTCTCGTACTCCCGCTTGTGCTCGTGGAAGCGCGAGTCGGTGCGGCCGGTGGACATGGCCTGGTTCTGGAGCGGGCACTCACCGCCCTTGTCACACATCGGGCAGTCCAGCGGGTGGTTGAGCAGCAGCAGCTCCATCACCCCCTCCTGCGCCTTCTTGGCCACCGGGGAGGTGATCTGGGTCCGCACGACCATGCCGTCGGCGACGGTCTGGGTGCAGGAGGCCACCGGCTTGCGCTGGCCCTCCACCTCGACCAGGCACTGCCGGCACGCGCCGGCCGGGGCCAGCAGCGGGTGGTCGCAGAACCGGGGGATCTCGGTGCCCATCTGCTCGGCGACCCGGATCAGCAGCGTCCCCTTGGGGGCGGTGACCTCGACGCCGTCGATGGTGAGGGTGACCATGTCGGTCTGCTTGGCTACGTCCGTCACAGTGCTTGCCTTTCGCTCGCGACTGCGGGGCTCGCTCCGCTCACTCCTCGCGCTCGCATCAGTGGGCCCCCACTAGCTGCTTGTCGGAGAGCTTCGGCGCGGTCCGTCCCTCGATGTAGTCGAGGTAGTCCTGCTTGAAGTACTGCAGCGACGAGGTCACCGAACTGGTCGCGCCGTCACCCAGGCCGCAGAACGAACGGCCGAGGATGTTGTCGCAGGTGTCCAGAAGGGTTTCCAGGTCCTCGTGGGTGCCCTGACCGGCGAGGATCCGCCGGTAGACCCGAACCATCCAGTAGTTGCCCTCGCGACACGGGGTGCACTTGCCGCACGACTCGTGGTGGTAGAACTCCAGCCACCGGTACGTCGCGTAGACCGGGCAGTCCTGGTCGGAGAAGATCTGCGTGGCGGTGGTGCCGAGGATCGAGCCGGCCGCCGCCACCCCCTCGAAGTCCAGGGGCACGTCCAGGTGCTCGGCGGCGAGCAGCGGCGTGGACGAGCCACCCGGGGTCCAGAACCGCAGGTTGTGGCCGGGCTGCATCCCGCCCGCCAACTCCAGCAGCTCGCGCAGGGTGACACCCATCGAGCACTCGTACTGGCCCGGGTTGGCCACCCGGCCGGACAGCGAGTAGATCATCGGCCCGGAGGACTTCTCGGTGCCCATGCTCTTCCACCAGTCGGCGCCGCCGAGCACGATCGGCGGCACGCTGGCGATGGTGCCGACGTTGTTCACCACCGTCGGGCTCGCGTACAGGCCGTGGGTGGCCGGGAACGGCGGGCGCAGCCGGGGCTGACCCCGGAACCCCTCCAGGGAGTCCAGCAGCGCCGTCTCCTCACCGCAGATGTACGCCCCGGCGCCGGAGTGCACCACCAGCTCCAGGTCGTAGCCGCTGCGTAGGATGTTGCGGCCGAGGTAGCCCTTGTCGTACGCCTCCTGGACGGCGTTGCGCAGCCGGCGCGCGGCGTGCACCGCCTCGCCCCGGATGTAGATGTAGGCGCGGCTGGCCCGGATCGCGTACGACGCGATGATCACGCCTTCGACCAGCGCGTGCGGGTCGTGGGTCATGAGCGGCAGGTCCTTGCAGGTGCCCGGCTCGCCCTCGTCGGCGTTGACCACCAGGTAGTGCGGCTTGCCGTCGCCCTGCGGGATGAAGCCCCACTTGAGACCGGTCGGGAAGCCCGCGCCACCCCGGCCCCGCAACCCGGAGTCCTTGATCAGCTGGATCAGGTCGTCCGGGTGGGCCTTGAGCGCCTTGCGTAGTGCGGCGTAACCGTCGAGCTGCTCGTACGTGCCGATGCGCCAGGCGTCCGGCGACAGCCAGCGCTTGGTCAACACCGGCGTCAGCTTGGCCAGCGTCTCCGGGCGGGGAGTGGTCACTTCTGGGCCCCCGTTTCGCTCGCGTCCGCCGGTCCGGCGCCGTCGGCGTCCGTGCCAGCCTTCGCTTCGGTGAGGTTGCGCTCCTGCGCCCCGGCCTCGTCGCCGGCGGGCTTACCGTCGCCGGCCGGCGCATTGGCGGCGATGCCGGCGGCCTCGGCCGACCGCGCGTCACCAGCCGCGGGCGCGGTGCCGGTGCCGTCCGTCGGGACCTTCGTGCCCGGGGCGTCCGGCACTGCCGTGCTCGCGTCCGGCTGCCGGGTCTCGGCGGTACGCACCTGCGGCGACTTGTCGTCGGGTGCCTTGACGTCACGCGTGGTGCTGCCGCTGGCGTCTCCCGGCTTCGCCGGCTCAGTAGCCTCTGCCGGCTTCGCCAGCCCGGTGGCCTCTGCCGGCTTCGCCGGCCCGGCGACACCGGTCGGGGCGGATGCCCCGTCGCCACCCTTGACCGGCGCGGCGCTGGCCTCGGCGGGCGCCGGCTTGGCGGCCTCCGCCTTCGCCTTCGCCTCGGCGGCGGCCTTCTCCTGCTTCGCCTTCGCCTCGGCGGCGGCCTTGTCCGCTTCCGCCTTGCTGCGGATCGGGGTGTTCGGGTCGAAGCCCGGCACCGAGACGCCGTGCTGCTGGGCCAGCCGCAGCCCGCGCAGGGTGGGCTCACCCGGCCCACCGTCGGCGACCGCGCCGTCGCGCTCGTCGGCGAAGCCGGCGAGCTGGACAGCCATCTCCTTGAGGGTGCAGAGCCGGGCGCCGCGGGTCGGCATCGGCCGCCCGCCCGCCCGCAACTCGTCGACGACACCCACGGCGGTGGACGGGTCCACGCCGTCGAAGAAGTCGTAGTTGACGGTCATCACCGGGCCGTAGTCGCAGGCCGCCAGGCACTCGGCGTGCTCCAGCGTGATGGTGCCGTCGGCGGTGGTCTCGTCGTGCCCCACGCCCAGGTGCTCGGAGAGGGTGTCGTAGACCTCCTGGCCGCCGAGCACGTTGCACATGGTGTTGGTGCAGACGCTGACCAGGAAGTCGCCGGTCGGCTTGCGCTTGTACATTGTGTAGAAGGTCGCCACCGCTCCGACCTGGGCCTTGTTCAGCCCCAGCACCTCGGCGCAGAACGCGACCCCGGCCGGGGAGACGTACCCCTCCTCGGCCTGGACCAGGTGCAGCAGCGGCAGCAGTGCCGAGCGGGACCGGTCCGCCGGGTAACGGGCGATGATCTCGCGCGCCCGCTCCCGGGTCTCGTCAGTGAAAGTCGTCATCGGTCACAACCACCCATCACGGGGTCCAACGAGGCGCCGCCGGCGATCACGTCGGCGATCAGACCGCCCTCGGCCATCGCCGGGAGGGCCTGGAGGTTGACGAAGCTGGGCTCCCGGTAGTGCACCCGGTACGGCCGGGTGCCACCGTCGGACACGGCGTGCACGCCCAGCTCGCCTCGGGGTGCCTCGATGGCGACGTACACCTGGCCGGGCGGCACCCGGAAGCCCTCGGTCACCAGCTTGAAGTGGTGGATCAGCGACTCCATCGACTGACCCATGATCTTCGCGACGTGCTCCAGCGAGTTGCCCATGCCGTCAACACCGATGGCCAGCTGCGCCGGCCAGGCGATCTTGCGGTCGGCGACCATCACCGGACCCGGCTTGAGCCGGTCCAGGGCCTGCTCGACAAGCTTCATCGACTCCCGGATCTCGGCGAGCCGGACCTGGTAGCGGCCCCACACGTCGCCGTCGGGGTGGGTCGGCACGTCGAACTCGTACGTCTCGTAGCCGCAGTACGGCATGGTCTTGCGCAGGTCCCAGGCGAGACCGGCCGAGCGCAGCACCGGGCCGGTGATGCCGAGCGCCACACAGCCGGTCACGTCCAGCACCGCAACGTTCTTCGTCCGCTCGGTCCAGATCGGCTGGCCGGAGAGCAGGTCCTCGTACTCCTTGAGCTTCTTCGGCATCATCTTGAGGAACTCGCGGATCTTGCGGACGGCGTCGTCCGGCACGTCCTGCGCGACCCCACCCGGCCGGACGTACGCGTGGTTCATGCGCAGACCGGTGATGGTCTCGAAGATGTCGAGGATGTACTCCCGCTCACGGAAGCCGTACAGCATGATCGAGATCGCGCCCAGCTCCATGCCGGTGGTGGCCAGCCAGACCAGGTGCGAAGAGATCCGGTTGAGCTCCATCATCAGCACGCGGATGGTGGTCGCCCGCTCGGTGATGTCGTCGGTGATGCCCAACAACTTCTCGACCGCCAGCGCGTACGCCGTCTCGTTGAAGATCGGGGCGAGGTAGTCCATCCGGGTCACGAACGTCGAGCCCTGAACCCAGTTGCGGTATTCGAGGTTCTTCTCGATGCCGGTGTGCAGGTAGCCGACGACGGATCGGGCCTCGCGGACCGTCTCGCCCTCCAGCTCCAGGATCAGCCGCAGCACCCCGTGCGTGGACGGGTGCTGCGGACCCATGTTGACGACGATCCGCTCGTCGTTGATCGGGTCGGTGCCCGAGACGATCGTGTCCCAGTCCCCACCGGTGACGGTGAAGACCCGACCCTCGTCGGTCTCGTGCTCGCTGGCGTAGTTCGACGTCGTCACTGGTACGACCTCCGCTCGTTCGGCGGCTGGATCTCCGCACCCTTGTACTCGACGGGCACGCCGCCGAGCGGGTAGTCCTTGCGCTGCGGGTGACCCTCCCAGTCGTCCGGCATGAGGATCCGGGTCAGGTTGGGGTGGCCGTCGAAGACGATGCCGAACATGTCGTACGCCTCCCGCTCCTGCCAGTCGGCGGTCGGGTAGACGGCGGTCACGCTGGGCAGGTGCGGCGCCTCGGCGGAGACCGCTGCCTCCAGCCGGACCCGCCGCCGGTACGTCATCGAGGTGAGCAGGTAGACCACGTGCAGCCGGCGTTCGTCCGCGCCCAGGTAGTCCACGCCGGACACCGACGAGCACAGCTCGAACCGCAGGGCCAGGTCGTCCCGCATCACCTGGCACACCTCGGCGATCCGCTCCGGGCGTACGTGCAGGGTCAGCTCACCCCGGTCGACCACGACCTTCTCGATCGCGTCGCCGAAGGCCGGGTACGCCTCCTCCAGCGCGTCGCGGACCTCGTCGAAGTAGCCCCCGTACGGCCGGGACGCCTCCTCGACGGGCTGGCGCGGGCGGACCAGGCCGCCGTAGCCGGACACGTCGCCGGTGCCCTGGTTGCCGAACATGCCGCGCCCCGCCGGACTGGCCGGCGGGTACTCGGCGGGGGCGGTGCTGCTGGCGCCGACCGGCGTGACCGGTACCGGCACACCGCCGTCGTTGGGCTTGTCCGTGGGTGACGTCATTTCGGGCCTACCTGCGGGTGGAGGTGGTTCTGAGCGTTCATCCAGTTCTCGATCCGCAGCTGCTCCTCGCGCCCCTCGCGGACCGCCCTGGTCCACTCGGCACGCCGGGCCTTGTCGCTGCGGTACGAGGAGGGCATGGAGCCGTAGGGCACGACGGGGACGTCGCCGCGCTCCTGGCGGGCCGCCAGCATCTTGCGGCCGTTCGGGCCCAGCGGCTCATACATGATCTTCTCGCGGAGCTTGAGGATCGCGTCGATGAGCATCTCCGGCCGCGGCGGGCAGCCGGGCAGGTACATGTCGACCGGCACCACGTGGTCGACGCCCTGCACGATCGCGTAGTTGTTGAACATGCCGCCGCTGCTCGCGCAGACGCCCATCGAGAGCACCCAGCGTGGCTCGGCCATCTGGTCGTAGATCTGGCGCAGCACCGGGGCCATCTTCTGACTCACCCGGCCGGCGACGATCATCAGGTCGGCCTGCCGGGGCGACGCCCGGAAGACCTCCATGCCCCAGCGGCCCATGTCGTAGTGCGGACCACCGGCGGCCATCATCTCGATGGCGCAGCAGGCCAGGCCGAAGGTCGCGCCCCACACGGACGACTTCCGGGACCAGTTGACCAGCTTCTCCACCGAGGTGAGCAGGACGCCGGCGGGAAGCTTCTCCTCGATGCCCATCTGACGTTCCTTCCTCAGTCCCAGTCCAGGCCGCCGCGCCGCCACACGTAGGCGTACGCAACGAAGACCGCGACGATGAACAGGACCATCTCCACGAAGCCGAAGATCGGCAGAGCGTCGAACGAGACCGCCCAGGGGTAGAGGAAGATGATCTCGATGTCGAAGACGATGAAGAGCATCGCCGTCAGGTAGAACTTGATCGGGAACCGCCCGCCGCCGACCGGCTGCGGGCTGGGCTCGATGCCGCACTCGTAAGCCTCGAGTTTGGCCTTGTTGTAGCGACGGGGACCGGCGAAGCGGGCGGCGCCGACGGAAAACAGCGAGAACGCCGCGGCGAGGGCGAACAGCCCGATGATCGGTGCGTAAGGCGAGAGCGACATCGTTTTCTCCTGCTCGTCCTTCCCTGCCCTCGGTGCTTGACGAAAATCACACTATTCACGTCCCTCGCAGTGGCAGTCGGCGGGGGTCGATCTTTGTCGGCGTCGGGGCTGTGACCAGCACCGATGCCGTCCTACTTACACAGCCGGGGCTGCCTTCGTCATCGCGTTGATGACCCGGTCCATCGCGTCCCCGCCACGGGGATCGGTCAGGTTGGCCAACAGCTTGAGCACGAAACGCATCAGCGTCGGGTGCGGCATGCCGTGTTTGGTGGCGATGCGCATGATCTCCGGACGGCCGATCAGTTTCACGAAGATGCCGCCCAGCCGGTAGTAGCCGCCGAGCCGTGCCTTCAGCTCGTTCGGGTACGCCATCAGCGCCCGTTCCCGCTCCGGACCGGCCGGCCGCGCGAGAGCCTGGACCACGACCTCCGCCGCCAGCTCGCCGGACTCCATCGCGTACGCGATGCCCTCGCCGTTGAACGGGTTGACCATGCCGCCCGAGTCACCGACCAGCAGCACGCCACGGGTGTAGTGCGGCACCCGGTTGAAGCCCATCGGCAGCGCGGCGCCCAGGATCGGGCCGTCGGCGTTGGCCTCGTCGGTCATCCCCCAGTCTTCCGGGGTGTTGGCGAGCCAGTCGGTGAGCAGCCGGCGGTAGTTGGTCTTGCCGAACGCGGACGACGAGTTGAGCACGCCGAGGCCGACGTTGACCCGACCGTCACCGAGGCCGAAGATCCAGCCGTACCCGGGCAGCAGGTTGTCGCCGCTGTCCTTGCTGCGCAGCTCCAACCAGGATTCGAGGTAGTTGTCCTCGTGCTTGGCCGGCGAGCGGTAGTAGCGGCGGACGGCCACGCCGATCGGCCGGTCCTCCCGCTTGGCCAGCCCGAGCGCGAGCGGGAAACGGCCAGAGACCCCGTCCGCCGCGACGACCAGCGGGGCGTGGAAGGTGGCGGGCTCCTTGCCCGGGCCGACCTCCGCCTCGACGCCGGTGACGCGGCCGTCGCCGTCGAGCACCGGGCCGAGCACATTGACATTGGTACGCAGCTTCGCGCCGGCTGCCACCGCCCGCTGGGCGAGCAGGTCGTCGAAGTCCAACCTGGTGCGCACCAGGCCGTAGTTGGGGAAGCTGGCGAGCTCCGGCCAGTCCAGTTCGAGGCGTACGCCGCCACCGATGACCCGCAGACCGCGGTTGTGTAGCCAGCCCGCCTCGGGCGAGGTGTCCACGCCCATCCGGATGAGCTGGCGCACGGCGCGCGGGGTCAACCCGTCGCCGCAGACCTTCTCGCGCGGGAACTCGGTCTTCTCCAGCAACAGCACCCGTACGCCGTGCCGGGCCAGGTGGTACGCAGTCGCTGACCCACCGGGACCGGCGCCCACGACGATGACGTCGGCATCGTGTTCCACCGCGGTCATTCGCGCCTCCTCCCGCACGCTCGTGAAATGCTTCACAAGCCAGACGGGACGAGTGTATGACCGGCGTCATACCAGCGCAGGATCAGGGGTACCTAACTCGCCGATGTGACAGTCCACGACCGTCCACACCAGGCAGGTGTCAGGCCGGGCTGGGCGCGTCCAGCCCCGCATCGACCCGGATGGTCTCCGGCAGATGCTCACGGAGCGCCCCACCCGCCGCCCGGTCGAGTGCCGCCAACACCTCGGCGACGACCTGCCGGACCTCCACCGGATCGGCGCCGGCCAACGCCCGCAACTGCGCGATGAGTTCGGCCGCGTCGTCGTCGGTGGCGGCCACCGGGCCCGCCGGGTCTGCTCCGGTCATGCGATCCAGCGTACGGGGCAAAGTGGACTATAAACCGATATTCACGGAACCTGAACAATATCCGCCCTGTTCCGTGCGGGTGCCACCCGCTACTCGCGGACGCCCCGGTGCAGAGCCACCACGCCGCCGGTCAGGTTGCGCCACGCCACCCGTCCCCACCCGGCCGCGGCGACCCGCCCGGCCAGCGCGGCCTGGTCCGGCCAGGCCCGGACGGACTCGGCGAGGTAGACGTACGCCTCGGGGTTGCTCGACACCGCACGGGCGACCGCCGGCAGCGACCGCATCAGGTACGACAGGTAGACGGTCCGGAAGACCGGGTTGACCGGGGTGCTGAACTCGCACACCGTCAGCCGCCCACCCGGCCGGGTCACCCGTGCCAACTCCCGCAGGGCGGCGTCGGTGTCGTTGACGTTGCGCAGCGCGAAGGAGATGGTCACCGCGTCGAAGCTGGCATCGGCGAACGGCAGTCGCAGCGCGTCCCCGGCCAGCAGCGGCACCTCGGGCCGGGCCCGCTTGCCGGCGTACAGCATGCCCAGCGACAGGTCGACCCCGACCGCGTACGCCCCCGACTGGGCCAGCTCACGGGTCGAGACGCCGGTGCCGGCCCCCACGTCCAGCACACGCTCGCCCGGACGCAGACCGAGCGCCGCCCGGGTGGCCCGGCGCCAGGAGCGGTCCTGACCCAGCGAAATCACCGTGTTGGTCAGGTCGTAGCGCTCGGCCACGCCGTCGAACATCGCGGCGACCTCGTGCGGCTGCTTGTCCAGGCTGGCGCGCTGGCCCTGCGGATTACGGCTCACCCCACCACTCTGCCAGCCGTCCATCGACCGACGCTCGCAGGGTGGCGTGGCCGCGCCGGGAACGTGAAACGGCACGGCGGCGTGGCCCGCCCCGGGCACGCGAAAGGCACGGTGGCCTGGCCCGCGCCCCGGGCACGCGCAAGGGCGGGGTGGTCGCCCACCCCGCCCTCTCGTCATGCCGGTCTGCCGCCGCTCTCACCCGTGCGGCCCGGGAGCGGATTCGTCAGTCGGTCGACTTCTCGTCGCCGGGGGCGACCAGGACGACCTTGCGCCGGCGGGAGAGCACCAGCAGGGCGCCGCCAGCGAGCAGGATCAGCGCGCCGATGCCACCGATCAGACCGGCCTGCACACCGGTGACCGGCAACCCACCGCCGCCGCCACCGCCACCGGCAGCCGGCGAGGTGGTGGTGCCCGGGGTGGACGTGCCGGACGGCGTGGGCGTACCGGTCGGCGTCGCCGTGGGAGTGGGAGTGGGAGTGGCGGTCGGCGTGGGAGTCGGCGTCGGCGTCGGCGAGGCGGTCAGGTCAACGAACGCCTCGAAGGTGGTGTGGTTGTCCATCACGTCGACCTCGGTGAACGCCTTGCGCTGCGCCTGGCTCGCCACCTCCGGCTCCTCCTCGGGCTGCCCGGCGGCACCGTCCAGTCCGTACGCGAAGAGGTCACCCTCGTGCAGCACCGGCTCGGTCACGTCGTCGCCGACGGTCACCTGGACGTCGGAGGTGTAGTACTGCCCCGGCTTCACCACCGCGCCGGCGTCCTCGCAGAACAGTTGCTGCTTGCCCTGGAACACCTGCTCGAGGCAGCCCTCCGGCTTCTGCGCGAAGGTGACGCCCACCGGCAGGGTCAGGCCGTAGAAGATGCCAGTCGCCTTGCGACTGCCGTCGTTGTAGACCGCCCAGTCCAGTGGCACCGTCTCGCCCCGTCGCACCGGGCGCAGGTTGGGATCGTCGCCCTTGACGCCGTTCACCACGACGTTGGCCTGGACGTCCTGCACCCAGCTGGTCAGGTCGTAGCCGGGCTTGGCGACGGTGATGGCGTGCTCGACCTTGTTGTCGCCGCGCTTGGGGTCGACGGTGGTCGACTTGATGGTGACCACCAGCGTGCCCGCGTCGCCACGACCACCGGTGGAGAACAGCGGGATGCCGAATTCCTCGCTGGTGCCGGCCGGCAGATCGCCGAGCTGGCAGGTGAACGTCTTGCCCTTCACCTGGCAACCGTCGGGCACCACGAAGCCGACCATGTTCTTGTCCAACTGGCTGACGTTGGCGGTGTAGCTGACGCCCTTGGCGTCGACCGTGCTCCGGCTGTTGTCGACCCGGAACTTGAACGGCTTGGCCTTGGCCGCCTTGACACCCTTGGCCAGCTCGTAGCTGAGCGGCACCAGGGCCAGGTCGGCCTGGTCGGCGGCCTGCGCGGGGGCGGCAACGGTGGCCAGGCCACCGGCCGCGAGCAGAGCCACGACACCGGCGCGGGCCAGGGCCGAGCGGTGGAACGCTGTCATCAGTCCCCCGGGGGTAGGGAAGAAAGAGTGGTTGCGGAACGAGCGGACGCTATCGGAGGTCGATCTCCCACGCCAGCGGGCGCACGCGATTTCATCCGTCCGGCCCGACCTGCGCAGACGGTACGGGCGGGATGGTCACCCATCCCGCCCGTACCGCCGTGCGTTATATGAACGACCCGCAACGGGCCGATGGAGGACGAACCCACGACGAGGACCGCCGGACCACCCGCCACCAGCACGATCACACCGATCTCGGCAACCGACGGTGGCAGTGGATACGAGCCGCGACGCTAGCCGTCGGCGATCATCTCCACCACCCCCACACCGGGCAGCCTGACGAAGCGGCGACGGGGACCACCCGTACCGCCGGGGCGTTCCGGCGGGAGCATGAGCAGTGGTCAGCCGAACGGCCGGGCGTCGATGGGCGTCAGTTGACCTCGACCAGCGGCAGGGACTTGCCCGCGCCGCCGCCGGGCAACGCGATCGAGGAGAAGTGCGAGACCACCCGCTCGTCGGTCGGGTCGTCGGCCGGCGTGTGGTGCACGGCGAGCCGGTTGTAGAGGGTGTCCCGCTGCGCGGGGATCCGGTCCGCCGAGCGGATCATGCCGATCAGCTCGTGCAGGTTGGAGCGGTGCCGCGCACCGGCGGAGGAGATGACGTTCTCCTCCAGCATGATCGAGCCGAGGTCGTCCACGCCCATGTGCAACGCGAGCTGGCCGACGTCCTTACCGGTGGTCAGCCAGGACGCCTGCAGGTGCGGAACGGTTTCGAAGAAGAGCCGGGCCACCGCCACCAGCCGCAGGTATTCCAGCGTGGTCGCCTGGGTGCGGCCCTTGAGGTGGTTGTTCTCCGGCTGGTACGTCCACGGGATGAAGGACCGGAAGCCGCGGGTGCGGTCCTGCACGTCCCGGATCATGCGCAGGTGCTCGATCCGCTCGGCGTGCGTCTCGCCGGTGCCCATCATCATGGTGGCGGTCGACTCGATGCCCTGCCGGTGGGCCAGCTCCATGACCTCCAGCCAGCGCTCGCCCGACTCCTTGAGCGGCGCGATGGCCTTCCGCGGCCGCTCGGGCAGCATCTCCGCACCGGCGCCGGCGATCGAGTCCAGGCCGGCGGTCTTGATCCGGGCGATGGCCTCGTCCAGGCTCACCCCGGACACCTTCGCCATGTGCAGGATCTCGCTCGGGCCGATCGAGTGGATGACCAACTGCGGGTAGGCCTGCTTGACCGAGGAGAACAGCTCCTCGTAGTACTCCACGCCGTAGTCCGGGTGGTGCCCGCCCTGGAGCATCACCTGGGTCGCGCCCAGCTCGACCGCCTCGCCGCACCGGCGAAGGATCTCCTCGGTCGGGTGGGTCCACCCTTCCTGGTGCTTGGGCGCGCGGTAGAAAGCGCAGAACTTGCACGCCGTCACGCAGACGTTCGTGTAGTTGATGTTGCGGTCGATCAGATAGGTGACGACGTTGTCCGGGTAGCGCCGCCGGCGCACCGCGTCCGCCGCCTCGCCCAACGCGTGGAAGGGCGCCTCGGTGTAGAGCAGCAACGCCTCCTCGGGCGTGATCCGCCCGCCGTCCGCACCGCGCTGCAGGATGTCGTCGATCTCCCGGCTCACCGTCACAGTCCGAGCCTACGTCGCCCTCTTCCGGGCTGGCACTCCGCTCTGCCTCCCGTGACGCGCGCCCCAAGCAGCATTCAGGGCGCTGAGCTGTCCACCGGCTAGATCTTGGACACTTCCCGTTTTGTGCTAACGGAAAGTGTCCAAGATCTGTGCGAGTCTTCATCCCTTTCGCGCCAACCCGGGTGCCAGCGCATTCCGTCACTCCGCCTGGCTCGGACGCCCCGTTCCGGAGACGAAACGGCACCAGCCTCACCTACTGGACGGCGCACGTCCGCCCCGCCGACTGCCGCCGGGCTGCCGGGGGTCAGGCGTCGTAGTCGACAGTGAGCTTGTCGGTGGTCGGGCTCGACTGGCAGGTGAGCACGTACCCGGCGGCCAACTCGTCGGGCTCCAGCGCGTAGTTGCGGGCCATCGTGACCGCGCCGTCCACGACCTTCGCCTTGCAGGTCGAGCAGACGCCACCCTTGCAGGCGTACGGCAGCTCGCCGCGTACCTTCAGCGCGGCGTCCAGCACCCGCTCCTCACGCCCCATGGTGAAACTGGACGATCGACCGTCCAGCACGATCGTCACCTCGGCTCCGGCGCCGACCTGGTCGACGGGACGGCGGACCGGCTCCGGCGGCGCGTCGACGTGGAACAACTCGGTGTGCACCGCCGAGTCGGGCAGCCCTCGACCGGTCAGCACGTCCCGGACGTCGACCACCATGCCGTACGGGCCGCAGAGGAACCACTCCTCGATCAGGTCGCCCGGCACGATGCTGCCGAGCAACCGACCCAACCGCTCCGCGTCGATCCGACCGGAGAGCAGCGGAGACTCGCCCTGCTCCCGGGACAGCACGTGCACCAGGTGCAGCCGGGTGGGATAGCGGTCCTTCAGGTCGGCCAACTCCTCGGCGAACATCACGGTGTTCGCCGTGCGGTTGCCGTACACCAGTGTGAAGGTGCTGGCCGGCTCGACGGCCAGGGCGGTCGCGACCAGGCCGAGCACCGGGGTGATGCCGGAGCCCGCGACGACCGCGCCGTAGTGCCGCACCCGGTCCGGCGCGAACGCCGTGGTGAACGTGCCCAGCGGCGGCAGCACCTCGACCGTGTCGCCGCTGCGCAACGCCCCGCAGGCGAACGCCGAGAACGCGCCCCCGGGAACCTCCCGCACCCCGATCCGCAACCGGCCGCGCCGGGCCAGGTCGTCGGGGGTCGAGCAGATCGAGTACGACCGGCGCACGTCAGTGCCGTCCTCGGCCACGCGACGGACGGTGAGGTGTTGGCCCGCGCGGAAGGCGAAGGTCTCCCGCAGTTCCTCGGGTACGGCGAAGGTCACCGCAACAGAGTCGTCGGTGAGCCGGTCGACGGCGGCGACCGACAACCTGTGGAAGACCGGCCGCCGGCGGACCGGACGGGTGATGGTGACAGTCACAGCGCCTTCAGGTGGTCGAAGGGTTCGGAGCAGGAACGGCACCGCCACAGCGCCTTGCATGCGGTGGAGCCGAACCGGCTGACCTGCTCGGTCTCCGGCGAGCCGCACAGCGGGCAGCGCACCGCGAGGGTCAGCGCCACGACACCCGGAGCGGACACCCGGGCCGGCGGGGCGATCCCGGCGGCGGCAAGCTTGGCCCGCCCGGCCTCGGAGATCCAGTCGGTGCTCCACGGTGGGCTGTAGACGGTCTCGACCTCCGCGTCCGGGTGACCGGCGGCGGCCAGCGCGCGACGGATGTCGGCCCGGATCACGTCCATCGCCGGGCAGCCGGTGTAGGTCGGGGTGATGGTGACGGTGACCCGGCCACTGGCCGGGTCCTCCTCGACCGCCCGCAGGATGCCCAACTCGTCGATGGTGACGACGCGGATCTCCGGGTCCACCACCGACGCGGCCGCCGCCCTGGGGTTTACCACTGCGCCCCGGGGTGGGCGCGGTGCAGCACCTGCATCTCGGCGAGCAGGTAGGCCAGGTGCTCGGTGTGCACACCGGTCCGTCCGCCGCCCGGCGCCCAGCCGCTCTCCGGCCGGTTGAGCGTCGCCTCGGCCAGCACCGCGCCGACGGTCTGGTCGAACGCCGGCCGCAGCGTGGCCGGGTCGACCGGCGCCGCCGGGTCCGCGATGAACAGCTCATGGGTGTACGGCCACACCTGGTCGACCGCCGCCTGCATGCGACGGTGCGACTCCTCGGTGCCGTCGCCGAGCCGCTTCAGCCACAGCGCGCCGTGGTCCAGGTGGTACGCCGACTCCTTGCGCGCCTTCGCGCCGATCGCGGCCAGCCGCTCGTCCGCGCAGTCGACCAGAGCGGTGTACAGCGGCACCTGGTACGCCGCCAGGAAGAACAGCTTCGCCATCGTCACCGCGAAGTCGCCGTTGGGCAGCTCGACCAGCAACGCGTTGCGGAACTCCCGGTCGTCGCGCAGGTACGCCAGGGCGTCCTCGTCCCGGCCCGCGCCCTCCAACTCACCCGCGTACGACAACAGCAGTCGGGCCGCGCCGAGCTGGTCGAGAGCGATGTTGGCCAGCGCGATGTCCTCTTCCATCTCCGGCGCGCGGGTGGTCCACTCGGCCAACCGCTGCGCCGCGATCAACGCGTCGTCGGCGAGGCCGAGAGTGAAGTCGAAGGGCCCGTTCACAGGTGGGCCACCCCGTCCGGCACCTCGTAGAAGGTGGGGTGGCGGTAGACCTTGTCGGCGGCCGGGTCGAAGAAGGCGTCCTTCTCGTCCGGGCTGGACGCGGTGATCGCGCCGGCCGGCACCACCCAGATCGAGACACCCTCCTGGCGGCGGGTGTAGAGGTCCCGGGCGTTGCGCAGGGCCAGCTCGGCGTCGGGGGCGTGCAGGCTGCCGACGTGGGTGTGCGACAGCCCGCGTCGGGCGCGCACGAAGACCTCCCACAGTGGCGAATGATCCGTCATGCCGCTACCTTCTCCCGCTGCTCTGCCCGCTTCGCGGCGTACGCCGCGGCGGCCTCGCGTACCCATGCGCCGTCGGCGTGCGCGGCCCGGCGGTGGGCGATCCGTTCCCGGTTGCACGGCCCGTCGCCGGAGATGACCCGCATCAGCTCGTCGTAGTCCGGCTGGGTGTAGTCGTACGCCTGCCGCTCCTCGCTCCACCGCAGGTCCGGGTCGGGGATGCGGAGCCCGAGGATCTCGGCCTGCTGCACGCACATGTCGACGAAACGCTGCCGCAGGTCGTCGTTGGAGAAGCGCTTGATCTTCCAGGCCATCGACCGGGCGGAGTGGGTGGAGTCGCCGTCCGGCGGGCCGAACATGGCCAGCGACGGGTACCACCAGCGGTCCACCGCGTCCTGGGCCATCGCCTGCTGCCCGGGGGTGCCGTGCGCCAGGGTGTGCAGGATCTCGTAGCCCTGCCGCTGGTGGAAGGACTCCTCCTTGCAGACGCGGATCATCGCGCGGGCGTACGGGCCGTACGAGCAGCGGCACAGCGGCACCTGGTTGACGATCGCCGCGCCGTCCACCAGCCAACCGATCGCGCCCACGTCGGCCCAGCTCAGAGTGGGGTAGTTGAAGATCGAGCTGTATTTCTGCTTACCGTCGAGCAGCAGCTGGACCAGCTCGTCGCGGCTGATGCCGAGGGTCTCGGCGGCGGCGTAGAGGTAGAGGCCGTGGCCCGCCTCGTCCTGCACCTTGGCCAGCAGGATGGCCTTGCGCTTGAGCGACGGGGCACGGCTGATCCAGTTGCCCTCCGGCTGCATTCCGATGATCTCGGAGTGGGCGTGCTGGGCGATCTGCCGGATCAACGTCCGCCGGTACGCGTCGGGCATCCAGTCCCGGGGCTCGATCTTCTGTTCCGCGTCGACGACCTCGGCGAAGTACGCGGCGAGGTCGTCGTCGGGGGTGGGGCCGCCGCGCCGACCGCGCGCTGCCGCCGCGCGCAGCTCGGCCTCGGCGGCCTCGACCTCGCCCAGCAGGCCGCCGCCGGGCACCTCGTCCGGGGCACCGTCCGGGACGGAGAAGTCGTTGCCATACATAGGGCTAAGTGTTACAGCTTGCACCACGATGCGCCAGGGGGTGTAACAGAATTCCGAGGATCCCATCCGTAACGGAATGCACGCTTTACGTCACCCCGGCCGACCATCCCTCGACGTGACCTGGGCCACGGAACGAAGATGAATCGCCTCAATAGGCGCAAACTGGTCTCATATCCCGCCTTTATCGCAGGTTGCCTAGTGTCGAGGTCTGTCGGGTCCGACAACCGGACGTAGACTTTCGCCGTCACACCGATCGGCTTCAGACGATTGCCGCGAACGACAGAGGCCACCTCCCCCGGCCTCGGCGATCAGCCGATCCGTCCGGACAACAGCCGGTCCCCCCGGCCCTGACACCTGGAGCTCACCCACTCATGCGATCTCGCGTGACCATGGTGCTCGCCATAGCGGCGGTCCTGCTCGGCGGCGTCCTCCTGGTCCCCGCCGCGTACGCCCGGCTCTCCGACGGCGACAGCAGCGGAGGCGGAGGCGGCGCCGCCTCGACCGTCGCCGCGCCCGCGCCCGCCCCACCCCCGCCGCCCACGCTGGCGGCCGGCCCGGTGTCGGTGAGCTTCAACGGTGACTTCTTCTCCTGGGCACTGCTGGACCGGGGGACGGGCAAGATCACCGGGTCACCCAACATGACAGCGACCAGCTCCACCGAGTCGATGATCAAAGTGTGGATCGTCTCCGACTACCTGCGGCAGCTCGGCGACAAGGAGCCGACGGCCGCACTCAAGGAGGCGGCACGGGCCGCCATCATCGACAGCAACGACCCTGCGGCGAACAAGGTCTACGCCGCCGCGGGCGGCTCGTACCGTGTGCTGCCGAACGGGCAGATCGGGCCGGTGATGCAGCGAGCCATCAAGATCTGCGGGCTGACCGACACGAAGCGCGGCAACGTGCCGAAGTACGAGGGCTGGTGGAGCTTCACTCGGATGTCGCCCCGTGACGCGGTCCGGATCGGCGACTGCATCGCCGACGGTCGCGCTGCCGGCCCAAAGTGGACCAAGTGGGTGCTGGAACAGATGGCCAAGGTCAGAGGCACCACCGCGGCGAAGGACCAGCGGCGCGACTCCGGCGGCGGACGCTGGGGCATCATCGACGGCCTCCCCAAGTCGATCACCGCCCAGGGCCCGGTCGGCATCAAGAACGGCTGGACCCCAATCAACTACGACGGCAACTGGCACGTCAACTGCCTGGCCGTCAACGACAAGTGGAGCCTCGCGGTGATGCTGCGTTACCCGCAGAGAAGCGGTCTGGACTACGGCGCGAAGGTCTGCGCGAGCGTGGCCACCCAGTTGGTCACCCCGCAGCCCGGTGCCGCGCTCAAGGTGCCGCAGCAGCCGGTCGGGAAGCTCTGATGGCCGGCAGTCGTCGGTCCGGTCGGCGCCAGGGCGCTGACGCGTCCCCACTTCGGCTGGTCGCCATCGCGGTCATCCTGATCGGGTTGGTCCTGGTCTCACTGCGGCTGCTGCCCGGGTCACCGTTCGAGTCCGCCGCCGCCGCCAAGTGGGGCGACGCCGGCACGACGACAAACGACCGGTCCACGGGTTCGACCACCGATCGCAGCGCCCGCCAACCGGGTCCACCGTCACCGAGCCCCAGCCCCTCGCTGGAGCCGCTGCCGTTCGTGGCCAAGGATCTCGACCTGGACATCCAGGGTTGGTATTCCTGGAGCGTGCTGGACCGCCGGACCGGGCAGATCATCGGTTCCAAGAACATGGGCGAGACCAGCACGACCGCCTCGTTGATCAAGTCTTGGATCGTCGCCGACTACCTACGACGGACAGCCGACGCCGGGCAGACGCCGAGCGACGCGAAGCTCGCCGACGCGACGCGGATCATCCGCGACAGCGACAACACCAGGGCCGAGCAGTTCTACAACCAGGTCGGCCGGGACGCCTCGATCAAGCGGCTGATCTCCATGTGCAAGCTGACCGACAGCAGCGTCGCCCCCGACAAGGGCTGGTCCCGGACGGCACTCTCCCCCCGGGACACCGCCCGACTGGGCAACTGCATCGCCACCGGCACCGCCGCCGGGCCGAAGTGGACCAAGTGGCTGCTCAACGAGATGAAGCTGGTGCGGGGCGCCGGCGACTTCGGCATCCGCAAGGCCTTCCCGGCCGCCGAGCAGAAGCAGATCGCCATCAAGAACGGGTGGATCGACCGGACCAAGGAGCAGGAGATGCACATCAACTGCCTGGCCATCGGCGACACCTGGACGATGGGCGTGATGGTCAGGTACCCGATCGACCTGGGCTACGACTACGGCATGAAGAACTGCGAGAAGATCACCGAGGCGTTGCTGCGCGCCGGCGTCTGAGCCCCGCGCGCCTGCGCGTGCTCGGCTCCCGACTCTCTCAGCCGGCGAAGAATTCCGGGCCGCCGTCCGGGAGCGCGGGGGCCTCGCCGATCGCGGTGGCCCGCCGGGCCCACTCGCGCAGGCCCGCGACCTGGCGGTCACCGAGGGAGAAGTCCAGGGCCCGGAAGTACGTGGCAAGCGTCGCCGCGTCGAACGTCTCCCAGCGGGCCGCCGCCTCGGCGACCTGGTCCAACTCGGCCAGGCAGAGGTCCCGCGAACGCAGGAACGCCTCGTGCACCTCCTTGACCATGCCCGGGTGGGCGGCGGCGAAGTCGCGGCGGACCGCCCAGACCGCGAAGACCATCGGCAGCCCGGTCCACTCCCGCCACGCCTGCCCGAGGTCGGTGACGGTGAGGCCCCGCTGCGGCGCCTCGTAGTACGCCCGCAGCGCCACGTCCCCGATCAGCACCGCGGCGTCGGCCTCCAGCAGCATCTGGGTCAGGTCCGGCGGGCAGCGGAAGTAGTCGGGTCGGACGCCGTACTGCTCGGCGAGCAGCAGCTGCGCCGTCATCACCCCGGTCCGGGAGGTCGAGCCGAGCGCGACCCGGGCACCGTCCAGCTCGCCCAGAGGTCGGGTGGAGACCATGTTGACCGAGAGCACCGGCCCGTCACTGCCCACCGCGAGATCCGGCAGGAGCAGCAGCTCGTCGGCGTGCCTCAGGTACTCCAGCAGCGTGATCGGGCCGATGTCGAGGTCACCGGCGACCAGCGCCGCGCTCAGCCGGTCCGGCGAATCCTTGTGCAGGTCGACGTCGAGCAGGGCTCCGGAGCGCATCAGACCCCAGTAGATCGGCAGGCAGTTCAGGAACTGGATGTGCCCGACCCGCGGGCGTGCGATGCGCTCAGCCATGACCCGACCGTATCCCCGGCCTCCGGTTCCGGCTCGGCGGGCCGGCTCGGAGTGGCCAACCCCGCACCGTGTCGTCCGTCGGCCTCGCCCGACGACGGTCGTCGTACCGCGCGGGCGACGACCGGCGCGAAGGCCGACACCACCAGGAGACCGGCCAGGCCCGCTCCGGCGATCAGTGGGCGGGGCGAGACAGCCGTGAGCAGCACACCGCCGAGGAGGTAGCCGGCCATCGAGCCGCCCTGCACCGCGGCGCCATAGCCGGCGTACGCCCGACCACGCATCGCCTCCGGCACCCGGCGGGTGATGAGCAGGTTGGCGAAGACGTTCTCGCCGCCGTTCGCCGCGCCGGCCACCAACCAGAGCGGCACCAGCAGGCCGGCCGTCGGCACCCCTGCCGCGAGCAGCACCAGCAGACTGCACACGGCCAGGCTCGCCAACACCCCACGGATGAGGGCCGTGTCGTCGTCGAACCGGCGGGCGAGTCGTGCGGCGAGCCAGCTGCCGGGCAGCATGCCGGCCATCCAGGCCGCGCCCACCAGGCCGTAGGTGGTCGCCGAACCACCCAGCGTCTCCCGGATGAAGAAGACCTCGATCACGTTGATGCCACCGATCGCCGCGATCACCACCGCGGTGCTCACCACCATGACCAGCATCAGCGGATCACGGCGCAGCCGCCAGCCCAGGTCCGTACCCCGGTGGTCTTCTCCGCGCGCGGGCCCCGGCGCTGCGGTGGCGGGTTGGCGACCCCCACGCCGGGTCCGCAGCAGCAGGCCCGCGACCACCAGCGCCAGGTAGGTCACGGCGTCGAGAAGCAGGGGTACGCGAGTGCCGAACTGCCCCACCAGCAGGCCGGCCAGCACCGGCCCGCCGAGCGCGCCGATGGAGACGGCGTTCTGACTGATCGCACTGGCCCGGGGCAGGTCAGCGGGGCGGACCATCGCCGGCAACAGCGCGGCCAGGCAGGGCTGGGTCACGGCGAGCCCGCAGGCGAGCAGCGCGACGAGACCCACGACCACCATCGGGTGCTCGGCCACGGCGAGCAGTGCGCAGATCACCGCCTGCGCCAGGCCGACGGTCACCAGCAGCGTACGGCTGTCCACCCGGTCGACGAGCCGACCGGTGAGCGGGGCGAGCACCACCAGAGGCAGTGTGGCCGCGAGCAGGAGCCCCGAGACGGCAAGTCCTCCCGCACCGGCACCCTGCAACGCCAGCGCGAGCGCGGTGGCGGCGAGGAAGTCGCCGCAGATCGTCGTGCCACGTGCGGTAGCGGCGAGCCAGACGTCAGACCAACGCGACGAACCAGCTGTGAAGGACATACTTCGAAAATAATCCTTCACAACTGGCACGCGCAAGGGGTGTCACGCCAGCGGCACCGCCCGGTACTGCACAGCAACCGAACGCGCCCCCGACGGCGGGTCGGCCTGCCGCCGCCGCGCCTGGTACGGCCGGAGCAGCGCCATGACCGCGTCGTTCAGCCCACTCAACTCCTCGGCGGTCAGCAGCAGCAACGTGTCGGTGAACAGCGCCGTGTCGTACCACTCCGCAGGCTCGTCCCCGGCGCGCCGCAACCAGTCCCGGGCCCGCTCCATGCCCCGGACCGCATGTGCCTCCACCAGCGCCTGCTCCGCCGCGCGGGCCTCCGGCCCGGCATCACGACCGGCCTCCACCAACACACTCGAACTCGACACCCGCCACAACCGCTCACGCGCATCCCCACGGCTCGGCGCCTGCTCAACCAGACCGAACTTCGCCAACGCCCGCAGGTGGTAGCTGGTGGCGCTCGGCGACAGCCCGACGATCTCGGCGCACTCGGTGGCGGTCCCGCCGCCCTCGCGGCTGTTCAGATACTCCATGATCGCGATCCGGGCCGGATGAGCCATCGCCCGCATCACCTGCGGGTCACTGATCGTCATCCGACGTGCATCGGGGCGGGCCTCGGTCATGACCCCATGATCCCGGCCGGCACGGCGACCCGCCAACACCCCGCTTTCACCAGCCTCAACCTCTTCGTCCGCCGCCCGGCTTCGCCAACGGCCTGAGCTTCGAGCACGACGCGGACCGCATGGACGGCGAGCAGGCGGGTGGCTGACGTGCTGGCGGGGCGGCGCGGGGCAGCGCGGGGCGGCGCGGGCAGCGCGGGGCGGCGCGGGGCAGCGCGGGGCGGCGCGGGGCGGCGCGGGGCAGCGCGGGGCAGCGCGGGGCAGCGCGGGCAGCGCGGGCAGCGCGGGCAGCGCGGGCAGCGCGGGCAGCGCGGGCAGCGCGGGCAGCGCGGGCAGCGCGGGCAGCGCGGGCAGCGCGGGCAGCGCGGGCAGCGCGGGCAGCGCGGGCAGCGCGGGCAGCGCGGGCAGCGCGGGCAGCGCGGGCAGCGCGGGCAGCGCGGGCAGCGCGGGCAGCGCGGGCAGCGCCAGTCAAGTCGAACTGGCCTCGGATGCGCCATGCTCGCGCGCCGCTCGCCCTGGCCTGCACACGGAGTCCGTCACGGCCGACCGCGCGGCCGTCTCGCCCTGCGCCTCGCCCACCGCAGACCCTGCCGCCTCGCCACCTTCCGGCAGCCTCCGATGATTCGACATGGCATGCACCCAGCATTGATCAATACGGATCGAAAGTGTCGTACGTACGTTCTATTCTGTCTTCATGTTGAGGGCGTTGGCGCAGGCAGGAGATGCCGTCGACGACTGCGCCCAAGCGTCATCGTGGGCGCTCTCCGACAGCGAGTTGCTCGCGTCTCTCGACGCGACGCACGTGTTGGCGCAGCAGCTTGCCGCTGTCCAGCTCGGCTTGGTGCGTGAGTTGGACAGCCGTGGCCTGGCAGCCGCCCAGGGCGCCTCGTCCACCGCCATCTGGCTGCGGGAGCGGCTCCGCCTCACCAGCCGTTCCGCCCGCCAACTGGTCCAGCTCGCCAGCACCATCGACGCTGCCCCACCGGCAGTGCGTGACGCGCTGTTCAGCGGCGCGATGTCCGTCGAGCAGGGCCGGGTGGTGGCGGAAACGATCGCCGCGCTTCCCCCGGAGGCCGGCCCGGAGGTGGCGGACAAGGCCACCCAACTGCTGGTCGACTGGGCCGACCGCTTCGATCCGACGGTGCTGAGCCGGCTCGGGGAACGCGTCCTCACGCATGTCGCACCGGACTTGGCCGACAAGGCTGAGCTCGCTGCCCTCAAGCGGGCCACCGACCGTGCCGAGGCCCGCCGGCACGTCACGCTCTCCGCGCAGCACAACGGGGAGGTACGCCTCAGCGGCAGCCTCGACACCGAAACTGCGAGCCTGCTCCGCGAGGCGATCGATCCGCTCTGCGCTCCGACCGGTGAGCACGACGACCGCAGCCCCGGCCAGCGGCGAGCAGACGCACTCGGCGAGGTCTGCCGGCTCGCGCTGCGCACCGGCGAGCTGCCCGACAACGGCGGCGACCGGCCACAGCTCATAGTGACCGTCTCGTTGGACGAGCTGGTCAACGGCGTACGCGCCGGCACCCTGGAGACCGGAGAACCTCTCACGCCCGGCGCGATCCGGCGTCTCGCCTGTGACGCGAGCGTGCTGCCCGCGGTGCTCGGAGGCAACAGTCAGGTCCTGGACGTCGGACGCCAGCGTCGGCTCTTCAACGGCCCGTTGCGCCGTGCGCTGGTGCTGCGCGACGGCGGTTGCGCCTTCCCTGGCTGTGATCGACCGTCCCGATGGTGCGATGGTCACCACGTGCGGCACTGGGCCGACGGTGGTGAGACCGCACTCAGCAACGCTGTGCTGCTCTGCGGCTACCACCACCGGCTGATTCACCGCGGAGACTGGACGATCCGCATCGCACCAGACGGCCGACCTGACTTCCTCCCGCCCAGTTGGCTCAACCCGCTGCGCACGCCACGACGCAACGTCTACCACCGGCGCTGCTGATACCGGCAAACATGCCACCGCCACCCGGGCACCGGGCACCAGGCACCAGGCACCAGGCACCGGGCACCGGGCACCGGGCACCGGGCACCGGGCACCCTCCCCGACCCCGACCCCCGGGGCCACCACACCGGCGCACCCTTACCGAGCTCGCGCCTGTGCAGCCCTTGCCGCCGCGCCCATGCCACCGCGTCCGCGCGGCCCCGTCCGCCCGCGGCCCCGCCCGAGCCCGACCCGCCCGCCGGTCGCCCGCACCCATCCGCGCAGGCCCGTCCGCGCAGGCCAACTGCCTGCCCGCGCCCGCCCCGCGCGCGTCCGTTCGCGCACGCCCTCCCGCGCACACGGCCAACCGCCCGCCCGCTCCGGTCCGCACACACCAATCCGCGCCCGTCCGTCCGCCCGCCAACCCGCCCGCCCGCCCGAGCCCATCCGCGCCAGCCCTCGGCCCGCCTGTCCGTCCGCCCGAGCCCGCCCGTGCCCGCGCACGCCTGCCAGCCGCTCGCACTTATCGTCCACGCCGGCCTCTGGCCCCCGCCGGCCCGGCCGGCCGCCCGCCCGCACCCATCCGCGCACGCCTGCCAGCCGCCCGCCACAACCGCACACGCGCAGCCCTCGTCAACCTCCAGCACGACGCGCACCACGCACACCACGTGCACCATGCGCACCACGCACACCACGGCGCACCACGAGCACCACCGCACCCGGCACCCCCGCATCGACAGCACCCAGCGACACGCCATCTCGTACGGGTGGCCACGTGGGTAATTCGGTGGTGGGAACCGCAGCGGGAGCGTAAGGTTGCAGCCCGCTTGACGGCCGAGGTGAGCTGCACCGGAACGGACGTCTTCGCGCCGGGAGGCCGGCCATCCGCCCCCGGACACGCGAGCGCGCAGCAGATGTGAACGATGGGACGTCAGCATGCCCGCACTTGACCTCGACACTCACCTCGACACGGATCTGTCCGCCGAACGCGCGCACCTCGCAACCTCGCGGGCAGCGCTACGGCGGATGCGGGAGCGGGCCGAGGCTCTCTTCGCCAGCGGCGACCAGGTTGCCGGCGATGCGTACGCGGCCGAGACACTCGGTCGGACCCTGGCCCGCCGGGTGGCCGAGTTGGCGGATGACCCCACCACACCGCTGTTCTTCGGTCGCCTCGACTTCGCGGGAACGGTGAGTCCCGAGGCCACCGACAACGACGCCACAGCCAGCCAGACAACCGGCAGCGCAACCACCAACACCGCAACCACCAACACCGCAACCACCGGCAACACAACCACCGACACCGCAACCACTGGCAACACGACCGCCGAGCCAACCAGCACCAGCACCAGCACCAGCACCAGCACCAGCGGTGACCATGACGGCCGCCGGTACCACGTGGGACGTCGGCACGTCACCGACGAGCGTGGCGAGCCGTTGGTGCTGGACTGGCGGGCGCCGGTATCCCGGTCGTTCTACCGAGCCAGCGCGCGAGATCCGCAGGGGGTGGGGGTTCGGCGGCGGTTCGGGTTCAGCAACGGGGTGCTGACCAGCTTCGAGGATGAGCGGTTGGATCGGGGCGAGGAACTCGGTACGACCAGTCGGATCCTCACCGCCGAAATCGAGCGGCCGCGCGTCGGGCCGATGCGGGACATCGTCGCCACGATCCAGCCGGAGCAGGACGAGCTGGTTCGGGCCGACCTGGCCGACTCGATCTGCGTGCAGGGCGCGCCGGGCACCGGAAAGACGGCGGTCGGGCTGCACCGGGCCGCGTACCTGCTCTATCTGCACCGGGAGCGGTTGCGGCGGGCGGGAGTGCTGATCGTTGGGCCCAACCGGGCGTTCCTGTCGTACATCGCGGCGGTCCTGCCGGCGCTCGGCGAGGTCGAGGTCGAGCAGGCCACAGTGGAGGAGCTGATCTCCCGGGTGCCGGTGCGGGCCGTCGAGGCGCCGGCGGTCGCCGCGCTGAAGCACGACGTACGCATGGCGAGCGTGCTACAGCGTGCGGTGCGGGCGCAGATCGGTGCACCGACCGAGTCGATCACCGTGTCGGACGGTTCGTTCCGGTGGCGGATCGGGTTGGAGCCGTTGCACCGGATCGTCGAGGAAACCCGTCGGGAAGGGCTGCCGTACGGCACCGGCCGGGAACGGGTTCGGGCCCGGGTGGTGAGCCTGCTGCAACGGCAGGCCGAGGCCCGCCGGGCCGAGTCGCCGAGTGACGCCTGGTTGCGTCGGATGGGCCGCTGCCGGCCGGTCACCGACTTCCTGGACGCGGTGTGGCCGGCGCTCACCCCGGAAGGGCTGGTGCACGGCCTGCTCTCCGACCCGGCACGACTCGCCGCGGCGGCGGACGGGCTGTTCGACGACACCGAGCAGGCCCTGCTCCGATGGGAGAAGCCGGCGCGGACCCCGAAGGCGACCCGCTGGACCGCCGCCGACACGGTGTTGATCGACGAGGCGGCCGGGCTGCTCGAACGGCCCTCCGGGTTCGGGCACGTGGTGGTGGACGAGGCGCAGGACCTCTCCCCCATGCAGTGTCGGGCCATTGCCCGCCGCAGCGAGCACGGCTCGATCACCCTCCTCGGTGACCTCGCCCAGGGCACCGCGCCGTGGGCGGCCACGGACTGGAAGGAGTCGCTTGCCCATCTGGGCAAACCGGACGCTGTGGTGGTTCCGTTGACGATCGGATTCCGGGTGCCCGCCGCGGTGGTCGCGTTCGCGAACCTGCTCCTTCCGGCGCTCGCTGTGGACGTACCCGCCGCCGAGTCGCTGCGGCACGACGGCGGCCTGGATGTGCGTACCGTGACCGACCTGACCGCAGCGACGGTGGCGGAGGTGCGCGCGGCGCTCGACCACGACGGCTCGGTGGGTGTGATCGCGGCGGACGACGCCGTCGATGGGCTGCGCGCGGCGTTGGCCGATGCCGGCGTCGAGACCGCGACCGCCGACGACGTGTCGGCCGCGGAGCGGGTCACCGTGGTGCCCGCGACGCTGGTCAAAGGCCTGGAGTACGACCACGTGGTGGTGGTCGAGCCGGCCGCGATCGTCGCGGCCGAACCGCGCGGGCTGCACCGGCTGTACGTGGTGCTGACCCGGGCGGTGTCCCGGCTGGCGGTGCTGCACCACGAGCCGCTGCCCGCCCCGCTGTCCATCGCGCAGCCGTGACCACGGCACGGCACCGACCACAGCGCGGCACTGACCATCGCGCGGCACTGACCACGGCACGGCACCGTCCACGACACGGCACACACCACCGCCCTGCAATGACCGGGCGCCCAGCACAGACGAGGCGGGCAGCACAGACCGGGCGAGCAACCGATGCGGGGCGCTGCCCGGCGGGGGTCAGCGGTCGGTGAGGGCTGCGGCGATGTCGCGCAACGGCTTGCCGGACTCGGCGATGGGCACGATGAACGCCAACCAGGAGCCGTCGGTGAACCTGATCCGGAGTCGCTTGGGGTTGAGGCGGTGCCAGCCGACCCATGCGTTGGCCACGGCGGTACGCGGCGTCGACCAGACCACCCGGGTCTCGGCTGCCGCCCTCTCGTCGTCGGCCTGGCTGGACCACAGCTTCATCGGACCGGAGGCGCACACCAGCAACCGCCGGTCGGTGACGGCAAGGATGGTGTCCTCGGTCGTGGTCGCCGGGGGCACCGGACGTCGGGCGTGTTGCAGGGTGGACGCGGCCGAACCCGCAGCCCCCCGACCGGCCACTCCATAGAAGATGTGGTCGACGAGCCGGTCCCCAGCCGAGAAGGAGACCAGCGGCGAGATCAGGCTGAGCAGCCCGCTGGCGAGGATGCCGCCACGACCGCCGCTGGACGGCTCCGGGCTCTCAGGAGCTGGCATCTCTGCCGGCCGGGCACCCTGGGCGATCTCGGTCTTCGCGATGGCGAGCACACGTTCGCCCGGCTCGACGAGCTGGCTCAGACGTTCCTGGTAGTTCATGGGCTCAGTACCAATCAGGACGGTCGTCGGGCAGCTGGCTGCCGGCTGCCGGTCGGCCACCGCCAGGCCCGTCGCCCCTCACCCCACCGCCGCCGGGCGCGTCGCCCCTCACCCCACCGCCGCCGGGCGCGTCGGCCCTCACCCCACCGCCGCCGGGCGCGCCGGCCATCACCTCGCCGACCAGTTCGCGGACCCGCGCGGCGGCTGCCTCCTGGGCGCGCTTGGCGGCGGCGGTGAACTCCTCGGCCAGGGTGTACGAGTCGAGGCGCATCGCCCGGGCGTTCACCTCGGTCGAGACGATCGTGCCGTCCGCCGCGGCGGTGACCCGGACCAGGCCGGAGTCGCTCATGCCCTCGGCGCTGCTGTCTTCCAGCTCGGTCATCTTGCCGGCCAGCTCGCGCTGCCAGCTGTCCAGGTTGCGGGCCAACGCCTCGATGCGGTCCAGACCGGGAAAGGTCATGGCGGTCCCCTCAGGTCAGGATGGAGTCGAAGACATTCTGCACGCCCTTGGTGTAGGGGCCCAGATCCTCGCGGTACGTGCCGTCCACCAGGTAGTTGCGGTCCTTCGTGCCGTCGGAGATGTCGTGCATGCCGACGCCGGTGTCCAGCAGGGCGCCACCGAGGCCGGGGATGTTGACCGGGGACGCCTGGTTGATCAGGAACTTGCCCGGGAAGAGCGTCTTGAACTTCTCGATCTGGAACGCCCTGGCCTCGGCCGTCCAGCCGGACTTGTTCCAGGCCCGGTACGCCTTCTTCGCCTTGCGGATCTCCAGGACCGCGCGACGGTACTTCATCAGCAGCTCGGCGACCTTCTGCATCTTGGCGGCCAGCTTCGTCAGGATCTCGGCGAACCGAGCGACGATCTTGACCATCCGCCCGACGGTGGTGGCGAGTCGCGCCAGCACCCGGACCACAGTCGCCGCGAGGGAGATGCCGGCACTCAGCGCCGCCGCCACCGCCGCGATGATCACCTCGGTGAGGAACCAGAGCAGGAACTCGAGGATCAGCTCGACCAGCAGGTTGAACGCGTCGACGGCGGCGTTGGCGGCGTCGACCAGCACCTCCTTGGTGCCGTCCAACCCCTTCGCCAGCTCCTCGATGGCCTCCTCCACCGACTCCATGGAGGCGTGGAAGCTCTCGGCGGCGTCACCCGACCAGGCGCCCCGCAGGCGAGCCCGGTGCTGGATCTGCTCACCGGCGATCTCGCGGACCGCCGCGCCGGTGTCGAGGCAGAGCTGAGCGGCGCGCATCAGGTCGTCGGGCTCGCCCGCGACGAGTTCGAGGAGTTGCTCGAACGGCCAGAGCACCGCGTTGGACAGCGGCTTGAACGGGTCGGGGGTGCCGGACACGATCTGCTCGAAGTAGGTCTTGTTCCGCGTCAGCGCCTCGGTGCTCATGCCGGCACCGCCCCGGTGGTGCCGCCGGGGGACGAGGCGCCCGGCGACCAGGGACCGGGTGCGATGACGTCGGGAGCGGCCGGGCGGCCGGGCACGAACATGTCGGTGTTGGCCACGTCGGTGCCGGTGTAGGCGCCCGCGGTGTCGTTGAGCCCTTCGGCGATGTCCGCCATCACCTCGGCGCCGTCGGCCAGCCCTTGCAGGCACGCCTCGAACTGCTCGGCGTACGCGGCGGCGAGGCTGAACGACGCCGGCATCACCCCGAAAGCGTGTCGCGGCACGTGCCCTTCGCCGAACGAGCGGTGCAGCTCACGAAAGCGCGCCGCCCGGTCGGTGGACGCCTTGGCGAACGCCGTCAGCGCCTCCGGTTGGACCTCCAGCTCTCTGCTCGGGCTCGACACGGACCCTCCCCTGTGTCCTGTGCGACGGGTCAGCCGCCACGACTCCCCACCATAGGCACTGCTCGCCGCGATCGGTGACCCGGCCGCGACGTCGGGGTGACACGGTCCTTGACTTTGTGGCGTAAAGTAGTTTGCGTGGACCACGACGACGACCTTCCACCCACCGACGCCGCGGCCGCGCTCCGACTCATCGAGGACGAGCGGTCCGCGACAGCGCGTCAGATCGACCCCGATGCCCGCCTGCTCTACTGGCCGTGGGGAATCGCCTGGCTGGTCGGCTTCGGGCTCTTCTTCCTGCGGTTCCCTCCGGGCGAGGAGGAGCTGCTCCGACTGCCGGGCTGGCTGCCGCTGACCGTCCTCTTCGCGCTGCTCCTGGCCGCGGCGGCGGTCCAGGCGGTGGCCAGCGTCCGGGCCTACGGCCAGGTGAGCGGAGAGTCCGCACGGCGTGGTCGCTGGTACGGGTGCGCCTGGGCCCTCGGTCCGGTGAGCGTCTACGCGGGGCTCGGCCAGGTCTCCGAGCACCTGCCGCACGACCTGGCGGCGCTGCTCTGGTCGGCGACGGCCGTCGGGCTGACCGGCGCGTTGCACATGGCCGGCGGGGCGATCTGGCTCGACCGGGACCTGTTCCGGCTGGGCGTCTGGATCAGTGTGCTCAACCTGGTCGGCGTCTTCGCCGGGCCCGGCTGGCACGCACTCGTCGTGTCGGTGGCCGGCGGCGGCGGGATGCTGGTGGCCGGCGCGGTCGCCCGGCGGCAACAGCGACAGCGACAGCAGCCGTGACCGAACTGGATCCGGTCATCCACGCCCAGGCCCGACTGCGGGTGGTGGCCAGCCTCTCCGCCCTGAACGTCGGCGACAAGATCGCGTTTCCGCGTCTGCAGGAGTTGCTCGGGATGACCGCCGGCAACCTCTCGGTGCACCTGCGCAAGCTTGAGGACGCCGGCTACGTGGAGGTCACCAAGACCCATCGTGGACGCACCCCGGCGACCCTGGTCGGGCTCAGTCGACGAGGCCGGTTGGCGTTCGAGGAGTACACCGAAGCGATCCGCGCCCTGCTCGACCCCATCCCGTCGAAGGAGCAGTCATGACCCTCGCCCGCGCCGAGGCGGCCAGCCGCCGGTACGGCGACGTCCTCGCCCTCGACCGCGTCGACCTCGACGTCCGGGCCGGTGAGCTGGTCGGCCTCCTCGGCCCGAACGGCGCCGGCAAGAGCACCCTGATGAACCTGCTTGTCGGCCTGCGTCGCCCCAGCTCGGGGCGGGTCGAACTGTTCGGTGGCGACCCCCGCGACCCGGCGAGCCGGCGACAGGTCGGGGTCACCCCGCAGGAGACCGGCCTGCCGGGCACGCTGCGGGTCGGCGAGGTCGTCGACTTCGTCTCCGCGCACTACCCGGACCCGGTGCCCCGCGGCGAGTTGCTCGACCGGTTCGGCCTGGGCGACCTCCACCGACGGCAGACCGGCGGGCTCTCCGGAGGGCAGCGCCGTCGACTCGCGGTGGCGTTGGCGTTCGTCGGCCGCCCCCGGCTGGTGCTCCTCGACGAGCCGACCACCGGCCTGGACGTGGCCGCCCGGCACACCCTGTGGGGAGCGATCCGCGCGTTCCACTCCGACGGCGGCACCGTGCTGCTGAGCAGCCACTACCTGGAGGAGGTGGAGGCGCTGGCCCACCGGGTGGTGGTGATCGGGCAGGGTCGGGTGCTCGCCGACGACACGGTGGACGCGGTGCGCGGCATCGTCGGCGTACGCCGGGTCAGCCTCGTCGCCGACCACCTGCCCGACCTGCCCGGGGTGGTGCGCACCGAACGGGTCGACGGCCGGCTGCACCTGCTCACCACCGACGCCGACGAACTGGTCCGTGCGCTCGTCACGGCCGGAGCGGCCTTCACCGACCTGGAGGTACGACCGACCTCGCTGGAGGAGGCGTTCCTCGCCATCACCAGCGGGGACGGGTCCACCCCGGAGCAGAGCACCGCGGAGGACCGACAGGCCACCGCCGAGGATCGACCCGCCACCGCCGTTCCCGGCGGCCGACCTACCACCGTCTGAGGAGGCCGCCGTGCAGCTCGCCCTGGTCCACGCCCGATACCAACTCCTGGAGATCATCCGGATCCCGGTGGCGATCGTCGGGAGCGCCTTCTTCCCGGCCGCCGCCATGATCTTCTTCGTGGTGCCGTTCGCCGGTGACGACTCGGTCGGCGCCACCCTCGCCACCGCGTCGATGGTCACCTTCTCGGTGATGAGCGCCAACATCTTCCAGTACGGCGTCGGCGTCGCCGAGGACCGCGACCAGCCGTGGAACCCGTACACGCGGACCCTGCCGGCCGGCCCGGCACCCCGGTTCGCGGGCCGCGTCCTGGCCGGCCTGGCACTGACGTACCTCTCGCTGATCCCGGTCGTGGTGATCGGCGCGACGCTGACCGCAGCCGAGATCACCCCGGCGGCGTCTCTGCTGGCCCTGGGCACCGTGGCCGTGGTCTCGGTGCCGTTCACGCTGATGGGCCTGGCCATCGGCTACTCGCTGCCGAGCAAGGCGGCGATCGTCGTCGCACAGATCGTCTTCCTGCCGCTCGCGTTCGGCGGCGGGCTGCTGTCCGCGCCGGGCGACGCACCCGGGTTCATCGAGACGATCGCCCCGTTCCTGCCCACCCGGGGGGCGGCAGAGCTGATGTGGGCGGCGGTCAGTGACTACCGCGTCCAACCACTGGCGCTGGTCATGCTCGGTGTCTGGGTGGTGCTGCTCGCCACGCTCGCCGGCTGGGCGTACCGACGGGACGAGGGTCGCCGGTTCAGCTGACGATTCGTCCGTTTCCGCCCCGAGGCGCGGCGGGACGGTGCCAGGATTCCCGCAGGGGGCCGCCGTGGTCGCCCCGGGGTGAGAGGGGTCCTGACGTGAGCACCGTCCCGCCGGGCACGCCCTGCTGGGCCGACCTGGCCACCCCGGAGCTGGACGACGCGCGGCGCTTCTACCCGGAGCTGTTCGGTTGGACCGGTCGGGTGACACCCGAACCCGAGGCGGGTGGCTACACGGTCTTCCTGCTCGACGGGAAGCCGGTCGCCGGGGCCGGGCCGCCGGCGATCCCCGACCAGGTGCCGATCTGGTCGACGTACGTCGCCACCGACGACGCGGAGCTGGTCGCCGGCCGGGTCGAACGGGCCGGCGGGCAGGTCGTCGTGCCGCCGTTCGAGGTGTTCGACCGCGGCTGGATGGCCGTCTTCGCCGATCCGTCCGGTGCCACCTTCAGCGTCTGGCAGCCGCTGACGATGAGCGGTGCCGAGGTGTTCAACGTGCCGGGCGCGATGAGCTGGAACGAACTGGTCACCCCCGACCCGGAGGGCGCGAAGGTCTTCTACGAGCTGGTGTTCGGCTGGCAGCCGGACGACCAGGCGGTGGGTCCGATGACGTACACCGGTTGGCGGCTCGGGACCCAGATCGTCGCCGGGATGATGCCGCCGCTGGCCGACGACTTCCCGGCCGACCTGCCCGCGTACTGGACCGTGTACTTCGCGGTGACCGACGCGGACGCCGCCGCGGCCCGCGCCGCAGAGCTGGGCGGGACGATCCTGGTGCCCCCCCGCGACATCCCGTCGGGCCGGTTCGCCGCGCTACGCGACCCCCAGGGCGCCCTCTTCTCCGTCATCGACCTGGGCCCCTGACCCGCGAACCCCGAGCGGGTCGGGTCGGGTGGGACGGACGGGGACCACCAGGGGGCCGTGGGTGCCGGGGACCACCCGGACGCTGGCCCGGTAGTGGGTGGCGAGCAGGTGCTCGGTCAGCACGTCGGCGGGGGCCCCGGCGGCCACCACCTGACCGCCGGCGAGCATCACCATGCGGTCGGCGTACTCGCCGGCCAGGGAGAGGTCGTGCATCGTGGCGAGGACGGTCAGGCCGTGCTCACGACGTAGCTGGTCGACGACTTCCAGGACCTCCTGCTGGTGACCGATGTCGAGGGCGCTGGTCGGCTCGTCGAGCAGCAGCAGCGTCGCGCCCTGGGCGAGCGCCCGGGCGAGGAACACGCGCTGCCGTTCGCCGCCGGAGAGGGTGGCCAGCTCGCGGTGGTGGAAGCCGGTGAGGTCCAGCCGCCCGAGCACCTCGTGGACGGCGTCCAGGTCGGCGGTCGACTCCCGCCCCAGCGTCGGGATGTACGGGGTCCGACCGAGCAGCACGTAGTCCAGCACCGACATGCCGGCCGGCACCACCGGGGACTGTGCCACGGTGGCCACCACCCGGGCGCGGTCCCGGCGGCGCAGCGCCGTGCTCGGCGTACCGAAGAGGGTGATCGCCCCCGGCGCGGGCAGCAGGCCGCCGACGGCGCGCAACAGGGTCGACTTGCCGGCGCCGTTGGGGCCGATCACGGTGACCCACTCGCCGGCGGCGACGGTGAGGTCGACGCCGGTCAGGATCGGCGTGCCGCCGAGGCCGACGTGCAGGCCACGAACCTCGACGGCCGGCACGTCGTCGGAAACACCGGCAACAGACGGGCCGGCAGCGGAATCGCGGCTCACGTGAGCACCCGCCGGGCGGTGCGCAGCACGATTACGAAGAACGGGCCGCCCAGCAGGGCGGTCACCACCCCGATCGGCACCTCGGCCGGGGCGGCGGCGGTGCGGGCCACCACGTCGGTCAGGGCCAGGAACGCACCGCCGAACAGCAGTGACAACGGCAGGATCACCCGGTAGCTCGACCCGGCGAGCAGCCGCACGGTGTGCGGCACGATGATGCCGACGAAGCCGATCAGGCCGGTGGCGGAGACCGCCGCCGCGGTGCCCAGGGACGCGGCGGCGATCAACAGGTAGCGGGTGCGCTGCGGGTGCAGGCCCAGACTTTTCGCCTCGTCGTCGCCCACCGCGAGGACGTCCAGCTCGCGGCGGTGCAGCAGCACCACAACCGTGGTCAGCGCGGCGTACGGCAGCACCAGCAGCACGTCGTGCCAACCGGCGGTGGCGAGCCGACCCAGCAGCCAGGAGTAGACCGGCTGGATGCTGTCGGCGTGCTTCTGCAGCAGGTACGTCTGCCCGGCGGAGAGGAACGCGGAGACCGCCACCCCGGCCAGGATCAGCATCGCCGGAGAGTGGCTGCGCCCACCGGCCGCGCCGAGCACGTAGGTCATCGTCACGGCGAGCAGCGACCCGGCGAACGCGGCCAACGGGATGGTCATCGGCAGCCCGGAGATCGCGCCCTCCCGGCCGGCGCCGCCCAGGGCGATGGCCGCGGTGACCGCGAGGCCGGCGCCGGCGGCCACCCCCAGGAGGTACGGGTCGGCGAGCGGGTTGCGGAAGACGCCCTGGTAGCAGCCTCCGGCGAGGGCGAGCAGACCCCCGACGAGCAGGGCCAGCACCACCCGGGGCAGCCGCAACTCGGTGACGATCGCGATCTCCCGCTCGGACAGGCCACTGTCGAGGTGCACACCCGGGATCAGGTTGAGCAGCTCGGCGGCGACGCTGCCGGCGGGCAGGCTGACCGGGCCGAGCGACACCCCGGCGACGAGCGCGACGAGCACCGCGAACACCCCGGCGACCAGCCAACGGGTGCGCAGCCCGGCGGGCCGGGCCACCGGTGGTGACCCGGCGGACCGGGCCACCGACAGCGGTTTGGTCACTGACGGGTCGCTGTCACGCGGGCACCTTGGCGACCGCGTCGATGATGACCCGGAGGAGGTCGACGACGCGCGGGCCCCAGCGGGAGGCGATGTCGTCGTCGAGTGCGATCACCTGGTTGTTCTTGACCGCGGTGAGCCCGGCCCAGCCGCTGCGGGCCTTGACCGAGTCGGCGTTCTGCTGGCAGCACTTGGAGTCGGCCAGGAAGACGAAGTCCGGGTTGGCCTTGACGACGAACTCCTGGGACAGCTGCGGGTAGCCGCCGTTCTTGCCGTCCGCGTCGGCCGGGTCGGCGATGTTGGTCAGCCCGACCTGGCTGTAGAGCGAGCCGATGAAGGTCTTGCTGGTGGCGCTGTACAGCTCCGGGCCCAGCTCGTGGAAGTAGGTGAGCTTCGCGGAGCGCTGCGGCAGGTCCTTGACCAGCTTGGCGATGTCGTCCTTCATCCGGGTGGCGACGTCGCTGGCCTGGTCGGCGTGCCCGGTGAGCGTGCCCAGCTCGGTGATCTGTCGGTACGAGTCGTCGAGTGTGGTCGCCGCCGGGATGAGGTAGACCGGGATCTTCAGCGAGGTGAGCTGGTCGACGATCTTGTTGGTGTCGTTGGAGAGCACCACCAGGTCGGGACTCTTGCCCGCGATGGCCTCGGCGTTGGGCTGGAAGCCGGAGAGGTCGGTCTTGGGCGCGTCGGCCGGGTGGTTGGACTGGTCGTCGACGGCCGCCACCTGCTGACCGGCCCCGATGGCGAAGAGCATCTCGGTGGCGGTGGGCGACAGCGAGACGATCTTCTCGGGACGCTTGTCGAGGGTGAGCTTGCCGACCGTGACCGGGTAGGCGGCGGCTGCGGTGCCGGCGCTCGGCTTGTCGTCGGCCTTCTCGGCGCAGGCGCCGAGGGCGAGCGCGGCGACCGCGAGGGTCGCGGCGAAGAGCCGAGGGGTACGTCTGTTCATGGGGGCCTCCTGTCGGTCGAGGAGTGTGGTGCTTCGCCGACAGGGACTTTCGTACGCCCGCCCACGAGGCGCCCTTCCTCGAGAGCGCGTATCGCGACCGATCCGTAGGCGACCTGGCTCATCCCCACCGGGGTGGGGCATCACAGTTGCGGGACAGCGCCGGGTTTCGCACCGGCTTCGCTGCGGACTGGTCGGTAAGACGGTAGCGCACCGCCACGACGTGCCGGATCGATCAAGGGTCGATCAGCGTCGGACGATCACCGAAGCCATGACGCACGAGGGATATGTCCCGGATAGGGAGGCTCGGGAGCGGGTGGTGGGGCCCCGCCGGGCGGAGCGGGGCCCCACCCGATCAGGAGGACGTGATGGTGACGTTGTCCACAGCCGCCTCTACCAGACTGGCGCCGGAGGCGTCCGCCGCCTCGACGAGGATGCGCACCGACTGACCGGCGTACGGGCTGAGGTTGAGGCTGGCCACCGCCCAGCTCCCGTTGCGGTTGGTGGCCGCGCCGGTCTGGGTGAGCAGCGCGGTGGTTCCGCCGTTGTGCACCACGCTCACCCGCAGGTAGTCCGCCGACGAGGCGTTCGAGCCGTGCGCCAGGTACCAGGCCAGCGAGAGCGTCAGCGTGCCGGACGACGGCAGGGTCACCGCCGGGGACCGGGCGCTGGTCACCCCGCCGTCGACGTCGTAGTCACCGGCCGCCGATCCGGCGAGCCGACCGGTGACCAGGTCGTTGGAGCCGGCGTACGGGGTCAGCTGCTTGGCGCCGGAGGACGTGGTCGCCTGGGCGGCACCCCGTTCGAACGCGCCCGCCGTGGCGGTGTCGGTGCCCGACGGGTTGATGGTCCAGCCGGTGGCCGTCTCGAACGTGTCCGACCAGACCGTGGTGCCGCCACCGCCGCCGCAGTACTGCGCCTGCTTGCCGATCGCCCGGTACGGGCAGTCGGCGTACTCGCTGAGCATCAGCACCGCCTCCCGGTTGCGCGAGGTCTGCGCGGGGATCACCTCGTCGGGCGGGTAGAAGCCGCCGCCGCCGGACGAGCCGGGATACATCTCGAAGGTGTACGCCCAGATGTTGTGGGTGGCCCACATCCAGTCGATGCTGTCCCCGTCGGTGATGTAGAGGTCGCTGGACTGCTGCGGTGTGTAGTTGTTGGTGGCCGCCATCTGCTGCCCGATGGTGGCGAAGGTGTTGTACTGGTCCGCGCTCATGCCGGCCGCGGTGTTCGCCGTGGTGTAGCCGTACGGCCAGAGCACCAGCTGCGAGTAGGTGTGGAAGTCGATGTTCGCCTTGATCTGCTGCACACCACCGACCACCCGACCGTTGACGAAGTTGCGCAGCGCCTGCGTCTCCGGGGCGGAGAACGCCGACGGGCCCCGGTAGGTCTCCGACGAGGTGCTGCCGGACGAGCCGCCGCAGCAACCCCAGTTGTAGGACCAGTTGCGGTTGAGGTCGGTGCCCACGTTGGACGATCCGCTGTTGGGCTGTCGGTTCTTGCGCCAGGACCGGTACGACCCGGTGGCGATGTCGTACTCGCTGCCGTCCGGGTTGACCGTCGGCACGATCCAGATCTCCCGGCCGTTGACGATGTTGGTGATCCGGGAGTCACTGCCGTAGCTGTCGGTGAAGAGGTTGAGCAGGTAGATCGCCATCTCGACGGTCAGATGCTCGCGGGCGTGCTGCTGGGCGTTGAACAGGATCTCCGGCTCGCTCTCGTCGGTGCCGACGTTGTCGGAGATCTTCACGGCCATCAGGTCGCGGCCCTCGTACGACGAACCGATGCTGATCTTGCGGGCGATCGCCGGATGGTCGGCGACGACCTGGTTCACGACGGCGGTCAGTTCCGCGTAGTCGTGGTAGTTGGAGTCGGCGGGTGGGAAGGCCAGCGCGCCGATCTCGCCGGCGCCGCGCTCGGCGTTGGGCGGTGGGGCGAGCGGTTCCAGCCGGAAGCCGAGCTTGCCGATCGCGGCGGCCTCGGCGGCGGTGGCCGAGATGTGCAGCACGCCGTGCTCGGAGTAGTCGATGGCGGCACCGGTGCGGGCCACCGCGTTGCGGTCGGCGAGGGTCCGGGGCCCGAGCACCCGGTAGCTGGCGGACGCCGACTCGGCGGTCCGGTCCGGCGCCGGTCGGGCGGCGACCGGACCGGCGGCGACGGTGACGATTCCCAGCCCGGTGACGACGGCGAGCACCAGGACGCGGCGGAGAGGGATGGGCGTGCGGAGGGCCATGGACTACCTCCTCGATGGGCGGGAGATCCCCGCTCGGTGAAGGACACTTCACCACCTGTCACATGGTCATATCAATATTGATCGCTGCCTTGAGCATCCCGAGTCGATCATCCCGGCGGCAATGATTTTCTAGGTGCGAACATCTGGCGAAACTTCTCTCCAAGCGGGAAACTGACCAGCGACGATGCCCCTCTCGACACCGCGGAGCACCCATGGCCAGATCCCGCCTGCACGCGGCCGCCCTCGCCGGCGTCACCGCGCTCACAGTGCTCGCCACCGTCGCGCCCGCGACGGCGGCCCGCCCACCCGTCGTCGACCACGACGAGCAGATCACCTTCCAGGACTGGTCCGGGCCCGCCGACTGGCACCGGGGCGACCGGGCCGGCACCCGCGTCGTGCCCGGCGCCCGAGCCGGCCTCACCCTGGCCCGCCCGACCGGCACGACGGAGTACGCCGACCCGCACACCGGCGTCACAGGCACCTGGGAGTACGGCACCTGGACCTCACCGGTGACCCGGATCGGGTTCGACGCCACCGAGCTGATCGCCTCGTGGAACGCGGAGACCCCCGCCGGCACCTGGATCCAGGTGGAGATGCAGGGCAGTTACACCAGCGGCGACCAGACCCCGTGGTACGTCATGGGTCGCTGGGCGTCCGGCGACACCGACATCAAGCGGACCAGCGTCAACCGGCAGGGTGACCCCTGGTCGACGATCTGGACCGACACCTTCAGCATCGACGACGCCACCGCCGGGGTGCTGCTGCGGTCGTACCAACTGCGGCTGACCCTCTACCGGGCACCCGGGCAGACCGCCGCGCCGGTGGTCCGGATGCTCGGCGCGATGAGCTCCACGGTGCCGGACCGGTTCACTGTGACCCCGAGCGCCGGGCACATCGCCTGGGGCGTCGAGCTGCCGGTGCCGCGCTACTCGCAGAACGTGCACTCCGGGCACTACCCCGAGTACGACGGCGGCGGCGAGGCGTGGTGCTCACCGACCTCCACCGAGATGGTGGTCGAGTACTGGGGTCGCCGGCCGTCGGCGGCCGACACCTCCTGGGTGGACCCGACCTACCCCGACCCGACGGTCAACCACGCGGCCCGGATGACCTTCGACTACGCGTACGACGGCGCGGGCAACTGGCCGTTCAACACCGCGTACGCGGCCAGCTTCCCCGGCCTGGAGGGTCGCGTCACCCGACTGCACTCGCTGGACGAACTGGAGCGGTTCATCGCCGCCGGCATCCCGGTCGTGACCAGCCAGTCCTTCCTCGCCAGCGAGCTGGACGGCGCAAACTACGGCACCTCCGGGCACCTCTTCGTGGTGGTCGGGTTCACCGCCGAGGGGGACGTGATCGTCAACGACCCCGCCTCGTCCAGCAACGACGTGGTGCGCAACGTCTACAAGCGCGCGCAGTTCGAACAGATCTGGCTGCGGACCAAGCGCACCAACGCCAGCGGCGGCGTCTCCGGCGGCTCCGGTGGCATCGCGTACCTGATCAAGCCAGAGTCCAAGCCCTGGCCCAAGGTGCAAGGCTCCACCAACTGGTAGAGGCCCACCCCCGCCCCTTGGGCGGGTGATCAAGAGGTTTGCGTCACGGATCCAGTCTCCGGTGACGCAAACCTCTTGATCAACGTGACGGGTCGGTGGGCGGGTCGGCGGGGCGGTTCTGGTCTTCGCCGGCCAGGGCCGAGCGGAGGCGTTCCTTCTCCGCACGGCGGCGCTCGGTCGCGTCGGCCATCTCGCCGGCCATCTCGTCCCGCCAGCCGCGCAGCAGGAAGAAGGAGAGCGCGGCGGAGAACACCAACGCCAACATCAGCTTCACGAACACGTTCATGTCGATCAGCCAGAGACCCGCCAGCACGGCGACGAACAGCCCGATCCGGCCCAGCGTGTACTTGAGCGCGGCGCTCACCCGCACCACTCCGTTCTCTCCGTCGCCCGCCGATGCCGGCGGAAGGTTCGATCCGCCCGGTGGGCGGTAGCGGTCAGCCGGTCCGGCGGGCCAGCCAGCGGACGCCCGGGAACCAGACCACCGCGTACGCCACTGTGAACGTCGCCGCCGCCAACACCCCGGAGAGCAGCGGCGGCAACCCCGCGCCCAACCCGGCGACCAGCAGCCCGGCGAACACGCCCACGGCCGCGGCGACCACCGCCGCCAGCACCCGGGCCGCACCGAAGTCCCAGGCCCGGAAGTCGTCCCAGAACAGCCACGCCGGCAGGATCACCGCGAGCCAGCCGTTGGTGTGCCCGAAGTCACCGGCGCCGATCGAGGCGAACGCCCAGTCGAACAACACCAACGCCAACGCGCCGATGACGACCCCCGACAGACACACCCCGAGCAGATCGCCCAGGGTGGCGACCCGCCCCTCGTCGTCCCGGCGGGGAAACCCGCCCTGCTGCTCGGAACCGCTCTTCTCGGTCATCGACTGCGAGGGTACGTGGTTGACTCAGGCCCAGACCTGCTGCGGCTCGGCGCGCCGCTGCGCCAGCGACGGGGCCCGGTCGTACTCCCGGACCACGTTGTAGCGGGTGTCGCGCTCGACCGGCTGGAAGCCGGCGTCCCAGATCAGGTGCAGCAGGTCCTCGCGGTGCATGGTGTTCGGGGTGCCGTACGAGTCGGCGTCGTGCGTGATCTTGTATTCGACGACCGAGCCGTCCAGGTCGTCCACGCCGAAGTTCAGCGAGAGCTGGGCCACCGACAGCCCGTGCATCACCCAGAAGTTCTTCAGGTGCGGCACGTTGTCGAACAGCAACCGGGAGACGGCGAACGTCTTCAGCGACTCGGCCGGCGACGCCATCGTGGTGCGCGCCTGGATCCGGTTACGGATCTTGCCGTCCGCCGAGTCGACGAAGTCGTGCTGGTAGCGCAGCGGGATGAAGACCGCGAAACCACCGGTCTCGTCCTGGAGCTCACGCAGCCGCAGCACGTGGTCGACCCGGTGCCGGGGCTCCTCGATGTGGCCGTACAGCATCGTCGCCGGGGTCTTCATGCCCTTGCGGTGCGCCAGGGCGTGGATGCGTGACCAGTCCTCCCAGTGGCAGGCGTGGTCGACGATGTGCTGGCGGACCTCCCAGTCGAAGATCTCCGCGCCACCACCGGTCAGCGACTCCAGGCCGGCGTCCATCAGCTCGTCGAGGATCTCGTCGGCGCTCAGACCGCTGATCTTCTCGAACCACTGCACCTCGGTCGCCGTGAAGCACTTGAGCTTGACGTTCGGCAGCGCCGCCTTCAGCTCACGCAGCACCTTCGGGTAGTAGCGCCAGGGCAGCGTCGGGTGCAGACCGTTGACGATGTGCAACTCGGTGAGCTGCTCGTCCTCCATCTCCTTGGCCTTGCGGACCGCCTCGTCGATGCGCATCGTGTACGCGTCCTTCTCGCCCGGCTTGCGCTGGAACGAGCAGTACGCACAGGACGCCGAGCAGACGTTGGTCAGGTTGAGGTGCCGGTTGACGTTGAACATCACCCGCTCACCGTTCAGCTCGGTGCGCTTGTGGTGCGCGAGCCGCCCCAACCAGGTCAGGTCGTCGCTCTCGTAGAGGGCGACCCCGTCCTCGCGGGTCAGCCGCTCACCGGCGTACACCTTCGCTTCGAGCTCACGCTTGAGTCCGGCGTCCATGGCACGTCCCTTCCACCTGCGGTCCCGGTCGAGCGTACGTCGGGACGCCGACAGCCCCGGCGGCACGGTCGCCGGCAGCGACCCACTTCACCGAACTCTCAGCCTCCCGTAACCCGCCCACGCATCGACAAGGTTGGCGAGGTGCGGTAGTAACAAGGTGGGGCGGAACACACACACTGGTACCGTCCCGGCGGCCGCGCCCACCGTGCGCGGCGAGGAGCAGCGGGACGAGGAGCGGCATGATCTACAGCGGGCGCGGGCGACGGCAGCGACGACGGAGCCCGGTGATCTCGCCGGTGCTGCGTCCGAAGCTCTGGGCCGCCCTGCTCGGCGCGATCGCCGCCGCTGTGCTGGCCACCCCCGCGTACGCCGAGCCCGGACTACCCACGACGGTGCCCGACACCGGCGCACGGCCTCCGGCGATCGGCACGGTCCAACTGCCCGGCGGCCCGCCCGTCTCCGGCGTCCCGGCGCCGCCGGTGGCCACCATCGGCGCCGGCCCGCTGGCCGCGCAGATCTATGCCGGCGAAGCCCAGGTCGGCACACTCGGCGAAGCGCTCCTGACGATCAAACAGAAGCAGTCCACCGCGAAAGCCCAGGTGGAGTCTGCCGCCAAGGTGCTCGCGAGCGCGCAGGACGCCCTGCTCCGGGCTCAGCAGGAAGCCGACGCGGCCGCCGCTGACGCCGTCAAGGCAGCCGCCGCGCTGCCGCCCGGCGACCTCGCCGAGGACATCCGGGAGCTGAGCCGCCTCCAGCAGATCACCAGGGGCGAGAAGGTCGACGGCGGCACCACTGGCGTGGCCGGTGGGCTGTCCCGGGCCCGCGCGGGTGAGCAGGAGGCGTACCAGAAGCACGCCGAAGCCAAGACCCAGCTCGCCGCCGCCGACGCGGAGTTCACCGCCGGCGAGAAGGCGCTGCGCACGGCCGAGGCGAGCCTGCTCAAGCTGCGCCGTGACAACGCGGCTCAGCTGATCGAGATCGAACGTCAGCAGGAGGCCGCCGAGCAGCAGTACGGCACCGGCTACGTCGCCAACCAGAGCATCAGCGGCATGGCCGCCCACCCCCGGGCGCTGGCCGCGGTCCGCTACGCGCTCGCCCAGCTCGGTGACCCGTACAAGTGGTCCGAGGAGGGGCCGGACGAGTTCGACTGCTCCGGTCTGATGTGGGCTGCGTACCGGTCTCGCGGCGCCGACTACTTCGACCTGCCCCGGGTCGCCCGCGACCAGTACGCCGCCACCCGGGGGCGGACCGTGCCGCAGAGCGCGTTGCTCCCCGGCGACCTGCTCTTCTTCGCCTCCGGCAGCAGTTGGACGACCATCCACCACGTCGGCATGTACATCGGCAACGGCAAGATGGTGCAGGCACCCACCACCGGTGACGTCGTCAAGATCTCGGTCGTCCGCTGGACCCGGCTGTACGCCGCGACCCGGGTGATCGGCGCGGTGCCGGCACCGATCGTGTCCGTGCCGACCCCGCCGGTCACGCCGCCCACGCCGACGCCGACGCCGACGAAGTCCGCCACCCCGACGCCCACGCCCACCAAGTCCGCCACCCCGACGCCCACGCCGACGAAGTCCGCCACCCCGACGCCGACGCCGACCGGCAGCGCGACGCCCACCCCGACGCCCACGCCCACCAAGACCACCCCGAGCAACACCCCGACCACGCTGCCCTCGGCGCCCACCAGCGCACCGAACACGACGTCGCCGGCGACCACGCCGAAGGCCACCACGAGCGTGACGGGCGACGGCAGCCCGTCAGGCAGCGCCAGCAACGCTGGTTGATCCGCCACGACCCGCTCCGGCTGTCCGCTCGGGGCGATCTGTGGCACGGTGACAACCAGGCACATCCGGCTCGACGTCACGGGTCCGGGTGCGAGCATGGCGCGGAGGGCGGAAATGGCCGAGCAGAGAGATCCGGCGGAGACTGTCGACCCCGTGGTCGACCGAGCCGACCCGCCACGGCTCGACACCGCCGACCCGGTGTCGACCACCGACGCCGACCCGGTCGCCCCGGGCGCTGACCAGGGATCCAGCGCCCCGTCCGCGTCCGCGTCCGACGGGACCGCGCCCTCCGACAACGGTGCGGCCTCCGACGCAACCGCGCCCTCCGACAACGGTGCGGCCTCGGACGGGACCGCGCCCTCCGACGGCGGCTCAGCGCCCTCCGACGGCAGCTCAGCTGACGTCGTCGCCGCCGACACCGACGACACGGACACCCGCGTGGCCGGGTCGGACGCTCCCGCCGCCGACACCGACGCTCCCGCCGCCGGTGCGGGCCTCCTCGCCGGCACGAACGCTCCCGCCAGGGCCGTGGGGAAGGCCACGGCGGCCGTGGCCGTCGGGCACACCAGGCCTGTCGAGGCCATCCCGGAGCAGCCCGCCGCGCCGGTACGGGCCCGCGCCAGCGTCGCGACCGCCGGGGCGTCCCGCAGCGACCTGCCGGCCAGCGCCCCGGTCACCGCAACCACCTACCGCGCGACCGGCTCGGCCGACGTTCCGGTGCCCGGGCAGCGCAACGACTCGACCGCTCCGGCCCGGGCCAGCGCCACCGTCCCCACCAGCAGCCGGGTCACGGCCGGTGCGATCGGCACGCCGGACTCCCGGGGCAGCACGCCGACCGTCTACGGAGCCGGGCCGGTGAACACCGAGCCGCCCGAGCCGGCGCAACCGCCGCAGCCTGCCCAGCCGCCGGAGCCGTCGACTCCGGAGCCGAGGCCGGAGCCCACGCCGCCCGGACCCGGGCCGGCCCAGCCCGCACCACCCGAGCCGGAACCTGCGCCAGCCCCGGGTCCGTACCCACCCGGCCCGATGCCGACGCCACAGCCCCGGCCCACGCCACCGCCCGGCCCGGTACCGCCCGTTCCGGGTCCGCCCGTACCGCCGCCCTCGCCGGTGCCGCCGGTCCCGGGTCCACCGGTGCCGCCCGTCCCGGGCCCGCCCGTTCCACCACCCGTGCCGCCGGTGCCCGCCCCGCCCGGTCCGATGCCGGCGCCGCCGTTTCCACCGCCGCCGGCGGTGATCGACACGCCCGGTGTACGCGCGACCGCTCCGGCCTCCGCACCGCCGGCCGGATGGCCGGCCGCCGGCGGGACGACCCGCCCGACGTCGGGCGGCGGGTGGGCCGAGGCACCCGTCTCCGCACCTCCGGTGGTGCCCGCTCCCGCGCTGCCCAGTTGGCCGCCGTCGAGCGTCGGCGCTCCCCCCTCGCCGGCGAGCGGCTCCGGAAACTCCCGGCCGACCGGGCCGACCGGGCCGACCACCAGTCCGGCGGTCACCTCCACACCGACTGCGGCAGGTGCTCGTGATGGGCGACGCGGCGGTGGCTCCGACCTGGCCGGCACCGTCTACGGCAGCGGTGAGGGGCCCGGTTTCACCACGATCGCGATGCCCACCAACGCGGTGGAGACGTCCGGCTCGCTGACCGGTCACATCCTGGCCCAGGGCTGGGCGGACACCCCGGCCGAGCGCTCCCGTAACGCCCGGGTGGTGATCGTTCTGGCCGCTGCTCTGGGGCTGCTGGTCGCGATCAGCGTCATGATCGTCCTGCTCGCCGGTGACGCGCTGGACGGTCTGGTGGGCGGCGTGCTCAACGGGTGAGCCGTCGAGTGGACGCGATGGTGAGTCCGCCCACTACGGTCGGGCAACCGGCTGGCGGGTTCGCCGGACCGCCGTACACTGGCTTAGATCACTGACCCGGCGCGCGTGGTGCGCGCCCCTGGGCGATCTTGCGGGCGATCCGGCGGCACAGCCGCGGCAGGCCATCGCGAAGATGCGCCCCGCTCGAAAGGCTTTTGTTGACCACCTCTGCTGACTCCAGCACCGTCACGTCCGTTTTCGACCCCACCCCGGCGGCCGACACCGCCGAATCCATCGACTTCGCCGCGCTCGGCCTCCCCGAGCCGCTGGTTCGCGCGTTGGCGCGGCAGGGCATCACCAGCCCGTTCGAGATCCAGCGGGCCACCGTCCCGGACGCGCTCGCCGGCCGGGACGTCCTGGGCCGTGGGCAGACCGGTTCGGGCAAGACCCTGGCCTTCGGTCTGCCCCTGCTGGCCCGGGTCGCCGCCGCCGAGCCGGCCCGTCCGATGCGCCCGCGCGCCCTCGTCCTGGTCCCGACCCGGGAGTTGGCCATGCAGGTCAACGACGCACTGTTGCCGCTGGGCAAGGCGCTCAACGTGTTCCTGAAGACCGCCGTCGGCGGTGTCCCGTACGACCGTCAGATCGACGCGCTGCGGCGCGGCGTGGAGATCATCGTGGCCACCCCCGGCCGGCTCGGCGACCTCATCGAGCGGGGCATCTGCCAGCTCGACGACGTCGAGGTCACGGTGCTCGACGAGGCCGACCAGATGGCCGACATGGGCTTCCTGCCCGAGGTGACCGAACTGCTGGCGAAGACGCCCGCGAACGGTCAGCGGCTGCTCTTCTCGGCGACCCTGGACGGTGACGTCGACGCGCTGGTCAAGCGGTTCATGAACGACCCGGTGACCCACTCCACGGCACCCTCCACCGCCTCGGTGTCCACCATGGACCACCACATGCTGTTGATCCCGCCGCACGAGAAGTTCCCGGTGGCGGCGTCGATCGCGGCCCGGGACGGCCGGACGATGGTCTTCGCCCGTACGCAGCTCGGGGTGGACCGGCTGGTCGAGCAACTCGCCGCGGTCGGCGTACGCGCCGGTGGTCTGCACGGCGGCAAGACCCAGCGGATGCGCACCAAGACCCTCGCGGAGTTCCGGGAGGGCCGGATGAACGTGCTGGTCGCCACGGACGTGGCGGCGCGGGGCATCCACGTCGACGGGGTCACCCTGGTGCTGCACGTCGACCCGCCGAAGGACCCGAAGGACTACCTGCACCGGGCCGGGCGCACCGCCCGGGCGGGCGAGTCGGGCGCAGTCGCCACGCTGGTGCTGCCCAAGCAGCGCCGCACCACGCTGGCGATGATGGAGAAGGCCGGTGTCGCGCCGGCCGAGACCCGGGTCCGGGTCGGCGACCAGGCGTTGGCCGAGTTGGTCGGCGCGCGGGAGCCCAGCGGTGTCCCGGTGCGCGTCGAGGCGGAGCCGCGCGGCTACGGCGACCGTTCCGGCGGCCCGCGCCGGTTCGGCGACCGCCCGCAGGGTGAGCGGCGCTACGGCGACCGGCCCACCGGCGAGCGCCGCTACGGCGACCGCCCGCAGGGTGAGCGGCGCTACGGCGACCGGCCCACCGGCGAGCGCCGCTACGGCGACCGCCCGCAGGGCGACCGGCAGTACGGCGACCGGCCGCAGGGCGAGCGTCGCTACGGCGACCGACCTGCCGGCGACCGGGGCTACGGCGACCGGCCGCAGGGCGAGCGTCGGTTCGGCGACCGGCAGTACGGCGACCGGCCCACCGGCGAGCGCCGCTACGGCGACCGCCCGCAGCGCGACCGGCAGTACGGCGACCGCCCGCAGGGCGAGCGTCGCTACGGCGACCGGCCTACCGGCGACCGGGGCTACGGTGACCGGCCGCAGGGTGAGCGTCGGTACGCCGATCGGGATTCCCGGGGCTACGGCGACCGGCCGCAGGGCGAGCGTCGGTTCGAGGACCGGCCACGGTTCGGTGACCGGGACTCTCGGGGCGACCGTCTGCAGGGCGAGCGGCGCTTCGGTGACCGGGACTCTCGGGGTGGTTTCCGCCCGGAGAGCCGTGGTCGGGACGACCGGGCCCGCGAGGACCGGGCCCGCGACGACCGTCCGCGCGACGACCGGCGGGGTTTCGGCGGGCGACCGCCGGCGCGTACCCACTGATCCTCTGATCCACCGAACGCCGTCGCGGAGCACATGCTTCGCGGCGGCGTTCGCGCATGCCCTGCCGAGGCAGGCCGGGTCGCGTAACGTCCGGCTCATGCCGACCATGCCGCAGTCAATCTTCTGGTCCCGGACGGACACCGCCGGCAGCGAGCAGGTCCTCTTCGACGACAGCCGCGGCTTGGCGGCCCGGGGCACCCTGCTCGCCGTGGACCCGATCCCCTGGACCGCCCGCTACCAGCTGACCACCGCAGCGGACTGGTCCACGACCCGGGTCGAGGTCGAGGTCGAAGGGCTGGGCTGGCAGCGCAGGGTGACCCTGGAGCGGGCGACGGACCGGTGGCGGGTGACCACCGCGGAACAGGGCGACCTGGACCGGGCTCTGGTCGACGCCGGTCATCCCCGGGCCGGGCTGCCGGGCACCGACGACCCGGACCGGCTGGCCGACGCGCTCGACGTCGACCTGAGCGGCTCACCGCTGTTCAACACCCTGCCGGTCCACCGGCTCGGGCTGTCCGCCGAGCCGGCCGACATCGCCCACCGGATCACCGTCGCGTGGGTGCTGCTGCCCGGTCTGGAGGTGGTGCCGGCCGAGCAGATCTACACCGGGCTCGGGCCGGGCCGGGTGCGCTTCGCCAGCGGCACCTTCACCGCCGACATCGACCTGGACGACAGCGGCTACGTGGTGCGCTATCCCGGGCTGGCGGAGCGGATCGACCCGCGCTGAGCAGGTGCCCAGCCGGGCAGGCCCAGCGAAAGCGGTTCAGCCGGGCCAGGTGCCGCTCGCCAGGAAGCGTTCGACAGTGGCCAGGTGCGGCGACAGGTCGAGGCCCTGGGCGGCCACCCAGTCGTCGGAGTAGTAGGTGTCGGCGTACCGGTCACCCGGGTCGCAGATGAGGGTGACCACCGAGCCGGTCCGGCCCTCGGCGAGCATCCCGGCGATCAGGCCGAACGCGCCCCACAGGTTGGTGCCGGTGGAGCCGCCCACCCGGCGGCCGAGCACGGCCGAGCCGGCACGCATGGCGGCCAGTGACGCCGCGTCCGGCACCTGGACCATCCGGTCCACCACCGAGGGCAGGAACGAGGCCTCCACTGTCGGACGGCCGATCCCCTCGATCCGGGAGCCCTTTCCGGTCCGCACCGACCAGTCGGCGGCCACCCACGCCGGGTAGAACGCCGAGTTCTCCGGGTCGACCACGCAGAGTTTGGTGGCGAGTCGGCGGTACCTGGCGTACCGGCCGATGGTCGCGCTGGTGCCACCGGTGCCGGCGCCCACCACCACCCAGGCGGGAATCGGGTGCCGCTCCAGTTCGAGCTGGGCGTAGATCGACTCGGCGATGTTGTTGTTGCCCCGCCAGTCGGTCGCCCGCTCGGCGTAGGTGAACTGGTCCATGAAGTGCCCGCCGGAGTCCTCGGCCAGCCACCGGGCCTCGACCACCACGCCGGCGGGGTCGTCGACCAGATGACACCGGCCGCCCTGGAACTCGATCTGCGCGATCTTCTCGGGCGAGGTGGAGGCGGGCATCACCGCGATGAAGGGCAAGCCGAGCATCCGGGCGAAGTACGCCTCGGAGACCGCCGTGGAGCCCGACGACGCCTCGACGATGGTGGTGCGCGGCCCGATCCAGCCGTTGCAGAGCCCGTAGAGGAACAGTGAGCGGGCCAGCCGGTGCTTCAGCGAGCCGGTGGGATGTGACGACTCGTCCTTGAGATAGAGGTCGATCCCCCAGGCTCGGGGCAGCGGGAACGGCAGCAGGTGGGTGTCGGCCGAGCGGTTCGCGTCCGCCTCGACGGCGGCGATCGCCTCCGTCACCCAGGTTCGGCTGGCCTCGTCGCACCGGTCGAGATGAGTCACGCCGGAAACGTAGCAAGCAGGTCGAGAGGTGGTCAGCGCCGGTCCGGACGGGTGCTCCGGCGGTGTTGCCGGCGCTGGCCGGCGCGGCCGGCGGCCTGGACCAGCGGGGTCAGCGCGACGGCCAGCCGGGGCAGGGCGTCCAGCAGGCGCACCTGCGCTCCCCGCCAGCGGGGCAGGCTGACCACCGGACGGGGTCGGTGGGCCAACCGGACCGCCCGGGCGGCCACCTGCCGCGCCGTCAACATCGACCCGGTGAACGACGCCACCGCGCCCGGATCGTCCAGCCGGTCGTGCAGCATCGGGGTCCAGATGCCGTCCGGGCAGAGGCAGGAGACGTGCACCCGGCGGTAGCCGGCCATCCGCAGGTCGGACAGGGTGCCGAGGCTGAACGCCAGCAGGGCGTGCTTGCTGGCCGCGTACACCGTCTCGCCGGGCGCGGCGATCAGCCCGGCCAGCGAGACGACGTTGAGCACGTGGCCGTGGCCCTGCCCGCGCATCACGGCCAGCGCGGCGAGGGTGCCGTTCATGGCGCCGAGGGTGTTGACGTCGAACAGCCGGCGGCGGGTCGGCCCGTCGTGCTCCCACGACGGGCCGGTGGTGAGGACGCCGGCGTTGTTGACCCAGAGCGCGAGGTCGCCACGGTCCGCGGCGCGCGCGGCGACGGCGGCGCAGGCGTCCTCGTCGCGGACGTCCAGGGCCGCCGACCAACCCCCGAGCGGCGCTGCGGCGGCGGCCACCGCCGCCGGGTCGAGGTCGGTGAGGAGCACCGACCAGCCGTCGGCGTGCAGCGCGGTGGCAATGGCGCGGCCGAGGCCGCCGGCAGCGCCGGTCACCACTGCCACGCGACGTCCCGGCGGGGTCATCGGCGCACGCTACCGCCGGCCGACCGGGCGACACCAGGGGTACGCGGCGGTCAGGTCGCGGGCGGGCCGACCGGCTGCGGGCGGTTCTCCCACTTGGTGGAGAGCGCGATGGCGGTACGGGTGGAGGCCACCCCCGGGGTCCGGTTCAATCGCACGATCAACTGCTCCAACTCGGCGATCGTGCCGACCCGGGCCTTCAGCAGGAACGACTCGACACCCGCCATGAAGTAGCAGGACTCGATCTCGGGCAGCACCCGCAGCGACTCCAACATGTCGTCGGTGTCTGCCCCGGAGTCCTCGACGATGCCGATCAAGGCGGTGACGCCCAGCCCGATCGACTCCGGTGCCACGTCCGCGCGGTAGCCCCGAACGACGCCGCTGCTCTCCAACTTGCCGACCCGTTCGTGCACGGCCGGGGCCGAGAGACCCACCTGTCGGGCCAGCTCGGCGTACGAGAGACGGGCGTTGCCACGCAGCAGGTCGACGAGGTTCAGGTCGATGGCGTCCACAGAGAGTGACCCTAGCCGCTCAGGCATAACGTGCGGGCTTCGGCGTCCGTTGGACTGAGTGGTGAGTCACTGTTGATAAACCGCCGTGAGGGCGGAGGTCGCACAAGTACCATTACTAACTCCTCACTCAGTGCATTTTTCGCGTTTGGGCGGACAGCTCATGTCCGCGGTGCTGTAATTGCCATACGTCCCTCATGACGGCTCTGGGCTACGCACCAGCCGGGGGCAGTGTGTTCAGCCGGGGGCTTCGTCGACGCGAGGAGGGGGCTGTGGACACTGGAGATCGCCTGCTGACACCGGGTGAGGTCGCCGCGCTGTTTCGGGTAGACCCGAAAACTGTGACGAGATGGGCGGCGGCCGGCCGGATAGGAAGCATCCGGACTCCAGGCGGGCATCGCCGGTTTCGGGAATCCGAGGTGCGGGCCCTGCTTGAGGGGGAGGGCATGCTGGACGAGGTGGACGAGGTCGGAAAGCCACGCAATGTGGGGCCGGCCGCATCCACGGGGCCGGGTCCGGCCAACGCCGGCATGTATTGAACTGGTGCGGACATCGCTACGCGGACCGGACTTCGGCCCGGTCCGCGTCCCGCTTCGGCCGACCATCGGGTGGCCTCGCGGCGCGTGACAGGTGTGTTCGGCGCTCAGCTTCGGGCTGCGCCGAGCTGGCCGGACCACCGCCGGAACAGGGTGTGTGGGACGCCGAGCGCGTCGAGCACCTTGCCGGCCACGAAGTCGACCAACTGCTGGGCGCTGGCAGCCGCGCCGGCTCCGTAGAAGCCGGGGCTGGCGGGCAACACGACAGCGCCTGAGTCGTGCAGGGCGATCAGGTGCTCCAGGTGACTGCGGGTCACCGGTGTTTCCCGAGGGACGACCACCAGCGGGCGGCGTTCCTTGAGGTTGACCTCGGCGGCGCGCTGCAGGAGGTCCTTGGAGAGCCCGATCGAGATGCCGGCGCAGGCTGCCGTGCTGGCCGGGACCACGGCCATGCCGCGTACCCGGTAGGAGCCGCTGCTCGGGCCGGCGGCCAGGTCACCGGCCGGCCAGTGCCGTACGTCGGCACCGGTCAGGTCCCGGTCGAGCCAGGCGGCGAGATCCTCGGCCCAGTGCCCGTCGCGGAACGGTCGGCCGGTCTCGTCGAGCACCGTCAGTCGTGCCGCGCGGGACACGATCAGGTCGACCGGCTCGCCCGCGTCGAGGAGTCCTCCGATGACGGCCGCCGCGTACGGCGTCCCCGACGCTCCGGAGACCCCGACCACCCATGGTTCCCGCATGCCCCCAGCCTGCCTGGTCCGGCTGGGCCGTTGGTGAGCACCCCCGGAACAGGCCGCTCCGGCATGCCCGGCGGGAGGCGTTCCGTCGACCTGACATGCTGCCGCTGGGGATTCGCATCGGATCATCTCGCGCAGGAGGCATCGGTGACGACCGGCGAGGCCCTTCGGACACTGCGTGCCGAATGCCCGATCCCGTCCCGGTGCACCATCGACTGGACCTTGGAGAGCGCCCGGTACCCCACCGGGGAGGACGAGCCGGTGGCCAGCCGGTCAGGGCCGTAGGTCGAGCCGGATCACCAGGTCGAGCAGCGCGAAGACGAACAGCGCGATGCCCACGAACCCGTTGGCGGTGAAGAACGCCCGGTTGACCTTGCTCAGGTCGGTCGGGCTGACCACCAGGTGCTGATAGGCGAACGCGACGGCGGTGAGCGCGAGCCCGATCCACCAGAGCCAGCCGAGGCCGATCAACGTGCCGAACCAGACGAACAGCGCGAAGGTCACCACGTGCGCGATCGTGGAGGCGTGCAGCGCGAAACGCCGGCCGTACCGGGCGGGCACGCTGTGCACGCCGATCTCCTGGTCGATCTCGGAGTCCTGGCAGGCGTAGATCAGGTCGAACCCGCCGATCCACAGCCCGACCGCCGCTCCGAGCACCCAGGCCGGCCCGGAGCCGTCCAGGGTGCCGGTGACCGCCAGCCAGGCGCCCACCGGACCGACCATCTGGGCGATCCCCAGGATGGCGTGCGGCCAGTTGGTGAACCGCTTGCCGTAGGGGTAGACGACCAGCGGCACCACCGCGAGCGGCGCGAGCACCAGACAGAGCGGGTTGAGCAGGGCCGCGGCGGCGAGGAAGACCACCAGCGCGACAGCCGCGCCGGTCCAGGCCGTCCGCACGCTCACCGCACCGGTGACCAGTTCCCGCCCGGCGGTACGCGGATTCCGCGCGTCGATCCGCCGATCGAGGATCCGGTTGGCGGCCATCGCGAACGTCCGTGCCCCGACCATCGCCACGGTGATCAACAGCAGGTCGAGCCAGCGCACCCGCCCACCGTTGACCTGCATGGCGCTCAACGCCGACAGGTACGCGAAGGGCAGCGCGAACACCGAGTGCTCGATCGCGACGAGCTTGAGGAAGGACTTGACCCGGCCCGGCTTCTCGGCGGGAGCTTCGAGGACGGCCATCAGATCCCGTACTCCTTCCAGCGCTTGTCGACCAGGGCCGAGACCTCCGGGCTCATGCGCATCTCCTCCGGCCAACCGCGGGTGTAACCCTCGGTGGGGAGTTTGCGGGTCGCGTCGACGCCCGCCTTGCCACCCCAGAACTGCTGGTACGAGGCGTGGTCGAGGTGATCCACCGGCCCCTCGGTGAGCAGCAGGTCGCGCGCGTAGTCGACGTTGCCGAAGGCGCGGAAGGCGACCTCGTTGTAGTCGTGCACGTCGCAGTCCTCGTCCACGATCACGATCAGCTTGGTCAGCGACATCATGTGCGCGCCCCAGATCGCGTTCATGACCTTCTGCGCGTGCTTCGGGTAGCGCTTGCGGATCGACACGATCGCGCAGTTGTGGAAGACCCCGGCTGCCGGAAGGTTGTAGTCGACGATGTCCGGGATCAGGAAGCGCAGCAGCGGCGCGAAGATCCGCTCGGTGGCCTTGCCGAGGCCGTGGTCCTCCTGCGGCGGCTGGGACGTGACGATCGAGTGGTAGACCGGATCACGCTGCATGGTCATGCACTCGATGTGCATCACCGGGAACGGCTCCACCGGTGTGTAGAAGCCGGTGTGGTCGCCGAACGGCCCCTCCGGCATCCGCTCGCCCGGCTCGATGTAGCCCTCCAGCACGATCTGCGCGTGCGCCGGCACCTGCAACGGGACGGTCAGGCAGTCCACCATCTCGACCCGCTCACCCCGCAGGAAGCCGGCGAACAGGTACTCGTCGATCTCGGCGGGCAGCGGCGCGCTCGCCGAGTAGGCGACCGCCGGGTCGGCGCCGATGGCGATGGCCACCGGCAGCCGCTGCCCGAGCCGCTCGGCGACCGCGTGGTGCGCCGTCGAGTTCTTGTGGATCTGCCAGTGCATGCCGATCGTGTTGTGCGAGTGCTGCTGGAGCCGGTACAGCCCGAGGTTGCGCTTGCCGGTCTGCGGGTCCTTCGTGTGGGTCAGCCCGAAGTTGTGGAAGATCCCACCGTCGCCCGGCCAGACCTGCAACCCGGGCAGCCGGTTGAGGTCGACGTCGTCGCCGCGGTAGACGACCTGCTGGCACGGGGCCGTCTTGACCTTCTTCGGCGGCATCGACTTGAGCTGCATGACCTTGCCCAGGCCGCCCATCATGCCCGAGAAGCCCTGCGGCAGCTCCGGCTTGAGCATCTCGCCGATCCGCTCGCCGATCTCGTCGAGGCGTTCCACCCCGAGCGCCATGGCCATGCGCTTCTCGGTGCCGAACAGGTTGATCGCCACCGGCATCTCGCCCCGGGTCGGACGCTCGAAGAGCAGCGCCGGCCCGCCGGCCCGCACCGTGCGGGTGACCACCTCGCTGATCTCCAGGGTGGGGTCTACCGGGACGTCGACCCGGCGCAACTCCCCCGCGCGCTCCAGCGCCGCGAGAAAGTCCTTGAGATCGGTGTACGGGAAGCCACGAGCCGCCATACCCGCCAGTCTCCCGCACCGGGTGCGGTGTGGCCCAAGCCGGGTGCTGTGACACCGGCGACGACCCCGTGCGCGCCCACCATGCCCGCCGCCCCCGGGCTTGATCCACACGGGTTTCCGGAAGTCGGGGTGTCCAGCGGCCAGGGACAGCCCGACTTCCTGAAGAGGGAGTCGATCAATGTTCGAGCGCGGAGCCCGCAGGCATGGCTCTCGGTCGAGCGGGTAGCCGGGCAGCACGCGGACGGAGGCGGCGAATGGGTGGGGATCGGGTACCGGCAGGGTTCACCGAGCAGCGAGCACGGGTCGGACAGATCACCATGAACTACGTCCGTGGCGGCAGCGGCCCGCCGCTGGTGCTGCTGCACGGATATCCGCAGTGCTGGTACATGTGGCGGCACCTGCTGCCCGAGTTGGGGCGCTCCTTCGACGTGGTCGCGCCCGACCTGCGCGGGTTCGGGGGCAGCGACGCCCCCGCCGACGGGTACGACAAGAAGACCGTCGCCGCCGACCTGCACGGACTACTCGACCAGCTCGGCCTGGTCAGTGACCTCCGGCTGGTCGGGCACGACCTGGGGACCATGGTGGCGTACGCGTACGCTGCCGCCCATCCGCGGCGGGTGAGCCGACTGGTGCTCACCGAGGCGCCGATCCCCGACGAGAGCCTCTACACGTTCCCCGCGCTCACCCCGGCTGGGCCCGGGGTGTGGAACTTCGGCTACTTCTCCATCGGCAACGGCCTTCCCGAGGCGTTGGTCGACGGGCGGGAGTCGCTCTGGGTCGACAAGTTCACCGACGCACTGATGGTGCGCAAGGGAAGCATCGCCGCGCCGGACATCGAGGAGTTCGCCGGTCATCTGCGCGACCCGGCGCATCTGCGAGCGAGCTTCGCCTACTTCCGGGCGTTCGATCGGGACATCGCCGACAACGCGACGTACCGGACCACGAAGCTGACCATGCCGGTGCTGGCCGTCGGAGCGGCGGCAAGCCTCGGCGGGCAGGTCGCCCAGCAGGTTCGTCAGTACGCCGACGCGGTCCGCAGCGAGGTGATCGAGGACTGCGGCCACTGGCTGTACGAGGAACGCCCGGACGAGATGCTCGCCCTGCTGCGCGACTTCCTCGGGGCGGCCTGAGTGCCGCATCCCGCTCTCGGTTCGATCCACTCGGGTTCCGGGACGTTGCGGTCATGCGTGACTGGTGGAGACCGTCAGGATGACCACCTCCCGCTCCAGCGGGGCGAGGTCGGTCTGCTCGGAGCCCGCACTGGCGGTGAGGAAGCCGGTGAGCATCTGCGGCGAGTCGGCTATCAGCGCCACCGCGCTGGGCAGCCAGCCGAACCGGCCACGTACGCCCTCACCAGGCGAGGCCCTCGCGTAGGACGATCACCGCACGTTCGGCCCATCGAAAACTGTCACAGGTGATCTCTAGGATCACTGGTGCCGGTCGGGGCCGGGGGGCATTGATCCTGGCTTCTTCCGATCGGCTCATCCCTCACCAAGGAGATCGATGAGATCTGTGCACGTTACGCGTGGCAGGCTCCTGCGCGGCCTCACCGCGCTGGTCGTGGGCACCGCGACGGTCGGCATGGCGGCCGGTCCGGCCGTGGCGCAGGACGACCCGGGCTGGGTCAACGCCTGGCTGGAAGACGTCACGGTCGGCGGGCCGGGCGCCCCCGGCCGCACGGTCCCGCTGACCCTGACCAGCACCGGTGCCACCCAACCTCGGGTGACAGTCGACCTGACCGGCCTGGCCGGCGTGGTCACCGCCACCTTCCCTGATTTCTGCGTCACCGAGGGCACCTCGGTCACCTGCCCGATGCCGCCGACCGCCGTCGACGAGTTCGGCACGCTGACCGGCACCGTGCCGGTGGTGTTCCGGGCCGCGTCCGGCGCGACCGACGGCGCGACCGGCACCTTCACCTACACGGCGCTGGGCGAGCAGACCGAGCCGTCCACCCAGCAGGCGACGATCACCGTGCGATCGGGGCCCGATCTGCTCGACCTCGTCGACGGGTCCGTCTCCGGTGTCGCGGTCGGTGACAGCCTGCCTGTGCCGGTGGCCGTGGTGAACGCGGGTGACCAGCCGGTCGTGGACCTTCGGCTCACCATGAGCTTCCCGGTGGGTCTGATCCCGGCCAGCTACCGCAACTGCCGGTACGGCACCAACACGTCGCTCGCCACTGTGGTGGTCTGCACCGTTCGGGGCACGTTCGCCCCCGGCCAGCGGCACAAGCTGCGGCAGAAGCTGGCCACCACTGTCGGCCCGGCCACTCTGGGCAGCAAGCGGATCACCCAGTTCGTGGAGCCGCTGGCCGGCGCCGGTCCACTTCCGCGCGGCGTGAAGCTCACACACCGCGAGGCCGAGCAGGGGCTGCGGCTGCGGCCGGTGGGCAACCCGCTCGACGTGATCCCGGCGGGGGTGACCGGTGCCGGAGGCGGGCTTTATCTGCGCTCGGTGCAGGGGTCCTTCGACGTCGTCGCCCAGGGCGCATCCGTCACCGGAGCCGTCGGTGACACCGTGCGGGTCACCGTGGGCCTGCGCAACGAGGGCCCGGGTGTTCCGGACGCCACCCTCTCCGGCGGCGGCGTCGGCAGCTTCCTCTTCGTGCCGCCGGCCGGCACCACGGTGGTCGGCAACCCGTCGAGCTGCTGGCTCAACGGGGACGAGGAGTCTGCCGGAGACACCCCGACGACCTGGTACTGCGGCGGGCCGGGGGGCGTGTTCCCGGCCGGTCTGACCCACACCGCGGCGTTCGACCTGCGGATCGACAGCCTCTCCGGGACGCCGGGCGAGGTCCAGCAGTACGAGCGCTACCCGCGGGTGGACGACAACCCGGGCAACGACGTCGCCCCGGTGACGGTGGGCTGATCCGGCACGCCACAACCGCGGTGACGGTGGGCTGACCCGGCACGCCACGACGACGCGGGCCGGTCACGGACGCATCCGTGGCCGGCCCGCACGCCGTTCTCCAGTCAGTCCAGCCCACCATACGAGTGCAGGCCGGTGAAGAAGATGTTCACGCCGAACAGGTTCATCAGCACGGTGAGGAAGCCGAGCACCGCGAGCCAGGTCGCCACGTTGCGGCGCACGCTGGGCGTGGCCCGGGCGTGCAGGTAGCCGGCGTACACGACCCAGGAGATGAACGCCCAGGTCTCCTTCGGGTCCCAGCCCCACGGGCGGCCCCACGCCGCCTCGGCCCAGATGGCGCCGGCGATCACCGCGAAGGTGAAGATGGGGAACGCGAACGCGTGCAGCGCGAAGGTCAGCCGCTCCAGGCCGGCCGCGCCGGGCAGCCGCTTCGCCAGGGTGTACGGGAAGCTCCGCTTGCCCTTCTCGTACCCGTTGCGCATCAGGAAGCCGACCGCGGGCACCGCACCGAGCAGGAAGATGCCGGACGCGAACACGATGGTCGAGACGTGGATGATGAACCAGTACGAGTTCAGTGCCGGCACCAACGGCACGATCGGCACGTACAGGACCAGCTCGGCGGTGGCCACGAGCAGCACCATCACCAGGGTGAGGAACAGCCCGAGCAAGCGCTGCGACGGTCGCTTCCAGAGCACCACCAGCCAGGCGGTGACCCCGATGAACGTCACGGTGAGCACGAACTCGTACATGTTGCCCCAGGGCATCCGGTCGGCCGCGAGGCCACGGGTGACCAGGGCCGCCAGGTGCAGCGCGGCGGCGACAGCGGTCGCGCCGACCGCGATCAGACCCCCGAGGCGGGCACGCCGCGCGGACCGATCCACGGGCGGCGCAGGCACCGGCGCGGGTGGCTCCTCGACGACGCCACCGCCGGCACCGACCAACTCGCGAACCGGGGCCTGCGTGGCGACCCGGGTACGGGCGTTGCCCAGCGCGTACTCGACGGCGTGGCCGATCATCGCGATCAGGTACGCCAGGATCGCGAACGTGACCAGATTGTCGGAGAGTGCGGACATCACTCGGCTCCTTCTCGCACACCGGCCGGTTCGGCCGCTGGGTCGTCACCCTTGACCGCAGCGATGAGCTGGGTGAACTCGTCGGCGAAACCCGGGTAGTCGGTGCGCGGCAACCCACCGGCCTCCACCAAACTACTACCGCCCGTCGGAGATCCTTCCCCGGGGTTGGCCGGCACCACCCGGAAGAACACCCGGCGACGCCGCCCGAACAGCGAACCCATCAGCCCGACCAGCAGGACACCGCAGCTGATCAGCAGCGGCGTCGCACCGGGGTCGTGTCGGACGGAAAGGGTGACGTACCGCTCGGTGCCCAGGAACTCGACGGTGGTGCCGTCAGCCAGGGTCCAGGTCTCGCCCTTCTTGAGCAGCTTGGTGCCGACCTCCTTGACCTTGCCGGCGCGCACCTGCCGCTGGTCGAGCTGGTAGACCGAGCCGGGGATGCCGGCGTCCATGCCGAGGTTGCCCTGGTAGGCGACCAGGTTCAGCACCGGGTTGCGCTCGGTCGGGTACTGCGAGCGGACGAACGGCCCCTGCTCGGGCGCGGTGGGCAGGTAGATGCCGGTGAAGGCCATCTGCCCGTCCGGGCTGCGCCGGCCGGTGGCCGGGTCGACATTCGCGTCCGGGAACGCGGCCAGGCCCTCACTGGTCAGGCCCATGTCGCCGGTGGTCAGGAACGGCTCGTCGCTGACCTGGCTGTTGCCGAACCGGTCGGTGTAGCGGATCACCGGGGCGTACCCGTGGCCGAGCAGGTAGACGTTCGCGTCGGCCAGGCGCAGCGGCGAGTTCACCGAGAAGTCGGCGCTGCGGGTCGGCTCGTCCGGGCCGTCGACGGTGACCGTGGCGTTGAAGAACTCCGGCTGACCGGACGGCAGGAAACGCGCCTCGAAGTCGTCCAGCCGCAGGCAGAAGCGCGGTAGGTCGGCGCTGTCCACCCGGGGGCCGAGCTTCGCCTCGGCGTACTGCTGGCGGGTGTTGCAGAACGCGTTGTCCGCGCCCGCCACCAGCAGCCGGTTGCCGCTCCAGCCGTACCACGAGCCGAGCGCGACGCCGATCAGCACCGCGATGAGCGACGTGTGGAACAGCAGGTTGCCGGTCTCCTTGAGGTAGCCCTTCTCGGCGGAGACCTCGTCGCCGCGCACCTCCACCCGCCAGCGGCGCTTGCGCAGCACGTCGGCGATGGCCGCGACGCCACCAGCCGGGGCGGGCAGCACGGTGTGCTGCGGCAGCCGGCTCATCCGCTTCGGCGCGGCCGGCGGCCGGGACCGCAACGCCCGGATGTGGTCACGCAGCCGGGGCGTGATGCAACCGATCAGCGAGGTGAACAACAGCAGGTAGATCGCGGAGAACCAGACCGACCCGAAGACCTCGAACGCGCCGATCCGGTCCAGTCGGGGGGCCCAGTCCGGGTGGTCGACGAAGTACTCGTTGACCTTCTCCGGGCTGATCCCGCGCTGCGGCAGCACCGAACCGGGAATGGCGGCGACAGCGAGCAGGAAGAGCAGGATCAGGGCGGTACGCATGCTGGTCAGCTGCCGCCACGAGTTACGCAGCAGCGCCAGCAACCGGTTGGGCCGACGGCGTGGCGCCGGTGCCACGGTCTCCGGCCGGTCGTCGACGACCGTCATCAGATGCTCACCTCGCCCACCCCGACGGTGGTCTGCAACCAGATCACGAAGCTCTGCCATCCGCCGGTGACCAGCGCCAGGCCGATCAGGATGAGCAGAGCGCCGCCGACCCGGGTGACCCAGCGGCTGTTGCGCCGGACGGCGCGGAAGACCCCGAGCAGGCGTTCGAAGCCCAGCCCGAAGACCACGAACGGTATCCCCAGCCCGAGGCAGTACGCCACGGCGAGCACCACCGCGCGGTCGCTCTGGCCGCTCGTTGCCGCCATCCCCATCACCGCACCGAGCGTCGGGCCGGTGCAGGGCACCCAACTGAGCGCGAAGACCGCGCCGACGACCGGTGCGCCGAGCAGCCCGGCCGACGGCAGCCGGGAGATCCGGAACTCCCGTTGCAGGGCGGGGATCATCCCGAGGTAGCCGAACCCGAGCACGATGATCAGCACGCCGACGACGATTTCGAGCTGCCGCTCGTACTCGAAGAAGACCCGACCGATACCGGCGAACAGGATGGCGGTCGCGACGAAGACGATGGTGAAGCCGGCGATGAAGAGCAACGTGCCCGCGAGCACCCGGCCCTTGACGGCGACCGTGGCGGCCCGCTCACGGACCGCAACCCCGCCGTCGCCGTCGGGTGCCGGGTCCGCCGGGGTCCGGCGGCCTTCGAGGTCCGCCCCGGCGAGGCCGGTGACGTACGACAGGTAGCCGGGGACGAGCGGGAGCACGCACGGGGAGAGGAAACTGACCAGACCGGCGAGCGCCGCCGCGCCGATGGCGAGCAGCAGCGGCCCGCTGAGGGCCAGCTCCTTGAAGGTCTCACCCATCAGTTCGGCGCCGGCTTCTCGGCCGCGATCCGCTCGACGATCGGTTGCAGGCCCTCCTGCTTGACGGCGGCCCGGATCACCGAGGCGATCCGCCCCTCCCGGTCGAGAACCACCGTCGCGGGGACGGTGTTCGGCGGGATGTCCAGGTTGAGCGCCAGCCGGCTGGCCGGGTCGAACAGGCTCGGGTAGGTGACCCGGCCCTGCTCGAACGCCTTGGCCTTGTCCCGCGAATCCTGCACGTTGATGCCGAGGAAGCTCACCCCGGAACCCTTGGTGGCCTGGTAGACGGCTTCCAGGTCGTCCGCCTCGGCGCGGCACGGCGCGCACCAGGAGCCCCAGAAGTTGACCACGACGACCTGGCCCCGGGCCTGGGTGACGTCATAGGTGCCGCCGAGGAGCAACTCCCCGGCGAGTTTCGGAGGAGCCGAGCGCTGGTCCGGGGCGCACTCGAAGATCCCGTCGGTGGTGGCCGTGCAGGTCTTCTCCTGCCCCTTCGACGACGTGCAGCCGACCAGCGCCACCGCGGCGACTCCTGCGAGCAGGCCGGCGGTCCACCTCCGGGCGTTCATCAGGCCCCCTTGGCCGTCCGGGCTGTCGCGGAGAGGGCGATCAGGTGCGCGGCCGGCTCGCTGTAGCCGATGCCCACCACCTTCGCGCCGTCGAAGTGGAACGAGGTGAGGCTCGCCAGCCCGCACTGCCGCTTGCGCGGGTCGTGCCAGAGCCGCTTGCGTTCGACGTGGCGACGCAGCGTCCAGATCGGCAACTGGTGCGACACCAGCACCGCCTCGCGCCCCTCGGCGGCGACCCGGGCGGCCTGCACGGCGGCGAACATCCGCTCGGCGATCACCCGGTACGCCTCACCCCAGGACGGGGTCACCGGGTCGCGCAGCACCCACCAGTTGCGCGGGTCACGGAACGACCCGTCGCCCGGGGACACCTTCTTGCCCTCGAACCAGTTGGCGCTCTCGATCAGCCGCTCGTCCACCCCGACCGGCAGCCCGAACTGGGCGGCGATCGGCTCGGCGGTCTGCTGGGCGCGTTCCAGCGGGCTGGCCACCACGTGCACGATCTCCCGCTCGGCCAGGCCCTGCGCGGCGGCCTTGGCCATCTGCACACCCAGCTCGGAGAGGCGGAAACCGGGCAACCGCCCGTAGAGAATCTGATCCGGGTTGTGCACCTCGCCGTGCCGCAGCACGTGGACCACCGTCTTACTCACGTTGACTACCCCCCGTGACCGGACGCCGCCGCCGCGTTCGCCGCCGTCGGCAGCGCGTCGGCGATGTGCTCCAGGGCGGCGTCGTCCAGCGCCGCCGACACGAACCACGACTCGAACGCGCTCGGCGGCAGGTAGACGCCGGCGGCGAGCATCGCGTGGAAGAACGCCTTGAACGCCGGCACCTGCTGGGTGCGCGCGCTGTCGTAGTCGACCACGTCGGCGTCCGTGAAGAAGATCGAGAACATGCTGCCCGCGTACGACAGGCGGTGCGGGACCCCGGCGGCGGCCAGCGCGTCGGAGGCCAGCTTGCCCACGACGGCGGCCGTGTCGTCGAGCTTGCGGTACAGCGCGTCGTCGGCGAGCCGCAGCGTGGCCAGGCCCGCGGCGCAGGCCAGCGGGTTACCGGAGAGCGTGCCGGCCTGGTAGACCGGCCCGGCCGGGGCGAGTCGCGCCATGATGTCCGCCCGCCCGCCGAAGGCCGCGGCGGGCAGGCCACCACCCATGACCTTGCCGTACGTCCACAGGTCGGCGTCGGAGGCGTCGAGGCCGTGCCACCCGGCGCGGGACACCCGGAACCCGGTCATCACCTCGTCCATGACCAGCAGGGCACCGTGGGCGTGGGCGATCCGGGCGAGCTGCTGGTTGAAGCCGTCGCGAGGGGCGACCACACCCATGTTGCCGGCGGCCGCCTCGGTGATCACCGCCGCGATGTGCGGGCCCTCGGCGGCGAACGCCTCCTCGACGGCCCGGATGTCGTTGTACGGCAACACGATCGTCTCGCTGGCTGCCGCGCCGGTCACGCCCGGCGAATCGGGCAGGCCCAGGGTGGCCACGCCGGACCCGGCGGAGGCGAGCAGCGCGTCGACGTGCCCGTGGTAGCAGCCGGCGAACTTGACGATCTTCGAGCGGCCGGTGTAGCCGCGGGCCAGCCGGATCGCCGACATGGTGGCCTCGGTGCCCGAGTTGACCAGGCGGACCTGCTCCATCGGAGTCCGGTCGACCAACTCGGCGGCCAACTCCACCTCGCCCGGGGTCGGAGTGCCGAAGCTGGTGCCCCGGGCGGCGGCGGCCTGAACGGCGTCCACCACCTGCGGGTGGGCGTGCCCGAGGATCAGCGGACCCCAGGAGCAGACCAGGTCGACGTAGCGGCGGTCGTCGGCGTCGTACAGCCACGCGCCCTCGCCACGGACCATGAAACGTGGAGCGCCGCCGACCGCCTGGAAGGCGCGCACAGGAGAGTTGACCCCGCCCGGCACGATGGCGCGGGCGCGGTCGAACAGGGCCTCGGAGGCCGGCGCTTCGGCCGGGTAGCGGCCGGATCCGGCGGAAAAGATGTCGGTCACGATGCCGCCATTGTGTCAGCGGCAAGCGGCTCACCAGCAGCCACCCCGCAGTCGGGTTACCAGGCTCACCCCCGGCCGGTGCCCGCCGGCAACGCCGACAGGGGGGCGCGCGGTGTGGGTCGCGACCGCTCACGACCTGGGCGGCTCTCGCTCACGACCTGCACGGCGGTGGCCCAGGACCCGCACGGCGACGGCCCACGGCCTCGACAGGCCGGACCGGCCGGATCGCGCTAGGCTGACCGAGTGGATCGTGCCGAACTGTCCATCACGCTACACCGGACGGGCGACGAAGCTGTGCTTCGCCTGGCCGGTGAGATCGACATGCTCACGGCCGCGCAGCTCTCGACGGTGGTCAACGAGGTGCTGTCCGACCCGCCGCCGAAGATCGTCCTCGACCTCGGCGGCGTCACCTTCTGCGACTCACAGGGCCTGGGCACCCTCGTGGTGCTCAGCCGCAAGGCCAGCCACGCGCAGAGCCTGCTGATGCTGACCCACGTGGGCGACTTCCTCATCCGGGTCCTGGACATCACCGGCCTCCGCAGCGCCCTGATGATCCGCAACGACCAGCCCACCGGCTGACCGCGTCAGGCGGTGTTGCCCCAACGGGCCTGCTCCAGCATGCGTACCGCCCGCTCCCGGGCCTCCCCGTCGTCGGAGCGCAGCACTGTCGTCGCCTCGTCGACCGCGTCGGTGAGCCGCCGCCACTGCGTGTCGCGCTCCCGGACCAGGTCCGACTGGGCGGCCAACTGCCGGGTCTTCACCCACAGCTCGACGAAGACCGACACCTTGGCCCGCAGCACCCACGGGTCGAACGGCTTGGTCAGGTAGTCCACAGCGCCCACCTGGTAACCCCGCAGGGCGAGCTGGGCGTCCCGGTCGGCGGCCGTCAGGAAGATGATCGGCACGTGTCGGGTCCGCTCGCGGCGCTTGATGTGACTCGCCGTCTCGAAACCGTCCATGTCCGGCATCTGCGCGTCCAGCAGGATCACCGCGAAGTCGTCCACCAGAAGCTGCTTGAGCGCCGCCTCGCCACTCTCCACAGCGACGGACTGGACCGGCAGGCCCTGGAGGATGGCCTCCAGGGCCGTCAGGTTCTGCCGCCGGTCGTCCACGAGCAGCGCCTTGGCCATCTGGGTCACGAAGTCTCCTCGGTGCGGCTGCCGTTGATCCAGGACGACATCAACTCGATCAGATCGTCCAGGTCGACCGGCTTGGTGATGTAGTCGCTGCCCCCGGCAGCGAGCGCCGACTCACGATCACCAGGCATGGCCTTGGCGGTCAGGAAGACCACCGGCAGGTCGGCGAAGCGGTGGTTGCGGCGAATCTGGCGCGTGGTCTCGTAACCGTCCTGGTCGGGCATCATGGCGTCCATCAGCACGATGTCCACCTCCGGATGCTCGGCCAGCAGGCGGACACCGTCCGCCCCGTTGTCCGAGTACAGCACGGTCATCCCGTGCAGCTCCAACGCGCTGGTCAAGGCGAAGACGTTCCGGACGTCGTCGTCCACGATCAGCACTGTGGCGCCGTCCAGTTGCCGGGTGGCCGGCGCCTCCGGCCGCTCCGGCAGCAGCTCCAGCGGCGGCATGAGCAGCGACGACGGCAGGCCGGCCCGCTGCGGAGACGGCGGCTGGGGCGCGACCACCGCGTCCGGAGCCAGCACCTGCGGCACGAACAGCGTGAACGTCGAACCCTGGCCGGGCGCGGACGACACGGTGATGGTGCCGCCGATCAACCGGGCCAGGTCCCGGCTGATCGACAGACCCAGGCCGGTGCCGCCGTAGCGGCGGCTGGTCGTGCCGTCCGCCTGCTGGAACGCCTCGAAGATGATCGACAACTTGTCGTCGGAGATGCCGATCCCGGTGTCGATCACGGTGAACGCGATCACCTGCTGGGCATTGGTCAGCGCCGGAACGTCGAACACCGCATTTTCCGCCGCCGGGGCGATCCGCAGCGTCACCGCACCGTTGTCGGTGAACTTCACCGCGTTGGAGAGCAGGTTGCGCAGGATCTGCTGCAACCGCTGCGCGTCGGTCACCAACGCCGGCGGCAGATCCTTGCTCACCCGTACCTGGAAGTCCAGGTTCTTCTCCTCGGCCTGCGGCGCGAACGCCTGCTCGACGAAGCCCCGCAGCTCGGTGAAGCGGATCTCGGTCGGCTCGACGTCCATCCGACCCGCCTCGATCTTGGACAGGTCGAGGATGTCGTCGATCAGACGCAGCAGGTCGGAGCCGGATCCGTGGATGGTCCGGGCGAACTCGATCTGCTTCGGGCTGAGGTTCTGCTCCGAGTTCTCCGCCAACAGACGGGCCAGCAGCAGCAACGAGTTCAGCGGCGTACGCAGCTCGTGGCTCATGTTGGCCAGGAACTCGGACTTGTAGGCCGACGCCCGGGTCAGCTGCTGGGCCTTCTCCTCCAGGCCCAGCCGGGCCAGCTCGATCTCCCGGTTCTTCGTCTCGATGTTGCCCTTCTGCTCGGAGAGCAGCGTGGCCTTCTCCTCCAACTCGGCGTTGGTGCGCTGCAACTCCGCCGACTGCTCCTGCATCTCGTGCGCCAGGCGCTGCGACTGGGCCAGCAGCTCCTCCGTACGCCGGTTGGCCTGGATGGTGTTGACAGCGATGCCGATGGTGAGCACCAACCGCTCCAGGAACGCGAGGTGCAGCTCGGAGAACGCCGACACACTGGCGAACTCGATCACCCCGAGCAGCTCGCCCTCGAACAGGACGGGGAGCACCACCAGGTCGGACGGGGGTGTCTCGGCCAGGCCGGACCGCAGGGTGAGTCGGCTGTTCGGGGAGGCGCTGACCCGGATCGTGCGGCGGGACAACGCGGTCTGCCCGACCAGCCCCTCACCCGGGCCGAAGGTGACGTCGGTGCCCCGTGCCACGTACCCGTAGGAGGAGGTCAGCCGCAGTCGCATGCTGCCGTCGGTGTCGTCGGCGAGGAAGAAGGCGCCGAGTTGGGCGTCGACCAGCGGCGTCACCTCCGTCATGATCATGCGGCAGACCTCGCCGAGGTCGCGCTGGCCCTGCAACAGGCCGCCGATCCGGGCCAGGTTGGAGTCCAGCCAGCCCTGCTCGGCGTTCTTCTTCGTCGTCTCCCGGAGGGTGACGATCATCTGGTTGATGTTGTCCTTCAGCTCGGCGACCTCGCCCTGCGCCTTGACGGCGATCCGCTGGGTCAGGTCGCCCCTGGTCACCGAGGTGGACACCTGGGCGATGGCCCGCAGCTGCGTGGTCAACGTCGAGGCGAGCTGGTTGACGTTCTCGGTGAGGTCCCGCCACGTGCCGGACACGCCCTTCACCTGGGCCTGGCCACCGAGCTTGCCCTCGATGCCGACCTCACGGGCCACCCGGGTCACCTCGTCGGCGAACGACGACAGCTGGTCGACCATCGTGTTGACTGTCGACTTCAGCTCCAGGATCTCGCCCTGGGCGTCCACCGTGATCTTCTGGCTCAGGTCGCCCTTCGCCACCGCCGTGGTGACCGAGGCGATGTTGCGGACCTGGCTGGTCAGGTTCGACGCCATCGAGTTCACGTTGTCGGTCAGGTCCCGCCAGGTGCCGGACACGCCCTTCACCTGCGCCTGACCACCCAGCTTGCCCTCGGTGCCCACCTCACGCGCCACCCGGGTCACCTCGTCGGCGAACGACGACAACTGGTCCACCATCGTGTTGACAGTCGACTTCAGCTCCAGGATCTCGCCCCGCGCGTCCACCGTGATCTTCTGCGACAGGTCACCCTTCGCCACCGCCGTGGAGACCTGGGCGATGTTGCGGACCTGGGCGGTCAGGTTCGACGCCATCGAGTTCACGTTGTCGGTCAGGTCCCGCCACGTGCCGGCGACGCCGCGCACCTGGGCCTGACCGCCCAGCTTGCCCTCGGTGCCCACCTCACGCGCCACCCGGGTCACCTCGTCGGCGAACGACGACAACTGGTCCACCATCGTGTTGACAGTGGACTTCAACTCCAGGATCTCGCCCCGCGCGTCCACCGTGATCTTCTGCGACAGGTCACCCTTCGCCACCGCCGTGGTCACCGACGCGATGTTGCGGACCTGGCTGGTCAGGTTCGACGCCATCGAGTTCACGTTGTCGGTCAGGTCCCGCCACGTGCCCGAGACGCCCTTCACCTGCGCCTGACCACCCAGGTTGCCCTCCGTGCCCACCTCACGGGCCACCCGGGTCACCTCGTCGGCGAACGACGACAACTGGTCCACCATCGTGTTGACGGTGTTCTTCAGCTCCAGGATCTCGCCCTGCGCGTCCACCGTGATCTTCTGCGACAGGTCACCCTTCGCCACCGCCGTGGAGACCTGGGAGATGTTGCGGACCTGGCTGGTCAGGTTGCCGGCGAGCTGGTTGACGTTCTCGGTGAGGTCCCGCCACGTCCCGGACACGCCGCGCACCTGGGCCTGACCACCGAGCTTGCCCTCGATGCCCACCTCACGGGCCACCCGGGTCACCTCGTCGGCGAACGACGACAACTGATCCACCATCGTGTTGACGGTGTCCTTCAGCTCCAGGATCTCGCCCTGCGCGGCCACCGTGATCTTCTGCGACAGGTCGCCGCGCGCCACCGCCGTGGACACCTGCGCGATGTTGCGGACCTGGGCGGTCAGGTTCGACGCCATCGAGTTGACGCTGTCGGTCAGGTCCTTCCAGGTGCCGGCCACGTTCGGCACCTCGGCCTGACCACCGAGCTTGCCCTCGGTGCCCACCTCGCGGGCCACCCGGGTCACCTGCTCGGCGAAGAGCCGCAGCGTGTCGGTGAGGTAGTTCATCGTGGCGGCCAGCTCGGCGACCTCGCCCCGCGCGCCGACAGTGATCTTCTGCGACAGGTCGCCCTTGGCCACCGCCGTCGCCACCTGCGAGATCGACCGCACCTGGCCGGTCAGGTTCGACGCCATGGTGTTCACCGAGTCGGTGAGGTCCTTCCAGGTGCCCGCGACACCCCGGACGTCCGCCTGACCGCCCAGCTTGCCCTCGGTGCCCACCTCACGGGCCACCCGGGTCACCTCGTTGGAGAACGAGGACAGCTGGTCCACCATCGTGTTCACGGTGCGCCCGATGCGCAGGTACTCACCGCGCAGCGGCCGACCGTCGATCTCCAACGCCATGTGCTGCGACAGGTCGCCGTCCGCGACCGCCACGATGACCCGGGCGATCTCGGTGGTCGGTCGGCCCAGGTCGTCGATCAGCGAGTTGATCGCCCGCTGCCCCTCCGCCCAGGAGCCGTCCAGCCCCTCGTCGTCCAGCCGCTCGGTGAGCCGGCCGTCGCGGCCGACGATCCGGCTGATCCGGCGCAGGTCCAGGTACTGCCGCTCCTGGAGCGAGACCACCTCGTTGAAGGCGTCCGCCACCTCACCGGCGGCGCCCGCGCGGCGGGGAAGCCGGACCTTCAGGTCGCCGCGACCGATCCGCCGCAGTGCCTCGGTCAACTCGCCGAGGAGCGCCTCGTGGTCGGGCGCGGACGGATCCGCCACCGACTGCTTCGCCGTGGTCATCATTCCTCGCTCAACTCGGGGGCACCGGTCCGTGCGACACACCGGCACCCCATATTGTGCCCGCGCGAGCCGTAGTGCCAGGGTGCGCGACCCGCCAGGCGGCCGGGAGCACCACCGGGACCGTCTCGATGACGCTGGATCGGGCACGGCCCGCCGCAGACCTCGCAGGCGTGACCACCAGGCCCGCAATGCCCGTCTCGTGCGGGCGCTCGCGTCGAGGCGGAGTCCGGACACCGTTCGACTGCCCGCTCCACCCGCCGGAAGGCTCGCGAGGGTGATCGGCTTGGCACCCGGCAGGGGGACGGTAGAGGATACGGGGGTGTCAGCCGAGACGGGGACGGCGGCGACCGGGGCCCGGGACGGGGCGGTCCGGCGTGTCCGGTTGCCCGCAGATCGCCGTACGCCAGCCGCCGCCCGCGCCGTGGTCCGCTCGGTGTTGACCGAGTCACACCTGGACGAACTGGCCAACGAGGCGCTCCTGCTCACCACCGAGCTGACCACGAACGCCGTGGAGCACGCCCGCACCGAGCTGGACATCGAGGTCGTCGCCGACGAGATCGGGCTGACCGTCACCGTCTCGGACTTCGCCCCCGGCTCCGGCGACGAGCTGACCGTCGGCGCCCGCAACGACTCCACCGAGATCAACGAGGTCTCCGAGCGGGGTCGGGGCCTCCTGCTGGTCGACCACTTCGCCAGCCGCTGGGGCACGACGTACCTGCCCACCGGGAAGGGCGTCTGGTTCCGGCTGGACCGCCCCGGCACCGAGACGTCGGCCGAGGCCCTCGCCGGTGGCACGTCGGCGCCGACCAGCGCCGGCCCGGGTACGACAGCGGACAAGTCCGCGCCGAGCGCCAGCGCGATGAGCGAACTCATGCAGACCGCGCCCGACCTGTACGCGGACGACCCGCTGCCCGACTTCGCCACCAGTCTCCTCAGCCGGGTCGCCGAGATGGTGGGCGCGGCCGGCGGCACGATCCGCCTGGACCGGGGCGACGGGCAGGGCCGCCAGGTGTTGGCCCGCTTCGGCCGACCGCCCCGCCCGGGCAGTGAGCTGCTCCGGGTGCCGCTGACCGTGCACCGCCCGTACACCGGTGAGCTGGAGTTGGACGCCGCGCCGTCGGCGTACGCCCGGCCGTTGGCGGTGCTGACCGCCGAGCGACTGTCGCTGCACCTGGAGAACGACCGGCTGCGCCGGGCCGACGTCCGCCGGCAGGTGTGGCTGACGTTCCTCGCCGAGGCGAGTGAGCTGCTCGCCCAGTCGTTGGACGTCGACCTGACCATGGCCCTGGTGCCGCAGTTGGTGGTGCCCCGGCTTGGTCAGTGGTGCGCGGTGCACACCACCGACGAGTGGGGCCGGCTGCGGCTGGCAGCGGCCAGCCACGCCGACGAGTCGACGCTCCCGCAACTGCACAAGGTGTTGGCGGAGACCGGGCCGGATTCGATCCAGGCCCGTCTGCGCGAGGCGTCGCGCAGCGCGGCGCAGATCCCCCTGGGCGGGCCGATGGAAGGTTTCGCGGTCCCGCTGATCGCCCGTGGCCAGCGGCTCGGCACCCTGGCGGTGGGGCGGCACCAGCGGCACCGGCACGACCCGGACGAGGTGGCCGTGCTGGAGGACGTGGCCCGGCGGGCGGCGCTGGCCATCGAGAACGCGCGGATCCACGCCGAGCGCCGCCGCGTGGCGCAGACGCTTCAGCAGTCCCTGCTACCGCCGGTGCTTCCCGTCGTGGACGGGATCGGTTTCGCCGCCGAGTACGTGCCGACCGGCGACGACGCCGAGGTGGGGGGTGACTTCTACGACGTGGTGCCGCTGCCCGACGGGCGTTGGCTGGTGGTGATCGGTGACGTCTCGGGCAAGGGTGTCCAGGCCGCCGCGGTGACCGGGTTGGTCCGGGATGTGATCCGGGTGCTGGTCGGGGACGGTAAACCGTTGCCGGAGGTGTTGGCGCGGCTCAACGAGACGCTCGTCGAGCGGGGCGGCGGGCGATACTGCACGTTGGCGCTGGCGGCGGTGGGGCCCGGCGAGGGCGACACGCTCGACGTGTCACTGCACCTGGCCGGGCACGACCGTCCGGTGCTGCTGTCGGCAGCGGGCGGTGCCGGGTTCTTCGGCACCGGTGGCACCGCGCTCGGCCTGCTCGACACGATCACCTCACCGACGGCGCAGATCGCGCTCGCCCCCGGCGACTCGCTGATCTTCTACACCGATGGCGTCACCGAGCGGCGACGGGGCCGGGAGCTGTTCGGCACCGACCGTCTGCGGGATGCCGCAGCGCCTCTGGCCGGTTATTCGGCCGACGTGGTGGCCGCCCGGCTGCGCTCCGCCGCGATCAACTTCTCGGCCGAGCCGCCCCGGGACGACATCGCCGTCCTGGTGCTGCGCAACGACGCCACCTGACCGCCGCACGCGGCCCACGAAGTCCGGGGCCGCTCGGTAGATTGACGCTCATGTCGATCGCCGCGCAGGCCACGTCGTACCCCCGGCGGGCGGTTCGTGCCCTGGTCACCGCGCAGCTGGCGACCATCGGCGCGTTCCTCGCCGTGCTGCTGCTCTATCTGGGTCGGATGGCGACCGCCGGTGTCGGCCCGACCGAGATGCTGACCGGGGCCTACGACCCGAAGGACATGATTCCCTTCGGGATGGACGGGGTGAACCCGTTCCTCTGGCTCTACGCCGTGGTCGGGATGCTCTACCTGGCCGGCGCGGTGCTCGGATTGCCGTTGGCCATCGCCGCGGTGGCGGTGGTCGCCCGGGAGCGCGAAGCCCTGCCCCGGGTGACGCGGACGCTGCTGCTGACCGGGGCGGTCGGCGGCCTGCTGGTGCTGGTGGCCCGCTTCACCCCACCGCTGCTGGACATGCACAGCTGGTGGATGGACTGACCGGTCACAGACCGCCCGGGAGACGCCCGGGCGCGAGCCGGTGCTCCGGATCGAGGTGCGCCTTGGCCGCCCGCAGGTGGGTCAGGCCGGCCAGCTCGCCCCAGAGGTCGACGGCACGCCGCACCGCCGTCGGGGCGGAGACCACCACGCAGCGGCCCTGCCGGGCCAGCAGCACACCTCGGACGGCTGCCAGGATGGACGCCACCCGGTCGGGGGCCAGCGCTCCGGGCAGTGCCGCGTGCACCACGCCCAGGCCGGCGGACCCGCGCACCGGCACCGGCGCGCCGGCCGCGTCGCGCAACGCGTAGACGGCGGCGTGCAGGTCGCCGATCGGCACCTCGAGCCGTAGTGCGGTGTCGCCGGGGGCGAACGGGTACCGACGCCACCACGTCGGCGCGGAGTGGGCGATCGTCGCCTCCCCGTGCAGCAGACCGACCAGGCGCTCGGCGCGTTCGGTGACGTCGGCGGGACCGCCCTCCAACAGCACCACCAGACTGCCGGCCCGCGACGGCGCACCGGCCCGGCCGGACATCGACGGGTGGCGCTCCCGGGCGGTGGCGGCCGGGTGACCCGGCGGGTACGGATGACGCGGTCGGGGCGTGCCTCCGGGCAGGTCCAGCTCGACGGCCGCGGGCTCCAGTCGGGCGGCGAGGATCGTCCGGACCAGGTCGTGCACCTCCAACGGCGTCCACACCGGACGGGACACCCACACCCGGCTCGCCGGAACGGGCTGCACCCGCAGTGTCGCCGAGACCAGCACGCCGAGCGCGCCCTGGGAGCCACAGAGCAGCCGGGCCAGGTCGAGCCCGGGTGCGCCACCTCCGGCGCTCACCAACTCACCGTCGGCGGCGAGGTAGCGGACACCGAGCAGTTGGTCGCACGGGCTGCCGTGGCGGTGACTGAGCGGGCCCGCCTCGCCCGCGGCGAGCACCCCACCGACTGTCGCACCGGGCGAGGGGGCGTCCATCGCCAGCCGCTGCCCGGTGCGCTCCAACGTGGCCTGCACGGCTCGCAGCGGGGTGCCGGCGCCCACCTCGGCGACCAGCGCGCCGACCGGCTCGTGACCGATGCCGGCCAGCCGGCCGGTGTCGAGCATGATGTCCACCTGCACCGGCGTGGCACCCCAGTCGATCTTGGTGCCGGCACCCCTGGGCACGACTGCCAGGTCGTGCGCGGCGGCCAACCGCAGCACCTCGGCCGCGGCGTGCGGGCCGCCCGGCACCGCCACCCAACGCGCCGGCCGCCCGGCGACCTCGTCAGCCGGCCCACCCAGCCGGGAGAACGGTGGACCACAGATGGCCGCCAGTCGTCGGGTGATGTCGAGGGCTCCGGACCGGCCGAGGGAACTCGCTGCTGCCGCCATGGCGGCTATCGTACATGTGTTCGAAAGGCGTGGTGAGAGCTGTCAGGATGCCGCTGGTCCGGCAAACGACCGGTGGCTGCCGGTAACGTGGCCGCCGTGACCACCGAGACTGCCCCGCCCGCGGCGAAGCGGGTGCCCACCGAGCGCACCCACCACGGCGACACCGTCATCGACGAGTACGCCTGGCTCGCCGCCAAGGACGATCCGGAGACGATCGCTTACCTGACCGCCGAGAACGAATACACCGACGCGCGGACGGCACACCTGACCGACCTACGCGCCACGCTGTTCGAGGAGACCCGGCAACGCACCCGGGAGACCGACCTGTCCGTGCCGACCCGCAAGGGCGGGCACTGGTACTACACCCGGACGGTCGAGGGGCAGCAGTACGGGGTGCACTGCCGTCGCGCGGTCCGCGACGGTGAGATCGACCCGCCGGTCAGCGCCGACGGCGCCCCGCTCGACGGTGAGGAGGTGCTGCTCGACGGCAACCTGCTGGCCGAGGGGCACGACTTCTTCTCGCTGGGCGCGTTCGACGTCAGCCCGGATGGTCGTTGGCTGGCCTACTCCACCGACTTCTCCGGCGACGAGCGGTTCACCCTGCGCATCAAGGACCTGACCACCGGCGAGTTGCTGCCCGACGAGGTGCCCGACACCTTCTACGGCACCGCCTGGTCGTCCGACGCCTCGGTGCTGTTCTACGTGACGGTGGACGACGCCTGGCGGCCGAACCGGGTGTGGCGGCACACCGTCGGCTCGGCCGCCGCCGACGACGTGGTGGTCCACCAGGAGGACGACGAGCGGTTCTGGGTCGGCGTGGAGCTGACCCGCTCGGAGAAGTTCATCCTGATCGACATCCACAGCAAGGTCACCAGCGAGGTGCTGGTGATCCCCGCCGGCAACCCGACCGGCGCCCCGGCCGTGATCGCACCCCGGCGCCAGGGCGTCGAGTACGCGGTGGAGCACCACGGTCACCGTTTCCTGATCCTGCACAACGACGGCGCGGAGGACTTCGCGCTGGCGTTCACCTCGGCGGACGCGCCGGGCGACTGGGTGCCGGTGATCGAGCACACCCCCGGCACCCGGCTGGAGTCCGTCGACGCCTTCGCCAACCACCTGGTGGTGTCGCTGCGCACCGACGGTCTCACCGGGCTGCGGGTGTTGCCGGTCGGCAGCGACGACTCGTACGACATCGACTTCCCGGAGCCGCTCTACAGTGTCGGGCTGGACGCCAACCCGGAGTACCGCACCGGGCAGGTCCGTCTCCGCTACTCCTCCCTGGTCACCCCCGACTCGGTGTACGACTACGACCTGGTCACCCGGCAGATGGTGCTGCGTAAGCAGAAGCCGGTGCTGCCCGGGCCGGACGGCCGGCCGTACGACCCCGCCGAGTACGAGCAGCACCGCGACTGGGCGCTCGCCGACGACGGCACCCGCGTACCGGTCTCCCTGGTCTGCCGCGTCGGTACGCCCCGGGACGGCTCGGCCCCCTGCGAGCTGTACGGCTACGGCTCGTACGAGGCCAGCATGGACCCGTGGTTCTCGGTGGCCCGGCTGTCCCTGCTGGACCGGGGTGTGGTCTTCGCCGTGGCACACACCCGGGGTGGCGGTGAGCTGGGCAGGCGCTGGTACGACCAGGGCAAGCTGCTGGCCAAGAAGAACACCTTCACCGACTTCGTCGCCTGCGCCCGACACCTGGTCAAGGCCGGCTGGACGGCCAGCGACCGGTTGGTCGCCCGGGGCGCCTCGGCCGGTGGCCTGCTGATGGGCGCGGTCGCCAACATCGCACCGGACGCGTTCGCCGGGGTCGTGGCGCAGGTGCCGTTCGTGGACGCCCTCACGTCGATCCTCGACCCGTCGCTGCCGCTGACCGTCACCGAGTGGGAGGAGTGGGGCAACCCACTGGAGGACCCCGAGGTGTACGCGTACATGAAGTCCTACACGCCATACGAGAACGTCGTCGCCGTCGACTACCCGGCGATCCTCGCGGTCACCAGCCTCAACGACACGCGGGTGCTCTACTCCGAGCCGGCGAAGTGGATCGCCCGGTTGCGGGCGGTCTCCCCGGGCGGTGACTACCTGCTCAAGACCGAGATGGGTGCCGGGCACGGCGGCCCGAGCGGTCGCTACGACGCCTGGCGCGAGGAGGCGTTCATCAACGCCTGGATCCTGGACCGGCTCGGCCGCGCCTGACCGTGGTGGTGGTCTCCCCCTCGGAGACCACCACCTTCCGGTGGCTGTCGACCCGCAGCCGCCGAGGTGCGGGTGTCGGGGCGGCCAGGTGGGCCACCTCGCGCTCGCGGGCCAGCAGTGCCGCCCCGCGCGGCGGCCGACCGGGTCGGCTCCGCCCGGCGTAAGGGAGCCAGCCGGGCGTTACCGGGGCCGACACGGGGGTCGGGGCCTACACTTCCCCGGTGACCGGGGCTACGGATGGTGAAGGCGGAGCCGACGAGGGCGTCCGCCGGCCGAGCTTGGCGGCGGTGGCACGGGACCGCCGGGTCTGGTTGATCCTCGCGATCGTGGCCGGCCTCATCGTCTGCTGCTGCTCGGCCGTGGTCGGGGCGCTCATCGCGCTCTCCTCCGGTCTCCTCACCGCCTGACCCCGTCGCACCGGAGGAACGCTCAGGTCGTGCGCAGCTCGTCCAGCGCGGTGCTGGCGCGGAGGAAGAGCAGGCCGACGCCGACCGTCACCAGCACCGCGACCACCCCGCCGGCACCGAGCCAGGCCAGGTGCTCCAGGGGTACGGGAACGTCTCGGTGCACGGCGGGGAAGTGCACGATCCGGGTGTACTGCCCACTGGCGGCAGGGTCGGCACAGAGCGCCGCTGTGGCCTCACAGACCGATGCCGACCCACCTCCCGCTGACACCTCCGTGACAAGCCCACGGCCGAGCAGGGTGCCCACGGTGAGCGCGAGCAGGATCGCCGGCACCGCCGGGGCGAACGCCTGCCAGGCCACCGATCGGCTCAGCGTGGCTCGGGGCACCCCGGTGGCGACCAACGCGGCGTACGCCCGCCGACGGGCGACGATCCCCTCGACCAGCGCCACGATCAGGCCGCCGGCCGCGATCAGGATGGCCACCCCCACCGCCAGGTCGACGAGATCCATCGTGGACAGGTAGAACGAGTCGGGGACCTCAGCCACGCCGACGAGCTGGCTCTGCTCCCGGTCGAGCTGGTCCTTTGTGGCGAAGTAGGCACGCTGGACGGCCGCACCACCGCCGAAGATCAGCGCAGCGAGCAGCGCCGCGAACGTGCGGCTGCCCGCCCACGGGTCGGCCATCAGCCGGCCCGCCGCGAGCAGGGCCGGAGGCCGACGGGCGTATCGCCGCATCAGCTTCCCGCAGTGGTACGAGATCCAGCCCGTGCCGATCACCACACCGATCATCGCCGCGAGGGCGCTCACCGCGAACATCAACGGGAGCAGCCGGCCGAGCACCACTGCGTTGTCGCCGACCCGCTCGTACATCGGGCGGATCGCCGCGAACGACACCACGCCGAGCCCGATCAGATAGCCCGCCCACGGCCTCGGGCCGCGCTCGCGGGCGGCCTTGCGGCTCACGCCGAGCGGGCTGGTGGTGACCGTACGGAGCATCAGTGCGGTGACCAGCGCGGCGATGACCGGCAGACCGAGCACCACGGCAGTCACCGCCCCGGACGACGGCAGCACATCGGTGGGCAGGGCCAGTTGGCCGCGCGCGTCCGGCCGGTGCAGCACCTCGCGACCGCCCAGGTAGACGCCCAGCCCGGCCAACGTGCCGAGCAGGGCGGCCAGACCGGTCTCCAGCACGGCCAGCCGGGTGACCTGGCCGGGGGTGGCGCCGGCGAGCCGGATCGCGGCCAGCCGACGGTCCCGCGCCGGCGCTCCGAGCCGGGCACACTGACCGGCCAGCGCCAGCACCGGAACCATCAGCATGAGCAGCGCGAACGTCGTGCCGCCACGCAGCCCCGGTTCGCTCAACAGGGCGTTGTGGTACTGCTCGGACAACCTGTTCGGATTCTCGTCCGTCGCCGCCGGAGTGCGGATGGCCAGCACGGTCAGCGCCGCGAGCCCGGCCAGGGTAGCCAGCAGGGCGCTGAGTGCGGTCAGCGCGACCCGGGCGACGTCGGTGCGACTCCCGGCGAGCGCTAGACGCACCAGCGTCGCCGCTCTCACCGGGTGCCGCCGACCATCGGCACGTCGAGCCCCAGGCCCGTGTGGTCCACCAGGCCGTCACGCAGCACGACCTCCCGATCGGCGTACGCGGCGATCCGCGGCTCGTGCGTCACCAGCACGACGGCGGTGCGCTGCTCACGGGCGAGCCGGACCAGTTGGGTGAGGACCTGCTCGCCGGTGAGCGTGTCCAGCGCGCCGGTCGGCTCGTCGGCGAAGAGCACCCGTGGCTCGGTCACCAGCGCCCGCGCCGTGGCGCAACGTTGCTGTTGACCGCCGGACATCTCACCCGGGCGCACGTCGGCCACCTCGGTCACCCCGAACCGGTCCAGCCAGGTGAGCGCCGCCGTCCGTGCCTCTCGCCGCCCCGTGCCGGCGAGGAGCAGGGGAAGAGCGACGTTCTCCGCCGCGGTCAACTCGGCCACCAACTGGCCGAACTGGAACAGCACCCCGAACTCGGTGCGCCGCAGCCGGGACCGGGCCGCCTCCGACCAGGTGTCGATGCGCTGGCCGCGCCAGGCGACCTCGCCGGCGTCCGGGCGGAGGATCCCGGCCAGGCAGTGCAGCAGGGTCGACTTGCCGCAGCCGCTCGGGCCGGTGACGGCGACGATCTCACCCTCGGCCACGTCGAGCGTCACGCCGCGCAGCGCGGGTGTCGGGCCGTACGCCCGAACCACGCCGCGCGCCTGGAGTTGTGTCACGGGTGCACCTCCCGGTGCCAGTCGGCGACCCGGCCCAGGGTGGTGTGCAACCACCGCAGGTCCGCGTCGAGATGGGAGATCGCGAAGTCCGCCGCGACCACGTCGCTGAGGGTGGCGGTCGGGTCGGCCTTGACGGTGGTCAGCTCACGCAGCCGCGCGGTGTGCGCGGCGCGCTGGGCGATCAGGTAGGACCGGGCCCGGTCGACGTCGGCGACCAGGAGCGCCACGACGACCTTGGCGAAGAGCGTGCTGGCCACGTACGGCATGGGTGGTTCCACAGTGGTGAGCCAGTGGTCCAGCGTGGTCCGCCCGTGGTCGGTCAGCGCGTAGGCAGTGCGATCCGGACCGCCCGCGCGATCCTGCCCGGCGGCGGCCACCAGGCCGTCGCGTTCGAGGCGACCGAGAGTGGCGTAGACCTGCCCGAAGGCCAACGGCCGAGCCCTCGGCAGCCGCTCGTCGTGCGCACGCTTCAGCTCGTAACCGTGCCGGCTGCCAGCAGCCAACAACCCGAGCAGAACATGCGGCGTGGACACGCGTCCACTATTCACCCAGCGAATACCTACGTCAACAACCCCACCAAAGGCGCGCCGCACACGCCTCCACCCCGACCCCTCCATCCCTGCACCCCCACCCCGGCCCCTCCGTCCCTACACCCCCACCCCGGGCCCCTCCGTCCCTGCACCCCACCCCGGCCCCTCCACCCCCGGTGATCAAGAGGTTTGCGTCACGAACGCGCCGCGATCTTACGCAAACCTCTTGATCACCGGCGCGAGGGGCCGGGGTGGGGGTCGGGGTGGGAGGGCCGGGGGGCCGGGTGGCCGGGGGGCCGGGTGGGTTAGGGGGTTGGGGTGGGCCAGGTGGGGGTGCGGCCGGTCTGGGTCAGAAGGTGGGCCAGGTCGGGGCCGTCGGTCGGGGTGGTGGGGTGGGTGACCGGGTCGGCGAAGACGCCCATCCTGCGGGCGGTGGGGCCCAACTGTTCGACCAGACCGTGCAGCTCGGCCACCGCCTCCGGGGCCGGCTGGTACCGCTGGTCGGTGGCGACGGCGAGGTCCCAGCCGTGCACGGTCAGGTCCAACAGAGCCATCCCGCCCACGACGGTCTGCGGCAGGCCCATTCCCGGCGACACACCCTCCAGCGTGGACGGATCCGACCACGCCGCGACCAGCCGGTCGGTCTCCACCCCGAACCGGTCCCGCCAGCCGTCACCGAGGTGGTCGGGCTTCTCCGCCCATTCCACCGGCTGCTTCGCGGCCAGCCCCTGGAAGTTGACCACCACTTCGAAGAGGTGGTTGAGCAGGTCACGCACCACGTAGTCGCGGCAGGGCGTGGGCAGGTCGAGCTGGTCGTCGGTGATGCCCCGCACCACGTCGACGGTTCGCGGCGCGGCAGCCGCCAGCAGATCGCTAGTCTGAGTGGTCATAGGGCCAGCGTATGAGGGTGGTCTTGAACAAATGCGACAGCGACCGCGTGGCGACAGCCGGGGAATTCTCGACCCCGGGCGCATGCTGCGCGAGGTGCGCTTCCGACGGCACCTGCCGGCGGAGCCACTACGCCCCTGGGTCGAGCACTACTGGCTGATCGACTGGGCGCTGCGCGCACCGTTCGAGCAACGGGTCGTGCCGCACCCGGCGGTGAACGTGGTGTTCCGGCGCGACGGCGACGGCGACGGCCACGGCCACGGCCACGGCCACGGCCACGGCCACGGCCACGGCGACGGCGGGGACAGGAGCGGGACCGCGTCCGGCGAGGTCGCGGGCGTGGGTCGTGACCTGTTCCGGATCACCCTGACCGGTACCGGCCGCGTCTGCGGGGTGCAGTTCCGCCCCGGCGGCTTCCACCCCTTCTGGCAGCGCCCGGTGAGTGAGCTGACCGGCCGGCGGGTGGCGCTTCCCACGGGCCGCCTGGCATCCCCCGGGATCGGCATGTGCGCGGGCACCGACGAGGAGCGTTGCGCAGCCCTGGACGCCCTGCTCAGCGCCTGGGCGCCCACACCGGATCCGCTGGCCGAGGAGGCCACCCGGCTGGCCGAGGCGATCCGCACCGACCGGACGGTGCTGCGGGTCGGTGACTTCGCCGCGCGACACGACGTCCCGGTCCGCCGGTTGCAACGGCTCTTCCTGGAGTACGTGGGCGTCGGGCCGAAGTGGGTGATCCGCCGCTACCGACTCCAGGAGGCCGTCGAACAGGCTGCCGGCGGTCCGCTGAGCTGGGCGGACCTTGCCGCCGACCTCGGTTACAGCGACCAGGCCCACCTGGTGCGCGACTTCACCGCGGTGGCCGGGGTGTCTCCTGCCGCGTACGCCCGGTCGGTGCGCTGACCACCGGCGCTCAGCGGCGACGCAGGACGACCACTGCGACGTCGTCCTGGATCTCCGGTGGGGCCAGCTCCACCAGCAACCGGGCGCAGAAGCGGTCCAGGTCCTCGTCGACAGTGGTGCAGACCCCGGAGAGGGCGGCCAGCCCCTCGTCGATCGTCGCGTCGCGTCGCTCGATCAGCCCGTCGGTGTAGAACACCAGGGTGGCCCCGGCCGGCAGCACGAACTCCAGGTCGGGCGGGCGAGGTGCCCGGACGCCGAGCAGCGGTGCGGAGTGCTGCACCAACTCGACCTTGCCGTCCACGCTGAGCACCGGCGGAAGGTGCCCGGCGCTGGCCAGCCGGACCCGACCGGTCGGTGGGTGCAGCAGCAGTACGCAGAGCGTGGCCAACTCGTCCGGCAGCAGTGTGCGCATCAGCTCGTTGACCCGGTGCAGGATCTCGCCGGGCTGGTGCCCCTCGACCGCGTACGCCCGCACCGCGTGCCGCAGCTCGGCCATCACGGTCGCGGCGTGCAGCGAGTGGCCGGCGACGTCCCCGATCGCCAGCAGCAGGTGCCCGTCGAGCATCACCAGTTCGTAGAAGTCGCCGCCCACCTCGGTCTGGGCGCTGGCCGGCTCGTACCGCACGGCGAGGTCCAGCCCGGCCACGTCGGGCAGGCCGCGTGGGAGCAGGCTGCGCTGGAGGGTCACCGCGATCCGGTGCTCCTCGTCGAACGAGCGCTGCCCCTCGACGGCGGCGGCGACCGCCTGCGCGAGCTGCACGAGCACCGGGGTCCGAGCGGTCTGGGTAGCGGTCGGCACCACCACGTAGAGCGGGGCCCGGTCCTCCCGCAGGCGGGCGGCGGCGACAGTCACCGTGTCGTCCGCCGGCCAGTCGACCAACGCCCAGGCCTCGGCCGTGTCGACCCGGACCGTGGAGCCGGTCGGCACGCCGGTGTCGTCGACCACCCAGGGCACGACGGAGGCCGGGGTGCCGGGGCCGGCGCAGATCCCCGCGAGACAGTCACCGTCGAACGTCTCCGCGATCACCGCCGCCGGACTCTTGAAAATCTGAGCGGCGCCCTCGGCGGCCGCCTCCAGCAGGCGCGCGAAGGTCGGGGCGGCGTGCACCGACACTGTCGTGTCGGCCAGGCCGAGCAGCCGCTCGGCGAGCAGTTCGGCGCGTTGCCGGGCCTGGTAGTAGCGCAGGACCGCCCGGGTGGTGGCGATCAGCTCTTCCGGCTCGATCGGCTCGGTCAGGTACGCGTCCGCGCCCCGGGTCAGTCCCTGGGCCCGGTCGGCGACGTCCACGGCGTGCGCCGACACGTGGATCACCGGCATCGCCGGATGACGGACCTTGATCTGTTCGCAGACCTCGTAGCCGCTGAGGTCGGGCAGCCGGACGTCGAGGACGACGAGGTCGATCCGGTCCACCTCGACCCGGGCCAACGCCTCGGCGCCGTTCTCGGCCTCGAGCACTGTGAAGCCGGCCCGGGTCAACCAGCTGACCAGCAGATAGCGTTTGGTACGACTGTCATCGACCACCAGGACGGTCGTCGGCATGCCGTCCACGCCGTCACGCTCCGCCAACGGGCAGGGAGACGTGGAATGTGCTGCCCCGGCCCGGCTCACTGGTCAGTTCCAGTGTCCCGCCGAGCAGCGTCACCAACCGCCGGGCGTACGGCAGGCCGAGGCCGGTGCCGCCGACCCGGGTGGCGCCCGGCACCTGGTAGAACTCCTCGAAGATCCGGTCGTGCAGCTCGGGGGCGATGCCCGGCCCGGTGTCGCTGACCTCGAACGTCCACCTGTCGCCCTGCTGGTGGGCACGCAGCCGCACCTCGCCGCGCTCGGTGAACTTCAACCCGTTGTGCAACAGGTTGCGCAGCACCTGGCCGAGCAGCACCTCGTCGGTGCGCAGCAGAGCCGGCGCGCTGGGCTCCTCCACCACCAGCTCCACCTCCGGGCGGGTGGCCAGCGCGCGCAGTGTGCCGCGCAGTTGACCGAAGACCGGGCGCAGGTCGACGTCCGACAGGTCCAGCTCGATCCGGCCGGACTCCGCCTTCGCCAGGTCCAGCAGCTCGTTGACCAGGTTGAGCAGGTCGGCCGCCGACGAGCGGATCAGTTCGACCTGGCGGCCCTGCTCCTCGGTGAGCGGGTCGGAGGCGGAGTCGGTGAGCAGCCGCCCCAACCCGATGATCGCGGTGACCGGGGCGCGCAGCTCGTGGCTCACGTTGGCGAGGAACCGGCTCTTCGACTCGCTCGCCGCCCGCAGTTGGGCCGACTTCTCGTCCAGCTCGGCGTAGAGGGCGACGACCCCCCGGTTGGTCTCCTCCAACTCCTCGGTGAGCTGGTTGTAGAGCGCCAGCACACCACGGTTGGTCTCGGCCAGTTCCTCGTTGAGCACGGCCAGCTCGTCCCGTTGGCTGCGTACCTCGTCGAGTGCCGCGATGAGCTGCCCGTTCTGCACCGTCAACTCGTCCAACGCGCTGGCCGGGGCGATCCGACCGAGTTCGCTGCGGAACTCGGCCAACCGCTCCGGGGTCGGGTTCGGCGCGTTGGCCGGGACTCGTCGGGACATCCTCACGACCGTAACCCCCTCGACGGTCGTCACGCCCAACGTGTCGACCAGTCGGGACACCGCACCGGACTGCGGCTGGTAGTGACCGTCGGGCAACGGGGTCACCGGGGCGAGGTCGGCACGCAGGTGGTGTCGACCGTCGACGCCCGCGTCGATGTGGAAGGTGACGTCCGCGCCGCCGATCGTCCCCAGCAGGTCCCGGGCCACCTCGCTGAGCGCAGTGGCGATCCGAACCTGGTCCTGGTGTTCGAGGCCCACCACGGCGGCCACCTCGCGGCCCCGCTGACGGATCACGAAGATGTCCTGCTCCACCCGCAGCGCCATCTGGAGCAGCGGCTGCGCGGCCAGGTCGCCGGTCATGCCCAGGACCTTGCCACGAGCACGCAGGCGTCGTCGCGTCGCACACCCGCGTCGCGCAGGAGGGTTGCCGCCACGACGAGCGGAGAGCGTTCCGCCAGACCCGGGTAGTCCTCCAACCGCCACCGGTCGGCCACCCCGTCGCTGTGCATCACCAGTCGGGAACCCAGGCCGAGCGGATATTCGTACTCCCGGATGGCCGGCCGTTGGTGGCCGGCGATGCCGGGCAGCGACACCAGCCCACGGCGGCGGCCGTCCTCCTCGACGATCACACCGGCGATGTTGCCCAGGCCGGCGTAGCGCAGCACGCCGGCCTCCGGCGCGAGTTCGGCGACCGCGAGCGCGGCGCCTCGGGTGTGCGACATGCTGCGGTGCAGGTGGGCGACCACCGCTGCCGGTGGGCCGGCCGGGGCGTTGCGGAACGCGGCGAGCGCCGCGTCGGTTGCGGCGCCGGCCAACGGGCCGTGCCCCAGCCCGTCGCTGACCAGCACCTGGTGTCGCCCGTCGGCGACCCGGACGGCGTACCCGTCGCCGCTGACCGTCTCGCCGGTGATCGGCCGGGTCAGGGCACCGGCCCAGGACGGGCGCGGGGGCTCCGCCGGCCAGACCTGCACGGCGAACACCGTCCCCCGGCCGGGCAGCGAGTATCCGTCGAACCAGCTCGCCTGCCGCACGATGGCACCCAGACCGATGCCGAGCGTTCCGGTGGTGGAGTGCCCGTCCTGGGACGAGACGGTCAGATCGGCCATCCCCGGCCCGGAGTCGATCGCCACCAGCTCCACGCCGGCCTGCCCGGCCCGGCGCACCGGCCGGAGCAGCAGCACCCCTTCGTCGGCGTGCTTGACCAGGTTGCTGGTCAGCTCGGCGGCGACGATGGCCAGGTCGGCGATGCGGACCTCACCGATCCCGACCTGCGCACCGAGGCGCTCGGCGGCCCGCCGCACGGCACTCGCCGCGCTGCTGGCCTCCACCCGGAACCAGATGCCACTGTCGGTGACCGCCTCGGCGCTCACCGCGACCACTTGGTGACCGTGATGCGCGTGCCGGTCTCCGGCGAGGTCTCGATCTCGAACTCGTCGACGAGGCGGCGGGACCCGCTGAGGCCGAGGCCGAGGCCACCGCCGGTGGTGTAGCCGTCGGTCAGGGCCAGATCCAGGTCGGCGATGCCGGGCCCGGAGTCGGCGAAGACGATCCGGATGCCCTTGCGCCGGCCGTTGTCCACTGTCGCCACCTCGACCGAGCCACCGCCCCCGTAGACGAGGGTGTTGCGGGCCAGTTCGCTGGCCGCGGTGACCACCTTGGTCTGGTCGACGAGGGACAGCTTGACGGCGACCGCCACGGACCGGACCAACTGCCGGACGCGTACCACGTCCTCATCGCTGCGGACCGACTGCGCCTGCGGGTGGCCCAGGTCGATGCCCGCGGTCACGGCGTGGCCGTCTCGGCGTCCGGCTCGTCCTCAAGCTCGTCGTCGAACCCGTCGTCGTGCGCCGCCGCGATGAGCTCCATGCCGCGCTCGACGTTCAGCGCGGTACGGATGCCGTTCAGCGAGAGCCCCAGTTCGACGAGGGTGATGGCCACGGCGGGGCGCATTCCGACCACCACCGTCTCCGCGTCGAGCACCTTGGAGATCGACGCGATGGTGGAGAGCATCCGGCCGACGAAGGAGTCGACGATGTCCAGCGCGGTGATGTCGATGATGACGCCGTGGCAGCCGGTGTCCACGATCCGCTCGGCGAGGTCCTCCTGGAGCGCGACCGCCGTCTGGTCGGACATGTCCACCTGGATGGAGACGAGCAGGATGTCGCCGATCTTGAGGATCGGTACGCGTTCCATCAGTTGCCCCGACGCGGTTGGCGGCGGGCCGTCTCCACCCCGGTGAGCCGCAGCACGTGGCGCAGCGCGTCGGCGAGGCTCGCCTTGGTGGCGATGTCGCCGAACTCGATGCCGAGCGCCACGATCGTCTGCGCGATCTGCGGACGGATGCCGGAGATGATGCAGTCGGCGCCCATCAGCCGGGCCGCCACCACGGTCTTCAGGATGTGCTGGGCGACCTGGGTGTCCACCGCCGGGACGCCGGTGATGTCGATGATCGCGTACGGGGAGCCGGTGTCGACCAGGGTCTGCAGCAGCCGCTCCATCACGACCTGCGCGCGGGCCGAGTCCAGGGTGCCGACCAGCGGGACGGCGACCACGCCCTCCCAGAGCTTGACCACCGGCGTGGAGAGTTCGAGCAGCTGCTCGGCCTGATCGGCGATCAGGCTCTCCCGGGTGCGGACGAAGCTCTCGAAGGTGTAGAGGCCCATGTCGTCGACCAGCTTGGAGAAGGCGACGAAGTCGCTCAGCGCGTTGCTTCCGCCGGCCTCCTGCAACAGTTCGGCGAGCACGTCCTTGAGGGCGAACACGCTGATCGAGGTCTCGGTGGCGGAGAAGCCCTGCCGGGCGCGACCACGGGACAGTTCGGAGAGCGCGGCACGCAGCTCGGCGGCGCTGTCGGCGGACAGGTCGATCTCGCCCTGGTCGCCGGTGGCGAGGATCGCGCGGTGCAGGTCCTGAACCTGCCGGCGCAGTTCGGCCTGACTCAGCCGGCCCCGCAACGAACTGGTGACGATCTCGGTCCACCGAGTCGTGACCCGGTCGGCCTGCTCGCTCAGCAGCGCGGCGAGCCGACCACTTTCTTCGGTGCTCAACGCCATTTCGAACCCCCTTGACCTGGACCGGGCGGACTCTATCACCGAGGGCCGACCAACTACTTGCCCCGTAGCAACGGAATGATGACGGCCACCGGATACCGGCTCCCGTTCTGCGTTCGCCCCCCGTCGTGGGATACCGTTCCCCCGATAACAGGAGGTCTGTCGAATGTCCTTGACGGTGCACACGGAACAGCGCGGCGACATGGTCGTCGTGTCGGTCGCGGGCGAGCTCGACATGGCCACCGCACCGCAGCTCCAGGACCAGATCACCGACCTGCTGGACAAGGGCCGCAGTCGGCTGGTGTTCGACCTGGCGGACGTCTCGTTCTGCGACTCGACCGGCCTGTCGGTCTTCGTCCGCGCCAAGAACAGCTGCGACGAGGCTGGCGGCGTGGTCCGGCTGGCCGCACCGCAGCGCGGGGTGCTGCGCATCCTCGAGGTGAGTGGGCTGGTCGAGGTGCTGCACACCTACCCGACGGTGGACGAGGCAGTCGCCGGCGAGTCGACGCCGGCCTCCTCCTGACCGCTGCCGTTCCTCACTCGTCCTCGACGTAGCGGGGACGGGCGATCGCCATGCCCGCCGTGGTCTGCACGGCGAGAGCGACCAGCAGGAACCCGATCGGGGCGGTCCAACCGCCGGTGGCCTCGTAGAGGATGCCGACCAGCAGCGGGCCGAGAGCGGCGATCACGTAACCGGTGCTCTGCGCGAACGCGGAGAGCGCGACGGTCCCCTCGGCGGTGCGGGCGCGCAGACCGATGGCGGTCAGGATCATCGGGAACGCGCCCTGACCGATGGCCAGGAGCGCGACCCAGAGCAGCGCGGCGCCGTGCGGGGCCAGCGCCAACCCCAGGTAGGCCAGCGCCGACGCGGTGGTCAGCCCCAGCACCAGCGGCCGCAGACTGCCGAGCCGGCCGGCCAGGGTGGGCATCAGCAGCGCGATCGGCACACCGAGCGCGGTCACCCCGGCGAGCAGCAGCCCGGCGGACTCCGGGTGGTAGCCGGCGTCGCGGAACAACTGGGCCAGCCAACCCATGATCGCGTACCCACTGAGTGACTGCGCCCCGAAGTACACGGCCATCGCCCAGCCGAGCCGGGTACGGGCCGGCCGGATCCGCGCCGGGGTGGCGGCGACCGCCGTCGGGGTCGCCCGCCGCGCGCCGGTCCGGGTCCGCAGCGCCAGCGGCACCCACGGGAGTACGGCCACCGCCGCCATCGCGGCCCAGATGCCGAGCCCGGCCCGCCAGGACCCGAAGGCGTGCGCGATCGGCACCGCGGTGGCGGCGGCCACCGTCGTGCCCACCGTCAACGCCATCGTGTACGCCCCGGTGACCAGGCCGGTGCGGTGCGGGAAGTGCTGCTTGACGAGCATCGGCAGCAGGATGTTGGCGACCGCGATGCCGGACAGCGCCAGCGCGCTGGTGAGCACGAAGATCCAGATCGAGTCGGTGACGACCCGGAGCACCTGACCGACGGCGAGGGCGAGCATGGCGGCCACCAGCACCCGGGCCGGTGCCACCCGGCGTACCAACCACGGGGTGAGCGCGCCGAGACCGGCGAACGCGATGGTCGGCAGGGTGGTGACCAGACCGGCGGTGGCGCCGGAGAGGCCCAGTCCGTCGCGGACCTCGTCGAGCAGCGCGCCGAGGCTCGTCACCACGGCACGGAGGTTGACCGCGACCAGCAGCATCCCGACCAGCACGAGCGCGCCACCGGTAGCCGGGTGCGTCCGCCGGGCCGCACCGGGGTCGCCGGCCAGGCGGGTGTCGACGGCGGGGCGGGTGTCGACGGCGGCGGGGGCGGGCAGCGCCGGAGCGGCGGTGGGTGGCGGGGTCATGACCTCTAACCTACAATCATGGGATGAATTTGGGACCGGTGATGTAACCAGTGCCACCGTCGGTCGATTCCTCCTCAGCTCCCCCCGTGCCGCCGCGCGGGCACCGCGTCCGGCAGACGATCGAGCAGCTCCGGGCCCGGATCCTCGGCGGTGAGTGGCCGGTCGGCGGGCGCATCCCCACCGAGCCGCAGCTGGTCGCCGCGCTGGGAGTCGGGCGCAACACGGTCCGCGAGGCGGTCCGCGCCCTGGTGCACGCCGGGGTGCTGGAGTGCCGGCAGGGCTCCGGCACGTACGTGGTCTCCACCGACGAGCTGGCCCCGGTGGTGGCCCGCCGCCTCGGCGACGACCGGATGACCGAGGTGATCGAGGTGCGCCGCGCCTTCGAGGTGGAGGCCGCCCGTCTCGCCGCGCTGAGGCGTACCCCGGAGGATCTGGCGGCGCTCGACGGCGCGCTCGCGGAGCGCGAGGCCGCCTGGCGGGACGGCCGGGTCGACGCGTTCGTCGAGGCCGACGCGGCGCTGCACACGGCGGTGGTCGCCGCCGCGCACAATGCCATGCTCGCCGAGCTGTACGCCTCGGTCGGCAGCGCCCTGCGCAGCACCGTCGCCCAGGCGATGGGTGACGCGCTCACCCCGGAGCGCTACGTCGACCACGGCCGACTGGTCGAGGCCATCCGGGCCGGCGACCCGGGCCGGGCGGCGCTCGAGGCCGGCACTTTTCTGGAGCCCGCCGAACGGGCATAGGTTGTCCCCGACAGAAAAGCGGACACCTCGGGAGTACGAATGCTCAAGGGCTTCAAAGACTTCATCATGCGCGGCAACGTCGTCGATCTGGCGGTCGGTGTCGTCATCGGCGCGGCGTTCACCGGCGTCGTCACTCAGCTCACCAAGTCGTTCCTCGAACCGCTGATCAGGGTCATCGTGCTGCTGATCACGGGCAGCGACAAGGGCCTGGCCGGCACGGCGCCCGAGTTCCGCGGCATCGCGTTCGACTGGATCGCCTTCGTCAACGCGGTGATCACCTTCCTGCTCACCGCGGCAGCGCTGTACTTCCTGGTCGTCTACCCGATGAACCGGCTGGCCGAGCGACGCAAGCGGGGCGAGGAGCCGCCGCCCGCAGCGCCGAGCGAGGAGGTCAAGCTGCTCACCGAGATCCGGGACGCGCTGGTCTCCGCCGGCCACACCACCCCGGGTCAGCAGCGTGGGGCGCTGGACGACGTGCTGGGCCGCCGGACGGAACCGCCGACGCAGCGCTGACTCGACCGGAAGCACATCGGCCCCTGTGGGAATCCCGCAGGGGCCGCACCTACTCGTACGTGTGTTCGATAGAGTCCCGCCATGGAGCAGCGGAAGCACTGGTGGAACGGGAAGTGGGGGCGGCTGGCCCGGCGGGACGTCTTCCTGCGGGTGGACGCCGACCGGTGGCACGTCGAGCAGCGCGCCGGCGGAGCGGAGGGCGTCTCCCGGTTCTACGAGTACGGCAGTGCGGACGAGGCCGAGGACACCGTCCGGGCACTCCTCGACGGTCCGGACACCTGGCGGGAGCTGTCCCCCCGCCCACCGGGCAGCTGGACCCTCCCGAACAGCTGACGAACCACCGCAGCCGCGCGGCGTTACCGTCGGGGTTGGCGGCGGGCTCGGACGCCGGTCGTCGCCACGTCCGATCCGGAGGCGGTAGCGCTCTCAGCGGTGATGCCGCTGTGGCATCTTGATGCCACAGCGGCATCAAGCTCTCCGGTCATCCCCGCGCGAGCGCCGCACCTCGGCCACTTCGGGATGCACGAGTGGGCCATGACCTACGCTGCCGCCACCCGCCACCCAGGCATCACGCTCTCCGGTCATCGCCGCGTGCCGCTAGCGCTACCGGCCGACGGGCATGCGGACGCGTTTAGCGGCGTGCCGCCCCGGGAACCGCGGTGGGATGGACCAGCAGGACGAGCAGCAGGCGACCATTTCGCGGATCACCACGGGGATGCCGGTGGTCGACTCAGCCGGCACCGAGGTCGGAACCGTGGACCTCGTCCAGCGGGGCGACCCGAACGCGGTGACCGTCCAGACCTCGACCGCCGACCCGGGCAGCAGCCTGGACGAGCTGATCGAGGCGACCGCGGTCGAGGAGCCGGACGTCCCGGCCGACCTGGCCGCACGGCTGCTGCACAGCGGCTATCTGAAGGTGTCGACGGAGTTGACCCGCACCGGCGCGGTCTACGTACCGGCCGACCGGATCGGATCGGTGGCCGACGGACGGGTCCTCCTGGCCGTCGGCGTGGCCGACCTACCCCCCGAGGAGTGACCCCACCGCCCTGATCGACTCGGGTTCACGAAAATCGGGGTGTCCCGAGGCTTCGGACACCCTGATTTCAGGAAACCCGAGTGGATCTACCCCTCGCGGCGGAAGCGGGGGCGTCCGCCGCGACGGAAGCGGGACCATCCGGCCCGGCCGAGGCAGGGGCAGGACCGTTCGACCCGGCGGGGGCGGGCGCGGGGCGGGGGTGGAAGAGCAGCAGCATCAGGCAGCCGGCGACCAGACCCCAGAATGCGCCGCCCACGCCGAGCAGCGTCACCCCGGAGGCGGTCACCACGAAGGTGACCACCGCCGCCTCCCGGGTCGCCGGGTCGGCCACCGCCGAGGCGAGCGCGGTCGCGAGGGCACCCAGTAGGGCCAGCCCGGCGACGGCCTCGATGAGGATCGGTGGGGCGACCGCGACCAACGCGGTGGCCACTCCGGCGCCCAATCCGAGCAGGGCCAGCCCGAGGCCTGCGGTGACCGAGGCGACCCATCGACGCTCCGGGTCCGGGTGCGCGTCGGGGCTGGCGGCGAGCGCGGCGGTGATCGCCGCCAGGTTCACCGCGTGCCCGCCGGCCGGGGCGGCGAGCAGGCTGGCCAGTCCGGTGGCGCGCAGAGCGGCGCCGAACGGCGGCCGGTAGCCGTAGCCGACCAGCACCGCCATGCCGGGTACGTTCTGCGCGGCCATGGTGACCAGGAACAGCGGTAGGGCCAGCCCGACCAGCGCGGACGCGTTCCAGGCCGGCGCGGTCAGCGTCACCGAAGGGACCAGCGCGGCACCGGTCAGGCCGGCCGGCGACGCGGTCAGCGCGATCGCCGCCACCGCGACCACCAGAGCGCCGGGCACCGCCCAGCGGCGGGCGAACCGGTGCAGCAGCAGCCAGGCCACCACCACCGGCCCGGCCACCAGGGGCAGCTCGACCAGTGCGCGGACCGGGGCCGTACACAGCGGCAGCAGGACCCCGGCGAGCATCGCGCCGGCCACCGGCTTGGGGATGGCGGCCACCGCACGGCCGAGGGGCGGGAACAGCCCGGCCGCGACGATCAGCACCCCGGAGACGAGGAAGGCGCCCACTGCGACCGGCCATCCGCCCGGGGGTGGTCCGGTCGCGACCAGCAGCGCCGCGCCCGGTGTGGACCAGGCGACGCTCATCGGTATCCGGTGCCGCCAGCCCAGCCATGCGGCGGCGAGCCCGCACGCCAGGCAGAGGGCGAGCAGCCCGGAGGCGGCCTGCGCGTCCGACGCGCCGGCCGCGCGGAGCCCGGCCAGGACGACGGTGAACGAGCTGGCGAAGCCGACGAGTGCGGTCACCACACCCGCCAGCAGTGGTTGCACACGTCCGGCCATCCGACTCCCCCGACTGTTCCGTTTACGGAACGACAGCGTGTAGCACCATAGTCGGGTGCCGCAGCCACCACCAGCCCGCCGCCCGGGCCTCGACGTGGATCCCGTCGTCGTCGGCCGCCGGGTTCGTGCCCTACGCGAGGAGCGAGGCATCTCGCTGTCCACACTGGCCCGGCTCGCCGGTGTCGGAAAAGCCACCCTCTCCGGCCTGGAACACGGCACCCGCAACCCCACCCTGGAGACGCTCTGGGCGGTCACCGCGCAGCTCGGCGTGCCGTTCACCGCCCTGCTGGCCGAACCGGCGGCCGAGCCGATCGTGCACGGCACCGCCGTGACCGCCACCCTGCTGGAGGTGTTCACCGACACCGACGCGACCTACGAGCTGTACCGGATGAGCGTCGCGCCGGGCGTCGTGCAGACCTCTCCCGCCCACCAGCCGGGCGTGACCGAGCACATCACCGTCTTCGCCGGAGTGCTGCGCGCCGGGCCCGCCGACGCGCCGCTGACCGCCCCGGCCGGCGGTCACCTCCGCTGGGTGTCCGACGTGCCACACACGTACGCGGCGGTGGGTGACGAGGAGGTCGCCGCCAGCCTGCTACTGCGCTACCCGCGCCACTGAGACCGGTTCCAAAGGGCCCATATCTCAATCATTTTTGCCCCACGCAGTAGTGCGTAGAGACGAAGGCAGGGTCTTCTTGGCAAGCTTGACCCCATGACGCTGATCCTCCGCTCGGCCATCCTCAACGACATCGGCTTGGTTCGCACCAACAACGAGGACTCCGCCCTCGCCGGTGACCGCCTGATCGCCGTCGCCGACGGCATGGGCGGGCTGCCCGCGGGCGAGGTGGCGAGCGAGATCGTGATCCGGATCCTGGACGAGCTGGCCCCGCCCACCGACCCCGACGCCGCCGCCGACGCCCTGCGCGCCGTGGTCAGCACCGCCAACCAGCGCATCCACGCCGCCATCACCGTCGACCCGACCCGGGAGGGGATGGGCACGACGCTCACCGCGGCACTGCTGGCCGGCGAGACGCTGGTGCTGGCCCAGGTCGGTGACTCCCGGTGCTATCTGCTGCGCGACGGGGAGCTGACCCAGCTCACCCGGGACGACACGTTCGTCCAGGCGCTCGTCGACCAGGGCACGCTCTCCCCCGACCAGGCCCGTCACCACCCGCAGCGGTCCCTGGTGACCCGGGCCGTGCAGGGTGCCGACACCCCGCCGGCGGTCGGGGTCCTGACCGTGGTGCCCGGTGACCGGCTGCTGCTGTGCAGTGACGGGCTCTCCGACTACGTCGAGGACGACGCCATCGCGGCGGCGCTGGGCATGTACTCCGACCGCCAGCAGTGCGGCGAACAGTTGGTGAAGCTGGCCCACCACGCCGGCGCTCCGGACAACGTGACAGTCGTCGTCTCCGACGTCGTCGCCCACTGACCGGTAGGACACACTCCGCCGGTTCACGGGACCCGCCGGGTCGGGTCCGGCCGCCGAAGTAGGTAGTTGTGCCATCTAGCTTGCACCGCTACTGTCCGACGCGTGGAATCCGACCGGCGCGGGCAGTGGCTGCGTGGGGTGCTCGACATCTGCGTGCTGGCCCTGCTGGCCGACCGCGAGTCCTACGGCTACCAGCTCGCCCAGGCGCTCGACGCCTCAGGTGTGGGGCCCATCCAGGGCGGCACGCTCTACCCCGTGCTGCTGCGCCTGCAGAAGACCGGCCTGGTCACCGCACAGTGGCGGGAGGGCAGCGCCGGGCCGGCCCGCAAGTACTACCGGCTCACCGACGACGGGTACGCGGCGCTCCGCTCAGGCGGCAGCGCCTGGCTCGCCTTCGTCCAGCCGGTGAACGACATCGTCACGAAGGGGGTCACCCGGTGAACGCCGACGATTGGCTGCGGACACTCACCGCCGAGTTGCACCAGCGCCGGGTAGCGCCGGACGCCGCCCGACACGTGGTCGCCGAGGCCGCCACACACCTACGTGACGGTGGCGGTGACCCCTGGGTCGTCTTCGGCCCACCCCAGCAGTACGCGGGCGCGGTCGTGGAGAGCATCGGCACCGCGCCCGGACCACGCCCCGGACCGGTCCGGCTGCACGCGACGGGCATCACCAAGCGGTACGGGCGGCGAACGGTCCTGCGGGACGCCACACTCACCGTCCGGGCCGGACAGATCGCCGCCGTCATCGGTGCGAACGGCTGCGGCAAGAGCACCTTCCTGCGCATCTGCGCCGGGCTGATGTCCCCGGACGCCGGCGAGGTGACAGTTTCGGGGCGGCTCGGCTACTGCCCACAGTCCGGCGGCACCGCCGACTTCCTGCTCGCCGACGAGCACTTCGTGCTGGTCGGGGCCGGCCAGGGCGTGGCTCGGGGTCCGGCCCGCCGGGCCGGTCGGGCGGCGGCACGTCAACTCGGATGGGAAGCGGGCGGGGACGTCCAGGCCCGCCATCTGTCCGGTGGCACCCGGCAGAAGCTCAACCTGACCATGTCCACGCTCAGCGCCCCCGACGTCCTGCTGCTCGACGAGCCGTACCAGGGCTTCGACCAGGGCACCTACGTCAACTTCTGGGACCAGCTCAGCAGGTTGCGCGACGCCGGCACGGCGATCGTCGTGGTGACCCACCTGCTCAACCAACTCGACCGGGTGGACATCGTGCTCGACCTGACCCCGGCACGGGAGACCGGGTGGCATGCGCCCGGCGTCCGGGGAGGCCACCAGTGAACCGGCTCGTCACCGTCGCCGAGATGACAGTGCGGGAGTTGCTGCGGCGTCGGGGCGTACTCCTGCTGTTGTTGTTGATGCCGTTGACCTTCTACCTGATCCGGCGGGACGCCTACCTCGGGCAGTCGGTCCGGTCGCTGCTTCTCGGCGTGGGCTGGGCGGTGAGCACCGCCGCGCTGTTCGCCACGACCGCGGCTCGTGAGGTGGAGCCGAGGCTGCGGCTGGCCGGCTACCGCCCACATCACCTCTACCTCGGTCGGGTGCTCGGCCTGTGGACGGTGGGGCTGATCATCTCCGTGCCGTTCTTCCTGCTCCCGATGATCGACGGCGCGGAGCTGCGGTACGGCGGCCTGGCCGCCGCGCTGCTCTGTTCCGTCGCGGTGGCGGCGCCGTTCGGGATGCTGATCGGCACGTTGCTGCCCCGGGAGATGGAGGGCACCCTGCTGCTGCTCACCGTGGTCACGGTGCAGATGTTGATCGACCCCGCCGGGTCCGGGGCGAAGCTGACCCCCTTCTGGTCGACCCGGGAGATCGCCACCTGGGCGGTCGACCACACCGACCAGGGCTACCTCTCCCGGGGCCTGCTGCACGGGCTCGCCGTCACCGCCCTGCTGGTCATCGGCGTGGCGGCCGTGGCCGGCATCCGTCTGCGCCGCCGCCGTCACCTGCGGCATCTGCCGGTCGGCTGACCGCGCGTGTTCGACCACGGGGTGCTCGTCGATGCCACGGATCGGGCCAATCCGGTTGCTGTCACCTGCACGGCAGGCTGAGATGGGCGAATGACCATCCGCCGGGTGACCGCCGACGACCGTCTCACCACCAGCTTCCCGCTGGCCGCGTACGCCTTCGAGTCCTCGCCGCTCGGTGCGGCACGGCTCGACGAGTTCCGCGACTACCTGCCCTACCAGCAGGGCAACCGGACGTTGATCGCCGAGGAGGGCGGTGCCACGCTGGCCGCCGTCTCGGCCATTCCGATGCGGCAGAACCTGCGCGGTGCGGTGCTGCCGATGGCCGGTGTCGCCGGGGTGGCGACCCATCCGCTGGCCCGTCGGCAGGGGCACGTCCGGACGTTGCTGCACCAACTGCTCGACGACGTACGCGAGGAGGGGCACACGCTCAGCGCGCTTTATCCGTTCCGGCCCAGCTTCTACGCCCGCTTCGGCTACGTCGGGCTACCCAAGCCGCGTCGGGTCACCTTCGCCCCGGCCCACCTGGGCTCGCTGCTCCGGGTGGACCTGCCCGGCGAGGTGAGTTGGGAGCGCATCGGGGCGGGTTATCCGGCGTGGCGGGCGTTCACCGAGCGCCACCTCCAGGAACGGCACGGCTTCTCGATCTTCCCGGACTACCGGGCGGTCGGGATGCGCGACCGGGACGAGTACTGGCTGGTGACCGCCCGGGTGGGCGGGGAGGTCACCGGCGCGGTGACGTACCGGATCGACGGGCACGGCGGCACACTGCACGGCAACGAGATGCTGTGCGTCGACCCGCTCGCCCGGACGTTGCTGTTGCAGTTCTTCGCCCGGCACGTCGACCAGATCGAGCGGGTCAGCGTCCAGGTCCCGCCCGACGAGTTGCCAGAGCTGTGGCTGACCGACCTGGACGTGCACGTGGAGGCGCGGACGGCCGTACCGGCTTCGTCGGCCCCGATGGCCCGCCTGCTGGCGATGGACGCGTTACGCGGGCTGCCCGCCGGGCCCGGTCGGGTACGCGTCGAGCTGACCGGTGACCGCTGGCTGGCCGGCACCCACCTGCTGGACGGCACCACCGGCGCGTTGGAGCTGGTCGACGACACCACCGCCCGTACGCCCACCGCCACCCTCACCGCCGCCGGGCTCTCCGCCCTCGCGTACGGGGTGCTGGACCCGACCGAGCTGCCGTTGCGGGGCCTCGGTGAGGTGCCGGCGGACGCCGCCGCCGAGCTGCGCGGCATCTTCCCCCGCCGGGTGCCGTACCTCTTCGCCGACTTCTGACGTCCCTTAGACAGGGGTTAAACCGGCACGGCGGATTCGTCGTGACACCGGCGCGGCTCCTAGCATCACCTGGTGCGCATGACGTCGCTTGCCGCCCTGCTCGTCCTCGGTGTCGCCACCGCGACCCTGCCCGCCTGCGCGGCCGACGATCCGGCACCCGCTTTCCAGTCCGGCTCCTCCGCCGCGCCGACGGCGGTGGCGACCGGCGAGCAGAGCGCCTCGCCGCAGGCCCGTGACGGCCTAGGTGGGCCGGGTGCCAGCGCCAGCCCCACACCCGCCGAGAAGGTCCTCGCGGCCGGAAACCCGAACGGCAGGGCCAGCGTGCCGGCGGAGGGGCGGGCGGTGGACACCTCGAAGCCGACCCGGACCATCGGCACCGGCACCCCGGCCAGCTGCACCTCCGCGGCGGTCGTGAAGGCCGTCGCGGCGGGCGGTGTCATCACGTTCAACTGTGGCCCGGCACCGGTGACGATCAAGATGGCCGCCACCGCGAAGGTGCGCAACGCCAACGGTCCGAAGGTCGTGCTGGACGGCGGCGGCACCGTCACGCTGAGCGGCCAGGGCCAGCGCCGCATCCTCTACATGAACACCTGCGACGAGGCTCAGGGTTTCACCACCTCGCACTGCCAGAACCAGGATCACCCGCAGCTCACCGTGCAGAACCTGACGTTCGCCGACGGCAACTCCACCGGAGAGAAGGCCGAGGGCGGCGGCGGTGGGGCGATCTTCGTACGCGGGGGTCGGTTCAAGGTGGTCAACTCGCGTTTCGTCCGCAACCGCTGCGACCGCACCGGCCCCGACCTCGGTGGCGCGGCCGTCCGGGTGCTGAGCCAGCACGAGAACAGGCCGGTGTACGTGGTGGGCAGCACCTTCGACGGCGGTTCCTGCTCGAACGGAGGGGCGCTGAGCAGCATCGGCGTGTCCTGGGTGGTGCTGAACAGCCTGTTCAGGAACAACGAGGCGATCGGCAACGGGGCCAACCCGGCCAAGTCCGGCACGCCGGGTGGCGGCAGCGGTGGCGCGATCTACTGCGACGGCAACGAGTTCACCGTGCGGATCGCCGGCACGATCATCGAGAACAACAAGGCCAACGAGGGCGGCGGAGCGATCTTCTTCGTGAGCAACAACCGCACCGGCACGATGCGGATCGAAGGCTCAACCCTGCGCCGCAACCCCAGTGGCAAGTTCGAGACCCGAGGCTTCCCCGGCATCTTCTTCCTGGGCGCCCGGAACCCCACTGTCACCGGCTCCAAGCTCTCCTGACCCAATCCCCGCCTGCGCCGCCGCACTCATCGCCCCGGCGCAGGTGATCAAGAGGTTTCGGTCATCGGGGCGGCGGTTTCTGACCGAAAGCTCTTGATCAACGAGCTGAGGCTGGGGCGGGTGGGGTGGGTCAGTAGGGGTTTCCTTCGCCTGGGGGGGGCGAGCGTGGAGGAGGGCGGCTGGGCGACCGGGCAGGTTCGGTGCGCCGGACATCGGCGGGCTCCCCGTGTGGTCGCCGTCGGCCATCCCGGCGAAGAGTTCCTTGAGAGCCGCCAACGCGTCGATAGTGGGGTGCCAGCCCAGTTCGGTCTCGGCGCGCTCGCTGGACATCAGCGGGGCGTTCAGACCCAGCTCCACCCAGCCCGCGTCCACCGGTTGCAGCCGCGCCCGCCAGCTCAGCGCCGCCGCCGCCCGCAGCACCGGCGCGGCGACCGGCACCGTCCAACCGTGGAAGTGCCGGGCCACCAGCTCCGGAGTCAGCACCGGGTCCGCGGCGACGTTGAAAGCGCCGCGCGCATCACCCACCACCGCCCGGGTGTACGCGTCAGCCACGTCGTCGGCGTGCACCGCCTGCATCCGCAACCGGCGGTTCGTCGGCACCAGCGGAATCCGACCGAAGCGCAACAGCCGCACCGGCGCCAGCGGACCGAGGAAGTAGCGGGTGATCTCCACGCCGGCGGCCCGCTGGAAGATCAACCCGGGTCGCATCCGCACCACCCGCAGCGTCGGGTGCTCCCGCTCGACCTCGTCCAGCAGCGCCTCCACCTCCGCCTTGTGCTCGCTGTACGACGAGCCGGACACACCGGTGGCCGGCCACCGCTCGCTGATCGGGTGGTCCTTCGGACCGGGCGCGTAGACCCCGACCGACGAGGCGTACACCAGAGCCGGCACCCCGGCCCGAACCACCGCGTCGACCACCGCCCGGCTGCCGTCGACGTTGGTCCGGCGCAGCACCCGCTGGTCATGGCTGGGCTGGATCTGCCAGGCCAGGTGCACCACCACGTCCGCACCCGCGAACACCTCGGAAAGCTGCCCCACCGCGCCCGGCGCGCCGATGTCGCAGGAGTGCCACTCCACCTGGTCGTACGGCTCGCCGGCATCCGGGCCGGGCAACCGACGGACGACCCCGGCCAACTCCACGCCCCGCTCCCGGCGCAGCCGCCGCAGCAACGCCGTACCGACGTTGCCGCTGGCCCCCACCACCACGATCCGCATGCCCGACCCCGTACCCGCCCAGCAGCAGCTCAACCACCGGCCCCCGTGCGGCTCGGCCCGGCGCTCGTCCCGGCGCGGCCTGTCCACGCGGCGCGGCCTGCCTGCCCGACCCGGTCCTGCGCCCGGCGCGGTCAGTCCGCCCGGCCCGGTCCGCCGGACGCGGTCCGTGCGCCCGGTGCGATCCGCGCGGTGGCTTGATCCACTCGCCTTCCTGAAAGTCGCGGTATGCGGTGGCTTGATCCACTCGTCTTCCTGAAAGTCGCGGTATCCGGGTGAGGATGACAGCCCGACTTCCGGAAACCCGAGTCGATCAGGGTCGCGGGGAGTGCCGGACCCAGCCGTGCTTCTCCATCCCCCGTCGACCGGTGGTCTCGGCCAGGCAGCGCGGGCAGATCCAACCAACCGCGTCCGCGTCGGTGAGCACGTCGGTGCCCGAGTAGTCGAAGCGCACATGAGGGAAGCGACGCAGCCGGGTCCGACTGAGGGCCAGGCCGCAGACCGTCTGGTTCTGACCGGGCAGCCAGGCGTGCACCTCGCCACCCGGCTGGCGTACACCGTCCGGCCCGACTTCCTCGCCGGACGCCGCCACAGCCGGGCTGCCGTTCCGTCTCATGCCCAACCGATTCCCCAGACGCCCCCGTACCATGCACATCCACCCAGGGCGCACATAATCCACTCCACATCCCCGACCTGGCGGTTTTCCCCGTCGCGGACACCGCCGCATCGCCGACCTCGTGATGATCAGGTTCGCCTGACGACAGGCATCGACGCCCGGCCGGAAGCCGAGAGCCGGCATCGCTCACCGTCAGGTAACCTGAGCGCGCGGGGCCGCTAGCTCAATGGCAGAGCTGTGGACTTTTAATCCATAGGTTCAGGGTTCGAGTCCCTGGCGGCCCACTCTTCCGCAGGTCAGCGGCACCGTCCGAGGATCGCTGAAGTCGCGATCTTGGTGGACGTAGCAGCGAATGCTCGGGCTAACGCCCAGGGCCTCCGCCGCACCTGAGGTCAGCGGGTGTCGAGGTGCGCGCGGGTGCGCATCAGCGCGAACCCGAGAAGGTTCGGGCCGCGCCACCGGGCCGGGTCCTCGGCACGCGGATCCGTGGCCGCCAGTCCGATGCCCCAGACGCGATCCAGCGGGCTGGCTTCGACCAGGACCCGGTTGGCCGTGCGGGACAGGTACCACGCGAGGTCGGGGTGCTGGCTGAACTTCGCCACGTTGCCGGCGACGACGAGGTCGAAGCGGTGCGCATCCCAGACGGCCTGATCGAAGTCGCGTACCTGCCGACCCAGGGCCTTGACCGCGTTCGGGTGCGACGCCGTCACCATCTGCGCGGCAATCGCCTCGTCACCGAACAGACGAGCCTTGCCGACCATCATGTAGTGCTCTGCGGTCGGGTAACGGACGCCGTCCACTGTGAACGGGGCCGGCCACCACTGGCTCAGGCACCCCGAGCCGATGCTGCCGTCGGGTTGGGGCTGGTGGCCCCAGAAGAACAGGTACTTGGGACGTCCACCATCGGCGACCAGCGCCTGCAGTGCGGGCAGGTTGTACGGCAGGGATTCCGTCTCAGGCACGTTCAGCAGCGTGCCAGACCCGGCTGACGATATCGGCCGCCAGGGTCGGGGCGCTGTGGAGCCTGGCGCCCAGGGCCGACGCAGTTATCCTCTTCAAGTGCCGGCCCGTGGAGATCGTTGACGCGGTGGCGGCACTGCGAAGGGACTATCGACATGCCCCGTGTGGTACCGGCGGTCAACCGCGCACTCGACGTCCTCGAACTGTTCGTGGACTGCCCCGAACTGTCGGCCCGCCAGGTGATGGAGCGGCTCGACCTGCCCCGCACCACAGTCCACGAGCTGCTCGTCACGCTTGAGGCTCGCTCGTACCTGATCTCGGTGCCGGGCCAGCCGGTGCGTTATCGGCTGGGCATGCCGCTGTTCCAGCTCGGCGCGGCGTTCGCCGGCCGGCTTGATCTGGTCCGTGAGGCACAGTGCGTCGCGCGGGACGTGGCCGCAGCGTGCGACGAGGCGGTCCACGTGGCGGTGCTCGACGGTGCGGATGTCATCTACCTCGTCAAGTTCGACAGCACGCACCCGGTTCGGATGGTCTCGGCGGTCGGACGGCGGCTGCCGGCGCACTGCACGGCGGTCGGCAAGATCCTGTTGTCCGACCTCGATCCGGCCGGCCTGGACGCCGTCCTGACCAACGGTGCCCTGCCCGGGATGACGCCGGCCAGCATCACCGACCCGGAGCGCCTGCGCGCGCATCTCGCGCGGGTGCGGGCGGACAGCGTCGCCGTGGACATCGGGGAGTCCGACACGGCCATGCGGTGCGTCGCCGCGGCGATCCGAGACCACTCCGGTGCGACCATCGCCGCGATGAGTCTGTCCGCGCCGATCATCCGCTGGACGGCCCAGGCGTACCGGGATTGGACCGAGCTGGTCCGCGAGGGTGCGGCCACGTTGTCCACCCGCATGGGCTACCGGGCCGTGCCCCGATAGCCAACCTCCCGTTTTCGGTTCGAAACTTCATCGAAACATTGACATTCTTCGCAGAGCTGTTCTAGCGTCGCGTCCACTTGATGCGGTATTTCGAACTGAGTTCGAAATTTCGAACGGCGGTGGTCCCGTGGCCCGACCGAACTGGAACATCAGCGCCCCCTTCGCGGCCTGGTCGCCGATCGCCACAACGCACTGACCGATGCGGGCGACGCGCATCCGTGGTCGCCGTCATGAAGACACACCCGTTGCACGAGCCACGCCCTCGGCGTGCCGTGCCGCGGGGACTTGAGGGAGGCGAATGTCCATGGGAAACAACCCAGCCTGGTCACGACGCGGCTTTCTGGGGATGGGGGTGGGGGTACTCGGCGCAGCCGGCCTGGCCGCCTGTGGTGGCGAGTCCGACTCGCCTCCCAAGGTGCAGCCGGAGGTTCCGCAGGAGCTGATCGACGCCGCGGCGGCGGTGAAGGGCTCCTCGATGGGGATGCTGTCGCAGAAGCTGTACTCGACGGCGGCGAACGAAGCCCTCGACAGCTCGATCAAGAAGTTCGCCGACACCACCGGGACGAAGATCGAGAACAGCCTGGTCCAGGCCGACGCCGGTGACGTCGTGGCCAAGATCCATGCAGAGGTCGAGGGCGGTGTCGCTCGGGACCTCGCGTTCATGACCGACTCACGCTTCGTCGCCCAGTTCCAGGCGCTGGGCGACCTGGAGGACGTGACGGACGTCGTCCAGGCACTGACGGCCAAGTACGGCGAACCCTGCGCCGAGGCCAAGAACTTCTGCGTCTTCGACGGCAAGTGGTACGCGATCCCGTACCACTTCATCGGGATCGGTTCGTTCCTGCGTAAGGACTGGATGCAGGAGAAGGGCATCACCCCGAAGGACATCTACAGCTGGGAGGAGCTGCGGGACGTCTGCCTGGAGATCTCCGATCCGGCCAAGCGTCGGTTCGGCTGGGGCATGACGGTGAACCGATCCGGTGACGGCAACGGCATGATCGAGGCACTGATCAACGCGTACGGCGGATCGATCGCGTCCAACGACGGCCGCAAGGTCACCTTCAACTCCCCCGAGACGGTGCAGGCCGTCACCTTCCTGGGCGACATCTACACCAACGAGAAGTACAAGCGGATGCTGCCGCCGGGGATCGCGAGCTGGACCGACACCAGCAACAACGAGAACTGGCTCGCCGGGATCCTCGGTTACACCCGCAACCAGTTCAGCGTCTACGCGGACTCCCGGACCAAGAAGAACCCGGTGCACGCGAACACCCACGTGTTCTCCGACTGCATCGGACCGGCCACCAACAACCCCCTGCTGCTCGGCCAGTCGCAGGGCTTCGTCGTCTTCAAGGGCGCCAAGAACCCCACGCTCGCCAAACTCCTGGCGCAGTACCTGGTCAGCGCGCCCGCGCTGCTCGGCGTCGCGAAGGAGGCCCCCGGCCTGGTCATGCCCGCCTGGGAGAAGGTCTGGGACGCCGACCCGTTCTTCACCAGCGGCGACCCGGCCTTCCCGATGCTGCGCAAGATCACTGAACTGAAGCTGCCGTTGAACACGAAGAACGGCCTCGCCTTCCCGCAGAAGGCCAGCGCCGGACAGCAGGCCGTCGGCTCGGCCTACGTCCTCACCGACATGATGCAGCAGGTCGTGCAGGGCACCGCGCCGGCGCAGGCCGTGACGACCGCCCACACGAAGATGGTGCAGATCTTCAACCAGCAGGGGCTGCCGCAGTGAGCTCGGTCCGTCCTGCGCGGGTCCCGACGGCGAATAGGGCGAAAGCCTCGCCGTCGGGACCCGGATCGCTCACCGTGACGCAGCGGCGGCTGGGTCGGGACTGGCGGCTGGCGACACTGTTCCTGGCACCGATGGCCCTGCTGGTCGGCGTGCTCGTCCTCGTGCCGATCGCCAGGTCGATCCTCACCAGCACCACCGAACGGCACGGGCAGGACACCGTGTTCGTCGGTCTGGACAACTACCTCGCGCTCATCGGTGACGACCAGTTCCACACCGGCGTGGTGAACTCGTTCGTCTTCACCGCGTACGCCGAGATCTTCAAGGTCGTGCTGGGTCTGTCCGCGGCCCTGCTGCTGCATCATCGCCGTCGCGGGCGGGCCCTGCTGACCGGGCTGCTGCTGGTGCCGTGGGTGGTGCCGACGGTGGTGACGGCGTTCAGCTGGCGCTCGCTGCTGGACCCGATCTTCGGCAGCGTCAACACGCTGCTCACCGCGACCGGAATCGGGCCGTTGCTGGCCAGCGTGCACCTGGTCGACAGCTGGCCGGCGGGTTGGCTGTCCGACCCGGAGCTGGCCATGCCGTCGGTGATCCTCGTGAACGTCTGGAAGGGGGTGCCGTTCTTCACCGTGTGCTTCCTGGCGGGGTTGAAGGCCATCCCGGCGGACCTCTACGAGGCGGCGACCATCGACGGCGCGTCGTCGGTGCAGCGGTTCATGAACGTGACGCTGCCCGGGTTGCGTCACGTTCTCACCGTGACGGTGACCCTGTCGTCGATCTGGACGTTCAACAACTTCGACCTCGTCTGGCTGCTGACGCAGGGCGGCCCGGGCGACGTGACAGCACCGTACGTGCTGATCGCGTACTCGAAGGCGATCCTGCAGTTGCAGTACGGCGCGGGCGCGGCGGTCACGCTCGTCATGCTGCCGGTCATCGGCGGGCTGGTGTTCTTCCTGGTCCGGTTGTTGCGCCAGGACAGCACCATCAGGCTGCCCCGGCGACGCCAGGCGGCGTGGCGGATCGGGGCGCGGCGGTGGGCCGGGGCGGTGCGGAAGGCGCTGCCGTGGGTCGTCACCGCGGTGGTCACCGGTCTGCTCTTCTGGGCGTCGCCGGAGATCTTCTGGAAGGCGGCGGTGGTCCTCGGGGTGATCCTGCTGATCGCGGTGGCGGTCGGCCGGGTGGTCTCGACCCTCCAGACCCGGGGCGGTCGACGGTCGTCGTCAGCGGTGTCGGGTCTGGGGTCCTGGGTGGCGCTGGCCGGGTTGCTCTTCTTCGTGCTGGGCCCCCTGTACTGGATCGCCGTCACCGCCTTCAAGTCCGAGGGCCAGGTCGTCATGCGCACCGACGACCTGTGGCCGACGCCGTGGACCCTGGAACAGTTCAGTGCCCTGTTCGCCAACCAGCCGTTCGGCCGCTGGTATCTCAACACCCTGCTGGTGTCCGCGGCGTCCACCGCGGTGGCGCTGATCTGCGCCGCCCTGGCGGGCTATGCGCTGGCCCGGCTGCGGTTCCGCGGGGCGCAGGGGTTCACCGTCACGGTGCTGCTCACCTACGTGATGCCGGGCGCGCTGCTGTTCATCCCGCTGTACCAGATGCTCATCGGCGCACGGCTCACCGACTCGTTGTGGTCCCTGGTGGTGACGTACCCGACCTTCACGCTGCCGTTCGCCACCTGGCTGCTGGTCGGCTACTTCTCGTCGATCCCCATCGAGCTGGAGGAGGCCGCGCTCGTCGACGGCTGCACCCGCCTCCAGGCGTTCGGTCGGGTGGTGCTGCCGCTCGCCAAGCCCGGGCTGCTGGCGGTCGCGCTCTTCACCCTGACCAATGCCTGGAACGAGTTCCTGTTCGCCTTCGTGTTCATCACGAAGGACGAGTACAAGACGCTCCCCGTCGGCATGCAGTCGATGATCGCCGGAGACGTCGTACCCCAGGGACAGCTCGCCGCGGCGTCGCTGCTCGTCAGCATCCCCGTGGTGATCATGTACGCCCTCGGGCAGCGCTTCCTGACCGAAGGTCTCACCGCGGGAGCCGTGAAGGGATGAGGTGACGGGCCGCTGGTGTCGATCGCGCACCAGCGGCCCGTCACCAACGACGGCTGCGGGATGCGATCAGGCGCTCTCGGTGCCGGTCTGTGCCCGGGTGTAGGTGAGGAAGAGGGAGCCGCTGTCCAGGACCGTGTGCTCGGTCAGGCGCCAGGTGCGGGGTGCGAAGACGGCATCGCGGCCGAACAGCGGAATGCCCGCGCCGATCGTCAGCGGGGCGAGCTTGACGACCAACTGGTCGATCTCCGGGTAGAGGGCACCGGCCAGGGCGCCACCGCCGATCACCCAGATGTCCTTGCCGTCGTGGCGCTTCAGCTCTCGTACCGTGGCAATGGGGTCCCCGGCCACGACCTCGACGGCCGGGTCCGGGCTTTGACCCAGCGTGCGGGAGAACACCAGGTGGCGCAGGTGCGGGTACGCGTCGGTGACACCGGCTCTCAGCCCCACCTCGTAGGAGTGGCGGCCTTCCAGGACGGTGTCGAACCGGCTGCCCGCGTCGGTGATGCCCAACGACTGTCGGGCCGGACCCGGCAGGGTCTCCGGGTACTCGGCGACAAGGTGGTGAAGGTAGTCGTCCGGGATGGGCCAGAAGCCGTCCGGACCGGTGGGGTCGGCGCCGTCGGGACCGGCGATGAATCCGTCCAGGGTGACGGCGACGTAGTAGACGAGCTTGCGCACGAACATCTCCTTGGCTCCGGTGCCGGATCCTGTTCTCGATCCGACCAGCTCAGCCTGCTCGGAGACGTGCCCGCTTGCAAGATCGTTTTGTTGTCGGGCGGCTCGACGGGTTCGAGAGACCGTCGAGCGCCGACAAAACCCGACAGTCCAGCGCGTGCAGATAAGACATTCAAACGGATCGCAAGCCTAATAAAACGGCCCGATGGCACGCGAATTCATTTGTCGGCCACGGCTACTCTCAGCGCACATCCATTCAGGATTCATTGACTCACGGGGAGAGCAGATGAAGCCTTGGCGCCTACGCGCGCTCGTCGCAACTGTGGCGGTTGCCGCGGTTGCCCTGTCGGTCACCGGTCCGGCGGCTGCGGCACCGGCGACCAGCCCGGTGCTCGACGTCGCGTCCATCGCCTTCGACAGGACGCAGGTCGACGTCACCGAGGACTACGCGACAGTCAATCTCAACTGGACGATCACCAATCGCGCCGCCAAAGCCCGGGGAATCAGCGGTGTCGTGGAACTGCGGCAGTTCGCCGGCAGCGAGCAGATCGGTCAACCCCGCACGGTCAGCTACAACCTGGACTGGGGCCGGGCGCAGGTAGGGGGCTCGGGGACAGCCCAGGAGTCCACCTATGCCTACCAGTTCACGGTCCCGCGCTACGCGCCTGTGGCGCAGACGTTCTGGCGGGTCACCAAGGTGACCATCGCCGACGACGTCGCGCACGCCCGCACGGTGCGCGACCCGGGCCCGGCCGCGCTCACCGTCGCCCAGATCGTCGACGCCGAAGGGCCGGTCGCCGAGCAGTTGTACTTCGACTTCGACCAGCCTCGCAGCTTCTACGACGACGGTTCCGGGGTGACGCTGCGCTACGCGGTGTACGTCGTCGACAACTCCGGCTTCAAGAAGGGGAAGCTCACCCTCACCGGCCCGAGCGGCAGGCGGGTCAGCGGCACGTTCCAGCTCACCCGGGACGGGTCGCAGTGGTCCTGCAACGGCCAGGTCGCCTGGGATCCGACGTGGCTGACGTGCTCCATCCCGGTCACCGTGCCGGCCGGCTCACCGTCCGGCACCTGGCGGGTCTCCCGGCTCGACCTGACCGACAGTTGGGGCAACACCCGGACCGACACGTCGCCGGAAGGAGCTGCTCCGGTCCAGGTGAGCCGCAACGAGGTGCTCAGCGCGTCGAACTTCGCTCTCACCAAGGCAGAGGTGAACAACTGGCGTGGTCCGGCCTCGACGGCACTCACCTTCCGGCCGCAGGGCATGGTTGGTGGCCTGGCCTCGGTCGACCTCGAATTGTCGTGGTGCTCCCAGCCGTCACACACCCCGGTGGTCGGTGACGACGGATCAGCCTCGGTAGAGATCGTCCTCCAGTCGTCCTGGATGAGCTCCTGCTCGATCAACGGGGTCAGGCTGACCGACGGGGCGGGCAACGTCGCCCTCTACGGCGCGGCGTACGGTGCTCCCGACCTCGGCCTCACCGTCACCCGGGTGAAGGACGAGAAGGCGCCGGTCGTGCTCTCGGCGACGCTACCCAAGGCGACGTGGACGCAGCAGGAGACCGAGGACGCCTGGGGGCTCGGCTTCGACGTCACTGTCGAGGTGGACGACTTCGCCAAGATCCAACAATTCAGCGCGACGATCTACGACAGCAACGGGGAGCCGAAGGGCGGGATGTCCGGCGGTGAGCACGACGACGGCACCGGCGTCTTCCGTCTCGCGGTGTCCACCGGCCGAATGGAGCCGGGGCAGTACACGATCGGTTTCTCGCTGACCGACGAGGCCGGAAACGACAGCGCTTGGGGTTATCCGAACAACGCCGGCAACCCGATTCCGAACGGTCCGCTGGTCCTGACCGTGGTGCCCGACTGACGTCCCGGTCCGGCCCGGCCCACCGGGCCGAGCCGGACCGCCGCCCGTTTCGCGCGCCGTGGCCGTGTCGGCGCTGGGGCCCGGCCGTCACGGCAGCGCCTTCCGCCGGCACCCGCCGGCTGCGGTGCCGGCCGCACCTACCCGCCGGTCCTCCGGCGGTACGAGAAGAGCCCGGCGTGGTCCAGGACGACCACCACGAGCACCACCACCGTGGCGACCGCGCTGACCGCGAGCAGCGGCAGCCGCAGGAGCCCCGTGGCAGCCGCCAACACGAACAGGGCCGCGACCCGTGGCCAGGACAGCCGTCGGTGGATCGCCACCGAGAAGAGGATCCGCCCGACGAGGAACAGCGTCGGACCGCCCAGGATGACGACGACAGCTGTCAGGTCACCGGTCCGCGAGGGGTGGGCGATGCTCAACTCGGCACCGACGGCGGTGACGACCAGCCCGGCGATCATCACCAGGTGCACGTATCCGGTGACGACGCCGAGCCGGGACGGGTCGGCGCGTTCGATGGCCGGGCCGAGCCGTTGGCCGGCGGGTGTGACGTAGAGCAGACCGATCAACACAGCGGTGGCGAAGACCAGCAGGAAGGCGGCGGTCTGCCGGAGGTGGAGGTCGGTGCCGGCGTACGAGAGGCCGGCGACCAGTACCAGTTCACCGAGCGCGATGATCATGATTTGTTGGTACCGCTCGGCGAAGTGCTCACCCGCGAGGTGCAACTCCTGTTGGCGGGTCCGGCCCATCAGCGGCGTGGGCCAGCCCAGTCGAGGGCCGGTGAGATCCAGGACGAGGGCGAGCAGCCAGAGCGGCACCCGCCAGTCCGGCAGGAGCCCGCCGGCCAGCCACGGTACGGCGGAGACGCTGAACCAGCAGAGGATCCGCACCGTCCGGTTCTGCCTCGGATGACCGCGTAACGCGAAGGTGGTGACCAGGCCCCGGGCGATGTGTACCGAGACGTACGCACCGGCGAAGAGCAGACCCCTCCCGTCCAACGCCTGCGGTATCGCCACCCCGACCAGCAGGGCGCCCAGCGCCGACGCGACCAGCAACCACCGCACCGCTGGACTCTCCGGGTCATACCAGTCGGCGAACCAGGTCGTGGGCACCCAGATCCACCAGATGCCGGTCAGCAGCAGTGCGGTCCGCAGCGCGCCGGCCACGGTGAGGTCGTGCAGCAGATGCTCGGCCAACTGGCTGAGAGCGAGCACGAACGCCAGGTCGAAGAAGAGCTCCAGGAACGAGGCGCTCAGTGGCGAGTCTCTGCCCCGCAGCAGCCGGTCACCTCGGCTCGCCATCGGCGCTCCCCCCGGAGGCACACCCGCCCTGCCTCCGTCGTACCACTCCGAGCCGGCCGACGAGACGAAAACGGCCGGGTGACGACCCGCCGCCCCCTCGTGTCGTTGATCCGGCAGCGCCCATGGTCGTCGCTGGCCACGGTGGGGGCACCGACTCAACGAGGAGGTAAGCCGATGACCGCTCAGCGCGAGACAGTGCAGGTCGACCACGACCTGTTCCGCGCCGTGTACGACTCGCCCGCGTCACTGCCCGGCCGACACCGCTGGACCACCCCGGAATCGGACGTCCGGCGGTTGGAGAAGCTGCTCGGCATGCCGGCGCGCAGCATCGGCGCGCCGCTCTGGGTCAGCGGCGACGAGCCGGACTGCCCGAAGTGCGGCCGGCGGGTCACCTGGTACGACATCGTCTCGTCGGCGCTCTCCGGGCTGCACGACAAGCACATGATCGCCACAGTCATCCTCGGCGACCGCAAGTACGTCAACACCGAGATCCCCGACGCCATCGCCGGGGTGCGCTGCTCCGACTGCCACACCGCGATCGACGGCCTGCGCAGCTTCAAGTGCCACAACTGGGCGTACGCCTTCGAGGCGCTGGAGGCCGTCCGTGAGCGGATGGCCGGTGGTCCCGTGCCGGCCTGAGCCGGGGATCGGTCGGCCTGAGCCGGGGGTGGTGGCTCAGGCGGCCGAGCGACGGGTGGGACGACGGCCGGGCGGGGAGGCTGGTTCCGGCCCGGGGTCGGGCACCTGCGGCATCGGCACGGTGACCGCCTCGGCGCCGGTGATCCGGACCGACTCGCCGTGGTGCCACACCTCCACCTCGGTGTCGGAGGCGGCGTCGGGCAGTTCGTAGCGGGCCTCGGTGGGCGTCAGCGTGACCCGCAGCCGGTGGCCGCGCCACCGCAGGCTGAACGCCAACCGGTCGATCCGGCGCGGCAGCCGCGGGTCGAAGGAGAGCACCCCGCGGTCGTCGCGCAGCCCACCGAAGCCCTGTACGAGGGCCAGCCACGCGCCGGCCAGCGACGCCAGGTGCAGCCCGTCGGCAGTCTTGTCGCCCAGGTCCGCCAGGTCCTGAAGGACCGACTCGGCGAACAGGTCGTACGCCAGGTCCAGGTGCCCGACCTCGGCGGCCAGGACGGCCTGCGGCGCGGCCGACAGCGACGAGTCGCGGACCGTGCGGGCCTCGTAGTAGGTCAGGTTGCGGGCCTTCTCGGCGGCGGTGAACTCGCCGGGGCAGACCTGCATGGCGAGCACCAGGTCGGCCTGCTTCACCACCTGCTTGCGGTACAGCTCCAGGTACGGGAAGTGCAGCAGCAGCGGATAGTCGTCCTCGCCGGTGTTCGCGAAGTCCCACTCGGGTTGCTCGGTGAAGCCGGCGGCCTGCTGGTGCACCTCGCGCTCGCCGTCGTACGGGACGACCATCGCGTCGGCGGCGGCCCGCCAGCCGGCCACCTCGTCGTGGTCCACGCCGAGCCGGCCGGCCAGGTCGGGGTGACGCTCGGCGGCGTCCGCCGCGCCGCGCAGGTTGCGCTTCGCCATCAGGTTCGTGAAGACGTTGTCGTCGACCAGCGCGGCGTACTCGTCCGGGCCGGTCACCCCGTGCAGGTGGAAGTCGCCGTCGCCCGACCAGTGGCCGAACCCGTGCCAGAGCCGGGCCGTCTCCACCAGCAACTCCAACCCCGCGTCGGCGAGGAAGCGCTGGTCGTCGGTGGCCGCCAGGTAGCGCAGCACCGCGTCGGCGATGTCGGCGTTGACGTGCAGCGCGGCCGTGCCGGCCGGCCAGTAGCCGGAGCACTCCCGGCCGCCGATGGTGCGCCACGGGAAGGTGGCGCCGGTCAGCCGCAGCTCGCGGGCCCGCTCCCGGGCCTCCGGCAGGTGGGCGTGCCGCCAGGTCAGCGCCGAACGGGCCACCGCCGGGGCCAGGTAGGTGAGCACCGGCAGGACGTAGGTCTCGGTGTCCCAGAGGACGTGCCCGTCGTAGCCGTTGCCGGTCAACCCCTTGGCCGAGATCGTCCGGTCCGAGTCGGGCCGACCGGCCTGGATCAGGTGGAACATCGCGAACCGGACCGCCTGCTGAAGCTCCTGGTCGCCGTCGAGCCGCACGTCGGCGACCTGCCAGGCCGCGTCCAGGGCGGCGCGCTGGTCGGCGAGGAGAGCGTCGAAACCGTCCGCACGGGCCGCGTCCGCCTCGGCGGAGACCAGGGCAGCCAACTCGTCGGCGGGTACGCCGTCGACCGCCGCCCACTCGTACGCGGCGAACTTCGTCAGCCGCAGCCGCTCCCCCGGATGCAGGCGACCCGTCACGGTCAGCCGGATTCGGTCCGGAATGCAGTCGCCGGTGGTGGTGACCGTGTCCGGCCCGTCCACCAGGTGACTGACCGCGACCGCCACGCGCTGACCGCTGCGCTCGGTCCGGTGGACCAGCACCCCGTCGAGGCCGTTCGCGTCGTACGACTCGGCGGTCAGCGGGTCGGTGGGCACCGAGGCCGCTCGGGGGTCGTCCGAGCGCTCCGGCACCTTCTCGTTGGCCAGCAGGTCGGAGCAGACCCGCAGCTCGACGGGGGCGTCCAGCGCCTCGACCTCGTACCGGACGGCGGCCACCGGGCGGCGCGGCAGGGACACCAGCCTGGTGCTGCGGATCCGCACCCCCCTCCCGGCAGGGGAGATCCACTCGGTGTCCCGGCGCAGCACACCGGTACGCAGGTCGAGCACCCGTTCGTGACTGCGCAGCGTCCCGGTCCGGATGTCCAGCGGCTCGTCGTCGACCCAGAGCCGGATCAGCGCGGCGTTCGGCGCGCTGATGACCGTGTCACTCTCCTGCGGGAACGCGTACCCCTCCTCGGGGTAGCTCAGCTCGCGACGCTCGTGCAGGCCGTTGACGTAGCTGCCCGGCATCCCGCACGGCGCGCCCTCGTCGAGGACACCACGCCATCCGACCCACCCGTTGCCCAGCGCGAAGATCGACTCGGTCTCGCCGAGCCGGTCCAGATCATCCGCCGTACGCCGGATGCGCCACGTCTCGTCGTCCCCCGTCCCGGCGGCGGGCGGCGGTTGGTCGGTGGCCGAACTGGTGTGCACGAAGCCTCCTGTGGATGCCGACGTCGCTGAACAGCCAAGCAGAGCCGGCTGGACGAATCCTGGACGAAGGTCGTGCCGGCGGCCCGTCCTTCGACAGCGGCGATGCCCCCGTGCCGCGTTCCCAGGGTGCCCCCACGGTGAACGGGGTATGAACAGAGGGTGAGGTGAGGCATGGCCGACAACGGCAGCATTGACGTTCCGGAGATCAGCGCGGAGTGGTACCGCGACGTCGTCGACGCCGCCGCCGCCAGCCCAGAGCCGGTGCAGTGGTTCGTCGGGCACGCGACCGAGGGGGTGATCCTCCTGCTCGGCGCGCTCCTGCTGATCGCCGCGCTGGGTCGCCGCTCCGGCGGCCCGCGCGACCGGGCACTCGCCCTGATCTCGCCGCTGCCGGCCCTCCTGGCGTACGTGGGCAGCGAATGGTTCAAGACCGTGGTGGACGAGGACCGCCCCTGCCGGACGGTCGGCCGGGCGATCATCGCGGGCGCCTGCCCACCCCCGGGTGACTGGTCGTTCCCCAGCAACCACGCCACGGTGGCCGGCGCGCTGGCGGTCACCACCCTGCTGCTCTCCCGCCGGCTCGGGCTGGTCGCGCTGCCACTGGCCGCGCTCGGCGCCTTCTCCCGGGTCTTCGTGGGTGTCCACTATCCGCACGACGTGATCGCAGGCGTGCTGTTCGGCGCGCTGGTCGCCGTGGTGGCGACCCCACTGCTGGCCCGACCCACCACCGAGTTGCTGCGTCGCCGATCCCGGGCTCCGATCCCCAAGCTGGCCAGCCGCCCCCACCCCTGACCGCCACGCGCCGGCCGGGGGTCAGAGTGACAGCAGGAGTGCCCCCACCGTGCCGAGCAGGAGGAACGGCCCGAAGGGCAGGTGGGTGTTCCAGTGCGCCCGGCGGGCGGCGAGCAGACCCACACTCAGCAGCGCGGACAGCCCGAAGGCGAGCAGCAGCCCGATCACCAGAACCGGCCAGCCGTACCAGCCGAGCAGGGCTCCCACGCTGAGCGCCAACTTGGCGTCGCCCAGCCCGAAGCCACGACGTCCGAGCAGCAGCGTGGTGCTGGCGAAGAAGAGCGCCAGGCCGGCACCGGCGACGACCGCCCGCAGCCAGTGACCCGGGTCGGCGTCGAGAGCGGCGACGCCGAGCAGGAGCCAGGTCCCGGCGGCCGCCGGCAGGGTGAGCCGGTCCGGTAGGCGGTGCACGGCCAGGTCGACGAGGACCGCCGGGATCGTCCAGCCCAGCCACCAGGCCAGCGCCGGCAGCGCCCCGCCCGAGGAGCCGGTCAGAGCGAGCAGCAGCGCCACCGCGCCGAGCACTGCCACCTCGACCACGCCGGGAGGCGGGCCGATCCGGGCCTGGCAGCGACCGCACCGGGCCGTCGGACCGAGCGCCGGCCAGGGCCGGGTCAGGCCGATCGGCGCGCCGCAGGCGTCGCAGCCGGTCCGGCTGGGCATGCCCGGGGGTACGGAGTAGCGCAGCGCGGCCATGCGCATCAGCGGGCCGACCGTGAGGATCGCGAGCACCGTCGACAGCCGGGTGCGCGCCTCCGCCGAAACGCGGTCCGTCGTGCGGCCCCGACCCACCGCCGAAACGCCATCCGTCGTGCGGCAGTGCCCCACCGCCGGGCGAGCGGGTTCCGTCGTGCCGCCGGTCGGTGGGTGCGCCGGGCTCCGATCGGGTGGGTTCTCCCGTCCGGGGACGGGGGCCGGGGGGCCGGTCAGCGCCATGTCACCTCCGGTACGCCGGTGCGCTCCCTTGGGAAGGTGAACACGGATCGTAACTGCACGATCGTCACGGTGTGGCGGATGGCGCAGAAAGCGACAGGCTCGCCCGGCCGCCAGCGGGCTGCGTCGAGCTGATCCGGGCCGGACAGCTCGTCGCTCAAGGCACAGCCGCAGCGGGCCGGCGACGCGGATGGGATGCCGGGATCAGGCCGCGATGTCCCACTCCTGGGGACGACGACGGGGCATCGGCGACAGTGCCCGCTCCGGCGATGCCCGATTTCCGACGGCCCCCCGCCCGGCCATCGCCCCGTGCACGGTGCGGACACCCGTCACCACCACCTGTCATCACTCAGAGTGTTCGCTTGAATTGCCTCTGTTGCATCGGCGAACGTCAGCCTATGCTCGCCCCTTGGGTGTGACGCAAGCCTCACCTCGACAACCGGAAGACACAGGACCTGCATTTGTAGAAGATCCGTAACGGTAAATGCGGAAGCGCAATGAGCGGCTCCGGATGTGCTGATCCGGGCGCGCTTCCGCATGCCCGACAGCGGTGACCCCCCACCGCTCCGGGCGACCACGAGGAGGCTCGACGGTGCGCGGACGGCAGCTCAGACGAGCGGCAATCTGCCTGCTGGCGGTCGTGGCGGCAGCGCCGCTCACCGCCTGCGCCAGCGGACGGGAGTCGGTCGAACGACCGGTGGCACCCCGTGCGGACGAACAACGGACCGATCCCGAGATCGATCGGCGAGCCGCCGAAAAGGCGGCACTCGACGCGTACTCCGGTTATCTCGCGGCTTCGCGCACGGCGAGCGGACGTAGCGATCCACGGGCACCCGAACTCACCCGGTATCTCGCTGATCCACTTCTTACTCGGGTCCAATTGTCCATTCGCGACGCTAAGGAGCACGGTGCCATGCGTACCGGGACGGTGAAGTCCGACCCGACCGTGATCGCGGTCAGCCTGGACGCGAAGCCAGCCACCGTGGAGATCCAGGACTGCCTGGACACGACCGGCTACCGGCTGGTCTACGCCAAGGACAAGCGCGTCGTCCCCGGCAGCGGAGGCGGCAGGCACTTCTCCACCGCCACCGCGACCCGGTATCCCGACGGGCGCTGGCTGATCAACTCTGGTACGACGCACCGGGACCAGCCGTGCTGACGTCCGGAGCACGGTCCCGCCGCGCCGGCACATCCTGGCGGGCTCTCGCCGGGATCGGCCTCGCGCTCCTGCTGGTGGTCGGCGCGACCCCGTCGGCAGCCGCCGCTGCGCAACGCGCCGACCCGGGGGCCAACTGCCCGCCGGACCAGCCGGACTGCAACGTCTGGGACGACGAGCCCGGCAACCCGGGTGACCCGGGTGGCGGCGGTGACGACGGTGGTGGAGACGACGGCGGTGGCGGCGGTGGCGGCGTCTGCCGGTGGGACGGCCGGACGGTCCCCTGCTACGACGAGTTCAAGGGCTGGTTCAACAGCGGAGACGGCTGTTACTACAAGTTGTCGGTGCCCCAGCGTGAGGCACCCGAGGGCCAGCAGTGGTACGTGCAGACCTGCAACGGCGGCGCGGACGTGGGCAACCAGACCGAGGTGTTGCTGGACGAACCGCCGGCCGGCTTCGGCGCACCGCCCAACCCGGAGGAGCTGGCCCGGCGTGCCCTCGCCTCGATCAAGCTGCTGCCGGCGCCCCTGAAGGTCGCACCCCGCAAGGGCATCGGCCCCGGGCTGGTCGGCCTGCCGGTGTGGCTGTGGGCGAACCCGGGCGAGGACTACTACGGCCCGCTGACCGCCAGCGCGACCGACCGGGACGTGACCGTCAGCATCACCGCGGCGGTCACCAGGACCGTCTGGGACATGGGCAACGGCGAGAAGATCACCTGCTATTCGGCCGGCACCCCGTACGACTCGAAGAACGAGAACCTCGCCGGCCGCGCGTCACCGGACTGCGGCGACTCCGACGGCTACCCGAATGCCGGCGAGTACACGATCAGCGCCACCACGCACTGGACGGTGACCTGGCGCGGCGGCGGCCAGAGCGGAGAGATCCTGGTGACCCGCCGCAGCGGCAACGTGCAGATCCAGATCAACGAACTCCAGGTGGTGACCCGGTGATTCAGCCGATGGTGCGATCCCCGCGAACGGAGATGACCCAGTGAGCCTCGCGACGCGCAACGGCACCGCACCGGTCGACGCGCCGGTCACCCCGCCGAACGTGGTCCGGCAGCGGCGGGTACGCCCCGGGCTGCTCGGTCTCGCCGTACTCCTGATCGCCCTCGGTGGGCTCGGGGCGGCGTTCGCAGTCACCTCGGTCCGGGCCACGGGCAGCTACCTGGCGGTGGCCCGACCGGTGGAGGTGGGTCGCGAGATCAGCGCCGCCGACCTGGTCAGCGTGCAGGTCGCCGGTGGTCAGGGGTTGCGCCCGGTGCCCGCCGGGCGGCTCGACGAGGTGATCGGCAAACGTGCCGCCGTCGCGCTGGTCCCGGGCACCCTGCTGACGCTGGGGCAGGTCACCGACGACCCGTTGCTCGGCCCCGGCCAGCAGCAGATCGCGCTCGGCCTGAAGACCGCCCAGGTGCCGGCCCGCGAACTGCACCCCGGCGACAAGGTCCTGCTGGTGAGCACCCCGGACCGCAGCAGCACCACCGGGGACGCGGCCGCCACCGGCACGAGGTTCCCGGCCACCGTGATCGACATGGTCAGCCCGACGAACAACGACAAGGTGCTGTATCTGGCGCTGGTCACCCGCGACATACCGGCGGTGGTGGCGCTCGCCGCACAGAACCGGCTCGCCGTCGTGCTGACCGAGACGGCCTGACGATGGCGATCATCGCGCTGGTGTCGGCGAAGGGTTCGCCCGGCGTCACGACGTCGGCGCTCGCCTGCGCGCTGACCTGGCACCGGCGGCTGGTCCTCGCCGAGTGCGACCCGGCCGGCGGCTCGATCCTCGCCGGCTACCTCGGCGGCCAACTGGACGGACCACGCGGCCTCGGCGAGTTGGCAGTCGGGGAACTGCGCGACGGCAACCTGGAGACCGCGTTCTGGTCGCAGCTCGTCGACCTGGACGCACCGCGCCGCGAACGACTGCTGCTGCCCGGACTCGTCGACCCCGCCCAGGGCGGCAGCGTCACCCCACTCTGGCAACGCTTCGCCGACTACTTCGACGCCCTGGACCGTGGCACCCCCGGCTACGACGTGCTCGTCGACTGTGGCCGGCTGCACGTCAACGGGCCGCCCTGGCCGGTGCTCCGGGCCGCGTCGGTGGTGCTGCTGGTGACCCGGGCGCACCTGCCGGACCTCTCCGGCACCCGCGTGGTCGTCACCGCCATCGAACGGGACTTCGCCGAGCACCGGGTGCCGCCGGGCACCCTGCGGCTGCTGCTGGTCGGTGATGGCCACGGACGAGCCGAGATCAGCCGCGCCCTGAAACTGCCGGTGATCGCACGGCTGCCGCAGGACCCGCGTACCGCCGGGGTGTTGGCCCTGGGTGGGACCGTGCGGGCCGGACGGCCGTTGATGCGCGCGGCCGGCGCGCTGGAGGTGCCGATCGGCGCGCTGCTGGAACGACGTCGCGCCCGGTTGGCGTGGCCCGTGCAGCAGGGGGTGCCGGATGCGGTTTGAGCCGGTCTCCGCCGACCCCCGGCAACAGCCACCGGGTGTCACCTCCACCGCGCCGCCCCTGGCCGCCCCGAACGGCCGGCACCACCAGCACGGGCCGGTGCCGCAGCCGCAGCCCACGGCCACCGTGCAACCGGAACTGGCACCCCGACCCCGGATGGACTTCCAGGTGGTCCGGGAGTTGCGTCGGGAACTCACCGAGCGGCTCACCCTGTGGCAGCGTGGCCGGGAGTTCACCGTCGACGAGGAGGACACCGAGCGAGCCCGACTCGCCGTCGCCGTGGTCGCCGCGTACGCGGACTCCGTACGCCGGGCCGGCACTCCGATGGCCGCCGGCGAGGAACGTCTGCTGCTCGACCAGGTGACCGCCGAGCTGGTCGGGCTCGGCCGGCTACAGACCCTGCTGGTCGACGACACCATCGAGGAAGTGCACATCCTCGGCTGCGACCAGGTACGCATCACCCGGCACGGCGGCGGGGTCGACTGGGCCGAGCCGATCGCCGACAGCGACGCCGAACTGGTGGAGATCCTCCAGGCGGCGGCCCGTCGGGCGGGCGCCACCGAGCGGTCCCTGTCCACTGTGAAGCCCACCCTCGACCTGCAACTGCCCGACGGCAGCCGGCTGGCGGCGGTGTTCCTGGTCAGCCACCGTCCGTACGCGGTGATCCGCAAGCACAACACCCTGGACGTGAGCCTGGACGACGTGGCGGGGGCCCGGGGTGACCTGGACGAGATGATCGACCCGCTGCTGCGCGACTTCCTCCGCGCGGCGATGCGCGCCGGCCTGAACATCATGGTCGCCGGCCTGGCGGGGGCCGGTAAGACCACGATCATCCGGGCCCTGATGAACGAGATCCCGCCGGACGAGCCGTACGTGCTGCTGGAGGAGAGCCGCGAGCTGTTACCGGCCCGCCGCCAGGAGCGGCACCGGGCGGTGATGAGTTTCGAGGCCCGGGAGGGGCACGGCGAGCGCGGCTTCGACGGCCGCCCGGCCGGCGAGGTGACCATCGCCGACCTGATCCCGCTGTCGCTGCGGATGGGTGTGCTGCGCATCATCGTGGGCGAGGTGCGGTCCCGGGAGATCGTGCCGATGCTCCAGGCGATGACCACCAGCCGTGGCTCGATGTGCACCATCCACGCCCGTACCGCCGCCGGGGTGGGTGAACGGATCGTCGAGTTGGCGCTGGCGCACGGCCGTGAGATGACCGTCGACCAGGCCCGCCGGATGGCCGGCAACGCCCTCGACCTGATCGTCTACGTCACCGTCGAGGACGAGACCGCGATCGGCGGACGTAAGCACCGGTTCGTCTCACACGTGGAGGAGGTGATCGGGGCCGGCGAGGCCGGTCGGATCACCACCACCAGCGTCTTCGGGCCCGGCCCGGACGGCCGCGCGGTCCCGCGGCACCTGCCGGAGCGGGTCCGTGACCAGCTGCTGCGGGTGGGGTACGACGTGCGGCTGCTGACCAGGTGGATTGAGGCCGGCGCGGGTGCCTGGCGACGCCCCCGGCAGACCCGACTGGCCCGGCGGTGACACCGATGGGCAGCCTGGAGTTGATCGCGGTGGTCTCCGGAGCCGCCTGTGTGGCGGGGCTGCTGCTGGCCGTGGTGGCGTTGGTCGGCACGCGACGCCCCCCGGGGGCACGCCCGGGTGGCGGGTCCAGCCTGAGTCGGCTGTGGCGCGGACCCGGCGGCACACCCGCCGAGCAGCGGTCCCACCAGGCGCTGCTGGTCGCCGCGCTGGTCGCCGGGGCGTTGGCGTTCCTGCTGACCGGGCTGCCGGTGGTGGGTCTCCTGGTGGCGGTCGCGGTGCCCGGAACCCCGTGGCTGTTCGGTGTGGGCAAGGCCGAACAGCGGGCGATCGCCCGGATCGAGGCGGTCGGCGAGTGGACCCGCCGACTCAAGGACGTCTCCAGCACCGGGCAGGGCCTCCAACAGTCGATCGTCGGCACGATCGGCAGTGTGCCGCCCGGCATCGAGGACGAGGTACGTCTGCTCGCCGCCCGTCTACAGGCCGGCTGGACGGCCCGCTCCGCGCTGCTGGCGTTCGCCGACGAGATCGCCGACCCGGTCTGTGACCAGGTGGTCGCGGCGTTGATCCTGCACCTCTCCGACCGGGGTGAACGGCTCGGTGACGTGCTCGGCTCGATCGCCGGCGCGGCATCGGCGGAGGTGGCGACCCGCCGGGAGATCGAGGCCAAGCGCACCCAGCCCCGGTTCGCGGTTCGTTTCCTCACCGGAATGACCCTGGCGACCCTCGCGTACGGGCTGATCAACACCGAGTACATCGAGCCGTACGGCACGCCTGTCGGTCAGATGGTGATGGCCGTCCTCGGCGCCGCCTTCATCGGCCTGCTGGCCTGGGTGCGCTCGATGAGCCAGCCGCAGCGGCCCGCCCGGTTCCTCCCGGCGCCCGACCCGACCGAGGTGATCGCATGATGGTCAACTGGCAGTTGGTCACCGCGGTGTGTGGCGGCGCCGGCATCGGGTTGGGCGTGTTCCTGGTGATCCGGGAGCTGGTACCGGCGACTCCGGCGCTCGGGCCGGCGCTGCGCCGACTGCACCAGCCGCCGGGCACCGGCCAGGTCGCCGCGCCCACCTCCCGCCGGTTGGACTGGTTGACCGGGTTCTCCCGCTGGCTGCGGCCACCCCACCGGCAGCTCGCCCTGATCGGCCAGACTCCCGAGCAGTACGCACTGTCGGTGCTGCTCTCCGCGCTGATCGGGCTGGCCACGCCCACAGTGCTCGGGGTGGCGCTGGTGGTGCTCGGCGTCTCGTTCCCGCTCGTCGTACCGGTGCTCGGCAGCCTCGGCCTGGCGATGGTCGGCGCTCTGCTGGCACACCGGGCGGTGCTGACCAAGGCCGACGCCGCCCGCGACGAGTTCCGTCAGGCGGTCTGCACCTACCTGGATCTGGTGGCGTTGCAGCTCTCGGCAGCGCACGGGCCCGTGCAGTCGCTGGAACGGGCCGCGGCGGTCTGCGACGGCTGGGTGTTCGACCGGCTCCAGGAGTCGCTGCGGATCGCCCAGATGCAGATGCACGCGCCCTGGGACGAGCTACGCGACCTCGCCGACAAGATCGGCATTCCGGAGCTGGGCGACGTCGGCGCGATCATGCGCTCCTCCGGCAGTGAGGGCGCACAGGTGCACGAGACCCTCCGCAGCCGGGCCGACTCGTTGCGCGACCAGATCCGCACCGACAACCTCGCCCGCGCCGAGGCGGTCACCAGCAAGCTCGACATCCCGGGCGCGCTTCTCGTCTTCGTGCTGCTCGGCTTCGTCGTCTATCCGTTCATCGCCCGTATCTGACCCCACCCCCGAAGGAGCACGTCATGTCCATCCTCAGCTATCTGCACGTCGTGCTGACGACGCGCCTGGCCGAGCTGCGCCGCGACGGCGAGCGCGGCGACAGCCCTGTTCCCACCGCCGTGATCATCTTCGGGCTCGTCTTCGTGGCCACGATCGTCACCGGGCTCGCCCTGGCCAAGGCCAACGACTGGATGACCAACATCCCGACCCACGAGAACCCGACGGCCCCGGAGTAGCCGGCATGAGCGGAGCAGCGCGCCCGAGGTCACGCCGGACGGTCACCGCCGCCCGGCGTCACCTCGCGGGCGTCGACCGGGAGCGAGGGGCCAATCCGGTCGAGCTGGCCGTGATGATGCCACTGATCCTGGTGCTGCTCTTTGCGTCGATTCAGATCGCGGCCGTCTTCCTCGCCCGCTCCACCGCGTTGAACGCCGCGCAGAGCGGCGTCAACGCACAGCGGTCCTACCAGGCGGCGGGCGGTGTCGGGGCGGAGAGCGCCAGCCAGTTCCTGGAGGCCGCCGGCGGTTGGCTGGTGGGCTGGAAGGCGACCAGCCCGAGCTGCGTGATCATCGACGACGTCGAGGTGACCTGCACGGTGAGCGGTAGATCCCTGTCGGTGATACCGGGCGTGGACTTCGCGGTCCAGCAGACCGCCCACGGGACGGTGGAGAGGGTGACCCCGCCGTGAACCGCACCACCGAGCGCGGCTCGGTCTCCATCGAGGTGGCGGTGCTCGCGCCCGCGTTCATCGCGCTGATGGTCCTGGCCGGCATGGCCGGGCGTACGGCGCTCGCCGCGGAGGCGGTCGAGGCCGCCGCTCACGACGCCGCGCGGGCCGCCTCGATCTCCCGGGGGTCGAGCGCCGCGGAGACCGCAGCGCGGAACGCCGCCCAGAAGCAGTTGGACTGGCACGGTCTGTCCTGTCGGGGCGAGTTGGATCCCGAGTTCAGAAGTTCGGTGGGCACGGTGACCGCCGGCGGATTCGACCACGCTTTCACCAGCGATGTCGGTCAGGACGCCACAGTGACGGTGGAGATCGTCTGCCTGGTGTCGTTCGACGACATTCTGCTCGACATCCTGCCCGGGGCGCCCGGCGAGAAGAAGGTCTCCGCGACGTTCACCTCGCCGCTGGACCGCTACCGGAGCCGGCAGTGACCGCCAGCGGGCCGGCACCCGACCACTCGCTCTCGGGTGAGCACGGTCGGGTGAGCATCTTCCTTGCGGTGACGATGATCGGAGTGCTGGCCATCATCGGCCTCTCCTTCGACGGGGCCGGGCAGCTCCGCACCCTGCAACGCGCCCAGAATCTGGCCGCCGAGGCGGCGCGGGCCGGCGGCCAGGCCATCGACCGGGCCACCGCCATCGAGGGCGGGCCGAAGCGGATCGACCAGCAAGAGGCGGTCAAGGCGGTCGGCAACTACCTGGCCGTCGCCGGCACCGCCGGCCATACCGTGAGCTTCCCGCAGGTCGGCGGGGAAACCCGGATCCGGGTGACCGTCACCATCACCTACCACCGCTCGATGCTCGGACCGTTCGTCGGTGGCAAGACGGTCACCGTCACCGGCGAGGCGACCGCGAGTGCCATCACCGCCACAGCACCATAGGAAGGAAGGCAGCCATGCCCGCATCGGGTGGGTCCGTCGTACGACGGACCGGACGGATCCTCACCGGCGTCGGCGCGCTGGCCGTGCTCCTGTTGCTGCTGGTCGGTGCGCCGATCGCGTTGCTGGCCTTCGCCGGAAACCCCCTGCCCGACCACCTCCCCACGATCGGCGAGGTGGGCACCGCCCTGACCAGCCGGGACGACGGGCAACTCTTCCTGCGCGCACTCGCCGTGGCCGGTTGGTTCGGCTGGGCCACCTTCGCCTTCTCGGTTCTCGTCGAGTTGGGTGCGCAGACCCTGCGTCGACCCGCGCCGAGGTTGCCCGGGATGGGCCGCCAGCAGAAGGCCGCCGCCGCGCTGGTCGGCTCGGTGGCGCTGATCCTCGTCGCCAGCCCGGCCGCCGCCAGCGCTGCCGCGATCTACGGCCCTGCGGCGTACCCGGGCTCGGGCACGCCGATGGTGGCCACCCTGGCCGCGCCGGCCCGCGCGGGCGCGGCACCGGACACGGCAGCCCCGCTGGCCCGCAGCGGGCCACTCGGGTTGGCCGGGACGGAGGTGGCCGCACCGAGCGGATCGGCGGCGAACGGCGAGGCGGCGCCGGTGTACCGGGTCGCCCGGGGCGACTACCTCGGTGAGGTGGCCGAGCGTTACCTGGACGAGTTCGGTGACTATCGACAGCTCGCCAAGCTGAACAAGCTCGACGACCCGGATCGAATCCGCCCCGGGCAACTGCTCCGGCTGCCGTCGGAGGCCGCCGACCAGGGGGCCCGCGAGCACGCGAGCGGCCGACTGGTCGGCCGGCCGGCAGCCCCGAAGCCGCCCGCGCCCCGGCCGGCGCCCGAACGGGCCGCACCGGCGCGGGTGGATCCGGCACCACCCAGCGGTACGCAGTCAGCGGGCCAACCACCCGCGATGACTGTCGGCGCGGCCCGGGCCGGTGCGGACGACCGGGTGAACCGACCGCTGGCGGTCTCCGCCGTACTGGCCGTGGCGAGCATTGTCGGTGCGCAGATCGGTGCGGTCCTGGGTCTACGCCGACGCCCGGCCACGGCCGGAGCGGCTCCCCGGTTGGCCACGTCCTCCCGCAAGCCGCGGGGCAGCGCGTCGCGGAGCAGCGGCAGCGGGGGCCGAGCCACGAGCGCCGCCGGACGGATCACCGGCGGAGCGGCGGGAAGCGGGGCGGCCTGGGCCGCCAGCCGGGCAGCGGCAGCTATCGAGGCTCCGACACCTACGAGCGGTCGGACGGCGGCGAGCGAGAACGAGACCACGCCCCGCGGCAGCGGCAGCGGCACTCGCGGCGGCGGGTTGGCCGCCCCCGGCAGCACGGCGTTCCCCGACGGCACCGAGGGCGGGTTGTTCACCGGCGGGCACGGTCTGGATTCCGTACCGGACGGGCCACCGGTGGGCCGCCACCGACGCAGCTGACCCGGAGAGCGATATACCTGTGAGTCATAGATATGACTCACAGGTATAAGCGTTGAGGGCATCAGCGCCACGTCACGGAGCAGCGCAGGCCGCCGAGACGTCAACAGCCGTCAGGGCAGGCGGGCCTGGAGCACACCGTTCTGGATCCGGGTGGGCAGGATCTGCTGGTCGTTGCCGGACGGCCCCTGCACGACCTCGCCGCCGTTGAGGCGGAACGCGCTGCCGTGCCACGGGCAGACCACACAGGCGTGACCGTCGATTTCCTGCACCTCGCCCTCGCCGAGCGGCCCGCTCTGGTGCGGGCAACGCTCCAACATCACGGTCACCTCGTCGCCGTGCCGGTAGAGGATCACCGAGATGTCGTCGTCCACCTCCCGGGTGATCAGGGTGCGCTGCGGCAGCGTCGCCATGTCGACGAGCGAGTGCCAGCCGTCGGTCATCCGGCGCAACTCGGAGATGCTCTGGTTGACCTGCGCCCCCTGCTTGTACGCGAGGTGCCCCCCGATGTACGCGCCGAGGCTGACGGTGGAGAGGCCGAGGAAGCCGAGAGCTCGACCGACGCCGTGCCGGCCGGACATCCGCGCGGCCAGCGAACCGGCGTAGAGCGTCAGGCCGACGGTGTTGGCGGCGGCGTGCACCAGGCCGACGCGGCGCTGGTCCCGGGCGAGCGCCGCCCAGTCGTTCAGTCCGGCGATCGCCGCCGGCACCGCGCTGACGGTGCCCAGGCCGACCAGCATGGTGGCGGGTCGGCGTTGCCCGGGCATCAGGTCCAGGACCGCGGCGCTGATCCACGCGCCGACCGGCACCTGCACCATCGCCGGGTGGAGTGGGTGCCCGATGGTGACCCCGTGCAGCAGGTCCCGCAGCCGGCGCGGACGCAGCGTGCTGAGGACGATTCGCTGCAACCGGTCGCCGGTCCGGTCCAGCCCGGACGCCTGCTCGACTTTCGTCAGAAGTTCTCGCACCCGTACCGACTTCCCGGCGAAGAGCCCCGCAAACCGGTCTCCGGCGACAAAACTGTCAGTCAGTGCGATCTTGCCGATGCGGCTCGGCGAACCAGGGCGGAGCGCCGGCCGAATTTGCAAGATCGACCGGGATTGTGGGTGCCGGGCGGCGCGGGCATGCTGAGCCGATGGGTGTACGGGTGGAGCGTTCCGGGCCGGTGACGACTGTCGTGCTGGATCGGGCGGCTGCTCGCAACGCCGTCGACGGGCCGACCGCCAGGGCGCTCGCCGACGCCTTCCGGGCCTTCGAGGCCGACCCGGACGCGTCGGTCGCCGTGCTCTGGGGTGCCGGTGGCACGTTCTGCGCCGGGGCGGACCTGAAGGCGATCGGCACGCCGAGTGGCAACCGGGTGGAGCCGGAGGGAGACGGGCCGATGGGTCCGACCCGGATGGCGCTGAGCAAGCCGGTGATCGCGGCGATCTCGGGGTACGCGGTGGCGGGCGGGCTCGAACTGGCGCTCTGGTGCGACCTGCGGGTCGCCGAGTCCGACGCGACGCTCGGGGTGTTCTGCCGCCGCTGGGGGGTGCCGTTGATCGACGGTGGCACCGTCCGGCTGCCCCGGTTGATCGGCGAGAGCCGGGCGATGGACCTGATCCTCACCGGCCGCCCGGTGTCGGCGGACGAGGCGTACACGATGGGGTTGGTCAATCGGGTGGTGCCACCGGGCCGGGCGCGGGTGGCGGCCGAGGAGCTGGCGGCAACGATCGCCCGGCACCCGCAGACCTGCCTTCGCAACGACCGGGCGGCGGTGCTGACCGCCGCCGGGCGAGGAGAGCCGGAGGCGCTGGCGACGGAGTTGGCGTACGGGATGGATTCGCTGGCGGCGGACGCGCTGGCCGGCGCGGCCCGGTTCGCCGCGGGCGAGGGCCGGCACGGCGCGACGCCGCCGGGAGAGTCACCTCCCCCGACGGCGTCGGCCTCGGGCTGAGTCAGTTGCGGTTGATGGTGAAGGTGGTGGTGGTGTTGCGGATGTCCTGGTAGTTGTTGGTCAACCGCAGGTTGTTGAAGGTGACCGAGCCGACCGCCGGACCCTGACCGGGTTCGGGCATCTCGTTGGCCCAGATGGCGAAGCCCGACTTCGCGTCGTACGCGTCACCGCTCTTGCGGACGCCGCTGATCGAGACGTTGGTGAACACCGTGTCGGTGATCGGGTTCTCCGGCTGCGACCCGGTGTACTTGGTCTGGAACATGATCCCGGTGTACGTCGGGTCGACGATGTCCACGTCGGACACCCGGATGCCGCGGAACTCCTTGGATGCGGAGAAGACCCAGATCGCCGGGAACGTCTGGGAACCCCAGAAGTGCCCGCCCGCTCTGATCAGCGAGATGTTCTGGAACTGGGTCGGCGGGCTCGCCCCGAAGCCGATGAACGGATAGCCGAAGTCCAGCGAGCTGATGGTGATCCCGGAGTACGTCAACATGTCCGCGATGTAGAGGTTGCGGAAGATGTTGTTGTAGCCGCCGTAGACCGCCACCCCGGCCGCCCGCCAGGTCAGCGTGGCCGAGAGGTTCTCGAACACGTTGCCGTTGTTGCCGACCGACGCGCCCTGGTCGGTGGCCGAGAAGAGGGCGAACGCGTCGTCGCCGTTCGACCGGCCCTCGGAGTTGGTGACCAGGTTGTTGGTGCTGCCGTTGGTCAGGTTCACGGCGTCGGCGAAGGTGTTGCGGAAGCGGCTGTCGCGGATGGTCAACCCGCTGACACTCACTCCCCAGTACGCGCAGACGGTGTGCTCGACCCAGACGTTGTCGAGCGTCATGTTGTCGACGTCCTTCAGCTCACCCCAGACCTTGCCCGGCCCGTCGATGCGGTTGGTGTAGTTGCCGAAGAAGGCCAGGTGCGAGAAGGACGACCCGCTGGCCGAGGACTCCACCCGGAAGCCGGCGTCGGTGTTCTGCTGGTTGGTGGGCGTCTGGAAGCGGGTGTACCAGATGCCCGCGCCGACGACGGACACCGCCTTGCCGTACACCTGGAACTTCTGCGCGGTCTCGTAGGTGCCGGCCGGCAGGTAGACGCCGACCAGGTTGCCGGTCGTGTCCATCCGGACCGCGTCGAGCGCGTTCTGGACGTCCTGGTGGCTGAAGCCACTGGGCACCCGGTACCGGGCCGGATCCGGGTTGGCCCGAGGTGCGACCAGCTCCAGGTTGACGAAGTCGATCGCGTACGTGGTGGTGTTCGCCGGGTCCTTCTGCAGACGGATCTTGCTGCCGGCCGGGATGGTGGAGTTCAGCATCACGTTCGCCTCGTCGTACAGGTGGCGAGGCGGGCCGGCACTGGGCGAGTCGCTCGGGCTGGCCTCCGAGCCGTACAGCCAGATGTGCTTGGAGGTCAGGTTGATCGGCTTGTGCAGGGTGCCGTTGACGTAGATGTTCAGCGTCGAGTCGATGCCTCCGCCGCCCGCCGAGTCGGGGATGGAGAAGCGGGTGACCAGGGTGTTCGTCGCCGCCCAGGTGGTCCACTCGACGTACGCGCCGGTGCTGTTCAGGGTGACCGCCCGACGTCCGGACGCCTCACCGCCGAGGTTGCCGATCTCCCGGTTGGGGCCGACCTGACCCGCGCCGCCGCCGGTGGTGCCGTCCTCGGCCTCGTACATGTCGTAGCCCAGGTTGGCGCCGCGACCCACGAAGAGCGGCCGGTCGGTGGTGTTGTTGGTCTGCTTCACCGGCAGCTCGTTGCCGTCCACGGCGAGCACCACCCGGACGGTGTACTTGCCGTTCGCGGCGGTCCAGGTGCCCAGGTTGATCGGGCCGACCGTCGCACCGGCGTTGATCACACCGGAGTACGAACCGGTCAGGGTACGGACCACGGTGCCGGACTCGTTGAGCACGGTCAGGGTGATGCCGTGCCCACCGGACGCGGACGCCTGGTTGCCGGCGTTGCGGATCGACACGGAGAAGGTGACGGTGCCGCCCGGCGGCGGGTTGCCCGGTGACCAGTCGACGGCGGAGGCGACCAGGTCGGAGCTGGCGACCGCGCCGACCACCAGCGGGCTGGGGTTGGTGTAGCTGTTGTTCGTGTCGTCCTGCTCGACGACGGTGTTCGACTCGTCGACCTTCGCGCTGAGCGGGTAGCTGCCCGAGTCCCGGGTGCCGATGCTGGCGCTGACAGTGGTCGACGCACCGGCGGCGAGGCTGCCGACCGACGCGGTGCCGACCCGGGTGGAGCCCAGGTAGAAGTTGACGTTGGTCGCGCCGGAGGTCGCCGAGCCGGCGTTGCGCACGGTGGCCGAGAGGGTGATGGTGCTGGTCTCCACCGGGGCGGACGGGCTGAACGACATGCCGGTGACGGTCAGGTCCGGGTTCGGCGCGGGGGTGCCGAAGACCTGGAACTCCGCCACCTGCCCGGCCGGTGCACCGGTGTTCGAGGCGATCGAGAGCCGGACGTCGGCCGCCGCGCCGGAGACCGGGATGGTCACCGTGTTGCCGCTGCCCGGGTTGAAGGCGTAGTTCGCCGCACCGACGAGGGTCGTGAAGCTCGACGAGCCCTGGTCCCGGCCGAGCACTGTGATGTTCTGCGTACGCGCGCCCCAGGCCGAGTCCGGGTTCAGCTTGATCACGACCTGGCTGAGGCTGGCGTTCGCGCCGAGCTGCACGGTCAACGTGCTCGGGTTGCCGTTGCCCTCCCAGTAGGTGGCCACGTTGTTGTCGTTGGCGTTGGTGGCCACGAACGTGTGCACGAACCCGGAGGCGGTGATCGACTTGCCGATCGCCAGGTTGGTCCCGGTGGGCGGGTTGCCGGTGCCGGTACGGGTCACCGTGTTGCTGTTCGCCGACTGGTTACCGGCCGCGTCCTTGGCCCGGACGTGGTACGAGACGGTGGCGCTGTCCGCCTGGCTGTCGACGTACGCCAGGGTCGAGCCGTTGACGCTGCCGCGCAGCGCGCCGTTGGCGTAGACGTCGTAGCCGGTCACCCCGACGTTGTCGGTGGACGCCGACCAGGTGAGCCGGATCTGCCCGCTGGCCGGCTGGGTGTACGCCAGGTTGCCGGGCGCGGTGGGGGCCTGGGTGTCGGTGCTGCCGGTGGCGCCGTACACCTCGACCTCGGAGAACTGCGCAGCCGGCCAGCCGGTGTTGCCGGTGACCTGCACCCGTACGTAGCGGGTGCTGGTGGCGGTGAAGCTGACCGTGGCGGTGTTGCCGCTGCTCGGGTTGAAGGTGTAGCCGGCGGACGCCTTCAGGGTGCTGAACGACGAGCCGTTGGTGGAGCCGAGCACCGACAGCGTCTGGGTGCGGGTCTGCCAGTCCGACGACGGCGGCAGCTTCAGCACCACCCGGTCCACGTTGACGGTCGCGCCCAGGTCCGCCTGGATCCACTGTGGAAACGCGTTGTTGGCGCTCTCCCAGTAGGTCGAGGCGTTGCCGTCGTTGGCGTTGCCCGCCACGTAGGTCTGGTGGTAACTGCTGGCGGTCATGGTGGCGGAGAGCCCGGCGAGCATGGCCACCCGGGCGGCGGCCGCGACCGGGTCCGCCGCCGGTGCCGCGCTCGCCGGGGGGACGGCGGCCGGGGCGGTGGCGAGGAGCATCCCGGCGAGCACGCCGGCGAGCAGCCGTCGGGGCGGACGCCGGCGGGCGGCTCGGGGAACGGGCCCGCCGGTCGGTGACGTGTCTGGTCTGGTGCCGTTACTGGACATGGGGTCGCTACACCTCTTTCGGGGGTGGGGTGCGGTGCGTTGCCCGGCGGCGGAGGCAGGGGGTACACCCGCCGCGTGGCACATTGCCCCTTCGGTGCTCCTTCCTCCCCGGTGCGCGGGGGTGGTGGGTGGTGGTGCCGGCGGCCGGGACGGGACCGCCGGCACCACGACGGTCAGGTCCGGCCGGGTCCGTCCACCGATCCGGCGGTACGCAACCAGACCGCGGTGTCCGACGGCAGCATCCCGTCGTCAAGCGGTCCACTGGCCAGCAACAACTCCCCCTCGGCCGGCAGGGGAACCGTGGAGTCGGAGAGGTTGACGACGCAGGCGAAGTCGCTCCCGCGACGGAAGGCGAGCACCCCGGCCGGGGCGGGCAGCCAGGTCATCTCCCCGTCACCGAGCGCCGGGTCGGCCCGCCGGGCATGGATCGCCGCCCGGTACAGCTCCAGCATCGAGGCCGGGTCTCCGGTCTGCGCGCTGGCCGTCCGGTCCTTCCAGTCGGCCGGCTGCGGCAGCCAGGGCGACGCGGCACCGGCCGGGCTGAACGCGAACGGCGGCTCGTCGCCGGCCCACGGCAGGGGTACGCGGCAGCCGTCCCGGCCCGGGTCGATTCGGCCGGACCGTTCCCACATCGGGTCCTGACGCAGCGCGTACGGGATGTCCTCCACCTCGTAGAGGCCCAGCTCCTCGCCCTGGTAGACGTAGGCGGCACCGGGCAGCGACAGCGAGAGCAGCGCGGCGGCCCGGGCTCGGCGGGTGCCCAGCTCCAGGTCGGTGGGGATGCCCTCGCGCTTGGCCGCGAAGCTGAACCTGGTGTCGGCCCGACCGTAGCGGGTGACGTGGCGGGTGACGTCGTGGTTGGAGAGGACCCAGGTGGCCGGCGCGTTGACCGGCGCGTGCGCGCTGAGCGTCCCGTCGATGCTCTCCCGCAGGGCGGAGGCGTCCCAGGCGCAGCCCAGGAAGTCGAAGTTGAACGCCGCGTGCAGCTCGTCCGGGCGCAGGTAGTTGGCGAACCGCTGCCGGTCCGGAAGCCACACCTCACCGATCAACGCGCGGTCGTCGTACTCGTCGGCGACCCGACGCCAGCCCCGGTAGATGTCGTGCACCCCGTCGAGGTCATGGAACGGGTGCGGCTGGTCCGGCTGGACCTCGGGCAGCGTCGGGTCCTTGACCAGCAACCCGGCCGAGTCGATCCGGATGCCGTCCACGCCCCGGTCGAACCAGAACCGCAGGATGTCCTCGAACTCCGCCCGCACCCGGGGGTGGTCCCAGTTGAAGTCCGGCTGCTGCGGGGCGAAGAGGTGCAGGTACCAGTCGCCGGGGGTGCCGTCCGGGTTGGTGGTGCGGGTCCAGGTCTCGCCACCGAACTCGCCCACCCAGTCGGTGGGCCGCTGGTCACCGTCGGGGCCCCGGCCGGGCCGGAACCAGAACAGGTCCCGCTCGGGCGCGCCGGGCCCGCCGGCGAGCGCCGCCTGGAACCAGGGGTGCGCGTCGGAGCAGTGGTTCGGCACCACGTCGACGATGGTCCGGATGCCCACCGCGTGCGCCTCGGCGATCAACGCCTCCACCTCGACGAGGGAACCGAATACCGGGTCGATGTCGCGGTAGTCGGACACGTCGTAGCCGGCGTCCGCCATCGGCGAGGGGTACCACGGGCTGAACCAGATCGCGTCGACGCCGAGCGCGGACAGGTGATCCAGCCGGGACCGGATGCCGGCGATGTCGCCGATGCCGTCGCCGTTGCCGTCGGCGAAGCTCCGGGGATACACCTGGTAGATCACCGCTCCACGCCACCACGGACTGCTGTCTGCTGTGGACACGAGCACCTGCTTTCTGGGTCAGTACGTCGGCGGGTTCGCCGGACCTGTATGTGTGTCGGACGAACTGTCGTTGTTCGCCGCGCGGGGTGTTGCGGTCGTGGCTAGCCCTTGATGCTGCCCGTGGTCAGACCGGACATGATGTTCCGTTGGAAGATCAGGAAGATGATGACCGTCGGGATCGCGGCGATGACCGAGGCGGCGATCACCACGTTCATCGGCGTACCGCCGGCGAAGGCGTAGATGCCGACGCTCACCGTCCGGGTCTCCGGCGACGGCATGACCAGCTTCGGCCAGAGGAAGTCCTTCCAGACCGCCGTCACGGCGAAGATCGAGACCACGCCGAGGATGGGGCGCGACAACGGCAGGATGATCGACCAGAGCGTGCGCAGCGACGACGCCCCGTCCATCAGGGCGGCGGCCATCAGCTCCTCCGGGATCGAGTCGAAGAACCGCTTCAACAGGAAGATGTTGAACGCGTTCGCGACCAGCGGCAGCCAGATGGCGAACGGCGAGTCGAGCAGGTTGAGGTGCAGGATCGGCAGGTCGATCACCGTCACGTACTGCGGAACGATGAGCACCATCGCCGGGATCATCAGCGTCCCCAGCATCAGGGCGAGGATCACGTTGCCGAAGATCGGCCGGAGTTTCGACAGCGAGTACGCGGCGGCGGTGTCGAAGACCAGTTGGAACAGCACCGCGCCGATCGCGTAGTAGAAGGTGTTGAACAGCAGCTTTGCGAGGGCCAGGTTGTTCCACGCGTCGATGTAGTTCTGCGGCTGCGGATCCTTCGGGAACAGCGAGGGTGGGGTCTGCGCGATCTCCTGGCCGGACTTGAGCGCGCCGGTGACCATCCAGTAGAGCGGGCCGAGGAAGACGAGCGTGAACCCCGCCACGACCATGACCAGCAGCGTCCAGTAGATGACCCGACCACGTCCCCGGCTGATCTGGGTCTGGGAGATGAGGGTCCGGGTTCCGGAATCCTGTGCCATTCCTCGCCGTCCTAGTCCTGTTTCGCAGTCAGCCGCACGTACACGGCGGAGAAGCCGGCCAGCACCACGAGCATGATCACGCCCAGCGCGGCGGCGCCGTTGAGGTCGTTCTGGAAGAACCCGTGCTGGTAGATGAGGTACGCCACCGAGGTCGCCGAGTCCTCCGCGCCCGCACCGTTGGCGAGGATCAGTGGCTCGATGAAAAGCTGCATCGTGGCGACGATCTGGAGCATCGCCAGGAGCGCGAGGATCAGCCGGGTCTGCGGGATCGTGACGTGCACGATCCGCCGCCAGATCCCGGCGCCGTCCAACTCGGCGGCCTCGTACAGCTCGCCGGGGATGTTCTGCAACGACGCCAGGTAGATGAGCACCGCACCACCCATGTTCATCCAGGTCGACGCGACCACCATCGCCGGCATCGTCATCTCGGGCGACTGCATCCACTGCGAGGTGGGCAGGTGCAGCGCCTTGAGGATCGCGTTGAAGAGCCCTGCCTCGCTGGGGTCGTACGCGTAGAACTTGAAGAGGAACAGCGCGGAGGCCGGCGGCAGCATCACCGGCAGGTAGACCAGAATCCGCAGGTAGCCCTTGGCGTGACGGAACTCGTTGAGCACGATCGCCACGAAGAACGGCACCACGTAGCCGAGGGCCAGCGCGAGCACCGTGAAGTAGAGCGTGTTCTGCCAGGCCGTCCAGAAGCTCGGGTCGGCGATGATGCGGGAGTAGTTGTCCCAGCCCACCCAGGTGGTCTCGCCGCGCCGGGTCCGCTGGAAGCTCATGACGATGCCGCGGATCATCGGGTACCAGGAGAAGACGACGAAGCAGAGCACCGCCCCGATCAAAAACGCGTGACCGGTGAGGTTGTCCCGTACCTTGCGGCCGAGGCTCGTGCGCTGCGGCCCCGCCGAGTACGGCGACGGCGGGCGGCCCGGTTTCCTGGAGGTATCCGGGACGGTGGTGATCGCCAAGGCAACTCCTGAATGAGTCGGTGACGTCGACGACGCGGTGCGGGTGGTGTGTGGGGGCCGGGTCGGCGTCCCGGCCCCCACACGCTCGGTCAGCTCTCCGCGGCGAGGAGCTGGTTGACCTTCTCCTCGGCGGTCTTGAGCAGTGCGTCGATGTTCGAGTTCGGGTTGGTCAGCACACCGGACATCGCGGCGTCGAGCACCGCGTAGATGGCCTGGGCGTTGCGCGGCTCACCCTTGATCGGCACCGGGGTCGCCTCGAAGATCGCGAAGTTGGCGGTGTCGACGTTGGCGTTCGCCTTGCGCAGCTCCAGCTCCTGCTTCTGCGCCTCGCTCCCGTTCGCGAAGAGCAGCGGCTGGGGCAGACCCACCGGGTAGTTCTGCGGCTTGGCCCGGACGTAGTCGAACTGACCCTTGCCCGGGGTGAGCTTCTGGTACGCGATCCACTTCAGACCGGCCTTGACCTGCTCGGGAGTGAGGTCCTTCTTGAAGAAGTAACCCTCACCACCGCCGAGCGTCCCCTTCGCCGCGCCGTCCTGGCCGGGCAGCGGAGCCATCGCCCAGTCCTGGAACTTGCCCTGGAACTGGCTGACGATGGCCTGGGTGGCATCCGGCGCTCCGATGAACATGCCGACCTTGCCAGCGCCGGCGTTCGTCAGCAGGTCGCCCCACTGGAGCAGCTGACGGGCGCCCATGCTGTTGTCGCCGTACCGCATGTCCTTGAGGTTCTGCAGGACCTGCTTGCCCATCGGGTTGTTGAAGTCGGCCTTCTTGCCGTCGGCCGTGAGCACCTGGCCGCCCTGCGAGTAGAGCAGCGAGGTGAAGTGCCAGCCGCCGGTGTTGCCGGCGCTGTACTCCGAGTAGCCGGCGATGCCGTTGCCGAGCGCGGAGATCTTCTTGGCGGCGGCCCGGACGTCGGCCCAGGTCTTGGGCGGGTTGTTCACGTCGAGCCCGGCCTGCTGGAACAGGACCTTGTTGTAGATCAGTCCCATCGAGTAGTTCTTCACCGGAACGGCGTAGAGCTTGCCGCCGTCGGTGAAGACCTCCTTGAGCGCGGGGTCGATGCTGTCCCAGGTCGGAACGGTGTCCTTGTTGGCGTACTGGGTGATGTCCATCGCCTGACCGGAGTCGAGCACCTGCTGGACGTCGGTCATGTACCCGTAGAACACGTCGGTCACGGTGCCGCCGGCCAGCCGGGCGGTGAAGTCCGGCGGGTTGTTGCACTGCTCGCCGACGCTGACGCTCTTGATGATGATGTCCGGGTTCTGCTTCTGGAACTCGACGACGTCGTCGTTCCAGTTCTTCAGCAGCTCTTTCTGGGCACCTACCGGCTGGCAGTCGACAGTGATGGTGACCTTGCCGCCGGCGGTCGCGCCCTTGTCGTCGCTCTTCGTGGAGCACGCCGTGAGGCTGAGCCCCAGGCCGGCCACGAGCGCGACCGCCGCAGCCTTTCGGTATTGCGGTACGGACATCTGTCCATCCCTTCGGGAACGGGTGTCTCCAATGACCTTCGCTGATCTGCGGTGATGCGACCTGACGCCCAGTAGCTGCGTCGGAGCCAGGTGTGAGTGGAGTCACTGTAGCGAGACCGACTCATTTCAGCAAGGTGTCGACCCCAAGACGAAAGGACACGACGTGATTACGTCAGATGTTGGCAAGCCGGTGAAAGCACCCCCACAAACCAGGCGCTACACCGCCATACCGTCCCATTCGAACAGGTCGATACCGCAAGCCCTGCCCAACCCGGTCGATCATGGAGTTGTGGTGCCTGATTTCGAGGTTTTACGGGCGTTATGCCACCCACCACAACTCCATGATCGACTCGGCGTGGGGTGGGGTGGGGTGGGTGGGGTGGGGTGGGGTGGGGGGGTGGGGGGACACAGAACGGCCGTCGACCGCGTGGGCGGTCGACGGCCGGAAGGCTCGTTCGGTGTGGTCCCTAGCGACCAGGGGCGGGAGCGGTCGAGCCACGTACCACCAACTCGGGCTCGAACAGCAGCTCGTCCTGGAGCACACCGGCACCCTCGATCTGGGTGACCAGCAGGTCGACGGCAGCCTGCCCCATCGTCTCGATCGGCTGCCGAACCGTGGTCAACGGCGGGTCGGTGCAGGTCATGAACGCGGAGTCGTCGTAGCCCACCACCGAGATGTCGGTAGGCACCGAGTGACCCAGCCGCCGGGCCGCTCGGATCGTGCCCAACGCCAGGACGTCGCTGGCGCAGATGATGCCGGTGACGCCACGCTCGACCAGCTTCGTCGCGGCGACCCGCGCGCCCTCCATCGAGAAACTGGAACGTTCGACGCACTCGGCATCGGCCTCGCCCCAGCCGGCGGCCCGGGTCATCGCATCCAGCTTGCGGCGCGACGGCACGTGCCCCTCCGGGCCGAGCACCATCCCGATGCGCTCGTGCCCGAGCGAGCGCAGGTGCCCGTACGCCTGCTCGACCGCCACCGCGTCGTCAGTCGAGACCCGGGGGAAACCCAACTCGTCCACACCGGCGTTGACGAGTACGACCGGAAGGCCCCGATCGGTCAGCCGACGGTAGTGGTCGTGCCGGGCGTCCGCGAGCGCGTACGAACCACCAGCGAAGATGACGCCGGAGACCTGGTGGTCGAGGAGCATCTCCACGTAGTCCATTTCGGAGACACCACCGATGGTCCGGGCGCACAGAGCCGGGGTGTAGCCGCGCTGCGCGAGCGTCCCGGTGACGACCTCGGCCAACGCCGGGAAGATCGGGTTCTGCAACTCGGGCAGCACCAGCCCGACCAGCCGGGCGCGTTCGCCACGCAGCTTGGTGGGTCGCTCGTAGCCGAGGACGTCCAGCGCGGTCAGCACCGCGGTCCGGGTCGCCTCCGAGACCCCGTCACGGCCGTTGAGCACCCGGCTGACGGTGGCCTCGCTGACGCCCGCCTTCTTGGCAACTTCAGTCAACCGCTTGGTCACGGACGCAATCGTACGTCGCCCTGATGAAAGAAATGAACAGCAAAATGCCCTGCGCTTGCCGTCCAGCTGCCGCATTCTTCCCATCGGCCACCATTCGGGCGGCGACATCGGGGGCCTATTGCGGCGTCGGCGCCTTACCGACACCAGGTCGCACCGGCCGGGTCGATCAAGCCCGGACCACGATGGGTGAGGGCGGTCGTCAGGACAGGTCGCGCAGCGCGTCCCCGATGGCCCGGTGGAAGGTCGGGTACGCGTAGATCATGTGTCGGAGCTGGCTCAGCGGTACCGCCGCGTGCACCGCCACGGCCAGCGCGGACAGCACCTCGCCGCCGGCCGGGCCGACGGAGGTCGCGCCGATCAGCACGCCCTGGTCGGCATCCGCGACGACCTTGATGAAACCCTCGTCGCCGACCTGGTGGATCCAGCCCCGGGTGGAGCTGCTCAGCTTGGTGAAACCGACCTGCACGTTGATGCCGCGGTCGCGGGCCTGGTGCTCGGTGAGCCCGACCGCGCCGACCTCGGGGTCGGTGAAGGTCACCCGGGGCAGCGCGCGGTAGTCGGCGCGGGGGACGGTGCCGGCCGACCCGCTCGACCCGCTGGCGGCCAGTGCGCTGGACGCGCCCATCGCTCCGCCGACCACGCTCGACGTGCCGCTGGCGTCCGCACCGGCCTTCGCCTGTCGGGCACGGGCCAGGATGTCGGCGATCACGATCCCCGCCTGGTACATGGCGATGTGGGTGAAGGCGCCCTCGCCGGTCAGGTCACCGACCGCCCAGACGTGGTCGGTGACGTGCAACCGGTCGTCGACCGGCAGGTAGCGCTGACTCGCGTCCAGGCCGATCGTGTCCAACCCCAGTTCGGCCAGGTGCGCCTTTCGCCCGGTCACCACCAGCAGCTGGTCGGCGGTGTACGCGGCCCCGCCGCTGCCCCGCAGGGTGAACCCTGTGCCGTCGTGGTCGACGCGTTCGGCGCGTACCCCGGTGTGGATCTCCACGCCGTCGGCGCGCAGCGCGGCGGCGGCGACCTCGGACGCCTCCGGTTCCTCGACGGCCAGCACCCGGTCGAGCGCCTCCACCACCGTCACCCGGACCCCGAAGCGGGCGAAGACCTGCGCCAACTCCAGGCCGATCGCGCCGCCACCGAGCACCAGCAACGACTCTGGCAGCTCCTCGACCTCGATCGCCTGATGGTTGGTCCAGTACGGGGTGTCGGCCAGGCCGTCGATCGGCGGCACCGAGGGGCGGGTTCCGGTGCTCAGCACGACCCCGTGCCGGGCCTCGAAGACCTGGTCACCGACCCGGACCCGGCGTGGGCCGTCGAGACGGCCACTGCCCCGCACGAGCCGGCCGCCCTTGCTGGTGAACCGGTCGGCGGCGACAGTGTCGTCCCAGGTGTCGGTGGCTTCCTCGCGGATCCGCTTCGCCACCGGAGCCCAGTCGGGCTGGACCTGCGCCGTCCCGGCGAGCCCGTCGACACGGCGGGCCTCGGCGAGGGCGTTGGCCGCCCTGATCATCATCTTGCTCGGGATGCAGCCCCAGTAGGGGCACTCCCCGCCGACCAGGTCCCGTTCGACGCCGACGACGCTCAGGCCGGCTTCGGCGAGCCGCTCGGCCACCTCCTCGCCGCCAACCCCGAGCCCCACCACGACCACGTCCACCAGCTCCCGATCTGCCACTGGAACAGCATCCCCCAGCGACACCGCCCCAACCACCGGGGTTGGAGAAAAGTCGGCGCGCTCACCGGTCCGGGCCGCCTACCGTGTCGGGATGCACGCACGCTTCGCCCCGGTCCGGGACTGCTTCCACGATCTGCTCAGCTCCGGCCGGGAGACCGGAGCCGGCCTGGTCATCTGGTACGACGGGCAGCCCGTCGTCGATCTGGTCGGGGGTCACCGGACCGGTGCCGAGCCGTGGCGGCCGGACACGCTCGCCAACGTCTACTCGGTGGGCAAGCCGGTGGCCGCGCTCTGCCTGCTGATGCTCGTCGACCGGGGGCAGGTCGACCTGGACGCGCCGGTCGACACGTACTGGCCGGGTTTCCGCACGGCGGCCACAGTGCGTCAGGTGTTGGCGCACACCGCCGGCCTCCCGGCGTTCCCGGTGCCCCGGCCGGCCACCGCGGTCGCCGACTGGGCGCTGCTCACCGACGACCTGGCCGCGGCCGACCCGGAGTGGGCACCGGGCTCGGTGGCCGCGGAGCACGCCTGGACGTACGGGCACCTGGTGGGCGAGGTGGTGCGGCGGGTCGACGGGCGGTCGGTGGGCCGGTTCCTGGCCGAGGAGGTCGCCGACCGGTGGCAGCTCGACCTCGGTTTCGGGCTGGCCCACGCGGACCAACGCCGGTGCGCGGAGATGCGCTACGGCGACCCGCGGTGGCCGGCTCGGAAGCTCGGCGAGCCGGGGTCACTACGGGCGCGCGCGTTGGGCAACCCGGCCGGTGGGCTGGACCTGGCCGTGTTGAACAGCCCGCTGTGGCGAGCTGCCGAGATGCCCGCGGTCAACCTGCACGCCACCGCGTCCGGTCTCGCCCGGCTGTACGCCGGCCTGCTCGCCGGGGGCAGCCTGGACGGGGTCCAGTTGTTCAGCCCGGAGCTGGTGGCGGAGGCGACCCGGGTCCAGTACGACGGGCCGGACCTGCTGCTGGACCGCCAGGTCCGGTGGACGCTCGGGATGCAGTGGGAGCCGGACGGCAGTTGGGGCATGGGTGGTATCGGTGGCAGCAGCGCGTGGGCCGACCCGGAGCGCGGTTACGTCTTCGCGTACGCCACGGCGCACCTGGCCGAGCACGACCGGGTCGACGAGCTGGTCGAGGTGTTGCACTCCTGCCTCTGACGCCTGTCAGCGCAGCCACACGGGGTCGGTGCCGGGCACCGAGAGCGGCGGCGGATAGTCGAGCGTCCGGCGGAGCGCCTCGGGCAGTCGCCACGGTTGGTGGACGGCCTTGCCCTGCACCCCCGCCAGCTCCGGCACCCACCGGCGTACGTAGTCACCGGCCGGGTCGTACCGCTCGGCCTGCCGGACCGGGTTGAACCCCCGGTACGGCTTGGTGTCGTTGCCGGTGCCGGCGACCCACTGCCAGTTGCCGGAGTTGTTGGCCACGTCCCCGTCGAGCAGCCAGCGGAAGAAGACCGCCACCCCGGACCGCCAGTCCTGCCCGAGGTGCTTGGTCAGGTAGCCGGCCGTGATCAGGCGGGCCCGGTTGTGCATCCAGCCCTGCGCACGCATCTGCCGCATCCCGGCATCGACGATGGGCATCCCGGTCCGCCCTTCGGTCCAGGCCGCCAACGCGTCGTCGTCGTAGCGCCACCGCTCGGTGGCGCCCCGCCGGTACGCCGCTGTGGAGATGTCCGGGAACGCGGCGGTGACCTGGTAGTAGAAGTCCCGCCAGCAGAGCTGCCGGACGAACGGCCCGGACCGGTCCCCGGCACTGTTGGCCACCGTCAGTGGGGACACGCAACCGAAGCGCAGGTACGGGCTGAGCCGGGACGTGTCGTCGCCGGCCATGTCGTCGTGCTGGTCGTCGTACCGGTGCAGGGCGGGCAGCCAGTCGGTGAGCCGCTGGCGGGCGACCCGTTCCCCGCCGACCGCGGCGTCCGGCGACTCTCCCGGCGGCGGCTTCGGCAGACCGCCCACGCGCACACCGCTGGGCAGCGCCACCCGGTCCGGCGCGGCCAACTCCTCGCGCCACTGCCGGGCTGCCCAGGACCTGTGGTACGGGCTGAACACCCGGTAGTGGTCGCCCCCGCCACCGGGTTGGAGGGCGCCCGGCTCGACCACTGTCAGCCCGGGGAACAGTCGCAGGTGCAGCCGGTGCCGGTCGCACTCGGCGCGTAGCCGCCGCTCCCGACGGCGGGCGTAGTGGCTGACGTCGGCGGAGAGCGCGACGGCGGTGGCACCGACCTCGCCGGCCAGCCGGATCGTCTCGGCCACCGGGTCACCGTGCCGTACCACCAGGTCACCGCCGCGCTCGCGGAGCTCGACGCGCAGGTCGGCGAGCGCCTGGTGCAGGAACCGGGTGCGGTTGGCCGACAGGCCGGCGAGAGCCGGGTCGAGGACGTACAGCGGCACCACCCGGTCGAAGGCCGCGCAGGTGGTGGCCAGCGCCGGGTGGTCGTGCACCCGCAGGTCGCGGGTGAGGAGCACGACCGCGGTGCTCGCGGTCACCGGGGCTCCGGTTGGATCGTCGGCCCGGGGATGGTGACCGGCGTACCGGTCGAGGTGAGCAGGGCACGGGCGGCGACCGCCATCCGTCGCCGCTGCGGCACCAGGGCCCGGCGGGTGAAGACGTCGTAGCCCTGCGCGGCCACCTCGTCGAGGATCCCGCCGTACAGGGCGTACGCGGTGCGCATGCAGGCCTGTGAGGCGGGCGCCAGCATGGTGATGCCCGGAGCGGCGGCGGCGTAGTGCGCCTGGGCGCGGGTCACCTCGTACTCGATCAGCTCACGGGTCCGCTGGGTGCCGCGGCCCCGGGCTCTGGCCTCGGCCAGCTCCTCGCGGGTCACGCCGAACTTCGCCAGGTCCTCGTCCGGCAGGTAGGTGCGGCCCCGGTCGAGGTCCTCGGCGACGTCCCGGATGAAGTTGGTGAGCTGGAAGGCGAAGCCGAGCTGCCGTGCCGGTTCCCGCGCCGCCGCCGGGTCGGAGCTGCCCAGGATCGGCAGCATCATCGTGCCGATCACCGCCGCCGAACCCTCCATGTAGTCGAGCAGGTGGTCGTAGGTCGGGTACGCGGTGACTGTCAGGTCCATCGCCATGCTCTTCAGAAACGACGCAAAGTCGTCCCGGTCGAGATCGAAGACGGCGATCGTGTGCAGGACGGCCGGCAGCAACGGGTCGTCGACGGGGGCACCGTGCAGGCCGGACACGAAACGGCTGGCCCAGTCGTCCAGGAGGGCGGCCCGCTCGGCCTGGGGAAGGTCCTCGGTGCGGTCCACGATCTCGTCCGCGTACCGGGTGAACCCGTAGAGGGCGTGCACATGTCGTCGTTTCCAAGCGGGCAGCAGTCGGGTGGCGAGATAGTAGGTGCGGCCATGGCGTTTGTGCAGCTCACGGCACCGGTCATAGGCAGCGGTGAGATCAGTGTCCACCGGCCCTCCTCAATTATCGACGCACCAATCGACGCAACTCGTAGCCTAGGGTACGCTCAGCCGCATGGCCAACGACGCAGTTGCGGGCAACGCGACCCGCGTGGCGCCGACGGGGCCCGGGGACGGGGACGATCCGGTCCGCGCCGTCCTGGCCGCGTACACCCAGGACCTGATCGCGGCGGTGCACGAGACCCTGAACACGTTCCTCACCGCCGAGGTCGACACCCTCGCCGAGATCGACGCGTCGATGGGCCGCTTCGCCGCAGCCGCGCGGGACGCCGTCCTCGTCGGCGGCAAACGGATCCGGTCCACGTTCGCCTACTGGGGGTGGCGAGGTGCGGTCGGCGGCGTCGAGGCACTGCCCCCCGTGCTGCCCGCGCTGGCCGCGCTGGAGCTGCTGCACACCTTCGCCCTGGTCCACGACGACGTGATGGACGCGTCCACCACTCGCCGGGGCCGGCCCACCGCGCACGTCGCGCTCGCCGAACAACACGTCGCCGCCGGCCACCGAGGTGATCCCGGCCGGTTCGGCGAGGCGGTCGCCGTGCTCATCGGTGACCTCTGCATGGTCTGGGCCGATCGGCTGCTGGCCCAGGCCACGGTGCCGTCGGCCCGGCTGTTCGAGGTTCGCCGCTGCTACGACCAGATGCGGGTGGAGACGGTCGCCGGGCAATACCTCGACGTGCTCGGCGAGAACGACCCGGCCAACTGGTCGGTCGACCGCGCGCTGCGGGTGGCCCGCTACAAGACCGCCAGCTACACCGTCCAGCGACCACTGCTCTTCGGGGCCTGCCTGGCCGGCGTCCCCCTCGACGATCCGCTGGTCTCCGCGTACACCCGTTACGGCCTGGCCGTCGGCGAGGCGTTCCAGCTGCGCGACGACCTCCTCGGTGTCTACGGCGACCCGGCCGCCACCGGCAAGCCGGCCGGTGACGACCTCCGCACCGGAAAGCCGACCACCCTGCTCATGCTGGCCCGGGAGCTGGCCACGCCGGCGCAGTTCCGGGCGTTGGAACGGGCCGCCGACGGACCGGTCGACCGGATCGCCGAGTTGGTCGTCGAGACCGGCGCCGTGACCCGGGTGGAGCGGATGATCGCCGAGCGGGTGAGTGAGGCGCTGGCGGCGCTCGACGCCGCACCCGTGGACCGGACGGCGCGCACCGCGCTGACCGGGCTGGCCACCGCCGCCACCAACCGGCGGGCCTGATGAGCGACTTTCTCGAGGAGGTGGTCACGTGCGGACGGTGACAGGACGGACGGACCGGGTGGTGGTCGTCGGGGCCGGGCTGGGTGGGCTCGCCTGCGCGCTGCACCTCGCCGGCAGCGGCCGGCAGGTGACGGTGCTGGAACGCGAGCCGGTGCCCGGTGGGCGCGCCGGTCGACTCGCCGTGGACGGCTACGAGTTCGACACCGGTCCGACGGTGCTCACCATGCCCGACCTGATCGCCGAGGCGCTCGGTGCGGTCGGTGAGGACATGCGCGACTGGCTCGACCTGACCCCGCTCGACCCGGCCTACCGGGCGTACTACCCGGACGGCTCGACCCTCGACGTGCTCACCGACACCACGCGGATGGCCGCCGAGATCTCTCGGGTCTGCGGGCCACGTGAGGCCGACGGTTACCTGCGCTTCGTCGACTACGCGCGGGAGCTGTGGCGTCTGGAGCGGGCCGACTTCATCGAGCGCAACCTGGACGCGCCGACCGACCTCCTCACCGGCAACCTGCTCAAGTTGCTCGCCGGTGGGGCGTTCCGACGCCTCCAGACCAAGATCAACCAGTTCTTCCGGGACCCGCGTACCCAGCGGATCTTCTCCTTCCAGGCGATGTACGCCGGCCTCGCGCCGCACGACGCGCTGGCCATCTACACCGTCATCGCGTACCTCGACTCGGTGGCCGGGGTCTACTTCCCGCGCGGCGGCATTCACGCGGTCTCCAGGGCGATGGCCGGCGCGGCCGAGAAGCACGGCGTGCAGATCCGGTACGACACCACTGTGACCCGGGTGGAGACCGCGAACGGCCGAGCCACCGGTGTGCTCACCGCGGACGGCGAACTGATCCGGGCGGACGTCGTCGTGCTCAACCCGGACCTGCCGGTCGCCTACCGGGATCTGCTCCCGGCCGCTCCGGCACGACGGCTCACCTACTCACCGTCCTGCGTCGTTCTGCACGTCGGCTCCCGACAGGCATATGACAAGATCGCCCATCACAACATCCACTTCGGACGCGCGTGGAAGGGCACCTTCGATGAGGTCATCCGGCGGGGTGAGTTGATGACCGACCCGTCGCTGCTGGTGACCAACCCGAGCCGGACCGACCCGTCGGTGGCGCCCGCGGACCGGCACACCTACTACGTGCTCGCCCCCGTGCCCAACCTGCACCGGGCTCCGTTCGAGTGGCGCGGCGACCTGACCCAGCGCTACAGCGACCAGCTGATCGGTACGTTGGAGGAGCGCGGCTACGTCGGCTTCGGCGCCGGCGTCGAGGTGCTGCGGGCGATCACCCCGGCCGAGTGGGAGGAGCAGGGCATGGCCGCGGGCACGCCGTTCGCCGCCGCCCACACCCTCTTCCAGACCGGCCCGTTCCGTCCGTCGAACCTGCACCGCGACCTGTCGAACGTGGTCTTCGTCGGTTCCGGAACACAGCCCGGGGTCGGCGTGCCGATGGTGCTCATCTCCGGCAAGCTCGCCGCCGGCCGGATCACCGGGGATGGCCGATGAGCAGTCGCGAGGGGCACCTCGTCGAACTGGTCGACGAGACCGGCGGGGCGCACGGCGAGACGACGGTCTCCGCCGCCCACCAGCCGCCGGGGCAGCTCCACCGGGCCTTCTCGGTGCTGCTGGTCGACCCGGACGGTCAGGTGCTGCTCCAGCGCCGGGCCGCCGTCAAGACCCGGTTCCCGCTGCGCTGGGCCAACTCCTGCTGCGGCCATCCCCGTCCGGGCGAGTCGCTCGCCGAGGCCGCCAACCGGCGGCTCCGCGAGGAGTTGGGCGCGGGCCCGGTCGAGCTGACCGAGGTGGGCGTCTACGTCTACTACGCCGAGGACCCGGCGACCGGTCGGGTCGAATTCGAGTACGACCACGTGCTGCGGGGTGACTTCCTCCCCTCCGCTCCGCTGCTGCCGAACCCGGACGAGGTGGCCGAGCTGCGGTGGGCCGACCCGACCGCCCTGGAGACCGAGCTGGAACGCGACCCCCGGTCGTACGCACCCTGGCTGGGCGGGGTGGTGAACCGGTTGTTGCGCCCGTCGGGGTCCACGCCCGGCGCACCCGGCCTGGCCGTGACCCCGCCCGGCTCGGCGGACGACACGGCGGAGCGGTCGGGTGGTCGATGAGGCGCTGAGCGCGGGTGCGGTCGCACGTCGGCTGGGGGTCGCGGTCACGACCCTCCGCACCTGGCACCAGCGCTACGGGCTCGGGCCCAGTGAACACATCCCCGGCCACCATCGCCGCTACACACCGGCCGACCTGGCCCGTCTCGAAATCATGCGACGGCTCACCGCCGAGGGGGTGAGCCCCGCCGAGGCGGCCCGCTGGGCCCGCCAGGCACCGGACCCACCACCCAACGGCACCGTCGCTCTCCGCCGCACCCAGTCGCCCAGCCGCGACGGCGGCGGAGGCATCCCGGTGGGCCGCGCCGGCCCGGCAGCCCGTGGGTTGGCCCGCGCCGCCATGCGCCTGGACGCGGCAGCGATCAGCGAGACCATCGCGCACGCCCTGGCCACCAACGGAGTCGTCGCCACCTGGGAAGGCCTACTGCGTCCGGTGCTCGCCGGCATCGGTGAACGCCACGCCGCCACCGCGGGCCTGATCGAGGTGGAACACCTGGTGTCCCGCTGCGTCTCGGAGGCCCTCGCGGCGGCCAGTCGGGCCCGGGTGCCCACCGGCCCGGCCCGCATCCTGCTCTCCTGCGCCGACGAGGAGCAGCACACCCTGCCGCTGGAGGCGTTGGCCGCGGCTCTCGCGGAGGCCGGGGTCGGCTACCGGATGCTCGGCGCCCGGGTGCCGGCGGCCGCTCTGGTCGAGGCGGTCAACCGGACCGGACCGGCTGCCGTGGTGCTCTGGTCCCACACGCGCGCCACCGCCGACCCGGCCCAGCTCAGCGCGTTGCTCGCCGCGCCCAGCCGCCCACTGCTGGCGCTCGCCGCCGGCCCCGGCTGGCGAGCCGACACCCTGCCCGCCGGGGTCGTACGACCGGTGGACCTGGCCGAGGCGGTCTCGCTCGCCGCCGCCGTCCGTGACTCCCTGGACCAGTCGACGCGTGACTGATCGCACTGTCGCCCGCTGAGCGCGTGAACTACCGTCGGGCGGGTCCGCCTACCCCGACCCCTCCGGGAGCCAGCAGATGCAAGCCCGCGCCGTCCTGGCGTCCGTCCTCGCCGTGGCGCTGGTCCTGTCCGGTTGTGCGCAGCCGGAACGCACCATCGCGTCGCACCCGGCGGAGTCGACACCTCCACCGTCCCCGCCGTCGCCGCAGCCGACGGTCAGCAAGCCACCCAAGCCTCCGCTGCGCCCGCTTCCGGCGAAGCTCCCGGCCGGCCTGCGACGCAACACCGGCGAACGACCCGTGGTCCTCACCTTCGACGACGGACCCAACCCGGCCTGGACACCCAAGGTGCTCGACCAGCTACGTGCCGCCAAGGTGACCGCCACCTTCTGCGTCGTCGGTCGCGAGGTGCAGCGCCACCCGGACCTGGTCCGACGGATCGTCCGCGAGGGGCACCAGCTCTGCAACCACAGCTGGCGACACGACCTCGACCTGGCGCGGCGGCCGGTCGACGAGATCAAGGCAGACCTGGCCCGCACCAACAAGGCCATCCAGAAGGCGGCTCCCGGCGCCAAGGTGCCGTTCTACCGGCAGCCGGGCGGCCGGTGGACCTCGGAGGTGCTGGACGTCGCGAAGGGTCTCGGCATGCGCCCGCTGCACTGGTCGGTGGACCCACAGGACTGGGACAAGCCCAACGCCGCCACGATCGGCAAACGCATCCACGCCGCCGCCCGCCCCGGAGCCATCGTGCTGCTGCACGACGGGGGCGGCAACCGGGCCGCGACGCTCGCCGCCTGCCCTGGCCTGATCGCCGACCTGAAGAAGCGCTTCGGCATCACCAAACTCCGCTAGACCCCCTTTGACCTGCTGTTATGCCCCATTGCCAGCCCTTGCCGATACCGATTTTGTCGACCGACCAGGCATCACGTATGCTTTCGAAGCCTCCGGCGGGGCCGGATGGGAGCAAGTCCGCTTGAAGTTGCGAGTGTGCAATGATGGCGGGGCCGCCCTCATCGTCTAGCGGCCCAGGACGCCGCCCTTTCAAGGCGGTAGCACGGGTTCGAATCCCGTTGGGGGCACGACCGGCGCAAGCCGGAGCAACACAAGCTAGGTCCTGTGGAGCAGTTGGAGTGCTCGCCGCCCTGTCAAGGCGGAGGTCGCGGGTTCAAGTCCCGTCAGGACCGCAGCGCTGACGCCGCGCCCCGCGCGGCGTTCTGCGTATCGGAGCAGGTCGCCCTGCCACCGGTTCGTCCGGTAGCCGGGTAGCATGAGCCGAGCGACACGGCCAGGTAGCTCAGTTGGTACGAGCGTCCGACTGAAAATCGGAAGGTCGGCGGTTCGACCCCGCCCCTGGCCACATAGCCTTTCGCCGGGCTACAGAGGTCCCCACCAGCGAAAACGCAGGTGGGGATCTTGCTGTTTCCGGCGCATGCGCCCCAGGCTCCCGACGACGACGTCCAGATTCCGTGTGATCAACACGACTTCCCCGAAATCGCGGCATCCCAGTGCCTCCGACACCGCAATGTCCCCGAACCCGTGTGGATCAAGCGAAGGCCGCAGCGTGCGGCGGGCGAGGCAGGGCCGGAGAGCGAGGCGGGGCCGGAGAGCGAGGCAGGGCCGGAGAGCGAGGCGGGGCCGGAGAGCGAGGCGGGGCCGGAGAGCGAGGCGGAGGCCGGACCGCCGGGGTGAGGTCGCCGGCCGGGGGTGAGGTCGCCGGCCGGGTCGGGGCGTCATTCGTCGCGGTGACTCTGGGGGCGGTGCTGCACGATGCCGCCCTGGATCGCGTCCCACACGCTGCGTCCAGCGTGTCGCAACGTCTCCCCGGCCTGCTCGGCAAACTGCGCCGCGTTCTGGGCGGCAGCCTGCGCCGCGGCCGACAGACCGCCGCCGCCGTCGCCAGCCGGGCCGGGACCAGCCGAGCCCGAACCAGCCGAGCCCGAACCAGCCAAGCCCGAACCAGCCAAGCCCGAACCAGCCGAGGCCGAACCAGCCGGGCCGGGACCAGCCGGGCCCGAACCAGCCGAGGCCGCCTGGTCGGGGTGGTCACCGGGTCGCCCCGCGGTGCCTTCCGGCCGTTCCCCACCGCCCGGTCGCTCCCCCCAAGGGCGATGCGGCGCCTCGTGCTCCGGGCGCCGATCCGCCGGTCGCGCCTGCCCGGGTCCACCAGGGCGCGACCCTGCAGCCATCTGCTCCGAGCCGACCGGTCCCGGTTCCGGACAACTCGGCCCCGGGTGCCCAGGGCCAGAAGGCTCGGGACCAGAAGGCTCGGGACCGGGCTGGGCGACACCGGGTCGGCCCCGATCGGCGACCGCACTCCGTTCGTCAAGTACGCCGCCCGAGCGCCGCGCCGCTGCCCGGATCTCCGCCGCACCCGCCGCCACCTGCTGCGCGCTGCGGTTCACGTCGTCGATGGCGGTGGCCGTACGCGCGAGCGATTCGATGATCTGCGGATTGCTGTCGAGGGTGTCGAGCGCCCGCCCCAGGATCGTGGTCAGCTGTTCCAACCGCACCCGTAGCTGCGCCTCGGCGTGCACCCCGTCGACGTCCAGCTCGACGCCGCTCAGGTGCACCCGTACGCCGGCGTCGACCTGCAGGAGGTTGGCCACCCGGGCCCGCAGCGACAGGTCGGCGTCCAGGCCGTCGACCGCCAGCCGGATCGAGTCGACGGACACCTTGGGAATGTCGAGCAGGACGTCCGGGTCGACGTTGTCGACGTTTCGGTCCGCCTCCCGTTGCTGCCCGTTCTCGCTCATGATCTCCCGCCCGCCCGCACAGAATTCCGGTCGTCGGCGCGGTTACCCGCTTTCCGGCCGGACATCCCGTGCGTGACGGCTCGGCGACCCTCTGTCTGGAACCGGGCACCGCGCGAAGCTGCACACCCGGGCATCAGCCGGTATGGTCCGGGCCTATGGGACAGGAAATGACTGATCCGGCCGACATCCGGCAGGACGTCGACCAGTTCTCTCTGCGGTGCAGTCTCCTCGTCCCGAGTTCGGCCGAGCACGCGTTCGCGGTCTTCACGGCCCAGCTGACTGACTGGTGGGTCACCGAGTACACCTGGTCCGGCCCGGATGCTCTCGACGAGCTGGGCATGGAGCCACGGGCCGGCGGCATGCTCTACGAGATTGGCCCGTACGGCTTTCGCGCCGACTGGGGTCGGGTGCTCACCTGGGATCCGCCGCGGCGGCTGGTCTTCGCCTGGCAGATCGGCCCCGACCGGGCACCGGTGCCGGATCCGGCCCGGGCCAGCGAGGTCGAGGTGCTGTTCCTACCGGAAGGGCCGGAGCGCACCCGGATCGAGCTGGAGCACCGACACTTCGACAGGCACGGCGAGGCTGCTGAGGGTTACCGCAAGGCGCTCACCGCCGGCTGGCACGAGTTGCTCACCCGCTACGTGGGCACGCTGTCGCGCCACCCCGGCATCTCCGCCTGACCGAGCCGCCGATCAGCGCGGAACAGCGCGTCGGCTCACCGGCCGAGCCGCCGGTCAGCGGCGGACCGACCGGTCAGGTCCCGACCGCCCAGGTTTGCGCCTTGGCCGGCCTCCGCACCCGAACCGAACCCGGTGCCGCCGAGTCGACGCGGTGGGGCGGTGCGCAGCCGTGGGTACTCCGCGCTGAGCCGTCGCTGCACCCGGTCGGAGCGGTCGGCCAGCACCAGCGCCACCGACGGCGTGCCCGACTCACTGGCCGCCGCCGTCTCCGCCGCCCAGAGTCGACCCCCGATCACCTCCGCGAAGCCGGCCAGCCAGGAGCGGCGGAAGGCGGCCGGATGGTCGTCCTCCGGCACCGGGGTGGCGGCCAGGCCGTGTGCCGCCTGCACGAGCAGTGAAGTGAAGAGCAGGTCGACCCGTTCCAGGTCACTGGCGAAGCCGAAGAGGTGCAGCGCGAAGCCGTTGCCCTGCCGCCGGCGCACGCAGCGACAGCGCAGCGGCTCGGCGACGGCGGCGAGCAGGCCGACCTTGTCGCGGGCGTACGGGGCGACGACGTCCAGAACCCGGTCGCCGACCGGATCGGTGGTCGGGTCGTGGACGGCCAGCAGCGCTCGGTCCACGCCGTAGCGGGCGATCAACTCGGTCGCCTTGGCGGTGAAGGCGGCGGCTTCGGCAGGCGTGCAGGCCGGGTCCTCGGCCTGGGCCAGCAGCTTGCGCACCTTGCTGAGCATGGCCTCGGACATGCCTACAGAGCTACCACACGGGGCGGACAGCAACGGGGCCACGACAGCATCGATCGATACGTATCATCGTCACGGTCCGATGATCGGTCCAATCCGGACGGTCAGCTACCTGTTCCCGGAGGCTTGCCCGCATGCCATCCCCGACCGCACGCCTGTTCGCCGTCGCCACGGCCACCGCGCTGCTCTTCGCCGGCGCACCCGCACAGGCTGCCCCATCCGCGCCGGTCACGCCGGCCACCCCCGGCACCAACGCCTTCGCCCCGCTAGCGACGTGTTACGGCGGGGCGGTCCGGTCGTACTTCGCGAGCGGCCGCTACGGCGGCACAGCCGGCCAGTTCCGCACGACGACCCGCTGTCGCGACATCAACGTCCGTAACGCGAGCGTGTACGCCACCGAGGCGTGCGTGATCTTCGTCGACAAGACGAGTGCCTGCAACTACTGGACGTACCTGCCGGCCAACTCGGGCTGGACCACGGTGGCGACCAACGTCCGCGACGGGGTCAACTTCCAGGTCCGCTTCGAGAACCTGCGGTACGAGTACGAGCCGCTGATCGCGTACCACGCGTTCTGAGTGCCGGGCGCGGTCGCGGCGTCCACCCCCCCGACGGGCGCCGCGACCGCGCTGTCACCCGGCGCGGCTGCGCAGTGTGGCGATCGTCGAGCCGGCGAGGGTGAGCAGGCAGTCGGGCAGCAGACCGTCGGCTGCCGCAGCACCGAAGAGCGCCTCGCCGGTCGGCTCGTCCCGATTGGCGTACGCGCTGACGAAGCGGGCCACCCAGCGGGTGTCGTACTCCGCCTGGTCGATTCCCGGGAAGTCCAGCGCCGCCCCGCCGGCGGCCGGGGTGTCACCGAGCATCGTCGCGGCGAGGCACCAGGCGACCCCGTACGCGCCGCTCAGGCCGGCTCGGTCGACGACCGCGTCGAACGCTCCCACCACCGCGTCTCCATCCCCGGTCAGCGCCGAGCGGAGCACGGCGGCTGCGTCGTCGAACGTCTGCTGTGGTAGGTCCGTCACCCACCGCACAGTAGGACGGGTGGTCAAGCACCCCCACCAATCGCTACTCTCCGTGTTCAATGCGAGCTACCTGCGCTTTACGCCACCTCCACGGTCCCACCGTCGGCCTCGGCACGCTAATGTGCGCAGCGGACCTTCGCCGGAGGAAGGACGACCATGCTCGTATCACGCCGATCGCGGGTGGCCACACTGGCTGCCTGCGCGACGATCCTGCTCGCCACAAGCGCTTGCGGGGATGACAAGGCCAAGGAGACCAGCGCCCAACAGGTCCGTCTCTACGGCACGGACGGCAACATGCTCAACTCCTACCCCGCGGAGTTGAAGGAACGCGCGAGCCTCGTGGACGGGATGAAGGGCACCACGCCACTCGTCCCGCTGCCCGAAGACTTCAAGAACCGACTGCGGACCGTCAATCCGGCGCTGACGGACTTCGTGTACTCCGCCGAGTCCTACGACGCGGTGGTGATCGCCGTGCTCGCCGCCCAACTGGCCGGGAGCACCGATCCGGCGGCCATCGCGAAGCAGATCGTCGCGGTGACCAACGACGGGCAGCGCTGTGAGGACCCGGCGAGTTGCCTCGCGCTGGCCCGCAACGGGCAGGACATCGAGTACCGCGGTGTGTCGCTGAGCCGTGCGGGCTTCACCGACAAGGGTGAGCCGGCCACCGCGAGCTACGCCACGCTGACCTTCGACGGGCAGCAGATCAACGACGGCAAGACCGAGTTCGTCGGCGCGGGCATCGAGTCGGCGGCGAGCACCAAGGCGCCGCCGAAGCCGAAGAAGCAGCGCGCGGGTGGCGACCCCGACCAGGAACCGCTGAAGTTGGGCGGCCTGCTGCCGAAGACCGGTGACCTGTCGATCGCGTACCCGCCGATGGCCGCCGGCGCCGCGCTGGCGATCAAGGAGATCAACGCCGCCGGTGGCGCGCTGAGCAAGCCGGTGACCTGGGTCGAGGGCGACGACGGCACCAACCCGGCGGTGGCCAAGGCGACGGTCGCCAAGCACGTGACGGACGGCGTGAGCGTGATCATCGGCGCGGGTGGTTCGGGCATCTCCCGGGCCGTGCTGCCGGACGTGGTGCGGGCCGGGAAGATCCTCTTCTCGCCGTCCAACACCGACAGCGGCCTGACCGACGCGGAGGACAACGGCCTCTACTTCCGCACGGCACCGCCGGACAGCCTCCAGGGCCGCGCGTTGGCCGACGTGATCCTCCGCGACGGTTCGCAGAAGATCGTGATCGTCGCGCGTAAGGACTCCTACGGTGAGGGCCTCCAGAACACCGTCCGGGACGAGCTGGAGAAGGCCGGCGTCGCCGCCGACCGGCTCAAGCTGATGACGTACGAGCCGCCGGCCGACGCCCAGGCGCCGGCTGTCGACTTCGGCGGCGGGGCGAAGGAGATCAAGGAGTTCGGCGCGGACGCCGTACTCATCATCGGTTTCGGTGAGTCCGCCCAGGTGATCCGCGGCCTGGCCGACGCCGGGGTGCAGATCCGGCAGTAGCACGACCACAGAGCCACGAAACGGCCGCACCGGCGCTCTCGCCGGTGCGGCCGTTTCGGGTCGGGGAGTCATCGCGGCCGGCGGCGCTGCAGGAACTCGGTCATCCGGCGGTGCTTCTCCTCGTCCTCGAAGAGCACCGCCTGACTGACCAGGTCGAGATGCGGGTGCGCGGCGGCGGGCGCGTCCACCGCCAACTTGGTCAGCCGCAGCGCGAGCGGCGAGCCCAGGGCGATCTCGTCCAGCAGGGCGTGAGCGACAGTCAGCAGCTCGGCGGGCTCGTCCACGACCCGGTTCACCAGGCCGATCCGCAGCGCCTCCGCGGCGTCCACCCGTCGTCCGGTGAAGAGCAGCTCCTTGGCCCGGCCCTCACCGACCAACGCGGGCAGCCGGTGGGTGGCGCCGGCGCCGGCCAGGATGCCCAACCGCACCTCCGGCTGGCCGAAGACCGCCCGGGCCGTGCACACCCGCAGATCGCAGGCGTACGCCAGCTCCGCGCCACCGCCCAGCGCCGGGCCGTCGACGGCGGCCACGGTCGGCATCGGCAGTGCCCGGATCCGCGCGAAGGCGGCGGAGTTGATCGCGGCGAGGGCGTCCGTGCGGCCTCGTTCGCGCAGTTGGCCGATGTCGGCGCCACCGGCGAAGATGCCCGCCGCGCCGCCGGTCAGCAGCAGGAGCCGAGGGTTCGCCTCCAACTCGGCACAGACCTGGTGCAGCTCGGCGATCAGGTCGGCGTCGATGGCGTTGCGCTTCTCCGGTCGGTCCAGGGTGACCACCAGCCGGTCCGGGCGTTCCTCGATCCGCAGACCGCTCACTGCTTGACACCGCCTTCCCACCGGTAGAAGCCCTGCCCGGACTTCTTGCCCAGCCGCCCCTCGGCCACCATCTCCACGAGCAGGGGCGGCGGCGCGAAGCGGTCCCCGTACGCGGCCTGGAGGGTGCGGGCGATGTCCAGCCGCACGTCCAGACCGACCAGGTCGGTGAGTTCCAGCGGACCGATCGGGTGCCGGTAGCCCAACACCATGGCCTTGTCGATGTCGGCCGCGCCGGCCACCTCGTCGGCCACCATCCGGATCGCCTCCAACCCGAGGGTGACGCCGAGGCGCGACGTGGCGAAGCCGGGCATGTCTCGTACCACGACGGGGTCCTTACCCAACCGGCCGGCGAGCGCGACGGCCGCGGCGGTGGTCTCCTCGGCGGTGGCCGGGCCGACCACGATCTCCAGGAGCGTCATCGCCCAGACCGGGTTGAAGAAGTGCAGGCCGAGGAAGCGCTCGGGCGCGTCCAGCCCGGCGGCCAGCTCACCGATGGCGATGCTGGACGTGTTGCTGCCCAGCAGAGCCGGACGCAGCGCGGCGGCGTCCCGCAGCACCGCCCGCTTCAGGTCCAACCGCTCCGGCACCGCCTCCACGATCACCTCGGGGGCGGGAGCGACGTCGGTGAGCGTCGGCCGCAGCGTGATCCGTTGCCGGTTCGCGGCGGCCTCGTCGGCGCTCAGCTTCCCGCGCTGCACCGCCCGTTCCCACAGGTCGGCGAGCCGGTTCAGCGCGGAGGCTCCCCGCTCGGGGTCGACCTCGACCAACTCCACGGCGTGCCCCGCCCCGGCCGCCACGTACGCGATGCCGAGGCCCATCGTGCCGGCACCGACGACCACGAAACGATCGCTCATCACGCCTCCCTGTCCGACCCGCCGGCGCGCGGGGTCTCCGCCGCGCCGGCCCCGGTTTCCCGCCCGTTCCGCTCGCTCATGGTGCGACCCTATGCAGCACGCCGATCATCCCCATGCGTGGGGGAGCGCGGGATCGGGTAATGACGGCCCGTCAACCGAGGGAAGGACCGCATCGACATGAGCCAGGCACCGGAGAGCGTCACCGACACCGAGATCGTGGAGACCCGGGGCGACGAGCGGGTCGAGCTGCTGCGCGCCGACACCAACAACGACGGCAAGACCGACGTGTGGGTGGTGGACACCGACGGCGACGGCAAGGCCGACCTGTTCCAGTTCGACACCGACGGCGACGGCAAGGTGGACATCACCATGGTCGACATCGACGAGGACGGCCAGCCGGACGAGGTGGTCGACGGCGACGGCGGTCTGCCGCCGGAGCAGCTTCCCCCGACCGTCCAGGTCTGAGCGGTACGACGGCCTCTGCGCGGCTGAGGCGCAGAGGCCGTCGGTCAGTCGGCGAGGCGCAGGGTGGCGAGGTAGTAGGGCGCGTCCCGGTCGTCCACATCGGTCAGCCGCCAGCCGGTGCCGTGCACCAGCGAGGCGAACTCGTCCGCCGAACAGACCAGGTAGTCGAACCACTCGGTGCTCAGCTCCCGGTAACGAAGCCGGAGCCGGAGCTGACCGCCGAGCCGACCGCGGCGGCGGTTGCGTTCGTGGTAACCGGTGTGCACCGGGTCGCGGGTGCCGTACGGGTCGGTGCCGTGCGCGATGATCTGCGCGCCCGGGCGGGCCAGAGCCGCGAGCGCGGCCAGGAACCCGGGGGCACGCTCCCGACCCTCGAACAGGCCGAGGTTGTTGCCGAGCAGCAGGAACGTGTCGTACCGCCGACCATCGGCCACGTGCGTGTCGACGGTGCCGTGCACCAGCCGCCGGACACCGCGACGCCGGCTCACCGCCAGCGCGCCGCCAGAGGTGTCCAGGCCGGTGACGGGTACGCCGCGCTCCTGGAGCAGCAGGGCGATCCGGCCGGCGCCGGTGCCGATGTCCAGTGTCTCGCCGCGGGCCCGGTCCACCGCGCGGTGGTCGTACGGCTGCCAGTCCTGCGGCCCGTCGAGGTAGTGCGCGGCCGGCGCGCCGTTGATCAGCCCGTCGTCCCGTTCGATGATCTCGATGACCGGCCGGGGCAGTCGTCCACCCACCAGTGGTCGGGGGCCCACCCCGCTCGCCACCGCGAGGGTGTCCCGCAGCAGCTCACCGACCACGTCACCGATTTGAGGCTGCACCGTCACGGCGTTCACGCTATCCGGCCACTCAGTTGCCACAGCGGTCGTATCCTTGCGGCGTGACGATGCTGGACCGGCTGTCGGCCGAGAAGTACATCCTGCTCACGACCTTCCGCAAGGACGGTCGGGCGGTGCCGACGCCGGTCTGGTCGGTACGCGACGGTGACGCGTTGGCGGTCTGGACCCGGGCCGACTCGGGCAAGGTCAAACGGATCCGCCACAACGGCGAGGTGACGGTGGCTCCGTGCGACGTGCGGGGCCGCCCACACGGGGCGGAGGTGCCGGCCCACGCGACGATCTACGGGAGCGGCGACACCGGTCGGGTCCGTGACCTGCTCAAGCACAAGTACCGCCTGATCGGTCGACTCAGTCTGCTGGGCAGCCGGCTTCGGCGGGGCGAGGGCGGCACGGTCGGCATCCGGGTGACGCTGGCCGAGTCGCGGCGCTGAGTCGACGCGGGCGTGGAAAGGGGCGGCGGATCGAGATCCACCGCCCCTGACCGGAAAAACTGGTGCCGACTCAGTCGCCCTGTCGCTGCTGCGGGATCTGACCCTGCAACAGCGCCCTGACCTCCGACTCGCGGTAGCGACGGTGGCCACCCAGGGTGCGGATGGCGCTGAGCTTGCCAGCCTTGGCCCACCGGGTCACCGTCTTCGGGTCGACACGGAACATCGACGCCACCTCGGCCGGTGTAAGTAGCGGCTCTGGTTCGTGCGTTCGCGATGCCATCGGTCACTCCTCCACATGTATAGACATCGGCCGGGGTCCCGCCGGCCGACGCGTCTCCCATGGTCCGGCTAGTCCCCGATGTCCGACATGGGCCGAACGGATGAAGGTCCCTAGACGGACGGATGAACCATGCCCGATTTTTACGACTTTTACACGGCAGAAAGTACCTTATTCGGACTCATGATCACGGTTCGTGATGCGTCAACTACGAGCGCACCTCACTTTGGGAGCGCTCCTACGGCGATTTGCCCCTAGTTGCACCGCTCCAGCAACTGCACCGCGCGCCAGCGGGCCACCAACTTGTCGTACGCGGCCGACGCCTCGTCGGCCTCACCACGCGACAGCCCCGCCAGGCCTCCGGCGACCAGTTCGGGAGAGTCGTCGGCTTCGAGCGTCTCGTCGGACAGAAGGTCCACCAGGCCGCCGTAGTCCAACTCGACCACCGAGCGGGGATGGAACTCCTCCAACCAGCGAGCCGCCTCCTCCACCGCCTCGGTGATCGGCGCGTCACCCACCGACTTGCGCAACACCGACAGGGCGCGGGAGGACCGACGGCGGGCCTTCGAGATCTCCGTGCGGTAGCGCAACGCGCGTCGCCCCGGCCGGGTGACCAGGTCCCGTTCGGCCGGGTCGAAGAGCACGAACCACCGCAGCGGTACGCCCCAGGTGGCGATCTGCTCGTGCACCCGGGGCACGCCGTGCTCCAGCACCCGCGCGCCGCTGCGCCAGTCGTCGACGACAGCCCTGGCCTGCCCGGCGAGCACCGGTGGCACGAAGGCGTCGGCGAGCACCGAGGGCACGCCGTCCCGAGCGCTGAGCGCCGCCTCAGCGACCCGGATCCGCAGGTTCCACGGGCAGACCAGGAGGCTGTCGTCCGTCTCCAGGACGTACGCCTCCTCCGGCAGGTCGGGCAGCCGGGTCCAACCGGCGCCCAGCGCCTCGATCACCGCCGTCCGCTGCCGGCCGGGCCCCTCGACGGGGGCGACGGCCCTCCCCTCCGAGACGTATCGGCGCCAGTAGCTCTGCCGGTCCCGGTCGAAGGCGGTCAACGGTTCGTACACGCGCAGGTAAGAAGCGAAGAGCGACGGCACGGCGCGATCCTCCCACGAACCGCAGCCGTACGCGGTCAGCGGCCGGACCACGCGCGCCGCAACGTGGGACGGCGGCGGCGCGTCGAGCATCCGCACGGCGGCCGATACTAGGCTCGATCACACCGGCAGCATCCCCGCCGGGTTCCACCAGGTCCGCGTCCCACAAGGGCGCACACCACTCCAGGAGCCAATCATGGGCGTATTCGCGAGCACCGACGACCCGGTATCGACAGGTCACGAACAGGTCGTGTTCTGCCAGGACAAGCAGAGCGGCCTGAAGGCGATCATCGGGATCTACTCCACCGCGCTGGGGCCGGCGCTCGGCGGCACCCGCTTCTACCCGTACGCCAGCGAGGAGGACGCCCTCGCCGACGTGCTGGACCTGTCCCGTGGGATGGCGTACAAGAACGCGCTCGCCGGCCTGGACCTGGGTGGCGGCAAGGCCGTCATCTGGGGTGACCCGGAGCAGATCAAGAGCGAGGCGCTGCTGCGCGCGTACGGGCGCTTCGTGGAGTCCCTGGGCGGCCGCTACTACACCGCCTGCGACGTCGGCACGTACGTGGCGGACATGGACGTCGTGGCCCGGGAAACCCGTTACGTGACCGGTCGCAGCGTCGAGCACGGTGGCGCGGGTGACTCGTCGATCCTCACCGCCTGGGGTGTCTTCCAGGGCATGCGGGCCGCCGCCGAGCACGTCTGGGGCACCCCGAGCCTGCGTGGCCGCCGGGTCGGCGTGGCCGGCCTGGGCAAGGTCGGCAAGTACCTCACCGGGCACCTGTTGGAGGACGGCGCCGAGGTGGTCGCCACCGACGTCAACCCGAAGGCGCTGGAGTGGGTGCGCAGCAACCACCCGCAGGTCACCCTGGTCGACGACGCCAGCGCGCTGGTCGCGGCGGACATCGACGTGTACGCCCCCTGCGCGCTGGGCGGCGCGCTGAACGACGACACCGTCCCGGCGCTGCGCGCCAAGGTGGTGACCGGCGCGGCGAACAACCAGCTCGCCCACCCGGGCATCGAGAAGCTACTGGCCGACCGGGGCATCCTCTACACGCCGGACTACGTGGTCAACGCCGGTGGCGTGATCCAGGTCGCGGACGAGATCGAGGGCTTCAACTTCGACCGGGCGAAGCTCCGGGCGACCCGGATCTACGACACCACCCGCGAGATCCTGCGTCTCGCGGACGCCGAGGGCGTGCCGCCCGCGGTGGCGGCGGACCGGCTGGCCGAGCGGCGGATGGCGGACATCGGCCGGCTCCGCGGGATCCACCTGCGCTGAGCCTTCCCGGAGGCGGATCGACGGGATCCGCCTCCGGGCCACCAGTATGGGCGCGGCTGGGTAAGCTGAGGCCGGATCGAATTTTGGTGCGGTTTGTCCGGTGTCACGGGCGCTAACCGTTCCGCTCCTTACCCGGTACACTGGGTGACGGCCGGATCGACGCGACGCGCAGAGCCGGCTGACGGTAACCCGAGGTGCCGAACGGTGGCATCCCCATGTACCGTAAGAGCCACGAGAGATGCCTGACGTCATCGGGGCCCGCCTTCGGGCTGCCCCGCATTCTGTGCGAGGGGGTCGAGCCATGGGGCGCGGCCGTGCTAAGGCCAAGCAGACGAAGGTGGCCCGGGAGTTGAAGTACCACTCCCCGAACACCGACCTCACCGCCTTGCAGCGCGAACTGGCGGGTGCTGGTAAGTCTGAGCACCACTTCGACGACGACTCTAAAGAGTTCGTCGACGACGATGATGAGGATCACGCGGACGACGATCCGGATCCCTGGGTCCGTCCGACCCGCTGACCTCTCGACGCAACTGAGCACGCGGTGATCCCCGCGTGCTCACGCACGTCCCGTGCAGGTGCAGTCGCCGACGACCAGGGGCCTGACCCGACCGGAACACTCCGGCCGCTCGACAGGCCCCTGTTCACGGCCTCTCAGCGCGGGCGGTTGTTCCAGTTGTAGAACGTCGGGATGTTCTCGAAGTGGTTCCAGGCACAGACCGCGCTCGCGCCGTCGCCGCCTGACACCTCCGAACGCTGGCGTCGCGCGGCCTCTGCCTCCCGCAACAGCGCCACGAGGCCAGGAGCAGCCTCCCGCACACGCTCGTTGACGCCGTCATCCGCTGTGCGCTCGGGCCGCCGGTCACCGGTGCTCTCGGGCATGCTCCAACACTCCCTCCAATAGGCGGATCTTGCTGTTGCGGCAGTGCTCGGTCTCCGTACCGTCAAAACGCCCCAGCTCGAAGTAACGGTTGGCGGCATGGCCACCGCCGCAGAAGCCGAAGTAGGGGCAGGACACCCGACACGCCTCCACACCGCTGAGGAACTCCCCCACCCACGGCGTGGCCGCCGCCGCGCCGAGGATCTCCGCCAGTGGGGTTCTCAGGACGTTGCCGCTGCTGAAGTCGCCGTAGCGGGGGTGGGTGAAACCAGCCAACTCCGGGGACAGCACGGTCACCGAGCCGTCGTGGCCGATCGTCGGGATCGGGTCCAGGTGGCGGGGCAGCACACCGTCAGCCGAGCCGTCGAGCACCGCCGCGGCGTAGCGCATCGACCACTCGACCTCACGGAGGTGGATCCGGGGCGCACGCCGCCAGGCCGCGACCAACTCCGCCCAGAACCCGGTCACCGCCGACTCGTCGTGGCGGTTGCCCCGGGTGTTGACGCCCTCGGTCTCCTCGATGTTGATGCCCAACACGTCGCAGCCGAGATCGAGGAAGTAGTCGTACAACTCGGTGGCCAACCCTCGCTCCGGGCGGGACACCACGGCCAGGGCGGAGAAGGGCAGACCGCGTCGGCGCAGCGCCGCGACACCACGCACGATCCGGTCGTACGCCGGCTGGCCTCCCCGGTTGACCCGGTCACCGTTGCGCGCCCGCGGCCCGTCGACGCTCACGCTCACCCGCATCTCGTGCCGGGCGAAGAAGTCGCACCACTCGTCGTCGATCAGGGTGGCGTTGGTCTGCACGTGGTGCTCGACCTCGGGCCCGAACGGCGCGATCAGGTCGGCCAGGTGCTCCGGACCGGCGGCCAACGGTTCACCGCCGTGCCACACCACGGAGAACCGACCGGCCGCCGCCCAGGGGTTGACCGCCACCGCCACCGCCTCGGCCACCTCCACCGGCATGCGCTGGTCGGTGGCCCGAAAAGGCAGGTAGCAGTACGCGCAGTCAAGGTTGCACAGGGTCGTCGGCTGCATGACGACGTACGACGGGACGGCGGCAAGACCGCGCATCCCGCTGAACGACTGTCCCCGAGCAGCCATCACCCTCCTCCGCCTGGCCTGAGGGGTGCCCTTCAGGCTAGGCGGCATTGGCCACTCGGGTGAAGCCCTGATCAGGTGCCCGTACGATCACCAGAGGGTGATCATCCCCGGGTGTGCTGACCGACCATCTGCACGTTGCCGGTGCCCTCGATGATTTCGCCGGCCTGCCACGCCTCGACACCACGGCCGGTCAGCGTGGCCAGCGCCCGGTCGGCGTCCTCGGCCGACACGATCGCGAACATGCCGACACCCATGTTGAAGGTGGACTCCATGTCCTGGTCGTCGATGCGACCCTTCGTCTGGATCAGATCGAAGATCGGCTGCGGCTTCCAGGTGGACCGGTTGACCACCGCGTCGACGTGCTCGGGCAGCACCCGGACCAGGTTGCCGGGGATGCCGCCGCCGGTGATGTGGGACAGCGCCCGCACCTCGGCCTCGGCGATCAGCTTCAGGCAGTCCTTGGCGTAGATCTTGGTGGGGGTGAGCAGCTCCTCCCCCAGGGTCCGCTGCCGACCGAAGTCGTCGATCACGATGTCCAGGCGCATCCGGGCCGCACCGAGGAGCACGTGCCGGACCAGCGAGTAACCGTTGGAGTGCAGGCCGGAGGAGCGCATGGCGATCACGACGTCGCCCACCTCGACCCGCTCCGGGCTGAGGATGTCCGCCTCCTCGACCACACCGACACCGGTCGCGGAGATGTCGTACTCGTCCGGGCGCAGCACGCCCGGGTGCTCGGCGGTCTCCCCGCCCAGCAACGCGCAGCCCGCGTACCGGCAGCCGTCGGCGATGCCCGCCCCGATCTCGGCGACCTTGTCCGGAACGACCTCGCCGGTGGCGATGTAGTCGAGCAGGAACAGCGGCTCGGCACCGCACGCCACCAGGTCGTCCACGACCATCGCCACCAGGTCGATGCCGACCGTGTCGTGGATGTCCATCTGCTGAGCGATCACCAGCTTGGTGCCCACCCCGTCGGTGGAGGACGCCAGGATCGGGTTCTTGTACTTCTTCGTGTCCAGCCGGAACAGGCCGGCGAAGCCGCCGAGGTCACCCAGCACCTCCGGCCGGCGGGTCTGTCGCACCTTCGACTTGAGCAACTCCACCGCGCGGTCCCCCGCGTCGATGGAGACCCCGGCATCGGCGTACGAGACCGAGCGTTTACGCGCCTGACGGCCAGCACCGCCCGTCCACGGCTGACGGTCGCCGCCGGCGCCGGTCGGGCTGCTTCCTGCGCCGCTGCGCTCGGACACGTGCGTCACGGTTCTCCCCTTTGGTTCTCGGTGCCGCCGGCGGTAGCCGGGCCGCGCCGGTTGGTGCTACGGGCGGTTTGCGGTAACGCCACCCGGAGTGGCGACGGACGAGCCGTTCACGTGCGAGCCTTCCAGCGCCGAGTTGGCGACGCGTCGGCCCACACCTTCGAGCACGTGCTTGCCGATCAGGTTGCCGGCCGGCAACTCGATCGGGTACTCCCCATCGAAACACGCCCGACACAACCGGGTCTTCGGCTGCTCGGTCGCGGCGATCAGGCCGGGAAGCGAAACGTAGCCCAGCGTGTCGGCGCCGATGGAGCGCCGGATGCCGTCGTTGTCCAACCCGTTGGCCAGCAGCTCTGCCCGGGTGGCGAAGTCGATGCCGTAGAAGCACGGCCAGCTGACCGGCGGGGAGGAGATCCGGACGTGCACCTCCAGCGCCCCCGCCTCGCGCAGCATCCGCACGATGGCGCGCTGGGTGTTGCCGCGAACGATCGAGTCGTCCACGACCACCAGGCGCTTGCCCCGGACGTTCTCCCGCAGCGGGTTGAGCTTGAGCCGGATGCCGAGCTGACGCAGGGTCTGCGAGGGCTGGATGAAGGTACGGCCGACGTACGGGTTCTTCATCAGGCCGGCGCCGTAGGTGATGCCGGACGCCTCCGCGTAGCCGATCGCGGCCGGAATGCCGGACTCCGGCACGCCGATGACGAGGTCCGCCTCGACCGGGTGCTCCTTGGCCAGCTGCCGACCGATCTGCACCCGCGTCGCGTGGACGTTGCGCCCGGCGATCGTGGCGTCCGGGCGGGCGATGTAGACGTACTCGAAGAGGCAGCCCTTCGGCTCCGGCGCGGCGAACCGGGTGGAGCGCAGGCCGTTCTCGTCGATCGCGATCAACTCACCCGGCTCGACCTCGCGCACCACGCTGGCACCGACGATGTCCAGTGCGGCGGTCTCGCTGGCCACCACCCAGCCACGCTCCAGGCGGCCGAGCACGAGCGGGCGGACACCGTGCGAATCGCGGGCCGCGTAGAGGGTCGTCTCGTCCATGAAGACGAAACTGAACGCGCCACGCAGCTGCGGCAGCACCTCCAGCGCCGCCGCCTCGACCGAGAGGTCCGGTCGACCGGCCAGCAGCATCGTCACCAGGGAGGTGTCGTTGGTCGAGCCGTCCGCGACGAGGCCGCGCTCGGCGACCTCCTTCTCCAGCTCGGCCGTGTTGACCAGGTTGCCGTTGTGGGCCAACGCGATGGTCGTGCCCGAGGTGGTGGAACGGATCGTCGGCTGGGCGTTCTCCCAGTTCGACGCGCCGGTGGTGGAGTAGCGGGCGTGCCCGATCGCCAGGTGGCCGCGCAGGCTCGCCAGGGTGGGCTCGTCGAAGACCTGGGCCACCAGGCCGAGGTCCTTGTAGACCACCACGCCGGAGCCATCGCTCACCGCGATGCCCGCCGCCTCCTGACCCCGGTGCTGCAGGGCGTAGAGGCCGAAGTAGGTCAGATTGGCAACCTCTTCGCCGGGGGCCCAGACGCCGAAGACGCCACAGGCATCCTGGGGGCCAGGTCGTTGGGGGTCAAGGTCGTGGCTCAGCCGGCCGTCGCCTCGGGGCACCTACCGCTCCCTCATGCTGGTCTGGACCGGCCGGGCGGGATCACGGGCGGATCCACACTTCTCTGCCGGGACCACTGTCGTCGCCTGACAGTGTACGCGAATCGCTGTCAGCACAGAAAGTCACGAATTCCGTGCGGAGAGTAACGCCACATGGGACGTCATGACAATTCGAGGGGCAGACACCCCGAGAGGTCCGCCCGGACACCGCTCATCTGGACGCGACCCTCGGTCACCGCCTCCGCCCAACCGATCCTCCCGGTCGCCAAGCGCAGCCAGGTGTCCGGCGCCATCTCGACCACGTTCGGCGGGTTTCCCCTGGTGTGTCGAGGTCCGGGTACGCACTGGATCGCCCCGTATGGTGGGACGCGCACCTCCACCGATCGGCCGGGGGCGCGCTCCGCGAGGACGGCCAACAACGACCGGACCGCCTCTCGGAAGACTGTCCGTTCGGGCGTACACCCCTCGTCGAGCGCCGACAATGCGGCAGTTACGGCAGCGGACTTACTGTGCGGAGAGGACACGACGGGACGATACGACCCGCAGGCCAACTACCCGACGCTGGCCCTGGGTCGCGCCGATCCAGTCGGACAAGGCATAGTTGCCGACGGCGTATTCGAACCGTGATGATCCCCGGCCCGGCGCCCCGCCGGTCAGAGGGAAGTCAGCCCGGAAGGCGGTGGACGTGTCAACACACCGACGTGCCTGGAAGCAGCGGGCCGGTGTGGTCGTAGCGCTGGTTGCCGGCGCTCTGCTCGCCGTCCCCGCCACACCAGCCCTCGCCGCAAGCGTCGAGGTCTCCCCGAACTCGGTGACCGTCAACGCCGGCAGCGACGCCACAGTCACCGTGCGCGTCACACCCGGTGACGGCGACCGCTCGGCGAAAATCAGCCTCTCCGGCCTTCCGTCGGGGACCAGCTGCGCCAGCGGTTGTGGCGAGATCCAGTTCCAGGGTCTGGGTAACCAGCCCAAGTCGCAACTCGTCCGCATCGCGGCCAACGACAACGCCGGCAACGGGAACGCCACCGTCACCGTGGCCGTCGAGGCCGATTCCGGCCCGAACACCGCGACCTTCGCGCTGACCGTCAAGGGCAAGGCCGCGCCGCCGCAGGCGCAGACCGTGCAGTCGGTCTCCGGCAAGGTGGTCGCGCAGGCCGACGGCAAGGCCGTGCCCAACGCGGTGGTCATGCTGCTGGACAGCGCCGGCAAGCGCTTCGACACCACCAGCGACGGCAGCGGCAACTTCCGCTTCACCGGCACCACGGGCAACCCGATCGCGCCGGGTCGACTCGATCTGGGTGCCAGCTTCGACAACGTGGTGGCCCGCAAGACCGTCAACGCCGCCGCCGGGCAGTCCCTCACCGGGCAACGGATCAGCCTCGCGATCAAGACCGAGGTGACGCCCAGCCCCACCCCGTCGGCCAGCGCGGACGCGACTCCCACCGAGGAAGTGGCCGAGGAGGGGACCGAGGAGGAGCCCACCGAGGAAGCCAGCCCCGGCGCCCCGGCGAACGCCTCGAACAACGAGGACAGCGGTGGCGGCGCGGGTTCGTACCTGATCATCCTGCTCGGCGGTCTCCTGGTGGCGGCCGGCGTCGGCACCATCGTGCTGCTCTGGATGAAGCGCAAGGAGAACGGCGGTGACGACGACGACGCGGTGCCGGCTGGCAGCGGCGGCCCGGTCCCGCCCGCGCGGGGCGGTTTCCGCGGTGCCGACGACCAGACCCGGGTGGTCGGTGGCCGACCCGGTGGCGGTGCGGATCCGACAATGGTCGGCGGCGCAGCGCTGAGCGAGGCACCCACGATGATGCACCGCCCGGTCGTCGACGACGTCCCGCCGGACCCGTACGGTGCGCCGGCGCAGGCGTACGGCGGCGCGGGCCAGCAGGGCTGGGGCGGCGCCGGTTACGGCGACGAGCCCGCCTCCGGTGGCTACGGCGCCGGCGGCTACGGCAACGCCCCCGCGTCGGGTGGCGGCTACGGCGCTGGCGCGGCCGGTGACGGCTACGGCGCCGCGCCTGGTTCCGGGGCCGGCTACGGTGGTGCGCCGACCTCCGGTGGCAGCTACGGCAACGACCCCGCCTCCGGTGGCGGCTACGGCAGCCGGGACTACACCGCCCAGGCCGGGGCGGCCGGCTACCCGCCGGCTCCCGCCGGTGGAGGGGCCTACGGGGAGCGCTACGACGAGCCGACCGGCCGTTACACGGGCGACAACACCCAGTACCCGGCACCGGCAGACCCCTACGCGACGGGCGTCTACCAGCCTGAGCAGGGGCAGGGCTACGGTCAGCCGGATTCGGCCCCGTACGGCGGACGGGCCACCGAGCCGACCGCCGGATACGGCGGACCGGCAGCCGGTGGCTACGACCAGGGTGGCTACGGACAGCCCGCCGGTGGCTACGACCAGGGCGGCTACGGGCAGGAGCCCTCGCAGCAGGGCGGCGGTTACGGGCAGGAGCCTCCGCAGCAGCGCGGCGGTTACGACGACCGGGGCTACGACCAGGGCAGCTACGGCCAGGAACCCCCGCAGCAGGGCGGCTACGGCCAACCGGCCGGTGGCTACGACCAGGGCGGCGGCTACGGGCAGGAGCCTCCGCAGCAGCGCGGCGGCTACGACGACCGGGGCTACGACCAGGGCGGCTACGGTCAACAATCGGCTGGCCGCGGCCGGCCGGACACCCCGCCGCCGACCGAGCGGGGCGGTCGACGCCTCGACTGGCTGGACGACTGAGCAACGACAGCACGCGAACGGCCACCCGGATCTCCGGGTGGCCGTTTCGTCTTTGGCGAGATCCACTCGCCTTCCCGGATGTCGGGGCATCCGACGGACCTGGACACCCCGACTTCACGAAAGTGGAGGCGGGCGGGGCGGACCCCGGGGTGCGTCGGGCAGGCCGCCGTCGGTCAGGCGGGGGAGAAGACGCCCTGGCGGAGCACCGGCACGACGTCCGACACGCCGATCCGAACGGCGACGTCCACGTCGGCGGCGAAGCCGCCTTCGGTCAGCTCGCGCCCGGAGACGCTGCCCCGAACGGCGGCGGACACGTCCGGAGTGCTCGCCAGCGCGGCGAGCGCCATGGCCGCCTCCACGGACAGCCCGCCCGGCACGCCGGAGAGGGCGTCCAGCACCGAGGCGGCACCGAGTTGATCCTCCACCGACGGACGCAACGACCCGTCCGGCCAGTGCTCCCCGGCAGCGATCACACCGATCGGGGCGTCCAGGGTGCCGTACCCCTGGCGGCGCAGCCAACGCCCGACGGCGCCGGCGTTGCGCAGGCACGCCGCGACCACCGGTAGGCCGGTGGCACTGGCGGCGGCGCTGATGGCCGAGCCGTTCGGCGAGGGGAGGACCAGGTCGGCCACCACCGGCGCGGCGCCCAGCGCGGCCGGCGAGAGCGACCACGGATGTGCCGCTGTCACCTGCCGTCGACCCACTGCGGCGACCGCGCCGACGCGTAGTGCGTACTCGGCGGCCTGCTCACCCCAGGGGAACGGGTGTACCCGCATGCCACGGGCGACCGCGACCTCCACCGAGGTGGTGAACGACAGGACGTCCACCACCACCAGCGCCGCACAGACCCGCCCGAGTTCGGCCGCACCGGTCAGGCCCCAGTCGAACCTGGCGCCCGAACCGGGTTGGCCGTAGACGGCGGCCGTCAACGCTTCAGCGCTCGTCAGGCGACGACTCGGTGGCACCGGTCTCCGAGTCGGTGGGCCCGTCGGAGGACTCCGACCCGACCGGTTCGACAGCGCCGGTCTCCGGGGAGGGGCCGGACGAAGCGATGGGCTCGGAGACCACCTCGGCCGGATCCACCGGTGCGGCCTCCGCGTCCGAGGTGACCGGCAGCGGTACGCCCTCGACCGCACCCGCCACACCGGCGGCCGGCGCGGGCACCTCAACAGCGGCCGAGCCCCCGAAGAGGCGCGGCAACGTCTCGGTGTGCGCGGCGCGCAGCTCGTCCAGGCCGATCCGGAACTGCCCGTGCACCTCGAGCGCGCCGCTGGACGGGTCGGTGACACCGATCAGCTCGAACGGCACGCCCCGCTCGGCGCAGAGCGCCGCGAACGCCTTGTCGTGGCCACGCGGCACCGACACCAGCGCCCGCGTGGCGGTCTCGCTGAACAGGTAGACGAACGGCATCGAACCCTCGGCGAACTGCTCCGGCACCGCGATCCGGGCACCGACGCCACGGCGAAGGCAGGACTCGACCAGGCTCTGAGCGAGACCACCGTCGGAGAGGTCGTGTGCCGAGCTGAGGTGCCCGACCCGGGCCGCCTCGGCCAGCAGGTCGGCGAGTGCCTTCTCGCGGAGCAGGTCGACCTGCGGCGGAATGCCACCGAGGTGCTCGTGCGTCACCCAGGCCCACTCCGAGCCGGACAGCTCCACGTTCGTCTCACCGAGCAGGTAGAGCTGGTCGTGGTCGCCACCGGCGCGCGGCACGAAGCCCATCGGCACCCGGTCGGCGACGTTGTCCAGCACACCCAGCACACCGACCACCGGGGTCGGGTGGATGGGCGCCGCGCCGGTCTGGTTGTAGAAGCTGACGTTGCCGCCGGTCACCGGGATGCCCAGCTCCAGGCAGCCGTCCGCGAGGCCGCGCACGGCCTCGGCGAACTGCCACATCACACCCGGGTCCTCGGGGGAGCCGAAGTTGAGGCAGTTGGTCACGGCGATCGGCTTCGCGCCGGTCACCGCCACGTTCCGGTACGCCTCGGCCAGGGCCAGCTTGGTGCCGTTGTACGGGTCCAGTCGGGCGTACCGGCCGTTGCCGTCCACCGACAGCGCCACACCCAACCCGGTGCGCTCGTCGATCCGGATCACGCCGCCGTCCTCCGGCTGGGCGAGCACTGTGTTGCCCAGCACGTAGCGGTCGTACTGCTCGGTGACCCAGGTCTTGTCGGCCAGGTTCGGCGACGCGATCATGCGCAGCACGGTCTCCCGCAGCGCCTCCGGGTCGGACGGCCGGGGCAGGGTCTCGGCCCGGTCGGCCTGGAGCAGGATCAGGTCGGCCGGCTCCCGCATCGGCCGGGCGTAGACCGGGCCGTCGTCGACGAGCGAACCCGGCGGTACGTCGACGACCAGGTGGTCCTGCCAGGTGATCAGCAGCCGACCCGGACGTCCGTCCGGCTCCGGTGCGGTGACCTCACCGATCGCGGTGGCGAGCACGCCCCACTTCTCGGCGGTCTTGAGCACCGCCTCCAGCTTGTCCGGCTCGACGACCAGCAGCATCCGCTCCTGCGACTCGCTGGCCAGGATCTCGTGCGGCTCCATCGAGGGCTCGCGCAGCGGCACCCGCTCCAGCCGGACCCGCATGCCGGTGCCGGCCGCGGCGGCGGTCTCGGTGAGGGCGCAGGTCAGGCCGGCGCCGCCGAGGTCCTGGATGCCGACGACCAGTTGGCCGTCGTACAGCTCGAGGCACGCCTCGATCAGCAGCTTCTCGGTGAACGGGTCGCCGACCTGCACGGCCGGGCGGCGCGCCTCGCTGCCCTCGTCGAAGGTGGCGCTGGCCAGCACCGACACGCCGCCGATGCCGTCGCGCCCGGTCTTGGCGCCCATCAGCACGACAACGTTGCCCGGGCCGGCGGCGGCCTTGTTCTGCAACCGGTCGACCGGCAGCACGCCCAGGCAGAGGGCGTTGAGCAGCGGGTTGCCCTGGTAGGAGGGGTCGAAGACCAACTCGCCACCGATGTTGGGCAGGCCGAGGCAGTTGCCGTAGCCGCCGACGCCGGCGACCACGCCGGTGAGGACCCGGGCGGTGTCCGGGTGGTCCGCGGCACCGAAACGCAGCGGGTCCATCACCGCGACCGGGCGGGCGCCCATGGCGAGGATGTCCCGGACGATGCCGCCGACGCCGGTCGCCGCGCCCTGGTACGGCTCGACGAAGCTCGGGTGGTTGTGCGACTCGACCTTGAAGGTCACCGCCAGCTCGTCGGAGATCTGCACGACACCGGCGTTCTCGCCGATGCCGGCGAGCAGCCGGTCGCTCTGCGGGGCCTTCTCACCGAACTGACGCAGGTGCACCTTGCTCGACTTGTACGAGCAGTGCTCGCTCCACATGATCGAGTACATGGCGAGCTCGGACTGCGTGGGCCGGCGGTCGAGGATCTGCCGGATCCGGTCGTACTCGTCGTCACGCAGGCCCAGCTCGGTGTAGGGCTGGAGCTCGCCCGGGGTGCCACCGGCGCGCGGCACGGTGTCCACGCTCTCGGTCCAGACGGCGGCGGCCGGCTGGGCGGGGGCGACGACCGCCGGGGCGACGGCCTGCGCCGGGCTCGGCTCGGCCGGTTGCGCCGGGGCGGAGTACGCCTCCGGGGTGTCCCGTACCGGGTCCGGATGGGTGGTCATGACCTCTCCTCGCTGCGCTCGTGCCCGCCGGAACGGCGGTTGAGCAGACCGATGATCGTGACGCTGGTCACCGCGGCGCTCCACGCACTCACGCGGGCGCCCCGACCAGGTGCTTGAGGACCGACGTGAAGAAGCCGAGGCCGTCCAGCGAAGGGCCGGTCAGCGCCTCCACCGCGTGCTCGGGGTGCGGCATGATGCCGACCACGTTGCCGGCGGCGTTGGTGATCGCGGCGATGTCCCGCAGAGAACCGTTCGGGTTGCCGCCGACGTAGCGGGCGACCACCCGGCCCTCGGCCTCGAGCTGGTCCAGGGTCGCGGTGTCCGCGACGTAGCAGCCCTCACCGTTCTTGACCGGGACGAGCACCTCCTGGCCGGGCTGGAACGCGTTGGTCCACGCCGTGGTGGCGGACTCGACGCGCAGGACCTGGTCCCGGTTGCGGAAGTGCAGGTGCTGGTTGCGCGTGAGCGCGCCGGGCAGCAGGTGCGCCTCGCAGAGGATCTGGAAGCCGTTGCAGATGCCGAGCACGGGCAGACCACCCTGGGCGGCGTCCACGATCGTCTCCATCACCGGGGCGAACCTGGCGATGGCGCCGCAGCGCAGGTAGTCACCGTAGGAGAAGCCGCCGGGCAGCACGACAGCGTCCACCCCGTGCAGGTCCGCGTCGCCGTGCCAGAGCCGGACCGGCTCCGCGCCGGCGATCCGGACGGCCCGGGCCGCGTCCCCGTCGTCGAGCGAGCCGGGGAAGGTGACCACGCCGACCCGGGCGGTCACGAGCGGGCGTCCGCGGTCTCGTCGGCCTCGACCAGGCGGACGGTGAAGTCCTCGATGACCGGGTTGGCGAGCAACTTGTCGGCAATCTCCCGAGCGCGGTCCAGGTCCGGTTCACCGGTGAACTCGATCTCGATGCGCCTGCCGATCCGGACCGAGGCGACATCACCGACGCCGAGCCGGGGCAGCGCGTTTGCGACGGCCTGGCCCTGCGGATCGAGGATCTCGGGCTTGAGCATGACGTCGACGACGACGCGAGGCACTGGGCACTCCTGACTGTGTACGCAGTTGGGTGCCGACCCACATGGGGCGAGCGCAGCCAGCGTACCTGGCAGATACGGCCGCGGACGCACCGGCCGGGTGGAGTTCAAGCAGTGATCGACATTGCCCGCGCTCACGGCGGCCCGACAGGCGGGGCAGGTGGCCTCAGCAGGGCATATACGGCGTGACGGGAGGCCGAATCGTTACATTGAGTAACCTCGATCACATCCTTGATAACGATCGGTCCGGGCCCTACTGTACATCGACGTAAGTCGATTTCGGTGTCGGCGGGGACCTCCCACCGGCACCCATCCGCACCCGGCGACCCCGGGTCCGCCCCGTCCAAGGAGTCCACCCGATGCGCATCCGCCCCCTGCTCGCCGCCGTCAGCATCGCGTTGGTCGGCGCCCTCGGTGCCGCCTCCGGCGCGTCCGCCGCCCCGCCCGGCCCGCAACCCATCATCGGTGGCACCACCGTCTCGTCGGCGCCCTGGGCCGCCGCGGTGCTCAGCAACGGCTCGTTCACCTGCTCCGGCAGCGTCATCGCCTCGCAGTGGGTGCTCACCGCCCGGCACTGCATCAACGGCGCCATGTCCGTTCGGATCGGCAGCGTGAACCGCACCTCCGGCGGGGTCACCCGTACGGTCAGCGCCACCTACACCCGCAGTGACCTGGCGCTCATGCGGCTCTCCAGCGCCGTCACCACCTCGACGGTGACCCTGGCCAACAGCAACCCGCCGATCAACTCGACGAACTCGATCTACGGGTGGGGCATGACCTGTTACAGCGGCTGCTCGGCGTCGACCCAGCTGAAGACCGCCACCGTACGGGTGACCAGCAACAGCGTCACCGACGCGTACGGCGGGCAGGCGATCCGCAGCACCGAGATCAGCGGCAACGCCTGGCGGGGCGACTCGGGCGGCCCGCAGTTCTACAACGGCCAGCAGGTCGGCGTCGCCTCCACGGCCGACGGCTACAGCATCCAGAACTACGGCAGTGTCGCGTACAACCGGGCCTGGATCACCTCGGTGGCCGGTGTCTGACGGTTACCACCCGGAGCGTCGCGGATGGTCGGCCGCGTGCCGGCCGTCCGCGCCGCGCCGTTTTGCAGCATCCGATCAGGTGAACAATGCGCCCGATCGGGTCGGGCCCCTGCTGACAGCATCGGAAACGTGCTGGTCGTGACGACGGAGCAACTGCCCGGCTACGAGATCCGCCAGATTCTCGGTGAGGTGGTGTCATCGATGGCCAGGACGCGCAACCCGTACCGCGAGGGGGTCAAGAACCTGCGCGGTGGCGCGTACGACCCGATGGCCCCGGACAACCTGACCCGGTGGCGCACCGACTCGGTGTCCCGACTCGGCGAGGAGGCCCTGCGCCTCGGCGCGAACGCCGTGATCGGCATGCGGTTCGACAGCCGGGACTGCGGTGAGATGTGGATGGAGATCTGCGCGTACGGCACGGCGGTGATCGCCGTACCCGTCATACCCGAGGTCATGCCGGCCGACCAGCCGGCGGTCGCCGCGGAGACCGCCACCGACCCGGCCTTCGCCGAGTCCCTCGGCGGCATCGCCGAACCGGCCAGCGCCCCCACCCTGAGAACAGCAGCAGAAACCCCCACGGGCGAGTAAGCCCCCACCCCACCCGGCCCCGCCCCACCCTGTTGATCAAGAGGTTTCGGTCACCAGGGAGATCGAACGTGACGCAAACCTCTTGATCAACAGGGTGGGGGCGGGGTTAGAGGATGGGGGGTGGGCTGTAGGTGGCGGCTTCGGGGTGGGTCTCCACCACCTTGGTGATGCGCTTGGTTACCGCTGCCACCTGGGACTGGGCGGCGCCCACGAAGGCGCTGCGGTCGGCGACCAGGGTGTCGATGTCGGCGCGGGACAGGCCGAGCCGACCGTCCGCCGCCAACCTGTCGAACAGGTCGTTCTCCGGGGAGCCCTTCTCGCGCATCGCCAGCGCCACCGCGACCGCGTGCTCCTTGATCACCTCGTGGGCGACCTCCCGGCCCACGCCGCGCCGGACCGCCGCCACGAGGATCTTGGTGGTGGCCAGGAACGGCAGGAACCGCTCCAACTCCCGGTTGATCACCGCCGGGTACGCGCCGAACTCGTCGAGCACGGTGAGGAACGTCTGGAACAGCCCGTCGGCGGCGAAGAACGCGTCCGGCAGGGCGACCCGACGGACCACCGAGCAGGACACGTCCCCCTCGTTCCACTGGTCGCCGGCCAGCTCGCCGACCATCGACAGGTAACCCCGGATGATCACGGCGAAGCCGTTCACCCGCTCCGACGAGCGCGTGTTCATCTTGTGCGGCATCGCGCTGGAGCCGACCTGACCCGGCTTGAAGCCCTCGGTCGCCAACTCCTGGCCGACCATCAACCGGATCGTGGTGGCCAACGACGACGGCGCCGCGGCGGTCTGCGCCAGCGCGGCCAGCACGTCGAAGTCGAGCGAGCGCGGGTACACCTGCCCGACGCTGTCCAGCACCCGGGAGAAGCCCAGGTGCTCAGCGACCCGCCGCTCCAGCTCAGCCACCTTGTCGGCGTCCCCGTCGAAGAGGTCCAACTGGTCGGCGGCCGTGCCGACCGGGCCCTTGATCCCCCGCAACGGGTACCGGGCGATCAGCTCCTCCAGCCGCTCGTACGCGATCAGCAGCTCCTCGGCCGCCGACGCGAAGCGCTTGCCCAGCGTGGTGGCCTGCGCCGCCACGTTGTGCGAGCGGCCGGTCATGACCAGCTCGGAGTGCTCGTACGCCAGGAAGGCGAGGCGGGCCAGGGTGGCCACCACGCGGTCCCGGATCAGCTCCAGCGAGGCACGCACCTGGAGCTGCTCGACGTTCTCGGTCAGATCCCGGGAGGTCATGCCCTTGTGCACGTGCTCGTGCCCGGCGAGCGCGCTGAACTCCTCGATCCGGGCCTTCACGTCGTGCCGGGTGACCCGCTCCCGCTCCGCGATCGAGGCGAGGTCGACCTGGTCGAGCACCCGCTCGTACGCCTCGACCACGCCGTCCGGCACCGCGACACCCAGGTCACGCTGGGCGCGGAGCACGGCGAGCCAGAGCCGCCGCTCCATCCGGACCTTCTCCTCCGGAGACCAGAGGGCGACCAGTTCGGGCGAGGCGTACCGGTTGGCGAGCACGTTCGGGATCGTCGTCACGTACCTCATTGTCCCGCACCCGCTGGTAGGCGCCGTGAGTGGGCCAGGTCGTCAGGGTGATCGACACGAGTTCGGCGATGTGGGGGTGTCCCGGGCGTCCGGATACCCCCACATCGGCGATCTCGCGAGACCGCCTCCTCGCGAGGAGGCGGTCTCGCCAGGCTCAGCGCTCCAGGATCGCCGTCACGCCCTGGCCGCCGGCCGCGCAGATGGAGATCAGCCCGCGTCCGCTGCCCTTCTCGGCCAGCAGCTTGGCCAGGGTCGCCACGATCCGCCCGCCGGTGGCGGCGAACGGGTGCCCGGCGGCCAGCGACGAGCCGTTCACGTTGAGCCGGTCGGTGTCGATCGCGCCGAGCGGCGCGTCCAGGCCGAGCCGGTCCTTGCAGAACTCCGGCGACTCCCAGGCGGCCAGGGTGGCCAGCACCTGCGAGGCGAACGCCTCGTGGATCTCGTAGTAGTCGAAATCCTGCAACGTCAGCCCGGCCCGGGCGAGCATCCGGGGCACCGCGTACGCGGGGGCCATCAGCAGCCCTTCGTCGCCGTGCACGAAGTCCACCGCCGCCGTCTCCGACCAGCTGAACCAGGCCAGCACGGGCAGGTTGTGCGCGGCGGCCCACTCCTCGCTGGCCAGCAGCACCGTGGACGCGCCGTCGGTGAGCGGTGACGAGTTGCCGGCGGTCATGGTGGCCTGCTCGGCGTCCGGGCCACGGGTGCCGAAGACGGGCTTGAGCGAGCCGAGCTTCTCCACGCTGGTGTCCGGGCGCAGGTTCTGGTCGCGGGTCAGCCCGAGGTAGGGCGTCATCAGGTCGTCGAAGAAGCCCCTGTCGTACGCGGCGGCGAGGCGCTGGTGCGACCGCAGTGCCAGCTCGTCCTGGGATCGCCTGTCGATCTGCCAGCGCAGCGCGGTGCGGGCGGCGTGGTCACCCATGGACAGGCCGGTACGCGGCTCGGCGTTGCGCGGGAGGTCGGGCTTGAACGGCTGGAGCGGACGCAGCTTCGCGGCGATCTTCAACCGCTCGCCGAGGGTGCGGGCGCTGTTGAGCTTGAGCAGGGTGCGGCGCATCTCCTCGTTGACCGCGAGCGGTGCGTCGGAGGTGGTGTCGACACCTCCGGCGATACCGACGTCGAGTTGCCCGAGGGCGATCTTGTTGGCGACCAGGATCGCCGCTTCCAGGCCGGTGCCGCAGGCCTGCTGGAGGTCGTAGGCGGGGGTGTGCGGGTCGAGCCGGGACCCGAGGACCACCTCGCGGGCGAGGTTGAAGTCGCGCGAGTGCTTGAGCACCGCCCCGGCCACCACCTCACCGACCCGCTGCCCGGCCAGCCCGTACCGGGCGATCAGGCCGTCCAGCGCCGCGCCGAGCAGGTCGGCGTTGGACGCGTCCGCGTAGCGGGAGTTGGAACGGGCGAAGGGGATGCGGTTGCCCCCGATGACCGCGACCCTCCGGATGCTCTGCACGATCCGCCTCCTCGCGAAAGTGTTGCTCGAACCCTACTCGCCAGTAGGCTACGCCCATGACCGACAGGTACGCGAGCTTCGTCCAATCGGCCGCCGGCCGCGCGGTGGTCAAGCGCCTCGGACTTCCCGATCCGCCTCGACTGCGCCGGCACCACCTCGGCGACCCGTTGCTGCCCGGGCCGGCTCTGCTCGGCACGGCCACCGGTGGGCGACTCGCCGAGCCGGTCGGCACGATCCTGACGGCCGCCGGGGTCGAGCTGCGCGACGCCACCGACGCCGGACCCCAGGACCGCTTCGGCGCCCTGGTGTACGACGCCAGCGGCATCACCGACTCCACCCAGCTCCGCCAGCTCTACGACTTCTTCCACCCGCACGCCCGGGCCGTGCTGCCCAGCGGCCGGGTGATCCTGCTGGGCACCCCGCCGGACGAGTGCCCGACGCCCCGCGAGGCGACCGCCCAGCGCGCCCTGGAAGGGCTGGTCCGCAGCATCGGCAAGGAGTTCGGTCGGGGCACCACCGCCCAGCTCGTCCACGTGACCCGGGCCGCCGGGGACGGCGTTCTCACCAGCCTCGAATCGACTCTCCGGTTCCTGCTCTCCGGGCGGTCCGCGTACGTCTCGGGTCAGGTGATCCGCGTCGGGGCCGGCGAGGCGAGCGTCCCGGCCGACTGGGACCGCCCACTGGACGGGCAGGTGGTGCTGGTCACCGGTGCCGCCCGGGGGATCGGTGCGGCGCTGGCGAAGGTGCTCGCCCGCGACGGCGCACAGGTGGTCGCTCTGGACATCCCCGCCGCCGGGGACGCGCTCGCGGCGGTGGCGAACGACATCGGCGGCACCGCCGTACAGCTCGACCTGACCGCACCGGACGCGCCGACCCGGCTCGCCGACCACCTGGCCAGCCGGCACGGCCGGGTCGACGTGGTGGTGCACAACGCCGGCATCACCCGGGACAAGACGCTCGGCCGGATGGACGCCGACCGGTGGGACCAGGTCCTCGACGTCAACCTGTCCAGCCAGGAACGGATCAACGACGTGCTGCTGGAGCGCGGGCTGATCCCGACCGGCGGGCGAATTGTGTCGGTCTCCTCGATCGCCGGGATCGCCGGCAACCGGGGTCAGACCAACTACGCCACCAGCAAGGCCGGCGTGATCGGGCTGGTCGACTCGCTCGCCCCGACCCTGCGGGAGCGGGGCATCAGCGTCAACGCGGTGGCCCCCGGCTTCATCGAGACCCGGCTGACCGCGCGTATCCCGCTGGTGGTCCGCGAGGCGGGCCGGCGGATGAACAGCCTGGCCCAGGGCGGGCTGCCGGTGGACGTGGCCGAGACGATCGGCTGGTTGGCCTGGCCGGCGAGCGGCGCGGTCAGCGGAAACGTGGTCCGGGTGTGCGGCCAGAGCCTGCTGGGGGCGTGATGCGGGGCAGGCGAGAGCCGGACGACGACCTGTCCCTGCACGAGCTGATCGACGGCCCGACCGAGGCGCTGACCGCGGAGACCCTGGCTGCGGCTCTCGAACCCACGTCGGGCAGCCGCACCCGGATCGACCTGCCCCGGATGCCGGCCGTCGGGGCGTTGAACCGACGGGCGTTGCTCGGCGCGCTACCGGGCCCCCGCGGCGGGCGGCGCGGGAGCGGCCTGCCGACGGTCGAGCTGGCCGTCAGCGGAGTGACCGTCGACCGGGCACGCTTGGCCGACTACGACCGGGTCTGCGGGTTCCGGCTCAGCGATCGGCTGCCGGGGACCTTCCCGCACGTCCTGGGCTTCCCGCTGAGCCTGCGGGTGATGACCCTGCCGGCGTTCCCGCTCCCGCTCACCGGCCTGGTGCACGTCGGCAACCGGATCACCGTGCACCGCCCGACCACCGCCGACGAGAAGCTCGACTTCATCGCGTACGCCGAGAACCTGCGCCCGCACGACCGGGGGCGGCAGGTGGACGTGGTGCTGGTCGGCTCGATCGACGGCGAGAAGGTCTGGGAGGGTGTCTCGACGTACCTGGGTCGGGAACGCAAGCCCGGCGGCGGCGACCGGGGTGGACGGCCCGACGCGCCGGTCGGCACGGCCCGCTGGCGGGTGGAGCCGCGCGTCGGCACGGAGTACGCGCGGGTGTCCGGCGACCACAACCCGATCCACACCTCCCGGCTCGGTGCGCGGCTGTTCGGCTTCCACCGACCGATCGCGCACGGCATGTGGAGCAAGGCGCGCTGCCTGGCCGCGTTGGAGAACCGACTGCCGGACTCCTACGCCGTCGAGGTCGCCTTCAAGCTGCCGGTGCCACTGCCGAGCACTGTGAACTTCGCCCTGCTGCCGGACGGCGGGTTCGCCCTGCACGACTCGCGCGGCCGACCGCACCTGGCGGGCTCCGTGCGACCGCACCCGGCGGGCTCCGTGCGACCGCACCCGGCGGTCTGATGCGCTGACCCGCCCCTGCTGAGCAGTTCGGGCTTGGCAGGGGCGTTCCCATGCGCTAGGTTGTTCTCACATAGAGATGTTCTCACAGTGAGAGAGATGCCGTGGACGAGCAGGAGTTCCTGGACGCGTACGACCCCCGGGCCTATCCGGCGGTCGCGGTGACCGTCGACGTGGTCGCATTCACCATCCGCGACGACGCGCTGCACCTGCTGCTGATCCGACGCGGTCAGGCACCCTTCGAGGGCCACTGGGCGCTGCCCGGCGGCTTCGTCCACCCCGACGAGGACCTGACCACCGGCGCCCGACGCGAGCTGGCCGAGGAGACCGGGCTCGGTGGCGACGGGCTGCGCCGCGTACACCTGGAGCAGTTGGGCAGCTACGGCGATCCCGACCGTGACCCGCGGATGCGCATCGTCTCGATCGCCCACCTCGCGTTCGCCCCCGACCTGCCCGACCCGGCCCCCGGCACCGACGCCGACGCCGCGATCTGGCTGCCGGTGACCGCGCTGAGCAGCCGCCAGCTCGCCTTCGACCACGGCCGGATCATCGACGACGCGCTGGAGCGGGCCCGGTCCAAGCTGGAGTACACCCCGCTCGCCACCCGCTTCCTCCCCACCGAGTTCACCATCGGCGAGCTGCGCGCCGTCTACGAGACGGTCTGGGGTCACCCCCTGCACGCCGGCAACTTCCACCGCAAGGTGCTGTCCGTGCCGGGCTTCGTGGAGAGCACCGGCGCCAGCACCGAGCGCGGCGGCAGTCGGGGCGGCCCGCGCGCCCGGCTCTACCGGGCCGGCGACGCCCGCCTGCTGCACCCGGCGCTGCTGCGCCCGGCCCGTGAGGAGACGGTGCGATGAGGACGGCGGAGGCCATCGGCCTGGTCGCGGCGGCCCGCACCGACGCCGACCTGTTCGGCGCGGACCAGCCGGCCCGGCGTTACCGCGAGCTGGTCGCGGCCCTGCACCCCGACCACCTGCCGGCCGACCCGGCGGTACGCGCCGAAGCCACCGAGGCGTTCATCCACGTCACCACCCGGTGGCGGGCTCGGCAGGTGACAGTCCTCGGCGACTACCGGCTCGGCGCGCCGGCCCACTCCGGTGACCTGGCCGACCTCTACGACGTGGGCGACGACCGGCTGCTCAAGCTCCCCCGGCGGCCCACCGACAACGACCTGATGACCCGCGAGGCACACGCCCTGCGCACCATCGCCGAACGCGGCGACCCGCGCTACCTGCCGTACGTGCCCCGACTGGTGGACGAGTTCCGGCACCGCGACGCCGCGACCGGCGCGGAACGACGGATCAACGTGCTGGCCACCGCACCCGGGTTGCACGACCTCGACGAGGTGCGGCGCGCGTACCCCGACGGGTTGGACGCCCGGGACGTGGCCTGGATGTGGCGGCGGCTGCTGGTGGCGCTCGGCCTGGCCCACCGGGCCGGCGTGGTGCACGGCGCGGTACTGCCGCGACACGTGCTGATCGAGCCGGACGCCCACGGCGTGGTGCTCGTCGACTGGTGCTTCTCGGCCCCCGTCGGCGGCACCGTCCCGGCGGTCCTACCCGGCCACGGCTGGGACCCGGAGGAGGTCGTCACGAAGCAGCCCTGCGGCCCGGGCACCGACATCGCCATGGCCAGTCACTGCATGAGCTGGCTGATGGGGCCACGCGCACCCCGGGAGCTGGACGCCTTCGCGCGGGGCTGCCGACAACGGTCGCTGGACGCCCGGCCCGACGACGCCTGGCGTCTGCTCCGCGAACTCGACCAGGTGCTGGACCGGCTCTACGGGCCCCGCACCTTCCGACCCTTCACCCTCACCCCCTAAGGAGCTGTCATGGGCAGTGGAATCTGGTCCACCGACGTGTACGACGCCGCCGACCGCTACCGCCGGTCCACCGGCAGGAGTGCCTTCTCCTACAGCGACAGCGGGGCGCGCACCGTGCACCCCGCGCTCGACCCCCGCGACGCGACCCGCGAGAGCCGCGACTCCGACGAGCACCCCCGGTCGACGCCCGTCGCGGTGCTCTTCGACGTGACCGGCTCGATGCGTACGGTGCCGCGCGTCCTGCAGACCAAGCTGCCGCAGCTGCTCGGGCTGCTGCAACGGCAGGGCTACGCCAGCGACCCACAGATCATGTTCGGCGCGATCGGCGACGCGACCTGCGACCGGGTGCCGTTGCAGGTGGGCCAGTTCGAGTCGGACAACCGGATGGACGACGACCTCGGCCGGGTCGTCCTCGAAGGCGGTGGCGGCGGTCAGATGAGCGAGTCGTACGAGCTGGCCATGTACTTCATGGCCCGGCACACCGTCACCGACAGCTGGGAGAAGCGCGGCCGGCGCGGTTACCTGTTCATCATCGGCGACGAGCTGGCGTACCAGCAGGTGAAGGCCCGGGAGGTGGCCCGCCTGATCGGCGACGACCTGGCCGAGGACGTGCCGCTGCGGCAGATCGTGGCCGAGGTGACAGGCCGCTGGGACACGTACTACCTGCTCCCCGCCGGCAGCCACTACGCCGGCAACGCCACGGTGCTGGACTTCTGGCGGGACCTGCTCGGGCAGAACGCCGTTGTGCTCGACGACCTGGACGCGGTGTGCGAGACCATCGCGCTCACCATCGGCCTCGGTGAAGAGGCCATCGACCTGGACGCAGGATTGCGTGACCTGGACCGCGCCGGCTCCGGCGCGACCGGCACCGTGTCGAAGGCGCTGGCCCGCCTCGGTCGGGGACGGCGGGCCGAGGTGTCGACGCTTCCGGCGTTCCGCGACACCGCAGGTGGGGTGACCCGGCTGTGAAGCACGTGGCGGTGGTCGACCTCGGCTACGGCGACGCCGGCAAGGGCACGGTGGTGGACTGGCTCTGCGCCACCCGCCCAGTGCACACGGTGGTCCGCTTCAACGGGGGCGCGCAGGCGGCACACAACGTCGTGCTGCGCGACGGGCGGCACCACACGTTCGCGCAGTTCGGCGCCGGCACGTTCCACAGCGGGGTCGGCACGCACCTGTCCCGGCACGTGGTGGTGGACCCGCTGGCCCTGGCCGCCGAGGCCGACCATCTCGCCACGGTGGGGGTGCACGACGCGCTCGACCGACTCACCGTCGACGGGGAGGCGCTGCTCGCCACCCCGTACCACCGGGCCGCCAACCGGGCCCGGGAGATCGCCCGGGGAGCCGACCGGCACGGCTCCTGCGGGCTGGGGGTGGGCGAGGCCGTCGCGTACGGTCTCGCCCACCCGGACGACGCGCCCCGGGTCGCCGACTGCCACGACCCAGCGCTGCTGCGCCGCCGGCTGACCGTCCTGCGGGACCGGCTGACCGCCGAACTCGGCCCGCTGGACGCGCCGCCGGTCGAGGACTGCCTGCCCGCGTACACCGGGTTCGCCGGGCGGGTCGCGATCGTCGACCGGAGTTGGCTCGCCGGTGCGCTGCGCTCCGGGACCTGCGTCTTCGAGGGCGCGCAGGGGGTGCTGCTGGACGAGTGGCACGGCTTCCACCCGTACACGACGTGGAGCACCACCACGTTCGCCAACGCCGACAGTCTGCTCGCCGAGGCGGGCCTGCCCGGTGACGTGACCCGGGTCGGGGTGCTGCGGGTGGTCACCACCCGGCACGGGGCCGGCCCGCTGGTGACCGAGGACCCGGCGCTGCCGTTCACCGACCGGCACAACGCCACGAACCCCTGGCAGGGCCGTTTCCGGTTCGGCCACTTCGACGCTGTCGCCCACCGGTACGCCCTCGCGGCGGCCGGCGGGGTCGACGGCCTGGCGTTGACCCACCTCGACCTGGCCGATCCTGACCTGCGGTTCTGCCGGCGCTACGACACCACCGACCACCTCACCCCCGGCCCACCCGGTGACCTGGGCCGGCAGGCCGCGCTCACCGCCCGTCTGCTGCGTTCCCGCCCGGTCTACGACGACCCGCCGACGGACTGGGCGGAGGCGGTCGGCGCGGAGCTGGGCGCGCCCGTGGTGCTGACCTCGCACGGCCCCACCGCCGACGACAAGACCGCGCACGGTCCGCTGCTGACCCCACCGGCGCTGATCGGCGCCGGCTGAGGCGTCTTCTGCCGACTCGGCCACCGGGCGGCCCCCACCCGGCAAGCATGGGGGCATGGACGCCCTGCTCGACCTCCTCCGTGGGACGGTCACATCGCCGTGGGTGTACCTGGTGATCTTCGGGCTCACCGCGATCGACGCGTTCTTCCCCGCGGTGCCGGGCGAGGCCGCGGTGATCACCGCAGGGGTGCTGTCCGCCAGCAGCGGTCACCCCAGCCTGACCCTGGTGATCGTCAGCGCCGCCGTCGGCGCGCTGGTCGGCGACCACATCTCCTACGCGATCGGTCGGGGCGGCGGCGCGCACCGGCTGGCCCGCCTACCGGACGGCAGCCGGCGGCGGGCCGGCTCCGACTGGGCCCGCCGGGCCGTGGACCGGCGGGGCGGCATCATCCTGACCACCAGCCGGTACGTGCCGGGCGGTCGAACGGCGGTCACCCTCACCATGGGCGCGGTGCGCTATCCCCGCCGGTCATTCCTGCTGTACGACAGCATCGCGGCGGTCACCTGGGCGCTGTACTGCGGGCTGCTCGGATACTTCGGCGGGCTGGCCTTCGAGCGCGATCCCGTGAAGGGCGTACTGGTCGGAGTGGGGGTCTCGCTGGTCGTCACGTTCGGTCTGGAGGGGGTCCGCTGGCTGCGCCGCCGGGCCCACCGCCACGCCGCCTCCCGCCGCTGACGCGGTCTTCAGTTACCGGCCTTCCGGTTGCGGTCGCCCAGAAAGACGTCACAGCAGGTCGGCGTCGTGCACCAGGATCGCCAGCTGCACCCGGTTGCCCGCCTGCAGCTTCGCCAGCGCCCGGCTGACGTGCGCCTTCACGGTGGCCTCGCTCATCGTCAACCGCCGGGCGATCTCCGCGTTGCCGTGCCCACGCGCCACCTCCCGAACGATCTCCAACTCCCGCGCGGTGAGCGGTGCGAGCCGCCGGCGAGCCGCGTCCCGCCGCGCCGGGCCACGATCGGCGAACGAGCTGATCAGCCGCCGGGTCACGGTCGGGGCGAGCATCGCGTGCCCGGCCGCCACCGTCCGAACGGCGGCGGCCAACTCGCGGGGCGGGGTGTCCTTGAGCAGGAACCCGACAGCGCCGGCCCGCAGCGCCCGGTGCACGTACTCGTCGAGGTCGAAGGTGGTCAACATGATCACTTTCGCGCCGGCGGCGACCACCTCCGGCGCGACGGTCAGCCCGTCGACGCCCGGCATCCGCACGTCGAGCAGCACCACGTCGGGGCGTAACCGGTGGGTCTGCTCCAACGCGTCGGCGCCGTCCGCCGCCTCGCCGACCACTGTGACGTCCTCGGACGCCTCCAGGATCAACCGCAGCCCGGCGCGGACGAGCTGCTCGTCGTCGACCACCAGCACCCGGATCACGTCGCGCCCTCCAGCGGGATCAGGGCCCGGACCAGGAAACCGCCGTCCGCCGGCGTCGCCTCCAGCCGACCGCCGAGCAGCTCCACCCGCTCGCGCAGCCCGAGCAACCCCTGCCCGGCGCCGGGCAGCGCCGACCCGCTCTCGGACGGGCCGTTGCGGACCAGCACCTCCAGCCCGTCGGGCAGGTAGCGCAGGCGAACGACAGTCTCGGCGTCGGCCGCGTGTTTGCGCACGTTCGTCAACGCCTCGCGGACCACCCGGTACGCGGTCCGCCCCAACGTCGCCGGTAGTGCGGTCGGCTCGCCCTCGTCCTGCCGGGACACTCGGAGCCCTGCGGTGCGGGACTCCCCGATCAGCTCGTCCAGCGCGTCGAGCCCTCGCTCCGGCACCACTGCCGCCTCGGCCTGTCGGAGCACACCCAGCACCTCGCGCAGGTCGGTGAGCGCCTGCCGGCCGGTCGTCCGGATCAGCGCGGCGGCCTCGACGGTTGCCGGGTCCGCGGCGGTCACCTCCAGGGCACCGGCGTGCACCACCATCAACGAGACCCGGTGTGCCACCACGTCGTGCATCTCCCGGGCGATCCTGGTCCGCTCCTCGGCGCGGACCCGGTCGGCGTGGGCCTCCCGCTCGCGTTCCAACCGTTCGGCCCGGTCCCGCAGAGCGGCGAGTGTGTCCCGGCGCGCCCGCACCCACAGGCCGAGGACCAACGGAAGTCCGACCAGGCAGGCGGCGAGCAGCAGCACGTTGCCAGTGGTGGCGGTGGTGATCCGGCGTACGCCGCCCACCTGCACCCCAATGACGACCCCACCGGCGAGCACCACGGCAGCCCCGGCGAGGTAGATGGCGAGTCGCCGCCCCCGTAGCCGCAGACCAGCCTGGTACGAGGCGACCACCCCGGCCGCCGCGGCGGCGAGCACCAGCCAGCCCAGCGCCGCAGCCAGGAACACGGGCCAGCGGCGGGTCCGGATCGTGCCGGCGGCCCAACCCGAGAACACCGCGAGCAGCAGCACCACCGCGCCCGACAGCGGCGAGCGGACACCGATGTCGCCTGTCGCGCTGGCCCAGACGGCGGCGGCCACCACGACAGCGAGCAGCAGCACCCCGTAGCGTTGGACGAACCGCCGAGGAGCGGAGTTGCTGGGGGCCACGCAGCGAGCGTAGGGCTTTACGAGCGAACCCGGCCGCCTCTCGCCGTCGGACCGGGGTGTGGTGGGGGAAGACCCCTATCTGCCATCCGGGCCGGTCACTACCTAAGTAGTGCCGCCCATCTGACCACTGGCCGATGGCAGGCGCCGCCGCGCGCACCAGCATCAGGATCATGGATCTGTTGGACCTGCTGCACGACACGATGTCCTCGCCCTGGGTGTACCTGGCGATCTTCGCCATCGCGGTGCTCGACGGCTTCTTTCCGGTGGTGCCGAGCGAGACGGCGGTGATCACGGCCGGGGTGTTCGCCGCCTCGGGCGCGCCGTACCTGCCCGCGGTCATAGTGGTGGCCGCCGCCGGAGCGCTCGTCGGCGACCACGTCTCGTACGCCATCGGTCGAAGTGGTGGCGCACGACTGCTCGATCGGCTGCCGCCCGGCGGCCGTCGCCGGAGGGCGACCGACTGGGCCCGCCGGGGGATCGCGACGCGCGGTGGCCTGATCCTCACCGTGGCCCGCTACGTGCCGGGCGGTCGGACCGCTGTCACCCTCACCATGGGTGCGGTGCACTTTCCCCGGCGTCGGTTCCTGGCCTTCGACGCGCTGGCCGCCGGCTCGTGGGGGCTCTACTCGGCGCTGGTCGGCTACATCGGCGGGCTGGCGTTCGAGCAGGACCCGCTCCGCGGTCTGCTGCTCGGTCTGGGCCTCGCCCTGACGGTGACGGTGGTCGTCGAGGTGGTCCGCTGGCTCGCCAACCGTCGCCGATCCGCACGGCAGGCACCCGCGCCCGAGCCGGTGGGCCGGACCCCGGTGCGGTGACGCCGGGGAGTCAGTGCGTCGGCGGACGCCAGGTCACCCCGTGCAGGAGTTGGGCCGCACCGAGCCAGGCCACGTTCATCATCCGGGTGGCCGTCTTCTCCGGGTCGGCCTCCGGGTGATCGGCGAGCCAGTCGGCCAGCGACTCGGTCGCACCGACCAGAGCGTATGCGACGACCTCCAGGTCGGTGGGCGCGATCTCGCGGCCCTCGGCGCGGAGCGCGTGGTCGAACATCCCGGCGACCACCTCGACCAACCGGGTACGCATGGTGGCCAACTCACCGGCGAACGGCTGCTCGCCCCGGGCCTGCCGGTAGAGCACCGCCCATCCGTCGCGGTATGCGCCGACGAAGCCGAAGAAGGCCCGCAGCCCACGCCAGAGTCGCTCGTCGGCCGGCAGGTCGGGGGCCGCCGCACCGGCGATGGCCTGCATCATCCGGGTGCCCTCCCGGTGCAGGCAGGCGACGAAGAGTTCCTCTTTGGTGCCGAGGTACGCGTACACCATGGGTTTGGAGATGCCGGCGTCCTCCGCGATCTCGTCCATGCTGGCGGCGTGGAAGCCGCGCCGGGAGAAGACCTTCACGGCCGCATCGAGCATCTGCTGCTCGCGGACGGCGCGTGGCAGGCGCTTGAAGGCGGGAGGCGTGGACACCTTGCGAGCATACCTACTCGTGCGTAGGGTTACGCGCGAGTAGCCAATTCTTCCGGAAGGCGCACCTGATGACTGACTTCGACCCGGCCACCTTCGCCAACGTGGGCCCCAAGGAGTTCGCCCAGCTGGTCAAGTCCACGCCGGACGACAAGATCGCCCAGGTGATGTCCGGTGACCTGCGCGGCAAGATCCTCGGTGAGGTGTTCAACCGGATGCCGTCGCTGTTCCGCGCGGACCGGGCCGGCTCCACCAACGCGGTCATCCACTGGGTCGTCACCGGCCGCCCGGACGGCGGCAGCGACACCTACGAGGTGGTCATCGCCGACGGCACGTGCGTGGTGAACGAGACTCCGCAGCACGACCCGAAGCTGAGCCTGACCATGGGCCCGGTCGAGTTCCTGAAGATCGTCTCCGGTGGCGCGAACCCGGTGATGATGTTCATGACCGGCAAGCTGAAGGCGAAGGGCGACCTCGGCCTCGCCGCCAACATCGCCAACCTGTTCGACATCCCCAAGGCCTGACATGGCCGAGTTCTCGCTCGACCTGAACGAGGAACAGCGGGATCTACGCGACTGGGTGCACGGCTTCGCCGCCGAGGTCGTGCGCCCGGCCGCGGCCGAGTGGGACGAACGCGAGGACACCCCGTGGCCGGTGATCCAGGAGGCCGCCAAGGTCGGCCTCTACGGCTTCGAGTTCCTCGCCACCTGCTGGGCCGACCCGACCGGGCTGTCCCTGCCGATCGCCAGCGAGGAACTCTTCTGGGGTGACGCCGGCATCGGCCTCTCCATCTTCGGCACCTCGCTCGCCGTCGCCGCCATCTACGGCGCCGGCACCCCGGACCAGATGGTCGAGTGGGTGCCGCAGTGCTTCGGCGACGCCAACTCACCGGCCGTCGCGGCGTTCTGCACCACCGAGCCGGAGGCCGGCTCCGACGTCGGGGCGATGCGCACCCGCGCCGTCTACGACGAGGCCACCGACGAGTGGGTGCTGACCGGCCAGAAGGCGTACGCCACCAACGGCGGGATCGCTGGCGTGCACGTGGTCACCGCCTCGGTCGACCCCACGCTCGGCTCCCGGGGTCAGGCGGCGTTCGTCGTACCACCCGGCACCCCCGGCCTGGCCGCCACCCGCAAGCTGCGCAAACTCGGCCTCCGCGCGTCGCACACCGCCGACGTCTTCCTCGACGGGGTACGCGTGCCCGGTCGCTGCCTGCTCGGCGGGCGGGACGCCCTGCTGGAACGCCTCGACCGTGCCCGCTCCGGTCAACGCGCCACCGGTCAGGCGGCCATGCGGACCTTCGAGCTGTCCCGACCCACTGTGGGCGCGCAGGCACTCGGCGTGGCGCGAGCCGCCTACGAGTACTCCCTCGACTACGCGAAGGACCGGGTCCAGTTCGGACGGCCGATCATCGAGAACCAGGCGGTCGCGTTCACCCTGGCCGACATGCGGATGGAGATCGACGCGGCGCGGCTGCTGGTCTGGCGGGCCTCGTGGATGGGGCGCAACAACCGCCCGTTCACCGCCGGCGAGGGCTCGATGTCCAAGCTCAAGGCCGGCGAGGTGGCGGTGTCGGTCACCGAGAAGGCCGTGCAGTTGCTCGGCGGGGCCGGCTTCCTGCGCGACCACCCGGTCGAACGCTGGTACCGGGACGCCAAGATCTACACCATCTTCGAGGGCACCTCCGAGATCCAACGACTGGTCATCTCCCGGGCGATCTCCGGGATGCAGATCCGCTGAAACCGACGCGGCCCTCCGCCGAGCGCCCCACCACCCGTGCTGTCTTCGTCACCCCGTGCCGCCGCCGACTGGGCCCTCAGCCACGCCCGGTGCATGATCAAGGAGAGAAGCCCTGATGGACGGGGAGCCGCACCGCCCGTCCGCGTACCACCCCTAGGAGGTCTGCGGCATGGACCTGCCGTTCGTCGTCGCCACGCTGACCCGTCGCGGAGTGCTCACCCCGGGCAGCCCGATCCGGGTCGCCGCGCAGCTCAACGCCCTGCGTCGGTGGGGATGGAGCCTGGCGGGCGAGTTGCGTCAGGCCGCCGCCCGGGACCCCGGCCGCACTGCAGTCATCGACGAGGCCGGCGTCGAGCTGACCTACCACGACCTCCTCGACCGGGCCGAACGGATGGCCCGGTCGATGCGGGCCGGCCTCGGCGTACAGGCCGGCGACCGGATCGGCGTGCTCTGCCGCAACCACCACGGACTGATCGAGACGATCGCCGCCGCCACCCTGCTCGGCGTCGACGCGGTGCTGGTCAACACCGGGCTCAGCGCCGCCCAACTGGGCACCGTCGCCGAGGAGCAGCGACTGCGGCTGTTGGTGCACGACGACGAATTCGCCGACCGGGTCCTCGGACTCCCCGCCGAGCTGCACCGGCTCGACGAACGCGCCCGCGAGGAACTGGTCGCCGGGGCACTGCCCGGTGACCTGCACCCGCCGGAGCGCGACGGTCGGATCATCGTGCTCACCTCCGGCACCACCGGCACACCCAAGGGCGCCCGCCGACCCACGCCGGGCGGCTTCGGCCCGCTGGTGTCCATCATCGACCGCATTCCGCTGCACGTCCGGGACCGGGTGATGATCGCCGCGCCGATCTTCCACACCTGGGGCCTCGCCGCTCTCCAGATGTGCCTGGCCCTGCGGGCCACCATCGTGCTGCACCGACGCTTCGACCCCACCGCCACGCTCGCCGCCCTCACCGCGAACCGGTGCGACGCGCTGTTCGCCGTACCCGTGATGGTGCAGCGGCTGATGGAGGTGCCCCCGCCCGACCCACGCCCCTCGCTCACTGTCGTCGCGGTCAGCGGCTCGGCCCTGCCCGGCGGGCTCGCTCCGAAGTTCATGGACGTCTACGGCGACGTCCTCTACAACCTGTACGGCTCCACCGAGGTCTCCTGGGCGTCCATCGCCGGCCCGCAGGACCTGCGCCAGGCACCCACCACCGCCGGGCGTCCCCCGCACGGCACCCGGCTGGAGCTGCTCGACGACGACGGCCGCCCCGTGCCGGACGGACGGGTCGGGCGGATCTTCGTCGGCAACGAGATGCTCTTCGAGGGGTACACCTCCGGTGCCAGCCGGGAGACCCGCGACGGCCTGCTCGACACCGGCGACCTCGGCCGACTCAACGCCGACGGGCTGCTCTTCGTCGACGGCCGGGCCGACGACATGATCGTCTCCGGTGGGGAGAACGTCTTCCCCTCCGAGGTGGAGGATCTGCTCGCCCAACTGCCGCAGGTCCGTGAGGTGGCCGTGATCGGCGTGCCCGACCCCGAGTACGGCCAGCGCCTCTCCGCGTTCCTCGCCCTCCATCCCGGCGAGACACTCGACCCCGAGGCGGTACGCGAGTACGTCCGGCACTACCTGGCACGCTTCTCGGTGCCCCGGGACGTGATCTACGTCAAGTACCTGCCCCGCAACGCCACCGGCAAGGTGCTCGCCCGCGAACTACGGCGCTACTACGGCTGAACCGTCCCACCGGGAATGGTGATCCGCCCCTCGATCGCGGTGGCCGCGATGTCGGTGCGGTGCTGCGAACCAGGCAGGTCCACCCCGTCCACCAGCGCGTACGCGGCGTCCCGGGCGGCGGCCAGGTCGGCGCCGGTGGCCGTACCGCAGAGGACCCGGCCGCCCGCGGAGACCAGGGCGCCGTCGTCGGCCCGGCGGGCGGTGCCGGCGTGGATGACGCCCGGCGCGTCCGCGCCGGTGATGACATCGCCGGTACGCGGCGCGGCCGGGTAGCCCTCGGAGGCGAGCACCACGGTCACGGCGCTGCCGTCGCGCCACCGCAGCGGCGGGTGCTCGGCAAGCGTGCCGGTGGCGGCGGCGTGCAGCAGCCCGGCCAGCGGAGTCTCCAGCAGCGCCAGCACCACCTGGGTCTCCGGGTCGCCGAAGCGCGCGTTGAACTCGATCACCCGAGGGCCGGCCGCCGTGATCGCAAGCCCGACGTAGAGCAGACCGGCGAACGGCGTGCCCCGGCGACGCATCTCCGCGAGCGTCGGGTGGACCACGTCGCGCATCACGTCGTCGACCAGGCCGGACGGGGCCCACGCCAGCGGCGCGTACGCCCCCATGCCACCGGTGTTCGGCCCGGTGTCGCCGTCGCCCAGCCGCTTGAAGTCCTGAGCTGGCAGCAGCGGCAACGCCGCCTCACCGTCGGTGACCACGAAAAGGCTGACCTCGGGGCCGTCGAGGAACTCCTCGACCACGACCCGTCCACACTCGCGGGCGTGCGCCAGCGCTGCCGCCCGGTCGTCGGTCACCACGACGCCCTTGCCGGCGGCGAGCCCGTCGTCCTTCACCACGTACGGGGCACCGAACTCGTCCAACGCCCGCGCGGTGCTCTCGTCGTCAGTGCAGACGTACGCCCGGGCGGTCGGTACGCCGGCGGCGGTCATCACGTCCTTGGCGAACGCCTTCGAACCCTCCAGCTGGGCGGCCGCGCCGGACGGGCCGAACACGGGGATGCCCTTGGCCCGTACCGCGTCGGCAACCCCGGCGACCAGCGGCGCCTCCGGCCCGATCACCACCAGGTCAGCAGCGGTCTCCACGGCCAACGCCGCCACCGCCGCCGGATCTGTCGGAGTCACCGTCCGCAGCTCGGCGAGAGAAGCGATACCCGGATTACCCGGCGCGGCAATCAGCGCCGAGACGCCCGAATCCGCCACCAGCCCGAGCGCAAGCGCATGCTCCCGCCCGCCACCACCCACCAAAAGAACGCGCACGCCGGCATCCTACTGCCCCCACCGCCTTCCCCTGTTGATCAAGAGGTTTGCGTCAAGTCACGGCGGGATCCTGACGCAAACGTCTTGATCACCTTCGGGGGGTGGGGGTGGGGGTGGGGGTGGGGGTGGGCTGGTTACCTTTGGTGGGCGGTTGCGATGGCCTGGCGGACGGTCCACGGGATGTAGTCGGGACGGAGGGTGTCCTGCCAGGTGAAGCGCAGGATGGTCCAGCCGGCGTTGACCAGGCGATTTTGTCGGCGGCGGTCGGCGAAGGCAGCCTCCGGCGTGCCATGGGCGTCCCGGCCGTCGGCCTCCGCGATGACCTTCGGGCCGCGCCAGCCCAGGTCTCCAATCCCGAGCAGATAGCCGTCGTCGTCGCGTACCTCCAACTGCAGCGCGTCCGGTGGCACCCGACCGTCCACGCACCGCAGCCGGCTACGGGTCTCCAGCGGTGACTGCGCGCGACCGTCGGCCTCAGCGAGGTAGGCCCGCGCCCTGACCGCGCCCCGCCGCCCTCGGATGAGGCTCGGGATCACCGTCAGTTGAGATGGGGCGATGCGGCGTCGATTCAGCGCCGAGTCGAGGACCGAGACCGCTGGGTAGCGATCGACCATGAGGACGACGTCAGAGACAGTGCGGAGCGGAGCCGTCACACGAATGCCCGCGACCTCCGTGATCTCACCGGGATCGACAGTCATCTGATGCACGGTCAGCCACGGCACCGGGACGCGCTGATGCCTCGGTCGATCCGCCGGCACCGAGACGTGGACTTGCGCCGTCCGCCGGAGACCCGCGATGCCGTGCAGCTCCAGCGCGGTGTCCAGCACAACGAAGGCACCTGGACCGAGGCTCACGACCGCAGCGCGGATCCGCGCCCGTCGCCGCGTCGCATCACCCAACTCCGCGTCCGGCACGAAGCAGCCGCGCAGAAGCCGCTGCCACCTGCCGGACCGGCAGAGGTGCCGGACCTCGTCCCTGGTCAGGCCGGCACGCAACGCCTGAGCCAGGGTGACCATCCCGTCCTGACCGGCCGCAACGTCACGAAGAAGCTGGTGTGGTCCCACACCAACACCCTGCCCACCCACCCCATCCCACCGAAGCCCCTGTGGACAACCTGCGGAGCCCTGTGGATAACCCCACCCCTCGCCTCGGCGATCAAGAGGTTTGCGTCAAATCCAGGCCGGATCCTGACGCAAACCTCTTGATCACCCGGGAAAGCGGGGGGACAGGGGGGGACAGGGGGGACAGGGGGGACAGGGGGGATTAGGGGAGGAGGGGGTGGTATTGGACGTTTTCGTCTCGGCCTGGGCCTACGCCTACGACGCTCACCCGGGCGTTGCAGAGTTCTTCGATCCGCGCGATGTAGCGGCGGGCGTTCTCCGGGAGATCCTCGGCGGTTCTCGCCTTGGTGATGTCCTCCCACCAGCCGTCGAGCTCCTCGTAGACCGGCTTGGCGTGGTGGAAGTCCGTCTGGCTCATCGGCATGTCGTCGACCCGCACGCCGTTGATCTCGTAGCCGACGCAGATCGGCACCTTGGGCATGCCGGTCAGGACGTCCAGCTTGGTGATGACCAGGTCGGTGACACCGTTGAGGCGGCAGGCGTACCGGGCGACGACCGCGTCGAACCACCCGCACCGGCGTTCCCGCCCGGTGGTCGTGCCGTACTCCGCGCCGATCTTGCGCAGGTGGTCACCGTTGGCGTCGAACAGCTCGGTCGGGAACGGCCCGGCGCCGACCCGGGTCGTGTACGCCTTGCTCACCGCGATGACCTTGCTGATCGCGGTGGGCGGGATGCCGGCGCCCACGCAGGCGCCACCGGCGGTCGGGTTGGACGAGGTCACGAAGGGGTACGTGCCGTGGTCCATGTCGAGCATGGTGGCCTGCGCGCCCTCCAGCAGCACCGTCTCGCCCTGGTCCAGGGCGTTCCAGAGCATCGCCCGGGTCTCCGCGATGTACGGCTTGAGCCGCTCCGCGTACTCCAGGTACTCCTCGACGGTCGCCTCAAGGTCGATCGCCTTGCGGTTGTAGACCTTGAACAGGATCTGGTTCTTCTCGCGCAGGGCGAGTTCCAGCTTCTTGCGCAGGATGCCCGGGTCGAGCAGGTCCTGCAGTCGGATGCCGATCCGGGCGACCTTGTCGCCGTACGCGGGGCCGATGCCCCGGCCGGTGGTGCCGATCCGGGACGAGCCGAGGTAACGCTCGATCACCCGGTCCAGCGCCCGGTGGTGCGGCATGATCAGGTGCGCGTCGCCGGAGATGCGCAGCCGGGACACGTCGACGCCACGCTCGGCGAGACCGTCGATCTCGGCGAGCAGCACCTTCGGGTCGACGACCACGCCGTTGCCGATGACGATCATCGCGTTCGGTGAGAGCGCCCCGGAGGGCATCAGGTGGAGCGCGTACTTCTGGCCGTCCGGGGTGATCACCGTGTGACCGGCGTTGTTGCCACCGGAGTAGCGCACGACGTAGTCGACCCGCTCACCCAGCAGGTCGGTAACCTTGCCCTTGCCCTCGTCGCCCCACTGGGCGCCGAGGAGCACGATCGCTGGCATCTCTTCCGCCTCCAGAAGGCTCGGGTGCCAGGTGGCGACCGGTTGGCGAGCCCGGGGTGTCAGGTTAACAAGTAGTGACGGCGCGACCGGCAGGGGTCGCGTCGAGAGGCAGGAGGCTCCTTCCGTGTACGACGTGGTGCTGCTCACCCTCGGTTCGGAGCGGGATGCTCCCGGGGGTTGTGGCAGCGGAGGGGCCTGCTGCGGCGGTGCGGCCGGGGCCGACACCGGCGAGACCAGCGGGACCGACACCGGCGAGACCGAGCACTGCGCCACCGAGCGCCCACGGGTGCCGGTGCTGGCCTGCGCCGACGCGCTGACCATGCGTGGCGCCCGGGTGGAGACGGTCACCGCCCGCTCCGACGCGGAGATCGACGCGGTGTTGGCCCGGCTCGACGGCCCGGCCCGCCCCGACGGGCTGACCTGGCCGGATCCGGACGGCAAGACCCGCCTGGTCGTCGCGACGGCCAGCGACGGGCAGTTGCGCGCCGTGTTGCGCCGGCTGGTGCGGCGGTACGCCCCGGCGCCGAGCCGGCGTCCGGCGGATCTGCCCGGCGACCGGACCCTCCCCGACCTGCCGCCGGTGGCCGTACTCCCGCTCGACCCGGCCCGTGGTGGCACGCAGCGGGACCTGGCCGCGCAGCTCGGGCTGCCCCGTGACCCGGCGGCGGTGGCCGCCGCGGTGCTGGACGGCACACCTCGCCGACTGGATCTGCTGCGCAACGACGCCGGTTCGGTGACCCTGGACGGCGCGTTGCTCGGCGCCGCCGACGACGCCGGCCGGCCGTTGCAGTGGCGTGCCCGGGTGGAGGTGGACGACGCCATCCTCACCGACGGTGACGAACCGCTGCTGGCCTGTGCGGTCGGCAACGCCGGGGGGTACGCGACGCTCGACGACGTGACGCTGCTGACCGCGCCGGACCCGGCCGACGGCCAGGTCGAGGTCGCCGTCGCCGTGCCGGTCGTCGTCCGCTCGGCGTTGGGGCGCAAGCGGGTACGCCTCGAGGTCCGGCGGGCCCGCGGCCGGGCGGTTTCGGTGCTGCCCCGGGAGGGGAAGGTGCCGTACCTCGACGATGGCGTCGAGGGCGAGCTGACCCGGAAGCGTTCCTGGTGGGTCGAGCCGGGGGCCTGGGCCGTCTGGTCGAGCTGACCTCGGCTGCGCCGACCGGCCTCCATGGGCGGTTGCGCCTATCCTCGCAGGAGGACTGGGGAGGGCCGTCATGGACGAGAACGCCGACCGGGCACAGGTGCACGGCCAGCAGCCGGCGCCGGAGCGGGACATCGAACCACTCTGGCCACCGGATCCGACCGACCGGGGCGCGGGGGCTGTCGTTCCGCCGTGGGCGGCGGTCGCCGAGCAGCGGAGTGCGCCGCCTCCGGTCGCGTCCGGGCCGGTGACGCCGCCGGTGGCCGCGCCGCCGATCAGCCGACCGCCGGTTCCCGGCCAGCCGGGGGCAGCGCCCCTGCCACCGCCGTCTCCGGCCGACTATCCGTCGCTCAGCGGTGCCGTTCCACCGCCCGGCGCGTGGGGCTCAGGTGCCGGGTCGGGGTGGGCGCCCGCGCAGGCGAGCTGGCCACCACCGGCTGATCCGCCCGTCGCGTCGACGCCGCCCGGCCCGTCGACCACCGGCACGCCGCAGGCGGACAGCCCTCCCCCGCACAACGGTGTTCCGGGCGGCGGCGGGGTTCCCGGCCCCGCGGCGGGCACGACCGCACCGCCGACGACCACACCGCCCACGGCCTTCGCACCCGCCAGCCGGGCCGACTCGACGGGCACCGCGGCCGGTACGGCTCAGGTGCCGAGCGGTGATCGCGGCACCGCCGCCGTCCCCGCCCCGCCGGGCACGAGCACTCCGGGCGGCGTCGACCTGGACCTGCCCTTCACCCTGGACCGCCCCACCGCCGCCGGCACCTCCCCCGCCCCTGGCATCTCTGCCGCAGTTGGCAACCCTGCGACGGCCGGCGCCCCGGCCGACCGCCCCACCGCCACCGGGACGCCCACCGCCGCCACGGCCGGCACCCCCGCCACGGCCGGCGCCCCGGCCGGCCGGAGCGCCGCCGCGGACGCTGCGCCGCCGACGGACTCCGCGCCGACGCCGCCGGCTGAGGGCGGCAGCGGGGAGGGCGCGCCGGCACGACCGGCCAACGAGTCGCCGTGGGCATACCCTCCGCAACGCCCAGCGGGGGCACCGGCCCACGACGAGAGCACCGGGACGCCCCCGATTCCCGCCCCGCCGGTGGCGCAGCCCGGCGTGGCGCAGCCCGGCGTGGCGCAGCCCGGCGTGGCGCAGCCCGGTCCCGGTCCGGCCGGGCAGTCGGTCGCCCCGGCGATCCCGGGTCAGGTCAGTCCGGCGTCGATTCCACCCCCGCCCGACCTGACCCAGTTCAGCAGCCCGCCGCAGCAGACCGCTCAGCCGGCCGCGCCGCCCGGCCCGTACCCGCCGTCGCCCGGCTGGTATCCGCCGCCGTGGCAGCAGGGCCCCGGCGTCCCGCCTGGTCAGCCGTACCAGGAGGTCGAGGGGGCGGCCCGGGTGCCGGCCACCGGCTACCCGGACGCCACCGGATACCCGGACGCGAGCTGGACTCCGGAAGCCACGCCGGTGCCGACCGCCGAGGACTTCAGCCGACGCCGGCAGGTCCGGCCCGCCGACCCGGTCGCCACCATGGGTGTACGCGCGGTGGTCAACAAGATGGGTCTGCTCCGGCTCTCTCCGGGCCGGCATGAGCAGGAGCTCAAGCGGGACATCGAGATGGTGCGCCGCAACTTCGGTGGGCTGCGGCAGGTGACCGTGGTCAACCCGAAGGGCGGCGCCGGTAAGACGGTGGCCATCCTGCTGCTCGCGATGACGTTCGGTCAGAAGCGCGGTGGCTACGTGCTGGCGTGGGACAACAACGAGACCCAGGGCACCCTGGGGATGCGCGCCCAGCAGGACTTCCACTCCCGGACGGTCCGGGACATGCTGCGTGACCTCGGGCAGTTCCAGGGCGCACACGGGCGGGTCGGTGACCTGTCGCAGTACGTGCGCTCGCAGGGCGAGGGCATGTTCGACGTCCTTGCCTCGGACGAGTCGGCCACCGGTGGCGAGATGTTGACGGCTGCCGCGTTCGCCGAGATCCGCGAGGTGGTCAGCCGGTTCTACAAGTTGATCTTCGTGGACACCGGGAACAACGTCCGGGCGCAGAACTGGCAGGCCTCGATGGACGCCACCGACCAGTTGGTCGTCACCATGTCGGCCCGTAACGACTCGGCGGAGACCGCCGCCCGGATGCTCGACCACCTGGAGCAGAGTGGCCGGCAGCGGCTGGTCCGCCAGGCCGTGACGGTGGTGTCGATGCCGCCGTCCCGCAAGGAGATCGACCTACCGGCCATCCAGGAGCACTTCGCCGCCCGCACCCGGGCGGTGCTGTTGGCCCCCTACGAACGGCTCATCGACACCGGCGAGCCGATCCGTTACGGCGGGCTCTCCTCGGCCACCCGGGACGCCTGGCTGAAGATCGCCGCCGCGGTCGCCGAAGGGCTGTGAGCCACCGACGGCCGGCCCGGGACCGGGCCGGCCGTCGGAGCGGGGGTCAGTTGCTCGCGAGCGCGTCCGCTGCCTCCGGGTCGCAGTCGCGCAGGAACTGGGCGCAGCGGGCCGCCTCGTCGGCCTCGCCGATCTCGTCCGCCGCCCGGGACAGCACGTAGAGGCAGCGGAGGAAGCCCCGGTTGGGCTCGTGTGACCACGGCACCGGGCCATGCCCCTTCCAACCGCTGCGCCGCAGCTGGTCGAGGCCGCGGTGGTAGCCGGTGCGCGCGTAGGCGTACGCGGTCACCACCTGGTCCTGCGCGAACGCCCGGGCCGCGAGCTCCGCCCAGGCCGCGCTGAAGGTCGGGAAGCCGGCCGCCACGCTGGCGAACGCCTCGTCGGTGCCGGCCTCGTCGGCGGCAGCCAGGGCGGCGTCGGCCGCGTCGTTCGCGGGCAGGCGGGTAGCCGGTGGCTCTGGCAAAAGGTTCTGCATCGCCCCATTCAACCCGCTGGACAGGGCGACACGCGAGCGGGTCGGCCGACACGTCCCGCTGAACGGCTGAGGAGTTGGTCACGCCTGCGGCCTATGCCGCCGCCAGGTGTTTTCCACTACAACTAATGGTCCGGAGCCTCCCCAGGAACCGGTAACGCAGGAGCCCGGTGACCACGGTCACCGGGCTCCTGTCGTCTCCCGCCGGTCCCGACGTTTGGCCGGCCCCGGCCAAAGGGGCAGGATGGCCCGGTGCCGACCCCACCTCCCGCCGACGTCATCGAGCCGCACCTGCACGCCGGCGAGATCCAGACCCCGGACGAACTGCGTCAGCAACTCGCCACCGGTCGCCTGACCGGGTTGACGGTGCAGGGCCTGCGTCTCGACCTCGCTCCGGTGCCCGACCTGACCGGCATCGACGTCGCGGGCACCCTCTTCGTGGGCTGCCGCTTCGCGTCCCGGGAGGTCGGCGCCGACCTGGTCCGGCGCGGCGCGAACGTGGTGCCGCCGTTCTCGGGTCTGCCGTACCCGACCCAGCCGACGCACCTCTACACCCCCGATGACCTGGCCGCCGGGTTCGCCGAGGGCGGGTTCGCCGGGATGTACGACACCCGGGTGTACGACCACTACCGGGCGCACGGCGGCGCGCTGCCGGACGTCAAGGAGGCGCTGGGCCAGCGGCTGCACGATCACGGTGTGGACAACGCGCTGGCCGACGCGACCCGAGCCTGGCTGGCCGGTCACGGTCCGCAGTCGGTGGTGGGCATCATGGGTGGCCATGCGGTACGACGTGGCAGCCCCGCGTACCGGATGGCGGCGGTGCTGGGTTGGGAGCTGGCCCGGGCCGACCGCCTGGTGGTGACCGGTGGCGGGCCCGGCGTGATGGAGGCGGCGAACCTCGGCGCGTACCTGGCGGACCGGCCGGCGACCGACGTGACGGCGGCGATCGACCTGTTGGCCACCGCGCCCGACTTCGCCGACCACCACCGCTACACGGCGACGGCGCTGACGGTCCGGCAGCGGTACGCGGGCGTACCCCGGCAGCGGGGCGACGAGCTGGGTTGGGCGCGGTCGGGTGGGCTGGCCATCCCGACCTGGCTGTACGGGCACGAACCGGCGAACCTGTTCGCCGGGCGGATCGCGAAGTACTTCTCGAACGCGATCCGGGAGGACACCATCCTGCGGCTCGCCCGGGGTGGCATCGTCTTCGCGCCGGGGCGGGCGGGCACCGTGCAGGAGGTGTTCCAGGCGGCCACCAAGACCTACTACGGCACCGACGGCGCCAGCGGCGCGTACATCTTCCTGGACCGCGCCTACTGGACCCAGGAGCTGCCGGTGGAGTCGTTGCTGCGCCCGCTGCTGGCCGCGTCCCCGTTCGGCGACCTGTCGGCGTCGATCCACCTCACCGACGACGTGCACGAGGCCGTCCGCCTGTTGACCGCCTGACGACGAAACGGCCGGCCCCCGCGCGGGGAGCCGGCCGTCGGTGGTACGTCGTTACTTGGTCATCGTGGTGCCGGTGGAGCGCAGGTGCTCGCACGCCTCGACGACCCGGGCGGCCAGGCCGGCCTCGGCGGCCTTGCCCCAGGCGCGCGGGTCGTACTGCTTCTTGTTGCCGACCTCGCCGTCGATCTTCAGCACGCCGTCGTAGTTGCGGAGCATGTGGTCCGCGACGGGCCGGGTGAAGGCGTACTGGGTGTCGGTGTCGATGTTCATCTTCACCACGCCGTAGTCCAGCGCCTCGCGGATCTCGCTGAGCAGGGAGCCCGAACCGCCGTGGAAGACCAGGCTGAGCGGCTTGTCCTTGCCGTACTTCGCGCCCACCGCCTCCTGGATCTGGTTGAGGATCTCGGGGCGGAGCTTCACGTTGCCCGGCTTGTAGACGCCGTGCACGTTGCCGAAGGTCAGGGCCGCCATGTAGCGGCCCTTCTCGCCGAGGCCGAGCGCCTCGACCATGGCCAGGCCGTCCTCGGTGGTGGTGTAGAGCTTGTCGTTGATGGCGTTCTCGACGCCGTCCTCCTCGCCACCGACGACGCCGACCTCGATCTCCAGGACGATCTTGGCCTTGGCGGCCTCGTCGAGGAGCTGGGCGGCGATCTCGAGGTTCTCCGCGACCGGCACGGCCGAACCGTCCCACATGTGCGACTGGTACAGCGGCTCCTCGCCGCGCTTCACCCGCTCCTGCGAGATGCCCATCAGCGGGCGGACGAACTTGTCCAGCTTGTCCTTCGGGCAGTGGTCGGTGTGCAGGGCGATGTTGACCGAGTACTTCTTGGCCACCTCGTGCGCGTACGCGGCGAACGCCACCGCGCCGGTGACCATGTCCTTGATCGACGGGCCGGACAGGTATTCGGCGCCACCGGTGGAGACCTGGATGATGCCGTCGCTCTCCGCGTCGGCGAAGCCCTTGAGCGCCGCGTTCAGCGTCTGCGAGGAGGTCACGTTGATCGCGGGGTACGCGAACCGGCCGGCCTTGGCGCGGTCCAGCATCTCCGCGTAGGCCTCGGGGGAAGCGATGGGCATGTGATGTGCTCCTTACTTACCACTCTCGGCCGTGCTGGCCGCTGTTGTTCACGTGTGCGCCGGACCGCGCTGTCCTCCGCCCGGCAGTATCCCGCAGGTGGCGTGCGCCGGAACAACCGACCCTGGGTGTCAGCCCGTCACCGACGGTCCAGGTTGTCCGGCACGATGACGCTGATCAGCCAGGTGACGACTGTCATCACGATGGCTCCCCAGAACGCCGCCCAGAAACCGTCCACCTGGAACGGCAGGTCGAGCCCGCGCGCGATCCGGTCGGTGAGCAGGAACAGCAGGGCGTTGACCACCAGCGCGAACAGGCCCAGGGTCAGCAGGTAGAACACGCATCCGACGACCTTGATCACCGGCTTGAGCACCGCGTTGACGACGCCGAAGATCAGCGCCACCACGATCAGGGTGAGGACGGTGTTGCCACCCGAGCGGCCGTGCACGTCCACCCCGGGCACGATCAGAGTGGTTATCCACAGCGCGACCGCAGTGATCGCCAGTCGGATGAGGAAGCCCACGTCACCATCCTGGCACCGGCTCGCGCCGTCGAGGGCTGATTCCGCCTACTCGCTTCCCGGCGCGGGCCCGTCCCACCCCGTACGGTGGGTGGAGACCGTGCCCCGAGACCCCAGGAGGGACGATGGGTCAGCCCGACGAGGACTTCACGCCCGGCGACCACCTCGCCCCGGACGAGCGTGACCCGGAGGCCGAGCCGGCCGACGCGGTCGAGCAGGCCACCGTCGTCGGCCCCGAGGACGTCGACGGCGAACCACACCGTGGCCTGGAGGTCGGCGACTGGGACGCGATGGAGCAGGCCCGGGTGGTCACCGGCGACGAGGACGACTACCGCTGACCCGGTCGCAGGGTCGGCTGCCCGTTGCGACAGAGGTGCTCAGCCGTTCAGTCAGTTAGACGACTGTCGATCCCGGAGGGGATACCGGAGGAGCCGAGGTCTCCCTAGGTTGGACGAGCGCCACCTGCATCCGCACGGGAGGACCTCATGTTCAGGCAATCCATCCGCTGGCTGACCGGGCTCGGCGCCGCGGGCGCGTTGGTCGCCGCCTCCGCCACCCCCGCTGTCGCCGCGGCCGCGGTCGAGCCCTACTTCCAGGACAGCACCCTGGCCGTCGGCTCGGCGTCGCCCACCCGCACCCTGTTCCTGTACGCCGACGAGCCGACGGTCCTCACCGACGTCTCCGTGCGGTACGACTACCGCTCCCTGGCCGGCAAGCTCAGCGTGGCTCCCGCCGACGGCCAGGAGTGCACAGCCCCAGAGCCGGATGTCCTCGTCTGCGAGGAGCCCTTCGACCTCGTCCTCGACGAGCTGCCGCCGCTCGGCAGCGGGATCTACCGCACCGTCGCCAAGCGGGTGCGCATCGGTCTCACCGGAGACGCGCAGCTCGGCGACTCCGGCGACGTCGCGGTCAGCTTCCAGGCGGCCGGTGGGCGGCAGGGCAGCTACACCTCGCGCGTCCGCGTCGGCGAGGGGGTCGACCTGGCCGGCGGGCCGCACACCACCGTGTCGTCCAAGCCGGGCGGGACGTTCGGCGTGCCGCTGGCCGTGACGAACGTCGGCGAGCGGACCGTCACCGGATTCGTCGCGGTCTTCGACCTCCCCTACTCGGTCCGGACCACCGACCGGTTCAGCAACTGCCTCTACTCCGGCGACCACCTGCTCTCCTGCCGGTTCGACGAGGAGATCCCGGCGGGCTCGGGGCGCGCCGGCACACTCGACCTCGCGCTCGCCCGGGACACCTACGCACCCACCAACCAGGCCGGCTCTGCCCAGTTCATGACCACTGCCGACTTCGAGGACCTGACCCGGGTACGCGAGGCCGTCGGCGCCCGGGCGGCCACCCCCGGCAGCGGCCCGGAACTGACTCTGGCCGAGGCGCCCAGCAGGGCGCGGCAGGCCGACCAGACCGACGTCGACCCGGGTAACGGCGGCACCGGGTGGACCATCACGGTCACCGGCACGAACGGCACCGACCTCGCGGCGATCGGTGCCGCGCTCAAGGGCCGGGCGGGCGCCGTCGCCACGGCGACCGTCGGCTTCCGCAACAACGGCCCGGCGACGCTCGACACGGTGAACGCCGACCACGAGGCCGCCACGCACACGGACGTCGAGCTGCCGCCGGGCACCACCGCCGTCGAGGTCCCCGAGAACTGCCAGTTGCGGCAGGGCACCCGGACGTACCTGTGCGCCTCGGAGATGCTCCTGGTGGCCGGTGCCACCTACACCATGGAGTTCCGGCTCCGCATCGACAGGGTCATCCCCAACGCCCGGGGCGCGGTGCGGGTCAACGCGCCGTGCGAATGCCCCGGCGGGGGCAGCTTCGCGGACGACATCAAGCCGGCCAACGACACCGCCCGGCTCGTGGTCAACGCGGTCCAGGGCGGCGGTGACCAGGGCGGAAACGGCGGCGGTGGTGGCGGCGGTGACGGGGACGACGGCGGCGGTGCGCTGCCCATCACCGGTGCCCCCACCGGCCTGATCGCCGGCCTCGGCGGCCTGCTGCTCGTCGTCGGCGCGATCGCCTACCTGTTCGCCCGACGCCGCGGCACCCACTTCGTCGCCTGACCCACCCCCGTCCGACCGGAGCCCCGCGTGCCGCACCTGCCACGCGGGGCCCCCGGCGCGGTCCGCGTGACCACGCACCGCCGCGAACTCTCCTCCGTCAACGGGTCCGGTTGACCTGCTCCGGGTGCTGCTCCACCCACTGCGCCAACCGGTCCTCCCGCAACGCGGCGAGGAACGCCGCGCCCTGCTTCGGGTCCAGTTGCAGCCGGGAGGCGTTGCCCTTCGAAGGGCCGGCCGGAAGGCTGAGCCCCACCGGGTCGACGCTTCGCAGCTCGGGCAGCACCGCCACCAGTCTGGTCACCGGCAGACCATCGTCGTCGACGGTCAGATTCTTGCCGGCGACCGACAGCAGCGCGGTCAGCCGCACCGGGTTGCTCAGCACGTCCTGGGCGACCGCACGCCGGATCAGCCCGGCGACGTAGCGCTGCGCGTTACGGTCCCGGTCGATCGCGCCGTCGGGCAGGTGCCGCCGTTGCCGCAGCAGGTCGACCGAGGCAGCTCCGTCGAGCTGCTGACAACCCGCCGGGAAGACCCGGCGGGTGTGCCAGGACCGGACCTCGTCCGGCAGGCACACCTGCACCCCGTCGACGGCGTCGGTGATCCGGCGCAGCCCCGAGAAGGTCAGCACCGCGCCGGCGTCGACGCGTACCCCGGTCAGGTCGGTGACCACCCGGCGGGTCAGGTCGTAGCCGGCGTCCAGGTCGGGCCGGGAATCGGAGGCACCGCTGTAGAAGACGCTGTTGAGCTTGTCGACTCCCCGGCCGGGGACCGTCACCTCCAGGTCGCGCGGCAACGAGATGAGGTACGGCCGGCTCCGGTCGGCGGGAACGTGCAGGAGCAGGACGGAGTCCGCCAACCGGTACGACGGGTTCTCGCCGAAGCCGTCCACACCGAGCAGCAGGACGTTCAGCGCCTGGGACGGCGGGCCAACCGGCTGACCGGACAGCAACGGGTCCTCCGCCGGCGGATCGGGGCGCAGTTGTGGCACCCCGACTCCGAGCGCGCCGAGCAGGGCGAGCGCGACACCGGCGGCCTGGAACCGCTGCCGCCGGCGACGGCGGGTCGCGGCGAGCCGGTCGATCGCGGCCCGCAGTGGGCCGGTCGACGGGGTCAACTGCTCGTGCCGGGCGAAGGCGGCACGCAGGTCGTCCTCGATCATGTTCACGCCTCCACGTACTCGGTCCGGAGCGTGGCCAGGGCTCGGGAAATGGACGAACGTACGGTCCCGACGGCACAGCCGAGAACGTCGGCGATCTCGGCGTCGGGCAGATCCTCGTAGTAGCGCAGCACCAGAGCGGCGCGTTGGCGACGCGGCAGCCGGGACAGCCAGGACCAGATCTGGTCGCGGTCGACGGCGGACTGGGCATGGTCGGCGGCCACGGGCACCGCCACGTCGGGCTCCTCGCGCAGCAGCACCCGGCGCACCCAGGAGCCGCGCCGCCAGTCGACGTACTGGTTGGTGAGCATCCGGCGTACGTACCGCTCGGGCGAGTCCGCCCGGGCGACCCGTCGCCAGTTGAGCTGGACCCGGACCATGGTTTCCTGGACGAGATCCTGGGCCTGGTGCGGATCGCCGGTGAGCATCACCGCGTACCGCAGCAGCGGGGCCAGCCGCATGTCCACGAACTCCTCGTACGTCACTGCACCTCCTGGGGGTCCTGCCTCAGATGACGGGAGCGGACGTGCCGAACATTGCGGTGACGCCGATCAACCTTTCGGCTTGTCTTCCTGCCGCGGCACCGTTCCGGGCGGCGGTGGGCCGTGACGGCTTCTTAAGATCCGCAGGCTTCACTTGAATCCCCCGCACTGGAGGAACCTCACTCATGCTCAATCACTCCACCCGGCGTTGGCTCGCCGGGCTGGGCGTTGCAGGCGCGTTCGTCGCCGCCTCCGCCGGCCCGGCCTCCGCCGAGGAGCCCTCGAAAGAGATCTTCCTGTACGCCAACAACGTGCTCCTCGCCCCCGGCGGCGAGGCCAAGGCCGTCACGCTGCAGGCCTTCACCGAGGCCCTGCCCAGGGACTTCACCATCTCGGTCGACAGCACCGCCGTCACCGATTTCGCGACGGTCAGCCTGACCGACGACGTGACCGGCTGCGCGACGCGCGGTCCGATCATCACCTGCAGTCTCAAGGGCGCCGAGACCATCGACTACGTCCTCGACCTGACCGTCGAGGCCAAGGACTCTGCGGCGGTCGGGAAGAAGGGTGACGTCACCCTGATCCTGGCCGCGGAGGGGATGAGCCCGGTCACCACCACGTCCACTGTCGAGATCGGCGAGGGTGTCGACCTGAAGGCGGACGAGGTGCTTCAGGTGTCCGGGGCGCCGGGCGCGTCGATGAAGGCGCCCCTGCGGGTCGCGAACGTGGGGAACAAGACCACCGACGGTGCCGTCCTGCTCCTCTCCTCCACTCCCGGGCTCACCACCTCGCGGCACTCGAACTGCTCGTACCTCTTCGCGTTCGGCACGAACTTCGCTCAGTGCGCCATCGACCGCAAGATCGAGCCCGGCGAGGCCCTGCAGTTGGATTCCTCCTCCACCGTGAAGATCGCTTCGGACGCCTGGGCGCCGGGCGAGCAGTACGGCACGGGTTGGTGGTTCGCCGACGGGGACTGGGCGGAGTTCCTCGCGGAGTTCCCGGTCCCCGCCGACGAGTGGGAGAAGGGGACCGGCGCCGCGCTGACCCTGGTTCCGGCTCCGGGTGCGCAGGCCCGCCGGCTTCAGCAGACCGACGAGGATTCCAGCAACAACGCGACGGAGATCCGGGCAACCGTGACCGGCAGCCAGGGCGCCGACGCGGCCGCCACCGGGGCCGAAGTGAGCGGTGCCGCGGGCAAGACGGTCAACGCCAAGGTCGGTTTCGTCAACAACGGGCCAGCGATGATCAACTCGTACGCGCCGAACGAGCTCGTCACCGCCGCCGAGATCACCATCCCGGCGGGTGCCACGGTCGTGGCAGCGCCGGCGCAGTGCACGCCGTCCAGCAACGGCGAGGAGGTCGGCGGGTACGGCCAGCCGGGCGCTCGCAGCTACTTCTGCGAGTGGTACGACCTGCTGCGCAAGGGCGACGCGGCCGTGTTCGAGTTCGAACTGCGGATCGACAAGGTGGCCGGCGCGCCGGGCACCGTGCGCCTGTGGCACTACAACCTGGACGGGCAGGGCTCGACGGTCGCCGACCTCGACCCGAAGAACGACCGGGCGGCCTTCGTCATCAAGGGCGCGTCCGGCGGCAACGGCGGCGGCCAGGGCGGTGACGACGGCGGTCTGCCGGTCACCGGCCAGTCCACCGGTCTGATCGCCGGGATCGGCGCCCTGCTGCTCGCGGCCGGCGTCGGCGGCTACCTGGTGGCCAAGCGCCGCCGGACCCGCTTCGTGGCCTGATCCACCCCGCACCACCGGTGCCCCGTCGACCTCGTTGGCGGGGCACCGTCCTGTCGGACCTTGACTGCCAATGGCGGCTCCGAGCCCGCCCGTACCGTGACGTCAAGCACCGGGCGGATCGGCAGGGCACCTAGACTACGGTCGTGCTGTCGCCAAGGGCGACCAACCACACCTGATCCGGTAGAAGACTTCGGAGGCCGCCTCGTGTCGACGCCCATCACCACCCTGGCCCTGGGCCCGGACTGGCTCGATCCGGAGGTGTTGATCTCGTCGTTCGGGCTACTCGGCATTCTGGTCATCGTCTTCGCCGAGTCCGGTCTGCTGATCGGCTTCTTCCTGCCGGGCGACTCGCTGCTCTTCACCGCCGGTCTGCTGACCGCCGACGGGAAGTACATCACCTATCCCCTCTGGCTGGTCTGCCTGCTGATCACTCTCGCGGCGATCGCCGGGGACCAGGTGGGATACGCGTTCGGCCGGAAGGTCGGCCCGGCCCTTTTCCGCCGTCCGAACTCCCGGCTGTTCAAGCAGGAGAACGTGATCAAGGCGCACGAGTTCTTCGAGAAGTACGGGGCTCGCTCCATCGTGCTGGCCCGCTTCGTACCGATCGTGCGGACGTTCACGCCGATCGTGGCCGGTGTCAGCCGGATGAACTACCGCACCTTCGTGACCTACAACATCATCGGCGGGGTGCTCTGGGGCACCGGCGTGACGGTTCTCGGCTATTTCCTCGGCCAGCTCCCGTTCGTCAAGGCGAACATCGAGCTGATTCTGATCGCGATCGTGGCGATCTCGGTGGTGCCGATCGCGGTCGAGTTGCTCCGGGCCCGCATGGCGGCCAAGCGCGGCACAACCGCGGCGGAGCGCGCCGCAGCCGAGGAAGCCATTCGGGAGACCCGCCAGAACTACGGTAAGCACTGACCTGTCGTGACCGGCCCGGCCGTCCGGTGCCGGGCTCGGTGGGGAATGGCACCGGACGATCGGTACGACGACGGCCGGCCCCCTGGCGAGGGGGTCGGCCGTCGGCATGTCGTACCCGGCCTCCGGTGGTGCGACCGGGGACGAGCAGGTGTCACCTACCGGTGACGCCACCCCTGGCTCGTCACCGGACGCCGTCCCCGACGCGGGACGGCGTGTTGTTCCTCCGTCAGCGGGCCTTCTTGGTGGCCCGCTTACGCGGCGGGGTCAGCAGGTCGGCGATCGTCGCGATCGCACTCGGGACCAGGCTGTAGTACGCCCAGACACCGCGCTTCTCCCGCTGCAGCAAACCGGCCTCGGTGAGGATACGCAGGTGATGACTGACCGTCGGCTGAGAGAGGCCGAGCGGCGCGGTCAGGTCACAGACGCACGCCTCGCCCTCGGGGGCCGACTGGATCAGGCTGAGCAGCCGCAACCGAGCAGGGTCGGCAAGGGCCTTGAGGACCCCGGCGAGACGCTCGGCATCGGCACGTTCGATCGGCTCGCCGTTAAGCGGCGAGATCTGAGGCATAGTCATTTCGGCCAACGCAGTTCCCACGTATTCCATCCTTCCACCAGCAGCATCGATCCGCCTGCATATCAGCAGATCCGAATCGGCAAACTTTTACGCCACAAGGCCGAGGTCAGCCAACGTAAAGGCCGCCCGGTACGGCAATCCGGCGGCTCGCACCGCGTCGCCGGCGCCTCGATCAACAATAACCGCCACGCCCACGACTTCCGCCCCGGCCTCGCGAAGTGCCTCGACAGCGGTCAACACACTTCCGCCTGTCGTAGACGTATCCTCCACCGCCAGCACCCGGCGGCCGGCCACCTCCGGTCCTTCGATCCGCCGTTGCAGACCGTGCGCCTTGCCCGCCTTGCGCACCACGAAGGCGTCCAGGGCTCGCTCGGTCGGAGCGGCGTGCAGCATCGAGAGCGCGACAGGGTCCGCGCCCAGAGTGAGGCCGCCAACGGCGTCGTACTCCCAGTCGGCGGTGAGGTCCAACAGCACCCGGCCGACCAGAGGAGCGGCCCGGTGATGGAGCGTGACGCGCCGCAGATCCACGTACCAGTCGGCCTCACGCCCCGAGGAGAGCACGACCCGTCCGTGGACCACAGCCAGGTCGGTAATGAATTTACGCAGGTCGTCGTGGTCCCCCATGGCGATAGAGGTTACTGCTCAAGTCTGAACGCCGTGTGTGGGGTCCACCCCGACCAACCCGGTGGGGGACCGATGGTTGGCGATGTTCGACTACGCTCAGCTACTGGCCTGACAGCGGCGCGCCAGCAGCGCCTCGGTGACCCACGGGGTCGGACGGGCCGGTCGAGGGTCAGCGTTCGTCGCGACCGATGCGACCGCGAGTGTCCTTCGCGACAGCCTGGAGCAACCGGCGCGGTGCGTGCCGCATGCCCGCCACGACGAGCTTGTATTTCCACGCCGGGACGCTGACCATCTTGCCTTTGCGCAGGTCACGCAGGGATTCGTCGACCACATCGTCGGCCCGCAGCCACAGCCATTCCGGCGTCTTGGACATGTTGATGCCGGCCCGCTGGTGGAATTCGGTGCGGGTGTAGCCGGGGCAGAGAGCCATCACGCGGACACCGAACGGTCGCGCGGAAAGGCCCACCGACTCGCTGAAGTTGGTGACCCAGGCCTTGCTGGCCGAGTACGTCGAGCCGGGCATCGCCGTGCCGAAACCGGCCACGGAAGAGACATTTATCACTGCCCCGTCCCGCCTTTCGGTCATCGGTCGCAGTGCTGCCAGCGTCAGCCGCATGACCGCGTGCACGTTGAGCCGCAACAGGCGGGCCTCGTCCTCCGCCGTGGAACGCAGGAACGGCTTGTTCAGGCTGATGCCGGCGTTGTTGACGAGCAGGTGCACCGGGCTGCCGTCGGCGATCCGCCGCTCCACCACGGCGCAGCCGTCGTCCGTGGACAGATCCGCCGGGATCGTCTCCACGACACGGTCGTGGGTCGAACCCAGCTCGGTGGCCATCTCGGTCAGCCGGGCCGCGTCCCGGGCGACCAGCACCAGATGCCAGCCGTCGGCGGCCAGCCGCCGGGCGAACGCCGCGCCGATGCCCGCGGTGGCGCCGGTGATCAGGGCCCGGCGCTCAACGGTCGTGGGATCGAGCGGCACGGCGGATTCCTCACCTGGGCGGGTACGGGGGCGCGGGGGGCGCCGACGGTGGTTGGTACGGGGCAGGCGTGAACGCCTGTGGTGCGGACGGCATGGTCGGCGCGGCCGAGCGGTGGCGACCGAACCAGGCGTTGGCCGCCGGCAGCGCCAGCAGCGTAGCTACTACAAGGTAACCGAGCCCCTGCGCGACGGAAAGCCCGGCGTTCAACGGGATCCACCATGACGGGTACGCGTCGCCGACCAGCCCCAGCAACTCGGCGACAGCCTGCTCACCGGAGCCCAGTTGCAGGGGTGCGGCCCGTTCACCGACCAGCACCGCCACACTGCAACAGCCGGCGAGCAGGCCGAGCCCGCCGACCACCCAGGTGGCCACCCGTGCGCCGTTGCGACCCGCCAACAACCCGAGAGCCAGGCCGGCGAGCACCGGCGCGGAGAGCGCGGCCACCACCGCCGACAGCACGACGGACGCGCGGAGCACCGTCACCACGTCGGCGATCTGCTCGGGACTGGCCGAGGTGTCCCGGGCCGCGGAGCGGAACGCGTCGACGGTCCCGCCCAGCACCGCCAGGTCGACCACGGCGTACGCGAGCGCGGCGACCGCCATCACCAGCAGCGCGCACGCGGCCAGCAGGACGACGGCGGGCCGGCGGGCCGGTGCCGATTCCGGGTACGACACGACGAATCCCTCCGGTAGGCGTGGGTTGCAACCTACTCGGAGGGATCGTCTGAGTCGTGCTTATCCCTCGGTCAACTCGTCGACGGCGGCGTCGACCCGGGACGGTCCGCGGGCGGCGTGTCGTCGTCCGGCCGGTTCGTGGCCGGCGGCGGGTAGCTCGGCTCACCGCTCGGCGGGTAGCCGGGCTCACCGCTCGACTGCGGGTAGCCGGGCTGCCCCGAGCCCTGCGGGTGCCCCGGGTAGCTGGCGCCCGGGGTGGGCGGCTCCCAGGCCGCGGTGGGCTTGCGGAAGAACTCGTTGGCCTTCGGAAGCGCCAGCAGGATCAGCGCCACGATCAGCGCGATCAGGCTGACCGCGTTGAGCAGGAGGCTGACCGGGGTGACCCAGGAGGGCAGCGCCTCTTCCAGGCGGCGCTGGATCTCGTCGGGGCTCGGCCCGCCACCGCTGGCCTGTCCACCGGTGAAACCGCCGGCCGCGTTGGTGACCAGGCCACCACCGACGCAGCAGACCATGATGCCGCCGACGATCCAGGTGGTGATCCGGGCACCGTTGCGGCCCTGGTTGTTGAACAGAGCCAGGACGCCCAACACGATGGCGAGCAGCAACAGCACGACGCCGCTGGCGACGCCGACGGCGACGAAGACGTCGACCACCTGGTCGGCATTCTCGACGGTGCTGCCCGCGTACGCCTCGCGGAGAGCGTCACGCGTCTTGCCGATGGTGGTGAGCGTAATGATCAGAGTGATCACCTGGCACGCCAGGAACAGGAACAGCAGATAACTGGAAATCGACACGATGGACGGCCGCTGACGGGCCGGCGTGTTCTGGGAGTCGACCACGATTCTCCTTCCCTATGATCGGGCCCACACCGTATCGACAACCGGCCACTTCGGCATGCCGTCGTGTTCCGCGAGTCCTGTCCGTTCGGCTCAGCGGCCCTCGGTCGTGGGGCGGATCGTCAGGTCGGCGGGGTCGAGCAGCTCGCCGCGGGCCACCCTCCAGTTCTCCTCGCCGTACGCCTCGAAGGAGAGCCGCGCCCCACCGCCCCCCTGGTAGTCGTGGTAGCGCACCGTTCCGGCCGACGGCAGCCCGGTCTCACCGGTGGCGGTGTAGCGCGCCTGCCCGGTCTCGGTCCAGGTGTAGCGCCGCCCGCGCAGTTCGATGCTCGGGGCACCCGGGGCGACTGACGCGCCCGACTCGGCCGTCCAGAGCACCAACTCCACCTCGGGGCCGTCCTCCACGGAGAGCCGGTGCGGAGTGCCGGAGTCGTCGTCGAGCAGGTGCTGCACCCAGCTCCAGTCGCCCTCGACGAGCCGGATGGTGCCGCTCACCGCGTACTCCCGGTCGCGAATGCGGATGCGGTCGTGCAGCGCCAGGCGGAGCGGGCCACGGCGCGGCGGCGCTGTCGCCTGGCCGTCGGTGCGGCTCGTCGCCCGCCGGCGGGCCCGCACGAGGATCGCGACCACCGCGAGTACGACAACCGCTGCCACCAGGCACGTCGTCAGCGCGTCCACCCGACCACCTCCCCAGGTACGTCGGCGCAGACGGTAACAACCTTCGGCACCTGGACGGCCCGCGCTGTGGCCCACAGCTCAGCCGACGCCGCGCCGGAGCCTTCGGGCGGGCCGCGTCCGGGCAAGCCGCCGTGAGCCGACCAGTGGCGCTGACACCTACCTACCGGGGACCGTCGGACGCGTCCTGCGGTGGCATCGTCGGCAGTGACGTCGTGTCGGACGGATCCGGCGGCAGGTGCGCGGCCGGATCGGGGCAGATCAGGTAACCGGGTGGGAGCTGCTGGCCCGGCGGCGGGAAACCCGGCACGAGCGGAACTGGCGCGTACCCGTAGCCGGTCATGGCGTAGCCGGGACCGGGCATCGACCAGACCGGGCCGGGCGGCGTCTCCGCTGCGCTGCCGGGCACGAACCAACGGTGCGCCGGTGGCAGCGCCAGCAACAGCACCACGCTCGCGGAGAGGGCCAGGACGGTGAGCACGCCCAGCCCTGTCACAGGGACGAGCAGCTGGTCCCAGGGATCGGTGCCGCCGTAGAGCGTGTCGAAGAACGTCGAGGTCTCCCACTCCTCCCACTCCGGTGGCGGCTCCTCCTCGAACTCGGGCGCGGTCAGCAGGGGCACGAGAAACCCGGCGGAGCAGCACTGCGCGAAGCAGACCAGCAGCTGCGCCCCGCCGGCGACGAAGACCAGGATCCGCGCGACGTTGCCGCCCCGCCGGACCGGGACCGCGGTGACCGCCAGCCACACCGCGAGCAGCACCGCCGGTACGCCGAGGATCAGCGCCGTCGCGACGTTGCCCCGCCGTTCGCCGGCCACCTCGTCCGGGTCCGCGTCCGGCACCAGTCGCACCGCGCGGTCGATCTGCCCGTCGAAGTGCACCGCCTGGGCGACCGCCAGCGCGGCAAGGACGAGCAGCACCAGCACCGTGGCGAGTTGCAACCAGAAGGCGACGGTCACGATGACCGGGCGGGGCGGGCGCGGCACGGTGGCGGGCGGGCTCATGGCTCGCAACGTACGGCGCGGTGTCGACAACCGGCAGGACCGATCGGGCAGCACCGATCGGCGAATGGATCATGCTGCGGCGAGCCGCTGGGTGGCGTAGTTGCCGATGGTCTCGCGGTCCATCACACAGCCGACGAAGGTGGTGAACTCGCTCGGGTCGTCCCGCAGCGAGGTCCACGCCGCTCGGGCCGCCGCCGGGTCGATCCGCTCCAGCAGCGTCGCCGCGTACGCCCGACCGGCGGGTGTGCCGTCGGCGAGCACCCGGTCGAGCTGTCGGCGTACCTCCTCGGGGTGGTCGTCGAGGGTGGCCGCAACCCGGTGGTACGCCTCGGTCACCGGCAACAACGTGCCGGCGATACCGACCCCACCGAAGGCGAGCATGTCAGCCGTGACCAACGTGTCGGCGGCCGACTCCAGCTCGCGCTCCCACTTCTTGCCGATACCAAACATGCCCCCACCCTTTCCCCGCCCACCCGCTCCCCACCCTGTTGATCAAGAGGTTTGCGTCAAGAAGTTGTCTTCTCCTGGCGCAAACCTCTTGATCACCGCGGTCAGCGGGTCAGGGGGTCCGGGGGGTGGTTAGGGGGTGGTTACGTTCAGGGTGTTGGTTTCGGGGGTGTGGTCCACCTTGACCGTGTCGCCGTCGCGGATCTGGCCGGCCAGGAGGGACTTCGCCAACTGGTCGCCGATCGCGGTCTGGACCAGGCGACGCAGCGGGCGGGCACCGTAGATCGGGTCGTAGCCGTGCTCGGCGAGCCACTGACGGGCGGACTCGGTGACGTCCAGTGCCAATCGGCGGTCCGCAAGACGGTTTCGCATCCGATCCAGCTGGATATCGACGATGGAGCGCAGGTCGTCACCCCGCAGCGAGGCGAAGACCACGATGTCGTCCAGCCGGTTGAGGAACTCCGGCTTGAAGTGCGACCGGACCACGGCGAGGACACCCTCCCGGCGCTGCTCCTCGGCAAGCGTCAGGTCACTGATCACCGACGACCCGAGGTTGGACGTGAGGATCAGGATCGCGTTGCGGAAGTCCACAGTGCGGCCCTGGCCGTCGGTGAGCCGACCGTCGTCGAGCACCTGGAGCAGCACGTCGAAGACGTCCGGGTGGGCCTTCTCCACCTCGTCCAGCAGCACCACCGAGTACGGCCGACGGCGCACCGCCTCGGTGAGCTGGCCGCCCTCGTCGTAGCCGACGTAACCGGGCGGGGCACCCACCAGGCGGGCGACGGAGTGCTTCTCGCCGTACTCGCTCATGTCGATGCGGACCATCGCCCGCTCGTCGTCGAAGAGGAACTCGGCCAGGGCCTTGGCCAGCTCCGTCTTGCCGACGCCGGTGGGGCCGAGGAAGAGGAAGCTGCCGGTCGGGCGATCCGGGTCGGCGATGCCGGCACGGGCACGGCGTACCGCGTCGGAGACCGCGCCCACCGCCTCGGCCTGGCCGACCACCCGGCCTCCCAGCGACTCCTCCATCCGGAGCAGCTTGGCCGTCTCGCCTTCGAGCAGACGGCCGGCGGGGATGCCGGTCCAGGAGGCGACGACGGCGGCGATGTCGTCCGCGCCGACCTCCTCCTTGAGCATCGCGCCGTCGGCCTGGAGCTGGGCCAGCTCCTCCTCGGCCTGCGTCAGCTCGACCTTCAGGGCGGGGATCCGGCCGTAGCGCAGCTCGGCGGCACGTTCCAGCTCGCCGTCGCGCTCGGCCCGCTCGGCCTCGCCGCCGAGGCGCTCCAACTCCTCCTTGGCGGTGGAGAGCTTGGTGATGTGGCTCTTCTCGGTCTGCCACCGCTCGGAGAGCACGGTGAGCTGCTCCCTCTTGTCAGCCAGCTCCTTGCGCAGCCGTTCCAGCCGCTCGGCCGACGCGGCGTCCGGCTCCTTGGCCAGTGCCATCTCCTCGATCTCCAGCCGGCGGACCGCGCGCTCGATCTCGTCCACCTCGACCGGCCGGGAGTCGATCTCCATTCGCAGCCGGGACGCGGACTCGTCGACCAGGTCGATCGCCTTGTCCGGCAGGAACCGGTCGGTGATGTAGCGGTCGGAGAGCGCGGCGGCGGCGACCAGCGCGGCGTCGGTGATCCGTACGCCGTGGTGCACCTCGTAGCGCTCCTTGAGCCCGCGCAGGATGCCGATGGTGTCCTCGATCGTCGGCTCGCCGACCAGCACCGGCTGGAATCGGCGCTCCAGAGCCGGGTCCTTCTCGATGTGCTCGCGGTACTCGTCCAGCGTGGTGGCGCCGACCATCCGCAGCTCACCACGGGCCAGCATCGGCTTGAGCATGTTGCCGGCGTCCATCGAGCCCTCGCCCTTGCCGGCGCCGACGACTGTGTGCAGCTCGTCGAGGAAGGTGATGACCTGCCCGTTGGAGTTCTTGATCTCCTCCAGGACGGACTTCAACCGCTCCTCGAACTGGCCCCGGTACTGCGCTCCGGCGACCATCGCGCCGAGGTCCAGCGAGATCAGCTTCTTGTCGCGCAGGGACTCGGGCACGTCACCGGTGACGATCCGCTGGGCCAGGCCCTCGACGATCGCGGTCTTGCCCACGCCGGGCTCGCCGATGAGCACCGGGTTGTTCTTGGTACGTCGGGAGAGCACCTGGATGACACGGCGGATCTCGGAGTCCCGGCCGATGACCGGGTCGATCTTGCCGTCCCGGGCGCTGGCGGTGAGGTCGACGCCGTACTTGGTCAGGGCCTGATAGGTCTGCTCCGGGTCGGCGGTGGTGACCCGGCGGTCCCCACCCCGGACGGTCGGGAAGGCCGCGACCAGCGCCTCCTCGGTGGCACCGGCCGCCTTCAGCGCGCCGGACACCGCGCCGCCCACCCGGGACAGACCGGCGAGCAGGTGCTCGGTGGACGTGTACTCGTCGCCCAACGGGCGGGCGATCTGCTCGGCGGCGCCGATGGCGTTGACGAACTCCCGGGCCAGTGTCGGCTCGGCGATGCTGGAGCCCCGGGCGGCCGGGAGGGCGTCGACAGCGCGCTGGGCGGCCCGGCGCAGCTCGGTCGGGTCGGCCCCGACGGCGCGCAGCAGGCCGGTGGCGGTCGAGCCGTCGGTGTCCAGCAGGGACAGCAGCAGGTGCCACGGCTCCACGGTGGCGTGACCACGCTGATTGGCCAGCGCGACGGCGCCCGTGATGGTCTCGCGGCTCTTGGTGGTGAGTTTTTCGGTGTTCATGGGCTCCCCCGGATCGGCGATGTCCATTGGGTTGGACACAACCAGAGTTGAGCGTATTCCGCTCAACCTTAGCGCTGTGACGGCTGTCACTCCAGGCGACGCCACCGCCAGTCGAACTCGCCCGCGGCGGGCGCGGGACCAGGCAACGGGTCCGCGGTCGGCACTGCCGACAGGCCCCCCACCAGCACCGCGAGCTGCCGGCGGCGCAGCTCAGCGGTCCGCTTCGAATCGGGTACGCGCACCGCGGCGCACGCCTCCAGCAGCAACCCCAGATCCTGTACGACCACGTCCGGGCGCAGCCGACCACTGGCGCGGGCCCGCTCGAACAGGGCGGCGGCCAACTCGCCGGCGCGCATCGCGTCCCGCCCCATCTCCTCGGTGGGAGTGAAGGTGCCGGCCAGGTGGACGGTGAGCGAGTGCACGTCGGCATCGACCACGCCGGCCAGGAAGGTGCGGAACGCCGTCCAGTCGTCCGGCTCGGCGAGGGCCGCGTCGGCCTCGGCGATGTACCGGCGCAACCCGTCATGGCAGAGCCGCCGCAACAGGTCCTCCTTGCTCGCGTACCGCCGGTAGAGGGCACTGATGCCGACCCCCGCGCGTTCGGCGACGGCGGCGATCGGCGCCTTCGGGTCGTCCAGGAAGACCGCGCGGGCGGCTTCGAGGATGACCTCGTCGTTGCGGGCGGCCTGGGCGCGGCGGCCGCCCAGCGTCTTCTCGGGTGATGTCGGCATGACCTCAGACTATCAGTGGAACGGATCGTTCCGGTCTGCTACTGTCATTGCAGAACGAAACATTCCGTTCCGAAGGAGTTCCGAGATGACCGGCACCGCGATCCGCCCGTTCCGCGTCGAGATCCCGCAGACCGCACTCGACGACCTGGCCGCCCGCCTGGACCGCACGATCTGGCCCGCCGACCTGCCCGGAGCCGGCGACACCTACGGAATGAGCACCGACCGCGTCCGCACCCTCGCCGAGCGGTGGCGCGACGGCTTCGACTGGCGTGCCGTCGAGGCCCGCCTGAACGCCCACCCGCAGTTCGTCACCGAGATCGACGGCGAGCAGATCCACTTCCTGCACGTCCGGTCGTCCCGCCCGGACGCCACCGCGCTGGTGCTCACCCACGGCTGGCCCGGCTCGGTGCTGGAGTACCTCGACGTGATCACGCCGCTCACCGAGCCCACCGATCCCAGCTCACCGGCCTTCCACCTGGTCATCCCGTCGCTGCCCGGCTTCGGCTTCTCCGGCCCGACCCGCAGCGCCGGGTGGAACCAGGAACGCACCGCCCGCGCCTGGGCCGAGCTGATGAACCGACTGGGGTACGACAGCTACGGCGCGGTCGGCAACGACGCCGGTTCGATGATCGCGCCGAAGCTGGGCCGGATCGACCGGGAGCACGTGCTCGGCGTCCACGTCACCCAGCTGTTCGCGTTCCCCTCCGGCGACCCGGCCGAGTTCGCCGGGCTGTCCGAGGCGGACCAGGCGGCGCTCGCGCACCTCCAGTGGTTCTACGAGAACAAGTTCTCCTTCAACCAGGTGCACAGCCAGCAGCCGCAGACCCTGGCGTTCGGCCTCGCGGACTCGCCGGTCGGCCTGCTCGCCTGGAACGCCCAACTCTTCGACGAGAGCCTGGACGCCGACTTTGTCCTGGCCAACGTGGCCGTCTACTGGTTCACCGGCACGGCCGCGTCGTCGATCCGGTTCTACTGGGAGGACGCCCACGCCGACCAGAAGCCGACCGAGCCGACCACCGCGCCGACCGCGGTGGCCATGTTCCCCGGCGACTTCCAGTCCATCCGTCGCTTCGCCGACCGGGACCACGCGAACATCGTCCGGTGGACGGCGTACGAGAGCGACGTCGACGGCCGCGGCGACGTCGGTGGCCACTACGCCGCCCACCAGGCCCCCGATGTCCTGGTCGCCGACATCCGCGAGTTCTTCGCCAGCCTCACCTGACCGACGCGAGCGCTCGCTCGACGAGACCACCAACTGCACTTGATCGACTCGACTTCCTGAAAGTTGCGGTATCCCGGCGCTGGGACACCCCGACTCCGGCGAAGTCGAGTCGATCAACGCGGGACCGGGTCAGGTTGAGCGCTGTCACTCCAAGATCTGCGCTTTGTTCACCAAGCGGTAGCCTTGGCGGGTGCGAGTACGTGTCGAGCAGACCGCCTTACCCGGGATCGGGGTACGCCACGATCTGGTGACGGAGTCCGGACGCCGCCTGGGCGTCGTCTCCCACCGCAACGGCCGCCGTGATCTGGTTCTCTACGATCCCGACGATCCTGACTCCTGCCAGGCGGACATTCCGCTGACCGACGACGAGGCCGAGGCTCTGGCCGACATCCTCGGCGCGTCGCTGATGCTCGGCCAGCTCTCCGGCCTCCGCGAGCAGGCGGCCGGGCTGCTCACCGAGCAGATCGCCATCCCGGCCGGTTCGCGGTACGTCAACCGCCAGTTGGCGGACACCAAGGCGCGTACCCGCACCAGCGCCTCCATCGTGGCGGTGCTGCGCGAAGGCGAAGTGATCGTCTCGCCACTCCCCACCTTCCGCTTCGCAGCCGGCGACGTGGTGGTCGTCGTCGGGACCCGACGGGGTCTCGACGGCGTGTCCGCCATCCTCGCCGACAGTGACCCGGACGGCTGAGGCGGATGCACGATTTCACCACGCTGCTCATCGAAGTCGGTGCGCTGCTGTTGCTGCTTGGCCTCCTCGGCCGGGTCAGCCGGCGCTTCGGCCTCTCGCCCATTCCCCTCTACCTGCTCGCCGGGCTGGCGTTCGGGCACGGCGGGCTGCTGCCACTCGCCGCCAGCGAGGAGTTCTTCGCGGTAGGCGCCGAAATCGGCGTCATCCTGCTGCTGGTGATGCTGGGCCTGGAGTATTCGGCCAATGAGTTGGTCGGCAACCTCCGCTCGGCGGCACCCGCAGGGCTGATCGACGGTGTCCTCAACGCGCTGCCCGGAGCGGGATTCGCCCTACTGCTCGGCTGGGACTGGGTCGCCGCCCTGGTGCTCGGCGGCATCACCTGGGTCTCCTCGTCGGGAGTGATCGCCAAGGTCCTCGCCGACCTGGGACGACTCGGTAACCGCGAGACCCCGGTGATCCTCTCGGTGCTGGTCATCGAGGACCTGGCGATGGCCCTGTACCTGCCGCTCGTCACCGCTGTGCTGGCCGGCACGGGTCTGCTCGGCGGCGGGATCGCGCTCACCGTCGCGGTGGGCACGGTGCTGATCGTGCTGGTGGTCGCCATCCGGTACGGCCACCTGATCTCGTCCGCCCTGTCGGCCAAGGACCCGGAGGCGCTGCTGCTCGGCGTACTCGGCCTGACGTTGCTGATCGCGGGCATCGCCGCGTCGCTCCAGGTGTCGGCGGCGGTCGGCGCGTTCCTCGTCGGCATCGCGCTCTCCGGCCCGGTGGCGCACCACGCCACCGAACTGCTCTCCCCACTGCGGGACCTGTTCGCCGCCGTGTTCTTCGTCTTCTTCGGCCTGACCACCGACCCGCAGGACATCCCGCCGGTGCTGCTGCCGGCGCTCGCGCTGGCCATCGTCACCATGGGAACGAAGACGCTCACCGGCTACCTCGCGGCTCGCCGGGTCGGCATCGCCGAACCCGGTCGATGGCGGACCGGCCTGGCGCTCGTACCCCGAGGTGAGTTCTCGATCGTCATCGCCGGTCTCGCGGTGGCCGCCGGGAGCGTCGAGCCGCGGTTGGCGGCGTTGGCCGCGACGTACGTCCTGATCACGGTGGTGACCGGACCGATCCTGGCCCGGCTGCCGGACTTCCCGTGGTTCAAGCGGTGGCTGCGCAACCGCGCGGCTGCCCAGCGACAGGTGCCGATGCCGATCCACGACTGACCGCGAACCACCTGGTCCTCGTACGATCGCGCCCGAAGAGAGCGACGCCTTCGTGGTCGAGCAATTGCGCGGTCCGCTCGACGGCGCGGTCGTTGTCCCAATCCACGGGACGGCCACCGGGAGGGGCGAAAAGCCATTCCAGCCCCGTGACGAACTGAGCCTCGGCACCTCACTGGAACTGTCGAACGTGGATTGCCATAGGAGCATCATCGATCGCTCTGTCGATGCGGGGGACCCGCCCATGCCAACGGTTGCGGAATTGCTCCCCACGGGGACTACCGCAGCACCCGGCGGCGGGTTACCGTTTCGCCCCAGCAGCCAGGTTCCGCAGGCAGCGTTGCCACCCGCGGGCCAGAGCGGAAGGTTGGCCGGTGAGCGTGCAGGAGTCGACGTTCCACGGCTTCGCGAACCCCGTCGATCCGAGCCCGGCGGAGTTGCGAGCTTGGGCGTACAAGCCCGATTCGGTGCCGTTGGCCTCGATGCCACCCGACTGGGACCTACTGGTATCCGGTGACCGACTGGTCCTGACGCTCTTCGAGTTAGCCATGGATCCGACCTGCCCGGCGCGTCGTTTCGCGTTGCACTGTCTCTACATCTACGCGGCCGACGGCATCCGGACGAACTTCCGCGCCCACCCCAAGCGCCGCTTCCGCAAACTCGTGGAACAGGCCGAGCGGGACGGCGACGAACTGATGAGGGTCTGGGCGCACAACGGCCGCGTGCTGTTGGCCCGGCCGGACCTCTTCGTCTATCGCGACTGGTGCGAAGGCGGCCTGGTCCGCGAGAACCGCCGCCTCGGCTGAGGCTCGGCTGCTCGTCAGCGGCGATGGTGCTGTCTGCGCCACTGTCGAGCTGATGTCGCAAACGATTCACGGGCTGCGGGGCCCTGAGCAACCGGGCTTCGCAACACCGTGGTGATGCCGTAAACGATTCAGCTCGAAAGGCTCGCTGCGGGATCTCCGCCTGCCATCGCGAGCGTCCCGGCCCGCGCCCCGCACGGGAACGGGCCGGGACCCCGCGCCGAGACCACCGGCGTCCCGGCCCGCACGTGAACGGGCCGGGACCCCCCGCCGAGACCACCGGCGTCCCGGCCCGCACGTGAACGGGCCGGGACCCCCCGCCGAGACCACCGGCGTCCCGGCCCGCACGTGAACGGGCCGGGACCCCCCGCCGAGACCACCGGCGTCCCGGCCCGCACGTGAACGGGCCGGGACCCCCCGCCGAGACCACCGGCGTCCCGGCCCGCACGTGAACGGGCCGGGACCCCCCGCCGAGACCACCGGCGTCCCGGCCCGCACGTGAACGTGAACGGGCCGGGACCCCCCGCCGAGACCACCGGCGTCCCGGCCCGCACGTGAACGTGAACGGGCCGGGACCCCCCGTGGGTCCCGGCCCGTACGTTGGTTGCCGATCAGTCCTGCTTCTGTTCCTTCTCAGGTCGACTCCGGTCGCCCGGTTCGGCGAACCTGCCGCCGACGACCCGGTCCCGGTAGGTCCCCTTGGTCACCCTGTCGAACTTCTCGCGGACGGTCTCGGCCAGCTCCTCCAACCGGTCTTCCGTCTGCTGGGCCACGTTCTTCGCCGGCTCCGCCATCGCTCCCCCTCGCCATGCCGGTAGGTCCGGATTAATCCGATTGGACCCGCATTGACAGGTTAACCGAAGCGACCCGGGCCGCGCCGGGAAATCCGGTACGGCCCGGGCCGAGGAGGCAGATCCGGGTGAGCGGCGGGTCAGCGACCGGGCGTGCGGCGGGGCCGCCACACCACCAGCGCGGTGGACGTGCGGTTGGTCGGCACGAGGTCACTGCCGGGGAAGCGGGCCAGGGACTCCAGTTCGGCAATCCGGCGGTACGCGGCGTCGAGCTCCGCCTCCAGCCGAGCCACCCGCTGCTGAGCCTGCTCCAGCAGTCGCTCCAGCCCGATGATGCGCTTCACGCCGGCCAGGTTGATCCCGTCATCCTGGCTGAGTCGCTGCACCTCGCGCAGCAGCACCACGTCACGGACGCTGTACCGGCGGCCCCCGCCGGCGGCCCGGCCCGGCTGCACCAGCCCGAGTCGGTCGTACTGGCGCAGGGTCTGCGGATGCATCCCCGCCATGCGAGCCGCAACAGAGATCATCAACACCTTGGCCTCGTAGGCAGGGTCACCCGAACCGAGGAACTCGCCCGACATCCCGCTCACCTCCGCGTCCATCCCCACGCACTAACTGACCCGACGCACCCGAGCGTCGAGATGTTCCCGGGCCGCCGGCGGGCTCTGCTCGGCGAACGCCTCCAGAGCGGCGCGCGCCTCGTCCGACAACCGGGCCGGAACGACCACGTCCAACGTGACCAGCAGGTCACCGGCCTGGCCGTCACGACGAACCACACCCTTGCCGCGGGCGCGCAACACGCGCCCGCTCGGCGTACCCGGTGGCACCCGCAGGGTCACCGCGCCGTCGAGCGTCGGCACCCGCAGGTCCGTGCCCAGCACGGCCTCCGCGAAGGTGACCGGCACGGACAACGTCAGGTCGTCGCCGGTACGCCCGAACAGCTCGTCCGGTCGAACCTTGACGTGCACGAAGAGGTCGCCGGCCGGGCCGCCGCGCTCGCCCGGCTCACCGCGCCCGGCCAACCGGATGCGCTGACCGTCGGCCACCCCGGCCGGGAACCGCACGTTCATGGTGCGGGTCTTGGTGACGCCCCCGGTGCCGTGGCACTCCGGGCACTTCTCCTCGACGACAGTGCCGACGCCCTGACAGTTGCGGCACGGCTCGGAGAAGCTGAACGCCCCCTGGTCCCGGGTGGTGACCCCGGCACCGTGGCAGACCGGGCAGGTACGCGGCTGGGTGCCCGGCTTCGCCCCGTTGCCGTGGCAGGTGTCGCAGACTCCCGGCGCGCGCAGTGTCAGGGGCAGCGTCACCCCGCGCACCGCGTCACCGAAGTCGAGCGCCACCTCGGTCTCCACGTCCCGGCCACGGGCCGGACCGCGCGGCGCGGCCTGACCACCGGCCTGACCACCGCTGAAGATCGAGCTGAACAGGTCCTGGAAGCCGGCGCCGCCGAACCGACGGTCGCCGCCGCCGGCACCGCCGAACATGTCGGAGACGTCGAACGGCATGCCGCCCGGCTGGCCCCCGCCCCGTGCGTTGCGGCGGAAGGCTCCCGAGCCGAACAGCGAGCGCATCTCGTCGTACTCACGTCGGCGACCCGTGTCCGACAGCACGTGGTGTGCCTCGGAGGCAGCCTTGAACCGCTCCTCGGCCTTCGGGTCGCCCGGGTTGTGGTCCGGATGCGACTCCCGGGCGATCTTGCGGTACGCCTTCTTGATGTCATCGGCGGAGGCGGCCTTGTCCACGCCGAGCACGGCGTAGAAGTCCTTCTCGATCCAGTCCTTGGAACTCACCGGTCCGCCTCCTCTCGACCTTCATGGCCCGGCCGTCCCGCCCACCCGAGGGTGGGCGGGACGGCCCGGTCACTGTCTCGCACTATTCCGGATCCGCGACCGCGACCAGCGCGGGGCGCAGCAGCCGCTCACCGAGCTGGTAGCCGCGCCGCATGACCTGCACGCAGGTCGGCTCGCTGACGTCGGCCGAGGTCTGGTGCGCGACCGCCTCGTGCCGGGTCGGATCGAACGGGTCACCCTGCTCGCCGAAGGCGTTCAGGCCGAACTTGCCCAGCGCGGTGGTGAGTTGCTCCGCCACCGTGCCGAACGGCCCGACCAGGTCGCCGTGTTCCCGAGCGCGGTCCAGGTCGTCGAGGATCGGCAGCAGCGCGGCCAACACCGAACCCGTCGCCTGCTCCTGCACCAGGCTGCGGTCCCGGTCGACCCGCTTGCGGTAGTTGGCGTACTCCGCCGACACCCGCTGGAGGTCCCTGGTGCGCTCGTCCAGGTCGGCCCGGAGCGCCTCCAGTTCGGCACCGAGCGAGGTGCCCGGGCCGCCACCGTCCACCGGCTGCGCCGGGGCGTCCACCACCGCCGGACCGGACGGCTCCGGCCCGTCGGTGGCGTTGACCTCGACCTCGATCTCGTCGACCACGACCTCGGCGTCCTCGACGAGGCCCTCGGCCGGCACGCCGGTCTCCGCGTCGGCCGCGGTGCCCTCGGGCTCCGACGTGTCGATGAGCTTGCGGTTGTTGCGGATGACGACCCCCTCCCCGTCGCCGGTGGTCGGCTCCGTGGTCGCGGAGCCACCCGGCGTCGACCCGGTGTCGTCCGGGTCGACGGCTCGTGGCTTCTGCGTCATGCGGCTACCTCATCCCCTTCGAAACGTGTCGGAGGCCGACGGTCACTTCTTGCCGTCCTCGTCCACGATCTCCGCGTCGACCACGTCATCGGCACCGCCGGCCTGCGCGCCGGTCGCGCCGGCCGCACCGGTGGCACCCGGGCCGGGCTCGCCGCCCGGCTGCTGACCCTGCTCGGCCTGCTGCGAGTAGAGCAGCGAGCCGGCCTGCTGGGAGACCTGCGCCAGCTTCTCGTGCGCGGACTTGATCTTCTCGATGTCCTGACCGCCGAGGGCGCCCCGAAGCTCGCCGAGCGCCTCGTTGAGCTGCTCCCGGTTCTCGGTGGGCAGCTTGTCGCCGCTCTCCGCGAGGAACTTCTCGGTCTGCCACTGGAGTGCCTCGGCCACGTTGCGGGTCTCGGCGTCGTCGCGGCGGCGCTTGTCCTCCTCCGCGTGCTCCTCGGCGTCCCGGCGCATCCGCTCGATGTCGTCCTTCGGCAGCGAGGAGCCGCCGGTGATCGTCATCTTCTGTTCCTTGCCGGTGCCCAGGTCCTTGGCGTGCACGTTGACGATGCCGTTGGCGTCGATGTCGAAGGCGACCTCGATCTGCGGCACGCCGCGCGGCGCCGGCGGGAGGCCGGTCAGCTCGAAGGTGCCGAGCTTCTTGTTGTACGCAGCGATCTCCCGCTCACCCTGGAAGACCTGGATCAGCACCGACGGCTGGTTGTCGTCGGCCGTGGTGAAGACCTCGGAACGCTTGGTCGGGATGGTGGTGTTGCGCTCGATCAGCTTGGTGAAGATGCCGCCCTTGGTTTCGATGCCCAGGCTCAGCGGGGTCACGTCGAGCAGCAGGACGTCCTTGACCTCCCCCTTGAGCACACCGGCCTGGAGGGCCGCGCCGACGGCGACGACCTCGTCCGGGTTGACGCCCTTGTTGGGGTCGCGGCCGGTGAGCTGCTTGACCAGGTCGGTCACGGCGGGCATCCGGGTCGAACCGCCGACCAGGATGACGTGCTCGACGTCGGAGATCTTGATCCCGGCGTCCTTCACGGCCTGCTCGAACGGGCCCTTGCAACGGTCCAGCAGGTCCTGCGTCATCCGCTGGAACTCGGCGCGGCTCAGGGTCACGTCGAGGTGCAGCGGCCCGGCCGCGCCGGCGGTGATGTACGGCAGGTTGATGTTGGTGGTGGTGGCGGCGGACAGCTCGATCTTGGCCTTCTCGGCCGCCTCGCGGAGCCGCTGGAGGGCCATCTTGTCCTGGGACAGGTCGATGCCGTGCTCACCACGGAACGTCTTGACCAGGTGGTCGATGATCCGCTGGTCCCAGTCGTCGCCACCGAGCTGGTTGTCACCGCTGGTCGACTTGACCTCGACGACGCCCTCGGCCAGCTCCAGCAGCGACACGTCGAAGGTGCCGCCACCGAGGTCGAAGACCAGGACGGTCTGCTCCTTGGAGCCCTTGTCCAGCCCGTACGCCAGGGCGGCCGCGGTCGGCTCGTTGACGATCCGCAGCACGTTGAAGCCGGCGATCTCACCGGCCTCCTTGGTGGCCTGCCGCTGGCTGTCGTTGAAGTAGGCCGGGACGGTGATCACCGCGTCGGTGATCTGCTCACCCAGGTACGCCTCGGCGTCCCGCTTGAGCTTCATCAGGGTCCGGGCCGAGATCTCCTGCGGGGTGTACTTCTTGCCGTCGATGTCGACGGACCAGTTCGTGCCGACCTCGCGCTTGACCGACCGGATCGTCCGATCCGGGTTGGTCACTGCCTGACGCTTGGCGACCTCACCGACGAGCACCTCGCCGTTGCGGGCGAACGCGACGATCGACGGGGTCGTCCGCGAGCCCTCAGCGTTGGCGATGACGGTGGGCTCACCGCCCTCGAGAACGCTGACGCAGGAGTTCGTCGTGCCGAGGTCGATACCGACCGCACGTGCCATCTTCGCTTCCTCGCTTCGTAAGGTTGTGCAGGTGACGGGCGCTGCCCGCGGCTGCCTGGCGAGCACCGCCCGCAGCGGGCCCCACCACAAGTTGAGTGAACCTGGCTCAATACTGCCACGCGTTGGCCAATCGTCAAGTCGGGTTGAGTCAACCCGACGCAACCTCACTCGCAATTTCCGTCCGGTTGTCTTCCCTTGCATCGGTCGGGCACGCTTTAGCGGTGACGACGCACGGCGATCCCGCCACCCGTTCCGGCGCGCCTGCCGTCGCCACCCGCACCGGCCCGCCGGACGCCACGGAGGAGCCGTCCGCCACCACCGGGGACGACAGCCTCCCCAGCGCGCTGTCGGGCCTCCGGGAGGCGATCGGTGCTACCCGGTACCCTTTCGCGCTGCCCTCCGCCAGCGCCTCCCGGCACACCGCCACGGCCCTGACCGACCAACTCGACGACTACCTGCTACCCCGGCTCGCCCGACTGGACGCCCCCCTGCTCGTGGTGGTCGGCGGCTCCACCGGAGCGGGCAAGTCGACACTGGTCAACAGCCTGGTCAAGGCCCGGGTCAGCGCCGCCGGCGTACTCCGGCCGACCACCCGGTCCCCGGTGCTGGTCTGCAATCCGTCCGACGCGGCCTGGTTCCGGCAGGGTGACCTGCTGCCCGGGCTGACCCGCACCACCGAACCGAGCGAGGACCCGCGCGCCCTGCACCTGGTCACCGCGCCGGCCCTGCCCGCCGGGCTGGCCTTCCTCGACGCGCCCGACATCGACTCGGTGGTCGACGCCAACCGGGCCCTCGCCACTCAACTGCTGGCCGCCGCCGATCTCTGGCTCTTCGTCACCACCGCCGCCCGGTACGCCGACGCGGTGCCCTGGGAGCTGCTGCGCAGCGCCCGGGCGCGAGGCGCGGTGATCGCCATGGTGCTGGACCGGGTGCCCGCGGAGGCCACCGACGAGATCGCCGCGCACCTGGCCGAGATGCTCGCCGAACAGGACCTCGGCCAGGCGCCGCTGTTCGTGCTGCCGGAGACCTGGGTCGACGGGCAGGGGCTGCTGCCCGAGGCGGTGACCGCGTCCCTGGTCGACTGGTTCGCCCGGTTGGCCGCCGACGCCGACGCGCGGGCGGCGGTGGTCCGTCAGACGCTCGACGGGGCGCTGGCCGCGCTGCACCCCGCCGTCGCGGAGTTGGCCGACGCCGCCGACGAGCAGATCGCCGCCGCCGACGCGCTGGACGAACGGGTCCGGGCCGCGTACCGGGGCGCCGAGCGCACCGCCGAGCAGGGGCTCCAGGACGGTCGGCTGCTCCGGGGGGAGGTGCTCGCCCGCTGGCAGGAGTTCGTCGGCACCGGCGAGCTGTTCCGCACCCTCGAAGCACGGATCGGCCGCCTACGGGACCGGGTCGTCGCCGCTGTCACCGGGCGGCCGGCACCCGCCACCGAACTTCGCAACGCCATCGAGTCGCAGCTGGTGACACTGCTGCGCGGGGTGGCCTCGGAGGCAGCCGAGTCCGCGTACACCGGGTGGAAGGCGCACCCGGCCGGTGTCGGGCTGCTCGATCCCGCGCTGGCCCACCCGAGCGACGACCTTCCGCAACGCGCCGAACGGATGGTCCGGGACTGGCAGCGCGGGGTGTTGGAGCTGGTCCGGGTCGAGGGCGGCGACAAGCGGTTCGTGGCCCGCACCGCCGCGTACGCGGTCAACGCCACCGGGCTGGCCGTGATGATCGCCGTCTTCGCCTCCACCGCTTTCATCCCCACCGGGTTGGAGGTGGCCACCGGGGCCGGCACCACCGTCGCCGCGCAGGCCGTACTCCAGGCGATCTTCGGCGACCAGGCCGTGCGTACCCTCGCCGCCAAGGCCCGCACCGACCTGCTGAGCCGGGTACGGACGCTGCTCGACGCGGAGGCCGACCGTTTCCTGAGCCGCACCGCGGACGCCCGCCCCGCCGCGGACGTCGGCGACGGCCTACGCCGGGCCGCCGGGCGGGTCGAACTGGCCCGACACCGCAGCGGCCTGTCCGCCGCTGGTGACAGCCGGCCGGCCGTCGACGAGGAGGGTTCCCGGTGACGAACATCGCCGGCCGGCTCCGCGAGGCCTTCCGTGGAGACCACCGGGTCGACGCCGACGAGCTGATCGCCCGGCTGGACGCGGTACGCCGGTTCCTGGCCGCGGTGGACGGCCTGTTGCCGGACGCCGAACTGGTTCCCGCGCACACGCTGGTCGAACGGGCCGGAACCCGGCTCGCGCTGTCCCGGGACCACACGGTGGTCGCTCTGGCCGGCGCGACCGGCAGCGGCAAGTCCAGCCTGTTCAACGCGTTGGCCCGGTTGGAACTGTCGCCGGTCGGGGTCCGCCGGCCGACCACCGGTGTCACCCACGCCTGCGTGTGGGGGCCGTTGGAGGGCGCCAACCGGCTGCTCGACTGGACCGGCGTGCTGCCCCGACACCGCTTCGTCCGGGAGAGCGCCCTGGACGCGGACGACGAGTCGGCCCTGCACGGGCTGATCCTGCTCGACCTGCCCGACTTCGACTCGGTGCAGCGGTCCCACCGGCTGGAGGTGGACCGGCTGCTCGGGCTGGTCGACCAGGTGGTCTGGGTGGTCGACCCGCAGAAGTACGCCGACCGGGTCGTCCACGACAACTACCTGCGCGAGTTCCACCGGCACCGCGACGTCACGCTGGTCGTGCTCAACCAGGCCGATCGGCTGCCCCCGGCCGAGCTGCCCCGGGTCATGGACGACCTGCGCCGGCTGCTCGACACGGACGGGCTGACCGGGGTGCCCCTGCTGGCCACCACCGCCATCGACCCGGCCGGGATGGTCGGGCTGCGCGACGCGTTGGAGCGGACCGTCGCCGAGCGGCAGGCCTCGCTACGGCGGCTCGCCGGTGACGTCGACACCGTCGTCGTCGGTCTGGACGCACTGGTCGGCTCGGCCCGGCCCGCCGGCGGTCCGGACGACGGGGCTGTCGCCGGGTTGAACCGGGCGTTGGCCGACGCTGCCGGCGTGCCGGCGGTGAGTGAGGCGGTGGAACGGGCGTACCGGCATCGGGCCGGCGCGACCACCGGCTGGCCGGTGGTCCGGGGTTGGCGGCGGCTGCGGCCCGACCCGCTGCGTCGGCTGCACCTACCCGGCCCGGCCGGCGCGGACGCCGACCCGGCGGAGAGCCTGGTGGCGGCGACCTCGGTGCCCGATCCGACGGTCGCGCAGCGCTCTGCCCTGGGCCTCGCGATCCGCGCGGTGGCCGACCGGGCCGCCGGCGACCTGCCCGCCGCCTGGCCGACGGCCGTGACCTCCGCGGCCCGGTCCCGCCTCGACGACATGCCGGACGCGTTGGACCGGGCGATCGCCGGCACCGACCTCGGCCTGGACCGTCAGCCGGTGTGGTGGCGGGTCGTGGGCGCCGTGCAGTGGTTGGTCACCCTGGCCGCCGCGGTCGGTCTGGGGTGGCTGGTGCTCGGCTACGCGCTACGGATACTCGGTCTGCCCGCGTTGGACAACCCGATGGTCGGGCAGGTGCCACTGCCGACGCTGCTGCTGCTCGGCGGGCTGCTGGCCGGGCTGCTGGTGGCCACGCTGACCCGACCGGTGGTCCGCTGGGCCGCCCGGCGCGCGCGGGCCCGTGCCCGGCAACGGCTGACGGTCCGGGTCGCCGAGGTGGGCGAGGAGTACGTGCTCGCGCCGGTGCGAATCGTGCTCGCCTCCTACGCGCAGGCACGCGACGCGCTGCGGGACGCCGCGCGCCGCTGACGTCCGACGCGACTCGCTACCCGCTCTGCGTACGCCCCGGGCGGCGTAGGGTCGAAGCATGGCCACGCCTCAGACCCCCTACGACGCGGTGCTGCACGCCGCACGCGACGTGACCAAGCTGGAGTCCGCCCTCGACGCCGAGATGCTCGGCAGCGCGCTGCTGGGCAGTGTCTACGCCATCGCGGAGACCGACCGCGACACCGCCGTACGGGAGTTCGTCACCGGATTTCTCGCGGCCACCGCCCGCCGCCGGATCGCGTCGGCGACCACCATCCGGCAGATCTTCGCCCGGCTCGTTCCGGAGGCCGAGGGCACCGAGCGGGTACGCCCGGGCAGCCAGGCGCCCAGCTGGGCCGGTCAGGTCGGCCGGGTGCACCTCACCGGCTCCTGGGCGTACGGCGACGTCTACGGCGACCAGACCTCCTACCTCGCCACCTTCGCCTACGACGACGCGGCCGGCGGCTCGGAGCACGCGCTGGTGGCCCTCGTGGACCACAACATCGGGATCACCAAGGACATCTTCGTCGGCGGGCCGGCCGAGCAGATCCTGGACCAGGTCCGGCAGATGTGCGCGGACGACGAGCTGACCTGGTTCCGTACCGAGAACCCGGGCCGGCTCCGGGGCGAGGTGGCCCGCCACCTCGCGGTGACCGACGAGCTGAGCGAGTTGCCCGGCGAGGGTTCGCTCGCCACCGACCGGGCGCTCGTCGGCGCCCGACTGGCGATACTGCCCACCGCGATCGAGCCGACCGGTCCGGCGGAGGTCGAGCCGCTCTCCGCCGCCGAACGCACCGACCTGGTCCGGCGGTTCCTCGCCGCGCCGGAGGCCACCCGTTTCGGCCTGGACTCGGTCGACGGTCCGGAGTTGGCCTCGCTGCACTTCTGCCTGAGCCTGCTGCTGGACCACTCGGCCACCTTCCCGGACGCCGACCCGATGCGCTGGAGCCCGGCGGTGTCCGGGCTCTTCCTGCTGGACTGGGTGCACCGTCGGGCCGTGCTCGACATGGACGACGCGGCGATGCTGCCCCGGGTGCTACGGGCGTGGACGCGGTACGCGTCCCGCCAGCGCGGCCTGCCCGAGGCGGCGACGACCCGCACCGACGAGGCGATCGAGGAGATGGTGCCGGAGTTCGCGCGCCTCTACTCGACGGGTGAGCGGCGCAGCGCCGCCACCGCCGCCGTCGCCCAACTGATGGCCGACGGGGTGGACCCGGACGACCCGGCCGCGCTGGACGCGTGGATCGAGGCGAACCGACACCGCCTCGCCGACGACGGCGCCTGACGACATCCGAGGCGGGCGGTGCGACGCCGCCCGCCTCGACCAGGCTCGACGTTCCGTGCCCGGCCTGGCGTTCCGGCCGGACCCGCCCGCATTCGGCCTGAGCCGGTCCACGCGGCCGGTCCACGCGGGCGGTCCGCGCGGGTCCGTTCAGCGCAGCGGGCCGAAGACCGCCGCGGCGATCAGTGCGCCGAGTACGCCGCCGGCGAGCACCTGCGGCACCGTGTGGTCGCCCAACCGCACCCGGGACCAGCCGACCAACGCCAGCAGCGGGGCGGCGACGACCACGCGCGTCCCGAAGGTCAGCGTCAGGATGACCAGGGCGCCGGCGGCCACCGCAGAGTGGATCGACATCTTCCACCAGTGGCTGACCGACACGGCGACGACCAGGCCGACCAGCCCGGCCAGGGCCAGCGCCAGCACCGGGCGGGGTGCGTCGAGCACGGCGAGCAGGGCGAGCCCTCCCGCGACCGAGCCGAGGCCCACCAGCAACGGTGCCCGGCGCTGCTCCCGCCGACCGATGTGATGGTCCGTGAGCCGACCGCGGCGTACCCCGCCGACGATGTAGGCGAACGGGATGCCGGTGACGAAGAACGTGGCGAGCAGCCCCCAGACGAGACCCTGACCGGGGCGGCTCGCGCTGCGCCAGCTCACCGTGAGGATGAGCAACGACACGAGCACTGCCGGTGCGGTCACCTCGGTGACCAGCCGGGCGAGTCGTTGCCCCGGGCCGGGTCGGGTGGTGACCGGGCGGAGTTCCGGACCGCCGCCCACGCCGCCCCCTCCGGTACGCGCCCACCGTCGTACGCCCCCGACACCGAATGGGCCGCGGCTGTTCGTCACCGTACCGCCGGGGGCACCGCGCAGTGCGCCGGTCGGGCCAGCGGCACCGGGCAGATCGTGGGGGCAGCGGAAGCGGTCGGCTACGACCGAACTGCCGAACCGGGCCGGCTGGCCGGTGCGGCGGCGGCCGCGGGTGTGGTGGACGGCCGCGCGGTCGCGGTCGGCGCGGACGGGAGCACCGTCGCCGGCGGCGCGGGCGTGGTGGACGGCGGCGCGGGCGTGGTGGACGGCGGCGCGGGCGTGGTGGACGGCGGCGCGGGCGTCGTGGGTGGCACGGAGTGGGTGCTGGTCGGCGCCGCGGTGGCGGTCGAGGGGTCGCTCGGCGTGGAGGTCGGGCCCGCCGTGGGGTTCGGGTCGAGCGTTGGTGTCGGCTCGAACGTCGGTGTCGGCTCGAACGTGGGCGTCGGCTCGAACGTGGGCGTCGGGTCCGCCGTCAGGGTCGGCGTCGGATCGGGCCCGGTGGAACCGGTCGGGTCCGGGTCCGGCGAATCCGTCGGGTCCGGGTCCGACGAACCGGAGGGATCCGGGTCGGTCGGGTCCGGATCTGGTGAACCGGTCGGGCCCGGGTCCGTCGGCGAAGCGGTCGGTGGCGGCGGGACGACGGGCGGCGGTACGGCCGGCGAGGTGCCCCGGGTGGGTTTCGGTGCCGGCGGCCGGGTCGTCCCCCGCAGGGCGGGGCCCCGGTCGGCAGTGGCCGGCTCCTCCGGGGAACGGCGGGGAGCGGCGGGCAGCCAGCCGCTGGGCGGAACGATGCTGGGTGTGCCGGGCGGTGGCAGCCCTGGCTGGCTGGTCGTCGGCAGCGGGATCAGCACCGGCCCGACCGACGGGGTCGGGATGAAGGGGGTGCTGCTGTCCGGCAGCGCGGTGCTGCCCGGGGTGGCCGAGCCGGCGCTGATCGCGGCGAGGATCGGCATCGACGCGGTCCCGGCCAGCAGGGCGACGGTGAGCAGGTAACCCCGGGTGGGGCCGCCGCTGCCGGGGGCACGGTGCGCGCCGACCACCCGGCGGTAACCGCCTGCGGACCGGTGCCGGCCGAGCGCCGGTGTGCCGGGACCGTCACCTGGCTCGTGCACCGCAAACCCCTTGTCGTAGCCGTCGGCCGAGATGGAGAGACGCCCCCGCCAAAGCTGGCAAATAACCCGATAGGCGCGATCCTGCGGGAATCAGCCTTACGCAGTCACCCTACGTAGACCAACCTCCACCGCGTGTCGACACGCGGCGCTGACCGAACGGTGACGAATCATCACCGGATCCCCCTGGAAGCCCAGGCCGGCATGATGGCGACAAACAATGGCAAAGCATGGCCGGTCGGGATGCGGGGCAGGCGTACTGTGGGCGCGCTCACCTGCTCTGAGAATATGGAGCACGACGGCAACGCAGCCGTGACCTCCGCGCACCCTCGCGGCAGGCGCGGTTGAGCGCCGGCGCTCCCCGATCCGGGTTCGGCCAGAACCCGGCTCACGCCGTGCGGCAACCCCCACCGGGGCTAGGCGCGGCCGCCAGGAACCGGTCCGGCAGCAGCCGGACAGGCGCACGAGTTGCGTGGCCGGGTGACCCCCCGGTGCCGACGCAGACACGACAGGGAGAGACCGATGGCAAAGGGCGACCCCGGGGGCACCACCCGCAGCAGGCGGGCTGCACCCCGCTCCAAGAAGGGCGCGGCCGGCGACCCCGAGCTGGTGCAGCTGCTCACCCCCGAAGGCGAACGGATCGACAGCGTCACCGGGCCGGACGGCACCGAGTACCGCGTCGACTTCACCGACGAGGAATACCGCGGGCTCTACCGCGATCTGGTGCTGGTCCGGAAGCTGGACGCCGAGGCGACCGCTCTCCAGCGTCAGGGCGAGCTCGGCATCTGGGCCAGCCTGCTCGGCCAGGAGGCCGCCCAGGTCGGCTCCGGGCGGGCGCTGCGTACCCAGGACATGGCCTTCCCGACCTACCGGGAGCACGGCGTCCTCTACTGCCGGGGCATCGACCCGATCATGCCGCTCGGCCTGTTCCGCGGTGTCGACCAGGGCGGCTGGGACCCGAACGAGTTCAAGTTCAACATGTACACGATCGTGATCGGGGCGCAGACCCTGCACGCCACCGGTTACGCCATGGGGATCACCATGGACGGCAAGACCGGCACCGACGACGGCGAGGCCGTGATCGCGTACTTCGGTGACGGGGCCACCAGCCAGGGCGACGTCAACGAGGCGTTCGTCTGGGCGGGCGTCTTCAACGCGCCGATGGTCTTCTTCTGCCAGAACAACCAGTACGCCATCTCCGAGCCGCTGGAGCGGCAGACCCGCATCCCGCTCTACCAGCGGGCCGCCGGCTTCGGCTTCCCCGGCGTGCGGGTGGACGGCAACGACGTGCTGGCCACGTACGCGGTCACCCGCACCGCGCTGGACAACGCCCGGCACGGGCAGGGCCCGAGCCTGATCGAGGCGTACACCTACCGGATGGGCGCGCACACCACCTCCGACGACCCGACCCGCTACCGCATCGCCAGCGAGGTCGAGGCGTGGCAGGCCAAGGACCCGATCAGCCGGGTGAAGGCCTTCCTGGAGAAGCAGCAGATCGCCGACGCGGACTTCTTCGCCGAGGTCGACGAGCAGGCCCGGCGCGAGTCGGTGGACCTGCGTGAGCGGGTGCTCGCCATGCCCAACCCGGAGCCGGTGACGATGTTCGACCACGTCTACCCGAACGGGTCTCCGCTGCTCGACGAGCAGCGCGCGCAGTTCAGCCGCTACATGGAGTCGTTCGAGGGGAGCGCACACTGATGGCCACGGAGACGCTCACCCTCGGTAAGGCCCTCAACAACGGTCTTCGCCGCGCCCTGGAGGCCGACCCCAAGGTCGTCGTCATGGGCGAGGACGTCGGCAAGCTCGGCGGCGTCTTCCGGATCACCGACGGGCTGCAGAAGGACTTCGGCGACCAGCGGGTGATCGACACCCCGTTGGCCGAGTCCGGCATCATCGGCACCGCTGTCGGCCTGGCCATCCGTGGCTACCGGCCGGTCTGCGAGATCCAGTTCGACGGTTTCGTCTACCCCGCGTACGACCAGATCGTGTCGCAGGTGGCGAAGATGCACTACCGCTCGCGCGGCAAGCTCAGCATCCCGATGGTGATCCGGATCCCGTTCGGCGGCGGCATCGGCGCGGTCGAGCACCACTCCGAGTCGCCGGAGGCGTACTTCGCGCACACCGCCGGCCTGAAGGTGGTGTCCTGCTCCAACCCGCAGGACGCGTACGTGATGATCCAGCAGGCCATCGCCTCGGACGACCCGATCGTCTTCCTGGAGCCCAAGCGGCGCTACTGGGAGAAGGGCCAGGTCGACCTGGACGCGCCGCTGTCCGAGGCGTACCCCCTGCACTCGGCCCGGGTCGTGCGGCCCGGCACCGACGTCACGCTGCTGGCCTACGGGCCGATGGTGCGGACCTGCCTGGAGGCGGCGACCGCCGCCGCCGAGGACGGCCGGGAGCTGGAGGTCATCGACCTGCGCTCGCTGTCGCCGCTGGACCTGAGCGCCGCCTACGAGTCGGTGAAGCGCACCGGCCGCGCGGTCGTGGTGCACGAGGCGCCGTCGAACATCGGTCTCGGCGCCGAGTTGGCCGCCCGGATCACCGAGGAGTGCTTCTACTCCCTGGAGTCGCCGGTGCTGCGGGTGACCGGCTTCGACACCCCCTACCCGGCCGCCCGGGTGGAGGAGGAGTACCTGCCCGACCTCGACCGGGTGCTCGACGCCGTCGACCGCACCTTCGGCTGGTGAGCGACATGTCCCGGATCAAGACGTTCAACCTGCCCGACCTGGGCGAAGGGCTGACCGAGGGCGAGATCCTGACCTGGCTGGTCAAGGTCGGCGACACCATCGAGCTGAACCAGCCGATCGTCGAGGTGGAGACGGCGAAGGCGGCCGTGGAGATCCCGGCGAAGTGGGCCGGGCAGGTGCAGGCGATCCACCACCCGGAGGGCACCACCGTGGAGGTGGGTGCGCCGATCATCGCGATCGACACCGACCCCGGCGCGGGGCCGTTGGACGCCACGTCGACCACGGCCGCCCCCAGCGGTGACCTGCCCACCCCGTCGGCGGCTTCGCTCGCGGCGGTGGAGGTGGCACCGGCCGAGGGCATGGTGGAGCCGGGCCTGATCGGCGGTCCCGCCCCGGGCGGCCGCACGGCGGTGCTGGTCGGCTACGGCCCCCGCACCACGACCGCGAAGCGCCGCCCCCGCAAGGGCGGCGTCCCGGCACAGGCCACCGCCGCACCGGCTCCCGCGCTGGTCGATCATGGTGTTGTGGTGGGCAACAAAACCACTCCAACCACCACAACTCCGGCACCACAAGTCCATGATCGACCCAAGGCGGCGGAGGGCGCCGGGCTGGTGCTTGCCAAGCCGCCGGTGCGCAAGCTCGCCAAGGATCTCGGGGTTGACCTGAGGATGCTCGCCGGTTCGGGTCCGCTGGGCTCGATCACCCGGGAGGACGTGCAGCAGGCGGCGAGCGGCGCCACGGTGGCGGCCGAGCCGATCACGGCGACGGCGACGAGCGCCGCGAGCTTCGGCGCGGACCGCGAGCAGCGCATCCCGGTCAAGGGGGTACGCAAGCTCACCGCCGAGAACATGTCGCGCTCGGCGTTCACCGCTCCGCACGTGACGGAGTTCCTGACCGTCGACGTGACCCGGGCGATGAAGGCTCTGGAGCGGCTGCGCAACCGACGGGAGTGGCGTGACGTACGGGTCTCGCCGTTGCTGCTGGTGGCGAAGGCGGTGCTGCTGGCCGTGAAGCGTCACCCGATGGTCAACTCGACCTGGGCCGGCGACGAGATCGTGGTCAAGGAGTACGTCAACCTCGGTATCGCGGCGGCCACCGAGCGTGGCCTGATCGTGCCGAACGTCAAGGACGCCGGCCGACTCTCGCTGCGGGAGTTGGCGGACTCGCTGAATGACCTGGTGCAGACGGCCAAGTCCGGCCGTACCTCGCCGGCGGACATGTCCGGCGGCACGTTGACCATCACGAACGTCGGGGTGTTCGGGGTGGACACCGGCACGCCGATCCTGCCGCCGGGCGAGTCCGCGATCCTGGCCTTCGGCGCGGTGCGGGAGATGCCCTGGGTGCACAAGGGCAAGGTCAAGGTGCGTCAGGTGACCACGCTGGGGCTGAGCTTCGACCACCGGATCATCGACGGTGAGCTGGGCTCGAAGTTCCTGCGCGACATCGGCGACTTCCTCGCCGATCCGGAGGCGGCGCTGCTCGCCTGGACCTGATCGTCCGTAGGGCCAGTCACGGCCGGTGTGCCACGGGTTAACGCCCGGCACACCGGCCGTGTCGTTTGGGCGACGAATCAGTCGGCCAGGACGCCTGTTGACCTTTGATTGTTAGGCAGGTGTCCCAGCTCACCTAATAATCGATGGAATTTCACCGGCTCCTGCTGTTGAATAGACGCATCAGGGGCTGACAACCGAATAGCTAGGGGGACCCACCAATGAGCATGATCGAGCGAATCCGCAACCACCGCGACGCCAACCGCCGCGCCCGTGCCATCGAGCACGCGCTGCGCTCGGCGAACTCGCCGGCGGTCCGCGAGGAGATCCTCGTCATCGCCCAGCGTCACATGAGCTGACGCTCCACGACATTCCGCACCTCCTCCAGATCGATGGCCCACCCGGCCCACCGGGTGGGCCATCGACGTTTCCCACCACCCACCACCGGGATTCCGCCCTGCCGCAGCGCCCGGTACGGTGGGCTTCGGTCGCCGCCCGCCGACCCGGCAGAGGCCGAGCTGACAGAAGCTGCTCGACACCGACCGGCCACGCACAGTGACGACCAGTGCTCCTTGGACGCGCCGTGCCGCTACCCGATACCGTGCGGGGAGCCGGCACAGCGGTACGCCGGTGACGCCGGCAGCCATGCCGAGGAGACCGATCGGCACCGGCGAGCCGACATGTGATGGAGGAGGCGCACCCATGACGTCCGAGGGCCCGCACCGTCCCGGCCAAGAGCCGGACGAGGTGTCACCGGGCGCCGGCGGACCGGCGCCGTACGGCGACCGCCCGGCGCAGCCGGACAACGGCCAGAACGCCGCCGGCCCTGATCTGGGCTGGGCGCCCCCGCCGCCGACGCGGCCCAACCCGTCGACGCCGGCCTGGGCGACCCCGGCTGAGCAGCCGCCCGCCCCCGCCTGGGGTGCTGCCCCGCAGTCCAACGACCCGGCGCAGCCCGCCTGGGCCGCAGGCGGCGGCACGAGCGAGCCGCCACAGCAGCAGCCCGGCGGCTGGCCCGGCAACGACGGCGCACCAGCCCCGGCCCAGCCCGGCACGTGGGGGGCCGCGCAACAGCAGGGTTGGACGCCGGCCGAGCAGACCTCGCCGGCACCCAACTGGACCCCGGGCGCCGCCGAGCAGCCCGAGTGGGTGCAGGCCCAGCCGGCCGCGAGGGGTGCCGCGCAGGTGCCTCCGGCCACCGCCGCCTGGCCCGCCCAGGAAGACCCGGCCCAGTCCGGCGGCTGGGGTGCCGCCGCGCAGGCCAACCCGCCCGCTGGTGACTGGCGCGGTGCCGAGTCGCAGCAGCCCGAGCCGCCGCAGGCCGGTGGTTGGTCCGGCGGCGCCCAGCAGGACGACGCGCCCGGCAACGGCGGCTGGCCCGCCGGCACCACTGCGCGGGACGACCAGCCGGTGTGGACGCCGGCCGAGCAGTCACCGCCGACCTGGGGCCAGCCCGCAGAGCCGCAGGAGCAGTCCGCCCCCGCCTGGGGCCAGGCAGCCCCGCCGACCGCCGCCCGTGGGGCAGCCCAGGTGCCGGCGCCGAGCCGGCCCGGCCAGGACGACCCGGCGCAGTCCGGCGGGTGGGCAGCACAGCAGCAGGCGCAGCCCGCCGCCTGGAACGACGGCGGCGACGCACGCCAGGACCAGCCCGCGCAACCCGCCGCCTGGCAGGGCGCCGAGGGCCGTCCGCAGCAGCCCGACTGGGTGCTGGCACCCCAGGACCAGCCGACCGAGCGTCCGGAGCCGGCGGCGTGGACCCCGCCGGAGCAGAGCGGCCTGCCCGCTCGCGCCAGCGCCAGCGTGCCCGGTAACGACGGCGCGCCCGGCTGGCCTGCCACGCCGAACAACCCGGCACCGAACGCTCCCGCCGTGCCGGAGGCCGAACCGTGGGCGCCCGGTGAGGTGTGGGGTCGCGCCGAGGCGGAAGCGTCCGCCCAGTCCCGTGGTGGCTGGGAAGCCGACCGCGCCGACGATGCCCCCGCCTACCAGCCCGGGCCCGCACCGGGCATCTCGCCGGCGAACGCGGTGCCGCTGCCCCCGCAGGAGCAGCGGGTGCCGGGCGCCAGCCTGGCCGCGATCCCGCCGGCCGACTACGCGCCGCCGCAGGCCCAGTTCGCCCCGATCCCCGAGCAGCCCGCGTACGCCGAGCGGGAGGCGTCGGACGCCGCCGCCCAGTACGAGGCGGAGCCGGCCGGCTGGGGTCGCGCCGAGGACGCTTCCGCGAGCGGCGCGGTGGTGCCCGCCCCGCGTACCTCTCCGGAGTCCGGCGCGGGTCGTGCTGCCGTACCGGCGCCGGAGGCCGAGCCGGCGGCCGGTGTCGCCCGGGCCACGGCGAGCGCCTCGGTGCCGCTGGCCAGCCGGGTGATGCCCCCGACGGACCAGGCCGTCCGTCCGGCGAGCACGGCCTCGCCGCAACCTCGGGTGTACGGCCGCCCGGCTCGGCCCGAGCCGGAGAACGAGCCGGAGCCGGAGCCGTTCCAGGCTGAGCCGGCCGCCGAGCGCCAGGCCACGCCGGACTGGCAGCAGGAGCCGCAGCGCCCGGCCGCACCGGAGTGGCAGCAGGATCCACAGCGCCCGGCCACGCCGGACTGGCAGCAGGAGCCGCAGCGCCCGGTCGTGCCCGAGTGGCAGGACGACGCGCAGCGGCAGGGCGTCCCCGGCTGGGGTGGCGAGCCCGCAGCCGACCCGCGCTTCGACGACCGGCAGCCCGCACCCAACGCGTTCGGTGAGGCTCCGTCGGCACCGCCCGCGTTCCCGCCGGGTGTGCCGTCCTTCGTCGACACGCCCGGCAACAACCGGCCGGTCAACGGCAACCGGCCGCACTCCGGAGCCGAACGGCCAGCCGACCAGTTCGGCGGCACCGGTTCACCGGCCGCCGGCACCGCCGCGGTCAACGGCACCACCGCCTTCGGCGCTGTGGACTTCGGTGGACCGAACTCCGGTGGTTTCGGCGGGCCGGGCTTCGGTGCCGGGCCGGCGACCGAACCGGTGCCGGGCGGTAACTTCCCGCCGGCGTTCCCGCCCGCACAGCAGCCCCCGTCGTCCTGGGGCCAGGACGACGGCCAAGCGGACCAGGGCCGGTTCGACGCGTTCAAGCCGGACGCCGACGCGCCGAAGGTGGAACCGCCGGCGCCGAAGGTACGCAACGGCCGGGTGCTGGCCGCGGTCCTGATCGCCGCCGTCCTGATCCTGGCGGTGCCGCTCGGTCTGCTGATGCTGCTCGGCAAGTTCGGTGGCGACGACACGCCGGCCTTCGACCCGGCGGTCGGCACCTGCGTGAAGCAGTCCGGTCAGGGTGGCGCTTCGGCGGCGGACTGCGGCGAGGCGGGCGCTTTCACGATCGTGTCGAAGGTGGACGCGAAGGAGAAGTGCACCGACACGACGCAGCCGCACGTGGTGCTGCCCGGCGACGGCGCCAACCGGGTGCTCTGCCTCAAGCCGGCCACGAAGTAACTCCACCGACGGCGGGGTCACGGGCGACCGTGACCCCGCCGTCGTCGTACCCGGTCGAGCCCCGGGATGTCACCCGTGGGGCGGCGCTGTCGTCCGGGTCACGGCGATCGTGCCCGCCGGGCGTGGCAGGCTGAGGGCATGGGAACGACAGCGCGTGTACGGGCGCCCGAACTGCGGGGCCGGCAGTGGCTCAACACCGGCGGCCGGAATCTGACCTTGCAGGACCTTCGCGGCAAGATCGTAATCGCGGACTTTTGGACGTTCTGCTGTATCAACTGCCTGCACGTCCTCGACGAGTTGCGCCCGTTGGAGGAGAAGTACGGTGACGTGCTCGTCGTGATCGGCGTGCACTCGCCGAAGTTCGAGCACGAGAAGGACCCGGACGCGCTCGCCGCCGCCGTCGAGCGGTACGGGGTGCACCACCCCGTGCTCGACGATCCCGAGATGGACATGTGGCAGCAGTACGCGGCCCGGGCCTGGCCGACGCTGTCGGTGATCGACCCCGAGGGGTACGTCGTCGCGACCATGGCGGGCGAGGGGCACGCCGAAGGGCTCGCCCGGTTGATCGACGAGCTGGTCGCCACCCACGAGGCCAAGGGCACCCTGCACCGGGGCGACGGGCCGTACGTTCCGCCGCCGGCACCCGAGACGGCGCTGCGCTTCCCGGGCAAGGCCACGCAGCTGCCGAACGGCAATCTGCTGGTGTCGGACTCGGCCCGGCACTCGCTGGTGGAGGTGGCACCGGACGGCGAGACGCCGGTGCGCCGGATCGGCTCGGGTGAGCGGGGCCGCGCCGACGGGCCGGCTGCCGCGGCGACGTTCTCCGAGCCGCAGGGGGTGTGCCTGCTGCCCACTCATGTCGCCGAGGTCGCCGGCTACGACCTGGTGGTGGCCGACACGGTCAACCACCTGCTGCGCGGCGTACGACTGGAGTCCGGCGAGGTCGTGACAGTGGCCGGCAGCGGCCGGCAGTGGCGTGCCGAGGTCGACGACCACGCCCACGACGCGCTCGCCGTCGATCTCTCGTCCCCGTGGGATCTGGCCTGGTACGACGACAAGCTGATCATCGCGATGGCCGGCATCCACCAGCTCTGGTGGTTCGACCCGATCAAGCGGACCGCCGGCATGTACGCGGGCACCACCGTCGAGGCTCTGCGCGACGGCCCGCTGGCCGAGGCGTGGATGGCCCAGCCGTCCGGGCTCTCCGCCTCCGCCGACGGCACCCGGCTCTGGATCGCCGACAGTGAGACCAGCGCGGTCCGTTACATCGAGAACGGGGTGCTGGGCACTGCCGTCGGGCAGGGCCTGTTCGACTTCGGGCACGTGGACGGGCCGGCGGAGTCGGCGCTGCTCCAGCACCCGCTGGGCGTGTGCGCGTTGCCGGACGGTTCGGTGCTGATCGCGGACACGTACAACGGGGCGGTGCGCCGTTTCGACCCGGACAGCAACCAGGTCTCCACCGTCGCCGACGGGTTGGCGGAGCCCAGTGACCTGGTGCTCACCCCGGCCGGTGAGGTGCTGGTGGTGGAGTCGGCCGCGCACCGGTTGACGCGACTCGCTCCGGGCGCCCTGTCGGCGGCGGGCGCCAGCACGGTGGACGGGCCCCGGCACCGTACCGAGCGCAAGCCGACCGACGTCTCGGCCGGTGAGGTCACCCTGGACATCGTCTTCACCCCGGCGCCGGGGCAGAAGCTGGACGAGACGTACGGGCCGTCGACCCGGTTGGTGGTGTCCGCGTCGCCGCCGGAACTGCTGGTGGAGGGTGCCGGCACGGGCACCGAGCTGTCCCGTCGACTGGTGCTGAACGGCGAGGTCACCGCCGGGGTGTTGCAGGTGACCGCCCAGGCGGCGACCTGCGACGCCGATGTCGAGCACGCGGCGTGCCACCTGACCCGGCAGGACTGGGGCGTACCGGTCCGGGTGGTCGACGGCGCGGTGACCCGGCTTCCGTTGGTGCTGCGCGGCCTGGACGCCTGACGCGTGAGTGGAGGGGCCCGGGCGGGCCCCTGCACTCACGCGAACGGTGCCAGGGACACGCCGGCGTCGATCAGGGTGGCGCGGACCAGTTCGGCGGCGGAGACGGCGCCCGGGGTGTCGCCGTGTACGCAGATCGAGTCGACCGAGCAGGGGATGACGGTGCCGTCCACCGCCACCACGACCCGTTCGACGGCCATCCGTACCGCCCTTTCGGCCACCTGCTCCGGGTCGCTGATCACGGCGCCGGCGGTGCCTCGGGGCACCAACGCCCCGTTGGGCAGGTACGCGCGGTCGGCGAAGGCCTCGGCGACCACTGGCAGGCCCGCGCCGACGGCGAGTTGGGCCAGCGTCGAGCCGGGTAGGCAGAGGACGGGTAACTCGGGGTCGTAGCCGGTGACCGCGGCGACCACCGCCGCCGCCTGGGATTCGTCGGTGCTGGTCGCGTGGTAGAGCGCGCCGTGCGGCTTGAGGTAGCGGACCCGGGTGCCGAACAACCGGCAGAACGCGTTCAGCGCACCGAGCTGGTAGGTCACCTCGTCGCGTAGCTCCGCGAAGTCGTACGCGATGTGTCGCCGGCCGAAGCCGGCCAGGTCCCGGTAGCCGACCTGCGCGCCCACCGCGACCCCCCGCCGCGCGGCGTCCTCGCAGACCCGTCGCATGGTGGACGGGTCGCCGCCGTGGAAGCCGCAGGCGACGTTGGCGGAGGTGACGAGGCTGAGCAGCGCCTCGTCGTCGCCGAGTCGCCAGATGCCGAATCCCTCGCCGAGGTCAGCGTTGAGGTCCATGGAACCTGACGGTAGTCCCTGGCCGGGCCTGCGCGAGCGGGGTCACGTCGGTGACCACCCCGACGACTGGGTATCCGCCGGTGGTCGGATGGTCCGCCAGGAAGATCAGCGGTTGTCCGTCCGCCGGTACCTGCACCGCGCCGAGCACGATGCCCTCGCTGGGCAGTTCGCCGGCGACCGCGCGGGGCAGGGGCACGCCGGCGAGTCGCGCGCCGACCCGGTTGCTCACCGGGCTGAGGGTGTACGCGGTGCCGAACAGCCGGTCGAGCGCGGTCGGCGTGAACCAGTCGTCGCGCGGGCCGAGGCGCAGCGTCAACCGCAGCTCGGGCGGGGGTGTCGGGCACACGGTCAGGTCCACCGGGGCGGGTGCGCCGATCGGCTGGCCCAGCGGCAGTCGGTCGCCGTCGCGCAGTGGGGGCGGGCCGAGCCCGGAGAGGGTGTCGGTGGCCCGACTGCCGAGCACCGGCGACACGTCGATGCCACCCGCCACCGCCAGCCAGCTCCGTACGCCCTGCCGGGCGGGACCGATCCGCAGCACCGTTCCGGCCGGCACCGTGAGTGGGCGTCCGGTGTCGGCGGGCCGGGCACCCGCCAGGACCGTGACCTCGGCACCGGTGAGCGCGACAGTGGTGGCTCGGGTCAGCCGCAGCGTGCAGCCGGTCAGGGTGATCTCCAGCCCGGCGGCGTGCTCGGGGTTGCCGACCAGCCGGTTGGCCAGCCGCAACGCCGCCGGGTCGAGGGCACCGGAACGGGGTACGCCCAGGTGCGCCCAGCCGGGCCGGCCCAGGTCCTGCACCGTGGTGAGGGCTCCGGCGCGGAGCACCTCGATGGTGGGCGGGTGGGTCACGTCGCCACCATCCGAACCGAGGTTCCCGGGCCGAGCCGGGCCGGTGGGTCGGCATGGACGTCGAAGAGGACCAGTTCGGTGCGGCCGACCAACTGCCAGCCACCCGGTGACGCACCCGGATAGATGCCGGCGTACGGGCCGGCGAGGGCGACCGAGCCGGCCGGCACCCGGGGCCGGGGGGTGGCCAGCCGGGGCAGCGCCAGCTCGGCCGGCAGCCCGGTCAGGTAGGGGAAACCGGGGGCGAATCCACAGAACGCGACCCGGAACCGGGTGCTGGTCAGCCGGCGCAGAACGGTGGGCACGTCCACGTTCCAGTACTCGGCCACTGTCGGCAGGTCCGGCCCGTCGAAACAGACCGGGACGACGACCTCCGTGGCGGCACGGTCGGGTGTGCCGGCAGTGGCGTCGAGACCGCTAACCCGGGCGACGGCGTCGCGGTCTGCGGGCAGAGCGGTGGCGTCGCGGTCGGTGGCCCGGGCGGTGGCGTCGCCGTCTGCGGGCCGGGCGGTGGCGTCGCCGTCTGCGGGCCGGGCGGTGGCGTCGCCGTCTGCGGGCGGGGCGGTGGCGTCGCCGTCTGCGGGCCGGGCGGTGGCGTCGCCGTCTGCGGGCGGGGCGGTGGCGTCGCCGTCTGCGGGCGGGGCGGCTGTGGGGGCGGCGAGTCTGTCGGGGCGGTTTGTCGCGGCGGCGACGTCCCCCGCCCAACGGGCCAGTTGCTCGGCCGTGGCGCTCGGGTCGGGCAGACCGTCGAGCAGGACGGTGCCGGCCGCCGGCACGATCTCGACGGCGACCAGGTCGCCCTGTTCCCGACGCCGCCACAGTTCGGCCCGCCACGCTTCGACCAGGTCGACCTCGGGTACGTCGTCGGGCACGCCGTCGTCGGTGGTGGTGGTGCAGTCGAGTAGCAGGGCGTGCGCCCCGACGGGCCGGATCCGCATCGGTTCATCTTCGCCGATGGCCCGGGGTCGCGGTGTTCACGATGTCGGTGCCGGGCGTCACCGACGCGACTACTTGAAAGTAACCTACGGTGCCGTAACCTGATGTCGTGACCACCTCCGCCCCGCTTCGCCTGAAGCCGGTCGACATCGGTAAGCCCCGGATGCGCGGCTGGCTGCACACGTACGCCTTCTTCGTCGCCCTGGTCTGCGGCATCGTGCTCTGCTCGATCGCCGCCACCCGACCGGGCTGGGCACCCCTGGTGAGCTGCCTCATCTACAGCCTGACGGTCTGCGGGCTCTTCGGCACGAGCGCGCTGTACCACCGTCGAGTGTGGTCGGAGCGCGGCTACCAGGTGATGCGGCGGATGGACCACTCGATGATCTTCGTGTTCATCGCCGGCACGTACACACCGTTCTGCGTGATGCTGCTCGCGCCCCGGCCGGCCACCGTGATGCTGGCCCTGGTCTGGGGCGGGGCGCTGGCCGGCGTGGCTCTCAAGGTGGTCTGGCCGCACGCGCCGCGCTGGGTGTCCGCGCCGCTCTACCTGGCGCTGGGCTGGGTGTCGGTGGCCATGCTGCCGGAGATCCTGCACGGCGGCGGGGTCGCGGCGCTGGTGCTGCTGATCGTCGGCGGCCTGATCTACAGCATCGGCGCGGTCTTCTACGCGTTGCGGCGGCCCAATCCGTGGCCGACCGTCTTCGGTCACCACGAGTTCTTCCACGCCTGCACGCTGCTGGCGGCGCTCTGCCACCACATCGCGATCTACTTCGCGCTGTTCGCCTGACTCAGACGGCCGGGGCGCAGGCGCAGCCGGGCGAACACACACCAGCAACGCCGTCCGGCGGGCAACACCACGGCCGCGGCCACCATGCTCGTGCTTGATCAAGGATGTAGTGGCCTCGGTCGCGTCCCGAAGGCCCTCCTTCCTGGATCGAGCACGATCTCCGGGCGATTCGCCGTGCCCCAGCACCGGGCAGACCTCAAGATCCGCGCAACTTCGGTGAAACTGCTGCCTCAACGCGCCCGCAGACAGCAACTTCACCGCAAGTGTGCGGATCTTGCCAGGCGCAGGCGGGGGCGGGGCAGGGCAGGCGTCGCGGCGGGGATGGGGCGGCGGGCTCGCGGCGCGCGCAGGGACTGGGGTGAAACGCGAGCCGGGGCCCCGCGACGCTGCGGGACCCCGGAGTGCGCGAGTGGGGATCAGACCGGGTGGCCCGGGCGGCGAACCTCGCGGTACTCCCGCATGACCTGGTCGTCCTGGACCGGCACGACCCGGTCGGCCACGACGCGCTCCTCGCGTACCGGGGCGGCGACCACCGTGCGGCGGCGACTGTTCCAGAAGTAGAGGGTGGCGAGCAGGCCGGCGACACCGGCCAGCATCAGCACCCAGCCGACCACGGACAGGTTCAACCAGCCCAGGTCGGCCTCCACGGCGAATGCGAAGATCGCGCCGAGCGCGATCAAGAAGATGCTGCCACCAATGCCCATGTCTCGCTCCTCGGCTCTAACCTGGCGTACGACGCGCCGCGGCCGTCGGTAGGGGTGCGGCAGGCATTGACTTACCCAGGCACGGAGATCGCCAATCGGGCAAGCTGGTGGCATGACGGACGCCGACCCCGACACACGGACACTGGTCCTGCTGCGGCACGCCAAGGCCGAGCAGGGCAGCGACGCGGCGGACGACGCCGAACGACCGCTCAGCGCACGGGGGGAGTCTGACGCGGCGGCGGCGGGTGCCTGGCTGGCGCGGAGCGGCCTGCTGCCCGACGTGGTGATCTGCTCGACCGCAAGACGCACCCGGCAGACCTGGCACGGGGTGGCGATGGGGATGACCGGTTCACCGCCGGAGGGTGGTCCGAGTGGTCCTCGACCGACCGTCCGTTACGAGCCCGGGGCGTACGACGCCCACCCGGAGGAGTTGTTGGCGCTGGTCCGCACTGTCGACCCGGCGGCCCGGACCGCACTACTGATTGCTCATAACCCGGGCATTTCGCTACTCTCGGCGCTCCTCGATCCGGACGGGGCTGCCGAGGAGGGTCTGCGTACCGCCGAGTTGGCGGTACACCGTGGCCGATTCGACTGGGCGGGGTTGAGCCGGGCGGGAGCCCCGATCACGGCGGGGCACACCGCACGCGACTGAGCCACCCGCCGGTGACCGGCGGGTGGCTCAGGAGTACGCGCCCGGGCCGCGCTCAGGACGGCGGGGCGGTCGGTGGCGGCGGGTCCGGCGGCGGCGGCATCATCGCGGTCGGATGAGAGAGCCGGTTCTCCTCCACGATGAGGGTCCGGGCCCGCTTACGCCGGTCCTGCCAGAACCAGAGCGTGGTCAGCAGTACGGCCAGCCCGGCCAGGATGAAGACCCAGCCGACCGCCCGTACGTCGATCCACCAGACGTTGGCTCTCAGCGCGAAGGTCAGGATCGCGCCGATCGCGATGAGAAAGATGCCGCTTCCTACACCCATATGCGCTGCACTCCCCCGTGCGGTGGCTCTGGGCGTTCCCTTTCGAGGTCACGCGACGGTTACCCGTCACGACGCCGGCATACCCGGCCGGGCTGGCCCAATGCGTGTTCACGCTGCCCGCAGCGTCAGCCGCCGGTGCGACACCGCGATGAACGCCGCCGCCACTGGCGGGCGCCCGGAAACGGCGGCGGCCGGCGGGGGCAGTTGGCCCTCGCCGGCCGTCGGTGTCGGCCCGGGTGGTGCGACCCGGAACCGTCAGCCGTGCCGTGGCACGGTCAGAAGGCCTCCTCCGGGAGGTCCATGATGTCGAGGTCGGCACCCTCGATGATCCGCCGGTCGGCGCCGATGCGGGGCAGGACCTCGCGGGCGAAGAAACGGGCAGCGGCCACCTTGCCGGTGTAGAACGCCTTGTCGCTGGGGGAGACCTCGCCGGCGAGGGCCTTCAGCGCCACGTCGGCCTGCCGCTGGAGCAGCCAGCCGACGACCAGGTCACCGATCGCCAGCAGGAAGCGCCGGCTGCTGAGCCCGACCTTGTACAGCGCCCGGGTGTCGCCACCCTGTGCCTCGCCCAGCCAACCGGTCATCACGCCCAGGATGTTCTGGACCTCGGCCAGGGCCTTACCGAGCGCCTGCCGCTCCTCCTTGAGCTGGCCGTTGCCCGCCTCGGAGGAGATGAACTCCTGGATCTCGCCGGCTACCGCCATCAGCGCCTTGCCGTTGTCCCGGACGATCTTGCGGAAGATCAGGTCCAGGCTCTGGATGGCGGTGGTGCCCTCGTACAGAGTGTCGATCTTGGCGTCGCGGACGTACTGCTCCAGCGGGTAGTCCTGGAGGAACCCGGAACCACCGAAGGTCTGCAGCGACTCGTGCCCGAGCAACTCGTAGGCGCGCTCCGAACCGACACCCTTGACCAGCGGCAGCAGCAGGTCGTTGACCCGCTTGGCCAGCTTGGTGGCCTTCTCGTCGCCGGCAGCCTCGGCGATCGCGACCCTGTCCTGCCAGGAGGCGGTGTAGAGGACCAGAGCACGAAGACCCTCGGCGTACGACTTCTGCAGCAGCAGCGAGCGACGAACGTCCGGGTGGTGGGTGATGGTGACCCGAGGCGCGGCCTTGTCCGCCTGCTGGATCAGGTCGGCGCCCTGCACCCGGCTCTTCGCGTACTCGAGGGCGTTGAGGTAGCCGGTGGAGAGGGTGGCGATCGCCTTGGTGCCGACAAGCATCCGGGCGTACTCAATGATCATGAACATCTGCCGGATGCCGTCGTGCTTGTCACCGAGCAGCCAGCCCTTGGCCGGTACGCCGTGCTCGCCGAAGGTCAGCTCGCAGGTGTTGGAGACCTTCAGGCCCATCTTGTGCTCGACGTTCGTGGTGTAGACGCCGTTGCGCTCGCCCAGCTCGCCGGTGGTCTCGTCGAAGTGGAACTTCGGCACCACGAAGAGCGACAGGCCCTTGGTGCCGGGGCCACCGACGCCCTCCACGCCGACCGGGCGGGCCAGCACGTAGTGCACGATGTTGTCGCTCAGGTCGTGCTCACCCGAGGTGATGAAGCGCTTCACGCCCTCGATGTGCCAGGAGCCGTCGGGCTGCTGCGTCGCGCGGGCGCGGCCGGCGCCGACGTCCGAGCCGGCGTCCGGCTCGGTGAGGACCATCGTGGAGCCCCACTGCTTGTCGATGAAGAGCTTGGCCCACTGCTTCTGCCGGTCGGTGCCCTCGACGTGCAGCACGTGCGCGAAGGACGGGCCGGAGGCGTACATCCAGATGGGGGCGTTCGAGCCGAGCACCAGCTCGGCGAGCGCCCACCAGAGGGCACGGGGTGCGTTGGTGCCACCCAGCTCGGGCGGCAGGTCCAGGCGCCAGAACTCGGAGTCCATGAATGCCTGGTAGGACTTCTTGAACGACGCCGGCAGGGGCGCGGTGTGCGTGGCCGGGTCGAACACCGGCGGGTTGCGGTCGCTGTCCGTGTAGCTGGCGGCGAGGTCCTCGCGAGCGAGACGGTCGAGCTCGGCGAGGAAGCTGCGGGCGGTGTCGGCGTCGAGATCCGAGTACGGCTCCTGGCCGAACGCCCGGTCCGCCCCGAAGACCTCGAACAGGTTGAACTCAAGGTCCCGCAGGTTGCTCTTGTAGTGGGTCATGCTCGCTGGCCCCGCTTCCGGACAGGTGTTACCGATCAGTAACCCCAACTGTATTACTCGCGGGTAGGCAGCGACAAGCGGATCACGCAAGTGACGGCGATTACACAGCTTCGCGGCGCGCGGGCGAGATCAGCTCTCGGCTGCCCCGACCTCCCAGCTCGGAACGGCCGCGGCCGCACCGGTGCGGGCACCCACGTACTCCATCAGGACCAGCGCGATGTCGTCGTCCAGACGTCCGTGGACCCACTCGATCAGAGCCGTCTCCAGCGAGGCCAGCCCGTTGGCGACAGTGCCGTGGCCGAGCAGCCGCCAGGCCCGGTCGGCGGTGGGAAAGAACTCGCCGTCCCGCCGCGCCTCGCCGAGCCCGTCGGTGAACAGCAGCAGCCGGTCCCCGGGCTCCAGGCGCTCGACCCGTGGGCGGACCACCGGCATGAACCCGAGCGGAGGCGCCGGCGCCGGCGGTTCCAACGGGATCACCGCGCCGCGACGCAACAGCAGGGGTGGCGGGTGCCCACAGTTGACGATCGTCAGTGTGCCGCCCCGCTCCTCGACCAGCGCCGCGGTCACGAAGTCCTCGTCACCGACGTTGCGGGCCACCGCGCGGTCCAGGTCGGCGACGACGGCCCGCAGGTCGGCCCGCTCGTACGCCACGTGCCGGTACGACCCGAGGACGATGCTCGCCAGTCGGACGGCGTCCAGGCCCTTGCCGCGTACGTCACCGATGATCATGCGGACGCCGTAGGGCGTGTCGATCGCCTCGTACAGGTCACCGCCGATCTCGGCGGTCGCGGTGGAGGAGATGTAGCGACCGGCGACCGAGAGCGTGCCGACCTGCGGCCCGAGCGGGCGTAGCACCGCCTGCTGGGCGACCGAGGCGAGCCTGGTCAACTCGACGATCTGCTCCGCCTGCCGCTGGCGTACCGACGTGACCGCCACCGCCAATCCGGTGGCGAGCGCGACCCCTACCACGTCGACCGAGGTGTCCAGCGACATCGTCGGCTCGGCCAGGGCGAAGGCGGCCCCGACCACTGTCGCACCGACGCCCACCCCGAGCACCACGGGCCAGGAGGCCAGCGCGGCGGCCAGGAAGGGCGCGGCGGCCAACAGCCCGACGTAGTGCGCCCAGCGGCCGTCCGCCGCCTCCACCGCCGACACGATCACGAGCAGAACGAGGGCCGCGCCGAGGCCGGCGCGGGATCCGGGGCTCAGCGGGCGTCCGCCCGGCTGGAGGAATCGCGTGGATACGAGGGACAGTTTGCCTGATCCTCGTGAATCGGTGAATGAACCTGACCCGTCGTCCGAGGAGGTTCTGACCGGCCGGGCCAATCGGGCGACCAAATCGGCGTCACCCGCCCCGCTCAGCCGAGGACCTCGTAGCGGACGGTGAGCGCGCCGACGTCGACGGAGGCGATGGTGGCGAACGCGGCCCGGGAGAGGTCCAGGCAACGGCCGTCGATGAACGGGCCACGGTCGTTGATCCGCACCGTCACCGACTTGCCGTTGGCCGGGTTGGTCACCCGGACCTTGGTGTTGAACGGCAGCGTCTTGTGCGCGGCGGTCAGAGCGTTCGGGTTGAACGACTCGCCGTTGGCGGTGAGCTGCCCGTCGGAGTAGAACGAGGCACCACACGAGCCGCTGTCCAGGACCTTCGCCGCCGCCGTGGTCTTCTTGGCGGTCGGGCTCGGCTTCGGTGACGCGGTGCGGGCCTTGCTTCGGGAGGCGGCCTGCTGCGAGCGGGTGGCCGACGGACTGGCGGACGCGCTCGGGGAGGCGCTGGCGCTCGGAGAGGCGACCGGCGAGCTGGGAGCGAGGCTGCTGGCGGCGGTGGTCGGGGTGAGGTCCAGGGTCGTCTGCCCTGACGGGGCGGAACCGGAGGTCAGCTGCACGGCACCGAACGTGCCCCCGACGGCGAGGGCGACGCCGACCGCCGCGGTGGCCACGATGCCCGCCGGAGAGGAGAAGATGCGGGTACGGGAGTGCCTGCCTGCCACCGGCCCGGTCCTTTCGTCGACTGAACAAACCGGGTCGGACCGTAACGAGAGAAGTACTTCCGAAGTCAACGTGATCATAGTGGTATGCCCGTATTTGATCCGGTACGTGTAGCCGATCATCCGACCCCGGGTGGGCCGCCCGGCCCGGGTGCCGACACGTCGGCAGGCCGTGCCGGAGGATGAGCGGATGCCCGCTGAGCTGACCGACCGCCTGGCCGCCCTGTTCCGGTGGATCGACCCCGGCCCGGGCACGAGTCACCTGGTCAGCGACATCTCCGGTTGGTGGCGGGACCCGGCGGTCCTGGCCGAACTGGGTCCGGCCCTGGTGAGGCCGTACCGGGCCGCCCGGCCGACCGTGGTGCTCGCCCCGGCGGTCACCGGGCTGCTGCTCGGGCCCCTGGCCGCCACCGCACTCGGCGTCGGCTTCGTGGCCGCCCACAAACCCGGCGACGGGCGACTGCCGGCCGGGCCGCTCACCTGGGCGCAGAGTCCACCGGACTACCGGGGTCGACAGGTCGACCTGGCCGTACGGGACCGGCACCTCGGCAGTGGCGACCGGGTGCTGGTGGTGGACGACTGGGTCCGCACGGGCGCGCAGATCCACGCCCTCTACGACATCTGCGCCGCACGGGGCGCCAAGGTGCTGGGCGCAGCCGTGGTGGCCGTCGACTGCCCGCCCGAGGTCGCTGCCGACCTCCGGATCACCGGCCTGATCAACGCCGCGGAACTGACGGCTTGACCTGAAGCACGGTTCAGCTTCGACGATCGACACATGAGCGACGGAATCCTCGACGAGGCGTACGAACGACTGCACCGCACCGGCCCCGAGTTCGAGGGGTGGCTCTCCAACCACGGGCCGATGGCCGTCGAGGCGCTGACCCGACACGGGCACCAGCAGCAGGTACACCGCTGGCTCGACGACTACCTCGGCCGACTCGACGAGCTGCCCCGGGGGCTGCACCCGATCACCGACTGGCGGAGCGCGCTGGGCGACGCGAAACGGGCCGGGGACTGGCTGACGTACTTCGACCGACAACTACGCGAACACCCGTGGCGCGACGTGCTCGGCACCTGGTGGCCCCGACTGCTGCCGGGCATCGCCGCCGGCGCCACCCACGGTGTGATCCGGGTCGGGCACGCCGTACGTGCCCTCGAAACGGACGACCCAACCCCACAGCGGCTCACCGAACTGGGCCAGGCCCTCGGCTACTGGGCCGCGCGGTGGCAGCCGGTCCCGGGCGCCGACCGGATGCCTACCGACCTCCCCTCCGACCCGTCCGCAGGCCCGCAGCACGTGGACGCGGCGCTGGCCGGGCTGCCCCGGATCGACGACCAGAGCGGGGGCGTCCGTGATCGGTTGAAGCGGCTGCCTGGCGTACCCGGATGGGAGCCGGCGCTCGCGGCGCTGCGCCCCGCCCGAAGCCCCGCCGAGGCGGCGCAGGGCCTCACGGCGTTGGTGCACCGCGCCGGCCTGGACTATCTGCGCTTCGGGCACACCGAGCCGGTCATGCTGGTGCACGCGGTCACCGCGCCGACCGCCGTGCTGCGTACCCTGCCGGCTCTGGACCGGGCGCTGTGGGCGCCGAGCCTCGCCGCGGCCTGGGCCGCGACGGCGGCCATGACCGCGGTGTACGCCCCAGCCGACGGCATCGCGCCGCCGACCGTGACCGCCGCGTCCCCGGCGGAGGTCTTCGCCCGGGCGGCTCGGCACGGCGACGAACACGTGGTCAAGCTGGCCGACGCGGTGCTCGACGCGCACGCGGTCAGTGGCGACGACCGGCTGCTCGCCGCCGCCGGATACGCCGGCCAACTGATCTGAGCAGGGCACCGTCGCAATGCGGCGGCGGTGTGGGGTGCGCTGGCCTAGCCTCGGCAGGATGTGGCCTCGGATCGGTGAACTGCGCACCCTCGCCCTCGGCACTCCCGGCGAGCTGCGGACGACCCTCAACACCCTCGTGCTGGCCGGCGTGAAGACCGCGACGGCCGGCCGGCTCGCCGAGTACGCGGAGGAGGGCGAGGAGCTGGAGCACGTCGGCGAACGGTTGGCCCTGATCGACGACGACGACGCGCTGGCCGGCGTCGTGGAGATCACCGGCGTCGATATCGTCCGTTTCGCCGACGTGCCGTGGGAGTTCGCCCGGGCCGAGGGCGAGGGGGACCGGTCGATCGAGGAGTGGCGGGCCGGGCACGCCACCTACTGGGCGCGGCTCGGCACACCTGTCGACGACGACACCCAGATCGTCTGCCTACGCCTGCGGCTGGTCTCCGGCGGCGAGGGTGGGGTGGCCGGCGGCGACCTCGGCACCTGACCGTCGCCTCAGCCGCGCAACTCCGGCAACAGTCGGGTCGCCACGTCCGCCAGCACGTTCTCGTCGCCGGCGTACCAACTGCTTTCCCGTGGCCAGTGCGTCACCACGTCGGTGAAGCCCAGGTCGGCGGCGCGGCCGACCTGGTCGGCGAAGAACTGCGCGCTGCCGAGCGAGAACACCGGCGCGGAGTCCAGCGACAGATAACGGTCCAGGGTCGCCGGATCGCGGCCGGCCTCGTCCAGCGCGCGGTCCATCCGCGTGGACAACGCCGAAACGCTGCCCCACCAGCTCTCCAGGTCGTTGTCGTCACCGGTGCCGGTGGTCACCCAACCCTGGCCGAACCGGGTCACCAGCCGCATCGACCGCGGCCCGTTGGCGGCCATCACGAACGGCACCCGCGGCTGCTGCACACAGCCGGGATTGTTGCGGGCGTCCACCGCGGCGAACCACTCACCCCGCCAGGTGGTGCCGTCCTCGCGCAGGATCAGGTCCAGCAGCTCGGCGAACTCGGCGAACCGGTCGACGCGCTGACGCGGCGGCAGAGTCTCACCGCCCAGCACGGCCGAGTCGAAACCGATGCCACCCGCGCCGAGGCCGAGCAGCAACCGGCCGTCGGACACGTCGTCCACAGTGGTGATCTGCCGGGCGAACGCGGCCGGGTGCCGGAAGTTCGGCGACGCCACGAGGGTGCCCAGCCGGATCCGGGAGGTGACCGTCGCGGCGGCGGTCAACGTGCCCATCGAGTCGAACCACGGACCGTCGACCAGATCCCGCCAACCCAGGTGGTCGTACGTCCAGGCGTGGTCGAACCCCCACTCCTCGACCTGCCGCCACCGACGCTGCGCCTCCGACCACCGCTGGTCGGGCAGGATCACGATGCCAATCCGCATGAATGCCAGCCTAGACCGGGGCAGCACCGGGGCCCGGTCGCCGCTACCGTTCGGCCATGGACCTACCGGCACGGCGGAACGACACGGTACGGGCGTTCGGCACCGTGTCGCTGGTGGCCGGCTTCCTGACGACACTGCTCACCATGTCCTCCGGCTACGAGGGGCTCGAGCCGCACATCCTCGCCGCCTTCCTCATCCTGACCGGGCTCGGCCTGCGGATCGAGGCGGCGATCGCCGACCGCAGGATGTAGTTCGGTTGCGGAGGGCCGCCGCCGGCAGGTGATGCCTGGCCGCGCCAAGCGGTGATCCACGTCACACTGATCCCGGGTAGGGGTGCCGGGTTCGGCTCCGACCCCTTGGCGAGCCGCGCCCGTCCAAGGGTGCGACCAGGGAGAGGACCAACCAGATGACGAGGGTGACGGCACAGCTGTCGGTGTCGGCGGACGGCTTCTACGCCGGCCCGCGCTTCGAGGGCGACGGCAACTGGATGGACTCGGCGGAGAGCGCCGGGTTCTTCCGGGTCACCCGCTGGGCGACAGAGGTATCGGCCTGGCGTGAACGACAGGGCTTCACCGGCGGCGAGCAGGACACCAACTCCGACGTGATCGCCGAGACCTTCGAGGCGGCCGGCGCGTACGTGATGGGACGCCGGATGGCCGACGGCGGCGAGGAGCCCTGGGGTGACCAGCCACCGTTTCGCGCACCGGTCTTCGTCGTCACCCACCGCCCCCGCGAGCGTCTGCTGCGGCAGGGAGGCACCAGCTTCACCTTCGTCACCGACGGAGTGGCCAGCGCCGTCGAGCAGGCACGTGCCGTGGCCGGCGGCAAGAACGTCGCGGTGGCCGGGGGCGGCAGCCTGGTGCGGCAGGTCCTCAAGGCGGGCCTGCTCGACGAGTTGGAGCTGCACGTCGTGCCGGTGGTGCTCGGCACCGGTCTGCGACTGTTCGACGCGGACCTCGACCTGGCCGAGAAGGAGGCGATCGAGCTGACGCCGACCCGCGTCATCCACACACCGGAGGTCACCCACATCCGGTACGCGGTGAACGGTCGAGCTCCGCTGGTGCTCGACGATCGGGGCAGCGGTGGCGGCCCGACGGTGACCAGGTGACACGGTTGATCCGGGAGGAGATGACGATGCCGCAACTGTTGCGGGTGCAGTGCTTCAACGTTTCGCGGGACGGGTTCGGCACCGGGGAGGGGCAGAGTCTGGAACGGCCCTTCGGCCACGCCGACCCCACCCCGCTGTTCTCCTGGCGGGCCGCCACCGCCAGCTTCGTGTACCGCACCGAGCCCGGCGGCAGCCGGGGTCTGGACGACTACCTGACCCGGGACGCCGAGTGCAACATCGGCGCCGAGATCATGGGCCGCAACAAGTTCGGCCCACAGCGCGGCCCGTGGGAGAACCATGACTGGCAGGGCTGGTGGGGGGACAACCCGCCGTTCCACACGCCGGTCTTCGTGCTCACCCACCACGTACGCCCGTCGTTCACCCTGGCCGACACCACGTTCCACTTCCTCGATGCCAGCCCCTCCGAGGCGCTGGCCCAGGCGAAGCAGGCAGCCGACGGCCGGGACGTACGCCTCGGTGGTGGAGTCGCCACCATCCGCGAGTTCCTCGAGGCCGATCTGGTCGACACGATGCACATCGCCGTCGCGCCCGTCGACCTCGAGCGGGGCGAGCGGTTGTGGGACAGCCCGGATGAACTTCTCGACCGCTTCCACCTGGAGTCGGTGCCCAGCTCCAGCGGGGTCACCCATCTCCTGTTCTGGCGACGATGACCGGCGACGCTGACTGACCGCCGCAGATCTTGGACAGCCTTCACGGCAGGCGGGACAGCACCAGCATGCGGTTGCCGTCCGGGTCGGTCACTCGGGCGGACCGTTCACCCCACGGCTGGTCGACAGGCTCTTCGGTGACCGTCGCACCACCCGAGCGCAGGGTGTTCACGGCGGCGTCGCAGTCGTCGGCGTAGACGCACAGCTCCCACCGGTGCGAGTGCGCCGGATCGTCGGCGTCCGGGTCGGCGGCCAGGCCCAGCTCGCTGTTGCCCAGGCGCAGCGCGACGAACTGCGGTTCGCCGTCCTCGGGGAACCGATAGGTCAGCTCGAAGCCGACCACGTCACGGTAGAAACCGATCAGTCGTGGCAGGTCAGGTGTCGTCACGATCGGAAAGGCCTCGGTGAACACGGACCACCACCTCCAAGCCGGACAGTAGCCGCGCCGGGGCCTGGGTGGAACTACCGCTGTCGATCCTGACGGTGTCGTCGCCCGGCGAAACTCTTGCGCAGAATGATTTGCAGTGCAAACCTATTGGTAGTGCAGCATCATTCGGCTGACTGATTCGGGGGCCACCATGTCGGAGCAACGAGAAACCGCGCCGGACAACAGCGACACACCTGGCGAGATCCTGGCCTCGGTTGCCGCGCTCCGACGGCGCACGCGCGTCGCCCGACAGGCCTACTGGCTGCCGCTCCTGCTGTTCGGGCTCCTGACGGCGATGGCCGCACCCCTGTACGTCGAGTCGGTCGAACCGCCCGCCCTGCGCGCCACGCAGGACAATCCCCCGCTGACCGGCCTCGGCGGCGACTTCCTCGAACGCTCAGCGGCCCTCGGCTGGTACTGGTTGGCGGCGCTCATCGGCGGCTACCTGCTCAGCCTCTGGTGGTATCGGTGGCATGGCGCGCGGGTGGGCGTCGAGACACCCACCCGCGCGTACCTCGTTGCCGGCCTCGCCGGCACGCTGGTCGGGCTCGTGCTGCCGATCGTGCTGCGGTACCTGTTGCTCAACTCGGACGCGGTGCTTCGGAACGGAACCAGTTGGCTGACGGTGCCGCTTCTGGGCATCGCCGATCGCGGCATGGTCCCGCATCTGATCATCGCGGTGGGGCTGATCGTCCTGGCACGGCTGGAACGCAGCCGTGGCCTGACTGCCGTGGGCGTGGGCTACGCCGCGGCGGTCGTCCTCGTGAACGCGTACTTCCAGACCGCGAACTTTCAACCCGGGGACCTGAACCGCCACAGCTTCCTGCTGGCGGCCCTGCTGCCCGCACCGATCCTGCTCATCGGTGGCATCATCGCTCTCCTCAACACAGTCAAGAGGTATGCGTGAGCGGTAATGAAGAGGCCGCCGGGCCCAGCAACGGCGGGCACCCGACGAATGGGCTCAGCGACACCGTCCACCAACGCAACAGGCTCGGCATCCTCACCATCGCCGCCGAGGCCGAGCGGGTGGAGGTCTCCTACCTGCGCGACGCGCTGGAACTCACCGCCGGAAACCTCTCCCGGCACCTCGCCGTACTGGAGGAGGCGGACCTGATCCAGATCGAGAGGGGTTACCACGGGCGCAGGCCCAAGACCTGGATCAAAATCACCGAGCAGGGGCAGGCCGCCCTGGCCGCCGAGATCGACGCGTTGCAGGAACTCCTCCGACGGCACCAGGCTCACCGGCCCACCCCCTGACGGCGGCAGTTTCCGCAACCGGGACACCAGGCGGTGCAGAGGGTTCGCCCGTTCGGCTGCCCACCCCCGATGGTGTATAGATCCATCGTGATTGTTCTTCCGGGGTACGACGATCGCGGTCCGGACGCCCCCGACGGGCCAGGACTCGCCTACGACGGCGCGGACCTGATGGATCGCCCGGGCTTCTGGGCCGCCCACCTGATAGAGGCGGTCGAAGCGGATCTCGACGGCGAGTTGGCCCTCCTCTTCAACCACGAACTCGACACCGTCCGGGCCACTTACCGCCAGCTGACGGACACCGCCGCGTGGCCGGCGTTCCCGGTCGACCTGGGCGGTGGAGCCCGCCTCGTCGTCGTGCGTCGCAACGTCGACGAGGACGAGGGCGTGGACTATCTGCTGGTCCCCGCCGACGGTGCGAACTGCGTCCAGATCGCCACGGTGGAGGGGGCACTGGAAGGGCCGGGCCTCTCCTGGGACGAGCTGGTCGCCGTAGCCGACCGTCAGCCCGGCGCGCTGGCCCAGGCCACAGCACTGCTCCTGCTCGCCCCGATGCTCGGCGACACAGCGGCGGAGTCGAGTGGAGCGGTGACCCGGCTGGCCGCCGCGCTCCGGACCGTCGGGGTGACCGGGCAGGTGGTCACCATTGCCGAGGCAATCGTGGCGGCGGCACCCGCCGCCTGGCACCGAACCGCCGACGGGGTGAACATCTGCGACAGCGAATACAGCACCCGCAACCCGAGCAGCCTGGTAGCGCTGAAGCCGGCCGACCTCCGCACCGTCTCGGACCTCTTGGCCACCGGCCGCGGCTAGCGGATCTTCCCCCACGCGGCACTGCGGAACGTCAAAGGCCCTGGCTGGGACTCACGTCCTGGCCAGGGCCTTCGGTTGGAGCGGGTGACGGGAATCGAACCCGCACTGTCAGCTTGGGAAGCTGATGTTCTGCCATTGAACTACACCCGCAAGCGGCACCACTGTACCCGACACGCGGGGACGGCGCACCCAGGCTCCCCGGCCCGCCGCTGATCCACTCGGCTTGCTGGAAGTCGGGGCATCCGGGCCGCCGGGACACCACGACGTCACCGAAGCCGAGTGGATCATGTGAGGGGGTGGGCTGGGGCAGGCGTACACCTGGGGTTGGCTCCGACCCTCGTCAGGCGGCCGTGCACTGCACGTCGCGGCTGAGGCGGGTCGGGCGGGTCGGTGGCACGGCGAGCGGCTCGGCTGTCGCCGACGGGGCGCGCGGATCCAGCCAGACCCGGACCGCCGGCCGGCTCGGCGTGACACCCGGGACGCCGGCGATGTGCTGCTCGCGGCGGGTCAGCATGGCCACGTCGACGGTGAACTCGAACAACCGCCAGTCGACCCGCTGCTCGGCCCGGGCACTCTGCGCCAGCCGCGCGACCCGGACCGGATCGGTCACTGGACGAGCGTGCCCCGCGAGGTAGGCCTCGTCGTCGCTCTCCTCCGGGGGGAACGAGTGCAACGCGTAACGGCCGTCGCGTTCGAGGTCGCGGCGCTTCGGGGAGTCGATGATGAAGCAGAACAGACCCTCGTCCGTGATGACCGGGGAGACCGGATGAACCCGGGGCCCACCGTCGGCGCGGACCGTGGCCAGGTAGCCGAAGCCCGGCCCGTACTGCTGGAGGAGAACGCGGATCCCGTCGGCGAGTCGGGGCTCGTCGGCGGCGAAATCGGACCAGGAAGCCATGCGGGCATTCTATCGAACAAATGTACGACGAGCGACCTCGACGCGCTGGTCACCGGCACCGAATCCGGCCGGTTTCGGCAACGCCGCTATGGTGGTCCGATGCTGCTCTCCGACCGCGACCTGGTCTCCGAGATCAAGGCCGGCACGCTGGGCCTGGAGCCGTTCGAGCCCACCCTGGTCCAACCCTCCAGCATCGACGTCCGACTCGACCGGCTGTTCCGGGTCTTCAACAACCACCTCTACACCCACATCGATCCGGCGATGCAGCAGGACGACCTGACCTCGGCGGTCGAGGTGCCCGACGGCGAGCCGTTCGTGCTGCACCCGGGGGAGTTCGTGCTCGCCTCGACGCTGGAGGTCATCTCGTTGGGCGACCAGCTCGCCGGCCGACTCGAAGGCAAGAGCTCACTGGGCCGGCTCGGGTTGCTCACGCACTCCACCGCCGGCTTCATCGACCCCGGCTTCTCCGGACACGTGACGCTGGAGCTCTCCAACGTGGCGAACCTGCCGATCACCCTCTGGCCGGGCATGAAGATCGGGCAGCTCTGCATCTTCCGGCTCTCCTCGCCGGCCGAGCACCCGTACGGCTCGGTGGTCTACGGATCCCGCTACCAGGGCCAGCGGGGCCCGACGCCGAGCCGCGCCTGGCAGCACTGGCGCACCTGGCCGACCCGCTGAACCAGTGACGACGAGGGCCCGCCGCGACGGATCGCGACGGGCCCTTCGGTCACGTCCGGTCAGCCTGGACGGCCGTAGCTGTGGATCGGGCCGTCGTCGACCTTCTTCATCTTGACCGGTTGGCCGGCCTGCGAGGCGTGCACCACCCAGCCGTCGCCGACGTACATGCCGACGTGGTGGATGTCGCTGTAGTAGAAGACCAGGTCGCCGGGGCGCAGGTCGCCCTTGCTGACGTCCTTGGTGACGCGGCTCTGCTGGGCGGCGTTGTGCGGCAACGACACACCGGCCTTCGCCCAGGCGGCCAGCATCAGGCCGGAACAGTCGTACGAGTTGGGCCCCTCGGCGCCCCACACGTAGGGCTTGCCGATCTGTGCGCAGGCGAACTTCACCGCGACGCCCGCCGCCCCGCCGGGATAGCTGCCGGGGCAGGGCGCGGGGCGCAGCGAGCCACCGCCACCGTTGCCGTACACCTTGAGGCGGAGCTTCTGCAGCCGGTCGATCTCTTCGTTGATCTGCTTCTTCTTCGCCGCCAACTGAGCCTCGGTACGGGTCAGCTGGGCCACCATCTCGTCCAGCGGCGCCTTCTGCGCGGCCAACTCGTCCCGCAGGTCGGCAACCTCGCGTACGTCCTGCTGCTGGTTGTGCGCGAACCGGTCGAGCATTTCGAGCTGACTGACCACCTCGCTCGGCGACCGGCTGCCCAGCATCGCGTTGACGGTCGAGACGGTCTCGCCCTTGTACGCCCGCACGGCGAGGGCGCTGACCTTGTCCATCGCGGCGTCGACCTGCTGTTCGAGCGGGGCGATGCGGGTGGCCAGAGCGTCCGCCTGCTTGCGCTTGGCGGCGAGGTCGGTCCGGGTGGCGTTGTGCCGTTCGATGATCGGTTCGAGTTTGTTCCAGTCCTCGTCGATCTGCCGCTCGATCTCCGCGACGGACGGGTCGGCGTGGGCAGCCGTGGCGCTGCCCGTCAGGACGACGGCGACGCCGACCAGTGCGGCGAGAGCGGTGGTGAAGCGGGACCAGCGTGGGCGCGGCACGATCGGCGTCGGGCCGGCTGCTGCCGACCGCTCGGACGACGGCCGCGGGGCATGGAGTGCCACCGGGGTTCCGTACTCCTTCTTCCTGACCGCCTACCGGGTTAGCTGACGGGTTCGGGCGGGAAGTCGGCGCCCTACCGCAGTGGCTGCGGATTCACCCCGAGGGACCTGGGTCCCCGGTTCGCTCGGAAACGACTCGGCGGTGTCGGTCCGTTACCGCCCGGGCTGGGCAGAGCTGCTGTCGGGCCGACGAATGACCAGAGTAGAGACGCCTGTTACCAATCCGCAACCCGTGCGGCCGTGACACTCCGTACCGGCTGGACGGGCGTACCGGGGGTGCGGACGGGTCCAGTGACGACAGAGGGCCCCCGGTCGTCCGACCGGGGGCCCTCGTCACGCTCGTGGATCAGCCAGGTCTGCGGAACCCGGCGACAGGCATCGTGTTGATGCTGGACACCTGCACCGGTTTGCCGGCACGTGGCGCGTGCACCATCTGGTTGTTACCCAGATACAGGCCCACATGCGTCAGGCCGGAGAAGAAGAAGACCAGGTCACCGGGTCGGGCGTCAGCTCGCGCGACAGCCTTGCCCTCGTTCCACTGGTCACCGGTGTGATGGGTCAGGTAGATCCCGGCCGACTTGTAGGCGTACTGGGTCAGCCCCGAGCAGTCGAACGAGTTCGGGCCGGTGGCGCCCCAGACGTACGGGTCACCGACCTGCTGGCAGGCCGTCTTGATCGCCTTCTGGGCGGCCGAGCTGGTCACACCGTTGATCGTCGGGCAGCCCGCGGTCTTGACCGTGGTCTTGGGCATCGACGCCTCAAGCTGCTTGATCTCGGCGTCGATCTGCTTCTTCTTGGCCGCCAGCTCGTTCTGCTGCGTGGTCTGGGTGGCGATCAGCGTGTCCAGCTTCTGCTTCTCACCGTCGTACTTGGCCCGCACGGCCAGCACGCCCTCGACCTCCCGGCGCTCCTGCGCGGCAAGCCGGTCGAGCACGGTGAGCTGCTCGGTGAGCGTGTCCGGCTTGACGCTGACCAGCAGCGAACCGATGTCGTGCGACGGGCCGGAGATGTAGTAGCGGGAGGCGAGGTCACCGACCCGGTTGAGCGCCAGCTCGCTCTGCAGCGCCAGCGGCTCGATCTTCTTCTGCAGGTCGGCCGACTTCTGCCGGTTGACCTTCAACTGCGCCCGAACCTTGTTGTACTGCTCGATCGTGGGCTCCAACTGCTCCCACTTCTTGTCGATCTGCGCCTCGATCTCGTCAACCGTGGGCTCGGCGTGCGCCGGCGCGGCGAGCAGACCGGCGCCGACTGCGGCGGCGGCGACCAGGACAAGCAGGCGGTGGGCGCCGCGGCGGAGGCGCCCTGGTCGAGCAGACGTTTTCAGGTCGTGACGATGAGGGGGCATGGTTGCCACCGGCACCGACTCCTTTGCAACCGACCGCCGGGCGCCTCGCGTGAGGGAAGGGCCGAGGCAGACGACCCACAGCGGTCGGTGCCCCACATTAGGGAAGCTCGGAGCGGTAATCAAGGCGAGCATAGGAACCATCACTGTCGTGCAACTGCTTGCACACCAAGGGTATCGGTCAGTCACCCAACGATTGCGGTCAATACATCATCGAGTGTGACAACGCCGAGAGGGCGCCGGCCGTCGCTGACCAGCACCATGTGCCGCCGCTCGCGGCGCATGGCCAGCAGCAGGTCGGCCAGCGTACGCTCCGGCGGCACCACCGCCAGCGGCCGGTAGACCTGGGCCGGCACGGGTGACCGACGGCCTCGCCCGGCGTACCCCAGGACGTCCTTGACGTGCACGAATCCGAGCACCCGGCGGGTCGACCGCTGCACCACCGGGAACCGGGACCGGCCGGTCCGCGTCGCCAGCACCTCCAGCGACGCCGGTGACACGTCCTCGGCGACCGTGACCACCGTCGACCACGGTTGCAGCGCGTCCGCCGCCGTCCGGCTGTGCAGGGCCAGCGCGCCGGTGATCCGGACGTGCTGCTCCTCGTCGAGCAGACCCTCCGTACGCGCCTGGGAGACGAGCCCGGCCAACTCCTCGGCGGTGAACACCGTCTTCACCGCCTCGGACGCCTCGATGCGCCAGAACGCGAGCACCCGGCGGGCCGCCCACTTCATCGCCAGCAGCAGCGGCTTGGTCGCCACACAGAACGCCAGCATCGCCGGGCCGAGCCAGAGTGCGGAAACCTCCGGACCGGCCAGCGTGATGTTCTTCGGCACCATCTCGCCGACGACCGTGTGCAGGAAGACCACCACGCCCAGGGCCAGCACGAACGCCACCGGGTGCACCGCACGCTCGGGCAGCCCGGCCGCGTGGAACGGCGGCTCCAGCAGGTGCGCCAGGGCCGGCTCGGCGATCGCGCCCAGCCCCAGCGAGCAGACCGTGATGCCGAGCTGAGCGCCGGCGATCATCAGCGGAATCTGGTTCATCGCCGACAGTGCCCACCGGGCCCGCTTCGACAGTGCGGCCAGTGGCTCGATCACCGTCCTCCGGGAGGCGATGAGCGCGAACTCGCTGCCCACGAAGAACCCGTTGCCGAGCAGCAGCAGAGCGGTCACCAGCAGCTCAGTCATCGTCGTCCGGCTCCGCCGGGCGCAACACCCGGACCTGCTCGATTCGGTGCCGTTCCACCTCCACCACGGTGAACTCCCAGCCGCCCACCTCGACCGTCTCACCGGCCAGCGGGATGTGGCCGAGCCGGGCCATCAGGAACCCGGCCAATGTCTCGTACGGCCCGTCGGGCAGCCGGAAACCGGTCTGCTCGGCCACCTCGTCGGAGCGGAGCACCCCGTCGACCAGCACGGTGCGCTCGCCGCCCGGGACGGTCAGCCCGACCGCACCCGGGTCGCCCACGCTCGCCGGGTCGAACTCGTCGGCGATCTCTCCCACCAACTCCTCGACCAGATCCTCGATCGTGACCACGCCGTCCGTGCCGCCGTACTCGTCCACCACGATGGCCAGGTCCGCACCGGCCGCCTTCAACGCGGCGAGCACGCCGTCCAGATCGAGGCTCTCCGGCACGTACACCGGCTCGCGGGCCACTGCGCCGACCATCGTCGACGCCCGGGCGGCCAGCGGCACGCCCAGCGCGTCCGGCACACCGGCTACCCCGGTGACCAGATCGAGGGTCTCCTCGTACACCGGGAAGCGGGTCCGCCCGGTGCGCCGAGACGCCTCCAGCAACTCCGCCACCGTGGCGGTGACGCGCAGCGCGACGACGTCCACCCGCGGGGTCATCGCCTCGGCGGCCCGCTTGTCACCGAACCGGATCGTGCGGCGCAGCAGCATCGCGGTGTCCGTCGGCAGTGCGCCGGCCCGGGCCGAGATGGCCGCCAGCAAGCCCAACTCCTCGGGCGAACGGGCGCTGGCCAACTCCTCCTGCGGTTCCACCCCGAACGCCCGGACCAGCCGGTTCGCCGACCCGTTCAGCCCTCGGATCAGCCAACCGAACGCCCGGGAGAAGGCATGCATCGGACCGGCCGTGGCCAGCGCCGCCGGCATGGGCCGGGCCAGCGCCGCGTTCTTCGGCACCAACTCACCGAAGAGCATGGAGATCAGCGTGGCCAGGGCCAACGCGAGGAACGGGGTGAACCGCTCGGTGTTCTCCCCGACCAGCGGGCGCAGCACCGGGGTGAAGATCCGGGCCAGAGCAGGTTCGGCCAGGTAACCGGTGAGCAGCGCCGTGATGGTGATGCCGAGCTGCGCGCCGGAGAGCTGGAAGGAGAGTTCACGCAGCGCCGTGCGTACCGTCAGAGCGGCCTCGTCGCCCGCGGCGGCCCGCCTGTCGATCTCCGCGCGGTCGACCGTGACCAGGGCGAACTCGGCCGCGACGAAGAACGCGTTGCCCGCGGTCAGCGCGACGAAGCCGACCAGGGGCAACAGCATCGTCCAGAGTAGGCCGTCGATGTCGCCTCACCTCGGCGAGGATTCTTGCACGACGACGGCGGCCCGCAGGGGGCCGCCGTCGTCGATGTTCACATCCCAGGTGTACGCGTCTCAGCCGCCGATCGGCGCGGTCTCCCGGCCGCCCTGCGGCTGCTCCGGCTTGACCGAACGGAGCAGTACGCTCGCCACGTCGATGACCTCGACCTGCTCACCGGCACCCTTGCCGTTGACCCCGTCGTTGAGCATCGTCGAGCAGAACGGACAGCCGACGGCGACCGTCTTCGCCCCGGTGGCCATGGCCTCCTCGACCCGGTCCACGTTGATCCGCTTGCCGATCTTCTCTTCCATCCACATCCGGGCACCGCCCGCGCCGCAGCAGAAGGAACGCTCACTGTTACGCGGCATCTCGGTGAGGTCGCCCGCGATGGCGTCGCCGAGGACCTCGCGAGGGGCCGCGAAGATCCGGTTGTGCCGGCCCAGGTAGCAGGGGTCGTGGTAGGTGACACCGCCGTCGACCGGCTGCACCGGGGTGAGCTTGCCGGTGGCGACCAGGTGGGCCAGCAGCTGGGTGTGGTGGACCACCTCGAACTCGCCGCCGAGCTGGCCGTACTCGTTGCCCAGTGTGTTGAAGCAGTGCGGGCAGGTCGCCACGATCTTGCGCTTGGCCTTCTCCCGGCCCTCGAACGCCTCGTTGAGCGTCTCCACGTTCTGCTGGGCGAGCATCTGGAAGACGAACTCGTTGCCGATGCGCCGCGCCGGGTCGCCGGAGCAGGTCTCGCCCTCGCCCAGGATCGCGAATGTCACCCCGGCCTCGTTGAGCAGCGTCGCCACCGCGCGGGTGGTCTTCTTGGCCCGGTCCTCGAACGCCCCCGCGCAGCCGACCCAGAACAGGTACTCGAAGTCGTCCACCTCGCCGACCCGGGGCACCTCGAAGTCCAGGCCCTTGGTCCAGTCCTCGCGGGTGTTCTGCGGGGCGCCCCACGGGTTGCCCTTGTTCTCCAGGTTACGCAGCATCACGCCGGCCTCGGAGGGGAAGCTCGACTCGATGAGCACCTGGTAGCGGCGCATGTCGACGATGTGGTCCACGTGCTCGATGTCCACCGGGCACTGCTCGACGCAGGCCCCGCAGGTGGTGCAGGACCAGAGCACGTCCGGGTCGATGACACCACCGGACTCGGCGTCGCCGATCAACGGCTTGTCGCCCTCGGCCAGCGACAGCACGTCCAGGTGGGCGAGCTGGGCCTGGGTGGCCTTCTCCTCGCCGGTCAGGTCCTTGCCACCGCCGGCCAGCAGGTAGGGCGCCTTCGCGTACGCGTGGTCACGCAGGCTCAGCACGAGCAGCTTGGGCGACAGCGGCTTGCCCGTGTTCCAGGCCGGGCACTGCGACTGGCAGCGACCGCACTCGGTGCAGGTGCTGAAGTCCAGGAGGCCCTTCCAGCTGAACTGCTCGACGTGGGCGACGCCGAACTGGTCCTTCTCCGGGTCGGCCTCCTCGAAGTCGAGGGGCTTGCCCTGGCTCGTCATCGGGCGCAGCGCGCCGAGGCCGGAGCCGGCCGGCTTGGCCGGTTCGCGCTTGAAGAAGATGTTGGGGAACGCCAGGAAGCGGTGCCAGGCGACGCCCATGGTGACGTTCAGGGAGATCACGATCAGCCAGGTCATCGAGATGGCGATCTTGATGAGCGCGGCGACGCTGGCGCCGTCCGACCAGTCCGGCAACACCGCGCCGACCGCGTGGCTGACCGGGGTGGCCCAGAGCGGGTACTCGAAGTGGTCGGTGGCGACCTTGAAGCCGCGGATCAGCAGGCCGAAGATCAGGACCAGCAGCACGATCCACTCGACGAAGTAGCCCTGCCACATGGTCGAGCCGGTGAACCGGGACCGCCCACCGGGGCGGGTCGGCCGGTTGCGGAGCCGGATGACCATCAGCACCACGATGCCGACCAGCCCCAGCACCGTGATGATCTCGGTGACCAGCCCGAAGATCGTCCAGTGCCCGATGATCGGCAGCCCGCCGGTCGGGGTGACCACCTCGAAGTACGCCTCGAGCACCAGCAGCGACAGCACGATGAAGCCGACCATCACGAACCAGTGCGCGGCGCCCACCACGCCCCACTTGAGCATCCGGGTGTGACCGGCGGTTTCCACCAGCATGGTCTTCGTCCGGGCGCCCTTGTCGGCGAACCGCTCCGGGGCGGGTTGCCCGAGCCGGATGACTGCCGTCATCTTCACGACCGCACGCACCGCAAGCCACACCGCCACGGCGGTGACGGCGGCCGCGAGGATCGTGGTGACGATCTGGACGCTGCCCATCGAGTTGGCCTCCCCGGTCTGCTGCCTGATGACCTCGCTGCGCTCGGTCATGCAATGCAGCCTACGCGAAGGTTACCCAGCAGTAACGTGAGTCATCTCGCAGTAGGCCGCGCTGCCTGCGCACACCATAGGTGGCCTCGCCCGATCCTGCCGGGCAGGGGCTCGGTGAGGTGAAGTGCGGCGGCCCGCCGGTACGGCGGCGCCGTACCAGCTCAGCGCCAGCGGGAGAGCAGCCCCAGCGAGGCGACCATCGCACCGAAGCCGACGGCGAGGTTCCAGTAACCCCACGCCATCACCGGGTACTCCTGCTCGGACAGGTAGTAGAGCACCAGCCAGCCGATACCGACGACGATCAAGGCGACCGCGGTGATCGGCAACCACACCGGGCTAGGCTTGCGCGACGACGCCGCCGTGGTCGGACGAACGTCCGTCGGCGGGGTGTACACCTTCTTCTTGCGGACCTGAGACTTGGGCACGGCGCTCTCCAGAGGGGTGACGACCTCGTCCGGCCTGACAACCGGGCGCGGGGGCGACGGTCCATGGCCAATAATGTTCGACAGCTAGCGTAGTCCCGATTGCCCGTCCGGACCATGAATGGGGTCAGGCCGGTGCACGGAGTGACCGAAAGAGGCGGGACTGTTCGCATCACCGGCGCAGCCGGGAACGGCCCGATCCCCGACACGCGGAAGGAAACGCTCGGTGGAGTACACATCCGGCGCAACCTCCTGGCAGAAGGTCCTCCGACGGGCCGCCGCCGGGCTGCTGCCCCGGCGACCGCGTCAACGCCGGCCAGGCTGGTCGATCGGGGTGCCTCTGATCGCCGCCGCGGCGGGGCTGCTCTTCACCACCAGCGCGACCACCGCCGACGGCACCGCCCTGCGCGAGGACCGGCGCCCTCAGCTCAACCAGCTCATCGAGGACCGGCGCGAACAGGTCGCGGCGAGTGAACGACGTGCCGCCACCCTGCGCGGTGAGGTCGAACAGCGGACCAACACCCTGGCCGGCTCCGATGCGCCGATCAAGAACCAGCAGAACCGCGCCCAGGGCAGCCTCCAGGCCGCCGGATTCACCGCCCTCGGCGGCCCCGGCGTCACGGTGGAGCTGAACGACGCCCCGCAACTCGACCAGACCCAGTCGGACGCGAGCAACGACGACCTGGTGGTGCACCAGGGGGACGTCCAGGCGGTGGTCAACGCTCTCTGGGCCGGCGGAGCGGAGGCCATGTCAATCATGAACGTCCGCGTGCTCACGACCAGCGCGGTACGCTGCGTCGGTAACACCCTGCTGCTTCATGGCCGGGTGTACTCCCCACCGTTCAAGATCGTAGCAATCGGCGATCCCGCTGCCCTCCAGCAGGCCCTCGCCAGCTCTGAGGGAGTCCGGTTGTTCAAGGACGCGGTCGACGACTACCAACTCGGTTACAAGGAGACGGTTTCCACGGTGCGAGTGCCGGCATTCGAGGACTCGACCTCCCTGCGCTCGGCGACGGTGCCCAAGTGAGCGGGTCGGAGGAGCGCCGCGACGGGCGACACCGCAACCAGACCGACGAGCCGACCGACATCCTGCCGAAGGTCGACCGGCCCGAGCCGACACCTGGCCGGGCGACTCCCGCCGGCAACTGGCCGGAGCCGGTGCTGCCCGGTGCGTCGCGCCCGCCGGTCGCCCCCAAGCCTCCCCGCGCCCCGGAGCCTTCTCGCGCTTTCGAGCCGGCCCGCGCCTCGGAGCCTCCCCGCCCCCCAGAGCCTCCCCGCGCCTCGGAGCCTCCCCGCGCCCAGGAGCCACCCCGTGCCTCGGGCCGTCCGGGTGCCGAAGCCCCGCCGCCCTGGCCGGGCACCACCGCCCAGGGGCCCGGCCCGCAGGCCGGGTCTGGTCGCCCCTCCGCGTCCATCTCCGGCAGGCCGGCGAGCCCGACCGACCAGGGCGCGGACCGGCCTGCCGTTCCCGGCAACGCTCCGACCCGCCCGCCCTGGTCCGGTCCTGTCGCCTCCGGTCCCGTCGCCAGCGGGCCGGCCACGCCCGCAGCCGCCGCCGGCCGACCCGCTGCACCCGGGGCCGCCGCAGGCCGACCGGTGCCGCCCGCCGCAGGCCGACCGGTGCCGCCCGCCGCGAGCCCACCCGTGATGCCCGCCGCAGGCCGACCGGTGTCGCCCGCTGCTGGCGGGCCGGTGACGCCCACCGGCGGGCCGGGGTCACCCCAGGGAATCCCCACCCGGCCGGCGTCGCCGGGAGCAGCCCCCACCCGGCCGGCGTCGCCGGGAGCAGCCCCCGCTCGGCCGGCGTCGCCCGGGGCCGCCACGACCCGATCCGCAGCAACCAGCGGAATGCCAGGTCCGACCTCGACCGGCTCCGCCGCGCCCGCTGCGATGCCCACCAACTCGCCCTCCGGCACGCCGAGCAGGGCGGTTCCGTCCGCCCCCTCGACGTCGTCGGTGGCCGACTCGCCGACCGCGATCATTCCGCAGGTCACCGCCGGGCCTGGGCGTCCCACCGGTTCCCCGGCGGCACCGGTCTCACCGGCCGCGCCTGACCGCCTCCCGGCAGCCGGCCAGGAGAGTTCCTCCTCGAGTGCGCCCGGTCGTGTCCCCCCGGGCGGTCCCGGCCGTGTCCCGTCCGCAGCGTCGGGCCAGGTCCCTCCGGCTGGCTCTGATCGCGGCTTCGATCCGGCCGCCACCGCGCTGATCCCGACCCTGCCCACCGCGCCCGCTGCCCGGCCGCCGGCGATGGACTCGACGGCGCTGATGGGCGCTGTCCCCCGCTCGTCCGTCCCCGGGGATCCGGCCGATGACGACACCTCCGGCGAGCCTCCCCGACCCCGGCGGGGCGAACGGGTCGTCCAACTCCGGCCACACCAGACCGGCGAGGGCTACAAGAGCGTCTACTCCGAGCTCACCCGGCCGTCGCTCGGCTCCCGGATACGCACCGGCATCCGCGTCACGGGCGAGGTTCTGATCACCTTCGGCCTCGTGGTGCTGCTCTTCGCCGGCTACGAGGTCTGGGGCAAGTCGGCCATCGTCGACGCCCACCAGAACGACCTCAACAACCAGCTCGCGCAGGAGTGGGGCCCGACGGACGACCCGACGGTGGTGCCGTCGGCCGGGCCGAGTGTCAAACCGTCGCCGCCGGTACGCGGCAAGCCGATCGCGGGCCTCTACATCCCGAAGCTCGACAAGAACTGGGTCGTGGTCGAAGGCGTCACCCAGGAGGACATCCGCTACGCCCCGGGTCACTACCCGGCCAGCGCGTTGCCCGGCCAGGTCGGCAACTTCTCCGTGGCCGGTCACCGTAACCGGGCAACCTTCTGGCGGCTGGACGAGCTCCAGGACGGTGACCCGATCGTGGTCGAGAGCAAGACCGACTGGTACGTCTACCGGGTGTCGCAGTCGCGGATCGTCCGACCGACGCAGGTCGAAGTGGTCGCGCCGGTGCCCGGCGAGCCGAACAAGAAGGCCACCAAGCGCATGCTCACCCTGACCACGTGCAATCCGAAGTTCGACAACTACCAGCGCCTGATCATCCACGCCGAACTGGACCGGTCCCAGCCCAAGTCGGCGGGCCGGCCGACCGAGCTGGGAGGCTGAGCGATGTACGCGTTCATCTGGCGCAAGCTGCCGTTCGGCCTGGTCGGAAAGCTGACCGGCTCGGTGCTCCTGGTAGCCGCCACTGTGGCCCTGCTCTGGTATGTCGCCTTCCCGTGGGCCGAACCTCTGCTGCCGTTCGACGACGTGCAGGTCGAGTCCGGTGTCCCCGCCGAGTCGGGCAACGACGCCCCGGTGACCGGGGAGACCCCGGCCGGCGACGAGCACGACCTGCCGTACGACACCGACCGCAACAACCCGGTCCCGTCGTCCTCGCCGAGCAGGTGACCGTGCGCGTCCTGGTGATCGACAACTACGACTCGTTCGTCTTCAACATCGTGCAGTACCTGGGCCAGCTCGGCGTGGACTGCGAGGTCCGCCGCAACGACGAGATCGACGTCGCCGAGGTGGGCAGGGTGGGGGCGGACGGCATCCTGCTCTCGCCCGGGCCGGGCAGCCCCGACCGCGCCGGCATCTGCCTGGACGTCATCCGGGAGTACGCGGGCGAGCTGCCGATCTTCGGAGTCTGCCTGGGTCACCAGGCGATCGGTGAGGCGTTCGGTGCGACCGTGACGCGCGCCCCCGAACTGCTGCACGGCAAGACCTCCGAGGTGCGGCACCACTCGGTGGGCGTCCTCGCCGGTCTGCCGGACCCGTTCACCGCCACCCGGTACCACTCGCTCGCCGTGCTCCCCGAGACCCTGCCGGACGAGCTTGAGGTGACCGGTTGGACCGGCTCCGGCGTGGTGATGGCGATGCGGCACCGGACGCTTCCCATCGAGGGCGTCCAGTTCCACCCGGAATCGGTGCTCACCGAGGGCGGCCACCTGATGTTGGCGAACTGGCTCGCCGGTTGCGGTCACCAGGAGGCGTTGGAGCGCGCGCCCGCGCTCGCCGCCGAGGTCGACGCCCGCCGGCTCGCCGCCTTCGCCAGCAACTGAGGTCGACAGACCATCAGCTGTGTCGCCCCGGCTGACGCCGGGGCGGTCGGCGATGGCCGCGTGCACGGTTGCAACCCAACAGCGTGACCCCAGAACAGGCCCGCAGCCCGCAGCCCGCAGCCCGCAGCCGATGACCGTGCACCCTCCCTTTGCTCTGCACCCACCCGTGCACCAGTTACGGTGCGTGAGCGTCGCACCGGTGGGTGCAGAGCAAAGGCTGTGGTTGAGTCTGTGGCGGCCGTCGCGGCGTCGGTCAACGCAACCGCTGTGGCCAGCGCAGACCGCCGTGGCCGGCACGAACCGTGCAGCCAGCGCGGACCACCACAGCCAACACGGAGCGTGACGGCCAGCACGGACCACCGCCGTGGTTTGTTCAGGGCCGATCGCCAAGGCCCCGGCGAATGGTTCAGCCGGGCAGCGCGTTCTGGATCGCCGGATCGGGGGGTGAGTGGACCGCCGGCGAACGGCCCCGGGCCGCGTCCCACGCCGCCTTGCCGCTGGCGAAGAAGTCCCGGACGGACTTCTCGGCGAGCAGGGCGGCACCGCAACCGTCGCACCTGGCGACCACCCCGTCGACGTCGAGCCCGAGGTATCGGCACAGCGTGACCGCCCGGGACAGGTGGTAGGACTGGGTCACGATCAGGGCCCGCTCGACGCCGTACACCTGACGGGCCCGGGCGCAACTGTCGTGGGTGTCCAGGCCGAACGGGTCGGCCACGACGCGGCGCGGGTCGATACCACGCTCGGTGAGGTACGAGGTCATCACGGCTGGCTCGTCGCCTGACGTGCCCCCACCGTCGCCCGACACGAGTACTACTCTGGCTCGTCCGCTGGTCACCAGCGCGGCGGCGGTCTCCAGGCGGCCGGCGAGCCGGTCGGATGGCCGCTGCCGGTCCGCCGCCACGGCCGTGCCGAGGACGATCACCACGTCGGCGGACGGCGCATCGGCTTCGGCGTACACGTGCCCACGGGCGGTGAACGTCGTCCACAGCCACGGAAGGCTGGTGAGAACCAGCACGGCGACACCCAGGACGGCGAGGCGTCGGAGGCAGCGCACTCGCCCGCGCCCCGGAGCGCCGGAAGCCTCCACGTCGGTCATCGCGACGCCGGAACCCTGGGGTCTAGTCCTCGGAGAGCCGGCTCGGCGGGGGCGGGAACGGCAGGCCGCCGCCACCGCCACCGGGGGTGGTGGGCGGCGTGCCTGTCGGCGTACCCGTCGGCGTGCCCGTTGGCGTCGGGTCGACGACCTTCTCCGGGACGCCGATCTCGATGGTCACCGTCTTGTCCTTGGCCAGCGAGGTGCCCGAACTCGGGTTCTGCTTCTGCACCCGACCGGCCAGGCTGGCCGGCACCTCGTCGCCGTCGCGGACATCGACCTTGTAACCCGCCTCGCGAAGCTCCTGGACGGCCTCGTCCCGCGTCGAGTTGATCACGTTGGGCACCTTGTTGACGTTGCCCTTGGAGACCTCGACGACGACCTTGGTGTCCTGCGGGACGGTCGTCCCCGTCGGCGGCGTCAGCTTGAGGACGATGCCCTCCTGCGCCGGGTTGTCGACCTTCTTCTCCTCGACCTTCAACCCCAGGTCCTCGAGTTGGATCTTGACGGTTTCAAACTGCGCGTTGACCAGATTGCCGGGGATCCGCACGTCCGGCTTGCCACCGCAGAGCTGGATGGTCACCGTGCTGGCCTGCTTCAGCCGGGTGGCCGGCTCGGGATTCTGCTTCGCAACGGTGCCCTTGGTGCAGTCGTTGGCCAGGATGGATTCGCCCACCTGCGGTTGCAGATCGGCACCACGGATCTCGGCGACCGCGGCGGCCTGACTCTTGCCGACCAGGTTCGGCACCGACTTGTTGGCCTTGTCCTGCTGTTGGCTCCAGAGCAGGGCAGCGACCAGGGCGATCACCGCCAGCACACCCACGGCACTGAACGTCGCGATCAGCCAGGAGGACGCCTTGCGCTGGCGCGGGTCACCGACCCGGGCCATCTGCCCGGTCTGCGGTCCACGGGTAGGAGCCGGGTAGCCAACCCCACCGCCGGCCGGGGCCATCGCCACCGTCTCCGCCTCACGCATCACCGGGGTGGCCAGCACGGGCCGACCGGCGGCGGCGCGGAGCAGATCGGCCCGCATCTCGCCGGCGCTCTGGTAGCGGTTCAGCGGGTTCTTCGAGAGCGCCTTGAGGACGATCGCGTCGATGGCCGGGGTGACGTCCGGGTTGATGTCGCTCGGCGTCGGCGGCGTCTCCCGTACGTGCTGGTAGGCGACACTGACCGGGCTGTCCCCCACGAACGGTGGGTGGCCGCAGACCAGTTCGAAGAGGACGCAGCCGGCGGCGTACACATCGGAGCGGGCGTCGACGGCCTCGCCGCGCGCCTGCTCCGGGGACAGGTACTGCGCCGTGCCGATCACCGCGCTGGTCTGCGTCATGGTGGTCGCACCGCTGGCGAGCGCGCGGGCGATGCCGAAGTCCATCACCTTGACCTGGCCGGTCTGCGTGAGCATCACGTTGCCCGGCTTGATGTCGCGGTGGATGATGCCGTGCCGGTGGCTGAACTCCAGCGCGGCGCACATGTCGGCGCAGATCTCCAGCGCGCGGCGCGGCTGCAACCGGCCCTCGGCGCCGAGGACCTCCTTGAGGGTCCGCCCGTTGACGAACTCCATGACGATGAACGGCAGTGTCTCGCCGGTCGGCGCGGTCTCCTCGCCGGTGTCATAGACCGCCACGATCGCCGGGTGGTTGAGCGACGCGGCGTTCTGTGCCTCCCGGCGGAAGCGCATCTGGAACGTCGCGTCCCGGGCCAGGTCGGTGCGGAGCATCTTGATCGCGACGTCCCGACCGAGCCGGAGGTCGCGTCCGCGGTGCACCTCGGCCATGCCGCCGTAGCCGAGCAGCTCGCCGACCTGGTACCTGCCACCGAGCAGGCGGGCCTGCGCTGTCATCGCGTCTGTCGTCCTTCGCTCGTCGTCGTCCCGCCGCCGTCCGGCTGGAGTCGTACCTCCCGACGGTACGACGTCACTGTCGGATCGTCGCGTCCGTCGAGTCGTAGCGCGCCGGACGTCACGGCGCGCGGAGTCAGCCCGGCGGGTTCACCGGCCTGCGACTGCTTCCGCAAGCTGTAGGAAATCACGCCGGAGCAAACCAGGACCAGCACTGCCAGCAGGATGGCGAGAAGCACCATTCCGGGACTGGACCGGCGGGGTCCGGGTGCTGGCGCCGACGGTCCGGCCTGCCGGACGTACGCCGGCGGGTGTTCCTGGCGGGGCGGTGCCGACGGCACCGCTGCGGCACCGCGCGGGTAGCCGTTCGGTGCGGCCGGCGGGCGGCCGGGCTGGACGGCCGGCGCGATGGCGGTGGGTCGCGGCTGCTGGGCCGGCGCGACGGCGCTCGGCCTCGGCCCGGCGACCGGCGGGCGGGCACCCGGCGGACGCATGTGGTGCGCCTGCGGCACCTGGGCCCGGCCGGGCGCGGCGGGCGAGGCTGGCGCTGCGGAGATCGGCGCGGAGTTGGCACCCGATCTGGCCTGCTGGGAGAGCGTCGCCTTGAGCTGGCGAGCGACACCGGCGAGAGCGGCCGCGCTGGGCCAGCGGGCGGCCGGATCCTTCGCCAGGGCCCGTTCCACCACGGCCCGCACCTGCGGCGGGATGTCCGCCGGCAACGGCCGGGGCTTCTCCCGTACGTGCTTCATCGCGATGTCGAGCGGATTGTCGCCCTCGAACGGTCGCCGCCCGGCGAGGCACTGGTACGCGACCACGCCGAGCGCGTACACGTCGGACGCCGGGGTGGCGACGCCGCCGGTCGCCTGCTCCGGCGAGATGTACGAGGCGGTGCCGAGAACCGAACCGGCGGCGGTGAGCTGGCCGACCATGTCGGAGCGGGCGATGCCGAAGTCGGTGAGCACCAGCGTGCCGTTCGGCCGGACGAGCAGGTTGCCCGGCTTCACGTCGCGGTGCACGATGCCCTTCTCGTGGGCGGCGTGCAGCGCGTCCGCGGCCTGGGCGACGAGCGCCATCGTCCGGGCTGGCGTGAGCCGCCCGACGCGGCTCAGCGTGGAGGACAGCGCGTCGCCCTCGACGTACTCCATGACCAGGAACGCGATCTGCTGGTCGTTACCGAAGTCGTAGACGTCCACCACGCCGGGGTGGTTGATGGTGGCCATGGTGCGGGCCTCGCCGCGGAACCGCTCGCCGAAGTCCGGGTCGTCGAGCAGCGCGGGGAGCAGGCTCTTCACCGCGACCGTACGGCCGAGCACCTGGTCGGTGCCGCGCCAGACGTCGCCCATGCCGCCGCTGGCGATCCGCTCGTCGAGACGGTAGCGGTTGCCGAGCTGGACGCCGGGGCTGAGCATCAGCGACCCCCGGGGTCGTTGATGGCGGCGCGCATGATCTGACCGGCGATCCGGGCCGCCTCGGCGCTGCCGCCGGGGCCGGCCTGTTCGAGCATCACGCAGACCGCGGAGACCGGGTTGCCGTTCTTGTCCATCGCGAAGCCGATGAACCAGCCGTGGTCGGGCCGGTCCGGGGCGGACTGCGCGGTGCCGGTCTTACCGCCGACCGTGTAACCGCTGATCGCGGCCTTCCGGCCGGTGCCCTTCTGGACCACGCTGACCATCATCTCGCGAAGGTCGGTGGAGACCTGCGAGCTGACCGGCTGGCGCAGCTCCCGGGCGCTGGCGGTGTAGTAGCTGGTGGTCCGGTCCGGGGCGAGCAGCTGGCGGACCAGGTACGGCCGCATCTGCTTGCCACTGTTCGCGATCGCGCCGGCGATCATGGCGCCCTCGAGCGGGGTCATCCGGACGTTGTTCTGCCCGATCGAGGACTGGGCCAGCGCCGCCGGGTCGGTGGTGCCGTCCGGGTTCTGCATGTCCCCGGTCCGGCTGGCCGCCGTGGGCAGGCCGTCCTCGCCGAGCTGGCCGATGGTGAGGTCGTCCTGCTCGAAACCGAACTGCCGCGCCTTCTCCTTCACGGCGTCGGCCCCGAGCTGCACACCGAGCTGGGCGAAGCCCGTGTTGCACGACTCGGTGACCGCCTCCAGCAGGGTGACCTTCGCCTCCGGGCAGATCGACGGGGCGGCGTTGCGGATCGGGGTGCCCGAGGTGGGCGGGGTGTAGCTGGAACCGGCCGGGATCTGGGTCGTCTTGGTGACGCCGTTCTCCAGCGCCGCCGCTGCCACCACGATCTTGAAGGTGGAGCCCGGCGGCAGCGTCTCGGAGAGCGCCCGGTTCTTCAGCGGGCCCTCCGGGTCCTGCTCCAGCTTGGAGTACGCGGCGGCAGCTTCCTTGCTGTCGTGGCTGGCCAGCGGGTTCGGATCGAAGCTGGGCATGGACACCAACGCCTGCACCGCCCCGGTACGCGGGTCGATGGCGATGGCCGCGCCCTTCTTCGCCCCCACCTGGTTGTTGCGCAGCTGGTCGTACGCCACGTCCTGGGCCCGCTTGGAGAGCGTGAGCAACACATTGCCGCCACCGCTGTCGTCCCCGGTGAACATGTCCTTCAGCCGGTCGCCGAGCAGCTGGTCGCTGGTGCCGGCCAGGAAGTCGTTCTCCGCCTTTTCGATGCCCTGGTCGGCCAGGTTGACCGGCTTGTAGCCGAGCACGTGAGCGTACTTGGCGCCGCCCGGGTAGGTCCGCAGGAACTTGAGGTTGCCGGTGGTCTCCTTGCTGGTGGCCAGCGCGGTGCCGCCGGCCTCGATGTTGCCCCGCTTGCGCTTGTAGTCGGCGACCTGGACCCGACCGTTGTAGTCGCTGGTGCGGTATTCGTCGGCCTTCTGGAACTGGACCCAGTTGAGGTTGGCGAAGAGCAGGCCGAACAGGACCATGACGACGACGCCGACCCGGCGCAGAGGTGCGTTCACGGCTTGATCACCTCCGTGGGGGCACCGTGAATCTGCTCCGGCGGGCCACCGGCGGGCCGGGCAGCCTTGGCGGCACCCCCTGCCAGCGGCCGGCGGGCTCCGTCGGAGACCCGCAACAGCACCGCGATGAGCAGCCAGTTCGCCATCAACGACGAGCCACCGGCGGACAGGAACGGCGTGGTCTGACCGGTCAGCGGGATGAGCTTGCTGATGCCGCCGACGATCACGAAGACCTGGAGGCCGAGGGTGAACGCGAGACCACCCGCGAGGAGCTTGCCGAACGAGTCCCGTACCGCGAGCGCGGCCCGCAGCCCCCGCTCCACGATCAGCAGGTAGACGACGAGCAGCGCGGAGAGGCCGAAGAGACCGAGCTCCTCACCGATGCCGGCGAAGATGAAGTCGTTCTGCACCTCGGGCAGGATGTCCGGTTGGCCACCGCCCGGCCCGGCACCGAAGAGCCCACCGGTGCCCAGGGCGAGTAGCCCCTGGACGAGTTGGTAGCCCTTGTCGGTGGGGTCGGCGAACGGGTCCAGCCAGATCTCCGCCCGCAGGTAGAAGTTGGCGAACGGCCCGCCGACCGTCGAACCGAGCACGTAGGCGAGGTAGGCGCCGCCGAAGAAGAGGACCAGACCGATCAGCAGCCAGCTGACCCGTTCGGTGGCGATGTAGAGGGTCACCACGAACATGCCGAAGTAGAGCAGCGAGGTGCCCAGGTCCTTCTCGAACACGAGCACCAGGAGGCTGACCAGCCAGACGCCGATCACCGGGCCGAGGTCCCGTCCGCGGGGGAAGTCGACGCCGAGGAAGCGTCGGCTGGCCAGGGACAGCACCTCGCGCTTGCGGACCAGGTAGTAGGCGAAGAAGACCAGCAGCGCCAGCTTGGCGAACTCACCCGGCTGGATGGAGAAGGCGCCGAGGTCGATCCACAGCTTCGCGCCGTTCCTCTCGGAGATGCTCGCCGGCAGTACCGCCGGGAGCATCACCAGCACGATGCCGGCCAACCCCAGGGTGTACGCGTATCGCGAGATCGACCGGTGGTCGCGCATGATGGCGAGCAGGCCGGCGGCGAGGATCACCGCACCGAGCGTCCACGCCAACTGCCGCCCACCGATGCCGGCGAAGATCGCCAGGTTCTCCCGGTCGGCGACCGGCGCCTCGCCCAGGTCGATCCGGCGCAGGAAGCCCACGCCGAGCCCGTTGAGCAGGGCCACCGCCGGCAGCAGCGCCGGGTCGGCGAACGGGGCGAGGAACCGGATGACCAGGTGCAGCCCGAGGAAGACCGCGCCGAGAGCGGCGGCGGGCATCCAGAAATCCGCTGTGACAGTGTCCAGCAGGTTCGCCTCGACGGTCGCCCCGTACGCGGCCACCAGCACCATCGCGAGAAGCAGCAGGGACAACTCGGCGTTGCGGCGCGACCGCGCCAGGCGTACGCCGGACTGCTCGCCCGCGGTCGCGGGCGAGGGTGCCGGTGTGGCCGCTACGGTCACGGGTGGAGTCCTCGGTATCTCAGCCGACGCTCACTCAGGAGACCGGCAACCGGCCGGGTCGAGCGCCGGCGTGGCCGAGTCGGAGGGCGTGACGTCGGGTGTGGTGGTCGTGCCGGTAGCACCGACGGCGTCGGTGGCACCGACGGTCGGGCTCGCGCTGGCGACCCCGTTGGGGGTCGCCGACGCGTCGGCACTCGGGCTGCCGTTCGGGATCGGCGTCGTGACGACCTGCGGGGGCGACGGAGTGCCGCCGGCGGTGCTGGTCGGGTCGAGCGGACAGAGCGGCTTCAGGTTGGGGTTGCTCGGGGTGTCACTGGTCAGCTCGGCGAGCTGCCGCTCGGCGTCCGGCTCGTTCTTGGCCCGGATGCCGACCTTGACGGTGTCCTGAGCGGCGACCGTGAGGTCGTCCAGTCGGGTGCCGCTGCGCCGGTGCACGGTGGAGAGGTCCATTCCGGCGATCTGACCCTGGACGCCACGGAAGACGGCGACCTGCCCCTCCTCGGTGGCACCCACGTAGTACTGCCGCTGGGTGTACGTCCAACCGCCGAAGCCTGCCCCGCCGACGATGACCAGCAGGGCCAACGCCATGGCGGCGGTCCGCACCGGGCGGCGCTTCGGCCGGTCCGACTCGTCGTCGTCGGCGGCGGCCGGCTCCTCGGGGGCGGGTGGGCGGGGCGCGGAGAGCGCCGAGGCCCGGGCGGCCGGCGTCGAGTCGTCGGCGGAGGTCGCCATGCCCCGGTCGCGGGCGGCGGCGCCACCGACGATCGGGGTCGCCTCGACGATGTCCTGGTCCGTCGCGTCGGCGATGATCACCGTGATGTTGTCCGGGCCGCCGCCGCGCAGCGCGAGCTGCACCAACCGCTCGACGCACTGCTGCGGGTCGGTGTACTCCCGCAGGGTCTCGCCGATGGTCTCGGCGCTGACCACGCCCGAGAGGCCGTCGCTGCAGATCAGGTACCGGTCGCCGGGAAGGACCTGACGCACGGAGTATTCCGGGTCGATGTCCCGGCCGTCCAGAGCACGGGTGAGTAGCGACCGCTGTGGGTGACTGCTCGCCTCCTCGGCGCTGATGCGGCCTTCGTCGACGAGCATCTGGACGTACGTGTCGTCCTTGGTGATCTGTGCGAACTCGCCGTTACGCAGCAGGTAGGCCCGGGAGTCACCGATGTGGACCATGCCCAGCTTGCTGCCGGTGAAGAGGGTCGCCGTGAGCGTGGTGCCCATCCCCTCCAGCTGCGGGTTGGCGTCCACTGTGTCGCGGAGTTGTTGGTTGGCGGTGCCCACGGCCGCACGCAACGCATCGACGAGAGCGTCGCCCGGGACGTCCTCGTCGAGCGGCGCCATGGCACCGATGACGATGTTGCTGGCGACGTCACCGGCGGCCATACCGCCCATACCGTCGGCAACGGCAAGTAGCCGCGGCCCGGCGTAGACGGAGTCTTGATTGCCGTCACGGATCAGACCGCGGTCGCTGTGGGCCGCATAGCGCAGGGTCAGAGTCATGGCCGTAATTCGAGGGAAGTGCGGCCGATCCGGATCGGCACGCCGAGGGGGACGGGGGTTGGTCCGGTGACCTTAGCGCGATCGAGGTACGTGCCGTTAGTCGAGCCGAGGTCCTCGACGTACCACTGCCCGTCGCGCGGCACGAGCCGGGCGTGTCGCGCGGAGGCGTAGTCGTCGGTGATGACCAGGGTGGAGTCCTCAGCTCGACCGATGGTGATCTGCGCTTCACCAAGAGTGATCCTGGTGCCGGCCAGTTGACCGGCGGTCACCACCAGCTGGTGTGCCGCCCTGCCCCGTTTCACCTTCGCCGGCTTCGCCGCCTGCCCGGTCGAGGCCCCCACCGCGCGTGGCGCGGCCACCAGGCGACCGGACCGGGCGCCGGCAAAGAGATCCCGGCGGATCACACCGACCACCGTGAACACGAAGATCCACAGCAGGATCAGGAAACCGAACCGGGCAACGGTGATGACCAGTTCCGGCAAGGCGGGTCAGCCGTCCACGCGGAAGGTCAGCGTCGTCGTGCCGAGCTGGACCATGTCACCGGGGTTCAGCGCGACGGCGGAGACCCGCTGCCCGTTGACCATGGTGCCGTTGGTCGACCCCAGGTCGGTCAGCACGACCTGGCCCCCGTCGAAATCCAGCCGGGCGTGTCGCCGGGAGATGCCGACGTCGGGCAGGCGCAGGTTGGCCTGGTCGCCGCGACCGATCACCGTGGACCCCATCTGGAGGGGGTAGGTGCGACCGTCTCCGGAGACCAGCCGCACGTTGCGACCGCCACCGTGCCCCGGCGGCGGGCCGTAGCCGCCGCCCTGGTCGTACGCGGGGTAGGCGGGCGGGCCGGCGTCGTAGCCGGGTGCCGACACCGGGGCGACCTCGCCGCCGGTGTAGACCTCGGCCGTGACACGGAACATGCCCGTGTCCAGGCCCTCACCTCGCTCGATCTCGACGATCACGTCGCCGTAGACCGTCCACGCCTGCTCGCCGATGAACTCCGCCTGCGACTGGGCCAGTTCCTGGGCCAGCGCGGCGGCGTACGGCGCCAGCCGACTGTGGTCGAACGGCGAGAGATCGATCACGTAGCGGTTGGGCACCAACGTGCGCCCACCGGCCAGGATCGCCTTGTGCGCCTCGGCCTCCCGCTGCATGGCGTTGAGGATCTCCACGGGGTGGACCACCCCTTTGAAGACCTTGGCGAAGGCCCCTTCGACCAGGCCTTCCAGACGCTTCTCGAAGCGTTGCAGCACGCTCACCGGCTCCTCCTCGGGTCCCGAGGACATGATGGTATCCGGCCGGCGCGCGCGCAGCTCACACGCCGCTCGGCCGGCCGCTCCCGGCCCGTTCGGAAGGGCCGGGACTGTCGTGCTAATCTTTCGTCCGCCACGAACGGTAACCGCTCGTGGCGAGCGCCAGGGACAGCGTAGTATTCCCGAGGCCCGTTGGAGACAGCGGGGCCGGGGCGGCTACAGTGTTCCGGGTCGTGCCACGGGGATGTGGCGGAATGGCAGACGCGCACGGTTCAGGTCCGTGTGCCCGAAAGGGCGTGGGGGTTCAACTCCCCCCATCCCCACCAATGACGAGGGCTCCGCTTGATGCGGGGCCCTTCCGTCATATTGGGACGTGCCGGACGTCACGCTATGCTGCGATGGATTCTGCCTCCGATGGACCGGGAGTGGCGTGTGAGTGTCGCGTTGGTGACAGGGTCGGGTGGCCTGATCGGCTCTGAGGCGGTCCGGCACTTCGCCGGCCTCGGCCTGGACGTGGTCGGCATCGACAACGACATGCGCCGGTACTTCTTCGGCGAGGACGGCTCCACCTCGTGGAGCCTGGAACGGCTCGGCCGTGACCTGGGTAACGCGTACACACACTTCGCGGTGGACATCCGGGACCGGGACGGCCTGGAGCAGGTGTTCAAGAAGTACGGCTCGGACATCGCCGTGGTGATCCACAGCGCTGCGCAGCCGAGTCACGACTGGGCGGCCAAGGAGCCGTACACGGACTTCGACGTGAACGCCGGCGGCACGCTCAACATGCTGGAGAACACCCGCCTGCACGCGATCGACGCACCGTTCATCCACTGCTCGACCAACAAGGTCTACGGCGACCGGCCGAACAGCCTGCCGCTGGTCGAGCTGGAGACACGGTACGAGCTGCCCGAGGACCACCGCTGGCACCAGGGCATCACCGAAGAGATGTCGATCGACAGCTCGCTGCACTCGGTCTTCGGTGCCTCCAAGGTCGCCGCCGACGTGATGGTCCAGGAGTACGGGCGCTACTTCGACATGAAGACAGCCTGCTTCCGCGGCGGCACGTTGACCGGCCCGGCCCACTCCGCGGCCGAGCTGCACGGGTTCCTGGCCTATCTGATGCGCTGCGTCATGGAGGGCCGGACGTACAACCTGTTCGGCTACAAGGGAAAGATGGTCCGCGACGCGATCCACTCCCGCGACGTGCTGAGCGCGTTCGAGGCGTTCTTCCGGGCCCCGCGATCCGCGGAGGTCTACAACCTCGGCGGCGGGCGGCACTCGAACACCTCGCACATCGAGGCCTTCCGGATCGCCGAGGAGATCACCGGTCGCGAGGCGCAGATCAACTACGTCGAGCAGAACCGCACCGGCGACCACCAGTGGTACGTCAGCAGCATGGCGCGGTTCGAGGCCCAGTACCCGGACTGGAAGATCACATACGACGTGCCGATGATCCTGCGGGAGATCTACGAGGCCAACGTGGACAAGTGGGTCCCCCAGTCATGACCACGTCGCGGACCAAACGCAACGTGCTGGGTGTCCTGGTGGACGCCACCGACTACGCCACGGCGACCGACGCGGTGGTGACCGCGGCGCACGAGCGTCGTCCGCTCGCGCTGACCGCGTTGGCCGTGCACGGTGTGATGACCGGGGTGCTGGACCCGGCGCACAACGCACGGCTCAATTCCTTCGACGTGGTCACGCCGGACGGGCAGCCGGTGCGGTGGGCGCTCAACCTGCTGCACAACGCCGGCCTCACCGACCGGGTCTACGGGCCGACGCTGACCCTGCACGTGCTGTCGCGTTTCGCCGACGAGGGACTGCCGGTCTACCTGTACGGCTCGACCGAGGAGACCCTCGCCCGGTTGATCCCGGCCCTGGAGCGGATGTTCCCCGCCCTGAAGATCGCCGGGGTGGAGCCGTCCAAGTTCCGCGCCGTCGAGCCCGGTGAGGACGCCGAGATCGCCGACCGGATCCGTTCCAGCGGTGCCCGGCTCGTCCTGGTCGGGCTCGGCTGTCCCCGCCAGGAGGTCTTCGCGTACGCCATGCGTCCGCTGCTCGACATGCCGCTGATGGCGGTCGGCGCGGCCTTCGACTACCACGCCGGTCTGCTCCGCAAGCCGCCGCCGTGGATGCAGCGTGCCGGCCTGGAGTGGTTCTGGCGTCTCGGGCTGGAGCCCAAGCGGCTCTGGCGCCGGTACGTCATCCTCAACCCGGCGTACCTGAGCCGGCTGGCCGCGCAGAAGATCGGCCTCTGGAAGGCCCGCCCACCGGCGCCGGCCCACGAACGGCCGGCCACCTTCTCGGTCTGACCCCGTACGACACGAGGCCCCACCCGGTCTTCCGGGTGGGGCCTCGGTCGTGGGAGACCGCTCAGACGGTCAGGGTCCAGGTGTTGATGTAGCCGGTGTCGGCCGAGTAGGTGTCGCGCACCTGAAGCCGCCAGGTGCCGTCCGCGGCCTCACCGGACACGTTGACCGAGTACGTGGCGTTCACGTTGTCGGCGCTGTCCGAGGTGCTGCTGTTCTTCAGCCGGTAGGAGCTGCCGTCCGGGGCGAGCAGGTCGATGACCAGGTCACCTCGGTAGGTGTGCACGATGTTCACCGCCACTGTGGACGCCGAGGAGGCGTTGCGGCCACAGCCGGAGATGGTGATCGAGCTGGTCACCGCCGAGCCGGCGTCCGGGATCGACACGTCGGAGCCGTTGGTGCCGGTGCAGCCGGTGGGTGGCGGTGGGGTGGTGCCGCCGCTGCCCACGTAGAGCAGCAGGTTCGGCGAGCCCGAGCCGACGTTGCTGATCACGTTGGGGGTGGCGGTGGACACGAGTTCGTTGCGCACCTGAGCCGGGGTCCAGCTCGGGTTGGCACTGGCCACCAGGGCCGCCGCGCCGACCACGTGCGGCGTGGCCATCGAGGTGCCGCTGATCGTGTTGGTGGCGGTGTTGCTGTTGTACCAGGCCGAGGTGATCGACGAGCCGGGCGCGAAGAGGTCCAGGCAGGTGCCGATGTTGGAGAACGACGAACGGGCGTCCGCGCTGGTCGTCGAGCCGACCGTGATCGCCTCCGTGGTGCGCGCCGGTGAGACGTTGCAGGCGTTCGCACCGTTGTCGTTGCCGGCCGCCAAGCCGTACGTCACACCGGAGGCGACCGAGTTGCGCACGGCGTTGTCGAGCGAGGTGTTCGCGCCGCCGCCGAGGCTCATGTTCGCCACGGCTGGCTTGATCGCGTTCGCGGTGACCCAGTCGACGCCGGCGATCACGCCGGCGGTGGTGCCGCTGCCGGAGCAGTTCAGCACGCGTACGCCGACGAGTTGGACGCCCTTGGCCACGCCGTACGACGATCCGCCGACGGTGCCGGCGACGTGCGTGCCGTGGCCGTTGCAGTCGTCGGCCGACCCGCCGTCCACGGCGTCGTAGCCGGAGGTGGCCCGGCCGCCGAAGTCGTTGTGGGAAAACCGGATACCGGTGTCGATGATGTACGCGCGCACGTTGCTCGCCGTGTTCGGGTAGGTGTAGGAGCTGTCCAACGGCCGGTTACGCTGGTCGATCCGGTCCAGACCCCAGGAGGGCGGGTTGGTCTGCGTTCCGGAGATCGAGACGGTGTGGTTCTGCTCGACGTACGCCACGGCCGGGTCGGCCGCGATCCGCGCCGCCGCGCTCGCGCTCACCTTCACCTCGAAGCCGCGCAGCGCCGCGCCGTAGGTGCGCGCCACCGAGCCGCCGTGGCGACCGGAGAGTCGCTTCGCGGTGTCGCCGACCCGGTCCCGGGCCACGGCACTGTCCTTGAGTACGACGATGTAGCTGTCCGGCACGGCGGTGGCACCGCCTGCGGCCCGCACCACACCGACGGGTTCGGCGGCCAGGGCCGGGGTGCCGACGGCCAGCGCGGTCGCCGTGGCCACCCCGATCAGTACGGACCTTCGTGGAAGACCCATCTCCTACCTCCCTCTGACCGGCGACGGAACGTGCCGCCGGTCCCACAATCAATCGACGCATGCCGATCCAGCTGAGGGTAGATCAGCCGTCGGGCACTTGGACATGTCGAAACGGCCATACTTTCGGGTGATGGCCCCTACGGGCCCGACGTCCGGGACGAACAGGGGGCCGGCCCGGATTCGCCAGGCGTCGATCCGGGAAATACTCTCGACCATGGAGAGTCAGCTCACCATCCTGTTCCCGGTCGCCGCCGCCTGGTTGGCCGCCGGCGTCGTCGCCGACGGCCTTCCCCGCCTGCGCACCACCCGCGCGCTCCGCCGGCGTACCGGATGGTTGCTGGCCCTGACCCTCGCCGGGCTGGCACTCACCGCGGCCGTGCTCGGCGGCGGTCTGCTCAGCGCCGGATCCGCGCCGGTCGACCGGGCCGCCGCCGGGCTCACCCTGGCCGTCGGCCCGGCGCTCGTGGCGTCGGTCTGCTCGGTACGTCGGATCCGCTGGCTGTGGGCCGGGTCGGGCGCCTTCGCCAACGCTCCCGCCACACCCGCGCCGCACGGGCTGCGTGCCGCCGCCGCCCACCCGCTCGTCGGGCTGCCCCTCCAGGTGGCCGCCCTGGCCACGATGCCGGCGGTGATCGCGGCGATCGGCACCGACCTCGGGGCCGAGCCCAGTGTCACCGGGCCCGCGATCACGGTCGGCGCTCTCGCGGTCGTCGCCATCGCGGTCCGGCACGCACTACGCCACAGCCGCCTGGCCGAGCGGGCCCGGCCGGACGCCTCCCGGTCAACGCGGGCGGGTGGCCCCCTGCACGTATAGCAACTCCAGGATCGCCCTGGTCGCCTCGAACCAGCGGTCCAGCCAGTCCTGCGAGGGCAGGTTGCCCTTTGGCGGCAACTCCATCAGCAGGCCACGCAGCAGCGGGTGGTCGGCGAAGGACTCGGTGGGCTCCATCGGCCACCCGCTCGGCGGAAACGACGGCTCGATCAGCGGATTCGGGTCCAGGGAGGGCAACGAGAGCGGCGGATCCGACGACTCGGAGGTCGCCTCCCTCCCGCTCAGTTCCTGGTCGGTCGAGACCACCTCGGTCAGTACGGTGTCCCGACGGGCCCCGCGATACTTGCCACCGAATCGTTCCGTCTTGGCCGGACCGTTGGTGAGGTTGTCTGAACCGATCGTCGTCATCCGTCTCGCCTACTCGCTCGGTTGCGGGTCGGTGCGGCGGGTCGTCGACCAGTGCCGTACCGACCGGTTCAACGAGACGGGCGCGATGTGGCGACGGGATTCCCCCCGGAACCTCACCGGCGCCCGTTCACCGGCTGGCCGGAGACGCCGGAGTCCCCGTCCGGCAGGGCCGGACGGGGACTCGCTGGGGCCACTCACTCAGACCGCGCCGAACACACCACCTCGGGTGCCCGCGACGAAGGCGTGCCAGTCACCGGGTGCGAAGACCAGGGCAGGGCCCGCCTTGTCCTTCGAGTCCCGCACTCCGACCGCCCCCGTCACGTACGCCACCTCCACGCAGTTGTCACAGTTCGGACCGCTCTTCGAACTCTTGAACCATGCTGCCTGCGTCAGGTCCACGGGGAACCCCTTGGTCGCCATTTCCACAACGGCTCCTCTGCCAGTTTTGCGATGTGTGCGACGGACTCCTCCGGACGTATGGCCGCAGCGCGGATGTGATCGAAGATGAAGCTGTACTTCTGTAGTTCGTCGCTCTTCTCGAGGAAGAGCCCACCCGTGGCGTTCTCCGCGTACACAACATCCGGATCACCGGGCTCAGGGAAGCTGAGGATCGTGAACGTGCCGTCCATGCCGGCATGCGCACCCACCTCGAAGGGCAGGATCTGCAGCGTCACGTTCGGCAACTCGGCCACCTCGACCAACCGTCTGAGTTGGCCGCGCATCACCTCGTCCCCGCCCACCGGCCGACTCACCACCGCCTCATCGAGCACCACCCACAGATCGACCGGATCGTCCTGGGTCAATAACGACTGACGGCCCAGACGGACACGCACCCTCTGGTGTACCTGATCGGCGGTGAAGTCCGGCCGAGCGGCGCGGATCATGGCCCCGGCGTACTCCTCGGTCTCCAGGAGACCCGGCACGACCTGCTGTTCGTACGCCCTTATCGAGCTCGCCGCCGCCTCCAGCCCGACGTACGCGCCGACGAGCACCGTGCTGTACGGATGCCACCAGCCCTTCTGGCGGGCCTCCCGCGCGATCTGCACGAGCTCGTCGCTCTCGGCGCCGACCACGCCGTAGATCCGCAGCATGTCCCGCACGTCGCGAGGGGTGGCCGTGGTGTGGCCGGTCTCGATCCGGGAAACCTTCGACGCCGAGCACTCCAACTGCTCGGCGACCACCTCGATGGTGATTCCGGCGGACTCCCGCTGGCGGCGCAGCTCGGCACCGAGCCGCCGCCGTCTGATGGTCGGACTGCGCCGCTCACTCATGGCGCAACCCAGGAGTCAGTGGTCCCCGCCGCTGGCTGCTCGACCCCACTCGGGCTACCTCCGGTAACGCGCCACTGGCTGACACCCGCCGTGGGCGCGACCGTCGACCGGCGAGCGTTCGCGACGAAGGGGAGTGGTGCCGGTCCTCGGCCGGCCGCGACGGGCGAAACCGGCCCCCAGTGTGCCGTCCGGACGCGGATGGCTTCAATAGGCCTTTCGCGCGACACGCTCACGTATCGGCAAAAGTCGACGTGCAACTTGCATGAAGCACGTCCCTGATGCACTCTGTCCGTATGGCACGGATCACTCAGCGTCTCCGTTCGCTCCCTCGGAGTGGTGACCCCACCCCTTCGGGGCGGCTGGGCGCGACGCGGGCCCGGCCGACGACACCGAGACCTGCTCCGGGGTAAGGACCCCGCCGCTGCAAGCCGGCAAGCTGCGGCGGCGGGCGCGGTTCCCGGAAGCAGCCGGGTGGTGGTCGGGTGGCGGCACGTCACCAACGGAGTACGGCCCGACCACCGCCATCCGCACCACCGGTTCACGAGGCACGACCCCGTCGCCGGCCGAGACGTCCCCCGTTCAGGCACCGCCGGCAGCCCGCCGGCCAACCCTCCCCAGGAGCCCATGTGCTTCCCCGCACCGGTGACGTACTGCACGTGACTCGCGCGGCGAGTGTCCAGTTCCTCAGGCCGATCAAGTTCCGGGTGATCCGGGTGCTCGACTGGCCCACCTATGACGGCTGGCTCTGGCTCGACGGCTACGAGTTGAACGCCGCGGGCGACGCGGTCAACCGACGTTCGATCTTCGTTCAGCGGGAAGGGCTGCAGCAACTGCAGGCCGCTCCCGAGCCCCGTCCGCACACCGTGCGGGCCCGGCGACCGGTCGCCCGTACCCCGGTTCGGGTGGGCTGACCGGCCCGATCCGCCGCCGGTGGGCGTGCCGTCGCCATAGAATCGGTACGCCCACCCCGGCACAGCTCCACCGCACGTCCAGGACCCTGACCCTGGGATGGTCATGGTCAATCAGCCCGCCCTTCGGCGGCACCACCGCTCCCGTATCGCCTACGCATTCGGACTACTGGCCCTCCTCGGGGCGATGGCCACAGCGCTGGTCCTCCTCCGAGACCCGGCGATGTCGTCCACCCGGCTGACCGCGCCGGTGCCCGCACCGGAGATCACCGTGGTCGACGCCGACCCTCCGTCGTACGACGATCCATCGGTGTACGACGAGCCCGGTTGGATCGGCGCCGACGCTCCCGCCGAGGCCTCCGATCCGCCCGGTTCGGTGGCCGGCCACGGTGCCGGCGGCCAGTCCGACGGCCGTCAGGAGTTGACCGAGGCGGCTCCGGCCGGGCACACCGCCGCCGACGTCCGTCGGTCCCTGTTCTGGTCCGGGATCTTCGGTCTCACCATCTCGCTGGCTGGCCTCGGCATGGTCGGTACCCGCCGCCGAATGTGGTGACCAGCGGTCACGACGTGCTCGTCACCGTGGGGGTCGGCGTGGTCGGGCTCGCCCCGGTGGAGGGTCGGGCCTGGGACACCACCAGCAGCACCTCGTCGTCGGTCGGCACCGGCGTGCCCGCCTCCGGTTCGGTGCCCACCACCGTGCCCGGCGGCAGTTCCGACGGGCGGTACACCACCCGGTAGGAGAGGCCGAGCCGGTTCAACAGCCCCTCGGCGGTGGCCTGCGGTAGGCCGGTGAGCGGCGGCACCGGCACCTCGTCCGGTGCCGTTGTGGTCGGCGAACTGCTCGGCGACTCGCTGGTCGGTGCCGCCGAGGTCGGGGACCCGGTGGTCGGCGCGGCACGTGTCGCACTGGCCGGCGGGACCGAGGGGGTGGGCCCCGGGTCGTCACGGTCGTCGTCCTGGTCGGCGAGCACCAACCAGAGCGCCCCGCCGAGCAGACCGGCGAGCAGCAGGCCGAGCACACCCCAGAGGATCGGCAGCCACCAGCGTCGGCCGCCCTGCTCCTCGACGTACCACTCGGCGGCGTCGGTCGGTCGGGATGGCCGGACCTCGGCCCGCCCGGACCACGACGGCGGTATCTGCGCCGTGCGATCGGCGGGCGTGCCGGTGGGCCGATCGATCGGCATGGTCTCGTCGGGCGACAGATCGGGACGCGCAGGGACGGTTCGGTCGACAGGCGCCGTCTCGTCGGGGTCCGAAGCCGGACCGCGGTCGAGAGGTGCCGTCTCGTCCGCACCTGCGGTGGGTCGGGTCGGTGGCGTTGGCTCCGGCCGGTCGGCGGCCGGGGGCAGGGCTCGGGTCCGGTCGTCGTCGTTCTCGTCGGCGGGAGGCTCCTGGCGGTCGTTGCTCATCGCACGTCCCTTCCCCGAACCGGACGGGCGTCATGGCCCTCGACCGTCAACCTAGTCGCCCAGGGCGCCATCGGCGGGGATCAGCGTGCTGAGCCGCGCCGGAGGCGGCGCGTCGACCGGTGCGGGAAACAGCTCAGGGGGTGGGTTTGCTGGACGGTTGTTCGACGCCGTCCGTCCCGCACCAGATGCTGACCTCGTCGTTCCACCGGGCAGCGCCGTCTTCGGCCGGTTCCTGCCGGGTGACCTTGCCGCTGCGCCCACTGGCGTACCGCGGGTAGAGGCCCTCGTCGATCAATTCGTTGGCGGCCTTGTCGCAGTTGTCCCCGACCACGTCCGGAACCTCGGCTGCCGGCGCCGGGCCCGCGACCTGGAGTTGCACCGTCGTACCCCGGGTGACCTCGGTGCCCACCGCCGGCGACGTGTTCTCGACAGTACGGCCGGTGCCGCCACCGAAGACCAACCGCCAGCCCAGCCGCTGCTTTCGCAACAGGTCCCGGGCCTCGACGAAGTCCGTACCGATCACCGGCGGCACGGTCAGGCCGGTCCCCTTGGTCGCGCCGGCGGAGGTCCGGACGGCCGACGGTGTGGCCCGCCCGGTGCTCGGCCGGGGCGCGGTGGCCTGACCGGTCGGCGAACCGCTCAGGCTCGCGATGGCGAGGGGATCCTCCGCGGACGTGCCGCCGTCGCCAGCCAGCAACCAACCACCCGTCGCGCCGACCGCAGCCAACAGCACAGCGGCCAACCCGCCACCCAGCAACACGCTGGCCCGGCCCGCGCCGGCACCGCCCTGGCCACCGACGGCATCCTGTCGGCCCGTGTTCGTGTCCGTCATACCGCCCACCGCCTCATCACCGGCGACCGTACCGTCCGCCGCCCAACCTGTTGCGCCGGCCGTCCGCACCGGCGGGTCGTTGCGACTCGCCGCGCCGACGACGGGACGTTACGCTGCCCGGCATGGCCAGACAGGGCTGGGGAGTATCGATCGTCACGGCGATCGGGGTCGCTGCCGGCGCGGGCGCCGCTCAACTGGGCTTCGGCTACGGGCTCGGCGTCATCGCCTGGACGCCCACCGAGGCCGGTGCCACCGACACGGCCTGGGCCGATGGCCTCGCCTGGGCCATCTGGCTCGCCGCCAGCTCGACGGTCCTCGGCGCGGTCTGTGCGCAACGACTGCATCACCGCGCCGCACCGAAGCCGGCAGAGGTGGACTCTCCCGACCCGACCACCACGCCGGGCACCCAGACGGACAATCCTGAGTCCGCAGTCGACACCACAGTCCCGGAACCGCCCGCCGAGCGGGACGGTCTGCTGCGCCGGGTGGCACTCGCGCTCGGCGCCGGAATCGGCGGCCTGGTGACGGTGCTGCTGATCGCCGTACCCGCGCGGGTGGCCACCGGCGCGGACACCGGCACACCGCAACGCACCGCCGCCGTTCAGGCGACGCTGGGCATCCTGCTGGGCATGGTCGTCGCGATCTGGGCGCTGCGCTCCCGGGCGGCCGCTGTCAACGTGACCGCGACGGCCGCCTGGCTCTGGCTGCTCGCGGTGGTCTCGGTGGTCGACGGGGTACGCGTCGGACGCGGGCTGACCGGTGCGCAACTGGGCACCTGGCACCTCGACCCGGACCACTCGCACTACTGGATCGGTGGCCAGCTCTACTGGCCGGGCGCGCTGCTGGCGCTCGTACCCGCGCTGCTGATCGGCGTGTTGGCCGCACGGCGGGCAGCGCGTTCGACCGGGCACCGGGTCGGTGCTGCGGCCTCCGGCGCTGCCGGACCGGTGCTCGTCGCGCTCGCCTACCTGACCACTCTGCCGCACTGGTCGACGCTGGGCCCCGCGCAACTGTCCACCCAACTGGTCGCCCCGTACGCGGTGATCGCCGGTGTCGGGGGCTCGGTGCTGGCCGCCGTTCTCGCGGAGCGAGCCGACCGCAACCGGACCACCCAGCTCGGGTCGACTGCGTCGGCGACGGCTGCCGACTCGACCACGGCCGCCGCGACCGAGGTGACCCCTGCCACCACTGGCGGGCCGATCCCGACCCCTCCGGTCGCGGGCACCGACCCCGAGCCGGCGGCCTCCGATCGGTCTACCGGCACCGCAGGTCGTCGTCGCAGGGCCGCCGCACCGGAGCCGGCCGGGACGGGTTCCCGACCGGACGAGGATGCACTCCCCAGGGTGCCCACACCACGGACGGACCCGGACCTCTCCGGGCCGACGGACGAGGGCCGCCCGACACCGACCCCCCGGCGCACCCGCGCAGCCCGCCGCCCCACCACCGACTGACCGGCCTCTTCTGTTGTACCGTGCGGCGTCCAGGCCTGTTCCCTAAGAACAGGCCTTAGTTCACGGGCCAGGTGTGGACGGGTTCGTTGGAGCGCTGGAGTTCCGCGTAGCGCTGGACCATGTGGTGCAGCGCGGCCTTCCGGTCCATGCCGTGCTGCCGCTCGGCCGCCCAGACTGTCTCGGTCTGCCAGACGGCACCGTTGCGGGCGGTCCGACAGCGCTGCTCGATGATGCCGAGCAACCGGTCCCGTTGGGCCGCCGCGACGCCGAACCCGTTCAGCCCGGCCGCAGCGGTGGGCAGCAACTGGTCCAGCACCAGCTTGGTGACCGGCACGTCACCGAGGCCGGGCCAGTGCAGCACGGCGTCGAGGCCACGTCGGGCGGCGGCGTGGAAGTTCTCCTCGGCGGAGCTGAAGGTCAGTTGGCTCCAGATCGGACGGTCCGCCTCGGCCAGGCCGCGAGCCAGCCCGAAGTAGAAGGCCGCGTTGGCGAGCATGTCCACCACCGTCGGGCCGGCCGGCAGCACCCGGTTCTCCACCCGCAGGTGCGGGCGGCCGTCCATGATGTCGTAGACCGGGCGGTTCCACCGGTAGACAGTGCCGTTGTGCAGCCTCAACTCTCCGAGCTTCGGTACGCCACCGGCGTGCAGCACCTCCACCGGGTCCTCGTCCTCACAGATCGGCAGCAACGGCGGAAAATACCGCACGTTCTCCTCGAACAGGTCGAAGATCGAGGTGATCCAGCGTTCGCCGAACCACACCCGTGGGCGTACCCCCTGGGCCTTGAGCTCGTCGGGACGAGTGTCGGTGGCCTGCTGGAACAGGGCGATCCGGGTCTCCGCCCAGAGTTGACGGCCGTACAGGTAGGGGCTGTTCGCTCCGACCGCCACCTGCACCCCCGCGATGGCCTGGGAGGCGTTCCAGTAGTCGGCGAAGCTGTCGGGCGCCACCTGGAGGTGGAACTGGAGGCTGGTGCAGGCGGCTTCGGGGGCGATCGAGTCGGTGTGCGTCCGTAGTTGCTCGACGCCACGGATGTCCAGCTCGATGTCCTCGCCGCGGGCGCCGACGATCTGGTCGTTGAGCACCCGGTAGCGCTCATTGGTGGAGAGGTTGTCCTCGACCAGGTGCCCCTCGGTGAGGGTGGGCAGGATCCCGACCAGGACGATCTTCGCGTCGGACCGGGTCGCGCGCTCGTCGGCCCGGGAGAGGCTGCCGCGCAGGTCACGTTCGTAGTCGGCGAAGCCGGTGCCCTCGATCAGCCGGGGCTCGGCGTTGAGTTCAAGGTTGAACTGCCCCAGCTCGGTCTGGAAGAGCGGATCGGCGATGTCGGCGAGGATCTCCTCGTTGCGCATCGCGGGTTCGGCCGTCGAGTCGACCAGGTTGAGTTCGATCTCCAGGCCGGTCATCGGCCGGTCGGCGTCGAACCCGAAGTCGTCGAGCATGAGGGCGAAGACGTCGAGACAGCGCCGCACCTTCTGCCGGTACCGGATGCGATCATCCCGGGTGAAGGCGCCCTGTGCGACGTCCCTGCCCATATGTCCTCCCGACAGCCGGCGCGGTCGGGATCCTGCCGTCCCGGAAGCGCATTGTGAACCATCAACGGTAAGAGCGCCTACCTGGCCGGGCCAGAGGCCGACGGCGGTGATCCGACGTCGACCCGAGCGGACGGCGCTCGTGGCGCCATCTGTACCCCGTGGCCAGCCGACACGACCCGATGACGGTGCGAACAACTCGTGACAATTACCACGACGTCATCCGGGGTGGTGGACGACGCAGGGCCCGCGCCGACGTGCGGCGCGGGCCCTGCGTAGCGGTGATCCGGGGGGATCAGGCCTGACGGACGGCCTCACCCTCGATCTCAATCTTGATCTTGCGGCTGACCAGCACGCCCCCGGTCTCCAGGGCGACGTTCCAGGTCAGGCCGAACTCCTCACGATCGATCTCGGTGCTCGCGGAGAAGCCGAAGATGTCCTGGCCGAACGGGCTACGGCCGACACCCTCGAACTCCACCTCCAGCTCGACCGGGCGGGTGACGTCCTTGATGGTCAGCTCGCCGGCGAGCACGAACTCGTTGCCGTTACGGGACGTGACCCCGGTGCTGCGGAACTCGAGGGTCGGGAACTTGTCGGAGTCCAGAAACTCGGGGCTGCGCAGGTGGGCGTCCCGGTCGGCCTGGGTGGTGTCGATGCTGGCGGCCTGGATGGTTGCGACGACCGACGACTGCAGCGGGTCCTCCGCGACGGTGATGGTGGCGGTCGCCTCGTTGAACTCACCGCGAACCTTGCTCACCATCATGTGCCGGGCAACGAAGCCGACCCGCTTGTGCGCCACGTCGAGCGCGTAGGTGCCGGCCGTCGGGATGGTGAGGCCGTCCCAGTCGCGGGTAACTGCATCGATGCTGCTGGTCATGCTGCTGTCCTCCAGTAGATTGTTTAGTAGCCCAACGACTGCTTAAGCAACTATAACGGCAACAACATTCCCTGTGTCAAGTACTGCTAGGATGAACCCGTGACCAACGTCTTCGACGATCCCCGGATCACCGCCGTCGGCCTGCTCTTCGAGGCACACGCCGGGCTGTCCGCCCGGTTCAACGCCCAGCTCGAGGAGCACGACCTGTCCGCGGTCGAGTTCGAGGTCATCACCCGACTGGCCCGCTCGCCGGGCAACCAGCTCCGCATGACCGACCTCGCCGCGCAGACCTCGCTGTCGACCAGCGGGGTGACCCGCGTGGTGGACCGGATGGAACGTGACGGCCTCCTCACTCGTCGGGCCTGCCCGAACGACCGGCGCAGTTCGTACGCGGTGGTCACCGCCGCAGGGATGCAGCGCCTGAACGAGACGCTGCCCGGTCACCTGCAGATGATCGAGCAGTGGTTCACCGGCCAACTCGACCCCGAGGCGTTGACCGCCCTCCTCGACGGGTTGCGGCGGGTCCGCGACGCCGCGCATCCATGCGCCACCGCCGGCAGCGACGACACCACCTTCGCGCAGGAGACCGCGACCGAGCAACCCTGAGGGCAGCCGGGCGGTGGGGTGCCCGCACCGGCAGAAAGACCGGCAGAACTGACCCCACCAAGCTGGATCATTCGGGCCAAGTCGACTTTCCGCCGTTGCATCGGTGGCAGGCTTCCTACACCGGGGATCAACCGGGGGGTGACGGCGCGGGCGATCAGCGAGGGGTAGCACCAAGGGGGCTCTTCGCCCGCGCCACTCTCCAGACCCCCCGTCGTCGTCGATCGCGCCGGGAGCGTCCGCCCCAGGGCGCTACCGGGCCGCCGGCCCGTCCCGGTCGGCGGTCAACGCGTAGAGCAGTCCCGACTCATGGGGCAGCAGAGCGATACCGCTCTCCCGACACGCCTGGTCGAGCCGGTCGAGGACCGCCGGGTCAGCGGTGCTCGCAGCCAGCCCCACCAGCGCCTCCACCACGTCCCGCCGCCCCTGGCCCGCCTCGGCAGCGGCGGCGAACCATTCGGCAGCCAACTCCCGGTCACCCCTGTGCAACGCGAGGTTGCCCTCGATCAACGCGCAGAGGCCGACGTCCGGCCCGTCCCCGGACAGCGCGATGTCAGCGGAGCGCTGGCGTGGCACGACCCGCCCGGAAGGTGTACGCACCGAACCCGCCGCCGCAGCCTCGGCCATCCCCGCGCGCAACTCGGCGAGCACCTCGGTCGCCTCCACGGCACGCCCGTCCTGGGCCAGCGCCAACCCGACGGTCCCGAGCGTCCGGCGGCGGCGCCCCTGGTCACCCAACTCGGACAACGCCGCCATCGCCCGCCGACCACGGTCCACGGCGTCGGCGTACCAACCCTCCAGGCGGGCGACCTCGGCTCGATCGGCCCAGACCAGCACCCGCAGCCGCTGCTCCCCACTCTCGGCGGCGAGTCGGTCCGCAGCGGCGAGCCGGCGTCGGGCCGCAGCCAGGTCACCGGTCCGGATCTCGTGCCAGGCAAGGCTGTTCTGAGCCACCGCCAGGTCGCGGGTCCGCCCGTCCCGGGCCGCCAGCCGCAGCACCACCTCGGCCTGCTCGCGCGCCTCGTCCTGTCGGCCGACGGCGATCAACAGTGTGCCGAGCACGTTCCGCGCCTCCAACTCACCGGTGACATCGCCGGCCTGCCGGAAGGTCTCCAGCGCCGCACGCGCCGTCGGCAACTCCTCGGCACCCGCACCGTGCTCGGCCGCGAGGCGGGCGACACCAACTGCGGCCCAGCCCCGCAGGATCGGGTCGGCATCGGCGGTACGCGGGTCCGCCAGCAGGCGGTGCAACCACTGCCGCCCGACGACATCGCGCCCACGGAACCGCCACCAACGGGTCAGGCAGGCCGCCAGCCGCAGCGCCGTCAACGGGTCGTCGGTCGCCGCGTGCGCCAGCGACGAGCTGATGTCACTTGTCATCTCGTCCAGCCGATGCACCGCCTCGGACGACCGCGGGCCAACGAGGTCGACAGCGGTCCGCGCCACCAACCGTGTGATCACCTCCGCGTGTCGCCGCCGGATGCAGGTCAGCTCCCCCTCGCCGGCCGCCTGCTCGACGGCGTACTCACGGACCGCGTCGAGAAGACGGAACCGGAACGAGCCGGTGCCGCGTACGCTCAGCAGCCCCAGCTCGACGAACCGATCCAGCCGGGGGACGGGATCGATCGCCACCGTGCCGTCCCGGTCGGCCGCGTCGGCGAGCATCTCCTCGGCCAACTCCACCGACCAGCGGTTGCCGAACACGGCGAGTTGCCGCAGCGCCAACCGCTCGTCCGGTGCCAGCAGTCGGTAGCTGGTCGCCACCGCCTCGCGCAGGGTGACCGTGGCGACCGCGGAAGGGGTGGTCGACCGTCGGGTGAGCGCGTCCGGCGCATCCCAACCGGGGTGGACCGTGGCGTCGGCGGGAGTGGCCAGGTCGAGCACCCGATCGCCGTACCGGTCCAGCAGCTCGGTGAGGTCGAGGAGCCGCCCCCGGGCGGCCATCAGCTCGATGGCGAGCGGCAACCCGCCCAGGCGGCGCACCAGCGCGGCGAGCGCGGGCAACTCGTCGGGGGTGGGTGCCTCCCGGCGGACCTGGGCGAGGCGGGCGGTGAACAGGGCCACCGCCGGCCACGTTTCGAGCGTGGCCAGTCCGGTGTGCGCGACGTCCGGGGGCGGCACGTCGAGCGGCGCGACCGGCCAGACCCGTTCGCCGGGTAGACCGACCGGGTGCCGCCCGGTGACCAGCACCCGCAGCGACGGCAGGGCTGCGACCAGCCGGTGCACCGTCGCGGCGACCGGACCGGGGGCGCGTTCCACAGCGTCCATCACCAGCAGGACCGGTCGGCCGGCGAACTGTGCCACGAGTTCCGTCGGCCGCGTCGCGCCGAGCACGGCCATCGAGGCGGCGAGCACGTCCGGCCCGTCCGAGCCCTCACCGATCAGCACCCCGGCCACTCCGGCCGGGTGGGCGGGGGCCACCACATGGGCCACCGACGTCGCCAGGGCGGTCTTGCCGACCCCGGCCAGCCCGACCAGGCTCACCAGCCGGGGCCCCCGCTCCTCGGTCAGCATGGCGCGCAGCTCGGTGATGTCGCGGTCCCGACCGATCAGCGCGACCGGAGGCGGGAGAGTGACCGGCCGGTCGGCCGACGGGACAGCGAGCGCCGTCGAGGTGGTGTCCGGCCGGGTCGGCTCGGTGCCGGAGCCGCGGGCCGCAGCCAGGAACGCCGCCCGATCGGCTCCGGCCAACGACAACGCCGCAGCGAGCAGGTCCACGGTGGTGCGCTGCGGTCGGACCGCCCGACCACGCTCCAGATCACGCACCGTCCGCACACCCACCCCGGCCCGGGACGCCAGCTCGGCCTGGGTCAGGCCGGCGGCCCGTCGATGCTCGCGGAGCAGCTCCGGCAGCGGGGTACGGCCAGCCGGGCTCCGCGACCCATCATGATCCGGAGTCATGGGCACGAAGAGTACGGATCGACTCCGACCGTTGGCAGTCGAACGTCGGGCTATTGACGTCCACCCGCCGAAATCCGACAGCCGTACGGCCAGCCCGTCCGGTACGGACGGCGGGTGGAACGGTTCAGAGGCCCAGGTCCCGAGCGATGATCATCCGCTGCACCTCGCTCGTGCCCTCGCCGATCTCCAGGATCTTGGAGTCCCGCCAGAAACGGGCCACCGGGTACTCGTTCATGAAGCCGTACCCGCCGTGGATCTGGGTCGCCTCCCGGGCGTTGTCGACAGCGATCGTGCTGGCGTGCAGCTTGGCGATGGCGGCCTGCCGCTTGAACGGCTCGCCGGCCAGCATCCGGGCGGCGGCGTCGTAGTAGGCCAGTCGGGCGGTGTGCGCCTTCAGCTCCATGTCCGCGATCTTGAACTGGATCGCCTGGTTGGCGCCGATCGGCTGACCGAAGGCGTGCCGCTCCTTCGCGTACTTGATCGACTCGTCGACACAGCCCTGCGCGAGGCCGACCGCCAGCGCGGCGATGGCGATCCGACCCTCGTCGAGGATCCGGAGGAACTGCGCAAAGCCCCGACCCCGCGCGCCGAGCAGGTTGGCCGCCGGTACGCGGCAGTCGTCGAAGGTCAGCTCGTGGGTGTCCGAGGCGGTCCAGCCCACCTTGGAGTAGCCCGGCGCGACGGTGAACCCGGGCGTGCCGGTCGGCACGATGATCGTCGACAACTCCTTGGAGCCGTCCGGGTTCGTGCCGGTCACCGCCGTGACGGTCACCATCGCCGTGATGTCGGTGCCCGAGTTGGTGATGAACGCCTTCGACCCGTTGATCACCCACTCGTCGCCGTCCAGGACCGCGCGAGTCTGGGTGCCGGCGGCGTCGGAGCCGGTGCCCGGCTCGGTGAGCCCGAAACCGGCCAGGGCCTCGCCGCTGAGCAGCCGGGGCAGCCAGGTCGCCTTCTGCTCCTCGGTGCCGAAGCGGTAGATCGGCATCGCGCCCAACGAGACCGCCGCCTCCAGCGTGATGGCCACGCTGGAGTCGACCCGCGCCAACTCCTCCAGGGCCAGACAGAGCGCGAAGTAGTCGCCGCCCATCCCACCGTGCTCCTCGGCGAAGGGCAGGCCGAACAGGCCCATCTTGCCCATCTGCCGGACCACTTCGTACGGGAAGGTGTGCTGCTCGTAGTGCTCGGCAATGACCGGGGCAACCACCTCGCGGGCAAAGTCCCGCACGCTCTCCCGCAGCGCCGCTTGTTCGTCGGTGAGCCGGAAGTCCATCTCATCCTCCAGTAGGGACGGTCCGCCGGCGCTCGTGACGCCGGAACGGGTCGCTGTGCGGGCGGTCGAGGATCAGACCGGGGTCACGCCGTGCCGGCGTCGGGAGAAGTGCCGGTCCTTCGTACGGGCCGCCGCGAAGCGACGGACCAGCTCGGTACGCAGGTCGTGCGGCTCGACGATGGCGTCCACCACCAGCTCGCTGGCGAGCCGGACCACGTCGATGTCCTGCTCGTACTCGGCTCGCTTGGCGGCCACGAAGGCGGCCCGCTCGGCCTCGTCCTCGATGGCGGCGATCTTGTTGGCGTAGACGGCGTTCACGGCGGCCTCGGCCCCCATCACCGCGATCTTCGCGGTCGGCAGGGCGATCGTGGCGTCCGGCTCGAACCCGGGGCCGGCCATCGCGTAGAGGCCGGCGCCGTACGCCTTGCGGACCACGACGCAGATCTTCGGGACCGTCGCCTCGGAGATCGCGGTGATCATCTTGGCGCCGTGCCGGATGATGCCCTGCTTCTCCACCGCGCTGCCGACCATGAAGCCGGGTACGTCGCTGAGGAACAGCAGCGGCACGTTGAACGCGTCGCAGAGCTGCACGAACCGGGTGGCCTTGTCGGCCGAGTCGACGAAGAGCACGCCGCCCTTGAACATCGAGTTGTTGCCGACGACGCCGACGACCTGCCCGTCGAGGCGGCCGAATCCGATGGTCAGCTCCTTGGCCCAGAGGGCCTGGATCTCGAAGAAGGACCCCTCGTCGAGCAGGCCCTTCGCGTACCGCCGCATGTCGAACGCCTGCCGCTCGCTGGCCGGCACCAGCGCGGCCAGGTCGGCCTTCGCGGGCGCGGCGACGGCCGGCGCGGCCGGCGGCGTCTGGGTCCAGTTCGCCGGGAGGTACGACAGGTAGGTCTTCACCACGTCGAGCGCGTCGGCCTCGGTCTTGCAGAGGAAGTGCCCGACACCCGATTCGGCGGTGTGCACCTTGGCCCCGCCCATCGCCTCCAGGGTGGTCTTCTCGCCGGTGACCATCTCGACCATCCGGTCGGAGCCGAGGTACATGCTCGCGTTGCCGTCGACCAGGGCCACCACGTCGCAGAACGCCGGAATGTACGCCCCACCGGCGGCGCTCGGACCGAACAGCGCGCACACCTGCGGGATCGAGCCGGAGGCGCGCACCTGGTTCCAGAAGATCTTGCCGGCGCCACGACGGCCGGGGAAGAGGTCGACCTGGTCGGTGATCCGCGCGCCGGCCGAGTCGACCAGGTAGACCATCGGCACGCCGGCGCCGTACGCCCGCTCGATGATTCGGATGATCTTCTCGACGGTGCGGGCGCCCCAGCTGCCGGCCTTGACGGTGGAGTCGTTGGCCATCAGGCAGACCTGCCGGCCGTCGATCGTGGCGGTGCCGGTGACCACGCCGTCGGCGGGCAACCCCTCGGCCATCGAGTTGGCGTAGAGGCCGTCCTCGACGAACGAACCCTCGTCGACCAGGAGCGCGACCCGCTCACGGGCGAAGAGCTTGCCCTTGGCCGCGTTGGCCGCGTGGTACTTGTCCGCGCCGCCGGACCGGGCCCGCTTGCGCAGCTGCTCCAGTGCTTCACCGTCGAGCGTCACGCCGACTCCCTCGCCGTACCGACCTGAACGATCGTTAGGCTAGCGCATCGGCGCGGCTGTCGGCGACCTACGAGCGAACCAGACAGTTGACCCGAGAACAAGACATTGAAAAACGTAAATACATGTCGCTAGGCTCCTGGCACCCCTCCTCCCAGATTGGAGTCAGCGATGACCTCACGACTCAATCGGCTCGCCGTCGCGGTGCTCGCGACGACACTCGCCACCCTCGGCGTCACGGTCGCCAACCCGGCGCCCGCGTCCGCCGCCATGACCATCTGTTACAACACCAGCCAGGCAGGCAGCTACGCCGGCACCGCCAACCAGGCCGCCTCGATCTGGAACAACGCCACAAACAACCTGACGCTCTCCGCCAACTGCGGCTCCAACCTGCGGATCTACCAGATCACCGGCGGCGGCTCGTACGCCGTCCGGACCAGCCTCGGCAACGGCCGGGTCTACATCGACACCCAGCAGGCCGCGCAGTACAGCCCGCTTCGCATCATGACCCACGAGATCGGGCACATCCTCGGGCTGCCGGACAACTACAACGGCAACTGCTCGCTGCTGATGTCCGGTGGCAGCGCCGGCACCAGCTGCACCAACCCGTACCCGAGCAGCGCCGAGGCGAACCGGGTGAGCAACCTCTTCGCCGGCACGTTCAGTGCCACCGACCGCAGCGCGGACATCTTCCGCGACAGCTGGCCGGGCGCGCTCACCACGGTGGGCTGATCGACGTGGCACGTGAGAAGGGGCCGGCGCGTGCGCCGGCCCCTTCGTCGCATCCGAACCGTTCAGCTCGGCATCGGCGTCAGTCGGGTCCGTGGACCGGCCCGCAGCACACCCGACGGCAGCCTCTTGCCGAGCAACTCCTCGGCCAGCTCCGCCGCCTCGACGAGGGCCGCCAGGTCGATGCCGGTGTCGATGCCCATGTCGTGCAGCATGTGCACGGCCTCCTCGGTCGCCAGGTTGCCGCTCGCCCCCGGCGCGTACGGGCAGCCGCCCAGGCCACCGACGCTGGCGTCGAACTCGGTCACCCCCAGCTCCAACGCGGTCAACAGGTTGGCCAGCGCCGTCCCCCGGGTGTTGTGGAAGTGCAGCAGCACCGGCACGTTCGCGTTCCGGTCGCGTACCGCGGTCAGCAGCTCACGGACCCGGCGCGGCGTGCCCATGCCGGTGGTGTCGCCGAACGCGACCCGGTCCGCGCCGTCCCGGACCACCCGGTCGACGATGCCGGCCACCCGTGCCGGGTCGACGTCACCCTCGTACGGGCAGCCGAAGCTGGTCGCCACGATCACCTCCACCCGCGCGGACGCGCCGTGCAGGAGGTCGATCAGTTCGGCGATGTCGTCCAACGACTCGTCGGTCGACCGGTTGACGTTGCGGCGGTTGTGCGTGTCGCTGGCGGAGACCACCACCTCGATCTCGGTGAACCCGGCGGCGAGAGCCCGCTGGGCACCCCGGGTGTTCGGCACCAGCGCCGAGTACCGGACCCCGTCGGCCTTGGCGGCCCGCTGCCACACCTCGTCGGCGTCGGCCATCTGCGGGATCGCCCTCGGATGCACGAACGACACCGCCTCGATCCGGCGCACACCGGTGCCGGAGAGGGCGTCGAGCAGACGGACCTTGGCGTCGGTCGGGATCGGGTCCTCGTTCTGCAACCCGTCCCGGGGCCCGACCTCGCGGATCGAGACGGAATCCGGCAACTGGCTCATCGGTCACCTCACTGTGACGTCGGAGTGGTGTCAGCTCTACTGCGGGCAACGGTAACGGCACGGCCAGCCGGCCGCGCCGGCCGCGCCGACTGGCTGATCAAGAGGTTTGCGTCATCAGCGGCCACATTCCTGACGCAAACCTCTTGATCACCGGGGGCGTTACCGGGGGCGTTACCGGGGTCAGCGCATTCGGGGGACGATGCCTGTGTCGTAGGTGCCGGAGCGGAACTCCTCGTTGTCCAGCAGCTCGGCGAAGAAGGGCACGTTGTTCTTCGGACCTTCGATCTGGAAGGCGGCCACCGCCGTCCGGGCCCGCTCGAGCACCTCGTCGCGGGTCGCGCCGCTGATGATCAGCTTCGCCATCAGGCTGTCGTAGAACGGGGTGACCGTGTTGCCCTCGGTGTAGCCGGAATCCACCCGGACACCCGCGCCCGCGGGCTCCACCCAGGTCGTCACCACACCAGGGCCGGGCAGGAAACGCTTCGGGTCCTCCGCGTTGATCCGCATCTCGATGGCGTGCCCGGCCGGCGTCAGGGCGTCCGGGTCGAACGTCGGCGCCAGCCCGGACGCCACCCGCAACTGCTCCTCGACCAGGTCGATCCCGTAGACGTACTCGGTCACCGGGTGCTCCACCTGGAGCCGCGTGTTCATCTCGAGAAAGAAGAACTCGCCCGAGGTGGGATCGAGCAGGCACTCCACAGTGCCCGCGTTGCGGTAACCGACCGCCTCGCCAGCCCGGACCGCCGCCGCCAGCAGGCGGACCCGCAGCTCCGGCGAGACCGCCGGGGACGGGGACTCCTCGACCAGCTTCTGGTTCCGTCGCTGCACCGAGCACTCCCGCTCACCGAGCGCCACCACCCGACCGTCGGCCAGGCCGAGGATCTGCACCTCGACGTGGCGCACCCGGGGGAAGTAGCGCTCGATCAACACCGACCCGTCGCCGAACATCCGCTCGGCGAACGCGCGCACCTTGTCGTACTCGCTGCGGAGCGCGGCCTCGTCCACGGCGACGCCCATGCCCATGCCGCCGCCACCGGCCGCGGCCTTGACCATCACCGGGTAGCCGATCTCGGCGGCGGCCGTCACCGCCGCGTCCAGGTCGGCGGCCGGGTCGGTGGTGCCCGGCGCGACCGGAACACCGGCCGCCGCCATCAGGTTCCGGGCATTGATCTTGTCGCCCATCGCGGTGATCGCGTCCGCGTCGGGGCCGACCCAGATCAGGCCACTGGCCTCGACGGTACGGGCGAAGTCGGCGTTCTCCGACAGGAAGCCGTAGCCGGGGTGGATGGCCTGCGCACCCGTCGCCTTCGCGGCGGCGAGGATCGCCTCGGTGTTGCGGTAGCTCAGGGCCGGGTTCGCCGGGCCGATGAGGACCGCCTCGTCCGCCTCCGCCACGAACGGCAGGTCGGCATCGGCCTCCGAGTGAACCGCGATGGCGCGGATGCCGAGCCGCTTGGCGGTCCGGATGATCCGGCGGGCGATCTCACCCCGATTGGCTACCAGCAGTGACTCGATCATGTTTCCTCCCGGCGTCCGGATGGTGGGACGGTGGTTAGGGAATCATGACCGACGAACCTGTGACGAGTCGGGCTCAGGCGAGCAACGCGGCAAGTGTCGCGCCGCGCAGCAGCTCCGCCCGGCGACGCCGGTCCACCTCGCCGCCCAGGAACGGAGTCGAGTTCATCAACCCGAACGCGGCGTGCGCGAGCACCCGCGCCTCACCGTCGGGCATGCCCGGGTGCAGGGCGGTGAGCACGGTGACCCACTCCTCGACGTAGAGCCGTTGCAAGCGACGGATCCGTCGCCTCGGCTCCTCCGGCAGGCGGTCCAACTCGTTCAGGTGCAACGCGATCACCGCCGGGTTGGCCAGCGCGAACTCGACGTGGAAGTCGATCAGCGACTCCAGCACGCCGCGCGGGTCGTCCGGCTGCCCGGCGGCGCGTTCCCGCCCGCCGGCCAGCAACCCCTCACTGACCGGGATCAGCGCGGCGGCCAGCATGGCCTCCTTGCCGGCGAAGTGGTGGTAGAGCGCCGGACCGGTGACCCCCGCCGCCGCGCCGATGTCGTCCATCGACACACCGTGGTAGCCACGCGCGGCGAACAGGCCGACCGCGATCTCCAGGATCTCGTCCTTGCGGGACCTGCGCCGGCCCGCACCCGTGGCACCCCGTGCCTGCTGCTCCACCGTCACCGGGCAAGCCTAGACCGCGATCCGGCCCCGGTGGGCCGCTGGTCGGCGAGCGGTTCAGCACACCCCGGCCCGGGCCGCCCCGCTCAGTCGTCCGGGTCGAGGTCGTGCTCCGTTCGCAGAGCGGCGGCCTCCGCGGGCCGGTCCAGCAGATCCAGGGCACGGGCCAACAGCCAGGCCGTCTGTCGGACCGGTCGCGAGTCGGCCGGCAGCCCACCGAGAACCCGTCGCAGGAGCGGCTCCGCCTCCGCCGGACGGTCCAGTCGAAGCAGCAGCTCACCGGTGAGGATCTCCACCTGGGCGGCCTCACCGAAAGCCTCGATCGACCGTAGCCGGTCGGGCACCCCGTCCAGCCGCGCCAGCGCCTCGTCCGGCCGGTTCTCGGTCGTCAGCACCCGCGCCCCGACCTCGGCGACCATCGCCAGCTCGTACGTCACCGGTGGCTCCGGCTGCCCGGTCAGTGTCACCGCCAGCGCGTCCGCCTGCTCGACGGCCCGAGTCGCCGCCGGCCGGTCGTCCGCCCAGAACCAGGCGTACGCCTCCCGCCGGCGCGCCCGCAACTCGTCCAGCGGCAGGTCGCCGAGCCGGTACGCCTCGGCGGCCGCGGCGAACCGCTCCGCGCCGGCCGCGTCCCGGTCCGCGTCGTAGAGGATGTCCCCGGCCTCCTCCAGCACCTGCGCCCGGTACGGGAGGTTGTCCGGACCATCGAGGTTGTCGGCCAACTGCTCCAGCAGGGCGAGGGCCGGTTTGATCTCGCCGAGCCCGGCGTACACGCCAGCCAGCAGGTGCCGGCACCGGTCCGCCTCGGCCTGGGCGCCGAGCCGGTCGAGACCCAGGACCGCCTCCTCGGCGACCTCGGCCGCCTCGCCGAGCCGACCCACCATCCGGTACGCGTTCGCCAACTCCCACCGCAGGAACGCGTCCCCCTCGTCGCCCCGCTCCACGCAGAGCGTCACCGCCTCGACGAAGTCGTCCACCGCGTCGGCGGCCCGGCCGGCCGCGAGCAACGCGCGGGCACGGGCAACGCGAACCGCCAACTCCGCTTCCGTCGGGGCCGACGCGAGCGCCTCGTCGCAGGCGGCCACCGCCTCGGCCGGGTCGTCCACCGTCCGGGCGTACGCCAGGGAGGCCGCGGTGACCAGCTCATCGACGCCGACGTCCCGGCCGATGCGGCGGGCCTCGGCGGCGGCGGCTCGCGCCTCGTCGAGACGTTCCGACTGCTCCAGCACGTGCGCCCGGTGCAGCGCGGCCCGGGCCGCCAGGTACGGGTCGCCACCCGCGTCGGCCGGCATCCGGTCCAGCGCCGCGAGCGCCTCGGCCCAGCGTTCCTGCTGGAGCAGCGCCAACGCCACCCGGTGGTGGGCGGCGGCCCGCTGCCGGGCGTCGCCGTCCCGGTCCAGCACCTCCGCTGCCTTCCGGACCAACGCCAACCCCTCGTCGGCGTCGTCGGAGCGGGCCAGCAGCACGCCGAGTCGCCCCGCGACCACCTGGGCAGACAGCTCGTCGCCCTCCGTCAGGTAGAGGTCCAGAGCCGCTCGGTTCGACTCGATCGCACCCGGCAGATCCTCCTCGTCGCCGCGCTCGGCCGCCCGCAACGCCATCCGCTGCGCGACGGTACGCGGGGGCAGGTCGGCTGCGCCGAACCGCTCGTCGTAGGCGGTCAACGCCGCCCGGAACATGGCCGGGTCGTGCCGACCCCAGCTCTGCTCGGCGAGGGCCAGAAGCTCGTCCGGCCCGGCGTCGGCAGGCACCGTCGGTGCGGGTGCCTCGGGCTTGCCGGGGCGCGTCGCGTTGCCGGCCGCTACCGGGCGCCCCTCGTGGTGGGACGTGGTCGGCTCGTCCCCGCCCCTCAGTGGCGGGCGACGACGGACGCTCGCGGACAGCGGCAGGTGCTCACCGCTCGGTCGTACGGCGAGCCGGCGGGCGATCCACTCCGACTGGTGGGTGGTGCCGTTGCGGGCGTCGAAACGCTCCGCCAACTCGGTGGCGGTCCGCGTCAGCTCGTCGGCGAGCACCGACGCCGACACCTCGCCGGCCGGTCGGCCCTCGGCGGCGCGGCGGTACACGGTCGCCACTCCGCCCTGACCGGCCTGGCGCATCGCGGCGGCGGCCGTGGCCGCGAAGTGCATCGCGGCGGCCGGCGACGGTGCCCGGTCCAGCCAGTCCAGGTGCCGCTCGACCAACTCCACCGCCCGCGCCTTGTTGCCGGTCACCGTGCAGAACTCGACGTGGTCGCCGATGTCCCACAGGTCGGCGAGGTTGCCGCGCAACCGGCGGTACGCCTCCCGGTGCGCGTCCCGCGCCGACTCGGCCCGCCCGGTCCGCAGGTACGGCAGGAGCAGCGCGGTGAGGATCGCCTGCGGCTGCTCGTTGCAGGTGAGCCGGCCGGCGAGCACCGGCTCGGCCAGCGCCACCGCCTCCGCGTCCCGCCCGGTGTCGGCGAGGTAGTTGACCTGGCTCGTCGGGTCACAGCCGGCGCAATCGGAGAGATCGTCGCGCGGCGTGGTCTGCCAGAGCCGGTACCAGTGCGCGGCCGCCTCGGCGTCACCCACGTGGTCGGCGACCCGGAACCGGTGCTTGTGGACGGTCTGCAGGCTGTGCCCACCGGCCCGGTAGCGGCGCTCCATGTCGTCCAGCACCGCGTACGTGCGGTCGAGGGGCACCTCCGGGAAGTTCAGCAACCCGGTGATCATGTATTTGAAGTGCCACAGCAGGTTGTGCGCGTGGCGTTGGTGATAGGGCTGCGGGTCACTGTCGAACTCGGACAGACACCAGGAGAAGGTCACGAAGGACTTCGCCGGCTCACCGCCGTAGACGTAACCGGTGGTGGCCTGCATCCGGGTGACGAAGGCCAGGTGCCGGTCGTCGGCGGCATCCACCCGGCGCAGCAACTGCTCGAACGCGGCGATCTGCCCCGCCCCGTACGGCATGTCGGAGATGCCGCGCAGCGCCCGCCAGAGATCCTCGTCGCTCATGCTCGCCCCTGTCCCGGTACGGCCCGGCCGAGCAGGCCGAGGAAGGAATCGTTCAGCAGCGCCGCATCGGCAGCGCGGATCGGATGGTGGCCGAGCAGCAGCGCCTGGCCGTACAGCGCCTCGACGGCGAGCCCCACCAGCTCCGGGTCGGCCAGCGCGGTGACCCGGCGGACCAACGGGTTGCGGTGGTTGAGCACCAGCTGCGGGCGGTCCGGCGGCGCGGTGGCGGCCAGCGCGTCGAGGACACCGCCCCACAGTTCGTCCGCTCGCTCCCGACTGGCCGCCAACTGGTCGTTGAACGCCGCCGACCTGCTCACCAGGTAGAGCGCGGGCAGCGACACCGGTTCGTACGCCCGGATCACCACCTCGCAGCCGGACCGTTCGACGGCCCGCTGCGCGGCGGCGAGGAACGGCCGCAGCGCCATCTCCACCTGCGGGTCGAGCGCGTCGAAGCGGGTGGTCAGGTCGCTCGGTTCCAGCCGTTCGATCAGCACCGAGCGGTCCACCGCCGGCAACCGCTCGATCAGCTCGGTGTCGTACGTGTAGCCGCCGTTGACCACCGCCAGGTCCTGCGCGGCGGCCACCGCGGCGAGCTGCCGGAACTCGTCCAGGCTCGCCGCGTACCGGAGCACGCCGTAGCGCTCCCGGAACTCGGCGAGGGTGAGCGTGCCGACGTTGGTGTCCATCGGCCACCACCTGTCGACCAGCTGGAGCATCTCGTCGTCGTGCAGCGCCAGTGCCTTCACCCCCAGGTGGTGCACCTGGAGGAACTCGGCCAGCCGGTGCGGGTCGTGCCGGGCCAGCCGGACCAGCCAGCCGCGTACCTGGTCGCCGAGCGCCTCCCGGGTCGTGGTCAGCAGGGTGTCCTCGTAGAGGGCTTCCCGGCTGGCGGTGGGGCGCAGCTCGGCAGCGTCCACCACGCAGTGCGCGAAGAAGGCCCAGTCCGGCAGCAACCCGTCGGCGTGTTCGGTGAGCAGCATCCGCTTGAGGTAGACCCGGTGCCCGGCACGGGCCGCCGGGTTCACCGGGGTGGGCAGGATGAAGGCGACACCGGTGAGCCCGGCCTCCGGCACGCTCAGGGGCAGCACGTCGAACGGGTCGATGCCGAGCGTCTCCCGGGCGTACGCGACAAGTGCCGCCCGGTCGACGGGCGCGCCGGGGGCGGTCGGCCAGGGCGGTTCGCCGGTGGTGGTGACCACGTCACCGACCCGGACGGTGACCGGCAGCAGTGACCCGAAGAGCCGGGCCAGGTCGGTGACGGTCGGGGTGGCGAACCACTGGTCGGCGTCGCGGCGGGGCACCAGCGTGACGGTGGTGCCCGGTTCGGCGCGGGAGGCTTCCGGTGGCGCCAGGCTCACCGCGTACCGGCCGTCGGCGTACCCGGTCCACCGCACCGTCGGGTGGTCGCCGTTGCGGGTGAACACCTGGATCTCGTCGGCGACCAGGAAGCAGGAGAGCAGGCCGATGCCGAACTGGCCGAGGAACTCGTGCCGGGAGAAGCCGAGTTCGTCCCTCTTGGAGCTGCGGCCGATGGTGGCCAGCAACTCGTGTACCTGCGCCTCGGTCAGGCCGATGCCGGTGTCGTGCACCCGCAGCGTGCCGTCACCGGTGGTCTCGGGTGTCTCGACGCGGACCAGGGCCGGCGCGTCCGGCTCGGTCGAGCGCCGCGCGGTGATCGCGTCTACCGCGTTCTGCAGCAGCTCGCGCACGTAGACCCGCGGACTGCCGTAGAGGTGGTGGCTGAGCAGGTCGACCACGCCACGGAGGTCGACCTGGAAGGTGTGGTCCACGTGCGTTCTCCCCCGGTCCCGACATGCCGGCGCCCACCGTACCGATGATCACCGACACGCGCGTCCCCCTTTCGCCCGGCGGCTTGACCCTCGACCCGGTCGAACCCGCACGGTCGCCGGATGACCTCCACAGCTCTGGGCCGGGACTTCCGGTTGCTCTGGTCCGCCGCCGTCTCGTCGCGGCTCGGGGACGCGCTGCGTACCCCCGCACTGGCCCTGCTGGCCGCGACGGTGACCCGCGATCCGCGGATCATCGCGGCGGTCACCGTGGCGGGTCAGTTGCCACCGCTGCTCTTCGGCCTGCTCGGCGGTGTGTACGCGGACCGCTGGGACCGCCGTCGGACGATGGCGGTGGTCGACGGGGTACGCGCCGCCGTGGTGGCGGCACTGGCGGTGGCGGTCGCCCTGCACCGGGCCGGCGTCTGGGTGGTGCTGGTGGCGGCGTTCCTCCTCGCCGCGTTGGGCACCCTGTTCGACTCCGCCTCGTTCGCTCTGCTTCCCGCGTTGGTGCCACCGGACGCGTTGCCCCGGGCGAACGGTCGACTCCAGGCGGGTTCCGCGGTCGCCGGGGGTTTCCTCGGGGCGCCGGCCGCCGGTGTCCTCTTCGCCGTCGCGCCAGCCCTTCCGTTCGCCCTCGACGCCGTCACCTTCGCCGTGGCCGCGCTGCTCGTGCTGGCCCTGACCCCGGCGCCGGTCGCGGGCACGCCGCCCTGGTCCGGGGTACGGCGCGGATCGGTGTGGCGTGAGATCGTCGAAGGCCTGCGCTGGTTGTACGCGCACCGGACACTGTGGCGGGTCACGGTGCTCACCTCCGCGAGCAATCTGGCGATCAGTGGGATCATGGCGGTGCTGGTGCTCTACGCGCTGGACGTGTTGCGGGTGCCGCCGGCCGGGTACGGGCTGTTCGCCGCCGCCGCCATCGTCGGTGGCGTGGTCGGGGCGCTCGGGGCCGGTCGGCTCGCCGCCCGACTCGGCACGGTCCCGGCGCTGGGCGTGGTGCTCGCCGCGGAGACCGTGGCGTTGACCGGGTTCGCGCTGGCCCGGCATCCGGTGCCGGGTGGTCTCGCGTTGGCCGTGTTCGCCGCCGGCACCGTGGCGTGGAACAGCCTGTGGGCGTCGTACGGGCAGCGGAACGTGCCGGCCGGGCTGCTCGGCCGGGTCGGGGCGGCCCAACGGATGGTCGGCCTGGTCACCGCGCCGGTCGGCGCGGCGCTCGCCGGGCTGGCCGCCGCCGCGTTCGGGACGGTGCCGGTGGTGGGCGCGGCCGCAGGCGTGTTCGCGCTGGTCACCGTCGCGGCGTGGCGGGCACTGCGGCCGGTGTCGCGGGCCTAGCTGGCCGGCCGGTCGCATCGGCTCAGCTCGGCGGCTGCCTCCCGGTGGGACAGCCCGGACAGACGCAGCGCGATCCGCCGACGGAACGGCGGCACCGCACCGATCAACCGGAGCAGCACGTCCCGGGCCGGCCGGCGGGCCGGGGAGACGGTGGCCAGCCGGGTCAGCCCGGCGGCGAAGCTCATCACGTCCTCGGCCATCGGCCGCTGCCGGGTGTTGTAGTCGTCGAGCAGCGTGTCCGGGCCGCCGTCGAACACGTCCGCCAGCGCGGTGCCGAGGGCGACCGCGTCGCAGATCCCGAGGTTCATGCCCTGCCCGCCGGCCGGGCTGTGCACGTGTCCGGCGTCCCCGGCCAGCAGCACCGACCCGGCTCGGAACGTCTCGGCGATCCGGTGGTGGACCCGGAACCGGGAGCCCCAGAGCACCTCGGTCACCCGGTCGGGTCTGCGTGCCGGGCCGCGTTCGTCGAGCAGCGCCTGGAGGTACGCCCGGTCCGGTGCGGGTGGGGCGTCCGCCACGGCGGCGACCAGTCGGACCACCCCGTCCGGCAGCGGCGCCCAGATCAACGGGCCGGGGCGGGCGAGGAAGAGGGCCGCCTCGTCGCGCGGCAGGACGCTTCGCACCCGTACGTCGGCGAGCACGAAGGACTCTTCGTCGCTCGGGCCGGTGAAGTCGATGCCGGTCAACTGCCGCACGGTGCTGTGCAGGCCGTCCGCGCCGACGACGAACCGGGCGCGCACCGGCTCCCCGTCGACCTGCGCGAGCACCCCGTCGCCGGTGTCGGTGAGCCCGGTCAGTCGACGCTGTCGTCGTACCTGGACGCCGAGGTCGGCGAGCTGCCCGGTGAGCACCGCCTCGGTCACCGACTGGGAGACCAGCAGCGCGTAGGGGTAGCGGGACGGCAGCTCGTGGAACGGCACCGACAGCAGCACCCGGTCGCGGTCGCGGACCGTGAAACGCGGCGTCCGCACCGCCTGGGCGATCAACGGCGCCGCCGCGCCGATCCGGTCCAGCACCTCCAGGGTGTACGCGTGCACGACCGCCGCGCGGGACGTCGTGGGCGGCTCGGCCAGCTGGTCCAGCAGTGTCACGTCGACTCCGCGCCGAGCCAGCGTCAGGGCGGTGGCGAGACCGGTAGGGCCGGCGCCCACCACCAGAACGTCGGTGCTCATGGACACCTCCAGACGATCGTTGCCAACACCTGTTGGCAAACACTTGTTGGCGACGTTAGAACCCTGCTGATTGCGTGTCAACACCTGTTGGCATACGGTCGTTGACATGACAGTGCCCGCTCCGCCGACCCAACCCCGCCGCTCGGACGCGACCCGGGCGGCGATCCTGCGAGCGGCCCGTGAACGATTCGCCGCAGACGGGTACGAGCGCGCCACGATCAGGGCCATCGCCGCCGACGCCCAGATCGACCCGTCGATGGTCATGCGCTACTACGGCAGCAAGGAGGGGCTCTTCGCGGCGGCGGCCGAGTTCGACCTACGCCTGCCCGACCTGACCCCCATCCCGCCCGAGCACCTCGGCGAGACGCTCGTCCGGCACTTCCTCAGCCGGTGGGACGGCGACGAGACCCTCGTGGCGCTGCTGCGGGCCGCCAGCACCAACCCCGGCGCCGCCGAACGGATGCGCGACATCTTCGCCAACCAGCTCACCACGGCGGTGGCCGCCTTCGGCACCGACCCGACGACGACCGCCCGCCGTGCGGGTCTGGTGGCCAGTCAGGTGCTCGGCCTCGCCTTCACCAGGTACGTCGTCCGTCTGCCGCCCATGGTGGACACGCCACCGGAGGACCTGGTCTCCTGGATCGCACCGACCCTTCAGCGCTACCTGACCGGAACACCGGGAAACTGACCCAACCCTTTTCCTCCCCCCGTGCGTCTGTCAGGTGACGCGCATCGGGACGGCCGGGAGGAGGGCGGATGGCACCGAAGGGTGACGACGGGCGCGACGGCTACCTCGCCTTCGTGGAGAGCCATCAACACCGACTGCTCCGCGCGGCGTACCTGATCTGCGGCAACCAACACCAGGCCGAGGACCTGCTCCAGGACGCGCTCCTGAAGCTCGCGCTGCGATGGGGCTCGGTCCGCAACGCCGACCCCTCCGCGTACGTGCGGGCCATCCTCTACCGCGACTCGGTGTCGTGGTGGCGACGTCGGCGGCGGGAGTGGCTCAGTGCCGCGCCACCGGACCAGGTGGCCCACGACCGGGACGGCGCACTACGGCTGACCCTGCACGACGCGCTGGGCCTGCTGCCACCTCGGCAACGGGCCGTGCTGGTGCTGCGCTACTACGAGGATCTGACCGAGGTCGCCACCGCCGAGGCGCTCGGGGTGACCGTCGGCACCGTCAAGAGCCAGTGTCACGCGGCGCTACGTCGACTCCGCGAGGTCGCACCGGACCTCGCCCGGGACACCCGAGGAAGCCAGGGCTCGGCCGACCTGGCCAGCGGTGCGGAGGTGAACCCGTGAACGAGCAGGACCTACGCCGACTGATGACCGTCAGCGTCGAGGACGTGCTGCCCAGCCGACCGGCCATCGCCGGATGGGAGCGGGCCCGCCGCACCCGGCGTACCCGAAAGGCCGTCGCGGCGGCGGCGCTGGCCGTGGCGCTCGTCGGCGGTGGCATGGTGGCCGCCCTGCGCTCGTCCGCCGATCGGCCGCCGGTCATTCCGGTGGCCCCGACCGTCGAACCCACCCACTCCGGCCCGGTCCAGCGGCCGCCCGACAACCTGACCTACCTACCCGACCCGTTGAACCGGCTCGGCAGCCCGGCGACGGTGCCGCTCTCCGAGCGACCGGTCCAGCGGGCCCGGGCGCTGTTCCAACCGGTCGACGAGGAGAACCGCGCCGACGGGCCGGTCCGGGTTCTCGGCGACGACGGTGTGGTGCGCAGTCTCGACGTGGTGACGTTGGCGCCCACCCGGGACGCGGGCGGCAACGAGGCGGTCGCCGTGAAGCCGGGAGTGCTGTCGCCGGACGGCCGGGCCGCCGCGTTCGCCCAGAACGACGAGTTGGTCCTGGTCGACCTCACCACGGCGGACGTCCGCCGGATACCGATTGAGGGATACCTGGAGTTGGTCGTGTGGGCGCATGACCGGGTGCTGGTCGGGGGCGACGACCGGACGTACGCGGTGGATCGGGTCACCGGGACCGCCACCATGATCGACGTGTCGACCTGGGTCGTGGCCGCACCCGACCCGGAGGCCGGCCGGGACGCCCCACTGGTCGAGATGATCGGTGAGCGGGACGCCCTGAAGCTGCGCACCAGGACGGCCCGCGAGGCACAGGTCCGTTCCGAACAGCCCGTCACCGGGGGCGCGCTGCCCTCGCCGTACGCGATCAACGAGTTCTACGGCCGGGGCTGGCTGCACGGCGAGCGGCTGGCCAGCGCGGCGTGGATCACCAGCGGTGAGATCGACGGCGCCGAGGGGGTGGCCGTGCTGGACGCACGGACCGGTGCCGTGTCCCATCTGCTCGACCTGGGCCGGGATCGGGCCAAGGGCTGCTGCGAGGTGCTGGGCTGGGACAACCAGGGCTCGGTTCTCCTCCGGCTGGAGCCGGCTGCCCTGGCCCGTTGGAACCCGGAGACCGGCGAGATCACCGGCATCGTCCGCGAGCTGCGCGGGGCGATGGCACTCGCCAGCTGACGGCCGCCCCCACGCGACCGGGGCAATCGCGTGGGGGCGGCCGTACGGCTTCAGGCGGCGAGGCCGCCGGGCTGGTCGCCCTTGACCACGGGTGCCCGGACCAGGTTGCCCCACTCGGTCCACGACCCGTCGTAGTTGCGCACCTGTGGGTAACCCAGCAGGTGCCGCAGTACGAACCAGGTGTGGCTGGACCGCTCACCGATCCGGCAGTACGCGATCACGTCGTCGGCCGGGCTGAGCCCGAGCTGGTCGGCGTAGATCGCGCGCAGCTCGTCGGCGGACTTGAAGGTGCCGTCGTCGTTGGCGGCCGACTTCCACGGCTTGCTCACCGCGCCGGGAATGTGCCCGCCCCGCAGCGCGCCCTCCTGCGGGTAGTCCGGCATGTGCAGCGTCTCGCCCGTGTACTCGCCCGGCGAACGGACGTCGACCAGCGGCCGGCCGGCGGCGATGTGCGCCATGACCTGCTCGCGGTACGCCCGCAGCGGCGCGTCGTCGCGCACCGGCACCGGGTAGTCGGCGCGCGGTCGGGTCGTCTTGTCACGGGTCACCTCGCGGCCCTCGGCGATCCACTTCTGCCGACCGCCGTCGAGCAGCCGCACGTCGGCGTGGCCGAAGAGCGAGAAGACCCAGAGGGCGTACGCGGCCCACCAGTTGAAGTTGTCGCCGTAGAACACGACGGTGTCGCCCCGGCCGATGCCCTTCGCGGCACACAGCTCGGCGAAGCTCTCGGCGTCCAGGTAGTCCCGGGTCACCTGGTCGTTCAACTCCAGGTGCCAGTCGACCTTCACGGCACCGGGAATGTGACCGGACTCGTAGAGCAGCACGTCCTCGTCGGACTCGACGACGACGAGGCCCTCGTCGCCCAGGTGCTCGGCCAGCCACTCGGTGGTGACCAGCCGTTGCGGGTCCGCGTACGACTGGAGGCGGGGATCGGGATCGCTCGGCACAGACATGATCCCCAACCTACGCCGCGACGTGGCCGCACGGCCCGCCATCGAGCATCGGGGGCGACACATGTGGCCAGGAACGCGTCCGGCCCACCACCCGAAAGGATGGCGGGCCGGACGGAACCGTCACACTGCGCGCAACCTAGTCGGCCACGCCGAAGTACCAGATGGTTGGCTCGGACTCGGTGCCGTTCTCCCTGATGCCGACGACCTGGAGCATCGTCCAGCCGGCCTCCGCCGGCACCCAGGTCACCGAGGCACTGCCATCCGCGTTGGCGTGCACGGTGCCGGGCTCCTCGTTGAAGAAGGAGTAGCGATAGCTGACCACGCCGGGCACGTGCGAGCTGAAGGTGAACACCCCGGGCACGCCCGGCCCACCGCTGTAGGTCCCTTCCTCGTACACGGTCGCGGAGATGGTCGGCGCGTTGCTCGCAGCCAAGAACTCGTAGGTGGTGACCGGAGACCGGTTGCCGACGGCATCCACGCTCCACACTTCGAGCCGGTTGGAAGCGACCCTGGGGGTCAGGGTCACCGTCGCCGAACCGCCGGGGTGATTGGCGGTCACGGTGCCAGGCGCACCGCCGTTGAGCTGGTAGACGAACCCGACCGTGTCCGCATCGCCTTGGGCGTCGAGGGTGAACTCACCCGGTATCGCCGGTGCCTGCGGACCGTCGACGGGAAAGTCGATCGAGGAGACTGTCGGTGCCGTGGCCGGGCCGTCGAAGTCGGTACGGAAGTAGCAGATCCCGCTCCACTCACTGGTGGCTCGGCTGTCCGCCGCGCGCACCTGCCAGGCGTACACCCGGCCGTTCTGGATGTCGTCGGTCCGGAACCGGCCCAGGGCCCGATCACCGTTGCGGCCGTAGTCGATCCGTTCCACCCGGGCGGCCGGCTCGTCGACCGGCCAGAGCGCGAACGTCGCGGTGAGCTGGTCCGTCCCACCGGTGTCGCTGAGGTCCTTGTCGTGCAGGACCGCCGACAGGTTCAGATCACGCCGCGGCACCACCTGGTACGGCTCCGCGACCGTGCAGTTCGTGCTGTTCACGGTCTGGAGATCGGTCGGTACACCCGGCGGGTAGTTGTGGTCGATGGAGAGGCCCACCTGGCTCGCGTACTTCCGGGCCAGCGTCGGGTCCTTCTCGACCGCCACCGGGAGCCGGAGCGAGAGGGTGAGCGTTGACTTGCCCTCGGCGAGGGCCTGACGCAACCCCTCCGTGGCGTCGAAATCGACGTAGGAAGCCGGGCACCCCGATTGCGCAGGCAGCAGGGTGGTGTCGATCCGCCCGAGGTCGACCGGCGGCTTCGCCCAACTGGAGCGCGAGGTGTACCCCTCGGTACGCCACAACTCCACCTCGGGGCGCTTGGCGCAGTCGCCCGCCCCGGTCTCCTTGGCGTTGAAGATGGCGGACTCGATGACCGCGCCGCGGTACGTGGTGATGTCGAAGGTGAAGTACGCCCGCGAGGTGTGCGGACGCCGCTTGCTGTCGAGCCAGGTACCGACCGACACGTCGCCGGCCTGATCCATGTTGATGGTCTTAGGGCGCTCGGAGTCCGTCCACGCCCAGGAGGTGTTCTTCTCGAAGCGCACGTCGTACGCGGCGGCCGGCGTAGCCGTCGAGACGACCACCAACCCGGCGGCCGCCAGGGTGGACAGTGCGGCGGCCAGCAGCTTTCTCCGGGTTGATCTGGACAGCGTCGTACCAGGTATGAGGGTCATCCCTCGTCCCACCTTTCCCCGTTGTCCCCGTACGTGATCGACGGGGGCACCGGAGAGTACCCAGCCGGAGCGACGTTCGACGATCCGATATCCGGCCCGAACCTGGAGCCGGTCGTCCTGTTTCGAGAATCAGTCGACGATGGGCCCGAGCAGCGGTCGCTTGGCCGTCACCGTGTCGCCGGACGACCGACCGGTGAGCCGCCGCTTCACCCACGGCGCGAGGTGCTGACCGGCCCACCGCAGGTCGGCGGCGCGGGCGGCCAGCCACGGTGACGGGGCCGGATGCGGTGGGACCATCAGCCACTCCTCGTCGCAACCCACCCCCAACGCGTTCAACACCTGCCCCGCGACCCGCCGGTGGCCGGCTGCGGAGAGGTGCAGCCGGTCGGTGCTCCAGAGCATCGGGTTGAGGAAGGTGTCGTCGGCGTACAGGTCGACCATGATCGCGCCGTGTCGCTCGGCGGTCTCACCGACAGCCTGGTTGAGCAACTGCACCCGGGGAGCGACGAGCCGCTGGCCGGGCAGCCGGGCCATCACGTCGGCGAACCGGAACAGCAGCACGTCCGCGCCACCCGAACGCAGTTGCCGCACCACATCGTCGAAGCGGGCGATCAGCGTGTCCGGGTCGAAGGTGCGACGCAGAACGTCGTTGCCGCCGGCCGCGAAACTGATCAGGTCGGGCTTCATCGCCACCGCTGCCGGCACCTGCTCGGCGACGACTCCGGGGAAGAGCCGGCCCCGGATGGCCAGGTTCGCGTACCGGAAGTCGGGGCCCGCCTCGGCGGCGAGCCGGGTCGCCACCAGGTCCGCCCAACCCCGGAAGGTGCCGTCCGGGTACGCGTCGTCCATACCCTCGGTGAAGCTGTCCCCGACCGCGACAAAACTGCGCCAGCGCACCCGCGCCCCCTTACGCCATTCGTTGCCTGCGGCGACAAGTCTGTCACCGGAGGCGTCACCGGCACCGCCCCGATCGGCGGACGTGGCGGACGTCATGGGCCGGCCGCGCGGCGCCACCGGTCCGGCGACCGGGATCGACAGGAGGGACTGGCCACCCCCGTGAGCGGCCGGTCCCTCGTCGTCACCGGTGGACGTCCACCGATTGGCTCAACCCAGCAGGCCGCCCCACGGCTGACCGGCCGGAACGGCAGCGTCGGCCTGCACCCGGCCGTCATCGCCGTAGCGGACCAACCGGTACGCCGGCGCGTCGTCCGCCGGGGTCGCGGTGTTGACCTGGACCACCAGGCCGCCATCGGCCAGGACGATCGCCTCGACCGCCTGGCCGTGGCCGGTCGGCTCGCTCCAGGCCCGCTTGAGCGGCGTCAGCTCGGTGGCCTTACCGCCGGCCGCGTCCACCCGGTAGGTGCGGAACCGCCAGCCGCATCCACACTCACCGGCGTTGGGCACGTGGGTGCTGATGACGAGGGACCGACCGTCGCGGGAGATACCGGCCACCCCGTCGATGACGAGGCCCTTCGGCACGCTCGGCGTGATCGAGCGTTCGGCACCCCGCTCGTCGCGGACGCGCACCGCCCGGTCGGTGAACTGGACGATCCACCCACCGGACACCGTCGGGCAGCTCGCCTGCCGGGTGGCGACCACCTTCCGGCCGGTGCCGTCGGCATTGACGGCGACGATGGTCCAGTCCTTCTCCCGGCCCAGGCCGAACAGCACCCGGTCGGAGTCGAGCCAGCCCGGGGCGCAGGTCTGCTGGCCCCGTGTCGGGATGGCGCGCTGCCTCGTACCGTCGAAATCGCTGATCACCAGCCGCTTGGCGGACGCCTCGACCCACGCGGCTCGTCGGCCGTCCGGCGCGACGGCGATCTGCCCGGCAGCCGTACCGTTGCCCGGACGGCCCTCACGCACCACCTGCCAGCTTCCATCCGACGTACGCCGCGAGATCCGTGCTGCAGCGTTCTTCTCCGCGCCGTGCTGCTGGGCGGTGTACCAGGTCAGCTGCGGCCACTGGGACGAGCCGACGGCCGGGGCCGCGGTGACGGGGGCCGCGTCGGACCCGGAACCACCCGTGCCGCCGACCGAGGTGTCACTGGTCGCGGGAACGGCACCGTCGTTTCCGGCGGGAGCGGACGCGCGGTCCGGCCCGGCGGAACCGCAGGCCGTGGCACCGAGCGTCAGGAACAGCAGGGCGGCCGTACCGACGAGGACGCGGGAACGACGGGCGGGCTGGGTGAACGGGCCGAGGTTCATGGTGGTACTCCTTCACGGAGTTCGTGACCGAGCGGGACACCACCCAAGACGAGCCCCTGGGCGTGGTGGGTTGCCGCCGCCGGACGCCGCTATCCGACAGTGAGATCCGGCCGCACCGGCAACCATTTCCGCAGGTGACCGACCGTGATCAACGACTGTGTGGGACCGGCGCGGAGACCGCGGAAGGGCGGGCCACCCGGAGGTGACCCGCCCTTCGCCGTGCCTGGCCGTCAGTTCACGACGGCCAGGATCTGCATGTCCTTCAGAGTCGCCGGCTCGGCGGTCTCGGAGACCTTCGTGCCGTCCTCGCCGACCAGCAGCACGGCGTACCCGCTGCCGGCCTTGACCCGCACGACCATCGACCCGTCGGCCTGGAAGTAGACCTGCCGCAACTCGCGCCCACCCAACGGCAACGTGACCTGCTTGCCGCTACGGGTGTCCAGCACCGCGCTGGCCTGGAGGAACCTGCCTACGTCCCGCTGGTCCTCGCTGCCCGGGTGGAAGCGGTACAGGGCGATGCGGTCGCCGCCCGGCGAGAGACTGGCGATGTGGCTGCTCCACCAGGTGCCGCTCGGGTCCAACCCCGGCACGTCGCGCTGCCGTTTGCCGTCGGCGTCGAACAGGGTCACACCGGCGCTGGTGTTCATCGCGACGGTTCCGCCGTCGTCCGACCAGAGGGCGTGGCACGCCGATGGCTCGGTGTCCCACCAGCGAACGGTCTTCTTCGCCGAACGGGTGTCCAGTACGCCGTACCGGCCGGGCTCACCCGTGGCCTTCGCCTCGCGGAACAGCAGGTGCCCGTTCGGCGACCAGACCGGGGTGACGCAGTTCCTCTCCACACCCGAGCGCATCGTCTCCTTGTCGCCGCCGTCGACGTCGGCGGTGAAGATGGTGGTCCTGCCCTCGCCGTCGTCCTCCATCCAGGCCACCCGGCGGCCGTCCGGCGAGACACTCACGTTGCCCACAGCCGCAATCTCGGGCAGCGAGAGGAGGCGCACCGTGTCCCCGCCCGGACGCCAGGACCGCAGGTTCGCGCTCTTCGCGTCGGTCACCGTGGCGGGCCCGTAGAAGAGCTTGCCGATCTTCGCCGTCGGCGTGTTCGGGCTGGATCCGCCATCGGGGGAGCCGGGTGCTCCGCTGGTGCTGGTGGACGGCGTCGAGCTGGGCGACTGCGTCGGCGTCGGGCTCGCCGTGACCGATGGGCTGTCGGCGGGCAGTGGGGGCGGGGACCGATCGGGCCGGACGGCGAAGGCGGTCCCGGCCGCCGCCGCGATCAGCACCAGAGCGGCGGCCGACGTGGCCACCGCCCGCTGGATACCGAGCCGTCGGGACGTACGCAAAGTCCGGTCCCGCAGATCGACCACGGTGACCTCCTCGGCCAGCTCGGTCAGATCGAGCCGGAGGCGCTGGTCGTTCATCGGGCGCTTCCTTCCAGGACGTACAGCTCGGCGAGTTCGGGCGCGACGACGCGCAGCTTGGCCAGTGACTTCGCCGTCTGGCTCTTCACGGTGCCCACGGTGACGCCGAGCAGATCGGCGGTCTCCACCTCGGTGCGGTCCTCGAAGAAGCGCAGCACCAGCACGGCCCGCTGTTTCGGGGAGAGCTTCGCCAGCGCGGCCCGGAGTGTGAGCCGCAGGCTGGTCTGCTGGGCGTGGTCCGGGCCCGAGTCGCCTCCGCGTGGCTCGGGCAGGTCGCCCGGCATCGACTCGGGTACCCGGCGACGCCGCCACCAGGAAACCTGTAGGTGGTACATGGTCTTGCGGGTGTACGCCTCGGCGTTGCCGCTGTGGTGCAGCCGGTTCCAGGACCGGTGTGTGCGGGCCAGAGCCGACTGGACGAGGTCCTCCGCCAGGTGCTGGTCACCGGTGAGCAGATAGGCCGAGCGCAGCAACGCCGGCGTGCGGGTACGGACGAACGAGTCGAACTCACTCAGTAGAGGGTCCACACGGGCCGATCCTTCGGGTAGTGAGCTGGGGGTGATGTGCTGCCTTCCCTGACGCGAGTCCCCGCGACGATGGTTGCCGCCCGCGACACCCAGCTTCACGTCACCGGAATCGCCCGGCACGTCCGAATCGGGTCGCCCGGCCGGCCGGCACAGCCCTAGGCTGCGCCCATGCTGCTACGCATGTCGACCCTGTTGCTGCGGACCCTGCGCGAGGATCCGGCCGACGCGGAGGTGCCGAGCCATCGGCTGCTGCTGCGTGCCGGCTACGTCCGTCGTGCCGCACCGGGCGGCTACACCTGGCTGCCGCTGGGCAAGCTGGTGCTGGACCGGATCACCGCTGTGGTCCGCGACGAGTTGGTCGCGATCGGCGACCAGGAGGTGCACTTCCCGGCGCTGCTGCCCGCCGAGCCGTACCGGACCAGCGGCCGGTGGACGGAGTACGGCGATCTTCTTTTCACCCTCGCCGACCGGCGCGGCGCCGAGCACCTGTTGGCACCCACCCACGAGGAGATGGCGGCGCTGCTGGTCAAGGACCTGTTCACGTCGTACCGGGACTTCCCGGTGACGCTGTTCCAGGTGCAGACGAAGTTCCGGGACGAGGCGCGACCCCGGGCCGGTGTGCTTCGCGGCCGGGAGTTCCTGATGAAGGACGCGTACTCCTTCGACCTGGACGAGGCGGGGCTGCGCGACGCGTACGCCCGGCATCGCGCGGCGTACCGGCGGATCTTCGACCGGTTGGGTCTGGACTACACGGTGGTGCACGCGATGTCCGGCGCGATGGGCGGCTCCGCGTCGGAGGAGTTCCTGGCGACGACACCCGTCGGCGAGGACACCTACGTCGGTTGCACCGCCTGCGACTACGCGGCGAACACCGAGGCGGTGGTCACCCGGGTGCCCGCCACCGACGATCCGGCCGCGCAGCCTCCCGCCGAGGCGCACGACACTCCGGAGACGCCCACGATCGCCAGCCTGGTGGGGTTGGCGAACGCCCGCCGCCTGGGCGGTCGGGACGGCTGGACCGCCGCCGACACGCTGAAGAACGTGGTGCTGTCCGTCCGTCAGCCGGGCACGGACCGGGCGGAGCCCCTGGTGATCGGGCTGCCCGGTGACCGGGAGGTCGACCTCAAGCGCGTCGAAGCCGCCCTGCACCCGGCCCAGGTCGCCGTCTTCGAGGAGTGGGCCGAGCATCCCGAGTTGGTGCGCGGCTACATCGGGCCGCAACTGCTCGACAAGCTGGGCGTCCGCTACCTGGTCGATCCTCGGGTGGTGGTCGGCTCGGCCTGGTTGACCGGGGCGAACGAGCCGGGTCGGCACGCGACCGACGTGGTCTGCGGGCGGGACTTCACGCCGGACGGCACGATCGAGGCGGCCGAGGTACGCGCCGGAGACCCCTGCCCGACCTGCGACGACGGTCAGCTGACCATCCGGCGGGGCATCGAGATCGGGCACATCTTCCAGCTCGGCCGCCGGTTCACCGACGCCTTCGCCGTCGACGTGCTCGGCCCCGCCGGCAAGCCGGTCCGGCCGACGATGGGCTGCTACGGCATCGGGGTCTCCCGGGCGGTGGCGGCGGTCGCCGAGCAGCACCACGACGACCGGGGTCTGGTGTGGCCGGCGGCGATCGCGCCGTGCGACGTACACCTGGTGGCCGCGGGTAAGGGCCCGCAGCTCGACGCGGCGCTGGAGCTCGGCGGACGTCTCGCTGCCGCCGGCCTGCGGGTGCTCGTCGACGACCGCACGCACGTCTCGGCCGGGGTCAAGTTCACCGACGCCGAGCTGATCGGCATCCCCCGGGCCGTCGTGGTCGGTCGCCGACTCGCCGACGGGTACGTCGAGCTGCGCGAGCGGGCCGGCGACGGGCGCTGCGAGGTACCGCTGGGAGGGTTGGTGGAGCGACTGGTCCACGAGGTGCGCCAGGAACGTGGAAACCTGGTGTAGCTGCCGCGTCACGGGGTAGTGCTGTCGGATCGGTGGACATGTCTTCGGAGGCTCTCGTGACCGAATACCGGGTCAGTGACGTGATGACCAAGCAGGTCGTGTATCTGCCGGCCGAAACCACCCTGGACGAGGCGGCCAGGGTGATGAAGGAGGCCGACATCGGTGACGTGGTGGTCACCGACGGGGCCAGCCTCGCCGGCATGCTCACCGACCGGGACATCGTGGTGCGGGCCGTGGCGGAGAACAGCTCCCCCGCGGCCACCACCATCGGCTCGATCGTCACCCGCGAGGTCGTCATGATCGAGCAGCACTGCACGGCGGGTGAGGCGGCGGCGCTCATGCGGGACCGGGGCATCCGGCGGGTGCTGGTCTGTGACAGCGATCGCAAGCTGGTCGGGATCGTCTCGCTCGGTGACCTGGCGATGCAGCTGGACCCCACCAGCGCGCTGAGCGAGATCAGCGAGCAGTCGCCAACGGTGTGACGAGCGGGCCGGCCCGTTCGGCTTGCTCGCGAGGGCTCCGCTCGGCGGCGGTAGCCTCGACGCATGGCTGACATGCCGGCCCGACTGGCCGAGATCGTCGACGAGTTCGCCGCCGCCCCGCGCGACCTGGTGTTGGAGATGCTCCTGGAGTACGCGGACGTCATCCCGGTGCTGCCGGAGGGCACCGTCGAGCGCGAGGGCATGGAGCAGGTGCCGGAGTGTCAGACGTCGTTCTTCCTGCGCGCCAAGGTCACCCCGGAGGGCACCGTGGCGACGATCTTCGACTGCCCGCCGGAGGCGCCCACCACGCGGGCGTTCGCCGGGATCCTCGCCGAAGGGCTGGCGGGGGCCAGCGCCGAGCAGGTACTGGCCGTGCCGGACGACCTCTACCAACGGATGGGTCTGTCGCAGGCGATCAGCCCGCTGCGGATCCGCGGCGGCACGGCGATCCTGGGTCGCCTCAAGCGGCAGATCCGGGAACAACTCGGCTGACCACGGGGTTTGCACCGATCATGGAGATCGAGATCTACGCGGACGTCATCTGCCCGTGGTGCTACATCGGCAAGCGCCGCCTGGACGAGGCCCTGGCCGGCTACGAGGGTGACGTCACGGTCCGCTACCGGCCGTTCCAGCTCGACCCGTCGCCGGTGCCCGAGCCCCTTCCGCTGGTGCAGGCGCTGGCCGGCAAGTTCGGTGGCCCGGAGCGCGCCCGGCAGATGGTCGACCACGTGACCCAGGTCGCGGCGGGTGACGGCCTCCGACTGGACTACGACCGCGCGGTGATCGCGAACACCTTCGACGCGCACCGGCTGGTCGCCTACGCCACCGATCACGGCCGGGCGGCCGAGATGGTGGAGGCGCTCTACCAGGCGCACTTCAACAACGGCGTCGACGTCGGCTCCCGGGAGGCGCTGGCCGCGCTGGCCGGCGACATCGGGCTGGACGCGGCCGACGCACGACGATTCCTCGACTCCGACGAGCGCGTCGCCGACGTCGAGGCCCAGCTGGCCACGGCACGGGACCTCGGCATCACCGGCGTGCCGATGTTCGTCCTGGCCGGGAAGTACGCGGTCTCCGGCGCACAGGAGGTGCAGACGCTGCTCGCCGCAATCGCCGAGGTCGAGCAGCGCGAGGCCGCAGCCCGCTGATCCAGCACAGCGCGCCCGGCATCGATGATCACGATGTTTCACGTGCAACAACATCGATGCCGGTCGCTGATCAGGCTGGCCTGGCCAGGCCTTCCACCACCTGAGCGCCGGGCAGCACGCCCAACGCCGGCCCCGGCAGTGCGATCTTGCTGTGCCGTACGCCGGAGCCGATGATCACGTGCGGGGTGGCGATGACCCGCGAGTCGACCAGGATCGGCCACTGCGCCGGCAGCCCGATCGGGGTGATGCCGCCGTACTCCATGCCGGTCAACTCGACCGCGTCGGCCATCGGCGCGAAGCTCGCCTTCCGCACGTCAAGCGTGCGGCGGGCGACCCCGTTCACATCGGCCCGGGTGGTGGCCAGGACGATGCAGGCCGCGTACCGCACCACGCCGTCGCGCTTGCCCGCCACCACGACGCAGTTGGCGGACACGTCCAGCCCCACCTCGTACGCCTCGCAGAACGCGGCCGTGTCGGCGAGGTCGGCGTCGATCGGCGCCACCAGCACGTCGTTGACGTCCACCGGGGCGTCGGCGGGCCACTGCGCGACGGCCTCCGCCACCGGCGGGGCGAGCAGGTCGAGGCGGGCGCGGGCCGGTTCGGTCTTCAGCGTTCCCATCACGGGTGCGATCCTCGCATCCGTGCTGCCGAACCGCCCGACGGCTCCCGGACCCTCCGGCGACACCACCGCCCCGGCGCTCAACTGCCGGCGAGGAACGCGTTGTCGCGCATGAAGGAGCGGTCACGGGCGGCCGCCAGCTCCTCCTCGCGCCGGGCGCGGGCCCGCTGCAACTCCAGGTCCTCCAACCCGTGGCGGACACCCAACCGGATCACGCCGTAGAGGAAGACGAAGCCGAAGACGTAGAGGATCACCGTGGTGACGACAACGAACATGGCGTCACGGTAAGACGAACGTGAACCGTTGTTGCTCTCATTTCCGGCCGGTTCCCCCATACGTGTCGGCCAGGTGATCGGCCCAGGTACGGACGCCCCGGGGCAGCGCCTCGGTGACGAGACCACCGGCACGCAACTCGCGACCGAGCCGACCGGGAATCCGCACCGGGAGCAGCGGTCGGCGCGAGCCTCGGGCCTCCCGCCACGCCCGAAACGCCTCGTCGAAGCGGAGCACCTGCGGCCCGCCGTACTCCTCGATGCCGCCCAACGGCCCGGCGACCAGCCGAGCCGCCAACCGCGCCGCCACCTCGCCCGGATCGACAGGTTGGGCCAGCACCGCCCGGTCCCCGATCACCGGTCCCAACCGCGAACTGGAGGTGAGCAGGTCGTCGAGGAACTGCGGGAACTGGGTGGCCCGCAGCACCGACCACGGCACCATTCCGGCCGCGACCACCTGCTCGGCGGAGAGCTTGTGCCGGTAGTACGGGATCGGCACCCGGTCCACCCCGACGATCGAGATGTAGACGAGGTGCCCCACACCGGCGGCACCGGCGGCCACCACGAGCCGCCGGGTGCCCAGCACGTCCACCTGGTAGGTCTGCCCGCCCTGCGGGGCGGACGCCAGGTGCAGCACGGCGTCCACCCCGGACACCGCCCCGTCCAGCCCGTCGCCGGTCACGAGGTCCGCCACCACCCACTCGACGTCCGAGCCGGTACGCGGCTGTCGGCTGGTGGCCCGGACCGTCACGCCGTCCTCGCGCAGCCGTGCGAGCACCGCGCGCCCGAGGCGTCCGCCCGCCCCGGTGACCAGAACCCTCATCTCGTCCTCCTGCTCCGGCCGCGAGCCGCGGCCCGTCTGATCGATGAGCCGTCGGCCCACGCGGTGTCGACGGCACAGGCAGCGCTCCCGTGACCGGGAGTGCGGCGGCTCACCCGGAACGGATCAGGTCCAGCACTGTCAACAGCGCGAAGAACGCGATCACGATCTCGTTGACGATCCAGGCGTGTCCCTCGGCCCACTCGCGCATCCGGGCCAGCGTCCGCGCCGCCCTGTCCCCGAGCAGCAGCAACGCCAGCAGGGGCAGGGCGAGTAGCAGCACGGTGAGCAGCACGAACGGCACCAGGTGCCACCACGGCAGGTTATGCCGGGCCACGCTCGCGCCGACGGCGGCCATGGTCAGATCGTCGGTAGGTGTCACCACGAAGAGCAACGCGCCCAGCCGCATCGCCTGACGGGGTTCGGCACGCTCGATGCCGCCCAGCCACCTCGGTGGCCCGGAGCGGTCACGCCGTACCCACACCACCACGGCCAGGCAGACCAGCAGCGCGAGAACCACCAGGTCGATGGCGGGTCCACGGTCGACCTTTCCGGCGACGGCGCTGGCGTCGGCGGCCAGGCCACCCACCCAACGGGTCAGCAGCCAGCTCACCGTCACTCCGGCCATGACCACCAGCCCGGCGCCGCCGAGGAAGCCCAGCGACGCCGCCCGGGGCCGGTTCGACGAAGCGAGGAACACCGCCACGACCAGTTGGGATCCGGCGACCATCACCACGGCGAGCGGCAGGATGGTCAGGAGGTTCATCGCCCGTCATCCTCCCGGCCCGACCGGGTCGGATGCGGCCGTTTCCCCGGATCACCCGAGCGGTCGGGTACTCCCGCCCACCACGACCCGGCCGGCCAGCAGCGCCCCGAGCAGCGCGAGGCCCGCCGCCACCACCAGAGTCAGCGTGTAACTCGCCGGGCCGGGCGCGCTACCCGCTGCCAGCACGGCCCCGGTCAGCGCCAGCACGGTCGCCGCGAAGAGCGAGTCGCCCAGTTGCAGCGACGAACTGTTGCGACCCTGTTCACCCGGGGCGGACAACTCCAGGGTGAGCACCGACAACGACGGGTAGAGCAGACCCATGCCGACACCGGCGACCGCCCAGCCCAGCACGGCGACGCCCACCGGCAGCTCCGGCCGAACGGCCAGCGCCACCGTGGCGGTGCCGACGGTGATGCAGGTCAACCCGGCGCGCGGCAGGCTGGCCCGGGAGGCCGGCACCGGAATCCGACCCTGCAACCAGGAGCCCACCGACCAGGCCAACGCCCCGACCGTGAGGACCAGACCGGCCGCGGTCGGCGAGAGGCCCCGCTCTCGGGAGAGCATCAACGGGATGACGACCTCGGCGCCCACGAACGCCGCCGACGCCAAACCACGCAACCCGACGACGGTCGGCAGACCCCGGGCCGCCCGGAGGAACCCGGCCGGCAACAGACGCGGGGCGCAGACCAGCAGACCGACCACCGCGACCATGATCAGCACCAGGGCGGAGACGCCGCGCTGCTGACCCCCGATGTGCAGCAGTGCGGCACTCACCGCGGCACCGAACGCCCAGGCGATCCGCACCGCCGCACCGGCCGGCGGACCGGTCGTCGTGCTCCGGCCCAGCGACCGGAGGCCCGGATGGATCAACAGGACCGCCGGCACGGCCACCGCCGGGACCGCCAGGAAGACCCACCGCCAGCCCAGGTACTGCACGATCAGGCCGGCGACCGCGGGCCCCACCAGCGACGGTACGACCCACGCCGCCGCGAACGCCGCGAAGATCTTCCGGTGCAGGTCCTGCGGGTACGCCTGCCCGACGATCACGTAGAGCGCCACCGAGAGCAGCCCGGAGCCGAAGCCCTGCACCGCCCGCCCGACGACCAGCGCACTCATCACGGGGGCGGTCCCGGCGATCAGCAACCCGACCACGAACCAGGCGACGCCATGCCACATCGGTCCACGAGGCCCCCGGGCGTCGCACCAGATGCCGGACACCACCATGGCCAGCACACCGGTGGCGAACGATCCTCCGAACGCGATCCCGTACAGCGCCAGCCCGTCCAGGCTCCGGGCGACGGTGGGCATCGCCGTACCGACAGCCAACGCCTCGAACGCGAGCAACGAGATCAACGCGACGCTGCCCACCGTCATCGCCCGCAGTTGAGGCGCGAACAGCCCCTGTGCTGCGGGTACGGCTGTGGCTGTTGGTGTGCTCGACATCCACCGAGGATGCGACCTCAACCCTGATTCATGTCAAACCCTGGTGATCCGGCTCTCTCAGGCGTCCTGCAACGCCTCCCCGACCCCGCGCACCAGGCCGGAAAAATGCTGGTCGGCCAGCAGGTGACCGGCGGTGATCACCAGGGCGATCGGCCACTCGATGACCTGGAGCGCGGCCAACACCCCGAGCCCGGCGTAGTAGACGACCTTGTCCGGTGGTGGCACCGCCACCTCGCCCAGCATCGGGAGCTCGACCCGTCGCTGGTACATCCTGACGTTCTCGCGCGAGCCGTTGAGGTGTCGTGTCAGCGTGCTCATTCCGGCCTCCCCGTGTCCGGTGATGTCGCCGGATTCCACACCCCACCCCGTCCATGCGCCAGCCGCGGCGGAAATTTCAGCCACTGAAGGGGCATAACGGACGGCAGGTCGGGAAGCCAGGCCGCCGGACGCGAGGCGGTGGGAGGACGAGATGGCCGGCGTGCCGCACCTGTTCGGCGAGGCGGCACGGACCGTCAACTCGGCCGCGACCCGGCTGGCCCGAACCGTGGGCCTGAGCCGTCGCCGGGTCTGGTCGCGACCGGGCCGACACCACATCGAGGTCCACGGCGTGTGCCAGGACGGCGGCAACCGGTTGGCGCGCCAGGTGGAGGACGCGCTGGAGCGGATGCCGGGAGTGGCCTGGGCCCGGGTCAACGCCCCGTCCGGCCGGGTGGTGGTCGCCGTCCAGAACCCCGAGCCGGCGATGCGCGACCTGATCGAGACGATCAGCCGGGTCGAGCAGACCTGCGACCACGAGCCCGACCCGGAGATCCCGCCGCCGCACCCACCGGAGGAGGGGCCCCGAACTCCGCGCACCCTCGGCGGGCTCGCCTCGGACGCGCTGGGCCTCACCATCTCGGCGGCCACCCGGATCCTGCCGTTCGCGCCGCTGCCCGGGGAGGTCTCCGGTCTGCTGGCCGCCGTGGATCTACAGCCGAAGGTGCACGAGTTCGTCGGCAAACGACTGCGCTCCGACCCACGCGCCGACATCCTGTTCCCCCTGGCCGAGGCGGTGGTGCAGGGCTTGACCGGTCGCTGGACCGGGATCGTCCTGGACGGTGCCCAGCGGGTGGTGCAGTGGGGCGAGGCGCGGGCCCAACTCTCCGCCTGGGAGCGCGCCGAGCCACGGCTGACCGGTGCCGCGGACCGTGCCACGGCCCGGTGGCCGGTGATCGACCGTCCCCGGCCGAAGCCGGACGGCCCCGTCGAGCGGTACATCAACAAGATGCTCGCCGCGGGCGCGGCGGCCGGAGCGGCGGCCATGCCGTTCGCCGGGCCCAAGCGGGCCACCGCGCTGGGCCTCGCCGCCCTGCCCAAGGCACCCGGCAGTGGACGCGAGGGGTACGCCGCCCAGCTCGGCTGGATGCTGGCCCGGCGTGGCGTGATCGCGATGGACCGCAGCGTGCTGCGGGAACTGGACCGGATCGACACGCTCGTGTTGGACGCGGCAGTGCTCGGCTCCGACCGGGGCGTACTGGCCGATCTGGCGCCGGCGACCGGAGCGGACGTCGACGAGGTGGCGGAGCGGGCCTTCGGGCTGTTCGACCCGGACCACCCGGCCGCGTCCCGCACGGCCGACGAGTGGCGGCTCGGACCGCTCGACCAGATGCCCGCCAACGGCGATGGGGACATCCCGGACGGCAACCGCCTGCGATCCGCCGGGGGTCAACTTCTCGGCCTGGCACACCGGGACCGGCTGGCCGCGCTGTTGCGGGTGGAACCGGAGCCCGCGCCCGGCGTCGACGGTCTGCCGGCCGCCGCCCGCAGGGCCGGTCTGCGGCTGGTCGTCGCGGGTGGGGACGAGCAGCGGTACGCCTTCGCCGACGCGCTGCTGCCGGGCGCTGACCGGTTGACCGAGTCGGTACGCGCGCTTCAGCGCGACGGCGCGGTGGTGATGGTGGTTTCCGCGGACCGGAAGGCGCTCGCCGCGTCCGACTGTGGTCTGGGGTTCACCACCGACCCGGAGGACCTGCCGCCGTGGGGCGCGCACCTGCTGGTCGGCGGCGACCTGCGGGTGGTGGCCCTGGTGATCGAGGCGACCGGGGTCGCCCGGCGCACGGCGAAGCAGAACATCCGGCTGTCCATGGCCGGCAGCGGTCTCGGGGCGCTCGGCGCGTTCACCGCCCCACCGACGCAGTTGCCGCACAAGGCGCTGGTCGCCGTCAACGGTGCTGCCGGGTTGGCCTTCGCGAACGGAGTCTGGCAGGCCCGCCGGCTGCACGACCAGTCGGGCACCCCGGCACCGGTCACGACCGCCTGGCATCTGATGCCCGTCAGTACCGTTCTCGACCATCTGCACAGCACCCCTGACGGTCTGACCGGCGCGGAGGCCCAGCGCCGGCACCACGGGTCGGCGGGTGACGGGGCCTCCGGGCCCGGATCCGGTGGTCTGCTGCGCGCCTTCGTGGAGGAGTTGTCCAACCCGTTGACCCCGGTGCTGGCCGCCGGTGCGGTGCTCTCCGCCTCCTTCGGGTCGCTCGTCGACGCCGCGCTGGTGGGCAGCGTCGTCGGTGGTTCCGCCCTGATCGGCGCGGTGCACGAACGGAACACGGAACGGTCGCTGGCGGAGTTGCTGTCCCGTTCGGCGGTGACGGCGCGGGTCCGTCGGGACGGTGCCGAGCAGGTGGTCGCCGCCGGAGACCTGGTCCTCGGGGACGTCATCACCCTCGAACCCGGCGACTCGGTGCCCGCCGACTGCCGGGTGCTCGAATCAGTGGGCCTGGAGGCCGACGAGTCCTCCCTGACCGGCGAGTCGTTGCCGGTCGCCAAGTCCAACCGGCCGGTGGTGGCCGCCGCGATCGCCGACCGTCACTCGATGCTGTACGAGGGGACGACGGTCGCCGCCGGACACGGCACCGCCGTGGTGGTGGCGACCGGATCGGACACCGAATCCGGCCGCAGCCTCGCGCTGGTCCGGCAGGCTCCGCCGACCAGCGGGGTGGAAGCCCGGCTCGGCTCGTTGACCAGCACCGCCATCCCGTTGGCCGCCGGCTCGGCGGTGGCGGTGGCGGGTGCGGGGCTGCTTCGGGGCGTACCCCTGGCGGAAACGGCGGCGACCGCCGCGAACCTCGCCGTGGCGTCGGTGCCGGAGGGGCTGCCGTTCCTGGTGAGTGCGGCGCAGCTGGCGGCTGCCCGACGTCTCGCCGAGCACGGCGCGTTGGTGCGCAACCCGCGCACCATCGAGGCGTTGGGTCGGGTGGACGTGCTCTGCTTCGACAAGACCGGCACGCTCACCGAGGGGCAGCTGCTGCTGGCCGGGGTCGGTGACAGTTCCGGTGACCGGTACGCCCCGGTGGACCGGTTGGACGACCGCCTCCAGTTGACGCTGGCTGCGGCGTTGCGGGCCACCCCCGCCGCGGCGAATCCGGAGGAGTTGGCGTTGCAGACGGACCGGGCGGTCCGGCGGGGTGCCGGGGAGGCCGGGGTGGTGGAGCAGACGGGCGCTCCCGGTTGGCGGGCGAACGGAGGGCTGCCGTTCGAGCCGTCCCGCGGCTACCACGCGAGCGTCGGCGAGACCGACGGTCGGCTGCTGTTGAGCGTCAAGGGTGCTCCGGAGACGGTGCTGCCGCGGTGTTCGGCGCGGCGCATGGACGGCACCCAGCAGCCGTTGGACGACGCCGGGCGCGCGGAGTTGGAGCGGATGCTCGCCGACCGGGCCGGGGCGGGCAACCGGATCCTGGCCGTCGCGGAATGTCCCGTGGACGACCCGAAGGTGACCGACTCCAACGTGCGAGGGCTGACCTTCGTGGGTTTCCTGGCCCTCGCGGACGGAGTCCGGGAGAGCGCTGCCCCGGCGGTGCGCCGGATCCGGCAGGCCGGCGTGCACACCATCATGATCACTGGTGATCATCCGGCCACCGCCGAGGCGATCGCCGCCACCATCAGCGAGCACGACGAGCAACGCGTGGTCACCGCCGGTGAACTCGACCAACTGGACGACGATGCGCTCGCCGACCGGCTGGCCAACACCGACGTGGTGGCCCGCTGCACCCCGGCGCACAAGGTGCGGATCATCCAGGCGTTGCAGAAGTGCGGACGAACCGTCGCGATGACCGGTGACGGTGCCAACGACGCTCCGGCGATCCGGCTGGCCGACGTCGGCATCGCCCTCGGTCAACGGGGCACCCCGGCGGCGCGTGCCGCCGCCGACCTGGTGGTCACCGACGACCGGTTGGAGACCATCATCGCGACCCTGGTGGAGGGGCGGGCGATGTGGTCGTCGGTGCGCCACGCGCTCAGCATCCTGGTCGGCGGCAACCTGGGCGAGATCGCGTTCAGCGTGCTCACCGCCGCGGCGACCGGTCGTTCCGCGCTGACCGGCCGACAACTGCTACTGGTCAACCTGCTCACCGACCTGGCACCGGCGCTGGCCATCGCGGTCCGGCCACCCGCGTCGGACCGCACCGACAGGCTGCTCCGGGAGGGCCCGGACATGGCGCTCGGGGAGAGCCTCACCAGGGAGATCGGATTGCGGGCGGCAGCCACCACGCTGGGCGCGACGACGGGTTGGACGTTGGCTCGGTACACCGGCCGTCGGCAGCGGGCCGGAACGGTCGCCCTGGTGTCGCTGGTCGGCACCCAGCTCGGCCAGACCGTCCTGGCCGGGGGCACCAGCCCGACCGTGCTGGCGTCGACGGCGGCGTCGCTGGGAGTGCTGGCCGTGGTGGTGCAGACGCCGGGGGTGAGCCAGTTCTTCGGTTGCACCCCGCTCGGGCCGGTCGGTTGGACCATCGGGGCCGGGTCGGCGCTCGGCGCCACCTTCGCCAACGGCGCGCTCACCAGGCTGATGGAACACCTGCCGGAAGCACGACCCGCCGCCGCCGCGTCCGTGCCCGAGACCGAGCACGCGGACTAACCACCCACACCGCAATGACGAACATCGTTGATCTCGCTGGCTAGCCTGACGGCATGCCGTCGTTCCTGGACAACGGGACTCGTCCGAAGGCCTGGCCGTCCCTCCCGTTGGCGCTGCTGCTGCCGTGCAGCCTGCTGGTCCTGATGGGCATCACCGATGACCGCAAGCCGCCCCCACCGGCAGGCGTACTGATGCCGGCGACAACAGTAGACGTGCACGGTGACAGGGGCTCGCTGCTCATCCATCCGCGGATCATGACAAGTGCGACGCACGACCCGACAGGCCTTTACCGCAGCGGCCTGGGGAGAGGCACTTCCCCTCTGATCGCCTTACCGGCCAGCTCCACGCGCTCCGCATGAAGCCGGCTGTCGTCCAGCGGATGGCCGGGCACGTTGATGCAGCGTTGGCCCGACAGGGCACTACACACTGGACACAGGAGAAAGAACCCGCTCGACGGCACCAGCTCCACACCCTGCGCCAGAGCGGATCTGCCAATCTTGACGATCGCCTCGTACAGGTCGTCGTCCTGATGCCGTGTAGCTGCGGCAGCCGCCTCGCGCATCCCGTCCCAGAACTGTTCGACCGAATTCGGCTCGTTCACGTCAATCCGCACGATCGCGGATCCCCGCGTCCGGTCCGCGTAAACGTCAGCACCCCACCGGGGCGCCAGTCGCTACTGTCGATGCGACAGAGCCCTCAGCATCGTCGACGTGGTCCGGATAACATCCCCCTGCTTTGATCTATCACGGGGAGGAAACATCTACATGCGGTGGAAGATCCCGGCTGGCGCCCTGATCGCGCTGGCCTTTCTGGTTCCGGCGGCACCGGCGGCCGCCCAGTTCGAATCGCCCGGGAAGGACGCGGCCTGTCAGACGGTCGAGCGCAAGGTGTACCAGGACGTCCGCAAGATCGTCGCCGTTGACCTGGACACCCCGACCGATCAGGAGATCCGGGTATTGACCGCCCAGCTCCTACACTGGGCCAAGGTCGACAAGTTGGCCGGTCTGCAGGACACCGTTGAGCAGCGACTGAAGGGCACCCCCGAGGAACTCCGGGCATTCCTCAAGAAGGGCGTGCCGAACGTCTGGACGACTGATCTGCGGATCAAGGTGAACCAGTCGATGACGGGCGCCGGCGTCAACGTGAAGAAGGCCGCACAGGTGACGCTCGACAACGGGTCCGCCGATGCCCTCCTGGCCTACCTCAATGACGGCGTGTACACCGCGCGCGAGCTCGACTGCGCGTCCCAGCCCACCCCGACGCCGAGCGCATCGCCCAGCGTCACGCCGAGCGCCACCCCCAGCACCACGCCGACCGGTGCCGCGACGCCTACCGCTTCCGCCAGCCTGGGTGCCGGTGGCGAGGGCGGTGGGCTGCCCAAGACCGGCGCCAACACCGCCATCGTGGCCAGCGTTGGCGCTGTGCTCCTGCTCCTCGGTGGCATCGGCTTCCTGATTGGGCGCCGACGCCGCTCCCGCTTCGTCGCGTAGCCCCACTCGACGCGCCCGGCTCGATGAAGCATCGAGCCGGGCGCGTCCTTGCGTGCCCTGACGGCGGCGACTGGTCACAGTTGGACAGGCCGCCGCTCGGCTGCCGCCTGCGACCGGCTGCGCACCCCACCCGCTGGACTTCCTGGCCGCACTCGACGCGGGACTCGCGGCCTGCGACGAGCCGTGAGCGGTGCAGCCGTCATTCCCCACGGCTGCTCGGGGCGTGCTTGCGTCGCTCGTCAAGCCGCCGCAACCTGCGGAGGTATTGCCCGGCGTAGGACCGCTGCGCATCGTCCAGCGCCTGCGCATCCGGGTCCGCGAACGCCTCGTGGTAGGCAACCTCGGCCGGGTCCTGGTCGTGCTCGATCAGCCGACCGAGCGCCTGGGCGTCGCGAGCCAGCGGCGCTCTGCTCGCCACCTCTTCGCGCCAGATGGCCCCGCTGCTGCCGCCGTCCTGCATCCGGCGATGGTAGACCTCAACCAGGGTCGACACCGTCGGTTCGGGAGAGCCCGGCGCCAACCCCGCCGGTACGCTGGTCCAGGATGGAACTCACCGCCGTACTGACGTCGATCCTTGTGGCCACCGTCATCATCTCGGGGCTCGGGGTTCTCTTCTTGATGGGTTATCCGTCGCGCTTCGGGGTGGCCGATCGAAGCGAAGCGGAGCGCGCGGCCATGCTTGCGTCCGACCGCCGACATCATCGGCTGGTCAACCGGGGAATGTCAGCAGTCATTTCGATCATCACCGGCGTGCTCGCTGTAGCCATCCTCGCCGGCCCGTCGGATAAGCAGTCAGGCGGGCTTCTCATGGCGGCACTGTCATTGGTCAGTGCTGCCGTGTTCGTGCTGCTCATTCGCCGGGATCGGAAGCGGCCTGGGGGTTAGCAGGAGCTCGCGGACGACTGGTGGTGTCGGCGGATCCCAGGTCAGCCTGTCCGTCGGCCAGCCCGCAGAAGGTGCAACGCGATGGTGCGCCAGCGGTGGAGCGGATCTCCTCGCCGGCGGTCTCCGACCCCAGGCGTGGCCGACCGGTGCCGGCCGAAGGTCGCCAGCAGAGCCGAGGCCGGGCCGCGTTGGTTGCACTACGCAACCAGAATCAACCGGGGAAGGTGCTGGTGGGCCGGGAGGTACCACCATGCGAACCACTTCGCCACGATCACCAGTGATCCGCTCCCGCTACGCCCGCGCCGATCGCACAGTGCCGCCACCACTACGAATGAGGCAACCGAGCCCCTCACCCCGCCGAGGGGCTAAAGCCCCGCGACGGACCGTGTACGGCCGTCATCCACTCGCTTCGGAACCACCGCGCGGCACGTCCAGCACCGCACCGCCCATCCGTCCGGCAATCCGACGGCTGCTTGGTCGAACCGGCGCCGGGTCCGGGCTACGCCGAGTGCTTGCCGCCGATCGCCGTGACGAGATGGTGAGTCAGTGGCGCGCCTACCGGGCCCAGATGTCAGGGGCCGCCATGCCGCCCAACAAGCTGGAATCAGGTCCATTGCAGGTCGACCACGTCCGCGACGGCGTCGCCCTGGTGGTCACCGATGTCCACGCGGTCTGGTGGCACGACAAGCTATCGCAGAGTAGCCGGCATCCATGACGCTTGGCTCGGTCCTGAGCCCAGCGGTGGAACGTGTCAACAGGGCGACCATCCGGCCACAAGATCATGACTGACCTGTGCCCGTTGATCTCGCGATGAGAATTCGCCTGATCAGAGGCGGTATTGGTGGAGCCCAGGGGACTCGAACCCCTAACCCCTGCCTTGCAAAGGCAGTGCTCTGCCAGTTGAGCTAGGGCCCCGTGCGTGGGCGTCGAATGCTCGTCGCCGGCCGGACGTCAGCGCAGGTCGGGCGCGGTGGTCGCCTCGTGCCACAGGGCACGCTCGTCGTTCGAGGCCTTGATCTTGTTGAACACGACGGCGGCCACGCCGACGACGCCAGCCACAATCAGCAGCTTCTTGAACATTGGGGCGACCCCTCGTGCTCGACTACCGTCGGACGACAATGCGGTGGGGCTAGATGGAATCGAACCATCGACCTCAGAGTTATCAGCTCTGCGCTCTAACCGACTGAGCTATAGCCCCGCGTTGCGACGAGCAAGATTAACCCATCCGCTCTGCCGGCCCCAAATCGGGGTCCGAACCTGCGAGCCGGGCCGTCGCCGCCTGCCAAAACCTACCCGATTACGGGACGCCGGAGCGACCGCATTTCGCGGTGCCCCGGCGCCCCGGTCGCTCAGTCCCGCTCGGCGAGGGTCAGCTCGATCCCACCGACCAGGTCGGCGCAGACGTTGTAGACGAACGCTCCCAGCGTGGCCAGCGCGGTGAACAACACCACGTTGACCAGGCCGATCAGCGCCGAACTGAGGATCACGCCCTTGGCGGTGATCTGGAAGCCGCTGGTGCTCTGCCCACCGCCGGCGTTCACCAGGTCACTCAGGCTCTCGTTGACGCTCTGGAACACGCCCATCGCGTCCAACGCCAGGTAGAGCACCGACGTGGCGACCACCACGACGATGAAGAGCACCACCGAGACGGCGAACGCGAACTTCATCACGGACCAGGGGTCGATCCGCTTCAGGTTCAGTCGGGCCCGGCGCGGCCCGCGGGAGGCGGCCGAGCTCACCGCGGTACGCGCAGCGCGTACCGCGTCACCGACCCGGGCTGCCCCGACGGCGGACGCGTTGCCGATGCCCGGGGGCAGACCACCACCGCTGGCCGGGCGGCCGGCAGCGGCGGTACGAGCGGTCTCGGGCTGCGTCATGCCCGGTGTGATCCGCGGCTGGGTGCCGGTCGACCCGGTCGACGCCGCCGGACCGGGCCGCACGGTGATCGGCTGGGTGGTCGCCGGACGGGCCGAAGACGCCGTCGCCGAACCCGAGGGGGTGGCGGCGGTGGACGACTTCGGCGCGTCGGTGCCGGAGGCTTCGGTCTTGTCGGCCGACCCAGCGTCCTCAGCGGGCGGCTCCGGCGGGGGTGTCATGCCTGGAGCCCTGGTGAATTTCGGGGCAGGCGCGTCGGCAGGGACCGTCGCCCGGCCCACGGCCGCGCGGCCGGTCGCTGGTGTGCCGCCTTTGGCGGCCTCCTCGTCGACCGGGTTGGCCGAGGTCCCCGTGTTCCCCGACTTCGCCTGTGTCTCCGTCATTCAACTAGTCCTGTTCGTCAGGCTCGTCGGCATTGCGAGCAATCGCCACGATAGTCACGCCGTCCGGGAGGTCCATCAGCTTGACCCCCATTGTGTTCCGGTCACGCGTACGGCGTACAGGCTTCACCGGAGTCCGAATGACACCACCATTGCTGGTGATCGCGAACAGCTCGTCGTCCGGATCGATCACCACCGCGCCGACCAGACCACCGCGCCGTTCGGTGATCTTCGCAGTCAACACGCCCTTACCTCCCCGGCCCTGCACCGGGTATTCCTCGATCGGGGTCCGCTTCGCGTATCCCCCGTTCGTGGCCACCAGAACGTCCAGACCCTCCCGGACGACCTCCATGGCGAGCAGGACGTCGTCGTCCGTGAAGCGCATGCCGATCACGCCCGAGGTGGCCCGGCCCATCGGCCGCAACGCCTCGTCCGAGGCGTTGAACCGGATCGCCTGCGCCTTCTTGGAGACCAGCAGCAGGTCGTTCTCCGGCGCGACCAACGCAGCACCGACCAGCTCGTCCTCATCGCGCAGGTTGATCGCGATGATGCCGCCGGAACGGTTGGAGTCGAACTCCTCGAGCCGCGTCTTCTTCACCAGGCCGTTCTTCGTGGCCAGTACCAGATAGGGGGCTACCTGGTAGTTCGGGATCTCAATGATCTGCGCTATCTGCTCGTCCGGTTGGAAGGCGAGCAGGTTGGCCACGTGTTGGCCCTTGGCTACCCTACTGGCCTCCGGCAACTCGTACGCCTTGGCCCGGTACACACGCCCCTTGTTCGTGAAGAACAAGATCCAGTCGTGGGTCGAGCATACGAAGAAGTGGCTGACGATGTCGTCCTGCCGCAGCGTAGCGCCACTGACGCCCTTGCCGCCGCGCCGCTGGGAGCGGTAGAGATCGACCTTGGTCCGCTTGGCGTACCCGGTGCGGGTGATCGTCACGACCACGTCCTCGCGCGCGATGAGGTCCTCCATCGAGACCTCGCCGTCGAACGGGATGATCTGCGTACGCCGATCGTCGCCCCACTTGGCGACGATCTCGCCCAGCTCCTCCGAGACGATCTTCCGCTGCCGCTCCGGCTTGGCGAGGATGTCCTTCAGGTCGGCGATCTCGATCTCAAGCTTGGCCAGGTCGTCGAGGATCCGCTGCCGCTCCAACGCGGCGAGACGACGCAGCTGCATGTCCAGGATCGCGGTCGCCTGGATCTCGTCGATGTCCAGCAGCCGGATCAGGCCCTGCCGCGCGTCCTCCACGGTCGGCGAACGCCGGATGAGCGCGATCACCTCGTCCAGGGCGTCCAGCGCCTTGGACAGACCCCGCAGGATGTGCGCCCGCTCCTCGGCCTTGCGGAGCCGGAACGCCGTCCGCCGGCGGATCACGTCGATCTGGTGCTCGACGTAGTAGCGGATGAACTGGGCCAGGTTGAGCGTGCGCGGCACCCCGTCGACAAGCGCCAGCATGTTGGCGCCGAAGGTCTCCTGGAGCTGGGTGTGCTTGTACAGGTTGTTCAGCACGACCTTCGCGACAGCGTCGCGCTTGAGCACCAGCACGATCCGCATACCGGTACGACCGGAGGACTCGTCGCGGATGTCGGCGATGCCGGCGAGCTTGCCCTCCTTGATCAGCTCAGCGATCCGCTCGGCGAGATTGTCCGGGTTGACCTGGTAGGGCAGCTCGCTGACGACCAGGCAGGGACGGCCTCGCTTGTCCTCCTCGACCTCCACCACGGCGCGCATCCGAATCGAGCCCCGACCCGTGCGGTAGGCGTCCTGGATCGCCGTCGTGCCGACGATCAGACCGTGGGTGGGGAAGTCCGGGCCCTTGACGATGCCGAGCAGCGCCTCGAGGGTGGTCTCCTCGTCCTCCTCCGGGTGCTCCAGGCACCACTGCACGGCCGCGCCGATCTCGCGCAGGTTGTGCGGCGGAATCTTGGTGGCCATGCCGACCGCGATGCCCTCGGAGCCGTTCACCAGCAGGTTGGGGATCCGCGACGGCAGGATCGTGGGCTCCTTGGCCCGGCCGTCGTAGTTGTCCTGCAGGTCGACGGTGTCCTCGTCGATGTCGCGCAGCATCTCCATGGCGAGCGGGTCGAGCTTGCATTCCGTATATCTCATGGCGGCAGCCGGATCATTACCCGGCGAGCCGAAGTTGCCGTTGCCGTCGACCAGCGGGTACCGCAGTGACCAGGGCTGCGCCATCCGGACCAGCGCGTCGTAGATCGCCGAGTCGCCGTGCGGGTGGAACTGGCCCATCACGTCGCCGACGACGCGGGAGCACTTCACGTAGCCGCGGTCCGGGCGGTAGCCGGAGTCGAACATCGCATAGAGGATCTTGCGGTGGACCGGCTTGAGCCCGTCCCGGACGTCCGGCAGCGCGCGCCCGACGATGACGCTCATCGCGTAGTCGAGGTAGGAGCGCTGCATCTCCACCTCGAGCCCGACCGGTTCGATCCGGTCGTGCGCGACCACCGCGGCGATGGCCTCGGCGGGGACCTCAGGCTCGTTCGGTGTGGACTCGGGAGAATCGGTCACTGTATACCCTTATCAGACTCAGAGTCGTTTTTATGCTGTGGATAACCGCTGTGGATACCGGCCAAGCTGTGGATAACTCTGTGGACCGCGCCGGATCGACCGGGCGTTGCCCAGCGGATCCGGCGCGGTCCGTCAGATATCCAGGAACCGGACGTCCTTGGCGTTGCGCTGGATGAACGACCGGCGCGCCTCGACGTCCTCACCCATCAGCACACTGAACAACTCGTCGGCGGTCGCCGCGTCGTCGAGAGTGACCTGACGCAGGGTACGCGTCGCCGGGTTCATCGTTGTTTCCCACAGCTCGGGATAGTTCATCTCGCCGAGGCCCTTGAAGCGCTGGATGTCGTCCGGCTTGGCGTTGGCCTTCTTCTGCTGGCGCAGCGCGATCAGCCCGTCCCGCTCACGGTCGGAGTACGCGTACTGCGCGTCGTCGCCCTTCTTGTTCCACTTGATCTTGTAGAGCGGTGGAGCGGCCAGGTAGACGTGCCCCAGCTCGACGAGCGGACGCATGAAGCGGAACAGCAGGGTGAGCAGCAGCGTCTGAATGTGCTGGCCGTCGACGTCCGCGTCGGCCATCAGCACGATCTTGTGGTACCGCAGCTTCTCGATGTCGAAGTCGTCGTGGATGCCGGTGCCCAGCGCGGTGATCAGCGCCTGGACCTCGTTGTTCTTCAGCACCCGGTCGATCCGGGCCTTCTCCACGTTGAGGATCTTGCCGCGGATCGGCAGGATCGCCTGGGTCCGCGGGTCGCGGCCCTGCTTGGCCGAGCCACCGGCCGAGTCGCCCTCGACGATGAACACCTCGGACTCGCGCGGGTCGGTGGACTGGCAGTCGGCCAGCTTGCCCGGCATCGAGCCGGACTCCAGCAGCGACTTGCGCCGGGCCAGCTTCCGCGCCTGCTGGGCGGCGATCCGGGCCCGGGCCGCCTGGGAGGCCTTCGTAATGATCATCTTGGCCTCGGCCGGGTTGCGGTCGAACCAGTCGACCAGCCACTCGTTGCAGACCCGCTGCACGAAGCTCTTCACCGGGGTGTTGCCGAGCTTGGTCTTCGTCTGTCCCTCGAACTGCGGGTTGGCCAACTTGACCGAGATGATCGCCGCGAGCCCCTCACGGATGTCCTCGCCGGAGAGCTTCTCGTCGCCCTTGAGCAGCTTCTTGTCGGTGCCGTACCGGTTGACCACGCTGGTCAGCGCGGACCGGAAGCCCTCCTCGTGGGTGCCGCCCTCGTGCGTGTTGATCGTGTTGGCGAACGTGTAGACCGACTCGCCGTACGACTCGTTCCACTGCATGGCGATCTCGACGGACATGCCCTCTTCCTCGGCGCCGAACTCGACCACCGTCTTGTGGATCGGGTTCTTCGAGGCGTTGAGGTGCCGGACGAAGTCGGAGATGCCGCCCTCGTAGTAGAAGGTGACCTCGCGCTGCCGGCCGTCCTCCTCCTCGGCGACCCGCTCGTCGAGCAGGTGGATGCGCAGGGCGCGGTTGAGGAAGGCCATCTCCTGGAGTCGCCGGTAGATGGTCTGGAAGTCGAAGTCGACGGTCTCGAACACGTCGGGGTCGGGCCAGAAGGACACCGCCGAGCCGCTGCGGTCGGTGGTCTCGCCCTTCTCCAGCGGGCTGGGCTTGGAGTTGGTGTACTGCTGCCGCCAGACGAACCCGGACTTGTGGATCTCCACCGCCATCCGGGTGGAGAGCGCGTTCACCACGGAGACGCCGACGCCGTGCAGACCGCCGGAGACCGCGTACGCCTTGCCGTCGAACTTGCCACCCGCGTGCAGCACGGTGAGTGCGACCTCGACACCCGGCTTCTTGAGCTTCGGGTGGAGGTCGACCGGGAAGCCACGGCCGTTGTCGGTGACCCGGACACCACCGTCGGCCAGCAGCACCACGTCGATGGTGTCGCAGTATCCGGCGAGCGCCTCGTCGACAGCGTTGTCCACAACCTCCCAGACGAGGTGGTGCAGACCGCGCTCGCCGGTGGACCCGATGTACATACCGGGCCGCTTGCGGACCGCCTCCAGCCCTTCGAGAACGGTGATCGACTCTGCGCCGTACTCCTGCTTTTCCTGCGCTGCCACCCTCGGCCACTTTCTCGCGTCAGCTGCGCCGGTGGGGCGCAGCGGGCGCGGGTTCGGCGGACAGGACGCGACGTCGGCGCGCGGACCGGTGCCGGAGACCTCCGGACAGCGGGTCGAACGCGCCGGTCGCCGCGGTTGCCCGCGGATCGCGATCGGCTCGACCCGACGTGGAGAATGAACCTGGGCCACCGGCCCCGTCCCCCGCACCGAGTCTTCGTCTCGCTGTCAATCCTACTGTGCCCGGGGGACAGAACCACCACTCGGCACCCTCAGAGAGGCGGCTGAGATGTCCATAGCCGGCAGAACCCCATCGCCCACGACTCCCCCCACACGCCAGGCTCGGATCGCACGCGCCGCCGCCGAGCGGGTTGACCCGCGCCCGGGCGGGTCGGGGGTCGCGGCCGGGGCGTCCGTGCCGTACGTTTGCGGCGCCCCGGAACCAGCCTTGATCTTTACGGCCTGGAACCGGGACGATCGACCCGATCGACCCGACACGTGCTCTCTAAGAGGTGACAGATGGGGCTGGACAACGTCGCGGTGCACTGGCCGCGGACCGGCCGCTTCTACGATCCGGTGGCGCCGGCCGAGTTCGTCGACTTCGGCGAGATCGTCGACCTGCCGCGAATCTCCGCGCCGACGGCTGCCCTGGCCGAGCTGATCGCGAAGACCGGCACCATCCGGGCGACCGCGTACACCGAGTTGGTGGACCTGCTCCTCGGCCTGGAAGGTGTGTTGTACGCCACAGACGCCGCCGCCGAGGACGAGGACCCGGTGATCGACCCGGACGGTTGTTCCTGGATCGCCGGCGGGATCGAGAGGTTCGTCGCGGGGCACCGCGCGTACGGCGAGGCGGTCACCTTCGAGTCGGTGAGCACCGTGCTGCGTTCCCTGCTCGGCGACGGCAGGCTGGCAGAGCAGCAGCTGCGATGGCTGGAGAGCCGGCTGGACGCGCTGCGCGACGAGCGCGGCGACCCGCCGCAGTGGAACTTCACCTGTGCCGAGCTGGGCGTGCTGGCGGCGTTCTACCGGCGCTGCGCGGAACGCGGCTTCGCCGTCTACGCCGACGCCTGACCCGCACCGGTCTCCTCGGCCGGTGCGCCGCCGGCCGGTCGGTTGGCCGCCGCGATCAGCTGGGTGAGCACCCCGTGCAGGTGTTGCAGGTCCTCGACGGGCAGCCCGAGGCGCTGCACGATCGCGGCCGGGATCAGCTCGGCCTGGCTGCGCAGCGCGGCACCGCTGGTGGTCAGGGTGACGGCGAGGCTGCGCTCGTCAACGGGATCGCGTTCCCGGCGCAGGTAGCCGGCCGCTTCGAGCCGCTTGAGCAGGGGTGACAGCGTGCCCGGATCAAGCTGCAACAGGCGGCTGAGGTCGCGGCCGGACAACGGTGCGTGCTGCCAGAGCGCCAACATGACCAGGTACTGCGGATGGGTGAGCCCCATCGGTTCCAGCAGTGGCCGGTAGACCGCCACCACGCTGCGCGCGGCCACCGAGAGGGCGAAGCAGACCTGCTGTTCCAGCGCCAACGGGTCGACGCCCTGCGGTCTCTCGCTCATCGGTTGCCCTCCCCACTCACGATGGCTATCGTACCAATCATTGGTACACCAACTATTGGCGTCCCAATCTTCAGCGGGACAGCGTGGGAGAGGGCGGCAGATGAGCGACGACGGCGCGGTCACCAGGGCTCCGGGCGAGGGCGGTCGACTCCTGAGCTGGGCCTTCCGCCACCTCGCCGGCCCGGCCGACGGTGTGCGGGGCGCGGTGCAGGGCGGCTCCGCCGAGGCCCGCGAGGCGTGGAAACGGGACCTGGCCGAACGCAAGCGCTACACCCGGGAGCAACGCGAACTCAAGCGGGCCGCCCGCGAGGCCAACCGACGGGGCTGAGGCTCGATCAGCCGTACGTGTCGCGGGGGCCCCGCCCGCGCACCCGGCGCGGCCCCTTCGACCACGACGGCGCGGCCGGTCCGTGGATGTGCAGCTTACGCACCACGTTGTGGCCGACCTCGCTGGCGATCTGCTTGAGCAGCGAGCCGGCCAGCAGCCGTAGCTGCGTGGCCCACGCCGTCGACCGCGCCTCCACGGTCAGCTCACCGTTCTCCAGCTTGACCGGGCGGCTGTTCTGGGCGACCTCCGCGCCGACGACCCGCTCCCAGGCACCGAACACGGTGGCCTCGGCCGCCGGCTGCTGCCAGCCACGCGCCTTCACCAACCGGTTCAGCACCGCGCCGAGCGGCTGCGGATCGCGGGGGTCGGGGCCCGGGCCGGAGTAGCCCCGCAACCGCCGCCCCGAGCCGCCGGCAGCGTCGCCACCCGCACCCCCGGGGGTACGCCGCGCGCGAGCCGCCGCCTGCCGCTTGGACAACGCCGCGTCGAGCACCGCCCGAGCCAACTCCGGCCCGGTGGCGGCCGCCGCCGGCTCACCGCCGGTCGACTCCCCCCCGGGGGTACGCGCACCCGCGGCGTCGCCTCCGCCCTGCTGCGGGCGGCTGGCGCCGGACTCATTCGACACGGCGTACCGTCCCTTCGCCCACCCGGTAGCGGCTGCCCCGCAGGGCTGCCGGCACGTCGTCGTCCACCGCGCAGGTGACCAACAGCTGACTCGCCCCGCCGACCAGCTCCGCGAGCCGCTCCCGGCGGCCGGTGTCCAACTCGGCGAAGACGTCGTCGAGCACCAGCACCGGCTCGATACCGTCGGCCCGCAGGAGGTCATAGCCGGCCAGCCGCAGCGCGAGCGCAAACGACCACGACTCGCCGTGGCTGGCGTACCCCTTGGCGGGTAGTGGTCCGAGGGCCAGCGCCAGTTCGTCGCGGTGCGGGCCGACCAGGGTGGTGCCCCGTTCGATCTCGGCGGAGCGGGACGCGGCCAGAGCAGCGGCCAGAGCCTCCGCCAACACCGCCCGGTCGGTGGTCGGCTCGGCCAGGTCGATCGAGGGGCGGTAGGTGATGCTGGCGGCGCCCCGGCCGGCTGCCACCGCGTCGTACGCCTTCGCGACGTGCGGGGTGAGCGCGGCGACGAGCTCCAGGCGGCCGGCGAGCAACTCCGCGCCGTGCTGGGCCAGGTGGGTGTCCCAGACGGCGAGGGTGCCCAGGTCGCCGCCCCGCGACCCGCCGGTCTTGCGGGCCAGGTACGCGGTGCGCAGCAGGGCGTTGCGCTGCTTGACCACCCGTTCGTAGTCGGCCCGTACACCCGCGTACCGGGGTTGGCGGCTGACCAGCAGGTCGTCCAGGTAGCGGCGGCGCTCGGCCGGATCGCCCCGGACCAGCTCCAGGTCCTCCGGGGCGAAGAGCACGAGTCGCAGGGCGCCGAGCACGTCCCGGGCCCGCCGCGCCGGCGACCGGCCCAGCCGGGCACGGTTGGCCTTGCCGGGCACGATCTCCAACTCGACCAGGAGTTCCCGCCCGTCGTGCGCCACCGCGCAACGGATCACCGCCGACGTGGCACCCATCCGCACGAGTGGCGCGTCGGTGGCGACCCGGTGCGAGTCCAGGGTCGCCACGTAACCCAACGCCTCGACGAGATTCGTCTTGCCGACCCCGTTGGCGCCGATCAGGACGTTCGCCCCCGGTTGGAGATCGACGGCCACCCGCTCGTACGAGCGGAAGTCGACCAGTTCCAACCGTTGGACGTACACCGGATGTCGATACCGCTCAGCGCTTGTGGACGGCGTGTCCGCCGAACTGCTGACGCAGCGCGGAGACGGCCTTCATGGCGGGCGAGTCGTCCTGTCGCGAGGCGAAGCGGGCGAACAGCGAAGCGGTGATCACATTCAGCGGGACGGCCAGCCGGACCGCCTCGTCGACAGTCCACCGACCCTCGCCGGTGTCCTCGGTGTAGCCGCTCAGGTCGGCCAGCTCCGGGTCCTCGTCGAGGGCGCGGTCCAGCAGGTCGAGCAGCCAGGAGCGGACGACGGTGCCCTCCCGCCAGGACTTGATGACGCCCGGCACGTTGGTCACCAGCTCGGAGGCCGCCATCAGCTCGTAGCCCTCGGCGTAGGCGTGCATCAGGCCGTACTCGATGCCGTTGTGCACCATCTTCGAGTAGTGCCCGGCGCCGACCGGCCCGGCGTGCACGAAGCCGAACTCGCCCTCCGGCTTGAGCGCGTCGAAGATCGGCATCAGCCGGTCCACGTGCTCCTGGGCGCCACCGACCATCAGCCCGTAGCCGTTCTGCCGACCCCAGACGCCGCCGGAGACGCCGACGTCGAGGTAGCCGATGCCCCGCTCGTTGAGCCGTTCCGCCCGGGGCGCGTCGTCGCTGAACCGAGAGTTGCCACCGTCGATGATGATGTCGCCCTCGCCGAGCACCGCGGCCAGCTCGTCGATGGTCGCGTCGGTGACGCCGGCGGGCACCATGACCCAGACCGCGCGCGGCGACTCGAGCTTCTCTGCCAGGCCCGCGATGGATGCGACGTCACTGATCTGCGCGTTGTGGTCGAATCCGACGACTTCGTGACCGGCGGCGCGCAACCTCTCCCGCATGTTGCCGCCCATACGGCCGAGTCCTACTAGGCCGAGCTGCATCTGGTGTACCTCCGTGGATCTTTTGTTGCTGGGCGCGATCAGCGAGAGACGCGGATCGGCATGATGAGGTACCGGTACCCGGGAATGACGTCGCCATCCTCGCCGGCGGGGGAGATCACGGCGGGCTTGAAGGCGTCGACGAACGACAGGACGGCCGTCTGGGATCCCAGGTTTGCCAGGCCGTCGATGAGGTACTGCGGGTTGAACCCGATGGTCAGCGCGTCACCGGTGAAGGTGGCCTCCATCGCCTCGCTGGCGCGGGCCTCCTCGGAACCACCGGCCTCCACCACCAGGCCGTCGGCGCTGAAGCTCAGCAGCACCGGAGTGGTGCGCTCGGCAACCAGCGCGACCCGCTTGACGACCTCGATCAGGGTGCTGACCGGCACCCGGGCCTCGGCGTTGTGGGTGGCGGGGAAGAGCGACCGGACCGGCGGGTAGTTGGCACCGTCGAGCAGGCGGCTGGTGGTGCGTCGGGTGCCACCCGCCAGGCCGACCATGCCCTCGCCCGCGGCGCCCTGGGCCAGGGCGAGAGTGACCTCGCCACCCAGCGGGCCGAGGGCCTTGGCGGTGTCGTTCAGGGTGCGGGCCGGCACCAGGGCGTTGATGCTCACGTCGGGGTCGTCCGGCCGCCACTGGATCTCACGCAGGGCCAACCGGTAGCGGTCGGTGGCGAGCATCGAGAGCGTGCTGCCGGAGAGCTCGACGCGGACGCCGGTCATCATCGGAAGGGTCTCGTCCCGGCCGGCCGCGATGGCCACCTGGGAGACCGCCGTGGCGAACGCGGCGGCGTCGACGGTGCCGGCGCTCTGCGGCATCTCGGGCAGTGCCGGGTAGTCCTCCACCGGCATGGTGGGAAGGGTGAACCGGGCGCTGCCGCAGACCAACTCGAGGTGCGCGCCGACCGCGGCGATGTCCACCGGCTTGGCCGGCAACGCCTTGGTGATCTCGGCGAGCAGGCGGCCGGAGACCAGGGCGGCGCCGTCGGCGTCCCCCTGCACCTCGACGGTCACCTGGCTGGAAACCTCGTAGTCGAAGCCGGAAACCCGCAGGTTGCCGTCGGTGACCCGGAGCATCACCCCGGCGAGCACCGGTACGGACGGCCGGTTGGGCAGGCTCTTCGCGGTCCACGCCACAGCCTCGGCGAGCGCGTCGCGCTCCACTCGGAACTTCATCAATGCCTCCGCGTCGACGTCAGCGACAACTCTCTCATGCCGACCGCTGCCTACCGTCCCGCCCGACCGTGCGGGTACCCATCGCACCTTAGGGCGCGGGGGTATCGGCTGTGCGCCCGACCCCACTGATCGTGTCGATGCTGACCGGTTGATCCGGCAGCGTTCGGCCCGATCCACAGAAAGCCCAACGGTGATGATTGGTTTTTGTTCTCTTAGAAGAGATAACTCATCGTCTTCATCGCACCTGTGCAAACTGTGGAAAAGCCAGGTCTGCGCAGCTCAGACAGGTTATCCACCGGTGATTTAGCTGTGGAGAACCGGGGGTACAACCTGCTCGTGTGTCCACAGCCCGCTCTCGTCCACCGGTTGTCCACCGTCGTCCACCGGTTGTCCACCGGTAATCCACCGACTTTCTCCCCAACCCTGTGGACGACGACGAAGATCACCATTGCCGTCATCCCCAGAACCTTCAACAGCTCGTACACAGGTCGACGGTCATCGGTGGATAACGTGTCGGTTGTCCCCAGGCGTCCACAGCCTCGTACACAGGGTTTCTCCACAGCCTGTGGGTAACCGTCGACGAACGGACCGTAGTTATCCACCGACGGTGGACAGCGAGCTGTGGACAACGAGTGGACGGCGAAGCGGTCACGGCCTCGATCCTGTGGCCTACACCATGTCGAGAGTCCACTCGGGAACCGAAAAAAGTACGCCCGGCCGGATCTCCGGCCGGGCGTGTCCCGGGTGGTGCGCCGTCCCGACGGCTGGCGTACGCCTCAGCTGTTCTGCTTGATCCGGTTGGTCAGCTCGGCGATCTGGTTGTAGAGCGAGCGGCGCTCCGCCATCTGCTGCCGGATCTTCCGGTCGGCGTGCATCACGGTGGTGTGGTCCCGACCGCCGAAGGCCTGCCCGATCCGGGGCAACGACAGCTCGGTCAACTCCCGACACAGGTACATGGCCACCTGCCGTGCGTTGACGAGCACGCGGGACCGGGACTGGCCCCGGAGGTCCTCCAGACTCACACCGAAGTAGTCAGCCGTCGACGCCATGATCTGGTCGGCGTTGATCTCCGGCCCGGCGCCGTCGGGCATGAAGTCCCGGAGCACCTCCTCGGCCAGGGACAGCTCGACTGTCGACCGGGTCAGGCTGGCGAACGCCGTCACCCGGATCAACGCCCCCTCCAGTTCCCGGATCGAGTTCGACACCCGGGAGGCGATGAACTCCAACACGTCCGGCGGGGCGTACATCCGCTCCTGCGCCGCCTTCTTCTGCAGGATCGCGATCCGGGTCTCCAGGTCCGGCGGCTGGATGTCGGCCAGCAGGCCCCACTCGAACCGGGTTCGCATCCGGTCCTCCAGGGTGGCGAGCTGGCGCGGCGACCGGTCGGAGGTGATCACGATCTGCTTGTTGGCGTTGTGCAGGGTGTTGAAGGTGTGGAAGAACTCCTCCTGGGTGCGCTCGCGGTTCTCCAGGAACTGGATGTCATCGATCAGGAGGATGTCGACGTCGCGGTAGCGCCGCTGGAACGCGCTGGTCTTGTCGTCCCGGAGCGAGTTGATGAAGTCGTTGGTGAATTCCTCGGTCGAGACGTACCGGACCGAGCGGGCGTTGCCGAGGGTCGTGGCGTAGTGCCCGATGGCGTGCAGCAGGTGCGTCTTACCCAGACCGGAGTGCCCGTAGATGAAGAGCGGGTTGTACGCCTTCGCCGGTGACTCCGCCACGGCCACGCTCGCCGCGTGCGCGAAACGGTTGGACGATCCGATGACGAACGTCTCGAACATGTACTTCGGGTTGAGCCGGTTACCACCGGTGTCCGCACCCGGCAGCCGGCGGTCGTCGCGACCACCAGTGCGGTGGTCGACGCCACTACGGCCCGGGCCGCTGTCCGTGCCGGTGTCCCGGGGAAGCGCCCGGATCACGTGCTGGTCGCGGGGAGACGCCGGTTCCTCCCGGTAGCGGGGCTCGTAGGGCCGGGTGTCCGGGCCCGGCGGGTCCAGGCGGGCGGCCTGCTCGTCGTAGCCACGGCGGTCGGGCCCGGGCCGGGGGGTACGCATCGGCTCCGCGAAGGCGGTGCTGAACAACGCCTCCTGCCCGTCTCTGCTGGCGGGGATCAGCCCCGGGCGGTGCGCGTCGACGGCCGGCGCGAGGGGCGGACCCGCGGGTGCGGGTGGCGCGGTCGGCCCGGGCGCGTGACTCGCGTGGGCCTGCTCGGGGATCATCGGGTCGGCGGACGGGCGAGCGCCCTGGTCGTCGAAGGGGTCGGCAGCCGGACCCTCGTCGAACGGCCCGGTCTCCGGAGCACTGCGGTAGACGGTGCCAGCCGGTCGGCCGGCGGCGTCCTCGGCGACCCGGACGGTGACCGCCACCTGGATCGGCCGACCCAGCCGGCGGGTGAGGGCCTCGGTGATCGCCGGACGGAGCCGAGACTCGATCACGTCGCGGGTGAAGGCGTCCGGGACGGAGAGAAGAGCGGTGTCCTCGACTATCGCCCGCAGCCGGGTCAGCCGGAGGTAGGCACGCTGCTGGGCGGAGATGATCTCGTCGGCGAGCTCGTCGGTCGCCGCTAACCACACTGCGGCAAGGTCGGTCGTACCGGCCACCGTCGTGCCACCCCCTCGCCTCTGCTCCCGGCCGCCGCTGTCTGCCAGCCGGCCGTCCCGGGCCCGCCGCGTTCGCGGGTGGAACAACACCCACCTGACGGTCGACCGGTGGTCATCCACAAGTTATCCACAGCCTGTGTACCGACCGATTGTGGCCTCCGCCGGACGCGGATGGGACCTGCCCCTGCCTGAACGGGCGCTGAAGCGGGTTCACCGTGCCGAACGATTCACTACCTGGTCCGGTCTTGCCTGTGCGACGACCGGAGCTTTCGACGCTCACCGCAATCGGGCACGGTAACAGCGTTGTCCCTGCGCCATCAACCGGCGACGCGGCGGGGGCCTTCTCGGCATCAGCGAAAACCACCCTTCGGCCTCGGGCGCGTCCCCTAAACCCCCGCCCGAGGTGTTTGACGGTCATTGCCCCCCTGCGTAGGCTGGAACGGCTGCTTTCTCGCCCTCTGCTAGGGTGATGGGTGCTTGCTGTCCACGGTCGCATCCCCGCACCGCCGAGGTCCCGCTCCGCCGGACAGCACCGATCGTGGGCCACCGTCGAGGTGGCCTGGACCACCACACGACCCCGGCGATTCCGTCGTACGGGGCGCGTACGAAAACGGAGAGCCTGACGTGAGCAAGCGCACCTACCAGCCGAACAACCGCCGGCGCGCGAAGACCCACGGCTTCCGGCTGCGCATGCGCACCCGTGCCGGCCGTGCCATCCTCTCGAGCCGTCGCGCCAAGGGTCGCACCACCCTGTCGGCCTGAGCCGACCGGGCCGGTCCAGGGGACGTGGGCAGTCGTGCTGGCCGCCGCACAGCGACTGCGGCGCAGCACTGACTTCGCCGCAGCGGTTCGTGGTGGCCGGCGCGCCGGGCGTGGCGCCGTCGTGGTCCACCTGACCATGCCGGTGACCGCCGACCCCAGCACACCTACCTCGCCGGAGCCGGTGCGGGACAACAGTGCGGAGCAGCTCTCCGTGCCGTCCCGTGCCGGCTTCGTCGTGTCCAAGGCCGTCGGCAACGCGGTGACCCGTAACCGGGTGCGGCGTCGACTGCGCGCGCTGGTCCGCGAACGGTTGATCGACCTGCCGCCCGGCAGCACCCTGGTCGTCCGGGCGCTCCCCGCAGCGGCGCAGGCGTCCTATTCTCGGCTCGCCACGGACCTGGACGCCGCCCTCGCGGTCGCCCGGTCACCCCGCGAGCGGCGGCCTCGATGAGCGACATCGGGCAGACCGGCGCACACCCGTCGACAACCGGTGCCAAGGTGCTGATCGCGCCCATCATCGCGTACCGTCGGTGGATAAGTCCGGCACTGCCGGCCCGCTGTCGGTTCTACCCGTCGTGCAGCGCGTACGCCCAGGAGGCGGTCGTGCGGCACGGCGCGCTCCGGGGAACCCTGCTGGCGGTCCGGCGGCTGTTGCGCTGCCACCCCTTTCACCCTGGTGGACATGACCCGGTACCGGAGCCGGGCGGCCGCCGCCGTGCTGATGTGACTGGAGCCCCGAATTGAGTCTCGACTGGATCTACTACGCGATTTCGTGGATCCTGCTGACCTGGCACTCTGCCTGGGACGCCATCGGGGTGCCCGTCGGCGCGGTGATCGGCACCAACTTCGCCTGGATCCTGGCGATCGTGTTCCTGGTGGTCACCGTCCGGGTGATCCTGTTCCCCGTCTTCGTCAAGCAGATCAAGTCGCAGCGGGCCATGCAGGCGCTCCAGCCCAAGGTCAAGGAGCTTCAGGAGAAGCACAAGGGTGACCGGGAGACGCTCCAGAAAGAAATGATGGAGCTGTACAAGAAGGAGAAGGCCAACCCGCTGATGGGTTGCCTTCCGATGTTCCTTCAGATTCCGGTCTTCCTCGGCCTCTTCCACGTGCTGCGCCGCCTCGACCCGGACAAGCAGAACAAGACGCTGTACGGCTGGACCGCCGACCAGTTCCAGAGCGCCTCGCAGGCGAAGCTCTTCACCGCCCCCATCGCCGGCAAGTTCGGCTCCACCGCCGACGAGCTGGCCAGCCTCGGCGCCAACGGCACCACCGTCAAGGTCATCGCGGGTGTCCTGGTCCTGGTCATGATCGCGACCACCTACCTGACCAGCCGTCAGATGATCCTCAAGACCGGCTGGGCCGAGGACCCGCAGCAGCGGATGATCCAGCGACTGATGCTCTACGGCATCCCCGCCTCGCTGCTGATCTCCGGCGCGATCTTCCCGATCGGCGTGATCATCTACTGGGTCACCAACAACCTCTTCACCCTGGGCCAGCAGCAGTGGGTGCTGCGGAAGTTCCCGCCGCCGGTGACGGCCAAGAAGACCACCGCCCCCGCCGCCAGCCGCAACCCCGTGCAACCCGCCAAGGCCGGTGGCCTGTTCGGTCGGGGCAAGACGGCTCCGCCGGCGCCGGTCAAGGCCGCCGCTCCCAAGGTCGCCGGGCCGAAGCCGGGCGCCAAGCCGACGAACAACCCGAAGAAGGGTCGCCCCGCCAAGCGGCAGGGCTGACCTGCGAAGGGCCGCCGCCGGTGATCCGACGGCGGCCCGTTCCGCACCGCGCAGCCGCCGCGTGGCCGGCGCCGGACGGAACCGACCGCGCGCTGCGCGGCCACGGGCGACACTGCCCGTACAGACGTGCCCGCGGGCACCGGCGACCTCCCGCCGGCCCCGGGAAACCAGTCGGACCCGACGGTCCGGCCGAGCGAGTACGGAGATGAGACCGTGACCGAGACCAGCATCCCCCGCACCGAGGAGCCAGTGGACGAGGAGGAGACCGCGACGCTCGCGGTGGACGGCGACGACACCGAGGCCGACGACACCGAGGCGGACGACGACACCGACACCGCCGCGTCCGGCGCCCGGTCGAAGAAGGCCGTCGGCGAGGGCGACCTGTTCCGGCAGAGCGAGATCGCGGCCGACTACGTCGAAGGGCTGCTCGACATCCTCGACTACGACGGTGACATCGATGAGCTGGTCGCCGCGGGTCGTCCCATGGTCGAGGTGGTCGGAGAGCGTCTGCAGAACCTGGTCGGTCAGCGCGGCGCCACCCTTGAGGCCCTCCAGGAGTTGACCCGCCTCGCCGTCTTCCGGCAGACCGGCACGCCGAGCCGTCTGCTGCTCGACGTCGGCGGCTACCGGGCGAACCGCCGCAAGGAACTCGCCGCCGTCGCCAAGAACGCCGTCGAGAAGGTCAAGGAGTACGGCGAGCCGGTGCGCCTGGAGGCGATGTCCGCGTTCGAGCGTAAGTGCGTGCACGACGTGGTCAACGCCATGTCCGGTGTGGTCAGCGAGTCCGAGGGTGTGGAGCCGAACCGGCGCATCGTCGTACGGCCGGCGGACTGACCGGGTGACCCACGACGACAACACGGCCGACGCCGTGTCCGGCCCGGGCGGTACGCCGCCCGGGCCGTCGCCTGTCCGACCGTCCACTCCGGACGCCGACTCTGCTGGATCCGGCACCGCGCCTTCACCGGAGGACGCGGCCCTGCCGCCCGAATTGGCGCCAGCCGCGCTCACCCTCTTCGGTGACCGTCTCGACCTGGCTGCCGCGTACGCCGAACTGCTGGTCACCGACGGGGTCGTCCGTGGTCTGATCGGTCCCCGGGAGGCGCCCCGCATCTGGGAGCGTCACCTGCTCAACTGCGCCGCGGTCGCCGAGCGCATTCGGTCCGGCGCGACGGTGCTCGACGTCGGATCCGGCGCCGGCCTTCCCGGGCTGGTGCTCGCCATCGCGCGGCCCGACCTCACCGTCACCCTGATCGAGCCGCTCGCCCGACGCACGTCCTTCCTGATCGAGGTCGTCGAGCAACTCGGCCTGGCGAAGTCGGTGCGTGTGTTCCGGGGGCGGGCCGACGAAGCGGCGACAGGGTCGAGCGGCCGGGACCCGATCAGCGGGGACGTGGTGACCGCCCGCGCCGTCGCCCCCCTCGATCGGCTGGCGGCCTGGAGCCTTCCCCTCGCTGTGCGGGGCGGCCGTCTGCTGGCACTGAAGGGGTCGTCTGCCGCTGCCGAGATTGAACAGCACGCCGAGGTGGTAACGCGGTTGGGTGGTGGCGAGTCGACCGTGCACCTCTGCGGCGTCGACGTGATCGATCCACCCACCACCGTCGTGGAGATCGTGCGCGAGCGGATGGTCGGCCCTCGTCCGGCGGCGAGCAAGCGTGACAGGGGCGGTCGCTCCCGCCGACGCTGACACTTCGCGCCATCGGGCTTCCGGCCGGTGGGTTGCCTCGTTGTACCGGTACGGATGGACGAGGAGATGAGAACCCGACGTGGACCGGCCGCGCCCGTCCGCCGTAGGCTGACCGCGCGTCGATAGTGTGGAGCGGTCGGTGGACGTCGTGGGTTTTCGACCGCTCCCGAGGGCCGCACGCTCCGGGGTTGCGGGCGCGGTGTGGCCAAGGTGACCGGGGCGCGGACCGACCATCCGAAGCGGGCAGGGATGACAGGTGCATGACGACGGCAGGTACGACGATCCACACGTGACCGGGACGACCAACGATCCCGTTTCACGTGAAACCGACTACCCGAGCTGGTCGCCCGGTGCGACCGGGCCAGCAAAAGGCGATCCGCCGACTTCACGTGACCACCGCCCCGGGCCGGAGAGCTCCACCACCCCGGAGCCCGCGAGCGTTCGCCGAACCTCGGAGGGTCTGAGTCGACCGGTCAACGCCGCCGACGTGCGGTCAAGCTCGGGGCGTCGCAACCGCGCGGCTGCGGTTCGGTTCGAGTCGGCGGTTCCGCACCAGGCCACCGCAGCGGCTGCTCCGGACACCACGTCGATGGTCACCGAAGCGCCGGTCGCTTCGACCGAGTCGCTGGCCGCCGTGGCCGCTGACCCCACGTACGTTTCACGTGAAACCCCGACGCGCGAAGAGGATGACCCACCGTTGGCTATGGAGGCGATGCGCGCCGTGCAGATCCTGAATCCCAGTGGCGAGGTGACCATGCCTCGACCGGACCGGACCCGGGTCATGTGCGTCGCCAACCAGAAGGGCGGCGTGGGTAAGACCACCACCACCGTCAACCTTGCGGTGGCGCTCGCCCTGCACGGCAACCGGGTGCTCGTGGTGGACCTTGATCCGCAGGGCAACGCCTCGACCGGGCTCAACGTCCCACACCACACCGGCATCCCGGACGTCTACGACTGCCTGATCAACAGCGTTCCGTTGGTGGAGGTGGCGCAGGCGGTGGAGGGCATTCCCAACCTGTGGTGCGTACCCGCGACCATCGACCTGGCCGGTGCGGAGATCGAGCTGGTCTCGGTGGTGGCGCGTGAGTCGCGGCTGGACCGGGCCATCGCCGCGTACCCCGGTCAGTTCGACTACGTCTTCATCGACTGCCCACCCTCGCTCGGCCTGCTCACGGTCAACGCCCTGGTGGCCGCGCAGGAGGTGCTGATTCCGATCCAGTGCGAGTACTACGCGCTGGAAGGGCTCAACCAGCTGATCAACAACATCAACCTGGTACGCCAGCACCTCAACCCGAAGCTCGACGTCTCCACGATCCTGCTGACCATGTACGACCGCCGCACGCGGCTGGCCGACGCCGTCGAGCAGGACGTCCGGAACCACTTTGGTGACAAGGTCCTCCAGGCGGTCATCCCCCGTAATGTCCGGGTCTCCGAGGCGCCGAGCTACGGCCAGTCGGTGATGACCTACGATCCCGGTTCGCGGGGAGCAACGAGCTACTTCGAGGCCGCCCAGGAGATCGCCGAGCGAGGCGTCAAGGAGCCGGTGGGCCGGAATGCGTAGTGCGGACGAGTCGCTGGGAGGCGTCGCATGAAAAACCGTCCTCGGGGCGGTCTGGGTAGGGGCCTCGGGGCACTGATCCCGACCGGACCGGCGCCGTATGCCGCCGGCACCGCGACGGCCGCTGAACCGGACAACGAGCAGGAGAGGGCAGCTGCCACAGCCACCGCTCCTGCGGTGACCGTCCGGGCACCGGTCCACGAACCGGAGCCCACTCTCAGTCCGGTACCGGGAGCACGCTTCGCCGAGATCCCGGTCGACGCGATCCTGCCCAACCCGAAGCAGCCCCGTCAGGTCTTCGACGAGGAGGCACTGGAAGAGCTCAAGACCTCGATCCAGGAGGTCGGCTTCCTTCAGCCCATCGTCGTCCGCCAGCTCGACGACGAGAAGTACGAACTCGTCATGGGTGAGCGGCGCTGGCGTGCCGCCCAGGCGGTGGGACGGGAGAACATTCCGGCGATCGTCCGGGACACCCGTGACGACGCCATGCTCCGCGACGCGCTGCTGGAGAACATCCACCGGGCCAACCTCAACCCTCTCGAAGAGGCCGCCGCCTACCAGCAACTGTTGGAGGAATTCGGGGCCACCCACGAGGAGTTGGCCCGCCGGATCGGCCGGAGTCGCCCACAGATCTCGAACACGATCCGGCTGCTCAACCTGCCGGCCCAGGTGCAGCGCCGGGTGGCAGCGGGGGTTCTGTCGGCCGGGCATGCCCGTGCACTGCTGAGCCTGGACGAGGCTGGGGCGCAGGAACAGTTGGCGTTGCGCATCGTGGCCGAGGGCCTGTCGGTCCGGGCGACCGAGGAGATCGTGGCGCTGACGCTGAACGACGGGTCCGCCAAGAGCCAAGCCGCGAAGCGCCGACCGAAGGCACACGCGCCGGCCCTGAACGATCTGGCCGACCGACTCTCCGACCGCTTCGACACCCGGGTGAAGGTGGACATCGGTCGGAGCAAGGGCAAGATCACGATCGAGTTCGCGACGGTGGACGACCTAGAGCGGATCGTCGGGATCATTGGCGTCCAGGAGGAGGGGGGCGAGGGCTGACTCCTCGCCCCCAACGGCGGCCGCGTTTCCCATCGGGGTGCGCGGCCGTTCCGCATTCCCTCGCCGTTCCACGTGAAACGGCCCCGTCGTTCTCGGCTGGTGGCCCGGCGGAAGGCGGACGGCGGGCGGTGAATGGCGGCTGGCGGGTGGCGGGTGGCGGGTGGTGAATGGCGGCTGGCAGCTGGCAGCTGGCGGGTGGCGGGTGGCGGGCGGCGCGTCTGCTAGGTCTCCCGTGGGCCCCGCGTCGAGGGCGCGTTTGTGTCTGACTGCCCGACGTAACCCAACTTGATCTGAATGCGCCGTGGATCGGCCAGACGCAGGCCCGGCCGGAGGGCACCGGTCGTCGGAGGCGCTGCGGCTGGCAGCGAGCGAGGCTGAGCCGAACCGCCTTCGCCTCCCGACGGAGAGCGCCGGGCGACGGTTCTGACTCGCGCGATTCTCCGGCTGTCGTTGCTGCGACTGAATGGGGGCGCTCGATGGACGGTCGATCGTGAGTAGCCCGACCGATCGTGAGCAGCCCGACGCCGTCGAATGCGCTGTTTCACGTGAAACGATGACTGTCGAGGGGGCGCAGGCGATGCGCGTTCCCAGCGGACGCGCTTGGGGCGTTCTGCGCACCGCTGAGCGGCCCGCTGCGGCCCGCAGGGCCGGTGGGGGTGGTTCTGGGTGACTGAGGCGTTCGGCGCGCATCTCGGTCCCGATGCGCGATCCGGCCGTCAGCCGGGTTGGTCCAGGTTGCGTCCAGGGAAGTGGTGTACGACTTGCCCGTGATGGGCGTGTTGCGTAGATGAGAGACGGCCATCGCGTCGATCCTTCAAGACGACCAAGTCAGAGAAGGAAGAGAGAACGCGATGGCCGCATCTGAGAGTGTGAACCCTGTTGACCTGCTGCGCGAGCAGATCGAGGGCGCGTCGCCGGACGTGTTGCAGGCGATGATCAAGACGTTCGTGCAGGCGGTGATGTCCGCGGAAGCGGACGCGATCTGTGGCGCCGGCTATGGGCAGCGCAGCGACGAGCGGGTCAACTCCCGCAACGGTTATCGGCCGAGAGAGTGGGACACCAGGGCCGGCACGATCGACCTGGCCATCCCGAAGCTGCGGCAGGGCAGTTACTTTCCGGACTGGTTGCTGACGCACCGCCGTCGGGCCGAACAGGCGTTGGTCTCCGTGGTGGCCACGAGTTACCTGCTCGGGGTGTCGACCCGCCGGGTGGAGAAGCTGGTGGAGCAACTCGGCGTCAAGCAGTTGTCGAAGTCGCAGGTGTCGGAGATGGCCACGCACCTGGACGCCCAGGTCGAGGCGTTTCGTAACCGGCCGCTGGACGCCGCGCATTACCCGTTCGTGTGGATGGACGCGTTGACGATGAAGGTCCGCGAGCATGGGCGGACGGTCAACGTCCACGCGCTGGTCGCGGTCGGGGTCAACGCCGACGGTCAACGCGAAGTCCTCGGCGTGGATGTCGCCTCGGATGAGGACGGCGCCGGCTGGTTGGCGTTCCTACGGTCGTTGACCGCCCGCGGCCTGTCCGGCGTTCAGCTGGTCATCTCCGATGCCCACCGCGGTGTTGTTGGCGCGATCGGCGCCGCCCTGCCCGGCGCCGCCTGGCAACGCTGCCGCACCCACTACCTGCGCAACCTGCTCACGAAGGTTCCGAAGTCGGCCCAGCCATGGATCGCCACCCTTGTCCGGACGATCTTCGACCAGCCCGACGCCGACGCTGTCCGAGCCCAGTTCGACCGGGTCGTCGCCACGATCGAGGCGAAGTTCCCGGCCGCAGCCGAGCACCTCGACGCCGCCCGCGACGACCTGCTCGCGTTCACCGGCTTCCCGCGTGAGATCTGGCGCCAAATCTGGTCGAACAATCCGCAGGAACGGCTGAACAAGGAGATCCGCCGGCGCACCGACGTCGTCGGGATCTTCCCGAACCGGGCGGCGATCATCCGCCTCGTCGGCGCCGTCCTCGCCGAGCAGACCGACGAATGGACCGAAGGACGCCGCTACATGGGCTTGGAACTTCTCGCCAAAGCCCGCCTCGTCATCGTCGAGCCGGACCAACACGACACCGACCACGCCGATCCCAGCCCGATCGCCGCCTAACATCAAAACCGGATCCCGCGATGGCCGTCTCTTACACCACCAGCGCGGACGTGACCTTGGTCCCATGGCGACTTTCGCATGGCCACCCCTGGCCCTGACTCGCTTCCCGGCCAGTCACGGTCTGTGTGCCCGCTCGGTCCCTGTGCCCGCTCGGTCCCTGTGCCCGCTCGGTCCCCGCGCCCGCTCGGTTCGCGTGCCCGCTCGGTCCCTGTGCCCGCTCGGTTCGCGTGCCCGGTCGGCACCTGCCCGGGTCGTGCGGTGGCGGGGAGTTCTCGACCGCGCAGGCATGATCGACTCGGGTTCGCCGAAGTCGGGGTATCGGAGGCACCGGGACACCCCGACTTCGCCGAACCCGTGTCGATCACGGCGGACAAAGCGGCGAGTCGGGCTACCGAAGGCGAGACCTCGCCGGCTTTTGACCTAGCACCGACCGCAACGCTGACCGGGACGCCGACGAGACGCGGACTGCTGTGCACGAGCCGTCCCGACCGGGGCGACTGTTGTAGGCCAGCGGCCGACGGCAGCGAGCGCGTCGCTGAGTCGGGCGTGCGTACAGCTATCCCGACCCTGTGGATAACGTGCCTGTGGGCTGCGTCCGCAAGACCTTCACAGCCCTGAGGCGGGCGTTTGGCCGATGATCGATTGAAGGACGGCCGTACGCGTCCAGGAACCACCGCGAAGACGAGAGACGCGCAGCACAGCACCGAAAAGAGGGTGTCGGCGGACAGTCGCGGCAGCCCTTCCTCGGAGGTCTGCGGACAACGACCGACAGGCGGAAAAGTTATCCACACCGGTTTTCCACAGGCGCCTCCGGTTTCACGTGAAACAGCGCGTGGGAGCGGGTGCATGCCTGTGGATGACGGCCCGTGTTCAGGATCTCGGCAGGCTGTGGATACCGGTCGACCAGAGGCCCATGACCCGGCGCGCCGGGTCGGCAACGGGTACCGATCTGCTCTGTCGAGATCGATCATTCAGGTAGGGACACCGGTGCCAGACTCGGTTAGGGTCAGCGTCGTGCACGACACCCCTCCCTCAGTGCCGGACTTCACCCAGTGGCCGTCGTTCCCCTTCGAGGGCGACCTCCACGTGAAGCAGCTCGATGATCCGGTCCCGGTCGAACCTCCCCGGAAGGGCGAGGGTCTCCGGGAATGCACCGCCTGCAACGCGCCCGACGACGCTTACATCTGGGTCGGGGAGCGGTGGCGGGTACGCGCCATGGATCGGCCGACCGGGCTGCCCATGGTCCTCATCCTGGAATCGCGGACTCACCTCGACCTCGGTGACCTGCCGAACCTGTTGGCTGCCGAGCTGGGCGTCATGACCGTACGTCTGGAGCGGGCCATCCGATCCCTCGACGGCGTGGCCCGGGTGCACGTCAACCGGTGGGGCGACGGCTCAGCGCACCTGCACATGTGGTTCCTCGCCCGCCCGTACGGCCGCCTTCAGCTGCGTGGCACCTTCCTGTCCCTCTGGGATTCGATCCTGCCGCCGATCTCCGAGGCCCAGTGGCGGGAGAACCTGGCGCTCGTCGCCGCCTGGCTCGCCGAGTTCGGTGGCCGCCCGCTCGCCGAACCACCCCGCATTCAGTGGCAGGCGCCGTCCAGCCTTATGGCGCAGTCGGCCGCTGCGGATGCCGCTGCCGCCGAGGCAGCCGCTGTCTCTGTCATCGAGGCAGCAGAGGAGATTCCCGAGCCGTCACCGGATGCCGCTGCCGACGTCGATGCGGCCCAGGGCGATACCGCGTCCACACCTGACGAGGTGTCACCCGGCGGGGTCGTCGCGGCCGGCTCCGCCGCACCACACAGCGATTCGACGGCTGGATCCGATGAGCCGGCATCAGCAGCCGACGAGACGTCGGGCGGCACCACCGCCGGCGCGTCGACGCCCGGCACCGCCACGTCGAGCAAGCAAGCCTCCGGTACGCCGACGCCGGCGATCGCCGGCACGGTGACGGCACCCGCCAACGCACGGTCGGTCCTCGACGACCGGGACGACGACGCCAGCGACGACGCCACGAAGGGCCACCAATAGCGGGGACATCACCCACGCAGAGGACGAGGTCCCCCAACGGCACCGGCCCAACGGCCACCCCGCCCGACGGGGCCACCCTGCCCGACGGGGCCACCCCGCCCAACGGAGCCACCCTGCCCGACGGGGCCACCCCACCCGACGGGGCCACTTCGGGCGGCGAACACAGCAGCATCAAGGACGCCGCGTTCCGCGGGGCCGACGGTCGGTGCGCCGGCACTAGAGGTCCCGCACCGCGACGTTTCGACGAACCGAACGAGGCCTTCGTCCCGGCGCGCGCAGCCGACCACAGGGCCGGCGGCGGCACGAGCATGCCCGGACCTGGCGGTCGGCACACGCGTCGCGCCGACCGACGCGGACGCCGCCCTCCGCCGCGCAGAGCAGGACACCGCGCAGAGCAGGACACCGAGCAGAGCAGGGACACCGCGCAGAGCAGGACACCGCGCAGAGCAGGACGCCGCGTCCCCGAGTAGATCAGGACGTAGGACGTTGCTGAGTAGGTCAGGACGCGGCGAGGCGTGCCGCTGCGCGACTCACCAGTGTGCCGAGGAGGCGCCCGAAGTCCAGCCCCGCCGCCTGCACGGCGAGCGGCAGCAGTGAGGTCTCGGTCATGCCCGGCGAGACGTTGACCTCCAGGACGTGTGGCTGGCCGGACGCGTCCACGATCACGTCGACGCGGGAGAGGTCCCGCAGGCCGAGTGCGGTGTGTGCGGCGAGAGCCACGTCGGAGACCGTGGCGGCCACCTCCGGGTCCAGCCGTGCCGGAGCGTGCCAGGTGGTGCGGCCGGCCGTGTAACGGGCCGCGTAGTCGTAGACACCGTTGCGCGGCACGATCTCCACCGGCGGCAGCGCCTGCGGACCGTCACCGAGGTCGACCACGGAGACCGCGACGTCCATGCCGGCTACGTACCGCTCCACCAGCGCTGTGGAGTCGTACGCGAAGCAGCCGACCATTGCGGCGGGCAGCGCCGCGGCGTCCCTGACCACCGCGCCTCCGAGCCCGGAGCCGCCCTGCGCCGGCTTCACCATGAGAGGGAGGCCCAGCCGGTCGACGATCCGGTCCAGTACGGCGACCGCGCCGAGTTCGGAGAAGCGGTCGTGTGGGAGTGCCACCCAGTCCGGGGTGGGGATGCCGGCTTCGCGGAGCACCGCCTTGGCGGAGGGTTTGTCCCAGGCGAGTCGGGAGGCTCGGGCGTCACAGCCGACGTACGGGATGTCGCAGAGGTCCAGGACTCCCCGCAGCGAGCCGTCCTCACCGGTGGCACCGTGCAGTGCGATCACGACGGCGTCCGGCGGGTCCGCGGCGAGCGCTGGTAGCAGCGCGACGTCGGCGTCCCGCATCTCGGCTTCCACACCGACGGCACGTAGCGCGTCGAGGACCCGGCGGCCGGAGCGTAGTGACACGTCCCGCTCATAGGAGAGCCCACCCGCGAGCACCACCACGCGCAGGTCGGGCGGGGCTGCGGAATCGGTCACGAGGAGGCGCTCAACGGCGGTCGTACCCATGCCGGCATCATGCCAAGTCGGGCCCTGGCACGTCGGAGCCGGCCCGGCCGCGTCGGCCGGCGGCACCACCCACGGCACCGAAGACCCGGCGCATCGCGATCTCCTGCTCCATGACGCCGGCCAGCCGGCGGACGCCTTCGCGGATCCGCTCCGGCGGCGGGAAGCTGAAGTTGAGGCGCATCGCGCCGGTGCCGGTGCCGTCGGCGTAGAAACCGGTGCCGGGCACGTAGGCGACCCGGGCGGCGATCGCGCGCGGCATCATGGCCTTGGAGTCGAGCCCGTCGGGCAGGGTGGCCCACACGAAGAGACCACCGGTCGGGGTGGTCCAGCTGGTGCCCTCGGGCATCAGGTCGGTCATCGCGTCGAGCAGGGCGTCCCGGCGTTCGCGGTAGACCTCGCGGTAGACCTTGAGTTGTTGCCGCCACGGCATCGTGCCGAGGTAGGTGGCGACGGCGGCCTGGGCATAACCACTCGGGCAGAGGATCTGCGCCTCGCTGGCGATGACCAGCTTGTCGCGGACCGCGTGCGGCGCGAGGATCCAACCGACCCGCAGCCCGGGGGCGAAGGTCTTGGAGAAGGTGCTGAGGTAGAACACGCCCTCCCGGCGGCGGGCCCGCAACGGTGCCGGGGCCTCACCCTCGAAACCCAGCTGACCGTACGGGTCGTCCTCGACGACGAGCAGGCCGGCGCGCTCGCAGATGTCGAGCACCCGTTCCCGGCGCTCCTCGCTGAGCGTCACGCCGGCCGGGTTCTGGTAGGTGGGGATCGTGTACAGGAACTTCACCCGGCGGCCGGCGCGCGCCAGGTCGGCGATGGCCGCCTCCAGCGCCTCGGGGATGAGCCCGTCCTCGTCCATCGGTACGTGCACGACCTGCGCCTGGGCGGCCTGGAACACTCCGAGCGCACCGACGTACGTCGGCCCCTCGGCGAGCACCACGTCACCCGGGTCGAGGAAGAGCCGTGCGACCAGGTCCAGGGCCTGCTGCCCGCCAACGGTGACCACGACGTCCTCCGGGGAGGCACCGCAGGCCGCGTCGATCCCGGAGAGCGCCATGACCTCGCAGATCCGCTCGCGCAGCTCGAGGGTGCCCTGACCGATGCCGTACTGGAGAGTGCTCACGCCGTGTTCGGAGCCGAGCCGGCCGAGCATCTCACCGACCGCGTCCAGCGGCAGTGCGGCGATGTACGGAGCCCCACCGGCGAGCGAGACGACCTCCGGGCGGCTGGCGACCGCGAACAGTGCTCGGATCTCCGAGGCGGTCATCCCGCGTACCCGCCGGGCGTACCGGTCGGTGTAGTCGTCGAGTGTCGTGCCGGTCATGACCTCACCTCGATCGCTGCTCGGGTGGCTCCCGCCCCGGGTACCCCACACGCCGGTGACCATGGCGGCGGGGCGCCGATTGTCGATCCTAGTCCGCCGGAGCCCCGCTGCCTGGGTGCCGAGACGGATCGACCACATGGCGGACCGTGCGCTGGACGTCCCCCGGTGTGGTGGGCATCTGCGCGTCCCCTCCCGCATCGCCGATCGGCGGCGTACGATCGCTCGTCGGGGGCAGGAAGGCGGCGCTGTCGTTCCATGCCGGTCTCACCACCGAGCCTATTGTGGGGATGCGCCATATGTCGCGACGTCTGGTCAGCCTGACCCTCGACACGCTTGAGGACCTTCCCAGCCCGTGCCGGCAGTGCGTCTACTGGGAGCTCGATCCGGTCTCCGCGGACCGGGCCTGCGCTGCGGGTGATCCGGGCCTGGAGAAGGAGGCGTGGGTCTCCCAGACGCTGTTGGAGTGGGGTTCCTGCGGCAAGCTCGCGTACGTCGACGGCATGCCGGCGGGCTTCGTCATGTACGCCCCGCCCGCCTACGTGCCCCGCTCGATGGCCTTTCCGACCTCACCGGTCTCGGCCGACGCGGCACTGTTGATGACCGCCAACGTGGTCGCCGCCTTCGCCGGGGGCGGCCTTGGTCGGATGCTGGTGCAGGGCGTCGCCCGGGATCTCACCAAGCGGGGGATCAAGGCCATCGAGGCGTTCGGTGACGCGAAGTTCGGCGACGCCGACGATCCGTCGGGTGGCTGCGTGGCGCCCGTCGACTTCTTCCTCTCGGTGGGGTTCAAGACCGTCCGTCCGCATCCGCGTTTCCCCCGGTTGCGTCTTGAGTTGCGCACCGCGCTGAGCTGGAAGTCGGATGTCGAGTACGCGCTGGAGAAGTTGCTCGGGTCGATGAGCCCGGAAACTCTGCTCCGGCCGGTTCGTCCCGCCCCGGCGACCCGTTCCACCAACGGCTGACGGTCGGCGCCACGGGTGCCCGACGATCAGTCGACCACCGTGCCGGCGGCCACGACGGCCCGCAGTTCGCTGACGTCGAGCGAGCCGGTCGGGACGTCCCGTTCGATCGGGTAGTACATCCGCTGCACCGCGGCAACGATCGCCTCCACCACACGGTCCCGGAACCGGGGGTCGACCAGTTGGGCGCGGTCCGTGGGTGAGGTGAGGTACCCGACCTCGACCCGCACGGCGGGCATCCGGGTCAGTCGCAGCAGCTCCCAGGTCTTGGCGTGGGTCCGGCAGTCCCGCAGTCCGGTCCGCGCGACGATCTCCCGCTGTACGAGCCCGGCGAGACGTTCACCGGTTGCCGAGGTCACCCCGTTGTCGGTGCCGTAGTGGTAGGTGGCGACACCCTCCGCGTCCGGGTTGGCGTGGCCGTCCAGGTGCAGCGAGATGAACACGTCGGCGCCGAGCGAGTTGGCCAGCAGAGCCCGGTCCGTGTCCGGCAGGCACCTGTCGGGCGACGGCCCTCTGGTGAGCTGCACCCGCACCCCGGACGCGGCGAGTCGCCCCTCCAGCCGGCTGGCCAGGTCGTGCACCAGGTCCGCCTCCGTCCAGCGCAGCGACCCGTCGGGTACCACCATCCCGGGGTCGGTGCCCCCGTGCCCGGGGTCGATGACCACTGTCTTGCCGACCAGCGCCGGCCCGGACTGCCGGATGGCGTCGGATTCGCGGAGCCACTGCGGGCGGCCACCGACGACCTTGCGGCCGATCCGGCGCAACGCGTTCATGGTGTGCGGGCCGCAGGATCCGTCGGGGGTGAGCCCGACCTCGCGCTGGAACTGCGCTACCGCCCGGGCCGTCCGGATGCCGTAGATGGAGTCGGCCCGGCCCACGTCGTACCCCATTTCCAGCAGCCGTTCCTGGAGCGACCGGACGTCCTCGCCGGTGAGCGGCTCGGGGACGGCGTGGTAGAGGGTGCGGGCGCCGAGCCGCCAGCGGGCGGCGTCCAGGGCACGCCAGGTCTCCGCACCGACCCGGCCGTCCACGCTGAGCCCACGGGACTGTTGGAACGCGCGGACCGCCCGCTCGGTGTCGAGGTCGAACTCGTCGGCGTGCGTCCCGGCGACGGGGAGAAGTTCGAGGCTGAGAAGGATGGTACGGATCTCCGTGACCGCGGGTCCTCGGTCACCGGGTCGGATCGGACGCACGCACGACCCCCTCTGCACGACGCTGGCTGGCCGGGCGGCCCCGGCTTGAGGCTATGCGCTCCGGGGCGGCGAGGTGGCGGGCCAGGAAAAACAGCCCAGGGGAACGACGAACCCCGCACCCGGCGGGCGGGTACGGGGTTCGGTCGGTGTCCTACTGGTCAGAGCGCCGACTGGATGAGCCGAACCAGCTCGCCCTTCGGCTTGGCGCCGGCGATCGACTGCACCGGCTGACCGTTCTTGAAGACGGTCAGCGTCGGAACCGACATCACGCGGTAGGCCCGTGCGGTCTCCGGGTTCTCGTCGATGTTGAGCTTGACGATGGTGACCTGGTCACCCATCTCGCCCGCGATCTCCTCGAGCAGCGGCGACACCTTGCGGCAGGGGCCGCACCACTCGGCCCAGAAGTCCACCAGAACCGGCTTGTCGGCCTGCAGCACGTCGGCGACGAAACTCTTGTCCGTGACCGCCTTGGTATTTCCCACTATGCCCCTCCTCCGGGATCTGTTCCTTGTTTCAGCCGAGCGTCGCGATGAACCGTTCGGCGTCGAGCGCGGCGGCACAGCCGGTGCCGGCCGCGGTGATCGCCTGACGGTAGGTGTGGTCGACCACGTCGCCGGCGGCGAAGACACCGGGCACGTTGGTGCGGGTGCTGGGGGCGTGGACCTTGACGTAGCCCTCGTCGTCCAGGTCGACCTGGTCGCGGAACAGCTCACTGCGCGGGTCGTGACCGATGGCGACGAAGACGCCGGTCACGTCCATCACCCTGGTCTCACCGGTGTGCACGTTGCGGACCCGTACGCCGGTGACCTTGCCGTCGTCGCCGAGGATCTCCTCGACGGTGCTGTTCCACTCGACCTTGATCTTCTCGTTGCTCAGCGCCCGATCAGCCATGATCTTGCTGGCCCGGAACGAGTCGCGGCGGTGGATGATGGTGACCGACTCGGCGAAGCGGGTGAGGAACGTGGCCTCCTCCATCGCCGAGTCACCGCCGCCGACGACCACGATGTGCTGGTTACGGAAGAAGAAGCCGTCACAGGTGGCGCACGCGGAGACACCGTGACCCAGGTATTCCTGCTCACCGGGCACGCCCAGCGGACGCCAGGCCGATCCGGTGGAGAGGATGACGGACTTGGCCCGGTAGGCGGTCTCGCCGACCCAGACGGTGCTCAGCGCGCCGGAGCCGACGTCGCCGGTGTCCACCAGCTCGACCCGGGTCACGTCGTCGGTGAGGAACTCGGCGCCGAACCGCTCGGCCTGCTTACGCATGTTGTCCATCAGCTCGGGGCCGAGGATGCCGTCGGCGAAGCCGGGGAAGTTTTCCACCTCGGTCGTGGTCATCAACGCACCACCGGACTGCACGCCCTCAATGATCAGCGGCTTCAGGTTGGCGCGCGAGGCGTAGACCGCCGCCGTGTAGCCAGCCGGCCCGGAGCCGATGATGATCAGGTTGCGGACCTCGTCCACTGCCGTCTCCCGAGTTGTGTGTGTTCGACGTCGGCGTGAGCACCGATGCCGATCCGAGTTGCCGACTCCTGGGTGGGGCCGACAGCTGACTTCCAGAACGTCATCGTACGAACCGGGGATTCCCGAGCCGGGCATCCGGTGGGTCAGGTCACGTGGGCGGTCATCGCGCCATCGACCGTGGATTCACCCTACCCGCGACGAATACCGGCTGTCCGAGCCGGACCCGGGCACCCCGCACTCCGGGCCACTCACCCAGGCCCAGCGGGCCCCGGTCGCGTCGGTGAAACGGATGACCAGTGCCGGCTCGCCCTGGAACCGGGCGTAGTCCAGCACGTCGACCACCAGCGGGCCGTTCCCGTGCTCCGTCGTCACGGTGGTCAGACAGGTCTTCAGTGCGGCCTCGCCGGTGAGTCGGGCCAGTTGGTCCAGCCCGTCACTCATGGGACGTCGACTCCCACCGGCGTCCACCTGCGGCTGGGTGCCGGACGTGTTCCCGGTCGCCCGGCTGGAGCTCGGCGCGCTCTGCATGGTGCCCTGTTCGTTGCCGAGGGTCTGTGGGGAGTAGTCCGTACCGCTGCGGAGTGGCGGCCCGGTGGTGCGGGCCGGGCCGGCCTCCGCGACGCCCTCGGGCGCGCTGGCCGGCCGGTCCACGGCGGCGGTGCCGCTCGTGTCCTGCGAGCTGCTCCTTGCCAGCTGGTTGAGGCCCAGCGTGACCGCCGCGATGGCGACCAGGACGGCGGCCACCGGCCTGCCGTGACGGACCGCCTCCCGCCAGCGTCGACCGGGGTCGGTGGACGCCCGGGTGGTACGGATGGGGAGCCGGCGACCAGCCCCGCCCTGGACCGGTACGGCAACCGGCGTTGCGGCCTCCCCGGCGCGCACTGTGCTCTCGCCGGACGTCGGCTCCGCGGTCGCCAGCGCGGCGGAGATGCGGTCGACGATCGCCGGCGGCATCTCCGGTGCCGGCTCGGCCCAGCGGGCCAGGCTCGCGCGGACCTCCGTCAACGCGGGTGCCAGCCGTGCGTACGCCTCGACCCAGGCCGGGTCCGTGGACACCAGTCGGGCGACTTCCTCCTGCTGCGGGGTGCCGTCCAACGCCCCGCCGAGGTAGTCGGCGAGGAGGTCGCCGTCGACCTCCCGGAACCCCTCGGCCGTCACGTGTCCTCCTGGTTGGCGTCCCGCCGGTACCGGCTCGACCTCGATCCGACGCCCTCCGCCGGGCCCGGGTTCCCCGGAGTGACGGTTGGCACGTCACCGGTCAGGCCGGCGAGGTCCGGCCGGGGCGAGGGTGCGGCGACCACGGCGGGGCGGAGGTGCCCGAGCAGCACCGCCAGCCGGGCCCGGCCCCGGGCACAGCGGCTCTTCACCGTCCCCTCGGCGACGTCGAGGATGCGGGCGACCTCGGCGACGGGGTAACCCTGGACGTCCACCAGCACCAGTGCGGCGCGTTGTTCGAGGGGCAGCGCGGCGAGCGCCTCGCGGACCACCAGCGCGGTGTCGTGGTCCGGGGCCGGGGCTGCCGGCTCGGGCCCGCCGGCGCCCGAGCCGTCCTCGGCGCGGTTGCCGTCGGGCAGCGGCACGGTGGGGTGCGCCTGCCGGCGACGGATCCGGTCGAGGCAGGCGTTCACCACGATGCGGTGCAGCCAGGTCGTGACCGCGGAGTCGCCCCGGAACCGCGCCGCGGCCCGGTGCGCGGACAGCAGCGCGTCCTGGAGAGCGTCGGCTGCCTCCTCGCGGTCCCCGAGGGTACGCAGGGCCACGGCCCAGAGCCGGTCGCGGTGCCGGCGGAACAGCTCGGCGAAGGCGTGCGGATCACCGTCGACGTGGGCACGCAGCAGCTCCAGATCGGTAGCTGCGGCGTGCCCGTCCATCACCACGTCCTGTGGAAGCAGTGCCAGGAGGAAGCCGTCCGGCTCACGACCCCTGGACCGTGATCTCCTGCACGCCCAGCTTGAAGCCGCCCTCGGACGGGGGCAGTTCGGTGATCCAGAACAGCAGGTACTGGTATTTCTTGTCGGCGTCGAACCCGTTGAACGCCATGGTCGTGCCGTCGTGGTCCTCGAAGGGCTGCCCGATGGGGTCCGTGTAGTTGGCGACCAGCTGCTTGTCGCCGTTCGAGTTCGACGGCGGGTTGGTCGTGCCGGACATGAGCTGGGCGGACGCGCCGGACGCCGAGAGCACGGCCTGCACCGACTTGACGCTGTGCGGCTCGCCGAGGTCGAGCCAGACCCCCATGCCCTTCTTGAGGTTGCCGAAGTTGGGCCGGTCCCGGTACGTCTCGGTCTCCCAGCCCTTGTCCTCGTCACCGTCGATGACCTTCTCGGCCCCGCCGACCTCGCTGCGGTTCTTGCTGTCCGGGTCGATGATCCGGACGTTCTTCACCGTCAGCTTGCGCACCTCGTTGGCGGCCGGGGTGGCCTCGCCGGCCGGTGCGCTGGACGTGGGGGCGGGAGGCTGGTTGGCCTGCGAGCTCTTGTCGCCGTCGTCGCCCAGGGTGCTGATCCCGATCAGGAGGCCGACCAGGGCGACCACCAGCAGACCGGCGATGCCCAGGGCGACCTTGCGCCCCCCGGCGGCGGCCAGAGGTGACGGCTCCTCCCCGGTCTCGGCGGCGAACCGCAACGGCCCGCTGTTGTCGAGGTAGTGCTCCTCCTCGGCCGGCACGTCCAGACGGGCCAGCTCGGCGGCGAGCACGTCGGAGGACGGCGGGGCGATCTGGGCGTCGAGCAGGTCCATGGTCAGGTCGTCCAGGTACGCGGGCACACCGGCCCGGACCTGGCGGGGTGCGGCGAGGACACCGGCGGCGTCCCGAACGGCGTCCGGGATGGCGGCACGGCCGTGGCCGGCGGTGGCGCCCCGCAGCGGTGCCTCCGCGTGCGGCCAGTAGCCGGTCAGGGCGAAGTAGAGGACGCCGCCGACCGCCCGGATGTCGTTCTCCTGGCTGTCGTCACCGTCGGTGCGGGCGTCCGCCAGGACGACGCGGCCCTCGTCACTGATCATGACGGTGCCGGGGTGGACGTTGCCGTGCACCATGCCGGTGGCGTGCACTGCGGCGAGCGCGCTCGCGACGGCGTTGCCGATCGCGGTGGCGCGGGCCGGGTCCAGTGGGCCGTCGGCCGTCAGGTCCCGCAGGGACTGCCCGTCCACCCACTCGCGGACCACGTACGCCCGGTCGGCCTCGTCGATCGCGTCGTAGACGCCGACCAGGTTCGGGTGGATGACCCGGCTGGCCGCGACGGCCGCCTGAAGCATCTCGGTGGCGGAGTCGCCGCCCGGGTAGCGCAGCACCACCGCGACGGGGCGGCGCAGGATGACGTCGACCCCGCGCCAGACCAGCCGACCCGCGCTGTCGTTGTTGATGTGCTCAACCAGTTCGTACCGCTCGGCGAGGACTTCACCGGCCGTGGGAGCACCGAAGGTCATGACCGGAGGAGCGCTTTCGTCCGCCTCCTGACCCTCGCCGACCTGGGTCACCCGTCCTCCCTCGGTGATCGTGTCGATGGATGGACCCGCACTGCTGGGCATGTGGCTTCCCGCTCTGCCGTTGAAGGAACCGGCCGACCGGTTTCGACGCGCAGCGTCGGTCCCTGCCGTACCCGTCGAGAGCGACCTTACCCGGGTTGCCCGTCTCCCCGACATGTCATCTTCCCGCCGTACCTGGCGGGTTCCCGGCAGTCGGAGAAGTCGTCCGGTTACGACCGTTGTCAGCCACGTTGCTGGCACATGTACTAGCTAATCTACGGCTTCACCGCAAGTGACCGACGGCGGGGCTGGCCTGGTGCGATGCTCCCAACAACCGAGCTGTTCCCGCCGATCGGTCGGCCACGCTCAGCCGTACGGTTGGTTATCCACAGCCCGATGCGGTGGTTGACCGGCGAATCGCGGAGTTATCCACAGGCGCATCCCCAGCCTGGTGATCCGCAGTGACGTTCCGTATGTGTGCCAACTTGTTGTGATCGGTTGCTGGCGATCAGCGACCGAGGCGACGGCGGACCATGCCGACCACCTCGGTGATCTCGCTGATCCGCAGCAGCATCGCCAGGCCCAGGTAGGTCCCGCCGATCACCGCTCCGCCGATCACCAGTTGGATGACGGCCTGGGCCCAGCTCGGCGTTTCGCCACCGGGCAGCAGGTTGATCACGAGCAGGCCGACCAGCGCGGCGCCGAGCGCGGCGACCAGGACCCGACCCAGGGTGCGCATGATGTGGCCCAGCCCGATCCGGCCGACCCGCGGACGGAGCAGCCAGGCGGAGCCGATCGCCGCCGCCAGGTACGAGACAGCGTTGCCGATCATCATCCCGGCCGCTGCGAAGTGGGCGGCGAACGCGGCGAACAGCACGATCTGCACGCCGATCCGCAGCGCCACGACCGGAATGTTGATCAACGCCGGGGTGCGGGTGTCCGGTAGGGCGTAGAAGGCGAAGGTGAAGAGCTGGCTGATCGCGAACGGCACCAGAGCGAGCGCGGCCAGCAGCAGCACCAGCGAGGTGTCGGCGGCGTTCTCGTCGCTGAACGCACCGTAGCGGAACAGCACCACCGCCAGCGGGGTGGCGAGCACGGCGTAGCAGACGGCGATCGGAGCGAGCACCGCGGAGACCGTCCGGGTGCCCCGGGACAGGTCGGCGGCCACGTCGGCGTAGCGGCCGTCGGCGGCGGCGGCGCTCATCCGAGGCATCAACGCGGTGATGATCGAGACGGCGATGATGCCGTGCGCCATCATCAGCAGCAGGAAGACGTTGTTGTAGATCAGGGCGCCGGCGTCCCCGTCGCCCGCCCGGTTGAGCAGGTTGAACAGCACGATCAGGCCGACCTGGCTGACCGCCACGTAGCAGAACATCCAGCCGCCGAGCCGGCCCAGCTCACGCAGGCCGAGCGCCCGGAAGTCGAAGCGGAGCTTCCACCGGAAGCCGACCTTGCGCAGCGCGGGCAGCAGGCCGGCGGCCTGGATCGCGACACCGAGCAGGGTGCCACCGCTGATCAGGAGGATCCGGCCGGTGGTCATCTCGTTCGGCTTCACGATCTCCGCACCGAAGATCGCGATGTAGAGGCCGGCGGTGGCGATCACCACGATGTTGTTGAGGATCGGCGCCCACATCGGGGCGGCGAAGTGACCCCGGGTGTTGAGTACCGCGCTGACCAGCGCGCTGAGCCCGGTGAAGAAGATCATCGGCAACATCAGGTACGACAGCTTGGTGACCAGCTCCGGGTATTCCGGTCCGCGGTTGTCGCTGGTGTAGAGCTGGGTCAGCCAACCCGCCGCCAGCACGGCCAGCAGGGCTGCGCCGGCCAGGGTCAGCACCGCGAGGGTCAACAACCGCTGGGCGTACGCCTGGCCGCCGTCGGTGTCGACCTTGCGCCGACGGACCAGCACCGGGATCAGCACGCTGGTGAGGATTCCGCCGAGGAGGAACTCGTAGACCATTCCGGGCAGGATCTGCGCGGTGGTGTAGGCGTCACCGACCAGCGCGCCACCGAGCGCGGCAGTCAGCACCAGGGTCCGCAGGAAGCCCGTACCCCGGCTGACCAGGCTGCCGATCGCCATCACCGCGCTGTTGGCCGCCGCGCTCGCCTCGGCCACCTGCTCCTGCGGCGGTGCTGTCGACTCCAGGGCCGGCTGGTTCAGCGGCTCGGCGGAGATGAAGGTGGCGCCGTCCCCCGGACGTACGCCGGCTCCGGGCCCGCCATCCTGCGCGGCGTTGGCGCTGCGGTAGAGCCCGCCGCTCATCTCCAGCCTCCCAGGGGTACGTCGGGTCGGACGACGACCCGCACGCCACAGACCATAGTCAACCCCCACCCGTTACCCGCGCCCGGCGGATCGGATCACACCCCGGCCCGATAAGCTGGCGATCCCATGTCCGAAGCCTCCGCTCCCCACGCCGCCGACCGCCGCGAACTCACCGCCGCGCAGCGCAACGCCGTCGCCGAACTGCTCCGGGTCTCCCCGGTCGCCGACGAGTTGGGCCGCCGCTTCGTCCGCGCCGGTCACGAGTTGCACCTGGTGGGTGGTTCGGTACGCGACGCGCTGCTCGGCCGACTCGGTGACGACCTCGACTTCTGCACCGACGCGCACCCGGACGAGACGCTCCGGATCCTCAAGGGCTGGGCCGAGTCGATCTGGGAGACCGGTCGCGAGTTCGGCACCATCGGCGCGCAGCGCGACGGTCTCCGGCTGGAGGTCACCACTTTCCGCGCGGAGTCGTACGACCAGGTCAGTCGCAACCCGGTGGTGGTCTACGGCACCAGCCTCGACGAGGACCTGAAGCGGCGGGACTTCACGATCAACGCGATGGCGGTCAGCCTGCCGGAGCACCGGTTCACCGATCCGCACGGCGGGTTGGACGATCTCTCGGCCAAGGTGATCCGTACCCCGAGCACCCCCGGTGAGTCGTTCGGCGACGACCCGTTGCGGATGCTGCGGGCGGCCCGGTTCGCTGCCCAACTGCGCTTCGCCGTACACCCGGACGTGCACCGGGCGATGACCGAGATGGCCGCCGACCTGGACCGGATCACCGCCGAGCGGATCCGTGACGAGTTCACCAAGCTGCTCTGCGGCGCCGACCCGATCACCGGTCTGCGGCTGCTCGTCGACACCGGGCTGGCCGAGCGGTTCCTGCCGGAGCTGACCGGGTTGAAGCTGGAGATCGACGAGCACGCGCAGCACAAGGACGTCTACGAGCACACCCTGACGGTCGTCTCGAACGCCGTCTCCCACGAGGACGACGGGTGTGACTTCGTCCTGCGGATGGCCGCCCTCCTGCACGACGTGGGTAAGCCGGCGACGAAGGCTGTCGGGTCCGACGGCCGGGTCAGCTTCCACCACCACGAGGTGGTCGGCGCGCGGTTGACCAAGGCCCGGATGAAGGCCATGCGGTACCCGAAGGAGATCACCGCGAAGGTGACCGCGCTGGTCGCGCTGCACCTGCGCTTCTACGGGTACGGGCGGGGTGAGTGGACCGACTCGGCGGTGCGCCGCTACGTGGCTGACGCCGGTGACCTGCTGCCCCGCCTGCACAAGCTGACCCGTTCGGACTGCACGACCCGTAACCGGCGTAAGGCCGCGCAGCTCGCTGCGGACTACGACGCGCTGGAGGACCGGATCGCCCGGATCGCGGCTGAGGAGGACCTGGCCCGTGTCCGCCCCGACCTGGACGGCAACGCGATCATGGAGTTGCTCGGCGTACCGCCGGGGCCGGTGGTGGGTCGGGCGTGGAAGCACCTCAAGGAACTGCGCCTCGAACACGGCCCGCTGGACCGCGACGCCGCCGAGGTGGAGCTGCTGCGCTGGGCCCGAGCCGAGGGCCTGGTCGACTAGCTCCAGCAGGCCGCCGCCTGGCCGTGACCGACTCGGTTTCACGGAAATCCGGGGTGTCCCGATCCCCAGGACACCCCGGATTCCGGTAACCCGAGTGGATCTGACAGGCGCCGCCCCCGAACCGGGAACGGCGCCCATCGCGTACGGCGTCAGCGGGTCTCGACGGCGGTCCCGTCCACGGCCGGGGTGCCCTTGCCGGTCGAGACGCCGTTGCCGCCGGGCGTCGACGCCGAGCCGAGCCGGGCCAGCAGGCCGGCCAGGTCGATCCCGGTCAGGTCACTGCCGAGCTGGAGCCCCTGGGCCACGTTGCCGGCCACCGACTTCGTCAGCGACGACGCGCCGTCGGTGGAGATGACGGTCATCTTGTCGATCGCGCCGATCGGTGCGCTGGCCGCCTCCACCACCTGCGGCAGCACCCTGACCAGCAGGTCCAGCACCGCCGCCTCGCCGTACGCGGCGAACGCCTCGGCCTTGCGCGCCATCGCGTCGGCCTCGGCCTCACCCTTGGCCAGGATGGCCGCCGCCTCGGCCTGACCCTCCCGCTCCACCGCCTCGGCGATGGCGGAACGCCGACGCTGCTCGGCCTCACCCTCCTTGGCGCCCTCAATCGCGTTCGCCTCGGCGAGCGCCGCACGTCGGGCCCGCTCGCCCTCACCGGTGAGTCGTGCCTGCTCGGCGGAGGCCTGCGCGGCGGCGATGACCGACTGTCGCTGGGCGTCCGCGTGCAGCACCGCCGCGTTGCGCGACGCCTCCGCCTCCTGCTCCACCTTGTACCGGGCCGCGTCGGCCGGCTTGCGTACCTCGGTGTCCAGTTGGCGCTGCTTGAGTTCGGCGTTGCGCTCGGCGACCTTCTGCTGCTCGGAGAGGATCGCCTGGTCCCGCTCGGCCTGGGCGAGCGGGCCGGCGGCGGCGGACTTCGCCTTCGCCGCGTCGATCTCGGCCTGGATGCCGGCCTGCTTGAGAGCCAGGTTCCGGTTCGCCTCGGCGATGGCCTCCTCGGCGAGCAGACGCTCCTGCTCGGCCTGCTGCCGGGCCCGCGCCTCGGCGATCGCCGCGTCCTTCAACACCCGGGCGGCCTCGGGCCGACCCAGGTCCTGCAGGTAGGAGCCCTCGGCGAGGATGTCCTGGAGCTGGAACGTGTCGAGCACCAGACCCTGGTTGGTCATCGAGTGCTCGGCCTCCTCGGCCACGGCGCTGGCGAACGCCGCCCGGTCCCGGATGACCTCCTCGACGGTGAGCCGACCGACGATCGAGCGGAGCGCGCCGGCCAGCACCTCCCGGGTGAAGTTGTCGATCTCGTCCTGTTGGTGCAGGAACCGCTGGGCGGCGGCCCGGATGGCGTCCTCGGTGCCGCCGACCTTGACGATCGCCACGCCGTGCAGGTCGGCGCGGATGCCCTGCTTGCTCACCGCGCCCCGGATGCCGACGTCGATCCGTCGGCTGGACAGGTCGAGCGACTGGAGTTTCTGCACCACCGGCAGCACGAAGACCGACGCGCCCAGCACGACCTTCTGCCCGGAGGTGTCGGTCGACCGTCCGCCGTCGGCGGTCTGCGTGGTGCGGCCTTTGCGACCGGTGACGATGAACGCCTCGTTCGGCCCGGCCACCTTGATCCGGGAGAGCACGAAGAGCACCAGGATGAGCGCGAGGAGGACCGCGCCGCCGATGGCGATGAGCAGGGCCATAAAGGGAGTCCCGTCTACGAGGGGTGAATCAGTAGGTCTCGACCTGCACGCTTGTCTCGCTGAGCGCCTGCACGACGAACACCTGGGCGCCGATCGGTATCGGCTGGTCCGCGCGGGCACTGAGCTTGACCGGTTGGCCGGCGAGGCGGATCCGGACCTCGCCGTACCCGTCGACCGGCACCGGGGTGACGACCAGGCCGAGCGCACCGACCAGATCGTCACGGGTGGGGGTGGGGTCCGTGCGCATGTTAGGCGCCGCCCGGCTCAGGCGGGACGCCAACCAGCCGGTGGGCACCGCCGCGAGCACGCCGCCGACCGCCGCGCCGACGACCATTCCCGGTGTACGCGCACCGAGCAGCTCGTTGACGATGGCACCGCCGAACCCGAACGCCCCGGCGAAGCCGGCGACCGTCTCGACCGAGATCGGCCCGTCCACGTCGGCGTGCCCGAACTGGAACAGCTCGGTGCCGAGCAGGGCGAGCGCGAGCACCCCGATGCCCGCCCCACCGATGATCAGAAAGATCAGCGTCCCCGTTGCCACGACCTGCACGGTATCGACGGCGCGCAACGTCGGGCGGTGCCGTTCGACGCGAAGAGGATCTTCCTTCGGTGTTGATCGAAAACGGGTCAGCGCCGGCCGGAGGCGATCCGGGTCGCCGAGGAGTGGCGTTCGGCCCGGCGCTGGTAGCCACCCCCGCAGCGGCGTCGGGGAGAATGGGTGGATGCGCTGGGCTGTGCTCGACTCACCCATCGGGGAGTTCTCCGTCGCCACCGACGGCACGAACGTCTGTGGCGCGGCCTTCGGCCGGGTCGAGGCAGCCGTCGACGAGCCCGGCGACGCGTTGTCCCAGCAGGCCGTGACCGAGCTGCGGGCGTACTTCGCCGGTGAGTTGACCGCGTTCACCGTCCCGGTGTCGATGCCGCGTGGCTCAGACTTCGAGCGCGCCGTTTGGCGGGAGATGACGCGGATCCCGTACGGCGAGACGCTGACGTACGGCGAGGTGGCGCGCCTGGTCGGCGACCCCGGGGCGGCGAGGGCGGTGGGAGTGGCGTGCAACCGCAACCCGGTCCCGGTGCTCGTGCCGTGTCACCGGATCGTCGGCGCGGGCGGCAAGCTGGTCGGCTTCGGTGGAGGCCTGCCGCGCAAGATCAAGTTGCTGGAGTTGGAAGCCGCTGTCGCCCTGCGGCACGCGTGGTCCTAGACCGGCTGGCCAATGTTTTCGGGTGACCGCCACCGGCGGCGATCCGACATCGCCAGCGGGCGCTCGCCTAGATCCACTCCAGTTCGGCGAAACGGCGGTATCCGCCTGGGGTCGGGGATACCCCGACCGAGCCGATCAAGCCTGCCGGCGTCACGACATCCGACGACGCCCACCCGGCGGCCTGCGACCGTTGCCGTCAGGCCTGGCCGACGCGCCGGAGATGAACACGTGACGATCGCTACACATTTCGAGGCAGGTGCCTCCGTACCTCGCTCTCCGCACCGGCGTTGGTCGAAACGCGAACGTGCTGGCTGCGGAGATGGAGGCAAGAGACGGTGTCGAGTCTGGTTGACGTACCCCCGGAAGAGCTATACAAAAACGGTATGGCCTTCACCCTGACGCTCAAGCCCGAGGTCGAGCAGCGCCTTCGGGAGCTGGCCGAGGCGGAACACCGCTCGATGCACAAGACGGTCGAGGTGGCGATCCAGGAATACCTCGAGCGTCAGGAGCGCAACGAGTGGACCCGCCAGGCCGCCCGGCGGGTCCTGGAGGAAGACGCCGAATTCTTCGAGATGTTGGGGGACCGGTGATTCAACCGTGGCCCGAGCCGGAAGACCTGTTGATCCTCTTGTCCGAGCACACGGGCCAGCACAGTCGGGTCAGGGACGGCGGCATCCTCACCGCTGCGGCGGTCCGCCCACATGCACGGATCCTGGGGCAGGCCGTCTACCCAACCGTGCTGGACAGGGCGGCGGCCTTGATGCACGGATTGATGATCTGGCGCCCACTCGACATGTGGAACGCGGGCCTCGCCTGGGCAGCGATGCGGATCTTCCTGATCCGTTGCGGGGTGACGCTACGCATGCCGGTCAAGGAGCGGATGGCGCTCACCGACGCGTTGGCCAGCGGTGAGATCGATTCGGTCGACGAGTTGGCGCTGCGGCTGTCTCCGTACCTGGAGATGAAGGCTTGAGACGCGGCGAGGGCCGGATCCGTTCGGATCCGGCCCTCGCCGATGCTGTTGGTGTTCAGCAGGTCAGCGCGGGACCTCACCGGCGATGAACTCCTCGACGGCCTGGTGGGCGTCGTGGTCGGCGTACTGCACCGGCGGGGACTTCATGAAGTACGACGAGGCCGACAGGATCGGGCCGCCGATCTTCCGGTCCAGCGCGATCTTCGCGGCGCGGACCGCGTCGATGATGACGCCGGCCGAGTTCGGGGAGTCCCACACCTCGAGCTTGAGCTCGGCGTTCAGCGGGGTGTCACCGAACGAGCGACCCTCCAGGCGGATGTACGCCCACTTGCGGTCGTCCAGCCACGGCACGTGGTCCGACGGGCCGATGTGCACGTCGCTCTTGCTCATCTCGTGCGGGATCTGCGAGGTGACCGACTGGGTCTTCGAGATCTTCTTCGAGACCAGCCGCTTGCGCTCCAGCATGTTCATGAAGTCCATGTTGCCGCCGAAGTTGAGCTGGTAGGTGCGCAGCAGCTCGACGCCCCGGTCCTCGAAGAGCTTTGCGAGGGCACGGTGCACGATGGTCGCGCCGACCTGGCTCTTGATGTCGTCACCGACGATCGGCAGGCCCGCGTCCTCGAACTTCTTGGCCCACTCGGGGTCGGAGGCGATGAAGACCGGCAGGGCGTTGACGAACGCGCAGCCGGCGTCGATCGCGGCCTGGGCGTAGAACTTGGCGGCCTGCTCGGAGCCGACCGGGAGGTAGCAGACGACGACGTCGACCTGCGCGTCGCGCAGCGCCTGCGCCACGTCGACCGGGGTGGCGTCGGACTCCTCGACGATCTCGCGGTAGTACTGGCCCAGACCGTCGAAGGTCGGGCCGCGCTGCACGGTGACGCCGGTCGGCGGTACGTCACAGAGCTTGATGGTGTTGTTCTCGCTGGCGACGATCGCCTCCGCGAGGTCCATGCCCACCTTCTTGGCGTCCACGTCGAACGCCGCGACGAACTCCACGGCGTTGACGTGGTAGTCGCCGAAGGCGACGTGCATGAGACCCGGGACGCGGTCGTTCGGGTTGGCGTTCCGGTAGTACTCGACGCCCTGAACCAGGGACGAGGCGCAGTTACCCACACCGACGATGGCGACGCGGACGGAGCCCATAGCGTCTGCCTCCTTCTTTTCTGTCACGGCCGCTCATTCCTGGTCTCTCCAGGCGGAGGCGGGCTGTTGTCTTCTCGTCGGCCGCCGGCTGTCCCGATGTTCGGGACCGTCGGGGCTCGGCCGGAGCGCTCGTTGGCGATGAGCTCCTCCAGCCAACGGACCTCGCGCTCACAGGCATCAAGACCGTGGCGCTGCAGTTCCAAGGTGTAAGCGTCGAGGCGCTCGGCCGCCCGGCCCAGCACGTCGCGAAGCCCTTCGCGACGCTCCTCGATCTTGCGGCGGCGACCCTCCAGAATGCGCAGGCGGGTCGCCTGGTCGGTCCGGGCGAAGAACGCGAAGTGCACCCCGAAGCCCGTGTCGTCGTACGTCTCGGGCCCCGCCTGTGCGATCAGCTGGGCGAAGCGTTCCTTGCCCTCCGCGGTGATTTTGTAGACCACCCGACCTCGTCGGCTGGTCAGCGCGGGAACCTCCTCGGCGGTGGCGGGCGTCTCGGCAGCTTCGGTGATCCATCCCGCCGCCTGCAACCTGCGCAGGGTCGGGTAGAGCGAGCCGTAGCTGATCGCCGCCCGGATGGCGCCGAGTTTGGCGGTCAACTCCTTGCGCAGCTCGTAGCCGTGCATCGGAGACTCCTGCAGGAGGCCGAGGATGGCGAACTCAAGCACTGGCCACCCTCTCTGTACCCTCCGATGGGACGTGGTAACCGCCGCGATGTATCGGACCGATACATCGCACGTTAGCGGGTCGCACCGGCCAGGGCAAACCCCCTCTCCGGGGTGTCATCGTCACGGATTGTGAGCATGGTCGCCTGCTCGGGCCGGACCGCGTACCCTTCTCCGCATGCGTACGCAGCGCCAGGTCGTCGACTACTCGCTCCAGAAGCGAGCAGTGCTGCGTGAGCTCCTGGCCGGCCGGGTCGGCACGTACGACGTCTGCGACGCATCGCCGTACCTGAAGAACGCCGCCCGCTTCCACGGTGAGCCGACCGACCGGCGCTGTCCGATCTGCCGGAGCGAGAATCTGACTCTCGTCCACTACATTTACGGCGACGAACTCAAGCAGTCCGCCGGGCAGGCCCGGACACTCACGGAGTTGCCCGTGCTGGCGATGACGCTGCGTGAGTTCCAGGTCTTCGTGGTGGAGGTGTGCCTCGGTTGTGACTGGAACCATCTCGTCGAGCAGTACCTGCTCGGCCGGGACGGTCTGGCCGGCGACAACGAGGGCATCGGCGAGCAGGATGTGGCGGCCGAAGGCGCAGGTCGGCGGAGGCGAGAGGCGCAACGGTGAGCGCAGCAGGTTGGACCGGCCCCGGGGCCGTAGACGAAACCCGGGACGGTCGACCGCTCGTTAGTCCGATTGGCCCGATTGATACTGCAAGTACCTCGGTGAGACGGCACCCCCGTGCCGTCTTCGCGGGTGAAGCAACTCACGGCAACCCGGTGGCGGCGCGGTCGCGCCCCACCGCGACCGGCAGGGTGTGAGGAATGAACTCGTACGGCGATCCCAGTTCTGCGCGCGGGCGGGCCCAGTACCCGGGCCCGGACGGTGACCCCGGACCCGGCGCGGCCAACGCGTACGGCCGATCCGGCGGTGACTCCCGCGCGGGTGGCTGGTCGGCCTCGGAGGGCGGCGCGGCAACTCCGGGCCGTGCCTCAGTGACACCGCGGCCCACCGGTGGACGGGCCACTGTCGGCGGATCCGCCTCGGTTCCGCCGCGTGGCACCGCTGCGGCGGCCGGTTCGGCAGCGGTGGGTTCGGCGACCCCGGGGCGCTCCGGGCGGGCGTCGGTGCCGGTGTCGCCGGCACCGGGTGCGGCCGCCGGACGCGCCGGCGCGGGCCGGGCCTCGGTGCCCGTGTCCCCGGCGCCCGGCGCGCCGGCGGGTCGGGCCGCTGTCGGTGCCGCCGCCGTCGGTGCGGCCTCGGTCGGCACCGCCTCGGCGGGCCGGGCCAGTGTCGGGTCCGCGTCGGTGGGTGGCCGTGCCGCCGTCGCGCGGGCGAGCGTCTCACCGGTCTCCGGTGGTCCAGGTGGTCCCGGTGGACCCAACGGGCCGGGGCGGAGCGGCCGGGGCGCGGGTGACCCGGGTGCCGCGGCGCGGGCGAAGAAGCGTAAGCGGATGAACCTGCTGATCGCCGCGTTCGCGGCCTTCATCATGCTCGCCGGCGTCGGGGTGGTCGGCTTCACCTACTACTCGACCAACGTGGTCATGCCCGACGAGCTGCCGCTGCCGCTGTCCACCACGGTCTACGCCAAGGACGGCAAGACCGCGCTGGCCAAGCTGGGCAGCGAGAACCGCACCTTCGTCACCATCAACCAGATCCCGAAGCACGTCCAGGACGCGGTGGCGGCAGCCGAGGACCGGAACTTCTACCGGCACTCGGGCGTCGACTACAAGGGCATCGTCCGGGCGGGTTGGAACAACATCTCCGGCGGCGACAAGCAGGGTGCCTCGACGATCACCCAGCAGTACGCCCGAAACGCGTTCGAGAACCTCCAGGACGACACGTACGGCCGGAAGGTGAAGGAGGCCATCCTCGCCTCCAAGCTGAACGACGCGTACAGCAAGCCGGAGATCATGCAGCACTACCTCAACGTGATCTACTTCGGCCGCGGTGCCTACGGCATCGAGGCCGCGGCGCAGACCTACTTCGGCAAGTCCGCGAAGGACCTCAGCGTGGGCGAGGGCGCGGTGCTCGCGGCGGTGATCAAGCAGCCGGTGGCGAGCGACACCCACCGAGGGTTCGACCCGGCGGTCAACCCGACCGACGCCAAGGCGCGGTGGGACTACGTGATCAGCGGCATGAAGAAGGAACGCTGGGTGGACGCCCCCGACCGGCCCGCGTCGCCCACCGAGTACCCCAAGGTGCTGCCGCCGAAGAAGGGCGGTAACGGGTTCGGTGTGGACAGCCCTCGGGGCAACGTCATCAACTACGTCCGTCAGGAGATGGACGCGATGGGCCTCTGCTCCGACTCCGGGGCGGAGGGCAAGGTGAGCTGCGTCGACGCGCTGCGCGACGGCGGCTACCGGATCACCACCACCATCGACCCGAAGCTGCAGGCCGCCGCCGAGAACACCGCGATGCAGTCGAAGAAGGGTTCCGAGCTCCACGACCAGCCGAAGAACCTGATGGCGGCTGTGGTGTCGATCGACCCGAAGAAGGGCCGGGTGCTCGCCTACTACGGCGGTGACAGCGGCGCCGACTTCGACTACGCCGGCAAGAACACCGACAAGAACGGTGACCTGACCGGTGGGCACCAGCCGGGCTCGTCGATGAAGGTCTACACCCTGGCCGCCGCTATCGAGGCAGGCATCTCGGTCAAGTCGCACTGGGACCCCACGCCGTACAAGCCCGAGGGCTCCAAGGTCGCGATCGGTAACGCCGGCCGCACCAACCTCAAGTGCGGCAAGTGGTGCACCCTCGAAGAGTCGACGATCCAGTCGTACAACGTGCCGTTCTACTGGGTCGCCGACACGATCGGCGCCGGCAAGGTGGTCGACATGGCCCGCAAGGCCGGCGTCACCACCATGTGGGGCGTCGACCCGCCGCAGGCCTTCGACCTGTCGAAGAAGGGCCCCAACCCGTTCGACAACTACACCGCCTTCGGCAAATACCCGATCACGGTGTTCGACCACGCCAACGCCATGGCGACGTTCGCCAACGACGGCAAGTACATCAAGGCCCACTTCGTCCTCAAGGTCGAGCAGCAGGAGAAGGACACCGGTAAGTGGAAGGTGGTCGGCAGCGAGCGCATCAAGCCCGAGCAGCGGATCCCCAAGAAGGTCACCGACGAGGTCACCGGCGTCCTGAAGCAGATCCCCGGGGCCGGGTCGAACAACATGTCGCTGGAGAGCGGCCGCCAGGCCGCCGCCAAGACCGGCACCTGGGAGTACGACAACAAGGACAACGCGCACGCCTGGACGGTCGGCTACACGCCGCAGAACGCCACAGCGGTGTGGGTGGGCAGTCGGGACCCGAGAAAGCCGCAGATCCGTCTCACCGGCGGCAAGGCCATCGGCGGCTCGACGCTCCCCGGCCCGATCTGGGAGAAGTTCATGAACGCCGCCCTCAAGGGCCAGGAGGAGATCCCCCTGCCCACCGTCACCGGCGACGGTGACGTCACCAAGGGCAACGGCAAGGAGCCGGCGCCGCCACCGCCGCCGACCAACCCGGGCGGTCCGCCGTGTGACCCGCTCACCGATCCGTTCTGCCCGCGCGGCGGTCTCCCCGGCGGCAACCCGGGAGGCAACCCCGGCGGGAACCCAGGTGGTAATCCCGGTGGACCCGGGGGCGGTGGTGGTGGCGGATTGCTGCCCAGCCTGCCACCGAACCGGGACTGACCCGAACTCTGCGCACACCGCCGCCGGCCGGACGACAAGTCCCGGCCGGCGGCGGGGTGTTTTCGTACCCGGGATCTCCGCGTTGGGACGGGACGGGCACCCCCGTCGTACGGCAGGATGCGTCTTCATGAGCACCCAGTCGACGCCCGGCATCGACGACGCCGGTACCACCGACCACCCGTCACGCTCCGACGGATTCGTCCGGGGCATGTCCAGCGCGATCGGCGGGCCGCTGGGCGACCACGCGACAGCGCTGGACCGACCGGCCGGCCACGAACGTCGCTTCTGGACCGCCGTCCGGATCGTGCTGGCGCTGACCTGCCTCACGCTCGCACTGCACTGGGTGCAGAAGTCGCCCTGTCAGGACGGCGCCTGGCAGAACAACGTCCAGTACACGCGGTTCTGCTACACCGACGTCCTGGCTCTTTACTACGCCGAAGGGCTCAACGAGGGCAAGGTGCCCTACCGCGACCACCCCGTCGAGTACCCGGTGCTGACCGGCTACTTCATGGGGGCCCTGGGCCTGCCGGTGCACGCCGTCGGTGTCGACGATCCGAGCATCAACCAGGGTCAGTGGTTCTACAACCTCAACGCACTGGTGCTGGGAGCACTCGCGGTGGCCACCGTGGCGGTGATCCTGTCCCTTCGTCGCCGACGACCCTGGGACGCCGCGTTGTTCGCGCTGGCCCCGGCGCTGGTGCTCACCGCCACCGTCAACTGGGACCTGCTCGCCATCGGGCTGGCCGCCTTCGGGCTGTTGGCCTGGGCCCGGAAACGGCCAGCGGTGGCAGGTGTGCTGCTCGGGCTCGCCGGTGCGGCGAAACTGTGGCCGCTGTTCCTCCTCGGGCCGATCCTCGTCCTGGCGTTGCGCGCCGACCGGATCCGCGCCGCGCTCGTCGCCACCGGTACGGCGATCGCCGCCGTGGTGCTGGTGAACCTGCCGGCCGCACGCGCGTACCCGGAGAACTGGGACCGCTTCTTCGAGTTGAACACCACCCGGCCCATCGACTGGGGCACGCTCTGGTACATCGGGCGGTACCTGGACGGCAAAATCGGCAACGACCCCGCTCAGCTCGGCCCGTTCGAGTGGCTGAACGCCAACATCCCCACGCTCAACACCGTCTCGTACGCGCTGTTCGGGCTGGCCTGCCTCGGTGTCGCCGTGCTGGCGCTGCGCGCGCCGCGCCGCCCGCGACTGGCGCAGCTCGCCTTCCTGGTGGTCGCGGCGTTCCTCATCTTCAGCAAGGTCTGGTCCCAGCAGTTCGTGCTGTGGCTGCTGCCGCTGGTGGTGCTCGCCCGTCCGAAGTGGGGTGCCTTCCTGGCCTGGCAGATCGCCGAGGTCTGCTACTTCGTCGCCTTCTACGGGGAACTGCTCGGGGCGGCGACCAGTCGCCCGGTCTTCCCGGAGGGGGTGTTCGTGCTGGCCTCGACCTTCCGGCTGACCACGGTGGTGGTGCTCTGCGTGCTGATCGTCAAGGAGATCCTGCACCCCGAGCGGGACGCGGTGCGGGCGACCTACCAGGACGACCCCGACGGTGGCGTGCTCGACGGCGCACCCGACGCCCCCTGGCTGGACCGCTGGCGCCTCCCCGCGAAAAGCGAACCCGCACGAGAGCCAGCAACCACCACCTGATCCCCAGACCGAACGCGGCCCGGACCACGTCAGGGTTTTCGGGGGAGCCTACCCGGCGCAGGGATCAAGCCTGACCGCCCGGAGCCGGGTGGGCTCCCCCGAAAACCCACCCGGCCAACCACGTTCAGAGCCGATACACCACAGCGTCACCGACGTCCTGCCGGCTGATGCCGAGCGATTCCACCGGCGTGTCGATGGTGATCTCCCACGGCGTGCCTTCCACCTGGCCACGCAGCAGCACCACAGTGCGCACACCGAGCGTGCGCAGGTAGTCGACGCTGGTCTGGTCGGGGAACGACTGGCTCACCCGACGAACGTCGTCGAGTTGACGCGGAGTGAAGCCGCTGCCGCCGTTGACCACGTCGGGGAAACCGCTCGTCGACCACAGCATCACGTGCTGGTCCAGACTCTGGTTGCTGGGCAGCACCAGCAGCGGCCCCTGCGCCGAACGCATCGCGGCCGGCTGGGTCGGCACCACCGGGTGTGGCGTGGTGTTCAGGCCCTCGACGGTCACCAGCAGCAACGGCAGCAGGGTGGCCATCCGCAGCCACGGCCCCGGCCACGACGGGATCCGCTGCGCGGTCAACTCACGGACCCGGTCGGTGAACGCGGTGACCGCGCCGGCCGCGAGCAGGCCGAGCAACAACGTGGTCCACAACATCAACCGACCGGGGGTACGCAACGCGCTCCAGCCCGGCACGTGCTCGAAGAGCGGCACGTAGGTGACGGCGCCGTCGAAGAAGCGGGTGCCCATCGCGAAGGCCATGGTCACCAGCACCCCGGCGAGCAGCAGCAGTCGGTGCCGCAGCCGCCACACCGAGAAGAACAACCCGCCCAGGGCCAGCGCGTACAGCACGAAGCCCGGCAGCAGGGTCATCTCCGGATGCCACGGCAGCGCGGCGCGAGCGCCCTCGTGCAGACCACCCCAGATCCGCGACTCGGCGGGCGCCGTCACGAAACCCGACGCCGGAGGCGAGAAGATGCTGATGTCGTCGATGGTCCGCTCGGCGTACGGGTGTAGCTCGGTCACCTTGAAGAACGGATACGCCATCAGCAGTCCCACGCTGGCGAAGAACAAGCCGCCGAGCACGTCGGCGACGAACAACCGACGACCGAACGGCACGGCCTGGCGGGTGCGCAGCCGCCGCACGTAGAAGAGGACGACCGCGACCAGCACCGCGCCGGCCAGGAAGTACGCGAACGGCAGCCCGATGCCGAAGCCGAGGCTGAGCTGCCAGGCCGCCACCAGCCAACCGGCGTAGACCCATCCGTCGTGCCGGCGTTCGGGCCGATAGCCGTGCCGTAACGACCAGCCGTGCCCGCGTGCCAACATCGCCAGCGCCAGCGGAATCCCGCCGTTGGAGATCACGTGCAGGTGCCCGGCCTGGGCCAGCAGCCACGGCGCGTACGTGTAGCTGACACCGGCGACGGCGGCCCCGATCCGACCAGCCCCGAGCTGACGGGCGAGCGCGTACGCGCCGAGCGTGGCGAGCGCGTGCGCCAGCACGAACATGATGTTGTAGCGCAGCAACGCGTCCTCGGGGCCGCTGCCGAGCATGCCGGCCGGGGCGTACCCGAGCAGGGTGTCGGAGAACGCGAAGCTCCACAGCTCGGGGAAGAACGTGTTGGACTGCCACAGACGCGCCGGGTCGGCCAGCAGGATGTGCCCGGACCAGGCCATCTGCCACGCCTGCAGGCTCGGGTCCCAGTAGTCCTGGGGAAGCGTGTAGCGGGGGTAGCGCAGGGTCGGCCAGGTCATCAGCACGGCCAGCGCCACCGAGCAGAGGGTGGCCAGGGTCCACTCGTGGATCAGGAAACGCCCGACGGCTCGGCCGGCCCGGGTGAGGACGGAGGGCCGCGGCTCCGGCGCGGAGGCGAACGCCTCCCAACGGTCCGTCACGACCGGCGTGGCCGCACCGTCGGTCTTCGAGTCACCGTCGGTCTTGCCCGCTCTCCCACCCTTACCTGCCCGACGCCACCACTTCGTCGTCGTCGGCGGCTTGGCGTCGGCCGCAGCACCCTGCGGAGGGCTGTCCTTGCCGTCCTTGGGCTCGGCGGCGTCCTCGCTCCCCTTGCCGTCCTTGGCCGGGGTGCCCTCCTTGCCGCCCTCGCTCGCCGTGCTGCCGTTGCTGTCCCGGCTACCCGTGGCCGGGGTGTCGTTGCCCTCGCCGTCCTTGGCCGGGGTGCCGCTCTTGCTGTCGTTGCTGTCGTTGCCGCTCTCGCCGCTCTTGTCGTCCTTGCCGGGGCCACTGCCGTTCGCGGGGATGCCGCCCTTGCCGGGGCCGCTGCCGTTCGCAGGGATGCCGTTCTTCGCGGGGACGCCGTTCTTGGCCGTGGTGCTGTCCGGGGCAGGGGCGGCCGCCGTGCGGTCGGTCTCCGCGGGGCTCTCGCCGGAGCGGGTGTCGGAGGAACGAGCTGGCTGGGCTGGGGCACCCGCCGCGGATGCGGCAGCAGGTCGGCTCTCGGCGTCCGAGTCGGCGGGGGTGGGCCGGGCCTTCCCGGTCCCGGGCTGTCCGCTGGTCATGCTGCCGGGCTCGCCGTCCTGAGCTGCTGACGGAGGAAGTCGATGTCGGCCGCCTGGCCTTCCACACCGCCCGGTGTCTCGACGACCACCGGTGCCCCGGCCGCCCGGATCACCGCGACGACCAGCTCCGGGTCGATCGTGCCGCCGTCGAGGTTGTCGTGCCGGTCCTGGCCGGAGTTGAACCCGCCCTTGGAGTTGTTGGCGTGCACCAGGTCGATCCGCCCGGTGATCGCCTTGACGCGGTCGACGAGGCCGAGCAGCTCCTCGCCACCCGCGTACGCGTGGCAGGTGTCCAGGCAGAAGCCGACCTCGTAGTCGCCCACGGCGTCCCAGAGCCGGGCGAGGGCGTCCAGTCGCCGGGCGCACGCGTTGTCACCGCCGGCGGTGTTCTCGATCAGGACCGGCACGCCGAAGCCACCGGAGTCGGCCGCGTACGCGAATGTCTTGCGCCAGTTGTCGAAGCCGACGGCCAGGTCGTCCCCGGCGTTGACGTGGCCGCCGTGGACGATCAGGCCCTTGGCCCCGATCGAGGTGGCCGCGTTGGCGTGCCCGAGCAGCAGCTTCCGGCTGGGGATCCGGATGCGGTTGTTGAGCGTGGCGACGTTGATGACGTACGGCGCGTGCACGTACAGGTCGACCTCGGCCGTGCGTAGCCGCTCGGCGTCCTCCCGCGGCTTGGGCGCCTTCCATCCCTGTGGATCGGCGAGGAAGAACTGCACGGTGTCGGCGGACCGGGCGGCCGCCTCCGCCAGCGGGTCGGTCGAATCGACGTGGGCTCCGATACGCATGCGAGCGAGCCTACGTCGCGACCCTGACCGGCGGGCGACGGCCGGGCGGTGTCGCGGGGCGGTCGCGTCACCGGCCGGACCGACGATCGTTGATGCGTGTGAACCGGCGACCAGTGCCCGGGGCCTCCGGCGGCGTGAATGTGCCGTCGCAGGCGACCGGTGGGTCGACGGCCGACAGCGAGGTCACCTCCGCCGTGCGGCCCGGCGCGGCGGAGGAGACCCCGCATCGCAGACGACTACCGATGAAAATCTCGGCAATTTGTGCTTTTCCCCCCGACAAGGTACGAGTGCTGTTGTATCGTCAGGTAACAACACGATAAAGCTCCGCGGGGCGTCTTCGGTCCAACCTCATCGGTGTGGTCGTTCCTCCCCAGGTCCCACCCAAGGAATGCGGACCAGACGCCTCGCGGCCTCGTAGACGGGGGTCCATCAACGGCCGGCAGGCGGCCGAACGGTGGACCCCCGTCGGCATGTCCGCGTGCGGACCCCACCACCCCGGGCATGATCGTTGAGACCGGGTATCCTGGTCAGGTTGTCCGCGTCCGGCCGGGTTCCCCCGGCGCGTGCGGACAGCGACACAAGACCTCCTGCCACGGAAGGACCGTGGCCGCTTAGCCCACAGGAGGTGAGCACGTCTTGCGTCATTACGAGATCATGGTGATCCTCGACCCCAGCCTCGAGGAACGCACCGTCGCCCCGTCGCTCGACACGTACCTGAACGTGATTCGGACCGCGGGTGGCTCGGTTGAGAAGACCGACGTGTGGGGCCGCCGGCGCCTCGCGTACGAGATCAACAAAAAGGCAGAGGGCATCTACGCCGTCGTCGACCTGCAGGCCACGCCTGCTGCGGTGGCCGAGCTGGACCGTCAGCTGCGACTCAACGAGTCCGTGCTGCGCACCAAGGTCCTCCGACCGGAAATGCGCTGAGCCTTCAACCCCCGGTTCGTCCGGATCAGCCTCCGCGACTCTGTCAGAGGGCTCTGGCAGCCTGTACGACGAGACGCTGAGTGCGCGAGGAGATGGTCATGGCAGGAGACACCACCATCACGGTCATCGGCAATCTGACCGATGACCCCGAGTTGCGGTTCACCCCCTCCGGGGCTGCGGTCGCCAAGTTCCGAGTCGCTTCGACGCCCCGTTTCATGGACAAGGCGTCGAACGAATGGAAGGACGGCGAGCCGCTGTTCCTCGCGTGCACCGTCTGGCGTCAGGCCGCCGAGCACGTCGCCGAGTCGCTGCAGCGCGGCGCCCGGGTGATCGTGTCGGGCCGGCTGCGTCAGCGGTCGTACGAGACCCGCGAGGGCGAGAAGCGCACCGTCATCGAGCTTGAGGTCGACGAGATCGGCCCGTCGCTGCGCTACGCCACGGCGAAGGTGCAGAAGATGTCCCGCTCCGGCGGCGGTGGCGGCGGCTTCGGTGGCGGTGGTGGTGGCAACCAGGGCGGCGGCGGAGGCAACTTCGACGACCCCTGGGCTTCGGCCGCTCCCTCTCCCGCGCGTGCCGGTTCGGGCGCCAATTATGACGAGGAGCCACCGTTCTAATGGCGCCGAGCGCCCGCGATCGCAAACCAGGAGCACGTGCAATGGCCAAGGCTGCGGCACTTCGCAAGCCGAAGAAGAAGGTGAACCCGCTCGACAAGGACGGGATCACCTATATCGATTACAAGGACACCGCGCTGCTGCGCAAGTTCATCTCCGACCGCGGCAAGATCCGCGCTCGACGGGTGACCGGCGTGACCTCGCAGCAGCAGCGGCAGATCGCCCGCGCGGTCAAGAACGCCCGTGAGATGGCGCTCCTGCCGTACACGGCCACCACCCGCTGAGAGGAGGCACCGATATGAAGATCATCCTGACTCAGGAAGTGTCCGGCCTCGGTGCCCCGGGCGACATCGTCGAGGTCAAGAACGGCTACGGCCGTAACTACCTGCTGCCGCAGGGCTTCGCGATCGCCTGGACCAAGGGCGCGGAAAAGCAGGTCACGGTCATCAAGCGGGCCCGTTCGGCCCGCGAGATCCGCGACCTCGACCACGCCAACGAGGTCAAGGCTCAGCTCGAGGGTCTCAAGGTCAACCTGAAGGTCCGCGCCGGCGACGGCGGACGGCTCTTCGGCTCGGTCACTCCGGCCGAGATCGTGGACGCCGTCAAGGCGGCCAGCGGCCCGGTCCTCGACCGTCGCCGGCTGGAGGTGCCCGGTCACATCAAGTCGACCGGCAGCTACCCGGTGAAGATCAAGCTGCACCCTGAGGTGACCGCGTCGTTCAACCTGAACGTCGTTCAGGGCTGACGTCCGCAACACCACAACGAGGGCCCGCACCGAGCAATCGGTGCGGGCCCTCGTGCGTACATCGTCAGTCGACCCCGTCGGGCCTGTGGGCACATCCGAGCCGGGCAGCCGTTACCCCGTAAGGCCTGTCTCATAAGAACTGGCCGGCCTGCGGCGGGCCCGAGCGACGCCCGGCGGCGTTTGGGTTTCGTCCGGATACCACACCGGTATCCGGACGAAACCGCGCCTTGCCGGATCCCCGCCCGGACTCCGCCTCGGCTCGACCGCCGTTATGAAACAGGCCTTGGGCCCGTCACCCGATCGGCTGGCCGGTCACCGCGCTGATCAGCACCGTGGACAGACCACCACCCACGACGGCGGCGGCGACGGCGATGGTCGCTGAGCGCCATGTCGTGCCCACCCGACGCAGCAGAGCCGCCACGACCAGACTGCTCACCAAGGCGAGACCGAAACGTGGTGAGCCGGCGAGAAGCGACTCCAACGCGCGTGACCGGGCCGAGTCACAGCCACCGCCACTGATGTCGGTCACACAACCGGCCGGTGCCTGACCGTCCAACGTCAACAGCCAGACGAAGATCAGCATCGCGGGCACCAGATAGCAGGCGGCCGTGTACAGCAACGGCCGGACCGAACCGCCCGGATCCGGATCGAGCAGATCGTCCTCGAGACGCCGAGAGAACGCGCCGGTGGCCGCGGACTCGACCCGCTGCCGCACCGACGCCGCCCCGACCACAGGTCGGTCCGCCCGACGACGGGACGCTTGACCCGTCGGCGCGGGCGCGCTACGTGGGCGCGGAGCGGTGTAGCCCACCACCGGAGACCTGGGCGCCGACGTCGTCGGATCCATCCACCGGGGGTCGTCATCGGCCAGCCGGGTGCCGGGCCAGAACCCCTCGTCCCGTGCCGGCCAACCCTCAGCGGTCACCGGTCGGTCGGAACGCGGTGCCAGCGTACGGTCCCACTGGTCGTCCTCGATCGCGGACCGTTCCCACTGACCGGTGCGGTCGGACCGCTCCCAACCACCGACGCTCTCCACCGCCGACCACTGCTCACTCAGATCCGCGCCGGCCGCCGACGGCCACGCGTGCACACCCGAGGCATCCCACGGGTCCACAGCTGGCGGATACGACGGCTCGGGCTCAGCCGGCCGGTCCGCCCCCCGAGCCCACGGGTCGGCCGCCGGACGCGACCAGGACTCCTCGGCCGCACGACGGCTGCGCCGGGTGGGGCGCTTCACCTCGGGCTCGGGTGCCGGCTCGGTCGGGGTGGACTCCACATCCCCGCCCGACCAGATCACCTGCGGACGGCGTGTGGACGCACGACGAGGACGGCGTTCCTCGACCGTGCCGGAGACCGGCTCGTCCTCTCCGCTGTCAGCGCGACGACGGCCCGCGTACCCCTGCTCCTGCGGACGGTCGAGGGTCCACTCCCGGGTGTGGTCCGAGTCGGGTGCGGCGCCGATCGCCGCCTGCTCGCGCCACCCGGTCTCGCCGGCCCGCCGCCGGCCGCTCGCCGACTCGGCCGACCGTCGGCCGGCACCCGACTCGGCCGACCGTCGGCCGGCACCCGACGTGGGCATCTCGCGTTCGTCCTCGTCCGGGGCCGCGTGGCGGCCACCGCCGTCGGCGTGCCGGACACCCGACTCCAGGGCCCACCGAGGCAGGTAGGCGTCGACGGGCTCGTCCTGGCCGCGGTCCAACGCACGCCGTCGGCTGGAGGTGCGGTAGCGCCCCTCCTCGTCGTACGGATCAACCGGAAGGGACGCCGCGCGCTCACTCCACGAGGCGGTCGGCGGGCTCTCGCGCGGGCTGCCATCCCCGCGCCCCCAGTCCCGGTAACTCACGGCCGGAGTGTGACCCTTCTGAACCCAAAGCGGAATCCGCTGTCCAGGTGTAGCCGTTCGCTGGAGATAGTACGGGACGATCGTGTCACAGAGCCGACCGAAATATCTTCCTCCACAGGCTGGGGAGCATGTTTTCGCAGTTCAGGCCGTTCTGAGGAAGAATTCCCCAACAGTTATCCACAGGCTGTGCACACTCCACGCACATGCTGTCCACCGGCATCCACAGGTTGTCCCGAGGCTCGTCCACCGGCCTTGTTGAGTCTCTGACCTCGGGGTCCGTATGGTTGGCCCTCGACCGCCGGTCTGATGGCCCCCGATCGGCCGGCCTGGTCGGACGGAAGCGTCGTACCCCAGCGGTAGAGCTGGGATCGGGTTCGGCGCAGTGGAGGGGGGACCCGTGTCGGTCACTGACGACATGCGGGCAGATTCACGCTCCGGCGGAGGCCAACCACCGGCGCAGCGGGACGGCCAGTTCGACAAGACCCCGCCGCAGGACGTGGCAGCCGAGCAGTGCGTCCTCGGCGGCATGCTGCTCTCCAAGGACGCCATCGCCGACGTCGTCGAGATCCTCAAGACCAACGACTTCTACCGGCCGGTGCACGCCACCATCTTCGACACCATCCTGGACATCTACGGTCGTGGTGAGCCGGCCGACCCGATCACCGTGGCCGCCGCCCTGACCGACTCCGGTGACCTGGCCCGCATCGGCGGCGCACCGTACCTGCACACCCTCATCGCCAGCGTGCCCACCGCCGCGAACGCTGCCTACTACGCGCGGATCGTCAGCGAACGGGCGGTGCTGCGCCGGCTGGTCGAGGCCGGCACCAAGATCGTGCAGCTGGGCTACGGCACCGCGAGCGGCGGCAGCCGCGACGTGGACGACATCGTGGACCTCGCCCAGCAGGCCGTCTACGACGTCACCGAACGCCGGGTCAGCGAGGACTTCGCGATCCTGGCCGACATGTTGCAGCCGACGCTGGACGAGATCGAGGCGGTGGGTGCGCAGGGCGGTGTGATGACCGGCGTGCCGACCGGCTTCAGCGACCTGGACCGGCTGCTCAACGGTCTGCACGCCGGCCAGTTGGTGATCGTCGCCGGCCGGCCTGGGTTGGGCAAGGCGCTCGCACTCGACACCCCACTGCCGACTCCGGACGGCTGGACCACGATGGGCGAGATCCGGGTGGGTGATCAACTGATGGCGGCTGACGGCAGTCCCACCACCGTCACGCACGCCTTCGACGTGATGCATGGCCGGCCCTGCTACGAAGTCGAGTTCTCCGACGGCACGGTCATCGTGGCGGACGCGGAGCACCTGTGGAAGACGACCACCCGAGCGAGCAGACGGCCGGGGCCGGCGCGGCAAAGCCGGCGCTGGTCCGAGTCGTCGATGGCCAACGTACGCGCGGCGCACGAGAGTCTCGGCGCCAAGGGCAACCAGCCCGTCACACTCTTTGACACGATCGCGCAGGTCGGCCCGGAGTTCCGGCCTTTCCTGCACACCGTCGCCCGCCAAGTCGGGTCGATCGGCCGGATCAGCCGCCCCGTCGTCCGAGACGGCAGGACGCGGAACTGGACGGCGCCCGGCTATCCGGCCGGACCTCTTCTGAGCGCACTTCTTGAGCGGACCGCACGGAAGAGCAACTCCGACAGCCAGGCCGACTACGGCGGTGTCGTCACCACTGCCGAGATCGCGGCCACACTCCGCACTGACACCGCCGATCGACGGCTGAACCACGCGGTACGGAACACCGCCCCCCTTCAGCTACCGGACCGGGAGCTGTTGGTTCCGCCGTACACATTGGGAGTCTGGCTCGGTGATGGGCACACCCACGCCAGCCGCTTCACCACTGCGGATCCGGAGATGGTCACGTACATCGAGGCGGACGGCTTCTCGGTGAGGCCCAGTGGACCGATGGTCTACACCATCCTCCTGGAGGCAGAGCCTGTCGCTCCGGGGATTGGCAACAAGAACCGTTCCTTTGTCGGGCTGCTGCGTACGATCGGGGTGGCAGGCGACAAGCACATCCCAAGCGCCTACCTGCGCGCCTCCGAGGCCCAGCGTCGCGCGTTGCTGGCCGGCCTGATGGACACCGACGGCACTGTCGGCCCTTCAGGCAACCTGCAATACACGTCGACCTCCAAGCGGCTGGCAGACGACGTGCGTGAGCTCGTGATAGGCCTCGGGTACCGCTGCACTGTCAACCGGAAGTCCGTACGCGGCCGCACCCCGGAATCGTCGATCGCCTACACGTTGAACTTCTCCACTCCGGGCCCTGTCTTCCGGCTGAAGCGGAAGCAGGATGCACACGCGGAACGGCGTCGAACCGTCTCCGACGCTCGGACGGCCTCCCGGTTCATCGTCGACGTCCGGCCGGTCCCCAGCGTGCCGGTGCGCTGCGTGACTGTCGACAACGAGGAGCACCTGTATCTGGCCAGCCGGGCCATGATCCCGACGCACAACAGCACAGCAAGCATGGACTTCGCGCGAAACGCTGCAATTCGGGCTAATCAGGCGGCGGCCATCTTCTCGCTGGAAATGAGCAAGGTCGAGATCGTCATGCGACTTCTCTCGGCCGAGGCGCGGGTGCCGCTGCACGTGCTGCGCAGTGGGCAGCTCTCCGACGACGACTGGACGAAGCTGGCCCGCTGCATGGGTGAGATCAGCGAAGCGCCGCTCTTCGTCGACGACACGCCGAGCATGAACCTGATGGAGATCCGGGCCAAGGCTCGGCGGCTCAAGCAGCGGCACGACCTCAAGATGATCGTGGTCGACTATCTCCAGCTGATGACCTCGCCGAAGCGCACCGAGAGTCGTCAGCAGGAGGTCGCGGACCTCTCCCGTGGACTCAAGCTGTTGGCCAAGGAGGTCGAGTGCCCGGTCATCGCGGTGAGTCAGCTGAACCGTGGCCCCGAGCAGCGCACCGACAAGCGACCCCAACTGTCCGATTTGCGCGAATCTGGGTCAATTGAGCAAGATGCCGACGTTGTCATCCTTCTGCACCGCGACGACTACTACGACAAGGAGTCGCCGCGCGCGGGCGAGGCGGATTTCATCGTTGCCAAGCATCGGAATGGCCCTACCGACACCGTGACCGTCGCCGCCCAGCTGCATCTGTCACGCTTCGTGGACATGGCCATCGGCTAGCTCATCCGAGCAGTGGAAACCAGCCCGCCGACTCGCCCAACTCCAGTCGGTCCCGGTCGGTGAGCGGCACCCGCCCGGTCGCCTTCAGCAGGTAGTCGTGGTCGCTCCAGGCGGCCGGGCGGACGGTGTCGTCGCTGAGCAGGCCGTCCATTGTGGCCACCGCGACGCGTGTCGCCAGTGGACCCGGGGGCGGCGCGTCGGGCAGGTCCACGATCAGGTCCAGGTGATGGACGACCGCCTCAGTCGTCAGGGTGGCGAGGAAGTCCGGTACGCGCAGCACGTGTCCCTGCGTGGTCACGTACCCCTGCGGGTTGCTCGACGCGGCGGCGCGGACCGCCGCAGGGGCGGTGTCCCGCCAGAGCCGGACGATTCCGGTCGGGCGGTCGAACGCGGCGGCCGAGCGGCGGACCCACCAGGCGTGCCCGGCGGCCTCGTCGTCACCACCGGGGAAGTCACGCCAGTAGCTGACGTCGTCGACGTCGGCGGGGCCGTCCACGGGGCTGGCCAGTGCGACGAGCGCACGCTGGGCGTCGCCGAGCACGTGCAGGAGCAGGTCCGCGACGAGCCAGCCGTGACAGCGGGTGGTCCGTTGCAGGCCGCCGTCACCCAGGGCGTCGACCACTGCGGTGATCCCGGCGTACGCCTGGGCCAACGCCTCGTCGGGTCGGATCGCGGTCATGCGAACCAGCCTGGCACGGCGAGTTCCACCCACCAACCATCGGCGGTGGGGGCGTTGTGCCCGGGTCGACACGTGGATCGACCCGGGCGCCAGGTCGGCTGTGCTCAGCCGAACATCTCGTCGAGGAAGCCCTTGCGCTTCTTCTGCCGGTAGTGGCCGTGGTAGCCGTGGTGCTGCTGCTGGTGGCCGTACGCCGGTGCCGGCGGGTAGCCGTGTGCGGGCGGGGGCGGCGGCGGGACAGCACCGTAGCCGGGCTGGTGGGGGGCCGGGGGCGGCGGAGGCGGCGGGTAACCGGCCGGCTGATGGGCGGGCTGCGCCGGCGTGCCGCCGCTCTGCTGGCGGCTCCAGTTGGCCTCCGCCTCGAAGAGCTTCTCCAGCTCACCGCGGTCCAGGAAGATGCCTCGGCACTCCCCGCACTGGTCGATGACGACTCCGCTGCGCTCGTACTGGCGCATTTCTCCGCGACACTTGGGACAGGTGAGACTACTCATCGCACGACGGTACCTGGTGGACCTATGCGGTTGCTGTGAGCGCCTCGGTGACTTCTTCATCGGAAACTTCGTGGAAGTCGTCGTAGTAGACGCTCACCGCACCGAAGTCCGGCGGACGTTGCGCGCAGATCACCTGGTCGGCCTCGGCGGCGACGAGTTCGTAGGCTTCCTGTGCGCCCACCGGGACGGCTACCACCACCCGGTTGGCGCCGAGTTGGCGTGCGACCTCCACGGCGGCGCGGGCGGTCGCGCCGGTGGCGAGACCGTCGTCGACGATCACCGCCGTCCCCCCGGTGAGGTCCAGTGGTGGGCGACCGCCCCGGTAGAGCCGTTCCCGGCGCTCCAGTTCGGCCTGCTCCCGTTGCCTGACCTCGGCGATGTCGTCGCTGCTGAGTCGGCTGGCCACCGCGTCGTTGAGGACCTGGACGCCGCCCGGTCCGAGCGCGCCGAAGGCGACCTCCCGGGCCCACGGCATTCCGAGCTTACGGACGACCAGCACGTCCAGCGGAGCGCCGAGGCGTTCGGCGACGACCCGGGCGACCGGTACGCCGCCACGGACGAGACCGAGGACGACGACGTCGGGTTCGCCGACGAGTGCGGTGAGCCGGTCGGAGAGCACCCGGCCGGCGTCGGCCCGGTCGCGGTAGGTCGTCATGCCTTCAGGTCTACGCCCTGATGCGGTTCCGCGCCGGGCAGTTACGCGGAAGTGGCCCGACCGGACAGGTGGCCGGGCATCGCTGTCGGTGGCGTGTCGGTGGGGCGGTGCAGGGCAGGTGCCCAGGTGAGCAGGGCGAGCGGGTACAGCAGGTAGCCGAAGCGGGTCGTGGGCATCAGGGCGATGGCGGCGAGTAGTCCGTACCCGCAGATGACGGCGGTGGCGACGGCGGTGCGGGGCGGGCGGCGGGCGAGCCGGACGGCGATGGCGACGCCCGCCGCGACCAGCAGCGCGGCGGCGATCAACCGGCCGGCGGGCAGCCCGGTGGCGATCAGGTAGCCGGGGAACGGGGACTGCGCGGGGCTGGTGACCAGGCCGTGGCCGAGGGGGAAGCGCAGCACGTTCTCGGTCAGCGCGTCGCGGTCGACGAGCATCGCGGGCAGGAGGGCGGCGACCGGCAGGCCGATCGCGCCGGCGGCGACGCGCGCGCCGGCGCGTCGGGTCAGACCCCAGACGATGAGGACCAGGGCGACCGGCCAGGCGAACAGCTTCAGCGCGCCGGCCAGCCCGACCGCGAGACCGGCCCGGCCGGGTCGGTCGGTGGCGGCGAGCGCGAGGGCCAGCAGGCAGAGCGCGAGTACGGGGAGGTCGTCGCCGCCGGTGGCGAGGGTGAGGGCGCAGATCGGCAGTACGGTGGCGGCCTGCACGCCGCGCAGCAGCGCGGCGTTGCGGCGGTGAGCGGTGCCGGTCTTGTCCGTGTCGGCAGGTGTCCCGCGCAGGGCGCCCACGGCCAGGGCGAGCGCCAGCGCGGTGCCCACCGCGAACCAGACTCGGGAGTCGGTCCACCAGGTGTCGACGAACGCTCGGGGTAGGCCGAACATCGCCATGCCGGGCTGGTACGGGGTGTAGCCCATCAGTTGGTCGCCCGGTGGCAGGGCGGCGATCGCGTCCGGTCCGAGGTACGGGGTGCCGTGTTCCAGGAGGCGCGCGCCGGCGTGCTCCACGACCAGCACCTCCTCCTGGGCCCGGTCGGTGCGCCCGCCGGCCCGCTCGATGCTCTGCCAGAGCAGAGGCAGCAGTGCGGTGCCCGCCCAGGCGAGACCGGTGACCGCCCAGCGGGCTGGCAGCCCGACCAGCGGCGAGGTGGGGGTGCGACGGCGCAGCAGCAGTTGGGCGGTCACCACCAGCGTCGCGACCAGGTAGCCGGCTGCGGCGATCGTGCCCCAGGCCCGGTGCGGCAGCAGGGTCGACGTGACTGCGGTGATCGCGGCGAAGACGGTCGACGCGGCGTAGAGAGCAAGGTCGAGGGCGAGTCCGCCGGCGGCGGTGTCGAACGTCCGCCAGTGCCAGCGACGGCGGCGGCGGGCGGTCGGGTCGTCGGCGATCACGGCGCAAGTCTGGCAGACCGGTCCGCTTCGGCACCGGGCCGAGCCGGTCGGATCCGGCGTTGCCGGACGCGGCCGGTCAGGCGGGCAGGTGCGGGAGGCGGTCGGTGCGGGAACGGCCGCCCTGGCGACGGTTCTGACTCAACCTGATCACCGCGCCGGCGTCGTGCAGGGGTGCGGCCAGGGCACCGGGTCGGCCGCCCGAGCCCCGCTGCATCGCTGCGAGCAGAGTGCCGGCCGGCATCGGCCGGGCGAAGAGGTGCCCCTGGCCGGCGACGCAGCCCAGCTCCCACAGGGCCCGCCGCTGCGGCTCGCTCTCCACCCCCTCGGCCACCACGTCCAGGTCGAGGCTGCGGCCCAGGTCGAGGGTGGAGCGGATGACGGCGGCGGCCTCCGCCGAGCTGTCCATCGTCGTGACGAAACTCCGGTCGATCTTCAGCTCGTGCACCGGGATCCGGGAGAGCAGGGAGAGGGACGAGTAACCGGTGCCGAAGTCGTCCAACGCCAGTCGGACACCCTCGTCGCGTAGCCGGCCGAGCACCCGGTCGACCACGTCGAGTTGGCTGAGCGTCAGTGTCTCGGTCAACTCCAGCACCAGCCGGTCCGGTGGTAGCTCGTGAGCGCGCAGGCGGGCCAGCACCGAGCCCGGGAACCGCGCGTCGAGGAGGCTGCGCGGCGACACGTTCACCGCTACCGGTACGTCGAAGCCGGCGTCCCGCCACCTGGCCGCGGCGATCAGCGCCTGGTCGAGGATCGCCTCGGCGAAGGCCGGCAGCAGGCCGGAACGCTCCACGGCCTCCAGGAAGCGCAGCGGGTCGATCATGCCGTGGGTGGGGTGGTGCCAGCGCGCCAGCGCCTCGGCGCTGGTCACCTCGCCGGTGCCCAGGTCGACGATCGGTTGGAAGTTGACGACGAACTCGTGGTCGGCGACCGCACGTGGCAGGTCGCCACCGAGGGTGAGGCGGCCCAGGTCGGCGGTGTCCCGCGTGGCGGCGTACGTGGCGGTCCTCTGCCCGGCCCGTTTGGCCTGGTACATGGCCACGTCGGCCCGGCGCAGCAGCTCGGCCATGCCACCGCTGGACGGGGCGACGGAGATTCCGCCGCTGGCCTCCACGCTGATCCGCATGCCGTCCAGCTCGAAGGGCTCATGCAGGGCGGCGAGCAGCGTCTCGGCCCGGTGCGCGGCCACCGCCGGTGCCGGAAGCCCTCGCAGGAGTACGGCGAACTCGTCGCCGCCGAGGCGGGCCACCAGGTCGGTGGGCTGGGCTGCGCCCCGCAAGCGGCCGGCGACCTGCACCAGCACCTGGTCGCCGGCGGCGTGCCCGAGGGTGTCGTTGACCTCCTTGAAGTGGTTGAGGTCGATCAGCACCAGCGCGGTCACCCCGTCGGCGTGCCGGGCGCTCAACTGCTCGGTGCCCTCGTCGAGGAGTTGCCGACGGTTGGCCAGGTCGGTCAGCGCGTCGTGTGCCGCCGCGTACGCGTGTTCGTTGGCGACCCGGGCGAGTTCGGCGTACGCCTGGGCGTTGCGCACGGCCGTGCAGAGCGCGGAGGCGAAGGTACGCAGGGTGTACCGCTCCCGCTCGGAGAGTTGCACCGGGCCGTGGAAGCGCAGTCGGAGGACGCCGATGTCGATGGTCCGGTCGTGTCCCTCCAGCGGGGTCGGGACGATCGTGCCGTCGACGGTGGTGGGCGTGCCGGTCGGGCCGTCGAAGGTGATGCCGCCGGTGCCGCCGCGTACGGTGCGACCACCGTCGCGCAGCTCGATCTCGACCTCGTCGGCGGAGAACAGCTCGGCGGCCTGGGTGACGGCGGTGGTGAGGACGGTGTCCAGGTCGACCACGTTGAGCGCGTCGGTGGTGCGGGCGAGCCGCTGCCACGCCTGCTGTTCGGTGCGGCCCCGGATGCGCGCGGCGTAGGCCAGGTGCAGGCTCAGGACCAGGGGCGGAACCGCGAGCATGAGGCGGGGGTCCAGTTGGAGGGTGAGCAGGGTCAGGGCGGCCACCACGAACCGGACGGCGTAGCCGGCCAGACGAAGGTCGAGGTTGCTTCGGAACTGGGACGCGATCCTGGTGCCGGAGGCGAGCGCGATCACCGGGATCGCCAGCAACTCGTCGAGGAAGGCAGCGAGAAGGTACGCCACCGCCAGGATCCCGACCAGTTTCGGGGCCTGCATGGCGGGCCAGGTCCAGTCGAGCAGCGCGAAGGTGATGCCGACGCCGGCCGCGACGAGGATGTTCTTGCCGACGCCGAAAGCCAGCTTGATGGCGGGCAGACGGGCTGAGGCGATAGTGATGCCGATGCAGGTGCAGAGCACCACCCAGGGAACTGGAGCGACGGCAGCCGCGATGACGATCGCCGCCTCGCTCCAACTGATCAGGTGCACCGTGGACCGGACACGCACTCGTGCCTTGACGAACGCACCCAGGGCGATCATGGCGGTCAGCGTCACGAGGGTCGCTCCGTCGGGTGTCGGAGCTTCGGCTGCGGGGAAGGTCAGCCTCAGAGAGGCGAGCGCGACGATCGTGGCGGCAACGACGAGGGGACCGACGAGCAGCCGTAGCCGTCGATCGGTCCCGTCATCGCGTCGGTGTGAAGAGGCCACGCAACTCCTGGATTACCTCGCCTGTCGTGCTCGCAACCATATCGCCGGGTGATGCAGAAGTCCTGCACCGATGTCAGCCCCACTCGTTTCCGCGCATTTCACCCACCCTCTCCTTCGTACGTCGCCGAGCTCTGTTGGAGTCGACTCTCTACGAATGGAGCTTAAATGGGGTTGGCCCTAGTTAGGGATGATAAATGTCGTTATCCTCAACATTAGTCAATCCTGTCCGCATAAGTAACATACGGTTTGCGTTCCAGTGCGGAGAGCGCTCAGATGCTCGCCTCCCGCAGCCGGCCCGTCGCGGAATGTCGCGAGCATGTCGACCCATTAGACCGCGTGCTCAGTGTGAGCCTTGAGGTGCCGCAACTCATCCGCCGATTCGGTCAACCGCGCACCGGCTCGGGCCGGGCATCCCCTTCACTGCGGCTCAGCTGCCCCTAGTTGGACTTTGCCCATCGTGGCACCTCCGGCGCATCTTCGAGACTAGGGGTGGAGGGGGTGGAGAATCGAATGCTCGGAGTCTTTCGCCCACCTCTCCCCAGCAAGTGGCAGCGACTGGGAACGCCGAGGCGGTGGGTGGTTCTTGCAGTGTTCGCATTGCATCTCGCCAGGCCGTCGCCGCCGATGCCGGGGTGTTCGCACCGGCCGTCCCGTGGAGGTCGGCCGGTGCCCGTAAGCTTCGTTGCGTGATCGGCTGAATACCCCGCTGAGCCAGGGGGACGGGTGGAGATTCAACTTCTGGGCGGTCTCTCGGTGCAACTGCCCGCTCGCAAGCTGCACCTCGGCACGCCTAAACAGCAGGCTGTCTTCGCGATGCTCGCCGTACAACCTGGTCAACTGGTGACATTGAACGACCTGGTCGACGAGTTGTGGCCGGACGGTCCACCACGCTCCGCGGTCGCCAATGTGCGGACGTACGCCGCCAATCTGCGTCGGACCTTCGAGACTTTCGCCTCCGGTCACGGCGTCATCGTCAGGCAACAAACCGGCTACCGGCTCACGCTTGGACCGGAGTCCGTTGATGTATTCCGCTTCGAGATGGAGCGCAGTGCGGGCCGGGAAGCCCTAATGGCCGGCCACGTGGACCGCGCCGGAGAACTGTTGCGTTCCGCCGTGGCTCGCTGGCGCGGAGCAATGCTCGCCGGCCTGCCGCTCGGACCAGTTCTCGGCGCACGGGTCGCGGCGGCCGAGGAGGAACGCCTGCTGGCCGTGGAACTCCTTGCCGACGTACACCTGAGGTCGGGGCGGGACGACCTGGCCATTCCGTTGATGCGGGAGGTCATCGCGCGGCATCCCCTCCGGGAGCCGGCGTACGCCCTGCTGATGCGCGCGCTGCACGAGCGTGGGGATCACGCAGGCGCACTGGTCGTCTACGACGCGCAACGATCTCACGACCACACCCCGCGAGCGACGCCGCGAAGCGCTGACCCGGCCGAACAGCGCTTATCGATTTCTTATCGACCGGCCCGGTAACTTACCGGCCGTATCGGCGAACGGGGGAGGCTCTGCTCGTGGGCAGAGCCGGTCCGTCGACACGCACCCGTCGACAGGTCACCCCAGCGACCTCGGCGGCGGGGCGGTGAGGGAGGAGCGGCGTCGGACTGGCGCGCCGTCAGCACCCGGTGTGGCGGTCGACGCGGCGCCGCTCCTTCTCCAGCGCCGTCGTACCGCACCGATAGGCTCACGACCGTGACCGAACCCGCGCAGCTCAGCCACGTCGACCGCGCCGGCGCGGCCCGCATGGTCGACGTCTCCGCCAAGGCGGTGACGGGCCGGTTGGCCGTCGCGGCCGGCCGTCTGCGGACCACGCCAGAGGTCATCGACCTGCTGCATCGCGACGGGTTGCCCAAGGGTGACGCGCTGGCGGTCGGTCGGCTGGCCGGCATCATGGGGGCGAAGCGCACGCCCGATCTGATCCCGCTGTGTCACCCGATCGCGCTGCACGGCGTCACTGTCGACCTCCGGTTGACCGCCGACACCGTGGAGATCACGGCCACGGCCCGCACCGCGGATCGCACCGGAGTGGAGATGGAGGCACTGACGGCGGTCGCCGTCGCCGGTCTCGCTCTGGTCGACATGGTCAAGGCGGTCGATCCGGCCGCCTCGGTGGAGGCGGTGCGGGTGCTGCGCAAGGAAGGCGGCAAGACCGGCGAGTGGGTTCGCCCGGAGGACCGGCCGTGATCCGGGCCCGGGTGATCGTGGCATCGAACCGAGCCTCGGCCGGCGTCTACGCCGACACCAGCGGGCCGCTGCTCGTCGCGGGCCTGCGCGAGTTGGGGTGCCAGGTCGACGAGCCGGTGGTGGTGCCCGACGGGGAGCCGGTCGGCGTCGCCCTGCGGGCCGCCCGAGCCGACGGTGTCGACGTGGTGGTGACCAGCGGTGGCACCGGGGTGACCCCGTCGGATCGGACGCCGGACGTGACCCGCGGTCTGCTGGATTACGAGATTCCCGGCATCGCCGAGGCGATCCGCGCGCACAGCCGCGACCGGGTGCCCACGTCGGTGCTGTCCCGAGGGCTGGCCGGGGTAGCCGGCCGGATGCTGGTGGTCAACCTGCCCGGCTCGACCGGCGGGGCCCGGGACGGCTTGGCCGTGCTCGGGCCGATCCTCGGGCACACCGTCGACCAGTTACGCGGCGGAGACCACTGAGGGGGGCCGCCGAGTTCATGGCGATGAGCACCTGGGTTGGTGGTGGTGCCCACCGATCGGTCCGTGCCAGGCCCGGGCGGGTGTCGGTCCGTGCCGATAGGCTCGGTCGGTGAGCACGGAAACCGCACCCACAGCGGATCGGGTCGCCGCACCCCCGCCGGCTGGCTGGGAGGAAGCGCGGTCGCGGGTCTACGCGGTCGGTCTCGCCGCCGCCCTGCCCGCCGTCGCCCGACCACTGGCCGACATCGACGGGTCCACCCTGGCCGAGCCGTTGACCACCCGCACCGACCTTCCGGCCTTTCCGACGTCCAGCGTCGACGGCTGGGCGGTGCGGGGCGCCGGCCCGTGGCGGGTCGTCGGTCGCGTGCTGGCGGGCAGCACCCCGGCGCCGCTCACCGAGGCCGACACCACAGTCGAGATCGCGACCGGAGCCATGGTGCCCGAGGGTGCCACAGCGGTTCTGCGCGTCGAGGAGTCCACGACCGCCGACGGCCTGGTGCGCGGCACTCCCCGGGAGACGCCGGAGTGGCGGCAGCCCGGTGAGGAGGCGTACGCCGGTGAGGAGTTGTTGCCGGCCGGCACGCCGGTCGACCCGGCGGTGATCGGTCTGGCGGCCTCCTGCGGGCACGACACGCTGCGGGTCCGGCGGGCACCGCGCGCCGCCCTCCTGGTCTTCGGCGACGAGCTGTTGACCGCTGGGCCGCCCGCGGCCGGTCGTGTCCGGGACGCGTTGGGTCCGGCGGTGCCCGCGTGGCTACGGCGCTACGGCTGCCAGGTCCGACAGTCGGACGTGGTGGGCCCGGTGGCCGATACCCTGCCCGCGCACGTGGCGGCCCTGCGGTCGGCATTGGCCAGCGCCGACCTGGTGTGCACCACCGGCGGCACGATGAACGGCCCGGTCGACCACCTGCACCCGACCCTGGAGGCGCTCGGCGCCGACTACGTGGTCAACACCGTCGCGGTCCGGCCGGGCTTCCCGATGTTGCTGGCCCGGCTGGCCGACCCCGACGGGCGGATCAGGTTCGTGGCCGGGCTGCCGGGCAACCCACAGTCCGCCATCGTCGCGCTGGTGTCGCTGGTCGCCCCGCTGCTCGCCGGCCTCCAGGGGCGCTCGATGCCCGTGCTGCCGCAGGCCACGCTGGCCGAGGCGGTGCCCGGCCGTGGTGATCACACCCATCTGGCGCTGGTGCGTCTGGACCGGGCCGCGGGCACCGCGTCTCCGGTGCGACACGTCGGGTCGGCGATGCTTCGTGGCCTGGCCGGCGCGGACGGCTTCGCCGTCATCCGGCCCGGCACCAGAGGCGAGCCGGGTGACCGTGTGCCGATCGTGCCGCTGCCGTTGCTGCCCGGGGAGCGTGCGTCATGACCGCGCCGGCGATCACCTTCGGTGAGGTCACCGACCAGCCGCTCGACCTTGCCACGCACGAGGCGGCGGTCGCCGACCGGCGGGCCGGCGCTGTGGTGTCCTTCCAGGGCGTGGTCCGCGACCACGACCACGGGCGCCAGGTCACCAGCCTGGAATACGAGGGACACCCGAGCGCCGCTCAGGTGCTGCGCGAGGTGGCCGCCGAGATCGCCGCGGAACCCGACGTTTACGCGGTGGCCGTCTCGCACCGGGTCGGCCCACTGGAGATCGGTGACGTGGCGCTTGTCGCCGCGGTGAGCACCGCGCACCGGGCGGCGGCCTTCGCCGCCTGCGCCCGGCTGGTCGACGAGGTCAAGGCGCGCCTGCCGATCTGGAAACGGCAGGTCTTCACCGACGGCACCGAGGAGTGGGTCAACTGCCCCTGACCGGGCTCACCGACGGCTGCCGAGTACCGCCGCCCTGGCGAGCCGGTCACCGTAGAACGCGGGCTCGGCACCGGGCCGCCAGGGCAGCGCGGCGACCAGCACGATCAACGCGACAGCGAGCGAGTTCTCCATCAGGGCCCCGAAGAGACCGTCCTGGTAGTGCGACATCTCCGGCAGCTGGTGCTCGTACGGCCAGATCGGGGAGATCAGGAACAGCAGGTAGAGCCCGATCGCGGCAGCGCCGTGACGGAGGCCGGTGAGGGTGGGATACCAGATCGGCGAGCGGAGCCCGTTGACCCCGGGCAGTCCGCCGAACACGGGCCCCTGGCCGGTGCGCTGCGGCATCGTGCGACTCGCCTCCCGGCGGCGCACGGCGGCGTCGGCCAGCACGATGATCGCCGGGATCACCCAGACCAGGTGATGCGTCCAGGAGATCGGGCTGATCACGTTCGCGGTCAGACCGACGAGCGTAAACGCGGTCAGCTCGTCACCGTCGGCACGGGAACTGGCCGCGCGGGACAGCCCCAGCGCCAGGATCAGCACCGAGAAGGCGAACCAGAGCAGCCCGGGGGTCTCGATCGAGTCGTACAGCCGGGCGAGCAGGCCGGCGAGTGACTGGTTGGGCGTCATGTCCGCCGCGCCGACCCGTTCGGTCTGCCAGAGCACGCTGCCGAAGTACGTCCGTGACTCGTCGCCGACGATCGCGAAGCTCGCCACCGTCACGCCGATCGTGGTGCCGATGGCGGTGGCCGCCACCCGCCACTGGCGGGTGATGAGCAGGTACGCGATGAACAGTGCCGGGGTGAGCTTGACCGCGGTGGCCAAGCCGATGCCGGCGCCGGCCCAGGCTCCGCCGTAGACGAAGCGCAGCAGCGGGCCGTCGGTGGCGGCGTAGTGGGTGCCTCGGCGGGAGCGCCAGCGGAGGCCGATCAGATCCGCCATGATCAGGGCGAACAGCAGGATGTTGACCTGGCCGTAGCCGAGGGTTTCCCGAGCCGGTTCGATGGCGACCGCGAGCGGCACCGCCAGGGCCACCGTGAACCACAGTGGCCACGCCAACCGGTCCACGATGGGGCGCAGCAACCCGGCTAGGACCAGCGCCAACGCGGCGATGCTGGCGGCGGCGTTGACCATGCCCGCCATGCCGATCGGCAACTGCGCCATCGGCAACATGACCAGGCCGGCGAACGGCGGGTAGGTGAAGCCCAGCGTGGTCCCGGGCGCGATGAACTCATAGAGCTCGTGTCCGCTCGCCCACCACACCACGGCACCGTGGTAGATCTTCATATCGAAGAAGTTGTACGGCCGCCCGAAGGTGCCGATGGCGAGCCATGCGGCGTAGGCGACGGCGGCCACGATGGCGCCCCGTACGACGTTCCTGCGATCGATCCCGCGCGTCACGCGTTGGATTGGGGCGAGGCGGTCCGCCCGTCTACCGACAGCCGTCGGCATGGCGTGGCCACCCCCGTACCAAGGTTGTCCTATCCGTCCAGGTCCTGCACGGAGCCTAGAACGGCGCCTCACGTCAGTGCCTCCCGCGTTATGCGACCGTGTCCGATCCCACACATGTTTTTGACATTTCCACCGCGTTAACGCCTACCGGGTGGTTCAGGTAATTCGCGGCCTTAGCGGGGGTGGGGGTGGCTCGGAGACGGATCGACGCAGTTCAGCCGGGGAGTCGGCGCGCGGTCGATGCGGACCGGACGGCGATCCGGGCCTCACGTCGGGCCGTACGGACGGCGCGTTGCACGGAACGTCGAGAGTGGCCGATGCGGTGACCCGTCCGCCACCGCAGACCGGGCTTGCCGCCGGTGTCGGCAGCGGCCAGCAGGAGACCGCCGAGGATGCCCAGGTTCTTCATGGCGTGGATCTGGTTGTTGTTCCTGGCGGTCGGGTCGTCGTTCTTCCAGAAGGGATGCCCGGCGACGGTGACCGGCACCAACGTGCCGGCGAGGACCAGAGCGGCAGGTCGACTGAAGCGGCCGGTGGCGAGCATCAACCCGGCACCGACCTGCACCGCGGCGTTGAGTCGGATCAACGCCTCCGTCTCGGTGGGAAAGCTCGGGTGAGCCTTCTTCAGAAGCGGTGCGACCTTCTCGGTCACCGGCTGGGCGGCCACCGCGAGCCGGCCCGGGTCGCGGAAGTTGCGGTAACCCTGGACCACGAAGATGCCGCTCAGCATGGCTCGGGCGAGGGAGCGTACGGGCGTCATGGATCAGTCATACCCCGTCTGGGCGGTTGCTACCCCGGCAACGGCCGGATCGGATCGGTGCCCGTGCACGTGCGCCACGCCGATTCGAGCGACAGTCACGGATGGACTGGCTGCGGCGGGTAACGTCGCGCGGGTGACCACGCTGCGGCTACGCCCCGAGGACCCGGCCGACGCCGGCTCGGTACGCCGCGTTCTGCGCGCTGCCTTCGCCCGTCCGGACGTGGCGACACCGCCGGAGGTGAGCCTCGTCGACGAGCTGCGCGGCACCGCCGCCTGGCTGCCGGAGCTGGCCATGGTCGCGGAGTACGGCGGTGAGGTGGTCGGTTACGCGCTGCTCACCCGGGTGCGTGTGCGGCCGGAGCGGGGTGCGGACGTTCCCGTCCTGGCACTCGGTCCGGTTGCGGTGGCACCGCACCGGCAGCGCGTCGGGCACGGCACGTCGGTCGTGCAGGCCGCGTTGGACGCCTCCACCGAGTTGGGTGAGCGGCTGGTCGTGGTGCTCGGCGACCCGGCGTTCTACCGCCGGTTCGGCTTCGGCCCGGCGGCGGAGCTGGGCCTGACCGGGCCGTGGGCTGGTCTCGGTGAGCCGTGGCAGGCGTTGGTGCTGCCACCGTCCACCAGCGAGGAGGGCCCCCCACCCCGCGGTGAGGTGCTCTTTCCGGCGCCCTGGTCCAAGGTCTGACCGCGTCGACGCGGTCGGTGACGGTCAGGCCGGTTGGGTGCGCAGGTGCCGGCGTCAGGCCGGTTGGGTGCGTAGGTACCGGCCGAAGTGCGGCACCGTGAAGGCGACAGTGCCCCGCTCACCGGAGTAGATCAGCCCCTTCTTGATGAGCGCGTCGCGGGCCGGGGACAGGCTGGCGGGCTTGCGGCCGAGTGCCCGGGCGATCTCGGCGGTGGGCACCGCGGCGTCCATGTCGTCGCGGACCACCGCTGAAGCGTCGCCCTCGACAGCGGACAACGTGGCCATCGCCCGCATGTATTCGCGCTCGGCGGGCGTGGCCCGCTCGAATCGGGAGCCGAAGAACCCGACCGCCAGTTCCGCCTCCGCCTCCGGTGCGGCGACCCGCACGTCGGCGGCGGTGATCGGCGAGCGCGGCGCGTGATCCCAGGTCGCCTTGCCGTACGCCTGGACGAAGTACGGATAGCCGCCGGACTTCTCGTAGAGCAGGTCGAGCGCCTTCTGTTCGTACTCGACCTCCTCGCGCTCGGCCGGCGCGCAGAGCGCCTGGTCGGCGGCGATCCGGTCGAGCCGGTCGATGCGCTGGTAGCGGAACAACCGCTCGGAGTACGACTTGGCGGCGCTGAGCACCGCCGGCAGGTGCGGTAGGCCGGCGCCGACCACGATCAGGGGTGCGCCGAGCTGGGACAGCTCGTGGCAGGCGGCGCAGAGCGCCGACACGTCCTCCGGGCCCAGGTCCTGCATCTCGTCGATGAAGACGGCGATGCCGGTGCCCACGTCACTGGCCACGGCGGCGGCGTCACTGAGCAGCTCGACCAGGTCGATCTCGATGTCGCCGGAGTCGGCCCGGCCGCTGGCCGCCGGCACGTCGATGCCGGGCTGCCACCGGTCGCGCAGTTTCGGGGCGGCGCCGGCCCGGCCGGTCGGGGCGGAGCGTTGGGCGAACGCCTTGAGGACGCCGAGGAAGGTGTCGATCCGGTCCGGTGCCCGGTGTCGGGGGGCGAGCTCCCGGACGGCCATGTGCAGGGCGGCGGCGACCGGGCGACGCAACGACTGGTCCGGCCGCGCCTCGATCTTGCCGCTGCCCCAGAGATGGTTGATGGCCTGGGACCGGAGGGTGTTGAGCAGGACCGTCTTGCCGACGCCCCGCAGCCCGGTGAGCATCAGGCTGCGCTCGGGGCGACCCCGTGCGATGCGTTCCAGCACGATGTCGAAGACGTCCAGCTCCCGCCCCCGCCCGGCGAGCTCGGGCGGACGCTGGCCGGCGCCCGGCGCGTACGGGTTGCGGACCGGATCCACGCATTGGAGAGTATCGGGCCATCTAGCTGCGGGGCTAGACATGGATAGATGGGGCTACCGGCGTGTCGAGGCCGTCGAGACAAAACTAGGGCTGTCTAGCTTGGACGCTAGACGGCCCTAGTTTTGCCAAGCGGCGGCTAGCGTTTCTTCAGGCAGAGGACGTAGTCGAACAGGTCGATCGAGTTGTCGTGCACATAGTTCGCTGTCGCCTGCGGCGCGAGCGTCTCGCACCGGTCCCCGTCGGTGGTCGCCGGGATCCGCAACAGCACCTGGTACGTGTTCGGGCCACACGGCACCTTGCGCAGCTCCGCGTCGTCCTCGGTGCCCTCGTTCACCACGCAGTCGCCCCGGGCGAACTCCTCGTCCGGGTCGGGAGGGCTCGGCAGGGCCGGCGTCGGTGCCGCGCTGGGCAGGACGGGCGGACGCACCGGCATGCTCACCGACGGCTTGGGCTCGACGTCCTTGGTGGCGTCCGCCACTCTCCAGATCGCCCAGCCGGCCAGGCCGAGGCACGGGCAGAGCAGGAGCAGCACCACCAGCGCGATGATGAGGGCGATCTTGCGGCCGTTGGTCTTCACCGGAGCGCCGGGCGGCATGCCGAAGCCGCCCGGAGGCGGCGGGCCCCACGGCGCGGACGGCTGACCCGGGACCGGCCCGGGCGGCGGGAACGGCCCAGGTGGCGGGAACGGCCCGGGCGGCGGGTAACCCGGACCCGAGGTCGGCGGCGGTGCCCACATCGGTTCGGTCGGAGGCTCCGGGTTGCTGGGCGGGGGTGCCCACATCGGGGCGGTGGGCGGTTCCGCTCCACTCGGTGGAGGGCCCCACTGCTGCCGGGTCGGGTCCTCGGCGGGCGGCGGCGGACCCCACTGCGGCAGTGTCGGATCGACCGGTGGCGGGCCGCCGGACCCCTCGGAAGGGCGCTGCTGACGGTCGTCCGGCTGGTCGGAGCCCGGTGGTCCGTAGGTCGTCATGTCATATCCCCGGGGTGGGTGGTCTCAGCGTTGTTTGAGGCAGAGGACGAAGTCGAGGGTGTCCAGCTCGCTGTCGAAGAAGTACCAGTTGGTGTACCCCTCGACCTTGCTGCACTTGGCCTCGGCGTCACGCTCGCCGCTGGTCGCGCCGTCGACCCGGCTCAGCACCTCGTACGTCTTCGCCGCGCAGCCGCTGATCAGCAGCTTGGGCTTGCCGCCCGCGGCACCGTCGTTGCGGACACACTGGCCGACCTTGGCGAACCGGGGATCGGCCGACGATTCCGGAGCGGCGCCGCTCGGGGCGGGCGCGGCGACGTCCGCGTCCGCACTCGGTTCACCGGCAACTGGTGAGTCGCTGGGTGCGGCCAAGGGTGCGGGATCGTCCTGCCCGCGGAGCAGCCAGAAGGCACCACCGGCGGCCACCACCAGCAGTACGACGGCCAGAACCGCGATCAGCGGCCCCCGACCGCGCCGGCCTGGCGCCGGAGCAGGATCGCCGCCGTACGGGGTCTCGTCCGGCCGGTACGGCTGCCCGTACGCCGGGATCGCCCCGTACGAGCCGCCGTAGGGCGGTGACCCCTGCTCACGCCCGTAGCGCCCCTCGGAGCCGCCCCCGTAGGAAGCGGGACCTGGGCCGTCGTAGGGTCCGGGTCTCCCCTGCGGGGCGCGCGGATACGACGGAACCGCAGGCGGGTACTGCTCGTTCGCGGGCGGATAAGGCTGCTGCATCGGCCGTCCGGGCGTCTCGTCGGGTCGTTGCCCACGCCACGGTCCCGGGTCGCCTCCGCCCGGTGGTCCGTAGTTCGTCATGCCGCCCTCCTGCACGAGTGGTGAGAGGCCGGCCACCAACACGCGACGCCGACTCCGACGTCACCGTAGCGTGGTCCACTGATGAGCTCACCTCCACCGAGCGCCGCAGCCCTCGCCGGCCGCCGCGCAGGCACCACACCGACCCTGATCTGGACCGCGTTGATCGTGGTCTACCTGCTCTGGGGATCCACCTATCTGGCCATCCGGATCACTGTGGAGACGCTGCCGCCGCTGCTGTCGGCAGCCCTGCGGTTCGCGGTGGCCGGGCTGATCCTGGCGGTGGTGCTGCGGCTGCGTCGAGGGCCCGGCGCGCTGCGGGTCGACCGCCGGCAACTCGGCTCGGCCGCGCTGGTCGGCGTACTCCTGCTCGCCGGCGGCAACGGCCTGGTGGTGCTCGCCGAGTCCGGGCCACCCGGGGTGGCGCTGCCCTCCGGCATCGCCGCGCTGCTGGTGGCGACAGTGCCGCTGCTGGTGGTGCTGTTGCGTTCGGCCACCGGCGACCGGCCCCCGCTCTGGACGTTCGCCGGGGTCACGGTCGGCTTCGCCGGTCTGGTGCTGCTGGTGCTGCCCGCCGGCAGTTCGGACGCGGTGCCGCTGGTGGGGGCGTTGACAGTGGTGGCGGCGGCGACCTCCTGGTCGTTCGGGTCGTTCCTGTCCGGACGCATCCGGATGCCCACCGACCCGTTCGTCGCGACGGTGTACGAGATGCTGGCCGGTGCCCTGGTGCTGGCCGTCGTCTCCGCCGGTCGGGGCGAGCTGAGCGACTTCCACCCGGCGCAGGTCAGCGCGCGCTCCTGGCTGGCGCTGGGCTACCTCATGGTGGCCGGCTCGCTGGTGGCCTTCACCGCGTACGTCTGGCTGCTGCACAACGCGCCCATCTCGTTGGTGTCGACGTACGCCTACGTCAACCCGGCGGTCGCGGTGGCGCTCGGTGCGCTGCTGGTCGCCGAGCCGATCACCCCGCAGGTGCTGCTCGGCGGAGCGGTCATCGTGGCCGGTGTCGCACTGGTGGTGAGCACGGAACGGCCGCGCCGGGCGAGCGCGGGATCACGATTGGGGACCTCGCCGGTGAGCGAGCGCCGGTAGCCTCCGGGCCATGTCGGCCGCTGCTCTGGTCGGGGTGGCGGTGCTCGGCGGGCTGGTCGGTGTCGTCGTACCCTCGCTGGCTCTGCGCTTCACCGACCCGCCGGCCCGACCGCGGCCTCGACGTGGTGCCTGGATCTGGCTCAGCCCGATGGTGTCGGCTGCGGTGTTCGGCGGGCTCGCCGTCGCACACGGTGACGAGCCCGCGTTACCGGTCTTCCTCATGGTGGCGGCGGTGGGGCTGGTGCTGGCCCGGGTCGACCTGGCCTGTCTGCGTCTGCCCGACCCGCTGGTCCTCGCCGCCGGGCTGCTGGCGCTCGCCGGCTTGACCGCCACGGCGCTGCTGGCCGACGAGCCGGCCCGACTGCTCGGCGCGTTGACCGGCGCGACGGTCGCGGGTGCGGCGCACGTGCTGCTGGCAGTGCTCCCCGGCTCCCGACTGGGCTTCGGAGACGTGAAACTCGCTGCCGCCCTCGGCCTGCCGCTCGGCTGGCTGGGTCGGGACGCCCTGCTGGTCGGGCTGTTCCTGCCGCACCTGCTCCACGGCACGCTGGTGGTCGGCCTGCTCGCCGCGCGCCGGGTCCGCCGGGACACCCTGTTGCCGCTCGGGCCGGCCCTGCTCGCGGGCGCCTGGCTCGCCGCCCTGCTCGGCTGACCAGCCCGCTGCTTTCACCCTCCGTAGCAGCCGTCCGGCAGCCCGCCTACGCGTCATGGTGCGGGCGAGGGTTCGTGCTGGCCGGCGTCACGGCTCGGACCGTCAGATCAGGCGGAGTTGACGGTCCTTGGGACGGCGTGGCTCCGTCTCGCCGAACCGCTCGAACAGGCCGGGGTCGATGACACCGAGGAACGGCGACGGAACGCAGTCCCGCTCCACGCCGTGCCGGGTACGCCGGGCGGCGTGGCTGACGTAGAGCCGGTCCTGGGCGCGGGTGAGGCCGACGAAGAAGAGCCGACGCTCCTCGGCGACCGCCTCCTCGTCGGGTGTCGAGCCGGGCCACCGCAGCGGCAGCAACCCGTCCTCGACACCGATCAGGAACACCACCGGAAACTCCAGGCCCTTCGCCGCGTGCAGGGTGAGCAGCGTGACCGCCTCCGCGCGCGGGTCGAGCGCGTCCACCTCCGCGCCGGTCGCCAACTGCGACAGGAACGCCTCCAGGTCGTCCCCGCAGCGGCGGGCCAGTGGGGTCAGCAGGTCCACGGCCGAACGGACGTCCTCGGGACGGACCGTGCCGCCGACGCCGTCGAGGGTGGGCACGGCGAACCGCTCCGCGACCACCTGGCCAGCCAGTCGCACCCGGGCGGCCAGCGGGCCGGCCAAACCGTCGGCGTGCCGCAACTCGCGGGCGATGGCCGCCACCCCGGGCCGGTCCCGCAGTCGGTCGTGGGACCGCTTCTGCACCGGGATGTTGGCCCTGGTCAGGGCGTCCACGACGGGTGCGGCCTGCGCGTCGGTGCGGTACAGCACGGCGATGTCGGAGAACGACAACGTCGTGGAGCGGCCGTCGATCCGGCCCGAGTCCAGCGAGCGGTGCGACAACCCGCCGACCAGTTCGTCGACGGTGCGGACCACGAAGTCGGTCTCCTCGGCGACGGACGCCGCCGGGAAGCGCCCGACCAGCGGGGCCTCCGGGTCGAGGCGGGCCGGGTCCAGTCGCCGGCCACTAACCAGCGAGGACGGCGCGATGGCCTGCACGGCGGCGGCCAGGATCGGCGCGGACGAGCGGTAGTTGCGGTTGAGTCGGACCAACCGGGCGTCCGTGAAGTCCTCGGAGAAGCGCAGGAAATAGCCGACGTCGGCACCCCGGAACGAATAGATCGCCTGGTCCGGGTCGCCGATCGCGCAGAGGTTGCCGTCCGCCGGGCTGAGCAGCCGCAGCAGCTCGTACTGCGTCTCGTCGACGTCCTGGTACTCGTCGACGAAGATCCACCGCCAGCGGTCCCGGTAGCGCTGCACCAGCCCACGATCGGCGCGCAACAACTCCACCGGCAGGCTCACCAGCTCGTCCAGGTCGACCAGGTCCTGCTTGCGCAGCAGCGCCGTGTAGCCGGCGCTGTCGTCACCGGCCTCCACCCGCGCCGCCGCCCGCTCGGCGTCGTCGGCGATCCGGAAGTCGCCCGGCAGACCCACGGCCGCGGCGTTCTCCCGAAGGATGGTCAACCCCAGGGCGTGGAACGTGCCGACGGTGACGTCCTCGGCGACCGGGCCGAGCAGGCCGTCGAGGCGGTGCCGCAGCTCCTCGGCGGCGCGACGGGTGAACGTGATCGCCAGACAGTGCTCCGGGAAGACGTTCAGCTCCGCGCAGAGGTACGCGATCCGGTGCGTGAGCGTCCGCGTCTTGCCGGTGCCCGGACCGGCGACGATGAGCAGCGGCCCGCCGGGGGCGGAGGCGGCCACCCGCTGCATCGCGTCCAGCCGGTCCAGCAGACCGGTGCCGACCTCCTCCATGCCGGACAGCATCGGCTCGAACGGCTCGTGCGGTGACGGTGGCGGCGCGATCGGTGGCGCGGGCGGCGGGGTCGGCTTGCGCTTCGGCTCGGCCTTGGCCGCCGCCGGGCGCTTGGCCGTCGCGCGGGCCGTCGGCTCCGAGGGACGTCGCTGCGCCGGCACGGGTACGTCGAACAGAGTCTCCTGTGCCGTGCCCGCGTGAGCGCCCAACTCCGCCGGGTCGAAGAGCGTGATCACCCCGTACTCGCCGTCGTAGCCCGGCACCCGACGTACCTCGCCCCGCCGCAACCGTCCGATGCCCTCCGCGAGGAGTTCCCCGCCGGTCTGGGCGATGTCGGTGAGCGGTGTGCTGGTCAGGATCTCCAACTCGGGGCCGAGCGTCGCCACCAACTCGTTGAGTCGCCCCTCGACCTTCTTCGACCGGGCGCCCACCTTGTTGATCTCACCGAGGATCTCGGCCAGCGGCACCAGGTGGGTGACGTCCCGGGCGCCCGCCGGCCGGTGCCCCTCCGGGCGGTCGGCCAGCTCCTCGACCCGGCTGAGGACGCCCACGGTGAGGGGTTTGCCGCACTCGGGGCAACGACCGCCGGCCTCGCGGGTGCGCTCCGGCGACCAGTTGACGCCGCACAGCCGGTGCCCGTCGGCGTGGTACTTGCCCTCCTCCGGAAAGAACTCGATGGTGCCGGCCAGGCCCGCGCCGGTCCGCAGCGCATCCCGGACGGCGAAGTAGGTGCGCTCGGCGGTCAGCACCGTCGCCTCCCGGCCCAGGGCCGGCGGGGAGTGCGCATCCGAGTTGGACACCAACTGGTAGCCGTCCAGACTGCCGACCCGCCAGTTCATCGCCGGATCGGACGAGAGCCCGGTCTCCACCGCGAAGATGTGCTCGGCCAGGTCGGCGTAGCAGTCCGCGATCGCGTCGAAGCCCGACTTGGAGCCCAGCGCGGAGAACCACGGCGTCCAGATGTGCGCCGGCACCAGGAAGCCGTCCGGGCTCGCCTCCAGGGTGATCTCCAGCAGGTCGCGGGAGTCCAGGCCGAGGATCGGTCGGCCGTCCGAGCCGAGGTTGCCGATCCGGCCGAGCGCGGTGTTGAACCGCGCTACCGCGTCCAGGTCGGGCAGGTAGATCAGGTGGTGCACCTTGCGGGTCCGGTCGTCCCGCTTGTAGATGGTGGAGATCTCCACGCTCAACATGAACCGGACCGGGTCCGCCTCGGCAGCGCTCGCCAGTCGGGGAGGCAGCCGGCGGGCGACGTCCCGTTCCGCGTCGGCGTCGAGCCGGTACAGCCCCGGCTCGGCGGGCCGAAGGGTCTCCCGCAGGTGGTCGTACCAGGCAGGGTGGGTGAAATCGCCGGTGCCGAGCAGACCGATGCCCTTACGGCGGGCCCACCACGCGAGATTCGGCGTGGTGAGGTCGCGGCTGCACGCGCGCGAGTATTTCGAATGGATGTGCAGGTCCGCGACGAATGGCGGTAGGCCACCGGGGGGTACGGCGCTGAACGGAGGCACGCCGCATCCTGTCACGCCCGCCGTGCGGGCCGCCTGCCGCCACGCGCGGACGTGACATCCGCTATGCCGAGCGCAGCTCGACCAGACTGATCTGCGGCTCGGCCCCGACCCGGACCGGCGGCCCCCAGAAGCCGGCGCCGTTGGTCACGTACACCTTGGTGCCGTCGACCTCGCCGAGGCCGCTGACCACCGGCTGTTCCAGCCGCACGGCCAGGTTGAACGGCACCATCTGGCCGCCGTGGGTGTGCCCGGACAGTTGCAGGTCGACGCCGTACCGGGCCGCCTGCACCGCAGCCAACGGCTGGTGGGCGAGCAGCACCACCGGCCGGCTCGGGTCGCGGTCACCGAGGGCGGCGGCGAAGTCCGGCCCGGCCGCGAGGCCGCTGCCTCCCGGCGCGTCCAGGTCGTTCACGCCGGCCACGTCGAGCACGCCGCCCCGGGCCTGAATCTCCTGGCGGCGGTTCTGCAACACCCGCAGGCCGAGCCGGTCGACCTCCTGGACCCACTCCTCGACGCCGGAGTAGTACTCGTGGTTGCCGGTGACGAAGAAGTTGCCGTACCGGGAGCGCAGGTCACGCAGCGGCGCGGCGGCCGGGCCGAGTTCGGCGACCGAGCCGTCGACCAGGTCGCCGACGACCGCGACGAGGTCCGCGTCGAGCCGGTTGATCGCGGCCACGATCCGCTCGGTGTGTGCCCGGCCGCGCAGGGGGCCGAGGTGGATGTCGGACACGGTCGCGATCCGCAGGCCGTCCATGCCGCGGGGGAGTTTGGCGAGCGGGATCTGCACCCGGTCCAGGCGCGGTGGGCCGAGGGCGGTGCGGACGCCGTACCCCACGGTGGCGGTGGCGGTGAGACCGGCGAAGATGGCCGCGCTACGGGCCAGCAGGAGCCGGCGCGCCGGGTCGTGGTCCGGTGCCGCGACGGCACCGGCGGCCGGCGGATCGGTGGGCCCGGCGGCACCGACCAGCACCGGCTCGGGCGCGGCGGCGGTCGGCTCGGCGGCGATCACCCGGCGGCGCAGCACCAGCCGGGTGACCAGCATCGGCACCTCGAGCACGACAAGCACCACGAGCAGGTAGAACATCAGCGCGAGCCACAGGTAGCCCGGCCAGGCGAGCCAGTAGAGCCCGGCCTGCGTCCCGGCGAGGGTGACCGGCACGAGCAGCGCCAGCACCAGGGCGGTGATCCCGCCGATCCGTCGCCACCGGCCCGGGGTGGTGGTGTCGCGAACCAGCCGCTTCCACAGGTAGAGGTGGATGAGGCCGGTGACCATGGCCAGGACGGCCACGAACCCCAGAACCGCCAACATGCGTGCGCCTCCCTCAGCCGCCCGCGAACGGGGGCAGAACATCGATCGTGGCCCCGGCCGGCAGGGGTGCCCGACGATCATGACAGGTCACGCCGTCCACGAGAAAACTCGCCACCCGCAGCACCGCGGCGAGCCGGTCGCCGTGACGCTGGGTCAACTCGGCGCTGAGGTCGTCGAGCGACCGACCGGCGGGCAGGACCTCCTCGGTGCGTCCTGCGGCAGCCCGGGCTCCCGCGAAGTAGCGGACGGTCAGGTGCGTCGGGTCCACGTCTCAGCCCCCGATCGCGGACATCGGCCGGGTCGGCTGGAGGAAGGTGGGATCGTCGATGCCGTGCCCGGCACGTTTGCCCCACATTGCGGTTCGCCAGCGCCGGGCCAACTCCTCGTCGTCCGCGCCACCGCGCAGCGCGGCGCGCAGGTCGGACTCCTCGGTCGCGAAGAGGCACGCACGTACCTGGCCGTCCGCGGTCAGCCGGGTGCGGTCGCAGTCCCCACAGAACGGGCGGGTGACGCTGGCGATCACACCGACCCGGGCGGGGCCGCCGTCGACCAACCAGGTCTCCGCCGGTGCCGCGCCGCGCTCGGCCGGGTCGGCGCTGAGATCGAAGGCGGTACGCAGGGAGGCCAGGATCTCCTCGGCCGTCACCATCGTGCTGCGGTCCCAGCCGTGCTGGGCGTCCAACGGCATCTGCTCGATGATCCGCAGTTGGTAGTCGTGGTCGAGAGCGAAGCGCAGCAGTGCCGGTGCCTCGTCCTCGTTGACACCACGCATCAGCACGGAGTTGATTTTCACGGGGCTGAGCCCAGCGGCCTTCGCCCCGGCGAGCCCGGCCAACACCGCGTCGAGGCGGGGCCGGCGGGTGAGCCGGTCGAACCGGCCCGGGTCCAGGGTGTCCAGTGAGACGTTCACCCGGTCGAGGCCGGCGGCCCGCAGCGCCGGGGCCAGCCGGTCCAGACCGATGCCGTTGGTGGTCAGCGACACCCGGGGGCGGGGCTGCAACGCGGCCACCGCGGTCACGATGCCGACCAGCCCCGGTCGGATCAGCGGCTCACCGCCGGTGAACCGCACCTCGGTCACGCCGAGCCGCTCGACGGCCACCCGGACCAGCCGGACGATCTCCTCGTCGGTCAGCAACTCGGGGCCGGCCAGCCAGGGCAGACCCTCGGCCGGCATGCAGTAGGTGCAGCGCAGGTTGCACTTGTCGGTGAGGGACACGCGCAGGTCCCGGGCGACGCGGCCGTACCGGTCGACGAGGACCCCGTCGGTCCCCGGGGCGACGCTCACCTGTCGACCGTAGCGCGCTCGGCCCGGCCCAGGGCGGCACGGGCGGTCTGGACCACCGCATCTCGGTAGCTGCCGCCGAACAGCGCGGTGTGCACGAGCAGCAGATGCAGTTGGTGCACCGGTAGCCGAGCCGGCCAGTTGTCCGGCAACGGCCAGGCCTCCTGGTAGGCGGCCAGCACCCGGTCCAGGTGCGGGATGCCGCCGAAGAGCGCGAGTTGGGCGAGATCCGTCTCCCGGTGCCCGCCGTGCGCCGCCGGGTCGACCAACCAGACCCGCTCGTCGGCCCCCCACAGCACGTTGCCCGGCCACAGGTCGCCGTGGACGCGCGCGGGCGGCTCGTCGCCGCCGAGCTCGCCGACCTGATCGATGACCTGCTCGACCAACGCGACGTCGGCGCTGGCCAGCGCGCCGACGTCGACCGAGCGTCGTAGATAGGGGAGGAGCCGTCGCTCGGCGAACCACGCCGACCAGGGCCCGTCGGTGGGGGTGTTGTCCTGTGGGAGCGAGCCGATGAAACCGGGCCAGGGCGCACCGAAGCCGGCCGACCCCGCCCGATGCAGGTCGGCCAACTCCCGGCCGAAGCGCTCGGCGGCCTCCGGCGTCGGCTCGCCGGGCTCGACCCAGTCGAGCGCCAGCAGGCTCGGCAATGCCACGATCACCTCGGGTACGGCGACAGCGCCGGCCTCCCGCAGCCACCGCAACCCGGCGGCCTCGGCGGCGAAGAAGCCCTCCGGTGCCGTCCGATCGGCGTTCTCGGGCCAGGACTTGGCGAAGACGGAATGACCGTCGTCCAGGGTGAGCCGGGCGGCGGCACAGATGTTTCCACCGGCGACCGGCGTCTCCCGGATGCGCTGGTGGGTCCGGAAGGTCGGCAGGTGTGCCGGGTGCGCGCGTAGGTACGCGAGGTCCATCAGCGCACGGTAACCGCTCCCCACGACACTGCCGCCCCGCCCGAGGCACTTCGACTCTCCTGCGGCACCAGTGGATGTGGTTCGAGCAGGGAAAACACGCTGAGTAACTGTGGATAAGCCGCGTGTCGTCCACAGGGGCGGCGACACCGGACCGGAGCGCCGCACGCTACCGACATGACAGCGACCGAACGCCCCCAGCTCACCGTCCGCTCCCCCGCCGACCTGATCGCCGCGGTGCCGTACCTGCTCGGGTTCCATCCCACCGACAGCGTGGTCGCCGTCGCGTTGCTCGGCCGGCAGATCATCTTCGCCGCCCGCGCCGACCTGCCCGACCCGTCGACCGATCCGGTCGAGCGGGCGCGGCATCTGGCCGGCGTGATCCGCAGGCAGGGTGCGGAGTCCGCCACGGTGGTCGGTTACGGGCCACCGGATCGGGTCACCCCGGCGGTGGACGCGGTGCGTGTCGCACTGGCCGCAGGTGGGACGGAGGTGCTCGACGCGTTGCGGGTGACCGAGGGCAGGTGGTGGTCCTACCTCTGCGTCGAGCCCGACTGTTGCCCGCCCGAGGGGCGGCGCTACGACCCGAGCGCCAACCCGGTGACCGCCTCGGCGGTCTTCGCGGGCCAGGTCGCCCTGCCTGATCGGGCCGCGCTCGTGGCCCAGGTGGCGCCGGTCGACGGGTCGGCCCGGGAGGCGGCACGTGCGGCCACCGCCCGCGCCGAGGTGCGAATGGCCGAGCTGATCGAGCAGGCGCCCGAGAGCGACCTGCTCGGCGGGCGGGCGCTGCGCTCGGCCGGGGTGGCGGCGGTTCGCGAGGCCCAGCGTCGGCAGCGGCGCGACGAGCGGCTCGACGACGACGAGGTGGCCTGGTTGAGCCTGCTGATGACCCACCTTCCGGTCCGCGACCACGCCTGGGAACGCACCGACGGTCGGGACCGGGACATCGCCCTCTGGACCGACGTCCTGCGCCGGGCCGAGCCGGAGCTGATCGCCGCACCGGGGGCGCTGCTGGCGTTCGCGGCCTGGCGCGCGGGGCAGGGGGCGCTGGCGGCGGTCGCGCTCGAACGCACGCTCAGCCTGCACCCGGACTACTCACTCGCCGTGTTGTTGGACGACCTTCTCCGGCGCGGCGTCCCCCCGTCCGAGCTGGACGGCTGGCCGTCGGTGGGCATGCCGGGGGTGATCCGCCCACGCCGGAGGAGTCGACGTGGTCGCCGCTGACAGGCTTGGTAATACCACCGGTGCTACCAGAATTGGTAAGCTGCCGGACATGACCGTGAAGCGCTCCGTGAGCCTCCCCGACGACGTCGCACAGTGGCTCGACCAGCAGCCCAACGTCTCGGCCGCGATCACCGCAGCGGTCCGGGTCCAGATGGCGCGTGGACACCTCGACGAGGTGCTGCGGCAGGCCGGCATCGAGGCGACCGAGGCGGGCAGGGCGCGGTGGCGCGAGCGGCTGTCCACACCCATCCCGGCGGAAGCGCTCGCCGAGGGCCGCCGGATGTTGGGACGCGCCGGATGAGCGGTCGGATCGCGGCCGTCTTCGACGCGTCGGCGTTGACGGCCTACCTCGAGGGCAACGTCTCGGTGGGGGAGTTGATGCTGGAGGTGGCCGATGAAGGTCGGCAGGTGGCTGTCCCGGCGACCTGTCTGTCGGTCGCCTTCGCGAGCGTCAGCGACGAGATCGATGCCGCGCTGCTGGCCCTGATGATGACCGCCCCGATGATCTGCCTGTTGCCGCTCGATGCCGAGGACGTGCAGGACACTGGCCGGCTGGCCCGCAGTGTGAGCGGAGACATCGCGTTAGGCCATGCCGCCCGTGCGGCACTCACACACGAGGCGCACTACGCGACGGCGCAACCGGTGGCGGCGGCGAAGGTGCTTCCCACCAACTGGAGCATTCTCGATCTGGCCTGAGGTGTGGGGGTGTTGGTGGCGCGTTCAGGCTTGATCGACTCGGTTTCCTGAACAACGGGGTGTCCCGGTCTCCAGGATGCCCCGATACCAACGAACCCGAGTGGATCAACGGTTGCCTCGTGCCAGGGTCAGCGCTGCGAGAGGCAGCGTGTGGCAGGGCGTGACCTAGGCGACCGGGCCGATCTCTCGGGCCAGCCGGACGAAACCCGCCCAGGCTTCCGGCCCGAAGGTCAGTGTGCCGCCGTCCCGGTCCTTGGTGTCGCGGACGAGCACGACGCCCGGCAGGTTGTCGGCCACCTCCACGCAGTTGCCACCGTTCGAACTGCTGCGGGTGCTCTTGCGCCAACGGGCGCCGCTCAGGTCATCCATGCTCGCGCTCTCATCAGGTCGATGGTCAGGTCTCGCGGTAGCGCTAACGACCTCACGCTATCCCAGACCGCCCACAGCGGAGCAACGTCATTACTGAGCCGTCCGGCCGCCTGATCGTCGAGGTATCCGACGTCGCCGCCATCCGGTGTGCTGGCAATGACGAACGGCCCGGCCTGGCCCGGATGGAAGCCAGCCGTCAGGGGGAGGACGTGGATCATCACAGCCGGCCGTTCGGCGAGCAGCATCAGGTGATCGAGCTGGTCGGCCATGATGTCGGGCCTCCCTCGGCGCAGCGCGGCCTCGTCGATGACGAAGACGGTCAACGGCGGCCGAGGTCGGTCGAACACGGCGGCCTGCCGACGCAGGCGGGTCTCCACGTGCGCTTCAAGGTCGTCGTCGGCCCAGAGCCCGCTGCTCAGCACGGCCCGCGCGTACGCCTCGATCTGCAGGAGACCGGGCAACACGGCGGATTCGTACCACCGCAACCCCACGGCCTCGCGCTCGATGTCCGTCCAGGGCCGGAACCACGCCGGCTCGCGCCGCTTGTACAGGTCGGGCCAGAGGTCCTCCTCGTCGCGGCCCAGGACCTCGGCGACCTGTTGCCGTCCGGCCAGATCGCCCAGTCGACGCGGCAGGAACCAGCGCAGGCTCGCCGATGAACGACGACGCGGAACACCCTCTGCTTAAGCCGGCGTGGCGCTGCCGCACTTGCGGAATCGCGTGGCCCTGCTCGGTCGCGAAACGTCGCCTGCTCGGTCGGTACCGCGGTCGACCCGACGAACTGGTCGAGCACCTGAAAGCACTGCAAACCGAAGCGACCGGAGACCTGACCAAGCTGTATGGCGGCAAGACCCCCAATGGCCTGACCGAACGCTTCATCGGCTGGGTCAAGGCTCGATGACCCACCCACTCCCGCCCCGGGCGCTGATCCCTCGTCCCCCGAGGTCGATCGCCCGGGGCGGGCCCGCCCAGCGGCGGTATCCGTCGAAGGATGTACGCGTTGCTCCTGTCCACGGCCGACGCGGCAGGGCCGTCGCCCCCGGAGAATGATCTCGTGAGCCCCGAATTGCTGCTGTCGCTGGTCGGGCTGGCGCTGATCGACAGCACCAGCATCGGCACCCTGTTCATCCCGGTCTGGTTGCTGCTCGCCCCCGGGCCGGTCAACGCCCGACGGATCCTGGGCTATCTCGCCACGGTCGCGGGTTTCTACCTGGGGGTGGGGCTGCTGCTGGTCTTCGGTGGCAGCACGCTCGCGGACGCGCTGGGCGGTGCGCTGGACAACCGCGGGGTGTTCTGGGCGCAACTCGTCCTCGGCGTCGGCATGCTGGCGCTCAGCTTCCGCTACGACGGCAAACGGCGTCCGCGTACCGGTGGTGTGCTGCGGTGGCGGGACCGGGCCACCGCCGGCGACTCCTCGGTCCGGTGGCTGGTCGGGCTCGCCCTGCTCGCCGCGCTCGCCGAGGTGGCGACCATGCTGCCGTACCTCGGTGCGGTGGGGTTGCTGGCCACCTCCGGAGTCGGTTCGGCGACCGTGGTGGCGTTGCTCGCCGGATACTGCCTGGTCATGGTGCTGCCGGCGGTGCTCCTGCTGGGTGCCAGGGTGGCCCGCCCGGCGATGGTGGAGCCGGTGCTCGCCCGGCTCAACAACTGGATCGTGAACAAGGCGGGCAGCGCGTTGGGCTGGATCCTCGGCATCGCCGGCTTCCTGATCGCCCGCGACGCCGCCTTCCGACTCGGCCTGTTCGACCTGCTCGATCGCTGAGCGTCAGGCCGGCTGCTCCACCGTGATCCGGTGTGGCCCGGCGTAGACGTTCATCGTCCGGCCGCGCAGGAAACCGACCAGTGTCATCCCCGCCTCGTCGGCCAGTTCGACGGCGAGGGTGCTCGGGGCGGACACCGCGGCCAGCAGCGGCAGCCCCGCCATCCACGCCTTCTGGGTCAGCTCGAAGCTGGCCCGCCCGGAGACCAGCAGCAGGTGCCCGGCCAGTGGGAGGCGTCGTTCCCGGACCGCCCAGCCGATCACCTTGTCCACGGCGTTGTGCCGGCCCACGTCCTCCCGGAGCACCACCAGCTCACCGTCGTGGGTGAACAGCCCCGCCGCGTGGAGTCCACCGGTCCGGTCGAAGCCGCGCTGGGCGGCGCGGAGCCGGTCGGGCAGTTCGGTGAGGAGCGTCGCCGAGACACTGAGTGGATCCGCCGCGACCGGAAACAGGGACCGGGTGCGTACCGCGTCGATGCTCGCCTTGCCGCAGACCCCGCAGGAACTCGTCGTGTAGAAGTTCCGGGACGGGTCGGTGGTCGGTGCCGGCACGCCGGGCGCGAGCACCACATCCACCACGTTGTACGTGTTCGGCGTCTCCGCGCCCGCGCAGAGCTGGGCGGTCGACACGTCGTCCGTCGACCGGATCAGCCCTTCCGTCAGCAGGAACCCGATGGCCAGGTCGAGGTCGTCACCGGGGGTGCGCATGGTGACGGCGAGCGGCCGTCGGCGACCGGGACCGGCCGCGCCCACGCGGATCTCCAGCGGCTCCTCGACGGCGAGCGTGTCCGGACGACGGACGGATCCACGTCCGGCGGTCACCGCTTCCAGGTCGATTCGGAGTACGCCCCGCCGATCAGTTGCCCGTCCCATCCCGCCATCCTCCCCCTCGGGCCGGGACGCGCGCACGGCCACCGTGCATCGGACACCGGGTTACCGTGGCCGGATGGGGACGTACGCCGCTGTGGTGCTCGCGGGTGGGGCGGCCCGCCGGATGGGCGGCGTGGACAAGCCCGCGGTCCCGGTCGGGGGCCGACCGATGCGTGACCGGGTGCTGGCTGCCGTTGCCGACGCCACCCCACGGGTGCTGGTCGGTCCGGTCGATGCCGTGCCGAACGGGGTGTGGGTCGTTCGGGAGGACCCGCCCGGAGGCGGCCCGGTCGCCGCGGCGGCGGCCGGGTTGGCGGTGCTCGACCCGGATACGACGCTGGTCGCGTTGCTCGCCGCGGACCTGCCGCTGCTGACGCGTTCCGCGATCGGCGAGTTGCTGGACCAGCTCGGCCGGGTCGATCCGCAGCCCGACGGGGCCTGCTTCGTCGACGGCGACGGGCGGCGGCAGTCCCTCTGCGGCGTGTGGCGGGTCCCCGCGTTGCGGGCCGGGCTGGACCGGTTGGCGGCCGAGCGGGGTGGCAGCCTGTCCGGCGCCCCGGTCCGGGCGTTGCTGGCCGGGCTTGTGACACGGGAGGTGCCCTGGTCCGGCGACGGCCCGCCGCCGTGGTTCGACTGCGACACTGACGAGGACGTACGCCGGGCGGAGGAGTGGGCGCGATGACGGTGATGGACGACTGGGTCACGGCGGCGTGCGCCGAGTTGGAGCTGGACCCTTCCGGGGTGCCCGTGCCGGCGGTGCTGGATCTGGCCCGCGACGTCGCCCACCAGGTGCTGCGGCCGGGAGCGCCGGTCACCGCGTACCTGCTCGGTGTGGCCGTCGGACGGGGCGCGGACCCGGCGGACGCCGCGGCCCGGCTCAGCGCGCTGGCCGGCACCTGGCCGGTCGAGATGGGCGCCGAACCGGCGGACCCGACGGCCCCCTGACCGCCGTTGTCCGATCCCGGTCCGGGCTGATTCGACGCACGGGTGGCGTGGGTAGGGTGATCGTGACGGACGGAGGCGATCATGACGGCTGACCACCCCTCGGCCTCGGACGGTGAGCTGCCCGGTAGCGCGGCGGAGTCGATCCTGCTCGACGAGCCCAGCACCACCGACCTGCGGGCGAAGGTGACCGAGGCGTGGCGGGAGTTCGCCCGCGCGCTCGCCGTACGACTGCGGGACCTTCCGGTGGGCGCGCACCTCGACGTGACGCTGGATCCCACCGCCTCCGGCACCGGAGACGCCGTCTACTCGATCAGCGTCGACGTGGGCGGCGACGGCGCGCTGTCCGCCCGCGCGGTCGGCAACGCCACGCTGCCGGCGGGCTACCGGCTGGACCGGGGCGCGGTTGCGGACATGATCGCGCTCGGCTGGTCGCCGCCCGGGGTGGTCGCCGGCTCCGGCGGGTCCTTCGGGCTGGACGCCACGACGGCCGAGTCGACCCGGGTCGCCGCGCTGCTCTCCCGCACGCTGCGGGACGTCTACGGCGCCCCGCACCCGGCCTTCCTCGTCTACCTGGTGCACGACGCCGACGGCGAGCCGTTGGCGGTGGACGCGCTGGGCACGGCGCGCAGCGAGTTCGGTCCGGACGCCGATGTCGAGGCCGACCTGGAGGAGGCGCTGGCCGAGGCCGCAGCCGCGCAGGCCGAGCGGGACGACGTGCTCGACCTGGCGGACCGGGTCCGTACCGTGGTTTCCACGATGTTGAAGTCGGACACCGACCGGTTGCAGGTCGACTCGGACGGCGACATCAACATCCGGGCCGGTTCGGCGATGGTCTTCGTGCGGGTACGGGACAACCCACCCCTGGTGGACGTCTTCTCCCCGATCCTCACCGAGGTCGAGCCGACCGAGCGGCTCTACGTGAAGCTCTCCGAGTTGACCAATCGGATGCCGATCGGCCGGCTCTACTGCGCCGACGACACGGTCTGGGCGTCCATCCCGGTCTTCGGCCGCAATTTCCAGGCCACCCATCTGATGCTCGCGGTGCAGGTGATGACCGGTCTCGCCGACGAGTTGGACGATCGTCTGCACGGCGAGTTCGGCGGCAAGCGGTTCTTCGGCGAGGGCGACAAGCCGGTTCGGCGCGACGACTCGGAGCACCGCACCGGGATGTATCTCTAAAGCCTGTCCAGCAGGGTCTTGCCGACCCCGTCCCGCGTGCGCCGTGGCGGCCTCCGCCGACACCGGGGACCACTCGCCACCCGACGTGAGGTCACGCTCCGGTGGAGGGGCCCACACCCGGTGACTCGACCAGCCGGGAGAGCACGATGGTGCTGCGGGTAGATGTCACGAAGGACTCGGCCCGCAGCCGTTCCAGTGCCGCCTCCAGGTGGGCGATGTCGGCGGCGCGCAGGTGGACGAGCGCGTCCGCCTCGCCGGAGACCGTGTAGGCGCCGACCACCTCGGGGTGCCGGCGGGTGGCCACGCCGATCTGTGCGGGGGTGGTCCGACCGGCGCAGAACAGCTCGACGAAGGCCTCCGTGGTCCACCCGACGGCGGCCGGATCGACCACCGCCGTGAATCCCCTGATCACGCCGGTGGCCCGTAGTCGGTCGACGCGACGCTTGACGGCCGGGGCGGAGAGTGAGACCCGGGTGCCGATGTCGGCGTACGACGCACGGGCGTCGGCGACGAGTAACGCAATGATCCGCTGGTCGACCGCGTCTATCTGCAACGTTCCGCCTCTGGGAAGCAACGGTTGTGGCTGTTACCAAAGTTCTACGGTACCTACTCTTGGTGACCGTGAACCAGCAGCGATTCCCGCGAAAGCGGACATATCTCATGTGCTCGCCGGAGCATTTCACGGTCGAGTACGCGATCAACCCGTGGATGGACGTGACCACCCCGATCGATCGGGACCTGGCCGTCAAACAGTGGGACCGGCTGCGCGAGACGCTGGTCGGCCTCGGCCACGAGGTGCACCTGCTCACGCCCGAGTACGGCCTGCCCGACATGGTCTACGCCGCCAACGGCGCCTTCACTGTCGACGGCAGCGTGTACGGCGCACGGTTCAAGCACGAGCAGCGGGCCGCCGAGGCCGCCGCCCACCACGCCTTCTACGAGTCGCAGGGCTGGCGGTTCGTCGCGCCGAGCGAGACCAACGAGGGCGAGGGCGACTTCGCGTACGTGCCGGAGGCACACGGCGGGCTCATCCTGGCCGGGCACGGCTTCCGGACCGAGATCCCGGCGCACGCCGAGGCGCAGGAGGCGTTGGGTCGGCCGGTGGTGTCGCTGCGCCTGATCGACCCGCGCTTCTACCACCTCGACGTGGCGCTCGCGGCCATCGACGACTCGAACGTCGTCTACTTCCCGGGCGCGTTCTCCGCGGCCAGCCAGCGGGTGCTCACCCAACTCTTCCCGGACGCGGTGATCGCCGACGACGAGGACGCGATGGCCTTCGGGCTCAACCTGGTCAGCGACGGCGCCAACGTGGTGCTCAACAGCGAGGCGACCCGCCTCGCCGGCAAGCTGAAGGCCGCCGGCTACACCCCGGTTCCGGTCGAGCTGGCCGAGTTGAAGAAGGGCGGCGGCAGCGTGAAGTGCTGCATCGCCGAACTGCGGCACTGACCCGCACGCCAGGCCCGCACGTCAGGGCCGGTACGCCAGGGCCCGCACGTCAGGGGCCGGCCTCCCGAACGGGAGACCGGCCCCTGACCTCGTCGTGGTGGGTGCTCAGCCCAGCGTGGCCAGCTCGTTGATCAGCACGTTCGACATGACCTGACCGTCGCGCTGCACCTCTCGCAGGTACCACTTCTGCTGCGGGGTACGCGGCTGGTTGAACTGCCAGATGCCGCGCGGGCTGTCGATCTGGCCGATCTTGCCCAGGGCCAGGTTGACGTCCTTCGGCGTGGGCTTGCCGCCGGTCAGCTGGATGGCCTGGTCGAGCACCTGCGCCGCGTCGTACGACGCCATCGCGTAGGTGGTGGGCGTGACCTGGTGCTTCTTGCGGTAGGCGGAGGCGAAGACCCGGTTGGACGTGTTGTTCAGGTCGGCCGAGTAGTTGAGCGCGGTCTGGATGCCCAGCGCGTTTTCCTTCAGGTTCTCCAGCACGGTGCCCTCGGTGAGGAAGCCGGGCGCGTAGATGGGCCCGGAGTACTTCTCCCGAAGCTGCTTGATGAACTCCACGGCGGCCGCCCCGGCGAAGAAGCAGAAGACGGCGGTGGGCTTCTTGGCCAGCGCCTTGCTGATGTCCGACGCGTACGTGGTCTTCCCCGGGTTGGCGGTGGCGCTCGTGTAGGTCACCGGGTCGCTGATCCGCGGGTCGGTAGCGCCGAACTCCTGCTTGAAGCCGCGCACCACGTCCGGGCTGCCGACGTTCTCCGGCATGATGATCGCGACCCGGCCGTTCGCCGGCAACTGGTCGCGCAGGTAGCGACCCAGCGCGCGACCGGCCTCGTCCAGCACGTACGACGTCCGCCAGATGTAGAAGACGCTCTGCAGGCTGCTCGGTGAGGCGTTCGAGCCGATCAGCGGGACGCGCGCCTCCTCGACGGTGTCCCGGATGCCGACCATCACCGCCGAGTTGACCACGCCGGTGAGCGCCAGCACGCCCTGCTTGAGCAGGCCCTCGACGGCGGCCTTGCCGGTCTTCGCGGTGTCGCCCTCGTCGGCGGTCAGCAACTCGACCGGGTGGCCACCCAACTTCTGGTCGTGCAGGTCCAGGAAGATCTGGAAGCCGTTGGTGATGTCCTCGCCGATGCTCTTGAAGCCGCCGCCCTGGGGCGTGATCAGCCCGATCTTGACCGGGCCCCGGTCGGCGGTCGGCTGGGCCTCGGTGTCCGAGCCACATCCGGCGACGAACCCGGTGGTACCGAGCGCGGCCAACAGTTGGAGCGCCCGCCTGCGATTCATCTGGGACACCGAGTTCCTTCCAGGAAGCATTGCAGGGCCGAACACCGCCCCTCCGGCGTTCTACCTGCTCCGCGACGCTGCGTCAATGGCTAGTGATCATCGTGCAGGGACCGCAACATAACGAGAACCTGAGGCCACGCTGGCGACTCGGGATCGATCAGCCCGAAATGCTCGCATCCGGGCAGTTCAACAAGGGAGATATCGGATCCTGCGGCACGCGCTGCTGTGACGAAGTCGCGGCTCATCTCCGCGGGAACCTGTTGATCCTCGGAGCCGTGCATCACTACTGTGCGTGTCTGGATGGGTACCAATCCTCGTGGATCGGCTGCCGCGTAGCGGTCCGGGACCTCCGTCGGGCCGCCGCCGAGCAACGCGGCCACCGCGCCCCCGTCCAGGTCCCGCCGGTACGCCTCGCCCAGGTCGGCCACCGGGGCCAGGGCGAGCACCCCGGCCACCGTCGCCGGGGCGGTGGCCGCCACGTACATCGCCAGGTGGCCGCCGGCGGAGTGCCCGAGCAGCACCGGTGCGGCCCGGCTCACCCGGCCGGGAAGCGCCTCGGCCGCCAGCGCGGGCAGCTCTGCCACTCCGGTCAGCACGTCGGTCAACGTGCCCGGCCAGCCGCCTCCCGGCTGCCCGGTGCGCCGGTACTCGACCTGCGCCACCGGGTAACCGGCGGCGGCGAGGGCAGCGGCCAGCGGGCCGGTGTGCTGGCGGTCGTACTCGGCCCGCCAGAAACCGCCGTGCACCACGACGACCAGCGGCCGCGCCGGGCCGTCCCCTGCCGGGCGGCGGAGGTCGGCCACCTGATCCGGGTGGTCGCCGTACGCCACGGTCCGGTCGGGTTTCGGCGCGGGCCGGGTCAACACGGCACGCGGGTCGGCAGGCATGGCGCGACGGTATCGCGCCCCGGCCGGGTGGTTCGGCCCCGGGAGTAGGTCCCGGGCGGCATGGTTCGCAACCGCTGGGTAAAGATGGACCCCATGACCGACGCGCGCTCCGCTGGACAAGACGACGAGCTCGGCCCCGACGACTCCGGCCACTCCGGCACCGTTGTGGTGGTCGGCCCGGACGGCCGGCCGATCGGCACGATGCAGACCGACGAGGGGCAGGGCGAGGACCCGGCCCGCCTGGTCGAGCAGCCGGCCAAGGTGATGCGGATCGGCAGCATGATCAAGCAGTTGCTGGAGGAGGTGAAGGCCGCTCCTCTCGACGACGCCAGCCGCAACCGGATGCGGGAGATCCACGAGCGGTCGATCGTCGAGCTGAAGGATGGCCTCGCCCCGGAGCTCCGCGACGAGCTGGAGCGCATCTCGCTGCCCTTCACCGAGGACAAGGCCCCCAGCGAGGGTGAGCTGCGGATCGCGCACGCCCAGCTCGTCGGTTGGCTGGAGGGCCTGTTCCACGGCATCCAGGCGGCCCTGGTGGCCCAGCAGATGGCCGCCCGGGTGCAGCTGGAGCAGATGCGCGGCGGCCGTCAGGCCCTGCCCAGCGGCCCCGGCGGAATGGTCCCCGGGATGCCGCCCGGCATCGGCCAGCCGGGCGGCGGCGAGGGCCACAGCACCGGTCAGTACCTCTGACCGGCTCAGCCCACCCCGAAGACCTTTTCCAGGTACGCCGCCACGCCGTCCTCGGAGTTCGTCGACGTCACCTCGTCGGCGACCGCCAGGACGGCGCGGTGCGCGTTGGCGACCGCCACGCCACGCCCGGCCCAGGTGAGCATCGGCACGTCGTTGGGCATGTCGCCGAAGGCCACCACGTCGGCCGCGCTCACCCCGATCTGTTCGCAGTACCAGGCCAGGCCGGCCGCCTTGGTCACCCCGGCCGCGGAGATCTCCACCAGGCCGGACGACGACGAGTGCGTGGCCTCGGCCAGGCCCGCGACCGCGGTGGCGATCAACTCGGCGAAGGCGTCCGGGTCCTGTTCACCGGCCCGGGCGAGGAGCTTCACCGCCGGCACGGAGAGCAGTTCCTCCGGCGTCTCGATCGCCCGGATGCCGTCCGGGTCCACATCCCAGCGCAGCGGATAGTGCGCCTCGTGCCGCATCTGGCGGCTGTCCAGGATCTCCACGGCGAAGCTGATGCCGGGCACCTCGGCGCGTAGCCGTCGAGCCACCTCGGCGAGGTGCTGCGGCGCGAGCGGGTCGGCCCGCAACACCTCGTCGTCGAACGGGTCGTAGACCACGGCACCGTTGGCGCAGACCGCCGGTAGCGGCTCGGCCAGTTGGTCGTACACCATCTTCAGCCAGCGGACCGGACGGCCGGTGACCAGGACGACCGGCGTGCCGCGCGCGGAGATGCGCGCGAGCACGTCGGCGGTGCGCGGGCTGACGGTGTGGTCGTCGCGGATCAGCGTGCCGTCGATGTCGGTGGCGATCAGGCGGGGTGTCTCTCCCATCACCGGGACAGTAGCCGGTCGAGATATACCGCCACCCCGTCGTCGTCGTTGCGCAAGGTCACCTCGTCGGCGGCGGCGCGGACGTCCGGGTGCGCGTTCGCCACCGCCACCCGCGCCCAGCCGGCCCACTCGAACATCGGCAGGTCGTTGGGCATGTCACCGAAGACCAGCACGTCGGCCGGGTCGACACCGAGGGTCTGCGCCACCACCGTCAGCCCGCTCGCCTTGTCCACCCCGGGCGGGCAGATCTCGATGAAGCCCAGCCCGGCCTGGGTGAGCGTGGCGACCTGGGGTGGGACGATCCGGCGGGCCACCGCCAGCAGCTCGTCCACGTGGTGGTCGGCGGTCCGGGCGAACGCCTTGATCACGTCGCAGGAGAGGCACTCCGCGCGGCTGCGCGCCTCGAACCGGTCCTGGTAGGGCCAGCTCTCGTGGTAGTCACCCCAGAGGGGCGCGTCGTGCTCGTCGGATGCCTCGACCATGACCGTCAGCGGGCCGACAGCGGCCTCCAGGTCGGCGAGCAGCCGGGCCAGCACCTCGGCGGGCAGCCGCTCGTCGCGCAGCACCAGCGGGCCCGACGGGTCGCTCTGGTCGACCACCCGGCCGCCGCCGGCCATCACCAGGAAGTCGGCGGCGCGGATGTCGTTGCGGGTCAGCTCGGTCAGCCGAGGGCCGCGACCGGTCGCGCCAACCACCGGAATCCCGGCGGCCCGCACCCGGTCGAGCACCCCATGGGTGTACGCGGAGACGGTGTCGTCGCTGCGGACCAGCGTCCCGTCGAGGTCGGTCGCGATCAGCTTGGGCAGTCCCGGGCGGGTCATCGTTCCTCCTTCGCCCGCCGCCGTCGCAGCCTGCCGTGCGGTCGGGAGAGCCGAGGCCCGGCGTGACGGCGGGCAGCAACCGTACCTCGCGGAACAGGTCGCATCCATGGCTTCCAGGCGAATCGGACGTCAACACCGGCAGACGTCCGGCCATCCGGCGCAGGGGTGCGGTGGTCCTACCCGTGGATCGATGATCCGCAGCCGGGTCAGCGGCACAGGTGGGGGTCAGGCCGGGTTGTCGGGGCGGGCGAAAGGAGTGGCGGGAGTGACGGTCAGGTCGGCCGGGGCGGGGAGGCCCTCGTCGACCGGGTCGTGGTGCCGGCGGCGCCACCCCCGTGCCGCCGAGCCGTCCCCTGCCCGGTCGTCGGTCGACGGTGCGGGCGTGGTGTTCGACGCCAGCCGCAGCGCCGCGCCGAGCAGCACACAGGTGGCGAACGCCATCACCAGGCCACGACCGTATTCGGTCCGGAAGCCGTCCTGCTCCGAGTAGAAGAAGAGCCGCTGACCGGAGTCGTCGAGAGCGGCCGCCGCGGCGACCAGCAACGCCAGCAGGGCGCCGGCCAGGGTAAGACCGGCCAGCCGGGCGTTCGACCGCACGGCTGGCGTGCCGCGCAGCGCGAGCGCCACAGTGCAGACCAGGACGAGGAGCCCGAGCAGGTAGGCCACACCGAACCCGCCGACCTCGGACACCCCGGCGGGCACCCTCATCGTGGCGTTTCCGTCCGGCCCACGGTTCGGAAGGCTCAGCACCAACCACTCGCCGACCATCGAGGCGACCCCGGCCACCGCGCCCAGACCGGCCAGCAGCAGGGGTAGCCGAGGATCCTGCACGAACCCGGCCGGCGACCACCCGAACCGGCGGCGCGGAGGCGGGTCGTCCTCGGCACCCCATTCGATGACAGCCGGACCGTCGGACCGGTCGCCCTGTCGTGGGATCGGTAGCTCCTCGGCCATCGGCCATCCTTCCGCCGGTCACGGATGTGGGTCGAATCATGGCACAGCCAGCGGTGCGTGACCGGGATCGCACGGCGCGCGTCCGTGCCGCTCGGTCGCCCGGCGGTCACCTTTCCGCTAGCGTTCTTCCCATGCCTATCCGTACCGCTTCAGCACAATGGCAGGGCAATCTCACCGAGGGTGCCGGCACGGTCCGCACCGGTAAGGGTGGCCTGTCGGGCAACTACTCCTTCAAGTCGCGCTTCGAGGAGGGTGAGGGCACCAACCCGGAGGAGCTGATCGCCGCCGCGCACGCGGGCTGCTTCTCGATGGCGTTCTCGAAGGCCCTCGCCGACGCCGGCTCGACGCCCACCTCGGTCGAGACCACCGCCAAGGTCCACCTGGACAAGACCGACGCCGGGATGACCGTGACCCGCATCGACCTGGAGACCGTCGGCCAGGTCCCGGGCATCGACGACGCGGAGTTCCAGAAGCTCGCCGAGGCCGCCAAGGCCAACTGCCCGATCTCCCGCCTGCTCTCGCCCGGTGCCGAGATCACCCTCGACGCGCGCCTGGCCTCCTGAGCCGGTCGACCCACAACCGCTCGGCCACGGAGAGAGTCTCCGCCCACCTCGGGCGGTCACTCTCTCCGTGACCTGCGGTGCCGGTCGGCGGCACCGCTGACCCGGCGGGCCGGGCCCCACATCGGGCACAATGGGTGGGGTGCCGGTGGAGATGACCCGCGAGCGCTTCGAGGAGTTGGTCGGCGAGGCCCTCGACGAGGTGCCCGAAGAGCTGCTCGGCCTGATGAACAACGTGGTGATCCTCGTCGAGGACGACCCGCCGCCGGGCGAGCACGACCTGCTCGGCCTCTACGAGGGCCATGCCCTCACCAGCCGTGGCTGGGACTACTCCGGCGTGCTGCCGGACCGGATCTTCATCTACCGACATCCGATCCTGCGGATCTGCGACAACGACGACGATGTCGTCGACGAGGTGGCGGTGACGGTGGTCCACGAGATCGCCCACCACTTCGGCATCGACGACGAACGGCTGCACGCACTCGGCTGGGGCTGAGTTCCGGGTCGGCGGTCGCCGCGTCATCCCTGCCGTGGTTGCCCCCTTCACCTACCGTCGGTGCAGCGACCGCGAACCCTGTCAGGAGGCACCTTTCATGCGCAGCGAGCTGTTCTCCTCGGAGAACCTGGAGAAGGAGTCCGCGCAGCCCGGCATGCGGCTGCAGAACTCCAAGATGTTGAAGATCGAGCTCAACGGCGAGGCGATGGCCCGGGTCGGCTCGATGGTCGCCTACCAGGGGAACGTGCAGTTCCAGGCGCTGGGCTCGGGCGGGCTCGGCAAGTTCCTCAAGCAGAAGCTCACCGGCGAGGGTGTCCCGCTGATGAAGGTCTCCGGCCAGGGGGACGTCTTCCTCGCCGAGTTGGCCAAGGACGTGCACGTCATCGACCTGGAGCCGGGTGACGCCCTCTCCATCAACGGCTCCAGCGTGCTCGCCTTCGACTCGACCCTCCAGTACGACATCAGGATGGTCGGCGGCGCCGGGATGGCCTCCTCGTCGGGCCTGTTCAACTGCGTGTTCAGCGGCCACGGACGGATCGCCATCACCACCAAGGGCACTCCGGTGGTGCTCAACGTGGACGCTCCGACGTACGTGGACCCGCAGGCCGCGGTGTGCTGGTCGGCCAACCTCCAGACCGGCTACCACCGGGCCGAGCAACTGGGCCTCGGCACGCTGCTGGGTCGACGCACCGGTGAGTCGTTCACGATGAGCTTCGCCGGCCAGGGCTTCGTGGTGGTGCAGCCGTCCGAGGAGCCGCCGGTCATGGGCAGCGGCCAACAGCAGCAGGAGGGCGGTCTGCTCGGCGGGCTGCTGAGCTGACCGACGAGGCGGGGGCGCTCCCCGGGTTCGGGGGGCGCCCGGCCCGATCAGGTCAACTCGCCGGTGCGCAGCCGAGCCAGCCAGGCCGCCGCGTCCGCGTAGTCGACGTCGGAGAGGCCCGCCGGCGCGGGCACCGGCCGTTCGCCCGCCGTCTCGGCCCAGCGGTGCCGGGGGTACGACCCCAGGAAGCGGACGTCGGCGCAGACCCGACGCAGCCCCTGCAACGCCTCGCCCAGGCGTACGTCGGCCACGTGGCCGGTGCAGTCGAGGAAGAAGACGTACCGGCCCAGGGCCTCGCCGGTCGGGCGGGACTCGATCCGGGTCAGGTTGACCCCGCGCACGGCCAGCTCCATGAGCACCGACAGCAGGGCGCCGACCCGGTCGTGGGCGATGTAGACAGCGAGCGAGGTGAGGTCGTCGCCGGTGGGCGGCGGAGGCGGCCCCGGCCGGGACACCAGCGCGAAACGGGTCACCGCGTCGGGATGGTCGGCGATCTTGTCGGCGAGGACCGCGAGCCGGTGCCGGGTCGCCCCGATCGGCGCGCAGATCGCCGCGTCATACTCGCCGGACCCGGCGCCGGCGGCAGCCGCGCCGTTGGAGAGCACGTCGACCACCACGCTGTCGGGCAGGTGGTCTCGCAGCCAGCCCCGACACTGGGTGGACGCCTGCGGGTGGGCCGCCACGGTGCGGATCGAGGTCAACGAGGTGCCGGGTCGGGCGCCGAGCACGAACTCCACCGGCAGGATCACCTCCCGGGTGATCACCAGCGGCTCGCCCTCGGCCATCTCGTCCAGGGTGACGCCCACCGCGCCGCCGATCGAGTTCTCCAACGGCACCAGAGCGGCGTCGGCATCCCCGGCCCGGACACTGTCCAGTGCCTCCCCGACGCTGCGGGCGGGCGTACGGGTGCCGCGCTCGGCGGCGGGCACGGAGCGCAGGGCCTGCTCGGCGAAGGTCCCCTCCGGCCCGAGGTAGACGAAACGTGTCGGCGGTGTTCCCGGCATGCCGATCAGCCTACGCACCCGGCCGGGTGGCCGGACCGGCCTCACAGGCCAGGGCGCGGATTCCGGGCGGCCCGGCGGCGCGTACCTCGATGGTGCAGACGTCAGTGCCGGCGGTGACCAGCGTCGGTGCGCTCGGCTGGCCCCGGGTGACCACCTGGAGTTCCTCGTGCCCGGTCACCTCCAGCACGGTGAACTGCCAGTCGGCGGCGCAGAGTGGGCCGGTGCGGACCTGGACCCGGACGTTGGCCGGGAGCACGCCCGCCCGGCCACGGAGCAACTGCACGACCCGCTGCCCGGTGGGCCCGTTCCGGCAGGCCGTCGCGACCGCCCCGGCGTCGGCGGAGGGCGTGATCGCGGCGCTTGGCGGTGCGGTCACCGGCGGGGTGGTGGGGGCGATGCTCGGGCCGGGCGTCGGCGGAGCCCCGCTGCCGGTGGGCATGGCGGTGGGGGTCCGCACCCCGGGAGGGGCACCACAGCCGGACAGTGCGGCGGCGGCCAACACCGCGAGCGTGACCGCGATGGTCCGGGCGGCTGGGCGACTGGCCGTCCGGCCGCGTGGGACGTGGATCGTCGCCTGCGACGGGGGAGACGCGGGGCGGGGCGGGGTGAACGGCACGGGCCGGTCCTCGTGGACATCGGAGAATTCGTCACGGCCGGGGTGGCCGAGCCCATCGTAGGGTGAGCGGCCTTCCGGGTGAAGCTCAGCCGGTGACGCGGTGCCCGGCGCGCTGGAGCGCGGCGATGCCCTCGGTCAGCCTGACGGCCGGCACCAACAGGTAGTCGGTGTCGAAGGTGGAGAACGTGACCACGCTGACCCGCGCCTCGGCCAGCGGGTCGACGAGCGCGGCCAGGCTGCCGGTGCCGCTCAGCTCCATCGGCGCGGTGACCCGTAGACAGCGCCAGACGGTCTCCACCACGGCCTGCGCGGGAGCCCGGTCGGTCGGACAGATCACGGAGATCCCGTCGGAGGTCCAGCTCACCGTGACGACGTCGGTGTCACGAAGGTCGTTCGACATCGCATCCGGCACTGGGGTGCCGGCGGCCAGCCGGCACACAGCGTATTCCCCGGGCAGTAGAGCGATATCGAGCATGAGGGCACCTTACGGCCTGCGCGGGGGCTCGCCCGGGGAACGCCGCGTGCGGCGAACGACACACTCCGCCGCAGGTCAGACCTCGGAGAAGAAGGTGAGCGAGCCTGCGACGGCGCCATCGGTGAGGACCGGAGTCGAGATCGCGTCGACCGTCGCGTCGGAGCTGTTTGCCGAAGCGGCCTGCACTCGGAGTAACCCACGAGCGAGTCGACCGGACGAGAGCGCCAGCAGGGGCGGGATCTTGTCGATCTCGGCCTCGGTCAGCACGCCCCGGTTGGCGGTGAAGTCGAGCAGGCGCAGACCCCCGTCGAGCAGCGGTCGCCCGATCAGACCGCCGGGCTCGCCCAGACAGAGCAGTTCGCAGCCGGCCGTGGAGATCGCCACCACCCTCGTGTCGGCGTCGATCAACAGGCACGGCTCATCGGCCCGGGACACCGTCGAGGACCATTGGCCGACGTTGCCGGACTCCGGCTCTGTCGACGCTCGGGCCGCCGGCACGAACGCTTCCGAGAGCGAAAGTTCGACGTGGGCCACCGCGCCTCCTATGTGCACCGATCGACTGTCCACGCTAGCGGGTCGCCGACGGAATCACCGAGCGCACCGGGTCACCGGGCCGCGCAGGCTGAACCGACGCGACTGGTGACGGCGCGGAGACCGGTGAGGTGGACGGGGGGACCGGAGCCGCGTGGCGTCGCCGGTGACGTTACCGGCGGTGGGCCGGCTTGTCAGCGGCCGTTCGGCCCTCGTCGTACCACCGGTAGTCGGCGGTTGGACGGTACGTGCCGTTCAACCAGGTGCTGGGGTGCTGCGCGACCCGGGACAGCTTCTCGGCCGTGGCCGGGCTGATCCGGCTGCCACCAGCGACGAGGAGCCGGTCCAGCTCCCGGTGGGTGGCCATCAGGCAGTCCTTCGGAAGGCCGTAGACACTGATGACGCCGGAGCCGACGAAGGTCAGCACCGGCGTCACCGGGACGGGCAGCCCCACCGCGTCGGAGAGGGCCTTGCTGGCCCGCTTGGCGTCGCGGCGGGATTCGGCCACGTACGGTGGCCTCTTGCCGTTGATCTGCACGACGTCGCCGGCGACGAGCACCCTCGCGCGGCCGTGGTCGGCGATGGTCACGGCGAAGAGGCCGCTCGGGCCGATGGCGAGGAACCCGGCGCGGTCGTCCTGACCGCGGTCGAGGACGTCCGTCACGTCTGTGCGTGGCCACTCGATGACGTGCCAGGCGGGGCCGAGGTGGTCGAGCTGGCCCAGTGCCCGCGCCCCGGCCGCCTCCAGGCGACGTGCGCCCCGCTCAGCCCGACGTCGACGGGCCCATTCGAGGGGTGTCGGACGGACTGGTTCGAGAACCCCCGGCGACTCGACGCGGGGGTGTGGCACCGCGACGGGCGGCAGTGCCCGAGCGGACGGTACGGCTCGTCGTGCGGGAAAGACAGTCATCGTCGACCTCCGGCAAAAGGTCCCTCGAAGTTATGTCCTCACTACCCTACGTTGTCACTCCCGGTGTTCGGCAAGCCGGAGCGCCGGAATGACTGTGGATGAATGCCATATTCATCCACAGTTCTTTTGTCGGATGCCGCCAAACCCTGCCCTACGCTGCGGGAGTGACCCACTACGTCGACAGCGAAGTCGGCCGGCTCGGCACCGTACTGCTGCACCGGCCCGGCCCCGAACTGGCCCGGCTCACCCCGCGCAACAACGACTCGCTCCTGTTCGACGCGATCCCCTGGGTCGGACGCGCCCAGGAGGAGCACGACGCGTTCGCCGCCGCCCTGCGCGAGCGCGGGGTCGAGGTGCTCTACCTGGCCACCCTGCTGGCCGAGACCCTCGCCGTGGCGGACGCCCGCGCCGAGCTCACCGAACAGGTGCTGCGTTCCCGGCGACTCGGCGACACCCTGCGGGCCCGCGTGGCGGACCACCTCTCCTACCTGGACCCGGCGGCCCTGGCCGACGTGCTCACCGCCGGGCTGGCCCACGAGGAGCTGCGGATCAGCTCGGAGCGGCCGGGCGGGCTGGTCTACACCCTGATGAACAGGCATGACTTCGTCATCGACCCGTTGCCCAACCTGTTGTTCACCCGCGACTCGTCGCTCTGGATCGGCGATCGGGTCGGCGTCACCAGTCTGGCCATGCCCGCCCGTCGCCGCGAGACCACCCTGACCGACGCCATCTACCGTCACCACCCACGCTTCGCCGGCACCCAGTTCGTCTACCGCCCGAACCTCGAACACCTGGAGGGCGGCGACGTGCTGCTGCTCGCGCCCGGGGTGCTGGCGGTGGGCGTGGGCGAGCGGACCACGCCCGCCGGCGCCGAACGCCTCGGCCGGCAGGTGTTCGCCGCCGGCCTGGCCCACACCATCCTGGTGGTGCCGATCGCGCAGAAACGCGCCACCATGCACCTCGACACCGTCTGCACGATGGTCGACGTGGACGCCGTCCTGATGTACCCCAACATCGCGAGCGCGCTGTCCGCGTACACGGTCATCGCCGGGGCGGACGGTGCGGACCCGCGGGTGGACGGGCCGGCGCCGTTCCTGCGTGCCGCCGCCGACGCGATGGACCTCGACGTGCTCCGGGTCATCGACACCGGGCTGGACCCGGTCACCGCGGAACGCGAGCAGTGGGACGACGGCAACAACACCCTCGCCCTGGCGCCCCGGCTCTGTGTGGGCTACGAGCGCAACACCGAGACCAACGCCCAGTTGGAGCGGGCCGGCATCGAGGTGATCCCGATCGCCGGCTCCGAGTTGGGCTCCGGCCGGGGCGGCCCGCGCTGCATGTCCTGCCCGATCACCCGCGAGCCGCTGCGGGGAAGGGCGCCCTCGTCGTGATGGCGCCCTTCCCGCGGCTCAGCGCAGGGTGAGCTGGCGGCCGAGCAGACCCTGGCGGGCGCGCCGGCCGGCGGCGTCCAGCGGGCCGTCGGCGGCCAACGCCTCCGCGTAGCGCTTGGCGAACTGCGCCACCGGGTCCTCCCATTCCGCCGCGGGAGTCTCCTCCGGCAGGTCCCACACCGGGACCAGACGGCCGTGCGCGCGGAACATGCCGGCGAACTTGGTCTGCTCGCCGAGGGTCAGCGAGCCGGCCGCGCCAAGACGGGCCAACGCGTCCAGAGCGGCGTCCTCGTCGTCCGGCAACACCCAGCGCACGTGCGCCTTGTCCGGGACCTGGCACCAGTACGCGGCCTTCGCCGCGGTCATCCGTACCGTCGGGTAGATGGCCGCGTTCGCCCGCTCCAGGGACGCCTGGACGGTCGGGTCGTCGCCGGCCCCGGGGTCGAGCCAGAACTCGAAACCCTCGTGCATGCTGATGTCCAGTGGACCGTCCACGAGGATGTCCTGCAGGCGTGGGCCGGGGCCGGGCAGCGGCGGAACGGACACCTGGCCGCCCGGCTCGGTCCGCAGCGCGCAGAGCAGCGCGTCGGCCAGGTCCCGGGAGACGTCGCCGGACTGCTGGTGGCGCTGAAGACCGATGAGCACCCGGCCGTCCGGCTTGGTGATCGCCGGCGCGGCCATCGGCAGCACCGTGGCGAGCGTCGCCGACCGGTCGCCGAACTCCTCGACCAGGGCGGGTGCCAGTCGCAGCGGCGCGGAGGCCGCCGGCACCAGTTCGCGTAGGGCGATCCACTCGGGCTCGTCGACCAACCCGTCGAACGGACGCGGCACGAAGATGTCCCGCACCTTGTCCTTGCGGAGGGCGGTGTCGGTCGTGGTGCGCTGGCTCTTTCGACGCTTGCTCACGGCGTCACAGCCTAGAGGCCCGACCGGGTCGCCGTGGGCCGGACCCACCCAACCTCAGCCCGTCGATCAGCGAAGTCGCCACCACCCGGGGCGGTGACCTCGCAGCCCGGAGGCTCAGCCCGCCGACACCAGGTCGGGTCGGGGCGCCGGCACCGGATCGAACTCCGCCCAGACACGCTGGCCCATTCCGTCCCGCTCGACCCCCCAGCGGGTCGACAGACCGGCCACGATGTGCAGCCCACGGCCGTCCGCCGCGTCGGGGCCGGCCGTCCGGATCCGTGGCCCGGTGCTCGCGCCACCGTCGGTGACCCGCAACTCGATCAGCGCGCCCTCGGCCGAGGGCCGTAGCCGCCACGCGACCCGGATGACTCCGCCGGGCAGCGGCCGAGCGTGCCGCACCGCGTTGCCCACCAGCTCCGCGAGCACCGCGATGAGATCCGCGAGGAGCATCGAGGGTACGACGTCCGCCAGCTCGTCAGAGAGCCGGTGCCGGGCCAGCCGTGCCCCGGCCGGATGGTGGGGAACCACCACGCACCACGCCCGATCCGTCACTGCCGCTGCCACCGTCGCCTCCACGTCGCGCCACCTCGGTCAACAGCGGGGTAACCGCACCTCTGCGACCGTACCGCCGCCGGCCCTCGGACGTAGGGATACCCATCCATTCTGTTGTTCAACGATCCGGCGGACCAGATAGAGGCCGAGCCCTGCCCCCGGATAGCCGCGTCGGTCGCCGGACTCGCCCTGCCAGAACCTGTCGAACGCGCGCTCCACGTGCTCCGGTCGGATGCCGATGCCCTGGTCGCTGACCCGGAACGCCACCAGTTGACCGTCGACCGACGCGGTGACCTCGATCGGGGAGTCCGGTGCGGAGTACTTGCCGGCGTTGGTCGTCAACTCGGTCAACACCGTGGCCAGGCTGGGCCGGTGACCGAGCGCCTTGGGAAGGTCGTTCGGGAGGAGGAGCACCAGCCGCCGGCGCAACTCCGCCGGCAGGTCGACGACGGCGCAGCGCAACGCCTCGCCGAGGTCGAACGGCGTCGCGGGCTCGTCTCCGGGCCCCGCCTCGGCCGCCGAGGAGAGGAGACGGTCGACCAGTCGGGCCAGTTCGTTGGCCCGCTGCCCGATCACCCGGGCGGCCTGCCGGCGGTCCACCTCGGTCAGTGACTCCCAGTGGTCGGTGAGCGTGTCCGCGTACCCCTTGATCACGGTGACCGGCGTCCGCAGCTCGTGGCTGGTCACGGCGACGAACAGATCCCGGTCGTGGTCGCGTTGCTGCTGGTCGGTGATGTCGCGGAAGGTGACCACCCGGAGCGTGCCCGGGCCGGGCAGCTCGCCGGAGGTGATCCGCAGCCAGCGGCCGTCCGGCATCCGGTGATCCCGCACCTGACCGGAGGGCGGCAGCGGGAACGGCAGGGGGCGGCTCAGTGCCTGCTCGGCCGACCGGCCGGTGACCTGGGCGGCGGCCGGGTTCCACAGTCGGACGTGCCCGTCCCGGTCGACGACGGCCAGCCCGTCGGCGAGCGCCGCCACGACCGGGCCGTCACCGTGCACCGGCAGGCCGCTCTGGTCGCCGTACATGTGCGCGACGCAGGACGCCAGGTAGGCGACCACCCCCTGCTGCTCGATGTCCGGTTCGTCGTCACCCGGGTAGAGCGCGTGCAGGCTGCCCACCGTGTGGCCGCCGATCTCGGCCCGGGCGACCACCATCCAGCGCAGTTCGCTGCCGCTCAACTCGGCGGCCAGTTTGCCGTTGAGGTGCCCCACCCGCACCTGGCGTGCTCGTGGCCCGGCGAGCAGGCAAACGGTGTCCGGATCGTCGACGGCCAGTGGCCGGCCGAGGGCCCACTCCGCGGCACCGGTCGCGGAGATCACGCGACCGCCGGTCGGGCCGAACTCGACGAACGCCATACCTGTCGCACCGAGAGCGGGCTGGGCCACCCGGAGAAGCTGGGTGAGGACCGGCAGGCCCGCGTCCCCAGAATTGATCATCTCGATCACGACGGTGTGGCCGCCGAGGAGAGCGGGAAAATCGATACGCTCCGGCATGTGCCGAGTCTGCCCGGTCGACCTGGATTTGGGCACCCCCGCCGGCTCAGCGGCCCAACCGGGCGAGGGTGTGTGCCGGCCGGTCCGTGATGATCCCGTCCACCCCGGCGGACAGCACCAGCTCCAGGTCGGTCGGTTCGTTGACCGTCCAGACGTACACCTGGTTGCCGGCCGCGCGCAGTGCGGGCAGCAGTTGGGGCCGGCCCCGGACCAGACCGATGCCCGGCCCGGCGATCCGGGTACCGAACGGGAGCCGCCCCAACCGCAGCCACCGGGGCACCACCTCCAGCAACAGCACTGTGGGCAGCGTCGGGGCCAGCTCGCGGACCCGGCGGACCGCCAGCGGTGAGAACGACATGACGGTGACCTGCACCGGGTCGTCCGGTGTCGGGTCGGCCAGCCCGTACCGGCGCAGCATGGCGACCAGTCGTCGTTCCACGTTCGAGCCGTAGCGGGAAGGGTGCTTCGTCTCCACCAGCAGCCGGACCGGTCGCCCGGCGTCGAGCACGGCGTCCAGCAGCCGGGCCAGGGTCAGCAACCGGGTGTGCGAATCGTCCGGCGGCAGGTCGCCGCCCGGTGCGCTGCCCGGATGCCACGAGCCGAAGTCCAGCGCGTCCAGCTCGGCGAGGGTACGCGCGCTGACCAGACCGCGACCGTTGCTGGTGCGGTCGAGTCGCCGGTCGTGTACGCAGACCAGGTGCCCGTCCCGGGTCAGCCGGACGTCGCACTCCAGCCCGTCGGCGCCCTCGTCGAGGGCGCGCAGGTATGCGGCGAGGGTGTGCTCGGGCAGGTCGAACGAGGCGCCGCGGTGCGCGAAGACCAGTGGGCCGCCCATTCCGTCCGCCCTCAGATGACCTGGCCGGGCTGCCCGTTCGCGTCGACCACCGGGCGACCGACCGCAGCCCACTGGCGCATCCCACCGTCGGCGTTACGCACCTGCCCCCAGCCGTTGTTGACCAGGTAGGCGACGACCTGGGCCGAGCGCCCGCCGGAGCGGCAGATGACCGCCACGTCCCGGTCGGTGGGCACCTCGGCCAACCTCGCCGGCAGCTCCATCATCGGCAGGTGGTGGGCTGTCGGAGCGTGGCCTGCGGCCCACTCGTCGGCCTCCCGCACATCCAGCAGGTAGGTCTCGTCGTCGATCTCGGTCACGGGCACGGTGGGAACCTGGGGTCCGAACACAGGAAGCAACACTAGATCCTCGTCGGCCGGTTCGGCACCGACCGGGCCGTCGCCACCGTCACAACCGGGTCACCCAGCGCGGGTTGGCCTGCGCCCAGGCCGGCACCCGAGTGCCCCGAACCGCCTCGAAGAGCCCGTTGCCCCCGTTGTCCAGTACCACGTAGGAGACCTCGTCGATGGTCTGTGGTGACGACGGAACCTGGACGCCGCGCATCCCGTCGGGCGGCAGCGCGCGCAGCGCGAGGAGCAGGTCCTCCAGGGGTACGCCGTTGGTGTCGACGGTCAACGACCCGCCGACCGCGCGCAGCACCTGGTCGAACTTGACCGGGTTGCTGCGCAGGTCCGCTCTGCCGGCGCTGTCCAGCATCGCCCGGAGCAGTTGTTGCTGGTGGTGCTGCCGGTCGTAGTCGCCACCGGGCAGGTCGTAGCGTTGCCGTACGTAGTCCAGCGCCTGCGCCCCGTCCATGCGCTGACAGCCGGTGGGGAAGACCCGGTTGGTGTGGATCGAGCGGACCTCGGTGTCCACGCACATGTCCACCCCGCCGAGCAGGTCGATGACCTTGCGGAAGCCGGAGAAGTCGATCAGCGCGGCACCGTCGAACCGGATGCCGGTGAGCCGGTGCAGGGTGGCGGAGAGGAGTCGGGCGCCGGCCTGCCCGCCGCCGCCGTGCTCGTACGCCGCATTGATCTTGTCCTGGCCGCCGCCGAAGCCGTTCCCGGGCGGGATGGCGACCAGCAGGTCCCGGGGGATGGAGACCAGGTACGCCTCCCGCTGCCCGGCGGGTACGTGCACGATCAGGATGGTGTCGGAGCGTTGGTCCGGCCCACTGTCACCGGGGCGGCGGTCGGAGCCGACCAGGAGGTAGTTGAGGGGCCCGTCCAGGTCGGTGCGGTCGGTGCGGGCGTCGGCGTCGAGCAGTTGCTCCTTGGTCACCGTGCGGTCGTACCGGTTGCTCAGTGTCGTGAGCCCGACCAGGGCGAGCCCGGCCAGCAGGACGAGGGCCAGGCCGATGCCGAGCATGATCCGCGAACCCCGGGCGCGGCGCGCTCGGGCGGGCGGGGCCGTTCCGGCCCGGCCCGCCGTGTTCCGCCCCCACCTGGACGTGACCGCCTCCCCGCAGCCGCACGTGAAACCTGCTCACGTCGAGGCTACGGGCGGTGACGACGCCGTCGCTGGCTTTCCGCGACTCCCGGTCGTCACTTGCGGGTGGAGATCACCTCGGGGTGGGTGAAGACGAACTCGGCGAGTTTGTCCTGCTTGACGGCCTGGAACATCGCCATCGTCTCTTCACTCAGACCCTCGGTGTTGTTGCCGTTGGCGTGGAAGGTGCCGCCGTTGGTCTTGAGCATGGTCAGCTCGTTCGCGGTGACCCCGCGCATGGTGAAGATGAAGTTCTCGATCGCCACGCCGCCGGTGTCCAGCACGAACGCCTTGCCGGCCGCCTTGATCAGCTGGTTCATCTTGCCCGGGTTGGTCAACATCCCGCCGTCGGTGGCCTTCTTGGCCATCGCCTTGATCAGCTGCTGCTGGTTGGCCTGCCGGTCGTAGTCGCCGTTCTTGAGGGACTTGCGCTGCCGGGAGTAGTCGAGCGCGGCCCACCCCTCCATCTCCTGGCAACCCTTCTTGTGCACCACCGGGGTCCGCGGCTTGCCGGTCTTCTTGGCGTCCGCGTTCCACATCGGCTTGCCGTCGACGTACGACATGTGCAGCGACTTGACCTCCTGGCTGACGCAGATGCGCACCGTGCCCAGGGTGTCGATGACGTTCTTGAAACCGCCGAAGTTGATGATCGCCGCGCCGTCGAAGCTGATCCCGGTGAGCCGCTTGATGGTCTGCGCCATCAGCTGCGCGCCACCCTCCCAGCCACCACCGTTGGCGGCACCGGCCTGGAAAGCGCCATTGATCTTTCCGGTGCCGCCGGCGTAGCCGCTCTTCTTGAACGGAGGGATCTGCGCCTCGGTGTCCCGAGGGATCGAGATCAGGTACGCCTGGTCATGGGTGGCGGGGATGTGCAGGATGATGATGCTGTCCGAGCGCACGTCGTCGGCCGCCCAGCGCTCCCGGGCGTCCACGCCGAGCAGCAGCATGTCGATCGGCCCGTCGAGGCTCGCCCCGCCCTCGGCGTCGGACTTGCCGGCGTCGCCCAGCAGGTTACGTTGCGCGATGTCCCCGGTTGCCTGGCCGATCAGCACCTTGCCGCCGACGATGCCCACGCCGCTGCCGAGCATCAGCACCGCCCCGAACACCAACGTCAGCCGGGCCCACAGAGGGTCCTTGCGTTTGGTCCGCTTCTTCGCCGACCCGCCGCCACCGGCAGGGCCGCCACCGCCGACGCCGGGCGGCCGAGCACCCGGCCCGCTGCCCGAGGGGCGTGCCTGCACGGGTATGGCTGCGGCAGCACGGCCGCTGGGCGCGGCGGACCCGGGGGACGAAGGGCGACGACTGGCCTGAACCGGCATGCGTGCTCCAGCTCGTGATCAGGAGGGGGCGGCACCACTGTACGGACATCAATTCGACTTTGCGAGTTCAGCTCGGGTCAATCCGGACGTCAACTTGCCTGGACTCGGTCGATCGTCGCCACTGGATGAGCCGAACGGCGGGCAGGCCGTCAGCCGCGGGTCCGCCGCCCCGGTCAGCCGCCGTCGTTGCTCTTCGGCGGGTTGGCCTTGACCCAGTCCGCCATCGTGTCGGCCGACATGGCCCGGTACATGGCGAGCGCCTTCTCCCGGTCCGAGACCACCACCGACTCGCCGTTGATCGTGTCGCTGCCCGAGTTCGGGCTGGTCACGAAGGTGAGATTCTCACCGCGCAGGTTGCGGAACTGCAGCGCCATGTCTGTAACCGAGAAACCCTGGTCCACGGTTACGGCCTTGGTCACCGACTGGAGGAAATCGTTGAGCTTCTTCGGGTTCGCCAGCGTGCCGCTGCTCGCCGCCTTGTCCATCAGCGCCCGCAGGAACTCCTGCTGGTGCCGCATCCGGGCGAAGTCCCCGTCCGGGAACTGCTTACGCTGCCGGATCCAGTCCAGCGCCTCCGCGCCGTCCATGTGGTTCGTGCCCTTGGTGAACGTCCGGTAGGGCTTGTGGATCGAGGTGACGGTCCGTTCCACCTTCAGGTCCACCCCGCCGAGAGCGTCGGTGACCTCCTTGAACCCGCCGAAGTCGATCGCCATCACGTGGTCGATCCGAACGTCGCTGAAGCACTCCACGGTGCGTACCGCCAGCGGGAGACCGCCGAACGCGAACGCTGCGTTGATCTTCGCGCGGCTGCCGGAGTCGCAGGCCGCGCCCGCGCTCTCCGGGATCGGCACGTACAGGTCGCGCGGGATGGAGACCAGGTAGGCCTCCTGGTGGTCGGCCGGAATGTGCATCACGATGATCGTGTCGGCACGCCACTGGCTCTTCGTGTCGACCGGGGCGTCCGGGTCCCGTGAGTCGCTGCCGACCAGCAGGATGTTCAGCGCGCCGTCGACGGCCTTGACCGGGCGGCCACCGGTGATCTCCGCGAACGGGTCGGTGCGCGCCAGGTCGCCGTTGAGGTTGCGGGCGTAGAGCCAGGCCCCGACGCCGCCGAGCAACGCCAGCACCAGCACCGCGACCCCCGCCACGAGGGCGATCCGGCCCCAGCGTGGGCGTGGGCCACGCCGCCCCGACCCACCGGCGCCGCCGGGGCCGCCGGGGCCTCTCGGCCCTGCCGGGCCGCCCGACCTGGGCCCCTCCTCGTCGTACGACGGGTAGAAGCGTGCCTCGGTGGGACGGGCGCGCCCGGAGGCGCCCCGATCGGGGCCGGGCACCGACGCGCGCCCGGCGCTGCGGTGCAGGGACGGATACGGGACGCCGGCAGACGAAGTCGCGGACATGTAACTCAGGGTACGTAGCGGGAGCCAGTGCCGCCTTCAGGCGACACTCAGCGGCAGGCGGTACGCAACGAACCGGCTACCCTAGCCGCGCCCGGAAGTACTCGATCGTGCGTCGCAGGCCGTCTTCGGGCGCAACCGTCGGCTCGTAACCCAGTAGTTCGCGGGCCAGTGTGAGATCGGGGCGACGCATCTCCGGATCGTCCGAGCTGCGCGTGACGTAGATCACCTCGGAGTTGCTGCCGGAGAGCGACACGATCAACTCGGCGAGTTGCCGCATCGACAACTCGTGCTCGGTGCCGCAGTTGACCGGACCCGTCTCGGTCGAGTCGAGCAGCAGCAGGATGCCGCGCACCAGGTCCTCGACGAAGCAGATCGAGCGGGTCTGGTTGCCGGTGCCGTGCACGGTGATCGGCTCACCGCGCAGCGCCTGGGAGACGAACGTGGGGATGGCGCGGCCGTCGTCCGGGCGCATCCGGGGGCCGTACGTGTTGAAGATCCGGACGATCGCCGCGTCGAGGCCGCGGTAGCGGTGGTACGCCATCGTCGCGGCCTCGGAGAAGCGCTTCGCCTCGTCGTAGACGCTGCGGACCCCGATCGGGTTGACGTTGCCCCAGTAGGTCTCCCGCTGCGGGTGCTCCTTCGGGTCCCCGTACGCCTCGGAGGTGGAGGCCATCAGGAACCGGGCACCGTCGGCGACCGCGCGCTCCAGCAGGTGCAGGGTGCCCACCGAGCCGACCCGGAGGATCTCCACCGGCAGGTGGGCGAAGTCGGTGGGGCTGGCCGGCGAGGCCATGTGCAGGATCGCGTCGAAACGCTCGGCCATCGCCGGGTGGTGCGTCGGCAGGCCGTCGGAGATGTCCGCCTCGACGAGCGTGAAGGTGGGCCGGTCCAGCAGGTGGGCCACGTTCTCCTTCGAGCCGGTCACGAAGTTGTCCAGCGCCACCACCGTGCAACCGCGACCGATCAGGACGTCCACCAGGTGTGACGGGACGAAGCCGGCTCCACCGGTGACGAGGACGCGGTGACCGGACCCGAAGCGCTCAACAACCTTCATGCCGATCAGCCTACCGACCACGGATACGGCGACGGGCTCTCGCCGACGCCAGGCGTCGGCGAGAGCCCGTCCAGAGCGTCAGTGGGCGCCCGAGCCGGTGAGGGCGCGCACCTCCAGCTCCGCGTACTTGTCCTCGTCGTGCTCCTTGGAGATGACGGTGCCGATCCACCCGCACAGGAAGCCGAACGGGATGGACAGGATGCCCGGGTTGGACAACGGGAACCACTGCCAGTCGTGGTCCGGGAACATCGAGGTCGCGGCGCCGGAGACCACTGGCGAGAAGAACACCAGCAGCACGGCCGAGAGCAGACCGCCGTAGATCGCCCACACCGCGCCGGAGGTGTTGAACCGCCGCCAGAACAGGCTGTAGAGGATCGCCGGCAGGTTGCCCGAGGCGGCGACCGCGAAGGCGAGTGCCACCAGGAACGCCACGTTGAGGTTCTGCGCGTAGATCGACAAGGCGATCGACACCGCGCCGATGACCAGGGCGGAGATCCGGGCGACCCGCACCTCCTGCCGCTCCGACGCCTCACCCTTCTTCAACACGTTGGCGTAGAAGTCGTGCGCCAGGCTGGACGACGAGGCCAGCGTCAACCCGGCGACCACCGCGAGGATGGTGGCGAAGGCGACCGCCGCGATGATCGCCAGCATGGCCGCCCCGCCCAGTTCGCCGCCGAAGAAGCTGATGCCCAACGCTTCGGCCAACTGCGGCGCGGCGGTGTTGCCGGCCTTGTCCTGCGCGGTGATCGCCTGGCTGCCGACCAGCGCCGCCGCACCGAAGCCGAGGGCCAGGGTGAGCAGGTAGAAGGTGCCGATGATGCCGATCGCCCAGAGCACGCTCTTACGGGCCGCCTTGGCGGTGGGCACCGTGTAGAAGCGGATCAGGATGTGCGGCAGGCCGGCGGTGCCGAGCACCAGGGCGATGCCCAGGGACAGCAGGTCCACCTTGTTGTAGAAGGTCTGCGTCGAGTTGCCGGCGACCTCGACGCCGTACCGCAACCCGGGTTCGAGGAACGCGCTGCCCTTGCCGGATGCGGCGGCCGCCTGGCCGAGCAGCTCCGACAGGTTGAAGTTGAACTTCGCCAGCACCAGGATGGTCATCAGGAGCGCGCCGCCCATGAGCAGGAACGCCTTGACGATCTGCACGTAGGTGGTGCCCTTCATGCCACCCACGGTGACGTAGATGATCATCAGGGTGCCGACCATGATGATGGTGGCCACCTTCGCGGTGTCCGCGTCCATGCCGAGGAAGGTCGTCCCCGGCCGGATGCCGAGCAGCAGCGCGACCAGCGCGCCGGCACCCACCATCTGCGCCAGCAGGTAGAAGATCGACACCGTGATGGTGGAGACCGCCGCCGCCGTACGCACCGGACGCTGACGCATCCGGAAGGCCAGCACGTCCGCCATCGTGTACCGGCCGGAGTTGCGCAGCAGCTCGGCGACCAGCAGCAGGGCCACCAGCCAGGCGACCAGGAAGCCGATCGAGTACAGGAAGCCGTCGTAGCCGTAGAGGGCGATGATGCCGGCGATACCGAGGAACGAGGCGGCCGACATGTAGTCGCCGCCGATCGCCATGCCGTTCTGGAAGCCGGAGAAGGACCGGCCGCCCGCGTAGAAGTCGGTGGCCGTCTTGGTCTGCCGGCTGGCCCAGATCGTGATGGCCAGGGTCACCGCCACGAAGACCAGGAAGAGTGTGATGGTCAGGTTGCGGGCGGTGTGGTTGCCCGCCTCCGCCGCCAGGAACGTCTCAACCGCGTGGACCGTGCTCATGGGTCACCTCCCCGATCTCGGCGCGGATCCGGTCCGCGATGGGGTCGATCTTCCGATCCGCGTACCGGGAGTAGAACCAGGCGATCAGGAACGTGGAGACGAACTGGAGCAGGCCGAAGACCAGCGCGACGTTGATGTTGCTGCCGAACAGCTTCGTGCCCATGAAGTCCCGGGCGTACGCGGAGAGAATGACGTAGAGCGCATACCACAGGAAGAACGCGACGGTCATCGGGAAGACGAAGCCGCGCAGCGCACGCCGCAGCCCGGCGAACTCGTCCGACCGTTGTACGGTCAGGTACTTGTCCGACTGGGAAGCGGCCGAAGCGGGTGTGTCCGTGGACATCTGTGGATCACCACCTTCACAGGCGTCAGAGGAGTTTCGCGCACGGTAAAGAGCGCGCTCCCTGACGGGGAAGGCCGAGATCGACGCCGGTCGTCGAGTGCGCCGAGCGGTTGCCTGGCTGCGCCGAGTGACCCAGGTCACTCCGGTGACCGGTCGGTCCGGACGACCCGACCGTTCAGCCCGGTAGCTCGTGGTACCGACCGCGGTAGTGCAGCAGCGGAGCGGCCTCCCCGGTCAGGTCGACAGCCTCGATGGTGGCCTCCACCAGCAGGCCCCAGCCGTACTCCCGGGCGGTGTCCAGCCGGCACCCGGCCCACCCGCCGGCATCCGCGGGGACCGGCCCGTACGGTGTCTCGATCCAGGTGCCGGCGGCGAAGAGGCCGCCCGGAGCGGGAAACAGACCGGCGAACCGGTCGGCGAGCTGCCGGTGCGGTGGACCGAGCGGCGTGACCGTGAACCGACCCGCCTCCTCCGCCGCCGCCCAGAAGTCGGACTCCGGGTCGATCAGCCCGACCAGTCGATCCGGCTCCCCCTCGGCGACCAGCGTGGACGACACCGTCAGGCCGGCCGGGCCGGGAGCCGTCCAGAGGGTCACCGGTGCGGCGAGCCGGCCGCGCAGCCGGCGTACCGGTGACCGTTGCCCGGTCGGCACCGCGAACGGATCGGTGTGGTGGATCTCGGCACCCGGCTCATGATTCACGTGAAACATTGTGCCGCCCCTGGCCCTCGCCCAACCCAGGAAGCGCTCGTGCAGATCGGCGGGGCGCCCGTTGAGCCGGGCGAGCTGATCCCCGGCCTCCGCCATGAGGGCGCCCAGGTAGACCAGCAGCCCCACCCGGTCACCCCGGTATTCGGCGAGCAACGCCAGCCGCGCCGGCTGGCACGGCCAGAGCGCGCCGCAGCCACGACACCGCCAGAGTGGCCGCATCGGCAGGTGCGGCCGGCTCACCACCGACCTCCGTCCGGCCGGGTTGGCGGTGTCGGGACCGGCCCACCCTTCCCGACGGTCGGAGGGCATCTCCTCTCTGCGTGATATGACTCAGAGGCATATCTATGACTCCGAGTCATATCGCTTGTGGTGCCATGGCGGCCGCGGTGCTCCGGGGCATTGCACATCACCACCGACCGCCGTTCGCGCGCCAGGTCTGCGCCGGGGTCAGCCAACCGGCCCGGCCCGGTCGCGGCATGGCCACCGTCGGCCCGACCGCCCACGCAGGCGGCCGAGCGGGCACGCCCGGCGATCCCTCCGCGCCCGGCACCGCCGTCGGTTCTGCCGGCTTCCTCCTCCGGTACGACCACCGCGACCCGTTCCTGCCCCGGATGAACCCGAACATGGCTGACTCCTCCTGCTCGACGAGGGCCGCCCCGGCCGGGGGATGACCGGGGCGGCCCGAACGCAGGACCCGATCGCCGGGACGTCGCCTCCACCGGCCGGGCCGCGTGCCCTCCACCCTGGACGGAAGGGCGCGGACACGGGAGGATTCCAGGGCTTACTACACAGTGCAGTCGCGTACTTACCGGAGAGGTAAGGATGAACGTCGAAATGTGGGTACGGGCGTTGAAGGCCGCCCGGGCCGGTGCCGAGGTGTCCCAGGAGGCGTTGGCGACCGCCACGAGGTGGAGTCCCTCCACGGTGGCGGCCATCGAGACCGGCCGACGCCGACCGACCATGGAGTTCGCGGTCGCCGCCGACGAAGCCCTGGCAACCGGCGGCCTCCTCGCGGAACTGTTGAGGGCCGCCGATCAGCAGCGGTTACCGACCTGGTTCGTCCCGTGGCGCGCCCATGAGGAGCAGGCGATCCGGCTCTGCGAATTCGAGCCGTGCCTCATTCCGGGGCTCCTGCAAACCGAGGCCTATGCCCGAGCGGTCATTTCCGCTGGTGGCCTGAACCCGACCAAGGTGGTGGACGAGTTGGTCGCGGTTCGGATGGATCGACAGCAGGTGTGGCAGCGGGCGGAGTCGCCGCAATGCGTCTTCGTCCTGGACGAGACGGCTCTACGCCGCCCGGTCGGCGGCCCGGCGGTACTGGACGCACAACTCGGTCGGCTGATGGAACTCGCCGTCCTGCCGAGCGTCAGACTGCACGTCGTGCCACTCGACGCGGGAGCACACGTCGGATTGACCGGCGGCTTTCTACTCGCCGAACTGCCCGACGGGGAACGGGTCACCTATGTCGAGGACGTCGCTCGTGGACACGTCATCGACGACCCAGACGTCGTGCGCCTGATTGGCCGGAAATGGGATAGCCTGCTCGGCGAAGCACTCTCCACCGGCGCCTCGCTGGATCTGATCCGGAAGCTGAAGGTGACACCATGACTATTCTTCAACCCCGGTGGCGGACGTCGACCAGGTCTGGCGACACGGGCGGTGCCTGCGTCGAGGTGGCGGACAACCTGCCCGGCATGGTGCTGGTTCGGGACAGCAAGGATCGCTCCGGTCCGGTCCTCACCTTCGCTCCGGCCGCGTGGCGCGGCTTCGTCGTCGATGCTGCCCAGGCGGCGGGTCGCCGCGCCGGTTAGCGGCGCGGCGTGATCGTGGCCAGCAACTCGGGCAGCCGACGGTCCAACACGTCGCCGGCCAGGTACGCGCCCAGCAGCGCCGCGCCCGACCCGTATGCCGTGCCGACCGGCAGGGCCAGCCAGAGCCAGGCGTCCCCGAGCAGCGCGGCGGCCACCACCATCGGCACCGCCGCGACCGCCGACACGAGCATGGTCACCAGGGTGAGCAGCCCCTTCGTGAGGCCCGCGCCGCTGTTCATCGCGAACGGGTTGCTCGTCTCCGGCAGCGAGTACGCCCCGAGCACCGAGACGAAGCTGTTCACCGCCAGCCCCGCGCCGTAGGTGGCGACCAGGCTGCCGAACGTGAGCCCGATCCAACCCGGTCGACTGAGCAGCACCGACAGCACCACTGACACGAACGCCAGCATCGGCAGCACGTACAGCGAGAAGGCGGTCATCCGCGCCCGCAGTTCCACCCGACCGGGCACCCCGGCCACCACGTTCGCGGCGTACGCGCTGCCGTCGAAGCCGAACTGGTTGGCCAGGGTGGCGGCGGCGAGCACACCCACGAGAACCATAGAGATGCTGACCACGACCGGTGAGCTGTCGCTGGCAGCCGCCGTCAACCCCCCGCCCTCCATGGCCGCGAAGTCCCCGCCCGTGACGTTGACGAACACGGGCACGAAGATGCCGACCACCGCGATCGTGATCAGGTTGGCCCGGCGGCGGGCGTCCCGCCACCAGTACCGGGCCTCCCGGGCGACCAGCGCGCCGAAGCGGTCCCGGCGGGCCCAGCCGGTGGCACGGGGGAACAGTTGGGCGACGGCCCCACCGGCCGCGCCGCGCCGCGTGGGGGCCTTGCCGGCGCTCGCCGCGCCCACCATGGCCGATTCGAGCGACCGGGACCACCAGGCCAGCAGGGCGCCGAGCGCCACCACCGTGATCAGCAGTTTCACCGGTGCCGCCCACACCCGTCCCTGGGCCACGTCGATGCCGGCCGTCCACGGTGCGCCGAGCGGCGTCCAGCCGATCACTGTCGCCGCGCCGGTCAGCCGGGTCCAGTCCGTCTCCTGCAGCGCGGCGAGACCGAAGATCTGCAACGGGCCGAGAAGTGCGGCGACCACGGCCAGCAGCACGGCCGCCAGGTCCCGGACCCGCCGCGACCGCAGCATCGTGGCGAACGCGCTGGTCACCGCCCGGCTGGCGGCCACGCAGAGCAGCAGCCCCGCGACCACACCGACCACGGCCACCAACCCCGCCGACCAGCCGCCCAGCGACCAGGAGGTGAGCACCAGCCCGAACGTCGCGACCAGCACCGCCAACACCGGAACGCTGAGCAGAGCCGCCGCGAACAGGCCGGTCACCAACGTGCGGCGCGACAACGGCAGCAGCGCGAACCGGGCCGGGTCCAGTGTCTCGTCCACACCGAAGAAGACCAGTGGCAGGAGCAGCCAGCCGAGGACCAGCAGGCCCCCGCCCGCCGCACCGACCAGCACCGCGTACCGGCCGTCGCCGGTCAGGCCGGGCAGGGCGAAGAGGAAGAAGCCGCTGACGGCGAACCAGAGCCCGAGCAGCGCGCCACCGATGAACAGTGCGATCCGCCAGCCCTGACCCCGGAAGCTGTTGCCCATCACCCGCAGCTTCAGCCGCACGAAGTGCCGGGCGGAGACCGTGCGTACGGGCGCGGTGGGCCCGGCGTCCGTCCTCACCGCGACAGCCACGACAGCTCCTCGCCCGTAGCAGTGCGCCCGCCGACCACCTCGACGAACACCTGCTCCAGCGAGCGGTCACCGCGGACCTCGCCGATCGTCCCGACCCGTTTGATGGTGCCGGCGGCCAGGATCGCCACGTGCGAGCAGAGCCGCTCGACGACCTCCATCACGTGACTGGAGAAGACCACGGTGCCTCCGCCGGCCGCGTACCTGCTGAGAATGTCGCGAATCAGCGCGGCGGACACCGGGTCGACCGCCTCGAACGGTTCGTCCAGCACCAGCACTCGGGGGCCGTGCAGCAACGCGCAGGCCAGGCCGATCTTCTTCTTCATGCCCGCCGAGTAGTCCACCACCAACGTCCGGCCGGCGTCGCCGAGCGCCAGCACGTCCATCAGCTCCGCGGCCCGCTGGTCGACCACCGCCGGGTCCATCCCCCGCAACAACCCGTTGTACGCGAGCAGCTCCGCCCCGGTCAGCCGGTCGAACAGGCGTACCCCGTCGGGCATCACGCCCAACAGCCGCTTCGCGGCGACCGGGTCCTGCCAGATGTCCTGCCCGAGCACCTGGGCCGAACCGGCGTCCGGCCGCAACAGCCCGACCGCCATCGACAGGGTGGTGGTCTTGCCGGCGCCGTTCGGACCGAGCAGCCCGTAGAAGGAGCCGGCGGGAACGTCCAGGTCGACGCCGGCCACCGCGATCGTGCCGTCGAACCGCTTGGCCAGGCCACGCAAGGCGAGCGCGGGGTGCTCAACAGTCATGCGTCGACGCTATCCGGCGACTGCCAGTTCCGCCGTCCGGCGGCCGGCGGACCGGGATCATCCTGAGGTCGTAGATGTCGGCGGGTACTTCTGAAGTAGTATTGATGTCGTGTCGATGCCCTCGGAGTCCGTGTCGTTTTCGGAGCTGCTGCGCCAGCCCTCCGAGACGGCGGACCGGCTCTCTCGCGCTCGCGCGGTACGGCTGCGCCGCAGGGACGCCGCTGACCTTGTGCTGATGTCCGCTGACCGAGCGGCAGCGGAGGGTGAGGTGGTGGATCTGACCACGCGGCTACTCGCCAGCGTCGCCCGCCGGGACCCGACCCTGGTGCGTGAGTCATTGCCTACCGTGCTGCCGTGGGTGCGCTTTCTCCCAGCGAAGGATCTCGAGCAGATGGCTGGCGAGTTTGTCGCGACGGCGGAGGCTGCCGCCGCGATCGGTAATACTGCGGCGATCTCACAGTTGCTTACCGAGTGGCGGCACACTGCCGAAATTCACGCGGACCCTGACCTCCACCGGATTCTGGCCGAGCCGAGCTCCGATGACTTCGGGCCGGTGGCGTGCCCGTCTGGCGAGTGAACGCCAAGCGAGGCGACCGTGCGGCGCCACCGCCGCGCCTGGGCGGCTACAGTCTGCGATTCGCCACGAACGATGCGGCCAAGGGTTGGGAAGATCTGTGTCGGCAGGCCGCCGCCAACACGCGCGCTGCGTTCGACGCCATCGAAGCCAACCCTTGTCCCTCCCCGCCAACCACCAGACAACACCCCCTCAAGGGCGCTCTCGCTACTGCCGGGCACAACGGGAAGACGCTGCCGCAGTGGCAGTACGAGGTCACCGCAGGCGGTCGCATCTGGTACCTCCCCGACCACGACACCCGTACCTGCTGGATCAAACACGCCGGCACCGGCCATCCCAAGATCACCGACTAGGTCCTCTGTCCATAGGCGTTGGTGACCGGGTATGCCTGTATATCGCCCAGGTGATCTACATGCCCAGACGGAGTCCCTCCGGGACGTTGTAGACCCCTGACGACGGCACCAGCGGTTGATCAGTTCCAGATGGCTGACCCGGAGTGGATCACAGTGGTCAGAGTCCGTGGAACGGGTGCTGACGACCGTTCTCGCGCTCCCACTCGATCACGGCACGCGTACGGTCCGGGTCCTCGGCGAGCAGCCGCCAGTACTGGGCCACGACCCGGCGGACTTCCGGAAGGGGGTAGTGGGCTTTGAGCACATCCCGCCAGAGATTCTGCAGGTCAACGCCCCCGGAGCTGAGCTCCGCAGCCCAGGCATTGCCCTCCCAGCTCTCGCTCTCCTTCCGCCCAGCCGAAATGTCCTCCAGATCGGCCAACAGGTCGAGGCAGAGCTCATGCACCACCTGGATGTCGTCTGTCAACCACATACCGAGGCAGGCAAGCCGCCGGTCCGTGGAGCGGTACTCCGCGACTCGCTCCTTCGACCAGTGGAACTCGATGCTCACGGAGTGCCTCCAGGAAGAGTGGGGAAACCGTGGGCGAGGTTATCGGTCTCCGGATCGTAGAAGCCTTTCAGATGGACACCGTTGAACTTGCCCGACCACCGTCCAGTTTCTGGGTCCTTCACGACATCGGGCGAGTGGAACCCCCGGGTGATCGCGTTGTCGACGTCCTCAGGTGTCCAGTGGTCAGGGAAGAAGGTGCTACCGCCGCGCTTCTCCCGCCATTCACCGTTGCGCCGGTTCAACATCGCAACCCTGGCGTTGTAGACGCCGGTGCGGTTATCCCGCTTCGTCACCTTGATGACCTTTGCGCCCGGTGGGTCGATGCCGCCAGGGCGGTGGTGCCAACCTGAGGCTCGCCCGTCCCGTTCGCCCAGCAGAGTGTGCCGGAGACGCTCCGGCGTCATGCCGTCCGTTCGCTGCCCACGTCGCGCTCGCCCGCGCTGTTTGCGCAGGTGGGACAGAGCAGCCCGGATGAACTTTCCGCGGGCTCGCTTACCCATCGAGGAGCGCGCCGATCACCTCGTCGATCAGCAGGCCGACGATCTCACGGGTGATCATCTGGAAGATCGGGATCTCCGCGAGGGTGGCGCCGAACGTGGCAGCTGCGGTCGCCACCGCCTGCGCGATCTGGACGCCGAGAATCACCAACTGAACGATGACCTGGATCTTCAACGCCAGCACGATGGCTCCGACGATCATCAGCCCGGTGCCGGCGAGGGTTGCCGCCAGCGCGCCGTCCTCCAGGACCCGCACCGGGCCGTCCTGCTCGGTCCAGTACCGCTGGAAGGCATCGATGTCGGCACCGGTGTTGCTCGCCGCGACCGGCTGGGCCGCCTGTGCCGCCTCCGCGGTCAACGTCTGCAGGGTGCCGCTGAAGGCCAGCCAGCGCTGGCCCATCTCGACCAGGGCCGTCTCGTCCGCCTGCGGCCAGTCGTACCCGATCATGCTGAGGAAGGTGGCCAGCTCGCCCGGCAGTTGCAGTCCCATGTCAGCTCACCCCAACTGCTGGCCGAGCCCGGCCAGGCGCTCCGCGACGGCTCGCTCGTCCTCGTCGATCAGGTGCGCCATCCGGTTGAGGTCGACGCCGACCACGCCGAGTTCCTCGATCGCGGACTCGAAGCACTCGGCGGCGTACGCGGTCACCTCTTCGCAGGCGGCGCCGATCAGGCTGCCGATGTCGTCGCCGCCCCAGGGAGCGCCGAATCCCTGGAGGTCGGCCAGGAACGTGCGCAGCTCGGTGAGGAAACGGTCGGAGACGTCCTGCAGGTTGGTGCCGGCGTCGCGTAGCCCGTCCGGGTCGACGACCCGGGCCATCTCAGGGCCGCCTGCCGGAGGAGAGCCGTGCCTGGACGTCGCCGAGAGTGTCGATGATCCCCTGCAACTGCGGCACCGCGCTGCGCTGCACCTCGCGCAGTTGCTCCAGCAACGCCGTCGTGTCCGGTGCGCCAGCGACGCCGGCCAGGGCCCCACGGAGGTCCGTCAGGGCGGAGTTGGTGGCCGCACGAACGTGCTCGGCGAGGATCTCCGAGGGCTCTCGCATCAATCGGGGGTCGATCCAGACCGATTCGATCTGTCCACCCGGGATCGCCACTACCCGGACCATGCCGTCGGCAGCCTCCCCGGTGCCCTGCACGACCGGCGCCGCTTCCGCCGCGCTGCCTGCGTCGCTGCGGCCAAGTGTCGACAGCAGCTCAGAGATCGTTCTATTCACATCCGAGGGGTACGCCACGAACGCAGTGTAGTAATTCCCTCACCGGGCCTCAGCCCCGGAACGGCACCCGAAGGTCACTGCATGCGGAGGGCTTCGGGGGTGTGCAGGCGGAGCATGGTGGCCGCGACATCGGCGGGTGCCCGTCGCCGGGTCGCCATCGACACCGCGACCATCACTGTGAACGCCAGCGGCACCGTCCAGGCGGCCGGTTGCGTGGTGAGCGTGGCCGGCCAGCCGGACAACGGCGGACCGAGCACGGTGACCAGCACCGCCCCGATCGCCGCCCCGCCGCCGACCAGCACCCCGGCGGCGGCACCCAGGTCGGTCAGGCCGCGCCACCAGATGCCGAGCACCAGCAGTGGGCAGAAACTCGACGCGGCTACCGCGAAGGCCAACCCGACCACCTGCGACACGTCCATCCCGGAGACGTGCAGCGCCAACACCGTCGGCACCGCTCCGGCGATCACCGTGGCCAGCCGGAAGCCGCGTACCGAGCCTCGGCCGAGCACATCCGTCGAGATCACCCCGGCGACGCTGGTCAGCAGCCCGGACGAGGTGGAGAGGAACGCCGCGAACGCGCCCGCCGAGACCAGCGCGGCGAGCAGCCGGCCAACCGTCCCGTCACCGAGGGCCGCGCCGGGCAGCAACACCACCACCGCGTCGGTCTGCCCGCTGACCAGCAACTGCGGGGTGTAGATCCGGCCGAGCACCCCGTACAGGGTGGGGAGCAGATAGAAGGCACCGACCAGGGCCAGCACCACCAGTGTGGTCCGACGTGCCGCCGCACCGTCCGGGTTCGTGTAGAAGCGGACCAGCACGTGCGGCAGGCCCATGGTGCCCAGGAACGTGGCGAGGATCAGCGAGTACGTGGCGAAGAGCCCTCGGTCGTCGTCCCCAGCGGCGCTGGGCAGCAGCCAGTCGTTCGCCTCGGTGGCCACCCCGGACACCTCCGGCACCGGGTCGCCGGCCGCGAAGGTCAGCTCGTCGCCGGGGCGTACCTCCCGGATGTCGCCGTCGGGCAGGGTGAGGGTCGCGCGGTGCTCGACCACGACGGTGGTCGCGGCCCGGAACGTCGGCCCGTCGGGCGGAGTCACCGCCGGGCGACCGTCGGCCTGCCACTGCAGGGCCAGGAAGATGACGGGTACGGCGAGCGCGGTCAGCTTGAGCCAGTACTGGAACGCCTGCACGAAGGTGATCGCCCGCATGCCGCCCAGCGCCACGTTCGCGGTGACCACGGCGGCCACGAGCAGGGCACCGAGTGGGTACGGGGAGCCGGCCACCGTGGCCAGGGTGAGCCCGGCCCCCTGGAGCTGCGGCACCAGGTACAGCCAACCGATGAAGATCACGAAGGCGGTGGCCAGGATCCGTAGCCGGCGTGATCCCAGCCGTAGCTCGCAGAAGTCGGGCAGGGTGAACGCGCCGGACCGGCGCAGCGGTGCCGCCACGAAGAGCAGCAGGGCCAGGTACCCGGCGGCGAATCCGACCGGGTACCAGAGCACGTCAACGCCGTACTTGAGGACCAGCCCGGCGATGCCGAGGAAGCTCGCCGCCGACAGGTACTCCCCGCCGATAGCGGCGGCGTTCCACGTCGGGCTGATCACCCGCGACGCGACCAGGAAGTCGGACGTGGTCCGGGCCAACCGGAGCCCGTAGAAGCCGATCCCGACGGTGACCAGGGTGACCGCCACGATGGCCGGCACCACGAAATCGTTGCCCACCTCAGTGCTCCGGCCGTTGCACCAGGTCGGTGAAGTCCTGCTCGTTGCGTTCGGCCAGCCGCACGTACGCCCAGCCCACCCCGATCAGGAACGGGAACGAGGCCACGCCGAGCAGCAGCCACGGCAGGTTGACACCGGCGACGGTGGTCCGGCCGAGCGAGGGCGCGATGGCGAACAACCACGGCAACCCGCCCAACCCGATGACCACCACCAGTGAGATCCGCAGCGCCAACGCGAGTTGGGCCCGGACCAGGCCGCGGACCAGCGCCTCACCGACCTGGGTCTGCTGGGCCAACTCGGCGCGGGTCCGCTCGGCGCGGGTGTCCTGCCTGGTGATCTCGGCCAGCACGATCCGGGCCCGCCGGGGCGGCGGTACCGCACCGCCCGACCCCACGTCAGGGATTTGCTCGGCCACCCCGGCAGTCTCGCCCGCCGTGCGCGATTGTCAAGCGCTGGCGCTCACCAGGATCCGGTGCCGGGGCAGTCCACAGGCGTGGGCACCGGAACCGAGGCGAGTTCGCGTCGCGCCCGTTCCCGGCCGAGGTTCGTCTCCCAGACCCCGTCCCGGGGCAACTCGGCGGCGATCTGCCCCAGCGCGCAGACACGTACCGGCTCGGGCAACCGGACCAGTGCCGGTACGGCGTCCGCCGACAGCCCGGACAGGTAGTCGACGTCCAGTCGGCCGGTCTGCAGGTACCGGTCGACGTTGCGCTCGGCGATCAACCGGTCCGGGTTGACCAGGGCCAGGCCGAGCAGCGCCAGCACCGCCGTGCCGATCACCAACCGGGGCAGCCAGTCCGCCCGCAGGCGCACCACAGCCACTCCGACCAGTACGAAGAGCAGCCCGAGCCACAGTTCGACGGTCGCCACGACGAGCCGTAGCCGGGTGGCGCCGTACGCGTCGGCGTAGACCTGCATCCGGTAGAGCGCCGAGGCGACGATCACCAGGAGGGTGAGCGCGGTGACGGCGAGCAGTTGCCAGAACCCGCCGGCGGCTCTTCCTCGACCACCAGTACCCGACGTTGCGTCATGGGTCCTGACTGTAGGGAGCGGCCGTGGAGATCAGTGGGTGGCGTTGTGAATAACCTGTGGAGAACCCCTCACGCCTGTGGACAACTTCGGGATCACCCCGCTGACGTGTGGCAACTCCCGAGGCTCGTTGTGGACGACCTCCACCCGGAACCTTTTCCTCCGCCCAGGAGTGGGACAGATGAGAGAGGGGGTGACGGTGTCCGACAGGGATGTGATCTCCGAGCTGTACGGCAGCTGCTTCCGGCGCCTGGTGGTCCAGCTCTATGCAATGACCGGAGACCTGAACGAGGCGCAGGAGGCGGTTCAGGAGGCGTTCACCCGGGCTCTGGTGAAGCCCGGTCGGTTCACCGGCCTCGACAATCCGGAGGCGTGGCTGCGTCGGGTCGCGGTGAATGTCGCTCGCAGTCGCCATCGCCGACGTCGTGTGCTGACGGGGCTGCTGCGTCGGATCGGTCCTCCGCCGGCGGTCGCCGACCGCGCACCGGAGCACCTGGCGCTGCTGGCTGCCCTACGCGGCCTTCCCGAGGGACAGCGGCACGCATTGGCCCTGCACTACCTGGTCGACCTGCCGATCGGTGAGGTGGCGGCGACACTCGGCGTTTCGCCGGGCACGGTGAAGTCCCGGCTGTCTCGGGGCCGCCAGGCGCTGGCGGCGCTCCTCACCGACGCAGAGATCGGCGAGGGCGTGACCATCGGGAGGATCGATGTCCCATCATGAGTTCACTGGCTTCGACGTCGACACCGTCGCCGACGCGGTCCGTCAGCCACCTCTGGACCATCTGCGGTCGGCAGCGCGGGCCCGCCGCCGACGGCGGGCCGGCGGAATGGCTCTGGTGCTGGTTGTCGCCCTGGCCGGCGTGGCGGTGTCGCCACTGTTCGGCAACACCGGCCAGGGTGGGTGGACGGGCCCGGACCAGCCGCCGGTCAAGCCGGACCACGGCGGCGAGTTCTTCCTGACCGGGCCGGAGTCGGCCGTCGTGGCAGGTGTGTGGGACGCCGACGAGGGTTGCTTCACGGTGCGATTCCGACAGACCGACGACGGCGGGCGGAGCTGGACCGGTGACGAGACGACCCGCTACCGCACCACCCGGTGCGGAAAGGACGGACAGGGAAATCCGCTGAGCAACCCGGAGTTCTCGGTGCTCAGTCAGCGCTCCTACCTGGTCCGCGACGGCGACCGGCTTCGGCTCTCCACCGACTACGGCCGCACCTGGGCCGACGCCGAGCGGGCCATGGTGACGGTGCGGTCCTTCCCGGCGAGCGCGCAGCCGGTCTTCTGCCAGTGGGGCCGGGGCTGTGGGGCGCTCCGTGAACCGTTGGCGGTCTCGTCGACGGGGACGGTGTACCGGCTGGAAGGCAAGCAGCCGTCGCCGTACCCGCCCGCCAGCATCTATCCGAGTGCGGACGGCACTATCTGGGTGACCTACTGGCCGGGTGACATCGGCGTCATGGTGGTCGCACGGAGCGTCGACCGAGGAGCCACCTGGAACACCTGGCAGCCGCCCGTGGGAGCCAACGTGATCGCGGTGGCCGGGGTCAGCGCGCAGGAGGCGTACCTGTTGATCGCGCCGCCCCCACCGCCCGGCGCCCAGCCCATGGAGGTCGAGGGCACGTCGCAGCTGTTGCGTACCACGGACGGCGGGCGGACCTGGGCGGACATGGGCACCGACCTGCCCAACTCGGTGGAGACCCGGTTCCTCGTCGTCGGCTCGGACGGGACCCTGCTGCTCGTCGAGGCGGGGAACATGCAGCCCTCCGGCAACAGGTCCACTGCCATGATCGGCCTGGATGGCGGACGACACTTCAAGAAGATGCGCGAGTACGAGCGACGCGACGGGAGCGTCGGTGCCGCGCCCGGACACGCCTGGCTCTATGGCCGGGACGACATGACGGTTGGCGGTGCGGACCACGTGCAGTTGACCGCCGACGGCACCTCCTGGACGCACTTTCCACTCCCGGACTGAGCGCCGTCGGGCGTGCGACGGGGCCGGTGGACTGCCGCCGGCCCCGTCTGCACGACACCGATCGTGACGGTCACTCCAGGCCGACGCGCTCCGGTCGGGCCGAGGCGGAGCCGAGCCAGGTGTGCGGGTTGCCGTACCAGCACCAGCCCAACTTCGGCGCCCCCTGGCTGATCCAGAGCGCCGGCACCCGCTTGTCGCCGCAGCGGGAACCGACGAGCGAGAAGCACCTGTTGCTGGCCAGCGCGGCCGGGTGCAGCGTGACGAACGCCAGCCCTTCGTCGATGGTGAGCGGCAGCCGACCCTGGGCGGTGATTCCCTCCATCGCGGTGGCCGGGGCCAGGTTGCGGAACTCCTCGCCCCGGTCGACGTCGAAGAGCAGGTACGCGGGCCCGGCCGGCACCTCCAACTCCTTGATCGGGTCGAAGCGCGGCAGGTCGTCCTCGGCGTAGTTGCGGTCGAGGACGCCGGGCTTGCGCTTGCCGGTCAGCGTGGTGAGCCCCAGGCGTTCCGGCACTCCGACCAGGTCCCGGGTGACCACCAGCAGGAACGGCACCCGCGCGTCGGTGGGGGCGGGCAGTCCGGCGGCGCCGTCGACCGCCCTGGTCCGCAGGGGCGCGACCAGGTTCCGGAACGCGGTCTCGGGCAGCCCGGCCAGGGCCGGGTAGCCGAGGTGCACCAGATGGTCGACCTGACGATCGAACTCGGTCTCGGCGTCGAACGGGGTCATGGTCACGGCGGCCTCCCGGAAGTCGTACGGTCTAGCGTACAACGTACGGTAGGCGTTGCTTCATTCCCGGGTCAGCGATTCCAGTCCTGCTTCGCGGCCCTGACCAGCTTGTCCTTCAGCTCCCGGGTGTGCCGCCGGCTCACCGGCAGCTCGGTCGAGTCGATCACCACGACATAGCCGGAGTTGACCAGACGCAACTCCGCGATCAACTTCAACTGCACCAGGTACGACCGGTGCACCCGGACGAAACCGGCGTCGGCCCAGCGTTCCGCCAACGTGGCCAGCGAGACACGCACCAGGTGTGACCCCTCCGCGGTGTGCAACCGGGCGTAGTCCCCCTGCGCCTCCACCCACCGCACCGCCGATCGGGGCAGCATCCGCGTGGTGCCCGCCAACTCGATGGGGATCGTCGGGTCCTCCTCGGCGCGGGCCAGCGCCGCCGGGTGCGACGGCACCACCCGCGAACCGATCACCCGGCGCAGGGACTCGGCCAACCGGTCGGCGCGGACGGGTTTGCGGACGTAGTCGGTGGCACCCAGGTCGAAGGCGTCCACCGCGCCGTCGTCGTACGCGGTGACGAACACGATCGCCGGCGGCCGGGCGAAGCGGCGCAGCACCCGGGCCAACTCCATCCCGTCCAACCCGGGCATCCGGATGTCCAGGAAGACCACGTCCACGTCACCGTCGCGGAGCAACCGCAACGCCTCCGTCGCGTCACCGGCGGTGAGCAGCCGGGCCACCCGGGGGTCCGCCCGAAGGTGGTACGCCAACTCGTCGAGCGCGGGCGGTTCGTCGTCCACCGCCAGCACCCGGAGGAAACCCGACGCGTTCACCGCGGTCGTTCCGGTTCGCTCGCTCACGACCCTGCCCGTACACCCGGGTGGAACTTCGGCACCCGCATGCTCACCTTCGTACCCGAGCCCAACCCGGTCTCGACGACCAGGCCGAACCGGTCCCCGAAGACCGACCGGAGCCGCTCGTCGACGTTGGAGAGACCGACGTGCTGGCCCGGGTCGTCGCCCGGGTCACCGGTGCCCCGGGCCAGCTCGGCGATGCCGGCGGTCAACGTGGTCGGATCCATTCCCACTCCGTCGTCCTCCACCGTGATGTGGCATTCGGCGCCCGCGTCCCGGGCCTCGATGCTCACCATGCCCGTGCCCGGCTTACGGGACAAGCCGTGGCGGACCGCGTTCTCCACCAAGGGCTGGAGGCAGAGGAACGGCAGCGTCACCGGCAGCACCTCCGGGGCGATCTGCAACCGCACCTGCAACCGGTCACCGAACCGGGCCCGCTCGATGGTCAGGTAACGGTCGATGGAGCGCAACTCCTCGGCAAGGGTGGTGAACTCGCCGTGCGCCCGGAAGGAGTACCTGGTGAACTCCGCGAACTCCAGGATCAGCTCCCGGGCCCGCTCCGGATCGGTGCGGACGAACGAGCCGATCGCGGTCAGCGCGTTGTAGATGAAGTGCGGGCTGATCTGCGCCCGCAACGCCCGGATCTCGGCGCGGGCCAGCCGCTCCCGGGACGAGTCCAGCTCGGCCAGGGCGAGCTGGTTACCGGCCCAGTGCGCCGTCTCCAGGGTGGCCTGCACCAGCCCTGGCGGTGGTGGGCTGTCGGCGACGGCCACCAGCGCGCCGACCACCCGACCGTCGGCCCCCTGCAACGGCGCGACCACCGCCCCGCGGATCGGGCAGTCCACCCGGTCGCAGTGCAACTCCTGCTCCCCGAGCACCGTCGAGCGGCCGGTGTGCACCGTCCGCTCGGCCGCCGCGAGCAGCTGCTCGCCGTGGTGCGTGCCGCGGCCGTCGAGGGCCAGCAGCCGGTCGGTGTCGGCGATCGCCAGCCCGACCGCGCCCACCAGAGCCCGCAGATGGCGTACGGCCTTCGCGGCACCCGCCTCGCTCAGCCCCGCACGCAGCGGCTCGGCCGCCAGACCCGCGGTGTGCAGCACCTCGTAGGTGGCCCGCTGGGTGGCGGTGGCGATGCCACGGCGGGCGCGCAGTCGCAGCACCGCCAACAGGGCCGCCGTCAAAGCGGTGACGAGCGACACGACGCCGACCACGGCGGAGAGGTTGGCACCCACGCAGCGATCCTCGCCCCTGCGAGCCGGCCCGCCAAGCCCCAGGCCTATCGCGTACGGCAGGTTGAGGTCCGGGACCCGGACGGGAGAGGGTGGCGGCGTGGCAAGCGCAGGTCCCTGGGCCATACGACGCCGAGAGATACGGCAGGAACGGCCCCCAACTGGGGGCCGTTTTTTTGCCCTTGCCCTGATTGCCGTTGGTCACCTTATCGCTACCGTACGACGGGTCCTGATGCGAGGTGGCCACCGGCTGCGCGACACCGGTGGCTCGAAGCCCTCGAAACGGGTGCTAGTACGCGCCCTTGCGGGCGAGCACCACCCCGACGGTGCGCCACAGGATGCTGAGGTCGTACGCCAACGACCAGTTGTCGACGTAGTAGAGGTCCAGGCGGACCGACTCGTCCCAGGACAGGTCGGAGCGGCCGGAGACCTGCCACAGGCCGGTCATGCCGGGTCGGACCAGCAGGCGGCGGCGTACGTCACCCAGGAAGTCGCCGTCGTCGGCCGGCAACGGGCGGGGCCCCACCAGCGACATCTCACCCCAGAGCACGTTGATCAGCTGCGGCAGCTCGTCCAGCGACGAGGCCCGCAGGAAGCCGCCGACCGGGAAGACCCGGGGGTCCTGCTTCATCTTGAACAACATGCCGTCGGTCTCGTTGCGATCGACCAGGCTGGCCAGCCGATCCTCGGCGTCGACGTACATGGTCCGGAACTTCCACACCCGGAACGTGCGCCCCTCGTGCCCCACCCGAGGCTGGCGGAAGAACACCGGCCCCCGGTCGGAAATCTTGATCGCCACGGCGATCACCACGAAGAGCGGGATCAGCAGCAGCAGGCCGAGGCCGGCGGCGACCCGGTCCATCAGGTTCTTGGCCAGCAGCGCGGGACCGGAGAGGGTCGGCTCCTCGACGTGCAGCAGCGGCAGGCCCTCGATCGGCCGGATGTGCACCCGGGGCCCGGCGATGTCGGTCAGCTGCGGCGCGACGACCAAGTCGACCCCGGAGCCCTCCAACTGCCAGGCCAGCCGGCGCAGCTCGCCCGGCTCGGCGCTGGCCGACCCGCAGACGGCGATGGTGTCCCCGCCGACCTCGCGGACCAGGGCCAGGACGTCCCGGCCGGCGTACACCGGAACCGGGGTCGGCATTCCCCTAGCCGCCGCGTAGCCGTCGGTGATGTGGATGGCGACGGGCACCAGCCCGGCGGCCGGGCTGCGGGTGACCGCCGCGTAGACCTCCAGGCACTCCGGCAGGGTGCCGACCAGCACCATCCGGTGGGCGGCCTGGCCGGCCCGACGCCGGATGTAGTGCAGCGCCCAGCGGGCCACGAACCGGCCCCACAGGATCAACAGCAGGGCGCCGAGCAGGGCCGTGCCGACCGTCCACCGGGACAACGCGGTCTTGGTGGCGAAGGCGAGGAACGAGACGCTCGCGGCCACCGTCACCGCGGCCCGGATCACCCGCTTGAACTCGTCCGGGCCGAGCCCCAGGTAGCGCCGGTCGTACGCCCGGTTGCTCCAGAGGATCACCACCCAGCCGAGCGGAAGCAGCAGGTAGGAGACGGTGTGGAACCAGGTCGGGTCCTGGTTGGTGCCGGTGAACCCGGAGGCGGCCTGGTCGAACAGCTGGATCGCGATCCAGCTGGCGAACGCCGCCGCGCCGAAGTCGAGCAGCAGCAGGATCGCGATGTAGGGGCGGTGCCAACGGGAGACACGGCGTCGAGCCCTGGTCCACGCCGACCGAGGGACGCCGTTGTGTGACGGCGGCGTCGGCGGCTGGATCTCGAAGCTGTCGACGTGCCGCACGAGTCTGCTCCGGCCTTCGTTGGTTACCGGGCGCTGGAGGCTTGCCGTCACCTCACCCATGTCCTCCCGCATGACACGGGCCGCTCACTCGGCGTGAGGGCCCGGGTCGCCCACCGTCCCAGTCTCCCACGCGGGCTCCGACCGGTCGCCGCCCCGAGGGAGATTGGCGACCGATGGTGCCGGCGGGATCTGGCCGGCTCCGCACCATTTCAGAAGCCGGGGACCGGGCCACTATACCGATGGATGCGCGCGTGGCGAGAACGGCGGACCGGAGCTTCCGCTCAGGAAGGCCGATTCCGCTCCGTAGTCGCCACGTGGAGTTACTCACCGTACGAGACGGGACAACCGTCGGTCAGCGAGGGGTTTTCCGCCGGTCTGACAGGTTGGGCAGTATTGCAAGCTCGAATCGGCGAACGACACCTCCCGCACGGTGTCCCCGCACACCGGGCAGGGCAGCCCGGTGCGGGCGTGCACCTTCAATCCGGAACGCTTCTCGCCCTTCAGCTCCGCCGCCCGCTGACCCAGGGACCGCTCGACCGCGTCGCCGAGCACCTGCCGGGTGGCCGCGTGCAGGGTGGCGATCTGGGCGTCGGTGAGCCGGTCGGTGATCGCGAAGGGGGACAGCTTCGCGGCGTGCAGGATCTCGTCGGAGTACGCGTTGCCCACCCCGGACAGCACCGACTGGTCGGTCAGCACCCCCTTGACCTGCCCCCGCCGGCTCCGCAACCGCTCTGCGAAGGTGGGCAGGTCCGCAGCGAGCGCGTCCGGGCCCAGTTTGGCCACCCCGGGCACCTCCGCTACCTCGGTGACCAGGTACGCGGCCAGCTTCTTCTGGGTGCCGGCCTCGGTGAGGTCGAAGCCGGAACCGTCGTCCAGGCGTACCCGCAGCGCGATCGGACCCTTGCCGGGGCGCAGCGGAGTGGTGGCCGGGAACGCCTCCCGGTAGTGCAGCCAGCCCGCCCGGGCCAGGTGCACCACGAGGTGCAGGTCACCCTCGAACAGCACGTCGAGGAACTTGCCGTGCCGGCTGGCATCGACCACCGCCCGACCGGCGACGGCGGTCGGTGCCGGTTCGTACGTCTTCAGGGCGCTGATCGCGGCGATCTCCAGCCGGTCGACACGCCGCCCCACCGCGCGCTGCCGCAGGTAACCCGCGAGCGCCTCAACCTCCGGTAGTTCGGGCACCAGCCAACGGTAGCCTTCTTTCCCGTGAGAATCGTGGTGGCGCACAACCGGTACCGGGAAGCACAGCCCTCGGGCGAGAACATCATCGTCGACTCGGAGATCGCCCAGCTCACCGCCGCAGGCGTCGAGGTGCTGCCGTTCATCCGCAGTTCGGACGAGATCCCGTCGATGTCGAAGGCGGCGAAGGCGCTGCTGCCGATCTCGCCGATCTGGGCTCCGCGCGCCCAGCACGACCTGAGCCGACTGCTCACCGAGCACCGACCGGACGTCCTGCACCTGCACAACCCGTACCCCCTGCTGTCGCCCTGGGTGGTGCGGACCGCGCACCGGCACGGCGTGCCGGTCGTGCAGACGGTGCACAACTACCGGCAGGTCTGCTCCTCGGGGATCTACTTCCGCGACGGGGTGATCTGCCAGGACTGCAAGGGCCGGGCGCTGGGGGTGCCGGCGATCAAGCACCGCTGCTACCGCGATTCGGCGGCCCAGAGCGCCCTGATGGCGACCACCCTGGCCGTGCACCGCGGCACCTGGCGTTCGGTGGACCGGTACGTCGCGCTCACCTCGGCGATCGCCGACCACCTCCGCGACTACGGCATGCCGGACGAACGCATCGTGGTCAAGCCGAACTCGGTGCCCGACCCGGGCCAGCCGTCGCCGCTCGGTGACGGGTTCCTCTACATGGCCCGGCTCTCTCCGGAGAAGGGCCTTGACCTGCTGCTGGACGCCTGGCGTCGGCACCCGGTGGGTGCGCTGGGCACGCTGCGCGTGGCTGGCGACGGCGAGCTGCGTCCGCTCGTGGAGTCCGCCGCCGCCGAGCGATCCGACGTGGTCTACCTCGGTCAGATCGACCGGGCCGGGGTGCGGGCAGCGGTCGAGGCGAGCGCTGTGGTGATCGCCGCCTCGATGTGGCACGACGTGCTACCGACCGTGATCCTTGAGGCGTTGGCCAGTGGTCGGCCGGTTCTCGGCACGGCGCTCGGCGGGATTCCGTACCTGGTCGGGGCCGACGCCCCGCACGAGCCCGCCGGCACCGGCCCGGCCGAGAACGCCTCCGCCGTCGCCTCGCCGGTCGCGTCGGAGGTCGCCTCGCCGGCTGCTCCCCGGATAGCCGGTGGCGGGTCGGCGATGCCGGCCGGGATCGGTCTCGGCGACGCTGGCTGGGTCGTCGCCCCGGAGCCGGCCGCGCTGGCCGCCGCCCTGCCGGTCGCCCGGGCCGGCGCGCCCGCGTTGGCAGTGGGCGCTCGGGCCCGCTACGAGCGCACCTTCCACCCGGACGTGGTCACCAAGCAGCTCATCGACATCTACGCGGGCGTGGCCCGCACGGCCGCCCGCGCCTGACGACCCCGTCCCGCGCGGCCCCGGTGCCGGGTGGCCGTACCTGGTCGAGATCGCGCTCGATCCAGGATCTGGTGGTCTCGCGGCGGCGAGGAGACCGCTACTTCCTGGATCGAGCGCGATCTTGGGCTGGCGTGCGTCGCCTCAAGGCGGAGCGGGTGGGCGCAGCGATCCACCCCGAAAGATCCACGCGACATCGGGGATGTCGGGGTTTTCCAGGCGCTGGAAGCGGCAACATCGGCGACGTTGCGCGGATCTTGCGGGCAGAGCGAGCGCGGGGCGGCGAGGGCGCGACGCGGGTCAGCGCAGGGAGGCGCGGGCGGAGAAGGCGATGCTCGCCAGCAGGAAGCCGCCGTTGACGATGGTGAACGCGACCATCACCCAGAGGACCAGAGCGGGTGCCACAGCCAGCACCAGGGCGGCCACGAAGACCACCGCGCCGTAGTCACGGACCAGCTTCACCAGGCGGACCGGCAGGGAGGTCGAGGTGACCATGCTGGCCGCGTTCGGGCCGGACTGCATCACCGACGTCACCAGGTTGACCATCCAGGTGCCCGCGAAGGTCGCCACCAGCCAGGTCGGGGTGGACGGCTCCTGTGCCACAGCGGTGGCGGCCAGTGCGGCGACCAGCGCGATCTGCGCGGCGACGTCGCAGAGGATGTCGATCCGGGCACCCGCCGGGCTGCCCTGGCCGGTCACCCGGGCGAGCTGCCCGTCGGCGCAGTCCAGGGAGTACGCCACCTGCCAGCCGATCAGGGCGAGCAGGCCGACCACCCAGGCCGGTACGTCTCCGTCGGCGACCGGGCCGGCGAGTGCCACCACGGTGACCGAGGTGGCCAGCCCGAGCACCAGGTTGGCGAGGGTCAACGCGGTCGGGCGCAGCCCGAGTCGCTGGGCGACCAGCGCGAAGACGGCACCCAGCCACTGGCTGATCGACTCGCTGAACAGGCCGCCGCCCCGGTTCACCCGGTGGAAGTCGGCGACGGTGGGACGGGGGTCAGCCAAGCTGGTCGCGGATTGCACCGGCGTAGTCTGCCAGCCGCTCCCGCGTCTCGGTAGGCGACAGCGCCAGGTGTTCGAGGATGGTGTACCGGTCCGGTCGGGTGCGCGGCGCGAACTGCACGGCCTCGACGAACTGGTCGTCGGTGAGCGCCACCTCGGCGGGGAGCCGGGGCAGCCCGTGCCGGGTCAGACAGGCCGACATCTCCCCGAAGCGGCGCAGATCCCCGCGCAGCCAGGTGCAGAACAGCGCGCCCAGCCCGGCCAGCTCGCCGTGCGAGGCGGTGCCGGGGAAGAGCGAGTCGACCGCGTGCATGATCTCGTGGCAGCCGCCGCTGCACGGGCGGCTGGTGCCGTCGACAGCCATCGCCAGGCCGCTGGAGATCAGCGCCTCGGCCAGCACGGTGACGAACGCGTCGTCCGTCATGTCGCCCGGATGGTTGAGCACCGCCTCGGCGCCGGCTCGCGAGAGCGAGGCCGCCAGCCCGTCGACCGGCTCACCGCGTACCTGGCGGGACAGGTCCCAGTCGGCCAGCGCGCTGATGTTGCTGACCACGTCACCGATGCCGGCCCGGTTGTGCCGGTCCGGGCCGCTCTCCACGAAGTCCAGGTCGACGATCACCGCGATCGGGATGTGCACCCCGTAGGAGCCCTTGATCCCGTCGGTGATCAGGCTGGCCACCGGGGAGGCGATTCCGTCGTTGGCGAGGCTGGTCGCCACCGACACCATCGGCAGCCCTCGACGGGTGGCCGCGTACTTGGCCACGTCGATGGTCTTGCCGCCGCCGATGCCCACGACCGCGTCGTACGACCGGGCGCGGAGCTTGCCGCCGAGGTCGTCGGCGGCGTCCAACGTGCCCCCGGTGACGGTGAACACGTCGGCGGTCCGCAGTGACGGCCGGATCAGCTCCGCGATCTGGGCACCCTGGCCGGGGCCGACCACCACGGCGACGTCACCGCCGGAGGAGATCCGCCCGTCGGCCAGGATCGTGGCCAGGTCGGCGACAGCCCCACGCCGTACGTCGATGTGCAGCGGGGTGAGGACGCTCCGTGCTAGTAGCGGCACGCGATCTCCCGCGCGCGGGCCAGGTCGGCGTGGTTGTCGACCTCGACCCACGGGACGTCACCGATCGGTGCGGCCCGCACCTCCCCGCCCCGGTCGGCGAACTCCTGGTAGCCGTCCTCGTAGTAGAGGTTCGGGTCCCGTCGCCAGGTCGCCTCCAACGCGTCGGCGAGGGCGTCGGCGACCTGCGGCTCGATCAGCGTGGCGCCGATGTACTCCCCGTACGCCTCGCCCGGGTCCATGATCTTGGTGATCCGGGTGAGCTGGCCGGCGGCGTCGAAGGTGGTCTTCATCTCCTCCTCGGCCAGCGGCTTGAGGGTGTCCACCGCGAGCAGGATGCCCGGTCCGCGTTCGGCGAGCAGGGTCTTCTCCACGCTCACCGGGTGCACGGTGTCCCCGTTGACCAGCAGGACCCCGCGCGCGAAGTGCTCCCGGGCCAGCCAGAGCGAGTAGGCGTTGTTCCACTCCTCGGCCTTGTCGTTGTGCACCAGGGTGATCGTGACCCCGTACTTCTTCTCCAGCTCCGCCTGGCGGGACACGACCGCGTCCGCCGCGTAGCCGACCACGATCACGATGTCGGTGAGCCCGACCTCGGCGAGGTTGCCCAGCGCGATGTCGAGGATCGTGGTCTCGCCGTCCACCGGCACCAACGCCTTCGGCAGGGTGTCGGTGTACGGACGCAGCCGGCGTCCCGCTCCGGCCGCGAGCACCATTCCGATCATCGCGACATCCTCCCTCGTCCTGCTGCCCGTCATCGGTGGAGGATAGCGCCGGTCGGTCGGCCCGCTCTGGTCAACCGGTCAGCCGGGTAACGCCGCGAGGTCGGCGAGCAGGGTCAGTCGCTCCTCCGCCCCGAGGGTGGCGTACGGGCCGGCGGCCCTCCGGTCGGTCTCCAGCTCGATGGCGGTCCGTTCGGGACCGGCCGGCAGGGTGGCGATGCTGGCTGCGGTGTGCCCGGCGGCGGCCCAGGCGGCGGCGTGCGCGTCGGCCCGGTGGTAGCGCAGCGTGCCGAGCCGGTTGAGCAGCAGCACGCCCGACGGGGTGCCGTCCGGCTCGTACGGGGGCGCCATCGCGGTGAAGGCGGAGCCTCCGTCGTCGCCCTCCTCGTCGGCCAGCACCAGGGCGTACGACAGCAGCCGGCCGAGCGCCGCCACCATCCGGGACACCCGCTCGTCGTGTCCGGCCCACAGTTCCTCGGTGACGTCGGCGTGCACCTGGTACAGCTCGCCGAGGAAGGCCGCTCCGCGCTCGCTGGCGGAGAGCGTGCCGTCCGCGGTGCGCTGGAGCATCCCGTACGCCACCTGTTTGTCCACCGCCCGGCGGCAGGCGACCGGGTCCTGGTACCGGGTGACAGCGGCGAACCCCGGCCCGTCGACCCGGCCGCCGGGTGCGGCCAGCCGGGTGCGCAGGTCGACCAGGAATCCGGTCGCGGCGGTCCCGCCGTACCGCTGGGCCAGAACCGCGCCGCCACCGTCGCGACCGGCCAGCATGCCGGCCCGGAAGACCCGGTCCACGGCCGGCGCGAGCAACCCGGCGATCCGGTGTGGGGCCAGCTCGACGCTGTTCACGGACCTGTCGAACGCAGCGCGGCGAAACCCTCGTCCGCGATGCGCCGGATCAGCCCGTCGTTGACGTCGCGGTGCTCGTCCAGGACGGACAGCTCGTGTTCGGCGAGCCAGCGGTACTCGGTGTGCTTGCCGGCCTCCAGCCTCGGGTGGTCGAGGTCGCCGTCGACGCGGACCAGGAAGTCGTACTCGATCCGGGTGAGGCCGTCGTCGCCCACGTAGGTGTACTCGCCCACCTGGTCGAGGACGTGTGAGAGGAACCAGCCGGTCTCCTCGGTGATCTCCCGGCGGAGAGCTGCGTCGATGTCCTCGCCGGGTTCCACGTGGCCGCCGACGATGTCCCAACAGTTGGGGAAGAGGCGTCGGTGCGGTGAGCGTCGCTGGAAGAAGATGCGGCTGTCGTGGTCGACGATCAACGCGCCGGCGCAGCGCAGGGGCTCGGTGGACACCATCCGACAGTAGCGAGCGTTCCGGTTGTGCCATGGTGCGGCCTTGTCCCGGAAACATCCACGGACGACCATGTTCCTACCGGATGCCACCGTCCCAAGGGAGTGATGTGTGATGCAGGTACGGGATGCCATGTCCAGCCAGGTTCTCGTCGTCGGCCCGGAGCACACGCTCCGCCAGGCGGCCCGGATGATGTCGGCCCGCGGTGTGGGGTCGGCGGTCGTGATCGACCCGGATTCCGAGGGCGTCGGGATCATGACCGAACGCGATGTGTTGAAGGCTGTCGGCGCGGGCCTGGACTGTGACGTGGAACGCACCGGAGCCCACCTGACCTGGGACGTGGTCTACGCCGGGCCGGAGTGGACGGTGGCCGAGGCCGCTGCGGCGATGGCCCGGGGCGGGTTCCGGCATCTGGTGGTGCTGGACGGTCGGGAGGTCGCCGGCGCGATCTCGGTTCGGGACATCATGCGGGTGTGGGCGGAGAGTCGGGCGGTCGCGACGACCTGACAGGGTCAGGTGTGGCCGGTCGGATCGACGGGTAAGCATCCCCTGCGGGCGCGGAGAGACCGCCACCCGCAAGGGGAGGGCCCGATGCGTGACGCGGAGCGCCTGGTCGAGCAGCAGTACGCGATGCTCCTGCGTCGGGATGTGGCCCGTCTGCCGGATCTCTACGCCCCGGAGGCGTTCTATTCCATGCCGGGCGTGACGGTCCGACCGATCGAGCTGCCCGCACTCCTGCGTACCTGGACCGGCGCCTTTCCGGACCTGCGGGTCGACGTGCTGGGCGCGGTCCGCACCGGCGGTGGCGCCGCCGTCGAGCTGCGCCTGACCGGCACCCACACCGGCACGCTGCACTCGCCGTACGGCACTGTCGCGCCGACCGGCCGGGCGGTGAGCTGGGAGGTGGCCGACGTGGTCCGGGCCCGCAAGGGTCGGATCACCGCCTGGCGTTCCTACTTCGACTGGAGCCACCTGCTCGATGCGCTCGGCGTGCAGTTTGACGGGCTTTCCCGGGCTGCGCACCACGACGCGCTCGCCCTTCCGGTCTGAGTTGTCGCCGACCGGTGGAGTCGGGTCACCCGTCCCGGTGGCTCAGGATGCGGACATCGCCGTGCCGTCGGCGCGTCCCCCGTCGCCGCCCGTACGCTCAACATCCATGACCGCCGAGCAGTTGATCTCCTTTGCCCGTGGGGCTCCCTCGCTGGACATCGTCGATGTCGAGGGGCTCAAGGCCGCCGCCGTCCGCGCCTTCGACGCCGACCCCGCGGGGGTGACGGCGTACGGCACCTCCGTCGGTTACGTTCCGCTGCGAAAGTGGATCGCCGAGAAGCACGGGGTCGAGACCAATCAGGTGCTGGTCACCAACGGGTCGCTCCAGGCCGACGCGTTCCTCTTCGACCACCTGGTCCGCCCCGGCGACGCGGTGGTGGTGGAACGCCCGACGTACGACCGGACGCTGCTCAACCTTCAGCGGATGGGCGGTGAGCTGCACGGCATCTCCGTCCAGCCGGACGGCCTCGACACGGCCGAGCTGCGCAAGCTGCTGGAGTCCGGGGTCCGGCCCCGGCTCGCGCACGTGATCCCGAACTACCAGAACCCGGCCGGCATGACGCTCTCCCTGGAGAAGCGTCGGGAGTTGCTCGACCTGGCCGCCGAGTACGGGTTCACCATCTTCGAGGACGACCCGTACGCGGACATCCGCTTCCGTGGCGAGGCGCTGCCGTCGATGCTCTCGCTGGACACCCGCAACGTGGTGGTGCACGCGTCGAGCTTCACCAAGACGGTCTGCCCGGGGGTCCGGGTCGGATACCTGGTCGGTCCGGCGGACCTGATCGCCGACATCGCCAAGAACGCGACGAGTCTCTACATCTCGCCGGGGATGGTGTCGCAGGCGATCGTGCACCAGTTCTGCGTCTCCGGTGACATCGACCGCTCCATCGAGACGGTACGCGCGGCGTTGGGTGAGCGGGCCCGGGTGCTCGCCGAGTCGTTGCGCCGGCACCTGCCGCAGGCGCGGTTCGTGGAGCCCGACGGCGGCTACTTCCTCTGGGTGGAGTTCCCGGAGGACGTGCTCGTCGACCGGCTCGCTCCGGCTGCCGCCGAGCGTGGGGTCGCCGTGGTCAAGGGCAGCGACTTCGTGCTGGACGGCGGGCGGCACGCCCTCCGACTGGCCTTCTCGGCGGTGACCGCCGATCGGATCGACGAGGGGGTCCGTCGTCTCGCGGACGCCGTCGAGGCCGTCCGCAGCTGAACGAACTGTCAGGTTCCTGACAGAACGACGATGCCGGCCGTCCCGGGGCTCCCGCCGGGGCGGCTGGCGGCCCACAATGCTGCGAGCGTCATTCGTGTTACGTCGCGGAGATCTCCGCCCGACCCTCCCCCGGGCCAGCCACGACCAGGATGACGCGGCAGCACCACCTCCCGCCCCCACGGGTGTCGGGTGGGCCGTGTCGTCCCCGCACACCCCCCGATGCGGCCCGGCCCACCCGGCACCACCCCCACGCGACCGCCGTCACACGTTCACTCGACCGCGGTCGGCGTAGCCTGCAAGCCGCAGCCGAGCGCGGGAGGTGACGCGATGACGGATCGGACAGAGCGGGACCGGACGGCACCGTCGACCACCGGTCGGGTGTTGCGACCCCGGGCGTGGCCCTCCCCGGTCCGGGCGATGACCCGGATCCTGTACACCGACGGCGCCCCACCGGCACCGACCCCCACCGGCGCCGGTCGCAGCTCGGTGGTCGACTGCGCGCTCTACGTCGACGGCAAGCGGCAACCCGGCGACTGGACGTACGCGGAGGCGCTGACCGCGGCCCGCCGCGAGGAGCACGGCTTCGTCTGGCTCGGTCTGCACCAGCCGGAGCTGGCCGAGATGACCGCCATCGCGGAGACCTACGGCCTGCACGAGCTCGCCGTCGAGGACGCCGTCAAAGCCGAGCAGCGTCCCAAGCTGGAGCGGTTCGGCGAGGTCGTCTTCCTGGTGCTGCGTACCGCCAGGTATTGCGAGCACGCCGAGCTGACCGAGAACTCCGAGGTCGTGGAGACCGGCCAGGTGATGCTCTTCATCGGCCCGAACTTCGTGATCAGCGTCCGGCACGGCGACGCCTGCCGGCTCGCCCCGATCCGCGCCGACCTGGAGACCAAGCAGGATCTGCTGCTGCACGGCCCGTGGGCGGTGGCGTACGGGGTGACCGACCGGGTGGTGGACCTCTACCTGGAGGTGGCCGAGCAGATCGAGGACGACCTGGACGTGCTGGAGGCCGAGGTCTTCGACCGGCACGGCCACGGGCGGATCCAGCGGATCTACCAGATGAAGCGGGAGCTGGTGGAGTTCAAGCGGGCGGTGGTGCCGTTGCAGCGACCGCTGATGACGCTGACCTCGCAGGTCAACCGGGACGTGCCGAAGGAGGTCCGCCGTTACTTCCGGGACGTGCAGGACCACCTCAGCCGCACCGTGGAGCAGGTGAACTCCTACGACGACCTGCTGAACTCGATCCTCCAGGCGCGGTTGGCGCAGGTCACCGTCGACCAGAACAACGACATGCGCAAGATCGCCGCGTGGGCGGCCATCGCCGCGGTCTGGACCTCCATCGCCGGTGTCGAGGGCATGAACTTCGACAACATGCCCGAGCTGAAGATGACGTACGGCTATCCGGTGGCCCTGGCCCTGATGCTCGGCGTCTCGCTGGCCCTCTACCGCTGGTTCCGCCGCAACGGCTGGCTCTAGACGGGCGGCGACAGCGCCTGCGGGCGGCCGCGCCTGCCGGGCCGGCACGGTGATCCACTCGGCTTTCCGGAGATCGGGGTGTCCAGGTCTGTGGGATGCCGCGACGTCACGAAAGACGAGTGGATCTTGCGGATGCGCCGCGCCGCGCGCCGCGCGCCGAGAGCTGAACGCCGCGCGCCGAGAGCCGCGCGCCGCGCGCCGAGAGCTGAACGCCGCGCGCCGAGAGCCGCACGCCGCGCGCCGAGAGCTGAACGCCGCGCGCCGAGAGCCGCACGCCGCGCGCCGAGAGCTGAACGCCGCGCGCCGAGAGCCGCGCGCCGCGCGCCGAGAGCTGAACGCCGCGCGCCGAGAGCCGCGCGCCGAGACCTGAGGACCGCGCGCCGTTCGACGCGGAAGCGCCGACGCGCGGAGTGATCCGCGCGCCGGCGCCCGATGCTCTGCCGCTGTGGTCAGCGCCGCCCGTTGGTGCGGGCCGTGTCCTTGCCCAGGGCCTTGGTGAGGTCGTCGGTCGGCCGACCGGAGACGTCGGTGGCACCCTCGGCGACCGACGGGACCTTGTCGGTCGGGCGGATGCCGGTCTGCTTCGCCGGGCTGGTGGTGCTGGCGCTGGCACCGCCGGCCACCGCCGAGCTGCCCGCGCCGGTCATCCCCGCCGCGCCGGCCATGGCGGACCCGTCGCTGCCCTTGGCGGCGGACGGCGTACGCACCTCGATCGAGTCGACCTCGTCGCGCATCGGCTCCAGGGTGCGGGTCGGGTCGTACTCGGCCCACTCCTGCTGCTCCCGTCGACGGCGGAGCGCGACCGCGCCGGCCAGACCGGCGACGGCACCCGCCGCCAACAGGCCGGTCATCATCGAGCCGCGACGGCGCGGCTGCTTCTTCTTACCGGTGATCCGCATGGTCTTGGACTTGGCCTTCCTGGTCAGCGGCCCTGCCTGCGCGGCGCCGTCACGGGCCGCCGCCGCCAGCGGCGCCAGCGTGGTGAGTGTCGTCCCCCAGCCGGTCGACGCGCGGTCGCGCACCTTCGCGGCGGTCGGTGCCACGTAGCTCCGGGCTACCTGGACCCGCGGGCCGACGGTCGCGCCAGCGCCCTTGGCGGCGTGGTTGGCTGCCTGCATCAGGTGGCTGATGCTCTGGTTCAGCTCGGCCTTCGCCAGCTGCCCCTGGGACTTGCGCCGCCCGAATCCAAACACGGTCCTACCTCCTGGGAGTTGTTCCTTCGTCATCCTCCACCTTCGGATGCCTCCGCGATGCCAGATCGGGCACATGGGAGGATCCGCATGGAACTGACCAACGAGTGAGGAGTACCCGTGGCCGAGGCTGTCTACGCCACCTTGCACACCAACGCTGGCCCGATCCGGCTGGAGCTCTTCCCGAACCACGCTCCGAAGACGGTCCGCAACTTCATCGACCTGGCCGAGGGCAACCGGGAGTACACCGACCCGCGCACCGGCCAGCCGGGCAGCGGGCCGTACTACGACGGCACCATCTCGCACCGGGTGATCAGCGGGTTCATGGTCCAGATGGGCGACCCGACCGGCACCGGTCGGGGTGGGCCGGGTTACAAGTTCGCCGACGAGTTCCACCCGGAGCTGCGCTTCGACCGGCCCTACCTGCTGGCGATGGCGAACGCCGGACCGGGCACCAACGGTTCGCAGTTCTTCATCACCGTGTCGCCGACGCCGCACCTGAACAACCGGCACACGATCTTCGGGCAGGTCGCCGACGAGCAGTCGGTGAAGGTCGTCGACTCGATCGCGAACACCCCGACCGGCCCGAGCGACCGTCCGCTGCAGGACGTCGTCATCGAGCGGGTCGAGATCGAGCGGTCTGCTGCCTGAGCGACCGGCGAGGTACCTTTGCTCGCATGATTGAGCGCTCCGGAGCACCGCACCGTCCGGCGTCGGTGGTTCGCGCGGCGGTGGACGGCGGGTCGACCCGGTGAGCGAGTCGCCGCCGACCACCCCGGTCTGCTACCGGCATCCCGGCCGGGAGACCTACGTCCGGTGCACCCGCTGCGACCGGCCGATCTGCCCGGAGTGCATGCGGGAGGCGTCGGTCGGGCACCAGTGCCCGGAGTGCGTCAACGAGGGCCGTCGCAGTGTCCGGCCGGCGCGTACCGCCTTCGGTGGCGGTGCGGCCGGTCGGCACGGCTATGTCACCAAGGCCCTGATCGCCGTGAACGTGCTGCTCATGCTGCTGTCCATCGCCTCAGACCGGGGTGGGGACGCGGCGGTGGGCGGTTCCGGCTTCGGCGGCCTGATGGGTGGCAGCACCCCGCTGACCAACTGGGGGTCGGTGCTCGGGCTGGCGGTCTTCCCCGACGGCACCCTCGGTGGCATCGCGGACGGCCAGTGGTACCGGCTGATCACCGCGATGTTCCTGCACTACGGCGTGATTCACCTGCTGCTCAACATGTGGGCGCTGTGGGTGCTCGGCCGGTCGTTGGAGGCCAACCTCGGGCCGCTGCGCTTCGGCGCGCTCTACCTGATCGGGGGGCTCGGCGGCAACGTGGCCGCGTACCTCTTCAGCGCTCAGAACTCGGCCACCGCCGGGGCGTCCACCGCCGTCTTCGGCCTCTTCGCCGCGCTGATCATCATCGAGCGGAAGATGGGCCGGGACATCTCCCAGGTGATCCCGATCCTGGTGATCAACCTGGTGTTCACCCTGACCGTGCCGGGCATCTCCATCCCCGGGCACCTGGGCGGCCTGGTGGTCGGTGCGCTGATGGCACTGGTGCTCGCCTACGCGCCGCGCGGTCGGCGCACGCTCGTCCAGGTCGTCGGCGCAGCGGTCATCCTGCTGGTCCTGGTCGGCCTGGTCCTCGTCCGTACCGCCTATCTGCTCGGCTGACCGATCAGGGGTTCGGGCGGGCGGCGTGCAGCTCGGCGGCCACCTCCTCCGGGTTGGTGCCCAGGTCGAACCGGCCGAAGAGGTGCAGCGACTCGCCGGTGTCGATCTCCAGGACCTCGGACGTCAGCCCCAACCGCGGTCGACGGTCCACGGTGATCGCCTCGATGGTCGGCCAGGGCAGCAGCCGGTGACCGGCGAACCCCCGGACGACGGTGAGTCCGTTCGGATCGACGGCCAACCGGACGGGTGCGACCAGGTCGCGTACCGCCCAGACGACCAGGACGGCCGCGGTCAGAATGGCCAGCACCAGCCGGACCGCGTCGCCGTCGGCGAAGAGCAACCCGAGTGCGGTCAGCAGAACGGCACCGGCGAGTTTCGCCGCGGGCAGGGTCGACGGCACCCGCCACTGCCGGGGTCCGGTGATGTCATCCACCCGCCCAGCATGCCAGCGACCTCCCCACCGCCGTCGATCATGGAATCGTGGTGGGGGAAAGATTCCACTTTGCACCGTATGTGGGGCACCACAACTCCTTGATCGACCCGCGGAGAGGGTGGGGTGGCGGCCCACCGCGTCGGCGTTAGGATCGGGGCAGCCCAAGTTACCGGGGAGTAAACATGAGTGACGCGGTCATCGTCGGCGCGGTGCGTACCCCGGTCGGGCGGCGTAGGGGCAGCCTCGCCGGCGTCCACCCGGTCGATCTCTCGGCGCACGTGCTGCGCGCCCTCGCCGAGCGCACCGGGATCGACCCGGCCCAGGTCGACGACGTCTTCTGGGGCTGCGTGTCCCAGGTCGGCGAACAGTCGTGGAACATCGCCCGCAACGGCGTGCTCGCCGCCGGCTGGCCCGAGACGGTGCCCGGCACGACACTGGACCGGCAGTGTGGCTCCAGCCAGCAGGCTCTGCACTTCGCGGCCGCCACTGTGCTCTCCGGCCAGGCCGATCTGGTGGTCGCCGGTGGCGTCGAGTCGATGACCCGGGTTCCGATGGGCTCCAGCGTGGCCGACGGAATGCCGTTCAGCGACCAGCTCCGGGACCGGTACCGGGGTGTCGAGGGCTTCGCCGACGACGCGCCGCTGCCGTTCAACCAGGGTGTCGGGGCCGAGCTGATCGCCCAGCGGTGGCGGCTCACGCGTACGCGGCTCGACGAGTTCGCGCTGTCCAGCCACGAGAAGGCGGCCGCCGCCCAGGACGCCGGGGCGTTCGACCCGGAGCTGACGCCGGTGCCGCTCGGCGACGGCGGCACCTTCGCCGCCGACGAGGGCATCCGCCGGGACACGACGGTGGACAAACTCGCTGAACTCGCCACCCCGTTCCGCCCCGACGGCGTGGTGACCGCCGGGTCCGCGTCCCAGATCTCCGACGGTGCCGCGGCTCTCGCGGTGACCACCTCCGAGTGGGCGAGCCGGCACGGCCTGCGGCCCCTGGCCCGGATCCACACCGCCGTGGTCGCCGCCGACGACCCGGTCACCATGCTCACCGCGCCCATCCCGGCCACCGCGAAGGCGCTGCGCCGCGCGGGGCTGGGCATCGAGGAGATCGGGGTGTACGAGGTGAACGAGGCGTTCGCCCCGGTCCCGCTGGCCTGGTTGGCGGAGACCGAGGCGGACCCGCAGCGGTTGAACCCCCGTGGAGGGGCGATCGCCCTCGGCCACCCGCTCGGCGGCTCCGGCGCCCGGATCATGACCACCATGCTCCAGCACATGCGGGACAACGGGATCCGCTACGGCCTGCAGACCATGTGCGAGGGCGGCGGCATGGCCAACGCCACCATCGTCGAGCTGATCTGACACCTGCCGGAAAAGGCGTCGCCCCGGCCCGACCGGGCCGCCTAGGGTGCCCAGCGTGACGACGACGTCTGCTGAGCGCACCCCTGACTGGTCCGACGAGCGGTGGCAGGTGCGGGCCCGCTCCTGGGTGGACGCGCACCTGAGCCGCGCCGGCCGACGGGTGACCGGGTTGGTGGAGCCTCGGGTACGTCCGTGGTCACTGGTATGGCGGGTGCCCACCGACGACGGTCCGGTCTGGTTCAAGGCCAACAACCCGGGCACCGTGCACGAGGCGGTTCTGGTCGAGACGCTCGCCGAGCTGACACCCGACCGGGTGCTGACCCCGATCGCCGTGGACCGGAGGCAGGGCTGGTCGTTGCTGCCCGACGGTGGGGAGTCGTTGCGCGACGTGCTGGGGCGCGACCCCGACCTGTCGCACTGGGAGCGAGCGCTCCCCGGGTACGCGGCACTGCAACTGGCGAGCGCGCCGCGCGCCGACGAGTTGGTCGCCCTGGGCGTGCCGGACCACCGCCCGGAGGTGCTCGCCGGCCTCCTCGCCGAGCTGCTCGACGATCACGGGTCGCTGCTGACCGGTGCCGAGGGCGGGCTCAGCCAGGACATGTACGAGCGGTTGCGGGCGGAGCTGCCGTCGTACGCCGAGCGGTGCCGCCGGCTCGCCGACATCGGGATTCCGGCCACCGTGCAACACGACGACCTGCACGACGGCAACGTTTTCGCGGGCCCGGACGGATACCGCTACTTCGACTGGGGCGACGCGTCGGTGGCGCACCCGTTCGGCACGCTGCTGGTGACCCTGCGGTCCATTCGGTACGCCGACAAGCCGGCGGCCGACGACACCCGATTGGCCCGGTTGCGGGACGCCTACCTGGAGGCGTGGACCGGCCGGTACGACCGTCGGACCCTCGTCGAGGCCGCCGACCTCGCGATCCAACTGGGGCCGGTGAGCCGCTCGCTCTCCTGGCGGCGGGCCTTGGACACGCCGGACGAGTCGCGTGCCGAGTACGCCGACGCGGTTCCCGGCTGGTTGGAGGAGCTCTTCGCCGCTGACCCGTTGTAGCCGGAATCCTGACCACGATCCGTCGGAGTCGGAAGTCGGACACCCTGTGCGTCCCGGTGTCGTGGAACTTCCAAAAATCCGCCGTGACCCACGTCACCCCGTCGGGGGCGTCGTTGGGCAGGTCATGGACGTCTTTTCCCGAACGTTCCTCCCGGCCGCCGCCGAGGCTGGCCTGGCTGTGCAGACCGTGAGCCGGCACATGCCGGTCTTCCGGCGCTGCGTCGGCTCCGGTGACGCGACCATCCTGGTCACCCGATGCAGCCGCCCCGACCGTCCGGTCACCGGCGACTACCTGCTGCTGCTCACCCACCGTCGACTGGTGGTGACCCAGCAGACCCGACTCCTGCACCGACTGCGTCTGCACCTCAACACCGAGTTGCGGGAACTGAGCAACGTGACCTGGAGCCCGGACCCGCGACTGCAGTGCGTCGAGGTGGCGGCCACGGCGATCGACGGGATCCGCGAACGGTTCCTCATCCGTACCAGCCACCCGAAGCGGGTGTGGCAGCTCGACGCGCTGCTCAACCACGCGTTCCGGACCCGTCTGCGGGTGCCCCGCGAGCGTGTCGTCGCCACGATCAGCGACACGCCGGCCGCCGCCCGGCCCAGCGCGTTCCGCCCGGCCCCGGTCAGCTGACCAGCTCTCACCGGGCTCCTTGCGCCGCTCTTACCTGACCCGAACACGCACCGATCGCGCCGGCTCGCCGGGTCGGCAATCATGGTCCGGTGACCGTCGAACCGCCGCACCGCGGGCTCGTCCTCGTGGTCGAGGACGAGCCGGCCATCGCCGACCTGGTCCGGCTGTATCTCACCCGGGACGGGTTCGGCGTCCACCTGGAACGCGACGGTGTGGCCGGTCTGAGCGCCGCCCGCCGGCTACGCCCGGTGGCCTGCGTTCTGGACATCGCGCTGCCGGGCCTGCCCGGCACCGAGATCTGTCGTGAGCTGCGCGAGGCCGGTGACTGGACACCGGTCATCTTCCTCACCGCCCGCGATGACGAGGTCGATCGGATCGTCGGCCTGGAGTTGGGCGCCGACGACTACGTGACCAAGCCGTTCAGCCCTCGGGAGTTGGTCGCCCGGGTGCGTGCCGTGCTGCGCCGTTCCGCCGGCGGCCCGGAGGGCGCGGAGCGGCCGCGCGTCGTCGGGCCGGTGACGCTCGACCCGGCACGCCGGACGGTCAGCGTCGGGGGCGCACCGGTGCAGCTCACCTCCACCGAGTTCGACCTGCTGGCCCACCTGATGGCCCGACCCGGCCGGGTCTTCACCCGGGAGGAGTTGCTGGCCGGGGTCTGGGGGTACGCCGCCCACGCCGGTACCCGCACCGTGGACGTGCACGTCGCCCAGGTCCGGGCGAAGCTCGGTCCGGCCAGCGTGATCCGCACCCACCGCGGCGTCGGGTACGCGGTCGATGCCTGACCGTCCCGGGCGCGTCGGATCGCCGACCATGACCCTGCCGGTGGTCGGCGCCAACCCGTCGGCCGCACCTCGGCGTGGCCGCCTCGGTCGTACGCTGACCGCCCGGGCGGTGCTCGTCACGTGCGCGGTGGCACTGGTGTCGGTGCTGGTCACCGCGATCGTGGCGGTGCCGTTGGCGATCCGGGGAGCGGAGCGACGAGATCAGGACGCGCTCGCCGCCCAGGCCCGGCTCGCCGCCGAGGTGCTACGGACCCGACTGGACCGGGGGCGCAGCACCGACGAGGAGCGGCTCATCCAACAACTGCGCAACCAGGGCATCGATGCGTACCTGATCCGGCGCGGGACGGTCGACCGACCGGGCCTGCCGCAGCGGGTGGTGCAGCGGATCGCGCAGGGCCGCAACGTGTCGGTCCGGCGCGTCGTCAACGGGAAGCGGGCCCTGGTCGAGGGTCGGGCGCTGCCCAACGGCAACGGCGTGGTGCTGTCCCGTCCGTCGTCGGTCGGGCTCTGGGCCCAGGTGCTGCGCAGCCTCTGGTTGCCGCTCCTGGCCGGGCTGGCCGCCGGTGTGGCGGCCGGTCTGCTGCTGGCCCGCCGGTTGGCCCGGCCGATCCGGGTCGCGGCCACCGCCGCCGCCCGGCTGCGCGCCGGGGACCGCGCCGTCCGGGTGCCGGTCGAACCACCGGACGAGGTCGCCGACCTGGCCGAGGCGTTGAACGGCCTGGCCGCCGCGCTGGCCACCAGCGAGGGACGGCAGCGGGAGTTCCTGCTGTCCGTCTCGCACGAGCTGCGCACCCCGCTGACCGCGATCCGGGGGTACGCCGAGGCGCTCGCCGACGGCGTGCTCGGCGCGGACGACACCGTCGACACCGGTCGGACGATGCTGGTCGAGGCCCAGCACCTGGACCGGCTGATCGGGGATCTGCTGGCGCTGGCCCGGTTGGAGGCCGCCGACTTTCCCCTCGAACCGGTGCCGGTGGACCTCACCCGGTTGGCGGTGGACGCGGAACCGGCCTGGTCCGGCCGGTGTGCGGCGGTCGGGGTGCCGTTCCGGTTGGAGACACCCGGTCGACAGGTGCCCGCGTACACCGATCCGGGTCGGATCCGTCAGGTGCTGGACGGGTTGCTGGAGAACGCGCTGCGGGTCGTACCCCCGGGGTCGCCAGTGGTGCTCGCGGTCCGGCCGGCGGGGGCGGACCCGGCCGCCGGCGGTGTGCTGGAGGTCCGTGACGGCGGGCCCGGCTTCACCGACGACGACCTGGCGGTGGCGTTCGAGCGCGGTGCGCTGCACGAGCGGTACCGGGGGGTGCGCAAGGTGGGCAGCGGACTGGGGCTGGCGTTGGCCGCCGGCCTGGTCCGGCGACTGGGCGGGGAGATCACCGCTGGGCACGCGCCGGAGGGCGGTGCCGCCTTCACGGTCCGGCTGCCCGGTGATCCTTACCTGACCCGAACATCGGCCTGACGCTCCGCTCGTCGTTCCCGGGGAGGCTGAGGGCTCCACTGACCGAGAGGGAACGTCATGTCACGTTGGGGATTCGCCACCGGCACCACCGCCCTGTTGGCGGCGGTCGCGCTCGGTCTCAGCGGCTGCGGCGCGGCCGAGGTGGCCGGCCAGCCCGCCCGGGAGGCGGCCGTCGAGGTCGCCGCCGCCATGGGCGTCGAGGGGCAGGCGCTGACCGCGATGGGCTTCGACGCCGACGACCTGGACGTGCAGACCGTCGCCGCACCGGCCACCCCGACGCCCGGAGCCTCCCCCACCGCCCGGGAGGAGGCCCGGGAGAAGCGCGGCGAGGAGTGGCGCAAGCGCCGGCAGGCCCGCGTGCTGCTGCGCAGGAACACCCTGCACGGCGAGGCGGTGGTGAAGACCAAGGACGGCGGTACGCAGACAGTGGCCGTGCAGCGCGGCGAGGTGACCGCGATCGACGGCGGCTCGATGACCGTCAAGTCCACCGACGGCTTCACCATGACCTGGACCTTCGGCGAGGACCTGCGGGTGGTCGAGCGACGCGCCACAGTGCAGCCGAGCGAGGTGAAGGTCGGCGCGACGCTCGGCGTCGCCGGCGCGAAGGACGGCGACAAGGGCGTGGCGCGGCTCGTGCTCATCCCCCGCACCAGGTGAGCGACCGGGGCCCCGGCCGACGCCGGGGCCCCGATCCTCGTCAGTACACGCGCGACCCGATGAAGTCGTCGTGACCGTAACCGACCGGGTTGGCGGCGGTACGGGCCTCGAACGACCACTGCTGCCGGGCGCTGCTTCCGCAGTTCGCCAACCGCAGGCGTGGGCTGCCCAGCAACGGGTTGTCGAACGCCACGCACAGGTTGCTCGCGGCGGCCGGCTTGATCTGGTTGCCGGAGAAGACGAACTGCTGCGCTCCGGTGCCGTTGCAGTCGTAGATGTTGACCGCGGTGCCGGCGGTCATCGAGCTGTTGGCGACGTCCAGGCAGCGATCGTGGGACAGCTCCGAGTGCAGCGAACGCCGGGCCGAGTCGTACCAGAAGCCCTGGTTACGCCCACCGTGACAGGAGTACGGCTGCTGCACGGTCCCGTTGCGGGAGTCGTATCCCTTTCCGTCGACGCAGGTGCCGGTGGCCAGGTTGCGCAGCTGCCGGAAGTCCAGCAGGCCCGGGTGGAGCACGCCGCTGCCGGTGCTCGCCGGGTCGACGCAGCTGGCCCGGGCCTGACCGGAGTTCCAGAACTGGGTGATGCACTGGGCGAACATGCCGTGCCCACGGGCGTTGGGGTGGAACGACTGACGGGCGGCGTTCTCGTTCCAGATGCCGACCTCGATGTAGAGGCCGCGTACCGAGGTGTTGTCGGTGCACACCTCGTGCCCGTGGAAGAGCCGGCTGGCGTCCAGGTAGCGGGTGCCGGTGTTCGCGGCGGCCGAGCGCAGCGCCGACTCGAACATCGGCACCGCCTTGTTGCGGGCGAACGCCGCGTCGGCCAGGTAGAGCAGGCAGCCGCCGGAGTACCAGCCCGGGAAGTTCGGGTTGTCCTCCACGTCCGGGCTGCCCGGGCTCGGGTACGACATCAGCACCAGCTCGTAGTCCGACCGCAGGTAGCCGGCCTTCGTCATGGTCTGCCGGATGTCGTTGAGCGCGGATTCGACGGCCCGCCGGCTGCCGTCGGTGCGGATCGTCCACTGGTCGGTGTAGGTGGGGTAGCAGGGCCCCTGGAAGAAGACCCGACGAACGGCGCAGTCGGTGGCGACCGGACCGAACTGGATGGTGCCGTCACCGTTCGCGCCGACCACCACCCAGATCAGCTTCACGTGCGTGTTGCGCGCCTTGATGCCCAGGTAGTCGCCCTGGTTCAGCTCGTTGTGCTGGGTCGGGCCGCCGGCGATGAGGTTCCACGGCGTGGCACCGGAGCAGGCGATGTTGTACTGCGCGTCCGACGCGATGCCGGTGCGGAACACCGCCTGGTCGTACGAGCGGTCGCACCAGTTGCCGTCCTGGTGGGTGCCGGGGACGTAGTTGCCGACCCCCTCACCGGAGATCTCGCTGTCGCCCATGGTGACCAGCGCGGTGCGGCGTTGTTCGATCGGACGGATCGCCGGGCTGCCGTAGAGGGCGGTGGCCTCGGCGGCCCGGATTGCTTCGAGGTTGGCGGGGAGTGGTTGGACGGTGGGACGGTCGGCGGCGGTGGCGGGGGTGGCCGGTCCGGCGAGCATCGGTAGGACGAGAGCGGCGACGGCGACGGCGACGGTGATGGCCCGTCGTCGGGTCGCGCGTTCGGGCCTGGCGGGGATTGCAGGCATCGACGCACTCCTTTCGGCTCAGTCGCGGGACGTCGACTGAGTTACCAGACGGTAACGTGCAGATCCATAGATGTGAATGCACCTCGGATCCTTCCGCGCCGACTGCCGAACCGCCCGGACCGGACTAACCGGACCCCCCGCCCCCGCCCCACCCGTTACCTTTTTGATCGTCCCCAGCCGGGGACCCTCGGTCGCCCGGCCCGGTATGACTTCCTGCCCCTGTCGTAGGCATGATCCGGGGGGTGTTGTCGCCGGGTCGGGTGGCGTCGGCGGACCGCTGATAGGGACACGGCCACCCGTGTTGGGGTAGGTCTCTTCGTAACGTGGCTGCCGGCAGTCCGACGCCCTGACTGCGGCCGAGGCCACGGTGCGTTGCGTGGAGGCGGGTCTGGTGCACGAGGGATATGGCGTCTTCCTGGGCTTGGACGTCGGTAAGGGTGATCACCACGCGGTCGGGTTGGCTCCGGACGGCAAGCGGCTGCACGACGCGGCGTTGCCGAACACCGAGGTCCGGCTGCGGCAGCTGTTCGACAAGCTCGCCCGTCACGGCCGGGTCCTGGTGGTGGTCGACCAGCCCGCCTCGATCGGCGCCTTGCCGGTCGCGGTGGCTCGGGCGTGCGGGCATCAGGTGGCCTACCTGCCTGGCCTGGCGATGCGGCGCATCGCTGACCTGCATCCCGGTTCGGCGAAGACCGACGCCCGCGACGCCTACGTCATCGCCGACGCCGCCCGCACCCTGCCGCACACGCTGCGGCGGGTCGACACCGGCGACGAGGCTCTGGCCGAGCTGGAAGTCCTGGTCGGCTTCGACGACGACCTCGCTGGCGAAGCCACCCGGGTGTCCAACCGGATCCGTGGTCTCCTGACGCAGATCCACCCTGCCCTGGAACGAGTCCTCGGCCCGAAAGCGCAGCACAAGGCCGTGCTGGAGCTGCTGTCGCGCTGCGGCGGACCGGCTGGTCTGCGCAAGGCCGGCCGCCGCAAACTGCTCTCGATTGCTGCCGTCCACGCGCCGCGCATGGGTGAACGCCTGGTCGAACAGATCATGACCGCACTCGACGAGCAGACCGTCACCGTCCCCGGCACCCACGCAGCCGAGACGATCCTGCCTCGCCTCGCCGACAGCCTCCGCGACACCCTTCGGCAACGCGACCAGGTCGCCAAAGAAGTCGAGAGGATCCTTGATGCGCACCCTCTTGCCCCGGTCCTGACCTCGATGCCCGGCATCGGCGTCAGGACCGCCGCCCGGATCCTGCTCGAAGTCGGCGACGGCAGCAGCTTCGCCACGCCTGGCCACCTCGCCGCCTACGCCGGCCTCGCCCCCGTCACCCGACGATCGGGCAGCAGCATCCGCGGCGAGCACCCACCCCGAGGCGGCAACAAGAACCTCAAACGAGCGTTCTTCCTTGCCGCGTTCGCGTCTCTGGCTGACCCCGTCAGCCGCGCCTACTACGACCGCAAACGCGCCGAGGGCAAACGCCACAACGCCGCCCTCATCTGCCTCGCCCGACGCCGCTGCGACGTCCTGTTCGCCATGCTCCGCGACAAGATCCCCTACCAACCACGCCCGACCAGCCCCGTCCCCGCTTGACGAAACCCATAGGGACACCCCCCGGCGATCATGGAGTTGTGGTGCCCGTTCGGCACACCAATGGGCGATTGGTGCCCCACCACAACTCCTTGATCGACACGCGAGGGCGGGGTGTGGCCGGCGCGTACGGCAGCCCGGCGGGCTCTACCGGCCCGGCGGCAGGGCGTAGCCGACGTAGCCGCGGAACTCCAACCGCCAGCCGGCCGGAACCACCTTCGTGCAGGCCGGGCGACTGCCGGTGCAGACGATCGCGTCGACCGAGGACGGGTCGGCCGGCGGTCGTTCAGGAAGCACCGACTGCAACGCCACCAGATCGGGAGAACTCCCGTCCGGCTGCCGCAGCAGCAGCCACCACGGGTACTCCCAGTTGTCGTTCTGCTGCACCAACCCGACCCGTCGGGCATTGCTGTCGCGTACCGCCGCCGCGGCCCAACGGAACTCGTCGGCCCACTGCGGGCGGCGCAGGAACCGGGTGTCCCAGTCCGAGGTGGTGAAGACCGAACCGGAGCCGACCAGGCGGCGTGGGAAGCCGTACGACAACGCGAGCACCCCGGCCAGCGCCGAGGTCGCCAGCACGGTGACCACCGCCAGGGTAGCCACCGACCGGCGTGCCGATTGTGCGCCACGTCGACGGAGCAGCGCGTCGACCCAGAGCCCGGCCAGTGGGACTGCCAGCACCACCGCGTAGAGGATCAGCCGGTTGCCCCACGGCTGCCACTTGATCATCGAGGTGTGCAGCAGGACGGCGGCCAGGACCACCACCGCGTACGCGCGCAGCGGCCCGGTCTGCTCGGGATGGATCCGGCGCGGACGGGCGAGCGCGACGACAGCACCGATCAGCGCCAGTGCCCCGGTCAGGGGGAACGCCACCCGGTCCTCGTCCGGGTACCAGGCCGGCTCCGGAAAGATCTCCCGACCGAAGGTGATCGCCCGGTCCTGTGGGTCGACGCCGATCACACCCGCGCCGCCGATGATCACCTCGGCGCCGGCTCGCCGCAGCGGCGCCAGCGGTGTGTCGAACGCGGTGTGCCCGATCCGCAGGGCGTTGACCAAGATCGACTGCGGGTCGTGCCGTTCCATCGGGATCGACTCGCGCAGCCGCGGTGGGCCCAGCGGATGCCCGAACTCGGCGGTCACCCGGGCCAGGAACGGGCCGACCACCACTGCCGCGACCAGCAGGATCAGCACCGAACCGCCGACCGTGCGGACCACCCCGCCGACCGCCCGAGGCCGTCGAACCGCGCCGGTCTCTGCCGCGCTCGCGGCCAGGGTGAGTCGGAGCTGCGCCAACCCCCAGAGCACCAGGAGCGGGCCGACCGCGATCAGGCCGCTGGTCTTGGTCACCGCCGTCAGGCCGGTGGCCGCCCCCAACCCGAGCAGCGTGCCCCAGCCGGTACGCCGGCGCAGCCCGTCCAGCACCAGGGTCGCGACGCAGGTGACCCACGCCGCGCAGACCAGGTCGGTCTGCGTGCTGGTCGCCTGGAGCACCACCATCGGCGTGGTCGCCAGCACGAACGCGGTGAGCAGTTGGGCCCTCCGGCCGCCGCCGAGCTGCGCGGTGATCCGTGCGGCCACCAGCAGACAGAGCACTCCGGCCGCCCACTGCACCAGGTTGTACAGGTGGTCCCCGCCGGTGAGGAGGCGGAGGTGCAGCAGCAGGTACTCGGCGCCGGGCGGGATGGTCACCTGCCGATGGATGGCGGTGGGCCAGAAGCCCAGGTCGCCCTGGCCGACCCAGTGCTCCACCTTGGGCAGGTGGTACGTCTGCGAGTCGAAGTTGTTCGGCTCGGCGAGCAGCGCGACCAGCAGCTCCACCAGGACCAGACCGGCGATCGTGCCGCCGAGCAGCCGTTCGCCGCGTCCGGCGCTGCGCCAGGCGTCGACCGCCACGGCGAGCAGGCCGGAGGGCGCCCGAGTGGTCTGCGCCGGCGGCGGGTCGGACCTGATGGGGGCGGGCTCCACGGTCGCGTCGGACGTGTCCGGGCTGGCGCCGGACACTCCGGCGCCCACCGGCACCGGTCGTGGGGTGGCGGCGGGGGGAGGCGCTGGTCGGCTCGACCGTCGCCGCAGGCCGGCGGCTGCCGCGGCAACGACCAGGAAGAGCAGCCAGGCGGTGACGAAGGCCGGCCGGTTCAGCGCGTGCATTGCGCCGAGAAGCTCGACGACGAGTACCGCGTACACCCCGGTCAGCAGCGCGGAGCGCACCACGGCGAGTCGCAGCGGTGCGACCGCATCGACCGCACGCGACCTCAGCGCGACGGTGAGTAGGAGCACCGAGGCGGCGGGAACCACCGCGAGCAGGGATCCGGCAGCCGACATGGCGGGAAGTAAACACCATCCGCCTGAACCCGCCACGCCGACGGCCCGACGGTGGCGGCACGCGGTGGGCCAACCAGCCAGGCTAGGCTATGCCCGACGTATTGTCGCCACCGTGGAGATTCCCGTGAAGCTCTCGATCCTCATGCCGGTCTACAACGAGGAAGAACGCATCGCGGATGCCCTCAAGCAGGCGTTGGCGGTTGACTATCCCTGCGAGATCGAGTTGGTCGTGGTCGACGACGGCAGCCGGGACGGCACCGGCGAGGTCCTCGGCCGCGCCGACGACGCCCGACTGCGGGTCATCACCCACCAGCGCAACGCCGGCAAGGGTGCGGCCATCAAGACGGCTGTCGACAGCGCGGAGGGTGACTACATGGTCATCCTCGACGCCGACCTGGAGTACGACCCGCAGGACATCCCCAAGCTGCTCGACCCGGTGCTCGACGGGCGGGCCACGGTGGTCTACGGCAATCGCACGTTCGGCAGCCACAGCGCCTACAGCTTCTGGTACGTGATGGGCAACAAGGGCGTCACGATGGCGGCGAACGTCCTGTTCAACTCGTACATCGGTGACCTGGAGACCTGCTTCAAGCTGATGCCGGTGGCGCTCTACCGGTCGCTCGAGGTGCGCTCGCGCGGCTTCGGCATGGAGGCCGAGGTGACCGGCAAGCTGCTGCGTCGCCGCATCCGCCCGTACGAGGTGCCGATCAGCTACCGGGCACGTGGCCGGGAAGAGGGCAAGAAGATCACCTGGAAGGACGGGGTCGAGGCGATCTGGATCCTCGGGCGTGAGCGCGCCCGCCGACGCCCGGCCCCCGCGTCCCGCTGACCGACGCTGGGTCTTTCGAGCGGGCTAACCTTTAGTTGAAGCGCACTTCAACTAAAGGACCTGGTGATGCCGGATTCGTTGACGATCGGTGAGCTGTCGGTCCGCTCCGGCGTGGCACCCTCGGCGCTGCGCTACTACGAACGACTCGGGCTGATCCGCGCCGACCGGACCGGTGGCAACCAACGCCGCTACGCCCGCGCCGAGTTGCGACGGGTGGCCTTCATCCGGATCTCCCAGCAGGTCGGCGTCTCGCTCGACGAGATCCGGGCGGCGCTCGACTCGCTTCCCGAAGGCCGTACCCCCAGCCCACAGGACTGGGCGCAGCTCTCCGCGAGCTGGCGGAGCCGGTTGGACGAGAAGATCAGACTGCTCGCCGAACTCCGCGACAACCTGGACGGCTGCATCGGCTGTGGGTGCCTCTCCCTGCAACGCTGCGTGCTCTACAACCCGGGCGACGCGCTGGCCGGCGAGGGCCCCGGCGCGCGCCTGATGCTGCCCCGACCGGCCGACACGCCTCCCGCCGTCACCCCAGGGTGAGCAGCACCTTGCCGAAGTGGTCGTTCGACTCGACGAGCCGGTGCGCCTCCGCCGCCTCGGTCATCGGCAGCCGCCGGTCGACGATCGGTCGGACCGTGCCCGCCTCGATCAACGGCCACACCTCGTCCCGTACGCCCTGGACGATCTCCGCCTTCTCCGCGAGGGGCCGGGAGCGCAACGCCGTCGCGGCGACGCTCGCCCGCTTGGTCAGCAACGCGCCGAGATCCAGCTCGGCCTTGCGCCCACCCTGCATGCCGATCACCACCAGCCGCCCGCCGGTGGCCAGCGCCGAGACGTTCCGCTCCAGGTACGACGCGCCCATGATGTCCAGGACGACGTCGACGCCGCGACCGTCGGTGGCCCGCCGGACCTCCTCCACGAAGTCCTGCTCCTGGTAGTCGATCGTGTGCGACGCGCCCAGCTCACGCAGCCGGGAGTGCTTGGCCGCCCGGGCGGTGGTCAGGACGGTGGCGCCCAAGGCGGCCCCGAGCTGGATCGCGAAGGTGCCGATCCCACTGCCCCCACCGTGCACGAGCAGAGTGTCACCCGCGCCGAGCCGGCCCACCCTGACCAGGTTCGACCAGACCGTGCACGCCACCTCGGGCAGCGCCCCGGCGTCGACCGGGTCGCAGGCCGGCACCGGCAGCAACTGCCCGGCGGGCACCGCCACCCGCTCCGCGTACCCGCCGCCGGCCAGCAGCGCGCAGACCTGCTGCCCGACCGCCCACCCGGCGACGTCCGCGCCGACCTCTGTGATGACCCCGGAACATTCCAATCCGGGGTACGCGGACGCGCCCGGCGGCGGCGGATAGTTCCCCTGCCGTTGCAGCAGGTCAGCGCGGTTGACCCCGCTGGCCCGAACATCAACGATCACCTCGTCCGGGCCCGGCTCCGGGTCGGGCACCTCGGCCCAGATGAGCGCTTCGGGTCCACCGGGCTGTGGAATGGTGATGGCTCGCATGGGCCCAGTCTTCCCGATCTTCCCGGCCGGCGCAGGCGCACCGTCGGGCCCACTGTGGACAGGTCGAAGCTCCTGTTCCGCGCACCGGGGAGGGACGCCGGGCCGTCCGGACCGAGCCGTGGCAGACTATGCGTGGCCGTACGCCCGCGGGTGGCGGCCCAGGAGGGTTCGCCTAGTGGCCGATGGCGCTGGTCTTGAAAACCGGTAAGGCAGCGATGTCTTCGTGGGTTCGAATCCCACACCCTCCGCTCCTGCTCCGGGCTGGCGTTGCCGCTGCTCGACACGCCACCAGTGGGTGAACGGCTCCGCTACGGGAGAGCGTTGGCCGGTGTCGTCGCCATTGTGCGGTGGCCTGCGGCGCTGACCGCTGCCGCACCGCTGCTGATGAGGATCGCCACCACGGCGACGATGCCACCGAGCCCGGGACCGGGCATGACCGCAGGGACCACTCCATCGAACAGGGCCGACGCTTCGTCGTAGGTGAGCGCGAGGAGGAGCGTCGATCCGATGGCGACCACACTCAGCGCGGCGGTGGCTGCCAGGGTGAGCGCCGGTCGGGCGGTCCGACCGAGTACGGCCCAGGCGACGCAGGCGTGCAGCGCCAGAACACTGCCCACATACCCACCCCAGCCGGGGAATCTGGTGAGCGGCACGGTGATGTCGCCGTAGTGGGCCCACGGAAGTGCCGTGGCGGAGAGCAGGCTCCCCGCAGCTCCGACGACGGCAGCGGCGAGGGCAACGCTCCTCGTCATGGCTCGACCTCCTTGACGCCCGCGCGGAGGGCGCTCCGGCCCGCCCCGCCCACCAGTCTGGTTGGTGCCAGGTGCGGAGCAGGACGCCGACCGGGGTCAATGTTAAGGCGTGACGACTCGGGTTGCGCCGACGTCAGATCATCCCGACTGGTCGTCCCGGAGGGGTTGCGGCGTCCCGCGCCCCGGTCACTCCGGCAGGTCCGCGCGCCGCCGCTCGTCGCGGATCGTCTCCTCGGCCAGTCGCTCGACTGCTCGTCGGCGTTCGTCGGCGATGGCCCGTGCGTCCCGGCGGCGGAACGCGGTGAGGACAGCTACCGCGAAGTCCCGCCAGATGCCGGCCACGATGTCCCCCTGAGGAACGCTGCCCGAACTCCACCGTAGCTCCGGAAAACCACGGTGCCGCTCGTCGGAAGGGACAACGCGGGGTAAGAAGAGGCTGGTATCTCCGCACACCGGAAGGATTCGTCCCGATGACCCTGGAACGACCGATTGCCCCGGACCCGTACGAGCTGCTGCCGACGCTGCCCTCGTTCACGCTGACGAGCGACGACGTGCAGAACGGCGAGCCGATGGACGCGCGGCACGCGCACGGCAGCACCGGGGGCGAGAACGTCTCGCCGCAGCTGACCTGGTCGGATTTCCCCGCCGAGACGAAGAGCTTCGCGGTGACCTGTTACGACCCCGACGCACCGACCGGCAGCGGCTTCTGGCACTGGGTGCTGGTGAACGTGCCGGTCAGCGTCACCCAGCTGCCCACCGGGGCCGGTGGCGCGGCGGGCGCCGACCTCGGTGGCGCGTTCTCGGTCCGCAACGACTACGGCGAGCAGGGGTACGGCGGGGCTGCGCCGCCGGCCGGTGACCGCCCGCACCGGTACGTCTTCGCGGTGCACGCCGTGGACGTCGAGCGCCTGGATCTGACTCCGGACGCCAGCCCCGCCTACGTGGGCTTCAACCTCACGTTCCACACGCTGGCGAGAGCGGTGATCCGCCCGACGTACCAGATCAAGGAGTAACGCCCCCGACTCGTCGATCATGGAGTTGTGGTGGGTGTCAAACCACCCGAAAAGGGAATGAACCTGGCACCACATTTCCATGATCGACCGGGCCGGGGTGGGCCGGGCCGGGGTGGGGTGGGGTGTTAGGCGGGGACGCGGGCTACTGCGAAGACGGACTGGCCGAACGGGGGGCGGACGAGCTGCTCGGCGGCCTTGGTGGCGGGCAGGACGACGGTGTCGTACACCTTGACCATCGGGCCTTCCTTCGGCATCAGCCGGAAGACCTTGGTCGCCATGAAGTAGCCGATCAACCCCAACGCGTTGGCGTAGTGGATCTTCTCGACGGTCAGGCCGGCCTCGGTCATCGCCGCCCGTAGGGTCTTCTTCGTGTAGCGGCGGACGTGCCCGGTGGCGATGTCGGCCGGGCTCATCGCGAACTGGAACGCCGGCACGATGATGATCACTGCGCCGCCGGGTCGGACCAGGTCGCGCATGCTGCTGAGCGCGCCGACGTGGTCCTCGATGTGCTCCAGGACGTTGTACGAGACGGCGGCGCTGTAGTCGCCCCGGTCGTTGTGCGGCAGCAGCATCTGCCGGACGCTGATGTTCGGCCGTTCGGCGAGGCGCTCCTTGAGCTGCACCAGCCGGTCCGGGTCGGCCTCGGTGGCAGTGAATCGCGGCAGCCGCTCCGACCACTCCAGCGCGTAGTCACCGAGGCCGCTGCCGATCTCGATGGGGTCGTCGCCGAGGTACGGCACCGCCAACTCGATGAACCAGCGACGGTGGTTGACAGCCGTCGCCAGGCCTTCCAGCACCTCGGACTGCACGCGCTGATCCCCAGTGATTTCTGCCATGCGTCGATTCCTCACGATATGAACTCGACCCGTGCCTGGACCGACAGAGTGAATCATCCGCTGGGACGGCAGAAGAATCGGGGCATCGGGGGTGGCCGAATTGTGGTCGGGGGGTGGGTTCGTGATCGGCGGTCGGCGAACCCGGCACATAGTACGGCAGTACCCCGAAACATGTCACGGCAGCGTCAGCCCGTGACTATCCTATGAATTGTCATGACTACTCCCGAATCGGACGCGCCCGGCGACGGCGACGGCCCGGCCGACGCGTCGGTGGAGGAGCCTTCGGCTGATGCCCGGCGGCCACGCCGGGGGAAGGTGGCCGACCTGGTTGCCGTGCTGAGCTTCGTGGTGCTCGGCTTCTGGGTGACGTGTCGACTCTGGCTCGACCCCGGCGGCGCGGTGCGGGACAACGAGTCCGATCAGTCGCAGTTCGAATGGATGATGGCGCACGGTGCGCGAGTAATCACGCATTTCGCCTACCCGTTCCATTCGGATCAGATGAACGTCCCGGACGGCGTCAATTTGATGGCGAACACGTCCGTATTATCCATTTCGTTGCCATTCACGCCTATCACCCTGCTGTTCGGGCCTCGGGCGTCATTCCTGGTCTTTCTCACCGCCGGCATGATTGCCACGGCGAGCGCCTGGTACTTCCTGCTCTCCCGGGTCCTGATCGGCAGCCGCGGGCCTGCCTGGCTGGGTGCCGGCTTCTGCGCGTTCGCGCCCGCCATGGTGTCGCACGCCAACGGGCATCCGAACATCGTGTCGCAGTTCGTCGTCCCGTTGATCATCTGGCGCACGCTCCGTCTCGGCGACCCGGGCCGTTGGCTGCGCAACGGCGTCCTCCTCGGGCTCGTGATCGTCTGGCAGGCCTTCCTCAACCTGGAGATCCTGCTGATGACCGCGATCGGGCTCGGCGTGGTCATCGCCGTGCTCGCCCTCGGCCGCGCCGATCTCCGCGCACGGACCCGGCCCTTCCTCGCCGGTCTCGCCGTCGCGGCCGGGGTCGCCGGGCTGCTGCTGGCGTACCCCCTGTACGTGCAGTTCTTCGGTCCGGGCGCGTACTCCGGGCTGTCCCGCCTGATCCGCGGCTACTCCAGCGACCTCGCCTCGTTCGTCGCGTACTCCAGGGAGTCACTCGCCGGCAGTCCACGCACCGCCGCGGGCCTGGCCAAGAACCCGACCGAGGAGAACAGCTTCTTCGGCTGGGCGCTGGTCGTGCTGGTGATCGCCCTGGTCTGGTGGTTGCGCCGCTCGGTCGTCGTGCTCGCGTTGGCCGGGCTCGCGCTGCTCTTCGCGGTGCTCTCGCTGGGCCGCGAGGTCCGTTTCGACAACAGGGGGACGGGTGTGCCGGGCCCCTGGGCGGCGCTGGAGAACCTGCCCATCCTGCACTCGGTGGTGCCGACCCGGTGGGCACTGGCGATCACCCCGATCATCGGGCTGCTGCTCGCCTACGGCGCCGAACGCGCCCGCGAGCTGGCCGACTCGCACCCGGCCGCGCGGGGACAGATCCGCTTCGTCACCGCCACAGTGCTCGTGATGGCCCTGCTCCCGATCGTGCCGACCCCGCTGCCCGTGGCCCATCTCGACCCGGTTCCCGCCTTTGTGACCAGTGGGGCGTGGCGTCCATACGTGACTGGTGGGCGCAGTGTGGTGGCCCTGCCGTTGCCGGACAGCACCTACGCGGAGCCGCTGCGCTGGGCCGCGACGACCCGGCTGGACATGCCACTGGCCCGCGGCTATTTCCTCGGGCCGGACACCCGGCCCAGCGCCCAGCCACCCAGGGTCGCGCTGTTCGGGGCGACGCCACGTCCCACCAGCAGCTTCTTCGCCACCATCCGCCGCACCGGGGCGGTGCCACCGATCACCCCGCAGAGCCGGGTCCGAGCGGTCGACGACCTGCGGTTCTGGCGGGCGGGAGTGGTCATCCTCGGCCCACACGAGCACGAGGAGGCGCTGCGTCGGGGCATGACCGAACTGACCGGCATCCAGCCGGTCTTCACCGGCGGGGTGTGGGTGTGGGACGTCCGGCCGTTGACTGACTGAGGCTCAGCGGACGCAGCAGCCCTGGCAGACCTTCGGGCGGGGGAGGGTGAAGGCGAGGCAGCAGGTGCGCCGCTGCACCGTCGGCTCACCGGTCGGACCGGGCACCAGCTCGATCAGGTCGCTCAGATCGAGGGCGCCGAGCAGGGTGTCGATGCTCTGCACCGTCGAGCCGGGCAGGCCGTCGGCAGCCCGGAGGATGCCGTGCGCGATGCCGGAGGCGACCGAGCCGAGCAGCGTCCGGGTGCCGACCCGGACCTCCGACTGGATCGCGGTGATGAGCGGCGCCAGGTGAGAGTCGAGCAGGGAGGCGCGCAGCGCGGTCAGCAGCTCGGCCTCGTCGGCGACGACCCGCACCTCCGGCAGGCCGGCGAGCGCCAGCGGGTCGCTCGGCAGCACCGCCACGGTGATCCCACGGCGCAGACCCAGGGTGAGCAGCTGCCGGTGGTCCTGGAAGTGGATCAACACGTCGGCCGGGTCGAACAGCGGCACCCGCCGGGCCGAGGCCCAGCCGAGCACGACCGGCAGCGCGGTCCAGTAGCTGTACGACTTCCAGGCCAACGCCGCGCAGGCGTGCGGGGTGCCACCCCAGCGGGTGGCAGCGCCGTTCAGCAGCTCCGGCAGCCGGCTGCCATCGATCAGGGTGGTGGCGGGTGACCAGCCGAACTCGTCGTCGACCAGGAGCCCCGGGGCGAGGCCCGGAAGATTGTCGGTGCCGAACATGGCGCGCAGCGCCGCGGTGACGGGGGCGAGTGGCGTGGCGGTCACATCCCGCACCGGCAGCACCGCTGTCACCTGAGATCCCCCGTCCGCATGGCCGAGGAATACACGCCCCGGCGGACGACCACCGTCGTCCTGAGCTAAGGCTAGCCTAACCACGCCCTCGGGTCTAAGGGAAGCCTCACCTTGGTCACATCGGGAGGCCCAGGTCACGCCGGTTGCCCGGTGGGAGGAGCGCCCCCACCTCGCTACTACCCGCCGGTTCCGCAGGAAAACGCTGCCGCAGGATCGATGTCTATCGGTGAATTGTCAATCAGAGTGTCGACAAGATGCCAGATGCGTGTGCGCTCGGGCACGGAACGTGAAACTTATATCCCCCGGCCACGAGGAAGCCGATGACGACCTCACCCCTCGAACGGGCTGCCGACTCCTTCGCGGCCGAGCTCGCCCGGCAACGGACCGGGCGAGGGCTGTCCAAGAAACAACTGGCCGTCCTGATGGGGTTCGACCCCTCGTACGTCAGCCACGTCGAGGGACGCCGGCACCGGCCGACCGAGGACTTCGCCCGCCGCGCCGAGGCCGTCCTGGAGGCCAGCGGCGCGATCTGGCAGCGCTTCCGGGAGTACGACGACCTCCGCCACGCCCGCACGGGCAACCCGCCCCGTGAGCCGTACGCGCCCGGGCAGTGGCTGCCACCGGGCACCGGCCTCGTCGTGGAGCGGGAACTCGCCACCCTCACCCACACCGACGACGGCTACCGGTGCGTGATCCACCGCGAGTTGTACAACGCCGGCACCGAGCCGGTCACCCGATACCTGGTCCGGGTCGCCGTCGACCGCTACCCGAACGACCCCGGCCGCTCCAACCGGCACCACCGGGAACACCCGCTCACCTTCGCCGAACTGCAACTACAGGCCCGCCGCGACGACGGCGGCGGCGAACCGGAGCCGATGCACTGGCGTGCCAAACACGACCGGGACGCCTTCAAGGAGATCTGGCTGCTCTTCGAGAACGGGGAGCGGCGGTTCCCGCTCTACCCGGGAGACCGGGCCACCATCGAGTACGCGTACAGCGTCGGTCACGAGAAGTGGGGCCCCTGGTTCCAGCGGGCGGTCCGGCTGCCCACCCGGCAGCTCGCCGTACGCCTCGATCTGCCCGCGCCGCTCGACCCGCAGGTCTGGGGCGTGGAAACCTCCCTCTCCGCGGAGGAGGGCCCCCTGCGGACGGCACCGCAACGGCACGACGAGGGCGACCGGGCGATCTACGACTGGCAGACCGACGACCCGCCGCTGAACGCCCGCTACCGGATGCAGTGGCGTTTCCGGTCCCGACCGGAGACGGAACCCGACAGCGGCCCCGGCGGTGCCCGGGTGCGGCCCAGCGACCGGATGCGCGGTCTCGGCATCGTGCAACGCGGCGACGACCTGCTCCGCCAACACGTCCGCCCGTTCGACCTGCCCGTCGAGGAACCCGTCGCCCGGGACCTGGTCGACCGGCTCACCGCGGCCCTGGCCCGGCTCGACGAACTGCACCCGTTCAGCAAGGGGGTGGGGGTTGCCGCACCACAACTCGGCGTCGGTCGGGCGGCGGCCGTGGTCCGGCCCCCGGACCGCTCGGCGGAGCCGGTGGTGCTGCTCAACCCCCGGGTGGTCGACGCCGGCCCGGACACCGACGAGCAGTACGAGGGCTGCCTCTCCTTCTTCGACCACCGGGGTCTGGTGCCTCGACCGCTCCGGCTCGACGTGGAGCACGCCCAGTGGGACGGCAGCCGGGTCATCACGTCGTTCGAGTTCGGCATGGCCCGGCTGGTGGCTCACGAGATCGATCACCTGGAGGGCCGGCTCTACGTCGACCGGATGGCACCCGGCGTGCCGTTGGTGCCGGTGGAGGAATACCGCGAGACCGGGCACCCCTGGCGCTACTGACCGGTGGGGACCGGGGCGCGTGCCCCAGGGGGCAGGGGCACGCGCCCCGGTGTGGGGGGAGGAACGTCTAGAGGTCACCGAAGGTGTCGTAGCGGATGTGCGGCGGCGGCACCTCGTCCGCGGCGAGCACCCGCAGCGTGGAGCGGACCATCCGGGCCGAGCCGGAGACGTAGCAGTCGTGCGTCGTCCACGGGCCGTACCGGGCCACCACGTCCGGGATGTCGCCCTGCTCCCCGTCGAAGTCCGGCTCCTCGCTGCACGCCGGCGTGACCGACAACCACGGGTGCACGGCCACCAGTTCCTCCAACCCGGCCAGGCCGTACAGGTCCGCCGCCTGCCGGGCGCCGTAGAAGACGTGCACCCAACGGGTCCGGTTGTAGGTGGCCAACTCCTCGACGAGTGCCTTGATCGGTGCCAGGCCGACCCCGCCGGCCACGCACAGGACGTCCCGTTCGGAGTTGCGGTCCAGGGTCATCGACCCCATCGGCGCCGCCACGCGGAGCAGCTCACCCGGCCGGACGCGACGCACCAGCGCGCCGGACAGCCAACCGGCACCGGGCGACCGAACGTGGAACTCCAGCAGGTTCTCGTCGTTCGGGGCGTTCGCGATCGAGTAGTTCCGCCACACCCGGGGGTGGTGGCGCGGAGCCTCCAGGCTCACGTACTGCCCGGCCTGCCACCGCAGCGGATGCTGCAGCGCCCGACAGGTCAGCACGGCGGTGTCCGGGCCGTACCGCTCGTGGGTCAGCACCTCGGCGTGCCAGAACGGCGGGTCGTCGTCGGCCTTCGCGCCGGCCACCATCAGGGCGGTGATCGCCGCGTACGCCTCCCGCCACGCCTGGTCGTACTCAAGGTTCCAGCCGTCGCCGGCGGTGCTGCGAAGGGCGTCCAGCAAGGCGACTCCCATGGTCGCGTAGTGCGAGTCGTCGACGTGGTACTTGCGGTGGTCGCGGCCCAGCGCCCGCAGGAACTCGTCGAAGCTCTCCGGGTCGTCGACAGTGTGGATCGCCGTGATGATCGCTTCCAGCAGGCGGTCGCCCTGGCCGGTCATCTGCACCGGGAAGAGGTGCCGCAGGGCGGGGTCGAGCAGGAACAGCCGGGCGTAGAAGTGCCCGCTCAGCCGGACCCGGTCGTCCTCGACCAGGGCCCAGCTCTCCTTCAGCAACCGCGCGAGGTTGTCCACGGGGTGCTCCTTCTCCTGACGGCAGCGGATCGGGCACCCATAGAATCTCCACGGAGAGTGTCGACCGGTCGCACAGAATGTGCGATCGGCTCATGCTGGCCGGTCGGCCGTGTCACGGGCGCCACCCGTCGGGCAGAGTGGTGCGGTGACCGTTGAGCTGTCCCGCCCGGTGTCCCGCCGACTGCTCGGCACCGAGACGTTGCTGGTCCTCGGCCTGTCCCTCGGCCAGTCCGCCGTCTACGCGGTCGTCTCGATCATCGCGAAGCTGACCGCTGACGGCCCGCTCTCCAAGCAGACCGCCTCGCTGAACACCTCGGCGTCGTCCCGACCCTGGCTGGACCTCACCTACCAACTCCTCGGCATCGTGTTCGCGCTGCTGCCGGTGCTGCTCGCCGTACACCTGCTCAGCCGGGACCCCGGCGACCCGGCGCGGACCCTCGGCCTGGACGGCCGGCGGCCCGGTCAGGACCTGGCCCGGGGTGCCGGCCTGGCGGCGCTGATCGGCCTGCCCGGGTTGGCGCTGTTCTGGGTGGCTGCCCAGTTGGGGGTCAACGCCACGCTGGTGCCGGCCGCGCTGCCGGACCTCTGGTGGACGGCCCCGGTGCTGATCCTCGCCGCCGTGCAGAACGCCGTGCTGGAGGAGGTGATCGTGGTCGGCTACCTGGTCACCCGGCTACGACAGCTCCACTGGCGGCTGGCGGCGATCATCGCGGCCAGCGCGCTGCTGCGGGGCTCCTACCACCTCTACCAGGGCTTCGGCGCGTTCGTCGGCAACGCGGTGATGGGCGTCGTGTTCAGCCTCTTCTACCTGCGCACCCGCCGGGTGATGCCGTTGATCGTCGCGCACACGCTGCTCGACGTGTTCGCCTTCGTCGGCTACGCGTTGCTTCCCCGGGAGTGGTTCGACTGGCTCTGACCGGTCGGCCGCTTCTGGCTGGTCAGCGTCGCGTGGGCCGGTAGACGGCCGCCGCGCGGGCGGCGAGCCGGTCGGCCGCCGCCGCGTCGCCCAGCGCCGCCGCGAGCATCGCCGCGCCCGGCAACAGGCGTGCCACCAGCCGCAACGCCACCCAGCCGCCGGCCTGTGCGGTGAGTGGGGCGGCCAACCGCCAGGCGGCCTCCGCCGCCCGGGGCCAGCCTCCCTCGACGGGGTCGGACGCCTCCTGCGCGGCCGCCAGTGCCGCCTCGGCGCTCGCCGAGTCCGGGTGGACCTGGGTGAGCACCAGCAACTCGACGGCCCGGTCGGGATGCGCCGGATCCCTCCCGTACGCGGCGGCCAGGTGCAGCACCAGATTCGCGTGCGTCCACAACACGGACGTCAGCTCCGCCACCGGCGCGAACAGGCCGGCCAGCGCCGCCGCCGCCCCGCCCGCGCCCGCCGAGCGGACGAACCGCCGGGTGGCCAACCGGGCCAGGCCGTCCGCCGACGCGTCCGGATACCGGTTCCGCAGCCGCGCGGCCCACTCGGCCGCGCCGGGCCCGAGCGCCCGCACCGCGGCAAGAGCCAACAGCTCCGGCGCGAACCCCGGGTGGTCGAGCACGCGCGTGGCCACCGCCCGCAGGTCCGCTTCCGGGGTACGCCCCGAAGCCGGCACCGCCTGCTGCTCGGCGGGAGGTTCCGGTGCCGGGTGCTGCTCGACCACGGGTGCCGGGCTGGCCTTCTTCGGCGTGGCGCTCTTCCGGGGGGCCACCGCCCGCTTGGCGGGGGTCGCGGGGCGCCTGGTCGGTGCCGGTGTGGGCGGCGTCACCTCGGTGGCCGCCTCCGTCGCCTTCCTGGTGGCTGCCTTGCGGACAGGGGTGGTCCGGGCCTTCGGCGCCTGGTTCTTCGGTGCCTGGACCTCGGACGCCTGGTCCTCCGACGCCTGAGCCTTCGGTGTCCGGGCCTTGGGTGTCCGGGCCTTGGGTGTCGCGTCGCCGTCCGGCTCGGCGCTCGGCGGTGTCGGCTGCTCCGCGGTCACCTCGGCGCTCGGTGGTGTCGGCGTCTCGGCGTTCGCGTCGCTGGCCGTGGCGGAGGCGTCGCTGGTCGGCGTGCTCGGAGCGCGCCTCGGCCGCGGAGGTAGGGCGCGGTCCGGCTCCGGTGGCTGAAAGAGCACCGGTGGGGCAGCCTTCGCCCGTCGAGGACGCTGGCTCGTCGGGGCGGCGGCCGGCGGTGTCGTCTCCGCGGACGGCTCAGCGGGCGGGGCGGGCTGCTCGGCGGCGACCGGCGGCGTGAAGGTGGCTCGTGGGGAGCGTCGACGCGCCCTCTCAGCAGGCTCTCGACGGGTCGGCTCGCTCGGCGGCTGCTCCTGCATATCGATGGAGCGTAGTCCTGATCACCCCGTCGCACAGCGCGAAAACACGGGGGCGGGCGGACCCGGTGGGCGTACCCCGGAAGTCGTTTTGCTCCCGGTGGGTGGTGACCTGTATCCTCGGGCGCGGTGGTCTGAGGATCACCAGGGAGACTTCGCCTAGTCTGGTCTATGGCGCCGCACTGCTAATGCGGTTGGGGTCTTAAAGCCCCTCCCGGGTTCGAATCCCGGAGTCTCCGCGCGAAAGCCGGGTGTGTATGCTGGCTGAGCACGAGCGCCCGTAGCTCAATGGATAGAGCATCTGACTACGGATCAGAAGGTTAGGGGTTCGAGTCCCTTCGGGCGCACAAACGATCAAGGCCGTGACCTGTGGAGACAGGGTCACGGCCTTTTTCTTTTCCCGCTTTCGGTCAACGCTGCGTGGATCTCGCACCTGATGGTCACGGTAGATCTGACCTTGCCCGGCAAGTGCACACCACGGGCGGGCGAGATTCGGCGCGATAGGTGGCTGCGGGTTGTCGTAGGCGATCCGGATCAGCCGGGGGCGGCACCGAAGGTGGGCCGTCGCGAGGTGTTCTCCGCGGGCCGAGACGCTGCCTTTCGGCCGGTCCGGCCCGCGGGCCCGGGGCGGGCCCGCAAGGCCGTGGCCGACGAGTCAGTCGCGCTGCTTGGCGGGCATGTGCAGCGGGACTCCGAATCGGTTGAAGGCGTTCATCAGGGCGACTTGGACGACCAGGGCGCCGAGTTCCTCGTCGCTCATGATGTCGCGGACGCCGGCCCAGATCTCGTCGCTGACGCCGTGTTCGGTGAGCTTGGTCGCGGCCTCGGCGTACTCGAGTGCCGCCCGCTCGGCCGGGGTGAACAGCGCCGATTCACGCCACGCGCTGAGCTGGAGGATGCGGTCGAGTTTCTCGCCCATGTCCAGGGCGTCGTGGCTGTGCAGGTCGATGCAGTGCACGCAGTGGTTGAGCTGGGAGACGCGCAGCTTGATCAGTTCACGCAGGGTGGGATCGAGTGGCGAGGTGAGGATGGCCTGGTCGGCGGCGTACAGCGCTTTGGCCGCCTTGGGTGCGGCTGTCCGCAGGTCGAGGCGGGGCTGGCCGGTGTGCGCTGGCGTGGTCATGGGTTTCTCCTTGGTGCGGGTCGGTGGTCAAGCGTGGATTGTGGATCTAGGCGGCCTGCGCGGCGGACCAGTCTTCGAAGGTCGTCCGGCCGATGCGCATGACCTCACCTCTCATTGCGGATAACTTTTGTCCGTGATTATATCCGGATATTTCTTGTCCGAGTCAAGTAGGGTGTGACGGTGAAGATGTCTGGTGGGGTCGAGTGGGGGCTGCACTGCTGCGTCGTGCTCAGCGCGGCCGACGAGCCCGTCGTGGCGGCCAAGCTCGCCGACCTGCACGACGTATCGCCCACCTACCTGGCCAAACAGCTCCAACTGCTGTCGCGGGCCGGCCTCGTGCGTGCAGCGCCGGGGCAGTCGGGCGGCTATCTGCTTACCCGGCCTGCGACCGAGATCACGGTGCTCGACGTCGTCGAAGCGATCGACGGATCACAGCCGGCGTTCCGGTGCACCGAAGTGCGCCGGCGTGGACCGATGGCCATCCCCCCGGAGCGGTGTGACACGCCGTGCCCGATCGCGCAGGTCATGGATTCCGCCGACCGGGCCTGGCGCGAATCCCTGCGCGCGGTCACCATCGGCGCGCTTGCCGCCACTGTCACCGCCACCACACCCCGCGAACTGCTCGACAGCGCCCGCGCCTGGCTCTCCGCTTAGTGTCACCCTGAGAGAAAGCCTGCCTGAATAGCCGCACCAGCGCTGGTCGCGTTCCACAAGTAACCGCAGTCCGCAGCGCGTGACATCGCCAGCACCCCGCGTTGCGGTTATGGAGTACTGTCTATCGCGGCCGTCTTTCCGGGGGTGCGCGGATGGGTTCTGACGCCGACGAGAGCACCCCGACACCGCCCGCGGTGCGCAACCAGATCACCGATGGCACCGTCTACGGTTCCGTGGTTCAGGCCGGCACGTTCAACGGACAGATCCATCACCATTACTCGAACGATCGTCGGCCGCTCGACCTGCTCGCACTCCGGCTGTGGCTCGACCGCGTCGCTGAGGACTACCGCGTGCTGGTCGCGAAGACCCAGGACCCGGCCGGCGCCGTACACCTTCGGCAGGTGGACCTGGTGCGGGCCGGGCTGGCCCCGGACGCCGACACGGGTGCCCGGGGGCGAGGCGGTCCGTCGGAGAATGAGCGGCACCGGGACGTGATCCGCCGCCTCGTCGTGGCCGGCATCGTCAGCTACCTTGCCCGGCCCGGTCCGGCCCCGGACGAGCCGTTGCCCGAGCAGATCCTCCTCGACCTGATCGTCTTCTCGCTGTGGCCGGTGGTGACCGCCAGAAAGTTGCCGCCGGATTGGCAGGGCGACCTGGCGCAGATGACCTCGACCCGTCTCGCGGCGCTCGTCGAACGTGAGCGGGACAAACGTCAGCCTGTCGCCGAGACGTTCGCACGTGCCGTGGCCAACCGGTCGTTCTCCCCGGCCATGGTCACGCTGTTCGACGACCTCGCCGATCCCCAGCGCGGCGGCGGGCTGCTGACGGCCATGGCGGTCGCGGGTGGCCTGCCCGCCCCACCGACCGGACGGCGGGAGGGCAAGCGCGTCGCGGCCTGGATGCTTGCCGTCGCGGGTGGTACCGCGCTGGCCACGACGTTGACGAATCCCCACTCCGGTTACGTACGGATCCTCGGTGAGGTGGCCGGTGGTCTGCCCATCGCGCCGCACGAGCCGGTGCGCCCGGCGGACCTGGCGCAGCTCGTGGACTGGTTGCTCAACTGATGGACACCTCGGCCGGCCTGCTGGTCGACGCGGCGCTGCTCACGTTGAAGGTCATTTCCGTCGGTACCACCGGCCTGTACCTCGCCACTCTGGGCAATCCCGCGGAGTTGCGGGGAGCGGCGTGGATCATCCGTTACCTGAATGCGGCGCCTCCGACCGCGATTTTCCGGTGGCGGTCCGATCAGGGGTACGAGGTCGTCGTCTACAACGCCGCCACCGACGCGGAGGACGTGAAGCCCGCGCTGTTCAAGCCGGCCAGGTGGTCGCCGACGTACCTGCTGTGGCCGAAGAGGCGCCCGCAGCCCAGGAAAGTCATGGTGCGTGCCGCGCTGCACGCGTTCGTCCTGCGGCTGATCTTGTTCTTCTGTTTCTTTCTCGGTTCGTTCTGTCTGCTCGGCTGGCTGGCCGTCACGGAAAGCCCGCGCTGGCTCGCCGCGATGGCGGTCCTGGCCGTCGACCAGTGGGCCTTCGCCCACAGCGACATGTACTTCGTGTGGCACAGGTGGTGGCTCTTCGCGGTGGTCGGCGCGGGAGTGTGGGTCTACCTCCAGGGCGGCACGTCCGAGACGATAGCGGTGTGCGGCGTCGGCGTTCTGGTCGTGCTCACCATCCTCGGCCGATCGTATTTCGCCAGGAACTGGCGGTTCCACCAGATGCGTGAGCTACAGGTCGGCCCATTCGACCCGAGTCGTCGGCGGAGGCTGAAGTGAGTAGGAGTCGGTGGTGGGCGGCGGGTGCCGGTCTCAGCGTGTTGCTGATCGGCTTGGGCGTCTTCCTGGTGCGCGTCGGGCTGGAGGACGCCAACCAGTGGGCCAGCGTGTTCGGACTGTTCTTGAACATCGCAGGCTTCGGGGTAGCCGTCCTCGGCGCGGTGCAGGCGCGGCGCGCGGCCACGCGAGCGTCTGCGCCGGTGGGTGGAGGCGACGACACGACGAACCGAATCCACGGCGGGAAGTTCACCGGCGCGGTAACCCAGGGACGCGACATCTACGCGAGTGTGGATGTGCCGTCACCGACGCTGCCCGAGGCCGGGCGCGCGCCGGAGACCGGTTCGGTGTCCAACCACATCGAGGGGGGCACCTTCGGCGGCCCGGTGATCCAGGGCCGGGACGTCGTTCTTCCCCCACCTGCCGACCGCCGAACTGATCCATCCTGAGCGCGCAGGCCAGCCAGGAGTGTTCCCGCCGTTCCCGTTGCCGCTGGACCTGCGGTCAGGATTTGTCGGCGACGAACGTGCCGCGCCCGGTGAAGGTGACGACGAGCCCTCGCTCCCGTAGGAGCCGCACCGCCGAACGGACGGTGCCGCGAGCCACGCCGTACTCCTGCTGCAAGGTGGCTTCGCTCGGAAGCGGCTGCCTCGGCTTGAGCTTTCCGCTCTCGATCTGCTTGGCGAGGAGATCCGCGAGCTGGATGTAGAAGGGGACCGGGCTCATCTCGTCAACCATGATCGACACGATATGGATGCGCTGAACGAGCTAGGCGGAGGGTACAGGCAGCCTGCCCTGGCCGGGCTGGACAGGATGGACAGGCTGGCCTACCTTGGTTGATGAGTCCGCAGCACTCGTAGGAGGCGTGCCGTGAAGCTCTCCCCGTGGCCTTTCCGCAATGGCCTTCTGCCCGAGGGGCGGGTGCGGTGAGCATTCCGTTCGTCGTGGAGCTGTCCTGGACGGTGCTCGACTACCACCGGGTGCAGAGGTGCAGCCGCTGCCACCCGGACGGCTGGTGCCCGCGGGTCGCCGTAGCCCGAGCGCGGATCCTGGCCTGGCGGCGGGCGGTGTGTCGTGCCCCCATTCGAGAGTGGTGACCTCCTGCACATCACCCGAGCGGCGAGCGTGCAGTTCTCCCGGCCGTTCCACTTCCGCCTTATCCGCGTTTTGGCGGACCGTGTCACGTACGACGGTTGGGCCTGGATCGAGGGGTACGAGCTCGACGCGCGGGGCGAGGCGGTGGCCCGGCGGGAACTCTTCGTCCAGCCGTCCGGCCTCCGGATGCTCTCCCGTCATCCCGCAGGCGGCCGCAGGCAGCGGTGAGCCGGCGACCGGGTACGCCCGTACCCGGGCCGACGCGGCCTGGCCTGAGGCCGGACACCCGCCGTCCGCGCCCGGTCGCGCTGGTCACCGGGGGTCGCCCTCCGTCGCGCCGGACCTGTCCATGACGGTACGGGTGAAGGGGCGCGGGAGTGCCGTTCGGAGGTGCCGTCCCTCGTGTAGGCGGCAGGGGTTAGTCCGCCGGGGCGACGCGTCGGATCCGCCGCACGTCGGTGATCGTGATACCGACCAGCACGGCCGCGCTGGCGATCATGGTCAGTACCGGCGCCAGCATGGTCAGCACCGGCGTCGCGGCGAGCAGCAGCGCCAGCCAGGCCAAGCGGGTGGGCGGTAGCTGGTTGAGGAGTACGTACTCCGAGCCCATCCGTCCGAGCACGAACAGGACCGGCCCGCCGGCGATGAGGAGGACCCAGCTCCACGGGGTGGCGCCGTGCGGGTCGTGGAGCACGAGATCCACGCCGCCGGAGGTGGCGATGACACCGGTCACCACGCAGGTGTAGACGTACGGGGCCAGCTCCACCGACGCCTGCGGACGCCGGTGCGCCGACCGGTCCACGAGCTTGTTGCTCTGCAACGCGTAGATCTGCCAGAACAGCAGCGCGGTGACGAGCGCGGTGAGGAACGCGACGGCACGCGCCGGGGTGTATGTGGCGCGGCTGAACCTCAACGTGGACATCAGCGCCAGTTCGCCGAGAGCGAGAGTGGCGATCTGCTGGTAGCGCTCCCCGAAGTGCACGCTCAACCGGCTGTAGTGATCGGTGGGTATTCGGCCCCGTAGGGGCGTCGGATAGCGCAGCGCGGCGGCCAGGTAGTCGACAGCGATCGCGCCGGCCCACAGACCGGTACGCCAGGCCGGCCCGGCGAGCCCGCCGGCGAGCCACAGGATCCCGGAGAGGCCGAACCAGAAGAGGAACCGTTGCTCCCTGGCGTGTGCGCGCTGTGGGCGCAGCGCGACGATCAGCAGGAGCCCTCGGAGCAGATGGATGCCGACGTACGCGCCGGCGAAGAGCAGCCCGCGCCCGCCGTAGGCGGCCGGTACGGCGACCGTCATCAGGGCCACGCCGAACACCGTGCCGGTGACCACCCCCTGGAGCGCCCGGAGTTGGGGGTCGTAGAACTCGGTGGCGTTCACCGTCGTCGACCAGGTCCACCAGGCGGCCAACAGCAGGATGAAGGTCTGTCCCAGCCCGCCCCAGCTGGGATTCCTGGCGAACTGCATGGAGAGCTGCGCGAACATGGCGACGTAGAAGACGTCGAAGAACAGCTCCAGGAGCGTGGCGCGATTCGACGATCCGGGGTTACGTCGCGGCCCGGTCGGGTCTCTGCTCGTCATCGGTTCGCCGTTCCCGCCGCGCCTGCTGCCGACGCTCGCCTGTCAGGTCGAGGCGACCCCGAGATGACGCCGTGACAGTCACGGTCGAGGGCTGGCCGCACACGGCGATCAACGAGCGAGCTTGCCCGGAAGTTGCCCGCCGGACGAGCGGGGGGTGGTGGCCTGCGGGTGTTCGACGCGGTGCGATCACGTCGCGCCCGGCGCGGTGGCAGTCATCGATGTTCCCAGCACATTACGTCTTGACGAACGACATGTTATCGCTCACAGTCGATGCCTAAGGACGACGAGATGCTGGCTTCCCGGGCAAGCCCTGCTTCGTCGATCTCGAATCAGGCGTGCGTTGGGGCATCCAGGCGTCTTGTTAACGCTAACGCTGGGATGTCTGGTCCCGGCCACGCGTCGCGGTGGGCCCAGCTCCGGGCAGGCCGTTCGGCTCTTGGTCATTTGAGGAGGATCATGTCTGCCCTAGATAGGTCTCCGTCGATCGCGCCGCCCGCGCGGCGGCGCTCGTGGCTGCCCCGGCTTCTCGCCGCCGGCGCGGCGGCGGTGCTGGCCGGTGGTGTCGCCGTGGCGGTGGTGCAGTCACCCGCCGCGGCCGCGACCGTCGACACGAGCGCGTGGTACGTGTTGGTGAACCGCAACAGCGGTAAGGCCCTGGATGTGTACAACCTGGCCACGAACGACGGTGCCCGGATCACCCAGTGGACCCGGAACAACGGCAACCAGCAGCAGTGGCAGTTCGTGGATTCCGGTGGTGGTTACTACCGGTTGAAGTCGCGGTTGTCGAGCAAGGTGCTCGACGTGTACCAGCGGTCGACGGCCAACGGTGCGGCGGTCGTGCAGTGGTCCGACAACAACGGGACCAACCAGCAGTTCCGGTTGGCCGACTCGGACGGCGGCTACGTCCGGTTGATCAACCGGAACAGCAACAGGGTGATGGAGGTGCAGGGCGCCTCGACCGCCGACGGCGGGAACATCGTGCAGTACGACGACTGGAACGGCGCCAACCAGCAGTGGCAGCTCGTCCGCGTCGACGGGGGCACCCCGCCCACCACCACGCCGCCGCCGACCGGCACCTGTGACCTCCCCTCGTCGTACCGGTGGTCGTCCACGGGCGCGCTGGCGCAGCCGAGGTCCGGTTGGGTGTCGCTGAAGGACTTCACCGTCGCGCCGTACAACGGCCAGCAGCTCGTCTACGCCACCACGCACGACTTCGGGTCGAGCTGGGGTTCGATGAACTTCGGGCTCTTCAGCAACTACAACCAGATGGGCTCGGCCAGCCAGAACGCGATGAACTCGGGAACCGTCGCCCCGTCGCTGTTCTACTTCGCGCCGCGCAACATCTGGGTGCTGGCCTACCAGTGGGGTGGCCCGGCGTTCTCGTACCGGACCTCCAGCGACCCGACCAACCCGAACGGCTGGTCGTCGCCGCAGACGCTGTTCAGCGGCAGCATCTCCAACTCCAACACCGGCCCGATCGACCAGGCGGTCATCGGTGACGACCAGAACATGTACCTGTTCTTCGCCGGTGACAACGGCCGGATCTACCGGGCGAGCATGCCGATCGGGAACTTCCCGGGCAGCTTCGGCTCCAACTACCAGACGATCATGACCGACACCACGAACAACCTCTTCGAGGCGGTGCAGGTCTACAAGCTCCAGGGCCTGAACAAGTACCTGATGATCGTCGAGGCGATCGGTTCGCAGGGCCGCTACTTCCGCAGCTTCACGGCCACCAGCCTGGGTGGTTCGTGGACGCCGCAGGCCACGTCCGAGAGCAACCCGTTCGCGGGCAAGGCCAACAGTGGCGCCACCTGGACCAACGACATCAGCCACGGTGAGCTGCTGCGGACCAGCGCGGACCAGACGATGACCGTCAACGCCTGCAACCTGCAACTGCTCTACCAGGGCCGTTCGCCCAACTCCAACGGCGTCGACTACGGGCTGCTGCCGTACCGGCCGGGTCTGCTGACCCTGCAACGCTGAGCCGGGTCTGCTGACCCTGCGACGCTGATCCATGGAAGGGGGCCCGCGACGGACGATTCCGTCGCGGGCCCACCCATGAGGAACGACCAGTTGGGCGGGCCGCCGCCACCCGATCGTCACCCCCGGTGGATTAGCGATCGTGGATAGAATCGGGCCGTGGCTCGTGAATACGACACCCAGCTCATCGAGTCGGTCGCGGTCCGCCGTGCCCGAATGCGTGAGCTGCTGCTGTGGGGCAGGCAGCGTCGCGTCCGGGCCACCGGTGACGGGTTCCGCTGGTTGCGGATCGGGCTCGTGTTGGCGGCCGTGGCCTGCGCGGGGTGTGTCGGCTGGTCCTTCCTCAAGGGCGTGATCGCCGACCAGCAGAAGGCCCGCAACCCACCACCGGCCCAGTCGGAGGGGCCGCGATGACCCAGACGCAGCCCTCCGCCGGCGCAGGCCAACTCAGCCGGGTGACCCTGGCCGGGGTGCGTCGTCGTATCGACCTCGTGCTGCCGGCCGACGAGCCGCTGGGCCTGCTGCTGCCCGAGATCGTCGTCATGGTCGGGCACCAGCCGGTGGACGATTCCCGGGGCTACCAGATCAGCACCCTCGACGGCACAGTGCTCGATCCGGCCGGCAGCCTGCGACAAGCGGCCGTTCCCGATGGGGCGATGCTGCGGGTCGACCCGATCTCCGAAGCGCCGCCGGCGGCGATCGTGCACGACGTCGCCGACGAGGTCGGCGACGACCTCGCCCGGCGGCACGGCCGATGGGGGCTCGCCCCACGAATGTGGACCGCCACCGCCGTCTGCCTGGTCGCCGCCGGCCTGGCGGCGGTGCTCGCCGCCCCGCAACTCGGGCCCGTGGCGGTCAGCGTGGTCGGGGGCGTCGTCGCGCTGACCGGCCTCCTCGTCGGGCTGGTGGGCAGGCGGGCCGTCGGGATCGCGGCCCTGCTCAGCGGTGCCGCGATGACGATGACCATGGTGCCCGGGCTGACGAGCGGGGGCACCCTGCGCTGGGCGCTCTGGGCCATCGGCGTCGGCTGCATCGTCATCGGCGTGGGCGCGGTGACGGGCAACCGCCGTGCTGGCGTCCTCGGCGGTGGCACGCTGCTGACCCTGGTGGCCGGTTGGGGCGTACCCCTGGCGTTCGCCGTGCCCGCCGAGCGCGTCGCGGCGGTGCTGACGGTCGTGTCCGTGGGAATGCTGGGGTTGCTGCCCCGGATCGCGATGATCGCGTCCGGGCTCACCCGCCTCGACGACAGACGGAGCAACGACGAGTTGGTCAGCCGCGTCGCGGTGGTGGCCGCAGTCGACTCCGCGCATCGTGGGCTGGCCGTGGCGACGCTGGCGACGGCGACGTCGGCGGCCCTCGGCGGCCTGGTCCTGGCCGCCGCAGCGGGCCCCTGGGTCCTGGTGTTGGCCGCACTGGTGGCCGCCGCTCTGCTGCTGCGGATGCGGGCGTTCCCGCTGACCGTCGAGGTGGTGGGGCTGGTGGCTGCCGCGCTGGTGATCGCGGGCGGCCTGCTGACGCGCTGGGCACGGGACGCGCCCGGCGTGTGGTGGGGCCCGGCGCTCGTGGCGCTGGCCTTCTGCGCGGTGACCCTCGTGATCCTGGCCTACCGGCCGCCGCCGCACGCTCTGGCCCGAGCCCGGCAATACGCCGACCGCGTCGAGGCGCTGACCGTGATGGCACTGGTCCCCGTCGCGGTCGGGGTGTTCGGGCTCTACTCGCGACTACTCGACACGTTCTGATTGAGGCGGTGGCATGAGTGCTCCACCGGTTCCCGGGCCGACCCATTCCGGGGGGCACGGACCGCACCCACCACAGCGGCGGGTGACGGGAGGCTCGACCACCCCCGCAGCGGCTCCCCGCCCGTCGTCGGCGCCGGCCCGACCGGCTCCGACACCTCGGACGCCCGGGGAACCGGCGAGGTCGGAGGCGGACGACCTGTCCCTCGTGCGGCGCATCCTCCCCGGCGACCCGGCACTGCGGCGACTGTGGCGCACCGCCAGCCGCATGTTCACCAGTGGCCGGGCAACCCGGGAACTCGCCGACCTCGCGGCCGAGGTGCAGGTGCCGGTGCACACCGGCCGGCGCATCGCGGTGGCCTCGGTGCACGGTGGGGCGGGAAAGACCACGGTGGCCGCGGTGTTGGCGTCGGTCTTCGCGACGCGACGAGCGGATCCGGTGCTCGTCGCCGACGCCGACCCGTACGAAGGGTCGCTGACCTGGCGACTCGGCGCGCCCGGCGAGCCGCCTCTGGAACGGCTGGCGCCCCACCTGGTCGCCGCTCGGGGCGGCGACCTCCGCGCTCTCGAGCCGCTCCTTCCGCGTACCGGAACGGGTTTGTGGGTGTTGCCGAGCGGCACCTCGAACCCGACGCTGTGCAGCGAGGTGACGCGGGCGCTGTCGCGGCTCTTCGCTGTCGCCGTCGTCGACTGCCCGCCCGGTCTGGAGTCCCGCACCGCGGCGGCGGCCATGGCCGACGCCCACTCGGTGGTGCTCGTCGCCGCGGGCACACCGGACGGGGTCCGGGCCACCTACCAGGCGCTGCGCCGGATCGTCGACGGCGGGTACGGGGCGTGGCTGGCCCGGGTGGTGGTCGTCCTGAGCACCAGCAACCCCGACGGGCGCACCGCGCTCCTCGGCGAGGCTGCCCGCGAGCTGATCGAAGACACCGGCGTACCGGTGGTGGTGTTGCCCTACGACCGTCACCTGGCGGGCGGCGCGCTCATCATGCCGTCGCGGCTCGGCGAGGCGACGCTCGTCGAGGCGACCCGCGCGGCCGGCCTCGCGCTGGCCACGGCCCGGCGGATGTGACCGGAGGACGCCCCGATGTCGACGCGTATGGTGCACCGCCCGACCCGGGCCGCAAGGCCGATCTCCACAATGGAACCAGTGGTGCTGGACGCGCCACCGCAGCTCCCCGACGGCCGATCCGCGGTGGGGCTCCAGGCGCTGCTGCCGATGGCCGGCGCGGGCGTGGCGATGAGCATGATGATGTTCCTGCGCGGCTCCGGTTTCGCGGCGTTGGGCGCGGTCGTCATGGTCGTCGCGCTGGCCGCAGCCGGGGCGATGTACCTCACCCAGCTCGGTAAGGCCGGTCGGCAGCGCCGGGTGCAGCGCGAGCGGTACCAGGACTACCTGGAAGAGCTACGCGAGCAGCTCCGCGAGGACGAGCAGCGGCTCCAGGAGCAGGCGACGGTGCTGGACCCGCCGGTCAGCCGGCTGCTCGACGTGATCCGCAGCCCGGCGCGCCTGTGGGAGCGTCGTCGCGCGGACATCGACTTCCTGCGGGTACGGGTGGGCATGGGCGCGCTACCCGTGCGGCCGATCCAACTGCGTGAGCAGAGCACCCCGACCAACCCGCTCGACCCCTTCATGCGGCACGAGGCGCAGTCGCTGATGCGCCGATTCGAACTGACGCCGGGGCTGCCGCTCCGGGTCGACCTGGACTGCGCCGGCGATGTCAGCGTGATCTCGCCGGACCGGCACGAGGTGGTGGCCCTCGCCAGCGCCATCCTCGTCCAGGTCGCCGCGTTCCACGCCCCGGACGACGTGACGCTCGCCATCGTCACCACGCCGGAACGGGCGATGAGCTGGCAGTGGGCGCGTTGGCTGCCGCACCTGCTCGACCGGTCCTCGATCGGTCCGAGCGGTCCGACGCCACTGCTGGTCACCGCACCCGAGACGCTCGCCGAGCTCCTCGCCGGGGATCTGGAGGAGCGGGCCACGAGCGCGCTCAAGTCCTTCCGCCACAACGCCGGACGGGCCGAGGCCCGTACGCGGTCGCGGCTGTTGGTCATCGACGACGCCCACGGCCAGGTCGCCCGCGCGCTGGCGAGCCCCGACCAGTTCGTGGGCCTCGGCAGCCTCGGTGTCACAGTGGTCCACCTGCTCGCCGACCGGCTGCACGAGCCCGGTGACATCTCCCGGCGGATCACCATCGACGGCGGTTCGCTCGTCCTGGAGGATCTCACCGCGTCGCCGCCGACCACACTCGTCGGCACCGTCGACGAGGTGCCGGTGCCACTGGTGGAGGGCCTCGCGCGGGGGATCGCACCGCTGCGACTGTCGGCCGACTCGTACGACGACGGCACCGGCACGCCGCCGGCCGACTTCCAGGACCTGCTGGGGTTGTCCGATCCCACGAACCTGGACCTGGCCACACTGTGGCGGCCCAGGGGCGAGCGGGACTTCCTGCGCGTACCGATCGGTGTCGACCCGGTGGGACGCCCGGTGTTGCTCGACCTGAAGGAATCCGCGCAGCTCGGCATGGGCCCGCACGGGCTGTGCGTCGGCGCCACCGGGTCGGGCAAGAGCGAGTTGCTGCGGACGCTCGTCCTCGCCCTGGCGGCGAGCCACCCGCCCGAACGGTTGGCGATGGTGCTCGTCGACTACAAGGGTGGGGCGACGTTCGCACCGTTCGCGGAGATGCCGCACGTCTCCGGCCTGATCACCAACCTCGTCGCCGACGCCGCGCTGGTGGAACGGATGTACACGAGCCTCGACGGTGAGGTGCAGCGCCGCCAGCAGTTGCTCGCCGACGCGGGCAAGGTCACCGACATCGTCGAGTACCACCTGCTGCGCGCGGTGCAGGGCGAGCGCAGCACCCTGCCCCCGCTGCCGCACCTGCTCGTGCTCATCGACGAGTTCGGCGAGCTGCTCGCCGCGAAGTCGGAGTTCATCGACCTGTTCCTCCGGATCGGGCGGATCGGCCGGTCCATCGGGGTGCACCTGCTGCTGTCGAGCCAGCGGGTCGAACAGGGCAAGATGCGCGGCCTGGAAAACTACCTGGCCTACCGTCTCGGGTTGCGCACCCTCACCGAGATGGAGTCGCGCACCGTCCTCGACACCGTCGACGCGTTCCAGCTGCCGCCCCTGCCCGGGAACGGGTACCTGAAGGTCGACGTCTCGATCTACCAGCGGTTCAAAGCCGCCTACGTGTCCGGCCCGCTCACCGACGGCGCCGACGCCGAACTCGCCCCGATCGTCGGCCCGATGGCGAAGCCGATGCCGGTGTTCGGCACCGTCCGCCGGGACACCGACGACGACGTCCCCGAGGAGCCGAAGGCGACCAGACGCACCACCGGCCCGACGTTGCTCTCGACGGTGGTCGAGCAGATGGCCACGAGCGACCAGCGCGTCCAGGCGATCTGGCTGCCGCCGTTGCCGCCCGCCCTCACCCTCGACCAGGTGGCCGACGGGATCCGCAGCACCCCCGAAGGGCTCCGGCTGGACATCGCCGGGCAGTCCGGGACCGGCCTGCGGGTACCACTCGGACGCCTCGACGACCCGGCCCGTCAGTGGCAGGGTCCCTGGCTGGTCGACCTGGGCAGCAGCGGTGGCAACGCACTCGTGCTCGGTGGCCCCGGCACCGGCAAGACGACAGCGCTGCGCACCCTGGCGCTGGGGCTGGCCACCACCCACCGTCCGACCGACGTCGGCATCTACGGCATCGACCTGCTGGGCAACGGGCTGGCGGGCCTGGTCGGGTTGCCCCACGTCGGCGGCGTCGCCAGCCGCGAGGACCGGGAGCGCATCCGCCGCACCGTCGACGAGGTGCACGCCATGCTCGCGCAACGCCAACGGATCTACACCCAGCACCAGTTCGACACCATCGACGACCTCCGGGCCGCCGACGAACACGTACGCGCGGAGGTCGGCTGTGTCGACGTGGTGCTGCTGATCGACGGGTACGGCCAGCTCAACACCGAGTTCGAGAGCCTCGAACCCAAGGTGCACGACCTGCTCGCCCGAGGCGGCCGCTACGGCATCCACGTGGTCGGCACCGCCCGGCGGTGGAACGAGGTTCGCGCCGCCCAGCAGGTTGCCTTCGCCAACCGCATCGAGCTGCGGCTCACCGAGCCCGCCGAGTCCAGCATCGACGGCAGGCTGGCCCGGGGCATCCCGTCGGACCAGGCTGGTCGGGCGCTGACCAGCGGCAAGCTGTTCGCCCAGATCGCTCTACCGCGCCTCGACGGCCAGCCGGATCCAGCCAACGCCGGCCTGGTAGCAGCGGCCGAATCGGTACGGGGATCGTGGTCGGGGCCACTGCCGCCACCCGTGCGGGTGCTCCCGGCGGTGCTCCCGCTGGCCGACCTCGCCGACACGCCCGCCGGGCACGGGGTGGTGCCCTTCGGCCGGTTCGAGAGCGACTTCACCCCCGCCGTGCTCGACCTCTTCGGTCAGGACCAGCACTTCTTCGTCCTCGGCGATCCCCGTACCGGTAAGACGAACCTGTTGCGGCTCGTGGCCGAGGAGTTGATGGGGCAGTACTCACCCGACGACCTGGTGTTCGCCGTGTTCGATCCCCGTCGAGGGCTGGCCGACGTGGTGCCGGACGCCTACTGCGGCGGCTACGCCACCAACGCGACGCTCGCCCAGCAGCTGTCGGCAGCGGTGTGCGAGGAACTCGCGAAGAGGCAGCCCTCCGATTCGGCGCGGTCGCGGATCGTGCTGCTCATCGACGACTACGACATCCTCGCCGCGTCGGCCAGCCAACCGCTCGGCGCGTTCGTCCCCTATGTGGCGGCCGCGCGCGACACCGGGCTGCACGTCGTGATGACACGTCGGGTGGCCGGCGCCTCGCGCGGCCTGTTCGAGCCGTTCCCGCTGGCCGTGCGCGAGGCCGGTTGTCTGAGCCTGCTCATGTCCGGTGACCGCACGGAGGGGCAACTGTTCACCGGGGTCCGGCCGACGGTCCTGCCGGTGGGGCGCGGGCAGCTCATCCGCCCAGGCCACCCCCCACGCATGACGCAGACCGCATACCTCGGCGAGACCAAGGAGCACTGATGACGTACGACACGGTGGCCCTGTGCCGCTCCGAGCCCGACGCCGCCACGATGATCGGCGCCCTGGTCACTGCCGGTTCCGACCTCAAGATGGACACCGTCGACTCTGCCGGTTTGGTGCAGTTGTTCGACAGTGCCGACGGTCGGTTGTTGCTGACCGTCGAGACCGCGCGCCTGGTGCAGGTGCACGGGGAGGCGGAACGGTTGCTCGGTGTCACGCTCGACGACTCCTTCGGCGACAGGGTCTGGTGGGTGGAGAGCCGGGCACCGGGCGGTGACCCGCGGGCCGCCGACGTGGCCCGCCGCTTCACCACAGCACTGGTATCGACAACGGGAGGACTGACATGGGTGGACCGATGACCGGCGTGACCGACACGATCACCGACCGAGCCGTCGTCCTGCACCAGAACCGTGCGGTGGTCGGCCTCTCGCCGTGGCTCGCCGAAGCGGCCGTCGACGCGGTCCGCAACGGGTTGCTGCTCCAACTCGTCACACCGGCCGACGGCTCGATCACGTACCCGCTCGAAGTGATGCTGGCGCAGGCACAGGGGCAGTGGGTGGTGCGCGCCGGCGACCAGTACCGCGACGGGCTCACCGGGTTGCCCCTGCACTGGGACGGCCGACTCTTCTCGGCGTCCAACGGGTCGTCCACCGGTGGTCCGCTGCCGACCGCCGTACCCTGGTCCGGCGGTCTGGAGATCCAGATCGTCACGCTGCACCCGGCCACCGAGGCCCTGGACCTCGGCGCCAGCACCGAGGCCGCCGTACGCGCCCTCACCGGCAACGATCCGGTCGGGTGGGGCGTCGCCGAGCCGGTCACCGAGCGGTGGTCGCGCCGCGAGCTCACCACGTTCTGCCGTACGCGGGCACCGGCACCATCCAGCGTGGCGATCGTCGGCGGGGAGCGACGTTCGGCGCTGCTCGGGGTCCTGACTGTCGAGCGGGTCGACGTCGGCGTCCGCGAACAGCTCAGACTCGCCGGCCCTCCGCTCTCGGAGGTCGACGAGGAGACGGTCGAGGCGCTCGCCGAGACGTTGGCGACAACGGTGCGCAGCATGATCGTGACCGTGCACCCGGGCCGATCCGGCGGGCTGCGGTCCAGCACGCCGAGCCTGCCCGCACTGCCGTTGGGCATCCTGGTGGGCCGCCAGGAACAGGCGCTCGACTCCGAGCCGGAGGTGGTTCCGGGCCGGGCGCTCGGCCGGGGCGCGCGCCGCGCGTGGTGGTACAGGGTCGACAGAGGGCCGGGCGCCCCGTACGAGAACCTCACCGCCGTGTTGCGCAGGTACGGCCTGAGCACCGCCGGCCAGGGCGCCGGCTGACCGACTAGATCGGTTCGCCGGGCGGCAGTGACCCCTGCCGCTCGGCACCGGGCGTTCAACCCTGCGCGACGTAGCTTTCGATCGGCGTGCCGTCCTCGGCCCAGCGCTGGCAGTTCAGCATCCTGCCCTGGTCGTCGAACTGCACCCGGTTGGCAGGGTTGCCGTTGCGGTGCCACTCCTCATGGACGCCGACAGCCGTACCGTAGCGCGCGCTGCCCTCGGCCCTGCGCTCGCCGCTCGGATACCACTCGGCGGACGGACCGTCCTCAATACCTTTGAAGTAGGTCGTCACGGCGATGATCTGACCCTGCGGCGAGCGCTCGACGACCTCGCCGGTGAACAGCTCGCCCTGGTAGGTCACCCGAAGGTCGGTTTCGGTCTCGACCTCGTCGTACTCGACTCGCACAGTGCTTGCTCCGGGATGATCAGGGCCCATGACGATGCGGTGCTCGATCCCGGGAAGCAGCCCGCCGACCCCGACGGCGCGCTGTTCCCCGACTAGATCGGTTCGGGTGCGCGGTCGATGAACGAGCTGACACTCTCCGCCTCGGCACGGGTCTTCTCGTGCAGGCCCGGCTCGTTGGCCAGGCGATCGAAGTAGCCCTTCTCGTCGGGGCCGCCGAGATCGAGGATCGTCGGAATGGTGATGATCGTCAGGCGCCACTGCAGACGAGGAGTCGCCTCCTTCAGCAGGTCGACCACCCGGGCTCGTTCCGACTCGTCCAGGTGTTCGGGCCCGACCTGGCGGAGCCACCGGACCAGGCTCTCGGTCGCCCCCTGGAGGATGAAGAAGGCCCAGGACCGACCGACGCGGTCGACGACCTCGTCCGGCGGTGTTGTCCAGGTCGCGTCGAAGACGTCCTCCGCGTCCAGGTACGCCTCAGCCCAGTCACGGACCTTCTCGGGCGTGACGTCGGCGAGGGTCGGCATCGACTGCTTGAGCCTCGCGTACAGGATGAACCAGTAGTCGTCGAAGAACGCCCGGGGAAGACCCCAGTCGGTCTCGTCGCCGTATCGGTCCTTGACGTCCACCAGGTAGGCGAGACACAACTCCAACGCCCGTACGGCCTCAGCCCGCTGCTGCGGGTCGGGCGGCAGCTCGCGCGTCGCCCTGCCACGCTCGACGGGATCCGCCAACCGCCATGGAACTGGCAGAGCGGCCAGCAACTCGGGGGCAACCCAGGGACCGGTCACAGGAAATCAACTCCGTAGGGCCTGAGGAAGTCACGCGCCGCGTCGAGGTTCGGCAGGTGCTCGGCGAACCAGGCACCGGGCTTGCGCATCGGATGTGCCGGATCGACCGCGGCCCGCTCCACGGCCTGGTGCAGTGCGGTCAACTGCTCCCCCGACAAGGTACGCCCGCCGAACGTGATCGGTACGTTCTGGGCGGCGAGCCGTTCGATCGCCATCTGCGGCGGGTCGTTGCCGGTGCGGCTGAAGAGCCCTGTCCAACCGTCGTCGGTGCCGACCCGGATGCTCACCTCCCGTCCTGGCGCACCGTCACGCCAGTCGAGCATGCGCTCCAACTGGGCGGGGTCCGATCGGAACTTGTTCGCGACGGTCTGGGCGTTGGCCTTGACCTCGACCACGTGCACGTTGCCGTCGGCGGTCTGGTAGACCAGATCGGCTTCGGGGATGCGGCCGGTGTCGACGACCGTACCGTTGCCGAGGTTGACCCGTTCGCCGGCGACGACGTTCAGACCGATCTTGCTGCCCGGTGCCAGATCCCCGCTCTGGAGCACCTCGTTGGCGGCGCGCAACTCCGTCGCCGCGCCATCGAAGGCGGAGCGGTCACCGTTCAGGTTGTCGAGCATGTCCCGGAAGATGTCCGCCTGCCTGTCGACACCGCCCGCCAGCCGCCCGGAGTCCTGAAGGTCCATGAAGTCGCGGGCGGCCTGGTTGGCCATGCCGTCCGGCAGGTCGGTGCGGGCGAGCAGGTTCTCCACCTGTGCTCTCGCCGCAGGACCGAGCCGATCGGCCTGGTCGAGCAATCGCTGCTGCTCGTTCGGGGTGAGGTCCCGGCCCCGATCTGGGTTGACTCCGTCCGGCCCGTTCGCATCGGGTGTGTTGCCCTCGGGCACGTTCCCGCCCGGGGTGTTGCCGGGGGTGGTGTCGCCCGGGGTGGTGTCGCCCGGCGTGTTGCCAGGGGTGGTGTCGCCCGGGGTGGTGTCGCCCGGCGTGTTGCCAGGGGTGGTGTCGCCCGGCGTGTTGCCGGGAGTGCTGTCGTCCGGCAGGTTGCCCGGCGGCGTGTTGTTGTCCGGCGCATTGCCAGAGGGCGTGTTGCCCTCCGGCACGTTCCCACCCGGGGTGTTGCCGGGGGTGTCGTTCGGGACGTTGCCCGGGGTGGTGTCGTTCGGGACGTTGCCCGGCGGCGTGTTGTTGTCCGGGACATTCCCGGAAGGCGTGTTGTCGTCCGGCAGGTTCGTCGCTGGCGGGTTGTCGTCCGGAACGTTCCTGACGGGTGGGGTGTCCCCCGGGACGTTGGTGCCGGGGCCGGGGTTGTTGCCTCCGGGGCCGTTGCCGCCGTCCATGTTCATCTGATTGCCGCCGCGCTCGTTCGGCATCTCGACGTCGAAGCCGCGGGTGGTGGGTACGTCGCCCGCGATCGCGGGCACCAGCCCGAGCTGCGGAATCTGGATGTCGAACTTCTTGGCGAAGTTGATGGCGACCTCACCCACGGTGGGGAGGTTGTCGAGCCAGTTGCCGGCGCGGACCAGTCCGGCGCTGATGCGGGCGGCGGTCGCGCTGCCCCGGATGCTGTTGACGGCAGCGCCCGCGCCGCGCAGACCGGAGGCGGCGCCCTTGGTGCCGACCACGGCGGAGACGACGTTGAATACGGCGAGGCCACCGGCCCTCGACTTGTCCTCACCCCACATGTCGTAGGCGATGATGGTCTTACCCGCGTTGAGCAGGAGGTTGCCGGCTTCGCGTTTCTCCATGAACGGCATGCCGACGGTCTGGTCGATCACGATGGTGACCGGGTTGATGTAGATGGAGACCGCCCACACGAACTTGCCGAGACCCAGCCAGGACTGACCGGCGGTGCCCCAGCTCCACTCGCCGGTGGTGGGGTCGCGGCCGATCAGCGCACCGAGGTCTCCGAGCATGGTGACGAAGCCCTCGCCGATGCCACCGAAGAACGCGCCGACGTCACCGAGGAAGCCCCGGTCGTGTTCCTCGGTGCTGCCCCAGGGCAGCGCCCCGTCCTCACCCGCCGCGGCGTTCAGGGTGTTGGCGTCGAAGCCGTACTCGCCGTCTTCGACTGTGCCGTCGGCGTTGTCGGCCCGGTACTGGCGGCCACCGTAGAGGGCGTTGATGGTGTTGGCGCACTTGCGTTGCGCTTCGAAGAAGGCGGCGACCTGCGTGTTGACCGCGGAGATCAACCCGTTGTGCTTGTCGACCTTGCCTTCGTCCTCGCGCCAGTCCTCGTCGCCGTTGGTGGAGGCGACGAACTGTTCGGCTTGACCCTTGAGTGCGGCGAGCTGGGCCTTGATCTCCTTGACCTCGCTGGCGTACGTGGCCAGGGCGGTGCCGACGGCCTGGACGTCCTCGCCGACCGACGCTGACACGGTGCGGATGGGGCCGGAGGCGGCGAACAACTGTGCCGCCTCCGGCGCCTTGTAGACCGCAGCCAGCCCCTGCCAGGTGGTGTCGACCGCCTGGCCGGTGTTGGCGAAGTCGACGCCGGTCGTCTTGATCGTTTGTGCGTGGGTGGCCAACAACTCCATGTTGCCCGGGATCTGCGGAATCTCACCCGGATTGATCATCGTGGCACCGCCTGACGGCCCGGGCCCGGCATCGTGGTCGACGGGTCGGGGGCCGCCGAGGCGCTGCGCTGCGCGTTTGCTGCCATGTCCAGGTCACCCTGGACATAGGCGTTCGTCGCCTGTGCCGCCGCATTCATACACGCCCCCGTGCGAGTGAACACGAACTCAAGGTCCTTACGGATCGACTCCACGAAGCCCTGAAGCGCCTGCCCGACGATCTCCGAACTCGACTGGACGGCAGAACCCTCCAGCGCCGAATTGAAGCTCTTCATCTGCCCCTCGAACGGGGCAGCTGCGGCATGCGTGCGATTCAGGACGTCACGCACTCCACCGGGGGAGATATCCCAGGCGCTCACGCTAGTGCTCCCTCGTCAACACTGGTAAGTAGAAGCCCGGCTCAGCCGATGGACTGCACCGCCGTGCGCGCCTTGGCCAACGTGGTCGTCGCCGTGTCGTCGTTCTTCACCATGGTGGTCTTGACCAGATCGATGATCGTGCGCACCTCGGTCGCGGCGCGGTTCCACCGATCCTCGACCGTCCGGTACTCCTCCGAGACACCGTCGGCCTGGAAGTCCGCCATCGCCGCCGAGACGTCGGCGCTGCGCTGCGAGATCACCGCCTCCAGCCGGGCGATGATCCCGGCGAGGTCACCCTGAACCTGCTGCGAGGTGCTCACGTCAAAACTGCGTCGGTCCGTGCTCATAACCTGCCCACTCCCCCGGGATCAGCGGCTGCTCGAGAACCTGGCGGCGTCGAAGTTGGCGGTCCCCGCCGCCGACGACGCGTTGTCGGCCATCTCGGTGTCACCCTGACCGAACGCGGAATCCATTCCGCTCTGACCGCCGAGAATCGCGCCCAACGCCGAATTCAACGCGGCGGTGATCGAATCGGCGTTGGCCTTGAACGAGTCGAAAGCCACCCGACCCGCACCGTTGAAGTTGCCCTGCAACGGCTCGGCGGCGGCAATCAACTGCTTGATCAGGCTCCCGAGATCATCTGATGACCCCTGGGTCTGCTTCGTGAGGCTGCCGAGAGTCTGCGCCCCCATGTCGAACTTCATGCCGCTCCCTCCCCGAGCCGGGATGAATAACGTTCGCGGTCAATGCTACGACACCTCCGCAACCCGGATGGGGCATGCACCAGGGACGATAGATCACATTGGCGCCTGCCCGGTCGCGTCGCAGAAATGGCGGCAGTCAATGCGGACGAAACCGCGCCTTGCCGGATCGCCGCCCGGCCTCCGCCTCGGCTCGACCGCCCTTGTGGAGCAGGGCCTAATCGCTCGGTGTGCCGCTGACGCAGGTGAGCACGCGGCCCTTGCCGCGAACGACGCTCGCCCTGGTTGTGGCGAAGCCGTGGGCTCGGAGCAGCAGTTCGGTAGCGGTGAGATTCGCGGTGGCGTGTGCGGCGCTGGGCCGCTCGCCGAAGACGTAGAACCGCCCACCGGGCGCGAGCAGGCTTCGTACCCGGTTGACGTCCTGGGTCGCGTCGCCCAACCAGAAGAGGCTGACGTTGACCGCGAAAATCTTGGTGAAGCGGTGGGCGGAGAGGTCGGCAGACTCGAAGCCGGCACATCGGATCTCGGCCCTGCCGGCGTCGATGTGGCTCGTGTTCCGTTCGACGGCGAGTCGCACCATCGTCGCCGAGCGATCGACGGCGATGATCCGGCCGGTCCGGAGTTGGTCGGCGACCAGGGAGACGGCTGCTCCTCGACCGCAGCCGATCTCCAACACCCGGTCGTCGGGTGCGACGGCCATCGTCTCCACCGCCCAGCGTTGCCGGTGCGCTCCGGTCTCGCGCACCGGTTCGTCCGGCAGGGGGGCGTCGTCACCGTCGGTGGAAGCCGGATGGCGGTTGGGCAGAGCGCGCGTCCCATCCTCACTCGTGGTGTTTGCTCTGCTCACGCATCTGATTTCACCCTGCCGGACGGATCCGCGCACCGTGTCCTCGGTCACCGGTGCGCGGTGTCGGGGGTCGGTCCGGGGCGGCGGCTGACGCGGCCACCGCCCCGGACCCGGCCGCCGTCAGGCGATCCGGTAGGCCCGCTTGATCGTCTGGGTGACCGTGTTGCCGGCCGTGTCGGTGGCGGTCAGTCGCAGTGCGACGAATCCGGGCCGGCGCGGGTGGGTGATCAGGGCGACGTTCCGGAGCACCGGCAACGCGACCCACGTGCGGCCGTCGTCGAACGACGCGGACACCGTGAGCGAGCGGTTGGCCGCCGCCGTCGAGTCGGCCTGCCGGTCCAGCGTCACCGGAATCGTCATGATCCGGCCCGCCCGGGCCGTGTTGGTGTCGTCGAGCACGGGCATCGGCCGGACCGTCGTCAGTGGCAGCCGCTGTGGCGACGCCGTGTACGCCGAGGTGAAGGTCCAGGCCACCGAGACCGACGTCGACAGGGTGTCCGGGGCACCCCGGGTGATGGTGGCCTCCAGGCGGTAGGCGGCCCTGGCGGCGGGTACCGCGAACTCCGCCCAGGGGCTGTCCGAGGTGCCGATCTCCTTGCCGTCGCGCAGCAGGCGGATCTGTATCGGCAGGTCGTCGCGGCTCGCCGGGCGGCCCACGGCGTCGCCGAACAGGGGCAGCGCAGCGACCGAGATGGTGTCACCGTCGCGGCCGGCGTACCCCAGGGGTGCGAGGGCCGGGGCCTGGGCCACGGTGGGGCCGAAGGGCGCCGCGTTCCAGATCTGGGTGTACGACCTGCCCGCCGTGAAGGTCGACTCCTGGGTGGTGCTGTTGTCCCCCTCGACGAGGGTGGCCGTCCAGATGATGCCGCCGTCGGTGTTGTAGTACTCGGTGCCGTGGAACGGCAGGTCGATGGAGGTGCTCGAACCGATCGGGCCGGAGCCGCCGGGTGCCGAGGCGCGGTGGAACCGGGTGGCCGTCGTCGTCGTGGACTGGCTGCGGTAGGTCGTCCGGACGGTGGCGAGGTTCTTCGGTGACAACTTCCGGGCGAGGCCGGTGAACATGACGCCCTTGCTGACGTACGCCAGGTCGTAGGTGTAGGGGCTGTTGCGGAAGGTGCCGTCCCGGCCCGGCCGGGCGAGCCCGACACCCAGTGTGGCGGTGAACTCGGGTGCGGTGACGGCCGGTCCGATCCGGCCGAAGAAGACGTCCGCGAAGGACGCCCCGCTGAGTTGCACGCCCGGATAGCGGAAGCCGTCGTCCCAGTTGGCGCTCACGTTGATTGAGGTGGCTGCGGCGTCGCGCTCGGGCACGGTGACCGCCACCGGCTTGGCGCTGCGGGCGTCGACCGCCTCGGTGACCGGGCCACGGACGTCCAGCACCGGCTGGACGAGCATGGTCGAGACGGTGCCCTCGTGGATGGTGCTGTACAGCGCGTAGCGACCCTTGGGCAGCCGCAGGGTGCCGCCACCCGGGGCCGCGGCGAGGGTGCTGAACTCTCCGGTGGCCAGGTTCGCCGCCACCGTCGTGTACTCAGTGGCGGGCTTGCCGTTCCGACCGGTGTGGTCGAGTCGTACGTCGTAGCTCTCGATCTCGCGGTTGAGCACGAAGGGAGTGCGTACCCGCAGGTCGCCGGCACCGGTCGCGGTCAGCGCCCCCTGGTAGACGCCGTCCGGGGCGTCCACCCGGGTGTCCACGGTGATCGTCGCCTCGGCGTGGCCGCCGGCCGGCACCACGAGGGTTGCCGGGCTGACGGTGAGCATGCCGGCCGGAGCGGGAGCGACGGCCAGGGTCAGGGTGACCGGGGCGCTTCCCGTGTTGCGGTAGCCGACGACCTGGGTGAGCGGGGTGTCGTCGGCGTGCGGCCAGCGTTGGACCGGGAAGTCGATGGCGGCGACGTCGGCGGCGACCGGCTGGGCGACAGCCCGGGCGATGTCGACCCGGCCGGCGCCCTGCTCGTAGACGGTGTCCTCGCCGGTTGGCTTGGCCGAGCCCATGAGGGCGGCCTTGAGCTGTGGGCCGGTCCAGTCCGGGTGCTGCCCGGAGAGGATGGCGGCGGTGCCGGCCACGTGCGGGGTCGCCATCGACGTACCCGACATGGTGGCGTAGTCGCCGCCGGGGGCGGCGGCCACGATGTCGACGCCGGGCGCGCTGATCTCGGGCTTGATGTGGCTGTCGCCGACGCGCGGCCCTCGGCTGGAGAAGTAGGCCCGCTGGTCGTCGGCGTCGACGGCGGCGACGGCGAGGGCGTCGTCGGCGGAGGCCGGCGAGGAGACCGACTTCGGCTTGCCCTCGTTACCGGCCGCCACCACGAAGAGGGTGCCGTGACGCTGGCTCAGCTCCTGGACGGCGGTCTCCAACGGGTCGAGACCGGGTGCGTCGGTGCCGCCCACGCTCAGGTTGACCACCCGTGCCTGCGGCGCGAGCCACTGCATGCCGGTGATGATGTCGGAGTCCTGGCATTCGGTGGTGGCGCAGACCTTGCCGACCAGCAGCTTCGCTCCCGGTGCCACACCTCGGTACCGGCCGCCGGACGCGGCGCCACTGCCGACGATCGTCGAGGCCACGTGGGTGCCGTGGCCGACCGCGTCGCTCGGGTCGTTGCCGCCGGTGAAGTCCCGGACCTCGGTGAGGTGCCCGGCGAAGTCGGGGTGGTCGGCGTCGATCCCGGTGTCCAGCACGCCGACGGTGACCCCGGTCCCGTCGAATCCTGCCTGCCAGGCCGTCGGCGCGCCGATCTGCGGCACGCTGCGATCGAGGGAGACCTTGCGCTTGCCGTCCAGCCAGATGTGCGTGACCCCGGTGGCGAGGGTGCGCGCCGACGTCGTACCGCGGGTGAGCGAGGTCCAGAGCGTGACCCGGTCGTCGCGGTCCGCCCGGACCGCCAGCGCGTGCGCGGCCGGCAGGTCGGCCCGCACCCGCCCGTCACCCTCGGCGGTCGCGGTCCGCGCCTGCGCCGGCCTGTTCTCGGGGTACGCGACGAGCAGCGGCAACTCGGCCGCCCGGTCGTCGTAGCCGAACTCGCCGAGCGCGGTGAGGTCGAACAGTCGCCGGTCGAGCCGGCCGTCACGCAGCAGTGGCATCGCGTCGACCGGGACGACGTACTGGTGGCCGTCCTCCCTGCTGTTCACGAAACGCATGCCGGCCCGCCCAGGTCCCCGCTGGATCTCCGGGTGGCCTGTCGCGTCCAGCGAAACCCGGTCGCCGGTGATCAGGGTGAACGTGCCGGGAGTGCCGGCGACCGCAGTGGTCGGCTGCTCCCGCGCGCTCGCCGGTTGGGCCGTCAGGCCCGCCGTGACCAGCACGGTCGCGAGTACGCCGGCTGTCAGGGCGCGTCGTTGCCGTCGTCGCACATCGTCCTCTCCGCCACGGGCCTCTCCCGGGGCGGCACGATGACGCCTGGCCGGGTCGTCAGGTTGATCACTGCGGTGTGATCGTGATCACAAACTCGCCCGCGCTGCTCGGGCCGGCTCACCCCGGCGGGTTGCATGCGGGCGGTGACCAGGGGACGAGGCGCGGGAGGGCACCGGTCGGATGCGTGACGCCGAGGAGTTCGACGCCCTCTACGCGGCCTGTGCGGGTCGGGTGGTCGGTCACGTGTACGCGCTGACCGGCAACCGCGCCGAGGCGGAGGACGCCGTCGCGGAGGCGTTCATGCGAGCCTGGCAGCGCTGGCGGACGGTCCGGGAGACGGACAGCCCGGAGGCCTGGGTCCGCCGGGTGGCCGCACGGATCGCGGTGAGCAGTTGGCGCAAGGCGTTCAACCGGATACGCGCCCACCGTCGGGCTGCCGTCGACCAGGGTGTGCCGGGTCTGAGTGAGGACCACGTCGCGCTGTTGCAGGCACTCCAGCGGTTGGGCGCCAAGGAGCGCCGGGCCGTCGTGCTGCACCACCTCAACGACCTCACCGTCGCGGAGGTGGCAGCGGAGATGCAGGCACCGGTCGGGACGGTCAAGACGTACCTCGCCCGGGGGAGGAGAGCGATGGCCGGGCTGCTGGCCGACGAGCACCAGGAGGAGACCTCCCATGGCTGATCCGCGCGACGATCTCGCGGCGATCGCCGACGAGGTCCGGCGAGTCGCCACGCTGCCGGAGGCCCGGACGTTGCGCCGGCGCGGCGACCAACGCCGGCGACGCCGGGCAACCGTCGGCACCGTGGGCCTGGCCATCGTGGCTGTCGCCGCTGGCACCGCCCTCGTGCGGGCGCGCACCGACGTCGAGCCGCCCGTTGGTGGTCCGGCGGGTCAGCCCCCACCGTCCGTCGTTCCGTCCGCTACCGCCTCGGCCGGACCACAGGAGATCCTCGCCGGCGAGCGTCAGGTCCGCATCGTGGTGCCGGGCATGAAGGGCGCCGCGTTGGCGATCAGCGCTGGCACCGACCAGGTGCGGGCCATCAGTGAGCCGGGCCTCGACGACGCGGTTCGGTGGGTGCTCCGCCCGCAGGGGGACAGGTACCGCATCGTGCTGGCCGTACCGTCCGGCGGCGGTGAGGTCTGCATGACAGTCGTGCACGACGCCGCGCCGGGGAGCATACGCGGCCGGGCGTGCGACGCGGCGGCCTCGACGCAGCTCTTCCGGATCGACCAGGTCGCCGACGGGAGCTACTCGATCTTCCAGGGCAGGCGCTACGTCCAGGTGGTCGACGGCACCAACGCTCTGGTCCCGGACCTGCCCGAGGGCCTGACCACCACGTACGAGTTCGAGGACCGCGGGCCGAGGTAGGCCGCTTCCGCACCGCCTGACGACACCGCAGGGGTGGGCCGGTTGCGGCCCACCCCTGCGGCATTACCTGTTGTCTGCCCAGTCGCGCTGGTGTCTGCCCAGTCGCGCTGGTGTTTGTTCAGTCGCGCGGAACCTGGAGCACCAGGCGGCGACGGCGGAACATCACCAGCAGCACCGCACCGAGGGCGAGCACTGCCGCACCGCCGCCGGCGAGCATGGCCGCCGGGGCGCCGGTGACGGGCAGCCCGCCGCCGGAGCCGCCGTTGTCGCCGTCGCCGGTGCCGCCCTCACCGGTGGTGATGACGATCTGAGCGGTGTTGTTCTCCGGCTTGGACTCGGCGGCCGCGGTGACGCTGCGGGCAACGATCGTGCCGTCGGTGCCCGGAGTCGACTTGATCTTCACCTGGACGCTCGACTTGATACGACCCCAGCCAGAGGCGGTGGCCGGGAACTCGCTTTCGAAGTTGCACCGGAGCTTGGTCGACTCCGGCAGCTGCTCGTACTCGGTGCCGTCGGTGTAGCACCAGTCGGAGGGCAGCAGAACCGTGCCGGTCGGCGCGGTGATGATTACCGAAGGACCGCCGCCGTCAGAGGGACCGTTGTTGACGACCTCGTACGGGACGGTGACGGTCTTGCCGACGGCGCCCTTGACGGCCGGCGCGGTGACCGAGACGTCCAGGGTGTTCTTCTTGCTCCAGAACGCGAACGAGGCGTAGTTGTTCGACTCGTCGAGCTCGCGCTGCTCCGCGCGCTGCCTCGCGAGGTCGGCCTTCGCTCCCTTCGCCTGGAGCTTGCGGACGGTGGCGGCGAACGACGGTCCGGTGCCCTTGGTGCGGGCGCTGTTCTTCGCCGCGCGTTCCTGCCCGGCGAGGGCGACGTTGACCAAGCCCCATGTCTGGTCGGGGCCGGACAGGTTGCGTCCGAAGTTGATGTTGAAGAGCGACTCGCCGGTCTCGTCGTCGAAGAGCAGCAGCCCGTCGCCGGGTTCGAGGGTGAGCGGCACGACGCAGCTGACCTCGCTGGGGCCGTACACGTAGGGCTTGCCGATGTCGTTCGGGTAGTAGTCGGTGTAGGTGCAGTCGCTGTACCGCTCGGCGAACGTGGCACCGGTGGGGAGGCTGACCCCCACCGTGAAGTTGGTGGCGGCGGTGTCGCCCTCGTTCCCGACGCCCGAGTAGAGCGGAACGGTGTCACCCGGGCCCACCGGGGTCTTCTCGTCGTTCAGGTCCTGCGCGGCGGCGACCAGGTCGGGGCCGGACGCGATCACGGTGACCGGGAACGAGGTGGTGTCGTTACCCGGCGCCATGTCGTCCTCGGCGCCGTCGATGGTGACGGTGACCGACCCGGCGTCACCGGTGGCGGCGCCCTTACGGCTGGCGAGCGACAGGGGATACAGGTTCGTGATCTGGCCGGCGTCGATCGCCCCGACGGTGCAGACGACCTTCTTGTCGGCGAGCTTGCAGTCGTCGTTCCAATCCGGCACGGACGCGGTGACCGCGTCGGAGAGCTTGCTCAGGTCCAGCGTGACGGTTACTCCCGTGGCGAGGGCCTCGCCATAGTTGTAGACGTACATGCCGATGCTCGTGCCGCTGTTGTCGACCTCGGCAACGGGCTCACGGTCGAAGGAGACGAAGAGGTCGGGCAGCGCCTCGGCGGCAGTTGCCGCCGGCGAGGCACTGAAGAGGCCGGCCGTTGCCAGCAACGCTGTCGCCGTGGCGAACCGTGACCATCGAGCGGTTATGCGAGTCATGTGATCTCCGGTGAGGGGGGTGTTGGCCCGCACTCTAACCATTCCCGATCAAAGAATCCGCCCCGTTTGCAGCCCGTTCAGAGCCAGACGACGATCCCGGTCAGGTCGTTGAGGACGGCGGCCACGCCCGCCCGGACGGCGGCGGCGCACCTCGCTCCGGTGAACGAGGCCGGGTCGTACGTCGACGACGCCCCGAGTCCTTCGCCACGGAACGACGCGCCGTCCCAGTCGACGGCCGTGACGTTGTGCGTGGGCTCGGCCAGTTCCGCGCCCACCACCAGGAACTTCTCGTCCAGGTGGCTCGGGGTGACCAGCGCGAGGGGGTCGATGAGGTCGTTGCCCGCGCTGACGATGAGATCCGGGCCCATCTCCATGGCCTTGGCGATGCTGGGAACGGCGTCGTGCGCGTTGCCGACGACGATCGTCCGGAGGTCGACGTGCTCGTCGTCGGCCCACTCCTTGACGGCAGTCACGAGGGTCCTGGTCGGGGCGTCGTCGCCGGCGGTCAACAGCACCACCCGGTAGTCCTTCGGCGGGTGGACGCCGTCCCAGGAGCCCGGCTGCGGGGTGATGGTCGCCTCCGGAGCGGGCCTCGTGGAGGGGTCGAGGAACCCGGGGCCGAGTGTGCCGACGGCGCTGGGCGCCGGACGTGGCTGGGACCAGTCGTCGCCGGAACTGCAGGCGGCGACCAGCGCGGCGGTCGCGGCCAACAGGGCAACGGCCCGAAGCGGGGGGCGCAAGGTGATCGTCCTCCGGATGGTGGCGGGGGTGCGCGTACTTTCTCGTATTCCTATCGCAATTCCGGCCGACGGCAATCTGCGGGTGCCCCTTCGAGGATTTGTTTTCCGGTGGTTCGTCGGCGCGCGGGTTGGAGTTCACCCACGGCATGCAACGTGCACTGGCCAACCGAGGGAGTCGCATGTTGGGCCGCGTCCGCCGCACCGTTATCGTCACCGCTGTCGGGATTGCCGCAGCGGTGATCCCGTTTTTGGGCGCCCAAGCGGCGTCCGCGCACGGTTTCTCGTCGACTGTGTACGCAAAAATCACGGCGGGAGACGAGGGTCACATTCGAACAGCAGTCGAACTCGAATACGACCTCCTCGTCGTGTCCGCCGCCGATTCCGGTGGCGACGATCCGCTCTTCCAGGCGGGAACCGCCGCGTTCGAGGCGGGTGACTCCGGTGCCCAGGCCGCAGCCCTGAAGGGCCACGCGTCGACGGTCCTCGGGTATGTCTCCGACCGTTTCGCGGTCACCTCGGGGAGCACGGCGTGTCAGCCGACCCAGGTGGGCGACGCGACGATCGGCGAGCGCGAGGGCGTGCCGTACGCCGATCTGCTGCTGGACTGGACCTGCGCCCAGCGGGTCGACGAGCACGAGGTCCGCAGCGACCTCTTCCCGGACGGCGAGGGTTACGTCAAGGGCACCAAGACGATCGTCACCTATGAGATCGACGGCCGTACGGGCAGCGCGGCGCTCGACGCGGCCCACCCCTCCTTCTCCACCGGTCAGGCGTGGTACGACCGGTTCGGGGAGTTCTTCCTGCTGGGTGCCGAGCATCTGCTGTCCGGGATCGACCACATTCTGTTCCTGTTGGCGCTCATCGCCGGGTCGCGGCGGCTTCGCGAGATCGTGCTCGCGGCCACCAGCTTCACTCTGGCGCACTCGGTGACGTTCATGCTCGCCGCGCTCGGCCTGGTCGAGGTGCCGGCGTCGATCGTGGAGCCGGTGATCGCGTTGTCGATCGCCGTCGTCGCGGGTTGGCACCTGTGGGGGATCTGGCGGCGGGGCACCCACGCGGCCGACCTGGAGACGCCCGGGCACGGGCACCTGAGCCTGGACCGGGCCGGTTGGATCCGCCTCGGCGTGGTGTTCTGCTTCGGTCTCGTGCACGGCCTGGGCTTCGCCGGCGCACTGGGCATCGACGAGGCGTGGTCGTGGACCCTGCTGTGGTCGTTGTTGGTGTTCAACGTCGGCATCGAAGTTGTGCAGTTGACCATTATCGCGGTCGTCTTCCCGCTGTTGCTCGTGCTGCGTCGCCGTGCGCCGAAGGTCGGTATCTGGGCGACCGGGGCCGTTTCGGGGGCGGTGTCCATCATGGGGATCGTCTGGTTTGTGCAGCGTATTTCCGGGTCCTGAGTAGGGCTAAGTAGTTCGTGAAGTGCAGTCTTTCGCAAGATCACGTTAATGATCGGTTCATCGGGCGGCGAAAGCGTGGATTCGCTTCCCCGGTGCCGGGTGAAGACACATCCATTTCTCTATTTGAAAAGGGAACAATGTCGATGACATTGAGCACCTCGACACGGGCCTCCGCGCTCGTGCGGCGGCGCCTGGTCGCCGGAGTCGTCGCCGGCTTCCTGGGAATGGGAGCGGCCCTCGGCAGTGGCCTGACGGCCACCGCGAGCGCGGCCGAGTCCACCACGATCAGCAGCGTGATCCTCGGCGTCGGCGCCAACGAGACCCAGCGCATCGTGACCTGGTACTCCTCCGCCGACACCGCGCAGAAGATCCAGCTCGCCCCGACCGCCGAGATCGTCAACGGCGAGTTCCCGGCCAGCGCGGTCAGCTTCGACGCCGTCGGCGCGGCGAACACCTCCACCACCGGGTTCAACCGGCACGCCACGATCAGCAACCTGCGCGAGAAGACGGCGTACTCGTACCGGGTCGGCGCCGAGGGCAGCTGGTCCCCGACGTACGCCTTCAAGACGCAGGACTTCGAGGGCGACTACGACTTCCTGTTCTTCGGCGACCCGCAGATCGGCTCCTCCGGCGACCGGCTCAAGGACCAGGCCGGTTGGGAGGACACCCTGAAGGTCGCCACCGCGGCCAACCCGAACGCGGAGCTGCTGGTCTCCGGTGGCGACCACGTCGAGTCCGCGAACGACGAGGGCCAGTGGACCTCGTTCATGGCGCCCGACCAGCTGCGGCAGTACCCCGTCGTCGCCACCATCGGTAACCATGACGTCGGCGGCAAGTCCTACGAGCAGCACCACTTCACCCCGAACACCGACCGCACGGCCCCGTACTACGACAACGGGAACCCGGCGGGCACCAAGTCCGGTGGCGACTACTGGTTCGTCTACAAGGACGTGCTGTTCATCGACATCAACAGCAACAGCTACAAGCTGCCGACCGACGGCAGCAACGCCGGTGACGCCGCGCACGTCGCGTACGTCACCGACGTGGTGAACAAGCACGGCTCCGAGGCCAAGTGGAAGGTGCTGGTCTACCACCACTCCATCTACTCGCCGGCCAGCCACGCGACCGACAACGACAACAAGCAGCGGCGGGAAGACTTCACCACTGCCTTCTCGAACCTCGGCATCGACATGGTGTTGCAGGGCCACGACCACAGCTACTCGCGCAGCTACTCCATCAAGAACGGCCAGAAGGAGAACCCGGCCGAGAAGCCGGGTGCTGCCGACGTGTTCCCCGGCCCGGGTGGCGTCATCTACGTGACCGCCAACTCGGCCTCCGGCTCGAAGTACTACGACATCAAGAAGCCGGACACCACCGGCACCGGCATCCGGGGCAACGGCCCGGACCCGCTGGACCCGAACAAGTACTGGTACAACTCGGTGCAGAACCAGGAGCACGTCCGCAGCTACGTCAAGGTGCAGGTGCGCGGCGACAAGCTGGTCCTGGCCAACATCCGCAGCGGCACCTGCGCGGCGCCGAACGCGTCGGTCGAGAACGGCCTCTCCTGCGTCAACACCCCCGAGGGTCAGCCGGTCGGCTCGATCGTCGACAACGTGACGGTGCACCCGTTCAACGGTGACGGCCAGTCCATCCAGGTGAACGTGCCGAACCCGGCTCCGGGCGAGTTCGGTTGGACGATCGACGGCTACAACGGTCTGGTGGACCTGGGTACCGCGCAGGAGCGCAACGGCACCTACTTCCAGGCGAACGGCAAGATCAACCCGATCCTCGTGTCGGACAGCCGTCGCTCGCTCGCCCCGTGGTCGATCTCGGCCAACGTCGGTGACTTCACCGACGCCGAGAAGACCTTCTCGGGCTCCTACCTGGGCTGGACCCCGTACGTGCTGGACGCCGGAGCGGGCGCCGAGGCCGGCGCGCCGATCCTGTCGTCCTACGACGACCAGGGCAAGGGCCTGTCGGTCTCCAGCGCCCTCGGCGCGGCGGCCCAGGGTCACCCCCGGGGCGGCGCCAAGCTCGGTGCCGACCTGGACCTCAAGATCCCGGACAGCATCGCGAAGGGTAGCTACCGCACCACCCTCACGATCACCGCGCTGAGCAGCTGACCGGACCGCTCCACTCGGCGGGGTAGGCACCTTCGGGGGCCTACCCCGCCACCCGTTTGCACGCCCCCCAAGATCACCTCAAGGAACCGACATGTACCCGTCCGTATCGCGCTGGAAGACACTCCTCCGTACGACCGCACTGTCAGTGCTCGCCGCCGCCGCGGCCGTCGGTGTCGGTGCCGTCCCCGCCTCGGCGGCGGAGGGCAACGTCGCCTGGACGGTCCGGACGGCCTCCAACAGCTACGGCGAGGCCCGGTCCAGCTACAGCTACAACGTGAACCCCGGCGGTGCCGTCGAGGACGCCATGGTCGTCGCCAACCGCGGACCCGCGCCGCTGACCCTGGCCGTCTACACGGCCGACGGCTTCACCACCGACGCGGGCCAACTCGACCTGCTCACCAGGGACAAGAAATCCGTCGCGATCGGCGCCTGGGTGAAGGCGAAGGCCGAGAGTGTCGTGGTCCAGCCCGGAAAGACCGCGCAGGTGCCCTTCACGATCAGCGTGCCGGAGAACGCGACCCCCGGTGACTACGTCGGCGGCATCCTCACCGCGCTGACCCAGACCGACCAGGCCGAGGGCATCAACGTCGACCGCCGCCTCGGCATCCGGATCAAGATGCGGGTCGGCGGTGAGCTGAAGCCGAACCTCGCAATCGAGGACCTGCACATCGCGTACGACGGCTCGTCCAACCCGTTCGCCAAGGGCGACGCCACCATCACCTACAAAATCCACAACGTCGGCAACGCCGCCCTGTCCGGACAGCAGGGGGTGACCGTCTCCGGTCCGTTCGGCCTGCTGCGGGTACGCGCCGGTGACATCGCCGCGCCGCCGGAGCTGCTGCCCGGTGAGAGCTGGAACGTGACAGTGCCCGTGCACGGGGTGGCTCCCACCATCTCGCTGGCCGCCACCGCGACCCTCACCCCGCTGCTCACCGACGCCTCCGGCTCCACCACCTCGCTCAAGCCGGTCCAGATCACCGCGCACGGCTGGGCCCTGCCGTGGATGCTGCTGCTGGTGCTCGTCGTACTGATCGTCGTGCTCGTCGGCGCGTACCTCTACCGGCGTCGCACCCGGGCGCAGCGCAAGGTGCGCGAGGACGCCCGCGTACGCGACGCCGTCGAGCAGGCCCTGCGCGGCCCGAAGCCGCAGACGTCCTGATCATTGCTTTCGTCACCGCCGCCGGCCCTGGTCGGCGGCGGTGACGGCCCGACGGCGGGTCAGGCCGACGGCGACGGCGATCACGGCGAGCACGAGCACGGCCGCCGGCACGGATGCCCAACCGGGGGCGGTGCGAAGCACCACAGTGCCGAGCACGGCACCTCCCACCAACCCCGCCAGCCGCCCCACACCACCCAGATCGGCGAACCGGTGCGGGTCGACGACGCGACGCCGAACCAACTCGGTCAGCGAGCCGGTCAGGTAGGTGGTCGACGCGCCACGTACGCCGGCGCCGACAGTGATCACGCTCTGGATGCCGCTCGCCACGGCCGCCGTCCCGAGCAGTACGAGCCCGAAGCCGTACCCGGGACGCGCCGAGCAGGCCATCCAGCCGACGGTGAAGCCGAGCAGCAACACCGCCTCGGCCGCCGTCACCACTGCGGTACGGCGATTCCAACCCGGCAGCGTGTGGCGCAGCGGCAGCGTAGCGGCGGCGACACCCACCGCGTAACCACCGACCGCCACCACGGCACCCACGAGTGAGCGGACGTCCGCCGTGGCGAACGCGTGGCCGAAATGCACCAGGTTGCCGGTGATCACACTGGCGAAGTACCCGTCGAGCCTGGTCAGGCAGATCACGTCGACGCAGCCGGAGGCCGCGGCCAACGCCACCAGGAGCCAGGCCGTCGCCCGTACCGACGGAGCCTGCACGGCTGTGCTCCCTCCGTCGTCTTGGTCCGCCCGCCCGCCTTTCCCATGTCCCGACCGGCTACGCCCTGTCGCGGCGCGTCAGCCCGGCCCGGTCGTCCTTGTGGGTGAACGGCGTTCGGCACCCGGTCAGGGCTGTCCCCGACCCGGCATGCTGCGACGGGAACGCCGGCACGGAGAGGGAATCCACATGGTTGACGGGGATGTGCCAGAGCGGATGCAGGCCGCGGCCTTCGACGAGTTCGGTGGGCCGGAGGTGATCACGCTGCGGAAGCTGCCGATCCCCGACGTCGCCGACGACGAAGTGCTGATCAAGGTCTTGAGCGCCGGCGTGGGGGTGTGGGACGCGTACGAACGGCAGGGCATCCTCGTGCCGGAGGGCTCCTCCCTCCCGATCGTGCCCGGCTCCGACGGTGCCGGAACCGTGATCGCGGCCGGCAGCAAGGTGTCCAACGTCGTGGTCGGCGAGTTGGTCTACGTCTCCGCCACGACCCGACCCAAGGGCGGCTGCTACGCCGAGTACACGGTCGTCAAGGCGGAGTACGCGGCGAAGGTGCCCGACGGAGTGCCGGCCGAGCACGCCGGCGCCATGCCCACCGACGCGCTGACCGCGTTGGCCGGGCTCGACACGCTCAGCCTGTCGGCCGGCTCGTGGTTGCTGATCTTCGGGGCGAGCGGCGGTCAGGGCCACCTGGCCGTGCAGTTGGCCAAGCGCCAGGGGCTGAACGTCATCGCCGTGGCCTCCGGGGCGGACGGCGTCGCACTGGTGACCCGGCTCGGCGCCGACATCTCCCTCGACGGCCACGGCGACCTCGACGACGTGCTCGCCCGCATCCGGGACGCGGCACCGGCCGGGGTGGACGCCATCCTCGCCATGGCCGGCGGTGCGACGGTGGACCGGCTCACCGAGACGCTCGTCGACGGCGGCGTGGTCGCGTACGCCCACGGGGTGCAGCCGGAGCCGAGCGAACGCCCCGGCGTCGTGGTCCGGGCGTACGACGGCGAGTCGAACCCCCGACAGTTGCAGCGTCTCAACGAACTCATCGAGGCCGGACCGTTCGTGGTGCACGTCGCGGAGACGTTCCCGCTGGGCAAGGTGCGGGAGGCACACCAGCGTCTGCAGACCTCCTACCCGGGGAAACTCCTGCTGACGGTGGCCTGAGACCTCAGTGCGTGCGCTGCTGCGGCACGCGTACCGATGCCATGCCGGCCGCCGTCGCGGCCTGGATGCCCAGGTCGGTGTCCTCGAAGACCAGGCACGACTCCGGGGGTACGCCGAGGTGCTCCGCCGCGAGCAGGAACGCCTCCGGGTCGGGCTTGGCCCGCGTGTAGTCGTCGGCGCAGACCAGCACGTCGAACCGGTCCAGCAGGCCGAGCGCGTCGAGGGAGGCGGTGACCGAGGCGCGGGTGCTGCCGGAGACGACGGCGAACGGGACCCGCCGGTGCGCGTCGTGGATGTGCGCCAGCACGTCGGGCACGGCCTCGATCTGCGGCAGCAACTCCTGGTAGATGCGCTCACGGTTCTCGACCACGCTCGCCACCGGCATCGACAGACCCTGCTGCTCGTTCAGGGCCACGATGATGTCGGCGGTCGGCCGGCCACCCCAGGCGTAGAACAGGTCCTCGGGGAACTCGCAGCCCCACTCCTTGAGGGCCCGCTGCCAGGCCACGTAGTGCAGCGGCATCGAGTCGACGATCGTGCCGTCGCAGTCGAACAGGTACGCGGCGAACTCACCGGGAGGCAGAGGCAGACTCACCCGGGAAAGGTAACAGCTCACTCGGTCGTGACGGCCCTGAGCTGACCGAGCAGGTACGCCCGCTCCGGCTCGGTGCCCACCAGCGCCAACGCGTTGCGGTACGCCTCGGCCGCCTCGTCGTAGCGGCCGAGCCGGCGCAGCAGGTCGGCCCGCGCCGCCGGGTAGGGATGGTGACCGCGCAGGTGCGGATCGTCGGCCAACCCGTCGAGCAGGGCGAGCCCTGCCTCCGGCCCGTCCCGCATGGCCACCGCGGCAGCCCTGTTCAACGCGACGATCGGCGACGGCACCAGGTCGAGCAGCACGTCGTAGAGGGCCACCACCTGCGGCCAGTCGGTGCTGGCCACGTCCGCTGCCTCGTCGTGCAGGGCCGCGATGGCAGCCTGCACCCCGTACGGGCCGGGGGCGGGGCCGGTCAACGCGACAACGACCAGCCCGCGCCCCTCCTCGATCATCGGGCGGTCCCAGCGTCCGCGATCCTGCTCGTCCAGGAGGATCAGCGCTCCGTCCGGCCCGGTACGCGCGTCCCGTCGGGCATGGACCAGCAGCATCAGAGCGAGCAGCCCGGCGACCTCCCGCTCGGCGGGCAGCAGCCGACGGAGGATCCGCCCCAGCCGGATGGCCTCCTCGGCCAGGTCGATCCGTTGGAGATCCGGGCCGGAGCTGGCCGCGTACCCCTCGGTGAACACCGAGTAGACGGCCTGGAGCACCGTGGGCAGTCGGCCGGGCAACTCGTCCTCGCCGGGCACCCGGAACGGGATACGGGCGTCGCGGATCTTCCGCTTGGCCCGGACGAGCCGCTGGGCCATCGTCGCCGGCGGCACCAGGAAGGCCCGCGCCACCTCGACAGTGGTGAGGCCGGCGAGGAACCGCAGGGTGAGCGCTGCGCGATCCGGCGCGGCCAGGGCCGGGTGCGCGCAGGTGAAGAAGAGCGCCAGCCGGTCGTCGGGCAGCTCGCGGTCCGCGTCGGCGGGAGGGGCGGGGTCGGCCCGCTCGGCCTCGGCCCGGAGCACGGCGAGCCGCGTCGCCAGCACCCTGTCCCGTCGCAGCCGGTCCACCGCCCGACGCCGAGCCGTGGTGAGCAGCCACGCGCCCGGTCGACTCGGCACACCGTCGGTCGGCCAGTGCACGAGCGCCGCCTCGATGGCCTCCGACGCGACCTCCTCGGCCAGGTCGAGATCTCCGAAGCGGTGCACGAGCGAGGCGAGCAGTCGACCGCGTTCCTCCCGGAACACCGCCTCCACCGACGACCCGACGGCCGACTCCCCGTCCGGCATGCTCAGCCCTGCATGTCGAACTCGAAGATCGGACGGACCTGTACCGATCCGGTGCCGACGGCCCCGGGACTGCGGGCCGCCCAGTCCAGCGCGGCGTCGAGGTCCGGCACGTCGATGACGTCGTACCCGCCGAGCAGTTCCCGGGTCTCGGCGAACGGCCCGTCGGTGATCGTGCGCTCACCGCCGGGGCCGACCTGCACCGTCGTGCAGGTGGTCAGGTCCTGGAGCGGATACCCGGAGACCCAGACCCCGGCGTCCTTCATCTCCCGGTCGTAGCGGACCCAGTCCTCGACGGTGCACCCGTTGTCGACGGTCTCCCCGTCGGCCACGGGACTCATGAACAGCAGCATGTACTTCACGTTCCGGCTCCTCTCGGTGCGGCGTGTCGCCGTACAGCATGACGACGAGCGGGGACCCGGGATATCGACACGGCACCTCACGACTCTTCTGGCTGCGGTGGCCGCGCGGCTTCGGTCCGCTCGTCGCGCCGGTCCACCCGTCGCTCGAAGCAGGTCACCCCGACCAGGAGGACGGTCAACAGGGCGAGCGCCGCCAGCGGAGGCAGGGATCGGCCGACCGGCAGCAGGACCAGCGGCAGCACCGCGACGACGACCTGCGTCGGGTAGGTCGTCCCGAGGGTCAGCCGGCGGAAGACCAACCTGCTGAGCAGGTAGACGGCCGCGCCACCGTAGAGCGCGGTGGCCGCCTCCCAACCCAGCGGCTCGGCGTGTGCCGACTCCTCGGTGAGCCGGCCGATCACCTCCTCGATGCCGAGCGCGACGTAGATCGCCCCGATGATCAACGGGGAGTGCCCGAGGCCGTACGCGTCACCGGCGACGTCGCCGCGTCGGTCATCCGGCACATTGCTGACGGCCTCCCGCGCGGCGGGCGCCAGCCGGTCGAAGTAGAGCCACCACAGGCACACGGTGCTGGTGAGACCGAGCAGCGCCGCCGCCACCGCCGCACTGACCGGCGCCATCGTCCGTGGCCCCGCACCGGCGGAGATCAACGACTCGCCCAGCGCGATGATGAGCACCAGGCCGAACCGCTCGGTGAAGTGGCCCACGCTGTGCACCTGCCACGGCCGGAAGGCCGATGCGATCCGGGCACCACCGATGTCCACCAGCAGCGCGACCGTCCAGAGCGCGGTCTGACCCGCACCGCCCACCAGCGCTCCACCGATCAGCGGGAACCACGCCAGCACCACCGGCACGACGAAGAAACGCAGCGTCGAACGAAGTGGCTGGTCCGTCGTGCTCACCCAGAACAGGACCACGAGCTGCACCGCACGCCCGACGACGTAGGCCACGGCGAGCGCGAGCGGCGCGTCCACGAGCCCCGGGCCCTGGGTCCACGCGTCCGGCATCACCAGAGCGACCACGAAGACCGCCGCCATCGCGACCAGAGTGGCCGCGCGGACCAGGCCGACGTCCGCGCGCACCAGGTTCCCCACCCAGGTGTACGGCCCCCAGGAGTAGAGCAGCAGCAGGAGCAGAATCAGACCCTGAGCCAGAGTGAGAGCGCCCGGCGACCCGGCCATGAACGTGATGACCCGGGTGAGGGCGAAGACGAAGACCAGATCGAAGAAGATCTCGAACATCGTGGTCCGGTGAGCCTGGGCCACCGGCACCGGCCGAACGCCCGAAATCCCCCTCATCCCCGCATTCTGCGTCACGGTGGCGGAGGAACCGGCCGACCGTCCACCCGGTCCCCCCGCCGAGCACCGGACTCCCGGCCTCAGGCCGAGGTCTGCGTCCGCCGCCGGCTCCGTTCCGCCCGCCGCCGCACCTGCTGGTACGCGCCGGTCAACCCCATCGCCCGGCGTACCTCGATCAGGGTCTGCCGGACCTCCTGACGGGTCCGTTCGGTGCCCTCGACGATCAACCGGTCGACCAACCCCCGGTCGGCTTCGATCTCGGCCCGACGCTGCCGGATCGGCGCAAGGAACGCCTCCAACGCGACGACCAGGCGTTCCTTGACCTCCACGTCACCCACCTGCCCGGCCCGGTAACGCCGGGCCAGGTCGGCCACCTCGTCGCGGTCCGGATTGAAGACCTCGTGGTACGCGAACACCGGGTTGCCCTCCACCGTGCCCGGCACGTCGGCCCGTACCCGATTCGGGTCGGTGTACATGCCGAGCACCTTCCGACGCACGGTGGCGGCGTCGTCGGACAGGGCGATCGTGTTGCCCCGGCTCTTGCTCATCTTGGCCGCGCCGTCGGTGCCCACCAGGCTCGGCGTGTCCGCCGGGATCAGCTCCGGCACCGGGAAGACCGGGCCGTACAGATGGTTGAACCGGCGCGCGATCTCCCGGGTCACCTCGATGTGCGCGGCGTTGTCCCGGCCGACCGGGACCACCTCACCCTTGACACAGAGGATGTCCGCGGCCTGGAGCACCGGGTAACCCAGCAACCCGTACGGCATCTCCTCCTTCCCGGCGTCGCGGGCCATGTCCTTGAGCGACGGAACCCGTTCCAACCGGGGGACGGTCACCAGGTTCTGGAGGAGTGTGTTGAGGTCACCGACCTCCGGGATCGCCGACTGGAGATAGAAGATGGCCCGCTCCGGGTCGACGCCGGCGGCCAGGATGTCGGTCACCATCTCCCGGGCGTTGCCGGAGACCTGGTCGATGTCCTCGCGGCGATTGCGAGTGGTGAGCATGTGCAGGTCGGCGATGATGAAGTAGCTCTCGTAGCGTCGGTGCAGCCGCACCCGGTTGGCGATGCTGCCGACGTAGTGGCCGAGGTGAAGGCGGCCGGTGGGCCGGTCGCCGGTGAGCATTCGTGCGACGGACATGGTGGTGCCTCTCGTATCCGAGGGTGGGGTGACGCGGGCGCGCGCCGAGCCGGCCCCTTCCGGGACCCCTCGGTCAGCGGGATCGACTCAGCGAGCCGTCCGCCATCGCGCGCCGGCGCGGTACCGCAGACCACCGGCACGGAGGACGTTCAGAAGTTGCTCCCGGCCATCGCCGGGACTCATGGCGATCCCGGGCAGCGCGCCGAGCGGGAGGCCGTCGACCGTGTCGACCGCCTCCGCCGCGCAGTTGCCCAGCCGGACCACGAGCTCAGATTACCCGCGGCATGGCTCCGGGCGGGGGAATGTAACTGTCGGCGTAGTAGCTGCCGACCCGTTCCCGGTACTCCGGGTCGGCAGGGTCCGCCTCGAACGGCGGCGCGTCCTTGATCGCCTGCCGAGCCCGATCGACGTGCACGACGCGCTCCTGGTGATCCACCCGGACCACAGTGCCAGCCGGCAGCAGCACCTTCTGGCCGAAGATCCACGGGCCGGTGTCCACCACCAGGTATCCCGCATCCGCCTCGTCGCTCGCCTCGTCGATGGTGCCGATCCGCCCGTCGGTCGCCTCCACGTGGTAGCCCACCAGGTCCACGGGTGTGCCAGGGCCGGGCGCGTCCGGGCCGGCGTGCCCACCGTCCGAGCTCTCCGGTGGCGTGACCGAGGGGGTGGTCTGCGTGTATCCACCAGCAAGGGCGGACGGGTCACGCCATGCCCAGGGATTGAAGATCGAGGGTTGCACGGGGACACCTCCGGGGGAACGGTCGGCAACTGTCCTCTTTCGCAGTGCCCAGCTCGCTGCCGCCGGAAACGAATCGAGCCGGTCACGTGCACGTCCCTCTCGACCCTCGCCCTCCCGGGGCCGGCCGTCCCCGCCGCGCCCCGTCGGAGGCGGGGTTGTGGGCCCAGCAGCCGCGACCTGCCTGCAGCCGCGACCGCCCGTTGGCCGGTTTCCAGGGCGCTCTGTTGCTCCGGGCTGTCGGTTCTGTTGCTCCGGGCTGTCGGACCGTGTCCGTGCTGGTGGGCGGGTCGCGGTCGTGCTGGTGGCCCGGTCTCGCTGGCATACTCGGCTGCCATGGTGTTGTCGCGAAGGTGGGCCGTCTTCCTGGTTGGGGTCGGGATCTGGACCTGGGTGATCTGGCCGAGATTCGCGGTCGCCATCTGGCAGGACCCGCGGTCCTGGGCGTCCGGCACGGTCGCCGACGGGGCGCCCACCAGCTTCCTGTGGGTGCACGCTCTGTTGATCGGGGCATCACTGGCGATCGGAACGGCGGTGGGTGTCCTCGGCATCAGGGCGTGGCTGGTCGCCCGCCGGCGGCAGGCATCCTGACCTGCGCATTCGGTGCTCTGTCTGCCTCCCCGTCGGTGGGGGCGGGCAGCCGTGAACCCGAATGTGACGCGCGCCGCTACCCGCGGATTTGACGATCAAACCCACGGACGCGTAACTTTCTCTCTGCCAGCGCGGAACGGGGCAAACGGGACGAAAGTCCTAAGCCCCAAGAACGAGCTGGTGACCGGGTCAAGCAGGGGTTCGCTTCTGTGAGGCACGGCCGGGCGGGGCCCACCGGATTGGCCGCGAGGCGGATTTGGTGCGGCGAGACCGACCGGGTAAGGTTCACGACCGGCAGGGCACCGGGCGAGCCTGCGGGAAACCGCAGCGGCCGGCCTGCCAAATCCGACGACCTGACGCAGCGGTTCGCTGCTGCGTGAGTGCGCCGGTGCCAACCCGCACGAAGCATGACAGACCGGGACACACCGGTTTGACACGGCCGAGACGGTGAGGTAACGTAGTAAAAGTGCCCGCCGCGAGAGCGGCGGGGACACAGAACGAAAAGCCCCGGTTGGGGTTCCACTGAGTGTGGGGCTTCTGGTCGGTGTGTGGTTGTTCTTTGAGAACTCAACAGGGTGCTTGTAAAGCCAGTGCCAATTATGATTTATACCCCGGACTGGTCAGACTGTTTGGTTTGGCTGGTTGGGATTCCTTTGGCAACAATTTGTTTGTTGCTGGGATAGCTGTTCAACTAATTTTTTGTTGGAGAGTTTGATCCTGGCTCAGGACGAACGCTGGCGGCGTGCTTAACACATGCAAGTCGAGCGGAAAGGCCCTTCGGGGTACTCGAGCGGCGAACGGGTGAGTAACACGTGAGCAACCTGCCCCAAGCTTTGGGATAACCCTCGGAAACGGGGGCTAATACCGAATATTACTGCTGGTCGCATGGCTGGTGGTGGAAAGTTTTTCGGCTTGGGATGGGCTCGCGGCCTATCAGCTTGTTGGTGGGGTGATGGCCTACCAAGGCGACGACGGGTAGCCGGCCTGAGAGGGCGACCGGCCACACTGGGACTGAGACACGGCCCAGACTCCTACGGGAGGCAGCAGTGGGGAATATTGCACAATGGGCGGAAGCCTGATGCAGCGACGCCGCGTGAGGGATGACGGCCTTCGGGTTGTAAACCTCTTTCAGCAGGGACGAAGCGAGAGTGACGGTACCTGCAGAAGAAGCACCGGCCAACTACGTGCCAGCAGCCGCGGTAAGACGTAGGGTGCGAGCGTTGTCCGGATTTATTGGGCGTAAAGAGCTCGTAGGCGGCTTGTCGCGTCGACCGTGAAAACTTGGGGCTCAACCCCAAGCCTGCGGTCGATACGGGCAGGCTAGAGTTCGGTAGGGGAGACTGGAATTCCTGGTGTAGCGGTGAAATGCGCAGATATCAGGAGGAACACCGGTGGCGAAGGCGGGTCTCTGGGCCGATACTGACGCTGAGGAGCGAAAGCGTGGGGAGCGAACAGGATTAGATACCCTGGTAGTCCACGCTGTAAACGTTGGGCGCTAGGTGTGGGGGGCCTCTCCGGTTCCCTGTGCCGCAGCTAACGCATTAAGCGCCCCGCCTGGGGAGTACGGCCGCAAGGCTAAAACTCAAAGGAATTGACGGGGGCCCGCACAAGCGGCGGAGCATGCGGATTAATTCGATGCAACGCGAAGAACCTTACCTGGGTTTGACATGGCCGCAAAACCTCCAGAGATGGGGGGTCCTTCGGGGGCGGTCACAGGTGGTGCATGGCTGTCGTCAGCTCGTGTCGTGAGATGTTGGGTTAAGTCCCGCAACGAGCGCAACCCTCGTTCGATGTTGCCAGCGCGTTATGGCGGGGACTCATCGAAGACTGCCGGGGTCAACTCGGAGGAAGGTGGGGATGACGTCAAGTCATCATGCCCCTTATGTCCAGGGCTTCACGCATGCTACAATGGCCGGTACAATGGGCTGCGATACCGTGAGGTGGAGCGAATCCCAAAAAGCCGGTCTCAGTTCGGATCGGGGTCTGCAACTCGACCCCGTGAAGTCGGAGTCGCTAGTAATCGCAGATCAGCAACGCTGCGGTGAATACGTTCCCGGGCCTTGTACACACCGCCCGTCACGTCACGAAAGTCGGCAACACCCGAAGCCGGTGGCCCAACCCTTGTGGAGGGAGCCGTCGAAGGTGGGGCTGGCGATTGGGACGAAGTCGTAACAAGGTAGCCGTACCGGAAGGTGCGGCTGGATCACCTCCTTTCTAAGGAGCACCTTCCACCGAAAGGTGGTAAGGAGCCCGCGGTCCACGAGTGTTGGGCCGGGGTGCTCGAATGGCGGAGACACTGGCAAGTTCTGCCCTGGCAACGGCCGGCGGCGCCTAGTACAGCCACTCTTTGGGGTGGTGGGAACGGTGGCTTCTGGTGCGGCTGGGGGGGGATGTGAGCACCCTGTTGGGTCCTGAAAGAACAACCATGGTGTTGTTGTTTCAGAGCCTTGTGCGTGGTCTGGGATCACGCGGGGTTGCCAGGCATGGCCTGGCCCCACATACCGCTGGTCCTGGAGGACTGGGTTTGGTGTGGGGCGGATCGGGTTGTGGGTTGGTCGTTTGTTGAGAATTGCACAGTGGACGCGAGCATCTTTGTGGTCAAGTTGTCAAGGGCGAACGGTGGATGCCTTGGCACCAGGAGCCGATGAAGGACGTGGGAGGCCGCGATAGGCCTGGGGGAGCTGTCAACCGAGCTGTGATCCCAGGGTGTCCGAATGGGGAAACCTGGCACCAGTCATGTGGTGTCACCCACACCTGAACACATAGGGTGTGTGGAGGGAACGCGGGGAAGTGAAACATCTCAGTACCCGTAGGAAGAGAAAACAAATAGTGATTCCGTGAGTAGTGGCGAGCGAAAGCGGATTGAGGCTAAACCGGCTGCGTGTGATACCTGTCAGGGGTTGCGTGGTCGGGGTTGTGGGACCCTGCTGAACAAGCTGACACTTGTTCGAGGAGTTACAAAGTCAGTGGCTAGTCGAACAGTCTGGAATGGCTGACCGTAGACGGTGAGAGTCCGGTAGGTGAAAGTTGCTGACCTTCTGTGGGTGTTCCCGAGTAGCGGCGGACCCCTGAAATCTGCCGTGAATCTGCCAGGACCACCTGGTAAGCCTAAATACTTCCTGGTGACCGATAGCGGACGAGTACCGTGAGGGAATGGTGAAAAGTACCCCGGGAGGGGAGTGAAATAGTACCTGAAACCGTTCGCCTACAATCCGTCGGAGCCTTGCGGGGTGACGGCGTGCCTTTTGAAGAATGAGCCTGCGAGTTAGTGGCATGTGGCGAGGTTAACCCGTGTGGGGGAGCCGTAGCGAAAGCGAGTCTGAATAGGGCGATTCAGTCGCGTGTCCTAGACCCGAAGCGGAGTGATCTAGCCATGGGCAGGCTGAAGCGCGGGTAAGACCGCGTGGAGGGCCGAACCCACCAATGTTGAAAAATTGGGGGATGACCTGTGGTTAGGGGTGAAAGGCCAATCAAACTCCGTGATAGCTGGTTCTCCCCGAAATGCATTTAGGTGCAGCGTCGCGTGTTTCTTGCCGGAGGTAGAGCACTGGATGGTCTAGGGGGCCCACAAGCTTACCGAAATCAGCCAAACTCCGAATGCCGGTAAGTGAGAGCGCGGCAGTGAGACTGCGGGGGATAAGCTTCGTAGTCGAGAGGGAAACAGCCCAGATCACCAGCTAAGGCCCCTAAGCGTGTGCTAAGTGGAAAAGGATGTGGGGTCGCATAGACAACCAGGAGGTTGGCTTAGAAGCAGCCACCCTTTAAAGAGTGCGTAATAGCTCACTGGTCAAGTGGTTCCGCGCCGACAATGTAGCGGGGCTCAAGCACACCGCCGAAGCTGTGGCATTCACATTTTATCCTCGCGTGCCCTTGATGGTGCGTGCAGGTGTGTGGATGGGTAGGGGAGCGTCGTGCCGCGAGTGAAGCAGCGGGGTGACCCAGTTGTGGACGCGGCACGAGTGAGAATGCAGGCATGAGTAGCGAAAGAAGGGTGAGAAACCCTTCCGCCGGATGACCAAGGGTTCCAGGGCCAGGCTAATCCGCCCTGGGTGAGTCGGGACCTAAGGCGAGGCCGAGAGGCGTAGTCGATGGACAACGGGTTGATATTCCCGTACCCGCGAAAGAGCGTCCCTGATGAACCTCGTTGTGCTAACCACCCGAACTTGGTGAGGTCTTCGGACTGATCTGGGGGAGCGTGGGAACCTGGCGGGTAGTAGTCAAGCGATGGGGTGACGCAGGAAGGTAGCTGAGCCCGGCCGGTGGTTGTGCCGGGGTAAGCGTGTAGGCCGTGGTGTAGGCAAATCCGCACCACATGTGGGCTGAGACGTGATGCCGAGCCGATTCAGGTGAAGTCAGTGATCCTATGCTGCCGAGAAAAGCCTCTAGCGAGTTCTTAGCGGCCCGTACCCCAAACCGACACAGGTGGTCAGGTAGAGAATACCGAGGCGATCGGGCGAACTGTGGTTAAGGAACTCGGCAAATTGCCCCCGTAACTTAGGGAGAAGGGGGGCCGGAGACGTGAAGCCCCGCGCGGGTGGAGCGTTGTATGGCCGCAGAGAGCAGGGGGAAGCGACTGTTTACTAAAAACACAGGTCCATGCGAAGAAGTAATTCGATGTATATGGACTGACGCCTGCCCGGTGCTGGAACGTTAAGGGGACCTGTTAGCTCTTCGGGGCGAAGCGGAGAACTTAAGCGCCAGTAAACGGCGGTGGTAACTATAACCATCCTAAGGTAGCGAAATTCCTTGTCGGGTAAGTTCCGACCTGCACGAATGGCGTAACGACTTCCCCACTGTCTCAACCACAGGCCCGGCGAAATTGCAGTACGAGTAAAGATGCTCGTTACGCGCGGCAGGACGGAAAGACCCCGGGACCTTTACTATAGCTTGACATTGGTACTCGAATTAGCTTGTGTAGGATAGGTGGGAGCCGGTGAAGTCCATACGCCAGTATGGGTGGAGGCAATCTTGAAATACCACTCTGGTTGATTTGGGTATCTAACTTCGGACCGTTATCCGGTTCAGGGACAGTGTCTGGTGGGTAGTTTAACTGGGGCGGTTGCCTCCTAAAAGGTAACGGAGGCGCCCAAAGGTTCCCTCAGCCTGGTTGGCAATCAGGTGTTGAGTGCAAGTACACAAGGGAGCTTGACTGTGAGACTGACAGGTCGAGCAGGGACGAAAGTCGGGACTAGTGATCCGGCACTTGCGAGTGGAAGCGGTGTCGCTCAACGGATAAAAGGTACCCCGGGGATAACAGGCTGATCTTCCCCAAGAGTCCATATCGACGGGATGGTTTGGCACCTCGATGTCGGCTCGTCGCATCCTGGGGCTGTAGCAGGTCCCAAGGGTTGGGCTGTTCGCCCATTAAAGCGGTACGCGAGCTGGGTTTAGAACGTCGTGAGACAGTTCGGTCCCTATCCGCCGTGCGCGTAGGATACTTGAGAAGGGCTGTCCCTAGTACGAGAGGACCGGGACGGACGAACCTCTGGTGTGCCAGTTGTCCTGCCAAGGGCACGGCTGGTTAGCTACGTTCGGAAGGGATAACCGCTGAAAGCATCTAAGCGGGAAGCCTGCTTCAAGATGAGGTATCCCACCCACCTTGGTGGGGTAAGGCCCCCAGCTAGACGACTGGGTTGATAGGCCGGAAATGTAAGCCCGGTAACGGGTTCAGTTGACCGGTACTAATAGGCCGAGGACTTGACTACTAAGCTGCTACGCGTCCACTGTGCAACTCTGAACGAGCGAACACCCGTGACATGTGTGTTGCTGGGGTTGTTTGATATGTTCATAGAGTTACGGCGGTCATGGCGGAGGGGAAACGCCCGGTTACATTCCGAACCCGGAAGCTAAGCCCTCCAGCGCCGATGGTACTGCACTCGTGAGGGTGTGGGAGAGTAGGACGCCGCCGGACAATCTTTCAGGAAAGGCCACCCCGATCGGGGTGGCCTTTTCTGCGTTCCCGGGCACCCGGTCGAGAGTTCCCGCCCGTTTCCCGCCCGGCTTTCCCGCCGGGCGGTTATCGGCCGGTGTTTCCCCCGCCCGGCCGGCGTTTCCCCCGCCCGGCCGGTGTTTCCCCCGCCCGGCCGCCCGGCTTTCCCGCCCGGCCTTCCCGACGGGCGGTTATCGGCCGGTGTTTCCCCCGCCCCGGCCGGTGTTTCCCCCGCCCCGGCCGGTGTTTCCCCCGCCCCGGCCGGTGTTTCCCCCGCCCAGCGTTTCCCCCGCCCGGGTCCTCGACTGGTTGGTCGGCGCGTGTTGCCTGATCGACTCGGGTTCCTGGAAACCGCGGTATCCGTGGCCGGGTGTCACCCCGGATATCAGGAAACCGAGTCGATCAACCGGCGGAGAGACCGCGCCGGCCCGAGACCGCAGCCGGCACCAGTGTTGACCGCCGTCACGCACCGCTCGCGGGCCCGCCAAGCACCGGCGGCGTTGGCCGGCTGGCCGCTCAGCGCTCCGGAACCGCGTCAGACGCCGACCGCAGTCGAGATCTTGGACAGTTCCCGTCACGCGAGGACGGAAACTGTCCAAGATCTAAGGATCGGCTTCGGTGGTGGTCGGTGTATCCCGCCCCGCTGGGCCCCGACATCAGGGAATCAATCGGAGTCGACCGGGCGGATCGTAGCGCCGCCAGAGGTGTTCAGCTGGGACGGGAGCTCGGCGCGGGCCCGACCGAGGACCTGGCGGCTCGGCGTGGGCCCGACGGACCCCAGCGGCCCCGGAGGCGGCCCCGGGTACGGCCCCGGAGGCGGCCCCGGAGGCGGGGAGCACCTGGGACCGCCTCACGGCTCAGAAAGGTGCGCTTGGAAGGGAGTCCGCTGGGCTCAGGGCTTCGGGCCGCACACGTAGCGGGGCTCCGCGTCGTAGCGCCAGGTGAACTTCTCCCGCTTGACCACTGCCCCACCCTTCTTGATGACCCGGAAGGCGTCCTGGGTGAAGCCGTTGATCCCGTTGGTCGCGATGCACGACGGTCCGGGCGTCAGGTGGATCAGCTTCGGTGTGGTGATGTTGCGGCGGGGACCGTACTCCGTCTTCACGCTGTCGTAGATCTTCGTGCTCCAGATCGACACGGTGATCGAGTTGGAGGTGTACGAGGTGTCGATGAGGACGCCGTACTCGGTGTTGTTGCGGAACTTGAAGTCCAGGTTCGGCCAGAAGATCGTGGACTCGATGACCGCCGGGTACCTGTCGAACCAGTACGAGTGCGGCTTGTGCTCGACGTCTTCCAGGCCGGCGTAGTAGGTCGCGTTGAAGAGCGTGGTGGTGAACTGCGAGGTGCCGCCGCCGACCCCCGGCACCAGTTTGCCGTCGAGGATCACCGGGGCGTCCCGGTAGCCCTGTGCGTAGCCGCGTTCGCCGGTGTGACCGTTCAGGGAGAACGTCTTTCCGGGCAGGACGACGGTGCCGTCGACGTCTTTGGCGATGGTGACGATGTTCTGGCTGCGCGACGAGGCCAGGCCGCCGGTGAAGCGGGTGGTGAAGGTGGACACCTTCTCCTTGATGCCCAGCCCGGACAGCTTCTCCGCCGTCAGTTCGGGTTGCGTCGGCTTCAGCTCGCCGGACACCTCGCGACCGTCCGACTTCGGTAGGACGGCCAGCAGGTCCTGACCCAGGGTTGCCGTGTCCAGTTGCTGGCCGGGGCGCCCGTCGACGACGGTGGGACGGCCACCGGTGATGGTCATGGTGGCGTCCTTCGCCGGCACCTCGATGGTGTTCAGGTCGTCGCCGAGCGCTGCCCGCAGCCGCTTGACGTCCACCGACGGGGTCAGCTTGCCGGTCTTGTCGGCGGTGAACCGCAGGCTCTTCGCGATGGCGGCGGGCGGTACCTTCACCGAACCCTTGGTCGTGCGCAGGGTGACGGGCGCGGCGACCGCAGGCTTCGCCAGCTCGTTGACGAGCCGGTCCAGTTCTTCGGGGGTGGTCGCCGGGTGGGTCTCCACCAGCGGCACCGTGATCGGTGTGCCGGCCAGCCAACCGGCGCGGACCACCTCGGCGGAGCGCTCCGCGTTCAGGGCCAGCCCGGGCTTGGGCTGCACCACCTTCGGCTTGGTGCCCTGATAGGTGATCGCCGGCATGGTCATGCCCTGGGCCTGGTCGCCGAGGACCTTACGGAGGGCGTCGTCCAACCGAGCCACGTCGACGGTGACCACCGGGTCGACAGTGCGGGAGCCGACCAGTCGGGAGACCGGGTGCGCGTCGGCGGCAGCCGCTGCGGCGACGGTCGCCGGCACGTCGACCTCCAGCCCGATGTCGGCCGGGTTGATCTCGGCGGTACGCCCGTTGACGCTGATGGTCAGCGGCTTGGCGTGGTCCGCCGCCCGCCGGGCAAGCTCGGCCCGCAGCTCGCGGTCGGCGTCCGCGCGGCTCCGGCCGCCCAGCTCGGCGCCGAGCACGCTGGTGCCGCGCGGAACATCTCCGGCGTACGCCCAGGCGCCCGCACCCGCCACCGCGGCGAACACACCCCCGGTGAGGCCGGCGGCGAGCAACATCCGCATGCGGCGGGGGCGGCGCGGGCCGGCCTCCGGCTCGGAGGGGCCGGGTGTCGTCGCGGTGGCCGGCCCGTCGTCGGGCCAGGTGACCGCGGTGACCTGCACGGTGGGCCGGTCGTCGGCGGGTGGAGTCTTGTCGCCGTACAGCGTCACTGGAACCTCGATCGCCAGGGTGCCGCGGGAGTTTCCCACTCCCGGAGGCACCTACGGTAACGAATGCCCGGCGGTCCTTCGCGGCTACGCCCGCCAGGCCCAGGTACGGCGTGTCTTCCGGCGTGTCGCACGAGCCCGGGGTCGCAAGCGGCGGGAGATTGCGGACGTGGCACGGTGGCCCCGTGGACACAGTGGAGCGGGCGTTGGCGTACGGCGGTGGTCGGCTGGACCGGGCAGGCCCGCTGCGTACCGACCCGACCCGGGTGGACGCGCTGCTCGCCGAGCCGACGACGGTCGTGCTGCCGATGTGGCGGGACCGCTGTCTCGTCGACGGGGACGGCCCGGTGCGGCTCACCGCGGAGCGTGCGTCGCTCGTCCGGTCCGCCGCCGGTGAGATCGTCTTCCTCGGGCTGGACGGGGACGTGGCCGTGTTCGCCGCGGACCTGTCCGCGCTCCCCGAGCGGTCTGCCGCCGAGATGGCCGGTGCGACACGTGCCGTGGACGTACGGGCGCTGGTCGGGCGGCTCGAACCGGGTGAGGCGGCCGTCCAGGCGTACGCCAGGGGGTTGTTGCACTGGCACCGGCAGCAGCGGTTCTGCGGGACGTGCGGTGCGCCGGCCGTCGCCGGCGGCGGCGGGCACCTGCGGACCTGTACCGGCGGGGAGTGCGGGCGGCTGCTGTTTCCCCGGATCGAACCGGCGATCATCGTGCTGGTCGAGGCGCCGGGATCGCCGGGGCGGTGTCTGCTGGCCCGGCACGCGGGCGCGCCCGAGGACGCGTTCTCGACGCTGGCGGGCTTCGTCGAGGTGGGCGAGACCCTGGAGGACGCGGTCCGTCGGGAGATGGCCGAGGAGGCGGGTGTGACCGTCACCGACGTGGCCTACCAGGGGTCGCAGGCGTGGCCGTTCCCGGCCGGTCTGATGGTGGGGTTCCGGGCGACCGCCACGTCGGACGAGGTACGCGTCGACGGCGAGGAGTTGGTGGAGGCGCGTTGGTTCACCCGCGACGAGCTGCGGGAGCGGGTGGCGTCCGGCCGTTCGCTGGGTCGGGTGGACGCGATCGACCACCGCCTCCTGGCGGACTGGTTGGCAGGGGTGTCCTGACCGATCGGCCCGGTTCTACTCGGCAGTAAGTACACCTGTTCAGGCGTGTCGCCGACCCGTACCCTTTGCCCTCATGCCGTCTTCGACCGGTCTGGTGACCGCAGTGAGTTCGCGTGTGGCGTCGCTCCTACCCGACCAGGTCGTCGCGGGAGCCATCCGGGCTGTCTATCCCCGGGTGGAGCCGGAACTCGCGTGCCTCGCGGAGTTCATGCCCGCCGGCGGCACGGCCCTCGACGTGGGTGCCTGGTACGGGCCGTGGACCCAGCGGATGCGCAGGCGGGCCGACCAGGTCGTCGCCATCGAGCCGAACGAGGAACTCGCGCGCAGCATCTCGGGCGCGTTCCCCGACGTGCGGGTCGTCCGTGCGGTGGCGTCGGACCACGAGGGCAGCGCGGAGCTGTTCCTGCCGAAGGACGGCCCGGCTGTCGGCACGTCGTCGCTCGAACTGGCCGACGGCAGTTCGACGTCGGTCACCGTCCCACGGATCACGATCGACGGTCTCGGCCTTCACGACGTGCGGTTCCTGAAGATCGATGTGGAGGGTCACGAGCTGTCGGCGTTGCGCGGTGCGGCCGGGACCATCGACCGGGACGGGCCGGTGCTGTTGATCGAGGTCGAGGAGAGGATCCAGCCGATCGCGCCGATCTTCGATCTGTTGGGCGGGTGGGGCTACCACGGTTACGTGCTTCCGGAGCGCGAATGGGTGCCGCTCGCCGACTTCGACATCCGGGCCAACCAGCGGGACGCGATCGCGCGGGTCACCCAGAGCCTGGCCCGACGTGTCGTGCTTCCACGGCCGCGCTACGTCAACTCGGTGTTGTTCAAGCGCGAAGGCAGGTGACCGGGGCGGTCAGCCGACGATCTGGTGTTCGGCGGAGCTCGTCGACGAGGGCCGGTGCGACACGTCCCGCCGCGTCGGCGTGCAGACCATCACCAGCGCGGTCACCGCGGCGACGGCGAGGGCGCACCACATGATCCCCTGGAACGTCCGGGGCGCGACGAGCATCGTCAGGACGGCCAGCACACCGGCGGCCACCCACAGCGGCGCGGAGGGCCACCGCGCGCCGGCCGCGATCTTCGCGTTGACCACCGCGAAGACCAGCGCGTAGAGCGCTCCGGTGGCAGCGAAGAACGGGGCGTACCCGCCCAGTTGCGCGTAGTCCTCGCCGCCGGCCAGGCGGAACGCGAAACCGCCGGCCAGGGCCGAGGCGACGACGAGCACGGCGCCGCAGGCACCGATGATCGCGAGCATGGTGGTACGCAGGCGGCGGTCACCGACGGCGAGGCGGGGCAGCGCCAACACCGTGATCACCTGAGGTGCCCAGAGTGCGCCCTTGGTGAGCACAGTCCCGACGGAGTACGCGCCGGAGTCCGCGGGCGACAGCAGTTGGCGGGCGAAGATCAGGTCGGCGTACGACACCACGAGCATCGCCAGCGCGGCGGTCCCGGCGCTCAGGACCTGCCGGACCCGCAGGGCGGTCCCGACGCTCACCGGGCCGCCTCCGGCCGCTGCAGCCGGGCGGGCGATCCAGGCCAGGACCGGCAGGACGAGGTACGCGGTCACCAGGCCGGCGAGCAGCGTGTCCACGACACCGGCACCGAGGGCCAGCGTGACGATCATGCCGGCGTACCGGCCGACGGCGAACGCGACCATTGCCCAGGCGAGGCGGAGGAACCGTTGCCCGCCCTGTAGCTCACCGAGCCACCGGCCGGCCAGGACGACCGCGAAGGTCGTGGCGGCCACCAGTGCCACGACCGTCACCGACAGCCGGAGGGCGGTCACCATCAGCGGTGTGGCCACGACGACGGCACCGGCGGCGACCGCGGCCGTGACGACTGTGACGCGCGTGGTCGACGCGCCGGGCCGGCGGGCACGATGGACGGCGACCGCCATCTGCAGCCCCACGCCCGCCACACCGGCTATCGCGACGAGAGCCAGCACCGTGGCCAGCACGCTCAGCTCCTCGGCCGCAAGGTGGCGGGCACCGACCATGGGAAGCAGGTAGGCCAGGCCGTTCGTCACCATCGCGGCGACCGCCACCGCCGCGCCGGCCGCTCCCAGCCGGCCCGGACCGGAACCGGCCGTCGTCTCTGTCATCGCGCCTCATGTCGGTTCGCCGGGGGGATCGGCTGTGCCCGGAGCCTCGCGACCTCGACGCGGTCGGCTCGTCGACGTCGTCACGCAAGGTACCGCCCGTTCTCGCCCTGTGCCTAGGGCCGATCTCGGCGAGGGCTGCTCGGTCGGCTGCGTCCCCAACCTCTCTGGACAGAACACCTAGAGTGCTGTCCGGCGCCCCGGGTGCGCTTCCCGTCCAGGTCTGTGGGGGTCCGTGTGCGCCGACTGATACCGGAGTTCGGCACGCCGCTGCGCCGGGCTGTCGTCGTACTCCGTAGCTGGTGGCCGGAGATCGTGCTCGGTCTCGGCGTGGTCCTCGCGATCCTCGGCCCGGTGCTCCGCCGGGGTTTCCTGCTCCGGTACGACCTGGTGTTCGTGCCGGACCCGCCGTTCGGCGCGACGGTCTGGGGCAGCGGCTCGGAGCTGCCGCGTGCGGTGCCCAGCGAACTGCTCGCGGTCGGCCTGTCCCAGGTGCTCCCCGCAGACGTGGCGGAGAAGGCGCTCCTGGCCGGCTGCCTCGCGCTGGCCGCGGTGGGTGCCGCCCGGTTGGCTCCCGTCGGTCACCCGTTGGCGCGGGTCGCGGCCGGGCTCGGGTACGTCTGGAACCCCTGGGTGTACGGGCGGCTGCACCTCGGGCAGTGGGCGGTGACCGCCGGGTACGCCGCGTTGCCCTGGGCGTACGCCTGGGTGCTGGGGGTGCTGCGACGGCGGTCGGACGGCAGCGACCCGGCAGGCGGCGCGGGCCCGCGCCGGCGCTCGGCGGTGGCCGGTGGCCTGGCGGTGGTGCTGGGCGGTCCCGCGATGGTGTTGGCGGCGGTGCTGACCTGCGCGCCGGCGTTGGCCCTGGCCCGCCAGTGGCGGGCGGTCGTCGCGGGGGCCGCGACGCTGGCCGGTCTCACCGCCCCGTGGCTGCTGGCGCTCGGCGAGCGCGGAGGCGGGATCGATCTCGACGAGCGGGGAGTCGCCGCGTTCGCTGCCCGGGCGGACACGCCTCTCGGAGTGCTCGGCAGCGTCGTCACGCTCGGCGGTGTCTGGAGTCGGCACGCCGTGCCGGTCGGCCGTGACCAGTGGCCGGTCGCCCTGCTCGCACTGGTGCTCGCCGGGGCCGCGGTGTGGGGGTTCGCGTTGACCCGTCGTCGGTGGCCCTCGGCGGCCTGGTGGGGGCTGCTCGTCGGTGCCGTGCTGGGCACCGCGGTCGCCGCCGTTCCGGCCCTGCCGGCGGGTACGGCGTGGATGACCGCGCTGGTCGAGCGTGTTCCGTTGGCCGGGTCCGTGCGGGACGGCACGCGGCTGCTCGCGCCGCTCGCGCTGCTCCAGGCGGTGGGTCTCGGGATGCTGGTGGAGTCGCTGGCCAGGACGGGCGCTCGTGCGTTGGCCCCGCTGGTGGCGTGCGCCCCGGTGTTGCTCCTCCCCGGTCTCGCCTGGGGTCTCAGCGGCCAACTCGACACGGTGCGATTCCCCGCCGAGTGGGCGGAGGTGCGTTCGGTGGTGAACGAGGACCCGGCCGGCGGCAGCCTGGTCTCGCTGCCCTGGTCGTCGTTCCGTGCCTACCGCTGGGGAGGCAGTGTGCCCGTGCTCGACCCGGCGGCACGGGCGTTCCGCCGTCCGGTGATCGGGGACCAGGATGTGCTGGTCGGCCGGGACCGGATCAGGGGTGAGAGCCGGGAGGCCGACCGGGTGGCGGCGGTGTTGGCGGAGCCGGGCGACCCCCTGTCGGCCCTTCGTCGCCTCGGCGTGCGGTACGTGCTCATCCAGACCGATCAACCTGGCGGCGCCGAGGTGGCGGACCGGTTCACTGATGCCGAGGTGGTTCGCCGCGAGCGGACATTGACGTTGATCCGTCTGTCTGATGACCATTCTTCCCGCTCGACGGGGACTGTCGGCATTGTTCCCGCGCTGGGGTATTCGGTACTCGGGGGCACCCTGTTGATCGCCCTTTCGTACCCCACGGCACGGCGGCGGTGCATGTTACTGTCCGGTACCTCTTGTCGAAGGGATCGTCAATGAAGGCATCCTTCAATCCCCTCCTGACCGCGGTCGTCGCCGCTGCGGTGGGGGCCGTGCTGGGAATTCTGGCCGTCTCGATCGGGACGTCCACCATCACCAACAGCAACACCAAGCCTGCCAACGTGGAGCAGCCCATCATCGTGTACGGCGAGCGCTGACGGCCCTCCATGGAGGTCCTACCTCCTGACGTGTCGTCAGATGCGGTCGTACTCGACGTCGTGGTGCCGGCCTTCAACGAGGCGGACCGACTGCCGGACACCCTGCTCCTGCTCCGGGCGGCGCTGGCCGGTCTCGGTGTGCCCTGCCGGGTGACAGTGGTCGACAACGCCAGCACGGACGCCACCGCCGAGGTGGTGTCGTCCGCGTTGCCCGGCACGGTCCCCGTCCGGTTGTTGTGGTGTGGCGAGCGAGGAAAGGGGTTCGCGGTGCGGACCGGTGTGCTCGCCAGCGACGCGCGCTACGTCGGCTTCTGCGACGCGGACCTGGCCACCGCGCCGGACAACCTCGGGCAGGTGCTCGGCCTGCTGACCGCTGGCGTCGACGTGGTGGTCGGTTCGCGGGCGCACCCCGAGTCGGTGGTCGAGGAGCGGCACAGCCTGCTCCGCCGGTGGGGTGCGGTGGCGTTCCGGGGCGCGGTCCGGCAGGTGGTCCGCGGCGTGGGCGAGACGCAGTGCGGGTTCAAGTTCTTCCGCGCCGACGTCGCGCGGCGTGCGTTCGCGCCACTGCGGTGCGGCGGATTCGCCTTCGACGTGGAGGTGCTGGGCCGCGTCGAGCGGGCGGGTGCCCGGCTGGAGGAGATCCCGGTCAACTGGGTGGACGTGCCCGGTTCCCGCTTCTCCCCGGTCCGCCACGGCTGGCAGAGCTTCGTGGACGTCGCGAAGATCCGCTGGCGGCTCCGTCACGCCAGTGCCGTCTCCACCGCGCCGGCGCCGGTCGTCGCCATCCCGGTGGCCCCCGACGTGTCAACTGGTGCCGCCACTGTTGGATTGCGGCCGTGAGTGTCGGATCTTCCCCGGTCGCTGCGGCTCCCACCACCGACGTCCCGGTGGTGGGCCGCCGGATCGCCGTGCTCAACTGGAAGGACCCCTGGCATCCCGATGCCGGGGGTGCCGAGGTCTACGCCTGGCAGGTCGCCCGTGATCTGGTGACCGCCGGCGCGCAGGTCACCTTCCTGACCGCCCGGCCCCGAGGCCAGCGCGGCGACGAGGTTCGGGACGGCATCAGGATCGTCCGGATCGGTGGCCGGTGGAGCATCTACCCCCGGGTGCTGGGTTGGTTGTCGCGCCGCCGACGTCAGTTCGACGCCGTGCTGGACTGTCAGAACGGCATCCCCTTCTTCAGCCCGGCGGTGCTGCCGGCGAGCGTGCCGGTGGTCTGCGTGATCCACCACGTGCACGACCGGCAGTTCCGGCTGTACTTCGGGCCGCTGGTCGGCCGCTTCGGGGCGTGGCTGGAGGGGCCCGTCGCCCGGCGGGTCTACCGCCGTTGCGTGACCCTCGCGGTCTCACCCTCCACGGCTACCGCCGTACGCGAGCGGCTCGGCTGGACCGGCCCGGTGGTCGTGGTGCCGAACGGGGCGGACGCCGACGATCCGCCACGCGGCTCTCGGGACGTACATCCCCGACTCGCCTGCGTCGGCCGGGTGACCCGGCACAAGCGGGTCGACCTGGTGCTCGACGCCGTCGACCACCTGCGGTCCGAGCGGCCCGACCTGCGCCTCGACGTCGTCGGTGGCGGGCCGGACGTGGAGACGATCCGTAGGCAGGTCGACGAGCGTGGGTTGAACGGCGTGGTGACGGTCCACGGTCACCTGCCCTCCGCCGAGCGGGACGCGCTCCTGGCCGCCGCCTGGTTGCACGTCTCCGGCTCGTGGGGCGAGGGTTGGGGCCTCGTGGTGGTGGAGGCCGCCGCCGCCGGGCTGCCCACTGTCGCCTTCGACGTGGACGGTCTGCGTGACGCCGTACGACCCGGTCGGACCGGGTGGCTGGTCGAAGAGGGCGAGCAGCCGGCCCGTGATCTCGCCGCTGGACTGGACCGCGCGCTGGACTCCGTCGCCAACCCCGCCGAGGCGGACCGGATGGCGAACGAATGTCGACAGTGGAGTGCCGCGTTCCGCTGGGCGGACACCGGCCGCCGGGTCCGCGCGGTCCTCGGGGACCTGCTCGCCCCGCGAGCGGTGCCGTGGGCGTCCGGGGACGCCTGTCTCGTGGTCCGCACCCCTGACCCGAACGACCTTCTCGCCCGGGTGGCACCACTGCTGCCCCACACCCGGCACGTCGCGCTCGACCAGCGGAGTCTGTGGATCCTGGTGCCGGGTGCCGATCCGGCGGCGATCCGGCGGGTGCTCCGCGACGTCGGCGTCCCCGAGGACGCCGTGACCGAGTCGAGGGCGAGTCGAGACGAACTCCTCACCGGAGTTCCGGTACGGCAGTGCTGACCGCGTGGTCGACCGCTCGTCGTGCTCCCGGGGTGCCGTCCGCGACGGTGTCCCGGGCAGTGTGGCGCCTGCGTGAGCTGCTGGTCTGTCTTGCGCTGATCGGCCTGTGCGTCACCCAGAGCCCGGGTCTCGTCGTGCCCGACACGAAACTGGACATGGCCCTGGACCCGGGCGGGTTCCTCGCCCGCGCCACCCACCTGTGGGTCGTCGACTGGCAGTTCGGAACCCTGCAGAACCAGGCCGTCGGCTACTTCTTCCCGATGGGCCCGTTCTTCCTCCTCGGTGAGGCGATCGGTCTCCCGGCCTGGCTTGTCCAGCGACTCTGGATGGCGACACTGCTCTGCGTCGCCCTCACCGGCGTGGTCCGCCTGGCCCGTGCCCTGGACCTCGGTGGCCCCGCGTCCCGTCTGGTGGCCGGCGCGGTCTTCGCCCTCTCGCCCCGGGCGCTGACCCTGGTCGGCACCGTCTCGGTGGAACTGCTGCCGTACTGCGTCGCACCGTGGGTGTTGCTGCCGTTGGTCAGGGGAGCTGCGGGCGGCTCGCTGCGGCGGGCGGCGGCGCTCAGCGGCCTGGCGGTGGTCTGCATGGGCGGGGTGAACGGCGCGGCCGTCGCATGTGCCGTCCTCCCGGCCTTCCTCTACCTCGTGACGCGAGCCCCCGGGAAGCGGCGGTTCCGCCTGCTGGCCTGCTGGACGGTGGCGATGGTGGCGGCCACCTTCTGGTGGCTCGCGCCGCTGTTGCTCCTGCAGCGGTACGGCTTCGGGTTCCTGCCCTTCACCGAGAGCGCCGCGGTGACGACCGGCGTGACCAGCCTTCCGGAGGCCGTGCGCGGCGCCACCCACTGGGTGGGTCATCTGGTTGTCGACGGTCTGCCCTGGTGGCCCTCGGGGTGGGCCCTCGCCACGGTGCCCTGGATGGCCCTGCTCACCGGCCTGGTCGCCGGCATCGGGCTGGCCGGCCTGGCCCGCCGGGACCTGCCCGAGCGGCGGTTCCTCCTCGTCGCGGCGCTGGTCGGGCTGCTGACGCTGACCGCGGGAAACCTGTCCAACGGTGCAGCACCGTTCGCCGCGTCCGTGCGGGAGGCCCTCGACGGCCCGCTGGGCGCGCTGCGCAACCTGCACAAGTTCGACGTCGTCGTCCGTCTGCCCCTGGCGCTGGCCGTCGCGCACATGCTGGACACCGTCGGTCTCATCGCCGTCATCCGCCGGTTCTCCCGACCCACCGGGATGGCGCCCCGACGGGTGGCGCTGGGAGTCACCGCCGCCGCTCTCGTGGCGGTGACCGCCGGCGCGGGCAGCGCGGGCCTCACCGCGGGCGGCGGATTCCCGGCCCTGCCGGAGCACTGGCGGCAGGCGAGCGGTTGGCTCGACCGGCACGCCGGCCCGGGTACCACGCTGCTCGTGCCCGGCTCCAACTTCGCCGAGTACGACTGGGGTCGCCCGTTGGACGAGCCGGTCCAGCCCCTGCTGGACTCTCCGTGGGCGGTACGTTCACTGGTGCCGGGCGGCTCCGCGGGCAACGCGCGGCTGCTCTCCGCCATCGACGAGCGACTCGCCTCGGGTGCGGTCTCCCCGGGCCTGACCGACGTCCTGGCCCGACTGGGCGTGCGCTACCTGCTCGTCCGCAACGACCTGCGTCAACCCGTCGGTGCCGTCGCCTGGCCGCTCCTGGTGCACCGGACCCTGGACAACGCACCAGGGTTGTCCAGGGTCGCCGAATTCGGGCCGGGTGTGGGAGTGCCGCCGGATTTCTTCGGGGCCTGGGACCACGGGTTGCGCAAGACGTACCCCGCGGTGGAGATCTACCAGGTGGACCGTCCGACGTCTCGGGTCACCCTGGCTGATGCGGCGCAACCGCTCGACCTGGTCGGTGCGCCGGAGACGCTGCTGGACCTCAGCGACGCCGGTGTCCTCGGCAACCGGCCGGTGATCCTCAACGGCGACGGCCCGGCTGCCCCGGGTGCGGGCACGGTGCTCGCCGACAGCCTTCGCCGCCGGGAGGTCGACTTCGGAATTGTCCGGGGCAACACCTCGCGGACGTTCACCGCCGACGACCGGCCACGGCAGGTGCGCGCGGTCCACGACATCCTCGACCCCGCCTGGGACGCGTCGTTCACCTCGGCCGCATACACCGGGATCAGCGATGTGCGGGCCTCCTCCAGCGCGGCCGACGTCGCCGGTCCGGCCGCGCTGCGTGACCCGTCCGCCGGGCCGTTCGCGGCCCTGGACGGCGACAGCGGTACGGCCTGGTTGACCGACGGCGCCCGCAAACCGGTGGGCCAGTGGCTGGAGGTCCGGTTCCCGGGTGCGGTCCAGGTCGGTTTCGTGGACCTTCAGGTGGTCGACGACGAGGGGATCGCCGCACCGGTCACGCGGGTCGAGGTCAGCACGGCCAGCGGCACCTCAGTGCACCAGATGACCGACGCCGGGCGAGCCCCGCAGGGGTTGGCGATCCCGGCGGGGCGTACCACCTGGATCCGCGTCACCGTCGACGGCGTCGCCGGCACGGACGTGCCGGGCCGGCGCGCGGGCATCCGGGACCTTCGGGTGCCGGGGGTGAGCCCCGAGCGTCACCTGCGGCTGCCGGCACTGCCCGAGACCAGCGGCGCGGCGGAGGTCGTCGCACTGGCCCGGAGGGCAGTCGATCGACCGGCCTGCGTCGCCGCCGACGACCACTACCTCTGCGCGCCCGACCTGGTCCGGCAGAGTGAGGAGACCGGCCTGGCGCCCCGTCGCTTCGATCTGCCGAGCGCGTCCTCCGTCGGCCTCACCGGCCTGGCCCGTCCGACGCCGGCCACCGCTCTCGCCGTGTACGACGAGATGGTGGGCGGTGAGACCGTCCAGACGTCCAGCGCCTGGTTCGCCGACCCGGTCGCCTCGTCGCGGGCGTTGGGCGACGGCGACGACGGTACGAGTTGGTTGGCGGACCCGCACGACGCCCAGCCGACGGTGACCCTGCGCTGGGCCAAGGCCCGGAAGGTCAGTTGGGTGCGGTTGCGGTTCGGGGCGAACCTGGTCGCGGCACCGCCGAGGACACTGCGGATCACCGGCGACGACGGCATCCGCGAGGTGGCCATCGACCCGGACGGAGTGGCGCGCTTCCCGGCCCTGCGCACGAGCAAACTCTTCATCACGGTGACCTCGACGGTGCCGCGCAACAGCCGATCTGCAGCGTTCTTCGAGCTGGAGGCCCTTCCGGTCGGTCTGAGCGGCATCGACGTGGAGGGGGTGGCCGAGGCCAACCAACCCCGAGACATCGACCGTGCCGTGACGTTGCCCTGTGGCACCGGGCCGACGGTCGTCGTCAACGGCGCATCGGTGCCGACGGTCCTGTCCGGCACCCTGCGCGACATCCGCGACCTGCGGCCACTGCGGTACCGCGCGTGCACCGTCGAGCCGACGGCCAAGACCAGGGCGAAACCGCAGCCGAAGGTGGACGCCGACCCCGTCGCGCTGCGGGCCGGTCAGAACGAGATCTCCGCCCCGGCGGACCGGTTCGTCGTCGACAGCGTGGTCCTCAGCGGTACGCCAGCGGCGCGATTGGCCGACGAACCGGCCCGCCAGAGGGTGACAGTGCTCTCCTGGACCGACGAGCACCGGTCGGTCGAGGTCGGCCCCGGAGGCAGCAGCTACCTGGTCGTACCGGAGAACGCCAATCCCGGCTGGCGTGCCACGCTCGACGGTGTCCGGCTCGAACCGACCCGCGTCGACGGGTGGAAACAGGCCTGGCTCGTACCGGCCGGTGCCGCCGGTCGGGTCGACCTCGTCTTCACACCGGGCCGGCAGTACGACATCATCCTGCGGGTCGCCGGCGGTCTCCTGCTGCTGTTGGCCGTCGCGGCCCTGCTGCCCGCACGTCGCCACCGACCGTCCTACCCGGTGGTGCCGACCACCCTGGCGACCGCGCCGCTGCTCGCGATCGGCGTACCGGCGCTGCTGGGCGGTCTGCTCGGCTTCGGCTGCGCGCTCCTGGTCGTGCTGCTGCACCGGCGTCGGATGCCCACACCGGAGTGGATCTGGGTGCCGGCCGCCGTGGGTCTCGCGATCTACGGTTCCGAGCGGTGGTGGTTGTGGCGCGTCAGCGCGGAACCGGTCGCGGAGTTACTCGGCGTGCTCCCGACGGCCCTGCTCCTCCTGGCTGTCGCCGCCCTCGTGCTGCGGTCCCGTCGGGTTCGCGGACGGTACGAGTCGCGGCGCGAGAGCCGGTTGTTCGGCTGGGCCCGACGTGACGGCCTGCGACGCCGGCGTTTCCACGGAGACGGCGGACGAAGCTCCGGCCCGGCGGTTGTCGGCCCGCCTCTCCAGGAGTCTGCGCAGCAGCTGCGTCGGCCGCTCGATGAGGTGGTAACTGGCGGCCGCGACCGGGATGGTCAGGGCCAGGGTCACCGTCAGAAGCACCCAGAACGAGCTCTGGGTCCGGGTGAAGCCGAGCAGCCGGAAGCACACCTCGAGGGCGAGGATGTGCCAGAGGAAGATGCCGTAGGAGATTCGGCCGAGGAATCTGACCAGCGGCTGAAGCAGGAGAGCGCGGGGCACCCCGCCGGCCCCCCGCCCGACGAGCGGCGCGACCACGCACCACGTGATGAGCAGGAACATCACGTGCTCGGTGATCGCCTCGACCGGAGTGGCGGGTTCCAGGCCACGCGGCCCGGCGATCGGCGTGCTGGCGATCCAGAGCAGCACGCCGGCGATCATCCAGGACGTCCCGGGAGCGAACGTGAGCACACGCAGCCCGCGCTGCGTGCCGGACCACAGGTCCTTCTCGCCGGGGTCGGACCCGTCCGACCCCAGGTCCGGGAGGAACGGAGAGGAGGTGGCGCTGGGAGGCCAGGAGGCGAGAACAGCCAACACGATGCCGATCCCGAACCAGTCCAGGAAGGCAGGCAGCCAGAGCCACGACAGCTCAGGTAGGGGCGAGTCGGGCACGTGCGCGATCACGTTCCACACGAGACCGGCCAGGACGAGTGCGATGCCGAGCGCCAGCTGGCGTCGGGCGCGCGCCAGCGGGGTTCGACCGCCCATCCGACGGCCGAGCGCCGCGATCAACGGCAGCGCCAGGTAGAAGACCGCCTCGGTGGCGAGGCTCCAGGTCTGCTCCAGTCCGACCGGCAGCCGCAATGGCTCATATATGTGTACGAGTAGGAGGGGTATTGCCCAGTCCCAGAGTGACCTGAGGTAATCGATGTTGAGCCAGGTCAGTGCGACAACCGCCACTGCCCAGTAGCCGGGCAGAATGCGCAGTGCGCGATGCCAGAGGTATGCGCGTACTGGCGGTTTCGGCTGCGCCTGAATTGCTGCGCGCGCGAATGGCCGGTAGAGGAGGAAACCCGACAGGGCAAAGAAGACCGCCACTCCCACGTCCATCCTGGCGAGCACTCCACCAGCGAGTCCGGACGAGTACGTGAGCCCGCTGAGGAACGACACGTGGTGCAGGAGAACCGCTAACACCGCTATGGCCCGAAGGCCTTCCAAGGCGGGCAGGAAGTCATCCGTACGACCACTGTTCGGCTGGGCCGGACGGCTCGACCCGTTGTTCGGGGCTGCTTTTGCAGGTCGGCTCACAGGTCCTCGACATCCCATTTGTTATGACAGCCGGACGGCCGCGTCCCGCCGTGTTCCGTACGGCTCGGGAGGCCGCGTCGGACCATATCTGAAATCGGCCTCGTCATGTACTGTCAGCCGACTAGTCGACCAATACAAGGGGAGGAGTTACATGCGACCTACGTCGGGTGCCATCTTGGTGGCGGCGGGCACGTTCCTGATCGTCGGGGCCGTGGCGACGCCGCTGGTCGTCGCGCCCGCTCTCGTCAAGGTGCCCCTGGACCAGAGTTCGGTGACGATCTCGGAGGCCCAGAACGCGACAGTCCTTGATTTCGGCACGCTGTCGGAGCGTAACGGGGTCAACCTGACCGCCCACCGGGCCGTCCGGGGTGATGTCAAGGACGGAAACGCTGACCGGGCGGTCTTCAACGTCGGTGTCCGGGTGATCGACGACGCCGACAAGGAGATCACGCTCAGTACGGACCGGGTGGCTCTCGACCGGCGGACGGCGATGGCCGTCGCCTGCTGCGCCGAGGACATCAACGGCGCGCCCTTCAAGCACGAGGGCTTGACCTACACCTTCCCGTTCGGCACAGAGAAGAAGACCTACCAGTACTTCGACAACACCGCCCGCAAGGCGTACCCCGCGAGGTACGTGAGCACGGAGAAGTTGCAGGGCCTGACTGTCTACAAGTTCGAGATGACTGTCGAGCCGATCCAGATCAGCGAGATCAAGGTCCCGGGCAGCCTGCTGGGCTCTACCGAGCAGGTCGTCAACGCCGGCCGCTACTACGCCAACACCCGTACGTTGTGGGTGGAGCCGGACAGTGGCGTGATCGTCAAGGGCCAGGAGAAGCAGTTGCAGACGCTCCGGGACGGCACCGGCGCGGACAAGATCAAGATCATCGACGCGGACCTCGCCTTCACCGAGGACACCCAGAAGCAGCAGGCCAAGGCCGCCAAGGACGCGCGCGGTCAGATCAACCTGCTGACCACTGTGGTACCTGTCGTCCTCGGCCTCCTCGGCCTCGCCCTGGTGCTGATCGGCGTGTACCTCGTCACCCGTGCGGGTCGCCGCAGGCCCGAGGCGGCGCTGGTGGAGACCGATGACCGGCCGACGACCGACCTGCCGTCGCAGCGGTCCCCGGAGCCGGCCGAGGAGTCCACGGCGCCGGCCGGCGGACGCCACGCCGCGGAGCGCACCGAGCCGTAAGGCCAACACCCCCACCTCACCGCCGACCCGAACGGGCCGGCCGACCTGACCGGGTCGGCCGGCCCGTTCGTCGTCACTGCCGCCGCGAGGCAGTCGACATCCAGCACCCGCCGGCAACCGCCCAGCACGGCCATGCTCACGACGGGCGGACGGCCCGGGGTGCTTTACATTCGTTACCTTATTGCAATAGGTCAATGTTGTGTCACCCTGCGTCGCGAAAATCCCCTGTCTCGCGCTGAATCAGGATGGACTGCCCGCCTTCGTGGACGGTCGCTCCCACTCGCTGTGCCCCCGAGCTGCCGCTGAGTCCCCGCCCTGTTACTGATCGGTAGTTGGGGGGTTGTGACCTGCGCCGCACCAGGTGCACCACCTAGCCCGGCGGTGTCTGCGTCCGACGTCGGCGACGTGCCGACCCACCCGGTGCCGCCCGTGCCCGACCTGGCCGACGCGTCGACCCAGGAGCAGCCGTCGGCCGGTCAGCCTGACCCGAAGACCTTCGGTGTCGCCCTCGTGGTGCTCGGCATCAAGATCACGCTGACGCCGGACCTGCCGCTCCCGGAGGGCCTACCGATCACCTCGCCCATTCCGATCACGTTCACCGACCCGGTCATCGACCTGGCGTACGTCACCAGCAACACGCTGACCGCGAGGCCGGCCCTGGCGCTCAGCCTCGGCTGAACGCGCGGCTGCGCGCGGCGCGGACCCGTCCCACCGCGCGCAGCCGTCACCCGATCAGAGCCGGGCCAGCGCCCGGCGCAGCGGGTCGAGGCCCAGCGCGCCCAGGTCCAACGCCTGCCGGTGGAACTCCCGCAGGTCGAAATCCGCGCCCTTGCGAGCCTTGGCGTCCTCGCGGGCCTGGAGCCAGATCCGCTCACCCACCTTGTACGACGGCGCCTGCCCCGGCCAGCCCAGGTAGCGGTTGAGCTCGAAGCGCAGGTTCTCGTCCGGCACCCGGCAGTGCGCCCGCATGAACTCCCAGCCCAGCTCGGGCGTCCACCGCTCACCGGGGTGGAAGCCGAACGGGTTGTCCTTCGGGATCTCCAGCTCCAGGTGCATGCCGATGTCCACGATCACGCGCGCCGCGCGCATCGCCTGGCCGTCGAGCATGCCCAGCTTGTCGCCCGGGTCCTCCAGGTAACCCAACTCGTCCATCAGCCGCTCCGAGTAGAGCGCCCAACCCTCGCCGTGCCCGGAGACCCAGCAGAGCAGGCGCTGCCAGCGGTTGAGCAGATCGGCCCGGACGGCGGTCTGCGCCACCTGGAGGTGGTGACCCGGCACGCCCTCGTGGTAGACGGTGGTCACCTCCCGCCAGGTGGAGAAGTCGGTGATGCCCTGCGGCACCGCCCACCACATCCGGCCCGGACGGGAGAAGTCCTCACTCGGGCCGGTGTAGTAGATGGCGCCGTCGCTGGTCGGGGCGAGGCAGCACTCGATGCGGCGTACCTGCTCCGGAATGTCGAAGTGCGTGCCGTTCAACTCGGCGATGGCCTTGTCGGCCAGCTCCTGCATCCAGTCCCGGAACGCCTCCTTGCCGCGGATCGTCCGGTCCGGGTCGGCGTCCAGTTTGGCCACCGCCTCGTCGACGCTGGCACCCGAGCCGGCGATGCGCCCGGCGACGGTCCGCATCTCCGCCTCCAGGCGGGCCAACTCCGCGAAACCCCAGGCGTACGTCTCGTCCAGGTCGACCTTGGCGCCGAGGAAGTACTGCGAAGCCAACTCGTAGCGCTCCCGGCCGGCGGCCTGCTTGTCCCGCCCGTGCGGGGCCACCTCGTTACGCAGGAACTGGCCGAACTCGGCGGTCGCCGCAGTCGCCGCCGCCGCGCCCCGACGCAGGTCCGCGCCGAGCGCGCCCTCCGCGCCCAGCCGCTCGACCAGGCCGTGGAAGAAGTTGTCCCCGGTCGGGTCCACCCAGATGTCGCACTGCTTGGCCACCTCGACCAACTGCACCTTCGAGCTGACCTCGCCGGCGGCGAGCGCCTCGCGCAGCGTGGTCTTGTAGCCCTCCAGAGCGCCGGCGAAGCCGTTGAGCCGGGCGGCGATGTTGGCCTGGTCGTCGCTGGTCGCCGTCGGCATCAGGTCGAACACCATGCGGATTTCGTGCAGCCCGCTGGTGATGACGCTGACCTCGCTGGTCACCTCACCGGCGTCGTAGCGGGCCAGGTCCAGGCCGAGCCGCTCCTGCATGGCCTCCTTGGCGGTGCGTTCCAACTCGGTCGCCGGCTCGGTCACCTCCAACTCGGCGAGCGTCCGGCGGGTGAGGTCCGCGCGTGCCCGATAACCCTCGGGCGAGAGGTCGTCGAGCTTGTCGTCATGGCCGGCGATGCCGACGAAGGTCGCGCCGGTAGGGCTCAGGGGGGCCCATTCGGCGACGTATCGGTTGGCGATTTCATCGATTCGTCCCACGCTGCGACCCTACGTGACCACCCCACTCCCGTGTCGATGACGTTTGCCGTGTCCGAGCTGCGGTTCCTGCACGGTGGGACCTCCGAAAAGGGATGCGAATCTGTCGTACGGTTAGGGCAGAGTGTCAGGGGTGACCACCGATACCACTCCTGACAAGGCACCGTTGAGCGCCTGGCTGCCGGGCTTCCTCGCCCTCGCCGCGATCTGGGGCTCCAGCTTCCTCTTCATCAAGATCGGGGTGGCCGAGCTGCACCCGGTCCAACTCACCCTCTACCGGGTCGTCGCCGGCGCGTTGACCCTGCTGGTCGTCCTCGCCGTGCTGCGCGACCGGCTGCCCCGCGAGCCCCGGGTCTGGGCGCACCTGGCGGTCGTGGCGGCGTTCGGCGTGGCAGTGCCGTTCACCCTGTTCGGCTACGGCGAGCAGCGGGTCGAGTCGATGCTGGCCGGCATCTGGAACGCCACCACGCCGCTGATCGTGCTGCCACTGGCGGTGCTGGTCTTCCGCACCGAGCGGCTGACCGTGCGCCGTGCCGTCGGGCTCGGGCTGGGCTTCGTCGGCGTGCTCGTGGTGCTCGGGGTCTGGGAGGGCATCGGCGGGGCGCACTTCACCGGGCAGCTGATGTGCTTCGGCGCGGCCGCCTGCTACGGCGTCGCGATTCCGTACCAGAAGCGGTTCGTCGCCGGCAGTGCACACTCCGGCCTCTCGCTCTCCGCCGCGCAGCTGCTGCTCGCCGCCGGGCAGCTGGCCATCGTCACCCCGTTCGTCGCGGGCCTGCCGCCGCTGCCCACCGAGTTGTCGCTGGGAGTGGTGGCCAGCGTGGTGACCCTCGGCGCGCTCGGCACCGGGCTCGCGTTCGTGATCAACATGCGCAACATCCGGGTCGCTGGCGCGAGCACCGCCTCCACCGTCACCTACCTGATTCCGATCTTCGCCGTGCTGATCGGCGCCGTGGCGCTCGGCGAGCGGCTCAACTGGCACCAGCCGGTCGGCGCGCTCATCGTGCTGCTCGGTGTCGCGGTCTCGCAGGGCGTTCTCGGCCGCCGTCGGGCCCGCCCGGTGGTCGGCGTCGGGGCTCCCGCCGCCCCTGCCGCCGAGCCGGTCCGGCACTGAGACCCGCCGCTCGGACCCGCCGCTTCGCCGCTCCGCTGCGCCGCCGCTTCGCCGGTAAGTGATCGACTCGGCTTCGTTGGAGTCGGGGTATCCGCCAGGCCAGGACACCCCGACTTCAGGAAAGCCGAGTCGATCACGCGCGAGGCCGGGCGTGGCGAGGCCGGGCGCGGCGCGGGTCGGTCATGGTCGGGGCACTGCGGCACCGGGGCACTGCGGCACGGGGGCGTCGGGTCAGGCGCGGCTCTGGGTCCACTCCAGCAGTTGCTCGGCTGGCCAGGTGTTGACGACCCGGTCCGCGGGGACGCCGCAGAGCGCGGCCCGCTCGCAGCCGAACCGCTGCCAGTCGAGTTGGCCGGGTGCGTGCGCGTCCGTGTTGATGGCGAACCGGCAGCCGGCCTCCAGCGCGCGGCGGATCAGCCGCTTCGGCGGGTCCTGCCGTTCCGGCCGGGAGTTGATCTCCACGGCGGTGTCGTGCTCCGCGCAGGCGGCGAAGACCGCGTCCGGGTCGAAGTCGCTCTCCGCCCGGGTCCGGGCGCGGTGCCCCTTGTCACCGGGGCCGGTCACCCCGGCCGGGCGGGACGACACCATCCGGCCGGTGACGTGACCGAGGATGTCCAGGTGCGGGTTGGCTACCGCCGTCACCATCCGCCGGGTCATCTTCGACCGTTCGTCCTTCAGGCCGCTGTGCACCGACCCGACCACCACATCGAGCCGGGCCAGCAGATCCTCGTCCTGGTCCAGCGAGCCGTCGGCGAGGATGTCCACTTCGATGCCGGTGAGGATCCGGAACCCCTCGGGCAGTGCCGCGTTGACCTGCGCCACGTAGTCGAGCTGCCGGCGCAGCCGCTCCGCGGTCAGGCCCCGGGCCACCGTCAGCCGGGGCGAATGGTCGGTCAACACCACGTACTCGTGACCCAACTCCACAGCGGCCAACGCCATCTCCTCGATCGGAGAGCCGCCGTCGGACCAGTCCGAGTGGGTGTGGCAGTCGCCCCGCAGGGCGGCGCGGAGCGCCGTCGCCTCGGCATCCAGGTCGCTGCCCTCGGTCGCCACCAACCGGCGCAGGTAGACCGGCTCCTCACCGGCCAGCGACTCCGCCACGCAGCGGGCCGTCACGTCACCGACCCCGGCCAACTCGGTGAGCGTGCCGTTGCCCGCCCGGGCGGCCACCTCGTCCGCCGGCAAACCTGCTAACGCCTTCGCCGCCGACCGGAACGCGCGAACCCGGTAGGTGGCCTCGTTCGCCCGTTCCAACAGGAACGCGATCCGGCGCAGGTCGGCGATGGGATCTCTCGAACCGGCCATGTCAGGGAGCCTTCGGACAGCCGTGCTTGCGCTGCCACGCGGTCACCTCGGCAGCCGGTTCCCGATTGCCGCCACGCCGCCAGGAATCCAGGTAACGCGCCGGCCAGAGCACCCCGCGCCGGATCCACCAGCCGTCCTTGCCGGTACACGGCGGCGAGATGCCGAAGTGCACATGGCACACGTTGTTGGCGTTGCCGGTGCGCCCGACCTTGCCGAGCTGCTGCCCGGCACGGACCCGCACGCCGGCGTCGATGCCGCTGGTGACGACGCTCAGGTGCGAGCCGTAGTAACGAACCCCGTCGTCGCCGAGCAGGGAGACCGACAGGCCGCCGTTGTCCGGACCCTGCGGCCCACGCTTCCGGTACCTGTCGACCCGACTCACCTCGAGCACCGTCCCGTCGGTCACCGCGACGAACGGCTCACCGCAGTCGGCGAAGAGGTCAGTGGCCGGGTACGCCCCGTGCGTCGGGTGGTAGTCGACGTTGTCGGCGCGTACCGGGAAGACATGCCGCAGCCCGGCGCGCGGTGCCGCCGACGACGGCCCGGCCGACGACGGTGTCGGGGTCGGTGTCGGGCGGTCGGCCGTCGGTGACGGCGCCGCCGGCTGGTCGGCGGTCGCCCAGACGGCCGGCGGCGTCGGCGCGGCACCGTCGGCGGGCACCCCCGGCCGGGTGGTCGCGCACCCGGCGGCCAGCACCGGGGCGAGCAGCAGCAGGATCGGGTACGCCGGACGCACGCGGCGGCCGATCGTCGGCGACGGCATCCGGTCATCCTGGCAGAGCCGGTACCGTGGGCACGAGCGACGCGCGTGAGGGGAGGGCAGCGACGGTGACCATCGCCCGACCCGATCCCGGCCCGGATCCCGGTGCCGTCGTCCGCCCGGTGGCGCGTACCCCCTCTGGTCTCTTTCCCGCCGGGCCCCCGCACCGGCCCACCTACCGCGAACCGCACCCGGTCACCGGTGGCGGCGTCGCCGCCGGGGGTGCCGCCGCGGCAGCCTGGTTCCTGCTGTTCGGCCTGCTCGGCACCGACGTCGCCAGCTACGCGTGGTGGACCGTGACGGCCGGTCTGTTGGCGTGGCTGACCTCCCTGGTGCTGGTCCGCCACGGCGACCGTGGGGTCGCCACCGGAGTCGCCATCGTCACCGCGGGAGGCTGGAGCATCGCCGCCGCCGCGCTGGCGGTCCGCTGGGCCACCAGCGGCGACTGGCCGCTGTGGTGACCGGTCCCGACCGTCCCGTGAACACGCCCGAAACGGCTCGGTAACAGGGTCGACGACTGCGCGGTGTGCCCGGTTGGCTGCTCAGCGAACGCCGTCTTGACGTGGCCGCCGAGACTCGGCACGCTCGGCATCATGGCCTGGACCACCCCGCGACAGGACCCCGATCGCAGCCGCCGCCGCCTCCAGTTGTTGGCCGAGTTGGCGGGTGCCCGCGCGGTCCGTCAGCGCAGCCGACCCCAGCGGCAGCGCACCGAACGTCTGCGCCAGCTCATCGCCACCCGCCGTCGGGTCACCGGCTGATCCTTTGACAGGTTTGACCGGCCCTTCGGGGCGTTGACCGGTCGCCCGCCGACCTGACCGGCTAACGTGCACGCGTAACGAGTCGGCGCTGTGCCGAGGGGCTATTGGGGGGACCGTGTCGTACTTCGCTGCGGCCGTGGTGCGCGACGACAGTGGCTGGACCGCCGCCGAGGTCAGCCTGCGTGGCGCCACCGACATCGACGAGGTCGCCGACCGGCTGCGGGACGTCGACCAGGAGGCCGACGTGTCGCTGCTCTTCGTCGAGGCGGATGACGCGTATCTGGTCGTCCTTCGTCTCGACGAAGGCGAGGACCTGCGGGTGTTCGGTTCGGATTCCGCGTACGCCGAGGAGTCCCAGCTCGGTGCGCTGCTGGTCGGTGACCTGAAGACCTCGGTCACCGGGCTCGACGGCGACGAGGAGCCACGCCCGACGAGCACCGGCGACGACGAGAGCGAGCAGCCCGTCGTCGACCCGGAGGCCGACCCGGTCGGTGATGCCGACCTGCTGGCCAACCTGGGCATCTCCGCGCAGAAGCTGCTGACCCTGTGCGCGCACGAGGGGATGATGCCGGCGGACGTCACCGCCGAGATCTGCCAGGTCCTCGGCTGCGCGGACGAGGTCGAGGAGCTGCGTGAGGTCTGAGCCGGCCGACGCCACGGATCCTTCGCTGGAGTCGATCCGGCCGGGGCAACCCACTCCCGGCGCGGTGGGCCGGGCCGGGCCCGGCGCCCACGAGGGCCTCGCCGATCTGGGTGAGGTCGGGCGACGGCAGCGGCACGAGCTGTGGATGCGCCGCGCGCTGGAGGTCGCCGTCACCAGCCCCGCAGGCTCCGCCGCCGGCAGCACGGACGTGGACGACGTGCCGGTCGGCGCGGTGCTCTACGGGCCGGACGGCAGGGAGGTGGCCGTCGGACGCAACGAGCGGGAGCTGACCGGCGACCCGACCGCCCACGCCGAGGTGCTGGCCCTACGGCGGGCTGCCGAGCGGACCGGCCGGTGGCGGTTGGACGGCTGCACCCTCGTGGTGACCCTCGAACCGTGCACCATGTGCGCGGGCGCTCTGGTGCTGGCCCGGGTCTCCACGGTCGTCTTCGGGGCGTGGGAGCCGAAGACCGGCGCGGCCGGGTCACTCTGGGACGTCCTGCGCGACCGTCGACTCAACCACCGCCCCGAGGTCTACGGCGGGGTGCTGGAGGCCGAGACGTCCGCGGTGCTGCGCGCCTTCTTCCGCTGAGCCCACTCCGGTCAGGCCGGTGGAAGCGTGACCGTGACGATCAGGCCGCCGGCTGCTCGGGGCTGCGCCTCGGCGGTGCCGCCGTGGGCCCGGGCCACCGCGCGGACGATGGACAACCCCAACCCGAAGCCACGCGTACCGGCGACCCGCTCCCGGGACAGCCGACGGAACGGTTGGAACATCGTCTCGACGTCGTAGCCGGCGATGACCGGGCCGGTGTTGCTCACCGTCAGGGTGGGCCGCCCGTCGACCAGCCCGGTCCGCACCTCCACCCACCCGTCAGCGGGCACATTGTGGCGCAACGCGTTCTCCACCAGATTGAACGTGAGCCGCTCCAACAGCACCGGGTCGCCGCTGGTCGGCGCGGACTCCAGGGCCCGCCGCACCGTCACGTCGGGTGACTGCTTCCCGGCCTGGTCGGTCAGGTGCGCGCAGACCTCCGCCAGGTCGACCGGCGTACGCTCGGTCAGCTCGTTCTCCGAGTCGGCCAGTGTCAACAGGCCGTCGATCAGCCGCTCGTGCCTCTCGTTGACCGCCAGCAGCGACTCGCCCAGTTGCCGGGTCTCCGCCGAGGCGTCCGGGCGGGTGATGGCCAGCTCCACCAGGGCGCGGTTGAGCGCCAGCGGGGTACGCAGCTCGTGCGAGGCGTTCGCCACGAACCGGCGCTGCCCGTCGAAGGAGCGGTCCAGCCGTTCCAGCATCTCGTCGAACGTGTCGGCGAGTTCGCGTACCTCGTCGGCAGGGCCGGTGAGCGCGATCCGCTCGTGCAGACCACGGCCGGCGGTGTCCGCGCCGGCGATCCGGCGGGCCGTGCCGGTGATCTGGAGCAGGGGTTGCAACGCCCGACCCGCGAGCAGCCAGCCGAATGCGATCGCCACCGTCGACACCACGATCAACGCGATGCCGCCCTGGGTGAGCAGCGACTCCAACGCGTTGCGCTTCGCCTCGTCCTGCACCTCCTGCAACAGACCGCGCAGGTTGTCGACGTTCTGACCGCTGGGCGTCGTGGGAGAGGTCTTCGGCAGGTCGCGCAGGCTCACCCCGAACGGCTGCGGCATCCGCTGATCCACCAGCACGTACGTAACGGCGAGCAGGACCACGCCGGCCAACAGGAAGAGCCCGCCGTAGATGAGGGTGAGCCGGGCACGGATCGTGAGCCGTTTCATCGGATCTGGTACCCCGCCCCGGGAATCGTCTCGATCACCGGCGGGTCGCCGAGCTTGCGGCGCAGCTTCATCACGGTCACCCGGACCACGTTGGTGAACGGGTCGATGTGCTCGTCCCAGGCGCGTTCCAGCAGGTCCTCGGCGGAGACCACAGCCCCGTCGGCGCGCAGCAGCTCGGCCAGCACCGCGAACTCCTTGCGGGACAGCGGGACGTGCCGGTCGTCCCGGCGTACCTCGTGGCGGGCCGGGTCGAGCTGGATGCCGGCGCGACGCAGCGTCGGCGGCGTCGCCGGGCGGGCCCGCCGGGTCAGCGCATGCACCCGGGCCGACAGCTCCACCAGGGCGAACGGCTTCGTCAGGTAGTCGTCCGCGCCGAGCGCCAACCCCGCCACCCGCTCCCGGACCGCCGCCGCGGCGGTCAGCATCAGCACCCGGGTCTCCCCACCCGCGTCGACGATCGCCCGGCACACGTCGTCGCCGTGCACCACCGGCAGGTCCCGGTCCAGGACCACCACGGCGTACTCGTTGACACCCAGCCGCTCCAACGCGGCGTCCCCGTCGTACGCCACGTCGACAGCGAACGACTCCCGACGCAGCCACTCGGCGATGGCGTCCGCCAGCACGGTCTCGTCCTCGACCACCAGCACTCTCACCCCTCCATGGTGCTCGGGGTGCGGTAACGCCGGCATAACCGCCGACGGTAACGCCGGGGATACGTCCGCTGCCGTGCACTGGGGTCACGTTCGGCGGACCGCGCCGGACCTGAGCGGAAGCGGACACGATGCGACGACAGATGCTCGCGATTCCCGTCCTGCTCGCCCTGGCGCTTGCTGGTTGCGGCGCGGGAGGCGACGACGGCGGCGGGGTCGCGACCGCCGGTGGAGCGAAGACCGAGGCCACGACGAGCGGCGCGCCGGTCGGTGACTCGGACCGGCAACTCGCCTTCGCCCGGTGCATGCGCGAGAACGGGGTGGACATGCCCGACCCGGAGCCGGGTGGCCGTCCCGGTTTCCGGCTCGGTGCGGACGTGGATCAGCAGAAGGTCCAGGCCGCCATGGAGAAGTGCCAGGACAAGCTGCCCAACGGCGGGCAGGGGCCGCAGCTCAACCCCGAGCAGGCCGAGCAGATGCGCGCCATGGCCAAGTGCATGCGGGAGAACGGGGTGCCGGACTTCCCGGACCCGGACGCCGACGGACGGGTTCGGATCGGAACCGGGGACAAGGCGATCAACATCGGTGATCCGGCCATGAAGGCCGCAATGGAGAAGTGCCGGCAGCACGCACCGCAGTTCGGGGGTGGCCGGTGACCGGCACCACCCGACGTCCGTGGCTGCGGGCCGCCGTCAGCGGGGGCATCGTTCTGCTGGTCGCCGCCGTGGGCGTGATCGCCGCGGTGGGCTTCGGCGGCGGCGACGCCGGACGCGACCAGGCCCGGGCCGGCACCACGGCACCGGCCACCGCCGCCGTCACCAGGCAGACCCTCGCCGACTCGGAAACCGCCGACGGCCACCTGGGGTACGGCACGCCACGCACCGCCACGGCGAAGCTCAGCGGCACCGTCACCGCGCTGGCGGCGACCGGGTCGACGGTGCGGCGGGGTAAGCCGCTCTACCTGGTCGACAACGAGGAGGTGGTGCTCCTCTACGGCGGGCTGCCCGCGTACCGGACTCTCGCTCCCGGGATGGAGGGCGCCGACGTCGCGCAGTTCGAGCGGAACCTCAAGGCGCTGGGCTACACCGGTTTCACTGTCGACGACGAGTACACCGGCAGCACCGCCGACGCCGTGCGGGAGTGGCAGGAGGACCTCGGGCTGGCCGAGACCGGTCGGGTCGAGCCGGGTCGGGTCGTGTACGCCGACCGGGAGCTCCGGGTGGAGAGCCACCAGGCCGACGTCGGCGATCTCACCCAGCCCGGCCAGGCGGTGCTCACCTACACCGGCACCGACCGCGTGGTCACCGTCGAACTGGACATGGACGACCAGCGGCTGGCCAAGCGGGACGCGAAGGTCGCCGTGAAGCTGCCGGACGGACAGACGGTGGACGGCACCGTCAGCACTGTCGAGACGGTCGTCCAGCCGGGCACGGACGGTGCCAACGGGCAGTCCGGCGACACCGAGACGACGATCGAGGTGACGGTCGCGGTGACCGACCCGAAGGCCCTCACCGGCTTCGACCAGGCCAGCGCCGATGTCACGTTCACCGTCGCGGAGCGCCGCGACGTGCTCACCGTGCCGGTGGCGGCGCTGCTGGCGCTCGCGGAGGGCGGTTATGGCGTCCAGGTCGCCGAGGGTGGCGCCAGTCGGATCCTCGCGGTGACGACCGGGCTGTTCGCCGACGGTCGGGTGGAGGTCGACGGCGCGGGCGTCGCCGAGGGCATGACGGTGGTGGTGCCGACGTGACCGGCGAGGTGATCGTGCTCGACCGGGTCAGCAAGAGGTACGCCGGTGACGTCGTCGCACTGGACGACGTGTCACTGCGGGTCGGCCACGGCGAGTTGGTGGCGATCGTCGGCCCGTCCGGGTCGGGCAAGTCGACAATGCTGCACCTGATCGGCATCCTGGACCGCCCGTCGTCGGGCACCGTGCACGTCGACGGGTACGACGCGGCGAAACTGAGCGACCGGGAGCTGTCGGCGTTGCGGGCCACCCGGATCGGCTTCGTCTTCCAGCAGTTCCACCTGGCTCCCGGTGTCCCGGTCCTGGACAACGTGGCCGACGGGTTGCTCTACTCCGGCGTACCCCGCAGGAGGCGGCGCGAACGCGCGGAGGCCGCGCTGGTCCGGGTCGGCCTGGGCCACCGGTTGCGGCACCGGCCGCACGAACTGTCCGGCGGCGAACGGCAGCGGGTGGCCGTGGCCCGCGCGGTGGTCGGCGAGCCGGCGGTGCTGCTCGCCGACGAGCCGACCGGCAACCTCGACTCCAGCTCCGGGGCGGGGGTGTTGGAGTTGCTGCATGACCTGCACCGGGCGGGCACCACCGTTGTGGTGATCACCCATGACCGGGAGATCGCCGAAAGTCTGCCCCGGCAGGTACGGATGCGCGACGGCGCGGTGCGGCACGACTCGGCCTTCACGCCGGGCGGGGTCGGCTGATGGCGGCGCTGCACCAGGCCCGGCTCACCCCGGCCCGGATGGGACCGGCGGACATCCTGCGCGTCGGCGGGGTGGGTCTGCGCACCCGTCCGCTGCGGGCGTTCCTCTCCGCGCTGGGCATCGCGATCGGCATCGCCGCGATGATCGCGGTCGTCGGCATCTCCTCGTCGTCCCGGGCCGAGTTGGACCGCGCACTGGACGCCCTCGGCACCAACCTCCTCACCGTCGAGCCGGGTAACACCCTGTTCGGCACGGACGCGCAACTGCCCGAGGAGTCGATCGCGATGATCGGGCGGATCGGCCCGGTGACCGACGTGTCGGCGACCGGGCAGGTCTTCGACGCCAAGGTCTACCGCTCGGACCGGATTCCGGCGGCGGAGACCGGTGGCATCGCCACCCGGGCGGCCCGGCTGGACCTGCTCGCCACCGTCGGTGCCGAACTGGCCACCGGTACCTGGCTCAACGAGGCGACGGCACGCTACCCGGCGGTCGTGCTCGGCGCCACCGCCGCGCAGCGGCTCGGGATCACCACGGCGGACCCGCAGGTGCAGGTGTGGCTCGGCGGGCGACCGTTCACTGTCGTCGGCACCCTCGCCGCCGCACCACTCGCCCCGGAACTGGACACCTCGGCACTGATCGGCTGGACGGCCGCGACGCAGTATCTGGGCTTCGACGGCCACCCGACCACCGTCTACACCCGGGTACAGGAGTCGCAGGTCGACGCCGTCCGGTCGGTGCTCGGCGCGACCGCGAACCCGGAGGCGCCGAACGAGGTCGAGGTGTCCCGGCCCTCGGACGCGCTGGCCGCCGCCCAGGCGACCGACGACGCGTTCACCGGTCTGCTGTTGGGCCTGGGCGCTGTCGCACTGCTGGTCGGCGGGGTCGGCGTGGCGAACACCATGGTGATCTCGGTGCTGGAACGGCGGGCCGAGATCGGCCTGCGCCGGTCGCTCGGAGCGACCCGGGGTCAGGTACGCACCCAGTTCCTCGCCGAGTCGCTGCTGCTCTCCGCGCTCGGTGGGACCGGCGGGGTGGTGCTGGGGATCCTGGTCACCTCGGGATACGCGGTGTCCCAGGGCTGGCCGACAGTGGTGCCGGCCTGGGCGACGCTCGGCGGCGTCGGCGCGACACTGGTCATCGGCGGCCTCGCGGGCCTCTACCCGGCGGTGCGCGCCGCCCGCCTCGCGCCGACCGAGGCGCTGGCCGCCGTCTGAGGCTGCTCGACCTGGTTGCCGCCGCGCTTGGGCCGCCCGGTCCGTGGTCCGCCTGGGCCGCCCGGCCTGTGGTCCGCCTGGGCGGGCCTGTTGCGAATGAGCGGTATGACTCAGAGTCATGTTTATACCTCTGAGTCATACCGCTCTCGGCAGTGAAGCCGCCCCCCGCCGAAACGGATCAGGCGATGATCGTGTCGAGGGCGATCTCGACCATCTGGCTGAAGGTCTGCTCGCGCTCCTCCGACGTGGTCTTCTCGCCGGTCTTGATGTGGTCGCTGACCGTCAGCACCGTCAACGCGCGGGCCTTGAACCGGGCCGCGATCGTGTAGAGCGCCGCCGACTCCATCTCCACCGCCAGCACGCCGTAGTCGGCGAGGGTGTCGTAGAGGTCCGGCCGGTCGGTGTAGAAGGCGTCCGCCGCCAGGATCGGCCCGACGTGCATGCTGATGCCGCGCCGCTCGGCCACCTCGACCGAGGTACGCAGCAGCCCGAAGTCCGCCACCGGGGCGTAGTCGATCAGCCCGTCGAAGCGCATCCGGTTCATGTTCGAGTCGGTGGACGACCCGATCGCCGCCACCACGTCCCGCAGTTGCAGGTCAGTGCTGAGGGCGCCGCAGGAGCCGACCCGGATCAGCGTCTTCACGCCGTACTCGTTGATCAGCTCGTGGGCGTAGATGGAGGCCGACGGCATGCCCATGCCGGAGCCCTGGACGGAAACCTCGACGCCGTTCCAGCGGCCGGTGAAACCCAGCATGCCCCGAACCGTCGAGTAGCAGGTGGCGCCCTCGAGGTAGGTCTCCGCGATCCACTTGGCCCGCAGGGGGTCACCCGGCATCAGGACCCGCTCGGCGATCTCGCCCGGCTTCGCGCCGATGTGCGTACTCATGGCAAAGATCCTGCCAGGCCGGCCGGGGCGATACCGGTTCGGCGTCCGAACCAACGGTCCTGTACCCTCGTCGGCGGTGGCGTGTCCGAGCGGCCTAAGGAGCACGCCTCGAAAGCGTGTGAGGGTTAACGCCCTCCGAGGGTTCAAATCCCTCCGCCACCGCTCTGTAGTGCGGGAAAGCCCGGTCGATCCGCGAGGATCGGCCGGGCTTTCCCGTTTCGGAGTTACGCCACACGCCCGGCGAAACGGGATACGGGGTACGCAAGGCGTTATTTCCCCCAACCGGCCCAGGTGTGAGGTGGTCGTCGGTGCCGGCGGGTGCGACTGCCCGCCGACCTCACGTCGGGCTGATCGATCCGGGCCGCTCAGCAGGGGCCGGTGCCTTCGTCGAAGAGGCGGCGGGCCCAGTCCGCGTACCCGGCGATGGTTTTTCGGACCGTGCGCCCGTCGTGCAGGAACAGGTACGCGCGGTCGCCGCTGCGGGCGAGCAGCCCGTCCAGGCGATGTGTCCCCTGTGGAGCAGCGAGCCGGGTCACCTCCGGGTAGCGCGCCCAGACCTGGTCGACGGGCGAGCCCGCGGTGATGCCCTCGGGTGTCCGCATTGGATCCCCGACCCAGAGCAGCACCAGTCTGTCCTCCATGAAGACCGGGCTGACCGTGTCGTGGCCGACGAGCATCGGCCCGCAGGAATCCAGGCTGGTACGCAGGATGCCGCGTCGGGTCAGCTCGTCCTCGGTGTCGCCGAACTCGATGTTGCGCAGGCCGTTCAGGTCGATGATCTCCACGCTGCCGGCGGGCCGACCGTCCGGGATGGACCCGGTCGGCGGTACGCCACTGCCTGCGATCGAGGCAGCCGTCATCAGCGTGGCGATAAAGGCAAATTGTCGCAATTTCATGGAATCCCCCAGTCCCCAACGGAACGGGGGCGCTCAGGTTGCTGGCGGCAGCCGGATTACTGGTTTTCCCACTGTTCGACCAGCTCATCCCAGTAGTCGGCGCTGAGCCGACGACGCCCGTGCGCCAGCCAACCCTCGGTGTTGCGCTCCACGTGCAACCCCAGTTCGGCGAACGGGTCGATCCAATCGCCGGGCTCGGCGCCGAGGCGGGCCAGCGCGCCGTTGATCGGCCACTGTTCGCGCGACGTGTCCAACTCGTCGTCGAAGCGTGGCCCCCAGGTCAGCGCCCCGCCCAGCCACACCGCCGCCGACTGGTAACCGGCGCCACCGCCGAACTCCGCCTCCAGGTAGGCCACCGGCCCCGACTCCGACCACCGGGCCAGCGACTCGACGAGCGCCGGCGACAACACCAGGCCGAACGGATGCTCGGCGCTGCGGTCGTCCGTCGCGAAATCCGGCAGCGACCCGGTCAGCTCCACCACCAACTGCGGGGTGACCGGCAGCAGCCCGAAATCCTGGCGCAGCTCCCCGAGGACCGCGTGATCCAGCTCGGCGGTCTGCTCGCGGAGCAGTTCGACGTCCGCGACCACCGCGCTGAGCTGGTATGCCATCGAGTCCCTCCGCCGTCCACAGCCTGTGGATAGAACATGTGTACGACGGGTTCCGGGCTGGACCGGCGTCGATCCCCGGACCGTACCCGCCCGGCGGCGGCAGATTTCCTGCCGGGACCCGTTGTACGGTCCTGGTCATGGCTGACCAGTTGATCGTCCCCGGTATGCCGTCCCCGCTCGTGCCGTCGCCCGAAGGGCTCTGGCGGGTGGACGAGGCGGCCGGTGCGGTGACGGTGTCGGCGCAGCCGCGCACTGACATCTTCATCGACCCGAGTGGCGGCGCGGGCCAGGATGCCCCGGCGCCCGTCCTCAACGCGGCGACGCTGCTCGGCGACCTGCCGCCAGAGGGGGACTTCCAGTTCAGTGCCCGGGTCACCGTGGCCTTCGCCGCGACCTTCGACGCCGGGGTGCTCCTGATCTGGCGGGACGAGCGGTGCTGGGGCAAGTTGTGCTTCGAGTTCTCACCCGAGGCCGAGCCCATGATCGTGTCCGTCATCTGCCGGGGTGTCGCCGACGACGCGAACGCCTTCGTCGTGGCCGACCGGTCGGTGTGGTTGCGGGTCTCGCGAATCGGCCGCGTCTACGCCTACCACGCCTCGCTCGACGGCAGGACCTGGCAGTTGATCCGCGTGTTCAGCTTCGACGGCGACACGGCACACGACCGGATCGGCTTCGCCGGTCAGTCACCGACCGGCGAGGGGTGCGACGTGAGCTTCGACGACATCAGCTTCCGGCCCGGGCGCCTGGCCGACCTCCGCGACGGCTCCTGAGGATCGAGCCGCCGTCCACGGCCTGTGGATAGAACATGTGTACGACCGCCGGGTGTCGGCGTCTCAGTTGGCGTGGGTCACACGGTCGGCGATGTCCGCGTGCGTCTCGGTGTCACGATGCTCGAATCGCAGGCGCAAGGCCCCTCCACCGCGTGCCAGTGGGCTCCCGAGCGTGTCCTGGTCAGGCGCGCGGAGCCAGCCCGGTGACGAACGCGCGCCACGCCGTCGGCGTGAAGGTGAGCGCCGGGCCGGCCGGGTCCTTGGAATCGCGTACGCCGACGACGCCGGGCAGGTTGTCGGCGACCTCGACGCATGCGCCGCCGTTGCCGCTGCTGCGGCTGCTCTTGCGCCATCGGGCGCCGCCCAGCTCCATGACGCCGTTGAACCCCATGACTCCGCTCAGCTCCATGACTCCGCCACCTCCGAGATGAGATCGACCGACTGCCGGTGGGACAGCGCCTCCCCGCGCACGTTCTCCCACGCCGCCATCATGGCCGCGATGTCGTCCGGGTCGCTAGCCACTTGCCCCTGGAGTTGGTTGTCCAGGTAACCGGCGACCCGGTGGTCGTCGCTGTGCGCGATCACGAACGGCCCGTTCAGCCCGGCGTACGCGCCGACCGTGCTGGGCACGACGTGCACCCGGATGTGCGGCTCGGCACACGCCGCCGCCACTGCCAACAACTGCTCGCGCATCGTCGACCCGCCGCCCACCGGGCGACGGATGACCGCCTCGTCGACGACCGCCGTGAACTGCGGTGGGTCGTCCCGCCTGAGGACACCCTGGCGACCGAGTCGGACGGCGAGGTGCCGCTCGACGTCACCCCGGGGGATCAGGCCCGCGCCGACCAACACCGCACGGGCGTACGCCTCGGTCTGGAGCAAGCCCGGCAGGACCGTCGACTCGAACCAGCGAAGCGACACCGCCTCGCGCTCGATCTCCTGCCACGGACGAAACCAAATGGGGTCACGACGTCTTGAAGTGTCCGGCCAGATGTCCGACACGTCCTTGTGGAGGGCTTCCGCTGCCGCCAAGCGGTGCCGAGGATGCGGGATGCGGCCCTCGGTCAACCAACGCCCCACGGTCTTCGGGTCGACGCCGACGGTCTCGGCGAGGGATTCGATGCTGTACCCGGTGTCGCTGAGCGCCACCCGAAGTGCGTCGTTCACGGTCCCTCCATCGGATGTCTCGAATATCTGAAAACCATATCGTTACGGGGTGTGCTTGTCCGGTGACGCGCCAGAGGGTGGTTCGCAGAAGACGGCGTGGCCGGTGGAGGCGCAGGAGCCCGGCGGTCGGCGTCAGTCCGGGTGCCGCCCCACCTCCCGGTCAGGGCGACGGGGCGGCACCTGTCCAGCGCCGAAGGAGGCCCCGCCCATGCCCCGCCGCCGGTACCGCAACCACCTACCGACCCGCCCCACCTGGCGCTGCGCGGCGTGCGGCATCGCCTGGCCCTGCTCGGCGGCGAAGCTCCGACTGCTCGGCGAGTACCGGCGTGACCGACTCGCGTTGACCATCTACCTTGCGACGCTCCAGGCCGAGGCCAGCGCGCAGCTCGCCGAGGTCGACCCGGCCCGCCTGACCGAACGCTTCCTCTCCTGGACGCGCGCCCGCGGCTGAAGGCTGTCGGGGGCCCGGGCGCGCTGGAGCGATTCGGGCGCCTGGGCGCGCTGGAGGGGTGTCGGGGGCCGGGGCGCGCCGCGGCCGAAAGGGGTGTCGGGGTGCCCGCTCCCGGTGTCTCACCTGGACTGTCGTGAGGGTGGCTCGTGTTAATCTCCCACGCTGAACATGATCACCTTGAGCGACCGAGGGGACACATGATGGCCGAGGTTCCCAACACGGCGGGGCTGCTGGACCCGGACGGCGCGATGGACCGGCTCGCGGAGTGGAAAGGTCGCCTCGACCAGCTCGCGACCGCCACCGACGCGATGAGTGACCGCATCCAGGCGTTACGGGTGACGGTTGCCGACGGCAACGGGCTGGTGGAGGTCACCGTCGACTCGGTGGGCGCGTTGGTCGACCTGCAACTGGGTCAGCGGATCCAGCGGGTCGCACCGGACGTCGTCGCCAGGACGATCATGAACACGATCGGTGTGGCCAAGCGGCAGCTGGCCGACCGGGCGCAGGAGATCATCGGCGAAACCCTGGGCACCGATTCACCCGCCGCACGGGCGATCGCCGAACGTGTCGGGCAGCAACTGCGCGCCGCCGACCCCGCCGTGGACGGGGCGGACGACCAGCACGGCCGGTGAGCAGATATCGACGGACCAGCGACGACGTGATCCGCTGGCCGGACAGCCCGGACGCTCGGGCCGCACTTGAGGAGTGGCTCGCGGCGTCGTCCGCGTACCTCTCTGGTGATTTTCTCGATTTTCTTGGGGCGGACACCTGCGCGACGCCGACCTGGAGTTGGCCAGCATGCGGTGGTGCACGCTGGGCAGTACGAGCATGCCGACGGTGTTGAGCGGCGCGCGGATGTTCGGCTGCCAACTCGACGGCGCGAAGGGTGCTGTCGTCGGCCCGGTCCTCGTCGACGAGGGGACGTCGCGGTCACTCGGCGGTGTCGAGCTCGCGGCGTGGTTCTCCGGGCAGGGCGCGGAGGGCGTCCAGGTGGTGGGCTGACGCCCGTGCAGACGACTCAGGGCCGGTCCCCGTTTTGGGGCCGGCCCTGACGTTGGTGCTGCTCAGGCGAGCGGAGGATACGAGATTCGAACTCGTGAGGGTGTTAACCCAACACGCTTTCCAAGCGTGCGCCCTAGGCCTCTAGGCGAATCCTCCGCGAGCCAGGATACAGGCCCCCGTCGGGCGGGCCACCCCACCACCCCCTGAAGATCGACGGGCGGTCGGGTAGGCTGGGCGGCACCTCCCGTGCGGCGGTATCTCGTGAACCTCCCCAGGGCCGGAAGGCAGCAAGGATAAGCGAGCTCTGCCGGGTGCACGGGAGGCCTTTTCGTCTGTGGATCGGTTGATCCACACGCGTTTCGTGAAGTCGGGGCATCCCAGGCACGCGGACACCGCGGTTTCCAGGAAACCGAGTCGATCAAGCCCTGGCCGGGTCGATCGGGCGCTGGCCGAGTCGATCAAGCCCTGGCCGGGTCGATCAAGCCCTGGCCGGGTCGATCAAGCCCTGGCCGGGTCGATCGGGTGCTGGCCGGGTCGATCGGGTGCGGCGCGACCCGCGGCAGCCTCGGGCGTTCGGCGGGGTGGGTGGTCGTCCGCGCCCGACCGGCGCAGAATGGCTCGGTCGAGAGGAGGCGGGACGAGTGACGCTGGCGCTCTACCGCAAGTACCGGCCGCGGACCTTCGCTGAGGTCATCGGCCAGGAGCACGTGACCGAGCCGTTGTCGCAGGCGCTGCGGAGCGGCCGGCTCAACCACGCCTACCTCTTCTCCGGCCCTCGTGGCTGCGGCAAGACCACCAGCGCCCGGATCATGGCCCGCTCGCTCAACTGTGAGCAGGGCCCCACTCCCGAACCGTGCGGCAAGTGCGCGTCCTGCCGCTCGTTGGCCGCCGACGGTGCCGGCTCGATTGACGTGATCGAGATCGACGCGGCCAGCCACGGTGGTGTCGACGACGCCCGTGAGCTGCGTGAGCGTGCCTTCTTCGCACCGGCCAGCAGCCGCTTCAAGATCTACATCATCGACGAGGCGCACATGGTCTCGACCCAGGGCTTCAACGCCCTGCTCAAGCTGGTCGAGGAGCCCCCGGAGTACGTCAAGTTCATCTTCGCCACCACCGAGCCGGAGAAGGTCCTCGGCACGATCCGGTCGCGGACCCACCACTACCCGTTCCGGCTCTTCCCGCCGAAGGTGGTCCGCCCGTACCTGGAGCAGCTCACCCAGGCCGAGGGCGTCGCCGTCGAGCCGGCGGTCTTCCCGCTCGTGGTGCGCGCCGGTGGCGGCAGCATGCGGGACAGCCTCTCCGTACTCGACCAGCTCATCGCCGGCGCTGGCCCGGAGGGGGTCAGCTACGCCCGGGCCGTGTCGCTGCTCGGGGTCACCGACTCCGCGCTGATCGACGAGATGTGCGACGCGCTGGCCGCCGGTGACGGCGCGGCCGCGTACGCCACCGTCGACCGGGTCGCCGAGGCCGGGCACGACATGCGCCGGTTCGCCGCCGACCTGCTGGAGCGGCTCCGCGACCTGATCGTCATCCAGCAGGTGCCGGACGCCGCCGCGAAGGGCCTCATCGACGGTCCCGCCGACCAGATCGAGCGGATGGCCGCCCAGGCCTCGCAACTCGGCACGGCCACGCTCTCCCGCTGCGCCGACATCGTGCACGACGGCCTGGTGGAGATGCGTGGCACCACAGCGCCCCGCCTGCTGCTGGAGTTGATCTGCGCCCGGATGCTGCTCCCCGGCGTGGACGACTCCACCGGCGGCCTGCTCCAGCGCCTGGAGCGGATGGAACGTCGGCTCACCCTGAGCGGCACCGACGCGCCGTCGGCCGCCGCCGGCTTCGCGCCGGCCACCACCCCAGGGGTACGCCCACAGCAGGCCCCTCCGGTTCCGGCTGCCGCCAACCCCGTACCCGCCAACGCCCCGACCTCCGCACCGCCGTGGGATGTCGACCCGGCCGCGTCCCCGACCCGGAGCGCCGCTGCCCAGGGCGCTCCGGTCTCGGGCGCCCCGACCACGGGCGCTCCGGTCTCGGGCGCTCCGACCGCCGATTCGCCGAACCCGGCGTCGCCCGGTGCGTCGGCGGCGACCGCCGGTCTCGGGCCGGTCTCCCCGGCCGGCCACGGCTCTGCTGCCCACGGTCCAGCCGGCTCTGGTTCGGCTGGCCACGGCTCTGCTGCCCACGGTCCAGCCGGCTCCGGTCCAGCCGGCTCCGGTGCGGCGGGCACCGGTGCGGCGGGCTCTGGTTCGGCTGGCTCTGCCTCCGGTGGGGGCTCGTCGGCACCGCGCCGTGTGGTGCCGCCGTCGGCGGTGCTACCCGACCCGGCCACCCCCGTGCCGCCCCGTCCGGGTGCGCCGGCTGCCGCACTGGACGCGGTCGCGGTCCGCCGGGCCTGGCCTGACGTGGTCGGCAAGGTCAACCGGACCAACAAGCGGATCGCCGCCCTGATGCGCGACGCTGTGGTCCGCGAACTCGACGGCGACATGCTGGTACTGACGGTGAAGTCCACAGTGCTGGCCAAGATGATGGCCGACCACTCGGCGGTGCTGACCGACGCGCTCTACGAGGAGTTGGGCGGGCGCTGGCAGATCCGGTGCGAGGTGGCCGGTGAGCGCGGCGGCGTGTCGTTGTCCAGCCCGCAGCGCTCACAGCCTGCCGCTCCGGCCCGACCCGCCGCGCCGAACGCGACCGCTGCCGCCGGCCCGCCGAGCATGCCACCCGCCGCGCCGAACGCGACCGCTGCCGCCGGCCCGACGAGTGCACCGCCTGCCGGGCTCAACCCGTCCGCCGCGCCGAATCCGAGCACCGGGCCGAACCTGAATACCGGACCGCACTCGACCGCCGCGTCTGGTCCGACCGGCACGCCTGGTCTGAGCGCCGCAGCTGGTCCGACCGGCGCGTCTGGTCCGAGCGGCGCGTCTGGTCCGACCGGCACGCCTGGTCCGAGCGGCGCGTCTGGTCCGAGCGGCGCGTCTGGTCCGAATGCCGCGTCGAGCCCGAGCGCCGCGCCGAACCGTGAGGCTGCTGGCCGACCGGCGAGTGCGCCGACGTCGCCGGTTTCCACCGGCCCGACCGGCGCGCCGCCCGGCGCAACGAGTTCGGCCGTTACCGGTGGTCAGCCCGCAGGCGCGGTTGTGCGTGGCGGGCAGGGCGGCCACGGCGCGGGCCAGCAGGGTGGCGCGCAGGCCACGGCGGCGGTCGACGACGAGGACGACTGGCCGGAGGCGGCGCTCCCCGGCGGCGGTGCCCCCGTCGCCGAGGCGAAGGACGACGAGGACTGGCCGGAAGCCGCCCGCCCCGGCGGCGCGTCGGCCGGAAACGCCTCCGGACTCGATGCTGGGTCCACCGCAGCGAGCAGCGGTAGCGCTCATGGCATCGGGGCGAACGGCTCCGGCGGGGCCACCGGTGGTGGTCCGGCGGGCGGGCGGGGCAACCCGACGCCGGCGGCCCGGCAGCCGGCGTCAGCCGGTGCCGCACCGGTGAGCAGCGCCATCGCCGCAGCGCGCGCGGCGGCGGCGGGGCGCGGTACGCGTACCCCCGCGGTGTCCCGGCCCATCGCGGACGCCGAATGGGCGGGCGAGCCGCCCTACGACCCGGACTTCGACGGTCCGGCGGCGCGCGGTGGTCGGCCAGGTGGGGCGGCCCCGGCGGCGACCCCGGTCTACGAGGGCTTCGACCCGGGCGACGAGCCGTTGGACGAGGTCATCGACGAGAAGACCGCGCGGGAGTCCAGTGAAGAGCAGGCGGTACGGCTGCTCCGCGAGACCTTCGGCGCCGAGAAGATCGACGAGGTCGACGCCCGCTAACCCCCGTCGATCATGGAGTTGTGGTGGGGACAAACCACCATGCTGCCCTCTATTCGGGCACCACAACTCCATGATCGACGCGAGTGAGGGCCGGGGCCGGGGCTGGGGTGCGGGTTGGGGTTTCGGCTAGGAGGACTCCCAGGCAGCAGGTCCAGAGGGGGAGGGGCAGGACGGCTGCTCGTTCCATGCCGCCCACGCCGATCCCGGCGCCCTGCTGGGCGAAGAACAGCACCGTTGCGGCCAGGGCGATGATCCCGGCGGCGAGGGTGAGGCGTCGCCACCGGCCGAGCGTCGTGGTGCCCGGAGCGAAGCCGGCGAGGAGCAGACCGACGTTGCCCAGGCCCATGATCAGGAATGCGCCGAGGACGTGCAGGTTCTCGTCGACGTCGGCCGGGTGGAGGGCGGCCAGGGCATACCCGCCGGCGGCCAGCAGCAGGAGCGTCTGGGCCGCGCGCACCACGCCACCGCGGCCGAGGAGCCGCCAGGTCAGCAGGATTCCGACGGCGAGCAGCGCGGCGGTGGTGAGTGTCGCGGCGTTCATGAGCGGATGCCAGGGGGAGCACACGTAGCGGGGTCGGCTGGTGTCCCAGATGCCGCAGTGCGCGTTGCCGAGGTCGCTGATGTTGTGGGTGGCCCAGCTGTAGGTCGGGTCGCGCCACCGCAGACCGGTGACCAGATTGGCGACGAGGAAGAGCGGGGCGGCCGCGACCCAGCACAGCGCGCCGATCCGGCCGGAGCGACTGAGATTCATACCTGTGAGCAGACCAGGTGGGTGGTTCGCGGCGCACTACGGGCAGATGGCCGGTTCGGGGTAGTGCCAGCCGTACCCCCGGCGAAGGCCCGGCGTGGGCGGACGCACCGGGCGGGGAAGGGTCGGTCCCAGCGGATAGGCTGGGCGGCGGCCGAGCAGACGAGTGCGAGAAGGAGCCATCCGTGCGCCCAGGTGGACAGCCGAACATGCAGCAGATGCTGAAGCAGGCGCAGAAGATGCAGCAGCAGATCGCCGCCGCCCAGGCCGAGCTGGCCGAGGCCGAGCTGACCGGCACCGCCGGTGGTGGGCTGGTCACGGCGACCGTCTCCGGCTCCGGTGAGCTGAAGGCCATCAAGATCGACCCGAAGGCTGTCGACGCGGACGACGTGGAGACCCTTGAGGACCTGGTCGTCGCCGCTGTGCACAACGCCGCCGAGGCGGCCCGCGAGCTGACCGAGCGCAAGATGGGCCCGGTCGCCGGTGGCATGGGCGGCCTCGGCCTGCCCGGTTTCTGAGCCGGCAGATGTACGAAGGTGCCATCCAGGACCTGATCGACGAGCTGGGTCGGTTGCCGGGCGTGGGCCCGAAGAGCGCTCAGCGGATCGCGTTCCACGTCCTGTCGGCGGACCCTGCCGACGTCAACCGGCTGGCCGGCGCCCTGCGCAAGGTCAAGGAGCTGGTGCGGTTCTGCACGATCTGCTACAACGTGGCCGAGTCCGAGCAGTGCCGGATCTGCCGCGACCCGCGCCGCACCGACGAGGTGCTGTGCGTGGTGGAGGAGCCCAAGGACGTGGTGGCCATCGAGCGGACCGGTGAGTTTCGCGGTCGCTACCACGTGTTGGGCGGTGCGATCAATCCGCTGGAGGGGATCGGTCCGGACAATCTGCGCATCCGGGAGCTGCTGATCCGGCTCGGCGGAGGCGCGGTGCGGGAGTTGATCCTGGCCACCGACCCGAACACCGAGGGCGAGGCGACCGCCACCTACCTGGCGCTGATGGTGAAGCCGATGGGCATCTCGGTGACCCGGCTGGCCAGTGGGCTGCCGGTCGGCGGCGACCTGGAGTACGCCGACGAGATCACCCTCGGTCGGGCCTTCGAGGGCCGCCGCGCGGTCTGAATCCCTTACTCACCGCCGATGGCCGGCACCCTTCGGGGTGTCGGCCATCGCTTCGTCACTGCCCGGAATTGATCTGACACTTGATCCCTCATCGGGGCTGTTCGACGTAACAGTTTGGCATCGCGGGTGCGGATTGATCGGTTTGAAGGGCTGTTTACCTTCGAATCGAAAGTCAACCGGCGTTTGAGGCACGATCCGATACCAACCGTCCACCCGGCAGTTTCCGGGTGGACGTAACGAGAGCTATGGTCACCGCCATCGGTGACCCCTGTCACCACGTTGTCCGTACCCCCAAGGACGAGGTGAAGCACACATGCGTGCACCCAGGCCGAAGGTCGCGATCGCGGCCGTCGCGGTCGCGGCCCTCGCGGTAGCAGGCTGCGCCGAGAGCAACCGCGACGACAAATCCGGCGGTAGCAAGAAGGACACCCTCGTCTTCGGCGTCGCCGGAGACCCGAAGGTGCTCGACCCGAGCTTCGCCAGCGACGGTGAGTCGCTGCGCGTGGCGCGTCAGGTCTTCGAGACCCTGGTCCGGCCGGAGGAGGGTGGCACGAAGGTCACCCCCGGTCTGGCCGAGTCCTGGACCCCGGACGCCGCGGGCACCACCTGGACCTTCAAGCTCCGCTCGGGCGTGAAGTTCCACGACGGCACCGACTTCAACGCCGAGGCCGTCTGCGTCAACTTCAACCGCTGGTACAACGCCAAGGGCCTCATGCAGAGCCCGGACGTGACCGCGTACTGGCAGGACGTCATGGGCGGCTTCGCCAAGAACGAGGACGCGGAGCTGCCGCCGAGCCTCTTCAAGTCCTGCGCCGCCAAGGACGCCACCACTGTGGACCTGTCCTTCACGCGGGTCTCCAGCAAGATCCCGGCCGCGCTGATGCTCCCCTCGTTCTCCATCCACAGCCCGAAGGCGCTGCAGGAGTTCGACGCCAGCAACGTGGGCGGCACCGCCGAGGACATCAAGTACCCGGCGTACGCGACGGCGCACCCGACCGGCACCGGCCCGTTCAAGTTCAAGGCCTGGGACGTCGCCAACAAGACGCTCACCCTGGAGCGCAACGACGACTACGCCGGCCCGAAGGCCAAGCTGAAGAGCCTCATCTTCAAGACGATCTCGGACGAGAACGCCCGCAAGCAGGCGCTGCGCTCCGGTGACATCCAGGGCTACGACCTGGTCGGCCCGGCCGACGTCGAGCCGCTGAAGTCCGAGGGCTTCAACATGCTCACCCGGCCGGCGTTCAACGTGCTCTACCTGGCGATGAACCAGAAGGGCAACCCGAAGCTCGCCGACATCCGCGTCCGGCAGGCCATCGCGTACGCCCTGAACCGTCAGCAGCTGGTCACCTCCAAGCTGCCGCCGGGCGCCAAGGTCGCCGACAACTTCATGCCGGACACCGTCGAGGGTTGGAACGGCGACGTCACGAAGTACACCTACGACCCGGCCAAGGCGAAGGCGCTGCTGGCCGAGGCGGGCGCGTCGAACCTGACGCTGAAGTTCCACTACCCCACCGAGGTCACCCGGCCGTACATGCCGAACCCGAAGGACATCTTCGAGCTGCTCTCGGCGGACCTGAAGGCCGTCGGCATCACCATCGAGGCGATCCCGCTCAAGTGGAGCCCGGACTACCTCAACGCCACCACCTCGGGCAACAAGCACGACATCCACTTCCTGGGCTGGACCGGTGACTACGGCGACGCCTACAACTTCATCGGCACCTTCTTCGACCGGCCGAAGGACGAGTGGGGCTTCAACAACAAGGCCCTGTTCGACCAGTTCAAGGACGCGGACACCACCGCTGACATCGCGGCCCGGACCGAGAAGTACAAGGCCCTGAACAAGTCCGTCATGGACTTCCTGCCCGGTGTGCCGATCTCGCACTCGCCGCCGGCGATCGTGTTCGGCAAGGACGTGACCGGCGTCAAGGCCAGCCCGCTCACCGACGAGCGGTTCTCGACCGCCGAGTACAAGTAAGTCCTGATCTGACGCAGCAAGGAACGCGGGCGGGCGCTGTCCACAGCGCCCGCCCGTAACCCTCCGCACCCCTTCGAGGCCGCCGTGTTCCGGTTCATCGTCAGACGCCTGCTCCAGCTGATACCCACGCTGTTCGGGCTCTCCCTCCTGCTCTTCATCTGGCTCCGCCGGCTCCCCGGCGGTCCCGAGACCGCCATCCTCGGCGAGCGCGGTACGCCCGAGATGCGTGCCGCCATCCGGCGCAACATGGGGCTCGACGAGCCCATCCTGGTGCAGTACGGCCGCTTCGTACGGCGGATGATCAAGCTCGACCTGGGCACCTCGACCTCCACCAAGCGGGCGGTCACCACGGAGTTCATCGAGCGCTTCCCCGGCACCGTCGAGCTGACCATCACCGCGATGATCATCGCGATCGGTGTCGGCATCCCGCTGGGTTACCTGGCCGCCCGTCGTCGCGGCCGCTTCCTGGACCACGCGTCCGTGGGCGGCTCGCTGATCGGCATCTGCATCCCGGTCTTCTTCCTGGGCTACGTGCTCAAGGCGATCTTCTCGGAGAACCTGCACTGGTTCCCGTCCAGCGGCCGGCAGGACCCGACGCTCGGGGCGACCCGGATCACCAACTTCTTCGTCCTCGACGGCTTGATGACCCGTGAGTGGGACGCCGCGGCCGACGCCCTGTGGCATCTGGTGCTGCCGGCCATCGCGCTGGCCAGCATCCCGCTGGCGATCATCGTCCGGATCACCCGGGCCAGTGTGCTGGAGGTCCTCAACGAGGACTTCGTCCGCACCGCCGAGGCGAAGGGCCTGACCGAGCAGACGGTCCGTCGCCGGCACGTCCTGCGCAACGCGATGCTGCCGGTGGCCACCTCGATCGGTCTGCTCGCGGGCGGCCTGCTCTCCGGTGCCGTGCTGACCGAGACCGTCTTCGCCTTCAGTGGCATCGGAGCGTTCGTCGCCGAGGCCATCGGCCAGCGCGACTATCCGGTGCTGATGGGCTTCATTCTGATCATCGCGGTGGTGTACGTGCTGGTGAACCTGCTGGTCGACCTCTCCTACAGCTTCATCGACCCGAGGGTGAGGGTGCGATGACCCTCAGCCCGGGCAAGAAGCGCGAAAAGATCGACCGGCTCTCCGAGCTGGCCGCCCGTGACGACGAGCGCGGCGTCAGCCTGTGGCAGGAGGCGTTCCGACGACTCCGGAGCAACCCGGCCGCGATCGTCGGCGCGGTCATCCTGGCGATCTTCGTGTTGGTAGCGGTGCTCGGCCCGTTCCTCGTGCCGTACGCGCCGACCGACACGATCGGCATCCGGGAAGGGCTGATCAAGCCGGGTGTCATCCCCGGCCCGGACGGTGACCACTGGTTCGGGTACGACCACCAGGGCCGCGACGAGTTCAGCCGGATGATCGTGGGGGCCCGGCAGACCCTGCTGGTCGGTGTGGTGTCCACCCTCATCGGTCTAGCTATCGGCGCGTTGATCGGTGGCATCTCGGGTGCGGCGGCCGGCCTCGGTGGTCGGTGGGGGCGGTGGGTCGACACCACCCTGATGCGGTTCATCGACATGCTGCTGGCGATGCCGAGCCTGCTGCTGGCGGTGAGCATCGCCGCCCTGCTCGGTGCCAGCCTGACCACCGTGATGATCGCGGTCGGCGTGGTCTCGGTGCCGGTGTTCGCCCGGCTGCTGCGCGGCTCGATGATCTCCCAGGCCAACAGCGACTACGTGCTGGCGGCCACCTCGCTCGGCGTGAAGAAGTCGAAGATCGCGCTGACCCACGTGGTGCCGAACTCGCTCGCGCCGGTGATCGTGCAGGCCACGCTGACCCTGGCCACCGCGATCATCGAGGCCGCGGCGCTGTCCTTCCTCGGCCTGGGCAACCCGGACACCGCCGTACCGGAGTGGGGCGTCATGCTCGCCGACGCGCAGCAGTACCTCGGCATCCGGCCGTCGTTGGCGATCTACCCGGCCGTCGCGATCATCATCACCGCGCTCGGCTTCACCCTGCTCGGTGAGGCGATGCGTGAGGCCCTCGACCCGAAGCTGCGGAAGTAGGCCCGTCATGTGTGAAGCGCGAGGAGTGAGCTTGCGAGCCCCGCAGTCGCGAACAGCCGACTGCATGTGTGAAGCGCGAGGAGTGAGCTTGCGAGCCCCGCAGTCGCGAACGGAGGGCCGGTAATGGCACTGCTCGAAGTTGATGATCTCTCCGTCACGTTCGCGCGGCGCGGCCAGCGGGCCGTGCACGCCGTCGACGGGGTGTCCTTCTCGGTCGACGCCGGTGAGGTGGTCGGCCTGGTCGGCGAGTCCGGCTGTGGCAAGAGCGTCACCTCGCTCGCGATCATGGGGTTGCTGCCGAAGCAGCCGGGCCTGCGCGTCGGCGGCAAGGCCGTCTTCGACGGCACCGACCTGCTCCAGCTCGACGACCGGTCGCGGCGGGACATCCGTGGCCGGGACATCGCGATGATCTTCCAGGACCCGCTGTCCTCGCTGAACCCGGTGATCCCGATCGGGCTGCAGGTGACCGAGGTGCTGACCCGGCACCGGGGGATGAAGGGCGCTGCCGCGTCCAAGGAGGCGGCGGAGCTGCTGGACCGGGTCGGCATCCCCGACCCGAAGCGGCGGCTGAAGGAGTACCCGCACCAGCTCTCCGGTGGGATGCGGCAGCGTGCGCTCATCGCGATGGCGGTGGCCTGTCAGCCTCGGCTGCTGATCGCCGACGAGCCGACCACCGCGCTGGACGTCACCATCCAGGCCCAGATCCTGGAACTGCTCAAGGAACTGGTCCGGGACTCCGGCACCGCCCTGCTGATGATCACCCACGACCTTGGTGTGGTGGCCGGCATGTGCGACACCGTCAACGTGCTCTACGGCGGTCGGGTGGTGGAGACGGCCCGCCGCCGTCCACTGTTCCGTCAGCCGCGGCACCCGTACACGGTGGGTCTGCTCGGCTCGGTGCCCCGCCTGGACGCCGGGCGGGGCGAGAAGCTCAGCCCGATCCCCGGCTCGGTCCGCGACCTGCTGCCCTGGCCGGAAGGCTGTGCCTTCGCCCCGCGCTGCGCCCGGCGGACCGACGAGTGCGTGGGTGAGCCGCCGGAGTTGGTGCAGGCACACGACGGACGTAGCTACCGGTGCGTGAACCCGGAACCGGTGCCCGGCACGGTGCCCGCCCCGCGCGAGGAGGAACAAGCGTGAGTGACAACGACACTCTCGTCGAGGTACGCGACCTGAAGGTGCACTTCCCGATCAAGCGGGGTGTGCTGTTCGACCGCGTGGTCGGCCACGTGAAGGCCGTCGACGGGGTGGACCTCAGCATTCCTCGGAGCAAGACGTACGGCCTGGTCGGCGAGTCCGGCTGTGGCAAGTCCACGCTGGGTCGGGCGCTGCTCCAGCTCACCCCGCCGACGGCCGGCGAGGTGGAGTTCGACGGCGTCGAGCTGACCACGTTGCCGCCGGGGAAACTGCGCAGCATGCGTCGCCGGATGCAGATGATCTTCCAGGACCCGATGTCCAGCCTCGACCCCCGGCAGAACGTCGAGTCGATCCTGACCGAGGGCATGCAGACCCACGGGATCGGTGCCGACCGCACCGACCGTCGCCGGATCATCGGCGAGACCCTGGACGCGGTGGGGTTGCCCCGGTGGGCGCTGTCCCGCTACCCGCACGAGTTCTCCGGCGGCCAGCGGCAGCGCATCGGCATCGCCCGCGCGTTGGTGCTCGGGCCGGAGCTGATCGTCGCCGACGAGCCGGTCTCGGCGCTCGACGTCTCGATCCAGGCCCAGGTGGTCAACCTGCTCGACGAACTCCAGGACAGCCTCGGGCTGACCTACCTGGTGATCGCGCACGACCTCGCCGTGGTCCGGCACATCTCCGACACCGTCGGCGTCATGTACCTGGGCGCGCTGGTCGAGGAGGCGCCGAGCGACCGGCTCTACACCGAGCCGCTGCACCCGTACACCCGGGCGTTGATGTCCGCGGTGCCGGTGCCGGACCCGGACGTGGAGGACCGTCGGGAGCGGATCCTTCTCGCCGGTGACCTGCCGTCGCCGGCCAACCCCCCGTCCGGCTGCCGTTTCCACACGCGCTGCCCCTGGGCGCAGCCCACCCGCTGCTCGGACGAGCGACCCGTGCTGCGGGAGATCGGCGTCAGTCGGGTGGCCTGCCACTGGGCCGAGCAGATCGCCAGCGGTGAGCTACGCCCGCACCAGGTCAGCGCGCAGATCGTCCGCCCCGCGGACGAGGGGGAAGCCCCGGCGGTGGTCTCCGCGCCCACCGAGCCCGGCTCGTACGTCTGACGAGGCCCGCTCGCCCCGATCAACGGTCGGGGCGAGCGCGGCTCAGCCCTCGGGTCGGTGCAGCAGGCCCACGGCGACGCCGTGCACCGCGTCCAGCCCCGCCGGGTCGGCGAGCGCCACCGACGTGCCGGTGACGCCGTACCACTCGTCCGCGTCCTTGTACTGCACCCGCAGGGTGACCTTGCCGTCGGCGTACTCGGTGCGCAGGGTCAGGTCGCCGGTGACGACGCCGACCTCGTCGGTCATCACCCCGCCCGGGCCGGGCACGATGTCCGAGGTGCGGCTCTGCGGGCCGACCGCGCCACCGGAATCGGCCACCATGCCGGCACCCGGCACGGCGGCCGAGGTCTCGGCGGTGCCGTCCGCGGTCATGCCGGCGGCGGCCGGACCGCTCTCCTCGTTGGCCGGGCCGCTCGACTCGGCGGCCGTCACGACGCGTTCCCCACTGTGCAGCCCTCCAGCATGTCGGTCAGGGCGGTCTTCTCGGCGCTGGTCACCGTCAACCGCCAGTGGTGCTTGACCGTCACCCAGCTTTCGGCGTACTTGCACCAGTACTCGCGGTTCGCCGGCTTCCACTGGGACGGGTCCTGGTCACCCTTTGCCCGGTTGGAGGACGCGGAAACCGCGAGGAGCTGCGGACGTGTGGTGTCGTTCGCGAAGTCGCCGCGCTTCTGGTCGTCCCACTCGTCGGCGCCCGAACGCCACGCGTTGGCCAGCGGCACCATGTGGTCGATGTCCACGTCGGAAGGGTCGGCGGCGCTACGGCCGTCGTACACGCTCTCCCAACGACCGCCGACCACGTTGCAGCCGGAGAGTTTCACGTCCTTACCGTCGCGCTGGAGAATCGTGTCCCGCACGTCGCAGTTCTTGCCGGTGTTGCGCCAGTGCGGGAAGTGGTCTCTGCTGTAGCCCTTCATCGAGCCGGCAGTGGCCACGGTGAGCTGGCCGAGCTGCTGAACGGCGTTGCCGCCGCCGCTCGGCGACTCGGTGCCCGGCTCGTCGGGCGGGACGCAACCGGCAACGCCGAACGCCAGCGCCGCGGCGAGCGCGACCACCGCCGCTCGCGGTCCTGATGTGGTACGCACAGACGACACCTCTCCAGCTTGCGGTCTCCCGGCGACTGCGCACAGTACCCGGGCCAGGTTTTGGCAATTCGTGGCGTCTCCCACTTGTTACAAGGCACATTGGTGGGATGACCGAACCCGTACCGGCGCCTGCCCTCCGGATGGGCACCGCCGCCGGCCGGGGCACGCTGCTCGCCGCCGTACTCGCCTCTGGCATGGTCTTCCTCGACACGACGGTCGTCAACGTGGCGCTGCCGAAGCTCGGGCAGGACCTCGGCGCGAGCGTGTCCGATCTCCAGTGGACCGTCAACGGCTATCTGCTGATGCTGGCGGCGTTCGTGCTGCTCGGCGGTGCACTCGGGGACCGCTTCGGCCGACGACGCGTCTTCCTGATCGGCGTCCTCTGGTTCACCGTCGCATCCGTACTCTGCGGGCTGGCCCAGGGCACCGGCTGGCTGATCGCGGCCCGTTTCCTCCAGGGCGCCGGCGGCGCGCTCCTCACGCCCGGATCGCTGTCGGTGCTCCAGGCGAGCTTCCACCCGGACGACCGGGGTCGGGCGATCGGCGCCTGGGCCGGACTCTCCGGGGTGTCCACCGCGCTCGGCCCGTTCATCGGGGGCTGGCTGATCGACGCGCTCTCCTGGCGGTGGATCTTCTTCCTCAACCTGCCGATCGCCGTCCTGGTGGTGCTGGCCACGACGCGCTGGGTGCCGGAGAGCCGCGACGAGAGCGCCTCCCGCACCGCCGGGCCCGGGCGGACCCGACGCCGGTTCGACGTCGCCGGAGCCCTGCTCGGAGCACTGGCGCTCGCCGGTGTCACGTACGCCCTGATCGACGTGCCGGCACGCGGCTACGACTCGGCGCCGGTGCTGATCGCGGCGCTGGTCGGGGTGCTGTCGGCGGTGGTCTTCGTGGTGCTCGAACGGCGGCGCGGCGACGCCGCGATGCTGCCCACCGGCCTGTTCTCCAGCCGGCTCTTCTCGGTGCTGAACATCTTCACCGTCGTCGTCTACGCGGCGCTCACCGGCTTCACCTTCTTCTTCGCCGTCTACCTGCAGAACGTGGTGGAGTGGTCGGCCTTCCGCACCGGCATCGCGCTACTGCCGATGACAGTGCTGCTGTTGGTCGGGTCGGCCCGCTCGGGAGCGTTGTCGGCGCGGATCGGCCCCCGACTCCAGTTGACCGTCGGGCCGGTGGTGGCCGCGGTCGGTCTGCTGTTGCTGCGCGGCGTCGGACCGGGCGCGTCGTACTGGACGGACGTGCTGCCCGGGGTGCTGCTCTTCGGGATCGGGCTGACCCTGGTCGTGGCACCGCTGACCGCATCGGTGCTGGCCGCCGTGCAGGACCGCTTCTCCGGCGTGGCCAGCGGCTTCAACAACGCCGCGTCCCGGGCCGGTGGGTTGCTCGCGGTGGCGGCGCTGCCGCTGCTGGTCGGTCTGTCCGGCGGCGGGTACGAGCAGAAGGACGAGTTGACCGACGCGTTCCGCGGCGCGATGGAGTGGTGCGCCGGCCTACTCGTGGCCGGCGCGGTGCTGGCCCTCGTGCTGGTTCACCGACCGCCCCGGGCGGCCCCGCCGTCGCAGCCCTGCCACTCGTTGCCCGCCGCCACACCCCCGAAGTAGGCAGAACCTCCGGGGGCGCGGCGCGTGGGTCAGCGGCGGGCGCGGTTGACGGCGCTGGTGACCGCCTTGATCGAGGCGGTGACGATGTTGGCGTCGGTGCCGACACCCCAGACCGTCCGGCCGTCGACCTCGCACTCCACGTACGCGGCGGCCTGCGCGTCCCCACCGGAGGAGAGCGCGTGCTCGTGGTAGTCGAGCACCCGCACACCCACTCCGACCGTGTGCAGCGCGTTGACGTACGCGTCGATCGGACCGTTGCCGACGGCGGCGAGTGAGCGCTGCTCGGCGCCCACACCGACCTGGGCCTCGATCTCGACCTTGCCGTCGATGGTGCCGATCGTGTAGCCGGCCAACCGGATGGCCGGGTCGGGCTGGTGGTCGAGCAGGTAGTGCGTCGCGAAGATCTCCCACATGGCGGCCGGGTCGACCTCGCCACCGTCGTGGTCGGTGACCTGCTGCACCACCCCGGAGAACTCGATCTGGAGCCGCCGGGGCAGGTCCAGCTGGTGCTCGCTCTTCATGATGTACGCGACGCCGCCCTTGCCGGACTGCGAGTTGACCCGGATGACCGCCTCGTAGGTGCGGCCCAGGTCCTTCGGGTCGATCGGCAGGTACGGCACCGCCCAGGTGTGCTCGTCCACCGGTACGCCGGCGGCCTTCGCGTCGGCGGCCAGGGCGTCGAAGCCCTTCTTGATCGCGTCCTGGTGGGAGCCGGAGAAGGCGGTGTAGACCAGGTCGCCCGCGTACGGGTGGCGCTCGTGCACCGGCAGCTGGTTGCAGTATTCGACCGCTCGCCGGATCTCGTCGATGTTCGAGAAGTCGATCATCGGGTCGATGCCCTGGGAGAAGAGGTTGAGCCCCAACGTCACCAGGTCCACGTTGCCGGTGCGCTCGCCGTTGCCGAACAGGCAACCCTCGATGCGGTCCGCGCCGGCGAGCAGACCCAGCTCGGCGGCGGCCACTCCGGTGCCCCGGTCGTTGTGCGGGTGCAGGCTCAGCACCACGCTGTCGCGGCGCGGCAGGTGCCGGTGCATCCACTCGATCGAGTCGGCGTACACGTTGGGGGTGGCCATCTCGACGGTGGCCGGCAGGTTGATGATCAGCGGGCGGTCGGGTGTCGGGTCGATCACGTCGATGACCCGGGAGCAGACCTCCAGCGCGTACTCCAGCTCGGTGCCCGTGTACGACTCCGGCGAGTACTCGTAGAAGATGTCGGTGTCCGGGGTGTGGATCTCCGCGTACTTCTGGCAGAGCCGCGCACCGGTCGTGGCGATGTCGGCGATGCCGTCCTTGTCCAGGCCGAAGACCACCCGACGTTGGAGGGTGGAGGTCGAGTTGTAGAAGTGCACGATGGCCCGCTTGGCGCCGCGCAGCGACTCGAACGTCCGCTCGATCAGGTGCTCCCGGCACTGGGTGAGCACCTGGATGGTGACGTCCTCGGGGATCATGTCCTGTTCGATGAGCTGGCGGACGAAGTCGAAGTCGGTCTGACTGGCCGACGGGAAGCCGACCTCGATCTCCTTGTAGCCCATCTGGACCAGCAGTTGGAACATCCGGCGCTTGCGCTCCGGCGACATCGGGTCGATCAGGGCCTGGTTGCCGTCGCGGAGATCGACCGCGCACCACCGTGGGGCCGCGTCGACCTGGCGGGTGGGCCAGGTGCGGTCCGGCAGCTCGACCCGGAACTGCTCCCGGTAGGGCTGGTAGCGGTGGTAGGGCATCCGGCTCGGGCGCTGCCGAGCGAACGGATCGGTCTCGGCGTCGATGACAGGTTGAGCCATTTCAGAGTGCTCCCCGGAACATGTGGCGTCAGCAGATCGGAAGGTGTCGGCGATCGCCGGGCGACGATGCGCGGCGGTGCCGAGAGAAGGTTCGGATGTGCTGGACGGCGCGATGCAACTCCGCGACGAGGTGCCGGCCGGTCAGGCCTCGTCGCGGCGGCTAAGGAGGAGAAGCGCCCGCCACATGACCACGTCACCCTACGTGATGGCAGGGGCGGTGGGAAGGTAGGTCCGGACTATGGGACCAGCGTCATGGTCCGTGCCGGGTCGCCCGGGAGCGGACGGTCAGCGGAGCAGCAGGTCGGCGAGGGGTCGACGGTGGCGCAGGCTGGTCTCCTCGGCGACCAGGTCGGCCGGGAGACTGAGCGGGTCGCCGAGACGCCCGACGGCGACCACCGCGTACGGCCGTACGTCGGCGGGAAGGTGCAGGTCAGCGACGAGTCCGGCGCGGTCGACGGTGAGGACCTGGCGTACGTGCAGTCCGAGCGCGGTGGCCTGCACGGTGAGGTGGGCGACGGCCTGGCCCAGGTCGTAGGCGATCCCGTCGGCCGGCGCGGCGTCCGATGCCGTGTCGGCGTCGACGTGTGCGGCGAGCAGCAGAGCGGCGGCGCGGTGCGCCCACCGCTGCTCACGCTCGGGCAGGTTGACCAGAATCCGCTTCCAGGTCTCGTCGTCGCGGTGGCCGAGGGTGAACCTCCAGGGCTGGCGGTTGCCCAGCGACGGCGCCCATCGGGCCGCCTCGAGCAGGGAGGCCGCGTCCGCCGCACTCAGCTCGTCGGTGGGGTGGAACGCCAGCGGGCTCCAACGGAAGGCGAGCAGCGGGGTCAGGTCAGCCATGCCGGTAATCGTCCTGTATGGGTGATTCGCCGATCAGGCGGGGTCGGCAAAATGTGGGCAAACGCACCCGTAACGGGATGAAGATCAGGACGTTCCCGCGCTCGGGCTGTCCGACGGGTCAGGGGTCGGCGGCGCGGCGGTGTCCAGCGGATCCCGGTCGATCACCACCGGCCCGGCCAACTGCACGGTGGCCGGCGCCGGGCCGGGCGGTGCGGCCAGCCGCAACGTCCCGACCCCGGTCCGGACGCCGGTCGGTGTGCCGTCCCGGTCGTAGCAGTAGAAGCCCACGTCCAGCGGGGCGTTCAGCGACGCCGAGGTGGAGTCCACCGAGTAGCACGTACCGGTCAGGCCCTCGGGCGTGTCGGCCGGGGCCACCGCCAACGGCGCGCGTCGGTCGGTGAGCACGTCCAGCCAGTCGGTCAGCGGATGCTGGACGCGGGGGTCCGATCGGCGCGGGATCGCGTCGTCAGGCTCGCCGAGGCGTACGCAGCTCGCCGGCTCCGGTCGACCGGCTGACGGCAGGGCGCACTGGAACAGCCCGTCGGCCGTGGCCGCCATCGAGACGTCGGCGGTGCCACCCAACGCGCCCCCCGGCACGTCGACCCGCCAACTGCCGTCGTTCGCGCTGGTGAACGCGATCGTGCGGTCCGGCTGACCCGGCCGGCTGTAGACGTACTGCGCCACCATGTGGCGGTCCTGCGCGGCTGCCGCCAGGGCGGCCAGCTCGTCCCGTGCGGCGTCCACGGCTACCGGCCCGGGATCGGTCGGCGTCGGGGCGGGCGGCTGTGTGCTGGTGCAGGCGACCAGGAGCGCGGGCAGAGCGAACACGAGCGGCCCGAGCACACGGCCGGTCGAGCGGATGAGGACGGGCACCGGCCCATTCTGGTGGCTGCGGGCGGTCCGCGGGTGCCGGCGCGTACCGGGCTCGTTCCGGCGTGTCGGACGCGCTCGTGGTCGCGTAGCTCCCGCCCTGGTGGGAGCGGCCCGGCGGCACCCGGGCGGGCCGGATGGTGGGATCACCTGACCCGCCGTCGTTACCCGCCGGATACCCTCAAGGGGTTTGACACGCGCCGCCGGCCCCGGTTCCGGCGGCGTCGGCACGCTCAGGGTCACTGGGAGGGAGTGCACGTCGTGGCACTCGTGGTGCAGAAGTACGGCGGGTCGTCCGTCGCCAACGCCGAGCGGATCAAGCGGGTGGCCGAGCGCATCGTCGCAGCCCGCAAGGCCGGCGACGACGTGGTGGTGGTGGTCTCCGCGATGGGAGACACCACCGACGAGCTGCTCGACTTGGCCAACCAGGTCAGCCCGCTGCCGCCGGGCCGCGAGCTGGACATGCTGCTCACCGCAGGCGAGCGGATCTCCATGGCGCTGCTCGCCATGGCGATCCACAACCTGGGGTACGAAGCGCGCTCGTTCACCGGCTCGCAGGCTGGCGTGATCACCACCTCGGTGCACGGCCGCGCGCGGATCATCGACGTCACCCCCGGGCGGCTCAAGGGCGCGCTCGACGAGGGATCGGTGGTCATCGTGGCCGGCTTCCAGGGCGTCTCGCAGGACACCAAGGACGTCACCACCCTGGGCCGGGGCGGGTCGGACACCACCGCCGTGGCGCTCGCCGCCGCCCTGCACGCCGACGTCTGCGAGATCTACACCGACGTGGACGGCATCTTCACCGCCGACCCCCGGATCGTGCCCAACGCCCGGCACATCCAGCACATCACCTACGAGGAGACGCTGGAGCTGGCCGCCTGCGGCGCGAAGGTTCTGCACCTACGCAGCGTGGAATACGCCCGCCGGGCGGGGTTGCCGATCCACGTCCGTTCGTCATACTCGACCAACACCGGCACGATGGTCACCGGATCGATGGAGGACCTTTCCGTGGAGCAGGCACTGATCACCGGGGTCGCGCACGACCGCAGCGAAGCCAAGATCACGATCGTCGGGGTGCCCGACGAGCCGGGTGCCGCCGCGCGGATCTTCGACACCGTCGCCGGCGCTGAGATCAACATCGACATGATCGTGCAGAACGTCTCCACCGAGGGCACCGGTCGGACGGACATCTCGTTCACCCTGCCCAAGGCCGACGGCCCGACCGCGATGGCAGCGCTCAGCAAGATCCAGGAGCCGGTCAAGTTCAAGGGCCTGCTCTACGACGACCACGTCGGCAAGGTCTCGCTGATCGGTGCCGGCATGCGCTCGCACCCCGGTGTGGCAGCCGGCTTCTTCGCCGCGCTCGGCGCAGCCGGCGTCAACATCGAGATGATCTCCACCTCCGAGATCCGGGTCTCCGTGGTCTGCCGGGACACCGACCTCGACGCCGCCGTCCGCGCCATCCACGACGCGTTCGAGTTGGGCGGCGACACCGAAGCCGTGGTCTACGCGGGGACGGGTAGGTAGCGCCCGATGACGGCGCTGCCCACCCTCGCCGTGGTCGGAGCGACAGGTGCCGTCGGCACCGTGATGTGCGAGCTGCTCACCGGGCGACGCAACGTCTGGGGTGAGATCCGGCTGATCGCCTCCGAGCGTTCGGTCGGCCGTCGGGTGCGCTGCCGAGGCGAGGAGATGATCGTCCAGGCGCTGACCCCCGAGGCGTTCGACGGGGTCGACGTGGCGATGTTCGACGTCCCCGACGAGGTCTCCGCCGAGTGGGCACCGATCGCCGTCTCCCGGGGCGCGATCGCTGTCGACAACTCCGGCGCGTTCCGGATGGACCGGGACGTCCCGCTGGTCGTTCCGGAGATCAACCCCGAGCAGGTCCGCAACCGGCCCCGGGGCATCATCGCCAACGCGAACTGCACCACCCTCGCGATGATCGTCGCGGTCGCGCCACTGCACCGCGAGTACGGCCTGCGGGAGCTGGTCCTCGCCTCCTACCAGGCGGTCTCCGGGGCGGGGAAGTCCGGCGTCGACATTCTGCACGACCAGCTCACCAAGGTCGCCGGTGATCGGGCACTCGGTTCCCGCACCGGTGACGTCCGGCAGGCGGTCGGCGACGACCTCGGCCCGTTCCCGGCACCCCTCGCGCTCAACGTGGTGCCCTGGGCCGGCTCCCTGGCCGACGCCGGCTGGTCGTCGGAGGAAATGAAGATCCGCAACGAGTCGCGGAAGATCCTCGGCCTGCCCGACCTCAAGGTGTCCGCCACCTGCGTCCGGGTGCCGGTGGTCACCGCGCACTCGGTGGCCGTGCACGCGGTCTTCGCCAGCGAGGTGGACGCCGAGGGCGCCCGCGAGGCGCTGCGCAACGCGCCCGGCGTGATCCTGGTCGACGACCCCGCCGCCGGAGAGTTCCCCATGCCGATCGACGCGGTCGGCACCGACCCGTCCTGGGTCGGCCGGATCCGCCGCGCCCTGGACGACCCCCGCGCCCTCGACTTCTTCGTCACCGGCGACAACCTCCGCAAGGGGGCGGCCCTCAACACGGCCCAGATCGCCGAACTCCTCGCCAAGGAGCTCCGCGCCTGATCGCGGTCGATCATGGACTTGTGGTGGGTGTTTTCGCCCCGGAAGGGGTGAACGTTCCCGCCACAACTCCATGATCGACGGTGGTTGTGGGCGGGGCGGGGCGGGGCGGGGCGGCGGGTGGGGGTGGTGGTGGTGGCTAGGCGGCGGACAGGTGGACGCCGTCGCGGCCCTGGCGCTTCACCGCGTACAGCGCCTGGTCGGCCCTGCGCAGGGTGCGGTCGGGGGTCTCGCCGGGGCGGGGCAGGGCCACGCCCACACTGATCGTGCGGCCCACGCGTCGGGCCGCCTCGGTCAATCGTTCGGCGATCCGGACCGCCTCCTCGGGGCGGCTCACCTCGATCACCGCGACGAACTCGTCGCCGCCGATCCGGTACAGCTCGTCGCCGTGACGTAACGCCCCCTCCAGCGCCCGGGCCAACCCGACCAGCACCCGGTCACCGGCCTGGTGGCCGTACGTGTCGTTGACGGTCTTGAAGCCGTCCACGTCGATCGCCAGCAGGGCCGTACGCCCCGGGGTGGCCGTCGCGATCCGCTGCCCGAACGGGCCGGTGTGCCGCAGCCCGGTCAGCGGGTCGGAGCTGGCCTGTTCCCGCAGTCGGGCCAGCGTGCGCAGCCGGTCCACGCTCGTCCAGGCCTGCCCGGCGAGCAGTTCCATCAGGCTGACGGTGGTCGGGTCCGGGCGCAGCGCGCGTTCGTCAGCGACCAGCAGCACCCCGCCGACCTCGGGTGGCCCCACCGGCACGGCGACCAGCGTGCGTACCCCGGCCCGGATCAACGGCCGGTAGTCCTCGGTCGGGAGATGCCCCGTCTCGCCCAGCGTGTAGCCAGCCCCGTACCGGTGTGCCCGGTCGACCATCCGGTCCAGCGCGGCCGGACCCGCCTCGGTCAACTCGGCCCGAATCCGGATCTCCAGGTCGCTCGGCGTCGTCGGCGACGGACCGAGCTGACCCGCCAGCAGCAGCACCGCTGTGGAGAGGGCGGAGACCTCGCGTGCCGCGCACGCAGTCACGCCCGACACGTCTGCCTCGGTGGGCGCGGCGGAGAGCGCGGCCGCGTGCCGGAGCAGTTTCTCGCTGCGGCTCTCCTCCGGCGGACCTCCGAGGGCGGCGATCCGCGCGCCGAGTCGGTCGGCCACCCGCTGCGCGGTCTCCCGCCACGGCTCCAGGGCGACCGGCTCACTCCACTGCAGGTCGAGGACGCCGATCGCCCGACCCGTCGGGTCCAGCACCGGTACGCACAGCTCGGCTGTCACGTCCGGGCGTACCGGAAGGTAGTCCGGATCGACGCTCACGTCCGGGACGGCGGCGGGGGATCCGGTGTCGTACACCCGGCCGACGATGCCGGTGCGTGCGGGCACCGTGGCGAAGACCTGCCAGGCCCCGGTCGCCGCGACGCAGCGCAGACGGTCATGGGCCGCGAGCAGCACGGAGATGGTCGCCGGGGTGTGGCGGGACAGCGCGGTGACCGTCCACCGACAGGCCTCCGGCGTGCTCGACGCCATCGGCAGGTGGACGGTGACGTCACGGATGACTCGCTGATGATCCACTCGCACGTCGTTCCAGGTAGGGGAGGAGCCCGGCCGGCGCCGAGCCGCGCGATCAAGCGTACTCACGACTGTGCGAAACCGACCGTACTCGTACACATGTGCTATCCACAGGCTGTGGACGCAGCCTGTGGGCAGCGGGCACCGCGAACCGGCGACCGGCGATAGCGTGGGAACCCCGGCACCGAGGAGACGATCCATGATCATCGCTCAGCTCAGTGACCCGCACCTGACCACCGGCCTGCTCGCCCCCGCGCCGGCCGCGGGTTTGCACCGCGCGCTCGGCCGGGTGCTCGCGCTGCGCCCCCGCCCCGACTGTGTGGTGATCACCGGCGACCTGGTCGACCACGGGCGACCCGACGAGTACGCGGCGCTGCGCGAACTGATCGGCCGCTTCCCGCTGCCGGTGCACCTGGTCCCCGGCAACCACGACGACCGGGAGTCGCTGCTCGACGCGTTCGGGGGCACCCAGTGGCTCGGCGGCGGCTTCTCCGCCTACTACCACGTCGACCACGAGGCGGCGTCGATCGTGGTGCTCGACTCGCTCGTCCCGGGCAGTGACGGTGGCCGCCTCGGCGAGGAGCAGCTCGGCTGGCTCGACGGGGTGCTGGCCGGGCGGCCCGAGGTGCCCGCGGTGATCTGCCTGCACCATCCGCCGGTGGCGGTCGGCATCCCCGCGGCCGACTCCATCCGGCTCGCCGACGGCGACGCGCTCGCCGAGGTGATCGGCCGGCACCGGCACGTCGTCCGGGTCGCGGCCGGCCACCTGCACCGCCCGGTCACCACGGCGTACGCGGGCACCGTGCTCACCGTGGCACCCAGCACCTGGAAGCAGAGCACCCTCACGATGAGCCCCGACGAGCAGATCGGTTGGGTCGACGAGCCGACCTCGTTCCTGCTGCACCTCGTGGAGGCGGGCGGCTGCGTGACGCACACCGTGCAGGTGAGCCACTCCGCCGGTCAGACCTGCGGCTTCTGAGGGTGCCCGTCGTGCGGGTCTGGTACGTCGCGTACGGCTCGAACATGCACGCGGCCCGGCTGGCCTGGTACATCGGCGGCGGCTGTCCACCCGGCGGAATGCGGACGTACCCGGGGTGCCGGGACCGACGCCCACCGAGCCGGTCGGCACCGGTGTCGCTGCCCGGCGGCATCTACTTCGCCGGCGAGTCCCGCGCCTGGACCGGAGGGATGGCCTTCTACGACCCGCACCTGCCGGGCGAGGCCGCCGCCCGCGCCTACCTGGTGACAGTGGACCAGTTCACCGACATCGCGGCCCAGGAGATGTACCGCCCAGCCGGCGAAACCGCCCACCTCACCGAGACGACAACTGCGGCCGTCGAGGCCGCCATCGCGGGCGGGCGGGCCACACTCGGCCCCGGACGGTACGAGACGCTCGTCTGCCCGGGCAGCCGCAGCGGCGTTCCGATGCTCACCTTCACCGCACCGGAGGGTGCGTCCGCCGTGCGGTGCCGGCCACCCGCGCCGACGTACCTCCGCATGATCGCCCGTGGTTTGCGTGAGTCGCACGGCTGGCCGGCCGAACGCATCGCCAGCTATCTGGACGACCGGCCCGGTGTGGCGGACGCCTGGCTGCCGGACGCCGTCGCCGCCCTGGTCAGCGAGGCGCTGGCCGAGCCCTGACCGCCGCCATCCCACCCGGCGACAGCTGTTCCTTCACGTCGGCCTGGCGGGGGTGCTTGGTCACTGTGGCTCGGCGGGGCCGCTGTGTCCCGTCGGCCCGGCACCGGACCGCTCGAACGCGATCGGTGTGCCGTCCGCCGATCGCACCTGCTCCACCGTCGGTGTGCGGGCCGACCCGCAGCTCCGGCGTGCTGCCTGGGTCGCCCGGTCGCCGTCCGGATGAGAGGCTGTCGGAGCGGGCGGCCGTCCCCAACCGCCGCCAACCACGACCCTTCCGACGGCGTCGGGTCGGCGGCCCGGTCGACCCAGAGGCCGGGCACCGCACAGGCCGATTCTCACGAGGAGATCCATGTCCATAACCAGGACGCGTCGGGCCGCTGTCGGCCTGACCGTGCTCGCGGTGGCCGCGTTCGGTGCGGTCGCCACCAGCCCTGAGGAAGCCGACGCGCGGCCGAAGCCGGTCGACGTCACCCTGCTGGCCCTCAACGACTTCCACGGCAACCTCGAACCGCCGAGCGGGTCCAGCGGCACCATCGCCGGGCAGGCCGCGGGCGGTGTCGAGTACCTGGCCACCCACCTGGCCGAGCTGCGCGCCGCCGCCAAGAAGAAGAACACCATCACCGTCGCCGCCGGTGACCTGATCGGCGCGTCCCCGCTGCTCTCCGCCGCGTTCCACGACGAGCCGACCATCGAAGCGCTCAGCATGGCCGGTCTGGACTACGCGAGCGTCGGCAACCACGAGTTCGACGAGGGCGCGGCCGAGTTGCTGCGAATCCAGAACGGCGGCTGCCATCCGGTCGACGGATGCGCCGACGGCACCCCGTACCGGGGCGCCGGCTTCACGTACCTGTCCGCGAACGCCTTCAAGACCGCGACCGGCAAGCCGCTGATGGCCCCCTACGCGATCCACAGGGTGCAGGGCGTCAAGGTCGGCTTCATCGGGATGACCCTGGAGGGCACCCCGCAGATCGTCAGCCAGCAGGGCGTCGCCGGCCTGTCCTTCGCCGACGAGGCCGACACCGCCAACCGGTACGCCCGTGAGCTGCGCCGCAAGGGCGTGGAGGCGATCGTCGTGCTGTTGCACGAGGGCGGCACCCAGGCGGCGACCGGCGGCATCAACGACTGCGTCGGCATGACCGGGCCCATCGTGGACATCGCCAACCGCATGGACCCGTCGATCGACGTGGTCGTCAGCGGCCACACCCACCAGGCGTACAACTGCAACATCAACGACAAGCTGGTCACCAGCGCCAGCTCGTTCGGGCGCCTCGTCACCGACATCGACCTCACGATCGACCGTCGGAGTGGTGACATCCTGACCGCCTCCGCCAACAACGTCGTGGTCACCCGGGACGTCGCCAAGGACCCGAAGCAGACCGCGCTGATCAACCGGTACAAGACCGTGCTCGGCCCGGTCGCCGGCCGCCAGGTCGGCGTGACCACCACCGCGATCACCCGGAGCCAGGAAACCCTCTTCGGTACGAGCCTGGGCGAATCGCCGCTGGGCAACCTGATCGCCGACGCGCAACTCGCCGCCACCGACGACGAAGAGGGCGCTGTCGCCGCGTTCATGAACCCGGGCGGGGTCCGGGCCGACCTCGACGCCGGCCCGGTCACCTACGAGGAGGCGTTCACGGTGCAGCCGTTCGCCAACAACCTGGTGACCCTGGACCTGACCGGCGCGCAGCTCTACTGCGTACTGGAGCAGCAGTTCGTCACCGCCCGGACGCTGTACCCGTCGGCCACCGTCGGTTACGTGGTCGACCCGAACGGCACCACCGGCACGACGGCCGACCCGTGCGCCGGCACCCGGGTGGTCCGGGGCAGCCTCACCATCGGCGGCACCGCCGTCGACACCGCCGCCACGTACCGGGTCACCGTGAACAACTTCCTGGCCGGCGGCGGTGACGGGTTCAGCGCCCTCACCGGCGGCACGAACCAGGTCACCGGCCAGATCGACCTGGACGCCTTCGTGGACTACCTGACCGCCCAGTCGCCGGTCTCCGCGCCGACGCTGGACCGGATCCGCACCACCGCCGAGGTACCCGCCACCTGACGGTCGACCCCGCGACGTCGGGCCCCGGAGTGAATGCTCCGGGGCCCGACCCGTTCGCCGGCCGCGTCCGGTCCGGTCTTCCGCCACGTTCTGACCTGACCGCCGCCCGTCTCGCTCCGCGGTGTCCCGGTCGGGCGGTGCCGTGGTCAAGGCGGTGCCGTGGTTGGGGGGCGGTGCCTGGGTCAGGCGGTGCGCCGGGTCAGGCGGGGGCGGGGGTCGGTTCGGGGGAGGTGGACGTTGGCGTCATCCTGCCGTCCTGGTCCGCGCTGAGCAGTCGGCGCAGGGAGAGCGCGACCAGGGAGGCGACCAGGCATCCGCCGACCACTGTGGCGACCCAGACCTTGCCGTCGGCGGCGCCGATGAGCGGACCGGCGGTCACCGGACCGATCACCCCGCTGATCCCGAAGATCATCGAGCTCATCGCGTTGTACCGGCCGCGCAGTTCGTCGGTGGCCAGCGCGTTGGTGATCGCGGGCATGACCGGTGACAGCATCGTCTCGCCGAAGCCGAAGATCGCCGAGCAGGCCACCACGCAGAGGGCTGCCAGCAGGGCGTTCTCGCCGCTGACCAGACCGGCCGCGCCGAGGACCAGCCAGGCGGTCGCGAACACCGCACCGACCACCGCGAGCGCCCGGGTCCGGCTCCGCCCCTCGATGCGGCGGATTACCACTAGTTGGGCGAGCACGATCATCACCGTGTTGGCGGCGAGCGCCCACGCGACGACGCGGGTCTCCACCTGGGCCACCCGCACCGCGTACGCGGCGAAGCCCACCTCGATCTGGGCGTACCCGCAGGTGGTGAGAATCAGCCCGAAGATCACCAGCCGTCGGAACGGGCGGTCGCGGAGCACGGTCAGGTAGCCGCCGGGCGACGGCCCGCCGACGCCGGTACGGCTGCCGAGTCGGTGGCCGACCCCGGGCAGGGTCAGCAGGATGATCGCCGGCATCAGGTAGGTCACCGCATCCAGCAGGTAGATCGTCTGGAAGGTGCCGGGCCGGGCGGTGTCGACGATCGCGCCGGAGGTCATGCCACCGATGCCGATGCCCAGGTTGAGCAGGGCGAAGTTCAGCCCGAAGACGCGTTGCCGCTCACCGTCGTCGGTCAACGAGGCGAGGATCGTGTTCTGCCCGGACCAGATCGCCGAGCTGCCGACGGCGACCACCGTCATCACCAGCAGGGCCGACCCGGTCGAGTTGACCAGCGCCAGCGAGCCGGTGCCGATCGCCTCGATCAGCAGGCAGGGCACCACCACCCGGCGCGCGCCGAACCTGTCGATCAGCGTCCCGCCCAACGGCGAGAGGGCGAGGGTGACCACGCCGTACCACCCGATCACGAGCCCGGCGCGAGCGTCGGTGAGCCCGCGTACGTCGGTGAGGTAGATGAACAGGAACGGCAGGGTCAGGCCGCGCCCGATCGCCGACAGGAGGGTGCCGACGAGGATCCGGCGGGCTTCCGGGCGGCGGGGCAGAGCACGACGCAGCATGACCGGCATTCTGTTCGCCGGGTGCGACAGCACGCGACTCGTTTTGAGCGCACCACGCTGTCGCCGGGGCCGCCGGGTGATCAATCGCACGGTGTCCGACGGGTCTGCCATGCTGGCCCGATGACCGGCACCTGGCGACATCTGCCCGCTACCGCCCGCGCCATCGCGGTGACCGCCACCGCGGCCGTGGCCGCCGCCCAGGAACGGGACGGGCAGGCGTACGAGGAGTCGGTCAGCGGACTCGCCGCGGACGACCGTTCCGGCCTGGTGCTCGGCGGGGTGGTCCGGCTGCTGCTGGAAGAGAGCCACCCGGAGGGGTTGACCGGCGACGACATCCGACAGGTGTTGACCCGCTGCGTCCAGGGTGCGACGCGGTGGCGTTCGGACGTCGACCCGCACGTGGTGCTCGTCCTGCTGGCCGGAGCGCTGGGGGTGTACGACCCCGAGGGCGACGAGTCGCCACCGGACGCGTCCGCCCTGGCCCGGCACGCCCCACTGCTGGTGGCGGATCTGCTGGTGGCGACCGGTGCGACGCTGGACGGCTACCTGGCGGCCGCGTTCGCCGAGATCGAGCGCACCGAACGACAGGACTGACAGACGGGGTGGCGCTCACACCGGCCGCCACCTCGATCGGCCCGGGAGTCGTCGGAGCTGTCGCGGTAGGCCGCCCAGCCCGGTGCTGGGTAGCGCAACCGTGCGCCCGGGCGGGAGACAGGCGGTGCCGACGGGCACCCGTCGATCAGAGCCGGTCGGCGGTCCGCCGCGCCACGACCTCCAGGTACTCCGCTGGGATCCGTACCGTGCCGTCGTCGGACCGGTTGTGTCGACGGGCCAACTCCACCAGGTCGGCGTGCAGCTCCGGTCGACGCTCCTCAGGCAGCGCCTCGAAAGCCTTCAACGTCGGGCCGTAGTTGGCCCGGAAGAAGAGGGCGAACTCCTCAGCAGTGCCGAAGCGGAAGACGAACTCCCGGCGTACCGCCCGAATGTCGCTCACGGCCTCGCCGAGCAGCTCGCGCACCCGGTCCTCGTCGCCCCACTGCACCGGCGGGCGCAGCCCCGCCGGTGGTGGCACGTGCCGCCCCACGGTCCGGAACAACTCGCCGATGAAACCCTGCGGCGTCCACGACGCCAAGGCCACGGTGCCGCCGGGCCGGCAGACCCGGACCAGCTCGGCCGCCGCCCGCTCCTGGTTCGGGGCGAACATCACGCCGACGACGGAGAGCACCGCGTCGAAGGCGCCGTCGACGTACGCCAGGCGCTCTGCGTCCCCGGCCACGAACGCGACCGGGAGCCGTTCCGCGGAGGCCCGCGCGTGGCCGCGTTCCAACAGTTCGGGTACGTAGTCGACGCCGGTCACGGCGCAGCCGCAGCGGGCGGCGGCGATGGCGGCGTTGCCGGTGCCGGTCGCCACGTCCAGCACCCGAGCGCCCGCCGACAGGTCGGCCGCGGTCACCAGCAACTCGGCGATCGGGTGGATGAGGGCGGCGACAGCGCCGTAGTCGCCGCTGGCCCAGGTCACCTGCTGGCGTGCCTTCACGGCGGTGAGGTCGAGTGCGGTGGTCATCAGTGGTCCCCCTTGGACGGCTCGTCGTGCCACCGACGCTAGGTGGAGCAGCACGTCCAGGGATCGGTAGAAACACCTATATTGGCGGCACAAGGCACGAGCGGGACCTGTGGATCGTCGCCCGTCGTGGCTTTCCAGCGCGTTGTCGCGGCGGCTTGCCGGCGGGGTGTTCGTTGGCGTCCGCGATGTCGACGGCGGCGGAACTGGCCGAACCGCTGCGGGGGGATTGCAGCGTGGGTCGGTCGACAGGCCGACTCGTCATGCGCGGTACGCCTGGTGCGCTCAGCGAGAATGCCGAGAGGGCACATCCATGGATCGGATGTGCCCTCTTACCTCTGGTCGGGGTGGCCGGATTCGAACCGACGACCTCTTCGTCCCGAACGAAGCGCGCTACCAAGCTGCGCCACACCCCGAGGCGTGCCGACAAATAGTAGCCCACCCGGTCCGGTGGTCAAACTCGGTACCCCCGCCGCCCGGCGGCAGTCGCCTCGGGGTGTCAGCGGGGGATGAGGGTCAGGATGCTGGCCTCCGGGGGGCAGGCGAAGCGGACCGGGGCGGTGGGGTGGGTGCCCAGGCCGGCGGAGACGTGCAGCCAGGAGTCCGAGCCCGGCCACCGGTGCAGGCCGCGCGCCATCGAGCGGGGCAGGCCGCAGTTGGTCACCAGTGCCCCGTAGCCCGGTACGCAGACCTGTCCGCCGTGGGTGTGCCCGGCCAGCAGCAGGCCGAAGCCGTCGGCGGCCATCTGGTCCAGCACCCGTGGTTCGGGGGAGTGCGTGACCGCGATGGACAGGTCTGCCGAGGACGAGACCGCGCCGGCCACGGCCGGGTAGTCGTCCCGTTCGATGTGGGGGTCGTCCACGCCGACCAGGTCGAGCTGCCGGCCGCCTGCCTTCAGCATGGTCCGGGCGTTGTTGAGGTCGACCCATCCGGCGCCGGTGAAGACCTGGCGGAGCTCCTCGTAGGGCAGCTCGACGCCCTCGGTGTACTCCCGGTCGGGCAGGAAGTAGGTGAACGGGTTCTTCAGCACCGGGCCGGTGTAGTCGTTGGAGCCGAAGACGAACGCGCCGGGGAAGTCCAGCAGTGGCTGAAGGGCCCGCAGCACCCCGGGGACGGCCCCCGGGTGGGCCATGTTGTCGCCGGTCACCACCACCAGGTCGGGGTCGAGGGCGGCCAGCGACGCCACCCAGCGTTGCTTGCGCGCCTGGTCGGGCATCATGTGCAGGTCGGACAGGTGCAGCACACGCAGCGGCTCCGCGTCGGCCGGGAGCACCGGCACGTCGTACCGCCGCAGGGTGAACATGTTGCGCTCGATGAGCGACGCGTACGCGAGGGTGGCCGCGCCGACCGTGGCGGTTCCGGCGGCAAGCCGGAATAGTGTGCGCTTTCGCATGGCGTTCAGGGTAGTTTGACCGTCCATGAGCACGCTGAAGGACCGCCTCACCGCCGACATGCGTTCCGCGCTGAAGGCGCGCGACGAGCTGACCACCTCGACGTTGCGGATGGCCCTGGCCGCCGTCGGCAATGCCGAGGTCGCCGGCAAGGCCAAGCGCGACCTCACCGATGACGAGGTGCTCGCGGTGCTGACCAAGGAGGCCAAGAAGCGCCGGGAGGCCGCCACCGCGTTCGCCGACGCCGGCCGTGCCGAGCAGGCCGCGAAGGAGACCGCCGAGGGTGAGGTGCTGGACCGCTACCTGCCCAAGCAGCTCCCGGACAGCGAGCTTGCCGAGCTGGTGTCCGGGGCGCTCGCCGAGGGCGGCTTCACCGGTAAGAGTCAGATGGGCCCGGCGATGAAGGCGGCCCAGGCCGCGGTGGCGGGCCGGGCCGAGGGTGGCCGGGTGGCTGCGGAGGTACGCCGACAGCTCGGTCTCTGACCCAGCGGACCAATCGCCGGCGCGTACCTGGGCCGGGCAGACGGAACGGGCGGGCACCCGAGGTGGGTGCCCGCCCGTTCGTGTCTACTCGTCGGCTCAGCCGCCGGGACGACCGCCGGGTCGACCACCGGGCTGGTTGCCGGGCGGATTGCCCGGCGTGCCGTCGGTGTTGCCCGGTGCGCCGCCGCCGCTGCTGACCTGGATGGTGACCAGGCCACCCTTGATCGTGCGACCGTCCGGGCTGGTGCCGGCGGCGTCGCCGGCCTTGCACGAGGAGGGGACCTTCGTGCTGGAGACGACCGGTTCGAAGCCGGCGCCCTTGAGTCGGGACTTCGCCTGGTCCACCGAGACGCACTTCACGTCGGGGATGCTGCGCTGGTCACCCTCGGAGATCTTCTGACCCGGCGGCTCAAAGTTGATCTTCGGCTTGCCCTTCATGGCGTCCCGCAGCGTCTCCCACACCGGCGGGTTGATGCCGTCCTTCTCCGCGTGCTTCATCTTGACGTTCGTCTGCGGCCAGTCCGGGTCGGCCATGATGCCGGCCACCGAGTACTGCTTGGTCATCGCGACCAGGGCGGCGGTCTTCTCCGAGTCGGTGGTGCCGGACTTGCCGGCCACCGGGTAACCGACGTCGTCGCGGACGTTGGGGGCGGTGGCACCCGCGCACTTCGAGGACGACGACTTGTCACCGACCGGGCAGCGGGCGGCGTCCACGGCGGCGCGGGCCACGTCGGTGCTGAACCGCTTCTCGCACCGCGGGTTGGCGATGTCGAGCTTGTTGCCCTCCGGGTCGCGGATCTCCTGCACCGGGATCGGCTCGCAGTACTTGCCGTCCGCGGCCAGGGTGGCGTACGCGTTGGCCAGGTCGAGCGGGGTGGTCTGCGAGACGCCCAGGGTGAACGCACCCCACTGGTGCGCACCCTTCTCCAGGTCCAGGTCCTCCTGGGACCGGAAGTTGATGCCCAGCCGCTTCGCGGCCTTGACCACGTTCTCCGCACCGACCTGCTGCTGCAGCGGCACGAAGTAGGTGTTGACCGAGCGGCCGAACGCGCTCCACATGTTGTGCGGGCCGGCCATGCTCTCGACGGAGTTGGTGGGGCAGTAGAAGCTGGTCCCCGCGCAGGCCGCCGGGCCAGGCCGGATGATGTACTCCGACTTGAACTGCTTCGGCGCGTTGATGTTGTAGCTGAGCGGGATGCCCTTCTCCAGCGCCGCGACGATGGTGAACATCTTGAACGTCGACCCGGCCTGGTAGCCGGTGATGCCGTCGCCGCCGGTGAGCAGCGGGTTCACCGTGGCCGGGTAGTTGCCCCGGATCTTCTTCTTGCTCTTCGCCGGGTCGCTGGAGATCTTGTTCTTCGGGTTCTTCGGGTCGTCCAGCTTGAACTGCCTGTTCACCGCGAGCGCCCGGACCCGGCCGGTGCCGGGCTCGACCACCGCGACCATGGCGGCTTCCTTGCTGTTCTCGCTCTTGGCCTTGCGGACCGCCTTGTCCGCGGCCCTCTGCGCCTGGACGTCGATCGAGGTGACGACGGTGTAGCCGCCGCTCTTCAGGCGCCGCTCGCGGTCGTACGTGGTGGAGCCGAACGTCTCCTGCTGCATCCACCAGCGGTAGAAGTAGTCGCAGAAGAAGCCCCAGCTGTTGACGTTGGCGGAGACGCAGCCGTTCGGGGTGCGCTTGTCCTTCACCTCGAGCTTGACGGCCTTGGCCGCGTCGGCCTCCTGCTGGGTGATGGCCTTGATCTCGACCATGTTGTCGATGACGTAGTCGCGACGGTCCAGAGCGAGCGGGTAGCCGGCCTTGGTGGTCGGGTCGTTCGTCGTCGGTGCCTTGACCATGCCGGCCAGCAGCGCCGCTTCCTCGATCTTGAGCTTGCTCGGCGGCTTGCCGAAGTAGACCTGGCTGGCGGCGAAGATGCCGTACGCGCCGTTGCCGAACGAGGCGAGGTTGAGGTAGCGGGTGAGGATCTCGTCCTTGGAGAATTCCTTGTCGACCTGGAGGGCCAGTCGCATCTCGCGGAGCTTGCGGGCGCTGGTGTCCTCGGTCGCCGCGACCACGTCCGCCGGGTGGGTGGCCGAGTAGGCGATGGCCAGCCGGACGTACTGCATGGTCAGCGTCGACGCGCCCTGCCGGCCGGAGCCTTCGCTCTGGTTGTTGACGAACGCGCGGGCGACACCGTTGATGTCGACGCCGTTGTGCTTGTAGAAGTCGTGATCCTCGGCCGCGATGATCGCATTCCGCATGTACGGCGAGATGTCGTCGAACTTCACGTCGCGACGGTTCTCGTCGTACATGGTCGCGAGTGGTGTCTTGCCGTCCGAGGCCAACAGGTAGCTGATCTGGGGCGCGCGGGCCACCGTCAGCTCCGTGGGCAGGGCGCCGAATGTCTCGGCGCCGGCCTTGGCGGCCAAGCCGGACATCGCCACTGCGGGGAAGGCCGCCGCAGCGACCACCACGCCGGCCAACAGGCCACACACGAGTAGCGATGCGGCGTTGGTCAGCACATTGTGGTCACGTTTCCGCATCCAGGTCACCTCGACAGGGTACGCGAGTAGGGAACGAGGGGCGCTGGGGCGTTCTTTCCCCATTTCCTGCGCGCGCTGCCCTCGTTGTGCTAAACGCACGACCCCCGGTGCTTGGTTGCGCGTGACCTGGCGTGAGTCTCCTCCGATTCAGGGAGGAGGCGCAGCGTTATCGCCGACCTCGGCGGGGTAACCGGCGGTCGAAGGCCCGGGAAGCCGGGAGTGTCCGGAATGATGGATTTCGCCGACAACGTTGCGTAATCGGTCGACTACAGAGCATGATGGGGGCGGCGACAAGGCCACATGTCGTCCGCGCCGCCTTGGGGAAGGCAGGCCGGGCGATCGGGGGGAATTGCCGGCTGACGTGCATCGACGAGGTCGGTAGGTACTGCAAGGGGGGACGAGTACACATGGGCATGATCACTGACTGGCCGTCACTGGCGGCATGTCAGAACGGGGACCCGGACGCGTTGTTCGTACAGGGCGCCGAACAGAACGTGGCGAAGCGGATCTGCCGGAGCTGCCCAGTTCGGTACGAGTGCCTGGCCGACGCGCTGGACAACCGGATCGAGTTCGGTGTGTGGGGTGGCATGACCGAACGCGAACGGCGGGCGCTGCTGCGCCGTCACCCGCAGGTGACGAGCTGGCGCAAGATGTTCGAGGCCGCGATGAAGAAGAACAGCAAGGACAAGAGCGGCAAGGACAAGATCCTGGTCACCGCTACGAACTGACGCCGGTCACGGCCGGCTGATCGCCGCGCCGATCGTCCGCAGCCCGTCGACGTCGTGTACGTCGGCGGGCTGAGCCGTCACCGACACCGCAGGCACCTCCGGGAACGCCTCGGTGAAGCGCGCCGCGACCTGCTGCTCGCGTACCGCCTGACGGGCCAGTGCCGCGTGGGCCCGCAACACGTCGACGGTGGCCTCGTGCCCACCCAGCTCGGTCAGCCGCTCGGCGGCGACCCGGCTCTGTTCGGCGTCCAGCTCCGGCACCGCCGGTCGGTGCACCCGGTTGAGGACCAGGCCGGCGAGCGGCATCCGCTCGTCGCGCAGGCGGCCCGCGAAGTAGGCGGCCTCCCGGACCGCGTCCGGCTCCGGTGCCGCGACCAGCAGGAAGGCCGTCTCCCGGGCCTGGAGGATGCGGTACGTCTGCTCCGAACGCTGCCGGAAACCGCCGAACATCGAATCGAGGGCGGCCACGAAGCCGGACAGGTCGGTGAGCAGTTGTGCGCCGAGGACCTTCTGCACCACCTTCGAGAACATCCCGAACGACGCCGTGACCAGGCTGAACATGCTCCGTCCGCCACTTCGCGCCGGGGCCAGCAACAGGCGCAGCATCCGGCCGTCGAGGAAGCGGGAGAGCCGGGCCGGCGCGTCCAGGAAGTCCAGTGCCGAGCGGGACGGTGGCGTGTCCACCACGATGAGGTCCCACTCGCCGCGGGCGTGCAGCTGGCCCAGCTTCTCCATCGCCATGTACTCCTGCGTGCCGGCGAAGGTCGAGCTCATTGCCTGGTAGAACGGGTTGGCGAAGATCTCCGCGGCCTTCGTCGGATCGGTGTGCTGGAGCACCACGTCGTCGAAGGTGCGCTTCATGTCCAGCATCATGGCGTGCAGCTCGCCGCCGCTGCCCTCGACGTCGATGCCCTTGACCTGGCGAGGGGTGTTGTCCAGCTCGGTCAGCCCCAGCGACTGGGCCAGCCGGCGCGCCGGGTCGATGGTGAGCACCACGGTGCGTCGGCCGTGCTGCTCGGCGGCTCGCAGGGCCAGTGCCGCGGCGGTGGTCGTCTTTCCCACCCCGCCGGCACCGCAGCACACGACGATCCGCACGCCTGGGTCGGCGAGGATCTGGTCGACGTCCAGCTGCGGCGCCGCGTCTTCGGAAGGCACCAATCGAGCGTATCGGTCCGCGTGGGTCGACGCGCCCGTGCTGAGCTCAGGTGTGAGTCAATCGGCGCTGACGAGGGCCCGGGCCAGCGCCGTCAGGCCCGCCCGGTCGACCCCGTCGGGCAGCAGCGGCAGCTCGCGCATCGGCAGCCCCAACTCCACCAGGTCGGCGCGGAGCGAATCCTCCAGTTCACGCCGGATGAGCTGGTCCCGGGCCTCGCCGTGCAGACCGGCCACGGTGTCCCGATCGGCCGGCAGCCCGGCGGCGACCAGCCCGCGCCGCAGCTCCGCGGCGGTGACCGCCGGGCCGGCCGGCAGCCGGGGCCGAGCGCCGTTGACGATCACCTGCCCGATGCCGAAGCCGAGCGAGGTCAGGTCCGCGATGGCGTCCACCGTCTCCTGGACTGGCATCTCCTCCAGCAGCGTGACCACGTGCACCGCTGTCATCGGGGAGCGCAGCAGCGCCGAGACCCCCTCGCTCTGGGTCTTGATCGGGCCGACCTTCGCCAGCCGGGCGGTCTCCGCCGTCACGTTGAGGAAACGGCCGATCCGCCCGGTCGGCGGAGCGTCCAACACCACCGCGTCGTACGCGCGACGCTGCCCGGAGGTGCGGGTGGTCGCCTCCTTGACCTTGCCGGTGAGGAGTACGTCCCGCAGGCCCGGCGCGATGGTGGTGGCGAAGTCGATGGCACCGAGCTTGCGGAGGGCCCGGCCGGCGGCCCCCAGCTTGTAGAACATGTCGAGGTACTCGAGCAGCGCCTCCTCGGCGTCCACCGCGAGAGCGCGTACCTCACCGCCGTCCGGCGCGTCGGCGAGGTGCCGCTCCTCGTACGGCAGCGGGTCGATACCGAACAACTGGGCGATGCCCTGCCGTCCCTCGACCTCGACCAGCAGGGTGCGCCGACCGCCGGCGGCGAGCGCGAGAGCGAGCGCCGCCGCGATGCTGGTCTTGCCGGTGCCGCCCTTGCCGGTCACCACGTGGAGGCGGGCGGACCATCCGGTACCGGCCGGCTCGGTCGGCCACTCAGCTGCAGACACCAGTCGAGCCTATCCAGGCCCGGCGGTCACGCGACCTCGCAGACCCACCAACCCGTCTTCTGCACCACAGTGAAGCGCAGGTCCTGGTCAGCCACCTTCTCGTCGGAGGTGGTCATGGTGACCCGGGTGGAGACGGTGGCGCGGTCGCCGGTCTGGTTGTCCACCTTCGGGGTGGTCCATCGGAAGCGTGGGTTCTGGTGCGTGGAGGCGTACTTCTCCACCTCGGCGATCTTCGCGGCGATCTTCTCGTCGTCGCGGGAGGCGGCGCAGACCCGACCGGCCGCCTTGTCGACGTCGCGGTCCTTGTAGACCGCGGTGAGGAACTCGTCGACGGCGACCGTCGGCTCCTTGGCGCCCTCACCGGTCTCGGCGTTGCGCAGGGTCAGGAACGCCACCGCGCCGCCGCCCACGCAGAGCACCATGATCACCGCCAGGGCGATCACCGCGATCAGCAGTCCACGCTTCTTCTTCGGCTCGGCCGCGCCCTGGTAGGGCGCGTACGCCGGCGGAGGTGGGGGGATCTCCGCGGCGCCCGGCGGTGTCGGGGCGGCAGCCGCCGGGGGGCCGCCCGGCCCCTCCGGTTGGCCGGGACCGCTGACCTGACCGGGTGGCCCGGGGAGTGCGGGCTGGGCGGGGGACGCGGGGAGGGCGAGTCGCCCGGACGGCGCGGCGAGGGCTGGCTGGCCGGGGATGGCCGGAGGGCCCGACTGGCCGGCGGACTCCGGGTGGGCCGAAGGGTGGGCGGTTGGGCCGGCCTGGTCGCCGCTGGGCGGTTGGGTCATCGTCGTTCCCTCGGGGGTGCGACGCTCGCCGCCACCCAGGGCGCCGAGCGTGATCGAGCGGGCGGCCGGGCGCTGCGCGACCGTCCGACCGGAAGGGTAGCGGTCGATGAGCGGATCGGCGTCGCCCTGCCGTGCCGCGCGGGCGTCGGTCGGCCGGGCGGGCACCCGGGCCCGGGTCGACGTCGACGCCCTCGCGCTGGCGATCTGTCGCATATGTGACTGTTGGTGGCTGGTTGTGCGCGTCCTATTGGCGGGACTGGGGGCACCGACCTACCTTCGTCCCGGTGCGGGGGGCGGAACGGATGAACACGTCCGGGCCGGAAGCATGATCCGAGAGGTACGACCGGAGGCAGTGCATGCGCGACGCGGACAACATCCCCCGCACCCAGTTTCCGACCAACGACCGGCCCCGACGGCCCGCGTCCGTGGTCGAGGCCGGCGGGGGGCCCGTCGGTGGCCAGCCGGTCAACGAACGGTCGTACCGTCGGATGCCGGAGCAGGCGGAGGCGGCCCGGACGCCGAGCCGCCCCGCCGAGCGGGCCCGCGACGACGACGAGGCGGGCTACGTCATCCACCTGCCGATCCGGGTGCCGAGCCTGGCGGCGGCGACGGCGCTCGCCGGTCGGGTCGCGGTGTCCCTGGGCTTCCTGCCCGAGCTGGACGCCGGCGAGACCACCGTGTCCAACGCCGACGACCAGAACAACCGGCACCGTGTCTTCTGCGACCTGCTGCTGCCCGACCGGTCCCGCTGCCCCCAGGGGTACGAGCACGAAGGGCTCTGTGGGGAGTTGCCGGCCACGCCGGAGCAGCGTCCCGCGTCCCGCCCGGCCGGCGGACCGTAGGCTGTCCCTCGAACAATTCCGCACCGAGAGGGAGCCCTTCAGCGATGCAGAAGTGGGAATACTCCACGGTCCCGCTGCTGGTCCACGCGACCAAGCAGATCCTCGACAACTGGGGCGAGGACGGGTGGGAGCTCGTCGCAGTGGTCCCCGGGCCCAACCCGGACCAGCTGGTCGCCTACCTGAAGCGGCCCAAGGCGTGAGCAACGGTCCGCACGCGAAGCTCGCCGAGCTGGGGTTCGAACTGCCCGAGGTCGTGCCGCCGGTGGCCAGCTACGTGCCGGCCGTGCAGTCCGGCCAGCACGTGTACGTCTCCGGCCAGTTGCCGATCGCCGAGGGCAAACTGCTCGCGACCGGCAAGGTCGGCGCGGGGATCTCCGCCGAGCAGGCCAAGGATCTGGCCCAGCGCTGCGCGCTCAACGCGCTGGCCGCCGTCGACTCGCTGGTCGGCCTGGAGAACGTGGTCAAGGTGGTCAAGGTGACCGGTTTCGTGGCCTCCGCGCCCGGGTTCACCGGTCAGCCCGCGGTGATCAACGGTGCCTCCGACCTCTTCGGCACCGTCTTCGGCGAGGCCGGTCGCCACGCCCGTAGCGCCGTCGGTGTCGCCGAGCTGCCCCTCGACGCCCCGGTGGAGATCGAGTTGATCGTCGAGGTCGCCTGACGCGTCGGCGTCACCAGCGATCAGTCGGAAGGAAGGGCTCCTATTGCGGCCCTTCCTTCCGGTTCGCTGAACAAGATCGTGGGGTGTGGCGAGCAGGGTCGTACGATCGCAGCCATGAGCGGGCACGTGACGGCGCCGGCGGCGGCCCTCGCCGGCGAGCTGCCGACCTGGGTGACACTGCTGCGCGCACCGAACCCCGGGCCGATGACCCTCGACGGCACCAACACCTGGGTGCTGCGCGCCCCGTCGGCCGACCGGGCCGTGGTGGTCGATCCGGGACCGGCCGACGAGGGGCACCTGAGCCGCATCGCCGCGCACGGGCCTGTCGGTCTGATCCTGATCACCCACGGCCACCCCGACCACACCGAGGGCGCCGCGCGACTGAGCGACCTGCTCGGCGGTGTGCACGTCCTCGCCGTCGACCCGGCGCACACCGTCGGCGGTGAGCCGCTCACCGAACCCGGTGAACACCTCGGCGGCTTCGGCCTGGAGATCCGTCTGCTGAGCACGCCAGGGCACACCGCCGACTCGGTGTGCTTCCTGGTCGAGCACGGCGACGAGCAGGCGGTGCTCACCGGCGACACCATCCTCGGCCGGGGCACCACGGTCGTCGCCCACCCCGACGGGCACCTGGGCGACTACCTGGCCAGCCTGGAGCTGCTGTCCGCGTACCGGGGAATCCGGGCCCTGCCCGGGCACGGCCCGGCGCTGGCCGACTGCGGTGCCGCCGCCGACTTCTACCTCGCGCACCGCCGGGCCCGGCTCGACCAGGTCCGGGCCGCGGTCGCCGCCGGCGCCCGCACGCCCGCCGACGTGGTGGCCGCGGTCTACGCGGACGTGGACCGCTCGCTCTGGTGGGCGGCCGAGTGGTCGGTCCGCGCCCAGCTCGAATATCTGGGTGTCGACTCTGGGGAATCCGCACCCGGGGTCAGTGGGTTGGAGCACATGTGACCTGCCCCGTGTGTGGAACCGTCGCCGTTCCCGGTGCGCGGTTCTGCCACAACTGCGGTGCCGCCCTGCCGGCCGCCGCCACGTTGCCGGCGGCCGAGCGCCGGGTGGTCACCGTGCTCTTCGGTGACCTCTCCGAGTTCACCTCATGGTCGGAGGACCTCGACCCGGAACGCGTCGGCGCGGTCACCGACCGGGTGCTCGCCGCACTCGCCGGTGCGGTGAAGACGTTCGGCGGGCACGTCGACAAGCTGACCGGTGACGGGATCATGGCGGTCTTCGGCGCTCCCGTGGCGCACGAGGACGACGCCGAACGTGCCGTCCGCGCCGCCCTGTCCATGCAGCGGGCCGTCCGCCGGGTGCTCGACGACGAGCGGGGCGGCGGAGCGCCGCTGGGCCTGCGGGTCGGCCTGAACACCGGCGACGTCATCGCGGGCATCCAGGCAGCCATCGAATACACGGTCATCGGCGACACGGTGAACACCGCCGCCCGGCTGGCCGACGCCGCCGCCGTCGGCGCGGTGTACGCCGGCGGGCGCACCGCCGCCGCCACCCGGCACGTCGCCTCCTGGCGGGCACTGCGCCCGCTGCGGCTCAAGGGCAAGCGGGAGCCGGTCGAGGCGTACGAGCTGCTGGGCCTCCTGGACGCGCCGGGCACCCGCTCGGGTCTCGGCGACGAGGCGCCGTACGTCGGACGGGAGACGGAGATCGGCCGGGTCGCCGGTCGACTCGCCGAGGTGATCGACCAGGGGGACCCGCGGGTGCTGCTGATGACCGCCGAGGCGGGCATCGGCAAGTCCCGGTTCGCCGCCGAGGTCGAGCGCCTCGCCGCCGGGTACGACGTGGGCGCCGGCCGCTACGCGGCGCACACGGGAGCCCGGGTGCTCTCGGTGCGGTGCGCCGCGTTCGGTGAACGACGCCGGCTCGCGCCCCTGGCCGACCTGGTCCGTGCCGCCGTCGGCCTGCCCAGCGACGCGGCCACCGCGCTGACCCGACCGGCCGTCGAGGAGAGGCTGCGGCGGCTCGGGCAGCGGCTCGCCCGCTCCGGTGGTGAGACCGCGCCGATCGCCGCCGAGCAACTGCTCGCCCTGCTCGGCTACGGCGAACTCCCCGCGCACGCCGGCACCGACACCGGTGAGTGGGGTGGGTCGGGCGTCCCGGCGGCGGACTCCGAGACGGTGCCGAACGCGGTCGCCGACCTGCTCAGCGGCCTCGCCTCGGAGGCGCCGCTGGTGGTCGTCGTGGACGACCTGCACGACGCCACCGCCGAGACGATCAGCGCGCTCGGCATGACCCTGTCCCGGCTCACCGGCCCGGTGCTGGTGCTGCTGCTCGGCCGACCGGAGCTGGTGCGTACCGCCGGGGCGTTGACCCGGGTCGCGGACGCCGAGGTGCACTCCCTGCCACCACTGCGCGGCGCCGACGCGGCGCGGCTGCTCACCAGCTATCTCGGTGGCGGCAGATTGCCGCAGGCCGACACGGACCGGCTGCTCGCCACCGCGCAGGGCAACCCGTTCTACCTGGCCGAGCTGGTCACCCTGCTGATCGAGCGGGGAGCGCTCACCACCGAGTCCGCGCGGGGGGTCCGCGCACCGGGGGAACGGCCCGGCGACCGCGAGCAGAGCCCGGCGGCCGGGTGGCGGTTGGTGCCCGGCTCGCTGGGCAGCCGACTGCTCTCCCGGGACCTCGCCGCCGTCCTCGCCGCCCGGATCGACGCCCTGCCGCCGGACGCCCGTTCGGTGCTGCGGGACGCCGCGGTGATCGGTGACACGGTGCCGAACGGGGCGTTGGAGGCGATGCGTGAGCAGCGCGCCGGCCGCGACGGCCGGCCGTCGGCCGTGGTCGCCGTGGAACTCGACCGGGCCGTCGAGGAGCTGCTGCAACGGCGGATGCTGCACCGGTCCCGGACCGGATACTCGTTCGCGACCCCGCTGATGCGGGAGGCCGCGTACGCCGGGGTGAGCAAGGCCGAGCTGGCCGAACGGCACGCCGCACTGGCCCGCTGGGCGGCGCCGGCGGAAGAGTCCGCCCCCGCCGCGCCGGGCGGGTTCACCGACGAGGCCCGGGACGACTTCGTGGCGACGCACGTCGAACGAGCCGCGACGCTCGCCGACGCGGTGAAGCTGCGCCCGGACGCGCCGGCCCGCGCTGTGGTACCGCTGGGCGTCGCCGCGCTCGGCCGGGCCGCCCGCCGGTCGCTGTCCGCCGGTGAGCCGGTGCTGGCCGTCGAGTACGCCGAGCGCGCCACCGAACTCGCCCGTGACGGGGTGCCGGCGGCCGATCGGGTGGTGCACGCCCGGGCCCTGCTCCAGGTCGGCCGGGTCGCCGACGCGTTGGCGTACGCCGAGAAGATCGCCGCGAACGCGGGCGACGAGGCCACCCGGGTCGGTGCCCTGCTGCTCGCTGGGCAGGCCCAGGAGACCCTCGGCGATCAGGGCCGGGCGATGACCGCCTGGCAGGAGGCGTTGCAGGTGGCCACGGCGGGCGGCCTGCCCGTGCACCGCGCCACCGCGATGCGCCGGATCGGGATGGCCGACTTCGTGGCCGGCCGGCTGAGCCAGGCGAGCAGCCGGTTGGCTGCCGCGTACCAGGTCAGCCTCGGCGCACAGGACCGGCGTGGGCAGGCGTGGTCGCTGCAGAACCTGGCCTGGGTCACCACCACCCGGGGTGACTTCGCCGGCACCGACGCGGTGCTCGGCCGCGCCGCCCGGCTCTTCGCCGAGCTGAAGGACCCGTACGGGCAGGCCTGGCTGCGCGGCACCACGGCGTTCGCCCGACTGCTCGCCGGGCGGCTGCGCGAGGCGTGTCGGATGGCGCAGGTGTTCCTGCCGTTCGGGGAGCGGGTCGGCGAGGCGTGGGCGGTGGGCACGCTGCGCGCGGTGGCCGCTTTCGCCACCGCCGAGCTGGGTGACCTGGCCGAGGCGGACCGGGAGGCCCGGCGGGCGTACCGGGAGTTCGCGGCCGCCTCCGACGACTGGGGGCGCGGGTTCGCGCTGGTGGTCCGCGCGGTGGTGGCACGAGGGCTGGGCGAGTCGGAGCACGCGGCGGACCTGCTCAGCGACGCCCTGGCGTACGCCGAGCGCACCTCGCACCCGCTGCTGACCGGGATGGCCGGCACGCTGCGCGGTTTCGTGGCGTTGGACCTGGGCGACTGCGAGACCGCCGAGCAGATGGCCCGTTCGGTGCTGACCACGGTGGAGCCGCACAACCCGCAGGCCCCGGCGCAGGTGGCGCCTCGGGTGCTGCTGGCGACGGCGCGTCTGGCCGTCGGCGACTCGGCGACCGCGGTCGGGCTGCTCGCCCCGGTGGCGACGGCCGCCGCGAACGCGCCCTCGCTGCTGTTCTCCCGTCGTCAGACGATGGCTCAGTACGCGTCGGCGCTGCTCGCCCACGGTCAGCGGGAGCAGGCGTTGGACTGGGCCCGGCGGGCGGTCACCGCACCGGCCGAGGACGTGCGCAGTCAGGTGATCGCGGCCAGTGTGCTGGCCGAGGCGCTGGCTGCCTGCGGCCAGCCGACGGAGGCGCTGTCCTACGCGGACGAGGCGGTCCGCCTGGCGTACGCGACCGAGCAGCGCAGCGAACGCGCCGCCGCCGACGCCCTGCACGCCCGCCTGAGCACCTGACTGCGGTGATCAAGAGGTTTGCGTCAGGAAACGGTCGTGCGGTGACCGAAACCTCTTGATCAACCTGAAGGGTCGGGGTTGGGTTTCTGCCGGTTTTGGGGATGTGGTGGTCGGGGGTAGCGGCTAGCGTGTCACCACCGTGTGCTGGTCCACAGTGGTGACCGTCGCCGTGCCTGGGGAGGCCCTTCATGAAGCTGCCGCGTTCCATCGCGGGCTGGACCATCGCGGTCTTCGGCGTGTTGGCGCTGGTGATGGGCGCGGTCGGGCTGCTCTGGCCGGAGGCGCAGTTGCGCATGCTCGGGTTCGAGGTGCCGGAGACGCGTGCCGTCGGTGACCACACCGGCACGTTCCTGCTGGCGTCGTCGATGGCGGCGTTCAACATGGGTGTCTACTACCTGCTGGCCACTGTCACCGAGTGGCGGGCGTTCTACCGGTTCACAGTGGTCTTCCGGTTGGTCACGTTCACCGTCTTCACCATCGCCGTGCTGGCCGACATCGCCCCCGACCGGTTCTTCGGGGTGGCGGCCTGGGAGGGGCTGGGAGCCGTGGCCACCGCCGTCGGCCTGCGCCTGGACGCTCGCCGGGGCGACGTCGTCACGGCCGACGGTGCCACGGCGACTGCGGCCGCCGAGGAGGGTGCCGGTCCCGCCGGAGCCGCTTCGGCGGACGCGGTGCGCTGAGCCATCGGTCGGGTTGGGTATTTTCGAGCGGTGACGGACACCCCGAGCGGCGGCTTGCCGGTTCCGATCGTGCCCGGCCTGACTGATTTGCGGGTTTTTGCCCGGGGTGGATACGCGACGGTCTACCAGGCCACCCAGATCTCGGTGGGTCGCGAGGTCGCCGTCAAGGTGGAGAACCGGACGCTGGACAGCGAGCGGGATCAGGCCCGCTTCCTGCGCGAGGCGCGGGCGGCCGGCCGGATGTCGTCACACCCGCACGTGGTCGACCTCTTCGACGTCGGGGTCACCGTCGACCAGCACCCCTACCTGATCATGGAACTCTGCGACGGCTCGTACGCCGAGCGGATGCGCACCTCGCCGCTGGGCCCGGTCGAGGCTCGTGACCTCGGCATGAAGATCGCCGACGCGCTGGCCCACTCACACGCCGCCGGGGTGCTGCACCGCGACGTCAAGCCGGCCAACATCCTCCACTCACACTTCAACTCGGCGGTGCTCGCGGACTTCGGGCTGGCCGTGGCTCGCCGAGCACCGCGACGCCTCGGTCACGCTGGAGGTGCTCACCCCGGCGTACGCGCCACCGGAGATGTTCAGCCACAGCCCGCCGTCACCGGCCGTCGACGTGTACGCGCTCTGCGCCACCCTCTACGCGGTGATGCACGGCCGACCACCCCGCTGGCAGTCCGAACGCAATCCCAGCCTGGTCACCGTGCTGGAGATGTTCAACCAGCCGCTGCCCTCGTTGCCCGGGGTGCCGGACGAGCTGATCGACGTCCTGCGCCTCGGCATGGCCAACGATCCCGCCGAGCGTCCCTCCGCCCTGGAGTTGCACGACCTCCTCGCCAACCTGCCCCTCGGGCAGCCGTCGGCACCCGTCAGCGGTGCCCCGGTCAGCGGTGGCGGCACCCTCTCCGGCGCCTACCCGGTCAGCCGGCCCGTGCCGCGCCCGGCCATCGAGGACACCCAGCAGGCGGTGCCCAGCGGTCGGCGCTGGCGGCGCTGGTTCCTCGGCGGCGCGGGTGTGGTCGCTCTCGCCGCCTCCGCCACCGCCGGGGCCTGGGTCGCCGACCGGGGGGCGGTGCCCACCCCGAACCCGTCGGTCACCGAGGTCGCCGCGCCGGCGACCGGCCCGCTGCCCGGTTGCGCCACCGGCTCCGGTGCGCCGACCGCCCTGCCCGATGGCGCCCGCTGCCTGCCGGAGCTGGAGTGCTTCGGCCCGGTGCGGATCCGGGGCGACCGCGCGGAGGCGGCTCGGCTGCCCTGCGCCGGTCGGCACACCTGGGAGACGTACGCCGAGGGCATCCTGCCGGTGTCGCTGGTCGGTGCCGCCTACGACGACGTGATCGCCGCCGCCCCGGTGCGACAGGTGTGCAGCGCCACGACGTTCCGGTTGACGACCGGGATCGCCGAGCCGAGCGGCTGGCACCTGGAGGTGCTACCGCCGGTCGACGGCAGCATCGACCGGGCGTACCGGTGTCTCGCCGGGCGGGGCGTGGACGCGCTCGCCGCCCCCACCCTCACCGGCCGCCGCTGAGCCCGTTCGTTCCACGTCGCCGGTCACGCACCGCACGCAACGCGTCCCGACTGTCGAGGGCGTCGAGGGTGTCGGCGTCGATCCCGTAGGGCATCAGCTCGGGCGGCCCGACGGCCGCCGAGCGGTCCACCGGTTCCGGCGCGTCGCCCTGCCGGGCGGCCGAGACGGCGACTCCGGCGACCATGGTCAGCAGGACGCAGAGAAGTGCCAGGGCGACGCCGAGAAGATCCTGTCGACGCCAGATGACCAGCATGGCCAGCGGCGCGAGGGCTCCCAGCGCCGCGAGCACCGCCACCGTCCGCGCATCGGGTCTGGGCAATCGGCTCACCCGTCCAGCATGTCGTGACGAGCCCGGCTGTCAACCGCAGAGCCGACCGGCGCGCCGATCAACATCGATCGGTGGACCCGTCCGACATCGTCGTCGACGTCCACACTCAGTGGACGAGAGCCGCTACTCTCGGTGTCCCGCAGGCTCTTCCGGCAGCGAGGTCGCCCATGAACTCAGGCAGGTCGCAGTCCCGGCTCCGCTCGGTCGCGTCGACGCTGGCCGTCGCCCTCACCCTCGCCCTGGCCGCCGCCGCGGGCTGCGACAGTCGGCAGGAGCCCGACCTGCAATCGGTGCAGGAGAAGATGCGCGAGACGCACATCTACGGCCAGTCGAAGCTGCGGATCGGTGTCGCCACGAACGAGCCGTTGATGGGCGAGTTGCGGAACGGCAAGCACGCCGGTTTCGACGTCGAGATCGCCAAGTACATCGCCGCCTCCCTGGGCTACGAGGGGGACCAGCGGCTGGAGTTCGTGCCGGTGGCCACCGAGGAGCGGATCCCCGCGCTCCAGGGCGGCACTGTGGACCTCGTGGTCTCCAGCTTCTCCATCACCGAGGAGCGCAAGAAGGTGGTGAGCTTCGCCGGGCCGTACTTCGTCACCACCCAGGAGGTGATGGTGCCGACCCGGTTGAAGGGCAAGATCAGCACCATCGAGGACCTCCGTAACCCGGACTACAAGATCTGCACCAGCGGCGGCTCCACCACCGAGGCCGAGCTGGGAAGTCACCAGGTCAAGGCGTTGGTCGTGAAGACCGTGGGTGACTGCGTCAACGGCATCCGGGCCGGCCGCTACGACGCGGTCAGCTCCGACGAGACGATCCTCGCCGGCTTCCTGGCCCGGCACCCGAAGGAGTTCGAGATCGTCGACCTGCCCTTCGGCACCAGCGAGTTGCTGGGCATCGGCGTGCCGATCGGCGACCCGGCACTCCGCGATCTGGTCGCGTTCTTCCTGCAGAAGAGCTACCAGCAGGGCCGCGACGAGCAGGCGAGCCCGTGGCAGACCGCGTACAACCAGACCCTCGGTCCGTGGCTGACGGCCGAGAAGCGCCAGCCGCAACCGCTGGAGGTGCCGAAGCTCGTCGACTTCGACGACAAGGCGCCCGCGAAGTGAGCGCGGCGACCACCGCCGCCGGCGGCGACGGCCCGGTCCCGCCGCCCCGCCGATCCGTGCCGGGTGACGACGCCACCGCACCAGCCGGCGACGGTACGGTGCCCGTGGCCGGTGCTGCGGACACCGTCGACTGGCCGGCCGGAGTTCCGGTCGCCGAACCCGCCGAGCCGGTCGTCGCCGAGGTCGAGCCCGGGCGGGTCCGGTGGGATCCGGCCGAGCGGCGCGCCCGAGCCAGCCAGTCGTTCTGGACCGCGGTGGTGGGCGTACCGGCGATCTTCTCGGTGCTCCGCCTCGGCGTCGAAGCCGGCGGGGAACTCCAGACCACGCTGTTGCTGGTCGCCAACGTCGGGCCGGTCAACCTGCTCGCCGGCTTCCTGACCACGGCGGCCCGGCTGCTCTCGACCGGGATGGTCGCCGTCTTCGCGCTCGGGGCGGTGCTGGCCGTCAGTGCCGACCAGTTGCCGCCGGGCACCCGTCGCCGTCCGCTCTTCGCCCGCTGGGCCGACATCACCCCGGCCTGGGTGGTCCTGGCCAGTTTCCTGCTCGCTCTGATCACCTGGCCGTTGCTCTACCTTCCGTTGCTGCTGCCGGCCTTCGTGGCCGCGTTCCAACTCCGCCCCGCCCGCCTGCACGAGCGGGTGCTGCCACGGCTGCTGATCATCGTCGCGCTGCTCGCCGGGTACGGCTGGCTGATGCTGCCCACACTGCGCGAGGCGGTGAAGCAGGGCGATGAGGGGCTGGTGCTGGCGCTCATCGTGGTGCCTCCGCTGCTCGCCCTGTTCATCGCCGGGCCCCTGCCGGGCCTGGTGATCCGGCCGCTGGCGTCGGTGACCGAGGTGGCGGTGCTGGTCACGCTGGTCTGGGCCGCGGTGCCGGTGATCAGCACTCCGGTGCTGCCGCTGACCGTCACCACCGTGGGCCCGGAGAGCGGGCCGACCGAGGACGTACGCGGGCACGTGGTCACCACCGACGACGTCAACATGGTGATCCTTCAGGAGCAGGGCGGGGTCCGGTACGTCCCGGTCGATCTGGTCCGTGCGCAGGTGCTCTGCCCGAGCGAGGAGGAGCTGCCCCGGCACCAGTTGCGCATCCACGACTTCCATGTCGAGGACTCCCTGTTGGAGGGCATGGGTCGACGGGTCCGCCCGGTGCACCGCATCGACGCCGCCTGCCGCACCGCGCTCTGACCGCTGAGTCAAGAGCCCTGCATATACAGTCGCGCGGTATATGCTGCGGCGATGACGAAGGCTCCCCTGCACGAAGCGACCTACCTGATCCTCACCGCGCTCGTCGAGGCACCACGGCACGGGTACGCCGTCCTCGAAGAGGTCCGCCGAATCTCCGACGGGCGCGTCGACCTGCGCGCCGGCACCCTCTACGCGGCCCTCGACCGGCTGCGGACCGAGGGTCTCGTCGACATCGAGCGGGAGGAGCAGGTGCAGTCCCGGTTGCGGCGGTACTACCGACTCACCGCGTCGGGAGCCCAACGCCTGGCCGAGGAGTCGGCGCGCCTGCGGAGCAACGCCGAAGCGGCCAGCGTACGGCTGCGTCGTGCCGGCTTCATCCTCGACGGCGGTGCGGCATGACACTGGACCAGTCGTACCGGTGGCTGATGGCCTGTTACCCGCGCGCCTACCGGCGGCAGTACGAGGACGAGATGATCGGGGTGTTGCTGGACGACGCCCGGCCGGGTCAGCGCAGGCCCGCGATGCGAGACGCACTCTCCCTGCTCGGCGGGGCGGTCGGTGCGCACGTCCGGCAGGCCGGTGTCCGATTCTCGGGCTATGCGTGGCGGGAGGCGGCGCAGGCAATCGGGCTGATCGCCGCGTTGATGTTGTTCGTGCGGGATGCGCGAGTTCCGGTGCTGCACCTCGCCATGTTCGCGGACAGCTATCCCGAGGGGTTGGGAGAGAGGTTCGTCCTCTGGCCGGTCGGTCTGGTGGCGCTGCTGTGGCTCACCGTGGCGGTGTCGGCCGTGTTCGGGTGGGGCCGGGCGGCAGCCGCGATCGCCGTCTGTTGCGCGGCGTTCGAGGTGGTGCGGGTCGCCGAGGCTTACGGGCAATATTCCACAGTGCGCAATCTCTGGCCCGCCGTGCTCGCCGCGATGGTTCCGCTGATGCTCGCCGTCCGTGCTCCCCGTTCCGCCACGGCTTCCCTCAGGCGCTGGAGGCTCGGCACGCTGGCGGCGGCGACGCTGATGAGCGTCGGTGCTCCGAGCGTCGCCCAGGTGACTGGTGCTGATGACTCGACGACTCCCGTGTACGGCACGTGGATCTTCACCGTCGGCGTCGGCCGCATCGAGGCGATCCTGCTGACCGCGGGATACCTGCTCTTCGCCCTTGTCATCCTGTCGACGCCGGCGGTGTTGCGGCGACGCCTGCTCGCGCTGGTGGTGCCGGTGGGGGTCACGCTGCTGCTCACCCGGGTGGGGCTCGGCGCCACGGGGCCGTTCCTGCAGCGTTCCACCCACGACGGTGTCCTCGCTGCGCTCACCCCGACGCAGTGGCTGGCGTTGGTGCTGACGCCCGCACTGCTCTTCGCGGTGGCCGTGGCCATCCTGCACCGCCGGGAGCGGTCGGGCACACAGGGCGCGTGAGGAGGCCGCACGTCACGTGGCCGAGCGGCTGATCGACTCGGTCTCCTGGAAATCGGGGTGTCACTGGCTTTCGGACACCCCGGAATCAAGGAAGCCGAGTTGATCAACCACCCCCGAATCAAGGAAGCCGAGTTGATCAACCGCCGGGCGGGCCGGCTCGGCCCGCCCGTCGGCGGGGTCAGTAGGACTTCTCCTGACCCAGGACGTGCTGGGCGACGAAGTTGAGGATCATCTCCCGGCTGACCGGGGCGATCCGGCCGGCCCGTACCGCGCCGAGCAGCGTGGCCACCCCGTACTCGGTGGTCATGCCAGCCCCGCCGAGCACCTGGACGGCAGTGTCCACGGCGAGCGCGGCGGCCTCCCCGGCCGCGTACTTGGCCATGTTGCCGGACACCCCAGCCTCCAGGTCGCGGCCCGCGTCGTAGAGGGTGGCCGCCTTCTGGATCATGAGGCGGGCCAGCTCCACCTGCACGGCCGCGTGTGCCAACGGGTGCGAGACGCCCTGGTGGGAACCGATGCTCCGACCACCCCAGACCTTGCGGGTGGCGGTGTACTCGCTGGCCCGTTCGATGGCGTACCGGCCGGTGCCGGCACCCATCGCCGCCACGGTGATCCGCTCCGGGTTGAGCCCGGCGAAGAGCGCCGGCAGCCCGGCGTCCAGCGACTCACCGAGCAGCGCGTCGGCGGGCACCCGCACGTCGTCCAGGTAGAGCAGGAACTGGTTCTCCGGGGACACGATCTCCATGTCCAGCTTGGATCTGGTCAACCCGGCCGCGTCGGTCGGCACCAGGAACAACGCGGGCTTGAGCCGCTGCGGAGACGTATCCCCTGAGCCGGCTGGGCCGTCATCGACGGCGACACGGGCCACCACCAGCACGTGACCGGCCTCGTCGACACCGGAGATGTAGCACTTACGACCGTTGAGCAGCCAGCCGTCGCCGTCGCGGCGGGCCACGGTGCCGAGCCGGTGGAAGTTGGAGCCCGCCTCCGGCTCGGTGATCGCGAAGACGATCTTCTGGGAGCCGTCCGCGAGACCGGGCAGGTGTCGTTTGCGCTGCTCCTCGGTGCCGTGCCGGGTCAGCACCGTCGCCGCGATAGCGGGGGAGACCACCAGCAGCAGCAACGGGCAGCCGGCCGCCGCCAACTCCTCACAGACGATCGCCAGCTCGGTGATGCCGCCGCCCCCACCGCCGTACTCGGTGGGGATGTTGACCCCCAGGTAGCCGAGCCGGCCGGCCTCCGCCCAGAGTTCGGTGGTGTGTTCGCCGGCCCTCGCCTTCTCGACGAAGTAACCGTGGCCGTAGCGACGGCCGAGCGCCCGCACGGCGTCGCGTAGCTGATCCTGCTCGGGGGTGAGGTCGAAGGTCATCGGGGATCCTCCTCGGTAGTGACCACAGCCAGCACGGCGCCCGTCCGGACCTGGCCGCCGGCCGGCACCGGCAGTTCGGCGACCACACCGTCGGTCGGGGCGAGCACGGGATGTTCCAGCTTCATCGCTTCGAGCGTGAGCAGCGGTTCGCCGGCCGCGACCCGCTGGCCGACCTGGACGTGCACCCGGGTCACCGCGCCCGGCAGCGGCGCGAGCAGCGACCCGGCGGCCACCTCCGCGGTGGGCAACGGGAGGCGCGGCAGCTCGGTCAGGCTCGCCGCCCCGCCCGGGCCGTCCACGAAGACCGTCGACAGCACCCGGTGTACGCGGAACGCGCGGCGGACCCCGTCGACGTCGAGCACCACCCGGTCCGGGGTCGCCTCGACCAGCGCCACCGTGGCGTCGTCGGCCGACGGGTCGGTGGACCATTCGGCGAGGCCGCCCGTGCGGTCCAGCCGGTAGCGGACCTCGATCTCGCCGTCGGGGCCGGTGAACCGGGTGACCTGCGGGACCGCCGGTACGTTGCGCCAGCCTGACGGCAGCCCGGCGAGCACCGGGGACGACACGCGACGGCCGGCAGCCGAGGCGAGCGCGGCGGCGAGGGCGGTGACCGGAACCTGTTCGGCGGGGAGCAGCGGGGCGAAGACCTCAGGGTGCCGGTCCAGGAAACCGGTGTCGATGTCGGCCGCCGCGAACTCCGGGCTGCGGAGCACCCGGACCAGCAGATCGCGGTTGGTTGCCACCCCGTGCAACTCGGCCCGCGCCAGCGCGCCCGCCAGCGCGCGGACTGCCTCGGACCGGGTCGGCGCCACGGCGATCACCTTGGCGAGCAGCGAGTCGTAGTGCACGCCCACCTCGGAGCCCGCCACCACGCCGGAGTCCAGCCGCAGGCCGGCCCGCTGGAGCCAGCCGAACTCGCGGTCCACTCCCGGCACGTCGAAGCGGTGCAGCGTGCCGGTGGCGGGCCGCCAGCCCTGCGCCGGATCTTCGGCGCACAGCCGCGCCTCGATCGCGTAGCCCCGCGCTGCGGGGTGCTGGCCGTGCTCCGGCAGCGGGTCGCCCTCGGCCACCAGCAGTTGCAGCCGGACGAGGTCCAGCCCGACCGGGGTGGTCAGCTCGGTGACCGGGTGCTCCACCTGGAGGCGGGTGTTCATCTCCAGGAAGAAGAACTCCCCGGTCGGTGCCAGCAGGAACTCCACAGTCCCGGCGCTCACGTAGTCCACTGCGCGCCCGGCCGCCACCGCTGCCTCGTGCAGGCGCTCCCGCAGCTCCGCCCCGACGACCCCGGGCGCCTCCTCGATGATCTTCTGGTGCCGGCGCTGGATCGAGCACTCCCGAACACCGAGAGCGGCGACCGTACCGTAGGTGTCGCCGAAGATCTGCACCTCGACGTGCCGGCCCCGTTCGACGTACCGCTCGATGAAGACGGTGCCGTCGCCGAACGCCGCAGCCGCCTCGCGGCGCGCGGAGGCGACGGCCTCGGCAAGCTCCGCGGCGTCCCGGACGATCCGCATCCCCCGGCCACCACCACCGGCGGACGCCTTCACCAGCACCGGGAAGTCGGTGACCTGGTCGGCGTCGGTCCAGCTCGGCAGCATCGGCACACCCGCCTCGGCGAGCAGCGTCTTCGCCGCCAGCTTGTCGCCCATCGCGGCGATCACCTTGGCCGGCGGCCCGACCCAGGTCAGCCCGGCGTCGGTCACCGCCGCCGCGAACTCGGCGTTCTCGGCCAGGAACCCGTAACCCGGGTGGACGGCGTCCGCGCCGGTGCGCCGGGCCGCGTCCAGGATCAGGTCGACCCGCAGGTACGTCTCGGCCGGAGTGTTCCCGGGCAGCCGGACCGCCTGGTCGGCGTCCCGGACGAACGGCGCGTCGGCGTCCGCGTCCGAGTGCACGGCCACCGTGTCCACGCCCAGCGCCCGGCAGGTCGCGAAGACCCGGCGCGCGATCTCCCCCCGGTTGGCAACGAGCAAGCGTTCGATCATCGATTGACCCCTCACATCCGGAAGATGCCGTAGCCGTCGGCACCCTTGACGGGTCCGCTGTGGATCGCCGAGAGGCAGAGCCCGAGGACGGTACGGGTGTCGCGCGGGTCGATCACCCCGTCGTCGTAGAGCCGGCCGGAGAGGAACAGCGCACCGGACTGCGACTCGATCTGCTGCTCGACCATCATCCGCATCGCCGCGTCGGACTCCTCGTCGTAGTCGCGCCCCCGTGCGGCGGCGGCCTGCCGGGCCACGATCGACAGCACACCGGCGAGCTGCGCCGGGCCCATCACCGCCGACTTCGCGTTCGGCCAGGTGAACAGGAACCTCGGCTCGTACGCGCGGCCACACATGCCGTAGTTGCCGGCCCCGTACGAGGCGCCCAGGTTCACCGTCAGGTGCGGCACCGTCGAGTTGGACACCGCATTGATCATGAGTGCGCCGTGCTTGATGATGCCGCGCTGCTCGTACTCGGTGCCGACCATGTAGCCGGTGGTGTTCTGCAGGAAGATCAACGGGGTGTCGGCGGCGTTAGCGAGCTGGATGAACTGGGCCGCCTTCTGCGCCTCCTCGCTGAACAGCACCCCGCGGGCATTCGCGAGTACGCCCACCGGGTAACCGTGCAGCTCACCCCAGCCGGTGACCAACGCGCCCCCGTACGCCGGCTTGAACTCGTCGAACTCGCTGCCGTCGAGGATCCGGGCCAGCACCTCACGCGGGTCGAACGGCACCTTCAGGTCGGCGCTGGTGATGCCGAGCAGCTCCTCCGGGTCGTACTTCGGTGGCTGCGGCACCGCCGAACGCGGCGGCGGGCCGTGCTTGCGCCAGTTCAACCGGCGTACGCACTGGCGGGCCAACCGGATCCCGTCCCGCTCGTCCTCGGCCAGATGGTCCGCCAGCCCGGACGTGCCGGCGTGCATCTCCGCGCCACCCAACGACTCGTCGTCGGTGACCTCGCCGGTCGCCATCTTCACCAGCGGCGGCCCGGCCAGGTAGACCTGCGACCGGTCCCGAATCATGATCACGTGGTCGGACATCCCCGGCACGTACGCGCCACCGGCCGTCGCGTTGCCGAAGACCACGCTGACCGTGGGGATGCCCGCCGCCGAGAGCCGGGTCAGGTCACGGAACACCCGACCACCCGGGATGAAGATCTCCGCCTGGGTGGGCAGGTCCGCCCCGGCCGACTCGACCAGGTTGACCATCGGCAGCCGGTTGGCCAACGCGATCTCACCCGCCCGCCGGGTCTTCGCGAGCGACCACGGGTTGACCGCGCCGCCGCGTACCGTCGGGTCGTTCGCGACGATCAGGCACTCCACGCCCTCGACCACCCCGATCCCGGTCACCACGCTGGCCCCGACCGGGAAGTCCGTGCCGAACGCGGCGACCGGCGACAACTCCAGGAACGGGCTGTCCGCGTCCACCAGCAACTCGATGCGTTCCCGGGGCAGCAACTTGCCGCGCCCGTGGTGCCGGGACACGTACTTCTCGCCGCCGCCCGCCCGCGCCTGGTCCAGAGCGGCATCCAACTCGGCCAGCCGCTCCAGCAGGGCTGCCCGGTTCGCCACGTACCCGGGTGCCGTCGGGTCGATCGCGCTGTCCAGAGTGCTCACGGTGCCTCCTTCGTTCGCGACTGCGGGGCTCGCAGAATCGGCTCACTCCTCGCGCTCACAGCCCTATGCCCTTCGCGATGATCTCGTTCATGATCTCGGTGGTGCCGCCGCCGATGCCGAGGATCCGCGCGTCGCGGTAGTGGCGCTCCACCTCCGCGTCGCGCAGGTAGCCGAAGCCGCCGTGCAGTTGCAGTGCCTGGTCGACGACGTGGTCGCAGGCGGCCACGGCCACGTTCTTCGCCATCGCCACCTCGGTCACCACCGGCTCGCCAGCGGCGACCCGGCCGGCCACCTCGTGCACGTACGACCGGGCCGCCTCGGCCCGCGTGTGCATCTCCGCCAGCCGGTGCCGGATCAACTGCCGGCTGGCCAGCGGACGCCCGAACGTCTCCCGGTCCCGGCACCAGCGCACGGCCAGCTCCACGCAACGCTGCGCCGTCGCGTACGCCTGGGTGGCCAGCGACAGCCGCTCCGCGGCGAAGTTCTGCATGATCGCCAGGAAGCCGGTGTCCTCCGCGCCGATCCGGTTCGTCACCGGCACCCGCACGTCGACGAAGGACAGCTCGGCGGTGTCCGAGCAGTGCCAGCCCAGCTTCTCCAACCGGCGTCCCACCGTGAACCCGGGGCTGTCCTTGTCGATCACCAGCAGGGTGAGCGCGCCGCTACCCGGGAAGTCGGTGCAGACGGCGGTGGTCACGAAGTCGGCCCGGTGCCCGCTGGTGATGTACGTCTTCGACCCGTTCACCACGTAGTGGTCGCCGTCCCGGCGGGCCGTGGTGCGGATGCCGGCCACGTCGGAACCGCCGTCCGGTTCGGTGATCGCCAACGCGCCGATCATCGTGCCGGCCAGGGTGGGTCGGACGTACCGCTCGATCAGGCCGTCCTCCCCCGGGGACGGGGTGCCGCCGAGCCGGCCGCCCAGCGAACCCCCGGTGTGGGCACCAGCCGCCGCGACCATGTGCGGCAGCGCGATGCCGTGCGTGAACAGGGCCGCCACCAGCCCGGACGAGCCACCCGCGCGGATCAGCTCCTCGGTCACGATGATCGAGTCGAGCAGGTCACCGCCGCTGCCGCCGACCGACTCGGGGAAGCCGATGCCGAGCAGACCGATCTTCGCGGCGGTGGCGTGCAGCGCCCGGGGCACCTCACCGGCCCGCTCCCAGTCGTCCAGGTGCGGCAACACCTCGCGCGTCACGAAGGCCCGGGTCAGCTCCCGAAGCTGCCGCCGCTCCGGCGTGTCCACGATGCTCATCGGGTCACCCCGGTCGCTGCGGGCCGGGTTGCTTCGGTCGGCCCGCCTGCTTCGGTCGGCCCGCCTGCTTCGGTCGGCACGTCGGCGGCTAGGTCGACGATCCGGGCCCGCAGCAGCTCACCGAGCGCCTTGGCCTGCGGATCGAACCGGGTGGACGCGGCCACCCCCTCCCCGAGCAGACCCTCGACGACGAAGTTGACCGCACGCAGGTTCGGCAGCTCGTAGCGCTTCACCGACAGTGGCGCGGTCTCCGGCAGCAGCTCCGCCAGGCGCGCCACTGTCAACCAGTCGCGCAGCCACCCGTACGCGGCGTCGTTGCGGGCCCAGACGCCCAGGTTGGCATCTCCACCCTTGTCCCCGGAGCGCGCGCCGACCAGCTCGCCGAGCGCGCCACGGCGGGTCGGGCCGTCAGCCGTCGCGTTCCCGCCCGGGGTCGTCTCGTCCTTCGACGTGGGTGCGGTACGGAGCGGCGGGGCGACCGACACCCGCTCACCGCCGGGCAGCACCGCGACGTGAGCCACCGCGTGCTGCGGCACCTCGTCGGCGGTGAAGACACCGTACGGTGTCGCGTCGCCGGGCAGCGTGGTCAGCGTGCAGCCCGGGTACGAAGCCAACGCCAGTTCCACCGCGGCGGCCGAGAACGCCCGCCCGGCCCGTGCCTTGTCGCCGTGCCGCAGGTGTACGTGCAGCAGCGCGCTGGCCGCCTCGGTGTCGGCGGCGTCCGGGTGGTCGGTGCGGGCCAGCGTGAACTCCAACCCGTCCGTGCCGACCGCCTCCTCGACCTGCCCGCGTACCAGCGCCGCCTTCGCCTCGACGTCCAGTCCGCAGAGGACGAACGTCATCGAGTTGCGGAAGCCACCGAGGTTGTTGACGCCCACTTTCAGCGTGGCCGGCGGCGGGGTGCCCCGGACGCCGGAGACTCGGACCCGGTCCGGTCCGTCCGGGCTCAGCGCCACCGTGTCCAGTCGGGTGACCACGTCCGGCCCCAGGTACGCCGGCCCGCCGATCTCGTAGAGCAGCTGTGCGGTGACCGTCTCCACGGTGACCGCGCCACCGGTGCCCTGATGCTTGGTGAGCACCGTCGAGCCGTCGGCGTACACCTCGGCGATCGGGAAACCGGGTCGGTGCCCTCCGTCGGGCAGCTCGGTGAAGAAGCTGAAGTTTCCCCCGGTGACCTGCGCGCCGCATTCGACGAGGTGGCCTGCGACCGTCGCCCCGGCCAGCTGGTCGAGGTCGTCGCGACCCCACCCGTACCGGGCGATGGCCGGGCCGACCACCAGCGACGCGTCGGTGACCCGGCCGGTGACCACCACGTCCGCGCCACCGTCGAGGCACGCGGCGATCCCGAACGCGCCCAGGTAGGCGTTGGCGCTCAACGCATCCGGTCGTTGGATCGTGTCGCCCTCGACGTACCCCACCTTCGCGGCCAGGCCCAGCCGGGTCGCGAGGGCGTCGACGGCGGCGGCCAGGCCGGCCGGGTTCAACCCGCCGGCGTTGGTCACGATCCGCACCCCACGGTCCAGGGCGGTGCCGAGGCAGGTCTCCAGTTGACGCAGGAACGTCTTCGCGTAGCCCAGGTCGGGGTCGCGCAGCCGGTCCCGGGCGAGGATCAGCATGGTCAACTCGGCCAGGTAGTCACCGGTCAACACGTCCAGCTCACCGCCGTCGAGCATCTCGCGCCAGGCGGTGAACCGGTCCCCGTAGAAGCCGGAGGCGTTACCGATGCGGATCACGCTCGTACCCCGTCTCCGCCCGCCGGCTCACGGCCGACGCCCGGCGGCCCGGCGAACGCCTGCGCCACGTCGAGCCATTCGTCGGCGACCGGGCCGGTGGCGACCAGCGCGAGGTCGGCGCGGTGCCGGCGCTGGGTGACCAGCAGGCAGAAGTCCCGAGCCGGGCCACTCACCCGGTCGGCGGCGTCCGCCGGCCCCCAACTCCACGTGTCGCCGCCGGGCCCGACCAGCTCGACCCGGACCGGCGTCGTCGGCGCCGCCCGGCCGTGGGCGGCGAAACCGTGCCCGAGGGTACGCACACCGAGGTGCGCGACGTGCCGTAGCCGCTCGCTGTCGGGGCGGACGACGCCGAGGGTCTCCGCCACGTCCTCTCCGTGTGCCCAGGTCTCCATGATCCGGGCGGTGGCCATCGAGGTGGCCGACATGCGGGTGCCGTACCAGGGCAACTTCTCGCCGGCCGGGACGGTGCTCAGCGCGTCGGCCAGCGCCGACCGCCCGGTCCGCCAGCGGTGAAGCAGTTCCTGCGGCGGGGCGAGGAATTCCTCGGCGCCCGCGTCGACCATCCGGGTCGGGTCCGGTGCGCTGACCACCGTCGCGTAGAACGCCTCGGCGTCGGTGGCGGCGAGCAGCGCCACGTGGTCGGTCCAGGCGAGGTGCGCGACCTGGTGTCCGATGCTCCAACCGGGCGCCGGGGTGGGACGGGCCCAGTCGGCTGCCGGCAGCGGGGCCACCAGGGCGTCCAGTCGGGCGGACTCGGCGGCCAGATCCGCGAGCAGGTCGGTGAGGTCGACCATGGTGCCTCCGGTCGGTGGTGGCCGGTGCGGCCGGTGGTCAGGGCGTGAGCAGGGTGGCGAGCTGGCGCTTCCAGGTGGCCAACAGGGCGGTACGGCGGGCGGAGTCGTCGCTGAGCAGGTTGGCCACTCCGAGCCCGCGGAGCAGGTCGAGGGTGGCCTGCACCGCTTCGCGGACGCCGGGTCGACGCTCGTCGACGCCGAGCAGGGCGACCGTGAGTCGGTGCATCTCCCGGCCGACTGTCGCCTCCAGCGGCACCAGGGCGTCCCGGAGTTCCCGGTCGGTGCGGGCGGCGACCCAGAGTTCGAGTGCGGCCACGAACAGCGGCCCGGTGAACGCGACGCCGAGCAGGTCGATCACCCGGTCGAGGCGCTGCGGCCCGGCCGGCAACGCCTCGGCCTCGGTGCGCAACTCGGCGGCCCGCCGCTCGGCGAGGTGGGCCACGGCGGCCGTCACCAGCGCGGCCTTCGTCGGGTAGTGGTGCAGCTGGGCCCCCCGCGAGACACCGGCCCGGGCGGCGACGACAGTGGTCGTGGTGCCGGACCAGCCGTGCTCGATCAGGCAGTCGACGGTCGCCTCCAGCAGCCGGGCCTGGGTGGCACGACTGCGTTCCTGCTGAGGGACTCGCGTCGGTGTGGAAGGCACGCGAACAGCCTGCTGCCAACGAAACAAACAGTCAAGACTGACTTTTTCTAGGTGTGCTGCCGGTCGGTCGAGCGAGCTGGCGGGAGCGGGCGCGGCTGTCGTGTGGCGTCTGCGGCTGTCGTGCGGCGTCCGCGTCCGGCGTCTGTCGGCTGGCATCCAGCGGCCGGGCTTCGGAAGGCCGAAGCCGGCGGGTCACGATGTGTTGGCTCGCTTTGGAGCTGATAACACAAACGAATCATCCGACGGTCGAACCGCTGGCGAGCCCGGGAGGCCGCCGCCCGTCCGGCCGGTGGGCGTGCGCGGTGGGTGTGCCCGTTGGGCGCATCTGGCGGTTGCGTCTGGGCGGCCACGTCCGGCGGTTGCTTGCGCCGATGTCGCATCCGCCGGTCGCTTTCGCGGGTTGCTCGCACCGATCACTCCTGCTGTTTGCCTCCTGTGCTCTTCTCCTCTGATCGCTCGCGCCGATGTCGCAAACGATTCAGCTCCAAAGGCACGCAACCCCGGGTTGCCGCCACCTGCTGGGTCGGCGTCGCGAAAACCGAGGACGGCCGGCGTGAGGACGGCCGGCGGGTCAGCGGCCCAGCCGAGGACGCCGGGGCGAGGGCAGCCCGGCGCACGGACAGCCCGGCGCAGGGGCAGCCCGGCGCGGGGACAGCCCGGCGCCGGGACGGCCCGGCGCGTCAGCGGCCGTCCCGGGGGCCGAAGACGGCCAGTGCGTCGGCGTCGCTGTGCTGGGAACGCAGGTACTCGTCGGCCCAGGCCGCAGCGTCGGGGAAGGTCGACTCCGCGGCCACGCGGGCGCACGCCGCGTCCACGTCGAAGGCGGTACGACGCAGCTGGACGCCCGGCCCGAGCAGTGCCCACCATGCGCCCGCGCCCCCGTACGGCATGCCGATGCTGCCCGGGTTGACCACCAGGCGTCGGTCCACCAGTCGGGTGAAGGGCATGTGGGTGTGGCCGCAGACCACGGTCGTGACCTCGGTCGGGAGGCCGGCGAACACCTCGGCCCAGCGCGGCATCCGGGAGTCGACGAGCACCACCTCCTCGTCGTCTCGAGGAGTGGCGTGACAGAACAGCGTCGGCCCGAGGCCGTCGATCGCGTACGTCGCCGTCGCCGGTAGGGCCGCGAGACGGGCCACCTGGTCGTCGCGGAGCTGCCCGGCGGCCCAGTTCGACACCTCGATCGACGCGGCCTTCCCGGCTCGCGCCTCGACCAGTTCGCGGTCGGCGTTGCCGCCCACCCAGCAGACACCGTCACCCAGGCCGGCGAGCACGTCCAGCACCTCGACCGGCTGCGGGCCGGTCGCGATGTCGCCGGTCAGCACGATCAGGTCGGCGGCGGCGACGTCCGGTTCGGCCAGCACGGCCTCCAACGCGGGAAGGACACCATGGATGTCGGAGAGCACGGCAACTCTGTTCACCATGGCCCCACCCTCACCGCTCCGTCCGCGCCGAACCAGTCTTTCTGCGACCAGCAGACGAAAGGTCCCCGCCCACCGTCGATGACGGGAGGCGGGGACCTGAGGTACGGCTCAGACGCGGGCGCGGCGGGCCAGGCGCTCCGGGTCCAGGATGATGATGCTCTTGCCGTCCAGCCGAAGCCATCCGCGCGAGGCGAAGTCGGCCAGCGCCTTGTTGACCGTCTCGCGCGAGGCGCCGACGAGCTGGGCGATCTCCTCCTGGGTGAGGTCGTGGGTCACCCGCAGGACGCCGCCGTCGCGGGTGCCGAACCGCCCGGCCATCTGGAGCAGGTTCTTGGCGACCCGACCCGGCACGTCCGTGAAGATCAGGTCGGCGAGCGAGTCGTTCGTCCGACGCAGCCTCCGGGCGAGCACCCGGAGCAACTGCTCGGCGATCTCCGGGCGGTTGTTCAACCACGGTCGCAGCGCCTGCTTGCGCAGTCGCACCAACCGGGTGTCGGTCACCGCGGTAGCGGTCGCCGTACGCGGACCAGGGTCGAAGAGCGACAGCTCACCCACCATGTCCGACGGCCCCATGACCGCGATCAGGTTCTGCCGGCCGTCCGCTGCGCGGCGACCAACCTTGATCTTCCCGGACAGCAGGATATAGAGACTGTCGCCGGGCTCGCCCTCATTGAAGACGATCTCGCCCTTGCGGACCTCGATCGTCTCCATCTCCTTGGCAAGCGCCTCGGCAGCTTCCGGGTCGACACCCTGGAAGATCCCGCTGCGGGCCAGTACCTCGTCCATCGCGCACCTCCGGTTACGCGGGCCGTCCGTCGGCCGGGGTCGCCGTCCGCTGATCCCCTCGCGCGCCGCCAAGTCTAGGCGCACATGAGCATGAATCAGAGGTCGCCCCTGGAATCTTGATCGGTGGGCGTAACCTGCCCGACGTGCTGAGCGAGCCGACTCTGACCAGCCGTGCCGAGGACGGGCGGGACATTCCACTGCTCTTCTGGCGCGCGACCGCGCCCCTGCGGACCGTCAGCAGCGGCCCGCTGGGCGGTGGCATCGGGATCCGGCGGTGGGTGCTGAACGCGACCGTACCCATGTCGTACGACAGTGGTGACCCCGCCGCGCACCTGGCGGCGCTCGCCGCCGACCTGGCCCTCGACGGGCCCGGGGTCGGCCTGCTGACCGGGGTGCACGTGGGCGAGGTGGTGGCCCGGACCGACACCGGGGTGCGGGTCTGGGCGACGGTCGGGCTCGGCACGCCGGTGCTCGCGGCCGCGCCGACGCCGGCCGCGCTCGTCCAGCGGGTCGGCACTGTCAACATCGTGGTGTACGTGCCGGCCCGGCTCGCCGACTCGGCACTCGTCAACGCGGTGGCCACGGCGACCGAGGCGAAGACCCAGGCGATCAGCGAGCTCGGGCTGCCCGGGACGGGCACCCCGACCGACGCGGTCACCGTGCTGTGCCCGGTCGACGGTCCGGAGGCCGCCTACGGGGGGCCGCGCTCCAGTTGGGGCGCCCCGCTGGCTCGTGCGGTGCACGCGGCGGTGCTCGCCGGAGGCTCCCAACCGGTCGTGCCCTGGTCAGAGCAGGTTGGCGCCTGAAGATTCGACCGATCGGCTGTCGTCGGCGCGTTTACGGCCCGGTAGGGTCGCGGGCGATGTATGCTCCCGCCCCCCTCGCGTCCCGACCGCGTCGCCGTGTCGCCCTGAGCCTCGCCGCACTGCTGGCCGCCCTGCTCGTCGCCGGCTGCTCCGATGCGGGTGGCGAGGCTCCCGTATGGCAACCCGGTGCCGGTGGCGGTGGCACCGGCGCGCCGGTTGGCACTGCCGAACCGGGCGCCACCGGGCCAGCGGCCTCCGGTGCCGGCGACGCGATCTCGCTCTCCGCCACCGGCGACATCATCATGGGCAACGCGCCGAGCCGGCTGCCCGCCGGCGGTGGGAAGGGCTTCTTCACCTCGGTCACCGAGGCGCTGAAGGCCGACGTGGTGATGGGCAACCTGGAAGAGCCGTTGACGGTGGACACCGGCACCGGCAAGTGCGGAGCCAACTCCACCCGGTGCTTCCAGTTCCGAGCCCCGCCGGAGTACGCGGCACACCTGCGCGACGCCGGATTCGACGTGCTCAACCAGGCCAACAACCACGGGTACGACTACGGGCCGAAGGGCTACGAGAACACCCAGAAGGCGCTGGAGAAGTACGACCTGAAGCACACCGGCGCTCCCGACCAGATCACAGTGGTCGACGTCAAGGGGGTCAAGGTCGCCGTCGCCGGCTTCTCGTCGTACGTCTGGTCGAACAGCCTCGTCGACATCGCCAAGGCGAAGACGGTGGTCGCCAAGGCCGCCACCATGGCCGACCTGGTCGTGGTGCAGGTGCACATGGGCGCTGAGGGAGCGGAGAAGACCCGGGTGAAGCCGGGCACCGAGATGTTCCTGGGCGAGAACCGGGGCGACCCGGTCAAGTTCTCCCACGCCATGATCGACGCCGGAGCCGACCTGATCGTCGGGCACGGGCCGCACGTGCTGCGCGGGATGGAGTTCTACAAGGGGCGCCTCATCGCGTACAGCCTGGGCAACTTCGCCGGCGGCGGCAACTCCCTGAACAACGACGGTCGCCTCGGCTGGGGCGGCGTGCTGAAGGTGTCGCTGAAGCCGGACGGCAGCTGGGCCGGCGGCTCGTTCACCTCGACGTACATGAACGACGCCGGCAAGCCGACGATGGACCCGAACAAGAGGGGCCTCGGTCTGATCACCGAGTTGAGCAGTGCCGACTTCCCGAAGGCCGGCGCCCGGCTCGACGGGCAGGGCAAGATCTCGCCGCCCACCGCCGGTTGACGGGTCGGGAACGTCCGGGGTGCGACGTAGGCTGACCGTCGTGACCAGTAGTCCTCCCGCCGTCAGCGAGACCGACCTCGGGCGCACACGCCGCGCCCGCAAGATCGGCCGGGTGTTGACCGAGACGCACCCCGACGCCCACTGTGAGCTGGACCACTCCAACGCCCTGGAGTTGGCCGTCGCCACCATCCTCTCCGCGCAGTGCACGGACAAGAAGGTCAACGAGGTCACCCCCAAGCTCTTCGCCCGCTACCCGAGCGCCGCCGCGTACGCCGGGGCCGACCGGGGCGAGATGGAGGAGCTGATTCGGCCCACCGGCTTCTACCGCAACAAGACCGACTCGCTGCTCAAGCTCGGGCAGGCCCTCGTCGAGCGGTACGACGGGCAGGTCCCCGGCCGTCTCGTCGACCTGGTGACGCTGCCCGGCATCGGCCGCAAGACCGCCAACGTGATCCTCGGCAACGCCTTCGACGTCCCGGGCATCACCGTCGACACGCACTTTCAGCGACTGGTCCATCGGTGGCGGCTGACCACCGAGACGGACCCGGTGAAGATCGAGCACGCGGTCGGCGCGCTCTACCCCAAGCGCGACTGGACCATGCTGTCGCACCGGATCATCTTCCACGGGCGGAGGGTCTGCCACGCCCGCAAGCCGGCCTGCGGGGCGTGCACGCTCGCGAAGCTCTGCCCCTCCTACGCCACCGGGCCGACCGAGCCGGCAGCCGCCGCGAAGCTGCTCAAGGGCCCTCGGGCCCGTGACCTCGCGGTGGCCGCCGGAGTCGACCCGGATCTGGTGCCCGCCCAGGCGGTCGCTGCGGAGGTGCCGTGAACCGCCGCCTCGCCCTGCTCGTCCTGCCGCTGCTCCTGGCCGTCGCCGGCTGCACCGCGGACAAGGCCGGCGACGAGCCCGCTCCCCGACCGGCCGCCGCCGAGCGACCGTCGCCGTTCCGGGACTGCGCCACGCTGACCACGTCGCCCACCGCCGCGGCATCCGGCTCCGGCACGGCGAGCCCGGGCACGCCCGGCTCCGGCACGGCGGCACCCGCCGCCGGGGTGCGGGCGCTGCCGGAGCTGACCCTGTCCTGCTTCACCGGTGGCGCCCCCGTCGCGCTACGGGACGTGGCCGGGCCAGCGGTGATCAACGTGTGGGCGTCCTGGTGCGGGCCGTGCCGCAAGGAGTTGCCCGCCTTCCAGCGCCTCAGTGAGCGTGCCAAAGGCCAGCTCCAGGTGGTCGGCGTCAACACTCGGGACAGCCGCAGCGGCGCGCAGTCCATCGGTGAGGACTTCGGCGTCCGGTTCCCGATCCTGGTCGACCAGGGTGACGCGCTGCAACGCAAGCTGGAGCGCAACGCCTTCCCCCTGACCCTCTTCGTCGACGCCGACGGTCGGATCCGGCACGTCGACGCCACCGGCGCGCTCGACGACGCCCAGCTCGCCAAGCTGGTCCGCCAGCACCTCGGCCTGACGGTGCCGGCGTGACCCGTCGACCACCCGCATGGTTCGACCCGCTGCTGACCCGGCTGGGCACCGCCCGCGCCGAGGACTTCACCAGGTTGACCACCCCGGCCGAAGGTGGCCGGGAGAGCGCGGTGCTGGTGCTGCTCGGCGAGCAGCCCGGCGCGGGCCCGGACGTGCTGGTCCTGCAACGCGCGGCCACCCTGCGCAACCACGCCGGCCAACCGGCCTTTCCGGGCGGCGCGGCCGACCCGGAGGACGCCGACGCCCGGGCCACCGCCCTGCGTGAGGCGAACGAGGAGGTCGGCCTCGACCCGACCAGCGTGACAGTGCTCGCCGAGCTGCCGAAACTGTGGATCCCGGTCAGCGACTTCGTGGTCACGCCGGTGCTGGCCTGGTGGCACGACCCGCACCGGGTTTACCCGTGCGAGCCGGCCGAGGTGGCCCACGTCGCCCGCCTGCCGGTCAGCGAGCTGGTCGACCCGGCCAACCGGCTGCGGGTCCGCCACCCCAGCGGTTGGATCGGGCCGGCGTTCTCGGCACGCGGGATGCTCGTCTGGGGCTTCACCGCCGGGGTGCTGGCCACCCTGTTGGAGATGGGCGGCTGGGCGCGTCCGTGGCCGCGGGACCGGGTTGTCGAGCTGCCGCCGAGCGGGGCCACCCCGGCGCCGTCGGCGGGCACCGACGAGGCTGACGAGACAGCCCTGCGCTGACCGCACGGTCACCTTCGGCAAGCGATGGTCATCTGGCGGGCGCACTGCCCGTACGCTTGACCCGTGTCCGTCGTGGATCTCGTCCTGTTGCTGCTCATGCTCGTGTTCGCGATCAGCGGATACCGCCAGGGTTTCGTCATCGGCATCACCTCGCTGTCCGGCTTCTTCCTCGGCCTGCTGCTGGGTCTCCAGCTCGGGCCGCTGTTCGCCCGACAGTTCGTGGACGCCGGCACCCGTGTGCTGATCTCGCTCGTGGCGATCTTCGGGCTGGCCGTGGTCGGGCAGGCGCTCGCCGGCTGGCTCGGCTCGCACCTGCGCAAGACGATCACCAGCGACGTGGGCAAACGGGTCGACGACGTGGGTGGCGCGCTGGTGTCGCTGCTCGCGGTGCTGCTGCTCGCCTGGCTGGTGGCGGTGCCGCTCGGCTCGTCCTCGGTGCCCTGGCTCGCCGCTTCGGTGCGCAACAGCGCGTTGATCAGCGTGGTCAACCAGATCGTGCCGGACCAGGCCCACCGGTTGTCCACCGCGCTGGAGGACACCGTCGACACCGACGGCTTCCCGGACGTCTTCGGTGATCTCGCGCCCACCCGGGCCCGGCAGGTCGACCCGCCCGACCCGGCGCTGGCCGGCTCGCAGGTGGTGGTCAACGGTCAGCGGTCGGTCGTCAAGGTGCTCGGTTCCGCGCCCGGCTGCTCGCGTCGCATCGAGGGCTCCGGCTTCGTGTACGCCGACGACCGGGTGATGACGAACGCGCACGTCGTGGCCGGCACCCGCTCGGTCGCGGTGGAGTTGGGCGGCGAGCGGTACGACGGCAAGGTGGTGGTCTACGACCCGGACCGGGACCTGGCGGTGCTGCTGGTGCCCGGGCTGCCCGGCCCGTCCCTGCGGTTCGCCGCCGGCAACGCGGGCAGCGGCTCGGACGCCATCGTGTTGGGCTTCCCCCTCGACGGCCCCTACAACGCGCAGTCGGCGCGGATCCGCGACGTCGACAAGATCAAAGGGCCGGACATCTACTCCTCCGGTGACGTCACGCGGGAGATCTACACGATCCGGGCGCTGGTGCGCAGTGGCAACTCCGGCGGTCCGCTGCTGTCCGCCAACGGCCTCGTGCTCGGCGTGATCTTCGCGGCTGCGGCCGACGACCCGAACACCGGATTCGCGGTGACCGCTGCCGAGGCTCGGCCGGTGGCGTTGGCCGGCGCGGAACGTAACCGGCAGGTGGCCACCGGCGAGTGCACCTGAGCGCCGCGTCGATCAACTCCCGGCCGACACCACCGGTCGGCCCCCGGTCGGCAGCGTCGCCCGGCCCCACCGCAGCCCTCGGTCCAGCACCGCACGAACCATGATCGCCATGCCGAACACCAGCGAGACGTCGTTCCAGCCGCCGGTACGGTCGGCGGCCAGCTCCCGGTTCACCGAGTCCTCGACGGTGAACGGCCAGGTCCGGGCGAACACCCGGGTGACCAGCACCCCGAGCAGCACCATCAGGCCGAACAGGAGGGACACCGGCAGCAGCACCCGCCGGACGATCAGGACCACGGTGTCGGACATGGGTCGGCCAGTACCCGCCCGCCGTCGTCGGCACGCCTCAGGCCACTTCGGGCTGCCGCTCGACCTCGGGGGCGACGCCGTCGCGGGTGGGCCGGACCGGCCGGAGACCGTTGTGCGCCCGCCAACTGGTGAACGCGGCGGCGGTCGCCGCGACCACCGCCACTCCGAGCAGCCAGCCGCCCAGCACGTCGCTGGTGAAGTGCACACCGAGCGCCACCCTGCTCAGCCCGGTGACCACGGTGAGCAGCACCGCCGCGACCCAGAGCGTGACCCGCGCCGCCCCGCGCCCGGCGTACGGCAGGAGCACCAGCAGCAGCACCCCGGCGGCCAGTGTCGCGTTCAGCGCGTGACCCGAGGGAAAGGAGTAGCCGGCGGCCCGTGCCACCGGGTCCAGCAACTCCGGCCGGTCGCGGCCGACGAGCAGTTTGAGCAGCGGACCGACCAGGCCACCGGCGACCATGGTGGTGGCCGCCCACAGAGCCAGCCGGCGGGCCCCCCGGCGCAGCAACCAGACCACCAGGAGCAGGGCGACGGCACGCAGCGGCATCGGCGCGAACACCTCGGTCCAGATCCGCATCAGCGCGACCCACCCAGGGTGGTCCTGCGCGTAGCCGTGCAGGGCGTCGGTGACCGCCGTGTCCAGCCGGTGCAGCGGCGCCCACGCACCGAGCACCAGCAGTGTGAGCAGCGCGAAGGGCACCAGCACCAGGAACGCCGCCGCCGAGGCGAGGGTCAGCCGCAGCCCCAGTGAATGGTCCGGGTCGAGTCGGCGGTGCCGCCAGGACGACTGCTCGGCGGAGGCGTGGGTGGGCGGCTGCTGCGTACTCATTCGTCGGTTCTACCCGACCGGGCGGCCGGTCAGACCTTCCGGTCGTCCGCGATCAGCGGGCCCGGTGCCGGAACCGGCGGATCATCAGCGCGGCGCTGCCGAGGAGGGCGACGACGAGCACGAGGCCGATCCACAGCTGCTCCGGAGCGGACGGGTCCTGGCCACCGGCAGCCCGGGCCGTCCACCGGGTCTGCTGGTGGGGTGCGGTGAGCCCGAGCGGGTCGCTGCCGGCGCCGGCCACCGGGTCGTCGTCGGCCGAGCCGGGCGCCGGACCGAAGCCAGTCACACCCGGCGACGTCTGGTCGTCGAGCGGGTTGACGGGCACCGGCGGCACGTCGGCGGTCAGCGCGGCCACCGGATCCACCACCCCGTACCCGAAGCGGTCGTCCCGCCCGGTCGGGCCGATGTCCCGGGCGCTGGCCAGCAACCGGTTGACCACCTCACCGGCGGGCATCTGCGGAAAGCGGGACCGGACCAGCGCGGCGGTGGCCGTCACCAGTGGCGCGGCGAAGCTCGTGCCCTGCACCCGCCAGTACCCGTCGGGGGACTTCGCGCCGACCAGCCCGCTGGCGGGAGCCGTGAGCACTGTCGCCCGCCCGGTGATCGACCCGGACCACAGGTTGTCGCTGCCGCGTTCGAGGCCGGCGACCGCGACCACACCCGGCTCACGCGCCGGGTACCACACCTTGGTGCTGGTGGACGTCGCCAGGTTGCCGGTACAGGCGATCACGACCACGTCGCGGACGAACGCGTAGTCCAGAGCCGCGGCCAGGGCCGGGCTGTCGCCGCTGCCCCCCAGGGACAGGTTGATCACACGGGCGCCGTTGTCGACCGCCCAGCGGACCCCCTGGGCGACGATCAACGCGTCGTCGTAGCGGTTCTGCTCGTCGAGCACCCGGACCGGCAGGATACGGGCATCCGGCGCCAGGCCGACGACGCCCCGTTTGTCGTCCTTGCGGCCGGCGATCAGGCCGGCCACCGTCGTGCCGTGCCCCACCGGATCCGGGCCCGCCCCGCCCCCGGGGCCGACGAGATCCTTGCCCGGCAGCACCTGGCCGACCAGGTCGGGATGGTTGCCGTCCACTCCGGAGTCCACCACGGCGACGGTCACGCCTCGACCGGTCGAGCTGTGCCAGGCCGTCTCGGCGCGCAACTCGTCGAGCTGCCACTGTTCGTCGCGTACCTGGTCGGTGCGGGTGACCGCGTCGCCAGGGGCGAGGGCCATCGACGCGCCGGCGAGCTGTCCGCCGTTGGTGGGCGTGGCGACGGGCACGGCCGCCGCGGTCGGGCCCACGACAGCGAGCGCCGCGGCGACACCGAGCAGCGCCCGGCCGGCCGCTCGACGGGCCGCTGACGGACCGCTGTGCCGAACCCCAGTCACATCCCCAGCCATTCATCCCGACGGAACCACGACGATCGGAGATTACCGGTTTCCTCACCTGTCACGGGAAGAACCGGCGAGTCAGGTCATGGTGGCGAAAGTTGTGCCAGCTGGACGAGGCGTACGCCATCCCGCCGGGTGACCAGTCGACCACGCCCCGGCGGCAGTGGGCCGGGACGCACCGGCCCGACGAGCGCCCCCTCGTCCGGGCTGCCCGCCATCACCAGACCGGCGGTGGACAACTCCCGCAGCCGCTGCACGATCGGCTCGTACTGGGCGCGGCCTGCGCCACCCGAGCGGCGGGCCAGCACCAGGTGCAACCCGACGTCGCGGGCGTGCGGCAGGTGCTCCTCCAACGCCCGCAGCGGGTTCGCGGGCCCGGCCGCCACCAGGTCGTAGTCGTCCACCAGCACGAACAGCTCCGGGCCGGACCACCAGGAGCGGTCCCGCAGTTGCTGCGGGGTGACCTCCGGCCCGGGGGCCCGCCGCTCCAGATAACCGGCAGCCGACTCGATCAGGTCGGCGGTGTGTGCCGCGGCGGTGCCGTACCCGATCAGGTGCGGCGTCTCGATCGTGCCGAGCAGGCTGCGCCGGTAGTCGACAAGGATCACCCGGGCCTGCTCGGGCGTGAACCGCGTGATGATCGACGTCGCCAGCGCCCGCAGAAACGACGACTTGCCGCACTCCGAGTCCCCGAAGACCACAAAGTGCGGCTCGGTGGCGAAGTCGAGCGACACCGGGCGCAGGTCCGCCTCCGCGATCCCGATCGGCAACCGCAGGCCGGTCGTCGCGGCGAGGTCCAGATCGGCGTACGGCAGCACGGGCGGGAGCAGCCGCACTCGGGGCGCCGGCGGACCCGCCCACCCGTCGGCGGCCCGCTTCACCAGGCCCGCGGTGTCCCCGTCGGCGGCACCGAGCTGCGGTAACGCGGTGAGGAAGTGCAGCCCTTCCGCCGTCACCCCCCGGCCGGCGCGCTCCGGCACGTTCGCGGCCGCACGCCTCGCCACCAGCGAGTCGGACGGGTCGCCGAGGCGCAACTCCAACCGTGAACCGAACAGGTCCCGGATCGCCGGCCGGAAGTCCAGCCAGCGCAGCGCGGTGGCGACCACGTGCACCCCGTACGACAGGCCCCGGGTGGCCAGGTCGGTGACCAGCGGCTCCAGGTCGTCGTACTCGCCTCGGACCGTGCTCCAACCGTCGACCAGCAGGAACACGTCACCGAACGGATCGATGCCCGGTTGGTTGGTCGCCCCCGCCGCGGCCCGGCGCTGCCGGTACGCGGCCATCGACTCCACGCCCAACTCCGCGAACCGGCGCTCCCGGTCGGCCAACAGGGTGGTCATCTCGCCGACGGTGCGCCGTACGGCCGTCGGATCGGCCCGACCGGCGACCCCGCCCACGTGCGGGAGGTCGCGCAGCGCGGCCAACCCGCCACCACCGAAGTCCAGGCAGTAGACCTGCACCTCTGCCGGCGTGTGGGTGAGCGCCAACGCGCAGACCAGCGTGCGCAGCGCCGTCGACTTGCCGCTCTGCGGCGCGCCGACCACCGCCACGTGCCCGGCCGCGCCGTCCAACGCCAGCCAGAGCAGGTCCCGACGCTGCTCCAACGGCTTGTCCACCACGGCCAGGGGCACGCCGAGCGCGCCGTGCAGCTCCGGGTTGCCCACGGTCAGGCCGCGTGCCGGGTCCACCTCCACCGGACCGAGCAGTTCGTCCACCGTCGGTGGTTGTCCGAGCGGGGGGAGCCACACCTGGTGCGCCGGCGGGCCCTGCCCGACGAGCCGATCCACCAGGAGGTCGAGCAGGGTCTCCCGGTCCTCCTCCTCGGCGGCGACGGGCGCGACCGGGGTCGCCGGCTCGGGCACGGGTACGGCGTGCGTGGTGAAGGTGAGCAGCCGGGCGCCACCCTCGGCGGTGGCACCGGCCGTCACCGTCCGCCGCCGGACGGCACCGGAGACGTACGCGGCCTTGAACCGGACCAACGGGTCGGTGCCGGCGCGCAGATAGCCGTGGCCCGGCGAGCGGGGCAACTCGTGCGCGTCCGGCACCCCCAGCACGGTGCGGGACTCCAGCGCGGAGAAGGTCCGCAGACCGATCCGGTACGAGAGATGGGTGTCCAGCCCGCGGAGCCGTCCCTCCTCGAGGCGCTGACTGGCGAGCAGCAGGTGCACACCGAGTGAGCGGCCCAGCCGGCCGATCTGCACGAACAGGTCGATGAAGTCGGGCTTGGCGGAGAGCAGTTCGGAGAACTCGTCGCAGATCAGCAGCAGCGACGGCAGCGGGGCCAGCGGGCTGCCGGCTGCCCGGGCCCGCTCGTAGTCGCGCACGCCGGCGAAGTTGCCGGCGCGTCGGAGCAGCTCCTGCCGGCGGACCAACTCCCCGTTGATCGCGTCGACCATCCGGTCGACCAGGGGCAGCGCGTCGGCCAGGTTGGTGATCACTGCTGCCGTGTGCGGCAACCTGTCGAACGAGGCGAAGGTGGCGCCGCCCTTGAAGTCGACCAGCACGAAGTTGAGCTGCTCGGAGCTGTGCGTGGCGGCCAGGCCCAGCACCAGCGTGCGGAGCAGCTCCGACTTGCCGGAGCCGGTGGCCCCGATGAGAAGGCCGTGCGGGCCCATCCCGTCCTGGGCGGACTCCTTGAGGTCCAGTTCGATGGCACCGCCGTCGGTGCCCACCCCGATCGGCACGCGCAGCCGCTCGCGGGCCGAGCGCGGCAACCAACCCTGCTCGGCCGTGAAGCTCTCCGGGTCGCCGAGGCCGAGCAGCTCGGGAAGGCCCAGGTCGGCCTGGAGCGGGGAGTCGGGCCCACGGGCCGCGCCCGCGAGCCGGAGCGGGGCCAACCGTCGGGCGACCGCCTCGGCGTCGGCGAGGTCGAGCTGGTCGGCGGTGCCGACATCGGCATGCCCGTCGGTCGACCGCGAGTGCAGTCGTCGGCCGTGCAACTCCAGCAGCAGCGCGTACCGGTCGAGCAGCCGAGGCGGGGGAGTGTCCAGGTCCAGCACGGTGACCGCGTCGATGCCACCGTCACCGGTCAGATCACTGGCGCCGGTCAACTCGCCGCCGTCGAGGACGACCACCACGTGCGGGCCGTCGGTGGCCGGGCCGGCCGGGCTGAACCGGGAGCGGCTGGCCAGCACGTCCGCCAGCAGCCCTTCGAGCTCGGCGGCGGAACTGGTCACCAGTCGCAGCGGGCCGAGCGCGTCGGTGCGGCTGGGGTGGTGCGCGTGCGGGAGCCACTTCACCCACTCCCAGCAGGCGCGGCGTTCCGGCCCGGCGCAGACCGCGACGAGCAGCTCGTCGGGGGCGTGGAAGACCGCCAGCTGGGTCAGCACGGCCCGGACCAACGCCTGCGCCACCGGGTCGCCGGTGGGTCGGCCGCCGGTCGTGGGGCCGTCACCAGCGGGTCGGCCGGCGGATCGGACGTGCACCCGGGCGAAGCTGCGCAGCGACAGGGCCACGGGCAGGTCCGGAACCACGGAGTACGCGTCCAGGAAGCGGCGCAGCGCGCCGGCGGTCATCGGTTCCAGCTCCTCCAGCGGTCGGGTCACCGGCGCGACGAGCGGGGTGGCGAGGGTCTGCGGCCCGACCGCGACGCGGACCACAGCGAAATCCGGGTCGCCCGGTCGCCGCTCCCAGACCCGGTGGCTGTCGACGGTCGACCAGAGCCGACCCGGGTCGGGGTGCCGGTAGAACAGCCCGGCCCGCTGCTGGCCGGCGGTCCGGCGAACCCGCCGCCGCAGTGTGGCCAGGTGCCGCAGGTACTCCCGCCGGGCGGCCATCATCTCGGACTTCTTCGGGGTGCCGGAGGCGCTGCCCCAGGAGGTCACCACCATCGCCAGCGAGGAGAGCCCGAACATCCCGCCGACCACGTACGAGTAGGCTCCGCCGCCCCGGCCGAACATCATCGCCATCGCGACAGTGCCGCCGAGCATCGGCAGCAGCATGAGCATCTGCTGCCATCGCCCGCCGGCCACCACCGGAATCTCCGGCGGCGCCTCCACCGGCAGCTCACCGGCGGGGATTTCCGGTGCTGGTCGGCGCGGCGGACGCTTGATGACGACGGTGGACACTCGGCCTCCTGACAGCGCTGGGTAACCCGAGCCGGACTCATGGTAGGTAAAGTCCTGTCGTCCGCGCAGCCTCCGATCCCCGTCGATATGGAGACCAGTCGATGACTACCGGGCTGGCCCGCGTCACCATCAGCGCGCCGCAACGACGGCTGGACGTCGCCCTGCCGGAGCAGGTGCCCCTTGCCGAACTGCTGCCCGACGTGCTCCGACACGCCGGCGTCGGGTTGGCCGACGACGGCGAGCAGCACGGTGGTTGGGTTCTGCGCCGCACCGACGGCGGAGTGCTCGCGACCGCCCAGGCGCTGTTGCCGCAGGGGGTGCGCGACGGCGAGGTGCTGCACCTGGTGCCGGCCCGTGCGCACTGGCCCGAGCTGGAGTACGACGACGTGGTCGAGGCGATTGCCGACGGCGCCCGCCGCCGAGGTGGTGCCTGGTCGCCCACCGCCACCCGCGTCGCCAGCCTGGCCGGTGCCGCCGTCCCGCTCGCCGTCGGGCTGCTGGCCCTGTTCGTCAGCGGCCCGACGCACCGGGCGGGCTGGATGACGGCCACCGTGGTGGCGCTGGTGCTCACCGTCGCCGGCGCGGTGGCCTCCCGCGCCAACGGCGACGGGACGACCGGGGCGACGGTGGGCGGCTACGCGCTGCCGTACGCGTTCACAGCCGGCGCCCTCGCGGTCGGCTCCGGCGACCCGGTCACGCCGTTCGGCCCGGCCCGCTGGGTGGGCGCCCCCGAACTGCTGGCCGGCTCGGTGGCACTGCTGCTGGTGGCGCTGATCGGCCTGCTCGGGGTGGCCAGTCGGCTACGGGTCTTCGTCGCCGGTGTCACCGTCGGCCTGACCGGTGCCGGTGCCGCGCTCGGTGGGCTGCTGCTGACCCCGGCCGGTACGGCGGCGGTGCTGCTCAGCGCGCTGGTCTTCGCCGTCGGCGTGATCCCGCTGCTGGCCATCCGGCTGGGCAAGCTGCCCCTGCCGCCCATCACCCTGCCGACCTCGGCCCCCGTGGACGAGCCCCAGCGGGCCCGCGATCTCCCGGACCGCAGCCGGGTGCACGCCGCGGTGATCCGTACCGAGGAGATGCTCACCGGCATGTTGATCGGGCACGCCGTGCTGGCGGTGGCCGCAGCGGTCGTCCTCGGGATCGTCGGTGGAACGGCCGGCCGGGTTCTCGTGGCGGTCACCTCGGCCGTGCTGCTGCTGCGCTCGCGCCTGTTCGTGGCGCTGCGACACCGGGTTCCGACGGTGCTCGCCGGGTTGGCCGGCTACGCGGCGCTCGGTGCCGTACTGGTCGGCCGGGTCGACGAGCCGGCGCGGCTCGCCCTGGTCCTGGGCGCCGCGGTGCTGGCCCTGGTGACCATCGCCGCCGGCACCGGGTACGCCCGCCGGCCGGTCTCCCCGTACGTCGGACGGGCCGCCGACCTCACCGACACGGCGCTGGTGGTCGCCGTGGTGCCGACCGCCTGCGCGGTGCTCGACCTGTACGACAGGGCCCGGGGGCTGCTCGGTTGAGCGGCCACCGGGCCCGGTGCGTCGGTGCCTGTCAGTGGAGGGTCTCGCCGCGCGCCTCGGCGTCCCTGGCCCGCTGGTAGGAGGCCTGGATCTCGGCCTCGGCCTCGGTGCGGCCGACCCAGGTCGCGCCCTCCACCGACTTGCCGGGCTCCAGGTCCTTGTAGACCTCGAAGAAGTGCTGGATCTCCAGCCGGTCGAACTCGCCGAGGTGGTGGATGTCGCGCAGGTGCTCCTGGCGGGGGTCCTCGTAGGGGACGCAGAGGACCTTGTCGTCCCCGCCCTTCTCGTCGGTCATCCGGAACATGCCGATGGTGCGGCAGCGGATCAGGCAACCCGGGAAGGTCGGCTCGGGGACCAGCACCAGGGCGTCCAGCGGATCGCCGTCCTCGCCCAGCGTGCCCTCGATGAACCCGTAGTCGGCCGGGTACTGGGTGGACGTGAAGAGGGTGCGGTCCAGCCGGATCCGGCCGGTCGCGTGGTCCACCTCGTACTTGTTCCGGTGACCCTTGGGGATCTCAACCGTAACGTCGAAATCCATCTGCACGCTCCCTCGTCTGCCCACGCTGGCTAACGGAACCACTGGCGCCCTCCGGACAGGTGAATGCCCACCCGCCGACTCCGGCCGCCGCATAGTCTTCGGACCGAAGTAGTGTCACCCAAGCCGATTTTCGCTGGGGGAGGAGGGGGTCGTGGGGAGGGAAGATTCACACTACCGCCCGGACGGGGGTTCCGGGCACGGTACCGGACGATCCGGTTCGGGCGGTGCGACGGGTCGCGTCCCGGTGCCCGAGGCTCACCTTCCACGGACTCCCGAGCCGGCGAACCAGGCGCCGGAGGCGTCGCCCGAGAGGCCCCCGCCGCTGCCCTGGCGCCCGCCGGGCGGGTCGCCCCCTCCCGGCTCGAACAACGGTCGCTTCCCGGCGCTCGGCGGTGACCGACCGGCGAGCGGTAGGCCGCCGGGAAACGCCTCGGTTCCGGTCAGCCCGGCGTCGGGTGGTTCGCCGCGTGGCAGTGCCTCGGTCCCGGTCAGCCCTGCGCCGGTCAGCCCGGTGTCCGGCCACGCCCCGAATGCTCCCGGCGGCCCGCCGCTGGGCCCGCCGATCTCCGCGCTGCCCGCGTCCGCCGATGCCGCGCCGCCGCCCGCACCCGTCACGCCGAAGCGCCGTCGGCGCCTGCCCGTGGTGCTGGCCGTCGTGCTGCTGCTCGTACTCGCCGGCGTCGGAGTCGTCGTCACCCGGCCCGGCCCGGTCGCCGGCTGGCTGGGCGACGACACCGGGTCCGGCCCGAAGGCTGCCGCTGCGACCCCGGACCCTGATCCCTCGGACGTGCTGGCCGGCCCGGATCCGAACGCGCCGTTGCCCACCGCCGACGGAGTTCGTGCCGTGCTCGACCCGCTGGTCGGCGTCGCCGCACTCGGCAGTCGGGTGAACGTCTCGGTGGCCGACGTGATCTCCGGGCAGACACTGTTCGCCAAGGGTGCGGACGACGGCACGGTCCCCGCCTCGGTGACCAAGCTCGCGACCGGGGTGACCGCGCTGGCCGCTCGTGGACCCGGTTACCGGATACCCACCCGGGCGGTGGCCGGTGCGAAGGCCGGCGAAGTGGTGATCATCGGGGGCGGCGATCCCACCCTGGCGATCGACAAGAAGGGCTACTACCCGGGGGCGGCACGCCTGGACGACCTGGCCACCCAGGTGCGCACCGCGCTCGGCGGGGCCACCCCGACCAGCGTGACCGTCGACGGCTCGGTCTACTCCGGCCCGGTCTACGGCCCGGGCTGGGACGACGACATCCCCACCGGCGGTTCCGGCGGCGCGGTGACCGCGTTGATGACCGACGGCGCGCGCAGGGACCCGAGCGTCGACCACGGGGCGGCCGCGCGGTTCGCCGAACCGGACCTGGCCGCCGGCAAGGCGTTCGCCCGGCTGCTCGGCGTGCCGACCGACACGGTGAAGCGTGGCACGGCGCCGGCTCCGGCGGCGGCCGGTGGCACCCCGGCACCCGGTGCCGAGCTGGGCGTGGTGCAGTCCCCGCCGATGATCCGGCTGGTCGACATCATGATCAGCGAGAGCGACAACCTGGTGGCCGAGGCGTTGGCCCGTCAGGTCGCGTTGGCCCGTAACCAGCCGGCCTCGTTCGACGGTGGCGCCGCCGCGATGGACGCGCAGGTGGCCGAGCTGGGCCTGCCGGCCGACGAGATCACCCTCTCCGACGGCAGCGGGTTGTCCCGCCGCAACCGGATCAGCCCGTCGCTGCTGACCGACCTGATCCGGCTGGCGGCGAGCCCGGACCATCCGGAGTTGGCCGGCGTGTTCGGCGGTCTGCCGGTGGGCGGCTGGTCGGGGACGCTGAACGAGCGCTACCGCAACACCCCCGGCACCGCCGCCGGTGCGGGCAGCGTCCGGGCCAAGACCGGCACGCTGACCGCCGTGCACTCCATCGCGGGCCTGGTCACCACCGCCGACGGTCGGCTGCTCACCTTCGCCGTGCTCACCGACCAGGTGCCGGGCGGCAAGGAGACCGCCCAGCCTGCGCTGGACCGGATCGCCGCCGCGTTGGCCGGCTGCGGCTGCGGCTGACCGTCGTCGGGCCGGGGTCGTCCGGCTCCCGGGCGGACCGGCCATCGGCGTCGATCGAGGACGCGAGGCCGGGCCGGGGTGTCGCGGCGCGGGTACGGTGGGTTCATGGCGCAGTTCGTGGACTGGGATCTGGCCGCCGCCACCGCGGGGGCGTTGAGCAAGTCGGGCCCCCGGGTGTCGTACGCCGAGGCCACCGACGTGGTCGGCGACCTGCGACGGCTGACCGACGAGGCGGCCGGGCACGTGGCCGACTACACGGGGTTGACGGCGCAGGTGTCGCATCCCCCGGTGCGGGTGGTCGACCGCCGCGACTGGGCGGCGACCAACATCGCCGGCCTCCGCGAGGTGATCACCCCGCTGGTGAGCCGGCTCTCGGGTGACAAGCAGCCCGGCGCGCTGACCGAGGCGATCGGGTCCAGGTTGACCGGGGTGCAGGCCGGCACGGTGCTGGCCTACCTGTCCGGCCGGGTGCTCGGCCAGTACGAGGTCTTCTCGGCCGACCCGGGTCAGCTGCTGCTCGTCGCGCCGAACATCGTCGAGGTGGAGCGCAAGCTCGGCGCCGACCCACGGGACTTCCGCCTCTGGGTCTGTCTGCACGAGGTGACCCACCGGACCCAGTTCACGGCCGTCCCGTGGATGCGGGCCTACTTCCTGAGCGAGGTGCAGGCGTTCGTCGACGCCTCGTCCAGCGGGAGCGAGCACCTGGTCGAGCGCTTGCGGCGCGGGGTGGCCACCCTCTCCGAGGCGGTCCGCGACCAGGACAGCCGCACCAGCGTGCTGGATATCGTGCAGACCCCGGCGCAGCGCGCCGTGCTGGACCGGCTCACCGCGTTGATGACCCTGCTGGAGGGGCACGCCGAGTTCGTCATGGACGGCGTCGGGCCGCAGGTGATCCCGAGCGTGGAGCGGATCCGGGCGTCGTTCAACCGCCGCCGTGAGGCCGGCAACCCGCTGGAGAAGGCGATCCGCCGGCTGCTCGGGGTGGACGTCAAGATGCGCCAGTACGCCGAGGGGCGCAAGTTCGTGCACGGTGTGGTGGAGCGGGTCGGCATGGAGGGGTTCAACTCCATCTTCAACTCACCGCTCACGTTGCCCCGGCTGTCGGAGCTGGGCGACCCGGACGCGTGGGTCGCCCGGGTGCACGGCCCGGCCGGCACCATCCCGGCCGCTGGCTGACCCCCGCCGGTGGCCGCGCTCGCCCCGCCGGTGGCCGCGATCCGGGTGGCGGTCCGCCGTGCGCTGACCGGTCTGCCCTCGCCTGGGCCGGTGCTGGTCGCCTGCTCGGGCGGCGCCGATTCGCTCGCCCTCGCGGCGGCCACCGTGTTCGTGGCACCCCGGTTGGGTCGCGACACGGTGCTCGTCAGCGTCGACCACGGCCTGCAGGGCGGCTCCGCGGAGCGCGCCGAGGCGGTGGCCGGGTGGGCCCGTGAAGCCGGTTTCACGGCCGCGTCGGTGGCCCGGGTGGAGGTGGCGGGGCGTCCGGGTGGGCCGGAGGCGGCTGCCCGGGAGGCGCGGTACGAGGCGCTGGTCGAGGCCGCCCGGCAGCACGGCGCGGTCGCGGTGCTCACCGGGCACACCCGTGACGACCAGGCGGAGACCGTGCTGCTCGCGCTCGCCAGGGGCGCCGGACCGCGCGGGCTCGCGGGGATGCCGGCCCGGCGTGAGCTGGGCGGTGTGCCGCTGCTGCGTCCGCTGTTGGAGATCGGCCGGGACGAGACGCGCGCGGCGTGCGCCGTGCTCGGGTTGAGCCCGTGGCAGGACCCGCACAACACCGACCCGTCGTACGCCCGGTCCCGGGTGCGGGCCGACCTGCTCCCGGCCTTGGTGCGGGCGCTCGGGCCGGGGGTGGTGGACAACCTCGCGCGTACCGCCCGGTTGGTGGCGGCCGACAACGCCGCGCTCGACGAGTTGGCGGGGACGGCGCTGGCGGCGGCCCGGCACCCCGACGGAGGACTCTCCGCGCCGGCGTTGCTCGCTCTGACCCCTGCGGTACGCGGCCGGGTGCTGCACGCCTGGGCGCGGGAGTTGGGCGCCCAGCCGGGTGCGTTGTCGCACCGGCACGTCGGCGCGCTGGACGCTCTGGTCACCGCCTGGCACGGCCAGGGCCCGGCGGACCTGCCCGGAGGCGTCCGGATTCTCCGCCGCGCCGATCGGCTGCAACCCGTAGCCGTCGGCTGAAACGCCGGCCGGCGGTACCCGTCGCCCGCCCGCCCGGGCCGTGGTCGGCGGAGTGGCGGTCAGCCGCTGTGTGCCCGGTCCCGGAAGGTGGTCCGGTAGCTGTGGGGGGTGGCACCGACCCGGCGGCTGAAGTGGTGGCGCAGCGCCGCCGCGTCGCCGAAGCCGGCCTGGTCGGCGACTGCCTCGACGCTCAACGGGGTCTCCTCCAGCAGCCGCCGGGCCAGTAGCACCCGTTGGTTGGTGAGCCAGTCGTGCGGGGTGGTGCCGGTCTCGGCGCGGAAGCGGCGGGCGAACGTGCGGGGTGCCATGCCGGCGCGCGCGGCCAACTCCTCCACGGTGATCGCCCGGTCCAGGTGGCCCATCAGCCACTCCAGGACCGGCTCCAGGGTGGGTGCCTCGGGTGCCTTCGGGATGGGCGCCTCGACGTACTGGGACTGGCCGCCGTCACGGTGCGGCGGGACCACCATCCGCCGGGCCAGCCGGGTCGCGGTGGCCGAGCCGTGCTCCTGGCGGATCAGGTGCAGGCAGGCGTCGATGCCGGCGGCCGTGCCGGCGCTGGTGAGCAGCCGACCGTCCTGGACGTAGAGCGAGTTGCACCGCACGCGGGCGCGGGGGTGCCGGTGTTGCAGCTCGTCGACGTGCCGCCAGTGGGTCGTGCACTCCCGGTCGTCGAGCAGCCCGGCCTCGCCGAGCAGGAAGGCCCCGGAGCAGACGCTGAACAGGTACGCCCCACGCGCGTCGGCACGGCGGAGCGCGTCGAGCACCGGGCCGGGGACGGTGGTGCCCTGGCTGTGTGCGGGTACGGCGACCAGGTCGGCCTCGTCGACCGGGCCGAGGTCGGCGTGTGGCGTGAGGTGGAAGCCGGACGACGTACGCACCGGAGCGCCGTCGGGGCTGCACACCTGGAAGCGGTAGCCGGGGAATCCGTCGGCGGTGCGGTCGGTGCCGAACACCTCGGCGAGCACGCCGAGCTCGAACGGAGCGACGTGGTCGAGGGCGAGGACGGCAACGGATCGGAGCATGTGACGAGGGTAACCCGACAGGTGGCAGTAAATCGATGGTCACTGGCATTCCTGCCACTGTCCGGACGGTTCGGGTGGGCGCAGACTGGTCTCAGTCCGGTGCGCACCGGCGGCGAAACCGACAGCAACCATGCGAAAGTGAGCGCCGCCATGGAGTTCCTGTTCCTTCTCCTGTTCCTCGTCCTGCTCGCCGCCGCGTCGGCGGCCGGGCTCACCGCGGACAGCCACGATTCGGCCGACTGGAAGCCCAGCGATGACGGTCGCCGATGGCGTTCCCGTACCAACTGATGTGATTAGCGCAATTTGCGTAGAAAATCCTTGGCGGGACCGCGCCAAAAGGTGCGGCCCCGCCGACGGAGGCCATCCGACGTACGGCAGGCTAGGAGCATGGCTGACGGCTCCTGGTACGACGCCGACATCGACCACGTGATCATTTCCGAGGCGCAGATCCGCGAGAAGACGGCGGAGCTCGCCAAGCAGGTCTCCGCCGACTACGCCCACGTGGGCGACGGACTGCTGCTGGTGTGCGTACTCAAGGGTGCGGTGATGTTCATGGCGGACTTCGCCCGGGCGTTGGGCCGCAACGGCCCGCCGGCCGAGCTGGACTTCATGGCCATCTCCTCCTACGGCCAGGGCACCACCTCGTCCGGTGTGGTCCGCATCCTCAAGGACCTGGACCGGGACATCGCCGGTCGGCACGTGGTGGTCGTCGAGGACATCGTCGACTCCGGGCTCACCCTCTCCTGGCTGCTGCGCTACCTGGAGTCGCGCTCGGCAGCGAGCGTCGAGGTGGTCGCGCTGTTCCGTAAGCCGGACGCGGTCAAGGTGCCGGTCCCGGTGAAGTACGTCGGCTTCGACATCCCCACCGAGTTCGTGGTCGGGTACGGCCTGGACTTCGGTGAGCGCTACCGGGAGCTGCCGTACGTCGGCGTGCTCAAGCCCGAGGTCTACGCCCGCTCCTGACGTCCCGGCCGTGAGCCGTCGCGGCGGCTCGGTGGCGGCGCGAGGCCCATTCGCATCGGCATCCATCAAGCCGACGTTCAGCGCGCTCTCAGGTGTTGCGGTTACCGTGGAGCACGGTGGCCCGGAGGTTACTCCGCGTCCGACCCCCTCGACCGCGTGACCGGGCGTTCGGGTGGCCGGGCCGGACTCCCTGCCACGCCGGTGACGACCCGGGGCGTTTGACGGCGCACGACTGCGGGGCTCGCAAGCTCACTCCTCGCGTACACGGTGTACCGTCGAATGACCGCGGCGCGGCAGTTTTCGCGCCTCGGGGTCGAGGCCGGCCCGCACGGCGGCTCCGGCCGCCGCACACGCGGCGACACCATCAGACGGTCAGGACGTCGATCAGGAGGATGCGGGCGCCTCGGCGCTCGACAACAGCATGGAACGTACGCGTTTCTTCCGCCGACCGGTGGTCTGGATCATCCTGGTCATCCTCGGCGCCGTTGTGCTCAGTCAACTGTTCACCGCTGGTCCCAGCTACCACCGCGTGGACACTTCCGTTGCGCTCGATCAGCTGCACACCGCCAAGATCAACAAGGTCGTCTTCCAGGACAAGGAGCAGACGGTCCAACTGGACCTCGCTCAGAAGACGAAGTTCGGCAAGACCGAGACCGACCGGATCGAGGCCCAGTTCCCGTACCAGGCCGGCGACCAGATCTGGAACGAGGTGCTGGACGCCAAGGCGGCCAACCGGGTCACCGGCCCGGCCGATGTCAAGGTCTCCTCGGACAGCATCTGGGTGAGCCTGCTGGTCAACCTGCTGCCGATCGCGCTACTCGTCCTTCTGCTGCTGTTCTTCATGTCGCAGATGCAGGGCGGCGGCTCCCGGGTGCTCAACTTCGGCAAGTCCAAGGCGAAGATGATCACCAAGGACACCCCGAAGACGACCTTCGCGGACGTCGCGGGTGCCGAGGAGGCCGTCGAGGAGCTGCACGAGATCAAGGACTTCCTGCAGAACCCGGCGAAGTACCAGGCTCTGGGCGCCAAGATCCCGAAGGGCGTGCTGCTGTTCGGCCCGCCCGGCACCGGGAAGACCCTGCTGGCCCGCGCGGTCGCCGGCGAGGCCGGGGTGCCCTTCTACTCCATCTCCGGCTCGGACTTCGTGGAGATGTTCGTCGGTGTCGGCGCGAGCCGGGTCCGCGACCTCTTCGAGCAGGCCAAGGCGAACGCCCCGGCGATCGTCTTCGTCGACGAGATCGACGCCGTCGGCCGGCACCGTGGCGCCGGCATGGGCGGCGGTCACGACGAGCGCGAGCAGACGCTCAACCAGCTGCTCGTCGAGATGGACGGCTTCGACACCAAGGGTGGGGTCATCCTGATCGCCGCCACCAACCGGCCGGACATCCTCGACCCGGCGCTGCTGCGCCCGGGCCGGTTCGACAGGCAGATCCCGGTGGACGCCCCCGACATGGAGGGCCGCAAGGCCATCCTGCGGGTGCACGCCAAGGGCAAGCCGTTCACCCCCGACGTCGACCTCGACTCGGTGGCACGGCGTACCCCGGGCTTCAGCGGCGCCGACCTGGCCAACGTGATCAACGAGTCGGCCCTGCTCACCGCCCGCAAGGACCAGCGCGCCATCACCAACGACTCGCTGGAAGAGTCGATCGACCGCGTGATCGCAGGTCCGCAGCGACGGACCCGCGTGATGAGCGACCAGGAAAAGAAGATCACCGCGTACCACGAGGGTGGGCACGCGCTGGTCGCCTGGGCGCTGCCGCACGCCGCGCCGGTGCACAAGGTGACGATCCTGTCGCGTGGCCGCTCGCTGGGCCACACCCTGGTGCTCCCCACCGAGGACAAGTACACCCAGACGCGCGCCGAAATGATCGACACCCTGGCGTACGCGCTGGGCGGTCGGGCCGCCGAGGAGCTGGTCTTCCACGAGCCCACCACCGGTGCCGGCAACGACATCGAGAAGGCCACCCAACTGGCCCGCGCGATGATCACCCAGTACGGCATGAGCTCCAAGCTCGGCGCGATCAAGTACGGCACCAGCGGAGACGAGCCGTTCCTCGGCCGCAACATGGGCCACGAGCGGGACTACTCGGACTCGGTGGCCGCCGAGATCGACGGCGAGATGCGGGCACTGGTCGAGCTGGCGCACGACGAGGCCTGGGAGATCCTGGTGGAATACCGGGACGTCCTGGACAACATCGTGCTCGAGCTGATGGAGAAGGAAACCCTCTCCACCGCCGACATGGCGCGGATCTGCTCCCGGGTGGTCAAGCGCCCGCCGCTGGCCCCGTACAACGGCTTCGGCAAGCGCCAGCCCTCCACCGAGCCGCCCGTGCTCACCCCCGCGGAGAAGGACAAGCTCAAGGCGCAGGCCCAGGCTGACGGCGCGCAGGCGTCGGTCGGCGGTGGGGCGCCGTCCAACAACTCGGACGGCACGCACTGAGCAACGACCCGACGGCCAGCTCCCCCCACCGGGAGCTGGCCGTCTCCGCGACCGAACCCGACGGCGACGACGAGCTGGACTACGTGGCCGCGCGGCTGATCAGCGGCAAGCTGACCGGCCGCCCGGTCGAGGACGCCGTCGACCTGGGCCGCATCGAGAAAGCCGTCCGCGAGATCCTGATCGCGGTCGGTGAGGACCCGGACCGCGACGGGCTCCAACAGACCCCGGCCCGGGTCGCCCGCGCGTACGCCGAACTCTTCGCCGGGCTGCGGGTCGACCCGGCGCAGGTCCTCAGCACCACCTTCGAGGCCAACCACGAAGAGCTGGTGATCGTCCGGGACATCGACGTGATGAGCCTCTGCGAGCATCACCTGCTGCCGTTCCGGGGCAGCGCCCACATCGGCTACATTCCCGGCCCGGACGGGCGGATCACCGGCCTGTCCAAACTGGCCCGGCTGGTCGAGGTCTTCGCCCGTCGACCCCAGGTGCAGGAACGGCTCACCTCACAGGTCGCCGACCTGCTGATGAGCAAACTCGAACCACGCGGGGTCGTCGTGGTGCTCGAATGCGAGCACATGTGCATGGCGATGCGCGGCATCCAGAAGTCCGGTGCCAAGACCATCACGTCGGCGGTACGCGGCATCCTGCAGTCGGACTCGAAGTCACGGGCCGAGGCGATGGCACTGATCATCCCCCGCTGACCCACCGACACACCACGGCCGGCCGACCCCTCCGGGACGGCCGGCCGGTGCCGTTCCCGCCCCGACCTCGCCCCGCGCAGCCCTCGCTGGTCAGCCGGCGAGCAGAGCCAGCAGCAGACCGGCCGTGACCAGCACCGCCGGCACCAGACACACCAGCGCACCGAAGCGCTTCGTACGGTCCAACCGCTCGGTCGGAGCGACGCGGAACAGCCGGCCGATGCCGACCCACCCGGCGACGAACGCGACCGCCGGCATCGGCAGCCCACAGATCAGCGCCGCCACGGTGGCCGGCCCGATGCCCGTGGCCGCATACACCGCGACCTGGATCAGCGGCACCACCAGCGCCAACGGCCCGTACACCAGAAGGTTGCGCAGCCGGGCCGGCCAATACACCGGCCGGAACCGGCTCCGCGTGCCCAGCGCCGCGTCTGCCGCCTCGGCCCGCCCCCGCGCGGCCCGCAGCGCCGCCAGCACCGCCGCCGGGCCGCCCGCCATCGACCGGGCCGCCTCGGTCAGCTCCGGCGGCGACGGCACCAGGGAGATCGCCGGTACGCCCAACTCCCGCAGTCGCTCCTGCTGACTCGCCAGCCCGGTCCGGACCGCCGTCAGCTCCTCCCGGGCGGCCTCGGCCGACCGGGCCTGCTCACCGGCGGCGGCAGCCGCGCTGCGGCGTACCCCATCCAGCTGACGCGCCGCGGCCAGGTACTCCGCCCAGACCGTGCTCGGCTCGATCGCCGTCGGCGTTACCTGACCGTTCGCCGACGCGGCCCGCTGCCGCCCCAGCCCGGTCACCGTCGCGTTCGGACCCACCTCGACACCTCCCGCTCGCGCCACCGGGTCAGCCGGTCTCGTCAGCGAACGGCACCAGGACCCGGCCCCGCTCGTCGGGACCGTCCCACAGCACCGCCCGGTCGGGGCGGACCTGCCACTCCACCGGCCTTCCGAAGACGGCGGTGAGCTGCGGAACCGGCACGTCCAGCACGACCACGGCTGTCAGCTTGTCGACCTCGCCCGCCGGCTCGAACAACGCCGCGAACGGCGGCACCGCCCGCCACCAGCCCAGCAGGTGCCTCCCGGTCGGGGGCCCGTCCCGCAGCAACGCGCGCAGCCGGTCCACCGACAGCTCCCGAGGGCCCGGCCGGTCCAGACCGAAGACCACCAGGTATGTCGGCAGGTCGTCGGCCGAATCCGCCAGCAGCGTCGGCAGGTCCACCACCTCGGCCGAATGCCGGGTCGCCAACTCGGCGGTCAACGCCTCCGCCAGCGCCCGCGAGCCCGGGTCCGGTGCCGCCACCAGAAAACGAGCGGTACCCGGCGGATGATGGTCGGCGGTGCTCCGGGCGGCCGTCGCCAACAACCCGCCCGCCGCGGCACCCGAACCCAGCACCGCGAGGTTGCGCCCAGCCGCCGGCCCCAACGGCACGGCGACCGTCGAGCGGGCCAGGTCCACCGCACGGCCCAGCAGCGCGGCCGGCCCGTGCGCCTGCCCGGCCAGCGCCGCCCGGTGCCGAGGATCGTTGCTCAGCAGAGGTCGGGCGTAACCGGCGAAGACCACCGGCGGCACCGACCCGGCCGGGCGGGCCGCCCACAACTCGTGCCGAAGCTCCTCCACCACCTCCGGGTGGTCCTGCGGGTCCGGATAGCGGATCAGACGCTCGTGACCGCGGATCGCACCCCGAGGGCCGCCGAGCCCTCCGGCGGTGTTGACCACCGCGCTGCCCACCGGCAGACCGGCCGCCGAGTCGTTCGTCGGCTCCAGCACCGGGCTGCCACCCGGCAACGCCACCCGCACCGGGAACTGCCCGAGCACCGAATCCCGGTGACCGGCGTCCGCGCGGACACTCAACCCCAGCTCACCCGCGCCGGCCAACACCAGGTGTACGCCGAACGCCCGGCCGGAGCGGGCCAACCCGTCCACCTGGGCCGCCACCTCGGCGGCCAGCCGATCCCGCTCCGCGAAGAGCAACGGCACGTTCTCCACCACGCAGACGATGCGGGGCAGCGACTGATGCTCACGCAGCTCCGCGAACCGTTGCCCGCCGGCCCGCGCCGCCGCCTCCGCCCGCCTCCGCACCTCGGCCGTCAGCTCGTCGAGCAGATCCCGCACGTACTCCCGATCGGCGGCCATCGCGGCAGCCCGCACCTGCGGAATCCATGACCGGTCCCGCTCGGTCTGCAGGAACTCCACGAAGGACTCACCCTCGCCGAGATCCGCCAGGTAGAGCGCCAGCTCGTCCGGGCCGTACCGGGCGGCCAGGCCCAGCAACGCCGTCGTCAGGAACGCCGCACGACCCCCCGCGGAACGGCCACTCACCAGCCAGTGCGGTGTCAGCTCGGTGAAGCCCAGCGGCACCGACCGGCCCCCGGCATCGCCGACCGTGGTCGTCATCCCGTCCACGGAGTCCGACTCCCACAGACGCTCACCCGTCGGCGGCAGCAGAGCCGCCAACGCCAACCGTGAACCCGCCTCCACCTGCTCGGCCAGCCGTCGACAAACCGCGTCCACCAAACCGGCCGGCGGATCCGACTCCACGAACACCGGCGAGTTCAACCCACCAGGGGGATCCGCGCCCGGCCCGGCGAAGGACGCCCCCGGCGGATCACCGACCAACGCGTACGCGTTGCGCAACGCCACAGCGGTGGTACGCGGCAGCGGCGCCCGGACCGCGTACGGACCGGCCGGGGGCCAACCGGCCACCACCAGATGCAACCCCGCCACCGGACCCTGCTCGGCCAGCGCCTCAAGCCGGGCCAGGTCGCTAGGGCCGGTCGACTCCGGCAACGCGGCGACCACGACCAGCAACGTACGGTCGTGCCGACGCCGCCCACTCGCACCCGGGGTGACCCACTGCTCCGCCTCGGTCAACACCGCACGCAGACCTGTCACGTCCACCGCAGGCGGGGGCAGCAGGCCAGCATCGGCGAGCGGACCGAACGACGCCAGCACCGAACCGGTGGCATCCACCGCACGAACCAACAACGCACCCGCCGGTGTCGCACCCAACAACCGCAGGAGTACGGCCCGGAGCAACCCCGCCACCCGCGGCTCCCGGGCATCCGCGTCCACGCTCAGATGACCGGTGCCCACCAACGGCACCAACGCGGGAAAACGGGCGTCATCCAACGGCGCCGCCGTGCCGACCCGCACGAACAGCGGCGGACCGTCACCCGCCGGAGTGTCAGCGGTCAGCGAATCCAGTGCCGCACCCGACCAACCCGGAGCCAGTCGTGCCGCGACCTCGCGCAGACGGTCGGCCACCTCGTACTGGCGGCGCTGATCGGCCGGGGCCGGTCGCGTCTCGTCCAGGATCCCGGCAGCGGCGGTCGCGACTGCCGCCGCCCGACGATGCAGAGCTGCGGCGCGGTTCGTACGTGCCTTCGGACCGGCCACCGCGTCCACCCCCTCTGCCCGAGGTTGGCAACCCCTCCCGGCAGAGACGGTATCCCAGCCGGGTCCCCTCCTCCGGGAGGTGCCTCGGCGGTGCGCCGGGGATGTCGTGGATCTCACCGGTGGGGAGGGGTCCGTCACGATCCGCTGGATCTGAGGCATTGGCTCCGAGGCGTCCAGCCGATAACGTCAGGAGGTGGAATCAGTGCAGCCCCCCGCCGGTTCCCAGGTCTCCCGCGTACCGGCCCAACGGGCACCGTCCGAGCAGCTACCGCCGGCTGCGGCACCACCGGCGCCCCAGCCGCCGCGCCGTCGAATGCGGACCGTTCTCACTGTCGTCGCCGGGGTCCTCGCTGTGCTCTGCATGGCCGGAGCCGTCACGGGCTACGTGCTGTACAACCGCGCGGCAGCCCCCGACCGCAGCGCACCCGACGTGGCTGTGGACAACTACCTACGCGCATTCCTCGTCGACCGTAACGACGCGAGAGCGGACCTCTACACCTGTGAGGGTGGCGCGGAGTTGGAGGCCATCCGGACCCTGCGGAGCGACCTCCTTGAGCGTGAGAAGCGTTTCGATGTAGCGATATCCGTCAGTTGGGCGAGCCTCAGCGTCGGGAAACATGGTGGTTCCGCCGCTGTCGAGGTCACGTTGATCATCTCGGCTCGTGTTGACGGGATTAATCAGAGCGACCGCCAACCCTGGCAGTTCGAAACGCGGGATGACGATGGTTGGCGAGTTTGCAGCGGAACAAAGATCGGCTGACGTCACTCGATCCATAACAGGTGGACCGGTACCTCCAGGGTGGTGGGTGACTGGCCGCGCCAGGCCCAGCGGTACCACTCCACCTCCGGGGTGATCCGGACGCAGATGTCTCCCTCTGCACCCGAGTAGGTCTCGGTGACCGCCCGCAGGTCGCGATGTTCGAGGCCGCCCTCGACGTGCACCACCCGTCGACCGGTCACCGCGTCCGCCTCGAAGACGGGTGTGGGTGGCCGGTGTGCCGGTCCGTCCAGCGAGACCAGCCGGATGCCGGTCTCCCGTTCACCCTCTGTCGCTGGGCGGCTGCCGACCGTCTCCACCCAGACCCGCTCGACCGGCACCAGCGGAGCGAACACCTCCACCTGGTCGGCTTCGGCCCGGTACCACTCGTGCTCGGGGATGACCGGCACGTAGGTCCGGGCGTTCTGCACCACCCGGTCGTCCGCGCGCAGGTCGCCACGCCAACCCATTCCCGGCAGCCCGACCAGAACCCGTCTCCCCCGTAGCTCCACCCGCTCGGTGGCGGGGACGACAGCCAACGGGCGGGGTGGCCGGGGCGCCCAGTCCGGCTGGTCGGCGAACGGGTCCGGCAAGGGTCCGGTCATGCTTGCGCCGGCCTCACTCGGCGGCACGAAGCGGGGCGCCCCGCCCGCGCATGAACGGAACCGGATCGATGGCGCCGGAGCTCTTCCGGTTGTTGCGCTCGTGCACCTCGAAGTGCAGATGCGGGCCGGATGAGTTGCCGCTGCTGCCGACCTGTCCGATCACGTCGCCGGCCGAAACGATCTGATGCACCTTGACGCGTGGCTGGACCACCATGTGGCAGTAGCGGGTGATGTAACCGCCAGCGTGCAGCAGGTCGACGAACCAACCGCAGCCGCCCTTGTCCGGATACCCGTCGACGTCACAGTCCCGCCGATTCCTGTTGTCCGGGTCGCACTGGGCAACCAGCACCCGACCGGATGCCGCAGCGCGGATCTCGGTGCCCTTCGCCGCACCGATGTCCACTCCGTGGTGGCTGGGTCGGCTGGCGGTGCGGAAGCCGGAGCCGACGTCGCCGGGGATCGGTGCGGTCCAACCGGAGGCGGCGATCTCGCCGCGCTCGGCCGCGTCGCACACCGCCTTGCCGTTGATTTCGACAGTGCGGGCCGCCCCGCCGGCCAGCGCGTTCACAAGTTTGCTGGCCAACTCCTCGTGCTTGGCGTAAGCGTCCGGATAGGCGCTGACCTGGACCTGCTGTGCCACCACCGTCAGCGGTCGGCGTTGCCAACTGCGGACCTTGACGAGCTTCTCGTAGAACTTCCGAGCTGCGTACGAGGGAGTCAGCCGCTCGGCGACCGATCCCCAGCCGGGCCGTTGCTGGAACAGCCCCAGCGAGTCGTGGTCGGCCCCGATGCCCTCGTTCGGCAGGTTGAGGGACTCGGGCTCGGCTCTGTTCGCCAGGTTGCGCAGGGCTGACTCCTGCATGGCGGTCGCGAGGGCGATCACCCAACCTCGCGACGGCACACCCATGTCCTGACCGACCTTGATGATGATCGCAGCATTGCGGACCTGCGCGTCGCCGTACTCGGCGAACCGCGGCAACTCGCCCACGATGTCCACCGGACGGACCGGTCCGCAACCCCAGCCGGCCAGATTGTCTCCGTCCTCCGCGTCGCCGCCGAGCCCACTCAGGAAGAACGCCGCGGTCCCGCCGGTGCAGCAAAGCAGAAGCAGCACGCCGGTGAGCATCGTGGCGATCACGCCGACGCGCACCGGTCGGCGGATGGCGGAACCCCTGCCGGCGCTCACGGCCGCTCCCAATCCACCACGTCGACCATCCACCCTTTGTCGGAGGTGACGAGTTCCAGCCTCAGCCGGCCGTTGTCCAGCGGAAGCAGCAACTCGACGAACGTCTCGGTGCGCTCCCGCATGGTCGGTGGACCGGTGACCTGCTCGGCGGGCACAGTCTCGGGTTCGGCGCCGGCCATCTTCTCCGTCAGGGCGGGGGTGGAGAGCGGTCGGAGGCCGGCCTGCCACTCCTCCGTGGTCATCCCGGGGCGGCCCAGCCACGCCTTGGTGAATCGGTCGGCGGTCTGTTCGGGCGTCCGCCCACCGGGCGACGTCACCGGTGCTGGCGGAGTCTCGTCGGAGAGCACCCCGTCGTCACCGGTCGTCGGGTCCACTGTGGTGATCGGCTGGTTCGGGCGGTTGCTCAGACCGTCGGTGGGATCGAGAGGGCCAGACATCAACCGAGCCGCGCCGAGCACACCGAAGACGAGTACCGCGATGACCAGTGCCACGCCCAGCCGGGACCGCAACGCCCGGGTGACGAGAAACTCCAGCGCCCGTCGCATCACCGTCACCGCGCCTCTGAGCGCACCCGGGGTCCGGAACGGTCCGGCGTGCGTTCCGTCGATCCCGGCCGGTAGACGACGAACGACGGGTTCTCGGCCGGCACGTCCGGCTCGGTCCACGTCGCCGGCTGGCGGCGACGTGGCTGGGGGGCGACGGGACGGCCCCGACGTCCGGTCTCGGTTGCCGGTGCCTCGTCGGGACGTTCCCGACCGTCGGGGCGTCCGCGGTCACGCTGGCTCTCGCTGGTAGTCGACGGCGTCGAGACCGGATCCTCCCGGCGGGCCTCCGGGCGCAGTCGAGTCTGCTCCGCGACCGGTGACCGTCGACGCCCGCCCACCGGCTCGGCCGTGCCGCCCGGCTCCGCCACATCCAGTCGTGCCGCGGTCCGCATGTCCCGGAAAAACCGTCGATGCCAGGAGCCGGCCGAACTCACCGCCTCGCTGCTGTCCTTGCCGCCGAGCTGGGTGATCCGGCGGTACGGCCGCAGCAGCAGCCAGCCGACCACCCCGCAGAGCCAGACGAGCACCACCTGAAGCCAACCCGCCAGGGTGGGTGTGCTCATGATCAGATCGACGGCGAACAGGTAGATCGCGGCCCCGGTGCCGAAGATGGCGATGTTGAACACCGCGGCGACCACGGCGTTCGCCAACCGTCGTAGGCCGGCGCTGGCGGGCCGGAGCAGACCCACCGTGCCCAGGATCGGTGCCGCGATCACCGCCCACCGGAAGATGAGGAAGCCCAGCAGGACCAGCAACGACGCCGTCAGGTCGAACATCGCGAAGAGCAACGCGGCCAGCACCGCGATGAACCCCGCGCCGACCCGGTCCATGTCCCGCACACCCTGGAGATATTCGTACGCCTCCGGGTCCTCGGTCTGGATCTGCTGCGCGACCCGTGCCCACTGCTGCTGCTTGGCCTTGATCGTCGCCTCCCGGGTGGCCGGGTTGGCGCGCAGCTTCTCGGCCTCGTCCCAGGAGAGTGCCTTGGCGTCGTACAGGGCGGGGCCATACTTCCGGGCGGTCTCGCTGTCCGCCGAACCCAGCACTCCTCGCAGCCAGTTCCGATACAGCATCGCCTCGGTCGCGGTGTCACTGGCGCGTACAGCGGGCGGTCGCTTGTCTACACAAGCGTCTGGGTTAGGGACGGCGCAACGATCTGGTGGTGTGTCCCGGGCTGCGGGACCCACGGCGTCGTGTACGACACCCAATGTGGTGACCAGGGTGCCGTCCGCGACGTTCGCCGACTTGACCGGCCAGGCGGCGAGGGCCGTGACCGCGACCATCACCAGCAGTGCCCAGCCCGCGGTGGTCATCGCGTTGCTCATGTCCGACTGACGGGACCGCCAGAGCAGATAGAGCCCCACCACACACAGGGTGATGATGCCGAAGACGCTGAACACTTTCTCGTACACGGCCTTGGTGGCCTGCTTGACCAGCGGATCCGCCCACCCCCACATCGAACGCGGGTCCCAGGCCCGCTCGCGCAGCGCGTTCGAGGCCCCCACGATCGCTGTGGCGATCATGAACTCCCCGTTCGCGACGGTGGTGGTGAACTTGTAATCCGGGTGCAGGACGGACGACGCGCAGCCGCCGGGGATGTCGTAGGTCGGGTAGCTGTAACCGGCGTAGCCGTAGTCGCTGTAGAGCCCTTTCGGCCCGAGTTCCTTGGCCGAATCCGGTCGACCGGCGAACCAGCCGGCGAGGCCGGAGTCCGGTGTGCCCGGGGTCGGCGCGTTACGGCATTTGACCTCGTCCTCGCTGACTGTCTGGAGCTTCTGTACGCAGGCCCGGAAGTCGGCCTGCCATTCGGCGGTCGTGCAGAGGTCGGCGCGGGCCTGGGCGACGGGTGGTGCGGCGGCTGCGGCCTCCGCACCGATCAGCGGCCAGGTGAGGGTGGCCCCGGCGAGGACGCCGAGGGCGAGCAGGAACGACGCGATCCTTGCCCGGGCCCCAGGGGCTGGGGCCCGGCCCTTCGCCTCGGTTCGACCGAGGACCTTGACCCAGGCCCTAGCCATGTCACGCCTCCAGATCCGGCAGGGGGATGCTCGGCAGGACTCCGGCCGCCGCGGCGATCGCGGCAGGCGTCGTATCGAGGTGGTCCAGCAGCCCTTCGACGTACGAGACGTCGACGCGGACCTTCTGCACCCGGCCGTCGACGTCGCGCATCACGAACTCGCGGAAGCCGAGGCGGGAGGCCGAGTTGGTGTCGGCGGCGGAGAGCGAGGCGAGAGTGGCCTCGTATCCGTCGTTGACCGGCACCCGCAGCAGCCGCAGCGCTTCGGAGGCGATCTCGGTGTCCTCGGCGATGCGGCCGACGAAGACGGTGGAGACGAGGTTCTGCACGTCGAGGCCGAGGATGTCGCGGGGGTTCTGCGAGGCGACCAGTGCGGCGAGGTTCCACTTGCGGGAGTCGCGGGCGAGTCGGACCAGGAACGAACGCCCGGACCGCCAGCCCTCCATGAAGTGCGCCTCGTCCAGGCCGACCAGTTTGCGGGACGACATCGAGCCGCCGTAGCAGCGCCGGACGGCGAGCCGGTGCGCGGTGTGCAGCATCGGGAGGGCCAGCGCCTCTTCGGCCGACCAGTACTCGCGTTCAATCTTGAGGTCGGGCAACCGTAGCCCGGCCATGGTGATCACGGTGAGTGCGGCGTCGGCGCCGAGCAGCCCTTCCGGGGGGCGGCCGAAGAAGAGCATGGCCAGGGGCATCTCGGCGGTGTCCAGCAGGAGGTTGGCCAGCTCCTTGCCGGCGTCGTCGTCGAGGCGCCCGAGGCAGCTCACCACGTCGTCGAGGGTGGATGTCTCCTCGGCGGGGACCTGGCGCACGGCGTGCCGGAACAGGGTGGCGGTGGACGCCTCCCTGGCCACCTGCGGCGGTACGAGCATCATGCAGATGTCCTGGACCAGCATGCGCCGCTCGGCCCGCGCGTTGGAGACCGCGATCTCGAACTCACGGTCACCGGCGGCCCCGGTGCCGAACTCGGTGCGCAGGGGCGTCGGAATGAGCGAGTAGGGCGCCAGGGTGCCGTGCTCCGAGCCGGTCAGGTTCAACACCCGGGAGTACGGCCGGAGCTCGGGCATCGAGCAGAGGCGGGCCAGTGGCCCGGACGGGTCGAGCAGGGTCACCTGGACACCCCGGCGGGCGGCCAGGTAACCCAGGGCGCCGAGCAGGGTCGACTTGCCACCACCCGGTTCGGCGACGAAGACCGCGAGCCCGGAGCGTTCCCGGACCTCCATGGGGAAGTGCAGGTCGAGGAAGACCGGGCGGCGGCAGGTGCCGGCGGTCCGACCGATCAGGTCGCCGCGCCGGTCGCCCACGTTCGATGCGGCCTGGGGGAGTGCGGCGGCGAGCAACGGCACCGGCATACGCCGGACGTACCCGGTGTTGGCGATTGGCTCGCCGGGGATGAACTCGCGGGCCAGCCAGTCCTGGTTCTTCGGGTGTTGCAGCGAGATGCGCAGTTCCCGGGAGTAGAGCTGGATGAGCCGGCGGGCCCGCTCCAGGCATTCCTCCCTGGTGCGGCCGCCGACGGCGATCCGGTGCCAGCCGTGCGCACGGGCCGAGTCGACCGGTAGGCCGGTGGTCATCTCGTCGCCGATCACCAGCGCCCGCTTGGCGAGCCGTTCCAGCTCCGGGGGTGCGTCGATGCCGTGCTCGGCGTAGTCGAGCTGTTGCGAGCGGATCATCCGCAGCCGGTGCTCGAGGTTACGGAAGGAGTCGCCGGAACCGAGGATGTCGACGCGGGTGGAGATCTCCATCGGCCAGGGCAGCCGCTCGTGGAAGTGCAGCCAGGGCTCGTGCCGTTCCGGGATCTCCAGCGGCTCCATCCGGCCGACCGCGAGCACGGCAACGTGCCGTTCCTCGCCGGTCATCCGGTTGACCAGCTTGACCGTCGAGCCGTACGGGGTGCGGTAGCGCTCCACCTGCTCGGTCAGGGCGAGCAGGTCACCGCGTTCCCAGCGCCCGTCGGTCACCGGCGAGAGCGTGCCGGGGGGTGCCATGCACAGCGCCACCGAGCGGTAGAGCAACCACTCCAACTCCTGTGCGGTGACCCGTCGGCCCCGCATGCCGAAGGCACCGAGCACCTCGTCGAACTGCTCGACGGTGCGGCCCAGCTTGCGGCGTTCGCCCTCGGCGGTGCCCCGACCGAAGGTGCGCAGCATGCGTTCGGTGAGGGAGTCGCCGAGGGAGCGGCGGGCGAAGGTGACGCCGAGGTAGGTCTGGCCCTCGGCGTGGTTGACCGCCATCAGGTGCCGTTGGGCGGCGACCAGGTGATCGGCCCAGCCGTTGGTGCCGGGAACGTCGGCGAGCGGCGCGGCGGTGTGGGCGTCGATGGTGCGGGCCCACTCGTCGGCGGGGAACGGCCTGGTGGTGCGGCGCAGGTGCAGCCGGAAGCCGGCCAGGCCCGCGTACTGCTCGGAGATCGCCGACAGGAGCGCCTCGCGTTCGGCGTCCGGCCGGAATGCCCAGCGGACCTCGGGCAGCCAATACCAGGCGGTGACTGTGTTGGGGGTGAAGGTGAGGTGACCGGCGATCTCGGTGATGGCCAGTTCGACCGACGGGTCCCGGTCGCCGAACTTGATCTTCGGCGCGCGGATCCGGGTCGGCTTCGTCGGACGGTCCTGACGGCTGGCGGCGCGTCCTCGGGGCGGGGCGACCTCCTTACCCGCCCCCTTGGGTCGGTCCGCGGCCGTGGTGCGGCGTTGGGGCCGCTCCAGAGCTGGCCGGTCCGTCGGGACGGCGCCGGCCGGATGCTCGACGGGCGCGGTCGGTCGATCCGCCGGAGGGGTGGGAGCCGGGGGGCGTTCCACAGGTGCCGTCGGCCGAGCCGACGTCGCCGTCGGCCGGGAGGACGGTGTGCTGTCGGGTGGGCGGGTCGCCGGACTGAGGGCCCTCGGCGCCGGGGCTGCCTCGGCTGCCTCGTCGGCCGGCCGGGGCATCGGCAGTCGATCGCCGGCCTGGTGCGGCACCCGCGACTCGTTGCCCGGGTAACCGCCGTGCCGGGGCTCGACGCGCCGGCCGCCGTTGCCGGGCTGGTCGTCCGGGGTCCACGGTGGTTCCAGGTCGGGGACCGGTCGAGCCGGTGTCGGACCGGCCGCAGGCGGTTGCTGCTGCGGGATCGCCACCTGCTCGCGCGCGCTCGGGCCGGCCGAGACGGCTCGTGGGCCGGGCCGAGCGCCACCGAAGAGGTCCAGGAAGGGTGAGTCGATGTCGGCGTTCTCGCCGGCGGAGACCGCGCTCGGCTCGGCGGGGGGCGTCCGGCGAGGGACTGGGCGGGGTGCCTGGAACACACCGACCGCGCCGTGGCCGGGCGAGGTCACCAGCGCGGGATCGAGAGCGACCTCGTCCTCGTCCTCGGTGTAGTCGAACGACTGCGCACGGTGACCTGCCGGCGCGGCCGGGCGGCCGGCCGGGGAACCCGGCGTGGACGAGCGGCTCATGCGACCGCCCTACCGACTGTCGACAGACTGTTGCCCGCGTCCTGCGACGCTCCGATCGGCGTACGCCCGGTCATGCCAGCTCCTCCCGGATCCTGATCCGGCTGCCGACCAGGCGCGGATCGCGCTGTTCGACCGCCGGCTCCCGGGTGCGTCGCCAGTCGGTCAGCGCGGTGCGGATGACCACCCGCGCCGGCCGATCGGGGTCGACGTGCCGGAAGATGAACGACGTGGTCACGATGGCGAGCGCGATCTCCCAGGCCGGGAAGAGCTCGACCGTCAACGTGAACAGCCAGTGGATGAACATGTAGAGGGGGACCAGCAGCATGAAGAGCCCGTACTGGGCGTAGGGCAGGTGGACCGGAAGGGTGTAGCCGGGCGGCCCGAGGTAGACCAGGCGGGCCCGGTAGATGTCGTCGTCGGTGCGCAGCCGCATCTGGTGAACGCGCCTATTCGAAGATCAGGTCGATCAGGTAATCGCCGACGAAGAAGAGCGTCGCCGCGCCAGCGATGAAGGCGAGGCCGACGATGGCGATCGCCGAGCTGGTCAGCACCTTGGAGATCTCGCCGCGGCTGGCACGACCGATGAAGATGACGCCGAGGACGGCGAGCAGGATCGGCGCGATCTTGCTGGCGAAGAAGGTGACGACACTGTTGGTGTCGATCCCCTTCGGTGCCGGCTCGGCGAGCGGAGCCGACGCCAGGGTGGAGAGCGCGTGGGCGACGCCGGACGACGCCGTCTCCATGAGCTCGTAGGCGATCACTGGAACCTCCCCATAGCGCGGCCGGCGGTGCCGCGGCGGTGCAATAGGCGAACCTGGCGGGAAAAGTGCTCCACAGGGCGCAGCGTCTTTGACCCTGTGTTCGTTACTCACCACAGAGCGTGGCGAGGTTTGGGCGGTTTTCCCCCGCTTCGGCCCTCCCTCCACGCTTCGCCATCTCGATGCTGGCCAATTCCAAAGCGTACGGCCCGCCCCGGATTGCGACAAGCTGCGAAGGGACCGCCCGACGCTGCCCGAATGACCGATCGTACACCTGTTCTAATGAGCACGTCAGGGGTGGTGGTTCGGGGCCGACCCGGGTCGGTGGGTGCCGCTGCCACGACCGGTACCGTCTAGTCGTGACCGATCTGGTGCGGGCTCCGGGCCCGGTGGTGATGGGCGTCCTCAACGTCACGCCGGACTCCTTCTCCGACGGCGGACGGTACGCCGACCTCGACGCCGCCGTCGGACACGGCGTCCGTCTGCGCGACGCCGGCGCGCACCTGGTGGACATCGGCGGCGAGTCGACCCGCCCGGGCGCCGAGCGGATCGACGCCGCCACCGAGGTCGAACGGGTGTTGCCGGTCATCCGCGAGCTGACCGCCGCCGGTGTCGTGGTCAGCATCGACACCAGCCGGGCGCGGGTGGCGGAGGCCGCCCTGACCGCCGGCGCGGCGGTGGTCAACGACGTCTCCGGCGGGCTCGCCGACCCGGACATGGCCCGCGTGGTCCGGGACGCGGACTGCCCCTGGGTGCTGATGCACTGGCGGGGTCACTCCCGTGAGATGCGTGAGCTGGCCACCTACACCGACGTGGTGGCCGATGTGCGGGCCGAGCTGACCCAGCGCGTCGACGCGGCGCTGGCCGCCGGGGTGGCCGCCGAACGCCTCGTCGTCGACCCCGGCCTCGGCTTCGCCAAGACGGCCGCGCACAACTGGGAGCTCAGCGCCCGACTGCCGGAGCTGCTGGACCTCGGCTACCCGCTGCTCTTCGGCGCCAGCCGCAAGTCGTACCTCGGCGGACTGCTCGCCGCCCCGGACGGGACACCACGGCCGACCGCCCAGCGGGAGGCCGCGACTGTGGCGACCAGCGTGCTGGCGGTCGCGGCCGGTGCCTGGGGCGTCCGCGTGCACGACGTGCGGGCCACCGCCGATGCGCTCGCCGTCTGGGCCGCGACCGGCAGCCCGCGCCTGACCACGGCGCGCCACAGCCAAGCGCACGAGGGCCACACGCACCAGGGCCAGGCGCAGGAAGGCCGCACGCACCAGGACCGAGCGCAGGGAGCGCCGCGATGAGCAGGGACCGGATCGAGCTGACCGGCCTGCGGGCCCGTGGCCGGCACGGGGTGTACGACTTCGAGCGGGCGCAGGGGCAGGACTTCGTCGTCGACGCCGTCCTGGAGATGGACCTCGCACCGGCCGCCGCCAGCGACGACGTCACTGACACCGTCCACTACGGGGAGTTGGCCGAACGCCTGGTCGCCGTGGTGACCGGTGAGCCGGTCAACCTGATCGAGACTCTCGCGGACCGGCTCCTCGCCGTCTGCCTGGCCGACGAGCGGGTCGACACCGCCATGATCACCGTCCACAAACCGGAGGCGCCGGTGCCGCACACCTTCACCGACGTGGCCGTCACCATGACCCGGACGCGGACCCGATGACCAGGGCCGTGTTGTCGCTCGGCAGCAACCTGGGCGACCGTCTGGAGCACCTGCGCACGGCCGTCGCCACGCTCGGCGACGCCGTACTCGTGCTCTCCGGGGTGTACGAGACTCCGCCGTGGGGGGACGCCGACCAGCCCGCGTACCTCAATGCGGCGGTGCTGGTCCAGGACGGGAGCGCGACCCCGCGCGACTGGCTGGAGCGGGCCCGCGACGCGGAGCGCGCGGCCGGGCGGGTGCGTGACCCGCGGCGGCGGTTCGGCCCGCGCACCCTCGACGTGGACGTGATCGCCGTGTGGGGTGACGACGACGAGCCGGTGCTCAGCGACGACCCGGAGCTGACCCTGCCGCATCCACGGGCGCACCTGCGCGCGTTCGTGCTGCGACCGTGGATCGACATCCAGCCGTACGGTCGGCTGCCCGGCCACGGGTGGCTGACCGACCTGCTGACCACGGGTCCCGTGGCGGACGAGGCGCTGGAACTGCGTCCCCGACCGGAGTTGGCGTTAGAGTCGACGGCATGACCGAGCGGAGCCGGCCGGCATGACGCAGGCGAAGTCCTCACCACCGGGCGGATCGGGCCCGGATCGGTCCCGGATGGGCCCTACCCGGATCTCGACTCTCGTCGTGGCCGCCCTGGCCTCGGCGGCGGTTGCCTGGCTGCTGATCAGCAGCCTCTACTACAGCGGCATTCCGCGGCTGCCCTGGCTGCCGGTGGTGACGCTGGCCGGGCTGGCGGTGCTCGAGGCGTACGCCGCTGTCAACACCCGGGGCCGGATCGAACGCAAGCCCGGCCGGGACCCGGTCAACCCGCTGCTGGTCGCCCGTTTCGTGGTGCTGGCCAAGGCGTCGGCACTGGCCGCGGCCATCTTCGCCGGTTTCTACGCGGGGCTCACCGGGTGGCTCTTCGTGGAGACCACCCGCGCCGCCATGGACGACCGTCCGGCGGCGGGCGGGGGACTGCTCGCCTCGCTGGCCCTGGTCGGTGCCGCGCTGTGGCTGGAGCGCTCCTGCCGGGTGCCGGAGCGTCCGGACGACGACCGCGAGCAGGACCCACGGGACAGCCGCCCCGGCCAGCGCTGAGCAGGGGGTTACGCCCGGCTGCGGTCGCGGGTACGGTGCCTGCGATCGGGGAGCAAGGGCCACCCACGGTTCGTCCGCGCGCCGGACCGGGGAGGGCCGGCCACTGGGGAGGACGGCGTCATGGGGTACGACGAAGTGGGCCGGGAACGGTCGACGGAACCCTCGTCCGGGGTACCCGCCGCCGTTCTGGAGAACGTCTTCGACGACCCCACCCATGGTGAACCCGGCCGGGACCGGATCGGCGTGCACCTGGGATGGGAGTTCCTCCTGCTGGCCGGGCTGGCGACCCTGGGCTGGCTGCTTTGGCAGGAAGACTCCGCCGCCCTGCGCGGCGACAACCTGCGGACCTTACTGGTGGCCGCGGTCGGGCTGGGGCTGCTCGCCCTGGCCGCCGGGCTGAGTCTGCGGACGGCGGCACCGAACCTGGCCGTCGGGCCGATCGCGCTCGCCGCCGCCCTGCACTACGCCGAGCAGGGCGATCGGGGCCTGCCCGCGTCAGTGGGGCCGGCCGTGGCGGTCGCCGCGCTGGGCGGGCTCGCGCTGGCGTTGGTAGTGGTGGTGCTGCACGTGCCGGGCTGGGCGGCCAGCCTGGCCGGCGCGGCCGGCGTGGTGGTGTTCATCGAACGGCGTACGGCGCCGGTGCTGGTGCAGGGCGACTACGACCCGGGCCGCAGCGCCGGATACCTCTTCGCCGGCTTCGCCGCGGTGGCTGTCCTCGGCGGGTTGTTCGGTGCCATCCGGGCCGTGCGGCGGCTGGCCGGCAGGTACCGACCGATATCCGACCCGGCCCGGCGGCGGGGCACGCTGGCGGCCACCGTCACCGCTGTCGCGTTGGTCGGGTCCAGCGTGCTCGCCGCCCTCGCCGGTGTGCTGCTCGCCGCGAACGGCCCCGAACTCGTCGCGCCCACCTCGGGCCTCGACTGGACGGTGCTGGCGGTGGGGGTGACCCTGCTCGCGGGCACCAGCGCGTACGGCCGTCGGGGCGGCGTGTTCGGCACGTTGCTGGCGGTGGGTGTGGTCACCCTCTTCCAGACGTACGCGCCGGAGCGCGGTTGGACGCTGAGCAACTGGGCGGTCGGTGGGGTGGTGCTCGGCGTCGGACTGCTGGTGACCCGGCTGGTCGAGACGTTCGGGCGACCCCGACCGGGCAGCGTCGACAAGCCCGAGCCGGTCAACGACGGCACGATCAGCGCGGGCTGGACCATGCCGCAGTCCCAGCCGGTCGACAACTGGCCCCCGACGCTGCCGACTCCCGCCGCGCCCCAACCGGTCGACCCGTGGCGGGATCCGCGGTGGGAGGACGGCCCGCGCCGCTGGGACACCGACGAGCGGTGACCGGCGTCGCGTCGCGTCCGCCGAGCCGGGGCTGATCTCGACGGTTAGGCTCGGCGGCATGACCGACACACCTGCCGCCACCCCCGGCGGAACCTCCTTCGAGGAGCTTGACGCGTTGCCCACCGAGGAGCTGCGGGAGCGGGCGTTCGCCCTGGCCCGGGAGCGTCGCGACGTCGGGTTCTACTGGTCGGTGATCCGACACCTGCCGAACGCGGACGAGGCCACGGTCCTGGACGGCGCACCGAACTCGATCGGCCCGACGATCGACGAGGCCAACGCGCTGTGGCGTGAACTGACCGGTCACGGGTACGAGGAGTCGGCGCCGCTGCTGCGGGCCGCCTTCATCGACTACCTGATGAAGCACTGAGCCGCTCGGGGCAGCCCAGGTCCGCCCGCGCTACCGGTTCGGGGTCTGGGCGTATCGCGTCGTTGCTGCACCGCTCCGGCCCAGTCGGTCGGTACGGCACGGCGGCCGGCACCGGTGCGCTCGCCGTGCTGCTGCTGGTCGGCATCGCCGGCAGCCCGGCTTTCACCCGCTGGGCAGCCACGCAGACCGACCCGGAGTCCGCCGCCGCGTTCTACGTGCGCCTGCTCGCGTGGCCGGCGTGGCGGCTCGACGCGGACGGGCAGCCCGGCGGGTTGTTCGCCGCCGACCTGCGTGCCGTGCTGGTGGTGGTCCTCGCGGTGGGTCTGCTCTACCTGCTGCCCGCCGCCCAGGTGGCCCGGGTGCCCGGCTCGGTCAGCCAGTTCTTCTCCGGCTGGGCCGCGTACGTGCTGGCCGCCGGGCTCGCGGCCGTGCTCGCGGCGCTGCTCGGCCCCGACCCGTCCCTGCTGGCCGCCCTACAGGACGCCAGCACGGGCGCCGGCTACGGCTTCCTCACCGGTTGGATCATCGGCACCGCCAGCCTCGGCGGCCGCGCCTGACCCGAAGCCAACCGGCCCGGGCCGAAGTCAACCAGCCCGGCCGGGTCGGCCGACCCGGACCGGCGCGGCCCGGGCCCGACGTCGGCAGCCCACGGGCCGACCAGCCCGGGACAGGCCCGGTCGGCGTCGGGTCAGTTCGTCGTGCGGCCGAGGTCGAGCAGGCGCTGTCGGGTGAGCGTGCCGACCGGTCGCCCGGCGTCGGTCACCACGAGCTGGTCCCGCCCCGAGGTGAGCAGCACCGCCAACGCGTCGTACGCGGAGCCGTCCAGTGCGACGGTGGGCAGGTCGGCGGCGTTGTCGCCGGACACCGGCTCCAGTGACTCCCGGTCGAGTGGGGTGACCGCCAGCCGGCGGATGCCCCGGTCGGCGCCGACGAACTCGCGGACGAACGGGGTGGCGGGCGCACCGAGCAACGCGGCCGGCGTGTCGTACTGCTCCAGGTGCCCGCCTGCGGAGAGGACAGCGATCCGGTCGCCGAGCCGGACGGCTTCGTCGAGGTCGTGGGTGACCAGCACGATCGTCTTGCGGACCTCGGCCTGGAGGCGGAGGAACTCCTCCTGGAGGTGGGAACGCACGATCGGATCGACGGCGGAGAACGGCTCGTCCATCAGCAGGACCACCGGGTCGGCGGCGAGCGCACGCGCCACCCCGACCCGCTGCCGCTGGCCGCCGGACAGCTCGTTCGGGTAGCGACCGCCGAACTGGCTCGGGTCCAGCCCGACCAGGTCGAGCAGTTCGTCGACCCGCGCCTTCGTCCGGCCCTTGGGCCATCGCAGCAGTCCCGGCACCGTGGCCACGTTGGCCCGGACCGTCTGGTGTGGAAAGAGGCCGACGTTCTGGATCACGTACCCGATCCGGCGGCGGAGTCGCACCGGGTCGACGTCGGTGACGTCCTCGTCGCCCAGCATGATCCGGCCGGCGGTCGGCTCGATCAGACGATTGATCATGCGCAGCACCGTCGACTTGCCGCAGCCGGACGGGCCGATCAGCACCACCAGCTCGCCGGCCCGGACGTCCAGGCTGAGCTCCCGGACGGCCTCGGTGCCGTTCGGATAGCGCTTCTGGATGCCCTGTAGGGAGATCGACGCCGCACGAGGGGATTCGGCCACGTCGGCAGCCTCCGGGGTAACGTCCACGTATGTCCTTCCGCCTGAGCTACCGGGCCGACCCGGGTAACCCCTGGTTCTCCTGGCAGTACGTGCGGGACAACTCTGACACGATCCTCGCCGCCGTGCGCGAACACGCCTCCCTCACCGGGCGCGCGGTGTTGATCGCGGTGCTGATCGCCCTGCCGTTGTCCGTTCTCGCGTACTGGTTCCGTCCGCTCGCCGGGCCGATCCTCGCGGTCAGCGGGGTCGTCTACACCATCCCGTCGTTGGCGCTCTTCGCGTTCATCGCCCCCTACCTGGGCACCGGCACGACGACGGTGCTGGTCGGGCTCGTCCTCTACGCGCTGCTGCTGATGGTGCGCAACATGGTGGCCGGGCTCAACCAGGTGCCTCCGGAGGTCGGCGAGGCCGCCGAGGGCATGGGCTACGGCCGGTGGGGTCGGCTGTTCCGGATCGACCTGCCCCTGGCGCTGCCGGGGATCGTGACCGGCGTCCGGCTGGCGACCGTCTCGACGGTGGCCCTGGTCACGGTCGGGGTGCTGGTCGGGCACGGCGGTCTCGGGCAGTTGATCTTCGCGGGTTTCCAGAACAACCTCTACAAGGCCGAGATCATGACCGCCGCGCTGCTCTGTGTGGCGCTCGCGGTCGTGCTCGACCTGCTGCTCGTCCTGGTCGCCCGGCTGGTGACCCCCTGGTCCACCCGGAGGGCACGGTGACCGTCGCGGCGAACCCGATCAGCCAGGCCGTCGTCTGGATCAACGACCCGCTGAACTGGACCAACCCCGGGGGCATGCTGGACCGCCTCGGCGAGCACCTGACCATCTCCGCCCTGGCGGTGGCGCTCGGCTGCCTGGTGGCCTGGCCGCTCGGCCTCTGGCTCGGGCACGTCGGTCGGGGCGGCGGTCTGGTGGTGCTGGTGTCGAACGCCACTCTGGCGATCCCCACCCTGGCGCTGCTGACCATCCTGCCGGTGGTCTTCGCCAGCGGCTTCGGGCGTACGCCGGTCGTGGTGGCGCTGGCCGTCTTCGCCGTGCCGCCGCTGCTCGCCAACGCGTACACCGGGGTGCGGCAGGTGGACCCGGAGACCCGCGACGCGGCCCGGGGGATGGGCCTGTCCGGCGGGCAGCTGCTGCGTCGCGTCGAGCTGCCGCTCGCGGTGCCCTACCTGGCGGCCGGTTTCCGGACGGCAGCGGTCCAGGTGATCGCGACGGCGGCGCTGGCGTCCTTCGTCAACGGCGGTGGCCTCGGCCAGATCATCCGGACCGGCTTCGGCATCGGTATCGCGGCCGGCGGCGGGCAGATCGTCGCCGGCGGTGTGCTGGTGGCCGGCCTGGCGCTGCTGGCCGAGGTCGTGCTCGGTGGCGTCGAGCGGCTGGTCACCCCGCGTCCACTGCGGCGCGGGCGGCGGGGCGGGGCCCGACCCCGGCCGGCCGACGCCACCGGGAGCGCCTGACCCGCTGACTCGTCCGGGTGAGCCCCGCGTCGAGCTGGCGGCCGGCGGTGGGCCGATCGGTGACGATGCGGTGACGAAGTCCACCTCAAGTTGTCGGTCGCTGCCGGACCATGTTGGGTGGATATTCGCGGGCGGCCGACAGTCAGGATCGCCCGTCGGACACGCGGCCGGCCCGGAACGGGTCGCGCCGGGACACGGAAGGCGGGCACATGCGCGCACGCACACGTCTGGCCATCGGCGCGGTCAGCGCCGTCGCCGGGGCGGCACTCCTCACCGGCTGCGGTGACGCCGGCTCGTCCGGCACCGACGCACCTGCGACCAGCGCCTCCGGCGCCGGCTGCGCGCCGGTCGCCGGTCAGCAGCTCATCGCCCTGCAGGACGACAAGAAGCTCCAGAACTCCGACAACGTCATCCCGGCGGTCAACAGCAAGGCCGCCAACCCGCAGCTGATCGCTGCACTGGACAAGGTCTCCGCGGCGCTGGACACCCCGAAGCTGATCCAGCTCAACAAGGCCGTGAACGACGAGCGCAAGACCCCGAAGGTGGCGGCCGAGGAGTTCGCGACGGCCAACAACCTCACCGCGGGTATCGCCAAGGGCCCGGGCGGCCAGATCACCGTGGGCGCCGGCAACTTCGCCGAGAGTCAAATCCTGGGCGAGCTGTACCGGATCGCGCTCACCGCCGCCGGCTACCAGGTCAAGGTGCAGCAGATCGGCAACCGGGAGCTGTACGCGCCGGCGCTGGAGAAGGGCGAGATCCAGGTCGTCCCGGAGTACGCGGCGACGATGGCCGAGTTCCTCAACACCAAGGCCAACGGTCCGAACGCCCAGCCGGTCTCCTCGCCCGACATCAACACGACGGTGACCGCGCTCAAGGCCGAGGGCGACAAGGCCGGCCTGACCTTCGGCACCCCGGCCGCCGCACAGGACCAGAACGCCTTCGCGGTGACCCAGGCCTTCGCCGACAAGTACGGCGTGCGGACCCTCTCCGAGCTGGCGGCGAAGTGCTCCGGTAGCGCGACGGTGCTGGGGGGCCCGCCGGAGTGCGAGCAGCGCCCGTTCTGCAAGCCGGGCCTGGAGAAGACGTACGGGCTGTCGGTCGGCAAGTTCTCCTCGCTGGACCAGGGTGGGCCGCTGACCAAGAGCGGTCTGCGCGACGGCTCGATCAGCGTGGGTCTGATCTTCTCGTCGGACAGCGCGTTCGCGACGAGCTGAGCATTCTCTGTGGCGCTGAGGACGCCCCCGCCCGGACCGGGCGGGGGCGTCCGCGCGTCCGGGACCCCGTTCCCTCCGCCGGATCTCCTCGGTAGGCTGCACATCCATGCCAGCCCCGGCCACCTCTGACGCCCGGCGTCAACCACCGCTGCTGACCGTCCTCTTCTGGGTGGGCGTCGCCCTGGCGCCGGTGGCGGCACTGATCCTGCTGGTCGCCGACGGCAACGGCCCGCTGCGCTTCGCCGCGGTGCTGGCCATCGTCGCTGTGGTGCTGATCGGTCTCTCCATCGCGCTGCGCCCCGACGCGGAGGAGGGCGCCTCGGCGCGGGTCGACGAGGTGCTGGACGAGATCGAGGAACTCCGCCGGGAGTTGCGCGCCGAGATCGTGGCCGCCGCCCAGCGCGGTAACCAGGCCCTCGACCAGGCGCAACGGGCGCAGGAGGGGATCGGCGCGATCCGCCGCCGTCTCGACGCCAGCGGTGCCGCCCTCGCCGGTGCCGTTCCCGCCGCCGATCCGGCGGGTGCCGGGCGGGCGCGGGTGCCGGCCGGTGAGCCGCCCGTGGACGAGGTGCCGGTGGCCCGAAGCCGGGTCCAGGCGCCAGGTGACGCGTCAGCCGGCCGCGCACGGGTCTCCGCCCCGGACGACACACCCCGACGGGCTCGCCCCGAGCGGATGGCCCACGACGAGTCGGCGTACCCGAGGGAGGCCGCCGAACCGCCGGCCGCCGCCGGAATGTACGGCGCGGAACGACCGGGCGGCACCGCGTACGGGTCGGCCCGCCCCCGGGAGCACGACCGCCCCGACCCCGGACACCGGTCGGCAGGCGTCGTCCGGCACACCGAGACCGTGCACGTCACCACCCGGCACACGGTGGTGGACGGCGGGCACCCTGAGCGCGCAGGACGCTACGCCGGGCAGTGGACCCCTCCGGCGCAGGAGTGGAGCCGGGGCGCCGAGCGCCGCACGCCGGAGTTCGAGGAGGACGAGTCGGGCTGGGCGGGCCGCCCTGACGAGCCGGAGTGGACCGATCCGCGCGACGCGTACGCCCACGCCGACGAGCCTGCTGCGGCCCGGTCGCATCGCACGCCGGAGGGGCCGGCTTCGCGCTCCTGGGACAGCCCGGACGATCGCGGCTGGTCGGAGCAGCGTGACCGGGCGGGCGCCGCACCGCAGTCCGGGCCGCCGCTGCGGGCGGACGACACCGGTGAGTACTGGTCGCAGTTGCGGGCCGGTGACCGGTGGGCTGCCGTCCGCGACGACGAGAACGGCCGTGAGCTGCGGGTCGGCGAGCGCAGGGCCGAGGTGCACGCCGATGCCAGCGGTACCGAGTACCGGATGGCCGACCGCTGGGCGGCCGTCCGACACGAGGACCCGCGCCGCCACGAGGAGCCGCGCCGCCACGAGGAGCCGCGCCGCCACGAGGAGCCGCGCGGTTACGACGAGCCGCGCCGCCGTGGGGAGCCCGAGGCGTACCACCAGGACATGCCGGCGCGTCGGCACGATCGCGACGGTGGCTGGCGGGGTGAGCCGGCGGGCCGGCCGGCGCTGCCGGAGGGCGGCGTCCCGGTGCCGGACGAGTGGCGCCCACCGCGCCAGCGCGGCCACCAGGCGGAACCCGTCCCGGAGCGGCCCGGTCGCCGCCGGGTCGACGAGCGCTACGGCTACCCGCCGCAGGACGACGTGCCGCGTGCCGGCGGTGCCCCGCCCGACCGCTGGCGCTGACCGGTCAGGCGGTCCCTGTCACTTGTCGATGTCCCCGACGACGAAGAACATCGAGCCGAGAATCGCGATCAGGTCCGGGACCAGGCAGCCGGGGAGCAGGGTGGCCAACGCCTGCACGTTCGCGTACGAGGCGGTGCGCAGCTTCAACCGCCACGGCGTCTTCTCGCCCCGGGACACCAGGTAGTAGCCGTTGATGCCGAGCGGGTTCTCCGTCCAGGCGTAGGTGTGCCCCTCCGGAGCCTTGAGCACCTTCGGCAGTCGGGTGTTGATCGGCCCGGTCAACTGGTCCACCCGGTCGAGGCACTGCTCGGCGAGGTCCAGTGACGCGTACACCTGGTCGAGCAGCACCTCGAAGCGGGCGTGACAGTCGCCGGCGGTGCGGGTGACCACGGGCACGTCCAGCTCGTCGTACGCCAGGTAGGGGTCGTCGCGGCGCAGGTCCAGATCGAGCCCGGAGGCGCGGGCCACCGGCCCGGAAGCCCCGAACGCGGCGGCGTCCGCGGCGGACAGCACGCCCACGCCAACGGTCCGGGCCAGGAAGATCTCGTTGCGGCGGATGAGGTGGTCCAGGTCGGGCAGCCGCCGTCGTACCTCACCGATCGCCGCGCGGGCCCGACCGGTCCAGCCGTAGGGCACCTCCTCCTTGAGGCCGCCCACCCGGTTGAACATGTAGTGGATCCGGCCTCCGGAGACCTCCTCCATCACCGCCTGGATCGTCTCCCGCTCCCGGAAGGCGTAGAAGATCGGCGTGATCGCCCCGATCTCCAACGGGTACGAACCGAGGAACATCAGGTGGTTGAGCACCCGGTTCAGCTCCGCGAGGGCCATCCGCAGCCAGGTGGCCCGCTCGGGCACCTCCATGCCCATCAGGCGTTCCACGGCGAGCACCACACCCAGCTCGTTGGAGAACGCCGAGAGCCAGTCGTGCCGGTTGGCCAGGACGATGATCTGCCGGTAGTCGCGTACCTCGAACAGCTTCTCCGCACCCCGGTGCATGTAACCGACGATCGGTTCGCAGGCGACGACCCGCTCGCCGTCGAGCACCAGCTTCAGCCGCAGCACACCGTGTGTCGAGGGGTGCTGCGGGCCGATGTTCAGCACCATGTCGGTGCCGAGCTGCTGGTCGCCGGTGCCGGCGACCAGGCCGGCCCCGGTGCCGACGGTCAGTTCGCGGAGGGCCCCGGCGTCGGTGGTCATGCCCGTCATCGTGCCACGGCCGGGCCGAGCGGGATGCCGACCGGTTGGCGCAGCCACCAGTGCCCGCCGAGCCCGGCCGGATCGGTCAGCTCGGCCACCGCCGACGCCGCGGCCAGCGCCCGCACGTACCCCGCCGGGTCACTAGCGGCCAGGCTGAGCGGCGGTCGGCCGCCGTCGGCCCCGAGCGCCCGCAGCGCCTCGGACTGCGAGACCAGGGAGTACGCGCACCGGGCGACCTCCGCGCCGGCGGAGGCGACCGAGTCCATGGCCACGTGCGCCGTCACATCAGTCGACCCGTCCGGAACCGGAGACACCTGCCGCCCACCCCGGTACCCGGTCAACGTCCCGTCAACCGGCCGGTCGACGCGCAGGTGTCCGTAGTCCACAGCCACCGCGAGCCCTCGGTCGATCCGCCCTACTGCGGTGGCCCAGGCCTCGTCCCGGGTCCACCCGATTTCTGCCCGGAAACCCGACTCGCTTTCGCTTGTCGTACCGATCGAGGTCGGATCAGGGTCCGCGTGGGGCTGGCTCGTGGGGCGGGGCCACCAGGTGGTCAGCCACTCAAGATCGTCGGGGGTGGCCGGCTCGCCGATCGTCTCCACGCCGCTCTCGGGGTCGACCAGCACATATCGCCAGCCATCGGCGGTGTGCACCGCCACGTCGAGTGGGACGTTGTCCAGCCACTCGGTGGCGATCAACAGTCCGGTGATGCCCTCGGGAATCTCAGCGGTCCAGTTGATCTCTGCGGGCAGGTTGTCGGGGCGGGGCGCGTACTCGACGGCGGTGAAGTGCACACGTTCCCTGAGCGACGGACGTGCGGCGGTCGTGGGAGTCAGGGTTTCCGGGGAGCCCGACCACGGAGGGATCAAGCCTGACCGCCCGGAGTGGGCGGGCTCCCCGGAAACCCCCACCGCGAGTCCGACGAGAGCCCGCAGCAGCTCTCCACGCCCAGCGCCCACGTCGACCACGTCGAGTCGGTAGGGGTGTCCGAGGGCGGTGTCCACCTCGACAATCAGGCGTAGCAGCGCGCCGGCGAAGGCTGGGGAGGCGTGCACGCTGGTTCGGAAGTGATCGGCCGGCCCGGTGCCGGCGACGAAGAAACCGTCCGGCCCGTAGAGGGCCTGGCTCATCGCGTCCCGCCAGGCGATCGGCATCTGTCAGCTCCGAGTCCAGGGGGCAGAGGAGTGCGCGGTGATCAGGTGATGAGAAGTAGGTCGAGACCGATCCCGGCCCCTATCTTTCATCACCTGATCACGATGCCGCAGGGGACCCTTATTTCGGTGGTGAAGGTTTTCACACATGCTTGTCCTGGTTCGGCGGGCCGGGCGCATACTTGCGATCGACCGGTACCCCTTCTCGAGGACTGGATCGTCGTCATGAGCGCACCGTTGCGCCCGCGTCCGGCCGCCCCGCACGGGCCTGCCGTCTCGCGGGATCGTGTCGTTCTCGGCACCCCCCGCCTCCTGACCGTCGGTGTCATCGGCGCCGGTCGGGTCGGAGCCGTCCTGGGTGCCGCACTCGCCGCCGCCGGGCACCGGGTGGTCGCCGTCGCCGGCGGCTCCGGAGCGAGCCGTGCCCGGCTGGCGCTGCTGCTGCCCGAGGTGCCCCGCCGTCCGGTCGCCGACGTGGCGCACACCGCCGCCGACCTGCTGCTCATCGCGGTGCCGGACGACGCGCTGGCCGCCGTGGTGACCGACCTCGCCGAGCGGGGCGCTCTGCACCCCGGTCAGGTGGTCGCGCACACCTCCGGCGCGCACGGTCTCGCCGTGCTGGCGCCGGCCGCCGAGGTGGGCGCCCAACCGCTCGCCCTGCACCCCGCGATGACCTTCACCGGTACGCCGGACGACCTGGCCCGGCTGGCCGGCATCTCGTACGGGGTGACCGCCCCGACCCCGCTGCGCCCACTGGCCGCCCGACTGGTGACCGACCTGGGCGGCGTGCCCGAGTGGGTGGCCGAGTCGGACCGCCCGCTGTACCACGCCGCGCTGGCCCACGGCGCTAACCACCTGGTGACCCTGGTGAACGAGGCGACCGACCGGCTGCGCGACGCCGGGGTGGACCGGCCGGAGAAGGTGCTCGCCCCGCTGCTGCGGGCCGCCCTGGAGAACGCGCTGCGACTGGGCGACGACGCCCTGACCGGGCCGGTCTCCCGGGGCGACGCGGGCACCGTCGAGCGGCACCTGACCCGGTTGGCCGCCACCGCCCCGGAGTCCGTTCCCGCGTACCTGGCGTTGGCCCGGCGTACCGCCGACCGGGCGATCGCTGCCGGACGGCTGCGGCCGGTGGACGCGCAGTCGCTGCTCGGCGTCCTGGCCGACAGCAGTCGGGAGGTGTCGCTATGACGCAGGTGGTGCACACGCGTGCCGAGTTGGCCGAGGCCCGGGCCGCCCTGAAGGGCACGGTCGGGGTGGTGATGACCATGGGCGCGCTGCACTCCGGGCACGAGACGTTGCTGCGCGCGGCCCGGGAACAGGCCGACCACGTACTGGTGACGATCTTCGTGAACCCGTTGCAGTTCGGGCCGAACGAGGACTTCGACAGGTACCCGCGCACCCTCGACGCTGACCTGGAGGTGTGCCGCCGGGCGGGGGCCGACCTGGTCTTCGCCCCGTCGGTGGCCGACATGTATCCGGACGGCCAGCCCCGCGTACGCCTCGATCCGGGCCCGCTCGGCGCGGAGCTGGAGGGCGCGAGTCGCCCCGGCTTCTTCCACGGCGTCCTCACCGTGGTGTTGAAGCTGCTCCAGCTCACCCGGCCGGACCTGGCGTTCTTCGGCGAAAAGGACTACCAGCAGCTGACCCTGGTCCGGCGGATGACCCGGGACCTGGACGTGCCGGTGGAGGTGGTCGGCGTGCCGACCGTCCGAGAGCCGGACGGGCTGGCGTTGTCGAGCCGCAACCGCTACCTGAGCGAGCCGGAGCGGGCCGCCGCGCTGAGCCTGTCCGCCGCGTTGCGGGCCGGTGCGCGGGCCGCCGACGACGGTCGGGACGCGGGCGCGGTGCTGAGCGCCGCACACGCCGCGTTCGGTGCCGGTACGCCCGGTGCCCGCCTCGACTACCTGGTGCTCACCGACCCCGAGCTGGAGCCGGGGCCGGTGTCCGGGCCCGCCCGGCTGGTGATCGCCGCCTGGGTGGGCGCCACCCGGTTGATCGACAACGCGGCCGTCCACCTCGCCCCGCGTCCCTGACGCGACCGCACCGACCTCCACCAACCTTGCGAAAGGCCACCCCGATGTTGCGGACCATGCTCAAGTCGAAGATCCACCGCGCCACGGTGACCCAGGCCGACCTGCACTACGTCGGTTCCGTGACGGTGGACGAGGATCTGCTCGACGCCGCCGACCTGATCCCCGGTGAGCAGGTGGCGATCGTGGACATCACCAACGGCGCCCGGCTGGAGACGTACGTGATCCCGGGCGAGCGGGGCAGCGGCGTGATCGGCATCAACGGTGCCGCCGCGCACCTCGTGCACCCCGGTGACCTGGTCATCCTCATCTCGTACGGGCAGATGGACGACGCCGAGGCCCGGTCGTACCGTCCGCGGGTGGTGCACGTGGACGCCGACAACCGGGTGATCGAGTTGGGCGCCGACGCGGCAGCGGTGGCACCCGGCATGGTCGGTGACCCGGTGCCGAGCCCCCTGGGCGTGTCCGCTGTCTGATCCCCTGCGAGGCGATTCCGGTCTGTCACCGGAAGGTCATTAGCGGTTACCCTGGGGTACTGGCGTAAGCCGGTCGGTGGCTGGGGGAGGCCGCGATGCGCCGTGCCATGACGACAGTGCTCGTCGCTGCCGGGGCAGCGTTGTTACTGGTCGGCTGCGCCGGCTCGGGTGGCCTGGACGGTGACCTGACCGACGACTGGGCGGCGCTGCCGCCACCGTCGGCGTTCACCCCGTCCGCCGGTGTGTGCCAGGCCGCCGACTTCACCGAGGTGGTCACCCTGGCCAGTTACGAGCCGGTGGACTGCGCCGGTCCGCACCGGCTGGAGACCGTGCACGTGGGGGTGTTTCCCGTCGAGCGGGCGAGCGCCCCGGCAAGCGGGTCGGTCGAGTTGCGGGGCGCGTTCGCCGAGTGCGACACCCGGGCGACCGGCTACGTGGGCGACGACTGGCGGGCGGGTCGGCTGCGTCTCTCCGTGGCTCTGCCGTCCGGCCCGGGCTGGGGTGCGGGTTCCCGCTGGTTCCGGTGCGACCTGACCGAGTTGACGACCACCGAGGCGGGGGCCACGGTGGTGGTCCGGTCCGGCAGCCTGCGCGACGCGTTGAAGGGGCAGTCCGGGCTTCGGCTCGGTTGCCAGCAGACCCGCGTGGCGGCCGGCCGGGGTGTGCAGACGCTGGTGCCGGTGGAGTGCGCCCGGCAGCACGACGCCGAGTTCGTCGGGGTGTGGCGTGCGCCGGACATGCCGTACCCGACCCGGGACGCCGACTGGGCTCCCCTCTACACCGGGTGCCGCAGCGCCCTCAGCCGGTACGTGGGCGTGCCGGACGACGCCGACCTGCGCTTTCGCAGTGGTGTGGTGGTCCGTCCACCGGGGGCGGGGCGGTGGAAGGTCGGGGACCGGGGTGTCCGCTGTTACCTGTGGCTCAGCAACCGTACGGTGACCGCCTCGCTGAAGGGCGCGGGCCCGGCCGGTCTTCCGGTTCGGACGAAGTGACACTGAGCCCCCCGGCCGGCGCGCCGCGGACGGCGGCGGACGGCGTAGCCGAAAACACTCGTCCCGCCCCCGCCGCCCCGGGCGAGGATCGTTCGGGTTGACTGGGAGGATGGACGTTCCGACCGTCGACCTGCCGGCCCTGCCCACGTTGCTGGCCGCGCCCGCTCCCGGCTGGGTGGAGACCACCGACGTGATCGTGGTGGGTTCCGGGGTCGCCGGGCTGACCGCGGCGCTGCACCTGCGCGAGGCGGGCCTGCACGTCACGGTGGTCACCAAGGTCAACATCGACGACGGTTCGACCAGGTGGGCACAGGGCGGCATCGCCGCCGTGCTGGACCCGACGGACACTCCGGCGGCGCATGCCCGGGACACCGAGATCGCCGGTGTCGGGCTCTGCGACCCGGCGGCGGTCCGGGTGCTGGTCGAGGAGGGCCCCACCCGGCTGCGCGAGTTGATCCGCATCGGGGCTGAGTTCGATCGTCATCCGGACGGCTCCCTGATGCTGACCCGTGAGGGTGGACACCGGGCCGACCGGATCGTGCACGCGGGTGGCGACGCGACCGGTGCGGAGGTGCAGCGGGCTCTGCACGCCGCGGTGCAGCGCGACCCGTGGATCCGGTTGTTCGAGCACGCCCTGGTGCTGGACCTGCTCCGTGCTCCCGGGGGCGGCCCGGACGGGCTCGGCCCGGCCTGCGGGATCACAGTGCACGTGCTCGGCGAGGGGAGCGAGGACGGCGTCGGGGCGTTGCTGGCCCGAGCGGTGGTGCTCGCCACCGGGGGGATGGGGCAGATCTTCTCGGCCACCACCAACCCGGCGGTCTCCACCGGGGACGGGGTGGCGCTGGCGCTGCGGGCCGGCGCGGCGGTGACCGACGTGGAGTTCGTCCAGTTCCACCCGACTGCTCTGATCACCCCGTCCGGCGAGGGGGTGCCCGGCGCGGGCCACGCGCAGCAGCCGTTGGTCTCGGAGGCGCTGCGGGGCGAGGGCGCGTACCTGGTGGACTCCGACGGCAAGCGGTTCATGGTCGGCCAGCACGAGTTGGCCGAACTGGCGCCCCGGGACGTGGTGGCCAAGGGCATCCACCGGGTGCTGCTGGCGTCCGGCGCGGACCACGTCTTCCTCGACGCGCGGCACCTGGGCGGGGACTTCCTGGCCGGGCGGTTCCCCACGATCGTGGCGTCGTGTCTGTCGATCGGCGTGGACCCGGCGACCGACTTGATCCCGGTGGCGCCCGCCGCCCACTACGCCTCCGGCGGTGTCCGCACCGACCTGCGCGGTCGCACCTCCATCCCCGGCCTGTACGCGTGCGGTGAGGTGGCCTGCACGGGCGTGCACGGCGCGAACCGGCTGGCGAGCAACTCCCTGCTGGAGGGCCTGGTCTTCTCCCGGCGGATCGCCGAGGACATCGCCGCCGGCCTGCCCGAGCAGGTGCAGCCGGCCGACACGGGTGCCTGGCGTGGCGGTGCGGGTTGGGTGCTGCCCGCCGAGGTGACGCCGACCCTGCAACGGTCGATGACCCGGGGTGCCGGGGTGCTCCGGTCCGCGACGACGCTGGCCGAGACCGCCGGAACGCTCACCGAGCTGGGCGCTGCCCGGGGCCGGCCGCGGACCGCCGACTGGGAGGCGACGAATCTGCTCACCGTGGCGTCGACGCTGGTGGCTGCCGCGTACGCACGCGGTGAGACGCGGGGTTGCCACTGGCGGGAGGACTTCCCGACGGCCGACGAGAGGTGGCTGGGCCATTTGGTCGGGTCGGTCGGGGTGCAGGGCCGGGTGACGCAACAGTGGGAGGGAAATTTGTGATCGAGTCGACGGAGACGGCGTTGCGGGCGGCCGGTCTGGATCCGGCCGGGGTGCGGCAGGTGATCGAGACCGCGCTGGTCGAGGATCTGGGTCCGGATTTCCTGGACGTCACCAGCGTGGCCACCATCGGGGCGGAACAGACGGACACCGCCGACCTGGTGGCCCGCGCGGACGGGGTGCTGGCCGGGATGGCCGTGGCCGCAGCCGTGTTCGAGCTGGTGGGCGAGGTGACGGGCTTCGGTCGTACCGTCGAGGTGTCGGTGCTGGCCCGGGACGGCGAGCGGGTGGCGCGCGGCGCGGTGCTGGCGACGGTGACCGGCCCGACCCGGTTGCTGCTGACCGCCGAGCGGACGGCGCTCAACCTGCTCTGCCGGATGTCCGGGGTGGCGACGCACACCCGCGCCTGGGCGGACGCCCTGGCCGGCACGAAGGCGATGGTGCTGGACACCCGGAAGACGACGCCGGGGCTGCGGGCGTTGGAGAAGTACGCGGTACGGGCCGGTGGGGGCACCAACAAGCGGATGGGCCTCTACGACGTCGCCATGATCAAGGACAACCACAAGCTGGCGGCGGGCAGCATCACGGCTGCCTACCGGCGCGTCCGGGAGGCGTTCCCGGAGGTGCCGGTGCAGGTGGAGGTGACCTCTGTCGACGAGGCGGTGGAGGCCGTGGAGGCCGGGGCGGACTTCCTGTTGTGCGACAACATGACGCCCGAGGTGTTGGCCGAGACGGTGACCGCGGTGGGTGACCGGGCGGAGTTGGAGGCGACCGGCGGGCTGACCCTGGAGGTGGCGGGTCGGTACGCGGCCACCGGCGTCGACTTCCTCTCGGTGGGCGCGCTGACCCACTCGTCGCCGATCCTGGACATCGCGCTGGACCTGCGCATCGAGTAGTTGTCTAGGCTGCGTGGGTGCTGCTCTGCATCGACATCGGAAACACCAACACCGTGCTGGCGACCTTCGACGGCGACAAGCTGGTGCACTCCTGGCGGATCAAGACCGATGCCCGCTCGACGGCGGACGAGCTGGGCCTGATGTTCCGGGGCCTGCTCGCCGGGGACAACGTCGAGATCACCGGGGTGGCCGCCTGCTCCACGGTGCCGGCGGCGCTGCGGTCGCTGCGGACCATGCTGAGCCGCTACTACGCCGACCTGCCGAGCGTCGTCGTCGAGCCCGGGGTGCGCACCGGTGTGCAGTTGGCGATCGACAACCCGAAGGAGGTGGGTTCCGACCGGGTGGTGAACACCCTGGCCGCGTACACCCTCTACGGTGGGCCGTCGATCGTCGTGGACTTCGGCACCACCACCAACTTCGACGTGATCAGCGAGCGCGGTGAGTTCCTCGGCGGCGCGTTCGCCCCGGGCATCGAGATCTCGTTCGACGCGTTGGCCGCCCGGGCGGCGCAGCTGCGCAAGGTCGAGGCCACCAAGCCCCGGTCGGTGATCGGCAAGAACACCGTGGAATGCCTCCAGGCCGGCCTGTACTTCGGCTTCGCCGGCCAGGTGGACCGCATCGTCGAGCGGATGACCGAGGAGTTGGGCGAGGTGCGGGCAGTGATCGCCACCGGCGGCCTCGCCTCCCTGGTGATCAACGAGTGCCGGAGCATCACCCACCACGAGCCGATGATCACCTTGATCGGCCTGCGGATGGTCTACGAGCGCAACAGGTGACCCCGGCCGTGGCCGGTGGCGGGTCCGCGCGGGGTGTCAGCGCCGCCGGGCGCGCAGGACGATCGTGCGGTACGGCAGCTCGACGGTCTCCCGGCCGGTCAGGTCGGGGTGGGTGGCCAGAAGCTCCCGCAGCTCCCGGTCGATCGTCGCCCGCCGGTCGTCCGGGGCGGTGAGCCAGTACGAGCGGGTGTGCAGCATCGCGATGAGGTCGTCCGGTGTGAGGCTGGTGTGGTGGCTGAACTCGCCCTGCTCGATCGGCTCGAACGCCGGGCCGAAACTGGTGTACCTCTCGACCACGTTGCCGGCGTTGTCCCCCAGGTGCGCGATCCGACCCAGCTCGGCGACCCAGTCCACCCGATCGTCGCGCATGTTCCAGATGGGGGCGAACGTCCCACCGGGCCGCAGCACCCGCGCGATCTCGGCGTGCGCCACCTCCCGGTCGAACCAGTGGTACGCCTGCCCCACCACCACCGCGTCGGCGACTCCGTCGGGCAGCGGCAGAGACTCCGCCCCGCCGGCCAGCGCCGTGAGGCCCGGGGTGGCGGCCGCCAGCTGGGCGCGCATGTCCGGGTCCGGTTCCACGGGGGTCACCTCGTGGCCCAGGGCGAGCACCCCGCGGGTGAGGATGCCGGTGCCCGCGCCCAGGTCGACGACCCGCGCGGCACTCCCCAGCCCGTCCAGCGCCCACCGCACGGCCCGATCCGGGTAACGGGGTCGGAAGCGGTCGTACTCGGCTGCCGCCGCACCGAACGAGAGGGCCTGAGTGTGATCCGCCATGCCGCGCAGGTTATCCGTTAACGGCCCGATGAGGGCTTGAGTACGCTCGGGCCTGACCCCGCCGACAATCCTTCGTTGAGGAAGCGTGCCGTGAGCGAGCAGAACGCCGTGCCAGTGGACCCCGCCGACGACCTTCCCGAGCAGATGAAGGTCCGCCGGGAGAAGCGGGACCGGATGCTCGCCGACGGCGTCGAGCCCTACCCGGTCGGTTTCTCCCGTACGACCACGCTGGCGCAGGTCCGGGAGCGCTACGCCGACCTGCCCACCGACACCGCGACCGGTGACCAGGTCGCTGTCACCGGTCGGGTGATCTTCGTACGCAACACCGGCAAGCTCTGCTTCGCGACCCTACGGGACGGCGACGGCACCGAGTTGCAGGCGATGCTCTCCCTGGACCGGGTCGGGCCGGAGCGGCTGGAGGCCTGGAAGCGCCTGGTCGACCTCGGTGACCACGTCGGCGTCACCGGTGAGGTGATCACCAGTCGCCGCGGTGAGCTGTCGGTGCTGGCCCAGCAGTGGGAGATGACCGCCAAGGCGCTGCGCCCGCTGCCGGTGGCGCACAAGCCGCTCTCCGAGGAGGCCCGCGTCCGGCAGCGTTACGTCGACCTGATCGTCCGGCCGCAGGCACGGGAGATGGTCCGTACCCGGGCGGCCACCGTCCGCAGTCTGCGCGATTCGCTGCACGGGCAGGGCTTCATCGAGGTGGAAACGCCGATGTTGCAACTGCTTCATGGTGGTGCGACGGCCCGACCGTTCGTGACCCACAGCAATGCGTTGAACACCGATCTGTATCTGCGAATCGCGCCGGAACTGTTTCTCAAGCGCGCGGTGGTTGGTGGCGTCGACCGTGTCTTCGAGATCAACCGCAACTTCCGTAATGAGGGTGTCGACTCTTCGCACTCGCCGGAGTTCGCGATGCTGGAGACGTACCAGGCGTACGGGGACTACGACACCATCGGCGAGCTGACCCGCAATCTCGTGCAACAGGCGGCGATCGCGGTGAGCGGTTCGACGGTGGTGACCCACGCCGACGGGCGGGAGTTCGACCTGGGCGGCGAGTGGCGATCCGTGACGCTGTTCGGTGTGCTTTCCGAAGCGCTCGGCGAGGAGGTCACGGTCCGCACCGAGCGTTCCCGCCTGGTGGAGTACGCGGACAAGGTGGGATTGGCGGTCGACCCGAAGTGGGGGCCGGGCAAGCTGGCCGAGGAACTGTTCGAGGAACTTGTCGTTCCCGGCCTGGAGGCGCCCACCTTCGTGCGGGACTACCCGGAGGAGACCAGCCCGCTCACCCGGGCCCACCGCAGCGAGCCGGGCCTGGCCGAGAAGTGGGACCTCTACGTGCTCGGTTTCGAGCTGGGCACCGGGTACTCCGAGCTGGTCGACCCGGTCGTGCAGCGCGAGCGGCTGGTGACCCAGGCGCAGCTGGCGGCCCGCGGCGACGACGAGGCGATGCGTCTCGACGAGGACTTTCTCCGGGCGATGGAGTATGGAATGCCGCCGGCCGGCGGTATGGGAATGGGAATCGACCGCCTGTTGATGGCCCTCACCGGGCTGGGAATTCGGGAAACGATCCTCTTCCCGTTGGTCCGCCCCGAGTAGTCGTGCCCGGCTCACGCCGAGCCGTAACGGCATCCTATTGACGCGGCAAGCAGCTTACGGGTTATTGTGCTCTCGTTAAGCAGGAGCGCCCTGCTCGAAAGGAATGTGGGACGTGGCCAAGCAGATCATTCACAAGCTGGTCGATGACCTGGACGGCGGGGACGCTGACGAGACCGTCAAGTTCGCCCTCGACGGCGTTCAGTACGAGATCGACCTGTCGAAGGCCAACGCCGCTAAATTGCGCGACGCTTTTGCCTCGTACGTGGGTGCCGGCACCAAGGTCGGCCGTGGTGGCGTCGTGATCGGCGGGCGTGCCGCCCGCGGTCGGGGTGGCGCGACCGCCGACCGGGAGCAGAACAAGGCGATCCGGGAGTGGGCCAAGAAGGCCGGCAAGGACATCTCGGACCGGGGTCGTATCCCCCAGGAGATCGTCGACGAGTACCACGCCAAGCGCTGACCAGTCAGCAACCAGGTGGCGAGCAGCCACCGCAGGCGACACCGACGCCGGGCCGGAGCACCTCTCCGGGCCGGCGTCGCCGTCTCCGACGGGCGACCGGTCGTTCCTCCCCGACACCGGCCGGGTGGGCAGCGGGCGGGCGGGAAGCTTTCGTGACCCGGCGGCGTTGTCCACAACCAGTGGAGCAGCTATCCACAACCTGTGGACAACGTCCAAGAGGCCGGACGCGGCGTTCGTCGCGGTCCCGGACCGCCCTCTCCGAGCCCCCGGAAGCGCCTTCGGGGCCCGAATCGGGCACCTGTCGCGTCCGTCGGATTTCGCTCTGCGCGTAGCGACAGGACTACCGGAACACCTCCTGAGCGCGGACGGTTGTCCAAAACGACGTGGAACCGACCCAGAGCAGAGACACACGACCTCAGCTGAGTCGGTCGGCGACGATAGAGTAAGGAGGCACGGACGCCCGTCCCGGACGTTCGTGCACCGGCCCCGCCAAGATCTTGACCATCAAGGCGCACGGCACGTGAGGAGCACGAGGGCATGTTCGAGCGGTTCACCGACCGAGCGCGACGGGTTGTCGTCCTGGCCCAAGAAGAGGCCCGGATGCTCAACCACAACTACATCGGTACGGAACACATCCTGCTGGGCCTGATCCACGAGGGTGAAGGCGTCGCGGCTAAGGCCCTGGAGAGCCTCGGCATCTCCCTGGAGGGCGTCCGCCAGCAGGTCGAGGAGATCATCGGCCAGGGCCAGCAGGCGCCGAGCGGGCACATCCCGTTCACGCCGCGGGCCAAGAAGGTGCTGGAGCTGTCGCTGCGCGAGGCGCTGCAGCTCGGCCACAACTACATCGGCACCGAGCACATCCTGCTCGGGCTGATCCGTGAGGGCGAGGGCGTCGCCGCCCAGGTGCTGGTCAAGCTCGGCGCCGACCTCAACCGGGTCCGCCAGCAGGTGATCCAGCTGCTCTCCGGCTACCAGGGCAAGGAGCCCGCCGCCGCGGGCGCCGCGCCGGGTGAGGCCGCGCCGTCGACCAGCCTGGTGCTGGACCAGTTCGGCCGCAACCTGACCCAGGCCGCCCGCGAGGGCAAGCTCGACCCGGTCATCGGGCGCGAGAAGGAAATCGAGCGGGTCATGCAGGTGCTCTCCCGCCGTACCAAGAACAACCCGGTCCTGATCGGTGAGCCCGGCGTCGGTAAGACCGCCGTGGTGGAGGGGCTGTCTCAGAAGATCATCAAGGGCGAGGTGCCCGAGACTCTGAAGGACAAGCAGCTCTACACGCTCGACCTGGGTGCGCTGGTCGCCGGCTCCCGCTACCGCGGTGACTTCGAGGAGCGCCTCAAGAAGGTGCTCAAGGAGATCCGCACCCGCGGCGACATCATCCTGTTCATCGACGAGATCCACACCCTGGTGGGTGCGGGTGCCGCCGAGGGCGCGATCGACGCCGCCAGCATCCTCAAGCCGATGCTGGCCCGTGGTGAGCTGCAGACCATCGGTGCCACCACCCTCGACGAATACCGCAAGCACCTGGAGAAGGACGCCGCTCTCGAGCGCCGCTTCCAGCCGATCCAGGTGGGTGAGCCCTCGCTGGCGCACACCATCGAGATCCTCAAGGGCCTGCGCGACCGCTACGAGGCGCACCACCGCGTGAGCATCACCGACGCCGCTCTCGTCGCCGCCGCGACTCTGGCCGACCGGTATATCTCCGACCGCTTCCTTCCGGACAAGGCGATCGACCTGATCGACGAGGCCGGCGCCCGGATGCGCATCCGTCGGATGACCGCGCCGCCGGACCTGCGTGACTTCGACGAGCGCATCGCCCAGGTGCGTCGCGACAAGGAGTCCGCGATCGACGCTCAGGACTTCGAGCGCGCCGCTCAGCTGCGTGACAAGGAGAAGCAGCTCCTCGGTCAGAAGGCTCAGCGGGAGAAGGAGTGGAAGGCCGGTGACCTGGACGTCGTCAGCGAGGTCGACGACGAGCAGATCGCCGAGGTGCTCGGCAACTGGACCGGCATCCCGGTCTACAAGCTGACCGAGGAGGAGACCTCGCGCCTGCTGCGCATGGAGGACGAGCTGCACAAGCGCGTCATCGGCCAGGAGGACGCGGTCAAGGCGGTCTCGAAGGCGATCCGGCGTACCCGGGCCGGCCTGAAGGACCCGAAGCGCCCCTCGGGCTCGTTCATCTTCGCCGGTCCGTCCGGTGTCGGTAAGACCGAGCTGTCCAAGGCGCTCGCCGAGTTCCTCTTCGGCAGCGAGGATGCCCTCATCCAGCTGGACATGTCCGAGTTCCACGACCGCTACACGGTCTCCCGGCTCGTGGGTGCCCCTCCCGGCTACGTCGGCTACGACGAGGGCGGGCAGCTGACCGAGAAGGTGCGGCGTCGGCCGTTCTCGGTGGTCCTCTTCGACGAGATCGAGAAGGCCCACCCGGACGTGTTCAACACGCTCCTGCAGATCCTCGAAGACGGTCGGCTCACCGACGGTCAGGGTCGGATCGTGGACTTCAAGAACACGGTCATCATCCTGACCACCAACCTGGGCACCCGTGACGTCGCCAAGGCGGTGTCGCTGGGCTTCCAGGCCTCGGAGGACTCCGAGTCGAACTACGACCGGATGAAGCAGAAGGTCAACGACGAGCTCAAGCAGCACTTCCGGCCTGAGTTCCTCAACCGGATCGACGACACCATCGTCTTCCACCAGCTGCGTCAGGCCGAGATCCTCTCGATCGTGGACATCATGATCCAGCGGATCGAGGGCCAGCTGCGTAACAAGGACATGGGTCTGGAGCTGACCGACAACGCCAAGAAGTACCTGGCGGCGAAGGGCTTCGACCCGGTGCTCGGTGCCCGTCCGCTTCGTCGCACGATCCAGCGCGACATCGAGGACAACCTCTCCGAGCGGATCCTGTTCAACGAGCTGACCCCGGGTCAGATCGTCGTGGTGGACTGCGAGGGCGACCCGAACGACATCGACAAGTCCAAGCTCGTCTTCCGGGGCGCGGAGAAGCCGGTCGAGGTTCCGGACGCTGTTCCGGCCGACCTCGGTGGCACCGCCGCCGGCACCGCGGCAGCGGGCGCCGACGAGTAGCACGACCAGCAGCAAGGGGCGGGGCCCCGGTGGCATGAGCCACCGGGGCCCCGCCTTTCGCTGTTCGCACGGGTCACACCCGAGCGCCGGCCCGCCTCGCGTGCCCGGCCCGGCCCACCGTGCCCGGCCCGGCCCACCGTGCCCGGCCCGGCCCACCGTGCCCGGCCCGGCCCACCGCGCCCGGCCCGCCTGTCTCGCGCCCGCCTGGGAGTGCCCGCGCCGCGCCGTCTCCCCACACCCCGCAAGATCACGCAACATCCTGGATGTAGTGGCCTCCAGCGCGAGTGAGGCCACTACATCCAGGATCGGGCACGATCTTGGCCAGGCCGGGCGGGGTCAGGCTGGGCGGGGCGGCACGGGGATGAATGCCGGACCGGGCCGGTCGAGGGCGCAGCAGGGTTGTGCGGCTGCGGCGGTCAGGTGGTGAGGTCGGCGGCGGGGTGGGACGGACCGTCGCCGACGAGGCGGAAGCTGTCGCTGCCGGCTGCTTCGACGAGACCGTCCTGAACCAGGCCGGCGAGGGCGCGGGCACGCTGGACATCGTCGGTCCAGACCTGGTCCAACCGTTGGTGCGGGACGGGTCCGGTGGATTCCCGCAGCACCCCCAGCAGCAGACCGCGGACCTGTCGGTCGGTGCCCGCGTACCGCTGGGGTCGGCGGGTCGGCCCGGCTGGTGCCTCCTGGCCGGAGGCCCGCCACGCGCAGATCGATTCGACCGGGCAGGCCGTGCAGCGCGGTGACCGGGCCGTGCAGATGACCGCGCCTAGCTCCATGAACGCGGCGCTGGCGAGTGCCGCCGCGGCCGGTTTCTCGGGTAGGAGTTCTTCGGTGGCGACCAGGTCGGCGGGTCTGGTGACCGGGCCGGCATCGGGCTCGCCGGCCACCGCTCGGCTGACCACACGGCGTACGTTGGTGTCGACCACCGGGTGCCGCTGCCCGTACGCGAAGGCGGCCACCGCCCGTGCCGTGTAGGTGCCGACGCCGGGCAGTGCCAGCAGTTGCTCCAACCGGTCCGGCACCTGGCCGCCGTGCCGTTCCACGATGGCGACGGCACAGTCGCGCAGGCGGACCGCCCGACGGGGGTAGCCGAGGCGTCCCCACATCCGGATCGCCTCGGCCTGGGTGTCGGCCGCCAGCGCCGCCGGGTCCGGCCAGCGGGCCAGCCACGCCTGCCAGGCTGGTACGACTCGGACGACGGGCGTCTGCTGGAGCATGACCTCGCTGACCAGGATGGCCCACGGGGTGACGTCGGGTTCGCGCCACGGCAGCCTGCGGGCGTGCTGCTGGAACCATCGGCTGACCAGTGTGGCGAAATCGGGTTGAGTCATGGCGTCGTCGATGATGTCACGCTCCGCGATCCCGGTGGATGGGCGGCTCGGGCGGGGTGCCACGACGGCGCTCGTCGGATCGGAGAGAATGCGCGGATGAACGAGCTCGCGATCACCGTCATCGGTCGGGACCGGCCCGGCATCGTGGCCGACGTCGCCGAGGTGCTGGCCGGACTGGGCGCCAACCTGACCGACAGCACGATGACGCGGCTGCGGGGGCATTTCGCGATGACGCTCATCTGCACCGGGCCGGGCGCGGACGAGGTCGAGGTCGCGTTGGCGCCGCTGGCCGCCGAGGGTCAACTGCTGGCGACGGTACGCGCGGTCACGCCGGACGGGGACGTGCCTCCGGTGGGTGAGCCGTACGTGATGGCGGTGCACGGTTCGGACCGGATGGGCATCGTCGCGGCGATGACGCGGGTGCTCGTCGACGCCGGTGGGAATGTGACGGACCTGAGTACGCGGTTGGCTGGTTCGCTCTACGTGGTGCTGGCCGAGGTGGAGTTGCCGGCCGGTGTGGCCGACACGCTTGTCGACCGGCTGCACCGGACGGCTGGTGAGTTGGGCGTGGAGGTCACGCTCCGGCCGGCGGACCCGGACCTGTTGTGACCGGCGGCGAGAGCGTGCCGGACGTCGGTCTGGGCGGGTGGACGCCTGAGTCGTTGGTCGTGCCGGGTGAGGTGCGGCCGGTGGTGTCGGCCCCGCACCCGGTGTTGAGCCGGGCCGCCGAGGCGGTCGATCCGACGGCGAAGGAGACGGTCCAGCTCGCGGCCGACCTGGTGGCGACGATGCGGGTGTCGCCGGGCTGCGTCGGGCTGGCCGCCCCGCAGGTCGGTGTGGGCGCTCGCGTGTTCGCTGTCGATGTGACGGGGCACCCGAAGGCGGTCACTGTCCATGGCACGTTCGTGCTCTGCAATGCCCGCGTGGTCGAGGCGACTCGGTGGAAGCCGGGCCGGGAGGGGTGCATGTCGGTGCCGGACCTGACCGGGGACGTGAAGCGGGCCAGTCGGCTGGTGGTGGAGGGCGATCTCCCGGGCACGGGCGAGCAGGTCCGGTTGGTGACCGACGGGTTCGAGGCTCGGGCGTTGCAGCATGAGATCGACCACTGTGCGGGTCTGCTCTTCCTTGATCGGGTGGCGGGTGCGCACGCCGTCTACCAGCGGAAGGTCTACCTCTGATCGGCTGCCGGACGGCTCGCCCCTCCGTCCTCAGTGGAGGTTCGTACGTGCGCCCGGGGGCGGCTCCGGCGCGTCGTACAGTGCTGGCGGGCAGAGCGAGACTACGGTGGGGGGCATCATGCGTCTGACGGTCGGCCCCCTGCCACCCGCCGTGTACTGGCGGCGTCGTGTCGTCGTACTCGGAGCGGGGCTTCTCTTCCTGATTGTCCTGCTCTATTCCTGCAGCCAGTCGGGTCGTTCCAGCGGTCAGGATCCGAAGGCGGGAGGATCGCCGTCGACGACGTCCTCCGCGACGTCTGATCCCAATGGGCCGGTGCTGACACCGCAGACCGGGGCTGCGTCGCCGTCCACGTCCGCCGATTCGGGTCCGACGAGCCCGAGCCCGGCGATCACCAGCAACGACCCTCCGCTGGGCGCGGCAGCCGGCTCGGAGGACGACGGCACCTGCACCAACGACGAGATCAGCGTCGTCTCGGTGGCGAGCCCGACCTCCGTCCAGCGGGGGGCGTTGGTCGACCTGCAGCTCAAGATCAAGAACACGTCGGACCGGACGTGCAGCCGGAACGTCGGTGCGGAGGCGCAGGAGATCTTCGTCAAGTCCGGTGCGGAGAAGATCTGGTCGTCGGACACCTGCGGCAAGGCGCAGGGTGCGGACGTGCAGTCCTTCACGCCGAACTTCGAGCGCTCCTACCAGGTGTCCTGGAACGGCCGGGACACCAGCCGGTGCGACGGCAGCGGGTTGGCGGCCGGGCCGTTCCCGCCCGCCGGGTCGTACCAGGTGTTCGCCCGGGTGGGCACGAAGCTCAGCTCACCGACGAAGCTCACCGTCACCGGCTGAGCCGGGTCAGACGTAGCGTCGCCGGGCCACAGTCGGCGTTACCGGGTCAGACGTAGCGTTCCAGGATGGATGCCTCGGCGAGCCGCGACAGCCCCTCACGCACGCCCCGGGCCCGGGCGTCGCCGACCCCCTCGACGGCCTGCAGGTCCTCCACCGTCGCGCCCAGCAGCCGCTGGAGGCTGCCGAAGTGCACCACCAGGCGGTCGACCACCGTCACCGGCAGCCGGGGCACCTTGGCCAGCAGTCGGAAGCCGCGCGGGCTGACCGCTGCGTCCAGCGCGTCGGACGCGGCCGGGTAGCCGATCGCCTTCGCCACCGACACCAGGTCGATCAACTCGGTGGCGCCGAGCAGATCCAGCTCGACCAGTGCCTCGTCCAGCGTGCGCGACTTGCGGCCGACCGGGAGGTAGTCCCGGATGACGAGCGTGCGATCGGCGTCCACGCCGGCCATCAGCTCGTCGAGTTGAAGGGCGAGCAGACGGCCGTCGGTGCCCAGCTCCACCACGTAACCGGCGATCTCGTCGGCGATCCGGCGGACCATCTCCAGGCGCTGCACCACGGCCACCGCGTCCCGGACGGTGACCAGATCCTCGATCTCCAGCGCGGAGAGCGTGCCGGAGACCTCGTCCAGGCGGAGCTTGTAGCGCTCCAGGGTGGCGAGCGCCTGGTTGGCGCGGGAGAGGATGGCCGCCGAGTCGTCCAGCACGTGCCGCTGGCCACTGACGTAGAGGCTGATGATCCGCATGGACTGGCTGACCGAGATGACCGGGTAACCGGTCTGCCGGGCCACCCGCTCGGCGGTGCGGTGCCGGGTGCCGGACTCTTCCGTCGGGATGGACGGATCGGGCATCAGGTGGACGGCCGCCCGGACGATCCGGGTGCCGTCGCTGGAGAGCACCACGGCGCCGTCCATCTTGCACAGCTCGCGGACCCGGGTCGCGGAGAACTCCACGTCCAACGGGAAGCCGCCGGTGCACAGACCCTCGACGACCTTGTCGTAGCCGAGCACGATCAGCGCACCGGTGCGACCCCGCAGGATGCGCTCCAAACCGTCGCGCAACGCCGTGCCCGGGGCCATCAGGGCGAGGTTGGCCCGCAACGGGTCCCCAGCACTCCCGGCGGCGCCTGCGGTCACGCTCACGCTGATCGGGCGGGCAGGCGAGCCCACGGCGCCGGTGCGGGCCTGGGGCGGCGCGCCGGCTGGCTTGGTGGTATCGCGGTCGATCGGCACGGGCACAGTCTACGGACTGCCGTGCGGTGGGTGCTGTCGTGGTTACTGTGATGTGTCACGATGCGGCCCCTCCAACCGGTTTCCCTCTTGCGACGTGCTGTCCGGTATGGGCATCCGCGTCGGCACGGTGGGTCACTCGGCGGACGCGCGGGCCGCATGTTGCAGCGCCGAACGGACATCCGTGACCTCGGTCACCCGCATCTGCTCGGGGCCGGCGCCGGTGCTGGCCGGGCCGCAACCGGGCGGAACGAGGGCCACCTTGAACCCCAGCCGGGCCGCCTCGGCCAGCCGGCGCGGCACCGCCCCGACCCGGCGCACCTCACCGGTCAGCCCCACCTCACCGATCGCCACCAGGTGTGGAGCGATCGCCAGGTTGAGGCCACCGGACGCGACCGCCAACGCGACCGCCAGGTCGGCGGCCGGCTCCACCACCCGGATGCCGCCCACCGTGGCGGCGAAGACCTCCCGGTCGTGCAGCGTCAGCCGCTCGGTGCGCCGTTGCAGCACCGCGAGCACCATCGCCAGTCGTGCCGAGTCGAGGCCGGAGACGGTGCGTCGGGGTGACCCGGCCACCGTTGCGCCGATCAGGGCCTGCACCTCGGTGACCAGCGCTCGTCGCCCCTCCATGGCCACTGTCACGCAGGTGCCCGGCACCGGCTCCGCGTAGCGGGTCAGGAACAACCCGGACGGGTCGGCGAGACTGCTGATGCCGCCCTCGTGCATCTCGAAGCAGCCGACCTCGTCGGCAGCGCCGAACCGGTTCTTCACGCCGCGCACCAGGCGCAGCGAGGAGTGCTTGTCGCCCTCGAAGTGCAGCACCACGTCGACCAGGTGCTCCAACACCCGGGGCCCGGCCACCTGGCCGTCCTTGGTGACGTGCCCGACCAGCACGGTGGCGATGCCCCGCTCCTTGGCGACCGAGACCAGAGCGGCGGTGACCGCGCGGACCTGGGTCACCCCGCCGGGCACCCCCTCGGTGCCGGTGGTCGAGATGGTCTGCACCGAGTCGAGCACCAGCAGGCCCGGCTTGACCGCGTCGAGGTGGCCGAGCACCGAGGCCAGGTCGCTCTCGGCGGCGAGGTAGAGCTGGTCGTGCAGCGTGCCCATCCGCTCGGCGCGCAGGCGCACCTGGCTGACCGACTCTTCCCCGCTGACCACCAGCGAGGGGCTGCCGGAGCCGGCCGCCCACTGCTGCGCCACGTCCAGCAGCAGTGTCGACTTGCCCACACCGGGCTCGCCGGCGAGCAGCACCACGGCACCGGGGACCAGGCCGCCGCCGAGCACCCGGTCCAGCTCGCTGACCCCGGTGGGGCGGGCGCGGGCCGGAGCGGCGCTGATGGTCGCGATCGGTCGGGCCGGCTCGGACGGCATCCGGGAACTGACCACCCGGCCGGAGACGGTCGGGCCGGTGATCGTGCTCTCGACCACCGAACCCCACTCGCTGCACTCCGGACAACGCCCCACCCACTTGGGCGGCTGGTGCCCGCAGGCGTCGCACTCGTAGGCCGGGCGCGGCTCGCGGGCGCTGGACCGGCCACGGGTGGCACCGGCCGCGCCGCCACGCGGAGGGGTTGATCGGGAGGTGGTCACATCAGGACGCTAGCCCCCGCGTACGACGAAAACACCCCGGCGTGGTGGTCACCACGCCGGGGCGTTCGTCGATCTGACGGTCGGGTCACTCGTGGGTCGTGCCGCCCTCGTTGCCCTCGTAGCCGCCCTCGCGCTCGATGATCGGCGAGGGGGGCGCGGCCGGGGTGAGCGGCACCGCGATCGGTGCCTGCCCGGTGACCGTGTTGCCGTTACCGAAGTCGAAGGTCACGACGACGTTCTGGCCGGAGCGCAGCGCCTCGGTCAGGCCGATCAGCCGGAGCTGCGTGGTCGCCTCGGAGTTGAACTGGACGTAGCTCAGCGGCGCCAGCTCGATCCGCGCCGGCTGGCCGGGGGCGGACGGGCTGGCCGAACCCGACGCCCGCGCGGACTCCGGGGCGGACGGGGTGGCCGAGGACGACCCGGTCTCCGAGGGCGTCGCCGACGGGCTGCCCGAGCGCGACGTCGGAGTCGACGGGCTGGCCGCACCGGACGGGGACGGACTCATCGAGGCGGACGCCGAGGTCGACGGCGACGGGCTCGCGGAGCCGCCGCTGATCACGACCTCACGGGCGCTCTCGGTGGTGACGGTGACAGTCACCGGCTCCTTCGAGTCGTTGTAGATCACGGCGTCGAGCGTCGCGTCCTGGCCGGCCCGGTAACCCTCGACACCCGGGAAGGCGACCAGCAGCCCGCGTACCGAGAAGGAGCCGTTGTCGGTGGTGAGGTTGACGCCCTGGACCGACGGCTCCTTCAACGCGGTCTCGGCGATCTGACCGGTGCCGCATCCGGACGCCAGCAGGCTGGCCGCCGCAATCCCGGACAGCAACAGGGCCGCCCGCCGGGATCCCCTGATCGAGCGCGTCACGTCGGTCCTCCTCGTCACAATCCCCACCCGGCCGCACGCCGGGCACGGTGGCCATACCCGCGCAGACCGCGCTCCAGGGTAGTTGGAGCTGATCGAGGCCCGCACGCGGACCCGGCATTGCCACCTGCCCGGGTGCTGCTCACACCAGGCGACCGCTCGCCACCAGCAGCACCACGTCGATCAGGGCCACCAACAGCATCGCTCGGAAGGCCGACACCGGCCGCCGGCCGGCCCGGACCGCCGAGCGGCCGGCGTACCAGCTCAGTGGTGGCACCACCGCGGCCGTGCCCACCGCCGCCAGGCCGATCGCCGACGGCGGCCCGGGTGGCCCGAGGACCAGCGCGGCGGTCGCGGCGAGGAGCAACCCGGCCGCCGCGGCCCGGCTGCCGGCGGCGCCCAGCCGGTGGGGCAGGCCGCGCACCCCGGTCCGCGCGTCGTCGGCCAGGTCGGGGAGCACGTTGGCGAAGTGCGCGCCGGCGCCCAGGCACGCCCCGGCGACCACCAGCCAGGCGGGCGGGGCCGGTTGACCGGGCAGCGCCAGCACCACGAAGGCGGGCAGCGCGCCGAAGGAGACGGCATACGGCAGCACCGAGAACACCGTCCCCTTCAGGGGCCAGTCGTAGAGCAGCGCGGAGACCAGGGCGACGGTGAGCCAGAACGCCGCCGTCGGGTTCGTGGTCAGCGCGAGCAACGGGCAGGCCACCGCGGCCACCGCCGCGGCCCAGGCCGTGGTGCGCCGACCGACCGCGCCGGCGGCGACCGGTTTGTCGGTACGCCCCACAGTGGCGTCCCGCTCGGCGTCCAGCGCGTCGTTGGTCCAGCCGACGGCGAGCTGGCTGGCCAGCACGGCGAGCACGACGGAGACGACTCCGCTCGGCCGGTGACCCACCCCCCACGCCAGCAGACCGGAGACCGCGGTCACGGCTGCGGCCGGTTCCGGATGGCTCGCCCTGACCAGCCCTAACACCCTCGACGACATAAGGGAAGTCTGGTCGTTGCCGAGCAGTCGTGCCACGCTCGGTTGCATGCGAGACGTGGCTGCGGCTGCGGCGTCCACCGATCCCAGGGTGTTGCCGCGCAACGATCCGCGCCAGTACGACGACCTGGCCGGTGAGTGGTGGCGGCCCGACGGTGCGTTCGCGATGCTGCACTGGCTGGCCGAGGCCCGCGCGGCGCTGGTGCCGCCGGCCACCCGCCCAGGCGCTGTGCTGGTGGATCTGGGTTGCGGCGCGGGTCTTCTCGCACCGCACCTGGCGGGCAAGGGCTACCACCACATCGGAGTCGATGTGACCCGTTCGGCGTTGGTCCAGGCAGCCGAGCACGGGGTCCGGGTGGTGCAGGGCGACGCCACAGCGGTCCCGCTGCCGAGCGGCTGCGCCGACGTGGTCTCCGCCGGTGAGTTGCTGGAGCATGTGCCGGCGTGGCCGCGCGCGGTGGCCGAGGCGTGCCGGTTGCTACGCCCGGGTGGCCTGCTGGTGCTGGACACATTGAACGACACGGCGGTGGCCCGGCTCGTCGCGGTGCGGATCGCCGAGCGACTGCCGACGGTGCCGCTCGGCATCCACGACCCTCGGTTGTTCGTGGACGCCCAGGCTCTGGTGGCCGAGTGTGCCCGGCACGGTGTCGACCTGCGGCTGCGGGGCATCCGACCGCAGGTCGGGGGCCTGCTCGCCTGGCTGTTGCGCCGGGCCCGCGCGACCGGTGGGGTGCCCGCCGGCCGACCGCCGCGCATCGTGCCGACCCGGTCCACCGCCGTTCTCTACCAGGGCCGGGGGGTCCGCAAAGGATAGTCGGGCCGTGGCGGGGTATGGGACGCCGAGGAGGAGACGATATGACGGTTCAGGCGCTTGAGGCAGCCCGCCGGTTGGCGCCGCGGTTCGCCGCGCGGGCGGCGGAGCACGACCGCGACGGTTCCTTCCCCGCCGACGACTTCCAGGATCTGCGGGAGGCCGGCCTGTTCGGCTTGATGGTGCCCCGGGCGCTGGGCGGTCTGGGGGCGAGCTTCGCCGAGTACGCGGCGGTGGCCACCGAGCTTGCCCGGGGCAACGGCGCTACCGCGTTGGTGTTCAACATGCACGCCTCGGTGACCGGTGCCCTGGGCGCGGTGACCGAGGAGCTGGCCGAGGCGCTCGGGGTGCCGGACGAGGCGCTGGCCGCCCGGGACCGCCTGTTGACCGCCGCCGCCGAGGGTGCCTGGTACGCGGTGGCGATGAGCGAGCGTGGCGCGGGCGCACGGTTGTCCCAGCTCACCACCGCCTACGAGGCGACCGACAGCGGCTGGCACCTCAAGGGCAGCAAGACCTTCTGTTCCGGGGCCGGGCATGCCGACGGCTACCTGGTCGCGGCGCGCAGCGCGGCCGACCAGTCGGTGGTGTCGCAGTTCCTGGTTCCCGCCGGTGACGGGCTGACCGTGGAGCCGACCTGGGACTCGCTGGGCATGCGCGCGACCTCGTCGCACGACCTGCACCTGGACGTCACGGTGCCGACCGACCGGCTGCTCGGCGGTGTCGAGGGGCTGGCGTTGGTGGTCGCCCAGTTGATGCCGCACTGGTTGGTGGCCAGTTACGCGGCCGTCTACGTGGGGGTGGCCCGGGCGGCCGTCGACGCGGCGGCCGAGCATCTCAACGCCCGCAACCTGGGCGGCCTGCCGGCGGTGCGGGCGCGACTGGGCCGGGCGGACGCGGCGACGGCAGCCGCTCAGCTGGTGGTCGCCGAGGCGGCCCGCCGGGTGGACGAGGCGCCGGGCGACGAGGAGACCAACCGCTGGGTGTGGCGCGCGAAGCTGCTCGCCGGCACCACGGCCGCCGAGGTGGCGGCGTCGGTGCTGGAGGCGGCGGGCACCGCGGCGACCCGCCGTGGCCATCCGTTGGAGCGGCTCTACCGGGACGCACGTTGCGGCTCACTGCACCCGGCCACGTCGGATGTCTGCGCCGACTGGTTGGGCATCGCCGCGTTGGGCGGCGACCCGGATCGCGACGGATCGGCACCACGTTGGTGAGCCGACCGGGTGCGACCCGTGCGGAGGAGGAAAGGCCAGTCGAGGTGGCTGGTGGGACGACCAGGGGGAGGACAGCATCTGACGAGAGGTGGGGATCGTGTCCGTACCAGTGATCGCGGGGCTCGGGACTGCACAGCCGCCGTCCGCTCTCCAAGACGAGTTGTGGGAGGGCTTCTTCTCCCGGCACTTCTCCGGCACCACCCGGTCGTTGGCCCAGCGCATCTTCGCGAACTCCGGGGTGACCCGGCGGCAGGCCTCGGTCAATCCGCTGCTGGAGGACGTGTCGGACTGGCCGACCGAACGCCGGATGCGTCGCTACCAGGTCGAGGCCCTTCCGCTCGGCAAGGAGGCGGTGGGTCGTGCGTTGACCGCGGCCGGGCTGGGTGCCGGCGACATCGGCCTCTTCATAGTGTGTTCCTGCACGGGGTACGCCACCCCCGGGCTGGACATCCTGCTCGCCCGGGACCTCGGCATGGCCGCCGACACCCAGCGGATGTTCGTGGGCCACATGGGCTGTTACGCGGCGCTGCCGGGGCTCGGCGCGGCGAGTGACTTCGTCACCGCGCGGGGGCGGCCGGCGCTGCTGCTCTGCGCGGAGTTGACCAGCCTGCACATCCAACCGTCCAGCGCCAGGGTGGACACCCAGCAGATCGTCTCGCACGCGCTCTTCTCCGACGCCGCGGTCGCCGCCGTGGTCGTGCCGGGCGGTCCGGGGTACGCGTTGCGCGAGGTCACGTCCGTCACCGACACCTCGACGGCCGACCACATGACCTGGGACGTCACCGACGCGGGCTTCCGGATGGGGTTGTCGCCGAAGGTGCCGCAGGTGCTGTCCAGGCACGTCCGCAAACTGGTGGACGACCTGCTGGCGCGGCAGGACGTCACCAGCTCGGACGTGGACGGTTGGGCGGTGCACCCGGGAGGGCCGCGGATCCTCAACGTGGTCGAGCGCGAGTTGGCGTTGCCGCCGGAGGGGCTGGCGGCGTCCCGGGCGACGCTGGACGAGCACGGCAACTGCTCGTCGCCGACGGTGCTGCTGATCCTGGACCGACTGAGCCGTACACCTGCCGCTCGACGTGTCGTCATGCTGGCGTTCGGCCCCGGCCTCACCCTGTACGCCGCCCTGCTCGATCGACAGGACTGACCGTCTCCGGTGCGCGCGGGCCGCTCGTCGCAGCGCACCACGTTGATCCACTCGGTTTCGCCGATATTGCGGTAACCCCGGCACTCGGATACCGCAATATCGCCGAACCGGAGTGGATCATCTCGTCGTTCCGTCGATGGCCGGTAGGCTCGGTGGATGCGGGCGACGACTGACGATCGGCTGCGCTCGGCGGTGCTGTGGGGCGCGGCGGTGGCCGTGCTGGCCGCCGGTGGTGGGTGGTGGCATGCCGCCGCGCCCGCCCCGACGGCCGGGTCGACCGGCCCGCCGTCGGTCGCGCCGACGGTCGGCCCGCGTGAGCCCACGCCCCTGGAGCGCGCCCTGGCCACCCCGATCGAGCCCGGGGAGCGGTTGACGGTGCGGCTGGACGACTCGGGTGACATCGTCAGCGTGCCGCGTGGGTTCTGGGCGGAGATCGATGCGGCGACGGGGGTGGTCACGGGCGTGGAGGGAGATCCCGGTCGGATCTTCTTCCGGGACGGCCTGCCCGCGTTCCGGGAGACGGTCTGGCGGGAGCGGGCGGTGCTCGGCCCGGGGGAGCGCATCGTCCGGCAGTCGGCTGAGGGCGTCGCCCGTCTCCTGTTGCAGTACCGGTGCACCAGACCGGGCAGCCTGACGGTGACGGTCGTCGGGGCCGGCCTGGCCGGGCCGTCGGAGATCGACTGTGACGGCACCGTCGCCAGCGCTCGGGTGCTGTCGCGCGGCCGGCCGTTCCGGGTGGCGCTGTCGGCGACAGGAGACCGGGAGGTCGACGTCGAGGCCCAACTCGTCGAGCTGCCCCGCTGAATCGGCCGTCGGCCGTTCAGCGGGCGAGGGCGTTCAGGTCGTCCTGGTAGGCGTGGACCGGACCGAGGTCGGGCAGCACCAGGGTCACCCTGCCGGTGCGGTCGACCAGCAGAGCTGTCGCGGCACCGGGACGGGCCGGCTGACCGAGGAACGCGCGGAGCCCTCCGGCGGGGTCGGCCAGCGCCCGGACCTGCCGTTGGTGCGTCGGCGGGGGAGAGGCCGTCCGGCCGCCGGTGACGGTCACCACGGAGACTCCGGCGGGCGCGGCGGCCAGGGCGTCGCCGACGCGGTCGGGGCACTGGCAGCCGTCCAGCAGAATGATCATGGCGGGGAGCAGGCCCCGCAGCGGTACGGGTGCCTGGCCCGGGTCGACCAGGTCGAGTGCGGGCAGTGCCCGTCCGGTGAGGGTCGCAGGCGGCGAGTAGGGCGCCGGGGTCGGACGGTCGGTGCGACCCGCCCGCGGCCAGGTGACCACGAGCAGGCCGGCAAGCGTGGTGAGGACCGCGACCAGGAGGACCAGCAGCGGCAGTCCCAGACCCCGGTGGCCGCCGGGCAGATCGGTGGTCCTGTGCAGTTCGCGGCGGATCTGGGCGGCCTCGGCGGCGAGTGCGGACGCGTCGTCGGGGACCACGACCCGGCCCCACTCGGGTGGCAGGCCGGGCAGGCCGTCGGCCGGCCCGTGGCCCTCAGCATCCGGCTTGCCCATCGGACCTCCTGGAAGGGTCTCGAGAGCGGAGTGCGGCTCGGTCTCCAGGGTCGCGCACCAGGGGCTCCTCCCGCTACACCTGGGCGCAGTCCTGCCGGCCGGGCTACCATGGGAGGAGCGCATAGCCCTTGATCTCGACGTTCTGTTCACTCGTGCCGGGCAGTCATCCGCACGTTACGGAGCGTGTTCGAACCATTGGTTTGACCGCCTGTCAAGCCGAAGCAAGACCTCTCACAGGGCCCCTGAGCTGCGCCAACGGTCAGGACATCGGTGAGACATCGGTGCCTGACCGTGTTACCCTAGACACAGCGAAAGGGGTTTCGAACCTATGGTTTTCAGTGTCGGCGAGACCGTTGTCTACCCCCACCACGGGGCCGCACTCATCGAGGCAATCGAGACTCGGGTCATCAAGGGCGAGCCTAAGCAATACCTCGTCCTGAGGGTCGCGCAGGGTGACCTGACGGTCCGGGTGCCGGCTGAGAACGCCGAGATCGTGGGCGTTCGAGAGGTGGTCGGCGAAGAAGGCCTCGGTAAGGTCTTCGACGTTCTGCGAGCTCCGCACACCGAGGAGCCGACCAACTGGTCGCGGCGTTACAAGGCAAACCTGGAAAAGCTGGCCTCCGGCAACCCGCTGAAGGTCGCCGAGGTCGTGCGTGACCTGTGGCGCCGGGAGCGGGAGCGGGGCCTGTCCGCGGGCGAGAAGCGGATGCTCGCCAAGGCCCGCGACATTCTCGTCGGCGAGGTCGCGCTGGCGGAGAAGAGCACCAAGGACGAGGCGGAGACGCTGCTCGACAAGGTCCTCACCGAGGCCTAGTCCGCACAGCATCGTCGTCCCACTTCGTAGTGAAGAAACCACCGAGGACCGCGACGTGACCGCGCAGCTCAATCCGCGCGGTGACGTCGCGGTCCTCGTGCCTGCGGCGGGTGCCGGCGTACGTCTGGGTCCGGGTCGACCCAAGGCGCTGCGGCTGCTCGCCGGTGAGCCGCTCCTGGTGCACGCCGTGCGCCGGCTGGCCGCCGCGCCATCGGTGCACACGATCGTGGTGGCCGCGCCGGTGGCCGAGGTGACGGCCGTCCGTGAACTGCTGACCCCGGTCGCGCCCGTGATCGTCGTTCCGGGCGGTGCGGAACGGCAGGCGTCGGTCGCCGCCGCGCTGGCCGCGGTGCCCGCCGGCCCGTCGATCATCCTGGTGCACGACGCCGCTCGGGCACTGACCCCGTCCGAGCTGGTCGAGTCGGTCGCGGCGGCGGTCCGTGCCGGGCAGGACGCGGTGATCCCGGTCCTGCCGGTCGTTGACACGATCAAGGAGGTCGGTGCCGGCGAGGTCGTGCTCGGCACCGTCGACCGTTCCGCCCTGCGCGCGGTGCAGACGCCCCAGGGTTTCCGCCGTGCCGTGCTCAGCGCCGCGCACGCCGCAGCCGGTGATCCCCTGACCGACGACGCCGGGCTGGTCGAGAAGCAGGGCGTCTCGGTGAGCTGCGTACCGGGCTCGGAGTACGCACTGAAAATCACCCGACCGTTCGACCTGGCTCTGGCGGAGCATCTGCTCGCCACCGGCGGCTGACGCGTACGCTCTGATCATGATCGTCCCCAGGGTGGCCATCGGCACCGACGTGCACGCGTTCGAGCCCGGTCGACCCTGTTGGGTGGCCGGGCTGTTCTGGCCCGACCAGGACGGCCTCGCCGGGCACTCGGACGCCGACGTCGTCGCGCACGCGGCCTGCAACGCGCTGCTCTCCGCCGCCGACCTCGGTGATCTCGGTGCCGTCTTCGGGGTGGGTGAGCCGGAGTGGGCGGGCGCGTCCGGCGTGGCGCTGCTGACCGAGACTGCTCGTCGGGTGCGGGCCGCCGGCCTGGAGATCGGCAATGTGTCCGTGCAGGTCGTCGGCAACCGCCCCAAGATCGGCCGACGTCGGGCGGAGGCGCAGCAGGTGCTCTCCTCCGCCGTCGGCGCCCCGGTCACGCTGTCCGGCGCGACCACCGACGGGCTCGGCTTCCCCGGCCGCGAGGAAGGGCTGGCCGGCATCGCGGTGGCCCTGGTGTACGACGCGCCGGCCGCCTAAGCTCGCCGCGATGTCCACCGACCCCGCCCCCGACCGGTCCGCCGCCGACGGCTACGTCCAGCGCGCCCAACTCCTCGCCGAACTCGGTCGCCACGACGAGGCGGCCGGCGAGTTGACCTACGGGCTGGCGCTCCAGCCGGACGACACAGAAGCCCTCACCATGCTGGCCCGGGTGCACCTGGCCGCCCACCGCCCGGCCGAGGCGCTCACCGCTGCCGACACGGCCGTGGCGGCCGCACCGGAGGCCCTGCCGCCACTCGTCGTCCGGGCCATGGCGTTGGCCGACCTGGAGCGCTACTCCGAGTCGGCCGCCACCGCCGACCGGATTCTCGCCCTCGGCCCCGCCGACGCGTACGCCCAGCGCAGCGCCGCGGCGATCCTGGCCGACTCCCGCAACGGTCAGCCGGCGCTCAATGCGGCCTGGCGCGGGGTCGAGCTGGCCCCCGAGGAGCCGCAGGCGCATCTGGTGCTCAGCCTGGTCGCCGCCCGGCTGGACCTGTTCGACCTGGCCGAGCGGGCCTACCGGGAGGCGCTGCGGCTCGATCCGCGCATCGCCGAGGCCGGGCACGACGTCGGTGTCATGCGACTGGAGCAGCGTCGCTGGTCGGAGGCTCTGGAACACGTGGCCGAGGCGGTGACGATCAGTCCGAGCCGGATCGACTCGCCGCGGACGCTGGCGTACGGCCTGCACCGTCTGGTGCTCTACGGCGCGGGATGGTCGCTGGTGGCAGCGGTGCTGGTCGCGGTCGCGGCTGCGGCGAACGACGGCTTCTCCCGGGTCCTGGCGGTGCTCGCCGCGCTCACCGGCGGGGTCGTCGTCTGGAAGCTCGCGGCCCGGCTCCCGGGGCTGACCCGGACCGTCCTGCCCGCGATGCTGCACTCGGACCGGGCGATGGCCCTGGCGGTCTACGCAGTGGCCGCCGCGCCGCTGTTGCTGCTGGTGTACGCGGTGGTCGGCTCCCCGTGGCCCCTGGTGCTCGCCATCGCCGCCACGGCGGTAGCCGAGTTCGCAGTGTTCACCAGAACAGCGACCCGCTAACCCCCGGCAGCACCACCAAAGATCAACAAGCGTCGGATAGCTCGACCAGGTCAGGGGTTTCGCCGGAGCCCGCCCGCGTCGGGATCAAGCCTGACCGCCCAGAGCGGGTGGGCTCCGGCGAAACCCCAAAGGCCGACTACACAGAACGCGCCCACGTCCAGGCGTACCCCTCGTCCTCGCAGGCGCCGGCGGCGTCGCAGAGGTCCAGGGGGCGGAACGTGTCGACCATGACAGCCAGCTCGTCGAAGTAGTCAGCACCGATGGAACGCTCCGCCGCGCCCGGCTGGGGGCCGTGGGTGAATCCGGACGGGTGCAGGGAGATCGAGCCCTGTTCGATGCCGGAGCCGCGCCGGGCCTCGTAGTTGCCGCCGGTGTAGAAGAGCATCTCGTCGGAGTCGACGTTGTGGTGGTTGTACGGCACCGGGATCGCGTCCGGGTGGTAGTCGACCTTGCGGGGCACGAACGAGCAGATGACGAAGTTGGGGCCCTGGAAGGTCTGGTGCACCGGCGGGGGCTGGTGGATGCGGCCGGTGATCGGTTCGAAGTCGTGGATGGAGAACGCCCACGGGTAGAGGTGACCGTCCCAGCCCACGACGTCGAACGGGTGCTGGGCGTAGACGTAGCGGGTCCAGCCGCGGCGGTGGCGGACCAGCACCTCCACCTCCTCGCCGTCGACGAGCAGCGGGGCGTCCGGGCCGCGGACGTCGCGCTCGCAGTAGGGCGAGTGCTCCAGGAACTGGCCGCGTACGGAGAGGTAGCGCTTGGGCGGGCCGATGTGCCCGGACGCCTCGACGGTGAGCAGGCGGACGGGCTGGTCGCCGGTGGGCACCAGCCGGTGGATGGTAGAGGTGGGGATGATGACGTAGTCGCCGGCCACCGCGTCCAGCGCCCCGAAGGGGGACTCGACCCGCAGGGTGCCCGACTCGACGTACAGGCAGTGGTCTCCGGTGGCGTCGCGGAACAGCGGTGAGGGCCGGTCGGCGAGGACGTACCCGATGCGGACGTCGTCGTTGGCGAGCAGGTACTGCCGGCCGAGGACGGGGTCGGCACCACCGGTGTCCAGCTTGTGGGTGCGCAGGTGGCGGGGCTTGAGCGGCAGGTTCGGCGCTCGGGTGAACGGGGGAGGGGCGAACTCGTCGGCGGCGAGGATCGCGGTGGGCGCGTGCCGGTGGTAGAGCAGCGACGAGTCGGAGGAGAAGCCCTCCTGGCCCATCAGCTCCTCGGCGTAGAGCGTCCCGTCGGGCTGACGGAACTGGGTGTGGCGCTTGCGCGGCACATCGCCGACGCTGCGGTAGTACGGCATCTCGCCTCCCGATTTGTTCCGTTCACCGATCAACAGCGTCCGATAATCGGACGCTGTTGTCCGTTCCTCGTAGCGTCCCGTACATTCTTGTTCCGTGTCAACGCAGGTGCCCGCACTCCTCGACGGCCTGGTGGACGACGCCGCCGTCTTCCCGCCGGGCAGCGCCACGCTCCCCGACGCGCTCGCCGCTCACCGTCGACACCGCGCCGCCTGGTACGCGGACCTGGTCGGCCCGCTGCTCCTTCCCGCCTCGACCGTCGCGACGGGCGAGTTGACCGGCCTCGTCGACCCGGGCGAGGGCCTGGTGATCGGGTTGATCGGCGATACGGGTATCGCCCGCCTGCCGTTCGCGCTGTCGTTCCTGGCGCCCTACGGCATCACGGCCCGACAGGTCGAGGTGCCGGTCGCCAAGCGCGGCGAGGATCCGCTGCCCGGCATCGCCGAACTGCTGCGGCTCACCGATGCGATGCCGGGTGTCGGTGTCGTCTACGCCGAGCTGCCGTTGACCTTCGGGCTGATGGGCGCGCTGGACGCGCTCGCCGCCGCCCGCGCCGACGGGGTGCCGATCGCCGCCAAGTTCCGCACCGGCGGCCTGGCCGCCGAACTGTTCCCCACACCGGCCGAGCTGGCCGCCGTGATCTGCGCCTGCCGCGACCGGGGCCTACCGTTCAAGCTCACCGCCGGGCTGCACCAGGCCATCCGGCACCTGGACCCGGAGACCGGCTTCACCCACCACGGATACGCCAACGTGCTGGCCGCCGCCCTGGCCGCCGCCGACGGCGAGCGGATGGAGACGGTCGCCGAGCTGCTGACAGTCCTCGATCCGCGGCCCCTGCTGGAGCGCGCGAGCGCGCGGCTGGACGCGCCGCGCCCGCTGTGGGTCGGCTTCGGCTCGTGCAGCATCCTGGAACCACTGACCGATCTGATCCGGCTTGGGCTGGTGAACGGGGGCTACGACGCATGACGTGGGTGACCGGTGCCGACGGTTCGCCGTACGGGGTGACGAACCTGCCGTACGGGGTGTTCCGGACCGACGGGGGACAGCCACGGATCGGCGTACGGATCGGGTCGTGGGTGCTCGACCTGGCCGCGGCGGAGGCCGCCGACCTGGTGCTGGCCGCCGGTACGCTGTGCCGGCCCAGCCTCAACGACTTCATGGCGCTGGGCCGTCCGCAGTGGACGGCGACACGGCAGCGGATCACCGAGCTGCTGACCGACCCGGCGCACCGGGCCGCGGTGGAGCCGCTGCTGGTGCCCGTGGCGGACGTGGAGCTGCTGCTGCCGATCGAGGTGGCGGACTACGTCGACTTCTACTCGTCCGAGCACCATGCCTCGAACGTCGGCCAGATCTTCCGCCCCGGTCAGCCGCCGCTGCTGCCGAACTGGAAGCACCTGCCGATCGGCTACCACGGGCGGGCCGGCACCGTGGTCGTGTCCGGCACACCGGTGGTCCGACCGACCGGGCAGCGCCCCTCCGCCGACGGCCCGGTCACGGGCCCCTCGGTACGCCTCGACATCGAGGCCGAGGTGGGCTTCGTGGTGGGCGTACCCAGCCCGATGGGTCAGCGGGTCGCTGTCGACGACTTCGCCGACCACGTGTTCGGCGTGGTGCTGGTCAACGACTGGTCGGCTCGGGACATCCAGGCCTGGGAGTACCAGCCGCTCGGCCCGTTCCTCGGCAAGTCGTTCGCCACCTCGGTGTCGGCCTGGGTGACGCCGCTGGACGCGCTCGGCGACGCCTTCGTCCCCGCCCCCGACCAGGACCCGCCGGTCGTCGACTACCTGCGTGACGTGCCGCACCTGGGCCTGGACCTCCGACTGGTGGTCGAGTGGAACGGCGAACAGGTCAGCGAGCCGCCGTTCGCCACCATGTACTGGACTCCGGCGCAGCAGTTGGCGCACCTCACCGTCAACGGCGCGTCACTGCGCACCGGCGACCTGTACGCCTCCGGCACCGTCTCCGGCCCGGACCGTTCGCAGGTCGGCTCGTTCCTGGAGTTGACCTGGGGCGGGGCGGAACCGGTCAAGGTGGGCGACGAGACCCGCACCTTCCTGGCCGACGGCGACACGGTGACCATCACCGCCACCGCGCCCGGTCCGGACGGCACCACCATCGCCCTCGGCGAGGTCACCGGCACGGTTCGCCCGGCCGTCTGAGCGGGCACCGTCCATCCGTCTCGTGCACGGGACCGGTTATCGCACAGCCCGTGCGATAACCCGCCCTGGTTGATCCGTTGATCGTCCGGATCCTGTTGCCTTGCCGCGCAATCTGGGCCGGGCGCTGCCCGGCCGTCAGCGGTCGGGCGTCCATCGCACACGGAGGTAACGACGATGCACGATCTTGCGGGCGCGATCTGGCGTACCAGTAGCCGTTCCAACGACCAGGGGCTCTGCGTGGAAGTGGCGGACAACCTGGTCGATGTCCACGGTCTGGTCGCGGTCCGCGACTCCAAGGACCAGGCCGGCCCCACACTCGCGGTCAGCCCGCCGGGGTGGACAGCCTTCATCGGCGCGATTCGAGCCGGTCGCTTCGAACGCTGACCGAAAGCCTCGGCACCGGTCGACGACGCCCGGTGCCGAGCAACGGTCCCATCGGGACAGAGTGGCCTCCGGATGGTGGAAATTCCGTCCGGGGGCCCCGCCCGGCCCTCACTCCGCGTACCGTCGGGGACACGGGAGGGTGGCATGTCGACGGTGGCGGTTACCAGAATCATCGAGGCACACGCTGCCGATGTCTGGCGTCTGCTGACCGACCTGCCCGGCCGTGCGGCCCTGCTGACCGCGGCGGGCCCGATCGAGGTGCTCACTCCGGGGCCGTTCGGCCCCGGCACGGCCTGGCGTGAGGAGCGCGCCCAGCCGGGCGGCGGCACGTCGAGCGAGGAATTCCTGGTGGTGGAGGCACTGGCTCCGCAGCGGCTGGTGCTGTGTTCCTCCGGGGCCGGCGTCGACTACCGGATCACCTGGAGCCTGCGTCCGGTCCGGCGTCGCCGCCGGGGTCGCACGGCGATCACCGTCACCCAGGAAGCGGTGCCCACCCACCCGTACGGCCGGGTGGTGGCGCTGTTGCTCGGTGGCCTCGCCGCGCGTGCGGTCGAGGTGGCGCTCCGGCGTGATCTCGCCGACCTGGCGGCAGCGGCCGGCGTCATCGGCTCGCTCGAAGCTGCCTGAGAGCCGACCGGGCCGAGGCGGTGCGGGGCTCACTCCAGGGCCTGTCGTGACCGCTGCCGCCGTTCGGGCCGCACCGGGCGTGACCACCGTCGCTGCGACCTGAACGGGGTGCGGCCAGTTCCGCTGGGTAGGGTGCCGGGCGGAGGTGCGGCATGGGGTTCCCGAGAGGCCGGCGACGGCTCGTGATGGTGGTCGCGGCGCTGCTCGCGACCGCGGCCGTCGCGGTCGTCGTCCACCGGGTGCTCGCGCCGGCGGAGGTGAGCACGGTGGCGAGGGGTGACTACCCGGCCCCGGCCCGGCCGCCCGCCGGAGTGATCGGCCGCCTTCCGGTCGCCCCGTTGATCGTGGACGAGAGGCTGCGGGTGTACGCCGCACACCGTCAGGTCTATGCCGACCGGCCGGTCGACGGGCGGTACCGAACCAGCCCGTACTGGTCGTACCGGCGCTGGCCGGCGGAACTGACCGGGATCGCGGCCAGCGGCAGCACCGTGGTCAGCCGCTGGTCCGACGGCCGACTGGTCGCGCTCGACGCCCGGACCGGTGGGGTGCTCTGGAGAGCCGACGGTCCGAAGCCCACCCCGACGTCCGCTGTGGTGCGGCGTACCGGTGCGGTCACGGTCTGGGAGCCGCGCGGGCTCCGGCTCGCCGACCTTCCCGGCGGCCGGACCGTGCTGGTGGTCAGCGGAAACGCTCAGGCGCGCGGGGTCGAGCTGCGCGACGGCCGGGAGCTGTGGCGGGTGGACCTGCCCGGCAGTTGTCGCAGCGATGTCGGGACGACCGCCGCCGGTCAGCTGATCGGTCTGGACAGGTGTGCCGGGCCGACCACGATCGAGTTCCGGGACGCGCTGACCGGTGTGGTGCGCGAGCGGTGGCGACCGCCGGGTGGTTCCTCCGACGAGTTGGTGGTGACGCCGCTCGGCTGCCGTACCGGACAGTCGGACTGCCTGGCCCTGCGGACCGCCGGTCCGGGCGACGCGGGCGGCCGAGGTTGGTTGCTGGGTGCCGACGTGCCGGTGGCTGCCCCCGCGCTGGACCCGGCCGGTGCCGTGCTGGTGGGTGAGCAGGCCGTCGTCGTCCTCGACGGGGTCGCGGTGGGGCGCTCCGCGCGGACGGGCGTCGAGCTGTGGCGGTCCGCGGGCCTGGGCGCGGCCCGGGTGCTGGCCGCACAGCCCGGCCGGGTACACCTCCTGACGGAGGCGAACGACCTGGTGACGCTGGACCCGGTGACGGGTGCCCAGCTGTCCCGCTTTGCGCTCAACGTGGGTTCGGACGGCACCGGCTGGGTGCCGGGGGCGGTGACGGCCACGGGTGGGTACGTGGCGATGGAGCGTCTCCGGCGGCCGGTCGACCCGGACGCGGATGACCAGCGGTACTTCCTGTCGTCCGAACCGGTGATCCTGGCGGCGAGCTGAGGCGGTGGAGCCGGCAATCACGGTTCCGGTTCATGTTCGGCGGTATGGTCCCCTCAACATCACTCTGTGTGATCCGGGGGTAACTGACATGCCGCATCGACGACTCTCCGCGATCCCGGTCACCGGCCGGTTGGCTCTGGTCGTCTTCGTCGTCCTTGCGGCTGCGCTCCTCGCGCCGGTCGCCCCGAACGCCGTCGGTCAGCCGTCGGGCAGGGCGGTGGTGGCGCCGAGCGCCGGCACCGGAGTCATCTTCGAGGTGCGCCCCGCGCCGACCACGGCCCCTCCCACGCAGCCGCCGCCCACTCCGACGGCGCAGCCGACGGAGACCGCTCAACCGCAGCCGCCGACCCGCTCGCCGCAGCACGGTGGCGAACTCCCGGTCACCGGCGTGGGGCCATCGCTGCTCATGCTGGTCCTGGTGGGTGCGACGCTCGTGGTCGGCGGGGTCCTGCTGCGCCGGCGGCGGTCGGCCGGTTAACTGAAAACGGACAAAAAGCACCACACATCCTTCAGACTGCTAGGCGGCGGACAGCAGACTGAAGGGCTCGGCCTCAATGCGGTTTCTACGACGAACGGTGGCCACGGTCGCCTCAGTGCTCGTGCTGCTCGGTGGTCTGGTAGCCCTGCCGGCGCAGCCGGCCTCGGCGGCGCTGGTCCGCACGTTCACCCCGCGCTTCCAGGAGAGCGAGCGCGGAGATGTCATCTTCGCCGGCAACACCCTGGTGACCTGCTCGACACCGAGTGGCCCGTGCGCGACCGCGCAGACCGGCGCCACCGCCAACAACAACGACTTCACCGCCCGCTACGTCGATGTGGACAGCGTCGCCGCGACGACCAACTCCAGCAGCGCCACACTGACCGTGCCGACCGGAGCCAGCGTGCTCTGGGCCGGTCTCTGGTGGATGGGCAGCGGCGCGAGCGGTGACGCCGGACGCGCCAGCATCCGGTTCGCCGCTCCCGGGCAGCTCTACACCACCCTCCAGGGTCAGGTCAGCACAGGCCGGGTGGCCACCAACGGTGGCGTCGCGTACTCCGCGTTCGCCGAAGTGACAGCGCTCGTCACCGGCAGTGGGAGCTACACGGTGGGCGGCCTGACCACCACGTTGGGCGCGAACGCGCGCGGTGGGTGGGCCCTGGTCGTGGCGATCCGCGACCCCGCCCAGCCGCTCCGCAACCTGGCGGTTTTCGACGGGTACGCCGAGATCAGCTCCGCCGCGGCCGACTCCCGGGTGACCACCACCATCTCCGGTTTCCGCACCCCCAGTGCGGGTGCTGTGACGGCGCGCATCGGGGCGATCGCCTCGGAGGGGGACGCCGGGCTGACCGGCGACGGCATCTCGTTCAACGGGGTCGCGTTGAACGACGCGCTGAACCCGGCGACGAACTTCTTCAACAGTTCGATCACCCGGCTCGGCTCCCGGGTGACAGCGAAGAACCCGAACTATGTCAACCAACTCGGCTTCGACATCGACTACCTGGCCGCGCCGGCCGGCTCGATCGGCAACGCGCAGACCTCCGCGACAGTGGCGTTCAGCACCGGCGGTGAGTCGTACGAGCCGATGGCGCTCTTCACCGCCATCGACATCCTGGAACCGGACGTCATCGCCACGAAGACGGTCGGCCGGGTGGGTGGCGGGAGCCGCGTCGAGCCCGGCGACCAGCTCGAGTACACGGTGTCGGTCACCTCCAGCGGCAACGAGAACGCCACCACAGTGCAACTCACCGACGCCATCCCGGCGGCCACCACGTACGTGCCCGGGTCGTTGAGCGTCAACGGTGCCGCTCGTACCGACGCTGCCGGTGACGACCAGGCCGGTTACGTCGCGGCCAGCAACCGGGTGGTGGTCAACCTGGGCACCGGCGCGACGGCGGCGGCCGGCGGCACGCTGGTCACGGGGGCGGTGAACACGGTGCGCTTCCGTGCGCGGGTAGTGGACTCGCCGGCACCCGGTGTGACGGTGGCCAATCAGGCGAGCATCAGCTACGGGTCACCGACGTCGAGCACCATCTACACGGATCTCACCGACGACCCGTCGGCGGCCGGGGTGGGGGATCCCACCCGGACCGACATCAACGACAGCCCGCAGGCGCAGGCGGTCCAGGTCGGTACGGCCGAGGACACCGCACTCACCTTCACCCTGCGCGACTACGTGGTGGAGCCGGACGGGGACGAGGTCACCTTCACCGTCACGTCGACGCCGTCGGCGCAGGGAACGCTGACCTGTGCGCCCTCCGGTGCCTGCACCTACGTCCCGGCACCGAACGTCAACGGATCGGTGAGCTTCAGCTACACCGTCTCCGACCCGTCCGGACGGTCCGCCTCGGCGGCCGGCACCATCACCGTCGCCGCCGTCAACGACCCGCCGGTGGCGGTGGCCGATCGCGCGACCACGGCGGGCGCGGCACCGGTGACCGTGGCGGTGCTGGCCAACGACACCGATGTGGACGGCGACCCGCTCTCCGTCGTGCCGGCGACCGGCGGCACGGGCAACGGCAGCTTCGTGTGCGACACCGCGGGGTGCACGTACACCGCGGGGGCGGGCTTCGCCGGCGAGGACAGCTTCGAGTACACGGTCCGCGACCCGGGCGACGGTCGGGCGACGGGCCGGGTCACGGTGGTGGTCAGTCCGGCGGCGGGTTCCGGCCTCTCGATCAGCGCGCCGGAGGCCGCGGTTCTGCCCACGGTCCGGGTGGGTGCCCCGACTGCCAACGGGGTGCTCGGCCCGGTCGTGGTCACCGACGACCGCGGCGCGCAGTCCGGTAGTTGGACGGCGACTGTCTCGATCACCAGCTTCACGGGCGGCGGTGGGGTGGTGCCGGGCGCCTCGGTGACCTACTCCTCGGGCCCGGCCACGCAGACCATCGGCACCGGGACGTTCCTGCCGCAGCCTGGCGCGGCTTTGGGCACCTCGCAGATCGCCGCGCGCTGGACCGGGGGCACCGGCCCGAACGAGGTGATGTGGAGTCCGAGCCTCACCGTGACGCTCGATCCGTCCCTGGTCACGGGGGAGTACCAGGCGACGATCGTGCACTCGGTCGCGTAAGAGGTACAGAAGGCGCGAAAGCGCACAATGCGGACAAAAACCCATAAAAATGGGTGTGTGGCTGACGTGCCGCCGCCAACACCCGGCGTTACCGAACTGGAAGTGAGGAAGTCTATGCGCTCTCTTCGTGTGGTGGCCTGCGCCGCCGTAGCCGTCGGGGCGGGCCTCGCGCTGACCACCCCCGCGGTCGCCGCGCCCACCGACAGCACCGTCGTCACGTTCAACGTGGTCGGTGCCGGCCTCGACATCACCGCCCCCGAGACGGCCAGCCTCGGCAGTGGACTGCCCGGCACGGTGCTCAGCGGCTCGATCGGCACCGTACGGGTGACCGACCAGCGCGGCGCCCCGGACGCGTCGTGGACAGCCACCGTCACCTCGACCCACTTCGAGACCGGCGGCGGCAGCCCCAGCGAGCGGATCCTGGCCAGCCAGGTCGACTACTGGTCCGGCCCGGGCGCGGAGGAGGAGGGCAACGGCACCTTCACGCCCGGCCAGCTGACCTCGGCCAACGCCGAGCCGTTGGACACCGTCAACCCGATCGTCGCCTTCACCCACACCGGCGGCACCGGCATCAACAGCGTCGCCTGGTCGCCGACGCTGAACGTCAACATCCCCGCGTCGGCCGTCGTCGGCCTCTACACCGGGACGGTGACACATTCGGTGGCCTGACCGGTTCGGGCTTCGTCTGGCGGTGGCGGCGCTGGCCGCGCTGCTCGCCGCCACCCCGGCTGCCCCGGCACCCGCCGGGGCAGCCGCGCCCGGTCCGGAGCGGGACAGGCTCGGCATCCAGCTGCTCGAAGCACCGGTCGACCGGCGGGCGGACCCGCGTGCCCACACCTACATCATCGACCACCTCGCACCCGGCAGCACGATCAGCCGCCAGCTCAAGGTGGTCAACCGCTCCGACAGCCGGTACCGCCTGGAGCTGTACCCGGCATCCGCCACAGTCGACGGCGGGCAGTTCCGGTTCGGTGAGGGCCGCCACGCCAACGAGCTGGTCTCCTGGACGTCGCTGGACCGCTCCACAGTCGCCCTCGGGCCCGGCGAGGAGTCGGAGCTGACGGCGACGATCCGGGTCCCGGAGAAGGCGTCGGCCGGCGAACGGTACGCGGTGATCTGGGCCGCGGTCACGTCCGGCCCGAAGGACGGCGGCAACGTCACCCAGGTGCACCGGGTGGGCATCCGTGTCTACCTCGCCATCGGCGCCGGCGGTGAGCCGCCGTCCAGTTTCGCCATCGGCGACTTCACCGCGGGGCGGACCGTCGAGGGGCAGGCCACCCTGGCCGTCGCGGTGCGCAACACCGGCGGCCGGGCGTTGGACCTGACCGGCGCGCTCTCGTTGGCCGAGGGGCCGGCGGGCGTCCGGGCGGGCCCGTTCGAGGTGGTCGACGGGACCACTCTCGGCCCGGCGCAGTCCGGGTCGGTCACCGTCGCCCTACCCCCGAAACTGCCCAACGGGCCGTGGCGTGCGGACCTCACCCTGACCAGTGGGTTGGTCAAGGAGACCGCGAGCGCCACGATCACCTTCCCGGACCCGGGCGAGCCGGCCAGCACCTTCGGACTCGACGACCTGTCGATGATCGTCGGTGGTTCGCTCGCCGTCGGCCTGCTGCTCCTGGCCGGTCTGCTGGTCGTGGCACGCCGCCGCCGGCAGACGCCACTGCGGGCCGCGCGGCTGGGCTGAGCAGCGGCGAGCACGACGGTCCACGGGTCCGGTCGCCCGGCCCGCCCACTGTGGCGGGCCGGGCCGAACACGCTCAGCCGAGCGCCGCCTCCGCAGCCGCCAGGAAAGCGTCGTTCTCCGCCGGGGTGCCGATGGTGACCCGGACGCCGTCGCCGACGAACGGCCGCACGATCACGCCCCGCGCCTCGCACGCCTTACCGAACGCCACCGAACGGTCGGTCAGCGGCAGCCAGACGAAGTTGGCCTGGCTCGTCGGCACGTCGGGCAGGAACTTGCGCAGCGCCTCGGTGACCCGGTCCCGCTCGGCGATGACCAGGGCACACCGGCGCTCCATCTCGGCTGCCTGGGTCAACGCGGCGAGCGCCCCGGCCTGGGCGGCCGTGCTGGTGGAGAACGGGGTGGTCACCTTGCGGATCGCGGCAGCCACCACCGGCTGGGCAACCAACCAGCCGATCCGCAGCCCCGCCAGCCCCCACGCCTTCGACAGGGTGCGCAGCACCGCCACGTTCGGCCGGTCCACGTAGTCGAGCCCGTCCGGCACCTCCGCGTCGGTGACGAACTCCCGGTACGCCTCGTCGATCACCACCAGCACGTCGTCCGGCACCGCGTCGAGGAACGCGTCCAGTTCCGCCCGGCGTACCGCGGTGCCCGTGGGGTTGTTCGGGTTGCAGACCAGGATCATCCGGGTGCGGTCGGTCACGGCCGCGGCCATTGCCGTCAGGTCGTGCCCGTGCCCGGCGTCGTTGGGCACCCGCACGCTCGTCGCGCCGCTGGTCGCCGCGATGATCGGGTACGCCTCGAAGGAGCGCCACGAGTAGAGCACCTCGTCCCCGGGCAGGCAGGTCGCCCGGACCAGGTGCTCGGCGAGCGCCACCGACCCGCAGCCGGTGGCGATCCGGTCGGCGTCCATGCCGTACCGCTCGGCCAGCGCCTCCCGCAGCGCGACCACGCCCATGTCCGGGTAGCGGTGCGAGGCCGTGATCGCCTCGGTGACCGCCTCCACCACACCCGGCAGCGGCCCGTACGGAACCTCGTTGCTGGCCAGCTTGACGGCCTCCGGAAGGCCCAACTCGCGAGCCAGGTCGGCGGGGCTGCGCCCAGGCACGTAGTTGGGCAACGCTTCCAGGTCGGCGCGGGTCAGCCGCAGGGCCGGCTGGTGACGTCCGGAGTCGGTCATGGAGTGTCTCCCGAGGGCTGGTTGCGGTCGTCCGAGGGGGTGGGACCGGGGCGGTAGGGAACCTCGACGACCACCGTCTGCGCGCGCTTGTCGTGCAGCGCCTGACGCAGGGGGTGGTCGAAGAGTGGAGAGAGGGAGTCGACCAGTTGCAGCACCAGGCCGATCCCGGCGCAGTACCAGAGCAGCGTCGGCAGGCCCAGCGTGCTCCACCGGCTCAGTGCCCGGCCGACGCCCAGCGGCTCGTCGGCGGCCATCGGCACCGCTCGGATCCGCATCACCCGCTTGCCGAAGGTCTGCCCACCGGAGGCCATGGAGGGCACCTCGTACGCCAGCCACAGCGCGGTGGCGATCAGCAGGATCACCACAAGCAGCGATCCCGCCTGCTCACCGGGGATCGGCATGCCCTCGGCGGACCTGTCGCGGTTCGCGACGCGCCGGGCGAACTCCTGCCAGTACGGTGCCCACTCCTGCGCCCAGCGCCAGATGAACCAGCCGTTGACCAGCACGTTCAGCGCGAGAATGAGGCCGAAGTCGATCAGCCGGGCGGTGAGTCGGCGACCGTAGCCGGCGAGCCGGTGGCCATGCGGCCTCGGCTCGGGCGGTCGCCCGGGCCAGCCGGGCTGACCAGCCGGCGGCACCCAACCAGGTGGGCCGCCCTGCGGCACCCAACCAGGTGGGCCGCCCTGCGGACCCCATCCCGGCGGTCCGCCCTGCGGACCCCATCCCGGGCCTGGCCCCGGTGGTGGGCCGTAGCCCGACTGTGGGCCGTACCCGGGTGGTGGGCCCTGGTGCGGCCCGCCCGGCGCGACGGCTTCGGAGCCGGGGGCCGCCGGGCCGGAGGTCGGAGTCGCTGCCGGGGTGACCGGCTCGACCGGCTCGACCTGCGGAGGACCGTCCGGCGGTGTGGCGTCGACGGGAATGGGCGCGCCGAGCCAACCCTCGCCGTCCCAGTAGCGTCGGGTCTCGGTGTCGGCGGGGTCGACGTACCAGCCGGGTTGCACGCTCACGCCGTCGCTCCGCTTCGCTGCGCGACGGCGCGAGGCGCCACGCTACTGAGCCTGCTGGTTCGCTCGCTGCGCTCGCTCACGTGGACACCTTAACGACGACGGTTCCGGCGAACTTGTCGTGGAGGCACTGCTGCCACGGCTTGTCCCAGAGCTGCCACAGACCGTCGGCGTAGCTGAACCCCGGAACCAGTGACGCGGCCAGGTACTGCACCAGCCACCGCCGGCCGGCCATCCCCCGGTCCAGCGTCCGGGACGGGTCGAGCGGCACCACGCGCAGCTTCATGAGCTTCTTGCCGAGCGTCTGGCCGCCGCGCTTGAGGTACTCCACGTGGTAGAGCCAGTAGAGCCCGAGCATCAGCACGAAGAGCACGAGCTGGAGCAGCAGGAGCGGCAGGAAGAACTCGACGAAGAAGGTGCCCGGGTCGGGCTCCATGAGGGTGTCGTCCGGGTTGGTCCGGCTCAGCTCGCTGAACATCCGCCACCAGAGGACGACGAAGACCGGCATGTACAGCACCAACAGGACGGCAGTCGCCAACGCCGTGTCGATCAGCCAGGCCAGGAACCGGTCACCGAAGCCGGCCAGCGGCTGACCGCTCGGGCTCAGCGGCGGAGGTGGAGGCGGGCCGGGTGGCCCGGCGTACCACTGCGGTGGGGCGTACCCGGGTGGGGCGTACTGCGGCGGCGCGGCGTACCCCTGGGGGTGTGGTCCGGGCGGCGGCGCGACGCCGCCGGCGGCGGGCTGGGGCCCACCGGCCGGCGGCGTCGGGTACGACGGAGGCTGCGTCACGCTCGCAAGTGTTACAGGTTGCCGCGGGCTTCCTGCTCGCGCTCGATCGCCTGGAACAGCGCCTTGAAGTTGCCCTTGCCGAAGCCCAGCGAGCCGTGCCGCTCGATCAGCTCGAAGAAGACCGTCGGGCGGTCCTGCACCGGCTTGGTGAAGATCTGGAGCAGGTAGCCGTCCTCGTCCCGGTCGACCAGGATCTTGCGGGTCTTCAGCTCCTCGATCGGCACCCGGACCTTGCCGATGCGCTCGCGCAGCTCCGGGTCGTCGTAGTACGAGTCCGGGGTGTCCAGGAACTCCACGCCGGCCGCTCGCATCGCGTCGACGCTGGCCAGGATGTCGTTGGTGGCGACGGCGATGTGCTGCGCGCCCGGGCCCCGATAAAACTCCAGGTACTCGTCGATCTGCGACTTCTTGCGGGCGATCGCCGGCTCGTTGAGCGGGAACTTCACCTTGCGGGTGCCGTTCGCGACGACCTTGCTCATCAGCGCCGAGTAGTCGGTGGCGATGTCGTCGCCGACGAACTCCGCCATGTTGGAGAAGCCCATCACCCGCTTGTAGAACTCGACCCACTCGTCCATCCGGCCCAGCTCCACGTTGCCGACCACGTGGTCGACGGCCTGGAAGAAGCGCTTCGGCTGGATGCCGGCGTCGATCATCGGCTGCCGGTCCACGATCGGGCCCCGGGCCACGAAGCCGGGCAGGAACGGCCCGGTGTAGCGGGACCGGTCGACCAGGGTGTGCCGGGTGTCGCCGTACGCGGCGATGGCGGCCATCCGGACCGTGCCGTGCTCGTCGGTCACCTCGTGGGGCTCGACGACGCTGGCAGCGCCCTGGGCGATGGCGTGCGCGTACGCGGCGTCCACGTCCGGGACCTCCAGCGCGATGTCGCTGACCCCGTCGCTGTGCTTCGCCACGTGCTCGGTGCCGTCGGCGTCCGGGCGCACCGCGCCGGTCAGCACGAAGCGGGCCGACCCGCTGGTCAGCACGTACTGGGCGTGGTCGCGGTAGCCCTGCTCGGGGCCGCGGTACGCCACGCAGGTCATGCCGAACGCGGTGGAGTAGTAATGGGCGGCCTGCTTGGCGTTGCCGACCAGGAAGTGCACGTGGTCGAGACCCCGGACCGGGAACGGGTCGTGGCTGATGTCGTGGTCGACAGCGCCGACGAGCCGGTCGACGTCGACGTCCTCGGTCGACTGGGGTCGGTCGATCGCCTGGGTCATGGTGGGCTCCCTCGCGTACCGGCCGGCCTCGTGGGCCGCCCTTGTCGGTTCTTGTGGCGAGGATCGCTGGCCCGGCATCAGGTGGGCAACTGTCGACGGAAATGCTGGTCAGGTTGCGCATTCGGTATGGTCTGCACCCATGAATGGTGAGCAGAATGTACAGCTCGACGCGCTCGACGTGCGCTTGATCGAACTGCTCGCCGAGGAGCCGCGGATCGGGGTGTTGGAGTGTTCCCGGCGGCTCGGGGTGGCCCGCGGCACCGTGCAGGCCCGGCTGGACAAACTGGTGGAGCGGCGGGTCATCGAGGGGTTCGGCCCCGAGATCGCACCGGCCGCGATCGGGTTCGGCGTGACCAGCTTCGTCACCCTCGAAATCAGCCAGCGGCACGGCCACGACCCCGTCACCGCCCACCTCGCCGCGATCCCCGAGGTGCTGGAGGCGCACACCATCACCGGCTCCAGCGACCTGCTCTGCCGGATCGTGGCCCGCTCCAACACCGACCTGCAACGGGTCATCGACCAGATCGTCTCGTCCGCCGGCATCACCCGCGCGTCGACGATCATCGCGCTGGCCGAGCAGATCCCCTACCGCACGCTGCCGCTGGTGCGCAGCGCCGTTCGGGCCGAGGGAAGGCCGCTTTAGGACACAGGCCCTAACACCTGTGTGCCCAGAAAGCGTGGCGACACGGCGGCGCGGGCGTACGGAAGATCCGCGATCGTGGCTACGGTGTGCGGGTGGCGAAGGGGAGCGTGCGCGTCGGGCTGCTGCTCGGCGTCGCCGTGGTCGTCGCCCTCGCCGCGACCGGCGTGTGGAACCCCTTCCCCGGCCTGTGGGAGTGGGTGGACCGCAGCGAGCCCATCTCCGAGCCCGACGTGGTGTGGCAGCAACGGGTCGGCGGCACTCCGCGCAGCGTGACGATCGCCGGCGACGCCGTCGTGGTCGAGCAGCGCACCCGGGTCGAGGCCCGCAGCCTGGCCACCGGCACCCAACTCTGGGAACGCAAGGCGGACTGGTCGGCGGTGGCCGGCGGTGACCGGGACGCCGTCGTCGCCGTGGGCAAACTGCTTGTCAAGGGGTACGAGCTGCTCGATCCGGCCACCGGCGCGACCCGGCGACGCGACGACGACGCGGTGGCCGTGTGGACGTACCGCAACCTGCTTCTCGACGCCCGCTGCACCGCCGCGACCGACTGCACCCTGAGCGCCTGGGACCCGCGCGGCACCGCGCCACTCTGGACGGCGTTCCTGCCCGGGGTGCACAGCGGCCTGCTCGCCGACAACCCCGGCCTGCGCGGCACCCGCCGGCTCACCTCCACCCGAATCGACGACGGGGTGGCCGGGGCGGAGGCCGCGCCGCCGCTGCTCGGCTTCCCGGTGGACGGACGGGTGCACGTGGTCGACACCGCCACCGGCCGGGTGTTGCAGAACGTCGAGCCCGCCCGCGACGAGCGGCTGTCGGTGGTCGGCGGCCGGATGCTGCGGATCGCGGCCCGCTCGCAGGACGGCGCCTGCTACTTCGCCATCTCCGCCCGGGATCCGGCGACCGGTCAGGAGGCCTGGCAGCGGGCCGGGGTCAACCTGCGGACCGCCGACTCCGCCGGCTGCGTCCAGCGGGAGGACCCGCAGGGCGCGCGGAACGTGCTGATCGGGGTGGGCCCGGACGGCCGCGAAGCGGTCATCGACGGGTACGACGGGCGGCTGCTCTGGGTCGGTGAGTCGGGCACCAGGTTGATCGCCGTGGACGACCGCGTGGCGGTGTTCCGGGCTGCCGACAAACGCTCGGTGATCGCCCGTGAGCTGGGCACCGACAAGGTGCTCTGGACGCGCCCCGCCGGTGGCAAGGCCGGTGCCGCGCTCACCCCGTACGCGGCGGTGGTCGCCGACGAGAAGCCGTCCCGGCTGGTCGCCGTGGACCCGCGCAGCGGCCGGGAACTGGCCGCCCTGCGCACCTCGGCGAACGCCCTCGCGGTCGGCTCGCAGGGCATGATCGTCGGGGAGGGCCGGGAGATCGGCTACGTCCGGTTCGGCGCGACCGGGGGTTCGCCCGCCCGCCCGCCCGGCGACGGTGGGAACCCCCGCCCGGGTGGCCCCGGGCCCGGCGGGTCGAACAACGGCGACTGCGGGCCGAAGGGTGAGCTGTGCCCGGAGCCGGGCAAGGACGGCTGAGCGGGGATTCACCTGCTCCTCGGCGCGACGGCTGGGCGCCCGACACGCGGCGGATGAGAGCGGCGTCCCAGGACGCGCCCGGCGGGTGGGAGTGATCGACCGGTCTGCCCTAGGCTTGCCGCTCATGAGCAGTGCCGCCGCATTCTCGTACGCCCCTCTGCTGCCGACCGGCCCGGACCAGACGGACTATCGCCTGGTCACCGACGAGGGTGTGGACGTCGTACACGGCCCGGGAGGCCGCCGGTTCCTGACCGTGGAGCCGGCTGCGCTCACCGCGCTGACCGCCGAGGCGATGCACGACATCGCGCACTTCCTGCGCCCCGCGCACCTGGCCCAGCTCCGGGCGATCATCGACGACCCGGCGGCCTCGCCGAACGACCGGTTCGTCGCGTTGGACCTGCTCCGCAACGCCAACATCGCCGCCGGTGGGGTGTTGCCGATGTGCCAGGACACCGGCACCGCGATCGTGATGGGCAAACGTGGCCGGCACGTGCTGACCGACGGGGCCGACGCCGAAGCCATCTCCCGGGGCGTCTACCAGGCGTACACCAGGCTCAACCTGCGCTACTCCCAACTCGCCCCGCTCACGATGTGGGACGAGCGGAACACCGGCAGCAACCTTCCGGCCCAGGTGGAGCTGTACGCGGAGGACCCGGACGGGCACCCGGACGCGTACAAGTTCCTGTTCATGGCCAAGGGCGGCGGCTCGGCCAACAAGTCGTACCTCTACCAGGAGACCAAGGCACTGCTCAACCCGACGCGGATGATGCAGTTCCTGGAGGAGAAGCTGCGGCTGATCGGCACCGCCGCCTGCCCGCCGTACCACCTGGCCATCGTCATCGGCGGCACCTCCGCCGAGTACGCCCTGAAGACCGCGAAGTACGCCAGCGCCAAGTACCTCGACGCGCTGCCCACCTCCGGCTCGATGAGCGCGCACGGCTTCCGTGACCTGGAGCTGGAGGCGGAGGTGCTGGAGCTGACCCGCAACTTCGGCATCGGCGCGCAGTTCGGCGGCCGGTACTTCTGCCACGACGTGCGGGTGGTCCGGCTGCCCCGGCACGGCGCGTCCTGCCCGGTGGCGATCGCCGTCTCCTGTTCGGCGGACCGGCAGGCGGTCGCCAAGATCACCCCGTCGGGTGTGTGGCTGGAGCGCCTCGAAACCGACCCGGCGCGGTTCCTGCCCGACGTCACCGACGACTCGCTGGACGCCGAGATGGTCGTCCGGGTCGATCTCAACCGGCCGATGGACGAGATCCGCGCCGAGCTGTCCAAGTACCCGGTGAAGACCCGGCTGTCACTGTCCGGCCCGCTCGTGGTGGCCCGCGACATCGCCCACGCCAAGATCGCGGAGCGGTTGGACGCCGGCGAGCCGATGCCGCAGTACCTGCGCGACCACGCGGTCTACTACGCCGGTCCGGCGAAGACCCCCGAGGGGTACGCTTCCGGCTCCTTCGGCCCGACCACCGCCGGCCGGATGGACGCCTACGTGGAGAAGTTCCAGGCCGCCGGTGGCTCCCAGGTGATGCTGGCCAAGGGCAACCGCTCCGGTCAGGTGACCCGCTCCTGCCAGCAGCACGGCGGGTTCTACCTCGGCTCGATCGGTGGCCCCGCCGCCCGCCTCGCCCAGGACTGCATCAAGCACGTCGAGGTCCTCGAATACGCGGAGCTGGGCATGGAGGCGGTCTGGAAGATCGAGGTGGAGGACTTCCCGGCCTTCATCGTGGTCGACGACAAGGGCAACGACTTCTTCGCCGAGGTCACCAAGCCGGTGCTCACCATCGGCCGCCGCTGACCGACACGGACGCGAAGGGGCGCCGGGCGAACTCGCCCGGCGCCCCTCTGTCGTCCGTGCACTACCGACATCGGTACGCCCACCCCGCTGGGGTGGGACGGGCGCACCGCCCCCGTCGGATGTCGTCACCGACAACTCACGGTGAGTCTTCTGCGCACCGCTGTCGATCCGCTCTCAGATCACTATCGCCTGACTCCGGCGATCTGTGACCGCCGGACTACTCTGCTGGAGGTTGCGGCGGTGATGCGGGGGAGCAGATGCGGTTCGGGATCCTGGGGCCCCTGCGGGTCGGCGGTGGCGAGTCCACTGTCACCGCGGGTCGCGACCGGATCGTGCTCGCCATGCTGCTGCTGCGCTCCGGCCGGCTGGTGCCCGTCGATGATCTGGTGGACGCGGTCTGGGAGGACAATCCCCCGGCCACCGCCCGGGCCCAGTTGCAGACCTGCGTCTCACGGTTGCGCCGCCGGTTCGTCGAGCTGGGGCTGGCGTCGGACCTCATCATCACCGACCCGGCGGGGTACGGCGTGCGTAGCGCGCCGGACGACCTGGACGCCGAGGTCTTCGCCCGGGGCGTCGAGGCGGCCCGCACCTCCGTCGCGGCCGGTCGCCTGGTCGAGGCGCGTACGGAGTTCCGCGCCGCACTGGCGCAGTGGCGAGGGCCGGCGCTCGGCGGCATCCCGAGCAGCAGCGTCCGTCGTCGCGCACAGGCGTTGGACGAGCAGCGCCTCACCGCGTTGGAGGAGTGCGTCGACGTCGAGCTGCGCCTCGGTCAGGCCACCGAGCTGATCGAGGAGTTGACCGAGTGCGTCGACCGGCATCCGTTGCGGGAGCGCCTGCGAGGCCAGCTCATGCTGGCACTGTCGGCGGTCGGACGGCAGGCCGACGCGCTCGCCGTCTACCGGGAGGGCCGGCGGTTCTACGCCGACGAGCTGGGCATCGAACCGGGCGCCGAGTTGCAGGAGCTGCACCAGCGGGTGCTCGCCGGTGACCTGGCACTGACCGGTCGGGAGACTCGGCCGGTCCCGTCGGTCCGCGCACTGCCCAGGGCGATCGGCGACTTCACCGGCCGGCAACAGACCCTGACCCGCCTGATCAAGGACGTGGAGGCCGGCGCGCGCATCCAGCTGATCGACGGAATGGCCGGCAGCGGGAAGACGACTCTGGCGGTACACGTCGCCACGGCCCTCGCCGCCGACTATCCGGACGCGCAGCTCTACATCGACCTGCACGGGCACAGCGAGCGAACCCCGTTGACACCGAGCGCCGCGGTAGCGACGCTGCTGCGGCAGCTCGGGGTGCCCGCCGAGCGGATGCCGACAGCCCAGGACGACCGGTTGGCGCTCTGGCGCAGCGAGCTGGCGGGCCGCCGTGTGTTGCTGTTGCTGGACAACGCGGCGACCGCCGACCAGGTGATCCCGCTGCTACCCAACGGCTCGCAGTGCCTGATCCTGATCACCAGCCGGCGCCGACTGGTCGGTGTGGACGAGGGACGGCCGTCGTCGCTGCCCGTGCTCGACACCGACGAGGCCGTCGAGCTGCTGGGGCACGTGGTCGGTGTGGGCCGGGTGGCGGCCGAGCCGGACGCGGCCGCCGAGGTCGTCCGCCGCTGCGGGCACCTACCACTCGCCATTCGGCTGGCGGGTGCCCGGCTGGCGCACCGGCCCCGTTGGCGCATCGCCGACCTGGCCGAGCGGCTGAGCACCCGACGTGATCCGTTGGCCGAGTTCGAAGCGGGCGAACGGTCTGTGGGGCGCGCGTTCGCCCTGTCGTACGCCCAGGTGTCGCCGGCGGCGCAGCGTGCGTTCCGCCTGCTGGGTCTGCACCCGGGGGTACGGTTCGACAACTCGGTCGCCGCCGTCCTCGCCGAGTTGCCGTTGACCGATGCGCAGGACCTGCTGGACGAGTTGGTCGACGCGCACCTGGTCGAGGAGGCGGAGCTCGGCCGGTACCGGCTGCACGACCTGGTCCGCGAGTACGCGCGGACCCTGGTGGCCGAGCCGGAGCGGACGGTCGAGCGGCGGGACGGCATCGAACGCCTGCTCAACCACCACCTGCACGTGGCCGCGACGATCGCGCGTACGAGGGAGCCCTCCTCGGCCCATTCGCTGATCGTGGCGGCGGCACCGATCCGCCCCGACCTGGTCGCGGTCGTCGCCGAGCAGGGGCACGCCTGGCTCGACGAGAACCTTGCCCTGTGGACCGCCCTGGTCCGGCTGGCGGAGACGGAGGGGTTTCTCCGCTACTGCTGGCAGTTGGCGAGGGCCTGCTGGCACGCCCAGTTCGAGGGCGGTCGCCTGGACGAGTTGATCGAGACGCACTCCGCTGGCCTGCGCGCCGCCGAGAAGCTGGGGGACGACAGCGCCGTGGCGACGATGCTCAACTATCTCGCCTCGGCCTACTACCGGCTGGGGGATTTTCCGGAGTCGGTCCGGTTGATGGAGCGGGCGCTCGACATCTTCGGCAGGCTCGGCCTGCGCCGCGAGTACCGCAACACGCTGGGCAACCTGGGCACCTCGTACGCCGTCAACTTCCAGTTCCGCAAGGCCCGGGAGTGTTACGACGCCGCCCGGGCGCTGGCGACGCGGATGCGCGACATGTCCGCGCTGGCGAACGAACTCAACAACCTGACGATGACCCTGCTGCTGTGGGGCCGAGCCGACGAGGCGCTGCGCACCGCCCGGCGACACCTGGGGATCGCCCGCGAGGTCGGCGACCTGCGCCGGCTCGGCAACGCGCTCGGGCACCTCGGGATGATCCGGCACCGGATGGGCGACGTGGGCCCGGCGAGCCGGCTGCTGAGGGTGGCGTTACGCGTCAAGCGTCAGGTGGGCGCCCGGTTCGGTGAGGGCGAGGTGTTGAACGAGATCGGGATGATGGAACGGGAGGCCGGCCGCCCGGAATGCGCTGCCGATCTGCACCGGGCGGCGCTCGTGGCAATGACCGAGGTGGGGGACCGCGCTGCCCAGTGCGGCTCGCGCAATCTGCTGGCCCGAGCGATCCTGGACCAGGGGGACACAACCAGCGCGCTGGACCTCTACCGCCGCGTCCTGGCCGACACCACCAGGCTGAGTACGCGTTACGAGAGGGCCCGAGCCTTGGAGGGCGTCGCGCGCTGCCTGGCGTCGACCGATCCGGCCGGCGCGCGTGAGCACCTGGGCCGGGCCCTGGCCCTGTTCCGGCAGATCGAGTCGCCGGACCAGCACGAGGCCGAACGGCTGCTGGCCGAGTTGGGCTGACGGATCATCTGCGGTTCGGCGACGGGCGCGGCAGGATGGTACGCGTGACGACTCCAGAGGCGACCGGTTACCGCATCGAACGTGACTCGATGGGCGAGGTGGAGGTGCCCGCCGAGGCGCTGTGGCGGGCGCAGACCCAGCGCGCGGTGCAGAACTTCCCGATCTCTGGCCGGGGCATCGAGCCGGCCCAGATCAAGGCCCTCGCGCAGATCAAGGGCGCGGCGGCCGCTGTCAACGGTGAGCTCGGCGTGATCGACGCGAACGTGGCCGCCGCGATCACCGCCGCCGCCGCGCACGTCGCGGACGGTGGCTACGACGACCAGTTCCCGGTCGACGTGTTCCAGACCGGCTCGGGGACGTCGTCGAACATGAACACCAACGAGGTGATCGCCACCCTGGCCAGCCGTGAGCTGGGCTCGCCGGTGCACCCGAACGACCACGTCAACGCCTCCCAGTCCAGCAACGACGTCTTCCCGTCCTCGATCCACCTGGCCGCCACGCAGTTCATCGTGGAGGACCTGCTGCCGTCGCTGAACCACCTCGCCGCCGCCTTGGAGGCCAAGGCTGCGGAGTTCGAGACGGTGGTCAAGGCCGGTCGCACGCACCTGATGGACGCCACGCCGGTCACGCTGGGCCAGGAGTTCGGGGGGTACGCCGCCCAGGTCCGCTACGGCGTCGAACGGCTGGAGGGCTCGCTTCCCCGACTGGCCGAGCTGCCCCTGGGTGGCACCGCCGTGGGCACCGGGATCAACACCCCGCTGGGCTTCGCCGCCGCGGTGATCGGCAAACTGCGTGAGTCGACCGGGTTGCCGTTGTCCGAGGCGCGTAACCACTTCGAGGCGCAGGGCGCCCGCGACGCCCTAGTGGAGACCTCGGGGCAGCTGCGAACCCTGGCCGTCGGCCTCTACAAGATCGCCAACGACATCCGGTGGATGGGTTCCGGCCCTCGCGCCGGCCTCCGTGAGCTGCGCATCCCCGACCTCCAGCCGGGTTCGTCGATCATGCCCGGCAAGGTCAACCCGGTCGTCGCGGAGGCGATGCGGCAGGTCTGTGCCCAGGTGATCGGCAACGACGCGACGGTGAGCTTCGCCGGCTCGCAGGGCGACTTCGAGCTGAACGTGATGCTCCCCGTGATGGGCCGCAACCTGTTGGAGTCGATCCGGTTGCTGTCCGCGGTGAGCCGGCTCTTCGCCGACCGGCTGGTGGTCGGCCTGGTCGCGGACGCTGAGGTCTGCCTGGCGTACGCCGAGGGCTCGCCGTCGATCGTCACCCCGCTCAACCGCTACCTGGGGTACGACGAGGCCGCGTCGATCGCCAAGGAGGCGCTGGCCAAGCAGACCTCGATCCGCGAGGTGGTGATCTCCCGGGGGCACGTCGACTCGGGCAAGCTCACCGAGACCCAGTTGGACGAGACGCTGGACCTGCTCCGGATGACCCACCCCTGACCTGCGCGGCGCGCACACCGCGTGGTGCCGCCCAACCGAGAAAGCGGGTGAAGAGCGCCGCCGGGTCCGGGCCGTCGTCCGGGTTGAGCCGGTACAGGTCTTCCGCCGCGTCGTGCAGAACCGGCAGAGCCAGAGCGGGCGCAGCGGCAGGTGCGGTCGACGGGGCGTCGGCGCTCGGTCGTCCAGGGTGGGCCGGGACATGGTGTTGCCGTCCTTTCGAGCTGAATCGTTTGTGGCATCACCCCCGCCGTCCGCCCCGTCGCCCCGAGCGCCCCAACTCCGTCACCCTTCTCCCCTTCTTGACCACCCGCTGCCCCAACTGCCGAAATCTTGGACAGTTTCCGTCAGCAGTTAACGGAAACTGTCCAAGATCTCGAAGAACGCGGCGTGATCGGTGGGGTGGGACCGCCCGGCGCGGGGGAGCGGGCGGTCCCGTGCGACGCCGCCGGGCCCGGGGGACGGGGAGCGGCGTCGCGCTTCACAGTCTGGTGATCGGACGACTACGGTCGGAAGGGTTTGGTCGCCTCGTCACCGCCGCCCTGCATTCGGTGGTGACGCCGTTGGCGACCGGCTGGAATCGATCGTCGGCGGGGTGGAGGGCGGCTGGCATGGCCGATGGGCAGATGACGGCGGCGGCGTTCCTGATCGCTGAGTTGCGCCGGGCTCGGGCCCGGCAGGGCTGGAGTCAGGACGAGTTGGCGAAGGCGGTCAACTACTCGGCGTCGATGGTCAGCGCCGTCGAGTTGGGTCAACAACCGCCCACAGCGAAGTACCTGGAACTCGTCGACCGGGCCCTGGACACCGGCGGCCTCTTTGGCCGCATGTCGACCGAGTTGGTCAGCCTCGATCGGGCACAGCCCTGGCTGCGGGGCTGGCAGGCGATCCTTGAGCAGTCGCGCACGATCCGGTGGTATGAGCACCGCTACGTGCCCGGGCTCTTCCAGACCGAGGCCTACGCGCGGGCGGTCTTCGAGGCGGGTGGCCTGCTGGAGTCGGAGGAGGTCGACCGGCGACTGGCCGACCGGATGGACCGCCAGCAGGTGCCCTACAGCGAACGGTCGCCGCACATCGTTGCGGTGCTGGACGAGGCGGTGCTGCGCCGACGGGTGGGCGGGCGGAAGGTGATGCGCGATCAGGCACTGCACCTGGCGAAGATCGGCACTGGGCATCCCCGGGTTCGGCTGCACGTGGTGCCGCGCTCCGCCGAGGAATATCCCGGGCTCGGTGGGCAGTTCTCGCTGGCCACCCCTGCCCGACGGCACGGAGCTGGCCTATCTGGAGTGCCAGGTTCGTGGCCAGGAGTTGGACCAGCCACGGGATCTACTGCGGTTGCAACGGGTCTGGGAGGCCACCTTGGGCGAAGCCCTGCCCCCGCAGGCGTCCATCGAGTTGCTGAACGAGGTGGCCGAGTCGTGGAGTTGACCGGCGCTGACTGGCGCAAGAGTAGCCGCAGCAATCAGGACAACATGTGCGTCGAGGTGGCCACGAACGTTGGGGGCGTGGTCGGGGTGCGAGACAGCAAGGACCCGGACGGGCCCGTGCTCGTTGTCGACGCGTACTCCTGGCGGCTCTTTGTGGTCGCGCCCCCGCGCTGACGCGACTGCCTGGCGCGCGGCGGTAAACGGCTCGACGGTGGGGTGACGCGGCGGGATGATCCGGTCGTGGATGACGGTGACCTGGTGGTCCCAGCGGGGACCGAGCGGCTGCGGTTTCGACGGCTGACCATGGACGACGTGGACGCGTTGGTCGAGTTGGACAGCGACCCCGAGGTGATGCGGTTCCTCAGCGGTGGGGTGCCCACGTCGCTGGCGACGGTCCGGGACGAGCAGTTGCCGAGGTTGCTGGGCCAGTACGGGCGGCATCCCGGGTTGGGCCGCTGGGCGGCGCTCGATCGGGAGTCGGGCGAATTCCTGGGTTGGTTCGCGCTCGACCCGTCGGCGGACGGCGGCGAGGCCGAGTTGGGTTACCGGCTGCGCCGCTCGGCGTGGGGGCGAGGGCTGGCCACCGAGGGGTCGCGGGCGCTGGTCCGGCACGCGTTCGACACCGTCGGGGTGCGTCGGGTCTGGGCCGAGACGATGGCGGTCAACGAACGCTCCCGGCGGGTGATGACGAAGGCGGGGCTGCGTCACGTGCGCACGTTCCACCAGCAGTGGGACGACCCGATTCCGGGCACGGAGCACGGCGAGGTGGAGTACGAGGTGGTTCAGGAGCGGCCGGCGGCTCGGCGGGCGCGGTAGGCCGTCACGGCGGCGCGGTTGCCGCAGCCGGCCTCGCAGAACCGCCGCGACCGGTTGCGGGACAGGTCGACGACGACGTTGTCGCAGTCCGGGTATTCGCAGATGCGCAGCCGGCTCAGCTCGCGGGCACGGACCAGATCCGCCATGGCCATCGCCGCCTCCACCGCGATCCGGGTCGCGAGCGGCGCGTCGCGGGGCACGGCGTGCAGGTGGTACGGCTCGTCGTCGTGCTCGATGAGCTGGGGCAACGCCTTGTGTTCCAGCAGCAGACCGTTGACCAGCGCGACGATCTCGGGCGGTTCGGCGTGCCAGATGCGACGGAGTTGGGGTCGCAGGTCCTTCACGGCGCGCAACTCGGCGTCGGTGTGCTCGTGCCGGCCGCTGTAGGAGTGGCGGACGAAGAACGCGTCGAGCGCGGCGACGTCGGGCAACAGCTCTCCGTCGCGGCCCGCGGTGTTGACCAGTGCGGCGGTGGCGATCAGCGAACACTCGGTGTCATGAGCGAATAGCATCTTGACTCCTGTCAGGGCGGACGCTTAGCGTCATCAGTACAAGGATAGTTTGCTCATGACACGGTGCCGTCCCCGAGGAGCGCGACATGCACTCACGACCTGCTGCCGGCGCCGCGTTGGCGCTGCTCTCCGCGGTCACCTTCGCCACCTCCGGCACCTTCGCGCGATCCCTCATCGAGGCCGGCTGGTCGGCCGAGTCGGCGGTGATCGCCCGGGTCGGCGTGGCCGCCCTCGTGCTGGCGATCCCCGCCCTGTTGTCACTGCGGGGCAGGTGGTCAGTGCTGCGCGGCAACGCCACGTCGATCGGGATGTTCGGGCTCCTCGGGGTGGCCCTGGCCCAGGTCTGTTTCTTCAACGCCGTGCGCTACCTGCCCGTCGGTGTCGCGCTGCTGCTCGAATACCTGGGCATCATCCTCGTCGTGGGCTGGATGTGGCTGCGACACGGGCAGCGACCCCGCCGGCTCACCGTAGCCGGGTCGGTGGCCGCCCTGGTCGGGCTGGCGTTCGTCCTCGACCTCGCCGGCACCGCCGACTTCCACCCGGTGGGTGTGCTCTGGGGGCTGGGCGCGGCGTTCGGCCTGGCCGGCTACTTCGTGCTCGCCGGTCGGGTCGACCCCCGGCTGCCCTCGGTCGCCATGGCCAGCGGCGGAATGGCGGTCGGTGCCGGCGTGCTGCTCCTCGTCGGGCTGACCGGTCTGCTGCCCCTGCACGCCACCTTCGGCGACGTCACCTTCGCCGGACAGACCACCAGTTGGCTGCTGCCCATCGCCGGGCTGTCGCTGGTGGCCGCCGTCATCGCGTACCTGGCCGGGATCGCCGGCACCCGCATCCTCGGCCCCCGGCTGTCGTCGTTCGTCGGGCTGACCGAGGTGCTGTTCGCGGTGTTGATCGCCTGGCTCTTCCTGAACGAGCTGCCCACCGGCTGGCAACTCTTCGGCGGCGCGTTGATCGTCGCCGGCGTCGCGCTGGTACGCCTCGACGAGCTGCGCGGGTCGCCTTCGGAGCCGATGCCGGTCTCGCCCGAGCCGGCCCTGGCACTCGATGGCCGGTAGGCGTGCCGGGTCCCGGGCAACTCGGTGCCTGCCGCCGGCGCGCTGGTGCGCGTGCCGGCGCTCTCGGTCGGTGAGACAGTGGGCGTCGTGCTGACCGCCGTGGTGTTCGACGCCGATGAAACCCTGCTCGACCTGCGGCCGGCGGTGACCGGCGGGTTGGTCGCCGTCCTCGACGAGATGCGACGGCGCACCCCGGCGGCGACCGAGGTGACGCTCGACGAGCTGGAGTCGGACTGGGGCGCGGTCTTCGGCGAGCTGGCAGCCGCCCCGGTGATGGAGATCCGCCGCGCCGCGCTGGCCCGGTCGCTGGCCCGCGCCGAGCTGGGCGACCACCTGGACGAGTTCGCGGCCCTCTTCTTCGCCCGCCGGTTCGCCCTCACCCGACCGTTCCCAGACGTGCCGGCGGCGCTGGCCACGCTCCGCCGCAGCTACACGCTGGGTTTCGCCACCAACGGCAACAGCCGCGCCGAACGGTGCGGGCTCGCCGGGGAGTTCGCCTTCGAGGTGTACGCGCACGAGAACGGCCTGCCCAAGAAGCCCGCCCCCGAGTTCTACGACGCGGTCGTCAGCGCGGCGGGGGTGCCGGCCGAACAGATCGTGTACGTCGGTGACTCGTGGGAGCACGACGTGGTGGCGCCCCGGCACGCCGGCCTCCGCTCGGTGTGGCTGAACCGCGCCGGCCTGCCCCGCCCGCCCGGTCACACGCCCGATGCCGAGGTGTCCACCGTGGCGGACCTGTCGAAGGCGCTGGCATCGCTCGCGCCCGGAGCCGAGCCGGTCAGGTGAAGCAGAGATTCGCCGCCATAACGGACGTTCAGCTGGCGTAAATCTGCCGGGTGTTGTGTGATGGCTGCCACGTCCCTCAACGAGAGGATCCGATGTGGTGAGCAAGCGCTTCACCGCCGGTGCTGTCGCGACAGCGGCAGTGTTGGCACTGACGGCTGCGGGGCTGGGTGTACCGGCCAGCGCCGCGCCGAGCACCTCCCGCACCTTCACCGTCGTCGCCGAGGACGGCGTCGCGGCCGAGACGGCGGTAGCCGCGATCCGGGCGGCCGGTGGCACCGTGGTGTCCCGGTCCGACGAGGTCGGCATGTACCAGGTCACCAGCGACCGGGCCGACTTCGCGGCCAGGGCGACCGCCGCTGCGACGCTGATCGGCGCCGCCGAGCAGAAGGCCATCGGCCGCAAGCCCAAGCTGGACCGGGTCGAGCAGGAGCACCTGACCGCAGCCACCCGTGCTGCTGCCGCTGGTGCCGCCGCCCGCAAGGGCGCCAAACTCGACCCGCTCGACGACAAGCTCTGGGGCCTGACGATGCTCCGGGCCGACAAGGCCCGCAAGATCGAGCCGGGTGACCGTCGGGTGACCGTCGGCGTGCTCGACACCGGCGTCGACGCCAGCAACCCGGACATCGCGCCCAACTTCAACTGGGCGCTGTCGCGCAACTTCGCCCCCGACCTGACCGATGTGGACGGCCCCTGCGAGGTGCCGAGCTGCCTCGACCCGGTGGGCACCGACGACGGTGGGCACGGCACCCACGTGGCCGGCACCATCGGTGCCGCCGCCAACGGCTTCGGCCTCTCCGGTGTCGCCCCGAACGTCTCGCTCGTCGAACTCAAGGGTGGCCAGGACTCCGGCTACTTCTTCCTCGAGCCGGTGGTCAACGCCCTCCTACACGCCGGCCGGTCCGGCATCGACGTGGTCAACATGTCGTTCTACGTCGACCCGTGGCTCTACAACTGCACCGCCAACCCGGCCGACACGCCCGAGGACCAGGCCGAACAGCGCGCCATCATCAAGGCGATGAAGCGGGCGTTGGTCTTCGCCCACAACAAGGGCGTCACCCTGGTCGGTGCGCTCGGCAACAACAACGAAGACCTGGGCGCGCCGCGCACCGACACCACCAGCCCGGACTACGGCGCCGACCCGTACCCGCGACCGATCGACAACGAGAGCTGCTGGGACCTGCCCACCGAAGGCCCGCACGTCATCGGTGTGTCGTCGGTCGGCCCGTCCGGCAAGAAGTCGGACTTCTCCAACTACGGCACCGAGCAGATCTCGGTGGCGGCCCCGGGTGGTTGGTTCCGGGACGGCTTCGGCACCGACACGTTCCGGACCGACGCCAACATGATCCTGTCCGCGTACCCGAAGCACGTGCTCCAGGAGGAGGGCTCGGTCGACGCCGACGGCAACATTGTCGCCGGTTTCGAGGAGTCGGTCTTCAAGCAGTGCAAGGCCAACGGTGAGTGCGGCTACTACACCTACCTCCAGGGCACCTCGATGGCGTCCCCGCACGCCGCCGGTGTCGCCGCGCTGATCGTCAGCCGGTACGGCAAGGCGCAGGGCCGGTCCGGCTTCGGCATGTCGCCGGACCTGGTCGAGCAGCACCTTTACCGCACGGCCGCCGAGCACGCCTGCCCGGAGCCGCGGTTGCAGCAGTACCGCAACGAGGGCCGGGACGAGACCTACGACGCGTACTGCGCCGGTGGGGTCAACTTCAACGGCTTCTACGGCTACGGGATCGTCGACGCCTACGCGGCGGTGAAGACCCCGCTCAAGCCGAACGCCCGCCCGTAAGGCACCACCCGGCGGGCCCGGTCGACAGGGGTCGACCGGGCCCGCCGGCGTATCGGGTCGCTCGCCGGCCCTTCCGTGCGGGCCGCTCGCCGGCCTGGGTTTGATCCACTCGCGTTCTTGGAAATCGCGCTATCGAAGGCCGGTTGACACCGCGCTTGCAGGGAATTCGAGTCGATCAAGGCGGCCGGAGTGATCACCGTCGCCAACCTCGGCTGGCCAGCGCGGCACGTACCTCACGGAGCACCGCTGGGAACTCGCCGTGCAGTCGTCGACTCGTCACGTGCAACACCAGCCAACCCGCGCCGACCAGGAGGTTCAGTCGGCGGCGATCGCGGTGCAGCTGGTCTGCGTCGGAGTGCCACTGCCCGTCGTACTCGACCGCCACCCGATATTCCGGCCACGCCAGATCGGGATGCAGGACCACCCCGGTGGGCAGGCGTATCGGATGCTGGACGACCGGGCGCGGCAGCCCGCCGAGTATGAGACGCACGCGCAGGTGCGACTCCGGCGGAGACTGGGCTCCGCCGTCGGCCAGGTCGAAGAGCCACCGCGCCCGCCGCCCACCCGGCCGGTCGGCGTTGTGGTCGGCCATGGCGGCCAGCGCGCCGCGATCGGTCAACCCCTGACCGAGCAGCGAGTCGATGATGGCGACAGCGCGGAGCGGGTCAAGCCAGACGGCCGTTTCCCAGGCTGCCCGCTCGGGGTCGGAACGGGGGATCAGGCCACCCGGGTGACAACTGAAACCGGGCATCAAGGCAGTCGTCCGACTGTCGCCCGGTCGGAATGTCCTGGCCTCTGGTCCGACCGTCAACGCATTGGGACTGGTCGCCGTGTCTCCTGGCCTGGCGGTCGTGCCGTCAGGTCTGGTGGCGGTCGTGCTGCCAGGTCTGGTCGTCATGCCGCCCGGTGGCCGGCCTGCGCCGGGTGGTCGGCCTGCGCCGGGTGGTCGGCCTGCGCCCGGTGGACGCCCAGGGCCTGTCGGACGCCCAGGGCCGGGTGGACGGCGGAGGGACGGTGACTGCCCGGCTCGCTCCGGTGCCCCGCTGTCGGGCAGTGGGGTGATGGCGTTGACGTGCACGCGGAGGCCGCGCTGTGGCCCGATCCGAGGCGATCGCGGCACGAGGACGTGTACGTCGTCGGTGAAGGCCGCGGCGTGTTCGACACCGAGCAGGTACGCGGCCGATGGGCCACCGACGGTCACCCCGGGCGGAAGTCGGAGGAGCGCGGCGCGACAGGCCAGGGTGTGGTCCCGGTCGAGCCGTGCGTCGGCGTAGATGTCGTGGCGCAGCCGCACCCAGGCGGCGCTGCGTAGCTGGTGCTCGGTGAGCAGGCCCTCCCGAACGGCGTTGGAGCCACGGAAAACCTGCCAGGTCAGAGCATCGGGGCGGTGCGGACGAGGTGGCATGCGGAGCAGCCTGCCGACCGCCGACCGACCACCGGAACCCCTGTGGACAACCCGACCCGGGACGACCGGCCGAGCCTGTGGACGACCGGGACTCCGCACACTGATCGTGGTATGACCCGCCCGGCGTTGTGGGCGGAAGAGGCCGGTCATCGGGGGGCGATCCACTCGCGTTACTGAAAGTCGGGCCATCACTGGCAGTGCGATACCCCGTCATTCAAGAACACGAGTCGATCAAGCGCGTGTTGGGGCGGCGGGCGGTTGAGTGGAGAGCGGGCGGACAGCGAATGGGTCAGCTCAGGGCGTTGGCGATGGCTTCCGCGGCGGCCCGCACCTGGGGGCCGATCGTGTCGACGTCCAGCGGGGCGAGCGCGACCACCCCGACGCTGGCCTCCAGCCCGGGCACACCCAGCACCGGTGCGGCCACCCCGTACGCCCCGGCCTGCAACTCTCCGCTGCTGCTCACCGGCTCCGCCAGCCCGGTTCGACCGGCCAGGATGGCCCTTCCCGCCGCCCCCCGGTCCAGCGGATGCCGTGCCCCGGCCCGGTACGCGACGTGGAACGACGTCCAGCTCGGCTCGACCACGGCCAGCGCAACGCCGTCGCCGGCCTCGACCACTGTCAGGTGCGCGGTCGCGCCGGCCTGCTCGGCGAGACGTCGTAGTGCGGGCAGCGCGCCCTCGGCGAGCAGCGGCTGAGCGCGTCGGGCCAGGTGCAGCAGCCCGGCGCCGAGGCGCAGTCGGCCGTCGCTGTCCCGCCGCAGCATGCCGTGCCCGATCAGCGGACTGACCAGTCGATAGACGGCCGCGCGGCCGATGCCGAGTTGGTGCGCGGCCTCGGTGACGGTCAGACCGCCCGGGACGTCCGCGACCAGGTGCAGCAACCGCAACCCCCGGTCGAGGGTCTGCGACGCCTCCCCGACCCGCCCCGTGACGCCGCCGGCCTGTCCCGCACCGGTGTCGGCCTGTCCCGCGCCGGTGTCGGCCCGCCCCGCGCCGGTGTCGGCCCGCCCCGCCGGGCCACCTGCCCGCTCAGCAGAACCGTCGGCCCGCCCCGCCGGGCCACGTGCCCGCTCAGCAGAACCGTCGGCCCGCCCGGCAAGGCCGTCGGCCTGCACCGCTACGCCGTCGGCCTGGCTCGGGAGCCCGGCGGCGGGGGCGCTGGGGTCGGCCGGAGTCGCACCGGAGCGTGCGGTCGCATCCACGCCTGGCAGCGTACGACCCGGCACCGGCGGACCCGGACAGGCACGGACAGCTACCCTTGTGAGGTGACGCTACGCCTGTATGACACCGCCACCCGATCGGTGCGGGACTTCGTCCCGCGGGAAGCCGGCAAGGTGGGGGTCTACCTGTGTGGTCTCACTCTGCAGGCTCCGCCGCACATCGGTCACCTTCGCTCCGGCGTCAACTATGACGTGTTGCGTCGCTGGCTGCTGGCCGCCGGCTACGAGGTCACCTTCATCCGCAACCTGACCGACATCGACGACAAGATTCTCGTCAAGGCGGGTGACCAGGGGCGACCGTTCTGGTCGATCGCGTACGCGAACGAGCTGCTCCTCGCCGAGTCGTACCGGTCGTTGAACGTGTTGCCGCCCACCTACGAGCCGCGCGCCACCGGGCACATCCCGGAGATGCACGAGCTGATCACGAAGTTGATCGCGGACGGGCACGCGTACCCGGCCACCGACGGGTCCGGCGACGTCTACTTCGACGTGGCGTCCTGGCCGGCGTACGGGTCGCTGTCGGGTCAGTCGCCGGACGCGATGCAGTCGGCCGGGGACGCACCGGACCGGGGCAAGCGGGATCCGCGGGACTTCGCGCTCTGGAAGGGTGCCAAACCGGACGAGCCGGCCGACGCGTACTGGCCGTCGCCCTGGGGGTTGGGCCGCCCGGGCTGGCACATCGAGTGCTCGGCGATGTGCTGGCGCTATCTGGGCCCGGAGTTCGACATCCACGGCGGCGGGCTGGACCTGACGTTCCCGCACCACGAGAACGAGATCGCCCAGTCCCAGGCCGCCGGGCTGCCGTTCGCCCGCTACTGGGTGCACCACGGGCTGCTCAGCATCGGTGGGGCCAAGATGGGCAAGTCCGCGGGCAACGCGCTGGGCCTGGCGTACGTGGATTCGCTCGGGGTCCGGCCGGTGGAGCTGCGTTACTACTACGCCGCCGCGCACTACCGCTCGGTGATCGACTACTCGGAGGATTCGCTGCGCGACGCGGCCACCGCGTACCGCCGGATCGAGGGTTTCGTGCAGCGGGCGGCCGAGCGGGTCGGCGCCGGGCAGTTGGGCGAGCTGCCGGCCGGGTTCGTGGCGGCGATGGACGACGACCTCAACACGTCCGCCGCGCTGGCCGTGCTGCAACAGCACCTGCGGGACGGCAACACCGCGCTGAGCGCCGGCGACGATGTGACCGTCCGCACCACCCTGGCCGTGGTACGGGCAATGCTGGATATCCTCGGGATCGACCCCCTCGACCCGGCCTGGACCGGTGGCGGCCAACCAGATGATCTGCGTGCCGTGGTGGACTCCCTGATCGCGCTGGCCCTGGAGCAGCGCGCGCAGGCCCGGGGCCGCAAGGACTGGGCCGCCGCAGACGCGGTACGTGACCAGCTCAAGGTGGCCGGCGTGGTGGTCGAGGACACCCCCCAGGGCCCCCGTTGGACTATTGGAGAGCAGGACTGATGGCCGGCAACTCGCAGCGCCGTGGCCGGCGACTGACGTCGAAGGCGGGCGCCCCCAAGGGCTCCGGCGGCAAGAACAAGGACTCGTTGGCCGGACGGGGTCGCACCCTGCCCGCTGACGAGCGGCCGTGGCACAAGGGCTACTCGGGCACCGAGAAGCTGCCGCAGCGCACCGCCTGGAAGCAGGACAAGGAGCGCCGGGTGGCGGCCGAGGAGGGGCGCGCCCCGAAGATCGGTCAGCCGGGCACCAAGGACACCACCTGGGGCAAGGGTGGCGGTCGGGGCGTACCGATGGGTCGTGGCGCGACCGGCGGTCGGGGTGGCAAGCCCACCGCGCGGTCCGGTCCCCGGGTCTCCCCGGGGCGCAAGTCCAACCCGTCCAAGGACGCCCCGGAGCTGTTGGTCGGGCGTAACCCGGTGCTGGAGGCGCTGCGCGCCCAGGTGCCGGCGACGGCGCTCTACACGGCCCAGGGCATCGACGTGGACGAGCGGACCAAGGAGATCATCCGGACCGCCGCCGACCGGGGCATCGCTAACCTGGAGATCAGCCGGGCCGAGTTGGACCGGATGACCGGTGGGGTGCTGCACCAGGGCGTCGGGTTGCAGGTGCCGCCGTTCGCGTACCAGCCCTTCGAGGACATGGTCGCCGCTTCCCTGGAGCAGCAGGCCCCACTGCTGGTCGCGCTGGACGGTGTCACCGATCCCCGCAACCTGGGTGCGGTGATCCGGTCGGCTGCGGCGTTCGGCGCGCAGGGTGTCTTCGTACCCGAGCGTCGTGCTGCCGGAATCACCGCGACCGCCTGGCGGACCAGCGCCGGCGCGGCCGCGCGGGTGCCCGTGGCGCAGGTGACCAACCTGACCCGGTCGTTGAAGGCGTGCCGGGACGCCGGCTTCATGGTGGTCGGCCTGGACGCCGACGGCGACACCGACCTGTACGACCTGGAGGCCGCCGTCGGCCCGCTGGTGGTGGTGGTCGGTTCCGAGGGCCGGGGTCTGTCCCGCCTGGTCGGGGAGACCTGCGACCTGACCGTCAGCATTCCGATGATCTCCGAGGTCGAGTCGCTCAACGCCAGCGTGGCGGCGGCGGTCGCCCTGGCCGAGGTCGCCCGGCGGCGGTCCGTCGAGCTGTAGACCCGATCCAGCCCCTCCCGCACGCGGGAGGGGCTAGATCTGGTGGGTCCACGCGATGAAGAGCAGCGCCCCGGCGACCGCCATCAGCAGCACGGTCGGCAGCAACCAGAACGGGCTCCGCTCCCCGTGCAGGCGACCGGTGAGCCGCTGGTGCACGGCGGCGATGCCGATCAGCGCGACCAGCCCGGCGGCGGCCAGCGGTAGGCCGATGAGGAAGTGCGCCAGCCAGGCGCCGCCCCGGGTCGGGCCACCCCAGGAACTGTCGTACGGGCCGGGCTCCACCACGCCGTACAGCACCCCGCGCAGCACCATGAGCACCTCGACGCCGATCGGGAGCAGGGCCACCGCACCGACGAGCAGGCTGAGCGCCGCGTGGCCGAGCACCGCGATCGTCCCGGGCCGTCGGCCGGGCTCGGCCGTCGACGGCAGTCGAAGCAGCCAGGTACGCAGAGCGCGCCACCGTGCGACAGCGGCGGCGGAGCGCCCCAGTGGGGCGGCCACCAGTGCGAACACGGCGACCGGGACCAGCGCCGCGGAGTAGGCGAGGCTGCGGCCGGCCAGGCGGGCGGCCCGGTACGGCCGACCGGGGATGGTCGGGTGGGCGGTGGCGGTCGTGCGCATGGTGTCTCCTCGGCGTCGGGATGCCGTGAAGATACGACCATGTCCGCGCGCGCCGGGTCACCCCACGGAGCCATTTCCGCGCTGGCTCCAGGGTCTGACAACCCCTCGCCGGTACGACGAAGGGGGCGGCCCGCCGAAGCGGACCGCCCCCTGTCGGTAGGGCGTTACGTCAGATCCGGCTGCCGGTGGAGGCGTGGAAGACGTGGCTACGACCGGCGGTCGGCTTGACGAACACGGTGTCGCCCATGTTCGGCATGTTGCGCCGGTCGGTGCGGACGACGAAGCGCTCCGAGTTGCCACCGAGCGCGGCGTGACCGTAGACGTTGGCGTCCGAGCCGAGGTCCTCGACCAGCTCGACGACGACCGGCATGCCGCCCTCGGTCGGGCTGACCAGCTCGCAGTCCTCCGGGCGGAAGCCCACGGTGACCTTGCCGTCGCCACCCTCGGCGCGGGCCGCCTCGACCTGCTCCCGGGTCAGCGGGATGTACATCTCGGCGAACTCGGCGCCCTTCTCGTTCAGGGGCACGGTCTTGATGTTCATGGCGGGCGAGCCCATGAAGCCGGCGACGAACACGTTGGCCGGGGTGTCGTAGAGCGCCCGCGGGGTGTCCACCTGCTGGAGGACACCGTCGAGCAGCACCGCGACCCGGTGACCCATGGTCATGGCCTCGACCTGGTCGTGCGTGACGTAGACCGTGGTGACGCCCAGCTTGGCCTGCAGCGACGCGATCTGGGTACGGGTCTGCACGCGCAGCTTGGCGTCGAGGTTCGACAGCGGCTCGTCCATGAGGAAGACCTGCGGCTCGCGGACGATCGCCCGGCCCATCGCGACACGCTGACGCTGACCACCGGAGAGCGCCTTCGGCTTACGGCTGAGGTATTCCTCCAGCTGGAGCAGCCCGGCCGCCTCCTTGACCCGCCGGTCGATCTCCGACTTGGAGGTCTTGCGCAGCTTGAGGGCGAACGCCATGTTCTCGTACACCGTCATGTGCGGGTAGAGCGCGTAGTTCTGGAAGACCATCGCGATGTCGCGGGCCTTCGGGGGGAGGTGGGTGACGTCACGCTGGTCGATGTAGATCGAGCCGGCGTCCACGTCCTCCAGGCCGGCGAGCATCCGCAGGCTGGTGGACTTACCGCAACCGGAGGGGCCGACCAGGACGAGGAACTCACCGTCGCCGATCTCGAGGTCCAGCTCGTTGACGGCGGGACGCTCTTGGCCCGGGTAGACCCGGGACGCCTTGGAATAGGTGACCGTAGCCATGGTGAAGCGCTTCCTTTCACCGGCAGGAACGTGCCGGACGATCCGAGTGAAGGAGCGACCGGCACGTGTCCGTGCCGGCCAACGGACGGCGGCTCGGTCGCGAGGGCGCCGGGTCGTCGTCCGTGTCATGAACCGTAAACGTGTTTCCCCGTGCTGCCAAGGTGAGGGAGCAGGGAACGACGGTGGACCGGCTACGCATTCCGGTCACTCCGGCACGCTCGGACATCAATCGGCACACCGCCGAGCGCCGTGAAGGCGTATCGGCGTCGGGTTGTTGACGTTTCCCGTGCTCGGGAGGCCTCGCGAGCGGGATATCCGGAAGTCACTCGCTATGCTGACCTCGACACACGCGCCCCTGTAGCTCAGCTGGCCAGAGCACTCGCCTTGTAAGCGAGATGTCGCCGGTTCGATCCCGGCCGGGGGCTCCATCTATACCCTCCGATCCCGCATCGGGGGGCGCAACGGTCGACCGGGTGAGACAGAGGCCGATGAGTCGGGCGGTGGAGGAGTCGAACCGGGCGATGCTGCGCGCCCGGGATGCCATGGACCGGGCGTACGCCGAGCCCCTGGACATCCCCGCCCTGGCCCGGATCGCGCACGTCTCCGAAGCCCACTTCATCCGTACGTTCCGGGCCACGTTCGGTGAGACCCCGCACCGTTACCTGCAACGTCGTCGGGTCGAGCGGGCCATGACAATGCTGGTGGAGACCGACCGGGACGTGACAGACGTCTGCTACGCCGTCGGCTTCGGCAGCCTGGGGACGTTCAGCCGGACGTTCCGGCAGATCGTCGGCGAGTCACCCTCGGATTTCCGGCGTCATCGCGTCGCGTCGGCCAACGTCCCGTCGTGCTTCACCAAAGCCTGGACGCGACCCAGCAGTTTTGGATAAGCAGCAGGTCACGGTCGACCTCTAACGTCATGGGCATGACGATGAACGCGATCAGCCGCTCCCAGATCTACGTCCTCGACCAGGACGAGGCGCTCGATTTCTACGTGAACAAGCTCGGCATGGAGGTCAACACCGATCAGGATCTCGGCTTCATGCGGTGGCTGACTGTCAACCTGCCCGGCGACCCGGAGCGGGAGATCCTGCTGGAGAAGCCCGGCCCACCGGCGATGGACCCGGCCACCGCCGAGCAGGTCCGCGAGTTGCTCACGAAGGGCGCCCTGGGCGGGTACCTCTTCATGACCACCGACGACGCCCACAAGACGCACGAGGACCTCGTGGCGAAGGGCGTCGAGATCACCGACGAGCCTACCGAACGCCCGTACGGGATCGACTTCGGCATCCGGGACCCGTTCGGCAACAAGATCCGCATCGGCCAGATGTTCCCGCGCGCCTGACGGCGCGCAGCCGGAAGGCGCGGGGTCGCAACCGCGCCTCCCGGTGTGTTGGGGTGTTCGACATGGTGACCCGACTGCTGTACCTCGCCCGGCACGCCGAACAGGACCTGACCGGTCTGAGCGGCGCCGCGACCGAGGAGCCCGACTCCGGCCTGTCGGAGCGGGGCCGGCAGCAGGCAACCCTGCTCGGCGAACGGTTACGGGGCCGGCGGTTCGCCGCTGTCCACCACGGGCCGCTGCGCCGGGCCGCGCAGACCGCCGAGCTGATCGCCAGGTCGCTGCCCGAGGTTCCGGTGTACGAGACGGAGCTGGCCGGTGACCACCTTCCACACGACACGGATCCGACCGGCCTGCCGCCCGCGTACGCGACGTTTCTGGCCCAGTTCACGGCGGCCCAGCGGGTCGACGGGCCGCGGGTGACGGCGGCGGCCGTGCGGCGGTTCGCCGGGCCGGCCGTCGAGGCGACAGCCGGTGACGAGCCGGTCCGGGAGCTGGTCGTGACGCACACCTTCCTGATCGGCTGGCTGGTGCGGCACGCCCTCGACGCCCCGGAGCGGCGCTGGCTGGGCTTGAACTCGCACAACGCGGGGTTGACCGTGATCCGGTACAGCCCCTCCGGCCCGCCGAACCTGCTCGCCGTCAACGACGTGGCTCATCTGCCGCCGGAGTTGCGGGCCACCGGCCTGCCCCCGGACTACCTGGTGTAGGTGCCGGTGGCCCGTAGCAGCAGCTTGACCACCGCCTGGGTGGCCGGCGGCGGGCTCGCGTCGGCCGGGCAGTCGGCGTACCCGCTCTCGTTGCCGCCGACGGTCAGCCGGTAGTGGAACACGTCCGAGCAGCTGGTCGAGGTGGGTGGCGGCCCCGCCTCGGCGGCCAGCCGGGGGTCGGCGGCCAGGTTGGTCAGGGTGCCCAGGTCGGCGGGAGTGAGTGTGCCGCTGCGTCGACTGCCGGCCCGGTCGACCATGGTCCACCGGCCGTCCGGTTCGACGGTGATGGAGTCACCACGCCCGGCGAAGCCGCCGGACATCCGTAGCGTCACCTGGGCGGCGGCACCGACAGTCGGCGCGACCGTGGGGGTGACGCCGGGCGTCGGGGTGCCGGTGGCCGGGACGGTGGCCGTCGGGGCGGGGGTCTCCGGAGGAGGATCTCCGGCGGTGCCGTTCCGGTCGATGCTGGTGCATCCGGCCAGCAGGGCGACCAGTAGCGCGACGGTGACGCCGGTTGTCGACGTGGCTCTCATCCTCGTTCAGACGCGCTGTCCGCGGCGTCGGTTCCCCGTCGACGGCTTCCTCCGGACGGCGTCGTCGATCCCGTGCCGCGCTCGGTTATGGTCGCCGGGCCTGGGGTGCGGCGTCGCGGGGTCGGGCGCGTCGCCGGTTGGTCGGCGTCGTTGCGCACTGTGGTGCGGATGGGGAGGTGGGCGTGTCGGACGCGGAGTTGACAGTCGAGGTGACCGGACCGGTCGCGACGGTGGTGATCCACAACCCGGCTCGGCGTAACGCGATGACGGCAGCCATGTGGCGTCAGCTCCCCGAACTGCTCGACCGGCTGGAGCCCGACCCCGACGTACGGGCGTTGGTGCTCACCGGCTCCGGCGACGCCTTCTGCGCGGGTGCCGACCTCGGTGATCTGGCCGAGTTGCTCGACGCCGGTGACGCCAGCATCGCAGTGGACGCCGAGGAACGGCTGGCCCGCTTCGCCAAGCCGACAGTGGCGGCCATCCGGGGTGCCTGCGTCGGCGGTGGCGCCCAGCTCGCGGTCGCCTGTGACCTGCGGATCGCCGCCGAAGACGCCCGTTTCGGCGTACCGCCGGCCCGGCTCGGTCTGGTCTATCCGGCACCGACGACGCGCCGGCTTGCTCGGCTGGTGGGCCCGTCCGCCGCCAAGCACCTGCTGTTCACCGCCGAACTGATCGACGCCGAACGCGCCCTGCGGGTCGGCCTGGTCGACGAGGTGCTGCCGGCTGACCGGCTCGCCGGACGGGTGGACGAGCTGACGGCGACGATCGCTCAGCGGTCGCCGGTGAGCGTCGCCGCCGCGAAGGAGATCATCGACGATCGGGCCGGGTCGGCGCGGGTGGCGTGGTGGCACCGGAAGGTGCTGACCACGGGCGAGGCCAGGGAAGGTGTCGCGGCGATCGTCGAGCGTCGTACGCCGCGCTTCGCGTGGCAACCACCGGCCGGCGACTGACCACAGGGGTCTGTGCGGGGCTGACCTGCACCCATTGCGAGACCTCGATCCCGGGTGGCCCAACGTCGGGGCGGTACGGCAGGCTGTCGGTCGTGCAGCGTGATCAGTTGCTTGCGGGCCGCTACCGGCTCCTGGAGCGCCTCGGCAGTGGTGGCATGTCGGAGGTGTACCGGGCGTACGACGAAGTGCTCGAACGGGATGTCGCGGTGAAGGTGCTGGTCGCCTCGGACGCAGGCGCGCGGCAGCGGATCCAGGGCGAGGCCAGGGCGGCGGCCCGACTGTCGCACCCGCACGTCACAAGCGTCTACGACTACGGCGAGTCGTCGGTCGACGGCGTCCAGGTTCCGTTCGTGGTGATGGAGTTGCTCGGCGGCCACACCCTCGAACAACGGCTCGCGGTCGGGCCGTTGCCGCCGCGCGCCGGTCTGCGGGTGTGTGCCGAAGTGGCCTCCGCGCTCGCCGACGCGCATGCGCAGGGGTTGGTGCACCGCGACATCAAGCCGAGCAACGTGATGCTCACGCCCAAGGGCGCGAAGGTGCTCGACTTCGGCATCGCCGCGGCGGCCGGAGACTCGGAGATCGACTTTGAGGGGCGGCTGCTGGGTACGCCCGCCTACCTGGCCCCGGAACGGCTGGAGGCCGGCGAGGTCCTGCCGGCCTGCGACGTGTACGCCCTGGGCCTGCTGCTGCACCGGGTGCTCACCGGTCGGCTGCCCTGGCCTGCCGAGGCGCAGAGCGGGATGCTCCGTGCCCACACGCACGTCGAGCCGGCCCCGCTGCCCCCGATCGACGGTGTGCCGTCCGAGGTCCACCGTCTCTACCGCTGGTGCCTGGCCCGCGATCCCGCCGACCGGCCGCCGGCCGTCGAGGCGGCCCGCATCCTGCTCGCCGCCGCCGCCGCTGCCAGCCCGGCCGCCGGGGTCGGCGGGACCGCTGCCGGCCCGGCTGCCGAGGTGAGCGGAACAGCCAGCCCGGCCGCTGGGGTCGGCGGGACCGCTGCCGGCCCTGCCTCCGAGGCCGCCGAGCCGGCCGCTGGCACGGGTGGGACGGCCGCCGAGCCGGCCGCTGGCACGGGTGGGACGGCTGCTGGCAAGGCAGGGACGGCTGCTGGGCCGGGCGTGGACGCGGACGGGTCGGGCGCCGGCGCGCGGGCGGGCGGCACCGAAGACGACCCCGTGCCGCGCGCCGATCCGACCGCACGAGGGAGCGCCGAGCCGGCGCCCCGGCGGGGGACGTGGCGTCGGCGACGGGCCATGGTGGCGGTCAGCGGAGCGGTGCTGGTCGCGGTGGCGATGGCCGGGTCGCTCGGCGACTCGGACAACCGCCGGCACGGGCCGAAGGGGCCCACGACGGGCAGCGGGCCGGGCACCACCACCGTGGGGATGCCGAGCATCGAGGAGCCGCCCGTGGTGGGCGACACGGGACCGGCCGCCGTCCCGTCGTTCCGCACCGCCGCGCCGGCTACCCGGTCGGTCCCTCCGGCCGGACCGAGCCCGTCCGTCAGCAGTCCGGCGCCGAACCCGACCGGGAGCCCGACCGCGGTCGGGCCGACGCCCACCCCGGGCGAGGGTACGTCGGCGGACGCCCGCGGCGGGACCGTCACCTTCCGGTGCGTCGGGAAGTCGGTCGAGGTGCTCGCGGTGACGACCGCCCCCGGCTTCCGGGTCGAGGCGTATGACCCGGGCCCGGCGAAGCAGATCCAGGTCGACCTGACCTCTGTGGAGCATCGCAGTGAGATCCGCGTGAACTGCCCCAACGGTCGCCCGAACCCGAAGGTCAAGGAGCGCCCCGTCTGATCGGGGGCCGGCGGGTGCCGTGCCCGGGACGTACCCGGACACGGCCCCCCGTTCCCGCCGGCCGGTCCGTCACCGCCCGGCCAGCGCCCCCCAGCCCGGGTTCACCGGTTCCCGACGCAGGGGCATGCCTGCCTCCGCCGGCGTCCGGTCGCCCTTGCGCTGGTTGCAGGCGTAGCAGGCGGCGGTGGTGTTCCGCCAGGTGTTCCGGCCGCCGCGCGAGCGGGGCAGGATGTGGTCGATGGTGGAGGCCGCTCCGCCGCAGTACGCGCAGCACCTGTCGTCGCGGCGCAGCACCCCGGAGCGGGACCAGGCCGGTCCGGAGCTGAAACGCCACCTGGTGACCACGTAGCGGACCAGCCGTACCACCCGGGGCATCGGGAAGACCCCGATCACCTGGTCCGGCTCGGCCTCGTGGATCTCGGCCACCCGACGGCAGAGCATCCGGACGGCGTGTTGGACGGTGACCCGGTGCAGCGGGCCGAGGTCGGCGTTGACGACGAGGACGGCGTCCACCGGGACTCCTTTCCCAACGGTGACCGGACAGCGAAGAGCCGCCCGGTCCGGCTGTCGGACGGGCGGCTCGACGCGTACGGGGACGCGTCAGTCGGGCCGGCCCGCCCTTGGGCGTTCCGCTCGCCAACCGTCGCTGGGCAGCGACGACGGCACGGTGGTGACGTGCGACATCGTCATAGCTGCTCCTGCGGTGGTGGTTGACCTTGCGCGATCACGGTAGGTCGGCGGGGGAGACACCGGCAACGTATTTCGATCGGCCCGCGTTCTCGGGACGCCGCTGGCGGCGAGACGTCGGCCGCGGCGGCGTCTGCGCGGTGGTCAGTGGTCGGTTCAACCGCACGGCCATCCGCGCGGTGAGTTCGCTGTCCAGCAGGGGGCGGTTGACCTCGCCCGCGACCGCCAGCGCCGGCCCGGACACCGACCGCCAGATCGCGGCCAGTCCGGCGCCGAGGCCCACCAGGGCGACGGTGGCCCGGGTGGCCGGTGAGCCGGCGGCCGCGGCGGCACTCACGCCCACCACCGCGACGAGCAACGCCAGCACGGGTACGAGCACCGGCCAGAAGATGCCCCGTGCCGCCTGCGCCACCAGTCGCCGGTCCCGGATCATCAGGTTCCTGGCGATCACCGCGTAGTCCTCCTCGTCGAGCAGGTCGCGCGGGTGCAGGCCGCCGGTGAGCACGTCGCGCCAGAGGTCGCCCTGACCGCGTAGCGCCCGGCTCAGCTCGGCGGGCGTCGGCACGGCCGGGTCGCCGTGGCCCGCCCTGTCGACGGCGTTCGACCAGGCGGCCAGTGACCGACGCACCACGGCTGCCGAGTACGGGGGCAGGACAGTGGCCAACTCGTCCAACCACCTGCTGATCTGGATCTGCCGACCGCCGAACTGCCTCAGCAGTTGGGTGGCGTCGCCGGCCCGGACGGTGTCGGCCACCGACCGGCCCAGCCGGTACGACAGACCGACCCGGTGGTTGGTGGCCATCGCCCAGCGGAGCACGTCCACGTTGAGGTCGTCGAGCGCGAGCAGCAGGGGTGCCGGGCCGACGTTGTCGGGCCGGTCCAGGTCGGGCAGGAGGGCCCGGGCGGCGGCGGTGTCGGGCACCGGCCCGTTGTGTCGGGTGAGTTCGGCGATCTGGGCCAGGGCGACGTCCACGCCGTCGAGGTACATCCGCATCCGTCGGCGCGGGGACATCTCGGTGAGGTTGGAGAGTTTGGCCGGCGGCACGGCGGGACGCGCCTCGGCGGACGCTGCTGCCAGGTCCGCGTGCTGACCGTGGTGGTAGGCGTCGGCCATCCACCAGCCCAGCCGTAACGCGGTGACGATGCAGGAGCGCTCGTCGCGGATCAGGGGGTACGCGTCGTCGCGGCCGATCTCGTCGACATGGTTCTCGCCGCCGGCGCGGTGCAGTGGTGACATCGTCCGCTGCCCTCCCGCCCGGCCGATCGACGGTTGATCAACCGAGCGTACGACAGCTTATGCGGCTTATGTCGGGTTTTGTCGATTCGGCTTGCCTCGTCCGGCCAGCAGCCCTCGCGGCCGGATCGACCGAACCGGCTCGGCCGACGCTCCCTCCGCCCGCAGGATGTGGTTCGCGGCGATGATCCCGGTCGCCGCGGAGCGTTCCATCAACGCGCTCGGGAAGTCCGTGGCGATACCGTCGCCGGCCAGGTAGACGCCGGGCGCGTCGGTGCGTACCCCCGGACGCCAGGCATGGCTGCCCGGCGTGAACGCCGGTGCCTGCGCCTCGACCCGGGCCCGCAACTCGCGGACCCGCAGGTCGCCGGCCTCCGGCCAGAGCGCGACCAGCTCGCGGCGCATGCGCTCGGCCAGCTCGTCGGCCGGAACGTCGGGCTCGCAGGCGTACGCGTGCAGCTCGATGACCGACCCGCCGGTCTGCCGCGCCCAGCGCCTCGGCTCGTTCTCCAACCGGTGGTAGAGCGTCACCGAATCCAGGGTGGGCTGCCGGGACACCCCGCTGAACACCGCCCGCTCGGCGGCCACGTCCCCGTCGCACCAGTAGCGCGCCACCGCGTACGGCGGACCGGGCCGGCCGAACGCGGGCATCCGTGCCGCCAGCTCCGGTGCCCGCTCGACCAGGTCGGGAGACGCCGCTACCAGCGCGGCGAGCGCCGGCGGGTCGACGGCCAGCACCACGTGCCCGGCCGGGTGGCTGCCGCCGTCGGTGGTCGTCACCCGCCAGCCGTCGGCGTCGCGGCGCACACCGGTCGCGGCGGAGCTGGTGAGCACCCGCCCGCCGTGCTTCTCGACGTGCCGGGTCAGCGGCTCCCAGATCGCCGTGGCGTAGTCCTCGTCGGGGCAGTCGAACGCCAGCCCCTCCGGATTGCCGAGCAGGTAGAAGTGGAACTGGGCGACCATCTCCGCGGCCGACATCTCGGCCTCGTGGTTGAAGAACGAGTGCGAGAAGACCTCGAACAGCATCGCCCGGGCCCGGTCCGGCAGCCGCAGCGAAGCCAGCAACTCGTCGGCGGTGGTGTCGTCCAACTCGGCGTAGGTGCGCACCGGATCGTAGGTGAGCAGCGGCAACGCGGCGTCCCGATCCATCAGTCGCAGGTCGGCCAGGCGCAGGCTGGGGCTGCGCAGCAGCAGCGCGAGCAGGTTCGCCGGTGGCGCCGGGGGCAGCCTGCCGAACTCCTCGGTCGGCCACTGTGCACTGAGGATCGGGTAACCCGGGACGGGCTTGAGGAAGCCCAGGTCAGCGTCGACCCGACGGAGGATCGAGCGCCAGTTGTAGTACTGCCGGAAGAACGCGTGGAAACCGTGCTCGTTCTGCTGACTGCCGTCAGGGAGCGCCTCCGGCCAGGCGCCCAGTCGACCGCCGAGCGTCGCTGCGGCCTCCAGCACGGTCACCGTCACACCCCGCTCGGCCAGCACCACCGCCGCCGACATGCCGGCGATGCCGCCACCGACCACCACCGCCGTGGTGGGTCGCGGCACGCGGTCCGCGCCACCACCGCCCGGGTCCACCACGTGTTGTCGTACGCCGACGAGCCGACCCACCACTTGCGACAGCGCCATGGCACACCTCCGTCGGCCAGTCTCCCCTACGGCAGGCAGCGGCGCTCGCGGTCCGAGGCGGGCCAGACGTACTCCAGGTCCTCCGGCACGTCGTCACCGAACAGGGGGCGGTAGTGCGACGGGTCCTTGCGCAGCAACGACGAGCGGTGGCTCAGGTGCAGGTCGTCGCGACCCAGCCACGGCGGCAGCTCACCGGCGCGATCCAGCTCCGCCTGGGTGCGTACGACAGTGGCCCCGCAGGCGGCGGCGAGGTCGACGGTCATCGTGGTGGCGCAGGTGTCCGCCCGCCCCGGCTCGGTCCACACCGCGCACATGTCCAGCCCGTAGCGGGTGAGCGCCTCCTCGTACCCGGCCCACATCTTCACGGCCGGGTGGTTGCGCCAGCCGTAGTCGGGTCGGGTGAGCCCGCGCAGCACCTGGATGGCCTCCACCCGCTGCTTGCCCAGCCGCTTCTGGTCCAGCGTGCGGGCGCTGGCCAGGAAGTCCGGGTACGGGAGGAACGTCTGCATGCCGCTGCTCTACCCGTCGCCGGGTCGGGCATGCCTGACCCGGGGGATGATCCGGACAGGGTCGCCCAGCAGGGCAGCGCTGATTACGATCCGGGCATGGCAGAGCCGTGGCGGGACCGGGCGCGACGGGCGGTCGAGTGGAACTGGCGGCTGCGCTCCGCCGGCGATCCGCGCCCGCACTACGTGGTCTGCGGCAAGGACGCGCTCGCCTACTACGTGGCCCGGGCGATGCTCGAATCCGACCTGCCGGTCGGTGGGGCCCGGGTGACGGTCGTGGTGCCCGAGCGCTACCGCAGCAACGGCCCGGACGTGGCAGCGCTGCGGGGGGTCCGGGTGGTCCGCTCGGATCGGCTGGACGTGGCCACCTTCGAGGCCGCCGGTCTGGTCGGGGCCGCCGGGTTGGCCCTGCTGCACCAGGACGACGTGGGCAACCTGCACGCCGCGCTCTGCGCGCAGGCCGTCGACCAGCGGGTCCGGCAGGTGCTGCGGATGTTCAACGGCACCCTCGCCGACGGCGTACGCAAACTGCTGAAGGCACCGGTCGAGGTGCTCTCCGACGCCGAGATGGCCGCGCCGGCCTTCGTGGCCGCCGCGCTCGGCGAGGTCGACCCCAGCTCCTTCCAACATCGGGACAAGACGCTGCGGGTGGCGCGGCGGGCCGACGTCCGACCGCAGGACGTGGTGTGCGCGTTGGCCCACCTCACCGAGGCGCAGGGCGTGGAGTTGCTGCCGGCCGAGCAGGCCGGCGCGGACCTGGTGCTCGCCGAGGCGACCGGGCAACCGCCGGGCACCGAGGTCGCCGCCCGTCGGTTGGTCCGGGCCCGTCGACGGCGTCGCCCGGTCGCCGTACTGGTGCGGGCCGTACGGGGTTTCGCCACCCGCAAGATCGGCATCGCGGTGATGCTGGTGCTCGCGCTGATCGCGGTGCTGGGGGCGCTGATCTCCCGCGCCGAGGACGTGTCTCCGTTGGAGGCGTTGTATCTGACGCTCGTCACCACGCTCAGCGGCGCCGACCCGGACACCGCCAAACCGGCGGACGCGCAGATCATGCAGGTGGTGCTCAACCTGGCCGGGTTGGCGCTGATCCCGCTGATCACCGCGGTGGTGGTGGACGGCATCGTCAACGCCCGGCTGGCCCTGCACACCGGCCGGTTGCTGCCGGCCCGGGCCGGGCACGTCGTGGTGATCGGCCTGGGCAACGTCGGCACCCGGGTCATGGCGCAACTGCGCGAGTACGACGTCGAGGTGGTGGCGATCGACAAGGATCCGGAGCCGCGCGGTGCCGCCCTGGCCCGTCAACTGGAGGTGCCGCTGGTCGTCGGGGACGCCGCGCTGCCGGAAACGCTCGTCGCCGCGTCGGTGGGGGACTGCCAGGCGCTGGTGGTGGCGTCCACCGACGACGTGGCCAACCTGGAGGCGGCGCTCGCCGCTCGCGATCTGCGCAGCGATCTGCGGGTGGTGCTGCGGTTCTTCGACGGTGACTTCGCCGAGCGGGTGGAGGAGACCTTCGCCCTCGGGGTGTCCCGGTCGGTCTCCTACCTGGCCGCCCCGGCCTTCATCGGGGCGCTCACCGAACGCGCGGTGATCACCACCATTCCGGTCGACAGGCACGCGCTGCCGGTGGCCGAGGTGCCGGTCGCCGCCGGCTCCGAGCTGGACGGACGACCGCTGGACGTGGTCAACCGGGACGGGCAGGTCCGGCTGATCGCCCGGACCCCGGCCGGCGGTGGCCGGACGATCTGGTGGAAGGACCTCGACCCCCGGCAGGTGATCTTCGCGGGCGACCGGTTGACGGTGGTCGCCCGGCGGCGTGGGCTGGACTGGCTGACCCGACAGTGCGCGCCACCCGTGCCGGGCCGGACGCTGACGCCCCCCGGCCACGTCGGGTCGGTGCCCCGGCCCGTGCCGGCGGCACCAGGTGCCGCCCGATCGCTGCCCGTCCCCGCCGAGCACGACTCGGCGGTTGGGCCGAGCGATCAGGAGGTCGCGGCCTCCGCCCCGGGCGCGGCCCACCCGGTGTCACCGTCCCGCTCGTCGGCCGTCGGGGCCGTGCCGCCAGCCCAGGTTGGGGGCGCTGACCTGTGGTCCGGCCCTTCGACGGATGACGCCCGTACCCGGGACGAGCCTGATCCCCACGCGACACGGTCGGGCTGATCGTCCTGCATCTGCCGGCGTGGTTGTCGCACCCTGGCGTACGTTGTGCGTACAATCGTCTGGTGAGTGCGAAAGCGGAGCGGCTGCATCTACGGATAGACGAGCAGCAGAAGGCGTTGTTGGAGGCGGCGAGTGAAGCCGCCGGGGACAGCGTGTCGACGTTCGTGTTGAAGGCGGCGACCGAGGCGGCGGCCGACGTGTTGGCTGACCGGCGGGCGTTCCTGCTGGACGAGGAAGCCTGGCGGGTCTTCGACGAGGCGTTGCAGGGGCCGGCGCAGGACGTCGCCGGGCTGCGGGAACTGTTGACCGGCCCGACGGTGCTCGACCCGCCGAACGACGGTGCGTCCCGGTGAGTTCCCGCTTCTCGGCTGTCGAGCCGCTGTCGGCGGGGTGCGTGGTGAACGGGTTCGACTGCGGCTCGCGCGCGCAGTCGATGTGGCTTGTCGACCACGCCCTGCAAGCCCACCGGGCGGGTTTGTCGCGGGTGTACGTGGTGCGGGACAACGAGCACTCGGATCAGCGAGTGGTCGGCTACTACGCCCTGGCTGCCGGCAGCGTCGCCCCGGCAGACGCCTCGCCCCGGCTACAACAGGGCGCTGGGCGCTATCACCAGCCGGTGGTGATCCTGACCCGGCTCGGGGTTGATCGCAGCGCCCAGGGCGTCGGGCTCGGTCGGGCGTTGGTGGTCGACGCCCTGCGACGAATCGCGGCTGCTGGCGAGGTCATCGGCGTGCGCGCGGTGCTCATTCACTGCGAGACAGACGCCGCCCGTGACTTCTACCAGCGGTTGGCGAAGTTCGAGGCCAGTCCGACCGACCCCATGCATCTGCTGCTGCTGATGAAGGATCTCCGCCGCGCGCTCAGCGGCTGACCCTGCCGAACCGGGCAGTCGGCGGATCGGGCCGTAGGGACCGACCGGCGCTGAGTGACAATCCATGCATGCGATTCCGCATCCTGGGGCCGACCCAGGTGCTGCTGGCCGACGGGCGCGAGATTCCCGTCGGCGGCCCTCGGCTGCGCGCGTTGCTGGCGCTCCTCCTGCTCGACGCCGGACGCGTCGTCTCCGCCGACCGGCTGATCGACGGCCTGTACGGCGAACACCCGCCCCGGGGCGCGGCCAACGCGCTCCAGTCCCAGGTGTCGCGCCTGCGGCAGGCGCTGCCCGCCGAGGAGAACCCGGTCGAGCTCCACCCGGCCGGTTACCGCCTCGCCGTGGACCCCGAGGACGTCGACGCCTACCGGTTCGAGCGACTCGCCGAGGCCGGGCGGCGTGCGCTCGACGGTGGTGACTGGCCCCGAGCGGCGACCGTGTTGCGCGAGGCGCTGGAGCTGTGGCGTGGCCCCGCCCTGACCGATGTGCCGGGCAGACCCGCGCGGGCGGCCCGGCTGGACGAGCTGCGGCTGGCCGCGATCGACGACCGGGTCGACGCGGACCTGGCGATGGGTGCGTCGGCCGCACTGGTCGCGGAGCTACGGGAGTTCGTCGTCGCGCATCCGCTGCGGGAGCGGTCACGGGGCCAGCTCATGCGTGCCCTGTCCGCACTGGGTCGGCCGGCGGAGGCGCTGGCCGAGTTCGAGGCCGCCCGAAGCACGCTGGCCGAGCAACTCGGCACCGACCCGTCGGCGGAGCTGGCCGCGATCCACCTCGCGGTGCTGAGGGGCGCGGAGAACGGGTCGACCCGACGGGCGTTGCCGAGCCAGCTCACCACGTTCGTCGGCAGGGACGAGGAGCTCAAGCGCGTCGGTGAGCTGCTCGGTGAGCGGAGGCTGGTCACCCTCATCGGTCCCGGGGGAGCGGGCAAGACCCGGTTGGCGATCGAGGCAGCCGGCCGCCAGGACGGGGAGGTGTGCTTCGTCGAGTTGGCCGGGTTGGCAGACGGTTCGGACGTACCGCAGGCGGTGTCGACAGCGCTCGGCCTGCGCGACGCGGGCCTGCGCGCCCCGGCCGAGCCGGGTCGGCAGCCCACCGACCGGCTGGTCGAGGCACTCGTCGAGCGTCGGCTGCTGCTGGTGCTCGACAACTGCGAGCACGTCGTCGCCGATGTCGCCCGGCTGGCCGCCCGGCTGTTGGGCGCGTGTCCGGCGTTGCGTGTCCTGGCCACGAGCCGCGAGCCACTCGGGTTGGCCGGCGAGGCGCTGTGCCCGCTGTCCGGGCTCACCGTGCCACCAGCGGGTGCGTCCGCGCGGCACGCCGACGACGTCGCGGCCGTCCGACTCTTCGCCCAGCGGGCCGCCGACGTCGCGCCCGACTTCACCGTCACGACGGCCAACGTCGACACGGTGCTGCGCATCTGCCGCACCCTCGACGGCCTGCCGTTGGCGATCGAGTTGGCCGCCGCCCGGCTGCGTGCGCTGCCCGTCGCCGAGGTGGCCGCCCGCCTCGACGACCGCGTGCGACTGCTGTCGATGGGCAGCCGGGCCGCGTCGCCGCGACACCGCACCCTCCGGGCGGTGGTCGAGTGGAGCTGGGACCTGCTCGACGACGCCGAACGCAGACTGGCCCGCCGCCTCACCGTCTTCGCCGGCGGCGCGACGCTGGAAGCTGCCGGCCAGGTCTGCGGCCTGCCCGGCGAGGACTTCGTGGAGGCGCTGACCGGTCTCGTCGACAAGTCCTTCGTGGAGATGTCCGGTGGTCGCTACCGGATGTTGGAGACGGTCCGTGCGTTCTGCGCCGAGCGTCTCGCCGACGCGGGCGAGGCCGACGACCAGCGTCGCGCGCACCTCGCGTACTTCCTGGAGTTCGCCTGGACCTCCAGCGACCACCTCCGGCGCTCGGAGCAGTTGCACTGGTTGCGACGGCTCGACGCCGAACGGGACAACCTCCACGCCGCGCTGCGCCGCGCCACCGCAGCGGGCGACGCGGCCGACGCGGCCGGGATGGTCGCGGCCCTGTCGTTCTACTGGTGGCTGCGCGGCATGCGCGGCGAAGGCGCCCGGCTGGCCGCCGACGTCCTCGGTCTGCTCGGCGTCGAAGCGCCTCCGATGCTGCGCGAGGAGTACGCGCTCTGCGTCTACAACGCCTCGCTCAGCGGAGCCGGGGCGCTGGACTCACTGGGTACGCAGCGTGCCGTCATCAGCAGTCTCGACCGACCGCCGCGGCAACCCTTCCTGCTCTATCTGTCGGGAATCTCGGCCGGCCCGCCGTCGGGCGGATCCGAGCACGTCAACGAGCTGATGCGGGAGCTGCGGCGGCTGGTCGGCTCGGACGTGTGGATCAACGCGCTGGGCACGATGGGGAGCGGCTCGGCGCAGATGTGGAGTGGTGAATGGGACCAGGCCGGGACGCAACTGGAGATCGCCCTCGACGGTTTCCGACAGGTCGGGGACCGCTGGGGATCCATGATCACTCTGGGGGCGCTCGGCGAGCTCGCGGCCTGGCGCGACGACCCCGAAGCGGCGGGCGCCTACATGGACCAGGCCATGAGGCTGGCCGAAGAACTCGAATCGGTGGTCGACCAGGCCGACATGCTGCGTACCCGGGGCGAGATCAGGCTGCGCGCCGGTGACCTCCCCGCGGCGCGCGACGACTTCGCCGCCGCCCTGCTCCTCGCGCAGCGCAGCGGCGCACCGGAGTTCGTCTCCGCCGCCCGGCTCGGCCTCGCCCAGGTGGCACGACTGGGCGGCGACCTGGTCGAGGCGAGGCGGTTCTGCGAAGCGGCGTTGACCGGTGGCCTCACCGGCTGGTACGTCGGCGAGGCCACGAGGACGGAGGTCATGTTCGTTCTCGGACAGATCGCCGAGGCGGAGAAGGCCGGGCCTGGTGCGCTGCCGTCAGCGGACGGTGCGTGACCCGTCAGCGGACCCCCGCACCGTGGGGGCATGACGACATTCGAAGTGGTCGCCGAGGGCCTGGGCAAGCGGTACGGCCCGACCCGCGCGCTGGACTCGTTCGACCTGGCCGTCCCGGCCGGCACGGTGTACGGGCTGCTCGGCCCCAACGGCGCGGGCAAGACGACGGCGGTACGGATCCTTGCCACGCTGCTGCGTTTCGACGCGGGCCGGGCCAGCGTGGCCGGGTACGACGTGCTGCGCCAGCCGGACGAGGTGCGCGCCCGGATCGGGCTGACCGGGCAGTACGCGGCGGTCGACGAGACCCTCAGCGGCCGGCAGAACCTGGAGCTGTTCGGCCGGCTTTTCCGGCTCGACCGTCGGGCGGCCCGTCAACGCGCCGACGAGCTGCTGGAACGGTTCGCACTGGGGGACGCGGCGAGTCGCTCCGCCGGTGAGTACTCGGGCGGGATGCGCCGACGGCTGGACCTCGCCGCCAGTCTGATCCGTACCCCGCGGGTGCTCTTTCTCGACGAACCCACCACCGGCCTGGACCCGCGCAGCCGCAACCAGGTGTGGGACCTGGTTCGCGCCCTCGTCGCGGACGGGACCACAGTGCTGCTCACCACGCAGTACCTGGAGGAGGCCGATCAGCTCGCCGACCGCATCTCGGTGATCGACGCCGGGCGGGTGGTGGCCGAGGGCTCACCGGACGAGCTGAAGGCGATGACCGGCGGTGACCGGGTCGAGGTGGTGGTCCGCGAGGCCGTCGCCCTGACCCGGGCCGCCCGCGTCGTCGCGTCGATCTGCGACGCCGAACCCGACGTCGACCCGGAGGTCCGGCGACTCAGCGTCCCGGTGGCCGACCGGGTCGCCGGGCTGGTCGACGTGGTGCGTGCGTTGGACGACGCCGGAATCGCGGTCGAGGACATCGGTCTGCGGCGCGCGACGTTGGACGAGGCTTTCCTGTACCTGACCGGGCACCGGCCCGACGAGGCTCGCGAGCCCGTCGGGGTGGGACGAGAGGCGGACCTGGCATGACGGCGGCGGTGGCCGACGGTTGGACGATGACCAGGCGGAACATGATCCACGTGGTCCGCTCGCCGGAGGAGCTGATCCTCTACTTCTCACTGCCGATCATGTTCGTGCTCGTCTTCGGGTACGTGTTCGGCAGCGGCATGCAGGTGGCCGGCGGTGGCAACTACCGCGAGTTCCTGCTGCCCGGTGTCTTCGTGATGACGATGCTGTACGGCCTGGGCGCCACCGCGACCGGCGTGGCGTTGGACCTCAGTCGCGGTGTCGTGGACCGGTTCCGGTCGATGCCGATGGCCCGGTCCGCCCTGATGACCGGTCGCAGTGCGGCCGACCTGCTCCGCGCGCTGCTGGAGATGTCCACCCTGCTGGTCTGTGGTCTGCTCGTCGGGTGGCAGTGGCGGGAGGGTGTGGGCAGGGCGCTGCTCGCCGTCGGGCTGCTCCTGCTGCTGCGCGTCGCGATCACCTGGATCGGGATCTACCTGGCGCTGCTGGTCCGCAACCCGGACACCGTCGGCGTGATCGTCTTCCCGGCCGCGTTTCCGCTCACCGCGATCTCCAACGTGTTCGTGTCGCCCGAACTGATGCCGCCGGTCATCGGAACGATCTCGGAGTGGAACCCGTTGTCGGCCACCGTCGCGGCGATGCGTGAGCTGTTCGGCAACCCGGGGCTGGGTGGCGACTCCTGGCCGGCGGAGCACGCCCTGCTGTTGGCGGTGCTGTGGCCGGTGCTCCTGATCGCGATCTTCGCCCCGTTGGCGGTGCGCCGCTACCGGCGGTTGAGCCGCTGACCGGACCGCCGGTGGCCCGCGCGTAGCGCGTACCAGGCGGCCCCGACGGCGAGCACGCCGAACCCGGCGAGGACGCTGCCGAGCGGCAGGTTGACCGCGAGCAGCAGACAGCCGACCAGCCCCAGACCGGCGACGACCCGGACCGGCAACCGTCGGTCCGGGTCCCGGCCCAACGTGAGCGCCGCCGCGTTGGTGATCGCGTAGTAGACCAGCACCGTGCAGCTGGAGAAGCCGATCGCCTGCCGTACGTCGCCGAGCAGCACCACGACGATCACCACGGCGGCCACCGCCACCTCGGCCCGGTGGGGCACCTGGCGTACCCGGTGCACGGCGGCCAACGCCCCGGGCAGGTCGTGGCGGCGGGCCATCGCGAGGGTGGTCCGGCCCACCCCGGCGACCAGGGACAGCAGCACGCCGACGACCGCGATCGTCGCCCCGGCCCGGACCACCCAGGCCAGGCCGGGCAGCCCGGCGGCGGTCACCACGTCGACCAGGGGCGCGGCGGACCCGGCCAGCCGGTCGGCGCCGAGCACGCCGAGCGTGACCACGGCCAGCACCAGGTAGATCACGAACACCAGCCCGAGGGCCAGCGGCACCGCGCGGGGGATGGTCCGGTGCGGGTCGCGGACCTCCTCGCCGAGGGTGGCGATCCGGGCATAGCCGGCGAAGGCGAAGAACAGCAGCCCGGCCGCGGTGAGCACGCCCCGGGCGGAACCGCCCGGCTCGCCCAATCGGTCCAGGCGCACCGGACCGCCCACCACGCCGACCACAGCGACCACTGTCAGCACCGCGAGCACGAGCACCACCAGCAGCTTCGTGGCGGTGGCCGTCTTGGCGATGCCGCGCAGGTTCACGGCGGTCACCGCGAGGACCGCGCCGACGGCGACCAGCCGGGCCTGCCCCGGCCACAGGTACGCCCCGATGGTCAACGCCATCGCCGCACAGCTCGCCGTCTTGCCGACCACGAATCCCCAACCGGCCACGAACCCGGCGAACGGCCCGAGCCGTTCCCGCCCGTAGACGTAGGTGCCGCCGGACTCCGGGTACCGGGCCGCCAGCAGCGCCGAACTGGTCGCGTTGCAGAAGGCGATGAAAGCGGCGAGCACCAGCGCGGGCAGCAGGCCGGTGCCGCCGGCCGCCGCCGCGGCCGGACCGAAGACCACGAAGACGCCCGCGCCGAGCATCGAGCCCAACCCGATGACAACCGCATCGGGTACGCCGAGTCGCCGCGCCAGTTGATCCACGGACCGAAACCCTAGGGGTACGACGTGAACGGTCGGTCCCGTTTTCGTAACCGGCCGGGAAGGGGGAGGTCGTCCCAGGGCACCCGGTGCAGCAGCCGGTCCAGGAGGAGGCCCAGCAGCAGCCCGGCCACCGAGTCAGTCAGCCAGTGCCAACCCAGGTAGGTGGTGGTGGTGAGGACCACCAGCGGCGGGACGACGCGGATCACGGTGACGAGCCGGCTCGGGAGTTGCCGGCCGAAGCTGCGGGCCAGCGGAGCGAGCAGGAGCGCGATGACGCCGTACCAGACGATGGCGTTGGCGACGTGCCCCGAGGGGTAGGACTGGGCGAATCGCACCGGCAGGTCGTCGTGGAACAGCGGCAGGGTCTGCTCGGGTGTCAGGAACGGCTCCTTGACGCTGGCGCTCGGTGCCGCCCGCGCGGTCCAGACCTTCAGCGGACCGATCGTGAAGGTCGTGATCACGAACCCGACCACCGGCAGCAGGATCGGCCGCACCGACCGCAGCCGGACGGCCAGCAGCACGCCCAGCCCGACGCCGATCAGGGTCAGCGGGGTGCCCTGGCCGAGGAAGTTCAACACCCGGGCGACCCAGTACGCGGCCGTCGGCCGATGCGCGTCGGCCCAGTCGGCGACAGCCCGGTCCAACCCGAAGAGCTGATCGGCGGCCAGCGCCACCGTCAACCCCACCAATCCGACCAGCAGCAGCGCGTCGAACCACCAGCCGGCCGGGCGGACGGGCCGTAGCCGCAGGTCACGTCGTACCGCCGTGGGTGTGAACACGCGACCACGCTACCGGCCCGGCGCGAGGCCGGGGTGTCCGGCGCTGTGGGCCCAACCACGATCAGAGGCGGATGCGGGGGGCGAGGCGTCATGCTTGTGCCCGTGCGGATCACGTCTGCCCTCGTGGACCCGGCGCTGCTCGACCTGCCCTGGTCGACTCCGCTGGAGGAGTGGCCTGCCCAACATCTGGTGGCCCTGCCGCAGGGCATCTCCCGACACATCGTCCGGTTCGTCCGGCTCGGTGACTTCGTGTACGCGTTCAAGGAGACCCGCGAGCGGATCGCCGAGCGGGAGTACGACCTGCTCCGGGCCCTGGAGCGGATCGACTTCCCGGCGGTCGAGGCGGTGGCGGTCGTCGCCGACCGGCAGACCGAGGACGGCGAGCCCCTCGAATCCGTGCTGATCACCCGGCACCTGCAGTTCTCGCTGCCGTACCGGGCGCTCTTCTCGCACACGCTGCGACCGGAGACGATGAGCCGGCTGCTCGACGCGCTCGCCGCCCTGATCGTGCGGATGCACCTGACCGGCTTCTTCTGGGGCGACTGCTCACTGTCGAACACACTGTTCCGCCGGGACGCGGGCGCGTTCGCCGCCTACCTCGTGGACGCGGAGACCGGCGCCTTGCACAACTCGCTCTCCAACGGTCAGCGCGGTGAGGACCTGGAGATCGCCCGGGTGAACATCTTCGGCGAGGCGTTGGACCTTCAGGCCGCCGGCCTGCTGCACGAGTCCATCGACCCGGAGGTGGTCTGCGAGGAGGTCGTGCAGCGCTACGAGCGGCTGTGGCACGAGATCACCTACGAGCAGGCGATCGAGCGGGAGGCCCGGCGCGACATCGAGGGCCGGATCCGCCGCCTCAACGAACTGGGCTTCGACGTGGCCGAGGTGGCCATGTCGGGCGGCGAGGACGGGCGTTTCCTGGTCCGGCCGAAGGTGGTGGACGCGGGTTACCACACCCGGCGGCTGTTACGGCTGACCGGTCTGGACGCCGAGGAGAACCAGGCCCGCAAGCTGCTCAACGACCTCGACGCCTACCGGGCGGAGAGCGACCTCGTCGACGAGCAGCAGGCCGCGCACCGTTGGCTGACCGAGGTCTTCGAGCCGGTGGTCCGGGCGGTTCCCGCGCACCTGCGTCGCAAGTTGGAGCCGCAGGAGCTGTTCGCGCAGATCATCGAGCACAAGTGGCTGCTCTCCGAGCAGGCCGGCCGGGACGTCGGGATGCGCCACGCGGTCCAGTCGTACCTGACCGACGTGCTGGTGCACCGCCCCGACGAGCAGGCCATCCTCGGCGTGGAAGTCTCCAGCCTCAGCTGAGGCCCACGCCGACCGCGACCTGCTGATCCGGGCCTGGTCGTCTGGGCGTGGTCGTCCGGGCGTGGTCGTCCGGGCCTGCTGGTTGTCCGGGCCTGAGCTCTCATGGATGCTTCGTCGGCTCGGCGACCGGACTATCTGTCGGCTGCCTTTGGAGCTGATGTCGTAAACGATTCAGCCCTGGCCGGTTTGGGCCGGGCCGGTTTGGGCTGGGCCGGTTTGGGCTGGGCTGATTGGGCTGGGCCGGGTTGGGCTGGGCCGGGTTGGGCTGGGCTGATTGGGTTGGGCTGGGCTGGGCTGGGCTGATTGGGTTGGGCTGGTTGGGTTGGGCTGGTTGGGCTGGGCCGGTTGGCTCGGTTGGTCAGTTCGGCGGGTCGGCTGGGGCCGGTCAGGCCGGCTCGGCTGGCCCGTGCTCCTGGACTGCCGGGCCGCTCGTTGCCCGGTCGCGTCGCATGGCCGGGGCACGCCGCTGACGAGACCGATGTCGTAAACGATTCAGCTCCAAAGGCTCTGAGTGCCGTGTCGAGTTGCCCCCGACGTGGGCAGCGCGACGTGACCGGCACTGTGCAGGCGATCCGGCGTCAGGCTGCTCGCGTGCCTGTTCTGTTCCCGGATGTGGGGCCGCTCGACCGGCGGCGCAGCCGGCAGCGGCCGAGGGTCACTCCACCCAGGAGCCTCCGTGCAGCACGCGCACGACGTTCAGGTCGTCGTCCAGCACCACCAGGTCGGCGCGGAGTCCGACCTGGAGGGCGCCGACCCGGTCACCCAGGCCGATGGCCCGGGCCGGGGTGGTGGCCACCATGCGAGCCGCGTCGGCCATCGGGATTCCGGCATTGACGGCGTGCCGCAGTGCGGCGTCCATGGTCAGGGTGCTTCCGGCGATCGCGCCGTCGCGGGCGAGTCGGGCCACGCCGTCGGTCACCGTGACGGCCTGACCGCCCAGCTCGTACTCCCCGTCCGCCATTCCGGCGGCGGCCATCGCGTCGGTGATCAGCGCGGCCCGGTCCGGACCGGCGGTCGCGGCGACGTAGGTCAGCATGCCGTCGTGCAGGTGCACCCCATCGGCGATCAGCTCACAGGTCACTGTGGGCGCGTCGAGCAGGGCGACCACCGGGCCCGGCTCACGGTGGTGCACCGGTCGCATGCCGTTGAACAGGTGGGTGCCGACACTCGCTCCGGCGGCGACGGCGGCCTGGGTCTGCGCGTACGTGGCGTCGGTGTGGCCGACCGCCGCCACCACCCGCTGCGAGGCGAGCAGCCTGATCGCCTCCAACGCGCCCTCGCGTTCCGGAGCGAGGGTCACCATCCGGACCGCGCCCCGACCCAGCTTGATCAGCTCGGTCAGCTCGTCGGTCGACGGGTCGCGGAGGTACTCCGGGTTCTGCGCGCCGCACCGCACCGCGGAGAGGTAGGGCCCTTCGAAGTGGACACCTGCCAGCACGCCCTCCTCCACCAGCGGGGCGAACGCCTCGGTCGACGAGCGCATCAACTCGAAGGGAGCGCTGACCAGGCTCGCCAGCAGGGTGGTCGTACCGTGCGCGAGGTGGAAGTCGGCAGCCGCCCGGGCCTCGGCGGCATCGCCGGTGGTGAAGGTGTGCCCGCCCCCGCCATGCGTGTGCATGTCCACGAAGCCCGGCAGGATCCAGTGCCCGTCCCGGACCGACGGGTACTCGGCGACCGCGGTGATCCGATCCCCGTCCCACTCGACACAGCCCTGTCGGATGACACCGGTCGGGGTCACCACGCGGCCGTTCACCCGTACCGTCATCGTTTCTCCTGGTGGTCGTGGCCGCGCGCGGCGTCCAGTGCGAGCAGGGCGGCACCGAGGCAACCGGCCTCGTCGCCGAGGGCTGCCGCGACCAGTCGCGGCTCCCGGTGGAAGGTCATCCGTTCGTGCAGCGCCGCCCGCAGCGGGGTCAGCAGCAGCTCACCGGCCTGGGCGAGGCCGCCGCCGAGCACGATCGTCGCCACGTCGAACAGCGCCTGCCCGCTGGCCAGACCGTCGGCGAGCGCCTCGACCGTCTCCTGCCAGATCTGGCCGGCGAGCGGTTCGCCGGTTGCGGCCCGTTCGGCCACCTCGGCGGCTGACACCGGACCGTCGGCAGCCTCGCCGGCCAGCTCCGCGTAGCGGCGTCCGACCGCCGCGGCCGAGGCGACCGCCTCCAGGCAGCCGGGTCGGCCGCAGCCGCAGCGCGGCCCGTCCGGCCGGACCAGGATGTGGCCGATCTCCCCGGCGGCACCGTGCGCGCCGACGGCGGCGTGGCCGTCCACGACGTGCGCGGCGGCGATGCCGGTGCCGATCGCCACGAACAGCACGTGCCCGGTGCCGCGACCGGCGCCGAGCCGGGCCTCGGCGAGACCACCCACACGCACGTCGTGGCCGAGCGCCGTCGGCAGGCCGAGCCGTCGCACCGCCAGGTCCCGCAGGGGTACGTCCCGGAAGCCGACGTTCGCCGACCAGACCGCGACACCCCGTGCCTCATCCACCACACCGGGGACGGCGATGCCGACCGCGATCGGGGTGAGGCCGTCGGCGCGGGCCTTGTCGGCGAGCCCTTCGGCCACGTCCAGGATGGTGGCGACCACTGCCGCCGGGCCGCGCGCGGCGTCGGTGGGGTGCCGCTCGGTGCGTACCGGGACGCCGTCCGGCCGGACCAGGGCACACTTCATGCCGGTGCCACCGACGTCCAGCGCGACGACCACCGGGTCGGTAGGCGCGGTGGCGTCGTCGTCGTTCATGCCAGCACCACGGCCCGGGACAGGTGCCGGGGCGCGTCCGGGTCGAGGCCCCGGCTGGTGGCCAACGCGACCGCGAAGCGTTGCGCCAGGATCAGGTCGGCCATCGGGTCGACCGGGGTACGACCAGCGGACCAGCTGCCGAGCACCGTGCGCCAACCGTGGGTGCGGCTGTGGACGAAAGCCGCGCCGGTGGCGGCCACGTCCTCGGGGAGCCCGTCGGGCAGGTCGCCGAACGCCCAGACCAGGCGGCCGGGTGCGGCGACCGAGATGGGCCCGTGTCGGTAGTCCATCGCCGGGTACGCCTCGGCCCAGAAGATCGCCGTTTCGCGGCACTTCAGGGCGGCAGCCTGGGCCAACCCGATCGTCCACCCCCGACCGAGGAAGGTGACCTGCCCGATGGCGGCCGGGTCGATCGGCAGTGGGGAGCGCACCGCCACCTCGGCGTCGGCGGCGAGCGCGGTGACCGGGTCGCCGAGGTGGGCGCGGAGCAGGGCCAGCGCGGTGGTCGCGAAGCGGGTCTGCACCACCGCCCGCTCGTCGGCGAAGGGCATGGTCACCGCGGCGGTGGCGAGGTCGACCGCCGGGGACGCCGGGTCGCCGACGATGACAGTGGTGGGTGTCCGTCCACGTAGTGCGGCGAGCAGTTCGAGCACCTCGGTGGTGCAGCCGGAGCGGCTGATGGCGATCAGCCGGTCGTAGTGGCGGTCGGTGGGGAACTCGGACGCCTGGAACGCGTCGGTCTCACCCTGGCCGGCCTGCTCGCGGCGGGCCGCGTACGCCATCGCCATGAACCACGACGTGCCGCAACCGACCACCGCGACGCGTTCACCGGGGTGCGGCAGGTCGCCGTGGACGACGCCGGCCAGTTCGGCTGCCTCCCGCCAACAGTCGGGTTGGCTCGCGATCTCCGCGTCCACGTACGCCATGGCAAACTCCTCGCAGGGGCGACCGGTGCGCAATACGGCTCGTTAGAGCCGCATTTCGCGCGTTATTCTGCGCGAATGCCGGTGGCCGTGGCAACCGGCCAGCCGATCGCGCAGGTCAGTCTTTTGCGCCCACCTAGTTTCGCGCACTAGTGTGCACGCAATCAATCACCGTCCGTGCAGTTGCTGGGAGGGCCTCCGCGGTGGACCGGTACGCCAGATGGAACGCCCTTCTCGAGATGCTGACCGACAACGGCCGGGTCAGCGTCGAGGCGGCGGCCGAGCGGTTGGACGTCTCCCAGGCCACCATCCGGCGCGACTTCGACCAGCTCGCCCAGCAGCAGATGATCACGAGGACGCGGGGTGGGGCGGTCGCCAACGGCGTCTCGTACGACCTGCCGCTGCGCTACAAGACGGCGAAGCACTCGGCGGAGAAGCAGCGGATCGGCGCTGCCGCCGCCGCGCTGGTCACGCCGGGCACCGTGGTCGGCCTGAACGGCGGCACCACCAGCACCGAGGTGGCGAGGGCCCTCGCCGTCCGGCCCGACCTGAACACCAGCGCCGAGGGCGCCCAGCTCACCGTGGTCACCAACGCGCTGAACATCGCCAACGAGCTGCTGGTGCGGTCCCGGATGAAGGTCGTGGTGGCCGGCGGGGTGGTGCGCCCGAAGTCGTTCGAACTCGTCGGCCCGCTGGGCGGGGCGCTGCTGCGTGAGGTCACCCTGGACGTCGCGTTGCTGGGTGTGGACGCGATCGACCCGCAACTCGGCGCGGCCGCCCACCACGAGGGTGAGGCGGCGATGAACAACCTGATGGTGGCTCGGGCCAAGCGAGTGGTGATCATCGCCGACTCGTCCAAGTTGGGCGGCCACGCCTTCGCCCGCATCTGCCCCGTCGAGCGGGTGGAGACGTTGGTGACCGACTCCGGTGCCGCGCCGGAGGTGGTGGAGGCGTTCCGCGCCGCCGGCGTCCAGGTCGTCTGCGCCTGAACCGTCACGCTCCGTCGATGAAGTAGTCAGTTCGGCGCGTCGATGCATACCGCGTATTGCGTGCGTCTGCATACCGCGTATGGTGTCGGCTGTCACGCCCACCCATCGGGGGAGGTGCAGCTTGCCAGCTGTCCTGGAGATCGAAGGTCTACGTAAGACGTACAAGAGTCGTCGACGCGGCACCCGCAACGCGCTCGACGGGTTCGACATGCGGGTCGAGGCAGGGCAGGTGCACGGCTTCCTGGGTCCCAACGGGTCCGGCAAGACCACCACGCTGCGTACCCTGCTCGGCCTGATCCGACCCGACGGCGGCCGGATGGCGCTGCTCGGGCACGAGGTCCCCGACGCGCTGCCCACCGTCGCCGGCCAGGTCGGCGCGATCGTGGAGAGCCCGCAGTTCTTCCCACACTTCACCGCCCGGGACACGCTGTCCCTGCTGGCCGGGGCGGGCGAGGTGCCGGCCACCCGGGTCGACGAGGTGTTGGAGCTCGTCGGGCTGCGCGACCGGGCCGGCGAGCGGGTCAAGACGTACTCGTTGGGCATGAAGCAGCGGCTCGCCGTGGCCTCAGCCCTGCTGAAGAACCCGAAGCTGCTCATCCTCGACGAGCCCGCCAACGGCCTCGACCCGGGCGGCATCCGGGAGATGCGTTCGCTGATGCGCAATCTCGCGGAATCCGGGATGACAGTGCTGCTGTCGAGTCACATCCTCGGCGAGATCCAGCTGATCTGTGACTCGGTCACCATCATCTCGCTGGGCCGCCGGGTCGCGTTCGGCCCGGTCGACGAGGTGCTCGCGCAGCACTCCTCGGGTGCGGTCCGGGTCCGGCTGGAGGCGGTCAGCGACCTGCCGGTGGCCACCGAGGCGCTCACCAAGGCCGGGATCCGGGTCACCGGGCACCCCGACCACCTGATGCTGACCGGCGTCGACAAGCCGGCCACTGTGACGCGTCTGCTCGCCGAGCAGAACCTGTACGTCAGCGAGTTGGCGCCGATCGCCGTCGATCTGGAGAGCGTCTTCCTCGAACTGACCGCCACCGCGCCGGTCCCCGGTCAGCACCGGCAGGTCGACGAGTCCATGAAGGTCGGCGGGACGGGTCAGCCCGGCCCCGCCGGAGGAGGGTGGGGCGCGTGAGCCTCTATCGTACGGAGCTGCGCCGGCTCACCAAGCGGCGTTTCACCAGGTACATGACGCTGCTCGGCCTGGTGGTGCTGGCCGCGGTGGTGGTCGGCGTGTTCTTCACCAACCAGAAGATCGATGCCACGCAGCTCGCCCGGGCCGAACGTCAGGCCGACCAGCAGTACCAGGAGCAGGTGCGCTGGAGCGAGCAGGAGCGCGCCGAGTGTGAGAAGGCCAAGACGGCCGGCACGCCGAGCGACCGCCGCTTTCCCGACGACTGCTCGGTGATCACGGCCCCGCCCCGGGAGCAGATCGAGGCGGAGTGGTTCCTGCCGTCGACGTTCAACTTCCGGGAGACGTTCGACGAGACGCTGATCCCGTTCGCGGCGATCCTCGCGCTCGTCGGGTTCGTGATCGGCGCGTCCTTCGTGGGCGCCGAGTGGAGCACCGGCGGCATGATGAACCTGCTCCTCTGGCGGCCGAAGCGGCTCACCGTACTCCTCACCAAGCTGGCCGCGCTGCTCACCGGCATCCTCGCGGTGACGTTGCCCGCCGCGGTGCTCTGGTTCGCCGGGTTCTGGGCGGTCGCCACCTTCCGGGGCAGCACCGACAAGGTGACCTCCGGCGTCATCCAGTCGGCCATCCTGACCGGGGTACGCGGTGTGGCGCTGGTGCTGGTGCTGACCACCATCGGCTTCGCCCTCGCCTCGCTGGGACGGCACACCGCGATGGCCCTCGGTGGCGTGGTGGCGGTGATGGTGGTCGGCCAGTTCGGCCTGGGCATCCTGCTGTCGATGGCGAGCGTGAAGTTCGCCGAGGCCTGGCTGCTACCCACGTACGCGCTGGCCTGGATGACGAAGACGGTGACGTTGCAGAACTGGAACTCCTGCAACGCGACCTACTTCGGGGAGTGCAAACCGGAGACGATGGACATCACCTGGCAGCAGTCGTCAGTGCTGTTCTCGGTCGGGTTGGTGGTGATCCTCGGGGCGGCGCTCTGGGCGATGCGTCGCCGCGACATCTCCTGACATACCGGCTACGGAGGCCCCCGGCACGCGCCGGGGGCCTCCGTGCGTCCCGGCACCGTCGCGCCGGCTGCTGCGACCGGGGTCCGCGCTGGCTAGGCTGAGCGAATGTCCGCCGACGCCACCACCCCAGAGTCGTCCGCCGACGCTCGTCCGGGTGGCGTCGGGCCGACCGTTCCGACTCCCCGGCCGGCGCCGCCCATCGAGACCGCCGACGAGCCGGCGCAGCCGGCCGAGCCGACCGGGACCGCCGACGAGTCGGCGTCGCCGACCGAGCACGCGCACGTCCAGCCCGTCGACCCGGCGGCCGGGTTGACCGAGCGCGAACGCGCCATCCTCACCTTCGAGCAGCAGTGGTGGCGGCACGCCGGGGCCAAGGAGCAGGCCGTCCGGGACACCTTCGGGGTCTCCTCGACCCGCTACTACCAACTGCTCAACGGGCTGCTGGACAATCCGGCCGCACTCGCCGCCGACCCCGTGCTGATCGGTCGACTCCGTCGGCTGCGTTCGTCGCGGGCCCGCAACCGTCGCCGCTGACCGGCTCCGCTGGTCGTGCACCGCGGGAGTGAGTCATCCGGCCAGGAATGTCACCCGACCCAGGGGGTACGCGGGCAGCGTTCCGGCCTCGCTGGTAGCTGGGACCGGAGGCGACGGAGGGAGCGGGCGGTGGCGGGTGCCAACCTTCGGCAGGTGTGCCGATGATGCGGGTGCGATCCGCGTCCGCGCCGGCCCCGGGCCGACCGGTCAACGAGGATCTGGTGTTCCGGATCGCTCCGCTCGTCGGCGTCCTCGACGGCGCGACAGTGCCGGAGGGCTTCGACACCGGCTGCGTACACGGGCCGGAGTGGTACGTCCGGCACCTCGCCGCCCGGATCGCCGTGGCGGAGGCGGTCCGCCCGGCGGCCCGTCTGACCAGTAACCTGGCCGCCGCCATCCTCGCGGTACGCGCCGACCACGGCGAGCAGTGCGACCTCGACCATCCCGGCCCCCCGTCCAGCACGGTCTGCCTCCTGCGCGACTGCGGTGACCAGGTCGACTACCTGGTGCTCTGCGACAGCCCGCTGGTCCTGGACTGTGGCGGTCAGGTGAGCGTGGTGACCGACAACCGGCTGGACACGGCGATGGCGGAGTTGCGGGAGACGGTCGCCGTGCTGCCGGGCGGGGCGGCGGACCCGGCCACCCGGTTCCGGCACGCGGTGAGCGTCCAGCGGGAGCGGATGAACCGCACCCACGGCTACTGGGTCGCGGCGGCCGACCCCGACGCGGCCTTCCACGCCGTCACCGGGACCCTGCCCCGGCACGGTCCGACGGCGCTGCGCCGGGCGGCTCTGCTCAGCGACGGCGCGTCCAGCGCTGTGGAGCAGTTCGGGTTGACCGACTGGCCCGGTCTGCTGGACCTGCTCAGCGCGGACGGGCCGGGCGGGTTGATCGACCGGGTCCGGGCTGCCGAGCGCGACCACAGTGACCGGTTGCGCCGACACAAGGCCACCGACGACGCCTCGGTGGTGTTCTGCGAGTTCGAGCCGACCGGCTGACCACCAACGGGTGACGACAGAGCGTGATGAGCAACACCCAGGCCGCCCGACCGGCCGGGACCGGTAGCCGGACCGCCAGTGCATCGCCATTGGGGTGGACTTCGGCCGATGGGGGCGGCAGACTGCGGCACGTGGCGGGTGCGGTCCGGCTGGAGCCGGTGGACGAGGGGAACCTGGAGCCGTTGCTCTCCGTAGCGGCTGCCGAGGCGGAGCCGGGCGATGTCATGCCGCCGGTCGAGGCGCCCGCCGGTTGGTCGCTCGCCCGCCGCGAGGCGTTCCGGGAGTTCCACCGGGCGAGCTTCGGCGGGCTGGACGGCCCGACCCGCTCGCAGATGTACGCGATCCTCGCCGGCGGCGAGGTGGTGGGTATGGTGCGGATGACACGTTGTGACGAGCCCGACACGGTCGAAACCGGGATGTGGCTCGGTCGCTCGGCGCGCGGGCAGGGGATCGGCGCGGCAGCCCTGCGGGAGTTGTTGAACGCCGCCGCCCGGGCGGGGATGCGAATCGTCGTCGCGGAGACGGATCCGGACAACGCCGGTGCCGTCGCCGTCCTCAAGAAATGCGGCGCGAAACTGCATGAGCAGGACGGGAAGGTGCGTGCCGAGATCTGTCTCGACTCGACGCCACCCGCACTCTGACGCCGGCCGGTCGGCGGCGACCGGGCTGGCCGCCGCCGACCGTCGGCGGTCAGGCCGGTACGCGGACGATGTCGTAGTCGGTGCTCGGCGTCGACTCCACGTCGAAGCGGCCGTTCACCACGTACAACGCGGAGCCGAGCAGGTCGCCGGTGGCCGGTGACCGCAGCTGCGGCCCGGTGATCTCCCGCTGCACCACCCCGGCGGTGTACGCGCCGTTGAGCCGGACCACGGCGATGACGTTGGACAGGTTCCGGATCACGTGCAGGGTGCGCCCCCGCAGCACCAGCCCGTCGGCCCGGTCGACCGAGTAACCACCGAGGTCGAAGAGCGCGCTGCCGCCGGTACGCGGATTGACGCGGACCAGTTGCCCGGTCAGCATCTGCGCGACCAACAGGTCTCCGTTCGGCAGCGCCACGATCCCGTTGTTGAACGCGTCCGGCGTCGCCCCCGGACCGGTCAGCGGCAGCACCCGGACTGCGGTGGGAGCCGGCAGACGACCGCTCGGGCCCAGCGGCACCACGTACAGCACCGGGCGTACGGAGTCGGTGAGGTAGACCGCCCGTTCGGTGATCACCATGTCGTTGACCAGAGTGTTCGACCCGTCGTTGAACTGGTAGTGGGCCAGGCGGGCACCGGTGCGCGGGTCGTACACGCTGGCCCCGCCGGTGTAGAAGTCGGCGGTCCAGAGCCGGCCCCGCCGGTCGAGTTCGAGGCCCGCCTTGGGCTTGCCCGGTGTGCCGGGGATCAGCACCGAGCCGCGTCCGGTGCGGAGGTCACCCCGCCACACCGCGCCGTCGAGGACGGAGCCCACATAGACGGTGGTGCCGTCGCCGATGGTCAACCCCTCGGGCGTGAAGCCGTCGGGCAGGGCGATCCGGGCCGGGAACGGCTTCGACGGGTGTGCCGCCGCCGACGAGCCGACCGTGGACACTGTCGCCGCCGCCAGCAGCGGGACGACGAGGAGAGAGAAGAGTCTGTGCAAGGAGCACCGCCTGACGTCGGAGTGGACGACTCCACTGCGGACCATGACGTTCTACGGACGTCCGGGGCGCGACGAAAGGTTGTGCTGCTCTGCTCACTCCCGGTCAGCGGCGTACGCGGCCAGCCAGGCCACCTGGGCCGGGTCCAGCGACGGGCGTACCCGTGCCCGCGCGGTCGCCACGTGCGCGGCGGTGACCGTCGCGGCGGCGAGCGACTCCCGCATGGCGGCCAGCGCCGCCTCCCGCACCAGCGCGGCGCAGTCGGCGGCGGAGAAGCCGGTCAACTCGTCGCCGAGGGTCGACAGGTCCACGTCCGGGGCCAGCGGCACCTGGCGGGACGCGGCCCGCAGGATCTCCGCGCGGGCCGGCCCGTCCGGCGGCGGCACGTAGACCAGCCGCTCCAACCGGCCCGGCCGCAGCAGCGCCGGGTCGACCAGGTCCGGCCGGTTCGTCGCGCCGACCACCACCACGTTGCGCAGCGTCTCCACCCCGTCCAGTTCGGTGAGCAGCGCGGCGACCACCCGGTCCGTGGTGCCCCCGTCGGTGGCCTGCCCGCGTACCGGGGCCAGCGCGTCCACCTCGTCCAGGAAGATTAGGGTGGGGGCCGCCTCCCGGGCCCGGCGGAACAGTTCCCGGACCGCGCGCTCGCTCTCGCCGACCCACTTGGAGAGCAGTTCGGCGCCCTTCACCGACAGCACGTTGGCCCGCCCCGACCCGGCCAGGGCCGTGACCAGGTACGTCTTGCCGCAGCCAGGTGGCCCGTAGAGCAGCACGCCACGCGGCGGCTGGACGCCGAGCCGGGCGAAGGTGTCCGGGTAGGTCAACGGCCACAGCACCGACTCGGTGAGGGTCTGCTTGACCTCGTCCAGGCCACCCACGTCGTCGAGGGTCACCGACGCGAGGTCCAGGGTGGACGCGGCCATCGTGGTCGGCCGGACCACCTCCAGGGCGGCGGCGAAGTCGGCCATCGACACCGTCGGCGTCTCGGCGGACTTCTGCCGCAGCGCCGCGCGTACCCCGGCCTCCCGAACCAGCGCGGCCAGGTCCGCCGCGACGAACCCGGGGGTACGCCCGGCCACCTCGTCCAGCCGGACGTCGTCGGCCAGTGGCACCTGCCGGGTCAGCACGGTGAGCTGTTCGCGGCGCAGCGCCTGGTCGGGGAGCGGGACGCTGATCCGCAGCGACAACAGGTCCGGCGCGCGCAGCGCGCTGTCGACCGCCTCCGGTCGGCTGGTGGCGCAGACCACCGCGACACCGGCCCGGACGCTCTCCACGAGGACCTGCCGGAACACCGTCGCCACCGGGCCGGGCTCGTCCGCCGGTGCGAGCGCCTCGACGTCGCTGACCAGCAGCACGGCGGGTCCGCCGGCACGGGCCGCTGTCGCCGCGGCGCGCAGTCGGTCGGCGGCGGCCTGGTTGGCCAGCGCGGCGACCTCCGGTGCCCAGATCGGGTGGACACGGGCACCGACCCGGGCGGCGACAGCCCGCACCAACGCCGACTTCCCGGAGCCCGCCGGGCCGACGAGCAGCACCCCCAGCGAGATCGTGGTGCCCAGCCGGCCCAGTACCTCACGGTGGTGGAAACCGAGATCGAGCAGTTCGGTCAGCTCCTCGGCCTGGGCCCGCAGCCCGGGTAGCTCGTCCACGTCCGGGGCGTCGTCGTCGGCCGGGGCCGTGTCGGCCGTTCCGCGCGGCTCGGGCGGTGCGGTCTCGACCGGGCCGGGCCCGTGCGTGGTCGCGCCATGCTCCCAGGCGACCGCCGTGTTCATGGTGACCAAAGCGCCGGCGACCGGCTCGACCGCGACCACTGTCAGCAGGGTGCTGGTCCAGGCGAAACCGACGGTGTTGGCGAGGCTGCGACGAGCCGCCTCGACCAGGCCGCGCACCGACGCGTCCGGCAGCACGTCCTGCGGCAACAGCGACACGTCGTCACCGGCGGTGAGCACCTTGCCCAGCAGAGCGAGCCGGAGCATCTCCGGGCTCACCGCCGCCACCACCCCCGCCGGACCGGCCAGGACGACCCGACCCGCCGGGGTCAGCGGCACCGGGCTGACCCGCACCTGACCGCCGTCGCGCAGGCCCAGGTTGCCCAGGACCAGGTCGTCGGCGTACAGCAGGGCGCTGCTCGCGCCCGGAGCAGCCGCCGCCACGATCCCGGCCGTCTCCCGGCGGCCGGCGAGACGGACCGGGTCACCGGGACGCAGGTTCAGCGCGGTCATCGCCTCCGGGTGCAGCCGCACGATGCCCCGTCGGGCGTCCAGCGCGGCCGACCGAAGGCTCGCCGTCAAGGTCAGGTCGGGTTGCGCCACCGCCCGACCGTAGCGGTCGTCGGCCACCTCCGCCGGTCAGCGCCGTGGATCCAACGTGTCCAACAACGACGGGTCCCGTCGGATCAACTCGGCCAACCGGGCCGCCGGATCCGGGGTCAACCCGACCGGTCCCGGAGCCCAGGCGGGCACCGTCCGACCGGACAGCGGCCACGTCGGTGGAGGTTCCACCGGCGCCACCGGAGACAGCGGACCGACAGTGACGTCCGGCCCGTCCCAGGACACCCGCAACGGGTACGTCCGCCCGTCGTGCTCCACGTGCACGGTCACCACCAGCCCCGGGTGGGCGCCGACGACCTGGCGTACCGCCTCGGCCACCTCCTCGACCGGACCCCACCCGGTCGTGTCACCCGAGGGGTCGGCCCCCGCGTGGCGGGGGTCGTGCCGGCCCGGCCGGGCGTTGCCGCGCCCGAGAACCGGCTGACCCGTCGGCGGTGTGGTGTCGTCCGGGTCGTTGACCCGTCGGCGCTGCGCCTCCTCGCGCCGGGCCAGCCGCGCCAGCGTCTCGTCGAGGTCACCCCTCACCAGATCACTCCTTCCCGCCACGGCCGGAGCCGGTCGGCTCAGGCCCTCCGGTCCCGCGTGGCCCGGTCCAGCGCACGGTCCAGGACGACCAGCAGGGCGTCCCGCACCGAGAGCCGGTCCCGGGCGTCGAACTGCACCAGGGGCACGTGGTCGCCGATGGCCAGCGCCCAACGGATCTCGCCGAGTTCCAGGGCCAGCCGCCCGTCGAAGGCGTTGACCCCGACCACGAACGGCAGCCCGGCCCGTTCGAAGAAGTCGATCGCCGGGAAGCAGTCGTCCAGCCGGGAGCTGTCCACCACCACCAGCGCGCCCAGCGCCCCCCGCGCGAGGTCGTCCCACATGAAGCCGAACCGGGACTGCCCCGGCGTGCCGAACAGGTAGAGCTTGAGACTGCGGTCGATGGTCACACAACCGAAATCCATCGCCACGGTGGTGGTCGTCTTGGTCGACCGGGCACCCGGGTCGTCCACGCCGATCCCGGCGGTGGTCATCTCGGCCTCGGTGGTGAGGGGTGCGATCTCGGAGATCGCGCCGACCGTGGTGGTCTTGCCCACCCCGAAGCCCCCGGCGACCAGGATCTTGACCGGGATCGGCGGCGCGGCCGGCTTACCGACCGGCGGCGTCGGCAGCCCGCCCGACGAGGGCCGGTACGGCGGCGGTGCCGCGCTCGGAGGCGGGCCGGCACGCCCGACCACCGGCCCGGTGCCCGGTGCCACGCCGTACCGGGCGGCGGCGCTGTTCGCGGAGGCCCCGCCCAGCGGGGCGACCGGCCATTCAGGAGATCGCACGGAGTCCATCAATCACTCGCAGGATGAGATGGGGATCGAGGGCGTCGTCGGTGTCGGAGACGTGCACGTCCAGGTGCCCGGACGCCCGTAGGTCACCGACCAGGACCCGCGTCACACCGAAGTGCAACCGGGTCCGGGCCGAGATCTCGGCCACCGAGATCGGCTCGGCGCAGAGCGCGATGATCGCCTGGATCTCCGGTGCCATCACCGCGTCCGGCGGGCCGGACCACCAGCCGCTGTCCATCCGGACGGTCACCTGGGTCTCCAGCCCGATCGCCGGGTCCGCGCCGGTCACCCGCCCGGAGGTGAGCACGAACGGACGCGGACCTGCCGGCCCGCCACCGCCCACCTCCGGCTCGGGCAGCGCCGGTGCCGCCGCGCCCTCCCCGGCGGGAGACGGCGTGCGCAGGTACGGGCGGATCCGGACCCGCGGGTCCGGGTCCGCGTCCTCGCCGGCGACCTCCGGGGTCACTGCTGGACGGCGTTCTTCAACTCGACGATCAGACGCGGGGTCAGGGCACCGCCGGCCCGCCCGGCGAAGAGCGTCATCTCGTATGCGACGGTGCCCAGGTTCGCCGACCGGTCGGCGACCACCCCGAGCACGGAACCGCTGCTGATCGCGCTGATCAGCAGGTAGCCGTCGGCCATGTCGACGATCACCCGGTTCAGGCCACCGAGCGCGTACCAGCTGGCTGCTCCACCGGCCAGGCTGGTCATCCCGGACACGACGGCCGCCAACCGTTCCGCGTTGGACCGGTCCTTGATCGCCGACATGGCCATCAGCAGGCCGTCCGAGGAGACCGCGATCGCCTCCAGGACCCCGGCTGTGCTGGACGTGAAGGAATCAAGCAGCCAGTTGAACGTACGGGCCTCCGGGCTGAGGTCCCCACTGGCGGCGGGCTGGCTCTGGTGCTCGACGTTGTCGTGCAGGAAGGGGCTGGTCACCGTGATGATCCTTCTTCGTTCCGGTCGTCTGGGCTGACTTCGCGCAGAGCGCGGGCAACGCCCGCCTCGAACTCGCTGATGAGGTTCCGGACCTCGGCCGGGTCACCGAGGTGCGTGCTGGGCGGCTGGCACGCCGGGACGACGGTGAGGTTCGCCCCCGGCACCCGTCGGCTCAGCCGGGGGCGACCCGGAGCGCCGTCCGACGGGCCACCGTTGCCGGCCACCGTCGGGCCGGCGCCTCCCGGTGTGCTCGGCAGGTCGACTGTCGCGCCCGGGTCGGCCACGCCCGACCTGACACCGGTCGCCTCGGCTCGGCGTACACCGGCTTGGAACGCCTCGACCAACGCGCGGGCCGCGGCGGGGTCCGCCCCGGTGGCGTCCACCGGCCGGGTCGGCGCGGTGGAGGCGCCCAGGCTGGCCCCGGGCACCCGCTGCCGGATGCGCGGCCCGGTCGGTGCGTCCGACGGTTCCGGCACCGGGGGCGTGGGGGGCGTGGCCTGCTCGGGCTGGCTGTGACCGAACGCGTTCCAGGACGGGCCGGCCTCCAGGCTGCGGGTGGCCCGGCTGAGGAGATCTGAGTCGAAGCGGGCCGGCGCGGCGACGGCCGCAGCGAGGGGGCGGGCGTCCTGCTCGGGCTCGGGCTCCACCGCCGCCGTACGCCGATCTCGTTCCGGCACGGTGGCCCGGGCCACGGCAGCTCCGGCCCGGTCGGCGCGACGCAGCACCAGTGACGTCGCCGGGATCTCCAGGTGTGCGGTCACCCCACCGCCTCCGGTGGAGGACAGCCCCACCTCCCAGCCGTGCCGACGTGCCAGCCGACCGACCACGAAGAGACCGAGCACCTCGGTGGGGGCCAGGTCGAGCCGTTCCCGGCGGGTGAACCGGGCGTTCTCCTCGGCCAGCCGTTGTTCGCTCATGCCGATGCCGTGGTCGACCACCGTGATCCGCGCGCCGAGTCCGGCCGCCTCGGCGGCCACCAGCACCCGGGTGTGCGGCGGCGAGAAGACCGTGGCGTTCTCCATCAGCTCGGCCAATGCCAGGATGAGGTCGCCGACCACCGCCGGCGCGGCCGAGATACCCGCCGGCACCCGCACCTCGACCCGGGTGTAGTCCTCGATCTCGCCCAGCGCCAACCGGACCAGGTCGGCCAGCGGCACCGGCGCGGTGTGGCCGTCGGCCCCGGCTGCGCCGGAGAGCACCACCAGGCTGCCGGCGTTGCGGCGCAACCGGCTGGAGATGTGGTCGAGGCGGTACAGGTGCTCCAGCCGGCCCGGGTCGGCCTCCTGCTGCTCCAGCCTGTCGATCAGCGCGATCTGCCGGCCCACCAGGTTCTGGGTGCGCCGCCCGACGTGACCGAACATCTGCGCCACGTTGCGTCGGCCGGCGACCTGCCGCTCGACCAGCCGCGCCGCGGTGTTCTGCACCCGGTCGAAGGCCCGCGCCAGATCGCCGATCTCGTCGTTGGCCCGGATGTCCACCGGTTCCAACCGGACCGGTTGTGGGCTCTCGGCCTCGTCGTCGGTGACCCGGACCAGCTCGGCCTCGGCGACGCGGGCGACCCGGTCGGCGGAGCTGGTGAGGCGGGTCAACGGTCGCGCCACCGTCCGCGCGACCGCCACACTGAGCAGCACCACCAGCGTCAGGATCAACGCCGCCGCGGCACCGACCAGGTACGCGGCGGTGAGCGCCCGCTGCTGCTCGGCGGTCGCCTCGGCGAGGACGTCGGCGATCAGCTTCTTCTCGACGAACTGACCGAGCCGAATCATCGTGCGGACGGCCGGGAAGAGCGCCTCCATCGGTACGGGACGGACCGCGGCGGCCGGGTCCCGGGCGCTGGTGGTCAGGAAGTCCGGGCTGGTACGAGCGGCCACGGCCGCGTCGTTGAGCTGGGCCACAGCGAGCTGTTCGGGCGTGATCAGGCCGCGGAAGCGTGCGTTGTCGACCTGGAGCGCGGCGATGCACGCGACGTAGCCGGCTACGGTGTCCGGGGTGCCGGCCGCCTTGACGAGCAGGCTCAGCGTGGCACAGGCGGCCAGGCCCTCGTCGGACCGGAGCAGACCGTCGAGAGCGAGCACCTGACGGCCGGGCAACGTGTCGGTGTCCACACCGATCACCAGTCGCAGGGACTCGATGATCCCCGTGTTGATCGGGCGGAACGTCTCCATCACCTGACCGGGGTTCGCGGTCCGGGCCAGCACGGCGGCCCGCAGGTCGACGAGGCTGGACACCCGGTCCAGGGCGCTGTCCACCCGGTCGGTCAACGCTTCGTTGCGACCGGCTCTCAGGTCGGCCACCCGGTCGTCCACGTCGGCGGACTTGCGGACCAGCTCGCTGCGTTCCACCCGGCCGAGCAGGTACCCGATGGAGAGGATGCGTTCCTGCTGCAACTCCTGGACCAGGCTGCCGACCCGGCTGGCGAGACGTACCCGCTCGGCGGTGTCGCCGGCCCGCTGTGCCGCGGCCACCCGGTCGAGCATGACCGGCACGGCCAGTCCGACCATGCTGAGCAGCGGGATCACCACGAGCAGGGCGAGCTTGCCGCGGATGCGGAGCCTACCGAGCAGCATCGAACGCCCCCCACTGTGCGGTCTCCGGTTCCCGGACGACGCCGACGGGTTGCGGCCCTCGGGGCTCGTTGACCGCTGGTTGCCACGGATCGTTGGGCACGGGGGTGTCAGTGCTCTCGGTGTGGTTGGCAGCGAGGGCGGCCCGGCGTCGGGCCCGGGCGGCGGCGTTGACCAGCAGCGCGGCGAGCCAGCCCAGCAGCAGCACCGCCACCACTCCCGCTGCGACGATCGACCAGCGGTCCCGGTCCAGCTCGTCGATGCGCTCGACCAGCAGGGCGTCGAGTTCGGTGAGGATGACCGGTTGCAGTTGACGCGCCGAGCGGTGCGTGTTGAGCGCGGCAGCTGCCAACTGGGCCTGGTCCACGACACCCGTGCCCCTGGCCGGGATCGAGTAGGCGGCCAGCGCCTCCACCGAGCGTTGGTAGGTGTCGAGCGGGGTCAGCACGTTCGCGCCGAGATCGGTGCTCTCCGAGCCGTCCACGGCGGAGCGCAGGTTGTCGACGAGGTCGCCGGCGGGTGTGAGTGCGGCCACCCGCAGACCGCTCAGCTCCATCAGGCCGCGGGCCTGCTCGGCGGCGGGCCGACGGGAGATCAGCGCACTCAGGTCGGCGAGCCGACCGGCGGCCACCACCGCCTCGGGCAACTCCTGGCCGGCGCTGTCCTGGAGGAAGAAGGAGTCGGCGACGGGATCCCGGACCAGCCCGGAGCTCTCCCGGACCTTGCGGTGCAGGGCCAGCAGGAGATCGGTGGCCTCCCCGTACGCCGTGTACGCGGACTCCGGGTCGGAGGCGCTGCGTCCGCGCAGCGCCTCCAGCTTGGCCCGTACGCCGGCCCAGCGTTCCTGGCTGAGGAGTTCGACGCCGATGCGCGCGTCCACCGCGGCGGCCTCCTCGACCGCCCGGTCCAACGCCTCCCGGGCGACCGGGCGGCCGTTGACGGTGGCGGACTGGGCCTCCACCAGGGCGTCGGTGACTCCGGCCAGGGCGGTGAGGTACTGCACGCCGAGCCGTTCGCGGGCGGCCAGGCTCCGGTCGTCACTGGTCTGTTGCCAGGCGAACGTGACGAGCAGCCCCACCGGCGCGAGTAGTGCCCCGATGAGCAGCAGGGGCAGCAGACGGCCCATGGTGGACGGCCGTCGACGGGCCCGCGGCGCGGGGACTGTCATGTGTTGTCTCCTCCGGCGGGGGCGCGGACTGGTGCGGTCCCGGGTAGCCGAACAGTCCCGTGCACCGGACCGGAAAACTAATCGAAACGCCCACTCAGCAGGCCTCGGTCGCCGAGTCAGGTTCGCGTCACTTCGAGCGATGTCACCATTTGTCCGCGTCTTGGGCACGCTCTGTTGCGTCGATGGGTGTGACATGGAGGGATCGGTATGGATATCCGGGAAAAGATCGGAATTCACGGAATCCGAAGTCAACTCGCTGGGCCGCGTCGGACGTTGCGCGCTCGCACCCCCATCCGCCACCGATCGGGGCAACCGGACGGACGTACGGCGGATCTCAGCCAACGCTCAGGCTGTGGGCCGTACCGTGTGCCGCATGACACCGCCGTCGCCGGCCGCGTGGTTCCGGCGTGCCCTGCCCACCCGCCGTCGCGCGATCGCCGCAGCGGCCGTCGTCGTGCTCCTGGCCGCCGCCGTGACCTGGGCCGTGTGGCCGCAGGGGGCGGGCGTACGCACCGAGGGCGCGATGCTCACCGTCCGCTCCGGACCTGCCGGCGACCAGCCGGTGGACCTGGACACGACCTTCTACCTGCCGGACGACGCGTCGTCGGGGCGGAAGGTGCCGGCGGTGCTGTTGGCGCACGGGTTCGGCGGCACGAAGGACTCGGTGCGTTCCGACGCGGAGGAGTTCGCCGGGCGCGGCTACGCGGTGCTCACCTGGACCGCACGGGGCTTCGGCCGCAGCGGTGGTCAGATCCACCTCGACAACCCGGACTACGAGGTGCGCGACGCCCAGCGGCTGCTGGACTGGTTGGCAGCCCGGCCGGAGGTGCGCACCGACGCCGCCGGAGACCCGCAGGTGGGCGTGGTCGGTGGCTCGTACGGTGGTGGGTTGGCCCTGCTGCTGGCCGCCCAGGACACCCGGGTCGACGCGATCGTCCCGATGATCACCTGGAACGACCTGTCCCGGGCGTTCCTGCCGGAGAGCACCGGCGGGGCACCGACCGAGGGAGTGTTCAAGAAGGGCTGGGCGGGCCTCTTCTTCGGTGGTGGGGGCAACGTGGGCTCCGGGCCGGCCGGGCTCTCCGGCGCGACCGCCGCCGGACCGCAGGGCGCGCCGGCGTCGGCCGGTCCGCCCAGCCCCGGGCCGGGCGCGGGCCCGGGTAACGGTCCCGGTAGCGTCCCGACCGGTGCCGCCGACCCGTCCTGTGGTCGCTTCGCCGCCGACGTGTGCGCCGCGTACCTGCGGATCGCCACCACCGGTCGCGCCGACCAGGCCGCCGTGGACCTGCTGCGTCGGTCCAGCCCGGCGGGCGTCCTGGACCGGATCAAGGCGCCCACCCTGCTGGTGCAGGGCGAGGCGGACACGCTCTTCCCCCTCGGCGAGGCCGACGCGAACGCGCGCGGTATCGCCGCCACCGGCACCCCGGTGCGCGTCGCCTGGTTCACCGGCGGACACGACGGCGGCAGTGGGCCCCGCTCGGACTCCGACCGGGTGAAGTTCCTGACCGTCCAGTGGCTCGACCACTACGTCAAGGGCGAGGGCGACGCACCCGGCGACGACTTCACCTGGTCCCGGATCGCCGGGTTCGACGCGCTCGACCGGGGCCTCGTCGCCACCGCCTTCCGCCGCGCCGACTACCCCGGCCTGGCCGGTGACGAACGCCGGGAGATCCCGGTCGCCGGTCCGGTCCAACCGGTCGCGAACCCGCCCGACGGCAACCCGGCCGCCATCTCCTCGATCCCGTTCGCCGGTGGTCTCGCCTCGCTGCTGGACGGCGTAGCAGGTGACGTGCCCGGCCAGCACGCCCGGTTCGAGTCGGCACCGCTGACCCAGGCGGTGGACGTCGCCGGGGCGCCCACGGTCACCGTGCGGGCCGCGTCGCCGACCGGCGAGGCGGTGCTCTTCGTCAAGCTCTACGACGTCGACCCGGACGGCGCGGCCACCCTGCCGAACGGGCTGGTCGCCCCGATCCGGCTCACCGGGCTGCCGCAGCAGGTGCAGGACGCCCGCCCGGTCACCGTGACGCTGCCCGCGATCGTCCGGCGGGTGGAGGCCGGCCACCGGCTGCGCCTCGTGGTGGCCACCTCCGACCAGGCGTACACCACGCCCGCGCCACCCACCGTCTACACGGTGGCGGTGGACGGCGCCGTCACCGTGCCCACGATCAGCGGCGCACCGATCCCCACCGCCGCGACGCTCTGGCGCTGGGTGCTCGCCGGCCTGCTCGCCGCCATCGCCATCGGGCTCGTCGTGGTCGTCGCCGTGGTCCGCCGCCGACACCGTCGCCAGGACCGCTCGGTGCATCCGGAGTACGCGGACACGCCGCTGGCCGTGCGCGCACTCCGCAAGGAGTACGCGGACGGCTTCGTCGCCGTGTCGAACGTGGACTTCGAGGTGCACCCGGGGCAGGTGGTGGGTCTGCTCGGACCCAACGGCGCCGGTAAGACGACCACCCTGCGGGTGTTGATGGGGCTGACCCAGCCGACCGCCGGGGAGATCTACGTCTTCGGCCGCCGACTGGTGCCCGGCTCCCCGGTGCTGTCGAGGATCGGCGCGCTCGTGGAGGGGCCCGGGTTCCTGCCGCACCTGTCGGGTCTGGAGAACCTGACGGCGTACTGGCGAGCCACCGGGCGGCCGTGGGAGGACGCGCAGTTCGACGCGGCGTTGGAGATCGCCGGTCTGGGCGACTCGGTGCACCGGAAGATCAAGAACTACAGCCACGGCATGCGTCAGCGCCTGGCCATCGCCCAGGCCATGCTCGGCCTCCCCGAGCTGCTGGTGCTGGACGAACCCACCGACGGGCTCGACCCGCCGCAGATCGCCGAGATGCGCCGGGTCCTCCAGCGCTACGCCACGGACGGGCGGGCGGTGCTGGTCTCCAGCCACCTGCTGGCCGAGGTCGAGCAGACCTGCACGCACGCGGTGGTGGTGAACAAGGGCCGGATCGTGGCGTCCGGGCCGGTGGAGGAGATCGTGGGCGAGTCGCCGAGCGTGCTGTTCGACGTCAGCGACCGGGTCGCGGCGCGGGCGGTGCTGGACCGGCTGCACGGTGTCCGGGTGCTGCCGGAGAGCGACGGTCAGTTGGTGGTCGACACCAACGGCACGGCCCGCAGCGAGGTGGTGGCCGAGCTGGTGCGCGCCGGCATCGGGGTGGACCGGGTGGTGCCCCGGCGCCGCCTGGAGGACGCGTTCCTCGCCCTGGTGGGCGAGAACTCTCGGGGAAGCGGTGACCGGTGATGGCAGGCTCTTCCGTCGAGACGCCGCTGGGCGTCACCGACCCGGCCGGCGCGGCCCGCGGTTACCGGGCGTCGGCCACCATGCCCTTCACGGCGGAGTTCCGGCGGCAGGCGTCCCGGCGGCGTACCCAGTTGGCGCTCGGCTTCATGGTGCTCCTGCCGCTGATCATCCTGATCGCCTTCCAGTTCGACTCCGGCGACGACGACAACGGCCGCAACGAGTTCTCCAGCCTGGTCGAGTTGGCCACCTCGGGCGGCCTCAACTTCACCCTGTTCTCGATCTTCGTGTCGGCGTCGTTCCTGCTGGTGGTCGTCGTCGCGCTGTTCTGCGGGGACACGGTGGCCAGCGAGGCGAGCTGGGGCAGCCTGCGCTACCTGCTGGCGGTCCCGGTGCCCCGGGCCCGGTTGCTGACGGTGAAGCTGGTGGTCGCGCTCGCGTACTCGGGGCTGGCCCTGCTGTTGTTGGCCGGCACCGCGTTGCTGGTCGGCACCCTGCGGTACGGCTGGTCGCCGCTGCGCAGCACCGTCGCCGCCGAACTGGAACCGACCGAGGGGCTGCTCCGGTTGCTGGCGGTGCTCGGCTACCTGGCCGTCGTACTCCTGGTGGTGGCCGGGCTGGCGTTCCTGCTGTCGGTGACCACCGACGCCGCGTTGGGCGCGGTGGGTGGGGCGGTGCTGCTGTGGATCCTGTCCAGCATCCTGGACCAGATCACCGCCCTGGGCGCGGTACGCGACTTCCTGCCCACCCACTTCAGCACCGCCTGGCTGGGATTGCTGTCGACCCCGGTGCAGACCGACGACGTGGTCCGGGGCAGCGTCTCGGCGATCAGCTACGCGACGTTGTTCTGGGGGTTGGCGTTCTGGCGCTTCACCCGCAAGGACATCACGTCGTAGCCGCTGCGCTCAGAGTCGACCGTCCGGCGGGCTCACCGACGACGGCACCGCGCTCGGTGCCGGAGGCCGGGCTGGACGCGTCGGCACCGGCGTGGCCGGGTCGGCCTTCTTCCAGGCGCTGACGCCGATCCGGCCGGTGTTGCCGAGGTCGACCGGCCCGTCCGGGTCGACGTCGGCGGCCGGTTGCCCGGCAGCGGGTGTCACGGTCAGGTACCTCCCGTTCGTGGCGACCACTGTCGAATCGGTGACGAGGTTGCGCCAGAGCACCACGGCGGTGGCCCGTTCGGCGGGGGCGAGGGTGACCGGCCGGGGCGGCTGGTCGAAGCCCGAGGTGATCTCCTTGGCGCCGTTGACCACGCGCAGCATGACCGGCTCGCGCTGTTCGTCGAACAGGTGCAGGATCGGGTACCCGTTGAGCTGGTACGGGCGGTCGCCGCAGTTCACCAGCTCAAGGCCGAGGGCGCGTAGGCCCATCGCGGCGTCCGACCCGGTGGACCGGATCTGCACGCCGGAGGCCGGACACACCGCCAGTGGTTCGACGCCGGCCGACGGGGTGGGGCTCCGCACGGCCGGCGGCGGGCCCGTCGGATCTCCGCCCTGGCCGCGATGGTCACCGGGGGTGCAGGCGGTGAGCAGAAGAACCCCCGCGACCGCTGCGCCGGCCCGTCGTCGAGGTGTCGTAAGGCTGGAGATCATCTGTCGATCCTCGCCCATCGAGGTGTCCCGCCACCGCCCGACCCTCGCAGCGCCGGTCGGGCCGTTCCAGGGCGGCGCTTCCGCCAGGCAGCCGGACAGGTGCCATCCACATTATGGGAGCGTGCCCACGGGGCGTTTGCCTGTGTTGTTCGCGCATTGGTGCAGGTCGGTGGCTTGGCAGCCTCCTCGCGCCGCGCGGAGCGCTCGACGCGGAGCGCTCGACAGCGGTACATTCCGACCGGGGACTTTCCCACTAGCAAGGAATTTATAAGCTTCGATACTTTCATGCCTCACATTGAAGAGATCTGTTTCCTTCGATGGAGGTACCCATGAACGTCACTCGGCTCGGCGGGCCGACCCTGTCCCTGTTCCGCATCGTGATCGGTCTGCTGTTCGCGCTGCATGGTCTGACTTCGGTCTTCGGGTTGTTCGGCGGCAACCCCATGACCGGCCAGGCGGTACCGGTCGGCACCTGGCCCGGCTGGTGGGCCGCGCTGATCCAACTGGTCTGCGGCGCCCTGGTGCTGGTCGGGTTGTTCACCCGACCCGCCGCCCTCCTCGCGTCCGGCTCGATGGCGTACGCCTACTTCGTCGTGCACCAGCCGGACCATCTGCTGCCGCTGCAGAACGGGGGCGAACTGTCGGCCCTCTTCTGCTGGTCGTTCCTGCTGGTCGCCGCGCTCGGCGCCGGCCCGTGGGCACTCGACTCACTGCTCTTCCGACGCCGCACCGACGCTCCGCCGTCCTCGGTGGCCGAACCCAGCCCGGTGTCCGTCTGACCGCACCCGTTCCGCGCGTCGCCGGAGCTCCGACGAGGGGTTCCGGCGACGCGCGCCGGGGGAGTGGTCCGGGGAGCGGTCCGTCGGGTGATGCCGTACACGATTCAGCTCCAAAGGATGCGCGGGAGAGGTTGGGCCCCCGCCGGGCGCGGCGGTCGGGCCGGTGGGCGGCAGGGCGGTCAGGCCGGCGGGCGGGAGGTGAGGACCGCGTCCAGGAGACCGGGGTAGAGCTTGTCCACCTCGTCGCGGCGGAGCCGTACCAGGCGGCTGGTGCCGGCGGCGCGGGTGCGGGTCAGGCCCGCCTCGCGCAGCACCTTCAGGTGGTGGCTGCGGGTCGCCTTGGAGATGCCGAAGTCGAAGCTTCCGCAGGCGGCCTCGCCGCCCTCGGCGAGCGCACGGACGATCTGTAGCCGCACGTCGTCGGCGAGTGCGGCCAGCACGGCGGTGACCGGTACGGCGGACAGTTCGGGCTCGTGCGGCTCCATGTGACCAGTGTAACCCTTGTTCGACAATTCTCGAACAAGCTCCTACTGTCGGTGTCGTTAGTTCGACGATACTCGAACATTGGAGCTGTCGATGCGATCCCGCGCCGTCGCATACCCGCTGATCGCCGTCCTCGGCTGGGGGGTGATGTTCCCGGTCCTGGCCAGCGCGTTGAACCGGGTCGACCCGCTCAACCTGACCACCGCCCGTTACCTCCTCGCCGCCGTCGTACTGGTCGCCATCCTGCTGCTCCGCGAGGGTGCCGACGCGCTGCGGCCCGGCACCCGGCTGGTCGAGGTGGTGGTGCTCGGAGTGGTCGGCTTCGCCGGCTTCAACCTGCTCACCAACCTGGCGCTGGAGCACGCCGCCCCGCAACAGGTGTCGCTCTTCGTGGCCACCACCCCGGTGATCACCCAACTGGTCCGTTGGGCCCGGGACGGCGTACGCCCGAGGCCGCTCCTGCTGAGCCTCTCGCTGGTGGCGCTCCTCGGTGTCGGCCTGGTGATCACCCGCGGAAGCCTGGCCGGGCTCGGCCAGTTCGGTCTCGGCGGGCTGATGATGATCGGCGCGGTGCTCGGTTGGGGCATCTACACCCACGGCGCCACCCGCTTCGGCGAGTGGTCGCCACTGCGCTTCACCACCCTGACCGCGCTCGCCGGCACGGCCGCCATGCTCGTGCTGAGCATCGGCGCCGACGCCGTCGGCTGGCAGCACGCGCCCGGCGTCGCCGACCTCGTGGCGGTCACCCCGCAGTTGGCGTACGCGGTGCTGGTCGGCGCGGTGGTCGCGGTCCTGGCCTGGAACACCGGTGTGCAGCGACTCGGTGCGGCCAACGCGGCGCTGTTCATGAACCTGGTCCCGGTGACCACCTTCGTCGTGCAGATCGTCCGCGGCTACCGCCCGGTCGGGATCGAGCTGGCCGGGGCGGCGCTCACCATCGCTGCCCTGGTCGCCGCCAACGTGGTGACCCGCGCACGCACCGCCCCCGCCTACCAGGCGACCGCCGTCGCCGACCCGGTGGCGGTAGTCGACCCGGTCGCGGTGGTGAGTCGTTAGCTAGGCGGGCCGGGTCAGTTCGACGGCGACCAGACCACCGGCGGGGTGGTTGAGCACGACGCGGTAGTCGCCGACCCGGCCCTCCTCCCGCTCGGGCTGCGCAGCCTTGGCGGCGGTGATCCGGCGGTCCAGCCAAGCGTCGAGGCTGTCGCGGTCCGCACCGACAGCGAGAGCCCCGAGGGCGCAGTCGTCGATGAACTGCCGCCCCTCGCCGGTGAGCGGTCGATCGCCCGGACCGCTGGCCCCGCAGTACACGCCGCGCAGCCGCTTCTCCTGGTCGACGAGCAGCGTCACCTGCCGGGTTCCGCTGGCCGCGTCGCCGGCTGCCCCACTGTGCCGGGTGGCGGAGCCGAAGTACGGATTGCTGTAGAGCCGCAGCTTCCACCGCGCTGCCAGCCGCTGCAGCAACGCCTGGGGATCGACACCAGCCATCACGGTGTCGCCGTTGTCGAAGGGTGAGCGAGTGGGCGCCGGGTTGGCCCCGTTCAGGGAAGCGTCGGGCACGGCGGAAGACCCTGCGGGCGCGCTGGTGTCCGGCCCGACCGCGCCGGGAGGGCCCGGGGCGGCGGCGCTCGGTGTGGTCTCAGCCGCGTCCCGCTCCACCTGCGGGTCGTCGGTCTGTCTGGTGACGGCGACCACCACGGCGACGACCAGGGCCGCGACGGCCAGTACGAGGGCCAGCCACCACAGTGGTCGCCGATGTCGGTGCTGCTCGGGAGAGTCGGTCGAAGGCTGGCCGGCGGCCTGGTCGATGGTCATGCGCGTGCCACCATGCTCGATCCCCGTTTCATCCACCCCGCCGAGCCGTCGGGGAATGCCCGATGTCTACCACGAGGCATCGACACACCCAAGTCTGTCGTGCGCACCTCTGTTATGGCTAGCGTGACCGAAGGTCACGTCCTACCTACACGGCTCCGGTCAGCACTCCACCCTCGTCTCCGGCACCACAAAGACCGACCGGACGGTCCTGGTGAGCTGGGACAACTCGATGATGCTGTGTTTCGGCGACGGTTACCGGCAGCCCCTTCGGCTCGTACGCAGCCCTGTACGGCCAGATGGACCTGCACCAGATCGTCTGCTCGATCGACCAGAACTCGGCGAACTGGCAGGACAAGTGGGTGTCGCTGGGTTGGACGTGGCTGTACACCGCCGCGCGTACGGCAGGGCCCCGCGTGTCGGTCGATGGCGGGGCTGGTCGAACTGTTCACCACGCGGGACGCCCGTGGGTGTCCCGCGTGGTGTTGCGTAGACTCGGCGGCACAACTGCATACCTCATCCAGAGGGGCTGAGGGATACGGCCCGACGACGCCCCGGCAACCACCCCGTGCGCTCATCGCTGAGCGACAGGCGGGGCAGGTGCCAATTCCGTCCCCGCCGCACCGTGCGATGCGGGGAAAGATGAGAGGAATCTCGACATGACGTCGACGCTCGTCGCCTCCGGCATCGACACCTCCGCCAGCCCCGCCCGCGCCTTGGTCTGCCGTGCCTGTTCGGCGCGCTACCCGCTCGTGGCCCAGCACGCCTGTTACGAGTGTTTCGGCCCGCTGGAGGTCGACTACGACACCGCCGCCCTGGCGACGGTCACCCGGGAGCAGATCGAGGCCGGGCCGAAGAACATCTGGCGGTACGCCGCACTGCTCCCCGCCGGTCAGGACCCGACCACCCGGGTCACCCTCGACCCGGGGCTGACCCCGTTGGTGGCGGCCCCGCACCTCGCCGCCGAGCTGGGCATCACCGCGCCGCTCTGGGTCAAGGACGACAGCGCCAACCCCACCCACTCCTTCAAGGACCGGGTCGTCTCGGTGGCCCTCACCGCGGCGAGGGCGCTCGGCTTCACCCGGTTCGCCTGCGCGTCGACCGGCAACCTGGCCAACTCGGTGGCCGCACACGGCGCCCGTGCCGGAGTGCCCTCCGTCGTCTTCATCCCCAGCGACCTGGAACAGGGCAAGGTCATCACCACCGCCGTCTACGGCGGCGAGCTGGTCGCGATCGACGGCTCGTACGACGACGTCAACCGGCTCTGCGGCGAACTGGTGGAGACCGACGAGTTCGAGGACACCGCGTTCGTCAACGTCAACGTCCGGCCGTACTACGCGGAGGGCTCCAAGACCCTCGGCTACGAGGTCGCCGAGCAGCTCGGGTGGCGGATCCCCGCGCAGGTGGTCATCCCGATGGCCAGCGGCGAACTGCTCACCAAGATTGACAAGGCGTTCACCGAGCTGGTGGAGATCGGCCTGGTCGAGGCGCCGGCCGGCGGGTGGAAGGTCTTCGGCGCCCAGTCGGCCGGATGCAACCCGATCGCCGTCGCCCTGCACGACGACGCCGACTCGATCACCCCGGTCAAACCCACCGGCATCGCCAAGTCGCTCAACATCGGCGACCCCGCCGCCGGCCTCTACGCGCTGGAGGCGGTCCGCCGCACCGGCGGCTGGATGGAGTACGCCGACGACGACGAGATCCGGGCCGCCATCCGCGATCTGGCCCGCACGACAGGTGTCTTCGCGGAGACCGCCGGCGGTGTGACGGTGGCGGTGCTGCGGAAGCTGGTCGAGTCCGGTCGGCTCGACCCGACCGCGGAGACCGTGGTGTTCAACACCGGCGAGGGCCTGAAGACCATCGACGCGGTGGCCGGTCAGGTCGGGCCGACCCACCGCATCAAGCCCTCGCTGCGGGCGGCCCGCGACGCCGGTCTCCTCGGCTGATCCCGCATCGTCCGGACGGGGCCGGGCGATCCGCCGGGTAACTGGGTTTTCGCTGTGAGTGTGGAAAACCCGCCGCTACGGACTTGACGGCAGGAACCGGACGGCGCAAGATGCTCCGTGCGGGAGGGCATTTCGCCGAAGACTTTTGAAGTTCTTACGACCCAACGCCGGAGGCGTTGTGCGAGTGTCCCTCCCGACCACGTTCGATCGGGCCAGCGAGTAATTCGCTGGCCCGATCGCTTTTCCCGGGTGCACGCTCAGCGGCATGAGCATCACCATCACGTCGTTCGACGGCGCCGACCGGGTGGCTGTCGACGAGGCGTACCGGATCGGGTCGACGGCCAACGACGTCGACCTGCCGGACTTCCCGCCGTTCTGCCGGCGACGCTTCGACGCGCTGATCCACACGCCGATGCCCGGCACCCGTTCGCTCTGGGCGCTCGCCCGACTGGACGGTGTGCCAGCCGGCTACCTCCAACTGGACCTGCCCCAGTTGGACAACACCGAGAACGCCACTGCCGAGCTGGTCGTGCACCCCGACCTGCGTCGGCGGGGCGTCGGGCGGGCGCTGCACGAGTACGCGGCGCGTCTGCTCCGTGAGCACGGGCGCAAGCGGGTCGTCGCGATGGCCGTGTCCGCGCTGCCCGGCGGGCCGGCACGGTCGGCGGCCGGTGACGCCTTCGCCGCCGCCACCGGCGCCAAGTCCGCGTTGGCGGAGGTGCGTCGCCGGCTCGACGTCGGCGGGATCGACCGGGTCGCGTTGCGCGCGGCGCTGGCCGAGGCCCGACCCCGGGCCGAGGGCTACCACTCGGTCTGCTGGCAGGGAACAACCCCGCAGGAGTACGTAGCGGACATCGCCCACCTGGACGGCCGGCTGCTCATGGACGCTCCCATGGACGACGTGCAGTGGGAGCCGGAGCAGGTCGACGCCGACCGCATCCGCGGCAACGAGCGTGCCCTGGACGCCAGGGGGCGGCGGCGCTACCACCTCGGGATGCGACACGAGGCGTCCGGTCGGCTGGTCGCCTGGACCCTGCTGGACGTGGGCGCGTCCGCCGACTGGCACGCGTTCCAGCAGATCACCATCGTCGACCCGGCCCACCGTGGGCACCGGCTCGGCCTGATCGCCAAGGCGGAGAACCTGCACCACCTGCTCACCCACGAGCCGGCGGTCCGCGTGATCGACACGTTCACGCCGCCAGCAACAGCTACATGGTGGCGATCAACGAGCAGCTCGGCTTCCGCCCGGTGGACGCCTGGACCGACTGGCAGCTCACCCTCTGACGGGCATTCGCGCTACTGCTCGCGGTCGGTCCTCAGGCATGATGGCGGGCATGACGGAGACCCCGCATCCCCTGTACGAGAGGCACGCCGACACCCTCAACCGTGCGCTGACCGCGATCACGGAGCGGGGCTACTGGTCCGCCTATCCCGAATCTCCCAGCCCCCGGGTGTACGGCGAGACCGCCGCCGCCGACGGCAAGGCCGCCTTCGAGGCGTACCTCGGTGGTGATTTTCCGCTCGACCAGCCGGGCGCCGGTGTGCGGGTCGCCACCGAGACGAGCCCGTTCGGGGTGGAGTTGGCGGTGCGGTACCCGCACGCCGGTCCCGGCGAGCTGGTGAGCGCCGCCACCGCCGCGCTGCCCGTGTGGCGCGACGCCGGCCCGCAGGCCCGGGTGGGCGTCTGCCTGGAGATCCTCGACCGGCTGCACAAGCACATCTTCGAGCTGGCCAACGCGGTGCAGTTCACCAGCGGGCAGGCGTTCGTGATGGCCTTCCAGGCCGGCGGCGCGCACGCGCTGGATCGTGCCCTGGAAGCGCTGGCGTACGCGTACGCCGAGATGACCCGGCACCCGGGCACCGCCGGTTGGGAGAAGTCCGCCGGCAAGGGCGACCCGCTGCGGATGACCAAGACGTTCCACGTGGTGCCGCGTGGGGTGGCGCTCGTCATCGGCTGCAACACCTTCCCGACCTGGAACTCGTACCCCGGGCTGTTCGCCTCGCTCGTCACCGGCAACCCGGTGATCGTCAAGCCGCACCCGCGCGCGGTGCTGCCGCTGGCCATCACCGTGAGGTACGCCCGGGAGGTGCTCGCCGAGGCCGGCTTCGACCCGAACCTGGTCACGCTGGCGGCCGAGGCCCCCGGCGAGAAGCTCGCCAGCGACCTGGCCCTGCACCAGGCTGTCAAGATCGTCGACTTCACCGGTTCCACCGAGTACGGCGACTGGCTGGAGACGCACGCCCGGCAGGCGTCGGTCTACACCGAGAAGGCCGGTCTGAACACCGTCGTCATCGACTCCACCGACGACTTCGCCGGCATGTGCCGCAACCTCGGTTTCACGCTGACCCTCTACAGCGGTCAGATGTGCACCACCTCGCAGAACATCCTCATCCCGGCGGGTGGCATCGAGACCGACCAGGGGCACAAGAGCTTCGACGAGGTGGCCGGCGGCATCGCCGCAGCGGTCGGCAAGCTCACCGCCGACCCGGCCCGGGGTGTGGAGCTGACCGGCGCCATCGTCAACGACGGGGTGTTGGAGCGGCTGGCCGAGGTCACCAAGGTCGGCGAGCCGGTGTTGGAGTCGCGGGCCGTGGACCACCCGGCGTACGCCGACGCGGTGGTGCGTACCCCGACGATCGTGAAGCTGGCCGCGGACGACACGGAGACGTACGGCCGGGAGTGGTTCGGGCCCATCTCGTTCGCCATCGCGACCGACTCGACGGCGCACAGCCTGGAGCTGCTGCGTCGCACGGTCGGTGAGAAGGGCGCGCTCACCGCCGGGGTCTACTCGACGGACGAGGCGGTGCTGGACGCCACCGAGGCGGTCGCGGTCGAGGTGGGGGTGCACCTGTCCTGCAACCTCACCGGCGGTGTCTTCGTGAACCAGTCGGCGGCGTTCTCCGACTTCCACGGCAGTGGTGCCAACGCGGCGGCCAACGCGGCCCTGACCGACGGCGCGTACGTGGCGAACCGCTTCCGCATCGTCCAGTCCCGACGCCCAGCCTGACGGCCCCCAACGGCCGAAGTGATCAAGAGGTTTGCGTCAGCGCGAGGCGATCCCTGACGCAACCTCTTGATCACCGGACGCTGGCGGGAGGGGGCGGGGGAGGAGGCGGGTTGGGTTAGGCTGCGCGGCGCATTTGGAGCTCCGTCATCGCGGGGATGTTGGGGTGGGGGACCCGTACGCCGGTGTCCTCGAAACCGAGCCGTTGGTAGGCGCGGTAGGCACGGTCGTTGCCCACCACGACCTCCAGCAGCAACTCCGGTCGGCCGCAGGACCGCGACCAGGCGGCCACACCGTCGATCAGCTCACCGAGCAGGCCGCTGCCCCGCCAGGTCGGCGTGACGTAGACGGCGTAGATCACCGTCAGCCCCGCCTCGGTCGGAGCGATGGTGCCGCCGGCGTGCCCGACCAGCCGTCCACGGCCCGGGTCCGCGACGAACTGAGCGTTGTTCGGGCCGGCGGAGGTGTACGCGACCCGGGCGGCGTACTCGGCGTGGGACCGGGCCGCCGCCTCCGCGATCGTCTCCAGGAAGGCCAATGGCGCGTCGGCGAGCATCTCCAGGCGCAGCGCCCGCATCCGGGCGGCATCCATCGGCCGAACCCGGCGGATCTCCGCCTGCCGCAGGCCGGGCGAACCGGTGTCGATGGTCATGTCCGCATGCCTACCACAGGGCCGGATCCGGTTCCGGCCGCGCCACTCCTGCCGCCGGTAGCCCCTGGGCGATCCACCGGATCCACCACCCTGGATCCGGTGGATCGGAAAAGCGGTCCGCCGACGATGATCCAGCCGCATTGAAGTATGCCCGGTTTGTGGTCGTGCGCGGCTGTCACTCCTCGTGTAGCGTGCGATTTCGGTCACCGCTTTCAATGGCCGTCATCGATTGCTGAGGCGGTGCTCCGATGGCGTCCGGCTGTGCCGGGCGCCGGGCAGGCAACGCCGCGCAGAGTGAGGGAAGTGGCACCGTGGCACAGGGTTCCGTGAAGTGGTTCAACGCCGAAAAGGGTTACGGCTTCATCGCCGTCGACGGCGGTCAGGACGTGTTCGTTCACTTCTCCGCGATCGAGATGGACGGCTACAAGGCGTTGGAGGACGGCCAGCGGGTGGAGTTCGAGATCGCGCAGGGCCAGAAGGGTCCGCAGGCGGAGCACGTACGCGTCATCGGCTGAACGTCGCGCGCCGACAACCCCGCGCGTCGGGGCAGCGGCACGGGCGCGTAACCGGGAAGATCGTGAACCGTTCCAGCCGATGCTGAGGAGCGTTCATGACCGACCAGCCACCCTCGTCCACCCCGCCGTCCGGGTCGGGTGAGCCGGGCCCGTCCGACCCGACCCAGAGCCAGCCCGGCCCGGCCGGTCTGCCGCCGGGCGGGGAGCCAGGCGTGCCGCCGGCCGGTCCGCCGCCGGGGTGGGACCCCGCACCGGGTGCCTGGGGTGCGGGCGGTCCGCCGCCGGGTGCGGATCCGGCGCAGGGTGCCTGGGGTGCGGGCGGTCCGCCGCCGGGTGCGGATCCGGCGCAGGGTGCCTGGGGTGCGGGCGGTCCGCCGCCGCAGGGCTGGGTGTTTCCGCCCACCGGGGGCTACCCGCCCGGGGCCGGTCCCTACGGCGGGCAGCAGTGGCATCCGGGGCCGCCGGTCGGGTGGTACCCGCCCGGTTACGGCTTCGACCCGAACGACCCCCTGGTCACCCCGCCCGGTGCCGGCATCGGCGGCTGGTTCAACAGGTGCGGGGAAGCGCTGCGCCGGGGCTGGCGGCAGCTGGTGCCCATCATGCTGCTCACCCAGGTGCTCCCCGCGGCGGTGCTGTCGGTGATCTCTCTCGGGTTGGACCCGTCGGCCAGCTGGGCTGCCGAGGTCGAGACGAGTTCGACAGCGGCGCTGCCGGACAACTTCGTCGCGGAGCTGGCGGGTCTCCTGGCCGTGCTGGTCGGCGGGAGCCTGGTGATCGGCCTGGTGCAGGCCGTCGGATGGGCCGCCGGCAGCTGGGTGATCACCCGGCAGGCCGTCGGTCAGGCGGCCGGCCTCGACTCCGCACTGCGCTACGGCCTCCGTCGGGCGCTCGGGCTGTGGGGCTGGACCCTGCTGATCAGCCTGCTCATCGGCATCGGCATCTGCTTCTGCGTCCTACCGGGCATCTACCTGGCGTTCGCGCTGAGCATGGCCGGCCCGGTCTACCTCTTCGAGCGCCACAACCCGATCGGCCGATCCTTCCGGATGTTCCACGACCGGCTCGGCCTGCTGCTCGGTCGGGTGGCGCTGGTGGCCCTCGCGGTGATCGTCGTCAGCTTCGTCGCCAGCGCCATCGAGGGGGCCGGCACCGCCGCGTTCGGTACGGATCCCTTCGCCTCGGCGGGCACCGCGGTCGGCGCGGTGGTGGTGATCGGAGTCACCGCGGTGCTGGCCCTGCCGGCCCACCTCGCCCAGATGATCGGTCTGCTGCTGACGTACACCGAGCAGCGCGCGCATGAGGCGCCGGTGAACACCGCCGGACTGGCCGCGGAACTCGGCTGAGCGGCCACATCGTGCTTGCACTCGACAGGGGAGAGTGCTAAACAAGTCATTGGCACTCGCATACCGTGAGTGCCAATGGTCGGGACGGTGGGGCCAGGTTGCACCGGCGTGGAGACGCCGGGGCGGCACATGGCCGGTCGTCGCGGGCTATCCGGCCCGGCCGAAGGACGTCGTCGTCGCCAGGTGGCGACGTCCCAAGGTGCGTACACCAGGCGGCCCATCCGGGGCAGACATCTCGGGTGGCCCGTGAGTGTCCAGGAGGACAACGCCGTATGGCCAAGATGATCGCGTTCGACGAAGAGGCGCGCCGCGGCCTCGAGCGGGGCATGAACCAGCTCGCCGACGCCGTGAAGGTGACCCTCGGCCCCAAGGGCCGCAACGTCGTGCTCGAGAAGAAGTGGGGTGCCCCCACCATCACCAACGATGGTGTGAGCATCGCCAAGGAGATCGAGCTCGAGGACCCGTACGAGAAGATCGGCGCTGAGCTGGTCAAGGAGGTCGCCAAGAAGACCGACGACGTTGCCGGTGACGGCACGACGACGGCGACCGTCCTGGCCCAGGCCCTGGTTCGCGAGGGCCTGCGCAACGTGGCCGCCGGCGCCAACCCGATGGCCCTGAAGCGGGGCATCGAGACCGCGGTCGCGAGCGTCTCGGAGGAGCTGTCCAAGCTCGCCAAGGACGTCGAGACCAAGGAGCAGATCGCCTCCACCGCCTCCATCTCCGCCGGCGACAGCACCGTCGGCGAGATCATCGCCGAGGCGATGGACAAGGTCGGCAAGGAAGGCGTCATCACCGTCGAGGAGAGCAACACCTTCGGGCTGGAGCTGGAGCTCACCGAGGGTATGCGCTTCGACAAGGGCTACATCTCGGCCTACTTCATGACCGACCCGGAGCGTATGGAGGCCGTCTTCGACGACCCGTACATCCTGATCGCCAACAGTAAGATCTCATCGGTGAAGGACCTGCTCCCGATCCTGGAGAAGGTCATGCAGTCGGGCAAGCCGCTGCTGATCATCGCCGAGGACCTGGAGGGCGAGGCTCTCGCCACCCTGGTGGTCAACAAGGTCCGTGGCACCTTCAAGTCGGTCGCCGTCAAGGCGCCGGGCTTCGGTGACCGCCGCAAGGCCATGCTGACCGACATCGCCATCCTCGCCGGTGGCCAGGTCATCAGCGAGGAGGTCGGCCTCAAGCTCGACGCCGCCAGCCTCGACATGCTGGGCCGCGCCCGCAAGGTCGTGGTGACCAAGGACGAGACCACCATCGTCGACGGTGCCGGTGACGCCGAGCAGATCCAGGGCCGGGTCAACCAGATCCGGGCCGAGATCGACAAGAGCGACTCCGACTACGACCGCGAGAAGCTGCAGGAGCGGCTGGCCAAGCTGGCCGGCGGCGTCGCGGTCATCAAGGTCGGCGCGGCCACCGAGGTCGAGCTCAAGGAGCGCAAGCACCGCATCGAGGACGCCGTTCGCAACGCGAAGGCCGCCGTCGAGGAGGGCATCGTCCCGGGTGGTGGCGTCGCGCTGGTCCAGGCCGGCAAGACCGCCTTCGACAAGCTCGACCTGGTCGGCGACGAGGCGACCGGTGCGAACATCGTCAAGGTCGCGCTGGACGCCCCGCTGCGGCAGATCGCCGTCAACGCCGGCCTCGAGGGCGGCGTCGTGGTGGAGAAGGTCCGTAACCTCGAGTCGGGTCACGGCCTCAACGCCGCCAACGGCGAGTACGTGGACCTGCTGGCCGCGGGCATCATCGACCCGGCCAAGGTGACGCGCTCCGCGCTGCAGAACGCCGCTTCCATCGCGGCGCTGTTCCTCACCACCGAGGCCGTCGTCGCGGACAAGCCGGAGAAGACCCCGGCTGCCCCGGCTGGCCCGGGTGGCGGGGACATGGACTTCTGAGTCCAGTTCCGACACACCGAACGGGGCGGGCCGCTGACGCGGTCCGCCCCGTTCGTCGTCAGGTCGGTAGTGGGCGCTGGTTGCGCTGTTTCCGCGTCCGGTCGTACGGCGGAAGCAGTTGGATCGGAGCGTCCACCATCTCGCGCGGCTCCTCGACCACCGGCGGCTCCCCGTCGGTGGTCATCTCGGCGAGTTGCTCGGCATCGCCGTAGTCGAGCCGGTCGAACGGCAGTTGGCCGGGGAGCTCGCCGACCGGTTTCCAGGTGATCGGCGGGCCGTCCTCGGTCTGGTCGTCATCCGTGGTCATGGCTGCCTCCTCTACCGAAACGGTAGGGGGCGTCGATGGCCCGACGCGGGCGAATGGATCCATGTCCCCTTTGACGTGTTTATTCCGTCAACGTCCGTCGGTACAGGAAGAAGACCCGCTCGATCCAGGCGCCCGCGCTGCCCGAGTAGAACGGCACCGGGCCCACCCAGCCGATCTGCGCCCGATCCAGCCCGGCTGCCTGCTGATCCCGGAGGCAACGCCGCAGCAGCACCCCACCGATGCCCGAGCCCTCGGCGGCCGGCGCGGTGCCCATCGGCCCGAACCAGCTCGGCCGCGACGACCCGTACGCGGCGAAGCCGAGCACCTCGCCATCGCGTTCCGCCAGGTGGCAGCCGGCGCCGGCACGACCCACCGACCCGGTCAACTCGCCGTCCCACGTGCCGCCGAAGGTGGACCGGGCGAACGCGGTGAGCGCCGGCAGGTCCCTCGGCTCCGCCCGGCGTACGGTCACGCCCTGGTCGGCCAGCCGACGCTCGGCCGCCTCGGTGGACCGCAGTGCCGGCGACCCGTCGTACGACAGGTCGGCGGTCATGTTCCAGGCGGTCCGGTCCTGCTGGTAGCCCAGCGCGAGGGCGGCACACACCGCCGGCGTGTAGCGGACGTCGATGCCCGGCCACGCGTAGTACGGCGGGTTCCCGGCCAGCAGCACCTCGGTCATCCCGTGCTCGGCGAGCACCTGCTCGGCCCGGCGCAGCAGCGAACGGCCGACACCCTGGCGGCGCTGCTGCGGGAGGACCGCGGCCAGGTCGACGTGCCCGACGCCCGGATCGGTCGACGACTCCGAGCAGATCAACGCCCCGACCAGGTCCGCGCCCCGGTACGCGCCCAGCACCACCACCCGCCGGTCGCGGGCGGCCCGAGGCCAGAGCACGTCCACGACGGGGGCCGCCTCGGCGGCGTCCTCGGGCAGGTCCAGAGCCTGCTCGCAGAGCCGTACCACGGCGGGGATCAGATCGGCGCTCAGCTCGGTGACGGTGATCTCGGCGTCCATGGTCGCCGACCCTAGATCACCGGGTACCGGGTCGCACCCCTGCGGCGGCGCGGACCGCTGCGTACGCGTCGACCTGACCGACGCCGGTGACGTTCGACGGGGTGCCGCAGTCGTCGGACGGGTTGCGGGAGCGGTAGGTGGGGGTGGCCGCCGTGGCGGTGTCCCGCAGGATCTGCCGGGTCCGGGTCACGTCGCCGACCAGCGCCGGGTTCGCCGACCACATCAGGGCGACCACCCCCGCCACCTGCGGGGTCGCCATCGAGGTGCCGTCCAGCGCCGCGTACGTGCCACCCGGCATGGCCGACACCACGCCCACACCCGGCGCCAGCACGTCCGGCTTACCCGCGCCCGGGACCGGCCCCCGCGAGGAGAACTCGGCGACCCGTCCCTGCGAGTCGACCGCGCCCACGGTCAGCACGTCGGGGAACGGGGCCGGCGGGTCGTCGATCGACGCGCACCACGGGCCGGTGTTGCCGGCCGCGGCGACCACGAAGATCCCGGCGGCGTCCAGTGCCGCGGTGGCCGGGCGCAGCACGCGCCGGTCGCACCCCTCGATGGGTGGGCAGCCCCACGAATTGGTCAGCACCTGCGGCGCGCGCTCCGGGCGGCCGTCCGTGAACGGGTCGCCACCGGTCGGGAACGGGGCCAGCATGAACTGGAGGCAGTCCAGGTAGTGCCCGGGGCTGCCGAGGTTGCGGTCCAGGTTGACGCAGCCCACCCACTGCGCGTCCGGGGCCACCCCGATGCCGTCCCGCCCGACCGCGCTGCCGACCGTGTGGGTGCCGTGCCCGCCCTGGTCAGTGGGGTTGCGGGTGCCGTCCCACGGGTCGTACCAGGAGTCGTCGCCACCGCGGAACTGCGCCCGCAGCGCCGGATGGGTGCCGTCCACCCCCGAGTCCGAACTACCGACCACGATGCCCGATCCGGTCACCCCGAGCTGGGACCAGACCTTGTCGGCACCGATCTGGCTGATGTTCCACTCCGGACCGGTGGGCCTGGGCGCGGTGCCCCGGCTCGGCCCGGCCGGGGCCGGCAGCGGACGGAGGCGTTGGCTGATCAGCACCCGGTCCACCTCCGGTCGGCGGGCGAGCCACGCGCGCACCGCCGGGCCGCCGTCCACCTCGACGGCGTTCACGAGGTAGTACGACACCGGGTCGAGTCGCAGTCGGTCCAACTCCCGGACCAGGTCGGCCTGGCTCTGCTCGGCGGTCGTCACCAGCCGCCGGTAGACCTCCGTCGCCCGGGCGTCCCGACCGGCCCGACCCGCGGCGCCGGTCGGCAGACCGGTCAGGTCCGCCTGCGCGCGCAGCACCACCAGCAGCCGCTCGCCGTGGAGGCCGGGCTGGCCGGGGCCGAGGTCGACCACGCCGAACGCCACCACCATGACCACGGCGGCCACCGCGGCGACCCGACGGTTCGGGGTACGCGCCGACGGCCGGGCGAGCAGCACCGCGTACCCGATGGCGACCAGGACGGCGACGGCGAGCCCGGCGCCGGCGGCGGCCGCCACCCAGAACGGAACGTCCCGGGTGCCGACCAGCAGCAGGCTGATCTCCTCCGGGTCGGTGAAGGCGAGCGGGCCGAGCGCGGTCAGGCCCACGAGCCAACCGGTCGCCGTCCGGCCGGCGCGCGCGGCGTCGGCCGGCTCGACGGTGGGCCGCCAGGCCGCCGCCCACAGGGCGGCCAGTGCGAAACCCGTCGGCGGCAGGGTCCACAGCGCGGGCAACTGGGCGCCGGAATGGCCGGTGCCGGCCGCGAGCAGCAGCAGCGCCACCCCGGCGACCAGGCCTCCGACCAGCACCAGCCGGACCGGCCGGGGTGGCCGGCCGACCGCGAACCGGGTCCAGAACGTGGCGTCCAGCAGGGTCGCGGCCAACAATCCGAGCGCGGCGGACGCCAGCAGCGCGAGCAACGTCTCCAGGAGCCCGCCGAGCGCGCCCAGCCAGGCCCACGGCAACAGCGTCGCCAGGCCGGCCGCGACCGCGAGCAGCGGCACCGGCCCGGGTCGGCGTGCACGCCCGGCCGACTCTGCCCGGACCTCGGTCCCGGTCCGCGCGGCGTCGTCGGCCCCGGCCCGCGCGGCGTCGTGGGCTTGGGTCTGCGCGGCGTCGTCGGCCTCGGCCCGTGTGGCCTCGCTGTTGTCGGTGGGTGCCGTGCCGCTGACCGCTTCGGCCGGTCCCTGGTACGCCTGCTCGCTGGTCGACCGGCGGACGACGAGCGCGGTGAGCGTGGCCACGGCGGCCAGCGCGGCGAGGTACGCCTCGTGGTGCACCGGCGGCACGACCCGCAGCGCGGTGAGCGCCCCCAGTGCGACGGCCCCGACGAACCAGACCCGCCCGGTGGCGCGGACCGTTGTCGACCGGGGCACGACGGCCAGCAGCAGGGTGGGAGTGCCCACCAGCACGACAGCGGCCAGGCCGAGCACCGGCCAGAGCCAGCCGACCCGATCCCGTCCGAAGCCGAGCATCACCTGGTCGGTGACCCAGCCGCCGGACTGGACGGCCACGGTGACGGCGACGGTCCAGCAGCCGACGAACACGGCCGCCACCGCCGACCAGGGAAAGCCGCGGTGGTTGAGTCCGGGGTGCGAAGGCTCACCGTGCATCCGAGAACCTTACGACCACGACGAAGGGTTTCGACCCGACCGCCGGGTCGCGGGGTATCAGAGCCGTGCAGATCTTGGACAGTTTCCGTCAGCCGATGACGGAAACTGTCCAAGATCTCCGGTCGGGCGGCCTGCCAGGAAGTCGGACGGTTTTGATCAATGGCAGGCTCTGCTCGGGGCGGGGCGGGGCGGGGCGGGGCGGGGCGGGGCGGCCGGAGGCGTCGGAGCGGCCGGGCGCGCTTCAGGTCGGGCGACGAATGTCGACAGGCTGGCGCAGGGTTACCGTGGACGGGTGCGTGACCCCAACATCTCCCGATCCGTCGCCGGCCAGCTGTCGCCGGTCCGCCGTGCGTCCGACCTGCGTCGACTGCGCGCCGAGCGCTTCGACGTGCTGGTCATCGGGGGCGGGGTGACCGGTGCCGGCGCGGCCCTGGACGCGGCGTCCCGGGGCCTCAAGGTGGCCCTCGTCGAGGCGCGCGACCTCGCCTCCGGCACCTCCAGCCGGTCCAGCAAGCTCATCCACGGTGGCCTGCGCTACCTGGAGCAGTTGGAGTTCCACCTGGTGCACGAGGCACTCACCGAGCGCGGCCTGCTCGCCACCCGACTCGCGCCGCACCTGGTGCGTCCGGTGCCGTTCCTGGTGCCGTTGCCGGCCGGGCGGGGCCTACGCGACCTGCCGGCCCGGATCTTCCGCCGCTCGTACTACGGCGCGGGCGTGGCCACCTACGACGCCTTCGCGGGGCTCTTCGGCGGCGGCCGGGGGATGCCACTGCACCGGCACCTGACCCGGGAGAGCGCCCGTCGGATCTTCCCGAGTCTGCGGGCCGACGCGCTGGCCGGGGCGATCCGCTACTACGACGGGCAGGTCGACGACGCCCGCCTGGTGGTCACCCTGGCCCGCACCGCCGCCAGCCTCGGCGCGACAGTGGTGAGCAGCGCCCGTGCCGTCGGGCTGATCCGGCAGGCGCGTGAGGTGACAGGTGTCCGCGTACGCGACCTGGAGGCGCCGGCGGGCTCACCGGACGCGGAGTTCGAGGTGCACGCCCGCACCGTCATCGCCGCCACGGGTGTGTGGAGCGACGACATGTCCCGGATGCTCAACGACGTGGGCCTGCGGCCCGGCATCCGGGTGCGTGCGTCCAAGGGTGTGCACCTGGTGGTGCCCCGGTCGGCGATCACCGGTGAGACCGGGCTCATCCTGCGTACGGCGAAGTCGGTGCTCTTCGTCATCCCGTGGGGCGGGCACTGGATCATCGGCACCACGGACACCGACTGGCGGTTGGACCGGTCCCACCCGGCGGCCTCCGCGAGCGACATCGACTACCTCCTCGACCAGGTCAACACGGTGCTGGACCGTCCGTTGACCACCGCCGACATCGAGGGCGTCTACGCGGGGCTGCGGCCGCTGCTGGCCGGCGAGGCCGACTCGACCTCGAAGCTCTCCCGCGAGCACGCGGTCTTCGAGCCGATGCTCGGGTTGCTGCTGGTCGCCGGTGGCAAGTACACGACGTACCGGGTGATGGCGTCCGACGTGGTCGACCGTGCGGCCCGCAGGCTCGGCGGGACCCGCCCGTCGCGTACCGCCGACCTGCCGCTGCTGGGCGCCGACGGGTACCCGGCGATGTGGCGGGACCGGGCCGACCTGGCTCGCCGGCACGGCGTGCCGGTGGGTGTGGTGGAGCACCTGCTGGAGCGGTACGGCAGCCTCACCCGGGACCTGCTGGCGCTTGTCGACGCCGATCCGCTGCTCGCGTCTCCGCTGGCGGGCGCCCCGGAGTACCTGGCGGCCGAGGTCGCGTACGCGGCGCGGGCCGAGGGCGCGCTGCACCTGGAGGACGTGCTGACCCGACGGACGCGGATCTCGTTCGAGACCAGTCACCGGGGGTTGGAGTCGGCGGAGCACGCCGCCGAGCTGATGGGCGCGGTGCTCGGCTGGGACGCGGCGACCCGGGCCCGCGAGGTGGAGCACTACCGCGTCCGGGTGGAGGCGGAGCGGCAGTCTCAGTTGATGCCGGACGACGCGGCGGCGGACGCGGCCCGGCTCGGTGCTCCGGACGTTCGGGGTTACGCGGCCGACCGGGGTGGCGACGACGACCAGGCGGAGCTGCGATCGTCCGCTCGATGACGAATTGCGACGTTACCGATGGGTAACCATCGATACCGACCCGGATGGTGGTTTCGAACGCTACCTACGGTGGGGTAGGTTTCCGCGCGTGCTACCCCGCGCGCACCCACGTCTGCTCTCACCCCTCCTCGCCGTCGCGCTCGCCGGTGCCCTGACCGGGTGCTCGCTGTTCGCCGGCGACGAGCCGGGTAAAACCGTCGCGCAACCGACCGCAGCCGCGGCGGGAGGTGGGTCACAACTGGAGATACCCACCACCGTCGCCGCAGGTCAGGTCAGCCTGATCCAACGGCTCGGCGAGGACGGTCCACTGCGCACCCTGAGCGTCGAGCGCAACGGCGCGTGGCAGTGCCTCGACTGCGCCGGCGACGGGGTGACCTCCCGGGGCACCCTCGCCCCGGAGTTGACCGAGCGGCTCCAGGTGCTGCTCGCCAACCCGGCGCTGGCCGACGAGACCGACCAGGCCCGGCGCTACCGGACCACCTGCATCGACGCGCTGACGTCCAGCCTCATCACCTCGGCCGGGCTGATCACCTCGCAGGACTGCCCGGGTGAGGAGCGCACAGCTGTCGCCGGCGAGATCCTGCTGCTGCTCACCCAGGCGACCCCGGCCGAGGTCAAGGGCTGACCCCAGCCGGTCAGAGCACCTTGCCCGGGTTGAGCAGACCGGCCGGGTCCAGCGCCGACTTGATCGCCTGGTGCACCCGGACACCGACCGGCCCGATCTCCCGGGCCAGCCAGTCCCGCTTGAGCAGCCCCACCCCGTGCTCGCCGGTGCACGTGCCGCCCAGGTCGAGGCCGAGCCGCATGATCTCGTCGAACGCCCGCCGGCCCCGCTCCACGCTCGCCGGGTCGGCCCGGTCGACCACGATGTTCGGGTGCATGTTGCCGTCCCCGGCATGCCCCACCACGCCGATCGGCACCTCGCACTCCGCCGCGATCCGGGCCACCCCGTCCAACAGCGCCGCGAGCGAGCCGCGCGGCACCGCCACGTCGTCGATCACCAGACCGCCGTTGCCGCCCGGGTACGCGTCGGCGGCGAACTTCTCCATCGCCGGGTGCGCCAGCCGACGGGCCTGCAGAAGCGCCGCCGCCTCCACCGAGTCGGTGGCCGCGTAGACCTCGTCGGCGCCGGCCGCCTCACACACGGCGGCCAGGCCGGCCAGGTCGTCGGCGGCCCGGGGGCCGGTGTCCGCCGCGGCCAGCAGCAGCGCCTGCGCGTCGGTGCGCAACCCCATCGGCTGGTACGCCTCGATCGCCCGCAGGTGGGTCTGGTCGAGCAGCTCCAACAGGCTCGGGGTGAGGCCACGAGCCGCGATCTCGGCCACCGCGGCGCCGGCCGCCGCGGTGGACGGGAAGACCGCGACCAGGGTCAGCGAGTCGGCCGGCGCGGGTCGCAGCGCCACTGTCACCTCGGTGATCACGCCGAGGGTGCCCTCCGAGCCGACGAAGAGCCGGGTCAGGTCGTAACCGGCCACCCCCTTGGCCGTACGCCGACCGGTGCGCAGCACCTCACCGGAGGCGAGCACCACCTCCAGGCCGAGGACGTACTCGGTGGTCACGCCGTACTTCACGCAGCACATGCCACCGGCGTTGGTGGCCACGTTGCCGCCGATCGTCGACGACTCCCAGGAACCGGGGTCCGGCGGGTACCAGAGCCCCTGCTTGGCGACCGCCCCGGCGAGCGCCGCGTTGACCACCCCCGGTTGGACCACGGCGATGCGGCTCACCGGGTCGATCTCCCGGATCTCGTCCATCACGACGGTGCTGATCACCACCGCGCCGTCCACCGCGTTGGCCGCGCCGGCCAGCCCGGTCCGCGCGCCCTGCGGCACCACCGGTACGCCGTGCCGCGCCGCCGCCCGCACCACGGCGACCACCTGTTCGGTGCTGCGCGGGCGGGTCACCACGAGCGGGGTGCCGGCGGCGCACAGGTCGGCCTCGTCCCGCTGGTGCATCCGCAGCAGGTCCGGGTCGGTGAGCACGGCGTCGTCGCCGAGCGCGTCGCGCAGGTCGTCGAGGAGATCGGTGGGGGCCATGCAGCCGAGGCTAGGTCGCCGGCCGCCGATCATCAACATGATCGACTACGCGGGATAGCTTGGGCACCATGCTCTACCTGGACCGGCCTGCCTGGCCGTGGCGCGGTCGACTCTGGTCGCACCTGATCAGCGACGTCTCGTACGCCGAGCTGCACGCCTTCGCCGAGACGCTCGGCGCGCCCCCGCGCGGCTTCGACCGGGACCACTACGACATTCCGGCCGACCGGTTCGCGGCGGCGGTGTGGCTCGGCGCCCAGGTGGTGCCGAGCCGGGAACTGGTCCGGCTGCTCCGCACGGCCGGGCTGCGTCGCCCGAAGCACCTGGTCAGCCCTCGTCCTCCGACTCCCCGCTGAGCGCGGCCAGCTCGCGGCGCAGGTTGTCCCGGGCGGGCTCCTCCCACCGACCGGCCAGCGGCGGCAGGCGGAACAGCGCGGGCAGCGCCAGCAGACCGGTCAACACCGCCGCCCGCCCGGCCCGGAAGGCGGGCTCCGGCACGTGGGCGTACTCCCGTCGGATCGCCGCCGCGTAGCGCTGATACCCGGCCGCGGGCGTGGCCAGCACGGCGAGGTCCGCGTCGCAGAGCAGCGCGCCGTCCCGGTCGCCCGGCGCCACAGCGTGCCCGGCGGTGAGCAGCACCAGCCGGCGCACCTCGGAGACGGAGGACGCCGGCACCCCGAGCCCGGTGAGCACCTCGTCGGCCAACGCGGCGCTGTCGTGCTCGTTGGCGTACCCGGGGGCTCGCGGGTCGTAGACGGCGTCGTGGAACCAGGCCGCCAACCGCACCAGGTCGACCTGGCCGGCGAGGTCGGCGTGCTCGTCCACCACGTCGAGCACCGCCGTCAGGTGAGCCGGAGTGTGATAGTGCCGGTGCGGCTCCCGCCACCGACCGAGCAACTGCTCCCCCGCACCGCCCGACGACGCGTCCGGGGACGCGCCAGCACCCCGGACCGCTGTCCGCCACCGATCCAGCAGATCAATCACCGCCCGAGTCTGCCGCATCCGTCCGCGACGCGCGCGAAGGGAGGATTCAGCGGGCGCACCACGGGTAGTCGCGCCCATGGCCGTGGCCCGGGACAAGCGACCGCCGGTGGTGCGACGTACCGCGCTGCGTGACGGGCTGGTGGACATCGACGGTGCCCGGATCGCCGAGGCGACCGAGCAGCTGCGCCACCGGAGCCGAGCCACCCTGCACGACCGCCTGCACCGGGTGCGGATGGCGGGCGGGCTGGCCGTGCAGGCCGGGCTGGCTGCCGGAATCGCGTACGTGATCTCGCACAAGGTGCTGGGCAACCCGCAACCGGTCTTCGCGCCGATCTCCGCGGTCGGCACCCTGGCGGCGTCGGTGGGCCAGCGGTTCCGCCGGACCGTCGAGTTGATCGTCGGGGTGGGGGTGGGGGTGGCCGTCGGCGACCTCTTGATCTATCTGCTCGGCACCGGAGCCTGGCAGCTCGGTCTGGTGGTCACTGTCGCGATCCTCCTCACCATCTTCGCCGGGGCGAGCGTGGCCATCGTCATCCAGGCGGCGGCCACGGCGGTGCTGATCGTGACGCTGAGCCCCTCCACCCAGGACCTGGAGATCCCCCGATTCGTCGACGCGTTCCTCGGTGGCGGGGTCGCCCTGCTGGTCACGGCACTGCTGCTACCGCTGAACCCGCTGCGGGTGATCAACCGGGCCGCCCGGCCGGCGCTCGACCTGCTCGCCACCCAGCTCGACGTCACGGCGGACGGTCTCCGCAGCCGGGACCGGGCCACCATCCAGGGCGCCTTGGAGAGGCTGCGCGACAACAAGGAGGAACTGGCCACGTTGGGCGAGGCGATCGAGGGCGCGAAGGAGACGGCCACCCTCTCCCCGGCCCGCTGGCACCGCCGCAGCGAGCTGATCCACTACGCGGAGGCGGCCGACCCGATCGACCGGGCGATGCGCAACAGCGGCACCCTGATCCGCCGGTCGGTCACCCTCGTCGAGGACGAGGAACCGGTGCCCGACTCGATGCCGGACGCGGTCGGTCACCTCGCCGAGTCGGTCCGGCTGCTCAAACACGAGTTCGCGGCCGGGGACGAACCGGAGAAGGCCCGGGAGCGGTCCCTGCGGGCGGTCAGCGAGGCCGGTCGGGCGTACGGCGCCGGGGTCGGCTTCTCCGGCAGCGTGGTGGTCGCCCAGATCCGCACCACAGCGAGTGACCTGCTGGTGGCCTCCGGGATCGAGCAGGAGGAGGCGAACCGCTGGATCCGCACCGCCTTCGGGGAGCAGGAACGGCCGGTCGCCGAGCCGGCCAGGCCCGACGAGACGCCGAAACCGCCCACCGCCCCACCCGTCGGCTGAGCCCTCACCCCAGGTCGGCCAGCGCGGCGAGCAGCTTGTCCACCTGCGCCTCCGTGGTGCCCAGGCCGATGCTGGCCCGCAGTGCCGTGGACGGCAGGTCCCGTCGGCCGGTACGCCCCGCCGCCTCGCTGAGCAGACGTCGCGCCAGCGGGTGGGCGCAGAACAACCCGTCGCGTACGCCGATGTGGTGCTCGGCGGCCAACCGCGCGGCCACCGCACTGGAATCCCAGCCGACGACCACGAACGAGACGATCCCGACGCGGGGCGCGTCCGGGCCGAAGGTGCGCAACTCCACGACGTGCGGCAGAGCGGCGATGCCGGTCCGCAGTCGGGTCAGCAGCGCCTGCTCGTGAGCGGCCAGCGCGGCCCGGTCGGCGTCGTCGAGCGCCGTGCACACGGCCGCCAGCGCCACCGCGCCGAGCAGGTTCGGGGTGCCGCCCTCGTGCCGTGCCGGCCCGGTCGCCCAGTTCACGTCGTGGGTCGCCGGTCCGACGTGGCTGGTGGCACCGCCGCCGGCCAGGTACGGCGGTGCGGCGTCCAGCCAGTCCGCCCGGCCGATCAGCACACCCGCACCGAACGGCGCGTACAGCTTGTGGCCGGACACCGCCAGGTAGTCGACGTCCAGCGCGAGCAGGTCGACCGGGGCGTGCGGGGCGAGCTGAGCGGCGTCCAGCACGATGCGGGCACCGTGCCGGTGCGCCACCCGGGCCAGCTCGGTGACCGGCCACAGCTCCCCGGTCACGTTGCTCGCACCGGTCACCGCGACCAGCACCGGCAGCGCCGGGTTACTGCCCCGGCGTAGTTCGGTGAGGGCGGCGGCGAGGTCACGTACCGCGGCGTCCGGGTCGGTGGGCACCGGCAGCCGCACCGAGCCGCGCGGCCAGGGCAGCAGGTTGGCGTGGTGCTCACCGGCGAAGGTGACCACCGTCGTGCCGGCCGGCAGGGCCCGTGCCAGCAGGTTCAGCGCGTCGGTCGTGTTGCGGGTGAAGAACACGTGATCGTCGACTCGGGCGCCGAAGGCGTCACCGACCGTCTGCCGGGCCTGCTCGTACGCGAGGGTGCAGCGTCGGGACAACGCTCCCGCCCCCCGGTGGACGCTCGCGTACCAGGGCAGCAGCTCGGCCACCGCGTCGGCGGCGGCCCGCGCGCACGGCGCGCTGGCGGCGTAGTCCAGGTTGATCTCGCCCGGTACGCCGAGGACGTCGAGCGGCCCCGACGAGGCCGGCTCGGGCGCGGCTGGCTCGGTTGCGGCCGGCTCGGGCGCGGCGTCGACGCGGGTGGGCAGCGAGGGGAGAAGAGTGACGGGCACGCCGGAACCTCCGGGGTCAGGGACCCCGGGTGCACTGTCGGGACGGGGTCCGCGCTTGCCCAGCACACCGATCGGGCTGGGCCCGGTCATCACCCGGGGCACCCCACCGCGAACTCGACGAGGGTTGCCGGCCAGCAAGCCGGGGCTTCGCGCTGGCACTCGTGACCTGCCGGCAGCATAGCGGCTACCGATGCGACCGGACCAGCCGGCGGCGGATGGCTACGCTGACCGCATGGCCGACACCCCGCCCGGTTCACCCCTGCCGTCGCCGCCCGCATCCACGGCCCCGCCCGTCGTCGACGCGCCCCCGATGCCGCGGCGCCGACTGGGCTGGCGGCGGTTCCTGGCGCTGGCCGGGGTGGTGCTGCTCATCGCCGCCTGCGCGGTGTTCATGGTCTTCACGCTCGGCCAGTCGCTCGGCGCGCAGGCCCTGCTCATCGGGGTCGCCGCCGCCATCCTGCCGGTGCCGGTGCTGGTCGCCTGTTTCCTCTGGCTGGACCGGTACGAACCCGAGCCGCTGAAATATCTGATCTTCTGCTTCGCCTGGGGCGCGTTCGTCTCCACCGCCGCCTCGCTGACGGTGAACGACTTCGCCGCCGGCCGCTTCGCCGACTGGGGTCTGCCGGCCGCGCTCACCGGGGTGCTGGTGGCGCCGTTCATCGAGGAGTCGACGAAGGCGCTCGGCCCGATCCTGCTGCTGGTGTTCCGCCGGCGCGAGTGGTCCGGGATCACCGACGGCCTGGTCTACTGCGGGCTGTCGGCGGTCGGTTTCGCCATGGTGGAGAACATCCTCTATTTGGGCGGGTTGGGTTACGCGTCCGGTGTCGACAGGTATGGCCCCGCCACCGGCATCCAGCAGGTCATCGCGATCTTCATCCTCCGGATCCTGCTGTTCGGGTTCGCCCATCCGCTCTTCACCTCGATGACGGGTTTCGGCCTGGGCATCGCCGCGCGGACGGCGGACCGGCGGGTCCGGGTGCTCGCCCCGATCGCCGGCCTGCTGCTGGCGATGATGTTGCACGGCACGTGGAACCTGCTGCCCACGCTCACCCAGGCCACCGGCGAGGCCGTGATCATGCTGTACGGCTTCCTGGGCCTGATGGTGCCCGTCTTCTTCGGCACCGTGGGGCTGGCGGTGTGGCTGCGCGCCTGGGAGGGGCGGCTCACCGAGCGCGTCCTGCCGGACTACGTACGCGCCGGCTGGCTGAGCCCGCCCGAGGTGGCCGCGCTGAGCAGTCTGGGGCGACGGCACGCGGCCCGCAGTTGGGCGCGCCGGGTGGCCGGTGACGCCGGGGTCCGGGCGATGCGTGGTTACCAGTCCGCCGCCACCCGGCTGGCCCTGCTGCGCGACGGCACCCTGCGGGGTCTGGACCGGAAGGCCGCCGACCAGGAACGGACCGCACGGGAGGAGCGGGAGCTGCTGGACGCGATCAGCGCGTACCGGTCGGTCTTCGTCGGTCGGGATCCGCAGGCCCCGGCGGGGCTCTGGGACGGCAGCCGCTACCACCTGCGCTTCCCGGACGGCCACCAGCGTCCGGTGGACGCGCCGGACGAGCCGGTGGTGCCGATTCCGGTGGTGTTGGCACCCGCGCCGCCCCCGGTCGGGTACGCCCCACCCGGCTGGCCCGGCCTGCGCCCGCCCGCGCCCTGGCCCCCGGGTCACCACTGACGGCGCGTGCCGCCGACCGCCGGCTCAGGTCATCAGCGAGGTGAGGAAGTCGCCGAAGCCCTGGAACATCGCGATCAACGCGGCCCCGATCGCCCGGAACATCTGCGCGGCGCCGTCCGGCCGGAAGGCCACGAAGTAGATCAGGAACGCGACGAAGCCCCAGGTCAACAGCTTCTTCACGAATACCGGCATCGTCCCTCCCCAGGGCCACGGTCGCCGGATGGCTTCCCGTCGTGCAGCCGGGCAAACGGTGCGCGGCAGGGGGAGGGTGGGTCAGAGGTAGAGGCCGGTGGAATCGTTCTCGATCCGCTCGGCGGCCACGGCGTGCACGTCGCGTTCGCGCAGCAACACGTACCCGCGGCCGTGCAGCTCGACCTCGGAACGGTCGTCCGGGTCGAAGAGCACCCGGTCGCCGGAGACGATGGCCCGCACGTTCGGGCCGACGCCCACGGCGGTGGCCCAGGCGAGGCGTTTGCCGACCGCGGCGGTCGCCGGGATGACGATGCCGGCGGTGGAGCGGCGTTCGCCCTCGCTGCCCTCCATGCGCACCAGCACCCGGTCGTGCAGCAGGCGGATCGGCAGGCCGGCGTCGAGATCGTTGTCGGCGGTCACGCCGCAGACGCTACCGTGTGGCCGACGGCGCGCCGCCGGTGGTTACGCCGGTGGTGGCGGGGGCACTGTGTGGCGGAACTGCCCTACGGTGTCGGCAACGGACGTATGCTGTCCGACCTGCCGCCGTGGGTGGACCGGTCTCTTCTGCCAGGAGGTGCGCTTGAGCCGCTTCGAGCGGGTACGCGGGCGGCTTCGCCGCGCCTACCAGTCGCGACAGCAGTCGGCCCGTGCCGACGAGGGCACGCTGGACGACGTGTCGACGGGCGCCCGGGTGGCGTCTCCGGCCGTACCGGGGCCGACCGCGCCGCCGAGTGCGTCGGTCTACGGGGCCGAACCTCCTGTGGACCTGCACAGTTCGACCTCCAGCCGGGACGACGCCGACGTCCCGCACGGGCTGCGGATCGCCGCCGCGTGGTGCTGGCGGCTGATCGTGATCGGTGTGGTGGCCTGGGCCCTGCTCCGGATCGTCGGCACGATCAAGATCGTGATCATCCCGTTGGCCATCGCGCTGCTGCTCTCCGCGCTGCTCGCGCCGGCGGTGGGCTGGCTGCTGCGGGCCCGGTTCCCCCGCTCGCTGGCGACGGCGGTGGTGCTGGTCGGCGGCCTGGTCGCGGTCATCGGCACGCTGACGCTCGTGGTCAACGAGTTCATCCGGGGCGTGCCGGAGTTGAGCGCGAAGTCCTCGGAGGGTGTCCGGCAGATCCAGAACTGGCTGAAGACGGGCCCGCTGCACCTCTCCGACACCCAGCTGGACCGTTACATCGACGAGGCGCAGGGCTGGATCAACAACAACACCTCGAAGTTCACCAGCGGGGCGCTGAGCACCGCGGCGACGCTGGCGGAGGTGCTGACCGGCACGCTGCTCGTGCTCTTCGCGACGTTCTTCTTCCTGCGCGACGGCACCCGGATCTGGCGTTTCCTGGTCCGTCTGCTGCCGGTGGCCGCCCGGTGGAAGGTCGACGACGCGGGTCGGGCCTCCTGGCAGACGCTTGTCGCCTACGTCCGAGCGACCGTCCTGGTCGCCTTCATCGACGCGGTCGGCATCGGCATCTTCCTGGTCATCTTCGACATCCCGTTCGCCTTCCCGCTGGCCGCGCTGGTCTTCCTCGGCGCGTTCATCCCGATCGTCGGTGCGGCGCTCTCCGGCGGCGTCGCCGTGCTCGTCGCGCTCGTCGACAGCGGCCCGGTCACCGCCCTGATCATCCTGGGCGCGGTGATCGGTGTGCAGCAGATCGAGGGGCACGTGCTCCAGCCGCTGATCATGGGCCGGGCGGTCGCCCTCCACCCGCTCGCGGTCATCATCGGTATCGCCGCAGGCGTCGTCCTCGCCGGCATCACCGGCGCGCTGGTCTCTGTGCCGCTCATCGCGGTGCTGAACACCGCCGTCCGTCGGCTCGCCGCCCGAAGGGTCCCGGACACCCCACCCGACGCCGTGGTCGTCGCCGCCCAGGCCCCGTAGGACCGCGCCCGCCCCATGCGGGCCGCCGGGCGGGGCGCTCCTCAGTGCATGTGGGTCAGGACTTGGCGAGGCGTTCCAGGGCGCCGCGAGCCACCTCGGGGCGGGTCGTGTACCAGAAAGGCGGCAGCGACCGCCGCAGGAACGGCCCGTAACCACGAGCCGTCTCCAACCGGGAGTCGAGCACCGCGACCACGCCCTTGTCGCCGGTCGCGCGGATCAGCCGGCCCACACCCTGAGCCAGCCGCACCGCCGCGATCGGCACGCTGACCGCGGCGAAACCCGAGCCGCCGCCCGCGTCCACGGCAGCCGCGCGGGCCGCCGCCAGCGGCTCGTCCGGGCGCGGGAAGGGCAGCCGGTCGATGACGACGAGCTGACACGCGTCACCCGGCACGTCCACGCCCTGCCACAGCGACATCACACCGAACAGGCAACTGGCCCGCTCCTCGCGGAACCGGCGGACCAGCAACGGCAGGGCCTCCTCGCCCTGCAACAGCACCGGCAGGTCGGTCCGCGCGCGCAACAGCTCCGCGGCCTGCTGCGCGGCCCGCCGGGAGGAGAAGAGCCCGAGGGTACGACCACCGAGTGCTCCGACCAGCCCGAGCAACTCCTCTCCGGCAGCCTCGGGCAGCCCGGAGACGCTGGGGCGGGGCAGGTGCGCGGCGACGTACAGGATGCCCTGCCGGGCGTAGTCGAACGGCGAGCCGACGTCGAGTGACCGCCACCCGGGGCCCTCGGTGGCCGGTACGACGGCACCGGGGGTCACGTCTCCGGCCAGTCGACGGCCCGGTGTCTCGGCGACCGGACGACCCGGGCCGGTGCGGGCAGCCAGCGCGGCCGACGCGGGGGACGGCGGCGCGGGCGGGGGAGCGTCCAGCCCGAGGGCGCGGGCCACCGTGTCGAAGCGCCCGCCCAGCGCCAGGGTCGCCGAGGTGGCGACGACGGTGCGCTCGTCGTACAGGTGGGTGGCGAGGGTGCCGGCCACCGAGAGCGGCGCGACCACCAGGGCCCGGCGACTGCCGCTGTCGTTCTTCTCGACCCAGGCCACGTCGTGGTCGCCCTCCTCCAGCAGCCGCTGCGCGGTGGTGGAGAGTTCGTCCAGCGCGGCCTTGGCCTGCTGTTTGCGGACCGGGTCGGGGTCGTCGGCCTTGATGTCGCCGATGGCGTCCAGGGCGGAGCGGGTCGCCGCGTCGAGCAGCGTGCACGCCTCCCGCAGGGGTGTGGGCAGCCCGGCGGTGAGGCGCCCGGCCGGTGCCTCGGCCAACCCCACCGCGAGGGCGTCACCGGCCGCGGTGAGCGCTTCGGCGGTCTCCGGTCGCAGCAGTGTGCGGGCCCGGCGGGTGGTGCGGTCGATCAGCTCCGGCACCAGCTCCGCCTGGGCCGCGGAGGAGACCCGGTCGGCCAGCTCGTGCGCCTCGTCGACGATGAGCAGCTTGTGCGGCGGGACGATGTGCCGGTCGGCGAGCATGTCGACAGCGAGCAGGCTGTGGTTGGTCACCACGATGTCCGCCTCGCGGGCACGGGCCCGGGACGCCTCGGCGAAGCACTCCTGCCCGAACGGGCAACGGCTCGCACCGACGCACTCCCGGGCGGGCATCGACACCAGCCGCCAGGCCTGGTCGTCCACGCCCGGGTCCAACTCGTCGCGGTCGCCGGTGGCGGTCTTCTCGGCCCAGTCGCGTAGCCGCTCGATCTGCTTGCCCAGCCGGCCCGCCTCACCGAGCCACTTCGTCCCCCCGCCCGGGCGAGCGGCGGGGGCGTCGAAGAGGGTGTCCTCCGGCTCCTCCTCGGTGGAGTTGTCGAGTCGGGCGAGGCACAGGTAGTGGTGGCGGCCCTTGAGCACCGCGAAGGTGGGCCGACGACCGAGCACCGGCTCGACCGCGTCGGCCAGTCGGGGCAGGTCGTGGTCGACGAGCTGGGACTGCAACGCCAGGGTGGCGGTGGAGACCACCACCGGGCCGTCCACGGTCAGCGCCGGCGCCAGGTAGGCCAGCGACTTGCCGGTGCCGGTGCCGGCCTGCACGAGAAGGTGCTCACCGCCGGCCACGCACTCCTCGATGGCCGTGGTCATCTGCAGCTGGCCGGGACGTTCCGCGCCGCCGGGCACCGCGCCGACCGCCGCCGCCAGCAGCTCCGTGCCGCTGGGTTGGGCACCCCGCCGCCGGCCCTTGGCACGGGCCGACGGGGTGGCGGAACCGGTGGCGGTGCGGGGCGGAGTCACCGTGCGACGGTACCCGTCGCCGCCGACACCGGCCGCGCCCATCCGTCGCGTGGCGCGAGGCCGGCCGGGGCGATGGACGCCGGTCCGTGCCGTCCGGTTACCGCCGCGCTACGACGCGTGGGCAGTATCGGTTAGGGTGCGAATCATGCCGAGCGACATGGTCCGAGTGATCTACCGCAAGTACGACGGCAGCGCCCACCGCGACTACCCGGCCCGCCGGCTCACCGAGGACGATCTCGGCGTCTGGCTCGGCGTGCCCGAGGGCACCGAGTCGGTCTACCACGGCCGGCCCTCGGTAGAGAAGATCCCGTTCGTGTTGCTGGTGCCCCGTCGCGCCTGGTGGACGGCCATGTTCAACCCCCCACCGCGCACCAGCGAGGTCTACTGCGACATCACCACCCCGGCCCGCTGGGAGTCCGACGACACCGTGAACCTCATCGACCTGGACCTGGACGTGGTGCGGCGTCGGGCCACCGGCCTGGTGGAGTTGCTCGACGAGGACGAGTTCGCCGAGCACCGGGCCCGGTTCGGCTACCCGGACGACGTGGTGGCCGAGGCCGAGGCGGCCGCTCAGCGGCTGTTCGGGGCTCTCGGCGACGGCACCGAGCCGTTCGCCGGGGCGTACCGCAAGTGGTTGGCTCTCGTGGTCTGACACCGCCCACGGCGGGTCGGTTCACCAGCGCGGCGGCCAGGTGTCGTCGTCGCCCAAGGCCACCAGAGCGGTGAGCTTCTCCGGATTGAGCTGGTTGTAGATGGCGGTGATCCGCCCCTGGTGCACGGCGAACGCGGTGACCAGGCGGATGGGCCGGCCGTCGCTGTGCGTCGTCTCCATCTGCAGGCCGAGTACGCCGTCGACCAGCACCGGCCGGGACCGGACGCGTGGGGCGTACCGACCGGTGCGGCCGAACAGACCGAGCGTGAGACGGCCGACGGCGTCCGCGCCGAGCACCGGCCGTCGTGCCGCCGGGAAGTACCCGCCGGAGTCGCCGACGAACACCACGTCCGGGGCGAGCACCCGGAGCAGTTGGTCCAACTCGCCGGACTCGGTCGCGACGACGAACGCTTCGAGCACCCGACGCTGCTCGGCCAGGTCGGCGGTGTGCCGGGGGACGTCCGGCGCGGCGACCGCCCGGCGTGCCCGGGAGGCGAGCTGTCGGGCCGACACCTCGGTGGTGCCGAGCACCTCGGCGACCCCGGCGAACGGGACCGCGAACACGTCGTGCAGCACGAGAGCGACCCGCTGCTCCGGTGCGAGCCGCTCCAGCACCACCAGCAACGCCGCACCGACCTGCTCGGTGCGGATCGCCCGGTCCGCCGGGTCGGGTGCGTACCCGTCCGAGGACGGCCCGCCGCCCAACGGGCTCACCACCGGCTCCGGAAGCCACTGACCGGGGTACGCCTCCCGGCGCACCCGGGCCGAGCGGAGCACGTCGAGACAGATCCGGGCACAGGTGGTGGTCAGCCACGCGGACAGTTCACGGATCTCGGCGCGGGCACCCGGGTCGGCGAGCGCAGCGGCGCAGCGCAGCCAGGTCTCCTGCACCGCGTCCTCCGCCTCGGCGCGGCTGCCCAGCATCCGGTGTGCCACCGCGAGCAGCCGACCCCGTTCGGCCTCGAACTCCGTCGCCAGGTTCCGCACGACCCACCATCCTCCCGGTCGGCACCGTCCTGGCGTACATCCTCGTGGCAACCGCACGTACCGGCTGCCCCGGACGGTCGGGCGGCCGTCCGGGGAAGGTCCCTTGACGGGCGGATGGCCTGCGGGTGGGCGATGATCCGGGGATGAGCTCACCCCAGCAACGGCAGATCGTGGCACCCACTGGCGGCTCGGTGCGGGAGTTGCTACGGGTCACCGCGCCGGTGGACCTCAGCGCCGTCGACCCCCGATCCACGCCCGGCCTGCCGGAGACGGCCGGGCGCGGCGAGCACCGCAAGGCCTGGGCGCGAGAGCAGGTGGAGCTGGTCGGCGGCGAGCTGGCCCAGCAGCAGGAGATGCTCTTCGCGATGGCCAAGACCGGGTCGGAGCGACCGGCGCACCGGGTGCTGCTGGTGCTCCAGGCGATGGACTGCGGTGGCAAGGACGGCACGATCAAGCGGGTGGCCGGTGCGATGAACCCGCTGGGCCTGCACATCCGCTCGTTCGGCCCGCCGACCCGCCAGGAGCTGCGGCACGACTTCCTGTGGCGGATCCGTCGCGAGCTGCCCCCACCGGGGTACGTGGGGATGTTCAACCGGTCGCACTACGAGGACGTGTTGATCGCCCGGGTCGGGTCGCTGGTGCCGGAGGCGACCTGGCGGGCCCGCTACGACGCGATCAACTCGTTCGAACGGGAGCTCGCCGAGGGCGGAATGACCCTGGTGAAGGTCATGTTGCACATCTCGTACGAGGAACAGGGCAAGCGCCTGCTGGAACGCCTCACCGACCCCCGCAAGCACTGGAAGTACAACCCGTCCGACATCGACTCCCGGGGGCACTGGGACGACTACCAGGCCGCGTACGCCGAGGCCCTCAGCCGGTGTGGCACGGACGCCGCGCCCTGGTTCGTGGTGCCGGCGGACCGCAAGTGGTACAGGGACTGGGCGGTGGCCCACCTGCTGCGTGAGACGTTCGACACTCTCGACCTGGGGTATCCGGCTGCCGATTTCGACGTGGACGAGGAGCGGGAACGGCTGCGTGCTGGGAGACCGGGTACGCGTGGGACAGCCGAGATGAACAGTAGGTAAACGAGCGGTGAATGAGGCTTGGCCAGGGGTGGGCCGACGAATTCGCGGCTCGGCCGTTTCCTAGCATTCACCGAGCGGTCGCTCATCGGGCGCCGCCACCCTTCCACCGACGCGACGAGGTCTGTGCTGTGAAGTTTTCCTTCCGCCCCACCGAGGGCGCCTTCTACGAGCTCTTCACCAGGGCCGCGCAGAACCTGGTCCGGGGCACCGAACTGCTCAACGAGCTGGCCCTGCCCGGCGTGGACGTGCAGTCGGTCAGCGAGCGGTTGACCGAGGTCGAGCACGACAGCGACCAGATCACCCACGAGCTGTACAAGAAGATCAACTCGACCTTCATCACCCCGTTCGACCGGGAGGACATCTACCGGCTCGGCTCGCTGCTGGACGACGTGATGGACCACCTGGAAGCGGTCGGTGACCTGCTCTACCTGTACGGGTTGACCGAGCTGCCGGCGCTGCCCCGCGAACTGCACGAGATGGTCAACGTGCTCGACCAGCAGGCCAAGTTGACCGCCGAGGCGATGCCCCGGTTGAAGTCGATGAAGGATCTCGAGGACTACTGGATCGAGTGCAACCGCCTGGAGAACGAGGGCGACCGCATCAACCGGCAGTTGCTCGTCCGGCTCTTCTCCGGTGAGTACGACGCGCTGACCGTGCTGAAGATGAAGGAGGTCGCCGACGAGTTGGAGGCCGCCTGCGACGCCTTCGAGCACGTGGCCAACACCGTCGAGACCATCGCGGTCAAGGAGTCCTGAGCCGGTGTCCCCCGAACTCATCGCCGTGCTGGCGGTGATCGCGGTAGCCCTGGCGTTCGACTACACCAACGGCTTCCACGACGCTGCCAACGCGATCGCGACAAGTGTCTCCACCCGGGCGCTGACGCCCCGGATCGCCCTGCTGCTCGCCGCGGTGGGCAACTTCATCGGCGCGCACTTCGGCGCGGGGGTGGCCAAGACCGTCGGCGACGGCCTGGTCACCCTGCCCACCGGCGTGAGCAGCCTGGGGGTGGTCTTCGCCGGTGTGCTCGGCGCCATCGCCTGGAACCTGATCACCTGGTACTTCGGTCTGCCCTCGTCGTCCTCGCACGCGCTCTTCGGCGGCCTGGTCGGCGCGACGCTGCTGTCCGCCGGAGGCGTCGTGCAGTGGGTCACCATCGGCGAGAAGGTCATCCTGCCGATGGTGCTGTCGCCGATCGTCGGTCTCACCCTCGGCTACCTGCTGATGCTGGCCATCCTCTGGCTGTTCCGAAAGGGGCAGCCGGGCAAGCTCAACCGGGGCTTCCGGTGGGCGCAGACCGCCTCGGCGGCCGCCATGTCCGTCGGTCACGGCATGCAGGACGCCGCCAAGACCATGGGCATCGTGGTGCTGGCGCTGTACACCGGTGGTTTCCAGGAGAGCAAGACGCACATCCCGGGCTGGGTGTTCTGGACGTCGGCGACGATGCTGGCCCTGGGCACGTACGCCGGTGGTTGGCGGATCATCCGCACGCTGGGCCGGAAGATCATCGACCTCGGGCCCCCGGAGGGCTTCGCGGCCGAGACGGTGGCCAGCGCGGTGCTCTACTTCAACGCCCTGGTGCTCAAGGCGCCCATCTCCACCACCCACACGATCACCTCGGCGATCATGGGTGTGGGCGCGACCAAGCGGTTGTCAGCGGTCCGCTGGAACGTCGCCGGCAACATCGTGATCGCCTGGATCATCACGTTCCCGGCCGCCGCGCTGATCGCCTGCGTCACCTACCTGCTGGTCCGGCCGATCTTCGGCTGACCGTTCCGTCGAGAAGGAGGCCCCCGGCGCCGGCCGGGGGCCTCCTCGCTTCACTCGTAGCGCACGCCGATCTGCTCGCGCACCGTGTCGAGCAGTGCCATCACCTCCAGGGTGGTGGTGTGCGGCACCAACGGGCTCTCGGTCAGACCGGCGGCCAGGCAACGCTGCACCTCGATTGCCTCGTACTGGTAGCCGTTGCCCGCCGTGTCCGCGGTGATCGTCTCCGGCGCGGCGCCGTCCCGGTACACGGTGAGGGAGCCCGGCCGGAAGAACGGCTCCGGCAGGTCGATGCGGCCCGCGCTGCCGGTGATCGAGGCGGACAGGTTGGTCGCCCCGACCATGCCGCAGCTCAGCGTCGCCAGCGCGCCGGCGTCGTAGCCGAACAGCATGCCGGTGTTCTCGTCGGTGCCCTCCGGGCCGATCTGCGCCCAGGACCGGATGTGCTGCGGCACCCCGAGCAGCAGGTGGGCCAGACTGATCGGGTAGATGCCCAGGTCCAGCAGGGCGCCTCCGCCCAGTGCGGGGTTGCGCATCCGGTGGTCCGGCGGGAACGGCCCGGCCACCCCGAAGTCGGCGCGGACACCGCTCACGGTGCCGATCGCGCCCTCCCCGATCAGCTCGACCGCGCGGAGGACGAGCGGGTTCGTCCGCATCCACATGGCCTCCATCAGGAAGACCCCGGCGGCGCGGGCGGTGTCCACCAACTCGGTGCTGGTGGCCAGGTCGAGGGTGAACGGCTTCTCCAACAGCACCGCCCGCCCGGCGGTCAGGCAGGTCATCGCCGCCTCGTAGTGCGCGGAGTGCGGGGTCGCCACGTAGATCGCGTCCACCTCCGGGTCGGCGGCCAGCTCCACCCAGGAGCCGTGCGCGCGCTTCGCGCCGTACGTGTCGGCGAAACGCCGCGCGCTCTCCACCGAACGGGAACCAACCGCGACCAGCTCGGCGTCCGGCACCAGCCGGAGGTCTTCGGCGAAACGGCTGGCGATGTGGCCGGTGGCCAGGATGCCCCAACGAGTCATGTCGGAACGCTAACCGAGCTGGGTGAAGGGTTCGCCGCCGGCTCAGCTGTCGGACATCGCGGTGCGGGCCCCGGTCGCCTCGCCGTTGCGCCCCCGCCCACCTCACGCGCGTCCTTTGCTCTGCTTATGCCGACGCACCACCTCACCGCCGGACTTGGTGCACCCGCATCTGCAGAGCAAAGGACGTCTGGACCGGTGCGGCTGCCGGAGCGGCGCATCGGCCGGCCGGGGCAGCCCGACGGGGGGAACTAGGCTCGCGGCATGACGATCGACAGTGACGGCTTCGCCGCCCCGGCCGCCCTGGTCGAGCACGCCCGCCGGTTCCAGGCCGAGGGTGGCACCCCGGCGGTGCCCCGGGTCGCGGCCACCGTGCTGCTGCTGCGTCCGACCGACGCCGACTTCGAGGTGTACGTCATCCGCCGGGTCGCCGCCATGACCTTCGGGGGCATGTACGCCTTCCCCGGCGGCGGGGTGGACCGCTCCGACTCCGAGACACACCTGGACTGGGCCGGGCCCACGCCGGACGAGTGGGCCGGGCGGCTCGGGGTGGCCCCGGGCGCGGCCCAGGCGGTCGTCTGCGCCGCCGCGCGGGAGGTCTTCGAGGAGGCGGGTGTGCTGCTCGCCGGCCCGGACCCGGCGACGGTGGTGGGCGACGTCAGTGGCGACGACTGGGAGGCGGCCCGCCAGGACCTGGAGGGGCGCCGGCTGGGCTTCGCCGCGCTGCTCGCCGACCGTCAGCTCACCCTCCGGTCGGACCTGCTGCTGCCGTGGAGCCGGTGGATCACCCCGGAGTTCGAGCCGCGCCGCTTCGACACGTACTTCTTCGTCGCCCTGCTGCCGGCCGGCCAACGGACCCGCGACGTCTCCGGCGAGGCCGACCACACCCTGTGGATCCGGCCGGCGGACGCCCTCGCCCGGGCCGGAGCCGGTGAGTTGACCATGCTGCCGCCGACCCTGGTCACGCTGGCCCAGGTGGCGGCGGCCGGCGACCTGGCCGGAGTGGCCCGGGCGGCAGCCGACCGGGACGCCGCCACCCCGGTCACCCCCCGCCTGGACCTCCCCCCGAACGGCACCCCCCGCTTCCTGCTGACCTAACTCGACCCCGCCCCCAACCTGGGCGATCATGGAGTTGTGGTGGGGACGAAAGCCCTCTCTCGCCCCCTTGTCGGGCACCACAACTCCATGATCGACGGGACAAGTGTCGCCGCGGTCGGCTCAGCCGAAGCGGCCGGTGATGTAGTCCTCGGTCTTCTTCACGCTCGGGTTGCTGAAGATCTTCTGGGTGTTGTCGTACTCGATCAGACGGCCCGGGTCGCCGGTCTTCTCGATGGAGAAGAAGGCGGTCCGGTCCGAGACCCGCGCGGCCTGCTGCATGTTGTGCGTCACGATGATGATCGTGAACTTGTCCTTGAGCTGGAACATCAGGTCCTCGATCGCCAGCGTGGAGATCGGGTCCAGCGCCGAGCACGGCTCGTCCATCAGGACGACCTGCGGCTCGACCGCGATGGTCCGGGCGATGCACAGTCGCTGCTGCTGACCGCCGGAGAGACCCGCCCCGGGCTTGCCGAGGCGGTCCTTGACCTCGTCCCACAGGTTCGCCGAGCGCAGCGCCTTCTCGGCGGCCTCGTCCAGGATCGACTTCTTGCGGACCCCGTTGAGCTTCAGTCCGGCCACCACGTTCTCGAAGATGCTCATGGTGGGGAACGGGTTCGGCCGCTGGAAGACCATGCCGATCGTGCGCCGGACCGCCGTGACGTCGACGTCGCGGTGGTAGATGTCCTGGTCGTCGATGGTCAGGCTGCCCTCGACGCGGGCCCCCGGCAGCACCTCGTGCATCCGGTTGATGGACCGCAGGAACGTCGACTTGCCGCAACCGGACGGCCCGATGAGGGCGGTGACCGTCTTCGGCTCGACCGTCAGGTTGATGTTCTCGATCGCCTTGAAGCCGCCGTAGTACGCGGTGACGTTCGAGGCGGAGACGCGCTTGGCCATGGTGGTACCTCCGGGGTTCATCGGCTGAGCCTGTTGCGACGGGCCAGCAACTTCGCCGCGATCGTCAGGATGAGTACGAGGGCGACCAGGGTGAGTGCCGCGGTCCACGCCCGTGCCGGTGCGTACTTCGACGCGTCACCGGCCTGCTGGTAGACGAAGAGGGACAACGACGACTGGTTGTTCTCGAAGGGGTTGGTGTTGATCGCGGCCCCGCCGCCGGCGACCAGGAGGACCGGCGCGGTCTCGCCGGCCGCGCGGGCGATGGCCAGCATGACGCCGGTGATGATGCCGGGCAGTGCCGTCGGCACCACCACCCGCAGGATGGTCTTCCACTTGGGTACGCCGAGCGCGTACGCGCCCTCGCGCAGTGGCGCCGGGACGAGGCGGAGCATCTCCTCGGTGGACCGGACGATGGTCGGCAGCATGAGCACGCTCAGCGCGAGCGCGGCGGCGAAGCCGGAGAAGCTCGGTCGGCCGTCGTTGAACCACGGGGACACGACGAGCACCCAGAAGGCCAGCACGAACAGGCCGGAGACGATCGACGGGATACCCGTCATCACGTCCACGAAGAACCGGATCGCGAAGGCGAACTTACCGCGGCCGTACTCGACGATGTAGATCGCGCAGAGGACGCCGAGCGGCACGGTGATCAGGGTGGCGATGCCGACCTGCTCCAGCGTGCCGACGATCGCGTGGTACGCGCCACCGTTGGCGTCGCGGGCCCCGATGTTGTTCATCGAGGTCTGGAAGAAGTTGACGTCCAGCCGGTCGACGCCCTTGCTGACCAGCGTCCAGACCACGGACACGAGCGGCAGCACCGCCACCACGAACGCGGAGTGGATCAGCGCGCTCCAGGTGCGGTTACGGGCCGACCGGCGTCCCTCGACCGCGTTGGCCGCGGCGAAGAGCCCGGCCAGGTAGAGGACCGCGCCGAGGACGACCACGAGGACCGGGCCACCGATGCCGGCGCCGTAGACGATCGCGGCGGAGAGCGCCAGGGCCACCACGGCGATGACCGGAGCGGCGTACGCGGGCAGCCGCTTCGCCCGCAGCGACTCGGGCTGCGCCGGCGGGCGGGTGCGGTGGGAGGTGACGGTTGTGGTCATGCGGCCGACTCCGTGAACTCCCGGCGGCGGTAGATGATCGCCCGCGCCGTGATGTTGACGATCAGCGTGATGGTGAACAGCACCAGGCCGGAGGCGATGAGCGCGCCCCGGCCGGTCTCGTTCGCCTCGCCGAACGCGTTGGCGATGTTGGCGGCGATGGTGTTGCCGCCGTTCTGGATCAGGTTGAACGAGATGCCGAAGGTGATGCCGAGGGTCATTGCCAGGGCGATGGTCTCGCCCAGGGCCCGGCCGAGGCCGAGCATCACCGCGGCGATGATGCCCGGGCGGCCGTAGGGGAGGACCGCGGTACGGAGCATCTCCCACCGGGTGGCGCCCAGGGCGAGGGCGGCCTCCTCGTTGGCGGTCGGCGTCTGGAGGAACACCTCGCGGGAGAGCGAGGTGATGATCGGCAGCACCATGATGGCGAGCACCAGGGCACCCAGCATGATCGACTTACCGAAGGGCCCGTCACCGCCGAAGATCGGGATCCAGCCGAAGTACTCGTTCAGCCAGACCGAGAAGTCGCGGACCGGGTTGATGAAGATGTCCCGCCCCCAGAGGCCGAAGACCACACTCGGCACGGCGGCGAGCAGGTCGATCAGGAAGCCGAGCGCGGTGCCCAGCCGGCGGGGTGCGTAGTGCGAGAGGTAGAGCGCGATGCCCAACGCCACCGGCACCGCCATGAGCAGCGCCAGCGCCGCGCTGAGCACGGTGCCGAAGGCGAGGGTGCCGATTCCGAACTTCGGCTCTGTCTCGTTGGGGGACCAGCCCTCGTAGGTCCAGAAGTTCTCGGTGTTGGCGCGCAGGGCCGGCACCGCCTTGGCGATCAGGAAGATCGCGATGGCGGCGATGATGACCAGAACCGCGGTGCCGGCGGCCATGGTGAGACCGCGGAAGGCCCGCTCGGCGCCGAACTTCCGGCTGCGCGGCAGCGCGCCGCCGCCGCCCAGCCCGGCGCCGCCCGGGGAACGGGTGCTGACTGGTGCCTCGGCCACACGCGCCGAGGCACCGGCGGGCCACTCGTGACTCTGGGTCACGCGCGTCCCGCCGGTGCCGGCGTCGGCCGAGCGGTGAGGGGTTTCACCCATCTGCTCGCTCGATTCGGTTGCGGAGGTGGTGGGTTCGGGTCAGGAGAGGTTCTTGACCGCGGTCTCGACCTTGGTGCGGACCGACTCCGGCAGCGGGGCGTAGCCCAGGTCGGTCAGCGAGTTCTGGCCCTCGGCGCTGGCGGCGTAGCCCAGCAGGCCCTTGACCAGCGCGAGCTTGTCGGCCGCGAGGCCCTTGCTGCAGACGATCTCGTACGTCGCCAGGACGATCGGGTAGGCCCCGGCCTCCTTGGTGTTGTAGTCGATCTTCAGCTTGAGGTCGTCGCCCTGGCCCTCGATCGCGGCACCGGCGATGGTCTTGCCAGCCGCCTCGGCGGTCAGCGCGGCGAACTCGCCGGCACCGTTACCGATCTTGGCCATCTTCAGGCCGGCGTTCTCGGCGAACGACCACTCCATGTAACCGATGGAGCCGTCGGCGCCCTTGACCGAGCTGGCCACGCCGTCGGAGCCCTTGGCGCCGGTGCCGCCCGGGGCCTTCCACGCCTTGGCCTTGCCGAGGGTCCAGTCCGCCTCGGCGGTCTTGGAGAGGTAGTTGGTGAAGTTGTCGGTGGTGCCCGACTCGTCCGAGCGGTGGACGGTCTGGATGGTGGTCGACGGGAGCGTGGCGCCCGGGTTGTCGGCCTTGATGGCCGCGTCGTCCCACTTGGTCACCTTGCCGGCGAAGATCTTCGCCAGGGTGGCCGGCTTGAGCTGGAGGTTGTCCACGCCGCTGACGTTGTAGGCGACGGCCACCGGGCCGATCACCATCGGCAGGTGGATGGCCTTGCCACCGGCGCACTTGGCGTCCGCCTGTGGCTGCTCCTCCGGCTTGAGGGCGGAGTCGGAGCCGGCGAAGTCGGCGGTCCCGGCGATGAACGCCTGGATGCCCGCGCCCGAGCCGGTCGGCTCGTAGTTGATCGTCGTGCCCTGGCACTTCTGCTGGTACGCCTTGATCCATTCGGCCATGGCGTTCTTCTGCGCCGACGAGCCCTGGGCGTTCAGCGTGCCGGTAGCGCAGTCGACCGCGGCGGCCGAGCCCGAAGCGCTCGCGCCGGAGGCGGGCCCGTTGTTGTCCGAGCCGCATGCGCTGAGACCGAGCGTCGCGGCAAGAGCGAGGCCGGCAATAGCGCCGTACCGCTGGAGCTTCACCTGAGGGGTTTCCCTTCGCGTCTGACTTGGCGCCCCGATCCCGGGGCCCGAGGACCGGCAGTGACCGGCTGACACGAAAGTTAGAAGTGCCAGGTAGCCGGTTCGCCGGTCGCAAGTGAACGCGAGGTGAACACGTACGGCCGTCGAGGTGACCGCTCGCTGAGGGTGAGTTGTCCGTAAAGTGAACCCAGGTGCACCTGTCGGAAGTATGGGTATATTTCCGGTTCGCCGTTATGCCGCCGACGCCCGGCCGTTACTCACCGGTGACCGCGCTCGACGGTCAGCCCAGGTGGTAGTTGATGTGCGCGGACCAGCGGGCGAAGCCCATCCGCTCGTAGAGCGCGACGGCTCCGGTGTTCGAGTCGTCCACGTAGAGCATCACCCGGTCCAGGCCACGCCTGTCCCGCAGGTAGGCCAGCCCGGCGGTGGTCAGTGCCCGGCCCAACCCACCACCGTGCGCGGTCGGCTCCACCCCCAGCACGTACACCTCGCCGATCCGGGCCGTGCCCGGTTGCTCGTGCACCTTGGTCCAGTGGAAACCGAGCAGCCGACCGGTCCCGGTCTCCTCGGCGAGCAGGAAGCCGTCCGGGTCGAACCACGGTTCGGCCAGCCGGACCCGCAGGTCGTCCGAGGTCCAGCGCCCCTGCTCGGGGTGCTCGGCGAAGGCGCGCGCGTTGAGAGTCAGCCACGCCGCGTCGTCCGCCCCGGGCCGGAACGCGCGCAGCGCCACCCCGTCGGGCAGCCGCGGCTCGCCGAGCGGAGCGGCCAGGGATCGGCGCAGTTGCCACAGCACCCGTGCCCGGGTGAAGCCGAGGTCGACGCCGAGCGCCGCAGCCGAGGGGTGGTCGCCGTGCGCCCACGCCCGCAACGGTCCGGTAGCCGACGCGAGTACGCCCCGGGCCAACGCGCGACCGGTGCCCCGCCGCCGGTACGCCGGGTGCACCACCAGTTCGACGCCGATTCCGCCGACCGGATCGGTGGTGTCCAGGTGCGCGTACCCGGTCAGGGTGCCGTCGTCGGCACGGGCGATCAGGTGCAGGGCCGGGGCGTCCGGGTCGCGCAGTCGGAGCAGGACGTGCTCGTCGAGTGGGTTCGCGCCGTCGGTGTCAGCCGCGGTGCTGGCCAGGGCCAGCACGTCGGCGACCTCCCCGGGTGCCAGTCGGTCGGTCCGGGTCACCTGGTCGCTGGTCGGCTCCGCGCTGCTCATCCCGTCACCGTATCCGTTGCGTGTCGTGCCGCCCGGACCGTCGCCGCGCAAAGACCGCGGTTCAGGTCGGTTCGGTCGGTAGTGCCTCCAACTCGAAGCGCGCGGTCAGGTCGGGCAGGATCCGGCGCAGGGCGTCCACCGTGCCCTGCCGGTCGCCACCGGCGTCGTGCAGCAGCACCACCGAGCCCGGCGCGGCCTGGGTCACCACCGTCGCCGTGATCTTGCTGGCGCCGGGCAGGTCCCAGTCCGACGGGTCGACCGACCAGTGCAGCGGGGTCATGCCGAGCTGCCGCGCCACCGACACCACCGGGTACGTCCAGGCCCCGCCGGGCTGGCGGTACCAGACGATGGGCGCGTTCGGCACCGCTGCCCGGATCGCGTCGTTGGTACGCAGCAGGTCGGCGCGGATCGCGTCGGCCGATCGGGTGCCCAGGCTGACGTCGTGGTGCCACGAGTGGTTGCACAGGGTGTGGCCGTCGTCGACGATCGCCTGGATCAGGTCGGGATGGTTCTGGGCGTTCTCCCCGACCACGCAGAACGTGGCTCGCACGTCGAACTCGCGCAGCGTGGCGAGGACCTGCGGGGTGTACCGGGGGTCCGGACCGTCGTCGAAGGTCAGCGCGAGCCGGGGGGACCCGGTGGTCTCGTGCGCGCCGAACAACTTGTCGCCGCCGGCGTCACGGCCGGAACCGTCCTGGCCGGTCTCGGCGGGGCCGTCGCTGCCGCCGGGGCGCGGTGCGCTGTCCGGGTCGCCGTCGCTGGGCTGGTCGGCGTAGTGCGGCCCGTCGGCGTCGGTGATGGCGTTGGTGGGGTGCCGGGGGGCTGGATCAAGGAGGAGACTGCGGCCCAGCGCGTACGCGGAACCGAGCAGCGCCACCAGCACCAGCGTCACGATCCCCGTCGCCTTCGCTGTCGAACCGCCCCGCGTCACGGCTTCCGCCCGGCTGGCCGGCCAGGCCGCCCCGTCGCCCCCGTGCTGACTGCGCGCACCGTCACCCCTTTCTCCGGCAAACCCGGCAGTCAGAATAGAACCGCCAAGCTGCACAAAAAGGGCATATCGGAAATCGGTGGCGCGACTTCGGGGTCAGACGGGCCGGGCACGCGGATCGGACGGGTAGCGGCGCGGGCGCAGACGCGCCTCCGGCGGGCAGGGGCGGGTGCGTCAGGCGGGCGGGGGCGTGCGTCAGACGGGCAGGGGCGCGTGCTCCGCCTCGGCCAGGGAACGCGACGGCGGCACGACGAACTTGTAGCCGACCTGGCGGACCGTGCCGATCATCGACTCGTACTCCGAGCCGAGCTTGGCGCGCAGCCGCCGGACGTGCACGTCGACGGTGCGGGTGCCGCCGAAGTAGTCGTAGCCCCAGACCTCCCGCAGGAGCTGGTCCCGGGTGAACACCCGGCCCGGGTGCTGGGCCAGGAACTTCAGCAGCTCGAACTCCTTGTAGGTGAGGTCGAGCGGGCGGCCCTTGAGCTTGGCCGCGTACGTGTCGGGGTCGATCGTCAGCTCGCCGGCCCGGATCGAGCCACCGGCGCCCGCCGTCGCGTTGCTCAGGCGGCCGACCGCCAACCGCAACCGTGCCTCCACCTCGGCGGGACCGGCCGAGGCGAGGATGACGTCGTCGACGCCCCAGTCGGCGTTCAGCGCGATCAGGCCGGCCTCGGTCACCACCGCGACCAGCGGCACGCCGAGCCCGGTGGCGTGCAGCATCCGGCAGGTCGCTCGGGCCTCGCTCAACTCCGACCGGGCGTCCACCAGCACCGCGTCCGGGCTGGGGCCCGCGACCAGGGTGCGGACGTCGCGTGGCGCGGTGCGGACCGAGTGCGGCAGCAGGTCGAGTGCCGGCAGCACAGCCGACGGTTCGCCTGCGCGCGCGGTCACCAGCAACAGGATCTCCACGATCACCTCCGTCCCGGCGGCGCTCGGCCGCACGCGACCAGTCGCACCCACGGGGGAGTGCGCTGAGAAATTGCGTGGCCCCGGCGTCGCTGACGGGCGGGTAACGAGGTTGAGCGTAGCGGATCGCCCCGGTCGCGCCCTCAGGCCATTTCCCGTTTGTCTACCTTGCCCCTGATCGTGGCGCAGTTTTTAACGTTGCTGAAACCCGGGACCACCGTCTCCGGCGGTCGGTCTGGCACGATCGGGTCGTGTTTCCCTCCACCTCGCCCGAGGCCGGCCGTGAATCGTGGCCCGCTGAGCCCCACGCGGGCCCGGCCGCCGCGGCGACCCGCGCGCCGCGTACCGGCCCGGCCACCACCGATGGCGATCGCCGCGAACGGGGTGGGCCTCGCCGGGCCCGTCGCACCGGTGAGCCGGCGCGCAAATCCGAGGACGAGGTCGACGAGCCGGAGGAGGAGGTCGTACCCCCGGTCGAGGTGCACCGCCAGCTCGCGTTGACCATCGCCGGCTTCGCCGCGCTGCTCGGCGTCGGCCTGGTGCTCGGCGCGCAGACGTCCGGCCCCGGCCACCGGCTGCCGTTCGCCTTCATCGTCTTCGGCGTCCAGTTGCTCTTCGTGCTCGCCTGGACGATGGCCATGCGTCCGCCCGCGCTGCTGGTCGTCGCCGGGATCAGCGCCGGGGTGGCGGCGCTCGCCGACGTCGCCGCGGTGCGCAGCGACATCGCCGGGCTGGCCCCACTGGGCTACCTGGCCGTCGGCGGGTTCGTCGCCGCGGTGCTCGGCCAGTTGGTCCGTCGGGTCGACCGGGTCCGGGTCACCGACTCCCTCGGCGCGACGCTGCTGATCGTGGTCGGGGTGGTGGCCTTCGGCACCCTGATCGTGCTCAGCCGGATCCCGGCCGGCACCCAGGCGATCACCGTCTGCCTGACGGCGAGTGGCGTCGCCCTGACCGTCGCCCGGCTCACCGACGCCGTACTCCCGTGGCCCCGGCTGGCCCCGCAGGTGCCCCGCGGCGCCGCCGGCGTGGTGGCCGGCGCGATGGTCGGCACGCTGACCAGCGCGCTTCTGGGCAGCTACCTGGTGGCCCCCTTCACGCCGACCCGGGCCGCCGTGATCGGCCTGGTCGCGGCGGTCACCGCCGTGCTCGCCGACCTCGCGGTGGGGTACGCGGAAGCGGGCCGGCTGATGGCCGGGGAGCCGCCCACGATGTGGGTGGCCCGGCACATGCAGGGTCCGCTCGGTGGCTTCGCCCTGGCGGCGCCGGCCGCGTACGCCATGTGCATGCTCTTCCTCTGAGTCACGGTTGAGCCCGGGGCCGGTCGGGTACCTACGGGTGCGCCGCGCTGCGGCACCGGTGTGGACGATCCGTCGCGGCGCGACGGACGAGGACGGGAGGCGGCGTGGCGGAGGACTATCCGGCGGACGGGGCACGTCCCCGACGGCGCGGGCGCAAACTGCTCGTCGGCCTGATCGTCCTGCTCCTGGTGGTGGGCGGGTTGCTGGTGGTCGCCGACCGGGTGGCGGTCGGGGTGGCCGAGCGGACCATCGCCGACCGGGTCGGCCAGGAGATCGCCAAGCAGGGTGCCCAGGCCGCCAGGCCCGACGTGGAGGTGGCCGGCACGCCGTTCCTCACCCAGGTGCTCGACGGCCGCTACCAGCGGATCACCATCAACCTGCGGGACGTGCGGGCCTCGGTCGAAGGTGACGCCGTGCAGCTGCCGGTGCTGGACGTGACCGCCCGCAACGTACGGGCCGCACTGGACACGCTGCGCACCGGTCAGGGGGACATCGTCGCGGACACGGTCAACGGCGCCGGCACGATCAGCTACGACAGCCTCGCCGCCCTGTTGAAGCGCCCGGGGCTCAAGCTCGGCGAGCAGAACGGCAAGCTCGCCGTCACCGCGCCCGTCGACATCCTCGGTCAGAAGCTGACCGTCGCCGGCACCGCCGACGTCACCGTCGCCGACAACGGTGCTGTCGCCCTGCGTTTCAACGACCTGGACGCGGCCGGTCTGCCGAACCTGCCGCTGGCCCGCGCTCTGCTGAACAACTACGCCAAGGGCATCTCGGTCGACGTACCCCTGCCCGACCTGCCGTTCCAGCTCACCGTGCGCGAGGTCCGGCCGCTGCCGGAGGGCCTGGCGGTCACCGTCGACGCGAAGAACGTGCCGATCAATTCCGTTGGCTGACTCCCCGGTCAGTGCTGTCGTCCACCATTCGGTCGATCCCGGATGGTGGTCGGCTGAGTGGCAGCACGGTCACTGGCTGGTAGGCTCCCTGGCCATGGGGACCCACCTCACCAAACGGCGCGCGGTCGACCTGTGCCGCGTGGCCACCTGCCTGTGTCGCCCCGTCATCTGACGGCGGGGCTGTCTCCGGCCGCCTGACGGCGGCCACCGGCACAGGGTTTTCGCACCCTCCGGTCATCCCACCGAACGCCCGGCAGCGGCGCCGTCGCACGAACCCGTGATCCGTCCTTCCGCTGGGTCCCGCGCGTGGTGCGACAGTTGAAACCATCGATACTCGCGCGTTGGCTCACCATCCATCCTCACCAGGGAGTGATTCGATGAGTCGCGACACCGCACTCGTTTCGGCCGAGTGGGCCGAGAAGAACCTCGACGCCCCGGGCGTCGTCTTCGTCGAGGTCGACGAGGACACCTCGGCCTACGAGACCGGCCACATCGCCGGTGCCATCAAGATTGACTGGAAGACCGACCTCCAGGACCAGGTCCGCCGGGACTTCGTCAACAAGTCCCAGTTCGAGGCGCTGCTCTCCGAGCGGGGCATCAGCAACGACGACACCGTCATCCTCTACGGCGGCAACAACAACTGGTTCGCCGCGTACGCCTACTGGTACTTCAAGCTCTACGGCCACGGCGACGTGAAGCTGCTCGACGGCGGTCGCAAGAAGTGGGAGCTGGACGCCCGTCCGTTGGTCACCGACTCGGTGACCCGTCCGGCGACGCAGTACGTCGCGCAGGAGCCGGACACCTCCATCCGGGCCTTCCGCGACGAGGTCGTCGCCGCGATCGGCACCAAGAACCTGGTCGACGTGCGTAGCCCCGACGAGTTCGCCGGTCGGCTGCTCGCCCCCGCCCACCTGCCGCAGGAGCAGGCGCAGCGGGCCGGCCACATCCCCACCGCGATCAGCGTCCCGTGGTCCAAGGCAGCCAACGAGGACGGCACCTTCCGGTCCGACGACGAGCTGCGCAAGATCTACGGCGACGCGGGGCTCGACGACGGCAAGGAGACCATCGCCTACTGCCGCATCGGCGAGCGCTCCTCGCACACCTGGTTCGTGCTGCAGGAGCTGCTCGGCCACCGCAACGTGAAGAACTACGACGGTTCCTGGACCGAGTACGGTTCGCTGGTCGGCGTGCCGGTTGCCCTCGGTGACGAACCCGGGGAGGCCTGATCATGACGCTCCCCACCGCCGCGGGTTGCGCGGCACCCGACCAGGCCGCGCCGCTGCCGGCCAGCCTGGACCTGGAGAAGGAAACCGTCATCACCGGGATCGTCCGCTCGGCCGAGGACGAGCCGGTGCCGGGCGCGTACGTCCGGCTGCTCGACTCGACCGGTGAGTTCACCGCCGAGGTGGTGACCTCGACGGCCGGCCAGTTCCGGTTCTTCGCCGCGCCGGGTTCCTGGACGCTGCGGGCACTGTCCCGGCACGGCAACGGCGACACCGCCGTCACCGCCGGCCGGGGCGTCAACGAGGTTGCCGTCACCGTCGCCTGACCCACCGCTCTCATCGACCGGGGCCGGTCACCCGCCATGGGTGACCGGCCCCAGTCGATCTTCTGGGGGAATTGGTGACGAGAAGTAATTTCAGTGTCACCCACGGCTCGGCGGACCAATCACATCAATCGGTATGCGTCACTATCTAGCTGTGGATATCGAGGTTGGCGCGAGTGACGGCGGTGCGTCCGGTGACGAGGTTCCGCTCGTGGTCTGCGTGAGCGCTGATGCCGCCGTGGTCGAGCGGGTGCTCCGACAACTCGACGGGACCGGGCAGGTGGTGAGCTGCCCGGACCTGGCCGAGTTGCGGGCCATGCTGTTCCCGTCGCCGCACGACCCGACGCCGACAGCGCCGCAGGAGCCGTCGCGGCCCGTCTGACCTCGTGGCCGCCGTCCCACGCCACCGCTGCCGGCTCAGCGGCGGAGGCGTGACACCATGGCCGGGTGAGCGGTGCTGTCCAGACGGGTTGGGCTCCTTCGGCTGGTCCCGCCGCGCCGGCGCCTGTCCGGCCGTGGCGGCGGTGGTTGCTGGTCGCGACGGCGGCCTGGGCCGTGTTGCTGGCCGTGCTCACCTGGACGTCGGTCCGCGACGATCCGCCGACCGTGCGGGAGCAGCGCACCCTGCACCAGGCCGGCCCGGTGGTCGACCGGGCGATCGGCGAGCTGGTCCGTGCGGCGGGGCCGAGCAGTCTCCTGGAGCTGGGCCCGGCGAAGGTCGCGGAGGGCTGCCGGGTCACCCCGTTCGCCGACGGGGCGAGGTTGCGACGGGACGTGGGCGTGCTCGCGCCCACCGGCACCGAGCGGACCGTGTTGACCGGGATCGCCGAGCGGCTGCCGGCCGGTTGGCAGGCCCGGGTCGGGTCCGGGCTGAACGGCCCGGAGCTGTACGCCGACGCCGGAGAGTTCGTGGCCGTCGAAGGGCGGCCGACGGTGGACGGGCAGGTCCGACTGGTCGTCGACACCGGTTGCCGGCCCACCGGCGCGGGCTACACGCCGGCCACGGCCAGTGCGACCGGCCCGGCAGCCGCCGCGTTGACCGCGGCGCTGGGGGCGCTCGGCCGGCCGGGCGACGCGACGCCGGAGCGGGTCACCGCGCCCTGCCCGGGTGGCGGGCTGGCCCAGACCGTGCGGTCCGCGGGCGGTCCCGGCCCGGCCGCCTCGACGGCTTCGCTCGCCGCGCTGGCCGGCAACGCCCCCCTGGTGGACGCACCCCCGGTGTACGCGTACCGCACCGGCCCGGTCACGGTGCTGGCCGAGCTCGGCCCGGACGACGCCGTCCGGGTGGCCGCCACCGTCGGCTGCCCGGGTTGAGTCGGGCGGCCAGCTCGGATCAGCTGCCGTCCGGCTGATCCGTCGGGCCCCGGCTGCGGCCCAACGCGTCCACCTTGCCCCACCGGCCGGGGATGTCCAGTAGTTCGACGCGGCCCATCCCCGGAGGCACGGCCGGGTCGATGATCAGATGCTCGCCCTGCGGGTCCAACCCCAGCATCACCCGGAGCAGCAGCAGCGGGGTTCCGCTGGACCAGGCCTGCGGGCTGCACGCGGTCGGGTACTCCACCGGGTAGTCGGTGAGATCACGGGTGTACCCGGCGAACGCCTCCGGCAGCCGCCCCTCGAAGTACCGGGACGCCGCCAGCATCGTGTCGCAGATCAGGCCGGCCTCCTCGCGGTAGCCGTACCGCCACAGGCCCCAGGCGATGATCGAGTTGTCGAACGGCCACACGGTGCCCACGTGGTACCCGATCGGGTTGTACCGTCCCTCGTCCTCGGCGAGCGTCCGCACCCCCCACCCGGAGAACAGGCGCGGCCCGAGCAGGTGCTCGACCACCTTGCCGGCACGGGACTCGTCCACGATGCCGCTCCACAACAGGTGCCCGATGTTCGACGTCAGCGCGTCCACCTGCCGCCCGTCGGCGTCCAACGCGAGCGCGTAGTACCCGCGGTCGGCGATCCAGAAGTCGCGATCGAACCGTCGCTTGAGATCGGCGGCCTCCCGCTCCAGCCGGTCGGCGTACGCCCTGTCGTTCCAGAAGGTCCGGGCCAGCCGGGCGGCCCGGATCTTTGCGTCGTACGCGTACCCCTGCAACTCGCACGTCGCCCGGGGGAAGCCGGGTATCGCACCGTCGGCGTACGAGATGCCGTCCCAGGAGTCCTTCCAGCACTGGTTCTGCAGACCGCTCTGCGGGTTGCGGGTCTGATACCAGAGGTAACCGGTGCCGAGCAGGTCGCCGTACGTGTCGATCCACTCCAGCGCGGCGCGGACCTGCGGCTCCAGCCGGCGGACCAGCGCCGCGTCGCCGGTCCACCGCTCGTACTCGTCGATCAGGATGACGAACAGTGGCGTCGAGTCGGCCGACCCGTAGTACGGCGAGTGCGGCTGCTCCTCGAAGCCGGCGGTCTCCCCGTACCGCAGCTCGTGCAGGATCTTGCCGGGCTCCTCGTCCCGGAAGTCGTCCACCCGGTGCCCCTGGAGGCCGGCCAGCATCAGGATGGTGGGCGGGACCAGCTCCGGCAGGAACGGCAGCACCTGCAACGAGGTGATGATGCTGTCCCGGCCGAACAGGGTCATGAACCAGGGCAGCCCGGCGGCGATCAGCCGTACGCCCAGGGCGATCGACTCGTAGCGCAGCGCGGCCAGGTCGTTGAGGCTGCGCCGGTACGCCCCGGCCAGTGGCTCGCAGTCGCAGCCGAGCTTCGGTGCCCGGTCGATCAGCTCCTGCTGCTCGGCCCGGATCGCGTCCGCGCTGCGGCTGCCCCCGTACGGCAGGGTTGCCCGGATGTCCTCGCCGCGTGCCCCGTAGACGACGCTGGACACGTGCAGCCGGGTGGTCCACCTGCTGTTGCGGGCGATCCGGACGCGGAAGGTCAAGCCGTCGGTGTCGACCTGCGCCGGCCCGGTGGTCGTGACAGTCGTCTCCCGGTGGAACGCGTCCCGCCGGTAGGTGAGTCGGAGCTGGTCGTCCGAGACCGTGACGCTGGTCGTCCCCAACTTCTGGCGGGAGTCCTTGATCTCGAACAGGTCGGCGAAGTCGGCCTCGACGTCGATTCGGACGGTGAATTCGACGTCCGCGCCGGTGTGGTTCAGCACGGTCAGCTCCTCCTCGAAGCTGCCCACGATCGCCCGGCTGCGGATCACCGACGCCTTCGCGTCCAGGTAGTGCGTGGGTTCGCCGGGGGCGAGGAAGAACGTGGTGCGGTACGACTCGGTGTCGTCCGTGGAGAGGGCGTGCAGCCGTTGGCCGTTCAGGGTGAGCACCCACTTGGACAGGAACCGGGTGTCGAAGGAGAACAGCCCGGTGGGGAAGTCGTGGGACGGCTCGATGTCTCCCCGACGGTCGCTGACCAGGAAGGTGTTGCCGTCCAGGATGCTGACGAGCTCCCTCACGCCGGTCGCCCGACTGCTCTGCGGGCCGTCTCGCGGGGGTCGCGGGTGCCGGGCGGGTTGGGGAAGAACCGGCGGAAGGCGAGGAAGAGCACCACGTTCCCGCTGAACGTGCTCTCGTTGCGCAGCACCGCCGCGACCCCCTGCGCCTCACCGCTGATCAGTCGGTCGAAGAGGGCCGCGCTGCTGTACCAGATGGCGTCGGCAGGGCCGCGTTCACGACTGACCTGCACCGAACCGGCTCGCATGCGTACCAGCCAGTGTTCGACCTGGTGGTCGCTGCCGAGGTCGATCTGGAGGGTCCCCTCGGGCAGGCCGACCAGGACGTCGGGGGCGCGCGCCGGCAGTGATTCGAAGAACCTCTCCGCCGCCTCGGTCACATCCGAATCGTAGGCAGTCGCCCGAGATGTCGGGTCGGTATCGGCACTCCGGTGGTGCTCAGTAGACCAACGCCTGGGCGCCCTCGGTCATCGCCTCCTCGACGAAGACGGCGGCGCCCGCGATCCGGACCCCGGGCAGCACGTCGTCCGGGCCGATCTCCCGTCGGGCCGCGCACTGGGTGCAGGCGGTCACCCGACCACTGGTCAGGATGACGTGCAGCAGCTCGGCCAGAGGCGCGGAATGTGGCAGCTCGAACTGTTGGGCGCGCCCGGGCACCGCGAACCAGGTCGACTCACCGGTCAGCCAGAGCGACACGTCCACCCCGGCCGCGACGGCGGTCGCGGCGACCGTGAATGCCTGCGCGCACCGCTCCGGGGCGTCCGCCCCCGCGGTGGCCTTGACGACGAGAGTGCGGGCCATGTGGCCCAGCATAGGATGGTCGGGATGGTTACCGAGATCGGGTTTGTCAGCCTGTTGGTCGCTGGCCTGGGCGGACTCGCCGGTGGCCTGGTCTACCTTGCCGTACGCATTTCGAGAGGACGCTGGTGACGCCTGTGAGCGAGAATCCGCTGCAGCCGCCGTGGCTGAACGCGCCGCCGGTCGAGAAGTACCCGTTCGAGGAGAGTCACGACCTGCGGGTCGGGCCGAAGCTGCACCCCGCCCTGGACGGCCTGCTGCCCTACATCGGGCTGTGGCGGGGCCGGGGCAAGGGTGGTTTCCCCACCATCGAGGACTTCGACTACGCCCAGGAGATCCGGATCAGCCACGACGGGCGGCCGTTCCTGCACTACGAGTCCCGTGCCTGGATCCTGGACGAGCAGAGCAGGCCGGTCCGCCCGGCCGGCCGGGAGGTCGGTTGGTGGCGCCCGGTGCTGGTGGACGGGCGGGCTACCGACGAGCTGGAGGCGGTGCTCACCACGCCGACCGGGGTGATGGAACTGCACCTGGGCAAGCGCACCGGCACGCAGGTCGAGTTCGCCACCGACGCGGTGGTCCGGACCCCGACCGCCAAGGAGGTCACCGGCGGGCACCGACTCTTCGGCATCGTCGAGGGCGCGCTGCTCTACGCGCAGGAGATGGCGGCCATGGGGCACGGGCTCAGCCCGCACCTGTCCGCCCGGCTCGTCCGGGTCGGTGGCTGACCAGCCGGGAAAACCCAGCAGGCTAGACGGGGAAGCCCAGCAGGGCTTGCAGGGCGGGGGTGCGCGGGCAGTGGTGCCGGCGCACCCCGTCCAGTGTCCGGACCTCGACGAGCCCGCGTACCGAGGAGCTGAACCACACCCCGTCGGCGTCGTGCAGCTCGGCCGGCGTGACCATCCGTTCGGCACCGCCCAGGCCCAGCTCGTGGGCGTGGGCGAGCAGCCAGGCCACTGTCGTGCCGGGCAGGATGCCGGTGGTGGCGGCCGGCACCGTGCAGAGTGTGTCTCCGGTGAGCCACACCACGTTCGCGATCGGCCCCTCCAGGGCGTACCCGTCCGAGGAGACCCAGAGCACGTCGTCCACCCCGGCCCGGTGCGCCCAACGGCGGGCGGCGCTGTTGACCGCGTACGAGGTGGACTTGATGCCGGCCGGCAACCAGTCGAGACCGGTCCGCGCGTCGGCGGGCACCCCCAGAGGCAGGATCGCCACGGTGATCCCGGTGTGGCGGGCCGCCCGCGACGACGCCGGCACCTCGGTCACCGTGGCGTAGACGGTCGGCGGGCCGCCGGCCTCGGAGCCTCGGGTGCAGACCAGCCGCAGCGCGGCCTCCACCTGGACGGGCCAGCCGGCGCACACCGTGTCGAGCAGGTCGACGAGCGTGTCGGTGGGGGGCAGGTCCAGGTCGACGGCTGCCGCGGCGGTGGTCATCCGGGCCAGGTGTTCGTCGCGCAGCCACGGCCGGCCCTCGCGCAGGTGCATGGACTCGAAGAGCCCGTCGCCGCGCAGGACGCCCAGGTCGTCGCCGCGGAGCACTGGCTCGTCGGCCGCGACGAGGCCCCGGCCGAGCACGGCGATCCGGGTACGCGGAGAGACCGGGGCGTTTCCGACGGACGACGTCACCATGACCGCCGAGCCTAGCGGCGACCGGCCGCTCGAAGGGGGTCGCAGCGATTGCCGAACTATGATCGGACCGTGTCCGAATCCTCCCTCGCGGAAATGCTGCGGGCCCGTGGGCTGCGGCTGACGCCCCAACGGCAGCTCGTCCTCCAGGCGGTGCTCGATCTGGGGCACGCCAGCCCGGAGCAGGTGCACACCGCCGTGCGGGAGGTCGCCGCCGGCGTCAACATCACCACCATCTATCGCACGCTTGAGCTGCTGGAACGGCTCGGCCTGGTCACCCACACGCACCTGTCGCACGGGTCGCCGACGTACCACGCGGCGGGTGAGCACCAACACGTCCACCTGGTCTGCCGGGAGTGTGGCGCGATCGACGAGATCGATCCGGAGATGCTGCGCCCGCTCGCCGACCAGTTGGCCACGCAGCGGGGGTTCCGGGTGGACATCGGGCACGTATCACTCTTCGGCGTCTGCGTACGCTGCGAGAACGGGGACGACAAATGATCGACATCGCGGGTGCGGTGGCCGTCGAGAGCATCGACGAGGCGAGCCGGGACCAGCCGGACGCGGCGCACGTCGCGGCCGGTGTGCGGGGGGTGGCCGCCCACTACGGCGACCCGTTGCGGGAGCAGCGCACCCTCGACACCGCTGTCGGCCTGGTCGACAGGTCGCACCGGGGGATCATCGCGGTGCCCGGCGAGGAGCGGGCGAGTTGGCTGCACACCGTCACCTCGCAGCACCTGACCGCGCTGGCCGCCGGTGAGGGCACCGAGTTGCTGGTGTTGTCCCCGCACGGGCACATCGAGCAGCACGCGGTGGTCGCCGAGGACGGCGAGACCGCCTGGCTGGACACCGAGCCGGGGGCGACCGAGGGCCTGCTGGCCTACCTGGAGAAGATGCGGTTCTTCAGCAAGGTCGAGCCGCGCGACGCGACCGCCGAGCGGGCGTTGCTGTCGCTGGTCGGGCCCGGGGCGACGGAGGCGCTGGGCACGCTCGGCGTGACCGGGCTCGCCGCGCCGGACCTGGTCGCGGTGCCGGGTCCGAAGTTCCCCCACGGCGCCGTGCCACAGCGGGCCAGCGTCCGGTACGACGTGAAGCCGCTGCCGATCGGTGGCTGGGCCCGACGCGTCCCCCTCGGGGTGGACCTGCTGGTGCCCCGCTCGGCGATGGACCAGGTGGTGGCGGAGCTGCGGGGCGCCGGTGTGCCCGTCGCGGGCCTGTGGGCGTACGAGGCGATTCGGGTGGCGGCCCGCCGGCCCCGGGTCGGGGTGGACACCGACCACCGGACCATCCCGGCCGAGGTCGACCTGATCGCCCCCGCCGTGCACCTGGACAAGGGTTGCTACCGGGGGCAGGAGACGGTGGCCCGGGTGCACAACATGGGTCGACCGCCGCGTCGCCTCGTACTGCTGCATCTGGACGGGGTGACCACCGACCAGCCGCCCACGGCCGGCACGCCGGTGATGCTCGACGGCCGGGCGGTTGGCTTCGTCGGCACCGCGGTGCTGCACCACGAGCTGGGTCAGGTGGCGCTCGCGGTGGTCAAGCGGAACGTCCCGGACGACGCGGCACTGCTGGTCGGCGAGACGGCGGCGGCGATCGACCCGTCCTGACCCGGGCGTCTAGGATCGCCGGCATGACGACAGGGACGTTGATCACGGTGGCCCCGACCGGCGCCGAGTCGGCCAAGGCGGAGGTGCCGGCGCTGCCGGTGACCCTCGACGAGCTGCTGCTCACCGCGAAGGAGTGTGAGGCGCTCGGCGCCGCCGTGATCCACGTCCACATCCGTGACGACGACGCGCGGCCGACCCTCGACCCGGTGCGCCTGGCCGACACCGTGGCGGCGTTGCGGGACAGCACCGACCTGATCGTGCAGCTCTCCTCCGGCGGCGCGGTGACGGACCCGGAGGCCGCCCGGCTGGCCGTGCTCGACGCCCGGCCGGACATGGCCTCCTGCACGATGGGCACCGTCAACTTCGGCGACGACGTCTTCCTCAACCGCTGGGAGTTCATCGTCGACCTGCACGCCCGGATGCAGGAGCGCGGGATCGTGCCGGAGTACGAGATCTTCGACCTCGGCCACCTGTCCGCGTTGCAGCGCCTCCTCGGCAGGTACGGGCTGCCGGCCGGGGGGCATGTGCACGTCGACTTCGTGATGGGGGTGCCGGGCGGGATGCCGGGCACCACCGAGACGCTGGTGGCGGCCCACCGAATGCTGCGGGACCTGCCCGAGGGCACCACCTTCTCGGCCACCGGCATCGGCCGCAGCACGATTCCGGTCCTGCTGGCCTCGCTGTCGACGGGCGGGCACCTGCGGGTCGGCATGGAGGACACCGTGACGTACGCGAAGGGCCGCCCGGTGGAGTCGAACATGCAACTGGTCGCCCGCGCGGTGGGTTTCGCCCAGCTCGCCCAGCGTCCGCCATTGACCACCACCGAGGCGCGCGAGCTGCTCGGGCTGTAAGGCCGGGTCTGCCCCGCGCTCCTGTCACCCGGGCGGTGGACCACCTGGTCACCCCGCCGACGGGCACCCCAGGAGCGTCGGTACCGTCCAGCCCGTGACGAAGACGTACGAGGGTGGCGACCCGCTCGCCGAGGTGGTTCGTTCCGGGTTCGTGGAGGGTGCGCACCGCGGCTCGGTGGTGGTGCTCGACGCCGCCGGCGCGGTGCTGGCATCAGCCGGGGACGTGACCTCGCCGATCTTCCCCCGCTCGGCCAGCAAGCCGATGCAGGCGATCGGGATGCTCCGCGCCGGCCTGCCGTTGACCGACCCGGCCGATGTCGCGCTGGTCGCGGCGAGTCACGCCGGTGAGGACTTTCACCTGTCCCGGGTCGGCGCGCTGCTGGAGCGGGCCGGGTTGGACGCCTCGGCTCTGCACTGCCCGCCCGACCTGCCGGTGGGGGCGGCGGCCCGGGAGGCTGTGCTGCGGGCCGGGGGCGGCCCGACCAGGGTGCAGATGAACTGCTCCGGCAAGCACAGCGGAATGCTGCTGACCTGCGAGGCCGCCGGTTGGCCGCTGGACGGGTACTGGCGGCCGGAGCACCCGCTCCAGCAGCGGTTGCGGGCGGCCATCGAGGAGTTCACCGGCGAGCAGGTGGCGGCGGTGGGGGTGGACGGTTGTGGCGCCCCGGTGCTCGCGGTGTCGCTGACCGGGTTGGCCGGGGCGTTCCTCCGGTTGGTCGACGCCGAGCCGGGCTCGGTGCCGCGGACGGTGGCCGACGCCATGCGCGCGTACCCGGAGATCGTCGGTGGCACCCAGGCCGACGACACCCGGCTGATGCGTGGCGTTCCGGGCCTGCTGGCCAAGGTCGGCGCCGAGGGTGTGATCGCGGTGGCGGTGCCGGGCGTCGGCGCCGTCGCCCTGAAGATCGACGACGGCGCCGACCGGGCGCGGATGCCGGTGCTGGTCTCCGCGCTGCGCCGGCTCGGCGTGGACGCACCGGTGCTGACCGAGTACGCCGAGGTGCCGCTCTTCGGCGGCGGTGTTCCGGTCGGGGCGGTCCGCCCGCTCTGGTGAGCGGCACTCCGGCATCGGTGGGGAGGGTCGGCGTGGCTCACCGTCGGTGACCGTGCCGGCTGGCGGTGGCCCGAACATCGTGATGCCACAGCGGAATCAAGATGCCGCTGTGGCATCACGCTCATTCGCGGGTCGGGCTCCGAACGGCCGGGTGTGCGTGTGCGTGTGGCCCGCCCTGGCTGCGGGGTTGGTCAGCTCAGGAAGTCGAGCAGCGCGGCGTTGACCGCCTCCGGACGCTCCAGCGGCAGCAGGTGCGCGGCGTCCGGGATGTCCGGGAGCCGTACCGCGCCGGGGGCGTCGGCGGCGATCCGGTCGGCGAGCCGACGGATGTCCGGCAGGTCCGCGGCACCGGCGGTGACCAGGACCGGCACCGTCAGCTCACCGAGACGGTCGATGGCCGGAGGCGTCAGTTCTCCGACCTCGACCGCGCCGAGCGCCAGCTCGGCGGCGAGGGCCCGCTGGTCCATCTCCTGCGCGAACGCGATCAGCTCGCTGTCGACGTCCTCCGGCTGTCGACCCGGGCCCACCACCCAGAACCGCACCTCGCCGGCCGCGCCCGCGACGAAGTCGTCGGGGTCGACCTCGCCGACCAGGTCGTCCCAGAGGTCGTTCGCCTCGTCGGACCACTCGTTGCCGGAGACCGCCGTGTCGAACAGCGCGAGCGCGCTCACGCGGTCGGGGTGGGCGAGCGCGGTGTCGATGGCGACGGCCCCACCGAAGGAGCAGCCGACCAGCGTGGCCCGGGGCAGGTCGAGTGCGTCCAGCAGCCCCGCCACGTCGTCGTGGTGTGTGAACGGCGTCGGAGGCAACTCGGAATCCCCGTAGCCGCGGAGGTCCGGGACGATCACCCGATGGCGGGCGGCGAGCGCGGAGATCTGCCCCCGCCACATCCGCCGGTCGGCGATGCCGGCGTGCAGGAGTACGACGGGCGAGCCGGTGCCTGCCTCGTCGTACGCGATGCTTGCTCCGTTGACTGTGATCTTGTGCACGGACGGACCGTACGGAGCCGCGGAGCGGGGCGCAACCACGGTGCTGAGACGTTGCTAACTGTGGCTAGCGTTTTGCTTGCAGGAGCTAGCGCAGCCGGTTACCGTCGCAGTCATGGCCACACCGAAGGACCTTCCCGACGTCGGCGGGTTCATCCGCGATCTACGGCGTAACGCCAAGATCTCGCTCCGGCAGCTCGCCGAGCAGGCGGGGGTCAGCAACCCGTACCTCAGTCAGATCGAGCGCGGCCTGCGCAAGCCCAGCGCCGAGGTGCTCCAGCAACTGGCGAGCGCGCTGCGGGTCTCCACCCCGGCGATGTACCTGCGCGCCGGTCTGCTCGACGACAAGGAAGGCCACGGTGTGCTCGCCGCCATCGCCGTGGACACCGACCTGACGATGGCCCAGAAGCAGTCCCTCACCCAGATCTACGAGACGTTCCGCCGGGAGAACACCCGGCTGGCCGAGGCCCAGGCGGCTGCCGAGGGCGGCGGCACCGGGCCCACCGGCGGCACACCCCGTGCGAGCACCCCGACGGACGTCGGCGACGAGCCCGCCGACCTGGCGAACCTGGCCGCCACCGGTCCCACCACCGCGGGCGGCACCCCGACCGAGGCCGTGATCGAGTCGGTCGCCGTCACCGAGGCGGGCACCGCACCCGCCCCGAGCAGCACCAACACCCCCGAGAAGAAGGCCGCCGGTCCGGCGGCGCGCAAGGCCGCCGAGGCGGCCGAAGAGGAGACGTCATGAGCGAGCCGAAGACCAACCGCATCCCCGCCCCGATCTACGCCGCCGCAGGCGCCGGTGAGTTGGCCATCGAGCAGCTTCGTAAGCTGCCCGCCGTGGTCGGCGGCCTCGGCACCCGCGTCGTCGCCGACCTGGGTGGTCGGGCCGTGCTGACCGGCTACGAGCTGCGGCAGAAGGCCAACGAGTTGGACCTGGCCAAGCTCCGCGAGTCGGCTGACCTGGCCAAGCTGCGCGAAGCCGCCGACCTGGCGAAGCTGCGCGAGGTCGCCGACCTGGACAAGCTGCGGGCCGCCGCGACCCGCAACGCCGCCATCGTCATCGCCGGAGCCCAGGTCGCCCAGGAACGGGCCTTCGCCGCGTACGGCGCGCTGGTCGCCCGTGGTGAGCGGGTCGTCGGCGCTGGTGTGCTGGAAGCCGCCGACACGGTCAACGCCGACATCGAGGCCACGCGGGCCGTGACCCCGGCGGAGACCACCCCGGCGGCCACCACCACCGCCCCGGCCGAGGTGCCGACCCCGGCCGACGTGGCCGAGATCGCCGAGGCCAAGCCGGCCGCCGTCAAGAAGGCCGCGCGCGCCCCGAAGACCGCGAAGCCGGCCGCCACCCCGTCGGCGAAGCTGCCCCGGGCCACCAAGCGGACCCGCCCGGCGGCCGAGTAACAACCCTGTCGACGACCCCGGCGGCGTCCTTGTCGGACGAAGCCGGGGTCCTCGACATAAGCTTGCCGGCATGGCCAACGCCGCGCCGATCTTCGCGTTCGAAGTCCGCTACGTGATCGAGCTGATCCTGCTCGTCTTCGCGCTGATCGTTCAGGGCGTCGCCCTGGTGCACGCGATCACGCAGCGCTCCGACGCCTTCCCCGCCATCGGGACGCTTCCCAAGGGTGGCTGGATCGCCATCCTGGCGGTCTGCCTCGTGCTGACCCTGCTCGGCTTCGGGCCGATCAGCCTCTTCGGACTGATCGGCATCGCCGCCGGTCTCATCTACCTGCTCGACGTCCGGGTCGGTCTGCGTGACCTCAGCGACGGCAAAGGGTTCTGGTGAGAGGTTTTCGCTGGCCCCCACCACCGGACAGCGGGCCCCGCACCTGGGGGCCCGGCCCGGGTGGGCCGCGCACCGGCCGCCCCGCGCTCCCGGAACCGGACACCGACCTGGTCGCCACTCCGCACGGCGTACAGCTCGAACGGCTGATCACCGGCACCGGTGATCCGGTGACCGTGTTCGCGCACGGGCTGGGCAACGGCATCGCCACCACCCGTCCGTTCGGCAGTGGGGTGACCGGCCGCAAGGTGTTCTTCCAGTTCCGTGGGCACGGCCGATCCGAGGCGCCGGACGGGCCGTGGACGTACTCCGACCTGGCCCGCGATCTCCGGGCGGTCGCCGACCTGGGCGGTGCCAGCCGCGCCTTCGGCGCGAGCCTCGGCGCCGGTGCCCTCTGCCGGTTGCTCGCGGAGAGCCCGGACCGTTTCGAGAAGCTGGTCTTCTTCCTGCCCGCGGTGCTCGACCAGCCGCGCGGCCCGGCGGCCGGTGACCGCATCACCGACCTGTTGGAGGCCGTGGAGAGCGGAGACGCCTCGGTGGTCGCCGACGTCGTCACCCTGGAGCTGCCCGCAGCGGTGCGCAACACCCCCGCCGGCTGGGCGTACCTGCGGCAGCGACTCGACCAGCTGCTCCGCGACGGACTCGCCGGCAGCCTGGCCAGCCTCGCGGACCAGACGCCGCTGCGCGCCACCAGCGACCTCGCGGCGGTCACCGCGCCGGCGCTGGTCATCGCCAACGCGGGCGACGAGCTGCACCCGGTCGACGTCGCCGAGCGGCTCGCCGCCGCACTACCCCAGGCCACCCTGCACGTGTACGACCGACCCGGCGTCCTCTGGTCGGAACGCACCGACCTGCGGGACCGGATCGCCGGCTTCCTCAACGAGTAACGTGCCCTGTCACGGGCGTAGCGCAAGGGCCGGGCCAACCGCCGGGTCCGCGTCCGCCCGGTGGACTGACAGTTCGGTAATTCGGACGGCGGTTGTCAGGTATCGCTGACAACCTCGCGGGTATGACACAACCGCTCGTAGGAAAGATCGCGCTCGTCGCCGGTGCCACGCGAGGCGCCGGACGGCAGATCGCCGTGCAACTCGGGGCGGCCGGCGCCACCGTGTACGCCACCGGCCGCAGCACCCGGGCGGGCCGCTCGGAGATGGACCGGCCGGAGACCATCGAGGAGACCGCCGAGCTGGTCACCGAGGCCGGAGGCACCGGGATCGCCGTCCAGGTCGACCACCTGGTGCCCGAGCAGGTCCGCGACCTCGTCGCCCGGATCGACGACGAGCAGGGCCGACTCGACGTGCTGGTCAACGACATCTGGGGTGGGGACCCACTGGTCACCTGGGAGAAGCCGGTCTGGGAGCAGCCGTTGGACGCCGGCTTCCGAACCCTTCGACTGGCCATCGACACCCACATCGTCACCAGCCACTTCGCCCTGCCGCTGCTGATCCGCACGCCCGGCGGCCTGGTCGTGGAAATGGGCGACGGCACCAAGGCGTACAACGACGACAACTACCGGCTGTCGCTCTTCTACGACCTGGCGAAGGTGTCGGTCAACCGGCTCGCCTTCATCCAGGCGCACGAGCTGAAGCCGCACGGCTGCACGGCCGTCGCGCTCACCCCGGGTTGGATCCGTTCCGAGGCGATGCTGGAGCACTTCGGCGTGACCGAGGACAACTGGCGCGACGGCGCCGCGACCGACCCGAACTTCCTCATCTCGGAGACCCCGGCGTTCGTCGGCCGCGCGGTGGCCGCGCTCGCCGCCGACGAGGACCGGGCCCGCTGGAACGGCCAGTCCGTCGACGCCGGCACGCTGTCCAAGGTGTACGGGTTCACCGACCTCGACGGCAGCCAACCCGAGGGCTTCCGCTACATCACCGAGGTGGTCGACGCGGGCAGACCGTCGGACGTCACCGGCTACCGGTAGAGGGCCTGGAAACGTCCGGCTGCGTCGGCGAACAGCCGACGGAGCGCGGGCGGGTCGAGGACCTCCACCTCGGGGCCGAGCCCCAGCAGTTGGTGGTACGCCACCTCGACGGACTCGACGGGCAGCCGGGCCACCACCCAACCCTGCCCGTCGGGTTCGCCGGCGGCGGCCACCACCTCGTCGTACACGAAGGGGGCATCGACCAGGTGCCGGAGCCGGCGCAGACCCGCCGGGCTGAGCCGGACGGTGGCCTCGGCCCGCAGGATGGTCCGCAGGAACGACCCGGCCTGCTCGCGCCAGTGCCCGGCCAGGTCGAAGCCCTCGTCCCGGTCGAAGCCCTCCTCGCCCACCTCGACCCCGGTGACCCGGTCCACCCGGTAGGTGCGGGTGTCGTCGCCGACCCGGCCGACCAGATACCAGGCCCCACTCTTGAGCACCAGTCCGTACGGCTGGACCCGGCGGGTCACCTCCCGGTCGCCGCGCCGGTAGCGCAACTCCACCACCCGGTCCTGCCAGACCGCGCGGGCCAGCTCGGTCAACCACGGCGGCGGGGTCGTCTCCCGGAACCAGCCCGGCACGTCCAGGTGGAACCGCTGCCCAGCGCGGGCGGGGGCGTCCCGCAGGGCCGGTGGCAGGGCGGCGAGCACCTTCAACTCGGCGGCCGCGACCGCGTCGGCGAGCCCCATGTCACCCGCCGGTCCGGGCAGCCCGGAAAGGAAGAGCGCCTCCGCCTCGTCCCGGGTCAGCCCGGTCAGTCTGGTGCGGTAACCGCCGAGCAGCCGGTATCCGCCGTCCCGGCCCCGGTCGGCGTAGACCGGCACCCCGGCGGCCGAGAGCGCCAGCACGTCCCGGTAGACGGTCCGCTCGGAGACCTCCAGCTCCCGCGCCAGCTCGCCCGCCGTCATCGAGCCGCGGGCCTGCAACAGCAGCAGCAGTGAGATCAGTCGGGAGGCGCGCACCAACCCATCCTGCCTCGTACCGCTCGCCGCCCGGCGGATTCGATCACCGGTCGATAGGCTGCTCGATCGTGGACGCCAGCAGAATCACCAGCCCGGTGACCGGGGCCGTGGGCCGCTTCCTCTCCGGGGCGGGGCTGCTCCTGCGAGGGTTCGGTCTCTATGTCCGCAGCCCGGGGTTGATGCTGCTCGGCATCGTGCCGGCGCTGATCTCCGGTGCCCTCTTCGTGGGTGCGTTCGCCACCCTGGTGTACTTCGTGGACGACCTCGCCGCGCTGGTCACCCCGTTCGCCGACGACTGGTCGAAGACCGGCCGCAGCCTGGTCCGGGTGGTCGCCGGGCTGGCCTTCCTGGGGCTCGGCGTCCTGCTCGCGGTGGTCAGCTTCACCGCCGTCACCCTGGTCATCGGGGACCCGTTCTACGAGAAGATCTCCGAGCAGGTCGAGCAGCGGTACGGCGGCACGCCCGGCGCGGTGGACGTGCCCTTCTGGTCGTCGTTGCGCCGCAGTTCCGCCGACTCGGTACGCCTGGTGGCGCTCGCGGCGCTGGTCGGGATCCCGCTCTTCCTCGCCGGCTTCATCCCGGTGGTCGGTCAGACGGTCGTCCCGGTCATCGGGGCGGCTGTCGGCGGCTGGTTCCTCGCCGTGGAGCTGGTCGGGGCACCGTTCTACCGGCGTGGGATGCGGATGCCGCAGCGCCGGACGATCCTGAAGGCCGACCGGCCCACAGCGCTCGGCTTCGGGGTGGCGGTCTTCCTCTGCTTCCTCATTCCGCTCGGCGCGGTACTGATCATGCCGGCTGCGGTCGCCGGTGCCACCCTGCTGGCCCGCCGCTCGCTCGGTCAGCCGATCGAGGAGAGCTGACATGGAGATCACCCTGGTCGAGGGCGACATCACCACCCAGCAGGTGGACGCCATCGTGAACGCCGCGAACTCGTCCCTGCTCGGTGGCGGTGGGGTCGACGGGGCCATCCACCGGCGCGGCGGGCCGGCCATCCTCGCGGAGTGCCGGGCGCTGCGGGCATCCCACTACGGCCGAGGGCTGCCGACCGGGCAGGCGGTGGCGACCACTGCCGGTGAGTTGCCGGCCCGTTGGGTGATCCACACCGTCGGGCCGGTCTGGTCGGCCAGCGAGGACCGGTCGGCGCTGCTGCGCGACTGCTACGCCAACAGCCTGCGGGTGGCCGACGAACTGGGCGCGTCAACAGTGGCGTATCCGCTGATCTCCGCCGGGATCTACGGCTGGCCGATCGACGACGCGGTCCGCCAGGCCCTCACCGTGCTGCGCTCGGCCACCCCGACCGCCGTCAGCGAGGCCCGCCTGGTGCTGTTCGGGTCGGATACCTACGCCACGGCACGGCACGTCCTCGACGCCGGCTGATCGGGTAAGGGCTGTCCATGATCATGTGATGGGAAGTAGTTGTCTGGAGGTGTTCTGAACCACTTGTCAACACATGATCTTCGAGTAGATGCGGGTGCGGCTACGCCGGGCGGGCGTCGACCGCTCAACGGCCCTTTGAGGATGACTGCTGATCAGGTCAGGTCGGCCAGGCAGGTCCACTGGGAGGCCTCCGGGCGATAGCCCAGCCGGGTGTTGATCGCCAGCATCGGCCCGTTCGCCTCGTCGTTCGAGGTGTACGCGATCCGAACCCCGTCGGCGGCGGCCTGGTGCAACGCCGCCGTCTTGGCCAGTCGGGCCAGCCCCCGCCCCCGGTACGCGGGGATGCTGCCGGTGAAGTCCGACCACATCCGGTCCCCGTCCCGCTTCACCAGACTGAAGGCCACGATCCTGCCGTCGACCTCGACCGCAGTGCTGGACGCCTTGTCCAGACCGAGGTTGTCCCAGACGTCGTACTGCCAACTCTCGTAGCTGATCGTGTCGACCGGCACATCGCTCGGCTCGTCGGCCGCCGACGCCACGTCCGCCTCGTACAGCAGTCGCGGGTCCAGGTCGGCGATCGGAAGCATCCGTACGCCCGGAGGCAACTCGGGCAGCGCCGGAGCCGTGCTCAGGTCGAGCGCTGAGTAGCGCACCTCGCGGCTCGGCTCGTACCCGTGCCGGCGGGCGAACGGCAGCGCGTCCGGCAGGGCCGTGGCGCGGACCCGGCGGATGCCCAGCGGACGGAGATGATCGGTGGCGGCGGTCAGCAGGGCCGTGCCGACGCCTCGTCGCCGGTGCTCCGGATGTACGTGCAGTGTCGAGATGTCGCCGAAGTCCGGGGTGGACGTCCAGCTGGCGCACTGCGCCGACACCCACCCGACCACCTGGGCGTCGACCTCGGCCACGAAGGCCGCCCAGCCCTCCTCGGGTGGTGGCTCGGCGAGCATCTTGCGGGTCGACTCGACCCCGCGCACCAGGTAGGGGTGGACGACCGCCCGCAGGGCCACCACGGCTGGCGCGTCGTCCGGCTGCGCCACACGGATCCGCATGTCAGGCCCCCGTCCGTACGGCCGCGACGGCCTCGACCTCGGCGAGCTGGTCGGTGTAGCCGAGCACGGCCACCCCCAGCAGGGTGCTGGGCGGATCGTGGTCGCCGAAGAAGTCCCGGACCACCTGCCCGGCGGTCACCAGGTCCTTCTGCTGCGACGACGCCACGTAGACGGTGGTCTTGACGACGTCGGTGAGGGCGGGGACGTGATGCAGCGCGACAGGATCCGGCATGCCGGCGAGGCTAGCGACGATCTCCGCCACGAGCGACGCATTAACCCGGTCAGGCGGAGGCTCGGCGGATCAACTCGGTGGGGAGCATGACCCGCTGCTCGATGGTCTCGCCGGCGGCCAGCCGGAGCAGTTGGCGGGTCATGGCGCGGCCGAGTTCCACGATCGGCTGCCGGACGGTGGTCAGCGGCGGCTCCGTGTACGCGGCGGTCTCGATGTCGTCGAAGCCGATCACCGCCACGTCCTCCGGCACCCGCCGGCCGGCCTCGCGCAGCGTGCGCAGGGCGGCGTGTGCCATCAGGTCGGAGGCGGCGAAGACGCCGTCCAGGTCGGGGTGCTCGGTGAGCAGGCGCCGCATCGCCGCCGCCCCGGACTCCCGGGTGAAGTCGCCGACGGCGATCAGCTCGGGCAACCCGGCGTCGGCGACGGTGCTGCGGTAGCCGCTGAGCCGTTCGATGCCGGCGACCATGTCCTGCGGCCCGGCGATGGTGGCGATGCGTCGGCGACCACTGTCGATGAGGTGTCGGACGGCTGCGGTCACTCCGGCCACGTGGTCGACGTCGACGTACGGCACCGGCACGTCGCCGAGCGGCCGACCGCTGACCACCACCGGGATGCCGAGGCGGGCCAGCGTGCCGGGCAGCGGGTCGGCGCCGTGCAGCGAGGCGAACAGCACCCCGTCGACGTGCCGGCCGGTCGTGTAGCGCTCGACCCGTTGATGCCCGGCGGGCGAGCCGGCGAGCATCAGCACCAGTTGCTTGTCGGCCGCCTCCAACTCCTGGCTGACGCCCCTGATGATGCCGGGGAACACCTGGTCGTCGGAGAAGACCCGGGTGGCGGCCTCCGGCATGACCAGGGCGATCGAGTCGGTGCGTTGGGTGACCAGGCTGCGGGCGGCGAGGTTGGGCACGTACCCCAACTCGGCGACGGCCCGGGTGACCGCCTCCCGGATCGGCTCGGCGACCGTGGTGGAGCCGTTGACCACCCGGGACACGGTGGCGCGGGACACCCCGGCCCGCGCCGCCACCGCCTCGAGCGTCGGCCGCTGCGCCGTCGTCATCGCGCCTTCCCCCCGCTCGTCACAGCCCGTTCCGGGAGATCACCTCCTGGTACCACCGGGCGCTGGCCTTCGGTGTGCGCCGCTGGGTCAGGTAGTCGACGTGCACGATCCCGAACCGCTTGCGGTAACCCTCCGCCCACTCGAAGTTGTCCAGTAATGACCATACGAGATAACCGCGCAGGTCTACGCCCCGGGAGATCGCCTCGTGCGCCGCGCGCAGGTGCCCGTCGAGGTAGGCGATGCGATCGGTGTCGATCACCTGGGCCGCTCCGTCGGGCGAGTCGACGCCGGGCTTGTCGGGGAACGCCCCGCCGTTCTCGGTGATCAGCAGCGGCACGCCGGGGTAGTCGGTGGCGATCCGCTCCAGCAGCCGGGTCAGCCCGGCCGGCTCGATCATCCAACCCATGTCGGTCAGTGGCCCGGTCGGCGGCACGAAGTGCACGGTGCCCTCGGTGCCCGGGTACGCGCTGTTGCCGGCGCCGTCGGGTCGACCTGCCACGTAACCCGGCGCGTAGTAGTTGATGCCGAGCAGGTCGATCGGGGCGGCGATCAGCTTCTCGTCACCGTCGCGGATGAAGGTCGGCTCGACGATCCGCGCCACATGCTCGCGGACGTCGTCCGGGTAGCCGCCGGCCAGCAGCGGGTCGAGGAAGATCCGGTTGTGCAGGCCGTCGACCAGGCGGACCGCGGCGGCGTCCACCGCGCTCTCCGGGTCGGCCGGGCGTACATCAGCGGGGTTGAGGGTGATGCCCACGGTGCGCGCGCCGGCCGCCCGCAGCGCCCGCGCCGCGAGGCCGTGCCCCAGCAGCAGATGGTGTACGGCGCTGAAGGCCGCCCCCGGGTCCTGCTCGCCGGGGGCGTGTATGCCGTTGGCGTAACCGAGGTAGGCCGAGCACCACGGCTCGTTGAGGGTGGTCCACGTGTCGATCCGGTCGCCGAGCCGGGCGTACACGGCCGTGGCGTACGTGGCGAAGTGCTCGGCGGTGTCCCGGTTGGTCCAGCCGCCCCGGTCGCCCAGGGACTGGGGCAGGTCCCAGTGGTACAGGGTGACGATCGGGTCGATTCCCCGATCGAGCAGCGCGTCGGTGAGCCGGTCGTAGAAGTCCAGGCCCCGCGGGTTGGCCGGGCCGGTGCCGTCCGGTTGGATCCGGGGCCAGGCGACCGAGAAGCGGTACGCCCGCAGGCCCAGCTCGGACATCAGCGCCACGTCGTCGGCGTACCGGTGGTAGTGGTCGCAGGCGACGTCGCCGGTGTGGCCCTGGTACACCTTTCCCGGCGTACGGCTGAAGGTGTCCCAGATGGACGGTCCGCGACCGTCGTCGCGGGCCGCGCCCTCGATCTGGTACGCGGCGGTGGCCGCGCCCCAGAGGAAATTGTCGGGAAAACGGAGTTCGTTGACGCCACCGCTTTGCTCGCTCACGCCTTGACCGCACCTTCCATGATCCCGCCGATGATCTGCCGGCCGAACAACACGAACACCAATAGCAGGGGCAACGTCGCGATGGCTGTCCCGGTGAACACCTGCGACATGTCCTGGTAGTACCCGTCCGACAGTGCCCGCAGGGAGAGTTGCACCGTTGGATTCGCCGGATCGTTCAGCACAGCGTACGGCCACAGGAAGTCGTTCCAGGTGGTCATGAACGTGAGCAGGCCGAGGACGGCGGCGGCGGGACGCAGCGCGGGCAGGACGACGTGCCACCAGATCCGGGCGGTGCCGCAGCCGTCCATCCGGGCGGCCTCGATCAGCTCGTCGCTGACCGCCTGGCCGGCGTACTGCCGCATCATGAACACCCCGAAGCCGGTGACCAGCGCCGGCACGATGACCGCGGGGAGTCGGTCGTTCCACTCCAGCTTGGTCATCAGCAGGTACAGCGTGATCACGCCGAGCTGGGTCGGCACCATCATGGTCGCGATGATGACCAGCAGCAGCGCGTTACGCCCCCCGAACCGCAGTTTGGCGAAGGCGAACCCGGCCAGGCTGGAGAACAGGACCACGGAGATGGTGACAGTGGTGGCCACGATCGTCGAGTTGATCAGGCCGGTCAGGAAGTACGCGTCGGTGTTGTCGAACAGTCGGGCGATGTTGGCCCCGAGATTCCCGCCGGGTGTCATCGGCGGTGGCAGTTGCCCCATCGCGTCGCTGGACCGGCTGGCGACCACGAACATCCACCAGATCGGAAAGACCGACAGGCCGCCGGCGACGATCAGGGCCAGGTAGGTGAGCGGGCTGGCCCGCCAGAGCCGGCTCATCGGGCCGCTCCCTTCCGGGTTCCGGGGCCCGAGTCGCCGCCGAGACGGCGGAGAACCAGGACGTTGACCGCCGCGACGATCGCGATGAGCGCGAAGAGCAGCCAGGCCACGGCCGAGCCGTACCCGAAGTTGTAGTGCGGCGCGAAGGCGTTCTCGAACATGTACATGGTCAGCGTCTGCGACTCGCGCATCGGCCCACCCCGGATCGGGTTGGTGCCGGAGTGGAACAGGCGCGGTTCGGTGAAGAGCTGCAATCCGCCGATGGTGGCGATGATGGCGCAGAAGATGATCGTCGGCTTGAGCAGTGGCACGGTGATGGACCAGAACTGCCGGGCCCGGTTCGCGCCGTCGATGGACGCCGACTCGTACAGGTCGCGGGGGATGGCCTGCATGGCGGCCAGCAGGATCAGCGCGTTGTACCCGGTCCACCGCCAGTCGACCATGGCGGAGATGGCCACCCAGGAGGCGAACCGGTTGGACTTCCAGCCGATGGCGTCCACCCCGACCATGTCGAGCAACCAGTTGACCATGCCGAAGTCGCGGCCGAAGATCACCCCGAACACGATCGCCACCGCGGCGGTGGACGTGACATTGGGGACGAGCACTGCCATCCGCCAGGCGGTACGCGCCCGCAGGCCCCGGTTGAGCAGGTTGGCCAGCCAGAGAGCGGCGAGCAACTGCGGCACCGTCGAGATGACGAAGATCCCGAGCGTGTTGACCAGCGCGTGCCAGAAGTCGACGTCGGCCAGCAGCCGGGTGTAGTTCTCCATCCCGACGAACGGGTGGTCGCTGCCCAGCAGGTCCCAGTCGTGCAGTGAGACCCAGAAGGTGTACGCCAGCGGGTAGGCCCCGAAGACGGCGAAGAGCAGGAAGAACGGGGCGATGTAGAGGTACGGCGAGAGCCGGGTGTCGAGTCGGCTGAGGCGACCCGTCGAAGGTTTCGGTGCCGGTGCGACCGGCGGACGGGCGTCGAGCTGGACGGTCATGCCCGGGAACTCCTTTCCGCCGTGCGGGCGGGACTCCGGTCGCCGGAGCCCGCCCGCACGCTGGGTTGGGCTACTTGGCGGCGGCCTTCTTCGCGTTGGTCACCGCGTCGGCCCAGCCCTGCCCCGGGTCGCGCTGGCCCAGTTCCACGGTCCGCACGGCGTTCTCCACCTCGGTGCGGACGGCCTGGTTCTTCGGGCCCATGTAGACCGGCTTGAGGCTCTTCGCGCCGGTGCCGAAGATGGTGCCGACCGGCGCCCCGGAGAAGTACGCGTTGGTCGCGCCGGCGATCGCCGGGTCGTCCAGCGCCTGCGGCGAGGAGGGCAGCGGACCCTTCGCCTTGAACGCCCCGATCTGACCCTTGGCGCTGGTCAGGAACTTCGCCAGCTCGATCGCCTCGGCCTGGTGCTTGCTCTGCTTGGGCACGGCGAGGTGTGAGCCACCCCAGTTGCCGCCGCTACCGGGCACCCGGGCGATGTCCCACTTGCCCTGGGCGGCCGGGCCGGCGTTGCCCTCGATCACCCCGGTCATCCAGGCGGGGCAGGCGATGGTGGCGAACTTCGACTGCTTGAACGCGGAGACCCACTCCTCGGACCACGAGCCGTACCTGCCGGAGAGGCCCGAGTCGACGATGTCCATCGTGGTGTCCCACGCCTGCCGTACCGCCGGGTTGCTGTCGACGACGAGGTTGCCGCTGGTGTCGTAGTAGCTGTAGCCGGTGGTGTTGCCGGCGGTCTGGAGCAGGATGGTGTTGAAGGTGTTGGTGGCCCCGTCGAGGAAGGACGGGCCGGTCTTGGCCGCGACGAACTTCTCGCCGGTGGCGATGTAGTCCTGCCAGGTCGGCCAGAGCTGGGAGACGGCGTCCCGCTCGGTGGGCAGGCCGGCCTTGGAGAAGAGGTCCTTGCGGTAGCACATGGCGATGCCGCCGACATCGGTGCCGAGGCCGATGAGTTGCTTGCCGTCGGCGGTGAGCCCGGCGTTCCACTTCCACTCGAGGAAGTTGCCCTTGAGGTCGGCGGCGCCGTGGTCGAGCAGGTTGACGAAGTTGCCGGGGTTCGCCTTGTACTCGACCAGCAGGCCCTCCTCGATGGCCACGACGTCACCGGCGCCCCGGCCGGCGGCGAGCCACTGGGTCAGCTTCGGCGAGTACTCGTCGAGGTTGGTGCCGGTGCCGCGCTCGACGATCTTCACGTCGGGGTTAGCGGCCATGTAGTCCTGGTAGAGCTGCTCGTAGCCGAACTGGCCGAAGACGTCGACGGTGAGGGTGACCGGACCGTCCCCGCCCTCTTCGCCGCCGCCGCAGCCGGCGGTGACGAGCAGGGCGGTGGTCGCGGCGAGGGCCACCGCGGCGAGGCGGCGGCGCGGGAAGACAGCCATGGGTTTCGACCTCTCTCAAGGTGGTCGGTGATGATCGATAGGCAAGAGAGCGCTCTCACGACAGGGTGGTGGGCACTCAACCCGGTGTCAAGAGAGCGCTCTCTTTGATATCCCGACGTGACCCACGACGGACGCGAGGGCGTCACCCGTCGACGGGTGACGCCCTCGCGGAGCGGTAGAGCCGGTCAGCCGGTACGCAGACCGTTCAGCAGGTTGGGATCGCCGGCCACGTCCAGCGTCTCGAAGCTCACCCGGCCCCACAGAGCCAGCAACAGGTCGCTGGCGGTGCCGCTGACCTGCGCGCGGGCATGGTGGTCGTCGTGGTCGAAGATGGTCGCCGTGTCGAGCAGCGCCACCCCCTCGCCGCGGAGCCGCAGATACCAGTCCTGGGCCGCGTCGGTCGCGGAGAGCTGCACCACGCCGTGCCAGTCACCCGGCACCTGCCGCCGGCCGGCCGGCAGCCAGGTGTCCAGCACCTCGCTCACCCCGTCGGCCGCGAGCTTCGCCTCGACCGGGTCACCCGCACCGATCGCGAGCTGAGCGTCCCACCGGTGCACGGCGGTCTCGTGCGCCATCCGACGCGGCCAGAACCCGGCCTTCTTCGGCTGCGGCGCCCAGTTCCAGGCCGGCGCCTCCGGGTCCAGGCCGTCGAACACGGCCAGCAGCCGGTCGTACCCCTGCTGCCAGAGCTGGAGAGGGCTCACGCCCGGCTCCGCCTCAAGGGGGACCCGGCGGGCCGGCTGGGTGGCCGAGCCGGAGCCGACGAACGACGAAACCCAGTGGTAGATGCCGGCGAGGTGCAGTGTGACGTCGTTGACCGTCCAGCCCGGACAGGACAGCACCGGTGTCTCCGGCGGCGCCTCGGCGACCGCCGCCGCGAAGGCCGGACCCTCCGCCCGGAGCGCTCCGATCCAAAAATCCTTGCCGCCCTGCACTCTGCTCATCGCCATCCTCCCGGGGGTGCCGGGCGACCAGTGGGTGCCACGGCTATCAGTCAGCCTAAGGTGAAGGGCGTGCCAGACGCCTCCGCCCAGCCGACAACCGCAGCCGATCGTGCCATGCCCGGTCCACTGGCCGGCTACACGACCCTAGGGACGGGTGGGACGCCCGCGCGGATCGTGGCCGCCGGCAGCGCCGACGAGATCATCCAGGCGGTCCGGGCCGCGGACGAGCCGGTCCTGATCCTGGCCGGTGGCAGCAACGTGGTGATCGGCGACGCCGGCTTCCCCGGCACCGTCGTCCTGGTGCGCTCCCGTGGCTTCCGTGTCGTCGCGGAGGACGCCGGTTCGGTCACCGTACGCGTCGACGCCGGCGAACCGTGGGACGACCTGGTGGCCGCCACCGTCGCCAACGGCTGGGCCGGTCTGGAGTGCCTCTCCGGCATCCCCGGCTCGACCGGCGCCACCCCGATCCAGAACGTCGGCGCGTACGGCCAGGAGGTCGCCGAGACGATCACCGGCGTCGAGGTGTACGACCGGGTCGACGGCACCCGCCGGATCATCCCCGCCGCCGAATGCGGGTTCGCCTACCGGGGCAGCATCTTCAAGTACGCGGACCGCTGGGTGGTGCTCTCCGTCGACTTCCAGCTCACCCGGTCTCCGCTCTCCGGGCCGGTGCGCTACGCCGAACTCGCCAGGGCCCTCGGTGTCGAGGTCGGCGACCAGGTGCCGCTGGCGGACGCCCGAGCGGCGGTGCTGCGGCTGCGGGCCGGCAAGGGCATGGTGCTCGACGCCACCGACCCGGACACTCGTTCGGTCGGCTCGTTCTTCACCAATCCGGTGCTCGACGGTGCGACGTACGAGCTGCTCCGGGAGCGCACCGCCGACCTGGGCGACCCGCCCGCCTGGCCCGGGGTCGACGGCATGGTCAAGGTCAGCGCCGCCTGGCTGATCGACAAGGCCGGCTTCACCAAGGGGCACCCCGGGCCGGGTGGCACGGCCATCTCCAGCAAGCACACCCTCGCCCTCACCAACCGCAGCGGCACCGCCCACACCGCCGACCTGCTGGCCCTGGCCCGCGACATCCGCGACGAGGTCCACGCCCGCTTCGGCGTGACCCTCCACCCCGAGCCCGTCCTCATCAACTGCACCCTCTAACCCACCCCACCCCACCCCACCCCACGCGCCCTCACGACCCCCCCTCGGCCGGTCGATCATGGAGTTGTGGTGGGGACAAACAGTGCTGCCGGGGTGAAAACGGCCACCACTACTCCATGATCGACCGGGACGGGCTGGGGGTTACTGACGCCCAGGGGAGGGTTATCTCGCCCTGACGCCAGCGGGTGGGGCTGTTCAGGATCGGCCAGCCGGTCTCGCGGAGGCGGCCCACCGCTCTCAGCCACCGTTGGCGGGGGCCGAAGGTGGCGTACGGAGCGGCGGCCTGCCAGGCGTCGTCCAGGGCGCGGATCAGGTCGTGCACCGGTTCACCGGGCACGTTGCGGTGGATCAACGCCTTCGGTAGCCGCTCGGCCAGCTCCGCCGGGCTGCCCAGCGTGGTGAGCTTCGCGGCGAGGGTCAGCGTCCGAGGGCCGTCGGAGTCGATCAGCAGCCAACTGGCGAGCCGGCCCAACTCGTCACAGGTGCCCTCCACGAGCGCGCCACCCGGGGCGAGCGCACTGGTCATCGTCTGCCAGGCGTGCTGCACCTCGCTCTCGTCGTACTGCCGCAGCACGTTGAACGCGCGGACCAGCACGGGCCGGAGCCCGGCCAGCTCGAACCCACCCCGGGCGAACGTGAGGCCGGGTGGGTCGGCGGCCGGGGCCGCCGCGGCCACCCGGGCCGGGTCGATCTCCAATCCGACCAGTCGGACGTCCGGACGGATCCCGGCCGCCAGCCGGGCGCGCAGCTCCACGGCGGTCACCGGCGTGGCACCGTAGCCCAGGTCGACCACCAGCGGATCGGGCGCCGCCCGCAGTCGATCGGCGCAGGTGGCGACGATCCAGTTGTCCACCCGACGCAGCCGGTTCGGGTTGGTCGTGCCCCGGGTGACCACGCCCAGGGGGCGGCGTCGTGGAGCCCCGCTCATGCGACCCGGTCCCGAGTCAGGAGACCCGGTGCACCTTGTGCTGGGCGGCCTGCGCCCGCGGCCGGACCACCAGCCGGTCGATGTTCACGTGCTCCGGGCGGGTCGCGCACCAGGCGATGCAGTCGGCGACGTCCTCGGCGACCAGCGGCCCCGGCACCCCGGCGTAGACGGCCGCGGCCCGCTCCGCGTCGCCCTCGAAGCGCACCAACCCGAACTCTTCGGTCTTCACCATGCCCGGGTCGATCTCGATCACCCGCAGCGGCCGGCCGCACAACTCCAGGCGGAGCGTGCCGGCGATGGCGGTCTGCGCGTGCTTCGCCGCCGTGTAGCCACCCCCGCCCTCGTAGACGGTCAGGCCGGCGGTGGAGGAGACCACCACGATGGTGCCCGAGCCGGACGCCTCCAGCGCCGGCAGCAGCGCCTGGGTGACCCGCAGGGTGCCGAGCACGTTGACGTCGTACATCCACTGCCAGTCGGCGACCGAGCCGGACTCCACCGGGTCCAGTCCGCGCGCCCCGCCGGCGTTGTTGACCAGCAGGGTGACCGGTCCGGGTGCCTGGGCGGCGGCCTCGGCCAGCCCGGCCACCGACTCGTCGGAGGTGACGTCGCAGGTCACGGCGGTGGCCTGCCCGCCGGAGGCGGTGATCTCGGCGACGAGGTCGGCGAGCCGATCGGCTCGCCGGGCGGCGGCGAGCACGTGGAAGCCCTCGGCGGCGAGCCGGCGGGCGGTGGCCGCGCCGATTCCGCTGGACGCTCCGGTGACGATGGCGACAGAGGTCATCCCCGCATTGTCCCCCCGGCCACACGGCCCGCCCCGACCGGGCGTGGGGCAGCCATCGACGGCGTCCGGTGATGAGGTCCGTCACGCGCGGAGGCCGCGCTGGGGAATTTCCGATGCCCGATGGGGAAGATGACACCCGGCGTACAGGTTGACCGAGAAGCGCCGGTCGTGCGGGGCGGCATCAACCGTGAAAAAGGAGCGGATGTGGCGGAAATGCACACCGGTGTCGGACGGCAACGAGGTGCCCGACCGTGGCCCCGGCCCCGCCGCATCGCCACCCTCTCGGTGCACACCTCCCCGCTGCACCAGCCCGGCACGGGCGACGCCGGTGGAATGAACGTCTACATCCTCGAAGTCGCCCGGCGGCTCGCCGAGGCCAACGTCGAGGTCGAGATCTTCACCCGGGCCACCTCCGGTGACCTTCCCCCGGTGGTCGAGATGGCACCCGGCGTGCAGGTCCGGCACATCACCTCCGGCCCCCTGGAGGGCCTCACCAAGGAGGAGCTACCCGGGCAGCTCTGCGCCTTCACCGCCGGGGTGCTGCGCGCCGAGGCGTCGCGCCCACCCGGGCACTACGACCTGATCCACTCCCACTACTGGCTGTCCGGCCAGGTCGGCTGGCTGGCCAAGGAGCGGTGGGGGGTGCCGCTGGTGCACACCGCGCACACCCTCGCGAAGGTCAAGAACGCCCAGCTCGCGGCCGGTGACCGGCCGGAGCCGAAGGCCCGCGTCATCGGCGAGGAGCAGGTCGTCGCCGAGGCCGACCGGCTGGTCGCCAACACCCGGGTCGAGGCCAGCGACCTCCTCGCCCGCTACGACGCCGACCCGACCCGGGTGTCCGTCGTGCAACCGGGAGTCGACCTGGACCGGTTCCGGCCCGCGCCGGGCGACCGGTCCGTGGCTGCCCGCCAGGCCCGCCGCCGGCTGGGGCTTCCCGCCGACGGGTACGTTGTCGCCTTCGTCGGTCGGATCCAGCCGCTCAAGGCCCCCGACGTGTTGATCCGCGCGGTCGCCGCCCTGCGGGAGCGTGACCCGGCACTCGCCGACCAGGTGACAGTGGTGATCTGCGGCGGGCCCAGCGGAAGTGGGCTGGACCGGCCGACCGCGCTGATCGAGCTGGCCGCCACGCTCGGGGTCGCCGACGGGGTGCGGTTCCTGCCACCGCTCACCGGTGACGACCTGCCGGCGCTGTACCGGGCGGCCGACCTGGTCGCGGTGCCGTCGCACAACGAATCGTTCGGGCTGGTCGCCCTGGAGGCGCAGGCCTGCGGTACGCCGGTGCTGGCCGCCGCCGTCGGAGGACTGGTCACCGCCGTGCGGGACCAGGTCAGCGGCGTACTCATCGACGGCCACGACCCGGTCGACTGGGCCCGTGCGCTGGGCCACCTGCTGCCGGACCGGGCCCGCCGGGCGACACTGGCCCACGGCGCCGCGCAGCACGCCCGCCACTTCTCCTGGGACCGCACCGTCACCGGTCTACTCGGTGTGTACGGCGAGGCCATCGCCGGGCACCGCGCTCGGCTCGCGGCTGACCTGGCGTGTGATCCCGCGCTCTCCTGCTCCTGGTGACCCCGGGTGCCGGTCGCCGACAGGTGCGTCGGCCAGGTCGGTCGTAGAGTGGGTCCGGTGAGCCCGAAGAGCGATCTTGCGACCCTGATCGAGTCGGTCTGCGCCGAGCGGGACCTCGCCTGGGAGTCGACCGGCCCCGACTCGTACGCGGTGACCCTGCCGGGCACCCACAAGCTCAAGACGATCTGCAACCTGATCGTCGGCGAGCACGCGCTGCGGATCGAGGCGTTCGTGATGCGCCAGCCCGACGAGCGGCGCGAGGAGTTGTGGGCCTGGCTGTTGCAGCGCAACGCGCGGATGTACGGCGTCTCTTTCTCCACCGACGCCGTCGGCGACGTCTACCTGACCGGGCGGGTCAACCCGGCCGGGGTGGACGCCGACGAGTTGGACCGGCTGCTCGGGTCGGTGCTCACGTACGCCGACGAGTCGTTCGACACGATGCTGGAGATCGGCTTCGGCAGCTCGATCCGGCGCGAGTACGAGTGGCGGGTCAAGCGCGGCGAGTCGACGGCCAACCTGGCCGCGTTCGCCCACCTCTTCGAGCCCTCCGGCGCCGGCCCCGACCCGGCCTGACGGCCCGCCCACCGACCCCCGGTGCCGCGCACCCTGGTTCGGACCGCTCCTGACGGGTATGCCGCACCGCGCGGTGCGGCAAGGGACCCCCGCGCGCCGAGGACGGAGTTCAAGGAGCGGAGCGTCCCATGGCTCAGCGGAACAGCTCAGGTCGCGGCGCGACTGCGACCAGGACCAAACGGCAGGCCGGCAACCAGACGCCGGGCACCCCGGGGGTCTCCGAGTCGGAGATCTCCCGGATGCGGGTGGAGGACATCCGCGGGCAGCTACGCAAACGCGGGGTCTCCGGGATCTCCGCGCTGCGCAAGCCCGAGTTGGTGAAACAGTTGGTCCGCTCGCTGCGGTCCGGTGCCTCTGGTGCGGCCCGGCGCAGCACCGGACCGGCTGGCCGGGCCACCGGCACCAGGGCGTCGGCCGGTCGGGCCGCCGCGACGAAGAAGTCGGCGTCGAGGGCGGCACCGAGTCGCGCGAAGGCCGCACTGGCGAACAAGAGTGCACCCGCCAAGCGGGCCGCCGCGAAGAAGACGACGGCCGCGAAGAAGACGACGGCCGCGAAGAAGACGACGGCCGCGAAGAAGACGACGGCCGCGAAGAAGACGACGGCCGCGAAGAAGACGACGTCCGCCCGGAAGGCGGCCTCCGCGCGGAAGGTGGCGGCCAAGAAGGCACCGGCCAAGAAGGCGTCGGCGCGGCCGGCGGCGAAGCGTGCGGCGCCTGCCAAGCGCACCGCGCCTCCGGCGGCCGGCGGGATCCGGACCGGGCGGGGAACCGGGCGGTCGGTCCGAAGCTCGCAGGTGATCTCGTCGACGATGGATCGGCCCGAGCGGCCCGGACGGAGTTTGATCACCGCGAATCACGAGGTGATTCAGCGGTGGGCCCGGGCTCGGGGTGCCAAGCCGGCGACCATCGCCGGCACCGAGCGGGACGGCCGGGCGGGTGTGTTGACCTTCAACATCCCCGGATACCGGGAAAGTAGCCGAATCCGGGAAATCACCTGGGATGAGTGGTTCTACACCTTCGACCTGCGCCGGTTGAACCTGATTTACCAGGAACAGTTGCGGGACGGTCGGCCGAGCAACTTCTTCCGGACCGAGTCACCCGATCGGGAAGACGGATGAGGTGTTTGCGGGAATGGCTGGCGGGTACGCGGCTGTTGCCAAAGACCGAGGCCGGAGCAGCGGATACTCGTCAGTTGTGACCGGCGAGACAGCCGTTCTGGGTTGAATCCAGAATCCGGGCGAACTAGCTTTATTGCGCCGCGTCACGCTTGGAAACGTTCGGGGGAGCGGCGGATCGATCAGATCCGTGCACCAGGCGAGACGCGAGGGGACGGGTGGATTAGCCGTTGGGGGACGGTGACCACCTGTTTGGACCGGCGGCGTGAGCGGGCGATGCTTACGGGGGTGAGTGTTGCCCGCCGCCGCCGGCCCCACCGGCGGGTGCCCACCACAACCTTCGGGTGGTGGTGGGCGCTTTGCGTTATTGCGACAGTTACGACGCCGATATCCGGTCTACGGGTGTGGGCGGCTCCGCGGCTTTCTGCAGTGCGGCGACGTGCCGTTCCCGGGGCGGCCCGGCCAGCAGGTGCCCGAGTGCGGCCAGCAGGCCCAGCCCACCCACGATCAGCCAGTGGTGGTCGCCGAGGTGTTGGAGGCTCACCCCGCCGAGGGTGGGGGCGACGAATGCCGCGGCCGGGAACGTCAGGTAGAAGACCGACTGGTAGCGCGCCCGTAGCTCAGGCGGTGCCAGGTCGGCGTTGATCTGCGCGTTGGGCGGTGCGGCGATCATCGAGCCGACCGTCCAGACCACCGCGGCGCCGAGGTAGACGGCCAGCTCGTCGGCGACGGCGAGCACCCCGAAGCCGAGCGCCAGCAGCGCGGTGGAGGTGGCCAGCACGACGTCCTTGCGGTGCCGGTCGATCAGCCGGGGTACGAACAGCTGCCCGATCACGATCAGTGCGCCGCCGAGCGCGACCACCAGCCCGTACGCCGATGGGCCCAGACCGTCCGCGCGCATGGCCAGCGGCATGATCGTCGACGTCTGCATGGTGAGTACGGCCAGGACGAAGGTGAGCCCGACGAAGACCAGGAAGGTGCGGTCGGTGAGGGCGGTGTGCAGTCCGGGCCGGCGGGTCCGGAGGGACCTCGCTGCCGGACGGGCGGTGGGTTCCTGGTCGGTTGGCGACGTGGCCAGGTGCAGGGTCTCCGGCACCTTCCAGCCGATGACGACGGCAGCGGTCAGCGTGGCGGCGGCGTCGACCAGGAACAGGGCGGTGAAGCTCGCCTCGGCCAGCACCCCGGCGAGCAGCGAGGCGACAGCCATGCCCAGGTTGAACGCCCAGAACTGGAGGTTGAACGCGCGCGAGCGACGTTCGGCGGGCACCACGTCGACGATCGCCGCGACGAAGGCCGGACCGGGCATCGAGTGGACCACGCCGACCAGCGCGGCGAGCACCGCGATGAGGAGGAGGGACTGGCTGAAGGCGAGCGCCACCATGAGTGCGGCGGTTGTCAGGTGCGCGGCGAGCAGCGTCGCCCGTCGGCCCCACCGGTCGGCCAGCACCCCGCCGAGCAGCACGCCCGCCGCGCCGCCGGCCCCGTACAGGCCGACGACGGTGCCGGCGAGCCCGACGCTCGCTTCGCGTACGTCGGTGAGGTAGAGCGAGAGGAACAGCATGGCGAAGGCGCCGGCCCGGTTGATCAGCAGGCCGACCCAGAGGTACCAGAAGGTGGCGGGGAGCCCGCCCGCGGTGTCGTGCCACCAGCGCCGCACGGCGTGCAACCGTCCTCCCGACAGTTCGGTTTCTTAACCGTTTCCTCTGCACGGTAGAAAACTCGAGCCGCGTCGCGCCAGTCCAGGTCTGATCTCTGGGCAAGTCGTCAGGCGACGGCCTCGGCCGGCTGGGCTGCCCGGTCGACCGTGACCGGCGTCAACGCCTCGCCGGAGCGACGCAGCTCGGTGGCACGCCGCTCCCGGGCCGGACCGGACACCAGGTGGGCCACCGCGGTCAGGGCGCCCAGCGCGGCGCAGCCGTACCAGAGCGCGTCGTTGCCCGCATGCTCGCGCACCAGGCCGCCGAGGATCGGCGCGCTGGCTCCGGCGATCTGCCAGGAGAGGGAGAACACGCCCTGGTAGCGACCGCGTAGCTCGGCCGGGGACAGCTCGGCGATCAGCGTGGAGTTGGACGGCGAGTTCAGCATCTCGCCGACCGTCCAGATCAGCACCGTCAGCCCGTAGAACCAGGCGGTGCCGGCGAACGCCGTCAGCCCGAACCCGACGCCCATCACCACGGACGCCAGGGCCAGCACGTGTGAGCGGCTCCGACCCCGGATCAGTCGGGGTACGAAGAGCTGGCCGACCACGATGAGGATGCCGTTGAGCGCGATGACCGAGCCGTAGGTGGCGGGGCTCAGGCCGTCGTCGCCCATGGCGATCGGCAGCATCGAGATGTGCTGGAGGAAGACCAGCGCGGCGAACAGGTTGAGTGCCACGAAGCCGAGGTAGACCCGGTCGGTGAGGATCGTGCGCAGGGCCCCGCGCGAAACCTTCGCGGCGGTGGCGGTGGACGCGCCGGACTGCCGGGTCTCCGGCACCTTGACGAAGATGATCAGCGCGGTGACCAGCATGGTGCCGGCGTCGACCACGAACAGCAGCAGGTAGTCCGCCTGCGCGGCGAGACCGGCGAGGATGGCGGCGCAGGCGAAGCCCAGGTTGAGGGCCCAGTAGTTGAGCGAGAACGCGCGCAGCCGGTCCTTCGCCGGCACCACGTCGATCATCATCGCGCCGAACGCGGGCCGGGCCGCCTCGGCGAACATGCCGAGCAACAGGGCGCCCAGCGCCACGGCCCAGAGGTCCCGGGCCAGCCCGAGCGCGAGCATCATGGCGGCGGCGCCAACGTGTGCGGTGAGCAGCGTCGGTCGCCGACCCCACCGGTCGGCGAGGGTGCCACCCGCTGTGGTGCCGAACGCCCCGCCGACGCCCCACAGGCCGATCACGACACCGGCCTGGGAGGCGGAGAAGCCGCGTTCCTGGGTCAGGTAGATGGCGAGGAACACGAGGACGAACGAGCCGAGTCGGTTGATCAGGGTCCCTGACCACAGGTACCAGAAGCTGGTCGGTAGGCCGCCGGTGGTGTCCCGGAACCAACTCCGCATCGTCCGCATATGAAGCCCCGTTTGTATGTAATGACCGATGTGACTGTCGTGCCTTACAACCCTAGTGGCGGGCGGAGTCGCTGGTCATCCGCATTTTCACGTGGTGGTCGTCACGACGGGTGCCCGCGTGTCCACCCGGCGGTTGAGGCAGGATGATCCGCATGACTGCGAGCGAAGGGCCCACCGTCGGGACGCTGGTCCTGCTGCGACACGGTGAGAGCGACTGGAATGCCAAGAACCTCTTCACCGGCTGGGTGGACGTCGACCTGACCGAGAAGGGCGAGGGCGAGGCGAGGCGTGGCGGCGAGCTGCTGCGCGAGCACAGCCTGCTGCCGGACGTCGTACACACCAGCGTGATGCGCCGGGCGATCCGCACCGCCGAGCTGGCGCTCAACGCCGCCGACCGGCACTGGATCGCCGTGCGCCGGTCGTGGCGGCTCAATGAGCGGCACTACGGCGCCCTGCAGGGCAAGAACAAGAAGCAGACCCTCGACGAGTACGGCGAGGAGCAGTTCATGCTCTGGCGCCGGTCGTACGACACGCCGCCGCCGCCGATCGACGACAACGACGAGTGGTCGCAGGTGGGCGACCCGCGCTACGCGCTGCTGCCGACCGAGCTGATGCCCCGGACGGAGTGCCTCAAGGACGTCGTCGACCGGATGCTGCCCTACTGGTACGACTCGATCGTGCCGGACATCCTGGCCGGCCGTACGGTGCTGGTGGCCGCGCACGGCAACTCGCTGCGTGCTCTGGTCAAGCACCTCGACCAGATCTCCGACGAGGCGATCGCCAAGCTGAACATTCCGACGGGCATCCCGCTGCGCTACGACCTCGACCCGCAGCTGCGTCCGCTCAGCCTCGGCGGCACGTACCTCGACCCGACGGCGGCGAAGGAAGCCGCCGCCGCGGTCGCCAACCAGGGCCGCTGACCAAGAAGAAGGGCCCCCGCGCCGCGGGGGCCCTTCTTCTTCGCCTCAGTTGGTGCTGGTGGGGCTGTTCTCTCCGGTGATCAGGTAGACCACGTGCTCGCCGGCGTTGACCGCGTGGTCGGCGAAGCGCTCGTAGAAGCGGCCCAGCAGGGTGGCGTCGATGGCGGTCTCCACCCCGTACGGCCAGTCGTCACCGAGCAGCACCGCGAACAGGTTCTTGTGCAGCTCGTCCATGGCGTCGTCGTCACCGTCCAGCTCGCCGGCGAGGTCCGCGTCGGGCTTCGCCAGCACCGAGCCGATCTTCACGGCCATCCGGTCGGCGATCTCGGACATCTCGGTGAAGACCGACCGAAGCTCGGCCGGGACGGCGGGCGAGGGGTGCCGGCGCAGCGCGGTCTTCGCCACGTGCTCGGCCAGGTCGCCCATCCGCTCCAGGTCAGCGGCCACGTGTAGCGCGGTGATCATCGCGCGGAGGTCGGAGGCGACCGGCGCCTGCCGGGCGAGCAGGTCGCAGACCCGCTCCTCGATGTGCCGGTAGAGGTCGTCGATCTCGGCGTCCCGCTCGATGACCGTCTCGGCGGACTGCCGGTCGGCGGTGAGCAGGGCCCGGGTGGCCTGGCGCATGGCGGCGCGGACGCCCTCCGCCATGTCCACCAGCAGTTGGCTGACGATCTGGAGGTCGGCCCGGAACTCGTCGCGCATCATCACGTCCTGTGGTCGGTCGCCGCCGACGGGTGCCGGCGCAGGGGGTTGAGCAGGTGTGACGCCAACGGTAGGTCGCGCGGACGGACCCCCGATGAACCACGGTGAACGACGCTGGACGTGGGGGTGAACACTTTCGGAAGCGAGGGTAGTTCGTCCCGATCTGTGTGGTAGCCAGGTTAACAATGCCCCTACGATCGCCGGGTGGAGTGGGCGGTGGCGGTCGTGGTGGCCGTGGCGTTGGTGGCCGGAGTGGCCGCCGGTTTTCTGCTGCCCCGGATCATGGGGAGGCCCGCGATAGCCGACGAGCAGCAGACCGGGCTCGGCCGCCGGACGATCGACTCGCTCCGTGCCGGTGTCGTGGTGCTCGACAACGACGACGTCCCCGTGCTGATCAATCCGGCTGCCCGCGCGATGGGGCTGCTCCGTACCGGCAGCACCCCCGGCTCGATCGCCGCGCACCCGCTGATCCGTACCCTCGCCGGCCAGGTGCGACGCACCGGCGTGCGGCGCGAGATCGAGCTGGACCTGCCCCGGGGCCGCGACGGCGCGGGGGAGAATCCGCTGGGCGTGCACCTGCGGGCGATGGGCATCGGCAACGGTTTCATCGCGGTCGAGGCGGTCGACGTGACCGAGGCACACCGGCTGACCCGGGTACGCCGCGACTTCGTGGCCAACGTCAGTCACGAGCTCAAGACCCCGATCGGGGCGCTGCAACTACTCGCCGAGGCGTTGCTGGACGCGACCGAGCCGGCCGACGCCGCGGCACCCGACCTCTCCGAGGACCTGGTCGCCGCCCGCCGGTTCGCCGAGCGGATCCAGCACGAGTCGACCCGGCTGGGCCGCCTGGTGCAGGAGTTGCTGGAGCTGACCCGCCTGCAGGGCGCCGAACCGCAGCCGCCACCGGAGCCGGTCGCGCTGGACTGGGTGATCGCCGAGGTGGTCGACCGGACCCGCACCACGGCCTCCGCCCGGGGGGTCGAGGTGACCGTCGACGGTGAGCGCGGCCTCACCGCGTACGGCAGCGACTCCCAACTCGCCACGGCGGTGGCGAACCTGGTCGAGAACGCCATCAACTACTCGGGTGAGGACACCACGGTCCGGGTCACCCTCCGCGGCGACGACGAGCACGTCGAGGTTGCCGTCGCTGACCAGGGCATCGGCATCGCCCCGACGGACGTGGACCGGATCTTCGAGCGGTTCTACCGAGCCGACCAGGCCCGCTCCCGTGCCACCGGCGGCACCGGGCTCGGACTGGCGATCGTGAAACACATCGCGAGCAACCATGGCGGACGGGTCGAGGTGTCAAGCACTCTTGGTGGTGGGTCGACGTTCACCCTCCGGTTGCCTGCCAGTCCACCGGACGACCTTCTGGCGACACTGCCGCCGGTTGGGATCGACTCCGGTCCGGCTGGGCTACGGCAGGTCTGACAGCAATGGAAAGGAAATCCCCGTTGAGCCGCGTTCTGGTGGTCGAGGACGAGGAGTCGTTCTCCGACGCCTTGTCGTACATGCTCCGTAAGGAGGGTTTCGAGGTTTCGGTCGCCGCGACCGGGACCGACGCCCTCACCGAGTTCGACCGGACCGGCGCCGACATCGTGCTGCTCGACCTGATGTTGCCCGAGATGTCGGGCACCGAGGTCTGCCGGCAACTGCGGCAGCGGTCGGCCGTGCCGATCATCATGGTCACCGCCCGGGACAGCGAGATCGACAAGGTGGTCGGGCTGGAGATCGGCGCCGACGACTACGTCACCAAGCCGTACTCGCCGCGCGAGCTGGTCGCCCGGATCCGGGCGGTGCTGCGCCGGCAGAGCCCGGAGGTGGCCGAGGCAGGTGCTCCCACCCTGGCCGCCGGGCCGGTGCGGATGGACATCGAGCGGCACGTGGTGACCGTCGACGGTGGGGCCGTGCAGCTGCCGTTGAAGGAGTTCGAGCTGCTGGAGCTGCTACTGCGCAACGCGGGCCGGGTGCTCACCCGGGGGCAGCTCATCGACCGGGTCTGGGGTGCCGACTACGTCGGTGACACCAAGACGCTTGACGTGCACGTCAAGCGCCTGCGCTCCAAGATCGAGCCGGAGCCGTCCGCGCCCCGCTTCATCGTCACCGTCCGGGGGCTGGGCTACAAGTTCGAGCCGTGATCGGCGTACGCGAAGGGGGTCTGCGCCCGGCGCGGGCCCCCTTCGGCGTGTGCGCTCCCGCTCTTCGGGCCGGCTGTCGAGAGCTGAACGGCTGCGCGGCGGGGGGACGGACGTCTGTCGGTGCTCCTTTGGAGCTGATGTCGCAGACGAATCACCGGCGGACGGCGGAGAGCCGGCGTCTGTGGAGCCGACGTGATCGAGCCGAGTTCGTAGTGGGGGATACAAACCCACCGCTCCGGCCGGCACCCGCGCTGCCGAAATCCCCTCAACCAACGACGGGCATCGCCTCGATCCACTCCGGTTCGCCGATATCGCGGTATCCGAGCGATGGGGATACCCCGAGTTCGGCGAACTGGAGTGGATCAACTTGCAAGCGAGGCAGGCTCTGTTTCGTACGCCCCAGAGCGCCCTGGGTGTGCGCGAACTCCCGCAGCACGTGTGCGGTTCGCCCTGATTGGTCCCGATGGAATCGAACGCCCACGCCTCGACTCGGGGCCACCTCGACCCGCCGACGGAACCGTCCATCTGCCGATGTCACAAACGAGCCGATGTCGCAAACGAGCCGATGTCACAAACGAGTCAGCTCCAAAGGCGTCTCGTCACATGTGTCCGGCTCCTCTGTGGCTGTTCTGGCGTCGCTCTCCAGGCGGGCGGCAGCGTCGCCGCCGCAGTGGTTGCTGCCGGGGCCGCTAGAGCTCGTCGGCGGGGTGCGGGGCGACCATGCCCTGCCGGGTCCGGGCCGCGCACAGCTCGGCCAGCCGCTCGTATGCGGCAATGCCGATCAGCGCGGTCAGCTCCGGCCCATACGACAGGTACATCGGCTCGGCGCCGACGTGCGCGTCCGTCGAGGAGGTGCACCACCAGTCCAGGTCGTGCCCGCCGGCTCCCCAACCCCGCCGGTCGAACTCCGACAGGGTGGAGACCAGCACCTTGGAGTTGTCCGGCCGCGTGACCCAGTCCTGATCTCGGCGGATGGGCAGTTGCCAGCAGACGTCCGGCTTGTATTCCAGCGGGTGGACGCCGTCGCGCAACGCCTGGGCGTGCAGGGCGCAGCCACCACCGCCGGCGAAGTCGGCGTCGTTGAGGAACACGCACGGACCCTCGGTGCCCTGGGTGGCGGTGCGGCGGGCCGGGTTCTTGCCGTCGATGGTGTCCTCGTCGGTCCAGTTCTTGAACCCGCGCCGGAAGTGCTGCCAGGTCGCCGGGGTGAGCCGCTTGACGGCGCTGCGGACGCGCTTCTCGTCGTCCGAGTCGGTGAAGAACGCCCCGTGTGAGCAGCAGCCGTCGGCGGCACGGCCGGCGATGATGCCGTGGCAGCCCTTGCCGAAGATGCAGGTCCAGCGGGACAGCAGCCAGGTCAGGTCGGCCCGGATCAGGTGCGTTGGGTCAGCCGGGTCGGCGAACTCGATCCACTCCCGGGGGAAGTCCAGTGGCACCTCGCGGCTACGGGGATCGCCCGGGTCGTCCACCAGCACACGGAGCTCCATCGTCACCCGGCCCAGCGTACGCGCGGTGTGGTCGGCAGGCCGGCGAGCCGCGCAAACGTGTTGCGCCTAGGGTCTTCATCATGCGACTGGGTGTCCTCGACGTCGGATCCAACACGGTTCACCTCCTCGTGGTGGACGCGCATCACGGCGCGCACCCGTGGCCCGCGCACTCGGAGAAGGTGGTGCTCCGGCTGGCCGAGCAGATCGGCCCCGACGGCGCGCTGACCGAGGCGGGGGCGGACGGCCTGGTCAAGGCCGTTGGCATGGCCAAGGCGGCGTCCGCCGGGTTGGAGGCCGACGACCTGATCGCGTTCGCCACGTCCGCGGTGCGGGACGCCACCAACGCGGCCAACGTGCTGGCCCGGGTCCGCGACGAGACCGGCGTACGCCTGGCGGTGCTCTCCGGGGCGGACGAGGCGCGCATGACGTTCCTGGCGGTCCGGCGTTGGTTCGGCTGGTCGGCGGGGCGGCTGCTGGTGCTGGACATCGGCGGCGGCTCCCTGGAGATCGCGGCCGGGATCGACGAGGACCCGGACGTCGCGATCTCGCTGCCGCTCGGCGCCGGCCGGCTGACCCGGGAGCGGCTGCGGGTCGACCCGGCCAGCGCGGTGCCGCCGTCGGCGGAGGCCGTCGAGAAGCTCCGGGAGTACGTCGAGGGTCGGTTGGACAAGGTGGCCGACCAGATCACCCAGGTCGGCTGGGACCGCACCGTGGCCACGTCGAAGACGTTCCGCACCCTGGCCCGGCTGGCCGGGGCGGCGCCGTCCGGTGCCGGGCTGTGGGTGCGGCGCAGCCTGACCCGCGCCGGGTTGCGGCAGGTGATCGGGTTCATCCGGCACATCCCACCGGCGCAGCTCATGGAGTTGGAGGGGGTCAGCGCCGCGCGGGCCCACCAGTTGCTGGCCGGTGCGGTGGTCGCCGAGGCGGTGATGCGCCGGCTGGACATGGACTCGCTGGACATCTGCCCGTGGGCCCTGCGGGAGGGGGTCATCCTCCGCCGGCTCGATCAACTCGAACCGATCTGATCGAAGTTCCGGTTTCGGGCGGTTTGCCGGCGCTCGTCACGATGTCCTGAGCGCCCCCGGGCTACGCTGGCTGATGTGACTTCCCGCGTTCCCGTGCTTCTGTCCAGCTCGTCGGTCTTTCCCGAGCCGACCGCGGCGGCGTTCCAACTGGCTGCGGCGCTCGGGTACGACGGCGTCGAGGTGATGGTCTGGACCGACGTGGTCAGCCAGGACGCGGGCGCGTTGCGCGGCCTGTCGGAGCACTACGGTGTGCCGGTGCTCTCGGTGCACGCGCCCTGCCTGCTGGTCACCCAGCGGGTGTGGAGTCCGGACCCGTGGGAGCGGCTGCGCAAGGCCGCCGAGCTGGCCGAGACGTTGGAGGCGCCGACCGTCGTGGTGCACCCTCCGTTCACCTGGCAACGGGACTACGCCCGCAACTTCGCCGAGGGGTTGGCAGGCGTCGGGGACCGGTTCCCCGGGCTGCGGTTCGCGGTGGAGAACATGTACCCGGTGCGGATGGCGGGACGGCAGTTCGTCCCGTACGTCCCCGGCTGGGATCCCACCGACACCGGCTACCCGGCGTACACCCTGGATCTTTCGCACTGCGCGGCCTCGCACAGCGACCCGCTGGAGATGGCCGACCGGATGGGCGCCGGGCTGGCGCACGTGCATCTCGGTGACGGCACCGGCGAGGGCCGCGACGAGCACCTGGTGCCCGGTCGGGGCACCCAGCCCTGCGGTGAGCTGCTCTCCTCGCTGGCCGGGCGTGGCTTCACCGGGGCGGTCGCGGTGGAGGTGGCCACCCGGGGCGCGAAGAGCCGCGCGGTACGCGAGGCGGACCTGCGTGCCGCGCTGGAGTTCGCCCGCCAACACCTGACCGCGTCGTCCCCGGTCGACGCCTGACCGGTCCGCCCGAAAAGGGTGGTGTCAGCTGACCGGCGAGAGCGACTCGACGCCGCCGGTCGGCTGCGGCGCGACGGTCACCTGCTCACCGACCGCCGCCCGCTTGCGGGCCCGGTGCGCCGCCACGTGCGAGCGGGTGGCGCAGCGCTCGGAGCAGAACCGTCGGCAGCAGTTGGACGACGTGTCCAGGTAGACGTTGCCGCAGCGCTCGTCGGCGCAGACCCCGAAGCGGGCGCTGCCGTACTCGCAGAGCCACACCGACAACCCCCAGGCCGCGCCGGCCAGGTATTCCGCGCTGACCGACGCGCCCCGGCTGGTCACGTGCATGTGCCAGTCGCTGGAGTCGTGCCCGGAGATGCGCGGCTGCACCGGGAACGCCTCCAGCAGCGCGTTCAGCTCGGTCACCGCCTCGGCGTCGCGCCCCGAGGTGCCGTACTCGAAGACGTCCCGCAGGCGCTTCTGCGCCCGCCGGAAAATCGCCACATCACGTTCCACGACCTCGTCGCTCATCCAGGAGTGGTCCTCGGTGAAGAGGGCACGCAGGTCGTCGAGGTCGTCCAGGCGGGCGTTGACCAGGTCAACACCGGTCCGGGCGTACGCGTCGAAGTTCACGCCCCCAACGGTAGACGACTCACGGGGCGCGTGGCGCGTCGATGTAGTGCGGTAGGAACCGCGCGTAGCCGTCGGTGATCAGGCTGGCGCTCTCCCGCACCCCGACCCCTGCCGACTCGCCGTCGACGATCCAGCTGCCCAGCACCACCCGGTTGCCGGCGAACTGCGGCAACGCCCGGAACTCCTGGTAGCACCAGCCCTCGTCACCGTAGATCCCCGGATTGTGGATCTCCTCGTCGGCGGTGACGATGCGTACCGAACCGCCCTCCCGGCCCAGCAGCGGCTTGGCCACGTACTCGGGCATGCCGCGCGGCGAGTCGAGGTAGGCCGGGAGCAGGTACTCGTGGTCGGGGTAGAGCTCCCAGAGGACGGCGAGCAACGCCTTGTTGGACAGCAGCAGCTTCCAGGCCGGCTCGATCCAGGTGGTCGGGGTGCCCGGGGCCAGCGCCGCCGGCCCGTACGGCTCGGCCAGCATCCACTCCCACGGGTAGAGCTTGAAGCACGTGGTCACCGGTTGGTCGTCGGCGTCGACGAAGCGCCGGCCGTCCCAGCCGATCTCCTGGATGGGCTGCAACGTGACGCTCAGGCCGGCCTGTCGGGCCGTCTCGGCGAGGTAACCGGCGGTCATGTGGTCCTCGCCGGACTCCTCCTCGTTCGACCAGAGCACGTGCACCCGGGGCTCGTGCAGACCGGCACCGATCTTCGCCCAGGTGCCGACCAGCCGCTCGTGCAGGCTGTTCCACTGGTCCAGTTCCGGCCGGCTCTGCTCCAGCCAGTACCACTGGATGATGCTCGCCTCGACCAGCGCGGTCGGGGTGTCCGCGTTGTACTCCAGCATCTTCGGGGGCCAGGTGCCGTCGTACGCCAGGTCGAAGCGCCCGTAGAGGGTGGGTGGCGCCTCGCGCAGCGACCGGGCCACCGCGTCGGCCGCCCAGGCCGGGATGCCGAACTCGGCGTACCGGCGGTGGGCCACCACGTGTTCGGCGGCGGCCACCGACATGCGGTGCAGCTCCTCGGTGGCCTCCTCCAGCCGCAGCACCTCGTCCAGGTCGAAGGCGTAAGCGGCGGTCTCGTCCCAGTACGACATGATCCCGCCGTCGGGCAGTTCGGTGTCGACGTAGATCAGGCCCTGCTCCCGGATGCTGGTGCTCCAGTCGGGTCGCGGGGTGACGGTCTCGCGGCGCATCTCAGCCGCCGCAGGCGGCGAGGTGGGTGCCGAACCCGCCGCGATCGGGCAGGGCGGCGGTGGTCGGCTCCGGGGCGGCGCGACCGGCGGCCGGGTCGGGGACGCGCATCGCCAGCGCGACGGTGTCGCCGCCACCGACCGGCCCGAGGGCGCAGTCGTCGTCATCGTCGTCGTCCGAGGTCATGTTGCAGCCGGAGAGGGCGAGCGCGAGAGCGGTGAGCGCGCCGAGCTGCACGGAGGCCGACCGGAGCCGGCGGCGGGGGCGTTGTTCCACGGCATCGTTGTAGCTGATGCGCGCCAGCGCCGCAGCCCCGGCCGCCCCTCGGCGGGGGGCCCGGCAGGGGCGTTACGCTCGGCTCATGCTCCGTTCCCTCATCCTCGCCGCCTCCCGGTCATCCCAGGTCGAGCGGCTCGTCGCGACCGCCCCGTACACCCGGGACGTCGTTCGCCGGTTCGTCGCCGGCGCTGCCACCGACGACGCGTTGCGCGCGACCCGCGGGCTCGTCGACGACGGTCTCGCGGTCACCCTCGACCACCTCGGCGAGGACACCGTCACCCCCGAACAGGCCATCGCCACCCGTGACGAATACCTGAAGTTGCTGAAGTTGCTCGCCGCTGCCGGGCTCACCCCGGCCGCCGAGGTCAGCGTGAAGTTGTCCGCCCTCGGCCAGATGTTCGACGAGCAGTTGGCGTACGACAACGCGCGGGCGATCTGCGCGGCGGCCGACGCGGCGGGCACCACCGTCACCCTGGACATGGAGGACCACACCACCACGGACTCGACCCTGGAGGTGCTGAGCCGGTTGCGCAAGGACTTCCCGTCGACGGGCGCGGTGCTCCAGGCGTACCTGCGTCGGACCGAGTCGGACTGCCGGGAGCTGTCCTCGGCCGGGTCGCGGGTGCGGCTGTGCAAGGGCGCCTACAAGGAGCCGGAGTCGGTGGCGTACCAGTCGGCCCGTGAGGTGGACAAGTCGTACGTGCGGTGCATGAACATCCTGATGTCCGGAGACGGTTATCCGATGCTGGCGACCCACGACCCGCGGATGATCGCCATCGGTGAGGACCGGGCCCGCTGGTTCGACCGGGGGCCGGAGCGCTTCGAGTTCCAGATGCTCTACGGCATCCGCCCGGAGGAGCAGGCGCGCCTGGCCGGCGAGGGTTACACGGTGCGCACCTACGTCCCGTACGGCGACGAGTGGTACGGCTACCTGATGCGCCGGCTCGCCGAGCGCCCGGCCAACCTGGTCTTCTTCGGCCGGGCTCTGATCTCCAAGAAGTAACCCGGATCCGGTCGACGGGCCGGCGGTGACCCCTGTGGTCCCGCCGGCCCGTTCGCGTCTGCGGGTTGACGATGTTGGCTAAGTGGGTTAGCTTTACGGCTATGACAGCTAGCCAGGTTCGCCGCGACGGCGGACACATCGCGTACGAGGTACACGGCGAGGGCCCTCTGGTCGTCCTCGCGCACGGCATGGGCGAGAACCGGGCGAGCTACCGGCACCTCGTGCCGCTGCTGGTCGCGGCCGGTCACCGGGTCGCCTCGGTCGACGTACGGGGCCACGGCGAGTCGAGCGTCGGCTGGCCGACGTACGCACCGGCCGAGGTCGGCGCGGACCTGCTGGCCGTGGTCCGTGACATCGACGCCGGCCCGGCCGTGCTGGTGGGCAGCTCGTCCAGCGCGGCGGCGGTGGTCTTCGCCGCGACCGACGCGCCCGAGTTGGTCAGCGGCATCGTGCAGGTCGGCGCGTTCGTCGGTCAGCCCAAGCTCAACCCGTTGGTGCGGATGGCGATGTGGTCGGTGCTGCACAGCCCTCGACTGTTCGGGATGTTCCACAGGACACTGTTCCCGGTGCACCGCCCCGCCGACGACGCCGCGTACCGCAGGTCGATGGTGACCAACCTGCGCGAGCCCGGCCGGATGGCCGCGGTGCGCGGTGTGATCGTGCCGGTCGAGCCGCACTGGACGGCCCGTGCCCCGCAGGTGCGGCAGCCGGTGCTGGTGCTAATGGGCGCCAAGGACCCGGACTTCCCCAACCCGGGGGCCGAGGCGCGAGCCGCCCGGCGGCTCTTCCGCACCGCCGAGGCCCGGATGATCGAGGAATCCGGCCACTACCCGCACGCCGACCGGCCGCAGCGCATGGCCGACGAGCTGCTCGGCTTCCTGGCGGTGTGCACCCGTGCCTAGGGTCGGTCTCAACCAGCAGACGGTGGTGCGGGAGGCCGCCCGGCTGGCCGACGAGGTCGGCTACCAGCAGCTCACCCTGGCCGCGCTCGCCGGCCGGCTCGGGGTGGCGCTGCCCAGCCTCTACAAACACGTGCGGGGTGCGGACGCACTGGCCCAGAAGCTGTCCGCCCTGGCCACCGCCGAGCTGGCCACCGAGCTGACCACCGCCGCCGTCGGTCGCTCGGGTGGGGACGCGTTGCGGGCGATGGCCGACGCCTACCGCGCCTACGCCCACCGGCATCCCGGCCGCTACCCGGCGACCCAGCAGGTGCCCGACCCGACCGATCCGGAGCACGTCGAGGCGGGCGAGCGGGCGGTCGGCGCGATCTTCGCGGTGCTGCGCGGGTACGGGCTCACCGGCGACGACGCCGTGGACGCGACCCGTGCCCTGCGCAGCGCCCTGCACGGCTTCGTCGCCCTGGAGGCCGCGGGCGGCTTCGGCCTGCCCCGTGAACTCGACCGCTCGTACCACCAACTGGTCGCCAGCATGGACATCTCGTTCCGCTCCTGGCCGGTCACGGACGCGTGAACGGACCGGCACCGGGGCGGCCTCGCCCCGCTCAGGTAATGGTCGTACCCTTCGGCGGGTGACTGACGGGGTGCAGCAACGGCCAGCACCACGGCGGCTCTGGCCGCTGTGGACGGTGTTCCTGGTGGTCGTCGTGCTGCTGGGCTGTGGCGTGCCGGCGGTGCTCGTCGTCGGGGTGATCCGGGAGAACGGCCCCCGAGCCACGTTCAGTCGGGCCGGCGTCTCGACGGCCGACGATCCCGCCACCGTGGCGGCCCGGGCGCTCGCCGACCGGATGACCGCTCAACTCAACCGGCAGTCCACCGCGCTGCTCGGCGGGGACCGCGCCGGTTTCCTCGCCGTCGCCGACCCCGTGGCACACGGTGACCTGCGCCGACGCTTCGCCGCGCTCCGCGAGCTCAAGGTGACCGTCTGGCGGGCCGAACCGAGCGGTCTGCCCGCACCGGTCGTCGGCAAGCCGGGGGAGTGGCGGCTCCTCGTGCGCTTCCAGTACTGCTTCGTCGCGCCGGACTGCCGGCCCAGCCCGGTGCTGATCGGCACCCGGTGGCGGGACAACGGCGACCAGCCCCGCCTGGTCGCCGTTGAGGAATCCAAGTCGGTGGAGACCGGCACCCGACCGTGGGAGATCAGCGATCTGGCCGTGGCGGTCGGCGCGCGGACCATCGTCGCCACCACCCCCGCGTTGCGCGGCAAACTGCCCGGCCTGCTCACCCAGGCCGAGGCGGCGGCCAAGGTCGCCGACGGGTACGCGCTGACCGGGTCGCCGCCGGACCGCTACCGGATCTTCTACGCCGGTCCCGCCGAGTGGCAGCGGTGGTACGGCGGCGACCGGCCGGAGTGGACCGGCGGGTATGCGGTGACAGTCGGCGGCGGTCACCACGAGGTGGTGCTCAACGCCGAAGGGCTCTCCAGCAGTGGCACCGACGACCTGCTCCGGCACGAGCTGACCCACGCGGCGTCGTTGCCCGAGCGCGGCTACCCGGGCAAGACGACCTGGTGGCTGGTGGAGGGGCTGGCCGAGCTGGCGGGTGCCGGTGGTCAGGCGGTCGACAGGTACGAGGGCATCCCCGAGGTGCGCAAACTGGTCCGGGGCGGTTGGGACGGTCAGTTGGCGGGCGTCAACCCCGCCGACGACGCCTCGGCCGAGCGGGTCGCCGGCAGTTACGGCGTCGGCTACCTCGCCGTCCGACACCTCGTCGACAGGTACGGGCCGCAGTCGTTGCTCGCCTTCTTCAAGGCGGTGGTGCACGAGCGCGACACCCTCGACGTGGCCGCCGAGCAGGCGTTCGGCGAGAAGTGGTCGACGCTGCACGACGAGTGCGTCGCGTACGTCCGCGCTGCCAGCGCCTGACGGTCCCGGTGGGCGGTGTGACGGTCGGTCGTACCATCGATGGGTGCGCCGCCCCCAGTTGCCGCAGCCGGTCGGCACCACGCGGCCCCGCCTGCTCGTCGCCCTGACCGCCGTCGCCGTCCTCACCGCCACCACCGCCGCCTCCTGCGGCGACGACGCCCCGGACCTCGCGTTGGCGTCGGCGGCCCGCAACCCGGTCAGCGAGGTGGTCGACGCGCCGGCGACGGTGACCGCCCGGGCCGCCGCCACCCTCACCGCTCCCGCCGACGGCACGCTGGCGAGCCTGCGCGTCCAGCCCGGCCAGTCGGTGCAGCGCGGCCAGGTCCTCGCCGTGGTCGACTCGCCGTCGGCCCAGCAGCGGCTGCGGCAGGCGAAGGAGGCCCTGGACGCGGCGAAGCGCGCCGGGCGAGGTGTCTCCACGGGTGACCTGACCAGCAGTCGCCGCGGCACCGACCGGGCCGCGAACGAGGCGTTCGACGCCGCCCGCGAGGCCGCCGAGAAGATCGCCGACCCCGAGGTGCGCGATGCGCTGCTGACCCAGGTGACGTCCGCCCAGCGGCAGTACACTGCCGCCGCGCGCAGCGCCGACCAGGCGGTCCGCGCCGTCCAACGCGGCATCAACGGGTTGAGCTCCGCCGTCGGCGCGCTCTCCGCGGCGCAGCGGCTCCAGGCCCAGCAGGGGTACGACCTGGCGAGGTCGACAGTGGACGCGTTGACCCTGCGGGCTCCGATCGCCGGTGTGGTGCAGCCGGGCGGCACCCGGGCCGGCAGCAGCCCGACCGGTGGTTTCGCCGGGCTCTTGGAGCAGGCCGGTGTCGCCCAGGCCGCCGGCCTCGACCCGTCCGCGCTGGCCTCCGGTCAGGGCGGGCCGCCGGCCGGGGTGGACGACGCGGTGGCGGTCGGCGGTCGGGTCACCGCCGGCACACCGGTTCTGACCGTTGTCGACACCGGGCAGCTGGGGCTGCTCGCCGAGGTGGACGAGACCGACGTGCTGCTGGTCAAGGCCGGCGTGACCGCCACCGTCGAGTTGGACGCCGTCACCGGGGCCAGCTACGACGCCACCGTCCGCTCGGTCGACGTGCTGCCCACCAACTCCGCCCAGGGCGGGGTCACCTACCGGGTGCGCCTCACCCTGGGCGCCGGGAAGCTGGCCGAGGACGAGCCGGCGCCCACGCCCCGCCCCGGCATGAACGCGATAGTCCACCTGCGGGTACGCGAGGCGGCCGACGCGGTGACGGTCCCCGCCTCGGCGGTGTTCTCCGCCGACGGCCGGGACGCGGTGTGGGTGGTCCGCGACGGCAGGGCCGGGCGGGCGGCGGTGACGGTGGGCGTCCAGGGGGCCGATCTCGTCCAGATCCTCAACGGTGTCCAACCCGGTGACCGGGTCGTGGTGCGCGGCACCGACCAGGTCCGCGACGGCCAGGAGGTGCGGTGACCGCCGCCCCGCCGGCGATCGAGGCGCTGGACGTGTCCCGGACGTACCACCTCGACGGGGTGTCCGTCGAGGCGCTACGCGGGGTGTCGCTGGTCGTGCGGCCGGGGGACTACGTGGCCCTGGTCGGCCCGTCCGGCTCGGGTAAGTCCACGCTCATGCACCTCCTCGGCGGGTTGGACCGCCCCACCGGTGGCCGTCTGGTCATCGGGGGGCGGGACGTCAACACCCTGGCCCCGCCGGAGATGGCCACCCTGCGCAACGAGACGATCGGTTTCGTCTTCCAGGCGTTCCACCTGCTACCGCGTACGTCGGCGGTGGAGAACGTGGCGCTGCCGCTGGTCTACCGGGGTGTGTCGGCCCGGCGACGCCGGGAGCGGGCGGCGGCGGTGCTCGGCCGGGTCGGTCTCGGGCACCGCCTGGACCACCGGCCCAACCAGATGTCCGGTGGCGAGCAGCAACGGGTCGCGATCGCCCGCGCGCTGGTCACCGAGCCGACCGTGCTGCTGGCCGACGAGCCCACCGGCAACCTGGACAGCGTCACCGGCGCGGCCGTGCTCGAACTGCTGGAGCGGTTGAACGCCGAGTCCGGGGTGGCGCTGGTGATGGTCACCCACGACCAGGAGGTCGCGGCGCGTGCCCGCCGCCGGATCACCATGCGCGACGGGGTGGTGGTGGCGGACAGCGACGACACGCTCTCCGCCCATGATCGACCGCCGTCCGTCGACCACGGTCGACCTGCGACACTGGTCCCCGCTCCCAGCGCGGAGCCCCGGTCCGCGTCCGGAAGCGGCCCGGGGCACCCACCCGGTGGCTCCGGTGGCGCCGCCGGAGCCACCGGGTGCCTTCCGCGCGAGGTCGAGCAACGTGACGCCGCCGCTGGTCAGCCCGACACCGAGCGGCCGGGCGGCGCGGCATGAGGGTCGCCGAGGCGTGGCGGGTCGCGCTGGACGCCCTCCGCGCCAACCGACTTCGCAGCGCCCTCACCATGCTCGGGGTGATCATCGGGGTGGCCTCGGTCGTCCTGCTGGTGGCCATCGGCACCGGCACCAAACAGAAGGTCGAGCAACAGGTCGAGGGCCTCGGCTCCAACCTGCTGCTGGTCGTCCCCGGCCGGATCGAGGTGGGCAACGCTCCGGTGGTGTCGCCGCTGACCCTGCGCGACGTGGACGCCGTCACCCGGGTGGTCGGCGACCCGGACCGGGTGGCGGTCACCGTCGCCTCCGGGGCGACCGCCCGAGCTGGCAACCGCTCCGACTTCACCACCGTGCAGGGGGTGCTGGAGACCAGCCCCGCGGTGTTCGCCCGATCGCTGGCCCGTGGTCGCTACCTCACCGGCACCGACGTGGACACCAGCCGACGCGTCGCGGTGCTCGGCGACTCGGTCGCCCGGGCGCTCTTCCCCGACCGGGACCCGCTCGGCCAGCAGGTGACGCTGGCCGGGGTGCGGTTCCGGGTGATCGGCGTCTTCGCGCCCCTGGGGCAGAGCCTCGGCGTCGACCGGGACGCCGAGGTGCACGTGCCGGTGACCGCCGCGCAGCGACTCTGGGGCACCCAGCGGGTGGACGGCATCGCGGTGAAGGCACCCGACCGGGAGCGGATCGACGAACTGGGCGAGCGAATCGTCGCCGAGCTGAACCGCCGCCACCCCGACACCGAGTTCAGCGCTGTCACCCAGCAGCAGATCCTCGGTGTGCTCGGCGACATCCTCGGCGTCCTCACCGGCGTACTGGCCGCCATCGCCGGCATCTCCCTGCTCGTCGGCGGCGTGGGTGTCTCCAACATCATGCTGGTCAGCGTCCGGGAACGGACCCGGGAGATCGGTCTGCGCAAGGCGGTCGGCGCGCGTCCCCGCGACATCGGTGTGCAGTTCCTGCTGGAGGCGGTGCTGCTCACCACGATCGGCGGGCTGACCGGAATGGCGTTGGGAGTGGGGACCGCCCTGCTGGTCGACGCCCTGTCGCCGATCCCCGCCGCGATCACCTGGTGGTCGCTGGCGCTCGCGTTCGGCGTGTCAGCTGTGGTCGGCATCGTCTTCGGGGTTGTTCCCGCGCAGCGCGCCGGCCGCCTCGATCCGGTGGTGGCGCTGCGCGCCGAGTGAGCAGCGGCGGAACAGACCGGACGGCGGCCCCAGGTGGGCGGAGACCGGGAGCGCGGACCGGGTGAACGGCGAGGAGAAACATGATCAGTTGCACGAAGGGATCGCGCCGGTCACAACCGCCCCGCTACCGTACTGGTAACACGCGCGTCGTCGGCCCGGCCCGGAGCATCCGTCGGGTTGGCACGCGCCGGGCATGGGATGGGTCGGTGAGCCATGGCCGGGTCGCAGTCCGACGGACGGCTGTCGGAGGTCAAGTTCCTGACCGTTGCCGAGGTGGCGACGGTCATGCGGGTGTCGAAGATGACGGTCTATCGCCTGGTGCACAGCGGTGAGCTCACCGCGGTCCGGGTCGGCCGCTCATTCCGGGTGCCGGAGCATGCGGTGCACGAATATCTCCGGGGTGCTTTTCAGGAGACCGCCTGAGCCACCGCCCCGCCCTCCGAGTGCCACCTGATCGGCATCGGTGAGCGCGAGGAGTGAGCTTGCGAGCCCCGCAGTCGCGAGCGAAGGGCGGCTCCGACGGGGGCGCGTTGGTCCGGCTGACGCTGTCCAGCTACCCTGGAGTCCGACCGAGACCCCACCGGTGCGCCCCGCCGCCCAGACTGGTCCGGTCCGTTGTCCGCAAGCGGTCGCCGTCGCCACCTGCGTGGTGTCATCCGGTCCGCCCCGCACGTTGTATCGAAAGGCTGTCGTATGGGCTCGGTGGTCAAGAAGCGCCGTAAGCGCATGGCTAAGAAGAAGCACCGCAAGCTGCTGCGCAAGACCCGCGTCCAGCGTCGCCGTCTCGGCAAGTGATCGCCGCCGGGCTCAATGCCCGGCGCTCGGCGTCACTTGCCTAACTGTCGATCCCCGGAGGCTCAGGTGATCAGGCCGTGGTCGTCCCGGCTCGGTCCTCCCTGCCGGGGTAGGTGCGTCAGATGACCCCCGGTAACACCCCAGGTGTGCCGGGGGTCGTCGTCGTCACCGGGGTGGGCCGTTACCTCGGCGCCCACGTGGCGGCCCGACTGGCCGCCGACCCCCGGATCGAACGGGTCATCGGGGTGGACGCCCCGGACTCGGGCACCGAGTTCACCGATCTGCTGGACCGGGTCGAACGGATCCGCCTCGACAGCGACTCGCTCGGCGGCCTCCTCGCCGATCTGGACGTCGACGCGGTGGTGCACCTCGCGCTGGTCAGCGCCCCCGACCAGCAGCACGGTGGTCGGCCAGCCATGAAGGACCAGAACGTCATCGGCACCATGCACCTGCTGGCCGCCTGCCAACGGGCACCCCGGCTGCGCAAGCTCGTGGTCCGTTCGTCGACCGCCGCGTACGGGGTCTCGTTCCGGGACCCGGCGGTCTTCACCGAGGAGACCGAACCACGCGAGGTGCCGCGCGGCGGTTTCGGCCGCGACATTCTCGACCTCGAGGGGTACGTTCGCGGCTTCCGCCGCCGCCGGCCCGACGTCACCGCCACGGTGCTGCGCTTCGCGCCGTTCATCGGTTCGACCGCCGACACCACGTTGACCCGCTACTTCGCGCAACCGTTCGTGCCGACCGTCTTCGGCCGGGACCCCCGCCTGCAGTTCCTGCACTTCGACGACGCGTTGGAGGTGCTGCACCGGTCGATCGTCGAGGACCATCCCGGCACCTACAACGTCGCCGGTCCGGGGGTGCTGTCGCTGTCGCAGGCGATCCGCCGGGCCGGTCGGGTGGCTGTGCCGGTGCTCGAACCGGGTCTGTCCGGTGCCGCAGCACTGGCCCGCACCATGGGCTTCGGCCGTTACGGCCTGGACCAGGTCGACCTCTTCGTGCACGGCCGGGTGGTCGACACCAGCCGGCTGGAGCAGGAGTACGGCTTCACGCCGCGCTCCACAGCCGAAGCGTTCGCAGACTTCATCCGCGCCCACCACGGTGGTGTGGTGGTCACCCGGGACCAGTTGGCAGTCGCCGAGAAGCTCGTCCGGGACGGCATCCGGCAGGTCCGCGCAGCCGTAACGGAGCGCAGGCCGTGAGCGCGAGGAGTGAGCCGGGTTTGCGAGCCCCCCAGTCGCGAACCGAGGGGGCACCGTGACGGGGCCGGCGGAGGGGCGTGACCCGCAGGGGGTCGGGCGTTTCGACGTACCGCAGCAGTCGCCCGCGCCGGACGCGGAGCCGGCGCGGCGGAACGGGCATCGGCCGGTCGCGCGGCTCGCGCCGCCCCCGATGCCGCCCGTCGACGAGGTCGACACCGCCGCCACCGACGAACCCGTCGCGGAGTCGGGCAGTCCGGCGGGAGCCGGGTCGCCGGGCGGCACCGCACCGGCCGTGGCGGATCGGCCGGGGGACCACTGGGACCGCAAGGTGGCGAACGGTCTGGCGTTCCTGCGCCGACGGCTGTCCGGTGACTACGAGGTCGACGAGTTCGGCTTCGACTCGGAGTTGACCGACGCGGTCTTCCACCCGCTGCTGCGGCTGCTCTACCGGGACTGGTTCCGCACCGAGGTCAGTGGTGTCGAGCATGTGCCGGTGGACGGGCCCGCCCTGGTGGTCGGCAACCACTCGGGGACGGTGGCGCTGGACGCGTTGATCCTCTCGGCGGCGCTGCACGACAAGCATCCCGCGCACCGCTACCTGCGGCTGCTCGGCGCCGACCTGGTCTTCCGGATGCCGGTGGTCTCGGAGATCGCCCGCAAGACCGGCGGCACGGTGGCCTGCAACCCGGACGCGGAGCGGCTGCTCGGCGCGGGTGACCTGGTCGGCGTGTTCCCCGAGGGCTTCAAGGGGATCGGCAAGCTCTACGCCGACCGGTACAAGCTGCAACGGTTCGGGCGGGGCGGTTTCGTCTCGGCGGCGCTGCGCACCGGCACGCCGATCGTGCCGGTCGCCATCGTGGGTGGCGAGGAGATCTACCCGATGCTCGCCGACATCAAGCCGCTGGCGCGGCTGCTCAAGCTTCCGTACTTCCCGGTCACGCCGACCTTCCCCTGGCTCGGGCCGTTGGGTGTGGTGCCGCTGCCGAGCAAGTGGCTGATCGAGTTCTGCCCGCCGATCCCGACCGCCCACCTGACCGATTCGGCGGACGACCCGCTGGTGGTGTTCAACCTCGCCGACCAGGTGCGGGAGACCATCCAGCAGACCGTGCACACGCTGCTGGAGCGACGGCCCGACCCGTTCGGCCCCTGAGCGGGCGCGGCGGCGTGGCGGGCGTCAGCCGGCGCGACGGCGTCGCTGGAGGGCCAGGCCGGCGGTGACCGCCCCGGCGACCAACCCGGCTGCTGCTGTCGACGGCACCGCGATCTTCACCGCCCGGCGGCCGGTGCGGAAGTCCCGCACCTCCCAACCGTGCCGGCGGGCCTGCCGCAGCAGGCTGCCGTCCGGGTTGACGGCCACCGCCCTGCCCACCGCGGAGAGCAGCGGCAGGTCGTTGGCGGAGTCGCTGTAGGCGGCGCAGCGGGTCAGGTCGAGCCCTTCCACCGCGGCGAGCTGGGTGACCGCCTCGGCCTTCGCCGGCCCGTGCATCAGGTCACCCACCAACCGCCCGGTGTACGCCCCGTCCCGCACCTCGGCCACCGTGCCGATGGCACCGGTGAGACCGAGCCTGGCGGCGATCACCCGGCCGATCTCCACCGGGGCGGCGCTGACCAGCCACACCCGCTGGCCGGCGTCCAGGTGACGTTGTGCGAGTTGGTGGGTGCCGGCCCAGATCCGGGGAGCCATCGTCTCGTCGAAGATCTCCTCCGCGAGGTGCTCCACCTCGTCGACCCGCCAGCCCTGCACGAAGGCCAGCGCGGCCTCCTTGGCGAGTGACATGTCACCTGCGTGCTCCCGGGCGAGCAGCCGGAACCGGAGTTGCTGCCAGGCGAATCGGGCCAGGTCACCGGTGGTGAGGTAGTTGCGGGAGGCGAGCCCACGGGCGAACCAGTAGATCGACGCGCCCTGCATCATCGTGTTGTCCACGTCGAAGAACGCCGCGGCCGTCGTGTCCGGTGCGGTGGCCGGGGCCAGGTCGGTCTCCGCCCAGCCCGCAGTGTGTCCCTCGGCGTCGGTGCTGACCGTCACCTTACGGCTGCGCGCCACGCGACTCCCTTCCTCACCGGTACGACGGATGCCTCCCAGCGAGGGTATCCGCCGCAGACGGTCGACCGGCCGGGCACACAACGAACTGTGGCGCGGCCGGTCGCACGTGCGGTATAGGGATCAGCGGGATCCGGGGCAGGCCTTCGGGGCGGGCCCGAGGGCGTCGCTGGGGGTCGGGGCCGGGAGGCCGCAGGCGATCGCCGCGCGCAGCGAGTCCGAACGTTCCCGGATGTCGTTCAGGAGGAGCAGCGACCGCTGGGTGCGTTCGCGGTCGGCGCGGGTGCTCCCGTCGAGCAGGCTGCTCACCGCGCGACGTTGACCGGCGACGAAGGTGTTGAGGGTGTCCAGGCTGCCCGGCTCGGCCCGCTGCACCGCGGCGGAGGTGAGCAGGCGTACGCCCTGCCGGGTGTCGGCGTCCATGTCGTCCAGGACCGCGCTGTAGCCGATCCGGTCGCCGCGCAGTTTGGCGGCTTCGCCGAGCCTGGTCCGGGCGAAGTCGAGGAAGAGCTGGCCGCGGCTGATGTCCGAGCTGGCCAGGGCGAGCTGGGCGCGTTCGGTCGAGCGCTTCATGCCGTAGAGCGCGTCGCCGGGCACCGCGTTCTCGCTGGCGGCGGAGATGCCGGAGACGGCGATGGCGCCGGCGGCGACGCCGACCAGGATCGCGCCCCGGGCGCGGGCCCGCCGCGCGGTGACCGCCGGTAGCAGCCGCCCACGGGTCGTGGTGGTGGCCGGTTCGCCGGCCGCCGGTGCGGTGCCCAGCCCTTCCCGTTCGGCCGTCGCGAGCAGCATCGCCCGCAGGCCAGTCCGGAACTCGGGGTTCACCTCGACAGCCGGGGGATCGGCGCTGAGACGCTGGCCCACCGCCACGAGGGGGGCGAGTCCGGTGTCCATCCGCGATCGCACGTGGTGCCGCCGAGCGCCGTTGGCCTCGTCGAGAAGCTGCGCGAAGCGGTCGGCGCGCCGGCGGGAGAAGAGGATGTCGTCCACCGCAGGCATCTCCTCTCGCTGGTCACGGCCGGTCGGCCGCCGTCGTTGCCAACGACCGGGCGGCAGTGTGACACCACGGAGGTGAGGTGCCGCCGGCGTACCGGTGGGACCTCGGTGCCCGGGCCTGCCGGGACCTCCACCGGTCGCACCCGGAGAAACGCGGCGGACCGGGCACGGGTTACGGGCCAGGCGGGGCGGAAATTACACAAAGTGATGGTTGTCACCGGACTGCACCGGCTCTGAGCTGGGCAGACGTTGATCGACATCCATCGGTTTCTCGAAACAATCTACGGTTGGAAGCCGTCCGGGAGGAGTCGGGCCAGGGCGCGGACGGCCCGGTACTGGAGGGCCTTGATGGCGCCCTCGTTCTTGCCCATGGCGCGGGCCGTCTCGGCGACGGAGAAGCCCTGGAGGAAGCGGAGAACGATGCACTCCTGCTGCTCCGGGTTGAGTTGCTTCACGGCGGTGAGCAGCGCGACGTTGGTGATGTGCTCCACCACCGCGGCCTCCGGGCTGCCCTCGGGGCCCCGGTCCTCCCGGTCGGCGTCGAGCACGTCGCCGGTGGTCACCTCCAGCCGGTACCGACCCGACTTGAAGTGGTCCGCCACCAGGTTGCGGGCGATCGTCACCAGCCAGGCGCCGAGGTCTCGGCCCTGCCAGGTGAAGCTGCCGATCCGTTTGAGCGCGCGCAGGAAGGTGTCCGAGGTGAGGTCCTCGGCGAGTTGGCGGTTGCCGACCCGGAAGTAGACGAACCGGAAGACGGTGTCCACGTACCGGTCGTAGATCAGGCCGAACGCCTCGGAGTCGCCGGCCTGGGCCCGCTCGATCAGCGTCCAGACCTCGGTGGCCGGGTCGGACGGGTCGGGGCGGCTCGGGAACCCGGTCGGGGTGGTCGCGGGTTCGGCCGGCACCGCCGGGATCACCGCGGTCTCCGCCGGCACCGCCGGGATCACCGCCGTCTCGCCCGCCGCCGGGTCGGTGGTCACCGTCGGCGTGTCGCTGCCCCGTCGGCCCTGCGCGGGCAACGGCCGGGAGGGTACGCCGACCCGACCCCCGGGCGTCTTCGTGTTGCCGCCGGGCACCGACGGGCGCGGTGTGGGTTCGTTGGGGTGGGGCCGACTGCGGATCCGGTGCGCCGCGCCGTCGCCCCGCACGGCGGTGCCGTGTGGATCGTCCAGCGGGGAACGGGCCGTGGGTCGCTCGTTGACGTGGGAGCGGGCCGGCTGACCGGTCAGGCCGAGCGGGCGTTCCGCGTAACCGAAGGTGGTCACCGGGCTGCCCCCGCCCCGTTGGTCGTCGGATGGGTCGGTCCGTGGGTCGTCGGGACGGGCCGACCGGGCTCCCGGTCGGGCAGAACGGTCGCGGGGGTTGCCGGCGGACGGCAATTCCCCTGGAGGTGCTGGTCCAATGCGCTCACAGGCACGGGGGCCTCCTCGGGCTGAGGGGTGTCGACTCACGGCAAATGGGGTGACCCGACCCGAGTGATGATAGGGCCAACGTCACCCGCGCGTGGCAAGTCCGTTACACAAGGCGGAAGTATTTCCCGCTCCGTCGCACCAATGCCGGACCGGTTGTCCGTCGTGTGCGTTTGACTTTCCGCTGGCGCGCTGATCCACGATGGATCACCTGATCGGAGGGCATGCCGGACGTTCGGTCGGCCCGCACCGTCGGGCAGTCGTACCGGCGTGCCGAAGCGCTTGCGGACCCCGCCGCCCGTCCCATCGGCAGGACCCGGTCGAACCGCCGGTGGCACATCAGGCAGTCCCGTGGATGGGACTCTCGTCGGAGTCGCCACCCGGGCGCTCGGTCAGCTGACGGGCGTGGCCCGTCGTCGCCCGCTGTGACAGACTCGATCACCGTGCAGGACGCCTCGGTACACCCCGCGCCGAACCTCGCCGACCGGGTCCGCCGGGCGGCACACGACCGCGCCGACCGGGCCGCGCTGCACTGGCGCGACCAGACGCTCAGCTGGTCCGACCTGGACGCCGCTGTGGACGCCGCCGCGCGTGGCCTCTCCACCGTCGCCCCGCACACCGACCCCGGCGGTACGCCACCACGCGTCGCGATCGCGCTGCCGAACACCATCGACTTCGTGGTCACCTGGCTCGGCGCCCTGCGCGCGGGCCTGGTCGCCGTGCCGGTCAACCCCGGGTTCACCGCACCGGAACTGCGGCACGTGTTGTCCGACTCCGGCGCGTCGGTGCTCGTCGCCACCGACCGGGTCCGAAGCCTCGTCGCCGACCTGACCGCCGAGCTGCCCGCGCTCGTCGCCGTGCACGGCACGCCGCCGACAGCCGACTCGCCCGGCCCGGCCCGCCCGCGCCGAGGCGGCACCGACCTGGCCGTACTGCTGTACACCTCCGGCACCGAGGGGCGGCCCAGGGGCGCGATGCTCTCGCACCGGGCGCTGCTCGCCAACCTCCAGCAGGTCGACGGGATCGAACCCCCGGTGGTCGGGCCGGCGGACACCGTGCTGCTCGCGTTGCCGCTGTTCCACGCGTACGGGCTCAACTCGGGGCTCGGCGCGGTCATCGACAACGGCGCGACCGGGGTGCTGCTCGACGAGCCGGGCCCGACCGCCGGGCTAGACGACATCGCCCGGCACCGGGTCACCGTGCTGGTCGGCGTACCGTCGATGTTCCTGACCTGGGCCGACGCCCCCACGGCCCGCGCGGCGACCGCGTCGGTGCGGGTGGCGGTCTGTGGCGCGGCGCCGCTGGAACCCCCGGTCGCGGCGCGCTTCACCGAGGCCACCGGGCATCAGGTGCACATCGGGTACGGCCTCACCGAGACCGCCCCGGTGCTGACCTCCACCCTGGTGGGTGGTGTAGCCAAGGCCGGCTCGATCGGCCGTCCCCTGCCCGGGGTGGGGTTACGCCTGGTCGGCGCCGACGGGACGGACCTCTGGCGCGACGGGGTCGCCGTACCCGACGACGACCCGGACGAGCTGGACATCTCCGAGATGACGCCGGGCACCGACCCGGGGCAGATCGTCGTGCGTGGCCCCAACCTCTTCGACGGCTACTGGCCCGACGGTCGGGGTGGGCCGGGTGCCGACGGCTGGTGGGGCACCGGGGACATCGCCTACGCCGACGAGGACGGGGACCTCTTCCTGGTCGACCGGCTCGGCGAGCTGATCCTGGTCAACGGGTTCAACGTCTATCCGCACGAGGTCGAGCTGGTGCTCGCCGGGCACCCCCGGGTGGCCGAGTCGGCGGTACTGGGTGTGCCGCACCCGCGGACCGGCGAGACTGTGCGGGCGTACGTGGTGCCGAAGCCGGGGCGACCGGTGACCAGCGACGACCTGCTCGCGCACTGCGCACGGAACCTCGCCCGCTTCAAGTGCCCGACCGCCGTCGAGATCGTCGACGCCCTGCCCCACTCGGCGATCGGCAAGGTACGCAAGACTGATCTCCGGTCGGCGGCCCCGGCCGGCCGGCCCGCACCCGCCGACACCCGCACGGAGGTACCCGATGGCCACTGACGCCCGGCTCGCCCTGATCACCCGACCCGGCTGCCACCTGTGCGACGACGCCAAGGCGGCGCTCGACCGGGTGGTGGCGGTCACCGGCGACAAGTGGGTCGAGTGGGACGTCACCGGTGACGACGGCCTGGAACGGGAGTACGGGGACCGGCTGCCGGTGGTGATGCTGGACGGCAAGGAGCACGGTTACTGGCGGGTCGAGGAGGACCGGCTGCTGCGGGACCTGACCACGCCGCAGCTCTGAAACGGGGCCTAGGGTGCTCTGATGACCACCGCGCACCCGCATCTCGTCTGGGACTGGAACGGCACCCTGCTCAACGACCTCAGCCTGGTGGTGTCCGCCACCAACGTCGTGTTCGCCAGCCTCGGCGGGCCGACGGTCACCCCTGACGAGCACCGGGTGCGGTTCCGCCGGCCGATCGCCGAGTACTACGCCGAGGTGCTCGGGCAGGCCGTGGACGCCGACGAGTTCGGCCGACTCGACCGGATCTTCCACGACGCGTACCGCACCGGCCTGACGACCTGTGAGCTGGCCGCCGACGCGCGCGCGGCGATGGCCGCGTGGCCCGGCAGCCAGAGTCTGCTCTCCATGTGGTTCCACGAGGAGCTGGTGCCGGCCGTGCACACGTACGGGTTGACCGGCCACTTCACCCGGGTCGACGGCCTGCGGGCCACGGTCGGCGGCGACCGTAAGGCCGAGTCGCTCAAACTGCACCTGGCCGAGCTGGGCCTGGACGGCACCTCGGTGGTGCTGATCGGTGACTCCATCGACGACGCGGACGCGGCGACCGCCGTGGGCGGCCGGGCGGTCCTCTACACCGGCGGGTTCACCGACCCGGCCCGGCTGCGCGCCTCCGGTCACCCGGTGGCCGACACCCTCACCGACGCGGTGACCCTGGCCCGGCAGGTCAGTTCCGCAGATAGGTGAGGACGGCCAGCACCCGACGGTGCTGCTCGGTGTCCGGTGGCAGGGTGAGCTTGGTGAAGATGTTGCGCACGTGCTTCTCCACCGCCCCGTCGCTGACCACCAGGGCACGCGCGATGGCGGTGTTCGAGCGCCCCTCGGCCATGAGGGCGAGCACCTCGCGTTCGCGGGGGGTCAGCTCGCGCAGCGGGTCGTCCCGGCGACGTCGGGCGAAGAGCTGACCCACCACCTCCGGGTCGAGCACCGTGCCGCCGGCCGCCACCCTGCGCAACGCGTCCAGGAACTCGTCGATCGCGGCCACCCGGTCCTTGAGCAGGTAGCCGATCCCACCACCGGAGCCGCCGGTGGTGGCGAGCAGATCATCGGCGTACGAGACCTCGACGTACTGGGAGAGCACCAGGATCGGGGTACGCGGCACCAGCCGGCGGGCCTCCACCGCCGCCCGCAGCCCCTCGTCGGTGTGTGACGGCGGCATCCGGACGTCGACGATCGACACGTCGGGCTGATGCTCCACCACCGCACCGACCAGCGCGTCGCCGTCCCCGACGGCGGCCACCACCTGGTGTCCGCTCTCGGTCAGCAGCCGGACCAGCCCTTCGCGGAGCAGGACGGCGTCGTCGGCGATCACGATGCGCATGGCTGTGTTGTCTACCACGTCGGGGCCGCCTCTCGGTGGGTTCACAGCGGCAGGTCGGCGCGGACCTCGGTGGGGCCGCCGCTCGGGCTGACCACGGTCAGCTCACCGCCGGCCGCCCGTACCCGATCGGCGATCCCGGCGAGACCGTGACCCTTGGCGAGGTGTGCGCCGCCCTGCCCGTCGTCGCCCACCCGCACCTCGAGGTGGGCGCCGTGCCGGGCGACGGCCACCGTGGCCTCGGTGGCCCGGGCGTGCTTGGCGACGTTCGTCAGCGCCTCGGCCACCACGAAGTACGCGGTGTTCTCCACCGCCGGGTCGAGCCGCCCGGCCGGGGTGCCGAGCTGCGGATCCACCTGCAACTCGATCGGGATCAGCCCGCGGGCGGCGATGGCGGCCAGGGCGCTGGGCAGGCCCCTGTCGACCAGGATCGGTGGGGCGATGCCCCGGGACAGCGCCCGCAGCTCGGCCAGCGTGTCCCGGGTCTGGTTGACCGCCTCGTCGATGGTCCGGCCGGCCGCCTCCGGGTCGGAGTCGAGCTGCATCCGGGCCCGGCTGAGGTCCATCGCCAGCCGGACCAGTCGCTGCTGGGGGCCGTCGTGGATGTCGCGTTCCAACCGGCGCAGCGCGGACGCCTCGGCGGACACGGCGGCCCGCTTCTGCTCCTCCAGCACCGTGATCCGGTCCCGCATCTCGGCCACCCCGGTCAGCATGGCCTTGGCGAAGCTGGCCTGGAGCAGCGCGCAGCCCCGGACCACGATCGGCAGGGTGATCAGGAAGAACACCCCGAGCGCGGTGTGCAGGCCGATCCGGGCGGTGGTCGAGTCCCCCAGGCCGAGCAGTTGGGCCAGATCCTGGTCGCCCTCCCCGGACGGGTGGGGAATGGCCCAGTCGTAGGCCCAGTAGAGGGAGCCGGCGATCGCGGCGGCCCACCAGACCGTGGTCACCACGAAGGTGCCCACCCCTGCGACCAGCCGCAGGATGCCGTGCGCCAGGTCGAGCCACGACTGGGCGTCCCGGATCGGCACGAAGATCCGGCGCCAGGCGTTCGCGCCCGCCTCGGGCATCCGGTAGTTCGGCCGGATCCGGGGCTGCCGGAGCACCGCGGCCATCCGCAGCCGCTCGATGTCGGCCAGGCCACGGGCGGTGTACAGGGTGCCGCTGAGGATCGGGATGCCGATCACGGTGACGACCAGGCCGATGCTCACCGAGAGGCCGACGACGAGGACGACGAAGCTGGCCAGCCCCAGGGGCAGGCCGAGCAGCACGTAACCGGAGTCGACGAGGAGCTGGCGAGGGATGCTCGGTGCCAGCGGCGGCCGGGCGCTGGTGGCGGCAACGGTGGTCATGTCAGAAGGCTAGGCAGCGGAACACGCCGCCCCCATCCCGAAACCCCGCCTCTCCGTCGTAGTGCTGCCCCTACCACCGCCGGAAGGGCCCGGATCCGGGTCGGCGCGGGATTGGTCAGAGAAGTCGGGATTGAGCAATAATCGCCCGGGCGGCGCGCGGGCGGACCCGCCGGATCGATCTTGCGGAATGGAGGTGCTGGTGAAGTTGCGTGACGCAGCGGCAAGATCGCGATTTGTGCACGTCTTCACAAGCGCCTACGCTGTGACTCCGACGCGCCCTGCTAGCACAGCCGGCAACCTCGGTCGCCAGCGGGAGTCCATAAGCGGCCGACCAGCGGAGTTGGCCGAGGATCGCACCGCACGGAGTCTCATGAGTCAGCACCGTCACCCAGGCGCGCCCGGCCGCGCCGGTGCCGTACCAGCGCTCCCGGACCTGCCCGAGGCGACCGTCGCTCGGCTCCCGGAATACCTGCGCGCGCTGCACAACCTCGCCGATGGCGGGCACGAGACAGTCTCCAGCGAGGGTCTCTCCGCCGCCGCCGGGGTCAACTCCGCGAAGCTCCGCAAGGACCTCTCCCACCTCGGCTCGTACGGCACCAGGGGAGTCGGCTACGACGTCGCGCTCCTGATCGAGCAGATCGAGTATGTGCTCGGGCTCACCCAGCGACGGGCTGTCGCCCTGGTCGGCGTGGGTAATCTCGGTCACGCCCTGGCCGGCTACGACGGCTTCGCCAGCCGAGGCTTCCGGATCGCCGCACTGCTCGACGCCGATCCCTCCCGCGTCGGCGAGGAGATCAACGGCCTGGTCGTCCGGCATGTCGACGACCTGCCCACCGTCGCCGCGGAGGAATCCCTCGCGATCGGCGTGATCGCCACCCCGGCCGCCGCCGCCCAGCAGGTCGCCGACCAACTGGTCGCCGTGGGCGTGACGAGCATCCTCAACTTCGCGCCGTGCGTACTCTCGGTTCCGGAGGGGGTCGACGTGCGCAAGGTCGACCTCGCCATCGAGCTGCAGATTCTGTCCTTCCACGAGCACCGCAAGGCATCGCTGACCGCGCTGCCCGCCGCCGGCGGGTCCGCTTTCACCGCCCTGCCGGGCGGGTTCGCGGCCCCCGACACCCAGGAGGCGATCGGCACGTGAAACTGCTCGTCGTCGGCGCGTCCTACCGGACCGCCCCGGTCGCCACGCTGGAGCAGCTGGCCGTGCCCCCCGCCGACCTGACCCGCACCCTGGACCGCCTGATCGCCCAGCCGTACGTCTCCGAGGCGGTGATCGTCTCCACCTGCAACCGGGTGGAGGTGTACGCCGCCGTGTCCGGTTTCCACGGCGGGCTCGGCGACGTCTGCGCCGTCCTGGCCGACCAGGCCGGCAGCCCGCCGGCGGCGCTCGCCAGCCACCTGTACGTGCACTACGACACCGCCGCCGTGGACCACGTCTTCCGGGTCGCCACCGGCCTGGACTCGATGGTCGTCGGCGAGGCGCAGATCCTCGGGCAGTTGCGCGACGCGTACCACTGGGCCACCGGCGCCGACTCGGCCGGCCGGCTGCTGCACGAGCTGATGCAGCAGGCGCTGCGGGTCGGCAAGCGGGCCCACGCCGAGACCGGCATCGACCGGGCCGGCCAGAGCGTCGTCACCGCCGCGCTGGAGTTGGCCGCCGGATACCTCGACGGCGACCTCGTCGGCCGCCCGGCCCTGGTGGTCGGCGCCGGCGCGATGGGCTCGCTCGGAGTGGCCACGCTGTCCCGACTGGGCGCCGGGCCGCTCACCGTCAGCAACCGGGGCGCCGACCGGGCCGTCCGGCTCGCCGAGTCGTACGGGGCGAGTGCCGCGCCGATGACCGAGCTGGCCGACACCCTCTCCACAGTGGACATCGTAGTGGCCGCCACCGCGTCCACCGAACCGGTCCTCACCCGTACGTTGGTCAGCGCCGCGCTGGCCGAACGGGACCCGGCCCGGGGCCCGCTGGTCCTGCTCGACCTGGCCGTACCGCGCGACGTCGAGGAGGGCGTCGCCGAGCTGCCCGGCGTCGAGGTGATCGACATCGACCGGATGGCGGCACTGCTCGCCGACGGTCCGGCCGCCGCCGACGCCGCCGCCGTCGAACGGATCGTGCTGAGCGAGGTGGAGGGCTTCCTCACCTGGCTGCGCGGTGCCGACGTGGCACCCACGGTGGCCGCGCTGCGCGGTCGCGCCGACGACGTCGTCACCGCCGAGCTGCGCCGACTCGCCCAGCGTCGCCCCGACCTCGGGGACGACCTGCGAGCCGAGGTCGCCCGCACCGTGCACCGGGTCGTACAGCGGCTGCTGCACCAACCCACCGTCAAGGTCCGGCAGTTGGCTGCCGAGCCCGGCGGCGACCAGTACGCGGCCCTGCTGCGCGAACTGTTCGACCTGGAGGTCCCGCAGACCTCGCCGGTGGACACCGTTCCGGACGTGCTCACGCCCGACCCCGGCCTGCCGTTGCCCGGCACCGACCCGATGCCCCGGGTCGACACCGCCGAGCCGACCCCGCCCACCGGAGGTGCGCGATGACCGCCCCCCTGCGCCTCGGCACCCGGGGCAGCGCCCTGGCGATGGCCCAGTCGGGCCAGATCGCCGAAGCGTTGACCGCCGCCACCGGCCGTCCCGTCGAGCTGGTCGAGGTCGTCACGGCGGGCGACCGCTCCACCGCGCCGGTGCACCGGCTCGGCGTCGGGGTGTTCGTCTCCGCGCTGCGCGACGCCCTGGCCGCCAGGACGATCGACTTCGCTGTGCACTCCTACAAGGATCTGCCCACGGCTGCCGACGGCGGGCTGCACATCGCGGCGGTGCCGGCCCGGCAGGACCCGCGCGACGCGCTGGTCGCCCGCGGCGGTCGGACGCTCGCCGAGCTGCCGCCCGGGGCCACCGTCGGCACCGGCGCGCTGCGCCGGATCGCCCAGTTGCACGCCCTCGGCCTGCAACTGGAGGTCACCCCGATCCGCGGCAACGTGGACACCCGACTGGCGCGGGTGCTCGGCCCCGACGCCGACCTCGACGCTGTCGTCCTGGCCCGGGCCGGGCTGGCCCGACTCGGCCGGCTCGACGTGATCACCGAATCGCTGGACCCGATGCTCATGCTGCCCGCCCCCGCCCAGGGGGCGCTCGCTGTGGAGTGCCGGGCCGACGACCAGAACCTGGTCGAGCTGCTCGCGGTGCTCGACCACGCACCGTCGCGTGCCGCGGTCACCGCGGAACGCGCGTTTCTGGCAACCCTGGAGGCCGGGTGCAGCGCACCCGTCGCCGCCTATGCCGAGCTCGCCGAAGGCGAGACCGGCGATGAGATCTACCTGCGCGGGGCGGTGATCAGCCCGGACGGCACTCGTGACCTCCGGCTGTCCCGCACCGGAACGCCCGCCGACGCGGCGGAGATCGGTAAGGCACTCGCCGCCGAACTCCTCGACCTCGGCGCCGACTCGATCCTCGGCCACGAAGGACACACCGGCCCGGGGACCCAGCAATTTGGGAGCACAGAATGACCCGCACCCGTAAGCCCGTCGGCCGTATCGCGTTCGTCGGGGCTGGCCCCGGTGACCCGGGCCTGCTGACCCGCCGGGCGCACGACGCCCTGGTCGACGCCGACCAGGTGATCTACGACCGGGGTGTCCCGGAGTCGTTGCTCGCCGTCGTACGCGCCGAAGCCAGGGACGACGCCGAGTTCACCCCCGCCGAAGGCGCGCCGGGGGACGTGGCGAAGGTGCTGATCTCCGCGGCCCGTTCCGGGTTGAACGCGGTGCACCTGGTCGCTGGTGACCCGTTCGGCCACGACTCGGTGGTCAAGGAGGTGCAGGCGGTGGCCCGCACCGCCGCCCACTTCGAGGTGGTGCCCGGCGTCGGCCAGGCCGAGGGTGTGGCCACCTACGCCGGTGTTCCGCTGCCGGGTGTGCGTACGGCTGCCGACGTCGAGGACGTCAGCGCACTGGACTTCGAGGCGCTCGCCACGGCCGTCGGCCGGGGTTCGCTCGCGCTCGCCGTGGACGCCGGCGATCTCGCCGCCGTCCGGGACGGGCTGCTCGCCGCCGGGGTCGACGGCACCACCGGTGTCGGCGTGACCGGCGACGGCACCGGCGAGACCCAGTACACGACCACGTCGACAGTGGACAGCTTCGTGGCCGCCGCGCTCGGCTTCACCGGCCGGGTGGTGCTCACCGTCGGTGTCGGCGTGGGTCAGCGCGACAAGCTGAGCTGGTGGGAGAACCGCCCGCTGTACGGCTGGAAGGTGCTCGTCCCCCGCACCAAGGAGCAGGCCGGTGCGATGAGCGCCCGACTCCGCGCGTACGGGGCGATCCCGTGCGAGGTGCCGACCATCGCGGTCGAGCCGCCGCGTACTCCGGCGCAGATGGAGCGGGCCGTCAAGGGCCTGGTCGACGGCCGGTACGCCTGGGTGATCTTCACGTCGGTCAACGCGGTCCGGGCGGTCTGGGAGAAGTTCGCCGAGCACGGCCTGGACGCCCGGCACTTCGGTGGCGTCAAGATCGCCTGCATCGGTGAGGCCACGGCGGACGCGGTCCGCGCGTTCGGCATCCAGCCGGAACTGATCCCCGCCGGGGACCAGTCCTCCGAGGGGCTGCTGGCCGAGTTCTCCCCGCACGACGAGATCCTCGACCCGGTGGGCCGCGTGCTGCTGCCGCGCGCCGACATCGCCACCGAGACGCTCGCCGCCGGGCTCACCGAGCGCGGCTGGGAGGTCGACGACGTGACCGCGTACCGGACGGTGCGCGCCGCGCCGCCGCCCGCCGAGATCCGGGACGCGATCAAGTCGGGCGGGTTCGACGCGGTGCTCTTCACCTCGTCCTCCACCGTTCGGAACCTGGTCGGCATCGCCGGGAAGCCGCACGCCCGCACCGTTGTTGCCGTCATCGGGCCCAAGACGGCGGAGACCGCGACGGAGTTCGGCCTCCGGGTCGACGTCCAGCCGCCGCACGCCTCGGTGCCCGACCTGGTGGAGGCGCTCGCCGCCTACGCCGTCGAGTTGCGCGAGAAGCTGGCCGCCATGCCGGCCAAGCAGCGCCGCGGCTCGAAGGTGCAGGGTCCGACCGCCCTGCGCTTCCGGTAGTCGTTCGAGGAGGCCCTTCCATGTCGTACCCCGAGATCCGGCCCCGCCGGCTGCGCCGCACCCCGGCGATCCGTCGGTTGGTCTCCGAGACCCGGGTCGACCCGGCCGAGCTGATCGTGCCGATGTTCGTCAAGGAAGGGCTGAGCGAGCCCCGGGCGATCGGGTCGCTCCCGGGAGTGCTCCAGCACTCCCGGGACTCGCTGCGCAAGGCCGCGGTCGAGGCCGTCCAGGCCGGTGTCGGCGGGATCATGCTCTTCGGCGTGCCGGAGCAGCGGGACCCGACCGGCTCCGGCGGCATCGACCCGAACGGCATCCTCAACGTGGCGATCCGCGACGTGGTGGCCGAGGTGGGTGACGCCACCGTGGTGATGAGCGACCTGTGCCTGGACGAGTTCACCTCGCACGGGCACTGCGGGCTGCTCACCCCCGACGGCGAGGTCGACAACGACTCGACCCTCGCCGCGTACGCCGAGATGGCGGTGGCCCAGGCCGCCGCCGGGGTCGGCATGGTCGGGCCGTCCGGGATGATGGACGGCCAGGTCGGTGTGGTCCGCCGGGCGCTCGACGCCGCCGGGCACCAGGATGTGGCGGTGCTGGCGTACGCCGCCAAGTACGCTTCCGCGTTCTACGGCCCGTTCCGGGAGGCGGTGGAGTCGGCGCTGGAGGGCGACCGGCGCACCTACCAGCAGGACCCGGCCAACCTGCGGGAGTCGCTGCGCGAGGTCGCGCTCGACGTCGCCGAGGGTGCCGACCTGGTGATGGTCAAGCCGGCGCTGCCGTACCTCGACGTGGTGTCGGCGGTGCGGGCCGCCGTGGACGTCCCGGTCGCCGCCTACCAGGTCTCCGGTGAGTACGCGATGGTCGAGGCTGCCGCCGCGAACGGCTGGATCGACCGGGAGCGGGTGATGCTGGAGACGCTCACCTCGATCAAGCGGGCTGGCGCGCAGGTCATCCTGACCTACTGGGCGGTCGAGGCCGCCAACCTGCTCCGCGACCGCTACTGACCCGGGGCCTACTGACCGGGGCCTGCCGAGCCCTGGGCCTGCCTGCCCCTGCTGGTTACGCCGCCTCGCAGCGCGCAGGACCGCGCGGCCTCGCGCACGTCCTGTCGCGTCCTGACCGCGTCGTGGCCGGGGCTCGCAGGCGGCAGCGGCGGTAGGTCCTGCCGAACCGGGCTCGATCCACTCGGGTTCGCCGATCTGGCGGTATCCCCGCGCTCGGATACCGCGTTTTCGGCGAACCCGAGTGAATCAAGGCGCTATGGCGAAGCAGGCGTAGCCCGAACGGCCAACTGACGGCCGACTGGCCACACCGTCTCGCGGAGCGTAGGTCACGCTTGCTTGCGCACCGTAACCATCCGCCCAGCACCCAACACCCTCCTCCCACCCTTTGCTGTGCACCCATGACGGCGACACCTACCGTCCGTTACTGGTGCATATCGAACTGCAGAGCAAAGGGGGCGGTGAGGGTGTTGGGTGCCGGGTCTCCGGGGTTCGGAGTTTCCCTGGTCGAGCGAGGGGTGGGCGCGTTCAGAGGCGGGCGACCCGGCCGGGCGGCGTGAAATCCCATTACTCGGTGCGACGGCGGCGTATGCCGGCGCTCAAACTACGGACAGTCATCCGGCGGCCGTGGGAGTTATCCACAGGTCGGCGAGTTGTCCACAGCTGAGACGTCCGGGATTGCGGCCAGCCGCACCAGGCGGGACGGTGACGGCGTGAGTGATTCCCCCACCGAGCCGGTCCTGATCACCGAGCCGTCCGATGCGCCGTGGCCGGCCGCCGGCATCGTCCGTGCGGTCCGGCGCCGCGCCGACCTGAGCCAACGTGAGCTGGCCCGCTGGGCGGGCGTGCACCACGCCACCATCGGCAGGATCGAGGCCGGCCGCATGGTGCCGAGCATCGTCCTGCTCCGGCGCATCATCGGAGTCGTGGGCTGCCGGCTGGCCGTGGTGGACGAGTTCGGCCGGGTGCTGAAACCGATGCGCGACTGGCAGGACACGCTCAACGGCGCGGAGCGTCGCTACCCGTCGCACCTGGACACCATCCTCGACCCTGAGCCGGGCGAGTGGTGGGCGGACATCTACGGGCTGGCCCGCCCACCGGAGACGTTCTACCGCAATCGGGAGGTTCGGGACGCGATGCGGCGGCGCAGCCAGTGGGAGGTGCGAGTGGCGCAGAACCGGCACCTGCCCCCGCCGCCCTGGCCGCCCCGCGGAGTGCTCTGACCCGCGACACGTGAGCCCGGCACGCGAGAGGCCCGCCGACCCGGTACGGGTCGACGGGCCTCTCGCCGAACCGCGCGACGTCAGTCGTCGTCGGTGATCGTGCCGACCGCGAGCGGATCAGCCAGCCGGAGACCGGGTACGCCGGCCACCAGCAACGTCAGCTTCTCGTCCGACTCCCGCTTGCGGTCACCGCGCACCGACACCGGGAACACCACAGACGTCTGCCCGGCCGCCAACACCTTGCAACCGGCGTACGCGTCGAAGTCCGCGCCGACCTGCGCGGTGACGCCCACGGTGGCGGCGCAGAACAGCACCGGCTGAGACAGCGGCCGGGACACGGTGGCGGTGAAGGTGAGCTGCCGGGTGCCCTGATTGCCCTCGACCACCGACGTGTCGGCGACGGTCAGCGACGCCCGGGACCGGAACCGGGCCACCTGCGGGTCGTGGTCGCTGGAACCCCGCGACCCGTCGCCGGTGAACTCCGCCGGCCAGTCGGCGTTGACGTGTGCCGCCCGCACCTGCACCAGGTCGTCGTGAAGCGCGTCGTTGACGAAGAGGTGGTCGAGCGTCTGCGCCTGCCCCTCGAAGCTGTACGAGTAGGCCGACGACGGCACCTCCGCGACCAGGGTGTCCCACAGGTTGTGCAGGCCGGCCTCGTACAGCGGGGCGAGCTGGTCCGACGGCGTGGGCTGGTCGGCGGTGGCGCTGAGCTGCTGGTGCCCGAAGGGCAACGGATCGTCCGGTCGGGGGAAGACGTTGAGGTCCCCGCCGTAGACCACCCGGGCCGTCTGGTCGGCCGCCTCGATCGCGGTGACGATCGCCGCGCCGTAGCGGGCCTGCTCCCGCCGCTGCCCGACCCGACTGTCCGGGCCGGAGGAGTAGTGGTTGCTGAGCGCGTACAGGGTGAACCGCTCCGACGAGCCGGGCGAGGCGGCCACGCTGAACCTGCCCAGCTGGGGAGCACGGGTGAAGACGTTGTTCCCGTCCTTGCCGGTCGAGGTGTCCACGTCCGACGGCAGCACCGCGTTGAGGGCCTTCGGGTTCTGCACGTCGGCGTTGGTCGGCAACCCCGCCGAGCGGTACTGCACCGTTGGTGCCGAGCCCAGCAGCGGGTCGGTCGCCGTCGCGGCGGCCAGCGACAACCGGTCCGTGCGGTAGAGGAAGGCGGCGGTGATGCCGCGGGCGTCCGCGCCGGTCCGGTCATAGGCGGCGGCGTACGCCGGCCCGCCGGTGGCCGCGACGGTGAGCGCCAACTCCTGGATGCTGTCCGGCGCACCGTCCGCGTCGTTGGTGTCGCCGCAGCTCAGCGCAGTGCCGGCGACCGTGCAGATGTCCTGGTCCTCGGCTTCCTGCACCAGGATCAGGTCCGGGGCGTGCAGGTCCTTGACGATCTGGTCGGCGAGCGCTGCCAACTGCTGCCGGTAGTCCGCCTCGCTGCTCGGCACGTAGTCGAACGGCGGGCTGACCCCGGCGCAGCCGGTGTTGCCCGCGAAGTCGCAGCCGTCGAACGGGTCGTCGCGGTAGTCGTACAGGTTCTCCACGTTGTAGGTGGCGACCGCCACCTCCTGCGACCGGTCGGCCGGCTTCGGCGGGTTGTTCCTGGACGGGTCGGCGCCGGCGTCGAACTCGGCACTCTCGACCTGGACGCCGTACTTCTCGAACGAGTAGTAGACGCCGCCCACCGCGTCCGCGCGCAGCGTGTCGAAGGTGTGTGCCGGCGGGAGCAGTGCGGTGCTGTCCCCGGTGGTGGCCTTCACACCCATGCTGCCGAGCAACGTCCGCTGGCCGTTGCCGTCGTCGAAGCGGCGGGTCGGGTTGTTGTCCAGCGGGTGCGAATCGCGGAAGACCCGCCTGGCGTACGGGTCGGCGCGGTCCAGCAGCGGGTCGTCCCGGTCGACCACCCACAGTTCGGCGTCGGCGGTGGACGAGAACACGTCCCGTCCGCTGACCGCGCCGCTGCCCGCGCGTACCCGCATCCGGGCGCCCTCGTGCCGCTCCCAGAAACGCTGCGCGTCGGTCGACTCGACCGGCGGCACCGCGTCGGTGATCGCGACCGCGGTGTCCACGGCCAGGCCACCGGCGATGCGGCGGACCAGGGAGGCGCCGGAGAGCTGGGTGAAGTTGTAGTACTCCGACACCCGGGCCCGCAGCACGACCTCGTCGCCGACGGTCGGCACGTAGCCGCCGATCAGCGAGGTGAACGCGCCCATGAACACGAAGATGCCGTCGGAACTGGTCGGATCACCGTCGGTGTCGCCGGTACGGCTCTGCAGGAAGAAGCCGTGCTGGTCCGCCCCGGCCGAGGTACGCGCCAGGGTCAACTGGGTGATCACGCCGCGTACGTCGTACAGCGTGCTGCTCGTGCCGTTGCCGCTCGCCGGCGCGAGCGGCGACCTGTCGGTCGGACCGGCCTCGGCGTCGGTGGTCGGACCCTGCACCTCGCCGACGGTCAGCTCCCGGGTCACCTGCACGGCCAGCGCGCAGGTGGCGGTGCCACCGCCCGCGTCGGTGGCGGTCACTGTGACGGTGTACGCCCCGGCGGGGAGGTCGGCGCTCGCGCTGACGGTGGCGCGGGCGGTGCCGCCCAGACCCTCCGCCTGGGTGAACGCGGTGCGGGTGATCGAACCGGTGGACGGGGTCGGGCTGACCGCGGTCACCGCCAGCTCGACGATCGTGTCGTCGGGGTCGGTGGCGGTCACCTCGCGGGTCGCGGCCGTGCCGGCCGCGGTGACCAGTGCGCCGCCGCAGGTCAGCGTGGCCGGCGCGTCGACCGGGCCCCCGCCGTCGACGGTGTGCGTGCCGAGGCCGTCGAAGGTGTCCACCGGGAAGCCGGCCCACTGCGCGGCCGGGTCGAACGCGTCGGACGGGTCCGTGTCACCGACGGCGACGGTCGGCAGCCGGCGCAGGGTGTTGTCCGCGGTGCTGGTCGTGCCGGTGCCCCATTCGGTGCCCGGGTCGACGCCCACCTGCCCGATCGAGTCGAGCACGGTGGTGCCCCGGCGCAGCACTATCGCGTCGTCACCGTTGAACAGGCTCGCCCCGGTGGTCTGGTCTGCCTGGGCGAGGATGGGGGCCCCGGCCGAGGCGCTGGCGAACACGAACGCGTCGCCGGCTGCCACGGTGCCGGTCAACGCGACAGTGGTGGCAGTGGTGGAGCCGTTGAAGTAGAGCTGCAACTGGTAGCCGCCGGCCGTCAGGTCGACGGCGGCACCCGTGCCGTTGAACAGCTCGATCGCCTTGTTGTTCGACGAACCCTCGACGTACTCCGAGATGAACAGGTCGGTGGGCGCGGCGCTGGCCGCGGTGGGTGCGACGCCGAGCGCCGTGACGGTCACGGCGGCGGTGGCGGTCGCGAGCGCGGCGAATGAGCGGCGCGGGCGCATAGGGCCTCCACGATGGGTGGATGGGGGTCAACGCACGTTAAGGTGCGTGACTGTCCACCGTCCATCCCCTAATGGACAGTTCCGTGAATTCCCTCAGTGCGGCGGGTCGAGGCGGTGCACCAGCTCAGCGACGTCGACGCTGTATTCGCACCAGTCCCGGTCGGACCGGTAACCCAACTCGGCGTTGACCTTCAGCATCGCCTCGTTGGCCTGCGCGTTCCAGGTCTGCACCTCGATCAGTTCCGGCTCGGCGGAGCGCAACTCCAACAGCATCCGAGCCTTGATCGCCCGGTCGATGCCGTAGCCCCGGTGGTCCTGCGCGACGATCGTGTCGTACTGGTCGGCGCGGGTCGGGTGCTGCGCCGGGACGACCACCTCGGTCAGGCCGGCCACCTCGCCGCTCTGCTCGTGTCGGGCGAGCACGATGTACGGCTTCATGCCCCGCCGGTGCAGGGTGTCGAGGCTGTCGCGCAGCCGCTCCGGGTCGTAGGAGCTGGGGCGCAGCTCACCGTCGTCGACGTCGCGCACCTCGGCCTTCGCCCGCGCGTACGCCCCGAGCAGGTCGTCCGGCGGCCCTCCGGGGAAGAACTCCACCTGGTAGCCCGCGCTGATGCCGGTGGCCATCTCGGCCAGCTCCGCCCAGTCGACAGCGGTCAGGTCGAGCACGCTGCGGGTCTCCACGTACTCCCGGGTGAAGCCGAGCGACTCGTAGAAGGCCACCGCCGGCGTGTCGCCGACGACCTCCACCCCGATCGACTGGAAGCCCTCCTGGTAGACCCGGCGGGCGGCGCGCAACACCAGGTCACGGCCGAGGCCGGTGCGCCGCGCGGACGGGTGCACCAGCACCTCGATCACGCCGATGTCGCCGAGCAGCAGCACGTGCACCTGGCCGAGCACCGCCCCCGGCTCGCCGGGATCGCCCGACTCGGCCTGGGCGATCCAGGAGATCCGCCGCTCACCCGGCATCACCTCGGCGAGGTATTCCCGCAGGGAGGTCTCCCGCCACGGCGGGTCCTGCGGCAGATCGGCCGCCAGAACCGCGTTCAGCGTGGCCAGCAGCGACGCGATCTCGGCAGACGACGCGGTCCTGGGGTCCCACTCGCGCACCATCACCCGTCTAGCTTGCCGCTAACAGCTGCCCGGGGGAAGTGTCCAGTTCTCCAACGTATCGAGACGATCACTTCATCAGCGACTGGCCCGTCCGTACCGGTTCGCGGTGTCGTAGACGTCCTGGGCGTACTGCCGGACGTCGTTGTAGGAGAGGATCGCGTTCCACCAGTCGCCGGCGATGCTCAGGTTGCGCCCGCCCTTGCAGAGGTAGTTGCCCGCCGCCAGGGCGGCGTCGTCCAGGTCGTGCGGGTCCTTGATCCCGTCGTTGTCGGCGTCCGCGCCGATCTCTTTCCAGGTGCTCGGGATGAACTGCATCGGCCCGATCGCGCGGTCGAGGACCCGGTCGCCGTCGAGGTCCCCACGGTCGGTGTCGATGATCCGCATCCGGCCACCCTTTCCGTCCAGCGGGAGGCCGATGATCTTAGGCAGGGCTTTGCCGTCCTGGCCCAGCCGGGCACCGTTCGCCGAGCCGTGTCCCGATTCGACCTGGCCGATCGCGGCCAACGTGGTCCAGCTCAGCGCGCAGCTGCGGTTGGTCTGGGCGAGGACCAGTTCGGCGTAGCCGTACGCCTGCATGGCGACAGCCGGGATGCCCACCTTGGCGCCCACCTGCTGAGCCCAGCCGGCCAGTGCGTCGGACGGTCGACCGCCGATGACCGGCCCGACGGTCGGCTGCCCGGTCGGCAGTCCGCCGCCGGGTAGCCCGCCGCCGGGCACCGAACCGGTCGGGAACGGTCCGGTGGGGAGTGGGCCGGTAGGGAGCGGTTCGATGGGGAGGCCGGGCGGCACGGCGGGCGGCGCGCCCTGCGTCGCCGTCGCGGTGGCGTCGACCGCGACCGGGCGGGGTGCGCGGATCGTGGCCGGCACGAGCAGCGCACCCGCCGCGGCGGTGGCGGCCACCAGCACCAGCAGGAACACACCCGGCAGGGTGAGCCGACCGCTGGGGCGGCGGGCCCAGGCACGGGTCGCGTAGGCGGCCGTGGTTGCCGCGCGGCGCGGTTGCAGCCGTACCGCGTGCGCGAAGGGCACCCGGCGTCGCCGGGTCGGGTCGGTCGCCGGTACCACCGGCAGTTCGTCCACCGTGGTCTTCGCCGGGTCCTTGGCGGTGACCACCGGCGTGGGTTGCGCGGTGACGCCCTCAGTCTCTGCGGCGTCGGTGGGCTCGGCGTCGGTGGGCTTGGCTTCGGCGGCCTCGGCTTCGGCGGCCTCGGCGTCGGTCGGCGTGGCCGCTGGTGTGCTCGTCGCGCCCCCGGAACGTCCGCTCAGCCAGGGTCTGCGGGGGCGAGGCACCGCGGACACCGGATCAGGCGCCGCCCCCGAGCCCTCCAGTGGCCCGTCCAGAGGAGCGGCCGGTCGTAACCGTTGCACACGCGTGTCGTCCTCGCCGTCCACCACACGTCGAGTATCACCCATACCCCGCCGAACGTCAGATCCACGTACCCTGGGTGCATGCCCCGGTACGAGTTCCGCTGCCGCGCCTGCGGCGACACCTTCGAGGTCAACCGTTCGATGGCGGAGGCCGGTGACCCGGCGAACTGCCCGCACGGCCACACCGACACGGTCAAGCTGCTGTCCGCGATCGCGGTCACCGGCCGGGGTGGTGCCGCCGGTGGTGCCCCGGCGCCCACCGGCGGGGGTTGCTGCGGCGGCGCCTGCGGCTGCTGACCGGGTCGATTTTCTGCCGCATCGTGGGCGGGCCTTGCCGGGAGCAGGGCCGAGTGGCACTTTGAGGCGGCACCTGCCCGGCCGTTCTCACGATGTGTGACCGCTCGGACTCAGGCAGCATGAATCCGACGTCACGGGCGGAGGTTCCACGCATGTCGCCACGGATCCAGCTCCCGAGCGGTTGGGTGACCTTCGTGTTCACCGATATCGAGGGCTCGACCCGGTTGGCCCAGCTGCTCGGCCCGGACTACCGTCCGGTCCTCGCCGAGCACCGGCGGCTGCTGCGCCGGACGCTGGCCAGCACGGGTGGCGCGGAGCTGCTGACCGAGGGCGACTCGTTCTTCCTGGCCTTCGAGGACGCGACCGCGGCGATGACCGCGTGCCTGACCGCCCAGCGGGCACTGTCCAGCCACGACTGGCCCACCCCCGAAGCCGCGCCCCGGGTACGAATGGGCCTGCACACCGGCTACGCCGAGCCGCGTGACGGTGAGTACGCCAGCCCCGAGGTGCACCGGGCCGCCCGGGTGGCCGCCGCCGCGCACGGCGGGCAGGTGCTCTGCTCGGCGTCCACGGCACGTCGGGCCGAGCCGTTGCCGCCGGGTGCGGCCCTGCTCGACCTGGGCCTGCACCGGTTGCGCGGCTTCGACGACCGGGAACGACTGTTCCAGCTGGTCGCGCCGGGCCTGGAGCGGCAGTTCCCCCGCCCCCGTACGGCCGACACCGTGGCGCACAACCTGCCGACCCAGGTGACCTCGTTCGTCGGCCGGCAGACCGAGCGCATCGAGCTGGGCATCCTGGTGCGGCAGCACCGCCTGGTCACCGTGCTGGGCGCGGGCGGGGCGGGCAAGACCCGGCTCGCGGTGGAGTTGGCCAGCGGAGTTGTCGAGGCGTACCCCGATGGGGTCTGGTTCGTCGACATCGCCGTGGTGACCGACCCGGGGTTGGTGGCGTTCGCGATCGCCGCGGTGCTCGGCCTGCGACCCGAGCCGGGCCGCCCGATGCTGGACACCCTGGTCGAGTACGCGGCCAATCGCCGCATGCTGGTCGTGCTGGACACCTGCGACACCCAACCGGCCGCCTGCGCGGAGGTGATCGCACGGTTGCTGTCCGGCGGGGGTGGCGTGCGGGTGCTGGCCACCAGTCGTGAGTCGTTCAGCCTGCCGGGTGAGGTGGTGTGGCGGATCCCGCCGCTCGCGGTCGACCCGCAGACGGAGGGCGCGGAGAGCGACGCGGTGGCGCTGCTGCTGGACCGGACGGCGGCGGCGCGCGGCGGCCGGCAGCCGGACCCGGCCGAGTCGGCCGACCTGCGCCGGGTGGTGCAGCGGCTGGACGGGCTGCCGCTCGCCATCGAGTTGGCCGCCGCCCGACTGCGGGTGCTCTCCGTCGGCCAGCTCGCCGAACGGCTCGACGATGTGCTCGGCACATTGGACGCCGGGCGGGACGACCCGGAGCCGCCGCCGGTCGAGCGGGGTTGGTCCGGCAACCAGCAGGACACGGTGGACCTGGTCGCCGCGGCTACCGGGGTGTCACCGCCCACGCCGGCGAGTAGGGCCGTGCAACGTTCCGCCACCGAGCGGCATCTGACGATGCAGGCCACCGTCACCTGGTCGTACCGGACGCTGGGGCCGCGCGCCGCCCGTCTGCTGCGGTGGCTGGCGGTCTTCGCCGGGCCGGTGGACCTGGCGACTGTGGAGTGGTTGCTGGGTGACGACCCGTTGGACCCGCTCTCGGTGCTGGTGGACAAGTCGATGGTCCTGGCCGAGCCGCGGGCGTCCGGCAGCACCTACCGCATGCTCGACCCCATCCGGGCGTACGCGGCGCGACGGTTGGTCGAGGCGGGCGAGGAGCAGGCCGCCCGGAACCGGCACGTGGCGTGGTCGGCGCACGCGTTGGACCGGGCGCACCTGGGTCAGGACGGCCGACCGGTCACGCTGTCGTTGTACGCACTGGACCCGCTGGCCGGGGAGTTGCGTGCCGCGTTGCGGTGGTGTGCAACGGGGGGCAGCGCCCGCGCCGGTCTCGGGCTGGCCGGTGGCCTGGACCAGTGGTGGCTTGAGCGCGGCCTGGCCCGGGAGGGGCGGCTGTGGCTGTTCCGGTTGTACGGGCGGATCGCCGAGACGGGGGAACGGATCCCCGAGTCGGAGCTGGCGGCGGCCTACCACATGCACTCGTTGCACGCCGGCGCCGACGGCGAGTTCGCTGAGGAGTTGCGCTACTCGCAGCGGGCCGAGGCGGCCGCCCGGCAGGCCGGTGACGCGGGGTTGCTGGCGCGGGTGCTCGCCGGTCGGGCCGCGCCGCTGGTGGACATGGGGCAGTTCGTCGAGGCCGAGCGGGTGTGCCGGGAGGTCATCGACTGGGCGCACGGGCAGGACGTGGTCGGCGAGGCGTTGTTCGCGGTGTTCAGCCTGGCCGAGCTGCTGTGGCGGCGGGGTGCGCTGGAGGAGGCGGCCGAACTGCTGGCCGCGGTCCGCCCGGTGGAGGCGGCCCGGCCGGTGGAGCGGGGACGGCGATCGGTGGACATGCTGCTCGGCATGGTCGCGTTGGCCCGCGGTGATGTCGTCGCCGCACACGAGCATCTGCTGGTGGCGCTGCGTTCCCGGATGGGCCACGGCTACCACGGCCGCGCGTGCGACACGTTGAACGCGGTCGCGGTGCGCTGTGCGATCGGCGGGGAGCGGTTGACCGCCGCCCGTCTCTTCGGGGCGGCACAGGCCACCCGGGCGAGTATGCGGGCGACTCCGGGCATCTACGGCGGCTACTGGGCGGAGCAGCAGGCGGAGCTGCGTACGGTGCTGGGCGACACGGCCTTCGACGACGCGTACGGCGAGGGTGCCGAGTTGGGGTTGGACGAGGCGGCGGCGCTGGCGCTCGACGTGGAACACCCGGACCTGGCTGCGGATTCGACACGCTTCAGCACGGGCCTGTCCCAGCCGACCCCCCGCCTCCCCGCCGACTCCGATCCCGATGCCGATCCCGACTCCGATCCCGACCCCGACCGCCACCCGGCATCCCGAACCGAACGCGCCTGACCCCACCAACTCCCTGGTGATCAAGAGGTTTGCGTCATCCGGAGCCCGGATTCTGACGCGAACCTCTTGATCACCGCGGGGAGAGCGGGGGTGGGGTGGGGTGGGGGTGGGGGTGGGGGTGGGGTGGGAGTTAGGCGCGGGAGGCGGCGGCGGCTTCGGCTTGGGCCTTCATTCGGGCGGCGCGGTCGATGTCGGCCTGCTGGACGGCGGCTACCGAGCCGAAGATGCTGACTGCCTGGTAGTAGGTCCAGGCCAGGCTGTAGCAGGCCGGACGGACGACGGTGTTGTACGTGGTGCAGACGCGCTTGAGGTCCTCGTAGAAGGCGCTGTCCAGGCGGGACTTGTTGGCCGGGAACTGGCCGACCGCCTTGTAGTTGCGGTAGCCGAAGTCGTGCCGGTAGCAGCCCAGGTTGAAGGTGAACCCGAGCGGGTTGTCCGGGCTGGACGAGCAGTAGTCGGTGGACCAGTTGAAGTTGTACTCGGCCCAGGGGCCCCGGTTGACCCGGGCGCTGTTCCAGGAGTTGTAGCTGGACGCGCTGGTCTGCGTCCAACTGGACAGCACCGACAGCTTCTGGGCGGGGGTGACGGCGGCGGCGGGGGAGGCGGCGACGAGGGTGGCGAGCAGCGCGAGAGCGCCCGAGGCGAACAGTGTGGCGAGACGTCGGGGCACGGGTTACCTCCGCAGGGTGGGCGGGTGGGACGGAAGTTACCGGCGGGTCACCGGATGTCGATCAGTGTCGATCAACTGATCAACTACGTGGTATGCGTGTCGCCAACTATTGGTGACATGCGTTGAAACAGACGAATGCCCCGGACGGTGGGGCGTCCGGGGCATTCGGGAAGGCGCGTCAGCGCAGGCTGAACGCCGGTGGGCTGGCCGGGCTCTCGTTGGCCGACCGGTCCAGCGCGGTCACCTGGTAGGTGTAGCGCCGGCCGGGCACGGCGGTGGTGTCCACCCAGGACCCGGTGCCGGCGCCGGCGGCCCGCACGGTGCCGACCAGGTGCGCCGCGTCCGCCGTGGCACACCGACCGGGCACTGTGGTGCCGTCGAACCGGTAGATCGCGTACGAGGTGGCGGTGCCGAGAGGCCCGACCCCGTCGGCCGGCTGACGCCAGGTCAGCCGGACCCCGTCGGCCTCCCGGGCGGCCTTGGTGACCACCGGGAAGAGCAACGGCCTGGCCGGCAGGTGTGGCATGGCCGGCACGAGCGCCGGGCGGGAGTAGTGCTCGGCAGCGTAGATGTCGGTCGCGCCGAGCCGGTTGGCCCGCACCTGGACGGCCGAGAAGTGCACGTTGCCCTGCACCTCCGGGTATGACCTGTTGAGGGTCAGGTGGTCGGACAGTTCACGCGGGTTCTGCCAGAACGACCCGTACGCCGGGTCGCCGCTCTTGTAGTCGGCCTGGCCGATGTAGAGCTGCACACGGGTGCCCCGCACGGTCTCGGCCCACCACGGCACCAGTCGGGCGTAGTCGGCGGCCGGGTACTGGCCGATGTACCAGTAGAGCTGCGGTACGACGTAGTCGATCCACTCCTGCTTGATCCACGTGCGGGTGTCGGCGGAGATAATGTCGTACGACTGGCTGCCGGTGGTGTCCGAGCCGAGCGGGTCGGCGGCCTTGTTGCGCCAGATGCCGAACGGGCTGACCCCGAACTTCACCCACGGCTTCGCCGCCTTGATCCTGCCGTTCATCTCCTGGATCAGCAGGTTGATGTTGTCCCGCCGCCAGTCCGCCCGATCGGTGAAGCCCCGGTTGTGGGCGGCGAAGGTGGCGTCGTCGGGCACCTGGTGGGTGCCGCTGGGGTACGGGTAGAAGTAGTCGTCGAAGTGCACGCCGTCGACGTCGTACCGCTTGACCGCGTCCATCATCGCGGTCTGCACGAACTCGCGTACCTCGGGAATGCCGGGGTTGTAGTAGAGCCGGCTGCCGGCGACGCCGGCCGGCGGGTAGGCGAAGGTCCAGTCCGGGTGCTGCCGGGCCGGGTGCCCGGGGGCGAGTTGGGTGAGGTCCGCGCCGGCGCCGCCGGGTGCCGGCATCGAGACGCGGTACGGGTTGAACCAGGCGTGGAACTCCAGGTTGCGCTTGTGCGACTCGTCGACCAGGAAGGCCAGCGGGTCCCAGCCCGGGTCCTGCCCACGGGTGCCGGTGAGGTACTCCGACCAGGGCTCGTACGGCGACGGCCAGAGGGCGTCGGCGGTGGGTCGGACCTGCACCACGACGGCGTTGTGGTGCAGTCGCTCGGCGAGGTCGAGCAGCTCGCGGTATTCGGCCTGCTGGGCGGCGATCCGGTCCGGGCTGGCCTGGGACGCCTTGCTGGGCCAGTCGATGTTGACCACCGACGAGATCCACATCGCGCGGAACTGCCGCTTCGGCGTTGCCGGGTCCGTGGTGCAGGTGGTGGTGTCGGTGCTGGTGGTACGGGGTGTCGCGGTCGCCGGGGTGGCGGCGACGAGGGTGCCGAGCAGGGCGGTGACCAGCCCGGCGGCTCCGAGTCGAGTTGCCTTCATGCGGTGTGTCCCTTCGGTGGGGCTCCCGTGTGATCAGCGCGACCGATCGGCAAGATTCGCCGATGACGATCTGTCGCTGGTAGGAAATTTTCACAATCGGGTGAGAACCGCAAGGGTTCGTGGTTGACCATTCGCGCCGCTGGGTAGCAACGCCGGTCACCGGCCGCCACCGAGGTGGTCGCACGGTGGGAGGGGTGACCGCGTGTCCGTGCTACGAACAAAACCGATCAAGGACGTGATAGCCCAGAGTGAGGCGGACGGCTCCGAAGGCGGGCTCGGGCTGAAGAGGCGGCTCGGAGCGCTCGACCTCACCGGCTTCGGCATCGGCATCGTGATCGGCACCGGGATCTTCACGCTCACCGGGATCGAGGCCCGGGACAGCGCCGGGCCGGGCGTGGTGATCTCCTTCGCCATCGCCGGCCTGGTGGCCCTGCTCGCCGCGCTCTGCTACGCCGAGTTGGCGTCCAGCGTGCCGACCGCGGGCAGCGCCTACACCTACGCGTACGCCACGATGGGCGAGATCGTCGCCTGGATCATCGGCTGGGACCTGCTGCTGGAGTTCGCGCTCGGTGCCGCGGTGGTGGCCCGGGGCTGGTCGGGCTACCTCGCCGAACTGCTCGACCTGCCGACCCGCTGGTTCGGCGAGGAGGGCAGCACCGTCAACCTCGGCGCCATCGCCATCGTGCTGATCCTCGGTGTCGTCGCGATCATCGGCATCCGCGAGTCCGCCCGGATCACCAACCTGCTGGTGCTGGTCAAGGTGGCCATCTGCGTCTTCGTGGTGGTAGCCGGCCTGTTCTTCGTCAAGGCCGCCAACCTCACCCCGTTCATCCCACCGGCCGAGCCCGCCGGCAGCGGCGACGACGGCATCAAGCAACCGGTCACCCAGGCGCTCTTCGGGCTGGAACCGTCGGTCTTCGGCTTCGTCGGAGTGCTCAGCGCCGCCGCCGTGGTCTTCTTCGCGTACACCGGCTTCGAGGCCGTGGCCAACCTCGGTGAGGAGACGCGCAAGCCCAAGCGGGACCTCACCCTGGGTCTGCTCGGCACGCTGCTGATCTCCACGGTGCTGTACATCGGCGTCTCGCTGGTCGTGGTGGGCATGGTGCCGTACACCGAGATCGACCGTGGCGCCCCGATCGCCTCGGCCTTCGAGTCGGTCGGCGCGGGCTGGGCCGCCGTGCTGGTCTCCATCGCCGCGGTCGCCGGCCTGACCAGCGTCATCCTGGTCGACCTGGTGGCCATGGGCCGGATCGGCTTCGCCATCGCCCGGGACGGCCTGATCCCGCCCTCGATCGCGACGGTGCACCCGCGCTGGGGCACCCCGTACCGGATCTCGGCGGTCATGACGGTGGCGGTCGCCCTGCTGGCCGGGTTCCTGCCGCTGTCCGCCCTGGCCGACCTGGTCAGCATCGGCGCGCTGTGCGCGTTCGTGCTGGTGTCGGTAGCGGTGCCGATCCTGCGCCGCAGGCGCCCTGACCTGGAGCGGCCGTTCCGGGTGCCGTTCTCCCCGGTGCTGCCGATCATCTCCGCGCTGGCCTGCTTCTACCTGATGCTGAACCTGTCGGTGGAGACATGGCTGCGATTCCTCGCCTGGATGCTGCTCGGAGCGCTCATCTACTTCGGGTACGGCTACCGCCGCAACCGGCTGGCCCGCCACGAGCCCGCCGTCACCGCCCCACAGCCGCGCGAGCCGAGCGCCTGACACCACCCACCCCGACAAGGCCCCCGCCGACGCGGGGGCCTTGTCGCGCATCGTTCACGGGCACCGTGGCGACGGCACCGACGAGGTACGGTGCGCTGGGTCACACCGGGGAGGTGGCGAAGTGCGGCACAGGCTCAAGGACGTGGCCGAACGCGCCGGGGTGTCGGTCAAGACCGTCTCCAACGTCGTCAACGGCTACGTGCACGTCCGACCGAACACCCGGGCCCGCGTCGAAGAGGCACTCGCCGAGCTCAACTACCGGCCCAACCTCTCCGCCCGGCACCTGCGCAAGGGCCGCACCGGCGTGATCGCCTTGGCCGTTCCGGAACTGGACATCCCGTACGTCGCCGAGCTGGCCCGCCACGTGGTCACCGCCGCCGCCGCGTACGGCTGGACGGTGCTGATCGACCAGGCCGGTGGCCGGCGTGAGCAGGAACGGGTGGTCGCCTGCGGCATCACCGACCTGCTCATCGACGGGCTCGTCGTCAGCCCGTCGGCACTGACCGCGGAGGACCTGGCCGGCCTGGACGGCACGCCGGTGGTGCTGCTCGGCGAGCGGGTCGAGCACGGCCCGGCCGACCGCGTGGTGATCGACAACGTGGCCGCGGCGCGGGAGATCACCGATCACCTGATCAAGCTCGGCCGCCGCCGGATCGCGGCCATCGGCCCCCAGCGCACCGACGAGGGCACCAGCGCCCGACTGCGCCTGGCCGGCTACGCCGACGCGCTGCGCGCCGCCGGGCTCGACTACGACGAGACCCTGGTGGCGCCCGCGTCGGCCTGGCACCGCGCCGACGGCGCGGCCGCGATGCGCAGCCTGCTCACCTCCGGGGTACGCCCCGACGCCGTCTTCTGTTTCAACGACACACTGGCCCTCGGTGCTCTGCGCGCCCTGCACGAGGCGGGTCTGCGGGTGCCCGGGGACGTGGCGGTGGTCGGCTTCGACGACATCGAGGACGGCAGGTTCTCCATCCCCACCCTGAGCACCGTCGCGCCGGACAAGGAGCGGATCGCCCACCTGGCGGTCGAGCTTCTGGCCATCCGCCTGGACGGCGACCGGGCCGCCCCGGCGAGGGCGCTCTCCGCTCCCTACCGCCTGGAGTTGCGCGAGTCCACCAGGACTCCCTAGTCGAAGAAGCGGGCCAGGTGCGGCTTGGATGCCAGGTCGGCGTCCGGCGGGAGTGGGGTCAGGTCGGCGAAGATTGAGGCGCCGTCGCAGCCCGCGTGCAGCGGGTACCACCGCGGGGTGCCCGGCGGCCGGCCCTGGCAGATCCCCTTGAACGTCTGCACGTCCATCAGCCGGACGTGGGTCGGGTCGGCCACCGCGTTCACGTGCCCCCACCAGGGGCTCATCACGTGCAGGACGCCACCCGGACGCAACACCCGGTGGCACTCGTCCACCAGCGGCAGAAAATCGATCAGGTGCTCCAGGATGTGCACCGCGAAGAGGACGTCCACCGAGTTGTCCGCCAGCGGCAGGGACCCGGACAGGTCCGCGACCGCGTTCACCCCCGGCGCGGGGTAGATGTCCAGACCCAGGTTGCTCGACCACTGCTTGGTCGGCCCGCAGCCGAGGTCCACCACCACCGGCGCCCGTCCGTCGATGCCGACCCGGCACCAGACGCCGTAGACGCCGGCCAGTCGCCCCACCAGGTCGCGTACCAGCCGTAACTCGGCGGGTTCGGCGACGTCCCCGCTGAGGTGGGCAACCCCCCGGTCGAACCGCACCTCCACCGACAGGCCGCGCAGCCGGTCGTCGTGCCGAACCTGGTCCGCCCAGGCCTCGGCGAGGAATTCGTCGATCGCCCGCAGCCGGTCGGCCGAGGGCGGAGTCTGTGCCAAAGCGACCATTCGGGCCACCTCCCGCCGCGCGATACCCGCAATCGCGCCCGGTATGCCCCGATCTCCGGATCGGTCTATCGCGCAGGTCCGTGCCGGTGTGGGGTGCCGCCGTGCACCAACCGGTCCCGGCGGGCGAGCACCGGTCTGTCGCGCCAGCCCGGGCAGGTCCGTGCCGGTGTGGGGTGCCGCCGCGCACCAACCGGTCCCGGCGGGCGAGCACCGGAACGAGGTTGATTCCGCTGTGGCATCTAGATGCCACAGCGGAATCACGCTCAACAGGCATGCCGGGGTCCGGCGGCGGCGCGTCGGCGGGAGGGCGTGCGGTGGCCCGCGCACAGTGCCTGCCGGGGTCCGGCGGCGGCGCGTCGGCGGGAGGGCGTGCGGTGGCCCGCGCAGAGTGCCTGCCGGGGTCCGGCGGCGGCGGGTCAGCCGGAGAGGGTGCGGCGGCCCCCGCGCATTCGCTGGCGGGGCGGCGGTGCGGCCGGCTTCGGCCGCTTGAGGTGATAGCGGTGCAACTCGTTGTTGCCGGCCAGGGACGGGTCCTCGCTCATCGCGACCAGCTCCCAGCCCTGGTCGCCGGCCCGGTTGAGGTGGGCCAGCGACGTGTCGCCGTAGGGCGTCACGTCGACCATCGAGCCGTCCGGGCCGTACCAGACGAAGACGACCTCCCAGCCCAGGTCGTCGGCAACCGGTTGACGGCGGCGGACCAGCAGGGCGTACTCCCACTTGAGCATGGCGTCATTCTCACCCCGCAGCGGCCCGCGGACGCGGATCAATCCTCGGCGATCCGCCCGCCGTCGACCCGCAGCCGCCGGTTGGTCGCGATGGCGGCCAACATCCGCCGGTCGTGGGTGACCAGCAGCAGCGTTCCGGGGTAGGTCGCCAGCGCCGACTCGAGCTGTTCGATGGCGGGCAGGTCCAGGTGGTTGGTGGGCTCGTCGAGCACCAGCAAGTTGACCCCACGGCCCTGGAGCAGGGCCAACGCCGCCCGGGTCCGCTCACCAGGGGAGAGGGTGGCCGCCGGGCGGGGCACGTGCGCCGCGCGCAGCCCGAACTTCGCCAGCAGGGTCCGCGCGTCGGCGGGCGACATGTGGGGTACGGCGGCGTGAAACGCGTCGATCAGCGGCGCGTCACCGAGGAACAACCCGCGGGCCTGATCGACCTCGCCGACCACGACGCCGGGCCCGAGCGAGGCGGTGCCGGCGTCCAGCGGCAACCGGCCGAGCAGCGCGGCCAGCAGTGTCGACTTGCCGGAGCCGTTCGCCCCGGTGACCGCCACCCGGTCCGCCCAGTCGATCTGAAGGTCGACCGGGCCGAGGGTGAACCCGCCTCGACGTACCACCGCACCTCGCAGCGTGGCCACGACGGCGCCGGCGCGGGGCGCGGCGGCGATCTCCATGCGCAGCTCCCACTCCTTGCGGGGCTCCTCGACCACGTCGAGCCGTTCGATCAGCCGCTCGGTCTGCTTGACCTTGCCGGCCTGCTTCTCGCTCGCCTCGCTCCGGAACTTACGACCGATCTTGTCGTTGTCGGTGGCCTTTCGGCGGGCGTTCTTCACGCCCTTGTCCATCCAGCCCCGCTGGGTGCGCGCCCGCGCCTCCAGACCGGCCTTCGTGTCGGCGTACTCCTCGAAGTCCGCGCGGGCGTGCCGGCGCGCCACCTCGCGCTCCTCCAGGTAGGCCGCGTAGCCACCGCCGTAGTGGTTGACCTGCTGCTGCGGCAGGTCCAGCTCCAACACCCGGGTCACCGTGCGGGTCAGGAACTCCCGGTCGTGGCTGACCAGCACCGTGCCGGCGCGTAGCCCGGTGACGAACTCCTCCAGGCGCTCCAACCCGGCCAGGTCCAGGTCGTTCGTCGGCTCGTCGAGCAGGAAGATGTCGTACCGGCTGAGCAGCAGCGACGCCAGCCCCGCCCGGGCCGCCTGACCGCCGGACAACCCGGTCATGGCGTGGTCCAGGTCCACCGACAGACCCAGGTCGGCGCTCACCTGCTCGGCGCGCTCGTCCAGATCCGCGCCGCCGAGGGCGAGCCAGCGCTCCAACGCGTCGCCGTACGCGTCGTCCGCGCCCGCCGTCCCGGCGGTCAACGCCTCGGTCGCCGCGTCCAGGGCCGCCTGCGCGGCGGTCACCCCGGTCCGGCGGGCCAAGAAGTCCCGCACCGTCTCGCCCGGTCGCCGTTCCGGCTCCTGCGGCAGGTGCCCGACGGTCGCGGTGGGCGGGCTCAGCCGGACGCTGCCGGCCTCGACCGGCAACAACCCGGCGAGGGTACGCAGCAGCGTCGACTTGCCGGCCCCGTTCGGCCCCACCAGGCCGACCACGTCACCAGGGGCGACAACCAGGTCCAACCCGGCGAAGAGTGAGCGGTCGCCGTGCCCGGCGGCCAGGTCCTTGACGATCATCGTGGCGCTCATCAGGACGGCAGCCTATCCGGCTGCCGGCATACGAGCCGACGGCAGCGGGCAGACTCAACGGCGTGGTGACCACACTGGCGATCGACTGCGGCGGCGGAGGTATCAAGGCCTCCGTGCTGGACGAGGCGGGCACGATGCGGGCCCGACCGTTGCGGGTGCCCACCCCGTACCCGTTGCCGCCTGCGCTTTTCGTCTCGACCCTGCTCGATCTGGGCGGACGCCTGCCGACGGCGGACCGGCTGACCGTCGGCGTACCCGGGATGATCCGGCACGGGGTGGTGGTCGCCACGCCGCACTACGTGACCCGCAGCGGCCCGCGCAGTCGCGTCGACCCGGACCTGCTCGCCGAGTGGTCCGGCTGGGACGCCCGGGGCGCCCTCGCGGACGCTTTCGGGGTGCCCGCGCTGGTGCTCAACGACGCCGAGGTGCACGGTGCCGGGGTGGTCGCCGGCACCGGCTGCGAGCTGGTGCTGACCCTCGGCACCGGGCTGGGCAGCGCGCTCTTCGACGGCGGGGTGCTCGCACCGCACCTGGAGCTGTCGCACGCGCCGGTGCGGTGGGGCACCACCTACGACACGTACGTGGGTGAGCCGGAACGTCGGCGGCTCGGCGACGCCTTCTGGTCCCGCCGGATCCGGCAGGTGGTCGACGGGTTGCGCCCGGTGTTCCGGTGGGACCGGCTCTACCTGGGCGGGGGCAACTCCCGACTGATCCGGCCCGAGCAGCTCGCCCGGATGGGCGACGACGTGGTGGTGGTGCCGAACACCGCCGGAATCGTCGGCGGTGTCCGTGCCTGGGAACTTTCCGCCGGACGTCGGGACGCCCGCACCTGACCCCTATTCGACTCCCGGGAACAGTCGCCAAACGTCCGGTGTTGTGCCAGCGTCGGAACAGGTGACGGTGCGACCGAGGGGGTGGGGCAGATGGATCTTCTGGCGGACTACCGGCGGGCGACCATGTTCTTCGAAACCGGTGACCCGAGCGGAGCGGCCCGACTGCTGGAACCGATCGTCGACGCCGAACCCGGCAACGCGGCCGTTCGGCAGCTGCTGGCCCGGGCGTACTTCCAGTCGGCCCAGCTCAACCGGGCCGAGGAGCACCTGCGGGAGCTGATCGACCGGGACCCCAGCGACCACTACGCGCACCACGTGCTCGGTCGGACGCTGGAGCGGCTGAACCGGCACAACGACGCGCTGCGGCACCTGCGGATCGCCGCCGCGATGTACGCGACGAACGACGACTACCGGACCGCGCTGGAGCGGGTGGAGACCCGAGTGGGCGGCACACGCTGAGCGTGGACCGGGTGACGTGGCAGGGGCGGTCCTCCGGGGCCGCCCCTTCGTCGTGCCAGCGAACCTGACGACGGACGTGCCTAGGATGGCGGACATGGGACCTGACCGGCCGGGGGCTGCGGCATGAAGCTCAAGCTGGACCTGCACGACATCTTCAACAAGGGCCAGGACATCGACCGCGCGCTGCGCGGGATCATGGACGAGGCGGTGGCGAAGAAGGCCACCCTCGTCGAGATCATCCCCGGTAAGGGGTCCGGTCAGCTCAAGAAGCGCGTGCTGCGGTTCCTCGACCAGAAGGATGTCAAGCAGCTCTACCACCGCGTGGAGAAGGACTCGAAGAACTTCGGCCGGCTCTTCGTCCACTTCCGCTGGAAGTAGCGACGGCAGGGCCCCTGCTGTGGCTGCTTTCTTGAGAGGCCGCGTCGGCAAGCCGCAGCAACGATTCAATCTCCGCGCGGCTACCGCTTGCGCCGTGGAGCCCCGCGCTCGCGCACAAGGAAGAAGCCCACCCGCCGATCGCGAGCGTTCTGATGAATGGCACCGCGCTGGATCTCGAATCGGGCGACCCGCGCTTGAATCGCGAGATTCGCGCTATCAAGGCAGTGGATGCACCCGCTGTACTCGCGTAGTAGCGCCTTGACCGCCGGCTGGGTGGAGATCCGTTCGTCTTGGGTAAGAAGTGACCACCCGCGCTGCAGCCCATACTCGATCCATTCGGGATCGCTGACCGCCTGCGCATCGTCTGGAAAATAGTCACTAACTACGTGAACGATCCAGCCCAGGTTAACCAGCAGTGCCGGTGCCTGTTTGCCCAGGCAGCGGTCAGCGAAAAACTCAGGCGGCGACTCGGATGAGCGCTTCGACCTGCTCAACGCTCAGTCCGTATTCGCTGGCAACGACATCGGGACTTTCTCCGCCTCTCCACATGCCGAGGATCGTGTCAACGGTGACCTTGGCGGATTCGACAATGGGAGCCCCCCACGCAAACCGTGGGTCGATGACGACCTGGGCGACAGCGGGGTCGTAGCGCCGCAGGGTCAGCCTCCTGGCGAAGCCGTCGTCGTCCCATGCGATGTACTGCAGGTAGTTCTCGACGACCTGCCGAATCGGCATTTGCCCGTCAGGTGCGCGGGCGATCTCGTCGCTGTCGAGATAGTGCACGAATACGTCGATGCCGTCGGTTGCGATCTTGCGGGTTGCCAGGCCGTATTCGGTGCCGAACTGAGTTCTAACGGTTGCTGCCGCTTCAGCGATCCTGTGAGGGGAAAGCCCCAGATCGCGTAGGGCGCGTAGTACGTAAGCCTCGACCAGCGCGATGAAGGGCACTGACGGCCAGCCTCGACGCTCGGGCCTAACGCTGTGCACCAGCGGCGATCCTGCAGCGTCTTGGTGAAGCCAGCGCCGCATGGTCCGCTCGGGGATCTGCAGGTGTGTGGCGGCCTCGAAGGGGGTCAGCAGTGGAACCGTGAACTTGTCGATCATGGCTCACCCCTTGGTCCTCGGCATCCTCGCCTGAGGATCGCACATCAGCGACGACCGCGACGACCGCTGTCCGGCCGGACACGCTTTGAACGTGCCCGGAGCATGCGGGTCCCACGCGCGGCCGACGACCCACGGACGGCATTCCTTTGGCCTGCCGTCTGCGGACCCGTTAAGGGTCGAGAACGTGTGAGGGCGTTCGGCCTGCTGTGCCGTGGTCTATTCGTGAGGCGAGTTGGCGACGTAGACGCCCTTGCCCTGCCGGCCGTCGATCAAGCCCTCGGCTTTGAGTAGCAGCATGGAGGCGCGGATCACCGTGTTGCTGACGTCGTAGTGCTCGCACAGGGCGGCGAAGGACGGCAGCTTGTCGCCCGGCTTCAACTGGCCGGAGCTGATCTGCTCGCGGATATCTCGGGCGACCTGTAGGTACGCAGCTTCAGACATAGGTGGTGCTCCCAGCTTGGCGGCTGGTGCAAGCAGACCACATCTCTGGCTCGACTTACAACGCTATGTGTCGTAGCTGTTGACCCTGCGCACATTGCGTCCTAAGTTGCTTGTGGGGCTACCCAGCTTGGCGGCCGGGTCGGTCCTGCCGTGGGTGCCCTGTCTCCGGACACCGTTGACCGGGTGCCCACGGAACCCCAGGCGTCGGCAGGAGGCATCGTGACCAGACCGAACGGTGCAACTGCCGCAACCGCAGGTGCCGGGCGCGCTACCAGGGATTCCGGTGCTGGGCAGCCGGGCTTTGAGAGCGCCCAGCGGCGCGTGTCATACGACGAGTACGTCATCGCAGTGGCGCTCACCCTGGCGCGCCGCCACCGGCCCATTTGGTCTTGGAGGCACTGGCGACGCATCTGTCGCTGCGGTGCCGACCTGCCGTGCAGAAGTCGCCACCGCATCCCGATCAGTAGCCGTCACTGGCCGAGTCAGGACGGAACACAATGACGAGCCATCTCGCGATCACCCCGGCCTGGATCTGCGTTGGTTGCGGTGCGGACTGGCCATGTGACACCCGCCGCCGAGAGTTGCAAGCGGAGTACGACAGAGCACCGGTGTCACTTGCCCTCTACCTCGCCGCCCAGTTGGTTGACGCTGGGACGAGCAGATTCGCCAGCACAAACACGGTCACCTGCGGAACGAGCGTCCGAAGATCCGCATCCAGCGGCTGATCTGACGCGAGCGGCGGTGGTCAGAGGCTGGCGGCGAGGAAGCCGCACACGACCAGCGGAAGCCCCGCGGAGAGCGTGCCCACCACCGCCGACGAGCGGATCCGGGTACGGGAGACGAGCACCGCGAGCATCGCCAGGCTGACCAGCAACGCGAGGAACAGCGCAGGCGTGGCCACGTAGAGCCCGAAGAGCAGCGCCCGCGACCGTTCGGAGTCGCATGCTTCGCCGCAGCCTGCGGGGACCGACCCGGAGAGCGTGCTGAGGAACAGGCCGAACGCAACGACGACAGCCACGTACCAGCCGGCCAGCACCAGGAAGGATGAGCGCGCGTCAACGAGGTGGGTGCGTGACGGGGCCAGAGTCATGACCGAAGTATCCGCTGCTAAGCGAGCGCAGTCAGCCCCCGATCTCGGCGACCATCGTGTCGGCGTCCTCGAACGACTCGACGGTGCGGAACCCTTCGGCGGCGTACAGCCTCGCGGCGAAGTTCGCCCGCTCCACGCTCAGCGACACCGTGCGAATGCCGCGTGCTCGTGCGGCGTCCAGAACGGCGCGCAGGAGCATCCGGCCCACACCGCGGCCACGCCAGGACTCCACCACGCCGATGGTCAGCTCGGGAACGTCGTCACTCACGTACCCGTAGCCCGGATCCGCGGCGGTCAGGAATCGGAACCAGGCTGCGCCGACCGGCCGATCGGTCGGGTCCACCGCGATCAGGCCGAAGTCGTCCGGCCGCATCCAGCCGCTGACGTAGTGGGCCAGCGCGGGGTTCGCCAGGATCTCTTCACGCGACCAGTTGCGCTCGGGTAGCCAGTTCACGGCCTCCACGAGCATGTCGACCAAGAATTCGGAATCGGCCGAGGTGGCCGCGCGGATGCCGAGGTCAGTCACCGCCGAAGCCTCGCACACAACGCCTGGGGGCAGCAGCACTCACGCGTCAGCGTTGGTTACGACTGCTCGGCGACCTGGCTGACGAACGCCACCCACGCGGCCGGAGGGAAGGTCAGCGTCGGGCCCGATTGATCCTTCGAGTCGCGCACCGCGACGACGCCGGGAATGTTGTCGGCAACCTCGACGCAGTCGCCGCCGTTGGAGCTACTACGGGTGCTCTTGCGCCACAGGGCGCCGGTCAGGTCAGCCATGATCTTGCCTCTAGAAAGTCGATGGTTTGACGGCGAGAGAGAGCCACCGAGCGCAGCGTATCCCAGGTGGCCCAAAGGGTAGCGGTGTCATTCGTCAGCCGTCCTGCAAGCTGATCGTCGAGGTAGGCGACATCGCCGTCTTCAGTTGTGGCGATAACGAACGGCCCTGCTTGTCCGGCGTGGAGGCCCGCGTCCAGCGGCAGCACGTGAAGAAGCACGTTCGGCCGCTGAGCCATCGTTACCAGGTGGTCTAGCTGCGGGTTCATAATCTCCGGGTCGCCACGGCGAAGAGCGAATTCGTCAATTACCGCGACGAAGAGCGGGGGCTTGCGTCGCTCCAGCACCGCCGTTTGCCTGCGTAGTCGGGTCGCGACGTAGTCCGCGACCTCGTCCGGGCCAAGCATCCCGCTTGCTAGTACCGCCGAGGCGTAATCGGGGGTTTGCAACAGGCCAGGGATGACCGCCACCTGAAAGGCGCGCAGGGCGGACGCCTGAAGTTCGGTCTCAACCCACGGCCGTAGCCAGGCCGGCTCCCGCCGCTTCAAAACGTCCGGCCAAATGTCCTCAGTCTCACGGCCGAGCGCGGCTGCTGCGGCTGCGCGGTGGCGTGGGTGTGGCACTCGGCCAGGGTTGACCCAGCGCGCCACCGTCTTCGGATCTACGCCGACCTGCTCCGCGAGACTTTCGACGGTCTCACCCGTGTCGGCCAATGCCGCTCGTAGCGCCTGGTTCACACCCACCTCCGCGTGGACGTCTCCAACGTCTATAGAACGTATAGCTACGTGGTGTAGCCGTCTAGCTCCAGACGGCAAAGTGCTTTGTAGGCGGCGCGTCCGGTAGACCTGTATTCGGCGGACGCGTTCGTAAGCGGGGCCGCCCCTGTCGGGCGAGCGCTCACAGGGGCGGCCCTTCCCAATGACGATCAGGGGAGCACCGTGCCAGACCAGCCACCCGAACCGAAGCCCGATCCCAAGCCCCAACCGGTCCCGCCGTCGTCGCCGGGCATGCCCTGGCCATCAGGGCCCATCGTTCCGCCCTGGCCGGTCAACGGACTCAACCGCACTCCTGACAGCCCCTGGGTTGCCTCGTGAGCAGGTCCGCGCGGAAGCCGCGCACGGGCGACGTCCTACACCTGACCCGCGCCGCGAGCGTTCAGTTCATGCGCCCGATCTTCGTCCGCGTGATTCGGGTCCTCGACTTGCCGACCTATGACGGGTGGATCTGGATTGACGCGTACGAGCTGGCTAGGAGCGGCGATGCAGTCGCGCGCCGGTCCCTGTTCGTCATGTCCGCCGGTCTGATTTGGCAGGACCCGTCCATCCAAGCCGTCCGGAAGACCGTCCGCCGTCCGGTCGCCCGTACGCCCTTGCGGGTCGTCTGATGCGGGGTGAACCAGAGCACAAGCCGCTGCGCCCGTCGTGGCGTTGCCCTAACTGCGGCATTCCCTGGCCCTGCTCGGCGGCGAAGCTGCGCCTCCTCGGCCGGTACCGTCAGGATCGGCCGGGCCTGCTGGTGTACATGGCAGAGGTTCAGGAGGAAGCGGCGGCTGACCTGACGAAGCTCAACCCGGGCGTCACGTTGCCCGACCTGACGACGCGCTTCGTCGGCTGGGCCGAACGCCGGTAGCTCCGCAGCATCCACCCGGGCGACGAAGGTATGCACTATTCGGATTGGTCTCACCGATGGTGCGGTGGACCGGTTGACGAGGCCGGCAGTAAGGCCTGGCAGGCGGCGCTACGGGAGCACTGGAGGCGCACCGGTGCGGTGCAGGCCTGGGGCGGTGAACTGGAACAGAGGCTGGGGTCAGTGAGCCGTTGCGTCGGCGCGGGCGCTGTGGCCGACCGGGCTGCGGGACCAGCACTGCGGGCGCTGCCGGACGGCCAGGTCCAACGCCAGGTGATCGGACTCGATCATCTCCCGGGCTATTCGACGTGCCATTTCCAGGCGGTCGACGTGCACGTCAAGATCCGTCGGACCGGCGCCAGCCATATCGAACTCCTCGTCAGCGTTCGAGCTATTCGCATCATGCGGCACGTCGGGAATCGTCACCATTCTCCGATCGGTGGAAAGCTCCCGCCGTACGGCTCGGTGTCGCGTACCCCGGTTGCGCCGATGGTAGCGGCGGCCTCGCCACCCCGCCGGGAACTGCGGAAAGGCGGTCTTGCCGGCGGTTTGTACATTGCACGGTGCGACTTGTCCGGTGAGGGATCTTCGTTACGGGAGGACCGCCGTGCAGCATTCGAGCAGTACTGATCCGTTGTTCGTCGCCGTCGAATCAGACTCGATCACCCGTGCGGACGTCGCCGGGCTCATCGCGGGGCGGCTGGCCGCCATCCGGGTGCCGGGGCTGTTGTCCGCCGCCCGGTGTCACGCGATCACGGCTGCGCTCGCCGACGCGCCGATGGACCGCTACGACGAGAGTCGGGTCTTTCCGGTCGTCGCCAAGTTCGGCCCGGCCATCAACGACCACCGGGCCGCCGGTGAGCTTCGGGACGACTACTGGGACGCGGCCCGCGCGGCCGACAAGAGCTGGTCCACGTTGGGCCTGCCGGATTCGCCACGGGAGTTGTGCCTGGCGGCGTTCCGGACCGCCTGGCCGGATGTCGCACCCGGCCGTCGGCAGGGTCGGGAGATGCACGTCGGCATCGTCCGCGAGATCAACGCCGGTCTCCAGGTGCACTTCGACGACGCGGTCCGGGAGTACGCGGGCCGGCTGCTCGACGGCGACGTGGTGGCGCAGTTGGCGTTCAACATCTACATCCGGGTGCCGCCCGCAGGTGGGGAGACGGTGCTGTGGCGGCGGCGGTGGCAGCCGGGCGACGAGGAGCAGCGGATCCCCGGCGGGTACGGCTTCGACGAGTCGGTGACCGCCGACACGCAGTCGTTGACGCTGCGGCCCACGCTCGGGGAGGGTTTCCTGTTCGATCCCCGGCACTATCACACGGTGCGTCCCGCGACCGGTGGCCGCCGGATCTCCATAGGATGTTTTGTCGGGCTCACCGACGACGGTCGACTGGCCCTCTGGTCGTAGCGAAGGGCGTTTCCCATGGTGGACAGAAGCGACGTCGAGTCGGCTGCGGCACTGGTCGAGGGGCGGGTCCGGGAAACCCCGGTCATCGCCGTCGACGGCGCCGACCTGGGGGTGCCGGGGCAGCTCAGTCTCAAACTGGAGTTGCACCAGCACACCGGCTCGTTCAAGCCGCGTGGGGCGTTCAACCGGATGCTCCAGGGGGCGTTGCCGGCGGCCGGGGTGATCGCCGCGTCGGGTGGCAACCACGGCCTCGCCGTCGCGTACGCGGCCCGGTCGCTGGGCGTTCCTGCGGAGGTCTTCGTGCCGGTCACCGCCTCGCCGGTCAAGGTGCAGCGGTTGGCCGGGCTGGGCGCGCAGGTGCGCCAGGTCGGCCAGCACTACGCCGAGGCGCTGGCCGCGAGCACCCAGCGGGCCGCGGAGAGCGGGGCGTTGGTGGTGCACGCGTACGACCAGCCGGAGGTGGTGGCCGGGCAGGGCACCGTCGGCCGGGAGTTGGAACGGCAGGTCGACGGCATCGACACGGTGCTGGTGGCGGTCGGCGGCGGCGGGTTGGTGTCCGGCATCGCCAGTTGGTTCGACGGGTCGGTGCGGGTCGTCGCCGTCGAGCCCGAGCAGATCCCCACCCTGCACTCGGCGCTCAAGGCGGGCCGGCCGGTCGACATCGAGGTCGGTGGCATCGCCACGGATTCGCTGGGTGCCCGTCGCATCGGTGAGATCGCCTACGACACCGCCCGCCGGACCGGTGTGGAGTCCGTCCTGGTCCGCGACGAGGACCTGGTGCGGGCGCGCCGGCTGCTCTGGTCGGAGCTGCGGGTCGCCGCCGAGTTGGGTGGCGCTGCCGCGCTGGCCGCGCTGGTCGGCGGGGCGTACGTGCCGCAGCCGGGGGAGCGCGTGGCAGTGGTCATCTGCGGTGGCAACACCGACCCGAGCGACCTGGGCCCGGCCGCGCCGCACTGACGGGGGCAGAGCGGTGCCAGCCGCGGCGCATCCGAGGGTGCAGAGCGGTGACGGGCTCAGTCGCCGTTTCGCAGGCGGCGCAGCGCGTGCTCGATCTGGAGGGTGTCCAGGTGGGTGTCTCCCAGTAGTCGCCGACGGTCGGCCAGGAGCTGCTCGTACTCCTCGATGGCTGGTTCGAGTCGCCCGTCGAGCAGGAGCACCGCGGCCAGGGTGGCCCGGATGGCCAACACCTCACTGCGGTCGGCGTGCCGGGGCTCCACAGTGGCGAGGGTGGCCCGCAGCTCGGCCTCGGCCTCGGCCAGCCGCCCCTGCGCCTGCATGCACCGGGCCAGCGTGTGCCGGGCCTGCCAGGTCTCCGGTTGGTTGAGCGGCCAGGTCCGGTAGCGGACCTCCAGGATGGCGTGCAGCATCTCCTCGGCCTCGGGTGCCCGCTGTTGGGCGAGCACCGCCAGCGCCAGGCTGTGCCGCACGATCATCGTGTCCCAGTGCTCCGGGCCGCGGACCTGGTCCTCCGCGGCGACGATCTGCCGCAGCTCCGTCTCGGCCTCCGGCCACTGGCGCTGCGCCATGATCGCCTTGGTGAGCTTGTGCCGGCTGGCGAGGGTGTCGGCGTCGTCGCTGCCCAGCACCCGGGTGCGGTCCGCGATCACGTCGCGGAGCACCCGGTCGGCCATCTCCGGTTGGTTGCGCTCCAGCCAGGTGCGGCCCAACTCGTGGCGCAGCGCCAGCACCTGCGGCCGGTCCAGGTCGTGGTCGTACGCGGCGCAGCCCCGCACGATCGGGTCGAGGATGTCGAAGGCCGAGCCGGGTAGGCCGATCGCGATGAGGTAGCGGGCGGTGAGTCGGGCCAGCTCCAGTGCGCGGCGTACCGTCTCGGGGTCGTGCTTGTGTTTCTGCGGCACCAGGTATTCCCGCACAGCCTCGACCAGGTGCGGCACCAGGACGTCCCAGTTGGTCCAGGCCGCCGAGTCGTCCGGGCTCAGCCCCTCGGTGGCGGCGAGCAGCAGCTTCATGACCAGCCCGTGGTATTCGGCGATCTGCTCACGGACCTCGTCGCGGTCGCGGAACATCGCGTGCACCAGCGGGTGCAGCGACAGCACGTGCGCGAACGCCGGGTCGGTGACCTCGTCCTGGACGTCGAAGTCGACCAGGGCGAGGTCGGCGATGCCCTCCAGCACCTTCACCCGTTGCTGGCCGGTGAGCCCCTTGAACAGTGGCGACTCGGCCAGGATGGCCGGTTTGAGCACCACCTCGTAGGGCACCGGGGAGACGCTCAGGCAGGCCAGCACGTTGAGCAGCGGCCGGCTCTGCTGGAGCTTGCGGCGGGACAGCAGGTCCAGGGACAGGTCGTCGACCTCGCGGACGATCTCCAGACCGAGTGACTCGTCGAGGTCGACGTCGGGGGCGTCGAGCGGTGCGCGGAACCGGCGTTGCACGGCCGCCCGGTAGTCCGCGAAGGTGGTGATGGTGGACGAGCCGCGCCAGACCGGGCTGGCGTTGACCGACTTCAGGTAGTTGCCGGCGGCGCGCAGGGCGAGGGGCAGACCGCCCAGCTCCCGGGACAGCTCCCGGGCGTCGGCCACGTCACCGGCCTGCGGCCCGGCCCGGTCGATCAGCACCTGCGCGCCGGCGTCGGCGTCCAGGGGGCGCACCTGGTGCAGCGTCGACCAGGTGCCCCAGGTGGCCCGGTTGCCGTCCCGGGTGGTCACGATGACCACGCCGTCCTCGGCCTCCGGGCGGCGCAACCAACCGGTGCCGTCGGCGAGCACCCCGTCGGTGGGGCCCAGGGTGGCGGGCTCGTCCGCGCTGTCGAAGATCAGCAACCAGGGCTGCGCGGCCTGGTTGAGGTAGCGCCACACCAGGTCGGTGGCGCTGATCATCCCGGCCCAGGCCTGGTCGACCTGGGTCTCCGAGGCGCCGAGCTGGCTGACCACCTCCCGCATGCCGGAGTTGAGCCGCCCCGCCTGCACCCACCAGACCGTCCGGCCGTCGGCCCTCGCCCGGCGGGCGATCTCCAGGGCGACGTGGCTCTTGCCGGAGCCGCCCATGCCGCACAGGATGTGCACCGAAGGCTCCCCGGTGCTCTCCTCCGGCTGCATGATCTCGTCGATCAGGCCGTCCCGGCCGTGCAGTGGGCTGTCCAGTCGCCCGAGGGGTGGGTCGACGGAGACGCGACTCGGCCGGTCGTACGCAGGCCGGCGTACTGTGACATCCTCGGGTGGAACGTCCGCAGTCAATGCGGTCCCCCTTCGGTGGCGATATTGCGCGGGGTCGGCGGCGGAAGATCCTGTCCATCTGATGGACAGTCGAGGGGATTGTCGCCCACACCACGTCGACAGCAAGCCTATCCACCGTCGTGCGGGGTTGCACACTCACCGTTTAGGCCACGCGGATGACCGTAATCGGTGCTCCGATTCCCATTTCGCGGTCGAATCCGGCCGATCCGCCGTGTGTGGCACTCGACAGGTACATCCACGATGGACTGATGAACTGGTCGCCTATCCAGGACGTGGTCGACTGGGGTTCCGTACCGGACTGGTTCGGTGCGGTCGGCTCCATCGCCAGTGTGCTGTTCGTCTACCTTGGACTGCGGCGGGAAATCCGCGCCCGGCGCAGCGACGACCTGCGGATCCGGGCCGCCCAGGCCCGGTTGGTGTCGGCGGTGGTGGAGATCCGGGGCACGTCGGTTCTGCGGGTCACGGTGGCCAACGAGAGTGACGCGCCGGTGCTGGACGTGGCGGTGCTGGCCCGGGTCGTCGCGCCGGACGACCCGGACGGCGCGTCCGTCGAGCTGGCCGCCGCGAAACACGTCCGCCGGATTGCCGGCCGCGACACGCAGGACATCTTCGTCACTGTTGCGGCCCAGCACCGGTTACGCCCGGCCGACACCGTTCTGGTGGATCTCACCTTCACCGATCACGATGGAAATCGGTGGCACCGTATCGGCGCCGGTCAGCCCCAGCCAGTGGACTGACCACATTCCGACTGAACGATTCCGGAAAGGGCGAGCGGCGTTTCGGTGGCCCACGAATAGTCGGTGGCCCGGCGGGCGATTCGCCACGCCGGACCACCGCTGTGTCCGTCAGATGGGATAGGTGCGGGCGACCGCCAACATCTCCGAACTGTGCGACCCGACGACGCCGACGGCCGGCGGCCGGGCCCGGAAACCGGGCAGTGCCTCCAACCCGTCACTCGCGTCCATCGCCCGCAACGCGACAGGCGCAGCGGTGGGCCGCACCGTCAGCGTGACCTCGATGCCCTCCGCCGGCGGGGCGTGGAAGACCAACCCGAAGCCCCACTTCCCCTCACGGGGTTCCACCGGCACCGACCGTCCGGCCACCTCGGCCCGCAGCACGGTGGCGGTCGACGTGTCGACGTGCAGGGTCGCGAGCCGGGCCGCCCGCTGCGGGGTCAGCCGCAGCCGCAGCGTGCGTTCGCCGCCGGCGGTGCTGTCGCCCAGCACGTCGAGCTTCGGCGCCGGCAGGTTCGCCGTCTGCGCCGGCCCGGCCCGCAGCTCACCGTCGCCGAGCCCGGGGAAGTCGTCACCGACGTCGGCCATCCCGTCCACGTACCCGTCCGTCCACGGCTGCGGATCACTCTCGTGGCTGAGCCAACGGGCCTGACCGGTGCCGGCGTCCATCGCGTACATCAGGTGGGTGGGCGCGGGGTGCGCGGCGTCGAAGCGGTCGACGGCCAGCCCGACCCCGGCGAGCACCAGCGCCGCCACGGCGGCGGCCCCGGCCGGCAGCACACCGAGCCGGCGGGCCCGCAGCGCCAGCAGCCCGCGCTGGCCGCCGGCCTGCGGGTGCAGGAGGTCGACCACCGGCAGGGCGGCCAGGCCGAGCAGCACCGCGACCAGCGCGGCCACCCCGCCCATGCCCATCCCCAGCGCCGGGAAGAGCAGGACCACCGTGGGCAGCAGGATGAGCACGCCGACGGCCGCGGCGGCCGTCACCGCCACCACCGGCCACGGCCCGGTCTGACGGGTACGCAGCGCGACCAGCCCGCCGAGCGCGCCGGCCAGGGCCGGCAGTGTGGTGAGGTACGCCCCGCCGGGCACCGCCACGGCGAGCAGCACGCCGAGAAGCGCCAGCCAGGCCAGCCCGGCGACGGCGAGCGCTGCCGGGCCGATCCGGCGGCGGGACAGCGCGTACCAGGTGAACAGGATGGCGGCGGCCAGCGCCAGAACGGCCAACCGGTACCAGACAGGTCGGTACGGGTCGAGCAGTTCGGCGTACCCCGGTCGGATCGTGGTGATCGCGAGCCAGAGCAGTTGGGCGGCGACCGGAGCGGCCACGATCGGCACCAGGGCCAGCCCGAAGCCGGCGACCAGCCGGCCGGTGGTGGCCCGGCCCTGCCGACGGGTCAGCCAGCCGAGCGCGACCACAGCGGCCACCGCGAGCAGGGCCAGCGGCAGCGTGAGCCAACCCGGGTAGCGGACCAGAGCACCGGGGACCGGGAAGTAGGTGGCGTCGTGCCCGGAGCGCAGGTCGGTCAGGTCGACGGCGCCGAACTCCCGGGCCACTCCCAGCGCGTTGTCCCCGTGCTGCTGGAGGCTGCCACGGTCCATGGCCGCCGGGGTGTCCAGCGGGGTGTGGTAGATCGCGCCGCCGTCGATGTACGCCGAGTTCAGCCCGACGAACTTCTGGTCGAGGAACGCGGTGAAGTCGGTGTCGTTGGGCAGCGCGCGGTAGATCTCCACGGCGAACGAGGTGCCGACCGGGTGCGGGGCGGCCCGGCCGAAGACGTCCACCAGCTTCGCGTTGTCAGCCGACGTCTCGAACATGATCACGGGACCGGTGGACCCCCGGGCCTCCAGGTTCAGCACCACCCCGCCGTCGGCGGCCAGCGGGTGACCGGCGGCGAACGCCGACGCGCCGCACAGGCACGCCTCCTCGGCGTCGGTCAGCACGAAGACGATGTCGTTGCGCGGCCGGGGGCCGGTGGTGAGCGCGCGGGCCACCTCCAGGATGGCCGAGGTGCCGGCGGCGTCGTCGTTGCCGCCCGGCCCGGTCTGCACCGAGTCGTAGTGGGCGACCAGGAAGATCCGACCCGTCGACGCGGTGCCGGGCAGCCGGGCCACCACGTTGCGGACCCGGGCCATCGTCGCCCCGCCCGCCGCCCCGCTGAGCTGACCGGCCTCCGGCGCCACCGTGTCCTGCACCTCGGTCTCCAGGCCGAGCCCGCGCAACCGCTGCTCGATGTGCGCGCGTACCTGGTCGTTGGCCGGGCTGCCGGCGACGTGCGTCCGGGCCGCGATCACCTGGACGTCCTCGAACGCCCGGCCCGCGCTGAACTCGGCGGCCGGCGCGTCCGTCGGCTTCGGCGCCGGGGTCCGCAGGTCGAGCAGGCTGCCGGCACCGACGGCGGCCAGCGCGACCAGCGCCGCCGCGGCGGCCAGGAGCCGCCGGCGAGGTCGGGTCAGCGCCCGGTCGGCCGGGGGTACGCCCCGAGTCGGGCGGGACGGCGTGCCCGTCGTGGCCGGGGTGGTGGGTGCGCCCACGGAAACTCCTCGGGGGGTGGTGGGGCCTGGGGTGGCACCATCCTGCCCCCCGGTGCCCGCCGACGGGATGGCCGGTAAGCCCTACCTCGACCCGCCGCCCGGTTTGTCATCGGGTACGCAGTGACGCGGTCCATCCCCCTCCCCGCCCGGGCCGGAGCCGTCGTGTTGTGTGCGACCGTTGTCTAATACAGGATCAGCAGGGCACTCGGAAGGAGCCCGACATCACCAGCGAACTCCCGCGCCTCGCGGCGGTGACCCGGCCGACCCGGGGACCCGGTCTGACCGGTTCCCCTGTCGTGTCGTACCCGCACGGCGGCCTGGCGCGGCACGCCAACCTGCCACCGGGAGAGCGGTTGCGGGTGCTGCTGGTGGAGGACGACGAGGGTGACGCCTTCCTGGTCGGTGAGCTGCTCGCCGAGACCAACTCGATGATCGACCTGGTGGTCGCCACCAGTCTCAGCGAGGCGCGGCAGCGGATCACCGACGTGGACTGCGTCCTGCTCGACCTGGGCCTGCCCGACGCACAGGGGCTGGACGGGCTGCGCCAGGTGCTGGAGATGTCCAGCGGTGCCGCCGTCTGTGTGCTGACCGGCCGTTCGGACGAGCACCTGGGTGTCGTCGCGGTCGCCGAGGGCGCGCAGGACTACCTGGTCAAGGGCCAGGTCGACGGGGTGTTGCTGACCCGGGCGCTGCGCTACGCCGTGGAGCGCAAGCGCGCCGACGAGAACGCCCGCCGGCTGCGCGAGGTCGAGCTGCGCCAGGCCGAGTCGGCCCGCCTCGAACGCGGCCTGCTGCCACAGCCGCTGATGACGACCGACCAGGTGGCGGTGCACACCTTCTACCGGCCGGGCCGGCACGCCGCGCTGATCGGTGGGGACTTCTTCGACGTGGTGCAGACCCGCCCGGACCGCATCGACCTGATCGTCGGCGACGTCTGCGGGCACGGGGTGGACGAGGCCGCGCTCGGCGTCGAGCTGCGGGTGGCCTGGCGGGCCCTGGTGCTCGCCGGAGTGCCGGACGACGAGGTGCTGCCCGCGCTGGAGCAGGTGCTGATGAGCGAACGCCGCCTTCAGGAGATCTTCGCGACCGTGGCCACCGCCAGACTGGACCTGGACGCCAACCGGGCCACCGTCCGACTCGCCGGGCACCCGCCGCCGCTGCTGCTCTCCGGTGGCCGGGTCGCCCCGGTGCCCGCGCCCGGTGGCCGCCTGTTGGGCGTACGACCCCGCCGGCCGATCGCCTACGACCTGGAGTTCGACACCGATGACTGGTCCCTGCTGATGTACACCGACGGCCTCATCGAGGGGCGGGTGGGTGAGGGCAACGAACGCCTCGACGTGCCGGGTCTGAGCGGGCTGCTCGACGAGCCGGCCAACCGCGAGGTGTCGCTGCCCGAACTGCCGGCCTGGCTGGTCGGTCGGGCCGAGCGGCTCAACGGTGGCCCGCTCGCCGACGACGTGGCGATGCTGCTGGTCAGCCGGGGCGGTGGCCGGTGAAGCCGGAGGTCGGCGGTTGGAGTCTGCGCCGCCGGGTCGTCACCCTGCTCGCCGTCGTGGGTGTGCTGCTGATCGGCCTGGCCGCCGCGGAGGCGGCGGTGGCGGCGCGCAACCGCACCCAGATCGACGCCGTCCTGAACCAGACCGGCCCGCTGCGGGTGCAGTCGCAGGAACTGCTCAACGCGTTGCTCGACCAGGAGACCGGCATCCGTGGGTACGCGGTCAGCGGTGATCCGGCCGACCTGAGCCCCTATCGGGAGGGGCTGGCCCGGGAGGCGGACGTCGTCACCTCGATGCGGGTGCTCCTCAACGACTATCCGCAGATCGGGCAGGAGTTGCGGGGCGTCGAGGAACGCAGCTCGCAGTGGCGGCAGTCGGTGGCGGAGCCGGTGATCAGCACCACCGAGCAGAGCGGCACGAGCGCCGGGCAGGCGTTGATCACCGAAGGGGCCCGGCAGCAGTTCGACGAGGTCCGCGCCGCGGTGAACGACCTCCAGGAGGAGATCCTGGCCGCCCGGGAGCAGGCCGCCACCGCCGTACGGACCAGCAGCAACGTGCTCGTCGTCCTGCTCATCGTCGCCGCACTGGTGGTGGTCGTGGCCGGCGCGGTGCTGTTGATCTCGCTGGACCGGATGGTGGTCCGGCCGCTGACCGGCCTGGCCAACCAGGTCCGCGAGGTCGCCGAGGGCGACTACCAGCACCGTATCGCCACCGTCGGCCCGCCGGAGTTCATCCGGCTCGGCGACGACGTGGACGCGATGCGTCAGAAGATCGCCGCGGACCTGGCCGAGGTGCGGGGTGCCCGCGAGCGCATCGAGTGGGTCAACAGCCAGCTCCAGAAGCAGGCCGAGGAGCTGACCCGGTCCAACCGTGACCTGGAGCAGTTCGCGTACGTGGCGTCGCACGACCTGCAGGAGCCGCTGCGCAAGGTGGCCAGCTTCTGCCAGCTGCTCCAGCGCCGCTACGCCGGGCAGTTGGACGAGCGGGCCGACCAGTACATCGCGTTCGCTGTGGACGGCGCCCAGCGCATGCAGCGCCTGATCAACGACCTGCTCGCGTTCTCCCGGATCGGCCGGCTCACCACCGGCTTCGTCGAGGTCGACCTGAACAAGGTGATGGGCGACGTGGCCGGGCAGACCGAGGCCGCCCGGCAGTACGCCGACGCCGAGCTGACCTGGACCGACCTGCCGGTGATCTCGGGTGAGGAACCGCTGCTCACCAACCTGTTGGCCAACCTGGTCAGCAACTCGATCAAGTTCCGCCGCGCCGACGTGCCGGCCAAGGTGCACGTCTCGGCCCGCCTGGTGGGCGCCGAGTGGGAGATCAGCTGCGAGGACAACGGCATCGGGATCGAGCCGGAGTTCGCCGACAAGATCTTCGTGATCTTCCAGCGGCTGCACTCGAAGGACGCGTACCCGGGCACCGGCATCGGGCTGGCCATCGTCAAGAAGATCGTCGAGTACCACGGCGGCCGGGTCTGGGTGGACACCGACGTGCCGGAGGGCACCGCGATCCGCTTCACCCTGCCGGCGCTGCCGGCGGACGTGGAGGCGGCGGCCGCCGTCGAGTCGCCGGACCAGCCGCCCGCCCTGCCGGCGGGCGACACGACGCCCCCGAACGAGGCTCCGGCAGCGCCGGCCGAGCAGTCCGACGGATCGGACCGGCCGGACCGGGCCGACGAGCCGTCGGGAAGCGGTAGAACGGGTGACATGAGGGAGACGGTGGGATGACCGCGCCGGCGGACGGCAAGAGCCCGATCGAGGTCCTGCTCGTCGAGGACGACCCGGGTGACGTGCTGATGACCCAGGAGGCGTTCGAGGAGCACAAGCTGCGCAACCGGCTGACCGTCGTCTCCGACGGCGCCGAGGCGCTCGCCTACCTGCGGCGGGAGGGGCAGTACGCCGACGCGGTCGCGCCCGACCTGATCCTGCTCGACCTCAACCTGCCCCGCCGCGACGGCCGGGAGGTGCTCGAAGAGATCAAGAAGGACCAGGAGCTGCGTCGGATCCCGGTCGTGGTGCTCACCACCTCCCAGGCCGACGAGGACATCCTGCGCAGCTACCAGCTGCACGCCAACGCCTACGTGACCAAGCCGGTGGACTTCGAGCGCTTCATCTCGGTGGTCCGCCAGATCGACGAGTTCTTCGTCAGCGTGGTCAAGCTGCCGCCGCGTGGCTGACACCCTGCTCGACGACGTCGGTGACCTCCTCCGGGAGGCCGCCGACCAGGTCGTGCTGCCGCTGTTCCGCAAGCTCGACGACGACGACGTGTCGGAGAAGGCGCCCGGTGAGGTGGTGACCGTCGCCGATCGTCGCGCCGAGGAACTGCTCTCGGCGGGGCTGCGCCGGCTCCGGCCGGGCTCGATGGTCGTCGGCGAGGAGGGTGTCGCCGACGACCCGGGGCTGCTGCGGCACCTGCGCGCCGGCGGGGACGTCTGGTTGGTCGACCCCGTCGACGGCACCGCCAACTTCGCCGCCGGACGTCGGCCGTTCGCCCTGATGGTGTCGCTGCTGACCGACGGGCGACCGACCGCCGGCTGGATCCTCGACCCGCTCGCCGACACTCTCGCCGTCGGCTCGGCGGACGACGGCACCCTGCTCAACGGCCGACCGGTGGACCGCACCACAGCGACCCCACCACCGGGCGAGCTGCGCGGCGCGGCGATGACCCGGTTCCTGCCGCCGGAGACCCGCGACCGGGTCCGCGCCGGCGGTCGGCAGCTCGGTGAGCTGCTGCCCGGCCAACACTGCGCCGGCCGGGAATACCTGGACATCCTCACCGGAGAGCAGCAGTTCGTCCTCTTCTGGCGCACCCTGCCGTGGGACCATGCGCCGGGCACCCTGCTGGTCCGCGCCGCCGGTGGCGTCGCCCGCCGTTTCGACGGCGTCGACTACCACCCGGCCGACGACGACCGCGGCCTGCTCGTCGCCGCCAACGAACAGATCTGGGCCGAGGTCCGCGACGCCCTCCTCGACAGCTGATCCGCGCCCTGCGCGACGACGCCGAAACGCTCTGTCGACATCTGGGCCGACCGGCGGTCGGGGGGCTGGTCAGCAGGCCGTCGTCCGGTATCGTGACCGGCGGTCTCCGCCAGCAGGCCGCCGACCGGCGCCGGCGGGGACGCCGCCGCAGTTGGTTCACCGGCGGTCGACGGAAGGACGCTTTCGTGCCCAGGACCAGGCTTCGCCCGCGGCTCGGCCGCCGCGCCCTGTTCGCTCTGCTCGCCACCGTCGCGTTGGTGCTCGGCGGTGCCGCCGTGCCCGCGTACGCGGAGCCCGGCGAGGGAGGCAGCAAGAAGCTCCAGGATGCTCTGGAGCTGACCGCCAAGGGCCACATCGAGGCGAAGGCCAAACTGGACAACTCCAAGCGTCGCCAGGCGGCGCTGGCCGGCGAGCTGACGACTGTCGAGGGTCGGATGGTCGGGCTGACCGCCCAGGTGGGCGAGGTGGCCGCACAGTCGTACCGGGTCGGCCGGCTCACCCCGGCGACGATGTTGCTCAACACGAGCACGCCGCAGGCGTTCCTGGAACGGGTCAGCGACCTCGACCTGATGGCCCAGCGCGACGCCAAGCGGCTGCGCGACCTCGTCGAGGCCAAGGAGCAGGCGCAGCAGGCCAAGGTCGCCATCGACGCCGAGGTCCGCGAGCAGCAGAAGCAACTCGCCGTGATGGCGAAGAAGAAGAAGGAGGCCGAGGCGGCCCTCGCCGAGGTCAGCTCGGGTGGCAGCAACGGTTTCAGCGGTGGCAGCTCCACCTCGGCCAAGCCCGCGCCGCGCAACTCGGACGGGTCCTGGCCGTCGGAGTCGTGCTCGGTGAAGGACCCGACCACCTCCGGCTGCATCACCCCGCGCACCCTGCACGCCCTGAAGGAGACCCAGGCCGCCGGCTACAAGCGGCACGTCTCCTGCAAGCGCAGCGGCGGCGGCGGTGAGCACCCCAAGGGGCGGGCCTGCGACTTCTCGGCCGCCACCAACGGTTTCGAGGACAAGAACGCGACCGGCGGCGACAAGTCGTACGGGGACAGCCTCGCCGCCTGGCACGTGCGCAACGCCGACCGTCTCGGGGTGCTCTACGTGATCTGGTACCGGCAGATCTGGCACCCCGGCACCGGCTGGCGCGCCTACAGTGGCAGCGGCAGCCCCGCCGCGTCCCACACGAACCATGTTCATCTCTCGATGTACTGACCCGAAGCACCAGCTTCGCTGCGTACCATCGCGACGATGAGCTCCCCACCGTCCGACGTAACGGCCCCGCCGGCATCCCCGGCCTCGCCCGCTCCGGCCACCGGCCGGGCGTTGCCCAACGGCCTGGCCGCCTTCCTGGTCTTCTTCTCCAGCGGCGCCGTGCTGGTGCTGGAGACCGTCGCGCTGCGTCTGGTCGGCCCGTACGTCGGGGTGACCCTCCAGGTGACCAGCTCGGTGATCGGCATCGCGCTGGCCGCCATCGCGTACGGGGCGTGGTCCGGTGGGTGGCTCGCCGACCGGCGCAACCCGCGTGGCCTGCTGGCACCGGCCCTGGTGTTGGCCGGCATCGCCACCGCGATCACCCTGCCGGTGGTCCGCTACGCCGGTGAGGTGCTGCGCGGCGGGGCGGCCAGCGGCATCCTGCTGCTGGTCGCGCTGGCCGTGTTCGTCCCGGCCGCGCTGCTGGCCGCTGTCACCCCGCTGGTCGTGAAGCTCCAACTCGCCGACCTGCGCCGCACCGGCCAGGTGGTCGGTCGACTCTCCGGTATCGGCACCCTCGGCGGCATCACCGCCACCCTGCTCACCGGCTTCGTGCTGGTCGCCGCGCTGCGCAGCACCGTCATCCTGCTGACCCTCGCGCTCGCGCTCGGGCTGGTCGGCATCGGTCTCGGCTGGTACCTACGCCGGCAGGAGCCCACCGACCTGCCCGGCCCGGCCCGGACCAGGGCCGCGTTGGCGGTCCTCGGCCTGGTCGGGGCGGGGCTGAGCACCGTCGCGCCGAACCCGTGCGACATCGAGACGGCGTACCACTGCGCCCGCGTCGCGGCGGACCCGAACCGGTCCACCGGTCGGACGCTCCTGCTCAACTCGGCCCACCACTCGTACGTGGACCTCGCCGACCCGAAACACCTGGAGTACGCGTACACGAAGTGGATCGGCGCGGTCGCCGACGTCGCCGCGCCGACCGGGCAGCGACTGGACGCGCTGCACCTGGGCGGCGGCGGTTTCACCGTCCCGGGCTACCTCACCGCCACCCGGCCGGGCACCGAGAACGTGGTGTTCGAGATCGACGGCGGCCTGGTCGAGCTGGGCAGGCAGGAACTGGGCGTACGCACGGGGCCGGAGCTGCGGGCGGTGGTGGGTGACGCCCGGATGCTGGTGGCCGGCGAGCCGACGGACAGCCGGGACCTGGTCGTCGGTGACGCGTTCGGCCACCTGGTGGTGCCGTGGCACCTGGCCACCCGGGAGATGGCGGCCGAGATCCGGCGGGTGACCCGTCCCGGCGGCGTGTACGTGCAGAACGTCATCGACTACCCGCCGCTGCGGTTCATCCGCGCCGAGCTGGCCACCGTCGGGGCCGAGTTCCGGCACGTCGCGTTGATCGCGCCGCCGGAGGCGCTCGCCGAGCAGCAGGGCTCCAACTTCCTCATCGTCGGCTCGGACGCCCCGCTGCCGGTGGAGGCCGTCCGCGCCCGGCTGAGCCAGGTGGACCCGAAGGTCAGCCTGCTCTCCGGCGCGGAGCTGACGGAGTTCGTCGGCTCGGCGCTGGTGTTGACCGACGACTACGCCCCGGTGGACCAACTGTTGGCGACCGCCTGATCGGGTGACTTTCCTGACCGATTCCGATCCAACAGGTGTAGGTCTGTCCGGCCTGGGCAACAACGGCCACCATGGGCGGTGGGGACCGGAACAACGCGCAACTTCTCGATGAGCGCTACCGGCTCGTCGAGCAACTCGGCGCGGGCGGCATGTCGGTCGTCTGGCGCGGCTACGACGAGGTGTTGGGCCGCCAGGTCGCGGTGAAGGTGCTGGCCTCGCGGCTGGCCAGCGACCGGGCCTTCCGGCACCGGATCCGGGTGGAGGCGCAGGCCGCCGCGCGGCTCTGCCACCCCAACATCACCAACGTGTACGACTACGGCGAGTCCGAGCAGGTCGGCCTGACCGTGCCGTACGTGGTGATGGAGCTGGTCGACGGAGCCTCACTCGCCAACCGGCTCGGTCGGGAGGTCAGCCTGCCGTGGCGGGAGGCGGTGACGATCGGCGCCGAGGTCAGCTCGGCGCTGGCCACCGCGCACGCCCGTGGTGTGGTGCACCGTGACGTCACCCCGGGCAACGTGATGCTCACGCCGACTGGTGTGAAGGTCGTCGACTTCGGCATCTCCGCGCTGGTCGGGGAGAGCGAGAAGGGCCCCGACGGCGCGCTGCTCGGCACCCCCGCCTACCTGGCCCCGGAGCGGTTGGACAACGGCCAGGTCTCCCCGGCCACCGACGTGTACGCCGTCGGTCTGCTGCTCTACCGGATGCTCACCGGCCGGCTGCCCTGGCAGGCCGACACGACCACGCAGATGCTGCGCGCGCACATGTACAACGACCCGGACCCGATGCCACCGGTGCCCGGCCTGCCGGACGAGGTGACCGACCTGGTGCGGCGCTGCCTGGCCAAGCGGCCCGGTGACCGCCCGGCGACCGCCGAACTGGCCCGGACCCTCGCCGAGGCGGCCGGAATGCTCGCCGCGGTGCCGGTCTCCCCGGCCGCCGGGCACCTGGACCCGGCCGCGCTGGCCAACGCGGGCACCACGATTCTGCCGTGGTCCGCGGCGACCGACGCGTTGCCGCTGTCCCGCACCCGCAACCGGGGCCGGCGGATGGACCGACGTCGCCGGCGGGTGGAGGCCGGGGTGGCCGCCGTCGGCCTGATCGCTGTCACCGGCGCGATGTGGGGTTTCACCTCGCGCAGCCCGGCCAGCGGCGACGACCGGCCGACCACCGAGGCGCGGATGGGCCTGCCGCAGGCGCCGACCTGCGACGTGACGTACGCGCTGCGGGCCGACACCGGCAAGGACTTCGCCGCCGAGCTGACCCTGACCAACAGCGGTAAGCAGGAACTCCGGGACTGGACGATGAACTTCACGTTCCCCGGTCAGCAGACCGTGACGAAGGCCGAGCCGACGTCGGTGCAGCAGCAGGGCAGCAAGGTGCTGATCCGACCCGCCGCACAGCGCACCACCCTCGCGCCCGGCGCGGCCGAGAAGCTCACCCTGTCCGGGACGTACACCGGGGCGAACCCGCTGCCGGTGGAGTTCCGGCTGGGCGACGTGACCTGCGGGGTACGCGTCTCCGGGGTCGCCGGCAGCGTGCCGTCCACCGCACCGGCGAGCACGGCCGCCACCACGAAGAAGGCCCCGCCGAAGAAGGCGACGACACCCAGCGGATCCGGCGGTGGAGGCGCACAGAAGGCGAAGCCGCCGAAGGCGGCGAAGGGGCCGGCGAAGCCCGGCGAGGGCAAGGGGCCGGGTGGTCCGGGAAAAGGGTGAAGGGCCCGCAGAAGCACGGCGGGCCGAAGAAGTGAGCGTCAGCGTCGCCCCGCGAATCGCTGGACCTGGTCGATCCCGCCCTCCACGATCAGCACCCCACCCTGGGTGAGGGGCGTGTCGTCCGAGGCGTACCGGAAACGCTCACCGGGCACCTTCGCCCCGATCACGCGTACCCCGGAGCGCTCCTCCGGGCGCAGGTCGAGCAGGGTGCGCCCGACGAACGAACCCGGAACCCGGACGGTGGCGATCGCAAAGTCGTCGTCGAACTCGACGAAGTCCAGCAGCCGGCTGACGATCAGGTGCGCCACCCGGTCGCCGGTCTCCGCCTCCGGGAAGATCACGTGGTGTGCGCCCACCGACGACAGGATCTTGGCGTGTTTCTGCGAGGTGGCCCGCGCCCAGATCTGCGGCACACCCAACTCGACCAACGCCAGCACGGTGAGGACGCTCGCCTCCACCGACGCCCCGATGGCCACCACCGCCCGGGCGAAACTGGCGACGCCGAGCTGACGGAGCGCCCCCTCCTCGGTGGAGTCGGCCTGGACCACCCGGTCGATCTGGTCGGAGAAGCGCTGGACCTGGGCCGGGTTGCGGTCGACGGCCAGCACCTCGCGATCCATCCGGGTGAGCGACGCGGCCAGGTGGCAGCCGAAGCGACCCAACCCGATCACCACGATCCCGCCGCCGTCAGATCGTCTCGCGGACACCTCGACCCTCCTCGCTGTTAGCCGACAATTGGTTGTTCCTGGGGGTAGCGGTAGAGCCGGCGTCTTGTGTTCAGGGCGATCGCCGACCCCAGGGTGAGTGGCCCGACCCGGCCGATGAACATCAGCACGGTGAGCACGAGTTGACCGCTGGCCGGCAGTTCACCGGCGAGACCGACGGTGAGCCCGGTGGTGCTGAACGCGGAGGTGACCTCGAACAGCGCCGCGACGAGTCGCACGCCCTCGGTGAGCAGCAGCAGGAGCATCGTTCCGGCCGTGACCAGCGCGACGCTGAGCAGAGCCACAGTCACCGCATGTCGTTGGCTGGCGGTGGCCACCCGGCGATGCCCGACGGTCACGTCCGGCTCACCGCGCAACTCGGCCCAGATGGTGAACCCGAGCAGGAAGAACGTGGACACCTTGATGCCTCCGGCCGTGCTGGCGCTGCCGCCGCCGATGAACATCAGCACGATCAGCAGCGGATAGCTCTCCTCCTGGAGGTCGGCGATGTTCAGCACGCTGAACCCGCCGGTGCGACTCAACGCGATCTGGGTGAACGACGCGAGCACCTTGCCGGCGGCGTCGTACGAGCCGATGGTGCTGGCGTTGGTCCACTCGGCGGCGAGCAGGCCGACGAAGCCCAGCAGCAGCAGGGCGACGCTGCCCCAGATGGTCAGCTTCGTGGCCACCACCCACCCCGCCGGTCTGCGCCACTCACGGACCGCCTCGAACAGGGCCGGAAACCCGAGCCCGCCGACGATCCCACCGAACGCCAGTGGCAGCGACACCCACGGATCGCGGGCGAAGGCCAGCAGCCCGTCGCTGTAGAGCGCGAAGCCACCGTTGTTGAACGCCTGGACCGCGTGGAACACCCCCGACCAGAGGGCCCGCCCCGGCCCGTAGTCGTACGCCCACCAGAGTCGGCCGGCGACCACGGCGGTCATCACCGCCTCGCAGGCGAAGACGGTCACCGCGATCCGACGCAGCAGCCGGGCCACGTCGCCGATCCCGAACTCCGCCGTCTCGGCCTGCACCAGCAGTCGGTTGCGCAGGCCCAGTTGGCGTGAGACCACCAGGATGACCAGCGCCGCAGCGGTGAGGATGCCGAGACCGCCGAGCTGGGTGAGCAAAGTGATCACCACGAGCCCCGCGGCGGACCAGTAGTTGGGGGTGTCGTTGATCGCCATGCCCGTCACCGACACCGCCGAGGTGGCGGTGAACAACGCGGTGACCAGAGGTGGACGTTGGTGATCGACTGTCGCCCAGCGCGCCATCAGCAGCCCGGTGCCCAGCAGGATCGGCACCAGGAACCCCAGCGGCACCAGCCGCACGGGGTTACGGAAGAACCAGCGCACCAGACAATCTTCCTTTTCCGGACGGGTGGCGGAGTGGGAACGCCCATTCCGGAGATTCACCTGCCGGTCAGTCGTCGACCAACTCCCGGCCAACCACGGGCGGTCTGCTGTCCGCGACACCCTTCGATGACAGGAGACGGCGTTGCGACGTACCCTCTCGACCCTCGGCGTGGCCGGCGCGCTGCTCGCCGACAACTGACCTCGGCCGGAGCTGATCCGCTCCGACCGATCGCTGGGCCGATCACGCCCGGCCCAGACGCTGGCCCGTCGTCCGCCACCCGGACGGCGGGCCAGCGGCACGTCCGAGGCGCGAACCGTCAGGCCACGCGGAGTGATCGACTAGGTCGGCGACGTGGGGGTGTCCGGCGCTCGGGATGGAACGACCTCGCCGATGTGGAGTCGATCATCGGTTGACCGAACCGGGGCGGATGGCGCGAGACGACACACACCACGTGCGGTCCGTGGGGGTTCGGGCCACCGGGACCGACGACGCTCCGGCGGCCGTGCGGGCCGTTGTAACCTCCGGCCACCTCATTCCCGTTACTTGTGTGTTTCTGCCACATAGCTCGTGGGTGACGTCACTTCTAGCGTGAGCCGACAACACAGCATCCTGTCCTCACCTGGAGTCGCGATGACGGTCCGGCACACGCGGCGGGCGTTCCTGTCCGCCGCCACGATGATGGCCGCGGCGCTGGCCGCCACGGCCTGTGGTAGCCCGCAGGACACCGCCACCGGCGGCGGCGACAGCGCCGCGCCGGTCAAGGTCGGCCTGGTGTACTCCCAGTCGGGTGCCCTGGCCAGTTACGGAAAGCAGTACATCGAGGGGTTCAAGGCGGGGCTCGACTTCGCCACGAAGGGCACCGGCAAGGTCGGTGACCGGAAGATCGAAGTGACCGAGGTCGACGACGCGGGTGACCCGGCCAAGGCGGTCTCCGCAGCGAAGGACCTGATCGGCAAGGGCACCAAGATCATTGCCGGTTCCACCGCCTCCGGTGTGGCGTTGCAGGTCGCGCCGATCGCGGCGCAGAACAAGGTCCTGTTCATCAGTGGACCGGCGGCCACCGACGCGGTGACCGGCGCGAACAAGTACACGTTCCGCTCCGGCCGCCAGTCCTACCAGGACGTGGTGACCGCCAAGTCGTTCATCGGCGACCCGACCGGCAAGAAGGTGGTGGTCTTCGCGCAGGACGGCGCGTTCGGCGACGCCAACGAGGCGGCCGTCAAGGCCGTCATCGGTGGGGCGGGCGCCACCGTGAGCAGCGTCCGGGCCCCGGCCAGCGCCACCGAGTTCACCCCGTTCGCCAGCCAGATCAAGACCGCCAAGCCGGACCTGCTCTTCGTGGCGTGGGCCGGCACCACCGCCCCGGCGATGTGGCAGACCCTCGACCAGCAGGGTGTGCTGGCGTCCACCACAGTGGTCACCGGTCTGGACATCCGCGCCTCGTGGCCGACCTTCGGAGCTGCCGGCACCAAGATCTCATTCCTGTCGCACTACTTCGACGGCGCCAGCGACACCGAGGCCAGCAAGGCGCTCAAGGCCAAGGTGAACACCATCGACCTGTTCCACCCGGACGGCTTCGCCGCCGCCCAGATGGTGGTCCGGGCGGCGCAGGAGGGCGGGGACGACGTCGACAAGATGGTCACCGCTCTGGAGGGCTGGAGCTTCGACGGGGTCAAGGGCACGATGACCATCCGGGCAGCCGACCACGCGCTGCTCCAGCCGATGTTCCAGGCCAAGCTGGCCGGCAGCGGCACCGAGTTCACGGCCACCGCGCAGAAGAGCCTCACCGGTGACGAGACCGCGCCACCGGCCGTGGCCATGAAGGGCTGACCGATGCTCGCCACCCGCGGTCTGACCTGGCGGATCGGTGAGGTCGCCATCGTCGACAGCGTCTGCCTCGACCTCGAGCCCGGGGAGTTCCTGGGCGTGATCGGGCCGAACGGCGCCGGCAAGACCTCGCTGTTCAACCTGATCACCGGCCTGCGTCGGGCCACGGAGGGCCGGATCACCCTGGACGGGCAGGACATCGGGGCGCTTCCGCCGCACCGGCGTGCCCGCCTGGGGCTGGGCCGTACCTTCCAGGCGTCCTCGGTCTTCGGCTCGCTCAGCGTGCGGGAGAACGTCCGGCTCGCCGTGCAGGCGCACCGCGGGGGCTCGATGGCACTGTGGCGGCGGGCGGCGGCCGACCGGGAGGTGGCCGCCGCCGCCGACGCGGCGCTGGACCGGGTCGGCCTCGCCCACCGGGGTACGGCACTCGCCGGCACCCTGGCCCACGGCGAGAAGCGCAAGTTGGAGATCGCCCTGCTGCTCGCCGGCGAACCCCGGGTGATGCTGCTGGACGAGCCGATGGCCGGGGTCAGCGCCGAGGACATCCCGGAACTGGTCGCCGTCATCAAGTCGCTGACCGGCGGCAGCGGCCGGGCGGTGCTGATGGTCGAACACCACATGGACGTCATCCTGGATCTGGCCGACCGGATCGCCGTCATGCACCACGGTGCCCTGCTGGCCTGCGACACCCCGGAGACGGTGATGGCCAACCCCACCGTGCAAGAGGCCTACCTGGGGGAGTCGCTCTGATGGAACCCGTTCTCAGTGTGGAGGACCTGTCGGTCCGGATCTCTGGGCTGCACATCCTCCAGGGCGTGTCCTTCACCGTCGCCCCGACCGGCGTGACGGTCCTGCTGGGCCGCAACGGTGTCGGCAAGACCACCACGTTGCGCGCCGTCCTCGGCCTCACCCCGCCCGCCGGGGAGGTCCGCGGCACCATCCGGATGGGCGCGCAGAGCCTGCTGAGCCAGCCCACCCACCGGCTGGTCCGCGGTGGGCTCGGCTACGTGCCGGAGGACCGGGACGTGTTCGCCGGCCTCACCGTCGCCGAGAACCTCCGGCTCGCCGAACGACGCGGCACCAGCCCGGCGTACGACAAGGTCTTCGCGCTCTTCCCGGAGCTGGACCGGCGCGGACGGCAACGGGCCGGCTCGCTCTCCGGCGGCCAACAGCAGATGCTCGCGATCGGTCGGGTGCTGCTCAACGACAACCGGCTGTTGCTCATCGACGAGCCGACCAAGGGGCTGGCGCCGAAGGTGGTGACCGAGGTGGCCGAGGTGCTGGAACGGGTGGCGGAGTCGGTGCCGGTGCTGCTCGTCGAGCAGAACCTGGCTGTCGTACGCCGGCTGGCGCGGGACGCGGTGGTGCTGGCCGCCGGCAAGGTGGCCTGGACCGGCGACGCCCACGAGTTGCTGTTGGAGACGGCGTTGACGAAGTCGTTGCTGGGTGTCGGCTCGGCGGAGGTGTCCGCGCCGAGCGCGAGGAGTGAGCTTGCGGGCCCCGCAGTCGCGAGGAAGGACCAGCTCTGATGGGGACCGTGATCCTGTTGGCGTTGACCGGGCTCGGCCTGGCGGCGCTGTACTTCCTGGTCGCCTCCGGCCTGTCCCTGGTCTTCGGCCTGGCCGACGTGCTCAACTTCGCGCACGGGCTGTTCCTCGGCGTCGGCGCCTACGGGACCTGGTGGGCGGCGGGCAACCTGCCGGGCGCGGGCCCCGACGGGTTCGGCTTCGTGTTGGCTGTCGCGTTCGGGGTGGCCGCCGGCACGCTGGTGGCGATCCTGGTCGAGCTGGTGCTGATCCGCCCGCTCTACTCCCGCACCATCGAGCAGGTGCTGGTCACCGTCGGCCTGTCGCTGGCCGGGGTGGCGCTGTTGCAGGCCACCTGGGGTGCGGACGCCCGTCCGTTCCCACGCCCCGACTGGACGCGGCAGGTGACCGGGATCCTCGGTGCGCAGGTGCCGAACGGCGGCCTGCTGCTGATCATCGCGGCGGTGCTGGTGCTCGGCGCGATCCTGGCGTTCCTGCGCTGGACCCGGTACGGCCTGGTGATCCGCGCCGGGGTGGAGAACCGGGAGATGGTGACCGCGCTCGGCATCGACGTGCGCAAGGCGTTCACGCTGGTCTTCGCGATCGGCGGGGCGGCTGCCGCCCTCGCCGGCGCGCTGGGCGGCGTCTACTTCGGCACCGTCTCGCCCGGTCAGGGCAGCTCACTGCTGATCTTCGCGTTCATCGTGGTGGTGATCGGCGGGATGGGCTCGGTGGTCGGCTCCGCGTACGCGGCGGTCGTGGTCGGGCTGGTGCAGCAGTTCGTCAACTACTACGGCACGTCCGGGCTGGGCGACATCTGCGTGGTCGGGCTGCTGGCCGTGGTGCTGCTGCTGCGCCCGCAGGGCATCGCCGGAAAGGTGGCAACGGCATGACGCTTCTTCAGACAACACCGACGCCGACGCCCACCGTGCCGAAACCCGGCCGTGCCCACCGGGTCCGCCCGTTCCTGCCGCTCGTCGCGCTCGTCGTGCTGGCGATCCTGCCGTACTCGACGATCTCCCTACCGGGGATCTTCGAGGGGCCGCTCAACTCACCCGGCACCCTGCAACTGCTCGCCATCTGCCTGATCTTCGGCGGGTTGGCGGCCGGGTACGACCTGCTCTTCGGCCGGACCGGAATGCTCTCCTTCGGGCACGCGCTGTACTTCGCCGCCGGTGTCTACGGCACCGACATCCTCGTCACCCGGGCCGGTCTGCCGCTGTGGCAGGCGGCGCTGCTGACCGTCACCGGCGGCACCATCCTCGCGGCGCTGCTCGGTGCGGTGGCGCTGCGGACGGTGGGCATCGCGTTCGCCATGGTCACGTTGGCCTTCGCCCAGGTGGGCGCGATCCTGGTGGCCCGGGACTTCGGCGGGCTCACCGGCGGTGAGGAGGGCCTGCCGCTGGACGTGTCCGGGCTGCCCGCCGGGCTGGTCGGGGTGACCAACACGGTCAACCTGTACTGGCTGGCACTGGCGTACCTGACGCTGGTGGTCTTCGTGGTGCACCGCGTCAGCGGGTCGCCGACCGGTCGGGTGCTCGCCGGTCTGCGGGACGACGAACGGCGGATCGGCGTGCTCGGGTTGGACCCGTACCGCTACAAGCTGGTCGCGTTCACCCTGGCCGGTGGGTTGGCGGCGGCGGGCGGGGTCGTCTACGTCCTGATCGTCGGCGGCGCGTCGCCGCACATCACGTCCTCCGAGCTGACCCTGTCGCTGCTGGTCATGGTGGTGCTCGGCGGGCCGGGCACCCGGTGGGGGCCGGTGCTCGGCGGTGTCCTCTACATGTACCTGGACCACCGGCTCACCGCCTTCGGCACGAGCGACGCGGTGGACAACCTGCCGGCCGTCCTCAGCCACCCGCTGAGCCAGCCGCTGTTCGTCCTGGGGACGGTCTTCATCCTGGCCGTCTACTTCTTCCCCGGCGGCCTGGCCGGCCTGGCCCCCCGCGTAGCCCACCTGACCCGAGCCCTCCGCCCCAGCCGATCCCCCACCCCCTGACCCCGACCCTGTTGATCAAGAGGTTTGCGTCAAGATTCGGCCGAACGATGACGCAAACCTCTTGATCAACGGGGCTTGGGCGGCGGCCCCCCGTGTGGCCGCCACCCTCCCGTGGGACGGGTCAGCCGTTGAGCATCTCGTACGCCATCGCTGGAGCCTTGGTGGCGGCGTTGCCCGTGGGGACGGTGATCTTCGGGGTGGTGCCGTAGCCGGTGTAGTTGACGACGTAGTCGTACGCCTTCGTCTTGCCGGCGGCCGGGATCTTCAACGTCAGCGAGGTCAGGCGCTTGTCCCCGTCGACGACCGCGGTGAACGGCACCGTCTTCCCGGCTTCGCCGAGTGCCGCCGCCTCGCCGTCGTCCAGCACCTCGGCCGCGTTGCCAGTGCTCACGTCGACGACACCGACGTACTGGCCGGGGCTCTGCTCCTGAACCGAGGTGGCCGCCTCGATGAGCGGGCCGGTGTTGCCCTGGTCGGCGCTGTCGTAGGCCGGGATGGTGTCGGCGCCGGTCAGCTTCGTGCGGTCCAGCTTCATCCACTTGTCCGGGAACCTCGGCAGGCCCGGCTTGCCGCTGAACTTCGCCTTCAGCCACGCCTCCTCGCCGATGAGCAGGAACGACATCTTCGTGGTGATGCCGTCGGAGCCCGGCGCACCGGTGATGCTGAGTTCGACAGCCTTCGACGCGGGGTCGACCCGACCGGTGTGCGTGTTGGTGGAGTCCTTCCCACTGAACTGGAACGTCCCCTCGGTGCCGTCCGGGACGGCGTCGAGGAGCGCCTGCTTCGGATCGACCGTCGGGCTGGCGCTCGGGCCGCTCTGCGGTGCCGCTGCGGGCTCGTCCTTCGGTCCGCAGCCCCCGAGGAGAGTGGTCGCGGCCAGTACGGCGGCGATCGTGCCGACCGTCCGTCCGAAGGTGCCGGCGGTGCCCGTTGCCTGTGTCATCGCATGTCTCTTTCTCGCTGCGTGGCTTCTGCCGATGACGATGTTGCGGACCATCACGGCGGTCCCGCTGCCGATATGCTGCCGTCCGGCTGCCGGGCACTGCCGTCCGGTGCTCGCGGGGGTGTCAGGAGCGGAAACTCGCATGTCAGGACAGCTGCGTTTCGAGATCCTCGGGCCTCAGCGGGCCTGGTATTCCGACCGGGAGATCGACCTCGGGCCGGGCAAGCAGCGCGCGGTGCTGACCGTGCTGCTGCTTTCCGCGGGCCGTCCGGTGTCCACCGGGCAGATCATCGAGGCGGTCTGGCCGGAGGATCCGCCCGCGAACGGCCCCAACGTCGTGCAGAAGTATGTCGCCGGGCTGCGCCGGGTGCTGGAGCCGGACCGTTCGCCGCGTACCCCCGGGCAGGTGTTGAGCCTGACCGATGCCGGTTATCTGCTGCGCGTGGATCCGGACGCGCTCGACGCGGTCCGGTTCCAACGCGGCGTCCACCGCGCCCGGCAACGGCGGGCCGAGGGCCGTGCCACCGAAGCACTGACCGAGCTGGCCACCGCCCTGGCGCTCTGGCAGGGCGAGCCGTTCAGCGGCTTCACCGGACCACCTCTGGAGGCGGCCCGGCAACGGTTGGTCGAGCTGCGGGCCGTCGGGTTGGAGACCCGGGCCGACCTGATGTTGGACCTGGGCCGGCACCGGGAGATGGTCGGGGAGTTGGTGGAGTTGGTGGCCGAGTTCCCGGTCCGGGAACGACTGCGGCACCAGCTCATGCTGGCGCTCTATCGCAGTGGGCGGCAGGCGGAGGCGCTCGCGGCCTACCGGGAGTTCGGTGACCTGCTCCGGGAGGAGCACGGCATCGGACCGGGCGAGGCGCTCCAGGAACTGCACCGGCGCATCCTCCGCTCCGACCCGACCCTGGTGGCGGCGGAGCCGGCGGGTGAGCCGGAGCCGCCCCGCCCGCTACCGACTCCCAGCCCACCCGCGTCGATCGATCCACCCGCGCCGACGGCACCGACCAGCCCACCGGCCTCGACCAGCCCACCCTCGCCGGCCAGCCCGCCCCTCCCGACTGGCGGGTATGGGCCGACCGGCCCGATGCCCGCCCCGCAGCCTGTCCCTCCTCCGCCCTGGGCGCCCTCGAAACGGCACTCATCCCGGGACGCCCCGGCGCACTCGGTGCCGCCCTGGCTGAGTGTCACCGCGACGGTCGTCGGCATCCTCACCGCCGTGTTCTCCTTCGGTCTGCTCACCTGGCTGGTGGTGCTGGTCTACGCCAGTTGGCGACGGAGCTGGCGCAACGGGCTCACCGCCGTGGGATACCTGGTGCTGTCCGTCGCCTTCATCGGCGTCCTCGGGAGCAGCGACTCGGAGGAGGTGACCGACGCCGAGGGATTCCTTGTCCTGGCCTGGATGCTCGGTTGGTTGCTCGGCGTCCTGCACACGATCCTGCTCAACGGCGCGATCTGGTCGGCCCTCACGAACCGGATCGGGAGGTCGTCCGAGCCGGTGGTCGACGACCGTCGGGTCCGCCGTGAGCAGGCCCGTTACCTGCTGTACCACTACCCGGCAGCGCGGCAGGAGCTGCACATCGGCCGACCCGACCTGGCTCGCACCTTCGACGACGGTGGCCTGGTGGATGTCAACGCGGTCCAGGAACGGACGATCGCCGAGCTGCCCGGGGTCAGCGCCGGGCAGGCACGGCAGGTGGTGATGGACCGTTGGCTTCGTGGGCCGTTCGGCTCGATGGAGGACCTGGCTGCGCGCTGCCTCCTCCCACCGGCGCTCACCGATTCGCTGCGTGAGCTGCTCATCTTCCTTCCCCCGCCAGCCGTGCCCGCTCCACCCACGGCCGCACCCGGCCGGGCCGAGTGAGGCAACCGGCACAGGGCGCGACGGGTCGGACCGTCCGCCACTGCTGGTAGAAATGCCGGATGAGCCACGATCGAGCGGCGGTGCGGGAGCGGGCCGAGGCGGTGCTGCGCCGGCTGGCCGGTGACCACGCCCGGCTGCGCGAGGACCAGTGGCGGGCCATCGAGGCGCTCGTCGTCGACCGGCGGCGGGTGCTCTGCGTGCAGCGCACCGGTTGGGGCAAGTCGGCCGTCTACTTCGTGGCCACCGCCCTGCTGCGGGACGGCGGGGAGCACGGCCCCACGGTGATCGTGTCGCCGTTGCTGGCGTTGATGCGAAACCAGGTCGAGGCGGCGGCCCGGGCCGGCATCCGGGCCCGCACGATCAACTCGGCGAACCTGGACGAGTGGGACGAGATCACCGCCGAGATCCAGTCCGGGGCCGTGGACGTGCTGCTGATCAGCCCGGAACGGCTCAACAACCCGGACTTCCGCGACGGCGTACTGCCCAAGCTGGCCGCGACCACCGGGCTGCTGGTGGTCGACGAGGCGCACTGCGTCTCGGACTGGGGGCACGACTTCCGGCCGGACTACCGGCGGCTGCGCACGTTCCTCGCGGAGTTGCCGGAGCGCACGCCGGTGCTGGCCACCACCGCCACCGCCAACTCCCGGGTCACCGAGGACGTGGCCGAGCAGTTGGGTGACGCGCTGGTCCTGCGTGGCACCCTGGACCGTGAGTCGCTGCGCCTCGGGGTGCTCGACCTGCCCAGCCCGGCGCACCGGCTGGCCTGGCTCGCCGACCACCTGGACCAGCTGCCCGGCTCCGGGATCATCTACACGCTGACCGTGGCGGCGGCGGGGGAGACCGCCGAGTTCCTGCGTTCCCGGGGTTACCCGGTGTCCTCGTACACCGGGCAGGTCGAGGACGCCGACCGGCGCGCAGCCGAGCAGGACCTGCTCGACAACAAGATCAAGGCGCTGGTCGCCACCAGCGCGCTCGGCATGGGCTTCGACAAACCCGACCTGGGCTTCGTCGTCCACCTCGGCGCACCACCGTCGCCGATCGCGTACTACCAGCAGGTCGGCCGCGCCGGTCGCGCCGTGGAGCACGCCGAGGTCCTGCTGCTGCCCGGTGCGGAGGACGCCGCGATCTGGCGATACTTCGCCTCGCTGGCGTTCCCACCGGAGCAGCAGGTCCGGGCCGTGCTGGCCGCCCTGCACACCGACCGCCCGCTCTCCACCCAGGCCCTCGAACCCCTCGTCGACCTCCGCCGGGCCCGGTTGGAGCTGATGCTCAAGGTTCTCGACGTGGACGGCGCGGTCCGCCGGGTGCGCGGTGGTTGGCTCGCCACCGGCGAGCCCTGGACCTATGACGAGGCCCGGTTGCGCCGCGTCGCCGAGGCACGCACCGTCGAGCAACAGGCCATGCGGGAGTACGCGACCACGTCCGACTGCCGGATGCGGTATCTACGGGAACGCCTGGACGACACCGGGGCGGCCGACTGCGGTCGCTGCGACAGGTGCGCCGAACCCCTCTTCGTCGCCGACGTGTCGACGACCGCTCTCGCCGCCGCGCAGACCTTCCTGGGCCGGCCCGGTGTGGAGATCGCCCCCAAGAAGCTCTGGCCGACCGGTTTGGACGCGGTGGGCGTACCCCTCAAGGGCCGGATCGCCCCCGCGGAGCAGGCCCTGCCGGGCCGGGCGGTCGGGCGTCTCTCCGACCTGGGTTGGGGTGGCCGGCTGCGGGATCTCGTCGGCCCGGAGGCGCCCGACGCGCCGGTGCCCGACGACGTGGCCGCGGCCGTGGTGGAGGTGCTGAAGGCATGGGCGCACGGCGACGACCCGTGGCCCCGCCGACCGGTGGCCGTGGTGGCGGTCGGCTCCCGGCGGCGACCCCGGCTGGTCGGGTCACTCGCCGACCGGATCGCCGCCGTGGGCCGGCTGCCGCTCCTTGGCCAGGTCACGCCGGCCGGTGCGGGCGGTTCCGGTGGGCCGCGCGGCAACAGCGCCCAACGGGTACGCGCGCTGCACGACACCTTCACCGTGCCGACCGACCTGGCCGACGCGCTGGCCGGCCTGGACGGCCCGGTGCTCCTGGTCGACGACCTGATCGACTCGGGTTGGACGATGACGCTCGTGACCCGGGCGTTGCGCCGGGTCGGCGCCCCCGACGTGCTCCCGCTCGCCCTCGCCGTCGCCGGGTGACCCGTTCCCGGTCGGCGGCGCGGTGTGGTGCCGGTTGGTCTCGCCGTGGCGGGGTGGCCCGTTTCGGGTCGGCGGCGCGGTCCGGTGCCGGTCGGTGCAGAAGTTCCCGGGCGGCGTCGAATGCGATCGTCACCACGCCGTCCGGGCGTCGGTCCGGGCCGGCCCGGCGCGGCGGTACCGTGGGCGGCATGACCGACCAGCAGCCCGACACCCGCGCCGCCCTCTACCAGGGGGTTCACGTGCTGGGCGTCGGCGGTGCCTGACCAGGTCTCCGCCGTGCCGGTGCCGGACGGGGTCTCCGCCGCGCCGGACCGCGCCACGCTTCGGCTGGCCCTGGTGGTCGGCGGGCTGGTGCTGGCGGTCCTGCTCGGTTTCGGCCTCGGCCGGCTGAACGAGGGCGGCACCACCACCGGCGCCCCTTCGCTGGCCGCCGAACACACCGACCCACCAGGCGTCGGCCCACACAACCACGGCACCGCCACGGGCACCGACCAGGGCACGCCCACCGAACCGGGCGGCCTCGCGGTCAGCTCGGCCGGTCTCACCCTGGTGCCGCTGTCCACCGACTTCACCGCCGGTCGCCCCGGTCAGCTCCGCTTCCAGGTACGCGACGTGCAGCGTCGGCCGGTCACCCGCTTCGCCGTCGTGCACGACAAACCGATGCACCTCATCGTCGTACGTCGGGACCTGACCGGCTACCAGCACCTGCACCCGACCATGGCGGCCGACGGCACCTGGTCGGTGCCGCTGACCCTCGCGCAGCCCGGCGCCTGGCGCGCGTACGCCGACTTCACCGTCGTCGCGGACAACGGCGCGCAGACCGCGGTGACCCTCGGCACGGACCTGGTCGTGCCCGGTGACTACCGGCCTCGCCCGCTGCCCGGACCGGCCACCTCGACGACGGTGGACGGGTTCACGGTCGGCTACCAGGGCACCCCGCAGGCCGGGACGACAGTGCCCCTGACCTTCCGGGTCGACGGCGCGGCCGGTGCCGCCCGGTTGGAGCGTTACCTCGGGGCGTACGGGCACCTGGTGGCACTGCGCGAGGGTGACCTCGGCTACCTGCACGTGCACCCGGAGCCGGAACTGGTGGACGGTCAGGTCAGGTTCTGGCTGACCACCCCGGGGCCCGGCCGCTATCGCCTCTACCTCGACTTCCAGGTAGGCCCGACGGTCCACACGGCAGAGTTCACCCTCACCGTCCCCTGAAGCCCGCCAGCCCCGCCCCGCCCTGCCCTTCGCCCCGGCTCCCGTTGATCATGACGTTATCGCCGTCCTCGGCTTTTCGTGGCGATAACGTCATGATCAAAGATGGGGGCCTGTCGTCTTTGGCGGTCCGGCCCGTCCCGGACGGAGGATCGGTCTCGGTCGCCTTGGACGTCCTGCTGTCGTGCGCGCGAGCCCTTCCTTGGGGGAGATCCGCGCAACATCGGGGATGTTGCTGTGTCCCGCGTGTCTGAGGCAGCACTATCCCCGATGTTGTGAGGATCTTGGGCGCGGGGCGCGGGGCGCGGGGCGCGGGGCGCGGGGCGCGGGGCGCGGGGCGCGGGGCGCGGGGGTCAGCCGGCGCGGCGGATGGGGCGGCGGGCGAGGTAGCGGAGCAGGTCGCGGATGTGGTGCTTCTCCTCGGCGGGGACCGTGGGGTCGGCCAGCCGGTCCAGGATGGCGCGGACGTCCGCCTCGACGGGGCCGTCGTCGTGGCGTCGGCGGGGCGTGGGGCCGGCGTCGGGCAACCCGAGCGCACGGAAGGCGGCCGCGACCGGCAGATCCAGTGCGGCGCAGAAGCCGCGTACCTTCGCCAGTTCGGGATAGTCCTGCCAGTCGCCCGCGAGCCAGCGGAACACGGTGGAGCGACCGACGCCCGTGTGTGAGGCAAGATCAGTCACGGTCCAGCCACGTTCGTCGCGAGCGTCATCGATGGCGCGCCGGACGAAGCGGGCGAAGGCCATCTGCGGTGATACGTCGGCTGATGCCATCCCTGTGTGTCTTTCCCTCCTGCCGGAGCACCGGGACGATGCGCCTTCCGAGGGTAGTACGCCGAAGGGTGGAAACAATTGACTGACCGCACAAACTGTCCCGTGGATGAGACTTTTTCTCCGGCAGCATGGTGCGGTCCGAAAATTGCACCGAGCGATCATCGTCGTTGTTCCACTAAGCTCGGTGCCCGTCCCGGCCTGGCGTCCTGCGCCTGCCGCGTCCTACCGCACCATCGCCGAGGAGCACCATGGCCGACCCGAGCCGCCCCCACCCGTACCAGCCCGGTGCGGTGAGCCTCTTCTTCGTCGCCAAGGCCGGCGTCTTCGCTGCCGGGTTCTGGATCTGGCTGCTGGTCCTGGTGCTGCGCACGAGTTCCGCGACCGGTCTGCACGTGTTGGCCGCCACCGGCGCGATCACCACGACGTTGGTCGGTGTCGTGCTGGGTGCCCGGATGGCGTTGCAGCACAGTGCGGCCGTCCGGCACGCCGAGGTCAAGAAGCTGCTGGTGGACATCTCCTGGAACGCCTTCGCCGCGGCCGGCAACGCCGAGAGCGCAGGCAAGGTCGTTCCCTTCCCGGCCGCTCCGGGAGACAACGATCGGGCTGGCCACCGGCCCGGCATCGACCGGGTGTCCGTCCTCGACGGCGGCGCCCGCGACCGTAGCGACCGCCGCCGTTAGTCGTCGCCGGAGAGCAGGGTCTCCAGGCGAGGGGTGACCTGCCACTGATCGACCAGCTCGCGGTACTCCGCGCGCTGCGGTTCGGTCGGCGCGCCGCCGGTGCGGCGTGCCCGGATCAGCAGGTTGCGCGGCGTGTGCTGGGAGTCCACGAACTCCACCACCTCGGCCCGGTACCCGTGCACCCGTAGCAACCCGGCGCGCAGCGCGTCGGTGAGCACGTCGGCGAAGCGCTCGCGCAGGATGCCCTGCCGGGTCAGCAGGTCGTACGGGGAGGGGGCCGGGTGGGCGCGGAGCTGCTTCGCCAGGTCGTGGTGGCAGCACGGGGCGGCCAGCACCCAACGGGCGTCCCAGCGCACCGCGCGGGCCAACGCCTCGTCCGTGGCGGTGTCACAGGCGTGCAACGCCAGCACCAGGTCGGGCGCGGGGTCGACGACGGCGTCGGCGATGGTGCCGGCCACGAAGCTGACCTGGTCGGCCCAGCCCAACCGGTGCGCCAGCTCGGTGTTGCGCTGCCGCTGGTCTTCGCGGACGTCCACACCGACCAGGTGGACGTCCAACCCCCGACCGGTCAGGTAGCGGTACGCGGCGAACGTCAGGTAGGCGTTGCCGCAGCCCAGGTCGACGACCCGGAGCGGGCCGGTCAGGTCGTCGGGGAGGGTCGCGGCGAGGGCCCGCAGGAACGCGTCCACCTGGCGGCGTTTGGCCGCCGAGCCGCCGATCTCGGTGAAGATCGGGTCACCGGGATCGAGGAGGTACTCCTTGGCCCGGTCGTTCCCGCCCGGCGTCGCCGCCGCGCGGGTGGCCGAGGCCCGGTGCACCTGAGCCTCGCCGGACTTGGTCACCCGCAGTTGGAGCGTCGCGTCGGCCGTCTCGACGTGCCAGTTGCCGAAGGGTTCGGCCAACAGTTCGTCGACCGCGACGGCGGCCTCCGCGCCGGGAGCGACATTGCGGGTGTACGGGCGAGCACCGTCCGACGTGGCGATCTGGATGCGGGGCCCGGCCTTGAGGGTCACCGGCCGCAGCTCGGCCCGAACCATCGAGGGGCGGTGCCCACGGCGTCGTCCGGCGGCGACCGCCCGGGTCAGCGCGGGGTCGAGTAGCAGCGCCCGGACCTCGGTCAGGGCGGCGTCCAGTGGTTCCGGCATCGTTCCATCTTCGGCAGGTGGGGTGGGAAGGGAACATCCCCCGTACCGCGCGGGCGGTGCGGGGGATGTCAGGTGTGGCTGCTGGTCAGTCGGCGGTCGCCTCGGCCGGCGTACCCGCAGAGGAGCCGCCACCACGGCGACGCCGGCGGCGACGCGGCTTGGACGGCTCGCCGTCGGGTGCGGCGGCCGGCTCGGTGGCACCGGTCTCGGCGGCGATCACCGCGGTCGCCTCGCCCGCGACCACCTCGCCGGCCCGACGACGACGCCGACGGCGGGGGGTGCGGGTGCCTTCCTCGGTGGCGTCGCCGGCGGGTGCCTCGACGACGTCCGCGGTGGCGGCGTCGGAGCGGCCACGGCGGCTGTCGCCCCGGCCCCGCCGCTCGCCACGGCCCTCACCGCGCCGGGAACCCCGACCGCCGCCGTCGCCCCGGCGGGAGCGCGTCGTGCCGCCCAGGTCCTCCTCGATCTCGGCGGCCAGCCCGGCCCGGGTGCGCTCGGCCGTGGGCAGCGTGCCGCTGACCTCGGTGGAGATGTGCAGGTCGGTGTAGAGGTGCGGCGACGTGTGGTACGTCTCCGGCGGCTCCGGCATCTCCAGACCGAGGGTCTTGTCGATGATCCGCCAGCGCGGCATGTCGTCCCAGTCGACGAAGGTCACCGCGACGCCCGTCGCGCCGGCCCGGCCGGTACGACCGATCCGGTGGGTGTAGGTGTCCTGGTCTTCGGGGCAGTCGTAGTTGATCACGTGGGTGACGCCGGTGACGTCCAGCCCTCGGGCCGCCACGTCGGTGGCGACCAGAATGTCGATCTTGCCGGCGCGGAAGGCGCGCAGTGCCCGCTCGCGAGCGCCCTGGCCGAGGTCACCGTGCACCGCGGCGACCGCGAACCCACGGAAGTCGAGGTCCTCGGCAACCCGGTCGGCGGCCCGCTTGGTGCGGGTGAAGATCATGGTCAGCCCACGCCCCTCCGCCTGGAGGATGCGTGCCACCACCTCGACCTTGTTCATCGAGTGGGTGCGGTAGACCAACTGCTGGGTCTGCGGCGACGGGCCGGTCTCGGCGGTGTGCCCGGCGTGGATCGTCATCGGCTGGCGCAGGAAGCGCCGGGACAGCGTGACGATCGGGTCCGGCATGGTGGCCGAGAAGAGCATCGTCTGCCGGTCTTCCGGAAGCATCGCGAGGATCTTCTCGACGTCGTCGAGGAAGCCCAGGTCGAGCATCCGGTCGGCCTCGTCCAGGACGAGGGCGTGCACCCGGTCCAGACGGAGGTGCTTCTGCTTCTGCAGATCCATCAACCGGCCGGGGGTGCCGACCAGGATCTCCACGCCCTTGCGCAGCGCGTCGATCTGCGGCTCGTACGCCACGCCGCCGTAGATCGGCAGCACCCGGACGCCGCGCGTGCGGCCGGCGGCGGCCAGGTCCTTGGCGACCTGGATGCCCAGCTCACGGGTGGGGACGACGACCAGCGCCTGCGGGACGCCGTCGCCTCCCTCGCCCGGCGCGAACACCCGGTCCAACAGGGGTACGCCGAAGCCGAGGGTCTTGCCGGTGCCCGTGGGCGCCTGGCCGATCAGGTCGACGCCGCGCAGCGCGATCGGGATCGCGTACTCCTGGATGGCGAAGGCGCGGGTGATGCCGGCCGCGGCCAGAGCCTCGACGGTCTCGGCACGGGCGCCGAGTGCGGCGAACGTGGGGGCCTCCGGTCGAACCGGGGCGGTGGGGGCCAGTTCCTGGCCGTCCATCAGATCTTGAGTCAACTCGCTCATCTGGATGTGGGGGTGCCCTCTCGTGGGTGCGCCCGTCATGTCCTCAGGGCGCGTTCGGTATGACGCGGGCCACACGGTCGGGGGCAGACTGCCGAGCCGGACCGGGCCGCACGCGCGCCGCGGGCTGAGCTTCGATCAGATCGGCGCCCACGGCAACTGCTCCATGCTACCTGAACAGGCATGCCCCCGTCCCGATTCCCATCCGGCCACTCGCCACGCGGGGCAAGCAAATGTGACCTACGTCACGTCATCCCACACGTTCGGATACGGGGTAGCCTGCGCTCGTGCCCACGCCGACCACCCCCGGTCCCGCCGTCGCCGATCTGCTGGGCCTGGTCGCCTTCGGCGAACTGCTCGCCTTCGAACGCATGGCCGGTGACGCCCGGCTCGCCCCCGACCTGCGGCGTCGGGCCGCGCTGAACGAGATGGCCGCCGCCGAGATCGTCAACTACCGGCGTCTCGCCGACCGACTCGCCGCGCTGGGTGTGCCGCCGGAGGCCGCGATGGCACCCTACGTCGAGCCGCTGCAGGCGTACCACGACTCGACCGAGCCTCGGGACTGGGCGGAGGTGGTCGCCAAGGCGTACGTCGGCGACGCCATCACCGACGACTTCATCCGGGAGATCGCCGACGTACTGGAGGAGCCGGACCGGTCGCTGGTGCTCGACGTCCTGCACGACTCCCGGTACGCCGAATTCGCCGCGGCCGAGATCCGGGCCGCGGTCGCCGACGACCCCCGGGTGGCCGCCCGGCTCTCCATGTGGGGGCGACGGCTGGTCGGCGAGGCGCTGTCGCAGGCGAGCCGTGTCGCCACCGAGCGAGCCGCGCTCACCACGCTCATCGCGCGGGACGACCGGGTCGACGTGCCCGGGCTGTTCGGCAGGCTCACCGCCGCGCACACCGCGCGGATGGCCGCCGCTGGGCTGAACAACTGACCGCCCAGCCGGTAGGGACCGGTCTGCGACGGTCGGGACCGGGGCCGGCCTGCGGCAGGTGGGCCGAACGCCGACCTGCCGCGATGGCCGGACCGGTCAGCGGACGGTGAAACCGACCGCCCGGGGCGACGCCTCGGCGATCTCGACGTAGGCGACCTTCTCGACCGGAACGATGACCCGCCGGCCCTTCTCGTCGGTCAGGGAGAGCGTGCCGCCGTTACCGGCGAAGGCGTCGGTCACGATCTGCTCGATCTCGGCCGGCGACTGCGCGCTGTCCAGTACCAGCTCGCGCGGCGCGTACTGCACGCCGATCTTGACCTCCACTGTGCCTCCTCAACTGGGGCGAAAGAACCGCCCTGCGAAGGCTATCCGATCACGGGGTCGGCGGTCAGGCTGACTCACCTTGCAGCGGGAAGCTCGCGATGCCCCGCCACGACAACGCCGCCACCAACGCCTCGGCCTCGGCCTTGGGCACCTGCCGGCCACCGGCCAGCCAGAACTGCGCGGCCGTCTCGGCGGCGCCGACCAGCCCGGAGGCGAGCAGCTCGGCGTGCGCCCGGCTCACCCCGGTGTCCGAGATGATGGTGTCGGTGATCGCCGCGATGCAGCCCTGCTCGACCCGCTCCACCCGCTGCCGCACCGCCGGGTCGTTGCGGAGATCCGACTCGAAGACGAGCCGGAACGCCTCACTCTCGTGGTCGACGAAGTCGAAGTACGCGCGCACCGACGCGCTGACCCGCTCCTTGTTGTCGCTGGTGCCGCGCATCGCGTCCTGCACCTGAGCGACGATGGCGTCACAGTGCGTGTCGAGCAGTGCCAGGTAGAGGTCCATCTTCCCGGGGAAGTGTTGGTAGAGCACCGGCTTCGACACCCCGGCCCGCTCGGCGATGTCGTCCATCGCGGCGGCGTGGTAGCCCTGCGCCACGAACACCTCCTGCGCCGCAGCGAGAAGCTGCTTACGACGCGCGGAGCGGGGCAGGCGGGTGGGCCGCCCAGCGGTCTGTGCACCATTCCCCGCAGCGGTCATGGGATCCTCCGAGTTCTCCGTACGAGCCGGCATTTTCCCCCCAGACCGGCGAGGTCACCGACCACCGTCGTGGAAATGGCCCGCCGCTGTAACTTATCGCCACTCTCGGCACACGGTAGCCTCAGCGGGGGCGACCAAGGAGCGCGCGGTGAGTGAAACAGGGCAACCCGGAGCCGCCACCCCGGGAGAACACGGTGACGGAGCGGGTCAGCACGACGACCCGAGTCGTCCCGTCAGTGGGTGGGCGCCTCAGTCGGGTGGGTGGCCCCGAGCCGCCGACCGCGATGACGCCCGGGAGCAGGCGCCGCGCTGGCAGCCCGACCCGGCTTCCGGCTGGCGTACCTCCTCCACCCGGCACGGCGACCTTCCGTCGCCCCTGGCCGGGTCGTCCGGCGACCCGGAGCCGCCGGCCCGGGTCAACGGCCACCACGCCAACGGTGTGCAGCCCCCGGACGACACCAACGGCGTCCGTCGCCCCGGTCCCGAACCGACCGGCGGACGTCCCACGCCGGTGAGCGCACCCCCCGGGCTGCCCGGCGAGGGGCGATCCGAGACGGCCGGCGACCGTCTGGTGGTTCCCGCGCAACGTCCCGTGCCGTCGGCGGAGCAGGGCGTCGGCGAGCCGGACCCGGGGGCCGGTCCACGTTCCACAGCCGATCCCGCCGCTGCGCATCGCGCTCGTTGGTCCGAGCCCGGGCTGCCCACCTCGGCACCGCCGGCCGTCCAGGTGCCGCCCGTCGGCACCGCCGCGTCGGGCTTCGAGGTGCCGCCCGGCTTCCACGCGCCGATCGGGGAACGACTCACGGCCGACGACCCGTCGGCTTCGTCACCCGACTGGCGGGACCCGCCGACCCCGGAGCATCCGGCAGCACCGGGGCGCACCCCCGGGCCGGAAGCGCACGCCGACGCGGCCGATCCGGGTCGGGGCGCCGAGTCGGGTCGCGGTGCCGAGTCGGGTCGCGGTGCCGAGTCGGGTCGCGGTGCCGAAGGCTCCCGTTCGGGCGAGACGCACCGCGCCGGGGAGACGCCGGCCGTCGAGCCGGACTGGTCGGGGCCGAGCTGGAACCGTCCGAGCTGGGACCGCGGATGGGCACCGCCCTGGTCCCGTCAGAACGACGAGCCGGACGGCCCGTCGACGCGGGACGAGTCCGCAACCGGTTGGGCCGCCGATCCGGTCCAGCCGTACGAGCCGGTACGGGCCGAGTCGCCCCGCCCGTACGAACCGGTGCGCGCCGATCCGTCGCGGGCGTACCAGCCCGTCCGAGGCGAGGCCGCGTCCGAATCCGTGCCGGAGGACCCGGTCGAGCCGGCTGGCGTGCCGCCGACCGCCCGCCCGTCCTGGGCCGGCGGCCCGTCCCCGACCAGTGGCCCGCCGGCCGAGCGCCCGTCCTGGGCCGGGTCCGGGACCAGCCGCGCCTCCCGGAGCGACCGTCCGTCCTGGGCTGGCGGGGGCGATCCCGAGCCGGCCGGCACCCCGCCGACCCGGCCGTCCTGGGCCGGGGGAGCCGACCCGGTGCCGACGAGCGCCCCGCCGTCCCGCCCGTCCTGGGCCGATGCCGAACCGACCAGCGCCCCGCCCGCCCGGCCGTCCTGGGCCACCAGCCCGGCGTCACCCACCACACCGCCTCCGGCGCCTGCGGGGGCACCTCCCACGCTGGCCGACCCGCCGCCCGCTCCGGCGGGCCCGCCGTTGGTGGCGGAACGCCCCTCCTGGGCCGGTGGTTCGCCGACCGGCGCGGCGAACCCGAGCGGGGAGGAGCGGCCGGACTGGTCCGAGGGGCGCATTCCCGCCGCCCCGGTCGAGCGTCCCTCCTGGGCGGCGATCCAGTCGGCCAAACGTCCCCGTGGGGGCGACGACGAGACCCCGGGCCCGACCCGGCCGACCGGGCCGTTCCGGCTCCGTCCGGCGACGCCCGAGCCGCCCGGCCCGGTCGAGTCACACCGCCCGGCCGCGCCGCCGAACGCCCCGTCGTCCACCGACGTCACGTCGTCCTCGACGCGGGCGCTGCCACCCCCCGCCCCGAACGGGCCCGAACCCCGCGACCGGCCCGCCTCCCCCTACGCGGCTCGCCGATCCGCACCCGACCCGGCGTCGTCGTCCACCGACGACAACGGACAGTCGGACCCGAGAGCGGTGGTGCTGCCGCAGCGCGTCCCCGCCGAGCCGGACGTGCCCGTCGTGCCGGAGCCGCCAGCCGTGGATCCACCCGCCGAAACCCCGGAACTCGCCCGCATCGCCACTCACCTGCGCCGCGACGACGAGCCGGCACCGTTGCGGGAGCGCCCCGAGGGGTTCGACGTCAACGCGATCCTGGACGCCGTCCGTGAGGTGGCAGGTGTCCGCGACGCTGCGCTGCGCCGTACCCCGGCCGGGGCGCACAGCCTGCGACTCGACCTGGCCGACGGCGCCGACCCGGCCGAGGTGAGCCGACAGGTGGCCCGCCTGCTCCAGGACCGGATGGGACTGGCCGCCGCGCCGCAGAACGTGCCCGGAGTGCCCAGCACGCCGCCCCCGCCGGTCCGCCGTCGCGTGGCCGAGCCACGGGGCGCCGAACGGCGTACCCCGGATTCCCCGACCGCGGCTGCGCGCGATGCCGGCGCCGAGCCGCGTGGCGGTGAGGCCCGGGCAACCGATGCGACAGCGGCCCTCCGACCGTCCGGCGGTCGGGTGGATGCCGTGCCGACGGGCCCGGAGCAGAGGCCGGCTACCGACGTTTCGCGCCGCCGTCGGTCGAACGCGCCACACCGGGGTCGCGCCACCGTCGAGGAGCCGGGGTCGGTTTCGGCCGCGCCGGCCGGTGCCGCCACCGGCAGCCCGGCAACGCTCGGCACGTCGTACTCCGGTGGTCAGGTGACCACCACGGAGTCGGCGCCGTCGCGGCCGTTGGAGACGGGCGGCGCGCCGGGGCCCCGGGTGGTGATCGACCACGTGCAGGTCAGCACCTTCGGCCTGGACGCGAACGTGGAGGTCCGGCTGCTGGCCGGGGGCGAGACCGCCTCCGGGTACGCCACCGGCCCGGCCGTGGACGGCTACGTGCTGCGGCTGTGCGCGGTGGCGGCGGCCGCAGCGGTCGACGAGTTGCTGCGCGGCGCCGACAACGCCGAACGGGGGCGCTGCTTCGTCGAGCACGCTGCTGTCGTGCCGTTCGGCAACTGTGAGGTGGCCACTGTGGTGGCACTGCTCGTCTGCGAGGGCTGGGTCGAGCAGCTCGCCGGCTCGGCTCTGGTCGCCGGTGACCCCCGGCAGGCGGTGGTCCGGGCGACGCTGGCAGCGGTGAACCGTCGGCTGGAGGCGCTGCTGTCCTGAGTGGTCCGGGGCAGACTGGACCGATGAGACGCGCCACCCTCTGGCCGGACCACCTGCTGCCCGACGACCGTGTTCCTCCGCCGTGGCCGGGCCGGGAGGTCCGCCTCGACGGCCTGGTCACGTACGTGCGGGACACTCCGGCCACCGCCGCCGGCGCGGAGCCGGCGCTGTACGTGCACGGGCTGGGCGGGTCGTCGCAGAACTGGACCGACCTGGCCGGGCTGCTCGCCGACCGGCTGGACGGTCAGGCTATCGACCTGCCCGGCTTCGGTCGTAGCGAGCCGGGGCCCCGCTACACGATTCCGGCGTTCGCGGACCTCGTCGTCCGTTGGATCGAGCACTCCGGTCGTGGTCCGGTGCACCTGTTCGGCAACTCGCTGGGCGGAGCGGTCGCGGTCCAGGTGGCCGGGCTCCGGCCCGACCTGGTCCGCACGCTCACCCTGATCTCCCCGGCTCTGCCGTTCCTGGACTTCCGTCGGTCGTTGCAGGGGCGGATGCTGCCGGTGCTCGCCATTCCGCGCGGCGAACGGCTGGTCGCCCGGCGGCTCACCCAGCTCGCGCCCGAGGTGATGGCCCAGCAGGTGCTGGAGGCCTGCGTCGCCGATCTCAGCCGGATCTGCGAGCAGCGCCGGGCCGAGGCGTTGGAGGAGATCCGGGTCCGCTACGAGGCGGAGCACTACGCGGCCGCGTACGTCCGGACGTTCCGTGGTCTGGTCTCCAGCTTCCTGCGGGCGTACCTGCCGGGGCCGGGTTCGTTGTGGCGGCTCGCCGAGGCGGTACGCGCACCGACGCTGGTGGTGGGTGGCCGGCAGGATCGTCTGGTCGATGTGCGGGTCGCGCCGCAGACCGCGCGGGTCATCCGCGACAGCCGGTTGATGATGCTCGACGGTGTCGGTCATGTGGCGCAGTTGGAGGTGCCCCGGCTGGTGGCCCGGGCGGTGGTGGGCCTGCTCGCCGAAACGGGGGACTCCGTCGGGCGGTCCGATCTGGCAGGCTGAGCCCGATGCCCAGCCCAGCCCGCCTCCCAGCCCGTCGTCAGCGACGCTTCGCTCTGTTCGCCCAACTGGTGGCGGTGGTGCTGGCGGTGGGCGCGGCGGTGACCGTGATCGCGGAGGGGCCGGGTGGGCGCCCCGGCGCCGAACGGTTGGCCGCCGACGAGATATCCACGGTGCCGCCACTGGTGGCCGCGCCACTGCCGCCGTCGGTCAGCCCGTCGCCCTCCGCGACGGTGCCGTCCAGCCCGCCTCCGGTGCTGCGGCTGCCCGGTGCGGTCCCGAGCGCCGGCACCGGCGCTTTCGGGTACGACGCCCGCTCCGGTCCGGTGCTGGGGCGAGCGGGTGAGCTGCGACGTTTCCGGGTCGCTGTGGAGTCGGGCAGCAACGAGGACGCGGAGGAGTTCGCGTCGGCGGTCCACACGGCGCTCGCCGGTCCGGGCAGTTGGGTGGACAGCGGCAGGCTGCGGTTGCAGCAGGTGCCGGGGGGCGCGCCTCGCGACTTCACCGTCTACCTGGCGACGGCCCGGACGGCGGGTCGTATGTGTGCCGACGGGGGAGTGGACATCCGGGTCGGGGGTCGGCCGTACACGTCCTGCCGCGCGCCCGGCAAGGTGATCATCAATTTGGATCGGTGGCGGCTGTCCGTGCCGCACTTCGTCGCGGCCAAGGTGCCGTTGTCGGTCTACCGGACGTACGTGGTCAACCACGAGGTGGGTCACCAGCTCGGGCACCGGCACGAGCGCTGCCCGGGCGCGGGCCGGCCGGCGCCGGTGATGATGCAGCAGACGCTCTTCTGGAACGGGTGCCGGGTCAACCCGTGGCCCTACCTCGAAGGGCGTCGCTACAGCGGTCCCGCCCTCTGAGTGACGGGCCGACACGCCGACCTCGTACCCCTCCATCAGGCGTCTTGCGGCAATAGCTCCGAAAACGGAGAAATGCCCGAATAATCTGGCAGGCTCGTCGTCATGACGCCGTCGTCCCGATACGGCCCGCCCGAGCTGCCCGACTCGTCGGGCGGGTCGGCGTACGTGCGTCCCACGCTGGCCCGGATGCACCGGCGGCGTCGCCGCACCCTGCTGTTCGGCCTGCTCATGCTGACCGCCGCCATCGGCGTGCCGCTGGCCAGGGGCGACGGTGAGCCGGCGACCGTCACTCCCGCCGTCACCACCCAGGGCGGCACCGGGCGCGGGGGCGGGGCCGCGCATCCGGTGCCCACCAGCTACCCGTCGGTCGGCTCCGGACGGTTCACCGCCGCCGACGGTGAGACACCGGTGCACGGCGCGGACGGTCCGCTGCGCCGGTACCGGGTCGTCGTGGAACGCGGCACCGGCCAGGACGCCGAAGCCTTCGCCACCCGGGTGGACGAGGTGCTGGCCGACCCACGGAGCTGGATCGCCTCCGGTGAGCTGCGGGTGCAGCGGGTGGCCGACGCCGGTGCCGCCGACTTCACCATCTACCTGGCCACCCCTGTCACGTCCGAGCGGATGTGCGCCGAGGGCGGGCTGACCACCGAGCGCTACACCTCCTGCCGCCTGCCCGGCCAGGTCATCATCAACCTGGCCCGCTGGATGGAGGCGGTCCCCGACTACGGCGCCCCGCTGGACACCTACCGCACCTACGTGATCAACCACGAGGTCGGCCACGAGTTCGGCGAACAGCACGAGGCCTGCCCCGCGCCGGGTGAACCCGCCCCGGTGATGCAGCAGCAGACGTACGGCCTGGACGGTTGCGTCGCCAACGCCTGGCCCTACCTCGACGGTCGTCGCTACGCCGGTGACATCGTCCCCTGATCGACGGCATCGTCGGTTATTCCCGCTCCCGCATCGCGGACCACGTGTCCTCCCTCATGGCCGAGCAGGGCCCCCGCGAGCAACAATGGCGCGGTTCACACCGCCGATCCCGGGGAGTCCACCGTGTCGTTGCCCCCGCTCGTCGAGCCCGCCGCCGAGCTGACAGTTGACGAGATTCGCCGCTACTCACGCCACCTGATCATCCCGGACGTCGGGGTGGCCGGGCAGAAGCGGCTCAAGAACGCCCGGGTGCTCTGTGTCGGCGCGGGTGGCCTCGGGTCGCCCGCCCTGCTCTACCTGGCCGCGGCCGGGGTCGGCACGCTCGGCATCATCGACTTCGACACCGTCGACGAGTCGAACCTCCAGCGCCAGGTCATCCACGGTGTGTCCGACGTCGGCCGGTCCAAGGCCGAGTCCGCCGCGGCGTCGATCCGCGAGATCAACCCGCTGGTCAACGTGGAGATCCACAACACCGCGCTGGACCGGGACAACGTCCGCGAGATCTTCGCCCAGTACGACCTGATCGTCGACGGCACCGACAACTTCGCCACCCGTTACATGGTCAACGACGCGGCGGTGCTGCTCGGCAAGCCGTACGTGTGGGGTTCGATCTACCGCTTCGACGGCCAGGCGTCGGTGTTCTGGGCCGAGCACGGCCCCTGCTACCGCTGCCTCTACCCGGAGCCGCCGCCGCCCGGCATGGTTCCCTCCTGCGCCGAGGGCGGCGTGCTGGGTGTGCTCTGCGCGTCGATCGGCTCGATCCAGGTGAACGAGGCGATCAAGCTGCTCACCGGCATCGGTGAGCCCTTGGTCGGCCGTCTGATGGTCTACGACGCCCTGGAGATGGAATACCGCAAGATCAAGGTCCGCAAGGACCCGAACTGCGCGCTCTGCGGCGAGAACCCGACCGTCACCGACCTGCTGGAAGACTACGAGGACTTCTGCGGCGCGGTCTCCGAGGAGGCCCAGGAGGCGACGCTCGACTCGACCATCACCGCCCTGGAACTCAAGGAGTGGCAGGACGCCGGCAAGGACATCTTCCTGATCGACGTGCGGGAGCCGGCCGAGTACGAGATCGTCCGGATCCCCGGTGCCACCCTGATCCCCAAGGGCGACATCATCTCCGGCGAGGCCCTCGCGAAGCTGCCGCAGGACCGGCAGATCGTGCTGCACTGCAAGTCCGGGGTCCGCTCGGCGGAGGCGCTCGCGGCGCTCAAGGCGGCCGGTTTCCGCGACGCCGTACACGTGCAGGGCGGCGTGCTCTCCTGGATCAAGCAGATCGATCCGTCGCTGCCGGCGTACTGATCGACCGGGCCGGGGCGGCCCACGCACGTCCGCCCCGGCCCGTCGCGGCGGTAAATCGACGCGCATGACAACGGGCGGCGCGCTGGTCGAAGCGACGCAGCCATTCCGGGCTGACCGATTCACCGAGGCGGCATCGCGTCTGCGCAGGTAGCGTCTCCGCCGTGGTCGACTTGGAAGCCGCGATCGGGTTCGTCGTGGCGCATGGGGACGCGGTGGAACGTGCCCGCCTCTCCTGGCTCCGCAACGGCACCCCCGTGCCCGTCGAGTTGCTGGAGACGGCCGAGGTCGGCCAGTCACCGGACGGCGGTTGGCCGGCCACCTGGGGCGGCCCGGTCGCCTCGATCGACGCCACCTGTTTCCGGCTCGCCGAACTCGACGACCTGGGTGCCCTCGGCCGCCCCGCGGCCCGGCGCGCACTGGACTGGCTGGCGTCCCGGCAGCAGGCCGACGGCGGTTGGGAAGAGGACGCGTCGTTGGCCGACTCGGCACCGGAGTGGGCCCGGCCCGGCGACCCGGAGGCCGGGTTCCTCGTGTCCGCCAACGCCGGTTTCTGGCTCACCGTCGCCGGCCTGGATGCCCGAGCCTCGGGTCCGCTCGACCACCGGGTCGGTGGGGCGTACGCCGGGGTGGTGCAGGCGGCGGCCCACTCGCTCGCCGCGCGGCTGCGCCCGGACGGCAGCTGGCCGTCGTTCCTCGCCGCCGGCTGGCTGAGCGCGGCCGTACTGCACCGGCAGCAGATGTTCCAGGAGTCGGCACGCATCCAGGTGGTGCTCGTCGAGCGGATGCCGAAGATGTCCCCCGGCGACGTGGCGTGGTTGGCGGCCACGCTGCGCCGGGCCGGCGTCGACCCACAAGACTGGATCATGGCGCGGGCGCTGCACCGGCTGACCGAGACCCAACGCACCGACGGCGGTTGGGAGAGCGACGACGGCCATCAGTTCGACGTGCACACCACGCTGGCCGCGATCCGCGCCGCCCGTCCCGCGCCGCCTGCCTGACGCCGCCCTCGGCCCGCGCTGCCTGCCTGACGCCGCCCGTCCCGCGCCGCCTGCCTGACGCCGCCCTCGGCCCGCGCTGCCTGCCTGACGCCGCCCGTCCCGCGCCGCCTGCCTGACGCCGCCCGTCCCGCGCCGCCTGCCTGACGCCGCCCGTCCCGCGCCGCCTGCCTGACGCCGCCCGTCCCGCGCCGCCTGCCTGACGCCGCCCGTCCCGCGCCGCCTCCCTGACGCCGCCCGTCCCGCGCCGCCTGCCTGACGCCGCCCGTCCCGCGCTGCCTGCCTGACGCCGCCCTCGGCCCGCGCTGAGACCGATGCCGCCCGCACTGGGCCTTCCCACCCGCGCTGAGACGCGGGTAGGGGAGCTGCCGGCGCAGATCTTGGACAGTTTCCGTCTTCCGCTAACGGAAACTGTCCAAGATTGCGAGTTGCACCGCCCAGGCGGCGGGGCCGCCTGCCTGGCTGTGCAACTGGCGCCGCTTTGCGGCCGAACGCCTAGCGCAGGTGCCCGTCGCCGGTGACCACGTACTTGGTGCTGGTCAGCTCGGGCAGACCCATCGGGCCACGGGCGTGCAGTTTCTGGGTGGAGATGCCGATCTCCGCGCCGAACCCGAACTCGCCGCCGTCGGTGAACCGGGTCGAGGCGTTGACCATCACCGCCGCCGCGTCCACCCGTGCGACGAACTCGCGGGCCGCGCTCGCCGAGTCGGTGAGGATCGCCTCGGTGTGTCCGGTGCCGAAGCGGCGGATGTGCGCGACCGCCGCGTCCAGTGAGTCGACCACCGCGACCGAGATGTCGGCGGACAGGTACTCGGTGGCGAAGTCCTCCTCGGTGGCCGGGACGACGGCCGCGGAGTACGCGGCCACCTCGGGGGAGCCGTGCACCGTCACCCCCGCCTGCGCGAGCGCGGTCAGCATCGGCGGCAGGAACGCGTCGGCGACGTCCGCGTGCACCAGCAGCGACTCGGCGGTGTTGCAGGTGGACAGGCGCTGCGTCTTGGCGTTCAGCGTCACCGCCACGGCCTTCGCCACGTCGGCGGCGGCGTCCACGTAGACGTGGCAGTTGCCCACCCCGGTCTCGATCACCGGCACCGTCGACTCCTCGACCACGGTGCGGATCAACGACGCGCCTCCCCGCGGAATGAGCACGTCGACGAGCCCTCGGGCGCGCATCAGCTCCTTGACCGAGTCGCGGGAGCTGGCGTCGAGCAACTGCACCGCGTCGGCCGGCAGCCCGGCTCCGGCCACCGCGTCGCGCAGCACCGCGACCAGCGCGGCGTTGGAGTGCGCGGCCGACGACGACCCGCGCAGCAGCGCCGCGTTGCCGGACTTGAGGCAGATCCCGGCGGCGTCCACCGTCACGTTCGGCCGCGCCTCGTAGATGATGCCGACCACCCCGAACGGCACCCGGATCTGGCGCAGCTCCAGCCCGTTGGGCAGGGTCGAACCTCGGACCACCTCGCCGACCGGGTCGGGCAGCGCGGCCATCTGCCGCAACGCGTCGGCGATGCCGGCCACCCGGCCCGCGTCGAGGGCGAGCCGGTCCAGCACGGCCGCGCTCAGCCCGGCCTCGCGCCCGGCCGCGAGGTCCGCCTCGTTCGCGGTCAGGATCTCCGGGGTACGCGCCACCAGCGCGTCGGCCATCGCCACCAGCGCGGCGTCCTTGACGGTACGGGTGGCAGTGGCCAGGTCAGCGGCGGCGTCCCGCGCCCGCTTCGCCTGCTCGACGACGGTCATGCCAGCACTCCTCACAGCAGCACGAGGTCGTCGCGGTGGACGACCTCTCGTTCGTACGCCGGGCCGAGCGCCGCGGCGAGTTCGGACGTGGAGCGGCCGAGCAGCCCGGGCAGCTCCACCGCGTCGTAGTTGACCAGACCCCGGGCGACCGACGCGCCGGCGGTGTCCACCAGGTCCACCGGGTCGCCCGCGGTGAACGTGCCGTCCACGGCGGTGATGCCGGCCGGTAGCAGCGACTTGCGTCGCCCGACGACGGCGGCCACCGCGCCCGGGTCGAGGTGCAGTCGCCCTCGGGGTGAGGTGGCGTGGGCCAGCCAGAACAGCCGGGCCGTCGGGCGTTGCCGCTGGGGGTGGAACAGCGTGCCGACGGGTTCGCCGGCCAGTGCCGGACCGGCCAGGTCGGCGGCGGTGAGCACCACCGGGATGCCGAAGCCGGTGGCGATCCGGGCGGCCTCGACCTTGGTCACCATGCCGCCGGTGCCGACGCCGGACCGGCCGGCCCCGCCGATGGTGATGCCGGCGAGATCCGCGTCGCCGTGAACCTCGGAGATCCGCGTCGACTGCGGCCTGGTGGGGTCGCCGGTCCAGAGTGCGTCCACGTCGGAGAGCAGGACCAGCAGGTCGGCGTGCACCAGCGCGGCCACCAGCGCGGCCAACCGGTCGTTGTCGCCGAACCGGATCTCCTGGGTGGCCACCGTGTCGTTCTCGTTGACGATCGGCACCGCCCGTAGGTCGAGCAGTTTGCGCAGCGTGCGGTACGCGTTGCGGTAGTGCGCCCGCCGGGTCACGTCGTCGACGGTGAGCAGCACCTGCCCGACCGTGCGGCCGTGCCGGGCGAAGCTGGCCGCGTACCGGCCGATCAGGAGGCCCTGCCCGACGCTGGCGGCGGCCTGCTGGGTGGCCAGGTCGCGCGGGCGCCGGGGGAGCCCGAGCGGGGCGAGGCCGGCGGCGATCGCGCCGGAGGACACCAGGACCACCTCGCGCCCCTCGGCGGCGAGCCGACCGAGGATGTCGACGAGCGCGTCGACGCGCTTCTCGGCCAGACCGCCGGTGGCGGTGGTCAGCGAGGAGGATCCGATCTTGACGACGACCCGCCGGGCCGCCGTGACTGCGTCGCGCACCCGCCCATTCTGCGTGGTCACGGCCGCACCGCCCGGCGGCGTTCCCATATGGTGGCGGATTGTGACACCTGACGAGTACGTCGAGGCGGTGCTCGACCTGGTCGAGCGGATCCCGGAGGGCCGGGTCATGTCGTACGGGGCGGTCGCCGATGCGCTCGCCGAGCGATCGGGTCGCACCTCGCCGCGACTGGTGGGCGCCATCATGGCCCGCCACGGCGGCTCGGTGCCCTGGCACCGGGTGGTGACGGCGGCTGGTCGGCTGCCACCGGGCCACGAGCGGGAGGCGCGGGCCCGCCTGCGCGCCGAGGGGGTGCCGCTGCGCGGCGAGCGGGCGGACATCGCGGCGGCCGGCTGGTCGCCGGACGAGGATCGGTGACCAGGCACGCGACGCGGTACCCCGTTCCGGGTGGTGAACGGGGCACCGCGACAGGCCTCAGAGTCGAATGGGGGACCGCACCCTGTTGTCGGCGGGCTTGAGGTCGGGCCAGGGGCGGTCCTGGGCGTCGTGGTGTTCGACTTCGAAGGTCCTGATGTGCGCGTCCGTCCCCGGGTTGCCCGGCACCAACTGGACGAACGTGTAGCGGCGCGACTCACCGCGGGGCACCCCGGGTAGCAGGCACGACGGCACGTACTGCTGCGGTGCGGGGTGCGGGTCGCACTTCGACCAGTCCCCGCCGGCCCGTTCGCCGACGTCGATGGACTGGAATGCGATCTGGGGCGCGTCGAGCGGTCCCGCGTTGGTGACGGTGAAGACGGTGGTGAGTGTGCGTCGGCTGTCGGCACCGGGGACGTCGACCAGTTCGTGGCTCATGCTCAGCCTCAGGTCGGTGAGTCGCGGGTCCTTGCCGAACGCGGTGGGGCCGTCGGTCTGACCGAACCGCTCCCCGTCCCACCGGTACGTCCGCACCTGTTCGCGCACGAGGTAGGTAGGTATGCCACAGCACGGCACGATGTCGGCCACGCGTACCCCGACCGACCCGTTCTGATCGATCTCCACCGCGAGGACGTCGTCGAATCCGTCGCCGGTCCGGACCACCCTGCCCAACGTCACGATGCGGCCGTTCCGCTCCCGGTCGAAGGCCACCACCTGCTTCGCCGACGCCTCGGCGAACCGACAGGAGACGACGGCGAGGGTCTCGACGGCACCGTCGCCGTCCACGTCGCCGTACCGGAACGCGTCGTTCGCCAACTCCGACACGAACAGGTCGGTCGCGTTGGTCCTGAGTCGAACCTTCGAGGTGGTGCAGCCCTGCTCCGCCAGGTTCGACGGCCAACTCGGCAGGTCGACCCGGGTGGCGAGCAGTTGGGCCCGGCTGATCCGCCCGTCCGGGGCGTCCGGGGTGCCGGTGGTCGCCGACGGGGACCCGGTCGGCGTGGGCGTCGGCGGGGCCGACGTCGGTGGGGGCGTCGGCTCGACGGACTCCGCCGGCACCGGCGGGTTCCGGTCGCCGTGCAGCGCGGCGTTGGTGGCGACGGGGGCGCCCACCAGGATGACCGCGACGGCGGCCACGGCCACCGCCGTCATCCGACGGCGTCGGCGGAGAAGATGCCGGGCGTGGTCCGGACCGGGGCCGGCGACCTGAGTGACCACGTCGTTGCGGTACGCGATGAGGCGCTCACGCAGTAGCGGGTCGAAGTCAGACATCGCACACCCCCTCGGTGTTCTCGTCGAGCAGGCCGGCCAGTGCCGTCCGACCGCGGTGCAGCCAGGACTTGACGGTGCCCTCGGCCACCCCTTCCTGAGCGGCGATCTCACTCACCGGCAGGTCGGCCAGGTAGTGGAGGATGACCGCTCGACGGTGGGTGGCGGGCAGTTGCGCCAGCGCCGCGTCGATCGCCACCCGGTCGGGGTTCGGCCCGGCCACCTCCGCCTCGGTGGGCCGCTGGCGCAACAGGTGGTTGCGGGCGGTACGCAGGCGTCGCCAGCGGCTGCGGGCCAGGTTCCAGGCGACCCGGCGGACCCAGGCCACCGGGTCGTCGTACCGGACCAGGCGGTCCCAGCGGGCCAACGCCCGGTAGAACGCCTCCTGGGCCAGGTCCTGTGCGTGTCCCAGATCCCCGGTGTACGCGCACAGTTGGGCGGTCACGCTGCCGAAGTGCGCGTGGTAGAAGTCGTCGAAAGTGATCGTCACCTCGACCGTCACGCCGGCCGTCCGTGCGGCCGGTGGCTCGTTGGCGCGGGCTCCCATCGTCGCTGTCACTGCCCCTCCCCCGTCACCGCCGGGCTGGTCTGCCGTCGGCGCTGGTAACACTCCGAGGCTGCGGAGGCGGTTGCGTGCCCGGCTGCCGGTTACCCGACTGTTCGGATGTCCGTATCGGGCGGGCGGATGAGGGGATGTGACCTCCGGCATAACGTGAGTAACATTCGGGCCCATGAAAACGCCGCTGGGCACCGGCTCGACAGCCGCCGGTTCGCTGCCCCGCCCGGTGCACGCCGGCTACGCGCTCGGCTCGCTGGCGACCGGCGCGTTCGGCACCGTGCCCGGTCTGCTGCTGCTGCCGTACCTGACCGACACACTGGGCGTGGCCGCCGGACTGGCAGCCCTGCTGGTGCTGCTGCCCAAGGCCTGGGACGTGCTGGTCAACCCGGTCGCCGGGCGGATCTCCGACCGCACCCGGTCACGCTGGGGTGCTCGCCGCCCGTACCTGCTCGTCGCCGGCCTCGCGCTCGCCGTCCTCTTCGCGTCGATCTTCGCCGCGCCGTTCGGCAACGGCCCGGCCGCCGCCGCGTACGTGGCGTTCGCCTTCCTCGCCACCGCCACCGCGTTCGCCTTCTTCCAGGTGCCGTACGTGGCGATGCCGGCGGAGCTGACCGACGACTACACCGAGCGCACCCGGCTGATGACCTGGCGGATCGCGGTGCTGGCACTGGCCATCCTGGTCTCCGGCGCGGTCGCCCCGCTGGTGGTCGGCGCCGGCGGCGACGGTGTTGCCGGGCACCGCTGGATGGGGTTGTTCGTGGCGGCGCTGATCGCCCTCGGCGCCGTCGGGGCGTTCATCGGCACCCGGTCCGCGCCGACCGGAACGGTGAGCGGGAGCGAGCCGACCCTGCGCGCCCAACTCGCCGTCGCCGCCGCCAACCGCCCGTTCCGGGCGCTGCTGATCTGTTTCGTCGTGCAGTCCGCCGGCGTGGCGACGATTCTGGCCGGGGTCAACTACTTCGCCGGGCAGATCCTGCGCGACGACGAGAGCGGGCCGACCCTGCTCTTCGTCTGCTTCGTCGGGCCGGCGCTGCTGGTGATGCCGATCTGGTCCCGGGTCGGTGCCCGGCTGGGCAAGCGGACCGCGCTGGTCGTCGCCTCGCTGATCCTCGCCGTCGGGGCGCTCACCCTGGTCGCCGCGTCGGTGCTGCCGACCGTCGCCGTCTACCTGGTGGTCGCGGTGATCGGCGTCGGGTACGCCGGGCAGCAGGTCTTCGCGCTGTCGATGCTGCCGGACTGCATCGCGTACGACACCAGGCGCACCGGTCGGCGACAGGCGGGTGTGTTCACGGGCCTGTGGACGGCCGGGGAGACCCTCGGGCTGGCGCTCGGTCCGGGCATCTACGGCCTGGTGCTCCAGGTCTCCGGTTACGTCTCCTCCGACACCGGCACCGCCGCCGCCCAGTCCGACGCTGCCCGCCTGGGCGTCCTGCTCGGCTTCACCGTCATCCCGGCCCTGCTGATCGCCCCACCGACCCTCCTGCTCCGCCACTACAGCCTCACCCAGGCCGCCCTAACTGACCCAACCCGTGCCGACCGCGTCGATCATGGAGTTGTGGTGGGGACGAAAGCCGTTGACCGTCACGAGAAGGGCACCACAACTCCATGATCGACGAGAGCACTGTCGAGGACCGGGCAGCGTTGCCTCTCGGGGTGCCGGCGGATGTCGCGTTGGCCGAGGTACGGCAGTTGCGCGCCGGGGACCGGCCCACCCACGGCGGGCAGCTGTTCGCGTACGTCTACGACCCTGCGGTGCCGGGCCTGGACGAGCTGACCGCCGCCGCGCACCGGGAGAGCGCACACGTCAACGGGCTGGACCCGACCGCGTTCCCGTCCCTGCTGACGATGGAGAACGCCCTGGTGGGCGATGCCGCCCGGGTGCTCGGGGCCGGCCCGGGCACCACCGCACCGGACGTCGTCGGCAGTGTCACCAGCGGCGGCACGGAGTCGCTGATCCTCGCGGTCAAGACGGCCCGGGACGCGCACCCGGAGATCGCCGAGCCCCGGATCGTCGTGCCGTCGAGCGCCCACGCCGCGTTCGCCAAGGCGGCGCACTACCTGCGGGTGGCGATGGACGTCGTGCCGGTCTCCCCGGACACCCTGCGTCCCGACCCGGCCGAGATGGCCGCCGCGATCCGTCCGGAGACGGTGCTGGTCGCCTGCTCCGCGCCGTCGTACGCGCACGGGGTGGTGGACCCGGTCGAGGAGATCGCCGCGGTGGCCGCCGCCGCCGGGGTGCGCTGCCACGTGGACGCCTGCTTCGGCGGCTGGACCCTGCCGTACCTGCGTCGCCTCGGTGAGCCGGTGCCGCCGTTCGACTTCGCGGTACCCGGGGTCACGTCCGTCTCGGTGGACCTGCACAAGTACGCGTACGCGCCGAAGGGGGTGTCGGTGCTGCTGCACCGGGACGCCTCGCTCCGCGCGCCGCAGTACTTCGCGTACGCCGACTGGCCCGGCTACACGATGATCAACCCGGTGATCGCGTCCACCCGCTCGGGCGGGCCGATCGCCGCCGCGTACGCCACGGTGCGGCACCTCGGCGACGACGGTTACCTGCGGCTGGCCACCGTCACCCGGGACGCGGTCGCCGGCCTGGCCGACGCGGTACGCGCCGTCGACGGGTTGCGGCTGATGGCCGAGCCGGAGTCGACGGTGGTGTGCTTCACCGCCACCGAGGGTGGCCCGGACCTGTTCGTCCTGGTCGACGAGCTGACCGCGCGGGGTTGGCACACCCAGCCCCAACTGTCGTACGCGGGGCTGCCGGCGAGTGTGCACCTCACCGTGACCGCCTCGGTCGCGCCCCGGGTCGCCGAGTTCGGGCCGGACCTGGTCGAGGCGGTGGCCGCCGCCCGGGCAGCCGGTCCGGTCGCCCTCCCACCCGAGCTGGTCGCGCTGGCGACGTCGCTGACCCCGGACGCCCTCACGCCCGAACTCGTCGCCGGGCTGGCCGCCGGGCTCGGGCTCGGTGGCGGGGGAGCGTCGACGCCGGATCGCCTGGCGGCGGTGAACACCCTGCTCGACGCCGCCCCGCCGGCGTTGCGCGAACGGTTGCTGGTCGAGTTCGTCGGCCTGCTGCAACGGCCCACCTGGTGACGGCGCACGGTCCGGTCCACCGTCGCCTGACGGCGGGCCGGACCGCACCGGTTCAGCGGTAGTTCATCTGCACCAGGTTGTCGGCGCGGTTGACGTCCGGCAGGACGTTGCGATTGCTGTCCATCGGCTGGACGTCCACGTCGGCCTTTCCGGTGCCCACGGTGATCCCCACGCCGGCCCGGAAGCTCAGGTCCAACCGCACTTCCGCCCCGGCCGCCAGTCGACCCAGGTCACAGGTCACCGGCTCGCTGGTGTTCTGGGGCTCGCCCCCGCACGGTGCCCACCCGTCGACGTCCGGGCGCACCGGCGCGGGCACACCCAGCTGTAGCGCCACGCGGGGGACCGGCCCCGTGCCCCGGTTGCGAATCCGCACCGTGGCGGTGCCTGTCCGGGAGCCGTCGTCCGCCGTCGTCAGTACGAGGTCGGTGGTGGTGACCGCGATGTCCGCCAGGTTCGGGTTCGGGCCGAAGCTCGTCGGCCCGGAGACCTGGGCGAAGGCGTCGTCCTTCCAGCGGTAGCCCCGCCATTGCCGCTGTGACCAGTCGGCGGACCAGCCGCCCCCGGGTGCGATGTCACCCACCTGCACGCGGACCGTGCCGTCGGCCACCACGTCGAGGGCGAACAGCCACTGCGGCTTGTCGATGGTGGTCGCCACCACGCGGCCGAGCGTGACCACCTTCCCCTGCTCGTCCCGGTCGAAGGCGACAACCTGCATCGGGCCGCCGGTGCCGAGCACGCACTGCACGAGCGCCACCGTCTCCACCGCACCGTCCCCGTCGACGTCGCCGTGGTCGAGCGCCAACAGCCAGTTGATCCCCTCGCGGTCTTCTCCGCTGATCCGTACGGCCGACGTCGGGCAGCCGCGCCCGGCCCGCCACGCGGGCAGGGTCACCGATGCGCCGAGCAACTGCGCCCGGCTGATCCGGCCGTCGGGAACGGCGGAGGTGGGGCCGCCAGTGGTCACGGAGGGGCCGGGGGTCGGGCTCGTCGAGCCCTGCGGGGTGGGCGACACCGAGATGCTCGGCGTCGGGTCGACCGGACCCGGTCGGTGGTCCGGGCCGCTCATCGCCGCGTACCCGATGGCGGATCCGCCGAACAGCGCGAGCGCCGTCGTGGCGGTGGCACCCCACCGGCGTCGGTTGCGACCTCGCACCGTCCGGCGGACGGCGGCGGGACCGGGCACCTCGACCTCGTCCAGCAGGGTACGGCGGTAATGGGCAAATTCCTCGGCGAGGCCGAGGGTCTCCTGCTCAGACATCCCGCACCTCCTCGTTGGTGTCCCGCAGATGGGCGGCGAGGGCCGTGCGGCCCCGGTGCAGCCACGATTTGACGGTGCCCTCGGCGACCCGCTCCTGCGCGGCGATCTCGGCGACCGACAGGTCGGCGAGGTAGTGCAGAACGACAGCCCGTCGCTGCTTCGGCGGCAACTTCGCCAGAGCGACGTCGAGGGCGACCCGGTCGGGGCTCGGCCCGGCGACGTGGGTCTCCCGTTGCCGCAGCAGCCACGACTGGGCGGTCCGCAGCCGCCGCCAGCGGTTGTGTCCGAGGTTCCAGGCGACCTTGCGTACCCAGGCCAACGGGTCCTCGTACCGGGCGAGCCGGTCCCAGCGGGCGTACGCCCGGCAGAACGCCTCCTGGACCAGGTCCTGCGCCTGCCCGCGGTCACCCGTGTACGCGGTGAGCTGCACGACCAGTGACCGGAAGTGGGCGTGGTAGAAGTCGTCGAAGACCAGTTCGTCGGCGACCGAGGTGGAGTTGCCCAGCGGGTCCGGCGGACGTCCGCCCACCCGTACTTCTCTCGTCACAAGCACTCGTCCTCCCCGTGGTGGCCGCGGGCGGCGTGTTCGCCAGCACCGGTCACACACTCAGGTCCGTCGGAGGGTTGCGCGCCGATCGGTGTCGATTCTGTGTCGGGTCCGGGACAACCGAAGGGCCTCCCGGCCACTCACCACCGGACCGGGTCGCCGTCGCCTGTGATTCACTGTCGATGACGAGAGGGGGCGGTCGTGCAGCTACCGGCAGTGCTCGGTGAGCCGATCCGGTTCGTGTTGAACTGGGGGCGTCGCTACTCGCTCTGGGTGTTCAACTTCGGCCTGGCCTGCTGCGCGATCGAGTTCATCGCCACCAGCATGGGTCGCCACGACTTCATCCGGCTCGGCGTGATCCCGTTCGCCCACGGCCCCCGGCAGGCAGACCTGATGGTGGTCTCCGGCACGGTGACCGACAAGATGGCTCCGGCCATCAAGCGGCTCTACGACCAGATGCCCGAGCCGAAGTACGTCATCTCGTTCGGCGCCTGCTCCAACTGCGGTGGCCCCTACTGGGATTCGTACTCGGTGACCAAGGGTGTGGACCAGCTCATCCCCGTCGACGTCTACGTGCCTGGCTGCCCGCCCCGGCCGGAGGCGCTGCTGCACGGCATCCTGCGCCTACAGGAGAAGATCGCCGCCGAGCAGTCCGGCATCGGTGGCGTGCCGCAGCGCGACGTGTTGGCCGCCCCGTTGGACGCGCCGCCCCGCGAGGCCGCTGCCCCGCGTTCCGTCGACTCCCTCACCGCGCCACCGGTACGCCCGCCCGCCACCACCTGACGGGCGGCCGAGCCGCAGCCACCTGACGGCGGCCGAGCCGCAGCCAACTGACGGCGGCCGAGCCGCAGCCACCTGACGGCGGCCGAGCCGCCGCCCGGACGGATCCGAGCGGCGGCCGGGTTCGACAGGTCAGCCGTTCGCGCCGACAGTCAGCGCGGTCCGCACGACGTTGTCGCTCGGGTCGACGTCGGGAGTCGTCGGGTACCAGTCGGTCGTCACCTGAATGTCGATCAGCTCGGTGGCGTCCGCCGGATCGGTCGGCGGGCTGATCACCAGGGCGAAGCTGTACTCCTCACCGGGCATCAACCGCATCCCCGGCACCGGCACCAGGGCGCCGCCGCTACCCACCGGGCTGCCCGGGTCGGTGTGCCGCAACACGGAGCCCGCCGGCAGGGAACTGGCCTGCACCTGGAAACTGTTGTGCGGCGCGTCGCCGTCGTAGCGGATCGTCACCGGCACCCGCAGGTTGCCCTCACCGTCCGGGAACTCCGTCACCGGGCCGTTCAGCCTGATCGAGGCGTCCGGCTGAGCGTCCTGGACGTAGGGCCGGGGACGGATCAGCGACCCGGTGGTGGACCGGAACAGGGCGTTGACCGACGTGCTCGCCACCAGACCGCCGTTGGTGGAGTAGGCCTCCACCCAGCCCCCGCTCATGATCATCGGGTACTGCCGGGGGTCGGTCAGCACGTGGAAGTCCAGCACGTTCTGGATGCTCTGGCCCGGGGCCAGGTCGACCCAGTTGTCGGTCAGGGCGCAGTTGAACACGCGGCGGTTCTGCTCCACCCTCATGTCGAACATGTCGCAGTTGAGGTCGTCGGACTGGAATGCGCCCGGCACCGGCTCGCGCAGCTTGTAGTGGAAGTAGTCGGTGGCGCTGCCGGTGTTGGTGATGGTCACCGAGACGCTGCCCTGGTACCCCCGGTCGGTCGGGGTCAGGATCAGCCGACCCACCGAGAGCGTGTGGTCACCGCCGTCGGCGGGCGCGGCGACCGCCGGGCCGGTCGTGGCCACCGTCGCGGTCAGGCCGAGCAGTACGGCGGTGAGTAGGGTCCCCGTTTTCTGGAACATGAAGATCTGGTCCTCCCGTGTCGGCCGACGCCGATCGCCTCGGCTGCCTGGATAGACGTCAGCGAACCCATGGTGTGGTTGCCGTTGCACAACCATGGATCTGAGCCGGTCCAGCATCGGTGACGAAGCCGCCCAGAGGTGCCCCGTGTTGACCTTCCGGTCGAATGGGACAAGTCGGTTGTCTGACGTCCGGGGTGGCCGGGCCCGACTAGCGTGCGGTTCATGAGCAGTCCAGGGGAGCAGCGGTCCGCCCACATCGTCGACGTGCTCACCGAGGAGTTCGGCGCGTCGATGGCGATCGACCCGTCCGCCTTCCGTCGCAAGTTCCGCAAGATGGCGGCGTCGCCGTTCGCCTTCTACCGGGGCAGCGCCGCGCTGTTCTACGCCGACCAGCGCGGCGACTTCGCCGACGACAGGTTCCTCGACGAGCGGACCGGCCGGGTGTGGATCCATGGTGACCTGCACGCGGAGAACTTCGGCACCTACCTGAACGCGTCCGGGCAACTGGTGTTCAACGTCAACGACTTCGACGAGGCGTACGTCGGACCGTTCACCTGGGACCTGCGGCGGCTCGCGGCCAGCGTGGCGCTGCTCGGCTACGGCAAGGCGCTCTCCGACACGGCGATCGGGGACCTGGTGGCCGGCTTCGCGCGGTCGTACCTGACCGAGCTGCGGGCGATCGCCGCCGGCGGTGACGACGCGATCGGCTCCATCACCCTGGACAACGCCGACGGCGTCCTGCGCCGGGTGCTCCAGCAGGCCCGGCTCAACACCCGCGTCGACCTGCTCGCCGCACAGACCACCATCGACAACTACGAGCGACGCTTCTCCCTCGGTGACGGCGTCTTCGAGATCGACGACGCCACCTGGGATCTGGTGAGCGCCGCCTTCGAGGACTATCTGGGCACCCTGCCGGCCGGCTCGACGCAGCTACGGCCGGTGGCGGCGCGGATCAAGGACGTCGTGCTGCGCAAGGGCGTCGGCATCGGCTCGGCCGGACTGCCGTCGTACAACCTGCTGTTGGAGGGGCACACCCAGGCGTTGGAGAACGACGTCGTCATCTACATGAAGCAGGCGCAGGTGCCGGCTGTGGCGCGGTACGTCACCGACGAGACGGTCCGGGGCTACTTCCAGCACCAGGGGCACCGGACCGCCGAGTCGCAGCGGGCGTTGCAGGCGCACGCCGACCCGTGGTTGGGCTTCACCGAGTTGCACGGCGCCGGTCAGCTCGTCGCCGAGGTGTCCCCGTACGCCGCCGACCTGAACTGGTCCGACGTGAACGAGCCGGAGGAGCTGACGGGCGTGCTCGTCGACCTCGGTCGGGCGGTGGCCCGGATGCACTCGGTCGCCGACGACGAGTCCAGTCACGACCTGGTGGACTACTCCACCGAGGAGGCGATCGTCGCTGCGGTGGACACCGACGAGCGGGGCTTCGTCGCTCACCTCGTGGACTTCGCGCACGCGTACGGGGTGCGCGCCCGACAGGACCACCAACTCTTCGTCGACCTGTTCCGCAACGGCCGGCTGCCGGGGATCTGAGCGGGTGGCTCGTCGCTCAGGACGCGAACTCCAGCACCACCTTGATGTCGTCCGGCCCGGCGGTGTACGCGTCGGCGTACCGGTTCACCGGCACCCGACGGGTGACGAGTGATTCGAGCCAGACCTGGTCGGCGCGGGCGAGCGCCTGCGCGGCCATGCTCCAGTGCCGCCGGTTGGCGTTCACCGAGCCGAACACCACGTTGTTCTCCAGCACCAGCGCCCGGTTCAGCGCCCCGGCGTCGAAGTCGATCGTCCGGCCCCCGCTGGACACCCCGGCGAGGCAGACGATCCCGTTCGGCGCCGCCTTGCACATGACGTCGAGGACGACGCTGGGCGCGCCGGTGCACTCGATCACCACGTCCGGTTCGAACGGCAGCTCGTTGACCGTCACCGTGTGGTAGGTGGCGCCGAGTCCGGCGACCAGCTCCGGCTTCGGCCCTTCGGTGTTGCGGTCCAGCACGTGCACGGTGAGCCCACGCTGGGTGCCGAGCAACGCGGCCAGCAACCCGATCGGACCGGCCCCGGTCACCAGGACGGTCTGTGGCTGCCACTCGGCCCGGTGCCCGATCCGCTCGATGTGGTCCCAGGCCTTCGCCACCACGCTGGTCGGCTCCAACAGCACGCCGACCTGGGCCAGGGCCGGATCGAGCTTGACCGCGTACTGGTGCTCGATCCGCCAACGGTCACGGGCGAACCCGGGCAGCGCCTTGATGCCGTGCTCGGTGTACTGACCGTTGCGGCACATGTCCCACTCGCCGACCGCGCAGTTCGGGCAGGGGACCGGGTCGGGGTGCCGGACGATCCCAGCCACCAGGTCGCCGGGTTGCAGGGTGCCGCTTGAGTCCTCGATCACCCGGCCCAGCGACTCGTGCCCGATGATCAGGCGGTCCGCTCCCGGCGGCGCCTCGCCGTAGTCCCCGGCGATGATCTCGTGGTCCGTGCCGCAGATGCCGACCGCCAGCGCCTCGACCAGGACCGAGCCCTCCTCGGCATCCGGTTCCGGATGGTCCTCGACGAGGCTCAGTGAGTTGGCCACCCCGGGTGTCACAGTCACAGCGCGCACCCCCTCATCCTTCCCCGCCGTGGGCTGCGTCGCGCCCAAAGCCGGCAGATCGCTGGGCATCGGCGCCGACCAGGTGCGGGTGCGGGCGGCACTAGGATCAGCGGCATGACTCCCGAAGAGGTCGGCGCTCGGCTGGTCGCGCTGCTCGCGCCCGTCGAGGTGACCCCGTCGGTCTCCGGCGGGCAACGGTTCGCCCGCGCCACGGTCGACGTGCCGCCGGCGAACTGGCTGGCCGCTGTCCGCGCGGCCCGCGACGACACCGAGCTGGCCTGCGACTTCTTCGACTGGCTCTCCGCCGTGGACGAGCTGGCGGAGGGCTTCGACGTGGTGGCGCACCTCTGGTCGACGCGGTTGCGCCACGGCGTGCTGCTGCGTACCCGGCTGCCGCGCGGCGCGGCCACTGTCGCCTCGGTCGTCGACGTCTACCCGGGTGCCGCCTGGCACGAGCGGGAGACCCACGAGATGTTCGGCATCGACTTCGCCGGCCACGGGGAGCTGCGGCCGCTGCTGCTGCCCCCGGAGTTCGAGGGGCACCCGCTGCGCAAGGAGTTCGTGCTCGCGTCCCGGGTGGCCAAACCCTGGCCGGGCGCGAAGGAACCGGGCGAGTCGGAGGCCGGCGGCGGGCGTCGGCCGATCCGCCCCCCGGGCGTTCCCGCACCGGGCGAGTGGGGCACCACGCCCACCCCGGCCGGCGCGGGTGGTGTGGGGGAGGGCCCGCGCGGCGGCACCCCGGCCAGGCCCGCCGGCGAACGTCCGGCGCGGCCCGCCCCGGGGGCCCGTCCGGCGCGTACTCCCCGGTCTGCCGCCGGTGACGACGGCCCGGCGCCGACCGACCGACCCGACCACGACGGGGGTACGACCTGATGCCGCTCTGGGTGGAGCTGGTGCTCCGGATCGGCGGGGTGGTGGTCGCGTTCCTCACCCTGCCGCTGCTGGTGGGCCAGGCCGAGCACAAGGTGATGGCGCACATGCAGGGGCGTCTCGGCCCGATGTACGCGGGCGGCTTCCACGGCTGGGCCCAGCTGGTCGCGGACGGGGTCAAGTTCGTGCAGAAGGAGGACGTGACCCCGCGGGAGGCGGACCGGGCGGTGTTCCGGCTGGCCCCGGCGGTGGCGCTGGTGCCCTATCTGCTGGTGCTGCTGGTCATCCCGCTCGGCCCGAACGACCTGGTCGGCCAACCGCTGGACATCGGCCTGTTCTTCGTGCTGGCCGTGGTCGGCGTCGGGGTCGTGGCGGTGCTGATGTCGGCGTGGGCGTCGGCCAACAAGTACAGCCTGCTCGGTGGGCTGCGCGGAGCCGCCCAGCTACTCGGCTACGAGCTGCCGCTGGTGCTGGCCGCCGCGTCGGTGGCGATGGCGGCGGGCACGCTCAGCCTCCCCGGCATCGTCGAGGCGTGGCAGCCGTGGTGGCTGCTCTGGCAGGCACCCGCGATGATCGTCTTCTTCGTCGCCGGGCTGGCCGAGATCCGGCGACCGCCGTTCGACATGCCGGTGGCCGACTCGGAGCTGGTCTTCGGCTACATGACCGAGTACACCGGGCTGCGCTTCGCGTTCTTCCTGCTCGCCGAGTACGTCGGCATCGTGGTGATTGCCGCGCTGACCACCGTGCTGTTCCTCGGCGGTTGGCAGGGCCCGTTCGCCGACGACCAGCTCGGCTGGCTCTGGACGCTAGTCAAGATCTTCGCTGTGTCATTCGTGATCATCTGGCTCCGGGTGTCCTACCCCCGGCTACGCGAGGACCAGCTGCAACGGCTCTGCTGGCTGGTGCTGGTCCCTGCGTCCCTCGGGCAACTGGTCCTCACCGCCGCCGTCCGCATCGCCCTCTGACCTCACGCTGGACGTGCCCGGACCTCGCGCCGGATGCTCGCGCTGGGTCCTGGTCGTAGTGGTGTCGGTGGACGCGGCAGCCACTACACCAGTGATCGAGCGCGGTCATCCCGGCGTGAGGTGGGTCGGATCGCTCAGCGCGGCGGGTCGAGGTGGGCCGGCTTGCTCGGCGTGGCGCTTCGAGGTGGTCCCTGGAGACGCTTTCGAGCTGATGTCGTAGACGAATCATTCGCTGCCGCTGCCGCTGCCGCTGCCGCTGCCGCTGCCGCTGCCGCTGCCGCTGCCGCTGCCGCGGCGGCCGACGTGCCGCCCGATGTCACAAACGATTCAGCTCGAAAGCGCCTCACGACCATCACCAACGCCAGGCCCGCGACCGGCGAGCGCGGCCGGCCGACGGGCGGGCGGCCCGACCCGGGGGGTACGCACCCGCCGCCCCACGCCCGCCGCCTGACGCCCGACCACTCAAGGTCCACGCAACGTGCCGGATGTTGCTGCCTCCGAGAGGCGGGAGGCACCAACATCTATGATGTTGCGCGGATCTTGGCGGCGAGGGGGCGTCAGGTGGGTCGGGTCGTTCAGCGCAGCGGGGTGTGGGCGGGGTCGACCGGCTCGACCGGCGGCGGGGGCGGGGTGCCGTCGCCGAAGGGGCGGCCACCCAGCGCGTCCCGGCCGTGCGGAGTGAGCCAGTTGGACAGGTCGGGCCCGAGCGGCACGATCCCGGTCGGGTTGATGTCGCGGTGCACCTCGTAGTAGTGCCGCTTGATGTGGTCGAAGTCGATGGTGTCGCCGAAACCGGGGGTCTGGAACAGGTCCCGGGCGTAGGCCCACAGCACCGGCATCTCACTCAACTTCTGCCGGTTGCACTTGAAGTGACCGTGGTAGACGGGGTCGAAGCGGACCAGCGTGGTGAACAGCCGCACGTCCGCCTCGGTGATGGTGTCGCCGACCAGGTAACGCTGGTCGGTCAACCGCTCGGTGAGCCAGTCCAACCGGTCGAAGAGCCGGTGGTACGCCTTGTCGTACGCCTCCTGGCTGCCCGCGAAACCACACCTGTAGACGCCGTTGTTGACGTCCCGGAACACCACGTCGTTGACCTCGTCGATCTGCGCGCGGAGGTGCTCGGGGTAGAGCTGGGGCGCGCCGTCGCGGTGGTACGCGACCCACTGCGTCGACAGGTCGAGGCTCATCTGCGCGTAGTCGTTGGTCACCACCTGCCCGGTCGGCACGTCCACGATCGCCGGCACGGTGATGCCGCGCTCGTAGCCGGGGAAGCGCTTGAAGTACGCCTCCTGGATGCGCTCGATGCCGAGCACCGGGTCCCGGCCGCCCGGGTCGAGGTCGAACGTCCAGCTCCGGGCGTCGTGGGTGGGGCCGGCCACCCCCATCGAGAGGGCGTCCTCCAGGCCGAGCAGCCGTCGCACGATGATCAGGCGGTTGGCCCACGGGCAGGCCCGACTGACCACCAGCCGGTACCGGCCCGGCTCCACCGGGTACCCGTCGCGTCCGTCCTTGGTGATCCGAGTGGCGATGTACCGCTGGTCGCGGGTGAACTCGCCACCCGGCTCGACGTACTTGCCGCCTGTCTGCTCGCCCACGTCAGCCTCCCGGTCGTGTTGCTGCCCTGCTCCCCATCCTTACCGATCTCCGGCCGGTCGACGCGGTGAGCCCGGATACCCTCGCCGGCATGACGGATGTGGAGGCGGCGGCCCGGCGGTTCATCGCCGACGTGTGGAACGCGCGTCGGGAGGAGTCGGCGTACGAGCTGGTGGCCGAGGAGTGCCCGGGGCTGGGCGGCACCGGCCCGGAGGCGACGTTGGCCTGGCATCGCGAGCGCCGGGCGGCCTTCCCCGACCTGCGCTACAAGATCGTGGACGTGGTGGCGGCCGGCGATCGGGTGGCGGTGCACTGGCGGGCGGCCGGCACCCACGTGGGGCAGTTCGGGCCGGTGCCGCCGACCGGTCAGGTGGTCAGTTACTCCGGTGCGACGTTCCTGCGCTTCGACGAGGCCGGCCGGATCGTCGAGGTGTGGAGCTGCACCGAGTTGTTCCAGTTGCTGCAACAACTCGGCGTCGAGATGCTCCCACCGGCCGTCAGCGGGCCCGGGGCGTGATCCGGCTGATCGGCAGGTTGATCGGGAACGGTTCACCGGTGTCCACGAACTTCGTCCACCGCCCGGTCTCGGTGTAGACCTCGTTCACCGCGTCGATCCGGTAGGTGACGACCTCCAGGTCGCCACCCTCGGTCTCGATCCGCCAGTAGTAGGGGATGCCGGCCTGGGCGTACAGCGCCGGCTTCAACACCCGGTCGATGGAGCGGGTGTTGGGCGAGACGATCTCGATGGCCACGACCACCTCGTGCGGCTCGTACTTCGACGGTTCGCGAGCCGCCGCGGCGGCCGTGGTGATCAGCACGTCGGGGATGAAGGAGCGCGTGCGGTTGATTCGTACCTCGACCGCCTGGGTCACGTCGTAGCCGTCGGGGCAGTCCTCGTCGAGCGCGGCCATGAGTCGGCCGGCGATGCTCTGGTGGGTACGGGTGGGGGAGGGGGACATCAGCAGCACTCCATCGAGCAGTTCCCGGCGGCGGCCATCCTCGGGCAGCGCATCCAGATCGTCAGTCGTCCACTCGCTCTCGGGCGGGTGGTCGCTCTGCAGCGCGGCGGTCATGGCAGGTCCTTCCAGGTGCGTCGTTCTCCCCACGACCACCGTACCGCCCTGGACCTGTGGGTGGTGGTCGCGCGCGCCGGGGCCACAGGGCAGGATGGTCGACATGAGCGACCCCAGCGAGCACGGTGGCGCCAGCGAACGCGGGGGCCTGCCCGGCGCGGGCCTGGTGAAGGGGTTGGCGGTCACCCTCAAGACGATGACCAGCCGGTCGACCACCCAGCAGTACCCGGACGTCGCCCCCGACCTGCCGCCCCGCTCGCGGGGCGTGATCGCGCTGTCGGAGGAGAACTGCACGGTCTGCATGCTCTGCGCGCGCGAATGCCCGGACTGGTGCATCTACATCGACTCCCACAAGGAGGAGGTGGCGGTGCCCGGCGCCGCCCGTCCCCGGCAGCGCAACGTACTGGACAAGTTCGACATCGACTTCTCGCTCTGCATGTACTGCGGGATCTGCATCGAGGTCTGCCCGTTCGACGCGCTCTACTGGTCGCCGGAGTTCGAGTACGCCGAGTACGACATCAAGGACCTGCTGCACGACAAGGACCACCTCGGTCAGTGGATGGCCACCGTGCCGCCGCCGCCCGCGCACGACCCCAACGGCGAGCCGGCCAAGGAGGAGACGGCCGCGGCGCGCAAGGCCGCCGCCGCCCGTCCGGCTTCTCCAGCGGTACGCCCCGAAGCCGACCAGGACCCCGCGTCGTGACCGCCGGAACCGGGGAGGTGCTCCGGTGACCGGGGCGGATGTGCTGCTGCTCGCCCTCGGCGCGGTGGCGGTCGGTGCCGGTGTGCTGGTGGTGACCACGAAACACCTGGTCCGTGCCGGCCTCTACCTGGTGGTGTGCCTGGGCGCGTTGGCCGGTGACTTCCTGGTGCTCAGCGCCGAGTTGGTGGCCTGGGTGCAGGTGCTGATCTACGTGGGCGCGGTGGTGGTCCTGCTGTTGTTCGCGGTGATGCTGACCCGGGCTCCGATCGGGGCCTCCGACGACCTGGACCGGCCGGGCTGGCCGGCTGCCCTGATCGGTGGCGGCGCGGGGCTGGGGTTGACCGCGCTGCTCGTCGACGCGTACCGCTGGAGCACCGTCGCGCTGCCCGACGCCGGCACCGCCGAGCGGCTGGGGGAGCAGATCTTCCAGTCCTGGGTGCTGCCGTTCGAGGTGCTCTCCGTGCTGCTGTTGTCCGCCCTGGTGGGCGCGATCGTGCTGTCCCGGCCGGACATCGGCCGTCCGCCCGGCCGCGCGACGGCGGCGCCCACCGAGCTGACCGACGCGGAGCCCGGGGGGCGCCGGTGAGGCCCGTCATCCCGTACGTCACCGCCGCGCTGCTGTTCGGGCTGGGCGTCTACGGCGTCCTGCGCCGACGCAACGCGGTGCTGGTGCTGATGTCGGTCGAGTTGATGCTCAACGCGGTCAACCTGATCCTGGTCACCGCGGACACCACCGCCCGTGCCGTGCTCCCGCACTCGGGGCAGGTCTTCGCGCTGTTCGTGATCGTCCTCGCCGCCGCCGAGATCGGGGTGGGGTTGGCCATCGTCCTGCAGCTCTACCGGTTGCGGGCCACGGTTGCTGTCGACGACGTGCCGCTGACCGAGCCGGCGCGGACCGCCGACGGGCGCGACACGGCCGTCCTGGACACGGAGGCGAGCCGGTGACCGGGCTGCTCGGGGCGCTGCTGCCCGCCGTCCCGATCACCGCCGGCCTGGTCGGTCTGCTGCTGCCGGCGGCCCCGCGTCGCGACGACACGACCGGCGGCGCCCGGGCCCGGCAGGTTGCCGTCGCGCTCGGCGTGACCGGTGCGGCCGGTGCGTTGGCGTTGGCCGTTGCGCTGCTGCTGACCGTCGACGGGCCGACGGAGACCTCGACGACCTGGGTCGACGTCGGCAGGCTGGCGGTGACCCTCGGCGTACGGCTGGACGGCGCCGCCGCGCTGGTCGCGGTGGCGGTCACGGCTGTCGCCCTGGCCGTGCAGGTCTACTCGATCGGGTATCTGCGGCGCGGCCCGCACGACGACATCGACGTCGACCACCGCTACCCCCCGTACGCTGCCCAGATCAGCCTCTTCACGGGCGCCATGCTGCTGGTGGTGGTCGCCGGGGACCTGATCATGCTGCTGGTCGGTTGGGAGGTGATGGGCCTCTGCTCGTACCTGCTGATCGCCCATGACCGCCGACTGCCTGGCGCGCCCGCCGCGGCGATGAAGGCGTTCCTGGTGACCCGGGTCGGTGACGTCGGGTTCCTGCTCGGCATCGCCTTGCTGGGTGTGTCGACGGGCAGCTTCCGGATCGCCGACGTGCTCGCCCACGACCACTCCGGCGCGACGTTGACAGCGGCCGGTCTGCTGCTGCTCGCCGGGGTCGCCGGTAAGAGCGCGCAGTTCCCCCTGCACACCTGGCTGCCGGACGCGATGGCCGGTCCGACGCCGATCTCCGCGCTGATCCACGCCGCGACGATGGTCGCCGCCGGGGTGTACGCGGTGGCCCGCCTCTACCCGCTGTTCACCGCCGCTCCGGTGACGCTGACGGTGCTCGGGGTGGTCGGCGCGATCACGGTGCTGCTCGGCGCGCTCGCCGCGACCGCGCAGGACGACATCAAGCGGGTGCTGGCCTGGTCGACGGTGTCCCAACTGGGTTACATGACGGGTGCGCTGGCCGTCGGCTCCCCGTCGGCGGCGCTGTTCCACCTGCTGACCCACGCCGCGTTCAAGGCGCTGTTGTTCCTCGCCGCGGGCGCGGTGATCCACGCGGTCGGCACCACTCTGATGTCGGAGATGGGCGGGCTGCGCCGGAGCATGCCGGTGACGTTCTGGTGCACTGTGGTGGGCCTGGGCGCGCTGGCCGGGGTGCCGCCGTTCGCCGGCTTCTGGAGCAAGGACGGCGTGTTGACGGTGGCCGAGTCGGCGGCCCTGGAGGGCACCGGGCCGGCGCCGTCCTGGGTGGGCTGGCTGGTGTGGCTGGCCGGGTTGCTCGGCGTGGCGATCACCGCCTGGTACGCCGGCCGGTTGCTGCTGCGCGTCTTCTTCGGCGCACCCCGCCTGCCGCTGGTCCGACCGCACGATCCGCCGGCCGCGCTGCGCTGGCCGGTGCTGCTGCTCGCCGTGCCCGCCGCTCTGCTCGGTCTGGCCGGCTTCGTCGGGGCGTTCGCCGACCGCCTGCGCTTCCCCACAGTGCCGGTGGCCGGCTCCGAGGACGGTCTGGTCCACGTCGGGCCGGGGCTGGTGCTGCCGCTCGTGTTGCTGCTGGTCGGCGCCGGGTTGGTGACGCTGCGCTGGCGGCGGGATCCGACCGCCGACCCGGCGACCACGCTGGGTCCGCTGCGGCCGGTCTTCGCCGGCGCGTTCCGGCTCGACGACGTCCAGCACACACTTGTCGTACGCCCCGTCCGGGCGCTGGCCCGCGCCACGCGTACGACCGACGAGGTGGTGGTGGACGGCGCTGTCGAGGGCAGCGGTCGGGCCGCGTCCGCGCTGGGCGCGGGGCTGGCCGCGCTGCACCGGGCGGCGCTGCCCCGGGCCGCCGCCGGCGTGCTGGCCGGCGCACTGCTGATCGGGTTGGCCGCCGCCGTGATCGGAGTGGTCCGGTGACGTTCGGGCAGGTGTTGCTGGTCGCTGTCCTGGCGGTGCCGGCGCTCGGCGCGGTCGCGGTTGCGGCGATCCCTCGGGATCGGGCGGCCCGGCTGGTCGGCACCGTCGCTGCGGCGCTGACCCTGCTGGCCGCGGTGCCGCTGGTGTTCGGCGGTCGAGGCTGGGCCGCCTGGTCGGCCGACGCCCCGGCGGTGCGTCCGTGGCACCAACTGGACCTGCAGTGGGTGCCCGGTCTGGAGTTGCGCTTCCACCTCGGCGTCGACGGCATCTCGTGGCCGCTGGTGGTGCTGACCGCGCTGCTCACGCTGCTGTGCTGCGCGTACACGATGTGGCGGGTGCCCGACGGCGGCAGCGGCCGGGCGCTGGTCGCGTTGCTGCTGGTGGTCGAGGTGGGCATCCTGGGCACGTTCCTCGCCCTGGACCTGGTGCTGTTCTTCCTCTTCTTCGAAGTCGTCCTCCTCCCGATGTACGCGATCATCGCCGGTTGGGGTGGCGCGGAGCGCCGCCGGGCGGCCCGGAAGTTCGCCCTCTACACGCTGTTCGGTTCGGTGCTGCTGCTGGTCGGCGTGTACGTCGTGGTCGCCGCCGCCGGCACCGCCGACCTGGTGGCGCTGACGGGTGGCGCGGGGATGTCCCGGGGCACCCAGTTGGCCGCGTTCACACTGCTCGCGGTGGCGTTCGCGGTGAAGAGCCCGCTGTGGCCGTTGCACTCCTGGCTGCCCGACGCGCACACCCAGGCACCCACCGTGGGCAGTGTCGTGCTGGCCGGTGTGCTGCTGAAGATGGGCACGTACGGCCTGATCCGGGTGGCGGTGGGGGTGGCGCCGGAGGGTGCCCGCTGGGCGGCGCCGGCGCTCGGCGTGCTGGCCGTCGCGGCGATCCTGGTCGGTTCGCTGGTGTGCCTGGCCCAGGTCGACGTGAAGCGGCTCATCGCGTACTCCAGCGTGGGGCACATGGGCTTCGTGCTGCTGGGAGTCGCCACGCTGACCACCACCGGCATCCAGGCGGCCCTGATCGGCAACGTCGCGCACGGTGTGATCACCGGTCTGCTGTTCTTCCTGGCCGGTGCGGTGAAGGACCGCACCGGCACCGGTGCTCTCGCCGAATTGTCCGGGCTGCGGGAGACCGCGCCCCGGTTGGCCGGTCTGCTCGCCTTCGCGGCTGTCGCCTCGCTCGGCCTGCCCGGGCTGGCGGGCTTCTGGGGTGAGGCGTTCGCGGTGATCGCTGCCGTGCAGGTGGGCGGCCCGCTGTGGACCACCCTCGGGGTGCTGGCGGCGGTCGGCGGTGCGCTCACCGCCGCGTACTTCCTGCGGTTGCTGCGCCAGGTCACCCACAACCGTCCGAGCCCCGCCGTCGGGCCGGTCGGTCCCGGCCTGGCCGGTGCGGAGTTGACCGCCTGGGTGCCGCTGGTGCTGCTCGCGTTGGCCATCGGGCTGGCCCCGGCGCTGGTCCTCGGCGTCGCCGAGGCCCCCGTCGACGCCCTGATCGGGGTGGTCCTCCCATGACTGGTGTGCAGAGCGTGGACAGCGTCGCGTTGCTCCCGGCCTACCTGGCCGCCGGCACCGCCGTACTCGTGCTCCTCACCGACCTGATCCTCGCCCGGCCACGGGCCACGATCGTGGCGGCCGCCCTGGGCGCGCTCGGCACCGCCGTCGGCTCGGCAGTGGTCGGCGCGGGCGGTGAGCGGCGTACCTTCTGTGTCGGCGCCGACTGCTCCTGGATCTTCGGCGGTCGGGCCGCCCTGATCGGCGTGGTGGTCGCGCTGCTCACCCTCGGGGTGCTCGGGCTGTCCGTGCCCGCGCTACGGGCCGGGCGCTCGCCGGTGGGGGAATACTGCTTCCTGCTGGCCTGCTCGATGACCGGCGGCGTGGTGCTCGGCGCGGCCGGTGACCTGATCACCCTGATCGTCGCCCTGGAGACGCTGACCCTGCCGCTGTACGTGCTGGTCGGCCTGCGTCGGGGCAGTCTCGCCAGCGCCGAGGCGGCGGTGACGTTCTTCGTGGTCAGCGTGGTCGCCACCACGCTGACCCTGCTCGGCGCTGCCCTGCTGTACGCGGTGACCGGTGGGCTGCACCTGGACCGGCTCGGCGCGTTGCTCGCCGACCGGCCGGAGCTGCGGGACCTGCCACTGACCACCGCGGCGGTGGCGCTCCTGCTGGTCGGGTTGGCCTTCAAGGTGGCGGCGGTGCCGTTCCACGCGTGGGCGCCGGCCACCTACGACGGCGCGCCGCTGCCGGTGGCCGCGTACCTGTCCACCGCGTCGAAGCTGGGTGGCCTGGTCGCCCTGCTCGCCGTGGTGCAGCGCGCCCTGCCGGCGGACCAGACCGGTCCGGTGCTCGCCGTCCTCGCGGTGCTCACGATGACCGTCGGCAACCTGGTCGCCCTGCGTCAGCGGCGTACCGTCCGGCTGCTCGCGTGGTCGTCCGTCGCGCAGGCCGGTTACATCCTCGCCCCGCTGGGGGCGTTGGCGCTGGCCGCCGGCCGCACCGACGACGCCCGGTCCGCCGCGTACGCCGCCGCTGTGGCGTACGCCGTCTTCTTCGTGGTGTTGGAACTGGCCGCGTTCGCCGGGGTGACCGCGCTGCGCCCGACCGGTGCCGACGGCGGCACGCTCGACGACCTGCGCGGGGCGGCCCGCCGACACCCGTGGCGGGCCGCGGCGCTCGGTCTCGCGCTGGTGGGCCTGGCCGGCCTGCCACCGGGGCTCGCCGGCCTGTTCGCGAAGGTGACGGTGGTCCGGGCGCTACTGGATGGCGGTGCGGCCTGGCTGGCGCTCGTGGTGGCACTGAACGCCGTGATCGGGCTCGCCTACTACCTGCGGGTGACCGCCGCCCTCTGGACGCCGTCGTCTCCGGCCACCGCGAGTGGCGGCGGCGCTGCCGCCGTACCCGTGGTGGGTGTGGTGGCCGTGGTGCTGGCGGTGGCGACGGTGGCCGCCGTGGTGCTCGGCGTCGCCCCGCAGTTGGTACTCGACGTCGCCGGCCGCTGATCCGACCCGACCTGACCTGCGGCGCAGTCTCAGTCAACTCTCAGCGTTGTAACGGATGGTTGGCGGGTACCGGGTTGTTACACCGGTCAGCGGATCCCGGCGATCCGTGCACCGAAGGAGAGATCGTGCACCACAACCGTCTGAAGACCGCAGCGCTGCTTGGCCTGCTCAGCGCCCTGATCCTCGCGGTGGGCTACTGGTTCGGCGGCAGTGGTGGTCTGGTCATCGCTGTCGTCGTGTCGCTGGTCATGAACGGCGTTTCCTACTTCTACTCCGACAAGATCGCACTGCGCTCGATGGGGGCGCAACCGGTCAGTGAGGCGCAGTTCCCCGAGCTGTACCGGATGGTGCGGGAGTTGGCGGCCGACGCCCGGCAGCCGATGCCCCGGCTCTACGTGAGCCCGACGGCACAGCCCAACGCGTTCGCCACGGGTCGTAACCCGCAGCACGCGGCGGTCTGCGTGACCCAGGGCATCACCGAGATCCTCGACTACCGCGAGCTGCGCGGTGTGATCGGGCACGAGCTGTCCCACGTCTACAACCGGGACATCCTGATCTCCAGCGTGGCGGCGGGCCTGGCCAGCATCATCACGCTGCTGGCGAACCTCGCCTTCTTCATCCCGATCGGCGGCGGGGACGACGAGGACCGGCCGAACCCGGCCGTCCTGCTGCTGACCCTGATCCTGGGCCCGATCGCGGCCACCGTGATCCAGTTGGCGATCAGCCGGAGCCGCGAGTTCCAGGCGGACGCCTCGGGCGCTGAGCTGAGCCGCGACCCGCTGGCCCTGGCCAGCGCACTGCGCAAGATCGACGCGGTGGCCCGGCGTCGGCCGCTGCCGGCCGAGGGGCAGCTCACGAGCACCGCGCACCTCATGATCGCCAACCCGTTCCGGGGTGGCGGCGTGGCGGCGCTGTTCGCCACGCACCCGAAGATGGAGGACCGGGTCGCCCGGCTGGAGCAGATGGCCCGCAACTCCGGGCCGGTGCAGTTCCAGCGCTGACCCACTGATCGACGCATCCGCCCGTATCCGGTCGCCCGGGTACGGGCGGAGTGCTGTGTCGGAGCCGATAACCGCTGTCAGCCGTCGCACCCGGGGCGTTAGGGTCGTAAACGGCCCACGCTCATTACATCCTCAGGAGGTCCACCGTGGTCGCGCTGCGTCAGTACCTGGGAGTCTGGCGAATCCCCGGTGCGCCGATGCTGCTGGTCACCGGCATCATCGGGCGGCTCGGGATCGGCATGACCCCGCTGGCGCTGCTCCTGGTGGTCGAGCAGGTGACCGGCCGATACTCGTTGGCCGCCGTGGCCGGCGGGATCTACGCCGTGGCCGGTGCCGCACTCAGCCCGGTGGCCGGACGGATCGCCGACCGGGTCGGCCCCAGCCCCGTCCTGCTGGTCACCGCCGTGGCCCACCCTCTGGCGCTGACCGGGCTGCTGCTGGCCAGCCGCTCGGGCGACGACGCCCTGGCCGTCATCTACCTCGCCAGCGGCGTCGCCGGTGCCACGTACCCGCCGCTCACCGCCGCCATCCGAGGCGCCTGGAACGACCTGACCGGCCCCCACTCCGGCCGGTACGCCCTCCGCAACACCGCACTGGCCGCAGAGACCACGCTCTTCGAGATCGTCTTCGTGCTCGGCCCGCTGCTGGTCGCCGGCTTCGTCCTCGTCGCCGACGCGGCAGCCGCCCTGATCGGCGCGGCAGTGGTCACCCTGGCCGGCACCACCGCGGTGGCCCTCGGCCAGGTCATGCGCGGCTGGCAGCCGCACCCCAAGGAGCACCACGCCCGGGGCCTCGGGCCGCTGCGGGTCGCCGGATTCCCGGCCCTGCTGGTCTGCGTGGCCGGGCTGGGCATCGCGTTCGGCGCCGCCGGCGTGATCGTCCCGGCCTACGCGAGCGGCCACACCACCGACGACCCGGAGAGCCTCGCCGGCCTCCTCCTCGCGGTCTGGGGGCTCGGCAGCGCCGCCGGCGGCGTCTGGTTCGGCGTCCGCAAGCCGGCACCGAACATGACCCGCCAGTTCGCCCTGCTCCTCGCCGCCCTCGCCGGCACCTTCGCGGTGTTCTCGGTGATGCCCACCCCACTGGCCCTGGGCGTCGCGCTGGTCGTCGGCGGAGCCACCATCGCGCCCGCGCTGACCCTGGAGAACACCCTCGTCGGCCGGATCGCCCCCGCCGGCATGCTGAACGAGGCGTACACCTGGGTCGTCACCGTGGCCGTCGCGGCGAGCGCGGCCGGTGGCTCGGTCGCCGGCCTGATCGTGGACCACGCCGGCGGCGTCCGCTGGGCGTTCCTGTTCGCCGGAGCGGCGGTGGCCGTCGCGGCCGGGGTCGCCGCGCTCCCCGCCGGGCCCATCGCCCGTGCGGAAACCACGGCGGTACGCGCCGAACAGCCCGTCCCCGCCTGACCCGCCCGGATTTCCGCCGCTTGATCCACTCGCGTTCCCGGTCGGCCTGATCCACTCGCCGTTTCCGGTCGGCCTGATCCACTCGGCTTCCTCGATGTCGGGCTGTCTCAGCGCGGAGTTAGCCCGACATCAACGAATCAGTGCGGTCCGCCGTACCCTGGGCTGATGGCCAAGGTTCTGTACTCGGCGACGGCGTCCCTCGACGGCTACATCGCCGGCCCCGGCGGCGACATGTCCTGGCTGACGGACCACCTCGGGGGTGAGAACCCGACGGCGGACCGCCTCCTGCACAGTGTCGGCGCGATCCTGGCCGGCAACGGCACCTTCGGCGGCGACGACCCGAACCGCGGCACCGACAGCGAAGGTGCCTTCGGCGGCCAGTACCACGGGCCGGTGTTCGTCCTCACCCACCGCCCACCGGCCGAGCCACCCGCGGACGTCACGTTCGTCGGTGACCTGCACACCGCCGTCGCCCAAGCCAAGGAGGCCGCCGGGGACAAGTACGTCAACGTCCTCGGCGCGAACGTTGCCAAGCAGTGCATCGAAGCCGGGCTGCTCGACGAGGTCCTCATGTTCTTCGCCCCGGTGCTGCTCGGCGACGGGGTGCGCATGTTCGACCACCCGGGCGGCGCCACGGTGCGGTTGGTGCCACTGCCCGGCGAAACCGAACACTGGTACCGCGTCGCCTACTGAGCCCGCTCTCCTTCGGCCTCTCACCCCACGTCCTGCGTCTCGTGCCCCGCGCCTCGCGCCCTGCGCCTTGCGCCTTGCGCGGAGCTTGGTGACGAGCGGCCGGCGCGGGCGGTCGCGTCGGCGTCCCGCGCACACTGCCGATGCAGTATTGAGCCGTGCGGCGGGATGTGGGTGATGGGTGGTCGATCGACCTCCACGGTGACTGGACGGCTGAGCGCGCCACAGACGGCGGGACAACCTGGTGTGCGCCCGGCCGCAGGATCCTGGTCGTGCCGGGTGCTTCATGGCGGTGTGCCGATGGGGTCGACATCATCGCCTCGCTCGACGCTGAACTACCGCCAGCCCTCACGGTCAAGCTGGGTGAGGGGGGCCGGGACGGGATCGGTCATCGTGCCGCCTGGGTCTACCACCACGACGGCGATGTCGAGTCGACCCTTCACGGCTACACCTTCACCGACGAGACGTACCTCAAGACGGTCTTCACAGACACGCACTCGGCGGACCTCGGTTGGGCCTTCGACGCTTGGCGGTCGGTGACTCGATCTGCCATGTAGTCGGTCGGCGGATCTCGGGGCAGCGACGTGCCGGCGTCAACGCAGGAACGTGAAGAGGGTTCCCGCAGGTTCCAGGGGCTGCGGAGCGCTGTCGAAACGGTGAACGCCGACAGAGAATCGGACGCCGTCCGGAGCGTGGAATGCCTGCTCCACGAAGCCGGCATCCCGAAACCACCCCCGTACCGCCGGGGTCAGGTCCGGCTCGCGCCGCGTCCTGGTCCAGATCACGGTGGCGCCCTCGGCGCAGACCTGGGGTAGGGCGGCAACGGTCCGCTCTACGTCGGCGTCCGAGATGTTGCCGAAGACCCCGACCATGAGCAGCAGGTCGGCCGGAACCACCCCCGCGTACGACGACAGCCGGCCCGCGTCTGCCTGCCTGATCGCGATGGTGGGGATTCCGGCCTGAGCGGCGGCGGCCTGAGCGGCCACCACATTGCCCGCGTCGTACTCAAGAAGGGTCGCGTGTACGCGTTGAGCATCAGACCTCGATGCGAGGACGCCAATGAGGTCATGGCCCTGCCCCGCGCACGCGCTCACCGCGGACAGCCGCTCGTCGGAACGCTGCTCAAGCCACGACGCGATGTGCTGCTGCACCAGGCGCAGTCGACGCGACAGCGGAGACGTTTCATCGGCATAGGGCTCATGCCACGCCTGCCAGTATGTCTGGGCGCTCATGTGGGCAACGTTGCCAGGCCGAAGCTCACACCGAGGCTGCGGCGGGCCGTCGGAGGCCGATCGGCCGACCAACGACGACCAGGAGTGGCGGTGTGCCTCGGCAGCGCCCTTACCGGGCCGGCGGTCCCCGCCCTACCTGTAGTTGTTGAACTGGAGGGCGACGCCGAAGTCCTCGCCCTTGAGCAGTGCGATGACCGCCTGGAGGTCGTCCCGCTTCTTGCCGGTGACCCGCAGCTGGTCGCCCTGGATCTGGGCCTGCACGCCCTTGGGGCCCTCGTCGCGGATCTTCTTGCTGATCGCCTTGGCCTTGTCCGTCTCGATGCCCTGGATGACCTTGCAGTCGATCTTGAAGATCTTGCCGGACGGGCGCGGCTCGCCGGCGTCCAGTGACTTCAGCGAAATGTTCCGCTTGACCAACTTCTCCTTGAACACGTCCAGCGCGGCACGGACACGCTCCTCGGTCTCCGCCTGAAGGCCGATCGCCTCCTCACCGGACCAGGAGATCTCGGCACCGGTGCCGCGGAAGTCGAACCGCGTCGCAAGTTCCTTCTCCGCCTGCCGAAGGGCGTTGTCGACCTCCTGGCGGTCAACCTTGCTCACGATGTCGAACGACGGGTTCGCTGCCATGTTTCTGCTCCTGCTGTCCGGCGGTCTGGGCCTGCCGTCGGCCGCCAACCAGCGGCACGACCCCCTGACCGTACCCGGTTGCGCGGGTGCCGGGTGGAGCCGCTATCCTTGCTTCCGCCGCCGCGTTACGACGCGGTGGGGTGCCCTGGCGGGTTGCCCGAGCGGCCAATGGGAGCGGACTGTAAATCCGTCGCGAAAGCTTCAGAGGTTCGAATCCTCTACCCGCCACCAGGTGCAGACACGGCCCCTGACCAGCAGAGATGCTGATCAGGGGCCGTTGTTGTTTGTCCGGTGGAGTCCGGCTGAGCCCAGCGGTTGACGACTGGTTGTGGGCAGGTCGATCTTGCCTCTCAGAGCTACTCCGGGGCTGAGAACGCTCAATTGCCCGCCTGGCGCGAACCGGCACCTGGAGCGACCGGTTGATGCTCTAACTCGGTCGACCGGTCGAATGGATCGCCCCAAGGTCGCGCAGTCCAGCAACCGGGGGGTGGCGGCTCGCCCTGCCCAGGTCGCCACTCTGATGGAGGCGGTGAAGTCTCTCGGCAAGCGCGCCGACAAGGACACCGCCTTCTTCGGCTGTCTCTACTACGCCGGGATGAGTCCCTCTGAAGCTGCGGACCTGCGGCGGGAGGACTGCGACCTTTCCGGACTGTGCGCCGACTGCGGCGCGGACTTCGACCACCGGTGGTGAAAGCTCGCTCGCGAGAAGTCGCTGACCGAATCGCAGGTCGCCTCGCCGCTCGTACGCCGGCCGTACGACCTGCGGCACGCGGCGGCCTCACCCTGGCTGAACGCCGGCGCCCCGCCGACCGAGGTGGCCCGGGCGCCTTGGCCACGGCGTCGCCGTCCTGCTCCGGGTCTACGCCAACTGGATCGACGGGGGAGACGACACCATGAACGACAAGATTGGCGACGCGCTCGGTCGAGCGTCTCTGGTTTAGCTGCTCTCGACCTTGGTGCGCCGATCAAGAATCGAGTCTTGGCGAGCGGCGCTCGCGCTGATCGGGGTTGACCATCGCCCGCCGATACGTAATGGCTTAGATCATTCCGCCGAGGATCTTGTTGGGTCCGGGCACTCTGCTGACGTCCAGATTCCGTCAACTAATTGAACAAATCGAGACCTTGCTCTTGTTTTGTCCTTCGCCCAGATGGTTCGGACTTCCTGCCAATATTCATAGCCGACTTGGCCGGTGAAGAGGCGTTCGAGGTTATGCTCTAAGTCGCTTTCGCTTAGTTCACCAATGATCCAAGTGCGATACCAGTAACCCATCACCATGTTTGCATAAAGCTGCTCCCGTGATGTCGGACCTCCGGAGTTTGCTGGTGCTACAACCCCCAGCAGTTCGGCATCGTCGAGGGCTACAGTTCGGCTACTTCCTGGAGGAGTCCACCCGGCCGCAGACGTACTGGGAACTCGGCCGGTTCCAGCCCGGTGCCACGGCATCAGGTCAGGTTCCTCCACCTGTCACCGTTCCGGTTGGCTTCACGACGTTCCCGGGGGAGATCTGGGCCGCCCACGCAGTTGGGTCGAGGCCTCTGCCCCGGCGTCGCGTACTTCAACGAGCGGCCGGCGGCGGTCACTTCGCCGCCGCCTGGGAGGAGTGGGAGCTCTCTCCGCGGAGGTCCGGGCGGAATTCCGGCTGGCGGTAACCCGGACTTCGCCTCTCTTGTCGAGGGACGTCGACGACGCGTATGAGAAGCGTCAGGCATTTCGATGAATTCGTTCGGCGAATCGCGGCGATTGGGCCGCTCATCGACCAGAATCGTAAGAAGGTTCCCTGAGTGGCGGCATTGTTGCGGAGCGTCGTACCCCCGATGACCAGACGGCGGCTTTCCGCCCGGATGCCGGCCGTTCGCCGCAACGGAAGCAACCCGGCCGGTGGCTGGGGCGGACTCTTCCCTGACCCGGCCGATGTCGCCAGCGGCGGCAGCGCGACGTCGGGACGCGACCGCGATCGGGTCGGCGTTGTCGACGATGGACTGGGCGCCGGAGAAGGCCGTCGGGTCGGAGGCGCGTGCCGGGTGCCCACCGGGCTCGGTCGTCCCCTCCCGGCCCGGTCCTCCCGGCGAGATCTCGCCTCAGTGGATCGAACAGATTCTCTGTGTCCCAGGCTCCTCCGGCGGGGAGATACCAGCTACTCTCACCCTCGGGGGTACGTAGGGGGTCAGGGGTTGCGAAGCTCGCGGCCCACGCACGTCGGTCCGCAGGCTTCACATCCGCAGGGCCCGGATGGGCTCTCCTTGGACCTAAGGAGCTAGGGGTCGAGCGATTTGTCGCCTCTGGGCCAGCAAGGGCAAACTTCCGATTCGCGGCCTTGGCTGGAAGCCGCACTATGTGCCGATGGGAAGTTGAAGATCGCGTTGCGTAGACGCTCTGTCTGCGCGTTATTACACGGCGGTCAACTGGCGTCGCCGCTCGCCCGGTCGGCCATGCCGATCGGCCGTACGTGGGCTTTGCGGGTGGTTTCGACTGTGGCACGATCAGGGGCACTGATTCTTGTTCTGACCCCCCGACAGGAGCACGCTGATGTATGGACGGACGCCTCGCCGCCTTCGCGCCGCCCTCGCGTTCGTGGCCGCGGTCGCGTTCGCGGGTTCCTTCCTCGGCGCAACGACGGACTTTCAACAGTTCGACTTCTCGTGGGGGGCTTCGGCCGTTGACGAGGGCGTCGCTGTCTCCCGATAGTCCCGCTCCGCACCACCCAGCGAGGGAGCGGAATGAAGCCTGGCTCACCCCCGACCCGTAGGTCCAACGAGCAGGCTTGGTTGATCACGGGTCCGCTGGCGGTGCTGGCCATCGTCTGCTCACTCGTCCTGGCGCTGGCAGGGCCCCCACCTCCGGGCAACATCCTCGCGGCGGTGGTCATCTTCGCTGTCATGGTGGCTGCCAGCACGCAGGTGCTACAGATCGTGGTGCGTCGCCAGGCGCTCGAGGTCATCGTCATCGAGATCCCGCTGCTCCTGGCCTTCTTCTACCTACCACCTCTGACGGTCGTACTCATCGCCGTCCTGGCCGCTCTGATCGGTCAGCTTCGTCGGCGCCTCAGCGCCCCCAAGGTCTGGTTCAATCTCGCCAGGGCAGCGGTCGCCGCCTCTCTGGCGGGAGTCGTCCTACTGGCGCTACCTCCGATCGGTGACGAGGTCGGCCCCAAGACGTGGGCTGTCCTCTTCGCGGTGGTGAGTGTCAACAGCCTGGTCTCGCTGGCAGCCATCAGTGCGGTAATCACTCTGCTGCACGGGTGGCAGGCGGGGTGGGAGCTGATACGCAACGGCACGGCTCCGCAGATGATCTGCGCGATCAACAGCGTCGTCGGGTTGGTGATCCTGATGGCGATCGAGTCCAACCTGTGGTCCGTGCTCCTGATTGCCGTGCTGGCGATCGCGGTCGTCCTGGTCTACCGGTCCTACGCTCAGTTCCTCCGCCAGCACCGGACGCTCGGGAACATGTACGAGCTGACCCGGGCCATCAGCGAGAGCGGCCAGGAGGGCGGCCTGGTCGACGCGCTGCTGGACCGGGTCCGCGCGCTGATGCAGGCCGAGTACGCCACGCTCTGGCTGCCGGCCCAGGGTCGCCACCCCGAGGTCCTGCTGAGCGCCCGGCTCGACGACCGTGGCCTACTCGATGTCGCGCTCACTCCCTCCATCGTTCGCGAACGTGCCCGGCAGTCCGGCCGGACACTGGCCGCCGGTCGGGCCTTCGAGGAGGACGAGGAGATCCGTAGGGCGCTCAGCAAGGACCGGGTGAAAGACGTCATCGTGGTCCCACTCCGGTCGGGTCAGGCGGTCATCGGCACCCTCGAAGTGGTCAACCGGCTCAGTGACGTCGGCCATTTCACGGCCGCCGACATCCCGGTCTTCGAGACCGTGGCCGCCCACGTCGCCGTCGCGTTGGAGAACTCGAGGCTGGTCGACCGGTTGCGGCACGACGCGTACCACGACACGTTGACCGGGTTACCCAACCGGCGGCGGATCATCGGCGCGCTCGAGGAAGCCTTCAAGATCGCTGCCCCGGGCGAGGTGGTGGCGCTGCTGCTCTTCGACGTCGACGGGTTGCGTCAGGTCAACGAGTCCCTCGGTCACGCGGCCGGAGACAAGGTCCTCGCCGAGGTGGCCAGCCGGTTGCGGGCCAGCGCGCCGTCGTCGGCTCTGGTCGGCCGGGCGGGTGGGGACGAGTTCCTGGTGACGCTACGCCTGGAGAGCGCCGAGGCCGCGCTGGAGTTGGCCGCCCACCTACGTGACCAGATCCGCGACGAGATGGTCTTCGACGCGCTCACTTTGGACGTGAACACCGCCGTCGGGGTGGCCGTACACCCTGATCATGGAAGCGACGCGGCGACCCTGCTCCTGCGGGTCGACCTGGCGGCCACGGCCGCCAAGTCGGTGCCGGGCAGCGTGCAGCTGTTCAACCCGGCGCTGGAGTCCCGGTCGCTGCGCCGGCTGGGCCTGGCCGGCGATCTGCGCCGGGCGCTGGACGACAACGAGTTGGAGGTCTACTTCCAGCCGAAGGTGACCCTTCGCGACCGGCGCCTCGTGGGTGTCGAGTGCCTGGCCCGTTGGGAGCACCCGACGCACGGCACTGTGGCTCCCGAGGACTTCGTGGCGGTGGCCGAGCACACCGGCCAGTTGAGCAGGCTCACGGAGGTGGTTCTCCGCGAGGGGCTGCGCCGCAGTCGGGACTGGGCGCTGGCCGACCAGCCGTTGCCGATCGCGGTCAACCTCGCGGCCCGGACGCTCACCGACCAGCACTTCCCGGACCGGGTGCAGGAGCTGCTGAGCGAATATCGGGTGCCGGCGCAGCGTCTGACCCTGGAGATCACCGAGTCGGGGGTCCTGGACGGCACTGACCGGCCCATCCCGACCCTGCAGCGGCTGCGCGACCTCGGCGTCCGGTTGTCGGTGGACGACTTCGGCACGGGCGACTCGTCCCTGGCGCACCTGCGCCGGCTGCCGGTGCACGAGGTGAAGGTGGACCGCTCCTTCGTGCAGGGCATGGCCACCGACCCGGGGGACCTGGCCATCGTCAACGCCGTGGTGACCCTCTCCCAGCAGTTCGGCCTGGCCGTGGTCGCCGAGGGCGTGGAGAGCGAGCTGACGCTGGAACTCCTCCAGGACATCGGCTGTGAGATCGGGCAGGGCTTCCTGTTCAGCAGGCCCCTGCCGTACGAGCGGTTGGCCGCCTGGTTCGGTGCCCAGGTCGAGCCGGAGGCGACCGCCGAGGGGGAGCTTCCGCGCCTGCGAGTGGTGCCCTGACCAGGGCGCGGACGATCACCGGGGATCCGATTTCACCTGTCGAGCCGGGCCGTGTACTCTTACTCCTGCGCGCCCCACGGGGAGATCGCGCAGGCCCCCTTAGCTCAGTCGGCAGAGCGTCTCCATGGTAAGGAGAAGGTCTACGGTTCGATTCCGTAAGGGGGCTCGAGGGTTCAGCTGGACCCATCGCAGCGGTGTAGCTCAGATGGTAGAGCAAGCGGCTCATAATCGCTGTGTCGCCGGTTCAAGTCCGGCCACCGCTACTCTCGTCTTCCGGGCTCGTTGCCGGTGGTCGTAAGAATGGGCGCTTCTGGCGCCCACTTTGCATGTCCGCGCTGTCAGCGTCTAGGCTGGCGCGTCGTAGTTGTTTCCGTTAGCGAGGAAGGCACTCCGCCGTGGCGAAGGCTACCGATGTCCGGCCGAAGATCACTTTGGCGTGTGTGGAGTGCAAGGAGCGCAACTACATCACGCGCAAGAACCGGCGCAACGACCCCGACCGCATCGAGCTGAAGAAGTTCTGCCCGCGTGACGGTCGGCACACGGTCCACCGCGAGACCCGCTGATCGCTGCCGGCTTCGCGCCGGCCGCTGTCGAACGTTCCCATCGCCGATCTGACCGGTATGGCGCGGCTCCGCTGCCGCCTGCCGATCAGATCGGCGATTGTGCTTTCCGTGTAGGTTCGCGGCATGCCTCTGGACCCTTCCTTCGTCGGCCGGACCTATCCGCCGACCGCCCCCTACCAGGTGGGCCGAGAAAAGATCCGTGAGTTCGCCGGTGCCATCGGTGCCACGGACCCGGCTCATCACGACCCGGACGCCGCGCGGGCGCTGGGGCACAGCGACGTGGTGGCCCCGCCGACCTTTCCGGTGATCGTCACGATGGCCGCGAGCCGTCAGATCATCGAGGACCCGGACCTGGGCGTGGACTACAGCCGCCTGGTGCACGGCGACCAGCGGTTCGCGTACACCCGGCCGGTGGTCGCGGGCGACGAGCTGGTCTGCACGAACACGATCGAGGACGTCAGCACCCGGGGTGGGCACGGTTTTCTGACCACGCGCACCGACGTGAGCACCGTCGGCGGGGAACCGGTGGTCGCCGTCTGGGCCAGGTACGTCATTCGCGGGGAGGCCTGAGATGGAATTTCCCGCCAAGACGTTCCGGGTGACCCGCGCCGACCTGGTGCGGTACGCCGGCGCCTCGGGTGACTTCAACCCGATCCACTGGAGTGACCGGGTCGCCACCAAGGTAGGTCTGCCCGGGGTGATCGCCCATGGCATGTTCACCATGGCGCTGGTCGGCCGGGCGGTCACCGAGTGGGCCGGCGCGCCGGACGCGGTGGTCGAGTACGGCGTTCGGTTCACCCGACCGGTGGTGGTGCCCGACGACGACCAGGGCACCGAGATCGAGGTGACCGCACGGGTCCGTGAGGTCACCGAGGACGGCTTGACCCGCCTCGACGTGACAGCGACCTGCCTGGGCGAGAAGGTGCTCTCGCAGGCCCGGGCGACGATCCGTACGGCAGGCTGAACCCTCCTCGCCACGCGTGGCGAGGAGACCGGTTGGGAAAGTCGGGGGGCTACCCGTACACTGGTCCGCCGTGGGGCAAGTGACCCCTGCTCGGTCGTCTGTGGCCGCGTGGGGCGAGTGTTGCCACATAGGGGTGTAGCTCAATTGGCAGAGCAGCGGTCTCCAAAACCGCAGGCTGCAGGTTCAAGTCCTGTCACCCCTGCGCCTCAGGCCTGACCGTTCCCGTGGGTCGCGCCGCCACCATGGCGGCGTCCGGCCCGTGGTGGTGGCATCGGCGGGGTGGTTCCGAGGCAATCGGGGCCCTCCGGATGATCCACCGGCCGCGGCCCGTCGCGGGACGGTTGGGCCCGGCCGGCGTGACCAGCGCCGCGTACGCCGCCCTGGCGTGCGACCCGAGATTCCGCGACGGAGGGCGAAGTGGCCGACAACAAGCGGCACGGCGAGGACGCCGGCGACGATCGTCTGGATGACGAGGTCGTCGACGACGTAGCCGACGACGACGCCACCGGCGCGGACGAGCCGGTTTCCCGGGGCGGCACCGCCACGCGGTCGCGCGCGCGGGCGGAATCGGCGGACAGCCGGCCGGCCACCCGGTCGGAAACGGGTCGGGTGGGCGTGTTCGGCCGCATCGCGCGGTTCTTCCGCGAGGTCGTAGCCGAACTGCGTAAGGTCATCTGGCCGACCCGCAAGGAGTTGCTGACCTACACCGCCGTGGTGGTGACGTTCGTCGCGGTGATGCTGACGATCGTCGGTGTGCTGGACTACGGCTTCGCCAAGGTCGTGCTGTTTGTCTTCGGCAACTCGGACTGACCGGCTGCCTCCAGCCGATAGTGACGGAAGTGAGCGAGCGTGCCTGAGTACGACGAGACCGCCGGACCGGTGGACGAGCAGTCCACGGTCGCGACGGCGGCTGGTGACGAGTCGGTTGAGGCCGCCAGCGAGCCGGAGTTCCCCACCACCGAGCCCGCACCGGACGAGGATTACGACGCGGTCGCCGAGCTGAGGCAGAAGCTGCGTTACGCGCCCGGTGACTGGTATGTGGTGCATTCGTACGCCGGCTACGAGAACAAGGTGAAGACCAACCTCGAGACCCGGATCACGAGCCTCGACATGGAGGACTTCATCTACCAGGTCGAGGTGCCGACCCGGGAAGAGGTCGAGGTCAAGAACGGTAAGCGTTCCCAGATCCAGGCCAAGGTCTTCCCGGGCTACATCCTGGTCCGGATGGAGCTGACCGCCGAGTCCTACTCGTGTGTCCGGAACACCCCGGGTGTGACCGGCTTCGTCGGCGCGACCGACCGGGCCGACCGGCCCGCCCCGCTCTCCCTCGACGAGGTGCTGAAGTGGCTGGCGCCGGCCGTCGAGACCGAGCAGAAGAAGGCGAAGCCGGAGATCAAGGTCCTCGACTTCGAGGTGGGCGACTCCGTCACCGTCACCGACGGCGCCTTCGCGTCGCTGCCGGCCACGATCAGCGAGATCAACGCCGACCAGCAGAAGCTCAAGGTGCTGGTTTCGATCTTCGGTCGCGAGACTCCGGTGGAGCTCAACTTCAACCAGGTCGCCAAGATCTGACTGGTCGTCGGCGGCGGGCCCGGCCCGCCGCCGACGTCGGCGTAGCCCTCCCGCTCGACCTCGGCGGACGAGTGGGCTGCGGCCTGCGCTACTCTTGAATGTCGCCGCTGTCGCACCGCGCTGACCGTGCGCGCTCCGAGGGCGGCGACAGCCGCATTTTCCCAGCTCCAAGCCCCAGGAAGTGACATGCCTCCGAAGAAGAAGCTCGTCAAGACGTTCACGCTTCAGCTGCCGGCGGGCCAGGCCACGCCGGCCCCGCCGGTCGGCCCCGCGCTCGGCCAGCACGGCGTGAACATCATGGAGTTCTGCAAGTCCTACAACTCGCAGACCGAGTCCCAGCGGGGCGACATCGTCCCCGCCGAGATCAGCGTCTACGAGGACCGGTCCTTCACCTTCGTGCTGAAGACCCCGCCCGCCGCCCGGCTGCTGCTCAAGGCCGCCGGTGTGCAGAAGGGCTCGGGTGTTCCGCAGTCCGACAAGGTCGGCGCGGTCAGCCGCGGCCAGCTCCGTGAGATCGCCGAGAAGAAGATGGCCGACCTCAACGCCAACACCATCGAGCAGGCCGAGAAGATCATCGCCGGCACCGCCCGGTCGATGGGCATCACCGTCAACGACTGACGTCGGCCCAGGCCGTCGACCCGACCGTGGGAGGGCCCGCGCCGAGCGGCCCGCCAGAGACCACAGGAGTAATCAGCAATGCAGCGCAGCAAGAGCTACCGCAAGGCCGCCGACGTCATCGACCGGTCGAAGCTCTACACCCCCGCCGAGGCCGTGAAGCTGGCCAAGGAGACCACCAACGTCAAGTTCGACGCCACGGTCGAGGTCGCCATGCGCCTCGGCGTCGACCCCCGCAAGGCGGACCAGATGGTCCGCGGCACGGTCAACCTGCCGCACGGCACCGGTAAGACCGCCCGCGTGATCGTGTTCGCCGGCGGCGCGAAGGCCGAAGAGGCCGCCGCGGCGGGTGCTGACGAGGTGGGCACCGACGAGCTGGTCGCCCGGATCCAGGGTGGTTGGCTCGACTTCGACGCGGCGATCGCCACGCCGGACCAGATGGCCAAGATCGGCCGGATCGCGCGGATCCTGGGCCCGCGCGGTCTCATGCCGAACCCGAAGACCGGCACGGTGACCATGGACGTCACCAAGGCGGTGCAGGACATCAAGGGCGGCAAGATCACCTTCCGGGTGGACAAGCACTCCAACCTGCACCTGATCATCGGCAAGGCCTCCTTCACGGAGAACCAGCTGGTGGACAACTACGCCGCGGTGCTCGACGAGGTCCTGCGTGCCAAGCCGTCCGCGGCCAAGGGCAAGTACCTCCGCAAGGTCATCCTCACCACCACGATGGGCCCGGGTGTCCCGGTCGACCCGAACCTGGTGAAGAACCTCCGTGAGGACTCGGCCGAGGCCTGAGCCGACAGTTCGCTCCGCCGGGGCGCCGCCACAGTCGTGGCGGCGCCCCGGCGCGTTCCAGGTGTGGCAGGCTCGACGCCATGCGACTGGAGAACGTCTGGTTGCGGTACCACCGGCGGGGGCCGTGGGTGCTGCGGGGCGTCGACGTGCGGATCGGTCCGGGCGAGGTGGCGGTCGTGCTGGGCCGCAACGGGGTGGGCAAGTCCACGCTGCTTCAGGTGGCGGCCGGGGTGCTCCGACCGGGCCGCGGCCGGGTCGCCGACCGGCCCGCGCGGGTGGGCTGGGTGCCGGAGCGTTTCCCGGCCGACCAGCCGTTCACAGTGGCCCGCTACCTGACCGGGATGGCCCGTGTGGCCGGGTTGGGCAGGGCGGCGGCCGACGAGGCGGTGGGTTCCTGGATCGACCGGCTCGGGTTGTCCGCCTTCCGCTCGGTCCGTCTGCCGGAGCTGTCGAAGGGCACCGCGCAGAAGGTGGGCCTGGCCCAGGCGATGCTGTGCCCTCCAGGGCTGCTGGTGCTCGACGAACCGTGGGAGGGGCTGGACGCCGCCACCCGCGAGCTGGTGCCCGAGCTGATCGACGAGGTGCTCGCCGCCGGGGGGTCAGTTCTGGTCAGTGACCACCGGGGCGAGACGGTCCGGTTGCCGGCCGCACGCCGCTGGCTGGTGGCCGACGGGGCGCTGACCGAGGAGACGTCCGTCGAGGACGGGACGCTCGCGGTGGTCGAGGTCGCGGTGCCGGCCGCGCGGGCCGCCGGCACCGTCGCCCGGTTGCGCGCCGAGGGGCACCACATTCTGCGGGTACGCGTCGACGCCCCCACCGCCGTGCCGCCGGCGCGACCCGCCGAGCCGCTTCCGGAGGCCGGTGCCGCCCGACCCGCCGACCCGTCGTCACAGGTGGTCGGGGAGTCGACAGCGGAGCAACCGGCGGCCACCGACGCGGCGGTCGGGCCGGCGGCGGGGGAGGCCCGGTGAACGCCCTGATCCGGATGCGGCTGGCGGGTTTCCTGCGGACCGGCCGCGCGATCGCGCCGCTGCTCGCCGGCCTCGTCACGCTCGGCCTCCTCTACGGCGGCGGTCGTGCCCAGCCGGCGGAGGCGTACGGCGTCTCGGCCGTGGTCCTCTTCCCCGTCATCGCCTGGCAGACCAAGATCCTCCTGGACGTGGAGCCGGACGTGCAGCGCCGGCTGGCACAGGTGGCGGTCGGGGTGGCCCGCGAGCGGCTGGCGGGCCTCCTCGCGGCCGGCGTGGCAGCGCTGGTGACGGTGGGCGTCGGGTTGCTGTTCCCGTGGTTGGTCGGCGGGGTCTCCGGCCCGGTCGAGCCGGGGGACCGGTCGATCCCGGTCGGGCTCGCGCTGGGGCTGTGGGCGCACCTGGTGGCCGTACCCGCTGCTGTCGCCCTCGGCGCTCTGGCCAGTCGGGCGTCCGTGGGTGGGGCCGGGTACGGCGTCGCGGTGCTGGCCCTCGGCGGCGTCGGCGCGGTGGTGCTCGGCCTGAGCGGTTCGGTGGTTCCCTGGCTGGCACCGCCGATCATGGCCGCCGCCCGGGCCACCGGAGGCGACGCCGCCGCGCTCAGCCTGCTGGGGCTGACCCTGTGGGCGGTGGCCTGGAGCGCCGCGGTCGTCGGCGGCTATCTGTGGCGACGGCGGGCCCAGGGCTGACCCTGCGTCGGTGCCGGTGACGTGGCTCACCCGGCGCGATTTGGTGCTGGTGACCTGGGCGCGTACTCTTCAACAGTCATCCGTGTTCTCATGGATGTCGAACCACCCAGAGACCGCTGGTCACCGTGCTTCGGCGCGGTCGAAGGTCCCGCGACAACGGGCGACCCGCGCAGGGCGGCAAGCGTAACTCGGCAGTGAGCATGGTCCGCCGACCGTGACGATCCGCCGGCCCTCGCCCCGTGCGCCCTGCGCCGGGGCTTTTTCGTTGTCGCGCTGCCTCCGCTCCCGTTCCGGCTTCGGCCGTGACGGGACCAGCCTCGAGTAACGAGAGAGGAGGGACATGGCGGACAAGCCGATTCGGGCCGACAAGGCCACGGCCGTCGCTGAGCTGACCGAGAGCTTCCGCAGCTCGGGTGCCACCGTGCTGACCGAGTACCGCGGTCTGACGGTTTCCCAGCTCACCCAGCTTCGGCGCTCGCTCGGCGCCGAGACCAGCTACATGGTCGCGAAGAACACGCTGGCGAAGCGTGCTGCGACGGACGCGGGCATCACCGGCCTCGACGAGCTGTTCACCGGTCCTACCGCGCTGACTTTCGTTTCGGGCGACGTCGTCGAGGCGGCGAAGGGTCTTCGCGACTTCGCGAAGGCCAACCCGAAGCTCGTCATCAAGGGCGGTGTCTTCGAGGGCAAGGCCATCACCGCGGCCGAGGTCACGAAGCTCGCCGACCTGGAGTCCCGCGAGGTGCTGCTGGCCAAGCTGGCCGGCGCGATGAAGGGCAACCTGAGCAAGGCCGCGGCCCTGTTCCAGGCCCCGCTGTCGAAGACCGCCCGTCTGGCGGCTGCCCTGCAGGACAAGCGCGAGAAGGAGGGCGCCGAGGCGGCCTGACGGCTCCCACGGCGCACCAGTTCTTACTTATCAGCATTAGGAAAGGACGCCAGACATGGCGAAGCTCAGCACCGACGAGCTGCTCGACGCGTTCAAGGAGATGACGCTGATCGAGCTCTCTGAGTTCGTGAAGCAGTTCGAGACCACCTTCGAGGTCACCGCTGCCGCTCCGGTCGCGGTCGCCGCGGCCGGCGGTGCCACCGGTGGCGCTGCTGCCCCGGCCGAGGAGGAGAAGGACGAGTTCGACGTCATCCTCGACGCCGACGGTGGCAAGAAGATCCAGGTCATCAAGGTCGTGCGTGAGCTGACCGGCCTGGGCCTCAAGGAGGCCAAGGACGCGGTCGAGTCCGCGCCGAAGGCCATCCTGGAGAAGGTCAACAAGGAGACCGCCGAGAAGGCGAAGGCCAAGCTCGAGGGTGAGGGCGCCAAGGTCACCCTCAAGTGACCTGAGCTCCACCTGCGCGTACCCGGCTCGTGAGCCGGGACACGAATCGCGTCACGGCGGGCGGTGATCCGACACGGATCGCCGCCCGCCGTGTTGGTGGATCCGGCGCGGACCGGCCCTGACCTGGGCTCCGACGACCGGCCTCCGGGAACCCGACGAGCGCGGCGGGTCGCCCTCCAGGAGGAAAGAAGTAGCGACCCGGATACCGGCCCTTGACGCGGCACCGGCCTGCCAGGCACGCTGACACCAGCAAGACACCGCGCTTGCGACGGCCACGATGTGGGTATGACAGCGACGGCACCATCGGTCGCGGTCACCCGTGCGGCCCAGTGGGGAGTTGCGTTCTGAGCGGCCCGGCAGACCCCGGTTGACGGGGGTCGAGGCGCGTTCCGCAAACGACCTGCGGGGTGGGCTGGACAGCGGTTAGCCTCTCGGCTACACTGCTAGTTTGCGCTGCCTTCCGACTTGACCCCTGCTCGGAAATGTCCGTTTACGGATAATTCTGGTGGGGTCATTGGAGTGCACGCGTACCAGCCGTTCTGCAGCACCGGTCCTCGGAAGGACGCATCTTGGCAGCTTCCCGCCCTGCGAAGACCAGTCGTACGTCGAGCGCATTCGCTCCCCGCCGAGTTTCATTCGGCAGGATCACCGAACACCTCGAGGTCCCCAACCTCCTTGCCATTCAGAACGAGTCCTTCGACTGGCTCGTCGGCAACGAGGCTTGGCAGGGCCGGTCGGCGGACGACCCGCACGCACGCTCGGGTCTCGCGGAGATCCTTGAAGAGATCAGTCCCATTGAGGACTTCTCCGGCACCATGTCACTCTCCTTCTCGGCACCGCGCTTCGACGAGGTCAAGGCCTCGATCGAGGAGTGCAAGGAGAAGGACCTGACCTACTGCGCTCCGCTCTTCGTGACCGCGGAGTTCACCAACAACACCACTGGCGAGATCAAGAGCCAGACGGTGTTCATGGGTGACTTCCCGATGATGACGCCCAAGGGCACCTTCGTCATCAACGGCACCGAGCGCGTCGTGGTCAGCCAGCTCGTCCGGTCTCCGGGCGTGTACTTCGACAAGCAGCCGGACAAGACCTCCGACCGCGACCTCTCCAGCGTCAAGGTCATCCCGAGTCGGGGTGCCTGGCTGGAGTTCGACATCGACAAGCGCGACACGGTCGGCGTACGCATCGACCGTAAGCGTCGGCAGGCCGTCACGGTCCTGCTCAAGGCCATCGGATGGTCGGCCGAGCGGATCCGTGAGCGGTTCGGCTGGTCCGAGCTGATGATGACCACGCTCGAGAAGGACCACATCGCCGGCGCCGACGAGGCGCTGCTCGACATCTACCGCAAGCTGCGCCCTGGCGAGCCGCCGACGCGCGAGAACGCCCAGACCCTGCTCGACAACCTCTTCTTCAACCCGAAGAGGTACGACGTCGCCAAGGTCGGGCGCTACAAGTTCAACAAGAAGCTCGAAGTCGACGTGCCGATCACCACGGGCACGCTGACCGAGGACGACATCGTCGCCACCGTGGAATACCTCTGCCGGCTGCACGCCGGTGAGGAGGGCTACGAGGCCGACGACATCGACCACTTCGGCAACCGTCGCCTGCGCACCGTGGGTGAGCTGATCCAGAACCAGGTTCGGGTCGGCCTGTCCCGCATGGAGCGGGTCGTCCGCGAGCGGATGACCACGCAGGACGTCGAGGCGATCACCCCGCAGACCCTGATCAACATCCGCCCGGTGGTGGCGGCGATCAAGGAGTTCTTCGGGACGTCGCAGCTGTCCCAGTTCATGGACCAGACCAACCCGCTGGCGGGCCTGACCCACCGGCGCCGGCTGAGCGCGCTCGGCCCGGGTGGTCTGTCCCGGGAGCGGGCCGGCTTCGAGGTCCGCGACGTGCACCCGTCCCACTACGGCCGGATGTGCCCGATCGAGACGCCGGAAGGCCCGAACATCGGCCTGATCGGCGCGCTGTCCACCTTCGCCCGGGTCAACCCGTTCGGCTTCATCGAGACGCCGTACCGGAAGGTCGTCGACGGTCGGGTCACCGACCAGATCGACTACCTGACCGCGGACGAGGAGGACCGGTTCGTCAAGGCCCAGGCCAACGCGCGCCTGAAGGCTGACGGCACGTTCGCCGAGGACCGGGTGCTCTGCCGTCGTAAGGGCGGCGAGACCGAGGACGTCGTCCCCGCCGCCGTCGACTACATGGACGTCTCGCCCCGGCAGATGACCTCGGTCGCGACCGCCATGATCCCGTTCCTCGAGCACGACGACGCCAACCGGGCACTGATGGGCGCGAACATGCAGCGCCAGGCGGTGCCGCTGGTCAAGGCCGAGGCGCCGCTCGTGGGCACGGGCATGGAATACCGCGCCGCGGTCGACGCCGGCGACGTGGTGGTCGCCGAGGTCGGCGGTGTGATCGAGGACCTCTGCGCCGACTACGTCACCATCCACCAGGACGACGGCCACCGCCGGACGTACCTGCTGCACAAGTTCCGCCGCTCCAACGCCGGCTCCTGCGTCAACCAGAAGCCGGTCGTCTTCGAGGGCGACCGCGTCGAGGCCGGTCAGGTCATCGCCGACGGTCCCTGCACCGACGAGGGCGAGATGGCGCTCGGACGCAACCTGCTGGTGGCGTTCATGTGCTGGGAGGGCCACAACTACGAGGACGCGATCATCCTGTCGCAGCGCCTCGTGCAGCAGGACGTGCTCACCTCGATCCACATCGAGGAGCACGAGGTCGACGCTCGGGACACCAAGCTCGGCCCGGAGGAGATCACCCGCGACATCCCGAACGTCAGCGAGGAAATGCTCGCCGACCTCGACGAGCGCGGCATCATCCGGATCGGCGCCGAGGTCGTCCCCGGCGACATCCTGGTCGGCAAGGTCACGCCCAAGGGTGAGACCGAGCTGACCCCGGAGGAGCGCCTGCTCCGCGCGATCTTCGGTGAGAAGGCGCGTGAGGTTCGGGACACCTCGCTGAAGGTGCCGCACGGCGAGACCGGCACGGTCATCGGTGTGCGCACGTTCTCCCGCGAGGACGGCGACGAGTTGCCGCCGGGTGTCAACGAGCTGGTCCGGGTCTACGTCGCCCAGAAGCGCAAGATCCAGGACGGCGACAAGCTCGCCGGCCGGCACGGCAACAAGGGCGTCATCTCGAAGATCCTGCCGGTCGAGGACATGCCGTTCCTGGAGGACGGCACCCCGGTCGACATCGTGCTCAACCCGCTCGGTGTGCCGAGCCGGATGAACATCGGCCAGGTGCTGGAGACCCACCTCGGTTGGGTCGCCAAGACCGGTTGGAAGGTCGAGGGCGACGACGCCGAGTGGAAGCGCCAGCTCCGCTCGATCGACGCGCACGAGTCCGAGGGCGACACGAACGTGGCGACCCCGGTCTTCGACGGTGCCCGCGAGGAGGAGATCTCCGGTCTGCTCGAGTCGACCCTGCCCAACCGGGACGGCAAGCAGCTGATCGGTCGTACCGGCAAGGCGCAGCTCTTCGACGGTCGTTCCGGTGAGCCTCTGCCGGACCCGATCGCCGTCGGCTACGTCTACATCCTGAAGCTCAACCACCTGGTCGACGACAAGATCCACGCTCGGTCGACCGGCCCGTACTCGATGATCACGCAGCAGCCGCTGGGTGGTAAGGCGCAGTTCGGTGGTCAGCGTTTCGGTGAGATGGAGTGCTGGGCGATGCAGGCGTACGGCGCTGCCTACGCCCTGCAGGAGCTGCTCACGATCAAGTCCGACGACGTGCTCGGCCGGGTGAAGGTCTACGAGGCCATCGTCAAGGGCGAGAACATCCCGGAGCCGGGCATCCCGGAGTCGTTCAAGGTGCTGCTCAAGGAGCTGCAGTCGCTGTGCCTCAACGTCGAGGTGCTGTCCAGCGACGGTGTGGCCCTGGAGATGCGCGAGACCGACGACGAGGTGTTCCGGGCCGCTGAGGAGCTGGGCATCGACCTGTCCCGGCGCGAGCCGAGCTCGGTCGAAGAGGTCTGAGGTGAGCGGTCGGGGGCCGGTTCGCCGGCCTCCGACCCCACCCGAGAATTAGCAGTACAGACGACGACATAGGGGACATAGTGCTCGACGTCAACTTCTTCGACGAGCTGCGCATTGGTCTCGCCACCGCCGACGACATCCGTCAGTGGTCGCACGGCGAGGTCAAGAAGCCTGAGACGATCAACTACCGCACCCTGAAGCCGGAAAAGGACGGGCTCTTCTGCGAGAAGATCTTCGGCCCTCAGCGGGACTGGGAGTGCTACTGCGGTAAGTACAAGCGGGTCCGGTTCAAGGGCATCATCTGTGAGCGCTGCGGCGTCGAGGTGACTCGCTCCAAGGTCCGCCGTGAGCGGATGGGGCACATCGAGCTCGCCGCTCCGGTGACCCACATCTGGTACTTCAAGGGCGTTCCGAGCCGGCTGGGCTACCTGCTGGACCTCGCCCCCAAGGACCTCGAGAAGATCATCTACTTCGCCTCGTACGTTGTGACCAGCGTGGACGCGGAGTCGCGTCACCGTGACCTCTCGACGATCGAGAACGAGATCCTGGCCGAGAAGCGGCAGTCCGAGAACAGCCGCGACTCGGAGATCGAGAAGCGGGCCGCCAAGCTCGAGGCCGACCTGGCCGAGCTGGAGGCCGAGGGTGCCAAGGCGGACGTCCGGCGCAAGGTCAAGGAGGGCGGAGAGCGCGAGATGCGCCAGATCCGCGACCGGGCCCAGCGCGAGATCGACCGCCTGGACGAGGTGCTGGACACCTTCCGCAAGCTGGAGCCGAAGCAGCTGGTCACCGACGAGCTGCTCTACCGCGAGCTGCGCGACCGGTTCGGTGAGTACTTCACCGGTTCCATGGGCGCCGAGGCGATCAAGGCGTTGGTCCAGAACATGGACCTCGACGCCGAGGCCGAGAGCCTGCGGGAGACCATCCGGTCCGGCAAGGGCCAGCGGAAGATTCGGGCGCTCAAGCGGCTCAAGGTCGTCGCGGCGTTCCTGAACACCCGCAACTCGCCGCTCGGCATGGTGCTGGACTGCGTCCCGGTCATCCCGCCGGACCTGCGCCCGATGGTGCAGCTCGACGGTGGCCGCTTCGCGACCTCGGACCTGAACGACCTGTACCGCCGCGTGATCAACCGGAACAACCGCCTCAAGCGGCTGATCGACCTCGGTGCTCCCGAGATCATCGTCAACAACGAGAAGCGGATGCTCCAGGAGGCCGTCGACGCGCTGTTCGACAACGGCCGTCGTGGTCGGCCGGTCACCGGCCCGGGTAACCGCCCGCTCAAGTCGCTGTCCGACATGCTCAAGGGCAAGCAGGGCCGGTTCCGCCAGAACCTGCTGGGTAAGCGCGTCGACTACTCGGGCCGTTCGGTCATCGTGGTCGGCCCGAAGCTCAAGCTGCACCAGTGCGGTCTGCCCAAGCAGATGGCGCTGGAGCTGTTCAAGCCGTTCGTGATGAAGCGGCTGGTCGACCTCAACCACGCCCAGAACATCAAGTCCGCCAAGCGGATGGTCGAGCGTCAGCGCCCGGTCGTGTGGGACGTGCTGGAAGAGGTCATCGGCGAGCACCCGGTGCTGCTCAACCGTGCACCGACCCTGCACCGCCTGGGCATCCAGGCCTTCGAGCCGCAGCTGGTCGAGGGCAAGGCGATCCAGATCCACCCGCTGGTCTGCACCGCGTTCAACGCCGACTTCGACGGTGACCAGATGGCGGTGCACGTGCCGCTGTCCGCCGAGGCTCAGGCCGAGGCGCGGATCCTGATGCTGTCGTCGAACAACATCCTCAAGCCGGCCGACGGCAAGCCGGTCACCATGCCCACCCAGGACATGGTCATCGGTCTGTACCACCTCACCCACCTCACCGCCGGTGAGAAGGGCGAGGGCCGGGCGTTCAGCTCGGACGCCGAGGCGCGGATGGCCTTCGACAACAGTGAGCTGCACCTGCAGGCGCCGGTGCGGATCCGCCTGCGCGGCGTGATCGGTGTCGACAACGGCGCCGGCGCCGAGGCGTGGACCGCCCCGGAGGGCTGGGTCGAGGGTGACCCGCTGACCATCGAGACGACCCTGGGTCGGGTGCTGTTCAACGAGACGCTGCCGCAGGGCTACCGCTTCGTGAACTACGAGATCCGCAAGGGTCAGCTCTCCGCGATCGTCAACGACCTCGCCGAGCGCTTCCCCAAGGTGGCCCTGGCCGCCACCCTGGACGGGCTCAAGGAGGCCGGTTTCCACTGGGCCACCTGGTCCGGCGTGACGATCGGCATGGAGGACGTCATCGCTCCGCCGCGCAAGGCGGAGATCCTGGCGCGGTACGAGAAGGAAGCCGACCGGATCGACAAGCAGTACCAGCGTGGTCTGATGACCGCCGAGGAGCGTCGCGGCGAACTCATCGAGATCTGGACCAAGGCGACCAACGAGGTCGCCAAGGAGATGGACACCGCGCTGCCGCAGGAGAACCCACTGTGGAAGATGATCAACTCGGGTGCTCGCGGTAACCTGCTTCAGCTCCGGCAGATCGCGGCGATCCGTGGTCTGGTGGCCAACCCGAAGGGCGAGATCATCCCGCGGCCGATCAAGGCCAGCTACCGGGAGGGTCTGTCCGTGCTGGAGTACTTCATCTCCACGCACGGTGCCCGTAAGGGTCTCGCCGACACCGCGCTGCGGACCGCCGACTCGGGTTACCTGACCCGTCGTCTGGTGGACGTCTCGCAGGACGTCATCATCCGCGAAGAGGACTGCGGCACCGACCGGGCGATCCCGATGCAGATCGGCGAGCGGCTGGACGGCAAGCTCGTCGTCCACACCCACGCCGAGACCAGCGTGCACGCCCGGACGCTGGCCGACGACATCAAGGGCCCGGACGGGACCGTGGTGGCCGAGCGCGGCCAGGACATCAACTCCATCGGGGTCGACAAGATCGTCGCCGCCGGCGTGGAGACGGTCCGGGTCCGCAGCGTGCTCACCTGCGAGTCGAAGCTGGGCGTCTGCGCGGCCTGCTACGGCCGGTCGCTGCCGACCGGTAAGTCGGTCGACATCGGCGAGGCGGTCGGCATCATCGCCGCCCAGTCCATCGGTGAGCCGGGTACGCAGCTGACGATGCGTACCTTCCACACCGGTGGTGTCGCGGGTGAGGACATCACCCAGGGTCTGCCGCGTGTGCAGGAAATCTTCGAGGCCCGGGTCCCGAAGGGTAAGGCGCCCATCGCCGACACCCCCGGCCGGATCCGGATCGAGGACGGCGAGCGCTCGCGCAAGATCATCGTGGTGCCGGACGACGGCAGCGACGAGATCGTCTACGACAAGATCTCGAAGCGGGTCAAGCTCCGGACCCACGACGGCGGTCACGTCGCGGTCGGCGAGAAGCTGACCGAGGGCACCATCGACCCGCACGAGCTTCTGCGGATCATGGGTCCGCGGGCGGTCCAGGTCCACCTGACCAGTGAGGTCCAGGAGGTCTACCGCTCGCAGGGTGTGCTCATCCACGACAAGCACATCGAGATCATCATCCGCCAGATGCTCAAGCGGGTGACGGTCATCGACTCCGGCTCGACCGAGTTCCTGCCGGGTGTGCTGGTCGACCGGGCGCTGTTCGAGTCGGAGAACCGCCGACTCGTCTCGGAGGGCGGCGAGCCCGCCGCCGGTCGTCCGGTGCTGATGGGTATCACCAAGGCCTCGCTGGCCACCGACTCCTGGCTCTCGGCGGCCTCCTTCCAGGAGACCACCCGGGTGCTGACCGACGCTGCGATCAACTCGCGCAGCGACTCGCTGGTCGGCCTCAAGGAGAACGTGATCATCGGAAAGCTCATCCCGGCCGGTACGGGCATCAGCAAGTACCGCAACGTGCGGGTCGAGCCGACCGAGGAGGCCAAGGCCAAGGTCTACTCGATGACCGGGTACCCGGAGACCGACTACGGGTTCGGGCCGGCCGGCGGGCAGGCTGTGCCGCTGGACGACTTCGACTTCGGGTCGTACCGCTAAGCACCAGTCACACGACGAGGCCCCCGGTGTCCGCCGGGGGCCTCGTCGCGTCCGGACCCACCCACCCCGGCGGCGAGTTGGGCATGATGGGGGGATGACGACCGCACCCGGGCAGGTGCCCGTCGCGCAGCAGGACCCGCGTCACCCGCTGGACCCGGATCCGGCCCGTGCCACGAAGGCGCGGGCGGTCTTCGCGCTGGGGCTGCTCGGCATGCTGACCGGGCTCTTCATCGGCGGGGTGGTGCCGGCGACGGTCGCACTGCAACTGGCGCGGCAGGCGCGCCGTGAGGCGTACACCTCGGGGGGTTTCCTGACCGGTGGCGCCTGGCTGCGACGGGGGGAGCGGATGGCCTGGACGGGCCTGGTGCTGGTCGCGGTCACCGTGGTGATCGCGGTCGTGATCGGTGTGGTCCGGTTGGCCGGCACGCCGTTCGGCCACGACTACCCGACGAACATGGACTGAGCTCGCCGGTGGCCGCGCCCCGGCGGCGGCGTCCTCGGCGGTAGCCTGGCCGGTGTCCACCGTGCGGCGGTGGTGCCCTTTCGACAGGAGGACCTCGTGACGGAACCGGCGCGGCCCCCTGCGGACGAACCGGCCGGCCCTCCGGACGCGCAGACCCCGCACGAGCCGACCCCTCCTGCGTCGACGCCGCCCGCGCCGGCTTCGCCCGCGCCGAATGGCTGGGAGCGACCGGGTCCGAGCGGCCCACCGCATCCCCCGGTCTCCACGCCGGGTTGGGGTGCGCCGCACCCTGGCTGGGGTCCGACCGGGCCGACGGGCTTCCACCAGCCGTACCCGGTCTCCGGCGCGCCGACCCACGCACCCCAGGGGTGGGGTCCGCCGCCGCCCGGGCCTGGTGTACCCCCAGGGTGGGGTCCGCCAGCGTCTGGGCCCGGTGTCCCGGCCGGATGGGGTCCGCCAGCGTCTGGGCCCGGTGTCCCGGCTGGGTGGGGTCCGCCGCCGTCCGGGCCCGGCGTGCCCCAGGGGTGGGGTCCGCCGTCGCCGGGTCACGCGCCCGGATGGGGCGGCGTGGCCGGGCCTCCGCCGCCTCCGACCGACGACCAGCGCCGACCGCCGAAGCGGGTCGAGACGGTTGCGGGTACGCCGTTCGGTGTCGTGCACCTGGACGTGGCGCCGGTCACATCCGGGCTGGCCACCGGGGCGCTGGTGGCCGGAATCGCGTCGGCGCTGGTCTCGCTGCTGGTCATCTGCTTCGGGGTGACGTTCGTGGACGAGGGTGGGGCCTGGGTCTCCGGGGCGTTCGCGGTGCTCGGGGTGCTCACGGGTGTGGCAGCCGTGGTCATCGGGCTGCTCGGTCAGCGGCAGATCCGCCGGCCGGTAGCGCCTCCGGCCGTCCGCTTCACCGGCCGTGGTCTGTCGGTGGCCGGGATCAGTTGCGGCGTGGCGGGAGTGGTGCTCAGCCTTCTGGGCCTGGGCCTGGCGTTGCTCCTCGCTCTGGCCTGAGCCCGATTCGCTGCCGTCGCCCCTTCCGTGTCCTTCCCGGTGCCGGCCCGGGGCCGACGGGTGGTCCTGCGGGGAAGCCGGTACACTTGTGCTCGTAGGTGCCCATCGCGGGCGACGGGGCAGGACGAGATCCGGCCGGCGGAGGTGAGACAGCCGCCGGGCCATTCCGTTTTGACCTGGGCGGTTGTGGTAGGTACTCTTTCCCCTTGTGCCCGGGCCTGCCCGGGCAACTCGTGCGTGCGCTGTTTCCGGAGTTCGGGCGGCGGCACGACAAGCCAAGGATCCGGGGCGCGGTAACCCACGTACCGGTGACAAACTCCGGTTCGCACGCGAAAGCGTCGCAACGGAGCCGTGACGAGGGCGACACGCCCGACCGCGGGTGCCGGGGTCTCCGCAAGGCGACCCTGGTCGGAATGTAGGAGAGCCGGTCATCAGACCGGCTAACGAGCAGACGGCGCGGCCGCGGATGCGGCCGAAGGGAGCGGAGAAACCCGGTGCCCACGATCCAGCAGCTGGTCCGAAAGGGCCGCCAGGCGAAGACGACCAAGACCAAGACCCCGGCGCTGAAGGGTTCCCCCCAGCGGCGCGGCGTGTGCACCCGCGTGTACACCACCACCCCGAAGAAGCCGAACTCGGCGCTGCGCAAGGTCGCTCGCGTGAAGCTCAGCAGCCAGATCGAGGTGACGGCCTACATCCCGGGCGTCGGTCACAACCTGCAGGAGCACTCGATCGTGCTCGTCCGCGGTGGCCGGGTGAAGGACCTCCCCGGTGTGCGTTACAAGATCGTTCGCGGTTCGCTGGACACCCAGGGTGTCCGCAACCGCAAGCAGGCGCGCAGCCGTTACGGCGCGAAGAAGGAGAAGAGCTGACATGCCGCGTAAGGGACCCGCTCCGCGGCGGCCACTGGTCGCTGACCCGGTGTACAACTCGCCGCTGGTCACCCAGCTGGTGAACAAGATCCTGCTCCGCGGCAAGCGTCAGCTCGCCGAGTCCATCGTGTACGCGGCCCTTGAGGGCTGCCGCGAGAAGTCCGGCACCGACCCGGTCGTCACCCTGAAGCGGGCGATGGACAACGTCAAGCCGACCCTCGAGGTGCGCAGCCGTCGTGTCGGTGGCGCCACCTACCAGGTTCCGGTCGAGGTCCGCCCGACCCGGGCGACCACCCTGGGCCTGCGCTGGCTGGTCACCTACTCCCGCGCCCGGCGCGAGAAGACCATGGTCGAGCGGCTGATGAACGAGCTGTTGGACGCGAGCAACGGCCTCGGTGCCGCCGTCAAGCGGCGCGAGGACACGCACAAGATGGCCGAGTCGAACAAGGCCTTCGCGCACTACCGCTGGTAACACCCTGGTTCCGGCGCCCCCACGGGCGCCGGAACCGCCACCAGTTGAGTCGAGACGACGATAAGTAGGGATTGAAGTGGCCGCCGCAGACGCGCTCGCCAACGTACGCAACATCGGCATCATGGCGCACATCGATGCCGGTAAGACCACGACCACCGAGCGAATCCTGTTCTACACCGGTATCACGTACAAGATCGGTGAGGTCCACGAGGGCGCTGCCGTCATGGACTGGATGGAGCAGGAGCAGGAGCGTGGTATCACCATCACCTCCGCTGCCACCAAGTGTGAGTGGAAGGGCCACACGATCCAGATCATCGACACGCCCGGCCACGTCGACTTCACGGTTGAGGTCGAGCGGTCGCTGCGGGTTCTGGATGGTGCGGTCGCGGTTTACGACGGCGTCGCCGGCGTGGAGCCGCAGACGGAGAACGTCTGGCGGCAGGCCGACAAGTACAACGTCCCGCGTATGTGCTTCGTCAACAAGCTCGACCGGACCGGTGCCGACTTCTTCCGCTGCGTGCAGATGATGATCGACCGGCTGAACGCCACCCCGCTGGTGCTCCAGATCCCGATCGGGCTCGAGGGCGACCACATCGGTGTCGTCGACCTGATCGGCATGCGCGCCCTCACCTGGCGCGGGGAGACCCAGAAGGGTGAGGACTACGCGATCGAGGAGATCCCGGCCGAGCTGGCCGACTCCGCGGCCGAGTGGCGCGAGAAGCTGATGGAGACCCTCGCCGACGTCGACGACTCGGTGATGGAGAAGTACCTGGAGGGCGAGGAGGTCTCCGTCGAGGAGATCAAGGCCGCCATCCGGCGTGCCACCATCGCCGGCAAGGCCAACCCGGTGCTGTGCGGCTCGGCGTTCAAGAACAAGGGTGTCCAGCCCATGCTCGACGCCGTCGTCGACTTCCTGCCGTCGCCGCTGGACGTCCCGGCGATCGAGGGCACGGCCCCCGACGGCGAGACCCCGCTGCTGCGCAAGCCGTCCAAGGCCGAGCCCTTCTCCGGTCTCGCGTTCAAGATCCAGACCGACAAGCACCTCGGCAAGCTCACCTACGTCCGGGTCTACTCCGGCGTGGTCGAGACCGGCACCCAGGTGGTCAACTCCACCAAGGACCGCAAGGAGCGCATCGGCAAGATCTACCAGATGCACGCCAACAAGCGGGAAGAGCGCAGCTCGGCCCAGGCTGGCGACATCATCGCGGTGCAGGGTCTCAAGCAGACCACCACCGGTGACACGCTGTGCGACCCGGCGAACCCGGTCATCCTGGAGTCGATGACCTTCCCGGAGCCGGTCATCGAGGTCGCCATCGAGCCGAAGACCAAGGCCGACCAGGAGAAGCTCAGCACCGCCATCCAGCGGCTGGCCGAGGAGGACCCGACCTTCCGCGTCAAGCTTGACGAGGAGACCGGTCAGACGGTCATCGCCGGCATGGGCGAGCTGCACCTGGACATCCTGGTCGACCGGATGCGCCGCGAGTTCAACGTCGAGGCGAACATCGGTAAGCCGCAGGTGGCGTACCGCGAGACGATCCGCCGCAAGGTGGAGAAGATCGAGTACACCCACAAGAAGCAGACCGGTGGTTCGGGTCAGTACGCCCGCGTCATCGTGAGCGTCGAGCCGCTGCCGCTGGACAACGACTCGCCGACCTACGAGTTCGCGAACGCCGTCACCGGTGGTCGCGTCCCGCGTGAGTTCATCCCGTCGGTGGACGCCGGCGCCCAGGACGCCATGCAGTACGGCATCCTGGCGGGCTTCCCGCTGGTCGGCGTGAAGCTGACGCTGCTGGACGGCCAGTACCACGAGGTCGACTCCTCGGAAATGGCATTCAAGATCGCCGGTTCGATGGTGATGAAGGAGGCGGCCCGCAAGGCCGACCCCGCACTGCTCGAGCCGATGATGGCTGTTGAGGTCACCACTCCTGAGGAGAACATGGGTGACGTCATCGGCGACCTCAACTCCCGCCGCGGCATCATCCAGGCGATGGAGGAGCGCAGCGGCGCCCGCATCGTCCGGGCTCTGGTGCCGTTGTCGGAGATGTTCGGCTACGTCGGCGACCTGCGGTCGAAGACCCAGGGCCGGGCTAGCTACAGCATGCAGTTCGACTCCTACGCCGAGGTTCCGCAGAGCGTCGCGAAGGAGATCATCGCCAAGGCAACGGGCGAGTAACGCTCTGAGCAGGTGATTCGTGGTTGGTCGCGGGAGGTTTCACCCGCCCGCGGCCACCACGATCGGATCGCGTGAGACCGGGCCTGTAGGCTTCATCGCCGCAGAACCCACAAAGGCTCTCCGGCCGTCTGGCCGGAAAGGCTGTCGACAGAGTCCTAAGCGCCGACCGGCGCGCCGGGCGTACGAACCAAGAAGTCCACAGGAGGACACCAGTGGCGAAGGCTAAGTTCGAGCGGACTAAGCCGCACGTCAACATCGGCACCATTGGTCACATCGACCACGGTAAGACGACGCTGACGGCGGCCATCACCAAGGTCCTGCACGACCAGTACCCGGACCTGAACCCCTACACGCCGTTCGACGAGATCGACAAGGCGCCGGAGGAGAAGGCCCGCGGCATCACGATCTCGATCGCGCACGTCGAGTACCAGACCGAGGCGCGGCACTACGCGCACGTTGACTGCCCCGGTCACGCGGACTACATCAAGAACATGATCACCGGTGCCGCGCAGATGGACGGCGCGATCCTGGTGGTCGCGGCGACCGACGGCCCGATGCCGCAGACCCGCGAGCACGTGCTGCTGGCCCGTCAGGTGGGTGTGCCGTACATCGTCGTGGCGCTCAACAAGAGCGACATGGTCGACGACGAGGAGCTCCTGGAGCTCGTCGAGCTCGAGGTCCGCGAGCTGCTCTCCTCGCAGGAGTACCCGGGTGACGACCTGCCGGTCGTCCAGGTCTCCGCGCTGAAGGCGCTCGAGGGTGACCCGGTCTGGACCGCGAAGCTCCTCGAGCTGATGAGCGCGGTCGACACCGCGATCCCGCAGCCGGAGCGCGAGACCGAGAAGCCGTTCCTCATGCCCGTCGAGGACGTGTTCACGATCACCGGTCGTGGCACCGTCGTCACCGGTCGTGTGGAGCGCGGCGTGCTGCTGCCGAACGAGGACGTCGAGGTCGTCGGCATCCGCGAGAAGGGCTTCAAGACCAAGGTCACCGCGATCGAGATGTTCCGGAAGACCCTGGACGACGCCCGCGCAGGTGAGAACGTCGGCCTGCTGCTGCGTGGTACCAAGCGCGAGGACGTCGAGCGCGGCATGGTCGTCGTGAAGCCGGGCACCACCACCCCGCACACGGAGTTCGAGGCGACGGTCTACATCCTCTCCAAGGAGGAGGGTGGCCGCCACACCCCGTTCTTCCAGAACTACCGTCCGCAGTTCTACTTCCGGACCACGGACGTCACCGGTGTCGTCACCCTCCCCGAGGGCACCGAGATGGTCATGCCTGGTGACAACACCACCATGGCGGTGAAGCTGATCCAGCCCATCGCCATGGAGGAGAACCTCAAGTTCGCGATCCGCGAGGGTGGCCGCACCGTCGGCGCCGGGTTCGTCACCAAGATCGTCAAGTGAACTAGGTAACCCCGATTAGACCCGCCGCCGGTCGTGCGGCATACTAGTCAGGTTGCGTAACGACAGTTCGTCGCCTGTGTTCGGCTTTCGCTGAACCTCCGGGTGGCGAGTCAGTCGAGCGTAGGGTGGTTGGCGGCCCAGTCGCCAACCACCCTCGCACGGCGTTCAGGTCGCGGTAATGCGATCGGCGCCTTGACCCACCGCGCGGTCAGCACCACTCCAGAACGATGGGGCGGAGCTCGGCCCGAGGGCGCGACACGCCCGACCGCGGGGGTCGGCGAAGTGGACCTGTACCAGCCGGTACAGGCGCCCGCAACACAGCGGCATCGAGAGAAGGAACAGAAGCCACCATGGCGGGACAGAAGATCCGCATCCGGCTCAAGGCCTATGACCACGAGGTCGTCGACTCCTCGGCTCGGAAGATCGTCGAGACGGTGACGCGCACCGGGGCGCAGGTCGCGGGCCCGGTGCCGCTGCCCACGGAGATCAACCGTTTCTGCGTTATCCGCTCGCCGCACAAGTACAAGGACTCGCGCGAGCACTTCGAGATGCGCACGCACAAGCGGCTGATCGACATCATCGACCCGACCCCGAAGACGGTCGACTCGCTCATGCGCCTCGACCTGCCGGCTGGCGTCGACATCGAGATCAAGCTGTAGGGACCGGACAAATGGACAGGCAAGTCAAGGGGATCCTGGGCGCCAAGCTCGGCATGACCCAGGTCTGGGACAACAACCGTGTTGTTCCCGTGACCGTGGTCGAGGCCGGCCCGTGCGTCATCAGCCAGGTTCGTAGCGCCGAGAAGGACGGTTACTCCGCGGTCCAGCTGGCCTACGGCACCATCGACCCGCGCAAGGTCAAGAAGCCGATCAGCGGGCACTACGCCAAGGCGGACGTGGCGCCGCGCCGGCACATCGTCGAGCTGCGCACCACGGATGCCGGGGAATACTCGCTCGGGCAGGAAGTCACTGTCGAGGAGTTCCCGGCCGGCGTCACCATCGACGTCACCGGCAAGACCAAGGGCAAGGGCTACGCCGGCCCGATGAAGCGGCACGGCTTCCACGGTCTGGGCGCCGGTCACGGTGTCGAGCGCAAGCACCGCTCGCCCGGCTCCATCGGCGCGTGCGCCACGCCGGGTCGTGTCTTCAAGGGCACCCGGATGGCCGGCCGGATGGGTGGCGTGCGGTACACCGTGCAGAACCTCACCGTCCAGGCGGTCGACACCGAGAACAACCTGCTGCTCGTCCGGGGTGCCATCCCCGGTCCGAAGGGCGCGCTCGTTCTGGTCCGTACCGCGGCGAAGAGCAAGGTGAAGAAGGGCGGTGCGGCCAAGTGACCACCGTTGACGTGCGCACCGTCGAAGGCACCACCAGCAGCTCGGTCGAGCTGCCGGCGGACATCTTCGACGTGCAGGCCAACGTCGCGCTGATGCACCAGGTCGTGGTGGCCCAGCTCGCGGCGGCCCGACAGGGCACGCACAAGGCCAAGACCCGCGGCGAGGTCGCCGGTGGCGGCAAGAAGCCGTACAAGCAGAAGGGCACCGGTCGCGCCCGCCAGGGCTCGATCCGCGCGCCGCAGTTCGCCGGCGGTGGCGTCGTGCACGGTCCCGTGCCGCGTGACTACAGCCAGCGGACCCCGAAGAAGATGAAGGCCGCCGCTCTGCGGGGCGCCCTCTCCGACCGGGCTCGCGCCGGGCAGGTGCACGTCGTCGAGGCGTTCGTCTCGGGCGAGAAGCCGTCGACCAAGGCGGCCCTGGCCACGCTGGCGAAGCTCACCGAGGCCCGTCGGGTCCTGGTCGTGCTGAGCAGCACCGACGAGCTGAACTGGGTGTCGCTGCGCAACGAGCCGCGCGTGCACCTGATCGAGTCCGGCCAACTGAACACGTACGACGTGCTCGTGGCCGACGACGTGGTCTTCACCAAGGACGCCCTGGACGAGTTCCTGGGCGTGCCCGCCGAGACCACCGAGGAGGGTGGCAAGTGAGCACGATCGCCGACCCGCGCGACATCATCGTGGCGCCGGTCGTCTCGGAGAAGAGCTACAGCGAGCTGAACCGGAACTGGTACACCTTCCTGGTGCACCCGGACGCGAACAAGACCGAGATCAAGATCGCTATCCAGCAGATCTTCAACGTCCGCGTCCTGACGGTCAACACGCTCAACCGCCAGGGTAAGCGCAAGCGCACCAAGACCGGCTTCGGTCAGCGCAAGGCGACCAAGCGGGCGATCGTGAAGCTGGCTGACGGTGACCGCATCGAGGCCTTCGGCGGCCCGGTCAGCTGAGGGGTGTAGACAATGGCTATCCGTAAGTACAAGCCGACGACGCCGGGCCGACGTGGCTCTAGCGTCGCTGACTTCGCCGAGATCACCCGGTCCACGCCGGAGAAGTCGCTGCTGGCTCCGCTGCCGAAGAAGGGCGGGCGTAACGCCCACGGCCGGATCACCACGCGGCACCACGGCGGCGGTCACAAGCGCCAGTACCGTCTGATCGACTTCAAGCGGGTCGACAAGGACGGCGTGCCGGCGAAGGTCGCTCACATCGAGTACGACCCGAACCGCACGGCACGCATCGCGCTGCTGCACTACGCCGACGGCGAGAAGCGGTACATCATCGCGCCGAAGGACCTGAAGCAGGGCGACCGCGTCGAGTCCGGTCCGGGCGCCGACATCAAGCCCGGCAACAACCTGCCGCTGCGCAACATCCCGGTCGGTACCACGATCCACAACGTGGAGCTGCGCCCGGGTGGCGGTGCCAAGCTGGCCCGTTCCGCCGGCGTCGGCATCCAGCTGCTCGGTCGTGAGGGCGCGTACGCGACCCTGCGTATGCCGTCCGGCGAGATCCGGCGTGTGGACGTGCGCTGCCGCGCCAGCGTCGGCGAGATCGGCAACGCCGATCAGTCGAACATCAACTGGGGCAAGGCCGGCCGGATGCGGTGGAAGGGCAAGCGCCCGACCGTCCGTGGTGTCGCCATGAACCCGGTCGACCACCCGCACGGTGGTGGTGAGGGTAAGACCTCCGGTGGTCGCCACCCGGTCAACCCGCAGGGTAAGCCCGAGGGCCGCACCCGCCGTAAGGGCCAGCCGAGTGACCGGCTGATCGTCCGCCGTCGCTACGCCACGCGTAAGCGCGGCTGAGGGAGATAAGACATGCCTCGCAGCCTGAAGAAGGGCCCGTTCGTCGACGACCACCTGCTCAAGAAGGTGGAAGTTCAGAACGACAAGGGCTCCAAGAACGTGATCAAGACCTGGTCGCGGCGCTCGACGATCATCCCCGAGATGCTGGGGCACACGATCGCCGTGCACGACGGACGCAAGCACGTCCCGGTGTTCGTGACCGAGGCGATGGTCGGGCACAAGCTCGGCGAGTTCGCGCTGACCCGCACGTTCAAGGGTCACGAGAAGGACGACCGGAAGAGCCGTCGGCGCTGACGCCGCCAGGCATACGGATAGAGGGAACAAGGGGTTACAGCGATGCCAGGAAAGGGCGACGCTCCGGTGCTTCCGGGCGCGCGGGCGGTTGCGCGGCACGTGCGCATCTCGCCGATGAAGGCGCGCCGGGTGGTCAACCTCGTCCGCGGCCTGCCCGCGAAGGAGGCGCTCACGGTGCTGCAGTTCGCGCCGCAGGCTGCGAGCGAGCAGGTTTACAAGGTGCTCGCTAGCGCGATCGCCAACGCGGAGAACAACGAGCGGCTGGACCCCGACGCGCTGCTCGTCAGCGAGGCCTTCGTGGACGAGGGTCCGACGATGAAGCGGTTCCAGCCGCGGGCCCAGGGTCGGGCCTACCGCATCCGCAAGCGCACGTGCCACATCACCGTGGCGGTCGAAGCGGTCGCGCCGGCAACGCCGAGGAAGGCCGCGGCCAAGAAGGCGGCCCCGGCCACGGAGGCCGCACCGGCCGAAGCGCAGAGCAAGACGGAGGACGCCGAGTAATGGGTCAGAAGGTTCACCCCACTGGGTTCCGGCTCGGCATCTCGACCGACTGGAAGTCCCGCTGGTTCGCGGACAAGCTCTACAAGGACTACATCGGCGAGGATGTCAAGATCCGCCGCATGATGTCCAAGGGCCTCGAGCGTGCCGGGATCTCCAAGGTCGACATCGAGCGCACCCGCGACCGGGTTCGGGTCGACATCTACACCGCCCGGCCGGGCATCGTCATCGGCCGTAAGGGTGCGGAGGCCGACCGGATCCGCGGCGAGCTGGAGAAGCTCACCGGCAAGCAGGTTCAGCTGAACATCATCGAGGTGAAGAACCCCGAGTCGGACGCTCAGCTGGTCGCGCAGGGCGTGGCCGAGCAGCTGTCCAGCCGGGTCAGCTTCCGTCGGGCGATGCGCAAGGCCATGCAGTCGGCGATGAAGAACCCGGTCTGCAAGGGCATCCGGGTTCAGGTCTCGGGTCGCCTCGGCGGCGCTGAGATGAGCCGGACCGAGTTCTACCGTGAGGGCCGGGTTCCGCTGCACACGCTGCGGGCCAACATCGAGTACGGCTTCTTCGAGGCTCGTACCACGTTCGGTCGGATCGGTGTGAAGGTCTGGATCTACAAGGGCGACGCCGTTCCGGGCCGGGAGGCTCCGGCCGAGGCCGGTCCGTCCCGCCCGCGTCGTGGTGAGCGCGGCGACCGTCCCGAGCGTCCGCGCCGTGGCCGGTCGGGTTCGTCCGGCACCACGGCTGGTGGCACCGAGGCCGGCCGGGCTGCTGCGACCACCGTCGCGCAGCAGGCCGAGACGCCGAGCGGCGAGCCGGTCGACAGCTCCGCTGTCGCCGCCGCGGCTGCTCCGGCAGAAACGCAGCAGGAGGGCTGACAGATGCTGATGCCGCGCAAGCCCCCGAAGGGCTTCCGCAAGCCGCACCACCCGGACCGCAGTGGCGCGTCCAAGGGTGGTAACCGGGTGGTGTTCGGCGAGTTCGGGATCCAGGCTCTTGAGCCGGCGTACGTGACGAACCGGCAGATCGAGTCGGCACGTATCGCGATGACTCGCCACATCAAGCGTGGTGGCAAGGTCTGGATCACGATCTTCCCGGACCAGGCCCTCACCAAGAAGCCGGCCGAGACCCGGATGGGTTCCGGTAAGGGTTCGCCCGAGTGGTGGGTCGCCAACGTCAAGCCGGGGCGGGTTCTCTTCGAGATGTCCTTCCCCAACGAGCAGACCGCGCGAGAGGCCATGCGTCGCGCGATCCACAAGCTCCCGATGAAGTGCCGCATTGTTACGCGCGAAGTGGGTGAATCCTGATGGCAGCGGGCGTTAAGGCGACCGAGCTGCGTGAGCTCTCCGAGGAGGAGCTGGTCACGAAGCTGCGGGAGGCCAAGGCGGAGCTGTTCAACCTCCGCGTGCAGGCCGCAACCGGGCAGCTCGACAACAACCGGCGGTTGCAGGTCATCCGTCGGGAGATCGCCCGGATCTACACGATCATGCGCGAGCGCGAGCTGGGGCTCTCGGCCGCGCCGACTGAGGTGACTGCATCATGACCGAAGAGACCACCACCACCGCGCGCTCGCGCCGCAAGGTCCGTGAGGGCCTGGTGGTCAGCGACAAGATGGACAAGACCGTCGTGGTCGAGGTCGAGGACCGGGTTCGGCACGCGCTGTACGGCAAGATCATGCGCCGTACGAGCAAGCTGAAGGTGCACGACGAGCAGAACGCCGCCGGCACCGGTGACCGGGTTCTCATCATGGAGACCCGGCCGCTGAGCGCCACCAAGCGTTGGCGGATCGTGGAGATCCTGGAAAAGGCCAAGTAGCGAAGGCTCGAGCTCGCCCGGCGTTGCGTCGGGCGTAGGTTCCGCCAGGCTCCGGCCGCCACGGCGGCCGGAGAACCGGCAGACATAGGAGATAGACGTGATTCAGCAGGAGTCGCGACTGCGCGTCGCCGACAACACGGGTGCTCGGGAGATCCTGTGCATCCGGGTTCTCGGTGGCTCGGGTCGGCGCTACGCGAGCATCGGCGACGTCATCGTGGCCACGGTCAAGGACGCCATCCCGGGTGCCGGTGTGAAGAAGGGCGACGTCGTCAAGGCTGTCGTCGTTCGCACGGCCAAGGAGAAGCGGCGGCCGGACGGCTCGTACATCCGCTTCGACGAGAACGCCGCCGTCATCATCAAGGACGGCGGGGACCCGCGTGGTACCCGCATCTTCGGCCCGGTGGGCCGGGAGCTGCGGGACAAGCGGTTCATGAAGATTATTTCCCTCGCGCCGGAGGTGTTGTGACCGTGAAGGTCAAGAAGGGCGACACGGTCGTCGTCATCGCCGGCAAGGACAAAGGTGCCAAGGGCAAGGTCATTCAGGCCTACCCGCGGCAGGACAAGGTCCTGGTCGAGGGCGTGAACCGGGTCAAGAAGCACACCCGCATCAGCACCACCCAGCGTGGCGCCAAGACCGGCGGCATCGTCACCCAGGAGGCCCCGATCCACGTCTCGAACGTGCAGGTCCTGGACTCCGACGGCAAGCCGACCCGCGTCGGTTACCGGATCGACGACAACGGCCAGAAGGTCCGCATCGCGCGCAGCACCGGTAAGGACCTGTGATGACCACGGCTACCGAAAAGACCATGCCGCGCCTCAAGGAGCGGTACCGCAACGAGATCGTGGCCCAGCTGCGCGAGCAGCACAGCTACGGCAACCCCATGCAGGTGCCGCGGCTGGTCAAGATCGTCGTCAACATGGGTGTCGGCGAGGCTGCTCGCGACGCCAAGCTGATCGACGGCGCGGTCCGTGACCTCGCCACGATCACCGGCCAGAAGCCGCAGGTGCGGCGGGCGACCAAGTCCATCGCGCAGTTCAAGCTGCGTGAGGGCATGCCGATCGGCGCGAAGGTCACCCTTCGCGGTGACCGGATGTGGGAGTTCCTGGACCGGCTGCTCTCCATCGCGCTGCCGCGTATCCGCGACTTCCGCGGTCTGGACGGGCGCAAGCTGGACGGGCACGGCAACTACACGTTCGGTCTGACCGAGCAGTCGGTGTTCCACGAGATCGATCAGGACAAGATCGATCGCCAGCGGGGCATGGACATCACGGTGGTCACGACCGCCACGACCGACGACGAGGGCCGGGCGCTGCTCAAGCTCCTGGGCTTCCCGTTCAAGGAGAACTGAGATGGCCAAGAAGGCGCTGATCATCAAGGCGGCTGCGAAGCCGAAGTTCTCGGTTCGCGCGTACACCCGCTGCCAGCGGTGCGGGCGTCCGAAGGCGGTCTACCGCAAGTTCGGGCTCTGCCGGGTCTGCATCCGGGAGATGGCTCACCGCGGTGAGCTGCCGGGCGTGTCCAAGGCTTCCTGGTAAGGGCGACCGCGTCCCGGCCGTCGGCTGGGAACTCCTGCACCGATTAGGTATTGCTCTTCGCCGTAGGCCCGGGGCTGATGCCCCGGGAACCCCGGCGAGAAAGGCTGACGAAATCCATGACGATGACCGACCCGATCGCAGACATGCTCACGCGTCTGCGTAACGCCAACCAGGCGTACCACGATCAGGTGAAGATGCCCTACTCCAAGATCAAGGCGAACATCGCCGAGGTCTTGAAGGCCGAGGGTTACATCGCCACCTGGTCGGTCGAGGAGCCCGAGGAGGGCGCCGTCGGCAAGCGACTGGTCGTCGAGCTGAAGTACGGCCAGAACCGCGAGCGGAGCCTGGCCGGCATCAAGCGCGTGTCCAAGCCCGGTCTCCGGGTGTACGCCAAGTCGGACGGGCTCCCGCGGGTGCTCGGTGGGCTGGGCGTGGCGATCATTTCGACGTCCCAGGGGCTGCTGACCGACCGGCAGGCCCGCAAGCGGAGTGTTGGCGGGGAAGTCCTCGCCTTCGTCTGGTAACGGGAGACAGGTAGAAATGTCGCGAATTGGACGTAAGTCGATCCCGGTACCAGCCGGCGTCGACATCACGATCGACGGGCAGACCGTCAAGGTCAAGGGCCCCAAGGGTCAGCTGGAGCACGTCCTCGCCGAGCCGATCACGATCGAGCGGGCCGAGGACGGGCAGCTGAGCGTCAACCGGCCCAACGACGAGCGCAAGGCCAAGGAACTCCACGGCCTGAGCCGTACGCTGGTTGCCAACATGATCGTCGGGGTCACCGAGGGCTACCGCAAGAGCCTGGAGATCGCCGGCACCGGTTACCGGGTCACCGCCAAGGGTTCGGACCTCGAGTTCGCGCTCGGGTTCTCGCACCCGGTGGTCGTCTCCGCCCCGGCGGGCATCACCTTCACGGTGGAGCGGCCGACCCTGTTCCACGTTGCTGGCATCGACAAGCAGCAGGTCGGTGAGGTCGCCGCCAACATCCGGAAGATCCGCCCGCCGGAGCCCTACAAGGGCAAGGGCGTGAAGTACCAGGGCGAGGTCATCCGCCGCAAGGCCGGAAAGGCAGGTAAGAAGTGAGCGCCACGCTGCTCAAGCGCCGCCGCGGTGTCGCCGCCAAGCGCGCCGTCGGGCGTGCGCGTCGACACTTCCGCGTCCGCAAGAACGTCACCGGTACGGCCGAGCGTCCGCGCCTGGTCGTCACCCGTTCGCTGCGGCACATGGTCGCCCAGGTCGTCGACGACTCCAAGGGTCACACCCTGGCGTCGGCGTCGACCCTGGACGCCTCGCTGCGCGGTGCGGAGGGCGACAAGAGCGCCCTCGCCAGCAAGGTGGGCACTCTGCTCGCCGAGCGGGCCAAGGCCGCTGGCGTCTCCAAGGTCGTCTTCGACCGCGGTGGCAACCGGTACGCGGGGCGTGTCGCCGCGCTTGCCGACGCCGCCCGCGAAGCCGGGCTCGAGTTCTAACAACCCCGTCACGAGAGATAAGGAAGGCTGCTGATGCCAGGTCAACAGCGCCGTGGCGGCGGGTCCGGTGGCAACGAGGGTGGTCGCCGCGACAACCGCCGTGAGGGCGGCCGCGGAAACGCGCCCGTCGAGAAGACCCCGCACCTTGAGCGGGTCGTCGCGATCAACCGCGTCGCCAAGGTCGTGAAGGGCGGTCGTCGCTTCAGCTTCACCGCCCTGGTGATCGTGGGCGACGGCGACGGCACGGTCGGCGTGGGCTACGGAAAGGCCAAGGAGGTGCCCGCGGCCATCGCCAAGGGTGTCGAGGAGGCCAAGAAGCACTTCTTCAAGGTTCCGCGTATCGGCGCCTCGATCCCGCACCCCGTGCAGGGCGAGGACGCGGCCGGTGTGGTGCTGCTCAAGCCGGCCTCGGCCGGTACGGGTGTCATCGCCGGTGGTCCGGTGCGTGCCGTGCTGGAGTGCGCCGGTATCCACGACGTGCTCTCCAAGAGCCTCGGCTCGTCGAACCCGATCAACATCGTGCACGCCACCGTGGCGGCCCTGAAGGGGCTCGAGTCCCCCGAGCAGGTCGCGGCGCGTCGTGGTCTGCCGGTGGAGGACGTCGCGCCGGCCGCCATGCTGGCGTCGCGGGCGGGGGTGGCGTCCTGATGGCACGCCTGAAGGTCACCCAGCTCCGGTCCGGTATCGGGACCAAGCAGAACCAGCGTGACTCGCTGCGTTCGCTCGGTCTCAAGCGGATCAACGACGTGGTGGTCAAGGAGGACCGGCCCGAGATCCGCGGCATGATCTTCACGGTCAACCACCTCGTGAAGGTCGAGGAGGTCGAGTAATGACGATCAAGGTGCATCACCTGCGCCCGGCGCCCGGTTCCAAGACCGCGAAGACCCGTGTGGGTCGCGGTGAGGGTTCCAAGGGCAAGACCGCCGGTCGCGGTACCAAGGGTTCCAAGGCCCGCAAGAACATCTCGGCGGCGTTCGAGGGTGGGCAGATGCCCATCCACATGCGCCTGCCGAAGATGAAGGGCTTCAAGAACAAGTTCAAGGTGGTCTTCCAGGTGGTCAACCTGGACCGACTCGCTGAGCTGTTCCCGAACGGTGGCCAGGTCGGCCCGCTGGAGCTGGTCGAGGCCGGCGCGGTCCGCAAGGGTCACCCGGTCAAGGTCCTCGGCACCGGGGACCTCGGCGGTGTGGCGCTCCAGGTGTCCGCGCACGCGTTCAGTGCGTCGGCCAAGGAGAAGATCGCTGCCGCCGGTGGCTCCGTCACCGAGCTGTAAGGCGTAAGACCATGGCGCCCGTCCAGTTGTGACCAACTGGCGGGCGCCATGGTCTACCCGGGGCCCTAGCGCCCTGTAACATCGGAAACGATTTATGTAGTCGGGCACATCTGCCCGGAGCGGGGTAGGGCTGTTAGAGTCCCATCCCAGTCATGGATTGCGGGCACTCGCCCGTGATGCACCCCGACCCGCCAGGGATCACCGGCGGCCCGCCTCGCGCAGGAGGAAGAAGTTGCTGTCCGCCTTTCTCAGTGCGTTCCGTACGCCTGACCTGCGCAAGAAGCTGCTGTTCACAGTAGGCATCATCGCGGTCTACCGGCTGGGCGCGACGCTCCCCAGCCCAGGCGTCTCGTACGGCAACGTGCAGAAGTGCCTCGACACTCTCCAGGGTGACACCACCGGGGTGGTGAACCTCCTCAACCTCTTCTCCGGCGGAGCGCTGCTGCAGCTCTCGGTCTTCGCGCTGGGCATCATGCCCTACATCACCGCGTCGATCATCCTGCAGCTGCTGACCGTCGTGATCCCCCGGCTGGAGCAGCTCCGCAAGGAGGGCCAGGCCGGCCAGGCGAAGATCACCCAGTACACCCGCTACCTGACCCTCGGTCTCGGTGTGCTGCAGGCCTCGGCGTTCGTGGCCCTGGCCCGCTCGGGCCAGCTGTTCCAGAACAAGTGCGACCAGTTCCCGATCATCCCCACCGGCACCGGCATCCCGGACTGGCTGACGCTGTCCATCCTGGTGATGACGATGACCGCCGGTACCGGCATGGTTATGTGGCTCGGTGAGCTGATCACCGACCGCGGCGTCGGCAACGGCATGTCCGTCCTGATCTTCACCTCGATCGCGGCCCGGCTGCCCAGCGAGGGTTGGAACATCAAGACCAGTCAGGGTTGGGGCAAGTTCGCCCTGGTCATCGTGCTGGTCCTGGTGGTCATCACCGCTGTCACCTTCATCGAGCAGGCGCAGCGCCGGATCCCGGTGCAGTACGCCAAGCGGATGATCGGCCGGCGAATGTACGGCGGCACCTCGACCTACATCCCGCTGAAGGTCAACCAGGCCGGTGTCATCCCGGTCATCTTCGGCTCGTCGCTGCTCTACCTGCCGCAGCTGGCCCTGCAGTTCTTCGACCAGAACGACCCGGGCAAGACCCAGGCGTGGGTCCAGAACAACCTGGTCAACCCGAGCAGCCCGATCTACATCGCGGTCTACTTCCTGCTGATCATCTTCTTCACGTACTTCTACGTCTCGATCACGTTCAACCCGACCGAGGTCGCGGACAACATGAAGAAGTACGGCGGTTTCGTGCCGGGTATTCGCCCGGGCAAGCCGACCGCCGACTACCTGGACTTCATCCTCAGCCGGATCACCCTGCCGGGCGCGCTCTACCTGGGTGTCATCTCGATCCTGCCGAACTTCTTCTTCATCTGGCTGGACAACCAGCAGTACCAGAACTTCCCGTTCGGCGGCACCGCTGTGCTCATCATGGTCGGCGTCGGTCTGGAGACCGTGAAGCAGATCGAGAGCCAACTCATGCAGCGGAACTACGAAGGGTTCCTGCGGTAGATGAGACTCGTTCTGGTTGGTCCGCCGGGGGCGGGCAAGGGCACTCAGGCCGAGTTCATCGCCGCACACCTCTCGGTGCCGAAGATCTCGACCGGGGACATCTTCCGGTCGAACGTCACCCAGGGCACCCCGCTCGGTGTCGAGGCGAAGCGGTACATGGACGCGGGCGAGCTGGTTCCGGACGAGGTCACCATCAACATGGTCCGGGACCGGCTGGCCGAGCCCGACGCCAGCGAGGGGTTCCTGCTCGACGGTTTCCCGCGGACCACTCCGCAGGCTGCCGCTCTGGACAAGCTCCTCGCCGACCTGGGGACGGCGCTCGATCTGGTCCTGGAGTTGGTGGTCGACGACGACGAGGTGATCCGGCGGCTGTCCGGCCGGCGTACCTGCCGGGGTTGCGGCAAGATCTGGCACGTCGAGTTCGACGCCACCACCCGGCCGGGCATCTGTGACCGGTGCGGCGCCGAGCTGTTCCAGCGCGACGACGACAAGCCGGAGACGATCGCCACCCGGCTCCGGGAATACAGCGAGAAGACCGCGCCCCTGGTCGACTACTACGGCGCCCAGGGCAAGCTGGTCGGGATCGACGCCACCGGGCCGGTGGAGGACGTCACCACCCGGGCCATCGACGCCCTGCGGTCCTACGGCGGCTGAGGTCCGGCCGGGCCGCGGCGGATAGAGTGCGAACAGCGGGGTACGCGAGACGTGCCCCGCTGTTCGGCAACGAAAGGTAATCGCTCCATGCGTCGTCCCCAGCTGGACATCCAGCTGAAGACCCCTGACCAGATCGAGAAGATGCGGGCCGCCGGGCTGGTGGTGGCCGAGGCGCTCCGCCGGATGCGGGAGGCTGTCGCCCCGGGTGTGAGCACCGCCGATCTGGACGCCATCGCCGAGTCGACCATCCGCGAGGCGGGTGGCGTTCCGTCGTTCAAGGGCTACCACGGCTTCCCGGCGTCGATCTGCTCCTCGGTCAACGAGCAGATCGTGCACGCCATCCCCTCGCCGAAGCAGGTGCTCTCCGAGGGCGACCTCATCTCCATCGACTGCGGCGCGGTGCTGGACGGGTGGCACGGCGACTCCGCGATCACCGTTGGGGTCGGCGACGTCGACCCGGCCCTGTTGAAGATGGCCGAGGTGGCCGAGGACGCCATGTGGGCCGGCATCGCCGCCGCTGCCCGTGGCGCGGCGAGCGGCAGGGGCCGGCTCACGGACATCTCGCACGCGGTGGAGACCGCCGTCCGCAAGGGCGGCCGGTACGGCATCGTCGACGGCTACGGCGGGCACGGCATCGGTACGGAGATGCACCAGGACCCGCATGTGCTCAACCACGGCCGCCCGGGCAAGGGCCCACGCCTGGTCGCCGGCATGGCGTTGGCGATCGAGCCGATGATCACGATGGCGTCCCCGCGTACCGTCGAGTTGTCCGACGGGTGGACGGTGGTCACCCGGGACGGCTCGGTGGCGGCGCACGTCGAGCACTCGATGGCTCTGCTGTCGGACGGGGTGTGGGTGCTGACCGCGTTCGACGGGGGCCGGGCCCGACTGGGCGACCTGGTCACCGCGCGCCAGCCCGCCGTCTCCACGACCTCCTGACCGGTCGACCCGGGGTCGGGCGCCCCTGACCGGCCAGCCCACCCCGACGCCGTTCCACCCTGATGATCGACTCCGTCTCGCCGAGGTGGCGGTATCAGGTCGCTCGGACAGCCCCAGGTCGGCGATCTGGAGTGGATCATGGGCGGGTCGGGCCGGGGTTCGGGCGGGTCGGGCCGGGGTTCGGGCGGGTCGGGCCGGGGTTCGGGCGGGTCGGGCCGGGGTTCGGGCGGGTCGGGCCGGGGTTCGGGCGGGTCGCGCCGGGGTCCGGGAGGGGGAAGGGTCGTGACGGGGGCAGGCAGGGACCCGCGCGGGTCGGGACGCGGGCGGGTCGGGACCCGGAAGGGCCGGAACGCGGGCGGGCCGGACTGGCGGGGCGGTGGCATGCTTGCCGGCATGGACGGGCGCGACGGGATGCGAGCGGCGGACGCGGACCGGGAAGCAGTGGCCGAACGGCTGCGGGTGGCCCTCAACGAGGGCCGGTTGGACCTGCACGAGTACGACGAGCGGTTGCAGCGGGCGTATGCGGCACGCACGTACGCCGATCTTGAGGTGCTGCTCACCGACCTGCCGCCGGTGGCGCCCACGCAGCGGTCGGGCCTGACGCCAGTCGCGGGCGCCGCTCCGGCGGTCGGCGTGCCGGATGGCCAGCCCGGCTCGGTCGCGACCCGCGGTGTGACCGCCCGCTGGCTGGCCGAGGTGTGGATGCCGTACCTGAACGTGATCGCCATCGTGGTGACGATCTGGGCGGTGACCTCGCTGCTCAGTCGGGACCTGCTCTACTTCTGGCCGGTGTGGGTGGCCGGGCCGTGGGGTGCGGTGCTGCTGGTGCGCACGATCACCGGGCTGACTGGGGGAGAGCCGCAGCGCCAGGCAATCGAGCGGGACCGCCGCCGGCAGCGTAAACGAGACAAGCGGGAGCGGCGGCGCGAACTGCGCGCCACCGAGTCGGATGAAACGGACGATCCCACCGCACCGGCCTGACCCGGCGCCACTTCACCGTCGACGGCCGGCGCGGATTCCTTGATCGACTCGGGTTTCAGGAAGTCGGGGTGTCGAAGGCGGTTTGTCACCGCAGGTTCCGTGAAGGCGAGTCGATCAACGTTTGCGACAACCGAGTGCCGGGCGCCGGGCTTCGCCGGCGGTGTCGATCAACGTCCGCCAACCGAGTGTCGGGTGTCGGCCCCGCTGGCGGGGCCGATCGACGTCCGCGGCCCTGAGTCCCGCAGGCCGTGCCGACCGACGTCCTCGGTCCGAGGCCCCCCAACGGCGTCGATCATGGCGTGCCGCTCGGTAACTTCATGATCGACGAGGGTCTGCGGGTCGGGGCGGGTGGCCGGTTTGGCGGGCGACTGCTGGCGGGCGTACACTTTCAGATCGGCGCACAGCGTCCACTCCGGCATGCCCACCCTGCGCTTCGGTGGGAGCTGGAGCCGCGGCTGGCGCGGTCTTCTGGTCAAGGTCAGATTTCCGTGTAAGGCGTTGTGGGCCGCCCGGAGCAATCGACGTCAGGACAGCGGAGGACATGCCGAAAAAAGACGGAGCCATTGAGATCGAGGGTCGGGTCATCGAGCCCCTGCCGAACGCCATGTTCCGGGTGGAGCTCGCGAACGGCCACAAGGTGTTGGCTCACATCAGCGGGAAGATGCGGCAGCACTACATCCGCATCCTTCCGGAAGACCGGGTCGTCGTCGAACTCTCGCCGTACGACCTGACCCGCGGGCGCATCGTCTACCGCTACAAGTAGTCCTGACGACGGCCGGGAAGTCCGTGTCCGTCTTCGACGTCCGGCGTCGTGCATCGCGCGTCCCCGGGCCAGATGGGAAGTAAGGCAACCGTGAAGGTCAAGCCGAGCGTCAAGAGGATCTGCAACAAGTGCCGGGTTATCCGCCGGCACGGCCGGGTCATGGTCATCTGCAGTGACCCGCGCCACAAGCAGCGCCAGGGCTGAGTCAGCCCCACACATCACACATGCTCGTCCCAGCCGCGAGCGGTACGCGAGACGTACTCCTTCGTGGCTGACCCCCGGTCGGAGGCCGGGGCCCGCTTGGGCAGCGACCGATCCCGGTCGCCGGCGCGTATCGCGTCGGAAAGACGGGACGGCCGGTAGCGGGGTGGGACGGGTCCACACCTCCGCCACACATTACGAGGAGTACGCCCGCACATGGCACGTCTAGTCGGCGTGGATCTCCCCCGCGAGAAGCGGTTGGAGATCGCGCTCACCTACATCTTCGGGGTCGGTCGCACCCGCGCCCTGGAGACGCTCGCCGCTACCGGCATCTCGCCGGACAAGCGCGCTCGGGACCTCACGGACGAGGAGCTCGTGCAGCTCCGCGACCACATCGAGGGCAACTACAAGGTTGAAGGCGACCTGCGCCGCGAGGTCGCTGCTGACATCCGCCGCAAGGTTGAGATCGGCTGCTACGCCGGCATCCGGCACCGCCGGGGCCTGCCCGTGCGTGGCCAGCGGACCAAGACCAACGCCCGGACCCGCAAGGGCCCGAAGCGGACCGTGGCCGGCAAGAAGAAGCCCGGCAAGAAGTAAGACGTAGACCGGAATACGGGTCTAGGTCCGCCGAGCACGGCCAGGCCGCAACCTGTATCGGAAGTCAACTAGGAGCGCAGAAGACTTATGCCACCGAAGGCTCGTGCCGGAGCCGCTGTCAAGAAGGTCCGGCGCAAGGAACGCAAGAACGTCGCCCACGGGCAGGCGCACATCAAGAGCACGTTCAACAACACCATCGTGTCCATCACGGACCCGACCGGTGCGGTCATCTCGTGGGCCTCCGCCGGCCAGGTCGGCTTCAAGGGCTCCCGCAAGTCGACTCCGTTCGCCGCGCAGCTCGCCGCCGAGGCTGCCGCGCGTCGCGCCATGGAGCACGGCATGCGCAAGGTCGACGTGTTCGTCAAGGGCCCCGGCTCCGGCCGGGAGACCGCCATCCGTTCGCTGCAGGCCGTGGGCCTCGAGGTCGGGCAGATCTCCGACGTCACCCCGCAGCCGCACAACGGATGCCGTCCGCCGAAGCGTCGCCGGGTCTGAGAGGTAGAGAGAGATGGCTCGTTACACCGGTGCTGACTGCCGCCGTTGCCGGCGGGAGAAGATGAAGCTGTTCCTCAAGGGCAGCAAGTGCGATGGCCCGAAGTGCCCGTTCGAGTCCCGGCCGTTCCCGCCCGGGCAGCACGGCCGCGGCCGCACCAAGGAGACGGAGTACCTGCTCCAGCTCCGCGAGAAGCAGAAGGCCCGCCGCGTCTACGGCGTGCTGGAGAAGCAGTTCCGCGGTTACTACGAGGAAGCCGTCGGCAAGCAGGCGAAGACCGGTGAGGTCCTCCTGCAGATCCTCGAGTCGCGGCTGGACAACGTCGTTTACCGGGCCGGCTTCGCCCACTCGCGGGACATGGCCCGCCAGCTGGTCAAGCACGGTCACTTCACGGTGAACGGCAAGAAGGTCGACATCCCGTCGTACCGCGTCAAGGAGCACGACATCATCGAGGTTCGGGGCAAGAGCAAGGAGCTCACCCCGTTCGTCGTCGCGCAGGCCCAGGCCGGCTCGAAGACGGTCCCGGCGTGGCTTGAGGCCATCCCGAGCCAGATGAAGGTGCTCGTGCACTCCCTCCCGGCCCGGCAGGTCATCGACACGCAGGTCCAGGAGCAGCTGATCGTCGAGCTCTACTCCAAGTAGTCGGGCTCGTTGCGGTGGCCCGTCCGGATGGGCGGGCCACCGGAACAGTTTGTGTCGTGGACGTCAAATAGCGGGCGTCCCGGAAGAGAAGAGAAAAGATGCTCATCAGCCAGCGACCCTCCCTGTCCGAGGAGTCGATCAACGAGACCCGGTCGCGGTTCGCCATCGAGCCGCTGGAGCCGGGCTTCGGCTACACCCTGGGTAACTCGCTGCGGCGTACGCTGCTGTCGTCGATCCCGGGCGCGGCCGTCACCTCGATCAAGATCGACGGCGTTCTGCACGAGTTCACCACGATCCCCGGTGTCAAGGAGGACGTGGTCGAGCTCGTCATGAACATCAAGGAGCTGTGCGTCAGCTCCGAGCACGACGAGCCGGTCAGCATGTACCTGCGCAAGCAGGGCCCGGGCGACGTGACCGCGGGCGACATCCAGCCCCCGGCCGGCGTCTCGGTGCACAACCCGGATCTCAAGCTCGCCACCCTCAACGGCAAGGGCCGGCTCGACATGGAGCTGACCGTCGAGCGGGGCCGGGGTTACGTGACGGCCGCGCAGAACAAGCAGTCCGGCGCGGAGATCGGCCGGATCCCGGTCGACTCGATCTACTCGCCGGTGCTGAAGGTGACCTACCGCGTCGAGGCGACCCGTGTGGAGCAGCGCACCGACTTCGACCGGCTGATCATCGACGTCGAGACCAAGCCGTCGATGGGCCCGCGTACCGCGCTGGCCTCCGCCGGTTCGACGCTGGTGGAGCTCTTCGGGCTGGCCCGGGAGCTGGACGAGACCGCCGAGGGCATCGACATCGGGCCGTCCCCGCAGGACGCCCAGCTGGCGGCGGACCTCGCTCTGCCGATCGAGGAGCTGGACCTCACCGTCCGCTCCTACAACTGCCTCAAGCGCGAGGGCATCAACTCCGTTGGTGAGCTCATCGGGCGTACCGAGGCCGACCTCCTCGACATTCGCAACTTCGGTCAGAAGTCGATCGACGAGGTCAAGATGAAGCTCGCCGGGATGGGTCTCGGGCTGAAGGACTCGGCTCCGAACTTCGACCCGGCGCACGTCGTGGACACCTTCGGCGAGGCCGACTACGACACCGACGACTACCGCGAGACCGAGCAGCTCTAGTCCGCGCTGCCGCCACAACTGAGGAGCACCAAAAATGCCCACGCCCACCAAGGGCCCCCGCCTCGGCGGCAGCCCCTCGCACGAGCGGCTGATGCTGGCCAACCTGGCCACTGCGCTGTTCCAGCACGGCAAGATCCAGACCACCGAGACGAAGGCTCGGCGGCTGCGTCCGCTGGCCGAGCAGCTCATCACCAAGGCCAAGCGCGGTGACCTCGCCTCGCGTCGGCGGGTGCTGGGTGTCGTCAAGGACAAGGACGTGGTCTACGCCCTGTTCGACCAGATCGCGCCCCGGTACGCCAACCGCCCCGGCGGTTACACCCGGATCGTGAAGACCGGCCCGCGCAAGGGTGACGCCGCTCCGATGGCGATCATCGAGCTGGTGGAGGAGCTTCAGGTCGCCGAGCCGAAGGCGAACAAGAAGACCGCCGCCCGCAAGGCCGCGCAGCAGGACAAGGTCGAGGCGCTCGCCCCGGCCGAGGAGGCCCCGAAGTCGGCCGAGACCGACCAGGACTCCGAGGCGCCGGTGTCGGCGTCCGGTGACACCGACGCCGCCCGCGAGGACAGCGACGAGGCCACCGAGAACAAGGCCTGATCAAGGGCATTGTCGGGCCCGGCACCCCATCGGGGTGTCGGGCCCGACCCGTTACAGGAGGTACGAGGTGGACGAGCTGATCCGGCTGCGGCTGGACGTCTCGTACGACGGCACTGACTTCTCCGGGTGGGCCCCACAGCCGACCCGCCGCACCGTCGCCGGGGTGCTGATCGAGACTCTGGCGCTGGTCCTCGGGGCCGGCACGGCCACCGGGCTGACAGTGGCCGGGCGGACCGACGCCGGGGTGCACGCCACCGGGCAGGTGTGCCACCTGGACCTACCCGCGGACGTGTGGCGGGAACACGAGGGGCGGTTGCTGCGCCGCCTGGCCCGGCTGCTCCCCACCGACGTGCGCGTACGCGCGATGACCGAGGTGCCGGCGGACTTCGACGCCCGGTTCTCGGCGACCTTCCGACGCTACGAGTACCGGGTCACCGACGCGCCCTTCGGCGCGGAGCCGCTGCGCCGGCACGAGGTGCTGGCCTGGCCGAAGCCGCTGGACCTGGCCGCACTGAACGCTGCTGCCGGGGGCCTGGTCGGGGAGCACGACTTCGCCGCGTACTGCCGGCGCAAGGAGAACGCGACCACCCTGCGCGAGGTGACCCGGCTGGACTGGCGGCGCGACCCGGACGGGATCCTGGTCGCCACCGTGCAGGCCGACGCGTTCTGCCAGGCGATGGTGCGCAGCCTGGTGGGGGCGATGCTGGTGGCGGGCGACGGCCGTCGCCCGGTCGAGTGGCCGGGCAGCCTGCTCACCCAGCAGGCCCGGTCCAGCGAGGTGACAGTGGCACCGGCGCGCGGGTTGACGCTGGTCGCGGTCGGCTACCCGGCCGATCCGGCGGACTACGCCCGCCGCGCCGACCTCACCCGGCGGCTGCGGGTCCCCATCAAGGGCTGACCCGCCCGGGTCAGTCGCCCGGCAGGTCGTCGTCGCCGGTGCTGCCGCCCTGGGTGCCGTCGTTCTCGGTCGGCGCTGCCGTCGGCTGTGCGGCGCTGCCACCGTCGGCGCGTTGCTGGAGGACGCCACGGCTGAGGTGCAGCTCGATCATGTCGAACAGGATCTCGCCGACCTTGGCGTCACCCGCCTTGATCGCCGTACCGTCCTCGCGGACCACCAGGGCGTACGCCAGGTAGTGCCCGCGTACCTGCCAGCCGACCCGGGCCGGGGCGCTGGTCAGTACGCCGGTGCCGTCGCTCTCGGTGCCGGTGAGGCCGCGGAAGCGTCCCTGCCGCTCGTCGAGCAGCTGTCGAATGCGGTCCCGGGCCCGTTCGGCACTGACCTTGTCGGTGAGGTTGAACAGGCCGGCGGTGACGAGGTGGTTGCCGTCGGGAGTGCGCAGGGTCGCCCGGACGACCTGGTTGCAGCCGAGTCGGACCAGCAGGTCGGCGACCTCGCCGGTGGCGGCGACGGCACAACTGCCGCTGGACTGGGTCTTGACGACCTGGTAGGTGGACGGGCCGTCGCCGAGCTTCAACTCCTTGCCGGGGAAGAGTTCCTTGGCGGTGAGCGGGGTCTGGTCGGTGTCCCGGGAGTCCAGGGTCAGCCGTTCCGCCGGAGCGGACGGCGGTGCGGCGTTCGGTTGGAGCGTCGGGGTCGACTGCGGTTGCGGTTCGCGTTCGCTGAGCAGCGCGGCGGCACCCAGGCCGCAGAGGGCGAGCAGGACGAGGACGGCCGCCCCGCCGATCAGTACCTGCCACAGTCGACCGCCGCCGCGGCGGGCTCGTGGTTCCATCGGTGTCGCCGACGTGTAGACCTGGCCCTGGGGCCCGGCGGGCGGGATCTCGGCACGGGCCGGCGGCGGTACCGAGGACGACGGCTGCGGGGACGACGGCAGTGCGGACGACCGCTGCGGGGACGACGGCAGTGAGAGCTGATTCGGCCGAGGCAGCGACGGCGTGGGGAAGCGGGACGGAGACGGCCCGGCCGGTGGGGGCGGACCGGCGCCGAGCACCGACAGGTCGGACCCGGGCTCCGGGTACTCCTCGAAAGCGTCCTCATCGGACTCGTACCGATACACCATGTGGCCCAGAGTAAGAGTGATTGTCCCTTTTGGGGATAATTTTGCAGAAATGCTCGTGCAGGCCGAGTCGTGGCCCGCCCGGGCCGGTGCGAGAATTGCCGACGTGACCGGCGACCACTACTTCACTGCTCAGCCCGCCAGCGACGCCCCGGCGCGCGAGGTCGAGTTCTCCGTCGCCGACCGCGACTACCGGCTCACCTCCGCCGGCGGGGTCTTCTCCGCCACCCGGCTCGACCCGGGCACCGCGGTGCTCCTGCGTAAGGCCGAGCTGCCCGCCGCCGACACCAGCGGTGACCTCCTCGACCTGGGCTGCGGATTCGGACCGATCAGCTGTGTGCTGGCCGACTTCGCGCCGAGCAGCACCGTCTGGGCGGTCGACGTCAACGCCCGCGCCCGCGAACTCACCGCCGTCAACGCCGTCCGCGTCGGTGCCGGTGACCGGGTCCGGGTCAGCGCCCCGGACGACGTGCCGGTGGACGTCCAGTTCGCCGAGATCTGGTCCAACCCTCCCATCCGCATCGGAAAGGACGGGCTGCACGAGCTGCTGCTGCGGTGGCTGCCGCGGCTCGCGCCGGACGGCGTCGGCTGGCTGGTCGTCGCCCGGCACCTCGGCGGTGACTCGTTGCAACGCTGGCTCACCGAGCAGAACTGGCAGGTGGAGCGGCACGCCAGCCAGAAAGGCTTCCGGGTGCTACGAGTCACCCGGTAATTGGATGTCCCCTCCGGCCCTCACTGGGGCAGGATCCCCGCGTGGGATACGTGGACGTGGCAGGAGTCGGGCACATCCTCCCCGACGGTCGGGAACTCTTCGCCGACGTGTCGTTCCGGGTCGGGGAGGGCACCAAGATCGCCCTTGTCGGGCCGAACGGTGCCGGGAAGACGACGCTGCTGAGGATGGTCGCCGGTGACCTGCCGGTGCGTACCGGCGTCGTCGCACGCGCCGGCGGGCTGGGCGTGATGCGTCAGTTCATCGGCATGATCGGCGACGAGTCGACGCTCGCCGACCTGGCGTTGTCACTGGCCCCGCCCGCACTGCGCGACGCCGGCCGCCGGTTGGGCGAGACCGAGACCGCCATGCGGGCGGCCGAGGCCCGCGGCAAGTTCAGCAACGCCGCGAGCAAGGCCCAGTTGGCGTACGCGGACGCGCTCGGCGCCTGGGGCGAGGCCGGCGGCTACGACGCCGAGGTGCTCTTCGACACCGTCGCGACGATCGTGCTGAATCAGCCGTGGGACCTGGTTCGGGACCGGCCGGTGCGCACCCTGTCCGGTGGTCAGCAGAAACGCTTCGCCCTGGAGTTGCTGTTGCGCGGCCCGGACGAGGTGCTGCTCCTCGACGAACCGGACAACTTCCTCGACGTGCCCGGCAAGCGGTGGCTGGAAGCGCGACTGCGCGAGTCGACCAAGTCGGTGCTCTACGTCTCGCACGACCGTGAGCTGCTGGCCCAGAGTGCCGATCGGGTGGTCGCCGTCGAGGGGGGCAGCGCCTGGGTGCACCCGGGCGGCTTCGCCAGCTGGCACGAGGCTCGGGTCGCCCGGCACGCCCGCCTCGACGAACTGCGGCGGCGCTGGGACGAGGAGCACCAGAAGCTGCGCGAGCTGATGTTGATGTACAAGCAGAAGGCCGCGTACAACGACGGGTTGGCCTCGCGCTACCAGGCCGCGCAGACCCGGTTGCGCAAGTTCGAGGAGGCCGGGCCGCCGCCCGTACCCCCGAAGGACCAGGACATCCGGATGCGCCTCAGCGGCGGACGGACCGGCAAGCGCGCGGTCGTCTGCGAGCAGCTGGAGCTGGACGGCCTGACATTCCCCTTCGACCTGGAGATCTGGTACGGCGACCGGGTGGCGGTGCTCGGTGCCAACGGCACCGGCAAGTCGCACTTCCTGCGGCTGCTGGCCCGGGGTGGCACCGACCCCGACCCGGCGAACGGGCCGGTCGACGGCGCGGGAGCGCTTGCCCCGGTGGCGCACGACGGTGTGGCCCGGCTCGGTGCCCGGGTCCGCCCCGGGCACTTCTCGCAGACCCACGACCGGCCGGAGCTGATGTCGAAGACCCTCGTGGAGATTCTCTGGCGGGGCGACGAGCACCGCACCGGCATGGACCGGCACGCGGCGATGGGGGTGCTGAGTCGGTACGAGTTGGCCGCGCAGGGCGACCAGCGCTTCGGCACGCTCTCCGGCGGGCAGCAGGCCCGTTTCCTGGTGCTGCTGCTGGAGCTGTCCGGGGCGACCCTGCTGCTGCTCGACGAACCCACCGACAACCTCGACCTGGCCAGCGCCGAGGCCCTGGAGGCGGGCCTGAACGCCTTCGAGGGGACGGTGATCGCGGTGACCCACGACCGATGGTTCACCCGTTCCTTCGACAGGTTCGTGCTGTTCCGCGGCGATAACGAGGTGGTGGAGACCCCGGAACCGGTCTGGGACGTGGGCTGATCGCCGCCGTCGGGCGACTCGGGCTCTGACACCGACTAGGACGGACGCAGGCGTTCGAGACGGCGGCGGGCCTCTGCGGCGGCGGGGTCACCCACGTCCTCGTAGATGCGCACGGCCTGGTGCCAGGCGAGGGAGGCAGCGGGCAGGTCGCCCATCCCTTCCCGGGTGTCCCCGAGTCGGATGAGGGTCTCCGCCTCGTGGTAGCGGTCGGCGGAGTCGCGAAAGAGGTGGATCGCCTGCTCGTAGCAGTCGGCCGCGCGGTCGCGATCACCAAGGCGGTCGTAGGCGAAGCCGAGGCTGTCGAGCGTCGCGGCCTGGCCGTTGCGATCGTCGCCTTGTCGTTGCTGGTCGAGCGCTTCGGTGCAGCTCTCGATGGCCTGGGCGTAGTCGCCGGTGCTGGCCAGCAGCCAACCGATCGCGTTGAGGGTCCGAGCTGCACACGAACGGTTGCCGGCCAGGCGGTAGAGCCGTAGCGCCTCCCGACCATGCGCGAGGGCCTCGTCGAACCGGCCGTCCAGATAGCAGAGCTCACAGTAGTTGTGCAGCGTCTGCGCCCGACCAGTCGGATCACCGAGGCGTTCGTGCAGCCCGAGCGCGCGTTTCAGCCGGTGCTCGGCGGCATCGCGGTCACCGAGTCGGGTCAGTGCACGGGAGAGCAGCCGGTTGGCGGCAGCCTGACCGGCGAGGTCGTCGATCTTCTCCGCGGCGGCCAGCGCGACCCGTTGGATGTCGAGCTGGTCCTGCCACAGGCCACGCGGCGCGACGAAGGTGTTCAACGCCCAGGCGACCTGCCAGGCGTACGCGTCGAACCCGGTCTCGGCGGCCTGCCGAACCACCCGAATCAGCACCCGGTGCTCCGCCGTGAACCAGGCAAGCGCGCCGCCGTGATCGGTCACCGGCCGCCTGGCGGGTACAGGCAGCGGCGGCACCGGCTCGATCGGAGGCCACTGCGGCTGGAGCAGTAGCGCGGCCGGATAGGCGGCGTGCAGGTAGTGGTCGTACAGGCGCTGTCGGGCGTCGGCGCGTTCGTCGGCGCGCTCCGACGACTCAGCGAGCTCGGCGGCGTAGGCGCGGAGAAGATCGTGGAAGGCGTAGCGGCCAGGCGCGTGCTCGGCCAGCAGATTGAGCCGGGTCAACTCCCGCAGTCGTGGCGTGACGGCTGCGGTGTCCATGCCCGCGAGTGCCGCGGCTGCGGCGGCGGTCAGATCCGGGCCCGGATGCAGCCCCAGCAGAGTGAACAATCGGGCCGCCTTTGGCCCCAGGGCCAGGTACGACCAGGAGAAGACGCGCCGCACGTCGCCGTCGGCCAACACGTCGAGCCGTGCCTCGGTGGAGTGCAACTCGGCGGCGATGGCGCCGAGCGGGAACGAGGGATGGGTGGCGACGCGTGCCGCCACTATCGCCAGCGCCAGCGGAAGCCGGCCGGCGGCCTCGACGATGTCGGCCACCGCGGCCGGCTCGGAGGAAAGGCGGCCGACCCCGAGCCGGCCGGCGAGCAGGCTCGTCGACTCCTCCGCTGTGAGCACGCCCAGTGTCAACGGCACCGCGCACTCGGCGGCGATCAGGCCGTCGAGCCGGTCACGGCTGGTGACCACGACCATGCAGCGGCCGGCACCGGGCAGCAGGGCGCGAACCTGAGCGGAGTCGCGGGCGTTGTCGAGCACCACGAGCATCCGGCGGGAGGCCAGCAGGCTGCGGTAGAGGCCGGTCCGGGCCTCCACGCCGGCGGGTATCCGGGCGTGGGGCACGCCGAGCGCTTCGAGGAATTCGGACAGGGCGTCGAGTGGGGACACCACCCCGGCCTCGTCGTAACCCCGGAGGTTGACGTAGAGCTGGCCGTCGGGGAAGCGGTCGGCGACCCGGTGCGCCCAGTGCAGGGCCAGGGCGGTCTTGCCGACTCCAGCCATGCCGGACACCGCCGAGATGACCCCTGTGCTCGACCCCTGTGCACCGCCGTCCAGTAGCGCGTCGAGGTTGGCCAGCTCGACGCTGCGGCCGACGAACTCCGGTACCGCGCGCGGCAACTGCTCGGGGCGGAGGACCTGCGGCCCCGGCACCGGCCCGTCCGACCCCGATGGCGGTTGCGCTGCCAACTCCGGTCGGTGATGCAGGATGTCGTCGTACACCTTGACGAGTTCCGGTGCGGGATCGAGGCCGGTCGCCTCCGCCAGCGCCTGCCGAGCCTGCCGGAAGGCGTCCACGGCGCCGGCCATGTCTCCGATGCGATACAGGCCCACCATCAGCTGGCCCCAGGCCCGCTGCCGCAGCGGGTGCCGGTCGAGCAGGGCCCGCAGCCGGCGTACCACGTCGGCCGGTGCGCCGAGTGCCAGCAACGCCTCGGCGTAGTCCTCCTCAACGAGCAGCCGGCGCTCCTCGAACTGCGCCACCCGCCGGGCGAACATCGAGCGCAGGGGCAGGTCCGACAGTGGCGCCCCGCGCCACAGGCCCAGCGCGGCGGAGAGTTCGGCCTCGGCGCGCTCCGCAGCGGAGGTGACGAGAGCATCGCGCCCCCGAGCGGCCGCGGCGTCGAAAAGGTCCAGGTCCCGCTCGTCGGGGCCCACCCGGAGCACGTATCCGCCCGCCACGGCGGTTATCCCGTCCCAGGAAGCCCCCTCGCCCAGCGACTGCCGCAGCCCGCGCACGTAGGTGCGCAGGTTCGAAGCGGCCGACGCCGGCTCGTCGTCGCCCCACAGCATCGAGGTCAACTCGTTGACGCCGACGACCTCGTTCGGGCGTAGCAACAGCGTGGCCAACAGGAGACGCTGTTTCACCGAGCCCAGCGGAACCGGCCGGCCCTCGCGGTACACCCGGAACGGACCGAGGATGTCGAAACGCAACCGGGCACCTCACAGGTGGGCGTTGCAATCCGTCACGACGCGCACCGGGATGACGGGGCGGGCGGGTGGCCTGTACGCCAGTTGTGCGGCGGATGTGCCGGGCCCACTTTACCTTTCAACCGTTCCATCGCTCATCCGAAGTAGACACTCGCTCAGGTAGGGAGATGTATGTCTTCGCTCCACTCCGTCCGCCGCGTACTCCGTAGGGCTGCCGTTCCCGCAGTCGGCGCGGCACTGGCCATCGGCATCAACGTCACGCTCGCCACGCCGGCTGCGGCCAGCGGCTCCTACACCGGCCTGGCGTACGTCCACGGCACCGGTGGGGTGTCCGACGACTTCGATGACGAGGGCGTCGTCAACGTCGGCACGCACCGCAGCTCGAACGTCACCTGCCTGTGGCAGACCGTCCTGTGGGCAAACGGCTACCTGCCCTCGTCCGGGATCGACGGCATCTTCGGCGACCAGACCGACGCCGCGACGAGGAACTTCCAGCGCGACAAGGGTCTGGGCGCGGACGGCTCGGCTGGCCGCAACAGCTGGACGAAGGCCGGCGACAAGCTCGCGCAGACCGACAACCAGAACGGATGGCGGTACGTGGTGTACCGCGGGGCAAAGGGTTCCCGCAGCTCGTATAGCGCGCACGAGTTCGTCCTGCAGCGGTCGCCCGACGGAAACTTCCGGTTCTACCTGCCGCAGGGCGGCGGCCCCTACTGGGCCACCTACAACAGCCGTTCCTGCTGATCTCCAACTCTGCGTCTCCGGGGGCCGCTGCGCGCTGATCGCTCGGCGGCCCCTGGCGGGCGAGACCGTCGGCCCTGGCCCCGCCGGCATCGGCGCTGCCCGTGAGCTGGTCTTTGCGGTGTGCTCGGTTGAGCCGCCGCCGCTGTGGGGCGCGTCCGGCCGGCATAGGGTGGATCTCGTGACTGAGATGACCTATCGCCGGCTGGGCGACTCCGGGCTCGTGGTGTCCGTGGTCGGCATCGGCTGCAACAACTTCGGCCGCAAGCTCGACCTCGACGGCACCCGGGCGGTGGTGGACGCGGCCCTGGACGCCGGGATCAACCTCTTCGACACCGCCGACATCTACGGCGAGCCGCAGGGTGGCTCGGAGGAGCTGCTCGGGCAGGCGCTCAAGGGCCGCCGGGACGACGTGGTGGTGGCCACCAAGTTCGGCATGGACATGTACGGCCTCAACGGGCCGGACTTCGGTGCTCGCGGCGCGCGCCGCTACATCGCGCGGGCGGTGGAGGCGTCGCTGCGTCGGCTCGGCACCGACCACATCGACCTGTACCAGATGCACGAGCCCGACCCGGGCACCCCGATCGACGAGACCCTCGCGGCCCTGGACGACCTGGTGCGCGACGGCAAGGTGCGCTACCTGGGCAACTCCAACTTCGCCGGGTGGCAGATCGCCGACGCGGACTGGGTCGCCTCGTCCAACGGTCGGGCCCGCTTCATCAGCGCGCAGAACCACTACAGCCTGGTGGAGCGGTCCGTGGAGGCCGAGGTGATCCCGGCGTGTGAGCGGTTCGGTCTCGGCATGCTGCCGTTCTTCCCGCTCGCCAACGGTCTGCTCACGGGCAAGTACAAGCGCAGTGAGCAGCCCCCGGCCGGGAGCCGGCTCTCCGGCGGTGGCCGGTACGCGGAGCGGCTCGCCGCCGCCGACTGGGACACCATCGAGGCGATTGAGGCGTACGCGGCCGAGCGGGGGCTGAGCATGCTCCAGGTGGCGATCGGTGGGTTGGCCGCCCATCCGGCGGTGACCTCGGTGATCGCCGGCGCCACCACGCCGGAGCAGGTCCTCGCCAACGCCGCCGCCGGCACGTGGGAGCCCAGCGACGAGGACCTGGCCGCGCTGCGCGCCATCCTCTGAGCGCGGTGTGGCGCCGCTTCCGTTGATCGAGGGCGCGCCCCGCTTGATCCACTCGCGTTCCTTGACGTCGGGGTATCCCGTTGCCGAGGACACCCCGACGTCAAGGAAGCCGAGTCGATCACGAGCCGGTCGGACGGTGGCGGGCCGGTCGGACGGTGGCGGGCCGGGCCGACGGAACAGGGCCGGGCCGACGGAACAGGGCCGGGCCGCTCGTCGCGGCCCGGCCCGGTTGGTGAAACGCCTGTCGGTCAGGTGGTGGTGCGGCGGCGGCCGAACAGCATGGCCACCACCATCGCCAGGGCGACGAGGACCAGGCCGGCCGCCGCGAACGGCCACCAGCCCGCACCGCCCGCGTCGTCCGCCGGCTTGTTCACCGCGACCGGCTCGGGCGCGGGCGGAGTCTGCGCGGCGCGCGCCTGCACCGTTGCGGTGGCCTTGCCGGACAGGGGAGCGGGGGAGTTGACGGTCACCTTCCACGTGCCGGCGGTCAGCACCTTGCCGCTGCTGTAGAAGCCCTGCCCCTCGGGCTGCGGCTCCAACTGCACCGGCCCGACCTTCTGCCCGTCCGGGCCGGTGGCCGTGAGGACCAGTCGCACCACCTGGTCCAGTCGACGCCCGTCGGGGTAGGTGGCCTGGATGGTGACACCCTCGGCGCCGTCGCCGGCCACGACGAGTTTGAGCTTGTCGGCCTGCGCCGCCCGGGCGGCCTGAGCGGCCTGAGCGCGCTGAGCGGCCTGAGCGGCCCCCGGGGCGGCGGCGAACACCGTCAGAGCCAGTCCGACGAACACGGCGGCCAACATCGTCCGAATACGCGTCACGGACATCTCCTCACTACGGATGAGGGAGGCCCCTCCCCGACGCCGTGGCGTCGGAGAGGGGCCTCGTCGGATCAGAGCTGGCGACCGGGTGCGAGCCGGGTGGCGTCGCCACCGAGCCGTCCGGTGCCCTTCACCGTTTCGCCGTCGTTCGCCTTGACCCCGGCCTTGCTGGCCGCGCCGCCGAGCCGAACGATCATGGCGTCGGCGTCCCGGATCAGGACGTCCCGGACCTCCGCCTCGCCCACCAGAGCGGTGTCGGAAGCGAGCGTCCGGAACGCGGTCAGCTGCCGCACCGCCGCCTTGTCGTCGCCGGCCGCCTCGGACTTGCGGACGGCGTCGAGCTTGTTGGTCAGCTGCTTGTGCGCCTTGGCCGAGAGGCGACCCGTCGCCTTGAACCGGTCCAGCAGACCCTGCATGTCCCGGAACGAGGTGGTGACGAAGAACCGGACCGTCGAGGTGGTCTCGTTGCCCGCCTTGTCGGTCGCGGTCACGGTCAGCTCGTGCAGGCCGAGCGACAGCTCGTACATGGCCTGCAGAGTGCCGCTGGCGTACGCCTCGCCGTCCAGCTTGCCGACCACGGTCGCGATGCCCGAGGTCGGGTCGACAGCCTGCCAGGACACCCGGACGTCCTGGCTGTCACCGTAGAGCTGGCCGTCGGCGATACCGGAGACCAGCAGCGTCGGCTTGGTGCCGTCGATCTTCAAGATCGCCGACTTGAGCGTCTCGACGTTGCCCGCCTTGTCGGTCGAGCGGTACAGCAGCTCGTGCTGCCCGTCACCGGTCACCTCGACCGGCGCCGTGTACGGCGTCCACGCGCCACCGTCCAGCGACCACTCCACCGTCTTGACACCGGAACCGGCGTCGGTGGAGGCCAGCACGACCGGGATCGTGCCGTTGTGCCAGCCGGCGTCGTTCGCCGGAGCGAACGTCGCGGTGGTCACCGGCGCAGTGGCGTCGATCTTGGCCGAGACGGTCTTGGTCGCCTCCACGTTGCCGGCCTTGTCGGTCGAGCGGAACCGCAGCTCGTGCTCGCCGTCACCGGTGACCTCCACCGGGGCGGTGTACGCCGTCCAGGTGGTGGCCCCGTCCAGCTGGTACTCCGTGCTGGCGAGCCCGCTACCGCCGGCCTCGTCGGCGGCGGTGAGGGTCACCGTCACCGGCCCGGTGTACCACCCCTCGGTCGGGGTGCCGGACACCGACGCCGTGGTCACCGGCGCGGTCTCGTCGGCCACCTTCGTGCTCAACCGGAAGTAGTCGAACGCGGCGGTCTTCGAGGCCGTCTGGTTGGCGCCGAGGGTGAACAACCCGACCTTCGGGGTGGCACCCACAGCGGTGTTGGTCAGCGCCTCCAACGCGGTCCAGGTCGTCCCGTCGGCCGAGTACGACGCGGTGAACGTGTCACCGGTGCGGGCCAACCGGAGGTGCCACACGGCACTGGTCAGGCTGGTCACCTCCGGCTGCGGGTTCTGGACCGCCCCGGCGATCTCGCTGCGGAACTCGATCCGCCGCGTCACCGCCGAGCCTGCCTGGTTGTCCGCGATGAAGTCGAACTTCAGGTAGTTGTCGTCGTCGGCCTGCACGAGCAGACCGGCCTGCTGGTACTGCTCGTTCAGCAGACTGCCGTCGACCTTCGTCTCCAGGGTCCAGTCGCCCGACGGCGCGGTCTGGAGGATGAAGTTCTTCGGCCCGGTGTTGTCGGTGCCGTAGATGTCACCGTTGGGCACGTCGATGCGCAGCGCGCCACCGGTGACCCGGTAACCGGTCGGGTCCTCCCGAAGGATCGCGTCCCACCGGCACTTGTCCAGCGCGTCACCGTTGAACTCGTCCGACGGGTCGACCGGGCCGGCCGGGGCGTCCGGCGTGACCTGGAACGAATCGAAGGCCGCGTTGACGACCGGTGCCTCGGTGCCGCCGTTGAGGGCGAAGACCCCGATGCGCGGGTTGGTGATGCCGGCGAGCGCGGCCGAACGGCCGACCGGGGTGAAGGTCTGCCCGTCGGCCGAGACGGCCGCGGTCAGGTTCGTCCCGTCGCTGGTGACCCGCAGGTACACGGTGTCACCCGCCGGAGCGGCGATCCTGTCGGCAGCCTCGTTGCGCGGCGTGGCGGCGGTCTCCCGAATGAACTCCACCGACCGGCTGCCGTTGTACAGCAGGTCCAGCTTGGCGTAGTTGTCGTCGTCGCCGTACACCAGCAGACCTGCCTGCTGGTAGTTGGCCGTCACCGGGAGGGTGACCTTGGTGGTCATCTCCCAGGCGCCGGTCGGCGCCGGCTGGAGCACCAGGTTGGTGGCGTCGTTGCGAGCGCCGTAGAGGTCACCAACGCCGGTGGGCAGCAGGAGCGCGCCGCCGCTGAGCGAGTAGAGCTGGTTCTCCCGGACGACGCTCCAGCGCTCCTTGTCGAGGCTGTTGCCGTTGAAGTCGTCCGAACGCGCCCCGAAGCAGGACGTGTCCGGAGCGTCCACCCGCACCGGCACCGTGGCGTACGCCTTGGCGCCCTTGCTGTCGGTCACCGTGAGGGTGGCCGTGAAGGTGCCCGCGGTGGTGTAGGTGTGGCTGGCGTCCACAGTGGTCGCCGTGCCTCCGTCACCGAAGTCCCAGGCGTACGTCAACGGGGTGTCGCCCTCGGCGTCGGTGGCCGTGCCGTCGAAGGCGACGGTGACCGGTGCGGTGCCGGTGGCCGGGGTGGCCGTGGCACTGACCACCGGCGGCGCGTTCTCGGTGACACCGCGGCCGACGAAGTCCATCCAGTTGACGTTGAACAGCGAACCGGAGCCGCCGTTCGGGTCACGGGCCAGGAAGTACAGCGAGCCGCTCGCGGCACCGGTGACCGGCGCGCTCACGTCCGTGTACGTCTGCCACCCGCCCGTCGCCGGCACGGTGGCCGTGGCGACCACCGGTCCGTCGACAGCACCCGCGCGGACCTCGATCCGACCACCCGCGGCGGCCGAGGCAGCCCGGAAGCGGATCTCGGTGATGTTGGTCAGGTCCGCCGGAGCGACCGACCACCAGTCGCCATCCTCGATGAATGCGATGCTCTGCCCGCCGCCGGCCGGGTCGGTGGCGGCCTCCCGCTGCACGCCGGCGTCGCCGCCGCCGGTGCTCACCGGAGCGCGCCCGGTGGCGGTGAAGTACTCGGCCTGTTTCTGCTTCGGCTGCAGGACCTCGATCTGCCGACCGGTCAGGGCACCGGAACCGCCGGCGCCGCCCTTGTCGGTGTAGGTGGCCTCGAAGACCGCGAAGACGTTCGCCTCGGCGCCGTGCCCGGAGGCGAGCGACGTCTGGACGGTGCCGGTGCAGCCGGTGTGCTGCTCCAACGGGTGGGCGTGCTCGTCGTGCCCGAGCAGCACCTGGAGCCCCACCTTGGCACAGTCGATCTGCCCGTCCTCGGGGTCGGTCACCTTGATCGAGTAACGGACCTGGTCACCCCAGTTGAAGAACCCGCCGTCCGGTGGGAACTCGATGGAGACCGTCGGAGCGGTGTTGCCCACGGTCACCGGCACGTTGGCCACCGCGGTCCGACCCTTGGGGTTGGTGACGGTGAGCTGGGCCGTGTAGTTGCCCGCCGTGGCGTACGTGTGCGTCGGGTTGGCCTCGGTCGAGGTCTGCCCGTCGCCGAACGTCCAGGCGTAGGTGAGCGCCCCACCGTCCGGGTCCCGGGAACCGGCGCTGGAGAACGTGACGGTCAACGGCGCCGGACCCGAGGTCGGGTTGGCGGACGCCGCCGCGATCGGGGCACGGTCACCGGCGGTGTAGTCGATCCGGTAGACGCCGGAGTTGTCGTTGTTGCCACCGAAGCCGCTGCCCCACTCGATCAGGTACAGCGCGCCGTCCGGACCGAACTCGAAGTCCATCGGCCGGATCATGCTCATGCCGGTGAGCAGCTGGTTGATGTCCACAAGCGACTTGCCGTCGGCGGTCACCTGCATGGTGTACATCTTGTTCTGGTTCCACTCGCCGAGCAGAGCCTTACCGTCGTAGTACGCCGGCCACTTCCGGTTGGAGTTGAGGTCGGCGTCGTAGCGGTAGACCGGGCCACCCATCGGGGCGCCACCGCCGCCGATCTCCGGGTAGCGCGCGTCACCGGCGTACCCGTAGTCGACGGTCGCGGGGACGACCGGCGGGAGGTTGGTCAGGCCGGTGTTGTTGGGCGAGTTGTTGACCGGTGCGGCGCAGTCGAACTTCGGGCCGCTCGGACCGGACGGGAACGTGTAGTCGTTGTAGGCCTCGTTCGTGCCCGTGCAGTACGGCCAGCCGTAGTTGCCCGGGGTGACGATGTTCCACTCGACCAGACCACGCGGGCCCCGGTTCGGGTTGTCCGAGTTGGCGTCCGGCCCGTAGTCGCCGACGTACAGCGTGTTGGTCTTCGGGTCGGTGCCGATCCGGAACGGGTTGCGGAAGCCCATCGCGTAGATCTCGGGACGGGTCTTCTCGGTGCCCGCAGCGAAGAGGTTGCCTGCCGGAACGGTGTACGTCCCGTCGTCCTCCGGGTGGATCCGGATCACCTTGCCGCGCAGGTCGTTGGTGTTGGCCGAGGTGCGCTGCGCGTCGTAGTCCTGGCGGCCCGCCCGCTCGTCGAGCGGCGAGTACGAGTTCGACTCGAACGGGTTGGTGTTGTCACCGGTGGCCAGGTACAGGTTGCCGTCGCTGTCGAAGGCCATGCTGCCGCCGGCGTGGCAGCAGGTGTTGCGCTGGGTGTCGACCCGCAGCACCTGCTTCTCGCTGGCCGGGTTGATGGTGTCGCCGGTGACGGTGAAGCGGGACAGCAGGTTGCGGCTGACCCCGTCGTTCGGGGCGTAGTACAGGTACACCCAGTTGTTGGTCGCGAAGTCCGGGTCGAGCCGGATGCCGATCAGGCCGTCCTCGTTGCCGGTGAAGACGTCCAGGTCGACGGCGGTGACGGTGTTGCCGGTGTCCGGCTTCACGATCTGCACGCGACCGTCGCGCTCGATGTAGAAGACCCGCCCGTCGGGGGCGATGTCCAGCTCCATCGGGTTGCTGGTGTTGCTGTCCAGCGTGACCTTCTCGAAGTTCGCGGTCTTCGAGGCGCCGCAGTCGGCGTTCTCGACGCCGGCCGCGGTGCGGATGCCGCCGAGCAGGTGGGAGAGGAACTGGGGCTCGGCGTACGACTCCCGGGTGTGCCCCAGGCCCGTGTACCAGGACCGGCCACCGTCGTAGTCCTGACACCAGGCGACCGGGTGGTCGGCGCCCATCGCGCCGGCGCCGGGGGTGTAGCTCTTCTCGTCCAGGCTGGCCAGCACGTGGACGTCCGGCCGGGGGTTGGACTGGTAGTTGTACCACTCGTCGAACCGGGACCAGCGCTCCGGCAGACCGGCCGTGGACGGGTGGGCGTGATCCTCCACCTTGACCGTGGCCGTCTGGTTCTGCGGGTGGTTGGCGAAGTACGCGCCGACCAGGTCGCCGTACCAGGCCCAGCTGTACTCGGTGTCCGACGCGGCGTGGATGCCGACGTAGCCGCCGCCGGCCTTCACGTAGCGCTCGAACGCCGCCTGCTGCTCGGCGTTGAGCACGTCACCGGTGGTGGAGAGCCAGATCACCGCCTTGTACTTCGCCAGGTTGGCGTCGTTGAATGCGGCGCCGTCCTCGGAGTTGTCCACGGTGAATCCGTTGGCGGCGCCGAGTTGCTGGATGGCGGCGATGCCGGTGGGGATGGAGTCGTGCCGGAAGCCGGCGGTCTTGGAGAAGATCAGGACGGAGAAGGGATCGGCTGCGGCCTTTGGCGCCTTCGGCACCACCTGGCTGACCGGGGCTGCGGCTTGCGCATCCCGTGGGGGGGTCTGGGCGGCTGCCTGGGCAGGCGTGCCGAACAGGGTGGTCGAGGCCATGGCCAGGGAGATCAGGGTTGCAGTGATGGGTACGCGGGCACGACGAGAACGGGACACGCCGCCTCCTGTGTCGTAGTGACAGAGCTCGCGGGAGTCGGCTCGCCGAACGCCCTCCCTCATGGAGCCGGTGGTGACGCCGTGCCAGGGTGCCCCCACCGACATTTTGTCGAATCGCTGAACAAATTAATTCGGCTGGCTCGATGTCGGGCAAGATGCAGACGGGTAACGGTTCTGCAACGGCGTGCGACATTCCGAACAGGACCGTATGAAGTGCCCCATCGATCTTGCTCGTCGCGGTCGGCCGTGACGCCGTCGAACCCGCCTTGGCAGACCGGCGGATCTGTCGTACGGTGACACGCAAGTAACCCACGGGAGCCCGGTGTACCGGGCTGAGAGGGGGGCTGACAGCCCCCGACCGTCGAACCTGATCCGGGTAATGCCGGCGCAGGGAGGAGTGTTGCCGTGCCGTCCCTGGGGCGACTGCATCTGATCACCGACACCCGACCCGGGCGTGACCCGCTCACCGTGGTCCGGGCCGCCCTCACGGCGGCCCGCACCGACCTGGTGGTGCAGGTCCGGGTCGAGGACTCCGCCACCGACCGCGAGGCGTACGACCTGGCCCGGCGGGTGCTGGCGCTCTGCGACCCGTACGGGGCGACCTGCCTGGTCAACGACCGGTTGCACGTCGCGCTCGCGGTCGGTGCCGCCGGGGGGCACGTCGGTGCCGACGACCTGCCGGTCGCCGCCGCCCGCCGGGTGCTCGGCCCCGCCGGAGTGCTCGGCGCCACCGCCCGTGCCCCGGGCGCGGCCACCGAGGCGGTCGCGGCCGGAGCCAGCTACCTGGGCGTCGGGCCGTGCCACACCACCAGCACCAAGTCCGGCCTACCCGATCCCATCGGGCCCACCGGGGTACGCGCCGTCGTCGACGCCGTGGACGTGCCGGTCATCGCGATCGGCGGAGTGACCGCCGAGCGGGTGCCGGCGCTGCGGGCAGCCGGCGCGTACGGGGTGGCGGTCGTCGGTGCCCTCTCCGCCGCCGCCGACCCGGCGCGGGCGACGGCCCAGCTGATCGAGGCGCTGACGTGCTGACCGGCCGGTTCCCGTCACCGCCGTCGCGCGACCGGGTCCGGCCGGATGTGGCGGTGGTGGGGGCGGGACCGATCGGGCTGTCCATCGCCTGGCGCTGCGCCGCCCGAGGGCTGCGGGTCGTCGTACACGATCCGGCACCCGGTTCGGGGGCCTCCGCGGTGGCCGCCGGCATGCTCTCCCCGGTCGCCGAGGCGTACTTCGGTGAGCGGCAGTTGACCGGACTGCTCCTGGCGTCCGCCGAGCGGTGGCCGGGGTTCGCCGCCGAGTTGACCGAGGTGACCGGCGTCGACATCGGCTACCGGACCGAGGGCACCCTGATGGTCGGCCTGACCGGCGACGACCTGGCCGAGGCACGCCGGCTGTGGGCGTACCAGCAGGGCTTGGGTCTGCCGGTGACCCCGCTGCGCCCCAGCGAGCTGCGCGACCGCGAGCCGGCGCTCGCCCCGAGGGTGCGCGGCGGCGCGCTCGCGCCCACCGACCACCAGGTGGACCCACGGCTGCTGGTGCCGGCGCTGCGCGCGGCGGCGCAGCGGGCCGGCGCGGCGCTGGTGCCGCAACCGGTTCGACGACTCTCCGATGTGGAGGCCCGGGTGACGGTGGTCGCCGCCGGGTGCGGGGCCGCGGCACTCACCGGTCTGCCGGTGCGGCCGGTCAAGGGCCAGATCCTCCGGCTCCGCGCGCCCGACGGCGTCGCGCCGGGCTTCCGGCACGTGATCCGGGGGTACGCCGACGGCGAACCCGTCTACCTGGTGCCCCGTGTCGACGGGGAGGTCGTGCTCGGCGCGACCGTCGAGGAACGGGCGGACACCACCGTCACCGCCGGAGCCGTGCAGCGGCTGCTCCGCGCCGGAGTCGACCTGCTGCCGGAACTGGCCGAGTACAACCTGGTCGAGGCGGTTGCCGGGCTGCGCCCGGGTACGCCGGACAACGCGCCGATCCTCGGGCCGCTGCCCGGCCGACCGGACGTCCTGGTCGCCACCGGGCATCACCGGCACGGCATCGTGCTCGCCCCGGTCACCGCCGACCTGATCGCGGGCCTGGTGCTCGACGGCATAAGCGACCCGCTGCTCGGGGCGTTCCCAGCCGACCGTTTTCTCGGCGGCCGGACGCCCGGTGGCAGCCCTGATCGCAGCACGGAGGGGGACCAATGGAGTTGACGGTGAACGGGGCCGGACGCGACGTGCCGGGCGGCACGTCGGTGGCCGACCTGGTGCGTGACATCGTGCCCGAGCAGCGTGGGGTGGCGGTCGCGGTCAACGGGGAGGTCGTACCCCGGGCGGGGTGGCCGGACACGGCGCTGCGCGACGGCGACCGGGTCGAGGTGCTCACCGCGGCGCAGGGCGGGTGAGCGGCATGTCGTTCGAGCTGGGCGGGGAGACGTTCACCTCGCGGCTGATCCTCGGCACCGGCGGCGCAGCGAACCTGCACGTCCTGGAGCAGGCGATCCGGGCGTCCGGCACCGGGCTGGTCACGCTGGCGTTGCGTCGGGTGGGCACCGCGCCCGGCTCCACCGGCGGGCTGTTGGACCTGCTGGACCGGTGCGGGGTACGACTGCTGCCGAACACCGCCGGCTGCCACACCGCGACCGAGGCGGTCAAGGTGGCCCGGCTGGCCCGGGACGCGTTCGACACCGACTGGGTCAAGCTGGAGGTGATCGGCGACGAGCGGACGCTGCTGCCCGACGGGGTGGAGCTGCTCCGCGCCGCCGAGGAGTTGGTCGCCGACGGCTTCACCGTGTTGCCGTACACCAGTGACGACCCGGTGCTGGCCCGCCGCCTCGCCGACGTGGGCTGTGCGGCGGTGATGCCGGCCGGCTCACCGATCGGGTCGGGGCTCGGCATCGGCAACCCGCACCACATCCGGCTCATCCGGCAGGGCGTGGACGTGCCGGTGATCCTCGACGCGGGCATCGGCACGGCCTCGGACGCCGCCTTGGCCATGGAGTTGGGCTGCGACGCGGTGCTGCTGGCCAGTGCTGTCACCCGAGCGGCCGACCCGGTGGCGATGGCGACCGCGATGCGGTACGCGGTCGAGGCGGGACACCTGGCCGCCGGGGCCGGCCGGATCGCCCGACGTTTCCACGCGCTCGCCTCCACACCCGACGAGGGAAGACCCGACCTGTGACCGGGCCCGACGGGCGCGCCCCCTCAGCTTCCCACCCGGCATCCCACCCGGCGGCAGATCTTGGAAGCAATCCGCCCCTGGAGGGGCCCGTTCCTTCCAAGATCCCGTTGGGGGTTGTTGTTCTCACCGACCGGCTCGTGGCGCAGGGCGGGCTCGACCGGGTCGTGGCGGGCGCCGTGGCCGGGGGAGTGCGCTGGGTGGTGCTGCGGGAGAAGGACCTGCCCCGCGCCGAACGGGCCGCCCTGGCCGCCGACCTGCGCGCGATCCTCGCCGGCGTCGGCGGGGCCCTCGTCGTGGCCGGCCCCGACCCGCTCGGAGGCGACGCGGTCCACCTGCCGGCCGCCGGCCCGTACCCACCACCGATCCACACGGTGGTCGGCCGCTCCTGCCACGACGAGAACGAGCTGACCCGCCTGACCACCGAGCACTACGCCACCATCTCCCCGATCTGGCAGACGAAGACCAAACCGGGCTACGGCCCACCCCTGGGTGTTGCAGGGCTGGGCAGCCTGGTCCGCGCCAGCCCGGTGCCCCTGCTCGCCCTCGGCGGAGTCGAGACACCAGAACAGGTAACCGCCTGCGTCAAGGCGGGAGCAGCAGGCGTAGCCGTCCTTGGCGCGATCATGCGAGCCCAAGACCCCGCCGAGGCGTCAGCGAGCCTGACCAGCGCCTATGTAGAGGCGGTCACCCCGGTGCTGACCCAAACCCGGCGCGGGGTCACCCAGGTCCCCACGTCAGGGCTGCGGCCGACCGTGCCCACGCAGGGATCAAGCCTGATCGCCCGGAGTGGGCGCGGTCGGCCGCAGCCCCCAACCGCAACCAGGGAAAGAAGATGACCCCGCAAACACTGCTGACCATCGCCGGCTCGGACTCCGGCGGCGGCGCGGGAATCCAGGCCGACCTCAAGGTCTTCGCGGCGCTGGGCACGTACGGCACCAGTGTCCTCACGGCGGTCACCGCGCAGAACACCCGGGGTGTCGACGCCGTTCTGCCGATGCCTCCGCGCACTGTCACCGAGCAGTTGGACAGCGTGCTCGCAGATTTCACCGTCGCCGCCGTGAAGACGGGCATGCTCGGCACTCCCGCGGTAGCCGACGCGGTGGCCGAGGCGGCACGGGCCGGCCGGCTGCCCCACCTCGTCGTCGACCCGGTGCTGGTCGCCACCAGTGGTCACCGGCTCGGCGTGGTGGGCGCGGTGGAGCGGCTGCTGCCGTACGCCACCGTCGCGACGCCGAACTGCGCGGAGGCCGCGGCTATCACCGGACGCCCGGTCGACGACGTGGCCGGGATGGTCGTCGCCGCCGAGGCGCTCGCGGCCGGCGGACCCGACTACGTGGTGGTCACCGGCGGCGACCTGGCTGGCGGCGAGGCGGTCGACGTGCTGCACGGCGACGGCGTCACGACTCTGCTGCGCGCCCCACGGGTGGACACGCGGCACACCCACGGCACCGGGTGTTCGTTCTCGGCGGCGATCGCGGTGCGGCTCGCGCTGGGCGATCCGGTGCCGGCGGCGGTGGGGGCCGCCAAGGAGTACGTGCTCCGCGCGCTGGACGGCGCGCGGGGTTGGGAGCTGGGCGCGGGGCGCGGACCGCTGAACCACTTCGGCTGGTCCGCTTGATCACCAGGGAGGCTGTCATGCAGGCACGAGGCAAGGTGTACGTCGAGGGTTCCCGACCGGACGTCCGGGTGCCGTTCGCGGAGGTGGAGCTGACCGGGGACCATCCGCCGGTGCGGCTCTACGACACGTCCGGCCCGGGGTCGGACCCGTCGGTGGGGTTGCCACCGTTGCGCGGCCCGTGGATCGCCGAGCGGGGCGACGTGGCACCGGCACGGGGTGCGGGCACGCCACTCGCCGGTGTGGACGGTCGCCGACCCACGCAGCTCGCGTACGCGCGGGCGGGTGTGGTGACGCCGGAGATGGAGTTCGTGGCGATCCGGGAGAACGTCGACCCGGAGCTGGTGCGTTCGGAGATCGCCGCCGGCCGGGCGGTGCTGCCGCTCAACGTCAACCACCCGGAGTGCGAGCCGGCCATCATCGGCAAGGCGTTCCTGGTCAAGGTGAACGCCAACATCGGCACCTCGGCAGTCAGCTCGTCGGTCGCCGAGGAGGTGGAGAAGCTCACCTGGGCGACCCGGTGGGGCGCCGACACGGTGATGGACCTGTCCACGGGTAAGCGGATCCACGAGACCCGGGAGGCGATCGTGCGGAACTCGCCGGTGCCGATCGGGACCGTGCCGATCTACCAGGCCCTGGAGAAGGTCGGCGGCGACCCGGTGAAGCTGAGCTGGGAGGTGTTCCGGGACACCGTCATCGAGCAGGCCGAGCAGGGCGTGGACTACATGACGGTGCACGCCGGGGTGCTGCTGCCGTACGTGCCGCTGGCCGTGGACCGGGTCACCGGGATCGTCTCGCGCGGCGGCTCGATCATGGCGGCCTGGTGCCTGGCGCACCACGAGGAGAACTTCCTCTACACCAACTTCGCCGAGCTGTGCGAGATCCTGGCCCGCTACGACGTGACGTTCTCCCTCGGCGACGGGCTACGGCCCGGTTCGATCGCGGACGCCAACGACGAGGCGCAGTTCGCCGAGCTGCGTACCCTCGGCGAGCTGACGAAGGTCGCCTGGGAGCACGACGTGCAGGTGATGATCGAGGGCCCGGGCCACGTGCCGATGCACAAGATCAAGGAGAACGTGGACCTCCAGCAGGAGTGGTGCCACGAGGCACCGTTCTACACACTCGGGCCGCTGACCACCGACATCGCGCCTGCGTACGACCACATCACCTCGGCGATCGGCGCCGCGATGATCGGCATGTTCGGCACCGCGATGCTCTGTTACGTCACCCCGAAGGAGCACCTCGGCCTGCCGGACCGGGACGACGTGAAGGCGGGCGTGATCGCGTACAAGATCGCTGCGCACGCCGCGGACCTGGCCAAGGGGCACCCGGGGGCGCAGGCCTGGGACGACGCGCTGTCCAAGGCGCGGTTCGAGTTCCGCTGGGAGGACCAGTTCAACCTCTCGCTGGACCCGGAGACCGCGCGGTCGTACCACGACGCGACGCTGCCCGCCGAGCCGGCGAAGACGGCGCACTTCTGCTCGATGTGCGGCCCGAAGTTCTGCTCCATGAAGATCACCCAGGAGCTCAAGGAGTACGCGGCACGCGGCATGAAGGACAAGTCGGAGGAGTTCGTCTCCGGCGGAGGCCGGGTCTACCTCCCGCTGGCCTGACTCCGGGCGAGCGCAGTCGGTCGGGCCCGGCGCTTCCGGTCGGGCCCGGTGCGGCCGGGCGGGGCGCGGGCTGGCCGGGTGTGGCGTGGCCTGGCCGGGCTTCCGGGCGTGGCCTGGCCCGGCGTGGCGTGGCGTGGCGTGGCCTGGCCCGGCGTGGCATGGCCCGGCGTGGCATGGCCCGGCGTGGCGTGGCATGGCCCGGCGTGGCATGGCGTGGCCTGGCCCGGCGTGGCCTGGCCTGGCGTGGCCTGGCGTGGCGTGGCCTGGCCTGGCCTGGCCTGGCCGGGCTTCCGGGCGCGGCGTGGCCCCGGCTCGGCCGGCCGGACGGGTGATCGACTCGGGTTCACTGGTGTCGTGGTGTCCAGGCGTGCGGGATGGCCCGACCTCAGCGAACCCGAGTGGATCACGCAGGTTCTACTCGCGGTGGTGCCGGCCGGTGGAGCGCAGCGAACGACGGGCGTTCCCCTGCTCCGGCTCGTTGTCCGAAACCGGCTTGCTCAGGCCCGCGACCCAGTCGACGAACTCCTCGTCCTGGGCCGGCAGCGGTTCCGTCGCGCCTTCCGGATCCTGGCGCTCCTCGCTCCGGGCCCGGTTGCGGCGGAAGAGGCCACCGAGCCGTCCGCGCCGGGAAGGCTGTTCCGCCACTGTGCCGGCCGTCGGCGTGGCGTCACCGCTGGCCGGGTCGTCGGTGTCGGCGGCCGAACCAGCCCTGGCCGGCACGACGGGGAACTCCACGGCACTCGGGCTCTCGGACGGGGAAGGCGTTCCGCTGTGGTCGGCCGGGCTCGGACGGTCCGGCGACTCTGTCGGTCGGGTACGTCGGGTCGTGTCGAAAGCGTTCCAGGTGCTGGCCCGGCTCAGGTCCGGCAGCGGCGCCCGGTGTCGAGGTCTCGGCATCTGGTCGGTCGACGCCTCCGGCCCGGTCGGCCCATCCGGAACCGTCGACTCCGGCCCAGCCGCCTGCGGCGGCACCGTCCAGGCCGACGTGACCGGCCAGGGCGATCGTGCCGGCGTCCACCGGTCGGCCTCCGGGTTACCGGTGGCCGGAATCCCGAACAGCCCAGCGGTGGAAGCGTCCTCGGCGACGTCGTCGGCCCGGGCGGCTGCGGACGCACTGGCCGGGTCCACCGGTGACGCGGAGTCACGGGCGGCTGCGGTGGTGGCGGACGGCGGCACGGTGGGGTCGGTGGTCGCGCCGACCGGGGTACGCGGCGAGCCCGCCTTCGGATCGGCCACCTTCGACGTCGGGCTGGCAGCGGGCTGGGGCTTCGCTGCCGTCCCGACGTTGCCCGCGTCCTTCTTGCCGGCGGCCGGGGTACGTGGCCGGTTGACCGCCTCGGCTTCCGGGCCAGGTGCGGACGGTGCGTCGGTGATGCCGGGTGCGACGGTCGGGGTCGCTGCCGTCGCGCGGGTCGGGGAGACCTTGGCCTCCGGGTCGGAAGCTGTGCCTGCGCTCGCGTCGCTGGGCACCGGAGTGTCGGCCGGGATGTCGGAACCGGTGCGGTCGGCGGACCTGCCGGACCGGGCGACCTTCCTGGTGCGCCCGGTGGTCGTCCCGTCGGTGTTCGTTGGCTCGGTCGACGACACGTCGCCAGGGGAGTCGGCTGTGGCATCCGAACCGACCTTCGGCTTGCGCGTGCGGCGCGGCTTGAGCGTTGCCGCCGCGTCACCGGCGCCCGTGCCGGCCGCGCCCGTGCTGGCCGCGCCCGTGCTGGCCGCGCCCGTGCTGGCCGCGCCCGTGCTGGCCGCGCCCGTGCTGGCCGCGCCCGTGCTGGCCGCGCCCGTGCTGGCCGCGCCCGTGCTGGCCGCGCCCGTGCTGGCCGCGCCCGTGCTGGCCGCGCCCGTGCTGGCCGCGCCCGTGCTGGCCGCGCCCGTGCCGGCCGCGCCCGTGCTGGCCGCGCCCGTGCTCAGCGCGCCGGTCGCACCCGCGCCGGTCGCACCCGTGCCGGTCGCACCCGTGCCGGTCGCGCCCGTGCTGGCCGTGCCGGTGCTCAGCGCGCCGGTTGTGTCCGTGTTGGCTGCGCTGGTCGCATCGGTCGTGCCCGAACTGGTCGTGACGACGCCGGTTGCGCCGGTGCCCCGGTCGTCGGTCGGTCGGCTTTTCGTGCGTGGTGTCGAGTTGCCGGTCGGCTCGCCGTCGGCCGGGCCGGCGGCACCCCCGCGCCGGCTCTCGGCGCCCGTCGCCGCTGTACCGGCCGCTGCTGCACCGGCCGCTGCTGGACCGGTCGCTGCGGTGCTGGTCGCTGCGGTGCTGGTCGCCGCCGCACCGGTTGCGGCGTCGGTCGGGCTGCTGACCTCGGTGGTGGCCGGGCGCTCGGTGTCGGTCGAGGAGACGCCGTCCTCCGGGATCAGCCTGTGGGTCCGCGTGTCGGCGGTGAACTCGCCGGTCGGATCGGTCAGCCAGGATGCGGGCCTGGCCAGCGCCCCAGGGGTTGCCGCAGTGGCGGGGGCCGGACCGTGTTGGCCGCTCGCTGTGGTCGTCGGCCAGTCCCAGTGGGCCGGGACGGTGCGTACACCGTCGGAGCCTTCGGCGGCCCACGGACCGGGAACGACGGCGGCCGGCTTCGCGTCGGTGGGTGGCTCCACGGCGGTGCGTTCGGCGGCGGCCGGCTCGTTCGGTGAATCCGTCGACGTCGCGCCCGGCAGTTCCGGGCCCGGGGGCAGCGGGCGCAGGATGTCGGAGGGCTCGATCGCCGCCGGGTCGGTGGTACCGGCGCGGGCCGGCCACCGCAGCAGCGCGGCGGCAGCCGCGCCGAGCGCGCCGGCGAGGATCGCGATCAACGAGGCGTAGTAGGGGGTGGCCTGGTAGCGGTCCACCGCGTCACCCGGGCCCGCGGTCAGGTACGCGAATGCCACCAGCACCGGCCCGGCCACCCCGGTGGCTCCGCTGACCAGTGGCGCCTGGCCCTGCCAGCGGGCCAGCCCGGCGGTCGCCCCGCCCGCCAGCAGCGCCACGATGGGCAGCAGGAGCAGCGCCAGCCGTTGCGCGGCGGCGTCGTCCAGCCAGCTCGGCTCGAGGACGCCGAGTCGGACCGTCGGCAGGGGGCCGGTCGTGCCGAGCGACGGCAGTACCGAGATCAGTGCGAGCAGCCAGACCGCGCCGGCGACAGCCGCCATGTTCCAGCCCAGCTCGGGTCGGAGCAGGACAACGATCGCCGCGCCCGCTCCGATCACCGCGCCGAGGACGGCGCAGATGCCCACCGCCCACACCGGGTCCACCGAGATCAGCTCGGCGGCGCGGGCGGGCTGCATGCAGAGCGGAGCGACGACCGTGGCGCCGAGCGCGGCCGCACCACCGATCGCCAACTGGCGGCTCGTGCCGGGCGGCGGCGCGTCGCGGTGAGCGAGGCGCCCGGTCAGGACGGCGCCGACGACGGCGGCGTTCGCGGCGAACCAGCCGACCCAGACGAGCTGGGTCGGCCACTGGTTGACGGTCGTACCGGTGAAGGCGCCGGTCAGCCGGACGATGCCGAAACCGTACGCGACGCCGAGCTGGCCGGCCCCGGCCAGCACACTCACGCCGAGCGCCGTGAGCAGCAGTCTGCCCCAGGTCCGAAAGGCCATGTCGGGCACGTTACGCACCTGGTACACCCGATCGCCACCGGCGCGCCGCGCGGCGCGCCGGCCCGCGCTCGGCGGGTCTACTTGAGTTCGACCAGCCGGGCCAGGTAAGTCGTGTCTCCGACATTGGTGAGCATATGCACTGCGCCCGGGTCGCGGTAGACCACGCCACCGGTGGGCTCGTCGGCGTCGATCCGGGTGCCGTCGATGGTCTGTACGACGTTCTTCGCGCCCTCGATCGCCACCACCAGGTAGGGGTGGTCATGCCGGTGCAGCGGCTGCCGCTCGCCGGGCTCGAGGCGGATGTGCCAGACCCGGACCCGGTCGTTCTCGAACACGATCTCCTGGCCGACCGGGCCGAGTTCGGTTCCGTCGATCACGTCGGTCATCGTTCTCCGTCCAGTTGGGGAAGCACCTCGGCGGCGATCAGTTCGAGGTGGTCGAGGTCGTCGAAGTCGATCAGGCGGAGGTGTACGCGGGTGGCGCCGATCGCGGCGAACTCGCCGATCCGCTGTACGAGCTGCGCGGGTGAGCCGACCACCGGGTCCTCCGGCGGCAGTGCGCTCTTCTCGTGCAGGGGAGCGGCCCGCCGTCGAGCCTCCTCGTCGGTACGGCCGACGGCCACGACGATCCCGGCGGAGAGCACCAGCGGTGCCCGCCCGGACTCCGTCCGACCGGTGCGCTCGCACGCCTCGCGTACCCGGTCGTAGGCCTCGGCGGTCTCCGCGACGGACTTGAACGGCATGTTGTACTCGTCGGCGTACCGGGCGGCCAGCTCCGGGGTGCGTTTGGGGCCGCGACCGCCGACGATGATCGGTGGACCGGGCACCTGCACCGTCTTGGGCAGGGCGGGCGCGTCCACCAACCGGTAGTGGTCGCCGGTGAAGCTGTAGGTCTCGCCGGACGGGGTTCCCCACAGCCCGGTGATCACCTCAAGCTGCTCGGCCAGTCGGTCGAAGCGTTCGCCGACCTTCGGGAACGGAATGCCGTACGACGTGTGTTCGCGCTCGTACCAGCCGGCGCCGATGCCCAGCTCGACGCGACCGCCGCTCATCTGGTCGACCTGCGCGACCATCACCGCGAGCGGGCCGGGCAGCCGGAAGGTGGCCGACGTCACCAGGGTGCCGAGCCGGATCCGTTCGGTCTCCCGGGCCAGCGCGGCGAGGGTCAGCCAGGCGTCCGTCGGGCCGGGCAGGCCCGGGTCGGTGCCCATTGCCTGGTAGTGGTCGGCGCGGAGGAAACCCTCGTAACCGCAGGCCTCGACCAGCCGGGCGAACCGGAGTTGGGTGTCGTAGGTGGCACCCCGGTGGGGTTCGGTGAAGACCGACACCCGCATGGTCATCGTCCTTCCGCGCCGGCGGCGGCCGGCTCGTCGCGTTCCATCAACAGCTCGTGGAGGTCGGCGCTGACGCGCGCGACGTCGGCCAGATGGGCGTTGCGGCCCAGGGTGCGGGGCCGGGGGATGTCGACGTCGAGCACCTTGCGGATCCGGCCGGGGCGGGGGCTCAGCACGACCACCCGGTCGGCGAGCAGCACCGCCTCGTCGATCGAGTGGGTGACGAAGACGATGGTCGGCCTGTTCTCCATGTGCACCCGCTGGAGTTCGCCGGACAGCTCCTCGCGGGTGAGGGCGTCGAGCGCGGAGAACGGCTCGTCCATCAACATCACCCGGGGTTCGCCGATCAACGACCGGCACAGCGACACCCGCTGCTGCATGCCGCCGGAGAGTTCGTGCGGCAGGCGCTTCTCGAAGCCGGCGAGACCGGCCACGTCGAGCAGTTGCCGGGCGCGCTCACGGTGCTTGGCGCGGCTCCAGCCGAAGATCTCCACCGGCAGCAGGACATTGTCCAGCACCGTGCGCCAGGGCAGCAGCGCGGGCTTCTGGAACAGCATGGCGATGTCCTGGCGCGGACGGGCGATCGGCGTGCCGGCCACGGTGATCTCGCCGGAGGTCAGCGGGAGCAGCCCGGCGATCAGTCGCAGCAGTGTGGACTTTCCGCAGCCGGAGCGGCCGAGCACCGCGACGAACTCACCCTCGGCGACGTCGAGGTCGATGCCGCGCAGCGCCTCCACCCGGCCGGACCGGCCTTCGAAGGTACGAGACACTCCGGATAGTCGGATCATCTCCGGCGGCCTCCGCTGAGTGGACGGTCAGGAATCCGACAAAGGCTAGCCCGCCGGTTGGTGTATCGCACCGCCCGGGGTGGTCGTCAGGTTGTTTCCGTTCCGCAACCCGATGCACCTGGCGTCGCAAGTGTGGGTTTCTCGTACGCTGTGCCCGCGAAGAGTCCCCCCACGACGGCGGCGCCGGCTTCCGCCCCTCACGCCGGCCCGTCATGACAACCCCTCCGGTGCCGGTCAGGCCCGGTCGGAAAGGACATGGTGCTTTGATGAGAAGGCTGACCCGTACGGTCGCTACGGCCGCGCTGGCCACCGCCCTCGCCTTTGTCTCCGCCTGCAGCAGCGGGTCGGACTCGGCCGACGACGCCAAGGGTGGCGACAGCAAGAGCCTGGAGAAGGTGACCTACCTCACCTCCTTCGGTAACTTCGGCCGTGACTCCTACGCCTGGGTGGCGAAGGAGAAGGGCTTCTTCAAGGAGGCCGGCTTCGACGTCGAGATCAAGCCCGGTCAGGGCACCGGCGGCGTGATCCAGACCATCGTGGGTGGCCAGGCCGACTTCGGCCCGGTCGACCTCACCGGCAGTCTGCTGCAGGTCGGCAACGGCCAGGCGAAGGACTTCACTGTGGTGGCCGCGATCCAGCAGCGCACCATGGCCGGCATCGCCTCGGTCGAGGGCAAGAACATCGCCTCCCCGAAGGACCTGGAGGGCAAGAAGCTCGCCGACACCCCCGGTTCCGTGGTCCGCAACCTGTTCCCGACGTACGCCCGGCTCGCCGGTGTGGACGTCAACAAGGTGACCTGGGTCAACGGTGAGGCGCAGGGCCTGATCGGCATGCTGGGCACCGGCTCGGTGGACGGCATCGGCCAGTTCGTCGTCGGTCAGCCGACCATCGAGGCGGTGGCCAAGAAGAAGGCCGTCATGCTGCCGTACAGCAACGTGATGCAGGACCTCTACGGCAACGTGCTGATCACCTCCTCGAAGATCGCCAAGGAGAAGCCCGAGATGGTGAAGCGGTTCACCGCGGCGCTGCTCAAGGGCCTGGAGTACAGCCTGGCGAACTCCAAGGAGGCCGGCGACATCCTGAAGAAGAACGTCGACGCCGCCAACCCGGTCGCCGCCGCCGCCGAGCTCGAGCTGATGGCCGCGTACGTCCGTTCCGGCAACACCGGCACCGCGATCGGCACCCTGGACAGCGGTCGGGTCGCCAAGAGCATCGCCATCCTGCAGGGCGCGGGCGCGCTGAAGCAGAACATCACCCCCGAGCAGATCATCGACTTCAGCCTCGCGCCGAAGGCCTGATCGTCCGGTCGTCACCTGGGGGTACGTTCCGCCGAACCCGGTGGGGCGTACCCCCGTCGCTCGTCGGCCCCCACCGGGGCCGTGAGATTTCGAGGAGGACAAGATGACCGACGTCCGGTCAGCGGACCCGGCGGTGGCGGCGACCCCGGCCCCGGGTGCCGGCCCCGAGTCGGGGCGTGCGGGTCGAGGTGCCGGTCTCCGGGCCGGAGCCGGGGCGGCGCTGCCCGCGGTCGGTCTCCTGATTGCTCTGGCGGTGTGGTGGTTGACCGCCCGGCTGGAGCTGATTCACCCCGCGGCGTTGCCGCCGCCCGGCGACGTGCTCACCGCGTTCGTCGAGAAGCCCGCGCAGATGCTGGGGCACACCTGGGACACGATGCTGGAGATCCTGTACGGCTTCGCCCTCTCGGTCGCCGCCGGTGTCCTGCTCGGACTCTCGCTGGCCAGCTCCCGCACGGTCGAGCGGATGTTCACCCCGCTCCTGGTCGCGGTGAACGCGGTGCCGAAGATCACGTTGGGCCCGCTGCTGGTGGTGGCGTTCGGCTGGGGTCAGACGCCGATCCTCACCATGGTGTTCCTGCTCTGCTTCTTCCCGATCGTGCTCTCGACCGCCACCGGTCTGACCACCACGCCGGCCGACCTGGCCGAACTGGTGCGGTCCTGGAACGCGTCCCGGTGGCAGGCGTTCCGCAAGGTGCGCTTCCCGGCCGCGCTGCCGCAGATCTTCGTCGGGCTCAAGGTGGCCATGCCGTTGGCCGCGATCGGCGCGGTGATCGGTGAGTTCCAGGCCGGGGAGAGTGGCCTCGGCTACGTCATCACGCAGTACGCCGGCGTCGGTGACACCGCCACCGCGTGGGCGGCGATCATGCTGGTGGCGCTGGTGAGCATCCTGCTCTACTCGGCGCTCCTGCTGACCGAGCGGATGGCCCTGCCCTGGGTCCGCGAAACCACCAGCAGCCGCTGACAACTGAGAACAGCAAGATCGAGCCAGCGCCTGGATACCGACTAGATTCATCCCAACGAAACGAAAGGGCCGGCCCCCCACTGGGAGGCCGGCCCTTTCCGTCGAAGCCGCAGGCGAGTCAGGTGTGGCCGACCGTGCCCGGCGGAGGGATCAAGCCTGACCGCCCGGAGCCGGGGACGGTCGGCCACACCCCCACCCGGCACACGACGAAGGACGAAGACAGCCGGGCGGAAGAAGCCACAAGGCCCGCCCGTTACCCCGCCAACCGCCAGCGGCCGTTTCGGGCGACCAGAGTGGTGAGTGCCTGCGGCATCAGGCCGCTGTGGTTGTCGGGCGTCATCCGGATCGGCCCGGACAGGCCGTCCATCTGCGACGTTTCGAGGACGTCGCGGAGGCCGTCGCGGTCGACCTTGCCGATCTCACCTCCGGCCCGCAGTTCCGCGTCGGCGATGAGCTGAACGGCGTCCGCGGCGAAGGACGACGCGCCGTTGTAGCCGCCGAAGCGTGCCGTGTAGTCCTGGAACCACTGCCGCCGCGCGGCCTTGGCCGGCGTGGTCGCGATCACGTCGTCGATCGCCATCGTCTGGGTGAAGATCAGCGTCGCACGCTCGGTGGCCTTTGCCGCGCCGCCGAGGAAGAGGTCACCGGCCGCCCCGGCGTCGAGGAAGAGCGACCCTCGGAAGGTGGTCTGCTGAGCGCTGGTCGCGGCCAGCATCGCCTGCTCCGGCGGGGTCCAGAGGACGAGCGCGTCCGGCTTGCCCGACGTGAGCAGTCGGACCTGCTGGTTCACGTCCGTGTCGGTGATCTTGGCCTTCTGCTCACGAAGCGTGATGTTGGCCTTCTGCAACTCGCTCTTGAGCGCGGCCATGCCCTCCCGGCCATAATCGTCGTCGCTGACGAGCGCCCCGACCTTGCGGACGTTGTTCCGTCGCAGTTCGGTGGTGAGTGCGGCGGCACTGTCGGCGGCGTTGGGGCCCAGCTTGAACACGTAGCGCCGCTCGGCCACCGGGTTGGTGACCGCGCCGGAAGCGGCGAGCGCAATGGTGGGAATCCGCTTCTCGTTGATGGTCCCCACGGCGCCGAGCGCGCATTCGTTGCAGCCGCCCATGATGATGGCGCTGACCTGAGAATCGCTGCTGAAGTCCGCGATGTTGCGAAGCGACTCGGCGGCGTCGGAACGGTTGTCCTTGAACTTGAGTTCAATCTTCCGGCCGTTCAGTGCTCCGGAGGAGTTCAACTGATCGCGCTTGAGTTCGAGGGCTCGCTGGTATGTCCGGCCCACGGGGGCCGCGGCGCCGGACAGTTCGAGGTCGACGGCGATCACGATCGGACTCGTGTCCGTGTCCGCTTCACCGATCTGGCAGCCGGTGAGCGTGGTGGCCACTACGGCCGATGCGAGCGCCGCGATGGTCGCGGAGCGGATGGGGCTCAACTCAGTCCTCCAGGTGCGGGCGCGGGCGCTGCCCGGTCACCGCCGCTAAACCGTCCTCAGTGGAGAACGGGATCTTCTCTGCCGTACGGTGTGCGCGAAGCCTGCAAAACCTTGCCAATGGCCGGCGCTGTGGTCAAGCGCGGACCCCGGCATCGCTTTCGGGACGGCCATCCCACATGCTGGGGTAACGCAATGTTTGCAAAACCTCACTTTGCATACACGCGTGACCACTCTGGAGTTACATGCCCTGTTCAGGGGCTTGCGGAAATGAAGGTATCAGTTGCCCGGAACACGGGATGCGCTCTGTCCGACCGTTTCCTACCTCACTGCGGCTTCCCAAATCCGATCTTCTCTGATGAAATCGCGGCCGTGCCGCGCGTGGTCCCCTCCGCTTACGGCATGGCTCGGCGGGTCAGGCGGGGAAGAAACGACGGAGGCGATGTCGTGAGCACCGGACCGACGGCCCTGCCCACACTCGGCGACACCACTCAGCGTCCGAGCCGACGGTTGCCCAGACTGCGGGACGCACGAATCCGGTCCAAACTGGCGCTGATCCTGGTCGTCCCGGTGGCGGCGGTGATCGCGCTGGCCACGGTCCGGTTGATCACCGTCGGCGAGGGTGCCCTCGACGCCACCCGGGCCCGATCGTTGACGGCGCTCGCCGTCGACGTCAGCGCCCTCACGCAGGATCTTCAGAGCGAGCGGATGGCCGCGGCGGCCTACCTGGCCACGCCGCAGCAGCCGGCGGACGCGTACAACCTGCGGGTTCGTCAGACGCAGCAGCAGGTGGACGAGTACCGCGCCGAGCGGAGCCGGGTCGGCGAGGTGCCGGCGGCCCTGCGCGAGCGACTCGCCGTCATCGACGAGCACCTGGCCACTCTGGACGGCACCCGCCAGGAGGTCCTGGACCGCCGGCAGATGGCGGTCGCCGAGGCGGTGCTCCGCTACGGCGTCATCCTCACCGACCTGGTCGCGTACGGCGACGGCCTGGCCCAGCTGCCCGGCTCCGAGAGCCTGGCGGACAGCCGCCGCGCGGTTGCCGCCTTCGCCCGCGCCAAGGCCTCCGTGGCCGAGGAGCAGGCGGTCGCCTTCACCGCGCTGACGGCGGGTCAGCTCGACTCGGAGCAGTTCTCCTCCTTCGTGGCGACGCTGACCAGTCAGCAGGAGTCCCTGGTCGCCTTCTCGCTGGCCGCCGACCCGGTGCAGCGCGCCCTCGTGGACAGCACCGTCGCGGGTGACGCGGTCGGCCTGGCCGACCGGGTGGCCACCGACATCACCCGCTCGGTCGGGCAGCGCCCGCTGGTGAGCGCGCAGGACGCCACCGCCGCCATCGGCGCGGTGAACGACCTGATGCGCTGGGCCGAGATCCAACTTCAGGACCGACTGCTCCAGCAGGCCGACGAGGCGCGCTCGGACGTCATCCGGCAGGCGGTCGTCGAGTCGGTGCTGGTGCTGCTGACGCTGATCATCGCCGTGACGCTCGCCGTGGTGCTGGCCCGTTCGCTCAACCACTCGCTGCGCCGGCTGCGTGAGGGCGCCCTCTCGGTGGCGAACCACGACCTGCCGGACGCCGTGCAGCGGCTGCAGACCATGGGCAGCGTGGGCGACGGCGGGGTGGACGAGATCGTCCGCCAGGTCCGGGACCCCATCCAGCTCAACAGCCGTGACGAGGTCGGTCAGGTGGCGGTGGCCTTCAACGTCGTCCACCGCGAGGCGGTACGGGTCGCGGCCGAGCAGGCGGCGCTGCGTACCAGCGTCTCGGCGATGTTCCTCAACCTCGCCCGCCGTAGTCAGACCCTGGTCGACCGGATGATCGGTGAACTCGACGCGATCGAGCGTGGCGAGGAGGACCCGAAGCGGCTCGCGCAGCTCTTCGAGCTGGACCACCTGGCCACTCGAATGCGCCGCAACGACGAGAACCTGCTGGTCCTGGCCGGTGCCGACTCCGCCGTACCGCGTCGCGACGACGCCCTGGTGGTCGACGTCCTGCGGGCCGCGCAGTCCGAGGTGGAGCTGTACAACCGCATCGAGTTCGGCACCGTGGACACCGACATCTCGGTGGCCGCGCACGCGGTCAACGACGTGGTACGCCTTGTCGCCGAGCTTCTCGACAACGCCACCCGGTTCTCGCCGCCGAACACCACGGTGGTCGCCGACGGTCGCCGGATCCGTGACTACGTCCTCATCCAGATCGAGGATCGCGGGCTCGGCCTCACCGACGAGCAACTCGACTCGCTCAACCGCCGGCTGGCCGCCCCGCCGAGCGTCGACGTCGCCGCGTTCCGGTTGATGGGTCTGGCCGTGGTCAGCAGGCTCGCCTCCCGCTACAACATCCGGGTGGAGCTGCGTCGCAACGTGGAGGGCGGCACCGTCGCCCAGGTGACGTTGCCCGCCGCCACTGTCGTGCTGCCCAACAGCCGTGGGCGCGACCAGGCGCTCACCCGCCCGCGTCAGCCGATGGCCGTCGAGCAGGCACCGCTCACGCCGGCCGGTCACGCCGAGCAGTTCGCCGGTGCCGCGACCTCGGCGGCGACGCTGCCGGACCAGTGGCGGACCACCGCGCCGGCAGCCCCGCAGTGGCAGTCCCCACTGGACTCGCGGGACACCAGCCCGGCGGTGCAGGCGGGCGGGTACGCCGGCACGCGCTCGACGATGCCGCCGGCACCCGGAGCCCCGGCGCCCGTGGCGCCTCTCCCGCCGGCGCGGCCCTCGTACGGCAACGGGCTGGGCGCGTCGACGGGCAGCCCCACGGTGGCCTACCCGACCATCGACCCGCTGCCCCGACGCGGCTCGACCTCGGACGCCGAGGACGGGCGCGCCGCCAACCCGGGCCTGCCGATCGGGCCGGTCGCCGGATCCGGCGCGGTGGCACCGCCCGCCGCCCCGTCGGTGCCGGCCGCGCCGGTCAGCACCCGCCCGGACTTCCCCGCCGAAGCGCCGATCTTCCGGGAGATGGAGGCGGTCTGGTTCCGGTCGCACGGCGACGACGCCACCGCGATCTTCACCCGGCCGAACTTCGACGAGCCGCCGCCGACCATGGCAGCGTCGACCGACGCCGGTCCGCGTACGCGCGGCGACGCCCGGCCGGCTGCCGCTCCCGTGCCGGCTGCCGCTCCCGTCCCGGCCGCCGCGCCGGCCCGGCCGAAACTACCGACCCGTACCCCGGGAACGGCCAACACCGATGGTGCTCCCGCTTCGGGCGGCGGCGGTCTCGGCGGCGCGACCACGGGCGGGCTCGGCACGCCCCCCTCGGCCCCCCCGTCGTACACGCCGCCTCCGGCTGCCCAGCCGGCCGCCGCGCCCAGCGCGCCGTCGGCGGACCCGGCGGCCTGGCGGACGGCGGCGGACGAGGGCTGGTCGCGGGCCAGTCGGGCCGCCGAGCCGGCCCCGGCCGGGACCACCCGGTCCGGGTTGCCCAAGCGGGTGCCACAGGCACAGCTCGTGCCGGGCGGCATCGAACCGAAGAGCGGCCGGGACCGCAGCCGACGGACCCCGGATGAAGTACGTGGTCTGCTGTCGGCCTACCACCGCGGCGTGCAGCGCGGCCGGTCGGCCGGAACGGACCTGAACAGCACCTCGACCAAGGAGAGCCGATGAACAGGCCAGCTGCCATGCAGGACATGGGTTGGCTGCTCACCAACTTCGCCGACAGCGTGGCGGGTATCGCCCACGTGGTGGCGGTGTCCGCCGACGGGCTGCTGCTCGCGTCCTCCCGGGATCTTCCAGCGGACCGGGCCGACCAGCTTGCCGCGATCACCTCCGGCGTGGTGAGCCTGACCGAGGGCGCGGCCCGGATGTTCAGCGCGGGCGGGGTGTTGCAGACAGTCATCGAGATGGACAGCGGGTACCTCTTCCTGATGTCGATCAGCGACGGTTCGTCGATGGCCGTGCTGGCCGCCCGGAGCTGTGACGTGGGCCAGGTGGGCTACGAGATGGCGCTGCTGGTCGAGCGGGTGGGTGCCGCACTGGTGCCGCTGCCGCGGGACGCGGTGCGTTCCTAGCAGCAGCAGTCGGCGCGCGATCGGCGCGCCGAGCCAGAGACCGGAGCCGGCGCCCGCCGACTCCACGGGGGACGAGGAGGTGATCGGGGATGGACCAACGGCGTGTTGATCCGCGTGGGGCGTTGGTGCGCCCGTACGCGGTCACCCGTGGTCGTACCGAGCCCCGGCAGGACATCGCCCTCGAGGCCGTCCTCACCGCCTCTCTCACCCAGGTCGCCGAGTCCCGCTTCGCCGGGCACGACAAGCACCGCATCGCCACGGTCTGTGAGGGCCGAGCACAGTCGCTGGCGGAGATCGCCGCGTACACCCGGATGCCGCTGGGCGTCGCCCGGGTGTTGGTCGCCGACATGGTGGCCGAGAGCCTGCTGACGTTACACACTGCTGCTCCCGCCGAGGGGTTCGAGGAGCGGATGGAACTGCTTGGAAGGGTGCTAAGTGGACTTCGCAGGCTATGACCCCGCTGGGGGGCGGCCGGGCCGGGGAATCGTCTCCGCGAAGATCGTCGTCGCGGGCGGCTTCGGCGTCGGTAAGACGACACTGGTCGGGGCGATCTCCGAGATCACACCGCTGACCACCGAGGCGTTGATGACCGCGGCGGGCGTCGGTATCGACGACCCGTCCAAGGTGCCGGGCAAGGAGACCACCACGGTCGCCATGGACTTCGGCCGTATCACCATGGCCCAGGACCTGATCCTGTACCTCTTCGGTACACCCGGTCAGACCCGGTTCTGGTTCATGTGGGACGAGATCATCCGAGGTGCGGTGGGTGCCGCCGTGCTGGTGGACACCCGCCGGATCACCGACGCGTTCGCCCCGCTGGACTACTTCGAGAACCGCAAACTGCCGTACGTGGTGGCTCTGAACCGGTTCGACGGCGCTCCCCAGTACGAGCTGGAGGAGGTCCGCGAGGCACTGGCCATCTCCCCGCAGGTGCCGCTGGTGATGACGGACGCCCGGCACCGGGAGTCGGTCAAGCAGGTGCTGGTGACGGTGGTCGAGCACGCCATGCTGCGCCTCGAGGCGGAGCACGGCCGGGGCTTCGCCGCGCCGGTCGGCTGACCTGTCGTGTCCCGGCCGGCCGGTGTGCACCGGCTGGCCGCGACGCGTCAGTCCACCCGGAGGCGGTAGCCGCGCTTCACGACGGTCTGCACCACCCGGGGCGCGTGCAGGCCGGCCCGCAGGCGGGCGACGGCCATCTCCACCGCGTGCTCGTCCGCCCCTCGGGGCAGCGTGCGCAGCAACGCCGTGCGGGACAGCACCCGACCGGGAGACTGGGCCAGGGCCCGTAGCACCGCCATCGGGGCGGGGGCGAGTGGCCGCAACTCGCCGTCGATCACGGCGGCGTGCCCGCGCAGCGTCAGCAGGTGCCCGCCGGCCTTGAACGTCACGGTCCGGCGGGGCAGCTCGTCGACGATGGTCCGCACCAGGGCCCCGAGCCGGGCCCGACCCGGCGCGCTCACCGGCACCCCGCGTCGGAGCAGCGGTTCGGCGGTCACCGCGCCGACACAGCTGGCGAGCACGTCGCTGCGGAACGCGGAGAGTAGCGCGTCGGTACGGTCCCCGGCTGCCCGCAGCAGCGCCTCGGCAGCCGGCGCCGAGGTGAAGGTGACAGCGTCCACCAGCCGGCCGGCGATCAGGTCGATCAACCGGTGCAGCGGTGCCGGATCGGTCGGCGGAGCCCAGCGGTAGACCGGCACCTCGATCACCGTCGCGCCGGCCGCCTCCAGTGCCATCGTGCAGTCGGGCTGCCGCTCACCGTGCAACTGCATGGCGATCACCTGCCCGGCCACGCCCCGGCGACGCAGGTGGTCCACCACCTCGTCGCAGCTCTCCGAGGCCGGCGACCACTGGTCGTGCAGTCCGGCCGCACGGATCGCGCCGCGCGCCTTCGGGCCGCGGGCCACCACGTACGAGCTGTTCAACACCGAACGCAGTGGCTCGCCCAGCCCCCAGCCCTCGGCCGCCTCCAGCCACCCCCGCATGCCGATGCCGGTGTTGGCCATCAGGATGTCCGGCGGTTGGTCGAGGCAGGCACGCGTCGCCTCGCGCAGCTCGGTGTCGTCGGAGAGCGGCACGATCCGCAGCGCCGGAGCGAGCACGACCCGCGCGCCCCGCCGTTCGAGCAACGCGGCCAACTCGTCGCGCCGCCGGTCGGCGGTCACCCCGATGGTGAAGCCCGCCAGTTCCTCCCGCATCAACCCTCCTGTCGCAGCCGCACCTCGACCAGACCGTCGCGGCACCGTGCGTCGTGCCGGGCCACGGCCACCCCGGGCAGGTCGAGGCAGTGCCCGCTGCGCAGGTCGTACACCTGCTTGTGCAGCGGCGAGGCGACCGTCGGCACTCCGCCGCGGCTGCCGACGATGCCCCGGGACAGCACGTACGCCCCGGAGACCGGATCGCGGTTGTCGATCGCGAACAGCCCGTCCGCCGTCCGGAACAGCGCGATCTGTGCGCCGTCGACCAGGGCGGCGACCCCCCGGTCCGGTTCCAACCGGTCGAGCCGGCAGACGGTGGTCCAGGTGCGCGTCAGGGTCTGGGTCATCGCCGTACCTCCGGTAGGCCGAGGGTGACCGGCTGCCGACGGCCTGTCGGCTCGGATCCGGTCGGGGGTTGGTCGCGTACGGGCACCGGCTGGCCGCGTTCCTGGGTGAAGGTGATCGACGGGTCCGGTACGTCAGGGGCGTTGACGAAGGAGGTGTAGCGGCGTAGCCGGTCCGGGTCGTCGAGCACGTCGCGCCACTCGTCGGAGTACGACGACACGTGCTGGGCCATCGCCGCGTCCAGTTCGGCGCAGAGCCCGAGCGAGTCGTCCACGATCACCGAGCGCAGGTGGTCCAGGCCGCCGTCCATCGCCTCGATCCAGCCGGCGGTGCGTTGCAGCCGGTCGGCCGTGCGGATGTAATAGATCAAGAATCTGTCGATCAGTCGGATCAGCGTTTCTGTCGACAGATCAGTGGCGAACAGGTCGGCGTGCCGGGGCCGGAAGCCCCCGTTGCCACCGACGTAGAGATTCCAGCCGGTCTCGGTGGCGATGATGCCGAAGTCCTTGCTCCGGGCCTCCGCGCACTCGCGGGCGCAGCCGGAGACCGCCGACTTGAGCTTGTGCGGGGCGCGTAGCCCCCGGTAGCGCAGCTCCAGGGCGACGGCCAACCCCACCGAGTCCTGTACGCCGTAGCGGCACCAGGTCTCGCCGACACAGGACTTCACCGTCCGCAGCGCCTTGCCGTACGCGTGACCGGACTCGAAACCGGCGTCCACCAGTCGTCGCCAGATCTGCGGCAACTGCTCGACCCGCGCCCCGAACAGGTCGATGCGCTGCCCGCCGGTGATCTTCGTGTAGAGCTGGAAGTCCCGGGCGACCTCACCGATCACGATGAGCTTCTCCGGGGTGATCTCGCCACCCGGGATGCGCGGCACCACCGAGTAGCTGCCGTCGCGTTGCAGGTTGGCGAGGAAGTGGTCGTTGGTGTCCTGCAACGACGCCTGCTCACCGTCGAGCACGTGCCCGCTGCCCAGCGACGCGAGGATCGACGCCACGACCGGCTTGCAGATGTCGCAGCCGCGCCCCCGACCGTGCTCGGCGACCAGCCGGGAGAAGGTGCGGATGCCGCGTACGCGGACGATCTCGAACAGCTCCCGGCGACTGACGTCGAAGTGCTCGCAGAGCGCGCTGGACTGCTCCACCCCGGCCGCGTCCAGGAGCTGCTTCAACATCGGCACGCAGGAACCGCAGCTCGTGCCGGCCCGGGTGCACGCCTTCAACGCCGGCACGTCCGCGCAGCCGCCGGCGATGGCGGCGTCCACGTCGCCCCGGGTCACCGCGTTGCAGGAGCAGACCTGCGCCTCTGCGGGCAGGGCCCCGGCGTCCGCCCCGCCGCCGTCCGGGGCGAGCAGCGCCAGCGGCGCCGCCGGTAACGGGCCGCCCACACTGGCCCGTAACGTCGGGTACGCGCTGGCATCACCGACCAGCACGCCGCCGAGCAGGGTGTGCGCGTCGTCGGAGAGGACCAGCTTCGCGTACACCCGGGTGGCCGGGTCGGTGAAGGTGACGTCCAGGCAACCGGGGGTCACCCCGTGGGCGTCGCCGAACGAGGCCACGTCCACCCCGAGCAGCTTGAGCTTGGTCGCGGTGTCCGCGCCCGGGAACGTCGCCGCGCCGCCGACCAGCCGGTCGGCGACCACCTCGGCCGTCGCGTACCCCGGCGCCACCAGGCCGTGACAGGTGCCGTCGACCGCCGCGCACTCACCGATCGCCCAGATCCGCTCGTCGGCGCTGCGGCAGGTCTCGTCGACGAGCACCCCGCCGCGCGGGCCCAGTGGCAGGTCGGCGTCCCGGGCGAGCTGGTCCCGGGGCCGGATGCCGGCGGCGACCACCACCAGCTCGGCGTCGATCGTGCCGCCGTCGGACAGCTCCAGCGCGGCCACCGCGCCGTCCGGGCCCGGTCGGATCGCGCTGGTCGCGACCCCGAGATGGGTCCGTACGCCCAACTCGTCGACGTAGCGCCGCAGCATCGCGCCGCCGGCCTGGTCCACCTGCACCGGCATCAGCCGGGGCGCGAACTCGACCACGTCGGTGCTCAGGCCGAGCAGCCGCAACGCGTTCGCCGCCTCCAACCCGAGCAGCCCGCCACCGATCACCGCGCCGACCCGCCGGCCCTGCGCGTACGACCGGATCGCCGCCAGATCGTCGAGCGTCCGGTAGACGAAGACCCCGGGCAGCTCCGCCCCGGGCACCGGCGGCACGAACGCGTACGACCCGGTGGCCAGCACCAACGCGTCGTACGGGTACTCGCCGACGTCGGTGGTCACCACCCGCCGCTCCCGGTCGATGGCGGTGGCCGGTTCGCCCAGCCGCAGCCGCAGCCCGTCGTGCGCCGTGTACAGGTTGAGTTCGCTCTCGCTCACCCCGTCGAAGTACGCCGAGAGCCGCACCCGGTCGTACGCCGGGCGTCGTTCCTCGGCCAGCACCGTCACCCGCCAGCGACCCTCCGGGTCGCGAGCGCGCAGCGCGTCGACGAAGCGCTGCCCGACCATGCCGTTGCCGATGACGACCAGATCGCCGCCGTTCATCGCGTCACCTCCACCGATTCCGCCTGGCTCAGCCAGTCGACGATGCCGCCCACCGCGTCCCGGCACCCGCCGCAGCCGGTGCCGGCCCGGGTCGCCGCCACGACCGCGTCGACGGTCCGGGCTCCGGAGCGCCAACTGCGTACGAGCGCGCCCTTACTCACCGTGTTGCACTGGCAGACAGTGGCCGCGTCCGGCATCAGCGCCGGTGAGGCGGCCGGGGTCGCGCCGGCCGTGCCCAGGGCCCGGCCCAACAGGAGTGCACGCCGGTCGGCCGGGACCGGGTGACCACGGTCGAAGAGCTGGATCACTGTCCCGACGGCCGGGTTGTCGCCGAGCAGGATCGCGCCGACCAGCCGCTCGTCGCGGATCCGCAACCGGGCGTACGTGCCCCGGGCCGGGTCGGTGAAGGTCAGCTCCTCGCCCGGCCCGCCGCTGACCGGGTCACCCATCGAGGCTAGGTCGATCCCGGCGGCCTTGAGCCGGGTCACCACCGGCTGGGGCCGGTACCGCGCCAACGGGTCCGTCCCGGTCAGCACGTCCGCGAGCACCCGCGCCTGGGCCCAGGCTGGCGCGACCAGCCCACTGAGCACACCGTCGTGCTCGGCGCAGTCGCCGATCGCCGAGATGGAGCGGTCGTCGGTGCGGAGCCGGTCGTCCACCACCACCCCGCGCCGGACCGTCAGCCCGGCGGCCCGCGCCAGGGCGGTGTCCGGGCGTACCCCGCAGGAGAGGACCAGCAGGTCGGCGCGCAACGTCCGGCCGTCGGCCAGGTCGAGGCGGACGCCGTCGGCGTCGGCGGCCACGCCGGTCGCCGGCACCGCGAGCTGCACGGTGACGCCGAATCCGGCGAGCGTGCCGGCGAGCACGGCACCGGCCGCCGGGTCGAGTTGCCGTTCCATCAGGTGCTCCCTCGGGTGCACCACAGTGGTGGTCAACCCCCGGCTGGCCAGGCCCCGGGCGGCCTCCAGACCGAGCAGACCGCCGCCCAGCACCAGGGCGCTGCGTGCGCCGTCCGCCGCGGCGAGGATCCGCCGGCAGTCGTCCAGGGTCCGGAAGGGGACCACCCGTTCCGGGAGGTCCGCCGGATCGAGGCCGGGCAGTGGCGGCACCACCGCCCGCGCGCCGGTGGCGAGCACCAGGTGGTCGTAGGAGATGCGGTCGCCGCCGTCGGTGTGGACCTCCCGCGCGGACCTGTCGATGGCGGTCACCGGTACGCCGGTGCGCAGGTCGATGCCGTGCCCGGCGGCCTCGGTCAGCTCCACGTCCGGCTCGCCGATGCGTCCGGCCAGCAGGGTGGAGAGCAGGATCCGGTTGTACGCGCGGTGCGGCTCCGCCCCGAGCACGGTGACCTTCCGGTCCCCCTCCCGGGCGTGCAGTTCGCCCGCGAGGCGGGCGCCCGCCATGCCGTTGCCCACGATCACCACCCGGCCGGTCATGCCTTCTCCACCCGTACCGCGCAGATCTTGAACTCGGGCATCCCGGAGATCGGGTCGACCGCGTCGTTGGTCACCGAGTTGGCCCGTCCCGCCCCGGCGTAGTGGAACGGGGCGAACACCGTGTCCGGTCGGATCCCGACGCTGAGCCGGGCCGGCGCGCACAACTCGCCCCGGCGCGAGGTGACCTTCACCGGGTCGCCGTCGTCGATGCCCAGTCGGGCGGCCAGATCGGGGTGCAACTCGACGAACGCCTCCGGGGCGGCCCGCCGCAGCGCCGGTACCCGGCGGGTCTGGGTGCCCGACTGGTACTGCGTCAGCACCCGGCCGGTGGTGAAGTGCAGCGGGTACGTCGCGCAGACCTCCTCGGCGGCGGGCCGATGGTCGACGCTGTGGAACCGGGCCCGTCCGTCCGGGGTCGCGAACTCCTCGGCGAAGAGCCGTGGCGTGTCCGGCCCGTCCTCGGTGCGGCAGGGCCAGTAGACGCCGTCCTGGTCGTCGATCCGCGCCCAACTGATTCCGGCGTAGTCGGCCGCCCCACCGGCGGAGGCACGACGCAGCTCGGCGAAGACGGCGGCCGGGTCGGCCGGGAACCGGGCAGCCGCAACGGCCTCCGGTCGCGCGCTTGCCGTTGCGGCGGATGTCGCCGTGGTGCTTGCCGCCGTGGTGCTTGCCGGTTCGGCGGCGGGCGCTTCGGTGGTCGGTGTTTCGGCGGCGGCGAGCCGCGTCGCCAGGTCGGAGATGATGGCCAGGTCGGTGCGCACGCCCGGTGGGGGGTTGCGCAGCGCGCGACGACGCAGCACCCGACCCTCCAGGTTGGTCATCGTGCCGTCCTCCTCGGCCCACTGCGCGGTGGGCAGCACCACGTCGGCCAGCGCTGCCGTCTCGGAGAGCAGCAGGTCGGCGACGACCAGCAGGTCGAGGTCGCGCAGCCGGCCCTCGATCCGGGCCGCCCGGGGTGCCGAGACCACCGGGTTGGAGCCGAAGACCAGCAACCCGCGGGGGCCGTCCGGAGTGCCCAGCGAGTCGAGCAGTTGGTAGGCCGGCACACCGGGGCCGGGCAGGTCGTCGGCCGGCACTCCCCAGACCCCTGCGACGTGCTCCCGGGCCGCCGGATCGTCGATCTTCCGGTAACCGGGGAGCTGGTCGGCCTTCTGCCCGTGCTCCCGCCCGCCCTGGCCGTTGCCCTGGCCGGTGAGGCAGCCGTACCCCGAACCGTCCCGGCCGGGCAGGCCGAGGGCAAGAGCCAGATTGACGTACGCGGTGACGGTGTCGACGCCCTTCGCGTGCTGCTCGGCGCCGCGCGCGGTCAGGATGATCACGCGTCCGCCGGTGCCCAACGCGCGGGCGGTGGCCTCCAGGTCGGCCACCGGCACCCCGGAGAGCTGTTCCGCGCGGGCGGGCCACCAGGCGGCGACGGTCCGGCGGACCGCCTCGAAACCACTGGTGCGCTCGGCCACGTAGGTGCGGTCGACCCACCCCTCGGTGAGCGCGATGTGCAGCAGCGCGTTGGCCACCGCGAGGTCGGTGCCGGGCAGCGGTTGCAGGTGCAGGTCGGCCTGCCGGGCGGTCGCGGTGACCCGGGGGTCAACGACGATCAACTGTCCGCCGTTGCGGCGCTGCTCGGTGAGCCAGCGCACCAGCGGTGGCATCGTCTCCGCCGGGTTGGCCCCGACCAGCAGCAGCGTGTCAGCCCGACCCAGGTCGGCGAGCGGGAACGGCAGCCCCCGGTCGATGCCGAAGGCGCGCATCCCGGCGGCCGCCGCCGAGGACATGCAGAACCGTCCGTTGTAGTCGATGTGCCGGGTGCGCAGCCCGATCCGGGCGAACTTGCCCAACGCGTACGCCTTCTCGTTGGTGAGGCCGCCGCCGCCGAAGACGGCGACCGCGTCCGGGCCGGCGTCGTCCTGGATCGCGCGGATGCCGGTGACGATCCGGTCGAGCGCGGCGTCCCAGCTCACCGGGCGCAGCTCGCCGCTGGCCGGGTCGCGCAGGAGCGGGGTGGTCAGCCGCTCCGGGTGGTCGAGCAGCTCGGCGGCGGTCCAACCCTTCTGGCAGAGCCCGCCCCGGTTGGTGGGAAACTGGCGGGGGTGGACCGTCACCCCGGTGTCGTCCTCGCGCAGCGTCATGCCGCACTGCAAGGCGCAGTACGGGCAGTGCGTCGCCACCTCCCGGGGCGTGGACCCCGGTCGAGTTGCCGACCGTGCACCGTCTGTCATGTCGGGAAAGCGTGCCGCTGAGCGGTTTCCGGTCCGGGTCCCTTCTGTTTCGGTCCTGTCAAGTGGGGCTCACACCGCACCGGGGCAGCGAACGCGTCGGAGGGTGCGAGCGCGTCGGTGGGTGCGAGCGCGTCGGTGGGTGCGAGCGCGTCGGAGGGTGCGAGCGCGTCGGAGGGTGCGAGTCGGAGCCTTTGGAGCTGAATCGTTTGCGACATCGGCGATTGACTCGTCTGCGACATCAGCTCCAAAGCGGCAGCGCACGTCACCCCGCAGGCGATCAGCGCCCGTCGTAGCGCTGCGGTCGGCGGGTCAGTGACAACCAGCCGAGGAATCGGGCGTGGAGTGCCCGCGGGTCAGGCTGAACGCCCAGGGAGTACAGGTCGTGAACCGCGTCCTGCATGTTCGCCGCCAGGTAGAACGCAAGAGCGATCGAATGGCCGTAGAACTCGGTCGCGAGGTGAAGCTGAGCCGGCGCACACGGCCAGGGCGCCGCGCAGTTACGGCAGAGCCACGCCGGGCGCATCGGCTGGTGCGGGCGAGGTCGGCGGCTCATCGAACACTCACCGGACCTCGCCTGGCGGGAGTGCGGATGGTTGACGGTAGGGCCGCCGGGGCGGGTGTGTCCGGCCAGATCAAGCCCGCCGACATCACGAACAGGGTCCGGCGCGCGACCGCAGCACCCTTGGCGGACAGCTCGTAACCGTCGAGCCACAGCCACCCGTCGTACGTCGGCCAGTCGAGAACGCGGATGACCCGAACGACGATCGGGCGCATGAACTGCACACTCGCCGTGCGGGTCAGGTACAGGACGTCGCCCGTGTGCGGCCTCCGTGGCGTGGGCTTCGGCTCGGGTCTCCGATGGTGCGGCTCATCCGGCACTGCGCTCTCTCCCCTTGTCGTCACTGTGGGAAGGGGCCGCCCCGTGTGCTCACCCACGGAGATCTTGGACAGTTTCCGTTACGCGAGAACGGAAACTGTCCAAGATCTGTGGCAGGCCAGGGGCGGCCCCGACACGAACGCGTCCGCCGGGTCTCGGGTCCCTACCGGCCGCGCCGCCTGCCAGCTACATTGCCGAGAGCGATGGGATCAGTACACGACGTAGCTCTATTCCCGGGGACGTTCGGGACGTTCATCGTGGAGGCAGGATGAATCATGCACTTCAAGTGGCCATGGCCGAAGCTGGTGAGACAGCCGAGAGTCTTGCAGCTCAGACGGGGGTGGATCCGAAGACGGCAGCGCGGTGGATAAGCCCGGGACGCGTGCCGCAGCCCCGTCGGCGGGCAAAGCTGGCTGCGCTCCTTGGGAGGGACGTTGGGGACCTCTGGCCGGATGTCCTCAAGCGGCGCGAGCCGCAATGGCTGCGCGAGTGGGTCGACTGGGAACGCGAAGCCGTTGCGATCCGGTGGTTCGAGCACACCTGGGTGCCCGGCCTTTTGCAGACCGATGCGTATGCGCGGGCGACGTTGACGGGCGAAGCGTTGACGCTTGACGAAGTTGACGATGTGGTCGCCTCCCGCATCGACCGACAGGCCATCCTTCGCCGCGAACGTCCACCCCTTCTGGTCGCAGTCGTTCACGAACTGGTCCTGTACCAATCGGCGTATGACGACAGGTCATTGATGCGTGAGCAGGTCGCCCACCTTGCGCAATGCGCGGCGCTGCCCGCTGTTCAGGTGCTCGTAGTGCCACAGGACGTCGGGATGTATCCGGGCCTTGGCGGGGGGTTCATCGTGGCCGAGCTACCTGACGGCGGGCAGGTCGCGCATATCGACAGCCAGGTGCGGGCGCAGATCCTTAATGGAGCTGCGGACGTTGCTACGCTCAATCACAGGTGGGAACGCATCAGAAGTGAAGCTCTTTCCCGCCAACAGTCCCTCGACCTGATCAGGAAAGCAGCGGGATCATGGACCTGACCGGCGCGCTGTGGCGTAAGAGCACAAAGAGCGGAAACAACGGAGGCTCGTGCGTCGAGGTCGCTGACAACCTCCCCGGCGTCGTCCTCGTCCGCGACACCAAAGACCGCGACGGGGGGACGCTGACCTTCGAACCGGCGGCATGGGCCGGCTTCGTCGACCTGGCGAAGGTGATCGGCCCCGTCGGCTGACAGCGCAGCACCAACCGCCCCCGGTGTCCTGGAGGTCCCACGGAACCGGGGGCTTTTCGTGTGTCGAGGATAAGGTCCGCCCACCGTGCGCCGCTTATAATGTGGGAAATCTGTCTCAAAATTTGGGAGAGCGCGATGAGCGTGACGGACGTCTTCGACGCGGTGGCCGGCACCTACGACGAGGCCCGCAGGCGGTTGGTGCCCTGCTTCGACAGCTTCTACGGCACCGCCGTCCGGGTGGCCGCGCCGCCGTTGCGGGCCGCGCTCGCCGCCGGGCGTACCCCGGAGGTGTTGGATCTGGGCGCGGGCACCGGCCTGCTCTCGTTGCTGCTCGCCACGGCGGTGCCCGGGGTCCGGCTGACCCTGGTGGACGGGGCGCCGGCGATGCTCGCCCGCGCCACCGACCAGTTGGACGCGCGGTCCGTGCCACACCTGACGGTCCACGCCGACCTGGCCGACGAGCTGCCGCCCGGGCGGTACGACGCGGTGGTCAGCGCGCTGGCGATCCACCACCTGGACGACGCCGGCAAGCGCGTGCTCTACCGGCGGGCCGCCGCGGCGCTGGCGCCGGGTGGGGTGTTCGTCAACGCCGAGCAGGTCGCCGGCCCGACCCCGGAGCTGGACCGGCGCTACGACGAGGTGTGGATGGAGCAGATCACCGAACTGGGCGCGTCCCCAGAGGAGATCGCCGCCTCCCGCGGCCGGATGCGCCACGATCGGCCGGCGACAGTGGCCGACCAGTGTCGGTGGCTCGCCGAGGCCGGCCTGGTCGACGTCGACTGCTACTTCAAGGAGTGGCGTTTCGCGGTGTTCGGCGGTCGCGCCGCGTGACGACAACCGGTATGGGTGTTTCGACGTCGGAGGGTGAGCCGGCGAACGCACGGATGACTGGCGGTCATACCTATGGGTAATCTGCTCGGCATGACTGCCAAGGTGACTCTGTCGTTCACCGACGAGACGATCGAGGAGGCCCGGCGGTTCGCGAAGCGCGAGGGCCTGTCGCTCTCCGCGTGGATGGACCAGGCCGCCCGGGAGAAGGCGCTGCGCGAGGTCTTCACCGCGCACGCCGCCGCCGTGGGCCGAGCCGGTCTGGACCTGGAGTCCGCCGCCCTCGCCGACGCCCGCGAGGCGGGCATGGTCAACGACCTGCTCTCCGGCGGCCGGCCGCGTGCTGCGTAGGGGAGAGGTCTGGCGCATCGAGGGCGCCCGGGAACGCCTCGGGCTCGTGGTCAGCTCGGACGTCTACAACTCCACCGACGTGCCCATCGTGATCGTGGTCGAGGTGGTCGAGGAGTCGCTGCTGCGCGACTCGCCGCTCGCCGTCTCGATGGGCCGGTACGTGGTGATGCCCGACCGCATCTCCTCGCCGATGAAGAAGTGGTTCACCGAATGCGTGGACGTCGCCGACACCGACACCATGCACCGGGTCGGCCGCGCGCTACGCATCCTCCAGCAACTCTGAGCGGCACCTCACCACCGCCGCCGACCCGTGGTGCGGTCCACGTTTCCGGGCCGACCCGCGACGGGCACTGCCAGGAAACCGGGCGTTCCTAGCGTTCCTCCTCGTCACACCGACGAGGAGGAGCCGCCGTGAGCACGCTCACCAGCACCGCAGTCACCGCCCGGCCAGCGGCCACCACCGGCCGTGCGCGCCGGCTCGACGACTGGCGCCCCGAGGACCCCGACTTCTGGCGGGTGACCGGCGCGCCGATCGCCCGGCGCAACCTCTGGGTATCGATCTTCGCCGAGCACGTCGGCTTCTCGGTGTGGAGCCTCTGGTCGGTCACCGTGCTCTTCCTCGGCCCGGCCTACGGCATCGACCCGGCCGGGAAGTTCCTGCTCACCGCCGTGCCCGCCGCGCTGGGAGCGGTGCTGCGGCTGCCGTACACGCTGGCGGTGGCCCGCTTCGGCGGGCGGCGTTGGACGATCATCAGCGCCCTCATGCTGCTGGTGCCCACGGTGCCGATGACGGTGCTGCTGGAACCCGGGGTGTCCTACTCCACCCTGATGGTGCTCGCCTGCCTGACCGGCGTGGGCGGGGGCAACTTCGCCTCCTCGATGGCGAACATCAACCTGTTCTACCCGGAGCGGCTCAAGGGTCGGGCCCTCGGGCTCAACGCGGGCGGCGGCAACCTGGGCGTACCCGCAGTGCAACTGGTCGGCCTGGCGGTCCTCGCCACCGCCGGTGCCGCGTACCCCCGGCTGGTCCCGGCGGTCTACCTGCCGCTGATCGTGCTGGCGGCGCTGGCGGCGGCCCGGTGGTTGGACACCGTGCCCGGTGCGCGCAACGAGCCCGGCGCGCTGCGCGAGGCGGCCCGCGATCCGCACACCTGGGTCATGTCAGTGCTCTACATCGGCACCTTCGGCTCGTTCATCGGCTTCGGCTTCGCCTTCGGGCAGGTGCTCCAACTCCAGTTCGCCGAGCGGTTCCCCACCCCGGTCGACGCCGCCTGGCTGACCTTCCTCGGGCCGCTGGTCGGCTCGCTGATCCGGCCGCTGGGCGGGCACCTGGCCGACCGGCTGGGCGGAGCCCGGGTGACCTTCTGGAACTTCGTCGCGATGGCGGCCGGCGCGGGCACCGTGCTGTACGCGGCCCGGGAACGCTCGTTCGGGCTCTACCTGGCCGGGTTCATCGCCCTCTTCGTCTTCTCCGGCATCGGCAACGGGTCCACCTACAAGATGATCCCGGCGATCTTCCGGGCCCGGGCGGCGGGCGCGGTGGCCACCGGTCGCCGCGACCCGGAGGCGGCCGCCCGGTGGGCGCGGCGGATGACCGGCTCGTTGATCGGCATCGCGGGTGCCGTCGGCGCGTCCGGTGGGGTGCTGGTCAACATCTCGTTCCGTCAGTCGTTCCTCGGCTCCGGCAACGCCGACGCCGCCTATCTGGCCTTCATCGGCTGGTACGCGTTGTGCTTCGCGATCACCTGGGTGGTCTACCTGCGGCCCCGCGCCAATCGGCTGGCCAACGTGTGAGCTGGGCCACGGACGGCGGGTCGGCGCGGGGGACCGTACCCCCGTTTTGACCTGCGTACCGGGCGCCGGGTATCGTTGCCTGCTGTTGTACGACATCCAGAGGCGTGCCCCATCAGGTACGCTTGGTCGTTCGTGCGCGCTGGTCCGGCCTGCAAGATCTGGTCACCTCGGCGCGCGACCCCAGACCGACGACGAGACAAGGTAGACCTGTGCGTACGTACAGCCCGAAGCCGGGTGAGATCGAGCGTCAGTGGCACGTCATCGACGCCTCTGATGTCGTGCTGGGCCGCCTGGCCACCCACGCCGCCACGTTGCTGCGTGGTAAGCACAAGCCGACTTTCGCGCCGCACGTCGACACGGGCGACTTCGTCGTCATCGTGAACGCGGGCAAGGTTGCGCTGACCGGCAACAAGCGCCACACCAAGGTTGCTTACCGCCACTCCGGTTACCCGGGTGGTCTGAAGCAGGTCGGCTACGACGAGCTGCTGACCAAGCGCCCCGAGCGGGCCATCGAGCTCGCGGTGAAGGGGATGCTCCCGCACAACAAGCTCGGCCGTCAGCTGATCAAGAAGCTGAAGGTCTACGCCGGTGCCGAGCACCCGCACCTCGCGCAGCAGCCGGTGCCGTTCGAGATCAAGCAGATCGCGCAGTGAGCGCGGGCGAAGGAATCAGCATGACCGACATCACCGAGACCGAGGTCGCCCCCGAGGTCACCGAGGCGCCGGCGCCCGTCGCCCGTGCGCCGCGTGGTGACCGCCCGATCCAGACCGTGGGTCGGCGCAAGGAGGCCATCGTCCGGGTCCGCATCGTCCCGGGCACCGGCAAGATCACCTGCAACGGCCGCGACCTCGAGGCCTACTTCCCGAGCAAGGTGCACCAGCAGCTCATCAAGGACCCGCTGGTCACCGCCGAGAAGCCCGAGGCGTTCGACGTCATCGCCAACCTGCGTGGCGGCGGCACCACCGGCCAGGCCGGTGCGCTGCGGCTGGCCATCGCGCGTGCGCTGATCGTCAGCGAGCCCGACGACCGCCCGGCCCTGAAGAAGGCCGGCTTCCTCACCCGGGACGCCCGGGTCAAGGAGAGCAAGAAGTACGGCCTCAAGAAGGCCCGTAAGGCTCCCCAGTACTCGAAGCGCTGATCTTTCCCAGCGCGTTGTACTTCTGACGGACGGCCGGTCCGCCTCCCCGATCGGGGAGGTGGGTCGGCCGTTCCGCTTTCTCCTCACTTGTTGTGCTCAATCGGAGGTTGGCGGGTATGGGTCGGTTGTTCGGCACGGACGGCGTACGCGGGCGGGCAAACGCGGATCTCACCCCCGAGTTGGCGATGGCGCTCGCCGTCGCCGCCGCGCACACACTCGCCGAGACGGACCGCAGCCACCCGCCACTCGCCGTCGTCGGTCGAGACACCCGGGCCAGCGGCGAGATGCTGGAGGCCGCCGTGGTGGCCGGCCTGACCAGCGCCGGCGCCAATGTGGTGCGGGTCGGCGTGCTGCCCACCCCGGCGGTGGCGTTCCTCACCGCCGAGGCCAAGGCCGACCTCGGCGTGGTGCTCTCCGCGTCGCACAACCCGATGCCGGACAACGGGATCAAGCTCTTCGCCGCCGGCGGGCACAAACTGCCCGACGAGATTGAGATGCAGATCGAGGCGGCCGTCGAGACGAACAGCACCACCGCCTGGGAGCGGCCGGTCGGTGCCGGCGTCGGGCGGGTGCACGACCTGCTCGACGGTGCGGACCACTACGTCCAGCACCTGGTCGGCGCCGTGCCACACCGGCTGGACGGAATCAAGGTCGTGGTCGACTGCGCCAACGGCGCGGCGAGCGAGGTCGCTCCCGTGGCCTACCGGGAGGCCGGCGCGGAGGTCGTCGCGATCAACGCCGAGCCCGACGGTCTGAACATCAACGACGACTGCGGCTCCAACCACATCGAGGCGCTGCGCGAGGCCGTCATCCAACACGGCGCCCACCTGGGCATCGCCCACGACGGCGACGCCGACCGGATCGTGGCGGTCAGCGCCGACGGCGACGAGGTCGACGGCGACCAGGTCATGGCGATCCTGGCGCTGGCCATGCGCGAGGCCGGCACGCTCACGCAGGACACTCTCGTCGCCACCGTGATGAGCAACCTCGGGCTACGGCTCGCGATGTCCGCGCAGGGCATCCGGCTGATCGAGACCAAGGTCGGCGACCGGTACGTGCTGGAGGAGCTGCGCGCCTCCGGCCTGGCCCTCGGCGGTGAGCAGAGCGGTCACATCGTGATGCCCGCGCACGCCACCACCGGCGACGGTGTGCTCACCGGCCTGCACCTGATGGCCCGGATGGCGGCCACCGGCCAGTCCCTCGCCGAGCTGGCCTCGGTGGTCACCAAGCTGCCGCAGGTGCTGATCAACGTGCCGGTCGGCGACCGGACCGTCGGCGCCAACGCGCCCGCCGTCCGCGCCGAGGTCGAGCGGGCCGAGGCGGAGCTGGGTGAGACCGGCCGCGTGCTGCTGCGCCCGTCGGGCACCGAACCGCTGGTACGCGTGATGGTCGAGGCCGCCACCGAGGCGACCGCCCGCGAGGTCGCCGAACGGATCGCCGAGCAGGTCCGCACCGCCAGCCCTGCCCGGTAGTACGTCGGTTGGACGCTGTGGAGCTGAATCGTCTACGACATCAGCTCCACAGCGTCCCGGCCGGGCAGTCTCCCCGGCCGGGCAGTCTCCCGGGCCGGGCAGTCTCCCGGGCCGCCGGATCACCGCCGCAGCGTGTGCAGTCGGGTCACCGCCGCAGCGCGTGCAGTCGGGTGACCGCCTCGGCCAGCACCTCGGGACGCTTGCAGAAGGCGAAGCGGACCAGCCGCCGGCCGGCCTCGACGTCGTCGTAGAAGACCTGCGTGGGCACCGCCACCACACCGCAACGCTCCGGCAGTGACCGGCAGAACTCCACCCCGTCCCGGCCGCCGAGGGCGGTGATGTCGGCGGTGACGAAGTACGTCCCCTCCGAGCTGAGCACGTCGAACCCGGCGTCGGTGAGACCGTCGACGAGTTGGTCACGCCGTTGCTGGAGCCCGTCCCGGAAACCGGTGTAGTAGTCGTCCGGCAGGGCCAGCGCCACGGCCACCGCCGGTTGCAGCGGCGCGGCGTTGACGTACGTGAGGAACTGCTTCACTCGCACCACCGCCGAGATCAGCGCCGCCGGACCGCTCGCCCAACCGACCTTCCAGCCCGTGCAGGAGAACGTCTTGCCGGCCGACGAGATGCGCAGCGTCCGCTCCCGCATCCCCGGCAGGGTCGCCAGCGACACGTGCGGGCTGGCCGCGTCGGTGAACACCAGGTGCTCGTACACCTCGTCGGTCACCGCGTACGCGTCGAACTCCTGGCACAGGTCGGCCACCATGGCCAACTCGGTCGGGCTGAAGACCTTGCCGGTCGGGTTGTGCGGTGAGTTGAGCAGCACCAACCGGGTGCGCGGGCCGAACGCCGCGCGAAGCGCCGCCGGGTCGAAAGCGTACCCGCCGTCGGTCGTCGGGCGCAGGGTCACCGGTCGCCGGACCGCCCCGGCCAGTGCGATCGAGGCAGCGTACGAGTCGTAGTACGGCTCGAAGCAGACCACCTCGTCGCCCGGTTCGCAGAGCGCGAGGATGCTCGCCGCGACAGCCTCGGTCGCGCCTGCAGTGATGACGATCTCGCCGTCCGGGTCGTACGTGAGGTTCTGGAATCGTCGCTGGTGGGCCGCGACCGCCGCGCGCAGGGCGGGGATACCGGGGCCGGGCGGGTACTGGTTGTGCCCGCCGCGCAACGCCTCGGCGGCGGCGGCCAACATCTCCGGTGGGCCGTCGGTGTCGGGAAACCCCTGGCCGAGGTTGACCGCCCCGGTGCGCACGGCGAGGGCGGACATCTCGGCGAAGATCGTCGTGCCGAACGGCCGCATCCGGGCCACCAGCGGGTCGACATCGGTGCTCGTCACCTGCGCCAGCCTAAGGCCACCTACGGGCCGAACCCCAGACCCGTCGGGCTCATTCACGTCCGCCCACGCCCACGTCCGCCCACGCCCACGTCCGCCCACGCCCACGCCCACGCCCACGTCCGCACGGCCGCTTGATCGACACGAGATCGCCGATGTCGGGGTGTCGACGGCATCCTGATACCGCTACATCGCTGATCTCGTGTCGATCAAGCGGGGTCGGCCACGCTCAGCCTCACGCGGGCGTGCAACTGGTCGCCCCGTACCCCTGAATCTTCTTGACGACTGGCTTGCCGGCGCCGGTGATCGTGACGGTGCACTCGAGCGGTCGCTCACGGTCGTCGTCGTCGGACCACGTCGCCTCCACCATGACCCGGCTCTGGCCGCTGGTCCGGATGGTGATCCGCCACGGCAACGTCGCTCCGTCGACGTGGATCAGGTCGCTCTCGGCGTCGTAGAACGCGATGTCGGCCTCGCCCGCTCCGGTGACCTCGTAGACCACTGTCACCGGGGCCGGCCCCGACGTCGGCCGGGTGATCGGCTGCTTGCTCGGGGTCGGGGCCGCGGGGCTGGATAGCTCCGGATCGGGCGCACGTGTGGTGGGCGCGGTCCAACCGTCGTCGGGAATGACCCACGGTTCCTCGGCGACCGGGTCCGAGCCGGGCTCGTCGAGCAGGAAACCACCCGCGCAGAAGCAGCCGCAGACGAGCACGACCAGCACCACGAAGGCCGCGACGACGATTCCGACGATCCGACCGGCGCTCGTGCTCCGGCTGCCGCTGAACTGCGGCTGGCCGGGGTAGGCGTACGGCGGTGGATAGCCGTGGGGTGGCCACGCGGCGTGCGGTGGCCATCCAGGCTGCGGCTCCCCCGGAGGCGGGGGCCAGCCGGCTGGGGGCGGCGAACCGGCGTGCGGTGGCCATCCAGGCTGCGGCTCCCCCGGAGGCGGGGGCCAGCCGGCGTGCGGGGGCGAACCGGCGTGCGTGGGGTCCGAGGTGTGGGCCGGGTCCGAGGCATCGGGCTGGGGCGGCGTCCACGGGGACGTTGGCGATCCGGGCGTCCACTGGGTGGTGGGCGGTTGTGGCGCCCACTCGGTCGTGGGCGGTTGCGGCGTCCACGGCGTGAGCGTCCAGGGGGCCGGTGGTGCCCACGGCTGGCCCGGGGCGAGCGGGTCGGGTGCCGGCGGCGCACCCGAGGACGGGGGCGCCGTCGGATCCGACGGTGGAGGGCTCGGAGCTGGATCCGACGGGGAGGAGGGGGACGGATCGGGCGGCGGCGCGTCGGACATGGCTGCTCCGGACAGGATCGGGTATGGGGCGAACGGGCCGAGGACAGGCGCGCGGAACCCGCCGAGAGACTTTCGTACCAGCAGGCGTGCCGCAACCCCGTCTGTCCCGGACCGTCCCCGTGCGGGCTGTGACGCTCGTCCCGTTGCGACCCGCCAACCACCTATCGCTCAAATTCAGTGCTTGATAACCCGACTTTCGAGCACCCAACGTGAGTGAAACTGGGTTAGGCTGCGGGCCATGTGTGGAATCGTGGGTTATGCGGGCGCGCGCCCCGCGCTGGGCATCGTGCTCGACGGACTGCGGCGGCTGGAATACCGCGGCTACGACTCGGCGGGTGTCGCGATCGTCTGCGACGACCAACTGCTGACCGAGAAGAAGGCCGGCAAGCTGGCCAACCTGGAGAAGGTGCTCTCCGAGCGGGCCGCCGACGACCCGACCTCCTGCGCGGCCAGTCCGATCGGCATCGGTGACGGCACCACCGGCATCGGCCACACCCGGTGGGCCACCCACGGCGGCCCGACCGACCGCAACGCCCACCCGCACGTCGCACCGGACGGCCGCGTCGCGGTCATCCACAACGGCATCATCGAGAACTTCGCCAAGCTCCGTGCCGAGCTGGAGGCCGACGGGGTCCAGTTCGCCAGCGACACCGACACCGAGTGCGCCGCCCACCTGCTCTCCGCCGCCCTGGCCGACCTGCGCGCCGCCGGTCAGCCGGACGGCCCGCAGCTGCTCGCCGCCGGCATGCGGGTGGTCTGCCAGCGACTGGAGGGCGCGTTCACCCTGCTCGCGGTGGATGCCGCCGTGCCCGGCGCGGTCGTCGGCGCCCGGCGCAACTCGCCACTCGTGGTGGGCCGGGGCGACGGGGAGAACTACCTGGCCAGTGACGTGGCCGCGTTCATCGAGCACACCCGGGAAGCGGTCGAGCTGGGTCAGGACCAGATCGTCCTGATCACCGGTGACAGCATCGAGATCACCGACTTCGAGGGCCAGCCCGCCGCCGGCAAGGACTTCCACATCGACTGGGACTCCTCGGCCGCGGAGAAGGGCGGCTACGACTGGTTCATGCTCAAGGAGATCGAGGAGCAGCCGCAGGCCATCGCCGACACGCTGCTCGGCCGGCTCACCGAGACCGGTGAGATCGCCCTCGACGAGGTCCGCCTCAGCGACCAGGACCTTCGCGACGTCGACAAGATCTTCATCGTGGCGTGCGGCACGGCGTACCACGCCGGGATGGTCGCCAAGTACGCCATCGAGCACTGGACCCGGATCCCGTGCGAGGTGGAGCTGGCCAGCGAGTTCCGCTACCGCGACCCGGTGCTCGACCGGTCCACGCTGATCGTGGTGATCTCGCAGTCCGGCGAGACGATGGACACCCTGATGGCGCTGCGCCACGCCAAGGACCAGAAGGCCCGGGTGCTGGCGATCTGCAACACCAACGGCTCGACCATCCCGCGCGAGTCCGACGCCGTGCTCTACACCCACGGCGGGCCGGAGATCGCCGTCGCCTCCACCAAGGCGTTCCTCACCCAGGTCGTCGCCTGCTACCTGATCGGCCTGCACCTGGCCCAGGTGCGCGGCATCAAGTTCGCCGACGAGGTGGGCGCGGTCGTCGCCCAGTTGCAGGAGATCCCCGGCAAGCTGCGTGAGCTGCTCGACCGGATCGAGCCGGTCCGTGAGCTGGCCCGGGACCTGAAGGACGAGCCGACGGTGCTGTTCATCGGCCGGCACGTCGGCTACCCGGTGGCGCTGGAGGGTGCCCTGAAGCTCAAGGAGCTGGCGTACATGCACGCCGAGGGCTTCGCGGCCGGCGAGCTGAAGCACGGCCCGATCGCCCTGATCGACAAGGGCACACCGGTGATCTGCGTGGTGCCGTCGCCGATCGGCCGGGGCATGCTGCACGACAAGGTCGTCTCCAACATCCAGGAGGTCCGGGCCCGTGGTGCGCGGACCATCGTGATCGCCGAGGAGGGCGACGAGGCCGTCGTCCGGTACGCCGACCACCTGATCTACGTGCCGCGTACGCCGACTCTCCTGGCCCCGCTCGTCACCACGGTGCCGTTGCAGGTGTTCGCCGCCGAGATCGCCGACGCCCGTGGACACGACGTGGACCAGCCCCGCAACCTGGCCAAGTCGGTCACCGTCGAGTAGTCGCTCAGCGGCCCAACACGACCCGGGCCATCCCGTCCAGCGCGGGATTGCCCGGGTCCCAGTAACCGGTGTGGCCGCCCCGACCACCGTCGAAGACCCGGCCACCGAAACCCGGGGCCGACGGGTCGTGACCGAACCACAGCTCATGCCCGGTCCGGTCGGGCCAACCGAGCACCGCGGCCAGCGGCGCCGCACCCAGCAGGGCGCGGCGCCCCAGCTCGTCCGCCGACCGGGCCGCGCGGATCACGTCGCCGGAAGCGCTGCTCGCCCAGACCTCCCCGGGCGGCACGCCCAACTCGCTGGCGTGCGCCGCGCCGACCCCGGGCGAGCCGACGAAGACCAGCGCGTCAGCATCCAGCCCGTGCTCCCGCGCGGCCACACCCACCACCAGCGACCCGTAACTGTGCCCGAGCACTGTCTGCCGGGCCGGTGGCCCCTCATGGGTGGCCCGCAGCCCCTCCTGGAAGCGGTGCAGCGCCGGACCGGCGTCGCGTGCCTGGCCCGCCGAGGCAGCCTCGGTCAGGGAGTCCGGAGCGTCGTAGTCCAACCAGAGCACCGCCGCGCTGCGGTCATCCGGGGCGAGCGCCGCGCACCGGTCCAACACCCGCGCCGCCCTGCCCAGCTCGCCGGGGGCGTCGTCCAGGCCGGCGGTCATCCCCGGCACGTACGTCAGCACCCGGTCGGCCCGGTCCGGGTCGCCGAGCGCCATCACCACCCGGCCCTCACCGGCCGGATCCAACCCGAGCAGGTAAGCCCGGGGCTCCCCGCCGGCAGCCAGCCGTGCGGCCAGCGCGTCCAGGCCGGCCAACCGGCCGACGACCCCACGCAGCCGAAGCGACGTGAGTGGCAGGGGCGGCACCCGGGACAGCAGGTCGCGCCGCTCGGCCAGCAGCTCCTCCCGCCACACTCCGAGGTGCAGCCGGTTGGCCTGGTCGCGGTCGGTCGCCGGCACGCCGTTCCACCGGCCGACCAGTGCCGGCTCGTGCCCGATCAGCCACCGTCGCTGCGCCGGTGTCAGGCCTGACCACCAGGCGTGGACCAGAGCCGGCGAGGCATCCAGGGCCGGTCGGCCCGGCGGTGGCGGGGACGCCCACCCGGTGCTGGCAGCCCGGGCCAGCTCGTCCAACCGGTCGGCGGCGAGCCGGTCGGCGACGCCCGCCTCGTCGAGCGCGTCCCGCAGGGCGGCCGTCACCCCGGCGACCGCCACGCCGTCCCGCTCGGTCGACCGTTGTCGAACGGGATCGACGTGCACCAGACCCGAACGGTCCACCACCAGGCCGGCCGCCTCTGCCTGGGCGACCGCGGCGGCGAGCCGCGCCTTCGCCACCGTCAGCCGTCCGGCCAGCTCGGCAAGCACCTGATCGGCCTCGATCAGTGCGGGCGCGACCGACGTCAGCTCGCCCTGCAGAGCCACGAGCCGGGAGCCCGCCGCGACGGCCGCCACGCCGGACCAGGCGTCGCGCAACCGGCCGCCCGCCGCCCGCAGCTCACCGGCGCGACGGTCGACCGGCCCGGTCAGCCCGGACCAGGCCACCCCGGCGGCCCGCCACCCGCTCGGGTCGGCTGCCCACAGTTGCCGGTAACCGACGCTGCTCACCGGGGCAGGGCGGCGAAGCGGTCGGCGGCTCGGTCGTCGACGGTCTCGTACGCCTCGGCTGCCACCCGCACCCCCTGCGAGGTCTCCTCGACCCGGGTGCCCAACCGGCAGAGCCAGGTGTGCGCGGCCGACTCCAGCCCGGCCAGGGCCGCGCCGGCTCGCCACTCGGGTGCCGCGACCAGCAACCCGGGCGTCCCGGCGAGGCCCAGCGCCAGCCGGTGCGCCTCGCCGTCGAGCGTGCCGGCGACCGCCCGCAACTCCTTCGGCCGGACGACGAACGACTCATCGGTCATGACTCCACCCCCGTGGACGATCGGCTTGGACGCGCTGACGCTAGGCGCGTACCGGTGGCCGTCTCGTGCCCTGTGGACAACCGGCGGTGAGCCGTACCCCGGCCTGTCCACAGGCGTTGCCCAGCGCGGACCCGACGGCTAATCTGCGGCCCCGAGCGCCGGTAGGGTGATGTGGTGATCGTCGCCGTCGGCATCGACGTGGTCCTGGTCGACCGGTTCGCCCGGGCGCTGGCCCGGACGCCGCCGCTCGCCGACCGGCTCTTCACCACGACCGAGCGGCACACCCGCGCCGGTGCACCACGCTCGTCGGAGTCGCTCGCCGCCCGCTTCGCCGCCAAGGAGGCGGTGGCCAAGGCACTCGGCGCTCCGGCCGGGTTGAGCTGGCACGACTGCGAGATCGTGTCCGACCCGGACGGCCGCCCCCGGCTCGCCGTCTCCGGCACCGTCGCCGCGGCGGCGCAGGCGCGTGGTGTCAACCACTGGCATCTGTCGTTGTCGCACGACGGTGGGATCGCGTCGGCGATGGTGGTAGCGGAGCGGTGACGTCGGCTGGGCGGGCCGATCCGGCCCACCCGCGAACGGGATGGGACGGGGTGGCATGAGATCGGTGTGGCGGGTGGCCGACGTGCGGGCGGCCGAGGCGGGGCTGATGGGCACACTGCCGGAGGGGACGCTGATGCAGCGTGCCGCCGCCGGGCTGGCCCGCCGGGTCGCACTCCTGCTCGACGAACGCGGCGGGGTCTACGGGGGCCGGGTGCTGCTGCTGGTCGGTTCCGGTGACAACGGCGGCGACGCCCTGTACGCGGGGGAGCGGTTGGCCCGCCGGGGTGTCCACGTGTCCGCCCTGCTGCTCACCCCCGGGCGCGCGCACGCCGCCGGGCTGGCCGCGCTGCGCGCGGCCGGCGGTCGGCTGGTGCCGCAGCCCACCGGCCCGGTCGACCTGGTCCTCGACGGGATCGTCGGCATCGGTGGCACCGGTGGGCTGCGGGCGAACGCGGACGAGGTGGTCCAACGCCTCGGTGAGCTGCGGGGGCGGGACGGTGCGCGGGCCACTGTCGTGGCGGTGGACGTGCCGAGCGGGGTCGCGGTGGACACCGGCCACGTTCCGCTGTCCGCGTCCGGCCGGCCGACCGCCGTGCGGGCCGACGTGACGGTGGCGTTCGGCGCGCTGAAGCCCGCACTCGTGGTCGGCCCGGCCGCCGCCCTGGCCGGGCAGGTGGAGTTGGTCGACATCGGGCTGCGGCCGTGGCTGCGAGGCACCCCGGCGCTACGGGTCACCGAGTGGTCCGACCTGGTCGAGTGGTGGCCGGAGCTGGGACCGGCGTCGGAGAAGTACACCCGGGGTGTGGTGGGGGTCGCCACCGGCTCGGAGACCTATCCGGGTGCCGCGGTGCTCTCCGTCGGCGGGGCTCTGGCCGGGCCGACCGGCCTGGTCCGCTACGCCGGCAGCGCCCGCGCAGAGGTGCTGCACCAGCACCCCTCGGTGATCGCCGGCGGACGGGTCGCCGACGCGGGCCGGGTGCAGGCCTGGGTGTGCGGCTCCGGGTTGGGCACCGGCGCGGACGCGGCGGCCGAGCTGCGTGCCGTCCTGGCCGCCCCGGTGCCGGTGGTGCTCGACGCCGACGCGTTGACCCTGCTGGTGGACGGCTCGCTCGCCGACCGGCTGCGGGGCCGGGACGCGCCGATCGTGGTCACCCCGCACGACCGTGAGTTCACCCGACTCTGCGGGGAGGAGCCCGGCGCCGACCGGGTCGGCTCCGCGCTGCGGCTGGCCGCCTGGATGAACGCCGTGGTGCTGCTCAAGGGGGACCGCACGGTGATCGGCACCCCGGACGGTCGGGCGTACGTCAACCCGACCGGCACCCCCGCGCTGGCCACCGGCGGCACCGGCGACGTGCTGGCCGGGCTGCTCGGCTCGCTGCTGGCCGCCGGAGTGCCCGCCGACCGGGCGGCGGCCTCGGCCGCGTACCTGCACGGGCTCGCCGGTCGGGAGGCGGCCCGGGGCGGGCCGGTGACCGCGCCCGACGTGGTCACCGCGCTTCGCCCGGTTGTCGCCCGGCTGGGCTGACCGTGCCGACCCCGCCGGATCGGCGCCCGGGGGCGTGCGTCGCCGCCCCCGGTGATCACGACGGAAAGTAGGCTGGGCGTATGTGGCAGGCCGAGGTACGCGTCGATCTTGACGCCATCCGCGAGAACGTGAGCCGACTCCGCTCCGGCACCACCGCCGAGCTGATGGCGGTGGTGAAGGCCGACGGGTACGGCCACGGCATGCTCCCGGCCGCCCGCGCGGCGCTCGACGCCGGCGCGGACTGGCTCGGTGTCTGCACCCTCGACGAAGCGCTCACGCTGCGCCGGGGCGGGGTGACAGCGCCCGTCCTGGCCTGGCTGCTCGCGCCGGGGCTGCCGCTGCACGAGGGGATCAGCGCCGGGGTGGACCTGGGCGCGGCCAGCCTGCCGCAACTGAACGAGATGATCGAGGCGAGCCGGCTCGCCGGGCGTCCCGCCCGCCTGCACCTGAAGATCGACACCGGGCTGTCCCGGGGCGGCGCGACCGTCGCCGACTGGCCGGGGCTGCTGGACGCCGCCGCTAAGGCGCAGGCCGACGGCCTGATCGAGGTGGTCGGTGTGTGGAGCCACTTCGTGTACGCGGACTCGCCCGGCCACCCCACCACCGACCGCCAGTTGGCCGTCTTCCACGAGGGGTTGGCCATGGTCGAGCGGGCCGGGCTGCGACCGCGCTGGCGGCACCTCGCCAACTCGGCGGCCACCCTGACCCGCCCGGACACCCACTTCGACCTGGTCCGCCCCGGCATCGCCATCTACGGCCTCTCCCCGGTCACCGGCGAGACGTACGGGCTGCGACCGGCGATGACCGCCCGGGCCCGGGTCATGCTCACCAAGCGGGTGCCCGCCGGCACCGGCGTCTCCTACGGGCACACCTACACCACCGAGGCCGACGCGAACCTGGCCGTCGTCCCGCTCGGGTACGCCGACGGAGTTCCCCGGCACGCGTCCAACACCGGGCCGGTGCAGCTCGCCGGGGCGCGAAGGACCATCTCGGGGCGGGTCTGCATGGACCAGTTCGTGATCGACTGCGGCGACGACCCGGTGGCCGACGGCGACGTGGCGACCCTGTTCGGCAGCGGCGTCGACGGCGAACCGACAGCCGACGACTGGGCCGAGGCGGTCGGCACGATCAACTACGAGATCGTCACCCGCTTCGGCGGTACCCGGGTGCCCCGGGTCTACGACGGCGAACGGCCATGAGCTACCGCATCCCGCGTCCGCGTACCGCTGCGGGTCGGGTCGCCGGCATCGTCGGCGCCGCGGTGGGGGTGGCCGCGGCGGGCCTGGCGGCCGGCGTCGCGACCGAACGCACACTGGTCCGCCGCTTCAAGGCCGACCCGACCGACCGCTACGCGCACGAGACGTTCGGTGAGCAGCGGTACGACGAGGCGTTCCGTCTGGAGCTGCCGGACGGCACGGACATCCACGTCGAGGTGGTCGAGCCGACCCGGCCGGTGTCGGGGCATCCGACAGTGGTGCTGGTGCACGGCTTCTGCCTGGACATGGGGACGTTCCACTTCCAACGCCAGATGCTCGCCGAGCGCGGTGACTACCGGATCGTGGCGTACGACCAGCCCGGTCACGGCCGCTCCGGCCGGTTGGAGACCGGGGAGTACGACCTCGCGGTGCTCGGCCGGACGCTGCGTCAGGTGATCGACCGGACTGCGCCGGACGGGCCGCTGATCCTGGTCGGGCACTCGATGGGCGGCATGACCATCATGGCGTTCGCCGAGTTGTTCCCGGAGCTGTTCGGTGACCGGGTGGTGGGCACCGTCCTGATGGCCACGTCGGGCGGGCTCGTCGCGGAGACCAAGCTGGTCGCACCCGCGCTGCTCGGCCGGGTCGGCGGCCCGGTGCTCTACATGGTCAGCAACGCCACCCGGTACGGCGGGCCGGTCATCGACAGGGCCCGCAAGTCGACGTCGAACGTGGCCTGGCTGCTGACCCGCAAGTACGGCTTCGGCACCCGCAAGCCCAGCCCGGCGCTGGTGTCCTACGTGGAGACGATGAACTCCCGGACGTCGGCTGACACTGTCACCCGCTATCTGCGTACGCTGGCCACCCACTCGCGCTTCCCGGCGCTGGCGGCGCTGGCGGCGACCCCGGTCCTGGTGGTGGTCGGCGACAAGGACATGATCACTCCGGTGACCCACTCCGAGGAGATCGTCCGGCGGCTGCCGCACGCCGAGTTCGTGAAGATCAAAGACAGTGGTCACGTGGTGATGCTGGAGCACGCCGACGAGGTCAACGCCGCGCTCGCGCGGTTCCTCGATTCGATCGCAGAGCCGGAGGAACGGTGAGTCACGTCGTCAAACTGCCGACCGTCGAGGACACCCGGGAGTTCGGCCGCCGCCTGGCCGGGCTGCTGCGCGCCGGCGACCTGGTGCTGTTGACCGGCCCGCTGGGCGCCGGCAAGACAGCCCTCACGCAGGGCATCGGCGCCGGGCTCGGTGTGCTCGGAGACGTCACCTCGCCGACGTTCGTGATCGCCCGGGTGCACCGGCCCGACCCGACCCTGGGCGGTCGGGTGGCGCTGGTGCACGCCGACGCGTACCGGTTGGGGGCTGCCACCGATCCGCGCGCCGAGATCGACGATCTGGACCTCGACGCTTCGGTGGACGACTCGGTGACGGTGGTGGAGTGGGGCGAGGGCCTGGTCGAGCAGCTGGTCGACGCGCACCTGCGGGTACGGATCGACCGCCGCGACGACGACACCCGCGTCGTCGAGCTGGATCCGGTCGGTGGTGACTGGGCTCGGCGGCTCGCCGACCTGGGTTAGTCTCCGACCGGGCTGGGCCGGCCGCTGTCGTACCCGATGCCTAGAGTGCGGGGGACCGACCCGCGCTGTGAGAGGTTCCTGATGCCCGACGACGCCCCCGCCCTGGACCTGCTGGCCCTGCTCCCGGAGCAGTGGCGTGCCATGCTCACCCCGCACCTGGACGCGGCGCGCACCGCCGCGCTGGGCGAGTTCGTCGCCCGCGAATACGCGACGCAGACCGTCTTCCCGCCGGTGGAGGACCTGTTCTCGGCCTACCGGCTGTGCCCGCCGCAGGCCACCCGGGTGCTGATCCTCGGTCAGGACCCCTACCACCGGGCCGGGCAGGCGCACGGGTTGAGCTTCAGTGTCCGCGAGGGTGTGACGGTGCCGCCGTCGTTGCGCAACGTCTTCAAGGAGTTGGGCGAGGACGTCGGGGTTCCCAAGCCGCGCAGCGGCAACCTCGACGGTTGGGCCGCCCAGGGTGTGCTGCTGCTCAACGCGGTGTTGACCGTCCGCCAGGCCACGCCGGGCTCGCACGCCAACGCCGGTTGGGAGGAGTTCACCGACGCCACCATCCGGGCGCTGGACGCGTCGCCGGACCGGGTGGTCTTCCTGCTCTGGGGTGGCTACGCCCGCAAGAAGGCCGCCCTGGTCACCAACCCGCAGCACGTGGTGCTGGAGGCCGGCCACCCCAGCCCGATGAACCCGCGCGGCTTCCTCGGCAGCCGACCGTTCAGCGCGGCCAACAAGGCTCTCGCCGATGCCGGCCTGCCCACCATCGACTGGGAGCGCACCGCCGGCTGAGCTCAGCCGCCGCTGGTCAGCTGGCGGTCCCGATAGCGGCGCAGCAACTCGGCTGCCCGGGCGTCGGTCAGCTCCAGCTCGACCAGCGGCACCACCTGGTAACTCCGCCGGCCGTGGCGCACCTCGATCGTCTCGGGCAGCTCGTCGCACATGGTGGCCCTGATCTCGCCGTACGTGGTCGACCACCGGTGCTCGCCGGGCTCCTCCGGCTCCAACCACAACCCGCCGAACTCACTCCAGCGGGCGTTCCACCGCTGGCCGTAGTTCGTCTCCAGCCAGCGGGTGAACAGCTTGGAGTCCTGCCAGCGCAGGGCGATCTCCGGCGCGTCGACCGGCACCGGCGCGCCCTGCAACAACGCGGCGGTGCCTCCGGTGAGCACCTGCGGGAAGTCGGGGAGCCGGTCCAGCAGCTCGTCCAGGCCGAGCTTCTCGATCCGCTCCGCGATGGGACGCAGCGCCAGGTCGTCGATGCGGGCGTCGAGGTGTGCGTCCAGCGGTTCGACCCCGACCACCAACTGCACGTCCATCGCGGCGAGCAGTCGTTCCAGCACCGGGATGTTGGGTGCACGGTCGCCGCGCTCGATCCGGGCGATCGCTGTTTGACTGACCTCAGCGAGTTCGGCGAGTTGACGTTGGGTCAGTTCGCGCAGCTGCCGCTCGCGGCGCACCGTGGCGCCGAGCAGGGTGACGAGGCGGGCGGAGGGCATCCTGGCATGGTGGACCAGCCGAACCGGCAGCGACACCGTCGAGCCGGATTGCTGACTGTGTCGGTGTCTCGGGAGGGAGTGCCGTGTTCTGTTGAGCGTGATTCCGCTGTGGCATCTAGATGCCACAGCGGAAGTCACGCTCAACAGTGAGCCCTGACCTCAAGGTGCGCCGTCCGCCCGCCTGCAACCCTCGGGCGGCGGGTGAGGGCGGGGCGTGACGGAGGGCTGCGGCGGGGGCGGCTAGGCTGGCTTACCGTGCTCGTACTCGTGGTGGACAGCTCGACCCCTGCGGTGACCGCCGCGCTGGTGGAGGTCTCGGCGGACGGCGTGACGCCCCGGGCGCACCGGTGCACGGTCGATGCCCGCGCGCACGGCGAACTGCTCGCCCCCCAGGTGGACGCGGTCCTCGCCGATGCCGACGCGCGCCCACGTGACCTGACTGCCATCGTCGCCGGGCTCGGCCCAGGACCGTTCACCGGACTGCGGGTCGGCCTGGTCACCGCCGCGACCATGGGGCAGGTGCTCGGCATCCCCACGTACGGTGTCTGCTCGCTGGACGCCATCGGCTACCCGGCGGCGTCCGGTGAGCCGGTGTTGGCCGCCAGCGACGCCCGGCGCAAGGAGCTCTACTGGGCCGTCTACGACGGCGCCGGCCAGCGGATGGTCGGGCCCGAGGTGTCGGCCCCGGCGGTGGCCGCGGTGCGCGCCCGGGAACTGGGTGCGACGATCGCGGTCGGCGACGGGGCGCACCGGTACGCCGAGACCCTGGACCTGCCCGTTCGGGTCGAGCCGCGGTACCCGGACGCCACAGTGTTGGCGCAGCTCGCCGCCGAGCGGATCCGCGCGGAGGCGCCCGGCGAGCGGCTCACCCCGCTCTACCTGCGCCGCCCCGACGCGGTGGCGGCGACCGGCCGCAAACCGGTCCTGCCATGACAGCGGTACGGCTCCTCCCGTTCCGCTGGTGGCACATCGACGACGTGCTGCCCATCGAGGCGGACCTCTTCGGGGCCGAGCAGTGGTCTCCCGGCATGTTCTGGAGCGAGTTGGCCAACGGGCACCACTACCGGGTCGCCGTCGACGAGGACGGTGCGGTGCTCGGCTACGCCGGGCTCGCCGGAGTTCCCCCGGACGAGGTGTGGGTGCAGAACATCGCCGTCCGCCGGGACGCCCAGCGGCGCGGCGTGGGCCGCGCCCTGCTGGAGGAGCTGCTCGCCGAGGCGGCCCGCCGCGAGACCCGCAGCACCCTGCTGGAGGTGGCCGTGGACAACGCCGCCGCCCAGCGGCTCTACGCGACGTACGGGTTCGAGCCGATCGGCGTACGGCGCGGCTACTACCAACCGAGCAACACCGACGCGCTGGTCATGCGGCGCGACGCCGAGCCGACCGGGGACGGACCACACGACCATGGCTGACGAACCGCTGATCCTGGGTATCGAGACCTCCTGCGACGAGACCGGCGTCGGCATCGTGCGGGGGCACACCCTGCTGGCCGACGCGCTCGCCTCCAGCGTCGAGGAACACGCCCGGTTCGGGGGTGTGGTCCCCGAGGTGGCCAGCCGGGCACACCTGGAGGCCATCGTGCCGACCATGGACCGCGCCCTGACCGAGGCCGGCGTCACCCTGGCCGACATCGACGCGATCGCGGTCACCTCCGGGCCCGGCCTGGCCGGCGCGCTGCTGGTGGGTGTCGCCGCCGCCAAGGGGTACGCGCTCGCCGCCGAGAAGCCCGTGTACGGCGTGAACCACCTCGCCGCCCACGTGGCGGTGGACACCCTCGAACACGGCCCCCTGGCCGAGCCCGCGATCGCGCTACTGGTGTCCGGTGGCCACTCGTCCCTGCTGCTCGTCGACGACCTGGCCCGGGGCGTCACTCCACTGGGCGCCACCATCGACGACGCGGCCGGCGAGGCGTTCGACAAGGTCGCCCGGCTGCTCGGGCTGCCGTTCCCGGGTGGCCCGCCCATCGACCGGGAGGCCCGCGCCGGTGACGCCGACTCGATCGCGTTCCCGCGTGGCCTGACCGCCGCGAAGGACCTCGCCGCCCACCGGTACGACTTCTCGTTCTCCGGGCTGAAGACGGCGGTGGCCCGGTGGGTCGAGGCCCGTCAGCGTGCCGGCGAGCCGGTGCCGGTGGCCGACGTTGCCGCGTCCTTCCAGGAGGCGGTCTGTGACGTCCTGACCAACAAGGCGCTCGCGGCCTGCCGTGCACAGGGCATCGAGACCCTGGTGATCGGCGGGGGAGTGGCGGCGAACTCGCGGCTGCGGGCGATGGCCGAGCAACGGGCCGAGAAGTACGGCATCCAGGTGCGGGTGCCCCGGCCCAAGCTCTGCACCGACAACGGCGCGATGGTGGCCGCACTCGGCTCGCACCTGGTCGCCGCGGGGGTCGCGCCGAGCCGACTCGACCTGCCGGCCGACTCGGCGCTGCCGTTGACCACGGTCAGTGTGTGACGGGGCGGCGAACATGATTGTGCGGATGTGGGAGGCGCGCGCCGAGGCGTACGGGGTCGCGGATCTGATCACCTGGGTGTGCGACACCGCCCTGCCCGAGTTGGAACACGACCCGCTGTACGTCTCCAGCGAGGTCTTCTCCTCCACCGACCATCGGGTGGTGGTCATCTCCAAGTGGCGCAGCAACCCACGCCCGTTGCCGGACCCGCCCGCCCTGCTGGTGGCCCGCGCCCCGCACTCCTGGGACTTCACCCAGGTCGACCGCTGACGCGAGCCACCACGCGGGCAACCCTCAGCTTCGGCGCATCATCCGGTAGGTGGCGATTCCGCCGGTGCCGAGCGCCGCGAGGAACACCAGCCAGACGATTGTGCTGCTGACACCGACCTGCGGACCGGAATTGGCGGAGGCGGCGGCCAGCAGACCGTCCTCACCGGGGGCGGGCAGCGCGGCCGGCGGCAGCTCCGGCCAGCGAACCAGGCCGGTGCTCTCCAACATCTGCATGTGGTGCTGGACGAAGCCGTTCGCGTCCTCGCAGAGCTTGCGGACGGTGGCGTCCCGGGTGCTGGCCCGCACCGCGCCGATCACCGGGAAGATCTTGCCGTGGGCGACCCGGAGCCGGGTGACGAAGATCTGGTCGAACCGGGCGCCGGAGGCCTTCTGCATCTCCGCCAGCCAGCCCTTCTGCTCGGCGGTCGGTTCACTGGGGATCGTCGCGCCCAACTTGTTGGCCGCCTCGACGACGAGTTCGTCGAGCCTCTGGTGCTCACTGGCGATGCCCGCGCCGATCTCCCGGACCTTGGCGGACTGCCCCTTCTCGGCGGCCATCTGACCGGCCGGCATCTCCCACAGCCCGGCCAGCCGTACCCCGTTGAGCAGTGTCATGTCGGCGGCGTTGAGCTGCTGGCCGCCGGCGGGTGCGGCGACTGCCACGCCGGGCAGGACACCGACCCCCGCGATGACCGCGATGAGCAGCATCGCCGCTCGGTGGGTCCGGTTGCCCAGTCGACGACGGGCGGATCTGAGCGGTGCCATGTCTGTGGTGCCTCCTCGGTCCGGACCGGATCGCGTCTGGACCGGCCCGCCGTACGCTCCGGCTGGCCGTCCGCCCACTGGTACGGACCGATCGCGTGATCAGTTCACCGGTTGGCGATGTGGATCAGCGCGTGACGGCGAGGAAGCCGCCGAGCAGCAGCAGCGTGACAGCGGCGGCGGCGAAGAGCAGCAGCAGCTCGCGACGCCCGTGCCCGACAGTGTCGCCACCGACGGCCGGGTCGGACAGGGCGGGAAGGTCGCGGGTCAGCGCGGCCAGGTCGCCGAGGGTGCGTGCCGTCCACACCGCACCGGCGCGGTCGGAGAACTCGTCGAGGGTCAGCCGCCCCGCCGCGGTGTGCCGGTGCAGCTCGGCGACCACCCGGTTACGGTCGTCGTCCGAGGCGCGCAACTCGACATCCACGCCGGACAGCGTACGCGGGTCAGCCCACGTCGAGGGGGTCGGCGAGGAGCCGTTCGAAGGCCAGTTCGGCGGCTCCGATCAGCGGGGCGTCCTCGCCCAGTTTGGGCGTACGCAGCCGGACGTGCTCCAGGCAGGCGCCGAGCGCGTTGGAGTTGAGCCGGCTACGGATCTGCGCGGCGGCGGCGAGGTAGAGGTCGCGCATGGTGCCGCCGAAGATGACCATTTCGGGGTTGAAGACGTTCACCAGGTTGGCGACGCCGAAGCCGAGCCAGTCGCCGGCCTGGCGGACCGCCGTCTGCGCCCGGGCGTCACCCCGGTCGGCGGCGTCGAAGACCTCCAGCAACGCGTCGCGGCCCCGGGCATCGGACCGTCCGGCGGCGCGGAGCAGACCGTGCTCGCCGATCTCGGTCTCCCAGCAGCCCCGGGCACCGCACTCGCAGGGCCTGCCGTCGCGGACCACCTTCATGTGGCCGACCTCGCCGCCGTACCCGCCGTGCCCGGTCAGCCGCCGTCCACCGGCGATGATGCCGGCACCCACGCCGACGTCCCCGTACAGGTAGAGGACGTTGTCGCAGCCGGCCGCCACACCCCGGGCGTGCTCGGCGAACGCGGCGACGTCGGCCACGTTGCCCACCGTCACCGGTACGTCGATGCCCAACTCGTCGGCGACCGCCGCGCCGATCGGCTCGTCCACCCAGCCGGTGGTCGGACCCAACCGGACCAGGCCGTCGTCCCGACGGACCATGCCGCAGACCGCGACACCGGCGCCGACGCAGATCGCGTCGGCCGGGACCAACTGCTGCATCTCCTTCACCGCGCCGGCCAACAGGGGCGCGGCCTCGGCGGCCAGCAACCCACGTGGTCGGTCCAGTTCACGACGGTCCAGGACCGCGCCGCCCAGACCGATCCGGGCGGCGCGTAACCGGTCCACCTCCACCGAGTACGCGTACGCGTACACCCGGGCCGACTCGGGCCGGACGACAAGTGACGGCCGTCCGGCCCGGCCGGTCTCCTTCGGCGCACCCTCACTGACCAGCCCCACCGCGGACAGGTCGGCGGTGAGCGCGCCGATGGTGCTGCGGTTGAGGCCCAGTGTGGTGGTCAGTTCGGCCCGCGTGGTCGCCCCGTGGACGTGCACGTGTCTCAGCAGGGCGCCGAGGTTCTGCCGTCTGACGTCCTCCTGGCTCGGTCCTGGGCGCATCGTGGTGCTACCTCCCGCGCGGGGTCAGCGGGTGCCGGTGGCTGCCGCGCGGCGGCGGGAGAGCGCATCGACGCTGGCGGCGAGCAGCAGGACGACGCCGGTGACCACGTACTTGACTCCCGCGCTGTACCCCATCAGGCCCATTCCGTTTTCGATGACCGCGACGACCGCGCCGCCGAGCACCGCGTCGAGGACCCGGCCCTTGCCGCCGAAGAGGCTGGTGCCGCCGATCACCGCCGCGCCGACCGCGTAGAGCAGTACGTTACTGCCCCCCGTGTTCGGGTCGACCGAGTTGGCCCGGCTGGCCGCCACGATGCCGCCGACGGCCGCCATGGACGAGCAGATCATGAAGACCGAGATCCGGATGCGGTCGACGTCGATGCCGGCCCGGCGGGCCGCTTCCCGGTTGCCGCCGACGGCGTAGATGTGCCGACCGTAGCTGGTGCGTTGGAGCACGAAGGTCCACACGATCAGCAGCACCGCGATGATCGGCACCACGATCGGCACGCCCTTGAGTGAGCTGATCAGGACGTTGCGGCTGCGTTCGAGGTTGAGCACGTACACGGCGGTGAAGAGGATGACGGCGAGCCCGCCGATCCGCGACGCCACCACCGCGATCGGGTCGCTGATCAGACCGCGAGCGACCCGGTTGCGGTGACGCAGCAGTTGCACCGCCGCGTAGCCGAGGACCGCGAGCACGGCCAGGGCCCAGCCCAGGGTGGGGGCGAGGTTGCGGTTGGCGATGGCGACCAGCACCTCGTCGCGGACGGAGATGTTGGTGCCCTCCTTCACCAGCAGCAGCACGATGCCCTGGAAGGCGAGGAAGCCGGCGAGGGTGACCACGAAGGACGGAATGCCGATCTTCGCGACGAGGATGCCGAGGCTGGTGCCGATGACCAGGCCGGTGGCGATCCCGGCGAGCACGGCGACCCACCAGGGGTAACCGAGGACGGTGACCACATTGGCCAGTACGGCCGCGCAGACGCCGCTGGCGAAGCCCGCGGAGAGGTCGATCTCGCCGAGCAGCAGCACGAAGACCAGGCCCATCGCGATCAGCGTGACCGCCGCGCCCTGGGTGAAGAGGTTGGCGAAGTTGCCGGCCGACAGGAACGACGACGGCCGCATGACCGCGAAGACGGTGCAGAGGACGATCAGGCCGAGCACGGCCGGTAGCGCGCCGACGTCGCCGCCGCGTACCCGACTCAGGTAGTTGCGGGCGTGGCTGCCGACGGTCGGCGGCGGTGTGACGGCCGCGGGGCCGTCCTTCCGCACGGCGGTGGTGGTCATCGGGCGCCTCCTGAGATCGAGTCGGCCGGCTGCGGGCCGTCGCCGTTGCTGCCCGGGTCGGCGGCGATGCCGAGCCCGCCCGAGCGACCGGCGGTGATCAGCTCGACCACCTGCGCGTGGGTGATGTCGGTGGTCTTCACCTGGGCGACCATCTGGCCGAGGTACAGCGCGGCGATCCGGTCGGAGACGGCGAAGACGTCGTTCATGTTGTGCGAGATGAGCACCACGGCCAGGCCGTTGTCGGCGAGGCGGCGGACCAGTTCGAGCACCTGGGCGGTCTGTGCCACGCCGAGCGCCGCGGTCGGCTCGTCCAGGATGACCAGCTTGCTGTTCCACAGCACGGCCTTGGCGATGGCCACTGTCTGACGCTGACCACCGGAGAGGCTGGACACGTGCTGGCGTAGCGAGGTGACGGTGCGGATGGAGAGCCCGGCCAGCGTCTCGGCGGCGAGCTGTTCCATGGTCGGCTCGTCGAGGACGATGCCGCTGCGCTTCTCCCGGCCGAGGAACATGTTCTGCACGATGTCCAGGTTGTCGCAGAGCGCGAGATCCTGGTAGACGACCTCGATGCCGAGCGCGGCGGCGTCGCGGGGGCTGCCGATGTGCACCGGCTCACCGTTGAACAGGAACTCACCGGCATCGGTGGGGTGGATGCCACTGATGCACTTCACCAGGGTCGACTTGCCGGCGCCGTTGTCGCCGACCAGTGCGGTGACTTCGCCCGGGTGGACGGTCAGGGCGACGTCGCGGAGCACCTGGACGGGACCGAAGCTCTTGTCGATCCCGCGGAGTTCCAGCAGGGGGGTCGCGGACACGGGGGTCTCCTTCTTAAGGGAGTGTCGGGGCCCGTCCGGCGGGCGCCGCCCGGCACGGGAGGGGTGCTCCCGTGCCGGGCGGCGGTGGTCGTCCCGGCGGGTACTGCGGCGTCGGTCAGCTGATGCCGGCGTCGGCGCAGGCCTTGGCGTACGCCGCGGTGCAGACCTCTTCCTTGGTCACGTAGCCGTCGGCGATGACGTCCTTGATGTTGTCCTTGTAGATGGCCTTGGGGGTGAGCAGCACCGACGGGACGTCGCGGTTGCCCTCGGGGTCCTTGACCGTCTGTCCGGTGTCCTTCCTCTCGCCCTTGGCGAGCGCGATGGCCAGGTCGGACGCGGCCTTCGCCTCTTCGCGGACGGCCTTGTAGACGGTCATGCACTGGTCACCGGCGAGGATGTTCTGCAGGCCCTCGGTGCTGGCGTCCTGACCGGTCACCGGCACCTTGCCGTTGAGCTTGTTCTTCTTGAGGATCGAGATGGCGGCGTTGCCGAGGCCGTCGTTGGCGGCCAGCACGCCGTCGATCTTGCCGTTGGCCTTGGTGAGCTGCTGCTCGAAGATCGTCGCGGCCTGCGCGTTGTCCCAGGCGGGCACGGCGTCCTCGGGGCCCTTGACGTATTCCTTCGAGTCGAACTTCGGCTTGAGCACCGAGTCGTACCCGTTCTTGAACAGGGTGGCGTTGTTGTCGGTGGGGGAGCCGTTCAGGTACGACACGACGGGGTTCTTGGCGCCCTTTTCGGTCAGGCACTTCGACAGGCCCTCGCCCTGGAGCTTGCCGACGACCTCGTTGTCGAAGCTGACGTAGTACTGGGCGGAGCCGCCCAGGGTGAGCCGGTCGTAGTCGATGGTGGCGACGCCCTGCGACTTGGCCTTGTCGAGCACGGCCTTGCCGGTGCCCGAGTCCAGGTTGACGATCATCAGGACGGTGACGCCGCTGGTGATCATCTGGTCGGCGATGGTCTGGAAGGCGGTCTTGTCGTTCTGGGCGTTCTGGATGTCGAACTGGACACCGGCGGCCTTGAACGCCTCCTCCAGGAAGCGGCGGTCCGCGGTCTCCCAGCGGACGGACGACTTGCTGTCCGGGAGGATCACGCCGATCTTGGGGGTCTTCTTGGAGTCGGTCGAACCAGAGCCGGCGTCGTCGCCGCCGCAGGCGGTCAGTCCACCGGTCGCGAGCAGGCCCACGGCGGCGATGGTGAGGATCCCCTTACGCATGTGCAGGGTCCTTTCGGTGGGGGAGGTGTCGTTTTTGTTGTGCCCGGCAACGTATTTCGCGTCACACCGGCTCCACAAGACCGCGCAGGTGCCTAGTTTGTTGGGAGCGATAACAATTCAGCAACGCAACTGTTACTCCCCGGCCGTCCGGGAACGGGTCGGCCGTCATGGATGTCGTCAGCGGGTCTGCAACGGCGCGGTGCGGGCGTCTGTCAGCGCCACCAGGTCGGCCGCGGCCAGTTCGAGTTGCAGGCCACGCCGACCAGCCGAGACGTAGATCGTCGGGAGATCCAGCGCGGAATCGTCCAGCACTGTCGGCAGCCGCCGACGTTGCCCGAGTGGGCTGATCCCCCCGCGTACGTAGCCGGTGGCCCGCTCGGCGACCGCCCGCTCGGCGAGCGTCGCCCGCTTGCCGCCGACCGCCGCCGCGAGCGCCTTGAGGTCCAACTCGCCCGTCACCGGGACGACCGCGACGGTGAGCCCACCGTCGACAGCGGTCACCAGCGACTTGAAAACGCGCTCCGGTGCCACGCCGAGCGCCACCGCCACCAACGCCCCGTAGTTCGGGGCGTCCGGCGACACCCGGTACGGATGGGTGCGGTGCGCGATCCCGCGCTTGACCAACAGTGCCGTTGCCGGAGTGCCCTGTCCCGCCACACCGACGACGCTAGACCACCGGCTGCCCGATCAGCACCGTCGGTGCGTTCGCGACCCGGGTGAGCACCAGGCTGGCCGAGGCGTCGCCGGTCAGCCGCAGGTCCCGCCGAAGCTGCTCCGGGGTGAGTGCGGAACCCCGCTTGAGGATCTCCACCCGACCCACCCCGCGCTCGCGCAGCAGCGCCCGCAGCCGCTTGAGCGAGAACGGCAGCACGTCGGTGATCTCCAGGCAGCGCGCGTACGGGGTGCGGGTGGGGCGGTCAGCGTAGAGGTAGGCGATGCTCGGGTCGCCGAGGGCGGCGTCCAGTTCGGCGGCGAGTTCGGCGACGAGGTGCGCCCGCACCACCGCCGGGTCCGGGTCGTACAGGTAACGCCGGGGCGGCCCGACCGGTGCCTCGTTGGTGCCCGAGCCGGTGAGCTGGTGGATCTCCTGCCGGTACACGCTGGCGCGGCGGGGCACCCCGGCCAGCTCGCCGCACCAGAGCGCGGCCTCGACCAGGTCGCCGTCCACGGCCACCCACTCCGCCTCCGCGCCCGCCGGAATGAGAGCGTGGTCCAGGCCCGGTGCCACCTTCACCACCGTGCGCGGCACCCGCTCGGCCAACCCCGTCACGAAGTCCCACGGCGGCGAGTAGGCACGCGGGTCGAAGATCCGCCGGCCGGTGCCGGTCGTGCGGCGGGCCGGGTCGCAGAAGACCCCGTCGACCCGGGAGACGTCGAACGCCGTGGCGTCCCCGCACTCGACGGTGAACAGCTCGGCCAGCCCCGCCGCCTCCGCGTTGGCGGCGGCCATCGCGGCGGTCACCGGGTCGGCCTCCACCCCGTACACCCGGATGCCGGCGCGGGCGGCGGCCAGCGCGTCGGCGCCGAGGCCGCACCCGAGGTCGGCCAGGGTGCGCACACCGGCCGCGTGCAGCCGGGCGGCCCGACGGTCGGCGACGACCCGGCGGGTGGCCTGTTCCAGGCCGGGGCGGGTGAGGAACATCGCCGCGGCGGCCGGGCCGAACTTGCCGACCGCCCGGTGGCGCAGCTCGGCCTGGGTGAGCGCCGCGGCGGCCAGCGTCGGCGGCACCCCGGCGGCGCGCAACGCCGAGGCCGCGGCCAGTGGATCACCGCCGGCGAGACCGGCCGCCGTCGCGAGCGCGGCCGACCCCTCGGGGGTACGCAGCGCCGCCAGTTGATCGAGATCCACCCGGTCATTCTCCCGGTCGAACCAGGAATCCTGGCTGGCGGGGCGCGACGCGCTGGCACTCTCCTTGACGGAGTGCTAGCCACGGAATAACCTGCGATTAGCACTCTCACCCTGAGGGTGCCAGCTTCCAGGTCTCACGACCTGGGTGCGCAACGCCAGGCGGACCGGCACCCGCGACGACGGCCCCGCCCGGTGGCATGAGGCAGATTGACGCTGGTCGGCCCCGCCGGCCAGCAACGAAACCAGTACCCCAGGAGGGTATGCCCGTGACTACCGCGACCAAGGTTGCGATCAAGCCGCTCGAGGACCGCATCGTGGTCCAGGCGAACGAGGCTGAGACCACCACGGCGTCGGGCATCGTGATCCCCGACACCGCCAAGGAGAAGCCGCAGGAGGGCACCGTCCTCGCTGTGGGCCCGGGGCGCGTCGACGACAACGGCAACCGGGTTCCGGTTGACGTGCAGGTCGGCGACACCGTCCTCTACTCGAAGTACGGCGGCACCGAGGTCAAGTACGCCGGCGAGGAGTACCTGGTGCTCTCCGCCCGCGACGTCCTCGCGGTCATCGAGAAGTAAGCAACCGATCAGTTCCGCTGCCCCGGTCCGGCTCGCCGGGCCGGGGCAGCGGCGCTTCGAAGGGACATTAATGGCGAAGATCCTGAGCTTCTCGGACGACGCCCGGCACCTGCTGGAGCACGGTGTCAACGCCCTCGCGGACGCGGTCAAGGTCACCCTCGGCCCGCGCGGGCGCAACGTCGTCCTGGACAAGAAATTCGGTGCGCCGACGATCACCAACGATGGTGTGACCATCGCCAAGGAGATCGAGCTCACCAACCCGTACGAGAACCTCGGCGCGCAGCTGGTCAAGGAGGTGGCGACCAAGACCAACGACGTCGCCGGCGACGGGACCACCACCGCGACCGTGCTGGCCCAGGCGATGGTTCGCGAGGGTCTGCGCAACGTGACCGCCGGGACCAACCCGGCCGGCCTCAAGCGGGGCATCGACGCGGCGGCCGTCAAGGTCTCCGAGGCGCTGCTCGGCCGTGCCGTCGAGGTCACCAGCAAGGAGTCGATCGCGAACGTGGCGACGATCTCCGCGCAGGACGCCACGATCGGCGACCTGATCGCCGAGGCGATGGAGCGGGTCGGCCGCGACGGTGTCATCACCGTCGAGGAAGGCTCCATGCTGACCACCGAGCTGGACGTGACCGAGGGTCTCCAGTTCGACAAGGGCTTCATCTCGCCGAACTTCGTCACCGACCTGGAGAGCCAGGAGTCCGTCCTCGAGGACGCGTACATCCTGGTCACCACCCAGAAGATCTCGGCGATCGAGGAGCTGCTGCCGCTGCTGGAGAAGGTCCTGCAGAACAGCAAGCCCCTGCTGATCATCGCCGAGGACGTGGACGGCCAGGCGCTCTCCACCCTGGTGGTCAACTCGCTGCGCAAGACCCTCAAGGTCTGCGCGGTCAAGGCCCCCGGCTTCGGTGACCGGCGCAAGGCGATGCTCCAGGACATCGCGATCTCCACGGGTGCCGAGCTGGTCGCCCCGGAGCTGGGCTACAAGCTCGACCAGGTCGGCCTGGAGGTGCTCGGCACCGCTCGGCGCGTCGTGGTCGACAAGGAGAACACCACGATCGTCGACGGCGGCGGCCAGAAGGCCGACGTCGCCGACCGGGTGGCCCAGATCCGCAAGGAGATCGAGGCCTCCGACTCCGACTGGGACCGGGAGAAGCTGGCCGAGCGGCTGGCGAAGCTCTCCGGTGGCATCGCCGTCATCAAGGCCGGCGCCGCCACCGAGGTCGAGATGAAGGAGCGCAAGCACCGCATCGAGGACGCCATCGCGGCGACCAAGGCAGCGGTCGAGGAGGGCACCGTCCCCGGCGGCGGCGCCGCCCTGGTGCAGATCCTCTCGGTGCTCGACGACGACCTGGGCTTCACCGGCGACGAGAAGGTCGGCGTCTCGGTCGTCCGTAAGGCGCTCGTCGAGCCGCTGCGCTGGATCGCCCAGAACGCCGGTCACGACGGTTACGTCGTGACGCAGAAGGTCGCCGACCTCGACTGGGGCAACGGCCTCGACGCCGCCCAGGGCGAGTACGTCGACCTGGTCAAGGCCGGCATCATCGACCCGGTGAAGGTGACCCGCAACGCCGTCACCAACGCCGCCTCGATCGCCGGTCTGCTGCTCACCACGGAGAGCCTCGTGGTGGACAAGCCGGAGCAGGCCGAGCCGGCCGCCGCCGGTGGGCACGGCCACGGCCACGGCCACCAGCACGGCCCGGGCTTCTGACCCGGTAGCGACATCCGTTCCGGGGCACACCGTCGTACGGCGGTGTGCCCCGGTCCGTTCTCGGCGCTTGTCAGGTCATTACCGAACGCTGACGTTGTTGGCGACCGGGCGAGATGATCGCGCACACTGGGCCGATGAGCACCACCTCGCGGCGCTACGCCGCGCTGGCCGGAGTGACCGCCGCCGCCGTCGCGATCGGGATCGCCGAACCGGTGGCGGTGCTGACCGGTCCCCGGTCGGCGCCCCTGGTAGCGGTCGGCGGCGTGGTCGTGGACGCCGTCCCCGAGTCGCTGAAGCAACTGGCCATCGACATCTTCGGCACCGCCGACAAGATCGCGCTGCTGGTCGGCACGGGTCTGCTGCTGGCCGGCTTCGCCGCGCTGTTCGGTGTGCTGGCGGTCCGTCGGTTGGCGTTCGGCCTGGCCGGCATCGCCGCGTTCGGTGTCATCGGCGTGGCCGCCGCGGTGACCCGCTCCGGCGCGGACGTCTTCGACGCGCTGCCGTCGCTGGTCGGCGCCGGCCTGGGTGCCCTGGTGCTCTGGCTGTTCATCGACGGGCCGTTCGAGCTGGACCCGTGGCCCTGGTCCCCACCCACCCCGACCGAGCCGTCCGCCCGTGCGGTGCCGCCCGGCGACTCGGTGCCTCCTTCGGGCGCGGTGCCCCCTGCGGGTTCGGTGCCGTCCGACGGGTTGGGGCGAGAGTCGCGGGACGAGCCGGCGTCGCCGGGTCCCGAGGGCCTGCCGGTGACGCCCGCCGCGCCCGCGCCGGTGGTCCCCGCCGGGCCGGACGCTCCCGCCGAGGTCGACCCCGAGTCCCGGCGGCGGTTCCTCACCGGCAGCGGGGTGCTGCTCGGCACCGCCGTGGTGGCCGGTCTCGGCGGGCGCTGGCTGGCCGGACGACGCGGCGTCTCCGCAGCCCGGGACGCGATCCGACTACCCGCACCGGTCGCCCCCGCACCGGCCGTGCCGGCCGGCGCGGACCTGTCGCTGGCGCAACTCGCGCCGTACGTCACCCCGAACATCGGCTTCTACCGGATCGACACCGCGCTGGTGGTGCCGCAGGTCGACCCGGACACCTGGCGGCTGCGGATCCACGGTCGGGTCGGCACCGAGCGCACCTACACGTACGCCGACCTGCTGGCCCGCCCGCTGGTGGAGCGGTACGTCACGCTGGCCTGCGTCTCCAACGAGGTGGGCGGGGACCTGATCGGCAACGCCCGCTGGCTCGGCGTACCCGTTCGGGAACTGCTGGACGAGGCCGACCCGGACGACGACGCCGACCAGGTCGTCGGCCGGTCGGTCGACGGCTGGACCTGCGGCACCCCCACCGCCGCGCTGCGCGACGGGCGGGACGCCCTCCTGGCGGTCGGCATGAACGGTGAGCCGCTGCCGGTCGAGCACGGCTTCCCGGTCCGGATGGTGGTGCCCGGCCTCTACGGCTACGTGTCGGCGTGCAAGTGGGTGACCGAGCTGGAGCTGACCCGGTTCGCCGACTTCGACGCGTACTGGGTGCCGCGCGGCTGGTCCGCCCAGGGCCCGATCAAGACCCAGTCCCGGATTGACGCGCCGCGCCGGCGCAACCGGTTGACCCCCGGACCGATCACGGTGGCGGGGGTGGCGTGGGCGCAGCACCGGGGCATCCGCCGCGTCGAGGTACGCGTCGACGGCGGGCCCTGGCAGGAGGCGACACTGGCTCCGACGGTGTCGGTGGACACCTGGGTGCAGTGGTCGTGGCGGTGGGACGCCACCCCGGGGGAGCATCGCCTCCAGGTCCGGGCGACGGACGCGACCGGCGAGACCCAGACCGAGCGTACGCAGGGCGTCGCCCCGGACGGCGCGACCGGCTGGCACACGGTCCCCGTCACCGTCCGCTGACCACCTCGGTTGGCCAGCGGACGGCGGTCCGCCGTCGTCCCTGGGGTCAGGTGGCCCGGCCGGGGTCGGCCAGCGCCAAGCCGTCCGCCGACCAACCCGCGACTGCCTGACCGCGGAGATCTTGGACAGTTTCCGTTAGGCGAGAACGGAAACTGTCCAAGATCTCGGTGTGGACATGCCGCTGGCCGGCACCCCCGGGTGGGGGTGCCGGCCAGCGGTCGGTGCTCTGCGGTGGGGGTCAGCTGTTCCAGTACTGGGCGACCAGGTCGGCAGCCTGCTGCTCCCACTGGGCGTACGCGTCCGGGTAAGCCGAGACCTGCACGGTCTGCGCGGCCTCGGTCAGCGGCATGTCCTGCCACCCGTCGACCTGCTTGAGGCCCTTGAGGAACGCGGTCGTGGAGTAGGCCGGGTCGGTGATCTGCTCCGGCGTGCCCCAACCCGAGCTCGGGCGCTGCTGGAACAGGCCCAGCGAGTCGTGGTCGTTCATATCGCCGAGGTGGCCGAGGTTCTCCAGCTTCGACTCCTGCAGGCTCGTCGCGATCGAGATCACCGCGGCGCGCTCGGGGAGACCGGCCTTCTTCGTGGCGGCGATGATCGCCTTGACGTTGGCGGTCTGCTCGTCGTTCAGGTCGATGTGCGACTGGGTGCCCTGGGTGCCATGCGGGATCAGCTTGGCGATGTCCGGCCTGTCGGCCTGCACCGTCACCGCGGCCGGCTTGGCGTCGACGACGTTGTGTGCGGCGATCGGGCCGGCGAACACACCACCGGCGAACGCGAGACCAGCAACGGACAGCATGCTCTTACGCATGATCGTGTTCATGGGGGTAGCTCCTTCGGGGGTAAGGACACCCGTACACGTGCCACGGGTGTGAGCACCTCGTCCGGCGCTGCAACAAAGGGGGAGTTCTCGGCGCCTGCGGCTCAGGGGTGGCTCGCGGCGCGGTGTCGGCGATCGACGGGCGGTAGCCCGTGACACCGGGAGCGGCAACCTGCCAGCCGATGACTCGCGGTGCCGGGTCACCGTGTAACGACCGGGGCCCGGGGTTGATTCCCGGGCCCGTCTCCCGGGCGCCGTCGGTGAGGCGGCGCCGGGGGTGTAACGAGGGACCGGTGGCCCGCATTCCGGCCCGGGGACTCGGCTGGCGGGCCCTGGTACTGCGATCGTCAGGGGATGTAACGGCTCCGGCCCGGCCAGGATTCCGGCCTGCGGGTGCGTCCGGTCACGGGACGAACCTCGCACCGGCCACCATCGGGGCAGGCCGGACCGGGCAAAACGGCCAATCGCCACACGTGTCAAGCCGTCGCGGCGAGCGCCTTTCAGGCGCCCCCGGTTCGGAGCCGCCGAGAACGCGCCCCGGAGTCCGGAGCCGCCGAGAACGCGCCCCGGAGTCCGGAGATGCCGGAAACGCGCCCGCGAGCCCGGAGACGCCGAAACGCGCCCCCGGACTGGGGGCGCGTTCTGTATGTCGGCTTTGTGTCGGGTCAGGCCACGTTGCGTTGGATCGGAATGGTCGACTTGTGCGGGTGACCCAGCCGGGCCTCCAGCCGCGCGACGTCGACCCGGGCGTGTCGGCGGTCTGCCAGGTCCTCCCAGCCGACGGCGAGCAGTCGCAGGCGCTCCGACTCGCTGAAGCCGCCCCACACGCCGTACGGTTCGCGAACCGACAGGGCGTGCGCGGCGCACTCGGCCCGGACCGGGCAGGCGCGACACACCGACTTGGCGGCGGACTCGCGACGCAGTCGGGAGGAGCCCCGCTCGCCGTCGGGGTGGAAGAACTGGGCGCTGTCCCGCCCTCGGCAGGCACCGAGCCGCTGCCAGTCCCAGAGATCGACGATGGGTCCGGGCAGTCTACGTACGTTCGACATCAGCACCCCTCCTCCCGCGCGGCTCCGCGAGAATCCTTGTGGCCGGTGTCCGGGCGGCGGGCCGCGCAGGCGCACCGTTCCCGGCCTGGACCCCCCGGTACCCGGGCTGTCGTCACCTCACACGTGTGTGATCGAAAACGTCCCGCAAATTGCGGCTTTTGCCCCATCTGTCGGAAAAGTTCGAAGGATTGCCGGGAACCCCCTCCCCAGCCGACCCCGTCATGGTCTGCTCGTTGGCGGAGAGGAGACCACAGTGCGTAGCGTCCTTGTGTGCGTTCGGACACCACTCGCGGCCCAGCACCTTACTTCTGCTGCCGCGCGGCTGGGGTTGTCAGCAATCGTCCGTACCGCCGTCTCCGATCCTGAGGTGATGCTGCGGTTGGCCGAGCGACCGGCCGACGTGGTGTTGGCCGACACGGCCCTCACCCGGCCGGACAGTGCCGGCTTCGTTCGTCGGGTCCTGGCCCGTGCGCCGCAGGCCGCGGTGCTGTTGCTCGGCACCGAGGAGCCCGAGGCGGCGGCCGCCACCATCAGCGCCGGCGCCCGGGGCCTCATCCAGAACGTCGACCACGACCTGACCAGCGCGGTGGCCAAGGCCCTGCTGCTGCTCGCCGCGCCCGGTCGGGCCTCCCGGCAGCGCATCACCGACCCGGCCCGCAACGCCGCCGCGGTGGGCGGTTCCGGTCGCTCCGGGCCGTCGCCGCGCGGGTCCGGCGAGCCCGGCTGGGCCGCCCCGCCCGGCGACGGGACGGCGGGAATGCCGTCGGTACCGGTGCAGCGGGGTGACGACGAGGCCGAGTCGGCCACCGGCGAGCCGTCGACGGACCAGACCGATCCGCCGCGCGCCGCACCGAGCGCCCGCCCGAGCCGTACGTCGATCGGTCTCACTGAGCGTGAGCTTCAGGTGCTGCTGGGCATGGCCGAGGGCAAGAGCAACGCGGAGATCGGCCGGGAGCTGTTCGTCTCGGAGGACACCGTCAAGACCCACGCCCGACGCTTGTTCCGCAAGCTCGGCGCGCGGGACCGGGCGCACGCGGTGGCGGCGGGCTTCCGCGCCGGCCTGGTCGCCTGACCCGACGGCGACCGCCGAAGGGCGACCGCCCCCGGGGTACGCGACGTGCGTCGGTGTTACTGGGTGGCGCTCGGGGTGCCCGGCTCGTCCTCGGTGCCCTCGGAGAGGGTGTCGTGCACGCCGTCTGCGTACCCCCGGGCGTAGTCCCACGTCACGTAGTGGTCCGGGTCGGGGTCGTAGGCGGGCTCGTGCACCCGGGGGCGACCCGAGTTGAGCAGGTGGCGCAGGTTGCCCCGGAGCAGGTCCCAGTCGAAGTAGTGCGGCTCCCGACAGTCCTCACATTCGATCACCAGCCCGCGGACCCCGATCGGGGCCAGCAGGGCCTGGTAGATCTCCAGGTCGGCGAGGTCTTCCAGCACGTCCTGCCGCTCGACGTCGGTCAGCGGATCAGGCGTCGCGTCATCGCCCGGGTCGTCCAGATCCGCGGTGGGATCGGCCGGGTCGCCGTTGAACGGGTCGATGGGCTCGTCGTGCACCCCTTCACCGTAGACCCAACGCGGCGTGGACGTCCGCCCCCCGCCCGCGCGCCGGGCCGGGCCGCCACGGACGGGTCGCCCAGCTCACTGGGTACGATGAGGCGACGTGCCGGCACCGTGGCGCGCTCCGGTGCCCGCCCGCGCCACCTCGCTGAAGCCCATCCGAGCAGCTCAGGGGAGCAATCGTGGAAAATTCGCCCAGCACCGATCTTCCGGCCGGCGTCGAGCACGCCGACCTGGGCGGCCACCTGCCCGAGCTGCCGGCCGGCTCCGCCCGGGTGGTTCCGCTCGGCCTCACCTTCGACGATGTGCTGTTGCAGCCGGGCGAGTCGGACGTGGTGCCCAGCCGGGTCAACACCCGGACGAAGCTCACCCGCAACGTCGAGTTGTCGATTCCGCTGCTGTCCAGCGCGATGGACACGGTGACCGAGGCCCGGATGGCGATCGCCATGGCCCGCCAGGGCGGCATCGGCGTGTTGCACCGCAACCTGTCGCTGGAGGACCAGGCGCTCCAGGTCGACCTGGTCAAGCGCTCCGAGTCCGGCATGATCACCAACCCGGTGACCGCCAGCCCGGACGACACGCTGCGCGAGGTCGACGAGTTGTGCGGGCGTTACCGCATCTCCGGCGTGCCGGTGGTGGACGGCGACGGCCAGCTCGTCGGCATCGTCACCAACCGGGACATGCGTTTCGTCTCCGAGCCGAACACCCCGGTCCGCGAGATCATGACCCGCACCCCGCTGATCACCGCCCGGGTGGGCGTCAGCAAGGACGACGCGCTGGCGCTGCTGCGTCAGCACAAGGTCGAGAAGCTGCCGATCGTCGACGACTCGGGTCGGCTGCGTGGCCTGATCACCGTCAAGGACTTCACCAAGAGCGAGCAATACCCGGACGCCAGCAAGGACGACGCCGGTCGTCTCCGGGTGGCCGCCGCCATCGGCGTCGGCGAGGACGCGTACAAGCGGGCCCGTGCCCTCGTCGACGCGGGCGTCGACGTGCTGATCGTGGACACCGCGCACGGCCACCAGCGGGCCGTGCTGGACATGGTCCGTCGGCTCAAGGCCGACGTCATCGTCGACATCATGGGCGGCAACGTGGCCACGTACGCCGGCGCGAAGGCGCTCGTCGACGCCGGCGCCGACGGCGTCAAGGTCGGCGTGGGTCCGGGCGCGATCTGCACCACCCGGATCGTCGCCGGGGTCGGCGTGCCGCAGGTCACCGCGATCATGGAGGCGGCCCGGGCCGCCCGTCCGGCCGGTGTGCCGGTGATCGGCGACGGCGGCATCCAATACTCCGGCGACATCGCCAAGGCCCTGGTGGCCGGCGCCGACACGGTGATGCTCGGCAGCCTGCTGGCCGGCTGCGAGGAGAGCCCCGGCGAGCTGATCTTCGTCAACGGCAAGCAGTACAAGACCTACCGCGGGATGGGGTCGCTCGGCGCGATGCAGTCCCGGGGCCAGGCCAAGTCGTACAGCAAGGACCGCTACTTCCAGCAGGACGTGCTCAGTGACGACAAGCTCGTCCCGGAGGGCGTCGAGGGTCAGGTTCCCTACCGGGGGCCGCTGTCCCGGGTGGCCCACCAGCTGGTCGGCGGGTTGCGACTGGCCATGGGGTACGCCGGTGCGGAGAACATCCCCGATCTGCACCGCCGCGGCCAGCTCATCCGGATCACCGCGGCCGGTCTGAAGGAGAGCCACCCGCACGACATCCAGATGACCGTCGAGGCGCCCAACTACCACACCCGCTGACCCACCACCCCCAACCACCTGGAGTCCCCCATGCGTGACGTGGTCGAGATCGGGCTGGGCAAGACCGCGCAGCGCGGTTACCACCTGGACGACATCGCCATCGTGCCGAGCCGCCGCACCCGGGACGTCGACGACGTCTCCACCTCCTGGCAGCTCGACGCGTACCCGTTCGGTATCCCGTGCGTCGGCCACCCCTCCGACGCCACCATGAGCCCGGCCTCGGCGGTGCGGCTCGGTCAGCTCGGCGGCCTCGGCGTGCTCAACGTCGAGGGGCTCTGGACCCGCTACGAGAACCCGACGAAGGTGCTGGAGGAGTTGGCCGGCCTCGACGAGGACGCCCGCGCCACCAAGCGGCTCCAGGAGGTGTACGCCGAGCCGATCCGTCCGGACCTGATCGCCGAGCGGGTGCGTGAGCTGCGCGCCGGTGGCGGCACGGTGGCGGTGCGGGTGTCCCCGCAGCACACCCTGGCGCTGGCGCCGGTGATCCTGGACGCCGGGGTGGACATCCTGGTCATCCAGGGCACCATCGTCTCGGCCGAGCACGTGTCGACCACCGACGAGCCGTTGAACCTCAAGGAGTTCATCGCCGACCTGGATCTGCCGGTGATCGTCGGCGGCTGCACCGACTACAAGACGGCGCTGCACCTGATGCGGACCGGCGCGGCCGGTGTGATCGTGGGCATCGGTGGCGACGAGTGGTCGACCACCGAGTCGGTGCTGGGCATCCGGGTGCCGATGGCCACCGCTATCGCCGACGCGGCAGCGGCCCGTCGCGACTACCTCGACGAGACCGGTGGCCGGTACGTGCACCTGATCGCCGACGGTGACATGCAGACCTCGGGCGACATCGCCAAGGCGCTCGGCTGCGGCGCGGACGCGGTGATGCTCGGAGAGCCGCTGTCGCTCTGCGAGGAGGCGCCCGCCGGTGGTGCCTGGTGGCACTCGGCCGCGAGCCACCCGTCGTTGCCGCGTGGCGCGTTCGAGGTGGCCGGTGAGCCGCTCGGGTCGATGGAGGAGCTGCTCTTCGGGCCGGCGGACGAGGCCGACGGTCAGCTCAACCTGTTCGGCGGCCTGCGTCGGGCGATGGCCAAGTGCGGGTACCGCGACCTGAAGGAGTTCCAGAAGGTCGGCCTGGTCCTCGACCGCTGACCCTCCCGATCGACGTGCGAAGGCCGGCCCGTACGGGCCGGCCTTCGTCGTGTTCAGCCTGGTGTCACTTCTCGACGTAGATGGTCAGGTCGGACATGTTGCGGTAGCTGCTCGCCGCGAAGTCGAGCGACTGGCCCCTGTTGTCGACGCCGCCGGGGGCGGTGTCCATCTCCCAGTTGGCGTGGTGGAAGTTGCGCTCGCCGATGGTCTGGAAGAACTGCTGGAAGTTGATGTCGCCCTCGCCCAGCGGGACCATCTGGTGACCGTTGGGGACGCTGGTGTCCCGGTCGCCGTCCTTGGCGTGGAAGAGCGGGAACCGGGTGGTCCGGTCGGCGACGGTGAGGATCGGGTCGAACAGGTCGGTGACCTCCTGGCCGGCCCCGTTGACGTACTTCTGGTGCTTGTAGCGGGCCACGTAGGCCCAGTAGATGTCGAGCTCGAAGAAGACGTACCGCGGGTCGGTGATCTCGAAGAAGTATTCGAGTCGGCGGATGCCGGACGACCGGGTCTGCCGGCCCTGCGCGTCGCGCGGGCCGCGGTCGATCAGGAAGCTGTACGCGGCGTCGTGGTTGTGCGTGTAGAGCCGCATGCCCCGGGCCCTGGCCTGCCGGCCCAGCTCGTTCCAGATGTCCGCGGCGGCGTCCCACTCGGCCTTGTACGCGCTGTTGGTCGGGTCGCTGCCGGTGCCGATGTTCTTCATGCCGAGTTCCTCGGCGATGTCCAGTTGCTGCTGGAAGGTGGACGGCTGGATCGTGGCGTGGGTGCCGTTGGCGACCAGACCGTTGTCGTCCAGGATCTTGCGGATCTCGGTGGGGGTGATCTGCCGGCCGAGGATCTCGGTGCTCTGCGTGTACCCGGCGAACTCGATCTCCTTGTAGCCGATCTCGGCGAGTCGGGCGAGGACGCGCTCGAAGCCGTAGGGCACCCCGCTGTCGTCCGGCGCGGCGGTGATCCGGTCGCGGACGCTGTAGAGGATGATGCCGCGGTTGCGGGCCGGGATCAGCGGTTCGACCCGCAGCCTGCTCGCGTTGGGGTTGGCGAGCGCGGGGGTGCCGGTGGCGAGGACCGGCAGGCCGGCCGCGCCGATCGCGGCGGCGGCTCCGGCGGAGGCGGCGAGCAGGGACCGGCGGCTCATCCGGGGGGTGGGGGTGGCGTCGGGTGCGGTGTGGTCGGGCATGGTTCCACCTTTCGCGACGGTGGTCGGGACCAGACACTAACGTCGGTCTAAGTCGAAAGAAAGTGAAGATCGATCGCTACTTTTGCTTGTTCCAACGAAAGTGACTGAAGATCGTCGATATCGGCCGCGTGACGGGTGGCGCTGACTACGCTCGTCCTGACCGCGACGCCGCAGGAGGAGTGTGCATGGCCCGGACCCGACGGACACCGGCCGCCGGTCGTCTGACCGCCACGACCACCGTCCTGACCTGCGTGGTCGCGCTGCTCACCGCCGGCTGTACGGGCGATGACAGCGACGGTTTCCGGCCCGGTGCCGCCGACGCCGGCGATCCCTACGTGCCGGGGCACGGCAACGGTGGCTACGACGTCACGCACTACGGCCTCGAGGTCCGCTACGACCCGCCGACCGACCGGCTGACCGGGCGGGCCGTCATCACCGCCACCGCCACCCAGGACCTGTCCCGCTTCAATCTGGACCTCGTCGGCCTGGACGTCGCCACGGTGCGGGTGGGCGACGCGACGGCCGACCACCGCCGCGGCGACGGTGAGCTCGTGGTGACCCCACGCGACGGGCTCCCACGTGGCCGGCAGTTCACAGTGACCGTCGACTACGCGGGCGTGCCCACCGCCGTCGAGGACGGGTCGTTGGGCAGCGGCGGTTTCCTGCACACCGCCGACGGGGCCGTCGCGCTCGGGCAACCCGACTCGGCGGCCACCTGGTTCCCGGTCAACGACCACCCGTCGGACAAGGCCACCTACGACCTCGCGGTGACCGTCCCGGACGGGGTGGCCGCACTGAGCAACGGGGTGCCCGGTCCGAAGAGCAGCGCCGAGGGCTGGACCACCTGGCGCTGGTCGGAGCGCACGCCGATGGCGAGCTACCTCAGCACCCTCGTGATCGGCGACTACCGGGTGGTGACCGGCACGCACGCCGGCCGGCCGATGGTCACGGCGGTGGCGGCGAGCCTGCCGGCGACCGGTGCCGCGGCCGGCTCGCTGGCCCGCACCGGGGAGATCGTCGACTTCCTGGCCAGCCGCTTCGGGCCGTACCCGTTCGACTCGTACGGCGGGATCGTGATCGCCGACGAACGCATCGGTTACGCGCTGGAGACCCAGTCGCGCCCGGTCTACGGACCCGCCTTCTTCGCCGACGACCGGCCCAACCCGGGCGTCGTCGCGCACGAGCTGGCCCACCAGTGGTTCGGCGACAGCGTGTCGCTGACCAGGTGGAGCGACATCTGGCTCAACGAGGGGTTCGCCAGCTACGCCGAGTGGCTGTGGGAGGAACACGACGGCGGCCGGACCGCCCAGCGCACCTTCGAACTCCAGTACGCGAAGACCGACTGGTCGCAGCCGTCGGTGGAGCCGGGCCGGGAGCTGATGTTCGGCACGGCCGTCTACAAACGCGGGGCGCTCGCCGTGCACGCGTTACGTCGCACCGTCGGTGACGACACGTTCTTCCGCATCCTGCGGACCTGGACCTCCGAGCGGGCGACGGGCAACGCGACCACAGCGGATCTCGTGGCGCTGGCCGAGCGGGTGGCGGGCCGGCAGCTGCGGCCGCTCTTCGACGCCTGGTTGGTGGGTGGGTCCGCCCCCACACTGCCGTGACGGAGCCGTGATCACCGGTCGATATGCTCGCCGCCGGCGAGCAGCGGAAAGCCGTCGTCTCGCGCGGAACGGCGTCGGCCGTCGCCGCTACACGGGGAGGGTGGGATGCGGGTGACGCGGCACAGACTGCGGATGAGCGTCGGTCTGCTGGTGACCGGGGCACTCGCACTGTCCGGATGCGACTCGTCGTCGCCGGAGGCGGCGTCGTCGCCGAGCGCGTCCCCCACCCCGTCGCGGACGTTCACCGCCGGCGCGGAGGGGGTCGGTGACGCCTACTTCCCGAGCTACGGCAACGGTGGGTACGACGTCGGGCGGTACACGGTCAAGGTGCGCTACGACCCGGCGAAGGACCGGCTGACCGGCACGACCACGGTGCAGGGCACCGCCACCGCCGACCTGTCCTCGTTCAACCTCGACCTGGCCGGCCTGACCGTCACCGCGGTCACCGTGGACGGCGCGGCGGCGACCCACACGCGCCAACGGAACGAGCTGGTGATCACTCCGGCCTCCGGTCTGATCAACGGCAACGGGTTCGTCGCCGAGGTCACCTACGAGGGTGTGCCGAAGCCGCTGAAGAACGAGATCCTCGGTGAGGGCGGTTTCCTGCACACCGCCGAGGGCGCCATCGCGCTGGGCCAGCCCGAGTCGGCCAGCACCTGGTTCCCGGTCAACGACCACCCCTCGGACAAGGCGGCGTACGACTTCGAGGTCACCGTCCCGGACGGCCTGACCGCCGTCAGCAACGGCGTTCCCGGTGGCAAGACCAGCGCGGACGGGTGGACCACCTGGAAGTGGTCGGAGAAGTCGCCGATGGCGAGTTACCTCAGCACGTTGGTGATCGGCAAGTTCCGGATCACCACCGGCGAGCACAAGGGCCGCCCGGTGTACAACGCGGTCGCCACCAACGTGGCGAAGGGCGCGGCGGACACGTCGATCGCGCAGACCGTCGCGGTGGCCGACTACCTGGAGAGCGTGTTCGGGCCGTACCCGTTCGACGCGTACGGCGGTGTGGTGGTCTCGGACAGCCGGATCTCGTACGCCCTGGAGACGCAGAGCCGGCCGGTCTACTCCGCGGGGTTCTTCCGCCAGGGCGAGAACACCGAGGTGGTCGCCCACGAGCTGGCGCACCAGTGGTTCGGTGACAGCGTCGCGATCGGCACCTGGGAGGACATCTGGCTCAACGAGGGCTTCGCGACGTACGCGGAGTGGCTCTGGGCCGAGCACACCAAGGAATACACAGCCAAGCAGGCGTTCGACATCCGGTACGTCCAGGTGCCCGCGCGGGTGTGGAAGACGCCGCCGGGCAAGCCGGGTGTGAAGCAGTTGTTCAGCGAGTCGGTGTACCAGCGTGGTGGCATGACCCTGCACGCCCTGCGGGTGGCGGTGGGCGACAAGGCGTTCTTCGAGATCGTCAAGACCTGGGCCGCGGAGAAGCGCGACGGCACCGCCACCACCGCCGAGTTCGTCGACCTCGCCGAACGCATCTCCGGCAAGGAGTTGGGCCCGCTCTTCGACGCCTGGCTCTACGGAACGAAGAAGCCGGCCCCGCCCAAGCGCCTCTAGAAACCTGTCAGTTCTTGACGACCAGGGTGGGGTGGGTCGCCAGGTAGGCGTCGGCGCGACCGGCGCGGAGTTCGGTGATGAAGTCACGGCCGACCTTGGTGAGCTGTTCGCCCCGGTAGGCGCTGCCCTTGCCGACACCGGCTCCGGGCAGGCCCACCAGCACGAACTTGTTCTCCGGCACCCCGCTGAGGGCGTACGCGATGTCGACGATCCGTCGCCCACCCACGTAGATCAGCGTGTCTCCCAGTGCGGCGACCACCTGGTCGACCCGCTCCGGTTGGCGGGCCAGGTTCTCGTCCAGGATCTTGCGAGTGAGCGCCTTGATCAGTTGCTGCTGGTGGCGCTGCCGGGCGTAGTCGCCGCCGGTGATGTAGCGCTGCCGCGCGTAGTCGAGCGCCTGCCAGCCGTTGAGGTGCTGCTCGCCCTTCTCGTAGACCTGCTGCGGCCCCGTGTAGCCGCCCGGCGCGCTCTCCCGGTACTTGCCGTCCGGTCGGCGGTGCAGCGACTCGACCCGCTGGTCGACGTAGATGTCGACTCCGCCGAGTGCGTTGACCAGCCGGTCGAACCCGTTGAAGGTGAGCACCGCGCCGGCGTCGATGCGCAGCCCCGTGTACCCGCTGACCGTGCTGCGCAGCAGCTCGTACCCCTGGGCGGTGTTCGGCTGCTTGGGTTTGCCCGGCACCCGGCTGCCGAAGCTCATCGCGTGGGTGAGCTTGGTCTTACCGCCCTTGTAGCCGGCCTTCGGGAACGCCGGGATGTCCACCAGCAGGTCGCGGGGGAGCGAGAAGAGGTACGCCTGACCCAACCCCTTGGGCACGTGCAGCACCAGTACGGCGTCCGAGTGCGGTTCCCATCCGGGCACGCTGACCCGGGTGTCCACACCGACCAGCAGCAGGTTGAGTGGGCCGGTGATGTCAGCGCCCGGCGGTGGGCCGCTGGGGCTCGGGGTGGGCGTGCCGATCGGCGACGGGGTCGGCGAGCCGGCGACCGGGCCGCCGCCCGGCTTGCTGTCACCGGTCAGCCGGGTGATCACCACCGCGCCGGCCGCGATCAGCGCGACAGCGGCGAGGGCCGTCAAGCCCAGCAGTAGCCACCGTCGGCGCGGCGCCATCGACCCGAGGATCATCTTGGATTCCTTCCACCCGTCTGGTGAACAACGTTCCGGCGGGTGCTCCGGGTTGCGGCCGGAAGGCGCCGGGTCGGTCGGCCGGAGCATGATCGCGCGAAAACTGCCGCTGGCGCGAGCGCTACTCGCGAGTAATGATGCGTCCATGCGGTACGACGTGCTCGTCATCGGCTCCGGCTTCGGCGGGGCCGTCACCGCGCTCCGGCTGGCCGAGAAGGGATACTCGGTCGCCGTCGTGGAAGCCGGCCGGCGCTTCACCGACGACGAGTTCCCGCGGACATCCTGGCGGGCCCGCCGGTTCCTCTGGGCGCCGAGACTGGGCTGCTACGGCCTCCAGCGGCTCACCCTGCTCCGTCCGGCCCGCCGAGGTGCCGGCACCGGGGTGCTGGTGCTCTCCGGCGCCGGGGTGGGCGGTGGTTCGCTGGTCTACGCGAACACCCTCTACGAACCGTTGCCCGCCTTCTACGTCGATCCGCAGTGGCGTGACATCACCGACTGGCGGGACGAGTTGACCCGCCACTACGACCAGGCCAAACGGATGCTCGGGGTCACCACGTACCCGCTGGACACCGGCGCGGACCGCGCCATCCGGGCGGTGGCCGAGCGGATGGGGGTGGGGCACACCTTCCACGCCACCCCGGTCGGCGTGCACATCGGCCGCCCCGGCCAGCGGGTCGCCGACCCGTACTTCGGGGGTGCCGGCCCGGAGCGCACCGGCTGCCTGCACTGCGGCTCGTGCATGACCGGGTGCCGGCACGGCGCGAAGAACACGCTGGTCAAGAACTACCTGTGGCTCGCCGAACGGCTCGGGGTCACGGTGCTGCCGCTGACCACGGTGACCGCCGTCCGCCCGGCCGCCGACGGCGGGTACGACGTGCACGCCGAACGCACCGGCGCGTGGCTGCGCAAGAGACGGCGGGTCATCCACGCCGACCAGGTGGTGTTCGCCGCCGGCGCGCTCGGCACCCAACGACTGCTGCACGCCATGCGGGCCGACGACGTGCTGCCTCGGCTCTCACCCCGCCTCGGCGAGCTGACCCGGACCAACTCGGAGGCGATCCTGGGTGCCTCGGTGCCCCGCCGACGGGCCCGGTCCGAGCGGCTGGACTACACCGAGGGGGTGGCCATCACCAGTTCGTTCCACCCCGACCCGCAGACCCACGTCGAGCCGGTCCGGTACGGGCGGGGCTCCAATGCGATGGGCCTGCTCCAGTCGCTGCTGGTCGACGGTGGCCCGCACCGGGTGCGGCGGTGGCTGGGCGGCATCGTGCGGCAACCCGGGCTGGCTGCCCGGATGCTGTCGGTCCGTGGGTGGTCGGAACGGACGGTGATCGCGCTGGTGATGCAGTCGGTGGACAACTCGCTGACCACCCGCTGGCGGCGCGGCGTGTTCGGCCCTCGACTGGTCACCGGCCCCGGCCACGGCACGCCCAGCCCCACCTGGATCCCGGCCGGCAACGCCGCCACCCGGCTGCTCGCCGAGGAGATCGGTGGCACACCGGGCGGCTCGCTCACCGAGCCGTTCGACATCCCGGTCACCGCGCACATCCTGGGCGGGGCGGTCATCGGGGCGACCCCGGCCGACGGGGTGATCGACCCCTGGCACCGGGTGTACGGGCACCCCGGGCTGCACGTCGTCGACGGCGCGGCGGTCTCCGCCAACCTCGGCGTGAACCCGTCCCTGACGATCACCGCCCAGGCGGAACGGGCGATGTCCTTCTGGCCCAACAAAGGCGACGAGGACCCTCGTCCGCCGCTCGGGTCCGCGTACCGCCGGCTGGCGCCCGTACCCCCCAACCAGCCGGCGGTGCCGGCGGACGCCCCGGGCGCGCTCCGTCAGTGAGCCCGGCCGACGCCGCAGGGCGAGCCGGTGCCGGGCGCGGCCGTGACTGTCGGTAGGCTTTGTGCACATGAGCCTGCCTCGCCCCGTCCTCGTGGTGGACTTCGGAGCCCAGTACGCCCAGCTCATCGCCCGCCGGGTCCGTGAGGCGAAGGTCTACTCCGAGATCGTGCCGCACTCGATGCCGATCGCCGAGATGCTGGCGAAGAACCCCGCCGCGATCATCCTGTCCGGTGGTCCGGCCAGCGTCTACGCGCCGGACGCGCCGCAGATCGACGCCGGCGTGTTCAGCGCCGACGTGCCGGTCTTCGGCATCTGCTACGGCTTCCAGGCGATGGCCCAGGCGCTCGGCGGCACCGTGGCGAAGACCGGTAACCGCGAGTACGGCGGCACGCCCTTGCGCCCCCGCCTCCTCGATCCCGGTGTGCTGCTGCGCGACCTGCCCGCCGACCTGCCGGTGTGGATGAGCCACGGCGACGCCGTCACCGAGGCCCCGGAGGGCTTCACCGTCACCGCCGAGTCGGCGGGCGCGCCGGTGGCCGCGTTCGAGGACCTGGCCGGACGGCGTGCCGGCGTGCAGTTCCACCCGGAGGTCGGGCACACCGCGCACGGCCAGGAGATGCTGACCCGTTTCCTCTACGACATCGCCGGCATCGAGCCGACCTGGACGCCCGAGAACATCATCGATGAGCAGGTGGCCCGGATCCGCGCCCAGGTCGGCGACAAGGAGGTCATCTGCGGTCTGTCCGGCGGGGTGGACTCGGCGGTCGCCGCGGCGCTCGTGCACAGGGCGGTCGGTGACCAGCTCACCTGCGTCTTCGTCGACCACGGTCTGCTGCGCGCCGGCGAGGCCGAGCAGGTCGAGAAGGACTACGTGGCCGCCACCGGCATCAAGCTGAAGGTGGTCGACGCCGCCGACCGGTTCCTCGGCGCGTTGGCCGGGGTGACCGACCCGGAGCAGAAGCGCAAGATCATCGGTCGGGAGTTCATCCGGGTCTTCGAGGCCGCCGCCCGCGAGATCGCCTCGCACGGCGACGTGGAGTTCCTCGTCCAGGGCACGCTCTACCCCGACGTCGTGGAGTCCGGCGGCGGCACCGGCACCGCCAACATCAAGAGCCACCACAACGTCGGCGGTCTGCCGGAGGACCTGAAGTTCGCCCTGGTCGAGCCGCTGCGCACGCTCTTCAAGGACGAGGTCCGGGCGCTCGGCCTGCAACTGGGTCTGCCCGAGGCGATGATCTGGCGGCACCCGTTCCCGGGCCCCGGCCTGGCCATCCGGATCATCGGCGCGGTCGACCAGCAGCGCCTCGACCTGCTCCGTGAGGCCGACCTGATCGCCCGCGAGGAGCTGACCGCCGCCGGCCTGGACCGGGGCGTGTGGCAGTTCCCGGTGGTGCTGCTCGCCGACGTCCGCAGCGTCGGTGTGCAGGGAGACGGGCGCAGCTACGGGCATCCCGTGGTGCTGCGCCCGGTCTCCAGCGAGGACGCGATGACCGCCGACTGGTCCCGACTGCCCTACGAGGTGGTCGCCCGGATCTCCACCCGGATCACCAACGAGGTCGCCGAGGTGAACCGGGTGGTCCTGGACGTCACCAGCAAGCCGCCGGGCACCATCGAGTGGGAGTGAGCGCCGCTCAGGCGGCCGGCGGCGGGTAGGGCGGTGTCGGGGCGTACCCCGGCTGTGGTCCGCCGGGCGCGGGCCCGGCGGTGGGCGGCGGACCGGCGTGCGGCGCGACGCCCGCCGGGTGCGGCCAGGCCGGCGCACCGCTGGGCTCCTCCGGCATCAGGAACCACATGATCGGGTACGCGAACAGCGCGAGCCCGCCGGTGAGCAGGCCGGTGACCGCGAAGGCCACCCGGACGAGGGTGGGGTCGACGGCGAAGTAGCGGCCGACGCCACTGGCGACCCCCGCGACCATGCGGTCGGTGGTGGGGCGTCGGAGCTGCTTGTACGGGGCGTGGGGAGCGGTGGTGGATGTCATACCACCACGGTCCGCCTTGCCGCTCGACCCGCCCTCGGTGACTGCCCGGATCCTTACCCTGACCGATCCCTGATCCGGGTCCGACAGTCAGGAATCTGACTCTTTTCCGTTCCGGTAACCCGGCCCGGGGAGAATTTGCTCCCGTGACCACCATGCTCGAGCCGCTCCGCAGGATCGCGGCATACGCAGTTTGTGCTGATTCAAGAGGCCGAGTTCTGCTGGTCCGCGCATCGGAGCGCTCCGGCACCCCCGGCACGTGGTCGCTGCCCGGCGGGGCGGTCGATCACGGCGAGGACCCGAACCACACCGTCGTCCGCGAGACCGCCGCCGAGACCGGCCTGTCGGTCGCCGTCTCGGGCCTGGCCGACGTGCTCGCCGACATGCGGGCGCTGCCCGATCGGGGCATCACGATCCACACCGACCGGTTGATCTACCGGGTGGCGGTCCGTGGCGGCACCCTCGCCGACCGGGTCGGCGAGCGCCCCACCGATCTGGCCCGCTGGTACACCCTCGACGAGGCGCGCAAGCTGCCGCTGCGCTCGTTCACCGCACGTGCCCTCGGGCTGCCCGCTTCCTCGGCCGACGTGGTGCCCGACGAGCCGCCGGAGTTCCCCTCGTTCTACGCGGTCCCCGGCCCGGACGGGCTGCACCGGGCGCAACGCTTCGCCGCGTACGCGGTCTGCACCGACCCGGCCGGGCGGGTGCTGCTCACTCGGGTCTCCGACGGTTACCCCGGCGCGGGCTGCTGGCATCTGCCCGGCGGCGGCACCGACTACGGCGAGCAGCCCGGCGCCGCCCTCATCCGGGAGTTGGTCGAGGAGACCGGGCAGACCGGCCGCCTGGTCGAGCTGCTCGGAGTGGCCAGCCACCGCGACGCCGCCTCGCTCGGCCCGGAGGGCTACCCGATCGACTGGCACGGCGTACGCGCCTTCTACCGCGTCGTCGTCGACAAGCCCAACCCGCTGACCGTCGCCGACGTCGGCGGTTCCACCTGCGAGGCCCGCTGGTTCGGCCGTGAGGAGCTGGGCGCCCTCCCCACCGACCGCCTCACCGAGGTGACCGCCGAAGCGGTCCAGGCAGCCCAACTGACCTGACCCTGCCCGGGTGGCGGCCAGCGCGACCCACCGACCTCACTCGGTTTTCCGGAAAGGCGCGGTATCCCGGTCGTCGGGATACCGCGCCTTCCGCGATTCTGAGTGGATCATGACGTGACCCGACTGCTTCGGCGCGGACGGGCTAACTTCATGATCGACGGGTCGGGTCGAAGCGGGGGAGTGGGCGAGGTGCGGTCTGCGCGGCGAGTGGGTGGTTACGGGCTTCTGCGGGACTCGGACCGGGTCCTGCTGGTTCGCGACGGTGCCGATGGCGAGTTTCCCGGGGTGTGGCGGCTGCCGGGTGGTGCTGTCGCGCACGCCGAGCACCCTGAGCGCGCTGTCGTCCGGACCGTCGGCGAGCAGACCGGGCTGACCGTCACCGTGGGTCAGCTACGTACGGTGACCTCCGACGTGACCGATCGTGTGGATGGTGTCGCAACGCACACCGACCGGTTGCTGTTCGACCTCACGGGACGCGACGGTGCGACACGCGACGGCGGGAGCGGCTCGGTCGACCAGGTTCGCTGGCTCACCCCGGGCGAGCTGACGCGGTTGACGCTGACGCCGTTCACCTCCGAGGTGCTCGGCCTGCCGGTCACGCCACTGCCGCCCGGGACGCACCGGCCGCAGGGTCACCTCTCCCCGCCGCACCCCGACCGTCGACTGCGCTTCGGGGCGTACGGGCTGGTCACCGACCCGGCCGGACGGATCCTGCTCACCCAGATCGCGGACGGCTATCCGGGTGCCGGCCTGTGGCACCTGCCCGGCGGGGGCACCGATCACGGTGAGCAGCCGACGACCGGCCTGCTCCGGGAGTTGGTCGAGGAGGGCGGTCAGGTCGGCCGGGTGGTGGAACTCCTCGGCGTGGACAACCTGCACAACCCGGCCGCGCTCGGCCCGGAAGGGCGTCCGTTGGACTGGCACGGCGTACGGGTGATCTATCGGGTGCTGGTGGACGTACCGACCGACGCGGTGGTCACCGAATCCGCCGGGGGTTCGACCGCGAGGGCTGGCTGGTTCACCCCCGCCCAAGCCGCTGACCTGCCGTTGAGCGACATCGCTGCCGTGGCAGTCGGACAGGGTGGCCGATAGCACGCCGCTCACTGAGCCGAGAAGGTGACCCTCCGGTACAGTCAAAGGCGGGAATGGTGGAGGAAACGGGCGATGAGGCCCGGGATGGGAACAAGCGAGCGGTTCGAGCGGTTTGTGCCAGATATAAGTACCGCCGGCAGCTATCGCCAAGCCATGTTCCCCTATGCGATGGTGTACTCCGCAAAACGGCTGCCGGGCCACGCAAGGTCCGGCACGAGACAGCCGGACACCCGCCACACGGCGGCCAGCCGATCCGGTGATGGAGGAAACGTGCCGAGAGCCCCATGGCGCCGGCGTCGTACTACTGACAGTCCGCGCCCCGCTGGGCGTCGCTGGGCGGGCCCGTTGCGCCGCAGCAGCACGTTCGCCCGCCAGGTGCTGTTGGTCCGGGTCGGTCGCCGGGACAGCGACCTGCTCCCGACCGACGTGACGTTGCCCGAGCACCGGTACGCCGACCGGCAACGCCGCCGCTACGGCCTGGACCGGCTCAGCCGGCCCGCCGGAAGCATCGGTCGGGCGGAGATCGAAGCGGTCATGCCGGTCAGCCCGGCGATGCCGCCGATGGCACACGCCGACGAGGCCTCGGCCGGCTCGATCCCGCTGCTGCCGGGCGAGCGCACCATGGCCCGGCGGATGAAGTTCGGCCTGGTCAACGCCTGCACCCTGGCCAGCCTGATGCTCGGCATGCTGGCCATCTTCCTGGCGATGCAGGGCGAGGTCCGCGTCGCCGCGCTCTGCCTGATCGCCTGCGTCGCCTTCGATGGTCTGGACGGCGCACTGGCCCGCCGACTCGGTGTGGCCAGCCCGTTCGGCGCGCAGATGGACTCCCTGGCCGACATGTGTTCGTTCGGTCTCGCCGCGCCGGTCGTGGTCTACGCCTCGCTCGCCGGCTCCGTCTCCACCGCGGCGGCGGCGGTGGCGTGCGCCCTGGTCGCGGCGTGCGCCGCGATCCGACTGGCCCGCTTCAACGTGTCGCCGAAGGACGGCCGGTTCTTCTGCGGCGTGCCCACCACCATGGCGGCGGCGGTTCTCGCCGTGACCGTGGCGATCGGCCTGCCGGTGCCCGGCGCCGTGCTGGTCGCCGGCGTGGCGCTGCTGGCCTTCGCGATGGTGTCGAGCTTCCCGTACGCGAAGCTCGCCCGCCTGGTGAAGCTGCCCCCGTGGCTCTGGCTGGCCCCGGTGATCGGCGCGCTGATCGACATTCGGCTCACGTTCGCCCTGATCGTGGTGGGTTACCTGGTCAGTGGGCCGGTGCTCTGGCTGCGGCAGCGCCGCACCGCCTGACACAAGCAGACGAAACGGGGCGCCGCTGGCCAGCGGCGCCCCGTTTCGCGTTCGTCGGTCAGCGCCAGCGGGCGATGACGGTTTCGTCGGGTCAGCGCCAGCGGGCGATGACGGTGGACCCGCCGACGACCTTGTCGCCCGGACCGACCAGTGGATCCGCAGCCTCGGCCGGGAGGTAGACGTCGGTCCGTGAGCCGAACCGGATCAGACCGAAGCGCTCGCCCCTGGCCAGCAGCGCGCCGATCGGCGCGCGCTGCACGATCCGACGGGCGATCAGCCCGGTCCGCTGCGCGACGACCACGGTGCCGCGAGCGGTGTCCAGCACGGTGTACGCCGCCACGTTGTGTTCGGCGTCGGGCTTCATCGCGTTGACGAACCCGCCGTCGGCGACGAAGTAGTCCACCACCTTGCCGGCGACCGGGGAACGGTTGACGTGCACGTCGAGCACCGACAGGAAGACCGCGACCCGAAGCCACTCGCCGTCGCCGAACCGCTCGTCGTGCAGTCGCTGCACCGAGAGGACCTTGCCGTCCGCGCTGGCTACCACCGCGGACGGGTCCTCCGGCACGTCCCGTTCGGGGTCGCGGAAGAACGCCGCGACCGGCCCGGCGGCCAGCGCCGGCAGCAGCCACAGCTTGGACGACGGACGCGCCACCCGGGCCAGCGCCGCGAGGCCCAGGGCGATGCCCGCCGCGGCCACACCGTTGGAGTCGATGTGCATGCCGCGGGTCAGCGGCACACTCGACGGGCGGTGCGCGGGGGCCAGCCGGTCGGCCGAGGCCGGGCTGGCCGGGGTGAACCGCAGTCGGTAGACCCGCACCGGCGGCGAGTTGCGCAACACCAGGTCGGCGCCGACACCGTAGAGCGCGTCCTGTCGCGCCAACTCGGCTGCCGCCCCGGTGGTCCGGCCCGGCGTGGCGGCCGTCGCCACGCTGAGCACCGCACCGTCGGAGAGGTACTTGGCCAACCCTTCGATGCCGCCGCGGGTCTCCTCGGCGGAGCCGGCGAACACCTCGCCGGCGATGACGACCCCGGCGGGCTCGGCCTCGGCCAGCGAGTCGACGACACTCACCCGGTCGGCGACCCAGCGGCCCTGGGCGGTGACGTGCGCGCGGAGCGCGGCAGCGCCGAGCGGTTCGACGGGCACCACGGTGAGCCGGTCACCGGGGAGCAGCGCCTCGATCGCCGCGGCCAGCACCGCGGACTCCGGGCCCGCCCCGACCAGCAGGGCGGTCTTGGGGTCGTTGATCCGGGCCAGCTCGGTGACGAGCGTACGAGCGGCTCGCTCGCCGATGCGGATCGGACCGGACCGGCCGGTGATACGCACGGCGGGGGACTGGGTCATGTCGGGCGGGCTCCTGACGGGGGTAGAGACGGGAATCGCGGCGGGGCCGCCATGGCGGGACGGGCCGGCCGGCGGAGGGCGAGATCTCCACCGGCCAGCATATGCGCCCGTTCGCGCCAACCGCACCGCCGTAGCGGTGGAGTGGGCCTCCGCCAGCCGACGCCCGGGGTCAGGCCTTCCCGCGCCGGCCCTCCCGTTCGTCGTCCGCCTGGTCGCCGACGGTCTCGATCGGGTGGTCCGACCGGGTCGGCTCGTCACCCTCGGCGGGGGCCGGTCCGGTGCCGAGGCCGACGGTCGGCTCCTCGTGTCGGTCGTGGGGCCGGCCGGGAATCGCAGACGTCTGCGGCTCCGACGGCGGATGAGCCAGCCAGGCCGGGTGGATCACCTCGGTGGTCGGCGCCTCCGGTGTCGTCGCCGAAGAGGGAGCGTCCCAGGTGGACTTCTCGGCTTCCCAGACCGGCAGGGGCGCACCGGAGGTCGGCACCGCGGCTCCGGAGACGGGTGCGGTGGCACCGGAGACCGGCGCGGTGGCCCCGGTGGCCCCGGTGGCCTCGGTGGTCGCCTCCGGCGGCTGCGACCGACCCGAGCGCAGCGCGCCGACCAGCCCGAAGACGCCGATCAGGATGAGCGCGCTGGCCAGGAACCAGCCCACCGCCGGCAGGGCGAGCCCGAGCAGTTGGGCGAGCAGCCACCAGCCGGACAACGCCAGGAACACGAGCCCGAAGGCGAACGACACCAGATCCGTACGGTGAGCCTTCACCGGGTCACCTCCAGGTTGCCGGCATTGACGTGGACGTAGAGGCGCAGGGTCCCGCCGCCGGGCCCGTCGGCGCCGACATCGGTGAGCTCCCGCAGGCGACCGTCCAACCCACCGGACCGGTTGCCGAAGATGTCGGCGTCGCCCGCGTTGACGTCGGCCACCGTGGTGACGTCGACGTTCGGCGGTACGACGACTGTGGCCTTTCCGAAGTTGATGGCGACGGTGACCTGCGTGTCCCGCTTCGCGAAGTCGATACCGCGCAGGTCGAGCACCGCGTCACCGAAGCTGTTCTCGTACCGGTCGGCGAGGTCGCGGTAGTCGGTGGGCGCCCAGGTCACCGCGCCGTCGACCCCGCGGATCCGGTCGTAGGACTCGGCGACCGTCGCCGTGCCCAGCGCCGCGGCGGTCACCAGGCCGAGCGCGATGAGCCAGCGGGCCCGCCCGAACCAGGTGCCGACGAGCAGGCCCAGCGCGATGGTGGCCAACGCCGCCGCGAAGTACGCCGAGGCGCTGATGGAGAACACGTCCAGCAGGTCGAGCAGGGCGACCATGCCGAGGACCAGGAAGATCAGGGAGAAGGTCACCGCGCCCAGTGGCGACCGCTCCTTGGGGCGCTTCGGTGGCTTCGGCGGCTTGGGCGGGGGCGGCGCCGCGGTCGGCGAGGCGTACGGGCCGTGCGGCGCGAACGGCTGGCGGTAGGCCGACGGTGGCGTGGCGGTCGGGTAGCCGGAGGCGGCAGTGGGTGCACCGGTCACCGGTGCCGACGGCCAGCCGACGCCGGGTGCGGCGGTGCTCGGCCACGCGGTTGTCGGTGCCGGCCAGCCGGGCTGGATGGCCGTCGTGCCGCCCGGCTGCCCGGACACCGGGCCCACGCCGGACACCGGCTGCCCGGTGACGGGCGGCTGCGGACCACCGGTCGGCGGTACGTCGTACGCCACGGTGGGTGTCCCTCCGGTCGTCGCGGTGGCGTGGGCGGCCTCGCCGCTCGCCATCGGCGCTGCTGTCATGGTGGTCGGGACGGCACCGGTCGACGGGGCCGGCCAGGTCACCGGTGGGACCGGACCCGGTGGGGTGCCGGTCGGTGCGCCCGACATCGGCCCGCCGGGCGAGCCGGCCGGCTGGTTGCGGCTGTCCCGGTTGAGCAGCAGCGCACCGGCGACCAGGATGGCCGCGCCGAGCAGCACGGCCCGGAAGGCGTCGGTGACGATGTAGCCGAAGCTGGCCGCGACGAGGATGCCCAGGATGATCACGGTCACCGGCGACATGCTGGAACGGCCGCGCCCGAGCATCGACTCGATCGGGGACGCGGTGTCGCCCTCGTTCGGGATGATCAGCCAGGCAGCGACGTACACCAGGATGCCGATGCCCCCGAAGAACCCGAGCACCGCGAGCAACACCCGCCACAGCACCGGGTCGGTGTTGGTGGCCCGTCCGATAGCGGCGCAGACACCGGCGAGATACCGTCCCTCGCGCGGCCGGACCAACCCGTACCGGGAGGTGAAGCCGGTGCCGCCCAGCGGCGGTGGCGGCGCGGACGGGCCGTGGCCGCCGCCCGGTCCGGGCGGTGCGCCGGGAGGCCCGTAACCGGCACCGTCCGCGAACTGTGGGCCGTGGCTCGCGCCGGTGGGCGGCTGGTAGCCGTACGGATCGGTAGGCGCGGCGCCCGGGTGCGGGCCGGGCGTGCTGGGGTCGGTCCAGGCGCCGGGCGTCGCGGCCGGTGCGGGCGGTGACGAGCCCTCCGGCGGTGCCGACCCCGGGCGGGGCGGCGGGGCAGCTTCCTCGGTCATGCTTCGATCCTGCTGCCCGGTGCACCCGAACGGCCTCAGGACCCGACCCTGACCCCACCCTGAGATCCGGCGGCCGGAATGTCGGGGGCGTCCCCGTGGTCGTGGAGGCCGCAGCGTGTGACGATCGAGTCACCGACCACGACCAGCCTGCCACCGCCACCAGGGAGCCTCCGATCAGCACCGTCACCACGCCCCCGCGCCTGTACCGCGCCCCGGAGCACCGGATGGCCGCCGGTGTCGCCGCCGGTATCGCCGACCATCTCGGCATCTCGGTGCTGCGGGTGCGCGTCGCGTTCATGGTGCTGCTCGGGCTGAGCGGGCTCGGCCTGCTGCTCTACGCGGCCTTCTGGGCGGTGGTCCCGCTGCGGCCCGGTGACACGGCGGTGCCGCCCCGGCGCGACGTGGCGCAACTCCTGCCGTTCGTGGGGATCGGGCTCGGTGTCCTGTTGATCCAGGTGATGGTCTTCGACTCGGTCGGCGCGGCGGGCACCGCCGGCTGGCTGGTGGCGATCATCGCGGTCGGCGCCGGGGTCATCTGGCACCAGTCCGCGCCGGAGCGGCGGCGGCAGTGGGGCGAGACGATGCCGGTGCCGTGGCTCGGCGCGGTCGTCGAGGAGAGTGACCGGAGGGCCTTCGTGCTCCGGTTCATCGGCGGCGGGGTGCTGGTCGCGGTCGGCATCATCGGCGTCGCGGCGGTCTACTCGCCGGCGCAGAACTTCGACGCCGTGATCAATGGCGTGATCTTCGCGCTGGTCGGGCTGGCCGGGGTCGGCGTGGTCGCCGCGCCGGTGCTCTGGCGGACGTACAGTCAGCTCCGCTCGGAGCGCGAGGGCCGCATCCGTGAGCAGGAGCGAGCCGAGCTGGCCGCCATGGTGCACGACCAGGTGCTGCACACGTTGGCCCTGATCCAGCGCAACGCCGGCGACGTCAAGATGGTGCAGCGGCTGGCCCGGGGCCAGGAGCGTTCGCTGCGTAACTGGCTGTACAAACCCACCGCCTCGCCGAGCGAGCGCTTCGCCGCCGCGCTGGAGCAGGCCGCCGCAGAGGTCGAGGACACCTTCGCGATCACCGTGGAGGCGGTGGTGGTCGGTGACCGGGAGACCGACGAGAAGGTCGGCGCGCTGGTCGCGGCCGCCCGGGAGGCGTTGGTGAACGCGGCGCGCCACGCCGGCGTGCAGACGGTCTCCCTCTATGCGGAGGTGGAGCCCGATCAGGTCAGCGTCTTCGTCCGGGACCGGGGCAAGGGCTTCGATCCGGATACCGTGGAGGACCACCGGCACGGCGTGAGCGGCTCGATCATCGGGCGGATGAAGCGGCACGGCGGACGGGCCGAGATCCGGTCCGGCCCGGGGGAGGGGACCGAGGTTCGGTTGATCCTGCCGATCTCCCGGGACTCGTCCGCAGCGGAGAGGAACAGATGACCATGGCCGAGCAGTCGACCGAGCACCTCGACCCGGCGGATGCGCGCCCCGAGCGGCTGCGGGTGTTCCTGGTGGACGATCACGCCATGTTCCGGGCGGGGGTGCGCGCGGAGTTGGGCGCCCACGTCGAGGTGGTGGGCGAGGCGAGCACGGTGGCCGAGGCGGTCACCCGGATCGCCGCCGTCGGGCCGGACGTGGTGCTGCTCGACGTGCACATGCCTGACGGTGGCGGCCGGGCGGTGCTGGAGGCGATGCGGCGTACCCACCCGCAGGTCAAGTTCCTCGCGTTGAGCGTCTCCGACGCGGCGGAGGACGTGATCGGGCTGATCCGGGCCGGTGCTCGGGGGTACGTCACCAAGACCATCTCTCCGGACGAGCTGGCCGCGGCGATCCGCCGGGTGGCCGACGGGGACGCGGTGTTCAGTCCCCGGTTGGCCGGCTTCGTGCTGGACGCCTTCGCGGCCCGACCGGACGCCCCGGTGGCCGACCCCGAGCTGGACCAGCTGACCAACCGGGAGCGCGAGGTGCTGCGGCTTTTGGCCCGGGGGTACGCGTACAAGGAGATTGCCAAGGAGCTGTTCATCTCCATCAAGACGGTGGAGACGCACGTGTCGAACGTGCTCCGTAAGTTGCAGATGTCCAACCGTTACGAGCTGTCCCGCTGGGCGGCGGACCGCCGCCTCGTCTGACCGGCCCTCGCCCGGCGCCGACGATCAGAGAAACGATCTCGGCGCACTCATCCACCCAGTCGCTGATCGTGTCCGTGCAGCCGAAGTCGACCTAGTCCAGACGGGTCGAAATGTCAGTGGTGACCGACGTCCGATCGGACACCGGTGGCCCGAGGCTTGCGCGCGCGCCGAGAGCCGCTTCGCGGGTGGCGCAACGTATTTCCTGCTCAGTGCCGCCCGAGCCGACCGTTTTATGATCATTTTTCAAGTATCGGCAACGTGGCGGGCAACTAACGGCTTGATAACGGCACCTTCACGGAAGCGGCCAGTGGGTGTCACAGTGGCAGCACCTCACCATCGGTGTGTGGCACTCCGTACGGCCCACGACCACGTCATCGCCGCTCGCGGCGGCTCGTGGCTGTGTCTCCTGCGTCGTGTCGCGCCTCGTTGGCGGGGGAGCCCGGCGGATCGGTACATCAGGGGTGTCTCCAACTTCCCTGTGGTCCCGGCGACCCGCGCCCCGGGGTGGTCGGGCGGTGTCACCCCCAAACGTGCGTGAAACCCACGACGGAACCTGGTTAGAAAGAGGAGGCCCCTCGGAATGAGAGTCTCGAAGCGGGCGACGAGCGCGATCGCGCTCAGCGCGGCTGCCGCGCTTGTCGCGAGCGGTTGCTCGAGCAGCGACGGCGATGGCGACGCCGCCGCCAGCAAGGACGGCTCGATCGTTGTCCACGGTGTCCAGCCGGAGAACCCGCTGGTCCCGTCGAACACCACGGAGACCGGCGGCGGCAAGGTCATCGACTGGCTGTGGACCGGCCTGGTCGAGTACCCGAACGACGGTGGGGCCCCGCGTAACGCCCTGGCGGAGTCCATCAACACCACGGACTCCAAGGTCTTCACGATCAAGATCAAGGCCGGCACCAAGTTCCACGACGGCACCGAGGTCAAGGCGAAGAACTTCGTCGACGCCTGGAACTGGGCCGCCTACTCGCCGAACGGTGCGCAGAACGGCACCTTCTTCGCGGACATCGCGGGCTTCGACCAGACCTACACCTCGGACCCGGACGGCCCGGACGGCCCGAAGAAGGCCCCGACGCCGACCGCTGACAAGCTGTCCGGCCTGAAGGTCATCGACGAGCAGACCTTCGAGGTCACCCTGGGAGCGCCGACCGCGGTCTTCCCGACCAAGCTCGGCTACAGCGCCTTCATGCCGCTGCCGGACGTGTTCTTTACCCAGAAGCCCGAGGAGTTCGGCCGCAAGCCGATCGGCAACGGCCCGGTGAAGTTCGTGTCGTGGGAGGACAACTCCCTCATCAAGCTGACGCGCTTCGACGACTACAATCTTCGCGACAAGATGAAGATCAAGGACGTCGACGTCAAGCTGTACCAGGACGACAACGCCGCCTACGCCGACCTGCTGGCGAACAACCTCGACTTCATGGAGGTCGTTCCCACCTCGGCGCTCGCCGGTGACAAGTGGAAGACCGACCTCGGTGACCGGGGCCGCAACACCGTCACCCCGTCGACCGCGTTCATCGCGTTCCCGATCTACGACAAGCGCTTCCAGAACCCGAAGCTGCGTCGTGCCGTGTCCCTCGCCGTCAACCGGCAGGAGATCTCGGACAAGATCTTCTTCGGCACCCGCAAGCCGGCCGACAGCTGGGCGAACCCGCTGACCCCGGGCGCCAAGCCGGGCAACTGCACCGCCTGCAAGTTCGACCCGGAGACGGCCAAGACGCTGCTCGCCGAGGCCGGTGGCTTCAGTGGTGAGATGGTCTTCTACTACAACGCGGACTCCGCCCACAAGGACTGGATGGACGCCGTCGCGCAGCAGATCAAGACCAACCTGGGCATCAACGCTCGGGCCGAGGGCGTGCCGACCTTCGCGGTCTTCCGCCAGAACATCAACGCCCACAAGATGACCGGCCCGTACCGTGCTGCCTGGCAGCAGGACTACCCGGACGTGGAGAACTGGGTCAACCCGCTCTTCATCACCGGCGGTTCCTCCAACGACGGTCTGTACAGCAACCCCGAGGTCGACGCGCTGGCCAAGCAGGCCAGCGCCGCGCCGAGCCTGGAGGCCTCGCACGAGGCGTTCGCCAAGGCCGTCGAGAAGGTCGACCAGGACGTCCCGAGCATCCCGGTCTACTTCTACGGCCAGCAGTCCGGCCACTCGGAGAAGATCAAGAAGCTCGAGCTGAACAACGTCGGCGAGATCGACATCACCTCGGTCGAGCTCTGATCCGAACGGTCTGACCCCGGGTCGGGCTCGCCACATCCGGTGAGCCCGACCCGGGGCCGTTCCGCGAGTGGGTGTTACAACACTCCACTCGCACGTTGTCACCACCGTGTCGGCCGTCCGACGCGCCCCCTGTCTGGAGGACCACCCCATGGGCCGTTATCTGTTGAGACGGCTGCTCCAACTCGTGCCGGTCTTCATCGGTACGACGTTCCTGATCTACTGGCTCGTCTGGGCCGTTCCGGGCGATCCGTTCGCCGGCAAGTGCGGTGAGCGCCGCTGCCCGGACCAGTACGTCGCCTTCATGACCGAGAAGTACCACCTCGACCAGAACGTCTTCGTGCAGTACGGCAACTACATGAAGAACCTGCTCCAGGGCGACTTCGGTCAGACGTTCTCGCAGCGCGAGATCGGCGACATCATCGCCACGGCGTACCCGAACACGCTGAAGCTGGCCCTGGTGGCACTCGCCATCGAGGCCGTCATCGGCCTCGGCGCCGGCGTGCTGACCGGTCTGCGCCGCAACGGCTTCCTGGACAACCTGGTCCTGGTCTCCACGCTCTTCCTGATCGCGCTGCCGGTGTTCGTTGTCGGCTTCGTGCTGCAGTGGCTGCTGGGCGTGCAGTGGCAGATCGTCAAGCCGACCGTCTCCTCCGAGATGCGGTGGTCCGAGCTGATCGTGCCGGGCTTCGTGCTGGGCAGCGCGTCAGTGGCCTACATCGCCCGGGTGGCGCGCACGAGCATCGCGGAGAACCGCCGCGCCGACTACGTGCGCACGGCCATCGCCAAGGGCCTGCCGATGCGACGGGTGGTGGGTGTGCACCTGCTGCGCAACTCGCTCATCCCGGTGGTCACCCTGCTCGGCACCGACCTCGGTGCCCTGATGGGCGGCGCGATCGTCACCGAGGGCATTTTCCAGATCAACGGAATCGGCCGCGAGGTCTACCGCGCGATCATCACCAAGGAGAGCGCCACGGTGGTAGGGATCGTGGTCGTCCTGGTGCTGGTTTATCTCGTGATGAACCTGCTGGTTGACCTGCTCTACGCCGCCCTGGACCCGAGGATCCGTTATGAGTGACCCCAGTACCGCATCGATCGTCAGCACCCCTGGCGCACACCCGACCGACTCCGCCGCCCCCGCCACCGCGGGCCAGCCGCAGAGCAACGAAAAGCCGCGCGGTCTGCTCGCTGACGCGTGGCGGGACCTGCGGCGCAAGCCGCTGTTCTGGATCTCGGCCACGCTGATCGTCATCTTCCTGCTGATGGCGGCCTTCCCGCAGCTGTTCGCTCCGGGCGACGCTGTCAACGGCTCGCTGTCCCGCAGCCTCAACAAGCCGGGCGCCGACGGCTGGTTCGGCTACGACGTGCAGGGCCGCGACGTCTACGCCCGGGTGATCTACGGTGCCCGCGCCTCCGTCGTGGTCGCCGTGCTGTCCGTGATGGGCACCCTGCTCATCGGCGGGACGATGGGCATCATCTCCGGCTACCGCGGTGGCTGGGTGGACGCGCTGCTCAGCCGGATCGCCGACGTCTTCTTCGGCCTGCCCTTCGTGCTCGGCGCGATCGTCATCCTGACCACCTTCAACGGCTCGGGCTCCGGCAACAGCAAGGCCCAGATCATGGGTCTGGTGATCGCGTCGCTGATCGTGCTGAGCTGGCCGGTCGTGATGCGGCTGATGCGCTCCTCGGTGCTCGCCACCAAGGAGGCCGACTACATCGTGGCGGCCCGCGCGCTGGGCGCCGGCACCGGCCGGATCATCCTCAAGCACCTGCTGCCGAACTGCCTGGCCCCACTGCTGGTCTACGGCACGATCATGGTCGGCTCGTTCATCGGCGCCGAGGCCACCCTGTCGTTCCTGGGCGTCGGTCTGAAGTCGCCGGTGGTGTCCTGGGGCATCATGATCAGCGATGGGCAGCAGTTCGTCCGGGTCGCGCCGGGACTGGTCTTCTTCCCCGCCGCGTTCCTCGTCACCGCAGTGCTGAGCTTCGTGATGCTCGGTGAGTCGGTCCGCGAGGCCCTCGATCCGAAACTCCGCTAGGGGATATCCAGTGTCCGACATTCTCGTGTCCGAGCAGTCAGCGTCGGGCCCCGGCCGGTCCGGGCGTCCCTCCGGCCGGCTGCTCGAGGTCGACGACCTGCGGGTGGAGTTCCGCACCCGGGACGGCGTCGCAAAGGTCATCAACGGGGTCACGTACCACGTCGACGCGGGGGAGACCCTCGCCGTGCTCGGCGAGTCCGGCTCCGGTAAGAGCGTCACCGCGCAGACCATCATGGGCATCCTCGACACGCCGCCCGGCTTCGTGACCGGTGGGCAGGTCCGCTTCCACGGCAAGGACATGCTCCGCATGTCCGCCGAGGAGCGCCGCCGCATCCGCGGCGAGGGCATCGCGATGATCTTCCAGGACGCGCTCTCCGCGCTGAACCCCGTCTTCACCGTCGGGTTCCAGATCGCCGAGCAGTTCCGGGTCCGGCGGGGCATGGGTCGCGCGGAGGCCAAGAAGCGCGCGATCGACATGCTCGACCAGGTCAAGATCCCGAACGCCAAGGGTCGGTTCAACAACTACCCGCACCAGTTCTCCGGTGGTATGCGGCAGCGCGCGATGATCGCGATGTCGCTGGCGCTCGACCCGGAGGTGCTGATCGCGGACGAGCCCACCACGGCGCTCGACGTGACCGTGCAGGCCCAGATCATGGACCTGCTCGCGGAGCTTCAGCGTGAGCGGCAGATGGGCATGATCCTGATCACCCACGACCTCGGTGTGGTCGCCGACGTCGCGGACCGGATCGCGGTCATGTACGCGGGCCGGATCGTCGAGGAAGCGGACGTGTACGACCTGTACGCCAAGCCGGCGCACCCGTACACGATGGGTCTGATCGACTCGATCCCGCGCCTCGACGAGAAGGGGCAGCAGCTCCGGACGATCAAGGGCCTCCCGCCGAACCTGATGAACATTCCGCCGGGCTGCCCCTTCAACCCGCGCTGCCCGATGGCGCAGCCGGTGTGCCGGGAGAAGATCCCGCCGCTGCTGCAGGTGGGCACCGGCCGGGCCAGCGCCTGCCACTTCGCCGAGGAGCTGGTGAACCGTGTCTGAGAACATCCTCGAGGTCAACGACCTGGTCAAGCACTACCCCGTCACCCAGGGCGTGGTGTTCAAGAAGACCGTCGGTCAGGTCAAGGCGGTCGACGGGGTCTCGTTCGGTCTGCGTGCCGGTGAGACGCTCGGCGTCGTCGGCGAGTCCGGCTGCGGCAAGTCGACCCTCGCCCGGGTGCTGATGAACCTGGAGAAGCCGACCGCCGGCAGCGTGGTCTACAAGGGCCAGGACATCTCCAAGCTGTCCGGTGGTGCGCTGCGGCGTCTGCGCCGGCAGATCCAGCTGGTCATGCAGGACCCGTACACCTCGCTGAACCCGCGGATGACCGTCGGTGACCTGCTCGGTGAGCCGTTCGAGATCCACCCGGAGGTCGCGCCGAAGGGCAGCCGCCGGGCCAAGGTCCGCGAGCTGCTCGACCTGGTCGGGCTCAACCCGGAGCACATCAACCGGTACCCGCACCAGTTCTCCGGCGGTCAGCGTCAGCGCATCGGCATTGCCCGGGCGCTCGCGCTGCGGCCCGAGATCATCGTCTGCGACGAGCCGGTGTCGGCGCTGGACGTCTCCATCCAGGCTCAGGTGATGAACCTGCTGGAGCAGCTCCAGGGCGAGTTCGGGCTGTCGTACGTCTTCATCGCGCACGACCTGTCGGTGGTCCGCCACCTCTCGGACCGGGTCGCGGTGATGTACCTCGGCAAGATCGTGGAGATCGGCACCGAGGACGAGATCTACGAGCGGCCGACCCACCCGTACACCCAGGCTCTGCTCTCCGCGGTGCCGGTGCCGGACCCGACCCAGCGGAACAACAAGACGATCATCCGTTTGACGGGTGACGTGCCGTCGCCGGTCAGCCCGCCCTCGGGCTGCCGGTTCCGGACCCGCTGCTGGAAGGCGCAGGACGTCTGCGCCGAGCAGGTCCCGCTGCTGGAGATCCGACGGGGCTCGGACCACCCGAGCGCCTGCCACTTCGCGGAGCGACGCGAGATCGTCGCCAGCCACGAGGCGTGAGTCACCGAGACCGCCTGCCGACGTCCTCACGACGACGGCAGGCGGTTTCGTCTGTCCGGTGAAGGGCGGCCCGGCCCTCCGCCGGGTAGCGCCGCCCGCGGAGGGCTGCCGCGTCCCGCAGCGGGTTACCGCGGGCTGCGGCCCGCGCGGAGGGTTACCGCGGGCTGCGGCCCGCGCGGAGGGTCAGAGCGGGCCGCGGCCCGCGCGGAGCAGCAGCAGGGCCAACTGGGTGCCGTCCGCACCGAGTGCGACCCGGAACCGCTCCAGGATCGCCCGTTCCCGGGAGAGCACCAGGCGGGTTCCGCCGGAGGCCATCCGGGTGGCCCCGACCTCCTGGGACAACGCGGCCCGCTCCTGCCAGAGTGCGATCAGCGCGTTGTCGATCTCGTCGATCCGTTCCCTGATCTCCACGATCCGGGCGGCGGCGGACGGCTCCTCGGTGCCGGTCTGCGCCTCGGACCGCTCGGTGTTCTCCGCCGCCAGCGACACGGGTGCCGCCGTCTCGTGTCCGTTGACCGCAGGCTGCCCAGCCTCGGGCCGGGTCGCGCCGCCGCTCTGCTCCATCACGTCTGTCATCATCGGGTACCTCTCGCACTGTGGTGCCCGGTGCCCGGAACCCGGGACGGAAAAAGCCCCGGACTCCAGGAGCCCGGGGCTTTCGTAGGTCTGAATCGATCAGGCGCGACCCACGGCAGCCGGACTCCCGGTGCCGTAGTAAAAGTAGTAGCGCGCAGCGATCACGCCGTCGAGTATGCCCACGTCGGAGGCGGGCGCGCAAGCATTCGACGGCGCATCGGGGATCTTTCTTCCACCTGGTCGCGCCGCGGTGGCCGCACGCGGTCGGGCACGAGCTGCTGAGCGTCGGAGACGACGTGTCCGACCGGCGGCATAGACTTGTCGGGCGATGCATCCTCTCTTCGACATCCCCGCGTCCCCGCCTGCGCCGGAGTCCGCGCAGGCCCGCCCGGACCGGCCCCGGCCTGCCGCCGTCCGCCTCGATCCGCAGCAGCTGCTCGACGGGCTGAACGGGCCACAGCGCGACGCGGTCAGCCACGCCGGCTCACCACTGTTGATCGTGGCCGGCGCCGGGTCCGGCAAGACCCGGGTGCTCACGCACCGGATCGCGTACCTGCTCGCCGCACGGGACGTGCACCCCGGCGAGATCATCGCGATCACCTTCACCAACAAGGCCGCCGGCGAGATGAAGGAGCGCGTCGCCGCGTTGGTGGGCCCCCGGGCCCGCCTGATGTGGGTGTCGACGTTCCACTCCGCGTGTGTCCGGATCCTGCGCGCCGAGCACGAGCACGCCGGTCTCAAGTCGACGTTCTCGATCTACGACGCGGACGACTCCCGCCGTCTGATGCAGTTGGTCGCCCGCGAGCTCGATCTGGACCCGAAGCGCTACCCGGCGCGCGGGTTGGCCGCCCAGGTCTCCAACCTCAAGAACGAGCTGGTCGACCCGGAGCAGTTCGCCGCACGGGCCACCGGGCCCAACGAGCGGGCCCTCGCCGAGGCGTACACGCTCTACCAGCGGCGGCTGCGCGAGGCGCACGCGCTGGACTTCGACGATTTGATCATGACCACGGTGCACCTGCTCCAGTCCCACCCGCACGTCGCGGAGAGCTACCGCCGGCGGTTCCGTCACGTGCTGGTGGACGAATACCAGGACACCAACCACGCCCAGTACGTCCTGATCAAGGAGCTGGTCTCCGGCACCGACGGGCTGGCGCCGGCCGAGCTGTGCGTGGTCGGCGACGCCGACCAGTCGATCTACGCGTTCCGGGGCGCGACGATCCGCAACATCCTGGAGTTCGAACGGGACTTCACCGACGCGCGCACGATCCTGCTGGAGCAGAACTACCGCTCCACCCAGACCATCCTCAACGCGGCCAACGCGGTGATCGACCGCAACACCTCCCGCAAACCCAAGCGGCTGTGGAGCGAGTCCGGCGCCGGCGAGCAGATCGTCGGCTACGTTGCCGACACCGAGCACGCCGAGGCCGACTGGGTGGCCCGGGAGATCGACCGGCTGGTCGACGCCGACGAGACCCGCCCCGGTGACGTCGCGGTCTTCTACCGCACCAACGCCCAGTCCCGCGTCTTCGAAGAGGTGTTCATCCGCGTCGGCCTGCCCTACAAGGTCGTCGGCGGGGTGCGTTTCTACGAGCGCAAGGAGGTCCGCGACGCGCTCGCGTACCTGCGTTCGGTGGTCAACGACGACGACACGGTGAGCCTGCGGCGGGTGCTCAACACCCCCCGCCGGGGGATCGGCGACCGCGCCGAGGCGTGCGTCGAGGCGCTCTCCAGCCGCGACCGGATCTCGTTCGGCGCGGCGCTGCGGCGGGCCCGGGAGGCGCCGGGCATCTCCAGCCGGGCGGCGAACGGCATCGCCGACTTCGTCGCGCTGCTCGACGGCGCCCGTGAGCTGGCCGAGACCGGCACCCCGGAGGAGGTGCTGGAGGCCCTGCTGACCCGCTCGGGCTACCTCACCGAGCTGGAGGAGAGCCTGGACCCGCAGGACGCCGGTCGGGTGGACAACCTCCAGGAGCTGGTCAGCGTCGCCCGGGAGTACACCGAGCGGATCGAGGCGCTGGGCGAGGAGGGGGAACGCGCCACCCTCGCCGGGTTCCTGGAGCAGGTGGCGCTGGTCGCCGACGCCGACCAGATCCCCTCCGACGACCCCGACCACCAGGGCGTGGTCACCCTGATGACCCTGCACACCGCCAAGGGCCTGGAATTCCCGGTGGTCTTCCTGACCGGCCTGGAGGACGGCGTCTTCCCGCACCTGCGCTCGCTGGGCGACACCCGCGAGCTGGAGGAGGAGCGCCGGCTGGCGTACGTCGGCATCACCCGTGCCCGACAGCGGCTCTACCTCTCCCGGGCGGTGACCCGCTCGGCCTGGGGGCAGCCGTCCTACAACCCGCCGTCGCGGTTCCTGGAGGAGTTGCCGACGGAGTTGGTCCACTGGGAGCGCACCGAGGGGTCGTACACCTCCTGGGCCGGCGGTGGCGGCGGCGTCGGTGGCCGCGCGGACCGCGCGCCCGGCGCGCGTGGCACCTTCACCGGGGGTACGCCGAAGGCGGCGCAGCTGGCCCAGCGGCTCGGCGTGGACGCCAGTCGGCTGACCACGGCCAGCGAGTTGCCGCAGGGGCCGAAGGTGGCCGCCGGGGACCGGGTCAACCACCAGCGGTACGGGTTGGGGCGGGTGCTCGCCGTCGAGGGGCATGGCCCGGGCGCCCGCGCACAGATCGACTTCGGTGACCAGACCATGTGGCTGGTGCTCCGGCACGCTCCGGTCGACAAGCTCTGACCCAGGCGCAGGTGACGGAAGGAGTGACCTTCGCTTAGGCGGAGGTCACTCCTTCCGGCTGCGGCGGTCGTTCAGCAGCCCAGGTCGACGCCACGGGCCCGCATGAACGGGGCCGGGTCGATCTGGTTCCACATGCCCTGGTGCACCTCGAAGTGCAGGTGCGGGCCGGTGGCGTCGCCGGTGGCGCCCTCGTAGCCGATGACCTGGCCGGCCTTGACCTTCTGCCCGACGGTGACCGCGATGCGGCTCTGGTGGGCGTAGTGGGTCAGGTAGCCGTTGCCGTGGTCGATGAAGACGGAGTTGCCGTACCCGTCGGAGGCGTCGCCGGCCTGGGTCACGGTCCCGGCGGCTGCGGCGTGGATCGGCGTGCCGGAGGGCAGCGCCAGATCGATACCGGCGTGCAGGGTGCCCCAACGCTGCCCGTAGCAGGACGTGACCGCTGCGCCCGGCATCGGGTCGACCCAGGCGGGCGTGGGCTTGGTGGTCTTCTTCGGCTTCGGCTTGGCCTTGGCGGTGGCCGTCTTGGCGGGTGTCGGGCTGGCGCTGACCGCCGACGGGCTCGCCGTGGGGCTGACCGAGGGGGCGACCGGCGTGCTCGACTCGCGGGCGGACCGGTCCGCCCGGCTGCCGGCCTCGGCCCGGGACTGCGCGTCGAGGGAGACGGCGGTCGGTGCCGGACGGTCGTTGCCGGTGGTGGCGACGGCGATGCCACCGAGGCCGAGGGCCACCAGGGCGGCGGCGCTGAGCACGATGAGGCGGTTCCGCCGGCCGGCGCGCTGCGGCTGCTCGTTCCCGGCGGCGTCGGGGGTGGTCTCGTTCTGGACGGGGCTGTCTTCCTGCACGGCGGACCTTCACAGTCGAGGGGGCACTTGACCTCGAAATACTGGTGTCGGGCCGAGGCGGGGCAGGCGCGGGGACCGGATCACCGGCAATGGGCGAGGTGGTGAGCGTCCATGTTTGGGCCGTTCTCGGGTGCTGTATCCGGATAAGTGATCATGCGTGGACGTGTCACCGGTCACAGTCGTGACGGTGACCCGGCACACATCCGCGCGACGGGCGCAACGAAAAACCGCCCAGATCAATCGATCCGGGCGGCCATCGGTCGGTACGTAGCGTCAGGACGCGGCTACCTCGCTGTAAATTGCCTCGACTTGCAGCTTGATGTCCACTCCGCGCTCCTGGAGGTAGGGCACCGGGTCGATCGGCTGGCCCTTGACATGGATCTCCAGGTGCAGGTGGGTGCCGTACGCGTGGCCGGTCTGGCCCACCAGACCGAGTTGGTCGCCGGCCTTGACCTGCTGGCCTTCCTTCACGCTCACCGCGGAGGAGTGACCGTAGATGGCCTCACTGCCGTCGGCGTGCTGCACGATCACCACGTTGCCGTACCCGCCGAACCAGCCGGCCTTGGTGACCAGCCCGTCGTGGATCGCGACGTAGGGAGTCCCCTCGCTCGCGACCAGGTCGACGCCGGTGTGCATCTTGCCCCAGCGCACCCCGTAGGGCGAGTTGAAGTCGTAGCCCTGCAGCGGCAGCAGCCACACCTCGGGCTCGGCGCTGTCCTTGCTGCGGCTGTCCCGGGAGGCGCGGTCGGCGTTGTCCGCCCGGGCCGCGGCGTCCTGGCTGGTGACCGACGCCTGCTTGAGCTCGTCGAGGACCGTGGGGCTGACGTCCTTGGCGTCCGGAAGGGCGCTCGCGCCGAGGGCGACGATGCCGGCCCCGACAAAGGCCGTGGTGACGACCGCGGCGTAACGGCTGCGCGGTGGGGTGGGCACACGGCGACGACCGCGATATCGATCGGGCTCAGACGACAGGCGCTGGCGCACGCACACCCTCCGTTGTCGGGGTTCCGAGGCGGCCGGTGGGCGTTCGTGAAGCTCACCTGAACGTCCGCTGACCGCGTCGTCACCCGTCCATGGACCTGATGACAACCGTGGACACGTTAGCCAACCACCAGACGAGTCACAAGCTAGAGCGCGAAATTGGCGTGTCGTTCTGTCCGTTTGCGTCCATTATTGTCACGCATCGCGACGCCGAACGGTGCCCTCGATGCTGCCCGTTCGTCGCCGAGCGTGACCGATCCGGCGGACTCGTCCGACTTGACTACGGGCCGTGTCGGATCGCCACTGCGGGTAGTGCCGGGTCGCCGCCCTCGCCGGTCGGCGCTCCTTCCCGGATCGTGGACCTTCACGGCGGGTCGCCGCGCAGGCGGCGGCCGGTGACCGAGGCGGCTTTCCGGCCCGGATTTCCCGGGCCGGGTCCGCCGGGTTACCGTTCGTTCAGGTGAAGGCCCGTGAAGCCGGTGAAAGGTGTGCGCTGATGAGCTCTCGTATTCGGGTCGTCGTCGCCAAGCCCGGCCTGGACGGCCACGACCGGGGCGCCAAGGTCGTCGCGCGTGCCCTGCGGGACGCCGGCATGGAGGTCGTCTACACCGGCCTGCACCAGACCCCCGAGCAGATCGTGGAGACCGCCATCCAGGAGGACGCCGACGCGGTCGGGCTGTCCGTGCTCTCCGGCGCGCACATGACCCTCTTCCGCCGGGTGCTGGAACTGCTGGGTGAGCGGGACGCCCGCGACATCGTCGTGTTCGGCGGCGGCATCATTCCGAACGGCGACATTCCCGAGTTGGAGAAGCTGGGCGTCGCGAAGATCTTCACGCCGGGCGCCACCACTCAGGCGATTGTCGAGTGGGTCCGAGAGAACGTCGCGCAGCCGGTTTCCTGAGGCACGCCGTTTCCGGAGGCGCGCCCCTTCCCGGAGGCGCGCCCCTTCCCGGAGGCGCGCCCTTTCCCTGAGGCGCGCCGCGGCGCCCACTCACGAGCCGGCGACCGAATCCGGGCACGGGGGAGGGGCCGGACGCACCCCTCACACGTCCGGCCCCTCTATGCACGATGCCCCGCCGCCACCCCTCGACCGACAGGGCATCGGCCGTCTCCCGTCATCGCGCTGTTCAGCGCTCCGACACCTGACTCAACGACGCCCCCACGGCCGGGTTACGCAAGCCGGGCAACATCGCCCGGACGGTGGATGGTGTCCGCGTGGTGAGCCGAAACCGGCCCCGCCGGATGTCCGGTTGTGCATTACCGCACACCGCGCACCCGCTCGGTTGCCGGTGGTGCCGACCTCGCTAGGCTGCGGCCAATGGCCTGTTTCAACTGATGACAGGCGTCAAACTGTTTTCTGAACGCTGGTGGCGGCGCGACGGCGCGCCGCGGAGACGGGACGGGACGCGCAATCGTGGACCTGTACGAGTACCAGGGGCGGGACCTGTTCGAGCGGCACGGCTTGCCCGTGCTGGCCGGCGGCGTCGCCACTACCCCGGAAGAGGCCCGTGCGATCGCCGAACGCCTCGGCGGTCGCGTGGTCGTCAAGGCGCAGGTGAAGGTCGGCGGCCGAGGTAAGGCCGGCGGCGTGAAGCTGGCCGAGGGCGCCGAGGAGACGGTGGCCCGCGCCACCGACATCCTCGGCATGGACATCAAGGGTCACACCGTCCACAAGGTCATGATCACGGTGACCGCGGACGTGGCCGAGGAGTACTACTTCTCGTACCTGCTCGACCGGGCGAACCGCACCTTCCTCTGCATCGCCAGCGTCGCCGGCGGCATGGACATCGAGCAGGTCGCCGCCGAGACCCCCGACAAGGTCGTGAAGGCCCCGATCGACGCCGTGAAGGGCGTGGACGAGGCCAAGGCCCGGGAGATCGTGTCCGCCGCCGGCTTCCCGGCCGAGGTCGCCGACCAGGTGGTCGAGATCGCCGTCGGCCTGTGGCAGGCGTTCGTCGCCGAGGACGCCACCCTCGTCGAGGTCAACCCGCTCGCCAAGAACGGCGACGGCCGGATGCTGCTGCTCGACGCCAAGGTGAGCCTGGACGAGAACGCCGCGTTCCGGCACCCGGACCACGAGGCGCTCGTCGACCAGGCCGCGGTGGACCCGCTGGAGCAGGCCGCCAAGGCCAAGGACCTCAACTACGTCAAGCTCGACGGCGAGGTCGGCATCATCGGCAACGGTGCGGGTCTGGTCATGTCGACCCTCGACGTGGTCGCGTACGCCGGTGAGCGGCACGGCAACGTCAAGCCGGCCAACTTCCTCGACATCGGCGGTGGCGCGAGCGCCGCCGTCATGGCGAACGGGCTGGAGATCGTGCTCTCCGACCCGGCCGTGAAGAGCGTCTTCGTCAACGTCTTCGGTGGCATCACCGCCTGCGACGAGGTCGCCAACGGCATCATCCAGGCGCTGGCCCTGCTGGAGCAGCGCGGCGAGCAGGTCAGCAAGCCGCTCGTCGTTCGCCTGGACGGCAACAACGCGGAGGCTGGCCGGGCGATCCTGGACAGCGCGAACAACCCGCTCGTGCAGCGGGTGGACACCATGGACGGTGCGGCCGAGCGGGCCGCCGAGCTGGCAGCTGCGGGGGTCTGATCATGGCTATCTGGCTGACCAAGGACTCGAAGGTCATCGTCCAGGGGATGACCGGCTCCGAGGGTTCCAAGCACACCCGACGGATGCTGGCCGCCGGCACCAACGTGGTGGGCGGCGTCAACCCGCGCAAGGCGGGTCAGACCGTCGACTTCGACGGCAGCGAGCTGCCTGTCTTCGCGTCCGTCGCGGACGCGATGGCCGAGACCGGGGCCGACGTCACTGTCATCTTCGTACCGCCGCAGTTCACCAAGGCCGCCGTGGTCGAGGCGATCGACGCCGCGATTCCGCTGGCTGTGGTGATCACCGAGGGCGTGCCGGTGCACGACACCGCCGCGTTCTGGGCGTACAACGTGGCGCAGGGCGAGCGGACCCGGATCATCGGGCCGAATTGCCCGGGCATCGCCTCGCCCGGCGCGTCCAACGCCGGCATCATCCCGGCCGACATCACCGGCTCCGGCCGGATCGGCCTGGTCAGCAAGAGCGGCACGCTGACCTACCAGATGATGTACGAGCTGCGCGACATCGGCTTCTCCACCTGCGTCGGCATCGGCGGTGACCCGATCATCGGGACCACCCACATCGACGCCCTGGCGGCGTTCGAGGCCGACCCGGAGACCGACGCCATCGTGATGATCGGTGAGATCGGTGGCGACGCCGAGGAGCGGGCCGCCGAGTTCATCAAGACCAACGTCACCAAGCCGGTGGTCGGCTACATCGCCGGCTTCACCGCTCCGCCCGGCAAGACCATGGGCCACGCCGGGGCGATCATCTCCGGTTCGGCCGGCACCGCCGAGGCGAAGCAGGCGGCGCTGGAGGCTGTCGGCGTCAAGGTCGGCAAGACGCCGACCGAGACCGCGAAGCTGATGCGGGAGATCATGTCCGGCAACTGAGCCGGAAGGGCAACACGGAAGGGGGTCGACCGGAAACGGTCGGCCCCCTTCGTCGTACGGATCGACCGGAACCGGTCGGCTCCCTCGTCGTGCGGAGAGTCAGTCGTTGTTCCAGAACGGGTAGTTGCCGGTGAGCCGCAGGATCGAGCCACCGATGATGTTGATCACCCCGAACACGATGGCGAGGTAGCCGAGCACCGGCGACTGCCTGTTGCGCCGCGCGTCGCGGATGGACAGGTAGCCGAAGATGATGCCGAGGATGCCGCAGCAGATCAGACCAAGCACGATGCCGAGTACGCCCCACAGGGTCGTCCGGTCCCGTCCCCGGGCCGGTGGGGGCGGGGGCGGCGGGTATGCGGTCGTCACAGCTACCTCCGGCGGTCGTGGGCGGCGTACCGACCCGGGCCGCGACCGGCGGGCCCGACCCGGGTGGCGGCGACTTGCGCCCCCCTCAGGGCCGAGGCTAGACCCGGCCGGCTGACCGGGACGCCGGTTCGGTGAACTCGCCACCTCGGTATCGCTCGTCCGTCCCGCCCGCGCCGAACGCTCGTCGCCAAGATCCGCGCAATATCGGGGATGTTGGTGTTTCCCGCGCGTTTGATGCAGCACTATCCCCGATGTTGTGAGGATCTTGGCGCGGGGCGCGGGGCGCGGGGCGCGGGGCGCGGGGCGCGGGGCGCGGGGCGCGGGGCGCGGGGCGCGGGGCGCGGGGCGCGGGGCGCGGGGCGCGGGGCGCGGGGCGCGGGGCGCGGGGCGCGGGGCGCGGGGCGCGGGGCGCGGGGCGCGGGGCGTGAGGCGTGAGGCGTGAGGGCCTTGCCGGATGGCGGCCGGGACGCCGCCTCGACCCGATCCCCTTATGAAACGCGCCCTAGGAGGCGTTAACGGACTGCCACCGCCCGCGCGACGTGCCAGAGTAGAGCGGATGTCCCCCGTCACCCCTGACCGTCCCAGCCGTCCCGGCGGTGTGAGCGCCGACGACCGGCCGGTCAACCGTGCCGCGCCGTCCCGGCGGGTGCCCGCGCCGCGAGCGGGCGGGTCTCCGCGTGGACGTGCGCCGTTGCCGGTCGCCGCCGGGGTGGCGGCCGGCTGGGCCGCCCTCACCTCCTACCTGCCGGTCGCCGTCGTGCTCGGTCTGGTCCAGCTCGGCACCGACTCGACCACCCTGGCCGGCACGCTGCGTGCGGCGCTGGCCGGTTGGCTGCTCGGCCACGGGGTGCCGCTGCACACCGACTCCGGTCCGCTCGGGCTCGCCCCGCTGGCGCTGACCGTGCTCGCGCTCTGGCGGCTCAGCCGGGCCGGGGTGCACGTCAGTCGCGCGATCGGCGCCCGGGACACCCGTTCACCGCGGCGCGCGTTGCTCGCCGCGGGTGCGGTCGGCATCGCGTACGCGCTGCTCGGCGTGCTCGCCGCGGTGCTGGTCGGCGCCGGTGGGCCGGACGTGTCAGTGATCCGGGCGGGTGCCACGTTCGCGGTGGTCGGCACGCTCGCCGCCCTGGTCGGCGCCACCCGGATCACCGCTGTGACCCGGGTGCTCATCGCCCGGATGCCGGGCCCGATCCGGGACGGCGTGCGCACCGGCCTGGTGGCAGGGCTGCTGCTGCTCGGCGCGGGCGCCGGTGCGGCCGGCCTGGCGGTGGCCACCGGCGGTGGCGACGCGGCGGACATGATCGGGGCGTACCGGACGGGGGTCGCCGGTCAGGCGGGGATCACCCTGGTCAGCGTCGCGTACGCGCCGAACGCGGCGATCTGGTCGACGAGTTATCTCCTCGGGCCGGGCTTCGCGGTCGGCACCGACACCGCGGTTCGTACCAGTGAGGTGTCGGTCGGCGCGTTGCCGGCAGTGCCTCTGCTCGCCGGCCTGCCGCGCGGCCCGGTGGACGGCTTCGGGGCGCTCCTGCTCGCGGTGCCGGTGCTGGTCGGGATGGTCGGCGGCTGTCTGCTCGCGCGCCGGGTGGCCCGACTCGCCGGGCCGGAGCGGGCCCCGCAGCGCTGGGTTGAGGTGCTGGCGCCGGCGGCGTTGGCCGGGCCGGTGGCCGGCGTGCTGCTCGGGCTGGCCGCCGTGGTTTCCGGTGGGCCCCTGGGTGCCGGGCGGCTGGCGGAGGTCGGGCCGGTGGGCTGGCAGGTAGGTGCGGTGGCGACCGCCGTCGTCGCGGTCGGCGCGCTGCTCGGCGCTGCCGCCACCCGAGCGCTCACCCGCTCACCCGCCCAGTAGACGAGCTCGGGGCGCCCCGGACGGAATCCGGAACGCCCCGTAGCTGCGGGATTCGTCAGGGGTTGGTCGGCAGGCCGACGTTCAGCGCGACGCTCAGGATGATCGAGATGATGCCGAGCGCGACACCGACGGCACCGCAGATCAGGCCGGCCTTGGCCTGCCCGGCGTTGCTTGCCTGCCCCTGCGCGGCCTTCTGCCGGCCCAGGTAGCCGGTCACCGCACCACCGATGCCCACCGGGATGCCCAGCAGCGGGCAGCAGGCCAGCGGGATCGACGCGATGCCGAGGATCAGCGCCACCAGGCCGAGGGTGTTGTTCTGTCCCTGGCCCTGCGGGTAGCCGGCGTTCGGGTACGTCGGAGCGCCCCCGTACTGCGGCTGCTGCTGACCGTACGGGTCCTGGTACGGCTGCTGCTGACCGTAGGGCTGACCGGACGTCGGCTGCTGACCGTACGGGGCGGCCGGCGGCTGGCCGTACGGGTTCTGCGGCGGCTGGGGCGCGGTGGGGTCGTTGGGCTGCTGGCCGTACGGGTCCTGGCCGGGGTTACCGGGTTGCATTCACAAGCTCCTTGAACTGGTTCCGTCAGTTACTGCTGTTGTTTCCACCCATGATCGCTGTCACTCCTCGGAATGCACAGCGCAGGATCACGACGAGATTGCCGCTGTGCTGTCGATCGACGACTGCCGTCGACCGATCAGTGCTGTAGTGGACCGGCGCGGCTTTCGGCCGAGCGAGCGGCAGCGTACCGGGTCGGTGCACGCCGACGCTGTCAAAGATCGGCGCGCCGCCCAGCCGAAGGGCGTCCTGACCTGCCCGATAGGGTGGCCCGGTGACCGAGCCCGCGCCTGTCGCCCGCATCGTCGTCCTCGTTTCCGGCTCCGGGAGCAACCTCCAGTCGCTGCTGGATGCCGCCGCCGACCCCGCGTACGGCGCACAGGTCGTCGCGGTCGGCGCGGACCGCGACGGCATCGCGGGCCTGGACCGGGCCGAGGCCGCCGGGGTGCCGACCTTCGTGGAGCGGGTCCGCGACCACGACACGCGGGAGGACTGGGACCGGGCGCTCACCGCGCACGTCGCGAAGCACCAACCCGACCTGGTCATCTCCGCCGGTTTCCTCAAGCTGGTCGGGCCGCACTTCCTGGCGGCCTTCGGCGACCGCTACCTGAACACCCACAACACTCTGCTGCCGGCGTTTCCCGGCATCCACGGCCCGCGTGACGCGCTCACCTACGGCGTGAAGCTCACCGGTGCCACCCTCTTCTTCGTCGATGCCGGTATGGACACCGGGCCGATCGTCGCGCAGGTGGCGGTGCCGGTGCTCGACGACGACGACGTGGACACGCTCACCGAGCGCATCAAGGAAGCCGAGCGGCGCCAGCTCGTCGAGCAGGTCGGCCGTCTGGTCCGCGAAGGTTGGACCATCACCGGAAGGAAGGTCACGGTTCCGTGAGTCCCACTCAGGACGGGCGCCGCCCGATCAGGCGGGCGCTGGTCAGCGTCTACGACAAGACCGGTCTGGTCGAGTTGGCCCAGGCCCTGCACGCTGCCGGTGTGGAGATCGTGTCCACGGGCAGCACGGCGGGCACCATCGCCGCCGCCGGCGTGCCGGTGACGCCGGTGGAGACGGTGACCGGGTTCCCCGAGGTGCTCGACGGCCGGGTGAAGACCCTGCACCCGAAGGTGCACGCGGGCCTCCTGGCCGACCTGCGCAAGGACACGCACGTCACGCAGCTCGACGAGCTGGGGGTGGCGGCGTTCGACCTGCTGGTCTCCAACCTCTACCCGTTCCAGGCGACAGTCGCCTCCGGCGCCGGGGTCGAGGAGTGCGTGGAGCAGATCGACATCGGTGGCCCGGCCATGGTGCGGGCCGCCGCCAAGAACCACGCCTCGGTCGCGGTGCTCACCGACCCGGCCGGTTACCCGGCGCTGCTCGGCGCGCTCGACGAGGGCGGTTTCACGCTGGCCCAGCGCCGCGCGCTGGCTGCCCGGGCGTTCGCCGACATCGCCGAGTACGACGTGGCCGTCGCGCAGTGGTGCGCCCGGGAGTTGGCCCCGGCCGACGACACCTGGCCGGTGTTCGCCGGGTCGGCGCTGCGCAAGTCGACGGTGCTGCGCTACGGGGAGAACCCGCACCAGCCGGCCGCGCTCTACACCGACCCGGACGCCCCGGCGGGGTTGGCCCAGGCCGAGCAGCTGCACGGCAAGGAGATGTCGTACAACAACTACGTCGACGCGGACGCCGCCTGGCGTGCCGCGAACGACTTCGCCGACCAGCCGGCGGTGGCGATCATCAAGCACGCGAACCCGTGCGGCATCGCGGTGGGCGTGGACGTCGCCGAGGCGCACCGCCGGGCGCACGCCTGCGATCCGGTGTCGGCGTTCGGCGGTGTCATCGCTGTCAACCGCCCGGTCTCGGTCGACATGGCCCGGCAGGTCGCGGACATCTTCACCGAGGTGGTCGTGGCCCCGGGCTTCGACGAGGGCGCGGTCGAGGTGTTGCAGGGCAAGAAGAACATCCGGCTGCTGCGCGCGCCGGCCTGGACCCCGGCGACTGTCGAGTGGCGGCCGGTGACCGGTGGCGTGCTGACCCAGGTCGCGGACCGGGTGGATGCCCCCGGTGACGACCCGTCCAACTGGCAGTTGGCGACCGGGGAGGCCGCCGACGAGGAGCTGCTGCGTGATCTGGCGTTCGCCTGGCGGGCGGTGCGCGCGGTGAAGAGCAACGCGATCCTGCTCGCCAAGGACGGTGCCACCGTCGGCGTGGGCATGGGTCAGGTCAACCGGGTCGACTCGGCGCAGCTCGCGGTGAGCCGTGCCGGTGCCGACCGGGCCCGGGGTTCGGTGGCCGCGTCGGACGCGTTCTTCCCGTTCGCCGACGGTCCGCAGATCCTCATCGACGCCGGCGTGCGCGCCATCGTCCAGCCCGGTGGCTCGATCCGCGACGACGAGGTCATCGAGGCCGCCCGCAAGGCCAACGTGACGATGTACCTGACGAAAACCCGCCACTTCTTCCACTGACCCGCCCCAACCCGCGACCCCTGTCGCGGCCCTCTGTCGCGGTCGATCATGGAGTTGTGGTGCCCCACAAAAGGGGCGCAGGCCGGCAAACCAGCCACCACAACTCCATGATCGACCCCAGCGGGCGGGGTGCGGGTCAGGCGGTGGGGAGGGTGGGGCGGAGTTCGGCGAAGTGGCAGGCGGACGGGTGCGGGTCCGCCGCCCTCGGGACCGTTGCGGGATCCTCCACGGCGCAGATGTCCTGGGCCTTCCAGCAGCGGGTGCGGAAGTGGCAGCCGCTCGGCGGGTCGGCCGGGCTGGGCACGTCCCCGACCAGCCGGATCATGGTGCGCTGCTCGCGGGCCTCCGGGTCGGGCACCGGCACGGCGGAGAGCAGAGCCTGGGTGTACGGGTGGGTGGCCCGCTCGTAGATCTCGTCCTCGGTGCCGATCTCCACGATCCGACCGAGGTACATCACCGCTACCCGGTCGGCGATGTGGCGCACCACGGACAGGTCGTGGGCGATGAAGATGTACGACAGCCCCAGCTCGTCCTGCAACTGCTTGAGCAGGTTGATCACCTGGGCCTGGATGGAGACGTCCAGCGCGGACACCGGCTCGTCGCAGACGATCACGTCGGGCCGCAGCGCGAGCGCCCGGGCGATGCCGATGCGCTGACGTTGGCCGCCGGAGAACTGGTGCGGGTACCGGTTGATGTGCTCCGGGTTGAGCCCGACCAGGTCCAGCAGCTCCTGGACACGCCGCTGCTTGCTGCCCTTGGGGGCGGCGTCGGGGTGGATCTCGAACGGCTCGCCGATGATGTCGCCGACGGTCATCCGCGGGTTCAGCGAGGTGTACGGGTCCTGCATCACCATCTGCATGTTGCGGCGCACCCGGCGCAGCTCGCCACCGGAGGCCTTGAACAGGTCCCTGCCCTCCAGCGTGGCACTTCCCGAGGTGGGCGTCTCCAGCCGCATCAGCAGCCGCGCGAGGGTGGACTTGCCGCAGCCGGACTCGCCGACGACACCCAGTGTCTCGCCGCGACGCAGCTCGAAGCTCACCCCGTCGACGGCCTTGACCGCTCCGACCTGCCGCTGGAACAGGACGCCCTGGGTGATCGGGAAGTGCTTGACCAGGTTGTCGACGGAGAGGATGGCCTCGCCGCGGACCTTGCCGGGGTTAGCGGGCGACGCTGTCATCACGGACCTCCTGCGCGAAGTGGCAAGCGCTGGTCCGGCCGTCGCCGAGGACCAGGTCGTGCGGTACGACGTCCACGCAGACCTGCTGGACGTACGGGCACCGGGGGTGGAACGGGCAGCCGGACGGGATGCGCATCAGGTTCGGCGGCAACCCCTTGATCGTCGACAGCTCCTCGCCGCGGACGTCCAGGCGCGGGATCGACTCCAACAACCCCTTGGTGTACGGGTGGGCGGGCGCCTTGTAGAGCGAGTGGACGTCGGCGTGTTCGACGATCCGACCGGCGTACATGACGGCGATCCGGTCCGCGACACCGGCGACCACACCGAGGTCATGGGTGATCAGGATCATCGCCATGTTGAGTTCGCGGCGCAGGTCGGCCAGCAGGTCCATGATCTGGGCCTGGACGGTCACGTCGAGCGCCGTGGTGGGCTCGTCGGCGATCAACACCTTCGGGTCCAGCGCCAGCGCCATGGCGATCATGACGCGCTGCCGCATGCCCCCGGAGAACTGGTGCGGGTAGTCGCCGATGCGCTTGGCGGCACCCGGGATCTTGACCAGGTCCATCAGCTCGATGGCGCGCCGCCGGGCGTCGGCCCGGGACATGCCGGCCCGCTGGCGCAGCGTCTCGCCGATCTGCCAGCCGACCGGGAACACCGGGTTCAGGGCGGAGAGCGCATCCTGGAAGATCATCGCGATCTCCTTGCCGCGTACCTGCCGACGCTGCTCCTCGGACTGGGTGAGCAGGTCCTGACCCTGGTAGAGGATCTGGCCGGAGCGGACGAACGCGGGCGGGGTGTCCAGGATGCCCATGATCGCCTGGGCGGTGACCGACTTGCCCGAGCCGGACTCGCCGAGCACGGCAAGTGTCTCGCCGGCGTCCAGGTGGTACGACACGCCGTTGATCACCCGGGCCACACCCTCGTTGGTGCGGAACTCGACGTGCAGGTCCCGCAACTCCAACAGGTGGCCGCCCTCGGGAGTGGCGGAGGCCGGCGTGGGTTGGACGGTCATGACAGTGCCTGCCTTTCGCTCGCGACTGCGGGGCTCGCTTCGCTCACTCCTCGCGCTCGCATGAGAATCACCGCAGCTTCGGGTCGAAGGCGTCACGGATGGCGTCGCCGAGCATGATGAACGCCAGCACGGTCAGCGCGAGGAACGCCGACGGGACGATCAACGGGGTGGCCGCCTCCCGCATGTGGATCCGGCCGGTGTCGATGTCCTGACCCCAGGAGATGGTCGGTGCCTTCAGGCCGATGCCGAGGAAGGAGAGCGTCGCCTCGGCCGCGATGAACGAGCCGAGCGCGATGGTCAACACGACGATGACCGGTGCCAGCGAGTTCGGCAGGATGTGTCGCCACATGATCCGGCTGTTGCCGGCGCCCAGCATCCGGGCCGCCGCGACGTAGTCCTGCTCCTTGGCGGTGATCACCGAGGAGCGGACCACGCGGGCGGCCGTGGTCCAGCCGAGGAGGGCCAGCACGAAGACGACAGCGCCGATCCGAGCCCACTGGCTGTCGCTGGACACCCGCTTGAGCAGCACGATCGCGGCCAGCAGCAGCGGAATGCCGAGCACCACGTCGATCACCCGGGAGAGCACGGCGTCGACCCACTTGCCGAAGTAACCGGCCAGCATGCCGATCACCAGGGCGATGATCCCGGTGCCGAGCGCGGCGAGCGCGCCGACCAGCAGGGAGGCTCGCGTGCCGTAGACGGCCCGGGAGTACGTGTCGCACCCCTGGAAGTCGTACCCGAAGATTGCCCCGCCGGACGGCCCGGCGTGCTGCCGGGACAGCAGGCAGTCGTTCGGGTTGTTGGCGGTGAACACGCCGGGGAGCAGCGCCATCAGCGTGAAGATGACGACCAACGCCAGCGAGATCCAGAAGATCGGGTTGCGGCGCAGGTCGCGCCAGGCGTCTCCGGCCAGGCTGCGCGGCTTGTTCGGAGCGCCGACCTGGTTGGGTGTGCCCGGCTCGCCGGAGGGGCCACGTCGTGCAGCCTGGTTCTCGCTGGCCGCCACCGTCTCAAAGTCACTCATGCCCGCACCTCGCTGCGCTCGGCGCCGGCATGAGCCCGGAACACTGCGCTGATGATTCGTTCGCTGCGCTCACTCATGCCCGCACCTCGCTGCGCTCGGCGCCGGCATGAGGGCCAGGCGCTGCGCTGATGATTCGTTCGCTGCGCTCACTCATAGCGGATCCTCGGGTCGAGTACGGCGTACAGGACGTCAACCACCAGGTTCGAGATCAGGTAGACCACGACGAGCACGCTGACGATGCCCACCACCAGCGGGCCGTCCTCGGTGCGGATGCCGCGGAAGAGGTTGAAGCCCACGCCGGGGATGTTGAAGACGCCCTCGGTGATGATCGCGCCGCTCATCAGGTTGCCCAGTTCCACACCGAGGAAGGTGATCACCGGGATGAGCGAGTTACGCAGCACGTGGACGATGACGATGCGGCGCTTGACCAGGCCCTTCGACCGGGCGGTCCGGACGTAGTCCGCGCGCAGGTTCTCCGCCACCGAGGCGCGGGTGAGGCGCAACGCGGTGGCCAGCGACAGCGAGCCGAGCACGATGCCCGGCAGCAGGAGCGCGTAGAAGGAGGGGTCGGATCCGGCGGTGGGAGGGAAGAGCTGCCACTTGACGCCCAGGAAGAACTGCGCCAGCGGCGCCAGCACGATGGTCGGGATACCCAGCACCAGCAGGGTCAGCACCAGCGTCGAGTTGTCGAAGATGCTGGCCCGGCGGATGCCGGCGACCACCCCGGCGCTGACCCCGAAGATGATCGCCACGGCGAGCGCGATGAGCGCGAGCCGTACGGTGACCGGCCAGGCCTGTTCGAGGATGTCGCCGATGTTCCGACCGGTGAGCGATTCGCCCAGGTTGCCCTGGAGCAGGTTCTTCACGTAGTCGAAGTAGCGGTAGAAGAAGCCGCCGACGCCGGTGGCGTCCAGGTGGTACTTCTCGGTCAGGTAGGCCCGTTGGGCTGGCGTCACCGGCCGTTCACCGGCGAGCGCCTGGATCGGGTCGCCCTGCCCGGCGAATGTCAGCGCGTAGACGATCAGGGTGGTCCCGAAGAACGCCAGGACCATCTGCAGTAGGCGCCGCAAGATGTAGCGGAACATGCTTAGCAGTCTCTCCGGAAATGTGCGAAAGGGTCGCAGGACGGCATCTCTGGTCGTACCCGAAATATCGGAGGCGTGCCGTCCGGCCCGGGGGAGCCGGCGCCACCGGGGCCGGAACCGCTGCTGCGGCCCGGCCCCCGGTGGTGCGGTCCGGGCCACCCGGGCATCGTCGCCCGGGTGGCCCGCACCATGGTCAGCTCAGCTGGCCGCTTCGATCTTGACGAGGTTGACCCGCTGGAACAGGTCCATCTCCACGTTCTTGACCTTGGACGAGTGGCCGAACACGTTCTCGCCGAAGCGGAGCGGGATCACCGGCATGTCCTTGGCCAGGATGTCCTCCGCCTGCTGGTACTTGGCGATCGCCTCGTCCTGCGTCTTGGCGGCGGAACCCTCCTTGACCAGCTTGTCGAACTCCGGGTTGCTGTAGCCGTAGTAGTTCGACGAGCCGTTCGTGCTGTACAGCGGGCCGAGGTAGTCCTCCATGGTCGGGTAGTCCATGACCCAACCCATCCGGAACGCACCCACCGGCGTCTTCTTCTCGACCTTGGTCAGCAGGTCGGCGAACTTCGGCTCGGCCGAACCCACCGCGTCCACGCCCAGGTTGGCCTTGAGCTGGTTGACCGTGGCGTCGACCCAGTCCTTGTGACCGCCGTCGCCGTTGTACGAGATGACGATCTTCGCGGGACCACCGGCGGCCTGGTAGAGCTTCTTGGCCTCGGTCGGGTTGAACTCGCCCGACTTGCCGGTGGTGTCGTCCCGGTAACCCGGCAGGACCGGCGAGACGAAGGAGCGCGCCGGCGTCTGCGAGCCCTTGAAGACCGACTTGGTGATCTCGTCACGGTCGATCGCCATCGAGATGGCCTTGCGGACGTCCGGGTTGCTGTAGTCCTTGTCGAACGTCGGGAACGCCAGGAACTGGAACGACGACATCGGGCTGGTCTTGTAGCGGTCGCCCAGGTCGCTCGGCGCGGTGCTCAGGCTCTCGGTCGGGATCGTCGGCAGCACGTCCAGGTTGTCCGCCAGGACGTCCGCGTAGGCCGCGGTGAGCTGCTGGTAGATCCGGAACTCGACGTCCTTCACCTTGGGCTTCTCGCCCGGGAAGGCGTCGTAACGCTCGACCTCGATCTTGCTGTCGTGCTGCCAGGTGCCCTTCATCTTGAAGGGGCCCTGCCCGATCGGAGCCTGCTCGTAGGAGTCCTTGAGCACGCCCGGAGCCGAGAACGCGGCGTCCGGCATCGGGAAGAACGCGTTGTAGCCCAACGTGGTCTTGAAGTCGATGTACGGCTCGTTGAGCGTCACGGTGAAGGTGAGGTCGTCGACCTTCTTCAGCCCGGACATCTCCTTGGCCTTCGGCTCCTTGCCCTGCAGGTCCGCGTAACCAGCGATCTTCTCGAAGAACGGGTTGGTGTCCTGGCCGTTGGGGGCGTACGCGCCGTAGTTCCACGCGTTGATGTAGTCCTCGGCCGTGACCTTCTCGCCGTTGTGGAAGGTGTAGCCGTCCTTGAGCTTGATCGTCCAGACCTTGTTGTCGGTCGAGGTGACCGACTGGGCGGCGACCTCGTACGGCTTGTTCTGGGCGTCGTAGTCGACGAGCGGGCTGAACAGGCCGGCGATGACCTGAGAGCCGGACGTCTCGGTGGTGTTGGTCGGGACCAGGTGCTTCGGCTCGGCGATCTGGATGCTGACCACCGAACTGTCGCTGCCACCGGAACCACCGTCGCCGCCGCTGCCGCAGGCCGCGAGGCCCAGCGTCACCGCGAGCGGGAGGGCGGTCCAGGCGGCGAGTCTACGAACTCGCATTGAGCCTCCTCATCTCCTCACGCTGCGCAGTCAGGCCCGACGCTGGGTTTACGCTGCGCAACAAGCGGTAACGGTAGGTCGGCGGCGAGGCTTCGACAACGCCGCGGTTGCGGGTGGGTAACGGTCTGAGGTCGAACCCCTTGCCGAACGGCTGTCGCACTGCTACGTCAAACCGTGCCAAACGTCATCTGGCTGCGACGACGTGGATACCTCCGGGCCCTGTCGTGGCGCTCTGGAGCGAGTTGTCTCCTACTGTAGTGTCTGACCGCTGTCGGTCCACCACGGTCGGCCTGTCTGGTTCGACAGTGACCGAATCAACAAATGTTCACTGAGAGTGACTAGGGACACGTCACGGATCGTCACCTTTGCTGATGGTGATCAAGGATCCGACGGGTCGGTCGATCGAGGTCGTCGGAACCCCGGGCGGGAGGTCGTGAGACGATCTGGTCGTGACGGCGACGCTTCTGGACGGCAAGGCAACCGCGGCGGAGATCAAGGACGAGCTGCGAATTCGGGTGAAGGCCCTCGCGGAACGCGGCATCACCCCGGGGCTGGGCACGGTCCTGGTCGGGTCGGACCCGGGCAGTCAGGCCTACGTCAACGGCAAACACCGTGACTGCGCCGAGGTGGGCATCGCCTCGATCCGCCGGGAGCTGCCGGCCGACGCCACCCAGCAGCAGGTCGACGACGTGATCGCCGAGCTGAACGCGGACCCGGCGTGCCACGGCTACATCGTCCAGTTGCCGCTGCCCGCCCACCTCGACACCCAGCGCGTGCTGGAGCTGATCGACCCGGACAAGGACGCCGACGGCCTGCACCCGGTCAACCTGGGTCGGCTCGTCCTCGGCTACGACGGCCCGCTGCCCTGCACCCCGCGCGGCATCGTCGAACTGCTCCGCCGCCACGACGTGGCCCTGCGTGGCGCCACCGTCGCCGTCGTCGGCCGGGGCAACACCGTGGGCCGCCCGCTCGGCCTGCTGCTCACCAGGCGCTCCGAGAACGCCACAGTCACCCTGTGCCACACCGGCACCCTCGACCTCGCCTCGCACACCCGGGCCGCCGACATCGTCATCGTCGCGGCCGGCGTACCGGGGCTGCTCACCGCCGACATGATCAACCCGGGCGCGGTCGTCGTGGACGTCGGCATCACGCGGGTGATCGGCGCGGACGGCAAGGGCCGCTACACCGGCGACGTGGACCCGGAGGTGGCCGAGACGGCCGGCGCGCTGGTCCCGATGCCCGGCGGTGTCGGGCCGATGACCCGGGCCATGCTGCTCAGCAACGTGGTGGAGCGCGCGGAGCGCGGCTGAACCGTGCGCCGGCGACACCGGTGACGTTCGCCCCATCCCGGCGATGCCCGCCGCCCCTGGCCTGATCGGTGCCAGGATGACTGATACGGTCCGGAAAACCGACTGGTATCAGGGAGTGGGACGACCATGGGTAAGAAGGTCACTGTCGTCGGGGCTGGCTTCTACGGCTCTACCACCGCACAGCGCCTGGCCGAGTACGACGTCTTCGACACCGTAGTGATCACCGACATCGTGGAGGGCAAGCCCGCGGGTCTCGCGCTCGACCTCAACCAGTCGCGGGCCATCGAGGGCTTCGAGACCAAGGTCGTCGGTGTGACCACCGGCCCCAACGGTGAGGGCTACGAGAGCATCGAGGGCTCCGACGTCGTCGTGATCACCGCTGGTCTGCCGCGCAAGCCCGGCATGAGCCGCATGGACCTGCTGGAGACCAACGCCAAGATCGTTCGTCAGGTCGCCGAGAACGTCGCGAAGTACGCCCCGAACGCCGTCGTCATCGTCGTCTCCAACCCGCTCGACGAGATGACCGCGCTGGCGCAGCTCGCCACCCAGTTCCCGAAGAACCGGGTGCTCGGGCAGGCCGGCATGCTCGACACCGCCCGGTTCAGCAACTTCGTCGCCGAGGCGCTGAACGTGCCGGTGGCGTCGGTACGCACGCTGACCCTGGGCTCGCACGGCGACACCATGGTCCCGGTGCCGTCGCGGAGCACCGTCAACGGCAAGCCGCTGCGCGACGCGATGCCGGCCGAGCAGATCGAGGAGCTGGTCGTCAAGACCCGCAACGGTGGCGCCGAGGTGGTCGCGCTGCTCAAGACCGGCTCGGCGTACTACGCCCCGTCGGCCGCCGCGGCCCGGATGGCGAAGGCTGTCGCCGAGGACTCCGGCGAGGTCATGCCGGTCTGCGCCTGGGTCGACGGCGAGTACGGCATCTCCGGTGTCTACCTCGGCGTCGAGGCCGAGATCGGTGCGGAGGGTGTCAAGCGGGTCGTCGAGACCGACCTGGACGCCGACGAGCGCGCCAGCCTCCTGGAGGCCGCCGAGGCCGTCCGCGCGAAGCAGAGCGACATCTCCAGCATGTAAGGCCCAAACCCAGGAAGGGGCGCCCCGGCGAAGCCGGGGCGCCCCTTCCCACATCCCCCGCCCCCGCCCTTTCCCCTCCCTCCCGACTCCCCCTGCCCCTCCCCGGTGATCAAGAGGTTCGCGTCACCGAGACCGCGATTCTTGACGCAAAGCTCTTGATCACCGGGGGCGGCGGGGAGGGAACGGGAAGAGGGGGTCAGGGGTGGGGGTGGGGGGCAGGGGTGGGGGTGGGGGTGAAGGGGGTGCCCAGGTGGGGGGTGGCCAGCACCGTGGGGGAGTGGGTGTGGAGGGTGGTCAGCCGGGAGCGGCGGGCTTCCTCCGGGTCTTCCTCGTGGGCGTACGCCAGGTCGGGGTCGACGAGCTGCACCATGTGCACCAGCAGGTCGCCGGTGAGCAGCATCCGTTCGTCGGCCGAGGTCAGGAGCACCGACTGGTGGCCCGGGGTGTGGCCGGGAGTGGGCAGCAGACGTACCGCCGGGGTGAGACTCGTCTCGCCGTCGACCACCCGGAGCCGGCCGGCGGCGCGCAACGGCGCGATCAGGCCGGCCGGCAGCCCTGGGTTGAGCGTCTGCGCCGCGTCCACCTCGGCGCGTTGCAGCAGGTAGCTCGCGTTCGGGAAGTACGGCTGGCCGGGCGTGCCGGTGACCGCCCAGCCGATGTGGTCGCTGTGCAGGTGGGTCAGCACCACCGTCTCGACGTCGGCCGGGTCGATGCCGGCGGCGGCCAGCTCGGCAGGCATCCGGCCGGGCACCGGAGCCCAGCTCGCGGCCGGCGCGTCTTCCGGGCCGATGCCCGCGTCGACCAGTGTGACCGGCCCGTCGCCGGAGCGGATCGCGAAGCTGCGGAACGGTAGCCACCACTGCCCGTCGGCGGTGACCGAGGTGGGGTCGCGCCGGTCGGCCTCCGCCCAGTGGGCCGCCGTGGCGTGCGGAAACGCCTCCGCGCGGGGCTGGAAGAAGGCACCCTCACCGTCGGTGAGGGCGGTGACCGTGATAGACCCGAGGGTGCGGCTCAGTGGCATCGCGTCATGATCCAGGCAGTTCCTGCGCCGCGCAGCCCGGTTTCCACCGGTCGGTCGAGGCCGGCTGGGGGCCGCCGGCCCAATTGCAGTACGCTCGTACTGCTTGAGCACGTGTCCCCCGAGAGGAGCGCCGGCCGATGGCGAAGATCAAGGTAAACAACCCGGTCGTGGAGCTCGACGGCGACGAGATGACCCGGATCATCTGGAAGCAGATCCGGGAGCAGCTGATCCTGCCCTACCTCGACGTCGACCTGCACTACTACGACCTGTCGATCCAGTACCGCGACGAGACCGACGACCAGGTCACCATCGACGCCGCGAACGCCATCAAGGAGCACGGCGTCGGCGTCAAGTGCGCGACCATCACCCCGGACGAGGCCCGGGTCGAGGAGTTCGGCCTGAAGAAGATGTGGCGGTCGCCCAACGGCACCATCCGCAACATCCTCGGCGGCGTCGTCTTCCGCGAGCCGATCATCATGTCCAACGTGCCGCGCCTGGTGCCCGGCTGGACCAAGCCGATCATCATCGGCCGGCACGCCCACGGTGACCAGTACAAGGCCACCGACTTCGTCGTCCCCGGTCCGGGCACGGTGACCATCACCTACACGCCGGCCGACGGCGGCACGCCGATGGAGATGGAGGTCGCCAACTTCCCCGGCGGCGGCATCGCCATGGGCATGTACAACTACGACGAGTCGATCCGGGACTTCGCCCGCGCCTCGTTCCGGTACGGCCTGGACCGTAACTACCCGGTCTACATGTCGACCAAGAACACCATCCTCAAGGCGTACGACGGCCGGTTCAAGGACATCTTCGCCGAGGTGTTCGAGGCCGAGTTCAAGGCCGAGTTCGACGCCGCCGGCCTCACCTACGAGCACCGGCTCATCGACGACATGGTCGCCGCCGCGCTCAAGTGGGAGGGCGGGTACGTCTGGGCCTGCAAGAACTACGACGGTGACGTGCAGTCCGACACCGTCGCGCAGGGCTTCGGCTCGCTGGGTCTGATGACCTCGGTGCTGCTCTCCCCGGACGGCCGGACCGTCGAGGCCGAGGCCGCGCACGGCACTGTCACCCGGCACTACCGGCAGTACCAGAAGGGCGAGAAGACCTCGACCAACCCGATCGCGTCGATCTACGCCTGGACCCGTGGCCTGGCCCACCGGGGCAAGCTGGACGGTACCCCGGCGGTCACCGAGTTCGCCAACACCCTGGAGCAGGTCATCGTCGACACCGTCGAGGGCGGCCAGATGACCAAGGACCTGGCGCTGCTCATCTCGCGCGACGCCCCGTGGCTGACCACCGACGAGTTCATGAACGCGCTCGACGAGAACCTGGCCCGTAAGCTCGCCGCCTGATCCAGGCGTACCGCGTCATCGGAGCCCGCCGGCCACCCGCCGGCGGGCTTCGGCGTGTCCGGCGGTGCCGCGCCGATCGGCGTCACCGCCGTCGGCGCGCCTCGTTGACCAGGATGGACGAGATGCCAGTCGCGTCCAGGAAGGTTGACCTCGGTCGACCCGCGGCACCAGTGCGCCGATCAGCCAGCCTTCCCGGCTGTGCGGTGCACAGCCAGCCGTCCCTTCCCTGCGGGGGGCCCTGTCCCGGGCCCCCCGCGCCCTGTTTTCCGGAGGGTGCCGGGCGGCTCAGGCGGCGCGGAGCAACTCGGCGGCGCGCTCCGGGGCGATGTCGTTGATGAACACACCCATCCCGGACTCGGAGCCCGCCAGGTACTTCAGCTTGTCCGTGGCGCGCCGGATGCTGAACAGCTGCAGGTGCAGGTGGGCCAGCTCCCGGTCGATCCGCACCGGCGCCTGGTGCCACGCCGAGATGTACGGCATCGGCATGTCGAACAGGCCGTCGAAGCGGCGCAGCAGGTCCAGGTAGAGCGGCCCGAAGGCGTCCCGCTCGCCGTCGCGGAGCGCCGGGATGTCCGGCACCACGCGACGCGGTGCGACGTGCACCTCGAACGGCCAGCGGGCAGCGGCCGGGACGAACGCCGTCCAGTGTTCGTTCTCGGCGACCACCCGCTCACCGGCGGCGCGTTCGGCGGCCAGCACGTCCGCGTACAGGTTGCCCCCGCCGGTTCGCTCGGCGTGCCGGCGGGCCGCGGCCAGCAGCGCGCGGGTGCGCGGCGTCACGAAGGGGTACGCGTAGATCTGTCCGTGCGGGTGGTGCAGGGTGACGCCGATCTCGACGCCCCGGTTCTCGAAGCAGAAGACCTGTTCCACGCCGGGCAGTTCACCGAGCACCTCGGTGCGGTCGGCGAGCGCGTCCAGCACGGTGCGCACCCGACGCGGCGGCAGGCTGGCGAAGGAGGCGTTGTGGTCCGAGGTGAAACACACGACCTCGCACCGCCCGAGGCCCGGCCGGACGGACGTGAACGGGGTGATCGCCCCGGGTTCGTCGGCGACCCGGCCGCTGAGCGACGGGAACCGGTTCTCGAAGACCACCACGTCGTAGTCGGGGGCGGGAATCTCGGTCAGCCGGTCGCCCACCGACGGGTCGAGCGGGCACTCGTTCGCCGGCGGCAGGAAGATGCGGGTCTGCCGGTGTACGGCGACGGCCACCCACTCGTCGGTCAGCGGGTCGTAGCGCAGCTGCGACGCGGGGGGCGGTGGTGGCAGATCGCGGCGGTCCGGCTGGTCACGGACGGCGTCGTCGCGCTCGTCGAAGTAGATCAGCTCCCGGCCGTCGGCCAGGTCGATGGAGGTGCGCTTCACGACGCCGTCCCCTCACTCGTCGGCGTGCGCGTCGCGCGGCCCGCCCCTGTCGCCTTCACCATGATCAATTCGCCCACCTGTTCGCCGAGTACCCGTCGAGCGGGTGGTGGCAACCGGTCGTCGCTGACCAGTACGTGTGCTGCGGCCAGCTCGACGATCGAGGAGATGCCCACGGTGCCCCACTTGGTGTGGTCGGCGAGCACCACCAGTCGGTCCGCCGCGGCCACGAGTGCCCGGTCGGTCTCCGCCTCCATGAGGTTCGGGGTGGTGAAGCCGGCCCGCTCGGTGATGCCGTGGACGCCCAGGAAGAGCAGGTCGAGGTGCAGCGACCGGACCGCCCCGACCGCGAGGGGGCCGACCAACGCGTCCGACGGGGTACGGACGCCCCCGGTGAGCACCACAGTCTGGTCCGGTCGACCTCCGGCGTGCAGGATCTCGGCCACCGGCAACGAGTTGGTCACCACGGTCAGGCCGGGCACGTCCACCAGCCTGCGGGCCAACTCGGCGGTGGTGGTGCCGGCGGAGAGGGCGACCGCCGCGCCCGGACGGACCAGTTGGGCGGCGTGGTCCGCGATGGCGGCCTTCTCCGGCAACTGACGGACCGACTTGGCGTGGAAGCCCGGCTCGTCGGTGGAGCTCGGTTCGGCCGTCGTGGCGCCGCCGTGCACCTTGGCGAGCAGGCCGCGTTCGTGCAGCGCCTCCAGGTCGCGGCGGATGGTCATGTCGGAGACGCCGAACTCGCCGGCCAGATCGCTGACCCGGACGCCGCCGGTCGCCCGGACCCGCTCCAGGATGGCCGCCTGCCGCTGCTGAGCGAGCATTGCCGTGCCTCCCGGGGGTCACCGTACTCTCACGCGGTCAAACGTGTTCCAACAAGAATGAACACTAGCGCGTAGCGGGCAACGGTGGAAGGAACGGGGTACGACGGACGCCTCAGGCAGACGCGATCTTCAACTCCACCCAGCCGGTCTCGGTCAGGTGATGAAGGACCGCCTGCACCGCGTCCGCCACGGTCAGGTCGGTGGTGTCGAGCACCAGGTCGGCGTCGGTCGGCTCCTCGTACGGGTCGTCGATGCCGGTCATCCCGGTGAGCAGGCCCGCGCGTGCCCTCGCGTACAGGCCCTTGCGGTCCCGGCGCTCGCACACCTCGAGCGGGGTGGCCACGTGCACCAGCACGAAACCCGCCCCGGCGGCCAGAGCCATCTCCCGGGCCGTGGCGCGGGCGGCAGCGTACGGGGCGATCGGGCAACAGATGCCCACCCCCCGGTGCCGGGCGATCTCGGCGGCCACCCAACCGATCCGTCGGACGTTGAGATCCCGGTCGGCCTTGCTGAAGCCCAACCCGGCGGAGAGTTCCCGGCGCACCACGTCCCCGTCGAGCAGGGTCACCGTGCGGTCGCCGCTCTCCCGCAGAGCGTCCGCCAGCCCTCGGGCGACGGTCGACTTGCCCGAACCGGAGAGACCGGTCAGGAAGACCACCAGCCCCCGGTGCCGGCGCGGCGGTCGGGCCCGGGCCAGCTCCCGCGCCACGGCCGGAGGCGTGTGCCACTCCGGCAGCGGGAAGCCCCGGTCGAGCAGGTCGTCGATCTCCTGCTGGGTCAGGGCGAGCCGACGGTTACGCGGTGGGATGTCCTCGCGCCAGCGCCACTGCCCGTCCCGGTTGTCGTACGCGAGTTCGCGGGGCACCAGCACCCGCAGCCCGGCGCCGGAGAGCATCTCCCCGGTGGAGAGCAGGTGGGTCACCCCGTACGAGGCGGAGACCCGGGCGCGCAGCAGCGCGTCGCTGATCTCCTCCCGCCGGTGCGACAGGGGCACCGCGACCACCGTTGCCGGTGGCATCCGGTCCCGGGCGGCGAAGATGGTGCGGACCAGCGCCTCCGGCGGGAGCCCACCGACGCCGCCCTCACCGACGGGGATCATCACCAGCAGGTGCGCGGCCAGGGTGCGGGCGGCATGAGCGATCTGGGCGAGCTGCGGCCGGTGCAGCGGCCGATCGGCGATGACCCCGAGCACCCGGCCCGGAGGCAGCAGCGCCCGGACCTCCTCCGGGTTGCGGCGCAGCCGCTGGAACGGGCCATGGCCACCGTCGCCCAACCGCCGGACCGGGCCACCGACCCCGGCGATGCCGTCGCGCACCTGCCAGACGTCCGCCACGTCCAGGGCAGCCGCCGGGGCGCCCTCGCCGTCGGTGAGCACCAGCGCCCGACGGGCCGGGTCACGCGGATCGAAGCTCTGCGCCAGGGAGGTCGGCACCTGCAACGTCACCGCGACCTGCCACGGCGCGCCGTCGGCGAGTCGGCCGCGTCGACTGACCGAGACCAGGTCGGCGCGGGTCATGAAACCGGTCAGAGGGGCGTACGCGCCGGTCAGCAGCAGCTCAAGATCCGCGAGCTCACCCGGACGCGGCGTGTACGCCGGTGCGTCGCGCAGCACCTCGTCGGGCAGCACCCAACCGTTGCTCATCCACACCCCCCACTCGCTGACCGGCACACAGTTTCGCAGCCGACCGCCGATCGGTCGAGAGCGCCACTCCACGAGCCCGACGGACAGGAACGACGCCGGATCCGCCCGCACCCGTGCGTGCCCTCGGTCGTCCGCCCGTTCGTCGGCTCGCGCCGTCGTCGGCACCGACGGATTGCTGCCCACTGAACGGAAGATGAATCGTCCCACCCTCCGACGGGCTTTTCCGCAACGGGGTCGTGGACCGGCGGAAGCGTCCGGCCGGCCGGACAGCGGGACCTTAAGGGTCAGCCACCCAAGGATCAGGGAAGCGCCGGGGGCGTGCCGGTGTCTGCGCCGGGCGTCCACTCCCTACCCTGGGCACCGTGACACTGATCGCGACCCAGTCGCTCACCAAGACGTACGGAGGTCGGGTCACCGCGCTCGCCGACCTCACCGTCGCCGTCGAGCCCGGGATCATCGGCCTGGTGGGCGCGAACGGCGCCGGCAAATCCACGCTGATCAAGATTCTGCTCGGCCTGATCCCACCGACCAGTGGTCAGGTGTCGGTGCTCGGCATCGACCCGACCGCGGACCCGGCGCAGGTCCGCGCCCGGGTGGGCTACATGCCCGAGCACGACTGCCTCCCACCGGACCTCTCCGCCGCCGAGTTGGTCACCCACCTCGGCCGGATGAGCGGCCTGCCCCGCACCGCCGCCCGCGAGCGGGCGTCGGAGGCGCTGCGGCACGTCGGCCTCTACGAGGAGCGCTACCGCCCGGTCGGTGGCTACTCGACCGGCATGAAGCAACGCGTCAAGCTCGCCCAGGCGCTGGTGCACGACCCCGACCTGCTGCTGCTCGACGAGCCGACCAACGGCCTGGACCCGGCCGGTCGGGACGCCATGCTGGCCCTGGTGCACCGGATCGGCACCGAGTTCGGCATCTCCGTGCTGGTCTGCTCGCACCTGCTCGGCGAGGTGGAGCGGATCTGCGACACCCTGATCGCCATCGACGGCGGGCGGCTGCTGCGCGCCGACAACATCTCCGCGATGACCTCGGCCACGGACGTGCTCGCCGTGGAGGTGAGCGAGGGCACCGAGGAACTCGCCGCCCGGCTGGCCGAGTTGAAGCTGCCGGTCGCGCGGGACGGGCGACTGCTGCTCGTACCACTCGCCGACGACGGCACCTACGACCTGATCCTCGGCGCGGTCGCCGAGCTGGACCTGCCACTGCACCGACTGGACCAGCGCCGGCACCGGGTGGCCGAACTCTTCGCCACGAGGGAGCTCACCCATGCCTGAGTCGTCTTCCGCCGCGCTGCGGTCCACGCCGACCGGCGTCATCCACGACATCGGCTACCAACGGTACGCAGGCCCGAGGCTGGGTCGGCGGCAGGTCTTCGGGGCGCTCTACGTGCACGGCCTGCGCACCACCTTCGGCTTCGGGCGCAGCGCCAAAGCCAAGATCTTCCCGTGGTTGGTGATCGGCATCGTCACCCTGGTCGCGGCGGCGCTGACCGCGATCCGTAGCCAGATCGGCGAGCCGGTCGCCACGTACGCCCAGTTCGCCGACTCGATGAGCTGGCTGGTCCTCTTCTTCGTCGCGGTGGCCGCGCCGGAACTGGTCTCGCGGGACCTGCGCAGCGGCGTCCTGCCGCTCTACTTCTCCCGGCCGCTGCCGCGTGGTGACTACGCGTTGGCCAAGCTGCTGGCCCTGGTCACGGGGCTCTGGCTGCTGCTCGGCGGCCCGCAGGTGCTGATGTTCCTGGGTGCCGCGTTCACCACCAAGCAGGGCCTGCGCGGGGTCTGGAACGAGCTGCTCGACCTGCTGCCCGGCCTGCTCTACGCGGGGCTGTGGGCGGTGGTCTTCGCCTCGGTCGGTCTGCTGATCGCGTCGCTGACCGGCAAGCGCGCCTTCGCCGCCGGTGGGGTGGTCGCCGTCTTCCTGATGACCACGCCGATCGTGGGGGTGCTGAGCATCCTGCCGTCGCGTAGCGCCAACGAGCTGGCCGGTCTCGCCTCGCCCTCCACCCTGGTGCAGGGAGTGGGCATCTGGTCGCTCGGCGACCTGCTGGTGGAGGACGGTCAGGAGGGCATCGGGGTCGGCGGCTTCGGTCCGGTCTACGCCCTGGCCGCGGTGCTGCTGGTCGCCGGTGCCACCGCCCTCCTGCTGGCCCGCTACCGGAAGGTTGCCTCCTGATGAGCACGCTGAGCCTGACCGGGGTGTCCCGGTGGTACGGCAACGTGGTCGCGGTCAACGACATCAGCATGGCCCTGGGGCCGGGCGTGACCGGGCTGCTCGGCCCGAACGGCGCCGGCAAGACCACGCTGCTGCACATGATGGCCGGGTTCCTCGCCCCGTCGCGCGGCACCGTCACGCTCGACGACGAGCCGACCTGGCGCAACCCCGACGTCTACCGGCGGTTGGGGCTGGTCAGCGAACGGGAGGCGGTGCAGAGCTACCTCACCGCGCACGAGTTCGTGCTGGCCAGCGCGAAGCTGCACCGGCTGGCCGATCCCGCGGCGGCTGCCCGGCGGGCGATCGAGCTGGTCGAGCTGGAGTCGGCGCAGGACCGGCGGATCGGCACGTACTCCAAGGGCATGCGGCAGCGGGCCCGGGTGGCCGCCGCGCTGGTGCACGAACCGCAGGTGCTGCTGCTCGACGAGCCGTTCAACGGGATGGACCCGCGGCAGCGGCTGCACATGATGGACCTGCTGCACAAACTGGGCGACTCCGGTCGGACGATCCTGTTCAGTTCGCACATCCTGGAGGAGGTCGAGCAGGTCTCCGGGACGGTGCAGGTGATGGTGGCCGGCCGGTTGGCCGCCTCCGGCGACTTCCGGACCATCCGACGGCTGATGACCAACCGTCCACACGTCTTCGCGGTGCGCTCCACCGACGACCGGGCGCTGGCCGTCGCGCTGATCGCCGAGTCGTCGGTCACCGGGGTCGAGCTGGAACCCACCGGTCTGACCGTGCGCGCCGGTGACTACGGCGCCTTCACCCGGGCGCTACCCCGGATCGCGCTCGACCACGGCATCCGGGTGCGCCAACTGGTGCCGTCCGACGAGTCCCTGGAAAGCGTCTTCTCCTACCTCGTGGAGGCCTGACCGGTGAGTGCGAGGAGTGAACGAGCGCAGCGAGTGAGCCCCGCAGTCACGAACGAAGGAAGATGACATGTCCACGATTACCTGGATCACCGCCCGTGGGCTGTTCGGCCGCCGCCGGTTCCTGCTGCTGCTCCCGCTGCCGTTGGTCCTGCTCGGGCTGGCCGTGCTGTGCCGGTCCCTGGGCGTCGACCCCCGCCAGTGGGGGCCTCCGGTGCTGGTCGGCCTCGGGTTGGCAGTGGTGCTGCCGGTGGTCGCGCTGATCATCGGCACCGGCGTGCTGGGTGCCGAGATCGACGACGGCACCGTGGTGCACATCCTGACCAAACCGCTTCCGCGGTGGCAGATCGTGCTGCCGAAGCTCGCGGTGGCCGCCGGGATCACCGCCGTCACCGTCGCGGTGCCGCTCTACGTCGCGGGCGTGCTGGCCGCCTCGGTACGCCTCGGACTGGCGTTGGCGGTCGCGGCGGCGCTCGGCGCGCTGGCGTACTCGGCGTTCTTCCTCGCGCTCAGCCTGGTGACCCGGCGGCCGGTGCTGCTCGGCCTGGTCTACGTGTTGATCTGGGAGGGCCTGCTGGGCAACTTCGTCAGCGGCACCAAGGTGCTCTCCATCCAGCAGTACGTGATCGCGCTCGCCGACCGGATCGCCCCCAGCGGGCTGCTGGAGACCAGCGTGTCGGTGCCGGTGGCGTCGGTGATGACCGCGCTGGTGAGCGTCGGCTTCACGGTGCTGGCCATCGACCGTCTGCGCTCGTTCAGCGTGGCCGGCGAGACGAGCTGACACCGGTGCGAAACGCCGTTCCGGTCAGCCCCCGCCCGGCGGTAGGGCTGGCCGGATGGACCGGGCGGGCCACTCCGGGCCAGGCTGTCGGGTGTGAGCGTCGAAGCGGAGCAGACGTCGTTGACTGAGCCGTACTCCCGGAGCAGCCGTGCGTGGCTGACCAGCCTGGCCGTCGCCGGGTTGGCCTGTGCCACGGTCGCCACGGCGGCCCAGGGCAGCGGCCAGTTCCACTGGTGGGCCGTGTTCATCCTGATCCCGGCCGCGTTGATCGCGGCCGGCGGCGGGCCGTTGCTCGCCCGGGGCGGCGGCCGGGCCTTCGCCGGGTATTTGCTCGCCTGCGTCGGCGCGATCGTCTTCGCGGTCGGCGCGCTGCTCATGTTCGGCGTGATGGGCCGGGGTTGGCCGTTGCTGATCGTGCTGCCCTGCCTGGCGGTCGCCGGCACGTACGGGTGGCGGGCGGCACACCCCCTGGTCCGTGGTCTGCACCGGGCGGTGGCCCTGCTCGCGCTGACCGGCGCGCTGCTCGGCCTGACCCTGCAACTGATCCGGGTGGACCTGATCCACCTCAGGACCGGCTGGTGGGGTGCGTTCCTGATGCTGGCCGGTGCCATCGTCCTCGGCAACGCGGGCGAGCTGACCCGGCACCGGATGCCGTACCGCCTCCAGGCGATCACCCTGCTGGTCGGGCCCTCGGTGGTCGCGTTCCTGCTCGGGCTGCGCTTCCTGCGCGGCTGGTGACCACACGTCCGCCGCCGCGCGAGGGGGGCGGCGGCGGACGTGTGGTCAGAAGGCGCAGGCGATGACCAGCTCCGGAGTGCGGTCGGGAAGCAGGTCGAGCTTGGCGATCCGACCGGCCGACCGCAGGTCGACGGCGACCAGTGTGAGTTGCTCCAGGAGCGCCGCCGGGCCCAGCGCCTCGGCCAGCGGCACCTCCGCCTTCATCGACAGCTTCCGCTCCGACTTGGCCCGCCGGACCTGGCTCAACGCGTCGCCGGCGAGCCGCAGCAGCGCCGGCTCACCCGACCCCTCGATCGTCCGTTCCACCTCGTACGTGGTCGGCCACGGCGCGCGGTGCACCGAGCCGTACCGCCACCACGACCAGATCTCCTCGGTCACGTACGGCAGCACCGGGGCGAACAGTCGGAGCTGCACCGAGAGCGCCGACGCGAGCGCCGCCCGTGCTGAGTCGGCTGCCGCGTCGGTGCCGTACGCGCGTTCCTTGACCAGCTCGATGTAGTCGTCGCAGAACCGCCAGAAGAACGCCTCGGTCGCCTGCAACGCGGCCGTGTGGTCGTACGAGTCGAAGGCGGTGCTCGCGACGCTGACCACGCTGGCCAGTTCGGCGAGCATGGCCCGGTCCAGTGGAGTCGTCGCCGGAGCGCGCAGCGCTTCCGCCGCGCCCAGCCCGAGCGCGAACTTGGAGGCGTTGAGCAGCTTGGTGGCCAACCGCCGACCGATCTTGATCTGCGCGGGGTCGAAGGCCAGGTCGGTGCCGGGTTTGCCGCTGGCCGCCCAGTAGCGCACCGCGTCCGAGCCGTGCTGCTCCAACAGGGCTAGGGGGGTGACCACGTTGCCCTTGGACTTGGCCATTTTCTTCCGGTCCGGGTCGAGGATCCATCCCGAGAGCACGGTGTCCCGCCAGGGGAGCACCCCGTGCTCGAAGTGCGAGCGGACCACTGTGTCGAACAGCCAGGTCCGGATGATCTCCTGCCCCTGGGGCCGCAGGTCCATCGGGAAGATCTGGGCGAACAGGTCCGGGTCGGTCTCCCAACCACCGACGATCTGCGGGGTCAACGACGACGTGGCCCAGGTGTCCAGCACGTCCGGATCACCGATGAAGCCGCCCGGATAACCGCGCTGGGATTCGTCGTAGCCGGGCGCCGGGTCGCTGGACGGGTCGACCGGCAGCGCGGACTCGTCCGGCGTGAGAGGGTGGGACCAGTCCGGCTCGCCAGCGTCGTCGAGCCGGTACCAGACCGGCACCGGCACGCCGAAGAATCGCTGCCTGCTGACCAGCCAGTCACCGGTCAGGCCGCCCACCCAGTTGTCGTAGCGGTGCCTCATGTGCGCCGGCACCCAGTGCAGCTCACCGCCCCGGGCCAGCAGCGTCGCCCGCAGCTCGGCGTCCCGGCCACCGTTGCGCAGATACCACTGGCGGGTCGAGACGATCTCCAGTGGCCGGTCGCCCCGCTCGTAGAACTTCACCGGGTGCGTGATCTGGCGCGGCTCACCGATCAGGGCACCCGCGTCGGCCAGCAGGCCGACGATCTCCCGTCGGGCGCCGTTGACGGTCTGCCCGGCCAGCGCCGCGTACGGCTGCGCCGGCACCCCGTCCGGCGGCTCGGGGAGCAGTCGCCCGTCCCGCCCGATCACCACCCGCGTGGCCAACCCCAGCTCACGCCACCAGGTCACGTCGGTCAGATCGCCGAACGTGCAGACCATCGCCACGCCGGTGCCCTTGGCGGGGTCGGCGAGCGGGTGGGCGTGCACCGGCACCTCGACGTCGAACAACGGGCTGCGGGCGGTGCCGCCCACCAGGTCGGCATACCGCTCGTCGTCGGGGTGGCAGACCAGCGCCACGCAGGCCGGCAGCAGCTCGGGACGGGTGGTGTCGATGAGCACCTCACGCCCGCCGGGGGCGATGAACCGCAGCCGGTGGTAGGCGCCGGGGCGCTCCCGGTCCTCCAACTCGGCCTGGGCGACAGCGGTGGCGAAGCCGACGTCCCACAGCGTCGGCGCGTCCGCCTGGTACGCCTCACCACGGCGCACGTTGCGCACGAATGCCCGCTGGCTGGTGGCCCGGGCGATCCGGCCGATCGTCGTGTACGTCAACGACCAGTCCACGGAGAGCCCCAGCCGCCGCCACAGCGCCTCGAAGGCCTGCTCGTCGGTGACCGTCAGCCGCTCGCACAGCTCGATGAAGTTGCGCCGGGAGATCGGGGTGGGGTTTCGGCGGGCCGCGTCGCCCACCGGGGCCGCCGGTGGCCGCCACACGGGGTCGTACGCCAACGCCGGGTCGCACCGCACCCCGTACACGTTCTGCACGCGACGCTCGGTGGGCAGACCGTTGTCGTCCCAGCCCATCGGGTAGAAGACGGCCTTGCCGCGCATCCGCTGGTAGCGCGCCACGGTGTCGGTGTGCGTGTACGAGAAGACGTGCCCCATGTGCAACTCGCCCGATACGGTCGGCGGAGGGGTGTCGATGGAGTACACGTCGCCCCGCTGCTTGGAGCGGTCGAACGCGTACGTGCCCTCCTCCTGCCAGCGGCGTGCCCAGCTCTCCTCGAGCCCGTCCAGGGTCGGACGCTCGGGAACGCCGGCGCGGGCTGTCCTCGCCGTATCGGTCATCCTGAGATGGTAGGCACCACCAGGGGTTCGGACCACGCAGTTACGCATCGCCGGGTCAGATCAGCGAGTCGCGCCACTGCCGGTGCAGGGCCGCGTACCGGCCGTCGGCCTCGGCCAGCTCGGCGGGTGGGCCGTCCTCGACGACGGTGCCGCCGTCGAGGACGAGCACCCGGTCGGCGGTCTCCACGGTGGAGAGTCGGTGCGCGATCACCAGGGCGGTACGGTCGCGCAGGATGGTGCCGAGCGCCCGCTGCACCAGCCGCTCGGTCGGCACGTCCAGCGACGACGTCGCCTCGTCCAGGATCAGCACCGTCGGGTCGGCCAGGAACGCCCGCGCGAACGCGACGAGCTGCCGCTGCCCGGCGGAGAGCCGACCGCCGCGCCGGTGCACCTGGGTGGCGTACCCCTCGGGTAGCGCGGCGATGAAGTCGTGCGCGCCGATCGCCCGCGCGGCGGCCTGGACCTCGGTGTCGTCGGCGCCCGGGCGGCCGAACCGGATGTTGTCCGCGACGGTCCCGCTGAACAGGTGGTTCTCCTGCGTCACCAGCACCACGGCCCGGCGCAGGTCGGTGTCGGTCACCTCGCGCAGGTCCACCCCGTCGAGTCGGACCGTGCCGGTGTCCGGGTCGTGGAAGCGGGCCACCAGCTTGGCGATCGTCGACTTTCCCGCGCCGGTCGGGCCGATCAGCGCCACGGTCTGCCCGGCCGACACGGTCAGCTCCAACCCGCCGAGGATCGGGGTGTCCGCCCGGTAGCCGAAGGAGACCGCCCGGAAGGTCACCTCGCCGCGTCCGGGTCCGGTCGGCAACGGGGTGGGCCGGGTCGGTTCGGCGACGGCCGGCCGCTCGTCGAGCACCCCGGCCAGTTTCTCCAGCGCGGCGGTGGCCGACTGGAGCGAGTTGTAGAACTGGCTGAGCTCCTGCATCGGCTCGAAGAAGCGGCGCAGGTAGAGCAGGAACGCGGCGAGCACACCGATCTCGGTCTGCCCGCCGAGCACCCGCCAGCCGCCGTAGCAGAGCACCACGGCGACGGTGACGTTGCCGATCAGTTTGATCGCGGGCGAGTACGTGGCGATCAGTCGGAACGCGTGCAGGCTGGTGCGCCGGTAGTCGTCGCCCAGCGCCACGAAGATCCGTTGGTTGCGCGGTTCCCGGCGGAACGCCTGCACCGCCCGGATGCCCCGCATCGACTCCACGAAGTGCACGATGACCAGCGCGACAGCGTCCCGGGTCCGTCGGTACGCGCTGGCCGACGACCGGGCGAACCAGCGGGAGAGCCAGAACAGGAACGGGAAGGCGAACAGCGTCACGGCGGCCAGTGGCAGGTCCAGCCAGAGCAGGATGGCGGCCACCGACAGGATCGACAGCCCGGCCAGCACGAGGCTGTCGATGCCACCGTCGACCAGCTCGGCGATGGAGTCCAGGTCGCTGGTGAGCCGGGAGACCATCCGGCCCGAGGTGTACCGCTCGTGGAAGCCCACCGACAGCCGGAGGAAGTGCCCGAACACCCGCTGTCGGAGGTCCAGCAGGACGGCCTGGCCGATCCGCGAGGAGAGGGTGAGGAAGCCCCGGCGGGCCGCGTACTCCGTCACCGAGGCCACCGCGAACGCCCCGGCGACGGCGATCAGTGGGCCGGGGTCGCCGCCGCGCAGCGGCGTGATGGCCCGGTCGATGCCGATCATGACCAGGTACGGGCCGGCCATCGAAGCGGCGTTCTGGATCAGCAACAGGCCGACGGCGGCGGTGAGTCGCCTGCGGTGTGGGCGGATCAGGTCGGCCAGCAGGGCCCGGCTCAGCCCGCGCAGTCGGGCCACCGCCTCGGGTGCCGTGTCCTCGGCGCGACTCCGGTCGGCCTCCGGGTCGGTGGCGGTGCCGCGCCAGCGGGTCAGCTCCGGCTCCTCCTCCGGTGGGGGGTCGGCCTGCGTCGGCACTGTCACGAGTGCACCAACCCCCAACCGTCGGAAGCGGACGGGCTGGACCCGGCGGCGCCGGAGGGCGGTGGCTGCCCGGCGGGCGGCTCGGCGGCGAGCAGCGCCCGGTACGCGGGCACGCTGGCGAGCAGGTCGGAGTGCCGCCCGGTCGCCGTGATCCGCCCGTCCTCGAGCAGGGCGACCCGGTCGGCCAGCGCGATGGTCGACGGCCGGTGCACCACCAGCAGCGCGGTGGTGTCCCGCAGGACCCGGCGTAGCGCCGCCTCGACCAGCGCTTCGGTGTGCACGTCGAGCGCGGACAACGGATCGTCCAACACCAGCAGCGCCGGCCGGCCGAGCACCGCCCGCGCCAACGCGAGCCGTTGCCGTTGCCCGCCGGAGAGGGACAGCCCCTGCTCGCCCACGCGGGTCGCCAACCCCCACGGCAGGTCGTACGCGAAGTCGGCCTGGGCCAGCGCCAGGGCTGCCCGGACGTCGTGGTCGCCGGCGTCCGGGTGACCCAGGGTGAGGTTCTCCCGGACCGACATGGAGAACAGCGTGGGCTCCTCGAACGCGACCCCGACGAGCCGGCGGAGCGACGCCAGCCGAAGCTCGCGCAGGTCGTGCCCGTCCACTGTGATCCGGCCGGCGGTGACGTCGTGCAGCCGGGGGACCAGCGACAGCAGCGTGCTCTTGCCGGAGCCGGTGGCACCGACCAGGGCCAGCGTCTCGCCCGGCTCGATGGTCAGGTCGATCTCGCGCAGCACCGGCGCGGTGGCGCCCGGATAGCTGAACGCGACCCGTTCGAAGCGGAGCTGACCGTGGACCGCGTCGCGGGGCAGCGCGAGCGCGCCGGGGCGGTCCACGATCCGGGGTGGGGTGTCCAGCACCTCCTGGATCCGGTCGGCGGCGGTGGCGGCCTCCTGGCCGTTGGCGATGATCCATCCCAGCGACTGCACCGGCCAGATGAGCATCAGTTGGAGGCTGACGAACGCGACCAGTTCGCCGATGGTGAGCACGCCCTCCGCGGCGGCGGCCGCCCCGGCCACCAGCACCACGCCCAGCGTCACGTTGGGCACCAGGTCGAGCAGCGCCGAGGTGTTGGCCAGCAGCCGTCCCTTGCCGACGCCGGTGTCGTGCAACCGCCGGGCGGCGCCGGCGAAGCGGGCGGCCAGTTCGGGCCCCCGGCCGTACGCCTTCATGGTGCGCAGACCCTGCGCGGTCTCCTCGACCAGGGTCGCCACGTCGCCCTGCTGGTCCTGCATCCGTCGGGACGCGGCGTGGTAGTGCCGCCCGAACCGGCGGCTGATCAGCAGCAGCGGCACCGCGCTGGCCGCCACCAGCGCCCCCAGCGCCGGGTGCAGCCTGATCAGCAGCACCACCACGACCACGTAGGTGGTCAGGTTGAGCACCAGGAAGAACACGCCGAAGGAGAGGAACCGGCGGATCACCGAGAGGTCGCTGGTGATCCGGGAGAGTAGCTGACCGGACTGCCAGCGGTCGTGGAAACTCGTCGGCAACCGTTGCAGGTGGGCGTAGACGTCGGCGCGCAGCGCCGCCTCCATGCCGACGGCCGAGGAGGACTGCACCCACCGGCGGATGAAGATGAGCACCGCCTCGACCACGCCGAGCAGCAGTGCCAGAGCACCGAGTTGGAGCAACCCGCCGGGTTCGTGCCGGGCCACCGGGCCGTCCACCACCCGCTGCACGACCAGCGGTACGGCGATCCCGGCCGCCGTGCCGGCGAGCCCGGCGAGGAGCAACCAGGCGAACTCGGCCGCGTACGGGCGCAGGTAGGGGCGCAGCCGCCAGAGGTTGTGCACGGGGTTGGCGCCGGCAGCGACCCGCGCGGCCGGGTCGCCGTCGCTCTCCACAGGCACTACCAGACGGTAGCGTCTAACAGGTGTCGATGCCTCTGTCAGCTTGCTGTCAAGCGCCGCTCATGACCGAGAAGCCACGTCTTGACGTCCAGCCCCCAGCGGTAGCCACCGAGCGACCCGTCGGTGCGGAGCACCCGGTGGCAGGGCACGAACAGCGCGACGGCGTTGCGGGCGCAGGCCGCCGCGGCGGCTCGCACCGCCGGTGGCCGGCCGGCCAGCGCCGCGTACCCGGTGTAGGTGACCGGGGTGCCGGGCGGCACCGCACGCAGCACCTGCCAGGCGTGCGCCATGAACTCCCCGCCGGTGACCTGACGGACCGGCACCGCGTCGATCGCGGCGAGGTCGCCGTCCAGGTAGGACGTCACGGCGGCGCTCACCGGGCCGAGGTCGCCCCGCTGGCGCAGCGGCGCTCGCAGGGTCGGGTGGACCAGGGGCAGCAGCGCCGCGGGGTCACTGGTGAAGCCGGCGGCCCGTACGTCGCCGTCCGGGCCGACGAGGATGCTCAACGGGCCGGTCGGTGTGGTCAGGACGGTGCTGTCGATGCTCATGCGGCTCTCCAGAGTCTGATCGTGGCGTAGGACCGCCAGGGACGCCACCGCTCGGCGTACCCGTCGAGGGTCTTCGGGGTGTCGGGCAGGCCGAGCGCGGCGGCGCCGCGTCGGACCGCGAGGTCGGTGCTGAGTAGGATGTCCGGGTCGCCGAGGGCGCGCATGGCCAGGTAGTTGGCGGTCCACGGGCCGATGCCGGGCAGCGCGAGCAGCCGCCGCACGGCCTCCTCGCGATCCACCCCAGGAGCAAGGTCCAGATCCCCACCCACGACGGCCCGAGCCACTCCCCGCAGGGTCTCCCGCCGCGCCGAAGGCATCCCGAACCGCGAGTCCGGCAGACCCAGAAGTTCCTCCGCGCTCAAAAACCCCCGCAGCACCCCCACCCCCACCCCCACCCCCGCCGAACCCGGTTGATCATGAGGTTGGCCTGGACTTCGATCTCCGTCGACCCCGGCAACCTCATGATCAACCGGGTGGGTCAGAAGGAGGCGGGTGAGGGTTTTCCTTGCCGCACTCACCGAGACCTGTTGGCCGACGACGGCGCGCACTGCCATCTCGAAGCCGTCCACCGCACGGGGGAGTCGGACCCCGGGTTCGGTGGCGACCGCCCGCGCCAGCGCCGGGTCCGCCGCCAGGGTGGCGTCGATCGCCGCCGGGTCCGCGTCCAGGTCGAGCAGCCGACGGCACCGGGCCACCGCGGGCGCCAGGTCGCGCAGGTCGGTCAGCCGCAGCGTCGCCGCCACGTGCCCGTTTGCCGGGGTCAGCGCCACCTCGCCGGTGCCGTGCGGCAACCGCAGACCCCTGCGGTACGTCCCGTCGCGGACCTCGTCCACCCCGGGCAACGCCCGCACCGCGAGGAAGTCCAGCAGCGCCCGGGCGTGCAACGGCGGGCGGTACGCCAACCGCAGGGTGATGGTCCCCGCCCCGGTCGCCGCCGGCTGGCGACCACGGGCCGTCCGCAGGTCCGACGGCGCGCTCGCGTACACCTCGCGGAGCGTGTCGTTGAACTGCCGCACGCTGCCGAAGCCCGCGGCGAACGCGATCTCGGCCATCCCGAGGTCGGTCGTCTCGATCAGGATCCGGGCGGTCTGCGCCCGTTGCGCCCGGGCCAGAGCGAGCGGGCCGGCGCCCATCTCGGCGCTCAGCATCCGGTGCAGGTGCCGCTCGGTGTAGCCGAGGCGCGAGGCCAGCCCCGGTACGCCGGCGCGGTCGACCACCCCGTCGGCGATCAGCCGCATCGCTCGGCCGACCACGTCCGCGCGGATGTCCCACTGGGGTGAGCCGGGAGCGGCGTCCGGCCGGCAGCGGCGGCAGGCGCGCAACCCGGCGCCCTGCGCGGCCGCGGCCGACGGGAAGAACCGGACGTTCTGCCGCTTGGGCGTGATCGCGGGGCAGGACGGTCGGCAGTAGATGCCGGTGGACGTCACGCCGGTGTAGAACCAGCCGTCGAACCGCTGGTCACGGCTGTCCACGGCCCGGTAACACCGCTCGAAGTCCATCTCCATGTCCCCGATGATGCCCCGCCCGGCGGACCAGCGGCTGGCGGGAATCGGACCTGGGCGTGCCGGTGGCCAGGGCCGCCGTCAACGGGGGCGACGACGGCGCCGATGCGGCTGGCCGGATCCGGCGGGCTGGGCGGAGCGGGTCGGCCGGGCGGCGCGTTGCGGTTGGCCGGTCAGCAGGGCCGGGCGGAACACGCCGTCCGGGTCGTACCGCTTCCACAGCCGCCGCACCCGGGCTCCGGTCTCGCCCGGGTAGATCCGGGCGAACGCGTCCGGGCCGGGCCGACTCTCGAAGTTGACGTACGCCCCGTCGGCGCGCGCGCCGACCGCCCGCCAGGCGGCGTCCAACGCCCCCGCGCCCTGCGGAGGGAACACCGAGGCGACCACCATCGTGTGCTGGTGGCGATGGGGGTACGCGGTCGCGTCGGGAGCGACGTCGTTGATCGCCCCGCCCAACGAGCGGAGCTGGACCACCGCCCGACCCGGCTCGGTCACCGCGCGCATCACGGCACGAGCACCGGCGTCGTCCAGGTCGCGGAACAGACCGTTGGTGGTCGTACCGCGCTGCTGCCCGACGTTCGGGTGCAGGTGCGCGGTCGGGACCAGGGCCGGGTAGGGCAGCAGGTCGGTCCGGTGTTCGAGCACCCTGCCGATGGCGAGCAGCGGCTCCACCGCGGGTCGGGCCCGGCGCAGGCTCTCGGCGGCCACCACGGCGGTGATGGACATGAGTGCCGAGCGGCCCTCGGCGTACACCACGGCCGCTGCGGACAGCTCCCGTGGAGCCTGCGTGAGGTAACTGGTCCACTCGCTGACCGTGCGCCCGTCCGGCCGCGCCTCGACGACCACCTGCGCCACGCCGACGTTGCGCTGCTCCGCGGCCTCGATCTCGAAGGCCACCACGATCCCCGCGCCCGCTCCCGCGCCCCGGACCAGCCAGAACAGCTCCGGCTCGTGGTCGGCGTCCGCGCGTACCAGCGTCCCGTCGGCGAGGACCACCTCGACCGCCCGGACGCGGTCGACGGTGAGGCCGTGCGCGCGGACCAACCAGCCCACACCTCCGCCGGTGGCCAGGCCGCCGACGCCGACACCGCCGTGGTCGCCCGAGCTGACCACCAGGCCGTACGGGGCCAGTGTCTTCGCCACGTTCGCCCAGCGGGCGCCCGCCTCGATCCGGACCAGCCCGGCCCGCTCGTCGAGCACCTGCACCCGGTTGAGCATGGACAGGTCGATGACCACCCCGCCGTTGTTGGAGGAGGCGCCGGAGAAGCCGTGCCCGCCGCTGCGGACGGCGATGGGCAGCCGCTGCTCCCGCGCGTAACGGAGGGCGTCGACGACCTGAGCGGTGGTCTTCGGCAGCAGGACGGCGGCCGGCGACGCCGAGGTGGTGTACGTCGAGCGCAGCTGCGCGTACCGGCGGTCGCCGGGCGTGACGATCTGTCCCCGCAGGGAGTCGGGCACCCGGGCCATCGCGGCGGTCATCGGTGCCTCCGCAGCTCGCACCTCGGCTGTCCGGGATCGGTCATGGCCCCAAGGATGAGCGGGCGCACCGGCACCGACAAATTCGGCGGACCGGTTCGTCCTGTTCGTGGCTCCCCGTGCGGGAGTGCCCGCGGGAAGGTGACAGGGGTCTCCCGCCCGGAAGTGTCGGTAGTGGCGGGTACCGTCCGGCCACCAACTCAAGAAGGGGTGCGGCGGATGGCGAGCGTGGCGGGTTGGGCGGCGGCGTCGACATCGGGTGCGTTCCCGTCGTTGCCCCGCGCTGTGGTGCAGGCCTTCTACCGGCGGATGCGGGCGGTCGCGCCGGCCGCCGTGGGCGCCATCGAACGGGACCGGGCGGCCGACCCCGACCAGGCCTTCTCCGACACCGCCTGTGGCCGGTTGGCCGGTTCCCTCGACGACGCGGGTCTGCGGGCGCTCGGGATGTGGACACACCACTGGTGCATGCGCTTCTACGACGACGACACCCGGGTCGGCCGGCGGCTGGTTCGCGAGATCGCCGGCCGGTCGGGGCTGGGCTGGACGGCCGACGAGGTGCGGTGGATGCTGCGCGAGTCGTTCTCGGCAGGTCCGGCCGCCGCCGACCGGTTCACCCTGCCCCGAGCCGCCGCAGGGCAGCTGCCCCCGGCCGACCGGCCGTCCCTCGGCTGCTGGCCCGAGGTCGAGGTGCCCCGCCAGCGGCGACCGGAGGGGTCCCGGTGACCGTCGAGCCTGCTCGGTGCGTCGGCTGAGGCAGGATGGGCACGGCAACGCCCCGACGGAAGGACGCCCCGATGCCCGCCAGCGAGCCGACCATCATCGCCACCAGCATGGGCTTCTCCCGGGGTGACCGAGGGCCCTACGACATGCGGCCCAGCCCGGTCTTCGACCTGGCTGCCGAGCTGGCCGAGGCTGGTCCGCACCCACGGGTCTGCTACCTCGGGCAGGCCGTCGGCGACCAGCCCACCTCGCTGACCGCCGTCTACAGCGCGTTCGCCGCCACCCGGTTCCGGCTGTCGCACCTCGCCCTGTTCCCCATGCCGAACGTCGAGGACGTCCGCGCCCACCTGCTCGCCCAGGACGTGATCTGGGTCGGCGGCGGCAGCGTGGCCAACCTGGTCGCCATCTGGCGGGTGCACGGGCTCGACGAGATCCTGCACGAGTGCTGGCAGGCCGGCGTGGTGCTGGCCGGTGTCTCCGCCGGCTCGATCTGCTGGCACGTCGGCGGTGCCACCGACAGCTTCGGCCCCCGGCTGCGGGGCTTCACCGAGGGCCTCGGCTGGCTGCCGTACGGCAACGGGGTGCACTACGACAGCGAGGGCCAACGCCGCCCGCTCATGCACGAGCTGGTCGGTGACGAGACGCTCCCGACCAGCCACTGCACCGACGACGGGGTCGGGCTGGTCTACCGGGGCACCCGGCTGGTCGAGGCAGTCGCGGACCGTGCGGGTGTCTCGGCGTACGAGGTCAGCCGCGGTGTGGACGGCAGCGTCCGGGAGGCGGTCATCGCCCCACGCCTGCTCGGCTGAGCGGCGGTGGTCGGGCCGAGTCGGAGCCGCGTGGGTCGGCCCGGTCGGCACCCGCGTAAGCTGGCTGGTCGTGAGTCTCTCCATCGGCATCGTCGGCCTGCCCAACGTCGGCAAGAGCACGCTTTTCAACGCGTTGACCAAGAACGACGTGCTGGCGGCGAACTACCCGTTCGCCACCATCGAGCCCAACGTCGGCGTGGTCGGGCTTCCCGACGAACGGCTGGGCAAGCTGGCCGAGATCTTCTCCTCGCAGAAGGTGCTGCCGGCCCCGGTGTCGTTCGTCGACATCGCCGGCCTGGTCCGCGGCGCGTCGAAGGGGCAGGGCCGGGGCAACGCCTTCCTGGCGAACATCCGGGACGCCTCGGCGATCTGCCAGGTCGTCCGGGCCTTCTCCGACCCGAACGTGGTGCACGTCGACGGCAAGATCTCCCCGGCCGACGACATCGAGACGATCAACACCGAGCTGATCCTCGCCGACCTGCAGACCCTGGACAAGGCGCTGCCCCGGTTGGAGAAGGAGGCCAAGCTCCGCAAGGACCGGGCCGTCGCCGTGGCCGCCGCGAAGGCCGCCATCGAGGTGCTCGACGGCGGCACCACGCTCTACTCCGGGGCCGCTGCCGCCAAGATCGAGCTGGAGCACCTGCGCGAGCTGCACCTGCTCACCACCAAGCCCTTCCTGTACGTCTTCAACGTCGACGAGGCCGAGCTGGCCAACGAGGCGTTCCTCGACGAACTGCGTGCCCTGGTCGCCCCCGCCGAGGCCGTCTTCATGGACGCCAAGATCGAATCTGAGCTGGTGGACCTGCCCGAGGAGGAGGCCCGCGAGCTGCTGGAGTCGATCGGCCAGAACGAGCCGGGCCTCAACCAGCTCGTCCGGGTCGGCTTCCGCACCCTCGGCCTCCAGACGTACCTCACGGCCGGTCCCAAGGAGGCACGCGCCTGGACCGTCCCGGTCGGCGCCACCGCGCCGGAGGCCGCGGGCGTCATCCACAGCGACTTCCAGCGCGGCTTCATCAAGGCCGAGGTGGTCTCGTACCACGACCTGGTCGAGCACGGCTCGATGGCGTCGGCCAAGGCGGCGGGCAAGGTCCGCATCGAGGGCAAGGAGTACGTCATGCAGGACGGCGACGTCGTGGAGTTCCGCTTCAACGTCTGACCCCCGGCCGGTTCCGCCGGTCAGACGTTTGACTCCTTCGCTTCGGGGCACAACCTGACGCCTCGTACCCCAGCCGTTCGGCGACCACGATGACCGACTCACTCCCACCGCCGAAGACCCGGGTGGGTCGGGCATTCACCCCGGGTCTTCGGCTGTTGACGGGGTCGCCAGATCCTGGCGGCGGCGTTGATCAGTTGGGCGAGGGCCGTCAGAGTGGGTCGAGGCGGCTCTTGAGCAGGCAGAACTCGTTGCCTTCCGGATCAGCGAGGACATGCCAGGACGCGTCCGCGGGCTGACCGATGTCGACGAGTTCGGCCCCGGCGGCCAGGAGGCGCTCCAGCTCGGCGTCCTGATCGCGGTCGGTGGGGTTGACGTCGATGTGCAGCCTCGCAGGCCCGTTCCTCGGCTCGTCGTCGCGGATGATGAAGATCGTCGGCTGCGGGCCGCCGAACCCTCCACGCGGGCCTACCTCGATGTAGATCCCCTCTTCGCGATCGAGCTCTACGAAGTCCAGAACCTCGCACCAGAACCGCGCCAACACCTCGGGGTCGCGGCACTTGAGCACGAGCTCACCGATACGGCATGCCATTGACGTGACCTACTCTCAGCATGGGAACTGCCGGGGCGGCCGGACGTGGATCTCATGGGCTCCCCGGAGTGACAACAGGCTCGCGACCATACCGGGTGAGGCGAGCGGGGCGGTGACTGGCTAGCGCAGCCCACGTTGTGGCGGCTGCTCTACTGGCGGGTAGAGGGCTGGCGGGCTGGCATCCTGTGTGGATGCGACAGGTCACCGTGCTCGGCAGTTGCGGTGCCTTTCCCGAACCGGTCCGCGCCGGTAGCGGTTTCGCCGTGGACTGGGACGGCTACCGCCTGGTGCTCGACCTCGGCTACGCCACGCTTCCGCGGCTGCTCGCGCTCTGGCCGGATGGTGCACTGGACGCTGTCGTCATCACCCACGAGAGGAGGCCGCCGTTCGGTGGGCGCTCGACGTCGCGCCCGGCCGGCGCGTGCTCGACCTTGGTGCCGGCACCGGCAAGCTGTCCGCCACACTGCTCGGGTGGGCGTCGACGTCGTCGCGGTCGAGCCCGACCCGGCGATGCTCGCCGAGCTGCGCCGCGCGTTGCCGGCCGTTCGTGCCCTGCCGGGCAGCGCCGAGGTCATCCCGCCGGCCACCGTGCGACGGCGGCCTACCGCTCGGCCCAGACGCCCAGCTCGTTGCCGCTCGGGTCGGTGAAGTGGAACCGCCGGCCACCGGGGAAGTCGTACGGCCCGTCGACCACCTGACCGCCGGCGTCCTTGACCGCCTGCACCGACGTGTCGAGGTCGGTCGAGAAGAGCAGCACCAGCGGACCGCCGGCCCGCACTGTCTCGTCCAGGCGCAGACCACCGACCTCGGAGTCACCCTGCGGGTTGCGGATGCCCGCGTAGCCCGGACCGTAGTCGTTGAACTGCCAGCCGAACGCCTCGGTGTAGAAGCGCCTGGCCTCGGCGAGGTCGGTCACCGTGAACTCGACGTAGTCGATGGCGTGGTGCTGGTGCGGAGTCGTCTCAGACATGCCCGGCATTGTCCGACCCGGGTACGACGATCCCGAGACGTGCGACCGGCGGCGGGGCCGCCGCAGGGTTCGCGCGCTCCGTCGTGAGATCGCGAACCCCGCGGCGACCAGCCCGAGGGCCACGATCGCGACCGCGCAGAGCAGCAGCGTCGGGCGTGCGCCGATGGCGCCCACCAGCGGCCCGCCCAGCATGGTGCCCAGGGGTACGGCCAGCACGAGGATGGCACCGTTCGCGGCGAGCACCGCCGGCAGTTGCGCGGTCGACGTGCTGCGCTGGAACAGCGCCATCGACGTGGAGCGGTACGGCGGGCCGGCGGATCAAGGGAGGCTGCCGTCAGCAGAATCCGCCGAGCGCGGAAGGCCGACCCCGGCTCCGTCGGGAACCGGAGTCGACCAACCGCCGCTACTCCGCCCGGTAGACGGAGATGTGCGAACTACTGTCGGCCTGGAACGGTCGCCGTTGCCAGTCGGCGTACCGCTCGGTCAACCGGAGACCCGCCTGCTGCGCCATCGCGTCGATCTGGTGCGGCCAGGCGTACCGCATGGCGAACGGCTTCAGGTGTACGCCGTCACTGTCGAAGGTGATGGTCTGCCTGATGAACCGCTGCGCCGGCCGGTCGTACCTGTGCAGTCGGATCGTCGCGGAGTCCTCGGTCACGTCCCACACCCGCACCTGCTCGTCGGAGTCGAAGCTGCGCGGGTCGGGCACGAACGTCTCGATGACGAACGCGCCACCGGGCGACAGCACCCGGGCGACGTTGCGGAAGCAGTCCGCCTGCCGCTCCGCGTCGACCAGGTTGAACAGCGTGTTGAAGACCAGGTACGCGAGCCGGAACTCACCGTGCACCGGCACGTCGGCCATGTCGGCGATGACCACCGGGATCCGGTCGCCGCCGGGCTTGGCCCGCAGGTGCGCCACCATCTCCTCGGACGCCTCGACGCCGTGCACGGTCAGACCCCGCTCGGCCAGGGGAAGAGCGACCCGGCCGGTGCCGATCGCCAGTTCGAGAACCGGACCACCGTCGGCCAGATCGGCCAGGAAGTCCACCGCCGGCATCGGGTCGGGGTTGCCCGGGCCGTCGTACTCGGCGGCCCACAGCCGGCCGAAGAGGCCGGGATCGTCGAAGACCGACATCAGCGGCCTCCGCGGTTGGTGTCAGTGGCGCGTAGCGGCGCCATGGTCGGGGGAACAGATCTGCTCACGAAGTCTCGATTCCTCGGTGCGATTGACGTCGGGTCGGAGGCACTTCGTCGTAGCGGTCATGGCGCTGCTCCCTTCGCGTGACTGTCGGCCGAGGACACCAGAGACGGCGCGGGCCCGGCAAGGCAATTACGCCGGCCGGGCCCGCAGCGGGACGTCAGGTCAGGAGATGTTGTGCAGGATCACGTTGTGCACGTGGTGGCTCTTCTGCGCACCACGGAACTCCACCTCGTAGGTGTGCGTGCCGACGTGGATCGCGATGGCGCCGGTGGAGAAGAACGACCCACCCCAGGATTTGTTGCTGACCACGCTCACGCTGGTGATCTTCGAGTACGGGATGCTGGTGATCGCGTACCGCTTCCCGACGAAGGAACGGTCCTGGATGATCACGCGGCGGTCGGTCAGCCCGATGAACCCGGTGCCCGTGCCGACGGCGTCGTAGACGGCGATGATCTGCTCACCGTCGAGGAGGCCGCTCTCGATCTGCTGGACCTGCTCTTTGCGGTCGTACGCGATGTTCGCCATGCGTCCCAGGTTAGAAACCCGGTGCCACAGTGCCCGCCCGGGCGAGGACCACGAACTCGCCGTCGCCGTGGCCGACGGGCTCCTGGCGCCAGCCGCCGTAGACACGATCGACCGCGAAGTCCGCCCTGGTCAGGGAGGCGCGCAGCTCGGCCTCGGTGCGGAAGCGCAGGGTCGCCGAGCTGACCGACCGCTCGCCGTCGGCGAAGTGGTAGTGGTGGTGAAGTCGACCACTCCGTCGCGTACCCCGGTGACGGCTGTCCACGCGCGGACCTCGCCGTCGCCCGGCAGGATGATCCGGCGCTACCGGCGCTCCGCGTCGTGGACCTCTACCGGGCGGGGATGCTGGAACTCGCCGTGCCTCACGGCGCGTTCGCGTCGGTCGCGGCGCGCACGAACTCGCGTACCCGGGTGGTGGTGTTGCTGGGCAGCCAGATTGGCCCGCGTTCGATCGGTGGCGCGTCGTGGATGGGCACGTACGCCACGTCGGGGCGGGGGTAGTAGCGGCGCGTGTGCTCACCCACCGGCAGGACGCCCCGCCCGAGCGCGACCAGCGACAGCATCTCGGAGAAGGTGTTCCCGGCGGGCCCCTTCGGAATGGGCCGGCCGGTCGGGGTGCACTCCGGGGTGCGGACGTCAGGACTCCGTGACCGCCCGGTAGGCGTCCTCGATCCGGGCGGCCAGCAGAACCTCACCCTCGGTCAAGGGCTCGCCGTTGCCGTGCCCGACCCGGATCTGGGTGCTGTCGGACCGTCGGCTGATCTCCGGGCGCAGGTGCAGCGCATCGGCGACGACCTTGACTCGTTCAGTTAGCGCCGCGTGTTGGGTATCGTCGATCACGAGCGTCCGTCGGATCTGCTCTCCCTCGCGTGTCCAACCAGATAGCAAGGTCAACGCGTCGGCAAGGTAGTCGTGCTTTGACCTGCTGCTGAACAGCACCCGCATCACCGCACCCCCCAAGCGCCGTTGCCGGCTTGTGGCCAAATCGTCGCCATCCCGTGTCTTGTCGGTGTCCCCTAGTCTCTCCCCACGCGGGAGGGGTGTCCACGACCACACTTCCGTTTCTACTGGCCTAGCGGACGGTTCCGGTACCCAAACCGCCGATTGATCTGGCACCCTGGACGCCCGTGCGGACCGAACGGGCGAATGATGGCGGGCAGGCCGAACGACGGGACCTGAAGGTGATCGTCGGCGCGGCGATAATCCGGGACGGGCGGGTGCTCGCCTGCGCGCGCTCCGCCCCGCCCGAGGTGGCCGGGATGTGGGAGTTCCCCGGCGGGAAGGTCGAGCCGGGCGAGGCCGAGGTCGACGCGCTGATCCGGGAGTGCGTCGAGGAGTTGGCCGTACGCGTCGAGATCGGTGATCGGGTCGGCCGCGACGTCCGGATGGCACACGGCCGTTCGGTGCTCAAGGTGTACGCCGCCCGTCTGCTCGACGGGGACGAGCCGCAGGCGCTGGAACACGAGGCGCTGCGGTGGCTGACCGCCGACGAACTGGACTCCGTCACCTGGCTTCCCGCCGACGCCCCCATCGTCGCCGCACTCCGCCCCATCCTGAAGAACCCCTGACCCCACCCCCACCCCCACCCCCCGGGCCCGGCCCCCGACCTGCTCCCCGGTGATCAAGAGGTTTCGGTCAGGATCCGGCCTCCTGGTGACCGAAACGTCTTGATCACCGGGGTGGGGTGGGGTGGGAGGGGGAACGGGACGGGGGCCGCGGCGGTAGCCGCGGCCCCCGTCTGGTTCGGGTCGTCAGTGCTTGTCCTGGTCCGGGTGCGCGAAGTTGAGGTGCTCCGGAGGCAGCGGGAAGGTCACGTCGTCACCGAACGGCGATGGTGCGGCCGGCCGGTCGAAGGTGAGCTCGGTCAGCGGCAGCTTGCCCCGGTCGTCCACCGCCGGAGCGGTCGGGTGGGGCACCTCCCGGTCCCAGTTGACGCCGCTCTGCGCCTGCGCCTCGGCCCGGGAGTCGTGGGAACCACCCGCGTGCGAGTGCAGCCCACCGTGGGCTGAACCCGACGTCGCCGAGCCCTGACGGGCGGTGGTCACGCTGGTCTGGGGCGTCTCGCCCCGGCGGAAGATCTTGCTACCAAGCCACACAAGGGGATCGTACCTGCGGTCGACGACCCGTTCCTTCATGGGGATGATCCCGTTATCAGTGATCTTGATGTGCTCGGGGCAGACCTCGGTGCAGCACTTGGTGATGTTGCAGAAACCGAGGCCCTGTTCGGCCTGCGCGTACTCCTTGCGGTCGGTCCGGGTGTCCAGCGGGTGCATGTCCAGCTCGGCCGCCCGGATGAAGTACCGGGGCCCGGAGAACGCCTGCTTGTTCTCGTCGTGGTCGCGGATGACGTGGCAGACCGTCTGGCACAGGAAGCACTCGATGCACTTGCGGAACTCCTGCGAGCGCTCCACGTCGACCTGCTGCATCCGGTAGTCACCCGGCGCGACGTCGGCCGGCGGGGCGAACGCCGGTGTCTCCCGTGCCTTCTCGTAGTTGAACGAGACGTCGGTGACCAGGTCCCGGATGACCGGGAAGGTCCGCAGCGGGGTGACAGTGACCGTCTCGTCGTCGCCGAAGGTCGACATCCGGGTCATGCAGCCCAGCCGCGGCTTGCCGTTGATCTCCATGGAGCAGGAGCCACACTTGCCGGCCTTGCAGTTCCAGCGGCAGGCCAGGTCGGGCGCGTCGGTGGCCTGGAGGCGGTGGATGACGTCGAGGACGACCTCGCCCTCGTTCACCTCCACCATGTAGTCCTGCAGGTCCCCGCCGGTCTCGTCGCCCCGCCAGATCCGGAACTGACGCTTCGCGCTCATCGGTTGTCCGCCTCTCCAGCGTCGGCGACGAGGGCGTCGAAGTCGGCCAGCTCCTCGTCGGTGAGGTACTTGGCCAGCTCCGCACGATCGAACAGGCCGATCAGCTCCGGTCGCATCTTCGGCAGCGGCTTACGGGTCAGCCGCACGGTGTCGCCGTCCAGCGAGCAGACCAGGTTCACCTGCCGCCACTTCGGCTCCATCGCCGGGTAGTCCTCCCGGGTGTGCCCGCCGCGCGACTCCTGCCGCTCCAGCGCCGCCTTCGCGGTGCACTCCGAGACCACCAGCATGTTGCGCAGGTCCAGGGCCAGGTGCCAGCCCGGGTTGTAGCGCCGTCCACCGGCCGCGCTCACCTTGGCCACCCGCTCGCGCAGTTCGGCGAGGCGCACCAGCGCGTCGGCCAGCTCACCCTCCCGGCGGATGATGCCGACCAGATCCCCCATGACCGCCTGAAGGTCCTGCTGGAGGGTGTACGGGCTCTCGCCGGTGTCACGCTGCAGCGGAGCGAGCGCGGTCTCCACGGCGGCCTCGACGGCGTCCACCGCCACCTTCGGCCGGGCGGTCAGCCCGTCGGCGTAACTGGCCGCGTGGCCGCCCGCCCGCTTGCCGAAGACCAGCAGGTCGGACAGCGAGTTGCCGCCCAGCCGGTTGGAGCCGTGCATGCCGCCCGACACCTCACCGGCGGCGAACAGGCCGCGTACGTGGCCGAAGGCCGCACCCGAGTCCGGGTCGACCTCGACGCCGCCCATCACGTAGTGGCAGGTCGGCCCGACCTCCATCGCCTCGGAGGTGATGTCGACGTCCGCCAGCTCCTTGAACTGGTGGTACATCGACGGCAGCCGCCGCCGGATCTCGTCGGCCGAACGCCGGCTCGCGATGTCCAGGAAGACGCCACCGGCGGGGGAGCCCCGACCGGCCTTGACCTCGCTGTTGATCGCACGGGCCACCTCGTCACGGGGCAGCAGCTCCGGCGGACGCCGGTTGTTGTCCGGGTCGGTGTACCAGCGGTCCGCCTCCTCCTCGGTCTCCGCGTACTGCTTGCGGAAGACGTCGGGGACGTAGTCGAACATGAACCGCTTGCCCTCGGAGTTCTTCAGGACACCACCGTCGCCACGCACCGACTCGGTGACCAGGATGCCCTTCACCGAGGGCGGCCAGACCATGCCGGTCGGGTGGAACTGGAGGAACTCCATGTTGATCAGCGTCGCCCCGGCGCGCAGCGCCAACGCGTGCCCGTCCCCGGTGTACTCCCACGAGTTCGAGGTGACCTTGTAGGAGCGCCCGACACCGCCGGTCGCCAGCACCACGGCCGGCGCCTCGAAGAGGATGAACTCGCCCGACTCGCGGTAGTAGCCGAACGCGCCGGCGACCCGGTCACCGTCGAGCAGCAGCTCGGTGATGGTGGTCTCGGAGAAGACCTTGATCCGGGCGTCGTACGAGCCGAACTCCCGGTGGTCGTCCTGCTGGAGCGAGACGATCTTCTGCTGGAGGGTGCGGATCAGCTCCAGGCCGGTCCGGTCGCCCACGTGCGCCAGGCGCGGGTACTCGTGGCCACCGAAGTTGCGCTGCGAGATCTTGCCGTCCTTGGTGCGGTCGAAGAGCGCACCGTACGTCTCCAGCTCCCAGATCCGCTGCGGCGACTCCTTCGCGTGCAGCTCGGCCATCCGGAAGTTGTTCAGGAACTTGCCGCCGCGCATGGTGTCGCGGAAGTGCACCTGCCAGTTGTCCCGGCTGTTCACGTTGCCCATCGCGGCCGCCGCGCCGCCCTCGGCCATCACCGTGTGCGCCTTGCCGAACAGCGACTTGGAGATGATCGCGGTCTTCTTGCCGGCGAGCCGGGCCTCGATGGCGGCACGCAGACCGGCGCCGCCGGCCCCGATGACGACGACGTCGTAGTGGTGTCGTTCGATGCGAGTGGTAGTGGTCATGTCAGGGGCCCTTTAGTTGATGAACCGCAGGTCGGAGAACCAGCCGGCAGCGAGCGCCATGATGTAGAAGTCCGCCAGCGCCAGGGTGCCGAGGGTGATCCAGGCGAGCTGCATGTGCCGGACGTTCAACGCCGAGACGAACGTCCAGGCCTTGTACCGCACCGGGTGCTTGGAGAAGTGCTTCAACCGGCCGCCGATGATGTGCCGGCAGGAGTGGCAGGAGATGGTGTACGCCCAGAGCATCACCACGTTGAGCACCAGGATGACGTTGCCGAGCCCGAAGCCGAAGCCCTTGGGGGAGTGGAAGGCGAGGATCGCGTCCCAGGTGTTGATCAGCGAGATGATCGCGGCGGCGTAGAAGAAGTAACGGTGCAGGTTCTGACCGAGCAGCGGGAAACGGGTCTCACCGCCGTACTCCTTGTGGCCGTCCGGCACGGCGCAGGCCGGCGGCGACAGCCAGAACGACCGGTAGTACGCCTTGCGGTAGTAGTAGCAGGTGAGCCGGAACAACAACAGGAACGGCAGGGTCAGCGCGGCGTCCGGGATGATCCACCAGCCGGGCAGGAACCGCCCGAAGTGCGAGGCCGCCTCGACACACCTGTCGGTCACACACGGGGAGTAGAACGGGGTCAGGTAGTGGTAGTCGTCGACCCAGTAGTTGTCGTGCTGGAAGACCCGGACCGTCGCGTACACGACCCAGGCGCTGAGCCCGATCACGGTGATCAGCGGGGCGAACCACCATCGGTCGGTACGCAACGTCTTCGCCGCGATGGCGGCGCGCGCCCGCGCTCCCCGCGGCCTCGTTGCCGTTGAAGTCATTCGAGTCGTCTCCTCGACGGGCCCGTACAGGCGGGCTGGGCTTTCACCGGTCGGCACGCGGACCGGAGAACCGCACCCGCTGCCACGTCCTGCGCACACAACGACCACGCCGGATCGACCGACGCAGCTAAGTGACACACGTTACGCCGATCTCTGCGGGCCGTCCGCGCAAGGGACCGTCCCGTGTGTCTGGCCTGCGGAAAAGCCGCCTTCTGGATGGCTCAGCCGGAGGCGCCTCCGGTGAAGTGCCAGGACGCCAGCCGCAGCGAGGGCGCCGTCCACCACGCACCGTCCACCCGATCCGGTTGGCGCACCGGCCGCGCACCCAACCCGAGCACCGCCCCCGGCCCGAGCGCCCGGGGGTACGACTCGGTGAACCGCAGGTCGCGTACCGCCCGCACCACAGTGCCGTCCTCGATCAACCAGACACCGTTGCGGGTCAACCCGGTGACGACGAGGCTCTTCGGGTCGAGCACCCGCGTATACCACAGATCGCTGACCAGCAGCCCTCGTTCCACACCGCTGACCAGCGCGGCCGTGTCCGCGTCGACGACCGCCCCGGCCGCCGCGCCGGTGGTGCTCCGGCCGCTGGCGCTGGCCGGCCCCGCGGTCGCGCCGGACAGCCGCATGGTGCGGGCCATCGGACCCCACGTGGCACCACCCGCGACCGCGTGCCCGGTGGACTGCGTACCCGCCTCGGCGGCCGTCCGCCGGTCATGCGCCACCGCCCGGGTGGTGCCCGCCTCGACCAGTGTCACCGCCCGACGCGCGGTGCCCTCCGCGTCGAACGGCAGGCCCGACGCGCCCAGCGGGTCGTCCACCAGGGTCACCGCCCTGTCGAACTGGGCGACCCCCGGCTCGGCGAACGACTGCCGTTCGGCGTACCGCTTGCCGTTGAAGCCGTACCAGGACAGGTTCTGCAACAGGTCCGCCACCGCGGCCGGCTCGAACACCACCTCGTAGTGCCCCGGCGGCAACTCGACCGGGTCCGCCGCGGCCCGCGCCTTCGCCGCGGCGTGCGCACCCAGCTCCGCGCCGTCGAGGTCGGAGAGCCGGTCCGCGCAGCGCCGGGCCACCCCGTCCGCGCCGTCGCGGCGGGCGATGCCGTCCATCGCCGCCTCCGCCGAACGGCCCGACGCGGTGTGCCCGGCCGAGTTCGCGAACGCCGACGAGCGATGCGCGGTGCGGCAGTAACCCGCCGTGCTCAAGCCCCCGGCGGCGGCCACGAACGCGCCCACCCGGTCGGCCCGCTGGTCCGGCTCGGCGTACGCGGTGGCCTCGTCCACGGGCGGCGCGTCCGGCGTGGGCGTCGGCGCGGTCAGCCCCGGCCAGCCCGGGTCGGGTGGGCAGAGACGCGCCGCGGCCACGGTCCGCTCCACCAGCGCGCGCAGCCCGTCGGTGGTGACCACGCTGCCACTGCCGGCGGCGGTCCGACCGTCCAGGTGCAGCCGCAGCCGGACCCCGACCGTCGACTCCGCGACGTTCTGGTGGATGGCCGAATTGGCGAAGCGGGTCAGCGCCAGATCCGCCCGCGTCACCACCGCGTCGGCCTGCGCGGCCGGACCGCCGAGCTGACGGACCAGCTCGACAACCTGCCCCGCCAGCTCCAGCTCGGTAGGCCCACTCACGCCGACACCCCCACGCGGACGTTGCGGAACCGGGCCGGCGCGGCCGGGTGGCCGGTGTGGCCGATCTGGCCGGGCTGACCCTTGCCGCAGTTGGGCGTGCCCCAGGAGATCGTCTCGTTGGAGAGCATGTCCATCGAGCGCCAGAAGAGTGGGCCGATCCCCGTGTACGTGGGGTTGCGCAGCATCCGCCCCCGCCGCCCCTTCTTGATCTCCCAGCCGACCTCACAGCCGAACTGGAAGTTGAGCCGCTTGTCGTCGATCGACCAGGACCGGTTGAGGTCCATCAGAACGCCGTCGTCGGTGGCCGCGATGATCTCCTCCAGGGTGTGCGGGCCGGGCTCCAGGCCGACGTTCGTCATCCGCACCATCGGCAGCCGGGCCCACCCGTCGGCCCGTACGCTGCCGCCGTAGTCGAGGCTGGCCATGGCGGCCGAGTCCCGACCGGCGAGCACACCGACCCAGCGCCCGTCCCGAACGGCGTCCCGCTTGACCGCCGGCGAGCCCTCGTCGTCGAACCCGAAGCTGCCCAGCGCACCGGGGATCGTCGGGTCGATGGTGATGTTCATCAGCTCCGAGCCGTAGCGCAGCGAGCCGAGCTGGGCCAGGTCCAGCCAGGACGTGCCGGCGAACGCCGCCTCCCAGCCGAGGATCCGGTCCAGTTCGATGGCGTGCCCGACCGACTCGTGGATCTGGAGGGCCAACTGTTCGCCGCCGAGGATCAGATCCGTCTCACCGGCCGGGCACTGCGGCGCGGTGAGCAGCGCCCGGGACTCGTCGGCGATCTCCGCGGCGTGCGCGACCAGGTCGAGCGACTCGACCAGCTCCCACCCGGTGGTGCCGTACTGCCCCCGGTAGCTCGGCCAGGACCGGCGCTGCGTCTCGCCGTCACCGATCGAGGTGGCCGAGATGCCGCCGCCGCACTCGCGGATCCGCTGGTCGATGCGGTGGCCCTCGCTGGAGACGAACCATTTCGCGGTGTCCCAGATCTGGTACAGGCCCTCGGCCAGATCCGCGCCGTGCTCGACCATCGCGCGGGTCGCGTCGACCAGCAGGTCGCCCTTGCTCGACAGGGGCACCCCGAGCGGGTCGATCTGGCAACCGGAGGCCCAGCTCGCGGTGACCGCCTCAGCGGGCACCAGGTCGACCGGCGGGCCCGGCACCCGCGCGCTCGCCATGGCGGTACGCGTAGCGCGCCGGCCGGCGTCGCGGGCGGCGGCGTCGGAGAGATCGGGTACGGCGTAGAAGCCCCAACTCGCACCGACGAGCGCCCGGACACCGAGCCCGATGCTCTCGTCCTGGGCCAGCTCCTCCACGTCGCCGTTGCGCGCGGTCATCGACTCGTAGCGGCGATGCATCACCCGTGCGTCGGCGTACCGCGCTCCCGCGTCGAGGGCGGCCTGGACGGCGGCGGTGGCCGCGTCGAACTCGGTCATGCGACGACCCTAGGGCAGTCGACCGACACCCGTCAGGGAAGAAGTTCCTCCGGTCGGATGGTGGCCTTCACCGGCTCGGTCAGCTCCAACACCTCGCCGGGTCTGGTCACGGACTGCTCGGTGTAGTGACCGCCCCGCCGCCGGTACAGATGCACAGTGCCGCTGTCCTGCTCGACCAGGAGATACCACTCGATCCCGGCGGCGGCGTAGTAGTGCATCTTGAGGACTTTGTCGGTGGACGCGTTGCTCGGCGAGATGATTTCGCATACCAGCCGCACGTCACTCGCCTCGACGTTCAGCTCGTCGAAGTCGATCGGGCTGGTGATGACGAGATCGGGGATCGGAATCCGTCCCGGCCTGAGCCGGACGTTCACCGCTTCCAGAACGTGCAGGCCGGCTTCGAGGACCGGGCCTCGTAGAACCGCGCGTAGTTCGCCCGAGATGTTTTGGTGCCGGGGGGTGGGGGCTGGGGTCACGTGAAGGCTCCCGTCGAAGAGTTCGACGCGTTGCTGCGTCTCGCCGAGGGCGAGGAACTCCTCTTCGGTCCACGGACCTTCGTGATCGAACACCGCCGCGGTCATGGGTCACCTCCACCTCGTGCCACGGGCATCCTCTGCTGGCTGCTCTTGTCATGGTCGCACCTGAGGTGCGGTTTCTGCAGGAACAGGCGTCGATGGCGAGGTGACGGGGGTGCGGGGCCGATGCTGACTCGTTACGCTCGGGCCCGCTGACACGTGCCGACTTTGTAGCTTATTTTCACCCTCGGGACTTTGTTGTAAGTTCTCTTCGTCACTGAGGGAGGTTGCCGTGGACAGCTCCGATCCGGCGCCGTCCGGAAAGCCGGACGACCATCCCGCCGTGCCGACGCAGCGCGGCAACGAGGACGCCTACCTGCGGGTGCGTGACCTGCGGGTCCGGTTCGACACCGAGGACGGCGTGGTGCGCGCTGTCGACGGGGTGTCGTTCGCCGTCGAGCGGGGCCGCACCCTGGGCATCGTCGGTGAGTCCGGCTCCGGCAAGAGCGTCACCTCGCTGGCCATTCTCGGCCTGCACGATCCCAAGCGGGCGACCATCACCGGCGAGATCTCCGTGGGCGGCCGGCAGGTGGTCGGCCTGCCCGACGAGGAGGTACGCCGGCTGCGCGGCCGGGACATGGCGATGATCTTTCAGGATCCGCTGTCGGCGTTGCATCCGTACTACACGGTGGGCCGACAGATCGCCGAGGCGTACCGGGTGCACCACCCGAGGGCCAACCGCCGCGAGGCCCGGCAGCGGGCCGTCGACATGCTGGACCGGGTGGGCATCCCACAGCCGGCCCGCCGCTTCGACCAGTACCCGCACGAGTTCTCCGGCGGCATGCGGCAACGGGCGATGATCGCGATGTCGCTGGTCAACGACCCGGCGCTGCTGATCGCCGACGAGCCGACCACCGCCCTGGACGTCACGGTGCAGGCGCAGATCCTGGACCTGTTGGCCGACCTCCAGGCCGAGTTCCACTCCGCGATCATCCTGATCACCCACGACCTCGGCGTGGTCGGCCAGGTCGCCGACGACGTGCTGGTCATGTACGGCGGTCGCGCCGTCGAGCGGGGCAGCGTCGAGCAGGTGCTCCGCTCGCCGCAGCATCCGTACACCTGGGGGTTGCTCTCCAGCGTGCCGTCGCTGCACGGCGACGCGGACGCGGACCTGGTGCCGATCCCCGGCAACCCGCCGAGTCTGATCAACCTGCCGTCCGGCTGCGCGTTCCACCCGCGCTGCCGGTACGCGGACCGCGCCGGCGGCCGCTCCCGCACCGACGTGCCCGAACTACTGGCGGCCGGGGACGGTCACCTCGTCGCCTGTCACCTGAGCGCCGAGGAGCGCGCCGCTTTCTACACCGAGGACGTCGCATCCGTGGGGGTCGCCCGATGACCGACGAACCGCTGTTGCGGGTACGCGGCCTGACCAAGCATTTCCCGGTACGCCAGGGGCTGCGCGCCACCGGACTGGTGCGGGCGGTGGACGGGCTCGACTTCGACGTACGCCCCGGCGAGACGCTCGGGCTGGTGGGGGAGTCGGGCTGCGGCAAGACCACCACCGGTCGGATGCTGGTGCGGCTGCTGGAGCCGACGAGCGGCAGCATCGAGTTCGACGGGCGGGACATCACCCACGCCGGCCGCCGGGAGCTGCGCCCGCTGCGTCAGGAACTCCAGATCATCTTCCAGGACCCGTACGCGTCGCTGAACCCCCGGCACACCGTCGGGCGGATCGTGGCGATGCCGTTGCAGGTCAACGGGATCAGGCCGCCGGGCGGGATCAAGGCGCGGGTGCAGGAGTTACTGGAGCTTGTCGGGTTGAACCCGGAGCACTACAACAGGTACCCGCACGAGTTCTCCGGCGGTCAGCGCCAGCGCATCGGCATCGCCCGGGCGCTGGCCCTGCGGCCCAAGCTGATCGTCGCGGACGAGCCGGTGAGCGCGCTGGACGTCTCGATCCAGGCGCAGGTCGTCAACCTGCTGCGTGACCTGCAACGGGAGCTCAATCTGGCGTTCGTGTTCATCGCACACGACCTGGCCGTGGTCCGGCACTTCTGCCAGCGGGTCGCCGTCATGTACCTGGGTCGGATCGTGGAGATCGGTGATCGGGAGGACATCTACGAGCGCCCGCAGCACCCGTACACCCGGGCTCTGCTCTCGGCGATCCCGGACGTCACCCAGCTCGGCCCGGCGGGCCGCATCCGGCTGACCGGTGACGTGCCCACGCCGCTCGACCCGCCGTCGGGCTGCCGGTTCCGGACCCGGTGCTGGAAGGCGCAGGACGTCTGCGCGACCGAGGAGCCGGCGCTGGTGCCGCGGGACGGCGGCAACCAGGCCACCGCGTGTCACTTCCCCGAAGGGGAACCAGCCGGCACGAGCCCCGAAGGGGAGTCGGGCGGCACGAGCCCCGAAGGGGAACCAGCCGGCACGAGCCCCGAAGGGGAGTCGGGCGGCACGAGCCCGGAGTCGGCCGAGGTGGCTGCCCAGGTCGACGAGGAGGTGTCGTCGTGAGCCTCTCCCCGGTGGAGGGTGTGGCGCTGGCCGAGATCGAGTCCGGCACCCACGAGGGCGGGCCCGCCGGAAAGGGCGTCGTCGGTCGCTCGCCCGGTCAGCTCGCCTGGATGCGGCTGCGCCGTGACCGTACGGCGGTGGTCAGCGGCGTACTCCTGGTGTTCTTCATGGTGTTGGGTCTGTCCGCCCCGCTGATCGAGATGGTCTACGGCATCGGGCCGCGGGAGCAGTTCCAGAACCTGCTGGACGGCTTCGGGATGCCGCTCGGCTACGCGGGTGGGGTCACCGGGGAGCACTGGTTCGGTCTGGAGCCCGGGCTGGGGCGGGACATCTTCATCCGGCTGATCTACGGGCTGCGGACGTCGCTGTTCATCGCGTTCGCGGCAGCCCTGATCACGGCGACGATCGGGGTCGTGCTGGGCGCGCTCGCTGGCTACCTCGGCGGCTGGCTCGACGCGGTGATCAACTGGATCACCGACCTGACCCTGGCCATGCCGTTCCTGATCATCGCGTTGGCGCTCACTCCCACCGTCACGCTGCGGTTCTACGGTGAGCGGGGGCAGGTGTCGTCCGCGTTCGGGGTGGGGGTGCTGATCGCCGTCTTCGCCATCTTCGGCTGGACCAGCACCGCCCGACTGGTACGGGGGCAGGTGATCGCGCTGCGCGAGCGGGAGTTCGTGGAGGCGGCCAAGGCCAGCGGCGCCGGTTTGGGGCACATGCTCTTCCGGCAACTGCTGCCGAACATCTGGGCGCCGATCCTGGTGTCGTTCTCCCTGGCAGTGCCACAGTTCATCACCAGCGAGGCGGCGCTCTCGTTCATCGGCGTCGGCCTCAGCGACGAGACGCCGAGCTTCGGGCGGATGATCTACCGCAGTCTGGACTTCCTCCAGACCGACCCGGCGTACGTGTTCTTCCCGGGCATCACGATCTTCGCGCTGGTGTTCGCCTTCAACCTCTTCGGCGACGCGTTGCGGGACGCGCTCGACCCGAAGTCGTCCCGGTAGGGGGGTACCCCATGGCGCGATTTCTGATCAAGCGACTCTTCTCCGCCGCGCTGACCCTGTTCGCGGTGAGTGTGCTGACCTTCCTGATGTTCTTCGCCCTGCCGCGCGACCCGGTCAGCAGCATCTGCTCGAAGAACTGCAACCCGGAGCGGTTGGAGCGGGTCCGCGACGACCTGGGCCTGAACGACCCGTTGATCAGCCAGTACGCCGGTTACATGAAGGGCATCGTGACCGGTCGGGACCTGGGCAGCGCCCAGGGTGGCCGCTGCGACGCGCCCTGCCTGGGCTGGTCGTACGTCACCAACGAGGCCGTCTCGGACACCATCGCCCGGGTGCTGCCGGTGACGCTGAGCATCGTGATCCCGGCGGCGATCCTGTGGTTGCTGCTCGGCGTCGGTCTCGGCATGGTGTCCGCGTTGCGGCGGGGCACCTGGCTGGACCGGGCCGCCATCGGCTTCTCGCTGACCGGCGCCTCGTTGCAGCTCTACTTCGTGGGTGCGGTGCTGCTGCTGGTGTTCGTCTACAACCTGCGGTGGCTGCCGGTGCCCAGCTACACGTCCCTCTTCGACAACCCGGCGAAGTGGGCCAGTGGGCTGGTGCTCGCCTGGGTGGCGCTGGCCTTCCTCTTCTCGGCCATCTACGCCCGGTTGTCGCGGGCGCAGATGTTGGAGACGCTCTCCGAGGACTTCGTCCGGACCGCGCGGGCCAAGGGCCTGGCCAAACCGAAGGTGTACGGGCGACACGCGCTGCGCGCGGCGATCACCCCGGTGGTGACCATCGCGGGGCTGGACGTGGGCGGAGCGCTGGGCGGCACGGTGATCACCGAGACGACGTTCGGCATTCAGGGGCTGGGGCGTACGGCGGTGGACGCGGTGCGCTCCGGTGACCTGCCCACCATCATGGCCACTGTGCTGATCGCCGCGGTCTTCGTGGTGTTGGCGAACGTGCTGGTGGACCTGCTCTACGCGACCATCGACCCCCGGGTGCGGCTGCGCTGAGCCGTCGGACCAGGCCGCCGCCGGTGGCGGAATTTATCGACAACTGCTACACAACTCGTAGGTTTTCTTCCTTACGATCCTCGGGACGTCGGCGGTTCTCGCCCCGACGAAACCGCACGACACATGGCTGAAGGGGGTACTTCATGCGACCACGCGTGGCGGTTGCCGCAGGCGGCGCGATCGCTCTGGTTGTGGCACTGGGTGCGTGCTCGAAGAACACGGGCGAGGGCACGACGGTGGACACCGACCGGAAGCAGACCGGGGTCATCGCGACCGACCCCAAGGATTCGCAGGGGCCCGCCGCCGAGGTGAGCGGCGCCGCGAAGGGCGGCGTCTTCTCCGTCATCCGGGAGTCGCCGATCTCCCACCTCGACCCGCAGCGGACGTACTCGTTCGCCGGTCTGATGGCCAACCCGCTCTGGTCCCGCTACCTGACCACCTGGAAGGACGACGGCAAGGGCGGCCTGGTCCTGGTCGGTGACCTGGCCGAGACTCCGGGCAGGAACGTCAACAACGACTGCAAGGTCTGGGAGTTCACCGTCAAGGACGGGGTGAAGTTCGAGGACGGCCGGCCGATCACCTCCAAGGAGATCGCGTACGGCATCGCGCGCTCCTTCGACCCCGACCTGTCCGGCGGCCCGACCTACATCCAGGAGTGGCTGGCCGACACCGCGCAGTTCGACACCAAGTGGGACTTCAAGAAGAACAAGACGTCGCTGCCGCCGGGCCTGAGCACGCCGGACGCCAAGACGCTGCGCTTCGAATTCGCCAAGCCCCGCTGCGACCTGCCGTTCGCCGCCTCGCTGCCGACCACCGCGCCGCTGCCCGCCGACAAGGACACCGGCATCGACGTGGACAAGCAGCCGTTCTCGTCCGGCCCGTACAAGGTCGCCAAGAACCAGGTCGGCGTCCAGCTCACCCTGGACCGCAACCCCAACTGGGATCCCAACACCGACCCGGTGCGGCACCAGTACCCGGACCAGTTCGTCTGGACCTTCGGCCCCACCGCGGACGCCGCCAACAACCGGGTGATCGCCGACAACGGCGCCGACCAGAGCGCGCTCGCCTTCAACACCGTGCCCGCCTCGCTGGTCGCCAAGGTGGCCGGTGACGCCACGCTGAAGTCCCGGACGCTTCTCTCGCCGACGCCGAGCGCCAACCAGCTCGTCATCAACAACCAGCGGGTCACCGACCTGAAGGTCCGGCAGGCGCTCAACTACGCCATCGACCGCGAAGGCATGATCAAGGCGCTCGGCGGACAGACCGTCGCCGCGCCGCTGACCACGCTGATGCCGTCGGCCACGATCGGCTACCAGGCGTACGAGGCGTACCCGGCGGGTGCCAACGGCAACGTCGACAAGGCCAAGGAACTGCTCGGCGGGAAGACGCCGGAGCTGGTCCTCGGCGTGGCCGACAACTCCACCGAGCAGCAGCAGGGCGCTCAGCTGAAGGCCAACCTGGAACGGGCCGGCTTCAAGATCACGCTGCGGAACATCTCCGACGACGCCAAGCTCGACGAGATCAAGAAGAAGGACAACCCCTGGGACCTGTACATCGGTAACTGGGCGGCGGACTGGCCCAGCGGGGCGTCGATCCTGCCGGTGCTCTACGACGGCCGCACCATCAAGGCCGAGGGCAACAGCAACCAGTCCTACTTCAACGACCCGGCCATCAACGCCGAGATGGACCGCATCCTGGCGCTCGCCCCGGCCGACCAGGGTCCGGAGTGGGCGAAGCTCGACGAGCGGATCATGAAGGAGCACGCTCCGGTGGTGCCGCTCTACGTCGACGTGGCCTACAACGTGCACGGGTCCAAGGCCGGCGGCGTCTTCATCTCCAGCGTCTTCGGCTACCCGTCGTTCGTGAACGCGCACGTCAAGCCGTAGTCACACCGCAGGCAGACCGGGCCCCCTTCCGACAGCGTCGTCGGGAGGAGGCCCTTGCCGTCTGCCCTTCGAGCGGGAGCGCTGGTCGGCCAGCCGGGGATGGGTGGTCCTGCGTGCTTCCTTTGGAGCTGATGTCGTAGACGATTCAGCCGTTGGCGCATCCTCGACCCGGCCTGCCGACAGCCCTGGCCTCAGGCCTGCACCTCGCAGTGCGGCCCGGACCCTACGCGCGCCGGTCGACCGGAACATTCGTCCAAGCCAGCGGCACCGCAGGGCAGCGACAGTGACGTCATGACGGCATCGCCAGCCCCCGGCAAAGAACAGTTCGACGAGGCCGACCCGCGCGCCTCCGACCAGCAGCCGCGTCGACGTCGTGCCCGCCGCCGGCGGCGCGTCATCGCCTCGACGGCGCTGCTCACGGTCGTCGGACTGCTCCTGGCCAACGCGGCATCGGTGAACTGGCAGTCCGCCCCTGCCACCGGAAACTCGATAGTGCATCTCGACGGCGGCGACATCAACGTCCGCCAGGACGGACCCCGCGACGCCCCGGCACTCGTGCTGGTCCACGGGCTCGGTGCCTCGACCGAGTGGTGGACGTCGATTATCCCGACGCTGGCAACGTCCCATCGTGTCATCCGAATCGACCTGCTCGGACATGGCCGATCCGCGAAACCGACCGGCGGCGGCTATGACATCCCGCAGCAAGGCCGCCGAGTCGGGCAGGCACTGGACCAGCTCGGCATCGAACAGGCGATGGTGATCGGCCACTCCACCGGCGGCTACGTCGCCACCGCGCTCGCCGAACACCGTGGCGACCTGGTGATCGCGCTGGCGCTCATCAACACCGGACCGCGCCTGGATGCCTTCATCTCGGACGGGCCGGTGGGCAAGCTCGTCTTCGTTCCCGTGCTGGGTCAACTTCTGTGGCGGCTTCGGACCGACGGGATTCTGCGCCGGGGCCTGAGCACCGCGTTCGCGCCAGGCTTCCACGTTCCGCAGCAGCTCGTGGACGACACGCGCGGCATGACCTACCACTCGCTCACGGCGACATCGCGGGCGTCCGACGACTACCTGACCCAGCGACAACTTCCGGACCGGCTCACGATTGTCGGCAAGCCACTGCTGGTCATCTTCGGTGAGCGCGACCAGAGGTGGCGATCCTCATCGGCGACCGCGTACCGCCGCGTTGCTGGTGTGACAGTCGAATTGATCCCCGGTGTCGGTCATTCACCCATGCTCGAAGATCCCGCGCAGACGGCCGGGCTTCTCCTCAGCTTCTTCGGCTCCGTGGCGGGCGGTCGGTGAGTCGAGACCACCTCTGGCTGTGTGGGGTGCCCTGGTGCTCGTGGACCCATGCGATCGGCCGCGCGCGTCTTCAGGGGTCGGGCGACCGGATCGGTCCACGTCGTTCGTATCCGTCGGGGACCTGGCGCGGAAGGCTGGTGCGCATAGGGTCGTCCCGACACGGTGACGTTCGCGAGACCAGGACGGGGCAGGACATGCGTCACGGCACCCGGAACGAGATGCTCGCCCGGCTGGCTGAGGCGGTCGGGTCCGTCACTCGTGCCCACCCGGTACGGGTTGCCGTCGACGGCCCGCCCGCCGCCGGCAAGACGACCCTCGCCGACGAGTTGGCCGTCGTCCTGCGTGAACACGGTCGCGACGTCGTCCGCGCGACCATCGACGACTTCCTCTTTCCACGGGCGCGGCGGTATCCGCGCGGCGAGTACTCGGCCGAAGGCTGCTACGACGACGCCCACGACTACGGCGCGTTGAACCGGGTTCTGCTGGATCCGCTCGGCCCTGGTGGAGACCGGCGCTTCCAACCCACGGTCTACGACAGCACCACGGACACTGTGCTGTCCCCGCCGATCCTGACCGCTCCCGCCGACGCCGTGCTGGTGTTCGACGGCGTCTTCCTCATGCGCCCGGAACTTCTCGACCGCTGGGACCTGCGCGTCTTCGTGTCCACCGCGCCCGAGACGACAGTGGATCGTGCCGTGGCCCGAGAGCGGCAGGTGTCATCCCGCGCCGACGTCGAACGGCGCTGGCGTGAGCGTTACCTCCCCTCCCAGCAGCTCTACCTCGCCAGGGCGCGCCCGACCGACCACGCCGACGTCGTCGTGCACAATGACGTGCCCGAGCAGCCGGTCTGGGAGAGCCGTACACGTTGAGGTCGGTGACGATGTCTTGTTCGTTCGGAGGCGGGGGATGACGACGCTGTTCCTGACGGTGGGGCTTCCGTGCACCGGTAAGACCACTGCTGCTCGGCGTATCGAGGTCGAGCGCAGGGCTCTTCGTCTGACGAAGGACGAGTGGGTGAAGGCCCTCTACGGGCGGGAGAATCCACCGTCGGCTCAAAGCGTGATCGAGGGACGGCTCATCGAGATCGGGCTGCGGGCCCTGGAACTCGGCACCAACGTCGTGATCGACTACGGCCTCTGGAGTCGGGACGAGCGCACTGCCCTGCGGCAGGCGGCAGCGGACCTCGGCGCGACGGTGGAGTTGCACTACTTCGCGCTCACCCCCGCCGAGCAGCGTCGACGGCGCGATCAGCGCCAAGCCGAAGCGCCGCACACGACGTGGCCGATGTCCGACGACGAACTCGCCGAGTGGGCGGCGACCTTCGAGGTCCCGACGCCGGGCGAACTCGACGGCACCGAACCCCTCGACGAACCACCGGCTGGATTCGCGAGCTGGGACGAGTGGCGTACGCACCGCTGGCCGCCCGCGGTCTCCTGACACCGGCGACCCTCGTCGCGCTGCCGCCATGGTGGCATCGGCGGAACTACAGGAGTTGACTCCCCGTCCACTCGTCGGCGCTCCGCCTGTCACGCCGACCGCAACCGTGGAGTCGTGCCGGTTGGTCACCCGCGCCATGCTGGACGAGCATGTGGTTCATGACTGAGCGGGTGGACCACAACGGGCTGACCGAGCACAGCGACAGGTGGCTGCTGCCGGTCGGCGACGGTGTCGTGACGCAGTTGCGGATCGACTTCGCGTTCACGCTCGTGATCGAGGCGTGGCTCGAGATCCGCGTCGAGACCGAGTTCTCCTACGGCGTACCCGGTGCCGAGTGCCGGATCGACCCCTGCGTGTCGGCTGGTCTGGGACCTCTGCTCGACCGGCACCAAGCGGAGGTCACGGCCGTCGAGGTCGGTAAGGACGGTCGGCTGAGGGTGACGTTCGCCGACGATGCGGTCCTGCTCGTCGAGCCGCACGATCAGTACGAGGCGTTCACCGTCGCGGGCACGCCGCCGTCGACGTCACGGCGGTTCCTCTTCGTCGCCGTACCCGGTGGCGGCCTCGCTGTCTGGTAGCGCCTGCTGCCCTGGTCGGTGACCGTGATCCGTCAGCGACCAGGCAGGGCACACCGCGAGGGCCTGCCAGGTCGTGCCGGACTGTCACTGGTGCAGGTTAGGGTCCGCGTCGTGGACGACACCTCGATGGCCCGGCAGACCGCCCACGCCTACGTCGATCTTCTGGAGCGTCGCGACTGGTCCGGGTTGGCTGCCCTGCTCACCGACGATGTGGTCTACGAGATGCCGCAGACTCGGGAGCGCATCCGCGGCAGGGACGCGTTCCTGCGGTTCAACACCGACTATCCCGGCGAGTGGCACCTCCGACCGCGACGGGTGATCGCCGACGGTCGCCTCGCTGCCCTGTTGCTCGACGTCCGCGTCGGCGCCGAGCAGGCGGAGGCGTGCGTGTGGCTGGAGATGTCCGAGCGCGGGCTGATCAGCAAGGTCATCGACTACTGGCCCGAGCCGTACGATCCGCCGCCGGGCCGGGAGCACCTCGTGGAGCGGTGGTGATCGTCAGCCTGTCGCCGCAGCAGCCCAGGCGCGGCAGGCAACGTCTCTACGTGACGCTTTCCAGGGGTGCCTCGGCGCTGACCGGGTGCGGCAACACCACCGCCTGAGCGGCGATGACGCGTTCGCCGTCGAAGGTCAGCGCCGGCGACCCGTGCAGCCGATAGCCCTGATCGAGAAGGGCGCTGACGCGGGCGCAGAAATCAGCGTCGTCGGGCCCGGTGATGAGGCGGTAGCCGAGCGGTTTCGTGAAGTCCGACACCGCTGCATTGTCTCTGCCCGGATGCTGGCGCGGGCTCGCGATCCCACGCTGCTCACAACAGGTGGGTACGGAGGAACTCCAGCTCCAGGGGGAGCAGGCGCTCGGCGGTGCCGTTCGCGGCCATGTGCGTCGCGCCGGTCAGCGGCAGCACGGCGTGCGGGCGGCCGGTGCTCAGCAGCGCCGCCGACAGCCGGAGCGTGTGCGCGGCCACCACGTTGTCGTCGGCCAGGCCGTGCACCAGCAGCAACGGGCGGGCCTGGTCGGGGGCGGTGACCGGCTCGGCGGCCAACTCGACGAGCGAATGGTGCGCGTAGACGTCCTGGCCGTCCTCCGGCGACCCCAGATAACGCTCGGTGTACGCGGTGTCGTACAGCGCCCAGTCGGTCACCGGCGCACCGGCGATGCCGCACTTGAACAACTCCGGGTGACGCAGCACCGCCAACCCGGCCAGCCACCCGCCGAACGACCAGCCGCGCACCCCCACCCGGCTCAGATCCAGGTCGGGATGCTTGCCGGCCAGTGCCGTCAACGCGTCGATCTGGTCGGTGAGGATCACGTCGGCCACCCGGCGGTGGATCGCCTTCTCGAACGAGGGCGCCACTCCCGGCGTACCCCGGTTGTCGATGGTGACCACCGCGAACCCCGCGTCGGCCCACCACTGCCGCTCCAACCACGCGGCCCGCGCCGCCACGACCTCCTGGTGCCCCGGCCCGCCGTAGATGTCCAGCAGCACCGGCAACCGTCGACCCGTCACGTGGTTGTCCGGGTAGAGCACCGCCGCCGGCAACCGCCGGTCGGTCACCCGTTCCAGCAGCGGCAGCGGAGAATACGGCGGGTTGGCGGCGAACGACCGCAGCTCGGCCAGCTCCTGGTCGCCGCGGCGCACGGTCCACCGCACCCCGGCGTGGTCCAGCGACGCGACACCCACCGCCAGCACGTCCCCGCCCACCGCGGCGGTGTACCAGCCGGAGTCGGTGGTGAGCCGCCGCGCGTCCACCCCACCGCCGATGGTGGTGCGGATCCGGAAGAGGTGCCGCTCGCTCGGCTCGCCGTCGCTCGCCTCGACCAGCAGGTCGGCCGGACCGGACGCGGCCGGCAGTCGACCCACCACCCGGCGTACGTACAGCGACGGAGGGGTGAGCAGGGTGCCGTCGGCGAACAGGCACCTCGCGTCGTACCCGTCGTGGGCCAACTCCCCGCCGACCAGCACGCGGCCGTCCGGGAGGTGCGCCGGGGTGCCGGCGATCGGCTCGACCCAACGCGGGTCGGCCAGTTCGGCGTGCACCTGAGTCTCGCCGGTGCGGGGGTCCACCGCCAGCACCAGCCCGTGCTGCTGCGAGCGGCGCAGCACGGTGATCAACGGGCTGCCCTCGACCCAGCTGACCCCGGTCAGGTACGGGTAGGTCTCCCGGTCCCAGTGCACGTCCACCCAGCCGTCGTCCAGGTCGAGCAGGTGCAGGCTGACCTCGGCGTTCGGCCCACCGGCCCGGGGGTACGCGACGGCGGTCGGCGGGCTCGCCGGCTGGGCCGGGTCGTGCAGGTGCCAGCGTTCCAAGCGGGACTCGTCGACCCGGGCGGCGAGCACCATCCGGCCGTCCGGAGCCCACCAGTAACCCCGGTACCGACCGAACTCCTCAGCCGCGATGTGTTCGGCCAGTCCCCAGCTCACACCGGCGTCCTCGCCGGCCAGCAGGGTGTCGGTGCCGTCCGCCTCGATCACCCGCAGCTCGCCCCGGCGCACCCCCTCGGCCGCGTCCGTCACGTACGCCAGCCGCTGCCCGGTCGGGTCCGGACGCGGGTCCAGCACCGGACCGACGGCCGCCACCTCCACCACGTCGCCGTGCACCAGATCGGCCCGGAACAACCGCCCGGCCAGTGCGAACACCGCGACCCGACCGGCGGCGTCCAACGCGTACGAGCCGATGCCGGCGGCGCTGAGCCGCAGCCGCTCCCGCAGCGCGCGCTCACCGGGGGAGAGGGACCTGACGTCCCCGTCCTCGCCGAGCAGGGTTTCCGGATCGGCGACCAGGCGCTCCTCGGCGGTCGCCACGTCCAGCAGCCAGAGCGCGTCCGCCGGGTCCTCCGGACCGGCGGAGCGCAGGAAGATCACCCGGGAGCCGTCCTCGGCCACGGAGACAGCGCGTGGCGCGCCGTGGCTGAACCGGTGGGTGCGGGCGGCCAGCTCCGGAAAGTCCACACGCCAAATCGTAGAGCCGGACCGGAGGTGATGTGGCCGACCTGGGCGGACGCGTCGACGTCGGCAGGGAGGAACCGCCGGTTAGAGTGACCGTCGTGACGATGTTGCCCGACCGCCGCCTGCTGCTGGTCCACGCGCACCCCGACGACGAGTCGATCGGCACCGGCTCGACGATGGCCCACTACGCCGCGCAGGGCGCGCACGTCACGCTGGTGACCTGCACCCTCGGCGAGGAGGGCGAGGTGCACGTCCCCGCGCTGTCCCAGCTCGTCGCCGCCGAGGCCGACCAGCTCGGCGGGTACCGGATCGCCGAACTGGCCGCCGCGTGCGCCGCGCTCGGCGTCGGCGACCACCGCTTCCTCGGCGGCGCCGGCCGCTACCGCGACTCGGGGATGATGGGGCTCGCCACCAACGAGCACCCCCGGGCCTTCTGGCAGGCCGACCTCGACGAGGCCGCCGGGCACCTGGTCGAGATCATGCGGGAGGTACGCCCGCAGGTGCTCGTCACGTACGACCCGAACGGCTTCTACGGGCACCCCGACCACATCCAGGCGCACCGGGTGGCGATGCGCGCCGTCGAGGTGGCCGCCGCCGAGGGGTGCGCCCCGCTCAAGGTCTACTGGACGGCGATGCCGCTCAGCGTGCTGGAGGCCGGGATGACCCAGTTCGCGGAATCCTCCGACAACCCGTTCGGCGGCATCGAGGACATCGCCGACCTGCCCTTCGGCACCCCGGACGCGGACATCGCCGCCCAGATCGACGGCACCGACCAGCACCTGGCCAAGGAAGCCGCGATGCGGGCGCACGCCACCCAGATTCCGGCCAACTCCTGGCTCTACGCGATCGCCGGGAACTTCGGCGGCGAGTTCATGGGCGTGGAGTACTTCACCCTCGCCGTGGGCGAGAAGGGCCCGGGCGCCGGGCCGTACGGCTGGGAGGACGACCTCTTCGCCGGGCTGCCCGAGGAGACCGGCCCGGACCGGTCTCCGGTCGCGGCGGCCGGTCTCCGGTGACCTCGCCCACCGCGTCGATGACGGTCGTGGACGACCAGACCGCCCCGCCTCCGGCGGGGTCGCCGCCGCGCCTGCTGGACCTCGGCGTGCGGGTGGCCGGCGCGATCATCGTGGTGGTCGCCGGGGTGCTGACCGGGGTGCTGGAGCTGTTGCTCGCCACGGTCCGTGTCGGCGGCTACCTGATCGGGGTCTCGGCACTCATCGCCGTCGGCGCCAACATCGCGCTGAGCTGGTTCGCGTACGAGGCGGTCGGCCGCAGGTGGGCGGTGGCGTTGCCGGCGGTGCCCTGGTTCGCGCTGATGGCGGTGGCCGCTGTCCGGACCAGCGAGGGTGACCTGCTGCTGGCCGGGGACAACTGGGTCGGCCTGGCGCTGATCGTGGCCGGCGCGATGACCTTCGCGGTGATGGGTTTCCGGCAGATCCTCGCCCCGGCACAGACGCTCGGCCGCTGATGACGTCACCCAGGTAGGGGTGGTAGATATTCCTGCCAGAGATGGGGCCCCGCGACGGGGCGTACGGCGGGAGGTCCGGCGATGGACAAGCGGTGGCGTGACATCGGGGTGCTCGTGGCGGCCCTGTTCGCGGTGAACGTGATCGCCCGGCTGATCATCCGGTTCGGCTTCGAGGGTGACGACACCGCTGCCGACCGGGTGTCGTTGGCGATGTTCGCGGTGATCGGGCTGATCCTGGCGGTGGTCGCCTTCCGTTGGGGTCGTCGTCGGCCGGTGGCGGGCTGGGCGGCCGACATGGCCCTCGTGGTGCCGGTGGCGATGGTGCTGACCGTGCTGGTCGGGCCCCTGCTGATCGGTCACAACCCCTTCGCCGGCGGCGCGCCGACGTTCTTCGCCCAGATCTGGCTCTACCTGCTCGCCACCGGCGCCGGGTTGCTGGTCGGCTACCTGGTGCTCACCGCGCTCGGGCGCGACTACCGCTCGCAGCAGCTCAAGCGGTACGCCGAGGTGTCGGCCGCCAAGCCCCGCCGGGTCGTCCGCCGCTGACCCGCCCGCCCTGCGCGCTGGCGTTCACGCGCGCCTCGGCCTGCGCGCTGGCGCGCACGCCCCGCCCTGCGTGCGCGCTGACCGCCCTGCGTGCGCGCTGACCGCCCTGCGTGCCCGCTGACCGCCCTGCGTGCGCGCTGACCCGCCCCGCGTGCGCGCTGACCCGCCCCGCGTGCGTGCTGACCCGCCCCGCGTGCGCGCTGACCCGCCCTGCGTGCGCGCTGACCCGCCCCGCGTGCGCCAGCCCGCACCGACCGCGTGCTGCGGCGGTGATCGACTCGGATTTCAGGAAGTCGCGGGGTCAGGCTGCATCGGATGGTCCGGTTTCCGTGAACGCGAGTGGATCACCGCCCGGGACCGGGCGCCGGGCGGGGGTGGATCGGCTCAGCGTGGGGCGACCCGGGTCAGGTAGGTGTGGTGGGTGGTGAAGCCGAGCCGCCGGTAGAGCGTGACCGCCGCCGTGTTGTGCTGCTCCACCTGGAGGAACGCGTGTGTCGCTCCGGACGACACGCCCCAGGCGGTCAGTTCGTGGATGACCTGACGGGCCAGCCCTCGCCGGCGGGCCTCGGGCAGCACCTCGATCAGGCTGAGGCCCAACCAGCGCCCCTGGCCGGTCACCGTGCCCCGGCCGACGGCCACCAGCGCGCCGTCGACGTACACGTGGGCGAAGCGGACCTGGTCCACGGCGGTGAGCACGTGCCGCGCGGCCCCGGGTAGGCCGCCCTTGCGTCCGGCGGCGACGGCCAGCCACTGCTCGCTCGGCGCGGCGGCCAGCTCGACGACCGCGCCGCGCCACGCGCCGGGGGCACCGGGGGACACCTCGCCGGCGGCGCCGGTGCCCACCTCGGCGACCGCGTCGGTGCCCGGCTCGGCGACCGCGTCGGTGGCCGGCTCGGTGACCGCGCCACGCCACGTGCCGGCGACGTCGGAGGTGGCGCTGACCGCGTCGCCCTGGCGCGGGGCCGGCCGGCCCTCGGCCGGCAGGGGGAGTGGGGCGGTCTGCACCAGTGTCGGCGGTCGGGCGGTCCAGCCGCGGGCGTCCAGTTCCGTGCCGACCGGCGCGGCGAGCGGCAGCGGCGTGTTGATCATCGCGGGCTGGCCCTGCTCGGCGTACCAGCGCTCGACAGCGTCCACGGCGGCGGGCAGCGGCCGGTCCGGGTCGCCGATCGGCAACGCCGAGTTGGCCCGCCCGGTCCAGCCGTCCGCGGACCGGAGCAGCCAGTCGCCGAGCCGGCCGCGCGTCGGCGCCGGCCAGGCCTCGTCGGCGGCCCGCTCCAGCGCCACCACGGCCGCCGCGGTCGGTCGACGGGTCGCCGGCACGCGCTTGGCGCGGTGCACCTGTGCCACCGGCACCCGTAGCGGTCCTTTCGCGGTGGCCAGCGTGAGATGAGTCTCGCTCAGCTCCACCAGCTCACCGAGGGCATCGGAGAACAGTGGGCGGCCTTCGCGAATCCCCACAATCCAGCGGACCACGATCCGGTGTCCCACATCCTGCTGTCGGAGCACGATCGACCCCCTCCCCGGCGAGATACTAGGCTCTTACCGTCGCGGGAGATCGCGACGTGTCTGCGGAGGAGAAGACCGGTGACCTACATCATCGCCGAGCCGTGCGTGGATGTGCTCGACAAGGCATGCATCGAGGAGTGCCCGGTCGACTGCATTTACGAGGGCAACCGGATGCTCTACATCCACCCCGACGAGTGCGTCGACTGTGGTGCCTGTGAGCCCGTCTGCCCGGTGGAGGCGATCTTCTACGAGGACGACGTCCCGGAGCAGTGGAAGGACTACACCGGCGCCAACTACGAGTTCTTCGAGGATCTGGGCTCGCCCGGTGGTGCCTCGAAGGTCGGCAAGGTGGAGAAGGACGCCACCTTCGTCGCCGCGCAGCCGCCGCGCGGCGAGGGCCACTGAACCGGTCCGCGCCGGTCTCGTCACGGCTGCCCGAGTTCACCTGGGACACCCTGGACGCCGCGGCCACCCTGGCCGCGGCGCACCCGGAGGGCCTGATCAACCTCTCCATGGGTACGCCGGTCGACCCGGTGCCCGAGGTGATCCGTCGGGCCCTGGCTGACGCGTCCGACGCTCCCGGTTACCCGCTGACCGCCGGCACGCCGGCGTTGCGCGCCGCGATCGCGGCATGGGTGTCGAGGGCCTGCGGCGCGGGTGTCGACGGTCTCGGAGTGTTGCCGACGATCGGCTCGAAGGAGCTGGTCGCGTGGCTGCCCACCCTGCTCGGCATCGGTCCGGGTGACGTGGTGGTGGTGCCGTCGATCGCATACCCCACGTACGAGGACGGTGCCCGGCTGGCCGGTGCCACTGTCGTGCGTACCGACTCGCTCACCTCGGTCGGGCCGACCTCGCGGGTCCGGCTGGTCTGGGTCAACTCGCCCGGCAACCCGACCGGGCGGGTGCTGCCCGCAGCGCACCTCCGCAAGGTGGTCGACTGGGCCCGGGAGCGCGGCGCGGTGGTCGCCAGCGATGAGTGCTACCTGCCTCTGGGCTGGTCGGCGGAGCCGGTCTCCGTGCTGTCCCCGCAGGTCAGCGGTGGCAGCTACGACGGGGTGCTGGCTCTGCACTCGCTGTCCAAGCGGTCCAACCTGGCGGGCTACCGGGCCGGGTTCGTCGCCGGTGACCCGGCGCTCGTCGCCGAGCTGCTCAAGGTACGCAAGCACGCGGGCATGATCGTGCCCGCGCCCGTGCAGGCGGCGATGGTGGCCGCGCTGGACGACGAGCGACACGCCGAGGAGCAGCGGGAGCGCTACCGTGCCCGGCGTGAGGTGCTCCGGGCCGCGTTCACCGAGGCCGGGTTCACCGTCGAGCACTCCGAGGCGGGTCTCTACCTGTGGCTCACCCGCGGTGAGGACTGCTGGGAGACAGTCGACTGGCTGGCCCGTCGAGGCATCCTGGTGGCTGCCGGAGTGTTCTACGGCCCCACCGCCGGGCAGTACGTCCGGGTCGCGCTGACCGAGTCCGACGAGCACGTCGCGGCGGTCGCCGGCCGGCTGCGGGCCTGACCCCGGGCGCCCGGCGATGACCGACGGCACGACCGGGCGGTACGCCGGGGTACGCGCGGCCGTGATCGGCACCGGCCTGATCGGCGGCTCCGTGCTGCTGCGCCTGGCCGAGGTCGGCCTGGACGTCGCCGGATGGGATCCGGACCCGGCCACCCGTGAACGGGCGCAACTCCGGGGCGTGCTCGCCCCGGCCACTGTCGAGCAGGCCGTGGCCGGTCGGGACGTGGTCTTCCTCTGCGGTCCGCTGCCCACACTCGCGCACACCCTAGCCCGGGTGGCCGAGCTGACCGCACCCGGCTGCGTGCTCACCGACGTGGGCAGCACCAAGGTCGAGGTGACCGAGGCGGCCGATCGACTCGGGCTGGCCGACCGGTTCGTTCCCGGGCACCCGATGGCCGGTGCGGAGTCCGCCGGCCTGACCGCCGCCTCGCCGACGCTGCTGACCGGTGCCGCCTGGGTGCTCTGCCCGGCCCCGGGCACCGCGACGGCGGCCTTCCGCTGGCTGACCGGGCTGCTGGTGGAGGTGTTCGCCGCCCGCGTCGTACCGATGTCGGCGTCGGCGCACGACTCGGCGGCGGCGCTCGCCTCGCACGTGCCGCACCTGCTGGCCGGGGCGCTGGCCGGTGCGACGCAGCGGGCGCCGCTGCGCGACGCCGTGCTGACGCTGGCCGCCGGCAGTTTCTCCGACGGCACACGGGTGGCCGGCACGCCGGCCGAGCGGACCGCGAACATGCTGCTCGGCAACCGCGACCGGGTCCTGCACGAGCTGGACGAGGTCCGCGCCTTCCTGGACGGGCTGGCCGCCGCCCTGCGGGCCGACGACGCACCGGCGCTCATCGCCCGGTACGCGGAGGCCAGGGCTGCCCGCTGCGCGTTGGCGGACCGGCGATTCACCGGTGCGATCCGGGAGTTCCCGGTCGACGGCGACGGTGCCGCCGAGGTGGCCTGGTTGCGCGGGCTGGGCGAGGTCGGCGGGCACCTGACCGGGTGTCAGGTCGACTCCGAGGCGGTTTCCTACACCGCACGGCTCCCGGTGGCTGACTAGGCTGAGGGGCATGGCGACGGACGGGCCGGTGGTGCAGGTGCGCGGCGAGGCGTACCGGGAAGTGCCGCCCGAGCTGGCCCGGTTCGCGGTCACCGCGACAGCGCGTGACCGGGACCGGGAGGCGACGCTGACCCGGTTGGCCGAGCGGGCTGCCGCCGTCCGGGTGCTGCTCGACGGCTCTGGTCCCACTGTGGCTCGGCGGGAGACCGGCGACCTGCGGGTGCGGCCGGAGACCCGGCGTTCGGGCGAGCGGGTGGTCGCGTGGCACGGCAGCGTGACGACCACCGTCACCGTCACCGACTTCACCGCTCTGGGTGAGCTGATGCTCCGGTTGGCCGACCAGGACCAGGTCGAGGTGGCCGGGCCCTGGTGGGAGCTTCGCCCGGACAGCCCCGCGCACCGGGAGGCCCGACACGCCGCAATCGGCGACGCGTTGCTGCGCGCCCGGGAGTACGCGGAGGCGCTCGGTGCCCGGGTCACCGCCCTGATCGAGTTGGCCGACGCCGGCCCTGCCGACCGGCCGATGTTCGCCCGCGCGGCGTTCGCCGGGGGTGGCGCGGGTGGTCGTGCGCCGGAGCTTGAGCTGGACCCGCAGCCGCAGACGGTGCAGGCGGCGGTGCAGGCGCGGTTCACCATCAGCGACCCGGTCCTCGACTGATGCCACCGGCCCAGGTGCTGTCCGTCGACGAGCTGGTCGAACGGGCGCTGGTGTTGGCCGAGGCCGGGCCCCGACAGCTGCTCGGCATCGCCGGCGCGCCGGGTGCTGGGAAGTCCACGCTGGCCGAGTTGATCGTCGCCGAGGTCGGGCCGACCGCCCGGCTGGTGCCGATGGACGGCTTCCACCTGGCCCAGTCGCAACTGGTCCGACTGGGCCGCGCGGACCGCAAGGGCGCGGCGGACACCTTCGACGCCAACGGGTACGTCTCGATGCTGCGCCGGTTGCGTCGCCTGGAGCCGACCTCGGTCTACGCCCCGGAGTTCCGGCGGGAGCTGGAGGAGCCGGTCGCCGGGGCGATCGAGGTGCAGCCGTCGGTACGACTGGTGGTGACCGAGGGCAACTATCTGCTGCTGCACGACGACCCGTGGTGGGAGATCCCGCCGCTGCTGCACGAGACGTGGTTCCTGGACCTGGACGCGGAGATCCGCCACCGGCGGCTGACCGCCCGGCACGAGGCGTTCGGGCGGTCGCCGGAGCAGGCCCGCGAGTGGGCGCTGGGCAGTGACGAGGCCAACGCGGCGCTGATCACCCCCACCGCCGAGCGGGCCGACCTGGTGGTCCGCCTTCCCGAGCCACCGGCGGCCTGACCGGTTCGTCGAGTCCGGCGGGCGTCAGTGCCACCGGCGGCCTGACCGGTTCGTCGAGTCCGGCGGGCGTCAGTGCCACCGGCGGCCTGACCGGCCCGTCGAGGGCGGCGGGCGTCAGCCCAGTTCGCGGACCGCTCGGGCGGGGTTGCCGACGGCGACCACGTTGGGCGGCAGGTCCCGGGTGACCACAGCGCCCGCGCCGACGACGGTGTTCGCACCGATCGTCACGCCGGCGAGCACGATGGCACCGCCGCCGAGCCACACGTTGTCCTCGATGGTGATCGGCTTGGCGGCCTCCCACTTGTCGCGGCGCGGACCGGGCTCCACCGGATGTGTCGGGGTCAGGAGCTGCACGTTCGGTCCGATCTGGACGTCGGCACCGATGACGATCGGCGCGACGTCGAGGAATACGCACTGGTAGTTGACGAAGCTGCGTGGCCCGATCCGGATCTGCCAGCCGTAGTCACAGTGGAACGGCGGGCGGATCCATGTGCCCTCGCCCAGTTCGCCGAGCAGGTCGCGGAGCGCCTCGAGGCGGGCTCGCGGATCGGTTGCGGCGCTGGTGTTGAAGCGTTCCATCAGCAGGGCGGCGCGGTCCAGGTCAGCGATGATCTCGGGATCGTCGGCGAGGTAGGGCTCGCCGGCGAGCATGCGGTCCTTCATGGAGGTCACCTGGTCGATGATCCCTGCCAGCCCGCTCGGGGGTTGGCAGGTCCGTCATATTTTCGACCCCTTTTCTGCATACCGGGTATGCAATACTGACTCCGGTCTATGGAACCCCGTCATCGGTATCGACGCTCCACCGAGGAGGATCCGTTGCATCGACGCAGAAGAACGACAACAGCCGTCACCGCGGTCGCAGCCCTCGTCCTGGGCACTCCAGCGCTCGCCGTGGCCAGCCCACCCACCAGCACCGCACCCGACGCCACCCCACGTGCCGCGGCCGGCGTCTCCACCACGAAGACCGTCACCCTGCTCACGGGTGACCAGGTCACCGTCACCCCGTCCGGGTCGGCCGCCGTCCGGCCCGGGCCGGGCCGGGCTCACCTGCGCTTCGTCACCACCCGTGACCGCGGTCAGGTCACCGTGCTGCCGCAGGACGCCGTGCCGCTCGTCCGGTCCGGTCGGGTCGACCGGCGACTGTTCAATGTGACCGGGCTGATCGCCGCCGGTTACGACGACTCCCGTCGGGACAACCTTCCGGTGCTCGTCGCCGGCGGGGCGGGTGCTCGGCAGCGGGCCACCGCGCCCACCGGGCTGACCGTCACCGCGCAGTTGCCCGCGATCGGCGGGGTCGCCGCCACGGCGGACAAGAAGCAGGTCGCGACGGTCTGGGCAGCGCTCACCGGCGCGAACGCCCGGGTCGGCACGGCGGGGGGTGCCGACCGAATCTGGCTCGACGGCCGCCGACACGTCACGCTGGACCACAGCGTGCCGCAGATCGGCGCGCCGGCCGCGCACCAGGCAGGCTTCACCGGTCAGGGGGTACGCGTCGCGGTGCTGGACACCGGCATCGACGCCGACCACCCCGACCTGGCGGGTCGGGTCGCCGAGTCGCACAACTTCACCGAGGCCACCGACGCCGGTGACACAGTGGGCCACGGCACCCACGTCGCCTCGATCATCGCCGGCAGTGGCGCTGCCTCGGGCGGTAAGTACCGGGGCGTCGCGCCGGACGCCACGCTGCTCAACGGCAAGGTCTGCGAGGACTTCGGCTGCCCGGACTCGGCGATCCTGGCCGGCATGCAGTGGGCCGCCGTCGACCAGGACGCCGACGTGATCAACATGAGTCTGGGCGGTACGGACACGCCCGACGTCGACCCGCTGGAGGCGGCCGTCGAGTCGTTGACCGCGCAGACCGGCGCGCTCTTCGTGATCTCCTCCGGCAACGACGGCACCGACGGCTCGGTCAGCTCGCCGAGCACGGCTGACGCCGCGCTGTCGGTGGGCGCGGTGGACCGGGACGACGCCCTGGCCGACTTCTCCAGCCGAGGCCCCCGGGTGGGCGACGGCGGGTTGAAGCCGGACCTGACGGCTCCCGGCGTCGACATCGTCGCCGCCCGGGGCGAGGGAACGCTGCTCGGCGACCCGGTGGGCGACTCCTACGTCACCATCTCCGGCACCTCGATGGCCGCCCCGCACGTGACCGGCGCGGTGGCGCTGATCGCCCAACAGCACAGTGGCTGGGCGGCGGCCCAGCTCAAGGCGACACTGATGGCGTCGGCGAAGCCGCACCCGGAGCAGACCTCCTTCCAGCAGGGTGCCGGCCGGGTCGACGTGGCCCGGGCGATCACCCAGCGGGTGGTCAGCGACCCGGTCAGCGTCGGCTTCGGGCAACCGGCCTGGCCGCACGACGACGACACCCCGGTCACCCGGACCGTCGACTGGCGCAACGACGGGCCGGACCCGATCACTCTGGACCTCACCCTCGAGGTGACCGGCCCGGAGGGCCAGCCGGCACCGGCGGGCCTGTTCAGCCTGGCGGCGGCCCAGGTCACCGTGCCCGCGGGCGGCACCGCCGGCACCACTGTCACCGCGGACACCCGGGTCGGCACCGACGGCTACTGGACCGGGCGGATCGTGGCCCGCTCCGGGGAGACCGTCGCGGTCACCCCGATCGCCGTGCACCGGGAGGTGGAGAGCTACCAGCTCACGGTGCGCCACCTGGATTCCACCGGAGCGCCCGCGACCGACCACATCACCACATTGGTCGACCTGGACACCTTCCGGACCTACGACCTGTACGACCCGGACGGCACCGTCGACGTCCGGTTGCCCAAGGGCCGTTACGGGCTCGCCAGCATCCTCTTCTTCGAGGACGGGGCCACCCAGTTCGCCCAACCGGAGCTGGTCGTGGACGCCGACACCGCGGTGACCGTCGACAACCGGAAGGCCCGGCCGGTGCGGACGGCGGTCCCGGAGCCCACGGCCGTGCCGGCGCTCGTGGACATCACGGCGCTGTTCCTGGAGGGCGACAACGGATTCGGGTTCGGCCTGCTTGCGTTCGACTTCACCGGATTGGCCACCGGGCACCTCGGCCGGGCGGCGTCCGCCGAACGGTTCGTCTCGACGATCAGCAGTCAGTGGGCGACAGCGGAGCTGGAGAACAGCCCCTACCTGTACGCGCTCGCCGAGACGATTCCCGGCCGGATGCCGACGGGCTTCGACAAGACCTACCGGAGCCGGGACCTGGCGAGCGTCACCCACCAGTTCCGGGGCGGCTATCCGGGCCTGGTCGCCGAGCGGGTGGTGTTCCCACACCTCGAACCCGACGCGGGTGGCTGGGCGATCGGCCTGCCCACCACGGTGCCGGGGCAGCGGGTCGAGCACTACAGCACCAACGCGGTGCGGTGGTCCCCGGAGCTGATGTTCGGGGTCGTCACCGAGGAGGGTTGGATCGACCTGAAGGTGAATCTGGCCTCCGACCCGAGGGCGTACCAGCCCGGGCGGCACGCCCGGGAGAGCTGGAACAGCGCGCCGTACGGGCCGTCCTTCCCGGCGCCGCGCTGGCCCGGTCAGAGCATCAGTCGACTCGGTGACGAGATCCAGGTGGGAGTTCCGGTGCACGGCGACGCCGACGGGCACGCCGGATTCTCGGTCACCGACGAAGGCCGGACCGCCCTCTACCGCGACGGCAAACTGGTCGGTGAGTCGGCGGAGCCGGGATTCGGGCAGTTCACCGTGCCGCCCGGTAACGCCCGTTACCGGTTGGAGGTGTCGGCCAAGCGGAGCTTCACCGACCTCAGCACCGAGGTCAGCACGGCGTGGACGTTCCGCTCCCGGCACGTCGGCGGGGACGACTACCGTCAACTACCGGTGTCGGCCGTCCGGTTCACGCCACCGCTGAGCGTGGACAACGCGGCTCCCGCCGGGCGGAGTCTGGTCATCCCGGTGCAGGTGCAGCGTCAACCCGGTGCTGCCGCGTCACGGGTGACCAAGCTGACCGTGGACGTCTCCTACGACGGGGGCAAGACCTGGCAGTCCGCCCGGGTGCGGCACGGCGGGCAGGGCTGGACGGCTACTGTCCGGCATCCCGCCGGGCCCGGCCACGCGTCCCTGCGGGCCACCGCCACTGACGCCGCCGGCAACACGGTGACCGTGAAGATCATCCAGGCGTACCGGTTGCGCTGAGGCGTACCCCCGACGGGTCCGCGGCCGAGCGCCGCGGACCCGGCGGGGACGTCAGTCGTTGGCGTGCAGGGCGGCGTTCAGCTCGATGCCCCGGCCGGTGCGCGGCTTCGCCTCCAGCGCGCCGGTCACCGAGTTGCGCCAGAACAGCAGCCCGTCGACGCCGGACAGCTCGCGGGCCTTGACCACCCGACCGTCCGGCAGGGTGACCTTCGACGCGGCGGTGACGTAGCAGCCGGCCTCGACCACGCAGTCGTCGCCGAGGGTGATGCCGACGCCGGCGTTCGCGCCGACCAGGCTCCGCTCGCCGATGCTGATCTTCTCGGTGCCGCCGCCGGAGAGGGTGCCCATGATCGAGGCGCCACCGCCGATGTCGGAGCCGTCGCCGACGAGCACACCCTGCACGATCCGGCCCTCGACCATCGAGGTGCCGACGGTGCCGGCGTTGAAGTTGACGAAGCCCTCGTGCATCACCGTGGTGCCGGCGGCCAGGTGGGCGCCGAGGCGGACCCGGTCGGCGTCGGCGATTCGCACACCGGAGGGCACCACGTAGTCGGTCATCCGGGGGAACTTGTCCACCCCGTACACCGACAGGTGCCGGCCCGCCGCCCGCTCGATGACCCGCAGCTCGTCGACCCGCTCCGGCGGGCACGGCCCGGCGGACGTCCAGGCCACGTTGGCCAGCTTGCCGAAGATGCCGTCCAGGTTGAGCTGATTGGGTCGCACCAGGCGGTGCGAGAGCAGGTGCAAACGGAGGTACGCGTCGGACGCGTCCTTGATCGGGTCGGCCAGCGAGCCGATCACGGTGACCACCTGGACGGTACGCAGACCGGGCAGCGACCGGTCGCCGAGCGCGGCCGGCGGCAGGTCGAGCACGTCCGCCTTGTCCTCGCCGGAGACCAGCGGCAGCTCACCCAGGCCCAGCTTGCCGGTCGGGTACCAGGTGTCGAGCACCTGCTCGTCTGCGGTGACCGTGGCCAGGCCGATGCCCCAGGCCGAATCTGCGGACGTCACTGTTACACCTCTCGGTAGCGGCCGGCTGGCCTCAGCTCACTGCTCACGCTGACAGCCCTGAAGGTACCGTGCGATTCATGGAGAACCCGCTGACCCCCGAGGTCCTCGCCGATCCGGTGCAGCTGACCCGCGCTCTGGTCGACATAGAGTCCGTGTCCCTCAACGAGAAGGCGATCGCCGACTGCGTCGAAGAGGTCCTGCGAGGTGTGCCGCACCTGAGCACCCACCGGCACGGCAACACCGTGATGGCGCGCACCGACCTCGGTCGGTCGCAGCGCGTCGTGCTGGCCGGGCACCTGGACACGGTGCCGCTGAACAACAACTTCCCGTCGACCATGCGTGGCGACCTGATGTACGGCTGCGGCACCTCCGACATGAAGTCCGGCACCGCGTACGCGCTGCACCTCGCGGTGACCCTGCCCGACCCGCGCTACGACGTGACGTACTTCTTCTACGAGGCCGAGGAGATCGAGTCCCGGTACAACGGGCTGAACCTGGTCGCCCAGGCGTACCCGGAGTGGCTGGAGGCGGACTTCGCGGTGCTGCTGGAGCCGACGTACGGCATCGTCGAGGCGGGCTGCCAGGGCACCATGCGCTCGGTGGTCACCACCACCGGGGTACGCGCGCACTCGGCGCGCTCCTGGCACGGGGTGAACGCCATCCACGCCGCCGGTGAGGTGCTGCGCCGCCTCCAGACGTACGAGGCGCGTCGGGTCACCATCGACGGCTGCGACTACCGCGAGGGCATGAACGCGGTGCGGATCGGCGGTGGGGTGGCCGGCAACGTGGTCCCCGACCACTGTGAGATCGAGGTCAACTACCGGTTCGCCCCGGATCGCAGCCCCGCCGAGGCGGAGGCGCACCTGCGGGAGGTGTTCGCTGGTTTCGAGGTGAAGGTGACCGACATCGCGCCGGGCGCGGCCCCCGGGCTGGAGGCGGCTCCGGCGAAGGAGTTCCTGGCCGCGGTGGGCGCCGCGCCGATCGGGAAGCTGGGCTGGACGGACGTCGCGCGCTTCGCGGCCATGGGCATCCCCGCGCTGAACTTCGGCCCCGGTGACCCCAACCTCGCCCACCACCCCGACGAGCACGTCGAGATCAGCAAGATCCGGGACGGCGCGGCGACCCTGCACCGCTGGCTGGCCCCGGCCTGACCGGCCGGGCCCCCGGGGCGGGGCGCTCGCCCCGGTGATCAAGAGGTTTGCGTCAGCCTGGCCCGTTGTCGGCGACGCAAACCTCTTGATCGGATCCGGTTGGCGCGGAGGAGGCGGGGGAGAGGTTCAGGTCCCGGGTGCGGCGACGTTCCGCCACGACGTCTCGGATCCGTCGCTGCATCTGGCGACGGATGCGGACCATCTCGCTGTTACTGATCACGCTGTCTCCTCCCCCGAAGGCGCGCGCCGGGGCATACCCGGTATGCGAATAGTAAGACGTATGGGAGAGCCGAATAGTTGCCCTTGATCGCGAACTATTTCTCGGCGTCCCCGCCCCGCGCACCCGGCGGGTGCTGCTCCACTACGGTTGCCCCATGAGCCAGAGCAACGGGCGGGAGGCCGGTCGCGGTCCCGGACAGGAGCGACACCGCGGCGCGGTCACGCTGCGCAGAGGCGCGATCCCGAGCAGCACCGCCGACCAGCGGTTGCTGGATTCACGGGGTCGGGGCGACTGGAAGACCAAGGACGCCTGGCGTGCGCTGCGCATCCTCTCCGAGTTCGTCGAGGGTTTCGACACCCTCGCCGACCTGCCGCCGGCCGTCAGCGTCTTCGGCTCCGCGCGCAGCGGACCGGACAGCGCCGAGTGTCAGCTGGCCGAGCAGTTGGGCGGCGCGCTCGCCCGGGCCGGCTACGCGGTGATCACCGGTGGCGGGCCCGGTGTGATGGAGGCCGCCAACCGTGGTGCCAGCGAGGCCGGCGGGCTTTCCGTCGGGCTCGGCATCGAGCTCCCGTTCGAGCAGGGCATCAACGAGTGGGTCGACCTGGCCATCGACTTCCGCTACTTCTTCGCCCGCAAGACCATGTTCGTCAAGTACGCCCAGGCGTTCGTCGTGCTGCCCGGCGGTTTCGGCACCATGGACGAGCTGTTCGAGGCGCTCACCCTGGTGCAGACCGGCAAGGTCACCCGGTTCCCGGTGGTGCTGATGGGCGTCGCGTACTGGCAGGGGCTGCTGGACTGGCTGCGCGACACGATGGCGGCCGACGGCAAGATCGGCCCGGTCGACCTGGAGCTGATCTGTCTCACCGACGACGTCAACGCGGCGGTCCGGCACATCGTCGAGGCCGAGGCCGCACTGTCCGCCGAGCAGGAGGCGGTCCGCGACGAGGTCGTCGCCCGTACCGGGGCGGATCAGCAGGCCGCAGCCGTTCAGGCCGCCGAGCAGCCGCGGGACATCTGATGGCGGCGATCTGCGTCTTCTGCGCCTCGTCCCGCACCCTGGACCGACGCTGGTTGGACCTGGCCACCGAGACCGGCGCCGAGCTGGCCCGGCGCGGGCACACAGTGGTCAGCGGTGGCGGCTGCGTCGGCATGATGGGAGCGCTCGCGGACGGCGCGCGGTCCGCCGGCGGGCGCACCCTCGGGGTGATCCCCCAGTCGCTCGTCGACCTGGAGGTCGCCGACCTGGCCTCGGACGAACTGCTGGTCACCGACTCGATGGCCGACCGCAAGACCCTGATGATCGAGAAGTCGGACGCCTTCCTCACCCTGCCCGGTGGGCTGGGCACCCTGGATGAGCTGTTCGAGGTCTGGACCACCGCGACCCTCGCCCTGCACGCCAAGCCCATGGTGCTGATCGACACCGACGGGTTCTTCCGCCCCCTGCTGGACTGGCTCGACAGCCTCGCCGAGCAGAACTTCCTGAAGACCGCCGGCCGCGACCTCCTCACGGTGACCACCACCGTCCCGGAAGCCCTGGACGAACTGGAATCCCGCCTAACCTGACCCACCCCACCCCCCACCCCCCACCCCCCGCCCCCCGCCCCCCGCCGCCCCGCCGCCTCGCCCGTTGATCATGACGTTGGCGGTGCCGCTGTCGGCGTGTCGCGCCGCCAACGTCATGATCGACGGGGCTGGATGGGGTGGGGTGGGGTGTGGGCCGGGTGGGGTGGGCTGGGTGGGGTGTGGGGGTGGGGTGGGGTCTGGGTGGGTGTCGTACGGGTTTGATGGGATGAGCTGATGCAGGCGTACCGGTTGGTGCGGCGGTCTGGTGGGCCGGCGCGGGAGGGCGACGGCGGGCCTGGTGGCAGCACCGTGGCCGCCGGCGGCACCGTGCTTCCCGACCATGACACCCCGGTTGCCGGTGGCAGCGGGTTGAGCGACCGCCCTGGTGAGCCGGTCGCCGCACCCGGCCGACGGGTCGACCCCGTGCAGGCCGAGGTGGTCGGGCACACCGACGGGCCGATGCTCGTGCTCGGCGGCCCGGGCACCGGCAAGACCAGCACCCTGGTCGAGGCCGTCGCCGCCCGGGTGGCCGACGGCGTCGACCCGGAACGCATCCTGGTGCTGACCTTCGGCCGTCGTGGCGCCACCGCGCTGCGGCAGCGCATCGAGGCCCGCATCGCGCAGGACGGCCACCGCGTGTTGCGCGAGCCGCTGGTGCGCACCTTCCCGGCGTACGCCTTCGGGTTGCTCCGCCGGGCCGCCGCCGAGCGGGGTGAGCCGTCTCCGCGGCTGCTCACCGGCCCGGAGCAGGATCTGATCATCCGCGAGCTGCTGGACGTGGTGGGCGAGGAGCCCGAGGACGACCCCGTCGGCTGGCCGAGCGACCTGCGCCCCGCGTTGCGTACCCGGGCGTTCGCCGGTCAGCTGCGCGACCTGCTGATGCGCGCCGCCGAACGGGGCGTGGGCCCGGTCGACCTGGCCCGGCTGGGCGAGAAGCTCGGCCGCGACGACTGGCCGGCCGCCGCCCGCTTCCTCCGGGAGTACGTGTCGGTGCTCGCGCTGCGCGACGTCAGCAACCGGGGCTCCATCGCGTACGACCCGGCCGAGCTGGTCCGGGCGGCCACCGGGCTGCTCCGCGACGACGAGGAGTTGCTGGCCGCCGAGCGCCGCCGCCTCGCCCACGTCTACCTCGACGAGTTGGCCGACACCGACCCCGCCCAACTGGAGCTGCTCTCGGTGATTGCCGGTGGAGGCACGTCACTCGTCGCGTTCGCCGATCCGGACTCCTCCACGTACGCCTTCCGGGGCGCCGACCCGACCGGGGTCGCCACGTTCCCGCACCGCTTCCGCACCGCCTCCGGGGCGCCGGCCGCGCAGGTGCTGCTGACCACGTCGTACCGGGCCGGGCCGGATCTGCTCGCGGCCGTCGCTCGGCTGGGCCGCCGGCTGCGCGGCCCGGCGGCGCACCGCCGGCTGCACCCGTTGCCGGACGCGCCGCCCGGGACGGTCGAGGTCCACACGTTCCGCTCCGCGACCAGTGAGGCCGCGTGGCTGGCCCACTCGCTGCGCTCGGCGCACCTGCTCGACGGTGTGCCCTGGTCGCGGATGGCGGTGCTGGTGCGGTCCACCGCGTTGCAGCTGCCCACGTTGCGACGGGCGCTGCACGCGGCCGGCGTACCCACTGTGGTGCACGGCGAGGATCTGCCCCTGCACCTGCAACCGGCGGTCGCGCCGCTGCTCCTGCTGTTGCGGTGCGCGCTCGAACCGGACCGGCTGGACGAGGAGGCGGCGGTCGCGCTGCTGCACTCACCGCTGGGCGGCGCCGACCCGCTGGCCGAGCGGCGGCTGCGGCAGGGCCTGCGCGCGCTCGCGCTGGCCGGCGGTGACCGACGCCCCTCCGGGGAGCTGATCGTCGAGGCGCTGCGCGATCCCGCCGAGCTGGCCGACATCGACCGGCACTGGGCCGAGCCGGCGCAGGCGGTGGCCGGGCTGCTGGCCTGCGCGCGGGACGCCGCCGCCCGACCCGGGTCGACCGCCGAAGACGTGCTCTGGGCGGTCTGGCACGCCAGTAACCTCGCCGAGCGCTGGGCGGGCGCGATCATCCAGGGTCGACCGGCGGCCGGTGAGGGCGACCTGGCCCGGCGACGGCGGGCCGAGGCGGCCGACCGTGACCTGGACGCCGTGCTGGTGCTCTTCGACGCGGCGGCCCGGTTCACCGACCGACTACCCGGTGCCCGCACCGAGGTCTTCCTCGACCACGTGCTCGCCCAGGACCTGCCGGCCGACACCATCGCGCCGACCGCCGACCGGGGCGCGGCGGTACGCCTGCTCACCGCGCACGCCGCGAAGGGCCTGGAGTGGGACCTGGTCGCGGTGGCCGGCGTACAGGAGGGCATCTGGCCCGACCTTCGACTGCGCGGCAGCCTGCTCGGTTCCGAGCGGCTGGTCGACGTGCTGGCCGGTCGGTCCGTCGACGGGGCGACCGCGGCGAACGTGGTGGGTCAGACCTCCGCTCTGCTGGACGAGGAGCGCCGCCTCTTCCACGTCGCCATCAGCCGGGCCCGGCACCGGTTGCTGGTCAGCGCCGTCGCGTCGGCCGCCGTCGGCGGCGACGACCACGAGGAACAGCCGAGCCGGTTCCTGCACGAGTTGGTCCCCCACACGCCGCCCCGACCGCCGGACGGCACCGGACCGGCCGACCCGACCGCACCGCCCGGCCCGCGCAACGGTCCGCAGCGCGGAGGTGCAACCGGCGGTGTGCCCGGTGGTACGTCCTCAGCCGCCGGAACCCACGCCGACGGCGGCAGGACCGACGGCAGGACCGACGACGGCACGCCCTCCGCCGACGGCGGGACCGGCGTCGGGGCCGGCGGCGACGTGAATGACGGCGACGGCGAGGCGGATCGGCCCGGGGCGCTGCCGGTGACCCGTCCACCCCGGGCGCTCACCCTGCCGGCACTCGTCGCGGAGCTGCGTACCGCCATCACCGACCCGGCCGCTCCGGCGGGCCGGCGGCGCGCGGCGGCGGCCGAGCTGGCGCGCCTCGCCGTCGCCGGGGTGCCCGGCGCGCACCCCGACGACTGGTGGGGGTTGCGCGCGCTCTCCGACGACCGGCCGCTGGTGGACGAGGGTGAGCCGGTGCGGGTCACCCCGTCGGCGATGGAGAGCGCACTGCGGTGCAGCCTGCGGTGGTTGCTGGAACGGCACGGCGGTAGCGGCCCGACCAGTACGGCGCAGGGTGTGGGCAACCTGGTCCACGCCGCCGCGATGCTCGCCGAGGACGCCAGCGCCGACCGGGGCGCTCTGCTCGACTACGTGGCCGCCCGGTTCGACGCGATCGAGTTGGCCGCCCGGTGGATGGCCGGGCCGGAGCGCGAGCGCGCCGAGGCGATGGTCGACAAGCTGCTGCGCTGGTTGGCCACCAACCCGCGGCGGCTGCTCGCCATCGAGCACGAGTTCGCCGTCCGCCTGGACGACCCGAACCGGCCGGTGGACCTGGCCGGGCGGGTCGACCGGTTGGAGATCGACGAGGCCGGTCGGCTCGTGGTGATCGACCTGAAGACCGGCAAGTCCACCGCCGTCACCGGTGCCGAGTTGGCCGAACATCCGCAGCTCGGCGCGTACCAGGCGGCGGTGGAGGCGGGGGCGTTCGCCGAGTTCGGGGACGAGTCGGGGGGCGCCGCGCTGGTGCAGCTCGGCACCTCGGCGAAGGACGCCCGGGAGCAGAACCAGCCGGCGGCGGGCGAAGGGCCGGCGGCCGGCTGGGCGACGGCACTGGTCCGGCGCACCGCCGATACGATGGCAGCCGCCACGTTCGCCGCGGTGGCCAACTCGAAGTGCCGGGTCTGCCCGGTGCGGACCAGCTGCCCGGTCTCCGGGCAGGGACGCCAGGTGGTCGAGCCGCCGACCGCCCGTCCTTCGGATAATCCGTGAGCCCGGAGTCCCGAACTGAGATGACACAGTGACCCAGCCCACCCTGTTCGGCGCCGGCCCCGCGCCGACGCCCCGGCGGGCCGACTCCGGCCCCCGGTACACGCCGACGGAGCTGGCCAAGCTGCTGCGGTTGCCGGCACCCACCCGGGAGCAGGCCGCGATCATCGCCGCACCGGTGCAGCCGCTGCTGGTGGTCGCGGGCGCCGGGTCGGGCAAGACCGAGACGATGGCCGCGCGGGTGGTCTGGTTGGTGGCCAACTCGTACGTGCGCCCGGAGCAGATCCTCGGGCTGACCTTCACCCGCAAGGCGGCCGGCGAACTGGCCCACCGGGTCCGTACCCGGCTCGATCAACTGATCCGCAGGGTCGGCCGGCAGGGCCGGGACCCGCTGGACGACCCGCTCGCCGGTGAGCCTACGGTCTCCACGTACCACTCGTACGCCGGACGGATCGTCACCGAGCACGGGCTGCGGGCCGGTTACGAGCCGTCCACCCGGCTGCTCACCGAGGCCTCCCGGTGGCAGTTGGTCGACCTGCTGGTGCGCAACTACGACGGCGACATGTCCGAGGTGGACCGGATGCCGAGCACCATCACCGACGCGGTGCTGGCGCTCGCCGGCGAGTTGGACGAGCACCTGGTGGCACCGGACCAGCTGGCGGCCTGGACGGGACGATTCTTCGCCGAGGTGCAGTCCCGGCCGGGTCGCGTGTACGCCGACGTGCGCAAGGCGCTCGCCCTGCAACAGACCCGGCTGCGCCTGCTGCCGCTGGTGCGGGCGTACGCCCGGCGCAAGGAGGACTTCGAGGCGATGGACTTCGCCGACCAGCTCGCCCGGGCGGCCCGGGTGGCCCGGGACCACCCGGCGGTCGGCCAGATCGAGCGGGATCGTTTCCGGGTGGTGTTGCTCGACGAGTACCAGGACACCAGCCACGCCCAGGTGGTGCTGCTCAACGCGCTGTTCGGCGGCGGCCACCCGGTGACCGCGGTGGGCGACCCGTGTCAGTCCATCTACGGCTGGCGGGGGGCCAGCGCCGGCACCCTGGATCGGTTCCCCACCGAGTTCGCCCGTGTCGACGGTCGACCCGCCGAGGCGCTCGGCCTCACCACGAGTTGGCGGAACCGCCCGGAGATCCTCCGGGTGGCGAACGCGCTGTCCACTCCACTGCGTGCGGCGGGCGCCCGGGTGCCGGAGCTGCGCTCGGCGTTGACCGTCCGGGAGCCGATCCCGCACCGCAGCCCCGGTGGGGCGGCCGGGGGCACCGTGCACTGCGCGTTGCTGTCGACGTACGCCGACGAGGCCGACTGGATCGCGGACAGCGTGCTCGCCGCCTGGCGCGGTGCGGCCCGGATGCCGGGCGCGGCTCCTGAGCACATCCCGGTGGCGCAGCGTCCGACGACGGCCGTGCTGGTCCGGGTACGCAGTCAGATCCCGGCGATCGAGTCGGCGTTGCGCGAGCGCGGCCTTCCGGTGGAGGTGGTCGGGCTGGGCGGTCTGCTGGACACTCCCGAGGTCCGTGACGTGGTCTGCACGTTGCGGGTGCTGGCCGATCCGACCGACGGTGCCGCGCTGTTGCGGTTGCTCACCGGGGCCCGGTGGCGGATCGGGCCACGGGACCTGGTGGCGCTGCACCGGCGGGCGCGGGGCATCGCGAAGGCCCGCCAACAGGTGGCCGTCGACGAGGACTCGGACATCAGTCCGGACCTGCTGGACGAGGCGACCCTGGTGGAGGCGTTGGCCGATCTCGGCCCGGCGCAGGCGTACTCGGCGGAGGGGTTCGCGCGGTTGCGCGCGTACGGGCTGGAGTTGGCGCTGCTGCGCTACCGCCTGGACCAGGCCCTGCCGGATCTGATCGCGGACATCGAGCGGACCATCGGCCTGGACGTGGAGGTCGCGGTGCGGGCCGGCCGGGACGGCGCCGGCGACGCGGGTCTGGCCCGGGGGCACCTGGACGCGTTGGGGGACGTGGCGGCCCGCTTCAGTGGGGAGACCCCGGGCGCGACGCTCTCCGGCTTCCTGTCGTACCTGGCCGCCGCCGAGGACGAGGAGCGCGGCCTGGCGCCGGGCGAGGTCGAGGTGGTGGAGGGCGCGGTGCAGGTGGTCACCGCGCACGCCGCCAAGGGCCTGGAGTGGGACGTGGTGGCGGTGGCCGGGCTGAGCCGTGGGTTGTGGCCGGGCCCGGCCCGCAACTCCGATCACTGGCTGGGCGGGTTGGGTGTGCTGCCGTTCCCGCTGCGCGGTGACGCGGACGGGTTGCCCGAGCTGGCGCTCGACGAGGCGGCCGACCAGCGCGCTGTCGCTCGGGCGGTGACTGATTTCACCGACGCGTGGCGGGCCCACGACGAGCGGGAGGAGCGCCGGCTGACGTACGTGGCGGTCACCCGGCCGCGCCGGCTGCTGCTCTGCTCCGGCTACTGGTGGGGGGAGGGCGCCAAGCGACCGCGAGGTCCGTCGGTCTTCCTCCGCGAGGTGTACGACGCGTGCCTCGACGGTGGGCCGGGGCACCTGATCGACGTGTGGGCGCCGGAGCCGACTCCGGATGCGACGAACCCCACGGCCGAGGTGGTGCTCCGCGCGGAGTGGCCGGCCGATCCGCTGGGTGACCGTCGGCCGGCGCTGGCGGAGGCGGCTGCGCTGGTGCGCCGACTGATGACCGACGGTCCGAGCGCGGTGGTCCCCGGGCCGGTGGGGCCGGTGCTGCCCGGATCAGCCGGGCCGGTGCTCTCCGGATCAGTGCGGCCCGTGCTCTCCGGGGCGCCGGAGTCGATCGAGCCGGAGCCGGAGCAGGGCCCGGGCCCGGAGCCGGACCCGGAGGTGGCGCGCTGGCAGCGCGAGGCGGATCTGCTGCTCGCCGAGCGGGCCGAGCTGACCAGGCTCTCCGGTGCGGTCGAGGTGGCCCTGCCCGGGCAGTTGAGCGTCACCCAGCTGGTGGCGTTGCGGCGTGACCCGGCGGGGTTGGCCCGTACGCTGCGGCGTCCCGTTCCGACCGCACCCAACCCGTACGCCCGTCGAGGCACCGCCTTCCACGCCTGGTTGGAGCAGCGCTTCGGTGCTGACCGCCTGCTGGACCTGGACGAGTTGCCGGGTGCGGCCGACGCGGATGCCGCACCCGACGAGGCGCTGGTCGAGCTCCAGGAGCGGTTCCTGGCCAGCGAGTGGGCCGACCGGTCGCCGGTGGAGGTGGAGGTGCCGTTCGCCACGGTGATCGCCGGGGTCGTGGTGCGGGGGCGGATGGACGCGGTCTTCGCCCGGCCGGGTGGGCGGTTCGACGTGGTCGACTGGAAGACCGGCGCGCAGCCGACCGGGCCGGCGGCGGACGTGGCCGCCGTGCAGTTGGCCGTGTACCGGTTGGCCTGGGCGGAGTTGGCCGGTGTGCCGGTCGACCGGGTGGGTGCCGCGTTCCACTACGTCCGGCACGGCGTGACGGTCCGGCCTGCCGATCTGCTGGACGTGGCGGGGCTCACGGCCATGATCGCCCAGTTGCCCGAAGATTCCGCCCACCATTGACCATGGCGGCGAAATCCGTGGTAGGTTGACCGAGTTGCAGTTTTGGTTACCAGAGACTCTGTGTGCGCCTGGCGGGATTGTGGCCCCAGGCGCTCTTTGTTGTGTCCGGAGTTCTCCGGGCGGGGCGACCAGAAGCGACAGGCGATTCGCGCATCCCCGCGCGGAGCGCTCCTCTTCGGGCACGCAACAAGTGCGGGTCCGACGTTCCGTCAAGGAGACGAAACACATGGCTATTGGCACCGTGAAGTGGTTCAACGCTGACAAGGGCTTCGGCTTCATCACCCCGGACGGCGGCGGCGCTGACGTCTTCGCCCACTTCTCGGCGATCCAGTCCTCCGGCTACCGGAGCCTGGACGAGAACCAGCGGGTCGAGTTCGAGGTGACCCAGGGCCAGAAGGGCCCGCAGGCGGAGAACATCCGCCCGCTCTGATCTTCGGATCGGTCAGCATTACCTGTCGCGCCCTCCGGGTGTGACGGTGACGGGACCGGCCCGCCTCGCCGCCGCCTGCCGACGCAGGCGGCGGCCCGGTGGCGGGCCGGCCCGTACTCCAATCGGTTCGTGCTTGTGAGTCCTGGCTGCCTTCCTGCCGCCGGTGACAGCGCCGACGTCGGCGCCCTCCCTCGACACGTGCCGCGTCGAGGAAGGCTTCCGCATGACCACAGCTGTTTCTTCTTTCGCACATACCGGCCTGGCTCCGGCGTTGCTCACCGCGTTGACCGCGCAGGGCATCACCGAGCCGTTCCCGATCCAGTCGGCGACGCTGCCCGACTCGCTCGCCGGCCGGGACGTGCTGGGCCGGGGTCGTACCGGCTCCGGCAAGACCCTCGCCTTCGGGCTTCCGCTGCTGTCGCGCACCGCCGGTCGTAAGGCCCGTCCGGGCCGCCCGCTCGCCCTGGTGCTGGTGCCGACCCGCGAACTGGCCCAGCAGGTCACCACGGCGCTCGCCCCGTACGCGCGTGCCGTCGGGCTGCGGTGCGCCACCGTCGTCGGCGGGCTGTCGTTGCAGCGGCAGGCGGACGCCCTGCGTGCCGGCGCCGAGGTTGTCGTCGCCACCCCTGGCCGGCTGCACGACCTGATCAACCGCGGCGACGCCCGGCTCGACCAGGTCGAGATCACCGTGCTGGACGAGGCCGACCAGATGGCCGACATGGGCTTCCTGCCGCAGGTCACCAAGCTGTTGGAGCAGGTCGCGCCGCAGGGGCAGCGGATGCTCTTCTCGGCCACCCTGGACGGTGGCGTCGACCGGCTGGTCCGTCGCTTCCTGAGCAACCCGGTCACCCACTCGGTCGACCCGGGCACCGCCACCGTCACCGCGATGACCCACCACGTGTTGCACGTCGACGCGCTGGACAAGCCCGACGCGCTGACCCGGATCGCCGCCCGCGAGGGCCGCACCATCCTGTTCATGGGCACCAAGCACCGCGCCGACCGCCTGGCCCGCCAGTTGCTGTCCAAGGGGGTACGCGCGGCCGCGCTGCACGGTGGCAAGTCGCAGCCGCAGCGCACCCGGATCCTGGAGCAGTTCCGCAACGGCCAGGTGACCGCGCTGGTCGCCACCGACGTGGCGGCCCGGGGCATCCACGTGGACGGCCTGGACATGGTGGTCAACGTGGACCCGCCGACCGAGGCGAAGGACTACCTGCACCGCGGTGGTCGTACCGCCCGGGCCGGTGAGTCCGGCACTGTGGTCACGCTGGTCCTGCCCGAGCAGCGCCGGGACGTGTCCCGGTTGATGGCCACCGCCGGCATCCGGCCCGAGTCGGTCCAGGTGCGCGCCGACGGTGAGGCGTTGGCCCGGGTGACCGGTGCCCGCGAGCCGTCCGGTGTGCCGGTGACCATCGCCGCCCCGCCGGCGCAGACCGCCCGGGCCCGCACCTCAGGTGGCTCGGCCGCCGACGGTGGTGCCCGCCCGGCGCACCGGACGTCGGGTCGGTCCCGCCGCCCGCGCCGTCCCCGTACCGCCTGATCTTCCGCGCCTCGACCGACCCGCCCCGCTTCGGCTGGGCGGGTCGGTCGCGTTGGTGGGTCCGGCCGATGCTGCGGGACGCCGGTCCCGCCGTGGTGGTGAGGTGGCCGATCGGCCGCGCTGTCCGACCGCTCGTCTGAGTCGGTAATCAGCCTCGCCTTGGTCGGCTGGCCGACTGTGTGCCGGCTGTGAGTGGTCGAGGCTGACCACCGGGGGATGTCGGGCGGGGGGCCCGGCAGGGAGGGGTGGCCATGGCGGGCGAAGCCGGCTCGGGCGCACTGCGGGAACTGATCCTGGTGGTCGCGGTCGCGCTCGCCGGGCTGCTGCTCGCCATGGTCGCGGCCTTCGCGCCCTGGCACGCCACCTCGGCGGGTAACGCTCCCGCGGGTCTGGTGGAGCTGCGCGGCCCCGGTGACCAGGGCCCCGGCTCGGCTGTCGCACACGTGGGTTGAGCAGCGACCGGCCGACCGGCGCCGGCGGAGGGGCAGGCCCGGTCAGGATCGGTACGAGGTGTGGTCGGGTCGGCGGGGCACCGACCCGACCACACCGCCTTCCTGGCTCACGTGGTCGTGGGAGCGTGGGTGAGCAGGTCGGCCAGGCTGGTGCTGTCGACCACTGTGGCGATCGCCCCGTGCACCGCCAACCAGACGTCGGTCAGGCCGGCGGCCACCCCGTGGTAGCCGGCGCGCTCGGCTGGCAGACCGCGCACCGTGGTGAGCGACCCGCCGACCGCCCGTAACACGTCCCCGACCGTGATCTCGTCCGGTGGACGGGTCAACGCGTAACCGCCGTCGGCGCCGCGATGACTGTGCAGCAGTCCGGCCCGACGCAGGTCGAGCAGGATGCCCTGAAGGAAGCTGAGCGGGATGTCCTGCGCCTCGGCCAGGCCGGCGGCCTTCACCAGCTCGCCGTCCTCGCCGTCGCCGACACGAGCGGCGGCGACGGCGAGCATCGCCCGGAGCGCGTAGTCGCTGCGCGCGGAGACGTACACGGGTTCAGTTGCCCGCCTGGTCGAGCACGCCCCAGCGCCGCCGGATCGCCGTGTCGGCCGCGCCGAAGGCGGCGTCCACCCCGAGACCGAGCACCAGGATGACGATCATCGTGGAGAGCAGCCAGGGCGCGTCGGACAACTCTCTGGAGTAGGTCAGCTGTGCGCCGAGCGAGGTCTGCGAGATGCCGACCACGATCAGCTCACCGGCCATCAGGCTGCGCCAGGAGAACGCCCACCCCTGCTTGAGCCCGGCGACGATCGCCGGCAGGGCGGCCGGCGCGATGACGTACCGGTACAGGTTGAGCCCTCGGGCGCCCAGGTTGCGACCGGCACGCAGCAGCAGCGGCGGCACGTAGTCCACACCGGAGATCACCCCGTTGGCGATGGACGGCGCGGCGCCGAGCACCACCACGAAGAAGATCGCCTTCTCGCTCAGCTCGAACAGCAGGATGGCCAGTGGGAACCAGGCGATCGACGGCATGGTCTGCAACGCGGTGATCATCGAGCCGATGGCGGCGCGGAGCACCTTCGAGCGGGCCACCGCCAACCCCAGCAGCAGGCCGACGGCGACCGAGAAGACGTAGCCGACGGCAGCCCGCCGCAGGGTGGTGAGCAGACCCTCCCAGAGCTGCGGGCCCTGGGCCTGGGCGACCAGCTCACGGCCGACCTCCAGCGGCCCGGGCAGGGAGTACGGCGGCTTCCAGCCCGACCAGACCACCACCTGCCAGGCGGCGACGGCGATGGCCAGCGCCGCCAACTTCGGCCAGGTGGCCGCCCAGATCCGGGCACCTCGGGTGACCTCCGTGTCCCGCCCGGCGATCTCCAGCGCGTCCAGGCCGGAGATCTGCGCGTCGGTACGCGCGGCACTGGTCAGCGTGTCATTGGCCATGGCGGCCCACCTCCGTACGGAGCCGCTCGGTGACCTCGGCGGCGATGGCGGCGACCTCGGGGGAGTCGATCCGTCGGGGGCGCGGGATGTCCACCTCGGTGGAGTAGATGATCCGGCCGGGGCGGCTGGAGAGCAGGATGATGCGGTCGGCCAGCCGGGCGGCCTCGCGGACGTTGTGCGTCACGAAGAGCACCGAGAGCTTGCGTTCGGACCAGATGCGTTCCAGCTCGTCGTGCAGGATGTCCCGGGTCATCGCGTCCAACGCGCCGAACGGCTCGTCCATCAACAGCACCGGGGTGTCCAGGGCCAACGTGCGGGCCAGCGCGACGCGTTGGCGCATTCCGCCGGAGAGCTCGTGGGGGCGCTTGCGGCCGAAGTCGGCCAGGTGCACCGTACGCAGCAGTTCGGCGACCCGCTCGCGCCGCGCGGCCCGGGGCAGTCGGCGCAGCTTCAGCGGCACCTCCACGTTGCCGTCGACGGTCAGCCAGGGGAAGAGCGCCGGCTCCTGGAACATCAGCCCCGGGTTGGTGTCACCGTCGAGCGTGATCTGCCCGCCGCTGGGCCGGTCCAGCCCGGCGACCAGGTTCAGCAGGGTGCTCTTGCCGCAGCCGGAGGCACCGACCAGGCAGACGAACTCGCCGGGCGCGACGTCCAGCGACACACCGTCGAGGGCCAGTACGGCGTTCGCGCCGCGCCCGTACACCTTGGTCACGCCGGAGAGCGCGACCGCTGTGGTCGCGCTCTGCGGCGTCGTCGTGGTCGACGTCATGGCTGGACGACCTCGGGCTTGCCGGCGGCCTTGAGCGCGTTGTTGAGGTATTTCAGGTCGTACAGACCGTCGAGGTCGACCGGTTCGGTCAGCTTGACGTCGACGGCGTGGTCGAGGCCGGCCTTGAGCGAGGTCGCGATCGGGTCGTTGGTGAACTCCAACGTCGGCCATGCCTGCTTGATGAGCTTCAGGTCCAGCGGCTTCCCGGTGATCTTCCCGATCGCGTCGGAGATGGCCTGCTGGGCCTCCTCGGGCTTGCTGTTGACGAACTCGTTCGCGGCGACCTGGCCGTCGACCAGCTTCTGCACGACGTCCGGGTGCGCCTTGAGGAACTTCGTGCTGACCAGCAGGTTGGTGATGACGAACTTCCTGTCCGGCCACAGGTCGCGCTCGTCGACGAGCACCTTGCCACCGGCGTTGACCAGGCGGGAGACGAACGGTTCGGGCACCCAGGCGCCGTCGATCGCGCCGCTGTTGAACGTCTCGATCGTCTGGGCGTTCTCCTGCGGCACGATCTTGACATCGCCGCCACCCTCCTTCGTGGTGGTCAGCCCCTGCTGCTTGAGCCAGTAGCGGATCGCGACGTCCTGGGTGTTGCCCAGCTGCGGGGTGGCGATCTTCTTGCCCTTCAGGTCCGGTACGCCGTTGATGGCGGGCTTGACCACCAGGGCGACACCGCCGGAGGCCGCGCCGGAGACGACCCGGACGGCCTCACCCTTGGACTTGGAGAAGGCGTTCACCGTCGGGTTCGGACCGATGTAGGTGGCGTCCAGCGCGCCGGAGAAGACGGCCTCGATGGCGGCCGGCCCGGCGTTGAAGGTCTTCGGGTCCAGCTTGACGTTCGCGCCGAGCTTCTCGGCGAAGATGCCCTTCTCCACGCCGACGACCGCCGGCGCGTGGGTGATGTTGGGGAAGTAGCCGAGGCGCAGCGTCACCGGGCCGGAGCTTCCGCTCGCGCCGTTGCCGTCGTCGTCGCCGCACGCGGCAGTGCTGCCCAGGGTCGCCGCGCCGACCACGGTGAGGGTGGCCAGAGTGACCATCCGGCGCAGGGGGGACCGTCTCATCGTCCATCCAATCCGCAGTATTCCTACTTAGTTGGTAGGAAGACTGGGCCAGGCTTCGGTCAGCGTCAAGGCCCATCCACATGACGGGATTCGCGTCTCGGTCATGTCGGTATTTCCTACCAGTTTGCTAGGGTGTCCAGCGCGCGGTGATCGACCGGAGAGGCACCTCCGCGACGACCTCCACTGGTTCCTGGCGAGGGCATCGAGGTGCTCCACCGCGCCGGGGCCGGTCGGCCCTTCGACGTCGCCGGAGCCGCCACCGCGTCGACGGCGGTGGCCTGGCCACCCCGGTCGCGGCGGCTCCGGGGAGGTCGCAGGTGGTGAGGGTGCCGACGCGCTAGGGTCGATCCCGTGGCGCGGAGATCCAGAATTCCAGCGACGAAGTATCCGGTCGAGCGGTTCACCCTCGACAACGGCCTGCGGGTGGTGCTCACCCCTGATCGCAGTGCCCCGGTGATCGGGGTGGCGGTGGTCTACGACGTCGGCATCCGCTCCGAGCCGGAGGGCCGCACCGGCTTCGCCCACCTCTTCGAACACCTGATGTTCCAGGGCTCGGAGAACCTGGAGAAGCTGGCCCACTTCCGGCACGTGCAGGGAGCCGGCGGCACCTTCAACGGGTCCACCCACCTGGACTACACCGACTACTTCGAGACGCTGCCGAGCAACGCGCTGGAACGCGCGCTGTTCCTGGAGGCGGACCGGATGCGCGGCCCCCGGCTGACCGAGGAGAACCTGCGCAACCAGGTCGACGTGGTCAAGGAGGAGATCCGGGTCAACGTCCTCAACCGGCCGTACGGCGGCTTCCCCTGGCTGACCCTCCCACCGGTCATGTTCGACACGTTCCCGAACGCGCACGACGGCTACGGCTCCTTCGACGACCTGGAGTCGGCGACCGTCGCCGACGCCGCGGACTTCTTCCGCCGCTACTACGCCAGCGGCAACGCGGTCCTGGCCGTCAGCGGCGACATCGACGTGGCCGAGGCGACCGAGCTCGTCACCAGGCACTTCGGGGACGTGCCGGCCCGGCTGGCGCCGAAACGACCCGACTTCACCGAGCCCGACCTGACCGCGGAGCGGCGCACCTCATACACCGATGCCCTGGCTCCGCTGCCGGCGGTGGCCGGCGCCTGGCGGGTGCCCGACCCGATCAGCGACTTCGCCGGCTACCTGCCGTACGTGGTGCTGGCCGAGGTGCTCACCGACGGCGACGCCTCGCGGCTGGTCGAACGACTCGTGCAGCGCGACCGCATGGTGACCAGCCTCGGTGGATACCTCGGCTTCATGGGCGACCCGTTCGACGTCCGTGACCCCACCGCCCTGCTGTTGCAGGCGCACCTGCCGCCCGGAGGCGACGTGGACAAGGTGCTGCGCACCATCGACGAGGAGCTGGACCGCCTCGCCACCGACGGGCTGACCGACGGTGAGCTGGCCCGCACTCAGGCCCGCATGGCGACGCACCTGCTGCGCGACACCGACGCGGTGCTCGGCCGCGCGCTGCGGATGGCCGTGCTGGAACAGCAGCGCGGCGAACCGGGCCTGCTCAACGAGCTGCCACGGTTGGTCGGTGAGGTCACCGAGGAGCAGGTCCGGGCCGCCGCCGCCACCCTGCGGCCGGAGCGTCGGGCCGCGATCGAGGTCATCGCCGGAGGTGCCCGATGACCGGGACTGTCGCCGCCGCGCCGCGCACGTTGCCCCCGCTGGGGCCGACCCGCAAGCTCAAGGTGCCCAAGCAGGCCGAGCGCACGCTGCGCAACGGCCTCACCGTGATCGCCGTACGCCGGCCCGCCGTGCCCCTGGTCGAGATGCGGCTCTGGGTGCCGTTCGGGCGGGTCCACCTGGCCCGGGGCGCGATGCTCTCGCAGACGATGCTCTCCGGCACCGAGTCGATGACGAGCGTGCAGCTCGCCGCCGAGTTGCAGAAGGTGGGCGGTGGGCTCTCCGCGGGCGTCGACCCGGACCGGCTGATGCTCTCCGGCGCCGGGCTGGTCACCGGCCTGGACCGGATGCTGGAGCTGCTGGCCGACGTGCTGACCAGCGCCAACTACCCGAGCGACGAGGTCGCCACCGAACGGGACCGCCTGGTCGACCGGATCCAGGTGGCACAGAGTCAGCCGGCGCACCTGGCCCGGGAGGCGCTGCTGAAGCGGATCTACGGCCGTCACCCGTACGCGACGCAGACCCCGGAGCCGGGCCAGATCCGCGCCGTCCGACCGGCGGCGCTGCGCACCCTGCACGCCGAACGGGTCCACCCGGCCGGCGCGCAGTTGGTGCTGGTCGGCGACGTGCAGCCGGAGAAGGCACTGGACGCCGCCGAGCGGGCGCTCGGCGGTTGGGTCGGCGCCGGACGGGTCGCCGACCTGCCGGCCACCCCACCGCTGGAGCCGGGGCCGCTGCTGCTCGTCGACCGGCCCGGCTCGGTGCAGTCGTCGCTGCGGATCGCGCTCCCGGCGGTGTCCCGCACCGACCCGGACCACGCGCCGCTGCAACTGGCCAACCTGATCTTCGGCGGCTACTTCTCCTCCCGCTGGGTGGAGAACATCCGCGAGGACAAGGGCTACACGTACGGCCCGCACTCCGGCATCGAGCACTCCGTCGCCGGGTCGGTGCTGGTCGCCTCCGCCGAGGTGGCCACCGAGGTCACCGGCCCGGCCCTGCTGGAGACCACGTACGAGTTGGGTCGGTTGGCGTCACTGCCGCCCAAGCCCGAGGAGTTGGAGCAGGCCCGGCAGTACGCCCTGGGCACCCTCCAGCTCGGCATGTCCACGCAGGCCGGGTTGGCGGCGCTGACCAGCGCGTACGCGGGCAACGGGCTGCGCCTGGACTTCCTCGCCGAGTACGCGGCGAGGTTGGCGAAGGCGAGCATCGACGACGTCGCGCGGGTGGCCGCCCGGTACCTGGCCCCGACCCGGGCGGCGGTGGTGGTGCTCGGTGACGCGGAGCGGGTGACCCCGGGGCTGGCCGCGCTGACCACTGTCCACACCGAGCCAGCAGCGTGAGCGAGCGACCGATCGGGCCCGGCAGCGGAGCGCCGGCGTGAGTGGGGAGGCGGCCCCGCCGTTGGCGCGGTCCACGCTGGATCGGGCGGCACACCGGCGGGGTGACGCGCAGTGGCTGACCGAGGCGTGGCTGCGTGCCCGGGTGTTGCTGCTCGACTCGACCGACGGCGGTCGGACGTTGGCCCGCACCGACACGTCGCCTCCGACGTTGGTGCTGTTCGGTGCGTCCGACGCGCCGGCCGGTTCCGAGTCGACGGCGATGTTCCTCGGTGTCGAGCCGGACGGGGTTCCGGTCTTCGCCCTCGACGCGCCACTGCCGGCGGTACCGGGGACCCGGAAGGTCAACCTGCGCGAGGTGGGTCACCTGCTGGCCGACCGCGAGGCGGGCATCTTCACCACCGCGTTGGCGCTGCTCAACTGGCACACCCGGCACGGCTACTCGGCGAGCACCGGTGCGCCGACCGCGATGGACGAGGCCGGTTGGTCGCGGGTGGACCGCAACGGCGGGCGGATCTGGCCGCGTACCGACCCGGCGATGATCGTCCTGGTGCACGACGACGTGACCGGCCCGGACGGGCGTTGTCTGCTCGGCAACAACGCCAGTTGGCCGGGCACTCCCGGCGGCCGGCGTTACTCCTGCCTGGCCGGTTACGTGGAGCCGGGCGAGTCGGCCGAGGCCGCCGTCCTGCGCGAGGTCCGCGAGGAGGTGGGCGTCGGGGTCGGGCGCATCGGGTACGTGGGCAGCCAGGCATGGCCGTTCCCGGGCTCACTGATGCTGGGTTTCCTGGCCACCGCCAACCCGGACGACCCGGTGCGGGTCGATCCGTCCGAGATCGCGTACGCCAGGTGGTTCTCGCGTCGCGAGGTCGGGGCGGCCCTGGCCGGGAAGACGGTCGACGTGGGCGACGGAGCGCAGTTGATCCTGCCGCCGCCGTCGTCCATCGCGTTGTTCCTCATCCACCGCTGGCTGGACGGTTGGGTGGACGCCGACAGGTGAGGCGCGGTCCCGACCCGTGGCCGCCGTTGCCGCGACGGTCACGGGCCGGGAACACGTGCCGTCGTGGTCGGTGGGTGCGAGAAACGCGGCGGGGGAGCCGGTCCGACCACGACGGACGTCTTGTCGAGTCAGGTGCCGGTGGGCCCGGGTCTGTGTCGGAAGGCGGCTCGGGGTTCGGCCAGCGGCAGAACCTTGACCCGTTGCTTACCGGCGCGGACCGCGCCGACCGTGGCGAGGGCGCGGGCCAGCAGGAGCGCGGCGTCCCGGTCCTCGGCGTGCACGATCTGCCGTCGCGGCTCGGGCGCGGTCGTCTCGTCGCGAAGGCGGTGGCCATCTGCCCAGGCAGCGGCGATGTCCCCGTCGGCGACGGCGCGGATGTCGGTGCGAACGATCAGGAACCGCATGAGGGTCTCCGGATGAACCGCGACGAGTGAGATTCGGTGGAAGTTCCACGTACCCGAGGGCCATGTTACGCCCCGTGTTCGTCCCAGCAACTGAAACGCGCCTATCAGTTCCGAGCGTCGTCCGATCGGCGGATGCTGCTCAGCGGGGTCGGTGGGCCGGTACGACGACGGGGCCGCCGGCAGCACGCCGACGGCCCCGCACCAGTCACCGGATCAGTTCAGGTCGAACTGTCCCTTCTTGGCACCGCTGATGAAACCGAGCCATCCCGCGCGGTTGAACAGCAGCACCGGACCGCCGCGGTCCTTGCTGTCCCGCAGCGCGACGGCCGACGGGCCGGTGCCGAGCGGGGCGACCTCCACGCAGTTTGAGGTCTGGCTGCGCGTGCTGGTACGCCACGGGGCATCCGCCAACGAGTGGGCGGAGACGGACGGCGTGTTGTGGATGTCGTTCATGGTTCTGCTCCTGATGTGAAGCGATCCGATGGGACGAGTGGTGCCGCACGTCCCGACGGAGGGTCCCCCGTGGATCACCGGTCCGTCAGCCGCCCCGAATCCCGGCGGCGTTGGGTCGGCGCCGTTGCCGGCCCGAACGCCACTGTGGATGGGGGCACCGCCTCGGTCAGCCGTCCCGTCGCCTCGATCAGCCAGGAGAGGGTGTCCGAGGCGTTTAGTGCCGCCGTGCATAGCCACTCGAACACCACTTTATAGCGATTTAGCGTGATTGCCTCGGTCGACATGACATCGGTGAAGCCACCTTCGATCGCGAGCGTCTCCGGATCGAGGGGATCGGCGAACCGGTAGACCGAGAACGCGGTCGGCGGGAGGTACCAGTTGCCGATCTGGGTGTCCCGCAGCAGCACGTGCAGCGTGACGTTGGGCAGCAGGGCCAACTCGCAGAGCTGGAGCAACTGCTCGTGCAGCACCTCGGGTGGCCCGGCGCGACGGCCGAGCGCCGCCTCCTCCAGCACGGCCGTGTAGCGGGGCGCGTACGGCTCACGGGTCAGCAGCGACTGGCGGGCCAGCCGCGCCTGCACCTCGGTGTCCGGCTCGTCGTCGGGCTCCGGTTCGCCCGCGCCCTCGCCCACCTGCCGGGCCGAGACGATCCGGACCTGCGCATAGCCCGGGGTCTGCAGCAGGCCGGGCACCAACGTGGGGTTGTACTCGGAGATCTCCGCGCAGCCCGCCTCCAACTCGGCCCAGCTGCGCTGCTGCTGCGTCATCACCGGGAAGTTCTTCAGCCAGCCGCGCATGTCGCCGGCCTCGCTGGTGATGCCGAGCAACTCGTCGTGCACCGCCTGGTCGGCGCCGTAGAGATCAAGCAGGTCGCCGACGTCCTGCGGGTCCGGTCGGCTGCGGCCATTCTCCAGTCGCGACAATTTGGACGCGGAGGCCCAACCGATACGCTCGATTACCTGGTCACCGGTCAGGCCCGCAGCTTCCCGCAGGCGACGCAACTCGACGCCCAACCGGCGACGACGCAGGATCGGGCTGGGTGCGGCAGGAGGCACAGTGTCCTCTTTCCCGTCGACCGCCGCAGACGCGACGGTAACTGTATGAAATTCGCCCCCCACGGTCAGTATGGACGGCGCGGCCGACGTCGGAGGTTCCCGGCGGGGGCGTGTCTTACGAAAATCGGACCACGGGAATGCCAGATGACGACGGACCCGCGGTCGCGGCCCGTCGACCTCGCCCACAGTGGGCACGCCATCCCGCCGGAGGGACCCCATGCGCACCGTCCTGCGCCGCCCCGACTTCCGTCTGCTCTTCGGCGGCCTGCTGGCCAGCATGACCGCCGAGTCGATCCTGCTGCTCGCGCTCGCCATCTGGGTCAAGGATCTGACCGGTTCGAACGGGCTGGCCGGCGCGACCATCTTCGCCGTCATCGCGCCGATGATGCTGGCGCCGCTGATCGGCTGGTTCGTCGACAGGTACCCGCGCCGGCCGTTCTTCGTGGCCGCGAACGTGGTCACCGCCGCCCTGCTCACCCCCCTGTTCACCGTCCGGGACGCGGGGGACGTCTGGGTCGTCTACCTGGTGGCTGCCCTGTACGGACTGTCGTCCATCACGCTCGGTGCGGCGCTCAGCGGACTCATCCGGGAGTTGGTGCCGGTCGAGCTGCTGGCCGAGGCGAACGGCCTGTTGCAGACCGTACGCCAGGGGATGCGGTTGATCGGCCCACTGGCCGGCGCGGCGCTCTACGCGGCGCTCGGCGGGTGGGCGTTGGCCGGGATCGGGGTCGTCGGATTTCTGACCGCCGCGGTGGTGGTCACCGCCCTGCCCGCTCCCCGGCAGGTGCCGCCGACCGTGCGGCTGCGCTGGCCGGCCGAGATGGGCGCCGGTCTGCGGCACCTGGCCGGCGAGCCGGCCCTGCGTCGGGCCCTGCTCGGGTATGGGCTGGGCTCACTGGTGATGGGCTTCAGCGAGTCGCTCATCTTCGCCTACGTCGACCAGGGGCTGAACCGGGACGCCGCGTTCGTCGGCGTGCTGGTCACCGTGCAGGGCGTGGGCGGGCTGCTCGGCGGGCTCTGCTCACCGGCGCTGATCCGTAGGCTCGGCGAGGTCGGCACACTGGCCGCCGGGGTCGCCTTCTTCTCCCCGGCCGCGCTGGCGCTCGCGTACCCCGACATCCGGCTCGGCTTCGCGGCCGTGCTGCTGGCCGGCGTCTCGATCCCGCTGACGATGGTCGGCCTGCACACGCTGATCCAGCGTCGGACCCCGCCCACGCTCGTCGGTCGGGTCGCCGCGGCCACCCAGGCGGTGGTCAGCGGGCCACAGGCGTTCTCCATCGGGGCGGGCGCCCTGCTGGTCGGGTTCCTTGACTACCGGGTGCTGTTCGCGCTGGTCGGGCTGGCCACCCTGGTCGCCGGCACCTACCTCTGGCGGGGCCGGCACCTGAGCACCCCGGCCGGCGCCCGCCGGCCGAAGCCGACCCGTCCGGTGCTCCCGACGCCCCGCCGACCGGCCGAGGACGCCGCCGGTCGGTCCGGCGCCCACCGGCCCTCGCCACGCTGAACCGTCCGGACACCCGACGAGCGGCCGCCCCGGGTTGGGGGCGACCGCTCGTCGACGTGGCGTGACCGGTCAGGCGGAGAGGGACTCGAGGTGCTGCTTGACCTGGTTGATCGAGGGATTCGTCAGGGCGCTGCCGTCGTCGAAGCGCAGGGTCGGCACCGTCTGGTTGCCGCCGTTGACGCTCATCACGAACTCCGCGGCCTTCGGGTCCTGCTCGATGTCGACCACCTCGTAACCGATGCCCTCCCGGTCGAGCTGCGACTTCAGCCGGTGGCAGTAGCCGCACCAGGGGGTGGAATACATCGTCAACATCGTCGGATCCTCCAACTCCTCCAGCCGCGGCTTGCCGATCAAGCCGAGGCTGTTCGCTGCAACGCTGCGGGTAGCTGAGATGATTCCTGGTTGTGGTGGTTCACTCAGCGTCGGAACAGGTGCTCGCCGGGCTGGACCCGGAGCAACGCTCCGCCGTGACCGCTCCCGCCGGCCCGGTCTGCATCCTGGCCGGCGCGGGCACCGGCAAGACCCGGGCGATCACCTCCCGGATCGCCCACCGGGCGCTCAGCGGGCAGATATCCCCCCGGCATGTCCTCGCGGTCACCTTCACCGCCCGCGCCGCCGCCGAGATGCGACACCGACTCACTCTGCTCGGGGCGCAGGGTGTCCAGGCGCGGACGTTCCACGCGGCCGCGTTGCGGCAGGTGCGGTACTTCGCGCCCCGACTACTGGCCGGTCGCGCCATGCCCGAGCTGCTGGACAGCAAGGTGCGGCTCGTCACCCTCGCCGCGGCCCGGGTCGGCCTGCGGGCCGACCGTGCCGCCGCCCGCGACCTGGCCGGCGAGATCGAGTGGGCGAAGTCGTCGCTGGTCGAGCCGGCGGACTACGTGGTGTCCGCCGCCCGGGCGTTGCGCGACACCCCGCACGAGCCGGCGAAGGTGGCCGACGTGTTCACCGCGTACGAGCAGCTCAAGCGGTCGAACGGGGTGATCGACTTCGAGGACATGCTGCGGGCCGCGGTGTGGGGCATCGAGGAGCACCCGGACGTCGGCGAGCAGGTCCGTGGCCAGTACCGGCACTTCGTCGTCGACGAGTACCAGGACGTCAACCCACTCCAGCAGCGGCTGCTCGACGCCTGGCTCGGCGGCCGCGACGACCTGACGGTGGTCGGCGACGCCAGCCAGACGATCTACTCGTTCACCGGGGCGACCTCGGCGTACCTGGTCGACTTCCCGCGCCGGCACCGCAACGCCACAGTGGTCCGGCTGGTCCGCGACTACCGCTCCACCCCGCAGGTGGTCGGGCTGGCCAACGCGGTGATCTCCCAGGCGCGGGGCACCGAGGCGCGGCTGCGCCTGGAGTTGAGCGGGCAGCGCCCACCCGGCCCCGAACCGGACCTGCGGATCTTCACCGACGAGCCGGCCGAGGCCAACGCCGTGGCCGCCCGCTGCCGGGCGCTGATCGACGCGGGCACCCCGGCGAAGGAGATCGCCGTGCTGTTCCGGGTCAACGCGCAGTCCGAGGCGTACGAGAAGGCGCTCACCGAGGCCTCGGTGCCGTATGTCGTACAGGGCGCGGAGCGGTTCTTCGAGCGGGCCGAGGTGCGCCAGGCGATGGTCGCGTTGCGCGCCGCCACCCGTTCCATCCCCGGCGAGACGCCGCTGCCGGCCGCCGTCGTCGAGGCGCTCACCGCGGTCGGCTGGTCCCCGGACGCGCCCCCGGCCGGCGGCGCCGCCCGCGAACGCTGGGAGGCGCTGTCCGCGCTGGTCCAGCTCTCCGAGGAGTACGCGGCCACCCCCGAGGTGGTGCCGATCGGCGAGGCCGCGTCGGTGGAACGCCCCGTCACCCTCTTCGACTTCACCGAGGAGCTGGCCCGCCGCGCGGCCCAGCAGCACGTGCCGACCGTGGACGGGGTGACCCTCGCGTCGCTGCACTCGGCCAAGGGGCTGGAATGGGACGCCGTGTTCCTGATCGGTCTCGCCGAGGGCACCCTGCCCACCACGTACGCCAAGACCGTCGAGCAGGTCGAGGAGGAGCGCCGGCTGCTCTACGTCGGGATCACCCGCGCGCGGGAGTGGCTCTGGCTGTCGTACGCCGCGGCACGCTCGCCGGGCGGACGGGCCCGGCGGCCGTCGCGGTTCCTGCCCCAGTTGGACCGCTCCGGCGGCACCGAGCGGGCGGCGGGCGGCACCGGTCCGGCCCGCCGCGCCGAACGGCGGCGGACCCAGATCGTCTCCTGCCGGATCTGTGGCGCCACCCTGCTCGCCGGCCCGGACCGCAAGCTGGGTCGGTGCCCCACCTGCCCGTCCGACATCGACGACGAGCTGCACGAACGGCTGCGCGAGTGGCGGCAGCGGGTGGCCGCGGCGCAGAAGGTACCCGCGTACGTGGTCTTCACCGACGCGACGCTGATCGCGCTGGCCGAGCGGCGGCCCGGGCGGTCCGAGGAGCTGATCGCCATCGCCGGCATCGGCCCCCGCAAGCTGGGCCTTTACGGAGATTCGGTGCTGGCGCTGGTGGGAGGCGCGGGGGTGGACGACGTCTGCCCGGAGAAAACTTTCGAAATCTCGTCGTAAATTCGTTTGCCCTCGCCCCGGCGCGAGGAATAGCCTCAGGACACACCACGCGAGCGGCGCCATTCCGGCTGCTCACGGGGGTTGGTTCAGTCGAGTCGAGGAACGTGAGGGAGGTGGCACCCGTGAAGATCTTCACCTATGAGCGTCTGTCGGCGATGCCGTCTGTCCACGCTCCGCTGTCGGCTGTCCGGGTGGCCCTCACGGCCACCGCACGACCGTCGGTTCCGCAGGTGCACCAGGTTCAGGCCGAGCTGACCCTGACCGTCGCGCCCGTCGGAATCGAGGGGACCAGTGGCTTCACGGGCAATGGCATCCAGGTCGCCAAGAAGCGCATGGATGTCCGCGGCGTTCCACCTCGAGGTAAACCGGTCTGACCATCAGACACCGGCTCACCTCGAGGCCGCGGAACCCGTAACCGGGATCCGCGGCCTCAATTTTTTGCCCGCCGTAGCACGTCGGAATGCGATCCACGAGATCGAAGTGAGAGAGAGGTGACCGGGAGATGAGTCTGGCGTTGGCCCCCCTCGACATGAGCGTCGAGCTGGAGGCGAACCTGCCCTGCCGGAAGTTCGACCCCGACCTGTGGTTCTCCGACTCGCCCACCGAACTCGAGCTGGCCAAGTCGCTCTGCGGGGACTGCCCGCTGCGCGTCGAGTGCCTGGCTGGAGCCGTTGAGCGAGCGGAGCCCTGGGGCGTCTGGGGCGGCGAGATCTTCGAGCGTGGCGCGGTCGTCCCGCGCAAGCGGCCCCGTGGCCGTCCGCGTAAGGAGGACGTCGCCCGTGACGCCGAGCTTCGGGTCGAGGCCGAGGCGCGACTGGCGGCCAGTGGGCTGTCCGACGTGCGTAGCGCGGTCCGGTTGGCAGCCTGACATGTTCCCGATCCGTACCAACGACGCCGGTGTCACACCGGCAGTGAGAGAGAAGACGATGTTCAACGTCCCGAGTGGAGCCTTCGAGATGCAACTACTCAACGAAGCGTTGTCCCGGGCTCGAATGCGCCGGCCTCAGGCCGGTCGTACCACCACGAGCACTGAGGCAACCCGATCCGCCCGTACCGTCGCCATGAACAGCCGCAACCAGACGGCACGCGACCTGGGCGTTCTCTAGTACCACTCCACGCAGAAGGGCGGGTGCCGACCGGCACCCGCCCTTCGTCACGTCGTCAGGCGACCGGCGCGAAGCCGGGCAGCCAGCGTTCCAGGATGCTGCGGTACGGGGCCTTCGCCTCCAACTGGCACAGCACACCGATCGACCCGAGCGTCACCCGGTGGATCAGCAGGTACGACGGGGGCAGGTTGAGCTGCCTGCTGAGCTGGTACGTGGGGGAGCGAGGGCTGGCCAGCCGGCCCGCTTCGGCCCGCAGCCAGGCCCGGGTGAAGCGGAACCCGTCCGCCGCGATGGGCTCCAGCATCGGACGGATGAAGTCGAGGACGCCCTCGGCGTCGATCTCCTCGGCGGAGCCGATGAAGCCCTCCGAACGAAGCCCCGCCACCACCTCGTCGGCGTCCCCGCGCAGGGCCGTCGCGGCGATGCGGCCGATCGGCTCCGGTGTGCCCTCCGGCATCCGGGCCACCGCACCGAAGTCGATCACCCCGAGTCGGCCGTCGGGCAGCAGCCGGAAGTTGCCCGGGTGCGGGTCGGCGTGCAGCAGCCCGGCCCGCTGCGGCGCGGAGAGGTGCAGGGTGGCCATCAACCGGCCCGCCTCGTCCCGCTCCTCCTCGGTGCCCTCCCGGATGATGTCGGCCAGCGGGGTGCCCGTCACCCATTCGGTGACCAGCACCCGGGGGGCGGAGTTGACCACCTCCGGGATGTAGATCTCCGGGTCGTCGGCGTACGCGGCGGCGAAGGCGCGCTGCGACTCGGCCTCCAACTCGTAGTCCAACTCCTCGGTGATCCGCTCGCGCAGCTCGGTGAGGAGCGGCTTGACGTCCAGGCCGGGCTGGATGGCCCGGAACATCCCGCCGAGTCGGGAGAGCTGCTTGAGGTCGGCGAGCAGGGCGTCGCCGGCACCCGGATATTGGATCTTGACGGCGACGTCGCGGCTGTTCGGCGCACCGGTCTCGTCGAAGCCCGGCTCTCGCCACCGCGCCCGGTGCACCTGGCCGATGCTGGCGGCGGCGGCGGGAGTGTCGTTGAACTCGACGAACAGGTCCCGCCAGTCGGGGCCGAGCTGCTCGGCGAGCACCTTGTGCACGCTGGCCGCCGGCAGCGGTGGCGCCGCCTCCTGGAGCTTCGTGAGCGCCTGGCGGTAGGGCGCGGCGATCTCCTCCGGCAGCGCCGCCTCGAAGACCGACAGCGCCTGACCGAACTTCATCGCCCCGCCCTTGAGCTGGCCCAACACGCTGAACAGCTGCTCGGCGGTGCGTTGCTGGATCTCTGCGGAGATCACGTCGGAGGCGAGCCCGGTGACGCGCTTTCCCATGCCGAGGACCGTCCGGCCGGCGAAGCCGAGCGGTAGGGCGGCGAGCTTGGCGGTGCGGGACACGGCGCGGCGCGGGATGTCGGTCACACGGTCATTGTTACCGACCGGAGGGCTCCGCTGCTGGTCTGCGGCCGGGCTGGTGCGGACACCCGGCCCCGCGAGCACTCACAGGCCGGATGTGGCGGCCACCCTCGGCGACGGAAACCGCCCGCGCCGGTGATCTCCAGGGCGCCACCCAGCGTCTCGGGCTCACCGCCGTCGAGCTGCGTCAGCGCCTCGGCCAGCGCGTACCCGACGGCGGTGAACACCGTGCTGGTCGCGCCGGCGGCGACCGGATCGGTGGCGGCGAGCTGGGCGGCGAGCCGCGGCCAGTCCGGGTCGCGGTCGGCCCGGTGCAGCTCGACGCAGTGCAGGCAGGGCCCGGCGGGTGGGCGGACCAGCGGCCCGATGACCGGTACGCCCTCGCGGAGGGTGACCAGCAGGTGTGGCTGCCGCCGCTGGGCGTGGCCGGCGGCGAGCAGCCCGGGTGGCCGGTCCGTGCCGAGGTGGACAACCAGGTCCACCCGACCGCCCCGGACCGGACGGGTGCCGGTGCCCGGCGCGACGCGGCCGACAGCGTCGCGTACGGCAGGTGTCAGCGGGTGGCCCAGCTCGCCGGCGGGGATGCCGGTGCCGACCAGGTCGACGGGGCGTACCGGGCCGGTGAGCTGGGGGATGACCTGTCCGACGCCGGCCTGGGCCAGCGCCACCGCCAACGGCGCACCGAGCGCCCCGGCACCGGTGAGCGTGACCCGGGCGGCCCGCCGCCGCCGCAGGACCTGTGCGGGGGTGCCCGGCAGTCGGGCAGCGGTCAGGGCCAGGGCTCCGGCCTCCGCCGTCAGCCGGGCACGAACCGGGCCGGCGAGGTCACGGGGGAGCAGGCTGTGCGCGGGCACCAGCAGGCCGGCCGTCCGCAGGGCGTCGAGCAGCGTACGCGCCTCGTGGGCGGTGACCTGGACGGTGGCTGCCTGCGCCAGCACGGTGCGCTCGCTGCGGGTGCCGTCGATCAGGTCGAGCAGGTGGGCGGCTCGGGGGTTGGCCAGCTCCAGCAGCACGGCAAGCCCCGGCCCGACGCCGAGTTGGAGGGTGTGCCGGTCCCGCCAGAGCCGGTTGAGGCCGGGCAGCAGTGTGGGGCGGGGCAGTGGGATGCGACTCATGGTCGCTGATCGTGACCGTACCTTCGCGTTCGGTCGATCGTTGTCCACAGGTGCCCGGCCCTCTGTCCAGGGTTATCCACAGGCTTCGGCGGGTTTTCCACAGCCCGCCGGGACGCCTGTCAGTCACCCGACATCCCAACGCACCCCCGGACGGCGACGGGGCGGGGTGGCCGTCGGCCACCCCGCCCCCGTCAGCGGTACGGGTCAGACCTTGGCCTTGCCCAGGATGCGGTTCACTGTTGTCCCGCACACCGGACACTTGCCCTTGGCCATGTTCATTCCGGTCTTCGAGACCTCGACGTGTCCCTCGAAGTCCCGCTTCTCCTTGCACTTCACGCAGTAACCGTTGTAGGTCGTCTGGGCCTGGTCGGCCACGGTGCCCTCCTCGTCTCGTCCGCCGGTCGATGCCGTCCCGGCGGGGGTGCCCGGCGGCGGGCCACACGGGGCGCCGGCGCTGGGTTTCACTCCGCGGCCACCTTCGTGACCGCTGGTCCGCGGACCCTACCCAGGTCTGGGCAGTTCCATGTCAGCTGTGCATCGACACTGTGAGCAAGTCGACGTCGAGAGTGTGCACGGCGAAATAGGTCGGATAAGTCAGTTTGGCGGGGACACGCCGACCAAACCCTCACAGCCACCCGTGCGGGTGCCCCCCGAGGCCGCATCCAGGACGGTGATCACCTACGGTGAGAAGGCGTCGCGTAAGGCCGCCATCGGCGTTCACGAAGGGTGACGAGATGGCTCGACGACGTCGCTGTCAAGAAATTTTCCGGACTCCTGGCGACCAATCACCACTTTCTGGGCGCGTGTCGCACGGTTGACTCTTGCGGACCCCTGGTCAGTACGCATTAGCTTTCCTTCGTGACACGTAGCCGAGGCTGCGCGGGCCAGTGATGGCGGGGACGCGCAAGCCGGTCGTCGAAGTGCGGCGCAGCCAGCGCCGACGACGTACGGTGTCCGCGTACCGTGACGGTGAGCGGGTGGTCGTCCTCATCCCGGACCAGTTCTCCCGCGCCGAGGAGAGCGAGTGGGTCGACCGGATGCTCGCCCGGCTCGCCGCCCGGGAGGGACGCCTCGCCCGCTCCGACACCGAGCTGCTGGCCCGGGCCACCCGGCTGATCGACCTCCACCTCGCCGAGTACGCCTCGAAGGCCGTGCCGGCCAGCGTCCGCTGGGTGACCAACCAGAACGGCCGATGGGGGTCCTGCACTCCCGCCGACCGCAGCATCCGGATCTCGCACCGGGTCCAGGAGATGCCCGACTGGGTGATCGACTACGTGCTGCTGCACGAGTTGGCGCACCTCATCGTGCCCAGCCACAATGCCCGCTTCTGGGCCCTGGTCGGCCGCTACCCCAGGGCGGAGCGCGCGCGGGGCTACCTCGAAGGTGTGGCGGCCGCCTCCTGTGCTCCGGTCTCCACCTGATCTGGCCCTCGCCGAACCCTCGGGGCTCCCCGTCGACCTGAGCGCCTCGATCCACTCGTGTTCCTGAATACCGCGCTGTCGACGGCTCTCGGACACCGCGACGTCAATGACGTCGAGTCGATCATGCGGGCCTGTGGTGTCAGGGCGCTCCTGGCCGGGTCGATGGTCTGGGCCGATGGTCTGTGCCGATGGTCTGTGCCGATGGTGTGGGCCGATGGTCTCGGCCGATGGTCTGGGCCGATGGTCAGGCGGGTTGGGGCGGGTTCTGCCAGGTGGGCCGGACCGGATGGGGTGACACTGCGGGGCGGGGCGCTAGGGTCGGTGGGTGGCACGACGGGTGGTAGTGGCGTTGCTCGGGCCGGTCCAGTGGTCGCCGCCGGGCGTCGACCCGGCGGAGTGGCGGGCAGCGCTCGCGGAAGACGTCATCGACCTGCTCGCCACGCTCAACGAGGTGGAGATCGCGGTCGCGGTCACCCCGGCCGACCGGGCCCTGGCCGACGCGGTGGTCTGGCCCGGCACCGCTGTGTACGAGGTGGCCGAGCCGACGCCGAACGCGGTGTTCGCCGCACTGGAGGGCTACGACCAGGCGGCGGTGCTGGTCGGCGACGTGCCGGACCTGCCCGCGCTGACCGTCGGCAAGCTGCTGCGCCCGCTCACCACCCGACCCGTTGCGGTGGCCCCGGTCGACGGCGGTGGCGCGGGTCTGCTCGGTGTGGCGGTACGGCTGCCCGTGCCGGGCTGGGTGCCCCCACTGGACCTGGACACGGCGACGCCGGCGGAGGTGCGGTCCGGTGCCCCCCGACCCGGGGACGTCGCCGTCACCACCGGTTGGCGACGGCTGCGCGGCCCGGCCGACCTGGCCACGCTGGACCCGGCCTTCGAAGGGTGGGAGGCGACCCGCGCCCTGCTCTCCGGCACGGGCCGCCCCGCCTGACACCAACCAACCAGCCGGCCCTGGCCAGCCAGTCCTCGGCCAGCAGGCTCTCGGCCAGCTTGGACGAGTGGGTCCGCACCCAGGACGAGGCTGGCCCGCCGGCTCGACGTGCGGTGAGCGGTATACCGGTCATTCCCCGTCCGTCCCGACGGAGGTCGATGACAACCCCGCCGGCCCTGGTTGTGTTGTTCAGACGTCGAAGGCGACGTGTGCACCGGGCGCCCGCGACACACGCGGACGCCCGGGTTCGACGCTCAGGCGTCAGGGCCCAGGCTCACGCCTTGGTGTCGCCGTCGCCGTCGGTCTCGTCGGGCTTGCCGGGGGCCTTCTCCTCGACCCCACCGGGTGCGGTGAAGTCGAAGCTGTCCAGCTCGCTCAGATCCATGTCGTTCATGGCGAAGGCGACCGGATCGGCGAAGTCGTCGTCCGAGGGGAGCAGGTCCGGGTGCCCCCAGACGGCGTCGCGACCCTCGATGCCGCGGTGCTGGGTGAGCGCGGCCCAGAGCGCGGCGGCCTCGCGGAGCCGGCGCGGGCGCAACTCCAGGCCGACGAGCGCCGCGAAGGTCTGCTCGGCGGGCCCGCCGGCGGCCCGGCGACGGCGGAAGGCCTCGCCCAGCCGGACGACGTTGGGCAGCCGGTCGCTGGCGGCGCTGTCGACGACGTGGCACACCCAGCCCTCGACCAGGGCGAGCGCGGTCTCCAGTCGGGCCAGCGAGGCCTTCTGGGCGGGGCTGTCCTCCGGAGTGAAGATGCCCTCCAGGGCGATCGCCTGCATCGACTCCGGGTCGGTCGGGTCGACCCGGCCCATCGCCTCCTCGATCGCCTCCCGGTTGACCCGGATGCCCGAGGCGTACATCTCGACAGCGCTGAGCACGTGCCCGCGCAGCCACGGGACGTGCTGGAAGAGCCGCTGGTGGGCGGCCTCACGCAACGCCACGTAGAGGCGGACCTCGTCCTCGGGAAGCTCCAGGCCCTCGCCGTACGCCCGGATGTTGGCCGGGATCAGCGCGGCCGTGCCGGCCGGGCCGAGCGGCAGCCCGATGTCGCCGGCGGAGAGAACCTCCGCGGCGAGCGAACCGAGGGCCTGGCCGAGCTGGCCGCCGAAGAGCGCGCCACCGAGGGTGGCCACCATCGACTGCATCGGGCCGAGCTGGGCACGGGCCTCGGGCGGCACCAGGTCGCCCATCGCGCCGACCATCCGGCTGGCGACCGGGTCGCAGAGCTTGCGCCACACGTCCAGCGTCTTGAAGATCCACTCGTTGCGGTTCCAGGCGACCGGCGACTGGATGCCCGACGGCCACGCCGAGGCCGGCTCCAACCACAGGTCGGCCAGGCGCAACGCCTCCTCGACCGCGTTGCGCTCATACGGTGACACCGCCGGGTCGCCGGCGGCCGCGAGCTGGCTGGCCGCTACCTGCCGGGCCAGGTCCCAGTTGACCGGCCCGCTGCCCGGCGAGGAGAGCAGGTGCTGCATCTGCGACATGAACTGCTGCATCTGCGCGGGATCGTTGGGGTCTGGTGGTTGCCCACCCGGGAGCGCGAAACCGAACGGAATATCAGGCACGACGTCTACGGTACGCGGGCCGCGCCCCTGGTAGCCGCCGCTGGCGTTGCGCTGAGGGCGAAGTCGCGTGGCGCATCCGGCGGGCGGCGTCCGGCCGGTCGGTACGCTCTGCGGCATGAGACGTCGCGGCCTGACGGTCCTGCTCGGTGCCCTGTTCACCGCCCTGCTGAGCATCGGGGTGCTCCGGGTTCCGATCCCGTACGTGGTGCTCGGGCCCGGTCCGACGGTCAACACCCTGGGCACGGCCGACGGCAAGGAGGTCATCCAGATCTCCGGGCGGGAGACCTCGACCTCGGCCGGGCAGCTGCGGCTGACCACGGTGGGTGTGCAGCCCACGGTGCGGCTGCGGGGAGCGATCGCGGGGTGGTTCTCCGACGACGAGGCGGTGGTGCCGCGGGAGCTGGTCTACCCGCCCGGGGAGTCGACGGAGCAGGTCGAGCAGCGTAACGCCGAGGACTTCAAGGCGTCGCAGACCAGCGCGGAGACCGCCGCGCTACGGGAGCTGGGCTTCCCGGTGCAGGTGGTCATCAAGACGGTGTCCGGGGACGGCCCGGCCGCCGGGGCGCTGAAGGCCGGCGACGTGATCACCTCGGTCGACGGTCAGCCGGTGCCGGTGGCCGCGAAGGTCACCGAGCTGGTCCGGGCCAAGCCCGTCGGCACGGCGTTGACCATCGGCTACACCCGCGACGGCGTACCGGCCACCGTCTCGGTGACGAGTCGCGAGCAGGACGGCCGACCGCGCATCGGTGTCGAGATCGACCAGCAGCAGCCGCACCCGTTCACGCTCGGCATCGACCTGGAGGACATCGGCGGCCCGAGCGCCGGTCTCATGTTCGCTCTGGGGATCGTGGACAAGCTGACCCCGGCGGATCTCACCGGTGGGCAGATCATCGCCGGCACCGGCACCATCGACGACGAGGGCGCTGTCGGCCCCATCGGTGGGATCGCCCAGAAGCTGGTCGGCGCGAAGCGCGCCGGGGCGAAGGTGTTCCTGGTTCCGGCGGACAACTGTGCCGAGGCGGTCCGCAATCCCCAGCCGGATCTGCCGCTGTTGCGGGTGGGCTCGTTGGACGAGGCATTGACCGCTCTGGAGACGTTGCGCGGGGGCGGTCAGCCGACCCGTTGCTGACCGACGTGACCGTGCCCCGACACGTTCAGGATCACCCCGTACTCTGGGTGCCTGGTCGGAGCCGATCACATCGAGCGTGCGGAGCCAACAGTGGTCATGCGTAGCAGCAGCCCCCTTCCGAGGATGAGCCGGCGCGGGCGCGTCACCATCGCCGTCCTGGTCGGGGTGTTCGTGCTCTTCACCCTGCTCGGGTGGGGTGTCCAGGCGTGGACCGACTGGCTGTGGTTCGACGAGGTCCGCTACACCGAGGTCTTCACCGGAGTCCTGCTCACCCGGCTGGTGCTGTTCCTCGCCGTCGGGCTCGGCATGGCGGTGATCGTCGGCGGCAACCTGTGGCTGGCCCACCGGTTGCGTCCGCGGCTGCGCCCGCACTCGGTGGAGCAGGCCACCCTGGAGCGCTACCGGATGGTGCTCAGCCCGCGACTCGGCACCTGGATCGCGTTGACCGCCGCGGTGGTCGGTCTCTTCGCCGGTCTCTCCGCGCAGAACCGGTGGAACCAGTGGATGCTCTTCCGCAACGGCGGTGACTTCGGGATCAAGGACCCGGAGTTCGGGGTGGACATCGGCTTCTACGTCTTCCAGTTGCCGTTCTGGCGTTACCTGCTCGGCGTCGCCTTCACCGCTGTGGTGCTGGCGGTCATCGGCGCGCTGGCGGTGCACTACCTGTTCGGCGGGGTTCGCCTCCAGGGTGTCGGGGACCGGATGAGCAACGCCGCCCGCGCGCACCTGAGCAGCCTGGTCGCTGTCTTCGTGTTGCTGAAGGCCATCGCGTACGTGTTGGACCGGCGGGCGATGCTGCTGGAGTACAACGAGGGCGTCAAGCTGTACGGCGCCGGCTACGCCGACGTCAACGCGCTGCTGCCGGCGAAGGAGATCCTGGCCTACATCTCGATCGTGGTGGCGATCGCGATCATCGTCTTCTCCAACGCCTGGATGCGGAACCTGGTCTGGCCGGGCATCTCGCTGGCGCTGCTCGGCGTCTCCGCGGTGGCCATCGGCGGCATCTACCCCTGGGCGGTGCAGACCTTCGAGGTCAAGCCGAGCGCGAAGGACAAGGAAGCGCCGTACATCCAGCGCAGCATCGACGCGACGCGGGCGGCGTTCGGGCTGGGAGCCACGCAGACCACCCCGTACGCGGCGAACAACCTCACCCCACCGGCGAGCCTGGTCACCGACACGTCGGTGGTGCCCAACGTGCGGCTGCTCGACCCGCAGTTGGTCAGCGAGACGTACACCCAGCTCCAGCAGGTGCGTGGCTTCTACGACTTCGGCCCCAAGCTGGACATCGACAGGTACGGGGTGAACGGCAAGGTCTCCGACTACGTGGTCGGCGTCCGGGAGATCAACTACGGCGAGTTGACCGACCAGCAGAACACCTGGATCAACCGGCACACCGTCTACACCCACGGGTATGGGCTGGTGGCCGCCCCCGCCAACCAGGTGGTCTGCGGCGGGCAGCCGTTCTTCGTCTCCGGCTTCCTCGGCGAGAAGACCCAGGAGGCGTGCTCCTCGCAGACCGAGCAGATTCCGGCCAAGCAGCCGCGGATCTACTACGGCGAGCGGATGGCGGCGGACGACTACGCGATCGTCGGGCAGTCCGACCCGAACAAGAAGGCCGAGTTCGACAGGCCGGTCGGTGAGGGTGGCGGCGAGTCCTACACCTACACCGGCGAGGGTGGCGTCGAGATCGGCTCGTTCACCCGGCGCCTGCTGTACGCCATCAAGGAGCAGGAGTCGAACTTCCTGCTCTCCGAGGCGGTCAACAAGGACTCCAAGCTGCTCTACGTGCGCAATCCCCGGGACCGGGTGGAGAAGGTCGCGCCGTTCCTCACCCTGGACGGCGACCCGTACCCGGCGGTGGTGGACGGTCGGGTGCAGTGGATCGTCGACGGCTACACGACGGCGGCCAGCTACCCGTACGCCGAGCGGGTCAACCTGCAGACCGAGACGACCGACGAGTTGACCAACCGGGGCACGTTCCAGCTGGCCCGGGAGAACGTCAACTACATGCGCAACTCGGTGAAGGCGACTGTCGACGCGTACGACGGCACCGTGACGCTCTACGAGTACGACGACACCGACCCGGTGCTCAAGGCCTGGAACAAGGCGTTCGGCGGTGACCTGATCCAGCCGAAGGCGGACATCCCGGTGGAGCTGAACGAGCACTTCCGCTACCCGGCGGACATGTTCAAGGTGCAGCGCAACCTGCTCACCAAGTTCCACGTGACCAACCCGGGCGACTTCTACTCCGCACAGGACTTCTGGCAGGTGCCCAACGTGCCGGACGCTCCGGACAGCGGCCAGAAGCAGCCTCCGTACTACCTCTTCACCCAGTTCCCGGGCCAGGACAGCCCTCGGTTCCAGCTCACCTCGGCGGTCACCCCGAACGGCCGGCAGAACCTCGCCGCGCTGATCTCCGGGTCGTACGTCGACGGGAAGCCTCGGCTGGAGGTGCTGGAGTTGCCGGACCAGACCCGGATCTCCGGCCCCGTCCAGGTGCACCAGCAGATGACCAACAACGCGAACATCCGTCAGCAACTCAACCTGCTGTCCAGCAACCAGGCACAGGTGCAGTACGGCAACCTGCTCTCGTTGCCCTTCGCCGACGGCATGCTCTACGTCGAGCCGGTCTACGTGAAGAGCAACCAGCAGGACGCGTACCCGCTGTTGCAGAAGGTGCTGCTCTCGTACGGTGACGGTGGCTCCTTCGTGGCGCTCGCCGACAACATCAACGACGGCATCAAGCAGTTGGTCGAGCAGGGTAAGAAGGCCGGGCAGGGCGCGCCGCCGACTCCGCCGCCCGGGGGCAACCCGACGAGCCCGACGCCGACGCCCACGCCGAGCGGGTCCGCCACGCCGACGCCCACGCCGAGCGCCGGCGCCAGCACGCCGCCGCCGACCGGTGACCTGGCTGCCGCCGCGGACCGGGTGCAGACCGCGATCACCGAGGTGCGGGCCGCGCAGGCGTCCGGCGACTTCGAGCGGTACGGGCGCGCGCTCAAGACGTTGGACGAGGCGCTGACCGCGTTCCAGCAGGCGCAGCAGGCCGCCAACCCGAGTGGCAGCCCGAGCGCCGGCGGCTGATCCACCACCGGGAGTCGTCTCGGAGCCCCCGTCGTCGGACCGCAACGGTCCGCACGGCGGGGGCTCCGCCGTATCCGCGGACGCGCCCCGCCTGTCACCTCGCCGACACCTGCCGCAGGCCCGCAACCTGGGACAACGTTCCACCGTCCTCATGTGCAACGGGGTGGGGACGGAGGGGGAGCAGCCGTGAGGGACGCGCAGAGCTTCGACGACTTCTACCGCAGCACCGCGCGGCGGATGATGCGGTACGGCTACGCGGTCGCCGGTGACCACAACGAGGCGCAGGATCTGGTGCAGGAGGCGTACACCCGGGCCTGGCGACAGTGGGGGCGGTTGTCCGAGCATCCCGCGCCGGAGGCCTGGCTGCGGCTGGTGGTGGCCCGGTTGGCGACCGATCGGTGGCGGCGGCTGCGCAGCCTGCGCTGCGCGCTGCGGACCGCCGGGCCCCCACAGCCGGTCGCGCCGCCCAACGAGGACAGCGTCTTGCTGGTCCAGGCGCTGCGTCAGGTGCCGGCGACCCACCGGCAGGCGTTGGCTCTGCACTACCTGTTCGACATGCCGGTCGACGAGATCGCTCGTGAGGTGGGCGTACCCGTCGGCACTGTGAAGTCCTGGCTCTCCCGCGGCCGGTCCCGACTCGCCGCCCTGCTGCCCGATCTCGCCGACGTGGAACTGGAGGCCAGCGATGTCGCGTGAACTGTCAGAGATGTACCGGTCCCTCGCCGCCGACGCGGACACCCGTGCGCTGGCCGTCCCGGACGTGCTCCGGCACCAGGCCGACCGTCGGGCCCGTCTGCGTGCGACAGGCGGCGCCCTGGCCGTGGCGTTGGTCGCGGGCGGCGTGGCGGTCGGTAGCCAGGTGGTTGCCGTCCCGGCGACGACGACCGTACCCCCGCCGGCCGGCACGCCCACGTTCCCGTCACCGCCGGTGTCACCGACGCCGGACACGACAGCCGCGCCACCGTCGCCGCCGGTCCCGCCCACGACGCCGGGCCGCTCCCCGGGTACGGCGTCGGCGTTGCCGAGGGCCACCAGCGCGCCACCCCGTACGCCGACCAGCATTCCGGATCGGGCGTTCTTCGCGCTCGCGCCGGCCAACCAGACCGGCATCGCGCCGGAGTTCCGGGACCTGGAGACGCTTCCGGGCCTGTGCGGTGCACGTCTTGCGAGCGAGGCGGTGGTGCAGCGCCGAACCCGGCTCCTGATCTACAAGCTGCCGCAGAACCCCGGTGAGGGGTACGTCCCGGACGGCACCTACGCGCACTCCATCACCATCTATCGGGCCGGGCGCGCCGACGACGTGCTGGACGAGCTGCGGGAGGCGGTGCGCGACTGTCCGGTGCAGAAGCGGCCGGGCAGCGACACGCCGTTGCGGAGCACGCAGCGGCTGCTCGCCGACAGCGGGTACGGCGACGAGTCGGTGCTGTTCGAGGTGCGCAGCCCAGGTCAGGACGTCAACGGCGATCCGACCGGCGTGGAGGACGTACGGCTGGTCCGGGCGATCCGGATCGGCGACGTGGTGACGATTCTCTGGGAGCAGGGTTGGGAGAACACCTCCAGCCAGCGGGCCCAGGTCGACGCGGACAGTCGCCGCGCGGTCGCCGCCATCCGGGCCTGGCTCGACTGACGTCGGCGTGGCCGGTAGCTCCCCCGGGCGGATTCCGATGTCGTTTTGCGGGGCCCGGGGGTGGTGCGCTACGGTTATCGAGCCGACGCGGGGTGGAGCAGCTCGGTAGCTCGCTGGGCTCATAACCCAGAGGTCGCAGGTTCAAATCCTGTCCCCGCTACGAACGAAAGCCCGTCTCCGGTTCGCCGGAGGCGGGCTTTCACCGTTGCGGGCATCGCCCGGAGGCGCTCGGTGACCCCCGCTGATCATCGTCGGCGCGGATGGGCTAGTCTTAACGGGCCGACGCGGGGTGGAGCAGCTCGGTAGCTCGCTGGGCTCATAACCCAGAGGTCGCAGGTTCAAATCCTGTCCCCGCTACAACTGAGAAAAGCCCGACCCCATCTGTGGGGTCGGGCTTTTTGGTGCCGCCGTGCCGGCACTACCGCGCGGGGGCCGGTGCCGCGTGTCCGGTCGCCCGTGATCAGCGTGACCGTGACAGGTGCGCGGTGCCGGTGGCGGTGGCGGCGGGTGTCGCCGGTGGCGGTGGGGCGCCGTGCGCCGCCGTCGGGGTGAGGAGAGCGGCGACGAGAGTGACGTTGCGGAGACGTTGCCCACGATCTCGGTCCCGTGATTCGGCGTGGACCGACGTGCCGAGGTTGCGCCCTTCGGCGAGGATGGGCACATGTCTTCCTTCGGTAAGTGGTGGGGCCGGCTCAGCGCGGTCCTCGGTGGGGCCGTGCTGGCGGTCTTCGTGCCCGTCGCGGCCTGGGCGTCCACGGGCACCGGCGAGCTGGTGGTGGAGGCGGCCCGGCGACGCGGCCGCAGCGGCTTCGGGATCCTCCCGCTGCTCTGCTGCCTGGTGGTGATCGCGATCATCGTGTTCCTGGTGCTGCGTCTCATGCGCAACCGCCGGGGCGGTCCGCCCCGCTGACCCACCCGCCTCGGGCGACGCCAGGCTGGGCGGCCGGCCCCGCGAGCCGGCCGCCGGTGCTCACACCGCGAGCCGGCCGCCGGTGCTCACACCGCGAGGGCCGCGATGGCCCCGGACAGGAATCGCGCGGTGGCCTCCCGGGTGCCGTCCCGCTTGACGCGGATGCGCTCGGCGGCGGTGACCAGCAGGGTCCGCACCTTGGCGTGCCCCTGAGGCGGTGGCGCCGGCGCCGGCCCGAGCAGGTCGGCGATGCTGGCGCCGAACGCGGCGGCGCGTCGCTGGGCCGGGTCCGTGATGCTGCCCTCGGCGTAGCTGCGGACGGCGAGGCTGGCGTTCAGCCCACGCTCGTGGCCCAGCACGGTGCCGGCCTCGCCGTTCGTGGTCAAGAAATTGATCACGTCGATGACGGCGTCCGGGTGGCGGGTGCCGCGGAACGCGGCCCAGTACATCGACGCCCGCGCCCACTGTGCGCCCGGTGCCCCCGGTAGGCCGGTCAGGCCCAGCTCGGCGTCGGTGAGTCGCTGAAGCTCCGGCAGCTGATGGGACCAGGCGAAGGACGCGGCGGTCAGCCCGGTGACCACCGGTTGCCGACCCGGCTCCGCGCTGTCCGCCTGCTCGACCAACGCCCCGCCCGGTGTGGCCCGTCCGGCGCGGGCCCGCTGCCACAACTCGAACCACGCGATCAGTTCGTCCGCGCCGAAACCGATCTGGTTGCCCCGGTAGAACTCACCGCCCTGCGACCGCAGCCAGAGCCAGAGCGCCCGGTAGTCGCCCGACGCGTCCATCGTGCCGGCCACCCGGCCGTCGCTGGCGTCGGTGACCTGCTCCGCCCAGGAGAAGTACTCGGCCCAGGTCATCCCGCCGCGTGGCTCCGGCACCTTCAGATCCCGCAGCAGGTCCCGGTTGAAGACCACGCCCACGTGGGTCTGCCCGCTGGCCACCGCCATCGTGCGCCCGTCGACAGTGCCGTAGCGGATCAGCCCCTCCGGCAGGCTCCGCAGGTCGAGGTGGTTGTCGGCGACCCGGTCGCTGAGATCGAGGATGATCCGGCGCTGGGCGTACTCGGTCAGCATCGCGTCGTCGATCTGGATCAGGTCGGGTACGTTCCCACCCGCCGCCTGGGTGGCCAGGCGGTCGTAGTAGCCCTCGGCGCCCTGCCAGGTGACCCGGAAGGTGACCCGGGGGTTGCGTTCCGAGTAGAGCCGCAGCACCTTCTCGGTGATCTCGGCCCGCTTGGCGGTGCCCCACCAGAAGACCGACAGCTCGACCGGCCCCGTCTCGGTCGAGGTGGTGGCGCCGTCGCTGCATCCGGCGAGCCCACCTGACATGAGCAGGGGTGCACCGAGCAGCGCGCCGAGCAGTCGGCGTCGGCCCGGGTCGGCGCCGAGGCGGTCGATCGGGGGTCGTACAACGGGCACGGGGGTCTCCTGGACCTGCGAGGGCAGCGGTCGGACCATTCACGCAGGCAGCGCACGAGGGTGTCAACGTCCGTCCGGTCACCCCGTCGCGCTGGTGGTCGAATCGGGCTGACCGACGTCGCATGGTGTACTAGGGCGCGTGGAACTTCTGCACTCGGGCAAGGTCCGGGACGTCTACGCCGACGGCGACGACCTGATCCTGGTGGCCTCGGACCGCATCTCGATCTACGACGTGGCGCTGCCGACGCCGATCCCGGACAAGGGTCGCCTGCTCACCGCCCTTTCGCTCTGGTGGTTCGAGCAGCTCGCCGACCTGGTGCCGAACCACGTCATCTCGGCCACCGACGTGCCCGCCGAGTTCGCCGGGCGGGCGATCCGCTGCCAGCGGCTGGACATGGTCCCGGTCGAGTGCGTCGCCCGCGGCTACCTCACCGGCGGCGGGCTACGGGAGTACGAGCAGACCGGCGCGGTCTCCGGCGTACGCCTCCCGCGCGGGCTCGCCGAGGCGTCGATCCTGCCCGAGCCGATCTTCACGCCGTCGAGCAAGGCGCCGGCGGGGGAGCACGACGAGCCGATCACGTACGACGACGTGGTGGCGAAGGTGGGCGAGGCCACCGCCGAGCGACTGCGGCAGATCACCCTCGACATCTACCGGCGCGGCGCCGAGCTGGCCGCCGACCGGGGCATCCTGATCGCCGACACCAAGATCGAGCTGGGCTGGGCGCCGGACGGCACCCTGGTCCTCGCCGACGAGCTGCTCACCTCCGACTCGTCGCGGTTCTGGCCGGCCGAGTCGTACCAGCCGGGCCGGGTGCAGTTCTCCTACGACAAGCAGTACGTGCGGGACTGGGCCACCGGCAGCGGCTGGGACAAGCAGCCCCCGGCCCCGGACGTGCCGGCCGAGGTGGTCGAGGCGACCCGGGCCCGCTACGTCGACGTCTACGAGAAGCTCACCGGCAACCGCTGGGAGTGACCGGGACACCGCGCTTTCGCCGTACCTGCTGGACCTGACCGACGTCACCGTCGAGGATGGACCCATCACTCTTCGTGGGGTCTGGGGCGGTCGGATGAACGGCGACATGTGGATCAGGGCGCTCAAGGCGGCCCGGGCCGGTGCGTGCGTCTCGCAGGAGGCTCTGGCGGAGCTGATCAGGTGGAATCCGTCCACCATCGCGGCGATCGAGACCGGGCGGCGGCGGCCGACCCCGCAGTTCGCCGAGGCGGCGGACACGGCGCTGGAGACCGGCGGGCTGCTGGCCGAGTTGCTGGCGGTGGCGGCCCGGCAGGAGTCGCCGGCCTGGTTCGCGCCGTGGCCGGCGATCGAGGCAGAGGCTGTCGCTCTCCGCACCGTTCAACCATCGCTGGTGCCGGGCCTGCTCCAGACCGAGGCATACGCGCACGCGGTGCTCAGCGCCCAGGGCACCCACACCCCGGAGCGAGTCGCCCAACTGGTCGCCGGCCGGCTGGCCCGGCAGGAGCTGCTGACCGGCCCGGCCCCGAAGCGGTTCACCGCGATCGTCGACGAGGCCGCGCTGCGCCGCGTGGTCGGCGATCGGGACGTCCAGCTCGCCCAGTTGGAACGGCTGGCCGAGCTGGCCGCCCTGCCCCATATCCGGCTCTACGTGATCCCCGCCGGGGTGGGCGCGCACGCCGGGCTGGCCGGCGGCTTCGTGCTGGCCGCGCTGCCCGACGGCGACGAGGTGACCTACGTCGACGGGGTCTTCGGTCAGATCGTCGACCGGCCCGACACCGTTGATACCATCAGGACGATGTGGGACGCGCTGCTGGGCGAGGCCCTGCCGGCGGGCGTGTCCGTCGAGCTGATCGGAAAGCTGGTGAACGAGCTGTGAACTCCGCCCCCACCCCTCGGTGGCGCGTGTCGACCCGATCCGGCAATGGCGGCGACACCTGCGTCGAGGTGGCCGACAATCTGCCCGGCCAGGTGCTGGTCCGTGACTCCACCGACCGCGCCGGTGCCGTCCTGACCTTCGCGCCGACGGCCTGGCGCGCGTTCGTGGCGGGAGTCCGCACCGGCCGCTGAGGTCAGTCCACCCAGTTCAGGGTGCGCTGTACGGCCTTGTGCCACTGGCGCAGCTCCTGCTCGCGCAGCTCCGGGGCCATCGCCGGCTCCCACTGCGCGTCGGAGCGCCACTGTGCCCGCAGGGTGGCCAGGTCCGGCCAGAAACCGACCGCCAGCCCGGCCGCGTAAGCCGCACCCAGGCAGGTGGTCTCGGTGATCCGGGAACGGACCACCGGCACGTCGAGCACGTCCGCCAGGAACTGCATGAGCAGCCCGTTGGCGGTCATGCCACCGTCCACCCGCAGCCGGCGCAGCGCCACATCCGAGTCAGCGTTCATGGCGTCGACCACCTCGCGGGTCTGCCACGCCGACGCCTCCAGCACCGCCCGCGCCAGGTGCCCCTTGGTGATGTAGCCGGTCAGGCCGGCGATCACCCCGCGGGCGTCGCTGCGCCAGTGCGGGGCGAACAGCCCGGAGAACGCCGGCACCACGTAGCAACCGCCGTTGTCGTCCACGGTGCGCGCCAGCTCCTCCACCTCGGCGGCGGTGGAGATCAGCCCGAGGTTGTCCCGCAGCCACTGCACCAGCGAGCCGGTGACGGCGATAGCGCCCTCCAGGGCGTACGCCGGGGGTTGGTCCTTGATCCGGTAGGCGACCGTGGTGAGCAGGCCGTGCGACGACGGGACCGGGCTGGCACCGGTGTTGAGCAGCAGGAAGCTGCCGGTGCCGTAGGTGCACTTCGCCTCGCCCGGCTGGAAGCAGGTCTGCCCGAACAGGGCGGCCTGCTGGTCGCCGAGCGCGCTGGCCACCGGCACCCCGGCGAGTACGCCGGTGGCGTGGCCGTACACCTCGGCGGAGCAGCGGATCTCGGGCAGCATCGCCGCCGGGACCCCCATCGCGTCCAGGAGGTCCGGGGCCCAGTCGAGGGTGGTGAGGTCCATCAGCATCGTCCGGCTGGCGTTCGTCACGTCGGTGACGTGCTCGCCGGTCAGCTTCCAGATCAGCCAGCTGTCCATGGTGCCGAAGAGGACCTCGCCGCGCTCGGCGCGCTCGCGCAGACCGTCGACCTCGTCCAGCAGCCACCGCAGCTTCGGCCCGGCGAAGTAGGTCGCCAGCGGCAGGCCGGTGCGGGCCCGGAATCGCTCCTCGCCGTACGCCGAGGCCAGCTCGCGCAGCAGCGGCCCGGTGCGGGTGTCCTGCCAGACGATGGCGTTGGCCACCGGGCGGCCGGTGGACCGGTCCCAGACGACGGTGGTCTCCCGCTGGTTGGTGATGCCGACGGCAGCCAGGCCGGCCGCGTCGGTGCCGGCGGCCCGCAGCGCCTCGGAGACGACCTGCTGGACGTTGTCCCAGATCTCCTCGGCGTCGTGCTCCACCCAGCCGGGCCGGGGAAAGATCTGCCGGTGTTCGCGCTGCGCGACGGCGACGATCTCCCCGGCGTGGTCGAAGACGATGCACCGTGAGGAGGTGGTGCCCTGGTCGATGGCGGCGACGTACTGGGGGGTCACCGCAGCACCGTACCCGGACCGACGGTGCGGTGCGAGCTGCGTCACGTCCGGTTGCGGCCCGCTGTCGTCCGCCGAGCTCCTCGTCCCCTACGATGTGCGAACGTGCGCGACATCGCCGTTTTCAGTGGAACTGCCCATCCCGACCTGGCTGCCGAGATCTGCGCCCACCTGGGGGTGCCGCTGCATCCGGTGCGGGTCTCCCGGTTCGCGAACGACTGCCTGGAAGTGCAGCTGCAGGCCAACTGCCGCGAGCGGGACGTCTTCCTGATCCAGCCGCTGGTGCCGCCGGTGCAGGAGAACCTGGTCGAGTTGCTGCTGATGATCGACGCGGCGCGGGGCGCCTCCGCCGGCCGGATCACCGTGGTGCTGCCGCACTACGCGTACGCGCGCTCGGACAAGAAGGACGCGCCGCGGATCTCGATCGGCGCCCGGTTGGTCGCCGACCTGCTCACGTCGGCCGGGGCGGACCGGGTGCTCGCGATGACGCTGCACTCGCCGCAGGTGCACGGCTTCTTCAGTGTCCCCGTGGACCACCTGCACGCGCTGCGTGAGCTGGCCACCCACTTCCAGCGCTACGACCTGAGCAACACCGTGGTGGTCTCACCCGACCTGGGCAACGCCAAGGAGGCCGCGGCCTTCGCCCGGCTGCTCGGCACGCCGGTCGCGGCCGGGGCGAAGCAGCGGTTCAGCGACGACCTGGTCAAGATCAGCGCGGTGATCGGCGAGGTGACCGACCGGGACGTCATCGTGCTGGACGACGAGATCGCCAAGGGCAGCACCGTGGTCGAGCTGATGGAGCACCTGCGTGGCCTGAAGGTCAGGTCGATCCGGCTCGCCTGCACGCACGGACTCTTCTCCGACGACGCCCTGCGGCGGCTCAGCGAACAGGACGGCGTCCTGGAGATCGTATGCACCAACACGGTGCCCATCCCGGCCGCCAAGCGGGTGCCGGAGTTGCAGGTCCTGTCGGTGGCGCCCGCCCTGGCCGAGGCCATGCGTCGGATCCACAACGGGGAGTCCGTCTCCGCGCTCTTCGGCTGAGCCGTGCCACGCGGCACCGTTGCGCGGATCAGTATGTGGTGCGGTCGGGGCTGACGAGACCGGTGCTGACGCGGACAGTGGTGCCGGCGGTGCTGGTGACCACCTCCATGGCGTCGGTCAGCTCGCGGGCCAGCCAGAGACCCCAGCCGCCGGCGGTGTCCGGGGCCGGCCGACTGCGGTCGCCCAGCCGCTGCGGGCTGATCCCGTGCCCGTGGTCGGCCACCTCGCAGATCAGCGCGTCGGCCTCGTGCCAGAGCCGCAACCATCCGCGCCCGCCACCGTGCCGGACCGCGTTGGTGATCAACTCGTTGATCGCGAGCACGAAGTCGTCCAGCCGTTGGCCGGTGAGCCCGGAGGCATGCGCGCAGGAGGTGACCGAGTGGCGAATCTCGGTCACCTGGGCCTGGTCGAAGGCGTCGGCGATCAGGAGGGCAGGTTCGATGGGCACAACCGTACGCGGTGCGTGTGGATCTGCGTTGGTCATGGGCCCGTCCCGGCGGCGGATCTCGGAGTACTTCGCGGCATTTCCACCGTACGTCAGGGTTTCCCGAACCGCACTCGCCGCCCGCCGTGGGGGCGGACGAGGTGTGGCATCCTGACCGCCATGCCGTCGCCGCCGGGTGGATTCGAGGTGCCGCTGTGGCGTGCGCTCACCGTGTTCCGGATGGCGTCCCTGGCGTACGTCTGCGTGCTCGCGGTGCGCGACGTCGACCAGTACGCCCACCCGTACGCCGTCGGTGCCCTGATCCTGCTGATGGCGGCCTGGACCGGGGTGACCGCGATCGGGTACGCCCGACCGGCCTGGCGGCGCTGGCCACTGTTACTGGCCGACCTCGCAGTGGTGCTGGTCGTCGTGCTGTCCACCCCGTGGGTGGTCGGTCGGGCGGCGCTCGCCGGCGGCGTACCCACCATGGGGGTTGCCTGGATGGCCGGCCCGGTGCTGGCCTGGGCGGTCTCCGGCGGGCGGCGGCGGGGCACGATCGCCGCGCTGCTGGTGGCCGGCGCGGACCTGGCCACCCGGGAGCGCATCGGCCAGTCCTCGTTCACCGGGGTGATCCTGATGCTGCTCGCCGGAGTGGTGGTGGGGCACGTGGCCCGGCTCGCGGTGGGCGCCGAGGAGCGGCTGCAACGCGCTGTGGAGTTGGAGGCTGCCACCCGGGAGCGGGAGAGGCTGGCGCGGGACATCCACGACTCGGTGCTCCAGGTGCTGGCGCTGGTGCAGCGGCGGGGCGCCGACCTGCCCGGCGAGGCCGGCGAGCTGGCCCGGCTGGCGGGTGAGCAGGAGGCCGCGTTGCGGGCGTTGATCGCCGGCACCGACCCGACCGCCGCCGCGCTGCCGGACGGCGCCGAGGCGGCGGCGGTGGACCTGCGGACCCTGCTCGGTCGGTACGCCTCGACGGCGGTGGCGCTCTCCGCGCCGGCCACCCCGGTGCCGCTGCCCCGGCGGGTGGCCGGTGAGCTGGCCGCCGCGACCGGCGCGGCCCTGGACAACGTGGGGCGGCACGCCGGCGGGAGAGCCTGGGTGTTGATCGAGGACGAGGGGGCGACGGTGACCGTGTCGATCCGCGACGAAGGGCCGGGCATTCCGGCCGGCCGGCTGGCCGAGGCCGCCGCGCAGGGCCGCCTCGGCGTGACCCAGTCGATCCAGGGTCGGGTGGCCGACGTGGGCGGGACGGTACGGATCATGTCCGTTCCCGATGCCGGCACCGAGATCGAGTTGACGGTGCCGAGGGCGCAGCGGTGACCCCGACGAGGGTGATGGTGGTCGACGACCATCCGATGTGGCGGGAAGGCGTCGCCCGTGACCTCACCGAGGCGGGCTTCCTGGTGGTGGCGACGAGCGGCGAGGGGCGACAGGCCGTCCGGGTGGCCGCCGCCGCCCGACCCGACGTGGTCGTCCTCGACCTGCAACTACCGGACATCTCGGGCGTCGAGGTGATCCTGGGGCTACGCGCGGCAGTACCCGACGTGCGGGTGTTGATGCTCAGCGCCAGCGGCGAACAGCAGAGCGTGCTGGACGCCGTCAAGGCGGGGGCCACCGGCTACCTGGTGAAGTCGACAGCGCCCGCCGAGTTCCTCGAAGCGGTCCGCCGCACCGCGGCCGGCGACACCGTCTTCACCCCCGGCCTGGCCGGGCTCGTCCTCGGCGAATACCGCCGGCTGGCCGCCAGCCCGGGGCAGACGGCCGACCCGAGCGGCGACGCGGAGCCCGCCACGCCCCGGCTCACCGACCGGGAGACGGAGGTGCTGCGGTTGGTGGCGAAGGGGTTGTCGTACAAGCAGATCGCACAGCGGCTCGGGTTGTCGCACCGCACCGTGCAGAACCACGTGCAGAACACCCTGGGCAAGCTGCAACTGCACAACCGGGTCGAGTTGACCCGTTACGCCATCGAACGCGGCCTGGACGACTGACGGCGGGCTCTCGACGAATGACGTCAGACCGAGCGCGGTGGCTCGGTCTCGTGGATGGCCAACTCCTCGGCGGTCGCCCCGCCACCGGCCGAGCCCGCGTCGTACGCCACCGAGTCGGTCTCCTGGTCGGTGTGCGACCCCTCGTCCGGCTCCACCAGCCGGCCCACGGTGGCGTCAGCGACCGTGCCCAGCTGACCGTGGTCGTAGAGGGAGACCGGTGAGTTCGGGTCCGAGGTCGGCCCGGGATCCATCACGTCGGCGTCCAACTGGGCCTCCGCTGCGGCCTCCAGGTTGTCCGCCTCGAAGGCGATCTTCGGGTCGATCGTCCCGGCCAACGGGTCGTCCGCCGGACGCTCGTAGACCTCTCGTCCGAGCTTGTAGTCCAGCGACTCCCCGTCGAGCTGCTCCTCGGCGGTCGTCCCGAACCGGTCCACCGCCACCGGTGTCCGGTCGCCGGGCAACTGGGCCGGGTCCGGGCCGTCCGCCTCGCGCCCGGTGAGCACGTCGTCGTTGGCGGTCGAGTCGTCATCGGCGGTGTCGGGCAGGCCTTGCGCCTCGGTGTCGGACACGGGGGTCGGGTACTCGTTGTCGCGCATGTCTGATCACTACCCGCTGCCCTCCCGCCGTAACCGGAGCACGGCAGACCGTGCGGTGGCGAAACCGGCACCCGGGACGGAACACCCCGTCAGTCGCGGTGGGCGATCTCGTCGTCCGGGTGCAGAACGCACCAGACGACCTTGCCGTCCCCTGCGGGGCTGCTGCCCCAGCGGCGGGCGACCGTGTCGATCAGCAGCAGGCCCCGGCCACCGGCCCGGTCCGGCGGGGACAGGCCCGCGAACGTGGGCAGGTGCGACGAGTGGTCCCGGACGGCCAGGTGCAGGCTGCTGTCCCGGGGCGCGAGCCGGACCGTCATCTGGGTCCGGGCGTGCGCCACCACGTTGTTGACCATTTCGGTGATCGCGATGCACGCCGGGTCGATCAACATCGGCACGCCCCAGCGGCGGCAACCGGCGACGACCAGCTCGCGGGCCTGCCGGGCAGCTCCCACCGCAGGGGCCAGGTCGGCGGTGAGCACCGCCGCCAGTGGCGTCGCCGCGACCGCTGCCAGCGCGTCGTCCACCGTCGGCCAGGCCGGCACCCCGGCCACCGTCGCGGCCCCGGCTACTGTCGCGGCCCCGGCTACTGTCGCGGCCCCGGCCACCGTGCCGGACCCGGCCACCGGTGTCGGCGCGGCCGGTTCCCCGGCCGGCGCGGCCGGCGGCGTCGTGTCCGTGCGATCGGACGGCACGACCGCCGGATCACACAGCAGCAGATCCGCTGCCGGCCAGTCGGCGACCTCCCGGCGAACCTCGGCGAAGACGCCCCGCACGGTCGGATCGACCACCCGCAGCCCGGTCACGTCGGCCACCACCGGACCGGGCCGGTCGGCGAGCCGGGAGAGCAACGCGAGACGTACCGCCTCGGCGCCGTCGGCGTCGAGCACACCCGTCAACCGGACCACCGCCGACGACTCGTCGGCCTCCACGCGGCAGTTCGCCGTGATCGCCGCACCGGGCGCGCCGGTCACCGCTCGCGCGTTCGGACGCTCAGTCGCGGTCATCAGCGCCCCAACCGCGACCGGCGGTTGATCGCCGCCATCGTGCCGACCGCCGTCCCGGCCGCGGCCAGGCCGAACGCCGCGGTCATCCGCACCAACTGACGCCGTCGGCCCTGCCAGCCGCCGTCCCGGCGGGCGCCGGCGTCAGCGTGGAACACGTTGCCGGTGCTGTCCACCCGAGCCCCCGGACCGAACTGGGTGCGGTGGGCGTACCAGCCGAGGGTGCGCTCCACCAGCGCCGGCGCCAGCCGCCACTGGAGGCCGAGCAGCCGGGCCGCGCCACCGGCGTACGCCTCCCGGCGCGGTCGACGGAGCAGCCGGACGATGGTCTCGGCCACCACCTCCGGCGGGTAGATCGGAGGAGGTGGCACCAGTTCGCGGCCGGTGTGGTTGGCCGCGTGCCGGAAGAACGGGGTGTCGATGGTGGCCGGCAGCACGGTGCAGACCGAGATCTGACCGCGACCGGTGACGCGCAGCTCCTGCCGGACCGTGTCGGCCAACCCCCGGATGCCGTGCTTGGTGGCGTTGTACGCCGACTGGTACGGCATCGCCACCTCGGCCAACACCGAGGCGTTGTTGACCAGCACGCCTCCGCCGGCCGCCTCCAGGTAGGGCAGGGCGGCCTTGATGCCGTGCACCGTGCCGAGCAGGTTGACCTCCAGCACCCGGCGGAACTCCGCGACCGGGATCTCGTCGAACAGTCCGACCGCGCTCACCGCGGCGTTGTTCACCCAGGCGTCGATCCGGCCGAACTCGGCCGCCGCCCGATCGGCCAACCGTCGCACCGACTCCAGATCGGTGACATCGGTCGGTACGACCAGCGCCCGGCCGCCCAACTCCCAGCACTGGTGTGCGACCTGTCGCAGGGCCGACTCGCTGCGGGCGGCCAGGACGACGGCGGCGCCCCGGCGGGCCAACGCGTACGCGGTCGCCGTGCCGATCCCGCTGGACGCGCCGGTGATCACCACGGTCGAATCGTCGAGGGTGCGGGTCAGCGGCATTCCTGGGCGGTACCCCCGCCCGGGCCTGGTCATACCACCGAACAGTTGTCGATCATCGTCGAACTGTCACCGGGGTGCCACCTGTGCTTGCTGTGGCGCAAGTGTCGGCGGCACTCGTCGTGACTCTTCCTGATCTGCCAGGTTTCGGCTCGGGGTACGGGGGTTAATGGGACGCTCTGACCGGGAGGACCACCGCCGAGGAAAAGATCGCAGGGAGGTGACCCATGCGCGTCGGCCTCGTCTGCGCGCACGCCAGCTCGTACCGCCACGCCGACGGCCCACCGGTCGGCACCCGCCAGCACATCGCGCGGGTCGCCGCCGAGTTGGCCGAACGGGGCCACGACGTCCGGCTCTACGACCGCACTGACGATCCAGGACTGCCGGCGACGACCGACGTCGACGGCTACCAGGTACACCGGGTGCCCGCGGGCCCACCCACCCCCCTCTCCACCGCCGAGCTGATCCCCCACGTGACGGAGTTCGGCCGCTGGTTGACCGACGAGTGGTCCGGCGCCTGGCGACCCGAGGTGGTGCACGGGCACTACTGGGTCGGCGGCCTCGCCGCCGCGCACGCCGTCCGGGAGACCGACATCCCGGTGGTGCAGACGTTCCACTCGCTCGGCGTCGAACAACTACGGCACCTGGGCGGCCACTACGACGGGCCGGGGGAGCGGATCACCCTGGAACGGGCGCTGACCCGGGCTGTCGACATCGCGGTCGCCCAGTCGAACGACGAGGTCGACGAGCTGACCCGGATGGGTCTGCAACGCAGCTCCGTCGCGTTGGTGCCGGCCGGTGTCGACATCGAACAGTTCCACCCCGACGGCGAGGCAGCTCCCCGCGAACAACGGGCCCGCATCCTCTCGGTGGGCTCACTCTCCGCCGGGCACGGCCAGGAGGACCTGATCCGGGCGATGCGGCTGGTCGGCGACGCCGAACTGGTGATCGCCGGTGGGCCGCCCACCGACCAACTCGCCAACCACGCCGAGGCGCGACGGCTGCGGGAGCTCGCCGAGCAGGTGGGCGTCGCCGACCAGGTGCGGCTCGTCGGTGCGGTCCCGCACGACCAGATGGCCACCTGGTACAGGTCGGCGGACGTGGTCGCCTGCACGCCGCACTACTCCTCAGCCGGGCGGGTCTCGTTGGAGGCGATGGCCTGCGGCGTACCGGTGATCGGCTACGCCATGGGCGGCCTGGCGGACGCGGTCGTCGACGAGGTCACCGGCCGGCTGGTACCCCCCGGCGACGTGCGGGCGCTCGGTATCTCGCTGCGTCGGCTGCTCGCCGACAACGCCGGCCGGTTCGCGTACGGGCACGCGGCGGTGGACCGGGTCCGCAGCAGCTACACGTGGGAGCGGACCGCCGGCGCGTTGGAGCGGCTCTACGAGCGGGTGGTGAGCCGCCGCAAGCCGGTCGAAGCCTAGAACGTCGGAGCCGCCCGCGTCGGGCCGCGCCGCGTCGGGCCCTGCGTGCGCGGGGCGCGGGGCGCGGGTCAGCCGGAGCGGGTGGCGATGGCCATGGCCCGGTCCCGGCGGGGTGGCACCGAGCGCTGCTGCTGCGGCTCCGCGTACCGGGTCAGGCCGATCACCGCGGCCAGGGTGACCAGGAATCCGACGGCCGCCAGCCACTCCCGGCCCGGCCAGATCTTGTCGTTGAGCAGCAGCAGGCCGACGATCGCGGCCGGCACCGCGCCGGCGGCGTCCATCGCGGCGACCGCCGCCGTCGTCGAGCCGCGCTGCATGGCCAGGCCGAGCAGCAGTTGACCGACGACCGAGTGAACGATCAGCAGGTAGAACAGCGGGTCGGTGAGGAACGCCTCGGCCGACGGCGCGGATGCCAGCGGCCGGGCGGCGACCGCGGCCGAGCTGAACGCCAACCCGGCCAGCGAGCCGAGGGCCACCGACCCCGGCGCCCCGTGCAGCCGGACGGCGAAGACGCCGAGCACCGCGATGACGCCGAGGGCCACCAGCAGGGCGATCGAGCCGGCCGTGCCGAGCTGCCGCGACGGCGCCGGGCGGGCGGACAGCACCAACGCGGTGATCCCGGCGAAGAGCAGCGCGAGCAGCACCACCTCCGCCGCCGGCAGTCGCCACTTCAGCACCAGCACGCCGAGGATCGCGGTCACCCCGAGCCCGGCCGCCACGCTGGCCTGCACGAGGAACAGCGGGAGATCCCGCCGGGCCAGGAAGGCGAACACGAAGCCCGCGATCTGGCAGCCCAGGCCGACCAGGTAGGTCCGGTGTCCGGCGAGGCGCAGCAGCAGGCCCGGATCGAAGGTGTGGTGGACCGTGGTGCGGGCTGCGGCCACCGACTGGAGGAGGTTGGCGAAGCCGTACGCGACGATCATCGTCGCGAGGAAGCACCAACCGGAGGAGACCACCTGGCGAGGATAGAGGTTGCCGGGTGTCAGCGCTCGGCTGGCCGATCGAGCCGGGCGAGGATGTCGGCGTGCAGCACACCGTTGGTGGCCACCACACTGCTGTCGGTGCCGGGGTCGCCGGACGGGGACGGCCGACCGTCCAGATCCGTGACCGTGCCACCCGCCTCGGTGATGATCGGCACCAGCGCCGCCACGTCCCACAGCGACAACTCCGGCTCGACCATCACGTCCAGTGCTCCCTCGGCCAGCAGCATGTAGCCGTAGAAGTCGCCGTACGCCCGGCTGCGCCAACCGTCGCGCATCAGGTCGAGCATCGCGTCGAGCAGCCCGGCGCGTTCCCAGCCGGTCAGGGAGGAGTAGCAGACGCTGGCGTCGGCCACCGCACGTACCGCCGACACGCCGATCCGCTCGCCGTCGGTCGCGCCCGATCCGGCGTACGCGCCCGCGCCGGCACTCGCCCACCAGCGTCGCCCCAGCGCCGGCGCGGACACCACACCGACCGCCGGCCGGTCACCGTCGTAGAGGGCGATCAGGGTGGCCCAGACCGGCACACCGCGGACGAAGTTCTTGGTGCCGTCGATCGGGTCGATGATCCATCGGCGGCCGGCCGGGTCGGTCGACGGCCCGGCGCCGTACTCCTCACCCAGCAACCCGTCCGTCGGCCGGTGCTCGGTCAGCAGGGCGCGGATCTCCCGCTCCACTGCGGTGTCCGCGTCGGAGACCGGTGTCAGGTCGGGTTTCGCCTCGACGCGCAGGTCGAGTGCCCGGAACCGGGCCGTGGAGATGGCGTCGGCCCGGTCGGCGAGCTGGTGGGCGAGGGCGAGGTCGTCGGCGTACCCGGTCATCCCGGCAACCTAGCCGACGCCCGCCGGCTCACTCGTCGGGCCCGCGCCGGTCACCCTCGCCCGGCCCGCGCTGGTCGCTCTCACCGCGCGCGTCGCCCTCGCCGGCGCGCGAGGCCAGCAGCCGGCGGTACGACGCCAGCCGGCGTGGGTCGGCCTTGCCGGAGGCCACCCAGGCGTCGAGCGCGCAGTCGGTCTCGTCGGCCGTGTGCTGGCAGTTGGGCGGGCAGTCGACGGTGCCCTCGACCAGGTCGGGGAAGCCGTGCAGCAGGCTGTCGGCGGACACGTGGGCCAACCCGAAGCTGCGGATGCCGGGGGTGTCGATGATCCAGCCCGGGTCGGTGTCGACCCCGGGCACCGGTGGCAGTCGCAGCGCCACCGCGCTGGTGGAGGTGTGCCGTCCGCGGCCGATGGCGCTCACCACGCCGACCGCGCGGGCGGCGTCCGGGACGAGGCGGTTGACGAGCGTCGACTTGCCCACGCCGGAGTGCCCGACCAGCACCGACACCTTGCCGCTGAGCAGCGCGCGGAGCGCGTCGAGGTCGGAGTCCGGGCGGTTCAGCACGTACGGCAGCTCCAGCTCGGTGTAGTAGCCGAGCACCTCCTCCGGCCCGGCCAGGTCGGCCTTGGTGAGGCAGAGCAGCGGCTCGACGTCCGCGTCGTACGCGGCCACCAGGCAGCGGTCGATGAACCCGGTACGCGGCGGTGGGTCGGCCAACGCGCTGACGATCACCAACTGGTCGGCGTTGGCCACCACCACCCGTTCCAACCGGCCCTCTGCGGTGGTCTCGTCGTCATCGGCGGTGCGGCGCAGGACCGAGCGGCGGTCGGCGATCCGGACGATGCGGGCCAGCGCGCCCTCCGTGCCGGACGTGTCCCCGACCAGGCTGACCCGGTCGCCCACCACCACCGACTTGCGGCCCAGCTCACGGGCGCGCATCGCGGTCACCGTGGGCAGTTCGGCCCCGACGACGCCGCGTTCGGCACCGGACAGCACGCAGGTGTAGCGCCCCCGGTCGACGGCGATGACGAAGCCGTCCACGGCGTCGGAGTGCCGAGGTCGGGTGCGCGTACGTGGACGTGACGACTTTCCGGGCCTGACCCGTACGTCGTCCTCGTCGTACTCCCGCCGTTTGGTCGCCAGGACCTGTCCTCTTCTCGCGTCAGCTCACTTGCCGGTCACCATCGCTGACCATAGTGCCGGGAACTCGGGCATCGTCTTGGAGGTACACCCCACGTCGTCCAGCTCGATGCCGGGAACGGCGAGCCCGGTGACCGCGGCGGCGTGCGCCATGCGGTGATCCTGGTAGGTGCGGAAGGTCCCACCGCGCAGGGGGCGGGGCCGGATCTCCAACCCGTCCGGGGTCTCGGTGATGTCCGCCCCGAGCCCGCTGAACTCCCGCGCCAGCGCGGCGAGCCGGTCGGTTTCGTGGCCGCGGATGTGCCCGACGCCGGTGAAGACCGACGGCGAGTCGGCCAGCATGGCCAGCGCGGTCAGCACCAGGGTCAGCTCGCCGACGTCGGACAGGTCGGCGGTCAGGCCGTGCACCACGCCGGTGCCCCGCACGGTCAGGCCGTCGGTGGACAGGGTGACCTCCCCGCCCATCCGTTGCAGCAGCGAGCGGAGCTGCTCGACCGGTTGCGCGCTGCTGTGCGGCCAGCCCTGGAGGGTCACCTCACCTCCGGTGACCAGGGCAGCGGCGAAGAACGGCACCGCGCCGGAGAGGTCCGGCTCGATCTCCCAGGCGCGCCCGGTGAGCGGGCCGGGCTCGACGGCCCAGACGTCGGGGGTGCTGTCGTCGACCGCCGCGCCCGCGGCCCGCAGCATCTGCACGGTCATCCGCAGGTGCGGCGCGGACGGCACCGGCGGGCCGACGTGGCGCACCACGACCCCCCGGTCGAAGCGCGGGGCGGCCAGCAGCAACCCGGAGACCAGTTGGCTGGAGGCGGACGCGTCGATCACCACCTCACCGCCGGTGATCCGGCCGGTGCCGAGCACGGTCAACGGCAGGCTGCCGCTGCCGGTGACGTCGATCCGGACGCCCAGCGAGCGCAGCGCGGCGATCAGCGGGCCGAGGGGGCGGGTGCGGACGTAGGGGTCGCCGTCGAAGGTGACCTGCCCGTCGGCCAGGCCCGCCACGGGCGGCACGAACCGCATCACGGTGCCGGCCAGCCCCACGTCGACGTGGGCGGGGCCGACCAGCGGGTGCGGCCGGACCAGCCAGCGCTCGTCGTCGCTGATCGACACGTGCGCGCCCATTCCGCGCAGGCCGGCGGCCATCAACTCGGTGTCGCGGGCGCGCAGCGGCCGGGCCAGCGTCGACGGGCCGGCAGCCAGCGCGCTGAGCACCAGGGCGCGCGCGGTCATCGACTTGGAACCGGGCAGGCGCAGCGTCGCCGTCACCGGGTCGGACGCGGTCGGTGCGGTCCACGGCTGCGACGGCCGGGTCGCGGTTAGATTCCCCACGGTTACATTCTGCCGTGTCGGCTGCTGGGCGGCGGGGGCCGGCGGTCGTACTCCCGGTTGGCGGGACAGCCGAAAGGGCCTCCGACGCGTTAGCGTGTGCCCCATGTGCGGCAGGTACGCGACGACCCGGAGCTCCGGCGAGCTCAGCGCGCTGTTCGAGGCGTCCGACGACACCGACGGCCTGCTCCGACCGGATCACAACGTCGCGCCGACCGATCGGGTGCCGCTGGTCCGGGTCAGCCCGGAGGGGCATCGCAGTCTCTGCGTGGGCCGCTGGGGCCTGCTGCCGCACTGGTCCCGGTCCGCCGCCGGGGCCGCCCGCATGATCAACGCGCGGGCGGAGACGGTGGCCACCAGCCGGGCGTACGCCGGGTCGTTCTCCCGCCGCCGTTGCCTGGTTCCGGCCGACGGCTGGTACGAGTGGGTCCGTCGGCCGGACGGCGGGCGGCAGCCCTACTACATGACGCCCACGGACGGCTCGGTGCTCGCCCTGGCCGGCATCTGGTCGGTCTGGGAGTCCGGCGCCGACTCCCGACTCACCTTCAGCGTGCTGACCACCGCCGCGCTCGGCGACCTGGCCGAGGTCCATGACCGGATGCCGGTGCTGCTGCCGCCCGGGTCGTGGTCGTCGTGGCTCGCGCCGACGGACGAGCCGGAGCGGTTGCTCGTCCCGGCGTCGGCCGAGCAGTCGGCGGGTTTGGAGATCCGCCCGGTGGGGCCCGCGGTGGGCGACGTCCGTAACGACGGCCCGCACCTGATCGACCGGGTGACGGTCGCGCCGGTGGTAACGCCACAGGAGTTGACGCTGTTCTGAGGTGCCGGCATATCGTCGGGCACCGATTTGACAGCATTGTGCGCGATTCGTCTCCCGACTATTCAGTCATGTTCCCGGCAGACCCTTGTCCCGGTGTTGCGAAGTGCGATAGAACACAGCGCCGGTAGTGGCTGTCGATTCGCACGGGGCGGACGACGTCCACCGATCTTGCCGGTCCCACGGGGGAGGTGGGTGGATGACACGGGCGCGTATGCCCCGGCCGCACGAGGTGGCAGCGGCGCGGCGAGATCCGCGACTGCTGCGGGCATTGCGGGAACGACGACAAGACGACGCGTGGCGCACCAGAGGCACCTGTCAGAGCGTCGATCCGGAGACATTCTTTCCGGCGCCGAACGAGCCAGCGGACGCTGCCGTCGCGCTGTGCCGCAGTTGTGATGTGCAAGGGTCCTGCCTGGCCTGGGCCCTGGACGTCGGTGACTGCCACGGCGTCTGGGGGGCGACCACGCCGCGCGAGCGGCGGGCGATGCTGGTGGCCTGGCGGGGCGAGGTCGAACCTGACCCGGACGCCGTCGACGACGCCGGTCCGCCGGTGCGGGACCGGCTACTCACCCTGGTGCCGCTCAGCTGACAGCGGCCCGGTCCACCACCGGGCGTCCCGGACGCGGCGCAGAATGGGCCGGTGCCGACCAGCGACCAGATAGACACCCCGCGCGGTCCGGCGGGGATCACCACCGACCTGCCGACCCGCCCGGCGACCGCGCTGCTCGTGCTCGGTCACGGGGCGGGCGGCAGCGTCGACGCACCCGACCTGCTCGCGGTCTCCGACGCGTCGGTCGCGGCCGGCCTGGCGGTGGTCCGGGTGACCCAGCCCTACCGGGTCGCCGGTCGACGTGCGCCCGCGCCCGCGGGTCACCTCGACGAGGCCTGGACGGCGGTGCTCGCCGTGTTGCGCGATCGGCACGCCGACGCGCCGACGGTGCTGGTCGGAGGTCGTTCCAGCGGTGCCCGGGTGGCCTGTCGGACGGCGCGTGCGGTGGGCGCGGCCGGCGTGGTCGCGTTGGCCTTCCCGCTGCACCCGCCCGGACGGCCGGAGCGTTCGCGCGCCGCCGAACTGGCCACCGGCCTGCCGACGCTCGTCGTCAACGGTGACCGGGATCCGTTCGGTACGCCGGAGCCGACGCAGGGCGTGCAGGTGGTGAGCCGTCCGGGGGAGACGCACGACCTGCGGCGCGATCCGGCGGGCACGGCGACCGTCGTGCGGGACTGGCTGCGGGCCCAGGGCTGGGCGGCCGACTGAGCGGCTCGGCCCGGCGACCGTTTCCGCTGCCGGGCTGTGCGGCTGTGCCCGGCGACCGAGGTGCCGGGCTGTGCCACTGTGCCGGCGACCGTTTCGCTGCAGGGCTGTGCGGCTGTGCCGGCGACCGTTTCCGGTGCCGGGCAAGGGTCGTTGCATCGGATGGTGCCACCGGGCCGGTTCGAGCCGGAGGCGCCAGTCCTCCCAGGCCCTTCCTGGTCCCAGCGCCGGCCGCCGTCGGGGCCGGGACCAGGAACGGGAAGGCCCGGACGGAATGCCCCAGTGGTCATCTCGCGTTACAGACCCCGGACGACTTTTCTGCGAGGGGGGTGACCGGTGCCGACCGAGACACGGAGCCTGAAACGGGACGAGCGGGACGCCCGGCAGCTGAAGCGGCTGCTGGATGGACCGGAATGGCCTGCGACGGCGGGACCGGGCGGGGCTGGCGTGGTGAGCACGGGCACACCAGCCGGAAGTGAATCTGCGGGCAGGTCCGTACGCGTATCCTCGGCGGGAAAGCATCCGACGCGAGGGGATGTGCGGTTGACCACCGAGAAGACGGACGAGCGCAGGGCCCGATTCGAGCGGGACGCGATGCCATTCGTCGATCAGCTCTACGCTGCTGGGCTGCGGATGACACGCAACCCGGCGGATGCCGAGGACCTGGTCCAGGAGACGTACCTGAAGGCGTACGCGGCCTTCCACCAGTTCGAGCAGGGCACGAACCTGAAGGCCTGGCTCTACCGGATCCTGACCAACACCTACATCAACTCCTACCGCAAGCGGCAGCGCCAACCGATCCAGGCGCCGACCGAGGAGATCACCGACTGGCAGCTCGCCGAGGCCGAGTCGCACACCTCCAGCGGGTTGCGTTCGGCGGAGACCGAGGCACTGGACCGGCTCCCGGACAGCGACGTGAAGGAGGCCCTCCAGCAGTTGCCGGAGGAGTTCCGCCTGGCCGTCTACCTGACCGATGTCGAGGGCTTCTCGTACAAGGAGGTCGCGGACATCATGGGCACGCCGATCGGCACCGTGATGTCGCGTCTGCACCGGGGCCGTCGTAATCTGCGCAAGCTGCTTGAGCGCTACGCCGGGGAGCGGGGCTTCAGTGCCGCCCGCTCGTCCAAGGGCTCCAGCACCGCCGCTGCCGGCCAGGAGGTGTGACGTGAGCTGTGGGGAGCCGCACGAGACAGACTGCCGCGAGGTGCTCGCGGAGGTCTACCTCTACCTGGATCTGGAGTGCGCCGACGAGCGGCGCTCCCTGATCCGGCACCACCTCGACGAGTGCGGGCCCTGCCTGCGTGAGTACGGGCTGGAGCAGGAGGTGCGGGCGCTGGTGGCGCGTTGCTGCGGCAACGAGACCGCGCCGGACGAGCTGCGCGAACGGCTTCGGGTCAAGCTCACCGAGTTGGTGGTCTTCGAGACCAGTGACTCCCGCGAGCTGGCCGACTGAGCGTCAGCACATCTGACGGACCAACACCGGTGGCCCGGGTCGACGTGGACCCGGGCCACCGGTGTGCCCGGCGTCCGCCGGGTGGGGCTGATCGGTGACGGGCCGCCGGCCCGTCGACCCGGTCAGGAGTTGGGACGCTTGCCGTGGTTCGCGGCGCTCTTCTTACGGGCCTTCTTCTTGCGGGACTTCTTCGCCATGCTGACCTCCTCGTGATGGGTCGGATCCGTCCTGCGCACGACCTCGGCGCGGGTGCACCCACCGGCCGTCCGGCGTCGGGTCCGACCCGCTGATGGTAGTGCTGTCGACACCCGTCGCCTTCCCCAGGGCGGATGTGGCATCCGGCTGTGCCGCTGTCCGCTCACCGCCGTCCGGCGCATGATTGGATACGACGGCAGACACATCGCGAAGAGGGAGGGCCCGGACATGGCCGAGGAGATCCGCGCCGAGATGGTGGCGAACGTCTGGAAGGTCGTCGCCACGGCTGGTGACACGGTGGCCGAGGGCGACACCCTGGTGATCCTCGAGTCGATGAAGATGGAGATCCCGGTCGTCGCCGAGTCCGAGGGTGTGATCCAGCAGCTCGCCGTGCACGAGGGCGACGTCGTGCAGGACGGCGACCTGATCGCGGTGATTGCTTGACCGGGCTGCGGGTCCGTCCTGCCGAGCCGGCCGACTTCCCGGCGGTGGCCCGGCTGACGGTGGCCGCGTACGAGGCGGACGGTCAGCTCAAGGGCGAGCACGGGTACGGCGCGGTGCTGGCCGACGTGTCGACCCGGGCCGACAGTGGCGAGGTGCTGGTCGCCGTTGACGAGGCGACCGACGCGGTGCTCGGCTCGGTGACCTTCGTGCTGCCGGGCACCCGCTTCGCGGAGCTGTCCGGGCCGGGTGAGGCGGAGTTCCGGATGCTCGCGGTCGACCCGGGCGCCCAGGGGCGGGGCGTGGGCGCCGCGCTGGCGCGGGCGTGCGTCGCGCGCGCGAGCGAGTTGGGCTGCGTGGCGGTGGTGATCTGTGTCCGCGCCGGGATGGCTCTCCCGGCCCACCGGCTCTATTCGCGGCTCGGGTTCGCCCGCGCGCCGGGGAAGGACTGGTCGCCGGCGCCGGGGGTGGATCTGCTCGGTCTGCGGTTGGACCTCACGCGCGGCTGACCGCCCGGCGGATCAGCCCGGGCCGGGCGCGTCCTGGTGCGGAGTCGCGCTCGGATCGGCCGGCGGGGCGTGCTCTGTGCCGATGGCGGCCAGCAGCTCGTCGGCGACCTCCAGGGCGAGCTTGCGGCGTTCGTCGTCGCTGATGTGCGGGGCGCGGAGCGCGAACCAGCTGCCGTGCACCGCGAACAGGGACAGGGTGGCGCGCAGTTGGGCGGCGGGGGAGTCGTCGCCCCGGCACAGCGCGTCGGCGAGCGTCATCATCCGGCCGCGCATCTGCTGGCCGGCGGCGAGACTCTTCAGCACGGTCTGGTTCTGCTCGAAGAACCGCATCACCGACGGCATCTCGCCGCTGAACATCGTGTCGGCGTAGCGGGAGACGAGCTCGCGCCGGGTGTCCAGGGTCGCGGGCTGCGACGCGGCCCAGGCGGTCAGCGCGTCGATCTGCACCAGCCGGTCCTCGACGAAGCTGGCGACGATGTCGTCCTTGCTCTTGAAGTGGTAGTAGAGCGCGGCCTTGGTGACGTTGAGGCGCTCGGCGATCTCCCGCAGCGAGGTCTTCTCGTACCCCTGCTCGGTGAAGAGCTCGAGCGCGACGGCCTTGATCCGCTCCCGCGTGCCGCCTGTGCTCTCCCTCACCCACGCCCCCCAATTGGCTTGACCGCTCGTTGGTGCCAACTTACCGTGCGGCTAGTAAGGTGACTAGCCGGGCGGCAAGTAAGTGTGGCAATCCTCGGGGGGAGCTTACCCATGACACAGGCAACCCAGGCCGGCGCACGACCCAACAACATCCGGGTCGTGCTGTTCGGGCTGATGATCGCGATGATGCTCGCGATGCTCGACAACATGATCGTCAGCACCGCGTTACCGCGGATCGTCGGCGAGTTCGGCGGCCTCAACCACTTCACCTGGGTGGTCACCGCGTACGTCCTGGGCACCACCGTCTCCACCCCCATCTGGGGCAAGCTCGGTGACCTCTACGGCCGCAAGTCGGTCTTCCTGACCTCGGTCGTCATCTTCCTCGTCGGCTCCGCCCTCTGCGGTATGGCCGGTTCCGGGATGCTCGGCGGCCCGCAGGACGGCATGATGCAGCTGATCGCCTTCCGGGCCGTGCAGGGTCTCGGTGCCGGCGGCCTCATGGTCGGCGTGATGGCGATCATCGGGGACCTGGTCCCGCCCCGCGAGCGCGGGCGTTACCAGGGCATGATCGCCGGCATCATGGCGATCGCCATGGTCGCCGGCCCACTGGTCGGCGGCTTCATCACCGACCACCTCTCCTGGCGCTGGGCGTTCTACGTGAACCTGCCGCTGGGCGGCGTCGCGCTGCTCGTGCTGATCACCACCATGCACCTGCCGAAGTACCGCACCGAGCACCGGATCGACTGGCTCGGCGCGGGTCTGCTCTCGGTCGGCATCACCGCGATCGTGCTCATCACCACCTGGGGTGGCAACGAGTACGACTGGACGTCCCCGCAGATCTTCGGCCTGGCCGTTCTGGCCGTGCTCGCGTTGGTGGCGTTCGGCCTGGTGGAGCGTCGGGTCCAGGAGCCGATCCTGCCGTTGGGGCTCTTCGCCAACCGCAACTTCGCGTTGATCTCGGTGATTGGGTTCCTGCTCGGCTTCGCGATGTTCGGCGCGATGAACTTCCTGCCGCTCTACCAGCAGACGGTGCAGGGCGCGTCGGCGACCAACAGCGGTCTGCTGCTGCTGCCCCTGATGTTCGGCATGCTCGTCGTCTCGCTGGTCATCGGTCGGGCGATCACCAAGAACGGCAGGTACCGGGCGTACCCGATCATCGGTGGTGTGGTGATGGCCGCCGGCATGGCCCTGCTGTCCATGCTCGACACCGACACCAGCAAGCTGACCTCCTCGCTCTACATGATCGTGCTCGGTGTCGGCATGGGCTTCCTCATGCAGACGTCGATGCTGATCGCGCAGAACAGCGTGGAGCAGAAGGACCTCGGCGCGGCCAGCGGCGCGGCGACGTTCTTCCGGTCGATCGGCGGCTCGTTCGGCATCTCGCTGTTCGGCGCGATCTTCGCCAACCGGCTGGCCAGCTCGGAGGGTGGCCGGGCCTTCGGTGGCGGCGAGGCCGGGGCCGGCATGGACCTGGCGAAGCTCAAGGAACTGCCCGCCCAGGCACGCGAGTTGGTGCTCGGCGGTCTCTCCGACGCGATCTCGCACGTGTTCCTGTGGGCGGTGCTGTTCACCGTCGTGATCCCGGTGCTCGCCTGGTTCATCAAGGAGATCCCGCTGCGGACCGCCAACGAGGCGCCGCCGCAGGCCACCCCGGAGGAGGAGGCCGAGGTCGCTCTCGGCAAGGCCCCCGTCGCCTGATCCGATATCCGCATCGCGCGCCGCGTCGTCCCGTCCGGGGCGGCGCGGCGTGTGTTCTCCGCCGAAGCGCGGTTACCGGTGGCGCAGGCGTTGCCAGAGGCGGCGTAGCGGATTGCGAGGTCGGGGAACCCGGTCGGAACGCCTGCCGAGCAGGTCGGTGGCGAGCGCCGCGGTGGCCGGATCCACCTCCGGGGCGGCAAGCGCCAGATGGGCCAGTGAACCGGCGATCGGGACCGGCCGGGTCCGCGCCACGTCGGCCACGTCGGCGAGCCGCTCCGCCACCACCCGCGCCACGTCCGCGCGCACCGCGGGGTCCACCCAGGCGGCGGTCACCAGGGCGAACAGCGCCGCCTCGGTGACCCAGTCCTCGACCCCCCAGATCAGGTCGAGCAGCACCCGGCGGCGGGTCGAACCCTCCCACGGCTCGTCGGTGCGGTGGTGCAGCAGACCCAGGCAGGCCCACACCTGCACACCCCGGACCCAGACCGACGGGTCGTGGGCGGCCAGTAGCCGACCCACCGCGTTGGCCGGTGCCGCGGGCGGGTGCACCAGCAGGCCGAGCAGGTCGGCCACGTCGAGACCGGCCAGGCTCACCGCCGCGTCGTAGGCCGCGGGCGGGTGTGGCCACGCCGGGTGCGCGATCTGTCCGATCCGTTCGACAGCCGTCGCCGAGGGGGTCGGCAGGGCCGGCGTGGGTACGTCGTCGGCGTACCGCCACAGCTGGTGGGCGGACGCCCGTCGCGGCTCGCGCGGGTCCGGTTCCAGCGGGCTCCCGACGACGTCGATCCGCAGCCCGGGGGCTGTCGACGCCGCCGTCCGGACAGCGCTCGGCGGGGCCGGGGCGGTCAGGTGTACGACGCTGCCGAGGCCGTTGTCGTCGTCGGCCACCGCCTGGCGCACCGCGTCGGGCAGCGGGCCGTCGGCCGGGGTCAGCTGACCGAGCCAGGGCCGGGCCCGGCAGCACTGGGCCAGATCGCCGTGCTCGTGGGTGTCGTCGGGGTGATCCCGGACGAAGTCGGCGAGCGCGACCAGGTGGGCCAGGTCGCCGTCGCGCAGGTGCCGCAGACGGTGTGCGGTGTGCACCGCGCAGTCGAACGACGGGTCGCGCGCCAGCGCCCGCTCGGTCCACTCCAGCGCCTCGTCGAGCCGGCCGATGTCGGCCAGGGTGCCGGCGATGTCCGCGTAGATCGCCAGGTCGTCGGGGTCCAGCTCGACGGCCCGACCGAGAGCCGCGAGGCCGTCGCGGGTCCGACCCGCGCTGCGGTACGCGTACCCGAGCCAGACCTCGCCCATCTTCGACTGCTGTGCGCGTACCCCCCGGGCGGCCCAGCGGACCGCCTGGGCGGCTTCGCCGACGCGCCGGGCCAGCGCGGACGCCGCTCCCAGCAGCAGGCTGTGCTCGGGGTGCACGGTGACCGCGTTGCGGGCCAGTGTCAGGTACGGCGTGAGGGCGGCGCGGCCGACCCGTGGCACCGGGTCGGGCAGGGCGGCGCACACCTGCATGAGGACGCGGGCGATGTGTTCGGGGTCCAGTCGTTCGGCCAGCTCGGGTGCGGTGACCCAGGGCACCTCGGCCCACGGGGCGCCGGGCGCGTACGTGGTGGCCGCGGCCAGCAGTTCCAGCCCTTCGGCCGGGCGACCGGCGGTGGCGAGCAGGTGGGCGCGGGCGACGACGGCGCCCACGAACGTGTGGTGGTTGATCGGGAAGAGGTCGAGGCCACCGTCGCTCACCGCGGCGAGTCGGGCCAGCGTCTCGTGCACCTCGGGCAGGGTGGGCGCCCGCGCCATCGCGCCGGCGAGGTGACCGGCGGCGTGGTGCAGGTCGCCCTCGTCCAGTGCCAGCCGGGCCAGCGCCAGCTCCTCCGTGGCGGAGAGCGCGGCATCGTCCGTTCCCTCGGGCACGTCGTCCTCTCGTCGCAGACTCAACCGTGTGTGCAGCGGGCCAAGCGTAGTTGATATTGGGATCATTCGGTGATCATCTGCGCACTCCTGCTCGTTAAATTGCTCGAATATGGGGAATGGTGCAAGACTGAGCAGGAAACGCGCGGGAACCGCGCAGGGGAGGAGTGTCCGTGACACGCGCAGGGGCTGGCATGGCCGCCGACATCGACGAGCAGCCGGCCGGCTACGCACGGCTGCTCTCCGCCGCCAACGCCGCCGAGATCGCCCGGGTGGCGGCGGTCATCGCCGAACGCCGTCCGCGGCACGTGGTCTTCACCGCCCGGGGCACCTCCGACCACGCGGCCCTCTACGGCGCGTACCTGACCGAGATCCGGCTCGGCCTGCCCGCCGGGCTCGCCTCACCCAGCGTGGTCACCCTGTTCGGGGCCCGACCCGACCTGTCCGGCGCGCTCGTCGTCGGGGTCAGTCAGAGCGGCGGTTCCCCCGACCTGGCCGAGGTGCTGCGTGCCGCCCGCGCCTCCGGTGCGCTGACCCTCGCGGTGACCAACGCCCCCGACTCTCCGCTGGTCGACGTGGCCGAGCTGAGCGTCGACATCGCCGCCGGGCACGAGCGGGCGGTGGCCGCCACCAAGACGTACACCGCCGAGCTGCTCGCCCTGCTGATGCTGGTGGAGGGGGTCCGAGCCGGCGACGGCGTGCTCCCGGCCGCCGAGCGGCAGGCGCTCGACGCGCTGCCCGAACTGGCCGCCCGCACCCTCGCCGACGACACTCCGGCCCGACTCGCGCCGCGCTACCGGTTCGCCCGGCAACTGGTCACCACCGGTCGGGGGTACGCGTACCCGACCGCCCGGGAGGCCGCGCTGAAGCTGATGGAGACCTCCTACCTGCCGGCGCTCGCGTTCTCCGGCGCCGACCTGCTGCACGGTCCGCTCGCGATGACCGACCCGGAGGTCCCGGTGCTCGCCGTGGTCGGCTCCGGCCCGGGTGGACGGTCGATGGGTGAGGTGCTGCCCCGCCTCGGTGAACGCCGCGCCGACGTGGTGGTGGTCGGCTCCGCCGAGGTGCCGGGGGCCACCCGGCTGGCCGTTCCCGAGGTCGACGAGCGGTACGCCCCACTGCTGGACATCCTGCCGTTGCAGCGGTTGGCCCTGGCCCTGGCCCTCACCCGGGGTGAGGACCCGGACGCGCCACGCGGGTTGAAGAAGGTCACCGCGACGATGTGAGGCGCGGCGTGGCACCCTGGTCACCGTGTCCACGCTGCGCGACCTCGCCGAGGAGCACACCCATCTCCGTCCGGCCGACATCGACCACCTGCACCGCATCGCCGGCGACTGGCAACTGCTCTCCGATCTGTCCTTCGCCGACCTGCTGCTCTGGGTGCCGGTCGACGCCGACGGCACGTTCCTCTGCGTCGCCCAGGTCCGCCCGACGACCGCCCCCACCGCGTACCAGGACGACCAGGTGGGGCGCATCGTCGGCGGGCCGGAGGTGGCCCACCTGGGCGTCGCGTACTCCCAGGGCCGGATCTGGCGCGAGGGTGACCCGGTCTGGTACGGCGACGTGCCGGCCCGGCACGAGGCGATCCCGGTCCGGCTGCGCACCGCCGAGGGGGAGGCCGGTGAGGTGATCGCCGTGGTGGGGCGGGACACCAACCTCTCCACCGCGCGTACGCCGAGTCAGCTGGAACTCAACTACCTGACCACAGCGGACGACCTGGCGCAGATGATCGCGGACGGCACCTTCCCGCCGCCCCGGCATCCCGGCGAGACCACCTCCGCGCCCCGGGTCGGCGACGGCCTCGTCCGGCTCGACGCCGGGGGGAAGGTCACCTACGCCAGCCCGAACGCCCAGTCCGCGTACCGCCGACTGGGCTACGCCTCCCATCTGGTGGGTGAGGACCTGGCCGCGCTGCACCGCCGGCTGGCCGGCGATCCGTTGGAGGGCACCGAGGCGGCGAACGGCATCCTGGCCGCGCTGCGCGGCGAGGGGCCGCCGCGACGGGAGATCGACGCCCGCGGGGCCACGATGCTCACCCGGGCGTTGCCGCTGATGCCCGCCGGGGTGCCGATCGGCGCGCTGGTGCTGGTCCGGGACATCACCGAGGTCCGGCGTCGCGACCGGGCGCTGATCACCAAGGACGCCACCATCCGGGAGATCCACCACCGGGTGAAGAACAACCTCCAGACCGTGGCCGCGCTGCTGCGGTTGCAGGCCCGCCGGGTGGCCATGCCGGAAGCGCGGGTCGCGCTGGAGGAGTCGGTACGCCGGGTCGCGTCGATCGCCCTGGTGCACGAGACGCTCTCCATGTCCAGCGACGAGGCGGTCGAGTTCGACGGCATCGTCGACCGGGTCTCCAGCGCGGCGACCGAGGTCGCGGCGACCGAGGTGAGCGTCGGCATGCGACGGCGGGGCAGTTTCGGCGTGCTGCCGGCGGAGATCGCCACCTCGTTGGTGATGGTCCTCAACGAGTTGCTGCTCAACGCCGTCGAGCACGGCTTTCCGCCGAGCGACGAGGAGGCCGAGCCCCGGACCGCCGCCGCCTCCGGAATGGTGCCGGTCGCGGTGCCCGAGGTCGACCCGGAGCTGCGACCCGAGGTGGTGGTCTCGGCGCACCGGTTCCGCAAGATGCTGCACGTCTCGGTGGCCGACAACGGGCGCGGCCTGCCGCCGGACTTCGACGCCGAACGTGCCAGTCGGCTCGGCCTCCAGATCGTCCGGGCCCTGGTCACCGGGGAGTTGCGCGGCACCATCGAGCTGCGCGCCGGAGCCAACGGCGGCACCGAGGCGGTGCTGGTCGTCCCGCTGGCGCGTAACGCCCCGGACGGTCGCTCACAGGCCTGAAGCGCACGCCTGGCGTTCCGGTCGTGTCATAAATATGACTCAGAGGTATATCGCCTTCTCGGAGGTACATCGCCTTGAGGAAGACGCCGCCGCCGGCGCCGGCTCAGTTGGCGGGGCGGGTCAGCAGGGCGACGGCCAGGCCGGGGCGCTGCCAAACCTGGGTGACGGTGAACTGCGCGCGGAGCGCGTCCCCCTTGGCGCCGGGCACGGCGGCCGCCGGATCGGTGTGCCGGCCGCTGACGACCAGCCACACCCGGTGCGTGCCGGCCAGGCACTGCGCCGGTTGGGGGCACTCGGCGGCCCACAGGTCCCCCCGGCGGGCCTCGTCCTCGGTGACCAGCACATCGCGGGGCGGGTCGTGGAGGTGGTATTCGATGCCGAGGTCGAGGAAGAGCCAGCTGTGGCGGGGTGAGTAGACCACCGCGTCGCCCGGCCGCTGACCGTCACCGATCACCCGTGCCGCGCCCGCGTAGTCCACCGGCGCGTTGCGCGGCCACTCGTGGGTCCGCCGCAGCGCGGCCTGGTCGGGGAGGCCGAGCAGCCCGGCCAGGAGCACCACGGCGAGCGCGGCCGGTGCGGCCACCGCGGCCAGGGCCGCGCCCGCCAACAGGCACGCGAAGGGCACCACGAAGACCAGGTACCGGGGCACCCACAGGGGTACGACAGCGCCGGCAGCGAAGAGCAGCAGCACCGGCAGCAGCACCGCGCTCACCGGCAGCAGCGCCCGACGTCCGAGCCGTGCCGCGCCCAACGCGGCCACCCCGAGCAGCAGACCGCCCACCACACTGCTCTGGGCCACGCCGCCGGGCAGCGCGGTCAGGTCGTCCAGCCGGGACAGACCGACCCAGTTCAGCTGCCGAGACTGCTGGGTCCGGGCCTTGACCAGCAACGGACCGGCGAGCAGCACCACCGGCACCACGGCGACGACCCACCGCCACACCCGCCGGTCCCGCGCCTCCTTGCGATCGCCCGGCACGGTGGTGCCCGAGGCGGCGAGTCCGCGCCACCAGGCGAGCACGACGACCAGCGCGTGCGCGGCGAGCAGCGTCAGCGCGATCAGGTGGACGAGTCCGAGAGCGGTGACCGCGACGGCGTACCCGGCCCAACGGGCCCAGCTCGGCCGTCGCAGCGCGGTCACCAGGAGCACCGTGGCGAGCACCGCGAGCATGGTGGCCAGCGCGTACGGGCGGGCCTCCTGGCCGTAGCGCGACGTGCCGGGGAGCACCGCGAACAGCAGGCCGGCGAAGAGGCCGGTGCGCCGGTCGACGAGCCGCGCGCCGAGCACGGCGAGCAGCCCGGCGGCCACTGTCATCGCCAGCACGGCCGGCACGCGCAGGGCGATGGTGGAGTCGCCGGCGATCCTGGTCCAGACGTGCATCAGCAGGTAGTACGGCCCGGTGGCGGCGTCGATGGTGTCGGCCAGGCGGGCCAGGTCGGTGGGTGACCGGGTGGCCGCGCTCCAGGTGGCCAGCTCGTCGCGCCAGAGTTGGGCGGAGCCCAGCCCGGTCACCGTCACCGCCAGGGTCACCAGCGCCGGGGGGAGCCATACCGGTGGGCGGCGCAGGTGGTCCCACGCCGCCCCGCTCGACTTCTCGGACAATCCGCCCACGGTTCGAGCCTGCCACGGCACTGCCGCCCGTGGGTGTCAGCCGGCGGCAGGCGGTGGCCGCCAGGCCGGCATCACGTCGTTCGGGCGGGCGGTCTTCGCCGGGTCACGCTCGACGAGGTCACCGAGCAGCGCGTCGATCCGTGCGGTCAGCTCGTCGTCCAGCCGTACCGCGGTGGCCGCCGCCGTCTCGGCGAGCTGCTCGGGTCGGGACGCGCCGACGATCGCCCCGGCCACTGTCGGCCGGTGCAGCACCCACGCCACCGCCAACTGGGCCATCGTGCAGCCGGCGGCCTCCGCGATCGACCGGAGTTCGCGTACCCGGGAGAGCAGCAGGTCCGACGAGTACCGGGCGATGAACGACCCGCCGAAGCCGTCGGTCGCCCGGGAGCCGGCGGGCGGACGTCGGCCGGGCCGGTAACGACCGGTCAGTACGCCCATCGCGAGCGGCGCCCAGGCCAGCTGACCGAGGCCGAACTCGGCGCAGGTGGGCACCACCTCGGCCTCCACCACCCGCCACAGCATCGAGTACTGCGGCTGGTTGGCGATGAACGGCACCCGCAGTTCGGCGGCGAGCCGCAGGCCCTCCCGCAACTGCGGGGCGGTCCACTCGGAGACGCCGACGTAGAGCACCTTGCCCTGGCGGACCAGGTCCGCGAAGGCGAGCATCGTCTCCTCCAGCGGCACCGTGTCGTCGTACCGGTGCGCCTGGTAGAGGTCGACGTAGTCGGTGCCCAGCCGGTTCAGCGAGGCGTGGCAGCCCTCGATGATGTGCTTGCGGGACAGCCCGGCGTCGTTGGCCCCCGGCCCGACCGGCAGGCACACCTTCGTGCACAGCTCGACCGAGCTGCGCCGGACGCCGCTCAGGGCCCTGCCCAGCGCCTCCTCGGCCCGACCCTGGGCGTACCGGTCGGCGGTGTCGAAGGTGGTGATGCCCGCGTCCAGGGCGGCGGCCACGCACGCGGCCGCCGCATCGTCGTCGAGTTGGTTTCCGTGGGTGACCCAGTTGCCGTACGCGACCGCGCTGACGCGCAGGCCGGAACGGCCCAGTTGCCGGTACTCCATATGAGGATCCTCGGGTCGCTGGGAACTGTCGCCGAAGCGTTCGAACGTGGTCGAATCCGTCGGTGATCGAGGTTCGGTTCTCACCCGAGGACCTGAGTCGGGTCCGGTTCGTGCACTCGCCCCTGGCCGAGCTGGTGGCCAGTTCCTGGGCGCTGCGCAAGCCGGCGAAGTACTGGATGCACCGTCCGTGGCGGGAGCGTGCCGAGCGACTGCTACCGGATGCCGGCCTGGAGCCGTTGTTGGCGGTGCTCAGGTCGTCCAACGGCTATGTGCCGGACTTCCTCACTCCGATCGGAGGGGCACCGAATCTGGCGGCCGAGTTGCGGGCGGTCGCCGGCACCGACCCGAGAGTGGTGCGACGGCAGCTGGAACGCGCCGGAGCGCCGGTGTTGTCGGCGGACGAGCTGGTCGCGCAGCTCCACAGGTACTTCACAGTGCTGATCGCGCCGGACTGGCCCCGGCTGCGGGCACTGGCGCTGGCCGACGTCCGGCGGCGGACGCTGCTCGCCGCCGAGCAGGGCGGGCGCACCCTGCTGCACGAGGTGCACCCGTTGATCCGGTGGGACGGTGCGGCGCTGCGGGTTGCCGTCGGCACGGCCCTGCCGGCCGACCGGGACGGACGCCCGTGGACGCTGTTGCCCACCGCGTTCTCCGGGCCGACGGTGCACGCGATCCTGGAAGGTGACGCCGGGCCCGCCCTCTGCTATCCGCCGGTCGGGTTGGGTGGGCTGTGGGACTCGCCGCCGCCGAGCGCCGCGCTGGGCGCTCTGCTCGGTGGTACGCGGGCGGCGGTGCTGTCCCTGCTCGACACACCGCTGAGCACCGGCGAGCTGGCCGCGATGTTGCGGCTCGCGCCGGCGACCGCGTCGCACCACCTCACCACGCTGCGGGACAACGGCCTGATCGCTGGCGTACGACAGGGGCGGGTGGTGCGTTATGCCCGAACTGTCCTCGGTGACCAGCTGGTCGGCTGACCGCCGGCCCGTGATGTGGGATCCCGCACGCGGACATTGGCCGGCCCCCTTGGGGTGTGGCAGCATGGGCGCATGACCGCCGCAGTCGTTCGCCGCTTCGTGGCCCGTCGCCACGTCGATTACGGCCGCGTGCGCAGCGCGATCTGTCCGGCCGACTGACGACGCCCGACCAATCCGTCTCGGGCGCGCTCCGCGCCGGCTGTCACTGACACCGTTGTCCCGCCCGCTCACGCGGGCCGGCCGCCGCGCCCCGCGTACCCCGAGGCACAGCAGACAACGGAGGACGCCGCGATGGCGGTCAGCAGCATCCCGGCCCGTTCCGAGGACCCGACGGCTCGTCCGACCCGCGCGCCGCGCCGGCCACGGGGTGAGGGTCAGTGGGCGCTCGGCCACCGCGAACCGCTCAACCCCAACGAGCGGATCAAGAAGGACGACGACCCGCTCAACGTCCGGGCCCGCATCGAGACGATCTACGCGCACCGCGGCTTCGCCTCCATCGACCCGCAGGACCTGCGCGGCCGGTTCCGCTGGTGGGGCCTCTACACCCAGCGCAAGGCGGGCATCGACGGCGGGCGCACCGCCGTGCTGGAGCCGCACGAGCTGGAGGACGAGTTCTTCATGCTCCGGGTCCGCATCGACGGTGGTCAGCTCAGCCTGGCCCAGTTGCGGGTGATCGCGGACATCTCCCGGGAGTTCGCACGGGACACCGCCGACATCACCGACCGACAGAACATCCAATACCACTGGATCCGCGTCGAGGACATGCCGGAGATCTGGCGTCGGCTGGAGTCGGTCGGCCTGCAGACCACCGAGGCCTGCGGCGACTGCCCTCGGATCGTGCTGGGCAGCCCGGTCGCCGGGGTGGCCCGCGACGAGCTGCTCGACCCGACCCCGGCGATCGACGAGATCGTCGCACGGTACGTCGGCGACAAGCAGTTCTCCAACCTGCCCCGCAAGTTCAAGACGTCGATCTCCTGGCTGGTCGACACCCCGTACGAGTCGAACGACATCGCGTTCCTCGGTGTCGACCACCCCGAGCACGGCCCCGGCTTCGACGTCTGGGTCGGCGGTGGCCTCTCCACCAACCCGATGCTCGCCCAACGGCTCGGCGTCTGGGTGCCGCTGGCCGAGGTGCCGGACGTGTGGGCCGGTGTCGTCGGCATCTTCCGCGACTACGGCTACCGCCGGCTGCGCAACCGGGCCCGGCTGAAGTTCCTGGTGGCCGACTGGGGTGTGGAGCGCTTCCGGGAGGTCCTGGAGAAGGACTACCTCGGCCGCACGTTGCTGGACGGTCCGGCGCCGACCCTGCCGTCGAAGCCGATCGACCACGTGGGCGTGCACGAGCAGGCCGACGGGCGGCACTACGTGGGCGCCGCCCCGGTGGTCGGGCGGGTCTCCGGCGCGCAGCTCAGCCGGCTGGCCGACGTGGTCGAGGCGCACGGCAGCGACCGGGTGCGCCTCACCGCGTACCAGAAGCTGCTGGTGCTCGACGTGCCGTCGGAGCGGACGGAGTCGCTCGTCGACGCGCTGCGCGGGATCGGTCTGGAGGCCCGTCCCTCGGCGTGGCGGCGCGGCACGATGGCGTGCACCGGCATCGAGTACTGCAAGCTCGCGATCGTCGAGACGAAGGCCCGCGGCGAGGAGTTGGTGGCCCGGCTGGAGCAGCGGTTGCGCGACTTCGACGCGGACATCTCGATCCACATCAACGGCTGCCCGAACGCCTGCGCGCGCACCCAGGTCGCCGACATCGGGCTCAAGGGTCAGCTGGTGGTCGGCCCGGACGGTCGGCAGGTGGAGGGCTTCCAGGTGCACCTGGGCGGCGGGCTGGGCATGGCCCAGGGGCAGACCGCCGGGTTCGGGCGCAAGCTGCGCGGCCTGAAGACCACCGCGGAGGAGCTTCCGGAGTACGTGGAACGGCTGGCCCGTCGTTACCTGGCCGGTCGGAGCGAGGGCGAGACGTTCGCCAACTGGGTGATCAGAGTCGACGAGGAGGACCTGCGGTGAGCAGCGAGAACCGAGCGGCACCCCTGTACTGCCCGTACTGCGGCGAGGAGGACCTGCGGCCGCACGAGGCGGGGCACGGCGCGTGGGAGTGCCACGCCTGCACCCGCGTGTTCTCGGTGAAGTTCACCGGCCTGCTCTCCCGGGCGGTGACCCGATGAGTCTCGTCTCCGCCGCGAGTCTGCGCCTGGTCGGTCCGGGTGGCCCGACGCCGACCGACCCGACCCGGCGCGACCCGGACGAGCTGCGCGCCCTGGCCGAGCAGGCCGCCCGGGACCTGGAGGGCGCACCGGCCCTGGAGATCGCCCGCTGGGCGGCGCAGACCTTCGGCGACCGGTTCTGCGTCACCAGTTCGATGGCCGACGCCGTGCTGGCCCACCTGGTGTCCCGGGTGGCACCGGGCGTGGACGTGGTCTTCCTCGACACCGGTCTGCACTTCCCCGAGACGTTGCGGGTGCGCGACGAGGTCGCCCGGACGCTCCCGGTGAACGTGCGGTCGATCCGGCCGCGGCTCACCGTCGGTCAGCAGGACGGCCAGTACGGCCCCCGGCTGTTCAACAAGTCGCCGGACGACTGCTGCCAGCTGCGCAAGGTGGAGCCGCTGGAGCGGGCGTTGACCGGGTACGACGCCTGGGCCGCGGGCCTGCGCAGGGACGAGTCACCGACCCGGGCCAACACGCCGGTGGTGACGTTCGACGCGCGGCGCGGCAAGGTCAAGGTCAACCCGATCGCGGCGTGGTCGCAGCGGGACGTGGACGCCTACATCGCCCGCTTCAACGTCCCGGTCAACGAACTGTTCAAGCAGGGCTACGGGTCGATCGGCTGCTGGCCGTGCACCCGCCGCACCAAGGCCGGCGAGGACGCGCGGGCCGGCCGGTGGGCCATGTTCGAGAAGACCGAGTGCGGCCTGCACGTCTGACCTCACCGGCGTCGACCCCGACCGGCCCCGGTGCGGCCGGCGGGGCCGACCCGGTGGTGCTGGTCGCGCACGGCAGCCGCGATCCGCGAGCGGCCGAAGCCACCGAGGCGCTGGCCCGGGCGGTGTCGGCGGCCCGTCCGGGCACGCCGGTGTGGGCGAGCTGGCTGGACCACACCGAGCCGGGGCCGACAGCGGTGTTGCGTGGCCTGGCCGCAGCCGGTCACCGGCGGGCGGTGCTGGTGCCGCTGCTGCTGACTGCCGCGTACCACCATCGGGTGGACATCCCGGCGGCGGTCGCCGCGGCGGCGCAGCCCGGACCACCGCTGGCGGTGCGGGTGACCGACGTGCTCGGTCCGGCGGACGGGACGGTCGACGCGGGGCTGCTGGGCGGGTTGCGTCGCCGGCTCGACGAGGCGGGTCCGGGCCGCTTCGACGCGCTGGTGCTGGCGGCGGCGGGCACCCGTGACGCGCGGGCGCGCTGTTCGGTGGGTCGGGTCGCGGACGCGCTCGCCGCCGAGTTCCGGGTGCCCTGCCGGGTGGCGTACGCCTCGGCGGCCCCGCCGTCGGCCGGCGTGGCGGTGTCCCGGCTCCGGGCTGCCGGCGCGCGGCGGGTCGCGGTGTGCGCGTACTTCCTGGCGCCGGGCCTGTTCCACGACGCGGTGGCTGAGGCGGCCCGCGCGGCCGGCGCGGTCTCGGTCGCCGCGCCGCTGACCGACGCGCCGGAGTTGGTCGAGTTGGTGTTGCGGCGGGTCGACGACCGGCCGGTGCCGACGGGCTGATCCGTGCCGGGCCGCTGGTCGGGGCCGGACAGCAGAACGCCCCGGTGGGCGAACCCACCGGGGCGTACCGCTGTGTCGTTGGGGGATCAGGCGGAGTGAGCGCGCAGCACCCGGAGGCCGCCACGCCGCTTCACGGCGCGCCGCTCCTCCTCGCTCATCCCGCCCCAGACGCCGGCGTCCTGACCGGACTCGAGCGCCCACTGCAGGCACTGATCGGTCACGGAGCAGCGCCGGCAGACGGCCTTGGCCTGCTCGACCTGCAGGAGAGCCGGCCCGGACGTCCCGATCGGGAAGAACAGCTCCGGGTCCTCGTCGCGGCAGACAGCATGGTGACGCCAGTCCATGGCGGCAACACTCCTCATTCTGGATGGGTGGCAAACAATTGCTTGTCGTGCTTTTCCTATATGCATCCGCAGTGCCGGTGGTGACAGTTAGCGTCCGACCATTCGGCAGTGCGTGAGCAGGCGGTCAGCGCCGGGGACCTGCTGGAACAGCTCAACCTGACGAGCATATCCAGGCAATGTCCCGGTAACTCAAGTTCGCTTGTGAATACTTTCACGAACGCTCGTGATGTCAAGGGTGACGCTCGGAAAAACTCCGGGCGGTGAGCAAGCCCACAACCCGTTTGTCCGGATTCCAGTGCTTTCCTGGTTACCCGCCGTGCCACAGTCGAGGATCAATATAGTACAGTCCGCGTGACATTGCTGACATTTCCGGCACCTGCCCCTCGGTGTGGCGGCGACCGGCCGATGCGGTTGTGGCCGCCGCGCCGACCAAGGGCAGTACCCGAGACCTAGCAGATTACTCTCAGTGCGGCGGGAACGGAGGTGAATCTGACTTTCTCCCGCTCGCCGAGATAGTCGCCGTCCAGCTGGAACGCCTGCGGACGGCTGGAGACCAGCGTGAACTCCGGCGTGTCATGGAGTCGTAACACCTGACGACCTCGTGGATCCGGCCGCCGGGACAGGAACTGCGTCACTGTACGTGTTGTGCTAGCCACCCGGAGCTGACGCAGTGCCAGCACATCCAGCCCGAGATCGAACGACGCCGCCGGGTTCGGGTTGACCTCCCGGTCGCCCAGGTACGTCCAGGGAGCGGTGTTCTGGATGATGACGGTGGCCAACTCGGCCTCCGCCTGCTCGCCCGGACGCTCCAGGCTGATCGCGGGGTGCCGCCGGTCCGAGGCGAGGAAGTACTGGTTCATGATCGAGCGCAGGTACAGCGTCGGCGTGGACACCCGTCCCTTGCGCCGCGCCTGCTCCACCCGGTGGATCACCGCGGCATCCAGGCCGAACCCGGCGCAGAACGTGAAGTAGCGGTCGTCGGCGCGGCCCAGCCCCACCGTCCGGCTCCGGCCCAGCCGCAGCCCTTCGAGGATCATGCTGGTCGCCTCCGGCCACTCCCGGGGCAGGCCCACCGCGCGGGCGAACACGTTCGTGCTGCCACCCGGAACGGCCGCCAGCGCGGGCAGCCGCTCGGCCATCGAGGCGTCGTCGCCGAGTTTCGGCGGATCGGCCGTCATCAGACCGTTCACCACCTCGTTCACCGTGCCGTCGCCACCCAGGGTGACGACGAGGTCGACTCCCTCCGCGGCGGCCTCCCGGGCCAGCGCCACGGCGTGCCCGCGCCGACGGGTGTAGCGCACGCTGAGGTCGACTTCGCTGCGCAGCGCCCGGACAAGCACGTCCCGGCTGCGTTCGCTGGTGGTGGTGGCCTTTGGATTGACCACCAGGACGGCCCGCATGGGCGGCACTGTACCTCCCGGCCGCCCGGGTATCGTGGCGCGCGTGACCATCGACTCGGCCCCGATTCCCGTCACGCTCCGCTGGGCGGTGCGGCTGCTGTGGGCGGAGGCGGCCGTCGTCGGGCTGATCGCGCTGTGGCTCATCTGGGCCGACCTCACGGCCACCACCACCGACCTCCTGTCGGCGTTGCTGGTGACCGTGTTCGCCATCGGGGCGGCGGTGGCGCTCTGGGCGCTGGGCCGGGCGCTGCTACGCCGTCAGGCGGGCGCACGGGCCCCCGCGATAGTGCTCCAGCTGATGCTGCTGCCGATCGGGTGGTTCATGATCCAGGGTGGCCTGGGTTGGCTGGGCGTGCCGTTGATGGCGCTCGGCCTGGGCGTGGGCTGGCTGCTGGTCAGTCCTCCGACGACCAAGGCCCTCGGCTTCGAGTGACGGTGCAGGTTCCAGTGACCGCGCCGGCTCCGGCGGGCACCGGGCCGCCCAGCGGCAGTGCCGGGCCGCTCAGCGGCAGTGCCGCCGGGCCGCTCAGCGGCAGTGCCGCCGGGCCGGGCAGCGGCAGTGCCGCCGGTCAGTAACCGCCGGAGCGGCGGGTGAGCAGCGCGATCGTCGCCCGGCCGTCGGCGGCCGTGGCGGACGCCGAGGTGGTCAGCGCGGTCAGCACCTTCCAGGCGAACGACGACTCGGCGGGCAGCGTGGCACCCCGCACGGTCGGCACCGTCACCTCGACGGTCAGTGCGTCCTCGGTGACGGCGAAGCGGCACTCCAACTCGGCGTCGCGGGTGGCGATGGCGAGCAGCATGGCGCACGCCTCGTCGACGGCGATCCGCAGATCCTCGATCTCGTCGAGGGCGAACTGCAACCGGGCCGCCAGCCCGGCGGTGGCGGTGCGGAGCACGCCGAGGTAACCGCCGTCGGCGGGCACCGTGAGGTGCACCACGTCGTCGTCGGTCGCTGGTTGGCCAGTCAGTTGAGTCACGCCTCATCCCCCCGGTCGGGGACTCTACCCGGTCAGTCGCCCCTACGCGTGCCGACGGTGGCGGCCTGGGTGGCCAACTCGCGCAGGGCGTCGCCACTGAGCCGGTAGGGCACCCACTCGCTCATCTGCTCCGCGCCGATCGAGGCGTAGAAGCCGGCGGCCGGGTTCCAGTCGATCATCCACCACTCCAGCCGCCGGTAGCCGCGTCGTACGCAGATGTCGGCCAGGGTGGCGAGCAGCATCCGGCCAGCGCCGGTGCCCCGCGCGGACGGGCGGACGTACAGGTCTTCCAGGTAGATGCCGTGCACGCCGGCCCAGGTGGAGAAGTTGAGGAACCACAGCGCGAAGCCGACCGGTTCGTCGCGCTCGTCGACCGCGACGTGACCGAAGAGCGCCGGGGCGCTCGGCTCGTCCGACGCCGCGCCAGCACCGAACAGGGCCGAGGTCAGCTGCTCGGTGGTGAGGTGGCACTGCTCGGGGGCGCGTTCGTACTCCGCCAGCTCGTGCACCATGGCGACGACGGCCGGCACGTCCTCGGGACGTGCCGGCCGGATCGTCGGTATGACCGACGAGGTCATGCCTTCTTGGTCTCCCAGAAGATCTTCGAGATCTCGTCGATCTTCGCGAGCAGCTTGTCGGCGGTGGCCGGGTCCAGGCTGCCCTTGACGCCGCCCGCGCCGGCGAGCTTGGTGGCCTCGTTGAACAGGCTGTGCAGGTTCGGGTACTTCTCGAAGTGCGGCGGCTTGAAGTAGTCGGTCCACAGCACCCACAGGTGGTGCTTGACCAGCTCGGCGCGCTGCTCCTTGATGATGACGGCCCGGGTGCGGAACTCCGGGTCGGTGTTCGCCTGGTACTTCTCGCAGATCATTTTGACCGACTCGGCCTCGATCCGGGCCTGAGCCGGGTCGTAGACACCGCACGGCAGGTCGCAGTGAGCGCTCGCGGTGACGCGGGGCGCAAGGATGCGCGGAAGTCGCATCGGGATCCTCCATGGGAAGTTTGCGATGATCAAAGGCGACATTACTCCTGGGAATGCTCCCCGAACCGGGTGGAGGTGAAACCAGTGCAGGCCGATCACCCGGCTGAGGCGGCCCGGTTGCGCGGGCCGCTGACCGCCGTCCTGGTGACCGGTCCGTCCATGGCGCCGACGCTGCGGCACGGCGACGCGGTGCTGGTGCGCCCCGGCGGTCGTCCGATCCGACCCGGGGACGTGGTGGTCGCGGTCTTCCGGACCCGTCCCGACCTGCTGGTGGTGAAGCGGGCGGTCCGGCCGCAGGACGGCGGCTGGTGGCTGCGCGGGGACAACGACCTGATCACCGACGACTCCCGGGCGTACGGGGTGGCCGACGTGCGGGGGAGGGTCGTGGCCCGCTACTGGCCACGTCCCGGGCGGGTGCCTCCCCGGCCGATATGACCCTGCTCACACCCGAGGGGTAGTGCCGACACTATGCTCGGAAAGTGCCGGGTGACCCCCCGCGCCGCGTGCCACCGCTCGCCGCCCACCTCGCGGCCGGGCCCGCCGCCTCACATCTGCTCGACAGATCCTGGAGTCACCGCCATGTCTTCGTCCACCGTGGACCCCGTTGATCCCGTCTTCCTGCTGCACCGCGGCGGCAAGATGGCCGTCGCCTCGACCGTGCCGCTCACCAGCCGGGAGGACCTCTCCCTGGCGTACACCCCGGGGGTGGCTCGGGTGTGTGAGGCGATCGCCGCCGACCCCGACCTGGCCGACGACTACACCTGGGCGGCGCACACCGTCGCGGTGGTCACCGACGGCACGGCGGTGCTCGGGCTCGGCAACATCGGCCCGCGCGCCGCGCTGCCGGTGATGGAGGGCAAGGCGGTGCTGTTCAAGCAGTTCGCCGGGGTGGACGCGGTGCCGATCTGCCTGGACACGCAGGACGTCGACGAGATCGTCGCGGCGGTGCGGGCGCTGGCGCCGTCGTTCGGCGGCATCAACCTGGAGGACATCAGCGCGCCGCGCTGCTTCGAGGTGGAACGTCGCCTCGACGAGGCGCTGGACATCCCGGTCTTCCACGACGACCAGCACGGCACCGCGATCGTGGTGCTGGCCGCCCTGCGCAACGCCGCCGACCTGCTCGACCGCAAGCTCGGCGACCTGCGGGTGGCGGTGAGTGGCGCGGGCGCGGCCGGGGTGGCCGTGACGAAGATGCTGATCGCCGGGGGAGTGGACCCCGACCAGGTGGTGGTCTGCGACTCCAAGGGGATCATCGGTCGGCACCGCACCGACCTGACCGGCAGCAAGGCCGAGCTGGCGGCGAGCACCAACGCCGACGGTCGCCAGGGCGACATCACCGAGGCCCTGCGCGACGCGGACGTCCTGATCGGGGTCTCCGGAGGCCAGATCCCGGAGACCGCGGTGGCCGGGATGGCCCCCGACGGGATCGTGTTCGCACTGGCCAACCCGACGCCGGAGGTGCACCCGGAGGTCGCTGCTCGACACGTGGCGGTGGTGGCCACCGGTCGCAGCGACTACCCGAACCAGATCAACAACGTGCTGGCCTTCCCCGGGGTGTTCCGCGGCGCACTGGATGTCGGCGCCACCCGGATCACCGAGGCGATGAAGGTCGCCGCCGCCGACGCCATCGCCGGTGTGGTGGCCGAGTCGCTGACCGCCGACGCGATCGTCCCGTCCCCGCTCGACCCGCGCGTCGCGCCGGCCGTGGCCGAGGCGGTCGCCGAGGCGGCCCGCCGCGACGGCGTCGCCCGCCGCTAGCCCAGGTGGGCCGGCGGCGGCCGGCACAGCCGAACCCGCCGGCCCACACCCGGGAGCCTTCTTAACGAGCGCTCAGCTTGTTACCGTGCCGATCATGCGTGCTGCCTTCGCCTCCCGCTTCGACGACGCCGACCCGCTCGCCGCCCTCACCGTCGGCGAGCGGCCCGAGCCGACGCCACCGGCCGACGACTGGGTGACCGTGCAGGTGCGGGCCACCTCGCTCAACCACCACGACCTCTGGTCGCTGCGCGGGGTCGGGCTCACCGCCGCCCAACTGCCGATGATCCTCGGCTGCGACGCGGTCGGGGTGGACCCGGACGGCCGCCCGGTGGTCGTGTACCCGGTGGTCGTCACACCGGGTGACCCGCGTGGGGTCTCCATCCTCTCCGAGCACTTCCCCGGGACGTTCGCCGAGCGGGTGGCCGTACCCCGGTCGAACCTGATCCCGCTGCCCGACGGCATGGCGGCGACCGACGCGGCGTGCCTGCCCACGGCCTGGCTGACCGCGTGGCGGATGCTGACCACCAAGGGCCGCGTCGCGGACGCCGACAGCGTGCTGGTCCAGGGCGCGGGCGGTGGCGTGGCCACCGCGGCCGTCGCGCTGGCCGTCGCAATGGGCAAGCGGGTGTACGCGACCAGCCGCGACGCCGCCAAACGCGACCGGATCTCGGCCCTCGGCGCCACCGCCGTGGAGCCCGGCGCCCGGCTGCCGGAACGGGTCGACGTGGTGATCGAGACGGTCGGCGCGGCCACCTTCGACCACTCGCTGAAGTCGGCAGCGCCGATGGCCCGGATCGTGGTCTCCGGGGCGACCGCCGGGCACGAGCCGTCGGTCAACCTGCGCCGGGTCTTCGCGATGCAGTTGGAGATCCTGGGCACCTCGATGGGCACGCCCGGCGAGCTGTACGAGCTGCTGGAGTTCTGCTCCGAGAACGAGGTGCGTCCGGTGGTGGACAGCGTCATCCCGTTCAGCCGGGTCGAGGACGCCTTCGCCCGACTGCACTCCGGCGACGCCTTCGGCAAGGTCGTCATCGACCACGAGGCCTGACACCTCGGCTCTCGCCTGCGCGTGACGCGGCTCGGCGCCCGGTGCGCCTACCCGCCTCCAAGATCGCGCAACATCATGGAAGTAGGGGTCTCGCGCGACGTCGAGGCCCCTACTTCCCGGATACAGCGCGATCTTGGGCGCGGCCAGGTCGTTGCGCTGACCTTGCGCGCGGGGCGCCGGGCGTCGAGGTCAGAGGTGGTCGTCGAAGGTGGCCAGGTCGCCGCGCGTGGCGTCGGTGGAGATGCGCTTCTTGGCCTCCGGGTCTCCGTAGAGCGACCAGCGGAGGAACTCGACGGACGTGTCCGAGACCAGCCGCAGTGTCGCGCTGTCGCCGAGCAGGGCCCGCCCGTGGTCGCCCTTGGGCAGGCTGAGCATGGCCTTCGGCCAGGGCACCTTGTCGTAGGCGGCCTTGCCCGCCGCGTACTCGACCACCTCGTCCAACTCGCCGTGCACGAACAGTTGCGGCGCTGCCGCACCGGCGAACGCCGTACCCACCCCCAGCGCCGTGCCGGCGAACACCACACCCGCGTCCAGCCGATCGTCCCGACCGGTGGTGAAGAGACCGATGGTGGTCACCCCTCCCGCCGAGTGCCCGGCCGCGGCCACCCGCTCGCCGTCCAACCGGCCGCGCAGCGCGTCGCCGGCAGCGCTGTCCAGCGCCAACACCTGGTCGAGTGCGTACGACACGTCGGCCGGCTGGTTGAGCACGTCCAGGACGTTGTTGTCGGCACCCTTGGAGGTGTGCGGGAACGTCGGCGCGGCCACCACGAAACCGGCCGCCGCCCACCGGGTCAGCAGCTTCGCGTAGTCGTCGGGCCGCCCACCCAGCCCGTGACTGAACATCACCACCGGGAACCGGCCCTCCGCCACGGTCGCGGACCGCTTGGCCGCGCCGCCGGACTGCCCGGCCGCCGGGTACCACAGCGTCGTCGGCAGCGCCCGGCCGTCCCGGTTGAGCTTCAGTTGGCGTACGCCGACCGCGAAGGTGTTCTTCGGGGCGGACCCGGCGGCCACCTGCGGCGTCGGCGTGGCGACGGTTGTCGGCTCGGGCGGCGGGGTCTGCCCGCCGGTGGTCGGGCGGGTGTCCGCCGAGCAGCCGATCAGGCCGGCGATGAGCACGGTGCTGGCCATCAGTGCGGGAGTCACGCGACGGGGCATGACCTCAATTGTGCCCTGTCCGGCGGTGCCGCCCGGACGGCTCGGGCGGGAGTGTGCCCTCCGCAGCGCCACCGACGCGTCACCAGCCTGAGCGCCGGTTACACGATCTGAGCTGCCACCGAGATCGTCGGCACGCTGAGCGCGCCGATCCGACCGGGTGCGGGGGCGGTCCGCCCACCGAGCTCCGGCGGCCTCATGGGGCCGGCCGGGACTCGTAGCGGGTCAGGGGGGAGCGGGCGCCGGCGGGCAGCCGCGCACCGGCGGCCCGGTCGCCGTAGAGGGTCCACCGGAGGAAGTCGGTGGTGGTGGCGACGACAGTGGCGAACCCTGGGTGGCCCGGCGTCAGGTACGCCCCGTGGTCCTGCCCCAGCAGGCTGAGGAACGCGGCCGGCCCTCGGGTGCGCCGGTACGCGGCCCGGCCGACAGCCAGTGGCACCACCGCGTCGGCGGTGCCGTGCACGAAGAGCACCGGCGCGGCCAGCCCCGCGAAGCTGCCGGGCAGCCCACCGCCGGCGATGACGATCCCGGCGCGCAACCGGGCCGGGTGCCCCTCGCTGAACATCCCGGAGGTGGTGAAGCCACCCGCCGAGTGCCCGGCGGCGGCGACCGCCGTCAGGTCCAGGTGCCCGGCGAGCGGGTCGTCGCGACGCCGGTCGAGACGGCCCAGGTGCCGGACCAACCGCCAGGCGTCGGCGGGCTGGTTGCGGACGTCGGCCCTGCTGAACTGGGCGGAACCCTGCCGGGTGTGCGGGTACGCGGGCGCGGCGACCACGAACCCGGCCGCCGCCCAGCGGGTGGTCAGCGCGGCGTGCAGATCGGGTCGGCTGTGCAGCCCGTGGCTGTAGATCACCACCGGGAACCGTCCGGCCGCCACCCCGTCGGTCGACGCCGGGTACCAGATCGTCACCGGCAGTGGGCGCGCCGAGCGCGGATCGAGGGTGAGCGTACGCACGCCGACGGCGTACGACCCCTCGGGCGCTCGACGTGCTGACGCTGGCGCGTCGCCCTGGTCGGCCTCGGGTGTCGCCGACGCGCAACCCGCCACCAACGCCGTCATCAGCACGGCGATCAGCCGCCCCGCCCCCATCGCTTCACGGTAGGTGCCCGGGTGGGCGTAGCCACCCCACCGTCCGGCCCGGCTGTACCCGCCACCCGGTCGGGTCACGTCGACCGGCCGGGTCCGGCTTGGGACGACGCGCACCGGGGACGGTGCGGCGTGACCAGCTTCGCTAGGGTCACCGGCATGGCTGAGAACTACACCGACCCCAGCGGCAACACCGAGGCGTTCCGTGCCTTCTCCCAGACGCCGGAGGCCGCAGCGCCGACGGACGCCCCGTCCCGGCTTCCCCTGATCGTCGGTGCGGTGGTCGTCGTGCTGGTGGTGGCCGTCGTCGCCTGGTTCGCGCTGAGCTGACCGAAACACAACTGACCTGGTCAGTTGCCCTCCACCACGCCCCGGGTCTGCCGGGCGATCTCCCGCTCCTCGTCGGTGCGGATGACGCAGACGCTCACCTCGGCCCCGGCCGGTGAGATCACCCGGTCGCCCTCGCCGTCGTTGCGGGTGTCGTCGACGCTGATGCCGAGCCGTTCCAGACCGGCCAGCGCGGCGGCCCGCACCGGCGCGGCGTGCTCGCCCACTCCGGCGGTGAAGGCGATCGCGTCGACGCGACCGAGCAGGGCGTAGTACGCGCCGACGTAGCCGGTGATGCGCCGGCAGTACACGTCGAAGGCCAACGTCGCCGCCGGGTCACCGGCCGCCCGGCGTTGGAGCACTTCGCGCATGTCGTTGACGCCGGTCAGCCCGAGCAGGCCGCTGCGGTGGTTGAGCAGGTCGTCGATGTCGTCGACCGACAACCCACCCTCCCGGCGCAGGTGGAAGATCACGGTCGGGTCCAGGTCGCCGCTGCGGGTGCCCATCACCAGCCCTTCGAGGGGTGACATGCCCATCGAGGTGGCGACGCTGCGACCGTTCGCCACCGCGCAGGCGCTGGCCCCGTTGCCCAGGTGCAGGGTGATGGTGTTCAGCTGCTCGTACGGGCGGCCGAGCAGTTCGGCGGTGCGGCGGGACACGTACGCATGCGAGGTGCCGTGGAAGCCGTAGCGGCGGATGTCGTACCGCTCGGCGACGTCCCGGTCGATCGCGTACGTCGCGACGGCCTCCGGCAGGGTGTGGTGGAACGCGGTGTCGAAGACGGCGACCTGCGGGACGTCCGGCAGCGCCGCCCGGGCCACCTCGATGCCCGCCAGGTTCGCCGGGTTGTGCAGCGGGGCGAGCGGCACCAGGTCCCTGATCGCGGCCAGGACCGCGTCGTCGACCAGCACCGGGGCGCTGAACATCCGGCCGCCGTGCACCACCCGGTGCCCCACCGCGGCCAGCCCGCCGAGGTCGAGGCCGTCGAGGATCTGCCGGACGGCGGTGGCGTGGTCCGCCGGGCCGCCACCGGGTTCACCGACCCGCTCGACGGTGCCGTGGTCGAGGGTCCGGTCACCGTCGTAGCGTCGCCACTTGACCGACGACGACCCGCAGTTGAGCACCAGCACCTGACTCACGACGCCTCCTCGGTGGCCGCCTGGATGGCCGTGATCGCCACCGTGTTGACGATGTCCGGCACTCCCGCGCCCCGGGACAGGTCGTTGACGGGCCGCCGCAGGCCCTGCATCACCGGGCCCACGGCGACCGCCCCGGCGGAGCGCTGCACGGCCTTGTAGGTGTTGTTGCCGGTGTTCAGGTCCGGGAAGATGAAGACCGTCGCGTGACCGGCGACCGGGCTGCCCGGCAGCTTCGTGGCCGCCACCGCCGGGTCGATCGCCGCGTCGTACTGGATCGGTCCCTCGACCAGCAGGTCGGGTCGACGTTCCCGGACCAGGGCGGTCGCGGCGGCGACCTTCTCCACGTCCTCGCCGGCGCCGGAGCTGCCGGTGGAGTACGACAGCATGGCCACCCGGGGTTCGATGCCGAACCGGGCGGCGGTGTCGGCCGACGAGATCGCGATGTCGGCGAGCTGCGCGGCGTCCGGGTCGCGGTTGACGGCACAGTCGCCGTAGACCAGCACCCGGTCCGCGAGCAGCATGAAGAAGACGCTGGAGGCCACCGAGACCTCCGGCACGGTGCGGATGATCTCGAACGCCGGTCGGATGGTGGCGGCGGTGGTGTGGGTGGCGCCGGAGACCATTCCGTCGGCGCGTCCGGTCGCCACCATCAGCGTGCCGAAGTAGTTGGGTTGCGCCACGATGTCGTGCGCCAACTCGGCGGTCACGCCCCGGTGGGCGCGCAGCCGCGCGTACTCGACGGCGAAGTCGTCCCGCCAGCCGCTGGTGACGGGGTCGACCACGTTCGCGTCGCCGAGGTCGACGCCCAGCTCACGGGTCCGGCGGGCGATGTCGTCCGGCCGGCCCAGCAGGGTCAGCTCGGCCACTCCACGCCGCAGCAGGATCTCCGCGGCCCGCAGGATCCGGTCCTCGGCGCCCTCCGGCAGCACCAGGTGCCGACGGTGCGAACGGGCCCGGTCGATCAGCTCGTTCTCGAACATCAGCGGGGTGACCCGCGCCGAGCGGCTGACCCGCAGGCGGCGGGCCAGGTCGTCGGTGTCCACGCAGCGCTCGAACGCGCCCAGCGCCGCCTCCACCTTGCGGGGGTTGGCCGCGCTGGGCCGACCCTCGATCCGGCTGGACGCGGCCACCGTGTCGTAGCTGTCGCTGCCCACGGAGAGCACCGCCAGCCCGGTGTTCAGGCCCTCCACCAGCCGCATGACCCGGGGGTCGGGCTGCTCGCCGAGGGTGAGCACCAGCCCGGCAACCGACACCTGCCCGGCCACGTGCGCGGCGCTCGCGGCGACGAGCAGGTCGGCCCGGTCCCCGGGGGTGATCACCAGGGCGCCGTCGGTGAGGTGGTCCAGCAGGGTCGGCACGTGCGCGGCGCCGACCACGAAGTCCAGCACGTCCCGGCTGAGCGCGGCGTCGTCCCCGGCGAGCAGCTTGGCGCCGAGCGCTGCCGCCACCTCGGCCACCGTCGGCGCCGACACGCTCGGCACCTCCGGGATGGCGTACGCGGGCACCGGCAGGTCCGGCAGCGTCATCGGCTCGGTCACCCGGTTGGCGATGACCGCGAGCACCGTCGCGCCGAGGTCGGCCAGATCGTGGTACGCCCCGCGTACCGCCGCCGCGACCGCGGCCGGCTCCTGGCCGAAGCCGTCCACCACCGGCACCACGACACTGCCGAACTCGATGGCCAGCCGGGCGTTGAAGGCCAGCTCCCGAGGGTGGGCCGGGTCGCCCGGGTCGTCGAAGTCGCTGCCCACCACGACGACCGCCGGGCACTGCCGCTCGACCGCCCGGTACCGCTCGACGACCGCGGAGATCAGTTCCTCCCGTCGGCCGTCGGCGACCAGCGTCGCCGCCTCGGCGTACGTGGCCCCGGCCAGGTCGGCGAGGGGCACCTCGACCCGGTACCGCTCGCTGAGCAGGGCGAGAATCGGGTCCGCGCCGCTGGAGGCCACCAGCGGCCGAAAGACGCCGATCCGCCCCACCTGCCGCGACAACAGTTCGGCCAACCCGAGCGCGACAGTCGACTTGCCCCCACCAGAACCCACGCTGGTCAGATAAACGCTCCGAGCCACAGCCCCCACCCCGCCCTCGGTGATCAAGACGTTCGCGTCAGTTCCGGCCCCCATGGTGACCGAAAGCTCTTGATCACCGGGGGTGGAACGGAATCATGCGTCGTCGTCGTCGGGGTCGTCCAGGCGGGCCAGGTACGTGGCCAGCCGCTCGATGGGGGTTTCGAAGTCGGGGTTGAGGTCGACGAAGTCGCGCAGGCGTTCGCCCAGCCACTCCAGGGTCACCTGCTCGTCGCCCCGACGCTCGACCAGTTCCTCGATGCCACGGTCGGTGAAGTACATCGCGTGCGTCCTCGTGTTCGGCCCGGCGGGTTTCCGGGCGGGTGGACCGACGCGAGCCGGGGCAGGACCGTGGAAACGGCCCTGCCCCGGCTCGCGTGGTGCGGTCAGGTCACGGGCGGGGGAGAGCCGCCTCGATCAGCGCGGTCTGCTCGACCTCGTGGGTCTTGGCCGAGCCGACCGCCGGGGCGGCCGCGGCCGGGCGGGAGATCCGCCGCAGGCGCACGTCGGTCAGGTGCTCCAGCAGGTTGAGCGCGACGAACGACCAGGCGCCCTGGTTGGCCGGCTCCTCCTGCACCCAGGCGAAGTCCTCCGCGTTCGGGTACTGCGCCAGGGCGGCCCGGATCTCCTCCACCGGCAGCGGGTACAGCTGCTCGAGCCGGAGGATCGCCGTGTCGGTGACGCCGCGCTCCTGCCGGGCCTGGAACAGGTCGTAGTAGACCTTGCCCGAGCAGAGCAGCACCCGCTTCACCGCCTCCGGCGCCGGAGCGGCGGTGTCGCGCAGCACCGGCTGGAAGGTGCCGGTGGTGAAGTCCTCCACCGAGGAGACGCAGAGCTTGTGCCGCAGCAGCGACTTCGGGGTGAACACCACCAGCGGCTTGCGCTTGGGCGACAGGGCCTGGCGGCGCAGCAGGTGGAAGTAGTTCGCCGGGGTCGTCGGGATGGCCACCCGCATGTTGTCCTCGGCGCACATCTGCAGGAACCGCTCCGGCCGCCCGGAGGTGTGGTCCGGGCCCTGGCCCTCGTGGCCGTGCGGCAGCAGCAGGGTGACAGCGGAGCGCTGGCCCCACTTCACCTCACCCGAGGAGATGAACTCGTCGATCACCGACTGGGCGCCGTTGACGAAGTCGCCGAACTGGGCCTCCCAGGCGACCAGGGCGTTGATGTTCTCCACCGAGTAGCCGTACTCGAAGCCCATCGCCGCGTACTCGCTGAGCAGCGAGTCGTGCACGAAGAACCGGGAGCGCTCGCCGTCGGCGGTGAGCGACTTCAGTGGCAGGTAGTCGTCCCCGGTGCGGGAGTCGACCACCGAGGCGTGCCGCTGGACGAACGTGCCGCGACGCGAGTCCTGACCGGCGAGCCGGACGGTGACCCCGTCGTGCAGCAGCGACCCGAACGCGATGATCTCGCCGTAGCCCCAGTCGATGTTGCCCTCGACGGACATCTTGGCCCGCCGGTCGAGCAGCTGCTGGATCCGCTTGTGCGGGGTGAAGCCCTCGGGCAGGTTGACGTGCGCCTCGCCGATCGCCTTGATCACGGAGGCGTCGGTGGCGGTGTCGACCTGCGGCTCCGGCTCCTCCTCGCGGCGCGGCCGGTTGAGCTGGCGCGGTGCCGAGGCGGCGTCCCGGGTGGCCTTGAAGACCTTCTCCAGCTGCGCCTGGTAGTCGCGGAGCAGCTCTTCCGCGTCTTCCACGGTGATGTCGCCGCGACCGATCAGCTCCTCGGTGTAGAGCTTGCGGACCGACCGCTTCGAGTCAATGATCTTGTACATCTGTGGGTTGGACATCGACGGGTCGTCGCCCTCGTTGTGCCCGCGCCGGCGGTAGCAGACCATGTCGATCACGACGTCCTTGTTGAACGTCTGCCGGTATTCGAACGCCAGCCGGGCGACCCGGACCACGGCCTCGGGGTCGTCGCCGTTGACGTGGAAGATCGGCGCCTGGATCATCCGGGCCACGTCGGTGCTGTAGAGGCTGGACCGGCTGTACTCCGGGGCGGTGGTGAAGCCGACCTGGTTGTTGACCACCACGTGCACCGTGCCACCGGTGCGGTAACCGCGCAGCTGCGACAGGTTGAGGGTCTCGGCGACCACACCCTGCCCGGCGAACGCGGCGTCACCGTGCACCGCCAGCGGCAGCACCGTGTAGCCCTCCAGCTTGAGGTCGATCCGGTCCTGCTTGGCCCGGACGATGCCCTCCAGCACCGGGTCGACGGCCTCCAGGTGCGACGGGTTGGCCACCACCGACACCTTGACCGCGTGCTCGCCGTCCGGGGTGGTGAACTTGCCGTTCTGGCCCAGGTGGTATTTCACGTCGCCGGAGCCCTGCGTCGAGCGCGGGTCCAGGTGACCCTCGAACTCCGAGAAGATCTTCTCGTACGGCTTGCCGACGATGTTGGCCAGCACGTTGAGTCGACCCCGGTGGGCCATGCCGATGACGACCTCGTCCAGGCCGCTCTCGGCGGAGGACTCCAGCACCTCCCCGAGCAGCGGGATCAGCGACTCGCCGCCCTCCAGCGAGAAGCGCTTCTGGCCCACGTACTTGGTCTGCAGGAAGGTCTCGAACGCCTCGGCGGCGTTGAGCCGGTTGAGCACGTGCTTCTGCTCGTCTGCCGACGGCTTCTCGTACTTGCGCTCGATACGCTCCTGGACCCAGCGCCGCTCCTCCGGGTCCTGGATGTGCATGTACTCGATGCCGACCCGGCGGCAGTACGAGTCGCGCAGCACCCCGAGGATCTCGCGCAGCTTCATCCGCTGGCGGCCGGCGAAGCCGTTGACCGGGAACTCCCGGTCCAGGTCCCACAGGGTCAGCCCGTGCTGGAGGACGTCCAGGTCGGGGTGCTTGCGGATCTTGAACTCGAGTGGGTCGGTGTCGGCCATCAGGTGACCGCGCACCCGGTACGCGTGGATCAGCTCGTGCACCCGGGCGGTCTTGTTGATCTGGCCCTCGGAGCTGACCGCCACGTCGCGCATCCAGCGCACCGGCTCGTACGGGATGCGCAGCGCGGTGAAGATCTGGTCGTAGAAGCCGTGCTCACCCAGGATCAGCTCGTGCATGACCTTGAGGAACTCGCCGGACTGCGCGCCCTGGATGATCCGGTGGTCGTACGTGCTGGTCAGCGTGATGATCTTGCTGACCGCCAGCTCGGCCAGGGTGGCCTCGGACATGCCCTGGTAGGGGGCCGGGTACTCCATCGCGCCCACGCCGATGATCGCGCTCTGCCCCTGCATGAGCCGCGGCATCGAGTGCACGGTGCCGATGCCGCCCGGGTTGGTCAGCGAGATCGTGGTGCCGGAGTAGTCCTCCATGGTCAGCTCGTTGCGCCGCGCCCGTCGGACCACGTCCTCGTACGCCTGCCAGAACTGCCGGAAGTCCATCTGCTCGCAGCCCTTGATGGAGGGGACCACCAGGTTGCGGCTGCCGTCGGGCTTGGCCAGGTCGATCGCGATGCCGAGGTTGACGTGCGCCGGGCGGACCACCGCCGGCTTGCCGTTGGCCTCGGCGAAGGAGTTGTTCATCTCCGGGTGCGCCACCAGCGCCCGGACCATCGCGTAGCCCACCAGGTGGGTGAAGCTGACCTTGCCACCGCGCCCTCGGGCGAGGTGGTTGTTGATCACGATGCGGTTGTCGACCAGCAGCTTCGCCGGGACCGCGCGGACACTGGTCGCGGTGGGCACGCTCAGCGAGGCGTCCATGTTCTGGACGATCTTCGCGGCGACGCCACGCAGCGGCGTGGTCTGCGGACCGTCAGCGGTCGGCGCGGCGGCCTTGGCGGCCGGCTTGGCCTTCTCCGTCGCGGCCTTGGGCGCGGCCGGAGCAGCGGCGGCGGGCTTGGCCGGTGCCGACTGGGCGGCGGCCGGCTTCGCGTCGGCCGGCGCGATCGCCGGCTTCGCCGGGGCGCTCGGCTGGCCGACCTTGGCGACCGCCTCGGGCTGACCGTCCGGCTCGGGGGCGGCGGCCGGCTTGTCCGACGACTCGGCCCCACGCGGGGTGGCCGCTCCGGGCGCCGGGCGGTAGTCGGCGAAGAAGTCGTGCCAGGCCGAATCGACGCTCGTTGGGTCGGCGAGGTAACGCTGGTACATCTCCTCGACGATCCACTCATTCGGGCCGAAACCCGCTAGTGGGTTCTCCTGCGAAGTCTGCTGGGTCGACACGGCCGGTAATCGCCTCTTTCACGCGGGTTCGAGTGGCACGCGGTGCGTCCCTCGCGCCCGGTAGGGGAGCGCGAACTGGACGGTTCCCAGGCTACGCCGTGCCGATCCCGCAGGCATTTCCGCCTCGGTCCCGTGGCCGGTTTCACAGAAGATGCCAGAAGTTCACCAACCGCTGCGTGGTCGGCCGCCAACTGCTAGGCGGGCCGTCGGGAGCGTAACGGCAGGCAACTGAGTACGGATGCCGATGTCTCCGTGCCGCGAGTCCGGTGAGGATCCTTCGCATGGATCACAACGGGGTACGGGGGCGCTACGGCCGGAGTGTGGCGGTGGCGTCCGGTTGGTACGTGACTGTCGGCGCGGCCGTGGCGGTGGGCCTGGCGAGTGTGCCGAGCCCACCCCGGACGGACTGCTCGGCCTGGTTCAGTTGCCTGTCGCCGGGGGAGTCCCTGGCGCTGGTCATGCTGGTGTGGGGTGGGCCGGTGCTGGCCGGGTTGCTCGTCGTGACGGCGCTGGTGACCGCGCTGGTCGTCCGGCTGGTGCCCTCGGCGGTGCTCGCCGGCACCCTGTCCGCCCTGGTCACCGTCACGATCTGCGCGGCCGTGTACGCGGGGCGCTCGTGAGGCGGCTCGGCCTCGGAGGTCTCTTCTTCGTCTGGTTGTACGGGGTGCCGTTCCTGCTCGTGGTGGGCCTGATCCGGCGCACCTCGCAGCCGTACGCGCCGACCCACGAGGCGGCGCAGGCGTTCGGCGCCGGCACGGACGCCGTGCTGATCGCCGCTCTCCTGCTCAACGCGCTGCCGATCGTCGGGCTGTGGCTGGCCGGCGAGGCGGACTGGCACCGGCACTTCCGCTGGGCGGTCGGCGGGATGGTGGTGGTGTATCTGCTGGTCGTCCTGGTCGGCCGGATGGCCACCGGCGTCCTGATCGGCCACACGCCCGCCGACGACGAGCCCGCCCCGGCGGTCACCCAGTGCATACCGCGCAGCGGCGGCCGGGGCTGCCCCGGCGGGTGAGCCGGGCCGGCGTTCCGGGGTGACGGCGGCGCTGCCGTCACCCCGGCACCGGTCAGGAGATGTCGCGTCGACGCATCAGCAGGGTGCCGACCACGCCGGTCACCACCGCGTACCCGATCAGGACGGCGGCCCCGGCCCAGCGCGGCGGGTTGCCCGGGATGTCGGCCCCGGTGACCATCAGCGACGAGGCCAGTGACGGCACCAGCAACTGAAGGTTGTTGATCCAGTCACCCCACCGGTCGGCCAGGATGGCGATCACGAAGATGGCGCCGATCGAGCCGCCCAGGTAGAGCAGGATGCCGGTCACCGTGGCACCGATCTGGCTGCGCAGCAGCACGCCGATGCCGACTCCGAACACCGCCCAGAGCAGGTAGGCGAGCAGGTTCAACCCGATCGCCCGCCACGCGGCCTCGTTGCCCAGTTGTGAGTCGAGCCCGATGGCGTTCAGCACCGCCGAACCGGCAACCAGGTTGAACGCGGTGGTCACCAGCCAGAACAGCAGCGCCAGCACGCCCGCCGCGACCAGCTTGGCGCTCATCACGGCGGTGCGGTGCGGGTTGGTGAGGAACGTGGTGGTGACCGTCTGGTGGAAGAACTCGCTGGTCACCACGATGATGCCGAGCAGCATCACGATCAGCAGGCCGAAGAACTGCCCGGTGGTGAACAGGTTCGAGGAGAGCGCGTCCGCGCTGGACGCCGCCGCCAGGGTGTCGGCCTGGTCGGCCGGCACCTCGCCGAGGTTGCCGTTGGTCAGGGTGTCGGCCTGCAACCAGTTGATCAGCAGGGTGAGCGCCCAGAGCGGCAGCGAGATGAGCGCGAAGATCCACCAGGTGTTGGTGGTGCGGATCTTGAGCAGCTCGGATCGGACCAGGTTCATCGGATGCCCGCCTTTCCGGCCGTCAGCTCCAGGAAGACCCGTTCCAGGTCGGGCCGTTCGGTGGTCAGTTCGTGCAGTTCCACGCCGGCCGCGAGGGCGGCGCGGCCGATGGTCGGCGCGTCCACCCCGCTGACCAGGAGCACGCCCTGCTCGTCGACGTTCACTGTCGCCGACTGCGCCTTGAGCGCTGTGGTCAGCGCCTCCGCCTGCGGCGTACGCACGCGGACCTGCGCGCCCTGCGCCATCGACCCGAGCACCTGGTCGACCGGGCCCTGCCGGATCAACTGGCCGGCAGCGATGATCACCACGTCGTCGGCGAGCAGCTGCATCTCGGACAGCAGGTGGCTGGAGACCAGCACCGTACGACCCTCGTGGGCGAGGTTCTTGAGGAACCCACGCATCCACCGGATGCCCTCCGGGTCCAGCCCGTTGGCCGGCTCGTCCAGGATCAGTACCCGGGGGTCACCGAGCATCGCCGCGGCGATGCCGAGCCGCTGCTTCATGCCCAGCGAGTAACCCTTGAACTTGCGCTTCGCCGCCGGGGTCAACCCGACCAGTTCCAGCACCTCGTCGGCCCGCCGCTTGGGCAGCCCGGCCGCCGCGCAGATGACCCGAAGGTGGTTGATGCCGGTGCGACCCTTGTGCGCGCTGGACGCCTCCAGCACCGCGCCGACGTGCCGCAGCGGGTCGGCGAGGTCCGCGTACCGACTGCCGCTGATGGTGGCCGTGCCGGCGGTCGGCGTGACCAGGTTCAGCAACATGCGCAGCGTGGTGGTCTTTCCAGCGCCGTTCGGGCCGAGGAAGCCGGTCACCCGCCCCGGCGCCACGGTGAAGGACAGGTTGTTCACCGCCCGGACGTTCTTGTACTGCTTCGTCAGACCGGACACCGCGATCTGACCGTCGCTGGTGGGGCTTCTCTGCCCGTCAGTCATCGTTCTCCTCCCGTGCGTGGCGTCGAGGTACGCCGTGGCACAGCGTGACGGCCCAATGCAACAAGGTCAATCAGGCGCGGTCCGTATGTCCCGCTCCGTCTCAGGGTGGAGGTGGGTCCTCCCTGGGGTTGACGACCGGGATCAGCGGGCGATCCAGGTCGCCCGTGCCGCGCCCAGCAGCGCGCCGTCCGGGCGGTACAGGCTGGTGTGCACCGTTGCCTTGCGCCCGTCGACGCCGAGCAGCGCCCCGGTCACCACGCACTCGTCGCCCGGCGCCGGCAGCGCCGCGACCACGGCGGCGATCCGGCCCAGCAGGTACGGGCGTCCCGGCGCGAGCACCGTCCACCCGCCGGGACAGTCCAACGCCGCCCAGACCGTGGCCTCGCTGACCTGCTCGGGTGCCCGGAACGGCGCGGCGGTCCGCCCGTCCGGCAGCCGACCGGGGAAGATCCGCAGCCCGTCGGCCCGCTGCGGCCCACAGACGTAACAGCCGGGGAACGGATGCTCGACCAGCCCCGGGTAGCGGGTCGCGGCGGCCACCGCGGTCTCCAGGTCGACCGGGGGTACGACCGCGTCGACCGCGTCGACCCGGCGTACCTCGGCCACGAGTTCCCCCGCCGGGTCCCGGACCTCGCCGTCGACCAGCCGCAGCTCGGTCTCCAGTGGCGGTGGCCGGCGCAGTGTCACCTCGACCGGTCCGGTGCCGCCCGCCGCTGCGGCGAACACCCCCGCGCTCCATCCGCCGTTGCCGGAGCCGGTAGGCCCGTTGTAGCGGGACTCGATGCGCATCGTCGACCTCCAGGTGCGTACCGGCGTCCTCGCCGGCCGTCCCGGCAGCCTCGCACGGGCGGAACCCTGTGGTGCTCGCGGTCTCGCCTGCCGGCGTTCATCCGATCGACACCGGTGGTCCCCGTGAATGGCAACCCGGGCACCTACACAGATCCCATGGCCGTTCTGCATGCCGCTGGCGCACCCCTGAAGACCAGCGGATACACCCTGCTGATCGCCGACGACCCCACCCAGGTCGCGGCCGCGCAACGCCTGCGCCACGAGGTGTTCGCCACCGAGCTCGGCGCCACCCTCCGTCCCGGCCAGGCCGGGCTGGACGTGGACCCCTTCGACGCGTACTGCGACCACCTGATCGTCCGTGAGGACAGCACCGGCGCGGTGGTCGGCACCTACCGGCTGCTGCCGCCCGGCCGGACCCCCCGCCGGTACGCCGAGGGCGAGTTCGACCTCACCGCGCTCGACTCCCTGCGCGACGACCTGGTGGAGACAGGCCGGTCCTGTGTGCATCCGGACCACCGCTCCGGCGCGGTGATCAACCTGATGTGGGCGGGCCTCACCCGCTACCTGCACCTGCGCGGCTCCCGCTGGCTCGGCGGCTGCGCCTCGGTGCCGGTGGACGACGGCGGACGGACGGTCACCGAGGTCTGGGCCCAGGCCCAGGCCCGGCACCTGTCGCCGCCGCCGCTGCGGGTCCGTCCCCTCCGACCCTGGTTCGCCGAGCCGGCCGCCGCCACTCCGGTGACCGCCGCCGAGCCGGCCGGGCGCGTCGTGGTGCCGCCGCTGCTGCGGGGCTACCTCCGGCTCGGCGCGTGGATCTGCGGTGCACCCGCGTACGACAGTGACTTCGGGTGCGCGGACTTCTACGTGCTCTTCTCACTGGACCGGATGAACCCGCGGTACCTGCGGCACTTCCTGGGCGGGGAGCAGCGGTGACCGCCGTGGCGCACGACCTGTGGCGGCCCTCCTCGGGCTGCGGCGACGACTGCCTGCCGGCGGCCGGCGAGGTGCCCACCGTGCCGGTGGCCCGTCGGGTGCTGCGACTGGCGGCGGCGGCCGGCATGCTGGTCGCCGGGGTCGGCCTGGTGCTGCTGCTGCCGGTGCTTCCGACCCGGGAACGGCAGGCCGCGGTACGCGGCTGGGCCCGGGCCACCACTCGCGCCTTCGGCGTCCGGCTGGTGATCCGGGGCCGGCTGCCCCGACGGCGGGCGCTGCTGGTCGCCAACCATGTCTCGTGGCTGGACATCCTCGCGGTGCTGGCCGTCGCGCCCACCCGGATGGTCGCCAAACGGGAGATCCGTTCCTGGCCGGTGGTCGGCCTGCTGGCAGCGGCGGTGGGCACGGTCTTCGTGGACCGGTCCCGCCCGACGGCGCTGCCGAACACCGTCGGCCGGGTCGCCGACGCGTTGCGTGCCGGGCGGTCGGTGGCGGTCTTCCCGGAGGGTACGACCTGGTGTGCCGGTGACGGTGCCGCCGACTGCCGCCCCGGTGGGGGTTTCCGGCCCGCCACGTTCCAGGCGGCCATCGACGCGGGCAGCCCGGTGGTGCCGCTCCGGCTCGCCTACCGCTGTGCGGCGACCGGCTCCGGGACCACGGCGACCGCCTTCCTCGGCGCGGACACCCTGCTGCGGTCGGTGGCCCGGGTGGTCGCGGCGCGGGAGATCGTGGTCTCGGTGACGATCGCCGCCGCGCTGCACCCCGCCCGTGACGCCGACCGACGGTTGCTGGCCCGGGCCGCCGAGTCGGCCGTACACCTGCTGCCCGCATCGGACGCGGCGACGCGGACGCGGTTGCGTGCGGTTCCCACAGTGACCCCGGCGGTCCCCGTTCCGACGCCGGTCACAGGTCACGAACTGGACCTGGCGGCCTGAGCCCGCCCCGCCCCCGCGCGCCCCGCCCCTGCCCGCCGCAGGGTCACCGCCCAAGATCCGCGCGGATCTTGGCGCGGGGTGCGGTGGGCAGGCGCGCTCGCGACCTATCTTGTGGTGTCGCGATGTATCGCGTTACTGTCTCCTGGTGTGGCGCGCGTGGGCGCGTCCCATCGTCGAGAGGGGGGACGCCATGGCCGGATGGACTGTCGAGAGCCCGCAGCGGCTCACCGTGGACGGTCCGGTCACCCGGCTGGACGTCCGGCTGGTGAGCGGACGGCTCAACGTGGTCGCCACCGACGGCCCGACCCGGATCGACGTCACCCACGTCGGCCGCCGGCCGGTCCTGATCGACCACTCCGACGGCCGGCTCAGCATCCGCCAGGAACGCGGCCGGGGCTGGTCGGACGTCCTGCGGTGGTTTCGGATGATCCACCGCTACCCGCGGGTGGACGTCTCCGTCGCCGTGCCCGCCGACGCCCTCGCCGATCTGGGTCTGGTCGCGGGCTCGCTGGTCGCCTCCGGCCTGCGCCGACAGACCACTGTGCACGTCGTCTCCGGCCAGATCACCCTGATGGGCCTGCGGGGCAACACCTCCGCGACGATCACGTCCGGCCCGGTGGAGGCGCTCGGCATCCGTGGCGACCTCTCCATGGAGACGGTCTCCGGCGAGGTGATCCTCGCCGACAGCGCCGCCGACCGGGTGCGGGCGCAGACCGTCTCCGGCGCGATCACCTGCGACCTGGTCGAGAACCCTCGACGCAGCGAGATCCGGCTGACCACCATCTCGGGCGGCATCACCGTGCGGGTCCGCGAGGACAGCGACCTCGCCGTGCAACTGCAGACCGCCTCGGGCCGGATCACCAGTGCCTTTCCGCAGATCCGCACCTCGACGTTCCCACTGCGCAGCAGCGAGGGAGTGCTCGGCGCGGGCGACGGTAAGCTCTGGGCTTCCGCGACCTCGGGGAGCATCGCCCTGCTCGCCCGAGCCGTCGACGACGATTCCGAGGAGCTGCCGTGACCGCCGTGTTCAGCCACGGACGGCTCCGGCTCTACCTGCTCAAGCTCCTCGACGACGGCCCGAAGCACGGGTACGAGCTGATCCGCCTTCTGGAGGACCGGTTCCTCGGCCTCTACGCGCCCAGCGCCGGCACCATCTACCCTCGCCTCCAACGGTTGGAAGCCGAGGGCCTGGTCGCCCACACCGCAGCCGGCGGCCGCAAGACGTACGACATCACCGATGCCGGTCGTGCCGAGCTGCGCCAGCGGGCCGGTGAGTTGACCGAGCTGGAAGCGGACATCGCCGCTTCGGTGGCCGACCTCTCCAGCCTGGCCGGGGAGATCCGCAGCGAGGTACGCGGGTCGGTGCGCGACCTCAAACGGGAGCTGAGCGAGGCCACCCGGCAGACCCGGCGTACGCGCTGGGAGGTGCCCGCACCGCCGCCACCCCGGCCGGCGTCGGCCTCCGGGCCGCACGCCGCGCTGCTCGACGAGTTCGACAAGCGGCTGGCCGCGTTCACGTCCGAGGTGGGTCAACTCGTGCGCGCCCGGCGGTTCAGCGAGACGCAGCTCCGCACCGCGATCAGGTTGCTCGACGGCGCTATGGAGGGGCTGCGCCGCCTGTTGCGCTGAGTCGGAGAATCAGTCGGCCGCGACTCACAGGGTTTTTGCAGGAACCGTCCAGCGCTGACGCAGTGACGTCCCCGATGATGGGCCCATGCCCGCTACCCAGACCGAGGCGCGACTCCTCGTGGTCGAGGACGACCCCAACATCCTCGAACTGCTCTCCGCGAGCCTGCGGTTCGCGGGCTTCGACGTGGCCACCGCGACAAGTGGGAGCGCGGCGCTCAACGCCGCCAAGGACCACCGGCCCGACCTGGTGGTGCTCGACGTGATGTTGCCGGACCTGGACGGGTTCGAGGTCATCCGCATGCTCCGCGAGGGCGGCACGCGTACCCCGGTGGTCTTCCTGACCGCCCGGGACGCCACCGACGACAAGATCCGTGGCCTGACCCTGGGCGGCGACGACTACGTCACGAAGCCGTTCAGCCTGGAGGAGTTGACCGCCCGCATCCGCGCTGTGCTGCGCCGCACCACGACCGGCGAGCAGGCGCCCTCCCGGCTCACCTTCGCCGATCTGGAGTTGGACGAGGAGACCCACGAGGTGCACCGGGCCGGGCAACGCGTGCAGCTCTCGCCGACCGAGTTCAAGCTGCTGCGGTACCTGATGCTCAACGCCAACCGGGTGCTGTCCAAGGCGCAGATCCTCGACCACGTCTGGAACTACGACTTCCGTGGTGACGACAACATCGTCGAGTCCTACATCTCGTACCTGCGGCGCAAGGTCGACACCACCCAGCCTCGGCTGATCCACACCCTCCGTGGCGTCGGGTACGTCCTGCGCAAGCCGGCGGCGTGAACCCGGTCGAGCAGGCGAAGGGGCGAGTGCGCGGCGTTCCACTGCGGATCAAGCTGGTCACCTCGGTGCTGGCGCTGGTCGCCGTCGCGCTGCTGGTGATCAGCGTTTCGACCGCGTACTTCCTGCACAACTACCTGGTCGACCAGATCGACCTGGAGCTACGTGGATCCGCCAAGGGGATCCAGTCCCTCCCGCCGCAGACAAACAGCGTCTCGCTGCCCAGCGACTACGTCGTCGTGCTGACCAACCCGCTCACCGGCAAGGCACAGAACCCTCTGTACGACTCGTCCCGCTTCCGGGTGGAGGATCTGCCTCCGGTGCCGACCGACTCGAGCGGTTTCGAGGCGGAGGAGCAGGCCCGCGACGGTGTTCCGTTCACCGTTCGGGCCCGGGACAGCTCCGTGCGTTGGCGGATGCTCTACACCGAGCTGCCCAACGGCCAGGTCGCCGCGATCGGCCAGCACCTGACCGACGTGGACCTGGCCGTCAAACGACTCGCCTGGATCGATCTGCTGGTCGGCGGAGCAGTGCTGATCATGCTGGCCTCGGTCGGCGCGGCGATCGTCCGCGCCAGCCTCAAACCGCTGGTGGAGATCGAACGCACCGCCGCCGCCATCGCCGGGGGTGACCTGACCCGTCGGGTCCCCGATCCGGAGCAGGGGCAGGAGCATCCCACCTCCGAGCTGGGGCGGCTCTCCCGCGCGCTCAACGCGATGCTCACCCAGATCGAGGTGGCCTTCACCGCCCGGGCCGCCTCGGAGAGCGCGGCGAGGTGGGCGGAGAGCGCCGCCCGGGACGCGGCGGCCTCCGCCCAGGCGTCCGAGGCGCGGGCCCGGCGCTCGGAGGAACGCATGCGGCAGTTCGTCGCGGACGCCTCGCACGAGCTGCGGACCCCGCTGACCACCATTCGCGGTTTCGCCGAGCTGTACCGGCAGGGTGCGGCCCGTGCGCCGGAGCAGACCGCCGGCCTGCTGCGCCGCATCGAGGACGAGGCGGCCCGGATGGGGCTGCTGGTGGAGGACCTGCTGCTGCTCGCCCGGCTGGACCGGGAACGGCCGCTCTCGCTGACTCCGGTGGAGCTGCCGGTGCTCGCCTCCGACGCGGTGCACGCGGCCCGGGCGATCGCCCCGGATCGGCGCATCGAGCTGGAGATCGCACTCGATGCGGGCCCGCTCGTGGTCTCCGCCGACGACGCGCGGCTGCGCCAGGTGATCGGCAACCTGGTCACCAACGCGTTGACCCACACCCCGACCGACGCCGAGATCCGTGTGCGGTTGCACAGCGAACCGGGCGGCTTCGCCGTGGTGGAGGTGGCCGACACCGGCCCGGGCCTCTCCCCGGAGCAGGCCGAACGGGTCTTCGAGCGGTTCTACCGGGCGGACGCGGCACGAACCCGGCGGGCTGACGGCAACACCGGCACCGGCCTCGGCCTGGCCATCGTGGCGGCGTTGGTCGCGGCTCACCACGGTTCGGTCGAGGTGGCCGAGACGCCCGGTGGCGGGGCGACCTTCCGGGTCCGGCTTCCGCTGCTGCCCGAGGTGGACGACGACCCCGGTGAGTGACTTTCAGCCAACTTCCAGGACGGTTCCAGCTTGATCGCAGAGCTGGGGGGGAAGGTAGTGCCATGACCGAGTTCGAGTCCGACCCGCAGCGCCGGCCGGCCCCCACCGACGCCGAGCCGTCGCACCCCACCGCCGAGCTGCCGCGCGACGAGCGCGCGCAGTCCGACTCCCCGACCACTCCCATCGAGGTCGTCTCCACCGGTGGTGACGACCCGACGAGCGCCGTGACCCCGGCCGCGTCGCCCGCGCCGGCCGGCTCCTCCGCGCCCGCCCACCAGCCGACCGGGTACGAGCCGCCGACCGCCTACCAGCCCTCGGCCGCCACCCCGTCCGCGCCGCCATACCCGGTCTCCGGCTACCCGGCGCACGGCCAGTCCGGCTACCCGCAGCAGAGCGCCGGTCAGTACCCCGGTGCCCCCTGGTACCAGGGTCAGCAGTCCGGCTGGGCCGGCGGGGGCCAGCCGGGCATGGCGTACCCGGGTCAGCACCAGCAGCACCCCGGGCAGCACCCCCAGCACCCGGGCCAGCCGGTTCCGCCGTGGGGTCCGCAGGTCGCGCCGCCTGGTAGCGGCCCTCGGCCGGGGCGGATCGCCAAGTTCGCCGGGGCCGGCGTCGCGGTGTTCGCCCTGATGCTCGGGTCGGGCGTCGCCGGCGGCGCGCTCGCCCTGGCCCTCGACGGTGACGGCGGCGGTGTCACCCGCACCTACTCGGCGGCACCGGTGATCAACGGCGCGGACCTGCCGAAGATCGCCGCGTCCGTGCAGGACAGCGTCGTCTCGATCACGACCGACAGCGGTGAGGGTTCCGGGGTGGTGCTCAGCGCCGACGGGTACATCCTGACCAACAACCACGTGGTCGCCTCCGCCGCCGGCGGTAACGTGCTGGTGATCTTCGCCGACGGCAAGAAGGCCGAGGCGAAGGTCATCGGCACCGACCCGAAGACCGACCTGGCCGTGGTCAAGGCCAACGGCGTGAGCGACCTCAAGGCCGCCACGTTCGGTGACAGCGACGCCATGCAGGTCGGTGACCAGGTGCTGGCGCTGGGCAGCCCGCTCGGCCTGCAAGGTTCGGTGACCTCGGGCATCCTCAGCGCCCGGGACCGCACCATCCGGGCCGGTGAGGGTCAGCCACAGGACCCGACCCAGCAGCCGAGCCGGACCGTCAGCTCGATCTCCGGCCTGCTCCAGACCGACGCGCCGATCAACCCCGGCAACTCCGGCGGCGCGCTGGTCAACACCCGGGGCGAGGTGATCGGCGTGAACACCGCCATCGCGACCTCCGGCCAAAGCACCGGCAACATCGGCGTGGGCTTCGCCATCCCCAGCAACAAGGCCAAGGACGTCGCCGGCAAGCTCCAGCGCGGCGAGAAGGTCAGCCACCCGTCGCTCGGGGTCGGCGTCAACCAGGCCGAGGGCGGCGGCGCGCTCGTCGCGTCGGTCACGCCGGGCAGCCCGGCCGAGCAGGCCGGCCTGCAGCGCGGTGACGTCGTCACCCGGTTCGGCGACAAGCCGGTCAACGACTCGGACGACCTGGTCGGCGCGGTGCAGGCCGGCAAGGTCGGCGACCGGGTCGAGGTGACGTTCAAGCGCAACGGCGTGGAGAAGACGGTGACCGTGACGCTCGCCGAGACGCCGTGACACACATCTGAACCTGCCTCCCTCCGGCGGCGGGTGGCGGAGCCGAGGGGGTCGGCTCCGCCACCCGCCGCTTTTTCCGTCCGGACGGCGGTTCACCCGATCCAGGTGAACCGCCGTCACCCGGCTCTCCGGCAGGTTCGGGGGCGACGAGTCTCGGCGACCGGAACCGGGGGTGGGTGTCGTGACCGACGTGGTGGATGTCCGCGACGACCAGCGGATCCAACGCGACGTCCTGGCGCAGCTCGCCTGGGACGCCCAGCTGCAACCGAACGAGATCGGGGTGAGCGTCGACGAGGGTGTGGTCACGCTGACCGGCTTCGTGGACGGTGCGGCCCGCAGTTGGGCGGCGATCCGGTGCGCGCAGCGGGTTCGCGGTGTCCGGGCGGTGGCCGACGAGATCGAGGTGCGGCTGCCGGGCACACCGGGGCGTACCGACGGTGAGGTCGCCATCGCCGCCGCCCGCGCGCTGGAGTGGGACAGTTTCGTGCCGGCCGAGCGGCTGGACGTGACGGTGGCCAACGGGTGGCTGATGCTCCGCGGTGAGGTCGAGTTCGGGTGGCAGCGGCGTGCCGCCGAGGGGGCGGTGCGCCGGCTCGACGGCGTACGGGGGATCACCAACCTGATCGAGGTGCGACCGCCGGCGGCCCCGGCCGAGCTGCTGCGTCGGGACGTGCAGCGGGCGCTGGCGCGCACCATCGGGGCCGAGCGGGTGACCGTCGAGGTCGACGGCGACACGCTCGTCCTGGCCGGGGTGGTCCGGTCGTGGTGGGAACGCGACCAGGTCGAGCGGGTGGCCTGGTCCGCGCCCGGCGTACGGGTGGTGCACGACCAACTCCTGGTCGGCGGGTGATCGTCCGGCTTGTCCGGTTTACCCGGGGGATCCCTGGGAACTCGCCGCCGACCGTTCCGACCGCCGGTGGCGCCGCACCGGGGACCAACGGGGAGGACTCGTGGCCCTGATCCACCCGCCCGCGGACCGGCCGACAGGGCGGTCGTTGCGCATCGCGATGGTGGTCCCGCCATGGTTGTCAGTGCCGCCTCCCGGCTACGGCGGCCTCGAACAGGTCGTCGCCGCCCTGGTGGACGCCCTCAGCGTGCAGGGGCACGCGGTCACGCTGTTCGGCGCCGGTAGCGACCACGGCACGGCGGCCGACGGCTTCGTCTCCACGGTTCCCGAGGTCCAGTACGAGCGGCTCGGCGAGTCACTGCCGGAACTGGCCCACCTGGCCCGGGTGAACCGGCTGATCACGGCCGCCGACTTCGACGTGATCCACGACCACACCACGATCGGCCCGCTGGTCGCCGGCCGCCGGGCGGTGCCGACGGTCGCGACCGTGCACGGCAACCCCGTGGGGGAGTACGGCGACGTGCTGAGCGACGTCGACCAGGGCGTCGCCCTGGTGGCGATCTCGCACACCCAACGTCGGTTGAACACCGACCTGCCCTGGGCCGGCACCGTGCACAACGCACTGGACATCCGTGGTTTCCCGCGTAAGGACGAGCCCGGCCGGGGGCCGGTGCTGTGGTTGGCCCGGTTCAGCCCGGACAAGGGCCCGGAGGTCGCCATCCGGGCCTGCCGGGAGGCCGGGCTGCCCCTGCTGCTGGCCGGCAAGTGCAACGAGCCGGCCGAGCGCCGCTACTACGAGCAGGTCGTCGCGCCGCTGGTCGACGAGAACGTGACTGTCGTGCTCAACGCCGACCGCGCGGAGACGCTGCGGATGCTCGTCGACGCCCGCTGTCTGATCATGCCGATCCAGTGGGACGAGCCGTTCGGCATGGTGATGCTGGAAGCGATGGCGACCGGCACACCTGTGGTGGCGCTCAACCGGGGCGCAGTGCCGGAGCTGGTGCGCCCCGGACTGACCGGGCTGGTGTGTGAACGGCCGGAGGAGCTGCCCGCCGCGGTGCTCGCCGTCGAGCAGCTCGACCCGGAGGACTGCGTGGCGCACGTCGCAGAGAACTTCTCGGTCGAGCGGATGGCGAACGACTACGTCGAGGTCTATCGACGGTTCGCCGCCGACCGGTACGACATCCGCGAATCGGCCCGGGTCTCGGCCCGCTGACCTGCCCCGATCAGACCCGGGCTGCCCCCAGGTCGGCGATGGCGGCGTCGAGCTGGGACGCGTACCCCGGACTGATGCCACCCTCGCCGAGGCGCACCGCGACCTTTTTCCGCAGCCTGGCCACCGGTGGTGCCAGCTCGTCGCGGCCGGAACTGACCGCGGCGGTCAGGTTGCGCAGCTCGTTGCGCAGGTCGAGACCCACGTCGTCACGGATCTCGCCGGCGCTCAGGCCGGCGGTGATCAGCCCGTCGACCCGGCTGGCGGCCTCGACCAGGCTTTCCGGACGCGACGTGGGCGTGCTGCCGGTGCTCGGCGTCGTCGGCGAGGGCGTGGTCGGCTCGGACGACGGCGGGACCGGCGGGTCGCTCGGCGAGGTCGTCGTCGGGCCCACCGAGGGCTGCGTGCGGGGCGTCGGCCGCTGCTCGGGCAGCAGGGCCACACCGGCCAGTGCCACACCGACGGCCAGGACGAGCAGCAGCGCCAGCCGTCGTCGGGACCAACCGGGGTCGGCCGTAGCCCCTTCGAGCCCTGCCCCTTCGGACGTCTTTCCTTCGGCGGTCGGCGGGAGGTCGACCGGCTGCGGAGGCAGAACCTGGGTGGGCACCCGGATGGTCGCGGCCGGGGGATCGGGCGGCAGCAGATGGCCGCGCAGCACGGTGGCGACCTGTCGGGCAGTCGGCCGCTCGGCCGGATCCCGGGCGAGGCTGCGCAGGCAGATCCGGGCCACCGGCGGGGGCAGCTCCGGCAGCTCGGCGAGCGTCGGTGGCGGGCCGTCGGCCAGTGCGGCGCTGAGCTGCTCCCAGGTGTCGGCCGGGTACGGAACCCGACCGGTCAACGCCTCGTACAGCAGCACGCCGAGTGAGTACACGTCGGTGGACGGCTGGGCCGGCGCGCCGTCGAGGCGTTCCGGTGCGACGTACGCGGGCGTGCCGAAGGTCTCGCCGTCCTCGTCCTCGTCCGGTGCGCCGATCCGGGTGGCGATGCCGAAGTCGAGCACCTTGACGCCCGTCCCGGTCATCATCACGTTGGCCGGGGTGATGTCCCGGTGCACGATGCCGAGCCGGTGCGCCGCGGCCAGTGCGTCCGCGACCTGCGCACCCACCTGGACCGCCTCGGCCCACGGCAGCGGCCCCTCGGTGAGGCGCAGCTCCAACTCCTCGCCGTCGAGCAGCTCCATCACCACGAACGAGGTGATCGAGCCGTCCGGATCGACAGTCTCGCCGTAGTCGTGCACCGAGGTCAGGTGTGGGTGCACCAACTGGGCGGCGGCCCGGGCCTCCTCGCGCACCATTCCCCGAAAACGCGCGTCGGCGGCCAGCGAGGGAGCGAGGACCTTGAGGGCGACCAGTCGGTCCAACACCTCGTCCCGGGCACGCCAGATGACCGACATGCCGCCGGCGCCGATCTGGTCGAGAAGTCGATATCTGCGGGCCAGCAACCGGCCCGGATGCAGTGCTGCCTTCACAGATCGCACCTGCCTCAGGGGTGGGAGCGGTATCAGGTTGCGCGAATGCATCATGCCTGTCAACGGCGTCGCCGCCCCGGTCGGCGGGCGGTGCCTGGTGTGCGCCGACCGCGCGACCACGGTGGCCGGCCGGTCGGCTGCGCGCCCGTGCCAGGATGAGGGGCATGGCGCGGGGACCTGTGGCATTCGTGCTCGGCGGTGGGGGCGTGCTCGGCGCGGTCGAGGTGGGCATGTTGCGCGCGTTGTTCCGCGCCGGCATCAAACCCGACATGGTGCTCGGCACCTCGATCGGCGCGGTGAACGGCGCGCTGGTCGCCGCCGACCCGTCGGAGGCGGTGACCGACCGGTTGGTCCGGCTCTGGGCCTCGCCGGAGGCGAGCGAGGTGTACGGGGACTCCGTCGCCCGGCAGTTGCGCCGCTTCGCCGCCCGTACCCACCTGCACTCACCTCGACCGCTGCGCCGGTTGCTGGAGACCGAACTGGGGGTCGACACCACCTTCGCCGACCTGAAGGTGCCGTTCCGCTGCTGCGCCGCGCACATCGAGCGGGCGGCCGAGCACTGGTTCGACAGCGGTCCGGTGGTGCCGGCGGTGCTGGCGTCGGCCTCGGTGCCCGGTCTGCTCCCGCCCATGCAGATCGACGGCGCGCACTACGTGGACGGGGGCATCGTCAACTCCATCCCGATCGGCGAGGCGGTGGCCGTCGGCGCGCGCCGGATCTACGTCCTCCAGGTGGGCCGCATCGAGCGGGAGTTGACCCCGCCCCGACGGCCGTGGGAGATCGCCCAGGTCGCGTTCGAGATCTCCCGCCGGCACCGGTTCTTCCGCGAGTTGGCGGCGCTGCCCGAGGGGGTGGAGGTGCACGTCCTGCCGACCGGAGGGCTCAACCCCCGCGACGACACACCGTGGGCGTACCGGGACATGGCGGCCGTGGGGCGGCGGATCAGCCGGGCGTACACCGCCTCCCGCCGCTACCTCGCCACCCACCAGGAGCGATGATGCCGCTGCCCCCCAGGTGGCTGCGCCGGTTGCTGTTCGCCCCCGCCGTGGTGGCGCTGGCGTTCGTGCTGGTCACCACCCTGCCGATCTGGGCTCTGCTCGCCGCCGCCGCGTCTCCGCTGGTCCCGGGTCGGTTGCGACCGTTGCGGCTGCTCTGGATCGGGTGCGTCTACCTGGTCTGGGACGCCGCCGCGCTGATCGCGCTGTTCCTGCTCTGGGTCGCCTCCGGCTTCGGCTGGCGGACCCGGTCCCCGACCTTCCAACGCGCGCACTACGTGCTGGCCGGCTGGTTCCTGCGGGTGCTGTTCTGGCAGGCACGGTGGACGCTGCGGCTGCGCATCGACGTGGTGGGCACCGACCCGGACACCGCGCTGCCCGGCCGGCCCGAGGTGGTGCTGTGCCGGCACGCCGGGCCCGGTGACTCGTTCATCCTGATCCACGGGCTGGTCAACTGGTTCAAACGGGAGCCACGCATCGTCCTCAAGGACAGCCTCCAGTGGGACCCGGCGATCGACGTGCTGCTCAACCGGCTGCCCAACCGGTTCATCGCGCCGACGCCGGAGCGCGGCGAGGAGACGGTACGCCAGGTCGGACACCTGGCTGCGGGCCTGGACGACAACGACGCGTTCGTGATCTTCCCGGAGGGCGGCAACTTCACCCCCAAACGACGGCTGCGTGCCATCGCCCGGCTGCGCTCTCTCGGGCTGGAACGGATGGCACTGCGCGCCGAGCGGATGCGTCACGTCCTCGCCCCGCAGCCCGGCGGAATGCTGGCCGCGCTGGACGCCGCCCCGGACGCCGGGGTCATCTTCGTCGCCCACACAGGGTTGGACCGGATGCTCACAGTGGCCGACGTCTGGCGGGAACTGCCGATGGACAAGCGGATCGTGATGCGGTTCTGGTCCGTGCCGCCGGAGGACATCCCGGTCGGGCGGCAGCAACGCATCGACTGGCTGTTCGACTGGTGGGCGCAGATCGACACCTGGATCGCCGCCAATCGGTAGGCCCGCGGCGGAACGACAGGCGCTCTCGGTGAGTGCGGTGACACGGAGCGTGGCGGTCGGGGGCGAAAGGCGGGCTCGGTGGCGTCGTGCCGCGTAGGGTGCGGGCGTGGAGCAGATCTGCGTCGTGACGACTGTGGTGGATGCGCGTTCGGTCGCGGACGTGCTGGCGGCCGCGGCCGTCGCCGGCAGGCTCGCCGCCTGCGCCCAGGTGGGTGGTCAGGTGGACAGCACCTACTGGTGGAGGTCCGGAGTGGAGACCAGCACCGAGTGGTCGGTGCAGTTCAAGACCGCACCGGACCGGCTGACCGCGTTGGTGGACCAGATCCGGGTCAGCCACCCGTACGAGGTGCCGGAGATCCTGGTGTCCACCGTGGAGAGCGGTGACCCGGCGTACGCCGCCTGGGTGCACGAGCACACCCGGCCCTGAGTACGCGCACTCTGGGCCGCGCCCCTGTCGCCTCTGAATGATGGCCGGGTGGACGACACCCGCTATCCCTGCCCCGCGTGCGGCGCACCGGCCGACCTGAGCGCCGGCTGCCCCGGCTGTCGGCGTGCCCCCGATCCCGTCGCCGCCGAGGTGGTCAGCCTGGGTCGGCAGATCGCCCGGTTGGAGCCGGAGGTGGAGCGGGCCCGCCACACGTACACCGAGCTGGCCGGTCGCCTGTCGGCCCTGTCGCGGCGGCGGGCCGAGTTGGCGGCGGTCGTCCGGGCGGGGTTGGCGGTGCCCACCGTGGCAGGGCCGTTGCCTGCTCACAGCCCGGCCCCGGTCGCCACCGTGAGTGCGGCGCCGGGTGCGGCCGAGGCGTCGACCCGGACGGTCCAGGGGGTGCTCTTCGTCCTCGGTGGACTTCTGCTGGGCACCGCGGCGATCGTGTTCACGGCGGTGGCCTGGGCGGCGGTGGGGGTCGCCGGGCGGGCGTTGATCCTGGCCGCGTTCACCGCGCTCGCGCTGGCCGTTCCGCTGCTGGCGGTTCGCCGGGGGTTGCGTGGCACGGCGGAGACCTTCGCCGCGGTGGGGTTGCTGCTGGTGGTGCTGGACGGTTACGCGGCCTGGTCGGTCGACCTGGCCGGGGTGGCCGGCTGGCCGGGTAGCCGGTACGCCGCGCTGGTCGGGGGGGCCAGCGCGGCGGTCGCCGCGGCGTACGGCCGGTGGAGCGGGTTGACCGGGCCGTGGTTCGCCGCGCTGGTGGCCGCGCAGCCGGTGCTGCCGTTGCTCGCCGCCGGGTTCGAACCGGGCCCGGCCGGTTGGACGCTGGTCCTGCTCGGGGTGGCGCTGGGGAATCTGGTGGTGCTGGTCGGGCTGCGCGGCCGGGACGGGTCGGCACCTGTCGTCGGCCGGGTGTTGGTGGGGACCGGACACGTCGGCGCGCTCGTCGCCGCCGCCGCATCCGCGCTGGTGCCGCTGGCCGTCGGGCGGGCGGGCGGTTCGCCACTGCTGGCCGGAGGGCCGCTGCTGCTGGTCGCGTTGACGGGTCTCGGCGCGGCCTGGCTGGTCGGCGGGCGGGTGCTGCGGGGGGTGGCCGGCGGGCTGCTGGTGCCGGTACTCGCTCTCGCCCTGCTGCGCCCGGTGGCCGAGCTGCGGCCGTCGATGCTGCTGCTCGCGGCGGCTGCGGTGGCGCTCGCGCTGGCGGTCGCGGTGTGGAGGCTGCCGGTCCCGACCGACGGGCAGGCGGCCGGTGTCGGCGGTTGGCGGACCGGCCCGCGCGTGGGGGCGTTGCTGGTCGCGGGCGGAATGGCGCAGGTGGGCGTACTGGCCACCGCAGTGTTGGCGGTCGCCGCCGTGGGCCGCTCGCTGCCACCGTGGGGCGGCGCGGGGCGGGGACCAGACCTGGACTGGGGCTGGCAGTTGGCGCCGGCCGTGGCGTTGACGGTCGCCGGGACGGCGGTGCTGCTGCCCGGGAAGGCACGAACCGTCCTCGCCACGGCCGGCGCGACGGCGGTGCTGCTCGCCCTGCCCGCCGGTTGGGCGGTCGCCTGGCCGGCGGTGGTGGCCGTCGACCTGGTCGGCGGGGTTGCACTGCTGGCCGTCGTACTGGTCCGTCCGGCGACCCGTCCGGCCGTCCTGCTCACCTGCGCGCTGGGCGGTGCCGTCCTGCTCGGGCACGGGCTGCTGGTCGCTCTGGCCGCCCCGGTCGGTGTCCTGGTGGCACTCGGCGTGATCGTCGCGGTCGGGCTGGCGCTCGTCGTCCGGCGGGGCACCGGGGCGTACCGCCGGGTGGCCGGGACGGGCCTGCTGGTCGCGCAGCTCGCACTGCCCGGTGCCGCCGTGGTGGCGCTGTTCGCCGGGGGCGCGCCGACGTGGTGGCAGGCGCGGCTCGCGCTGGTGGCCGCCGGGCTCGCGCTGGTCGCGGTGCTCGCGGCGCGTCGCCACCGGGTGGAGCTGACCGGGTACGCGGTGACCGGCGCCGTGGTCGCCGTCATCGTGCCCGGGCTGGCGCCACTGTTCGTGGCAGGCGACGAGCCGACCGCGCTGTACGCGGCCCTGGCGGCGCTGGGCGTGGCGCTGGTCGCCCGGTGGGATCGGCCGGAGTCGGTCGCCGGCGCGCCGGCTGAGACGGACGAGCCGGCGGCCGGAGAGCCGGCGGCCGGAGAGTCGCTGGTCGACAAGCCGGCGGCCGACAACCCGGCGGCCGACAAGCCGTCGGTCGGGGGGCTGCCGGTCGGGGGGCCGGCGGTTGTGGGGCTGCCGGTCGGGGGGCCGGCGGTCGGGGGGTCGTCGGCGGTCGGGGGGCCGCCGGCGATCCCCCGGTCGGGCCCGGTGCTGGTGGTGGGTGGCGCGCTCGGCCTGGTCGCCGCCCTGGCGGCCCTGCCGAGGGTGGTGACCGCGCTCGTGCTGCCGTACGACGGTCCGGCACGGGTCTGGTCGGGGGTACCCACCGTCGTCGCCGATCCGGCGTCGTTGCCCGTCGGGTTGGCGCTGGTCGTGCTGGCGGTGGCCGCGGTGCTCGCCAGTCATCGGGGGGTCCGACCGTCGGCGCTGCTGCGTGGGGCTGCGGCGCTGCCCGCGGTGCCGTTCGCCGCTGCGGCGCTGCCGGTGTTGCTCGGCGCGGTCGGCACGCCGTGGCCGGTGCTGCCGGCCGCTGTCCTGCTCGCCGGGTTGGCCGCGGTGCTCCTCGCCGCTCTGGCCGGGCCTCGCCCGACGCTCGCACCGGTCGTCGTACCCCCGGGCGTGGTGCTGGTCGCCTCCGGGGTCGCGGGGCTGCTGGCCACCCGGGCCGGGTCGCTCGCCGCCCAGGGAACGCTGCTGGTCGCGGCCGTGGTCGTCGCCGCCGGGGGACGCGCTGTCGGGGTACGCGTCGCCGGTTGCCTCGCGGCGGTGGGTGCGGCGTCCACGCTGGCGGTGACCGCCTCACTGGTCGCCGGGCTGCCGTTGCGGGAGGCCGCGTACCCACTGTTGGCGGTGGCCGTGCTGGTGCTGGCCGTCGCCGCCGTGGCGACGCCCACGCGCGCGCTGGTCGGTCGGGTGCTGGACGCTGCCGCGCAGGCGGTGGCGCTGGTGGCGGCGATACTCGCCGTCGAGGTGGCACGACACCTCGCCACGATCTGCGTGCTCTGGGGTGTCGCTGTCGCGGTGCGGCTGCTGCGTCGGGGCGAGTCGACCGGCCGGCGGTGGGCGTTCGCCGGCGTCGCCGCCGGCAGCGAGTTGATCGGCGCGTGGGTGCTGTTGGCCGCCGGCGGGGTGACGGTGCTGGAGGCGTACACGGTGCCGGCGGCGGCGCTCGCCTTCGGCGCAGGCCTGCTGGCGCTGCGGGCCCGACCCGGGCTGACCAGCTGGCCGGCCCTCGGCCCGGGGCTGGTCGCGGCGCTCGCGCCGAGCCTCGTGTCGGTGTTGATCGGGCCGGACCCGCAGCCGTGGCGGCGACTGCTCCTCGGCGCGGCGGCGCTCGGCGCGGTGCTGGCCGGAGCGACCCGCCGCTGGCAGGCGCCGGTGCTGCTCGGCGGCGGGGTGCTGGCGCTGGTGGCGCTGCACGAGTTGGCCCGAGGTTGGGATCTGCTGCCCCGGTGGATCTACCTGGGTGTCGGTGGGCTCGCCCTGGTCGCGTTGGCCGCCACCTACGAGCGGCGGCGGCGTGACCTGGCGCGACTGCGGGCCGCGGTGGGCCGGCTGAGCTGACCCGAACCCCTACGGGTAGGGCCTGCCCTACCCCGCATTCGGGGGCTGTCGGGGTTACTCAGCGCTACCTCGATCGGAAGACTTGCCGGTGAGCCCGAGCCACCGTGGAGCGGGCGACGGCTGATCGGGGGCAGGGATGGCACTCGGAGCGGTGGCGGAACCGCCGGTACGGCGGCGAGGCAGTGACTACGCACAGTTGTCGCGACGGATCAGTCAGGCGGGGCTGCTGGAGCGTCGCCCCGGCTGGTACGCGGCCCGCATCGTGCTGACCCTCGGCGCTTTCGTGGCCGGCTGGGTGGCCGTGTTCCTGCTCGGTGACTCCTGGTGGCAACTGCCGCTCGCGGCGGTGATGGCGGTGGCCACCACCCAGGTCGCGTTCCTCGGTCACGACGCCGGGCACCGGCAGATGTTCCGTCGGCGCGGGCCCAGCGAGATGGTCGGGCTGTTCGCGGGCAACCTGGCGGTGGGGCTCAGCTACGGCTGGTGGGTCGACAAGCACAACCGTCACCACGCCAACCCGAACCACGAGGACGAGGACCCGGACGTCGGCGCGGGCGCCCTGGTGTGGACTCCCGAGCAGGCGCTGGGGACCCGTGGGTTCGGCCGGTGGTTGGCGAAGCGGCAGGCGTACCTCTTCTTCCCGATGCTCCTGCTGGAGGGTCTCAACCTGCACGTGTCGAGCATCCGGGCGATCGTCGGGCGGGAGCCGGACGGTCGGTTCAGCACCCCGATGCGACACCGGGCGGTCGAGGGGCTGCTGCTCGTCGCGCACACCGTCGGCTACGCGGCGCTGCTGTTGGCGGTCATGTCGCCGGTCAAGGCGTTGCTGTTCGCCGTCGTGCACCAGGCGTTGTGGGGCCTCTACATGGGCTGCTCGTTCGCACCGAACCACAAGGGCATGCCGATGCCGACCGCCGAGGACGAGCTGGACTTCCTGCGTAAGCAGGTGCTGACCTCCCGCAACGTGCGGGGCGGCCGGTTCGTCGACACCGCGCTGGGCGGGCTCAACTACCAGATCGAGCACCACCTCTTCCCGAACATGCCCCGGGCCAACCTGCGCCGGGCCCAGCCGATCGTCCGCGCCTACTGCGTGGAGCAGGGCATCCCGTACGCGGAGACCGGGCTGGTCGAGTCGTACCGGCAGGCGCTCGGTCACCTGCACGAGGTGGGCCGGCCGCTGCGCGGCTGAACGGGGGCGGCCACTGCGCGGCTGATGCGAGGACTGAGCGGTGGGGCGGGCATCTGATGATGCCCGCCCCACCGCCGTGTACCGGGACCACGGTTCGCGGCGGCCGACAGCCGCCGCCGAACTAACCAATCTTAATGTCCATATTGGGTCGTTGTTTCTGGCCTTAGGGCCAAAATTGCCCTGGGTAAATAGTTGCTGCGATCAATTACCGGTTGCTAGTTTCACTGGTGACGCCGGAGAGTCGACCGCGAAGATCGTGGCGACCGACGGACACCCGTTCTGGGTGGCCGACGAGGAACGGTGGATCGAGGCCGGGCAACTTCTCGTCGGCGACCAGGTGGCAACGCCGGACGGCCAGGCCCTGACGGTCGTTGAGACTCGGCACTGGACGCAGAGCGTCGCGGTCTACAACCTCACCGTCGAGGACATCCACACGTACTATGTGCTGGCCGGCACAACTGCGGCATCGGTCGGCAGTTGATCGGTGACGAGAGGTCAGACCACATCCTTGATGGTCACACATTTCCGGGGGCGCCTGGCAAGGATCCTTTCCCAAGGGATTGGTCTGACGATGATATCCTCGACTCTGTCGCGGACGTGGTGACAAGCCCCAATAGTCAAAGGACCTGGTACAAAGGTTCGGCTGTGCATGCCGAGAGGACCTTGAAGACCAGGAAGGGAGAACCTGCGGTCCAGAATGTGGTTGGATCCGTCCGAGGGGTGGACATCCTGGTGCGTTACGAACCACTCACCGGCAAGGTTCTCACGGCGTTCCCCCAATGAAAAGTCGATCGGTTTGCTTGGATGCGCGACCCTCGGTGATTGGGGGACCATGGAGGCGGAAGCTGATCTGATGGCAATGCTGCGTCGGCTCGATGATCCCGAGTGGTTGGAGTCTCCGGCTGGCTACAGTTCAGCCGATGCTGCGGCCTCCTTTGACAATTTGCTTTCACAGATTAGTTCTCGCTTCTTGGAGCTTGGCGAGATTGATCGAGACATTCAGGACTCCGCGCAGTACGGGCGAATCGAGGTGTCGGGGAAAGCCACCGTCTGCGGGACGCGAGTTGTTGTTCTAGTAAGCAGGTTCAAACCGCTCGCCATGGTGGCGGCAGATAACCCCGGTGCGTTCTTGGGTACTGACGAAGCACGCGCCGAGGGTGAACTGGACGTTGGTGACCTTGAGAAAGTTGAGCATGCTCTCGCTGTGTCGGGGTACCTCGCGATTCCTGAAGAGATTCTTACGAACCGCTATGACGGAGTTGCCCGCCTACGTTTTCATGGTTCCGGAGAACCGAGTTGGTGGGATCGGTTCTTTGGTTCCTTTTAAGTGAACTAGTTGGAGGGCGCCGCAACCTTGGCTCTACGTTGCCGTATCGGCCTCCCTGGCCGGTCGGTGAAGTACGAGTAGTGGGCATTGGCCCCGCCGGGCGCAGCTTGGCGGGGCCAATCTTTTGTCTACTGGCAGCGGCCACCCCAAGACACGCTGGTGGGATGCGGCTCTGGGGGCCTAGTACCAACGCCGTTCGGTTAGGGCGGTAGCTGGTTCGTCAAGCAAGGAAACGATCCGATCAGGGGTGCTCGCGACTGGGGGCCAGGAGACTGTGGATGCTACCCTGCGTCTCGCATTTACATCACCGGCGGCCACCACCGGACGGCCGAGATTGCGAGAAGGGTGAGGGCGGGAGACATGTCACCGGATACCTTGATCGAGTTCGTTATTTCGCCGCCGTGATGACGTCCTACAAATTTCTGATCAGTGGTGAGCAGCGGTTCTTCGCCGTAGTTATAGCTGGTGAGACCGCTGCCCCCACTCGATTGTGGGTATGCGTGGCGCCGGATGGCTTAGCCTCTGGAGGTGGTTGGGTCGGCTGCTGGAGTAGTGGCGTCGAGGAAGTGGTAACGGCGTCCGCTCTCCGGCGTCTACTCGACGAGCTCAAGGCGGAAGTGGCGCGTGTGGGACGGGTGAGGCTGTTTGGCCCGTACCTGGACGACCATCTTTTCTTTGACGGATGGGATGCTTGGGGGAGCGGAATCCCAGCACCGATAGCCAACCATGCTGCTGTAGATGTGCTGGCGGGCGCGGAAAGTTGCCGGTCGAGCGATGATCTGGTGAGTAAAATGCTCGGCCCGGAGCGGCGACCTGCCGATTCTGACTTGTAGTTGGTTAGATTTGCGTGAGCTGGGCGGTGTCTCGCTGAGACGCCGCCCAGCCTCTGTGTGACCTCAGGCCGGCGACCACGCTCTGTCAATGCGACTGCTGGCTTGCGCAGGTGTACGAGATGCGGTCGGTCGATTCGTGGGGAGTGTCCGTGAGCAGCTCCGCGACGTCGTTCGACCTCGCGTCACCGGTCGGCCCCTGGGTGGTGGTCGCGCGGGCTGGCGACCTCGTGCCCCACGAGAAAGTGGCGGCGCTTGCACCCGGCGGAGTCGTCCGGCGGCTGGACTCTCGGAGGATGGTCGATGCCGCTGGCCTCTTCGCTGAGTTTGCGGAGAAGCTGGAGTTCCCCTCGTACTTCGGCACAACTGGTATGCGCTCGTGGATTGTCTCGATGACCTCCACGGCAGCTGGCACGGTAAGCGCGCGGTGGTCATTGTTGTGGAGGAGGCTGACGTACTTGTGGGAAAGGATTTCTTTCCGCTGTTCATCTCCCTGCTCTGCGAGGCTGCCGAACGAGCCAACCTTTCTCTCGATGCGGATGGCCTGCCCCGGAGCCGCCCACCGTTCCCTCTCCACTTCGTGTTCTTTCTGGCGCGTTGTGAGGTTCGAGAGGTAGCCAGGGAACTGAGTTCGCGAGACGACATGTTGGTTCGCGAAGCTGACGGCCGTCTTCTGGTGTGGTCCCAACCCGAGTGATCAAGGCGGCATAGCTCCGCCCATACGAGCAAGGCACTGGACGGTTGACGGGAGGTGGCGCGTCCGGCTCGCCGGACGCGCCACCGGTAGGGTCTGCTCATGGCAGACCTGCTCACCGCGGACGCGGTGCGAGAAGAGCTGGGCCGGTTGCCCGACTGGTCGGGTGACCCGACCGGCATCGGTCGTACGGCCCAGCTCGGCAGTTTCCCGGCCGCTATCGCTGTGGTGGACCGGGTGGCGGTGGTGGCCGAGGAGTTCGACCACCATCCCGACATCGACATCCGATGGCGGACCCTGACCTTCCGCTGCGTCACGCACTCGGCCGGTGGGGTCACCCACCGGGACTTCGAGCTGGCCCGGCGCATTGACGACATCGTCCGGAGTGCGGCATGAGATTCGAGATCAGCAAGGTCCTGGACGCCATCGAGGGACGGGTCTGCACCGACCCGTCGCTGGCCCGAGCGGTGCTCGACCTGGCCGAGGTGATCCGCTACCAGGACATCGACGGCGGCCGGCCGGCCAGCCTGTTGCGCCTCGGCATGGTCATCGACGCCCTGTCCCGCGAGCTGGAAGAGGACAGCGTCCAGGTCTACGCGGTGGTGCACCGGGCGCTGCTCTCCGACGCCGACCTCACCTCCAACGAGCGGATGGTGGTCCGCCGCTGGGCCGACGACGGGCTTGTCGAGGTGCTCGACAACCCGGGCGACCGGATGTTGGAGGTCGCCGACCTGCTCGGGTTGCCGGTGCTCAGCCGGGTCCGCTTCGACGGGCTGCGCGGGCGGTTCCCGTGGCTGGTCGAGCAGCCCGGTCGGGTGGTGGCCCCGGTGCCGGGCGCTGGTGGGCCGGCGTTCATCGCGCACGTCGGCGGCGGCCACGCGCCGGTCGCCGGCAAGCGTTCGCCGACCGGCGCGAAGCTGTTGGCCCGCCAGTGGCGGTGCCCGGAGTCAGGCTGCGCGCTGTTCGGCGGTGGCGGCGGTGGCGGCGCGTTCGCCGATCTGGCCGGGGGTGCCGACCGCAGCCCCGCCGCGCAGCCGCCGCCCGCGCTGCGCAACGGCGTGCCGACCTGCCCCCGACACGGGGCGCGCCTCGGTGACGGCGGCCCGCGTCCGCGTAGCGAGGTGCTCGCGGTGCGCGTCGGTGGCCTGGTCCGGCGGCGGTTCGTGCTGACCGAGGAGCAGCCGATCGTGGCCGGTCGGGCTCCCGAACAGGACGGCGGGATCATGCTCGGGCAGTGGCTCAACGACGAGGCCCGGCGGTGGATCAGCCGTGGTCACGTTCAGTTCGAGCTGCGGGTCGGTGAGGTGATCGTAACCGACATCAGCACCAACGGGTCCGGCATCCGTCCGGCCGGTTCGATGACCGAGTCGGACCGCATTCCGCTGGCCCCGCAGCAGTCCCGGGTGCTCGGCGAGAACGACATGATCGAGCTGTACCCAGGGGTCCAGATCGGCCGGGCGGAGGAACTGCCCACCGGCGCCCCGTTCACCCCCACCTCGGTGATGGCCGAGGCCCCGACGATGGCGATGCGCCTACCCCGCCCCTGACGCGCCCGCTGCGCACCGCCGCGGGCGCTGCGCACCGCCGCGGGCGCGGGCGCGGCGCGGGCGCGGCAAGATCCGCACAAGAACAGGGAAAGTGCTGCCTCAGATGGTGTCGAGGCAGCACTTTCCCTGTCGTTGCGCAGATCTTGGCCGGTGCGGTCGGTCAGGCGGTGAGCACCTCTGCCAGCGCGGCCACCGCCAGGTCGATCTCCTCCTCGGTGATCACCAGCGGCGGGGCGAGCCGGATCGTGGAGCCGTGGGTGTCCTTGGCGAGGATGCCGCGCTCCATCAGGCGCTCGCACGCCTCGCGACCGCTCATCAGCGCCGGGTCGATGTCCACGCCGGCCCACAGGCCACGGACGCGCACCTCGACCAGACCCTTGCCGACCAGCCCTTCCAGGCCGGCCCGCAACCGCTCGCCCAGTTCCGCGGAGCGGCGCTGGAACTCGCCGGTCGCCAGCAGCCGCACCACCTCGACGGCCACCGCGCAGGCGAGCGGGTTGCCGCCGAAGGTCGAGCCGTGCTGGCCGGGCTTGAGCACGCCGAGCACGTCGGCGTTCGCGGCCACCGCGGAGACCGGCACGATGCCGCCGCCGAGGGCCTTGCCGAGCAGGTACATGTCCGGCACGACGCCCTCGTGGTCACAGGCGAACGTCTTGCCGGTACGCCCCAGACCCGACTGGATCTCGTCGGCGATGAAGAGCACGTCGCGCTCGGTGCAGACCTGTCGTACCCCCGGCAGGTAGCCCTCCGGCGGCACCACCACGCCCTGCTCGCCCTGGATCGGCTCCAACAGCACGGCCACGGTGTTCTCGTCGATCGCGGCGGTCAGCGCGTCCAGGTCGCCGTACGGCACGATCGTGAAGCCCGGGGTGTACGGCCCGAAGTCGGCGCGGGCGTCCTCGTCGGTGGAGAAGCTCACGATGGTGGTGGTACGGCCGTGGAAGTTGCCGTCGGCGACCACGATGGTGGCCTGACCGGCGGGCACGCCCTTGACCTGGTAGCCCCACTTGCGGGCCACCTTGATGCCGGTCTCGACGGCCTCGGCGCCGGTGTTCATCGGCAGCACCAGGTCCTTGCCGCACAGCTCGGCCAGCTCCCGGCAGAAGTCGGCGAACTGGTCGTGGATGAACGCGCGGCTGGTCAGCGTGAGCCGGTCCAGTTGCGCGTGCGCGGCGGCGATCAGCTGCGGGTGCCGGTGGCCGAAGTTCAGCGCGGAGTAGCCGGCCAGGCAGTCCAGGTAGCGCTTACCGTCCACGTCGGTGAGCCAGGCGCCCTCGGCGGACGAGATCACCACCGGCAGCGGGTGGTAGTTGTGCGCCGTCCAGCGCTCGGCGTCCCGGACCGCTCCCGGCGTACGCAGCATGTCATCGATCACTTGCTTGCCTTTCCCTGACGGAGTCGCAGCGTGCAGCACTTCGGTCCGCCGCCGGCCTTACGGAGTTCGGACAGGTCGACACCGATGGTCTCGTAGCCCCGGTCACGCAGCTTGGCGGCCAGGTCGGTGGCCTGGGCCGGCAGCACCACGTGCCGGCCGTCGCTCACCGCGTTGAGGCCCAGCACCTCGGCGTCGGCCATGGTGGCGTGCACGGCGTCGGGGAAGAGCCGGCGCAGCACGGCCTGGCTGCCGGGGGAGAACGCCTCCGGCAGGTACGCCACGGTCTGCTCGTCGAGCACTGTCAGCGCGGTGTCCAGGTGGTAGAAGCGCGGGTCGACGAGCTGCATGGTGATCACCGGGTAGCCGAAGACCTCCTGCAACTGGGCGTGCGACGCGTGCGCCGTGCGGAAGCCGGTGCCGGCCAGCAGGTGGTCACCCGCCAGCAGGACGTCGCCCTCACCCTCGTTGACGTGCTTCGGGTCGTACATCTCGAAGCCGGCGTCCTCGAACCAGGCCCGGTAGGCGGGTGCCTCGTCGGCGCGCTGCGGGTCGCGGAACTGCACGGCCATCGCCTTGCCGTCGATCACCGTGCCGCCGTTGGCGGCGAAGACCATGTCGGGCAGGCCGGGCACCGGAGTGATCTCCTCGACGGTGTGTCCCAGGTCGCGGTACGTCTGTCGCAGCTGCTCCCACTGCCGGATGGCCAGCGCGGGATCGACCGGCGCCGTCGGGTCCATCCAGGGGTTGATCGCGTAGTCGACGGCGAAGTACGTCGGCCGGCACATCAAGAGGCGCTGGCTGGTGGCGTCCATCGTCATTGTCCTGCTCCCAGGGGTCGGGCGCGCCCGGCCACCGTGGCCCACGGGCTGGCGCCGTTGCTCAACGTTATGCGGCGGCAGTGGCAGGATCCACCGCTGAGAGTTGCGCAGACCGAAGATTCATTGCGTCTAGGCGGCAGTAGGGAGTGATTCGTTGCGTGCATGCGGTCGCCCTCGGCGAACGAGCCGTGACTGGGGTTCACCGGCCGTGGTCGGGGTGGACGGCCGTGGTCGGGGTGGACGGCCGTGGTCGGGGTGGACGGCCGTGGTCGGGGTGCGCGGCCGTGGTCGGGGTGGACGGCCGTGGTCGGGGTGCGGGACCTCGTGATCGACTCGGGTTTCCGGGAAAGTGCGGTATCGAAGCGACCGGGACACCCCGACTTCGCCGAAGTCGAGTCGATCACGTCCATAGAACGCCGAAGTCGAGTCGATCACGTCCATAGAACGCCGAAGTCGAGTCGATCACGCCCGGAGAACGCCGAAGTCGAGTCGATCACGCCCGGAGAACACTGAAGCCGGGTCGATCACGCCCAGGAAACACTTCAGGGGCGGCGAACCGCCGCCCCTGAAAGGGTGTCTGCCCGGCCGGTGAACCACCGGGTCGTTCGGGCTGCCGGCGAACCGCCGGCGTGTGCCGGTGCATCACCGGCGAGCGGAACAGTGCCCGCTAGAAACGATCGACAAACTGTGAGTCAAGCCACTCGCGGAAGCGCTGCACCCAGTCGCCGTCGGTGGTCGGCCAGTCGAACTGGCCGGTCATCGCGAGCACCCCGATCACCACCGCGGCCAGTCCGATGAGGACGCCGAACAGCGCGTCGGTAGTGCCGGCGACGTGCCGACGGCGGGTGGCCATCAGGCCGAACACCGCGAGCACCGCGCCGAACGCGCCGAGCCCGATGCCGTACCCGGCAAGGGTCCCGGTCAGCACGAACAGCGCACCGGCGACGGAGACGATCAGGCCGAGGGTGGCCAGCAGGCTGGCCCGCGGCTTCGGGCCACGCGTCACCGGCGCCTCGGGCGCGGTCGGGCTGGCGGTCGGGTCGGCCGGGCGGTCGGTGGTGACCCGGTCCGTGGTGTCGGTTCGCCGGGTCGTGCTGTCGAGGTCCGCGTCCCGCTCGGCGGTGCGCGCCGTGGTCGGCGCGACGGTGGGCCGGGATTCGGTCTCCACCGTGTGGGCGGTGCCGGTGCGCGGCTCGGGCGTGACCGGGCGGGCCGCGCCGTTCAGGGGTTCGGGCGCGACGGGGCGGGCCGCGCCGTTCACGGGTTCAGGCGTGACCGGGCGGGCGGTGCCCCGCGGCTCGGTCTCCGCCGGTCGCGCGGTGGCGGCTCGGGCCACCGCCGCCCGCTCGTTGGCCCGCCGCTCGGCCTCGCTGGTCTGGCCACCGGTCGCGCCGGCGCTGCGGTACGTCGTCTGGTCGGCGTCCCGGTCGGTGACCACCGGGCGACCGGCGCTGTCGTCGGACCGACCGGTCTCGGTGACTCGGGTGTCGCGGCCGTCCACGCGGCCGTCGAGGTTCTCGTCCCGCGTCGGTGCCGGCTCGGACCGGCGGGACAGCGAAGGAATCCTGACCACTACACACCTCCTGATACATGCGTGGTGGCCGTCGGAAGAGGGTGGCACCCACGCGGTACAGCCCCTGAAGTACCCCGCTGCACGTTTCCTGACACCAATTCCGGGTACGCGCCGAAATCGGCCTTGATCGACTCGGTTTCTTGGAAGTCGGGGTGTCCCGCCTACGTAGACACCCCGGTTTCCTTGAACGCGAGTCGATCAGCGGCGGACCGGGTCGACTTGCCCGGCGTGGCCGCGCTGACCGACGCCGACCTGTCCGGTGTGGGCGACTTGCCGGGTGCGGGTGCGCTGCGGGGGGCCCGGGTGCGGGGTGCGGGCGTGAGCGCCGGCGCGGCGCGCAGCACCCGCAGCCCGGCCTGTTGCACGAACACCTCGCGCTTGTCGACGGCCAGGCCCTTGTCGTTCAGGACGTAGCCGGTCAGCCATACCCATCCCTGGTACGTCGGGCGCGGGTCGACACTCACCAGGCGGAGGCGCAGCTCCCGGTCGTCGGCGAACTGCACCGAGCACGCCGCGCCGATCAGCAGCAGGTCGCCGGGCTTCAGCTCGGTCATGTGGGCCAGTGCCCACGGCTGATCGGGAGGCGGTGACGGGCCCGGCAGGGCAGGTCGTCGCCGCACCGGCACACCGTGCGCCAGCGCGCCCAGCTCCACACCGGCCGGTGTCGACGGGCGAGGGTCAGCGCGGTGACCAAGAGGTATTCGTTGTACGACACGCGCATGCTGGCGTTCCTTCCGAGGAAAAGCGCGAGCCGTGCTGCGGGCGCGCTATTGCCGGCGCCATTTCCGACGTCACATTCGGGCTCCCCTGACACGTGACAGCGTGTTCCATGCTGGCCACCTTGTGCAATCTCCCGACCCGCCCTAATCTCAGCCCGGAATGACGCACGAGGAATGCAATGGAAATGCGCGCGTGGTGAAACATTCCGTGTTGCACGAGGAGAGCGGTGATGTTGCATGACGGATGAAACAAGCGGGTCCACAGTGCCCCGACGGCAGCTCGGGAGGCTGCTCACGCAGCTCCGTGAGGAAGCCTCGGTGACGCTGGACGCCGCAGCGGAGGCACTGGACTGCTCGCGGCAGAAGGTGTGGCGCATCGAGAAAGGGCTGGTTCCGGTGCGGGTGGTGGACGCCCGCGCGATGTGTGCCCTCTACCGTGTGCCGGCCGCGATGGGGGAGATTGTCGCCGGCCTCGCGAAGGAGACCCGCGCCAAAGGTTGGTGGCACTCGTACGGCGATGTGGTGCCGTCGTGGTTCTCGCTCTACGTCGGCCTGGAATCGTCCGCGTCCGGCCTGCGTCAATACGACGCGGAGCTGATTCCCGGCCTTCTGCAAACCCGCGAGTACGCCGCCGAACTGTTCCGCCGGAAGAATCCGACGATGACCGCCGACGAGCGGGAGAAGTTGGTGGAGGTGCGGTTGCAGCGGCAGGGCATCCTCGTCCGCCGGCTGCCCACCGCGCCCACCCTGCGGGTCGTCCTGAGCGAGGCCGTGCTGCGGCGCACCATCCCCGACCGTCGGGCGATGACCCAGCAGTTGCGACACCTGCTGGACGTGGCCGCGCTGCCGACGGTGAGTCTGCGGGTGCTGCCGCTGGCCGCCGGCCCGCCGCTGGCCAGCGAGACCGGCACCTTCGTCCTGCTGGATTTCCCGCAGGCGTTCGGCCGGGCGTCGACCGAGCCGACCACCGTCTACCTGGAGAACATCACCGGCGCGCTGTACCTGGACAAGCCGACCGAGGTCGCCGCCTTCGAACATGTCTGGTCGGACCTGGAGACGCTCGCGTCAGGTGAGGCAGAATCAGAGAAAATGATCACTTCGATCATCGAGGAGCATCATGACTGACCTTGCCGGTGCCACCTGGCGCAAGAGCACCCGCAGCGGCGGGAGTGGCGGCAACTGCGTCGAGGTGGCCGACAACCTGCCCGGCGTCGTGGGCGTACGGGACAGCAAGGACCCGACCGGGGCCGCGCTGGTCTTCGCCACCGCCACCTGGGCCGCGTTCGTCGACGGCGTGAAGGAGCAGCGCCAGCGCTGACCGCGTCGCCCTCTGCCCCTCGGGGTGGCTGGCTATCCTTGGTACCCGTGCCAGAGGGACACACGATCCACCGCCTTGCGGCCCGGCACGCCGAGCTGTTCGCCGGGGACAAGCTGCACGCCGCCAGCCCACAGGGCCGCTTCGCCGAGGGTGCGGCCCGGCTCTCCGGGACCGTTCTGGAGGGCACCGAGGCGTACGGCAAGCACCTGCTGCACCACTACGCCGGCGAGCTGACGCTGCACGTACACCTCGGGTTGTACGGCAAGTTCAGCGACGGGCCGGGAGAGCCGCCCGAGCCGGTCGGTCAGGTGCGGCTGCGGCTGGCCAGCGACCGGCATTGGCTGGACCTGCGCGGGCCCACCGCCTGCGACCTGCTCACCCCACCCGAGGTGGCCGCCCTGCGGGACCGCCTCGGGCCGGACCCGCTGCGCGGCGACGCCGACCCCGAGCGGGCGTACACCCGGATCTCCCGCAGCCCGACGCCGCTGGCCGCCCTGCTGTTGGACCAGTCGGTGGTGGCCGGCACCGGGCTCATCTTCGTGACCGAGGCGCTGTTCCGGGCCGGGCTGCCACCGAGGATGCCCGGCCGAGCGCTGAGCCGCGCCGACTGGGACGCGCTCTGGGCGGACCTGGTCGGGCTGATGCGGCTCGCGGTTGCGCACGGCCGGATCGACACCGTGCGCGACGTGCACCTGCCGGAGGCGATGGGTCGGCCGGCGCGCGTGGATCGGCACGGCGGCGAGGTGTACGTCTACCGCCGCCCCGGCGCGCCCTGCCACGTCTGCGGCACCGAGGTCAGCCGCGGCGAACTGGCCGGCCGCAACCTCTACTGGTGTCGTACCTGCCAGCCGGGCTGATCCTGCGCGCGTGATCGACGCCAGGTCGGCGATAGGGCGGTGTCGTCGACGCAGGATGACACCACCTCACCGATATGGCGTCGATCATGGTCAGCTCCGCCACCCGTCGAGCAGCCAGCGGACCACCTCGATCTGGTGCGGGAAGACGCTGTCGTCGGTGAGGCTCCAGGCCAGCGTGTGCCCGATGGTCCAGCCCCGGACCCGCTCCCGGTCCAGGTTCAGCTCGGCGGTCAGCTGGTCCAACCGGCGCCGGACGGCCCCCGGTGAGTGGCCGAGTTCCGGACCACGCACCAGCGGTACTACCGAAAACTCGCGCTCGCCGGTCAGCGGCTTCGGGTCGATCACCAGCCAGGGTTCGCGGTCGGCGGCGAGGACGTTGCCGGCGTGCAGGTCCTGGTTGACCAGCACCTGCTCGCCCTGGCTCGACACCAGGTCGGTGAGCAGGGCGAGGGCGGCGTCCAACAGCCGTCGCTCGTACGGGCGGCCGTGCGCCGCCCACCTGCGGGGCATCCGGTCGATCCAGCCGGCGGCCTCCTCGGCGAGCGGGGTGAACGGCCCGCCGGCCGGTCGCCAGAGCCGGGGCAGCAGCCCGGTCATCGCGTCCAGTGCCCGGTCGCCCGGCAGTTCGTACAACGGAGTGCCGGGTCGGCAGCGCTCCACCAGCAGGGCGCGTCGCTCCGGGTCGTGGGCGAGCAGACGGATCGCCCCGTCACCGTCCCAGTGGGTCAGCGCGTCGGCCTCGTGGCGGCTGTCCTCGTCGGGGTACTGGAGCTTGAGCACGGCCGCCGTGCCGTCGGGCAGATCGGCGGGGAGCGCCAGTGAGGCGTACGCCTGCCGGAACGGTGGGCCGAGGCGCAGCGACCACTGCTCGGCGCACTCCGCCAGCCACGTCGGGAGGGTGGCCAGCCAACTCCGGCCGGTCGCCGTTCCGCGTACCCAGTCGAGTCCTTCGGGCAGCATCATGCCGCCATCCTGCCTGGCGGTCGGATCTTGAACATGCCCCCGGACATGAAGGATCCTGTGCTGATGCGATCAGCGCCGTTCCTGCTGGACCGACTGGCGCAAGCCGGGATGCGCGATGTCGTCACGGTCGAGCCCGCCACGGGTGGGCTCGCGGCGCTCGCGGGCATAGCTACCCGCCGAGAGGCGCCGTCGGTGTTCGTGAAGGCCTTCGCCGAAGCTCCGGACGACGACGTGTTCGTGGCGGAGGTCGAAGGGCTGGCCGCGCTGCGTGAGCTGGGCGGCGTGGTGACACCCGAGGTGATCCTGGTCGACCGGGAGCTGCTCGTGTTGTCCGTGCTGCGACCGAGACCGCGCAGCGAGGCCTTCTGGGAGCGGTTCGCGCACATGCTCGCTCGTCTGCACCTGAGCACGACGCATCCGCGCTTCGGTTGGCACCGGGACAACTGGCTGGGTCGCCGCCGACAGACCAACGGGTGGCACGACGACGGCTTCACGTTCTTCGCCCAGCACCGGCTGCTCCGGTGGCTCGGGGAGCCCCGGGTCGAGGCGGCGCTCGACCGGAGCGATCGGGCGGCGCTGGAGCGGCTCTGCGACCGGCTGCCCGACCTGCTGCCGGACCGGCCGGCCTGCCTCACGCACGGTGACCTGTGGGCGCAGAACGTTCTCGCCACCGCGGACGGGCAGCCCGCGTTGATCGACCCTGCGGTGTCCTACCTGTGGGCCGAGGTGGACCTCGCCCACGTGTGGTCGACAGCGCCCCCGCCCGAGGCGCAACGGTTCTTCGCGGTCTACGCGGAGCTGACCTCCCTCGACGGCGACTGGCAGGCCCGGATGCCGATCGTCCAACTGCGACAACACCTCGCTGTGCTGGCCCAGTTCGACGACGACTGGGGTGCGGCCGACCAGATCCGTGCCACGCTCGCCCCGTTCCGGACGCGATCCTGACCGGAGGCCAGGCGGTCGGGATGGTTCGCCGTCCCGCCGTCGAGGACGCCAGGAACCCGCCCGGCACGGACACCGCCATCAGGCGCGGCGCGAACACGGCTGGCCGGCGCGGCGCGAACCTGGCTGGCCGGCGCGGCACGGGCACGGCTGCCCAGCCCGGCGCGGACACGGCTGCCCGGCCCGGTGTGACGCAAGCGGAATTGACAGTTGACCTGCCGCCGGAGCAGGGTTGCAGAGTGACAACGATGTCAACGGACAGAGAGGGAGGAATCCTCCTTCCGCCTGCGCAACCGGCACGGCCAGCTGGTTCGTGGTGTCCTGTTGACGGTTTTCCGGCGCGGACCCGGTCCGCCCGCCGATCCTGGCCGTATGTCCCTTCCCTACCCGACGGTGACCAGCTGAGATGACCGACCTGCCCCGCCCCGACGCCGCCCCGACCCCCGCTCCCGCCGGGTCACCCGAACTGCCCGACCTGGACGAGTTCCTCGCCGACCAGACCCGCACACTGCTCGACACCGCCGGCCGGTCGGTCCGGCCCGAGGGCGGCTTCTGGTGGCTCACCGACGACCGCACCCCGGACCGGGGCGAACCCGTGTTCACCTGGATCACCTGCCGGATGACCCACGTGGCCGCCCTCGCCCACCGCGCCGGCGACCCGGACGCCGCCGCCCTCGTCGACCACGGGGTCGCCGCGCTCAGCACACTGCTGCGCGACGACCGGTACGGCGGCTGGTTCAGCGCTGTCGACCAGCAGGGCGCACCCGTCGACGACCGGAAGGCCGGCTACGACCACGCGTTCGTGCTGCTCGCCGCGTCCAGCGCCGCGCGTGCCGGCCGGCCGGGCGCGGACCAGTTGCTCGCCGACGCGTTGGCAGTGGTGCGGGACCGGTTCTGGGACGACGAGGTCGGCGCGGTCCGCGAGTCGTGGAACCGGGACTGGACGGTCACCGAGGACTACCGGGGCGCCAACAGCAGCATGCACATGGTCGAGGCGTTCCTCGCGGCCACCGCCGCGACCGGCGACGCGAGCTGGGCCGACCGGGCCCTGCGGATCGCCACCCACCTGGTGCACGGCGAGGCCGCACGGCACGACTGGCGGCTCCCCGAGCACTTCACCGCCGACTGGACGCCGCTGCCCGACTACAACTCCGACCAGCCCGCCGACCCGTTCCGCCCGTACGGCTCCACCATCGGCCACTGGCTCGAATGGGCCCGTCTGCTGCTGGAGCTGGAGGCTGTGCTCCCGCAGCCACCACGCTGGCTGCTCAGCGACGCCCGCGCCCTGTTCGCCGCGTCCGTACGGCGCGGATGGGCGGTCGACGGGGCCGACGGCTTCGTCTACACGATCGACTGGGACGACCGGCCGGTGGTCCGCTCCCGGATGCACTGGGTGCTCGCCGAGGCGGTCGGTGCGGCCATCACCCTGCACCGGCGCACCGGCGACGAGGTCTACGCCGACTGGTACCGGGTCTTCTGGGCGTATGCCCGTCGCAACCTCATCGACGGCACCGGGTGGCGGCACGAGCTGGACGCGCAGAACCTGCCCTCCGACACGGTATGGCACGGCCGACCGGACGTCTACCACGCGTACCAGGCGGTGCTGCTGTCCCGTTCTGCGGAAGGGCTCGGCGGCGCCGGCCCGCTCGCACCGGGGGAGGTGACCGCGTGATCGTGGTCGCGGGCGAGGCGTTGATCGACCTGGTGGTCACTCCCGACGGTGAACGGGCCGTGCCGGGTGGCTCCCCGGCGAACGTGGCGGTCACCCTGGCCCGGCTCGACCAGCCGGTACGTCTGCTGGCCCGGCTCGGCACCGACGACTACGGCCGGCAGGTCGCCGAGCACCTGAGGACCAACCAGGTGGACCTGGAGTGGGCGGTCCGCGCCGAGGAACCCACCTCGGTGGCGGTGGCCACGGTGAACGCCACCGGGCAGGCCAGCTACGAGTTCCGGCTGACCGGCGCGGCGGACTGGCAGTGGACGCCGCAGGAGCTGCCCGAGCTGGCCGGGTCGTCGGCTGTCGCGTTCCACACCGGGTCGCTCGCGCTCGCGCTGGCCCCCGGCGCGCAGGTGTTGGAGGACCTGCTCGCCCGCGAACGCCGCCGGGACGGGCTCACCCTCTCGATCGACCTCAACCTGCGGCCGAGCATCGTCACCGACCGGGAGGCGGAGCAGGCCCGGGTACGCCGACAGGTGCCCCTCGCGCACCTGGTCAAGGCGAGCGACGAGGACCTGGCCTGGCTGTATCCGGACCGGTCGGTGGCCGACGTGATGGCCGAGTGGCGTGAGGTCGGGGTGTCCTGCGCGGTGGTGACCCGGGGTGGTGAGGGTGCCTGGCTGCTGGCCCCGGACGGCACCCTGCACGAGGCGGCGGCGGTACGCACCACGGTTGTCGACACCGTCGGTGCCGGCGACTCGTTCACCGGTGGCCTGCTCGCCGCGCTGGCCGACCTCGACGCGCTCGGGGACCGACCGGCCGACCGCCTCGCCGCGGTGACCGAGCAGCAGTGGGACGCGGTGCTCCGGCAGGCCGCCACGGTGGCCGCGCTGACCTGTGGTCGCCGAGGTGCCGACCCGCCCCACCGCAACGAGCTCAACGCCCTCCTGACCCCGCAGGCCTGACGAACCCGGTCGACCTGACGAACCCGGTCGACCTGACGAACCCCGTCGACCTGACGAACCCGGTCGATCATGGAGTTGTGGTGCCCCACATATGCCGCGGATCACCGTCAAACGGCCACCACAACTCCATGATCGACCGAAGAGAGGGGCGGGGACGCGGGGTTGGGGAGCGCGGGAGGGCGGGGTTGGTCAGGCCAGGCCTCGGGGGCGCAGGTGGGTGGGGAGGACTGTGGTGGCGGGCGGTGAATCGTCGCCGGCTATCCGGCTGAACAGCCGCTCGGTGGCGACCCGGGCCAGCTCCCGGGTGTCGTACGCGACGACGGTCAGCGGCCGGGGCATCAGGTGGGCCAGCTCGAAGTCGTCGAAGCCGACCAGCGCCGCGTCACTGCCCCGCCGGTGCAACTCCTGAAGCGCACCGACGGTCAGCCGGTTGTTGGCGCAGAAGAACGCGGTGGGCGGATCCGCCAGGTCGAGCAGTTCACCGACCGCCCGCCCGGCCTCCTCCGGCGCGATCAGCCTCTCGCGGACCAGCGACTCGTCCGCCTCGACCCCGGCGGCGTCCAACGCCGCCCGCGCCCCGGTCAACCGCTCGCGCATCGTGGGCACGCTCGGCGCACCCAGCAGGAGGCCCACCCGGCGGTGCCCCTCGTCGAGCAGCGCGCCCACCCCGGCGTGGCTGCCGCCCCGGTTGTCCAGCAGCACCGCGTCGGCCTGTAGGCCCTGCGGCGGCCGGTCCAGGAACACCACGGGCATCCCCAGTTCGACCTCGCGGCGCAGGAACGAATGGTCCAGGCCCGCCGGCACCACCAGGAGCCCGTCCACCCGGCGCTGGGTGAAGTCCTGGAGAAGGGCGCGTTCCCGCTCCGGGTCCTCCTCGGACGAGGCGGTGATCAGCATGGTGCCGTGGGCGGCGGCGATCTCGGCGGCGACGCTGGCGATCGTCGCGTAGAACGGGTTGGCGATCTCCTCGATGAGCAACCCGACGGTGGCGTTGAGCTGCCGGGAGCGCAGGTTGCGCGCGATGTCGTTGCGCCGGAAGCCCAGCTCGGCGATGGCGGCCAGCACCCGGCTGACCAGTTCCTGCCCCACCGGCTCGTCGTTGACCACACGGGAGACCGTCTTCAGGCTGACGTCGGCACGTCGTGCCACGTCGACCATCGTCGGGCGTCGGCGCGCCGACGCTCGGGTCGGGGTCTGGGTCACGGGATGGTCCTCCACGGCGAACGCGGGTCAGCGGTCGAGCGCGGAGAGCGCATCGACCGCTTTTCGGGCGGCGATGAGCACCGGATCCCACACCGGCGCGTACGGCGGAGCGTAGCCCAGGTCCAGTGCCGTCATATCGTCCACCGTCATGCCGTTCCACAGTGCCACGGCAAGAGCGTCGATCCGTTTCGCCGCCTCCGACCAGCCGACGATCTGCGCGCCGAGCAGCCGACCGTTGGGACGCTCGGCGATCAGCTTCACCGTCATGGGGCGGGCACCCGGGTAGTAGCCGGCCCGGTTGGTCGACTCGGCGATCACCGAGACGAAGTCGAACCCGGCCGCCTCGGCCTCGCCCTCGCGCAGGCCCGTCCGGCCGACCTCCAGGTCACAGACCTTGGTCACCGCCGTGCCGATCACGCCGGCGAACGTGGCGTACCCGCCGCCGATGTTGATCCCGGCCACCCGGCCCTGCTTGTTGGCGTGCGTGCCCAGCGGCACGTGCACGGGCATCCCGCTGACCCGGTGCAGCGTCTCCACGCAGTCGCCGGCCGCCCAGATGCCGGGCATCCCCGGCACCCGCATCCGGCGGTCCACCCGGACCCCACCGGTCGTGCCGATCGGCAGCCCGGCAGCCGCGGCGAGCGCGGAGTTGGGGCGTACACCCAGGCCCAGGACCACGACGTCGGTCGGCATCGGCCCCTCGGCCGTGACCACCGCGGACACCCGGCCGTCCCGCTCCTCCAGGCCGGTCACCGGCAGGCCGGCGCGGATCGTGATGCCCAGGCCGCGCATGGCCTCGGCCACCAGCTCGCCCATGTCGGGATCCACCGTCGACATGGGCTGCGTGCCCGCCTCGACCAGGGTCACCGAGAGGCCGCGCTGGATCAGGGCCTCGGCGATCTCGACGCCGATGTAGCCGCCACCGACCACCACGGCCCGGCGCGGTCGCGGCTCGGCGTCCAGCCACTCGCGCAGCGCGGCCCCGTCGTCCAGGGTCTGCATGCCGAACACGCCACCCGCGTCGGTGGCCGCCCAACCTGGCTTCACCGGCACCGCGCCGGTGGCGTACATCAGCTCGTCGAAGCGCTCGCGGACCTCGCCGCCGCCGTCCAGGTCCCGGGCCACCACCTCCCGGCGCTCCAGGTCGATGGTCGTGACCTCGTGCCGCATCCGCACGTCCATCGCGTACTCGGTGCGGAACGTCTCCGGATCCCGGGCGATCAGCGCCTCCGGGCCGGACACCAGGCCGCTGATCCAGTACGGGATGCCGCACGCCGAGTAGGACGTGAAATGGCCGCGTTCGAAGACCGTGATCTCCAGGTCGTCACGACCACGGCGGCGACGGGCCTGGGACGCCGCCGACATGCCGGCGGCGTCCCCGCCGATGACGATCAACCGTTGCGCCACGGGATCATCCTGTCACGAGGTGTTCAGCCGCGGGTCTGCCGCGCGACGTCCTGCACCACGTCGGTGAGTCGGCCGGTGCGCGCGTACACCGCGCGTTGCCGCGCCGCCCCGCTGCCGTGCCGGCGCAACCCGCCCAGCAGGTGGGTCACCTCGTCCCAGTCGCCGTGCTGTTCCAGCGCCGGCCGCAGCCGCTCCACGAACCGGTCCAACAGCTCCCAGGTGGAGCTCAGCTCACCGGTGGTGACGTCGACGGCCTCGCCCTCCAGGCCGTCGTGGGCGGCCCGCCAGTGCGCCCCGACCAGCAGATGATGGTCGGTCCGCAGCGCCGGTCGGCCGGCCTCGACGTCCGACATCGCGGTGGACACCAGGGCCCGGACCAGCGCGGCGACCAGCACCGCGTCGTCCACCGACGGGCAGACGTCACCGATGCGCAGCTCCACCGTCGGGTACTTCGCCGACAGGCGGGCGTACCAGTAGAGCATCCCCTCGTCGAGCATCACCCCGCTGGCGATCAACTGACGGATCAGCCGCTGGTAGTGCTCGTGCGACTCCAGGAACGGCGTCGGGGCCACCGACGGCCAGCGCTCCCACTCCACCGACCGCCAACTGGCGTAGCCGGTGTCCGCGCCACGGGCGAACGGCGAGTTGGTGGTCATCGCGTGCAGCAGCGGCAGCCACGGCCGGACGTGGTTGAGCACCTGCACGCCGGTCTCCGGGTCGGGCACACCGACGTGTACGTGCATGCCGTTGTTGCCCGGCCCGGGAACGAGCAGTTGGAACCGCTCGATCATCCGGTCGAACCGGGGCTTGTCCACCACCGGCGGCACCGGGCCGTCCACCGGGCCGGTGCCGATGGCGAGCAGGCGTACGCCGGCCCGCTCGGCGGCGTCGGCGAGCGCCCGACGCAGGACGCCGAGGGAGTGCCGGATCGACGAGAGTTCCAGACCGGGTGGGCTGCCGATCTCGATCTGGCTGGTCTGGAACTCCCGCTCGACCTGCCCGCGCAACTCCGCCGGCACCTGCTCCATGACCAGGTCGACGGCCGGGACCGCAGCCCCGGTGTGCGGGTCGACGAGCAGGAACTCCTCCTCGACGCCCACGGTGAGCAATCCGGTCGCCGCAGCCGTTCCGCTGGGCGCCTCCGCCACCTGGCCGGTCATCGACACCACCGTCCGTTCCTACCGTTCGCGGTCCGTCCGCGTCGGTCCGTCGTTTGGTTACCCAACGTGGCGACGCCGGGAAACGTGGTGGCGGTACCTCTTACCCGCGTGCCGGCGATCCGGCCGGACGACGTGACACGGCGTCCTATGCTGAGCCCGTGCCGGTGCCGCTGGGATTCCTCGGGTTCGCGTGGGCGTACGCGTTCGCCCAGCTCACCCTTCTCGCGGACCGGCCGGTCGACCTGCTCGCGGGCGCCGCGCTGACCGCGTTGGTGCTGCTCGCCGTGATGCTGGCGGCACGGGTACGCGACCGCTCGGGCGCACCTGGCGTCGGACCTCGTTGGGCCGGCCTGCGGGCCCGTTCCCGTGGTCGTCGGATGCCCCGGCAGATCGACCCGGACGCCGCCGGTCGACCCCGTCCCCGCGCTCCCGGGCACCCCTCGGCCGCGTAGCGCAACGCCGCCGCGCGGCCGATCCCGCCGTCACCGGTCCCCCTGCTGAGCGGACGCCGCCGGAGGGGAGGACCTCACCGGAATCGGACCGAGGGGTTTCCCATGCTTGCCTTCGCACCACTGCACGACGCTGTCGGCGCTGCTGGCACCGCACTGTCCTGGCTCACCGATCTGCTCGAACCGCTGGCCGGCGGCATGGCGACCGCCGCCGCCATCGTGCTCTTCACCATCGCCATCCGCCTGCTGATCTCGCCCCTCACCGTGGTGCAGGTCCGCGGGGAGCGACGCCGCGCGGCCCTCGCACCGCAGGTGCGTGAGCTCCAGCAGCGGTACGCCGACGACCCGGCCACGCTTCAGCGCGAGGTGTTCGCGTTGTATCGGGAGGCGGGGGCGAACCCGATCGCCGGCTGCCTGCCGTTGCTGCTCCAGGCGCCGTTCCTGCTGGTCCTGTACCGGCTGTTCACCACCAGCGAGGGTGGCACCGGGCTGCTGGAGGAGCGCCTTGCGGGGGTGCCCCTGGGTCACCATCTCACCGACGGGCTGACCGGGGCGGCGGGTCCGCTCTTCGCCGTGTTGCTGGCGGTGTTGTTGGCGGTGGCCTGGTGGTCGTCGCGGCGGGCCCGTCGGGCGTCGGCGGCGGTCGGCACGGTGGCCGGTACGCCCACCGAGGGACCGGGGGCGGCCGTGCTCGGTCGGCTGCTGCCCCTGCTGCCGTTCACGACTGTGCTGGTGGCGCTGGTGCTGCCGCTCGCCGCGGTGATCTACCTGGTGACCACGAGTGTGTGGTCGGCGGCCGAGCAGGCGGTGCTCCGTCGGCCGCAGGCGGTGCCGGCGAACGCCGAGTAGATCGGTGCCCTCCGCGTCGACAGCTGGACAGAAACAATTAACTGTCTTAATAATAAGCGGAACGTCGACGTCCATGGATGCCCGAGCCGGGCGCGGAGGGCCGCATGAAACGCTCCAGATCACTTGTCCTGTCCCTGGTCACCGCGCTCGCCGCCACGCTCGGCGCGGCCTGGGTGGCGCTGCCCGCGTACGCCGCCGGGCCCACCGCCAGCTTCGTCAAGACCGCCGACTGGGGCTCCGGTTGGGAGGGGAAGTACACCATCACCAACGGTGGCACCTCGACCATCAACGGCTGGAGCCTCGCCTTCGACCTGCCGTCGGGCACCACCCTCGGCAGCTACTGGGACGCGCTGCTCACCTCCGCCGGCCAGCGGCACACCTTCACCAACCGGTCCTGGAACGGCGCCATCGCCCCGGGCGCCTCGGTCTCCTTCGGCTTCCTGGCCAGCGGCTCCGGCTCGCCCAGCGGCTGCCAGCTCAACGGCGCGTCGTGCGGCGGCGGCACCCCGCCCACCACGCCGCCGCCCACGACACCGCCGCCGACGACCCCACCGCCGACCACGCCGCCGCCGACGGACCCGCCCACCGGTGACCTGCCCAGGCACCTGCTCACCGGTTACTGGCACAACTTCGACAACCCGGCCGTCGAGCTACGGCTGCGCGACGTCCCCACCGAGTACGACCTGGTGGCCGTCGCCTTCGCCGAGGCCACCTCGACACCCGGCGCGCTCACCTTCGGCATCGACCCCGGGCTCGCCGCGTCGCTCGGCGGTTACACCGACGCGGACTTCACCAACGACGTACGCACCCTGCACAGCCGGGGCAAGAAGGTGATCCTCTCGGTCGGCGGCGAGACCGGCCGGGTCACCGTCAACGACGCCGCGTCGGCCACCGTGTTCGCCGACACGGCCGCCGCGCTGATCGCCCGCTACGGATTCGACGGCATCGACATCGACCTGGAGAACGGCCTCAACCCGACCTACATGGCGCAGGCGCTCCGCGCGCTGCGGGCCAAGATCGGGTCGAGCCTGATCATCGCGATGGCGCCGCAGACGATCGACATGCAGAACCCGGCCGGCGGCTACTTCAAGCTGGCGCTCGACATCAAGGACATCCTCACCGTCGTCAACACCCAGTTCTACAACTCCGGTGCGATGCTCGGCTGCGACCAGAACGCCGCGTACGGCCAGGGCACCGTGAACTTCATCGTCGCGCTGGCCTGCATCCAACTGGAAGCCGGGCTCCGCCCCGACCAGGTCGGCCTCGGTCTGCCCGCCGGACCGGGGGCGGCCGGCGGTGGCATCGTCGCGCCCAGCGTGGTCAACGCCGCACTGGACTGCCTGGCCCGGGGCACCAACTGCGGCAGCTTCCGCCCGCCGCGCACCTACCCCGGCATCCGCGGCGCGATGACCTGGTCGGTGAACTGGGACGTCAGCAACGGCAACACCTTCGCCCGCACGGTGGCCCCGCACCTGGACACCCTGCCCTGACGGTCCTGGCCGGCGTCCGTGCAGGGTGCCGGCGGTAACCGATAGCGCGGATCAGCGACCGGCGGTCACCGACCGCCGGTCGTCGCGCTCCCGGCGTCGCCGGACCTTGCGGACCACCCAGACGGCCACCATCACCACGAAGACCGCGACGATCGCGTAGTTGAACCAGTCGCTGTAGCGCTCGACGTCCTGCCACCGGCTACCCAGCGCGTAACCGGCCCCCACGACGAGGCCGTTCCACACCCCACTGCCGATCGTGGTGAACAGGATGAACTCGCCCAGCGGCATCCGGTTCGCGCCGGCCGGCACGGAGACCAGACTGCGGACCACCGGCACCACCCGGCCGATCAGCACGGCCCACCGGCCGTGCCGCTCGAACCAGCGGTCGGCCCTCTCCAGGTCGTCGCTGTCCACCAGCGGAATGCGGTCCAGCCAGCGCTTGAGTCGCTCCTCGCCGAGCGCCGCGCCGAGCCAGTAGAGCACCAGCGCCCCGACGAGCGAACCGACAGTCGCGGCCACCACCACGACCACCAGGTTGAACTGGCCCTCGTGAGCCAGGAAACCGGCCATCGCCAACACGATCTCGCTGGGGATGGGCGGGACGATGCTCTCCAACGCCACCAGCAGCGCCACGCCGACCGGGCCCATCGCCTCGATCACGGTGGCCACCCACCCGGTCAGCCCGGTGAACTCGGACGGGTCGCCGCTCTGGGCGTACGCCATGGTCGTCCTTCCGCGTCGGTGCTCGGGGGATCAGACGGCGATACCCCGAGCGGGCGGTCGCTACACCTCCGGGTGCAGCGCGGTGTCCGCCGGCCCCCGTCGCCAACCGGTGAACACCACGGTCAAACCGGCGCGGGTCGGCGCGCAGCAGAACGGACCGGCGACCGCCTCCACCGTCGGGTCCAGCGGGGTGAGCCGGACCAGTCGCCACGGCTCGTCGCCGGCGCGGGCCCGGACGGTCAGCGCGTCGCCGGCGCGGCTGACCCGCACCGTCACCTCCCGGCCCGACCACTGTGGCACCGGTGCCACCGACCAGTCGGAGAACTCCCGGGTCACCACCGCGCCGAGTTGCGACTCGCCGTCACTCATCTCGACACCGGCCTTGGTCCAGGTCCGCTCGTCGACCCGGACGAGCACGCCGGCCTGGTCGAACTGGGCGGAGAAGTCGAGCCGGAAGCTCACCTCCATCGCCTCGCCCACCGCAAGAGGCGCCAGCAGCGCCGGAGCGTCGTCGTGGACGAATCCGTAACTGGTCCGCCGCCACAGGTCGCTCCCGGCGGCCGGTTCGACGACCAGCTCACCGGCCGGACCCTCCTCGACGCGTACCGGTGGGTGCAGCCACCTGCCCTCGGACCAGTCCATCGGTGCGGTCGGCGGCACGAGGTCGTTTCCCATGACCGGCACGATAACCAAGGGTTTGCCGCGCTGATCGTTCGGAGATGTTCCTCCGGCATGGGTGACCGTTGGTATTCCGAAGCCGTCGTCTACTGCCTCGACATCGACACGTACGCCGACTCCGACGGCGACGGTGTCGGTGACATCCGCGGGCTGATCGGGAGACTGGACTATCTGGCCCGTCTCGGGGTGACCTGCCTGTGGCTGCACCCCATCCACCCGTCGCCCAACCGTGACGACGGCTACGACGTCACCGACTTCTACAACGTGGACCCGCGCTTCGGCACCCTGGGCGACTTCGCCGAGCTGCTGCACCAGGCGCAGAACCGGGGCATCCGCGTGATCATCGACCTGGTGGTCAACCACACCTCCGACGAGCACCCGTGGTTCCAGTCCGCCCGCTCCTCGCCGGACTCGCCGTACCGGGACTGGTACGTCTGGTCCGACACCGAGCCGGACGACCGGCACCAGGGCATGGTGTTCCCCGGCGAGCAGGACGAGACCTGGAGTTACGACCGGACCGCCAAGGCCTGGTTCTACCACCGGTTCTACCGGTTCCAGCCGGACCTCAACTTCGCCAACCCGGAGGTCCGGGCCGAGGTCAAGAAGATCATGTCGTTCTGGCTCCAGCTCGGCGTCTCCGGCTTCCGGATGGACGCGGTGCCGTTCATCATCGAGCTGACCGAGCCGGGCAACCCGAACTCGCCGAAGGACTTCGAGTTCCTCACCGAGATGCGCCAACACGTGCAGTGGCGTCGCGGCGACGCCGTCCTGCTGGCCGAGGCGAACGTCGAGCCGGACCAGCTACCGACGTTCTTCGGCGACGCCAGTGGCTCCGGCAACCGGATCCACATGCTGTTCGACTTCATGCTCAACGGTCGGCTCATGCTCGCGCTGGCCCGCGAGGACCCGGAGTCCCTGATCGAGGCGCTGCGGGACACCCCGAAGCTGCCGGTCGGCGGGCAGTGGGCCACCTTCCTGCGCAACCACGACGAGATCGACCTGTCCCGGCTCACCACCGAACAACGCAACCAGGTGTACGCGCAGTTCGGCCCGGACGAGACCATGCGCATCTACGACCGGGGAATCCGTCGCCGGTTCGCCCCGATGCTCGGCAACGACCGCCGGCACCTGGAGTTGGCGTACGCCCTGCAGTTCTCGATGCGCGGTACGCCGGTGCTGCGCTACGGCGAGGAGATCGGGATGGGCGAGGACCTGTCGCTGCCCGGTCGGGAGGCGATCCGTACCCCGATGCAGTGGTCGTACCAGCCGAACGCCGGCTTCTCCACCGCGGACCCGGAGAAGCTGGTCCGTCCGGTGATCGACAAGGGTGAGTTCGGTTACCAGAACGTCAACGTCACCGCCCAGCGCAGCGACTCCAAGTCGCTGCTCGCCTGGTTCGAGCGCATGATCCGTACGCTGCGCGAGGCCCCCGAGATCGGCTCCGGCTCGACCACCCACATCGACGTGGCGATGCCGGCCGGCGTGCTCGCGCACCGGGCGGACGGGCCGACCGGGACCATGGTGTTCCTGCACAACCTGGGCACCGACGACGTCGAGGTGGACCTGAGCAGCCTCGAACCGGAGGCCGACCTGCCGATCGACGTGCTCAGCGACCGTGGCTACGGCGAGTTGGGCAAGCTCGGCGCGGTGAAGGTGTCCGGCCACGGATACCGGTGGATTCGCCTATGCCGGGGTCGGGGGTTCTGACGCTAAGCTCCTCCGATCACCCCAAGTTACTCGGAGGTAGTCATGTCGGAGGAGCCCCGCGTCGCCATCGTCACCGGAGCCGCGCGCGGTATCGGCGCGGCCACCGCCCGGCGGTTGGCCGCTGACGGGATGGCCGTCGCCGTGGTCGACATCGAGGAGTCGGCCACCAAGGAGACGGTGGACGCCATCGCGGCCGACGGCGGGCGGGCGCTCGGCGTGGGCGCCGACGTGTCCGACCGGGACCAGGTGGAGGCAGCCGTGGAACGGATCGCCGCCGAGTTGGGCGCACCCACCGTCCTGGTCAACAACGCCGGCGTCCTGCGCGACAACCTGCTCTTCAAGATGACCAGCGCCGACTGGGACACCGTGATGGGCGTGCACCTGCGGGGCGCGTTCCTGTTCAGCCAGGCCGCGCAGAAGCACATGGTGGAGCGCAGGTGGGGGCGGATCGTCAACCTCTCCAGCACCTCCGCCCTGGGCAACCGGGGCCAGGCGAACTACGCCGCCGCCAAGGCCGGCCTCCAGGGCTTCACCAAGACGCTCGCCATCGAGCTGGGACCGTTCGGGGTGACTGTCAACGCTGTCGCGCCCGGCTTCATCGTCACCGACATGACGGCGGCCACCGCCGCGCGCATGAAGGTCGACTTCGAGGACTTCAAGAAGCACGCGTCGGCCGAGATCCCGGTGCGCCGCCCAGGGTTCCCGGAGGACGTCGCGCACACCATCTCGTTCCTGACCAGCGAGGGCGCCGGTTTCGTCTCCGGTCAGGTCATCTACGTGGCCGGCGGCCCACGGGACTGACCCGTACCCCGGGTGGGGCGTTCCCTCGCGCGGGGGGCGCCCCGCTGTCGGGTCAGGCGGGGTCGCGGCGGGTGCGCCAGAGCCAGATCAGGCCGAGCACCGGCAGCACCAGCGGGATGTAGCCGTACCCGCTGCCGAACTGCGACCAGACCGTCTCGTCCGGGAACAGCTCCTTGTCGACCAGGCTCAGGATGCCGACCGCGACCACACCGACCAGCTCCACGGAGCAGCAGGCCAACGCCACCCGTCGGCCGGTGTGCCCGGCCCGGGCCAGCCCCACCGCCGCCACGATGTAGATGAGCGCGGCCAGCGCGGACAGCAGGTACGCCACCGGGGCCTCGTCGAACCTGGTGGCGATCTGCAAGCCGGCCCGGCTCGTCGCGGCGATGGCGAAGAGCAGGTAGACCGCGATCAGCAGCCGCCCTGGGCCGGAGTTCGTGCGACGCCGGACCGGTCCGGTCTCAACCACCGAGCACCTCCCAGGTCTGCTGCAGCCGAACCACCACCACCGGGGTCACCAGGCAGACCGCACACACGATGGCCGAACCCCACCGGGTCGGCTCCATCCGGGCCAGCACCCAGGCCAGCGGCGGCAGGCAGACCAGCGTGACCAGGTAACCGAAGAAGGCGCCGGGCTCGCCGGGCCGATCCCCGCCGCCCACCGCGACGAGCGCCAGCACGCCCAGCACGAGCAACGACACCTCAAGCACGGCCAGGCCGACGAACTGGGCCCGATCCGGCGGTCGCTGGCGTACCGCCACGACCAGCGCCCACGCCGCGACGAGCAGCGACAGCACGATCGACACCGTCGCGACGATCCCGTCCACCGGCGAGTCGGTGCTCACGCTGGTCACCGGCCCCACCCGGTCGTTGCCTCGGTCACCGGCACAGCCTACTAACCGTCGTAGTAAACGGGGGAACCCGCCTCGGCTCGCGTCCGCCGAGCGGTGCCTCGGACAGCAGTCAGTCGCTGCCCTGCAACCAGTAGACGGAGACGGCGAGGAGCGGGTCCGGTCCGTCGTTCCGGATCTGGTGCGGCACCCTGCTGTCGAACGCCGCCACGTCCCCGGCCCGCAGCACGCTCGTCTGGTCGCCGAAGGTCAGGGTTCCGATGCCGGACACGATGATCCACACTTCGCGGGAGCGGTGGACATCGAGGTCGTTGGAGGTGTTCGGCGCCACCGACCAGCGAGCAACCTCGAACGGCGCGGGCGCGCTCGCCGGGAACGGCAGCAGGCCTCGGTGCACGGGCCCGCCCTCGGCGAAGTCGTACCAGTGGGCGAAGGCGACCGGACCGCTGGTCGATGGTGAGTTCGTGTTGGGCATGCCGTCGAGGCTGTCGCGCCGACCCCGGTGTGTCTGGCGGCGAACGGACCTGGCGTTGGGGCCCTGGAAAAAGGGGAGTGGGCCGCTTCGATTGGTCGAACCCGCCGCCGTTGTGGCTGGTGGGACGACTAGCGTGGATCACGTCCGTGGCGTCGCCACGGCGGGGGGAAAAGCGGAGGCACACGTGTTGCGGTTCGGTTTGTTCGGCACCGGTCACTGGGCGATCGAGACGCACGGGAAGGCGTTGCACGCCCACCCGGACGCGGAGTTGGTCGGGGTGTGGGGTCGCAACCCGGAGCGGGCCTCCGCGCTGGCCGAGCGGTACGGGGTGCCCGCCTTTGCCGACGTCGACGCGCTCATCGAGCAGTGCGAGGCGGTCGCCGTCGCCCTGCCGCCGGACGTCCAGGCCGACATCGCGGTCCGGGCCGCCTCCGCGGGGCGGCACCTGCTGCTGGACAAGCCATTGGCGCTCAGCGTGGCCGACGCCGACCGGGTGGTGGCCGCCGCCGAGGAGTCCGGGGTCGCCTCGGTCGTCTTCTTCACCCAGCGCTTCCAGCCGAACGTGACGGCGTTCCTCGCCGCCACCGCCGCCGCCGGGGGTTGGCAGCACGGCCGGACCACCGCGTTCGCCTCGATCTTCCAGGACGGCAGCCCGTACGGCGGGTCGTTGTGGCGTCGGGAGCACGGCGCGCTCTGGGACATCGCCCCGCACGCGCTCTCGATCCTCCTGCCCGTGCTGGGTCGGGTGACCCGGGTGGCGGCGATGGACGGGCCGACCGGCATGGTGCACCTGCTGCTCACCCACGAGGGCGGTGCCACGAGCAGCGCCTCGCTCTCCCTGGACGCCCCGACCGAGTCGATGACCCGGGAGTTCGTGTTCTACGGCGAGAACGGCATCGAGAACGTGCCGTTCGGCGAGAACGACGCGGCCACGGCGTTCGGTGTCGCCATCGACCAACTGGTCGAGCAGGTGCGGGCCGGTACGCGGGACCACCGCTGCGACGTCCGCTTCGGCCGCGAGGTCGTCGAGATCATCGCCGCCGCCGAAACCGCCCGCACCGAATCCCGCACCGTCCCCCTCCCCGCCTAACAGTCCCCCTCCCACCCCAACGCCCTGGTGGTCACCCCAGGCCCGCGCCACGATCATGCTCGATCATTGAGGTAGTGGTGTCGGCGCCGCCCGTGCCGGGGTGGGCGGCACGATTCAGTGATCAAGAGGTTTGCGTCATGCGACCGGCGTGTCGTGACGCAAACCTCTTGATCACCGAGGGAGAGGGTGTGCGCCTCCCCGCCCCCCGGGGGGCGGTTTGTCGGTGTGGCGGTCGGGTAGCCGCTGGCATGCTGGTTCAGCGGCTCGGCGCGCCGAGCGATTTCGACCCGTTGCTGGAGCGCGTCCGGGACGCCCGGGTGGTGATGATCGGCGAGTCCACCCACGGCAGTTACGACTACTACCGGTTGCGCGAGCAGCTCACCCGTCGGTTGATCGCCGAGTGCGGCTTCTCCTTCGTCGCGGTCGAGGGTGACTGGCCGGACTGCGACCGGGTGCACCGCTCGGTGACCGCCGCGCCCGGTGGCGCACTCGAACCGCAGCGCGCTCTCGACCAGTTCGAGCGCTGGCCGACCTGGATGTGGGCCAACGCCGAGGTTGCCCGGTTCACCCGTTGGTTGCGGGCCTGGAACGTGGAGCGGCCGGAGGACGAACGGGCCGGGTTCCACGGGCTCGACGTGTACAGCCTCTGGGAGTCGATGCAGGCGATCTTCGACTACCTGGGGGAGGAGGACCCGACGTCGTTGGAGGCGGCGCAGGACGCCTACCGCTGCTTCGAGCCGTACGGCAAAAGGGTCGAGGAGTACGGCGCGGCCTCCAGGTTCGTCTCCGCCCGGTGTGAGGAGGAGGTGGTCCGGCTCCTCGCCCGGATCCGCGAGCACGCCCTCTCCGACGGTCCGGACCGGTTCTCGGCCTGGCAGAACGCGGAGGTCGTGGCCGGCGCGGAGCGGTACTACCGGGCGATGGTGGCCGGTGGGCCGGACTCGTGGAACATCCGCGACACGCACATGCAGGACACCCTGGACCGGCTGCTGGACCGGTACGGGCCGGACGCCCGGGGGATCGTCTGGGCGCACAACACGCACGTCGGGGATGCCCGGGCCACCGACATGGCCGCCGACGGGATGGTCAACATCGGCCAGTTGGCCCGGGAACGGCACGGCGATGATGACGTGGCGTTGATCGGCTTCGGTAGCTACCGGGGCACGGTGATCGCCGCTCCGCGTTGGGGTTCACCGCCCGAGGCGCTGGTGGTGCCACCGGCCCGGGAGGGATCGATCGAGCGGCGGTTGCACGAGTTGATGCCGGAGCGGGCGGTGCTGATCTTCGGTGGTGACGACCAGCCGGGCTGGGTCACCGACACGACCGACCATCGGGCGATCGGGGTCGTCTACGACCCGTCGTTCGAGTCCTGGGGCAACTACGTTCCGACCCGCCTGGGTGACCGTTACGACGCCTTCATCTGGTGCGACGAGACGACGGCCCTGCACCCGCTACCGGTGCCGGCAACCCCCGGCGAGATGGAGACGTACCCGGCAGGCGTCTGAGTCGCGTCGATCATGGAGTTGTGGTGCTGGACGAAGGCCACCAACCGGGGCGCGACGGTCACCACAACTCCATGATCGACAGCGTGGGGACGGGGTTAGACGGGGGTGGGGGTTCGGTCCTGGAGTTCGGTGCGCAGGCCTTCGCCTTCGATGTCGACGTTCGGCAGGGCGCGGTTGAGCCAGCGCGGCAGCCACCAGGCGCGGTCGCCGAGCAGCGACATCACCGCCGGGACGATGGTCATCCGGACCACGAACGCGTCGATGGCGACGCCGATGGCGAGCGCGAAGCCCATCGACTTGATCACCGGGTCCTCCAGGAAGACGAAGCCCCCGAAGACCGAGATCATGATCAGCGCGGCGGCGGTGACGACCCGTGCCCCGTGCCCCATGCCGCTGATGGTGGCCTGGCGGGCCGACTCACCGTGGACGAAGTCCTCCCGCATCCGGGACACCAGGAAGACCTCGTAGTCCATCGCGAGCCCGAACAGGATGCCGATGAGCAGGATCGGCAGGAAGCTGATCAGCGGGCCGGGCGTGTCCAGGCCGACCAGGTCGGCGAGGTGCCCCTGCTGGAACACGGCCACCGTGATGCCGAACGTGGCGGCGACGGTGAGCAGGAAGCCCAGCGCCGCCTTGACCGGCACCAGCAGCGAGCGGAACACCAGCATCAGCAGCAGCACCGAGAGCCCGACCACCAGCAACAGGTAGACCGGCAGGGCGTCGGAGAGCTTCTCGGACACGTCGATGCCGATGGCGGTGACGCCGGTGAGCAGCACGTCGACGTCGCGGATCCCGCTCACCGAGTCGCGGATGTCGTGCACCAGGGTCTCGGTGGCCTCGTCGGTCGGGCCGGTCTTGGGTACCACGCCGAGCAGCGCCGTCCGACCGTCCGGGCTGAGCTGAGGTGGGGCCACCGCGAGGACGTTCTCGGTGCGCTGCAGCAGCGCGGTCACCTGCGGCACGGCGCCCGAGGTGGCCTCGGGCGTGTCACCGGCGACGACCACCGCGAGTCGGCCGGTGAAACCCGGTCCGAAGCCCTCGACGGTCAGGTCGTTCGCCACCCGGGCGGGTGAGCCGACGGCGGCCGTCGCGGCGCCCGGCAGGGCCAGCCGCATGTCCGGCGTGGGCAGCGCGAGCAGGCCCAGGCCGAGCAGGCCGACCAGGATGACGGGTACGCGGAACCGGGTGACCATCCGTGCCCAGCGGAAGCCGAACGCGGACCGGTCCTCGACGGCGGCCGGTCGGTCGGTGACGTCCGAGTCGGTTTCCACCGTGTCGTCGGTGGCCGTGGCACCGTCGGTGGCGACCGTCCGCAGCCGGCGGGGGAGTACCCGACGACCGGCGAAGCCGAGCAGTGCCGGCTGGAGGGTGATCGCGACGAGGACCGCGACGGTGACCGTGCCGGCGGCGGCGAGACCCATCACGGTGAGGAACGGGATGTTCACCACGGCGAGCCCGGCCAGCGCGATGACGACAGTGGCACCGGCGAAGACCACCGCGGAGCCGGCGGTGCCCACGGCGCGGCCGACCGCCTCCTCCGGAGAGAGGCCTTCGAGCAGGTTCTGTCGGTGCCGGGAGGTGATGAACAGCGAGTAGTCGATGCCGACCGCGAGGCCGAGCATCAGCGCCAGGATCGGGGCGGTGCTGGTCAACTCGATGACGCCGCTGAGTGCGAACAGGCCGGCCATCCCGACGCCCACACCGATCAACGCGTTGAGCATGGTCATGCCGGCCGCGACCAGGGAGCCGAACGTGATGATCAGGACGATCGCGGCGACCAGGACGCCGAGCGCCTCGGTGGAGCCGATCTCAGGCTCACCGCCGAGCACCTCGCCGCCCGGGGCCACCTGCCAACCCTTGGCCTTCGCCGCCGCGCCCACCTGCTCGTACGCGGTGCGCTGCTCGTCGGTCACCTCGTCCCCGCCGGTCGCGAACTGGACCTGGACCAGCGCGTACCGGCCGTTGGGGGTGACCGCGCCGACCTGGAACGGGTCGACGGCGCCGACCACGCCGGGCAGTGTGGACGCCTGCTGGACCAGCTCCCGGACCACGGTCTGTCCCTCCGGCGTGGCCAGTTGGCCGTCGGCCGGTGCCTTGACCGTGATGGTGCCGGTGGCGCCGCTGGCGGCGGGGAACTGCTCGGCGAGCAGGTCGAGCGCGCGTTGGCTCTCGGTGCCGGGCATGGTGAAGTTGCTCGCCGTCGGGCCGCGCAGGGTCGCCGCGGCCAGGCCGGCGACGACGAGTACGACGAGCCAGAGCGCGACGACGAGCCGTCGCCGGCGCAACGCGCCCCGGCCGAGCCGGTAGAGCAGGGTGGCCATCAGGAGTCCTTGTCCTCGGTCGTGGGTGGTTGGGGCAGGGGAACGGCGACGGGCTCGACGGCCCGTCGGACGAGGGTGAGCAGGGCGGACCGCAGTTCGTCGTCGGGGATGTCCGCGAACTCGGCGCACGCCTCGGAGATTCCGGCGAGCAGCACCAACGCGGCGATCCGGGCACTCGGCCGGTCGGAGTGACCGGCCAGCGCGTCGCGCAGCCGGTCGGAGATCTCCTGGATGTGCGCGAAGGCCGGCTGGCACAGCAGTTCGGGGAACTCGCCGCGGAGCACCGCGATCTCCCGCCGGAACCGGACCGCGAGGTCGACGAAGCCCTGCGCGGCGACCTCCTGGGCCGCCGCTCCGGTCAGGCCGGTGAGCCGGTCGTCGAGGTCCCGCAGCACGCCGATCGCCGGGGCCATCAGCTCGGCGAGCAGGGCTTCCTTGTTGGCGAAGTGGTAGAGGACAGTGGCCTTGGAGCAGCCCACCTCACGGGCGATGTCCTGCAACGAGGTGCCCCGGTAACCGGTCACCGCGAACCGCCGCGCCGCCGCGGCGAGGATCTCGCCGTGCGTCTCGGACACCGCTCTGGCCATCACCGGTCCACCTCCGCAGACCAGCATGCCTGACCGATCGGTCAGACCCTGACCGATCGGTCAGAATGAAGCGGTGGCGTTCGCCACACCCCGGGCGCGTTTGTCAGGCGTGTTCGGCGTCGTACCTGGTCCGCGCCTCGGCGATGGCCCGGCGGTGCCGCTCGGCCCAGCTGGTGAGCGCCACCAGTGCCTCCCTCTGCTCCGGCTGACGGTCACAGGCGATGACCTCGGCAACAAATGGTGCGCCGAGGAGGACCGTCGCGAAACGTGTCGTCCCACCCCGCTGGCCGGCACTGTCCGATCCGGGTGACCCTTGCGGTGTCCGGACCCACATTGCGGGTGATCCTGGAGATTCCGAGCTACCTCGCGGGCCGCTGGTCACCGCGGTCGTCCGCCATCTTGGCGGGCGGCGGGTGTGGTGCGGCGGAGTCCAGTGCGGCCAAGCGACGGGTCAGCAACCGGTGTAGCTCTTCGGGGCTCTGGACACCGGAAACCGGGGGCTGGCCGCCGATCACCAGCGACGGAACGCCTGTCACGCCGTACTTCGCGGCCCGGCGTTCATCGGCTCGCACCTGCTCGGCGTAGCCGATCGGCAGGTCCGGTTGACCGGCGGCACCGGGGCCGGGAGGGTGGTCGGGTGACCACAGCTGACGAGACCCGGGACGGCGTGGCCCTGACCAACCTGGACCAGCCGCTGTCCGACCGCGACGACGCGACGAAGCGTGACCTGGTCGACTACCTCGACGCCGTCCACGACCGCATCCTTGCGCACCTGCGGGGCCGGCCGCTGTCGGTGATCCGGGTCCGCCCCGGTCAGCCACCGTTCATGCAGAAGAACCTGCCCCGCTACACCCCCGACTGGGTGCGTCGGGCACCGGTGTGGGCGGAGGCGTCCCACCGGGAGATCTCGTACGCCCTCTGCGACGACCGGCGCACCCTGCTCTGGTTCGCCAACCAGCGGGCGGTGGAGTACCACCCGACGCTGGCGACCTCGGCCGACCTGCACCGCCCGACCCACCTGGTGCTCGACCTGGACCCGCCGGAGGGCGACGGGTTCCGCGCGGCCGTCGGCGCGGCCCTGCTGGTCCGCCAGGCGCTCGCCGACGCCGGCCTGGCCGGCGCGGTCAAGACCAGCGGAGCCAAGGGCGTGCACGTCTTCGTCCCGGTGACCGACGAACCCACGGCGGAGGAGCTGGCCGCCGCCACCCGGGCGCTCGCCGTCCGCGCCGAGCGGCTCGACCCGGCGCTGGCCACCACGGCGTACATCAAGGAGGACCGGGGCGGTCGGGTCTTCGTCGACGCCACCCGCGCGGGCGGTGCGACGGTGGCCGCCGCGTACAGCCCCCGGCTGCGGCCCGGGATGCCGGTCTCGTTCCCGGTCGACTGGGCCGACCTGACCGCTGTGACCCCCGCCGACTTCACCATCCGGACCGCGCCGGCGCTGCTCGCCGACGGCGACCCGTGGGCCGCGCTGATGCCGGCCCCGCAGTCGCTCCCCGCCGACCTGATCGCCGAGGGCCGGACCATCCCGGTGGCCCGGGTGCAGGCCATGCACGAGGGAAAGCGCCGCGCCCGCGCCCGGCGCGAGGCCGGCTGACCGGGATCGTCGGCCCCCGCTCGGGCCGTCGGGGCGGCTGATTGTCGGTGGGTTGTGGCACGATTTCGCAGGTGAGCAGCAAACCCGACGCGACGCAGCGTCTCGCCGACCTGGCACGGCTGCGGCGGGTCCGCGACCGGATCGACAGGGAGTACGCGTCTCCCCTGGACGTCGAGGCGCTCGCCCGGGGCGCGCACATGTCGGCGGGGCACCTCAGCCGCGAGTTCCGGCTCGCCTACGGCGAATCCCCCTACAGCTACCTCATGACCCGCCGCATCGAGCGGGCGATGGCCCTGCTGCGCCGTGGCGACCTGAGCGTCACCGAGGTCTGTTTCACCGTCGGGTGTTCGTCGCTGGGCACTTTCAGCACCCGCTTCGCGGAGCTGGTGGGCGTGCCGCCGAGCGTCTACCGGCGGCAGGCGGCGCAGGCGGCGGCGGGGATGCCGTCGTGCGTGGAGAAGCAGGTGACCAGACCGGTCAGGAATCGAGAAGCGCCGGTCACGGCCCCGCAACTAGCGTGATCGCCATGGACATCACCATTCACTCGAGCTTCCTCCCGCACACCGATCCGGAGGCCTCGCTGGCCTTCTACCGCGACACCCTCGGCTTCGAGGTGCGCCTCGACGTCGGATACGAGGGCATGCGCTGGATCACGGTCGGGCCGGTCGGCCAGCCCAGCACCGCCATCGTCCTGCACCCGCCGGCCGCCAACCCGGGCATCACCGACGACGAGCGGCAGACCATCCTCGAACTGATGGCCAAGGGCAGCTACTTCGGCGTCAACCTCGCCACCACCGACCTCGACGCCACCTTCGCCAAGCTGGAGGGCAGCGACGCCGAGGTCGTCCAGGAGCCGACCGAGCAGCCGTACGGCGTCCGCGACTGCGCCTTCCGGGACCCGGCGGGCAACATGATCCGCATCCAGGAAGTGCGCTGAGCAGTCCCGATCCGACAGATGGAGACACGATGAGCACGGCCCCCCAGCCGTCCCCGCCACACGTTGCCGACAGCCACGACCTGATCCGTGTGCAGGGCGCCCGGGTGAACAACCTCAGGGACGTCAGCGTCGAGATCCCGAAGCGGCGGCTGACGGTGTTCACCGGTGTCTCCGGCTCCGGCAAGAGCTCGCTGGTGTTCGGCACCATCGCCGCCGAGTCGCAGCGGATGATCAACGAGACCTACAGCGCGTTCGTGCAGGGCTTCATGCCGACGCTGGCACGCCCCGAGGTCGACCTGCTGGCCGGTCTGACGACGGCGATCATCGTGGACCAGGAGCGGATGGGGGCCAACTCCCGGTCCACGGTGGGCACCGCCACCGACGCCAACGCGATGCTGCGCATCCTGTTCAGTCGACTTGGGCAGCCGCACATCGGCTCGCCCAACGCGTACTCCTTCAATGTCCCCTCGGTGAAGGCCACCGGTGCGATCACCGTCGAGCGCGGCGCCGGCAAGACGAAGACCGAGAAGGCGACCTTCACCCGGCTCGGCGGCATGTGCCCGCGGTGCGAGGGCATGGGCGCGGTCACCGACATCGACCTGTCCGCGCTGTACGACGACAGCCTCTCGCTCAACGAGGGCGCGATCACGATCCCGGGCTACAGCATGGAGGGCTGGTACGGCCGCATCTTCCGTGGCTGCGGCTACTTCGACCCGGACAAGCCGATCGGCAAGTTCACCAAGCGGGAGCTGCACGACCTGCTCCACCGCGAGCCCACCAAAATCAAGATCGACGGCATCAACCTGACGTACGCCGGTCTCATCCCGTCGATCCAGAAGTCCTTCCTCTCCAAGGACATCGACGCGTTGCAGCCGCACATCCGCGCCTTCGTGGAGCGGGCGGTGACGTTCACGACCTGCCCCGAGTGCGCCGGCACCCGGCTCAGCCAGGAGGCCAGGTCGTCGAAGATCCAGGGAAAGAACATCGCCGACGCGTGTGCGATGCAGATCAGCGACCTCGCCGCCTGGGTGCGCGGCATCGACGAGCCGTCGGTGGCCCCGCTGCTGGCCGGGCTGCAACACCTCCTCGACTCGTTCGAGGAGATCGGGCTGGGCTACCTCTCGCTGGACCGGCCCTCGGGCACCCTCTCCGGCGGCGAGGCGCAGCGCACCAAGATGATCCGCCACCTCGGCTCGTCGCTCACCGACGTCACCTACGTCTTCGACGAGCCGACGATCGGGCTGCACCCGCACGACATCCAGCGCACGAACGAGCTGCTGCTCCAACTGCGCGACAAGGGCAACACCGTGCTCGTCGTGGAGCACAAGCCGGAGGCCATCGCCATCGCCGACCACGTCGTCGACCTCGGGCCCGGTGCCGGCACCGACGGCGGCACCGTCTGCTACGAGGGCAGCCTGGAGGGCCTACGCGCCAGCGGCACCATCACCGGCCGCCACCTCGACGACCGGGCAGCCCTCAAGGAGAAGGTCCGCACGCCCACCGGCAAGCTGGAGATCCGTGGCGCGACTGCCAACAACCTCCGGAACGTCGACGTCGACGTACCCCTCGGAGTGCTCGTCGTCGTGACCGGTGTCGCCGGCTCCGGCAAGAGCTCGCTGGTGCACGGGTCCATCCCTCCCGGCGCGGGTGTGGTGTCGATCGACCAGGGCGCGATCCGTGGCTCGCGGCGCAGCAACCCGGCCACGTACACCGGGCTGCTGGACCCGATCCGCAAGGCGTTCGCGAAGGCCAACGGCGTGAAGCCGGCGCTGTTCAGCGCCAACTCCGAGGGAGCCTGCCCGAGCTGCAACGGCGCCGGTGTCATCTACACCGACCTGGGGATGATGGCCGGCGTCGCCGCCCCCTGCGAGGACTGTGAGGGCAAGCGGTTCCAGGCGTCGGTGCTGGAATACCGCCTCGGCGGTCGCGACATCAGCGAGGTGCTCGCGATGTCCGTGACGGAGGCGGAGAAGTTCTTCGGCGCCGGTGACGCCCGTACGCCGGCCGCGCACGCCATCCTCGACCGGCTCGCCGACGTCGGGCTCGGCTACCTCAGCCTGGGTCAACCGCTCACCACCCTGTCCGGCGGCGAGCGGCAACGACTCAAGCTGGCCACCCACATGGCCGAGAAGGGCGGCGTCTACGTCCTCGACGAGCCGACCACCGGCCTGCACCTGGCCGACGTCGAGCAACTGCTCGGTCTGCTGGACCGCCTCGTCGACTCGGGCAAGTCGGTGATCGTCATCGAGCACCACCAGGCGGTCATGGCGCACGCCGACTGGATCATCGACCTCGGCCCCGGTGCCGGCCACGACGGTGGTCAGATCGTCTTCGAGGGCACCCCCGCCGACCTCGTCGCCGACCGCTCCACCCTCACCGGCGAGCACCTGGCGGCGTACGTCGGCGGCTGACGATCTGGTCCGGGCCCGTCGTCCGTTCCGGCACTGCGCCTGACGGTCGCCGGGCCCGGCCCGGGGCGACGGTCTCCGGGTCAGGTGACCGGCGGTCGGGTCTGTTTGGCCGTCGTGGCCGCGAAGGCTGCGCAGATCACGGTGATCAGCCCGAGGGCGACAGTGGCCGGGGTGACGTACCCGGGCACCGATGAGGTGACGTACGACCCGCCGCCGGTGAGGTGGAACTCGAAGTGCACCGGAAAGAGGCTGACGCCGTACCCGTCGACCATGCTCGCCACCTGCGGCCCGACCTCCCGGCAGGGCTCGATCGGGGAGGCGCCGGTGCCGCCGTTCTCCGCCTGCATCACCGCGTAGCCGAGGTGGAGCAGACCCCACGCGTACACGGCGACGGCCCCCGCGCCGACGAGGAGCGCTGCGGCCCGCAGCCGCCCCGGCTGCCTCCGGACCATCGCTCTGAACCCACCGACGGCGAGGATCGTCGCGGCGACGGCACCGCCAAGTGCGGCGAGGATCAGCCCGAGAAACAGCACGACGACAGCTTGATCTTGCCGGGTCGCAGACGCAAGACCCCGGGACCGGCGCCCCTTCACGAGGGCAGCCGCCACGGCCGGACACACGAGTAAGGCCCCTGACCGGGTTTCCCCTGGTCAAGGGCCTTCTGGTGCTGGTTGCTGGTTTCTTAGCAAGTGTGCCCCCGGCAGGATTCGAACCTGCGCCCCCGCCTCCGGAGGGCGGTGCTCTATCCCCTGAGCTACGGGGGCTCAGCGACTGGAGAAGACTAGCAAACCTCCCCTCCGTACGCCGAATCGGTATCGGGTGAGCCGATCGTGTCGACGACCGGCCCACCTGGCGGACAGGCCGCTACCGCTCGGCGTTCAGGCCGCTACCGCCCGGCCGGCCCACCTGGCGGTCAGGCCGCTACCGCTCGGCGTTCAGGCCGCTACCGCTCGGCCGCAACTGGGCAGCGGGTGCAGGACGATCCGGCGCGGGAGCCGGCGCGGCCACTCGTTGCGCGGCCAGGAGCCGTCCACGATCAGATGCACGGTGCGCTGCTCCTCGCCGCTGAGCCGCAGCACGAAGTCGCGGGGGAGCGGCGGGTCCACCGTCGGCGTGGTGATCATGAAGCGCACCCGACCGCGGGACGAGACCGCCGAGATCACATCGGCGGCCGGCATCGTGCCGCGCAGCCGGACCCGACCGATCCAGTAGACCTCCGCGAGGTGCTCCTGGGCGGCCCGGGTGATCGCCGGGTACTCGCTGCGAACCCAGCGCTCCACCGCACTGACGCAGAGCCCGCAGGCGCGCTCGCGTGGCTCGCGCGGACCCAACCCCCAGGCCCGCAGGTACGCCCCGACGGCGCCGGCCTCCAGTGGCAGGTCGAAGCGCCGCTGGATGAGCGTGGTGAGGCTCTGCCTCGTCCACAGCTCCTCGTCCAGGCCGAACTCGTCCGGGTGGACGCCCCGTAGCGTGTCGATCAGTTCGAGTTCCTGTTCGCGGCTGAGCATTCCCGGCTCGCCCTGCCGCTGTCCGCGACGGACGGCTGCCACCGCCCCGTCACCACCGATGGTGTGGCGTCGGCACCAACTGGTGACCGAACGCCGTGCGTCTCTGAGTGCAACCCCCACGTCTTGGGCAACGAGCCCGAATCGCAACTGGTCACGATATGTGTGGAGAAAACTCTCTAAGCAACGTAATCGCCTGGACCGCTCGAAAGCACCAGAAGGTACATATGCGTACATGAGGGGATGAGTGGTGCGTGGCGTGCGCCTTGATCGACTCGTCTTCCTGGCAAACGGGGGTGTTCCGTCGCGGTGACAGGCCGGTTTACTGAAACGCGAGTCGATCACCGGCCCGGTGTCCGATGCCCATGCCCCGTGCTCGGTGCTTGGCCTAAGAGTGGATGCGGATCATTGGACCGGACCTTGGTCGACTCGGGTTCCTGAAAGTCGGGGCGTCCCGTCGCGTTGATGCCCCGCTTTCCTGAAAGTCGAGTCGATCACCAGGCCAGGCGGGAACGGCCGGGTCAGGCGGGAACGGCCGGGTCAGGCGGGAACGGCCGGGTCAGGCGGGAACGGCCGGGTCAGGCGGGAACGGCCGGGTCAGGCGGGAACGGCCGGGCCAATTCGGGGTCAGGCGGGAATGGGCGGCCCACGCAGGCCGTGCCTCGGTCGGTCGGATCAGCCCTTGGCTGCCTGTGCCTGGAGCTGCCGGAGGTTGTTCAACTCGGACTGCTGGGTGGCCTTCATGGTCTTGGCCACCCGCAGCACCTCGTCGTTGTCGGTCTCGCCGAGTGCCGCGTCGATCATGTGGATGCCGCCGAGGTGGTGGGCGTACATCAGGGTGAGGAACTGCCTGTCGACCTCGATGCCCTGGGCGTCGCGCAGGGCGGTCATCTGCGCCGGTGTGGCCATGCCCGGCATCAGGCCGTCCTTGACGGTGGCGCCGTCGGACATCCACGACATCGGCGGCTGCGAGCCGGTGGGGCTCAAGTCCCACTCGCGGAGCCAGGTCTGCATGGCGCCGATCTCACCCTGCTGGCCGGTGGCGATGTCGACGGCGATCTGCCGCACCTCGGGGAGGGTGGCCGACCGGTACGCGATCAGGCTCATCTCCACCGCCTGCGCGTGGTGGGACGTCATGTCCCGGGCGAAGCCCGCTTCGACCGAGGCGTCACCGGGCCGGGTGAGTCGGGGGGTGAGCAGGCCGCCCGCGTACCCGAGGAGGAGCCCCACCACCACCATGACGGCGAGCGCCAGCACGCCGTAACGCGCCGGCTGGGCCCGGCCGCCCTCGTCCGGGACGGCCGGGGTGTCGTCGTATTCGCTGTCGGTGGTGGTGGGGGCGGTCATCGGGGTCCTTACTGGGTGGGCTGCTGCTGCTGTTGGAGCTCACGCGGGGTGGTGCCGGTGGCGGTGATGCCGGTGTTGCAGAGCGCCGTCGGGCCCTCGACCGAGGCGTTGACCCGCAGGTCCTTGATGAACTCGTCGATCCGCGAGTCGTCGGCGTTGTCGAGCTTGAGCTGGTAGCCCCACGCCTGAAGCGAGATCGGCTTGTCCAGACCCTCGTACGGGCTCATGAAGGTCTTCTCGACGCCGCGCACCTTGCCGGCGAGCTTCTCGACCTGGTCCTGCGGCAGGTCGGGGCGGTAGGTGATCCATACCGCGCCGTGCTCCAGGCTGTGCACCGCGTGCTCGTTGGCGATCGGGGCGTCGTAGACGTCGCCCATGCAGTTCTGCCAGGCAGCGTTGTGCACGCCGCCCACCGGCGGCGAGTAGTTCCAGGTCAGCGGACCCGACTTGTGTGACTCGTACTTGAGGCTGTCGGGGTCGGACTTGCGGATGTTGGCGATGCCCTCGATGGCGTTGGCCCGCTTGTCCCACGGCTTCGAGCCCTGGAACGACGCCCAGGCGCCGTACCCGATGATGCCGGCTGCCAGCACGCCGACCGCGACGAACAGCGCGATCGGGCCCCAGGCGCGGCCCTGGGTCACCTTGACCGGGGTGACCGGCTTGCGGGGGCCCTTGCCGCCGGCCCGGGGGGAGCCCGCCGGCTTGCCCGTCGGCTTGCCGGAACCGGCCTTGGCGCCGGACGCAGGCCGGCCCGCTGCCGGCTTCTTGCCGGTGCTGACCACGGTCGGGCGGCGCTCCGGGCCACCCGGGGTGCTGATGCTCATCGTGCCTCGTCAAGTCGGTCGGTCAGGGGAATGGCGGGCCGGATGACGCGCAGGGGAGCCGCCGAGTGCCCGAGTCTACCCCCGATAACATGGTTGGGTGACTCCTGCAGAACTAGCCTCGGTCGTCCTTGCCGCCGCCCACGCCGTCTTCGAGCAGCGCGGGCTCGACCGCGCCGCGTTGCCGGCGAGCACCGTGGTGGAGCGACCGCGCAACCCCGAGCACGGCGACTACGCCTCGACGCTCGCGCTGCAGTTGAGCAAGAAGGTGGGCGTTCCGCCCCGGGAGCTGGCGACGGCCCTGGCCGACGAGCTGGGCCGGGCAGCGGGTGTCAAATCGGTGGAGATCGCCGGGCCGGGCTTCCTGAACATCCGGCTCGACGCGGCCGCCGCCGGGCAGCTCGCCCGACTGATCGTCGAGGCCGGCGCGGAGTACGGCCGCAGCGACCGCCTGGCCGGCGAGAAGATCAACCTTGAGTTCGTCTCGGCCAACCCGACCGGGCCGGTGCACATCGGCGGGGTGCGGTGGGCGGCCGTCGGTGACGCGCTGAGCCGGCTGCTGCGGGCCACCGGTGCCGACGTCGGCACGGAGTACTACTTCAACGACGCCGGTTCGCAGATCGACAGGTTCGCCCGGTCGCTGCTGGCCGCCGCCAAGGGTGAGCCGGCGCCGGAGGACGGCTACGGCGGGGCGTACATCGCGGAGATCGCCACCGCGGTGCAGGCCCGTCGGCCGGAGGTGCGCTCGCTCGACGACGACGCCGCCCAGGAGGTCTTCCGGGTCGAGGGCGTCGCGCTGATGTTCGACGAGATCCGGTCCTCGCTGCGCGACTTCGGGGTGGAGTTCGACACCTACTTCAACGAGAAGGACCTGCACGACCGGGGTGAGCTGGACCTGGCGCTGAACCGGCTGCGCGCGCAGGGGCACCTCTACGAGTCCGAGGGCGCGACCTGGTTGCGCACCACCGACTTCGGTGACGACAAGGACCGGGTGCTGCGCAAGTCCAACGGCGAGTGGACGTACTTCGCCGCGGACTGCGCCTACTACCTGGACAAGCGCGAGCGCGGCTTCGAGCGGGTCGTGATCATGCTGGGCGCCGACCACCACGGCTACATCGGCCGGATGAAGGCCATGGCCGCGTGTTTCGGCGACGACCCGGAGCGCAACCTGGAGATCCTCATCGGGCAGCTGGTCAACCTGCTGCGCGACGGCGCCCCGATGCGGATGAGCAAGCGGGCCGGCACGGTGATCACCCTGGAGGACCTGGTCGAGGCGATCGGCGTGGACGCCGCCCGGTACGCCCTGGCCCGCTACTCCAGCGACTCCCCGATCGACATCGACATCGAGCTGTGGACGCGGGCGACCCGCGACAACCCGGTCTACTACGTGCAGTACGTGGCCGCCCGGACGGCGGGCGTGGCCCGTAACGCCGCCGAGGTGGGGCTGGTCCCGGGTGACGCCGACGCGTTCCGCCCCGAGCTGCTCGACCACGAGAAGGAGAACGAGCTGCTCAAGGCGCTCGCCGAGTTCCCGGCGGTGGTGGCGACCGCCGCCGAGCTGCGCGAGCCGCACCGGGTGGCCCGTTACCTGGAGGAGAGCGTCGCCGCCTCCTACCACCGGTTCTACGACAACTGCCGGGTGCTGCCGTTGGGCGACGAGGAGGTCACCGACCTGCACCGGGCCCGGCTCTGGCTGAACAACGCCACCCGCACGGTGATCGCCAACGGGCTGCACCTGCTCGGCGTGTCCGCCCCGGAGAGGATGTAGCCCGATGCGCGCTCACGAGGCCGGTGCGCTGCACGCGGACATCAGCAACCGGGGGCCGGCGTGGCTGCGTACCCCGGAGGACGTCAACGCCCTGCTGCCGACGCTGTGGCCGCGCAGCGTGACGCGCGGCGCGGACGGCGCGGTCGCCGTCGCGGGCCTGAGCGTCCGCGACATCGCGGCCGAGTTCGGCACCCCGGTGTACGTCCTCGACGAGGACGACCTGCGGTCGCGCTGCCGCGACTTCCGGGCGGCCTTCCCGACCGAGGACGTCTTCTACGCGGGCAAGGCGTTCCTCTGCCGGGCGGTGGTCCGGATGATCGCCGAGGAGGGCCTGCACCTGGACGTCTGCAGCGGTGGTGAGCTGGCCACCGCGCTCTCGGCCGGGATGCCGCCGGAGCGGATCGGCTTCCACGGCAACAACAAGTCGGTCGCCGAGCTGGGCCGGGCGTTGGACGCCGGAGTGGGCCGGATCATCGTCGACTCGTTCACCGAGATCGACAGGCTCACCGCGCTGGCCCGCGAGCGCGGGGTGCGGCCCCGGGTGCTGGTTCGGGTGACGGTGGGGGTCGAGGCGCACACCCACGAGTTCATCGCCACCGCCCACGAGGACCAGAAGTTCGGCTTCTCCCTCGCTGGCGGCGCCGCCGCGAACGCCGCCTTCAAGATCCTCGACGAGGGTGTGCTGGAGCTGCGCGGCCTGCACTCGCACATCGGCTCGCAGATCTTCGACGCCAGCGGCTTCGAGGTCTCCGCCCGCCGGGTGCTCGCCCTCCAGGCGCAGATCCGCGACGCGCGCGGGGTGGAGCTGCCCGAGCTGGACCTCGGCGGCGGCTTCGGCATCGCGTACACCACGCAGGACGACCCGGCCACCCCGCAGGACCTGGCCAAGCGGCTGCGCAAGATCGTCGACTCGGAGTGCGCGGCGGAGAACCTGGCCGTGCCCCACCTGTCGATCGAGCCGGGTCGGGCCATCGTCGGGCCGGCCGTGTTCACCCTCTACGAGGTCGGCACGGTCAAGACCCTCGACGGCATCCGGACGTACGTCAGCGTCGACGGCGGGATGAGCGACAACATCCGTACCGCGCTCTACGACGCGTCGTACTCCGCGACGCTGGCCTCGCGGGCCTCGACCGCGCAGCCGTTGCTCGCCCGCGTGGTGGGAAAGCACTGTGAGTCCGGGGACATCGTGGTGAAGGATGAATTCCTGCCCGCCGACGTGCAGCCCGGAGATCTTGTCGCCGTGCCCGGCACCGGTGCGTACTGCCGCAGCATGGCCAGCAACTACAACCATGTGCCGCGTCCACCGGTGATCGCCGTACGCGACGGCCAGGCACGCCTGATCGTCCGGCGGGAAACCGAAGAGGACCTGCTCGCATTGGATGTTGGATGACGTCACCTGTGCGCTTGGCGCTGCTCGGCTGCGGCACTGTCGGCCAGGAGGTGGTCCGCCTGCTGCACGAGCAGTCGGCCGACCTGGCCGCCCGGGTCGGCGCTCCGCTGGAGATCGCCGGCATCGCCGTGCGGCGGCTCGGCCGCGACCGGGGTGACCTGCCGGTCGACGAGAGCCTGTTCACCACCGACGCGCTCGGGCTGATCAAGCGCGACGACGTGGACGTGGTGGTCGAGGTGGTCGGCGGCATCGAGCCGGCCCGAGGCTGGCTGGTCGAGGCGCTGCGCGCCGGCAAGAGCGTGGTCACCGCCAACAAGGCGCTGCTCGCCGAGGACGGCGTGGCCCTGCACGAGGCGGCGGCCGAGGGCGGCGGCGACCTCTACTACGAGGCGTCCGTGGCCGGTGCCATCCCGCTGCTGCGCCCACTGCGCGAGTCGCTGCACGGCGACCGGATCAACCGGGTCACCGGCATCGTCAACGGCACCACCAACTTCATCCTCTCCGCGATGGACGCGACCGGCGCCGGCTTCGCCGAGGCACTGGAAGAGGCAACCGCACTGGGGTACGCGGAGGCCGACCCGACCGCCGACGTCGAGGGCTTCGACGCGGCGGCGAAGGCGGCGATCCTCGCGTCGCTGGCGTTCCACACCCGGGTCGGCGCGGCGGACGTGCACCGCGAGGGCATCACCGAGGTGACCGCCGCGGACATGGCCAGCGCGCAGGCGATGGGCTGCACGATCAAGCTGCTCTGCATCGCGGCCCGGGGTGTCGACGCAGGCGGCCGGGAGACCGTCAGCGTCCGGGTGCACCCGGCGATGATCCCGCGCAGCCACCCGCTGGCCAGCGTCGGTGACGCGTTCAACGCGGTCTTCGTCGAGGCGGACGCCGCCGGGCAGTTGATGTTCTACGGCCGGGGGGCCGGGGGCGCGCCGACCGCGAGCGCGGTGCTCGGCGACGTGGTCGCGGTGTCCCGCAACCGGCTCGCCGGGGTGCGCGCGGCCAGCGAGAGCGCGTACGCGGACCTGTCGGTGCGGCCGATGGGCGAGGCGTTGACCCGTTACCACGTCAGCCTCGACGTGGCCGACCGTCCGGGTGTGCTGGCCGCGGTGGCGGGCGTGTTCGCCCGGCACGACGTGTCGATCGCGACGGTGCGGCAGGGCTCCGCGGGTGGGGCTCCCGGCCGGGACGGCGACGCGGAGCTGGTCATCGTCACCCACGTGGCACCGGACGCCGCGCTCGCCGCGACGGTGGGTGAGCTGCGCGGTCTGGACATCGTCCGGTCGGTGACGAGTGTGCTGCGGGTCGAGGGCGGCGCCTGAGTCGTTGGGCCATCGACGGGGCTGCTCGCGCGTCCCGCCAGGTGGGTTAGCCCGGGTCTGCCCTCGACAGCTCGGGCAACGTGGTCCAAGGTGGCCCCGACGAGGTCGGCGCACGGTGCCAGAGGCGAGGAGAGCGACATGTGGCGGGGTCTGATCGAGGCGTACCGGGATCGGCTGCCGGTCACCGAGGCCACGCCGGTCGTCACGCTGCACGAGGGGAACACCCCGCTGTTGCCCGCCCCGGTGCTGTCCGCCCGCATCGGCTGCGACGTGCACCTGAAGGTGGAGGGCGCCAACCCGACCGGTTCGTTCAAGGACCGGGGCATGACCGTGGCGGTGTCCAAGGCGGTCGAGGCCGGCAACAAGGCGATCATCTGCGCCTCCACCGGCAACACCAGCGCCTCCGCCGCGGCGTACGCGGCGCGGGCCGGGCTGACCTGCGCGGTGCTGGTGCCGCAGGGCAAGATCGCCCTGGGCAAGCTCGCCCAGGCGCTGGTGCACGGCGCGAAGCTCCTCCAGGTGAGTGGCAACTTCGACGACTGCCTCTCGCTCGCCGCGAAGCTGGCCCAGGACCACCCGGTCGCCCTGGTCAACTCGGTCAACATCGACCGGCTCCACGGCCAGAAGACCGCCGCCTTCGAGATCGTCGAGGCGCTCGGCGACGCGCCCGACATCCACTGCCTGCCGGTCGGCAACGCCGGCAACATCTCCGCCTACTGGATGGGATATTCCGAGGAGCGGGCCGCCGGCACCACCACCCGCACGCCGAAGATGTACGGCTTCCAGGCCGCCGGGGCGGCCCCGATCGTGACCGGCGAGGTGGTGCCGGAGCCGTCGACCATCGCCACGGCGATCCGGATCGGCAACCCGGCGAGCTGGACCAAGGCGCTGGACGCCCGGGACACCTCCGGTGGGTTGATCGCGTCGGTGACCGACCGGGAGATCCTGTCGGCGTACCGGCTGCTCGCCAGGGAGGTCGGGGTCTTCGTCGAGCTGGGCAGCGCGGCGAGCGTCGCCGGCCTGCTCCAGCAGGCCGCGGCGGGCGCGGTGCCGCCCGGTTCGACTGTCGTCTGCACCGTCACCGGCCACGGTCTGAAGGACCCGGAGTGGGCGATCTCCACGGCGCCGGCCCCGTTGACCATCGCGAACGACCCGATGGCGGCGGCCCGGGCTCTCGACCTGGCCTGAGCACGCCAGCGGCGACGGTGGGCCGCCCCCGGGGGCGGCGGGGGTTCCGGTGATCGAGTCCGGCACACTTTCACGTATCCCCGCCCGCATTCTCGTTCAGGAGTGAACCAGGCCGATGTCGCTGCTCGCCAGATTCAGCCTCGCCAACCGAGGGCTGATCGCCCTCATCGCGGTGGTGACCACGGTGTTCGGAGCGTTCGCCGTGCCGTCGCTGAAGCAGCAACTGCTGCCGTCGCTCGAGTTCCCGGCCGCGTTCATCGTGGCCGCCTACCCCGGTGCCGGTCCCGAGATCGTCGAGTCGCAGGTGACCGAGCCGATCGAGAACGCCCTCCAGGGCATCCCGGGGCTCGACAAGATCACCTCCACGTCCCGTGAGGGGTCGGCCACCGTCCAGGTGACGTACGAGTTCGGCACCGACCTGGACGACGTGGTCAACAAGATGCAGACCGCGTTGAGCCGGATCGACGCCCAGCTGCCGGAGAGCGTCGACCCGCAGGTCATCGCGGGTAGCACCGACGACCTCCCGGCCGTGGTGCTGGCCGCCGCCGGCACTGCCGACGGGCGCGCGCTCGCCGAGAAGCTGCGCGCGACGGTCGTGCCCGAGCTGGAAAGCATCGAGGGGGTACGCACCGTCGAGGTGACTGGCACCCGCGACGACGTCGTGGTGGTCACCCCGGACCCGGCGAAGCTGGCCGCCGCGAAGATCCAGCCGACGGCGATCGGCGCGGCGTTGAAGACCAACGGCGTGGCGGTTCCGGCCGGCGCGGTGACCAGTGGGGCGTTGGCGCTCCCGGTCCAGGTCGGCGCACCGATCGGCACCATCGAGGACCTGCGTGGCATCGTGGTCGCCCCGGGCGCGGCACCTGTCCGTCTCGGCGACGTGGCGACTGTCGAGCAGCAGCTCGCCCCGGCCACCGCGATCACCCGTACCAACGGCAAGGACAGCCTCGGCATCGCCGTCACCGCCTCGCCGGACGGCAACGCCGTGCAGATCTCGCACGAGATCCGCGACCGGCTGGCCGACCTGAAGGACGCCTCCGGCGCGGAGCTGACAGTCGTCTTCGACCAGGCGCCGTTCGTCGAGAAGTCGATCGAGTCGCTGACCACCGAGGGCCTGCTGGGCCTGGTGATGGCGGTCATCGTCATCCTGGTCTTCCTGCTGTCGGTGCGCTCGACGGTGGTCACCGCCGTCTCCATCCCGCTCTCCGTGCTGGTGGCGCTGATCGTCCTGTGGATCGGTGACTACTCGCTCAACCTGCTCACCCTCGGCGCGTTGACCATCGCGGTGGGCCGGGTGGTGGACGACTCGATCGTGGTGTTGGAGAACATCAAACGCCATCTGGAGTACGGCGAGGAGAAGCGGCACGCCATCATCACCGGCGTCCGCGAGGTGGCCGGCGCGGTGACCGCGTCCACCCTCACCACGGTGGCGGTGTTCGCGCCGATCGCGCTGGTCGGCGGGTTCGTGGGTCAGCTCTTCGCGCCGTTCGCGATCACCGTGACGGTGGCCCTGCTCGCGTCGCTGCTGGTGTCGCTGACCGTGATCCCGGTGCTCGCGTACTGGTTCCTCAAGCCGCGCGGCGGCACCGCGGACGACGAGGCGGTGCGGCGCGACGCGGAGGAGAAGGAGTTGCGCAGCCCGTTGCAGCGGGCGTACCTGCCGGTGATCGGCTTCGCCACCCGCAAGCGGTCGACCCGCTGGATCACCGTCGGGCTCGGTCTGCTGGTGCTCTTCGGCACGTTCGGGCTGGCGCAGAAGCTGGAGACCAACTTCCTGGACGACTCCGGCCAGGACACCCTGAACATCAGCCAGGAGTTGCCGGCCGGCAGTGGGCTGGCGGCCACCGACGCGGCGGCCAAGCAGGTCGAGTCGGTGCTGTCCCGCACGGACGGCGTCGAGACGTACCAGGTGACCGCCGGCGCCGGGGACAACCCCTGGGCGGGCGGCGGCGGCAACAACGTCGCGAACTGGTCCCTCGCTCTCGACGGTGACACCGACGCCAAGCAGATGCGTGAGGTGCTGCGTAAGGAGTTCGACAAGCTCGGCACGAGCGTGGGTGAGATCAGCTTCGGTGGTGGGCAGGAGGCGTCGACCAGTCGGCTCGAGGTCATCGTTCAGGCCTCCGACCCGGAGGTGCTGACCCGGGCGGCCGAGGAGGCGCGGGCGGCGATGGCCGGTGTGCCGGACGTCGAGGACGTCTCCACCAGCCTGGCCGAGCGGGTGCCGAGGGTCGACGTGACTGTCGACCGGGTCGCCGCCGGTCGGGTCGGGCTCACCGAGGCCGCTGTCGGGCAGTTGGTGTCGCAGGCGTTCCGGGGTGCGCCGCTCGGGCAGGTCGCGCTCGACGGCCAGCAGCAGAACGTGGTGCTGCGGCTGGGCACGCAGCCGCCGGTGACAGTGGAGGAACTGCGGGCGTTGCCGGTGGGTCCGGTCAAGCTGGACGACATCGCGGACGTCACGCAGGGCGAGGGGCCGCAGCAGGTCACCCGGATCGACGGCGAGCGCAGCGTGTCGGTGAGCGGCACGGCGACCGGGTCGAACCTGGGCGCGACGAGCAAGGAGTTGCAGAAGCGCCTGGACGGCATCGACGTCCCCGGTGCCAGCTTCACCATCGGTGGCGTCAGCGCGGATCAGGCCGACGCGTTCGGTGACCTGGGCCTGGCGGTGCTGGCCGCCATCGCGATCGTCTTCCTGATCATGGTGGCCACGTTCCGTAGCCTCACCCAGTCACTGATCCTGCTGATCTCCATCCCGTTCGCGTCGACCGGCGCGATCGGTTTGCTGCTGATCACCGGGACGCCGCTCGGCGTACCGGCGTTGATCGGTGTGCTGATGCTGGTCGGCATCGTGGTGACGAACGCGATCGTCCTGCTCGACCTGATCAACCAGTACCGTGCGCAGGGCATGGGGGTCCGGGAGGCGGTGGTCGAGGGCGGCCGACGCCGGCTGCGTCCCATCCTGATGACCGCGGTGGCGACCATCTTCGCGCTGCTGCCGATGGCGCTCGGGTTGACCGGCGAGGGCGGCTTCATCTCGCAGCCGCTGGCGGTCGTGGTGATCGGTGGTCTGCTCAGCTCGACGTTGCTCACGCTGATCCTGGTGCCGACGCTGTACACGATGGTGGAGCACACCAAGGAGTCGCTGCGGAACCGGCGTGATCGGCGGCGCTCCGGCGAGCCGGTGGTGGACGGAGCGGAGGCCGACGAGGCAGCAGCCCCGAACCAGGTCGCGGTGCCCAGCGGCGCGCCCGCCCCGGCGGCGACCGAGGGTACGCCGCAGGCGGCCCCGCGTCCCGCCCCGTCGGGCGCGTTGGTGGAGGGCACGGACCAGTTCGAGGTGCTGCGGCTGCCCCGTAGTCGTACCTCGCCGCTGCCTCCGTCGGAGCCGACCGAGTAGGTCCGACCCCAGCACGGAACGCCCCCGGCAGGGAGCTGCCGGGGGCGTTTCCGGCTTCGCCGGCCACGACACTCCGATCCGACCGCGCCTGCACGGCCTGTCACTTCTTGCATACTCCAGGTAAACACGTGGAGGGTGCGAGTGACGCAGGACGGGCGGACGGCCGAGGGTGCGCGCGGGTGGGGGCGGCGCGACCTGCTGCGCCGCAGCGTCCTGGTCGTCGGTGGCGGGGCGGTCGGCGCGGGGGCCTCCGAACTGTGGTGGACCACCCACCGACGGGCGTCACTCGCCAGCGGCCCCGCCGGCGCGACCTCCGGCAACCGGCACCAGGACGTCGGCGCCGGCAGGGTGGAGGTGTTCTGGTCGGGGCCGACCCGGGAGCGACTGGTGGCCCTCACCTTCGACGACGGCCCCGCACCACAATGGACGCCGATGGTGCTCGACACCCTCGCCCGACACCGGGTTCCGGCCACCTTCTTCCTGGTCGGAGCGCAGGTCCGGCGGCATGCCGGCGTCATCCGTGACCGGCTCGGCGGGCACGAGGTGGGCAACCACAGCTGGGACCACCGGGACCTGGCCACGCTGGACACCACCGAGGCGTACGACGATCTGCGCCGCAGCCACGACGCCATCGCCGACGTGACAGGCACGCCACCCCGTCTGCTCCGCCCTCCGTACGGCCACCTGGGCGGGGCGGTGCTGCACGCGGCTGCCCGGCTGGACTACCGGCTGGTGCTCTGGACGCTGCAGATGGTGGAGCGTGAGTTCCCCCACGATCCCGCCGGCCACGCCCGACGCATCGTGGACGACGTCCGACCGGGAACGATCGTGCTCGGTCACGATGTCGGCGCGTCCCGGCGGCTGGTCGCACTGCGTGGCCTGGCCGACATGATCAACGGGCTGCGGGCGCGCGGCTACACCTTCGTCACCGTCTCTGCCCTGCTGGGAGCAGGCGTGCCGCCCACCCCGACCGGGTAGGGTGCCGCTCCGTGGCGTCCACCCTCTCGGTTCTGACCGGCAATCGGAGCTTCCGCAATCTCTTCCTCGCCGAGTTGGTGGTCTTCGGCGCCGACTGGTTCGTCATGGTGCCGCTGCTGGTCCTGCTGCCGCACCTGACCGGCAGCGGAGTCTGGGGCGCACTGGTGTTGGCGGTGGACACCGGCATCGTGGCGCTGCTGCTGCCGTACACCGGCACGATCGCCGACCGCTTCGACCGGCGGAAGATCATGATCGCGGCGAATGTGGCCGCGCTCGCGGGCGTACTGCTGCTGCTCGGCGTCCGGGGCGCGGGCACCGCGTGGCTGGCGCTCGTCGCGATCGGTGTGGTGGCGGTCGCCAAGGCGTTCTACTCGCCGGCCGCGCAGGCCGCGCTGCCCAACGTGCTGGAGCCGGACGAGTTGGCCGCCGGTAACGCCGTGGCCGGTTCCGCCTGGGGCACCATGACAGTTGTCGGCGCGTCACTCGGTGGGGTGCTCAGCACTGTCGCCGGCCCGTACGCCTGCTTCTGGGTGGCGGCGGTGGGCCTGGTGATGGCCGCGGGCCTCGCCACCCGGATCCGCCGGCCCCTCCAGGCGCCCCGGGACGCCGACCGGCCGGCCCAGCGGACCTGGGCGGCGGTCCGCGAGGCGCTCGGCTACATCGGGCATCGGCCTCGGGTGCTTGCGCTGGTCACCGTGAAGTCGGCCGTCGGACTGGGCAACGGCGTGCTGACCGTGTTCCCGCTGCTGGCCGGCGTGTACGGCGTGGGCCCGCTCGGCGCCGGCCTGCTCTTCGCCGTACGCGGAGCAGGGGCGTTGGTGGGCCCGATCCTGATGCGTCGGGTGCTGACCAGGCGCGCCTGGCTGCTGCCCGGGCTCGCGCTGTCCATGTCGTTCTACGGCCTGTCCTACCTGGGCGCATCCGTGGCCCGATGGTTCCCGCTGGTGCTGCTGCTGGTCTTCGTGGCGCACTTCGCGGGCGGCAGCAACTGGGTGATCTCCAACTTCGCCCTCCAGGGTGAGGTCCCGGACCACCTGCGTGGGCGCGTCTTCGCCACCGACATGATGCTCGCGACGCTGGCGATCTCGGTGAGCCAACTGGCGGTGGCCATGGTGGTCGACGTGGTGGACGAGCGGGTCGTGCTCGCCGGCTGCGGGCTGATCACCGTCGTCTACGCCGTCGGCTGGCGGATCGCCACCCGTCGGCTCTCGCTCACCGACCCGGCCACCGACCCGGTCGCGGGCGCCGCCGGCTGAACCCGGCAGGCCCCGCGGGTTCCCAGGCTGCGGACGGGCGCCCGGACCGTCGGTGCCGGGCCCTAGCATGAGCGCGTGCCGACGAACTTCACCGCCGGGCCGGTCCGTGTCCGGGTCCCCGCGACCAGCGCCAACCTGGGCCCGGGCTTCGACGCGTTGGGTCTCGCCCTCGGGCTCTACGACGACCTGGCCGCCGAGGTCACGTCGGGTGGGGTCCGGGTGACGGTGACCGGGCAGGGTGCCGGCGAGCTGCCCGACGACGACCAGCACCTGGTGGTGCGGGCCATGCGTGCCGGCTTCGACGCGCTCGGCGTCCAGCCCGACGGGTTGAGCGTGGAGTGCGTCAACCGGATCCCCCAGGCGCGCGGGCTCGGCTCCTCGTCCGCCGCGATCGTCGCCGGGGTGTTGCTGGCCCGCGCGCTCGTCACCGACGGGGATCACCGGCTGGACCAGGCCGGTGTGCTCCGGCTGGCAGCCGAGATCGAGGGTCACCCCGACAACGTCGCGCCCTGCCTGCTCGGGGGCTTCACCGTGGCCTGGTCCGAGTCGACAGGTGCCCGGGCGGTGTCAGTGCCGGTCGCCGAGGGGGTGCGGCCGGTCGTCTTCGTGCCGGCGGAACGCGGGTTGACCGCCACCGCACGGGCCGCGTTGCCGGCATCCGTCCCGCACGGCGACGCCGCGTTGACCGCCGGACGGGCCGCGTTGCTGGTGCACGCGCTCACCACCGACCCGGCCCTGCTGCTGCCCGCCACCGTCGACCGGCTCCACCAGGATTACCGTGCAGCCGCAATGCCGGCCACGTCTTCACTGGTCAGCGCGTTGCGAGCGGCAGGCGTGGCGGCTGTGGTCAGTGGGGCCGGCCCGACTGTGCTGGCGCTCAGCGAGCCTCCGGCGAGCGTTCAGACGGGAACAGACTGGGAGATCTGGCAGTTACCGATAGACGTCAGCGGCGCTCGGGTTGCTCGGGGTAGACTGGGACACGCCGAGCGGGACCCTGTTGCCGCAGGTCGGAAGAGTTGATTACGCTCTAGACCTAGCACAGCCGCGAAGCACGCGATCTCCTGCGGGGCGGCGCACCCCCGAAGCTCTCGGCGGTCAGTCCGTCAACCCCTGCCAAGGCCCACGCCGCGCCGCAGTTTCCACAGGTCGCCGCAGACGGCGAGACCTGCTCACCGACGTTGGTGAGTCGGGATACCACCGGCTGCTGTGTCACAGACTCCCGCGACGCGTCCTTGCGAGGCGGGTGCACCGAGGCCGCCCGGCCACCTAAGTTCCGACTCCGGGCAGTCCCGGCCTTATCGAGGGAAGGAATCCATTGAGCGACACCACCGACGTGACGTCGGATGTTTCCAACGTCGCTGGCGATGCCACCGCAGCCGCTCCCGCCCGTCGTCGGCGTAGCGGCACCGGTCTGTCGGCGATGCTGCTGCCAGAGCTGCAGAGCCTGGCTGCGTCGCTCGGCATCTCCGGCACGGCTCGCATGCGCAAGGGCGAGCTGATCGCCGCGATCTCCGAGCGGCAGGGCGGCAACGCCGCCGGGACCCCTCGACCGCGGGCCGAGGTCGCGGCCGCAGCCGCTCCCACCCGTGAGGGTGTCCGCGCCGAGGTGCGGGAGACCGCCGACCGGCCGGCAGCCGAAGGGCGTGGCGCCGAGCAGGCGTCGGCCGAGCCGGCAGCCGAGACCGAGGGCCGTGGTCGCACCCGGCGGACCCGGGCCGCAGCGGCCGAGTCGCGCGCGGCTGAGTCGCGTCCGACCGAGTCGCGTGCGGCCGAGTCCCGTGCGGCGGAGTCGCGTCCGACCGAGTCGCGTACCGACGAGGCGGAGGCCACCGAGCGGACCGACCGTGGCGAGACCCGCCGCGAGCGTGCCGAGCGTCCGGAGCGTGGCGAGCGTGCCGATCGTGGCGAGCGTGCCGATCGTGGCGAGCGTGCCGACCGTGGTGACCGTGCGGACCGTGGTGAGCGGGGCGAGCGGGGCGAGCGGGGCGAGCGGGCCGACCGTGGTGAGCGGGGCGAGCGCAACGATCGTGGTGAGCGTGCGGACCGTGGTGAGCGGGCCGACCGCAACGACCGCAACGACCGTTCGGACCGGGGCGACCGCAACGACCGTAACGACCGCGGCCAGCGTGCCGAGCGGGACAGTGACGACGACGACGGCGAGGGCGGTGGCCGGCGTGGCCGGCGCAGCCGTTTCCGGGACCGTCGCCGGGGACGCGGCGACCGCGCCGAGGCCGGTGCTGACACCGGTGGGCGTGAGCCGCAGGTCGGCGAGGACGACGTGCTCGTCCCGGTGGCCGGCATCATCGACGTGCTCGACAACTACGCCTTCGTACGGACGACCGGTTACCTCGCCGGCCCGAACGACGTGTACGTCTCGATGTCCCAGATCAAGAAGTACGGCCTGCGCCGCGGTGACGCGATCACCGGTGCGGTGCGGGCGGCCCGCGAGGGCGGCAACAGCGGCGACCAGCGGCGGGACAAGTACAACCCGCTGATGCGGCTGGACACGATCAACGGGATGGAGCCGGATGAGGCCCGGCGCCGGCCGGAGTTCTACAAGCTCACCCCGCTCTACCCGCAGGAGCGCCTGCGTCTGGAGACCGAGCCGCACATCCTGACCACCCGGGTCATCGACCTGGTCATGCCGATCGGCAAGGGCCAGCGGGCACTCATCCAGTCGCCGCCGAAGGCGGGTAAGACGATGGTGCTGCAGGCGATCGCCAACGCGATCACCCGCAACAACCCGGAGTGCCACCTGATGGTGGTGCTGGTCGACGAGCGGCCCGAAGAGGTCACCGACATGCAGCGGTCGATCAAGGGCGAGGTCATCGCGGCCACGTTCGACCGTCCGCCGCAGGACCACACCACGGTGGCCGAGCTGGCCATCGAGCGGGCCAAGCGCCTGGTCGAGCTCGGGCACGACGTGGTCGTGCTGCTCGACTCGGTGACCCGGCTCGGTCGGTCGTACAACCTGGCGGCTCCGGCCAGTGGCCGGATCATGTCGGGTGGTATCGACTCCACCGCGCTCTACCCGCCGAAGCGCTTCCTCGGCGCGGCCCGCAACATCGAGAACGGCGGGTCGTTGACCATCATCGCCACGGCGCTGGTGGAGACCGGGTCCATGGCGGACACGGTCATCTTCGAGGAGTTCAAGGGCACCGGTAACGCGGAGCTGAAGCTGGACCGGAAGATCGCCGACAAGCGGACCTTCCCGGCCATCGACATCAACCCGTCCGGTACGCGTAAGGAAGAGGTCCTGCTCGCACCCGAAGAGCTGGCCATCATCCACAAGCTCCGGAAGGTGTTGCACTCGCTGGACTCGCAGGCCGCCATGGACCTGCTGCTGGACCGGCTCAAGCAGTCCCGCACCAACATCGAGTTCCTGATGCAGATCGCGAAGTCGACGCCGGGGGAGTAGCCATCCCCGCGTGACCGACGACGAAAGGGCACGGCCGTCATGGCCGTGCCCTTTCGTCATGTGCCTGCCGCATGTCGATCGGCCGTCGAGCGGCCTGACCCCACCAGGCCTCCCACGCATCCTTTGCTCTGCCTATGCGGAGGCGCCAGTGTGGACCGTGGGGTGGTGCGCCCGCATCAGCAGAGCAAAGGCGGGCCGCAGGATGGTCGGCCCCCCGGCGGCCTCGGCCGGGGGCAGCGCGAGGCATGCCCGGACGGCGGGTCGCGGGAGCCGCACCGCGGAGCACGGGCAGGGGCAGGGTGACCAGGTCGTCAGGCTGTGGCGAGGCAGCCGCGTGCAGAGGCCCGCACGGCAACCTCAGAAGTCGCCGTCGGCCACCTGGAAGACGGTGAGGCCGAGGGCCCGCCACATCTGGACCACCTGGACGCGGTCGTCGAAGACGCCGGCCACCCGGTAGGTGTCCCGGATCTCCCGGTCGTAGATCTCCCGCTTGACGATCGAGTCCTTCCGCGTGTCGCCGACTGCCCGCATGTACAGGCCGAGGTGGGGGACCCGGACGTGCCGGGCCAGCCACGCCTCGGTGGCCGCGCGTACGGAGTCGTCCCTCCCCGAGCAGAAGACCACCCCGTACCCGGCGGCGTGCATCGCCCGGACCGCCGCGATCACCGCCGTGTTCGGCTCGTCCTCGCCGACCCGGGTCATGTCGTACGGGCTGCGGGACACCGCCAGCGCGACGGTGCCGTCGATGTCCACCAGGACGATCTCCGCTGGCTCGGTCGACGGCGGATGGACCACGGCGGGGCGTCCGGTGCGGGCCTGCGGCACCGGCAACGGCAGCGCCCGCCCCTCCAGGTAGCGCTCGTGCAGCCGGCGAATCGCCTCCTCGCCGACCTGGTCGGCTGCCGGGCGTGCGGCGTCCCGGCGCAGGCACTCGGCCAACGGCACGTCGGTGAAGTCGTGCACCTCGAAGTCCGCGCCGTGGCGGGCGGCCAGATCGGCCCAGCCCCGCAGGGCCCGCGCGCGCAGGTTGGTGTCGTCCACGCAGACGTCCGCGCGGGCCCGCAGCAGCGCCTCGACCTGAGCCCGTTGGACGACTGTCACCTGGGCCTCGGCCCACTGGGTGAGGAGCCGCTCGCCGTGCAGCATCCGGCGCAGGTCGTCCCGGTTGACCCGGACGACGGACGGCTGGAGGGTGCGGGCGAACGTCGTCTTACCCGAGGCGGGCAGCCCTCGGGTGGCGATCAGGCGCGTCATCGGCGAACCTCCGGCTCGGCGGGCGTACCCCGTTCGGGGTACCCGGCGGCGCTCCGCCGGGTGGGCGAATGCCGCGCCGGGCGGCGGGAATGCGGATGGGGAGGCACGTGTTGACGATGCCGGACGAGGTGTGCGGCCCGATTACCGGGTCGGCGCAGGCCCATGGCACACTGGTCAATCGGCCACCGGTTCCGGTTCACGCCCGAGCCCGTCGCGTACGGCGCGACGAGCGATGACGGCGACCCGGCGACCACCAACGAGAGGACCGAGGCGAGATGAAGGCAAACATCCACCCGGAGTACACGACCACCGAGGTCAGCTGCTCCTGTGGCAACACGTTCACGACCCGCAGCACCGCCAAGGGCGGGGCGATCCACGTCGAGACCTGCAGCGCCTGCCACCCGTTCTACACCGGTAAGCAGCGCGTTCTCGACACCGCCGGCCGGGTCGCGAAGTTCCAGCAGAAGTACGCCAAGGTTCAGGCCAAGAAGGCCAAGTAACTCTTCGTTCGGCGCCCGTGTCCGGTTTCCCGCCGGACACGGGCGCCGTCCGTGTTTCACCCAGTTTCCGCCCGGCCGCCGGCCAGTCCGGCCCGCCGCGCGCCCTCGAAGGAGCATCCGCAGCATGAGCAGCGAGCGTCTGGCCGGCCTCCTCGACGAGTACGCGGAGCTGGAGAAGCGGCTGGCCGATCCGGCGATCCACGCCGACCAGGCCACCGCCCGCAGGGTCGGCCGCCGGTACGCCGAGTTGGTGCCGCTGCACAAGGCCGCCGGTGAGCTGGAACAGGCTCGCGCCGACCTGGTGGCGGCTCGCGAGCTGGCCGCCGAGGACGCCTCCTTCGCGGCTGAGGCGGAGTCCATCGCCGCGTCCCTGCCGGTGCTGGAGGAACGCCTCGCCGAGCTGCTCATTCCCCGCGACCCGCATGACGCCAAGGACGTGATCGTCGAGATCAAGGCCGGCGAGGGCGGTGAGGAGTCGGCGCTGTTCGCCGGTGACCTGCTCCGGATGTACACCCGCTACGCCGAGCGGCACGGCTGGGTCACCGAGGTCATCGACGCACAGGACTCCGACCTCGGCGGGGTTAAGGACGTCTCCCTGGCGATCAAGACCAAGGGGGTGCCGGACGGCGGCAACGGGGTGTGGTCGCGGCTCAAGTGGGAGGGCGGCGTGCACCGGGTGCAGCGCGTCCCGGTGACCGAGTCGCAGGGCCGCATCCACACCAGCGCGGCCGGCGTGCTGGTGCTGCCCGAGGCCGAGGACGTCGACGTCACGATCGACCAGAACGACCTGCGCATCGACGTGTTCCGTTCGTCCGGCCCGGGCGGCCAGTCGGTGAACACCACCGACTCGGCGGTGCGGATCACCCACCTGCCGACCGGCATCGTCGTCTCCTGCCAGAACGAGAAGTCCCAGTTGCAGAACCGGGAGCAGGCGATGCGGATCCTGCGGGCCCGACTGCTCGCCAACGCCCAGGAGCAGGCCGACGCCGCCGCCTCGGACGCCCGCAAGGCGCAGGTGCGCACGGTGGACCGCTCGGAGCGGATCCGCACCTACAACTTCCCGCAGAACCGGATCACCGACCACCGGATCGGCTACACGGCGTACAACCTGGATCTGGCACTCGCCGGTGAACTGGACGGGGTGCTGGACGCTCTCACCGAGGCCGACCGCGCCGCCCGGCTCGCCGGCGACACCGAGCTGATCCGTCGCTGACCGCGACCGAGCTGACTCGTCGCTGACCGCGACCGAGCTGACTCGTCGCTGACCGCGACACCGCGCGGACCGCGCGGGTGATCAGCTCGCCCGTGGGCGGGACTTGGCGCGGAGCATCTCCCGGTCGGCCAGCTCGAAGGCGACGCTGAGCGCGTCGCGTAACCCGCTGCCGCCGGAGACCTCCGCGAAGCCGATGCTCACCCCGACCGGCGTCCCCGGCACCAGCGACTCCCAGTCCTCCAGTCGGACCGCGGCCTCGATGCGGCGGGCCACCTCGGCGGCCTCGGCCATGTTGGTGTCCGGCAGCACCACCACGAACTCGTCACCGCCGTAGCGGGCGACGAAGTCGCCCCGGCGCATGACCCTGTTGATGACGCCGGCGATGCGTTGCAGCACCAGATCGCCGGAGTGGTGCCCGTGCCGGGTGTTGACCGCCTTGAAGCCGTCCAGGTCGCAGACCCCGATGACCACCCGCTCGCCCCGGGTGACCACGGCGGTGATGTACCGCTCCAGCCGACGTCGGTTGGGCAGCCCGGTCAGCGGGTCGGTCAAGGCCTCACCCTCGAAGCGGGCCGCCTCGCGGCGCATCTCCTCGTGGTCGATCCGCGCGGCGATGCCGTCGATGTAGACGTCCCGCAGCCGGTCGTTGCGCTGGGCGGCGAGCCGGAACGACAGACGGTCGGCCCGGTGCGCCGCCACGTGGTCGCCGGCCCGGGTCAGCGCGATGCTGCGCAGCCGTGCCGGCTCGGCTGCCCCGAGCGTCTCGTTGGACACCCGGACGGTGTCCAACCGGGTGACGGCCTCGATCGGCCGTCCGTCGGCCACCGCGAGGCACACCTGGCCGAGTTGTCGCATGTCGCGTGCGCGGGCGCTGTCCCCACCGTGGCTGAGCAACCGGGCCGGCTGGGCGTCGCCGCTGGTCTCCACGTGGTCGCCGAGCGCCGCCTGCCGAGCCGCCGCGTAGCCGTACGCGGCGAGGCTGCTGGGGCGGAGCTGGCCGGCCCGCCCGGTGCGGACGAATCGGGCCAGGTCGGAGGCCACGTCCCGGAGCACCCGGAGGCAGCCGTCGCTGTCGCCGTTGTGGTCCAGTGCCACCGCGTTGCGCAACCGGATGCCCGGCGCGGCGAACGTCTCCTCCGGGATCCCGGCGGTCACCCCGAGCTGCCGGGCCCGCTCGATGGCCCCCAGGGCGTACCCGTGGAAACTGAGGTAGCTGTAGGCCATGGCCAGGTCGTGCCAGCCCCACGCGGTGTCCCGGTCCGGGTCCTCCACCGCGCCGAGGGCGCGGGCGGCGCGGACGAGGTGCATGACGCAGCGGTCCAGTGCGCCCTGGTGGTGGGCGGCGAGAGCGGCCAGCGCGTTGAGGTGCCCGTGCAGGTACGGCTCGGCGAGGTCGCGGACCGCCGAGGACGCCTCCTCGATGGCACGGGTGAACTCCGCGGTTCGACCGAGATTGATCAGCGCGGAGAGGCGCTGCACCATGGCGTCCGCTCGTGCCGCCGGGTCGGAGGTGGTGCGGATCACACGCTCCAGGAGGACGTACGCCTCCGCCGAACGGCTGGCCTCCTGCAACGCCCGGGCGCGCGTGAGCGCGTCAACCTGGTCCTCGACCCGGTCGAGCCAACCCACCCGCCAACCTCCTGCCGTGCGCCAGTGGCGCACCCGTTCGTCACGTCGCCCGCGACGCTTCATGATTATGTCGTGAGTACTTTGCCGCAACACCCCCCCGAAGGGACAGGTCCCGTCCGGCCGTCCGCCGCGGTGGCCCGGGCGGCCCGGGTGCTCGCCGCCGCCGGGATCGGCTCGGCGCGGGCGGAGGCGGAGTTGCTGGCCGCGTACGTGCTCGGGGTGCCCCGGGGGCGGCTGGCGCTCGCCGACGATCTCGACGTCGACCAGGTGGCGCGGCTCGACGAGTTGACGCGTCGGCGGGCCGGGCGGGAGCCGTTGCAGCATCTGACCGGCCGGGCCGGGTTCCGGCATCTCGAACTGTCGGTCGGTCCGGGTGTCTTCGTGCCCCGGCCGGAGACCGAGTTGCTGGCCGGGTGGGGCGTCGAGCAGGCGCGAGGGATGCCCGACCCGGTGGTGGTCGACCTGTGCAGCGGCTCGGGCGCGATCGCCCTGGCGGTGGCCCAGGAGCTGCCGGAGGCGCGGGTGGTCGCGGTGGAGCGGTCCCCGGCGGCGTTGGTCTGGTTGCGGCGCAACGCGGCGGAGCGGGCGAGGGCGGGGGACCGGCCGATCGAGGTGGTCGAGGCCGACGTGACCGCTCCGGATCTGTTGGCGGACCTGGTGGGCCGGGTGGACGTGCTGCTCTGCAATCCGCCGTACGTGCCGGACGCCGTGGTGGTTCCGCCGGAGGTGGCCGGACACGATCCGGCGGAGGCGGTCTTCGGGGGCGCGGACGGTCTGTCGGTGATCCGGCCGGTCGTCACCCGGGCGGCGGCGTTGCTGCGCCCCGGTGGCGCGTTTGGTGTCGAACACGACGACACGCACGGTTCGGCGGTGCCCGGGCTGCTCGCCGAGGACGGCGGGTTCAGTGCTGTGACCGAGCACCGGGACCTCGTCGGGCGGCCCCGTTTCGCCACCGCGTCCCGACGGGCGGACGGCCAGGACGCCCCGATCGGGGCGGCGTGGCAGACTGACTCCTCGTGATGCTCTACGACTGCCGGTCGCCCGCCGACCGGGACCGCGGCATCGCTGCGGCGATCGAGGCGGTCAAGAACGGCGAGCTGGTCGTCCTCCCGACCGACACCGTCTACGGGATCGGCGCGGACGCGTTCACCCCGTACGCGGTCAAGGCGCTGCTCGATGCCAAGGGCCGGGGCCGGCAGATGCCGCCGCCGGTGCTGATCGGCTCGCGGCACACCCTGGACGGGTTGGTCTTCTCGCTGCCCACGGCCGCCCGTGATCTCGTCGAGGCCTTCTGGCCGGGTGCGCTGACGATCGTGATCGAGCACTCGCCGAGCCTGCAGTGGGACCTGGGCGACAAGACGGGCACGGTGGCGGTGCGGATGCCGCTGCACCCGGTGGCGCTGGAGGTGCTGCGCGAGACCGGTCCGATGGCGGTGTCGTCGGCCAACAAGACCGGGCAGCCCGCCGCGGTGACCGCCGAGGAGGCGCGTGACCAGCTCAGCTACTCGGTGCGGGCCTACCTGGAGGCGGGGCCCTGCCCGGACCCGGTGCCCAGCACGATCGTGGACCTGACCGGTGAGGTGCCCCAGTTGCTGCGGGCGGGGGCGATTCCGTTGGAGAAGCTGCGGGACGTGGTGCCGGATCTCGTCGATGGTCGGGGGGTCTGAGTGCCCCCGTTCACGGTTCTGCACGTCTGCATGGGCAACATCTGCCGCTCGCCGATGGCGGAGCGGCTGCTCGCTCTGGCGGTGCGGGAGCGTCTGACGCGGCGTGCGGAGGATCCGGCCCAGGCCGAGGAGATGGTGCACAGCCACAGCGCGGGGACGGGTGGTTGGCACGCGGGTGAGGAGATGAACCCGCCGGCGGCACGACAGGTGACCGGCCGTGGTGGTGACGTCGAGGGGTTCGCGGCCCGCAAGTTGCGCTCGGACCACATCGACGCCGCCGACCTGGTCCTGACCGCGACCGCCGACCAGCAGGAGTACGTGGTGGCGCTGCGTCCGGACGCGGCGGCCCGCACGTTCGTGCTGGGTGAGTTCGGCCGGCTGTTGGCCGCTGTGGACACCACCGCGTTGCCGTCGGCCGAGGCGACCCCGGAGGCGGTGTACGCCCGGGGTGTGGCGTTGGTGGCTGCGGCCCACGATGCCCGGTTGGGGGCGTCGGCGCTGCCCACTGACGATCTGGACGATCCGTGGGGTCGGGGCGACCAGTGCTTCAGCCGGGTCGCCGACGAGATCGAGGAGACGGTCCACCCGCTGGCCGGCGCGCTGCTGCCCTGAGCGGGGTGCGAGTTTCCTCCGGGTTTGGGGAAAACCAGGGGCTAAAGGGGCATTCCGGGTCATTCTGAACGGGTCCTAGCGTGACCGGCTCCTGCGGGGAGAGCTGATGATCCGGGCCCATCTCGACAAACTGCTGACCGTGGTGATCGCCGGAGTGCTGGCCGGGTTGGTACTGGCCGCAGCCGCCCTCCCGGCGGCCCTGGTCTTCGGGATCGGCTTCAGCAACCTGTCCACGCCGTACTCGGAGCTGCCGAACACGCTCCGCACGCCGCCGACGGCGCAGCGCTCCAACCTCTACGCCAACGACGGCACCACCCTGATCACCTCCTTCTACCAGGAGGACCGGGTGGACGTGCCGCTGCACGAGGTGGCCCCGGTGATGCGCCAGGCGATCATCGCCGCCGAGGACGTCCGGTTCTACCAGCACAGCGGCGTCGACCTGCGGGGCGTGGTACGCGCCTTCACCGCCAACAGGAGCGGCGGCCGGACCGTGCAGGGCGCGAGCACGCTCACCATGCAGTACGTCCGCAACGTGCTCAGCAGTGATCCACGGCTGACCGAGGCGCAGCGGGTGGCCGCCACCGAGGTCACCACGGTGCGGAAGCTCCAGGAGATGCGGTACGCGCTCGCGCTGGAACGGGAACTCGACAAGGAGGAGATCCTCACCCGCTACCTCAACATCGCGTACTTCGGTGCCGGGGCGTACGGCATCGCGGCGGCCAGCAAGCGCTACTTCTCCCGGTCTCCGGCGGACCTGACCCTGGCCCAGGCGGCGCTGCTGGCCGGCCTGGTGCGGTCGCCGGACAGCGACGACCCGATCAACGGCGACGCCGACAGCGCGTTGGAGCGGCGGGCGTACGTGTTGGAGCGGCTGGTGGAGTCGGGTCAGGTGCCGGTGGACGTGGCGGCGGCGGCACGGGACGAGCCGTTGCAGCTGCAACCCAGCGAGACCCCGAACGACTGCACGGGGGTGCCCGAGACGCACAACGACTGGGGTTTCTTCTGCGACTGGTTCACCCGATGGTGGAGCAGCCAGGCCGCGTTCGGGGCGAGCGCCGACGAGCGCCAGCGCACGCTGCGCCGGGGCGGGTTCTCCATCGTGTCGTCGCTGGACCCGGTGGTGCAGCAGGCCACCACCGAGCAGGTGCTGAAGATCTACCGACCGGCGGACGCGGAGGCCGTGCCGACCGCCGTGGTGCAACCGGGCACGGGACGGGTGCTGGCCATGTCGGTGAACCGCGCCTACAGCGTGCAGGACAACCCGGTCGGGCAGAAGAACCGTCCGAACACCGTCAACCAGTTGGTGGCCGGTGGTGGGGCGATCGAGGGGTACCAGGGCGGCTCGACGTTCAAGCTCTTCACCATGCTGGCCGCGTTGGAGTCCGGTCTGCCGTTGTCGACCGAGTTCGTGGCGCCCACCCAACTGCTCACCCGGTTCCCGGTGACCGGGCAGGGGAGCTGCGACGGTCGCTGGTGTCCGTCGAACGCGAGTCCGTCGTCGATGGACGGCCCCCGCACCATGTGGAGCGCGTTCGGCCGTTCGGTGAACACGTACTTCGCGTGGCTGACCGAGAAGGTCGGCGCCGACCGGGTGGTGGAGATGGCCGAGCGGCTCGGCATCGTGCTGCGGGCCGACTCCGACGCCAACCTGGCCCGGTACGGCGCGAAGAACTGGGGTCCGTTCACCCTGGGCGTGGCCGCCACCACCCCGCTGGACCTGGCCACCGCGTACGCCACGGTGGCGGCCGAGGGGACCTGGTGCGCCCCGCTGCCGGTGGTCTCGATCACCGACTCGGGCGGTCGCCCGGTCGACGCCGCCAAGCCGGACTGCCGGCAGGTGCTCGACGCCGACGTGGCCAGGGCGGCCACCGACGCGGCGCGCTGCCCGGTCGGCGACCAGTCGATGTACGGGCGATGCGACGGCGCGACAGCGCCCCGACTGCGCGCGCAGGTCGGCCGTCCGGTGGCGGGCAAGACCGGAAGCTCGGAGCGGTACGAGGCGGAGACGGTGGTGGCGTTCACGCCGCAGTTGGCGGTCGCCTCGATGGCCGCGAACCCGGACGACCCCCGGGACGCGGTCGGTCAGGCGGTGCAGGCCCGGATGGTGGACGCGGTCGGCAAGGTGCTCGTCGTCGGCCTGCGCGACCAGCCGGTACGCGACTTCGTCCCGCCCAGCGAACGAACCGCCCTCCAACTCACCGGCCCCCGCACCGGCAACTGACCCGGGTCGGGTCAGGGGGATTGTTCGGCGTTGCGGGCTATGTTGCGGGCCATTCCGCCGAAGACCACCGCGTGGAACGGGGCCACCGACCCCCAGTAGGCGTGTCCGGCCAGGCCCCGGGGCAGGAAGACGGCACGTTGCTGGTACCGGCTGTGGCCGTCGTCGGCCGGCAGCACCCGCATCTCCAGCCAGGCCCGGCCGGGCAGCCGCATCTCGGCGCGCAGTCGCAGCAGCTCGCCCGGGACGATCTCCTCGACCCGCCAGAAGTCCAACGCCTCGCCGACCTGTAGGCGGTGCGGGTCGCGTCGGCCCCGACGCAGCCCGACCCCGCCGACCAGGCGGTCCAGCCAGCCCCGGACGGACCAGGCGAGCGGGAACGAGTACCAGCCGTGTTCGCCGCCCACACCTTCGACGACGCGCCAGAGCGCCGCCGGCGACGCGTCCACCGCCCGCTCCCGCACGTCGGTGTACGCGGTGCCACCGGACCATTCCGGGTCGCTGGGCAGCGGCTCCGCGGGGGCGTCCGGGCCGCTCGCCGTCGACCAGCGGGTCTCCACCTGGGCGTCGCGCACCTTGGCCAGGGCCAGCGCCACCGCCTCGTCGAAACCGGTCAGCCCGTCGGGTGGGTCGGGAACGTACCTGGCGATGTCGTGTTCGTGGGCGACCGCCTCGTGGATCAGGCTCTCCACCAGGGGACGGGCGATCGCGTTCGGCACCGGGGTGATCAGGCCGACCCAGTGCGAGGAGAGCGACGGGGTGAGCGGGCGGACCGGCAGGATGATCCGTCGGCGCAACCCGGCCACCCGGGCGTAGCGCTGCATCATGTCGAGGAAGGTCAGCACGTCCGGCCCACCGACGTCGAAGGCCCGGTTGACCTCCGACGGCAGCTCGACGCAGCCGGCCAGGTAGTGCAGCACGTCACCCACCGCGATCGGTTGGATCCGGTTGCGGACCCAGCGCGGGGTGATCATCGCGGGCAGCCGCTCGGTCAGGTACCGCAGCATCTCGAACGACGCCGAGCCGGACCCGATGATCACCGCGGCGCGCAGCACCGCTGTGGGCACCCCGCTGGACAGCAGGATCCGGCCCACCTCGGCCCGGGAGCGCAGGTGCGGGGAGGGGACCTCCGCGTCGGCGGCGGGCTCCGGCCCACCCAGGTACACGATCCGGCGTACGCCGGCAGCGCGGGCCGCCGTCGCGAAGTTGGTCGCCGCGGTCCGGTCGACCTCCTCGAAGTCGGGCCTACCCAGCGAGTGGACCAGGAAGTAGGCGACGTCCACGTCGGCGAACGCGGCCGGAAGGGTCTCCGGTCTGCTGAGGTCGCCCTCGACGATCTCGGCCGCGCCGGCCCAGGGCACGTCCCGCAGCCGCACGGCCTTACGGGCGAGGCAGCGTACGGTGTGCCCGTTCGCGAGCAGCAGGGGCGTCAGCCGCCCGCCGATGTATCCGGTGGCTCCGGTGACGAGGCATCTCACGGGTCCCAGTCTGCGGCCCCCCAGGGCCCGCTGCACAAGAACTGGCCGGCCTGCGGCGGGTCCGGACGACGCCCGGCGGCGTTGCGGTCACGTCCGGATACAACGCCGGTATCCGGACGTGACCGCGCCTTGCCGAATCGCCGCCCGGACTCCGCCTCGGCTCGGCCGCCCTTGTGCAACAGGCCCTAGACTCCTTCGCTGTGGAGACCGAGACGAGCACCTTCTGGGGGCCGGATTTCGCGCAGCTCAGGGCCACCGATCCGGAGATCGCCGGGGTGGTCCTCGGTGAGCTGGAGCGGTTGCGGGGCGGCCTGCAGCTGATCGCCAGCGAGAACCTGACCTCGCCGGCGGTGCTGGCCGCGCTCGGGTCGACCCTGACGAACAAGTACGCCGAGGGCTACCCGGGCCGGCGCTACTACGGCGGCTGCGCCGAGGTGGACCGGGCGGAGGAGATCGGCATCGCCCGCGCCAAGGAGCTCTTCGGGGCGGAGCACGCCAACCTCCAGCCGCACTCCGGGGCGAGCGCCAACCTGGCCGCGTACGCCGCGCTGGTGCAGCCGGGCGACACGGTGCTGGCGATGGACCTGCCGCACGGCGGGCACCTGACCCACGGCAGCCGGGTGAACTTCTCCGGCAAGTGGTTCCACCCGGTCGGTTACCCGGTCCGGCCGGACACCGAGCTGATCGACTACGACGAGGTCCGGGACCTGGCTCGGGCACATCGGCCCAAGCTGATCATCTGTGGTGCCACCGCGTACCCCCGCCTGATCGACTTCGCCCGGTTCCGGGAGATCGCCGACGAGGTCGGCGCGTACCTGATGGTGGACGCCGCGCACTTCATCGGCCTGGTCGCCGGCCGGGCGATCCCGTCCCCGGTGCCGTACGCCGACGTCGTCTGCGCCACCACCCACAAGGTGCTGCGCGGCCCGCGCGGCGGCATGATCCTGTGCCGCGAGGCGCTGGCCCAGCGGATCGACAAGGCGGTCTTCCCGTTCACCCAGGGTGGCCCGCTGATGCACGCCGTCGCGGCGAAGGCGGTCGCGCTGCGCGAGGCCGCCCAGCCGGAGTTCCAGGCGTACGCCGGCCAGGTCGTCCGCAACGCCCAGGCGCTCGCCGCCGGGCTGGCCGACGAGGGGATGCGCCCGGTGTCCGGTGGCACCGACACCCATCTCGCGCTGATCGACCTGCGCGAGCTGGGGGTGACCGGCGCGGACGCCGAGCGACGCTGCGACGCCGCGTCGATCACCCTGAACAAGAACGCCATCCCGTACGACCCGCAGCCGCCGATGGTGGCCTCCGGCATCCGGGTGGGCACGCCGAGCGTCACCACCCAGGGGATGCGCGAGGGGGAGCTGCGGCAGGTGGCCACGTTGATCGCGCGGGCGGTACGCACCGATCCCGGGGCACCGGGCGGCACCGACGAGCTGACCCGGCTGGGTGCCGAGGTTGCCGAGCTGGTCGCGGCGTTTCCGGCGTACCCCCGTGGCTGAGCCCGGGGTGGTCGAGCCGGACAGCGACCGGCGGTGGCGGCTGCGGCACCTGCCGGTGTTGTTGGGCGCGTCGGTGGCGCTCGCCGTGGTCGCCGCGGTCGTCGGCGCGGTGGCCGGCGGTGCGACGGCGGCGGTCGGCGCGGCGGTCGGGGTGGGCGTCACGGTGCTCAGCTACACGCTGACCACGGTGGTGCTGGCCCGGGCCGACCAGGTCAACCCGCAGTTGCTGCTCCCGCTCGGCGTGGGCCTGTACGTGCTGAAGTTCAGCCTGCTGGGTGGGGTGCTGGTGGCGGTGGCGTCCACCGGTTGGGCGGGGTTGATCCCGCTCTGCCTCGGCATCGTCGCCGGGGTGGCAGTGTGGACGGCGGTGCACATCTGGTGGCTGACGACCGTGCACGCTCGCCGGGCGCACCGCTGACCCGGCGGGTCGTCCCATTTATTGGACGCGCCGCAATGTGTCGGCCTCCGGTCATTTTCCGACGGGCGGAAGGGGAGTAGCGTGCCCACAGACGACGGCGCCCACGAGAAGCCCACACAACGACGGTTGTGCGGGGGGTGAGGCACAGCCTCGTCTTCCCGGCTGATATCGTTCGCCCCGTCATGGCTGGTGACCAAACCCCCCGTCCCGCCGGTGAACCGGACGATTATCCGTCCGGCGCCGGTCAGGGTTGGACCGCGCTCAGCTACCTCATCGGAGGGATGCTCGTGTGGGGCTTCATCGGCTGGCTGGTTGACCAATGGCTCGACACCGGTGGCGTCGCCACCGGCATCGGAGTCGTGCTCGGTATGGCCGGGGGGATCATCCTGGTCGTTCGCCGGCTCGGCACGCCTACTTAGGAAGGGACGCGGTGTTCGGACAGGCGAACGTTCTGGCAGCGGGCCAGGCGGCATTCCCACCCAGCGTGGAGGACTTCTACCTGCCCAGCATCCTGCCCTGGGGTGCACACGACTCCTACTGGTTCACCAAGATCACGGCAATGGTCTGGATCGCGGTCGGCGTCCTGATCATCTTCTTCCTGGCGACCTATCGGAACCCGCAACTGGTGCCGACCAAGAAGCAGTGGCTCGCCGAGTCGATCTACGGCTTCGTGCGCAACAACATCTCGGTCGACATGATCGGGCACCAGGGTGTGCGGTTCGCGCCCTACTTCACGACGCTGTTCTGCTTCGTGCTGCTGACGAACTTCTTCGCGATCGTGCCGTTCTTCCAGATCTCGCCGAACTCGCACATCGCCTTCCCGGCGTTCCTGGCGATCATCAGCTACGTGCTGTTCAACTACGTCGGCATCAAGAAGCACGGCTTCGTCAAGTACTTCAAGAACTCTCTGGTTCCGCCGGCGCCCTGGTTCATCCTGCCGCTGCTGATCCCGATCGAGTTGTTCTCGACCTTCATCGTCCGGCCGTTCTCGCTGGCCGTCCGTCTCTTCGCGAACATGTTCGCGGGGCACATGCTCCTGCTGGTCTTCACGCTCGGCGGCTTCGCGATGCTGAGCGCCAACGCCTGGCTGGCGCCGGTCTCGGTGCTCTCCTGGGTGATGACCATCGCGCTCACCTTCCTCGAGTTCCTGGTGATCTGCCTGCAGGCCTACGTCTTCACCGTCCTGACCGCGAGCTACGTGCAGGGCGCGCTCGCCGACGAGCACTGATCCACCGCACCAACCGTTGTCGTCCCGCGTGAGAGACACGCGTGATAACCAGGAGGAACCACTAATGGATTACGTCGCCGCCGCAGAAGGTGTCGTTGGCAGCACCGCCGCCATCGGCTACGGCCTCGCGGCCATCGGTCCGGGTATCGGCGTCGGCCTGGTCTTCGCCGCCTACATCCAGTCGACCGCCCGCCAGCCGGAGTCGTCGCGGATGACCCTGCCGTACGTCTGGATCGGCTTCGCCGTCATCGAGGCGCTGGCGCTGCTGGGCATCGCCTTCGGCTTCATCTGGCAGGGCCAGCTCTAATCCCGCTCGTCGACCGGGAGGTCACTCATGTACTTCCTTGCCGCTGAGGGTGGTGAGGCCCACAACCCGATCATCCCGCTCTGGCAGGAGATCGTGGTCGGGTCGGTCGCCTTCATCGTCCTCTGCTTCGTGCTGATGAAGTTCGTCTTCCCGCGCATGGAGCAGACGTTCCAGGCTCGGGTCGACGCGATCGAGGGCGGCATCAAGCGCGCCGAGGCCGCCCAGGCCGAGGCGAACCAGCTGCTCGAGCAGTACCGTGCCCAGCTCGCCGAGGCCCGGACCGACGCCGCCAAGATCCGTGACGACGCTCGGGCCGACGCCGAGGGCATCCGGCAGGACATCCTCGCCAAGGCGCGGGAGGAGTCCGACCGGGTCATCCAGGCGGGCAAGGACGCGCTCGCCGCCGAGCGCGCCACCATCGTGCGCGAGCTGCGCGCGGAGGTCGGCACCATCGCGGTGGACCTGGCCAGCAAGATCGTCGGCGAGTCGCTGGCCGACGAGGCACGGCGCAAGGGCACCGTTGACCGGTTCCTGAGCGGTCTCGAGAGCACGGGGGCCCGCTGATGCAGGCCGCCAGCCGGGAGTCGTACAAGATCGCGGCCGAGCGCCTCGACGCGTACGTCCGCGGCGCGGAGCCGTCGGCGGTGGCCTCCACCGCCGACGCCATCCTCTCCGTGGCTGCCCTGCTGCGGCGCGAGCCGCGGCTGCGTCGGGCGCTGTCCGAGCCGGCCCGTTCCGGCGAGGACCGCGGCGCGCTGCTCGGCGACATGCTGGGTGGGCGGATCGGCGCCGACGCGCTCGACCTGCTCGTCACGCTGGTCTCCGGCCGTTGGTCGGCACCGTCGGAGTTGCTCGACGGCGCCGAGCGGCTGGGCGTGGAGGCGCTGCTCGCCAGCGCCGACAAGGCCGGCGAGCTGGGCGAGGTCGAGGACGAGCTGTTCCGCTTCGGTCAGGTCGTGGCCGGTCAGCCGGCGCTGAGCAACGCGCTCGCCGACCCGGTCGCCCCGGTCGAGCAGCGGGCCACCCTGGCCCGCGAGCTGCTCGCCGACAAGGCCCGTCCGGTCACCGTCCGCCTCGTCGAGGCGGCGCTCGGCGGGTTCGGGGGACGCTCCTTCAGCGGGGCGCTCACCCGGCTGGTCGAGCTGGCCGCCGACCGCCGTGACCGGCAGGTGGCGTACGTGACCGTCGCGGCCCCGTTGAGTGACGAGGACGAGCGTCGGCTGGGTGCGAGCCTCACCGCGATATACGGTCGAGAGGTGTCCGTCAAGCAGACGGTCGACCCCGCCGTTCTCGGTGGCGTGAGCGTCCGGGTCGGTTCCGACCTGTACGACGGCACCATCCTGCGCCGCCTCAACGAGACCCGCAACGCGCTCGCGAAGCGCTGAGCGCTCCGCCGCCCAGTCGCTGGGTGGCTTCGCCGCCCAGCGTCGGTGCGGTTGTGTCGCCCAGCATCCGGGCGGCTCCGCCGCCCAGCGCCCGGATTGACAGACGCCATTCGGACCGGTTGGTACTAGGTATCCCGGGCCCCTGAATTTTAAGGAAGCAGAGGATGGCCGAGCTGACCATCTCGACGGAGGAGATTCGCGGCGCCCTGGAGCGCTACGTCTCCTCCTACTCGTCCGACGTCTCCCGCGAGGAGGTCGGCACCGTCTCCGACACCGGTGACGGTATCGCCCACGTCGAGGGCCTGCCCTCGACCAAGACCAACGAGCTCCTGGAGTTCGAGGACGGCACGCTCGGCGTGGCGTTGAACCTCGACGTGCGGGAGATCGGCGTCGTCGTCCTCGGTGACTCCGCCAAGCTGGAGGAGGGGCAGCGGGTCAAGCGCACCGACCGCGTGCTCTCGGTTCCGGTTGGTGACGCCTTCCTCGGCCGCGTGGTCAACGCGCTCGGCCAGCCGATCGACGGCCTCGGCGACATCGCCGAAGAGGGCTACCGCGAGCTGGAGCTGCAGGCTCCGAACGTGATGGCCCGGCAGTCGGTCTTCGAGCCGCTGCAGACCGGCATCAAGGCCATCGACGCCATGACCCCGATCGGTCGGGGCCAGCGGCAGCTGATCATCGGTGACCGGAAGACCGGCAAGACCACCGTCGCGCTGGACGCCATCCTCAACCAGCGGGACAACTGGCGCACCGGCGACCCGAAGAAGCAGGTCCGCTGCATCTACGTCGCCATCGGCCAGAAGGCCTCCACCATCGCCTCGATCAAGGGGCAGCTGGAGGAGGCGGGCGCGCTGGAGTACACGACCATCGTCGCCTCGCCGGCGTCCGACCCGGCCGGCTTCAAGTACCTGGCCCCGTACACCGGCTCGTCCATCGGGCAGCACTGGATGTACGGCGGCAAGCACGTCCTGATCGTCTTCGACGACCTGAGCAAGCAGGCCGAGGCGTACCGCGCCGTGTCGCTGCTGCTGCGTCGCCCGCCGGGCCGTGAGGCGTACCCGGGTGACGTCTTCTACCTGCACTCGCGTCTGCTGGAGCGCTGCGCGAAGCTCTCCGACGAGCTGGGTGGCGGCTCGATGACCGGTCTGCCGATCATCGAGACGAAGGCCAACGACATCTCGGCCTTCATCCCGACCAACGTCATCTCGATCACCGACGGCCAGATCTTCCTGGAGACCGACCTGTTCAACCAGGGCGTTCGTCCGGCGATCAACGTCGGCACCTCGGTCTCCCGGGTCGGCGGCGCCGCGCAGGTGAAGCCGATGCGCAAGGTCGCCGGTTCGCTGCGGCTCAACCTGGCCCAGTACCGCGAGCTGGAGGCGTTCGCCGCCTTCGCCTCCGACCTGGACAAGGCGTCGCGGGCCCAGCTGGAGCGTGGTGTCCGGCTGGTCGAGCTGCTCAAGCAGCCGAACTACTCGCCGTACCCGGTGCAGGAAGAGGTCGTCTCGGTCTGGGCCGGCACCGAGGGCAAGCTGGACGACATCCCGGTGGGTGACATCCGGCGCTTCGAGGCCGAGTTCCTCCAGTACCTGCGGCACAAGCACGAGGGTGTGCTGGCCGGGATCGCCGACAACCAGTGGGGCGACGACATCGTCAACTCGCTGGACACGGCGATCACCGAGTTCAAGCAGGTCTTCCTCAACAAGGACGACGAGCGCAAGGTCAACGACGCGCCGGCCGCTCCGCTCGAGGGTGACGAGAACCGCGAGACGGTGACCCGCTTCCGCGACGGCGCGACCGACCGCCCGGCCGAGAGCTGATCTGATGGCGGCCCAGGTACGCGTTCTTCGTCAACGAATCCGCTCGGCGAAGTCGATGAAGAAGATCACCAAGGCGATGGAGCTCGTGGCGACGAGCCGGATCGCCAAGGCTCAGGCCCGGGTGCAGGCGTCCCTGCCGTACGCCCAGGCCATCACCGGTGTGCTCACGGCGCTGGCGTCCAACGCGCGGATCGACCACCCGTTGCTCACCCCGCGTGAGCGGGTGCGGCGGGCGGGCGTCCTGTTGGTCACCAGCGACCGTGGCCTGGCCGGCGGCTACAGCTCCAACGCGATCAGGATGGCCGAGTCGCTGATCGCGCGCCTCAAGGCGGACGGCAAGGAGCCGGTGCTCTACGTCATCGGACGTAAGGGTGTCGGGTTCTACCGCTTCCGCGACCGGCCGATCGAGGCGAACTGGACCGGGTTCAGCGAGCAGCCGTCGTTCGAGGACGCCCGTGCCGTGGGTGAGACGCTGATCAAGGCGTTCACGGCCGGTGCGGACGACATCGACGGCGGTCCCGGCGCGGACGGGGTGCTCGGCGTCGACGAGTTGCACATCGTCTACACCGAGTTCCACTCGCTGATGACGCAGAACCCGGTCACCAAGGTCATCGGTCCGATGCAGGTGGAGGACCGGCCGCGCTCCGAGGGGCTGCTGCCGGCGTACGAGTTCGAGCCGGAGGCGGAGGCGCTGCTCGACGCGCTCCTGCCGAGGTACATCAACACGCGGATCTACGCGGCGTTGCTCGAGTCGGCGGCGAGTGAGTCGGCGGCACGGCGGCGGGCGATGAAGAGCGCCACCGACAACGCCGAAGAGATGATCGAGAAGTACACGCGTGAGATGAACTCGGCCCGTCAGGCCGGGATCACCCAGGAGATCAGCGAGATCGTCGGCGGCGCCAACGCGCTGGCCGCGTCGGGAAGTGAAGTGTGATGACTGCACCAGTAGAGACCAAGACGGCCACGGGTCGCGTGGTCCGGGTCATCGGCCCGGTCGTCGACGCCGAGTTCCCGCGCGACGCCATGCCGGCCCTGTTCAACGCCCTGAACGTCACCGTGAGCCTGTCCGGCGGTGAGAAGACGCTGACCCTGGAGGTCGCCCAGCACCTGGGTGACAACCTGGTCCGCGCGATCTCGATGCAGCCGACGGACGGTCTGGTTCGCGGCGCGGAGGTTCGTGACTCCGGTTCGCCGATCACCGTTCCGGTGGGCGACGCGGTCAAGGGCCACGTGTTCAACGCGATCGGCGAGGTGCTCAACCTCAAGGAGGGCGAGACCCTCAACCCGGACGACCACTGGGGTATCCACCGCAAGGCCCCGGCCTTCGCGGACCTGGAGCCGAAGACCGAGATGCTGGAGACCGGCATCAAGGTCATCGACCTGCTCGCCCCGTACGTCAAGGGCGGCAAGATCGGCCTGTTCGGTGGCGCGGGCGTGGGCAAGACGGTGCTCATCCAGGAGATGATCACCCGTGTCGCCCGTAACTTCGGTGGTACCTCGGTCTTCGCCGGCGTGGGTGAGCGCACCCGTGAGGGCAACGACCTCATCGCCGAGATGACCGAGTCCGGCGTCATCGACAAGACCGCGCTGGTCTACGGCCAGATGGACGAGCCGCCGGGCACCCGTCTGCGGGTGGCGCTCTCCGCGCTGACCATGGCGGAGTACTTCCGGGACGTGAAGAAGCAGGAGGTGCTGCTCTTCATCGACAACATCTTCCGCTTCACCCAGGCCGGTTCGGAGGTCTCCACCCTGCTCGGCCGTATGCCGAGCGCCGTGGGTTACCAGCCGACCCTGGCCGACGAGATGGGCGAGCTCCAGGAGCGGATCACCTCCGTCCGGGGCCAGGCCATCACCTCGATGCAGGCGATCTACGTGCCGGCGGACGACTACACCGACCCCGCTCCGGCCACCACGTTCGCCCACCTGGACGCGACCACCAACCTGGAGCGGTCGATCTCCGACAAGGGCATCTACCCGGCCGTGGACCCGCTGGCGTCCTCGTCCCGGATCCTCGCCCCGGAGTTCGTCGGCCAGGATCACTTCCAGGTCGCCACCGAGGTGAAGCGGATCCTGCAGCGCTACAAGGACCTGCAGGACATCATCGCCATCCTCGGTATCGAGGAGCTCTCCGAGGAAGACAAGATCACCGTGGCCCGGGCCCGGCGGATCGAGCGCTTCCTGTCGCAGAACACGTACGCCGCGGAGCAGTTCACCGGTGTGCCGGGCTCGACGGTTCCGATCAAGGAGACCATCGAGGCGTTCCGTAAGATCAGCGAGGGTGAGTACGATCACTTCCCCGAGCAGGCGTTCTTCATGTGCGGCGGTCTCGACGACCTGGAGAAGAAGGCTGAGGAGCTGATGAAGGGCTGACCAGCCCGATCAGATCCGTAACAAAAAGACTGCCCCGGCAACGCCGGGGCAGTCTTTTGTTCATGTTCGCGTTCTATCGTCGTCGCGGTCCGTTAGCGGTGGTCGTTGGTTCCCCGGCACCCGAGATACGGTCGTTCCGCGCTCACCCGAACGAGCGTTGATCCTTGCAACCTTTCGGCGACGTGCGCCCGTCTTTAACCCGTGGGCGTAACGAACGGAGATGCTCGTGGGTAAGGCCGGCAAGAGTGGCCGCAGGTCGTCCGTATGGCGGGGTGTGCCGCGTTGGGCCAAGATCTGCACGGTGTTCGGCACCGTGCTGACGGTGCTCAGTGGGGCCGTCCTGGTCGGCACCGAGGTGCTCATGGCGCGCTACGAGGGTGCCGTCGGCAAGGCGGACCTGTTCGGCGACCAGGCGGCGGGTGCCCAGGCGAAGAAGAGCGAGATCAAGGGACCGCTCAACATCCTGCTGGTCGGCATCGACCCGCGTTCGCCGACGGCGGCGCCACTGGCAGACTCGATCATGGTGCTGCACGTGCCGGCGTCGATGGACCGCGCCTACCTGTTCTCGGTGCCTCGGGACCTCTACGTGCGCATCCCGCCGTTCAAGAAGGCCGAGTTCCTGGGCGAGACCACGAAGATCAACGCTGCCATGTCGCACGGCAGCAAGGTCCCGGGGGCGAACCCCGACGCGGCCCGGGGCTTCGAGTTGCTGGCGACCACCGTGCAGAACGTGACGGGCATCAAGCGCTTCGACGCCGGCGCGATCATCAACTTCAGCGGTTTTCAGAAGATCGTCGACGCCATGGGCGGCGTCACCATGTACATCGAGCGGGACGTGCGGTCGGAGCACAAGCAGCCGGACGGCACGGCGCGCCCCGGCAACCCCCGCGGTGAGGGCTACATCGGCCCGCAGGCGCTCTACAAGAAGGGCAACCAGCACCTGAGTGGCTGGCAGGCGCTGGACTACGTGCGGCAGCGTTACCCGAAGAACGGCGTTCCCGACTCGGACTACGGCCGGCAGCGTCACCAGCAGCAGTTCGTCAAGGCGATGGTCGGCCAGGCGTTCAGCGCCGACGTGGTGTCCAACCCGGTCAAGCTGGACAAGGTGCTCCGCGCCGCCGGTCAGTCGTTGATCTTCAACGGTCGGGGCAACAGCGTGGTCGACTTCGGGCTCGCCCTGAAGGACATCCGCCCGAACACCATCGAGATGATCAAGCTTCCGGGTGGTGGGGTGTACGACGGCAAGAGGTACCTGGGGGAGCAGTTCCAGGAGGGGGTCCCGGACTTCTTCACCGCGCTGCACAACGAGCAGCTCGATCCGTTCCTGCTGGAGCACCCCGAATTCGTGAACAAGGCGAAGTAGTCGTGACGCCGATGTCCCCCACCCGCGTGGGGCGCGCCCCAGCGTCAGGCTAGACTTTTGGCAATCCGTAGCCGCAGCAAGGAGACAGCGTGGCACAGCAGCTTCACGTCGAGCTCGTCGCCGTCGAGGAGAAGGTCTGGTCGGGTGAGGCCGAGATGGTCGTCGCCCGGACGACCGAGGGCGAGCTCGGTGTCCTGCCGGGCCACGCACCGCTGCTCGGCCAGCTCGCCGAGCCCGGCCAGGTGCGCATCAAGCTCGCTGGTGGCGAGCAGGTCTCCTACGAGGTTGCCGGCGGTTTCCTCTCGGTGAGCGCCGACGGTGTCACCGTGCTGGCCGAGAGCGCAACCCCGGTTTCCGCGCAGAGCCGCTGAGTCAGACCGGGGATGGAGATCGTCGAGGGATTCGGGATCGGCGTTGTCGTCATCCTCGTCGCGCTTCTGATCCTCTTCGTCCGGCGAGCTCTGGTCACCCGTAGCGGTGGCATCATCCGGCTCAGCGTCCGGGTCACCACCGTACTCGACGGTCGCGGCTGGTCGCCCGGTTTCGGCCGCTTCGTCGGTGACGAGCTGCGGTGGTACCGGATGTTCAGCTTCGCGATCCGCCCCAAGCGGGTGCTGTCGCGCAAAGGGTTGGCGGTGGAGCGTCGACGGTTGCCCGAAGGTCAGGAACGGCTCTCCATGCCGGCCGACTGGGTGATCCTCCGCTGTACCAGTCACCACGCACCGGTGGAGATCGCCATGGCGCGATCGACGGTTACCGGCTTTCTCTCCTGGCTCGAGGCCGCCCCTCCGGGGGCGGTCTCGCCGCGTATGGCCTCCCAGGACTGGCCGGCCGCCTGAGGCCGTCCAAGTCGCTCTCCAGGCCCACCCGTGGTCTGTGATCGCGCTACGGGTCTCCCGGGGGAACCCACCCGGCTCCGGCCGGTCAGGCGTGATCCCTCCGCCGAACGACGAACAGCGCCCCCGGAAACCCTCCGGGGGCGCGGTTCGTCGTTCCGGCGCGTTTCCCGCCGACCACGTGGGCTGACCTCGTAGATCTTGGACAGTTTCCGTCTCGCCGAGACGGAAACTGTCCAAGATCTGCATCGGTGCGGTGCGTGAAGGCGGGGTCTCAGCGAAAGGACGCGTGGCGGCCCCGAGATTGGGAACCCACACCTCGACGTGGTGCGCAGCGCCGACGTTCAGCGCTTGCCGCCCGGCACCCATAGCACGTCTCCAGCCGGATTTGCCGTTCTTGACAGGATAAAGAGCAGATCGGAGAGCCGGTTGAGATACTTTGCCGGGAGCGTGCTGGTCCGATCCGGATCGTGGCTGACCAGCGCCCAGGCCGCCCGTTCGGCTCGCCGGGCGATGGTCCGTGCCACGTGCAGCAGTGCCGCGCCGGCGGTGCCGCCCGGGAGGATGAAGGAGTCGAGCTTGCTCAGGCGTGCGTTGTACTCGTCGCACCAGCCCTCCAGGCGCTCGACGTACTCCTCGGTCACCCGCAGCGGTGGGTACTTCGGCTCCGGCTCGACGGGGGTGGACAGGTCGGCGCCGACGTCGAACAGGTCGTTCTGCACCGACGCCAGTACGCCCCGCAGTTCCTCGTCGAGGTGGCCCAGCGCGATCGCGACGCCGATCGCCGCGTTGCACTCGTCGACATCCGCGTACGCGGCGATGCGCGGATCGGTCTTCGGCACCTGCTCGTTGTTGCTCAGCCTGGTCATGCCGGCGTCGCCGGCCTTGGTGTAGATGCGCGTGAGGTGGACGGCCATGACGCACAGCCTACGGATTCCCGACCTGACAATCCCGGCGCGGCCGGACAACAGTCCCAGTTGGCCGGTGGTGGTGGGCCCCGGCGACGCGGGCGACCCGGCGGTCAACGACGTCGACGTCATCCGGGTGCACGGTAACGCCCGGTTGGCCGGCACCGTGCACGTCGTCGGCGCCAAGAACTCGGCGTTGAAGCTGATGGCCGCCGCGCTGCTCGCGCCCGGCCGCAGCGTGATCACGAACGTGCCGCGGATCACCGACATCGCGATCATGGGGGAGGTGCTGCGTCGGCTGGGCTGTGGCGTCCAGTTCGACGCGGACGACCCGGTCGATCCGATGGTCGCGCAGGGTGGGATCGCCCGGTCCCGTTCGGTGACCATCGACGTGCCCGAGCAGCCGGGCGCCGACGCCGACTACGACCTGGTCCGGCGGTTGCGTGCGTCGATCTGCGTGCTCGGGCCGCTGCTGGCCCGTCGGGGGTACGTGCGGGTGGCGCACCCCGGCGGGGACGCCATCGGGTCCCGTGGGCTGGACATGCACATCTCCGGTCTGACCCGGATGGGCGCGGAGATCTCCGGTGAGCACGGGTTCGTCATCGCGTCCGCTCCGCACGGGTTGCGCGGTGCGGACATCGTGTTGGACTTCCCCAGCGTCGGCGCGACCGAGAACCTGGTGATGGCGGCCGTGCTGGCCCAGGGCACCACGATGATCGACAACGCGGCCCGGGAGCCGGAGATCGTCGACATCTGCACGATGCTCAACCAGATGGGCGCGCGGATCGCCGGTGCGGGCACGTCCACGTTGCGGATCACCGGTGTTCCCGGTCTACGTCCGGTCCGACACGCCACGGTGGGGGATCGGATCGTCGCGGGCACCTGGGCGTTCGGGGCGGCGATGACCCGGGGGGACGTGACGGTGACCGGGCTGGACCCGGCGTACCTGGAGGTCGCGCTGGACAAGGTGGTGGCGGCCGGCGGCCTGGTGGAGACCCGGGGGGACGGCTTCCGGGTACGGATGGACGACCGGCCCCGCGCTGTGGACGTGGTGACCCTGCCGTACCCCGGCTTCGCCACCGACCTGCTGCCGATGGCGATCGGGCTGGCGGCGGTCAGCGACGGCGCCTCCCTGATCACCGAGAACATCTTCGACGGCCGGTTCATGTTCGCCAACGAGATGATGCGGCTCGGTGCGGACATCAAGACCGACGGGCACCACGCTGTGGTCCGTGGGCGGGACCGTCTCTCCGGCGCCCCGGTACGGGCCACCGACATCCGCGCCGGCGCCGGGCTGATCATCGCCGGTCTCTGCGCTGAGGGGGTCACCGAGGTCTCGCACGTGCACCACGTCGACAGGGGCTACCCGGACTTCGTGGCCGACCTGCGCGCGCTCGGGGTGGCGGTCGAACGGGGCACCACGCCGGAAGAGCCGTCGCTGGAGATCTGACGCCGCCCCACCACGCCACTTAGCCATCGTTCAGGCTCGCGGACTAGGGTGCAGTGAGGCACTCAATCGCAGCGAGGGAGAAGTAGATGGCGGGTCGACTCGCGGTCGTCGGGGCTGGGCTGATGGGTTCCGGCATCGCCCAGGTGGCGGCGCAGGCGGGCTGGCAGGTGACGCTGCGCGACCTGGACGACGCGGCCACCACCCGAGGGCTCGGCGGCATCCGGAAGTCGTTGGAGAAGTTCGCCGAGAAGGGCAGGATCGAGGCGTCCGAGGTCGAGGCGACCCTGGCCCGGATCACCCCGACCACCGACCTGGAGGCGGCGGCCGACGCGGACATCGTGGTCGAGGCGGTCTTCGAGCGGCTGGAGATCAAGCACGAGGTGTTCCGCGCCCTGGACAAGATCTGCAAGTCGGACGCGGTGCTCGCCACCAACACGTCGGCCATCCCGGTGACCCAGATCGCCGCGGTGACCGAGCGTCCCGAGGCGGTCGTCGGCACCCACTTCTTCTCCCCGGTGCCGATGATGCAGCTCTGCGAGCTGGTCCGCGGTTACAAGACCAGCGACGCCACGCTGGACACCGCACGGGCCTTCGCCGAGGAGATCGGCAAGACGGTCGTGGTGGTCAACCGGGACATCGCCGGCTTCGTCACCACCCGGTTGATCTCCGCGCTGGTGATGGAGGCCGTCAAGCTGGTGGAGTCCGGCGTGGTGTCGGCGGAGGACCTGGACACGGCCTGCCGCCTGGGCTTCGGGCACGCGATGGGCCCGCTCGCCACCACCGACCTGACCGGCGTGGACGTGCTGCTGCACGCCTCGAAGAACATCTACACCGACACGGCCGACGAGAAGTTCTTCCCGCCGGAGCTGCTCCAGCGGATGGTCACGGCCGGCGACCTGGGCCGCAAGACCGGCAAGGGTTTCTACACGTACTGAGAGGTGGCGCGACCGGGGCGGGCGTCCGCCCCGGTCGGCCGCTCAGCCATCGCGTTTGGTGGTCCAGCGGAAGGTGGTCAGGCAGAGCACCACGCCGATCACGCACCACAGGGCCAGCACCAGCGCGACCCGTCCCAGCTCGAACGAGCCGCCCGGCTCCTGCGCGCCGAAGCTCTCCGGCAGGAAGACCGCGCGCAGCCCCTGGCACATCCACTTGAGCGGGAACAGCGCCGCGACCTGCTGCATCCAGGTGGGCAGGTCGGTGAAGACGAAGAACACCCCGGAGATGAACTGGAGCACCAGGGCGACCGGGGTGACCACGGCGGAACCGCTGCGCGCGGTGCGGGCCAGCGACGAGATGGCGATGCCGCACAGGGTGCACGCCGTCACGCCGAGCACGGCGACCCAACCGAAGGTGAACCACCTGCCGGCGGTGCCCGGCAGGTCGAGGTCGAACAGCGCCACCGCGACGGCCAGCAGCAGCACGGTCTCGGCGATGCCGATCGCCACCACCATGATCACCTTGCCGGCGAACCAGACCCACTTCGGCATCGGCGTGCCCCGGTACCGCTTGAGCACCCCCCGGTCCCGCTCGATCGGGATCCAGATGCCGAGGTTCTGGAAGCTCACCGTCATCAGGCCGGTCGCGATCATGCCGGTGATGAAGTACTGGGTGAACTTGACCCCGCCGCCGATCGTCCCGTCGAAGATCGACGCGAAGATCAGGATCATGATGATGGGGAAGCCCATCGTGAAGACCACGGACTCCCGGCTGCGCAGGAACTGGGTGATCTCCAGCCGGCCCTGGCGCACTGCGAGCGCGCCGGCGCTGGGCCGTCGGCCGGGGGTCGCGGCGACCGGCGCCGCCGGCTTCGTCGTGGTCGTCATCGTCCGTGTCCGATCATGGTGAGGTAGACGTCCTCCAGGGTCGGCCGGGTCACGGTGAGCCCGGGGACCTCGCCGCCGTGACGCGCGGCCAGGTCGGCGACCACTGCCGTCGGCGTCGCGCTCTGCACGCTCTCCAGCGCCCCGTCGGGGGTACGCCAGGAGACCGTCGCGAGGGCCTCCTGCCGGTTGCCGAGCTGGTTCGGGGCGGCCACCTCGACCACCCGCCCGCCGGCGATCACACCGACCCGGTCGGCGAGTGCCTCCGCCTCGTCCAGGTAGTGCGTGGTGAGCACGATGGTGGTGCCGGCGGCGGCGAGGTCGCGGATCAGGTCCCAGAACTCGCGCCGGGCCTCCGGGTCGAAGCCCGTGGTCGGCTCGTCGAGGAAGAGCAGTTCGGGGCGGCCGATGATGCCGAGCGCCACGTCCAGGCGGCGCTTCTGCCCGCCGGAGAGGGTGTGCGTACGGGCGGTGGCCTTGCCGGCCAGCCCGACCCGCTCGATCACCTTGTCCGGGTCGTCGGCGCCCGGGTAGAAGCCCGAGAAGTGCCGGACGACCTCGGCCACGGTCAGCTCGTCGAACTCGCCGGTGCCCTGGAGCACGATGCCGACGCGGGAGCGCCAACTCGCGTCGGGGTTCGCCGGGTCCGCGCCGAGCACGGAGACCTCGCCGGCGTCCCGCCGCCGGTAACCCTCCAGGATCTCCACCGTGGTGGTCTTGCCGGCGCCGTTCGGGCCGAGCAACGCGAACACCTCGCCGCGGTGCACGTCGAGGTCCACGCCCGCCACCGCCACGTTGTCGCCGTAGGCCTTGCGTAACCCTCGGACGGAGATGGCCAGCTCGTCATCCATGCCGTCCAGTGTGCGTCCTGACCCGGCCGAGGTCGTGCCCGGGGTGTGGCGATCCGCGCCACTGCGGGTACTTCGCGCCCGGACGTCCCCGACATGGACCTGTGTGGTTTTCCACAGCCCTTTTTACTGGTCGGTAACTTAAACTCCGGCCATGGACGAGACGGCATTTCCGGGGCGACTGCCCGAGCGGGACCGCCCGTGGGTGATGCGCACCTACGCCGGCCACTCGTCGGCGACCGCGACCAACGCCCTCTTCCGCCGCAACCTGGCGAAGGGGCAGACCGGCCTCTCGGTCGCCTTCGACCTGCCCACCCAGACCGGGTACGACCCGGACCACGAACTCGCCTCCGGCGAGGTCGGGCGGGTCGGCGTGCCGGTGGCCCACCTCGACGACATGCGGGCGCTGTTCGACGGCATCCCGCTCGCCGAGATGAACACCTCGATGACCATCAACGCCCCGGCGATGTGGTTGCTCGCCCTCTACGCCGGTGTGGCGTCGGAGCAGGACGCCGAGTTGACCCGCTGCGCGGGCACCACACAGAACGACATCATCAAGGAGTACCTGTCCCGGGGGACGTACATCTTCCCGCCGGCCGCGTCGCTGCGGCTCACCGCCGACGTGGTGGCGTACACGCTGCGGGAGATGCCGCGCTGGAACCCGGTCAACATCTGCTCGTACCACCTCCAGGAGGCCGGCGCCACGCCCGTGCAGGAGGTCGGCTTCGCGCTGGCCACCGCGGTCGCCGTGCTCGACGCGGTCCGCGACGCAGGTCAGGTGCCCGCCGAACGGATGGGCGACGTCGTGCAGCGGGTGTCGTTCTTCGTCAACGCCGGGGTGCGTTTCGTCGAGGAGATCGCCAAGATGCGCGCGTTCGGCGTGCTCTGGGACGAGATCACCCGGGACCGGTACGGGGTCAGCGAGGCCCGCCAACGGCGGTTCCGCTACGGGGTGCAGGTCAACTCGCTCGGCCTCACCGAGGCGCAGCCGGAGAACAACATCCAGCGCATCGTGCTGGAGATGCTCGGCGTCACGATGTCCCGCGACGCGCGGGCCCGCGCCGTGCAACTGCCCGCCTGGAACGAGGCGCTCGGCCTGCCCCGCCCGTGGGACCAGCAGTGGTCGCTACGGATGCAGCAGGTCCTGGCGTACGAGTCGGACCTGCTCGAATACCCCGACCTCTTCGCCGGCTCGCACGTGATGACCGCCCTGGTCGACGAGATCGTCACCGGGGCGCGGGTCGAGCTGGACAAGGTCCTCGAACTGGGTGGCGTGGTCGCCGCCGTGGAGACCGGCTACCTCAAGAGCGCCCTGGTCGCCTCGCTGGCCTCGCGCCGCCGCCGGATGGAGTCCGGCGCCGACGTGGTGGTCGGGGTCAACCGCTACGCCGAGACCGAACCGTCCCCGCTCACCGCCGCCGGCGCGGACGCCGTCGAGCAGGTCGACCCGGCCGTCGAGGCAGCCGCCGTCGACCGCGTACGCCGATGGCGTGCCGATCGGGACGGCGCGGCCGTGGACGCGGCGCTCGCCCGGCTCCGCGCGGACGCCGCGAGCACCGCCAACCTGATGCCGGCGACCCTGGACTGTGTGCGGGCCGGGGTGACCACCGGCGAGTGGGCCGGCGCGCTGCGTCAGGTCTTCGGCGAGTACCGCGCACCGACCGGCCTGGCCGGCGCCGCCGGCAGCGGCGGCGACCCGGGGCTCGCGGCAGTCCGGGAGCGGGTCACCGCCACCGCCCGCGAGCTGGGCAGCGGCCGGTTGCGGCTGCTGGTCGGCAAACCCGGCCTGGACGGGCACTCCAACGGCGCGGAGCAGATCGCGGTACGCGCCCGCGACGCCGGTTTCGAGGTCGTCTACCAGGGCATCCGGCTGACCGCCGCGCAGATCGTCGCCGCCGCCGTCGAGGAGGACGTCGACCTGGTCGGGCTGTCGGTGCTCTCCGGGTCGCACCTGGCCGCCGTGCCCGCGGTGCTCGACGGGCTGCGCGCCGCCGGCCGGGCGGACCTGCCGGTGGTGGTGGGCGGCATCATCCCGGCCGGCGACGCGGACACCCTCCGGGCCGCCGGGGTGGCCCGGGTGTTCACCCCGAAGGACTTCGCCCTCACCGACATCATCGACGACCTGGTGACGGTCATCCGTCGCGCCAACGACCTGCCCTGACCGGCCGCGCCCGGGACGTCAGACGCGGAACCCGGCGGCGCGGGCCGCGTCCCGTTCCCGTCGGCGACCGGAGCGCCGGCGGAAGAACCAGTAGACGAAGAACGCCAGGCCGACCAGGAAGACGAGCACCAACACCGGCAGGAGGACCGCCGCCAGGGAGACCACCACGCTCGTCGCGTCCTCGGCGGTGCTCGCCACCGGGGCGCCGAAGCCGGCGGTGGTGGCGTTGACGACGGGTCGCGCCGCGGACTTGAGCAGGTGCACGCCCAGCGCCAGCAGGACGCCGGTGACGACCGGCACCCACTGGTGGGTCGAGAAGAAGCTTCCCGGGTCGCTGACCGTCACCGTCTCGGACGAGGAGCCGGCGCCGAAGGCCAGGCCGCCGGCTGTCGGGCGGACCACCGTCTGCACCACGTCGTTGACGTGGTCGACGACGGGCACCTTGTCCGCCACCATCTCCACTGCCAGCAGCACGGCCATGATGAGGATGACCCAGCCGTTGCCGAGCCAGGTCCAGCCGCTGGGCAGGTCGATCAGGTCGGTGTAGCGGCCGAGGAGACCGAGGATGAGCAGGGGTATGTAGGCGTTCAGCCCTGCCGAGGCGGCGAGACCGGTGCCGGTGAGAACTTCGAACACGGTCTCAGCATCGCATCGACGCGCCAGTGCCGCTCGCTGGCGACCGGCGGGTGCTCGGCTACCCTCGTCGGGTGCGGTTGGTCATTGCGAAGTGCTCGGTGGACTACGTCGGACGGCTCTCGGCTCACCTGCCGCCGGCCACCCGGTTGCTGATGGTGAAGGCGGACGGGTCGGTGTCGATCCATGCCGACGACCGGGCGTACAAGCCGTTGAACTGGATGAGCCCGCCGTGCCGGTTGGAGGAGGCCCCCGGTGTGTGGCGGGTCGTCAACAAGGCCGGCGAGGAGTTGCGGATCACCCTGGAGGAGATCTTCCAGGACACCTCGTACGAGCTGGGTGTGGACCCGGGCCTGCGCAAGGACGGGGTGGAGGCGCACCTGCAGGAGCTGTTGGCCGCCAACCCCGAAACGCTGGGGGAGGGGTTCACGCTGGTCCGCCGCGAGTACATGACGGCGATCGGCCCGGTCGACCTGCTGTGCCGGGATGCCAACTCCGGTGCCGTCGCCGTCGAGGTCAAGCGGCGCGGCGACATCGACGGCGTGGAGCAGTTGACCCGCTATCTCGAGTTGATGAACCGTGACCCGCTGCTCAGCCCGGTCGCCGGGGTCTTCGCCGCGCAGGAGATCAAGCCGCAGGCCCGGGTGCTCGCCACCGACCGGGGCATCCGGTGCGTGGTCGTGGACTACGACAAGCTGCGGGGCATCGAGAAGGACGAGCTGACGCTGTTCTGATCGGCTGCTCAGCTGCCGGTGCGCACCGCGATCAGCGACTTGGGCAGGCCGAAGACCCGCTCGACGAGCATCGTCGAGTCGGGGAAGTAGTGGCGCATCTGCGAGCGGTCCAGCAACTCGGTCCAGAGCACCTGGTGGATGGCGGCGTCGTGGCTGGGCGTCGGCTTGTGCCCCAGCGGCCAGCGTCGGGCGAGCGCGGTGCGCAGTCGTACCGGTAGGAACTGCATTCCCGGCGCGATCCAGTGTGGCTCGATGGGGAAGTAGCGGTACGGCGTCTGCACCCAGTGCCGGTCGGCCAGCGAGCGGACGGAGGCGGCGAACCGCAACCGGCGTTCGTGCCCGCCCACGTGCTCCAGCACCGAGTTCGAGAAGACCATGTCGTAGCTGCCCCTGGTGACGTGCTCCGGCAGGTCGCAGGCGTCGGCCTGTTCGACGTGGGCCCAGTCCGGAACCACGGACGGGGGCTGCTCCAGGTTGACGACCGTCACCCGGGCCGGCCGGACGGTGGCGCGTTGCCAGGTGCCGAGCCGGCCGCCGAGATCGACGACGTGCATGTCCCCGAGGTCGGGGAAGGTGCGGGCCAGCCAGTCGGAGCGGTGCCGACGGCGACGGGCGCTCCACGACTGGTCACTGTCGACAAGGCGGTAGCGCAATCGATTGGGGCCCATTTAACGCAATGTACCGCCGTAGCCACGCCTCATAAACATGTGGATACGCCGATCTTCGCTGAAGATCGGTTATCCGACAATCACCTGCCGTACATCACCTTGATCGCCTTGACGAGTCGGGCCATGTCCGTCGGCGTCCGTTCGAAGGTCATCGACGGCAGCAGCGACCGGGCGCGACGTCGGGTGATCGCCTTGGCCCGGCCGAACTCGCGCAGCCCGTCCTCGCCGTGGATCCGCCCGAAGCCGGAGTCACCCACCCCGCCGAACGGCAGGGTGGACATGCCCGCGAAGGTCAGGGTGGAGTTGACCGAGGCCATTCCGGAGCGCAGCCGCCGCGCGATGGCCACCGCGCGCCGTCGGCCGAAGACCGAACCACCCAGGCCGTACGGCAGGGCGTTGGCGCGTGTGACGGCCTCGTCGGCGTCGCGGACCCGGTTGATGGTCAACGTGGGGCCGAAGGTCTCCTCCTGGACGGCGGCGGAATCCTCCGGGACGTCCACGAGCACTGTCGGGTGGACGTACGGCGGCTGCACCGCGGTCGGACCGCCGAGTGCGGCACGCCCGCCGGAGGCGATGGCGGAGTCGATGTGCCGGCGGATCACGTCGATCTGCTTCGGCATCGTGATCGGGCCGATGTCGGCGCCCTCTCCTCCGACGGTCAGCCGACCGGCGCGGGTCACCACCTTGTCGACGAAGGTGTCGAAGACGGAGTCGACCGCGTACACCCGCTCGATGCCGATGCAGGTCTGCCCCGCGTTGGTCATGCCGCCCCAGACGCACGCCTCGGCGGCGGCGTCCAGGTCGGCGTCGCCGTCGACGATCATGGCGTCCTTGCCGCCGCCCTCGATCAGCACCGGGGTCAGCGTCTCGGCGCAGGCGGCCATGACCTTCCGGGCGGTCGCGGTGGACCCGGTGAAGGCCAGCTTGTCGACCCGGGAGCGGCACAGCGCGGCACCGACGTCGCCGAGACCGTGCACGGCGGTGAACACCGGCTGCTCGGGCACCACCTCGGCGAAGCTGTCCACCAGCCACTGGCCGACGACGGGCGTGTACTCGCTCGGCTTGAGCACCACCGCGTTGCCGGCCGCGAGGGCGTACGCGGCGGAGCCGATCGGCGTGAAGACGGGATAGTTCCACGGCCCGATCACGCCGATGACGCCGTGCGGCTGGTATTCCAGGTGCCCGGAGAACTCGGCGAGGATGAGCCGGGAGCGCACCCGGCGCGGGCCGAGCACACGGGCGGCGTTGCGGGCGGCCCAGTCGATGTGCTCGATCGCGGTGACGATCTCGACGATCGCGTCGGCGACCGGCTTGCCGCCCTCGACATGTACGATCTCGGCCAACTGCTCGATCCGCTTGGCGAGCAGGGCACGCCACCGCAGCAGCCGGTCGCGGCGGCCGGTGAAGCCGAGCCCGGCCCACCACTCGCCGGCGACGCGGGCGCGGTCGACGGCCTGGCGCACGTCGGCGTCGGTGGCGACGGGGAGGCGACCGGCCTCGACGCCGGTGGCCGGGCTGGTCGACACCAGTTGACCCGCCTCGATGATCGGGATGCCCGGGACATGCACAGCCGTCATGTGCGGCAGTCTAGACCCGAAAATTACTCGCTGGTAGCTGGCGATTCGAGGAGTCCCGACGGGAGTCGCGCAGCCCGGACCGATCGTTGATCAGTGCAGGTCAGGGCAGTGGTGTCGAAAACCTTTCGCCCGAATCGTCGAACGGCAGGTGGCCGGGAGGTGACGAGAGGCTGACCGGCCGGTCGGTATTGACGATTACCGTCTGGTGGCAGGCTGACGCGCGGAGTAACGGTGTGGGGTGGAGGGCTGACTGTCCATGGAGGAACATCCGGAACTGATGCCGCTGTTGACGGTCGCGGGTGGGCCGATGCGCGGGGCGAGCTTCCGAGTGCGAACCGAACCGCAGGTGATCGGTCGCGCGCCGACCGGTCACGTGGTCATCAACGACCCGCACCTGAGTCGCCGCCACGCCGAGGTGTGGCTGGCCCCGGAGGGCCTGTCCCTGCGGGACCTGGGTTCGACCAACGGCACCTGGCTCAACGACCGTCGGATCACCCAGGTGGAGTTGCTCTCCGACGGCGACGTGATCCGGTTGGGCCGTACCGAGCTGCGCCTGTTCGATCCCGGAGTGGCGCTCACCGATCCGGTGGGTCTCAGCTTCGGCCCGTCCCGGCGCGACGTCCGACCGACGCTGCCGCTGCCGTTGGCGACGCCGCCGGGCACGCGACGGTAAGCGCCGCCCACACCCGGGGCGCTCCCCGGATGGTTGTCGGACACCTGGATCGTCGGGGTCGAGCGTGGCAGCATGCCGCGGATGGAGACCGAGCAGCGGATCGTGACGGCGAACGGCATCACCCAGGCGGTACGCGTGGCCGGCCCGACCGACGGCACTCCGGTGCTGCTGATCCACGGCAACTGCTCGTCCGCGCTGTTCTGGGAACCGCTGGTCCGCCGCCTGCCACCGACGCAGCGGGTGGTCGCCCCCGACCTGCGCGGGTACGGCGACTCCGCGACCGCCCCGGTGGACGCCACCCGGGGCCTGCGGGACTTCACCGACGACGTGGCCGCTCTGCTGGACGACAGAACGCTCTTCGCGGCCGACGCCCGCCCGGTGGTGGTCGGGCACTCCCTCGGTGGCGGAGTGGCGATGCGCCTGCTGGTCGACCATCCGCACCGGGTGGGCGCGCTGCTGCTCGCAGCGCCCGTCTCCCCGTACGGGTTCGGCGGCACCCGTGACCTGATCGGCACGCCGACCACCCCCGACTTCGCCGGCACCGGCGCCGGCACCGCCAATCAGGACTTCGTCGCCCGGCTCGCGGCCGGCGACCGGGGCGTGGACGCGCCGGCCAGCCCCCGCGGCGTGCTGCGAGCCACCTATGTGGCCGATCCCGCCTCGCTCGGCGCTGACGAGGACCTGCTGCTGGACACCGTGCTCTCCACCGCCACCGGGGACGACAACTACCCGGGCACGGCGGTGCCCTCGGACAACTGGCCCGGCACCGCGCCGGGGGAGCGTGGCGTGCTCAACGCGCTCGCGCCGACCTGGTTCCGGGTCGCCGACGACCTGGTGGCCGTCGCCGAGAAACCCCCGATCGCCTGGGTACGCGGAGACGCCGACGTCATCGTCTCGGACACCTCACTGTTCGACCTGGCGTACCTGGGTTCGCTGGGTGTGGTGCCCGGCTGGCCGGGCGAGGAGGTCTGTCCTCCGCAGCCGATGGTCGGACAGACCCGCGCGGTGCTGGAGCGGTACGCGGCGGAAGGTGGGGCGTACCACGAGGTGGTGTTGCCCGGCTGTGGGCACAGCCCGCACCTGGAACGTCCGACGGAGTTCGTCGCGGAGCTGCTCGCCCTGACCAGCACGGCGACCACCTAGGCGGGCGGCTGCGCCGTGGGTGAAATATGCCACGGCGTCTCGACAACCCATCGTCACGTGGCAGACTCGCGCGCATAACCTTAGCGGCCGTTCAGTGGCCGTGCGGAGTCTCTGGGGAGGCCGGTCGTGGCGCGCGATTTCAGCACCGTGGGCGTGGTGGGGCTGGGCACCATGGGTGCCGGCATCGTCGAGGTCTTCGCCCGCAACGGCATCGACGTCGTGGCCGTGGAGATCTCCGAGCCGGCGCTGGAGCGCGGCCGGGCCACCCTCACCGGCTCCACCGACCGGGCGGTGGCCAAGGGCAAGCTCGCCGCGGCGGACCGCGACGCCCTGCACGAGCGGGTGCACTTCGCGGTCGGGCTGAACGCCCTGCACTCCGTCGACCTGGTCATCGAGGCGGTGCCCGAGCACCTGGACCTCAAGCAGCGGATCTTCGCGGAGCTGGACCGGGTCTGTCGGCCGGAGACCATCCTCGCCACCAACACCTCCTCGCTGAGCGTCACCGAGATCTCGGTGGCCACCAGCCGGCCCAACCAGGTGATCGGCATCCACTTCTTCAACCCGGCGCCGGTGATGAAGCTGGTCGAGGTGGTCCGCACCGTCGTCACCTCGCCCGAGGTGGTCGCCGACGTCGAGGCGCTCTGCGCCCGGCTCGGCAAGGTCGACGTCACCATCAACGACCGGGCCGGCTTCATCGCGAACGCGCTGCTCTTCGGTTACCTCAACCACGCGGTCGGCATGGTCGAGTCGCACTACGCGACGCGGGAGGACATCGACGCCGCCATGAAGCTCGGCTGCGGCCTGCCGATGGGCCCGCTGGCGCTGATGGACCTGATCGGTCTGGACACCGCGTACGAGATCCTGGACACCATGTACCGGCGCGGTGGCCGGGACCGCCGACACGCCCCGGTGCCACTGCTCAAGCAGATGGTGACGGCAGGGCTGCTCGGCCGGAAGTCGGGTCGGGGTTTCTACACCTACGAGCGGCCCGGCTCGCCGAAGGTCGTACCCGATGAGACGACGCCGCTGGCCACGGACACCGCGGTCGCCGGCGGCACGCGCGCCATCACCAAGATCGGCATTGTGGGTTCCGGGACGATGGCCACCGGGATCATCGAGGTCTTCGCGAAGGCCGGCTACGAGGTCGTCTCGGTGACCCGTGGCGTGGAGAAGTCCGCGACGGTCTGCGAGGCCGTGAAGACCTCGCTGAACAAGGGCGTGGTGCGGGGCAGGCTCACCGAGGACGACCGGGACGCCGCGCTCGGCCGGATCACCTGGTCGGCCACGCTGGACCACCTCGCCGACGTCGACCTGGTGGTCGAGGCGGTGGTCGAGGAGTTGAGCGTCAAGAAGGCCCTCTTCGCGAGCCTCGACGAGATCTGCAAGCCGGGCGTCGTGCTGGCGACCACCACCTCCTCGCTGCCGGTGATCGACGTGGCGATGGCCACCCAGCGGCCGGCCGACGTGGTGGGGCTGCACTTCTTCAACCCGGCGCCGGTCATGCCGCTGGTCGAGGTGGTCCGCACCATCCGCACCTCACCGGAGACCACCGCCACCGCCCGCGCGGTCTGCGCCGCGCTCGGCAAGACCGGCGTGGTCTGCGGCGACCGGTCCGGGTTCATCGTCAACGCGCTGCTCTTCCCGTACCTGAACGACGCGGTGAAGATGTTGGAGGCCAGCTACTCGACGGCCGACGACATCGACCACGCCATGAAGCTGGGCTGCGGCTACCCGATGGGCCCGTTCGAGCTGCTCGACGTGGTCGGGTTGGACGTTTCGCTGGCCATCCAGCGCGAGCTTTACCTGGAGCTGCGCGAGCCCGGCTTCGCGCCCGCGCCGCTGTTGGAACACCTGGTCACCGCCGGCTACCTGGGCCGCAAGACCCGCCGAGGCTTCCGCGACCACTCGCACCGCTGACCGGTCAACGCCGGAGGGTGCCGACGGCGTCTGCAGGGTGTGACCTTCGAGGAGTACGTCAGCAGCCGGGGCCCGGCGCTGGTCCGGCTCGCCCGGTTGCTGACCGGTGACGCCCACCGGGCCGAGGACCTCACCCAGGAGGTGCTGTCCCAGGCGTACGTGCAGTGGCGCCGGATCGCCCGCGCCGACCGGCCCGACGTGTACGTGCGCCGCATGCTGGTCAACGCCAACAACTCCTGGTGGCGTCGCCGGTCGAGCCGTGAGCTGGTCGTCGACACCTTCGCCGACCGGCCGCACCGTGGCGACCTCGGCGGCGAGGCGGCGGACCGGGACGAGATGTGGCGGCTGATCCTCGACCTGCCCGACCGCCAGCGCGCGGTGCTGGTGCTGCGCTACTACGAGGACCTCGACGACACGACGATCGCCCAGATCCTGGACTGCTCGCCGGTCACCGTCCGCACCCACGCGATGCGGGCGCTCGCCAACCTGCGGGAGCGCTGCGGTGCCCCGACCACGAACGGGAGCCGACCATGACAGACCTCGACGAGCGGATCGTCCTGACGCTGCGGGAACACGCCGAGGGGCCGGTGGACGGGGACCGACTGCTGGTCGGCTCGGTGCGCCGGGGGCGTACCCGGGTCCGTCGGCGACGGGTCGCCGCCGGTTGCACACTGGGTGTGGTCGCGCTGCTCGGTGCCGGTGTGGCCGTCGGGCCGACCGGTCGCCTGCCCGGCCTCGGTCACACTGTCACTCCCGGCCTGGCCGAGACCACTGTCGCCTTCCTGCCGCCGTCGGTCGACGGCGCTCCGGGTGCGGCGGCACGGCCCGACCGGATCGGCAGGGACCCCGCCCTGCTGCACATCGGCCTCACCTCGGGCGGCCCCCGGTTCCTGGAGTGGAACGTCGGCGGCGGCAAGGAGACCGCCAAGATCGACATTGGTGGCCGGACGGTCACCGTCGAACTGACCTCGGCCGACGTGCTGCGATCCACCGGTGCCTGGAACATGCCGTCGTTGGACGGCCCCGCCGCCAACCTCTACGACGGCACAGTGGTCCGCGCCGTCGGGCCGGACAACGTGCCGATCTGGCGACGTTATTGGCAACCGGCCCCCGGGGTGTACGCCGGCGCCAGCGTGCCCGGCACGGACGAGGGCCCGCTGCACGAGGCCGCCGCCGCGTTGCGGCTCGATCAGGCGTACCGGTGCGCCGGTCCGGTCCGGTTGACCGACCTGCCGACCGGTGCCGAGACCTTCGCCTGTTCGAGTTTCGTGGGCACCTTCCCGGCGGCGTACGCGGTGGTGCTGCGCGTCACCGACAACCAGCTCAGAGGGATGTCTGTCGAGTTCCAGTACGCCGGCACCGCGCTGACGGCCAAGCCACCGGCGAACCGGAGCATCGGCGGCAGACCGGCCTACTACGATCCCTCCTTCGATCCGTCCGGCGCACGGCTGGAACTTCTGGACATCCCGCAGGCCCAACTGTTCGCGGCGTTCAACCACGAACGGAGCTTCAGCGAGGCGGAGGCGACGACGGTGCTCCTCGGGGCGCAGGTCGCCGAACACCTCGACCAGCCCGACACCTGGTGACCGCCCCGGGCCGTCGCGCCGAACGGACCGTACGCTTGGTGACTGTGAGCCCCCGTCGCAATCGCCCTCGCCGGGACGAGAACGCCAACCTGGACGCCGATCGGGTCCGGCAGGGCGTCGCCTCGGTGCAGCAGTGGACCGACGGCGCCTGGCAGGTACGCGGGATCGGCGCGGGCGCGTCGGTCAAGACGTACCGTTGCCCCGGCTGTGACCAGGAGATCCGACCCGGGGTGGCGCACCTGGTGGCCTGGCCGGCGGACGGCCTGGGTGACCTGACCGACCGGCGGCACTGGCACAGCGGTTGCTGGCGCGCCCGGGAGCGGCGCGGCCCGGCGGTGCAGCGCGGCCGGGGCACGCCGCGCTACTGACCGATCCACTGAGCGACCTGGATCACCCTGTTCGTGCCTGGGTGGGCGGCGGCGGCGGTTTCGCGACAGACTTGGGCGGTGAGCACAGCGATCCGCGCCTCGTCGATCCTGCCCGGCCGCCGGGAGAACATCGAGCTGCACACCGCCGACGGTCTGCGGCTGGTCGGCGAGTTGGCGCTGCCGGCCGACCGGCCGCCGGTGGCCACCCTGGTCTGCCTGCACCCGCTGCCCACCCACGGCGGGATGATGGACAGCCACGTCTTCCGCAAGGCGGCCTGGCGGTTGCCCGCGCTGGCCGACCTGGCGGTGCTGCGGTTCAACACCCGGGGCACCAGCAGCCTGCGCGGCACCAGCGAGGGCGAGTTCGACCGTGCGGTGGGCGAGCGGTACGACGTGGCCGCCGCCATCGAGTACGCCGAGTTCGCCGAGCTGCCCGACATCTGGCTCGTCGGCTGGTCGTTCGGCACCGACCTGGCCCTCAAGTACGGTTGCGACCCGGCGATCGCCGGGGCGATCCTGCTCTCCCCGCCGCTGCGCTTCTCGACCCCGGAGGACCTGGCCACCTGGGCCGCCTCGGAGCGGCCGTTGACGGCGCTCGTGCCGGAGTTCGACGACTACCTGCGGCCGACCGAGGCGCGGGAGCGGTTCGGTGCGGTGCCGCACGCCGAGGTGGTCGGGGTGCCCGGCGCCAAGCACCTCTGGGTCGGTGACGCGGAGACGGTGCTCGACGAGATCGTCCGGCGGGTCAACCCCGCCGTCGAGGTGCCACTGCCGAGGACCTGGGACGGCCCGATGGAGGCCGGCGACGTCAGCGCGTACGCCGACCGGACGGTCGCGTCGTTCGCGGACACGCCGGTGCCGCAGCCGGGCGACTGACGGTCACCCTCTCTCCTGGCGGGGCAGCACCACCTCGCGCAGGATCAGTTGCAGCGCGGCCACCGTGGGGATGGCGATCAGCGCGCCCACCACACCCAGCAGCGCCACTCCGAGCAGCGCGGCGAGCAGGGCCGCCACCTCGTTGACCTCGACCGAGCGCCGCATCACCTTCGGGTAGATCAGGTAGTTCTCGGCCTGCTGGTAGACGAGGAAGAACACCGCGCAGGCGATGCCGGTGGGCAGGTCGGCGGCGAAGCCGACCAGGCTCACGATCACCGCGCCCAGGGTCGCGCCGATCTGCGGGATCAGGTCGGTCACCGCGACCACCACCGCCAACGCGAACGGGTACGGCAGCCCGACGATCAGCGCGAACACGAAGGTGATCGCCCCGGCCAGGACCGCGATGCTCAACGCGCCGACCATGTAGGCGCCCACCTTGGCCAGGATCTCGTCGCCGATCAGCTGCACCCGCTCCCGTCGCGAGCGGGGCACCAGCGCGTAGCCCAGGGCGCGCAGCTTGTTGAAGTAGGCCAGGAAGTAGATTGTCAGCACCAGCACGGTGAGCGTCCGGAACACCGTGCCGAAGATCAGTTGGGCCCCACCGAGCACCCCGCCCAGCGCCCGGCCGACAGTCTCCGCGTTGGCCGCGCCCTGCACGCGCTCCACCACGTCGTACCGCTCCACCAGATCGTTGACCGTCGGATTGCGGCGCAGCTCGTCGAGCAGGCTGGGAATCTGGTCGATGAACTGCCCCGACTGGGTGACGATCGGCGGGACCAGCGCGACGACGCCGCCGCAGAGCAGCAGCACCACCGTCAACGCCACGAACGCCACCGCCAGGCCGTGCGGCACACCCCAGCGGCGCAGTCGGACCACCGCCGGGTTGAGACCGACCGCCAGGAAGAGCGCGATCACCACCAGCACCAGGATGCCGCCGGCATTGCGAATCCCCAGATACAGGGTGTACGCCAGCAGCACGCCCAGCGCACCCGTGAAGCCGATCAGGAAGCTGCTGCGACGTAACGGGCGCCCCGGGGTGCCGAACTTCCCGGACGGGACAGCCGGTGGCTCGTCCGGGTCGATCCCCGGCGCGGGGACCGGCACCGGAGGCGGCACCTCGGCCGGCGCGGTCGGCGGGGGATCGGCCGGTGTGTCCGGGGGGCCGGTCGGCTTGTCTGTCGGCCCTTCCGGCTTGTCCGGGTCACCGGCTGACGGGCCTCGCTGCGGCACCAGGACCTCCCGGGTCAGGCGGTGGGTCGACCGGCGACGGCGACGAACGCCCGCCAGGCGGCTGGCGCGAAGACCAGGACCGGGCCGTCCGGGTCCTTGCTGTCCCGCACGCCCACCACCCCGGGCAGATTGTCCGCCACCTCGACGCACTCCCCGTTGCCGCTTCGGCTCGACGTACGCCAGTCTGCGCCGGTCAGGTCCATTCCGTCACAACTTCCTTCATCAGGTCGATCGACTGGCGGCGGGAGAGAGCGCGATTTCTGATCATCTCCCAGCGCGCCAGCAGCGTAGCCACCTCATGGTCACCATCGACCACGAGACCGTCAATCTGGTGCTCCATGTGCCCCACCCAACCACCGTCGGCGCCTCTGGCCAGATTGAACGGTCCCGACAGGCCGACGTGCAGCCCCGTCTCTGCCGGAATGACGTGCAGGCTGATGTGTGGGCGTTCCACGCTGGCGATGAGGTGGGTGATCTGCTCGGCCATCAGCGCTTGGACGTCCTCACCGTCGCGTCGGAGCACCAGCTCGTCGACGACCGCGACGAACTGCGGAGGTTCCGGCTGGACCAGCAGCGACTGGCGGTCGAGGCGGGCGTGGACCCTTCGTTCCACCTCGTCGTCGCTGAGAAGGTCATCGCAGCGGATCACCGCGCGGGCGTAGTTCTCCGTCTGAAGCAGACCGGGGATGAGCGTGGGCTGGAAGCAGCGCAGTTGGCGGGCGCTGCGCTCGGCGTCCAGCCAGGGTCGGAACCAGCTCGGCTGGCCGTCGCGCTCGGCGAGCTTGAGCAGGTAGACGAGCAGACCACCGGTGGTCAGCACCTCGTCGGCGCGGGCCAGGAAGAGGCGGTCCAGTGGACGCTGCCCCAGCTCCAGGGCGGACACCATCGAGCCGGAGTAGTGCACCAGCCGACCGAAGTCCTCCTGGCTCATCCCGGCGGCGGTCCGTAGCCGGCGCAACTGGGCACGGATCATGTCGGCTGTCGGCGCGGCGTCGCCTTCCACAGTGCCTCCGCAGTTCGGGGGTCGCCTCCACCGGTCGGCCCGGCGGGTCACGTCGTCACCGCAGTCGCCCCACCGGAGCCGTCGATGCCTTCCGACCGTAGCGGTGTCATCAGCAGACTGTCACGTACCGGCTCGTCCCGGACCGCTCCGGTTTCCACCGCGCAGGCCCGCCGCCCTCACCTCGGCGCGACCGCGCCCCAGTCGAGGAGGCAACCCCATGCTCACGCCCACGTCTCGCTCTGTCGGCCGGTCGCTGCCCGCCACCGTCATGTCGCCCACGTGGAGGTCCACCGGCTGCGCGCCGCCCGGTCCGCACGTGGGTGGCAGAGCGCGTACCCCGGTGTGGCGGTTGTCCACCGGCTGCACGCCGCCGGGTCCGCATTCGGGTGGCAGGGCGCGTACCCCGGTGTCGGGGCTGCCCCAGCCGCGGCTCGGGCCGTACCCCCAGTTTCCCCGACCCTGCGGCGCGCGGACGCCGCACACCCCGCTGCGACCCATGTGGTGCTGCCGGGCCGACGGCCTGCCGTGGCCCTGCGCGGACGCCCGGCTGCTGCTCAAGGCGGAGTTCGACAGCGATCCGGCGGCGTTGACCATCTATCTCGCCGGGCTCTACCACGAGGCGGCGCACGACCTGTACCAGCTCAATCCCTACGACGGGCCGGCACCCCGGGAGCTGTTCGAACGCTTCGTGGCGTGGGGCCCGTTCCGCCGCCCGGTCATCGACCCGGACGGACCCTAGGCGCCGCACCACGCGCAGATCTTGGACAGTATCCGTTGCGCGTGGACGGCAACTGTCCAAGATCTGGTGGAGTGGCGGCCTTCCGGCGTGAAGGCTGTTCGGATGTTGCCTGCCGACGACGCCGACGCACTCGACTGGCTTGCCTTCGAGCAGGCGGGCGTGCTCACGACCGCACAGGTCTCCAGTTTGCTCAGCGAGGGGACGGTACGTGGGCGGATCCGCTCCGGTCGGTGGCGGTCGATCTGCCGCGGCGTCGTTTCGACCGGGAACGGTCGACTGAGCCGCGACCAGCAACTCTGGGTGGCGGTGCTGGCAGCCGGACCAGGGGCGATGTTGGCCGGGGCAACTGCCGCCACCGAAGCGGGGGTACGCGGGCTGCGCCGCGAACCGCTGCACGTGCTGGTGCCGGCCGTCCGCCGTGCCGCGCGGACCTCCCTGCGCCGGCTCCCGATCGACATGCCCGCAGTGCTCGTGCATCGCACGTCGGTGCTGCCGGACTCGCACCGTCAACTCGCCCGTCCGCCGCGCACCACGACGGCCAGGGCGCTCATCGACGCGGCGGGATGGGCGGTCAGCGTGGACGAGGCGCAGGGGGTGCTGGCGGCCGGTTGTCAGCAGCGTCGCGTCCTCCCCGAGGAGTTGCAGGCGGCGCTCGACGTCCTGCCCCGAGCGCCCCGCCGACGCCTGATCCAACAGACGGTCCGTGATATCGCCGGTGGTGCGGAGGCGCTCTCCGAGATCGACTTCCTGCGCCTCTGCCGGCGGCATCGCCTGCCCCTACCCGACCTACAGGAGCGGCGGGTCGACGCGGCGGGCCGCAACCGCTGGCTGGACGCCTACTGGCGACAGTGGCGTGTGCAGGTCGAGATCGACGGCGCTCACCACATGGACGCCCGGCAGTGGGCGGACGACATGCGTCGGCAGAACGACGTGTGGACCAGCGGCGACCGGATTCTGCGCTTTCCGGCCTGGCTGGTCCGAGCCCGCCCCGACGAGGTCGCCGACACCGTGCGGCGCGCGCTCGTCGTAGCCGGCTGGACCCCCACCCCAGACCTGCGCAAGCCGACCCACATATGAATCTTGGACAGTTTCCGTCATCGCGTAACGGAAACTGTCCAAGATCTCGAAGCTCGCGCCCTGGGTCAGTCCTTCTCGATGGTGACCTTGCTGGGCTTGGCGCTGCGCTCGTCGGTGGTCGGCTTGGTGGGACGCTTGCCGTTCTCACCGGTGCTGGTGATCTTGGTGGGCTTGGCGTCCCGGCCACCCACCCCCGGGACGGCGGCGACTGTCGGTTCGCCGTCCACCCCGGCGCTGGCCGTGCCCCCGTCGACAGTGGTCACCGGTTCGGCCACCGGACGAGCCGCCGGTTGGCCGGCGTCCTCCGCGTTGGCGTTCACCGGCTGCCTGGTGTCGGCGGGCTCGGCCTTGAGGCCGGTGGCCGCACCCGACCCGGCCGGCGTGCCGGAGACGGTGACGCCGTCGTCGTCGCCGGTTGCGCTGCCGCTCGCGGAGTCCCCGGCCGTCGGCGCGGTCGGACCGTCGATCGGGCCGGCGACGTTCTGCAACCGCACCTCGGCCATCTGCCGCTGGAGGTCGTCGGACTCCTGCCGGGCCTTCCAGGTCTCCTGCCGCAGGTCCGCGAGTTGCTGCTGGGCCTGGGCGATGTCCAGCATCACCTGGGCGAGCTGCTGCCGACCTGCCGCCGCCTCCTGCTGGGTGGCTGCCAGGTGCTGCTGCGTGGTGGCCAGGTGCTGCTGGGTGGTGGCCGCGTACTCCTCGAACTGCCGACGTGAGGACGCGACATGCTCGTCGGCCTCGCGGCGCTTGTCGTCGGCCTCGGTCCGGGCCCGGCTCAGCAACTCGGTGGCCTCCGCCTCGGCCCGCTGGCGCAGAGCCGCCGCGTCCTGCTCGGCCGCCTGGAGGACCCCGGCCGCGCCCTGCTCGATCTCGTTCTTGCGGGCCGTGTACTCGGTCTCCAGCTCGTCCCGACGAGCGGTGTACGCGGTCTCCAGCTCGTTCTTACGGCCGGTGTACTCGGTCTCCAACTCGTCGCGGCGGCCGGTGAAGCCCGCCTCCAGCTCCTGCTGGCGGGACGTGAAGCCCGCCTCCAGCTCCTGCTGGCGGGACGTGTGCTGCTTGTCCAGCTCGTCGCGGTGCCTGGCGTACTCCTGCTCGGCGGCGGTCCGCCGCTGCTCCAGCTCCCGGTCGGCAGCCTCCCGCCGGGAGTTGACCTCCTGCTCCACCCCGGCCCGCCACGCGCCCAGTTCCTGCTGGGTCTGCTCCCGGGTGTGCTTGACGTACGCCTCGGTCTCGGCGCGCATCCGCTGCACGTACGCCTCGGTCTCGGCGCGGTTGCGCTTGGCCGACTCGGACGCCTGCGTGGTCAGCCGCTCCGCCTCCTGCTGCGCCTTGGCGCGGGTGGCCCGGCCCGCCATCGACGCGTCGTCGATGATCTGCTTGGCCTCCTGCTGCGCCTTGGCGTGCGTGGCCCGGCCCGCCTCGGTGGCGGTGTCGGTGAGGCGCTTGGCCTCCTGGAGTGCCTTGGCGTGCACCTCCTTGGCCGCGTCGCGTAGGTCGCTGGCCTCCTGCCGGGCGTTGGCCAGCGTCTCGCGAGCCGTCTCGCGCAGCTTGGTCGACTCCTGCTGGGCCCGGGTGTGGATCTCCTTGGCGGTGTCCCGGAGTTGGGTGGCCTCCTGCTGGGCCTTGGCCAGCGCGTCCTGTGCCGTCTTGCGCAGCTGCGCCGACTCGTCCCGGGCCGACCGCAGGGTCTGTTCCGCCTCGGCCCGCTGTGCGGCGCTGTGCCGCTCCTCCTCCGCGCGCCGCGCGGCGAGGGCGATCTCGAAGTCCTTCAGTGCCCGGTCGGCCTGCTCGCGGGCCTCGTCGATGATGTGCTCGGCAGCGGCGCGACGGGCCTCGATCTCCACGTTGGCGTCGGCGACGATCTGCTCGGCCAACTCCTCGGCCTGGCTGAGGATCGAGTCGACGAGCGGCCCGAGGTGCTTGAACGAGGCCTTGTCCACCACGTTCATCTGCTTGCGCACCTGGGTCAGGTCACGTTGGAGCACCTCGACCTGGCCGGCGAGCTTGTGGATCTGTGTGTACGCCTGTTCTCGCTCGGCGGTGAGGGTCTCGATCTCGTGCTCGGCACGTGCGACATAGCGCGCGACCTGTTTCCGGTCATATCCCCGCAGGGCGGACTCGAAGCTGGGCTCCGTCGTCACGTCCCCGCCGAGAGCGAACAGTTCCTCGCCGTGCGACATGCCCCCATCCTCACACGCATCGGACCCTGCTGGGGCGATACGGACGGGCCTTGTGCGAGCTACTTCACTCCGTTTCGAGCGACGCGGTCCACGAACTGGGAAACGCATACGGCGCGAGGTGCAACCGGTCACCCGGTGTCACCTCGCGCCGTCGATGCCCCACCTACGCCACGCGTCAGCCAGCGGTCTCCGCGGGAACCCGGTCCTGACCGCCGTCGGTCTTCTTGGCCTCCGGCTTGGCCGCCGGAGCCGCCGCAGCCGGCACTCCCGGAACGATGCCGGCGAGCCCGGAGAGCATCTGACCCAGCTGCGAGGTGACCGCGTCCTTCTGCCGGGTGAGGTCCTCGACCTCGCGGCGGGCGGCCTGCGTGGTCAGCTCTGCCTCCGTGCGGGCCTCGGTGAGCAGGCGCTGCGACTCGGCCTTGGCCTCGTTGAGCGTCTTCTCCGAGTGCGCCTTGGCCTTGTCCACCGTCTCGGCGGCGTTGCGCTCCGACTCGACCCGGCGAGCCTCGGCGCGCTGCTCGATCTCCTTGGCGCGCTCCTGCGCGGCCCGGGCCCGCTGCTCGGCCTCGCTGACCAGCTTCTGGGTCTGCGCGACCTGGGCGGCGTGGCGCTCGGACTCCTCGCGCTCGGCCTTTTCGCGCCGCTCGGCGAGCTGGAGCTCCAGAGCCTGGAGGTCCTTGTCGCGCTTGTCCCGTGCGTCGGTCAGCAGCTTGGTCGCCTCGGCGCGCTTCTCCTCAGCCTCGCGGGCGGCCTTCGCCCGCTGCTGGGTGATCTCGCGCTCGGCGGTGGCCCGGAGGGTGGCCACCTCCCGCTCGACAGTCGACTTCAGCTCGGCCACCTCGTGCGCGGTGACGGTACGCAGCTGCTTGGTCTCGCGGTCGGCGTCCGCGCGCAGCGTGTCGGCCTCACGACGGGCCTGCACCCGAACCTCGGCGGCCTCGCGCTCGGCGGCCGTCCGCAGGTTGCCCGCCTCACGCTCGGCGCTCGCCTTCATGGCGGCGGCCTCGGCGCGTGCCTTGTCGGTGATCTCGCGAGCCTCGAGGCGGGCGGCGGAGAGGATGCCCTCGGACTCGCGCTTGGCCTCGTTGCGGTGGTCGTTGGCCTGCTCCTCGGCGAGCCGGAGGATCTGCTCGACGCGGGTGCCGAGCCCGGAGAGGGTGGGCCGGTTGTTCTCTTCGAGCTGCTTGTTCGTGTCGGTGAGCTTCTGCTCCAGCGCGCTCATGCGCTGCTCTGCCTGGCGGAGCCGACGCTGGGCGTCGTTCATCCGCTGCTCGGCCTCGGCACGGGCCTGCTCGGACTGGGTGAGCGCGGCGGTCATCCGGCCGAGGAAGTCATCGACCTGGTGAGTGTTGTATCCGCGCAGGCCCACGGTGAAATCTGGCTGCGAGTTCGCGTTATCGAAGAACGCGAGAGGGGAGGACTGCTGCTGGGGCATTGGGACATACTGGCAGACGCCCCAGGGTGGTTCGCAAGAGCGGTGCGGAGCTTTCATGCCCTCTTTGCATGGTCAACTTCCGCGTTGGGCAGGGCCGGGCCAACCGGCGATCTTGGCAGGTCCCGGGCGGCGCGGACGCCACGCGGTGTGATCCGGAAAAGGGCCCCGAGGTAACCCCGCGGCCCTTTCTTCGGTCCCAGGCCGGCCCTGCGCTAATGGGATGGAAGAACAATGCCGAGCACCACAATGGCCACCCGGTGCTCATCCGTCCGGCCGGTGACCAGGTCACCGCCGTCCAGTCGGCGGCGTCGGCTCAGTGCCCCCGGAATCGGTTGATCGCGTCCTCGTGCTGCGCGCGCAGTTCCCCGTCGCGTACGCCCAGCCCGTCGGTGGGCGCGAGGCACCGCACCCCGACCTTGCCCTGGTGGGCGTTGCGGTGCACCTCGTACGCGGCCTGGCCGGTGCGCTCCAGCGGATAGGTGCGGGAGACCGTCGGGTGCACCTTGCCGAGCGCGATGAGACGGTTGGCCTGCCACGCCTCGTGGTAGTTGGCGAAGTGGCTGCCGACGATCCGCTTGAGGTGCATCCACAGGTATCGGTTGTCGTACTGGTGCTGGAAGCCGCTGGTGGACGCGCAGGTGACGATGGTCCCGCCGCGCCGGGCCACGAAGACGCTGGCGCCGAACGTCTCCCGACCCGGGTGCTCGAAGACGATGTCCGGGTCCTCGCCGCCGGTCAGCTCGCGGATCCGCTCGCCGAAGCGCCGCCACTCGTCCGGGTCCTGGGTCTCCTCGTCCTTCCAGAAGCAGAAACCCTCGGCGGCCCGGTCGATGACCAGCTCCGCGCCCATCCGGCGGCACAGCTCGGCCTTCTCCGGCGAGGAGACGACGCAGACCGGGATCGCGCCGCCGTTGAGCGCCATCTGGGTGGCGTAGCCGCCGAGGCCACCGGAGGCGCCCCAGATCAGCACCACGTCACCCTGCTTCATGTTGGCCCCGTGGTGCGAGACGAGCTGCCGGTACGCGGTGGAGTTGACCAGCCCGGGGCTGGCCGCCTCCTCCCAGCTCAGGTGCCGGGGCTTCGGCATCAGCTGGTTGGCCTTGACCACGGCCATCTCGGCCAGCCCACCGAAGTTGGTCTCGAACCCCCAGATCCGCTGCTGCGGGTCGAGCATGGTGTCGTCGTGCCCGGCCGCGTCCTCCAGCTCGACGGAGAGGCAGTGCGCGACCACCTCGTCGCCGGGTGCCCAGCGGGTCACCCCGGGCCCGACGCGCAGCACCACGCCGGCAGCGTCCGAGCCGACCACGTGGTACGGCAGGTCGTGCCGACGGGTCAGCTCGGAGACCCGGCCGTAGCGCTGGAGGAACCTGAACGTGGGCAGCGGCTCGAAGATACTGGTCCACACGGTGTTGTAGTTGATCGCGCTGGCCATCACCGCGACCAGCGCCTCGCCCGGCCCCAGCTCCGGCGTCGGCACCTCCTGCACGTGCAGCGCCTTGCGGGGGTCCTTGTCGCGGGTGGCCATGCCGTCGAACATCCGGGACTCCTCGGCGCGGACCACCACGCCCCGGTAGCTCTCCGGTACGGGCAGCCCGGCGACGCCGGCGAGCTCGCGGTCCGGATCGTTCGATTCCTCCGCCGCCATGATCGCTTCGAGGATGTCCTGCACGGTGACCTCCGGTTCATCCGCACCCGCACGGGCCCGGGTGCTGCCATCGTCGGCGCCGGTGGACACGACCGCCATGTCGGCATTCGACACATCCCGCACCAGTCGCGCTCCGGTGGGGCCGGACGTTACTGAACGGTAGCTAGGCCCGGAAGTCCTCTGTGAAAAACTGCATCCGCCGATGCGTGAAGGTGTCCGACCAGCGCGCCAACCGCGCACTGACGTGCGCGCGAACCCCGATCCGCGCCACCCGCACCCACGGCTCCCGCCCTCGCAGAGGCAGCACGTTCGGGGGTGTTGCTGCCTCCGACGCGCTTGAGGCAGCAACATCCCCGACGTTGTGCGGGGTGCGGGGTGCGGGGTGGGGCGTGGGGGGTGCGGGCGGGGCGATGGGTGTGGAGGATCGTGGGGGCGTGGGGGGTCAGTGGGGGGTCGGGGCGGGCTCCACCAGTTCGACGAGGACGCCGCCGGCGTCCTTCGGGTGGACGAAGTTGATCCGGCTGTCCGCGGTGCCGCGGCGCGGGGTCTCGAAGAGGAGTCGCATCCCCCGCTCGCGCAGCGCCGCGCAGGCCGCGTCGACGTCTACCACGGTGTACGCGACCTGCTGGACGCCCGGCCCGCTCCGGTCCAGGAACTTGGCGATCGTCGACTCCGGGGTCAGCGGTGCGAGCAGCTGCACGCAGCCGCCGTCGGTGGTCGGGCCGACGGACAGCATCGCCTCGCGGACGCCCTGCTCCTCGTTCGTCTCGACGTGTACGCAGCGCATCCCGAACGTCCGCTGGTAGAAGTCGATCGCGGCGTCCAGGTCGGCCACGGCGATCCCGACGTGGTCAATCTTGCGAAGCCCGATGTCTGTGACGTAGTCCGCACCGGGCTCGGCGGGGGAGTTCTCAGCCATGGCGTTAGTCTGACCGAATAATCGTTAAGGCGTACAGCTCGGCACCCCCCTTGAACAGTTCGGCACCCCCTTCGGAGGCAGGCATGGCTTCGGTGATCGTCAGCGGCGCGCGGACCCCGATGGGGCGCCTGCTGGGCAACCTCAAGGACCTCCCGGCCACCAAGCTCGGCGGTGTCGCCATCAAGGCGGCGTTGGAGCGGGCCGGCGTCAGCCCGGACCAGGTCCAGTACGTGATCATGGGGCAGGTGTTGCAGGCCGGGGCCGGTCAGATCCCGGCGCGGCAGGCCGCGGTGGAGGCCGGCGTGCCGATGTCGGTGCCGGCGCTGACCATCAACAAGGTCTGCCTCTCCGGCCTGGACGCCATCGCCCTGGCCGACCAGCTGATCCGCGCCGGCGAGTTCGACATCGTGGTGGCCGGCGGCATGGAGTCGATGACCAACGCCCCGCACCTGCTGATGGGCCAGCGCACCGGCTACAAGTACGGCGACGTGGTGGTCAAGGACCACATGGCGCACGACGGGCTCAGCGACGCCTGGGACTGCTGCTCGATGGGCGAGTCCACCGAGCGGCTCGGCGGCAAGCACGGCATCACTCGCGAGGAGCAGGACGCCTTCGCGGCAGCCAGCCACCAGCGGGCCGCCGCCGCACAGAAGAACGGCCACTTCGCCGACGAGATCACCCCGGTGGTGATCCCGCAGCGCAAGGGTGACCCGCTGGTGATCAGCGAGGACGAGGGCATCCGCCCGGACACCACAGTCGAGACGCTGGCCAAGCTGCGTCCGGCCTTCGCCAAGGACGGCACGATCACCGCCGGCAGCTCGTCGCCGATCTCCGACGGCGCGGCCGCCGTCCTCGTGATGAGCAAGGCCAAGGCCACCGAGCTGGGGCTGACCTGGTTGGCCGAGATCGGCGCGCACGGCAACGTGGCGGGCCCGGACAACTCCCTGCACTCGCAGCCGTCGAACGCGATCAACCACGCCCTGAAGAAGGGTGGCCTGAGCGTCGCGGACCTGGACCTCGTCGAGATCAACGAGGCGTTCGCCCAGGTCGGCATCCAGTCCACCCGTGACCTGGGCATCAGCCCGGACAAGGTCAACGTCAACGGCGGCGCGATCGCGCTCGGGCACCCGATCGGCATGTCCGGCGCTCGTCTCGTCCTCACGCTGGCCCTGGAGCTCAGGCGGCGCGGTGGTGGCACCGGTGCGGCGGCCCTCTGCGGGGGCGGTGGCCAGGGCGACGCGCTGATCATCCACGTGCCGGGCCAGTGAGCGGAGCGGCCGAGCCCGTCCCGGCGGCGGGCACCACGTCGGTGCGCCGCAGTCGGGACGTACCGCTGCTGGTGGAACGGGCCCGCGCGGGTGACCCCCGCGCGGTGGCCCGTCTGATCACGTTGGTGGAGAACGGCGACACGCTGCTGCCGGAGATCGCCGCGGCGCTCGCACCGTACGCCGGGCAGGCCCAGGTGGTCGGGTTGACCGGCTCGCCCGGGGTGGGTAAGTCGACCACCACGAACGAGCTGGTCCGGGCGCTGCGGGCGCGCGGGCACCGGGTCGGCGTGCTGGCGGTCGACCCGTCCAGCCCGTTCACCGGCGGCGCGATCCTCGGTGACCGGGTGCGCATGCAGGACCACGCCACCGATCCGGGCGTCTACATCCGGTCCATGTCCAGCCGGGGTCACCTCGGTGGGCTGGCCGCGGCGACGCCACAGGCGGTCCGGGTGCTGGAGGGCGCCGGCTGCGACGTGGTGCTGGTGGAGACCGTCGGTGTCGGGCAGGCCGAGGTGGAGGTCGCCTCGCTGGCCGACACCACGCTGGTGCTGCTCGCGCCGGGGATGGGTGACGCGATCCAGGCGGTCAAGGCCGGCATCCTGGAGATCGCCGACGTCTTCGTGGTCAACAAGGCCGACCGGGACGGCGTCGACGCCACCGTCCGCGACATCCAGGGCATGATCGCCCTCGGGGAGCGCGGTCCCGGGCAGTGGCGACCGCAGGTGGTCCGCTCGATCGCCGCGCGCGGCGAGGGCATCGACGACATCGCCGCCGCCATCGACAAGCACCGCGGCTGGCTGGTCGAGCACGGCGAGCTGCGCCGCCGCCAGGAGGCGCGGGCCGCCGCCGAGATCGAGGCCATCGCGCTCGGCATCCTGCGTGCCCGGATCGGCTCACTGCGCGACGGTACGGAGTTGGCCACGCTCGCGACCAAGGTCGCCGAGGGTGCGACGGACCCGTACACGGCGGCGGACGACCTGCTCGCCCAGCTCGCCCGCTGAACCGGTAGCGCGACGGGGCCGACGCCGATCACCAGCGACGGCCCCGTGTCAGCTGGGTCTAGCCGCAGTGGCCCCAGGGGCTGGTCCACACGGTGCCCCGGCTGAGTCCGCCGAACTGGACGCACTTTCCGGCGGCTGCCGCCCGCACCGGGCCCGCGTAGTACTTGTAGGGGTCCTCGTCGAAGGCGCCAAGATCGTTCGACAGGATCAGGTACGCGCCGACCATGGTGGCCTTGCCCCGGTCCGCGGTCTTGATGGTGACCACGCAGTTGTAGCCGGTGGACTTGTAGAGCAGGTACACCGTCGCGCCGGGCAGCCCGTGACTGTCGATGACGTAGTACCCGGAGCCGCAGAGGGCGCTGGGCGACTCGGCCGCCTGGGCCGGGCCGGCCGCGCCGAGCAGCGCGCCGACCGACAGGGTGACTGCCGTGGCGAAACTCAACAACTTCCTGCGCATTTAACAGACCTCAATCATGGCGCCTAGGGGTGTCCAACGTGGACATGCTGATCGGCAGCCTAGTCCCCAAGATCAGTCTGTGTGGTCCCTCGGCGGTGTGCCGCGCGCCCGGAGGCGAAGGTCGCTCCGATTTTAGTAGGCTCGCGGCGCGTGGCCGGCAGCGAGGCTGGCCCGCGGCGGGCTGACAAGACGGTCGGTCCACAATGGGTCGCCCCAGGGGAGATGTGATCATGACGGACGCGGTGGAGAACGCCGGTACGGTGCCGCCCGCGACGGGTGCGGCGCGGGGCGTCACGACGGTTTCCGACGAGGTCGTGGAGAAGATCGCCGGAACCGCCGCTCGTGCGGTGCCCGGTGTCGCCGATCTCGGTGGTGACGTGGCCCGGTTCTTCAACAGTGTGCTGGACAAGGTCGGCCTGGACGAGGTGGGTGACGCCAGCCGGGGTGTCTCGGCCGAGGTGAAGGGTGGATCGGCCGTCATCAACGTGGTCCTGGTGATCGACGCCGGGCACGTCGTCGCGGACGTGACCGAGGCCGTGCGGGCCGCCGTGATCGAGGCGGTGGAGAAGTACGGCCTGACGGTCACCCAGGTCAACGTCACTGTCGACGACATCGAGCTGAACCAGCCCGGGGCCGCCGGAGCCTGAGGTGTAGCGGCTGGGCGGTGTCTCGGCGCGGTGACGCGAGGAAGGGGAGCGGTGGTGGACCACGAGGTGACGCAGGAACTGACCACGGCGTCGACGACGGTCGGCGGAACGACGAAGGTCGCGGACGAGGTGGTCGAGAAGATCGCCGTCGCGGCGGCCAGGGCGGTGCCCGGCGTGGTCGAGTTGGGCGGGGACGTCGCCCGGTTCTTCAACGCGGTGTTCGACCGGGTCGGGCTGGACCAGTTGGGCGACGCCCGGCGGGGCTGCTCCGCCTATGTGACCGGGGACGCCGCCGTGATCAACCTGGTGCTGGTGATCGAGGGCGGTCGCCCGGTGCCGGAGATCACCGGCGAGGTGCGCGCCCAGGTGACGGCGGCGGTCGAGGCGTACGGGTTGCGGGTCGACGAGGTCAACATCCGGGTCGACGACGTGGCGATGGGCGGCTCCACCACGTAGGCGGCAGCCGATTACCCGCCGGTAGGCGGTGACTTAGCGATCGTTCAGGTGAGGGCTCTACACTCGACGTGCAGTCGAGGACCCGAGGAGGAGCCCTGCTCATGGACGCCGACGAGATCGACGCCGGACGGGCGCGCTGGCAGGCCCGTTACGACGCCGCGCGCAAGCGGGACGCCGACTTCACCACGCTCTCCGGGATGCCGGTGGACCCGGTCTACGGGCCGCCGGAAGGCGCCACCTACCCGGGCTTCGAGCGGATCGGCTGGCCGGGCGAGTACCCGTACACCCGGGGTCTTCATCCGACCGGCTATCGCGGACGGACCTGGACGATCCGGCAGTTCGCCGGCTTCGGCAACGCCCAGCAGACCAACGAGCGCTACAAGATGATCCTCGGCGCGGGCGGCGGCGGCCTCTCGGTCGCGTTCGACATGCCCACGCTGATGGGCCGCGACTCGGACGACCCGCAGGCGCTCGGCGAGGTCGGGCACTGCGGCGTCGCCATCGACACCGCCACCGACATGGAGGCGCTCTTCGACGGCATCGACCTGGCCGGCGTCACCACCTCGATGACGATCTCCGGCCCGGCCGTGCCGGTGTTCTGCATGTACCTGGTCGCCGCCGAACGGCAGGGCGCCGACCTGTCCGCGCTGGACGGCACGCTGCAGACCGACATCTTCAAGGAGTACATCGCGCAGAAGGAGTGGCTCTTCGACCCCGAGCCGCACCTGCGCCTGATCGGCGACCTGATGGAATACTGCGCCGCCGAAATCCCGCGCTACAAGCCGCTGTCGGTCTCCGGCTACCACATCCGCGAGGCCGGCTCGACCGCCGCGCAGGAGTTGGCGTACACCCTGGCCGACGGTTTCGGCTACGTGGAGCTGGGTCTCTCGCGCGGGCTGGACGTCAACGTGTTCGCGCCGGGGCTGAGCTTCTTCTTCGACTCGCACGTCGACTTCTTCGAGGAGATCGCCAAGTTCCGCGCCGCCCGCCGGATCTGGGCCCGGTGGCTGCGCGACGTCTACGGCGCGACCAGCGAGAAGGCGCTCTGGCTGCGGTTCCACACGCAGACCGCCGGCGTGTCGCTGACCGCGCAGCAGCCGGTCAACAACGTCGTACGGACCGCGGTCGAGGCTCTCGCGGCGGTGCTCGGCGGCACCAACTCGCTGCACACCAACGCGCTGGACGAGACGCTGGCGCTGCCCACCGACGAGTCCGCCGAGATCGCCCTGCGTACGCAGCAGGTGCTGATGGAGGAGACCGGTGTGGTCAACGTGGCCGACCCGCTGGGCGGCTCCTGGTACGTCGAGGCGCTGACCGACAAGATCGAGGCCGAGGCGGAGGAGATCTTCGCCCGGATCCGGCAGCTCGGCGGGGACGGGCCGCACCAGATCGGCCCGATGACCTCGGGCATCCTGCGCGGCATCGAGGACGGCTGGTTCACCGGGCACATCGCCGAGTCGGCCTTCGCCTACCAGCAGGCCCTGGAGAAGGGCGACAAGAGGATCGTCGGCGTCAACTGCCACACCGGCACCGTCGCCAAGGAGCTGGAGATCCTGCGCATCTCGCACGAGGTGGAGCTGGAGCAGCGCCGGGTGCTCGCCGAACGCAAGAGCGCCCGGGACGAGTCGGCGGTCCGCGCGGCGGTGGCCCGGATGGTCGAGGTCAGCCGCACCGACGGGAACATGATCCCCGCGATGCTCGACGCGGTTCGCGCCGAGGCGACCCTGGGCGAGATCTGCGACGCGCTCCGCGCCGAGTGGGGCACCTACCGCGAGCCGGCCCGCTTCTGACCGACACCCTTCGTCGATCGTGCGTCTCGGGTGGGATGAATACGGCGAACGGCGCGTATTCCCCTCGCGAGATGCACGATCGCGGGGATGTGCGGCGGGGCGTGAGAGTTGCAACGTCGGGGTTGCGGGTGAGCTGAGAATTCGGGCTCACGTGCGAGACTAGGTAACCATGAGCGACCCACGGATCACCTCGTCGATCTTCACCCGCGGCGCGGTCGACCTCAGCACACTGCGCGGCCCCGCACCAGCCAGCTCCCGCCCCGGCACGCCCCCGCAGGGCGGCCCGTCCAACGGCGCACCCGCCGCCGGCGGCCACACCGCCATCGTGGACGTCACCGAGGCGACCATCCAGTCCGACGTGCTCGAACGGTCGATGGCCATGCCCGTCGTCGTGTTCTTCGGCGCCGCCGGCTTCCCGGAGAGCGACGAGTTCGCCCCGGTGTTGGAGCGACTGAACGCCGAGGGTGGCGGCAGTTGGGTGCTGGCACGGGTCGACGTGCAGGAAAATCCGCGCATCGCCCAGATGTTCCGGGTCCAGGGCATCCCCATGGTCTACGCGGTCGTCGGCGGCCAGCCGGTCGACGCCTTCTCCGGGGTCGTGCCCGAGGCGCAACTGCGGCAGTGGCTCCAGGCCGTCCTCAAGGCCGGCGGTGTGACGGTTGCCGAACCGGAGGACCCCCGCCTCGACGAGGCCGACGACGCGCTGATGAGCGGTGACCTCGACGCCGCCGAGCAGGCGTACCGCAAGATCCTGGCCGACGCCCCGGCGGACGCGGCGGCGACGGCGGGGCTGGCCCAGGTCGGGGTGGCCCGCCGGGTGGCCGGGGCGGATCCGGCCACCGCGTTGGCCGCCGCCGAGAGTGCCCCCGACGACGTGGCCGCGCAACTGCTCGCCGCCGACATCGAGGTGCTCAGCGGGCTGGCCGAGCAGGCATACTCCCGGCTCGTCGGTCTGGTCCGGCGCACCGCCGGTGAGGACCGCGAGACGGTACGCCAGCACCTGGTCTCGCTCTTCTCCATCGCCGGCCCGGACGATCCGGCGGTCGCCACGGCGCGTCGGGCCCTGGCCAGCGCCCTGTTCTGAGTTCTAGCACGCCAGCGCGGGCCGGCGTTCCGGCCGGCCCGCCCGACCACCGAGGACGGGAGCTCATGATGCGCCGGATCGCCGTCCTCGACGCGCCGACAAACCTCGGCCTGCGGCCGCCGACGTCCACGTCCGTCCCCGGCTGCGCCAAGGCGCCCGGGGCGCTGCGCGACCACGACCTGCTGCCCCGGCTACGGGCCCGCGACGCCGGCTGCGTCACCCCACCCCGATACGACCCGGGCGACTGGCGGCCCGGCGACGGGGTCTGCCACGCCCGGGAGATCGCCGACTACTCGCTGGCGCTCGCCGAGCGGATCGGCGCGATCATCGACCGGGGAGAGTTCCCGGTGGTGCTGGGTGGCGACTGCTCGGTGCTGCTCGGCTCGGCGTTGGCCATGCACCGCCTCGGTGAGGCCGTCGGCGGGCGGATCGGGCTGGTCTTCGTCGACGGGCACTCCGACTTCCGGCATCCCGGCAACGCCTCCTACGTCGGTGCCGCCGCCGGCGAGGACCTCGCCCTCGTCACCGGGCGGGGGCAGGCCGACCTGGCCGCACTGGAGGGGCGCCGGCCCTACTTCCGCGACATCGACGTGGTGGTGCTCGGCATCCGCGCCCAGGACGAGTACCGGCTCGACCTCCAGGCCGCCGGGATCACCACCCGCCCGGTGCCCGCGCTACGGGCCGAAGGCGCCGCCCGCACGGCCCAGTGGGCGCACGAGCAGCTCGCCGACTGCGCGGGCTACTGGGTGCACATCGACGTGGACGTGCTCGACCCCGCGGTGATGCCCGCGGTGGACGCCCCCGACCCGGGCGGTATCGCCTTCGCCGAGCTGGAGATCCTCCTCGCCGGCCTGGTCGACACCCCGCACTGCCTCGGCGTCGAGCTGACCGTCTTCGACCCCGACTACGACCCGGACGGCTCGTACGCCGCCGAGATCGTCAACACGGTGGTCGCCGGCCTGGCCCCGGTCACCGCCCCGGAGGCGGTGCCACCCCGGCTGCTGTCGGCCCGACCGACGCCGGCTGCTCGGCGTGGCGGTTCCGCCGACCGCGTGGAGCGGTCCGCCGGGGTCGATCGGCTCGACGCGGGACGGTCGGGTGGGGTGAACGGGCTCGACGCTCTGGGTCTTGCCGGCGTGGACGGCTCCGGTGGCGGGATCGCTGCTGCCGACCGGGACGGCGCGGTCGAGGCGGGGCAGTCGGGCATTGCCGGCCCTGCCTACGCCGAGCCGTCCGGGGTGGCCGCCGCGCTCGAGCGCGAACCGGTCGGCCCGCCCGCTTCGGCGGGCCCGGGACTGCTCCGGCGGACCTCGCCGCCCGCTCAGGACTCGTCAGACCCGAAACCCGCCGACGAAAACGGCGCAGATCTACACAAGGTCGACACCGCCTGACCCGCTTGCGGTCCGCAGGTCGCTGATCGACTCGCGTTCATTGGCGTCGGGGTGTCCGATCGCCTCGGTCAGCGCGGTTTCACCGAACGCGAGTCGATCAACGCGCCCGGTGCCGCGGCGGGTCGCGGTCGAGGTCAGCCAGCCGGCAGGGCGCGGAGGAAGCGCTCGGCGATCGGGACGGCCGAGGCAGTGCTGGCGCCGCCCTTCTCCACGAACACGGCGAAGGCCACATCGCCCCGCCATCCGACGAACCACGCGTGGGTGTGGGCCGGGTTGTTGTCGTACTCGGCGGTGCCGGTCTTGCCGTAGACCTCGCCCGGCACGTCCTTGAGGGCGCTGCCCGTGCCGGACGTGACGACCTCGCGCATCATCGACTTCAGCGCGGTGACCGATTCCGGCTTGAGCGGCTCGCCGGCCGGGGCGGGCGTGGCCGGCGCCGGGTCGAGCACCAGCTTCGGCTGCTCGAATCGGCCTCGGGCGACGGCCGCGGTGGCACCGGCCATGGCCAGCGGGCTGACCAGCGTGGTGCCCTGCCCGAACGAGGCAGCGGCCTGCTCGGCGAGGCTGCCGCCGGTCGACACCTTGCCGGTGAAGGCGTCCGCGCCGAGGTCCCACCGACCCTCCAGGCCCAGCGAGCGGCCGGCGGCGGCCAGCCCGTCGCCGCCGAGCTTCGGGGCGAGCGAGGCGAACGCGGTGTTACAGGACTTGGCGAAGTCGGTGCGGAACGGCACCGAGCCGAGCTCGAAGTTGTCGGAGTTCTTGAAGGACCGACCGTCGACGGTGAAGGTCTTCGGGCACGCCACCGGCCCGTCCAGGGTGACCGCGCCCCGATCCAGCAGGCCCAGTGTGCTGACCATCTTGAACGTGGAGCCCGGCGGAACCTGGGCGTTGAAGGCGAGGTTCTCGCCGGCCGGCCCGGGGCCGTTCGCCGCGGCGAGCACCGCGCCGTCGCTGATCCGGACGGCCACCAGAGCGGAACGGCGGGACTCGGCACGCAGGGAACCGTCGGCCGCGTTCTGGACGGCGGTGTCCAGCGTGGTCTTCAGCGGCTGGCCGGGCTGCGGCTCCCGACGGAACAGCTCCGCGCCGGTCGGCTCCAGCTTGCCGCCCTCGATGGGACGCTCGACGATGACGGTCAGCCCGGGGCCGCCGCGCAGCCGCTCGTCGTATCGACCCTGCAACCCGCCGTGCCCGACCAGGTCACCGGCGACGTACCGGTCCGGGTGCGCGGCGAGGTCGTCCGCCTGCGCCGGGTCGACGGTGCCGAGCACCGCCCGGGCGAACTCCCGGGTCGGCGCCAGGTCGACCTTGCCGGAGATGAACTTGGTGCCGGGCAGGTCGTAGATCCGGGGCTTGATCTGCCGGTACGCCTCCTCGCGCAGCGACACCACCTCGACGAAGGCCCCCGGCTCGGCCTCGGCCACCCGCTTGGGCACGTCTGTCAGGTCGACGGCGGGGACCAACGCCGGACGGATCGCCTTGAACGCGGCGTCGAGCTCCTTGACGAGGACCTTGATGTCGGCGACCTCGTTGGGTTGCACACCGACCCGCACCACCGGGCGGGGAGTCACGATCGGGTTGCCGGCGCTGTCCAGCACACCGGCCCGGGCACTGGCGTCGCGGCGCAACGCCATCCGGTCACCCTTGGTGAGCTGCTCGTGCAGCACCCGTGGCTCCCAGATCACCTGCCACTGGTCGCCGTCGCCCTGGGCGAGGCGTACCTCCCGGTCGTACGTCCAGCGGGTGTCACCCGGCAGGGTCCACTCCACCTGGACGGTAGTGGTCGCGATGTCCGCCGTGACCTTCGGCTCGCCGCGACGCGTCAGTTTCGGCGGGGTGGCCGCCAACTCGCCGGAGAGCTCCTTGATCTCGCGTGTCACGTCGGCCGACGGCAGCTTGCTGCCGGTCGGGTCGATCAGGCCGACCGCCTGGAGGTCACCGCTGCGCCAGCCCGAGAGGAACGCGTCGACGGTGCGCTCCGGCCCGTCGTCACCCGAGCAGCCGGCCAGAACGCCGGCCGTGAGCGCCGCCGCGGTGAGGGCGGCGGTCAGGCGGCGGGCGTGGTTCGGCCGGTGGGGCCGGGGGTACGACAATGGCATGGAGCTGGTCCTTCCGATCTCAGAGTGCCCCCGCACGGTAATACGCGAGCGGCGTCCCCAACGTCCCGCAGGAGCGCGGGCGCGGCCAAAGACGGGCCGCACCCGTGTGATGAACATCGCGTGGCGGGGTATCCCGCAGCCGGCCAACCTCGGACCCGCAACGGGTGAAAGGACAAAGTCCCGATCCGGACGTCTGGCTAGTGGTCCGCCGACGAAGGCGCAGAACGGCAGGGCCTAGGCTGGGCGGCAGAGTGACCCACAACGCGGTGGGTCGAGGGGAGTGGCACCGATGGACCGGCGTCCGGCGATCAAACCGGAACCCGACCTCCGGCAGGATGACTCCGGCCGGGACGACGACAGCTTCGATTCGGCGACCGACGGGGACGGCTACGGCCGCCTCGACGTGGGAGTGACCGGGCTGACCGGGTCGAGCATCGACACCATCTACGATCTGGGCCTGCCGACTGAGGTGTTGGCCGACGACGTGGAGGACGCCGAGCTCGACGAGCCCGTTCCCAACGCGGAGCGCCTGGTGGCGCAGGCTGTCGCGCTCGCGGGGGACGATCACGACGCGGCGACACTTGTCGGCCGTTTCTGGCGGTTCGCGCCAGATGAGGAGTTGGTCGGTTTCACGGCCGAGGAGATGCTCGACGCGGCCCGGGCGCACCGGGACCTCGCCCAGCAGCGGGTTCCGGGCGAGTTGAAACTGCGGATCCACGAACCGCACGCCGACCAGCACCACACCGTCGTCGAGATCGTCACCGACGACATGCCGTTCCTGGTCGACTCGGTGACCGCGCTACTCAACTCGTACCACCTCGACGTGCACCTGCTGGTGCACCCGCTCGTGGTGGTCCGGCGTGAGCCGCTGGGCCGACTCACCGAGGTCTCCGCGGACGTGGAGCCGGACGACGCGATCGACGGCGACATCATCGAGAGCTGGATGCGGATCGAGATCGACCCGGTCCGGGACGCGGCCGAGCGGGACCGGCTGCGCCGCGAGCTGCAGCGGGTGCTCACCGACGTGCGGGAGGCGGTGGAGGACTGGCCGAAGATGCGTCAGCGGGCCCTCGCGCTCGCCGACGAGCTGGCGTCGACCCGCACCTCCGACAACCGTCCGCCGGTGCCGGAGAAAGACATCACCGACTCGGTGGAGCTGCTGCGGTGGCTCGCCCACGACCACTTCACCTTCCTCGGCTACCGCGAGTACCGGCTGGTGGACGCCCCCGGTGGGGACACGACCGACCCGGTCGACGGCAAGGCGCTGGAGGCGGTGCTCGGCACCGGCCTGGGCATCCTGCGCTCCGATTCGCCGGACGCGCGGTCGCTGTCGTCGATGACGCCCGAGGCGCACGAGAAGGTGCTGGAGAAGCGCCTGCTCATCATCACCAAGGCCAACTCGCGGGCGACCGTGCACCGGTCGGCCTACCTCGACTACATCGGCTTCAAGATCTTCAACGCGGCCGGCGAGGTGATCGGCGAGCGACGTTTCCTGGGCCTGTTCTCCACGGCCGCGTACCGGACCAGCGTCCGGGAACTGCCGGTGGTCCGCCGCAAGGTGGCCGAGGTGCTGGACCGCTCCGGCCTCAGCCAGCGCAGCCACTCCGGCAAGGATCTGATCCAGATCCTGGAGACGTACCCGCGCGACGAGCTGTTCCAGATCAAGACCGACGACCTGTACCACGCGGTGATCGGCGTGCTGCGCATGGCCGGGCGCCGGCAGTTGCGGGTCTTCCTGCGTCGGGACGCGTACGGGCGGTTCATCTCCTGCCTGATCTACCTGCCCCGGGACCGGTTCACCACCCAGAACCGGCTGCGCATGCAGGACATCCTCCTGCGCGAGCTGAACGGCGTCGGGGTGGACTACACCACCCGGGTCACCGAGTCGATGCTCGCTCGGGTGCACTTCATCGTCCGCACCGACCCGACCCGGCCGCCCGGCGACATCGACGCCGACCTGCTGGCCGAGGAGTTGGCCGACGCGACCCGTCTCTGGGACGACGACTACCGGTTGGTGCTGGAGCGCAAGCTCGGCGACGAGCAGGCCAAGCACCTGTTCACCCGGTACGCCGACGCGTTCCCGGAGGGTTACAAGGACGGGCACACGCCGTACGAGGCGATGAAGGACCTGGCGAAGCTGGAGCTGCTGGAGGAGCCCGGCCAGCTGGAGATGCACCTGTTCCGCAAGCAGCTCGCGCCCCGACCGGGCACGCGGGTGCCCGGTGCGGACCTCGTCGAGGCGATGGACGTCCGGTTCAAGGTCTACCGGTACGGCGAGCCGATGATGCTCTCCGCCGTGCTGCCGGTGCTGCACTCGCTCGGCGTACGGGTCGTCGACGAGCACCCGTACGAGGTGGACCGGATCGACGGTCGGGTCTACCTGTACGACTTCGGCCTCATGCTGCCCGAGGGGCACCACGAGCTGGCCGAGGTGCGCCCGCACGTGGAGAACGCGTTCGCGGCGGCCTGGCGGGGCGAGGCCGAGGTGGACCGGTTCAACGAGCTGGTGCTGCGCGGCGGTCTGACCTGGCGGCAGGTGGTGGTGCTGCGGGCGTACGCGAAGTACCTGCGGCAGGCCGGCACGGTCTTCTCGCAGGACTACATGGAGCAGACCTTCATCGCGTACCCGAAGCTCGCCGCATTGCTGGTGGAGCTGTTCGAGACCCGGTTCGCGCCGGGCGAGCAGACCCACGAGCAGCGGCAGCAGCGCAGCGGTGAGCTGGTGGAGACGATCCGGGGCGCGCTGGACGACGTGGCCAGCCTCGACCAGGACCGGATCCTGCGCTCGTACCTGACGTTGATCGAGGCGACCCTGCGGACCAGCTTCTACCAGAAGCGCGCCGACGGGCGGCCCAAGGCGTACGTGGCGTTCAAGCTGGACCCGCAGGCCATTCCGGACCTGCCGGCGCCGCGACCGAAGTTCGAGATCTTCGTCTACTCGCCGCGGTTCGAGGGCGTGCACCTGCGGTTCGGGCCGGTGGCCCGGGGCGGGTTGCGCTGGTCGGACCGTCGGGAGGACTTCCGGACCGAGGTGCTCGGCCTGGTCAAGGCGCAGATGGTGAAGAACACCGTGATCGTGCCGGTGGGCGCCAAGGGCGGCTTCGTGTTGAAGCAGAAGCCGGGTGACCGGGACGAGGCGGTCGCCTGCTACCAGGAGTTCGTCGGCGCGATGCTGGACGTCACCGACAACATCGTCAGCGGGCAGATCGTGCCTCCCGAGGACGTGGTGCGGCACGACGGCGACGACCCGTACCTGGTGGTGGCGGCCGACAAGGGCACCGCGACGTTCTCCGACATCGCCAACGAGATCTCCAAGACCCACAACTTCTGGATGGGCGACGCGTTCGCCTCCGGCGGTTCGGCCGGCTACGACCACAAGAAGATGGGCATCACCGCCCGGGGCGCCTGGGAGTCGGTCAAGCGGCACTTCCGGGAGCTGGGCCTGGACACCCAGACCCAGGACTTCACTGTGGTCGGTGTCGGCGACATGTCCGGCGACGTGTTCGGCAACGGGATGCTGCTCTCCGAGCACATCCGGCTGGTGGCCGCCTTCGACCACCGGCACATCTTCCTCGACCCGGAGCCGGACGCGGCCACCTCGTACGCGGAGCGGCGGCGACTGTTCGACCTGCCCCGGTCCTCGTGGGAGGACTACAACCCGGAGCTGATTTCGGCCGGTGGCGGCATCTTCCCGCGTACCGCGAAGTCCATCCCGATCACGCCGCAGGTCCGGGCGGCGATCGGCCTGGACGACGACGTGACGCAGATGTCGCCGCAGGACCTGATGAAGGCGATCGTCACCGCCCCGGTGGATCTCTTCTGGAACGGCGGCATCGGCACCTACGTCAAGGCGTCCAGCCAGACCAACGCCGAGGTGGGCGACAAGTCCAACGACGCGATCCGGGTGGACGGGCGCGACCTGCGCTGCCGGGTGGCGGGCGAGGGCGGAAACCTGGGCTGGACCCAGCTCGGCCGGATCGAGTACGCGTTGACCGGTGGCCGGATCTACACGGACTTCATCGACAACGCGGCCGGGGTGGACACCTCCGACCACGAGGTGAACATCAAGATCCTGCTGAACACCGCCGTGGCCGACGGCGAGTTGACCATGGCCGACCGGGACGAGCTGCTCGCCGGGATGACCGACGAGGTCGCGGAGCTGGTGCTGCGGGACAACTACGACCAGGCTCGGGCGATCAACAACGCCCAGGCCCAGGCCGCCTCGCTGCTCCCGGTGCACCGCCGGATGATCAACGAGTTGGAGCGTTCGGGTGGGTTGGACCGGGCGCTGGAGGCACTGCCGCCGGACGAGGAGCTGGCGGTACGCAGCGAGTCCGGGCTGACCGCGCCGGAGTTCGCGGTGCTGCTCGCGTACGTGAAGATCGTCCTGGAACGGGAGATCCTCACCGAAGGGCTGGCGGACGAGGAGTGGACGACCGATGTCCTGGTCAACTACTTCCCGACGCCGATGCGCGAGCGGTTCGCCGAGCGGATGGGCCAACACCGGCTGCGCCGGGACATCGTGACCACGGTGCTCGTCAACGAGGCGATCAACCGGGGTGGCATCTCGTTCATCTTCCGGGTGGTCGAGGAGACCGCGGCCAGCGCCGCCGACGTGATCCGGGCCTACGTGGTGGTCAGCGAGGTGTTCGGCCTGCGCGACCTGTGGGACGCGGTCGAGGCGTTGGACAACAAGGTCGCGCCCGAGTTGCAGACGAGCGTCTACCTGGACACCCGTCGACTGCTCGACCGTGCGGTGCGGTGGCTGGTCTCCAACCGGCGCTCGCCGATCGACGTGCCGGCCGAGATCGCCCGGCTGCGCGACGGCGTCACGCGGCTGTTGCCGGGGCTCGAGGAGCTGTTCTACGGCAACGAGCGGCAGGGCATCGCCGCGCACATGGACTCGATGACCGAGCGTGGGCTGCCCCGCGAGCTGGCTGAGCGGGCGACCCGGTTGATGTACAGCTTCGGTCTGATGGACGTGGTGGAGACCGCCAACTCCAGCGGACGGGACGTCAGCGAGGTGGCCTCGGTCTACTTCGTGCTGTCCGACCTCTTCCGGGTGGACTCCCTGCTGTCGAAGATCTCCCTGCTGCCTCGGGAGGACCGCTGGCAGACGCTCGCCCGGATGGCGCTGCGCTACGACCTGTACGCCGCGCTGGCCGCGCTCACCGCGGAGGTGCTCGACTCCACCCCGGACGACCTGCCGCCGCACGAGCGGGTGCAGCAGTGGGAGCAGTCGAACGCGACCTCGATCCACCGCGCCCGCCGCGCGATGGGGGAGTTCGACGAGTCGCGGGCGGATCTCGCCGCCCTCTCGGTGCTGCTGCGTCAGATCCGCACCCTGGTGCGGACCTCCGCAGCCGCCTGAGTCAGGGAACGCCGGACGCGGTCCGGCCGATCGGGTCGCCCCGATCGGCCGGACCGCTCTCGTCTGTCGCGGGTCACGCCGCCAGGGTGGCGAAGACGACGATGTTGTCCGGGTAGCTCTTGGCGACCTCGTCGAACTGACCACCGCAGGTGACCACCCGCAGGCTGGGCCGGTCGCTCGGTCCGTACACCAACTCGGTGGGGAAGGCCGTCTTCGGGTACGACGACACCGAGTCCACGGTGAAGGTGGCGGGCACGCCGTCGGTCCGTCGCACCGTGATGGTGTCGCCCGGGACGAGAGCGCCCAGGTCGAAGAAGACGGCCGGGCCGAGCACCGCCGAGTCCACGTGTCCGACGATCACCGCGTTACCCGTCTCGCCCGGGCTGGCGCCCGGCTCGTACCAACCGGCCTTGTCGGCCTGGTCCAGCGGGGGGACCTGGACGGTGCCGTCCGGGTTGGTGCCCAACGGCATGATCGTCGCGGCGACGCCGATCCGGGGAATCTCGATGGTGGTCGGCGCGGAACGCGCCAGCCCGGCCGGGGCGTTGTCGACCGGCTGCCCGTCGGGCACGGCGTCGACCGGGGTGCTCGCCGGTCGGGAGGCCTCGGGGCCGGCCTGGGCGAGCGGCTGCGGCGGTCGGGGAGCGGGCGTGGTCTTCAGGGAAGCGCCGATCATGCCGGCACCGATCATGGCCATGGTGACGACGACGGCCGCGCCGGCGGCACGCCACGGTCTCCCGTGACGGCCGCCGGCCCGTGTCGTCGTCACGTCAGACGAGCGAACCATCGGTCCGCCGACGACGCATCAGCACGATCCCGCCCAGCGCGGCGGCGCCGAGCAGGCCCGCCCCGCCGGTGGCCAGGCCACGGTCGGTGCCGGTGCTGGCGCCACCGTCACCACCGTCGACACCGCCGTGCGGCAGCACGACGAGCTCGCCCTCGCCGCACGAGCCCTTGAGCTCGTAGCGACCCGGCTTGGCGTCCTTGTCGACCTTGGCCTCGCCGTAGTAGACGAACTCGCGCTCCCTGTCCCAGCTGCGCTCGTCCGAGCCGCGGCCCTCGGAGTCCCAGCCCTTGTCCGAGCCGCGCTCGTCGGAGCCGTAGCTGCCGCGCTCGTCGGAGCCGTACTCGTCGGAGCCGTGGCCCTTGTTCTCCCAGCCCTTGTCCGAGCCGTACTCGTCGGAGCCGTACTCGTCGGAGCCGTAGCTGCCGCGCTCGTCGGAGCCGTACTCGTCGGAGCCGTGGCCCTTGTTCTCCCAGCCCTTGTCCGAGCCGCGCTCGTCGGAGCCGTAGCTGCCGCGCTCGTCGGAGCCGTACTCGTCCGAGCCGTGGCCGTTGGACTCCCAGTCCTTCTTGCCTTCGTCCTTGGACTCCCAGTCCTTCTTGTCGCGGCTGTCGTCCGCGTCCTGGCCGTGCTCCTCGCCCTTCCAGTCCTTGCCACCCTCGTCGCCGAGAGCGTCGGCGGCAGCGCCGCCACCCTGGCCGCCGGACTGCGACTTGTCCTTGCCGTTCTCGTCCTTGCCCTCGTGGTCCTTGCCCTTGTCGTCCTTGCCCTTGTCGTCCTTGCCGTGCTCGTCCTTGCCGTTGTCGTCCTTGCCCTCGTGGTCCTTGCCCTTGTCGTCCTTGCCGTGTTCGTCCTTGCCGTTGTCGTGGTCGCGGGAGTCTTCCTCCTCGCTCCACTCGCGGTCCTCGCCCCGGTCGTCACGCACCGGCTTGAGATTGACCTTGCCGGTGACCTTGGACCACACGTACGCGTGCTCCTGCCGATCCGGGCAGATCTCGAGGAGCTTGACCTCTTCGCCGGCCTTGACCACGTGCGGCTTGGCGTAGACCTTGCCGTCGCGGTCGTGGCCGCCGTCGTGGTGACCGTCGGCGAACGCGATCCCCGGCGCGAACACCAGGAGCGACGCGCCGCCGAGCGCGGCGCCCGCTACGACCTTCCCGAGCATCTTCTTAGCCATGACCTGCGTCACTCCATCCCTGTTGTCCTGAGCCCGGCGACAACCGAGCTAAGACCGACGTTAGACCGTTTCATGACTTATGAAGTGAAAGATTCGCGTTTTGCCTTTTGCTCCAAGTAGGTGCTGAACAAGAGGTAAGCGGCCTTCGCCGTTCTGAGTGCCGCCTCAGGCCCTGCACGTCGGTCCCGGGCCCGGCGCGGCGTCTGCGGTTCGGAGTGACCCACCGACGCCTGGCGTCCGGTACGGCCGGAGACCGTCCCGTCAGGTGTCGACCGGGAAGGTCCGGGGGTATCGTCCGAAACAGTGACAGCGGGTGATCTCCGCCGCAACGCATCGAGCCATTGCCATGGAAGCGCTCCCATGCAAGAATCGGCGAACGCGGTTCGGAGAGCCACACCGCGCAGGCAGGGAGTCGAGGGCACCGGTTCGCCGGGCGACGTCCCGCCGAAGGATCGGCCGCTGCACCGGTCGGTCACGCACCACCACCACCCTCGCCCGTCCGGGCCGGGCACCCCCCGAAATCCCGTTGGCGCCGGCGGCCGTCCGTCACAGGACGCTCACCGGGCCGTCTCGCCGGGCCGTACCAGAGCCCGGTCTCGCCCAAGGAGATCAGTGGCATGAATGTGTGGAGAAGGCTGACCGGCCCACGCCGGGCCCTTGCGCTCGCGGGCGCGGGCGCCCTGGTCGCCGGTGGGCTGGTGACGATTCCGGTTACCGCGGCGCAGGCCGCGACGCAGTGCGACATCGCGTACACGACCAACGACTGGCAGGGCGGCTTCACCGCGAACATCACCATCAAGAACCTCGGCGACCCGGTCAACGGCTGGACCCTGGGCTGGACCTTCCCCAACTCCAGCCAGCGGGTACAGCAGGGCTGGTCGGCCACCTACACCCAGTCCGGCAGCCAGGTCACCGCCCGGAGCATGTCCTACAACGGCAACCTCGGCACCGGCGCGTCGACGACCCTGGGCTTCAACGGCGCGTGGAGCGGCAGCAACCCGAAGCCGACCTCGTTCACCCTGAACGGTGTGGTCTGCAACGGTGGCACCACCACTCCGCCGACCACGACGCCCCCGCCGACCGACCCGCCGCCCACCGACCCGCCGCCGACCGACCCGCCGCCCACGACCAACCCGCCGCCCGGCACCAAGGTCGACAACCCCTACGCCGGGGTGCGCGGCTACGTGAACCCGGAGTGGAAGGCCAAGGCGGACGCCGAGGCCGGCGGCAGCCGGATCTCCAACAACCCGACGGCCGTTTGGCTGGACCGGATCGCCGCGATCAACGGCACGCCGAACAGCAGCTCCAACGGCGCCTTCGGGGTGAAGGACCACCTGGACGAGGCGCTGCGTCAGGGCGCCGGCTACATCCAGTTCGTGATCTACAACCTGCCCGGCCGGGACTGCTCGGCGCTCGCCTCCAACGGTGAGCTGGGCCCGGACGAGCTGCCGAAGTACAAGGCCCAGTACATCGACCCGATCGCCGCGATCCAGGGCGACCCGAAGTACAGCAGCATCCGGATCATCAACATCATCGAGATCGACTCGCTGCCGAACCTGGTGACCAACACCTCCGGCCAGCCCGGTGGCACGGTCATGTGCGACACCGTCAAGGCCAACGGCGCCTACGTCAACGGCGTCGGCTACGCCCTGGCCAAGCTGGGCTCGATCGGCAACGTCTACAACTACATCGACGCCGGGCACCACGGCTGGCTCGGGTGGGACAGCAACTTCAACCCGTCCGCCGAGATCCTGAAGACCGCGGCGGTGGCCTCCGGCAGCACCGTCAACAACGTGCACGGCTTCATCACCAACACCGCCAACTACTCGGCGCTGCAGGAGCCGTACTTCAAGGTCACCGACAACGTGAACGGCCAGACGGTGCGGCAGTCGAAGTGGGTCGACTGGAACTACTACGTCGACGAGCTGTCGTTCGCCCAGGCGTTCCGGAGCAAGCTGGTCTCGTTGGGCTTCAACTCCAACATCGGCATGCTCATCGACACCTCCCGCAACGGTTGGGGCGGCTCCGCCCGGCCCACCGGCCCGGGTGCGACGACGAGCGTCGACACGTACGTCAACGGTGGCCGCGTCGACCGTCGGCTGCACCTCGGCAACTGGTGCAACCAGGCCGGCGCCGGTCTCGGCGAGCGGCCCCGGGTGGCCCCGGCCACGGGTATCGACGCCTACGTCTGGGTGAAGCCTCCGGGTGAGTCGGACGGCTCCAGCAAGGAGATCCCGAACAACGAGGGCAAGGGCTTCGACCGGATGTGCGACCCGACGTACGGCGGTAACGCCCGCAACGGCAACAACCCGTCCGGTGCCCTGGGAGACGCGCCGATCTCCGGTGCGTGGTTCTCGGCCCAGTTCCAGGAGCTCATGCGCAACGCGTACCCGGCTCTCTGACCGGAACGCTTCCACACCAACCCGCCACCGGCAGTAGGTGAGGCACTGCCGGCGGCTGGTTCCCCCCGGGTCCCCGGCCCGACCGCTCTGGTCGGGTCGGGGACCCGCCCTTCGTGCCCAGGTCAGGGCACGGTGCGCTCGATCGCCGCCTGGCCCTGCTCGGCCAGGTCGCGGCGCGCCCTGTCCAGGTTCTCCGGGGTGAGGTCCTGTCCTCGGGCCAGCACCAGGTCCTCCGGCTCCCACTGTTGCTCCGCCCCGGTGCGGATGTTGTCCCCGCCGGCGCCGGTGCCCGTCCCGGTCGCCCCGGTGCCGGCAGCGTACGGGTCGCCGATCAGGTCGTCGGTGTCCGGCGCGAGGTCGTCCGGCCGGCCGTGGGGTTCGGCGAAGGCCGGGTTGTCCCGGTCCGGGCCGCCGCCGGTCCGCAGCTGCGTGACGGTGCTGTCGTCGTCCACCGCCGAGGCCACCTCCGGGCTCTCCTCCAACGGCGGTTGGCGATCGCGATCGGTCATGGTGCTGCCTCCTGTGTCCGACACGGTGCCTGATTCCCTCGCGTACCCCCTCGTGCCGCCCTCATGCCGCCCCGGCCCGGCGGTCAGCTGCCGGGCTGCTGCCCGTTGGGGGCCGGCGGCTCCGCCGGGCGCAGCCACTGCCAGAGCAGCATGAGCAGGCCGAACGCGAGCATCGCGAGCCCGGCCCACAGGTTGATCCGCACGCCTTCGGCCTTGTCGATCTCGGCCCGGCTGTCGAAGATGCCGATCAGTGTCACGATCACCCCGTACGCGACGAACAGGCCACCGATCACCCGGCGGATGTCGAACAGTCGGGCGGCTGCGGAGCGCCGCTGTTCCGCCTGCGTCTCGTCGATCAGCGGGTCCTTCGCCGGCTGGCCGTCGTTGCTCATCAGCCCAACCCCTTTCCTAGAAGACCGGGATGTAGAAGAGGGCGGCCAGCGCGACCGCGATCACGCCGAGGAGCACCGGGGAGCGGTACCAGGCGGCGTCCCCGGCGAGCACGTCACCCTTCAGGTCGACGCCGCCCAAGCCGTACACCAGCCCGCGCAGTTCCTCGTCGCGCTTCGGGGCGGTGAGCGGGGTGATGATCGCCGCGACCACCACCGCCGTGACGAACGCGAGACCGGCGCCCCAGAAGCTCTCCTCCAGGTCCGAGTTGAAGTGGATCACTCCACCCTTGTAGAGCAGGTAGAGGCTGAGCGACACCAGAGTGCCCAGCAGCAGCGACCAGAAGCCGGCCAACGCGGTCATCCGCTTCCAGAACATGCCGATGATGAACGTGGCGAACAGCGGCGCGTTGAAGACGGAGAAGAGCGCCTGGATGTAGTTCATGATGTTGCTGAACCCGGCCGCGATGAACGCGGTGCCGATGCCGATCACCACGGCGGCGACCGTCGCCCACCGGCCGACCCGCAGGTAGTACTCGTCCGAACGGTCCCGACGGATGTACGCCTGCCAGATGTCGTAGGTGAAGACGGTGTTGAATCCGCTCACGTTGGCCGCCATGCCGGCCATGAACGAGGCGAGCAGGCCGGTGACCGCGACCCCGAGCACGCCGTTGGGGAGCAGGTCGCGCATCAGCAGCGGGATGGCGTTGTTGTACTGCAGGTCGCCGCTCTCCGCGCCGAGCCCCTTCACCGTGACCAGAGCCACCAGGCCGGGGATCACCGTGACCAGGGGGATGAACAGCTTCGGGTACGCGGCGATGATCGGCGTACGCCGGGCGGCGCTCATGTTCTTCGCCGAGAGGGCCCGTTGCACCTCGGCGAAGTTCGTCGTCCAGTAGCCGAACGACAGCACGAAGCCGAGGCCGAAGACGATGCCGATCCAGTGCGCGCCCAGCGGGTTGGCCGTGCTGCCGGTGTCCTGCCACGCGTGCAGCCCCGCCTCACCGAGCTTGGAGTCACCGACCGCGTCCATCAGGCCGTTCCACCCGCCGACCTTGACCAGGCCGATCACGGTGACCGGGATGAGGCCGGCGAGGATGACGAAGAACTGGAGCACCTCGTTGTAGATCGCCCCGGACAGACCGCCGATGGTGATGTACGCCAGCACGATCGCCGCGCCGACCACGATCGCCGTCCAGAGCGGCCAGCCGAGCAGCGCCTGCATGACCAGGGCCAGCGCGTAGAGGTTCACCCCGGCGATCAGCACCTGGGCGACGGCGAAGCTGAGCGCGTTCAGCAGGTGGGTGGGGCGGTTGAACCGCAACCGCAGGTACTCCGGGACGCTGCGGACCTTCGAGCCGTAGTAGAAGGGCATCATCACGATGCCCAGGAAGACCATCGCCGGCACCGCGCCGATCCAGTAGTAGTGGACCGTCATCACGCCGTACTGGGCGCCGTTCGCCGCCATGCCGATGATCTCCAGCGCGCCCAGGTTCGCCGAGACGAAGGCGAGACCGGTCACCCAGGCCGGGAGGGACCGACCGGAGAGGAAGAAGTCGACGCTGGTCCGGATCGCCCGGCGGGCGGCGAAGCCGACGCCGAGGACGGTCACGAAGTACAGGGCGAGGATCAAGTAGTCCAGCCCGTTCATGTTCAGCCGAAGGCCGTCGCCGTCCATGCCGTCACCCCTCGTCCCGACCTCCGCGCCGATTGACCGCGCGGCCTATTACCCCGGGCGCGCGGATTCACACCCGGTGGACGGATCTGGCGAGTTACGGCGTGAACGGGCGCTCTGGGAACACGGGGGCGCCCCGGCCCGGATCCGGCCGAGGCGCCCCCGTTGGTCGTCTGGATCAGCGGCCCAGTACGCGGTCCAGGAAGTCCCGGTAGTTGCGCACCGCCACCCGCAGTTGTTCGGTGTCGGCCGAGCCGGCGTCCTGCCACCCGCCCAGCGTGGTCTTCTGCGCGGCCAGCGCCGAGGAGAGAGCCTGGATGGCCTCCTCCACCAGCGCCTGCGCCTCGCCGGCCGCCGCGTGCGGGTCGTCGACGAAACGCAACTGCACGTCGCGCCAGCGGTCCCGGAAGCCCTGGGCGGTGTCCGTGTCCAACAGCGTGGCCGCCGCGGTCGCGACTGTCGACCCGGCGGGGCGCGACGTCCCGGCGGATTCCAGTGAGGTGCCGTTGTCCTCGGTGTGGACCGTTTCGCCGTCCGCGTCGGGGTCGACCATCTCCGGTGTCGCACTGCCGTAGCCGGCCGCGTCCGCGTCGGCCCGCGCGTCGTCGACGTCGGTGTGGCGGCGGTGCAACTCGGCGGTCGGGTCGGCGCGCAGACCCTCCCGCTCGCCGTCCTCGGCGCCGTCGCCGGGCTGGGCCGTCCGCTCCGCGCGGGGATCCGGCTGGTCCTGGGGGCGCGGGCTGGCCAGCGCGGACGCGGCCACCGCGTCGGCCACCGTGGTCGCGCCGAACGTCGTCGGCAGCGGCCCCGGCTCGTGGAACTCTTCCGCGTCGCCGGGCTGGCCGTCGCGCCGGTGGCGTGGATCCCGTCCGTCGCCGGCCAGATCGTCAGCGGCGTCCCGTTCGGCACCGTTCGTCCGCTGCGCGTCGGTGGTCCGGTCGCCGTCGGTGGTCGGGTCGTGGTCGGTGGTCCGGTCGTCGAAGGTGCCCCGCTCGTCGAGGGCGTCCTCCGGGACGTCGGAGCGGCCGTCCCGAGCACCGGCCGGGGGTACCGGCACGGGCGCGGAGCGAACCGCCTCCGGGTGGTCGTTGCTCACCTGCTGCTCTTCCTGGCGCATCGGTGGCCTCCTCAGCGGCTTGTGGCGTCGTGGTCCGGGTGGTGGCGCTGTTCGGGCGTACGGTGGCCGAGCGGCTCCTCGCCGAGCAGATCGGCGAAGAGTGCCCGGTAGTGCACGACCGCCTGCCGAAGCTCCTCGGTGCTCGCCTCGCCCCGGGTGTTGCGCAGGTGGATGTCGTGCGCGTCCCGGTAGTTGGTCAGTGTGCGCGCGTGCTCGACGGAGAGGTGCGCGATCTGGTCGGAGAAGTCCCCGGTCGGGTAGCCCCGCTCCTCGATGAGCCGGGTGACCAGTTCGTCGGCGTCGCCGACCGTCTCGCCGGGCGAGTCGATGAAGCGGACCTGGAGTTCCTCCCAGGCGGCGCTGTAGCGGGCCCGGGACTCCGGGCTGAGCGGGGTGAGTGAGAGCTCGGCGTGTCGGCGTTCCCGATCGCGCAGTTCGCGCTCCGCGGCGGACCGGCTGTCCTGCTCGGCCACCACCCGGTCGTACTCCGGTCCGAAACGGTCGCGCAACGCGCGGCGGCGGCCCAGCGACCGGACGGCCACGGCCAGCGCCGCGACGACCACCAGCACGACGAGCACGATGACGATTACCTGAGTGGGCGACATGGGCTCCTCCTTCGTCATCTGGTATTCCCTCCGCACACTGATCGCCAATCCCGATCCGGGACACTTTCCTGACGAGGGACGCAGCTCGCCCCCTCCCGAGGAGGGACGCCCCGCCGCGCCGCTGAAACTTGACTGGTTCCAGAAAAGGCGCTTTGGTGGGGTGATGCACCCACCGGCCAGCAAGCCGACCCTGACCACCCGGCAGGGCCACCCCGTGCACAACAACCAGCAGCAGCGGACGGTCGGCTCGCGAGGGCCCGCGACGCTGGAGAACTACCACTTCCTGGAGAAGATCAGCCACTTCGACCGGGAGCGGATCCCCGAGCGGGTCGTGCACGCGCGTGGTTTCGTCGCGCACGGCGAGTTCGAGGCGTACGGGACCATCGGTGACGAGCCGGCAGCGACCTACACCCGGGCCAAGCTGTTCCAGACCAGAGGCAAGAAGACCCCGGTCACCGTCCGCTTCTCCACGGTCATCGGCGGACGGGACTCCTCCGAGGCCGCCCGCGACCCGCGCGGTTTCGCCGTCAAGTTCCGCACCGAGGACGGCAACTGGGACCTGGTCGGCAACAACCTGCCGGTCTTCTTCATCCGGGACGCGGTCAAGTTCCCCGACGTCATCCACGCGCTGAAGCCGGACCCGGTGACCTTCCGCCAGGAACCGAACCGCATCTTCGACCTCATGTCCAACACCCCCGAGTCGATGCACATGCTGACCTGGCTGTTCAGCCCGCGTGGCATCCCCGCCAACTACCGCACCCAGGACGGCTTCGGCGTCAACACGTACCGGATGGTCAACGCCGCCGGCGAGGGCGTGCTGGTCAAGTACCACTGGACGTCGCAGCAGGGCATCGAGTCGCTGACCGAGGAGCAGGCCGCCGCCATCCAGGCGTACGAGATGGGGCACGCCTCCAAGGACCTCTACGAGGCGATCGAGCGGGGCGAGCACCCGCGGTGGGAGCTGAACGTCCAGATCATGAGCGACGAGGAGCACCCGGAGCTGAACTTCGACCCCCTGGACGACACCAAGACCTGGCCGGAGGGCGCCTTTCCCCTGCGCCCGGTCGGCATGATGACGTTGCGCCGCAACATCGGCAACTTCCACAACGAGAACGAGCAGATCGCGTTCGGCACCGGCGTCCTGGTCGACGGGCTGGACTTCTCCGACGACAAGATGCTGGTCGGGCGCACGTTCTCCTACTCGGACACGCAGCGCTACCGGGTCGGCCCGAACTACCTCCAGTTGCCGATCAACGCGCCCCGGGAGGACGTCCAGGTCAACACCAACCAGGACGGCGGCCCGATGGCGTACGCAGTGGACGGTCGGGGCGGCAACCCGCACATCAACTTCGAGCCGTCCTCGGTGGCCGGTCTCCAACAGGCCGACGAGTCGTACCGGGAGTACCGCCCGTTCGTCTCGGGTCGGGTCATGCGGGCGCCGATCGAGCGGCAGAACAACTACGGCCAGGCCGGTGAGCGCTTCCGGACCATGCCGCAGTGGGAACGCGACGACCTGGTGAAGAACCTGACCAACCTGTTGGCTCAGTGCGACAAACAGGTCCAGGAGAAGATGGTCTGGCACCTCAGCCAGTGCGACGACGCCTACGGCCGGAGGGTCGCCGAAGGGCTGGGCATCGCCGACAACGCCTGATCCGGTCCGCAGCACGACGACGCCCCGCCGGCCCGCAGCGGGGCGTTCGCCGCTGCCCGGTCGGCCGTATCTCGGAGCGTCGATGTCGGTGCGACGGGCGGTAGTGCAAAGGCCCTCGATTACGTATCCTGCCCAAGGCGCCCGCGCCGGTGCCCGGCTTCGACGCCGGGCAACGCAGCCGGCCGGCGCGTTGCCCGGCGGTGCCGGCGCCCCTCCTGCCACCCCTGCACGGGCGAGGTCTGATGAGAACCCGCGACTGGCCGATCCGCTCCAAGCTGACCGCACTGGTCGTCGCGCCGGTGACCGCGCTGCTGGCCCTGTGGATCTTCGCTACGACGTTGACCTTCGGTCCCGCGCTGAACCTGCTCTCCGCCCGCACGCTGCTGTACGACCTGGGTCGTCCCGGCGAAGCGGTGGTCACCGAGCTGCAACGCGAACGCCGGCTGTCGGTGGTGCAGCTCGCCGGGACCACCGAACTGCCGGCGCTGACCGAGCAGCGTCAGCGCACCGATCGGGCGATCGCCGAGCTGCGCCGCCGGGTCGACGGGGAGGCGCTGCGTGACGCCGCCGACGACCTGTTGGAGGACCGGGTCGATCGGCTGGTCACCGCCCTGTCGGCGCTGCCGACCGGGCGCGGCTTCATCGACGGCCGCTTGATGGACCGCACCGGCGTGGTCGGGCTCTACAGCGGGATGGTCTCCGCGGCCTTCCAGGCGTTCTCCGCGCTCGCGAACCTGAGCGATCCCGCCATCAACAGGCAGGCTCTGGCGCTCACCGCGTTGGGCCGGTCCCGAGAGCTGCTCGGACAGACCGACGCCCTGCTGGCCGGGGTGCTGACCACCGGCCGGTTCGCCGCGGGTGAGCACGCCCAGCTCGTACAGATGATCGGCAACCAGCGGTGGCTCACCGACAGCGCGGTGGCCGACCTGCCCGAGACGGGGCGCGCGGCATACCAGCGGCTGAGCGAGAGTCCGGACTTCACCAGCGTGCGCGCCATGCAGGACGCGTTGATCGGGGCCAACAGGTCTGGTCGACCGCCGGTGGACGCGGCGAGTTGGCAGGCCGGTCACGACGCGGTCCAACAGCAGCTCCGCGACTTCGAGCTGGACGAGGCCGACAACCTCGCCGACCGCTCGGTGCCGATGGCGGTCGGGATCCTGGCCCGGCTGGCCGCGGCCGGGGTGCTCGGGCTCGTCGCCGTGGTGGTCTCGGTGCTGGTGGCGTTGCGGGTCGGTCGCACGCTGGTCCGGCGGCTCAGCAGCGTCCGCACCGCCGCGCTCGACCTGGCCGAGCACCGTCTGCCGGACGTGGTGGCCCGGCTGCGCCGTGGTGAGCAGGTGGACGTCGCCCGGGAGGCGCCACCCCTGGAGTACGGCCACGACGAGATCGGCGAGGTCGGGCGCGCCTTCACCGAGGTGCAGCGCACCGCCGTCCAGGCCGCGGTGGACGAGGTCACCCTGCGTCGCGGGCTCAACGAGGTCTTCCTCAACATCGCCCGGCGCAGTCAGGGCCTGGTCCATCGCCAGCTGCACCTGCTGGACCGGATGGAGCGCCGCGCGGAGGACCCGGACGAGTTGGCCCAGCTGTTCCAGGTCGACCACCTGGCGACCCGACTCCGTCGGCACGCCGAGGACCTGGTCATCCTCGCCGGCTCCGCGCCCGGCCGCGGTTGGCGGAACCCGGTGGCGATGGTCGACCTGATCCGCGGCGCGATCTCCGAGGTCGAGGCGTACGACCGGGTGGACATCGCCGCCGTGCAACCGGCCGGAGTGCTGGGCCGGGCGGTCGGCGACATCATCCACCTGCTCGCCGAGCTGGTCGAGAACGCCACCGCCTTCTCCCCGCCGGACACCCGCGTCACTGTCGTCGGGGAACAGGTGGCCAACGGGTACGCCCTGGAGATCACCGATCAGGGGCTGGGCATGTCCGTCGCGGCGCTGGAGACCGCCAACACCCGGCTGGCCAGCTCACCGGAGTTCGACCCGGCGCAGAGCGCACGCCTCGGTCTGTTCGTGGTGGCCCGGCTCGCGGCCCGGCACAACGTCCGGGTGCGGCTGCGCCCCTCCGGCGACGGCGGGGTGACCGCCGTGGTGCTGATCCCCAACGACCTCATCACCACTGAACCGCCCGCCGGCCCCGACCGTGCCACGCTGGACGCCGCCTCGGCCGACGCCGGCCGACGGGTGGCTCGCCCGGCACGACGGGACACCGTGCCCCGCGCCCGCACCCGCCCACCAGCTGCCCTGTCCGCTGTCGCGGCTCCGTCGGCTGTCGGGGCTCCGCCGGCTTCGGCCGCTGTCGCCGCGCGTCCGGCGTCCGGGGCCGGAGTGTCGACCTCGGACACGTCGCCTGCGAACGGGCGCGGTGGAGCCGGGTCGACGACGCCCGGCGAGACGGTCGACGACGACCTGGACGGCCTTCCGCGCCGGGTACGACGCCGCACTCCCACCGCGCAACCCCGGTCGACAGTCACGGACACGCCGTCACCCCGGTCCCCGGAGGAGGTCCGCCGAGTGATGGCCGCCCTCCAGGCCGGCACCGCGCGCGGACGGGCCACCGTGATCACTCCGACGGCGCCGGTCACTCCGGCGGCGCCGGTCACCCCTACGGCGCCGGCGGCACCGGCAGGTCCCGCGAGCCCGGCTGCGCCAGCTGATCCCCAGCCCGCCCCCGAACACCCGACCGCGACTGAGAGGGACGCCTAGTGCAGCATTCGACGAAGCAGAGCGCCGGCCTCGACTGGCTGCTCGACGAACTGGTGCAGCGGGTTCCGGCCGCCCGGGAGGCGGTGGTGCTCTCCGCCGACGGCCTGCTCCTCGGCTGCTCGGCCGAGTTGGAGCGTTCCGACGCCGAGCACCTGTGTGCACTCGCCGCTGGTTTCTCCAGCCTGGCCCGGGGCGCCAGCCGGCACGTGGACGGCGGTCCGGTCCGACAGACCGTGGTGGAGATGGAGTCCGCGTACCTCTTCGTCACCGCCGCCGGCCAGGGTGCCTGCCTGGCGGTGGTCAGCGACGCCGACGCGGACATCGGGCTGGTCGCGTACGAGATGGCGATGCTCGTCATCCGGGTGGGGGAGAGCCTCTCCGCGCCGGCCCGATCGTCGGCGGGAGCCGGTGATGCGGACTGAGCCGCCCGGGCCGCAGCACGAGTGGCTGGACGGCGATGCCGGACCGGTAGTGCGCCCGTACACCCTCACCAGGGGGCGGGTACGCTCCGCCGTCGACGGTTTCAACCTGGTCGCGTTCGTGCTGGCCGGATCGGACGTCGACGCGGCGAGTCACCCGCACCTGCTTCCGGAGCATCGACGGCTGGTCGCGTTGTCCCGCCGGCCGGTGTCGGTGGCCGAGTTGGCAGCCGAGCTGGACCTCGCTGTCGGTGTGGTCCGCGTCCTGCTCGGTGATCTCCTGGCCGAGGGCCTGGTAGCGGTGCACGAGCCGCCGGCCGCCGGCATCCTTCCCAACGACGACATTCTCAAGGCGGTGGTCAGTGGACTCCGTGCGCTATGACCATATGGGCACCAGCACCACCATCCCGCTGGCCCTGAAGATCCTCATCGCGGGAGGCTTCGGAGCTGGCAAGACGACGTTGGTGAGCGCCCTGAGCGAGGTCCGTCCGTTGCAGACCGAGGAGGTGTTGACCGACGCCGGGATCGGCACCGACGACATCTCCGGAGTGGAGGGCAAGTCGACCACCACGGTGGCGATGGACTTCGGCCGGATCACCATCAACGACGACCTTCAGGTGTATCTGTTCGGCACCCCGGGTCAGGACCGGTTCTGGTTCCTCTGGGACGAGTTGGCCTTCGGGGCCCTCGGCGCGGTGGTGCTCGCCGACACCCGGCGGCTGGCCGACTGCTTCCCCTCCATCGACTACTTCGAGCAGCGGGGCATCCCGTTCGTGGTGGGCGTGAACTGCTTCGACGACTCGCGACGCTTCAACCTGGAGACCGTACGCCGAGCCCTCGACCTGGACCCGGACGTGCCGATGGTGCTCTGCGACGCCCGGGACCGGCAGTCCGGGAAGATGGTGTTGATCTCACTGGTGGAGCACGTGGCCCGGCAACGCGGGGAGCCGGTGCCGACGGCCTGAGAACCGGGCCGGAAAGCCGGTTAACGGCACGGCTTCGCGGGCAGCCTCTGGTTGGATCAGTGGAGGACGCCAGCGGAGGAGTCGGACGTGAGTGGTCAGGATGAGGTTGTCCACATCGGGGGCTACACCGCGCAGAGCGGTGGCCGGGGCAGCGGCATCGTCGCGGCACGCCGCGACCCGACGACCGGGGCGCTGACCCCGCTCGGCACGGTCGCGGTCACCGCGTCGCCGTCCTTCCTGGCACGGCACCCCACCCAACCGGTGCTCTACGCGGTCAACGAGGTGACGGACGGCGAGATCAGCGCCTGGCGGATCGGGTCGGAGGGGGCGCTGGCCCCGCTCGGCAGTCGGTCCACCGGTGGCGCCGAGCCGTGCCACCTGGCGGTGCTTCCCGACGGCGGCCACCTGCTGGCGGCCAACTACGGCAGCGGCAGCGTCGCGGTCTTCCCGCTGGACGCGCAGGGCGTGCCGGGCGAGCGCACCGACCTGGTGGTGCACGAGGGGCGCGGCCCCGACCCGGATCGTCAGGAGCACGCCCACGCCCACATGGTCTCCCCGGGTGCGGGTCGTGGGCCGATCTTCGCGGTCGACCTCGGCACCGACTCGGTCTACCGCTACGACCTGGACGACGCGACGGGACGGCTGGTGCCCCGCGCGCCGCGGATCCGCACGGCGGCTGGCACCGGGCCCCGGCACCTCGCCCGCCACGCGGACGGACGGCGCTGCTTCCTCGTCGGTGAGCTGGACGCCTCGGTCACCGCGTACGAGCTGACCGACGACGGCGCGTTGCACCAGCACGGTCGGGTCGAGGCGAGCGGGCGGTCCGGTCATGTCCAGCCGTCGGAGGTCGCGGTCTCCCCGGACGGGCGCTTCCTCTATGTCGGCAATCGCGGGGTGGGGACGGTTGCGGTCTTCGCCCTGGCCGGGGCCCTGCCCGAGTTGGTGGCCGAGGTGGACACCGGTGGTGAGTGGCCCCGGCACTTCGCGCTGATCGGGGAGCACCTCTATGTCGCTGACGAGCGGGCGGACATGGTGCGGGTCTTCCGGCGTGACGCCGACACCGGTGTTCCGGAGGCGGTCGGCGAGCCGGTGCCGGTGCCGAGCCCGACCTGTGTGCTGCCGTGAGCGACAGCGCCGCGATGTGAGGGCGGCACAGCTTCGGCAACGCCACGGGGCTGCTGCGTCACTCTGTGTTGCTAAAAAGTGGTGAACTGTTTCTCCTCCGTAACTTTAGTCCGAACGGATGTGGCAGAGAGGGCACCTTGTACGCAAGATGGTCACCGTGTCAGCAGGCCGCCATCGCATGCGTTCGAAACTCCACCTAGCAGCCGCCGCCGCGACGGCGGGTGTGCTCGTCGTGACGACGGGCGCGTGGTTCGGCTACCAGGAGTTGATCAAACCGAGCTGCTCAGGGGAGATCCGCCTCGCCGTGGCGGTCGCCTCCGAGCTCGCGCCAGCGGTGGACGCCGCCGCCTCCCAGTGGGTCAAGGACGGCGCGGCGGTCGGCCCGACCTGCATTCGGGTCGACGTCTCGGCATCCGACCCGGTCGACGTGGCTGCCGTGGTGGCGGCGAAGCACGGAGCGGTCCTGGCCGGCGTGGGGCAGGCCAGCGGCACCGCCGTCAGCCCCGACGTGTGGGTGCCCGACTCCTCGACCTGGCTGCTGCGGTTGAAGAAGGACGCCACGGCGTTCGCCCCGACCAACGGCGCGTCCATCGCGCGCAGCCCGATCGTCGTCGCGATGCCCGAGCCGATCGCCATGCGACTGGGCTGGCCGGACAAGAAGTTCAACTGGACCGACCTGCTCAAGCAGGTCAACAACTCCAGCGCGCCGCTGCGGACCGGGATCGTCGAGCCGACCCGCGACGCGGCGGGGCTGTCCGGGCTGCTCTCGCTGACCGCGGCGGCCAACGGCGCCGGCGGGGATGCCCAGCGCAACACCGTCGGCGCGCTTCGGGCGCTGGCCACCGGCCGCTCGTCGCTGCGCAACGACCTGCTGGCCCGTTTCCCGACCGCCAACGACGCGACGACCATCGCCAGCGGTCTCGGTGCGGCGGCCCTGTCCGAAGAAGACGTGATCGCGTACAACAGCAAGAAGCCGCCGGTGTCGCTCGCCGCGCTCTACATGGAGCCGGCGCCGATGCCGCTGGACTACCCGTACGCGGTGCTGCCCGGTATCGAGCCGAGCAAGGCGTCGGCCGCCCGGGTGCTGTTCGAGCTGCTCACCAGCCCTTCGTTCCGCGACCGGCTCGCGGCGCAGTCACTGCGCGGGCCGGACGGCAACTGGGGGGACGGCTTCAAGGCGCCACAGGGTGCCCCGAGCCCGTCCGGCGGTGCGCCCACCGCACCGGCGAACGGCGGTAGCGCGGCTGGCGGCCTGGACCCGGCCGCCATCCAGCGGGTCGTCTCCAGCTGGTCGATCGCCACCCAGTCCGGTCGGATGCTGGCCGTCATCGACGTGTCCGGCTCGATGAAGGACCCGGTGCCGAGCGCCAACAACCGGAGCCGGGAGGAGGTGACCGTGGACGCGGCACGCCGTGGCCTCGGCCTCTTCGACGACTCCTGGTCGATCGGCCTGTGGACCTTCTCCACGAAGCTGGTCGGCAGTCGGGACTACCGACAGTTGGTGCCCATCGGGCCGCTGTCCTCTCAACGGGCCCAGTTGGAGGGCGCGCTCGCCACCGTCAAGCCGTCCAGCGGTGACACCGGCCTCTACGACACCATGCTCGCCGCGTACCAGGCCGTGCAGGAGGACTGGCAGCCCGGCCGGGTCAACTCGATCGTGCTGTTCACCGACGGCAAGAACGAGGACGACGAGGGCGTCAACCAGCAGCAGTTGCTCGCCAAGCTCAAGCAGCTCGCCGACCCGGACCGGCCGGTCCAGGTCATCATGATCGGTATCGGCGAGGGCGTCAGCAAGGCCGAGCTGGAGTCGATCACGAAGGTGACCGGTGGCGACGTCTTCGTCACCAAGGACCCGAGCGAGATCGGCAGCATCTTCCTCAGCGCCATCGCCCGGCGCCCACCGGCACCGCGCTGATCCGACGCTCAGACGCCAAGGGGCCTGCCGTACCGGCAATCGGTGTGGCAGGCCCTTTTTGGCCGCCGGGTTGAAGAAAAGTGACGGCAATACGTCGGAAGCAATCGGCAGTCATAGTTGTCAAGGCAGGATGTCGACTGTTCCGGCACGGTCGGTCCGCCCCCGGTCCGACCCGTCAGCCGGGGCCATCCTGAACAGAGTGGGAGGGCCGGTGAGCGCGGCGACACTGTTGACCCCCGCCACGTCGGCGGAGTCGGACGGCCGTCCTGCCGGGCTGGTGGCCCGGGCCGACGAACGGTCCTACATCCGGGTTCTGGTTGTCCTGGACACCACCATCATCATCCTTGCGCTGCTCATCGGGTACGTCACCCGATTCGGTGACGACGAGCCGACCGGCTCGGAGGTCCCGTACGTGTTGGTCGCCCCCGGGCTGGTGCTGGCCTGGCTGATCTCGCTCAAGGCACTCGGTTGCTACGACGACCGGGTGATCGGCTACGGGGCGGACGAGTACCGGCGGGTCAGCTCGGCCAGTCTGCGGCTGGCCGGTGCGATCGCCATCGTCGGCTACATCGCCGACGTCGGCGTCTCCCGGGGCTTCCTCGGCATCACCTTCGCAGTGGGCACCGTCGGGCTGGAGGTGGCCCGGTTCGCCGCCCGTAAGCGCCTGCACCGCGCTCGTTCGCTGGGCGCCGGCTGGTCGCGGAAGGTGCTGGTCGTCGGCGACACCGCGCACGTGCTGGAGTTGGTGCACACGCTGCGCCGCGAGCCGTACGCCGGATACCAGGTGGTGGGCGCGTGCATTCCGGACGCCCTGCTCGCGCCGGTGGCGCAGCGGCTGGGTGACGTGCCGGTGGTGGGGTCCTTCCGGGGTATTCCGGAGGCTGCCACCGCCATCGGCGCGGACACCGTCGCGGTGACCGCCTCCGGTGAGCTGACCGCGACCCGGCTGCGTCGTCTCGGCTGGCAACTGGAGGGCACCGGTGTCGACCTGGTCGTGGCGCCCGCGCTGACCGACGTCGCCGGCCCGCGGATCCACACCCGCCCGGTCGCCGGGCTGCCGCTGATCCACGTCGAGGCCCCCGAGTTCCGCGGCGCGCGCAAGTTGGTGAAGGGTCTCGTCGACCGATCCGCCTCGTCGTTGGCGTTGGCGCTGCTGCTGCCGTTGATCGCGTTCGTCGCCCTGGCCATCAAACTGGACAGTCGGGGGCCGGTGCTGTTCCGACAGGTCCGCGTCGGTCGGGGCGGGCAGGAGTTCGACGTGTTCAAGTTCCGCACCATGGTGGTGAACGCCGACGCCATGCTCGCCGAGCTGACCACCCGCAACGAGACCGACGGGCTGATGTTCAAGATGCGCCGGGACCCCCGGGTCACCCGGGTCGGGCGGGTGCTGCGCAAGTGGTCGCTGGACGAGCTGCCGCAACTGGTCAACGTTCTGCTGGGGCAGATGAGCCTGGTCGGGCCCCGCCCACCGCTGCCCTCGGAGGTGGCCCGCTACGACGGCGACGTGGCCCGACGGCTGTTGGTCAAGCCCGGGATGACCGGCCTCTGGCAGGTCAGCGGCCGGTCCGACCTGAGCTGGGAGGACGGCATCCGCCTCGATCTCTACTACGTGGAGAACTGGTCGCTCGCCGCCGACCTCACCATTCTCTGGAAGACCGTCGGGGCGGTCCTGAACGGCCGCGGCGCGTACTGAGCCCGCCGGTCACGGTTGCGGGCCGGTCCAGTCCAGGCAGACGACCACAGCGTCGTCGACCAGGTCACCGGCCACGAACGCACGAAGGTCACCGATCAGCGACCGGACGGCGTCCAGTGGCTCCATCGACCCCGTCCGGCGCAGGAACCGGTCCAGTGCCGTCTCGCCGTAGCGCGTGTGCTGCCCGGTGGCCTCCAGCACCCCGTCGCCGACGACGAAGATCCGGTCGCCGACCTCCAGGGGGAACGTCTGCTCGTGGTAGTCGGTCGCCTCGAACATGCCGAGCGGGAACTGCGCCTCCAGGGGCTGCTCGATGACCTTCCCGTCGCGCAGGATGACCAGCCGGGGCGAGCCCGCGTCGACCACCGTCATCATCCCGGAACGCAGATCCAGTTGCATCAGCAGTGCGGAGAGGTGCTGCTCGCCCCGGTACAGGTCGTAGAGGGCCTGGTCGGCGAGGGCGGCCTGGTCGGCAAGGCTCAGCCCGGCGCGGCGCGCGTTGCGCAGCGCGTGGGTGGCCAACGAGGTGAGCAGGGACGCGGCGACGCCCTCGCCGCTGCCGTTGACGGTGGACAGCCAGAGCCGCTGCCCGTCGTCGGACCAGTCGAAGCTGTCCCCGCGCACCGCGTACGCCGGTTCCAACTGCCCGGCCAGGCTGAACGACGGTCGGATCCGGCTGCGCCCGGGGAGGAGGTCCCACTGCATCTCGGCGGCCAGGGTGAGACGCTGGGCCCGCCGCGCCGCCCGGTAGACGTCGGTGCCGGCGGAGACCGCCGCCAACTCGTGCGCGAGGGCTGTGGCGATGTCGGCCAGCGCGGCGACGACGTCCGGGTCGTCCGGAACGGGCGACAGACGCAGGACGCCCCGGCGCTCCCCCCGCATCGAGACCGGGATCCAGGCGCTGCCGTCGGAGAGCGTCGGTGACTGGTGGTCGAAGGCGCGCCAGGCCGGGTGCCCCGGGCTGGTGATCGGGTCTCCGTCGGTGAGCGGAAGCAGCTCGGCGAGGCGGTAGTCGACCTGGTACAGCTCGACGTCGGTGATCCCGTACGACCGGGCCAGCACGTCCCCGACACCACCCACGATCCGGTCGGCCGGCGTCGTGATCAGTGCGTGTCGTGCCTGATTGACCGGTTCGCTCATGCTGGCTCCCTCGCTAAAGCTCGACCACCTGTGGGTTCGGAGTAGTCTCGGGCCACCATGGCCGAACTGAACGGTCCGACGGACCCCGAGACGAGTATGGCTGCCGCGCTGGACGCGGCGGCCGCTTCCCTGCTGGGCATCTGGGAATCCGCCCGGGAGGGGACCTCCCACCGTGTCTCCGGTGCGCAGCTACGGGCGGTGATGGTGGTGGAGCAGGTCGACGGCATCAACCTGCGCCGGCTCGCCACCCGGCTCGACATGCTGCTCAGCTCCGCCAGCCGGCTCTGCGACCGGCTGGTCGCCGCCGGCATGCTGGAACGTGAGCCGGGCCGCTTCGACCGGCGGGAGATCTCGCTGCACCTCACCCCGGAGGCCCGTCGGCTCCTCGCCGAGCTGCGGGCCGACCGTCAGGCACAGCTCGCCGCCGTGCTGGCCGGGATGAGCCCGGAGGGTCGCGACGCGCTGCTGCACGGGATGCGGGAGTTCGACGCTGTCGCTCGCCGGCAGCAGGTGGACACCACACTGGCGGGCGAGTCGGTGGAGGAAAAGGACTGGCCGGGCGACCCGGACGGGCCGGGTGGGCCGGGCGGGCCGCCGGACCGGAGCGGGCAGACCCGCACGCGGTGGACCGATGCGTCGGGCGCCCCGGAGCGGTCGGTCGGCACCACCCGGGAGTGGCCGACCGGGGGGCCGGTGGCGCGGACCGCCTGATCGAGCGGTGCCGGCTCGTCGTCACCGTCCGCGGTGCCGCCGCTACCCCGTAGCCGCCGATCACGTCGGCGCCGAGGCGCGGATGGCCAGCATCGCGACGTCGTCGTGGGCCTGCCCGTCCCGCCAGTCGTCGACCGCCCGGAGCACCCGGTCGATCAGCGCCGCGGGCGGCTGCCCGGCCGCCGACGCCAGCGCGGCGCGTAGTCGGGCCTCGCCGAACGACTCCGCGTCGCGCGGTCCGTGCGCCTCGGTGACCCCATCGGTGTACGCGAGAAGCACGTCGCCGGGGTCGAGGTGAACCCGGGTCTCGGCGAACCGTGCGGTGGTCAGCGCCCCGACCGCCGTGCCGCCCACCGGGACGGCGGTGACCGTGCCGTCGGCGGTGACCAGGAGGGGCGACGGGTGGCCTCCTCCGGCGATCCGGATGTCCACCCCGGCGGGGCCGTGGTCCAGGGAGCCCAGCAGCAGCGTGGTGAACTGGCTGCGCCGGGCCGCGTCCGGGGCGTCGAACAACGCCCGGTTGAGCAGGTGGATCAGCTCCAGTGGGCGTTGCTCGACGAGCCGCAGCGTCTGCAGGCACTGGCGGACCCGGCCGGTCAGCACCGCCGCGCTCACGCCCCGGCCGCACACGTCGCCGAGCGCGAACAGGGCCCCGCGTGGGTGCGGGAACACCTCGTAGAAGTCGCCGCCGATGCGCAGGGTGTCCCCGGCGGCCCGGTAGCCGCCGGCCACTGTCACGCCGGGCACCGTGGGCAGCTCGGGCGGGAGCAGGCTGGCCTGGAGCACCCGGGCCAGGTGGGCCTGCCCGTCGTGGAGATCCGCGGTCGCCAGCGCGGCGCCCGCCCGGGCGGCGAACTCCCGGGCGAGCTCGATCTCGCGCTCGTCGAAGCCGGGCCGCCCGGTGCGCCGGACGAGCAGCAGTGCACCGGCCGGGCCGTCGGCGCCGGGCATCGGGCAGACCAGCACGGTGCCCGGCGAGCCGAACCCGGGCGGCAGCATGGCGGCCAGGTCGGTGAGCTCGGTGCCCGGGCAGGGGATCGGGTCGGCGAGGTCGCCGGCCAGCGCTTCGGCCAGCACGGGTGCGGTGCTGGTCAGCGTCAGCGGGGCCAGCCCGTCGGTCGGGGCCGGCTCGCCGTCGGCGTACCGGAGCCACCGGGCGTGCGGCTCGGCCGGCGCGACCGGTCGGGGCAGCGCCACGGCGGCATCGGCCAGGTACGGTACGGCGAGTGTGGTGGTGGACCGGAGCACCTGTTCCCGGTGCAGGGACACCCCGAGTTGGCTGCCCGCCTCGGCGAGGAACGCGGTGCGGGATCGTTCGGCGCGGAGCGCGTCGGCGCGGTCGTGCTCCTCGGTGACGTCGCGGACGTACCACGCGAAACGGGGACCGGCGAGTTGCCGCCGGGCACCGCGCAGCCGTCGGCCGTGATGGTCGGCGTCGAAGCGGTCGGCGTCCGTGGTGACCGCGTGGGCGACTGCCGCCACCGGGCATCGGGACAGCTCGGTGCCGACGGTGATCTCCGGGAGCAGCCGCGCCGCCATGGCGTTGAGCAGGGTGACCCGGCCGGTCTCGTCGGTGGTCAGGACCGCTTCGGCGAGCCCGTCGAGCAGCTCGCGGGCCAACGACGCGTCGGCGGGCAGCGGGGTGTCGCTGGGTTGCCGGGTCGCGGTCACCGCCGGACGCCGGTTCGCGACTGGCGACTCCTGCGCATGCTGCTTCTCGACTCCTCACCCGGCATCGTTGCTGTGGGGCAAGAATAGCGACCCCCGGCGACAGGCACCCACAGCGTGGCCGGGTCAGCTGGAGCGGGCCAGCCAACCGGCGGGTTGGGCGACGATCCGGCGGACGACCGAGCCGGCGGCGCCTACCGCCGCGGCCTCCGCGCCGAGCGTGGACGGCCGGACCGTGACCGGTGACCAGGCGGCGGTCAGCACCCGGTCGGCGATCTCGGCGAGCACCGGAGGACACAGCCAGGGCGCCAGGGCCGCGTAACCGCCGCCGAGCACCACGGTGTCCAGGTCGAGCAGGTTGACGACGCCGGCCACCGCCACGCCGAGCGCCGTCCCGGCGTCGCGCAGCGCCCGCAGCGCGTCGGGGTCGCCGGCCTCGGCCAGCTCGGCGAGCCGTGCCGTCGCGATGTCCGCCGGAAGCTCCGCCCGCGCCAGCCCGGCGGCGGTCACGATCGCCTCCTGGCCGGCGTACTGCTCCAGGCAGCCCTGCCCGCCGCAGCGGCACGGACGCCCCTCGGGGTGCACCGGGAGGTGCCCGATCTCGCCGCTCCACCCGCGGACGCCGCGGAACAGCGCGCCGTCCAGCACGATGCCCGCGCCGATGCCCACCTCTCCGGAGATGTGCAGGAAGCTGGCCGGGGCGGGTGGTCGGGAGTGCAGCTCGCCGAGCGCGGCGAGGTTGGCCTCGTTGTCGACCACCAGGCCGGGCACGCCGGGCACCTGCTCGACCAGCGGAGGGTGCTCGGCGAGCAGGGCGGGCACCGGCACGTCGTGCCAGCCGAGGTTCGGCGCGAGCCGGACCAGACCGGCGTCGTCCACCAGGCCGGGCACCGCGAGCGCGGCCCCGATCAGTGTGAGGCCCTGGTCGGCGGCGTCGTCGCGGGCGGCCCCGGCCATCTCGACCAGCTGTGCCAGCGCGTCGGCGGGGGCCACCGGACGCAGGTCGGCCCGGTGTACGGTGCGGTGCCGGACCTCACCCGCGAGGTCCACCACGCAGACCGCCAGGTAGTCGACGTTGACCTCCAGACCGAGCCCGGCCGGCCCCTGGTCGGCCAGGACCAGCCCGCGGGCCGGACGGCCGGCGCCGGAGCGGGGAGCCGGGTCGGATTCGCTGACCAGATGGCCGGCGAGCAGGTCCTCGACCACCGCGGACACTGTTGCTCTGGTGAGGCCGGTCGCGGTGGCCAGGTCGGCTCGGGACGGGGGGCGTTCGGCTGCGGCGATGCGGCCGAGCACCAGGGCGAGGTTGAGCTCGCGCAGACTGCCCTGACGGACTGCGCCGGCCGGGGCGTGGGTGAGGCTCACCCCTTGACAGTGCCATAGGGCGGGCAAATAATTCAATGGCTGAACAAATAGCCGACAAACCACCCCGGAGGTTGCTCATGGCACCCCGTCCCACTCCCGCCGACAAGTTCTCCTTCGGGCTCTGGACCGTGGGTTGGCAGGCCCGCGACCCGTTCGGTGACGCCACGCGCCCCGAGCTCGACGCGGTCGAGGCAGTGCACCGGCTCGCCGAGCTGGGCGCGTACGGCATCACCTTCCACGACGACGACCTGATCCCGTTCGGCGTCGACGCCGCGACCCGCGACCAGCACATCGCGCGGTTCCGCAAGGCCCTCGACGAGACCGGCCTGGTGGTGCCGATGGTGACCACCAACCTGTTCACCCACCCGATCTTCAAGGACGGCGGCTTCACCAGCAACGACCGCGACGTCCGCCGCTACGCGCTGCGCAAGGTGCTGCGGCAGGTCGACCTGGCCGCCGAGCTCGGCGCCAGCACCTTCGTCATGTGGGGTGGCCGCGAGGGCTCCGAGTACGACCTCGCCAAGGACGTCCGCGCCGCCCTGGACCGCTACCGCGAGGCGGTCAACCTGCTCACCCAGTACTCCATCGACAAGGGCTACCACCTGCGGTTCGCCCTGGAGCCCAAGCCCAACGAGCCGCGCGGTGACATCCTGCTGCCCACCATCGGGCACGCGCTCGGGTTCATCTCGCAGTTGGAGCACCCGGAGCTGGTCGGCCTCAACCCGGAGGTCGGGCACGAGCAGATGGCCGGGCTCAACTACGCGCACGGCATCGCCCAGGCGCTCTGGCAGGGCAAGCTGTTCCACCTCGACCTCAACGGTCAGCGCGGCATCAAGTACGACCAGGACCTGGTCTTCGGCCACGGCGACCTGATGAACGCGTTCGCCCTGGTGGACCTCCTGGAGAACGGCGGCCCGAACGGCGGGCCGGCCTACGACGGGCCCCGGCACTTCGACTACAAGCCCTCCCGCACCGAGGACATGGACGGCGTCTGGGCCTCCGCGGCGGCCAACATGAGCACCTACCTGCTGCTCAAGGAGCGCGCCGCGGCGTTCCGGGCCGACCCCGAGGTGGTCGAGGCGCTCGCCGCCAGCAAGGTCGGCGACCTGAACACGCCGACGCTCAACGACGGTGAGGGTTACCAGGAGTTCCTGGCCGACCGGTCCGCGTTCGAGGACGTCGACGTGGACGCGGTGGCCGCCCGGGGCTTCGCCTTCGTCCGGCTCAACCAGCTCGCCGTCGAGCACCTGCTCGGCGCCCGCTGAGGCCCCGCCATGCCGTTGGTCGCGGGCGTCGACTCGTCCACCCAGTCCTGCAAGGTGGTCATCCGGGACGCGGAGACCGGTGCCCTGCTCCGGCAGGGTCGCGCCGCGCACCCGGATGGCACCGAGGTCGACCCGGAAGCCTGGTGGCAGGCGCTGCGTAACGCCGCCGACCAGGCCGGCGGGTTGGCCGACGTGGCCGCGATCTCCGTCGCCGGCCAGCAACACGGCATGGTGTGCCTCGACGAGGACGGCCAGGTGGTCCGCCCGGCCCTGCTGTGGAACGACACCCGGTCCGCCGACGCCGCCGCCGACCTCGTCGAAGAGGCCGGCGGCGGTGCGGCCGGGCGTCGGTTCTGGGCGGAGGCCACCGGCAGCGTGCCGGTGGCCAGCTTCACCCTCACGAAGCTGCGCTGGCTGGCCCGGCACGAGCCGGAGCAGGCCGCCCGGGTGGCCGCCGTGTGCCTGCCCCACGACTGGCTGACCTGGCGGTTGGCCGGCGCGCCGGGGTTGGGTGCGCTGCGTACCGACCGGGGGGATGCGAGCGGCACCAGCTACTGGTCGCCGTCCACCGGCGAATACCGGCTGGACCTGTTGGAGCAGGGCTTCGGGCGGCGACTGATCGTCCCGGAGGTGCTCGGCCCGGCGGACTCGGCGGGGAAGCTCGCCGACGAGCTGGGTGGGGGTGCGTTGCTCGGTGCGGGCACCGGCGACAACGCCGCCGCCGCGCTCGGCGTCGGCGCCGGTCCGGGTGACGTGATCGTCTCCATCGGCACCTCCGGCACGGTGTTCAGCGTCGCCGACGTGCCGGCCGGCGACGAGAGCGGCGCGGTGGCGGGCTTCGCCGACGCGTCCGGTCGTTTCCTTCCGCTGGTCGCCACGCTCAACGCGGCCCGGGTGCTGGACGCGGCCGCCGCGATGCTCGGCGTCAGCCTGGACGAACTGGCCGACCTGGCGCTCTCCGCGCCGGCCGGTGCGGACGGGCTGGTCATGGTGCCCTACCTGGAGGGTGAGCGGACCCCCAACCGTCCGCTCGCCACCGGGGCGGTGCACGGTCTGACCCTGCGCACGTCGACCCCGGCGCACCTGGCCCGGGCCGCCGTGGAGGGCATGCTCTGCGCGCTCGCCGACGGTCTGGACGCGCTGACCGCGCAGGGCGCCACCGCCCGCCGGGTCATCCTGGTCGGCGGCGGGGCCCGGTCGGCCGCGGTGCGTCGGATCGCTCCGCAGGTCTTCGGCTGCCCGGTCGTCGTCCCGCCGGCGGGAGAGTACGTCGCCGACGGGGCCGCCCGGCAGGCCGCCTGGGTCGCCCTGGGTGGTGCCACGCCGCCGGTCTGGGCGGTCGAGGGCACCGAGGAGTACGCGGCCGAGCCCGTCCCCGCCGTCCGTGAGCAGTACGCGGCGGCCCGTGGACTGGTTCTCGACCGCCGCTGACCGTCGGGATCGACGCGGGTGGGTGCCCGGGAACGCCGGCCGGCACCCACCCGCGTGACGACCTCGTCAGCCGCGTCTGGTTGGCTGCCGGTCATGACGGTGACCAGTGGCGGGCCGGGTCGGGGCGGGCGGCAGCCCGGCCGACGCCCGCACGCCCGGGGCGGCGGCCCGGCGCACCGGCTGTACAGCGTCGTGGTGTTCGTGCTGCTCGCCTCACTGGACAACGTGGCGATCGGGCTGGTCCCGCCGCTGTACGGCCCGATCTCCGACGCCTTCGACGTGTCGGGGCGGCTGCTCGGTCTGGTCACCGCCGTCAGCTTCCTGGTCAGCGCGGTGGCAGCGGTCGGCTGGGCGTACGTCGGCGACCGGACCAACCGTAAGCCGCTGCTCATGGTGGGCACCCTGTTGTGGGCGGCGGGCACCGGCGGTAGCGCGCTCGCCGGCGGTTACCTGACGTTCTTCGCGGGGCAGCTGGTCGCCGCGGTCGGCCTCGGTGCGGTCGGCTCGGTCGGTTTCTCGGTGGTCACCGACCTGATCTCACCGACCCGGCGCGGGCTGGTGATGAGCTTCTGGGGGCTCTCCCAGGGGGTCGGCACCCTGGCGGGCACCCTCGTCGGAGGGCTGCTCGGCGCTACGGACTGGCGGCGACCGTTCCTGATCCTGACCGGCGTCGGCCTGGTCGCCACGGTGGCCTACCTGTTCACGTACGACATCCGGCGTGGCCAGAGCGAACCGGAGTTGGCCGACCGGCTGGACGCCGGCGCCGAGTACGACTACCGGATCAGCCGCGCCGACCTGCCGCGCATCCTGGCCCGACGCACCAACCGGTGGCTGATCCTGCAGGGCCTCACCGCGCAGGCCGCCTTCGGGTCCCTGGTGTGGTTGCCGGTGCTCTTCGCCGAACGGGCCGAGGCCCAGGGCTACTCGTCGTCCACGGCGGTGGTGGTGGGCAGCGTCTTCGCCACGCTGTTCCAGCTCGGCGGGGTGCTCTCCATCGTCGGTGGGCTGGTCGGCGACGCGTTGCAACGGCGTACGCCGAGAGGCCGCGCCCTGGTCGCCGCGGTCGGCATCCTCGCCGCGTTGCCGTTCTACCTGGTGTTGTTCTTCGTCCCGGTGACCATCGACGTGCCGGACGGCGCGAGCGGCGGCGCGGTGGTCGGCGCGGTGCTGTCCAGCGTCTTCACCGAGCCGTCGGTGGGGCTGAGCCTGCTCACCGCGATCGTGGCGCTCGCACTGACCTCGGCCAACTCGCCGAACTGGTTCGCGCTGATCGCCGACGTCAATCCGCCGGAGCACCGGGGCACTGTCTACAGCCTGGGCAACCTGGTCAACGGGGTCGGTCGGGCGGCCGGCAACGGGCTGGTCGGGGTGGCGTTCCAGGGGCTGCGCGCGGCATTCCCGCCGCCGTTGAACTTCGCCGTCGGGCTGGCCGCCTTCCAGCTCTTCTTCATTCCCACGGGTGTCATGTACTGGCTGGCGTCGCGAACCTCACCGGCGGACATCGAGAACGTGCACGACCTGCTGCACGCCCGAGCCGACCGCCTCTGACCCCACGTGCCCGTCCCGCGGACGCCGGCACGCCGCACGCCGCGCCCGGCCGCCGCGCCCGCCCCGCCCGGCCCGCCCGGCCCGCCCCGCCCCGCCCGCCCCGCCGCGCCCGGCCCGCCCCGCCCCGCCCAAGATCGCACTACTTCCAGGTCGTAGTGGCCTCCTGTCGCGTCGACACCACTACATCCTGGAAATAGCACGATCTTGGCGGGGCGCAGGCGTCGGGGCATTGGGCGCTTGGGGTGTTGGTGTGGGATGTGGGGTGCATGGGGTGTGGGGCGCGTATGGCGCGCGCGGGGTGTGGGGCGCCTGGGGCGCCGTGGCACGGGTGGCTGCTGATTCGTTTGCGGCATCAGCTCCACAGCGCGCCCGACCGACCCGCCCTGGGAGCGTCGCTCGCCGGGGCGGGTCGGTCGGTGGTGGGTCAGGCGGTGCGCAGCCAGACGGTCACGTCGGTGGGGACCGCGCCGTCGTCGTCGAGCGGGGCGCTGCTCGCCAGCACCTCGGCACCGGTCGGGACCGGCACCGGAGTCTTGCCGAAGTTGGTCAGCACGGTCAGCTCACCGTTGCGGAAGGTCAGCACCTCGTCGCCGGAGGACAGCCATTCGAGGGTGCCGCGACCCAGCCCGTGGGCGCGGCGCAGCCGCAGCGCCGTGCGGTACAGCTCGTACGTCGAACCGGGCACGTCGCGCTGGCGGTCCAGCGCGTACTCCGCCCAGAGCGACGGCTGCGGCAGCCAGCTCGCGTCGGTGGGCCCGAAGCCGTACGACGGCGCGTCGGCCTCCCACGGGATCGGCACCCGGCAGCCGTCCCGGCCGCGCTGGGTGTGCCCGGTGCGTGCCCAGGTCGGGTCCTGCCGGGCCTCGTCCGGCAGCGTGGTGTGCTCGGGGAGACCCAGCTCCTCGCCCTGGTAGAGGTACGCGGAGCCGGGCAGGGCGAGCATCAGCAGCGTGGCCGCCCGGGCCCGGCGCAGGCCGAGCGCGGCGTCCGGCTGCGGGTCGCCGATGCCGATGCCGTTGGGGCGGCCACCGCCGACCGTCAGGCCGAGGCGGGACGCGTGCCGCACCACGTCGTGGTTGGACAGCACCCAGGTGGTCGGCGCGCCGACCGAGTTGGTCGCCTCCAACGAGCGGGTGATCACCGCGTACTGGGCCGGTGCGGTCCACGCGGCGAGCAGGTACTCGAAGTTGAACGCCTGGTGCATCTCGTCCGACCGCACGTAGCGGGCCAGCCGCTCGGCCGGCTCCACCCACGCCTCGGCGACCAGCACCCGCTCGCCCGGGTAGCTGTCCAGGACCTGCCGCCACTGCCGGTAGATCTCGTGCACACCCTCCTGGTCCCACATCGGCGGGCGCGGCTTGTCGATCTCGTTGCCGGAGAGGATCTCCTGCGGTTCCTGCCAGTCGGCCAGGTCGGCCTGCTTGACCAGGCCGTGCGCCACGTCGACCCGGAAGCCGTCCACCCCACGGTCCAACCAGAACCGCAGCACGTCCAGGAACTCCGCGTGCACCTCCGGGTTGTCCCAGTTGAGGTCCGGCTGGCCGGTGTCGAACAGGTGCAGGTACCACTGGCCGGGCTGCCCGTCCGGGTCCACAGTGCGGGTCCAGGCGGGGCCGCCGAAGACGCTCTGCCAGTCGTTCGGCGGCTGCTCGCCATCGGGGCCGAGACCGTCGCGGAAGATGTACCGGGACCGTTCCGGGCTGCCGGGCGGGGTGGGCAGGGCCTCCTGGAACCAGCGGTGCGCCGAGGAGGTGTGGTTCGGCACCAGGTCCACGATCACCCGCAGGCCGCGGGACCGGGCCTCGGCGATCAGCTTGTCCGCGTCGGCGAGGCTCCCGAACAGCGGGTCGACGTCGCGGTAGTCGGCCACGTCGTAGCCGGCGTCGGCCTGCGGCGACGGATAGAACGGGGAGAGCCACACCGCGTCCACGCCCAGCTCGACCAGGTGGTCGAGGCGGGCGGTGATGCCGGGAAGGTCACCGATGCCGTCGCCGTCGGAGTCGGCGAACGAGCGGGGATAGATCTGGTAGATGGTCGCCTCGGTCCACCAGCCGGTGACCGGGTGACCGGAGGGGGTCTGCTGCGTCGGATCGGTATTCAGAGTCTTCTCCCGTGTCGCGCTGTGGTCAGGTTTTCAGTGTGCCCCGGGTGGTGCTGTCGACTCCCGCACCACCAGTCGAGTGGGCAGGATCACCGATGTCTCGCAGTCGGCGTTCTGCTGGCCCGGGATGGGCCCCGGGGGCTTGGCTTCGAGCGGGTCGAGCAGCATCCGGGCCGCCAGTCGGCCCTGCTCGGCGGCGGGCTGGGCGATGGTGCTGAGCCCGAGCATGCCGGCCAGGTCATGGTCGTCGATGCCGATGACGCTGACGTCCTGTGGCACCCGCAGTCCGGCGTCGCGCAGCGCCGTCATCGCGCCCATCGCCATCTCGTCGCACGCGGCGACGATGGCGGTCGGCGGGTCACCGCGGGCCAGCAACTCGGCGGTGGCCCGGGTGCCGCCGTCGATGGTGAAGGTGGACTCGACGTCGAGGCTCGGATCGGGCCGCAGGCCGGCGGCCCGCAACTCCGCCTGGTAGCCGCGGCGGCGGTCGAGGTGGGTGGTGAACGCCAACTCGTCGTCCGGGTCACCGGAGATGTGCGCGATCCGGTGGTGGCCGAGGTCGATGAGGTGTCGGGTGGCGGCCCGCGCGGCGGCCACGTCGTCGATGCGTACGCACGGCCAGTTGGGCACCCTGCTTCCCGAGCTGATGGTCACCCCGGGTAGTTCCAGGGCGGCCAGCGCGGTCAGGTCGGCCGGCCGCAGCGGGGTGGCCACCAGCATGATGGCGTCCACCCGCTTGTGCAGGTTGGCGGTCCGCAGGACCCGCTGGCGGACCTGCTCCCGACCACCCAGGTTGTAGAGCAGCAGGTCGTAGCCGGACTGGTGGAGGTACTCCTCGACCGCCTCCACGATGGTGCTGAAGAACCAGCGGGTGATCCGGGGTACCACCACGGCGACGGTGCCGGTCCGGCCACCGGCGAGCCTGGACGCGCTCGGCGACACCTCGTAGTCGAGCTGCTCGGCGGCGGCGAGCACCCGGCGTCGGGTGGCGGCCGAGACCGTCGGCAACCCACGCAGGGCCCGCGAGACGGTGGCCGTGGACACGCCGGCCAGCCGGGCCACATCATCAATCTTCGTCACGGTTTCCCCCGCTCGGTGCCCGGCGCGCCCGCCGCCGCCCGAGGGGCCAGGCGGCGGCGGGCAAGCGGGTCAGCCCTTGACGCTGCCGGCGAGCAGACCTCGCACGAAGAAGCGCTGCAGGGACAGGAAGACGATGAGCGGTACGACGATGGAGACGAACGCGCCGGCGGTGAGTCGCTGCCACTCGTTGCCCCGGGTGCCGGCCATCTCGGCCAGCCGGACGGTGAGCGGGGCGGTCTCGTTGCCGCCACCGGCGAAGATCAGCGCCACCAGCAGGTCGTTCCAGACCCAGAGGAACTGGAAGATGCCGAACGCCGCCAGCGCCGGGGTGATCAGCGGCAGCACGATGGTCCGGAAGATCTTCGGGTGGGTGGCGCCGTCGACGCGGGCCGCCTCCATCAGGTCCCCGGGCAGTTGCGAGACGAAGTTGTGCAGCAGGAAGACGGCGAACGGGAGCGCGAAGCAGGTGTGCGCGAACCACACCTGGGCGAACTTCTGTTCGTCGACCAGGTCCCAGGCCGGCATCAGTGTGATGCCGCCGACGCTGACACCGGTGGAGAAGAACTTCAGCAACGGCACCAGGGCCATCTGCAACGGGACGATCTGCAGGGCGAAGATCGCGATGTAGAGCCAGTCCCGGCCGCGGAAGTTGATCCATGCCAGCGCGTACGCGGCGAGGGCCGCGAACGCGAGCGGGAAGAGCACCGACGGGATGGTGATGGCCAGCGAGTTGATGAAGTAGCTGGCGAGCTGCCCGGAGGACGACGAGCGTCCGAAGAGGACCTGCTCGTAGTTCTCCAGCGTGAACTGCGGGTTGGTGAACGCTGTCCACCAGCCGGTCGTCTTGATCTCGTCCTCGGGCCGGAGGGAGGAGATGAACAGCCCGAAGGTCGGGACGGTCCAGACCACCGCGATGACGATGGAGACGAGCGTCGCGGTGCGGCTGTTGAGCCGCTTGCGGACCCGGCCGGCCGTGGTGGACGGGGTGCCGGCGGTCTTCTGTGTGCCGGCGGCGACGGTGGGCGTTGCGGTGGTCATCTCAGCCCTCCCGCTGCTGACGGAGGTTGCGGATCTGGTAGATCACGACCGGGATGACCAGGATGAACAGGAAGACCGCCAGTGCGGAACCCTGCCCGTTCTGGCCGTACCGGAACGCCTGGTTGTACATCTCGCTGGCGATCACGCTGGTGTCGTAGTTGCCGTTGGTCGAGGTCCGGACGATATCGAAGACCTTGAGCGTGGCGATCGTCAGGGTCACCACCACGACGATCAGGGCCGGCCGGATGCTCGGCATGGTGATCTGCCAGAACATCTGCCACGGGCTGACCCCGTCGAGGCGGGCGGCCTCCACGATGTCGCCGGGGATCGCCTTGATCGCGGCGGACAGCACCACCATGGCGAAACCGGCCTGGATCCAGACCATGATGACGATGAGCAGGAGCGTGTTCAGCGGTGATTCGAGCAGCCACTGCTTCGGCTCACCACCGACGCTGACCACGATCTGGTTGAGCAGACCGATCTGGTCGCCCTCACCGCGGTAGGCGTAGACGAACTTCCAGATGATGCTGGCGCCGACGAAGGAGATGGCCATCGGCAGGAAGATCAGTGACTTGGCCACGGCCTCGAACCGGGCCTTGTCCACCATCACGGCGTAGAGCAGGCCGAAGCCGGTCGCGACCAGGGGGACGAGGAGCACCCAGACCAGGGTGTTGATCAGGACTCGGACGATCGAGTCGTCGGAGAACATCCAGCCGTAGTTGCGCAGCCCCACCCAGTTGGTGCTGCTCCCGTCCATCAGGGAGAGCAGCATGGTGCGGATGGCCGGCACGACCAGGCCGATGAGGAGCAGTAACAGCGTCGGCAGCAGGAAGAAGAGGGCGAAGAGGCCCTCCCGCGGCTTGGTCCGGCGGGGGAGCGGAGCCCCACTCGCCGAGGCGGCGACGAGCTGCGCCTCCCGTCTCCGGGCGAACCAGGCCGGCACGACGTCGAGCAGCAGGAGCAGACCGCCCACCACCACCACGAAGGCGACCAGCCCGTACATCAGCATGAGGAGCTTCGGCTGCTCATCGGCGAAGTCGAACCCCATCAACCCTCCCTCTCGGGTCCACCTCGGCCGGTGGCCCGGCCCGCGTTCGCGGGCCGGGCCACCGCCGGGATCACTTAGGCCAGCTGGTTTCGATGCCCTGGAGCACCGGAGCGGTCTGCTTGCCGTTCAGCCAGTCGACCATGCCCTTCCAGAACGTTCCCGCGCCGACGGCGGCCGGCATCAGGTCGGATCCGTCGAAGCGGAAGGTGCCGGTCTTGTCCTGCAGGATCTGGACGGAGAGCTTGTCGATCGGGCTGGCCACGTTGGCGATGTCCAGCTTGTTGTTCGCCGTGACCCAGTTGCCGAGCTTCGCGCGGCTGTTGACGTACTCGGCGGAGGCGAGGTAGGTCTGCACCGCCTGGACCTCGGGACGGTCGGCGTACGCGACGACGAACTCGCCCGCGCCGAGCACCGGCTTGCCCTTGGCCGGGTCGATGGCCGGGAAGTAGAAGGCGAACGCGTCGCCGTCCTCGGCGACCTTGGTGCCCTCGGGGAACTGGTTGGCGTAGAACGACGCCTGCCGGTGCATCGCGCACTTGCCGGTGGTCACCGGCACGCCCGCCTCCTGGAAGGAGGTGGTGGTGATGCTCTTGACGCCGCCGAAGCCGCCGTTGACGTACTTCTCGTTCTTGAGGATGCTGCCGGCGCGGTCGACCGCGTCGATGATCTTCGGGTCGTTGAACGGGATGGCGTGGGTGGTCCACTGGTCGTAGACCTCGGGGCCCTGCGTCCGCAGGATCACGTCCTCGATCCAGTCGGTGGCCGGCCAGCCGGTGGCGTCACCGGACTCGACGCCCACGCACCACGGCTTCATGCCGCTGGCGGCGATCTTGTCGCTCAGGGCGATGAGCTGGTCCCAGGTGGTCGGAGGCTCCCAGCCCTTCTCCTTGAAGGTCTTCGGCGAGTACCAGACGAAGGACTTCACGTTGGCGCCGAGCGGCACGCCGTAGAGCGTTCCGTTGACGGTGCCGTACTTCAGCCAGTCGGCCGGCAGGTTCTGCTCGGCGAGGGCCTTGGTGTCGGCGCTCAGGGACTTCAGCTTGCCGGCGTCCGCGAACCGCTTCACGAGGCCGGGCTGCGGCACGAAGGCGATGTCGGGCGCGTTGCCACCGTCGACCCGGACGGGGAGCTGCGCTTCGAACTCGCCGCTGCCCTCGTACGCGATCTCGATGCCGGTGCAGTCGGTGAACTGCGACCAGGAGCGCTCCAGCAGGTCGGCCTCGGCGTCGCGGATGGACGCGTAGATCGAGACCTTCTTGCCGTCGTGACCCTCGTACTTCTCGTATGCCGCGCACTCCGCGGAGCCCGCGTTGCTGCTCTTCTTGTCGTCGCCGGTGCCGCAGGCGGTGGCGCTGAACGCCAGCCCGAGTACGCCGGCGATCACGAAGGCCTGGCGTGGTCTGGTAAAGACCGCCATGCCGTCCTCCTTCCTAGCCGGCGCGGTCGTGCTGGTGACCCGTCGCCGGTCCGATTGGGCGTGCACACATGTAAGCGCTTGCATCCGGCGCGGTCCACCCCCTGTCAGACACGAGCGAGTAACAATCCGGAAACCTGCGGGTTGCCTGGTGGGCGCGCTCCCGGCAGGCGTCCGGGGCTCTTTCGAAGATTGACGATATCTGTCAGGCTGAGCGCACCTCATCGAAGGTTTTCGACATAGGAGGAGCTGTATGCGAAAGCGGTGGATCAGCCTGCTGGTGACGGGTCTGCTCGTCGGAGGCGTGTTGACGCCGGCGAGCCCGGCGCTGGCCGCACCGACCTTCAAGGTGCCGTTCCCGTGCGGCCAGTCCTGGTCCGGGCAGACCAGGACGGGCCACAGCCCGGCGTACGCCGTCGACTTCAACCGCACCGACGACCAGGGCGACCCGGTGGTCGCCAGCGCCCCCGGCACCGTCGACCGGGTGACCGACCTCGGCGGCACCAGTTACGGCAAATATGTCCGAATCAACCACGGGGGCGGTTACAGCACGTACTACGCGCACCTCAGCGGCTTCAACGTCTCGGTCGGCCAGAGCGTCGGCTACGGCAAGGTGATCGGCTGGGTCGGTAGCACCGGTGGCTCGACCGGCCCGCACCTGCACTACGAGCAGCGCCTCAACGGTGCCGACATCCAGGTGCGGTTCAACGGCACCCTGGCCCTGTACTGGGGCACCAAGACCTACACCAGTGGCAACGGGTGCTCCTCGGGCAGCGGCAACGCCACCGTCGACACCAGCGGAACCCCGCTGACCGTCCGCTCCGGCCCCGGCACCGGGTACGCCTCGGTGGGCACCGTTGCCGACGGCACCCGGGTGACCATCGCCTGCCAGACCAGTGGCACCACGGTCACCGGCACGTACGGCACCAGCTCGATCTGGGACCGGATCGGCTCCGGCAGGTTCATCGCCGACGCGTACGTGTACACCGGTCACGACGGCTACATCCCGGGCGTTCCCCGCTGCTGAGCGCGACGCGACGACGGTCTCCGGCGGGCGCACCGCCCGTCGGAGACCCGCGGATCAGGAGTTCAGCTGCCAGATCGACAGGTTCAACGCGGCGGCGAAGGTGACCCAGGCCCAGTAGGGCAGCAGCAGGGCCGCCGCGACCCGGGACACCCGGGCGAACAGCACCACGGTGAGGCCGATCGCCAACCACATCAGCACGATCTCGGCGAACGCCAGCCCGTACTGTCCCGCGCCGAAGAACAGCGGGGTCCAGATGGCGTTGAGCACCAGTTGGGCGGTCCACGCCCAGAGGGCGGGGGAGAAGCCCACCCGCCGCCACACCAGCCAGCCAGCCACCGCGATCAGGGCGTACAGCAGTGACCAGACCGGGCCGAACAGCCACGAGGGCGGTGCCCAGTCGGGCTGCCGCAGGCTCGCGTACTCGTCGGTGGTGCCCTGAACGCCCAGCCCGCCGATCGCCGCCGCGACGAAGACGGCCGCCGCGAAGCCCGCCAGGACCCACCACTGTCGCCGGCCCGAGGCCGTTGGAGCCTCCCGAGATATCTCCATAGTCAAGATGTTTCCAGCATCGCGGCAGATCAAACCGCCCAGACGAGAAAGCGCCGGGATCGCCGCAGCCGGTGCTCCTGTCGGGAGGACGGAGCTCCGGTCGCGGCGACCCCGGCGGGTCCCGGTGTGCGGAAGTGGTGCGGAAAAGGCGCGTCAATTGAAGATGCTGACACCACCCGGGCCGACCAACAGCCCGACAATGATGAGGACGATGCCCCACAGGATCTGCCGGCGGAACAGCGCGAGGATGCCGGCGACCACGAGTACGACTGCGAGAATCCAGAGAATCAGCTCCATGACCTCTGAATACCCGACTGGCCGATCGGGGAAACCTGGTCGGTGTCAAGTTGATCGCCGACGTGGAAGACGCTGTACGCCTGCTTGATCACCGGGTGCGCGACGTTGCGGACGCGTACCCCACCGGGGGTCGTGCCGCGCTCGGTGCCGGCGTGCGCGTGCCCGTGCAGGGCCAACGCCGTCGGGGCCGAGTCGATCGCCTGCCCCAACTGGTACGACCCCAGGAACGGGTAGATCTCCAGCGGTTCGCCGACCAGCGTGTCCGGTACCGGTGAGTAGTGGGTGAGCGCGACGAGCATGTCGCAGTCCAGCGAACGGAGCGCCGCGCCGAGGCTCTCGGCGCTCTCGTTGGTGGTCCGGACGAACGCCTTCATCTCCGGCTCGCCGAAGTCGCTCGCGCACCGCCCGGCGAACCCGCCGCCGAAGCCCTTCACACCGGCGATGCCGAGCCGGCCGCCGGCGCAGTCCAGCACGACGCCGTTGCCCTCCAGCACGGTGATGCCCGCATCCTCCAGCACCTTGACCACCTGCGGCACCTGGTCGCACTGGTGGTCGTGGTTGCCGAGCACGGTCACCACCGGCACCGCCAGGCCGCCGAACTCCTCCGCCACGCAGCGCGCCTCGGCCTCGGTGCCGTGCCGGGTCAGGTCACCGGCCAGCAGCAGCACGTCGGCGCAGTCCGGCAGCTCCTCCAGCGCGGGGCGGAACCGTCCGACCACGTCCTCGTCCAGATGTACGTCGCCCACGGCGGCGATCCGGATCACCATGGAACCTCCCTCAGGGCAGTTGCTCGATCTCCGTGGGCGCGTGCGTGCGGATCACACCGATGTCGCTGGTGATCGGCACGTCCGGGAAACGCTCGGACACCCGGCGCAGGATCTCCTCCCGCCGGTGCGGGCTCTCCACCTCGCCGTTCAGCACGATGGCGCCTTCCCGGCGGACCACGGTGATCCCTTGTTCGGCGACGGCGGGGTCCTCGGCGAGGAGCCGTTGGATCTCCGCTTCGACGTACTCGTCCGGTGGCCCGGCGTCGATGTCGCGATGGTGGGTCACGATGTCCCCTCTCCGGTCGTGGTGCCGGTGCCCGGCACCACCTCCAGCCGGTCCAGCAGCACGAGGAACGCCTCGGCGTACGGCGAGTGCTGCGTCTCCTTGCGTACCCGTTCCCAGTCGATCTGTTCCCGCAGCGACCGGGCCAGCGGCAGGCCACGGGCGAAGTCGCAGTAGTGCTGGGAGAAGCTGAGCAGCTTGTGCACCATCAGTTGGGTGGCGGACAGGACCGGCATGTGGATCGCGTCCACCGGCCGGATGACCGTGTCGGCGAACGTCTCCTCGGTCACCGGCGTCTCGATCGGCCGGTGGATCAGGTCCACCATGCGGCCGTCGTCGAAGACCTTGACCAACCAGTCCTCCGGCGGGCGCTCGGCCACGAAGCCGGCGGCCACCAGGGCATCCAACGCCTGTTCCACGTCGGTCTCCCGGATCAGGAAGTCGACGTCGTGATCGCTGGAGTGACCTCCGTGGGCGTAGACGGCGAAGCTGCCGCCGAGGGCGAACGGAATCTCGGACTGCTTGAGCACGGCGGCGACCTTTTTCAGGGTGTGCACCAGACTCTCGTCCCCGCGCTCAGCCATCTGGTTCTCCCGTCGTCGTATAGGTGGACCGGCGGTTGGATTTCGAACTCCGGTACCCGGCATTCCGGTCGGCCACACCTGCTGGTGTCGCGGTCAGGCGTCAACAGGGATGAACCACCACAAACCTCGCGGCCTCGGTGCGTGGGTCGGATAACCTGTGGAAGGTGGCCAGATCATCGGGGACGCGTCGACGCAGGGCCCGGCTGCGCACCGTCGCCCTGATCGGGATCGACGGCTCCGGCAAGACCACCCAGGCGCACCGACTGGCCGACGCGCTGACCGCGGCCGGCCGCCCGGCGACCTACCGGCGCAACGCCAGCGGGCGGCGATGGCTCGGCCGGCTCGCCCAGCGGCTCGGACGTCCCGACGCCCAGCGGCTCGTCGGACGCGACGGCGTACTGGCGGTGGAGTCCGTGCTGCGCTGGCTCGCGATCGCCGTCGCTCTGATCAGTTGCCTGCTCACCGGCCGGACAGCGGTGATGGACCGCTACTCGGCCTGCCAGTACGCGAGCATCCGCGCACACGGCGGGCAACGCTGGGAGCGGCTGGCGCGGGCCGGTTACCGGCTCTTCCCCACGCCACAGGTGACCTTCCTGCTGGCGGTGGACCCGGCGGAGGCGTACCGGCGGATCGAGGAACGCGGCACCGACCACGAGACGATGGGCTGGCTGACCGCCGCCGACACCGCCTACCGGGCCCTCCCCGAGTACCCGAGTTTCGTGCTCGTGGACGCGGGCCGCCCCGCCGAGGAGGTGAGCGAGCAGATCCAGGCGCACCTGGAGACCTGGCTGCCGCCCTCCTCCGACCAGCCGCGCGACGTGGGCCCGCTGGCGACTCAGGCCCGCCCGTAGACCGGCACCGTGGCTCCGCTGGTCGGGGCGGACTCCGCCGACGCGAGGAAACGGATCACCGGGGCGATCTCCGCCGGCGTCACCCAGCGCGAGTGGTCGGCGTCGGGCTGGGCGGCCCGGTTGGCCGGGGTGTCGATGACGCTGGGCAGCACGGTGTTGCAGCGCACCCCACGGTGCCGGTACTCCACCGCCACCGCGTTGGCGAAGGCCAGCACCGCCGCCTTGGCCGTCACGTAGCCGGCTGCTCCCGGGAACGGGGCGACCGCCGCGCGGGCCGAGACGCAGACCACCGCGCCCGCGCCGCTGGACATCAGGTGCGGCAGCGCGGCCTGGGTGACCAGGTAGGTCGGCCGCAGGTTGACGGTGAGCATCCGCTCGAAGACCTCGACCGGCGTCTCGTGCACCAGGCCACCGCTGGCGTACCCGCCGACCAGGTTGACCACGGCGCGCAGCGGCGCCGTCGGTTCACCGGCGGCGACCTCGATCGCCCGCGTCACGTCCGCCGGCTCACTCAGGTCCGCGACCAGCCGGACCACACCGGCCGCCGGCGCCGACCCGGGTCGGGCTTCCCGCTCCGGTACGACCACCCGCCAGCCCGCCTCGACGAACGCGGCGACGACCGCCCCGCCCAGCCCGCCGCTCCCCCCGGTCACCAACACACTGCCCCGCACCATTCCCCCACGCTAACCCTCCTGCCCCCTCCCCGATGCCCCCTCCCCGCGCGGCCCCCGGCCCCTCCGTCGATCATGGGGTTGACGAGCCGACGCGCCGATCCGAGCCACGGCAACGTCATGATCACCGCCGAGGGCCGGCTCACGGTCTGCTGTGGGCAGACTGGTTGGGTCGTTCGGCGGTCGGGGGCGCAGGATCGGCGGATGCGGATTCTGATTCTCGGTGGCACCCGGTTCCTCGGTCGGGCTCTGGCCCGACTCGCCGTCGAGCAGGGGCACGAGGTGACCTGCGCCGCTCGTGGTGTGTCCGGCGCCGTTCCGGCCGGGGCCAGGTTGGTGCCGGTCGACCGGGACGACCCGGACGCGCTGGTGCCGCTCGCCGGCGACGGCTTCGACGCCGTGGTCGACGTGGCCCGTCAGGTCAGCCACGCGCGGCACGCGCTCGCCGCGCTCGCCGACCACGTCGGTCACTGGTCGTTCGTCTCGACGATCTCGGTGTACGCCGACAACACCACCCCGGACCAGACCGCTGTCGACGCGCCGGTGCTGGCAGCGGCCCCACCGGACGTGGACGGACCGGTCGGCCCGGACCACCGCTGGTACGGCGAGTGCAAGGTGAGTATCGAGCAGGCGGTTCGGCAGCGGGTGGGCGTCGACCGGTCGTTCATCTGCCGGGCGGGGCTGATCGTCGGCGTCGAGGACCCGAGCGACCGCTTCCCGTACTGGGTGCGGCGGCTGGCGGCCGGTGGGGAGATCCTCGCGCCCGGACGCCCGACCGACAGCGTGCAGTTCGTGGACGTCGCCGATCTGGCGAGCTGGCTGCTGCACGCCGCCGGCACCCGCCTCGGCGGCACGTACGACGGCGTCGGGCCGGCGATGACCCGGGCCGACTTCCTGGCCGGGGTGGCCGCCGGGCTGGACGTGGCCGACCCCGCCCTGACCTGGGTCGATCAGGACTTCCTGGCCTCCCACGACGTACGCGAGTGGTCGGGGGAGCGGGCCCTGCCGCTCTGGGTGCGACTGCCGGAGTCCGGTGGCCTGATGACCCGCGACGCTCGGCCGGCTCTGGCGGCGGGGTTGGCGGTCCGTCCGTTGTCCGACACCGTTCGGGCGACCGCGTCCTGGATGGCAGCACAGCCGGACGCCGTACGGCAGGGTGGTCTCGACCCGGCGGATGAGGCGGCGGTGCTGCGGGAGTGGCAGGCTGTGCGGGACCGGTGATCCCGGCTGCCGACACTTTCCCCCACCCGGACAGTCATAGTTGACGCTCACGCCTGGTGAAAGTAAGTTTCATCCGTGGCGAAGAGTCCGAAGATTTCTGCGAGTCAGGAGCCCGGTGGGCTCATCGTCCACATCAGCGGGCTGTTGCCGTCGCTGTCGCCCGCCGAGCAGCGGGTTGCCCGGCTGGTCGTGTCCGACCCGGCTGCCGCCGCGCGGCGGACCATCACCGACCTCGCCACCGCAGCGGAGACATCCGAGGCGACAGTCATCCGATTCTGCCGTTCGGTCGGCATGGACGGTTACCCCCAGCTGCGCATCCGCCTCGCCGCCGAGGCCGCCCGCCGGATCGAGCCGCCGGACGCCCGGGTGGTCGGCGGTGACATCCCGCCCGGTGCCGACCTCGCCCAGATCATCGCCACCATCGCGTTCAACGACGCCCGAGCGGTCGAGGAGACCGCCGAGCAGCTCGACCCCGCCGTCTGCGAGCAGGTCGTCGAGGCGATCAGCGGCGCCGGTCGGATCGACATCTACGGCGCCGGCGCCAGCGGGTTCGTCGCCTCGGACTTCCAGCAGAAACTGCACCGCATCGGCCGGATCGCCTTCTACTTCCCGGACGTGCACACCGCGCTGACCTCCGCGGCCCTCCTCGGCCGGGGAGACGTGGCGATCGGCATCTCGCACACCGGCACCACCTCCGACGTGATCGAGGTGCTGGAGCAGGCCCGCACCCGGGGTGCCGCGACAGTGGCCCTGACCAACTTCCCGCGCTCGCCGATCGCCGACGTGGCGGACTTCGTGCTGACCACGGCGGCCCGGGAGACCACCTACCGCTCCGGCGCGACGGCCAGCCGGCTGGCCCAGCTCACCGTTGTCGACTGCCTCTTCGTCGGGGTGGCCGCCCGCAACCGTGCCCGGGCCCGCAAGGCCCTGGAGGCGACCGCCGAGGCGGTCCAGTCGCACCGGGTCGGTGCCAACCGGAGGCGGGCATGACGGCCGGCGCGGTGGAGCCGGACAAGGACATGCCAGCGCCACCCGCCCGCCCCGCCGTCCGGGTGGGCGCCCCCACCGAGCGGCGCAACCCCCTCAGCGTCGACCTCGACCTGATGTCGACCCGCGACGTCCTCACCGTGATCAACGAGGCGGACCGGCGGGTGCCGGCGGCGGTCACCGCGGTGCTCGACGAGATCGCCGCCACCGTCGACCTGGCCGTCGCGGCCCTGCGCGGCGGTCACCGGGTGCACTACTTCGGGGCCGGCACCTCCGGCCGCCTCGGGGTGCTCGACGCCGCCGAACTCGCCCCCACCTTCAACTCGCCCCGGCACTGGTTCTGCGCCCACCTCGCCGGTGGCCCGGACGCCATGTGGCGGGCCGTCGAGGACGCCGAGGACGACGACCGGGGCGGAGCGGTCGAGGCCGCCAGTTGCGTACGCGCCGGTGACCTCGCCGTCGGCCTGGCGGCCAGCGGACGCACCCCGTACGTCCTCGGGGCGCTCGCCGCAGCCCGCGCCAAGGGTGCTTCGACGGTGCTGCTCTGCGCCAATCCGGAGGCCGAGGCCGCCCGGTCGGTCGACGTGTTCATCGGGGTGGACACCGGACCCGAGGTGGTCACCGGGTCGACCCGGATGAAGGCGGGCACGGCGCAGAAGTTGGCGCTCAACGCGTTCTCGACAGCCGTCATGGTGCGACTGGGGCGGGTCTACTCGAACCTCATGATCGATATGGTCGCTACCAACGCGAAGCTCCGCGGACGATTGATCTCGATTCTGGTCGAGGCCACCGGCTGCTCCGAGGAGGTCTCCCAGAAGGCCCTCGCGGAGGCCGGCGGTGACCTGAAGACGGCGCTCGTCTCCCTGGTCTCCGGAGCCGAGGTCGACGCCGCCCGGGCCGCGCTGGCCCGATCCGCCCACCAGGTCCGCGGCGCCCTCGCCCTGCTCGCCCGCTGACGCCCGCTCCCGGGAACGGGAAGCGAACGGCCCCCCGGATTGTTCATCTGGCCGGGGGGTAATAACACTCCCGATGGATGAACCGACCGGTCCGCCGCTGCGTATCTGCCAGTGACCAGGATCGCAGCGTGGTGGTGACCCGGGTCGCTGTGTCCCCACGGCTGGCGGTGTTGCCATGGTGCGGTGACCCGTGCGTGGTGCCCAACGGAGAGCCGCCCGACGGGGTGCTGACAGCAAATATGGACCGCGCTCTCAGCTAGTACTCAGGCATTCGTGACACTTTCGACTCACGAGACGGAATCCCCGACACGTCTCATCTGTTGTGTAGGTGTCAGCACCGCTGGGCACAGCAGAAGTTACCAGGGGTTGACGGACGTGGGGAATGGCAAGGAACCGGGCAACCGGCGCGAGCGAGGGGACCGTGGGCAACGTGGACAAGAACATCGGCATGCGAACCGACGAGGTTGCCGAGGAGCGCGACCTGGTCGGCGTCTACCTGCACGAGATCTCCCGGACGCCACTGCTGGACGCCGCCAAGGAGGTCGATCTCTCCAAGGCGATCGAGGCCGGCCTCTACGCCGAGCACCTGCTCGGTGAGGATGCCGTTCCCGCCGGTGTCGACCGGGCCGACCTGGAGTGGCTGGTCGTCGAGGGGGAGCGCGCGAAGGATCTCTTCATCCGCGCCAACCTGCGACTGGTCGTGTCGATCGCCCGCCGTTACGTGCGTTCGGGCATGCCCATGCTGGATCTGATCCAGGAGGGCAACACCGGCCTGGTCCGGGCGGTCGAGAAGTTCGACTACGAGCGCGGCTACAAGTTCTCCACCTACGCGACGTGGTGGATCCGCCAGGCGATCAGCCGGGCGATCGCCCAGCAGGAGCGCACCGTCCGTCTGCCGGTTCACCTGGTGGAGGACGTCAACCGGATGCGCAACGTGGCCCGGCAGTTGACCCGTGAGCTGGGCAGCGACCCGGAGCCGGAGCAGATCGCGGCAGCGCTCGGCGTCACCGTCGAGCGGGTCAACGAGTTGCGCCGCTGGTCGCAGGACACCGTCTCGCTGGACACCCCGGTGGGCGACGACGGCGACACGAACCTCGGTGACCTGGTCGCCGACAGTGACGCCCCGTCGCCGGAGGACATCGTCCTCAGCGGTCTGGAGCGGCAGCGCATCGAGGGGCTGCTCAACCACCTCGACGACCGGTCCGCCGGCATCATGCGGGCCCGCTACGGGCTGGAGGACGGCCGGGAGCACTCGCTCACCGAGGTCGCCTCCCGGTTCTCGCTCTCCCGCGAGCGCATTCGACAGCTGGAGATCCAGGCGCTCGGCCGGCTGCGTGAGCTGGCCCGGGCAGAGGGGCTACAGGCAGCCTGACCTGGTAGTAATGACGGCGAACGGCCGGCGTCCGATAGGGGGACGCCGGCCGTTCACCGTCTCCGGACGTCTAGCGGACCCGACCGTAGCCCTGAATGGGCATCATGTTCATGCCCCGCTTGAGCACGTTGCGGCCGGCGCTCGGCGCGTCGATCACCTGACCGTCGCCCACGTACAGGGCGACGTGCCCCAGCCCGCTGTAGAACACCAGGTCACCCGGCCGTAGGTCACCTCGACCGATGTGGGCGACCGCGCTCCACTGCATCCGCGTGTTGTGCGGCAGCGACCGTCCGGCCGCCCGCCAGGCCGCTGAGGTGAGCCCGGAACAGTCGTAGCCGTTCGGCCCGTCGCCGGCCCACACGTACGGCTTGCCGAGCGCGCCGAACGCGTAGCGCACCGCGGCGCCGGCGTCACCGGCCACCGCGGGCACGTTCTTGGCCTCGGCCGCCGGGGCCCGGGGTTCGGGTCGCTCGGTGGCTGCCCCGTACGCCTGGCGACGCATCTCGTACAGCTTGGCCAGATCCTGCTCGATCTGCTTCCTGGCCGTCGCGAGCTGGCGGGCCTGCGCGGCCTGCTTGGTCAGTGTGGCGTCCAGCCGGGCCTTCTCGTCCAGCAGCCGTCGCTGGTCGGCCGTGTAGCCGGAGATGCGCTCCTGCCGCTGGCGGGTCAGCTGGTCGAGGGTGCCGAGGCGGTCCAGCAGAGCCGTGGCGCCCTCGGAACCCAGCAGGGCGTCGGCGGTCCGCAGACCGCCGCTCTTGTACGCGGTGCTGGCCAACTCGGCCACGTCAGCCTGGCTCTGCCTGGCCTGCTGTTCCAGCGGGCCGATGCGGGCCTGTAATCGGGCCACCGCGGCTTCGTTTGTCTTGATCTCCTCACGCAGTTTGTTGTACGACTCGACGACCCGCTCCAGCTCGGTCGAGGACGCCTCGATCCGGCGGGTCAGGTCGGCGGGGGACGGCTCGGCGTAGGCCACCACCGTCGGGGCGATCAGCGCGGCCGACATGCCGGCCAGCGCCATGGTGCGCAGCAGGTTTTTCAGGGATGACAAGAGCGGAAGGCCCCTCTCCCACGGCCGCCGGAGCTGCTGACGCCCTCGGCGACACCGGCCGGGGCCACCCGGGCGGACGGCACTGGGCCGGACCGGCTCGCCCAACCTAACCCGGGACGGCTGTCGCTCGCAGTTGAAGCAGGGGCGAATGTTGGCGAAGTGGCGGGGTGTATCCCTGCGTCGGATGGCGTCATCGTGACTGATGACGCGTGAAAAGAAGGGTGAATGGTCCGTTCGGCGAGGTATTGACAGATACACGACTTTCGTCGTTCCGGGCGTATGCCGCCGGATATCTGGTCGCCATAACCGATAAAACCTGAAATGGATGCTGTTTCTCGGCGATGTCGCCGGTTGGGGGAACGATCGAGAGTCGACAAATACACAGGTCAGCTAGCGGCGCCGCAACACAATGAACGGAGCCGGGAATCCCGTCGACAGGTAGCGGTGCCTGCCCGGGTCCACCTCGGTCAACCGTCCCCCGCGGGAGGAACCGTGGAACGTGAAGGCGCGGGAACACGGCCGTCGCGAACGGCGCCGGGCGCCCGGTCGACCCTGCTGTACGCGCGGCCCGGCATCATCGTGACCGTCGACCGGTTCACGGCCGGCCGAACCAGCTACCAGGTGGCCGACCTGACCCACCTGCGTACCACCCGAGGCCCGCACGACCGGATCGCCGTCCGGGCCGTCGTCGTCACCACCTGCATGCTCGGCGGTGTCGGCCTGCTCCTCGGCTTCACCGGTGGTCTGTACCGCCTGACCGCCGGGGCGTACCTCATTCTCGGCGCGGTCTTCCTGCTCCCCGCCGTGCTGGCGATGGTCGGTGATCGCTGGCGTCCACCGCCCCACGAACTGTGGGGGTGGTACCGGGGCGCCGAGGTGCTGCTGTTCAGCGCCGACGACGAGCGGCAGTTCGGCCAGGTCACGCGAGCCCTGCTGCGGGCCCGGGAGGTCAACCGGTACGGCGGGTGGGTCGACCCCCTCGCCTCGGCCGAACCGTGGCGGCCGAACCGTTGACCCGACGGCGGTGGGCCGTCGCCGAACCGGCGTCGGCCCACCGGCCGCTCAGCTCGCGACCGGCTCCGGCGACCGCTGCTCCTGCGGCGCGGCCACCCAGGCGCTGACCCGGCGCTCGGCGTAGAAGGAGACGAACGGCACGGTGCCGGCCAGCATCACCAGCAGCATCCGCTTCAGCGGCCAGTCGGCACGACGGCTCAGGTCGAACGCGGCCACCAGGTAGACCATGTAGAGGAAGCCGTGCGCCGGCCCGATCGTCTCGACCACGACCGGGTTGTCGAACGCGTACTTGAGCGGCATGCCGATCACGACCAGCAGGATCAGGACCACGCCCACGATCCAGGCGATCACGCGGTACCGGGTAAGGGCAGCGCCCACCTTCGTCCGTCCTTCCGAGCCCGGCTCAGCCGGGATAGTCACCGGGCCGGGCGCCCGGATTGGCGTTCAACCATGACAGGTAGTGGTTGTAGGCGGCCAGGTCGGTGTCCTCGACGGCGTCGCCGTCGGCCCGTGCCCGGGACACCCGCACCGGTCGACGGACCGCCGGTCGAGCGCCGGCGTCGGCCGTCGGTGTCGGCTCGACGGTCGGGTCCGGCGACGGCGCTTCGGCCTCCGCCCCCCGGCGGCGGGCGAGCTTCACCTCGCGCCACCAGACGTAGACCACGAAGCCGGCGAAGATCGGCCACTCGACCGCGTACCCCCAGCTCAGGGTGTTGCCGGCCGCGGCCCGGCTGACCTGCCACCAGCCCAGCCCCAGGAAGCCCACGGTCAGCACGACCATGGCCACGTGGCGCGCGATCCACGCCGGGGTCCAGAGCCGCCTCATGGCATCGAGGGTACCGGGGGCGGCTCCGGTCTCCGACACCGTGTCGTAGTTGTCGCGTCGCAGCCGTGGTTTGGTCGCCCGACGCCTGGGCAATCGTCTAGACGCCAGCCCAAACGAGATCAAGGGGGGCGATCATGACCGGATCGGTACGTGAGGACGGCTACGCGTCCAGCGGCAACACCGAGATGAGCCCGGAGCAGCGGATGCCCGAGTGGGGCGGCGACGACCTGGCCGACCCGGCCGGCACCGCGGGCCTCGACGGCGATCTGCCCGGCGTCGACCCGACGGAGCTGACCGACGAGGATCTGATCCGCGAGATGCACAGCCTGCACCGCACCCGCCTCGACACCCTGCGGCACGCGGCGGATTCCGCGCTCGCCAACCACCTGCGGCGTACCGCGGAACTGGAGACCGAATACCTGGCCCGCCACCCGGGCCGGGAGGTCGACCCCAGCCGCCTGCGGGACGCCTGATGCCGGCGCGCGCCGTGCGCGGCATGTCCGCGCCACCCGAGGTGGTCTTCAACACGGCCACCGACCCGGACCGCGCCTCGTCCTGGCTGCCGGAGCCGCTGCGCGGCGACGGGAGCCCCGCCGCCGAGATCGACGGCGAGGAACTGCGCGCGCGCTGGGGCGACGGCGACGACTGGTCCGCCGAGATCCGGGTGGAGCCGGCCGATGCCGGCGGCGCCCGGATCCAGCTCGACCTGGCCGACGGGTCGGGCGACCCCGGCCCGGACCAGCTGGCCGACGAGGCACTCACCAACCTGGCACGCGAGGTTGCCGACAACCTCCAGGCCGGCTGAGCGGGCCAGGCGGGACGCCCGGTCCCGCACCACCACGACATGGGAGGAGAACGGGTGAGCGACACCGGCCTGCGAGACAAGGCGGCGCGGTTGCGGCGGGCGTACGCGCCGCACGAACACCGGCCGCTCGGCGGCTACCTGGTGGCGATGGGCGCCTACGCCGGGGTGACCGGCGCGCTCGCCGGCCTGGTCAAGGTGACCGGCCGGCCGGTGCCGGAGCGTCCCGCGCCGTCCGACGTGGTGCTGCTCTCCATCGCCACCCACAAGCTGAGTCGGCTGCTGTCCAAGGACGCGGTGACGAGCCCTCTACGGGCGCCGTTCACCCGTTACGACCGCCCGATCGGCAGCGGCGAGGTGATGGAGCAGGTCCGTGACTCGGGCAGTCCCACCCGGCACGCCATCGGCGAGTTGCTGAGCTGTCCGTTCTGCCTGGCGGTCTGGGTGGCCACGGGGCTGACCGGCGGTCTGGTGCTCGCGCCCCGGCTGACCCGGCTGGTGGCCACCGCCCTGACCGCTGTCGCCGCGTCCGACTTCCTCCAGATGGCGTACGCGACGGCGCAGCAGGCGGCCGAGGGCGGGCACGACGACGACTGACGTCCAGAGACGGAAGGGGCCGGCGCTGCCGCCGGCCCCTTCCGTCGTCCCTGGGTCTCAGCGCTGCATGCCGGACCAGCCGTGCGGCGACTCCGGCTCGCGTTCGTCCTCGTCCGCGCCGGTGATGATGTCCCGGTCCACCGCCGTCTTGTCGTGCTCGTTGGCGAAGTCCGGCTCGGGGGTGGTGTCCATGCCCTTCGGCGGTTGACCGAGCGCCGGAACCTTCTCGTCGTGGTCCTCGTGGTGGGTCATGTCGCTGTCCCTTCTACGGTCGCTCACGCGACGGAGCCGCCGAGCAGGTCGCTGGCCTCGTCCACCGAGTACTCGCCCTCCGGCAGTGCGTCGACTCGGGCGAGCAGGTCCGCTGGAAGCTCGGCAGCCACCGCCCGGCGGTAGATCTCGCCCTGGTCGACCCGCTCCTGCGCCCGGAAGACGTCGTCGAGCAGGTCGTCGAGGGCCCGGGTGTCCGGCTCGCCGGACACTGATGCGTCGTCGGTCACCTCGATCAGCTACCCGGGCCGGAATCGGTCAAACGTCACGCCAGTGGGCCGCCTGCGCCGCCGGTCGATGACCTCCTGCGCCGCCTTTGCTCTGCACCCACCGGTGCGACGCACACGGTCCGTAACCGGTGCGCGGGTGGGTGCAGAGCAAAGGCGGTGGCGGATGCTGCGGGGCTTGGTCGCGCTCCGTCGCGCTCGTCGCCGCGTCCGCCGGGCCCGCCGCGCGTCCGCCGGGCCCGCCGCGCGTCCGCCGGGCCCGCCGCGCGTCCGCCGGGCCCGCCGCGCGTCCGCCGGGCCCGCCGCGCGTCCGCCGGGCCCGCCGCGCGTCCGTCGGGCCTGCCGCGTCCGCCGGGCCCGCGGGTGCGTCGCGTCCGGGTGGGCCGTCGCGGTGGTCGCGGCTCCGGTCTGGTTGCGGCTCGGCCGATACAGACAGCGCCGCCCCCGGCCCACAAGGCCGGGGGCGGCGCTGGTGTCGGTGTGCAGGTCGCCTCTCGGCGAGTGGCGCGACGCGGCTCCAGCCGGACGGTATTCCGCGAAGGCTATTTAGGTGAGGCCCGGGGACACTGGGCACACCGACACCCCAGTCAACGAGCCGACCCCCACTCGTGTTCCGTGCCGTCCGGTGTCAGCCGTCACACCGTCGTCGGGAGGGTGGCCCGTCGCGCCCGCACGGCAGAGGCCAGGTGATCGAGCACCTCGGCGGTGTCGTCCCAGCCGAGGCAGGCGTCGGTGACCGAACGGCCGTACTCCAGCTCCCGGGTCGGGTCGAGATCCTGCCGGCCGGGCAGGAGGAACGACTCCAGCATCACGCCGGTGATCCCACGCTGCCCGGCAGCCATCTGGGCGGCCACGTCCGCGGCGACCAGCGGCTGGTTACGGTGGTCCTTGCCGCTGTTGGCGTGGCTGGCGTCGATCACCAGGCGCTCCGGCAGCCCGGCCGCGCGGAGCAGGTCGATCGCGCCGGCGACCGACTCCGCGTCGTAGTTGGGCCGCCCGCCCCCGCCGCGCAGCACCAGGTGCCCGTCCGTGTTGCCGCGGGTGTGCATGATCGCCGGAGTGCCGGAGAAGTCGATGCCGGGGAAGACATGCGGCACTCCGGCGGCGCGGATCGCGTCCACGGCGGTGCCGATGCTGCCATCGGGGCGGTTCTTCATGCCGATCGGCATGGACAGGCCGGAGGCGAGCTGCCGGTGCACCTGGCTCTCCACGGTGCGGGCGCCGATCGCACCCCAGGCCACCGTGTCCGCGATGTACTGCGGGGTGATCGGGTCGAGGAACTCACAACCCACCGGCAGACCGAGGCGCAGCACGTCGAGAAGCAGCGCCCGGGCCAGCCGCAGGCCGGTGTTGACGTCCCCGCTGCCGTCCAGGCCCGGGTCGTTGATCAGGCCCTTCCAGCCGACCGTGGAACGGGGCTTCTCGAAGTAGACCCGCATGACGATCAGAAGGTCGTCGGCCAGCCGGTCGGCGGTGCCGCGCAGACGCTCGGCGTATTCGAGGGCGGCGGCCGGGTCGTGCACCGAGCAGGGGCCGACCACCACCAGCAGGCGGTCGTCCTCGCGGTCGAGCACGCGACCGACGGCGCGGCGGCCGTTCAGCACGGCCGAGGCGAGGGATGCGTCCAGGGGTAACTCGTGATGCAGCAGGGCGGGCGTGGTCAGCGGCACGACGCGGTCGATCCGCTGATCGCTGACCCGATCGGTCTCCGGGGTCGTCACGGTGGGGAATCCTTCCGCCGACCGCGCCCGGGGCCGGTGCCCGGGTCGAGCCGGCTGCTCGTACACAAAAGGGCAGGAACGAAAGCTCCTGCCCAGCCGGCTCGGTCTGCGGTGACGTCAGATCACGGTGAAGTCACCGGCGTGCGAGCCGGCTGCCTAAACCATCGATACGAACGCGTCACGTCGCCCAGCGTACCCGACCCGATGCGCAAGCCCACCGCGTCGTCCCAAGATGCGGAGTGACCATCGCGTGTCACGGTCCACGGCGGGGTAACAGGGGTGCCATGACTGACGAACAGAGCGATCACGACCGGGTGGAGTCCCGAGCCCACCACCTCCTGCCCGAGGAGGAGGCCGTGGGCAGCGACGACCCGGAGGCGCAGGCGGAGGCCATCCTCGCCGAGTCGGACCTCCGCGAGGAGGACCAGAACGCGGCACCGGACACGGTGCTGGAACGGCGCACCTCGGATCAGACGGTGGTCGCTGTCGAACCCCCGGACTGAGCGTCCGCGCCGCGAGCCCGGCGTGACCCCCGGTAGGTCTGCTCCCGCAGCCAGCCCAGAGGGCCGGCCACCCGCAGGTCGGGTGGCAGGTTGCGCACCGGGTCGAACGCGAGCGCGGCATCCTCCTCGGCGTCGAGCTGGGCGCCGATGCTGATCTCCCCAACCGGCCGCCACGGCCCCACGGCGGACGCGACAGCGAGCACCAGTCGCGGCGTGTCCGTCCGGGTCGCGGCGGCCACCGCGCTCAGGCCGCGGCCGAGGCCGACCGAGTCAGGGTCGGCCAGCGCGGCCAGCCAGATCCGGCGTGGGCCCACGCGGTAACCCATGATCGAGGTGTACGTCCCGGTGAAGTCGCGCCGGGGCAGCGGCAGGTTACGCAGCAGCGGGGCCGCGCCACTGGAACTGACCAGCAGGTCGAACGGATGGCCGCCGTCGCGGTGCAGGCGTACCGCGAGGCCGAGCACGTCCGGCCAACTGCCGGGCGTCGGGGTGCCCTTGGAGAGCCGGACGGTCGCCCGGTACCGGCCGGGGTCGTCCAGCAGACCGGCCCCGGTGGGTGGTCCGGGCGTACCCCAGATCATCATCTCGCCGGTGAAGGAGCGACCGGCCGGATGCAGCAACCGGCCGCGGCGTCGGCTGAGCGCGGCGGCGGCGCGTTCGACGGCGGTGGCGAGCCGGGACGGGGGCGGGGTGACGGTCATTGCCCTCCGATACCCCGGGCGGCCTCTCTGATGCGACGGGTCGGCTCGCCGACCGGCCGCACGTCACCTTTCCGCCCGGGAGATCGGATAGCGTCGGGGCATGCCCGACAGTGGTTACCCCTGGCCCATCGAGACGTCCCGACTGGACAACGGCCTGCGCGTGGTGGTGAGTGAGGACCGCACCGCGCCGGCGGTGGCGGTCAACCTCTGGTATGACGTCGGCTCCCGGCACGAGCCGGCCGGGCAGACCGGCTTCGCCCACCTCTTCGAGCACCTGATGTTCGAGGGCTCGGTCAACGTCGCCAAGACCGAGCACATGAAGTTGATCCAGGGCTCCGGCGGCTCGCTGAACGCCACCACCAACCCGGACCGGACCAACTACTTCGAGACGGTCCCGGCCGAGCACCTGGAGTTGGCGCTCTGGTTGGAGGCCGACCGGATGGGCGGCCTGGTCCCGGCGCTCACCCAGGAGACGCTGGACAACCAGCGCGAGGTGGTGAAGAACGAGCGCCGGCAACGCTACGAGAACGTTCCGTACGGGGACGCCTGGCTGCGGTTGCTGCCGCTGCTCTACCCGCCGGGGCACCCCTACCATCACGCGACGATCGGCTCGATGGCTGACTTGAACGCCGCCGACCTTGCCACTTTCCAGGCGTTCCACCAGACCTACTACGCGCCCAACAACTCGGTCCTCACAGTGGTCGGCGACGCCACCGCCTCGGACGTGTTCGCGTTGGCCGACAAGTACTTCGGGGCGCTGCCCCCGCGCGACGACATCCCGCCGGCCCCGGACGGGCGCAGTGTCCCGGCCACCGGGCAGACGGCGGTCGAGTCGGTGAGCGCGGACGTGCCGGCGCCCCGGGTGTACATCGCCCACCGCAGCTACCCGTTCGGCAGCGCGGAATACAACGTGATCACCGTGCTCGCCACAGTCCTCGGCAGTGGCCGGGGCAGCCGGCTCTACCAGCGGCTCGCCGACGGTGAGCGGATCGCCCAGCCGGACCTGGTCGGGGCGTACGGGGTGGACCTCGCGCACGCCCCGGCACCGCTGATCGCCACCGCCACCGCCCGCCCCGGGGTGAGCGGCGAGCGGCTGGCCGAAGGGCTGGCCGAGGTCGTCGACGAGTTGGCCACCGTGCCGGTCACCGCCGCCGAACTTGACCGGGCCAAGGCGCTGCTGAGCACCGGGTGGTGGCGGCAGCTGTCCACGGTGGACGGCCGGGCGGACCTGCTCGGCCGGTACGCCACCCAGTTCGGTGACCCGGCCCGCGTCGCCGACCAGTTGCCGGGCCTGCTCGCGGTGACCGCCGAGCAGATCGCCGAGGCCGCCGCCGAGGTGCTCACCACCGACCGGGTCATCCTGACCTACCTGCCCGAGGAGACCTCATGACGTTGATCGCCGACCGTCCCGGCCCGGGCGCCGCCCGCCCGTACCGGTTCCCGGCGGTGGTCCGCCGCTCCGTGGCCGGTGGTCAGGTCGTGGCCGCGCACCTGCCGGGGCAGAACCTCGCCGTGGCCCTGCTGCTGCTCGACGTGGGAGCGGGCCGGGAGCCGGTCGGCAAGGAGGGTCTGTCCGGTGTGCTGGCCAAGGCTCTCGAAGAGGGGACCGCGCAGCGGGACGCCGCCGCGTACGCGCTCGCTGTCGAAGGGCTCGGTACCGCGTTGACGACCGGGCTGGACTGGGACTCGTTCCAGGCCAGCGTGGTGATCCCGGTGGACCGGCTCAGCGCGGCCGTGGAACTGCTCGCCGAGGCCGTCCGGACGCCCCGACTGGACCCCGCCGACGTGCGCCGGGTCCGCGACGACGAGGCGACCGCGTTGCGGATGGACTGGGCCAACCCGGGACCGCGCGCCGACGCGGCGTTGCGCGCCGACCTGTTCGGCGCGGAGAACCGCTGGGGACGTCCCCTGCACGGCGACCCGGAATCGGTCGCCGGGTTGGACGTGGAGGACGTCACGGTCTTCCACTCCGAGTGGTTCCTGCGCCCCGGCACCCTTGTCGTCGCCGGGGACCTGGACCGGATCGACCTGGACGCGCTCGCCGCCGCGGCGTTCGCCGGCACGGGAGGCGGGCCGGCCGACCGGGGCGGCCCGATCGAGGTGCCGCTGCACACCGGCCGGCGGATCATCCTGGTGGACAGGCCCGGTTCGGTGCAGTCCACGCTGCGACTCGGCCACCCGTCGCCGTACCGGGCGCACCCCGACCACGTGCCGATGACGCTCGCCGGCACGGTGCTCGGCGGGGCGTTCACGTCCCGGCTCAACCACCTGCTCCGCGAGGTGCACGGCTACACGTACGGCATCCGGGGTGAATTCGCGTCGTCCCGGCGGTTCGGGCGGTTCGCCGTCAGCTCCGGCGTGCAGACGGCCGTCACCGCGCCGGCCCTGGTGGAGGCGGTGGGTGAGATCACCCGTACCCAGGCCACCGGGGTCACCGAGGACGAGTTGGAGGTGGCCCGGTCCTGGCGGGCGGGGCAGCTCTCGGTCGAGTTGCAGAGCCCTCGGGCGATCGCCTCCGCGTTGACCACGCTCGTCGTACACGATCTGCCGGACGACTATCACGCCCGGCTGCGGGAGTCGCTGCTGGCGGCGGACGTCGACCAGGTCTCCGCAGCGGCGGCCACCCACCTGCACCCGGAGGCGTTGACCCTGGTCGTCGAAGGTGACGCCGCCGTCATCCGCGACGACCTGACGGCAGCGAACCTGGGCGACCTGATCGCCTGACCCCGATCTGCTCTCCTTTGTTGATCATGAGGTTGTCGTCACCCGCCATGGCGTGTCGCGGCGACAACCTCATGATCAACGGGGGAGGGCGGCTCTGGCGGGTGTGATGCGGGACCCGGGGGGTGGGAAAGGGCTCCCGGTTTCCGGGGCGGGATGGGTAGCCTCCGGGCATGAGGATCGGCATTGTGGGGTCCACCGGCCAGGTCGGTGGCGTGATGCGGCAGGTGCTGGCGGAGCGGGAGTTCCCGGCGGAGCAGGTGCGGTTGTTCGCCTCGGCGCGGTCCGCCGGGCGTACGCTGCCGTGGCGCGACGGCGAGGTGACCGTGGAGGACGCCGCGACAGCGGACTACTCCGGGCTGGACATCGTGCTCTTCTCGGCCGGTAAGGGCACGGCACGGGAGTTGGCCCCCCGGGTCGCCGAGGCCGGCGCCGTGGTGATCGACAACTCGTCGGCGTTCCGCATGGACCCGCAGGTGCCGCTCGTGGTCGCCGAGGTCAACCCGCACGCGGCCCTCGACCGCCCGAAGGGCATCATCGCCAACCCGAACTGCACCACGATGGCCGCGATGCCGGTGTTGCGTCCGCTACACGCCGAGGCGGGCCTGGTCAGCCTCGTCGTCTCCACCTACCAGGCGGTCTCCGGCGCCGGGCTGGCCGGCGTTGCCGAGCTGGACGAGCAGGTCCGCAAGGTCGCCGAGCACGCCGCCGGGTTGGCGTTCGACGGGTCGGCGGTGGAGTTCCCCGCCCCGCGGTCGTTCGCCGAGCCGATCGCCTTCAACGTCCTCCCGCTCGCCGGCTCGATCGTCGACGACGGTTCGTTCGAGACCGACGAGGAGCAGAAGCTCCGCAACGAGAGCCGCAAGATCCTGGAGATCCCCGACCTGAAGGTGTCCGGGACCTGCGTCCGGGTGCCGGTCTTCACCGGCCACTCACTGCAGATCAACGCCCGGTTCGCCCGGCCGCTCACCCCGCACCGCGCGCACGAGCTGCTGGCCGACGCGCCCGGCGTGGCACTGACCGACGTCCCGACGCCGTTGCAGGCCGCCGGTCAGGACCCGACCTACGTCGGGCGGATCCGCGTCGACGAGACCGTGGAGTACGGGCTCGCCCTGTTCTGCTCCAACGACAACCTGCGCAAGGGTGCCGCACTCAACGCGGTGCAGCTCGCCGAGCTGGTCGCCGCCGAGCGCTGCTGACCGTCGCGTCACCCCGAGCCCTCGCCGGTCACCGGCGGGGGCTCGGTCGCGTTTCGGGCGGTGACCGGCCGGGCATGCTTGGATGGACGGAGCCGACGTCCACCTGGAGGAAACCGTGCCGGACGACCGCACCCAGCAGGCGTTGACCGACCTGATCGCCGGCCGCTCGATGGGCGTGCTGGCGACGATCAAGCGGGACGGGCGGCCACAGATGTCCACAGTGGTCTACTCGTTCGACCGGGACGCCGGGCTGATCCGGGTCTCCGTCACCGAGGGGCGGGCCAAGACCGCCAACCTGCGCCGGGACCCGCGGGCCAGCTTCCACGTCAGCAGCGAGGACGGCTGGGCGTACGCGGTGGTCGAGGGACGCGCCGAGCTGACCCCGCCCGGCACCGAGCCCGACGATGCCACCGTCGAGGAACTGGTGGGTCTCTACCGGGCACTGCGCGGCGAACACCCCGACTGGGCCGAATACCGGCAGGCCATGGTCGACGAGGGGCGGCTGGTGCTGCGTCTGCACGTGGAGCGCGTCTACGGGATGCCGCCCCGGGGCTGACGCGCCCGCCATCCGGTTGGTACACCCCACCCGGCCGAAGCCGACCCGCGTCCGCGTCGGCCGGGTGTCGCGGTGGCCGACGGGTATACCGCCCTCTACGAGCTGCGGCGACTGCGACACCCGCACGGATAGCCCGGCGAGCAGTGCGCGTTACCCCCTCCCGGGCGGCGGGTAGACGGGCCGTGCCGACACCGAGAGGGGAGCACCATGACAACGGTCGGAGAGTTCATGACGACCCGGTTGGTGACGATGGACGGCAACGACACGCTCACCGCAGCCGCGCAGGAGATGCGCGACAGCGCGATCGGTGACGTGGTGGTGACCGACGGAGACAGCGTGGTCGGCATCGTCACGGACCGGGACATCACGGTCCGGGGTGTCGCGGAGAACATGGACGCGGGCTCGACCCGGCTGAACCAGATCACCACCCGTGACGTGATCACGGTGAGTCAGTACGACGACGCGGTGGCCGCCGCGGACCTGATGCGTACGTACGCCGTACGCCGGCTGCCGGTCATCGACGACGGGCGTCTGGTCGGCCTGGTCTCGATGGGTGACCTCGCTGTCGAACGCGAACCGCAGTCGGTGCTCGCGGACATCAGCGCCGACGACCCGAACAACTAAGCGTCCGCCGCGGGCACGCCGGCCCTTCCCCCTGGGGGAAGGGCCGGCGCTGCGCTGCCCCCGGGGCGCTGCCCCCACCCTGCGCTGGTGATCAAGAGGTTTGCGTCGGCCCTTCCGGCGTGTCGTGACGCAAACCTCTTGATCACCGGGAGAGAGGGGGGAGGGGGCCGGGGTGGGGGAGGGGCCGGGGTGGGGGTGGGGGTGGGGTCACCCTTTTTGGGCGAGGTTGGGTGGGGGGCGTGCGGGGACCCGTGCGGGGACGTTCGACGCCGGCCGTCCGCGCGAGGTGAGCGCGGTGGGTGGGATCCCGGGCCCGGCAACTGGGAGGAGTGGACCCGATGGTGGACGCGACCACGAGGTTCTTCGAGGACCTGGACCGGCGGGGGTACGAACCTCTGCTGGCGAAGACCTCCGGGACAGTGCGTATCGACCTGCACGAGGGGGCGCAGACCCGGCACTGGCTGCTGAGGATCGACCACGGCCGGTTGAACGTGAGCCAGGAGGATCAGGAGGCCGACACCGTCATCGGTGCCGATCCAATCCTGTTCGACGACATCGCCGCCGGGCGTGAGCACGGCCTGGCCGCGTTGTTGCGCGGGGACATGACGGTGTCGGGTGACGCTCGCCTGGTCGTGCAGGTCGAGCGGATCTTCCCGGGGTCGCCGGACGCCCGTGGGCCCCGTCGCCGCTTCGTCGGGGAGGTGCGCTGATGGGGCAGAGCAACACGATCCGGATCCTGGACGGCAACACGTTCGTCGTCTGCGAGGACACCGGTGACATCGAGGCGACGCCGAGCGAGCCGACCGGACTCTTCTCCATCGACACCCGGTTCCTGTCGACGTGGGTGCTGACCGTCAACGGCGAGCGGCTCAACTCGCTCTCCTTCGACGACCTGCAGTACTTCGAGTCGCGGTTCTTCCTGGTGCCGGGCATGGCCACGCACTACGTGGACGCGAAGCTGTCGATCATCCGGGAACGCGCGGTGGGAAGCAGCTTCCGGGAGCAGATCACCATCCTCAACCACGACGAGAAGCCGGTCGACCTGGAAGTACGGCTGGACGCGGCGTCGGACTTCGCCGACCTGTTCCAGGTGAAGGACGAGATCCTGAACAAGAAGGGCGAGATTTACACCGAGGTCGAGTCGGACCGGCTGCGGCTGGGGTACCGGCGGGGCAACTTCCGGCGGGAGACCATCATCTCCTCGTCGATGTCGCCCCGGTACGACAGCAAGGGGCTCGCGTACACCGTGCACCTGGAGCCCAACGAGCAGTGGGAGGCCTCGATCCACGTCGAGACGCACGCGGTCGGGCCCGGTGGTCGGGATCTGCGTCTGGGTCTGCGCATGCGCGACACCGAGCGGCTCGCCCTCCAGCACGACCTGGAGCAGTGGATCGCCGACGCCCCGAAGGTCAACAGTGAGCACGGTCGGGTGGCCAGCACGTACCGGCGCAGCCTGATCGACCTGGCCGCGCTGCGCTTCTCGCCGCTGTCGCTGGGTGGGGCCACCCTGCCGGCCGCCGGTCTGCCCTGGTTCATGACCATGTTCGGCCGGGACAGCATCCTGACCTGCCTCCAGACGCTGCCGTTCACCCCGCAGCTGTCGAAGACGACCCTGCGCATCCTGGCCTCGTTGCAGGGCAGCCGGTTCGACGACTTCCGGGACGAGGACCCGGGTCGCATCCTGCACGAGATGCGTTACGGCGAGACGGCGGCGTTCGAGGAGCAGCCGCACTCGCCGTACTACGGCTCGGTGGACGCGACGCCGCTGTTCGTCATCCTGCTCGACGAGTACGAGCGGTGGAGTGGGGACGTCGCGCTGGTCAAGGAGTTGGAGCAGGAGTCCCGGGCGGCGCTGAAGTGGATCGACAACTACGCCGACCTGGTGGGCAACGGCTACATCTGGTACGAGCGGCGCAACACCGAGACCGGTCTGGAGAACCAGTGCTGGAAGGACTCCTGGGACTCGATCTCCTATTCCGACGGCACCCTTCCGCCGTTTCCGCGCGCCACCTGCGAGGTGCAGGGGTACGCGTACGACGCGAAGATCCGCGGGGCACGGTTGGCCCGCGAGTTCTGGGGTGACCCGGAGTTCGCCGACCAGTTGGAGCGGGAGGCGGCAGAGCTGAAGGAGCGGTTCAACCGGGACTGGTGGGTGGAGGACGGCGGGTACTTCGCCCTGGCCCTGGACCCGGACGGCCGCCAGTGCGACATCCTCAGCTCCAACATCGGTCACCTGCTGTGGAGCGGGATCGTGGACGCCGAGCGGGCGGAGAAACTCGCCGAGCACCTGGTGGGGGCGCGGCTGTTCTCCGGTTGGGGCGTACGGACCCTGGCCGAGGGGGAGACCAGGTACAACCCGATCGGCTACCACAACGGCACAATCTGGCCGTTCGACAACTCCTTCATCGCCTGGGGTCTGCGCCGGTACGGCTTCGCCGAGGAGGCCGCCACCATCGCCAACGGCATCCTGGACGCGGCCACGTACTTCGACGGCCGGCTGCCGGAGGCGTTCGGCGGCTACCCGAGGGAGCTGACGAAGTTCCCGGTGGAGTATCCGACGGCGTGCAGCCCGCAGGCCTGGTCCACCGGCACGCCGCTGCTGCTGCTGCGCACCATGCTCGGTCTGGAGCCGCACGAGGGGCACCTGGCGGTCGAGCCACGGCTGCCGGTGGGCATGGGACGGATCGAGGTGCTGGACATTCCGGGTCGGTGGGGTCGGGTGGACGCGTTCGCCCGGGGCCGACTGGACCTGGACAACCTCGACGGCTGAGGAACCGACCGACGAACCGGCGGTGGCACGCGGGTCGGGTCGCCGCCGGTTCGCCACCGAGCCGGACCGCAGCCGGTCAGGGTAGATTCTGCGAATGCCGGAGCTCGTGTACCCGCCCGTTATCGCCACCGCCAAGACGATGTTCCGTCTCCTCGACCTGAAGATCACCATCGAGGGCGCCCACCACGTACCCCGCACGGGCGGGGCGGTGTTGGCCAGCAACCACGTCAGCTACCTCGACTTCATCTTCGCCGGTCTGGGCGCGAACGCGTCGGGTCGGCTGGTCCGGTTCATGGCCAAGGAGTCGGTCTTCGCGCACCGGATCTCCGGCCCGCTGATGCGCGGCATGCGGCACATCCCGGTGGACCGGCAGGCCGGCGCGGCCTCGTTCCGCGCCGCCGTGACCGCGCTCAAGCAGGGGGAGGTCGTCGGCGTCTTCCCGGAGGCGACGATCAGCCGGTCGTTCACCGTCAAGGAACTCAAGAGCGGAACGGTCCGGATGGCCCGCTCGGCGAAGGTGCCGGTGTTGCCGGTCGCGCTCTGGGGCACCCAGCGGCTGTGGACGAAGGGTCGGCCCCGCACGCTGACCCGCCGGCACACGCCGATCACCATCCTGATCGGTGAGCCGATCAACCCGGCGGACTTCCCGGACCCGAATGTGCTGGCCGCCGAGCTGACCACCCGGCTCAGCGCTCTCGTCGACCGGGCCCAGCGGGACTACCCGGAGAAGCCGGCCGGCCCGGAGGACTCCTGGTGGCAGCCGGCGCACCTGGGCGGCACCGCGCCCACGCCGGAGGAGGCCGCCGCCCTGGACGACGCCGCCGAGCACAGCGCTCCCAGCGCCTGACGCCGACGTGGCCGGATCGTTCCGCACCTGGACGCGATGGTGTCTCCCGGTGTGCTCGTCATCCGGTCAGGATCGTCAGTCATGAGCAGAACAGCACTCGTCGTGATCGACGTCCAGGAGTCCTTCCGTCAGCGCCCGATCTGGGCGTACGGCTCGAACCCCGACCTGGTCCGGCAGGTCGAACGGCTGGTCGCCGCCGCCCGGGAGCGCGGCGACCTGGTGATCTGGGTCCTGCACTCCGAGCCCGGCACGGGTGGCCTGTTCGACCCCGACCTCGGGCACGTGCGGCTGATCGACGGGCTCTCCCCGGCAGACGGTGAGCCGACACTGGTCAAGACCGCGCACAACGCGTTCACCACCACCAACCTTCAGCAGGTGCTCACCCAGGCCGGCATCCACGACCTCACCGTCTGCGGCATCCGCACCGAGCAGTGCGTGGAGACCACCACCCGGGTCGGCGCGGACCTCGGCTACCGGATGACCTTCGTCACCGACGCCACGATGACCTTCCCCATCCCACACCGGGACGTCCCGGAGACCGCCACGGTCGCGGAGATCCTCGCCGACCCGCGCACCCTGACCAACGAGGAGATCGTCACCCGCACCGAGTACGCGCTGGCTGGCCGCTTCGCGACCATCCGCACCGTGGACGAGGTGACCGGCGCGACCCTCGCCGGCACCCGGGGCTGACGCGATGACCCGGGTCGTCTTCCTGCTGGTCCCGCAGCTGCACCTCCTGGACCTCGCCGGGCCGGCCCAGGTCTTCTCCAGCGCCGCCGACCTCGGGTTCGACTACCGACTGCACTACGTGGCTGAGCGGGAGCAGGTGCCCACCGTGCAGGGCGTACCCCTGGTCGCCGAGACCCGGTGGCCCGAGCTGACCCCGGACGACCTGGTGATCGTGCCGGGTTGGCGGCCGGCGGCGCACGGGCCGGAGGGGCCGGTGTCGCCCGCGGACCTGCGGCGGCTGGCCGACCACCACGCGGCCGGTGGCACTGTTGCCAGTGTCTGCGCCGGGGCGTATGCCCTCGGGCGCGCCGGGCTGCTCGACGGCCGACGGTGCACCACCCACCACGAGGTGCAGGACGACCTGGCCCGCCGTCACCCGGCGGCCCAGGTGGTCCGCGACGTGCTGTACGTGGTCGACGACCGGGTGGTCACCTCGGCCGGTATCGCCAGTGGCATCGACGTGGCGCTGCACCTGGTCGCCACCCGGCACGGGCCCGGGGCCGCCGCGAAGATCGCCCGCACGCTCGTCGTGTACGCCCGTCGCCACGGGCACGAGCAGCAGGCCAGCGCGATGATGCGGCACCGCTCCCACCTGTCCGATTCGGTGCACCGCGTGCAGGACCTGATCGACAGCCGCTACGCCGAGACCCTGCCACTGGCCGACCTGGCCGCCGCCGGAGGTCTCGCGGAGCGGACACTGACCCGGCTGTTCCGGGCGGCCACCGGGCTCACTCCGCTCGGCTACCAGCAACTGCTGCGGGTGGAACGCGCCGAGCACCTCATCGGGCACGGCGCGACGGTGGAGGCCGCAGCGCGGACCGTCGGCTTCAGCGATGCCCGGATGCTGCGCCGCCTGCGAGCCCGTCCCACGAGGTCGGCTCCGGCCCCGAACGGTAGTAGTCGTCGCGGGAGTGGAACTCCACCGGCAGCGAGCCGGGCAGCGTGACCCGGTTTTCCCCGGCGAGGAGGGCGGGGCCGGCCCGGAGCAGCAGCACGTCGCGCTCCTGCGCCGAGAGGTCGACCAGTTGGGGATGGGTGAGCCGGAACATGGCCACCGCCCGCCGGATCTGCTGAGCCAGCGCCGTGACCTCGGCCGGTGGCCCACCGAGAGCCAATGCCGGCTGTTGGATGGTGCGCAACGCGTCGCAGACGATCAGCAACTGCGCGGGTGTGCCCTGCTCGGCCGCCGGCAGCTCCAACCGGGACGGCCACTGCCAGCGGATCTGGCCGCTCATCAGGCCGTTGGGTCGGGCGGGCGGCCGTGCCCGGGTCGTGTCGGCCACCACCAGCGACAGGTGCGATCCGCTGCCCACCCAGCAGATCCGCTGGTCGGTGATGGTCACCGCGACCGGCTCGGGTAGCTGCCACCGGCGCCGCGCCTCGCTCGGCCCGAGCAGGTAACCCGCCACCAACAGGCGGTGGTGGCCGAGGACCCGCTCACCGGGGACCGGGCGCAGGCGGTAACGGCGATCCAGGATCGGCCCCACATCGTCGTCGGGCGCGTCGAACCGGTGGGGACCGATGAAAAAGGGGGACGCGTCGGCGTGCATCGTCACGACCTCCCGTTCGGCTGACTGTGAAGAGAAGCCTGTCGGATCGGAGGCCCGCTGTCATGACGCCTGTTAGGGGGTCGGCCGGTCGTGCGTCGCGTGTGACCGGTAGATGCCGATCTCCTCCGGGCGGACGAGGCCGTCCTCGATCGCGCGGGCGAGTAGTGCCGCCTTTGTGGCGGCTGGCCGCCCCGCCCGGGTGTACTTGATCCGCGCACGGTCCACGTACTGCTTCACCGTGTGCTCGCTGATCTGCATCCGGCGGGCCACCGACGCCTTGGACATCGACTGGAACCAGAGCAGCAGCGCCTCCCGTTCCTTGTCGGACAGCATCGGCCGATCCGGCCGTGGGTCACCGACCATCGCCCCGGCCAACGCCGGTGGCACGTACGGCCGGTCGCTCGCGGCGGCCAGCACGGTCGCCACGCAGTGCTCCCGTCCCTCGTGCTTGGCCAGGAACGCCGCCGCCCCGGCGTCCAGCGCGGCGAGCATGGTCTGCGGGTCGGTGTGCTCCGAGTAGACCACCACCCGCCGCCCGGCGGCGCTCAGCTCGGCCAACTTGTCCAACGCCATCCGCCCGTGCAGCCGCAGGTCGAGCAGGACGACGTCGGCGTCCGGCGCGGCCCGCAGCACCTCGTCCGGGTCGTCGCCGGTGGCCAGCACGGTCAGCCGTGGTTCGGTGGCGAGCCAGGCCCGGACGCCCTCGACCACGACCGGGTGGTCGTCGACGATCGCCACCCCGATCGGCCGTTCGCCGGTCATCGCCGCCACCGGGTCTGCGCCCATCTGATGTCCCCGTCCCGTTCGTAGAGGTGCTCCACCGGCCCACCGTCGTGTTCCGCGAGCGGTGGCCCGGTCGCCTCCGGCCCCTCCCGGTCCGGGGTGACCAGGCTGACCACCACCTCGTCCGGGCCGGAGACCACTGTCAGCCGGGCCCAGCCGTGGGCGTCGGCGAGGGTGGCGGTGAGCGGGTCGGCCAGCCGACGTCGGATCTCCACCGGCAGCGGCGGCGGGTTTCCGATGGTGACCAGGTCGATCGGTAGGCCGTTGCGTTCGGCCAGGTCGGCGGCGGCCCGCAACTCGTGCAGCAGCGGGTCGGGCACGTCGTCGGACTCGGCGATCAGACGGCGTAGCCGGGCGGCAGCCAGCACGCTGCGGCGTTGCACCTCCGGGTCGTTCGGATCGGCCGTACCGGAGGCCAACTCCCCGAGCACCCGCCCGGCTGCCGAGCTGACCAGCGCGAGCCGGTCCCGGCGGTCCTGGCGGCCACGTTCCGCGGCGTCGCGCTCCGCCGCCAGCGCGTGGCCGGCAGCCGAGACGGCGGCCCGTTCCCGGGCCAGGGCGACGATCGCGGTGCTGCCCACGAACACCGCCACCGGCAGGGAGAACGTGCCGTAGACGTACATCACGTAGCGGGCGATGTCGGTCGGGTCGGCCCCGTGCCCGAGGACGGCCACCAACGCGATCACGGCGTGCGTGCTCAGCAACGCGATCAGCCCGACGACCCGCCGTCCCCACACGGCCAGCACGAAGAACCAGCCGAGCGTGCCCCACACCCAGTTGGCGGCGGTGAACAACTGTCCCTCGCCGGCGGCGGCGAAGACAGCCGCGTCGACGACGAGGAAGAAGCCGGCCAACGGCCACGACGGCAGCGGCGTGCCGCGCAGCAGGCGCACCCCGGCCACCGCGCCGACGACCGCGACCAGCACCCACGCGCCCACCACCACGGCCGGCGCGGCGAACTCCGAACGGGCGGCCGACACCGCCGGCAGCCCGATCGCGACGTGCCACACCAGCGCGATGGCGACGGCGGCGATCCGGGCACCCCGGTCGGACGCGCGCGCGACGGCCGCGGGCGCGGCGAGCCCTTCGGCGGCGACCGGCTCCCGGGGCACCGGCACACTGGTCCGGTCCCGTGCCTCCGGTGCGCCGGCGGTCTGCGGCGGCGCGCCGAGGTCAGCCGACACCGGGCCACTCCAGTCGGATCCGGGTGCCCGCGCCGGGTGTCGAGTGCACGTCGGCCCGCCCGCCGATCGCCGCCATCCGACCGCGGATCGACTCGCGTAACCCGTACCGGTGAGGTGGGACGGTGGCCGGGTCGAAGCCGGGACCGTCGTCGACGACCTCGACCACGACGCCCACCGCGTCCCGGCTCATCGCCACCGTGACCTGCGCGCCTGGCGCGTGACGGACCACGTTGGACAGCGCGGCGTAGGCGCTCTCGCTGATCGCGTCGGCAACCCCCGCCGGGACCGCGTGCGACTCCAGGGCCAGGCGCACCGGAAGCTCGGGCAGGCGGTCGAGGACCGCCCGCAGCCGGCCGTCGAGCGGCACCGGGCCGTCGCCGGCCACCGGACTGGCGTCGGTGTGCGCGACGAGGGTACGCAGGTCGGCGGCACACCGTTCACGGAAGGCGGCCGAGGGACCGGAGACCGCGCCGAGCCCCACCATGGTCAACGTGCCGAGCACCGTGTCGTGCAGGTCGCGGTTCTGCCGGCGTTCGGTGTCCCGGGCGGCCCGCGCGACCACCGCCTCCCGGGTCAACAGCTGGTGCTCGACGAAGGCGCGGTCCGCACGGTCGATCCGTCGGCGCATCACCCCCGCCATCATGGCGGTGCAGAGGGTCTGCATCAGCAGGGTGGCGGCGTGCGCCCGGGCCTCGGTCGGATTGCCGGCCGCCTGCGCGCCCGTGACGTACGTGGCGACGACGAGCAGCCCGGCCGGGATGGACCAGCGCGCCGGGGCGGTGGCCTGTGTGTTGATCACCGTGGTGCTGGCCAGCACGGCGACCCAACTGCCCTCGCCGGGCAGAACGCCGGGTGCCACCAGGACGGGGATGAAGAGGCAGGTCAGCGCGGTGACGGCGACGTCACCGGCGATCAGGTTCGGCCCGATGCCGTGGCGTAGCGCGCGGTGCGCGTACCAGATCGACCAGCCGGTCAGCGCGGCCACGGCGGGCAGCAGCACGGCCGGCTCGACCGGCGGGGTCCGCACCGAGAGGGCCACCGCCGCGCCGACCAGCCCGCAGCTCAGCCGCAGGATCGCCGGCAACGTGGTGAAGATGAGGCCGAGCGCCCCGCCGGCCGGGTTGTCCAGCGTGGTCGGCGGCACGGAAGAGGTGGCAGTGCCCGGCATCGGGAAGTGTCCTTCCGACAACGACCCGGTCCGGGTCCGCGCGGGCGGAGATCGACATCGGACAATAGCATGCTTTACTGCGAGCGCCGACCACTTGAGTGCATAGTGTCGCTAATGTGTCACTCTGTGCTGCGGGGTTCGAGCAGGTCCCACCGGTTGCCGTAGAGATCGACGAAAACCGCTACGGATCCGTACGCCTCATGGCGCGGCTCCTCCAGGAAGCGCACCCCGGCGGCCACCATCCGGGCGTGGTCCCGGGCGAAGTCCTCGGTGTGGAGGAACAGCCCGACCCGGCCGCCGGTCTGATCGCCGACCCGGGCCTGCTGTTCGGCGGTGCTCGCCCGGGCCAGCAGCAACGCCGTCTCCCGGGCACCTGCCGGGCGGACCACCACCCACCGCGAGCCGTCCGGTCGGGCGGTGTCCTCCACTAACTCGAAACCGAGGCCGCCGACGTAGAAGTCGATCGCCTCGTCGTAATCAGTGACCAGCAGCGCGACAAGTCCCAGATGTGCCATTCGGCCATCATGATGGCGGGCGTCGCGAGCCCGACCGGCGGCATGCCCGTCGGTCGCCCGCGTCACGCTGCCGGTCGGCCGCGCTCGCCCGCGTCACGCTGCCGGTCGGCCGCGCTCGCCCGTGTCACGCTGCCGGTCGTGCGCGCTCGCCCGTGTCACGCTGCCGGTCGGCCGCGCTCGCCCGTGTCACGCTGCCGGTCGGCCGCGCTCGCCCGTGTCACGCTGCCGGTCGGCCGCGCTCGCCCGTGTCACGCTGCCGGTCGGCCGCGCTCGCCCGTGTCACGCTGCCGGTCGCTCAGGCGAACCCGATCGGGGTGGACCGGATGAACCAGTTGACGTGCCGCTGACGCTCGTCCATGGCGTTGCCGTAGTCGATGGCCGCGTACTGACGCCCGGTCTCGGGCATCGTGAAGCTCGCCTGCTTCTCGATCCCTGTGCCCGCGACGATGCGCACCACATGCTCACCCGGAGCGACCCGCACCGGGAACAGGACCCAGTTGTGCTGATGCTCGACCGCGAAGAGCCGATCGACGATCGTCGTGCCGTCGATGCTGACCGTGAGGGCGACCAGGTCATCGGTGAACGACTGGTTGCTCACCCAGAGGTGCAGGTCCGCCTGGTCCGTCTCCACGAGGCGCACGGCCGGGACGTCCGGGCTCAGCGACACGGCGGGGCTCGGCGGCGGCGGGGGAGCGTCGCCCTCGGTGCACCCCGCCGTGGCGAGGAGCGCCGTCACGGTGAGGGTCGCGGCACGCAGTCGGTCCATTCCGCTGTGACGCCCGACAGCTGCTGTCGGTTCCGTTGATTGTCGGCGGAACCGGGCGTGCCCGTCGGCCGTCCCATTCCCGGGTGGAGAGGTGGTGAGCCGGATGCGCTCGTCCCGGACGGCACTGGCGGTCGCGCTGCTCGGCGTGGCCCTGGCTGGCTGCGTCGACACGACAGGGGGGCCGAGGGTGGAGATGGAGCTCGGCCCGGCCGAGATCGTCGACGCGTGGACCTCCTGCGCCGAGGCGGCACCGCGCGCCGGCGAGGTGATCACCGTGCCAGATCCGCAGACGTCGGCACCGGCCGTGCCCGAGCCGAGAATCGGGCGCATCGACCCGGCGTTCACACCGGTCGCCGTGGTGCTCTGCGGGCGGGAGATCCGGCCGCGCCCCAACGGGGGGCAGGAACAGACCGCCACCGAGCGGCGCGCCGAGGACATCGGCGCGCTGCTCGCCGCGCTACGGCTGCCCGACCAGCAGGCCGACGGGCAGGTCGCCTGCACCCTCGACATGGTCATTCCGCCCTGGTTGGCCCTCGTCGACGAGCAGGGCCGCTGGCTGCGCCCGTACCTGCCGACGGACTCCTGCCGCAAACCGCGTACCGAGGTGACCTCCGCGCTGGCCGGGCTGCAGTGGAAGACGGTGGCCACCCGTACCGTCGGGCAGGTCGAATCCCCGGCGGCCGAAGCCGCCGGATGCGCGCAGCGGTGGTCGGACATGGTGTGGGTCGAGACCCGCCACGGCGGCCCCAGGCCGCCCGCGTCGGCCGTGTCACCGGCCGCCGGGCCGCTGCGCCTCTGCGTCTACGAGGTGCCCGCGTCGGAACAGGGCGGCGACAAACCGGCGGGAGATTTCGTGTACGGCGGGCCGCTGCCTGCCGAGCGTCAGGCGGGCGTGCTCCGGGGCCTGTCCAACCGTCGGGCGGTGGCCGACTGTGCCACCCCGGCGTCCCGGTTCGCGGTGCTGCGCCCGCTCGACGAAACCACCGCCGGACCCGAGCGGTACGTGGAACTCGACGGCTGCCACCGTTTCCTGGTCACGTCGCCGGGCGGTGGGGCGCAACTCGGTCAGGGCGACGATGCGCTGGCCAAGCTGCTGGGGCCGGTCTGAGGGTCGGGGGGTCGGGCTAGCGTCCCGTTCATGGCAGCGCGAATCTCCCTGACCCTCGACGCGACCGACGCCCGGGTGCTCGCCGCGTTCTGGAAGACCGCCCTGGGCTACATCGACGAGCCACCACCACCGCCCTCCGCCACGCGCGAGGAGGGGCCGGCGCAGTACGAGCTACCCGAGGACGACGTACCCGAGGACGGCGCGTGGCTGTGCGACCCGGACGGTGTCGGCCCGTACCTCTCCATCCTCACCGTCCCGGAGCCCAAGACCGCGAAGAACCGCCTGCACATCGACATCCGGGTGCCGGGGCGCGGCAGCCCCGACGAGCGGTGGGCGCGGATCAGAGCCGAGGCCGCTCGTCTGGTGCGGGCCGGCGGGACCGTCCTGGTCGAGGTCGACCACCAGCACGTGGTGATGGCCGACCCGGAGGGCAACGAGTTCTGCGTGGCGGCAGCCTCAGCCTGAGGCTCTTACGCGCGTGCCAGGCCCTCTCACGCGCCACCGCTGGCAATCTTGGACAGTTTCCGTTCCGTCAGAACGGAAACTGTCCAAGATCTACCCCGCCAGCTCTCTTTCGCGCCCGGACGAGCGTCGCTGGCACGATCGGACCCGGCAGGCGTGCCAACATCTGCTGGGTCTCCGAGGGGGCGTCACCAGGTGTCTGGGCGGTCGACGTCTCCGGTCGGTTGGTAACCGCCGAGGATCGTCAGGCCCTCCGCCTCGGTGTAGCCGCTGCCCCGCCCCTTGCGGAACGCCTCGACGACGCAGTGTTCGACGGCCATCTCCAGCACGTCGCTGCCCTGCCGACGGGCCCGGTAGGGGCCCGCGACGAGGTCACCGGATCGGGCTTTGTAGCCGTCCGGCGCGCGCTGCGCCCGTACTGTCAACCAGCGACCGGTGTCGTCACCGACCACGAGTGAACCGTCCACGAAGCGACTGTCCCGCGAGCGGCCGAGCGTGACCGAGCATCCGAGCAACCGTCCACCGGGCGGCACCGATCCCAGGCGGAACGGCACGACGCAGCGGTGGGCACTGTCGAACCGGACCCTGGCCGCGGTGCCGGTCGCCTCATCCGGGGTGGTCGCGTAGATGTCCAGCTGGGCCCAGAGCCCGTCGGCGGGTTGCCACCGCACGAACCACAGTTTCCGGTCACCGGACGGGTCGAACCAGGCGACCCCCGAGCGGTCGCCGACCCGCGCCTCGGTGCGTGGCTGCGGTCGCCCGGCCGAGGACAACGTCTGCTGCAACCCGTCCAACGCCGCTGCGCTGCGCGCCAACGCGAAACGGGCCTGGCCCTTCGGGCCCCGGAACTCGACGCTCTCGGTGCCACGACCGGCGCTCCACGTCGCCCACTCGGCGCCGTCGACCAGGGCCTCGGTCGAGAAGTGCACGGTCGCCGGATCGGCGCCGACGTCCTCGGGGCGTGCGATGGCACCGCTCTGCCCCGACGCCTCCGGCAGCAGGAGCGCCGCCGCCGGCATGATCGGATCGTCGCTGCCCCGGCCGGTCGGGAACGCCAGGACGACCGAGGTGACGGCGACACACGCCGCCGCCACGCCCCCGGCGATCAGCCCACGACGACGCAGCCTGAGCCGGCGACCGCGATGACGGGCCCGCTCCACGATCGGCGTCGGGTCGACATCGCCGCCCGCGCGGTGCTGGAGAGTGGCGGTGAGCTGCTGATCGAGATCGCTGAACATCAGAACTCTCCTGTCCGTGCGGGGGTCAGTGCTTCCTGCCGCCTTCGCAGCGTCGCCAGGGCACGCTTCGCGTGTGTGCGAACGGTGCCCGCCGAACAGGCGAGGATCTCCGCGATCGAGGTGTCGTCGAGATCCTCGTAGTAGCGCAGAACGATCACCGTGCGCTGGCTCCTCGGCAGCTCACGGACGAGCCGCCACAACGCGTCGCGCTCGGCCACCACCGTCGCCTCGTCCGCCGCGCCGGCCCGGTCGGTCACCGCCGCGACCGAGACCTCGCGACTGCTCCGCCGCCGCCACCACGAGTGGTGGGCGTTGACGAGCATCCGACGGACGTACGCGTCGGGCCGGTCCGTCCGGGAGATCCGCCCCCAGCGGGCGTACGCCTTGGCGAGGACCTCCTGGACCAGGTCCTCGGCTCGATGCTCGTCATCGGTCAGCAGTCGGGCGAGCCGCACCAGCGCCGAAGTGCGAGCGAACGCGTACTCCTCGAATGTCACGCCCTATTAACGCCGTAGGCCGGCCAACCCGTAGACACCGGTTGGGCGGTTCCTGCCTCAGCCGCCGCCGTCGGGCTGGACGGACGTCGAGCAGTTGGCCTGTCTACTTGTCGCTGACGTAGCTGCCCCGCTGCGGCACGGTCATCACCAGGCCGCGCTCACGCAGGAGGCGCACTGCCGCGCGCACCGTGCCGCGAGCGACGCCGTACTCCTGCTGAAGGGTCGATTCACTCGGAATGGGTCGGCGAGGTTGCAGCTCCCCGGCCTCGATCCGCTTGGCGATCACGTCTGCGAGCTGAACGTACATCGGCGTCGGAGACAGTGGATCGATCATGGACGCAACCTAGGGCACGTACATGTACGTTCAGATCGTCGGTATGTCTATAGACGTACAGGGACGTACAGAGCTACGGTCAACGCGGAAAGGGTCACGGACTGTAGGAGGCTGGATGCGAAGGGTCCGCTACGACGAATACCTGCTGTCAGTGGCGCTGACCCTTGCGCGGCGACACCGTCCATGTTGGAGCTGGTCGCAATGGCGCTACGTGTGCCGCTGTGGCGCGCAGCTTCCCTGTCGATCCCGTCATCGCATCCCGATCAATCGGGGGCACTGGCCCGGTGAAGACCAATGACGCGGCACGGGCCGGTTCTGCCGATCTGGCTGTGTGAGGCGTGCGACCGGCCGTGGCCCTGCCGTTCGCGGCGCGATGAATTGCTGGGCGAGTATACCGATGCTTCATCCTTGCTGACCATCTACATGGGTACGTGCCTGGTGTCCGCTCGGCAGGACATGAGCTGGGCTCCGCACGACACCCTCCGGCTCCGCTTCCTCGGGTGGATCCCGTGACCACACTCAAGTCCGGCGACGTCGTGCTGATCGGGTCGGCGTGTTCGGCGCAGTTCAGCGGTGAGCGGGCGCTACGCATCCGGCTCGTGTCGATCGGCGACGTCGACCCGTACCACGGATGGGTGTGGCTGACGGGCTACGTGCTCGACGCGAAGGAGGCGGCTACGGATCGGAGGGAGGTCTACGTCAAGCGAGCAGGAATCGTGGTCGAGCAGAGACGGCCGCGTTTGCCGCAAGTAAGTCGGAGCGGAGTACCAAGCTTGACCCAGGCTCGTTTGATTCGAGAACGGGATGGGCTTGCCCGCAGAGTGGGTTAGCTTGCGGTGCGCGGCTACTGCCGAGCGATGCGTGCAGACGATGCCGTCAGAGCTGCTGGACGATCTGAATCGGATTGCCGTCCGGGTCAGCCACCCAGGCGATCAGCAGGCGATCGAGCCACCGGTGGGGTGCGGCCAGGGCAGGGACGCCGTTCGCCGTGAGTTCGGCGTACGCGGCGGCGGTGTCGTCGGTCCAGAGGATCACCGCAGCCCGTTGACCCTGGGGTACGGGGTCGAGCCCGTGGTCGTCCCGGGTGGAGGCAACCGAGGCTATGCCGATCTTGTAGCTGTCGAGTACGAGATCGACGTGAATGGGCTCGCCTTCGGTTGGCACCCGGAAGGTCTCGGCGAAGCCGAGGCCCGTGTAGAACTCGGAGGTGCGCGAGACGTCCTTGCTGAAGAGGATCACCTGAGGATCACGAAACATCGACACCGCCTGACGTTATCAACGAGGCGACTTTCCGAGCGGGGGACCACTGCCGAGCAGCAGGCAGCTACGCGCCCGGGGAGGGGAACGAAGGACGCTTGAACTGATGAAGCGAATTATGTTCATCATTGCATGATGCTGGCACGCTGCGTAGGTTGTCGTGACGCGTTCGCGGGGCGTTACTTGTTGACATGAAGTCCACTCGTTTTCGAAGGACTGGTGAAAGGCGCTATGGGTCGTTTTGTGGTATGGGCGAAGGATCCAGTCGTTGTGTCGGTGGTTAGCGTAATTGCTGGCCTGTGCACCTTTGTTGGTGTGCTTGTTGCGGTGGCCTCACTCACTCGAGACGAGATGCGCGACTCTGGCCCCGCAGCGGCTTTCTCTCAGAAGCCAACTCCCTCCCTCCCTCCCGAACCCGTTTTGAAGCCTTCCGCGTCAGAGTCCTTGAGCGAAGAGGCAAGCAGGCAGTCGCCGTCGACCGAAGGCCTCTCAGGCGAACCAGTTGTCCCGGAAAGCGGGCCCGTGGAGACTATCCCAGGGCCTTCTCTCGCTGCCAAAGACCTGAGCGAGCATTTAGAAGAAACTGACTGTTGCCCTGACCGTAACGGAGGTTTTGAGAAGTTTGCTTCGGTGGTGATGGGTGGGAAGCCCTACCAGCAGTCTGTTCAGTTCACCTGTCGCGGCAAGAATACATACTTCGTAATACCGGTAGGCGGTTTCAAGGCGCTCAGATTTTGGCTCGGACTCGACGACAAGACGCCCTACGCATCCGGGCGTGCGGCAGATGTGACATTCTACTCGAATTCGGGCCAGCAGATCGGTGTCAAAAAGACCGCGGCGCTTGGGAAGCCTTCGGCGGTGGAAGTTAATCTACAAGGTGTTGTCCAACTTAAGGTTCGTTGCGCTGGCCGAGACCAGCAGACTAGCGAGCAGCGTGACGTTGAGCATGTAGCGTTCGGGCAAGCTGTGCTGATCAATGAATAGGGCGGTCGATACTACGAGTCTGCAGCGGGCAGTGTTGTGTCGTGGCTGAGGGGACGCAACGGGGACTAGCCAACTTGCCGCTGTCGTCCAGCCCGGTCTGCCGTGGGGTTAACTCAGATTGAGCAGGTACCTGTGTGCCCGGCAAGATTCGCACCTGCGGCCTTGGGATTAGAATTTCCCGTGGATTTTTAGGGCCTGTCTGACGGGCCGCAAGCTCCGCCGCTTGGGAGCGGCCGCCATCGCGCTGCCGCCGTCACGCTTGAGGCACGGCGGCTGGTGCGGGAGGCCCAGAAGGTAGCCACGAAACGACGGGCCGTTGGTAATAGGCTTTCCGCAGCAGCAACGCTCCATCGAGAATCGGTGGTAGGAGTTAGTCGAGCGCGGCCTGTGTGCGTGGGTCGCGCCGCTCGTCCACTTGGGCCAGCAGGCGGGTGCGTGCCTTCTCGGCTTCCTTCGCGGCAGCGCGGCCGGAGTGATGACCTCGCTGAGGTAGTGCCGCTTGCCGCTGATCGGGTCGACGCCGGCATAGACCTTGACCCGCAGTGACCCGCTGGGCAGGGGTTCGATCTCGCCGCGCTGGTGCTTGGTGCGCCGTTCGAGCTGTCACGAGGCCGCCGCAGCGGGCTTGCACCACGAATAGCCCCAAGCAGGCCGGTCAGATTGAGGAAGTACCTGTGCGCCCGGCAGGATTCGAACCTGCGGCCTTGGGATTAGAAGTCCCCTGCTCTATCCGCTGAGCTACGGGCGCGTGTGGCGTGGGTGTCGCGCCCAGAGGGTACCGCCGTCCGGCTTCCCGGCGGCGTAAAGGGTGCCCGCGTCCACGTTGCCGAGCAGGGTCTCACGTCGGCCGTGCGGCGGGCATCCGGGTTACCCGGAACCGACGTGACCTTGACCCGTACCGTTGCCTGGTGTTGCTGGATTCCGACGCCGAGAGCGACGTCGCCTACGAGCTGTGCCAGGTCGTCGGCCGCGCCATCCTGCCGTACCGCTCGGGCGACGCCTTCGGCACCGCCTTCTTCTTCCGGGACGGCGACGACCCGGTGGGGGAGTCGCTGCTGACGGCGGCCGACCTGGTGGGCGCCTCGGGTGGTGAGCTGGGGTTGCGGGCGAGCGTCACCGAGCCGGCGGGGGTCGCCCCGGCGGTCGTGTCCGAGGCCGAGATCGTGCCTGGTTGGGCCCGTTTTCCGGGTGACGGGGTCGCGGTGTTGCCGACCGGCGGCCTGCACCGCTACGCCGGCGACGGCGGCTGGCGCTGGCGCGTCCAGCCGGTGCCGGCGGGGATCGCCGCCGGGCCCGAGGTCGTCGCCCGCCTCGGCGCCGACGCCGGTTCCGCTTTCGTGCTGGCCCTTGGGGTACGCGAAGACGGCTCCCGGCCGCTTGAGGTCGCGATCGAGCGCGTCGTCCGCGACGCCGACGCCGTGCGGATCACTACCGAACTGCCACCGGGGTACGTCGGCGCGCCGGTCTTCGTCGTCCAGCCCGACGCGACGGGCGAGGTCTCGCCGTACTGCCTCGGGCTGGTGCTACACGGCGTCGGCGGTCACCCGGTGGCGACGTTCGACCGGATCCGCGCGGTTCTTCCGGTGACGCCCGGCGACGTCTGAGCCGCGTCGCCTCCCGGCAGGTCAGCCGCCGGGCGTCGCCGCATCCGCCGCGTCGGCGGCGGCCCGTCGGCTCTCGGGCGGTCCGGCTGTGCCGACGGTCGAGTCGACGTCGGTCGGGCTTTGGGCGGTCAGTCCCGGGCTGGCCGGCGCAGGACCAGCCGGGGTGATGTGTGCAGCGGTGTCCGGGTCAGCGGTGGCCGGGGCGGTGGGGCCGGCGGCGAGGAACGCCTCGGCCCAGCGGCCCACCTCGTCGAAGACCTTCTTCCGTACGGCGGGGCCGGAGAGGGTGAGGTCGTGCAGCCCGCCGTCGAAGCGGGCGAGGGTGACGTGGCGGCCGAGGCGCGGCGCGTACCGGACCATGTGTTCGACGTCGAGCACGGCGTCGGCCAGGGTCGCGTTGTCGTGCCAGCGGGTGCCCCGGAAGGAGCGGGTCGAGCAGGCCAGCAGCACCGGCACCTGGATGTCCAGTCCGGCGCGCAGGCGGCGTTGACCGGTGCGGATCGCGTTCAGCCAGCCGGCCCGGACCGGGAACCCCGCGAGGGGCTTCCACGCCAGGTCATAGGTCCACTCGCCGCGGTGGTCGGCGTGGAGGCTCTCGCCGTACACCGTGCCGAGCCCGAACGGAAGGATGCGGTGCGGCGCCCTGCGGCCCAGCCGGGCGACGGCGGCCGCGAGGGGTCGGCGGACCGCCCAGGGTGCGTTCAGGTCGAAGAAGGGGCTGTTGAGCACCAGGCCGTCGACGGTGCCGGAGTCGCGGCGGGCGTCCGCCCAGAGCGAGAGGATCAGGCCGCCGGTGGAGTGGCCCATCGCCAACAGGGTGTCGTGGCCGTCGTCCTTGCGGATGATCTCGGCGGCGGCGTCCAGCTCGGGGAAGTAGTCGCTGATGTCGCGGCAGAAGTTCGGAGTCTGTCCCGGGAGCAGACTGCGGCCGTACTTGCGCAGGTCGAGCGCGTAGAAATCCCAGCCGCGTTCGGCGAAGAAGTCAGCCAGGTGGGTCTGGAAGAAGTAGTCGACGAACCCGTGCACGTAGAGCACGGCCCGTCCGGTGGGGCGTTCGGCCCGCCGCCGGACCACTGTCGCGACGACCGGGCCCTCGTCGTCGGTGCCCAGGTCGATCGTCTGCCGCTCGTACGGCGGCCCCAACACGTCCGGTTCCACGAACGCGACGCTACGCCGCCAACCTACCCAGCGGTAGCCCTCGCACCAGCCGCCCCCTGCCCGGTCGCCAGCCGTCCCCTGCCCGGTCGCCCGCCGCCCCCTGCCCGGTCGCCAGCCGTCCCCTGCCCGGTCGCCCGCCGCCCCCTGCCCGGTCGCCCGCCGTCCCCTGCCCGGTCGCCCGCCGCCCCCTGCCCGGTCGATCATGGAGTTGTGGTGGCCCCAAAAAAGGGTGATTGCGGATGTAGTGCCCACCACAAGTCCATGATCGACCCGGAGGGGTGAAGGTCAGACTGTTTCCGCGTCGGCGCGGCTCGGGTCGGCGGCGGGGATCTGCTCCTCGTCGTCGGCCGGGTTCAGCTCACTCTGCGGCTGCGGGATGTCGCGCAGGTGCTTGTTGTGCCGGGGTTCCTGCCGGGTCTTCGCGTCGTTGAGCCGGCGGCGCAGGTCGTCGCGGACGTCGTTGAGCGCGGCGTGCAGGTCCTCCTCGGCGGAGGTGGTGACGATCTTCTGTCGGCCGGCGATCCAGCACTCCAGGGTGACCTTCTGGCCACGGACCTCCCGGTCCTTGACCGACACCTCCAGCTCGGTGGCGTCAGCGTGGAAACTGGCCAGCCGGGCGTCGAGGGTGACGAACTGCTCGGCGATCCAGTTGCGGTCGCCCTGCGAGAACCCGGCACCCACCCGCAGGCACTCGGCCACGGTGGCGGGGTTGGCCACGGCGCTCATCGCCGCGCCTCGGAAGCGTTCGCGGAGCCGATGGTAGTGATCATCATGGCGCTGACCTCTCGTCGACGTGGAGCTGTCGGTGGTGCGTTGATCAAATCCATACCCAGATCGGGCAGTCCCGGAAACCGCCGACGCTCAGTCGAGCGAAGTCGGCCGTACCACATCCGGCCATGATCAGGGCTTTGTCCACAGGTGGGTTCGTTGTCCACAGGTCGCGGATGTGCGCTGGCGGTGGCCGTCCCGAGCGCACAGGCTCGGTGTCGAGTCGACTCGCGCTGGCAGGCCCCGATCCCCCTGGAGGGACGATGTTCGACACCTATGTAACTATCGTCGGTAATGTGCTGACCGTGCCCGAATGGCGGCGCACGACCCAGAGCAACACCCTGGTGGCCAACTTCAAGGTCGCCTCGACCGCCCGACGGCTCGACCGCGACACCGGCCGGTGGGTCGACGGCAATTCGCTGCGCGTCCGCGTCAACTGCTGGCGCAGACTCGCCGAAGGGGTGGCCGCCTCGGTCATGGTCGGCGATCCGGTGGTGGTCTGCGGCCGGCTCTACACCCGCGACTGGACCGACGACGCCGGCAATCACCGCACGCTCTACGAATTGGAGGCGGTCGCCGTCGGCCACGACCTGTCCCGGGGCCGCGCCCGGTTCCTGCGCAACCGGGCCAGCGTCACGACCAGCACCGTGGACGACGCGGAGGCCGAGAGCCGGGTGCACGGCGAACCGACCGAGCCGGTTCCGGCCGAGCAGGCACCCGTGCTGCCCGACGACCGTGCGCTGGACGACGAGTTCGAGCTTCCCGACTACGTCGCGGTGCGCACCAGCCCGTTCCTCGACGCCGATGTCGCCGTGACCAGCGGCCAGATCGGGCAGGCCAGCATCCCGCCGGACCTCGACGACGAGTTCGCCCCTGCGCCAGGAGAGGACGACGACCACACCGACGACGACTCGGACGACGAGCTGGGCTCGGCGCCCGACGAGGGCCAGCTGGAGCAGACGCCGACCGGTCGGGGGCGGCGTGGCCGAGGTCGGGTGCCGCAGCCGGCCTGACCGGCTGGCGGCGGGCGGCACGACGGGGGCGGGGTGGCGGCGCGATCGGCGTCGTCACCCCGCGTGGCGGCAGCCGCGAGGCTGATCCGGCGTCGTCACCCCGCGTGGCGGCAGCCGGGGAGCTGAGCCGGCTTTCGGCGCGGCACGGGCCGCTCAGGGTGGTGAAGCACCGCGGGCCGGGCTGGTTCACGGAGTGCTCGTCTAGGCTGGCCGGCCGGAGGTGGTGCGGGTGCGACGGACAGCGCCGGTGGCGAACGCGGTGGGGCTGGTGGCCGGCTACGCGCTGGACCGGCTGCTCGGTGACCCGCGCCGGTGGCACCCGGTGGCCGGCTTCGGTCAGGCTGCCAGCGCCCTGGAGCGTCGCCTCTACCGACCGGACCGGACGGCGGGTACGGCGTTCACCGCGCTGGCCGTCGGTGCTCCGGTTCTGCTCGGTGCCGCTGCTGTGGTGGCCACCCGGCATCGGCCGGTGGCCCGCGCGGTGCTCGTGGCCGCCGGCACCTGGAGCGTGTTGGGTGGGCGCACGCTGCGCCACGAAGCCACCGTCATGGGTCGGACGCTGCGCGCCGGTGACCTGCCCGCCGCACGCCGACGTCTCGGCCACCTCTGCGGACGCGACCCGTCGACGCTGGACGAGTCCGAGCTGGCCCGCGCCACCGTCGAGTCGGTCGCCGAGAACACCTCCGACGCCGTCGTCGCCCCGCTGCTCTGGGGTGCGGTCGCCGGCCTACCTGGGCTGCTGGGCTACCGCGCGGCGAACACCCTCGACGCGATGGTCGGGCACCGGTCGGCGCGCTACGCGCGGTTCGGCACCCCGGCCGCGCGCCTGGACGACGCGCTCAACATGGTGCCGTCCCGGCTGACCGGGCTGCTCACCATCGCCGTCGCGCCCGTCGCACACGGGGATCGGCAGCGGGCCTGGCGGGTGTGGCGGCGTGACCGCAACGACCACCCGAGTCCCAACGCCGGCCAGTGCGAGGCGGCGATGGCCGGAGCGCTCGGCGTCCGCCTCGGTGGCCGCAACGTCTACTTCGGGCGCTCCGAGGTGCGGCCGTTCCTCGGTGACGGCCCCCGCCCGGAGGCGCGACATCTGAAGCGCGCCGCCCGGATCTCCGGCGCGGTCGGGCTGGCGGCGGTCGGGCTGGCCGCCGCGTACCCGGTGACCGTCGGCCGTCTGACCGCAGCGCTGGGCCGGCACGGGCTTCGAGCCGTGCGCCGGCACGGTTTCGCTGTCGCGGGTCGACGCGGGCCGGGTGCCGTGGCCGATCACGGGAGCGGGCGGTGAACGGCGGCCTGCTGGTCGCCGGCACGACCTCCGACGCCGGCAAGAGCGTGCTCACCGCCGGGATCTGCCGCTGGCTGCACCGGCAAGGTGTCAAGGTCGCCCCGTACAAGGCGCAGAACATGTCGAACAACTCGGCAGTGGTCGTCGGACCGGACGGACGCGGCGGCGAGATCGGGCGCGCCCAGGCCATGCAGGCCGCAGCCTGCGGGCTCGCACCCGACCTGCGGTTCAACCCGGTGCTGCTCAAGCCGGGCAGTGACCTGGCCAGTCAGGTGGTGCTCCTCGGCGAAGCCGTCGACACCATCACCGCCGGCACGTTCCGGCACCTGCGTCCCCGCCTCGCCGAGACCGCGTACGCGGCGCTGGCCGAGCTACGGGACACGTACGACGTGGTGATCTGCGAGGGCGCCGGCAGCCCCGCCGAGATCAACCTGCGGGCCGGTGACTACGTCAACATGGGGCTGGCCCGGCACGCCAACCTGCCCACCATCGTGGTCGGCGACATCGATCGCGGCGGTGTCTTCGCCTCGATGTTCGGCACCGTGGCACTGCTCGACCCCGCCGACCAGGCGCTCGTCGCCGGGTTCGTGATCAACAAGTTCCGGGGTGACCTCGGGCTGCTCCAGCCCGGGCTGGACATGCTGCGGAACGTCACCGGCCGACCCACGTACGGGGTGGTGCCCTGGGCACTGGACCTGTGGCTCGACGCGGAGGACTCCCTCGCCTACGGCCGGGTGCTCGGCCGTCCCGCCGCGCCCCACGGCACCGACTGGCTGGACGTGGCCGTCGTCCGACTGCCCCGGATCAGCAACGCCACCGACGTGGAGGCGCTGGCCACCGAGCCGGGCGTCCGCGTACGCCTCACCATCGAACCAGCCGAACTCGCCGCCGCCGACCTGGTCGTCCTGCCCGGCTCCAAGTCCACCGTCGCCGACCTCGCCTGGCTGCGGGAGACCGGCCTCGCCGACGCGGTGACCGCGCACGTGGCGGCCGGCAAACCGGTGCTCGGCCTGTGCGGCGGCTTCCAGATGCTCGGCCGGGCCATCCACGACCAGGTGGAGAGCCGGCGGGGCAGTGTGCCGGGGCTCGGTCTGCTGCCCATCGAGATCACCTTCGATCCGCGCAAGACCGTCCGGCAGTCCGTGGGCACCGCGCACGGCGGCCTCCCGGTGCGCGGCTACGAGATCCACCACGGGTACGTCTCGCAGACCGACCCCGCCCTCACCCCGCTACTGACCGGCGACGACGGTGTCGGCGAAGGTGCCGTGCTCGGCACGGTGCACGGCACACACTGGCACGGGGCGTTCGAGTCCGACGGGTTCCGCCGGTGGTTCCTCACCGAGGCGGCCCGCCTGGCTGGCCGCACCGGGTTCCGGGTCGCACCGACAACCAGCTTCGCCGCCGCCCGGGAACGCTCACTCGACCTGCTCGGTGACCTGGTCGAGGAACACCTGGACACCGAGGCGCTCTGGCGCCTCATCGAGACCGGCCCACCCGCAGGTCTCCCGTTCATCCCACCCGGCCCGCCACCGACCTGACGGCCCGCTGTCCTGCCCGGCCACGGTCTTGTGGGCACCCGCCCCGCCCGGTCGTGCGCTGTCTCGCCCGGTCGTGCGCTGCCCCGCTCGGTCGTGCACCGTCCTCACGGCCTGCTGTCCTGTCCGGTTTACCGCCGTCCTGGTGGCGCTCCGTCCGATGGGGAGTGTGTGGCGGGGCAGCGAGTCATGATCGTGCTCGATCCTTGATGTAGTGGCCTCGTCGGCAGCGCGAGGGGACTCTTTCCTGGATCGAGCACGATCCTGACCCGGTCGCCCGCTGGATGAGCCTGAGTAGGTCGGCGACAGGACTTCGAATCGGCCGCCACCGGACCGAGCGGACGCGACCCTGCCCGACCTGTCCAGTTCGTCCCAGCGCAACGCCACCCCCGTGGCGCGTTCGGCCGGTGCGGCCGACAAGAGGGGCAAGATCTGCACACTTTCCCCCGAAGTTGCTGCCTCCATCGGTCGTGAGGCGGCAACTTCGGGGCGAGTGTGCGGCGCGACGTGCGGCGGCAGGGCCGGCTCCGGTCGTGAGGCGGCAACTTCGGGGCGAGTGTGCAGCGCGACGTGCGGCGGCAGGGCCGGACGTTGACTCGCTGGGGCCGGGCACTCACCGGGGCAGGGTGGTGGGGCTTCGCCCGCCGACCGCGCCGCCCTGCCGCCGCCGCCGTGGGTCCGACCGGCTGGGCGCGGAGTGGAATCAGGGGCGGACGTCGGCGGGGCGGTCGGTCGTCGGCAGGCCGGCGGCGAGCCAGGCGTCCACGCCGCCGATCATGTCGGTGGCGCGGCGTAGCCCGAGGGTCTGCAGGCTGGCGGCGGCCAGGCTGGAGCTGTAGCCCTGCCGGCACACCAGCACGATCTCCCGGTCGTAGCCGGTGGCCTCGGGGATCCGCCAGGCGCTGGCGGGATCGAGTCGCCATTCCAACACGGTCCGGTCGATGACGACCGCGCCCGGCAGGTCGCCCTGTTCACGGCGCTGCACTTCGGTGCGGGTGTCGACCAGCAGCGCGCCGCCGCGGACCGCCTCGACGGTCTGCTGCGGAGTCAGTCGGTGCAGCCCGGCTCGGGCCTGTTCGAGCAGGGCGTCGATACCGGGGCTCATCACGTCTCGGAGCACCACCCGATGATGCCGATTCGGTAGCGGCCACGACGGCGAACGGGCCGCCCGTCACCCGTCGCCGCCCCAATTCCCCCGGACGTGAGGGTGGCCGGTCAGGGGCGGTCAGCCGGACGTGTCGGTCCGGCGCGCGGGCCCCCGGACACCGCATGATCCACTCGGATTCACGGACATCGCGGTGTTCTGGCGAAAGGGATGCCGCGACATCAATGATCCGGAGTCGATCAGCCTGCCCAACGGCCGTGGCGGCATACTGCGCTCATGCACCAGGCGACGCTGCACGACCCAGGGCTGCGTCAGGCGACGCTGCGTCAGGCGACGCTGCACGACCCAGGGCTGCGCCACGCGAGGCTGCGCTGAACCCGGAAACCGGTCGGTCGACCGTGGCGGTTGTCGAGGCGTACGCCGAACTGGCTCGTCGGGTTGTCGCGGGCCCGGCGCGGTTGGGGCGGACCCGGCTGGTCGCTGTCGACGGGCCGAGTGGCGCGGGCAAGAGCCGGTTCGCCGCGCGCCTCGCGGATGCCCTGGCGGTGCTGCCCGGCGGCCGGCCGCCGGTGGTGCACACGGACGACCTGCTCGACGGGTGGGACGACCAGGTCACCTTCTGGCCCCGGCTCGACGAGTGGGTGCTGTCCCCGCTGCGGGCGGGTAGGTCGGGGGCCTACCAGCGGTACAGCTGGGTGCGGCAATGTTTCCTGCCCCGGCCGGTTCCGGTTCCGGTGGCACCGGTGCTGGTGCTGGAAGGGGTCAGCGCCGCGCGGGCGGTGATCGGGCCGGAGCTGACCCTGGCCGTCTTCGTCACCGCGCCCGCGCCGTTGCGGCTGGGTCGCGCGGTCGCCCGGGACGGGCCGGAGATCCTGCCCGAGCTACGTCGGTGGCACGCTGGGGAGCGGGCGCACTTCGCCGCCGACGACACGGCTTCCCGGGCGGACCTGCTGGTGGACGGCGCGCCGGCGTTGCCGCACGACGCGGACCGGTACTACGTACGTGTTCGGTGAGCGGGCATGGACGTCCGCCGTCGGCTACGGCACGATGCGAGATGGCCGCCATCGGCTCGGCACGGCCCGGTGGGCGCGGCGCGGGAACACCCAGGGCACGGCGATCGGGGGACTCATCATGTCGGCAACGGACACGCCCGCGCGGCGCCGGATCACACTCACCGGCATCAGCTCGCGGGCCTGGGAGCATCCCGCCGACCGGGGCGCGCTGGTCGCGTTGCGGGAGTTGCGCGGCTTCGACGACGTGCTGCGGTCGTTCTTCGGCATGTGGAACGAGCGGGGCTTCCGGCTGTCCGTGCTGGCAGCGGGGATCCGGGTCGACCACCGGCAGTACCCGGCGGTGTGGCAGCGCTACACCGAGGCCGCGGCGGCGTTGGACGTGGCCGAGCTGCCCGAGCTGTACGTGACCCAGTCGCCCTGGTTGGGTGCCGAGGCGGTCGGCCTGGAACGGCCGTTCATCGTGCTGAACTCCGCGTGCGTGCAGCAGCTCGACGAGGACGAGCTGCGCTGCCTGCTCGGCCACGAGCTGGGGCACGTGGGCAGCGGGCACGCGGTCTACAAGACGATGCTCATGATCCTCACCCGGTGGGCGGCCAACCTGAGCTGGTTGCCGGTGGGCGCGATCGCGTTGCGGGCGATCATCGCGGCGATGTTGGAGTGGTGGCGCAAGGCGGAGCTGTCCGCCGACCGGGCCGGCCTGCTCGCCGGGCAGGACCCGGCCGCCGCGCTGCGGCTGCTGATGAAGCTCGCCGGCGGCGGTGACCTGTCCCAGGTCGACACGACAGCGTTCCTGGAGCAGGCCGCCGAGTACGCCGGCGGCGGCGACCTGCGCGACAGCCTGCACAAGATTCGGATGACGGCGTGGAGCACCCACCCGGTGCCGGTGGCCCGGGCGGCGCAGCTGCGGCAGTGGATCGACTCCGGGGCGTACGGGCGGGTGCTGGCCGGGGACTATCCGCGCCGTGACGACGACGACTCGACACGGCTCACCGAGGAGATCAAGGCGGCTGCCGAGTCGTACCGGGAGGAGTTCAGCCGATCCACCGACCCGCTGGTCGGCTTGCTGCGCCGGCTCGGCGACGGCGCCAGCGACGTCGGGGAGTGGGTGGGCGGCACCGCCGGGCGGGCCCGCTCGTGGATGGACGCCGCCACCGAGGCCGCCGGCCGCGCACACCGCGCCGGCCGGGCCGCCCCCGGCGCGCGGGCCGGCACCGGAACGACAGGCGGCGGTGACGGTACGGGCTCCGGCGGCACACCTCGGTAAGGTCGGCATACGATGCCGGTCATGACCTCACCGATCATGTCCGAGTCCGAGGTGCGGGCCGCCGTCGAGCGGGAGATGCCCGGGGTACGCGCCGACCTGGAACGCCTCGTCCGCATTCCCAGCATCGCCTTCGAGGGTTTCGACCACTCGCACGTGGAACGTTCCGCCGAGGCGGTCGCCGAGTTGCTGCGCGGCTGCGGCCTGGACGTCGAGATCGTGCGTTCCGGCGGCCAGCCCGCCGTGATCGGCCGTCGCGCGGCCCCGCCCGGTGCGCCCACCGTCCTGCTCTACGCCCACCACGACGTGCAGCCGGTCGGCGACCGGTCGCTGTGGGAGTCCGACCCGTTCGAGCCGGTGGAGCGCGACGGCCGGCTCTACGGCCGGGGCGCGGCCGACGACAAGGCCGGCATCATGGCGCACGTCGCCGCGCTGCGGGCGTACGGGGACGCGCTGCCGGTCGGCGTGGTGCTCTTCATCGAGGGTGAGGAGGAGTACGGCTCCGACTCGCTGGAGCAACTGTTGGTCGATCACCGCGACGAGATCGCGTCGGACGTCATCGTGATCGCCGACTCCGGCAACTGGGACATCGGCGTACCGGCGTTGACCACCTCGCTGCGCGGCATCGTCAACTGCTTCGTCGAGGTACGCACGCTGGACCACGCCGTGCACAGCGGCATGTTCGGCGGTGCCGTGCCGGACGCGCTCACCGCGTTGGTCCGGCTCCTGGCGACCCTGCACGACGACGCCGGTGACGTGGCCGTGGAAGGGCTGGTCGCCAAGGTGGGCGCCACCGTCGACTACCCCGAGGACCGGGTGCGCGCCGAGGCCGGGCTGGCCGACGGCGTGCAGTTCATCGGCACCGGCCGGATCACCGACCGGATCTGGACCAAGCCCGCGCTGGCGGTGCTCGGCATCGACGCGCCGTCCACCGGTGAGGCGCCGAACGCCCTGGTGCCGGCCGCGAAGGCGAAGCTCAGCATCCGCCTGGCCCCGGGTGACGACCCCAAGCGGGCGTACGCGGCGGTGCGCGCGCACCTGGAGAAGCACGCGCCGTGGGGCGCCCAGGTGACGGTCAGCTTCGAACACGACGGCAACCCGTGTGTGATCGACGCGTCCGGGCCGATGTTCGACGCCGCCCGTTCGGCCTTCCGGACCGCCTGGGACGGCACCGACCCGGTGGACATCGGCATCGGCGGTTCGATCCCGTTCATCGCCACCTTCCAGGAGATGTTCCCGAACGCGGCGATCCTGGTGACCGGTGTGGAGGACCCGCACGCCCGCGCACACGGTCCGAACGAGAGCCTGCACCTGGGGGAGTTCGCCCGGGTCTGCCTCGCCGAGGCCCTGCTGCTGGGCAACGTCGCCGCTGCGGGAGTCGCGGGCCGTTAGGCCGGCACTCCCCACCCGGCCCCATCCCACGCCGTCCACCGACCCGCCACCCGGCGCCATCCCGCGCCGGTCACCCGGTTCCGCCCCGCGCCGGTCACCCCGGCGCCGCCCCGCGCCGTTCACCCGGCGCCGCCCACCCACCCGGCCCCGATGCCAAGATCCGCGCAACATCCTGGATGGTGCTGCCTCCGACAAGCGGGAGGCACCAACAACAGTGATACTGCGCGGATCTTGGCGGCGGGGCGGGGCGCGGCAGGGCGGGGCGGGGCGGGGCGGGGCAGGGTGAGGTCGCGGCGGGGCAGGGCGCGGTGGGGCAGGGCGCGGCGGGGCAGGGCGCGGTGGGGTAGGGCAGGGCGCTTCGCCCGGGTGGGTCGGTCGGCTCGTCGCTTGGGCAGTTGGGTGCCGACACGGCAATTTTGCGCCTGATCTGGCGCTTTACGGCGTGTCGGACGGCCATCTGGTATAGGTTTTCGAACATGAGTACGAACGAGGTGATGGCCCGGTTGGGGGCCGCTGTCAGCGCGCTGGGGGACGTCGACGTCTCCGCATGGTCCGAGGACACGCTCAACGAGCAGCTCGGTGAGCTCTCCGCCGCACTGGTCGCCCTCGACTCGGTGCTCTCCCGCGTCGCCGGCGAGGTCCGCGCCCGGGGGTTGCGCATCGAGGAGCCCGTCTCCGCATAGCACCTGTTTCACGAGGGCGGGCCGGCCTGCGGCGGGCCCGGACGACGAGCCGGCCGGCCTGCGGCGGGCCCGGACGACGACCGGGCTGGCCTGCGGCGGGCCCGGACGACGAGCGGCGGCGCGGGACCGCGCCGTGTCGGTTCGCCGACCGGACTCCGCCTCGGCTCGATCGTCCTCATGACAACAGGCCCTGATCGTCGTCCGCGTGGGCGGGCGGCACCCTCCCGACACCGCCCGGGCACGGCAATGCCCGGGCGGTGTCGGAGGTGACTGGCAGGATGAGCTGCGTGCGGTTCCTCGACCTGGCAGCCACCTCCGCCGCCGTCGCCGCCACCGGTGGCCGGCGCGCCAAGGTGGAGCTGCTCGCTGATGCGCTGCGCCGGCTCGACCCGGGTGAGGTCGAGCCCGGTGCCGGCTATCTCGCCGGTGAGCTGCGCCAACGGCAGACCGGGGTGGGCTACGCGAGCCTGCGTGACCTGCCGACGCCGGCCGCCGAGCCGACGTTGACGGTGGCGGGCGTGGACGCGGCGATCGAGCAGATCTCCGCCGCGCGGGGCGCGGGTTCGCAGTCCCGGCGGCGGGCGCTGCTCGGTGCTCTCTACGCGGCGGCGACCGCCGACGAGCAGCGACTGCTCACCGGTCTGTTCAGCGGTGAGCTGCGCCAGGGCGCCCAGGCAGGGCTGCTCGCCGACGCGGTGGCCCGGGCCGCCGAGGTGCCGGTGGCGACCGTCCGGCGGGCCCTGCTGCTCGCCGGTGACCTGCGCGTCGTCGCGGTGGCCGCACTCACCGGAGGAGCCGCCGAGTTGGCCGCTTTCGGCCTCCAGGTCGGCCGTCCGCTGGCACCGATGCTCGCGCAGAGCGCCTCCACGGTCGACGAGGCGGTCGCCGCGACCGGCACGCCGGCGGTGGTCGACGTGAAGCTCGACGGCATCCGCATCCAGGTGCACCGCTCCGGCGCCGACATCGCTGTCTTCACCCGTAGCCTCGACGAGATCACCGCCCGGGTGCCCGAGGTGGTCGCCGCGGTCCGTGCCCTGCCGGGCCGCGAGTTGGTGCTCGACGGCGAGGCGATCGGCCTGGACGAGACGGGCCGGCCACTGCCGTTCCAGCAGACGTCGAGCCGGGCCGCCCGACGCACCACCCCCAGCACCACCGGGCGCACACCGGTCGCCCCGGCGGTGCTCGCGGCAGCCGCCACCACCGGCGCGACGGTGCTCACTCCGTACTTCTTCGACCTGCTGCACCTCGACGGCGAGGATCTGATCGACCTGCCCGGTCGGGAGCGGTGGGCTGCCCTCGCCGGGGCGGTGGACTCGTCGCTGCTGGTCGGCCGGATGGAGGTCGACGGCCCTGAGCAGGCTGCCGCCGCGTTCGCCGCGGCCCTCGACGCCGGGCAGGAGGGCATTGTGGTCAAGGCCCCGGACGCCCCCTACGACGCGGGTCGGCGTGGTGCCGCCTGGGTCAAGGTCAAGCCCCGGCACACCCTCGACCTGGTGGTGCTCGCCGTCGAGTGGGGCAGCGGCCGGCGCAAGGGGTGGTTGTCCAACCTGCACCTGGGCGCACGCGACCCGCAGAGCGGCGGCTTCGTCATGCTCGGCAAGACGTTCAAGGGGCTCACCGACGAGGTGTTGCGCTGGCAGACCGAGCGCTTCCTCGACCTGGCCGTGGAGCGCGGCGACTGGGTGGTGCGGGTCCGACCCGAGCAGGTTGTGGAGATCGCCTTCGACGGGGTGCAGACCAGCTCCCGCTATCCGGGTGGAGTGGCGCTGCGTTTCGCCCGGGTGGTGCGCTACCGCGACGACAAGTCCGCCGCCGAGGCGGACACCATCGACGCCGTCCGGGCCATCCACGCCGGCCGTCCCAGCGACTGACCAGCGGTCCCGACCCGGTTCACCTCACGGAGAGCGACCTCGCGTAGTTCACCTGGTTGTTCAGGTGCTGCACCTGCGTCTGGTCGCTGACCGGGATCCGCGCGACGTACTGCTGCGCGCCGTTGGTGACCGTCACCTGCACCGTGCCGTGGTGCCGGGTCTCCTTGACCAGCAGGAACAGGAGACTGAAGAAGGCCAGGCAGAAGAAGCCGACGATGGCGCAGACCAGCGCCCAGGTCGCCACCTTCTCCTCGCGCTGCCAGTAGTCGGCCACGTGCCAGGTGGCACCGGCCAGCGGCAGCACCCCAGTCGGCGTACGGATGATCGGTGGGCACACGGCGATCTCGGCGATCTGCACCGCCACCACCTCCGGCCCGCCCGGGTAGCCGGCGAGGGCCGGGTTCGGGGCCATCGGGGTCGGTGGGTACGGCCCGGCCGCCGGCCACGCCCCAGCCGGCTGCGCGGGCAGCCCGGAGAACGGCGCAGGAGGGCTGGAGAACGGCGCGGGCGGCCCGGAGAACGGCGCGGGCGGCCCGGAGAACGGCGCGGGCGGCCCGGACAGTGGTGCGGCGGGGAACGGCGTGGTGGGCGGTGGCGTGGCGAACGGCGCGGTCGGCTGCTCGGCGGCCCACGGGTCGGTCGGCGGCTGCGTCTGGTGACCCGGAACCGGCTCGGGTAGCGGTGCCGTGGGATCCACGCTCATCGGCACCCCCAACGTGACGCGATCACCCGGCGGAGACTACCGGCTGCCGTGGTGTCCCGGGTGCCCCGGAGTGCGCGGGGCCGGTCAGACGGACGCGCTCGGGGCGGGCTCGGCCGCCCGGTCCAGCGGTGCCTCGGGAGCGCCGACACCGGCGGCTCGCCGTGCCTCGCGGCGGGCCACCCAGCCGTAGCCGAACAGGGCCATCACCGCGAAGAGCCACCACTGCACGACGTAGCCGAAGTTCTGCCAGTTGTTGGCGTGCCCGACCGGCACCGCCTTGAACACCGGGTCGGCCGCCGGGGTCTGCTCGTCCAGCAGCAGGTACGCGCCGTAGACCGGGTAGGGCAGCTCGTCGGCCAGCCGGGACACCCCGATCCGCCGGATCTCCAGCCGCCCGTCACGCCGTTCGGCGGCGCGGGCCCCGCTCTCCGTCTCGTGCACCCGGCCGACCACCGTCACGTCGCCGGTCGGCACCGCCGGCACCGTCGGCTGGGTGGTGGCCGCCCCACCCGGCGCCGGGGGGATCCAGCCCTGGTTCACCAGCAGCGCCGTGCCGTCGGCGAGCACCAGCGGGGTGAGCACCTCGAAGCCGACCCGGCTGTCCACCGTCCGGCCACGGACCAGCACGGTGTTCGCGGGGTCGTACCTGCCGGTGACGGTGACCCGGGTCCAGACCTTCTCCTCGGCGGGGGCCGGGCCGACCGTCCCCGCGCCGCCGCTGGGGGCGGTCAGCGCGTCGGCCAGCGGCACCGGTGCCATCCGCTGGCCCGCGTCGATCCGCTCGTTGACCTCGGTACGCCCCCGGTAGCGGTCCAGCTGCCAGTTGCCGAGGAACACCATGACGGCGGCCGCGACCAGGGTCAGCGCGAGAGCGCCCAGCCAGCGTGGGCTCAGCAGGAACCGGTACACGGCACCGAGGCTACCCGTATGACGGGCGCCACCTGACCTGGACCGGGCCGGCTCGACGGCACGGTCGGATCGCCGGCCCCCGGTTGGCGGTGCTCGCGTCCGCAGCCGGGCGGGTATCGTCACGCCGACGGATCGGCCCCGGTCGTCCCGTCGCGTACCCGCCGCCGCTCGCGAGGAGTCGATGATGACTGTCGTGCCGCGCCTGGTGCTCAGCGCGCCGTCCTCCGGGCACGGTAAGAACGCGCTGGCGATCGGGCTGCTCGCCGCACTGGCCGAGCGGGGGGTCGACGTCGCCGGGTTCAAGCTCGGGCCGGACCCCGTCGACGCCGCGTACCTCGGTCTCGCCGCCGGACGCCCGGGTCGGGTGATCGACCCCCGGCTGGTCGGCGTGGACCGACTCGCCCCGCTGGTGGCGCACGGCGCCGCCGGTGCCGGGCTCGCCGTGGTCCAGGGCAGCATGGGGTTGTACGACGCGGTCGGCGGTCGCCCCGAGCAGGAGTCCACCGCCGCTGCCGCCGCCGCGCTGCGCAGCCCGGTCGTGCTCGTCGTCGACGTGGCCGCCATGGGTCAGTCGGTGGCGGCCCTGGTGCACGGTTTCCGCTCGTACGACGAGCAGCTGTGGCTCGGCGGGGTGATCCTCAACCGGGTGGCGTCGTCACGGCACGAAGCGTTGTTGCGTGAGGCGTTGGACGACGTGGGAGTGCCCGTCTACGGGGCGTTGCGCCGTCAGGACCTGCCGGCGGTGTTGCCGTCGCGTCGGCACGGTGTGGCGCCGGTGGTGGACGGGTCCGCCGATGCCGCTCGTGCGGTCCGTCGGCTGGGCGAGGCGGTCGCCGCCACCGTCGACCTGGAACGTCTGCTCGGGCTGGCCCGGTCCGCTCCGCCGCTGCCCGCCCCGGCCTGGTCGCCCGAGGTGGCACTCGGTGCGTTCACCGCCCCGGTGGATCGCCCGCTGGTGGCGGTGGCCGGTGGACCGGGGGGAAGCTTCAGCCACCCGGAGACCGCCGAGTTGCTGCGGGCTGCCGGCGCCGAGGTCGTCGTCGTCGATCCGCTGCGCGACGAGGCGCTGCCGGTCGGCACCCGCGCGCTGGTCGTCGGTGGCGCGCTTCCCGAGGCGTACGCCGAGCAGTTGTCGGCCAACCGGCGGCTCTGCATCGCGGTGGCCGAGTTGGCGCGGACCGGGCGGCCGGTGGTCGCCGAGGGCGCCGGGCTGCTGTGGCTGGCCCGGGAGCTGGACGGGTTGCCGATGTGCGGCGTCCTGGACGCGGTGGGCGTGAGCCGGGACGGCCTGGTGGCCGGCTACCGGGAGGCCACCGCCCAGACCGACAGCGTGGTCGCCGCCCAGGGCACGGTGCTGGTGGGTCACAAGGCGCACCGGGCGGTCCTCACCCCGCGCGCCGGTCAGCGCCCGGCGTGGAGTTGGGACGGCGGCACGCCCGAGGGGTTCGTCTGGCGCAACGTGCACGCCTCACAGCTCACCCTGCACTGGGCGGGTCACCCGGCGACGGCGGCCCGGTTGGTCGCCGCCGCGGCGGCCGATCCGACGGCCGAGGCGGTGCCCGCGCAACCCGGGGTGCCGGTGTGATCGGTCAGGTGGCGGTACGCCGCTTTCCGGCGTTGACCGTCTCCACGCCCCGTACGGAGGTGCGTGGGCTGACCGCGGCGGACGCCGAGGCGGCGGGGGAGATCTTCGCCGACAAGCTGACCCGGCGGTGGCTGCCGCTGCCGGACGACTCCGGCCCCATCGACGGGCACGCCTGGTGCACCGAGCTGGCCCGGCAACGGCGGGACAGCGGCGAGGGGGACCACTACGCGGTGGTCCGCCGTGAGGACGACCAGATGGTGGGCTCGCTGTGGACGCGGCGTACCGACTGGGGTGCCCGTCTCACCGAGATCTCCTACGCGATGGCGCCGCACGCGCGAGGCTTCGGCTTCGCCGTCGAGGCCGTCGACGCGGTGGCCATCGCCCTGATCCTGGAGCACGGGTTCCAGCGGGTCGAGCTGCGGGTGGCGCCCGGCAACCTGGCCTCGCGTCGGGTCGCCGAGAAGGCCGGGTTCAGCTACGAGGGTCTGCTGCGGAACGCGGGGCTGGTCGGCGGCAGCCGCGTGGACCTCGAACTCTGGTCGTTCGTCGCCGCCGACCTGCGCTGACTCGGTCTGACCCGCGTACGGGACCTGCGCCGGGTTGAGCCGACCTGCGCCGGGTTGAGCCGACCTGCGCCGGGTTGAGCCGACCTGCGCCGGGCTGAGCCGACCTGCGCCGGCCCGCGCGGGGTCAGCCGACGATCGCGTCCGATGGTGGGGTGAACTGACGGGTCGGTGTGCCCTTCAGGCCGTCGCGCAGGGTCTCGGCGACCGCCGCGATGGGGATCTGGGACTGACCGTCACCGACCGCGTTGAACGGGTTGTCCGGGTCGGAGATGAAGCTCGCCGCCGCCAACTCCGGGGTGTAGCCGACGAACCAGGCGGACCGGGTGCTGTCCGTGGTACCGGTCTTGCCGGCCACCGGGCGTCCGACGGTGCCCCGGACGCTGTCGGCGGTGGACCAGCCGCCGCAGCTTCCGCGCGCCGGGGTGTCCCCGGTGGGGCAGCGGGCCGCGTCGGTGGCCGCCCGGGCGGCGTCCGCGCTGACCACCTGCCGGCAGCGTGGCTTGGCCACCTCCCGGTGGATGCCGCCGGGTGTGGCGTACGTGGCCGGTGTGCCGTCCCGGTTCATGATCGCCGAGACGGGGATGGCCTCGCAGTATCTGCCGTCGGCCGCGATGGCGGCGTACGCGTTCGCCATCTCCAGCGGTGTGGCGTCGGAGACGCCCAGGGTGAACGCGCCCCACTTCTTCGCCTTGTCCGGGGACGCGTGGTCCCGGTCCACGTCGGTACGCCAGCGCAGCCCGAGCTGCTCGGCCAACCGGACCGCCCGGTCCGCGCCGACCTTCTCCTCCAGCCACACGAAGTACGTGTTGACCGACTTGCCGAAGCCGGACCACATGGTCTGCTGGCCGCTCATCGCGCCACTGGCGTTCGACGGCGACCACCCGTCGTAGACCTCGGACCGGTAGCGGTGCGGGGCGTTGAACGTGGTCGACAGCGGCATTCCGGCGTCGAGCGCGGCGAGCATCGGGAACATCTTGAACGTCGAGCCTGCCTGGTAGCCCGCCAGGTCACCGCCGCCGAGCAGCGGGGCCACCGTGTTCGGGTAGTTGGCCTTCACCTTGGGCCCGGCCTCGGGGTTGGAGCTGGGTGGGTTCTCGGCCAGGTCCAGTGAGTACGTCCGGTTCACCGCCATCGCCTTGACCCGCCCGGTGCCCGGCTCGGAGACCACGATCCCGTTGGCGAACGGGCTGCCGGTGGCCTCCTTGGCGCCGACGTTCTTCTCCGCCGCCGCCTGGATCTTCGGGTCGAGGCTGAGCACGATCCGGTAGCCACCCCGACGTAGCTTGTCCATCCGTTCCAGCCGGTTCGCCCCGAACGCGGGCTGCGCGCTCCACCAGTTCTTCAGGTAGTCGCAGGCGAAGCCCCAGCTGTTGTACTTCTCCGACACGGCCGCGCAGTCGTGCGGCGGGGTCGTCAGCTTCAGCCGGATGGGTTCGGACTTGGCGGCGGCGGCCGAGTCGGGGGAGAGGTACCCGAGTTGGCTCATCTTGTCCAGCACGTAGTTGCGTCGCCCGGTGGCCTCCTTCTGGTCGGAGTCGGCCGGGTCGTACTCGGACGGGGACTTGACCAGGCCGGCGAGGGTGGCGGCCTCGACCGGGGTGAGGTTCTTCGGGGTCTTGGAGAAGAAGATCTCGCTGGCGGCGTAGATGCCGTACGCCCGGTGCCCGAAGTACGCCGAGTTCAGGTAGCGCTCCAGGATCTGGTCCTTGCTCATCTCCTTCTCCAGGTCCAGCGCCATCCGCATCTCCTTGACCTTGCGCAGGCTGGTCTGCTGGGTGGCCTCCTGGACCTCCTTGGGGGTGGTCGCGCTGTCGCGCAGGGCCATCCGGACGTACTGCATGGTCAGGGTCGACGCGCCCTGGGAGACGCCGCTGGACCGGGCGTTCGCCACGAAGGCGCGGGCGACGCCCTTGGGGTCGACGCCGTGGTGCTGGTAGAAGCGGTTGTCCTCGGCGGCGACGATCGCCTGGAGGATGTTCGGCGACATGTCCGACAGCTTGGTGTACTGCCGGTACTCCTCGTAGAACATGGTCAGCACGGTCTTGCCGTCCGGCGCGTAGACGTAGGAGGTCTCGGCGGGCAGGGCGGTGGTCAGGATCTTGGTCTTCTGCTCCACGGCGTGCGCGGTGGCCTTCGCGCCGAGCCCGGTGAGGGCGACCAGTGGGTACGCGGCGGCGGCGATCACGATTCCGGCGATCAGTCCGGCGCGCAGGAGAGGGACGAGTCGACCAGCGGCAGTAAGGGGTCGGTTACTCACATGGCCAAGTTATGACATTTCCGATTCGTACCTGAGAAGAACTCATAAACCGACGAGTGGTGACGTGGCTTACGCCGAGATCGTCTGTCCCACCGGCCGCCTTCCCGGAAGGATCGCGGTCATGCCCGAGCCGATCGCCGCCTCCGAGCCCGACCTGGCGCACCACGGTGACGTCGAGGTCGGCGACGGCCTGATCGACCTCGCCGTCAACGTCCGCCAGGCACGTCCGCCCGCCTGGCTGTCCGACCCGATCGCCGCCACCCTGTCCGACCTGGCCCACTACCCGGACCCGGCGCCGGCCCGGGCCGCGGTCGCCGCCCGACACCGCCGTCACCCGAACGAGGTGCTGCTCACCGCCGGTGCCGCCGAGGGCTTCGTGTTGATCGCGCAGGCACTTCGCGGCGTGCGCCGGCCGGTGGTGGTGCACCCCCAGTTCACCGAACCGGAGGCGGCACTACGGGCCGCCGGGCACCCGGTCGAGCGCGTCCTGCTGGACCCCGCCGACGACTTCCGGCTCGACCCGTCCCGGGTGCCCGCCGACGCGGACCTGGTGATGATCGGCAACCCGACGAACCCGACCTCGGTGCTGCATCCCGCGCGGACCCTGGCCGCGCTGACCCGGCCCGGCCGGGTGCTGGTGGTCGACGAGGCGTTCGCCGACACCACGATCGCACCCGGGCACCCGGGCGAACCGGAGTCGTTGGCCGAGCGGCGCGACCTGCCGGGGCTGCTCGTGCTGCGCAGCCTCACCAAGACGTGGGGCCTGGCCGGTCTCCGGATCGGCTACCTGCTCGGCGCTCCGGAGCTGCTGACCCGACTGGCCGCCGTCCAACCGCTCTGGGCCGTCTCCACACCGGCGTTGGCCGCCGCGTCGGCCTGCGCCACCACCGTCGCGGTCCAGGCCGAACGCGCGATCGCCGCCGACCTCGCCGCCGACCGCGACCACCTGGTCGCCCGCCTGCAAGACCTGCCTGGTGTACGCGTCGTCGGCCGTCCCGCCAGCGCGTTCGTCCTGCTGCACCTGCCGGGCGCGAGCGCGATCCGAGTCGCCCTGCGCGAGCGCGGCTGGGCGGTCCGCCGGGGTGACACGTTCCCCGGTCTCGGGCCGGACTGGCTGCGGGTGGCGGTACGCGACCGTAACACCACCGACGCTTTCCTCACGGTGCTGCGCGAGATCATGGAGGCATGATGTTGGAGACCACGATCGCGGCGATCCGCCCGGCTGACGAGACGGCCATGGCCGCCGCCCGTGAGCTGCACGGCCGGCTCACCAAACCGGCGGGCTCGCTGGGGGCGTTGGAGGACCTCTCGGTACGCCTCGCCGGCCTGGCCGGAGCCTGCCCACCGCCGCTGCCCGAGCCGGCCGCGGTGGCGATCTTCGCCGGTGACCACGGGGTGCACGCCCAGGGGGTCAGCCCGTGGCCGCAGGAGGTCACCGCGCAGATGATCGGCAACTTCCTGGCCGGCGGCGCGGTGGTCAACGCGTTCGCCCGGCAGGCCGGCGCGTCGGTCACAGTGGTCGACGTCGGGGTGGCCACCCCGCTGTCCGCCGGACCGGTGCCGGCTTCGGCCGTGCCGGATGCCGCTGCGCCCGCTCAGGCTGTGCTGGACCCGGCCGTGCCCCGATTGGTCGTCGCGTCGGTCCGCCGGGGCACCCGCGACCTCGCGGTGACCGCGGCGCTGACCCGGGACGAGGCGCTGGCGGCGGTACAGACCGGCATCCGGGTCGCGGACGAGCTGATCGACGCGGGTGCCCGGATCCTGCTCACCGGTGACATGGGGATCGGCAACACCACCCCGGCCGCCGCCCTGATCGCCGCGTTCACCGGTGTCGACGCGCTGGACGCCACCGGCCGGGGCACCGGGGTCGACGACCCGACGTACGCCCACAAGGTGGGAGTGGTGCGCGCGGCATTGGCCCGACACGCACCCGACCCGACGGACCCGCTCGGTGTGCTGGCCGCCGTCGGGGGCCTGGAGCACGCCGCCCTGGCCGGGCTGATCCTGGGTGCGGCGGCCCGCCGTACCCCGGTGCTGTTGGACGGCGTGATCGCCGTGTCCGCCGCGCTGGCCGCCGCCGCGTTCGCCCCGGACGCGGTCGGCGCCATGGTCGCCGGCCACCGGTCGGCCGAGCCGGGTGCGACAGTCGCACTGCGGCACCTGGGCCTCGAACCGCTCGTCGACCTGGGGCTGCGCCTCGGCGAGGGCACCGGAGCGCTACTGGCGCTGCCGGTGGTCACCGGTGCCGTCCGGGTGCTGCACGAGGTCGCCACCTTCGACTCCGCCGGTGTGGCCGAGAAGTGACGACGCGCAGCGACCGAGCCGTCCGCCTCGGCGGTGCGGCGTGACGTCCAACCCGTACCCCCTCGGTCTGCGGCTCGACGGGCGGCGGGTGGTCGTGGTGGGTGGTGGCGCGGTCGCCACCCGGCGCGTACCCGCGCTGCTGGACGCCGGTGCCGACGTCCTGCTGGTGGCCCCGGAGCTGACCCCGGCGCTGCGCGCCCGGGTCGACGCGGGTCGGCTGCACTGGGTGCCGCGCCGGTTCGCGCCCGAGGACCTGGACGGTGCCTGGCTGGTCCAGGTCGCCATCGACGATCCGATCGCGGCGGCCTCGGTGAGCGCCCTCGCCGCCGAGCGGCGGATCTTCTGCGTCCGGGCCGACGACCGGTCGGCCGCCACCGCCTGGACCCCGGCGGTGACCCGGCACGGCCCGGTCACGGTGGCGGTGCTCGGCGGGGGAGACCCCCGACGGGCGATGACCGTCCGGGACGCTATCCGCGACCTGCTCGCCTCCCGCCTGACACCCGCCGCCGCCACCCCGACGCCCGACAGGGCCGCTGCCTCGACGCCCGACGGACCGGGCACCATCCTGACGCCGGACGGGCCTGGTGCCGGCCGGACGTCTGTCGGGCCTGGTGCCGGCCGGACGTCTGTCGGGCCTGGTGCCGTCCTGACGTCTGTCGGGCCTGGTGCCGTCCGGACGCCGGACGAGCCCGGCACTGGCCGGACGCCCGACGGGTCCGGCACGGAGGCGACGACCGGCGACACGGACGCCTCGGCGACGACCGTTACCTCTGGTGGGCGGATCGGGCGGGTGGCGCTGGTCGGGTCGGGGCCGGGTGATCCAGAGTTGATCACCGTTCGGGGCTGGCGGCTGCTCACCGAGGCCGACGTGGTGGTCGCCGACCGGCTGGTGCCCGGCCTGCTGCTGGACGAGTTGCGCCCCGACGTCGAGCTGGTGGATGCCTCGAAGATTCCCTATGGGCCGTCCCGGGCGCAGGAGGAGATCAACCAGATCCTGGTCGACCGGGCCCTGGCGGGCGCCTCCGTGGTGCGGCTCAAGGGCGGCGACCCGTACGTCTTCGGTCGCGGCGGTGAGGAGCTGTTGGCCTGCGCGGCGGCCGGTGTGCCGGTGACAGTGGTCCCCGGTGTGACCAGCTCGATCGCCGCCCCCGCAGCGGCCGGGATCCCGGTCACCCATCGCGGGGTGGCGCACGAGTTCACAGTGGTCTCCGGGCACCTGGCACCCGACGCGCCGGCCTCGCTGGTGCGCTGGGACGCCCTGGCCGGTCTACGCGGCACGCTGGTGATCCTGATGGGGCTGAAGAACCTCGCCGCGATCACGGCCACCCTGATCGCCCACGGCCGGTCGCCGGAGACGCCAGCGGCCGTGGTGCAGGAGGCCACGACGGGCACCCAGCGGGTGCTGCGGTCCACGTTGGCTGCGGTCGCCGCCGACGTGCTCGCGGCTGGTCTCCGACCGCCCGCTGTCGTCGTGGTGGGCGACGTGGTGCACGCCCTCGACGGCTGACAGCGGCGGCGTTGGTACGGCCGCCGGCCTGACCCGCGCCGACAACGCCGTGGGCGAGCCAGCAGTGGAGATCTTGGACAGTTTCCGTTCCGCGCGAACGGAAACTGTCCAAGATTGCCGGCCATGGCGGAGAAGCCGGCCTGGGTTGCGGCACCCACTACGCATTTCGCCACCTCGGACATGGCCGTGTTCGCGTGCGAGGATCTGCGGTCATGGGCCTCGCGGATGCTCTCACCGAGTGGACGGACGTGGACGGCGCCCAGTACGAGTCGGGCAGGTCGATGGGCCTGTTCACGGATCGCACGTTTTTGCAGGCCAAGTGGGTTTTTTGGTCCAGTGATCCGCTCGGTCAGGCTCTGTTCGACATGCTGCACACCCTCGACGAGGGCCCGCGTCCCCCATGATCAAGTGATGAAAAGTAGTTACCTGGGCAGATCCTGAGCTACTTCTCATCACTTGATCATCGGGTGTGCGACGGGACATGACAGAGGGGCTGGAGCGCTCGCGCTCCAGCCCCTCTGTCATGGCGAACTACTGCTTGAGCATGTTGTCCAGCAGCAGGGCACAGCGGATCAGACCGAGGTGGCTGTACGCCTGCGGGTGGTTGCCCAGGCCGCGCTCGGCGAGCGGGTCGTACTGCTCGGGGAGCAGCCCGGTCGGGCCGGCGGTGAGCACCATCTGCGCGAACAGCTCCTCGGCGTCGGTGCGGCGGCCGGTGCGCAGGTACGCCTCGATCAGCCACGCCGTGCAGATGTGGAAGCCGCCCTCGCGGCCGGGCAGGCCGTCGTCCCAGTGGTAGCGGTAGACGACCGGGCCGCTGCGCAGGTCCGCCTCGATCCGTAGGACCGTGGACAGGAAGCGCGGGTCGTCACCCGGGAGCAGGCCGGAGAGCCCGATCCAGAGCGACGAGGCGTCCATGTCCTCGTCCCCGTACGCGACGCTGTACGCCTCGACGTCGGAGTGCCAGCCGTGCTCCAGCACGTTGGCGCCGATCCGGTCGCGCAGGTCCTTCCACTCGGGACGGTCCTCGCCGCCGTGCTGGCGCATCACGTGCAGCGCGCGGTCGACCGTCATCCAGCACATCACCTTGGAGAAGACGTGGTGCCGGGGAGGCAGTCGGGCCTCCCAGATGCCGTGGTCGGGTTCGTGCCAACGCCGACGGACCGCCTCGACCATGTTCTCCAGGACGCGCCACTCGTCGTCGCGTACCGAGCCGCGAGCGTCGGCGACGGCCGCGATCAGGTCGGCGATCGGGCCGAAGACGTCCAGTTGGAGTTGGTGGTTGGCGAGGTTGCCGACCCGGACGGGCCGGGAGCCGGCGTACCCGGGCAGCGTGTCGATGACCGCTTCGGCACCCAGCTCGTACCCGTCGATGGTGTAGAGCGGGTGCAGCCGTTCGGGGTGACCGCCGGTGCGCTCGATGCAGCCGTCCACCCAGCGCAGGAACGCCTCGGCCTCCTCGATGGAGCCCAGGTCGACGAGCGACCGGGCGGTCAGCGCGGCGTCGCGCAGCCAGCAGTAGCGGTAGTCCCAGTTGCGGACGCCACCCAGCTCCTCGGGGAGCGAGGTGGTCGCCGCGGCCAGGATGGAGCCGGTGGCTTCGTGGCACAGCCCGCGCAGGGTGAGGGCGCTGCGCGCGACCAGGTCGCGGGAGGTGGACGGCAGCCGCAGCGAGGCCACCCAGTCCTTCCAGGGCTGTTCGGCGGCGGCCTGCCGCTCGTGGATCGGCACCCGGTGGTGCTCCAGGCTGTGCGTGCCGAAGCGCAGCTCCAGCACGACCTGCCCGCCGGCGGCGGAGAGGTCGACGACCGCCTTGGCGGTCTCGTACCCACCGTCGTTGCGGACCTCCCACTGCAGGCCGGGAGCGTAGAGCGCGACCGGTTCGTTGGAGCCGAGCACCAGCAGGCCGTCGCCGAGCGGCTGCAACTGCACGGCGACCTGGCCGAACTCGGGCCGGGGCGCGAACTCGACCAGGGCCTTGCCGCTGCCGGTGAGCACCCGGACCAGTGTCGAGTCGCCGGTGACCACGTTCGGGCCGTCCGGGGTGGTCTCCCGGGCCGGCTTGTCCAGCCAGTCGGTGACGGTGAGCCCGGACCACCGGGTCTCCACCGTCATCGTGCCGGAGCGGTAGCGCTGGCCCAGCGGGATGCCGCCGCGTTCCGGGGCGATGCTGAAGTGACCGGCCGGGCTGCCGCCGACCAGGTCGGCGAAGATCGCCGCCGAGTCCGGCTTGGGGTGGCAGAGCCAGCTCACCTTGGCCTCGGGGGTGAGCAGAGCGACGGTACGACCGTTGGACAGCATGGAGTGCCGTTCGATCGGCACCGCCCGCTCCCCGAACAGCCAGTGCCGTCGGGTCTCCAACAGCAACGCCAACGCGCGCGCGGCCTCCAGCGGGTCGGCGACCCGGTAGCCGGCCTGGGTGTCCCCGGGGCCGATCTTGATGCCGAGGTCGGGGCCGTGCAGGTGGCCGAACGCGTTCTCGTCGGTGATGTCGTCACCGATGAAGAGCACCGCGCTGGCGGCGAGCTGGGTGCGCAGCTGGTCGACGGCGGTGCCCTTGTGGGTGGCCACGACGGAGAGCTCGATGACCTCCTTGCCCTGGGTCACCGTGACACCGTCGAAGGTGGCCGGGCCGTTGCGGACGGCCTCGATGGCGGCGGCGGCCACCTCCGGGTCGATCCCGCGGGTGTGCATCGCGACGCTCGCCGGCTTGCGTTCCAGCCGGATGCCCGGGTGGTCGGCGGCGATGTCGCGCAGCGCGTTGCGCACGCGGGTGCGGACCGCGACGAGCTCGGGGGAGAGCCGCTCGACGAAGCCGATGTCGAACTCGGAGCCGTGGCTGCCGACGAGGTGCACCTCGCTGGGCAGCCGGGAGAGCGCGGCCAGGTCGCGCAGCGCCCGGCCGGAGACCACCGCCACGGTGGTCTGCGGCAGCGCCGCCAGCGCGCGGACGGCGGCGACCGCCTCGGGCAGGGGGACGGCGGTGCTCGGGTCCTCCACGATCGGCGCGAGTGTGCCGTCGTAGTCGCAGGCGACCAGGAGTTGGGGGACCCGGGCGATCCGGCCGATGGCGGCGCGCAGCTCGGGGTCCATCACCCCGGTGGCGGTGGCCGCCCCATCGTTGACGGTCGTGTTCACTCGGCCTCCGCCTCCGGAACTCCAAGCTCGGAGAGGAAGGACTTGGCCCAGTGGCCCACGTCGTGGGTACGCAGGTGACGTTGCATTGTCCGCATCCGGCGGCGTGCCTCGGTTTTCTCCACGTGCACTGCCCGGAGCAGGGCGTCTTTGACCGCGTCCGGGTCGTGCGGGTTGCACAAAAATGCCTGGCGAAGCTCGGTGGCGGCACCGGCGAACTCACTGAGCACGAGCGCGCCACCTTGGTCGGCACGTGATGCTACGTATTCCTTCGCCACCAGGTTCATCCCGTCTCGCAGCGGGGTCACCATCATGACGTCGGCGGCAACATACATCGCGGCCAGTTCACTGCGACTGTACGACTGATGCAGATAATGCACCGCCGGCACGCCGACCCTGCCGAATTCGCCATTAATCCGACCAACCTCGCGCTCCACCTTGACGCGAAGTGCCTGGTAGTGCTCCACGCGCTCACGGCTGGGGGTGGCCACCTGCACCATGACCGCGTCGGGGACTGTCAGCTTTCCGTCAGCCAGCAACTCGCGGAAGGCCTTGAGTCGCAACTCGATGCCCTTGGTGTAATCCAGTCGGTCCACCCCGAGGATGATCGTCTTCGGGTCGCCCAGCTCGGCGCGGATCTGCTTGGCCCGCGCCTGGATGGCCGGGTCGGCGGCCATCCGCTCCATCTCCTGGGTGTCGATCGAGATGGGGAAGGCACCGGCCTTCACCTGCCGACCGTCGACCTGGATCATCTGCCCCTCGTAGCGCAGCCCGAGCAGATGCCGGGCCAGCCGGACGAAGTTCTGCGCGGCCAACCGCTGCTGAAAGCCGACCAGGTCGGCGCCGAGCAGACCGCGCAGGATCTCGGTGCGGAACGGCATCTGCATGAACAGCTCGATCGGCGGGAACGGGATGTGCAGGAAGAACCCGATCCGCAGGTCCGGACGCAGCTCACGCAGCATCGCCGGGACCAGTTGCAGCTGGTAGTCCTGCACCCAGACCGTCGCGCCCTCGGCCGCGACGTCCGCCGCGGCCTCCGCGAAGCGGGCGTTGACCAGGCGGTACGCCTCCCGCCAACGGCGCTTGTAGGCCGGTGTCTCCACCGCGTCGTGGTAGAGCGGCCAGATCGTCGCGTTGGACTGGCCCTCGTAGTAGCGCTCCAGCTCCTCCGCGCTGAGCGGAACCGGGTGCAGCCGGATCCCCTCCAGGTCGAACGGGTCGGGAGCCGGGCCGGTGCCGCCGGCCCAGCCGACCCAGGTGCCCTGGTGCTCGGCGAGTACGGGATGCAGGGCGGTGACCAGCCCACCAGGGCTACGCCGCCACTGCCGTCCCTCGGGTGTGCTCACCTCGTCGACCGGCAGACGGTTCGCCACTACGACAAAGGAGCTACGGACGGTCACGATCGGCCACCTCCAGGTACTGACGGGTCCACCGCGATGAGCGTACTGAGCGTAGCTGCGGCGTCTTGTGCCTAGTGCCGGAGTCTCCTACCCGCCTCGGCCGGACCGAACCCCGAAGGTGATCTTCTCGACAGCCGTGCTGGTCAGAGGTCGATGATCGGCCATTCCTTGGGCAGCACCTCGCCCAGCAGCTCCCGCCGATCCGTCATGATCGGTACGAGAGGGTGGGCTGCGGCGTCGACGGCGAGCTGGGCCAGGTCCATCCGACCCTCCATGCGGCGTGACCAGCCCCCAAGGTAGCCGCAGATGTTCGCCTCGACGGAGGTGACCCGCACGTGCGGCAGTGCGACGAGCAGTTCGAGCATCTCCCACTGAGCGGGTGCGACGCGCTCGTGTGCGTGCGCGAGACACAAGGCGGGCACGAGCACCTCTTGGCCGTAGTCGGCGGCCTCGGCGATTCTTTTGCCGACATTCTTGGTGCCGGAGGCGTAGGACAGCAGTGCAGCAGTGTCCAGCGCCAGGCCGAAGGGGATCACCCGAGCACCGTGGCGCGTGTGACGCGTGCACCGGCGCGTGCCGCCAGCACCTCGGCCTGCAACCGGGCGGCCTGCTCACGCAGCTCCGGAGTGATCCGGGCCCTGAGTTGCTCCATCTCCGCGTGGGCCTCAGCGATGTCCTCATCGGTGATCACGAAGCCCGCGCTGGCGAGCATCTCCCGTGTCTTCTCGCCCGCCATCTGGCGCCGCACCGCCCGCGCCACGAATGCGGAGACGTTCGGCTCCAGCGACAGGCGGTCGGCGACGTCGTCCGGCAGGCTGACAGCGATCTTCTTGGTCATACGAAAACGCTAGCGAGTCATACCGGCCTCGGCAACGCGGCTTGCCGGCGTACTCCTGTGGCGGGGTGATGTGGGCGAAGCGCGCCGTACCTGTCAGGATTGACGATGGCGTGCGCGCGGCCGGCTCCCGGCCGGCGGCGGCGGGCGGTCCTCGCAGCCCGCGCCGCGCCGCCGATCAGCGACAGCAACCGACGGAGGTAGCCCGCACCGTGGCCCAGTACATCTACGTCCTGGAAAAGGCGCGCAAGGCGCACGGCGACAAGGTCGTGCTCGACAACGTGACGTTGAGCTTCCTGCCGGGGGCCAAGATCGGTGTGCTCGGTCCGAACGGCGCCGGTAAGTCCAGCCTTCTCAAGATCATGGCAGGGTTGGACAAGCCGAGCAACGGAGAGGCCCGGCTCATGCCCGGCTACACCGTCGGCATGCTCGCCCAGGAGCCCCCGCTCAACGAGGCCAAGACCGTTCTCGGCAACGTCGAGGAGGCGGTCGCCGAGACCAAGGCCAAGCTGGAGCGGTTCAACAAGATCGCCGAGCAGATGGCGACCGACTACTCCGACGAGCTGATGGAGGAGATGGGCAAGCTCCAGGAGGAGCTCGACCACCTCGACGCCTGGGACATCGACTCCAAGCTCGAACTGGCCATGGACGCCCTGCGCTGCCCGCCGCCGGACGCCGACGTGACCCAGCTCTCCGGTGGTGAGCGGCGCCGGGTCGCGCTCTGCAAGCTGCTGCTGGAGGCGCCCGACCTGCTGCTGCTCGACGAGCCCACCAACCACCTGGACGCGGAGAGCGTCTCCTGGTTGGAGCAGCACCTGGCCAAGTACGCCGGCACCGTCATGGCGATCACCCACGACCGGTACTTCCTCGACAACGTGGCCAACTGGATCCTCGAGCTGGACCGTGGCCGGACCTACCCGTACGAGGGCAACTACTCCACCTACCTGGAGAAGAAGGCCGCCCGACTGGCCGTCGAGGGCCGCCGCGACGCCAAGATGAAGAAGCGCCTCACCGAGGAGCTGGAGTGGGTCCGCTCCAACGCCAAGGCCCGGCAGACCAAGTCGAAGGCCCGCCTGGACCGGTACGACGAGATGGCCACCGAGGCGGAGAAGACCCGCAAGCTCGACTTCGAGGAGATCCAGATCCCGCCGGGCCCGCGCCTGGGCAACACGGTGATCGAGGCGAACAAGCTCAGCAAGGGCTTCGGTGACCGGCTGCTGATCGACAATCTGTCGTTCTCGCTGCCGCGCAACGGCATCGTCGGCATCATCGGCCCGAACGGCGTCGGCAAGACCACCCTGTTCAAGACCATCGTCGGGCTGGAGGAGCCGACCGCCGGGTCGGTCCGGGTCGGCGAGACGGTCTCCCTGTCGTACGTCGACCAGAACCGGGAGGGCCTCAACGGCGACAAGACCGTCTGGGAGGTCGTCTCCGACGGGCTGGACTACCTGATGGTGGGCAAGGTCGAGATGCCGTCGCGGGCGTACATCGCCGCGTTCGGCTTCAAGGGCCCGGACCAGCAGAAGCCGACCAAGGTGCTCTCCGGCGGTGAGCGCAACCGGCTCAACCTGGCGCTGACCCTGAAGATCGGCGGCAACGTGATCCTGCTCGACGAGCCGACCAACGACCTGGACGTGGAGACGCTGTCCAGCCTGGAGAACGCCCTGCTGGAGTTCCCCGGCTGCGCCGTGGTCATCTCCCACGACCGGATGTTCCTGGACCGGGTCGCCACGCACATCCTGGCCTGGGAGGGCGACGACCAGAACCCGTCCAAGTGGTTCTGGTTCGAGGGCAACTTCGAGGCGTACGAGAAGAACAAGATCGACCGCCTCGGCGCGGAGGCCGCCCGGCCGCACCGGGTGACCTACCGCAAGCTGACCCGCGACTGACCGGCGCAGACGGTGTCTGACCGGTTCGTCTACCACTGCACCCTGCGCTGGTCCGACCTGGACGCGTACGGCCACGTCAACAACTCGCGCTTCCTCACCCTCTACGAGGAGGCGCGGGTGGCGTTGATGTTCGCCGGCGGCCGGGCCTGGGGGGTCGGCTCGTTCGCCGACGGGGTGGTGATCCGCCGGCACGAGGTCGACTACCTGCGCCCGGTCGACTACGCGTTGGGTCGGGCCACCGCCGAGGCCGCGCCGACCGTCCGAATCGAGTTGTGGGTGGAGGAGATCCGGGCCTCCCGGTTCACCGTCGCCTACGAGTTGTACGACGGCGACGTGCTGGCCAGCCGTGCCCGCTCGGTGCTGGTGCCGTTCGACCTGACCCGACAGGTGCCCCGGCGGATCACTGCGGAGGAGCGGGACTTCCTGCTCACGTACGCCCCGCAGGGCGGAGGTGTGGTGTGACCCGGCCGGGCACGGCGGAGCCGGGGCGGGCGGCGGTGACTCCGACACACGGCCTCGCCGGGGTGGCGGACGCCGGCGCCTTCCTGGCCCGTCTGGTCCGGCTGGATCCGCTCGCACCGGTCCGGCTGCGGCCGGCCGGTGGCCCGGACCGGGTCGCCCTCTGGGCCCGGCTGCCCTGGCAGGTCCTGGTGGTCCGCACGGTGGCCGGCGGGCCGGCCGAGGACGTCACGGTGACCGCCGCCGAGTTGCTGGCCGAATTGGAACGTGGTGGCGCGGCCCTGCCGACGCGTCGGGACGCGCAGTGGCGGTGGCCGCTGCCCCCGGCGCGGAGCAGGCAGGTGGAGGTGCTGCCCGTCGGCGAGCTGCGCCGGATCGCGCAGGCGGCGGCGGGCACCCTGCGGACGGCCAGTGAGCAGGGGGTCGCGGGCCGCGCGGTGGGCCAGCGTGCTCTGCGCGACGCGCTGCTCGACCACGTGGCGGTGCTGGTCACTCCGGAAGATGCGCCCGCCGTCCCGGTGGAGGTGTCGCAGCGGTTGGTGCAGGCGGTGGTCCGGATGGGCTTCCTCGGTGCCGCTGACGGTCCGTCCGCCGGCCCCGGTGAGCCCAGCGTTCAGGTGCGGGTGGCGGGTCGCTGGGTCGGCCTGGTGGGACCATACGGAGCCGCATGGTCGCAGAAGGCCACGGATCTTGCCGTAACACCCCTGAGTACTCGTCCGAACGGATGACCCCCGGTCATTCTTCTGGACTGGGGCGGTCGTTGGGGGGGTGTCTCAACTCGGCTGTCCGGGTACCGTCCATCCTCGGATCCAACGCACCGTAGGCGGCTGGATCCGCTGGGGAGTGAGGTGCGCGAGCGATGCCGTGGTGGTCATGGCGCCCCGGTCCCGCCGACGGCGGCGATCCGGAAACCCGAAGCGGGATCACGATGGAGAGCGCGGTCCGAATCGGGCCGCCCAGCCCTCGCCAACCGGGCGACGACTGCCCGGCCAACGAGCGGCCCAAACTGACCGAGATGCCCGCCACCGTCGAGCCGGTGAGTCTCCGCCGGGTCTGCGACGCACTCGACCTGCTCGACGTGCGCTATCTGGCCGACGGCGACGGCAACCTGCTGGCCATGTGGGAGCGGCACGCCGTGCTGGTCACCCTCGAAGGGCCGGAGGACGAGATCCTGGTCATGCGGGCACGTCCGCATGCCACGGTGCCGCCGGACTGGGCCGACCGGGCGTACCGGGTGGTGAACGAGTGGAACCACACCCGCCGGTTCTGCAAGGCGTACATCGGCGACCCGACCGAGCGGGGGCAGCTGCCGATCTACGCCGAGCTCCAGGTTCCGCTCGGTGCCGGCACCCACGACGCGCTGTTGGTCGAGATGCTCGACTGCGGCGCGGCGGTGGCCACCAGCTTCGTGGACTGGCTGCACGACGAGGGCGCGCTGCTCTGACGGAGCAGGCGCGCCGGCCAGGTCAGTGGCCGTCGGCCGGGTCGTCCTCGACGTTGACCATGAAGTACGCGGCCCGCTCCAGGTAGTCCCAGAGCGTGACGGCGATCTCCGGCTCCAGGTCGAGCCGGTCCACCGCGCGGCGCATGTTCCGCAACCAGGCGTCCCGCTCGGCCGCGCCGATCCGGAAGGGCGCGTGCCGCATCCGCAACCGCGGGTGGCCGCGCTGTGCGGAGTACGTGTTGGGGCCGCCCCAGTACTGCATCAGGAACAGGGTCATTCGATCCGCGGCCGGCCCCAGGTCTTCCTCCGGGTACATGGGCCGCAGCAGGGGATCGGTGGCGATACCGGCGTAGAACTCGTCGACCAGCCTGCGGAAGGTGGGTTCGCCGCCGACCGCTTCGAAGAGGGTCATCGACGCACCGGGACGGTCGGATTCACCTGCGGGGTTCACCGTTCCATCCTGCCAGGTGCGCTCCGAGCCGACCCGACCCGCACGGCGTGCGTCCGATCACGCCGGGTCGACGGACCCGGATGCCCGGGACTGCCGATCCGGCCGGCTGACGTCGGCCCGGCGAATCAGGTGACCGCGTGGCGGCGGTGTCCGTCGTCGGAACGCGGCTCGGGAGCGCCGGCCGTGCCACCCTTGCCGGGGCGCCCCGTACTGTGCGGTGCTTCGGTGTTGGCCGCCGACGCCTCGGCGATCGCGTCGTCCACGGTCTGCCGGTCCGGCCACCTCAGCGTGGCCACCGCCATGAGCACGACGCCGGCCGCACTCCAGAGCCCGACCACCACCGGGATGGGGAACCGATCGGCGAGCAGCCCGGTGACCAGCACCGCGAAACCTTGGATGACCTGCACGCCGGTGGCCATCACACCGAAGGCACGGGCGCGGAAGCCATTGGGCAGTGCCTGGACGAACAGCCCGTTGGCCATCGGCAGCATGCCGGCGACCGCGAAGCCGCAGAGGGCGGCCAGCAACGCCACCACCAGCGGTGGCGGGTTCAACAACGCCGGCACCAGCGCCAGCGGGGCGAAGACCGCGAGCGGCCGCATCAGCTTCATCCGGCGTGTCGGCCCGAAGAGCCGGCTCACCAGCAACCCGCCGAGGATGAAACCGACCGGGTTGGCCACCATGATCACCGCTTGGGCCGCACCCGTGCTCAGGCCACCCTTGGCGCCCTCGTTGGCCCAGGCCGCGGCGAGGCCCTCGGGAACGATCGAGAAGAGCATGGCGCTGAACACCAGCACCGCGATCGACCGCAGCACCGGAGTGCCGAACACGATGGTGAAACCCTGGCGGGTCTCCCGCAGCAGATGGGTGCGGTGTGCGGGGGCCATGGACGCCGGCCGGTCCCGTACGCCCAGGCGCACCAGCAGCGCCGACAGGGCGAACGTCGCCGCGTTGAACAGCAACGCGACCTCCGGGTCGATCGAGGCGACGGCGGCGCCGAACACGTACCCGACGACCTGGGCGGCCTGCCCGATGCTGCTGTTGAGGGACAACCCGAGCACCAGCCGGTCACCGCTGAGCATCTGCGGCATCAGGGCGGACTTCGCCGCCTGGCTCGGCGGATTGGCCAACGTCGCCGCGAAGATCAGCGCCAGCACCACCTGGTAGGGCAGGGCGGGGATGGCGATGAGCAGCATCAACGCCATCCGGATGAGGTCACACGTCACCATCACCCGTCGGTATGGGTACCGCTCCGCGAGCGCGGCGAGCACGGGACCACCGAGCAACCAGGGCAGGAAACTGACGGCGAAGGCGGTCGCGGAGAGCGCGACGGACCGGGTCTGCTGGTAGACCAGCAGGGTGACCGCCGCCTTCGCGACGTAGTCACCGACCCAGGAGAGCGCGCCAGCAACGAAGACGGCCCGGAACTCGTGCTGGGCGAACACCTCGCGAAATGTGGCGGGGCCTTCCGCGGAAGGTCGCTCGTCGGGCACCGTCGCCTCCATCGGCCCCGGTTGGCCGCTCGTGGCAGCCCGGCCGGAAGCACTCGTCAGATCTGCGGATCAGCGAGGATGTGATCACACTCGGGCGGGAACGCGTGCCCCGGATTCTGCCCGATCGTCTGACAACTAGCTAGGGCGAATGGATCGATCGTCGCTTCCCCGACTGAACGAACGGACGATACCTGAGGGGCCAGGCGGCTCGCGACCCCTGCATCGGCGGCCAGTGCCGCCTGGGTCAGGTAGCGCCGCCCTGACCGGTCTCGTTGTCCGACAGCGGCCGGGGTGGCAGGCCGGGAAAGATGCGGGCGGCGGCGATCTGCGCGGTGATCCCCGAGTTCTCCAGCGCCTCCGCGAGCCGCCGACGCAGCTCCCGGCCCACCGCGAACTGCCCGTCCGCCGTCGTCTTCACCACCGTCCGGATCACCGCCCCGTCGACAGTCACCTGCTCGACACCCAGCACCTCCGGCGCCTCGACGATCTCCGGCGAGAGCTCCGGGTCCACCGCGACGGAGGCGGCGGCGGTCCGCAGGACGGCGGTGGCCTCCTCGGTGCTGTTGAACCCGATCGGCAGGTCCACCACCACCAGGGCCCAGCCCTGGCTCTTGTTGCCCACCCGGATGATCTCCCCGTTGCGGATGTACCAGAGCACCCCGCGACTGTCGCGGACGGTGGTGACGCGCAGACCGACCGCCTCGACCACGCCCATCGCCTCACCCAGGTCGACGTTGTCGCCCACGCCGTACTGGTCCTCGATCAGCATGAAGAGGCCGGCGATCAGATCCTTGACCAGGCTCTGCGCGCCGAAGCCCAGTGCCACGCCGGCGATCCCCGCGCTGGCCAGCAACGGAGCCAGGTCGAAGCTGAACTCGCGCAGGATCATCAACAGGGCGATGCCGAAGACGAACGCGGTGGTCAGACTGCGCAGCACGGATCCGATCGCCTCGGCCCGCTGCCGTCGCCGTTCGGGCACGAACTCGGCGGGGTCGACCGCCGCGCTGGGCACCCGTTCGCGCAGGGGGCGCAGCATCGTCGGCACCGCGCCGTCGGTGGTCGTCCGGACCAGCCGGTTGATCGTCCGGTGCACCGCCCAGCGGGCCACCATCGCCAGCGCCAGGATCAGCAGCACCCGTAGCGGCTTGAGCAGGATCCAGTAACTGCCCTCGGCGAACCAGGCCGACCTGGTGATGCTGTAGATCCACTCACAGGAGGTGCTGCCCTGGCAGCTCACCGATTCGGCGGTGGACAGGGCAAGGGGCGTCACGCTGGCGGCACTCACCCTGTCTTCGTACCGCAAGGGGCCGGAGGGTCCGCCGCCGACCCACCGGCCGGGTGACCTGTCGGCGCGGCACGGCGGCAGCTGTCGCGAACGCCGGGTTTCCGCCAGGTGGTGAGTGGTCGGTGACGGCCGCGCGTGGGTGCGGTGCCACGGAGGTTCGCCACGGTCGCGACCAGTGCCCGGCAACGCCGGACTTCTCCCAGGTCGGCACGGCGATCGGGTTCAACGCGGATGATCCTCATACCTCATGCGGGATTAGTACGTGCAATCCGGGGTCCGATCAGGGACTATTGGCGCAACGGACGTCGGTGATCGGCCCGACGTCGACCGGTTGGGCCGTCGTGTCCTGTCCCGGTCGGCGGCGGTTTCCAGCAGCCGCTGAACCGGGAGGGTGATCGCGATGCCTGACATACGACCCACGGTGGGCTCCGGCGCGTTGGTCCTCAACGCCACCTACGAGCCGCTGTGTGTCGTGTCGGTGCGCCGCGCCGCGATCCTCGTCCTCTCCGCCAAGGCGGTCTGCGTCGCCGACGGCGACGGCATCCTGCACAGCGCCCGCGACGCGCTGCCGGTGCCGTCGGTGGTCCGGTTGACGCGCTTCGTCCGAGTGCCCTACCGAACACACGTCGGGCTGTCGCGACGTGCGATCTTCGCCCGGGACGGGTGGCGGTGCGCCTACTGCCGAGGTCCGGCCGAGACCATCGACCACGTCTTCCCGCGCAGCCGGGGTGGCCGGCACGCCTGGGAGAACGTGGTCGCCGCGTGCGCCCGTTGCAACCACACCAAGGGCGACAAGACCCCGGCCGAGATGGGGTGGCGGTTACCCGCGTCGCCGGCCGCGCCGAAGGGCACCGCCTGGCGGGTCCTCGGGCACCGCGCCCCCGACCCCCGCTGGGCCGACTGGCTCGACCTGCGCGAGCCCGAAGCCGCCGCCTGATCCCTCGTCGCGGCCCGGATCGAAGCGAATACCCACCGGTTCACTCCGGCTGGTCGGCTGTCCGGCGTGCCGCGCGCTCGTGCCGCTCTGTCGCGCGGGCGTGCGCGATGGCGAGCAGCCGGTCGATCTCGGGCAGCATCTGCGGGCCGGGCATGACGACGCTGCCGAAGGCGTACAGGGCATAGCACGGGTGCGGCAGGAGGGTGTCCAGCCGGGCGAAGTCGAATGCGTCCCGATGGTCCTCGAACGCCTTGGGCGGAAAGCCGAACAGCCGCTCGAACTCGGCTCGGCCCAGGTCCAGGTTGAGGCGGAAGACCCCGGGTCGGTCCAGCTGGGAGGCCTCGTCGAAGCCGGGCACGTCGTGCTCGACGATGGTGGCGAACGGCTGACGTCGATCATGGCCGACGTGGAAGAACCGGTCGCCCCAGGCGCCCTCCGGCGAGCCGTTCTCCTCGCTCGCCACCACCTGCTCGACGCCGGGGAGCGCGAGGATGCGAGCGGCGAGCACAGTCGGGTCGACGCCGGTCGGGATGTGCAGAACGGCGTCGGCGTTCTCGACGGTGGCCTGATCCAGTGGGAAGTACCGGTAGTCGTGCTCCCGCCGTTCCGCTGGGCCGATGTCGGAGGCTCGGACATAGCCGGGGCGGCTGACCGTCTGTTGGAGTCTGCCCTCGTAGGTCGACGCGGCGGGTGCCGCGATGTCGAGCGCGGGGCTCACGCCGAGGCTGCCGACGATCACCGTGTACCGGTCACCCAGCAGCGACGCGACGATCGCCCCGGCACCCGCCCACGACATCTCCGTTCCGCCCATCGTCATCGTGCTCCCGTGACGCTGGAGGTGCGTGTTGTGCGCGAAGGCCAGCGTCGGCCCACGGTCTGCCTCGGCCGCCCGGATCGCGAGCAGGTTCTCGGCCATCAGCGCGTCCCGCACCCCGGCCAGGCGGGCGAAGCGCTCCTCCGGCGGCAGTAGCGCGGCAGCGGCGGCGTGGTAGCGCAGCAGGGCGACAGCGGACGTGGCGTGGACGAACGCCGCCTGCCAGCCCTCGGCTCGCCGGGGCGCCTGGAGGTACAGCTCGGTCAGCAGGTCGTCGGCGATCACCCGCAGGCGCTGGGCGCCTGTCGAGCGCCCGACCGACCTGCCCGGCTCCCAGATGGCGGCGGTGTCGCTCCACCGCGCCTCGTCCCCGACCAGGGCATCGATCTCCGTTTCCCGGTCGATGCCGAGGAAGTGGCACACCCGGGTTAGGTGGCGCCGCGGACTCGGGGCGCCCTCGATCTCCAGCGGGGCGTCGAAGCCGTGGAACCTCAGGCGCTCGCGGTCCGGCCGCCCGGCGTTCCACTCGCGCATGCGCAGCAGCAGGTCACGGTTGGCCGGGGCGCTGCCGAACCCGTGGCTGAAACCCTCGGTGAGCGCGCGGTCGAGCGGCACGGCCGCGCCCTGGACGAACTCGTCCGCGACCAGTCCCGCCGCCCGGTCGCTCTCCAGCGCGATCGACCGGTAGCCATGCTCCGCCAGCGTCAGGAAGGCCTCGTTGCGGAGTTGAAGGAAGGCGGACTCGCCGTGCGTCGGTTCGCCGAGCGCCAGCAGGGACGGTGACCCGACGAGCAGGTCGAGAAGGGTGGTCATTGCATCAACCGTATCGTTGAACCACCCGTGTAAGCTTTTCAGCGAAGGAGCGCGGTGGAGGCTGCCAAACCCTCAAACGGCAGGATGTACCGGCCGGTCGACTTGGCGCGTCGGCACGGACTCTCCGCGCAGGCGGTCCGCAACTACGAGCGGGAGGGTGTCCTGCCGCCCGCCGAACGCACCCCGAGCGGCTACCGTCGGTTCACCGAGGTGCACGCCAGGGCGTTGAGCGCCTACCTGGCGCTGATCGTGGGCCACGGCCATGCGGCGAGCGGCGACATCATGCGCGCCGTCAACCGGGGCGAGATCGACACGGCTCTGCGCGCGATCGACCAGAGTCATGGCCTGCTGCACCGCGACCGGGAGACCCTGGACGCGGTCGAGACGGCGGTCGTGACGCTCGTCGGGGCAGAGCCCCCTCCGCAGGGTCGAGCTGCCGTACCGATCAGCGTGGTGGCACACCGGCTCGGTCTGCGACCCGCGACCCTGCGCAAGTGGGAGCTGGCCGGCGTTCTGCGCCCGCAGCGCGACCCCGGAACCCGGCACCGCGTCTACGCGCCCGACGACGTCCGGGACGCGGAACTCGCCCACCTGCTCCGCAGGGGCGGCTACCGGCTCGACCACATCGCCACCGTGCTGCGTCGGGTACGCGACGCCGGCGGCGCCGAGGCACTCGCCGGATCGCTGAGCCAGTGGCGGACACGGCTCACCGAGCGCGGTCAGGCCATGCTCACCGGGGCCGGACGGCTCGCCGAGTACCTCGACGGCAGGCCTCAGCCATTGCGTGCCTTGACCAGCGACGCGAAGACCACCACGTTGTCCGAGTAGCCGGTCTCACCGCCCACCCACTGACCGCCGCAGGTGATCAGCCGCAGGCTCGGGCGGCTGAAGTCGCCGTACACCTCGTCCACCGGCAGCTGCCCCTTGTCGAACCGTTCCACCGAGTCCACCTCGAAGACCGCCACGCTCCGGTCGGTGCGGGTGACCTCGATCTGGTCACCGGAGCGCAGCTCGCGGAGTTGGTGGAAGACCGCCGGCCCGCTGGTGGTGTCGACGTGTCCGACGATCACCGCCGGGCCGTACTGCCCAGGGGTGGGCCCCTGGTCGTACCAGCCGGCCTCCTGGGCGCGGGTCGCGTCCGGCACGGCGATGGTGCCGTCCGGGGCGATGCCCACGTCGTGCACCGGCGCCCGCAGGTCGATCTTCTCGATGGCGAGGCTGGTCGGACGGCTCGACGACAGCACCGGGAACTTCTTCGGCGGCTGGCGCAGGCCGGCGCTGATCCGGTCCGGCAACAGATGCATGCCGGTCACCCGCTCGACCCCGAGCATCGCCACGATCAGCACCATCAGCGTGGCGACGGCCAGCACCGGCAGTCCCGGGCTCGTACCGAAGCGGCGTCGGGTCGACGGCGACGGTGTCCCGGCCGGACGCCTCGGTAGCGGCTGGGCGGCCGGATCGGTGGTGGTGACGCTGGCCAACCCGGCCTGCCCGGCGACCTGGCGCAACCGGCGGGAGGCACGGGCCACCAGCCGGCCGGACGCGCGCAGCGCCGGCCCGGCCCGGAGGCGGGCGCGGCGGTCCGGCCGCGCACGCGCGGATCTGCGGGTCATGGGTCGTCCGGCTCAGGAGCCGGCTCCGGTCCGACGCCGACCGCCGGCCATGCCGAGCGCGACGGCGGTGCCCACCAGTGCCACGCCGCCGAGCACCAGCAGCGAGCCGGTGCCGCGACCGCCGGCTGTCCCGCCGCCACCGGTCGCCGGCCCCTTGCTGGGCGAGGCCATGTTCAGCACGGTCAGCGTGGTCGAGGCCGTCTGCCCGTTCTCGCAGCGCAGCTCGACTGGGTAGTCACCGGCCTGCTTGTCCCGCGGGATGGAGGCCTGCGCGGTCAGGAAGCCCTTGTCCGGCCTGAGCGTGACCGACCCGAACGCGTCGGAGTGGACGCTGGACTGCCGGCTGTTGTTGTCGTTGTCGCAGTTCGCCCGGACGGAGACCCGATTGCCGGCCTGGGCGCTGTTCGGTGTCACCTCGACGAAGGTGTTCTCGCCGGCACGTGCGGGGGCAGCCGACATCAGGACGAACGCCCCGATCAGCCCCACCAGTGTCAGTACTGACGAGAGCGCGCGGTGGACAGTGCGGATTCCCTGCATGATTACCCCCCAACCGGCGACGACCGCCGGAACCCTCCCCTGGGCACGCGCGCTGCTTTCCCGCTGGCGCGGGGGCAAACCCGCAGGCGGGCAGGGGGTGGGGTGGGGTCAGCGCTGGCGCGGGGTGGCCGGGGCCGAGGGGAGCGGGGTGATCGGCTGCCAGCCCAGCGGGGAGGAGAGGACCATCGTGCTCGACGGCTGGCCGTACGGGGCGAGCCGGTCGATCACCTTCTCGAACGCGCCGATCGACCCGGCGGCCACCTTCAGCACGCTGCACGCGTCCCCGGTGATCCGGTGGATCTCCAGGATCTCCGGCCAGCCCGCGACCGACGAGTCGTGCAGGATGCACCGCGCGCCGTAGCAGGACATCCGGATCAGGGCGACCACAGTGCGACCGGCCCGGCTCAGGTCGACGTGGGCGTGGTAGCCGGTGATGACGCCGGACTCCTCCAGCCGGCGGACCCGCTCCGCGACCGACGGTGGCGACAGGTGCACCCGCCGGGACAGCTCGCTGAAGGAGAGCCGCGCGTCGGCCTGCAACTCGCGCAGCAGCGCCCAGTCCATGTCGTCCACGCTCAGACCTTACTTTCGTGAACCGACTTCGCCTAGTTGCCTTTGGTTCGCCAGGAGATGACGGCGAGAGCCGTTGATTCGGCATTCCACAGGCCGTTCCGACCGCGGGATCATGACGTCGGCCAGTCCGGGGGAGGGAGACGAGATGGTGGATCAGACGGAGCGGCGGGCGCCGAACCGCCGCGCCACGGTGCGACCGGTGACCCCGGGGCAGCGGGCCGCCCAGGCGGAGCGCACCGGTGGTGAGCCGACGCTGGAGTTCGCTGACATGGTGCCGTACGACGCGTACGTGCAGGCCAGCGCCCTGCACCAGATGCAGCACCCGCTCAGCAACGACCCGGGCGAGATGTCCTTCCTCATGGTCAGTCAGATCATGGAGCTGTACTTCGGGTTGACCTGCCACGAGCTGCGGGAGACCCAACGGTTGATCCGTGCCGACCAGATCTGGGAGTCGTTGGCCCCGTTGCGGCGGGCCAAGCTGCACCTGGAGGGGCTCAACGCCGCCTGGCAGGGCCTGCGCTGGATGAGCCCGGCCGACTTCAACAGGTTCCGCAACCTGCTCGGCGAGGCCTCCGGCTTCCAGTCGGCCATGTACCGGCAGTTGGAGTTCCTCCTCGGGCTGCGCGACCCGACGCTGATCCGACCGTTCCGCCGGCAGACCGAGGTGTACGCCGCGTTGACCACCGCGCTGGCCGCCCCGAGCCTGTGGGACGACGTGGTCGCGCTGCTCGCCCGCCGTGGCTTCGACCTCCCCGCCGACCTGCTGGAGCGGGACGTGACCGTCGAACACGATCCCCAGCCGTCGGTCGAGGCGGCCTGGGTGCGGATCTACGACGACGCCGCCCCGGACAACCACCTGCGGATGCTCGGCGAGGCGCTGAGCGCGGTGGCCGAGGAGTTCGGCGACTGGCGCTGGAACCACGTCAAGGCGGTGCAGCGGACGATGGGTGCGAAGGTCGGCAGCGGAGGCTCCGCCGGCCTGGCATGGCTGCAACGCAGCATGGCCCGGGTGGTCTTCCCGGAGCTGTGGTCGGCCCGTACCGCGATGTGACCGGAGAGCGAGACATGCACACCCCTGCACAAGAAGCACACCGCCTGGACGAGGCCGACCCGGGCCACCGGCACCTGTTCCACGTGCCGCCCGCCGACGGCGGCGACCACAGCGAGGCGGCCTACCTCGCCGGCAACTCGCTCGGCCTGCAACCCCGGGCCACCCGCGACGAACTCCTCGCCGACCTGGACGCCTGGGGGCGGCTCGGTGTCGAGGGGCACGTGGAGGCGGAGCGCGCCTGGTTGCCGTACCACGAGCTGTTGACAGCGCCGGCCGCGCGACTGGTCGGCGGCCGGCCCGCGGAGACGGTGGTGATGAACTCGCTCACCGTCAACCTGCACCTGCTGATGGTCAGCTTCTACCGCCCGGCCGGCGCGCGCACCCGCATCGTCATCGAGGACAGCGCCTTCCCCTCGGACAGTTACGCCGTGCGCAGCCAGGCGCGGTTCCACGGCCTGGACCCGGACGACACAGTGGTCCGGCTGCGCCCGCGCGACGGCGAGACGTCGCTGCGCACCGAGGACGTGACCGACTACCTGGCCGCCGAGGGCGACCGGGTGGCACTGGTGCTGCTCGGCGGGGTCAACTACCTCACCGGTGAGCTGCTGGACATCCCGGCGATCACGGCGGCCGGGCGGGCCGCCGGCGCGGTGGTCGGGTGGGACCTGGCCCACGCGGTCGGGAACGTGCCGTTGGCCCTGCACGACTGGGACGTCGACTTCGCCGCCTGGTGCTCCTACAAGTACCTGAACTCCGGCCCGGGCGCCCTGGCCGGTGTCTTCGTGCACGAGCGGCACCTCGGCGATCCGGACCTGCCCCGCTTCGAGGGTTGGTGGAGCACCGCTGCGGCCACCCGGTTCGAGATGACGCCGGTCTCCCGGCCACCGGCCACTGTGGAGGCCTGGCAGATCTCCAACCCGCCGATCTTCGCGATGGGCCCGGTGCGTACCTCGCTGGAGCTGTTCGACACCGTCGGCATGCCGGCGCTGCGGGCCCGCAGCCTGCGGCTCACCGGCTGGTTGGAGTCGCTGCTCGACGAGGTCGTCGTCGACCGGCCGCTGCGCGTGGTCACCCCGCGCGACCCGGCCCGGCGTGGCTGCCAACTCTCGGTGCGCATCGGCGCCGGCAGCGCCGCCGAGCTGACCAAACGCCTGCGGTACGAGCACGGCGTCATCGCCGACGCCCGCGAACCGGACATCGTCCGGTTCGCCCCGGTACCGCTCTACTCCACGTACCTCGACTGCTGGCGGGCGGCTGCCGCGTTGGCGGCGACGGTCGGGCAGGAGTTCTCATGACCGCGCGACGCGACGAGGTCGCGATCATCGGTGCTGGGTTGGCCGGCTCTCTGGCCGCCTGCTTCCTGGCCCGACGGGGCTATCCGGTGGCCCTCTACGAGCGCCGCTCCGACCCACGCGGCGGCGCTGCCGAGCGCGGGCGCTCGATCAACCTGGCGCTCTCCGAGCGCGGCCTGGACGCGTTGCGCCGGATCGGGCTCGCCGAGCAGGTCATGACCGACGCGCTGCCGATGCGCGGCCGGATGATCCACCCGGTCGAGGGGGAGCAGCAGTTCCAGTCGTACAGCGCGGCCGGCGACCGGGCGATCAACTCGATCAGCCGGGGCGCGTTGAACAACGCCCTGCTGGACGAGGCCGCCGCGCTGCCCGGCGTGCGGGTCGTCTTCGACCATCGGCTCGTCGGGCTCGACCCGACCGACGGCTCGCTGAGCTTCGACACCCCGCAGGGCACCGTCGCGGCCAAGGCGTCGGTGGTGCTGGGCGCCGACGGGGCCGGCTCCGCGGTGCGGGGGCAGTTGCTCGCGTACGGGTTGCTGGACGAGCGCGTGGACTTCCTCGACTACGGCTACAAGGAGTTGACGATCCCGCCGCTGGGCGGCGACTTCGCGCTGGATCCCGACGCCCTGCACATCTGGCCGCGGGGCACCTCGATGATGATCGCGCTGCCCAACCCGGACCGCTCCTTCACCTGCACGCTGTTCTGGCCCAACGACGGCGTCGGCAGCTTCGCCTCGCTGACCGGCCCGGCGGAGATCGAACGGCACTTCGCCGAGCACTACCCGGACGTCGTCCCGCTGGCCCCGAACCTGGTCGACGACTACCAGCAGAACCCGGTGGGCGTCCTCGGCACGGTCCGCTGCACGCCCTGGCAGGTCAACGGGACCGTTGGTCTGCTCGGAGACGCGGCGCACGCGATCGTGCCCTTCTACGGTCAGGGCGCCAACTGCGCGTTCGAGGACGTGGTCGAGCTGGACCGCTGCCTGGACGAGTGCGCCGACGACTGGGCGGCGGCGCTGCCGCTGTTCCAGCGACGCCGGCAGGAGAACGCCGAGGCCATCGCGACGATGGCGCTGACCAACTTCGTGGAGATGCGGGACAAGGTCGCCTCGCCGGTCTTCCAGGCCCGGCGGCGGGTGGAGCACGCGTTGGAACGGGCCCTGCCCGGCCGGTACGTTTCGCAGTACGAACTGGTGTCGTTCTCCACCACCCCGTACGCCCAGGTGCGCCGCCGGGTGCGCCGACAGCACCGGGTGCTGGGCGCTGTCGTCGGCGGAGCCGCGGTGCTGTTGGTCGGCGCGATCGGCGCGGCACTGAGTCGAGGGAGGCGAGCATGACCGGCAACTGGGATCCGCGACTGATGACCGGCCACGGGCACGGTGACCCGCAGCGGCTGCGCAACTTCGTCGCCGGTGAGTTCGTCGACGGGGGGCCGACGTTCGCGAAGGCCAGCCCGGTGACCGGCGAGCAGGTCTTCGAGGTGGTCGAGGCGTCGAGGTCCACCGTCGACGACGCGGTGGCCGCCGCCCGGGCGGCGCTGCGCGGGCCGTGGGGCCGGATGGGCGAACGGGAACGCGCCGAGGTGCTGCGCCGGGTCGCCGACGAGCTGGAGCGCCGCTTCGACGACCTGGTCATCGCCGAGGTCGCCGACACCGGCAAGTCCATCTCGCAGGCCCGCACGCTGGACATCCCCCGTGGTGCGGCGAACTTCCGGGCGTTCGCGGAGATCGTGGCGACCGCGCCCACCGAGTCGTTCACGACTGTCACCCCGACCGGCGGCCGGGCGCTCAACTACGCGCTGCGCAAGCCGGTCGGCGTGGTCGCCGTCATCGTGCCGTGGAACCTGCCGCTGCTGCTGCTCACCTGGAAGGTCGCGCCCGCGTTGGCGTGCGGCAACGCCGTGGTGGTCAAGCCCAGCGAGGAGACGCCCGCCTCGGCGACGGTGCTCGCCGAGGTGATGGCCGCCGCCGGTGTGCCCGAGGGCGTGTTCAACCTGGTGCACGGCTTCGGACCGGACTCGGCCGGGGAGTTCCTCACCCGCCACCCGGGCGTGGACGCGATCACCTTCACCGGCGAGTCGGCCACCGGCGGCGCGATCATGCGGGCCGCCTCCGACGGGGTGAAGGCGGTCAGCTTCGAGTTGGGCGGCAAGAACGCCGGCCTGGTGTTCGCCGACGCCGACCTGGACGCCGCGGTGGCCGGCTCGGTGCGGTCCAGCTTCACCAATGGCGGGCAGGTGTGCCTCTGCACCGAGCGCATCTACGTGCAGCGCCCGGTCTTCGAGGAGTTCACCGCCCGACTGGCGAAGCGGGCCGGCGAGCTGGCGTACGGCTGGCCGACCGACGAGGCGACCGCCACCATGCCGCTGATCTCCCACCAGCACCGGGCGAAGGTGCTCGGCGCGTACGACCTGGCCCGGGCCGAGGGCGCCGAGGTGCTGGCCGGCGGCGGCTCGCCCACCTTCGGCGACGCGCGGGACGGCGGGTCGTACGTGCAGCCGACGGTGCTCACCGGGCTCGGCCCGGACGCCCGCACCAACCGCGAGGAGATCTTCGGCCCGGTGGTGCACGTCGCGCCGTTCGACACCGAGGACGAGGCGTACGCCCTCGCGAACGGCACCGAGTACGGCCTCGCGGCGACCGTGTGGACCCGGGACGTGGGTGTCGCGCACCGGGCCGGTGCCCGGCTGGACGCCGGCATCGTCTGGGTCAACACCTGGTTCCTGCGTGACCTGCGGACCCCGTTCGGCGGGGTGAAGGCGTCCGGCATCGGTCGGGAGGGCGGCGTGCACTCGCTGAACTTCTACTCCGAACTCACGAACGTCTGCGTGGACCTGTCGTGAGCCGTAGCGAGGGAGCAGGCATGGAAGCTGACATCGAGGCCGCCAACCGGGAGTTGGCCGACGCCCGCAGCACCGGCAAGCCCTGCCCGCCACTGCGCGGGCGGCTGCTGCCAGAGGGCGACATCGAGGCCGCGTACCGCGTGCAGCAACTCCAGGCGCGGGCCTGGCAGGGCCGGGGCGAACGCCGGGTCGGCGCGAAGATCGGGCTGACGTCCCGGGCGGTGCAGGAGACCTTCGGGGTGTTCCAACCGGACTTCGGCATGCTGACCGACGCCATGGCGGTCGGCGACGGGGTCGAGGTGCCCATCGACCGGCTGCTCCAGCCCCGGGTCGAGGCGGAGATCGCGTTCGTGCTCGACCGGGACCTCCCGGACCCGCAGATGACCACTGTCGACCTGATCCGCGCTGTCGACCACGTGCTGCCGGCGATCGAGATCGTCGACTCGCGGATCGCCGGCTGGGACATCTCCATCGTGGACACCGTCGCCGACAACGCCTCCAGCGGGCTCTTCGTGCTCGGCACCACCCCGCGCCGGCTCGCCGACCTCGACCTGCGGTTGTGCGGCATGGTGCTGGAGCACGCCGGTGAGCCGGTCTCGGTCGGCGCGGGCGCGGCCTGCCTCGGCAATCCGCTGCACGCGCTGCTCTGGCTGGCCGACACCCTCGCCCGCGCCGGTGACCCGCTGCGGGCCGGGGACGTGGTGCTCTCCGGGGCGCTCGGCCCGATGGTGCCGGTCACCCCCGGTGCCGCGTACGAGGCCCGGATCTCCGGGCTCGGCTCGGTGCGCACCTGCTTCAGCAAGGAGGTCTCCGCGTGACCACCGGAGTGGCGGTGCTCGGGTCCGGCAACATCGGCACCGACCTGATGATCAAGGTGTTGCGGCTGAGCGACAGCCTGCGGATGGTGGCGATGGCCGGCATCGACCCGGCCTCCGACGGCCTGGCGCGGGCCCGCCGCCTCGGCGTCGCCACCACCGCCGACGGCGTGGACGGGCTCGTCGCGATGCCCGAGTTCGCCGACGTCGAGCTGGTCTTCGACGCCACCTCGGCCGGCGCACACCGACGTCACGACGAGGTGCTGCGGGCACACGGCCGCACCGTTGTCGACCTGACCCCGGCCGCGCTGGGCCCGTACGTGGTGCCGCCGGTCAACCTCGACGAGCACCTGCACGAACCGAACGTCAACATGGTGACCTGCGGCGGACAGGCCACCGTGCCGATCGTCGCCGCCGTCCGCCGGGTCACCCCGGTGGCGTACGGGGAGATCGTCGCCTCGATCTCGTCCCGCTCGGCCGGGCCGGGCACCCGGGCCAACATCGACGAGTTCACCGAGACCACGGCCCGGGCCATCGAGGTGGTCGGCGGTGCCGAGCGGGGCAAGGCGATCATCGTGCTGAACCCGGCGGACCCGCCGCTGCTCATGCGGGACACCGTCTACTGCCTCTGCCCGGACGCCGACGCCGACACCGACGCCATCGCCGCCTCGGTGGCGGACATGGTGGCGACGGTGCAGGAGTACGTCCCCGGTTACCGGCTCAAGCAGGACGTGCAGTTCGACCGGGTCGAGGCGTACCTGCCGACGCTGGGGCGTCAGCTCACCGCCCTTCAGGTGTCGGTCTTCCTGGAGGTCTCCGGCGCCGGGCACTACCTGCCCGCGTACGCCGGCAACCTGGACATCATGACCTCCGCCGCGCTGCGTACCGCGGAGCGGCTGGTCGCCCTGCGGTCGACGGGAGCGGTGGCATGACCGACCTGTACATCCAGGACGTGACGTTGCGCGACGGCATGCACGCCATCGCCCACCGGTACACGGTCGACCAGGTGCGCACGATCGCCGCCGCGCTGGACGCCGCCGGGGTGGCCGCCATCGAGGTGGCGCACGGCGACGGGCTCGCCGGTTCCAGCGTCAACTACGGCCACGGCGCGGCCAGCGACGCCGAGTGGATCTCCGCCGCCGCCGAGGTGCTGACCACGGCGAAGCTGACCACCCTGCTGCTGCCCGGCATCGGCACGATCGCCGACCTGAAGGCGGCGAAGGCGCTCGGGGTGACCAGTGTGCGCATCGCCACGCACTGCACCGAGGCGGACATCAGCGCCCAGCACATCTCCTGGGCCCGGGAGAACGGCATGGACGTCGCCGGGTTCCTGATGATGTCGCATATGAACGACCCGGCCGGGTTGGCCGGGCAGGCCAAGCTGATGGAGTCGTACGGGGCGCACTGCGTCTACGTCACCGACTCCGGTGGTCGGCTGCTGATGTCCGACGTGGCGCAGCGGGTCGACGCGTACCGGCAGGTCCTCGCCCCGGAGACGCAGATCGGCATCCACGCGCACCACAACCTGTCCCTCGGGGTGGCCAACAGCGTGCTCGCCGTCGAACACGGCCGGGTCACCGGCTCCGCGCCGGTCGGTCCCGACGCACCGAACGGCCGGACCGTCCGCGTCGACGCGTCCCTCGCCGGCATGGGCGCGGGCGCCGGCAACGCGCCACTGGAGGTCTTCGTCGCGGTCGCCGAGCTGCACGGCTGGAAGCACGGCTGCGACGTGTTCGCGCTGATGGACGCGGCCGACGACATCGTCCGCCCGTTGCAGGACCGGCCGGTCCAGGTGGACCGGGAGACGCTCTCCCTGGGGTACGCGGGTGTCTACTCCAGCTTCCTGCGGCACGCCGAGCGGGCCTCCGCGAAGTACGGCGTGGACGTCCGGTCGATCCTGGTCGAGCTGGGCCGGCGTCGGATGGTCGGCGGCCAGGAGGACATGATCGTGGACGTGGCACTCGACCTGGCCGGTACGGAGCGTTCGCGTGACCCGCGGTCGCGGACGGAGGATGACGCAGCATGATCGGACCGGACATCGTGGGGATCGCCGAGACGTTGGGGGCGGCGGCCGACACGGCCACCGCGATCCCGCAGCTCGCCGCCGAGACCGGCCTGGACGTGGACGCCGCGTACGCCGTGCAGGCCGCGCTGCTCCAGCGCCGTGTCGACGCCGGTGAGCGGCTGGTCGGTCTCAAGATGGGGCTGACCAGCCGGGCGAAGATGGCCCAGGTCGGCGTGGACGAGGTGATCTGGGGGCGGCTCACCGACGCGATGCGGGTGCCCGACGGTGGCGTGGTGGACCCGGCCGCGTACATCCATCCCCGGGTCGAGCCGGAGGTGGCGTTCCTGCTGGACCGGCTGCCCGAGCCGGGCGAACCGGTCGGCGACTTCGCCGACGCCGTCCGCGCGGTCGCCCCGGCCATCGAGCTGATCGACTCCCGGTACGCGGACTTCCGCTTCTCGCTGCCGGACGTGATCGCCGACAACACCTCCGCCGCCGCGTACGTGATCGGGCCGTGGTCCCCGGTGCCGGCGGGCCTGGACAACCTGGGCGTGCTGCTGGAGGTCGACGGCCGGGTGGCGCAGGTCGGCTCGACGGCCGCGATCCTCGGTGACCCGCGCCGGGCGCTCGACGAGGGCATCCGGCTGGCCGGGCGGCACGGGGTGCGGTTGGAGTCCGGCTGGGTCTTCCTGGCCGGCGCCGCGACCGCAGCCGTTCCGCTGCGCCCCGGCGCACACGTCCGCGCCGTCGTCGAGAAGCTCGGCACCGCGTCGCTGCGGGCGTCGTCGTGACCGCGCGGGTCGTCGCGGGGAAGGCCGTCCCCCGCGGGGCCTTCCCGCACGTCAAGGTGGCGGGCGGGTTCGTCTTCGTCTCGGGTACGTCGTCGCGGCGGCCGGACAACAGTTTCGCCGGTGTCGAGGTGGACGATCTCGGCACCACCAACCTGGACATCCGGGCCCAGACGCGGGCGGTCATCGAGAACATCCGGGACCTGCTGCGCTCGGTCGGCGCGGACCTCACCGACCTTGTCCAGGTGACGTCGTACCTGGTCAACATGAACGACTTCGGTGGTTACAACGAGGTCTGGGCGGAGTTCTTCGACGCGTCCGGCCCGACCCGTACGACAGTCGCGGTGCACCAGTTGCCGCACCCGCACCTGCTCATCGAGATCCAGGCCGTGGCCCTTCTTCCCTCCGGAGGTCAGTCGTGAGTGAGATCGCCGAACCGTTCAGCTTTCCGGGCTGGATCGCCGACAACCAGCACCTGTTGAAGCCGCCGGTGGGTAACAAGGAGATGTTCCCCGGCGGGGACGACTTCATCGTGATGGTGGTGGGCGGGCCCAACCAGCGCACCGACTTCCACGTGGACCCGTACGAGGAGTTCTTCTACCAGGTCAAGGGCAACATGCACATCAACCTGATGACCCCGCAGGGGCCGCGTACGGTGCACGTGCGCGAGGGTCAGATGTGGATGCTGCCGCGCAACACCCCGCACTCCCCGCAGCGGCCGGAGGCCGGCTCGATCGGTGTCGTGGTCGAGCGGGTCCGTGAGGAGGGCACGCTGGAGACCTTCCAGTGGTACTGCCCGGAGTGCGGCAACAAGGTGCACGAGGTGGAGTTGCAGGTCCGCGACATCGCCGCCGACCTCCCGCCGGTGTTCCAGGCGTTCTACGCCGACGAGGCGGCGCGTACCTGCGCCGACTGCGGCACCCTGCACCCGGGCAAGGGCTGATGCCCGCAGGTGTCGTCGACGTGCACACGCACGTCGTACCGAAGGGGTGGCCGGACCTCGGCGCGGCGTGCGGTGGGTCCGACTGGCCGTGGTTGCGGGTGGACTCCGAACGCGCCGCCATGATCATGGTGGGGGAGACGGAGTTCCGCCCGGTCGGCGCCGAGTGCTGGGACGCGTCGCGGCGACTGGCCGACATGGACGCCGACGGCGTGGCCGTGCAGGTGGTCTCGCCGACCCCGGTCTTCTTCAGCTACGACCGCCCGGCCGACCAGGCGGTGAAGGTCGCCCGGATCTTCAACGACCTGACCCTGGAGGTCACCGCCGCCGGTGGCGACCGGCTGGTGCCGTTCTGTCAGGTGCCGCTCCAGGACCCGGACGCCGCCTGCGCCGAGTTGGATCGCAGCCTCGCCGCCGGCCACGTGGGTGTGGAGATCGGCAACCACGTCGGCGACCGGGATCTGGACGACGCTGGTGTGGTCACCTTCCTCCAGCACTGCGCCGAGGTGGGGGCGCCCGTCTTCGTCCACCCGTGGGACATGCCCGACGGCCCCCGGCTGAACCGCTGGATGGCCCGCTGGCTCACCGGGATGCCCGCCGAGACGCACCTGTCGGTGCTGGCGATGATCCTGGGCGGCGTCTTCGACCGGGTGCCCGAAACGTTGCGGATCTGCTTCGCGCACGGCGGCGGCAGCTTCCCGTTCTGGCTGGGCCGCGCCGACAACGCCTGGCACCGCCGGGGCGACCTGGTGCGGGGCGCGTCCGTCGCCCCGCCCAGCAGCTACGTCGACCGGTTCAGCGTCGACTCGGTGGTCTTCGCGGCGCCCGCGCTGCGGCTGCTGGTCGACACGATGGGGGAGGACCGGGTGCTGGTGGGCAGCGACTACCCGTACCCGCTGGGCGAACGGCCGGTCGGCGCTGTGGTCCGCGACGCGGACTTCCTCACCGACGCCCAACGCGACAAGCTCCGATCCGCAAACGCCCTGCGTTTCCTGCACGGCTGAAGGGCTACCGCGCCCCTGGCGTGAGCAGATCTTGGACAGTTTCCGTTCTCGCGTAACGGAAACTGTCCAAGATCTGCGAGGAGAGCTGTCCCGAGGTCCGGTTGGTCCGATTTCGGCAGGCAGCGCGTGTCGGCTGCGCCGAGGGCCGGCGACCGGCAGGATGGCCTGATGGCCGAGCCGCACGACCTGACCGCGTTGGAGCAGGCCGCCGCGATCGCGAGCGGTGAGCTGTCCAGCGTCGAGCTGGTCGAGCATTGCCTGGGCCGGGTGGCCGCGCTCGGCGACATCGTCGGGGCGTTCGTCACCGTCACCGAAGACCTCGCCCGGCAGGCCGCCCGCGCCGCCGACGCAGTGCCGGTCGAGGCGCGTGGCCCGCTGCACGGTGTGCCGACCGCCATCAAGGACCTGACCCTCACCGCCGGGGTCCGCACCACCTTCGGTTCGGCGGCCTTCGTCGACTTCGTCCCGCCGGTCGACGCCGACGTGGTCCGGTTCATCAAGGCCGCCGGCCTGGTCAGTCTGGGCAAGACGACGACCTCCGAGCTGGGTTGTTCGCTCTACTCGGAGGGTCGGGTCGCTCCGCCCGCCCGCAACCCGTGGCAGCTGGCGTACACCGCCGGTGGGTCCAGCGGTGGCGCCGCGGCGGCGGTGGCGGCCGGGCTGGTCCCGGTCGCCCAGGGCTCCGACGGCGGCGGCTCGCTGCGCATCCCGGCGGCGCTCTGCGGCCTGGTCGGCTACAAGCCCAGTCGTGGCCTGGTCTCCGGCGGGCCGGTCGGCTCCGGCGCGTTCGGCCTGCCCACCGGTGGCCCGCTCGGACGGACCGTCACCGACGTCGCCGCGCTGCTCGACGTCATGGCCGTGCCGGTGCCCGGCGAGCCCTACCTGCCGCCGCCCGCGCCGCCGGAGGGCTATCTGGGCGTGGCACGCCGGGCCGAGCCCGGCCCGCTGCGGATCGGCCGGTTCACCGCGCCGATGCTCGCCGACGAGCCGGTGCACCCCGACTGCGTGGCCGCCGTGGACTCCGCCGCCGCGCTGCTCGCCGCGGCCGGGCACGAGGTGGTCGAGGTGCCGCCGCCGCTCACGCCGACGGTGTGGCCGCTCTTCGAGATCCTCTGGTACGTGTTGGCGCTCGCCCCGGTGCCGCCGCAACGGGAGGCGGAGCTGCTGCCGTTGACGCGGCTGATGCGCGCCCGGGGCGCCGAGATCAGCGCCGGCACGCTCGCCGCCACCCTGGGGGAGTTGCAGGCGCAGGTCCGCCTCGGCACCCGCCGCACGGCCGGGGTCGATCTGCTGCTCTGTCCCACCCTGGCGGCCCCGCAGGCACCGGTGGGCTGGTTCACCGCCGATGGTGACCCGGCGGCCGACTTCGACAGGCAACGCCGATTCTCGCCCTACTGCGCCGTCTTCAACGTCACCGGCGACCCCTCCGTCTCCCTGCCGGTGGGTAGCACGACCGACGGACTGCCCGTCGGGGTGCTGCTCACGGGCCGGTACGGTGACGACGCGCGGCTGATCGCGACCGCTGCGCAACTGGAGAACTCCAGTGACGGATGGGATCGGCACCCCGCAATCTGGCGGGCCGCCGACTCCGCTAACGTGAATGGTGACGGCGTCGAGTGGCCGGCATCATGATCGTCCATTCGACCCGACTGTTCGAGGTCGTCCTACTTCCGCCTGGGGGCGTTGGGATTGTCTGTCACCGAGACGTTGCTGGTCTTCGTCGGCATCCCGCTGGCCGCGGTGCTGGTCATCACCGGTCTCACCTACGCCGGCAGCCGTGGTGGTGCCACCACCGGCGGGGGTGGCACCAAGCGCTACCGCCCGGGCCGGCCCTTCGACTTCACTCCGGTCTGGTTCCTGGGCCGCCCGGAGCAGCTGGCCGACTCGGCCGGCACCGCGCTGACGGCGGGGGCGCAGGCGCCCGCGCTGACCAGCCGCAAGCTTGAGCAGGCCAGCGTCGAGGCGCCGGCCGGTGGAACCGGAGGCGCAAGTGACCGTTGGTGAGAAGCAGACCGGGTCGGAGAATCCGCCCGAGGTGCTGGACGGGCCCTTCTCGACCCGCCAGTTGCTGCGCATCGACGAGGCGTTGCGCCTCGCCGACCAGGGCACCGGCCTGGTCTTCTCGGTCTTCGTCGGTGGTCTCGACGAGCCCGTCCGGGAGCACGCCCAGCGGCTGCACCGTCAGCTCGCCGACCCCGACAAGTCGGTGCTGATCGCGGTGTCTCCCAACCAGCGTCAGCTGGAGATCATCACCGGGCGGTACGCCCGCAAGCGCATCCCGGACACGTACGCGAAGCTGGCCGCGCTCTCCATGGCCGGCGCGTTCAGCGGGGGCGACCTGGCCGGCGGCATCATCAACGGCCTCGACCAGCTCGCCAGCCACGCCGGCAAGGGCTGATCCCTCCCACATACGACGAAGCCCGGCCCGCTGGAAAGCGGGCCGGGCTTCTCGCGTTCAGCGAGGCCAGGCGGAGGGGTCGAGCTTCATCGGCCACGGCTCATCCACGTTCACCGGGTCGTCCGGGCCCAGGGTGCCCAACAGCTCGTAGTGTTCACCCTCGCCAAGCCGATAGCGGTAGACCACCGGGCCGAAGTTACCCCGTTCCACCCGCCAGTAGTGCGGGATGCGTGCCTCGGCGTAGAGGGCGGGCTTGGTGAAGCGATCGTGCCGACGGCTTGCCGCCGACTCGACCTCCACGACGAGCCCGATGTCCACCGGTTCGGCCCACATTCGCCCGCGCGGCGCGCCTGGACGCAGCGCCGTCAGGTCGGGGATGAGATTGCCGCCAGAGACGTGTACCCCGATCTCCCGGATCACCCGCCATCCTGCGGGGGCCGCCTGGCGAAGGGCCATCCGGATCTCGTCGGCCAGTTCATGGTGTTCGGGACTGGCCGGTGGCGTCACGTGCAGGCTCCCGTCGATGATCTCATAGCGGTTCCCGTTCTCAGGCAGGTCGGACAGGTCCTGCTCGCGCCAGCCCCGCTCCGGGGGCTGCCACTGGTGAGTCGGTTGTGCCATCACGTCCACCTCCTTCCGCAACCATAATGGCCCGTGGCCGGCACGGGCTCCCGCCCACGCCGGCCACGGGCCGCGTACTCGCTGGTCAGACGCTCTGGGCATCCTTCGCGCGGGCCTTCAACGCCCGCACCACACCGTCGCGACCCTCCGCGACCAACCGGCGCAGCGGGCCCGGGTGCCCGTCGCCGGCCAGCCACGCGTCGGTGGCCGCCACCGTGTCGTCCTCCACCAGGTAGGTCGGGTACGCCAACTGCGCGAACTCCTGCGCCGGCTCGCTGTCCCGAGTGGCCCACACCTGTGCGACGGTCGCGAAGTACCGCTCCCGGTACGGGGCGACCAGCTCCACCTGCGTCGGGTGCGCGAAGCCCTGCAACAGCGCCCGGTGCCGCCAGTTCGGCAACGCGTCCGGGCCGGTCAGCAGAGCCCACAGGGCGGCCTTGTTCTCCGCCGTCGGCACCAGAGCCTGGGCGTACGCGGCCTCCCGCTCGCCGCTGGCGGTGCGGTCGCCGGCCAGCTCCGCCTCGATCTCGGCGGCACCCGCCGCGCCGTTCGCCACCAGAGCGGCGAGGACCGACCACCGCAACTCGGTGTCCACGGTCAGCCCGGCCGGGATGCCGGTGCCGTCCAACCAACCCCGCAAGGTGGCCAGATCCTCCTCGGAGCGCGCCGCCGAGGTGAACGCGCGAGCCCAGGCGATCTGGAAACCGCTGCCCGGCTCGGCGTTGGCGAGCGCGTCCCGGGCGGTCCGGGCCAGGTCGGCCCAGCCGGTCGGCGCCCACGTCGGGTCGGCGTACACGGTGAGCGTGGTGGTCGCCTGCCGCAGGGTGGCGGTGACCAGGTTGATGTCGGTCTCGGCGGGCAGCCCGCTCAGCGTCAGCGCCACGTAGTCGCGGGCGGACAGCTCCGCGTCGCGGGTCATGTCCCACGCGGCGGTCCAGCACAGCGCCCGGGCCAGCGACGACTCGAAGCCACCGATGTGCTGCACGACCGTCGCCATCGAGCGCTCGTCGAGGCGCAGCTTGGTGTAGCTCAGGTCGTCGTCGTTGAGCAGCAGCACGTCGGCGGCGCGCAGACCGCGCAGCTCGGCGAGGTCGGTCCGCTCGCCGGTCACGTCCACCTCGTACCGCTCACGACGGACCAGCCGCCCGTCGGCCAGGTCGTAGAGGCCCACGCCGATCCGGTGCGTCCGCAGCGTCGGGTACGCCGTCGGCGCCTCCTGCAGGACCGCCACCTGCTCGTACGTGCCGTCCGCGCCGATGGTCACCTCGGGGCGCAACGTGTTGACCTGCGCGGTCTCCAGCCACTGCGCCGCGAACTTGCGCAGCTCCCGACCGGAGGCCGCCTCCAACTCGGTGAGCAGGTCGTCGAAGGTGGCGTTGCCCCAGGCGTGCTTGCCGAAGTAGGCCCGCAGCCCGGCGACGAACGGCTCCTCACCCACGTACGCGACGAGCTGCTTGAGCACGCTCGCGCCCTTGGCGTACGTGATGCCGTCGAAGTTGACCTCGACGGCCTCCATGTCCGGCATCTCGGTGTAGACCGGGTGCGTGGAGGAGAGCTGGTCCTGCCGGTAGCCCCAGTTCTTCCGGATGGACAGGAACGTCGTCCACGCCTCGGTGAACCGGGTGGCGTTGGTGTTGCACCAGTGGCTGGCCCACTCGGCGAACGACTCGTTGAGCCACAGGTCGTTCCACCACCGCATGGTGACCAGGTCACCGAACCACATGTGGGCCAGCTCGTGCAGGATCGTGTTGGCCCGCTGCTCGTACTCGAAGTCGGTGACCTGGGAGCGGAACAGGTAGTGCGACTCGGCGTGCGTGACGCAGCCGAAGTTCTCCATGGCGCCGGCGTTGAAGTCGGGCACCCAGAGCTGGTCGTACTTCGGCAGCGGGTAGCGCACGCCGAACTTCTCGTGGAAGAAGTCGAAGCCCTGCTTGGTGATCAGGAACAGGTCGTCGGAGTCGAGGTAGCGCGCCATCGACGCGCGGCAGAACACCCCCAGGTCGATGCCGTCGTGGCTGTCCCGCACCTCGTGGTACGGCCCGGCGCACATGGCCGTGATGTAGGTGCTCATCCGCGGCGACTCGGCGAAGTGCAGCGTCTTGAGCGCCTCACCCGCGGGCTCCTCCCGCTGCACCGGCATGTTGGACACCGCCCGCCAGTGCGCCGGCACGGTGGCGTGCCAGGTGTAGACGCTCTTCAGGTCGGGCTGGTCGAAGCAGGCGAACACCCGCTGCGCGTCGGCGGTCTCGAACTGGCTGTAGAGGTACGTCTCGCCGTCCACCGGGTCGACGGTGCGGTGCAACCCCTGGCCACTGTTCGAGTACGCGAAGTCGGCGTCGACCACCAGCGTGTTGTCGCTGTCCAATCCGGACAGCACCAGGCCCTTCTCGGCCGACCACTCGGAGAGGTCGACCGGGGTGCCGTTCAGCGTCGCGGACCGCACCGAGTCGGCGGCCAACTCGATGAACGTGCTCGCCCCCGGTTCTGAACAGCGGAAGCGAACCTCGGTGACGGACCGAAACGTACGGCCGTCCGCCGCCAGCACGGCGCTCGACAGGTCCAGCCTGATGTCGTACCCCGTCACGTCGAGCAGGCGGGCCCGCTCGGTCGCCTCGACCTGCGTCAGGTTGCGCACTCCCGGCACTGTTCGTCTCCATCCCACATCACGCCGACGCCCGGCGGCGTCCGTCTCCCAGCCACTCGTGGCGGCTGACCCGATTCGAGTCTTCCACGTACGGGCAGCCCGCGGTGGCCGAGGTCACGCTCTCATTCGGGTGCCGCTCGACGCGCCGTGGGGTGAAGATTCCGGTGAGACGCCGGAGCGCCGGCGCCCCTGTTGAGAAGGGACCTCACCGTGACCGATCGCGTCACCGCCGACATGTGGTTCGACCCGGCCTGCCCGTGGGCGTGGATCACGTCCCGCTGGCTTCTCGAGGTCGAGCAGGTCCGGGACGTGGACATCCGTTTCCACGTGATGAGCCTCGCTGTGCTCAACGACGGTCGGGACGAGCTGCCCGAGGAGTACAAGTCGTTCCTCCGCACCGCCTGGGGCCCGGTCCGGGTCTGCATCGCCGCCGAGCAGCGGTACGGCAACGACGTCCTGCGCCCGCTCTACACCGCGCTCGGCACCCGGATCCACCTCGGCAAGGAGGAGCGGCAGCGGGAGCTCTACGTCGCCGCGCTGACCGACGCCGGCCTGGACCCGGCCCTGGCCGACGCCGCCGACAGCACCGACTTCGACGAGGCGTTGCGGGCCAGCCACGAGGCGGGCATGCGCCCGGTCGGCCAGGACGTCGGCACCCCGGTCGTGCACGCGCCCGGCCCCGACGGCAGCCCTGTCGCGTTCTTCGGTCCGGTGATCACCCCGGCCCCGAAGGGGGAGGCCGCCGGTCGGCTCTGGGACGGCGTCCTGCTGGTCGCCGGCACGCCCGGCTTCTATGAGCTGAAGCGCACCCGCGAGCAGGGTCCGATCTTCGACTGAGCGGTGCGGAAGGGCCCCGGCGCGGACCGGGGCCCTTCCGCGTACGCGGCGGCGTGTCCGGTCGCGGCCCTGCCCGTGCCGTCACCGGGAGACCGCTGCGCTCGTTGGCCTGCATGTCCGCCGCAGCGACCCGCAGGGTCGCAAGCCGCAGTCCGTGGAGGCAAGCCCGATGGCCAAGCACCGTGCGTCCGGTGACGATCAGCTGACCCGGCCGGGGGTGATCGACAATTCCGGACCGGCCTACTGGTCGGTCGACGACTCCCGCTGGCCGGCGGTCCGTCCGGACCTGCCCGCCCACCTGGTCGATCTGCTCGCGCCGCCCATCGTGGTGGGCGTGGCCCGGGTGCCGGTGACCTCCCGGCTCACACCGCCCGCCCCGGCCGACCGGCTGCCGACGGCCGCCGACCCGGTGCCGGATCTGCTGGATCTGCCGGCACTGGCGGCGCCGGCGGAACCCGCGCCTCCACCCCCGGCGCCGGCCGCGCCGCGCCCGGTGCCGACGCCGCCGCTGAACCCGCGGCCCGTCCCGTCGCCGCCCCCGGAGCGTCCCGTGCCGGGGCCGCCCGCCGCACCCCGCCGCAGCGTGAACAGCGGCCCCGTCGGAACCGTCCGACGGGGCAACAACGGGCCGGTGAGCGCGGGTCGACACCGTCGGGGCGTGTCCGACCGCGCCGGCTGACCGCCGCGCCGGGCCTGGTGCTTTCATCTGGTGGACGCCCTGCGGGTCCCCGTCGGCGGCGACATCGTCGCCGGTAGCGTCACGGGTATGACGGTCGTGCATCCGATCACCCGGGCGTGGGTCACCACTGGTGGCACCGGCGCGCAGAACTACGACGAGTTCGCCGACGACGCGGAGATCACCGCGATCATCGAGTCGAACCCGCACAGTGCCCTCGGCATCGAGATGCCGCACCGCGCTCCGCAGAGCCTGGGTAAGCCGTTCCTCGACGCGCTGCCGGACGCGGTCGCCCGCCTCGCCGAGGCCAAGGCGGACGGCAGCTACACCCCCGCCGAGCAGGTGGTGGTGCTCTACCGCATCACCGCAGCGGGCGAGGTGCCGGCCTACGGGCTCTTCGCCATGGTGGACACCGACCAGATCTCCACCCGGGCCGACGAGCCGGGCCTGGTCATCCGCAACGAGGACGTCTTCATCGCCAAGGTGCGCGAGCGGGTGGCGCTGGCCGAGGCGTTGGGTCACCTGCTCTCACCCGTACTCCTGCTGCAGACCGGGCGTGGCGACGAGCTGCACGCCGCGCTCGCGACGGCGACCGAGACGGCCGGCGCGCCCGCCGCGACGGACACCGACCAGGCCGGGCGCACGCACGCCATCTGGTTGCTCGGGCCCGGCCCCGAGCAGACCGCGCTGACCGACCTCGCCGGTGGCGGGGAGCTGGTCGTCGCCGACGGCAACCACCGCAGCCTGGCCGCCCAGACCGGCGGGTTGTCCCGCTTCCTGGCGGTGGTCACCACCCCCGCGTCGGTGGCCATTCAGCCATACAACCGGCTGGTCAGCGAGCTGACCACGACCCCGGCCGAGCTGCTCGACCGGCTGCGGGCCGCGGGTGCCGCCGTCGAGCCGATCGACGGCCCGGTCGAGGTCCCGACGGGCGGCGGCACCGTGCACCTCCGCCTCGACGGCCAGGGGTACGCGGTGCGCCTGCCGGCCACGGCCTCCGCCCGTCTGGAGAACCTGGACCACGCCCTGGTCGAGCGGCTGCTGCTGCGCGACGCGCTCGGTCTGGACCCGGGCGACAAGCGGATCACCTACGTCGGCGGTGACTACCCGGCGAGCTGGCTCACCGGTGAGGTCGACGCCGGCCGGGCCGAGCTGGCCATCCTGATCGCGCCCGTCACCGTGGAGGACTTCGTCGCGGTGAACCTGGCCCGGGAGAAGATGCCCCGCAAGAGCACCTGGTTCACCCCGAAGGCGCGCGGCGGTCTGGTCGTCGCCGAGCTGCCCCACTGAGTGGTCCACCGCACGACCGTGTGACGAACCCGGCTCTCCGACGCCGCCGCTGCGACGTCGGAGAGCGCGGCCTGACAGACTGCCCGGTATGCGCGTCTACCTGGGATCCGATCACGCCGGTTTCGAGCTGAAGGTGCACCTGGCCAATCACCTGGCCAAGCAGGGGTACGAGGTGGTCGACGTCGGCCCGCACGCCTACGACCCGGACGACGACTACCCGACGTTCTGCCTGCACACGGGCACCCAGGTGGTGGCCGACGAGACGGGCCTCGGAGTGGTCATCGGCGGGTCCGGCAACGGTGAGCAGATCGCCGCGAACAAGGTCGCCGGGGTCCGGGCCGCGCTGGCCTGGAGCGTGGAGACCGCTCAGCTGGCCCGCCAGCACAACGACGCCAACGTGGTGGCGGTCGGCGCCCGGCAGCACACGCTGGACGAGGCCACCGGCATCGTCGAGGCGTTCCTGAACATGCCGTTCTCCGGCAACGAGCGGCACGCCCGTCGGATCGCCCAGATGGCCGAGTACGAGCAGACCCGGAAGCTGCCCGACCTGCCCTGAGTCGGGCGGTCAGCGCGGCGAGCGGGGCAACTCCTCGCGGGGCACCCAGTTACGTCGGACGACCACCACCCGGGCCTCCGCCTCGGCCAGGTCGTCCTCGGTCGGTCGGGCCGCGTCCCGGGCTCGCAGGGCGGCGCTCAGCCCCACCTGGGACGAGCCGGAACCGACCAGCCCGCGGAGCCCCCGCTCGCCGTCACGGTCGTCGCCGCCCGGGCTCCTGCGGCGCGGCGGCGGGTCGTCCCCGTCGTGCACCCCGGCGGTGCTTGCCGTCGGGGTGTCGGCGCCGCGTCCGGCGGTGTCGGAGTCGGGGTGGTGGCGTAGCCGTCGCCGCCGTCGGTCCGGTTCACCCATCAGCCGACCGTACCCTGCCCGCTGCGGGATCCGGCACCGTCGGACCGTCCCGTGTCTCGGGCGGGGTCGGCGACCGATTTGCCGGGTGGCTACCCTCGGAATCAGGCGGTGGCGATGCCGTCGGTCAGGGGGAGGACAAGATGGCAGACCAGACGCAGCCATGGGCGGAGCGGACCGTGGAGGTGCCGCCGCAGGCCGGCGTCGGGGTGCCGCCGCAGCGGGACGGGTTCCGCCGCGGCGTGGCGCCGGTCGGTCAGCCGCGCACCCCGCGCACCGAGCCGTTCCCGGTGGTCGAGCAGGAACCGACCGGCACCGGCTGGCCCGGCGGGCCGGTTCCCCGCCAGTCGCTGAGCTCCCGGATGGCGCAGCTGCGTCGCGGCGGTGAGTGGAGTGCGGCGGGCGGGCTCTTCGCGTTCGTCTGCTGGGGGATCTGGGCGCTCTCCGGTCAGGGCGACCTCAGCGGCCCGCTGCTGGTGCTGGTGCTCAGCGGGCTGGTGGCGGTCGGTCTGTTCTCCCTGTCCCGGTTGGTCGGCCGGGTGGTGCTGGAACGGCAGATGGGTCGGGTCCGGCGTAGCGCCCGAGGCGCGCACCTGGCGACTGCGGTGTTCCTCGCCGGCCTCGGTGTGGCCTGGCTCCAGCAGACCGCGTGGGTCGTGTCCGCCTGGAACTGGATCTCCTCGAACTGATCCGGAGCGCGTACGGGCGGATCGACCCCGGGGCCGACCCGCCCGTACGCCCGGTCGCGGCACTCCGCGACACCGGTCGTCTCCCCACCAGGCACTGTCGCTGCTTACCCGGCCGGCCACGGTTCATCCGTGGCCGGCCGGTCCGTCTGGTGCCCCGTTCGGGCCGCCCGCCGGTGTTGTGCGGTCAGTGGGTGCCGCCGTGCCCCTCGGCGGCGGCGTAGTCGCGGGCCACCCGCACCAACTCGACCAGCCCGCCCGCGTACTCCTGCGACTCGCCGTGCGCCTCGTCGAACGGCGGCTGGAAGCCGACGCCCTCCCACTGGCCGGTGGTCGGGTTCCACCGGTCGTTGCCGACCTCGAAGTCCCAGGCGAAGATGCCCAGCTCGTAGTAGAGCTGGTCGGCTGGGTTGCCGGCGGCCCGGTACGCCCCCGGCGGCCACATGAAGTACCCGCCGTAGGGGTGCACGTTCATCGCGAACGTGATGTTCGGGTGGTCCTGCGCGAGCGCGATCACGTTGCGGCTCTCCGCCTCGGACAGCTCGGCAGTGCCCGCGTAGTTGCCGGACAGACAGGTGGCGCTGAGCCGGCGAAGAACGGACCGACCGCGTAGTTACGGTTGATGTCGACGCCCCACGACGTGCGGTTCCTCGGGTCGCGGGTCGGTCCGGGCGTTGGCCAGCATCCGCTCGGCGAACTCCAACGTCACCAGCGGGGTGGCCCACTCCAGGGCATGCTCCTGGGGTCGACGGTACGCACCTGCACACCGTTCATACCCTGGTCGCCGAAGCGCACCGAGTCCACGGCCACGGCGGCGACCGCCGGGTCACCGAGATACGCGGCGGCGGTGCGTCGGTACCCCTGGGTCTTGTTCGGCAGGTCGATCACGTCGACCAGGTCCCGGTACTGGCGGGCCAGCCGGTTCCTGGATCGACACCTGTCAAGGTGGTACGCGCCGTCCCCCAGGCGCGACCCCGCTCCGAGCCGCTGAACGCGGCAGTCGGTCGTTGACCCCCCTGAAACGAGTGCGAGTTCTGGAGCAACCCGCTGCGCCCGACCCCGCGTGACTACCTCGAAACGGGGATCGGAGGCCTGAATGAGTGAGCGCGACACGGCGTTCGCCGAGTACTTCGCGGCACGGTCCGGTGCCATGCGCGGCACCGCGTACCTGCTGTGCGGCGACTGGCACCGTGCCGAGGACCTGGTCCAGACCGCGTTCGTCAAGCTCTACCGGGTCTGGAACCGGGTCGCCCGGCACGAGGTGCTCGACAGCTACGTGCGCCAGATCCTGATCCGCACATTCCTCGACGAGCGACGGCGTGGCTGGTGGCGGCGCGAACGGGTGGGAGGCGAGGACACCGAGCAGGTGGCCCCACCGGACTCACCGGAGAGCCGGTTGCTGCTGCTCCAGGCGTTGGCGCGGGTGGCACCACGCCAACGCGCCGTGCTGGTCCTCCGCTACTGGGAGGACCTGTCGGTCGAGGATGTCGCGGCGTTGCTGGAGTGCTCTCCAGGAACGGTGAAGAGTCAGGCCGCACGCGGGCTCGACACGTTGCGTGGCCTCCTGGCACCCACCTACAACGAGATCGGTATGGGGGAGCGATGAACGAAGACGAGTTGCGTGCGGGGTTGCGGGACGAGATGGCGAGTCTCACCCCGCCACCACCGTCGAGTGCGGCGGCCACGCTCGGCCTGGCCCGGCGGGCGAACGTCCGCCACCGCGCGGCGTGGGCGTCGGCCGGGACCGCGGCCGTCGTGTTGGCGGTCACCGGGTTCACCGCCGTCGCCACTCCGGACGGCCGTGTCCACCAACCTGCGGGTCCTGGTCCGCAGGTCGCACCGGGTGCGTCGGGCGACACCGCGAAGCCGTGGCCGACCGGCCCCGACGGGCGACCGCAGGAGGACCGGACGGCGCGGGCCGGCACCAGGTACGACCAGGGGGCCAGCCTGCTCCGCGATGTCCTCGCGATCGTGCCCACCGGCTACAGCACCCCGGACGACCCGCCGAACACGCCCTACGACCAGCGGACCGTGCGGACCCACCAGGCGCAGTTCGAGGACACTGTGGACGGCGTCGACAGGTGGAGTTACCTGACCTCGGTGGCTGTGGCGCAGGGCAAGGGCACCGGGCGTGTCATTGTCGAGGTGCACGAGGCGGGCACCCGCGAACTGCCCACCGAACCGTGCGCCCTGGCCCAGACGTTCTGGGGCATGGAGGGCGAATGTCAGGTCGAGACAGTGGGAGCGGCGCAGGTCGGCGTGGTGGTTCGACCCGGCAGGGACGAGCGGCTGGACCAGTGGTCGGCGTACCGGCACCCGGACGGGGTGGTGGTCTACGTGGCGCAGGGCAAGAAGCTCGACGAGCTTCGGCCGGAGCTGACGAAGCTGCCGTTCTCCGTGCCGCAACTGGCGGCCCTCGCGATCGACGAGCGGTTCCACCTGAAGTGACAGGGTGACCCGGCCGCCCCGGGCGGGCCCAGGTGCCGCGATCATGCGGTCCACCTGGGCCCTCTTGACGGGCACCCGTTCGTGGCCCACCGGCACTAGGCTCAGCCGCACCGAGCCGAAGGAGGGCCAGTGCGGCATCGACTGCGAGGCGTCGCGACGGTGCTGCTCGGCGCGGTGCTGCTGGGCACGGCGGGCCTCGCCCTCGGCTCCTGGTACGGCGGCCGGGGCGCCGTGCCGCTCAGCTTCGACAGTGCGACAGATATCGCGGCGGAGCTTCTCCCGCAGGCCGAGTTGGCCGGTTACAGGTTCGAACGCGGCTTCGGGTACGGCGTCTTCCTCGCCCCGGACGACTTCGGCTCGTCCCGCGCGACATTCCAGTACGGCACCCCCCGCGCCGACTGCGCGCTCTCCGATCAGCTGCGCCGCAACGCCGTGTCGAAGGGGTGGCCGACCCCGCACCCCGTCCCGGGCGGTCCGTGCGACGGCTGGCGCACCGAGGAAGACGGACTGGACATCACGCTTAGCCATCGCGACACCGTCTCGACGCTGACCATCGCCCCGGCCGCGCCGGACGGTTTCCTCGCCACCACCGTCATCGGTGCCCTGCTCGGCGCAACCGCCGGCGCGGTGGTGTTCCGGTGGGTGGCGCGACGACGTCCCCCCGTACCCCGGGTGACGCGCGCACTGCTGACCGTCGCCCTGCTGCCGGGCACTCTGCTCACCTGGCAGGGCCTCGCCTCGGACGGGCTCGCCGACCCGGTATGGCCTCTCTGGCGGGCACTTGCGCCCCTGCTGTGGCCGCTGTCGCTCGGGACTGTGCTGGCCGTGTCGATCATCTGGGTGCGACGCCGCGGACAGCCGGACACGAAGGCCCCGTCGGCAGCTGCCCCGGGCGGGGTCGGCACACCCGTGAGCACCGGGTGACAGGGGAGTGGTCAGCCGGGCCCCAGGGGCCGGGGATGAAGCCTCCGACCTGGGCCGGAGGCCGTTGGAGCGGGCGACGAGAATCGAACTCGCGTAGTCAGTTTGGAAGACTGAAGCTCTACCATTGAGCTACGCCCGCGTGCGCCCCGTCGGAACGAGGTGCGCCCACAGCTTACCCAATGTCGACGCCCGACGCGTAACCGCGCCACCGCCTCGCGGTGCCCGGGCACGTCGTGAGGCCCGCCCATCGGCGACGGCGCCGTCTTGATCCACTCGGGTTCGCCGATATCGCGGTATCCGAGCGCCCGGGATACCCCGACTTCGCCGAAACGGAGTGGATCAACCCGCAGCGCGGCAGCGTGCGGTTCACAAGTGGGCGGTCTGCGCCCTTTCGGGAGATGTGTCCGGGTGGCGGATGCCCCGGCACCGCCTGGGGCGCGACGACGGCATAGACTGCTCGTCGCCACGGGGTGTGGCGCAGCTTGGTAGCGCACTCGCTTTGGGAGCGAGGGGCCGTGGGTTCAAATCCCGCCACCCCGACTGTCGTCCGCGGCCGGGCCGACCCGGGTGCCGCCCAGTGCGGTCCCCGGGCGATGCCGGAGCGTCAGGCCGGCTCGCCTACACTCGATGGGCTGAATCACGCCCAGACTCAACTGAGATCCGTCAAGGAGTACGCCTGTGAAGAGCACCGTCGAGACTCTGAGCCCGACGCGCGTGCGGCTCGCCATCGAGGTGCCGTTCGTCGAGCTCGAGCCGAGCCTCAAGAAGGCGTACCGGGAGATCGGTTCGCAGGTCCAGGTTCCGGGCTTCCGCCGGGGCAAGGTGCCGACCGCCGTGATCGACCAGCGGGTCGGCCGGGGCACCGTTCTCAACGAGGCGGTCCAGGAGGCCATCCCGGAGAACATCCTCGCCGCGGTGCGCGAGCACGACCTCAAGACGCTGGGGCGCCCGGAGGTCGAGATCACCGAGTTCAACGACGGTGACTCGCTGAACTTCACCGCCGAGGTCGACGTCCGCCCGGAGATCACCATCCCGGACGCGTCGACCATCGAGGTGGTCGTCGACGAGCTGCAGATCGACGAGAGCGAGATCGACGAGCAGGTGAAGAACCTGCGCGAGCGTTTCGCCACCCTCAAGACCGTCGAGCGCGCCGCCGCCGAGGGTGACTACGTCCAGATCGACCTCAACGCCACCGTCGACGGCGAGGACGTGCCGGGCGGCCAGGCCAGCAACATCTCCCACGAGGTGGGCAGCAAGCAGCTCCTCCCGGGCCTGGACGAGGCCGTCGTCGGTCTCGCCGCCGGCGAGGACACCACCTTCACCACCCAGCTGGTCGGCGGCGACTTCGCCGGTCGGGACGCCGAGGTGGCGGTGACCGTGCGCACGGTCAAGGAGAAGGAGCTGCCCGAGCTGAACGACGAGTTCGCCCAGATGGCGAGCGAGTTCGACACGATCGAGGAGCTGCGCGGCGACCTGCGTTCGCGGGTCACCCAGGGCAAGCAGGTCGAGCAGATCTACGCCGCTCGGGACAAGGCCCTCGCGCAGCTGGTCGAGGCCGCCGAGATCCCGGCTCCGGAGGGTGTCGTCCGCGAGGAGGTCGAGAGCCGCAAGCAGGCGATGGTCGACCAGCTGGAGCGGATCGGCGCCTCCATGGAGGAGTACCTCGCGGCCGAGGACAAGACCGAGGAGCAGATCGACGCCGAGCTGACCGAGGCGGCGACCGAGGGCGTCAAGGTCCAGCTCCTGCTGGACACCCTGGCCGACGCCGAGGACGTGCAGGTCTCCGACGACGAGTTCGGGCACGAGATCGTGCACCGGGCGCAGCGCGCCGGCATGGCCCCGCAGCAGTACTACGACCAGCTGGTGCGCTCCGGCGCGGCCGCCGCCGTCTTCGGCGACGTGCGGCGGGGCAAGGCGCTCGCCGCGGTCATGGAGCGGATCACGATCAAGGACGCGGCCGGCAACGGCATCACCCTTGACGCGCTGCGCGCCGCCAACGAGGCCGAGCACAACCACCAGCACTGATCGTCGGGTGCGGCCGCCGTCCGTCGCTGTGCGGTGGACGGCGGCCGAATCCTTTCCCCGGGTACGCCGGGAGCCCGCGCCGCGGGTGTGCCCGACACAGCTGCGCTGAGAGCGAACAGTGCCCCGACCGGGACTCTGCCGCCCCGCACACCGGTTAGTGTCGGGAAAGACGGTACGGAGAGCGAAGGGCTGCCATGACCGACATGCACATCCCCAAGAAGTCGCTCCGGGCGATTGACGCGCGCGGGGGCGACTCCATTGGCAACCTCGACGACTCGGTCTACAACCGGTTGCTCAAGGAACGCATCATCTTCCTGGGCAGTGAGGTGACCGACCAGGTCGCCAACCGCATCTGCGCGCAGCTGCTGCTGCTCGCCGCGGAGGACCCGGACCGCGACATCAACCTGTGGATCAACTCGCCGGGTGGCTCGGTCTACTCCGGCATGGCGATCTACGACACCATGCAGTTCATCGACAACGACGTGTCGACCGTGGCGATGGGCATGGCGGCCTCGATGGGTCAGCTGCTGCTCTGCGCGGGCACCAAGGGCAAGCGTTACGCCCTGCCGCACGCCCGGATCATGATGCACCAGCCGTCCGGCGGCCTGGGCGGCACGGCGTCCGACATCGCCATCCAGGCGGAGCAGATGCTCTACACGAAGCGGATGTTCCAGGAGCGGGTCGCGCACCACACCGGCCAAGACCAGTCGCAGATCGAGGCGGACTCGGACCGGGACCGTTGGTTCACCGCCCAGGAGGCCATGGACTACGGCTTCATCGACAAGGTGATCATCGGGGCCGCTCAGGTTCCGGATGGCGCCGGGACCCTGAGCTGAGGAGCTGACGATGACTGATCTGAGCCTGCCGCCCCAGTTCGCGGCCGTGCACAACCGTTACGTGTTGCCGTCGTTCGTGGAGCGCACGTCGTACGGGGTCAAGGAGTCCAACCCGTACAACAAGCTCTTCGAGGACCGGATCATCTTCCTCGGCGTCCAGGTGGACGACGCGTCGGCCAACGACGTGATGGCCCAGCTGCTGACGCTTGAGGGCACCGACCCGGACCGCGACATCATCATGTACATCAACTCGCCGGGTGGCTCGTTCACCGCGATGACGGCGATCTACGACACCATGCAGTACGTCCGTCCGGACATCCAGACGGTCTGCCTCGGGCAGGCCGCCAGCGCGGCGGCGGTGCTGCTGTCGGCGGGCACTCCGGGTAAGCGGATGGCGCTTCCGAACTCGCGGATCATCATCCACCAGCCGGCCACCGAGGGCGGCTACGGGCAGGGCTCGGACATCGAGATCCAGGCTCGGGAGATCCTGCGGATGCGGACGCAGCTGGAGGACATGCTGTCCCGCCACTGCAACCGGCCGATCGAGCAGGTTCGCAAGGACATCGACCGTGACAAGATCATGACGGCCGAGGAGTCCAAGGAGTACGGGCTGGTCGACACGATCCTGACCAGCCGCAAGAAGGGCTTGCTGGCCGCTCAGGCCGCCAGCTGAGCAGTGCCGGGTCAGAGGTTGGCCGGGGCGTGAAGTTCCCGGCCGACCTCTGACACACCCGTTTTGGGGGTCGGAGATTGCCCCGGCAGCGGGTAACGTCGGGTCCGTACCGCTTCGCCGGTCGGGCCGGTGGGGTGTGAACCAGCCGGGCGGCGCGCAGCGTCAGCAGGTCAGGGCCGGGGTTCCGGCCGATGAGTGCAGGGAGAACGTAGGTGGCACGGATCGGTGACGGCGGCGACCTACTGAAATGCTCCTTCTGCGGCAAGTCGCAGAAGCAGGTCAAGAAGCTCATCGCGGGCCCAGGGGTCTACATCTGCGACGAGTGCATCGATCTCTGCAACGAGATCATCGAAGAGGAGCTGGCCGAGTCCGGCGAGGTGAAGTGGGAAGAGCTTCCCAAGCCGATGGAGATCTGCCAGTTCCTCGACAACTACGTCGTGGGGCAGGATCAGGCCAAGAAGGCCCTCGCGGTGGCGGTCTACAACCACTACAAGCGGATCCAGGCCGAGGCGGCCAACGCTCCCGGCTCCGGCAGTGATGCCGTCGAGCTGGCCAAGTCCAACATCCTGCTGCTCGGCCCGACCGGGTGCGGCAAGACCCACCTGGCGCAGACACTGGCCCGGATGTTGAACGTCCCGTTCGCCATCGCTGACGCCACGGCGCTGACCGAGGCGGGCTACGTGGGCGAGGACGTCGAGAACATCCTCCTCAAGCTGATCCAGGCCGCGGACTACGACATCAAGCGCGCCGAGACCGGCATCATCTACATCGACGAGGTCGACAAGATCGCCCGCAAGTCGGAGAACCCGTCGATCACGCGCGACGTCTCCGGTGAGGGCGTGCAGCAGGCGCTGCTCAAGATGCTCGAGGGCACTGTGGCGAACGTGCCACCGCAGGGTGGGCGTAAGCACCCGCACCAGGAGTTCATCCAGATCGACACGACGAACGTGCTGTTCATCTGCGGTGGTGCGTTCGCCGGTCTGGATCAGATCATCGAGTCCCGCACCGGGCAGGGCGGCACCGGCTTCGGTGCCCGGCTCCGGTCGGTGTCCGAGCGGTCGACCGATGACATCTTCAGCCAGGTCATGCCGGAAGACATGCTCAAGTTCGGGTTGATCCCGGAGTTCGTCGGCCGGCTCCCGGTGATCACCAACGTGCGCAGCCTGGACCGCAGCGCCCTGGTGCGCATCCTCACCGAGCCGCGCAACGCGCTCGTCCGGCAATACCAGCGGCTGTTCGAGCTGGACGGGGTCGAGCTGGAGTTCGACGAGCCGGCGTTGGAGGCGATCGCCGACCAGGCCATGCTGCGGGGCACCGGTGCCCGTGGTCTGCGGGCCATCATCGAAGAGGTCCTGCTCTCCGCGATGTACGAGGTGCCGAGCAACCCGGACGCCGCCCGGGTGCTGATCACCCGCGAGGTGGTCCTGGAAAACGTCAACCCGACGATCGTGCCGCGCGAGTTCACCGGGCGACGGGCCCGGCGCGAGCGCGAGGAGAAGTCGGCCTGATCCTCCCCGCCACACGCCGGCCGCTCAGTCCTGACGCGGCCGGCGTGATCGCGTTCGGCGGTCCCACTCGCCCGACGGGGTGACGGTCACCATCATCAGCCGAGCCGGTTCGGTGGTGTCGTTGCGGTAGCCGTGTTCCCGGTCGGCGTGGAACTCGATGGTCTCCCCGGCCCGTACGCCGTGGTCCTGCCCGTCGACGCGGACGACCACAGTGCCGGTGAGGACGTGCAGCACCTCCCGCGTGCCGCGCGGGTGGTCGGCGGACCGGTGATCCTCGCCCGGCGCGAGCTGCCAGTCCCACAGTTCGACGAGGTCCGGTTCGCCCAGGCCGCTCAGCAGGCGGGCCGTGCCGCCATGCTCACCCTGCCAGAGCACCGGCGCCTGCGCCGCTGGGGTGATCTTCACGGCCTGTTCCTCGGCCGGTTCCAGGAGTTGGGCGATGTTGACGCCGAACGCGTCCGCGACCCGGCACAGCGTGCCGACGCTCGGGTTGGTGCGTGCGCCCTCGATCTGCACGAGCATTCCCTTGCTCACGCCGGACCGGCCGGCCAACTCCTCGAAGGACCAGCCTCGGGCGGCCCGTAGGTCACGCACCTGTCGGGCCACCGCGGCGGTCACCGCGCCCACCCGATCCGCTCCCGCCTCGGTCATTAAACTATCCCTCACGGTCACTATTATGGTACGACAGTGGCATGCTCCCCATTGTCCTGGCAACGGTGGCCGCCGTCGCGTTCGGCATCGCCGACTTCTCCGGCGGCAAGGCGTCCCGTCGTGCCAATCCGATCGCCGTGACCGTCGTCTCCCAACTCCTGAGCGTTCCACTGCTGGTCGTACTCGTGATGGCGGTGCCCGGCACCCCGACCGTCGGTGACATCGCCTGGGGCCTGCTCGCCGGGGTGGCTGGCGCCGGCGGCGTCATGCTGCTCTACCGGGCCCTCGCCGGCGGAATGATGGCCGTCGTGGCGCCGGTCACCGCCATCACCGCCGCAGTGGTGCCGATCATCGCCGGCCTGTTCACCGCGTCCTTCCCCGGTGCCCTGGCGCTCACCGGCGCGGGCCTCGCGGTGCTGGCGATCGCCCTGGTCAGCCTGGGGGAGAGTGGCGAGCGAACGGGCGTACCGTCCCGGCTCGTCGGGCTCGCCCTCGCCGCTGGCGCGCTCTTCGGCGTCTTCTTCACCCTCCTCGGCCAGGCCGACGAGAGCGCCGGCATGTGGCCGGTGGCGGCGGTACGCGCCAGCTCGATCGCTGTCGGCCTCGCGCTGGCCGCCGGCACCGGCGTGCGCCTGCGACTGGAACGGCGGGTGCTGGGCTGGGCGGCGGTTGCCGGTCTGCTGGACAGTGCCGCCAACGGGCTCTTCCTGGCCGCGGCTGCCCGTGGCCACCTGAGCGTCATCGCGGCGATCGCTGCGCTCTACCCGGCCAGCACCGTCCTGCTGGCGTTGGCCGTCGACCGGGAGCGGCTGCGCCCGGTCCAGGTCGCCGGGCTCGGGTTCGCGGCCGGGGCCCTGGTGTTGGCCAGCCTCTGACGCTGTCCACGCCGGCCCCTCCGGTCGTACCCTGTGGTCATGCGTGTCGCCGTCTGCCAGCTGAACGCCCGGGACGACCGCAAGGCCAACCTGGCCGCCGCGGAGGTCCTGCTGGAACGCGCGGCGGCGGGTGGCGCGGACCTGGCCGTCCTCCCCGAGTACGTCGACTACCTCGGCCCGGCCGCCGGGCTGCCCGACCCGGAACCGGTGGACGGGGAGGTCGGCAGCTTCTTCGCCGAGGTCGCCCGCCGGCTCGGGATCTGGTTGGTCGCCGGCTCGTTCCACGAGGCCGGTCCGGACCCGGAGCACACCTGGAACACGTCGCTGGTCTTCGACCGCAGCGGCAGCCTGGCCGCGAGCTACCGAAAGATCCATCTGTACGACGTGGAGATCCCCGGTCGGGTCTCCTATCTGGAGTCCGCATCCGTCGCGCCCGGGGTCCAACCGGTGGTGGTGGACGTCGAGGGCCTTCGGGTCGGCCTGTCGATCTGCTACGACCTGCGCTTCCCGGAGCTGTACCGGCTGCTCGCCACCGACGGGGGCGCACACCTGCTGGTGGTGCCGGCGGCCTTCATGATGCACACCGGGCGGGACCACTGGGAGGTCCTGCTTCGGGCCCGGGCCATCGAGAACCAGTGCTTCGTGGCGGCGGCGGGCCAAACCGGCGACCACGAGCCGGGCCGTACCTGCTTCGGTCGCAGCATGGTGGTCGACCCGTGGGGGACGGTCCTCACCCAGCTACCGGACGGCCCTGGCGTGTCGGTCGTCGACCTGGACCTCGACCGCCTCGCCACGATCCGGGCCGAGCTGCCCAGCCTGGCGAACCGTCGGCTGTAGAGCCTCAGCCCTCCAGCAGGACGCCGATCACCGCGAAGCCGGCGATCGCCGCGGCGGTGACCAACAGCGCCGTGGTCATCCGGGACCTGCCCCGCCTGGCGAGCCGTCCGACCGACAACACCAGGACGACTAGCACGATCGCGCCGATCACCAGCTGCCAGAACGGCAGGAGGAGACCGAGCAGCGCCTCCTCGGCGAACACCCTGGCCCCGCGTCCGGACTCATCCATGCCTGACACTCTGGCACGTCGGCGCAGCCCGCGTCCCCCAGCTGGGCGACGGACCGTTCCCTGCCTGTTCCCCGAGCTACGTCGGAAGCCGCGCGAGCCCTCGGCCAAACCAGTGATGAACCCTGATTTGCCTTCTCCGGGCCGTCCGCGTAACTTTCTCTCTGCACGGGGGAGGCCGGACAAACCGGCTGAGAACGGGCGCCGGGCTCGTGGCGGCAACGCCGAGCGAGACCGAGGATCGGGCGGTGCGGAACACTCCGGAAACGGAGTTGCGAACGCGAAGCCGACCGGGTAGAGTTCTGAAGCCGGCAGGAGCCGGGCGGAGAGCCGCGAAGCGGTGATCGGCCGGTCTGCGGCTTCCCACGACAGTAACGACCGCCGGATACGGCGTGCGTCATCGTGGAATCGGCCGAGCCACATTGATCGCCTCGAACATGAGGTTGACAATGAAAACTCGACCAAGTAAGTTTGAGCGGTTGCCCCGGTTGGGGTTCCACTGAGTGTGGGGCTTCTGGTCGGTGTGTGGTTGTTCTTTGAGAACTCAACAGGGTGCTTGTAAAGCCAGTGCCAATTATGATTTATACCCCGGACTGGTCAGACTGTTTGGTTTGGCTGGTTGGGATTCCTTTGGCAACAATTTGTTTGTTGCTGGGATAGCTGTTCAACTAATTTTTTGTTGGAGAGTTTGATCCTGGCTCAGGACGAACGCTGGCGGCGTGCTTAACACATGCAAGTCGAGCGGAAAGGCCCTTCGGGGTACTCGAGCGGCGAACGGGTGAGTAACACGTGAGCAACCTGCCCCAAGCTTTGGGATAACCCTCGGAAACGGGGGCTAATACCGAATATTACTGCTGGTCGCATGGCTGGTGGTGGAAAGTTTTTCGGCTTGGGATGGGCTCGCGGCCTATCAGCTTGTTGGTGGGGTGATGGCCTACCAAGGCGACGACGGGTAGCCGGCCTGAGAGGGCGACCGGCCACACTGGGACTGAGACACGGCCCAGACTCCTACGGGAGGCAGCAGTGGGGAATATTGCACAATGGGCGGAAGCCTGATGCAGCGACGCCGCGTGAGGGATGACGGCCTTCGGGTTGTAAACCTCTTTCAGCAGGGACGAAGCGAGAGTGACGGTACCTGCAGAAGAAGCACCGGCCAACTACGTGCCAGCAGCCGCGGTAAGACGTAGGGTGCGAGCGTTGTCCGGATTTATTGGGCGTAAAGAGCTCGTAGGCGGCTTGTCGCGTCGACCGTGAAAACTTGGGGCTCAACCCCAAGCCTGCGGTCGATACGGGCAGGCTAGAGTTCGGTAGGGGAGACTGGAATTCCTGGTGTAGCGGTGAAATGCGCAGATATCAGGAGGAACACCGGTGGCGAAGGCGGGTCTCTGGGCCGATACTGACGCTGAGGAGCGAAAGCGTGGGGAGCGAACAGGATTAGATACCCTGGTAGTCCACGCTGTAAACGTTGGGCGCTAGGTGTGGGGGGCCTCTCCGGTTCCCTGTGCCGCAGCTAACGCATTAAGCGCCCCGCCTGGGGAGTACGGCCGCAAGGCTAAAACTCAAAGGAATTGACGGGGGCCCGCACAAGCGGCGGAGCATGCGGATTAATTCGATGCAACGCGAAGAACCTTACCTGGGTTTGACATGGCCGCAAAACCTCCAGAGATGGGGGGTCCTTCGGGGGCGGTCACAGGTGGTGCATGGCTGTCGTCAGCTCGTGTCGTGAGATGTTGGGTTAAGTCCCGCAACGAGCGCAACCCTCGTTCGATGTTGCCAGCGCGTTATGGCGGGGACTCATCGAAGACTGCCGGGGTCAACTCGGAGGAAGGTGGGGATGACGTCAAGTCATCATGCCCCTTATGTCCAGGGCTTCACGCATGCTACAATGGCCGGTACAATGGGCTGCGATACCGTGAGGTGGAGCGAATCCCAAAAAGCCGGTCTCAGTTCGGATCGGGGTCTGCAACTCGACCCCGTGAAGTCGGAGTCGCTAGTAATCGCAGATCAGCAACGCTGCGGTGAATACGTTCCCGGGCCTTGTACACACCGCCCGTCACGTCACGAAAGTCGGCAACACCCGAAGCCGGTGGCCCAACCCTTGTGGAGGGAGCCGTCGAAGGTGGGGCTGGCGATTGGGACGAAGTCGTAACAAGGTAGCCGTACCGGAAGGTGCGGCTGGATCACCTCCTTTCTAAGGAGCACCTTCCACCGAAAGGTGGTAAGGAGCCCGCGGTCCACGAGTGTTGGGCCGGGGTGCTCGAATGGCGGAGACACTGGCAAGTTCTGCCCTGGCAACGGCCGGCGGCGCCTAGTACAGCCACTCTTTGGGGTGGTGGGAACGGTGGCTTCTGGTGCGGCTGGGGGGGATGTGAGCACCCTGTTGGGTCCTGAAAGAACAACCATGGTGTTGTTGTTTCAGAGCCTTGTGCGTGGTCTGGGATCACGCGGGGTTGCCAGGCATGGCCTGGCCCCACATACCGCTGGTCCTGGAGGACTGGGTTTGGTGTGGGGCGGATCGGGTTGTGGGTTGGTCGTTTGTTGAGAATTGCACAGTGGACGCGAGCATCTTTGTGGTCAAGTTGTCAAGGGCGAACGGTGGATGCCTTGGCACCAGGAGCCGATGAAGGACGTGGGAGGCCGCGATAGGCCTGGGGGAGCTGTCAACCGAGCTGTGATCCCAGGGTGTCCGAATGGGGAAACCTGGCACCAGTCATGTGGTGTCACCCACACCTGAACACATAGGGTGTGTGGAGGGAACGCGGGGAAGTGAAACATCTCAGTACCCGTAGGAAGAGAAAACAAATAGTGATTCCGTGAGTAGTGGCGAGCGAAAGCGGATTGAGGCTAAACCGGCTGCGTGTGATACCTGTCAGGGGTTGCGTGGTCGGGGTTGTGGGACCCTGCTGAACAAGCTGACACTTGTTCGAGGAGTTACAAAGTCAGTGGCTAGTCGAACAGTCTGGAATGGCTGACCGTAGACGGTGAGAGTCCGGTAGGTGAAAGTTGCTGACCTTCTGTGGGTGTTCCCGAGTAGCGGCGGACCCCTGAAATCTGCCGTGAATCTGCCAGGACCACCTGGTAAGCCTAAATACTTCCTGGTGACCGATAGCGGACGAGTACCGTGAGGGAATGGTGAAAAGTACCCCGGGAGGGGAGTGAAATAGTACCTGAAACCGTTCGCCTACAATCCGTCGGAGCCTTGCGGGGTGACGGCGTGCCTTTTGAAGAATGAGCCTGCGAGTTAGTGGCATGTGGCGAGGTTAACCCGTGTGGGGGAGCCGTAGCGAAAGCGAGTCTGAATAGGGCGATTCAGTCGCGTGTCCTAGACCCGAAGCGGAGTGATCTAGCCATGGGCAGGCTGAAGCGCGGGTAAGACCGCGTGGAGGGCCGAACCCACCAATGTTGAAAAATTGGGGGATGACCTGTGGTTAGGGGTGAAAGGCCAATCAAACTCCGTGATAGCTGGTTCTCCCCGAAATGCATTTAGGTGCAGCGTCGCGTGTTTCTTGCCGGAGGTAGAGCACTGGATGGTCTAGGGGGCCCACAAGCTTACCGAAATCAGCCAAACTCCGAATGCCGGTAAGTGAGAGCGCGGCAGTGAGACTGCGGGGGATAAGCTTCGTAGTCGAGAGGGAAACAGCCCAGATCACCAGCTAAGGCCCCTAAGCGTGTGCTAAGTGGAAAAGGATGTGGGGTCGCATAGACAACCAGGAGGTTGGCTTAGAAGCAGCCACCCTTTAAAGAGTGCGTAATAGCTCACTGGTCAAGTGGTTCCGCGCCGACAATGTAGCGGGGCTCAAGCACACCGCCGAAGCTGTGGCATTCACATTTTATCCTCGCGTGCCCTTGATGGTGCGTGCAGGTGTGTGGATGGGTAGGGGAGCGTCGTGCCGCGAGTGAAGCAGCGGGGTGACCCAGTTGTGGACGCGGCACGAGTGAGAATGCAGGCATGAGTAGCGAAAGAAGGGTGAGAAACCCTTCCGCCGGATGACCAAGGGTTCCAGGGCCAGGCTAATCCGCCCTGGGTGAGTCGGGACCTAAGGCGAGGCCGAGAGGCGTAGTCGATGGACAACGGGTTGATATTCCCGTACCCGCGAAAGAGCGTCCCTGATGAACCTCGTTGTGCTAACCACCCGAACTTGGTGAGGTCTTCGGACTGATCTGGGGGAGCGTGGGAACCTGGCGGGTAGTAGTCAAGCGATGGGGTGACGCAGGAAGGTAGCTGAGCCCGGCCGGTGGTTGTGCCGGGGTAAGCGTGTAGGCCGTGGTGTAGGCAAATCCGCACCACATGTGGGCTGAGACGTGATGCCGAGCCGATTCAGGTGAAGTCAGTGATCCTATGCTGCCGAGAAAAGCCTCTAGCGAGTTCTTAGCGGCCCGTACCCCAAACCGACACAGGTGGTCAGGTAGAGAATACCGAGGCGATCGGGCGAACTGTGGTTAAGGAACTCGGCAAATTGCCCCCGTAACTTAGGGAGAAGGGGGGCCGGAGACGTGAAGCCCCGCGCGGGTGGAGCGTTGTATGGCCGCAGAGAGCAGGGGGAAGCGACTGTTTACTAAAAACACAGGTCCATGCGAAGAAGTAATTCGATGTATATGGACTGACGCCTGCCCGGTGCTGGAACGTTAAGGGGACCTGTTAGCTCTTCGGGGCGAAGCGGAGAACTTAAGCGCCAGTAAACGGCGGTGGTAACTATAACCATCCTAAGGTAGCGAAATTCCTTGTCGGGTAAGTTCCGACCTGCACGAATGGCGTAACGACTTCCCCACTGTCTCAACCACAGGCCCGGCGAAATTGCAGTACGAGTAAAGATGCTCGTTACGCGCGGCAGGACGGAAAGACCCCGGGACCTTTACTATAGCTTGACATTGGTACTCGAATTAGCTTGTGTAGGATAGGTGGGAGCCGGTGAAGTCCATACGCCAGTATGGGTGGAGGCAATCTTGAAATACCACTCTGGTTGATTTGGGTATCTAACTTCGGACCGTTATCCGGTTCAGGGACAGTGTCTGGTGGGTAGTTTAACTGGGGCGGTTGCCTCCTAAAAGGTAACGGAGGCGCCCAAAGGTTCCCTCAGCCTGGTTGGCAATCAGGTGTTGAGTGCAAGTACACAAGGGAGCTTGACTGTGAGACTGACAGGTCGAGCAGGGACGAAAGTCGGGACTAGTGATCCGGCACTTGCGAGTGGAAGCGGTGTCGCTCAACGGATAAAAGGTACCCCGGGGATAACAGGCTGATCTTCCCCAAGAGTCCATATCGACGGGATGGTTTGGCACCTCGATGTCGGCTCGTCGCATCCTGGGGCTGTAGCAGGTCCCAAGGGTTGGGCTGTTCGCCCATTAAAGCGGTACGCGAGCTGGGTTTAGAACGTCGTGAGACAGTTCGGTCCCTATCCGCCGTGCGCGTAGGATACTTGAGAAGGGCTGTCCCTAGTACGAGAGGACCGGGACGGACGAACCTCTGGTGTGCCAGTTGTCCTGCCAAGGGCACGGCTGGTTAGCTACGTTCGGAAGGGATAACCGCTGAAAGCATCTAAGCGGGAAGCCTGCTTCAAGATGAGGTATCCCACCCACCTTGGTGGGGTAAGGCCCCCAGCTAGACGACTGGGTTGATAGGCCGGAAATGTAAGCCCGGTAACGGGTTCAGTTGACCGGTACTAATAGGCCGAGGACTTGACTACTAAGCTGCTACGCGTCCACTGTGCAACTCTGAACGAGCGAACACCCGTGACATGTGTGTTGCTGGGGTTGTTTGATATGTTCATAGAGTTACGGCGGTCATGGCGGAGGGGAAACGCCCGGTTACATTCCGAACCCGGAAGCTAAGCCCTCCAGCGCCGATGGTACTGCACTCGTGAGGGTGTGGGAGAGTAGGACGCCGCCGGACAAACTTCCAGGAAAGGCCACCCCGATCGGGGTGGCCTTTCCTGCGTTCCCGGGCACCCGGTCGAGAGTTCCCGCCCGTTTCCCGCCCGTTTCCCGCCCGTTTCCCGCCCCGGCCGGTGTTTCCCCCGCCCAGCGTTTCCCCGCCTAGGTCCTCGACTGGTTGGTCGGCGCGTGTTGCCTGATCGACTCGGGTTCCTGGAAACCGCGGTATCCGTGGCCGGGTGTCACCCCGGATATCAGGAAACCGAGTGGATCACTCCTGTGCCGTCAGGATCGGGGGCCGCTCAGGGTTTCGGCCGCCGAGGGCGCCGGGCGCCGGGGGTCCCCGGGCGCCGGGGGTTCCCGGCCGCCGCGCGGAGGGCGCCGTGCGCGGAAGGGTTAGCCGGGCGCCGGGGGTTCCCGGCCGCCGCGCGGAGGGCGCCGTGCGCGAAAGGGTGCCCGGGCGCCGAGGGTCCCCGGGCGCAGAGGCTGCCAGGCGGGGATGGGGCCGGTCGCAGAGGGGCTTCGCGTGCAGAGGGGCCTTCGGGTGCGGATCAGCCTCGGGTCTGCATCTCGCTGCGGAGGTTGCGCATCAGGCCGCCGGCGTCGGTGACCGACCGGCCCGGGAACATGGCCATCACGACGCTGCCGTGGTCCGCCCAACCGCATACCGCGAAGTCGCCACCCTCGCCACTGGTGCTGCCGCACTTCATCACGCCGCCCAGGTCGCCGGCCTGTGACTCGCGCAGGCCGTTCACCGAGCCGGTCTCGTCCGACATGAGGCGGAAGAGGCTGTCCAGGTCCCGTTCCGGCTGCCACAGCAGGGTGGTGCCCCCGAAGATGAGCACCGAGCGCTTGTCGTCGGCCGGGTCGCGGTAGACAGTGCCGAAGCTGCGGTCCAGCTCGATGTTCGCGGCCAGGCCGCTGCGTAGGTAGTCGGCGGTGCTCTTCGCTCGCTCGCTGTCGTCGCGGGTCAGGCCCGCCACCCGATCGGGTGAGGTCAGTTGGGTGTCCTTCTGCTGCGCCACCCGCCACCCGCCGACGCCCAGCACACCGGCGCCCGCGAGGCCGACCACCAGCGCGACCGCCCAACCGATCTTGCGACGCCGGGACCAGCCGGCGGACCGCTCGTCGGGGTCGCCCCCGGTGTCCCGGGTGCTGAGTTGGATCGGCTCCTCGCTCAGCTCGACCGGCTCGTGACTGCCGTCGACCGAACGGTCGGTGAGATGTGCGTCGGACATAGCCGACACCGTACGCGAACGAGAGGTGGCGCACGTCAGGTCCGGAGAAGCCCTCCGTAGACTTGTCAGGTGACCGAGAGACTGGATGCCCAACGCCCCGACGCCCCGACCCTTGCCGGCCAGTACCAGCCCGGTGAGGTAGAGCAGCGACGGTACGAGCAGTGGGTAGCCGGCGGGCACTTCCGGGCCTCCGCCGACAGCGACAAGCCTCCCTTCACCATCGTCATCCCGCCGCCGAACGTCACCGGTTCGCTGCACATGGGCCACGCCCTGGACCACACGGTGCAGGACGCCCTGGTGCGACGGAAGCGGATGCAGGGCTTCGAGGCGCTGTGGCTGCCGGGCATGGACCACGCCGGCATCGCCACGCAGAACGTCGTCGAGCGGCAGCTCGCCGCCCAGGGGCTGTCCCGACACGACCTGGGTCGGGAGAAGTTCGTCGAGCGGGTCTGGCAGTGGAAGGCCGAGTCCGGTGGCGCCATCCTGGGCCAGATGCGTCGCCTCGGCGACTCCGTCGACTGGGACCGTGAGCGCTTCACCATGGACGAGGGCCTGTCCCGGGCCGTCCAGACGATCTTCAAGAAGCTGTACGACGACGGTCTGATCTACCGGGCCAACCGGATCATCAACTGGTGCCCGCGCTGCCTGACCGCGCTCTCCGACATCGAGGTCGAGCACACCGACGACGACGGCGAGCTCGTCTCGATCCGCTACAGCGACGAGGTCGTGGTGGCCACCACCCGGGCCGAGACGATGCTCGGCGACACCGCGGTGGCGGTGCACCCGGACGACGAGCGCTACCAGCACCTGATCGGCACCGAGGTCGAGCTGCCGTTGACCGGCCGACGGATCCCGATCGTCGCCGACGCGCACGTCGACCCGTCCTTCGGCACCGGCATGGTGAAGGTGACGCCCGCGCACGACCCGAACGACTTCGAGATCGGCCAGCGGCACGACCTGCCCGCGCTGACCGTGATGGACGAGCGCGGTGTGATCACCGTGCCCGGCCCGTTCGAGGGGCTGGACCGGTTCGAGGCGCGGCCCGCGATCGTCGCGGCGTTGCGGGAGCAGGGTCTGATCGTCGCCGAGAAGCGCCCGTACGTGCACGCGGTCGGGCACTGCTCGCGCTGCAAGACGACTGTGGAGCCGCGGCTGTCGCTGCAGTGGTTCGTCAACACCGCCCCGCTCGCGCAGGCCGCCGGTGACGCGGTGCGCGACGGCCGGGTCCGCATCGAGCCGGCCGAGTTGGCCAAGCGCTACTTCGCCTGGGTCGACAACATGCACGACTGGTGCATCTCCCGCCAGCTGTGGTGGGGGCACCGCATCCCGGTCTGGTACGGCCCGGCGGGCGAGATCGTCTGCGTCGGCCCGGACGAGACGCCGCCGACCGGTGAGGGCTGGCACCAGGACGAGGACGTCCTGGACACCTGGTTCTCCAGCGGCCTGTGGCCGTTCTCCACCCTCGGCTGGCCTGAGCAGACCCCGGAACTGGCGAAGTTCTACCCGACCAGTGTGCTGGTCACCGGGTACGACATCCTGTTCTTCTGGGTCGCCCGGATGATGATGTTCGGCCTGTACGCGATGGACGGCCGACCGCCGTTCGACGTGGTCGCGTTGCACGGCATGGTGCGCGACCAGTTCGGCAAGAAGATGTCGAAGTCGTTCGGCAACGTGGTCGACCCGCTGGACTGGATCGACAGGTACGGCGCCGACGCCACCCGGTTCACCCTCGCTCGGGGCGGCAACCCCGGCCAGGACGTGCCGGTCAGCGAGGAGTGGTGCCAGGGCTCGCGGAACTTCTGCAACAAGCTCTGGAACGCCACCCGGTTCGCCCTGATGAACGGCGCGCACACGACCGGCGACCTGCCGCCCGTCGAGCAGCTCTCCACCGTCGACCGGTGGGTCCTGTCCCGGCTGGCGCACGTCACCGCCGAGGTCGACGAGCAGTTCGAGGCGTACGAGTTCGCGAAGGTGTGCGACCTGCTCTACCACTTCGCCTGGGACGACGTCTGTGACTGGTACGTCGAGCTGAGCAAGCCGGTGCTCGCCGAGGGCGGTGAGCGGGCGGAGGTCAGCCGCCGGGTGCTCGGGCACGTGCTCGACCAGCTGCTGCGGCTGCTGCACCCGGTCATCCCGTTCGTCACCGAGGAGCTGTGGCTCGCGTTGACGGGCGGCGAGACGGTGCAGGCCGCTGCCTGGCCGGTGGCCGACCGCGCGCTGGTCGACGACGCCGCCGAGGCCGAGCTGGCGAGCGTGCAGCGGGTGGTCACCGAGATCCGTCGATTCCGTTCGGACCAGGGGCTGCGTCCGACGCAGCGGGTGGCGGCCCGCCTCGACGGGCTGGCCGGTGCGGGCATCGCTGCCCACGAGCCGCTGATCCGTTCACTGGTCCGGCTGGACCCGGCGGGTGACGACTTCCAGGCCAGCGCCACGCTGGCCATGCCCGGCGAGGTGGGTGTCGCGTTGGACACCCGGGGGTCGATCGACGTGGCCGCCGAGCGGGCCCGGCTGACCAAGGACCGTGCGGCTGCCGAGAAGGAGGTCGCGCAGGCGCGGGCGAAGCTCGACAACCCCGCCTTCGTCGGCAAGGCCCCCGAGCCGGTGGTCGCCAAGATCCGTGACCGGCTCGCCACCGCCGAGGCCGACCTGGTCCGGATCGACGCTGCTCTGGAGACACTGTCCTCGTGACCGACCGTACCGATTTCGCCGCCGCCGAGGCGGAGCTGAACGCCCGTGGTTTCACCCGCATGGTCTTCGAGCTGGACCGGATCGAGTCGCTGCTCGACCTGCTCGGCAGCCCGCAGCGGGCGTACCCCTCGATCCACCTGACCGGCACCAACGGCAAGACCTCCACCGCGCGGATGATCGACTCGCTGCTGCGGGCGTTCGGGCTGCACACCGGCCGCTACACCAGCCCGCACCTGGAGACCGTGCGGGAGCGGATCAGCCTGGACGGGGAGCCGGTCAGCGAGGAGCGGTTCGCGTCGGTCTACCAGGAGATCAAGCCGCTGGCCGAGTTGGTCGACGCGCGGTCGGACGAGCCGCTGACGTACTTCGACATGACCACGGCGCTGGCGTTCGCCACGTTCGCCGACGCGCCTGTCGACATCGCCGTCGTCGAGGTGGGACTCGGCGGCGCCGAGGACGCCACCAACGTGATCCAGGCCGGCGTCTGCGTGATCACCCCGATCGGGCTGGACCACACCGAGTGGCTCGGCGACACCCTCCAGGACATCGCGCTGGCCAAGGCCGGCATCATCCATCCGGGCGCCACGGTGATCGCGGCCGCTCAGGAGGAGGAGGCGGCGCGGCCACTTTTGGAACGCTGCGCCGAGGTCGGGGCCACCATCGCGCGGGAGGGCGGCGAGTTCGGCGTCCTGCGCCGGGCGGTCGCGGTCGGCGGCCAGGTGCTCAGCATCCAGGGCCTCGGCGGCGTGTACGACGACGTGTTCGTACCGCTGCACGGTGCCCACCAGGCGCAGAACGCCGCGGTGGCGCTCGCCGCCGTGGAGGCGTTCCTGGGTGCGGGGGCCCGCCGGCAGCTCGACATCGAGGCGGTTCGGGAGGGCTTCGCCTCGGCCAGTTCCCCCGGGCGGCTGGAGCGGGTCCGTAGCGCCCCGACCGTGCTGCTGGACGGCGCGCACAACCCGCACGGCATGGCCGCGACCGTCACCGCCCTGCAGGAGGAGTTCGCCTTCAGCAAGCTGGTGGCGGTGGTCGGCGTCCTCGCCGACAAGGACGCGGAGGCCCTGCTCGAGCTGCTGGAGCCGGTGGCCGACCTGGTGGTGGTCACCCGCAACAGCTCGCCACGGGCGATGCCGGTGGCGGAACTCGCCGCGCTGGCCGCCGAGGTGTTCGGCGAGGAGCGGGTGGAGTCGGCCGAGGAGATACCGGACGCGATCGAGCTCGCGGTGGCGCTGGCCGAGGAGGACGTCCCCGGGGAGCTCAGCGGTGTCGGGGTCCTCGTCACCGGGTCGGTGGTCACGGTCGCGGACGCCCGCCGGCTGCTGAAGCGATGAGCGGTCCGGAGCGGGACCCGCACGCCACCGACGAACCGACCGGGCAGGCCGGGGCGGGCGCACCGGCCGACCAGCCGGTGGAGGAGCCCGTCGCGGGACAGCCGCGCCGCTCCGGGTTGCGCAACCCGGAGGCGGCGGTACGCGGCCTGGGCGCGGGGACCCTCGCCCTGGAGGCCCTGGTGCTGTTGCTGGCGATCCAGCCGGTACGAGTGGTCGGCGGTGACCTGAGCGGCGCCGCGATCGGTGCGGTGGTGGCACTGGCGGTGGCCGCCGTCGTGCTCGCCGGCATGATGCGGCGACCGTGGGCCTGGAACGCCGGCACCGTGCTCCAGGGCCTGCTGATCCTCGGTGGTCTGCTGCACTGGTCGCTGTTCGGGCTGGGCATCATCTTCGCCCTGGTCTGGGCGTACGCGCTGCACGTTCGTCGGGTCATCCTCGGCTGACGCGGGCCGCGTCAGCCGAGGCGAGCGCGGGCGGGTCAGGCGTCGGCGCGTTCGCGCCACTGGGTGAGGGCGATGCCGTGGCCGTCGGGGTCACGGAACGCCGCCGCCCACACCTCCAGCTTGGTGCCCCGGTTGACGACCCGGGGCGCGTACGTGAAGCGGACGCCCGTTTCACGGAGTCGCTCGTACGCCGCTTCGATGTCGTTCACCTCGAGGTTGACGTGCACCAGCCGGCGGCTGATCGGCGCCGCCCCGGTCACCTCGCGGAGGACGAGTCGGGTCGTGCCGGAGGCGAGTACGGCGTTGTGAGCGCCCTGGTCGACCTCAGTGAAGCCGAGCATGTCGCGGTAGAAGCCGAGCGACCGGGACAGGTCTGTCACCAGCAGGGTGAGCCCGACCCCGCTGATCGGCGCGGTCGGGTCCGTGGCCGACGCCGTGTCGAACCCGAAGATCGCCCGGTCCAGGTCCTCGGCGCTCACGGTCTCGCGGCCCGCCCGGGCGGTGGAGGGGTCGTCCAGCGGCAGGTCGAGTGGATCCAGTGGGTCGGTCGTGCCCGTTCCGGACCGCTGCGCGGGCGGTGGGTCGGACCGTTGGGCGCTGAGCGGGTCGGTGCGCTGCGCGGGCGGCGGGTCCACGGGATCCGAAGTCGACAGGTGGTCCCGCGAGGGCTCGTAACGGTCGGCGTCGGGCTCGTCGAAGCGCTCCTCGGGGGCGGTGCGTGGTGCCGGGGTGGCCCGCCGGGGCAGGCCGCCGGCCTGGGGTTCGACGAGGACGCCCTCCAACACCGGGCCGCCCGGGGTCTGGTGCACGACCACCGGCTCGCGCTCCTCGGAGGCGACGGCCGGGTCGTCCCGCAGGGGATCGGAGCGCAGGGGATCGGGGCGCACCGGGTCGCCGTGCGGGTCGCGGAAGGGGTCGCCGTGCGGGTCGCGGAAGTCGTCCCGGAAGTCGTCGTCCGGCGCGCGGTCGGCCCACGGCGGGGCATCCTGCTGGATCAACACCTCGTCCATCGCGTCCGCGTCGGCGAACTCCGGCGGGAGGTCGGCGACGGCGGCGGCGGTCTCGGCGTGGGTCGGCACCTCGTCCCAGAGGACCTTGACGTGCCGCTGGTCGTCCAGCGCGACCCGGATCGGCAGGGTCTGGCCCAGCGACGGCCACTTGGAGACCGGCACCCGAGGTTCGATGATCTTCTTGGATCGTGGTGGCAGGCCGGGCGCGTCGATGACCAGTTGGAGTTCACAGCGGCCGAACGCGTACTGGGTGGGTGGTTCGGAGGCGCTGTGCACGTGCCCGACGCCGACCACCCAGGTGCGCCCGCCGCCGCGGACGGTCGCCAGGGCGATGGCCAGCACCAGCAGGGCGACCCCGAGAGCCACGATGGCCCAGCTGGTCATGCCCAGCCCGAAGAGGACGACGAAGGTGGCCACGGTGCCCAGCACCGTGCCGATCAGTTTGCGTACCGGCGCGATGGGCCGGTTCCCGCCATTCGCCACAGTGGACCTCCCGGGGGTCAGGGCCAGGCTAGGCCGGATCGGCCACCGGGGGAAAGACCGGCCGCCGCGCCGGCGCCGGGACCGGGTCGCTAGGCTGACCGTACCGATCTCAAGCGTGTAACGCGTACAGGAGGAACCCAGCGTGTCCACCAACAGCCCGGATGAGCGCAGCCTCGTTCTGATCAAGCCCGACGCGGTACGCCGCGGCCTGGTCGGCGAGGTCCTCTCCCGCTTCGAGCGCAAGGGGCTGCGGATCGACGCGATGGCGCACCGGACGATGGACGCGGCGCTCGCCGACGAGCACTACGCCGAGCACGTCGACAAGGCGTTCTACCCGCCGTTGAAGGACTTCATGACCGGCGGCCCGCTGGTCGCCCTGGTGCTCTCCGGTGACCAGGTCATCGACGTGGTCCGCGGGCTGGTCGGCGCGACCGACGGCCGGAAGGCCGCCGCCGGCACCATCCGCGGTGACCTGTCCCTGTCCAACCGGGAGAACCTGGTGCACGCCTCCGACTCTCCGGACAGCGCCAAGCGCGAGATCGCCCTCTGGTTCCCCGAGCTGGGCTGACCAGGCCTGCCGGGACGACCGTCGGGTTCAGCTGGTCGGCGGCAGCTTCGCCGGGTTGCCCACCACGTAGATGCCGGTGATCCGGCCGTCGGCCGCGGCGACGGTCAGCGCGTAACGGCTGCCGTCGGCGCGGGTGAGCAGGGCGGCGGGTTCGCCGTTCAGCTCCAGCCGGCGAAACGACCATTCCCGGGCGGGGCCGTAGATCCCGGCGAAGAAGCGGGCGACCCGGTCCGCCCCGTTGACCGGGTTGCGGGCGGCCCGTGCCCGGCCACCGCCGTCGTTCCACGCGGTGGCGTCCGCGGCGACCAGGTTGGTCAACGTCGCCAGGTCACCGTCGCGGGCGGCGGCGAGGAACGCGTCCAGCAGGCGCTCTCGCTCCGAGCGGCTGGCGGTGAACCGTCGCTGCTCCTGGCGTACCCGGGAAACCGCCCGGTGGTGCAACTGCCGGCAGTCCTCCGGGGTCCGGTCCAGGACCTCCGCGATCTCGGCGTACGGCAGGTCGAAGGCGGTGTGCAGGACGTACACGGCACGCTCCGGCGGGGTGAGCCGTTCCAGGACGTGCAGCAGCGCGGTGGAGAGCGAGTCGCGCAGCTCGGCGCGGTCCAGCGGTCCGAACGGCGAAGGCTCGGTCGGCACCGGCTCGGGCAGCCACGGCCCGACGTACGTCTCGCGGCTCGCCTGCCGCGCCCGCAGCCGGTCCAGGGCCAGCCGGGTGACGACCCGGGACAGGTAGCGGCGTGGCTCGGCCACCGTCGAGCGGTCCACGCCCAACCAGCGCAGGTACGCCTCCTGGAGCACGTCCTCGGCGTCGTGACGGCTGCCGAGCAGGCGGTACGCGAGCCCGAGCAGCATCGGCCGGTGCGCCTGGAGCGCACCGGCCGCCTGCCCCGCTTCGGTCGTCACACCTGCGCCGGAGGCTCCGAGCGCGTCGTCACGGCGATTCGGTTCCACACGTTGATTGTGGCAATGGCCAGGATCAGGTCGGCAAGTTCCTTCTCCGACCAGACCTTCGCGGCGGTGTCCCACACGTCGTCCGGCACGCCGTGCTCACCGAGCTTGGTGACCGCGTCGGTGAGCGCCAACGCGGCCCGCTCCCGCTCGTCGAAGAACGGCGCCTCCCGCCAGGCGGCCACCGCGAAGAGCCGCCGGCTCGACTCGCCGGCGCCGAGCGCCTCCCGGCTGTGCATGTCGACGCAGAACGCACACCCGTTGATCATCGACGCCCGCAGCTTGACCAGTTCCAGCACTGTGTGGTCGACGTTCGTCCGGACGTACTTCTCCAGCCCCAGCACGGCCTGGTACCCCTGTGGCGCGACCTCGGCCGCGTTCATCCGCTGCATGGCTACCTCCCTGATCGGTTCCGACACCGAGACGACGGATCGACCGGGGCCGGCTGTGACAGCCGCAGGTGTGAGCCCGCTCATGCCCGCACCGATTACTCGGCGGCGGGCCGGCGGGTGGGTCTTGTATCGTTGAGCACCGTAAGGCGATGACCCGGCCATCACCGGTGAGCCTCCGGAAGAACGGCCGGGCGACCGGCTCAGTAGAACCGGACGGGTGCGGCCCGTCACAGCCGGCAATGAGCGGGCGGTCGATCCTGACCGCCAAGCGGGGTGGTACCGCGGGCCACCCGGGGAGCGTCGTTCGAGGCGTACCCCGGAAGGTTCGTCCTCGCAGACCCACGAACAGTGAGCTGCGAGGAGAGCGACCCCCGATGGCCTATCCGTTGCACGACCCGACCGCCGCCGGTGTCCCGGCGAGCCCGGACCTGCCCGCGGTCGAGCGCCGGGTGCTGGAGCACTGGACGGCCGACAAGACCTTCGAGGCCAGCGTCGAGGCCCGTCCCGCCGGGACCGACGGCAAGAACGAGTACGTCTTCTACGACGGCCCGCCGTTCGCCAACGGCCTGCCGCACTACGGGCACCTGTTCACCGGGTACGTCAAGGACGTGGTGCCGCGCTACCAGACCATGCGGGGGCGGCACGTCGAGCGCCGCTTCGGGTGGGACTGTCACGGCCTGCCCGCCGAGGTGGTGGCGGAGAAGCAGCTCGGCATCACCAGCAAGGCGGAGATCATCGACCTGGGCGTGGCCCGGTTCAACGAGGCCTGCCGCACCTCGGTGCTGGAGTTCACCCAGGACTGGGAGCGGTACATCAACCGGCAGGCCCGCTGGGTCGACTTCACCAACGACTACAAGACCCTCGACCTGGACTACATGGAAAGCGTCATGTGGGCCTTCAAGACCCTGCACGACAAGGGTCTGATCTACGAGGGTTTCCGGGTGCTGGCGTACTGCTGGCGGTGCGAGACGCCGCTGTCGAACACCGAGACCCGGATGGACGACGTCTACCGGGACCGGCACGACCCGACGCTGTCGGTGTGGTTCGGGCTGACCGCCGACGAGTCCGCCCCGGAGCTGGTGCGTGGACCGGTCAAGCTGGGTGTCTGGACCACCACGCCGTGGACCCTGCCGTCGAACCTGGCGCTCGCCGTCGGCCCCGACATCGAGTACGCGGTGCTGGAGCGCGACGGGGACCGCTTCGTGGTCGGGGCCGCGCGGCTCGGCGCGTACGCCAAGGAGCTGGACGGGTACGAGCTCCTCGGCACGGTGTACGGCCGGGACCTGGTCGGACGTCGCTACACGCCGCTGTTCGACTTCCTCGTCGAGCAGGCTGGCGACAACGCCTACCAGGTGCTCGGCGCGGAGTTCGTCACCACCGAGGACGGCACCGGGATCGTGCACCTGGCCCCGGCGTTCGGCGAGGACGACCAGAACGTCTGCAACGCCGCCGGCATCCCCACCATCGTCACCGTCGACGACCACACCCGGTTCACCGCGCTTGTCCCGCCGTACCAGGGTGAGCAGGTCTTCGACGTCAACAAGCCGGTGATCCGGGAGCTGAAGGAGCGGGGGGTGGTGCTCAAGCAGGACACCTACACCCACTCGTACCCGCACTGCTGGCGCTGCGACACCCCACTGGTCTACAAGGCGGTGTCGTCGTGGTTCGTCGCGGTGACCCAGTTCCGGGACCGGATGGTCGAGCTGAACCAGGAGATCAACTGGACGCCGGGGCACATCAAGGACGGCTCGTTCGGCAAGTGGCTGGCCAACGCCCGGGACTGGTCGATCAGCCGCAACCGGTTCTGGGGCTCGCCCATCCCGGTGTGGAAGTCCGACGACCCGAACTACCCGCGACTGGACGTCTACGGATCGCTGGCGGACATCGAGCGGGACTTCGGGGTACGCCTGAGCGACCTGCACCGGCCGGCGGTGGACGACCTGGTCCGCCCCAACCCGGATGACCCGAGCGGTCAGTCGATGATGCGTCGGGTGCCGGAGGTGCTGGACTGCTGGTTCGAGTCCGGGTCGATGCCGTTCGCCCAGGTGCACTACCCGTTCGAGAACGCGGACTGGTTCGAGCACCACTACCCGGGTGACTTCATCGTCGAGTACATCGGGCAGACCCGTGGCTGGTTCTACACGATGCACGTGCTGGCCACCGCGCTGTTCGACAGGCCGGCGTTCCGCAACTGCCTGAGCCACGGCATCCTGCTCGGTTCGGACGGGCGCAAGATGTCCAAGAGCCTGCGCAACTACCCGGACGTCTACCACGTCTTCGACTCGTACGGGTCGGACGCGATGCGGTGGATGCTGATGTCCTCACCGGTGCTGCGGGGTGGGGACATGGCGGTGACGGAGACGCTCATCCGGGACGCGGTCCGGCAGGTGCTGCTGCCGCTGTGGAACGTCTGGTACTTCTTCACGCTCTACGCCAACGCCGACGGATACCGGGCCAAGCGGAAGACCGACGCTGAGCCGACCGGCGGCGCGGACGCCGCGGGCACCCTGCTGGACCGGTACATCCTGGCGAAGACGAACGAGCTGGTGTCGACTGTCAGCGCGCAGATGGACGCGTACGACATCTCCGGCGCCTGCGCGACCGTCCGGTCCTACCTGGACGCGCTCACCAACTGGTACGTGCGCCGGTCCCGGGACCGGTTTTGGTCCGGTGACGTCGACGCGTTCGACACGCTCTGGACCGTGCTGGAGACGCTCAGCCGGGTGGTGGCGCCGCTCGCGCCGCTGACCGCGGAGGAGATCTGGCGTGGCCTGACCGGTGAGCGGTCGGTGCACCTGACCGACTGGCCGTCGGCGGAGGAGTTCCCCGCCGACCACGATCTCGTGGCAGCGATGGACAACGTACGGGCGGTCGCGTCGGCGGCGCTGTCGTTGCGCAAGGCCAAGGGTCTGCGGGTGCGGCTGCCGCTGGCGAGCCTCACCGTGGCCTCGCCGGCGGCGGAGCAGCTGCGCCCGTTCGCCGACCTGGTCGCCGACGAGGTCAACGTGAAGGCGGTGGAGTTCAGCGCGGAGCTGTCCGCGTACTGCGAGCAGGTGTTGACGGTGGTGCCCCGGGCGCTCGGCCCGCGGGTCGGCAAGCAGGTGCAGCAGGTGATCAAGGCGGTGAAGGCGGGCGACTGGGAGCTGGTCGACGGCGCCCCGGTGGCCGCCGGTGTCACCCTCGCCGAAGGCGAGTACGAGCTGCGGCTGGTCGCCGCCGACGCCGAGCACTCCGCGCCCCTGCCGGGCGGTGAGGGTGTGGTGGTGCTGGACACCGAGGTGACCCCGGAGTTGGCCGCCGAGGGGTTGGCCCGCGACGTGGTGCGGGTGGTGCAGCAGGCCCGCCGGGACGCCGACCTGGACGTGTCGGACCGGATCGTGGTGTCGGTGTCGGCGTCCGAGGAGGTGCGCGCCGCCGTGTCGGCGTACGTCGACTTCGTCTCCGGCGAGGTGCTGGCCGACTCGGTGGACTTCGCCGAGGGGCTCGACGGTTTCGCCGGTGAGGTCGGCGAGGGCGAGCAGATCACGGTCACCGTCCGCCGGTCGTAACGCGCGGACGCGGACGCCTCCACACCTCCGTCTGCGGGGTGTGGAGGCGTCCGCTACGGTGACACCGCCTGCTCGCATTTCATCTGCCGGAGGACCAGTGCCGCTGCTCTACACCATCGGCAAGCTGACCGTGGGCCCCACGCTGCGGGTGGCGTTCCGCCCGACCGTGGAGGGTCTGGAACACGTGCCGGAGACCGGCGGCGCGATCTTCGCCGGCAACCACCTCTCGGTGGCCGACGAACTGTTCCTCGGCACGGTCGTGCCCCGACACCTGGCGTTCTGGGCCAAGTCGGAGTATTTCAACGGCACCGGGGTGAAGGGCGCGATCTCGAAGTTCGTCCTCACCGGCCTCGGCGCCATTCCCGTCGAGCGGGCCGGCGGCCGTGCCGCGCTGTCCGCGTTCGACGCGGCGATCCCGGCGCTCAAGGGCGGTGACCTGGTGGTGGTCTACCCGGAGGGCACCCGTTCGCCGGACGGCAAGCTCTATCGGGGCCGCACCGGCGCGGCCCGGCTGGCGATCGCCGCCGGTGTGCCGATCATCCCGGTCGGCATGATCGGCACGGACAAGGCGCAGCCGATCGGCGCCCGGGTGCCCCGCCCCGGCACTGCCAAGATCACCGTTCGCTTCGGCAAGCCGTTGGACTTCACCGGCCGACCGGACGACCGGACCTCGCTGCGGCAGATGACCGACGAGATGATGAGCGAGATCCAGAAGCTCACCGGCCAGGAGTACGTACCCCGCTACGCCCCGCCCCGCGCCCACCCGGACCCGACCCGCGACGCGTGACCCGTCGGCGGGCCTCACTTTCTGTGGTCGGCCTCTCGCGTTCGGTGGCCGGCGTTCGGCCATCGCCCGATGGAGTGTGTCGTCTGGGCGCGACCTGACGCGGCGTCACCGCCGACACGCCAGCGGTGCTGGTCGGCGGCCCGTGGTGTGGCTCAGCCTCGCTCAGGCTGGACAATCTGGATACGCAGAGTGTTCAGCAGGGTGGCGCTGTCGGTGACGGAGAGCCGGGTGAACACGCCGGTGGCGATGCTGCCGTGGTCGACCGAGGTGCAGACCACCACGTCGCTGCCGTCGGCCCGGCCGACGGCGCAACGCTCGTGCCGTCCCCGGACACCGGTGTCGACGGTCTCGGCCGCCGCCAGCGCGTACCGGTCGGCGAGTCGGCTGATCTCGGCCTCCGCGTCCGCCTCCGGGGTCAACCGGAACCCGGTGCCGCCGAAGAGGGTCACCCGCTTGCCGTTCGTCGTGGAGTAGACGCCGGCGAACGTGTCCTCGGCCAGCAGGTGCTCGTCGCGTACCTCGTTCTCCAGTTGCTTCGCGGTCTCCGCGCTCCGGTTGTCCTGACGCAGTGTGAGGTCCTCGATCTGCTCCGGCAGCGCCGCGCGGGCCGGGTACTGGGCCGAGATCGGGAAGCCGTAGTAGGCGGGGCAGCCGCAGCAGCACGCCAGCGTGAGCAGCAGCAGCCACGGCCAGCGGCGACGCCGACGGGCCGGCGCGTACCCCTTGGTGGTCGGCTGGCCCGGAGCGGGCGCCGCCGGTGGTGTGCTGGACCGGCCGCCGCGGCGCTGCTTCGGAGGCCTGGCCGGTGCGGGCGGCGGTGGAGGCGGCGACATCGGTCGGCTCGGCATCGTGGGCCTGGCGGCCGGCGGCGGCACCGGGGCGGCCGGCGGCGGCACCGGAGCGACCGGCGGCACCGGGTGCGACCCGACCGGGGGAGCGGGCGGACCGGACCACTGCCGAGTCGCCGGCGGCACCGGGTAGGGCGTCGTCGGGGGCAGCGGAGGCAACTCGGCGGAGGGCAGGTCCCAGCCGCCGGTGTCCACCCCGGCCCACGGGTCGACCGGGGTCTGGTGCTCCGGCGGCCCGACGGGCACGGCCTGCGGCGGCGTCGGCTCGGCCGACTCACCCCAGGCGGGTCGGCGCGGCAACGGGGGCGGCACCGAGGCCGAGCCGCTCCACCGGGGCGCGGGAACGTCCTCGGTGGCGGTGGCCTCCGGCTGGTCCGCCGGCTCCGGTCGGTCGGCAGCCGTGGGCTGCGTCGAGGGTTCCGGCTGGTCCGACGGTACGGGTGGGGAGGTCGGCTTGTCGGCGGCCGCCGGATCGCGGTCCGGCGGTGTGCCCGGGGTGCTCCCGTCGGCCGGCCGTGCTCCCGGCTGAGGCTCGGGCATCGCGGCAATCTCCTCTCGCGCCGGTCCGAGGTTAGTACCGCGTCGCCACCGCCGGACGGGCGCGTACCCTTGGGCATCATGAGTGCCCCGTCCTTGACGCCGCGCGCGGCCGCCACCCATTCGGTCTGGTCCCAGCTCGAGCCGCTGCTGCCCCAGGTCTCCAAGCCCATCCAGTACGTCGGGGGCGAGTTGGGCGCGGTCACCAAGGACTGGGATGCGGCAGCCGTGCGCTGGGCGTTGATGTATCCCGACGCGTACGAGGTGGGCCTGCCCAACCAGGGCGTGCAGATCCTCTACGAGGTGCTCAACGAGCTGCCCGACACCCTCGCCGAGCGGACGTACGCGGTCTGGCCGGACCTGGAGAACCTGATGCGTACGCACGGGGTGCCCCAGTTCACCGTCGACGCGCACCGGTCGGTCCGCAACTTCGACGTGTTCGGTCTCTCCTTCTCGACCGAGCTGGGCTACACCAACATGCTCACCGCGATCGACCTGGCCGGCATTCCGCTGCTGGCCGCCGACCGCACCGACGCCGACCCGGTGATCGTGGCCGGTGGGCACGCCGCGTTCAACCCGGAGCCGATCGCCGACTTCATCGACGCCGCGGTGCTCGGTGACGGCGAGGAAGCGGTTCTGGAGATCACCGCGATCGTCCGGGAGTGGAAGGCCGAGGGCTCCCCGGGTGGGCGTGACGAGCTGTTGTTGCGGCTCGCCCGCACCGAGAGCGTCTACGTGCCGCGCTTCTACGACGTCGACTACCTGCCGGACGGGCGCATCCAGCGGGTCGTGCCGAACCGGGCGGACGTGCCGTTCCGGGTGCACAAGCGCACGACGATGGACCTGGACGCCTGGCCGTACCCGAAGAAGCCCCTCGTGCCGCTGGCCGAGACGGTGCACGAGCGGTACGCGGTGGAGATCTTCCGGGGCTGCACCCGGGGCTGCCGGTTCTGCCAGGCGGGCATGATCACCCGTCCGGTGCGGGAGCGGTCGATCACCACGGTCGGGCAGATGGTCCGCGAGGGCCTGGAGTTCTCCGGCTTCTCCGAGGTGGGCCTGCTGTCGCTCTCCTCGGCGGACCACTCGGAGATCGGCGACATGTGCTCGGGCCTCGCCCAGCAGTACGAGGGCACCAACGTCTCGCTGTCGCTGCCCTCGACCCGGGTGGACGCCTTCAACATCGACCTCGCGCAGGAGCTGTCCCGCAACGGGCGGCGTACCGGTCTGACCTTCGCCCCGGAGGGCGGGTCCGAGCGGATCCGCAAGGTCATCAACAAGATGGTGTCGAAGGAAGACCTGATCCGCACCGTCGTCACCGCCTACAGCAACGGCTGGCGGCAGGTGAAGCTCTACTTCATGTGCGGCCTGCCCACCGAGACCGACGAGGACGTCCTCGAGATCGCGGAGATGGCGCACGAGGTGATCAGGGCCGGTCGGGCCGCCACCGGTTCCAAGGACATCCGCTGCACCGTCTCGATCGGCGGGTTCGTGCCGAAGCCGCACACCCCGTTCCAGTGGGCCGCCATGGAGCGTCCGGAGGTCATCGACCACCGACTCAAGATCCTCAAGCAGGCGATCAACTCGGACCGCTCGTTGGGCCGCGCCATCGGCTACCGCTACCACGACGGCGAGCCGTCGCTCATCGAAGGTCTGCTGTCCCGGGGCGACCGGCGGGTCGGCTCGGTCATCCGCAGGGTGTGGGAGAACGGCGGCCGGTTCGACGGGTGGAGCGAGCACTTCTCCTACCAGCGCTGGGTGGACGCGGCGGCCGAGACGCTGCCCGCGTTCGGGGTGGACCTCGACTGGTACACCACCCGGCAGCGCGAGGAGCTGGAGGTCCTGCCCTGGGACCATCTCGACTCGGGCCTCGACAAGGACTGGCTCTGGCAGGACTGGCAGGACTCGGTCAGCGGTTTCGAGCAGGACGACTGCCGGTGGACGCCCTGCTTCGACTGTGGAGTCTGCCCGTCGATGGACACCGAGATCCAGATCGGCCCCACCGGCAAGAAGTTGCTGCCGCTCACCCCGGTGGGTGGCAACGGCATGAAGGTGCCGACCGGCGGGGCCTGACCTCGCCGGCGGGGCGGCGCCCGGAGGCGCTGCCCGCTACTCTCCACTTCCGATGTCGTCCAACGGGTCCGCGTCTCGCGGGCCCGTTGGTGTCGGTCGGGCTCCGCGCCGCGTCACCGCCACCTGTGGGTGTGTGTCGACGGCGAACGGGGGCTGCCCCGACTTGGTCAGACTTCGATACGCTGCGTCTGACATGGACCGACCCGGCGGGTCGGGAACGGGGGAGGAATCGCATGGGGAGCATCCCGCCGCCGAGCACCGGCGATCTGCACGTCAGCGTCGAGGACCTGGACGCCGCGGCGGCGTACGTCGAACGCCTGAAGCAGTACGTCGAGGACACCCTCAGCTACGAGATGGAGCGCATCAAGGAACGGATGAAGGGCGACAGCAACAACGCCCAGACCGTTCCGAACGGCACCCCCTTCGGGGCGTACGAGGACGCCCGCATGCAGTGGGCGGCGCTGACCACCTCCACGGGCAACATGGAGGCGCACCTCACGACGCTCACCCAGAAGCTCGCCGCGCTGAAGCAGGGCACCGAGGAGATCGCCAAGGCGTTCCGCGACACCGAGGCGCGTAACGCGGCCAACGGCAAGGAGATCGAGCGACTGCTGGAGTCCGCCGCACCGCCGCCCACCGCCGGCGGCGCGCCCACCTACCCGTACACGGCCTGAGGGGGACGGTCATGGCTGGAGGAACCTGGGAGCGGTGTGTCCGCGAGGTGACGCTCTCCGCGGACCCGGAGACCGTCGGTTCGGTCGGAGCGGGCTGGAACAACCTCTCCACCGGTCTGCAACACCTGCGCGACGCGCTGGTCGGCCGATCGTTCGTCGGGCCGGTCGCGACGGGTCAGGAACGCCCGCACGTCGGCGGCCTGCCCGGGATGCTCGCCGGTTGGAAGGGCAGCGGTGGTGACGCGTACCGCGAGCACCTGAGCACGATCGGCAAGCAGATCGAGGATCTGATCACCGACGCGACGAACGTCAGTGGCGCCCTGATCCGGATCGAGGGCGACATCCGCAAGTCGGTCTCCACGATCCCGATTCCGCTGATGGACGACTTCGGCATCAACGAGTGGAGCCTGCCCAACGGCACCGAGCTCGACGACGCCCGCGACGGCGAGAGCTCGTCCGGCTTCCTCGCCGCCCTGCGGCAGGACTACCAGAACAACCCGGCGTCGTACGCCGACGGCGCGTTCCGCGACAAGGCCGACGACCTGGAAGCGACGATGAAGGTCGACGGGCAGGCCGGCGACCAGAAGCGGGGAGGCTGGTGGGACACCAAGTCCCATCTGGACAACTGGTACCGGGACAACCAGCAGGCGGCCCACGCGGCCATGTCGCCGCTGCCCGCAGCTGTGTACGCGGAGCGTCCGAAGCTCACCGTTGTCGCGCCCAACACGGACATGAGGGACGACTTCCGTCGCGACACCCGGGTTCCGCCGACCGGGCGGCCCGACATCGGTGGAGGCGAGTTCGGCGGTAAGCCCGACATCGGTGGCGGCGGCCCCACCATCGGCAGCCGGCCACCGGGCATCGGCGAGGTGGGCGGTCCGACGTCCGGCGTCGGCCCGTTCTCGCCGACCGGGCCCGGCGGGATCGGCGACGGTTCGGCCCCCGGCACCGGCCAGTTCACGCCCCCGTCGACCGGCTCCGGCTATCCGGATGGCGACGACGGCTACAGCAGCGGGCTGGCCGGGGCGAGCCCGAGCAGCATCGGCGGCATCGGCGGCGGCCTCGGTGGCACCGGGGTCGGCAGCGCCGGTCTCGGTGGCGCCGGCGGTGGTTTCGGGGGTGGGCCCGGCGTGGGCTCGGCCGGTGGGATCGGCGCCGGTGGCGGGCTGGGTGCGGGAGGGATCGGCGTCGGCGGCATCCCCGGCATGGTGGGTGGCGGCAACGGCAAGCTGCCACCGATGACCAGTGCGGCGAACGCACTCCGCACCGCTGCCGGCGCGAGCGGCGCCGGGATGCCGGGCGGCGCGCGTGGCGCTGGTGGCATCGGCGGTGCCGGGATGATGGGCGGCGGCATGATGGGCGGCGCGGGCGGGGCCGGGCACGGCGGCGGCAGCGGCTCGGAGCACTCGTCGTGGTTGACTGAGGACGACGATCCGTGGGGCCCTGGTGACGGGGCGTCTCCGGGTGTCCTTCGCTGAGGACGGAATGATGACTGTGAACGTCGGCAGCCTCCGACCGGTGATCGCCAGCCTGCTGGCCGGGTTCCTGGTGGTGGGAGCCGCCCAACCGGCGGCCGCCGCACCCCGGCGGGCCGAGCAGTGGTATCTGGACGAACTCCGCATCGACCAGGCGCACGAGATCTCGACCGGGCGGGGCGTGGTCGTGGCCGTGCTCGACACCGGTGTCGAGGCCACCCACCCGGACCTGCGCGGTCAGGTGCTGGCCGGCGGTCGCAGCTACGGCGGCTCCGGCGACGGCCGGACCGACGAGGAGGGGCACGGCACGCACATGGCCGGCATCATCGCGGCGAAGAGCGGTGGCCGGGACGGGGTGGACGGCATCGCCCCCGGTGCGAAGATCCTGCCCATCAAACTCCGGAAGGCCGGCGAGACCAACACCGCCGCGGCGGTGACCCTCGGCATCCGGATGGCCGTCGACGGCGGCGCCAAAGTGATCAACATGTCCTTCGGTGGCCCGGGCTCCGCCAGCCCCGAGGAAGTGAGCGCGATCAAGTACGCGCTGGACCACGACGTCGTCGTGATCGCCTCCGCCGGCAACACGTCCAAGGGCGACACCACCGTCATCAGCCCGGCCAACACCCCCGGTGTGGTCGCGGTGACCGGCACGACCCGGGGCGGCTCGTTCTGGTCCGGCTCCGTCAAGGGGCCGGAGGCGGTGGTCGCCGCTCCCGGCGACGGCATCTACAACGCCGCCAACGAGGGCGGTTACGGCTGGGGCGACGGCACCTCCGACTCGGCTGCCATCGTCTCCGGTCTCGCCGCGCTGATCCGGGCGAAGTACCCGGACCTGAACGCTCCGAGCGTGATCAACCGGATCATCCGGACGGCGCGGGACGCCGGCCCGGCCGGGCGGGACCCGCAGTACGGCTTCGGGGTAATCGACCCCGTGAAGGCGCTGACCGCGAACGTGCCGCCGGTCACCGCCAACCCACTGCTCGACCCGGCCGCCGCTACCGACCCGGGTCCGGCCCGCACCGGGGGCGCGGACGAGGAGTTCGACGTCACCCAGCACGGCGACCGCGGTGGCCCCACCGACCAGCAGGTGATGGTGGTGGGCATCGGGATCGCCGTGGTGCTGGTGCTACTGCTGGGGCTGGCGGTCTTCCTGATCTGGAACCGCCGTCGCTACCGCCGGGAGGCCGCACAGGCGGCCGACATCCCGGATCACCTGCTCGACCAGGCGGATCCGGGCGCGTACCCGTCGCCGCCGCCCGGTTACGCGCCGCCGCCTTCCGGGTACGCGCCCCCACCGGGGTACGCCCCGCCCTCGAACTACGGCCCGCCGGGCGGTCCGCCGCCCCCGCCGCCGACACGGCGGTAACACGTGACGGCCGGCCGGTGACCTCCGCGTCACCGGCCGGCCGTCGGCCTTCGCGGCGGCGGTAACGTCCCTGGCGACCGCTTTGCCCCCGTCCGTCGACGCCGAACGACCGCCCCGGTCGCGTACCGTCACGACGCCTGCGCCAGGATGGGTGGACACGCAGGTACCCCCGAGGAGCACACGATCGCCAGAAAGCCTCAACCCGAGGGCGGCCAGGCGCCGGTCGTCCAGCGCGTCCGCATCCGCTACGCCAAGCGCGGGCCGCTGCGGTTCACGTCGCACCGGGACTTCGCCCGGGCGTTCGAGCGCGCGCTCCGCCGGGCCGCCGTACCGGTCGCCTTCTCCCAGGGTTTTCATCCGCACCCGAAGATCTCCTACGCCAGCGCCGCGCCGACGGGCGTGGCCAGCGAGGCGGAGTACCTGGAGATCGCCCTTCAGGCGCCGGTCGACCCGGAGGCGCTGCGGGCCGCGTTGGACGCCGCGCTCTCTCCCGGGCTGGACGTCCTGGACGCCGTGATCGCCGACGGGGGCAACCTTCCGGACCGGATCGAGGCGTCGCACTGGCACATCGAGATGCCCGAGGTGGACCCGGCGGTGCTGCGGGCCGCTGTGGATGCCTTCGTCGCCGCCGACGAGGTGTTGGTGGAGCGGATGACCAAGCAGGGCCGACGGACGTTCGACGCCCGCGCGGCCGTGATGTCGATCGATGCCTCAGCACCGACGCCGACGCCTTCCGGGGCACCGGACGTCCCGTGTGCGATACTCGAACTGGTCGTGCGGCAGGTCACCCCGTCCGTGCGGCCCGATGACGTCCTTTCCGGCCTCCGCGTGGTGGCCGACCTGGAGCCGCCGGTTTCGCCGAGGGTGACCCGGCTGGCTCAGGGCACGTTGACCGCGCAGGGTGCGATCGTGGATCCGTTGGATGCGGACCGCGACGGGGCAGCCATCGTTGAGCACTGACCGACGGTCGGTGCTCTGGCAGGCAGACTTCGGCGGTCGCGCACCTCGCGCGCCCGGCGGAAACACTTTTGCGGCGACCCTGCGTGGCAGCGCTCACCCGCGCCCGGGGTAGCCAGAACTGGAGAACGTCCATGCTCGAGAACGAGCCCGAGGGCGGCGAACGGACCGGTTCACAGCCGGCCGGCGAGACCGCCGACGACAGCACCACGGCGGTCGGTTCGGCTCCGGTGGGACCGCCGCAGGACGCCACCGGGGCGGAGAGCGTCGAGCCCGCCGCCCCGGTGCGGCGCACCCGGGCGACCCGCCGCCGGGCCGCCCCGCTCAACCAGCCGGAGCAGACCGACGCGCCGGTCGAGGCGACCACCGGTGGGGCCGGCAGTGTCGAGTCACCGCAGGCGGAGGTCTTCGCTCCGGTCTCCGGTGACCTGGACGTCGCCCCGAAGACCCCCCGGCGCCGCCGCAAGGCCACTCCCGTCGAGACCACCGCCGACGAGCCGCTGGTCGCCGCCTCGGCGGAGGCGGCGTCGGCCGAGGTGGTTCCGCCGGTCAAGGTGACCCGGACCCGGCGTAAGAAGGCCACACCGGCCGCCGTCGAGGAGCCGCCCGCGACCGAGGAGCCACCGGCGACCGAGCAGCCGGTCGCCGCCGAGGAGCCACCGGCGACCGAGGAGCCGATCGTCGCCGAGGAGCCCGCGGAGTCCGACCTGCGCGAGGCCGAGGCCGAGCTGGACGACACGGAGACCCTTCCGAGCGCGACCGCCGCCGAGCTGGCCTGGACCAGCGGGGCTCAGGACCGCTCGGGCGAGGTGCCGCCGGGTGTGGCAGTTCCCGGTGTCGGCGACGAGCCGAACGCGCCCGCCGAGGTCGAGCCGGAGCAGCCGCGTACCCGTCGTCGGAGGGCTGCCCTCTCCGCGCCCACCGTGCTGTTCATGGCGCCCCAGCCCGACGCCGTGCCGGTGACCCGGCCGGTGGAGTCCGCCCCGGTCGCCGAGGAGCCGGCCGTCGAGGAGGCCGCCGAGCCGTCCCGCCGCCGCCGGCGCGGTCGCCGCGACGCCGAGCCGGTTGAGCCGATCGAGGCGGTCGAGGCCGAGGAGGCACCGGTCGAGGAGGCCGAGGAGGCCACCGAGGCGGATGAGGACGACGAGGACAGCGCCGCCGCGCGCCGTCGCCGCCGGCGTGGTCGCCGTGGCCGTGGCCGGGGCAAGGGCGGGGCCGACGACGCCGAGGACGAGGAGTCCGAGGAGGCGGCCCAGGCCGACGAGGAAGAGACGTCCGAGGCCGAGACCGAGGGCGACGTGGACGAGGAGGCCGAGGGCGGCGACGGACTGACCCGTCGTCGCCGGCGGCGTCGTCGTCGCGGCGCGGGCGACACGGAGGGCACCGCCGACGACGGCGTCCCGACCGTGGTGAAGATCCGCGAGCCGCGCCGTACGGTCGACGAGGTGCAGGGCGTCTCCGGCTCGACCCGCCTGGAGGCCAAGCGTCAGCGCCGCCGCGACGGCCGGGAGCAGCGGCGTACCCGGCCGCCGATCCTGAGCGAGTCGGAGTTCCTGGCACGCCGGGAGGCCGTGGACCGGGTGATGGCGGTCCGCCAGCGCGGTGACCGTACCCAGATCGCGGTCCTGGAGGACGGCGTCCTGGTCGAGCACTACGTCACCCGTAACTCCTCCGGCACGATGGCCGGCAACGTGTACCTGGGCAAGGTGCAGAACGTGCTGCCGAGCATGGAGGCGGCGTTCGTCGACGTCGGCCGGGGCCGCAACGCGGTGCTGTACGCCGGCGAGGTCAACTGGGACACGTCCGGCCTGGAAGGGCGGGCCCGCTCGATCGAGCAGGCGCTGCGCTCCGGCGACTCGGTGCTGGTCCAGGTCACCAAGGACCCGATCGGGCACAAGGGTGCCCGGTTGACGAGCCACATCGCGCTCTCCGGCCGGCACCTGGTCTACGTGCCCAACGGCAACGCGTCGGGGATCAGCCGCAAGCTGCCGGACAACGAGCGCAAGCGGCTGCGGGACGTGCTCAAGAAGCTGGTCCCGGACGGCGCGGGCGTGATCGTCCGTACGGCCGCCGAGGGCGCCACCGAGGACGAGCTGGCCCGTGACGTCAAGCGTCTGCAGGCGCAGTGGGAGGACATCCAGGCCAAGGCCGCCGAGGGTGGCGCTCCGGTGCTGCTCTACGGAGAGCCCGACCTGGTCATCCGGGTGGTCCGCGACCTGTTCAACGAGGACTTCCGCGAGCTGGTCATCGAGGGCGAGCAGTCGTACGAGATGGTCGAGTCGTACCTGTCGCACGTCTCCCCGGACCTGGTGGACCGGGTGCGTCGGCACGTCGGCACGAGCGACGTCTTCGCCGAGTACCGGATCGACGAGCAGATCATCAAGGGTCTGGACCGTAAGGTCTTCCTGCCCTCCGGTGGCTCGTTGGTGATCGACCGCACCGAGGCGATGACTGTCGTCGACGTCAACACCGGTAAGTACACCGGCTCCGGGGGCAACCTGGAGGAGACCGTCACCCGTAACAACCTGGAGGCGGCGGAGGAGATCGTCCGTCAGCTCCGGCTCCGCGACATCGGCGGCATCGTGGTGATCGACTTCATCGACATGGTGTTGGAGTCGAACCGGGAGCTCGTGTTGCGCCGACTCACCGAGTGCCTCGGCCGGGACCGGACCAAGCACCAGGTCACCGAGATCACCTCGCTCGGCCTGGTGCAGATGACCCGTAAGCGGATCGGCGCGGGCCTGCTGGAGGCGTTCAGCGAGACCTGCGAGTGCTGCAAGGGCCGGGGCGTGATCATCCACACCGAGCCGGTGCCGGAGAAGCCGCGTGCCGCCGGCGCGGGGGAGAAGGTCAAGGCCGTCGCCTCGTCGGCGCCCGCCGCCCCGGCCGTCGAGCAGGGCACGACCTCGTCCCGCCGTCGGGCGCGCAAGAACGCGCCGGCCGAACGGACCGTCGTCGAGGTCGTCGACACCGACACCAGTGCCGAAGCGGACGCCGACTACCAGGACACCATGGGCTACGACCTGTCCCGGTACGAGTCGGACACCGCTGCCGCTCCGGCGGTCTCCGACAGCCAGCAGGGCGAGTCGGCCCGGCTGGCCGCGGCGGACGACCCGGACGCGCTCGCCGACGGTGACGGCGACGAGGAGGCCACCGAGGGTGGCGGCGGTCGACGTCGTTCACGCCGGGGTGGCACCCGTCGCCGGACGCGCCCCTGACCGCCTGACCGGCCACGTGTTTGACGAGGTCCCTTCCCCGGCAAAGTGACGGGGAAGGGACCTCGCCGTTCCGGCCACCCCGGCCCGGGACCGGTCGACCCGCGTCAGGAGAAGAAGATGCGTCGTCTGCTCGCCGTCACCGTGGTGGCCACCGTGCTCGCCGGCGCGGTCGGATGCTCCGACCGGTCCGGGACCGTTGGGCCGGATGTGACCAGGGTGGCCACCCAGGGCCCGGTGTCCGGGCCGGCCAGCAGCGCGGCGGCGGGCGACGCCGAACAGGTCTGCGCCGCCGCCCAGCGGGCCAGCACCACCGCCGTCCGGACGTACGTGGCGGAGCTGGGTCGGATGGTCGCGGCGGTGGGCGCCGGTGACGGCACCGCGGCCGAGGCGGCCCGGGGGCGGGCCGAGGCGGCTCTGGACGGCTGGCGGACCGAGCTGCGGGCGCAGTCGGAGCGGGCCACCGATCCGCAGCTCAAGACCATGCTCACCGACCTCGGCACCGAGGTGGCCGCGCTCCGCGTCGACGTGGAGTCAATCGACGAGACCGAGCTGGACCGGCTCCAGCAGCGTCTCGACCAGCTCTGCGCACGCTGACCAGGGCGGGCCGGTTTGGGGTCCGGGCGGGCGATGGCGTACTCTTGCCTGCGGCGCACTTTTGGTGTGCCGAGTTCCCGTGTGCCCGCGCCGCCGTGCACTGCTACCCGGCGAGCCGCCGCGGGGACGACCGCCAGCAGCCTCAACGACAGGGAGTCCGCCTCCGATGTACGCGATCGTCAAGACCGGCGGCAAGCAGTACAAGGTCGCCGAGGGCGACGTGATCGAGGTCGAGAAGCTCACCGGTGCTCCCGGTGACGCGGTGAAGCTCACCGCGGTGCTCCTCGTCGACGGTGACGACCTGGTGACCGACGCGGCAAAGCTTGCCGAGGTCGCGGTGTCCGGCGAAATTGCCGCGCACACCAAGGGCCCGAAGATTCGGATCCACAAGTTCAAGAACAAGACTGGCTACCACAAGCGCCAGGGTCACCGTCAGCCGTTGACCCAGGTCAAGGTGACCGGCATCTCCAGCGGGAAGTAGGTCGTCCTCCAATGGCTCACAAAAAGGGTGCGTCCAGCTCGCGTAACGGTCGTGACTCCGCGGCCCAGCGACTCGGCGTGAAGCGCTTCGGTGGTCAGGTCGTCAGCGCCGGTGAGATCATCATCCGGCAGCGTGGCACCAAGTTCCACCCCGGTGACCTGGTCGGCCGTGGCGGCGACGACACGCTGTTCGCGCTGTCCGCCGGTGCGGTCCTGTTCGGCACGAAGCGCGGTCGCAAGACCGTCAGCATCGTTCCGCAGCAGTAGTTCTCTTCGCTCAAGCGGGCCGCGGACCTACGGGTCCCGGCCCGCTTAGCCTTTTCCGAAGTGCGGGGTAGGACCTCGCTGGAAGGATTGACACCGTGGCAACGTTCGTTGACCGGGTCGTTCTGCATCTGCAGGCCGGCGATGGTGGGCACGGTTGTGTCTCGATCCACCGCGAGAAGTTCAAGCCCTTCGGTGGGCCGGACGGCGGCAACGGCGGGCACGGCGGCAGCGTCTCGCTGGTGGTCGACCCGCAGGTGACCACGCTGCTCGACTTCCACTTCCACCCGCACGTCAAGGCCGACAACGGCAAGGGTGGCGCCGGCTCGAACCGGGACGGGGCCAACGGCCGCAACCTGGTGCTCAAGGTGCCCAACGGCACCGTGGTGCAGACCACCGACGGCACCGTGCTGGCCGACATGGTGGGCGTCGGCACCACCTTCGAGATCGCCCGCGGTGGGCGCGGTGGGCGCGGCAACGCCTCGCTGGCCAACGCCAAGCGCAAGGCCCCCGGCTTCGCCGAGCTGGGCGAGCCCGGCGACCAGCTGGACATCGTGCTGGAGCTGAAGAGCGTCGCCGACGTCGGTCTGGTGGGCTTCCCGTCGGCCGGCAAGTCGTCGCTGATCTCGGTGATCTCCGCGGCCAAGCCGAAGATCGCCGACTACCCGTTCACCACCCTCGTGCCGAACCTCGGCGTGGTCCGGCTGGACAACCACACCTTCACCGTCGCCGACGTGCCGGGTCTGATTCCCGGCGCGGCCACCGGCAAGGGGCTGGGTCTGGAGTTCCTCCGGCACATCGAGCGCTGCGCGGTGCTGGTGCACGTCATCGACTCGGCGACCCTGGAGCCCGGACGCGACCCGGTCGCCGACATCGACGCCATCGAGGCCGAGTTGAGCCAGTACGGCGGGCTGACCGAGCGCCCCCGACTGGTGGCCGTGAACAAGGTCGACGTGCCGGACGGCCGGGACCTCGCCGAGATCGTGCGCCCGGACCTGGAGGAGCGCGGTTACCGGGTGTTCGAGGTCTCCGCAGCCACCCGGGAAGGGCTCAAGGAGCTGACCTACGCGATGGCCGAGCTGGTGGAGGCGGAGCGCAAGGCCGCGCCGCCCGCCGAGCCGACCCGGGTCGTGATCCGCCCGATGGCGGTGGACGACGCCGGGTTCACCATCACCGCCGAGGCGGACGGCTCGTTCACCGTTCACGGCGTCCGGCCGGAGCGCTGGGTCAAACAGACCAACTTCGACAACGACGAGGCGGTCGGCTACCTGGCCGACCGGCTGGCCCGGCTCGGGGTGGAGGACAAGCTGGCCAAGGCCGGCGCGCAGCCCGGTGACCTGGTCCGGATCGGTCAGCGCGAGTTCGACTGGCAGCCGACGCTCTTCGCGGGTGTGGAGTTCGTACCCGGTAACCGGGGCACCGACGTCCGCCTGGAGGAGAAGTCGAACCGGGCCTCCGCGGCGGAGCGGCTCGCCGCTCGGAAGGCCCGCCGGGTGCGGTCCGAGGACGAGGTGGGCGCGGACGCGTCCGACGACATCGACGAGGACGACGCCGAGTAGTCCGTTGCGCTCCGTGACCGGGTTGATTTCCGGAAACCTCCGCGAAATCCACCGGTCCTAGCGTGGGGTGATGCTGATCGAGTCCCGGCCCGCCACCGATCCGGAGATCGCCGCCCTCGTCGTCGCACAGCAGCGTGAGCTGCGCGAGGCCGACGGCGGGTTGGACGGGCAGGTCTTCGTGCCGCACGACGACGTCCGCTACCTGGCGGTGGTGGTCAACGGCCGGGCGGTCGCCTGCGGAGGGCTCCAGGCGCTCGACGCCGAGACCGGCGAGGTCAAGCGGATGTACGTCCGGCCCGCGTACCGGGGGCGGGGCATCGCCCGCCAGTTGCTGGCCGCGCTGGAGGAGTGCGCGTTCCGGCAGGGGCATGCGGTGGTCTGCCTGGAGACGGGCACCTACCTGCCGGCTGCCATCGGGTTGTACACCTCGTGCGGCTACGACCCGATACCGGTGTACGGCGAGTACGTGGACAACCCGTACAGCGTCTGTTTCGCCAAGCGGCTGCCGGTCGCGGCCTGACCGTCGGGTCTGCGCTCAGGCGCCGGTGCTGGCGTGCGCGACGGTCACCGGCTTCGACTCCGGCGAGCCGTGTTGGCGCAGCACGATGCTCAGCAGGATGAGCGCGCCGACGGCGAGGAACTCGCTCTGCCAGTTCTGCATGGACTGGAACCAGAAGTCGCTGGTGCCCAGGAACTCCCACACCCCGATCGGCGGTGCGCCGCTCTGTAGTGCCTGCTCCTGGTTGTACGCGGCGGTGCCGCCGAGCAGGTGGCCGACGAACGAGCCGGCGAAGATCAGCAGTAGGGCGAGGGAGAGGCTGTTGCGGTAGACCACCAGCGGCAGGCCACCGACGCGTACCGGCCACGGTGACTGCGGGGTGGCCCGGCGCTCGTCGTCCTCCGGTCGGTCGGTCTGGTCCACCGGCTTCGACTCGGCCGAGCCCCGCTGCACCAGGTACGCGGTGAGCAGCACGTACCCGCCCATCTGGAGGAACTCGGACTCCCAGTTCTCGAAGACGGCTTCGACGAAGTGCCCGCTGGTCAGGTACGCCGGCCAGCTCAGTGGCGCGGCCCCGAACTCGGTCAACTCCTCGTTGTGGGTCTGCCACCCGAAGACGCTCTGCAGCACGAGGAAGACCAGGAACGCGCCGATCATGGCGACGGCCAGCGCGTTGTCGCGGAGCCAGCGAGGCATGTCGTACCTCCTTCGCTGGCCGATTACCCCTGCGGGCGGGACCGCGAAACCCGTAACGCCAGGTCAGTGGCGTTCGGCAGGGCTGTCGAGGCGACCGCCGGTGCCGGCCTGGTTCGACAGCAGCAGCCCGAGCGCGAGCATCCCGAAGCCGAGCGCCAGGTGCAGCCAGTTGTCGGCGTCGTTGACCGGCAGGATGTTCGCCCCGCCCTCCGGGTTGATGGCCTCGATCACCAGCCCGTAGAGCCAGAGTGCCAGGTAGATCGCACCGCCGGCGGCCAGGAAGACACGGGCGCCGGCGACGCTGCGGGCCAGCGACAGGCCGGCCAGCCCGAAGATCAGGTGCACCGCGTTGTGCAGGATCGACACTTGGAACAGCCCGAGCAGCTTGGCGTCCGAGTGGTGTCCGCCGAACCTCAGGTCGCCGTAGTCGGTGGTGATGCCGGGGATGAAGCCGAGGACGCCGATCAGCAGGAAGATGCCGGCGACGGCCAACGCGGCCACCTGGACCCGGGGCCGGGCGGCGGCCGGCCGGCCACCTCGCGCGTCTCGTGCCATCGCTGCCCCCTCCGTGGATCTGCCAGCCCTCGCGAACCTCGCTGTCCGCGGCGGCGTGGTGACGCAGCCCGACGATCCTCCATTTTGAAGTCGATCCGGCCGGCCGCGCAGAGGAATGCACGAAGAGGTATGGAAGCCGAAACGCCGGGTAGGTCAATGGTCAGCGGTCGTGGCGACGCGATCGCATCCCCCCAGCACAACCGCGACGACTTTCCGAGCGGAAGGGACATCATGACTTACGAAGTTTCACCTACGTCTTCCACGTACGGGCAGGAGTCGGCCAACGGCAGTGGCGTCCGCGAACAGGCGCGCCAGGTCGGCTCCGAGGCCGCGCACGCCGGCGGCGCGGTCGCACAGACCGCCAGGGAGCAGGGCGCCGAGGTCGGCCGTGAGGCGGCCCGGCAGGCCCGCAACCTGTACGGCGACGCCCGCACCCAGCTCGCCAGCCAGGCCGGTGAGCAGCAGCGCAAGGCCGCCGGCGGGCTGCGTTCGCTGGCCGACGAGATGCGCTCGATGGCCGAGCAGGGTGGCCAGGCCGGCCCGGTGACCGAGCTGGCCCGCCAGGCCGCGGACCGGGTGCACGGTGCGGCCGGCTGGTTGGAGGAGCGCGAGCCCGGTGACCTGATCACCGAGGTCCGCGACTACGCACGGCGCAACCCCGGCACCTTCCTGGTCGGCGCGGCGGTCCTCGGTGTGCTCGCCGGCCGACTGACCCGCAGCATCTCCGCCGCCGGCGACGACTCCGGCAACGGATCCTCGACCTACCGGGGTGCCGGGGCGTACGACCCGGAGCAGACCGCCGTGATCCCGACGCCGCCCCCGGCGCCGCGCACCACGCCGGACGCCGTCCCGCAGAGCGGCTACGCCGAGCCGACGCAGAGCGGCTACGCCGCCCCCACGTCCGGCGGCTACACCGACCCGACTCCGGGCAGCTACGCCGAGCCCACCCGGGGCGACTACCCGCAGCACTCCGGCACCGGCCAGCCGCTGCCGCCGGTGACCCAGACCGACCCGCTGCCGGGCGTGCCGTCCACCGGCAGCCCTCGTCCGTGAGCCACCGAGTCGTCCGAAGGGAGGCGACGGCATGACCATGCCGACGCAGGGGCCCGGACCGGGCTCCGGCCACCACCCCGACGCGGGTGCCCCGCACACCGCCGACGAGGTGCGCAACAGCTCGTTGGGTGACCTGATGCGTCAGGTCACCACCGACCTGTCGACGCTGATGCGTCAGGAGGTCGAACTGGCCAAGGCGGAGATCCGCCAGGAGGGCAGGAAGGCCGGCAAGGCCGCCGGGCTCTTCGGCGGCGCCGGCTTCGGCGGCTACATGGTGGCGCTCTTCGTGTCCATCGCCGTGTGGCAGTTCCTGGACAACGTCATGGACTCCGGCCTGGCCGCGCTGATCGTGGCCGTGATCTGGGCCGCGGTCGCCGCCGTCCTCTACTCCATGGCCAAGAAGAACGCCCAGCACGTACGCGGGCTCAAGAAGACCAACGACAGCGTGCAGCGGATCCCCGACGCGCTCAAGCCGCACCCGGAGGGAGTCACCCGATGAGCACCGATCCCGATCAGATCCGCCGGGAGATCGAAGCCACCCGTAACAGCCTCAGCTCCGATGTGGACGCGTTGGCGTACAAGGTCAGCCCGAGCCGCATCGTCGACGACCGCAAGCAGCGGGCCCGTTCCGCTCTGCAGAATGTGAGGGACAAGGTCATGGGAACCGCGTCTGACCTCGGCCACGGCACCGGTCACGCCGCCCACTCGGTGGGTGACCGCGCCTCGTCGGCGGCCTCCAGCGTCAGCGACGCCGCGCAGTCGGCGGCGGCCACGGTCAGCGACGCCGCCCACAGCGCGCCGCGGGTGATCCGGCAGAAGTCCCAGGGCAACCCCCTCGCCGCCGGTCTGATCGCGTTCGGCGTCGGCTGGCTGGCCTCGTCGCTGATCCCGGCCTCCCGCCGTGAGCAGCAGGCCGCGACCCAGCTCAAGGAGCGGGTGAGCGAGCACAGCGGCGCGGTGACGGAGAAGCTGGGCGCGGTGGCGAACGAGCTCAAGGACGAGCTGCGCGAGCCGGCCCAGCAGGCGGCCGAGTCGGTGAAGTCCACCGCCCAGGACGCGGTGCACGCGGTCAAGGACGACACGAAGTCCGCCGCGCACGACGTCAAGGACCAGGCCCAGCAGGCCCGGCACCAGGTCAGCCCCTGAACCGGGCCGATCATCGTTGCGACAGCTCGCGGCCACCCCGGTGACCGCGAGCTGTCGTGCTGTCAGGGGCTCTGCCGCCGCCCCTGGTGGGCGCGCAGGGCACGGGTCCGGTGGGCGGCCCGGCGGATCCGGCGGTCGCCGTACCGGACACCGCCGAGCAGGAACCGCTGGGCGACAGCGAGCCAGCCGCACACCCCGCGCTCCAGCAGCCATACCGGTGCCGCCAGCGCCGTCGTCGGAGGGAAGACGGCGGTGCCGCCCGCTCGGCGGCGACCCGCCTCGGCGAGGGCGACGGTGCCGGCCGCCGCGCCGAGCACCAGCGCGGGTCGCCGGGCCGCGACCGCAGCGCCCAGTGCCGGCAGGACCGCGAGCGCGGTCAGCAGACGCGCCGGCTGGGCCAGGTCGTCGTACGCCTGACGGACCCGTTGGCTTCGGAAGTGCGCGGCGTCCGGAGGTAGCCGGCGTACGTACAGCCAGGCCGGCTTCGCCTCGGAGCGGTCGTGCGCACGCATCGTGCGGATCAGTTCCAGGTTCTCGAAGAGCACGTCCGGGTCGTACCCGCCGATGGCGAGGAACGTGCTGCGCCGCACGGCGAGGGTCCCCGGGTAGTCCGCGCCGAGGGCCCGGTTGAGCAGCGTCCGACCGGTGTCCCACCAGGCGTGCCAGGGCAGCGGGTCGAAGTAGTTCTGCGGTCGGACCAGGTCGACCTCGTCGAGCAGGAGGTGTACGGCGGTCAGCCCGGCCTCGTCGTACCGGACGTCGTCGTCGGCGATCACCACGTGTTCGTGCTCCGCCGCGCGTACGCCGGTGCGGACGCCGAGCACCTTCCCGTTGAGCCCCGGACCTCTGCTGTCGGGTGGGAGGTGTCGGACCAGCCCCGCCCAGGCGTCGGCGTGCCGGGCGAAGAGGTCCGGCGCGGAGCCGTCGACCACGAGCACGTCGACGCGGTCGGCCAGCCAGCGCAGGTAGTCGGTCAACTCGGCCAGGCCGCTGTCGGAGTGCCAGCGCAGCGGCAGCACGTAGGTCACCGGCAGGCGGACCGGCGGAGCGGGCCCCCGTCGTACCTCTGCACGCCGTGGTTGATCGCGCACGGGCGTCGTCCGATCAGTCGGTGCGGCGGATGGTGGTGATGGTCAGGCCGAGGGGCGGCAGCGCCGGCATCCGGCGCAGGTCCAGGGTCAGGTCCTGGACCGGTACGTCGTAGCGCATGGTGGTGGTCAGGTTGGCGACCGCCCGTTTCATCAGGTCGATGGTGATCCACTCACCGGCGCACCGGTGCCCGGCCCAGTGGTCACCGCCGCCCTGCGGGATCAGCTCGTACGGGTCGACGTGTCGCCCGGCGAACCGTTCCGGACGGAACAGCTCCGGTTCCGGCCAGAGCGTCGGGTGGTGGTTGGTGCCGTACAGGTCGAGCAGCACCCGTCGGCCGCGGGGGAAGTGGTGACCCTCCCAGTCGAAGGAGCGTCGGACCCGGGCGGCAGCCATCGGGAAGAACGGGTAGTAGCGGCGTACCTCCTGGACGAAGTTCTCGGTGGCCTCGTCGTCGTCGCGGACCCGGTCCCGCCAGCCCGGGTGGTCGTGCAGGGCGAGCGCGGCGAAGGCGATGTACTGGTCGACGGCGACCACGGGGCGCAGCAGGTTCAACAGCTCCACCGCCGCGATCCGGCGGGGGAGCAGGTCGCCCCGCCCGTCCCGGTGTTCGGCGATCACCGCCAGGGCGCTGCCGGCCGGCGCCGGAGCGAGACCGGTCCGGGTCCGTTCGACCAGGGCGGCGAGCCGGCGTTCGGCGCGGCGACGGGCGAGCCGTCCCCGCCAGTGCCGGGGGCCGACCAGCGCCGGCGCCTCGATCATGGCGTGCAGCTCGACGGCGCGGTCCGCGACCTGCGAGGCGGGCAGCGGCGCCCCGACCCAGGCGTACACCACCCGGGTCAGTAGTCGGCCCAGCTCGTCGTAGAGCGACACCGGCCCGGCGGCCTCCCAGGCGGGGATCCGGGCCCGCCACTCGTCGTCGAAGAGCTGGCCGAGCCGCCGGATGGCGGCCGGCGTCATGATCGACATGAACATCGCCTTGCGGTCGGTGTGTTCCGTCCCGTCGAGCCCCTGCACACCACCCCGGCCGGTGAGGGTCCGCTGCACCCGCAGCGGCATGGCGGTGGCCCGTTGGAAGCGTTCGGTGTCGTAGAACAACTCGGTCGCCGGCCGGCCGCGGAGGCAGATGGTCGGAGCGAGCAGGATCCGGGTGCGGAACACGTCGCTGTCGTAGCGCTCACAGCGTTCGCCGATGAAGCGGTAGCCGGAGCGGAGCAGCGCGAGCGTGCTGTCCGGGCTGCGGTCGGCCGGCATGCTCGCCATCGGGTCTCCTCACGCGCGGGGTCCGGCCGGCTGTCTACCCCGGTCGCCGCAGCTGAATCCCCGCGCGGGCGGCACACCGCTGGCCCCTCCCAGGGGCGGCGGAACCTGGTTTGCTGCTGGTGGGGCAACCACGGGGAGGGCGAATGCGCGACAACACATCACCGCACTGGCGGCAGCGGCGGGCGCTCGGGGCGCTGGGCGGCAGCCGTGACGGGCGGCCACTGATCGGGCCGCCTCGGCGGCCCACCCGGCCGCGCCGGTTCTTCACCGTGCACCTGGGCTTCACCGCGCCCGACGCGGCCGAGGCCCGCGAGCTGGCGGTGGCGTACGCGGAGGCGCTCAGCCTGCTCCGCGCGGAGGTCGCCCTCGGTGCGGCGGCCCTGTCACCGGCGGATGCCTGGCAGCGGGCCGAGCGGCTGTTCTGCGGTGCGCTCGGCCCGGACGGCGAGCGTTGCGTCGACGTCGCCGACCATCCCGGTTTCCACCACGCCCCCGGTCCGGGCGGCCTCGGCTGGGGCGACGGCGACGGCCGGGCCGATGGTTGACCACCGGCCCGGGCCGGTCGTTCCGGTGGGGGAGGGCTCCGCGCCGGCACCCCGACGGCGGGCACCGGCACGGCAACCGCACACCGGTCGGCGCGTTCAGTCCAGGTCGAACTCGCCGTCCTGCGCGCCGGCCACGAACGCGTCCCACTCGGCCTGGGTGAAGACCAGCACCGGTCCCTCCGGCTCCGCCGAGTTGCGCATCCCGATCAGATCGTCGACGAAGGCGACCTCCACGGCGCTGTCGGAGGTGTCCCCCTCGGCCCGCTGCCAGACCGCCCGCGAGAGGTCGAAGTCGCCCTTGGGGTGCTGCGCCATGGTTCTTTCCTCCAGTGCCGAGGGTCGTGTGGTGACCGGGTGCCGATCCCCATCGGGCAGGATAAGCGGATGCCGAGCCTGACCCGTGTAGAGGCGACCGCGCGTGGCGCGGCGATTACTGTCGAGTCCTATCAGGTGGACCTCGATCTGACCGGCGGCGCGGAGCGGTTCCGCTCCCGCGTGGAGATCCGGTTCCGGGCGACCCCCGGCACCGCGACCTTCGCCGAGGTCAAGCCCACCACCCTGCTGGGCGTACGCCTCAACGACCGTGACCTGGACCCCGGCCTGCTCGCCGACAACCGGCTGCCGCTCGACGACCTCGACGCGGAGAACACGCTCGTCGTCGAGGCAGAGATGGCGTATTCCAACGCGGGCGAGGGCATGCACCGCTTCGTCGACCCGGCCGACGGCGAGACCTACCTCTACGCGATGTCGTTCCTCGACAACGCGCAGCGCATCTTCGCCGCCTTCGACCAACCCGACCTCAAGGCCCCGTTCACCCTCTCGGTGACAGCGCCACCGGAGTGGACGGTCGCCGGCAACGCCGAGGTCGTCGCCAACCCGGCCCCCGGCCGGTGGGAGTTCGCCCCGAGCGCGCCCCTGGCGACGTACTTCTTCTCGCTCGTCGCCGGGCCGTGGCACGTCCAGCGGGCCGAGCACGACGGTGTGCCGCTGGGCATCTACTGCCGCCGGTCGCAGGCCGCGCACCTGGACGCCGACGCCGACGAGATCTTCACCGTCACCCGGCAGTGCCTGGACCGGTTCCACGAGCTCTTCACCGAGCGCTACCCGTTCGGCAAGTACGACCAGGCGTTCGTGCCCGAGTTCAACGCCGGCGCGATGGAGAATCCGGGCATCGTCACCCTCCGCGACGACTACATCTTCCGCTCCGCGGTCACCGACACGCAGCGCGAGCAGCGGGCCACCACCATCGCCCACGAGATGGCCCACATGTGGTTCGGCGACCTGGTCACCATGCGCTGGTGGGACGACCTGTGGTTGAACGAGTCCTTCGCGGAGTACCTGGGCACCCGGGTCACCGCCGAGGCGACCCGTTTCGACCAGGCGTGGACCACCTTCGCGATGCGCCGCAAGGCCTGGGGTTACGCCGCCGACCAGCGCCCCTCCACCCACCCGATCGCCCCGGAGGAGGTCGCCGACGCCGACGAGGGCCTGCTCAACTTCGACGGCATCTCGTACGCCAAGGGAGCCAGCGTGCTGCGGCAGCTGGTCGCGTGGCTCGGCGACGAGGCGTTCCTGACCGGCCTCAACGCGCACTTCGCCGCGCACCGCTTCGGCAACGCCACCCTCGACGACCTGCTGGCCAGCCTCACCAGCGCCAGCGGGCGGGACCTCTCCGGCTGGGCCGAGCTGTGGTTGCGTCGGCCGCAGGTCAACACGTTGCGCGCCGAGGTCGCCGTGGACGCCGACGGGCGCTACACCGAGGTGGCGGTGGTGCAGACCGCGCCCGAGTCGCACCCGGTGCGGCGTCCGCACCGGATCGGCGTGGGCCGTTACTCGGCGGACGGCAGCGTCCTCCGCGACGAGGTGGACGTCGACCCGGCCGTCGACGGCGATCGGACCGTGCTGGGTCAGCTGGAGGGCCTGCCGGCGGCCCGGCTGCTGCTGCTCAACGACGGTGACCTCACCTTCGCCAAGGTGCGTCTCGACCCGGCGTCGGCGGAGGCCGTTGCGCTGGTGCTGCCCGGTCTGACCGACCCGCTGGCCAGGGCTCTGCTGTGGGGCGAGGCACTGGACGCGGCCACCGACGGGGAGCGGCCGGTCGCCGGCCTGGTCGACCTGATGGTCGCCGCGCTGCCCACCGAGACCGAGGTGATCATCGCGGAGGACGTGCTGGCCCTCAGCCGGTCGCTCGTCGACCGCTACCTCGACCCGCTGACCCGGTCGGCGGCGCTGGCCCGGGTCGCCCAGGCGTGCCGGCGGCTGCTCGACGGCGCACCGGCCGGAGGGTCGTTGCAGCTCGCCGCCGCGCGAGGCTGGATCGGCGCGACCACCGACGACGACCTGCTCGTCGGCTGGCTCGCCGGGCGGGACGTGCCAACCGGCCTGAAGGTCGACGCGGAGCTGCGCTGGGCGGTGCTGCGCCGGCTGGTGGTGCTGGGCGCCGCCGGCGAGGCGGAGATCGCCGTCGAGGCGGCGGCCGACGTCAGCGCCACGGGCGCGGAACGGGCCGCCCACTGCCGGGCCGCCCTGCCCGACCCGGCGGCGAAGCAGGCCGCGTGGGAGATCATCGTGCGGGACACCGACCTGTCCAACCGGCTGTTGGAGGCGACAGCCGAGGCGTTCTGGCAACCCGAACAGGCCGAGCTGACCGCCGCGTACGTCGACAGGTACTTCGCGGAGATGCCGGGCGCCGTGAGTCGGCGTACCCCCTGGACGGCCGACCGGGTGGCGGCCCTGGCGTTCCCCCGCTACGCCGTGGCGCAGCCGACCCGGGCGGCGGCCGCGGCGTTGCTGGCCCGCGACGACCTGACCCCCGGCCTGCGCCGGGTGGTGACCGACGCCGACGACGACCTGCGGCGCGCGCTCGTCGCCCGCACGGCGGTGGCGGCCGCGTCGGCATGAGAGCCGTCGGGCGTGGGGTGGCCGACGAGCCACCCCACGCCCACCCCGGGCCGCGACAGCCCTCTGACGAGGTCGGCCTACGATCACGGGGTGGAGGAAGATATCCGGCGGATCGGGATCATGGGTGGCACCTTCGACCCGATCCACCACGGGCACCTCGTCGCGGCCAGCGAGGTGGCCGACCGGTTCGGCCTGGACGAGGTGGTCTTCGTTCCGACCGGCCAGCCGTGGCAGAAGGCCGACGAGCCGGTGAGCCCCGCCGAGGACCGGTACCTGATGACCGTCATCGCGACCGCCTCAAACCCCCGCTTCCAGGTCAGCCGGGTCGACATCGACCGCAGCGGGCCGACGTACACGGTCGACACCCTGCGCGACCTCCAGGCCGAGTACGGCCCCAAGGTGCAGCTGTTCTTCATCACCGGAGCGGACGCCCTGCAACGCATCCTGTCCTGGAAGGACCTGGACGAGATCTTCGAGCTGGCCCACTTCGTCGGCGTGACCCGGCCCGGGTTCGCGCTGACCGACAAGCACCTTCCGGCGGACACCGTCAGTCTGATCCAGGTGCCGGCGATGTCCATCTCGTCGACCGACTGCCGCGCCCGGGTCGCCCGGGGCGAACCGGTCTGGTACCTGGTCCCCGACGGTGTGGTGCAGTACATCGCCAAGCGGCGCCTCTATCAGCGCTGAACCCGCCCGGTATGCCCCTGTTGCTGCCTGAAACCGACCAGAACTGCCCGGTCGGTGTGACGACGGGTGTGAGACGCTTGGAGGATCGCACGCCTGATCGAAGGAGAACGGTGACAGTTTCCGAACGCGCTCACGAGCTGGCTATCGCGGCCGCCCAGGCCGCCGCCGACAAGAAGGCGCAGGACATCACGATCATCGACGTCGGCGACCAGCTCGCCATCACCGACGCGTTCGTGCTCGCCGCCGCCCCCAACGAGCGTCAGGTGCTGGCCATCGTCGACGCCATCGAGGAGAGCCTGCTGGAGCTTCCGGACAAGGCGAAGCCGGTACGGCGCGAGGGCGAGCGCGGTGGCCGCTGGGTGCTGCTCGACTACGTCGACATCGTGGTGCACGTCCAGCACACCGAGGAGCGCGAGTTCTACGCCCTCGACCGGCTCTGGAAGGACTGCCCCACCATCCCGTTCGTCGACCGTGACCTGGTCGAGGCCGACGCCGGCGGGTCCGCCGCAGCCGAATGACCAAGCTGATCGTCTGGCGGCACGGCAACACCGACTGGAACGCCGCCAACCGGGTCCAGGGGCAGACCGACGTACCCCTGAACGAGCTGGGTCGCGACCAGGCCCGCGCCGCCGCTCCGCTGCTCGCGGCGCTGCGGCCCGACGCCATCGTGTCCAGTGACCTGGGTCGCGCCGCGGAGACCGCCGCCGCGCTGGTCGCGCTGACCGGCCTGCCGGTCCGCACCGACGCACGGCTGCGCGAGCGGCACTTCGGCCAGTGGCAGGGCCTGCACCTCACCGAGGTCGCCGAGCGCTTCCCGGAGGAGTACGCCCGCTGGCAGGCCGGCGACCCCGCTCCCGGTGTCGACGTGGAACCCTTGCCCGACCTCGGTGAACGGGTCGCCGCCGCGCTGCTGGAGGCCGCCCACGCGGCACCGGGCGGCACCGTGGTGATCGCCACCCACGGCGGGGCCTCCCGGCAGGGCGTCGGTCACCTGCTCGGCTGGGACCCGACGGTGCTGCGCGCCGTCGGGTCGCTCGCCAACTGTCACTGGACCGAACTGCGCCACGACGACGTCCGGGGTTGGCAGTTGCGGGCGCACAACGTCGGCCTGATCACCGCCCCGGTCACCGTCGACGCGGTCTGAGCACGATCCTCGCCCCGGCCGGGCGTCATCGCGCTTCGTCGTTCGGCGTCCCGATCGGCTAGCGTGCCGGGCATGCCCGTCGCGGTCGTCATCGACTCCACCGCCTACCTCCCGCCCGAGCTGGTGCACGCGCACCGGCTGACCGTCGTGCCGTTGACAGTCGTCCTCAACGGTGCGGAGGGGCTGGAGGGGGTGGAGACCCAGCCGGCCGACGCCACACTGGCGTTGAGCGCCCGCCGGGTCACCGCGACCACCTCCCGCCCGGCGCCGGAACAGTTCGCCCGGACGTACCGCCGACTGTTGGACGAGGGCGCCGACGGGATCGTCTCGGTGCACATCTCCGCCACCCTGTCCGGCACCGTCGAGGCCGCCCGCCTGGCCGCCGCCGACTTCGACGGCCGGGTCGAGGTCGTGGACAGTCGCTCGACCGGCATGGGCCTCGGCTTCCCGGCCATCGCGGCCGCCACCGCCGCCGAGGCCGGCGTCGACCTCGCCGGTGTACGCGACGCCGCGCTCACCGCCGTCGCCCGTACCACCGTCTGGTTCTACGTCGACACGCTCGAGTTCCTCCGCCGGGGCGGCCGGATCAACGCCGCCGAGGCGCTGCTCGGGACCGCCCTCTCCGTCAAGCCGATCATGCACATGCCGGACGGGACGATCGTGCTGCGGGAGAAGGTCCGCACCGCCAGCCGCGGAGTGGCCCGGCTCGTCGACCTGGCCGTCGAGGCGGCCGGGGACGACGACGTCGACCTCGGGGTGCACCACCTGGCCGCGCCGCAGCGGGCCGAGGCGTTGCTCGTCGCGCTGACCGGGCGGCTCGGTGACCGGCTGCACGACACGTACGTCTCCGAGGCCGGCGCGGTCGTGGCCGCCCACGCCGGCCCGGGCCTGGCCTGCGTGGTCGTCCACCGTCGTCCGGAGGGCTGAGTGGTGCCCACGTCGTGCGTGGTGACCGGCGGCGGTCGCGGTATCGGCCGGGCCGTGGTCGAACAGCTGGTCGCGACCGGCATGACGGTGTGCGTGCTGGAACGCGACGCGGACACGGTCGAATGGCTGCCCGGCCACCCGGCCGCCGACCGGCTCGTCGCGGTGGTCGGCGACGCCGCCGACGAGCAGGTGGCCGAGCGCGCCGCCGAGCTGGCAGAGCACGCCGCGCCGCTGAGCGGGTGGGTGAACAACGCGGCGGTGTTCCGCGACGCCGCGCTGCACACCGCGTCGGCTGACACGGTGCTGGACCTGATCGGGCTGAACCTGCGCCCAGCCGTGGTCGGCGCCGCGGTCGCCGTCCGCCACTTCCTCGCCCGCTCCGCTGGCGGTGCGATCGTCAACGTCTCGTCGCACCAGGCCCGTCGGCCGGTGTCAGGTGCTTTGCCGTACGCGACGGCGAAGGCCGCCGTGGAAGGACTGACCCGGGCGCTGGCCGTCGAGTACGGCAGGCACGGCATCCGCGCCAACGCGGTCGCGCTCGGCTCGATCGCCACCGACCGGCACACCGAATTCCTGGCCGCACAGGAGCCCACCCGGGCCCAGTGGATCGACGCCGAACTGAATCGGCTCCACCCGGTCGGCCGCATCGGGAAGGTCGAGGAGGTAGCCGAAGCCGTCGCGTACCTGCTGTCGCCCGCGGCGAGCTTCATCAACGGGGTGACGCTGCCGGTGGACGGCGGACGGGCCGTGCTCGGCCTCGACCCAGAAGCCCGCTGACCGCCGCAGATCGCTCGGGCTCCCAGCTGCCGCGACGACGACAACGGTCTGCCTCGCGCGGCTGTGTTAGCCTCCGTGCGCGCCCCAGATGGGCCTACCCCCCGGAGGTTCTGGCTACTTCAGCCACCACGCCGAGATCGACGCGAACCACGCGTCTCTCGTGCGGGATCCGGGGCGTCGGCGCCCTCGGGGCTTCGTCATCTGCGTGGCTGGGTGAACGCTGTGGGCTTCCGGTCGGGTTTTCGGATCGACCGGGAAGAAGACGGTACGCGTGACAGTCACGTTCAACCACACCATCATCGCCAGCAAGGACAAGAGCGCATCGGCCGCGTTCTACCGGGAGCTGTTCGAGCTGCCGGCGGCGCCTTCGTGGGGGCCGTTCGCCAACGTGCAACTGGACGAGGGCGTGCTGCTCCAGTTCGCCGAGCCGCCGGTGGACATCCAGATGCAGCACTACGCGTTCCTCGTCGACGACGAGCTGTTCGTGCGGTGCCTGGCGTTCATCGAGGGGCGAGGAATCACGTACTGGGCCGATCCGCAACTGAAGCGGGAAGGGGAGATCAACACCGAACACGGCGGACGCGGCTTCTACTTCTTCGACCCGGCCGGCCACGCCATCGAGATCATCACCCGGCCGTACCTCTAGACGAGTAGTTCCCCACGCACGGTTGGTGGGCTCGGCTGGCTGGCCATGCTGGGGAGCGCCATACCTCAGAGGCATATTCATGCTTCTGAGGTATGGCGCTTGACGTCTCGTCCGCCTCGGCGAAGGTGATCGGCCTGGCCCTACTCCGAAAACACCTGTGCCACGGCTGCTTCGCCGTGCGCGCAGTCCCAGTCACGCCGTTGCCCGGCGGATCTACTCTGCTGCCCATGAGGTCTCGCGGTCGTCGTCGTCTCCTCAACCCGCTCGGCGCGGTGTATCTGGCGGTGTTCACGGTTGCCGGCGCGATCGGTGCCCTGGCGGCGACGACCTGGGTCCGGGCCGACAGGGTGGCGCTGCCGGGCACGGTGTTGTGGTGTGTCGCGCTGATGGTGGCCGTGCTGGTGGTGTCGCCGCCACCCCGGATGATCATGCTGTCGGTGGCCTGGCTGGTCAGTCCGCTGCTCATGTTCGTGGCCGCCGGAGGGCTGTGGTCGACGGTGCTGACGCAGCGCGGCGAGCGGGTCGTGGCCACCGTCATCGACGTACGAGATGGCAAGGAGAAGGGCCGCCACCTCTACTACACCCTCGCCGACCAGCGCGATCGGCGTATTCCGGGGGAACTGGGGATGTGGCCGGGGAGCAGCATCGGCGCCTCGAACAACCCGGAAGGCGGCATCGGGCAACGCGTCGTCGTGGTACGGGATCCCGAGGGCCTGGTCGATCCGCGCCTGCCCGAGGAGATCGACACCGGCCGGGGCTCCCTCATCCTCCTGCCGGGCGTCTTCGTCATCCTCGCCGTGCTCTGTCTACTGGCCGGGCGGCCACTGCCCGACGAGGACGCGCCGCAATGGTGGAAACCGCCGGGACGATCCGACGCCCTTCGTTGAGTCAGCGCCAGCGGTGCTGATGAGGTGTCCGTCGGTCCTTGCCTGCCCGGACCTACCCTGCGTCCTCGAGGGACCTCGGTGTTCGTCGCTGGATCAACCCTCTGGGCGGGGTGTACCTGCTGGTGTTCTTAGCAGATCGAGGCTTGATCAGGTAGTTGTCCACAGCGCGGCGCGCTGTCCACAGGGCGGTGCCGGCACACCCCACCGTCCCGGCCGCCGCCATAGCGTCGCGCTGTGTCGCACGACGAGGAGACAGAGGTACGCCAGCGCCTGCGCCGGCTGACGGAGACTGCTGTCGCACCACCACCCCGACCCGAGGCGCAGCTCGGGGGCGTACCCCGGTTTGGTGTGCCGTCCACTTCGGTCGGCGCGGACGTGTTGTCCGCTCGACCCGCCGCGCCGGCGTCGGAGCCGACGCCGGGCGAATCTGTGGTTGCGCCCGGGTCGCGGCTGCCCGGGCCGGGGGCGTTCGACCCTGGGCGACGGGGTGTGCGGGCGTTGGCGGTCGTCGCCGTGGTGGTGGCGTTGGTAGCGGCCGGTTGGGCCTGGCGTTCCCGGCCGCAGTCGGAGCCGGTCGCCCCGCTGGTCAGCGAGAGCACAGCGGCGGCGTCGGTGAATGCCCCCAGCGCGTCCGGCTTCGGCGAGCTGGTGGTGGCGGTCGCGGGCAAGGTCCGAAAACCCGGCTTGGTGCGCCTGCCGGCCGGTTCCCGTCTCGCCGACGCGGTGCAGGCGGCCGGCGGCGCGCTGCCCGGGGTCGACGTGGCGTTGCTCAATCCCGCCCGCAAGGTCACCGACGGCGAGTTGATCGTGGTCGGGGTGACGCCGCCGCCGGGCGGCCCGGCCGCGCCGCGCGGCGGCGGGGCTGCCCCGGCCACCGGGCCGCTGAACCTCAACACCGCCACCCTGGCGCAGCTCGACGCGCTGCCCGGGGTGGGGCCGGTGCTCGCCCAGCGGATCCTCGCCCACCGGGATCAGCACGGCGGGTTCAAGTCTGTTGGTGACCTGCGCCAGGTCGACGGGATCGGCGATGCTCGCTACGAGCAGCTCAAGGACCTGGTGACGGTGTGAGCGAGCTTGCCGACGCACCGACGGCCAGCCGGACGCGGTCCGAGCCGCCGGATCTGCGACTGGCCGGGCTCGCCGTGGCGGCCTGGCTCACCGCGCTCGCTGCCCTGCACCTCGGCAGCCGAGCCGCGCTGCTGGTGACCGGCACGGCGGTGGTTCTGACGGTGCTTGGCGGTGTGCACCTGCTTGGCCGCCTCGGTCGTCCCCGAGCAGTGGTGCGACGCTACGGGTGGGTCGCCGTGGCGGTCGGCCTCGGTGTGGTCTGCGGTGGTGCCGCCACCGCTGCCCGGCTTGCCGTTCGCGACGCACCGGCGATCCGTGCCCTGGCCGAGCAGCGTGCTCTGGTCACCGTCGACCTGGTGGTGAGGGACGATCCGCGTCCGATCCGCAGCGCCGGCCGGCCGGGCATGCTGCTGGTGTCGACGGAGTCGGTTCGACTCACCGGCCCGGACGGCCGGCGGATCCACGCGTCGGTGCGGCTGCTCGTCCTGGCGACCGACCCGGCCTGGCGGGGGCTGCTGCCGGGGCAGCGCCTCAGCGCCGACGGCCGGCTCGGCGTTCCGCGTGGTGGTGACCTCACCGCAGCCGTGCTCAGCGCCGACGGCCCGCCGCAGCGGCACGGTGTGTCGTCCTGGGCGCAGCGCGCCGCCGGGTCGCTGCGCGCCGGCCTGCAACGAGCCTGCGCCCCGCTGCCCGACGATCCCGGTGGGCTGCTCCCCGGGCTGGTGGTGGGGGACACCAGCCGGCTGCCGCCCGACGTCGAGGCGGACTTCCAAGCAACCGGAATGACGCATCTCAATGCGGTGTCGGGGAGCAACGTCGCGATTGTCGTAGGCGCCGTGTTGCTGCTGGCCCGGTGGGCGCGGGCCGGGCCGTGGCTCGCCGTCGGGCTCTGCGGGGTCGCACTGGTGGGCTTCGTCATCCTGGTCCGTCCCTCGCCGAGCGTCGTACGGGCGGCGACGATGGGAGCGATCGGCCTGGCCGCGCTGGCCGCCGGTCGACCCCGAGCCGCGCTGCCCGCGCTTGCCGCCGCCGTCACCGTGCTGGTGTTGGTCGACCCCGAGCTGGCCGGGGACCCCGGGTTCGCGCTCTCCGTGCTGGCCACCGGCGGCCTGTTGCTGCTCGCGCCACGCTGGCGCGACGGGTTGCGTCGCCGGGGCGTACCGGTGGGGCTGGCGGAGGCACTGGCCGTGCCGGCGGCGGCGCAACTGGCCTGCGGCCCGGTCGTCGCCGGTATCTCCGGCACGGTCAGCCTGGTGGCGGTGCCGGCCAACCTCCTGGCGGTGCCGGCCATCGCGCCGGCGACGGTGCTGGGCGTGTTGGCGGCCATGGTGTCGCCGGTCTGTCCGGGTGGGGCCGAGTTCCTCGCCTGGTTGGCGAGCTGGCCGGCCTGGTGGTTGGTGGTGATCGCCCGGCAGGGCGCCCGGCTGCCGGGCGGCACCGTGCCGTGGCTGGGCGGGCTGCCCGGCGCGCTGCTGTTGGCCGCGCTGACCGTCGCGCTGCTGGTCGCGGTGCGCCGACCACTCGTACGGCGGCTGGTGGCGGTCGTCGGCGTGGCCACGGTGCTGGGTGCGCTTCCGGTACGGCTGGTCTTCGCCGGCTGGCCGCCGCCGGGTTGGGTGGTGGTGGTCTGCGCCGTGGGTCAGGGCGACGCCGTGGTGCTGCCGGTCGCACCCGGCCGGGCCGTGGTGGTGGACGCCGGGCCGGAGCCGGGTGCGGTGGACGGCTGCCTGCGCCGGCTCGGCGTACGGGAGGTGCCACTGCTGGTGATCAGTCACTTCCACGCCGACCACGTGGGTGGAGTGGCCGGGGTGTTCCGGGGCCGGCGGGTCGGTGCTGTGCTGACACCGTCGTCGACCGACCCGGAGAGCGGCCGGGACCTCGTCCGGGCGGCGGCGACCGGCGGGCGGGCCGCGCTGCTGACCACCGTGGCCGGTGCTCGACACCCCGTGGGCGGGGTCGACCTGCTGGTGCTCGGCCCGCCGTACCCGCTGGCCGGCACCAGGTCCGACCCGAACAACAACTCGTTGGTGCTGCGCGCCACGGTGGCCGGGGTGCGGATCCTGCTCCCCGGTGACGCGGAGGCCGAGGAGCAGCACGCGATGGTGGCGCGGGCGACGCCCGGCCAGTTGCGGGCGGACGTGCTGAAGGTCGCCCACCACGGTTCGGCGTACCAGGACCCCGGATTCCTTGACGCGGTGCGGCCCGCCGTCGCGCTCGTGCCGGTCGGCACCGGCAACACCTACGGGCATCCGAGCCCCGGCTTGCTCAGTCGGTTGGGCAGGGGCGGTGCCCGGGTGCTGCGTACCGACACCGACGGTGACCTGGCAGCGGTACGGACGAGCAACGGCCTGGCAGTGACCCACCGAGGGGTGCCACCGGGCCGACAGTCCTGAGAAGGCGTGCCAACCTTGCCCGAATTGCGTGTCAAATGGCAATTGAGATGGAAGTCGGGATTTGCGTTGTGTGCGGGCTGCGCCGACCGAGCAGCTGATGAGCAGGCACGATCCCACGCCGGGGCGTGCGAATATGGGCGGCGTGACCCCGGCCAGCCTCGCCCCCATTCTGCTCGTCCTCGGTGACGAGGAGCTGCTCGCCACGCGCGCGGTCACCGAAGCTGTCGCGAAGGTTCGCAGCGTCGACCCCGAGGTGGACGTCCGCGAGTACCAGGCCGGAGCGCTCACCGTCGGCGAGATCGCCGAGATGCTCAGCCCGTCGCTGTTCGGTGGGCGGCGGCTGCTGATCCTGCGTTCCGGTCAGGACGCGCGCAAGGACCTGGTCGCCGCGCTGCTGGCGTACGCGAAGAATCCCGACCCGGACGTCCAACTGCTGGTGCTGCACCTGGGCGCCGCCAAGGGCAAGGCGTTCGCCGACGGGCTGCGGGCAGCCGGCGCGACTGTCGTACCGGCCGCCAAGCTCAAGGGACACCGCGACCGGGTGGCCTTCGTCCGGGACGAGATCCGCCGAGCCGGAGGCAAGTGCACCGACGACGCCGCCGAGGCGCTCATCGCAGCCGTCGGCAACGACCTCCGCGAACTGGCCGCCGCCTGCTCCCAGCTGATCGCCGACACCGACGGGCGGATCAGCGCCGAAACCGTCGCCCGCTACTACCGGGGTCGGGTCGAGGTGACCGGCTTCACGGTGGCGGACGCCACCATGGTCGGTGACGTGCCGGCGGCGCTGGAGGCGCTGCGCTGGGCCCTGCACGTCGGGGTCGACCCGGTGCCCATCGCCGATGCCCTGGCCGACGGGGTGCGCACTGTCGCACGGGTGGCGTCTGCCGGGCGGGGCAACCCGTACCAGCTGGCCAGCAGCCTCGGCATGCCCGCGTGGAAGATCGAACGGGCGCAGCGGCAGGGGCGTGGTTGGACCCCGGAGGGCCTGGTCCGGGCCATGCAGGTCGCCGCCGAGTGCAACGCCGCCGTCAAGGGCGGCTCCGACGACCGGGCGTACGCCCTGGAACGGGCGGTCTTCTCCGTCGCGGCGGCCCGGCAGGGCAGCACCAGGTGACGGGGGTGAGCCGCCCGGCGTGGGCCACCGTCGGAGTGGACGAGGAACGGTACCGGCCGCTCTACGCCCGGATCCTCGGCCTGCGGTTCGTCAACCCCGGCGGCGTGCTGTGCTTCCTCTTCTTCGAGGGCACCATCGCCCTGGCGGTGCTGCTCGCCCTCGCCGAACTGGTCACCTGGTGGGCGGTGCTGGTGCTGCCCGTCGTGGTGGCGGCGATGGTCAAGCTCAACGACATGGTGGCCGCGATCGTGGTCCGGTCCGCAGCGCTCGTGCCCGAGCAGGAACGGGACCGGTTCCGCCGCCAGATGCAACCGGCGGTCGGGCGAGCCCAGGTGGAGTGGATCTCGCACAGTGTCCCCGGCGTGGTGATCACCGCGGATGCGGTGCCACCCCCACGCCGCGCCCACCCGTCAGACTGAGCCCACCGTCAGACTGAGCCAATCCGTCAGACTGAGCCAATCCGTCAGGCTGAGCCCGGCCGCCGGGAAACGACCCGTCAGGCCCGGACCGGCCGGCCCTGACTGCTGTTCGGTGGCGGCCACCAGCCCGGTCTGGCTGCGGACACACGGAAGCCCCGGGCCTGGGGCCCGGGGCTTTCCGAATCAGTCTGACGTGAAGTCGTCAGGCGGAGAGCGCCACCACGCGCTTCGCGATCGCGGACTTGCGGTTCGCGGCCTGGTTGGAGTGGATCACGCCCTTGCTGACGGCCTTGTCCAGCTTGCGCGAGGCGTCCAGCATGAGCGCGGTCGCCTTCTCGACGTCACCGGCCTCGGCAGCCTCGTGGAACTTCCGGACGGCGGTCTTCAGCGACGACTTGACCGACTTGTTGCGCAGCCGGGCCTTTTCGTTCTGCCGGTTGCGCTTGATCTGGGACTTGATGTTCGCCACGCGACAGCCTCGTCTTGATAGCTCGGGTTGGTCAGCTTGTGCGCTGGGTGACGAACATGCGTCACCGCCGCGCGAAGAGCCAGGTTACCAGGTCGCCCGGGACGAGCCAAAACCGCTCCGCCCAACGCTGCGCCCCGGGCCGCCGCCCACACCGACGCTGATCCACTCGGCTTTGAGGAAACCGGGGTGTCCGCAGCGAGGTGACACCGCAGTATTCAGGAACCCGAGTCGATCACCCGACCTCAGGCGGGGTCAGGCCCAGCCCTGGCGGCGGGCCAGCCAGGCGAGGCACTGTTCGCCGCTCCACCGCTGGTGGGTGGGTAGGTGTGGCGAAGCCGTCGCCGGTGCCGCCGCCGCGCCGGTGAGGTAGTAGCCGGCCAGCGCGGCCAGGGTCGCGTCCAACGCGTCGGGCGGTGCGCCGGCGGTCGCCGGATGGGTGGCGAAGAGCCGGTCGGCGTCGAGCCCACCGGCGTACGCGGTGAGGAGCAGACCGGCCAGGTCGAACCAGGCCGGCCCCGAACACACCCAGGTCCAGTCACAGAACCAGGCCCGCCCGTCCGCGCCGATCAGCACGTTGTCGACCCGCAGGTCCCCGTGGATCAGGCCGGACGCCCCGGCGGCGTACCGGGGGAGGAGGGACTCCAACGCGACCAGGTCGGGCAACCGGTCCGCTGTCGACGAGGGCAGCGGGGGCGGGGGTTCCCGACCGGCGGCGACCTCCTCCCACCAGAGGATGTCCGAGCGGGCCAGGTCGGCCAGGTGTGGCAGGCCGAGGGCGGTCAGCTCGGCCGACGGCTCGGCCAGGGCGGCGGCGACCTCCGCGTACCCGGCGAGGGTGGCGTCCAGCTCGGCGGGCACCCAGGGCAGGCGTGGGGTGTGACCGTCCACGGCGTCGGTGCAGAGCACGAACCAGCCGGCCTCGTACAGCGTCCACCGGGGGCGGGGCGCCGGAAGGTCGGCCGGCAGCCGGTCCAGGATCGCCGCTTCCCGGGCGTACCACTCGACCAGGTGCGGTTGCTCGGCGGCGGGTGCCGCCTTCACGAAGGCCCGGCCACCGGCGGCGGTGTGGAGCACCGCGGCGAAGCCGCGGGTGAAGCCCGCGCCCGCGACCCGGGCGGTGACCACCGGCGAGCCGAGCCGGTCGGAGACCGCGGCCCGCAGCTCCGCCGGCAACCCCGACCACGACGGACGCTGGGCACTCGCGTGGTACGGCACCGGCGGCAACGAGGGAGAGGACACCGCACCATGCTGCCCCGGGGTGCGTGCGCGACGCACGGCGACACTGCCAGACTGCCAAGCCATGAGGACCGAGGACTTCTGGCAGCTGATCGACGAGGCTCGGGCCGGCGGCGGGGGAGAGCCCGGGCCGGTCGCCGCGCGGGCCGTCGCCCTGCTCGCCGAGCGGGATCCTGAGGACATCGTCGGGTACGCCCGACACCAGTCGCGGGTGCTGGCCGCCTCGCACAAGGCGGACCTGTGGGGCGCGGCGTACCTGATCAACGGTGGCGCCTCGGCCGACGGTTTCGAGCACTTCCGGGGCTGGCTGATGACCCAGGGGCGGGCGGTCTTCGCCCGCGCGGTCACCGAACCGGACTCGCTGGCCGAACTGCCCCAGGTGCGGGCGGCCTCGCTCAGCGGCGAGGAGTTCTCCGCCGAGCGGATGCTGTCGGTGCCCTGGGAGGCGTACCGCAAGGCCACCGCCACCGAACTGCCCGCGGACCGGGACCCGGTGCGGACGCCGGACCTGAACGACTTCTGGGACTTCGACGACGAGGAAGAGGCACGTCGGCGACTGCCCCGGCTGGCGGCGCTCTTCGTCGAGCCGCCCCTGGAGTGAGGCGTCCGCGGACCGATGCATCGCCCGCGCAGTGGGCGCACCCCGGCGGCGTGGGAACATAGAGGGGGTCGGCGGCGCGCCGGCCTGTTCACGTCAGCCGACCAGAACGGACCGCTGTGCCACCGAAGCTCGATCCCGGCGCGAACGCCCCTGGTTCCACCGACCCCGGTCGCATCCGGAACTTCGGCATCATCGCCCACATCGACCACGGGAAGTCGACCCTGGCCGACCGGATGCTGCAGCTCACCGGTGTGGTCGACCCCCGGCAGATGCGCGCTCAGTACCTGGACCGGATGGACATCGAGCGCGAGCGCGGCATCACCATCAAGAGCCAGGCCGTCCGCATGCCGTGGACCATCCGTGAGGGTGAGCGGGCCGGCGACCACGCGGTGCTCAACATGATCGACACCCCGGGGCACGTCGACTTCACCTACGAGGTGTCCCGGTCGCTGGCCGCCTGCGAGGGCGCCGTGCTGCTGGTCGACGCCGCGCAGGGCATCGAGGCGCAGACCCTGGCGAACCTCTACCTGGCGCTCGAGAACGACCTGCGCATCATCCCGGTGCTCAACAAGATCGACCTGCCGGCCGCCCAGCCGGAGAAGTACGCCGAGGAGTTGGCCCACCTCATCGGCGGTGATCCCGCCGACTGCATCCGGGTCTCCGGCAAGACCGGCGAGGGCGTCCCGCACCTGCTCGACGAGATCGTCCGGCAGTTCGGGCCGCCGGTCGGTGAGGCCGAGTCGCCCGCCCGGGCGATGATCTTCGATTCGGTGTACGACGTGTACCGCGGTGTCGTCACGTACGTCCGGGTCATCGACGGCCGGATCAGCGCCCGCGACCGGATCAAGATGATGTCCACCGGCGCCGTGCACGAACTGCTGGAGATCGGCGTCATCTCGCCCGAGATGGTCAAGGCCGAGGCGCTCGGCGTCGGCGAGGTCGGCTACCTGATCACCGGTGTGAAGGACGTCCGGCAGTCCCGGGTCGGTGACACGGTCACCATCAACAGCCGGCCGGCGGCCGAGCCGCTCGGTGGCTACAAGGACCCGAAGCCGATGGTCTACTCCGGCCTCTACCCGATCGACGGGTCCGACTACCCGAACCTGCGCGAGGCCCTGGACAAGCTCAAGCTCAACGACGCCGCTCTGGACTACGAGCCGGAGACGTCCGGTGCGCTCGGCTTCGGCTTCCGCTGCGGCTTCCTCGGCCTGCTCCACCTGGAGATCATTCGGGAGCGGTTGGAGCGCGAGTACAACCTCGACCTGATCTCCACCGCCCCGAACGTCGTCTACCGGGCGATCACCGACGACGGCGCGGAGATCGTCGTGACCAACCCGAGCGAGTACCCCACCGGCAAGATCGCCGAGGTGTACGAGCCGGTGGTCCGGGCCACCGTGCTGACGCCGAACGACTACGTGGGCGCGGTGATGGAGCTCTGCCAGGGCCGGCGCGGCACCCTGCTGGGCATGGACTACCTCTCCGCCGACCGGGTGGAGCTGCGCTACACGCTGCCCCTCGCGGAGATCATCTACGACTTCTTCGACCAGTTGAAGAGCCGCACCAAGGGCTACGCGTCCCTCGACTACGAGCCCTCCGGCGAGCAGGCGTCCGACCTGGTGAAGGTCGACATCCTGCTGCACGGCGAGCCCGTGGACGCGTTCAGCGCGATCGTGCACAAGGACAAGGCGTACAACTACGGCGTCACCATCGCCGCCAAGCTCCGTACCCTGATCCCGCGCCAGCAGTTCGAGGTGCCGATCCAGGCGGCCATCGGCAGCCGGGTCATCGCCCGGGAGACCATCCGGGCGATCCGCAAGGACGTGCTCGCCAAGTGCTACGGCGGTGACATCAGCCGTAAGCGCAAGCTGCTGGAGAAGCAGAAGGAAGGCAAAAAGCGGATGAAGATGGTCGGCCGGGTCGAGGTCCCACAGGAGGCCTTCATCGCCGCCCTCTCCTCCGACTCTGGCGACAACAAGGCCCCCAAGAAGTAGCCCCACCGTCCGCTGTCGGCTCGGGCCGCCGGCGGCTGCCCGCCGCTGCCTGCCGCCGGCCCGCCGTTGCCTTCGGCGGCCTGCCGCTGCCTGCCGCCGGCCTGCCGCTGCCTGCCGCCGGCCTGCCGCTGCCTGCCGCCTGCCCGCCGTTGCCTTCGGCGATCAAGAGGTTTGCGTCATCCGAAGCCCCGGGTTTGACGCAAACCTCTTGATCGTTGGCGGGGCGGGCGGGCGGGTGTGGGTGGGGCGGGCAGGTGTGGGGTGGGGCGGGCAGGTGTGGGGTGGGGCGGCGGGCGTGGGTGGGTGGTGGGTTTTTTGGGGACTTCTGTGTTCGGTAGTTGCCCTGGGCAATATGGTGCCTGGCCTGTGTGGACGCCGAGCCCGACCCAATCGACGCAGCTCTTCGCCATTGATGCTGACAACGGTGTTTGTGACTGAGTCGGTTTGGATTTTCGTTGGCTCGGGCATCTAACCGTCACGACAGGAAGCACACAGATCGTGTGTCAGACGTTTGTTGAGGGAGGGTGGCCGTGGAGCTCACCGTGTGGGGCATCATCACTGCGATCGTTGTTGGTCTCATCGTCGGCGCGCTTGGCCGCCTGGTGGTTCCGGGTCGGCAGAACATGCCGATCTGGCTGCATCTGTTGATCGGTGTGGGTGCGGCGTTGCTGGGTACGGTGCTGGCGCGGGCGATCGGTATCGCGACGGAGACCGCTGGTGTGGACTGGGGCGAGCTGCTGGTTCAGGTGGTTGTCGCGGCGATCGCGGTCGCGTTGGTGGCCGGTGTCGGTGGGCGTCGCCGCGTCACCCGATAACACCGGCACCGCTGTAACACCGCTTCCGAGGGGCGCCCAGCCGACAGGCCGGGCGCCCCTCGGCGTTTCTCCTCCTGGGCGTGGTGGCACTCGGGCCTGGTTCGTTGCCCCGATCCGTCGACAGCCGCCGTGATCGACTCGGGTTCGGTGAAGTCGGGCTGTCCCAGTGCCGTGGATACCCCCGTTTCAGCGACCTCGTGTCGATCATGCGTGCCGGCCCCAGCGCGGCTGCCGGCCCCAGTGCGGCTGCCGGCCCCAGTGCGGCTGCCGGCCCCAGCGCGGCTGCCGGCCCCAGCGCGGCTGCCGGCCCCAGTGCGGCTGCCGGCCCCAGCGCGGCTGCCGGCCCCAGCGCGGCTGCCGGCCCCAGTGCGGCTGCCGGCCCCAGTGCGGCTGCCGGCCCCAGCGCGGCAGCCGGCCCAGTGCGGCAGCCGGCCCAGTTCGGCCGAGTGCGGCTGAGCGGCCCAGTGCGGCCCAGGCGACCAGGTTGACGGTGCCGGCGGTGCGGTCCTGACCGTCCAGTCGGCTCGGTGGAATGTGTCCTGGTCGGCCGCCCCGTGATCGTTTGGTGGTCGAAGTCGGTTTGGATTTTTGGCGGGTGGGGCACTTAGGGGTCACGACAGGAAGCACACAGATCGTGTGTCAGAGGTTCTTTGAGGGAGGGTGGCCGTGGAGCTCACCGTGTGGGGCATCATCACTGCGATCGTTGTTGGTCTCATCGTCGGCGCGCTCGGCCGCCTGGTGGTTCCGGGTCGGCAGAACATGCCGATCTGGCTGCATCTGTTGATCGGTGTGGGTGCGGCGTTGCTGGGTACGGTGCTGGCGCGGGCGATCGGTATCGCGACGGAGACCGCTGGTGTGGACTGGGGCGAGCTGCTGGTTCAGGTGGTTGTCGCGGCGATCGCGGTCGCGCTGGTGGCCGGTGTCGGTGGGCGTCGCCGCGTCACCCGATAACGACAGTGCATCACCTGGCAGGACAGCACTGACAAGACAGCACCAATCGAAAGAGCGCCCGGCCTCGGCTGGGCGCTCTTTCGTGCGGATGTGCCCGACTTCGACCCGGTGCCGCAGGGGCGTTGGTCGGGCCGCTGCGGTACGGTCGCCACGCTTCGGCCAGCCCCGCCCACTGTCGTAAAGGAATTCTCCGTACTAGGGTGCGGCGGAGAAGGTTAGTTCCAGGCGGCGCGAGGGGAGAAGTGGCGTGAACAGGTGGAAGCGGCTGGCCCCGGTCACCGCCATGGTGGCCTCGGCCGCGATGGTGCTGACCGGCTGTGGGGGCTCCGGCGAGGACGCCGCCGACGACAGCAAGCTCACGGTCTGGATGATGGGTGAGGGCGGCGAGGCGCAGAACACCTTCCTCGACTCCGTCGAGACGGAGTTCCGCCAGAAGCACCCCGACACCGACGTGGTGGTGCAGTACATCCCCTGGCTGGAGGCGCCCAAGAAGTTCCAGGCGGCGCTCGCCGGGGGTGCGGGTCCGGACATCACCGAGCTGGGCAACACCGAGACCCAGGGCTGGGCGGCCCAGGAGGCGCTCGCCGACGTGAGTGGTCGGATGGGCGGTTGGGCCGACGGCAAGGACCTGCTGCCCGACCTGGTCCGCAACGCGCAGCTCGACGGCAAGCAGTACGGCGTTCCCTGGTACGCCGGTGTGCGCGCGATCTACTACCGCACCGACTGGTTCGCCGAGGCCGGGGTGCAGCCCCCGAAGACCTGGGACGACCTGGTCACCGTGGCCAAGGCCGTGCAGGCGAAGAAGAAGGGCACCTACGGCATCGCCCTGCCGGGCAATTCCGAGCTGCCCTTCTACTCCTTCCTCTGGGGCGCCGGCGGCGAGATCGCCAACAACCAGGGCGGCACCTGGAAGTCCGGCTACACCACGCCGGAGGCGCAGAAGGCCGTCAAGTACTGGACCGACCTCGTCACCGTGCACAAGGTGGCCCCGCCCGCGGCGGCCGGCTGGAACGAGATCGACGCGCGGACCCAGTTCGCCACCGGCAAGGCGGCGATGGCCTTTGCCGGAAGCTGGCAGCAGGGCGCCATCAAGAAGGACAACCCCGAGATCGAGAAGGTCTGGGGTACGTTCCCGATCCCCGGCCCGGACGGCAAGGCGGCACCCGGCTTCGCCGGTGGCTCGGACGTGGCGATCTGGAAGGACAGCGAGCGGCAGGACCTGGCCTGGGACTACCTGACCGTGCTGCTGAACAAGAAGAATGCGCAGAGCTTCGCGAGCAGCCTCGGGTTCTTCCCGGTCTACCAGGACCTGGTCGCTGGTGACACCTACGCCAACGACAAGGTCATGGCGGCGTTCGCCACCACCATGCAGAACACCAAGCTCACGCCGCTCACCCCGAAGTGGGTGGAGGTCAGCCGGACCAAGACGGTGACCCAGGCGATGAACAGCTCGGTCATGAAGGGTCAGAAGACGGTCGAGAAGGCCACCGCCGATGCGGCCGCCGAAATGGAAGGCATCTTGAACAGCAAGTGAGCTCACAGACAAGAAACCCGGAGACGGCCGCCGTGCGGGAAGCCCCTGCGCGGCGGCGTCGCCGGGTGGACCGCCTGCCGTACCTGCTGCTCCTGCCCGCGCTGGTGATCATCGGGGTGTTGCTGCTCTGGCCGCTCGGCCAGGTGGTGGTGATGTCCTTCTACCGGCTGAACACCGTCCGGCAGCTGCGCGGCGACCGCGAGTGGCCCTGGGTGGGGCTGGGCAACTACGCCGAGATCCTCTCCGACCCGTTCTTCCTGACCGTGTTGCGCAACACGGTCCTGTTCGCCGCGGCCAACGTGCTGCTCACCATGGTCCTCGGCACCCTGGTCGGCCTCCTGCTCAACCGGCTCGGCCGCAGGATGGCGACCTTCGTGGCCAGTTGCGTGATGCTCGCCTGGGCCACCCCGGCGTTGACCGGCACCATCGTCTGGAAGTGGATCTTCGACGACACGAGCGGCCTCGCCACCTGGCTGTTCAACGCCCTGCCGGACGGGCTCTCGAATGCCCTGTTCGGTCGGAGCGACTGGACCGGCTACGGCTGGTTCAACTCGCCGCTGCTCTTCTTCGCCATCCTCACTCTGGTGGTGGTGTGGCACTCGTTCCCGTTCATTGCGGTGAGCGTGCTGGCCGGTCTCAAGAGCGTGCCGAGCGAGCTGCACGAGGCAGCCCGGGTGGACGGCGCGAGCCCGTGGCGGGTCTTCTGGAAGATCACGTTCCCGTTGCTGCGCCCGGTCTTCGGGATCCTGATCATTCTCTCCACGATCTGGGACTTCAAGGTCTTCACCCAGCAGTTCGTGCTGGCCGGCGGCACCCAGGACCGGCCTACGTTCATGCTCGCCATCTACTCGTACGCCGAAGCCTTCTCTCCACCGCCGAAGTACGGACTCGGCGCGGCCATCGCGGTGATCCTCACGCTGATCCTGCTCGTGGTCACCGGCTTCTACGTTCGGATGGTGCTCAGGCAGGAGGACGAGTCGTGAAGAAGGTCGCCCTCAACGCAGCAGGCCTGTTGGTCGCGCTCTTCGCGGCGTTCCCGGTCTACTGGATGATCTCCACGTCGCTGAAGCCCAGCAACGAGATCTTCTCGGCCACTCCGCAGCCGGTGCCGACGCACCCGACGCTGGCGCACTACCGGGAGATCCTGACCGGCAACCTGATCCCCGGCGTGAGCTTCCTCGACTTCTTCCTCAACAGCGCGCTGGTCGCCGTCTCCACTGTGGTGCTCAGCGGCCTGGTCGCCCTGCTGGCCGCGACAGCGGTGGCCCGGTTCCGCTTCAAGCTGCGGACCAGCTTCCTGATCATGCTGTTGGTGGTGCAGATGATCCCGTTGGAGGCGCTGGTCATCCCGCTGTTCCTGATGATCCAGCGGCTGGGGCTCTACAACACCTTGCCCAGCCTGATCCTCACGTACCTCGGCTTCTCGCTGCCGTTCGCGGTCTGGATGCTGCGCGGCTTCGTCGCCGCGGTGCCCAAGGAATTGGAGGAGGCGGCGGCCATCGACGGGGCGAGTCGGGCCCAGACCTTCCGGCGGGTCCTCTTCCCACTGGTCGCGCCCGGTCTGGTGGCCACCAGCATCTTCTCCTTCATTACGGCGTGGAACGAGCTGATCTTCGCGTTGACGTTCATCAACGACCAGGGGAGCTACACGCTGCCGGTGGCGATGACCTTCTTCTTCGGTCGCGACGACACCAACTGGGGGCCGGTGATGGCCGCGTCCACCCTGTTCACCCTGCCGGCGATCATCTTCTTCCTGCTGGTGCAGCGACGGATGGTCTCCGGCCTGGTGGCGGGCGCCGTCAAGGGCTGACCCGCACGCCCGCCTGCGCCGTCCAGGGCTGACCCGCACGCCGCCGACGTCGTCAAGGGGCTCACGAGGGCGGGCCTATGCTGGCCGTCATGACGGGCAGGGTGACAGCGGTGAACCTCGGCACGGTGACCGAGGCGGAGTGGGCCGGCGACGCGAGCGGTCGCAGCGGCATCGACAAGCGGCCGGTGGGCGGCCCGGTGCTGGTCCGCGTCGACGGGCTGGTCGGCGACTTCATCGGCGAGCGCGCCCATCACGGCGGCCCCGACCAGGCGGTCTACGCCTACGCGGAGGAGGACGCCGCCTGGTGGGCGGCCGAGCTGGGCCGCGACGTCCGACCGGGCGGCTTCGGGGAGAACCTGTCCACCTACGCGGTCGACGTGACCGGCGCGGTGATCGGCGAGCAGTGGCTGGTCGGTTCCGCCCTGCTCCAGGTCACCAAGCCGCGTACGCCGTGCACCACCTTCGCCGGGTTCTGGGGCGTACCGGATCTGATCAAGCGGTTCACCGCCCGGGCGCTGCCCGGCGCCTACCTGCGGGTGTTGCGCGAGGGGGAGGTCGGCCCGGGCGACCCGGTCGAGGTGGTGGAACGGCCGGCGCACGGTGTGACCATCGGCGAGGTGTTCCGGGCAACCAGCCTGGAGCCGGAGTTGCTGCCTCGGCTGCTAGACGCGGAGGACCTGCCGGAGCCGATCCGGGAGAAGGTTCGCCGCCGCCTCGCCGCCCGCGGCTAGCCGCCGCCGACCGACGACGGCCCGCCGCCGCCCAACGAGGGCCGGCGCCGACCGACGACGGCCCTCGGCTGGCACGCGAAAGCCCCTGCCGTCACCGGACGGCAGGGGCTTTTCGCGCGATCGGGTCAGCGGAGCCAGGGGATGTTGCGGTCGAGCAGACCGCGCTCCTTGAGCTCCTTGCGCAGCGGGATCTCGTCGTCGACGTACCCGTCCCAGTTGATGCCCCAGTAGTTGGCGGTGTGGGTGCCCTCACCGATCAGCTGGCGCTGGACCGGGGTGCGGTTGCGGTACCACTCGCCGTTCACGTCGGGGTGCAGCTCGTCCAGCGGACGGATCCACCGGTAGGTGTAGCCGACGAAGAGCATCTTGCGGGTGATGGTCGACAGGTTCGTCGACCGCGAGTGCCACTGCCGACGGTCGAAGATGAAGGCGTCACCCGGGTTGGCGGTGATCTCTACAGTGCCCTCCGGGTCCGGGTTGTGCACGCTGAGGTCCTTGGGCCGGTCCAGGGAGTTCCACAGGTGGCTGCCCGGGATGACCTTGGTGGCGCCGCGGCCGGTCTCGGAGAGGTCCGACAGCACGTACGCGACCTTCAGCGAGAACATCGGCCGGGGCAGGTTCGGGTCCATCGTCTCCGGGTCGGAGTTCTGCCGGTACCCGTCCTGGTGCCAACCCCAGTACGGCTTCTCCGGCTCGGCGGCCGGCGGGGTGACGTCGAGGTGGTTGTGGTGGGTGTAGATGTTCCAGCCGGCCAGCCCCCACATGTACGGGAAGGCGATCGGATGGGTCAGCAGCTCACCGAAGAGCTCGTCGCGCTCCAGGAAGCCCAGCAGGTGCAGGGTGCCGTCCTTCTTGGTGGTGCCCTTGGCCTGCTCCTCCGCGTAGACGCGGTCGACAGCCGCCTCCAGCGCCGCCCGGTGGTCCTCCGTCAGGACGTTGCGCAGCAGGAGGAAGCCCTGCTCGTGGAACTCCTTGCGGTCAGTGTCGCTGATCGGTTCGTAACCGGTCCGGTCGCCGTAATCGAACACCGCGTCGTACCCCTCCCCATGAGGTGAATCATTTTCTGGCACAGGCCGCCGATCGTAACGCGACGGACAGGGCCTCGGGGAGGAGGTCTTCGATGCGTGGGCCGCGGCGGGACCCCGTGCAGCGGGAGAGCTGCGGAGAGTGAGATCTTCGTGATCGATACAGCCTTTGATGGGCACTTGTCCGATTGTGCGGTGACTGCCGGTTAAGAGATCCGGGTCGGTCAGCCCTCGTTGAACACCTCGGCGACCACTTGGCCGGCGGGACTCTGCCCGCCGTTCGCCCGACCCCAGGTGCCCGCTCGGGCGGTCCACTCCAGGTCGCCGAAGCGGACGCGCTTCACCCCGTGGTCCTGTGCGTGCGACACCAGCCAGTGCGCGTACCGCCAGCCGTCGCGCTGGTCGTCCGGCGTGACCGCCAACCCGGTCGGGTCGGTCGGATCCGTGCCCTTCAGGCCCCAGTCCAGCACCAGGTTGCGGGTCAACTGCGCGGCCGCCGCCGCGCCGTGCATCACCGGGGTACGCCCCACCGTGCAGGCGACCGCTCCGGTGGCGTCTCCCAGCAGGGCTCGGCTGAGCACCTCGGCGTCGTCGGCCCACTTCTGGTAGGCCTCCGGGAAGGCCGAGCGCTGGACCCGCTGGGCGGCGTCGGTGACGCGCATCTTCTCCCAGCCGCGCACCTTCTTGAGCGCCGCGTAGAACCGGTTGGCCGCGTAGCGCGGGTCGCGGATCTGCGTCGGGGTGCCCCAGCCCTGGCTCGGCCGCTGCTGGAACAGGCCGACCGAGTCGCGGTCGCCGTCGGCGAGGTTGCGCAGCCCCGACTCCTGGTACGCGGTGGCCAACGCGACCACCACGGCCCGCTCGGGCATCTTGCGCTGGGCGCCGATCGCCGCGATGGTCGCCGCGTTGGCCATCTGGTCGGCGTCGAGCGCGACCCGCCCGTCGGCCTGCACCGTGCACTTCCGGGTCGCCAGCGGCAACTGGAGGCGGTCACCGACCTGCCGGACGACGAGCCAGATCGCGATCACGGCGACGAGGATGAGCACCACTCCACCCGCCACGGCTGCCCGAGTTCGCACCCACACCCCCAGATCGACAGTCCGACAAGCGTACGTCCCCCGCGGCCCTCTCCGGGTCGTCTGAGCGGTTCGGGACCGGCTCTGCCGAGGCGTGCCGATCGGGACATTCCCGCTTTGGCCCCGGTCTCACCTGCCGAAACGGCCGATAATCGGTTCATCTGGCGCTGCCCGTTCCCGCCCGTCACCAGCACCGTGCGTGGCCGCCTGGTCAAGCCCTGTCGCGCCGGTCACGGCCCTGGCTCACCGGGAAGTGGTCGACCGGCCCCGGGGTTACCCCAGTTGACATGTCAATAGCCGGCCCGGCCGGCCGTCGATCCCGGCGGCCGGACCGGTCACGGGGCAAGGAGGAGTTCCATGGGAACGCTCGACGGCAAGGTCGTACTCGTCACCGGCACCGGGGGCGGTCTGGGACGCGTCGCCGCGCAGATCTTCGCGCGGGAAGGCGCGAAGGTCGTCGGGGCCGACATCCAGGTCGACGGCAACAACGAGACCGTCGAACTCGTTCGCGCCGCCGGGGGTGAGATGACGGGCATCGCGCCGGTCGACCTCACCGACCCGGAGCAGGTGCGCACGCTCGTCGAGGACGCCGTCGCGGCCTACGGCGGGCTCGACGTGGTCTACAACAACGCGGCGGCGCTGCGCTTCGGCCCGATGCCCGACTTCTCGGTCGAGGACTGGCGGTACACCATCACCGGCGAACTCGACATTCCGTACTTCGTGTCGAAGTTCGCCTGGCCGCACCTGGTGCGACGCGGTGGTGGCGTGATCATCAACGCCGCGTCCATGGCGGGGTCGATCGCCGGTCACGTCCCCCCGATGGTCGGCCACACCGCGGCGAACGCCGGCGTCATCGGTCTGACCCGACAACTCGCTCTCGAAGGCGCGCCGCACGGCATCCGGGCGGTAGCGGTCAGCCCCGGGCCCATCATCAGCCCGGCGAGTGAGCGCGACCTGGGAGACAACCAGGCGGCCCGGGACGCCATCACCGGCAAGACGCTGCTGAAGCGGTTCGCCCAACCCGAGGAGGTCGCCGAACTGGTGGTGTTCCTGGCCTCCGACCGGGCGTCCTACATCACCGGCGCGAACTACCCGGTCGACGGCGGCGCGACCGCGTGGTGACCGAGGTGTGGGCGCCGCCGACCGAAGGCGGCGCCCACGACGGTCACCGGTGACGGGCCGGGTCAGCCGGTCGGCTCTGCGGAACCTCCGTCCAGGGCGGGCACCCAGGTCGCCGGCCTTTTTTCCCGGAACGCGGTGACTCCCTCGCGCCCCTCGTCGGAGAGGAAGTAGCCGGTCGACAGGGCGGACAGCCGGGCCAGGTCGGCGCGCAGCTCGGCGGTGCCCGGTCGGCGCAGCAACTCCTTCGCGCCCGCCAACGCGCCCGGAGCGCCGCGCACCAGCGAGTCGCAGTAACCCCGCACCGCGGCGTCCAGCTCGGCGGCGGGCACGGAGGCCGTGACCAGGCCGACCTGGGCGGCCCGTCGCCCGTCGAAGGTGTCTCCGGTCAGGTACAGCTCGGCGGCGGCGCGCGGGTGCAGCCGGGGCAGCACGGTCGCCGAGATCACCGCCGGGATCACCCCGATCCGCACCTCGGTGAACGCGAACGTCGCCTCGTCGGCGCAGACCGCGAGATCGGCGGCGGCGATCAGGCCGAGACCGCCGGCCCGCGCCGGCCCGCCCACCCGGGCCAGCACCGGCTTCGGGCACTCCCAGATCGCCGCGAGCACGTCACCCAGCATCGCGGCGGGCACCGTGCCACTGGCGTACGCGGCGGCGGTCTCCTTCAGGTCCGCGCCGGAGCAGAACACCGTGCCGGTGTGGTCCAGCACGATCGCCCGGACCGCCTCGTCGGCCACCGCGTCGGCCAGCCCCGACAGCAGTTGCGTCATCAGTGCGGTGGAGAGCGCGTTGCGGTTGTGTGGGCTGTCCAGGGTGAGGGTGGTCACCCCACGGGCCGTGGCGACCCGCACGAGGACGTCGGGAGAGGTCATGCCGGGCACACTAGTGGCCATGCCCGGCGTCCTTCCAGATGGTGAGACCGTCCCCGTCGACGGATCGCTGCCCGCCACCGCCACCACGGCGGTCGGCGCGCGCGGCTTCGGTGTGTACGTCCACGTGCCGTTCTGCGCCAGTCGCTGCGGCTACTGCGACTTCAACACCTACACGGCGGCCGAACTGGGCGGCGGCGCGAGCCGCGACGGGTACGCCGACACCGTCCTGGCCGAGCTGGCGCTCGCTGCCCGGGTGTTGGGCGACAGCCCACCGCCCCGGGTCGACACCGTCTTCGTCGGCGGCGGTACGCCCACCCTGCTCGCCGCCGACGACCTGGCCCGCATCCTCGACGGCGTCGACCGCACCTGGGGGTTGGCCGCCGACGCCGAGGTGACCACCGAAGCGAACCCGGAATCGGTTACCCCGGAATCGTTGAAGCTGCTGCGGGCCGCCGGCTACACCCGGATCTCGCTGGGCATGCAGTCCGCGTCGCCGGGGGTGCTGGCGATCCTGGACCGCAAACACAGCGCCGGCCGGGCCACCGCCGCCGCTCTGGAAGCCCGCGACGCCGGGTTCGAGCACGTGAACCTGGACCTGATCTACGGGACGCCGGGAGAGCGGGCCGAGGACTTCGCCGCCTCGCTGGAGCAGGTGGTCGCCGCCGGGGCGGACCACGTCAGCGCGTACGCCCTGATCGTCGAGGACGGCACCCGACTCGCCGCCCGGATGCGGCGCGGCGAACTGGCGTACCCCAGTGACGACGTGGCCGCGGACCGCTACCTGGCCGCGGAGGCCGCGCTCGACGCGGCCGGGCTCTCCTGGTACGAGGTCTCCAACTGGGCGGCCACCGATCAGGCCCGGTGCCGGCACAACCTGCTCTACTGGACCGGCGCGGACTGGTGGGGGCTCGGGCCGGGGGCGCACAGCCACGTCGGCGGAGTGCGGTGGTGGAACGTCAAGCACCCCTCCGCGTACGCCCAGCGGCTCGCGGCGGGCGCGTCTCCGGGCCTGGCCCGGGAGGTGCTCACCGCCGACGAGGCGCACATGGAGGACGTGATGCTGCGCCTGCGTCTCGCCAGCGGCCTGCCGTTGACGGTGCTCGACGCCGCCGGCCGGGCGGGCGCCGAGCGGGCGCTGGCCGACGGCCTGCTGGCCGCCGACGAGTACGCGGCCGGGCGGGCCGTGCTCACGCTGCGCGGGCGGCTGCTCGCCGACGCCGTCGTGCGGGACCTGCTGCCCTAGGGCCGGGCCGGCCGGGGGAGCGGCCGGCCCGAGGCCTCACTTGACGAAGCTCGCGGAGAGCGGGTAGCGGTAGAGCTGCCCCTCGTTGGCCTTGATCCCGGCGATGATGCCGAACACGGCGCCGAGGACGACTGCCGCGAAGACCCCGAGGAAGCCGATCACGATGCAGGACAGCACCCAGCCGATCAGGCCGACGATCGACCAGATGAGCTGGAAGTTGAGGGCCGCCACGGCGTGCGACCGGACGGTCTGGGACTGGTTGCCGCGGACCAGCATCGCCACCAGTGGGGCGATCCAGCCGAGCACACCACCGCTGATGATCATGCCGGCGGCACCGCCGAAGTGCGCGACGAGCGCCCAGGTCTTGTCCTCGTTGTTGGCGTAGCCGCCGCCGGGGCCGCCGTACGCGCCGCCGGTCGGGTAGCCACCGCCGGTCGGGTAGCCACCACCGGGCGGGGGATAGCCGCCCGGCGGAGGGTAACCACCCGCCGGAGGGTAGCCACCTGACGGCGGTTGGTCACCGGTGGGCGGCGGATAGCCACCGGGCGGGGGATAGCCGCCCGGGCCGGGTGCCCCGGACAGTGGTGCGGTGGGTGGCTCGGCCGACGGGTACGCACCCGGGGAGGTCGGCTCCGGCGGGTAGTTGCCGGGGTCACCCGCGCCGGGAGGGCGAGGAGGTTCAGTCATGGATGTCACGGTAGGGGCAGTTGGCAACGCCGCACCAGAGCAACACCTGCCGGCAGTGTGGGCCGTGCGGGCCCGCCAGGGTGGCGCGGGCCGCACCGATGGGCCGCCGTTGATCATCGCGTCGACGGGTACCTCGACGTAGACTGGCACTCGCTACAGTCGAGTGCCAGGACGGCCCGGCCGGCCCCAGGAAGCCGGCGGCCGACGTGCGACAGGAGGTGCGGAGGATGGGTCTCGACGACCGAAAGCTCGCCGTGCTCCGCGCCATCGTCGAGGACTACGTCTCCACCCAGGAGCCGGTCGGCAGCAAGGCGCTGGTCGAGCGGCACCAGCTCGGGGTCTCCCCGGCCACGGTCCGCAACGACATGGCCGTGCTGGAGGAGGAGGGCTACATCCGGCAGCCGCACACGAGTGCCGGCCGGGTGCCCACCGACCGCGGTTACCGACTCTTCGTCGACCGGTTGTCCCGGGTCAAGCCGCTCAGCCCGGCCGAGCGTCGGGCCATCGAGCGCTTCCTGGTCGGGGCGGTGGACCTCGACGACGTGGTGCACCGCACGGTGCGGCTGCTCGCCCAGTTGACGCGGCAGGTGGCCGTCGTGCAGTACCCGTCGCTGGCCCGCTCCTCGGTGCGTCACCTGGAGCTGGTGCCGATCTCCACCACCCGGCTGATGCTCGTCATGATCGCCGACACCGGGCGGGTGGAGCAGCGGCTGGTGGAGCTGCCCGGGCCGGTGCCCGCCGACGACGTCACCGACCTGCGTCGGCTGGTCAACGAAAAGTTGGCCGGAGCCCGGCTGTCCGACACCCCGCCGCTGGTGCAGGCGCTGGTCGAGGAGGCGCCGACCCAGCTGCGGCCGATGATGACCATGCTCTCCACGGTGCTGCTGGAGACGCTCGTCGAGCGGCACGAGGAACGCATCGCGCTGGCCGGCACCGCGAACCTCACCCGGGGTGGCCTGCTCGACTTCCAGGGTTCCCTGCGACCGATCCTCGAAGCCCTGGAGGAGGAGGTCGTGCTCCTCAAGCTCATCGGTGAGACCGAGCCGAGCACGACCCGGGTGCTGATCGGCGACGAGAACGAGTTCGACAACCTGCGGGCCGCGTCGGTGGTCAGCACCGGCTACGGTCCGGGCGCGACGATCGTCGGCGGTCTGGGGGTGCTGGGGCCCACCCGGATGGACTACCCCGGCAACATCGCCACGGTGCGCGCCGTGGCACGCTACGTGGGCGAGTTGCTGGCCCAGAACTGACCAGTCAGGGCCGACGGCCGGCGGCTGCCGGATCGGCGCAACGCGAGACGAACATGAGGACACGGAACGCAGTGGCCAGGGACTACTACGGCATTCTCGGCGTGAGCCGGGAAGCCTCCGATGACGAGATCAAGCGCGCCTACCGCAAGCTGGCGCGCCAGTTCCACCCGGACGTCAATCCGGACCCGGAGGCTCAGGAGAAGTTCAAGGACATCAACGCCGCGTACGAGGTCCTCTCGGACGACCGGAAGCGGCAGATCGTCGACCTCGGTGGCGACCCGCTCGCCCCCGGTGGCGGTGGCGCGGGAGGCCCCGGTGGGCCCGGTGGCGCGGGCCCGTTCGTCGGTTTCCAGGACATCATGGACGCCTTCTTCGGCGGCGCCGGGGGCAACGCCCGTGGCCCGCGTCCGCGGACCCGTCCGGGCGCCGACGCGATCCTGCGACTCGAACTCGACCTGCACGAGACGGCGTTCGGCGTCGAGGCGCCGATCACCGTCGACACCGCTGTGCTCTGCACCACCTGCTCCGGCGCGGGCACGGCCGCCGGCACCCACCTGGCGACCTGCGAGGCGTGCGCCGGTCGGGGCGAGGTGCAGTCGGTGCAGCGCACCTTCCTCGGCCAGGTGGTCTCCGCCCGGCCGTGCACGGTGTGCCAGGGCTACGGCACCACCATCCCGCACCCCTGCCCCACCTGTGCCGGCGACGGCCGGGTGCGCACCCGCCGCTCGCTGACCGTCAAGATCCCGGCCGGCGTCGAGGACGGCATGCGGATCCGGCTGGCCCAGCAGGGCGAGGTCGGCCCGGGCGGCGGCACCGCCGGCGACCTCTACGTGGAGATCCACGAGCGGCCGCACGACGTCTACTCCCGCAAGGGCGACGACCTGCACTGCCGGGTCACCGTGCCGATGACCGCGGCGGCGCTGGGCACCCGGCTGACCATCAAGACCCTGGACAGCGAGGAGACCGTCGACGTCAAGGCCGGCACCCAGCCGGCCAGCACGCTGCGTCTGCGCGCCCGGGGCGTACCGCACCTGCGCGGCACCGGCCGGGGCGACCTCTACGTGCACCTGGACGTGCGGACCCCGACCAAGCTCGACCCGGACCAGGAGAAGATGCTGCGCGACTTCGCCAAGACCCGCGGTGAGGAGGTCGCCGAGCTGTCCAAGCAGGGCGGCTTCTTCTCCCGGATGCGCGACGCGTTCAACGGGCACGCCTGAGGTGTCCGCGCCGCTGTTCCTGGTCGAGGCGCTGCCCACCGACGACGCGCTGACCCTCGCGGGTCCGGAGGGGCACCACGCGGCCACCGTGCAGCGGCTGCGCGTCGGCGAGGAGCTGCTGCTCGCCGACGGGCGCGGCGGCACCGCCACCGCCGTGGTCACCGCCGTCGGCCGGGGCAGCCTGGAGGTCACCATCACCTCCCGGGGGTACGCGGACGCGCCCGTACCCCGGATCGTCACCGTGCAGGGCATCGCGAAGGGCGACCGGGGCGAGTTGGCGGTGCAGGCGATGACCGAGGTCGGCGTCGACGAGATCGTGCCGTGGGCGGCGTCGCGCTCGGTGACCCAGTGGCGCGGCGACCGGGGCGTACGCGCGCGGGAGAAGTGGGTGGCGACGGCCCGGGAGGCTGCCAAGCAGTCCCGCCGGCCGTGGTTGCCGGTGGTGGCCGGCGCGCCCGACGAGTCGACCGCCACGGTGGCCCGTCGGATCGCCGGTGCCGCCGCCGCGTTCGTGCTGCACGAGGAGGCCGACGAGCGGCTGACCACCGCCGACCTGCCGACCGCCGGTGAGATCGTCCTGGTGGTCGGCCCGGAGGGTGGCATCGCCCCGGCCGAGCTGACCGCGTTCCGCGAGGCCGGCGGCCGGCCGGTGCGACTCGGGCCGGCCGTGCTGCGCACCTCGACCGCCGGCGTGGCGGCGCTCAGCGTGCTCGCCACCCGCCTCGGCCGCTGGTGACCGTTCAGGGCCTGGGGAACACCGGCACGACCTCCTCCTCCGGCCCCAGGTCCAGCCCGGCGTTTCCGATGATCTGCGGGTCCGGTGTGCCGACCACCTCCGGATCCTTGCCGGCGTAGTCGAAGCGGTTCAGCACGTGCCGCATGGCCTCCAGTCGGGCCCGCTTCTTGTCGTTGCTCTTCACCACCGTCCACGGCGCGTCGGCCGTGTCGGTCCAGAAGAACATCGCCTCCTTGGCCTCCGTGTAGTCGTCCCAGCGGTCCAGCGAGGCGATGTCCATCGGGGACAGCTTCCACTGCCGGACCGGGTCGACCTGGCGGATCGCGAACCGGGTGCGCTGCTCGTTCTGGGAGACGGAGAACCAGAACTTGACCAGTCGGATGCCCGAGCGCACCAGCATCCGCTCCAGCTCCGGGGCCTGACGCAGGAACTCCAGGTACTCCTTGCGGCCACAGAAGCCCATCACCCGCTCGACGCCGGCCCTGTTGTACCAGGACCTGTCGAACAGCACGATCTCACCGGCCGCCGGCAGGTGCGCCAGCCACCGCTGGAAGTACCACTGGCCGGCTTCCCGTTCGTCCGGCTTGGCGAGTGCCACGACCGACGCGCCGCGCGGGTTGAGGTGCTCCATGAAGCGCTTGATGGTGCCGCCCTTGCCGGCCGCGTCCCGGCCCTCGAAGATGACCAGCAGCCGCTCTCCGGACTCCTTGATCCAGTCCTGGAGCTTCAACAGCTCGATCTGGAGCAGCCGCTTGTCCCGGTCGTACTCGTCACGGTCCATCCGGTCGTCGTACGGGTAGTCCTCCCGCCACGTGTCGACGGGAGTCCCGTCGGATCGGAGCAGGACGGGGTCGTCGTCGTGGCCGTCGGCCACCCGGTAGTCGGCAGTGAGGTCCAGCAGCGCGGAGTCGGCCATGTCGGAGGCCTTTACCCGCCCGTGTGCCGCGAGCCACCTGTTCGACCGGGTGACTTGCCGCCGCGTGTGGGATCAGCTGCGCAGGTAGGAGGCACCGTTGAGATCGACGATCGTGCCGGACGTCCACTCGGCCTGCGGCGAGGCCAGCCAGTGCACGGCGGCCGCGATCTCCTCCGGTCGGCCCACCCGGTCGAACGGGCTCTGCGCCCGGATCGCCGCGCCCTGCTCGCCGTCCAGGTACTCGGTGACCATGTCCGTCGCCACGAAGCCCGGCGCGACGGTGGCGACAGCGATGCCGTACGGCGCGAGCGCCACGGCGAGGGACTGACCCAACGCGTTCAGCCCCGCCTTGCTGGCACCGTACGCCGGCTGGTGCGGCTCGCCGCGGAACGCGCCCCGGGACGAGACGTTGACGATCCGCCCGCCACTGTCGCGCATGTGCTGGGCGGCGCACCAGATGACGTTGCCGGCACCGGTCAGGTTGGTCTCCACCACCTGCCGCCAGCGCTTCTGCCACTCCTCGTACGAGGCGCCGAAGATCGGGTGCGGGTCGTCCCGGTCGCCGTACGTCCCGGCGTTGTTCACCAGGACGTCCAACCCGCCGAGCGCCTCGGCCGCCCGGTCCACCATGGCCCGTACCGCGTCCGGGTCGGTGAGGTCCGCGCGGACCACCACGTGCCCGGCGCCGGGGAGCCGCCCGCGCACCTCCTCGGCCGCGTCGGCGGAGTCCCGGTGGTGGATCGCCACCCGGTCGCCGCTCTCGGCGAACGCCCGCGCGACGGCGGCACCGATCCCGCGCGAGGCTCCGGTCACGAGTACCGCCCGATCCGTCATGCCGGCCATCCTGCCCGAGCCGCGAGCGGGTCCTTACACTGCCCCGATGGGATCCGACTGCCTGTTCTGCCGCATCGTCGCCGGGGAGATCCCGGCCACCGTGGTCCGGGAGACCGACACCACGCTCGCCTTCCGCGACATCGACCCGAAGGCGCCCGTGCACGTCCTGGTCATTCCGAAGGAGCACTACGCCGACGTCGCCACCCTCGCGCAGGGTGACCCGGCGCTGGCCGCCGACGTGTTGGCGACGTCCGCCGCCGTGGCCGAGGACGAGGGTCTGCTCGGCGACGGTTTCCGGTTGATGTTCAACACCGGCGCGTACGGCGGTCAGGAGGTGTTCCACGTGCACGCGCACCTGCTCGGTGGTGCGCCGCTCGGCCCGATGCTCGCCCGGGACCTGGCATGAGCGAGCGCAGCGAGCGAATCATCGGGCTCGGTGCGGAGGTGTCTCGTGGCGGCACGCAGCGAAGCGGAGTGACGGCGTGAGCGAACCCGACCGTCGCGTGCACGAGCACCTGGGTCGACTCGTCCGGCAGGTGCAGGCCGACGCCCGGGTGCCGGCGGTGTCGGTGGCGCTGCACCGGGCCGACCGGCCGCTCTGGACGTGCACCGTCGGCGAGACCGGCACCGACAGCCCGTTGACGCCGGACACCCAGTTCCGGATCGGCTCGGTCACGAAGACCTTCACCGCGGTGCTCACCCTCCAGTGCCGCGACGACGGGCTGCTGGACCTGGACGACCCGGTGGGTCGGCACCTGGACCTGCCCGCACACGGCGAGCTGACCGTGCGCCGGTTGCTGTCGCACACCGCCGGCCTGCAACGCGAGCCGTTCGGCGACGTGTGGGACAGCCTGCGCGCACCGGACGACGACCGGTTGGTGGCGGAGCTGGAACGGGCCGAGCGGGTGCTGCCGACCGGCCGCCGGTTCCACTACTCCAACCTGGGCATGGCCGTGCTCGGTCGACTGGTCGCCCGGCTGCGCGGCGAGAGCTGGGCGCAGGCGCTCACCGAGCGGATCCTGACGCCGCTCGGGCTGACCGACACCACGGTGACCCCCCGACCGACGGCGGCCACCGGATTCCTGGTCGACGCGTACTCCGACGAGGCGCACCCGGAGCCACCGACCGACTTCGGCGCTGTCGGTCCGGCCGCGCAGCTCTGGAGCACCGCCACCGACATGGCGCGGTGGGCGGCGTTCCTGGCCGACCCGGTGGCACTGGACCCGGCCGGCGCGGTGCTCGCCCCCGCGACGCTGGACGAGATGCGCTGGCCGGTGACCACCACCGACGAGACGCTCTGGGGCGCGGGCTTCGGGCTCGGGCTGCTCCTGATCCCGCAGGGCGAACGGGTGATGCACGTGGGGCACGACGGGGCGATGCCCGGTTTCCTCGCCGGCGTGTACGGCCGCAGGGGAGGCGACGGCACGGCCGGTGCGATGGGCGCTGCGGTGCTCGGCTCGTCCGGTACGGCGGCCGAACTGTTCGACCTGACGCACCGGCTGCTCGCCGCGGCGGTCGAGCGGGATCCGGCCGACATCACGCCGTGGCGGCCGGGGGCACCCGCGCCGGCGGCAGTGCGGGGGATGCTCGGCCGCTGGTGGGGGGAGGGTTCCGAGTACGTCTTCTCCTGGCACGACGGATCCCTGCGGGCGCGTGGGGTGGGGGACCCGGCCGGACGTCCTCCGGCGGTCTTCGTGCCCCTGCCGGACCAGCCTGACGTGTTCCGTACGGCGTCCGGTCGGGAGGTCGGTGAGCTGCTGCGACTGACCCGGGACGAGGCCGGCGTGGTGGTCCGGATGCACTGGGCGACGTACCGGTTCACCCGCCACCAGGAGACCTTCGACAGGTACGACTTCCGGGCCGGGCGTTGATCGCGGCCAGCGGAAATGGGCGCGATGCGGCCCGCGTCGAACGGATACGATGGGTGCAACGTCCGCACGTCGGCCAGCAGGCCGGCGCCGAGATCGAGAGCAGGTGGCGCAGGGCCCTTCGGCCCGACCTATGACCGGCACCCCACCTCCCGGCCCGCCCCGGGTGCAGACCAGGATCACCGTGCCCGACTCAAAGATCATGGTCAATCTGCTCGGCGCAGGCGACGAGATCCTCCGACTCGTCGAACGCTCGGTCACCAGTGACGTGCACGTCCGCGGCAACGAGATCACCATCACCGGCGACCCCGCGGACAACGCCCTCGCCGAGCGGGTCTTCAGCGAGCTGCTCGAACTCATCGAGAAAGGCGAGACCCTGACCACTGACGCCGTCCGGCGTACCGTCGGCATGCTCGAGCAGGGCAGCGCCGAGCGGCCCGCCGAGGTCCTGACGCTCAACATCCTCTCCCGTCGCGGGCGCACCATCCGACCCAAGACCCTCGGTCAGAAGCGTTACGTCGACGCCATCGACTCGAACACCATCGTCTTCGGCATCGGCCCGGCCGGCACCGGCAAGACCTACCTGGCGATGGCGAAGGCCGTCCAGGCGTTGCAGGCCAAGCAGGTCAACCGGATCATCCTGACCCGGCCGGCGGTCGAGGCGGGGGAGCGGCTGGGCTTCCTGCCTGGCACGCTCAACGAGAAGATCGACCCGTACCTGCGGCCGCTCTACGACGCGCTGCACGAGATGCTCGACCCGGAGACGATCCCGAAGCTGATGGCCCAGGGGACGATCGAGGTCGCGCCGTTGGCCTACATGCGGGGTCGGACGCTGAGCGACGCCTTCATCATCCTGGACGAGGCGCAGAACACCACGCCCGAGCAGATGAAGATGTTCCTCACCCGACTCGGCTTCAACTCCAAGATCGTCGTCACCGGTGACGTCACCCAGGTGGACCTTCCCGGCGGGACGACCAGCGGTCTGCGGGTGGTCCGCGAGATCCTGGAAAACGTCGAGGACGTGCACTTCGCCCAGTTGTCCAGCTCCGACGTGGTCCGCCACCGGCTGGTCGGGGAGATCGTCGACGCGTACGCCCGCTGGGACGCCGAGCGGGAGAACCAGCAGGCACAGGGCGTCCACGCCGTGCCCGGGCGACCCGCCCAGGGCGGCCGGGCCGGCCGCCGCCGCTAAAGCAGAGGAAAGCAGTTGTCCATCGAGATCGCCAACGAGTCCGGTGTCGACGTCGACACCGACGCCGTGCTCGCCGTCGCCCGGCACGCCCTCGACGAGATGGGGGTCAACCCCCTCGCCGAGCTGTCCGTGCTGCTGGTCGACGTCGAGTACATGACCGAGCTGAACCACCACTGGATGGGCGGCGACGGGCCGACCGACGTGCTCGCCTTCCCCATGGACGAGGGCAGCGTCGACCACGGCCCGGGTGAGTCCGCGCCGGCCGGCGGCGAGCCCGCCCTGCTCGGCGACATCGTGCTGTGCCCCGAGGTCGCGGCCAAGCAGGCGGCGACGGCCGGGCACACGCCCGCCGACGAGCTGCACCTGCTCACCGTGCACGGGGTGCTGCACCTGCTCGGTTACGACCACGCCGAGCCGGAGGAGGAGCGGGAGATGTTCGGGCTCCAGGCTCGGCTGCTGGCCAGCTGGCGGTCGACCCGCACCCAGTGATGTCCACTCCTCCGTTACTCGCGGCCGGTGCCACCGCCGGCCTTCCTGACCTTCAGCTGATCGTCTTCGCGGCCGGCCTGGTGGTGCTGGCCGGTCTGATCGCGATGACCGAGGCGGCACTCGCCGCGGTCTCGCCGGCGCGAGCCGCCGAGCTGGCCCGCGACGGTGTGCGTGGCGCCAGGACCCTCCAGGTCGTCGCCGGCGACGTCGTCCGGCACCTCAACCTGCTCCTGCTCCTGCGACTGCTCGCCGAGTTGACCGCCACCACGCTCGTCGCGTTGGTCGCGGTGGACAGCTTCGGCGCGGGCTGGCGGGCCGCGCTGGTGACCGCCGGCGCGATGACGGTGGTCAGCTTCGTGGTGGTCGGCGTCGCGCCGCGCACCATCGGCCGACAGCACGCGTACGCGGTGGGTCGGGCGGTCGCACCGATGGTCCGCTGGCTGGGCCGGGCGCTCAACCCGCTCGCGTCGTTGCTGATCCTGATCGGCAACGCGGTCACCCCGGGGCGCGGCTTCCGGGAGGGGCCGTTCGCCACCCAGGTGGAGTTGCGCGAGCTCGTCGACCTGGCCGAGCAGCGCGGCGTGGTCGAGCACGGCGAACGTCAAATGATCCACTCGGTGTTCGCGCTCGGCGACACCATCGCCCGCGAAGTGATGGTGCCGCGTACGGAGATGGTGTGGATCGAGGAGGGCAAGACGCTGGCGCAGGCGCTGGTGCTCTTCCTGCGCTCCGGTTTCTCCCGCATCCCGGTGATCGGCGAGAGCGTCGACGACGTGTTGGGTGTGCTCTACCTCAAGGACCTGATCCGTCGCTCCCGGGGCGGCGACCCGCAGGCCGAGCAGTTGCCGGTGGCCGAGTTGATGCGCCCGGCGACCTTCGTGCCGGAGTCCAAGCCGGTCGACGACCTGCTGTCGGAGATGCAGGCGGCCCGCAACCACCTGGTCATCGTCGTCGACGAGTACGGCGGCACCGGCGGTCTGGTCACCATCGAGGACATCCTGGAGGAAATCGTCGGTGAGATCACCGACGAGTACGATGTCGAACGCCCGCCCGTCGAACGTCTGACGGACTCCTCGGTGCGGGTGACCGCCCGCCTGCCGGTGGAGACCCTGGGCGAGATGTTCGACACCGACCTGCCCACCGACGAGGTGGAGACGGTCGGTGGCCTGCTCGCCCAGTCGCTGGGGCGGGTGCCGATCCCCGGTGCGGAGGTCGAGGTCGCCGGCCTCCGGTTGGTCGCCGAGGGCACCACCGGCCGGCGAAACCGGATCGACACCGTCCTGGTCAGCAGGGCCGAGCCGGGCGACGACCACGACACCGCGGGGCGGCACGAGAAGGACACCGCGGGGCGCGGCGAGCACGCCGGCCCCGGGGACGACACGGACAACTACCGAGACGACGAGAGGCAATCCGCCGATGCCTGACACACCCGCCGCGCCCACCGCACAACCCACCCCCACCGCGGCGGTCGCGTTGAGCGCCGAGGACGGCAAGCTCGTCGTCCTGGCCCGGGGCGCCCGCGCGCGGGTCGGTGCCGTGGAGGGCGCCGCGGTCCGGGATCAGGACGGGCGGACGTACGCGGCGGCCAGTGTCGCGCTGCCCTCGCTGACCCTCACCGCGTTGCAGTTGGCGGTCGCGTCGGCGGTGGCGGCCGGGGCGAGCCGGCTGGAGGCCGCGGTGGTGGTGACCGAGGCGTCGACGCTGGACGGCGCCGGTCACGCGGCGGTGCGCGACCTCGCTGGCGACGCCCCGATCCACGTTGCCGCACCCGACGGCACGGTCCTCGGCACGGTGACCCAGTGAGTCCCGTGCAGGACCCGGAGGCCCGGCCGTACCGTGCCGGTTTCGGCTGTTTCGTCGGTCGGCCCAACGCGGGCAAGTCGACGTTGACCAACGCCATCGTCGGCACCAAGATCGCGATCACCTCGAACAAGCCGCAGACCACCCGGCACGTCATCCGTGCCGTGCTGCACCGCCCGGAGTCGCAGCTGGTCCTGGTCGACACCCCGGGCCTGCACCGCCCCCGGACGCTGCTCGGCGAGCGCCTCAACGACCTGGTCCGGTCCACCTGGACGGAGGTCGACGTGATCGGCCTCTGCATCCCGGCGAACGAGCCGGTCGGGCGCGGTGACAAGTTCATCACCGGCGAGCTGGCCGGGTTGAAGGCGACAGTGCTGGCGGTGGTCACCAAGACCGACCTGGTGGACAAGCGCCAACTGGCCGAGCAGTTGCTCGCGGTCAGCAAGATGGGAGACTTCGCCGAGATCGTGCCGGTGAGCGCGGTGGCCGGGCACCAGGTGGACACTCTGGTCGACGTGATGACGAAATATCTGCCGCCGTCGCCGCAGCTCTACCCGGACGACATGCTGACCGACGATCCCGAGCAGGTTCTCGTCGCGGAGCTGATCCGGGAGGCCGCGCTGGAGGGGGTTCGTGACGAGCTCCCGCACTCCATCGCCGTGGTGGTCGAGGAGATGATCCCCGAGGGCCAGGTCATGAAGATCTACGCCGACCTGTACGTGGAGCGGCCCAGCCAGAAGGCCATCGTTCTCGGTCACAAGGCGAGCCGGCTCAAGGAGGTCGGCACCAACGCCCGCCGGCAGATCGAGGAGCTGCTGGGCGGCCGGGTCTATCTCGACCTGCACGTACGGGTCGCGAAGGACTGGCAGCGCGACCCGAGGCAGCTGCGCAAGCTGGGCTTCTGACCCCACCGCACCGACCGGTCGGCCGATCGGGCCGGCCGGCGCGGGTACGGCTGTCGTCGTACCCCATGATCGTCTTCGGTCATGTCGGTGGAGAGATTCACGTTCGGTCGGGGGTGCTGTCCGTTTCGCGCGGGCACCGCGCAGGGTAGGGGAACGACGCCAAGCGTCCCCGACCGAGATGCAGGCTGATGCGCAACAGGTACCTCGACGTGCTCCGTTTCCTGGCCATCGTCCGAGTGGTCGTCTACCACGTCACCGGGTGGGCGACCCTCACGCTCGTCTTCCCCGCCATGTCGGTGATGTTCGCGCTGGCCGGTTCGTTGATGGCCGCGTCGCTCACCCGCTCCGGGCCGGCGGCGGTCGGGCGTCGGCTGCGTCGGCTGCTGCCGTCACTGTGGGTGCTCGCGGCGGTCTTCGTGCCGGCCATGCTGCTCAGTGGGTTGCCGGTGAGCCCTCGGGTGCTGCTGTGGCTGTTCCCGATCGCCGACCCACCGGCCAACGACTGGGGCGCCCTGGCCCTGAGCGTCATCTGGTACCTCCGCGACTACCTGTGGTTCGTGCTCGCCTCACCTGTCGCGTTCTGGCTCTTTCGGCGTGCCCCGCTGCCAACCCTGCTCGCCCCGTACCTCCTCCTGGTCGCGATCGAGGCGGGGATCTACCCGGCGCCGACGGTGCTGCGCGAGTTCGGGCTGTACTTCGGAGCGTGGATGCTGGGCTTCGCCCACCACGCCGGGATGCTGCGCCGGCTCTCCGGCCGGGTGTTGTACCCGGTGGCGATCGCCCTCGCGGTGGGCGGCGGTGCCTGGATCGTCGGGCATCCGGGCCCCCGGGGGTACGACCTGAACGACAACCACCTGGGCAACGCCCTCTGGTCGGCCGCGTTCATCCTGGTCGTCCTCGGTCGGGCTCCCACCGGGGTGGAGTGGCTGGGTCGGAGCCGGCTGGCCGACCGGGCGGTGACAGTGGTCAACCGGAGGGCGCTCACCATCTACCTCTGGCACATGCCGTTCGTGGTGGCGCTCACTCCGCTGGTCGACGTGGTGGGTTGGTCCCACCAGGATCCGGTGGGGCTGGCCATCCGGGTGTTGCTGGTCTTCGCGCTGGTCGGCCTGGTCACCCTCGCCGTCGGTTGGGTCGAGGACGTCGCCGCCCGCCGCCGCCCGGAGGTGATCCCCGGTGGCCCGAGCCGACCGGCGGTGGTGCCCGCCCAGCGGACGGTCGGGGAGCAGGCCACCGTCGACGTCAACGCTGGCTGATCGTCACGTTGCCGCTGCCGGCCGAACCGTCGAGCACCAGCGACGCGGCCGGGTCGTCGGCGACGGTGACCCGCGCGTCACCGGAGCCCGCGCCGGAGCGCACCCGGTAACTGCCCGGCGGCACCAGCAACATCACGTCGCCGCTGGACGCGTGCGCCCGCGCCGCAGCCGGTTTGTCCAACTCGACGGTGACATTGCCGGAGCCGGCCTCGGCATCCGTCGTGCCACCGAGCCGCCGCGCGGTGATGTCACCGGACCCGGCGCGCAGGTGGACGGCCCCGCTGACCTCGCTCACGTCGATGTTGCCGGAACCGGTCTCCACCTCGACCGTGCCGCTCGCGTCGACGACCCGCACGTCACCCGACCCCAACCGAAGCTCCACCGCGCCGACCTTGCTCAGCTCGACGTCACCGGAACCGGACTCGCCCTGGAGAGCCACACCCTCCGGCACCGTCACCTCGTAGGAGACGCTGCACCGGTCGCCGCAGTCGGTGTCCAGCACCAGCTCGCTGCCCTTGATCTCGTACCGGGCCCGGGGCTCGCCACCCTGGTAGCGCACCACCCGCTTGATCCGCGCCTCCGCCGCCGTGCCGGTGCCCCGGACGACCACGTCACCGGAGCCCGGCAACACCCGGATGCTGGTGATCTGCACCGGCTCGGTGTCGTCGTAGTCGAGCCGACGCATGGCCAGGTTGTCACACCCGGCGAGCACGATGAGAGTGGTTGCCAGCCCCAGGGCGACGGGGGCGGTGACGCGACGACGGAGACCGCCGGTGGTCGGTTGCATTGCCATGGCCAGCACGCTACGGCCGGTCAAGAGCCGCGCGCATCGGGGTTAGTCCGCGCGTCCACCCCGAACCAACCCTGATTTCACACCCCGAGGGAGAATGGCCCGATGGCCGGGTACCGCCGACAGCTCTACCGCGACGACGCGGTGGTGCTGCGTGTGCAGAAACTCGGCGAGTCCGACCGGATCATCACACTGCTCACCCGCCGACACGGGCGGCTGCGGGCGGTGGCCCGCGGGGTCCGCCGCACCATGAGCAAGTTCGGTGCCCGGCTGGAACCGTTCGGCCACGTCGACCTCCAGCTCGCCGGTGACCCGAAGGGCAACCACGGCAGCGCGCTGCACACCGTCAGCCAGGTCGAGGGCATCGACCTGTACGGCAAACGGTTCCTGGGGGACTACCCGCGATACACGGCGGCCAGCGCGATCGCCGAGACCGCCGAGCGGCTGACCCCGGTCGAACGGGAGCCGTCGCTACGGCTGTTCCAGCTCACCCTGGGCGCACTGAAGGCGCTGTCCCGGGGCGAGCACGCCACCACCCTGGTGCTCGACGCGTACCTTTTGCGGGGGATGGCCCTCGCCGGTTGGGCGCCGGCGCTGATCGCCTGCGCGGTCTGCGGCACCCCGGGTCGGCACCGGGCGTTCTCGGTGCCGGCCGGCGGCGCGGTCTGCCCGGACTGTCGACCACCCGGCGCGGCCCACCCCGCGCCGGCCACCATCGACCTGATGTCCGCGCTGACCACCGGCGACTGGGTGCTCGCCGACGCCACCGACACCGGGGTACGCCGGGAGTGCAGCGGGCTGGTCGCGGCTCACCTCCAGTGGCACCTGGAGCGCGCGCTACGCTCGCTGCCGCTGGTCGACCGGGGTCCCTCGGCGGCCGGCGCGGCCTCGCCACCGGAAGGCGGCGGAGCCGTGGTGCTCCGGCCACGTGGCGACGTCGAGGCCGGGGCGGACGGCGCGAACAGGGAGTGACCGAGTGATCCGATCGAAGAAGGCCAGCCGGCGCGAGCCGACGCCGCCGACCCCACACCCGTCCGGCGCCCGGCCGCCGGCGCTGCCCGCCGAGGCGGTGCCGAAGCACGTGGCGGTGGTGATGGACGGCAACGGTCGGTGGGCCAAGGACCGCGGGCTGCCCCGCACCAAGGGGCACGAGGCGGGGGAGCACAGCCTCTTCGACACCATCGAGGGCGCCATCGAGATGGGCATCCCCTACCTGTCGGCGTACGCGTTCTCCACCGAGAACTGGCGGCGCTCGCCGGACGAGGTCCGATTCCTGATGGGGTTCAACCGGGACGTCATCCGTCGCCGCCGCGACCAGTTGGTCGACCTCGGCGTCCGGGTGGTCTGGTCGGGTCGCCCCGGGCGGTTGTGGAAGAGCGTCATCTCCGAGTTGCAGACCGCCGAGGAGATGTCCCAGGGCAACTCGACGCTGACCCTGCAGTTCTGCGTCAACTACGGTGGGCAGGCCGAGATCGGCGACGCCGCCGCCGCGATCGCCCGGGACGTGGCCGCCGGCAAGCTCGACCCGGCGAAGGTCACCGAGAAGACCGTCGCGAAGTACCTCTACCACCCGGAGATTCCGGAGGTGGACCTGTTCCTGCGCCCCTCCGGGGAGGAACGGATCTCCAACTTCCTGCTCTGGCAGACCGCGTACGCCGAGCTGGTCTTCCTGGACACGCTCTGGCCCGACTTCGACCGCCGCCACCTCTGGTACGCGTGCGAGCTGTTCGCGCAGCGGGACCGTCGCTTCGGCGGGGCACTGCCCAACCCGGTCGCCCCGGTTCTGAGCTGACGCGCTTACCCGCACGTCACACTGGGTACCAGTGACGTCAGAAGCCACTGACGGAGGTGAACCCACATGATCCAGAAGCGCATTGCCCAGTGGGCGGTGATGGCGGTCGCAGTGCCACTCGCGGCTGCCGGCGCCCGCCGACTCAGCCACACCCTGGAGGCCCGCCGTGGTCCCTCCGGAGCGACCCGGCTCCTGACCAGGGGCGCCGACCTGATCCGCCCCCAGAAGGCCAAGCGCCGCCGTTTCTTCTGACCCCGACAACCCTGGCGCCGCCCGCGATCCTGCGGGCGGCGCTTGCGTTGGTGCGCGGAGCCGCCCCGCCCCGCCCCCGCCCCCACCCTCGCCCCGCCCCCGCCCCCGCCCCGCCCCCGCCCCCGCCCCGGTCGATCATGGAGTTGTGGTGGCCGAATCAGCCGCTTTCGCGACTTATATGCACCACCACAACTCCATGATCGACGCGGCTGGGGTGGGCTGGGGTGGGCTGGGGTGGGGTGGGGTGGGGTGGGTGGGTGGGTGGGTGGGTGGGGTCGTTTCGGAGTTCTGCGGAAGGGGGGCCTGTAGGGTCCGGAAGTGGCGGGCCGACGGCGGTTGGAGTGCGCATGCGGGATCTCCGGTTCAAGATGATCATGGCGTTGAACGCTGCCGATCTGGGTGACCCGATCTGCGAGCAGGTGGCTGACATCTGTGCCGAGATCGCCGAGCAGCACTGCGCCGAGTTCGGCCACACACCACAACTCCGGACCGGCGAGATCGCCGAACTTGCCACCGGAGAACCGGCCCTGACCTGGGCGCCGTCGACCCCCGACGCCGGGCAGCGTGCCTGGTGACCGCGCCCGCCCCCGCAGTGGACGTCCGTCGCGCCGACGACCGCTTCGCCACCCGGATCTCCTGGCTGGACTCGAAGCACTCGTTCTCGTTCTCCCGGCACTACGACCCGGCCAACACCCACCACGGTCTGCTGCTGGTCAACAACGACGACGTGGTCCGGCCGGGCGCCGGCTTCGAGACCCACCCGCACGAGGACATGGAGATCGTCACCTGGGTGCTTCGTGGCTCCCTGGTGCACCAGGACTCCACCGGGCACTCCGGGGTGATCTACCCGGGGCTGGCGCAGCGGATGAGCGCCGGCACCGGCATCCTGCACTCGGAGAAGAACGACGCCTGGCGGCTCAACAACCAGGAGCCGCACAGCGACCCGGTCCACTTCGTGCAGATGTGGGTGCTCCCGGACGAACAGGGCGTCGACCCCGGCTACGAGCAGCTGGAGATCGAGGACGAACTGCTCCGCGGCGGCCTGGTGCCGATCGCCTCCGGGATGGACCGCTACGACGGCGCGTCCGCGATCCGGATCCGCAACCGCTACGCGACGCTGCACGCCGCCCGACTCGCCCCCGGCGACGAGGTCACCATCCCCGACGCGCCCTTCGTGCACCTGTACGTGCCCGACGGCACCGTCACCCTGGAGGGCAGCGGGCCACTGGGCACCGGCGACGCGGCCCGGCTGACCATGACCGGCGGCCGGCGCGTCACCGCCGACGAACCGGCCGAGATCCTCGTCTGGGAAATGCACGCCACGATCAACTGACCGGGGCCCGCGAACCTGTGCTGCGCCGGGCCGCGCGGTCTGCCGCGCCGCGCCGCGTCGTCTGCCGCGCCGCGTCGTCTCTCATGATCGTGCTCGAACATGGAAGTAGTGGCCTCCCATCGTCGGGAGGCCACTACTTCAAGGATCGAGCACGATCTTGCCGCGGGACGAGGCCCGGCAAGAACTGGGCCGACCCGAGCGTGTCGGGGCCGCGGGCCGCGGGCCTCCGGCCGTGGGCTGTGGGCCGCCGGTCGTGGGCTGTGGGCTGTGGGCCGTGGGCTTGTCTACGCCGGCGACTCGGTGCGGTCGGCGGCCCAGGTGGTGTGGAACGAGCCGTCCCGGTCCACCCGCTGGTAGGTGTGCGCGCCGAAGTTGTCCCGCAGACCCTGGATCAGCGCGGCGGGCAGCCGCTCGGCGCGCAGCGCGTCGAAGTACGCCAGCGACGACGAGAAGGCGGGCGTCGGCACACCGGCCCGGGTCGCGTCACCCACCACCCGCCGCCAGCTCGGCACACCGGCCGCGACGGCGTCGGCGAAGTACGGTGCGACCAGCAGCGTCGGAAGGTCGGGCTGCTGGTCGTACGCCTCGCGGATGCGGTCCAGGAAGCGGGCCCGGATGATGCAGCCGCCCCGCCAGATCGTCGCCGTGCCGCCGAGGTCGATGTCCCAGTCGTACTCCTGGCTGCCGGCCCGGATGTGGTCGAAGCCCTGCGCGTACGCGACGATCTTGGAAGCGAGCAGCGCCCGACGGACGTCCTCGACGAACGCCTCCCGGTCGGTGACCTGCCACTTGTCACCCGCGTCGGGGAATGCCCGGCGGGCCGCCTCCCGCTGGTCGACGTGCCCGGACAGCGAGCGGGCGAAGGTGGCCTCGGCGATTCCGGTGATCGGGATACCCAGGTCCAGGGCGCTCTGCACGGTCCATCGACCGGTGCCCTTCTGCTCGGCCCGGTCCTGCACGACGTCCACGAACGGTCGGCCGGTGTCCGCGTCGGTGTGCGCGAGCACGTCGGCGGTGATCTCGATGAGGAACGACCCCAGCTCGCCGTCGTTCCAGTCGCGGAAGATCTCCGCGATCTCCGCCGGCTTGGCGTCCAGACCGGAGCGGAGCAGGTCGTACGCCTCGGCGATGAGCTGCATGTCGGCGTACTCGATGCCGTTGTGCACCATCTTGACGAAGTGCCCGGCGCCGTCCGGCCCGACGTGCATGCAGCACGGCACACCGTCCACCTGCGCGGCGATCTTTTCGAACATCGGCCCGAGCTTGGCGTACGACTCGGCGGAGCCACCCGGCATGATGCTCGGGCCGAGCAAGGCGCCCTCCTCACCACCGGAGACGCCGGTGCCGCTGAAGTGCAGCCCCTGCGCGCGCAGCGCCTCCTCCCGACGGCGGGTGTCGGCGAAGTGGGCGTTGCCGCAGTCGACGATGATGTCGCCCTCCTCCAGCAGCGGCACCAACTCGTCGATCACCGCGTCGGTCGGCGCACCGGCCTTGACCATGACGATGACCGCGCGGGGTCGTTCCAGTGACGCCACGAAGTCGGCCATCGTCTCGCCCGGCACGAAGGTGCCCTCGTCGCCGTGCTCCGCGACCAGGCTGCGGGTGCGCTCCGGCGACCGGTTGTGCACTGCCACCGTGAAGCCGTTGCGGGCCAGGTTGCGGGCCACGTTGCGACCCATCACCGCCAGCCCGGTCACACCGATCTGTGCCTTCGCCTGCTCAGCCATCCGTGCCGCCACCTCTCGTCACCACTATTGGCGTTCCGAACCTATCGTGATGTGGGCCGATCCGGGACCAGTGATCCACCCTCTGATACGCCAGGTGGTCGCGAAGCTGCCGATGGTGGCGACGCGACCGGTCAACCCTCGGCGAGTCGGGCTTCGATCCGGGCGACCTTGCCGGTGAGCGCGTCGGTGACCCCGGGCCGGACGTCGGCCTTGAGCACCACGCTCACCCGGGGCGCCCGCGCGGCGACAACGTCGACCGCGCGCTTCACCACCGCCATCACCTCGTCCCACTCGCCCTCGACAGTGGTGAACATGGCATCGGTCCGGTTGGGCAGGCCGGACTCCCGGACCACCCGGACCGCCTCGGCGACCAGGTCACCCACGGAGTCGTCGCCGCCGAGGGGGGTGATCGAGAACGCGATCAGCATGTACCGATCGTGCCAGTAATTCGGGTGCGCGTCCCGTCGGGCGGCCGTTAGGGTACGGACATGCGTTACTGACGCCCCACCTTCCGAGCCGGCCCGCCGCCCCGCGCCGCGGTCCGTGCGCTCGCGGGCGTCCGCATGTCCCCTCCGCCGTTCGGCGGCGCTGGCTGTGTCCGATCCCGGCGAGCAGTCCCTCCACCGTTCGGCCGTCGCGTTGCGACGGTCACCAGCCGATCCGACCGGCCGCCGGCGCGCGGGACCGGCCGTTCCGGTCGGCATTGAAGGAGGCCCGCATGCCTGCCAGGCGCAATCCGAAGAAGTCCCGTAAGACACCGCTCGGCACCAACCCGACGACCGAGCACGGCCGTCCCCGAGCAACCCGCCCCGACCTCGACCTCGCGGTCGAGCCGGCGATCCAGGCCGAGCGGGCAGCGCTGGCCGACGCGGCGTCGCGGGAGGTGCTGGCAGAGCCGGCGCTGCCGGCGGTGCGGGTCGAGCCGGCGCTGCCGGCGGTGCGGGTCGAGCCGGCGGCGGTGCTCGATGAGCTGACGACGTCGATCGACGTGCCCGCGGCAGTCGACGCCCCGACGGTGGGAGCCCTGCCGAAGTCTGCCGGGCGACCGGCGGCACCGACGGCCGGACCGCCCCAGGGTGGCGGCGGTCGCGCGGGCGGCGGCCGCAGCCGACCGGCCGGTCAGACCCGCCGCTACGCCTTCCGCCGCAGCTGATCGGTCGTCCTGGCGTCCCCGTTACGCGGGGGCGCTGGGACATGGCAGCAATAACAGGGATGTAGTGGCCTCCTTCGCCAACGAGGCCACTACATCCCTGTTGTTGTGCGGATCTTGGCGGCGGCGGGGCGGTCGGGCGGGCAGCAGGCGGCAGCAGGCCAGCGGGCGGCGGCGGCGGGGGGTCGGGCGGCCAGCGGGCGGTCGGGCGGGCAGCAGGCGGTCGGGCGGGCAGCGGGGCGGCGGGCTCAGCCGATCAGGGGGCGGAAGGTGCCGAGGAGGACGCTCGTGGTCAGGGCAGCTCCGGCCAGGGCTGCCGCGCCGGCGACGAGGAGCCCGTCGGCGCGGGTGAAGTACTGGCGGCGGGCGACGGTTCGGGGCGTACCGGCGTCGAAGCCACGAGCGTCCATCGCCACCGCTAGCCGGGTGCCCCGGCGGATCGCCCCGACCAGCAGCGCGAACGCGGTGGAGGCGAACAGTCGCAGCTTGGCCAGCGGGTTGCCTCCGGCGTCGACGCCCCGTGCCCGCCGCGCCATGCTGATCATCTGCCACTCCTGGCCGAGCAGTGGCACCAGCCGGAACGCGGCCAGTGCCCCGATGGCGAACCGGGCGGGTGCTTTCGCGTTCTGGATCAACGCGTCGGCCAGGTCGGTGGGGTCGGTGGTCGCGAAGACGATCACTCCGGGCAGGGCCACCGCGAAGACTCGCAGCACCAGGCCGAGCGCGGTGAGCAGCACGCCGGTACTCACGAACACCGGTCCCGCGTCCAGCAGGACCCGGCCGGAGCGGTCGGCGGCGAAGAGCACCAGGGTCACCAGGATGCCGGCGGCGCTGAGGAGCAGGGGCCAGGCCCGCCGTGCCAGCACCCGGTAGCGGATGCCGAACAGCGGCAGGACGGCGAGTTCGAGCGCGATGGCGATCGCCGGGGCCACCGGGTCCAGAGTGGCCAGCAGGGTGAACGAGAAGACCAGGGCGGCGGCGACCTTCGCCACCGGGTTGCGGCGGGCCAGTGGCGCATCGGGCGCGGCGACCGGCTCGATACTGATCATCGGTCGTCGCCCGGGGTCGCTCGTAGGGTGACAGTGCGGTCGGCGAGCGCGGCGACGAAATCCGCGTCGTGGGTGACCGCGACCACGCCGTGTCCGGCGTCGCGCAGGTCGGCGAAGAGGTCGACCAGCTCCCGCCAGGTCCGCCGGTCCTGGCCGAAGGTGGGTTCGTCGCAGATCAACAGGCGGGGCGCGGTGGCCAGGGCGGTCGCCACGCTCAGCCGCCGCGCCTCACCACCCGAGAGGGTGTACGGGTTGGCAGCGGCGAGTCGGGCCAGCCGCAGCCGTTCCAGCAGCTCGGCCACTGTCTGCTTGACGGCTGAGTCGGGTTGACCGGTCCGGCGCGGGCCGAGCGCCAGCTCGTCGAAGACGGTGCCGGTGACGAACTGGTGCTCCGGGTCCTGGAAGACCGACCCGATCCGGCGGGCCAGGGCGGGGGCGCGCCAGCGGTGCGGGGGAGTGCGGTGGTCCGCGCCGGCCAATTCGGCGGACGCGGTGACCCGCCCCGTGCCCGGCCGGAGCAGCCCGCCCAGCAGCAACGCCAGGGTGGACTTGCCGACGCCGTTGGGTCCGCGGACGGCGAGCGCCTCGCCGGCGCGTACCCGAAGATCGGTGGAGGCCAGCCGGGGTGGCAGGCCGAGCCGGTCGGCGGTGAGCAACAGCTCCCCGGCCGCGGCGGTGGCCGGGCGGGGCGCGATGGGGTGACCCGGCACCCACACCCCCTCGGCGGCCAGGGCGGCGCCGTGGGCGGCGAAGACGGCTTCGGGTGTGCCGTCCGCACGGACCCCGCCGCCGGGTTCCAGGACCACCACCCGGTCGACCAGTGGCAGCGCCTCGGCGACCCGGTGCTCGACCAGGATCAGTGTGGTGTCGGCGTCCAGCGCACCGGCCACCGCCTGCCGGATCAGCTCGGCCCCGGCCGGGTCGAGGTTGGCGGTCGGCTCGTCGAGCAGCAGCAGGCCGGGGCGGAGGGCGAGCGCGCCGGCCAGGGCGAGGCGCTGCTGCTCGCCGCCGGAGAGCGCGGCCGTGTTGCGGTCGCGGGGGTACGGGAAGCCGACGCGGTGCAGCGCCTCGTCCACCCGGGGCCAGATCTCGTCGGTCGGCACTCCCCGGTTCTCCAGCCCGAAGGCGACGTCGTCGCCGCAGCGCGCCATCACCAGTTGGGTTTCCGGGTCCTGGAAGACGATGCCGACGCGCTCCCGCCCCTTGCGGGGGTCGAGCCCGTCGATCTCGACGATGCCCTCCTGCTCACCGGAGTCCTCGGGGAGCAGCCCGGCCAGCGCGCTGAGCAGGGTGCTCTTGCCGGCCCCCGACGGGCCGAGCAGCAGCACCCGTTCGCCGACCTCGACCCGCAGGTCGACCCCCCGCAGCGCCCAGGCCCGCCGCCCAGCGTGCCGCCAGCCGAACCCCCGCAGAACGACAGCGCCCACCGGCCCCCCTCTCGCACGCTTACTCGTTGTCGATCAAGAGGTTTGCGTCAGATTCCGCCTCCGGTTGACGCAAACCTCTTGATCAACGCAGCCGGACCGGGGTCAGACCAGGGCGCGGTCCCGGCCTGCCGGGAACCGGTCCAGGACGCCGGTGTTGGCCAGGGCCTTGGTCAGCAGCCAGCCACCGGCGCCGGCGATCACCGTGGCGCTGACGATGGTGATCAGCGCGTACGGGATGCGGTAGTCGGTCAGCTCGTAGTCGACGTTCCAGATGAAGAAGTCGAACAGCGCGGCGCTGAGACCGGTCAGCGCGCCGGCCAGGACCGCGGTCGGCAGCCGGAACGACCGGTACCGGAAGGCGGCGAACGCCAGCTCCGCGCCGATGCCCTGCACGATGCCCTGCGGGATCACCGTGCCGGCCCACTGGCTGCCCAGCAGCGCGGAGAGGACTGCGGCGACCGTCTCGCAGTAGAGCGCGGCACCGGGCTTGCGGATGACCAGGCCGCCGATCACGGCCGGCATCAGCCAGACGCCGTACAGCAGCGCCTGCGCCGGCGGGAAGAAGGTGAACGCACCCTCGGTGGCGCTCCAGACCAGGCCCCACGCCCAGAAGATGACGCCGAAGGCGACAGCGATCACCGAGGCGACCACGATGTCGATCGTGCGCCAACGGTGGGTGTCGGTGGTGGATGTCATGTGTTGCTCCCAGTTCGTGAGTGCGAACCAGGAGAAGACGCACGCCGCGTCCGGTGGCACCGGACGGCGGCGCGGCTGGAGGTCGACCGAACTCCCTGCGCTGGCATTACCCAGATCAGGTTCGAGGGTCTGCGGGCGTGCCCGCACTCTCAGCGCTGTGCGCTCCCCTGTCGGATGTGAAGTTGTCTCGCTGACGCTAACACCGACCGGGGGTGCGGGCCCAGCAGGGCACCCGCCTGACCTGCGGGAGCGGTCGGCCCGACCCCGGATGGGTACGCTTCCGATCATGCGGGTCGACGCGCGAGGCTTCACGTTCGAGGTGACCGACGCTGGTCCGCCGGACGGCGTGCCGGTTCTGCTGCTGCACGGTTTCCCGCAGCACAGCGGTGAGTGGGACGACGTCCTACCGGCACTGCACGCCGCCGGCCTGCGCACGTACGCGCTGGACCAGCGCGGTTACTCGCCGGGCGCGCGGCCCACGGCGGTGGCCGACTACCGGATTCCCGAGCTGGTCGCCGACGTGGTGGCGGTGCTCGACGCCCTCGGCCTGGACGCCGTCCACCTGGTCGGGCACGACTGGGGCGCGGTGGTGGCCTGGGCGGTGGCCGCCGGGCACGCCGAGCGGGTCCGCACCCTGACCGCGGTGTCCGTCCCACACCCGGCGGCCATGGCGTACGCCCTGAGCAACGACAGCCGACAGAAGGCCCGGTCGTCGTACATCGCGCTGTTCCGTGAGCCCGACAAGGCGGAGAAGGTGCTGTTGGCGTGGCACGCCACCGCGTTGCGCAAACTGCTCGGCGGGGTCGGCGACCGTGCCCGGGTGGACCGCTACGCCGACCCGATGCGCGAGCCGGGGGCGCTCACCGCAGCGCTGAACTGGTACCGGGCGATGTCCCGAGCCGACCTGGCCGCGGTCGGCCCGGTCGCGGTGCCCACCACGTACGTGTGGAGTGACCGGGACGTCGCCATCGGCCGGCCCGCCGCCGAGGCGTGTGCGGCGAACGTCACCGGCGACTACCGCTTCGTGCAGTTGGCCGGCGTCAGTCACTGGATCCCGGACGCGGCGCCGGGCCCACTCGCCGAGGCGATCCTGGCCCGGGCCGGCGGGACGGCCTGAGCTGGTAGAACGCGGGGCGCCCTGCCTGGTCGACGTGCTCGACTCGGGCGCGGTTGACTTGTTGGCCTGCAATCGGACGACGGAGGACGCATGACGGTGAGTGCCGAGGACTACCTGGCCGTGGTGACCGAGACGATCGGCCGGGTGGCCGCCAGCCAGCGGGAGGCGGTGGGCCGGGCCGCCGACCTGATCGCCGAGGCCGTACGCGCCGACGGTGTGGTGCACGCGTTCGGCACGGGGCACTCGGAGGCCCTCGCCATGGAGATCGCGGGTCGGGCGGGTGGTCTGGTGCCGACCAACCGGATCGCGCTGCGTGACCTGGTGCTGCTCGGCGGTGAACCCGCCGACCGGCTCGGTCCGATGCTGGAACGGGACCCGAGCGTGGCGCACCGCCTCTACGAGTTGGCCCCGGTGCGGCCCACCGACGTGTTCGTGCTCGCCTCGAACTCCGGTGTCAACGGGGCGATGGTGGAGTTCGCCGGCTTGGTCAAGGAACGCGGCCACGGGCTGGTGGCGATCACCTCGGCGCAGCACTCCGGCCGGATGACCTCCCGGCACCCGTCCGGGCGCAAGCTGAGCGACCTCGCCGACGTGGTGCTCGACAACGGAGCCCCGTACGGCGACGCGACCCTGCCCCTTCCCGGCGGTGGCGCCGTCGGCGCGGTCTCCTCGATCACCGCGGCCCTGCTCGCCCAGCAGGTCACCGTGGAGGTGGTGGCGCGGTTGCTGGCGGCGGGGGAGCGGCCCCCGGTCTACCTGTCAGCGAACATCCCGGACGGCGACGCGCACAACACCGAGCTGGAGACCCGGTACGCGGGCCGCATCCGGCGCGGGTCCTGAGACCGTCGCCGGTGCCCCGCCCCGACGGCGGACTGCGTCTGCGAAGTGAACGGGAGATGTCGTGAACCTGTTTCGCGCTCGGCCGGGTGGGGCATTGGCGTTGCTGCCGGCGGCCGGGACCGCCGGCAGTAGCGTCTCACCGGAGGTAGCGCGTGTCCAAGGAGACCGAGAAGCAGCGCTGGCAGCGCAACTTCGCCGACCTGCTCCAGGAGTTGCGGGTCGCACAGACCGGCGTGCAGATCCTCTTCGCCTTCCTGCTCACCCTGCCGTTCAGTAACGGGTTCACCCGGACCAGCGAGTTCCAGCGGGACGTCTATATCGTCGCGCTGCTCGCGGCGGCAGCCGCCACCGCAATGATCATCTCGCCGGTGGCGTTCCACCGGGCGCTGTTCCGGCAGGGCCGCAAGCCGGAGCTGGTGCGCTTCGCCCACCGGATGGCCAGCGGGGGCCTCGCCTTCATGCTGATCGCGATGGTCAGCGCCGTACTGCTGATCACCGACTTCGTGCTGGACCGGCCGATCGCCTTCCTGCTCACTGCCCTGACCGGCGTCTGGTTCCTCACGTTCTGGATGATCCTGCCGTTCGCCCGGCGCAACTGGGGTGAGGACGACATCGACGACGATGACGACGACCCGGACACCAGCATCGGCCGCTGACCACCTCGATCCGCACGCACCGCTACCCCTGGGTAACAACCGGGGGTAGCGTGGCGGTAGCCGCATCGAGCTTCGAGGGGGCAGCCGTGACCACGACGCATAACGGCCGACCGGCACCGGACGATCCCGACTCCCCAGCCACCACCGGCGCCGCCGCGCCGCTGCCGGCAGAGGCCGGGCAGGTCTCCGAGAAGGAGGCCCGACAGGTCGCCGAGGCCGCCCGGGAGTCCACCTGGGACCGACCCAGCTTCGGCAAGGAGCTGTTCCTCGGTCGGTTCCGGCTCGACCTGATCGACCCGTGGCCCCGGTCCGACCCGGGCGACGCCGCCCGCGCCGAGGCCTTCCTCGGCCGGTTCCGCACCTTCCTGACCACCGAGGTGGACGGCGCGGCCATCGAACGCGACGGCTCCATCCCGGACTCGGTGTTCCATGGCCTGGCCGACCTCGGCGCGTTCGGCATGAAGATCGACCGGAAGTACGGCGGGCTCGGCCTCAGCAACCTGCACTACTGCCGGGCGCTGATGCTCGCCGGTTCGGTCAGCCCGGCCATCGGCGCGTTGCTCTCCGCCCACCAGTCGATCGGTGTGCCGCAGCCGCTGAAGATGTTCGGCACCGGCGAGCAGAAGCAGACCTTCCTGCCCCGCCTCGCCGCCGGCGAGGTGTCCGCCTTCCTGCTCACCGAGCCCGACGTCGGCTCCGACCCGGCCCGGCTGGCCACCACCGCCGAGCCGACCGAGGACGGCACCGGCTACCGGCTCAACGGGGTGAAGCTGTGGGCCACCAACGGCATCGTGGCCACTCTGCTGGTCGTGATGGCCCGGGTGCCGGCCGGCGAGGGGCGTCGAGGTGGGATCACCGCCTTCGTGGTGGAGGGTGACAGCGAGGGCATCACCGTCGAGCGCCGCAACGAGTTCATCGGCCTGCGCGGCCTGGAAAACAGCCTCACCCGGTTCCACGACGTGTTCGTGCCCGCCGAGAACGTCATCGGCGGCGAGGGCAAGGGGCTGAAGATCGCCCTGACCACGCTGAACACCGGCCGGCTCTCCCTGCCGGCGATGTGCGTGGGCGCCGGCAAGTGGGCGCTGAACGTGGCCCGGGGCTGGGCCGCCGACCGGGTCCAGTGGGGTCGGCCGGTGGGCGAGCACGAGGCGGTCGCGCAGAAGCTCTCCTTCATCGCCGCCACCACGTACGGCATGGAGACCATGCTCGACCTCTGCTGCCTGCTCGCCGACGACGACCGTAACGACATCCGGATCGAGGCGGCGCTGGTCAAGCTGTACGCCAGCGAGATGGCCTGGACGATCGCCGACGAGCTGATCCAGATCCGGGGCGGGCGCGGCTACGAGACGGCCGACTCGCTGGCCGCCCGGGGCGAACGCCCGGCCGCCGTCGAACAGATGCTGCGCGACCTGCGGATCAACCGGATCTTCGAGGGCTCCACCGAGATCATGCACCTGCTGATCGCCCGGGAGGCGGTCGACGCGCACCTGTCGGTGGCCGGCGACATCATCGACCCGGACGCCGGGTTGGGCCGCAAGGCCAGAGCCGGCGCCCGCGCCGGTGCGTTCTACGCGAAGTGGCTGCCCACGCTCGCCGTGGGCCGGGGGCAGAGCCCTTCGGCGTACGCCGAGTTCGGGCCGCTCGCCGCACACCTGCGCCAGGTGGAGCGGTCGTCGCGCAAGCTGGCTCGCTCGACGTTCTACGCGATGTCGCGCTGGCAGGGAAAGATGGAGCGCAAGCAGGCGTTCCTCGGCCGTGTGGTGGACATCGGCGCCGAGCTGTTCGCGATGTCAGCGGTCTGTGTCCGGGCCTCCGCCGAACGGGACACCCGACCGGAGAACGTCGAGCTGGCCGACCTGTTCTGCAGGCAGGCGCGGGTGCGGGTCGACGCCCTGTTCGCCGCGCTGTGGGACAACACCGACTCGGTCGACACCGTCGCCGCGAAGCGGATCCTCGCCGGCCGGTACGCGGGCCTGGAGGAGGGTGTGATCACCCCGTCCGACGAGCTGCCCTGGGTCGCCCGCTGGGCTCCCGGCCCGTCCGCCGCCGAAGACGTTCGCCGCCGAATCCCACCGAAGCCGTAACCCCGCCGCCTCGTGCGCTGTCTGGCTTGATCGACTGCGTATTGGCGAGGTGGTGGTGTCCCGCCTCGATACCGCCGACCTGGAGTCGATCAGCCGGCCGCCAGTGCGGAGGGCTGCGCGGAGGGCTGCCCGGCCGCCAGTGCGGAGGGCTGCGCGGAGGGCTGCCCGGCAGCCAGTGCGGAGGGCAGTGCGGCAGCGGCGGTCAGCGGGAGACCGCCCAGGCCAGCACGCCCGCCAGGATCAGACCGTTGAGCCCGGCCAGCGCCAGGTACGCCGCCGGCGGGATCTTCTTGCCCCGCCGGAGGAAGGCAACCAGGACAGCGGCGTAGCCGAGCAGCAGGACGGCGATGACGACGAGGAAGTAGAACACCCGGAGACCTTAGCGGCCCGGGCCGCTCTGGCCCGAGTCGGCGCAGCGCACACGCCCAGCGGGCCCACCACGCTTCCCTTGATCAAGTGATGGAAAGTAGCTCAGAGACAGCACGGAGACCTACTCTTCATCATTTGATCAAGGCGGGCCGCGGTGGCGACCCGTGGCGCGGGTGGGGTCTTAGCGGTCCCGGGTGCGGAGACCGAGTTGGCGCAGCTCCAACGCGGCCAGCGCGTCGACTGTGGCGTCGTCGCCGCGCCGCCACGCCTCGGCGACGTCCGGCGCGATCCGGGTCAGCCGGCCCAGTGGCTGGGTGGCCAACGCGCGCAGGGCGAGCAGGTCCCGGCCGGCGGGCCCGGCGGCCAGTTTCGCGGCCGACCCGGCCCGGCGCATCCAGCGCACCCGCAACGGCAGCCAGCCGAAGAGCACCAGGCCGAGCGGGAAGATCAGCACTGCGACGGCGAGGGCGAGCGCGAGCTGGTCGACCAGGTGTTGCTGGTCCCGACCGGCGTCGGCGAGCCCCCGGGCGGCGTCGGCGGCCTGCCGGAAGGGCGCGGTCAGCTCGTCACCCACCAGCGGGACCCGACGGACCTTGCCGCCCGCGTCGGCGAGATTGTCGGCGAGGCCACTGCCGGCGCCCTCCAGCTTCTGCCCCGGTACGGCGAGCTTCTGCACCAGGTCGTGCAGCCACAGCGCGCCCCGGACCGCCGCGTACACCCAGGCGACGACGAGCAGGTCGGTGAGCAACTGACGGGCGGCGGTCGGAAACCGATCGGCATAGATTTTCACGCCGGACAGCGTGCCACGAACGACGACGCCCCGGCACCCGTCGATCGGCGGCGGCTGGGAGCAGGCGAGCTGCAGGTCCACGAACGCGATGGTGTCGCCCGGCAGGACGTACCGGTCGATCTCGACGAACCCCTGGTGGCGGGCGATCTGTCACGCGGACAGGCTGGTCAGCGGACGCAGGTCGGGCAGGTGCCGAAGATCTCCAGGGTGTGACTGACGTCGGCGTAGCCGTGCTGCGCGGCGACCCGGTCGGCCCAGCTCTCCACGGCCGGGCCGGCCACCTCGACGGTGCGCCCGCAGGCCCGGCAGACGAGGTGGTGGTGGTGCCCCTCGCTGCACCGGCGGTAGAGGTGCTCGCCGCCCGGCGGGCGCATCACGTCGATCTCGCCGGCGTCGGCGAGCCCCTGCAGGGTGCGGTAGACGGTGGTCAGGCCCACCCGTTCACCGCGTTGCCGCAGCATGGCGTGCAGGTCCTGGGCGCTGTGGAAGCCCTCCATCTCGCCCAGCAGCGCGCTCACCGCCGAGCGTTGCCGCGTGTTACGCACCGCGGCGCTGCTCTCGCTCATGATCCCTCCCCGGCGTGGCTGACGGCGTCCGCCACGATGTGCGCGACGTGCTCGTCCACGAGGCTGTAGGCGATCTCCCGACCACGGCGGGAACCGCGGACCACTCCCGCGCCGCGCAGCACCCGCAGGTGCTGGGAGACCAGCGGCTGCGCGGCGCCGAGTTTCTCCACCAGCTCGTGCACGCATCGTTCACCGTCGGCCAGCTCGCTGACGATGGCCAGGCGGATCGGCGCGGACAGGGCGCGGAGCAGTTCGCTGGCCCCGTCGAACCCGTCGTAACCCGTCGCGCTGGTCATCTTGCAACGGTAACCAATACCACCGACGTCCCGCTGATCAGGATCAGCTCAGCACGACCTCGTGCGGTTCGGGTGCTGGGGCGGGCGCCGGTGTCGCCCGGCGGCGCAGTGTCCGCCAGATGCCGCCCGCCACGGCCACGACCAGGAAGGACGCGATCGCCACCAGCACCACCGAGGCGCCGGGAGCGGTGTCCGCCGTCGCCGCCACCCAGACACCGGAGCCGGCGGCGAAGAGCCCGAGCGCCATCGCGGCGGCCATCGTGCTGCGGAACCCCCGGGTGACCTGCTGGGCGGTGGCGACCGGCACCACCATCAGCGCGCTGATCAGGAGCACCCCGACGGCCCGCATCGCGATGGTCACGGTGACCGCGGTGGCGACCGCGATCAGCAGGTTCAGCGTGCGTACCGGGAGGCCGGAGACCCGGGCGTACTCCTCGTCGTGGCTGACCGCGAAGAGCGCCGGCCGCAACGCGATCATCGTGACCAGGATCGCCGCGCCGAGCACCGCGATGGTGACCAGGTCGGCGGGCGAGATGGTGGTCAGCGACCCGAACAGGTAGGCGTTGAGGTTCGCGCTGGTCGCGTCCGAGAGGCCGACGAGCAGGACGCCGCCCGCGATGCCGCCGTAGAAGAGCAGGGCCAGGGCCAGGTCACCGGAGGTACGCCCCCGGGCGCGCACCAGTTCGATGGCGACCGCGCCGATGGTGGCGGCGATCACCGCGACCAGGACCGGTGAGCGGTTGAGCAGGAGGCCGGCCCCGACGCCGGTCAACGCCACGTGCCCGACACCGTCACCGATCAACGCCAGTCGGCGCTGCACCAGGTAGATGCCGAGCGCCGGGGCGGCCAGGCCGATCACCAGAGCGCCGATCAGGGCGCGCTGCATGTAGGGGTACTGGAAGAGTTCCATCGGTCAGTTGCTCCACAGCCCGGCGGGCTCGTCGTAGCAGTGCGGGTGCACGTGGTCGTGGTCGGGCGCCGCGTGGTGCCCGGCCGGGTCCGGTACCGCGCCGTCGTGGGCGATACGACCCTCGTGAACGACGACAGCCCGGCTGATCACCGGCCGCAGGGGGCCCAGCTCGTGCGCGACCAGCAGCACCGTCCCGCCGTCGCCGACGAAGTCGCGTAGCGCGCCGGCGAACGCCTCCTGGCTGGCCGCGTCCACCCCCGCGGTGGGCTCGTCGAGGACCAGCAGCTCCGGTTTGCCGGCCAGGGCACGGGCGATCAGGGTGCGCTGCTGCTGGCCGCCGGAGAGCGTGGCGACCGGGTCACCGGCCCGGTCGGCGAGCCCGACGGCGAGCAGCGCGGCGTCGACGGCGGCGCGGTCGGCGCGGCCCGGTGGGCGGAGCACCCCCCGGCGGGCCAGCCGGCCGGAGGCCACCACCTCACGGACGGTGGCCGGCACACCGCCGCCGGCGCCCAGGCGCTGCGGGACGTACCCGATGCGGGCCCACTGCCGGAAGCGCCGCAGCGGCCGGTCGAAGAGGGTGACCGAGCCGGCGCTGAGCGGCACCAGCCCGAGTACGGCGCGGATCAGTGTCGACTTGCCGGACCCGTTGGCGCCGAGCACCGCGACGACCTCGCCGGCGGTCACGGTGAGCGAGATGTCCCGGAGCACGGGGCGGCCGTCGTAGCCGACCACCCCGTGCTCGACGGTGATGACAGGTGCGGTCACGAGCAGCTCAAGGCCGTCTGCAGGGTCTGCAGGTTGGTACGCATCACCGAAAGGTAGTCCCCGTTGCTGCCGGCGGCGAGCCCTTCGATCGGGTCCAGCACGGCGGTCCTCGCGCCGACCTGGCCGGCGATGGTCTCGGCGACCTTCGGGCTGACCAGCGTCTCGAAGAAGATCGTGGTGGCCTGGTGCTCCTTCGCCTCCTCGATCACGTGCGCGAGCCGCTGCGGCGAGGGCTCGACGTCCGGGCTCAGCCCGGTGATGCCGACCTGGTCGAGCTGGTACCTGTCGGCGAGGTAACCGAACGCCGCGTGACTGGTCACGATCTCCCGCCGCTGGCAGGTCGCCAGGCCGGTCTTGAACTCGCTGTCCAGGGCCGTCAGGTCGGCGCGGAGCGTCGCGGCGCGGGCGGTGTAGTCGGCCGCGTGGTCCGGGTCGGCGGCGCCGAGCCGCTGGGCGAGCTGGTCGCCGATGCCGGCCAGCCGGGTGGGGTCGAGCCAGACGTGCGGGTCCTTGCCGCCGCTGTCCTCGGTGTGACCCTCCTCGCCCTCGTGGTCGTGCCCGCCGGCGGAGGCGTCCAGCAGCGGCTGCACGCTCGTCACGTCGAAGGCCCGGTCGCCGCCGTTCTGCGCGACGGCGTCGTCCACGGCCGGCTGGAAACCCTTGAGGTAGACGATCAGCTCCGCGTCACTGACCTGGCCGACCTGGCTCGGGTTGAGCTCCAGGTCGTGCGGCTCGGCACCGGGCTTGGCCAGGTTGGTCACCCGGACGGCGTCGCCGCCGATCCGCTCGGAGAGGAACTGGAGGGGGTAGAACGCGGCCACCACGTCGACTCTCTTCGGGTCGGCGCCGGCCGAGTCACCGGTGGAGCAGCCGGCCCCGGCGCCCAGGGCGAGCAGGGCGGCCGCGGCGGCCAGGACGCGGTACGTGGAGCGGTTAATCATGTGAACAACTGTCCGTGGCAACGATAATGATTGTCAAAAACGCATGAACGCATGATTGCATGTCAGAGCAGCTTCGCGAGGCCGACAGTCACGAGCAGGGTCAGCATCAGCAGCCGGATCAGGCGGGTCCGCGGCGCCTGAACCGCCCAGGTCGTCGCCAACAGGGCGATCAGACCCGCGGCGAGCGCCAATGTCAGCAGCCCGCCGACCACCCCCGGCGTGAAGAACGCCACCAGCACCACCACCAGGGTGAGCAGGAACACCGACGTCGGGTTCGCCCCGGCCAACCGGGCGAGCAGAGGGCGCTGCGTACGCTGCATCCCACAGACTCTACGAGGAGGGGACCCCGTTGCTGGTGACCAACCGGTTCGTGGTCGACGTCGATGTCGCCGACGACTTCACCGAACGGGCGCACGCCGCCCTCACCGCCCTGGCCGCCCGCCCCGGCTACCTGCGCGGTCAACTGGTCCGGGCACTCGACGACCCCCGGTACTGGTCGCTGGTCACCGAATGGGAGTCCGTCGGCACCTACCGACGGGCGCTCGGCGCCTTCGACGTCAAGGTCAGCGCCGTGCCGCTGCTCGCCGAGTCGGTCGACGAGCCCTCCGCGTACGAGGCGCTGGCCGTCGCAGCACCCGGGGGAGCGGTGGTCGTCGCCGAGAGTGATCGGGCTGCGGGTCCTTACCGCTGAGCCGCCGGACACTACGCTGCTCCTATGACCGCACCCGCCCCGCCACCCGGACCCGGGGTGGCTCCGCCGTTCGCCGCGCCGCCCACCGAGGGCCGCCGCACCCGGCTCTGGCTCGGCCTCGGCGTCGGCGCGCTCGCCGTGCTGCTCTGCTGTGGTGGGGGCGGCACCGCCGTCGTCGGCCTGGCCGTCAGCGGCGTGCAGGCGATCCGGGAGCAGGCCCGCACCGTGACCGGCGACTACTACCAGGCGCTCGTCGAACGCAACTACGGGCGGGCGTACGACCAGCTGTGCGACGACGCGCAGCGGCGTGAGTCCCGGCCCGAGTTCGAACGGCGTGCCGCCGCCGAGCCGCAGGTCGCGGCGTTCCGGATCGGTGAGGTGGACACCACCACCCTGACCGTTCCCGTCGACGTGACGCTCGCCGGCGGCGATCGGGAGCAGCAGCAGGTCAGCCTCGGCCAGGACGGGCAGACCGGGGGCGTGGAGGTCTGCGGGGTCAGCTGACCCGCCCCCGGTATTCTGCTGGGCTCAGGGCCCCGGTGGTCGTACCGTGGTCCCGAACTGACCGTTCCATCCACATCTCGCCCCCGCCGACCGCCAGCCGGCGTAGGAGGAAACATGCCAGCCGACCGTATCGACGCCGTCGTCAGCCTCGCCAAGCGCCGAGGCTTCGTCTTCCCCTCCAGCGAGATCTACGGGGGCACCCGATCGGCGTGGGACTACGGTCCGCTCGGCGTGGAGCTCAAGGAGAACGTTCGCCGGCAGTGGTGGAAGACCATGGTCCAGCAGCGCGACGACGTGGTCGGTCTCGACTCCGCCGTCATCCTGGCCCGCAAGGTGTGGGAGGCGTCCGGCCACATCGCCGAGTTCGTCGACCCGCTGACCGAGTGCCAGTTCTGCCACAAGCGCTTCCGGGCCGACCACCTGGAGGAGGCGTACGCCGAGAAGCACGGCAAGCCGCTGACCTCGCTGTCCGAGCTGAACTGCCCCAACTGCGGCAACAAGGGCACCTTCACCGAGCCGAAGATGTTCAACGGCCTGATGAAGACCTACCTGGGCCCGGTGGAGAGCGACGAGGGTCTGCACTACCTGCGCCCGGAGACCGCGCAGGGCATCTTCGTGAACTACAAGAACGTCGAGACGGTCGCCCGCAAGAAGCCCCCGTTCGGCATCGCGCAGACCGGCAAGTCGTTCCGCAACGAGATAACGCCGGGCAACTTCATCTTCCGGACCCGCGAGTTCGAGCAGATGGAGATGGAGTTCTTCGTCGAGCCGGGCACCGACGAGCAGTGGCACGAGTACTGGCTCCAGGAGCGCTGGAACTGGTACCTCGACCTCGGCCTGTCGGCGGACAATCTGCGCCTCTTCGAGCACCCCAAGGAGAAGCTCTCGCACTACTCGAAGCGGACGGTGGACATCGAGTACCGCTTCCAGTTCGGTGGCAGCGAGTTCGCCGAGCTGGAGGGCATCGCCAACCGCACCGACTTCGACCTCTCCACGCACAGCAAGCACTCGGGCGTCGACCTGTCGTACTTCGACCAGACCAAGAGTGAGCGCTGGATGCCGTACGTCATCGAGCCGGCCGCGGGTCTGACCCGCGCCGTGCTGGCCTTCCTGCTGGAGGCGTACGACGAGGACGAGGCGCCGAACACCAAGGGCGGCGTGGACAAGCGCACCGTGATGCGGTTCGACCCGCGGCTCGCCCCGGTCAAGGTGGCGGTGCTGCCGCTGTCCCGCAACGAGGCGCTGTCGCCGAAGGCCAAGGACCTCGCGACCCTGCTGCGCAAGCGCTGGGTGGTGGAGTTCGACGACTCGCAGGCGATCGGCCGCCGCTACCGCCGGCAGGACGAGATCGGCACCCCGTTCTGCGTGACAGTCGACTTCGACACGCTGGACGACAACGCCGTGACGGTGCGCAACCGGGACACCATGGCCCAGGAGCGGGTCTCCCTGGACCAGGTCGAGCGCTACCTGATCGAGCGACTTCCGGGCTGCTGAGACGCTGCGCACGGGGCCTCGGCCGACGCGATGAGCGCCGGTCGGGGCCCCGTACACTTGTGCGGTGACTGCCTCGACCATGCCCGTGCTGCGGCCGTTGACTCTCGGGCCGTACCAGGTGTGGCCGCCGGTGGTGCTCGCCCCGATGGCCGGGATCACCAACGTCGGGTTCCGCCGGCTCTGCCGGGAGCAGGGCGGCGGCATCTACGTCTGCGAAATGATCACCACGCGTGCGTTGGTCGAGCGCAACCCGAAGACGCTGCGCATGATCGCTTTCGGCGACGACGAGAAGCCGCGCAGCCTCCAGCTCTACGGCACCGACCCGGAGATCACCGCAGCCGCCGTCCGGATCGTGGTCGAGCGCAACCTGGCCGATCACATCGACCTCAACTTCGGCTGCCCGGTCCCCAAAGTCACCCGACGCGGCGGCGGTGCGGCGTTGCCGTGGCGGCGTCGGCTCTTCGCCCGACTGGTGAAGGCCGCCGTGGACGCCGCGGCACCGTCCGGGGTGCCGGTCACGGTCAAGATGCGCAAGGGTATCGACGACGACCATCTGACGTACGTCGAAGCGGGCCTGGCCGCCCAGGACGCCGGCGTGGCCGCGGTTGCCCTGCACGGGCGGACCGCGTCGCAGCGGTACTCGGGCACCGCCGACTGGGACGCGATCGCCACCCTGAAGCAGGCCCTCGACGTGCCGGTGCTCGGCAACGGTGACATCTGGGAGGCCGACGACGCGCTGCGGATGGTCGCGCACACCGGCGTGGACGGCGTGGTCGTCGGTCGCGGCTGCCTGGGCCGGCCGTGGCTCTTCGCCGACCTGGAGGCCGCCTTCAACGGCCGGCCGGAACGGCGACTGCCCACCCTCGGCGAGGTGGCGGCGACCATGCGCCGGCACGCCGAGCTGCTGGTGGACCAGTTCGTGGCGGGCGCCCGCAACCCGGCCCGAGGCGAACGCGACGGCTGCACCGACTTCCGCAAGCACGTCGCCTGGTACCTCAAGGGTTTCCCGGTCGGCGGCGAACTGCGCCGCTCACTGGCGATGATCGAGAGCCTGGCCCAGCTCGACGACCTGCTCGGCAAGCTCGACCCGACCGAGCCGTTCCCGGTGGCCACGCTGGGCCAGCCGCGCGGGCGCACCAACTCGCCGGGCAAGGTCGCCCTGCCGGACGGTTGGCTGGCCAGCCGGGACGACGACACCGTCCCCGAGGGCGCCGAGATGGACGACTCCGGCGGCTGAGCCTCTGGTCCGCGCCGGGACACCGTCAGCGGCGTGTCTCTGCTCTGCCGGCGTGTCTCTGCTCTGCTGGCGTGTCCCTGCTCTGCCGGCGTGGTCTCTTTGCAGGGGTCTTTGTCGGGTGCCGCCCTGCTTCGCTTCCGGCGGGCGCGGAGGTCGGACTCGGGGGTGCGGCAGGCTGTCGAGCTGATGTCGTAAACGAGTCAAGACCTGAGCTCGGAGTGCGCTACGCGGCACGGCGTGGCGCTGGCACGGCGCTGGCACGGCGTTTGCGCGGCGCTGGCCTTGCGTGGCGCTGGCCTCGCGTGGCGCTGGCCTTGCGTGGCGTTTGCGCGGTGCTGGCCTTGCGTGGCGTTTGCGCGGCGCTGGCCTTGCGTGGCGCTGGCACGGCGCTGGCGCAGGGTGGCGCTGCCATCGCGGCGCTCCGGATGCCGTTGCGACGCTGATTCGTCTACGACATCAGCTCCAAAGGATCCGCGATACACCTGACAGCCCCGTGCCGGGCGCGCGTTGTGAAGATCCGCGCAACACTGGGGATGTTGGTGTGTCCCGCGTGTCGGAGGTAGCACTATCGCCGATGTTGTGAGGATCTTGGGCGCGGGGCGCGGGGCGCGGGGCGCGGGGCGCGGGGCGCGGGGCGCGGGGCGCGGGGCGCGGGGCGCGGGGCGCGGGGCGCGGGGCGCGGGGCGCGGACACCTGATTCGAGCATGGTGAAGGACCGGGCCCCTTGGTGGGGTCCGGCCCTTCGGTGTTCGTTGGTGTGTTGTGGTGGTTTAGCTGGTGGCGTAGCCGCGGGTGGCGATCCAGTCGGCGAGGTGCTCGACGGTGACCTCGTAGGAGGCGGTGTTCGGGTCGGCAGAGTCGGCGATCTTGACGATGTCGCCGTTGTCGCGGTAGCCGACGACGCTGATGTAGTGCCCACCCTCGAAGGAGTGGATACCACCGTCGGTGTCAGTGGTGGTGCCGGCGATGTTGGCGACCACGGCCCGGCCGTCGTCGACGGTCTTGACGACGTCGGCGCGCAGCTTGTCGGTCTGCTTGTCGTCGGCCTTGGGGGTGCTGATCTCGACGGAGTGGTAGGCGTCGTTCTTGCCGGTCTCCTTGTTCAGCACCGGGGTGATGTCGTTGATGGAGTTGGTGCCGGCCTCGGTGGTGCCCATCTCCTTGGCCATGGCGTCCACGCTGATGTCCTTGCCCTGCACGGACAGGGCGTTACGGGCGGCGGCGGGGCCGCAGTAGTAGAAGTTCGGCTGGGCTTCGTAGCGCACACCCAGCTGACGCTCGCCGTGGCCGTTGCGGTCGGTCTGCGTCTGCGACGCGGGCTTGCTGGTGTTCGGGGCGGCGAAGGCGGTGGTGACGGGTCCGGCGATGGCGCCGCCGGTGAAGGCGAGGCCGGCGGCGGTCAGGGCGGTCTTACGAATCAGATCGGTACGCATGATGGCGTGCTCCTCTGCTTCATCGGGGGAACCCGCACGACTCAAGGGGGACGGCCATGCGGGGAAAGTTCACTGCCCGGCGACCCGGTGGGGCCGGCGTCGGGACAGACCACAACGGTCCGGGGCGGCGGATCATTCCGCCGGGCTCCTCGGCCCGTGCTGCTCGGTGGTGCGGGGGATGTAACCGGGGCGGCCCGGCCGGTGTTCCCGGCGGCTGCCCTGCACCGGCGACCGACGGTCGCGGTGGCGTGCCAGGTATAACGACCCCGCCCGGCCGGCGATTCCGCCATCCGGGTGGCCCCGGCCACGGGACGTTACGCCTGATAACGGACATCGGGGCGGGGTGACCCACGCCGGGGCGGCGATGTGGGGGTGTTCGGGTCAAGGATGCCACCACCTCGGCGATCTGGAGTCGATCACCGAGGCGGTCGCTATGTCAGGTCAACGCCCTATCGGGTGGTGTCGGGCTGGGTGGGCACGGCTGGGTCGCGCTGTGCGGGAATGGCCGGTCCGGTCGGCCAGGGGATCTCTGGCGCGCGGTGGAAGGTGATCCCGGCGGCGTCCCACCGGTGGCCGTGGTCGGCCAGGCGGTCGCGGAAACCGGCCCAGTCGTGGGTGTCCCGGGGCGACCAGCCCAGCTCGGCGATCGCCGGGAGCCGGGGCAGGAGCAGGAACTCGATGTCGGCCAGTGAGGTGACCGACTCGGTCCAGAGCGGGGCCTCCACCCCGATGACCGCCGTGGAGGGCACGCCGGCGACGTGGGTGCCCGGATCCCAGTCGTACGCCTTCCGCACGTCGATCAGGCCGGCCCAGTCGTGCCCGATGGGGGTGTCCGCGGCGTACTTCATGTCCAGGTAGGCGTGGTTACCGGGGGAGACGATCAGTCGGGCCCCCTGGCGTACGGCCTCGGCCGTGGTGGGGTCTTCGCCGTCCGTGCCCCACCACTGGAGGACCCGCCCGTCGACGGGGGCGGCCGGCGCGAGCTGGTGCCAGCCGACGACGGTCTTGCCGAGGCCGGCGACGATGCGTTGGACCCGCTCGACGAAACCGGTGTAGACCTCGCCCTTCACCTTGAACGCCTCGTCGCCGCCGATGTGCAGCCAGGGCCCGGGTGTGATCGCGGCCAGTTCGCCCAGGACGTCCGCGATGAAGTCGTACGTCCGGTCGTCGGCCGGGTCGACGTAGCTGAAACCCACCTCCGTGCCGGTGTACGGCTGCGGCGCGATCTTGTCCGGTGCCAGCTCCGGGTAGGCGACCAGCGCCGAGTTGGTGTGCCCGGGGAGGTCGATCTCCGGGACGACGGTGATGTGCCGGGCGGCCGCGTAGGAGACGATCCGCGTGTAGTCGGCCTTCGTGTAGAACCCGCCGGGGCTGCCACCGACAGCGGTCGCCCCGCCGACGGTGGTCAGCTTCGGCCAGGAGTCGACGGCGATCCGCCAGCCCTGGTCGTCGGTGAGGTGCAGGTGCAGGTGGTTGAGCTTGTACCGGGCCAGGTGGTCGACCACCCGCAGGACGTCCTCGACGGCGAAGAAGTGCCGGGCGACGTCGAGCATCGCGCCCCGGTACGGGAACCGGGGTGCGTCGGTGATGGTGCCGCCGGGCAGCGCCCACCGTTCGGTGACCGGGGTCGGGCTCTCGACGGCCGCCGGGAACAGTTGGCGCAGCGTCTGCACGCCGTGGAAGAGGCCGGCGGCGGTGCCGGCGGTGACGCGTACCCCATTGGTGGTGACCTCCAGCCGGTAGCCCTCCGCGCCCAGGTCGGCGGCGGTGTCGTCCAGCACCAGCGCGATGCCGTCGACCGCTGCCGGTGCGGCGGCGTCGGTGACCGGCAGCGGGTAGCCGGTGGCCGGGCGCAGCAGTGCGGCGAGCTGCTCGGCGACGGCCAGGACGGCGGGGTCGGAGCTGGCCACGATGACCGCTTCGGCCGGCAGTGTCCAGTCTCCGGCCGGGTCCGGCTGGACCTGCCGGGGGGCCGGGACGACGTCGGCCAACCGGTGCGGGGCCGCCGGGGCGAGCAGGGTGCGGGCGGCCTGCTCGGCCGTGCGGGCCAGCGTGGCCACGCCCGGTTCCTCCGCGGACAGCGACGCAGGGGTGGTGGCAGGGCCGGGGGAGTGGGCGGTCGACACGGCGGCGACTCCGGGGGTGTATTCGCGTCGGTTATGGCAAAAGTGAGGTTCACCGGTTGGCGTGCCATCCAGCGTACGACGCTCGGCGGGGGTGCGTGTTGGTGCGCGTGGAAGCGTTCCCAGAAAACGGTACGAACACGGATAGTCGTGATGGCTGTGCCAATTGTCACCGAACGGTCCCAGGTCGCTCGATGTTCGCTTAACCTTCGCCCACCGATCGGCGTCGACCCGGGATTACCGGTGGTCCGCCTCGGGGTACAGAAAACTGAACCTTCGTTAAGTGTCAATCCGGCGCGTGTGTTGTGGAGGCTCTGGTGGCAGCGCAAGAGACCGTCGATCACAAGTACGTCTACGACTTCTCCGAGGGCAACAAGGACCTCAAGGACCTGCTCGGGGGCAAGGGCGCCAACCTCGCCGAGATGACCAACCTCGGCCTGCCCGTGCCCCCGGGCTTCACCATCACCACCGAGGCGTGTCAGGCGTACCTCGCCACGGGACGGGAGCCGGACGGACTCGCCGGGCAGATCGAGGCGCACCTGGAGTCGCTGGAGCGCGCGATGGGCAAGCGCCTCGGCGACCCGCAGGACCCACTGCTGGTGTCGGTCCGCTCCGGTGCCAAGTTCTCCATGCCCGGCATGATGGAGACCGTTCTCAACGTCGGCCTCAACGACCAGAGCGTGGTCGGCCTCTCCGCGCAGGCCGGACAGAACGACAGGTTCGCCTGGGATTCCTACCGCCGCCTCATCCAGATGTTCGGCAAGACCGTCTGCGAGGTGCCGGGCGAGGAGTTCGAGCACGCGCTGGACGAGATCAAGAACGCCAAGGGCACCCACAACGACCTGGATCTGGACGCCGACGACCTGCGTGGGCTGGTCGACGCGTACAAGAAGATCTTTGTGAAGCACACCGGTCGGGAGTTCCCGCAGCAGCCACGTGAACAGCTCGACCTCGCCATCCGGGCGGTCTTCGAGTCGTGGAACGCCGAGCGCGCCGTGCTCTACCGTCGCCAGGAGCGGATCCCGGCCGACCTCGGCACCGCGGTCAACGTGGTGACCATGGTCTTCGGCAACCTCGGGCCCGACTCCGGCACCGGGGTCGCGTTCACCCGTGACCCGGCCAGTGGGGCGCAGGGCATCTACGGCGACTACCTGGCCAACGCCCAGGGCGAGGACGTCGTCGCCGGCATCCGCAACACCGTGCCGCTGAACGAGCTGGAGCGGCTGGACAAGCAGTCCTACGACGAGCTGCTCGGGTACATGGCCCGGCTGGAGGAGCACTACAGGGACCTCTGCGACATCGAGTTCACCATCGAGCGCGGCAAGCTGTGGATGCTGCAGACGCGGGTCGGCAAGCGGACGGCCGCCGCCGCGTTCGTCATCGCCGGGCAGCTCGTCGACGAGGGCCTCATCGACCTGGACGAGGCGCTGCACCGGGTCAACGGCGCGCAGCTCGCGCAGCTGATGTTCCCCCGCTTCCAGCTCGACCACGAGTTCGAGGCGGTCGCCAAGGGCATCGGGGCCTCGCCCGGCGCGGCGTCCGGGAAGGTGGTCTTCACCTCCGCGCGGGCCGTCGAGCTGGCCGCCGAGGGGGAGTCGGTGATCCTGGTCCGCCGGGAGACCAACCCGGACGACCTGAACGGCATGATCGCCGCCAAGGGCATCCTCACCTCGCGCGGCGGCAAGACCAGTCACGCTGCCGTGGTCGCCCGGGGGATGGGCAAGACCTGCGTCTCGGGTGCCGACGAGATCGACGTCAACGTGCCGGCGAAGCGGTTCACCGTGGCCGGGCAGACCGTCGACGAGGGCGACGTCGTGTCCATCGACGGCACCACGGGCAAGGTCTACCTGGGCGAGGTGCCGGTCATGCCGTCGGAGGTGGTGCAGTACTTCGAGGGCAGCCTGGACGCCGAGCACGTCGACAACGCCCTGGTCCGGGCCGTACACCGGATCATGACGCACGCCGACGGCCGGCGGCGGCTGGCGGTCCGCACGAACGCCGACACCGGCGCGGACGCCGCCCGGGCCCGGCGCTTCGGCGCCGAGGGCATCGGCCTGTGCCGCACCGAGCACATGTTCCTCGGCGACCGGCGGGAGCTGGTCGAACGCCTGATCCTGGCCCGCGACGCGGACGGGCGGGAGGCGGCGTTGGAGGCGCTGCTGCCGTTGCAGCGGGCCGACTTCGTGGAGATCTTCCGCGAGATGGACGGCCTGCCGGTCACCGTCCGGCTGATCGACCCGCCGCTGCACGAGTTCCTACCGCCGCTGGAGCAGCTCGCGGTGAACGTGGCGGTCGCGCAGGAGCGTGGCGAGGACGTGGCCAAGGAGGAGGCGCTGCTCGCCGCCGTCCGGCGGATGCACGAGGAGAACCCGATGCTCGGGCTGCGGGGCGTCCGCCTCGGCCTGGTCATCCCGGGTCTCTTCGCGATGCAGGTCCGGGCCATCGCCGAGGCGGCCGTCGCGGTCAGCCGCGCGGGTGGCACCGCCTGCCCGGAGATCATGGTGCCGCTGGTCGGGGCCGTGCAGGAGCTGGAGACCGTACGCGCCGAGGCCGAAAAGATCATCGCGGATGTGGTCGGGGACAGCGGCGTCGAGGTGCTGATCGGCACCATGATCGAGGTGCCCCGGGCGGCGCTGACCGCCGGGCAGATCGCCGAGGCCGCCGAGTTCTTCTCCTTCGGCACCAACGACCTGACCCAGATGGGCTGGGGCTTCTCCCGCGACGACGTCGAGGGGGCGTTCTTCTGGCGTTACCTGGAGCTGGGCATCTTCGGCATCTCGCCGTTCGAGTCCATCGACCGCGACGGCGTCGGTCGGCTGGTGCGCATCGCCTCCGAGGAGGGTCGAGCGGCCCGGCCCGGCCTGAAGCTCGGCGTCTGCGGTGAGCACGGCGGCGACCCGGACTCGGTGCACTTCTTCCACGAGGTCGGCCTGGACTACGTGTCCTGCTCGCCGTTCCGGGTGCCGGTGGCCCGGTTGGAGGCCGGCCGCGCGGTGGTGGAGACCGGCGGGTCGGACAGCCGCTGACGTGGGTCGGTGGCGGACCGGACGGCCGGTCCGCCGCCGACCCTCAGATCGGCGGCCGACGCCAGGTGGGTCGGGACGGGCGGCGCAACTGCGCCGGCAGGGTCGCCATCGGTGTACGCACGGCCAGCGGCCCGTGTGCCTCCGCAACGGCGGTGGCGCCGACACCCCCACCGCGCCGGTCCACCACCGTGCCGGCCCGACGGGCCACGGCGCGGGCCTCCTCGTGCAGCGCTTCGAGATCCTCGCCGGGCGACACGGTGACCAGGGTCAGCAGGGCGGAACGCCCGGCCGGGTAGGTCACCACGCACCCGGTGGTCGTGCGGACGACCGACTCCCGGAACTCGCCACATCGGACGGTGTCGGCCACCCGGTGACCGAGCCCGAAGCTGGCCGCGGCGAGGGCGGCGAGGTGGGTGGCGTCGGAGGCGGCCCGAGGAGCTGCGGCGGGCGTAATCTTGGCTCGCTCGCACACGGCCGATTGTGGAGGCCGTCGAACGGGAAAGGTGACTGAATGACCAGCGTCTGGGAGAACCTCACCGTCGATGCCCGCGATCCGGCGCGACTGGCCCGCTGGTGGGCCGAGGCGCTCGGTTACCAGGTCGTCACCGAGAGTCCGGACGAGGTGGAGATCCGCCAGTCCGCGGACCGCCTGCCCGGCCTGGTCTTCGTGCCGGTGGCCGACGCCAAGCAGCGCAAGAACCGACTGCACATCGACCTGCGCCCCGCCGACCAGGAGGCCGAGGTCGAGCGGCTGGTCGACATGGGCGCCCGGCACGTCGACATCGGCCAGGGCGACGTCGAGTGGACGGTGCTGGCCGATCCGGAGGGCAACGAGTTCTGCGTCCTCCGTGGCAAGTGAGCTTGCGGCGGCGGACGCCCGGCTGGTCGAGGAGTCACCCAAGGACACCGGGCACCGCCGCTCACCGTACGAGCGCGACCGCGCCCGGGTGCTGCACTCCGCGGCGTTCCGGCGATTGGCCGCCAAGACCCAGGTGCACACCGCTGGCACCGACGACTTCCTGCGTACGCGGCTGACCCACTCGCTGGAGGTGGCCCAGATCGCCCGGGAGATGGGTGCCCGGTTGGGGTGTGACCCGGACGTGGTGGACGTGGCCGGGCTCGCCCACGACCTCGGGCACCCTCCGTTCGGGCACAACGGCGAGGCCGCCCTGGACCTGCTGGCCACGCCGTGCGGCGGGTTCGAGGGCAACGCGCAGACCCTGCGGGTGTTGACCCGTCTGGAGGCGAAGGTGCTCGCCCCGGACGGCTCGTCCGCCGGGCTCAACCTCACCAGGGCGTCGCTCGACGCGATCGGCAAGTATCCCTGGCCGCGCCGTCCCGGCGAGCGCAAGTTCGGGGTGTACGCCGACGACGCGGAGGTCTTCGCCTGGATCCGGGCCGGCGCGCCCGGGGACCGGCGCTGCCTGGAGGCGCAGGTGATGGACTGGGCCGACGACGTCGCGTACTCGGTGCACGACGTGGAGGACGGCATCCACGGCGGGTACGTGACGCTGCGTCCACTGCTGACCGACGCCGACGAGCGGGCCGCGCTCTGCGCCGACGTGGCGGGCGCGTACTCGGGGGAGTCCGCCGACGACCTGGCCGAGGTGCTGGTCGAGGTGCTGGCCGACCCGCTGCTCGCCCCGCTGGCGGGTTACGACGGCAGCCACCGGGCGCAGGTCGCGTTGAAGGCGACGACCAGCGGGGTGACCGGGAGGTTCGTGTCCGCCGCGGTGGCTGCCACGGAGGAGCGCTTCGGGCCCGGGCCGCACCGCCGGTACGCCGCCGACCTGGTGGTGCCCCGACTGGTCCGCGCGCAGTGCGCCCTGCTCAAGGGCATCGCGTTGCGGTACGTCATGCGCCGGTCCGGCTTCCGGGGTCGCTACGAGCGGCAGCGCACGATGCTGGCCGAGTTGGTCGCCGCGCTGGTCCGGCGTGCGCCGGACGGGCTCGACCCGATCTTCGCGGCGCTGTGGCGGGCGGCGCCGGACGACGCGGCCCGACTGCGGGTGGTGGTCGACCAGGTCGCCTCGCTCACCGACCCGGCGGCCGTGACCTGGCACACCCGCCTCGTGGGCGGAGACGCACCGCCGGCTCGCGACGGGGCAGCTTAGGCTAGCCTAACTGGCATGACGGAACGCCCCAGGAACGTCACCACGGCCCGGGTGCTGCGCACCGAGCGGCCCACCCCGCACCTGATCCGGCTCGTCCTCGGTGGGGACGAGCTGACCGGTCTGCCGGTGGGCGAGTTCACCGACCACTACATCAAGGTGGTGTTCCCGCAGCCGGGTGTCGCGTACCCGCAGCCGTTGGACCTCGCCGCGATCCGTCGGGACCTACCCCGGGAGCAGTGGCCCCGGCAGCGCGCGTACACGGTGCGGCGCTGGGATCCGCTGGCGCAGGAGTTGACCGTGGACGTGGTGTACCACGGCGACGAAGGGCTGGCCGGTCCGTGGGCTGCCGGGCTACGCCCGGGTGATCCCGTGCACTTCGTCGGCCCCGGTGGGGCGTACGCGCCGAGCCCGGACGCGGACTGGCACCTGCTGGTCGGCGACGAGAGCGCCCTGCCGGCGATCGCCGCCGCGCTGGAGCGGCTGCCCCTGGGCGCCCCGGCCCACGTCTTCGTGGAGATCGCCGACCCGGATGAGGAGCAGAAGCTGCTCAGTCCGGGGGCGGTCGAGCTGACCTGGTTGCACCGGGGCGAGCGCCCGGTGGGCGAGGCGCTGGTCGAGGCGGTGCGGGCGTTGGAGTTCCCGGCCGGGCAGGTGCACGCCTTCGTGCACGGTGAGGCGGCCTTCGTCCGGCACCTGCGCAGGCTGCTGCGCGGCGAGCGGGGTGTGCCGCTTGACCGGCTCTCCATCTCCGGTTACTGGCGCAGTGGCATGGACGACGAGGGTTGGCGATCCACCAAGGCCGACTGGAACCGGCAGGTGGCGGCCGAGGAGGAGACCCCCGTCGAGGGGGTCGGGGCGGCCTGACCGTCGCTCATCCCTCGGGCGTGCGGTTGGCCGCACCGGCCCTGGCGAGTCGACGGCTGAGCAGCACCGCGTACCCGACGACCGCGGCCGCGACCAGCGCCAGCATCAGCCTCGGCTGGCGCACCGTCGTGGTGATCACGCTGACCGACACCACCCCGTAGGCGGCGATCGCCAACCGGGCGGCGCTCGGCCGGGTCCACAGCCAGTACAGGGCCAGGCCGCATGCCGTCCACACCACTATCGACGCGCCCAGCAGCAGCCGTAACTCCAGCGGCAGGTGGGCCACGTTGTCGTCCACCAGCCGAACCACCTGCCCCAGCGCCCAACCGAGCAGCAGCAGCGCGCCGCCGAGCGGGATGTGCAGGTAGCTGTACGCCTGCCCCCCGCGGAGCCGAGTCTGGAGCAGGCGGGTGGTGACGAACGTGGTGTAGACCCACCACACGGCTGCCGGGATCAGGAACGCGATCGCGGCGGTGACGATCATGGGCGGCGGGGGGTGGTCCGGCACGGCGAAGAGCAGGTTGGCCAGCGCGCTACCCAGCACGATGATGGTGAACTGCCCGATCCGTTCCGGCAGGTGCCTGTTGTCCACCGGCCAGTTGTTGAGCCACCGCACACCGAGCCAGGGTGTGGCCAGTTCGATGACCATCGCGACGACCCACAGGACCGGGCGCAGCTCGGTGGGGGCTGCCAGCGACGCCAACCAGATCAGCCAGCCCGCCCCGAAGCCGATCAGGTAGACGGTCGTCACCGTGCGGGCCGCCGGACTGGTCGGGCGGGCGCGCAGGTACAGCAGGAGCAGCACCCCCCGCACGATCAGGTACCCGATCGGCAGGAGCACGCTCTCCGGCACCTCGTCGACGCCGAGCGTCATCGCGCCCGCCCCGACCAGGGCGACGAGCACCAGCAGCCGGTGCAGCGCGTCGTCCGGATCGAACCGGGTGTCGTAGTAGACCTGCCCCATCCAGGCCCACTGGACCACCACGAAGAGCCCGAGCACGGCCAGCACCGCCGTCGGTGACGGTGTCGGGTCGTCTCCCAGCCGGCGCACGACGGCCGCCAACGCGTACACGAAGATGAGGTCGAGGAAGAGTTCCAACCAGGTGGCGTGCCGGTGACCGGCCTCGTCCGCCTGCGGGGTCTGTCCGCCCAACCCCATCCACGCGGCCACCCATCCCGGCAGGTGGGGGGCTGCGGTGCGTACCCTGCGCATCTGGTCATGGTCCCCGGGCGGACCCGGCGTGCGGGCCGGAACCGCCCAGCCGGCAGCGGTGGTCGCCACACCGGCGTCCCCCGGCCGCCGTGTCGTCGGTCCGGCAGGGCAGGATGTACGGGGAGGGGGTGGCGTATGGCTGGGCGGATCCGGGACGAGGACATCGCACTGGTCCGGGAACGCACCTCGATCGGGGATGTGATCTCCGAGACCGTCACCCTGAAGTCCGCCGGCGGCGGCAACCTCAAGGGCCTGTGTCCGTTCCACGACGAGAAGAGCCCGTCGTTCAACGTCTCGCCGGCCCGCAACGTCTGGTACTGCTTCGGCTGCGGGGCCGGCGGCGACGCGATCAAGTTCCTGATGGACGCCGACCACCTCAGTTTCGTCGAGTCCGTCGAGCGGCTGGCCGGCCGCGCCGGCATCCAACTGCGCTACATCGAGGACGACAAGGGCGCCCCGCGCCCTCGACCGCAGCAGGGCCAGCGTCAGCGCCTGGTCGCCGCGCACGCCGCCGCTGTCGAGTTCTACCGGGCGCAGCTCGGCACGGCGGGCGCCCGACCGGCCCGGGAGTTCCTGGCCAGGCGCGGGTTCGACCGGGCCGCCGCCGAGCGTTACGGCTGCGGCTTCGCGCCCGACGGCTGGGACCTGCTCACCAAGCACCTGCGCCAGCAGGGCTTCACCCACCAGGAGCTGGTCACCGCCGGGCTGTCCCGGGAGGCCCGTTCCGGCAGTCTGATCGACAGGTTCCGCCGTCGGCTGCTCTGGCCGATCCGCGACCTCGCCGGTGACGTGATCGGCTTCGGCGCGCGCAAGCTCTTCGACGACGACGACGGCCCGAAGTACCTGAACACCCCCGAGACGCCGATCTACAAGAAGTCGCAGGTGCTCTACGGCGTCGACCAGGCCAAACGGGAGATCGCCAAGCAGGGTCGGGCGGTGATCGTCGAGGGGTACACCGACGTGATGGCCTGCCACCTGGCCGGGGTGACCACCGCTGTGGCGACCTGCGGCACGGCCTTCGCCGCGGACCACATCGCCGTTCTGCGCCGCCTCCTGTTCGACAGCGACGAAGTGGCGGGCGAGATCATCTTCACCTTCGACGGGGACGCCGCCGGCCAGAAGGCGGCACTGCGCGCCTTCGAGGACGACCAGCGTTTCGTCGGCCGCACGTTCATCGCCGTCAGCCCGGACAACATGGACCCGTGCGACCTGCGGCTGGCCAAGGGTGACCTGGCGGTGCGTGACCTGGTCGCCAGGCGCGAGCCGCTCGTCGACTTCGCGCTGCGGCACGTGATCGGCCGCTTCGACCTGGACACCGTCGACGGCCGGGTCGAGGCCATGCGCCACGCCGCGCCGCTGGTCGCGCGCCTCAAGGACCGGGAGAAGCGCCCGGAGTACGTCCGCAAGCTCGCCATGGACCTCGGCATGGAGATCGAGCCGGTGCAGCGGGCGGTGCTCGCCGCCGCCAACACCCCGCCGCCCGGCACCCGCGACGCCGCACCCGCCGCCCGCCCCGCGCCCGCGCGCCCCGAGCCGGAGGTGGACAGCCCCCAGTCGATGGTCGAGCGGGAGGCGCTGAAGCTCGCCCTCCAACAGCCGGTCCTGGCCGGGCCGATGTTCGACGCGGTCGAGGCGTCGGAATACCGCCACCCCGTGCACATCGCGGTGCGTACCGCCGTCGCGGCTGCCGGTGGCGCCGCGTCGGCGACCGGCGGCGCGGTCTGGATCGAGTCGGTCCGCGACGCCTGCGACGACCTGGCGGCGGCGGCGCTGGTCGGCGAGCTGGCGGTGGAGCCGCTGCGCATCGACGGGGAGCCGGACCCACGCTACGTGTCGATCACCATGGCCCGGGTGCAGTTCGGGTCGGTGACCTCCCGCATCCGGGACCTCAAGTCACGCATCCAGCGGATCAACCCGGTCAACAACAAGGACGAGTACTTCGCGGCCTTCGGTGAGCTGCTGTCCCTGGAGCAGCACGCCCGGGCGCTTCGCGAACAGGCTGCGGGAGGCCTCTAGGTGGGACTGTTCAGCCGCAAGCCGAAACTGCCACCGGCCGACCGGCCCCCACTGACCGCCGACGAGCGGGTGCTGGCCTGGGCGGCGGTCGGCAACGGCGAGGGCGACGGCGTGGTGGTCGCCACCAACCTCGGGCTGTGGCTGCCCGGGCGGGGGCACCGGCTCGGTTGGCACGACATCCTCAAGGCCGTCTGGTCCGGCCGGGAGTTGACCGTCACGCCCGCCGAGACCGTCAGCGACCGCGACGGCTACACGCTGGTCGCCGACGGCCCGGCCGAGACGTACTTCCTCCTCGACCCGCGTGAGCTGCCGCACCAGGTGCGGGCGCGGGTGACCCGCTCGGTCGCGTACACCGAGCACCAGCCGGTGCCCGGTGGCGCGGCGCGGGTCGCGGCCCGTCGGACGGCCGGGGCCGACGGTCTGACCTGGACGGTCCGACTCGACCCCGGCACACCGGCGGCCGACGAGACGGTGCTCGCCGAGACAGACCGCCTGGTCGGCGTGGCCCGCGCCGCGACCGCGCCCGCCGACCTCTGACCGGTCGGGTCAGTTCGCCCCGAGGTCCTTCAGCGCCTTGTCGGCGCCCCGGTGCAGGGGCACCGGCAGGGTCCGGCGCGCCTTGTCCAGCGAGATCCCCTTGGCCGCCGGGTTGGCCTGGGCCAGGGCGTCGCGCTTGTCGAACACGGTCCGGGTGATCGCGCAGGCGACGTTGGCGTCCAGGTCCTTGCGGACCAGCAACACATTGGGTACGACGATCGTCGGGGTGTCGGCCGCCGTCTTGTACACGTCCCGCCCGATCGTGCCTTCCTGGTAGCCGGGGCTCAGCGCGGCCATCTTCGGCAGCAGCGGCGCGAGGTCGATGAACGTCACCTTGTCGCCGGCCGTGGTGAACAGGTCGGTCAGGCCCCCGGTGGGCAGACCGCCCGACCAGAAGAACCCGTCGACACTGCCGTCCTTGATCCCCTCGACCGTCTTGGTCAGGTCGAGGCGCTGCGCCCGGACGTCCTTGGCCGGGTCGAGACCGGCGGCCTCCAGCAGCCGGTTGGCGATCACCTCCGTGCCCGACTTCGGTGAACCGGTGGAGATCCGCTTGCCGCGCATGCCGGCCACCGAGGTGATCCCGGAGTCCTTACGGACCACCACCTGCGTGTAGTTGTCGTAGATGCGGGCCAGTGCCTGCACCGGCTGCGGCGCGGTGAAGCTGCCCTTGCCCTCGACCGCGTTCACTGCCGTGTCGAACAGTGAGAACGCCACGTCGTACTGGCCACCGACGAGCTGTTCGACGTTCTGCACCGAAGCGCCGGTCTCGGCGGCGGTGCCGGTGAGCTTGCCGCCGGTCGTCCCGGACAGCTGCCCGGCCAGGGCGTTGCCGACCGCGTAGTAGACGCCTGTCGCGTTGCCGGTGGCGATGCCGACGCGGGTCTCCCTGGTCACCTCGCAGGTGACCTCGCTGGCCGTGTCGTCGGTGGTCGCGCCGCCCTGCTGACCTCCGCAACCCGCGACGAGGGCGAGCACGCTCAGGCCCACCGCGAGCCGTACGTCGATTCGTCTCACAGTTTCTCCTCCACAGGATCGGACGATGGTCGGCCGGCGGATCCGCGTCGGACGAGGACGCCCACCGCCGCCACGGCGGCCAGCGCCGTGCCGACGGCGACCGGCACGGGTTCGAGCCAGAGCAATGTGACGCCGGCGAACGCGCCCAGCACCCGCTCCGGTACGCCGGCCGGGCCCACTCCGGGCAGCCAGCCACCGGCGGCGACGGCGAGCACCGCGACGCTGAGCGCGGTGACCACGGCGGCGAACGCGACCCGCCCGACGCCGCCGATGCCGAGCAGACCCAGCCCGGCCGGCGTGATGACGAACGCGATCGGGGTCAGGTACGCCGGCAGCGCGTACCGCAGGGTCTGCCACATGGTCGGCACCAGCCGACCGCCGGTGACGGCTGCGGCGGCCACCGCGGCGAGCGCGGTCGGCGGCGACACCTCGGACAGGACCGCGAAGTAGAACACGAACATCGCCGCGGCGGGCGCGGTCACGCCCAGGTCGAGCAGGGCCGGGCCGACGATCACCCAGCCGATCACGAACGAGGCGGTGACCGGCACGGCCAGGCCCAGCAGGCTGAGCGCGACGGCGGCGAGCAGCGCGGTGAGCACCAGGACCAGGGTCGGGTCCGAGGTGGCGGCCTGCGCCCAGCCGATCAGCAACGCGGCGGCCTGCGGCCCGAGGCCGGTCTTCGTGGTGGTCGCCGTGATGATGCCGGCGGCGGCGCAGACCGCCGTCACCGCGAGCACGCCGCGTACGCCGGTGACGAGCGCGGTCACCAGCCGCGCCGGGGTGAGCCGGTTCTTCGGGGCCAGAAACGACAGCGCGACGGCCAGGATGGTGGCGAAGACGACGGCTCTCGTCGCGGACATGCCGACCGCGAGGAGGACGATGATGGCGATCAGCGAGGCAAAGTGGTAGCCGAAGCGGGCCAGCAACCGCCACGGCGAGCCGACGTCGACCACGACCGGCCGCACCCCGGAACGGCGCGCGTCGATCTCCACCGAGAGCAGGATGCCCAGGTAGTAGAGCACCGTGGGCACCGTCGCCCAGCCCAGTACCTGGAGGTACGAGACGCCCAGGTACTCGGCGATGATGAACGCCGCGGCGCCCAGGGTCGGCGGGGAGAGGATCGCGCCCACCCCGGCCGCCGCCAACATGCCACCGGCCCGTTCCGGTGGGTAGCCGGCGCGGCGCAGCAGCGGCCAGGTGACCGCGCCGATGCTCACCGTCGTCGCCGCCCCGGAGCCGGAGACGGTGCCGAGCAGGAAACCGGAGGCCACCGCCGTGCGACCGGCGGCGGTGCGTGAGCGGCGGAACGCGGCGGCCGACAACTCGACGAAGAACCGGCCGGCCCCGGACAGCTCCAGCACCGCGCCGTAGATGGTGAACAGCACGATGTACGAGGCGGCCACGTCCAGGGGAGTGCCGTAGAAACCGCTGTCGGAGTTGTAGAACGCGTCCACCAGTTGACCGAAGTCGAGCCCGGAGTGTGCGACCGGCCAGGACTGCGGCAGCAACCCGCCGTAGTAGCCGTAACCGAGGAACAGCAGGCAGACCGCCGGCAGGATCCAACCGGTCGTACGCCGGCACGCCTCCAGCAGCAGGAGCAGCAGGACGGTGCCCAGCACCAGATCCACTGGCGCCAGTAGGCCCTGCCGGTCGAGGAAGGCGTTGTAGCCGCCGCCACCCGTACCGATCGGGACCGGCAGGACAGGGTAGAGGCAGGCGGCCGCCGCCAGCGCGACCAGCACCCAGTCGGTGGCGGTCGGCCGCGCCCGGGTGCTGTCGCTGTCGCGGTTGGTGCTGTCGCTGTCGCTGGCGACGCGCCGTCGCCGGGCGCGGAGGCGGGCCGGCAGCCGCAGGTCGGCCGGGTAGGCGAGAAAGACAAGAGGGAGTACGCCGGCGAGAAAGATGATCAAGTAAAACTTGCTGCCCTGCGACAGCGGACGGAACACCTGCCAGAGAGCCAGCGCGCCGACCGCCAGCGACACCCCGGTGAGGATCAGGCCCACCGGCCCGGTCAACACCCGACCCGGCTTCTCGTCCTCGAACTGGGCAGCGAGGTCCCGGGTGGCCCGTTCGGCGGCCGAGCCGACGTCGGCGGAACCAGGCCGGTCGGGTGCGCTCAGGTGGAGCGAGCCGGGGTGTGACGTTGTCGCGTCGGTGCCGTTCTGGTCGGGCGTGGCGGTGTTGTTGCCGTTCTGGTCGGGCCCGGCGGTGTTGTGCCCGTTCTGGTCGGGCGTGGTCGCGTCGTTGCCGGCCGGGTCGGGCTTGGACGTGTCGTTCCCGTTCCGGTCCGGCTCGGTCTCTCGGGTGGCCGGTTGGGTCGGGTGGTCGCCGTCGGGCTCGGGCGTCGGGCGCGGTCGGGGTGCCGCACGCTCGGTGCTGGCCGTGGGCTCGCCGGCCGGAGAGTTGGCTGGTCGGGCAGGGGGCGACGAACCATCGGGCGTACTGATGGGCGACACAGAGGGACGATACACGTCGATCGGTCGGCGAGCGGGGCATTGATCGGCGTTTCGGCGGAGAGAGCCGGCCGTGGCGCGGTGGTGGTTCTGCGGGCTGGCGGTGCGGACGGCCGGTCGCGGCGGATATTTGCGTGGAGGGCTGTCGGACCTGGCGGTTAGGGTCGGGCGGTGACTTTCGGGCGACCACTGATTCAGGCTCGCGGGCTGGTGAAGCGGTTCGGTGACTTCACCGCAGTGGACGGCATCGACGTCGAGGTTCGCTCGGGTGAGGCATTCGGGTTCCTCGGGCCCAACGGCGCCGGCAAGTCCTCCACCATGCGGATGGTCGGCTGCATCTCCCCGCCCAGCGCCGGCGAGCTGCGCATTCTCGACCTCGACCCGGTGGCCGACGGGCCGGCGATCCGAGCGCGGCTGGGTGTGTGCCCGCAGTTGGACAATCTCGATCCGGAGTTGACCGTCCGGGAAAACCTGACCGTCTACGCCCGCTACTTCGGCATCCCCCGCCGGGTCGCCCGGGAGCGCGCGGCCGAGCTGCTCGACTTCGTCCAGCTCACCGAGCGGGCCGACAGCAGGGTCGAGCCGCTGTCCGGCGGCATGAAGCGTCGGCTGACCATCGCCCGCGCCCTGGTCAACGAGCCGGAGATCGTGCTGCTGGACGAGCCGACCACCGGGCTCGACCCGCAGGCGAGGCACCTGGTGTGGGAGCGGCTGTTCCGACTCAAGCAGCAGGGCGTCACGCTGGTGCTCACCACCCACTACATGGACGAGGCCGAGCAGCTCTGCGACCGCCTCGTGGTGATGGACGGCGGGCGGATCGTCGCGGAGGGTTCGCCCCGCGCCCTGATCGAGCAGCACTCCACCCGTGAGGTGGTCGAGCTGCGATTCGCCGCCGAGTCCCAGGAACCGTTCGCGGGCAAGCTCGCCGGGCTGGGGGAGCGGGTCGAGGTGCTGCCCGACCGGATCCTGCTCTACGTGCCGGACGGCGACGCGGCGGTCGCCGAGGTCACCGCGCTGGGGCTCAACCCGGCCAACGTGCTGGTCCGGCGCAGCGGCCTGGAGGACGTCTTCCTGCACCTGACCGGTCGCACCCTCGTCGACTGACCGTCCACGATCACGGTCGACTGCTTTTGATCTTGCGCGTACCATCGGCCGGCCGAGGAAGGCTTCCGATCACGGGGGTGTCATGTCCGATCTGCTGACCGCCAACCGACGTCAGGCCGGGCTCACCGCCCTCTACCTGGGCATCTTCGCGATGGTCTGGTTCAGTGTGCCGGCGGCAGAGCAACCGCTGCGGGCCCTGCTCGTGGTGGGCAGCATCGCCGCACTGCTCACCGCCGTGTTGGGCGGTGTGCTGTCCGCCCGCCTCCGAGGGGCCGGCAGCCCCCGGGACCGGGCAGCCGACCGCCCGTACCTGCTCATCGTCGTCGCCGAGTTCGCCGCCGCCGGGCTGGGTGCCGCCGTGCTGATCGCCGCCGGCCGGTCCGAGTACGTGCCGGTGCTGGTCTGCCTGGTGGTCGGCCTGCACTTCTTCCCGCTCGCCCCGCTCCTGCGGGATCCGCTGCTTCGTCCCCTCGGTGGCGCACTGTGCCTGGTCGCGGCGGCAGGGCTCGTCACCGGTCTCGCCTCGGCGGTCTCCGCCGGCCTGGTGGTCGGCGTCGGCGCGGGACTGCTGCTGCTCGGTTACGCCGTGCAGGCACTGGTCCGCGCGTACCGACCGACCTGACCAACTGCCCACGCACCGCTTCAACGGGCACGGGCCCAGGTGATGAATCGGTCGCTCAGCCGGTCGTGACCGGCCTGGCCGGCGAGGTCCCCCGCCGCCTCGTAGAGCAATGCCGCGAGGTAGACGAGCAGACCGACCCGGTCCTCCCGGTACTCGCCGAGCAGCGACAGGCGAGCCGGCGAGCAGGGCCACGCCGCGCCGCAGACCCGGCAGCGCCAGGACGGGCGCGCCGCCACGTGTGGACGGTACCGGGGCATCAGTGGCCGCCACCGTCATCAGCCGACCAGGTGCGTCTGTCATGAGTCGACCAGGTGTGTCGCACGAAGGAACCTCCAACGCGTGGGTGGGAGCGCCCCGGATCGGGGGTCGCGGGACGCTCCCGGCCTGGTTCCGCCCGTCGTCCGATCCCGTGAGCGGTTCCGCTGCGTGACAGTCTGGTGTGGACCCGACTACGGTGGGAGGTTCCGCACGCCGACGACCAGGGCGTACGGCGACTGGCCCAGCACGGTACGAAGATGTACGGGGGTTGTCCGTGGAAAGCTCGTCCATGCTGGAGCACTTCGCCGAGGAACTGCGGCTGGCTCGCGCCAGCACTGGGATGTCGCAGGCGGCGCTGGCCGAGGCGTTGAGCTATTCCGGGGCCCTGGTCGCCAAGGTGGAGACATCCGAGCGCCGGCCGAGCCTGGACTTCGCGCGCCGGTGTGACGCCGTGTTCCAGGCCGACGGACGATTCGAGCGCATCCAACGGCGGATCAGCCGGGAAGCCGTGGTGCCGTGGTTCCGCGACTGGGCCGGCATCGAACAGGAAACCACAGCGCTGCGGTGGTTCGAGCCGCTCTATGTGCCGGGTCTGGTGCAGACCGAGAGTTACGCTCGCGCCATCCTGGCCGGTGCTGGGCTCTTCGCGGCCGACGAGGTCGAGCAGCAGGTGACCGCCCGGCTGGACCGACAGGCCGTGCTCACGCGGGACCGGCCGCCGCTGCTCAGCGTGGTCGTCGATGAGTACACGCTGCGCCGCCACATCGGCGGACCGGAGGTGATGCGCGAGCAGTTGCGTCACCTGGTGAAGCTCGGCTCCGCCCTGTCCCGGGTCCGAATCCAGGTCGTTCCGCTGTCTGCCGGTGCGTACGCTGGGCTCGACGGGCCCTTCGTGATCGCCACCGCAGCCACCGGTGAGGACGTCGTCTACCTGGATGGGCAGCGCCACGGGCAGGTGATCGACCGGTCCGAGTATGTGCGGCAGATGGTCGAGGTGTGGGAGTCGATCCGGGGTGAGGCACTATCGCAGCAGCAGTCCCTCGACCTGATCGCGGAGGTGGCGGAGACATGGATCTGACCGGCGCCCGGTGGCGCAAGAGCACCCGTAGCAACGGCAGTGGCGGTGCCTGTGTGGAGGTTGCCGACAACCTGTCTGGGCTGGTGGCCGTCCGCGACTCCAAGGACCCGGCCGGGCCGGTGCTCGTCTTCACGCCCGACGCGTGGCGCACGTTCGTCCGGTCCGATCCGGTTCGCTCGGTGTGATCGAGTCCAGGTCGGCGATATAGGGGTGTCCCGGCGCGGCAAGGCCGCCGCGTTGCGTCAGTCCGTTGATCGACTCGGATTTCCGGGAAAACGGGGCATCCCCCGTGACTGATACCCCGACGTCCTGCAACCCGAGTCGATCAAGGCGGCGGGCGCGTCGACCGAGGCGGCCAGCGCCCAGACCGAGGCGGCCAGCGTGTCGACCGAGGCGGCCAGCGTGTCGACCGAGGCCGGTGCGTCGGTCGAGGCCGGCGAAACCCGGGCGACGCGTCGACTGCGTCGCCGTAGGGTGACCGACGTTGTCGTACCCCGGGGGTAGACAGGTCGTGGTGCCGACGCGGTGGGCGGGGTGGTCGTGTGAGTGTGGCGGGATCGGCGCGGTTCCCGTGGGTGCCGGCGTATTCGGTGTTCGAGCACTACCTGGTCGGTCTGCGGCGCACCTGGCGGGCGGGCGTGTTCTCCTCGTTCCTGTTGCCGGTGCTGACGGTGCTCGGCTTCGGGTTCGGCGTGGGGGCCTACATCGACCAGGGTGTCGGCGGGGTGCCTTACCTCGACTGGCTGGTCCCCGGGCTGATCGCCTCGACCGCGCTCCAGGTGACAGTCGGTGACTCCACCTGGCCGGTGTTCAGCAACTTCCAGTGGGTCAAGATCTACTTCTCGCAGGCCGCCTCACCGTTGCGGGTGGGCGACATCCTGGCCGGTCACCTGGCCTTCGTGTTGTTCCGGGTGCTCACCACGATCGCGGCGTTCCTGCTGGTCACCGGGTTGTTCGGGGCGTTGCGCTCACCGTGGGCCCTGGTCACCCTGCCGGTGGTCGCGTTGCTCGGGCTGGCCGTTGCCGCGCCGACCTTCGCGTACGCGGCGTCGGTGTCCAGTGACAACTGGCTGGCGATGCTGTTCCGGTTCGCGGTCATTCCCATGGCACTCTTCGCCGGGGTGTTCTTCCCGGTCGAGTCACTGCCCGACGCGCTGCGGTGGCTGGCGTACGTGACGCCGCTGTGGCATGCCGTCGACCTGTGCCGCGCGGCCACGCTGGGCGTCGCCCCACAGTGGTCGATCGTCGGGCACGTGCTCTACCTGGGTGCCTGGGCCGCCGCCGGTTGGCTGATGGCGGCACGCGCGTTCCGTCGCAAGCTCGTCGTCTAGGGAGGCTTGTCGTGGTCACGCTGATCCTGCCCCGGCTGGTCGACGTTTCCGCCGCGTCCCGGCGGTCGGCGTCGGTTGTCGAGCGCAACGTCGCGGCGCTGAAGCCGGCCTACTGGCTGCTGTTGCTCTCCGGCTTCGTGGAGCCGCTGCTCTACCTGCTCTCCATCGGGCTGGGCGTCGGCGCGCTGATCGGCGATCTGCCGCTGCCCGATGGGCGGCTGGTCCCGTACGCCGCATTCGTGGCCCCGGCGATGCTCGCCTCCTCGGCGATGACCGGGGCGATCTCGGAGACCACATTCAACTTCTTCGGCAAGATGAAGTACATGAAGCTGTACGACGGGATGATCGCTACCCCGGTACGGCCGTTCGAGATCGCCGTGGGCGAGTTGGGTTGGGCGATGCTGCGGGGCAGCGCCTACTCGGCGGCGTTCCTCGGCGTGATGGTCGCTCTGGACCTGACCAGCGTGACCCGGGCGCTGACCGCCCTCCCGGCGGCGGTGCTCGTCGGATTCGCGTTCGGGGCGCTCGGCATGGCGGTCTCCACCGTGATGCGCAGCTGGCAGGATTTCGACCTGGTGAACTCCGCCCTGTTCACCCTCTTCCTGTTCTCCGGCACCTTCGTGCCGGCGCAGGCCTACCCGACGGTGCTGCACTGGCTGGTCGAGGTCACTCCGCTCTACCGCTCGGTTCACCTGATTCGCGGGGTCACACTGGGCAGTGGCGGGTGGCTCTGGCTGCTCGACGTGCTCTACCTGCTGGTGGTGATGGCGGTCGGCCTGCTGGTGGCCTCGCACCGGATGGGCAGGTTGCTCTACAGGTAGGGGTTATGGGCGACCGTCGACGGGGCATGTCCGGAGGTGACACCGCCGACGATGAGGAGGGGCGATGGCCTCGAACGAGTCTCCCGCCCAGCGGGAGCAGGAGCGTGCTTCCGCCAGCGCGCCGGTTGGTCCCGACGCGGGCCCGGACAGCCCCACCGACCTGCCGGGCAGTGGGTGGAAGGCGGCCCTGCGTCGGACGATCAGCGAGTTCCAGGACGACAGCCTGACCGACTGGGCGGCGGCGCTCACCTACTACGGGGTGCTGTCCATCTTCCCCGGTGTGCTGGTGCTGATCTCGCTGCTCGGTCTGCTCGGTGAGAGCGCCACCGAGGGCGTCAAGGACACCGTCAACCAGGCGGTGCCGAACGACAGCATCCAGAAGATCATCGAGGGCGCGATCGACACCGCGGACAAGAACGGTGGCCTCGCCAGCATCGCCGCGATCATCGGTCTGGTGGCGGCGTTCTGGTCCGCCTCCGGCTACGTCGGGGCGTTCATGCGCGCCTCGAACACGATCTACGACGTGCCGGAGGGGCGGCCGATCTGGAAGACGCTGCCGATCCGGCTCGGCGTGACGGCGGTGATCGGGGTGCTGCTGCTGGCCAGCGCGGTGATCGTGGTGTTCACCGGTCGCCTGGCCGAGTCGGTCGGCGACGTGATCGGCGTCGGCTCGACGGCGGTCGCGGTGTGGGACATCGCGAAGTGGCCGGTGCTGCTGGTTCTGGTCAGTCTGATGTTCGCGATCCTCTACTGGGCCTCGCCGAACGCCCGCCACGGTGGTTTCCGCTGGGTCAGCCCCGGCGGCGTGCTGGCGGTGGTGATCTGGCTGGTGATCTCCGGGTTGTTCGCCTTCTACGTGAGCAACTTCAGTTCGTACGACAAGACGTACGGGACGCTGGCCGGCGTGATCATCTTTTTGGTCTGGCTCTGGCTCAGCAACATCGCGATCCTGCTGGGCGCCGAGTTCGACGCGGAGTTGGAGCGCGGCCGTGCCATCGCGGCGGGTCACGCTGCGGACGACGAGCCGTACGTCGAGCTGCGCGACGACCGCAAACTCCGCAAGAAGCGCAACCAGCGGGGTTCGGTCGACTGAGCCGACGCGTCAGTGGCTACCAGGCCCGTTCTGGACCCGGTAGCCACTGGACGCGCGCAATTGTGGAACCGATTGTCAGCTGCAGGCTGAGGTGAGGCACCAGCCGTTGAGCGTGACTACCTGCAGGTCGTTCACCTTGTGCCAGCCCGGGTAATATTTGTTACCCACGCTGTCGTAGTAAATGTATCCGCTGGGCACCTGGAAACCGTCAGTGTCCCGGAAGTCGTAGTAATACCTCGAATCGGAGGCGCTGCCCTGACCGGCCGGCAACCACATGGTCTTGCTGTTGGTCGGCCAGTTGCCCGAAAGCTTCACGGATCGGCCCAGCCGGTTCTTCACCTCACCGCAGAAGATGCCGGCCGTGCAGTTGCCGAGCGGGACGAAGTCCGAGCCAGCGGGGTTGGAGGCGGCCTGCTGGACAGGTGCGGCGACCGTTGCCGCGACGGCAGAGCCCGTCGAAGCTGGTGCCGCCTGAGCCGCCGATGGCACCAGGAAAGCGAAGAAGGTTGCTGCGGACACGGCCGCGACAAATCGCGTCGGTCGATTCATTGGGGTCCTTCCCGTCGGGGTTTTCGGGCACGACAGAACGGCGTTTCATCGAGATTGGAGAATTGCGGTGCGCGATTCGACCCCGTGGCTGTCGATGTCTGAGGACGCTATCGGTGACGTAGACGACTGTCAACGTCCTTTGCAATTGTTGTGGTGCTGGACACGGGCTGTTCAGCAGGCCCTCCGCGGGCGTATTCGCTGCTTGGGCAGGGTTTGGCGCCGACGCCGCGAGACCGCCCGGCACCGAGGGGATTCCGCCCGAGCTGACCTCGTCGGATTCGCCCAACCCACGCTGGGTGCGGCGCTCACCCTGCCCGTACCCGTGCTCGCGCCTGCGCCGTCCGCGCGCTCGCGTCGTGCCCTGCCCGCGCCCGCGCCCGTCCGCGTGCCCGCGCCCGCGCTGGCCCTGCCCACGCCGACCGCTCGTCCTCAAGATCCGGGCAGTATCGGGGATGTTGCTGCCTACCTGCGCGTGGAGGCAGCACTTTTCCGATACTGCGCGGATCTTCCCGCGGATTTCGCGCTCTCCGGTGGGTCCGGCGCTCAAGATCGTGCAAGATCCCGGATGTAGTGGTCTCCCGGCGCGTCGACACCCCTGCTTCCAGGATGTTGCGCGGGGCACGGGGCACGGGGCGCGAGGGTGATGCGCAGCTCCGCCGGGCGGGCAGCGGGCGGGCGGGAAGCACCTCCGCAAGGCGCAACCAAAACTTCTGTCCGTTTGAGCAAAAGTTAGCGTCGGAACAGCCGAAGCTCTGGACAGCTGATGCGAGCGCTCCTACTGTGTCGGACACAACACATCGGCATTGCGTCGATGTGAACGATGCCAATGCAGAGGCGGCTCTCGGTGCGAACGGTCGATCCCCTTCACGTGCGACTGTTGCGGTTGCTCCGCGACGAGGGCGCCGTGTCGCGGGCCGAACTGGGCGACCAGCTCCAGATGCCGCGACCTCGCATGCTGGCCGAGCTCGATCGTCTGGTAGCCCTGGGTTACGTCGCCGAGGCGGGGCTCGCCGCCTCCCGGGGTGGGCGTCGCTCGACGCTGGTCGAGCTGAACCCGAAGCTGCGCTTCGCCGCCGTCGACCTCGGTGCCAGCTCGATGGACATCGAGGTGGTCAACGGCCGGCTCGAACCGGTGGCCCACTACGGCGAGGCCGCCGACATCCGTAACGGTCCGAAGGTGACCCTGCAACGGGTCAACGAGCTGTTGCACAAGGCCCGGGTCGACGGGGCGTACGAGCGGCTGGACGCGGTAGGTATCGGGGTGCCCGGCCCGGTCAGCTTCCGGGACGGCGTCCCGGTCTCGCCGCCGATCATGCCGGGCTGGGACCGGTACCCGGTGCGTGAGCTGCTCAGCCGGGAGCACGGCTGCCCGGCGGTGGTCGACAACGACGTCAACATCATGGCGATCGGTGAGCGGCACGGTGGGGTCGCCCACTCGGTGGACGACTTCCTCTTCGTGAAGATCGGCACCGGCATCGGGTGCGGCATCTACCTCACCGGCGAGGTCTACCGGGGCACCGACGGCTGCGCCGGCGACATCGGCCACATCCAGGTCGACTCGCACGGTCCGATGTGTTCGTGCGGCAACATCGGCTGCCTGGAAGCGCTGTTCAGCGGTGCCGCGTTGGCCAAGGACGCCACCGCCGCGGCCCGCAGTGGGGCGTCGCCGGCGCTGGCCGAGCGGATGTCCCTGCGCGGTGTGGTGACCGCCCTCGACGTCGCCGAGGGTGCCGTCGAGGGGGACGTGACCTGTATCCAGCTGATCCGTGACGGCGGACGGCGGGTCGGCGGCGTGCTCGCCGGCCTGGTCAGCTTCACCAACCCGTCGATGATCGTGATCGGCGGCGGGCTCGCCCAGCTCGGGCACATCCTGCTCGCCGAGATCCGCAGCGTGGTCTACCGCCGTTCGTTGCCGTTGGCAACCGGCAACCTGCCCGTCGTGCTGTCCGAGCTCGGTGGCCGAGCCGGCGTCGCCGGAGCGGCAGTGCTGGCCAGCGACGTCGCCTTCGCGGAAGCCGCATGAAGTTGACCGAGATCCTGTCGTGAGCGAGGAGGAGACTGTGGCTCTGCCCGAGGATGACCCCGCCACCGCGTCGGCCGAGGCCGTCGCAGCCGCCACCGCGTCGGCCGAGGCACCGCTGGTCGAGGCTCCCGCCGACACCGTCGCGGGCGAGGTGGTCCTGCGCCTCACCGATCTGGTCAAGACCTTCCCCGGCGTACGCGCACTGGACGGCGTGCAGCTGGAGGTACGTGCCGGCGAGGTGCACTGCCTGCTCGGGCAGAACGGCGCGGGCAAGTCCACCCTGATCAAGGTGCTCGCCGGTGTGCACCAACCGGATTCGGGGCAGGTGGAGTGGCGCGGGGAACCGGCGACGTTCGCCAACCCGCAGGCCGCCATGAAGGCCGGCATCGCCACCATCTACCAGGAGCTCGACCTCGTCGAGGACCTGTCGGTGGCGGAGAACGCCTTCCTCGGCCACGAGTACCGCAACTTCGGGTTCGTCCAGCGCGGCCGGATGGCCCGACACACCCGGCAGATCCTCGGCCGGCTCGGTCACGCCGAGATCCCGCCGGGACGGATGGTCCGGTCGCTGCCGGCGGCGGGCAAGCAGATCGTCAGCATGGCCCGGGCGCTGTCGCACGAGGCCCGACTGATCATCATGGACGAGCCGAGCGCGGTGCTGGCCCACGACGAGGTCGGCAACCTGTTCCGGATCATCCGGGAGCTGACCGCGCAGGGCATCGCCGTCATCTACATCTCGCACCGGCTCGAGGAGATCCGCGAGATCGGCGACCGGGTCACCGTACTCAAGGACGGTCGGACCACGGCGGCGAACCTGCCGGCGCGCGACACCCCGACCCGCGACCTGGTCAGCCGGATGACCGGCCGGACCATCGAGTACGTCTTCCCGGACCGGCCGACCGACGACACCGCGGGCGACGACCTGCTCCAGGTGGAGGGGTTGACCCGCACCGGTGAGTTCGCCGACGTCTCGCTGAACGTGCGGGCCGGGGAGATCGTCGGCATCGCGGGGCTGGTCGGCTCCGGTCGCTCCGAGTTGCTGGAGACGATCTACGGTGCCCGCCTCCCGGATGCCGGTCAGGTCCGGATGAACGGGAAGGCGCTGCGTCCCGGCGTCGGCTCGGCGGTCCGGGCCGGCATGGGGATGGCCCCGGAGGAACGCAAGAGCCAGGCGTTGCTGCTCGGTGAACCGATCTACCGCAACGTCACGCTGGCGACCTTCGGCCGGTACGCGCGGCTCGGCTTCACCGATGCCGCCAAGGAACGCGCCGAGGCGGACCGGATCGCGGAGACCCTGGAGCTGCGGCCCCGGGACGTCGACCGGCCGGTACGCACGCTGTCCGGCGGCAACCAGCAGAAGGTGGTGGTCGGGCGGTGGTTGCTCGGCGGCACCAAGCTGTTGCTGCTCGACGAGCCCACCCGGGGCGTGGACGTGGGCGCCCGGGCTGAGCTCTACCAGGTCATCCGGTCGTTGGCCGCGCAGGGCGTCGGGGTGTTGCTGGTCTCCAGCGAGGTGCCCGAGGTGCTGGGCCTGGCCGACCGGGTGCTGGTGATGCGGGAAGGGCGTGTCGTCCGCGAAGCCGCGGCCGGCGAACTCGACGAGAACACTGTGCTTGACCTCGTGATGGCGGGGTCCTTGATGGAAGGCGCACCGGCATGAGCGACGCGACTCCCACTCCCACCGCGACACCGGAGCGCCCGCAGCTTCCGGCACAGTCGCCGCCGGTGGACCCGGCGGAGACGGCGGTGGCCAGCGATAAGGCAACTTCGGGCCGGCTCTCCTGGTGGCGGGGGGACGGCGGCGACGGCGCCAAGCGCAACCTCGGTCTGATCGGGGTGCTGGTGGCGCTCATCGTGGTCGGCGCGATCACGAAGCCGGACCTGTACGGCGATCCGAACTGGGTGTGGAACAACGTTCTGGCCATCCTCCAGCTCGCCTCGGTCGTCGGCGTGGTCACCGTCGGGATGACCTTCGTGATCATCGGTGGCGGCATCGACCTGTCGGTAGGTGCGATCGTCGCGCTGGCCGGCGTCTGGTGCACCACTGTCGCCACCCAGAACTTCGGCGCCGGCGGCATGATCTTCACCGCCCTGGTGGTCGGTATCTGCGTCGGCCTGGTCAACGGCGTGCTCATCTCGTACGGCCGGTTGGTCCCCTTCATCGCGACGCTCGCGATGCTGGTGGCCGCGCGAGGGCTCGCGGCGTCGATCTCCAACAAGCAGACCCAGGTGTCGAGCAGCACCTTCATCAACGACATCGCGGCGCGCAAGGTGATCGGGATCCCGATCCTCGTCTACATCCTCGGCGCGGTGGTCCTGGCCGGGTGGGTCCTGCTCAACCGGACGACCTTCGGTCGGCGGACCATCGCCGTCGGCGGCAACCCGGAGGCGGCACGGCTGGCCGGCATCAACGTCCGGCGGCACACCATGTTCCTCTACGCCCTCTCCGGCCTCTGCTGCGGCATCGCCGCCATCATGCTCACCTCGCAGGCCACCTCGGCGCAGGCGGCGATGGCCAACCTGTACGAGCTGGACGCGATCGCCGCGGCGATCATCGGCGGGACGCTGCTCAGTGGGGGCCGCGGCACGATCGTCGGCTCACTGCTCGGCGTCATCATCTTCGCCACGATCACGAACCTCTTCGCCATCAACGGCCTCTCCATCGAGGCGCAGAACATGGTCAAGGGCGGCATCATCGTCGCCGCCGTCCTGATCCAGCAGTTCCAGTACAAGTCAGTCACTCGGCTCCTCGCGCGGAACAGGGTCACCACCGCCTGACGCACCGCACCGTTGTCCCTGGCCACGTCGAAACTTTCGACGTGGGCAGGGCCCCGCACACCCTCATTCAGTCAGATACCGCTTCCAGGAGGTCGTTCATGACCCAGCACAGTCGCGACCTGTCGCGCCGCCGGTTGCTCTTCGGCGGAGCCGCAGTTGGCGCTGCCACCCTGCTGACCGCCTGCACCAGCAACGAGACCCCGGCCGCCAGCACCCAGACCAAGGCCGCGGGCGGCAGCGAGGGCAACAACGCCCCCGGCAAGAAGGTCGTCATCGGCTTCTCCGCGCCGGCCGCCGACCACGGCTGGATGGGCGCCATCCACGCCAACGCCAAGGCCCAGGCGGCGGCGTACTCGGACGTGGAGTTCAAGGAGGTCGACGGTGGGTCGAACTCCGAGGCCCAGCGCTCCACGCTCGGCACCCTGATCGCCCAGAAGCCGGACATCATCGTCGTGCTGCCGCACGACGGCAAGGAGGTCAACGCGGTTGCCCTCCAGGCCATGCAGGCCGGCATCCCGATCGTCAACCTGGACCGTGCCTTCCCGGACGCGCTGGCGTCGCGGCTGGTCATCAAGGGTGACAACTACGGCATGGGCGTTTCGGCCGGGCACTTCATCGGCAAGATGCTCAAGGACAAGGGCATCGCCAACCCGGTCATCGGTGAGATCGCCGGTCTGGAGATCCCGCTGACCGTCGAGCGCAGCGAAGGCTTCAAGGCCGCCCTGGCGACCTACGGCTTCTCGGTGCGGAACCGTCGTTCGGCCGAGTTCACCTCGGACAGCGGTCAGCGCGAGGCGTCCCAGCTGCTCCAGGCGCTGCCGAAGATCGACGCGGTCTGGAACCACGACGACGACCAGGGCATCGGCGTGCTGGCCGCCATCAAGCAGGCCAACCGTTCCGAGTTCTTCATGGTCGGCGGCGCCGGCTCCAAGCTCGCGATCGACGCGATCAAGGCCGACAACACCGTGCTCAAGGCCACGGTCACCTACAACCCGTCGATGGCCTCCTCGGCGATCTCGCTTGCGCGGCTCATCGCGCAGGGCCGGGGCATGGGAGACCTGACGGAGCTCCAGGTGCCCAAGGAAGTGACCCTGGCCTCCGAGACGATCACCAAGGAGAACGCGAGCAGCTACGACAAGCTCGGGTTCTGACATACCGGGGGGAGACCCACCTTGTCCACGACAGACAAAGAACTGCGGATCGGCATGGTCGGCTACGCGTTCATGGGCGCCGCGCACTCGCAGGCGTGGCGCACCGTGAACCGCGTGTTCGACCTGCCGACGCGGGCCCGGATGGCGCTGATCTGCGGTCGAGACACAGGGAAGGTGGCGGACGCCGCCGACCGGCTCGGCTGGGAGGCGTACACCACGGACTGGCGTGATCTGATCAACCGGGACGACATCGATGTGATCGATGTGTGCACCCCGGGCGACAGTCACGCCGAGATCGCCCTCGCCGCGTTGGCCGCCGGCAAGCACGTCCTGTGCGAGAAGCCGCTGGCCAACACGGTGGAGGAGGCGCGGGCGATGACCGCTGCGGCGGAGGTCGCCCGGGCCGCCGGAGTGCGGTCGATGTGCGGGTTCAACTACCGCCGGGTCCCCGCGGTCACGATGATGCGGCAGTTGGTGGCCGACGGACGGCTCGGGGTGATTCGACACGTCCGTGCGACGTACCTGCAGGACTGGATCGTGGACCCGCAGTTCCCGCTGGTCTGGCGGTTGCAGAAAGACAGGGCGGGCTCCGGCGCGCTCGGTGACATCGGTGCCCACATCATCGACCTGACCCAGTTCGTCACGGGTCAGCGGATCAGTGGGGTCAGCGCGGTCACCGAGACCTTCGTCAGGGAGCGTCCGTTGCCGGCCGAGTCGAGCGGCCTCGCGGCCACCGTGGACGGCGGCACGGCGCCCACCGGGCCGGTCACCGTCGACGACGCCGCGGTGTTCGTGGCCCGGCTCGACGGTGGCGCGCTGGCCACGTACGAGGCGAGCCGGTTCGCCACCGGTCGCAAGAACGCGCTGCGCGTCGAGATCAACGGTTCGTTGGGCAGCGTGGTCTTCGACCTGGAGCGGCTCAACGAGCTGGAGTTCTACGACGCCACCAGGCCCACCGCGGAGCAGGGTTTCAGCCGCATCCTGGTGACCGAGGGCGAGCACCCGTACATGTCGGCGTGGTGGCCCCCGGGCCACATCATCGGCTACGAGCACTCGTTCACGCACGAGATGCGCGACTTCATCGAGGCGGTCGCCACCGGTGTGGACCCGGCTCCCTCGTTCGCCGACGCGTTGCAGGTCCAGCTGGTGCTGGACGCGGTGGCCCGTTCGGCGGAACTCGGCTCCTCCTGGACCGAGGTCGAACCGGCGCTGACCGCGGCGACCGTCTGACCATCGACCATTCGCGATAGCGGTGTTCGCACCGCCATCGCCCGACCGGCTTCCCGAAGCCGACCGGCGAGGACCGGCCGCGGATTGCGCCCCGCGGCCGGGACGAGGTCGGCGTCGGAGAGCGTGCGGCCGGGCCTGACGGCCCGGTGGCGCACGAGCAGGACGGTCGTCCGGTGCGACCGGACCGGGATTCCCCGGCCGCACCGGAGGACCGCCACCATCGGTGGACACCGTAGGACCTGACCAGACCGCCCGCCGTTGCCCCCACCCGTACCGCACGCACTCGCCGACGTCCGGCGGGTCGTGCTCCGTTCGGTGACCCGGTGGGCGCGGCGGCCTGAGACGCCCGGCCGGGGCATGCCAACGCCCCGATCGGTCGGATGCGGGGGAGACAGGGTCGAGACGCCGACCCGACCCTGTCTACCAAGCCCCGTCTGCCTGTACCCGGGCCGGGCTCCGGTCCGGCGTCGTCGCCGCCGACGCCGACGTCGGAAACCGGTGCCGATCCGGTGCGGGGAGGGCGGACGGGGCCCCTCGACCAAGGCCATATCTTTCCGAAACATATTTTGATATTCCTATATTTAGCGGTACCGACGGTTCCTCGTGGACGGGGAAGGAGCACCATGCGTACAGGTGTCTGGCTGGTAGGAGCGCGCGGATCCGTCGCGACCACCAGCATCGTCGGGGGGCTCGCGCTGCGGGCCGGCCTGGCCGGGTCGACGGGCTGTGTCACCGAGCTGCCCGACCTGCGCGGCCCGGCCCTACCGGCCTTCGCCGACCTGGTCTTCGGCGGACACGACGTGGCCACCACTCCGCTGTGCAAGCGCGCCGAGGCGCTCGCCGACGCCGGTGTCATCCCCTGGCGGCTGGTCGCCGCGCTCCGCGACGAGCTGGGCGCGGTCGAGCAGGAGCTGCGCCCCGCACCGGTCGGTGCGACCCAGGCCGATCGTGCCGCCGCCGTGGTCCGCGACCTCACCGCCTTCCGGGAGCGGCACGAGCTGGACCGGGTGGTGGTGGTCAACGTCTCCGCCACCGAGCCGGCCCCGCAACCGCACCCCGGGCACGCCGACCCGGCCGCCCTGAGCGCCGCCCTGGCCGGGCCCGACGAGGTGCTGCCGGTCAGCTCCCTCTACGCGTACGCGGCAGTGCTCGCCGGCTGCCCGTACGTCGACTTCACCCCGTCCACCGGACTGCGGCTGCCGGCCCTGGCGGCGCTGGCCGAGGAGGCCCGCCTGCCGTACGCCGGGCACGACGGCAAGACCGGCGAGACGCTGGTCAAGTCGGTGCTCGCGCCGATGTTCGCGATGCGCAACCTGGACGTGCGCTCCTGGTCCGGGTTCAACCTGCTCGGTGGTGGCGACGGCGCCACCCTGGCCGACCCGGCCGCGAACGCGGCGAAGGTGCAGAGCAAGCAGCGGGTGCTCGGCGAGACGCTGGGCTACGTCCCGCAGGGCGGCACGCGCATCGAGTACGTCGAGGAGCTGGGCGACTTCAAGACCGCCTGGGATCTGATCACCTTCGCCGGGTTCCTCGGCACCGGCATGCGGATGGAGTTCACCTGGCACGGCTGCGACTCCGCGTTGGCCGCGCCACTGGTGCTCGACCTGGCCCGGCTCACCGCCGCCGCGCACGCCGCCGGGCTGGTGGGTCCACTGACCGAGCTGGGCTTCTTCTTCAAGGACCCGATCGGCTCGCCCACCCACTCGCTGGGCGAGCAGTGGGCCCGGTTGACCGACTTCACCCGACACCTGCACACCGGCGGGAACGGTGATCATGGCAACGTTGGCTGACATCGCCGAGCTGGTCCGGGCGCCGGCCGCGCTCTCCGTGCCCGGTGACGTGGTCGCCGGAGCGGCTGCGGCCGGTGCGCTCGGTCCGCGTACCCCTGCCCTGGCCGGCGCCTCGGTGCTGCTCTACTGGGCCGGCATGGCCGCCAACGACTGGGCCGACCGGGGCCTGGACGCCGAGGAGCGGCCCGAGCGACCCATCCCCAGCGGGCGGATCACGCCGACCGCCGCTGTCGGTCTCGCGGCGGGCCTCACGGCCGCCGGCGTGGGCCTGGCCGCCGCCGTGGGCGGTCGCCGCGCCGCCGCGCTCGCCGTGCCGCTGGCCGCCACCATCTGGGGGTACGACCTGCTGGCCAAGAACACCGCCGCCGGCCCGGCCGTGATGGCCGCCTGTCGGGGGCTGGACGTGCTGCTCGGCGCGTCCGGCGGCCGGCTGACCCGGGCGTTGCCGGCGGCGGCGACCGTCGCCGCGCACACCTGGACGGTGACCGCGCTGTCCCGCCGGGAGGTCACCGGCGCGGAGGCCGCCCTGCCGATGCGCACCCTCGCCGGCACGGCGGTGGTCGCCGCGAGCGCCGCCGTCCCCGGCGTCCGACGCGCGACCACCCGACCGGAGGGCCCGACCGGTGCCCGCCCCGACCGGCCCCGGGTGGCCGCCGTCGCGGCCGTCCTGCCCGCCGCGCTGGCCGGGTGGTACGCGGCCCGCTACGGGGCGGCCCAGGTCGAGGTCGTCCGCGATCCGTCGGCCGGGCGGGTCCGCGCCGCCGTCGGCGCCGGGATCACCGGCCTGCCCGCCCTCCAGGGCGCACTGACCGCCCGCGCGGGAGCCGGCCTGCTCGGGTTGGCCGTCGCGGCCGCCGCGCCGCTGGGTCGACGGTTGGCCCGGAAGGTCTCGCCGACATGACAGTGCCCCGGCCCCGACCCGCGTCACCAGCCGGTGACGCCACGACGCTGCGGCTCGGGTACGGCACGAACGGCTTCAACAACCACCGCCTCGACGACGCGCTCGCCGTCATCGCCGACCTCGGCTACGACGGGGTGGCGCTCACCCTCGACCACGACTACCTGGACCCGTTCGCGCCCGGCCTCACCCGTCGGGTCGCCGCCGTCAGTCGACGACTGAACGAGCTGGGGCTCGCTGTGGTGATCGAGACCGGGGCCCGGTACCTGCTCGACCCGTGGCACAAACACGCGCCGACGTTGCTGCACGACGACCCGACCCGACGGATCGAGTTCCTGCGCCGGGCCGTCCGGATCGGCGCCGACCTGGGCGCCGAGGCGGTCTCGTTCTGGGCCGGCGTCCGGCCCGAGACGGTGTCGCCGCAGTGTGCCTGGGACCGGCTGGTGGCCGGCTGCGCCACAGTGGTCGACGCGGCCGACACCGCCGGCGTCACCCTCGGCTTCGAACCGGAACCGGGCATGCTGGTGCAGGACATCGCCGACTGGCGTCGGCTGCGCGCCGCGCTCGGTGACCCGGCCCGGTTCGGCATCACCCTCGACATCGGCCACTGTCGCTGCCTGGAGCCCTGGCCGGTGCCGCAGTGCGTCGCCGAGGTGGCCGATCACCTGGTCAACGTGCAGATCGACGACATGCGCCGGGGCGTGCACGAACACCTGGAGTTCGGCGTCGGCGAGATCGACTTCCCGCCGGTGCTGGCGGCCCTGGCGGCGGCCGGCTATCGCGGGCTGGTCGCTGTGGAGCTGCCCCGCGACTCGCACGCCGCACCCGCCGTGGCCGCCCGGTCGATCGAGTTCCTGCGGGCCGCCGCCGCGACCGCGGCGGCCGCGCGCACCGAGGACGAGGTGCCCACAGGCACACCTGGGGTGCCGGCGTAGCTACAAGGGGAGGAGACGGGATGACACCGGATTCACTACGGGCCGCGCTGCGGGGCGTACCCGATCCCGACTGGTTGGACACGGCGCTGCGCCGGGTCGCGGCCGAGCCCACCGAGATCACCCGGCTCTTCCCCGCCGCCGGCCGGCGCTGCGGACGAGGCGCGCTACCCGACGCGCCCGACTGGACCGCAGACGACGCGGCCCGGGTGCTGCTGCTCACCGCGCTGCCGGGCGACCACGCCGCGTACGCCGAGAGCCTCTACCGGCACGGCGACGCGGCCGAACGGCGAGCGGTGCTGCGGGCGCTGCCGCTGCTGCCGATCGACGACGCCGGCGTGCCGCTGCTGCACGACGCGATCCGCACCAACGACACCCGCCTGGTCGCCGCCGCGCTCGGCCCGTACGCCCGGCACCTCGACCCGGCCGCCTGGCGACAGGCGGTGCTCAAGTGCGTGTTCAGTGGTGTGCCCCTCGCCGCGGTCGCCGACCTGGACGCGCGGGCCGACGGGGAGCTCGCCGCCATGCTGGCCGCGCTCGCCGCCGAACGGCACGCCGCCGGCCGGGACCTGCCCGCCGACGCCACCGACCTGCTCGACCGGCTCACCGCCGCACTGCCCCGGGAGGCGTGAATGCGCATCTTCGACCCACACATCCACATGACCTCGCGCACCACCGACGACTACGAACGGATGGCCGCCGCCGGGGTCCGCGCGCTGGTCGAGCCGGCGTTCTGGTTGGGCCAGCCGCGGACCAGCCCCGCGTCGTTCACCGACTACTTCGACTCGCTGATCGGGTGGGAGCCCTTCCGGGCCGGTCAGTTCGGGGTGCGCCACTTCGCCACGATCGCGCTCAACCCCAAGGAAGCCAACGACCCGCGGTGCCGCCCGGTGCTGGACCTGCTGCCCCGCTACCTGGACAAGGACGCGGTGGTGGCGGTCGGCGAGATCGGGTACGACTCGATGACGCCGGAGGAGGACGAGGTGTTCGCGGCGCAGCTCGCCCTCGCCGTGGCGTACGAGCTGCCGGCGCTGGTGCACACCCCGCACCGGGACAAGGCCCGCGGCTGCGAACGCACCCTGGCGGTGGTCGCCGAATCCGGCATCGACGCCGGTCGCGTGGTGGTCGACCACCTCAACGAGGTGACCGTCAAGCTGGTCCGGGACAGCGGCTGCTGGCTGGGCTTCTCCATCTACCCGGACACGAAGATGACGCCGTCGCGGATGGTCGAGCTGCTGCGCGAGTACGGCACGGAACGGATGCTGGTCAACTCGGCAGCCGACTGGGGGCGTTCCGACCCGCTGCTGACCCGGGCCACCGGCGAGGCGATGCTGGAGGCCGGGTTCAGCGACGACGACGTCGACAGGGTGCTGTGGCGCAACCCGGTGGAGTTCTACGGGCAGTCGGGGCGGCTCGACCTCAGCGACCTGGAGGACCCCGCTGCCGTGGACCCGGAGACCGGCAACTCGATCCTGCGCGGCGGCAGCTGATGCGGCTGCGACATGCCGGCGGCGAGACCGTCCACCTGGGCTACTGCACCAACGTGCACCCCGCCGAGGATCTCGCCGGCATCCTCGGCCAACTGGACACGTACGCCCTGCCGGTGCGCGAGGCTCTCGGCAGTGACCTGCTCGGGCTGGGCCTGTGGCTGGCCGCCCCGGCCGCCGCCGAGCTGGCCGCCGACGCGGCGCTCCGCCGTCGGCTGCGCGCCGAACTGGACGCGCGTGGTCTGGAGGTCGTCACCCTCAACGGCTTCCCGTACGCGGCCTTCCAGGCCCCGGTGGTCAAGCAGGACGTGTACCACCCCGACTGGACCACCGAGCAGCGTCTGACGTACACGGTGAACCTGGCCCGGGTGCTTGCCGACCTGCTGCCCGACGACGCCGCCCGGGGGTCGATCTCCACCCTGCCGCTGGCGTGGCGGGAGCCGTGGGACACCGGGCGGGCCGACGCGGCCCGCCGCCGGCTGGACCAGCTCGCCGCCGGCCTGGCCGAGGTGCAGCGCGACACCGGCCGCGAGGTGCGGGTCGCCTTCGAGCCGGAGCCGGGCTGCGTGGTGGAGAGCAGCAGCCAGGCCGCCGCGCTGCTGTCCGGGATGGACACCGACCGAATGGGCGTCTGCCTCGACCTGGCCCACCTGGCGTGCGCCTGGGAGGACCCGGCCGAGGCGCTCGGACGACTGCGGGCGGCCGGGCTGCCCGTGGTGAAGGTGCAGGTCTCCGCCGCCGTCGAGGCGGCCGACCCGGCCGGCGGGGCCGACGCGTTGCGCCGCTGGGTGGAGCCGCGCTTCCTGCACCAGACCCGGGGCGCCGGCTGTGCCGGCCTGCCCGACCCGGCCGACCCGTCGTACGCGGCGGACGACCTCGACGAGGCGTTGGACCGGGCGTTGCCCGGACCGTGGCGGGTGCACTACCACGTGCCCCTGCACGCCCCACCCGAGGAACCGCTCGGCTCGACCCTGCCGGTTCTGCGCGCAGCCCTGAGAGCGCTCTTCGACGGCCCGACCGCCGGCTGCGACCACCTGGACGTCGAGACGTACACCTGGGGGGTGCTGCCGGCGGCACGGCGGCCCCGCACCGACGCGGAGCTGGCCGCCGGCATCGCCGCGGAGCTGGCCTTCGCCCGGGACGAACTGGTCGGCCTCGGCCTGACCGCGCAGCGATCCGTGACGATGGGAGGAACGCGATGAGCCGCCGACTGGTGGTGCTCGACGTCGTGGGGCTGACCCCCCGACTGCTGGCGCACATGCCCCGACTGCGAGGGGTCGCCGACGGCGGCTTCCGGGCCGAGCTGGGCACCGTGCTGCCCGCGGTGACCTGCTCGGTGCAGTCCACCTTCCTCACCGGCGAACCACCCAGCGGGCACGGGATCGTCGGCAACGGGTGGTATTTCCGGGAGCTGGGTGAGGTGCTGCTGTGGCGGCAGCACAACGCGCTGGTCGGCGGGGAGAAGCTCTGGCAGGCGGCCCGCCGGGCCGAGCCCGGTTACACCGTCGCCAACGTCTGCTGGTGGTACGCCATGGGCGCCGACGTCGACTGGACGGTCACCCCGCGTCCCGTGTACTACGCCGACGGGCGCAAGGAACCCGACTGCTACACCGACCCGCCGGAGCTGCACGACGCGCTCACCGGCCGGCTGGGCACCTTCCCGCTGTTCACCTACTGGGGGCCGACGGCGGGCCTGCCGTCGTCGAAGTGGATCTGCCAGGCGGCCGAGCAGATCCTGGCCGACGTGTCACCCGATCTGACCCTGGTCTACGTGCCGCACCTGGACTACGACCTGCAACGGTTCGGCCCGTCGTCCGCCCAGGCCGCCGCCGCGGCGGCCGAGCTGGACGCGGTGCTCGGCCCGCTGCTGGACGCCGCCCGGGCCCGGGACGCCACGGTTGTCGTGCTGTCGGAGTACGGCATCACCGACGTGTCCCGGCCGGTGGACGTCAACCGGCTGCTGCGCAGCGAGGGGCTGCTGCGGGTGCACACCCAGGCGGGCATGGAGTACCTCGACCCGTGGACGTCGAAGGCGTTCGCGGTCGCCGACCACCAGGTTGCCCACGTCTACGTCAAGGACCCGGCCGACGTGCCGGCGGTCGCGAAGCTCTGCGCCAACCTGCCCGGGGTGGCCGAGGTGCTCGACGCCGAGGGCAAGGCCGCGCATGGGCTGGATCATCCGCGCGCGGGTGAGCTGGTGCTGGTGGCCGAGCCGGACGCCTGGTTCACGTACTACTACTGGCTGGACGACGACCGGGCGCCGGACTTCGCCCGGCTCGTGGAAATCCACCGCAAGCCGGGGTACGACCCGGCGGAGCTGTTCTTCGACCCGGCCAACCCCGGTGCCGCGAAGGCCCGCGCCGGCGTGGCGCTGGCCCGCAAGAAGCTCGGCATGCGGTACCTGATGAGCGCTGTCGGCCTGGACGCCGGTGCGCGGGCGGTGCGCGGCTCGCACGGGCGGCTGCCGGACGACCCGGCGGACGCCCCGGTGCTGCTCTGCTCCGACCCGACGGCGGCCCGGGACCGGATCGCGGCCACCGAGGTCAAAGCCCTGTTACTCGAGTTGGCCGGGTTGGGTGTCGACGGGTCGGGGGAGGGCACGTGACCGTCACCGTCGCGCCCACCGACACGAGCGGACTGCGGTCCCGGTTCGACGCGGAGCTGGCCGGGTTCCTGGAACGGCAGGGCCCGGACTGGCCCGACGGCGCGCCGCGGGGCGTGTTCACCGCGCTGCAACGGTTCGTGCTCGCCGGTGGGAAGCGGCTACGCCCCCTCTTCTGTTACTGGGGTTGGCGTGGCGCGGGCGCTGCCGACGGCACCCCGATCGTGGTGGCCGCGGCCGCCCTGGAGCTGTTCCACGCGTTCGCGCTGATCCACGACGACATCCTGGACGGCAGTGACCGCCGCCGGGGTGAGCCGTCGGTGCACCGCCTCTTCGCCGACCTGCACGCCCGGTCGTCGTGGCGCGGCGACCCGGAGGCGTACGGGCGCAACACCGCGCTGCTCTGCGGTGACCTCTGCGCGGCCTGGTCGGACCAGATGTTCCACGAGTGCGGGCTGAGCACCGAGCAGGTGCACCGGGGGTACGGCGTGTTCGCGCTGATGCGTACCGAGGTGATCGCGGGGGAGTATCTGGACCTGGTCTCGGGCGTGGGCGACGGCTCGGTGGCGAGCGCGCTCACCGTGATCCGGATGAAGGCTGCCCGGTACACGGTCACCCGGCCGTTGCAGATCGGCGCGGCCCTGGCCGGTGCGGGCCCGGAGTTGCTCGCCGCGCTGGAGGAGTTCGGTGACCCGCTGGGCGACGCGTTCCAGCTCCGCGACGACGTGCTGGGCGTCTTCGGCGACCCGGCGGTGACCGGCAAGTCCATCCTGGACGACCTGCGTGAGGGCAAGCCCACGGTGATGATGGCGCTGGCCCGCAGCGAGGCGGACCGGTCGCAGACCGCCCGGCTGCGGGAGTTGTTCGGCAATCCGGCGTTGGACGCCGACGGCGCCGCGGAGCTTCGCGCGATCATCGAGTCGACGGGTGCCCGGGAGCGGATCGAGCAGATGATCCGGGTGCGGACCGAGGCCGCGCTCGTGGCCCTGCAGGCCGCCGCGGTGGTCGACGAGGCGCGCTCGGCGCTCGTCGCGCTGGCCGGCCAGGCGATCGACCGCCGCGCCTGAATCGCGACTTTCGACGAGATCGACAAAAGTTGATGCTGAACCGCCGGAAGGTATGGACACATCGACACCTTCAACTTAGTGTCGTGACCAACACGACAATGTTTCGTCGAGGTGAACCGGCGGCGCGGTAACCCATCGACCCCCCACCACCGCTACGGCATCCGGCGCGACGGCGCGCGCCCGCCCTGGCAGTCACTCGTCAGGAAGGGGCAGCACAGATGTCCATGAAGGACGCTCCACGACAACGGTCCCGACGATGGTTCTCCGCCGGCTCGGCGCTGCTGCTGGCGGCCACCACCGGCGCCGTCTCCCTCGCCGCCGGCACGGCCCCCGCGCAGGCGCACACGATCGTCGCCACCGACTTCCAGCAGGTCGAACTCGCCCGAGGGGCCAGCGACATGGGCGAGCCGATGTCGCTGGCGGTGCTGCCGGACCGTTCCGTCCTGCACACCGCCCGCAACGGCACCCTGCGCCGCACCGACGCGAACGGCACCACCTCGGTGATCGGCACCCTGTCGGTCTACACCCACGACGAGGAGGGGTTGCAGGGCGTCGGCGTCGACCCGGGCTTCGCCAGCAACCGGCAGATCTACCTCTACTACGCCCCGCCGCTCTCCACCCCCGGCGGCGACGCGCCGGCCACCGGCACCGACTTCTCCGCCTGGAACGGTGTGAACCGCCTCTCCCGGTTCACGCTCAACTCCGACTTCACGCTCAACCAGTCCAGCAAGGTCGACGTGCTCGACGTGCCGGCCAACCGGGGCATGTGCTGCCACGTCGGCGGGGACATCGACTTCGACGCCGCCGGCAACCTCTACCTGTCGACCGGTGACGACACCAACCCGTTCGAGTCCGCCGGCTACTCGCCGCTGGACGAGCGGACCAACCGCAACCCGGCGTACGACGCCCAGCGCAGCGCCGGCAACACCAACGACCTGCGGGGCAAGATCCTGCGGATCAAGGTGAACGCGAACGGGACGTACTCCATCCCGTCGGGCAACCTGTTCGCGCCCGGCACGGCCCAGACGCGCCCGGAGATCTACGCGATGGGCTTCCGCAACCCGTTCCGGATCAGCGTGGACAAGGCCACCGGTGTCGTCTACGTCGGTGACTACGGGCCGGACGCCGGCTCCACCAGCTCCACCCGTGGGCCGTCCGGCCAGGTGGAGTTCAACCGGGTCGCCGCGCCGGGCAACTACGGCTGGCCGTACTGCACCGGCACCAACACCACCACCGAGACGTACAACGAGTGGGACTTCGCCACCAACGCCAGCGGGGCGAAGTACAACTGCACCGGTGGGCCGACCAACAACTCGTTCCGCAACACCGGCCGGACCACCCTGCCGCCGGCCCAGCCGGCCTGGATCCGGTACGCCGGCGACGCCGGCACCCCGACCGAGTTCGGCGGTGGCTCCGAGTCGCCGATGGGCGGCCCGGTCTACCGGTACAACGCGTCGTCGACCTCCACCACGAAGTTCCCGCAGTCCTTCGACGGGCAGTTCTTCGCGACCGAGTTCGGCCGCGGCTGGATCAAGCCGATCCACGTCAACGCCGACGGCTCCCGGGGCGCCATCGACACGTTCCCCTGGGTCGGCAAGCAGGTGATGGACTCGGCGTTCGGCCCGGACGGCGCGTACTACGTGCTCGACTACGGCACCGGCTACTTCAACGGTGACGCCAACTCGGCGCTCTACCGCTTCGACTACGTCGGCGGCGGCAACCGGGCACCCACCGCGAAGGCGACCGCCAACCGCACCTCCGGCGCCGCCCCGCTCGCGGTGACCTTCTCCTCGGCCGGCTCGGCCGACCCCGAGGGTGGTGCGCTGACCTACGCGTGGGCCTTCGGTGACGGGACCACCTCGACGGCGGCCAACCCGACGAAGACCTACAGCACCAACGGCAACTACACCGCGACGCTGACGGTACGGGACCCGCAGGGCGCCACCGGCAGCAGCAGCGTGCAGATCAACGTCGGCAACACCGCGCCCACGGTGACGATCAACAGCCCGGGCAACGGCCAGTTGTTCGGCTTCGGCGACACCGTGCCGTTCAGCATCACCGTGACCGACCCGGAGGACGGCACGATCGACTGCTCGAAGGTCAAGATGACCTACGTGCTCGGCCACGACCAACACGGCCACCAGATCACCTCGCAGAACGGCTGCTCCGGCACGATCACCATTCCGGTCGACGGTGAGCACGACGACGCGGCGAACATCTTCGCGATCTTCGACGCCGAGTACACCGACGCCGGTGGCCTGACCACGCACACCCAGCACACGCTGCCGCCTCGGCACCGGCAGGCCGAGTTCTACGCCACCTCGTCCGGGATCAACGTGTTCAGCAAGACCCCGGCCGAGGGTGGCAAGACCGTCGGCGACATCCACAACGGCGACTGGATCGCGTTCCAGCCGTACCGACTGGGCAACGTGACCTCGTTCAACGCCCGGGTCTCCTCGGCGGGCGCCGGCGGCACCCTCCAGGTCCGGGCCGGCTCGGCCACCGGCACGGTGCTCGGCTCGGCCACGGTCCCGGTGACCGGCGGCTGGGACACCTTCACCACGGTGAACGGGACGATCACCAACCCGCCGACCGGCACGACCACGCTCTACCTGACCTTCGCCGGGTCGGGCACCGCGGCGCTCTACGACCTGGACGCCTTCACCTTCGTCACCGGCACCCCGCCAGCCGGCGGGACCGGGGCGATCAAGGGGCTGGCCGGCAAGTGTCTGGACGTGCGCAACGCCGCCACCGCCGACGGCACGCAGATCCAGATCTACACCTGCAACGGCAGCGCGGCACAGACCTGGGCGGTCACCCCGAACTCGACGATCAAGTCGTTGGGTAAGTGCCTGGACGTCTCGGGTGCCGGCACCGCGGACGGCACCAAGATCCAGCTCTACACCTGCAACGGGACCGCCGCGCAGAACTGGTCGGCCCAGGCCGACGGCACGCTGCGCAGCGCGGCGTCCGGCAAGTGCCTCGACGTCTCCGGCAACAACTCCGCCGACAGCACCGCGGTCCACCTGTGGACCTGCGTCAGCGGTGCCGCCAACCAAAAGTGGACCCTGCCCTGAGCTGGCAGGAGGGGCCCCGGACACCGCCTAGTCTTGGGGTTCGGGGCCCCTCCTAACCGCGATTAGGAGAGCGATATGCGCAGACGCCTACGACCCGTCCTCGGTGCGGCCATGGCCGCACTCGCCGTCATCGCCTGCACGACACCGGCCACCCCGGCCAGCGCCGCCGACGCCCCCTACGACGTCCTGGTGTTCTCCAAGACCGCCGGTTTCCGGCACGACGCGATCCCGGTCGGCATCCAGACCATCCGCGACCTCGGCGCCGCGAACAACTTCACAGTCACCGCCACCGAGGACGCCGCCGCGTTCACCACCAGCAACCTGAACCAGTACGAGGCGGTCGTCTTCCTCAACACCACCGGCGACGTGCTCAACGCCAGCCAGCAGACCGCCTTCGAGTCGTACATCGCCTCCGGGCGCGGCTATGTCGGCGTGCACGCCGCCGCCGACACCGAGTACGACTGGCCGTTCTACGGCAACCTGGTGGGCGCGTGGTTCAACTCGCACCCGGCCATCCAGCAGGCCACCGTCAAGGTGGAGGACCGGGGCCACGCGGCGACCGGACACCTGCCGCAGAGCTGGACCCGCACCGACGAGTGGTACAACTACCGCACCAACCCCCGGTCCACCGCGCACGTGCTCGCCACCCTCGACGAGTCGTCGTACTCCGGTGGCGGAATGGGCGCGGACCACCCGCTGAGCTGGTGCAAGAGCTACAACGGCGGCCGATCCTTCTACACCGGCGCCGGGCACACGCAGGCGTCGTACGCCGAGTCGGGGTTCCGGAACCACCTGCTCGGCGGCATCCGGTACGCCTCCGGCCGGAGCAAGGCCGACTGCCGGCCCGAGACGGGCTACACCCCGCTGTACAACGGCTCGACGACCGGATGGTCGCAGGCCGGTCCGGGTAACTTCACCAACTCCGACGCCACCCTGACCTCGGTCGGCGGCATGGGATTGTTCTGGTACAGCGCCAAGCAGTTCACCAACTACTCGCTGAAGCTGGACTGGAAGCTGGCCGGGGACGACAACTCCGGTGTCTTCATCGGCTTCCCACCGTCGAGTGACCCCTGGTCCGCGATCGACAACGGCTACGAGGTCCAGATCGACGCCACCGACGCGGTCGACCGCACCACCGGCGCGATCTACACGTACAAGGCCGCCGACATCGCCGCTCGGGACGCGGCGCTGAACGCGCCGGGGGAGTGGAACACCTACGAGCTGCTGGTCGAAGGGGAACGGCTGCAGGTCTTCCTCAACGGGGTGAAGATCAACGACTTCACCAACACCGACCCGGTCCGCTCCCTGGCCGGCCACATCGGCATCCAGAACCACGGCACCGGTGACGACACCTACTTCCGCAACATCCGGATCAAGGAACTGGGCACCACGCCGCCGCCGACCGGGAACACCACGATCCAGGCCGAGGCGTTCAGCTCGGCCAACGGTGTCTCCGCGTTCACCAAGGCGGGCGCCAACGGTGGGCAGACCCTCGGCTACATCGAGCCGGGCGACTGGGCCGCGTACAACGGGGTCAACCTGACCGGTGTCACCTCGTTCACCGCCCGGGTCGTCTCCGGCGGTGCGGGCGGCACCATCCAGGTGCGCACCGGCTCGGCCACCGGCCCGGTGCTCGGCTCGGTGGCGGTGCCCAACACCGGTAGCTGGGACACCTACGCCAACGTCACCACCGCGCTGTCCAACGTCCCGGCCAGCACCCAGAACCTCTACCTCACCTTCACCGGTAGCGGCACGGGGCTGTTCGACCTGGACGACTTCACACTGGTCAAGGGCAGCGGAGGCACCAACGGGGTGGGCCCGGTCAAGGGTCTCGCCGGCAAGTGCCTGGACGTGCGCAACGGTGGCACCGCCGACGGCACCCAGATCCAGCTCTACACCTGCAACGGCAGCGCGGCGCAGACCTGGACCGTGACGCCGAACTCGACGATCAGGGCACTCGGCAAGTGCCTGGACGTCAACGGCAACGGCACCGCCAACGGCACCAAGATCCAGCTCTGGACCTGCAACGGCAGCGGTGCGCAGAACTGGGCGGCGGCGTCCGACGGCACCCTGCGCAACCCGTCGTCGGGCAAGTGCCTGGACGTCTCCGGCAACAACTCGGCCGACGGCACCGTCGTGCACCTCTGGACCTGCCTGAACGCGGCCAACCAGAAGTGGACCCTGCCCTGACCGACTGAGCCGGGAGGAGCCGCCGTCACCGGCCGGTGCGCCACGGCCGACCTGGCGGCGGCCCCTCCCGAGGCAGTGCCCCGGTGAGCGTCACACCTGCTCGTCACCTCCACGACACGCAGGTGTGACGCTCACGCCGGTCACACCCTCCCGGCGGGCACCGCCCGGGGCCCGGCTCACAGCCCACTGCCGTACCTTGACCAGCATGGGGCGTATGGCGCAGTGGCGCCGGATGGTGCAGGAGCACGGGCACCGGCTGCTGCACGGGGCGGAGGCACCCGATCCGTCGAGCGGGCCGGCGCCCAGCCTGAACCGCCTCGACGCGCTGGTGGAGGGCTTCGCCGCCGGCCAACCGGTGCGCTGGAGCCTGGCCGGGTATCCTCGGCCGCTGCCCGGCCCGGTCGACGTCGTGGCGTACCGGATCATCGAGGAGGCGCTGACGAACGCCTGCCGGCACGCTCCGGGCGCGCCGGTCGCGGTCCGCCTGCGCTACGACGCCACGGGCATCACCATCGAGGTACGCGACGAGGGCGCCGCGCCCGCGCCGTCCGGAGCGCGCGCCCACCCCACCGGGCAGGGGCTGCTCGGGGTACGCAGACGCGCCGAGCGGCTCGGCGGCACGTTCTCCGCCGGCCCGCGCGCCGGTGGCGGCTTCACCGTACGGGTCGCGCTGCCCGCGCCCGAGGAGGTGGCCGAGTGATGATCGGGCCGCGGGGCTTTCGCGATGGGGTGCCACGGAAATAGGGTGGGGTCGGCGACCGTGTTGGTGGCCGGTGACCCGGTGGGAGGCGCAACCCGCCGGGCTCAGGTGTGTTCCGCACCCACCGGTGACCGCCCGGCGTCGCGTACGTCCGGTCACCTCGCCCCGGTCCGCACCTGGAATCCCCCATGACAACAGGGGAGAAGAACAATGGCGCGACCCATCACGCTCTTCACCGGCCAGTGGGCCGACCTTCCTTTCGAGGAGGTTTGCCGACTCGCCTCCGAGTGGGGCTACGACGGTCTGGAGATCGCCTGCTGGGGCGACCACTTCGAGGTCGACAAGGCACTCGCCGACGACTCCTACGTCGAGCGCAAGAAGGAGACCCTGGCGAAGCACAACCTCCAGGTCTTCACGATCTCCAACCACCTGGTCGGTCAGGCGGTCTGTGACCACCCGATCGACGAGCGGCACCAGGACATCCTGCCCGCCCGGATCTGGGGCGACGGCGAGCCCGAGGGGGTCCGTCAGCGGGCCGCCGAGGAAATCAAGGACACCGCGCGGGCGGCCGCGAAGCTCGGGGTGAACACGGTCGTCGGCTTCACCGGCTCGTCGATCTGGCACACCCTGGCGATGTTCCCGCCGGTGCCGCCGTCGATGATCGAGCGCGGCTACCAGGACTTCGCCGACCGGTGGAACCCGATCCTCGACGTGTTCGACGAGGTCGGGGTGCGGTTCGCGCACGAGGTGCACCCGAGCGAGATCGCGTACGACTACTGGACGACGAAGCGGACGCTGGAGGCCATCGGCAACCGGCCCGCGTTCGGGCTGAACTGGGACCCGTCGCACTTCGTGTGGCAGGAGCTCGACCCGGTGAACTTCATCTTCGACTTCGCCGACCGGATCTACCACGTGGACTGCAAGGACGCCAAGGTGCGCACCGGGGACGGCCGGCGTGGCCGGCTCGCCTCGCACCTGCCCTGGGCTGACCTGCGCCGCGGGTGGGACTTCGTCTCCACCGGGCACGGCGACGTGCCCTGGGAGGACTGCTTCCGGGCGTTGAACGCGATCGGCTACGACGGCCCGATCTCGGTCGAGTGGGAGGACGCCGGCATGGACCGGCTCGTCGGTGCCCCGGAGGCGTTGCAGTTCGTCCGCCGGCTCGCCTTCGACGCTCCGAGCGCCGCCTTCGACGCGGCGTTCAGCAGCAAGGACTGAGCACACCTCGAACAGACCACGGGCCGGTCGCCCTGCGGCGACCGGCCCGTCGAGGTGCGGTGGGTCAGAGCGTGCTGCCGTTCGTGCCCGAGCCGGACGGCTTGGTGCGGGGGTTCGTGGACGACGGCGACCCGGAGGTCGTGCCGACCGTGCTGGTGCCCGCCTTGGCGCCCACCGTGGCGGGCGTGCCGGCGAACGCGTCGTCGGCGGCGGTCAGCTCCTGCTTGCCGGTGCTGCCGTTGCCGTTACCCAGCTTCTCGCCCAGCTTGGTGTGGCCGAGCTTGTCCTTGCCCTCGCTGTAGAGCTTGTTCGCCTGGGCCTGCGCGACCCCGGCCGCCTCCTGGACGGTCGGGTGGTCGAGCACCTTGCGGCCCCGAACCACCAGCTCTTCGTACTTCTCCCGGCCGGCACGGGCGCCCAGGACGAATCCCGCAGCCAGCCCGCCAAGAAACATGATCTTTCCGCGCATGGCGGCTCCTTCCGTACCTGACGCGCCGTCGACCCCGGCGAGTTGCCCCGTCGGAAGGCGACCTGTTCGCGCCTGCGTCCTCTGTCCGCAGCTAACTACCCATCCTGCTCCCCGCTCAAGCATGTCTGGGCCGGGATGGCGATTTACCCTGTTTGTCGATGCGTCAGGGATGCTGACCTGCGCATCTTGATCACCAGGTGCCGGGGAGGAACCCACTGGACCGCGACCGGGGAAAGTCCTGTACTCTTGTCCCGTCGCACGGCGTCGGCGAGATCCGATTCCGAGCGGTGCACGATCCCCTGTAGCTCAATTGGCAGAGCAGCCGGCTGTTAACCGGCAGGTTATTGGTTCGAGTCCAATCGGGGGAGCTTCTCCACCCAGCGCCCGTCGGCCCGATGCCGGCGGGCGTTTTCGCGCGCCCACATCGCCACTCCCCGCCCGGTCGATCATGGGGTTGTGGTGCCGGTTCTGTGTAGTTATGCGCCCTTCATCCACCACCACAACTCCATGATCGACCGGGGTGGGATGGCGGATTCGGGGCTGTCACGAGAGGTTTCGGCGGCAGGATGGTCGATGTCGACTCGCGTTTACAGCGCGTCGATCGCTGCGCCGATCCTTGGGGTGAGTACGCATGTCCGGACGAGGTGGCAGGGCCACGCTGGTCGCGGTGGCGGTCGTGCTGGCCTGGCTGGTGATCGGTGGTGTGGCCGGCCCGTACGCCGGACGTCTCAGCGAGGTCGCCACCAACGACAACGCCGCCTTCCTGCCCGCCGACGCCGAGGCGACCCGGGCCCAGGACCTCGCCGGCCAGTTCGTCGACAGGCAGACCATCCCGGCCCTGGTCGTCTACGAGCGCCCTTCCGGGATCACCGACGCGGACCGGCAGCGGGTGATCGCCGACGCGGCCCGGTTCGCCCAGGTGCCCGGCGTGGTCACGCCGCTGCCGCTGCCGATCCCGAGCGAGGACGGTCAGGCTCTCCAGGTCGTCGTACCCGTGGACGACGCCGAGGGGGAGGAGATCGGCACTGTCGTCGAGCAGCTGCGCGACATCACCGGTGGGGACCGGGACGGCCTCAGCGCCGACGTCTCCGGCCCGGCCGGCCTGCTCGCCGACCTGATCGAGGTGTTCTCCGCCATCGACGGACCACTGCTGCTGGTCACCCTGGTCGTGGTGCTGGTCATCCTGTTGGTCGTGTACCGAAGCCCGGTGCTCTGGATCTTCCCGCTGTTGGCCGCCGGGATGTCGTACGCCCTGGCCTCGGTCTTCGTCTACCTGCTGGCCGACGCGGACGTGCTCAAGCTCAACGGGCAGGCCCAGGGCATCCTCACCGTGCTCGTCTTCGGTGCCGGCACCGACTACGCGTTGTTGCTCATCGCCCGCTATCGGGAGGAGTTGCACCGCCACGATCGGCCGTGGGCCGCCATGCGCACCGCCTGGAAGGGTGCCGCTCCGGCCATCATCGCGTCCGGCGGCACGGTCATCGTCAGCCTGCTCTGCCTGCTGCTGTCCAGCCTCAACTCGAACCGGGCACTCGGTCCGGTCGCTGCCATCGGCATCGCCGCCACCCTGCTGGTGATGCTCACCTTCCTGCCCGCGCTGCTGGTGCTCGGCGGTCGGTGGGCGTTCTGGCCCCGGCGGCCCCGCGAGGACCAGGCCGACCCGCGCCTGGAGCACGGCATCTGGAGTCGCATCGCCGGTTTCGTGGCCCGGCACGCCCGACCGATCTGGCTGAGCACCGCAGTGGTGCTGGCCCTCCTCACGTTCGGGCTCACCCAGCTCGGCGCGACCACACTCGGCCAGTCCGACCTGTTCACCCAACGCGTCGACTCGGTCGACGGCCAGGAGGTGATCTCCCGGCACTACCCGGCGGGCACGGGCAGCCCGGCCACCATATTCACCACCGAACAGACCGCCCGGCAGGTCGCCCAGGTGGCACAGGATGTACGGGGTGTAGCCGACGTCCGCCCCCTCTCCGCCGGCCCGCAGACCGGCCCGCCGGACCCGAACGCCGCACCGACTGTCATCGACGGGCGGGTACAGCTGGACGCCACCCTCACCGACCCACCCGACAGCGACGGCGCCGAGCGGACCATCCGCGAGCTGCGCGTCGCCGTACACCAGGTGCCCGGCGCGGACGCCGTGGTCGGTGGCTTCACCGCGATCAACGTGGACACCTCGGACGCCGCCAAGCGCGACCAGAACGTCATCATCCCGGTGGTGCTGGTGGTCATCGCGGTGATCCTGGCCCTGCTGCTGCGGGCGCTGCTCGCACCGGTGCTGCTGATCGCCACCGTGCTGCTCAGCTTCGCCGCCACCCTCGGCCTCTGCGCACTGCTGTTCCGCCACGTCTTCGACTTCCCCGGCGTGGACTCGTCGTTCCCGCTGTTCGCGTTCGTGTTCCTGGTCGCCCTGGGGATCGACTACAACATCTTCCTGATGAGCCGGGTCCGCGAGGAGTCGGTCCGGCGGGGTGCCCGCGCCGGTGTGCTCGTCGGCCTCGCCGTCACCGGCGGGGTGATCACCTCCGCCGGCATCGTGCTCGCCGCGACGTTCTCCGCCCTCGCCGTCCTGCCGCTCGTGGTGTTGGTCGAGTTGGGTACGGCGGTCGCGATCGGGGTACTGATCGACACCATCGTCGTCCGGTCGTTGCTGGTGCCCGCACTGGTGTACGACATCGGGCCGACGATCTGGTGGCCGGGCCGGTTGTCCCGGGCGAACGGTGAGCGGGAGGCACGCGATGCTGGCTGAGACCGACGTGGTCGTCGTTGGCGGAGGCCTGGCCGGGCTCGCCGCCGCCCGCCGGCTGCACCGCGCCGGGGTGCCCTGGCGGTTGCTGGAGGCCAGCGGTCGGCTCGGCGGTCGGGTGGCCACCGACGTGGTCGACGGCTACCTCGTCGACCGGGGCTTCCAGGTGCTCAACACCGCGTACCCCCGGCTCGGCACGCTGCTCGACACCGACCGCCTCGACCTCGGGTACTTCACCTCCGGCGTGCTGGTCCGCAAGGGCGACGACCTGGTGCGGCTGGTCAACCCGCTGCGCGAACCGACCGGCGCCCCGGGCACCGCGCTCGCGGGCGTCGGCTCGTTGCGCGACCGGCTGCGTTTCGCCGCGCTCGCCGCCGGCTGCGCCACACTGCCCGCGGCCCGGCTCCTCGCCGCACCGGAGACCAGCGCCGAGACCGCACTGCGGCGGGCGGGTCTATCCGACGCGATCATCGAGGAACTGCTGCGACCCTTCCTGTCCGGCGTGTTCATCGACCGGGAGCTGGCCACCTCCAGTCACGTACTCGCGATGGTGGTGCGCTCCTTCGCCCGCGGCCGCATCGGCCTGCCCGCCGAGGGGATGGCCGCGCTGCCCCGGGCCATCGCCGACCCGCTCCCCGCCGACCTGCTCGACCTGGACACCCCGGTCGCCGAGGTCGCCCCCGGCCGGGTCCGCACCCAGGCCGGCGACATCCGCTGCCGGGCCGTCGTGGTCGCCGTCGACCCACCCGCCGCGTCCGCGCTGCTTCCGGCCCTGGCGACGGTACGCATGCACAGCTACACCACCTACTACCACAGCGCCTCAGAGCCGCCGCTCACCGAACCGATCCTGCTCGTCGACGGCGACCGGCGCGAGATCGTGGCGAACACCGTGGTGCTCAGCAACGCCGCACCGACGTACGCGCCCACCGGACGGCACCTGATCGCCACCTCCGTGGTCGGCCCGACCGCCCCACCCGAGCCGACCATCCGGGCCGAGTTGACCCGGCTGTACGGTCAGTCCACCGCCGACTGGACACACCTCACCACGGTCGCCGTACCGCAGGCGCTACCCGCCGCGCCGCCACCACAGGGGCGGCTGCGCAAACCCGTGTCGATGGGAGAGGGGCTGTTCGTGGCCGGTGACCACCGGGACAGCCCGTCCATCCAGGGTGCCCTCGCCGGCGGCTGGCGTGCCGCCGGAGCGGTGCTGGAGGAGTTGCGCGCGGGTTGAGCCCGGCTCGAAACGGGGGCCACACGGCCCTTGTTGATCACCTATGATCCCCGCCATGCCCGCCCCTCTGCCAGCCCCCACCTTCGATGCTGGTGCCGCGTACCCCGAGGTCAACGACCTCCGCAAGGCGCTCGACGCCGCCGACTGGCCCGCCGTCCGCGCGTTGTTCGCCGACCGCGAGCCCGCCCACCGGACGCTGCTGGTCTCCGCCGCCGGGGACCAGGAAGGGACCGAGCCGTTCCTACGGCGGGTGTACGACAACGACCCCACCGACGCCCTCGCCGGTACGCTGCTCGGCAACTGCCTCATCCGCACCGGTTGGCGGATCCGCAGTGCCGCCCGGGCCCAGCACGTCAGCCGCAGCCAGTTCGACCAGTTCCACGACCACCTGCGGCGCGCTGAGCAGGTGTTGATCGATGTCACGGCCCGGCACGAGGACGACGCGGCGGCCTGGACACAGCGGATCACCCTCGCCCGGGGCCTGCAACTGGGCCAGAACGAGACGCGTCGCCGCTACGACAGACTCGCGCGACACCACCCGCACCACCTGCCCGCGCAGGCCAGCCTGCTCCAACAGCTCTGCCCGAAGTGGAGCGGTGACTGGGACCGGGCCTTCGGTTTCGCCCGCGAATGCGCCCAGACCGCGCCCGACGGGGCACCCAACGCCGCGATCGTCGCCGAGGCGCACCTGGAACGCTGGTTGGACTTCGACACCGAACGGGAACGCACGGAGTACCTGCGCAGCACCCCCGTGGTGGACGAGATCATGCGGTGCGGCCAACGGTCGGTGCTGCACCCCGACTACGTCGACAAGGCGGACTGGGTCTGGGTCCGTTCGACCTTCGCGCTGATGTTCAGCCTGACCGAGCAGTGGCCCGCCGCCGCCGACCAGTTCACCGCCCTCGGCAACCTCGGCAGCGAATACCCCTGGGCCTATGTGGACGAGGCAGCGGGCTTCATCAAGTACCGCGCCAAGGCGTACGCGAAGGGTGGTCGTTCGTGATCCAGCACCTGGATGTGGACGGGGTGCCCACGCTGCTCGCCCCCACCGGCGGGCCGATGCACGCCGGGCTGACCTTCCGGGTCGGCACCGCCGACGAGACGCTCGCCCGCGCCGGCATCACCCACCTCATCGAACACCTCGCGCTCGCCCCGCTCGGCCTGGCCGACTACCACGTCAACGGCGCGACGGCCCCCGCGTACACCACGTTCCACACCCAGGGCTCCGAGGCGGACATCGCGGCGTTCCTCACCGCCGTCTGCGGGCACCTCTCCGACCTGCCGGTCGCGCGGCTCGACGTCGAGAAGGAGATCCTGCGCACCGAGTGGAGCAGCCGGGGCTCCGCCGCCGTTGACGACATCCCGCTGTGGCGCTACGGCGCCCGTGACTTCGGCCTGAGCAGCTACCCGGAATGGGGCTTGAGCGCGCTCACCGCCGACGACCTGCGGCAATGGGTGGCCCGCTGGTTTACCAGGGAGAACGCCGTACTCTGGATCGCCGGTGACCGGGTGCCCGCCGGGCTACGGCTCACCCTGCCCAGCGGGGTCCGCCAGCCGGTGCCGGTGGCGTCGTCGGCGCTGCCGACCACCCCCGCGTACTTCGTCAGCGGCGCCCGCGCCGTGGTGCTCGACTCGGTGGTCCGCCGCACCACCGCCGCCAGCACCTTCGCCGGCGTACTGGAGCGGGAGCTGTACCGGTCGTTGCGCCAGGACGCCGGCCTGTCCTACACCACCACCACGGCGTACGAGCCACGCGGCGACGGGTACGCGACACTGCGGGCACTCGCCGACGCGCTGGCGGAGAAGCAGGACGCCGTGCTCGGCGGCTTCATCGACGTCCTCGCCAAGATGCGCGTCGGCCGGATCGAACAGGCGGACCTCGACGCCACCGTCGCCAAGCGGGAAGACCTCCTGGCCACCACCGAGGTGGACGCCGCGCGCCTACCCGGGTACGCCCTCAACCTGCTGACCGGGCAGCCGAACCTCACGCTCGACGAGTACCGGGCCGAGCTGAAGGCCGTCAGCATCGCCGACCTGCACGACGTGGCCGGCGAGGTGATGGCCTCGGCGCTGCTCATGGTGCCCCGCGGTCACAGCGCCGACTGGGCCGGCTTCACCGCCGCACCCACCCACTCCGCCGACACGGTCGACGGCCCCACGTACCGCGCCCGGGAAGGCGCAGGTGGCATCCGCCTCGGCGTCGACGGGGTGACCTACCTGGGGTCGGACGGGCCCCTGACCGTCCGCTACACCGACTGCGCCGCCATGCTCGCCTGGCCCGACGGCGCACGTCAACTCATCGGCACGGACGCCATCGTGCTGCACATCGAGCCGACCATGCTCGGCCTGCCCCCGGGGACGATCCAGGCCATCGACGCCGGGGTGCCGGCCGACGTGCACGTCACCATGCCGGCCCGCAGCGCGGACCAGATTCCGCAGCCCCGGCCCATCGAGCGCCAGCCCGAACCCGCCAAGCGCTCCTGGTGGGAGGTCCCGGTGATGGTGCTCAGCGGGCTCGCCACCCTGCTCGTGGGCGGGATCTTCCTGCTGCTCACCATCGGCATGTTCGCCGCCGAGGAGAGTGCGGAGGACGACGCGTGGTTCTGGGGCGTCATCGTGGTCGGGTGGGTGCTCACTGTTATCCTCGCGTTGCCCATCGTGCTGCTGAAGCGACGACGGCGGTGATGAGGCGGGGCCGGATCGCTGCTGGCCCGTGATCCACCGGTCGGGATAAGATCCGGCGCGGTGTGAGGGGCGGTAGCTCAGCCGGTTAGAGCAGGGGACTCATAATCCCTCGGTCGCGGGTTCGAGTCCCGCCCGCCCCACCAACAGTTTGCCCTGGTCAGCCATGCTGCCGACGATCCGGGCGCACCGCGTCGAGGTCTGGGCCGACGCCCTCAGTCCGCACTGAGTCCGCAGCAGCACGACCCGCCGCCCGGTCGAGGCGATCCGCCACCTGGTCCAGGTCGTCCTCGAACAGGTCCGCGTACACGTCCAGCGTCATGGCCGCCGAGGCGTGCCCGAGCATCCGCTGCACCGCTTTGACGTTGGCGCCCTCGGCCACGGCGAGACTGGCCGCCGTGTGCCGCAGCTCGTGCGGAGTCAGGCCGGCGAGACCGATCGACTCCGCAGCCCGGTCGAAGACGCGGCGACGGAAGTTGTTGTTGCGCAGCACGTCGCCGGCCGGGGAGGTGAATACCAGCTCGTCACCCGCACGGCCGGCGATCTGCGCGGCGATCGGCTCGACCAGGAAGCGGGGGAGCGGCACCGACCGGCGTTGGTGCGTCTTGGGCGTGCCGAACACCGCCCGACCGTTGACCTCGGTCACTGACTGCGCGACCAACAGCCGGCGCTTCACCAGGTCCACCCGGCGGATCCGAAGCGCGGCCAGTTCGCCCCAGCGCAGCCCGGTGTAGGCCAGTACCCGGATGATCAGCCCGCGCGGTTCTGCCGCCGCCGCCAGCTCGCCCACTTGGCCGTGCGTCAGGAACACCTTCTCCGACCGTCCGGCCCGGGGCAGCCGCACACCGGCCGCGACGTTGCGAGTCAACCGGCCGTCCCGAACCGCCAGGGCCAGCAGGAGCGAGAACACCCGGTGGGCTTGCCGAACGGTGGACGGCGCAAGACCGGCCTGCGTCATGCGGCGTACCCACTCGCCAACGTCAGCATGCGTGACTGCCGAAAGCGGGACGCGTTCCCACACCGGAAGCACCTGCCTCCGCAGCAGACTGCCGTACCGCTGGCGAGTCGACGGCTTGAGCTGCACCTGATTGGCGAACCACCGAGCGGCCCAGTCCCCAACCGTGACCCGCGCGAGAGCCGGATCGACCTCACCAAACAAGCCGCCGACTGCCACGACGTAACCACCGGCCGGCAACGCGATGGCTCAGGAGGGAGCAGCATGAAGACCCGGACCGCGCCGGCCGCGCTCGGCCTGCTGGCGGCGCAAGCGCCGGCATCGGCCGGCGCGCCGGCCGATTGCAGACTGCGCCAGGGCCGGAACCGATGCCTCCGGCGGGGATCTTCGACAGAGATGGGGCCGCCCACCTCCACCGCAAGTCCGGGCGAAGCCGAACAGACCTGCTCCCCGGTGTCAACACAACGATCCACCGTGTTGACACCGGGGAGCAGGCCCGTCCCACGATGTGCGGACTCACGGCGGAGATGGGCTTGAGGGAGAGGAGCGGTGGCGTGGCAGACGAGGTGTTCCCGAGCGATCTTTCCGGCCACTTCTGGGCAACGGTCGAACACCGGCCTGAACTCGATCGATGGCGCTTCGAGATCATCGACTATCAGAACAACGTCCTGCTCAGTGGCTTGGCCTGTAACGAGCGGCAGGCCGCAGCCATTGTCAACGCCTGGGACCAGGTGATCGCATCGTCGCCCGACGAAGAGGACCCCAGCATGGATTGGGCCGATGAGTCGGAATGATCTTTCCTGTGGTCGCTCAATCGAGCAGTCCCGGGATCCGCGCTTGAAGCTTGGCTACCACCTGCGACAGCCCGGCGTTCAAGTCGTCACCGTCCCACCGCACGAATTCCCCGCCCAGCGGGCTGCCTGACACCAGTACCGTCCAGCGACTCCGTTGGCGTTCGCCGTCCATCTTGACCATGGCGACCAGGCCGTGGTCCCCGAGTTGGACCAGCAACTCCGCCAGGCACTCATCCCACCCCATGGCCGGTTATTCGATCACAGAAGGCTGCGGGCGAGCGGTCCGCATCTGGTCCGCAAGAGGCCGGTGGGCGGCGGGGGAGTGGTGAGAGATGACGAGAGGCGATTGCCCTGCTAGGAGCCCACTCGGGCAGGTCGCCGGGTCGCCCAACTTGATCTCATAATCCCTCGGTCGCGGGTTCGAGTCCCGCCCGCCCCACCGACCGCACCATTGTGCGAACCGGTGGTTCTTTCGAGGTGCCCTCGTCCGTTTCGGGCGGGGGCATTGTCGTGTCATTGGGGATCTTGAACACGGGTACGACTCCCTGGTCGGTGAGTTGGACTTCGGCGATGAGAGCCTCGATGGCGGCTTTGCGTTCGGTGGCGGTGCCGCTGGTCATGATGGTGCTGAGGTGGTCGCGGATGCGGGCGACGGTGCCGGGCGGCGGGGGCGCGGGCTGGACCGCCAGGCCGGCGTCGAGTTCGGTGTGCCGGGCTTGGAGTTGAGCGAGGCGTTGGCGGAGTTCGCGGATGCGAGGGCCGGCCGTGGCGTCGTCCATGGTGCCGTTCTCGAACGCGGTGTGGTAGCGGTCGATCGCGTTCGCGGTGGTGGTGATCTGGTGGGCGATGGCGGTGAGTTCGGCGCGCCGGTCGTCGGCGGTGGTGTCGTGCTGGGCGTGGGCGCGGTCGATCATGGCGGCGAGGACGGGTTCGGCGGTGGTGTAGAAGTCGTGCAGGGCCCGCAGGATCATGTGGTCGAGGTCGTCGGCGGGGAGTCGGGGTGCGGTGCAGGTGGCGTGTTTGCCGTAGCGGGTGCGGGTGAAGCAGGTGTAGTAGCGGTAGCGGCGGGTCCGGCCTTTGGCGGATGTGCCGACGTAGCGCTGTCCGCACTGCGGACATGTCAACAGGCCGGTGAGGTAGTAGTCCGAGTCGGACATGGCCCGCTGGGTTTGGACGTCACCGCGCGCCGCGGCGATGTCCTGGGCGCGGCGGAACGTGTCCCGGTCGATGAGCGGCTCGTGGGCGTCGGGCACGTGGATGTCGCGGTAGGCGATGTCCCCGAGGTAGGCGGGGTTGTCCAGGATCCGGTTGATGGTGTGTCCGGACCATTGTTTGCCGGTGCGGTTGGGGACGCCGCGGGAGTTCAACTCGGTGGCGATGGCGCGGGTGCCGAGACGGTCGCGGGTGTAGAGGTGGAAGATGTCGCGCAGGATGGGTGCCTCGTCGGGGTGGGGCACCAGGCGTTGGGTGTCGCGGTCGACGAGGTAGCCGTAGGGGCGGTTGCCGCCGGCCCATTGGCCTTTGCTGGCTTTCGCGGTCATGCCACTCTTTACCCGGTCGATGATCATGTTGCGTTCGAATTCGGCGAACACGGCGAGGAATTGCAGCATCATGCGACCGATCGCACCACCGGTGTCGACGGGTTCGGTGGCGGAGGCGAATCGTACGTTGGCGGCGTCGAGGGTGGCGGCGAGGTCGATGAAGTGAGCGAGGCTTCGACTGAATCGGTCTACTCGGTAAACGAGTAGGACGTCGAACATGCCGGCTTTCGCGGCATCGAGTGCCTTTTTCAAGCCGGGGCGGTCGGTGGTGGCGCCGGAGGCGTCATCTTCGAATTCGCAGACGAAGACCCAGCCGGGGTGGCTCTCGACGTACTTCTTGAGGGCGGTGCGTTGGGCGAGCAGGCTGAAGGGCTGGTGCTCGTCGTCGGTGGAGCGCCGGATGTAGATACACACCCGGCACGCGCCGGTCGACGTGTCGGGCTGGGTGCTCGTGAGGGCGCGTCGGCCGCGTCGCTTCGGTGCGCTGGTGGGGGTGGGCTTGTCTGACATGAGGGTGGTTCCTCCGTGCGGGGTTGGGATGGCTCGGCCGACGGGCGGCCCACGCGCGGGTGGGCCGCCCCGGTGTCGGGCGAGGGTTCAGGCGGCGAGGTTGGGGTGTTCGCGCCAGAACTGGTTGAGGAGGACGGCGAGGGCTTCGGCGGCGTTGTCGAGGTCTTCGGCGGTCATGGGAATGGTGCCGACGCGTGCGATTCGCATCGGAATCGTCGTTTTCTTTTCGTTGGTGGGGACGTGTTTCGCGCCGCCGTTATTGGTGGCGGTGCCGTGTTGCGGTTGGTCAGGATAGCTCCGGACGGCGTTGTCGTCGTCATTCGGCGCGGTGGCCACGGTCCTCCGAGAAGCGTGTGAAGCTGCGGGGGTCGGAGTCCTTCGTTCATGAGGTTTCCTTTCCTGCGCGGGTTGGCGCGATCGATCCGATTGATGCGGAAGAGCCGACTCAAGGCGGTTGCTCTGCCTTGGGTGAAGGGGCGGGGACGATACCTCCGAGCGCTGTCACCGGGAAGCGATGCGGACTGTCAGCGGCTCACGGAAACTCACGCGGGGCGTCGGAGAGCGGCTGACGGTTGCGAAGCGTTGCCTCACGGCGGGAGCGGAGGTATGGTCCGCGCCCCGCCGGCCGGGAGAGGGAGTGGCGGTGGCTTGCCGCGCTGTGCCGGCCGTGGCCGGCATCGTGGTTCGGGAGGCAGCCCTCGCGTCCGCTGACCCAGGGGGTCGGCGGCGTGATGGCCCTTGCCGCCGCCTGTGTGGGCGCGTGTCCGGTCACCAGGGGGTAGGTCGCCGCTGTGGGTCAGGTGGCCTGTTCGGTGCGGCTGTCGGCGGAGGGGAGGTCGGCCAGGCGCATCGGCGCCCCGTGGTGGCGGTGCAGCCACCACCCCGCCTCAGCCGGGTTGATGCCCGTGACCTCGGCATGCACGGCGGTGGCCACCGGGTAGATCGTCCCGGCTGCGGCGAGTTCCTGGTGCAGGTGACGCTCGCGGGCTGGGGAGTGCAGCCAGAACAGCACCGGCCAGATCCGGCCGGTGACGTGCGCGAGTTCCCGATATCCGTCGATCTTGTCGACCAGGCGGGACAAGGGCCGTTCGGTGCCGAGGTCGTACTCCAGGAAGAACGGCACCCGGCGGTGGCCGTCGGCCCAGATGCCGTGTCCGTCCGGCCGTGATCTCGGCTGGTAGATGCGGACGGTGACGTCGTCGTCGGGTTCGGCGAAGGCGCCCATCTGCTGGCAGCGTCCCGCCGGCCACCAGCGCACCAACTCGCTGCCGGGGTGGGTGCGGGCGTGCCCGGCCAGGGCGGTGAAGAAGCCGTTGACCCCGAGCAGGTGCGGCAGGTTCGCCCGCCTCGTCAGGTGCCACCGCCTTTTGCGGGCCTGGTCCTTGCGCGGCAGGTCGTCGCCGCGTTGCGCGGCGACGACCTCGACGCCGAGCTGCGCCAGCACGTAGTGGTAGGGGTAGGAGCCGCCGTCGGGCTTCTGCGGCCGGAACCGGTCCACCACCCCCAACTTTTGTGCCAGCGCCCGCAGGCGTTCCTGGGCGTAGTCGACCGACGGGTAGAGGGCTTCGGCGATCTGGAAGGAGGTGAGCACGCCGTGGTCGGCCAGCCAGCCGAGCAGGACGAGGTCGCGGTCGGTGAGCTGGGCCTGGACCCGAAGCAGCTGATCAGGCATGCGTCACCACCAACCCAGGGGGAGAGACCCAGTCGGAGGGTCTGTCGCAGCACGACAGACGGTACTGACAGCGGCCCTGACCTGGGCTGTGAGTCGAACCAGAGGGTCCTGTTGAAGCGGGACGCCAAGTGGGAGACCAAGCGGGACCCGCAACGGGAGGTCAAGCCCGCCGCTGTCAGCGGGAGACGTCGGAGATGCGGTAGCCGCCAGCGGCGGTAAGGATCGTTGCGTGAACAGGATGTACTCCAAGGTGAGAAGGGATTTCTTGTTGGGTTGTGCCGGGGCGGATGTCGCCGGACGGCGGGCAGAGCGGATCTGCGTCGGGTGACGCCGGCCGGGACCTTGAAATGCGGAGGTCAGGGGTCACTGTGGACATGTCAACGAACGAGTCAGCCCCGCGAGGGGGCCGACCGGATTCGGGCAGTAGTGGTCGCGACGACCTGACAGGGCAGGCCACCGTCGATACGAACAGGGATAAGCGGCGGAGTCGAGCACGCGACGTGCCGACGATCTTCAACAGCGCCCAAGCGGCGCCCCGGTGCTCGTCGGCACGGACTTACCACGACAGAAGCGCAAGCGCCCCGTCGTGGGCGGCGGCTTAACTCGCCGGCGTCAGGTCCTTCATCAGCGGTCCTCCTATCACCCAGCGCCCCCGTCCCGACGACGTCTGCCGTGAACGACGACAGGCGCACCCGAAAGGGTGCCGCCTGCGTCGGGACGCGACCGGGACAGGCCAGCCGCGCGGGGAACGCTCATCCAGTACGCCCCGGCAACCCCCACCCGGTCAAGCCTATTTTCGGTAACGATCGAATAACAGGTCTTGACGGTTGCGTCTCTCTGTGCTGCTGCGTCCGACTCCGTTATCCCCAGTGCTCCTCAGTCCACCTGCGTCCACTCGACGGCGGGGTGTCGCTCCTTGCGGATGAGGCCGCAGCAGTCGAAGGTTCGGAGGGTGCAGAGATGGGATCCGCTGAAGGAACACCAACTGCTGTTGCTGCGGCGGATCGGCGACGGGGACGACCTGAGCGGTCCCGACGGTCTCGATCACCGTCATTCGGCCCGTGCCCTACAGACCCGCCGTCTCGTCGACATCAGTCGCCGAGGCGGTGTATGGCGGGCGCAGATCACCGACGCCGGCCGCTTCTACCTCGACAATGGCATCCATCCTGACCATCCTGACCGGCTCCTGGGCGGCGCGGCGGCTCCCCGCCAGCGAGCCCGCCTCGTCAACACCACCAAGCGGAGTGAGTCGGCGTCGGCCAAGTCGGAAGCGGGCGGCGCCGTCACCGCGGCCGGCTCGGCGGGTACCCCCGCCGCCGCGACGGTGGAGCAGGCCCGGCAACTCGTGGAGCGCCTCCAAGCCGAGGGCGGAACGGTGCGAGTCGAGAGCCCCGGCTCTGAGGAACGGGCCCGGTGGCGGCGGGTCATTCACGCGGCCAAGCAGCACGGTCTCGTGCCCGCCGGGTTCCACCTCAAGCACACCGGCCGCGCCGCCGGAGACCTCATCATTCGCCTGTCCAACGACGATGACCCGGACGAGACGGACTGGAACCGGATCCGGCTCAACACCCGCCGCGTCACCACCGACCCCGACCTCGTGTTCACCGCCCTGGCGAGGAACCCGGCCGGGCTGGAGGTGACGGAGGCATCTGTTCCTCGGGCGCTGGACCTGATCCGTGGCCTCGCCGCCGAGGCCCGACGGCGGGGCCACCGGGTCGGTGTGAACACCAAGACGAAGAACCCGTCGGTTTACCTCCAGGTCGACAAGACCCGTCGCAGAGTCCGGTTGATCGAGGAGTACGACGAGATCCCACACGTCCCCACCGAGCAGGAGGCCCGGCAGCTACGGCGCAACCGGTGGATGGTGCTGCCCAAGACCGACCGGGTCGCCTCCGGCCGGCTACGGATGGAAATTGCCCGCGCTGGATGGGACAAGAAGGACACCTGGGCCGATGACAAGCGGACCACCCTGGAGAAGCGCCTTCCCCGCATCATCCGCGACGTCGAAGCCGGCATCGCCGCCGACGAGGAAGCTAAGCAGGCTGCTCAGCGGGCCCACGACGAATACGTCGCCGAGCTGAATCGGCGGGAGGCCGAGGAGCGTCGCCGCTGGCAGGCGGCCATCGACGAGGCCCGCCCCCAGGCCGTGGAACTCCTGCGCAAGAAGGCGTTCCGGCGGGCCTACGACTCCTGGATCTCCGCCAACGAGATCCGCGCCTTCTGCGACGCTCTCGAACACGCCGCACCCGACGAACTGGCCGACTCGGGCAACCGCACCCGATGGATCGACTGGGCCCGAGCCGCCGCCGACCGCCTCGACCCCACACAAGGGGAACGAACCCTCGCCGGCATCGAATTCGACATCGAGCCGAAGCCCGGCGACCTGCGGCCCTTCATCGGCGACTGGAGCCCCACCGAGCCCCGCCGCGAATACCGCTCCGAACGCGACCAACAGGCCATCGACAACGCCCGACTCCAAGCCGACACCTGGCACCACGGCATGCGCGGACGCGCAACCTGGTGGCGCAAGTAACGGACACGCGCAGAAGCGCGCTCATGGTCGCCGACGTACGCATACGCCTACCGGTGGGTGAACTGTCCTTGCTTGGCGCTGGTTAGGAAGCTGGTCCAACCTTCTCGGCGGAACAGGAGAGCCGGGCCCGTTGGGTCCTTGCTGTCCCGGAGAGCTACCGCGTCGGCGAGGTCGGCGACCTCGACACATTGTCCGTTCCCGCTGGACCGGGTGCTCTTTTTCCACTGGGCGCGGGACAGGTCGGCTGAGGTCATCCCGTCCCTCCTTTCTGACTGATCGCTGCGGCGTATTCCTGGATCAGCTTGATCGAGCTGGTTGGGTCGAGTGCGGTAGCGCGGAGGTGTTCGTAGGTGCTGGTGTAGCGGCGGACGTCTGCTTCCCGTTCGAGGAACAGGTCGCCGGCCATGCTGTCGACGTACACCAGGGCGGGGTCGGCTGGGTCGGGGAAGTCCATGACGACGAACGAGCCGGGCATGCCGGCGTGCGCGCCCGAGGTGAACGGGATGACTTGGAGCGTGACGTGCGGCTGGCCCGCCGCGCTCACCAGGGCGTCGAGCTGTTCGGCCATGACGGCTGGTCCGCCAGTCAGCCGGTGCAGGACGGCTTCGTCGAGGATCGCCCAGAGGCGCAGCGGCTCCGTCTTGCGGAGCGACTCCTGCCGCTGCACGCGCGCCTCCACCCGGGCCTGCACATCCGCGTCGGTCGCCAGCGGCAACACGCCCCGGATGACGGCGCGGGCGTAGTTCTCGGTCTGCAGGAGGCCTGGCACGAAGAGCGACTCGTAGTTGCGGACCGAGCGGGCTTCGGCTTCGAAGCTGATGTACGTGCTGTAGAGCTCCGGGAGTTCCGACTCGTACGCCTGGAGCCAGCCCAGCTGCGCGGCCTGACGGGACAGGGCGATGAGTTCGCTGCGCTTGTCCTCGTCAGTGACGCCGTACTTGTCCAGCATCGCCATCAGGGTGCGCCGCTGTGGGCGGACCTTGGCCGTTTCGATGCGATAGAGGGTGGTGGGATTGATGCCGGTCTGCTCGCTGACCTCGTCGCGGGTGAGGCCGGCGGCGGTGCGCAGGCTGCGCAGCTCCGCCGCGAGCCGCCGGAGGCGCACGGTGGGCGGTTGCCGTCGAGCTGACAACTCCATGTCCCTTCGCTCCTGTCGTAGTCAGAGTGTGCCCGCCGTGCGGATGCAACCTTCAGGCAGGCCGGGCAAGTGGCGTACATGCGAATGCAATCCTTGCATTCGCACTAGTGCATAGGCACTATGGGCATGAGCATTTCAGGCCGGTGCGGCCCACGAAGCCGCGCGGTACGGCGGTGGGCTCGCGCTCCCAGGGGCCCACCGCCCGTCCGGCCTCGGACGCCTCTCGACGGGACGCAGCCCGTCACCCGAAGCGGGCTGCGTCCCCCCACGAGAGGCCGAGTCAGGGAGGCAACGCAGTGGTTCCATCCCTCGTCCTAGCGGTGGTCGCGATGCTCGGCTTCGCCGCCGGACTATTCCTGTTCAAGGTCAAGTCCCGATGGTGCCGACGGTGCGGGTCGGCACTGAACTGCCCCGACTGCGGCGGCCGCAGATCCCGCCCGCATCCCGGCCGAAAGAGTTGGACGAGCGGACTGTGACCCCCACGCCGATCACACCTGAGGTCGCCGTCGCACCCGGCGACGTCGTGCACCTACGCGAACAGGACTACCAGCACGACAGCGACCCGCTTCGACTGCGGATCGTCTGCGTCCGCCTCGACCTCAGCCTTTGGTACGACGGCCAGTGGGTGTGGCTCGAAGGCATCGAAATGATCTCGCCCGGCCAAACCGGACGCTTCCGGAACGTCCTCGCCCGCGTCGCCGCCCTCCCACATCCACAGGACTGACATGGCCACCACCGTCTACCTGTCCGCAGCGGCCATCGACCAGCTCACGACCGCGCAGCGAGCGCTCGACGAGCACGTCACCTCCAGCGCCACCGGCTACTGCTTGCGCTGCCAGCTCATCGGCCCCTGCCCCACCAACGATCAAGCCGCCGCCACCTTCACCCGCTACGGCCGCCTACCTCGACGAACACCCGGCGCGACCCGACCGCAGCTCATCAACGCCCGCCGCATCACCGCCGGCCCCGATCCCGCAGCCCACCTCACCCGGAGGTACAAACCGTGACCCTGCCCGACATCACCGCCGCGCTCCGAGACCTGCACGTCTCCATCGGCCAACAGCAGGACCTGACCAAGGTCGTCATCCAGGACGCCGAGAACGCCCGAGCCGAGTTCCGCGCCCTGACCACCGGAGCCACCAACCCCCTGGTCAACCGCGCACTGGGCAACTACGCCCAAGGAATCGTCAAGCTCCGCGACGGCTCATGGCTGCTCGCCGAAGCCGGCGACATCCTCGCCGAGTACGCCCGAGCAATCGGCATCGACATGCCGCTACGGCAGCCGACCGAGGGCAAGCGGAAGGCCGAGCTGAATCCCGACGAGCAGAGCGACACCGGTCCCCGCCAACCCGGCCCTCAACGGGTCCCGCAAGCCGACGAACCGGCACAGCGCGACCTGTCGGCTGGCTGACCCTCCATGACGTGGTGGAGTGCGGTGATGGCCGGCGCTCAGCCACCGGCCGTCGCCACCGCCACCAAGTGCTTTCCGACGAGATCCTGAGCCTGCTTCACCTCGTCCACGCCCTCTTCGAGGCGGACAGGCGCCTGCCGGCAAGCACGCACCGCGCTGTTCAGCAGGTTATTGCCCCCGCCCCGGCTGACCTTCTGGAAGTGGGCTTGAGCCTTATTCACCGAGTCGACGACCTCGGCGATGCCGCGTCCTACCTGATCGAGCGTCTGCAGCACCATGCTCAACTCCGCCATCACCGACCCGATCGGACCGCCACCCCGCCCGGCGGTGATCCGATCCAGTCCGGCGTTCATGGCCCGCCCGGCCAGGCCGCCGACTTTCATACCGGCGTAGGCGGCACCAACCGCGATCAGCGGGGAAGGGTGATAACCGGCAGCGTCGGCGGCTGCAGTGGCCGCGACAGCTATACCGGCCCCTGCAGCCTTGCCGATCTTCTCGCTGACCTTGGTGATGCCTTCCCGAGCAGACTCGACGGCGGTGTCACGTACAGCTCCTGCTGCCGCCGTGAGCGCTCCGGCCGCCTTCCCACGCGTGCCCGGGACTCGTGCGTCTCTCGTTCGACCTCGGCCTTGTCTGCCCAGCCCGAACATCGTCTACTGCGCCGGTTCCAAGAACGCGCACCCGGCGGCAACCAGCATGGGAATTACCTTCGCCGCATCGAGCGCCAGCTCACCCGCTGTCATCTCGTCGATGTCTTCACCGCTAGCGCGTTGCTCGTCTGCAAGCTGAGTAGCGATTGCGCAGGCGTCCCACAAGGAGCCAACGGTCGAGGAGAATGCCCACAGGTTGTAGACGGTGAAGTTCACCTTGACGAGGGCCTGCCCGTTATGGCCGATGAGGCGTCGGTCCGGCTCCTCGGGGGTGTTGCCCATGCCTTCCGCGAGCGGGTGGAGCTTGATCCGCCGGAACGGCTTCTCCAGCTCACTATCCGGGTCGAACTCGATCAATAGCCCCCGGTCAAGGAGTCGCTCGATGACCGGCACCGGGTTGCCAGGGCCGTTGCCGGCTGCGATCACGTCCCGCTGAAGTGACTCGCGGTTGACCTCCAAGCGAGCGTGCCGCTCTGGGTCGAGGAAGGCTCGCCCCCATACCTGGAACTCTTCGTCGGTCAGTTCCTCGGAATCGCTGCCGAGCCGCACCTCCCAGTACTCCGGGGTCGGATCGGGCGGGGTGACGTACCGGTAGGAGGGGCCGAGGTTGAGGCCGACGGGAACGATGACGGTGGGCATCGGGTGACCTTCCGAGGATCGGTGTCAGAGGACGGCGTTGTACTTCTCGGTCTGGGCGACGGCGGCCTGAATGAGGCCGGCGCCCTCGCCAAACTTCTGCTTTGCGGCGCTGAGTTTGCCGATGGCACCCATGACAGCGGGCTGCTGGGTGCCGGCGGCGAGGGCTTGGAGCACGGCGATGGCCCGGTCGACTTGGGCATTGACGCCGGCGAGTTGGGCGAGCGCCCTGTCGGCTTCGGACTTGCCGTGGGCCAGGCCCGCCTTGATGTCTCCGATGGTGGCCACTAGATCTTCCTCCCCTGGGTCGTGGTGTCCAACGCCCCGCCACCGGCGGCAGGTGCGTCTGCGGGTTCAGCCTCGGGTCGCGGCGATGAAGATGAACCACAAGATCGGCATGCCGACAAAACAGATCACTCCGCCTGCGCGGGCGGACCGAGTACCTCCTCCGCCGATCCGCGGCTGACCGACGAGGCTGATCGTGAGGTAGCCGGCGAAGAACGCCAGCGCGGGCAGCCCACACAGCGACCACGGCACGAGCTGCCACGGGATGCGGCCGAGGTCAGCATCGGGGCTGACGGCGAACATCAGCAGCGAGGCGAGGGTGCCGAGGGTCGCCGCGGCGGTGTAGACGAGAGCGTTGCGGGCCAGCGGCGTGAGCCCGGGCAGCAACGGTGGTTGCGCGGCCTGCCGATGGGCGTGCTCGGCGGCGGTATCGGCCGCGTCAGCAGCTGCGACGGCCCGGCGAAGCGCCTCGGCCGGGTCCGGAACCGGGCTGGGTGCGATGCCGCCGATGTGCGGCTCGGGCAGGCGCAGCGTGGCGGCGAGCTGGTGAAGGTGTTGCCGCTGAGTTGCGAGCCGGTGGGTGATCTGGTCGAGGGCGGCCTGCCCGCTGCGGCTTGCTGTGGCCTGCTGCTCGGCTCGTGAGCGTTCGTTCTGTAGGAGGGCCGCAAGGCGGCGGGCGTGGTCGGTGTAGGCGGCCCACCCGCCGTCGCGGGGCATCGGGGTGACGGGGTCGCTCATGTGAGGTCGTCGATCTGGTCGAGGGTGCCGGGGCGTACGTAGGGGACGATGAGGGTGCGGCGGTTGTCGTTGCGGTCGATCAGCAGGGCACGGTTGGGGCGGGACTGCCACTCGGAGGCGTAGTCGCCGAGCAGGGAGCCGATGTCGCTGCTGGGCAGGTTGAGCGCGACGAGGCAGGCGACCTCACCGCCGCCGGTGGGGCCGACGTCGTCGTTGAACCGGCTCAGGGTGCGCCACCAGCCGAGCAGGTGCACGCCGTGGCCGGGACCGTTGGCCAACACGGCGCGCAGGTCCTCGTGTCCGGAGCGGTAGGTGATCGGGTCGCTGGCCGCGAGGAGGTTGCTCGCGGCGTCGGCGCCGAACACCACCAGGTACGTCGCCTGCCCGCCGCCAGGCTCGGACTGCTGGGCGAGGTCGACCAGATGCGTCCGGTACTGGGTCGAGGTGATGGTTTCGCAGTGGTGGCCGGCTGCGGTGATCGCCTCGACGGCGGCGTCGGCCGCCTCGTCGGCAGCGGCGACAAGCGGCGCGATGAGAAAGCGGGCAGTGCCGGGGGCGTGCTGGCGGGCCAGACTGACCGCGGCTGCGTATAGGACGTCGGCTCCGACTGGGGAGGTGCCGAGTACGGCCAGATGGCTACCTGGAGTGGCGTCGAGGGTGAACCCTGCGGTCGGTAGGCCGACGTCGACGGCGCGGCCGACCAGGGCCCGCCGTCGCCGTACGTTCGGAGACAGGCGGGCGAACGTGGGATCGGCGTCGGGGTGCTGCTCGGCGTAGCCGGCGAACACCGCGGGTGGCGCGTCGCCCGGCGGGCGGGCGTTCCACAGCAGGTGTCGCTGCGCGGTCACCGACGCGGCATCGGCGTTCGGGAAGCGGATCACCCGGTTCGCTCCCGGTATCCCGGCCGCCGCGTTGATGACGGCTGCGCCGATCGGAAGGTTGTCGGCACCGTCGTTGAGCTGGTCGAGGATCCCACCACCACCGGCGAGCGCGACCCGCAGCGGGAACTGCCCGAAGATCGACTCTGTCTTGGCGAACAGCGCCTCCACCCCGGAGATCGTCTGCGACGCCAGGACCAGGTGGATGCCATAGGAGCGGCCCTTACGCGCCAACTCCTCCAGCAGCGCCACCGCCTGGCGGGCCACTGGGTCGTTACCCTCGAACAGCACGTGGAACTCGTCGATCACCGCCACCAGCCGCGGCATCGCCACGTCCGGCCGCCCGGCCCGCAGGTCGGCAAGCTTCGTCACCCCGGCCCGCTTCAGCTCGCTCGCCCGCCGGGTCATCTCCCGCGACAACGTGCGCAGCACCGCCAGCCCGTACTCCCGGTCGGACTCGATGCCCACGGTGCGGGCGTGCGGGATCCACGACGGGTCTACCGCCGTCGGGGTGAACTCCGCGAACGACACCCCCTCCTTGAAGTCCAGCAGATACAGGCCCAACTCGTCCGGGGAGTAGCGCGACGCCAGACCGTAGAGCATGTCCAGCAGGAAGACGGTCTTGCCCGACCCGGTACGACCACCCACCAACCAGTGCGGCGTCGCATCATCCAGCGCCAGCACACACTCGGCGCGGCCCTCCCGGCCCACCACGGTGCGCAGCCCGCCGACCGACGACTCCTGCCAAATCTCGACCGGCATCAACGCCGTGAAGTCCGTCGACGCCTGCACCCGCGCTGCTTTCGCCAATCTGCGACAGACCGTCTCGATCAGATCGTCCGACGGGCCTCCGTCCAACCGCATCGGCACCGCCAAGCCCGCACCGTCGTCACTGAACCGGTACGGACCCGGCGGGTCCGAAACCCTGAACAATCCGCCGCCGGCTGCTGTCAGATGCGTCGTCCGTTCCAATCGAGGCGCCGCCTCCAGCCCCGGATGCTGAGGCGGCGGATAGCCGGCCAACAGCAGGAACACACCTGCGGCCGGACCGGCGTGCGCGATCGCCGCCAACCGCGACCACTCCGCACGCGCCGCGCCCTGCGGCAGCGCCGCAACGCACACCAGCAGCACCGACGGATCCGCCTCGCCGTCCTGAACCCGCTCGATCCGCTCCTCCGCCTCAGCCAGCACCTGCTGGAGACCCGGAAGGTCGATCGCGGGCCTTCGCCACGCCTCCGCCTCCACCATTGCGCGGAACGGGCCGAACACCGCCCCGAGCGTCGCTCCGTCCACGGCCGCGACCCGAAGTGCGCCGTCCGGCAACGCCGCAAGTACTCGCAGCAGCAAGCCGCGCAGCCACCGCGCTACCGAGGGATCGCGGGCGTCGCTGTCGACCGCCAGATGGCCGGCCCCTACGAACGGTACGACGACACCAAAGACGCCGTCGGCGACCGGGGACGCCTCACCCAGCCGAACAGCAAGCGGGCGCCCAACAGCCGCATCGACACCCGACGGAAGGGCTGCGGCGGCAGCTTCCAGCCGGCACCCCAACCAGCCCGGCGTCAATCCCTCGGCCATTCGCTGCATACCGGCAGCGAAACGTCGGGCATCTTCGCTGGCCTGCACAGATGGGCCGTTCTGTCCGGCCCCAACGCGCAATCGGGCACGAGCGGCCTCCGCATGCGACACCGCTTCTCGGTGCGCCGCCACCGCCCGACCGAAGGCCGACGCCACCGACTCCATGCCAACGTCTCCCCAGGACCGATGGACCGCGATCTCTGGCGCCGACCCTATCCAAAGACACCACCCGCAGTCAGCCCCGTATCGCTCAACGTGCTGAAGGAGGGGATGGGCATCTGCTCCAGGGCCCTCCGGACATCGTCGTTCCCTTGCGCCGCAGGATTGTGAACTCCAGAGGAGGAGTTCGGCCGCCCTGGCGTCAGCGAGCTTTCGCCGCAGCAATCGCACCGCCTACCACGAAGCGGCTGCCTACGCGCCCCGGCGGCCTCACTGAGTCAACAACCCGACACGTGGCGCAAGACTGCGTGAGTGCCGGTTCCTTCGACCGGCGTCAGCGTCATAGCCTTACGGGCTCAGGCGAGATGGATCAAGACGGTGGGGACGACGCTACGTGATCACTGGTGAGCTGAAGAGCAAGGTCGACCGGATTTGGGACACCTTCTGGTCGGGCGGCATCTCCAACCCGCTGGAGGTGATCGAGCAGATCACCTACCTGCTCTTTATCCGGCGACTGGATGAGGTGCATGACCTAGCGCTGAAGAAGGCCCGGCGCACCGGCAAGCCCATCGACCGCCCGATCTACCCCGAAGGCGACGACCCCAAGGGCAAGCCGTATGCGGAGTTGCGCTGGTCGTACTTCAAGAGCGTCGAGCCTCGTGAGATGTTCGAGATCGTCGGGGAGCACGTCTTCCCGTTTTTGCGCACGCTCGGTGGCGACGGCTCGACCTACTCGTCTCACATGAGGGACGCCAGGTTCACCATCCCCAACCCGGCGCTGCTGTCGCGGGTAGTCGACATGCTTGACGGCGTGTCGATGGAGGACCGCGACACCAAGGGCGACCTGTACGAATATCTGCTCAGCAAGATCGCTACTGCCGGCCACAACGGGCAGTTCCGTACGCCCCGACACATCATCCGGCTGATGGTGGAGATGATCGGCCCCGGCCCGGACGACACCATCTGCGACCCGGCCTGCGGCACCGCCGGCTTCCTGATGGAGGCCAGTGAGTACGTCCGCCGGAAGCATCCCGACCTCTTCCACGACCCGAAGCGCAACCGGCACTATCACCACGAGATGTTCCACGGCTTCGACTTCGACAGCACGATGCTCCGAGTCGGCAGCATGAACATGCTCCTGCACGGTGTCGAAAACCCGATCATCGAACGCCGTGACTCACTAGCGCAGAGCGTTAGCGAAGACGTGGAAAAGTACTCGGTCATCTTGGCCAATCCGCCGTTTGCCGGCAGCATCGACTACGAGAGCACCGCCCGCGAGCTGCTCCAGGTCGTCAGGACGAAGAAGACCGAACTGCTCTTCTTGGTACTCTTTCTCAGATTGCTGAAGCCCGGAGGTCAAGCGGCGGTCATCGTGCCGGACGGCGTACTTTTTGGATCGAGCAGTAAAGCGTATAAGGAGCTACGTCGCATGCTTGTGGACGACCACAGGCTCGACGCGGTAATTAAGCTCCCCGGCGGGACGTTCAGGCCTTACACCGGAGTCTCCGCAGCCATCCTGATCTTTACGAAGACAAATAGCGGTGGAACCGAAAACGTCTGGTTCTATGACGTGAGCGCCGACGGGTGGAGTCTAGATGATAAGCGGACGCCACTACTGCCCGAGGAGAAGCTCGGCCCAGTGCCGCAGGTCGCTTTTAACGAGACGGACCACGCTGTGAACAATCTGCCGGACGTACTCGCCCGCTGGGCTCAGCGCAACGGCGACGAACGGAAGCGGGCGCGAACCGAGCAAAGTTTTTGCGTTCCGAAGGAGGATATCGTCGCTCAAGGTTACGATCTCAGCCTCAGTCGCTACAGGAAGGTTGTGCGCGAGACCGTCGAGCACCGGCCCCCGCTCGATATTCTGAATGACCTCGCACGAATCGAAGCCGAGATCCAGCAAGGCATGTCCGACCTGAAGGCGATGCTCGGATGAGTGAGACGCGGACTGCTCGAGTCGGCGAACTGGTCAGAATCGTTGGCGGTGGGACCCCTAGTCGCAACAATCCGGATTACTACGGAGGCGATATTCCGTGGGTTACTCCGAAGGATATGAAATCCTGGTCCATCGATAGGGCGCAGGTTGGCATTACTCAGGCTGGGCTGGACGGGAGTTCGACCCGATTGGTTGAGTCGAACTCAATTCTCGTTGTCGTGCGGTCTGGTGTCCTTAAGCACACCTTGCCTGTTGGCTTGAATCGTAGACCAGTTGCGATAAACCAGGACATCAAGGCGCTCATTCCGTTGGGTTCGATAAGTCCCGACTATCTCGCACGCTTTATCAAGGCGAGCTCCTCTTTAATTTTGAGCTGGGTTAGGGCTACAACGGCCGACAACTTTCCCATCGACAAGCTCAGAGAGCTAGAGGTGCCCCTACTCGACCCTGCTGCACAAAAGCGTATCGTGGATGTGCTGGACAGTGTCGACGTGCTACGCGCTGAACGCCGAGAGGCGCTCCGGCGCCTCGATGAGTTGGCTACATCCATCTTCTTGGAAATGTTCGGAGATTTACAAGCCAACCCGAAGGGCTGGAGCGTCGAATGCCTGCGCGACTTGGTGTCGGAGTTTCGATACGGCACATCCAATAAGTCTGGTCCGGAGGGTAAGCCGGCATTGCGTATCCCGAACGTGGTAGGTGGCGCACTTGACCTGACCGAACTGAAGCTGGTCCCGGTTTCTCCGAGCGACTTCAATCGCCTTCGTTTGAAGGATGGCGACCTGCTCTTTGTGCGAACGAATGGGAACCCCGAATATGTAGGGCGTTGCGCAGTTTTTGAAGAGAGCTCTGTCGCTTCGACCCGGTTCCCAGCCGACGAGTACGTCTATGCATCATATTTGATCCGTGCCAGACTCCGGTCGGGGAAAGTGCTTCCAGTCTTTGTTCAAGAATACCTGCGCACTTCAGCGGGTCGATCTGCCTTGCGTGAGCGCTGCAAGACGTCTGCCGGGCAGTACAACCTGAATGTAGAGGGGCTTGGTTCGATTCCGATTCCGACTCCGCCGATTGAAATGCAGCGGGCGTTCGTTGAACGGATCGCCGCGGTCGGTGGCCTGAAGGTGACCCATCATGCAGGCTTGGCCGAGTTGGACGCACTGTTCGCATCTCTTCAGGACAAGGCGTTCCGCGGATCGCTGTGATGTGCGATGATCGAGGGCTGTCCACGCGTCGGGGGGGGGGGTTCTTCGTCGATGAGCAACTTCGCGTTCCTGCGGGCTGAGTGGCCTGAGCTGTTCGCCGAGGCCGAGCAGGCCGAGCTGAATGCGGCGGTCAATCCGCGCACCGCCTGCTTCTATGCTCGTCGGTGCCTGGAGCACGCGCTCAAGTGGCTCTATCGTGCCGATCGGGTGTTGCGAGAGCCGAGCGACAAGCGGCTCGTAGGACTGATCACTGAGCCGACGATGAAGAACCTTGTCGGGCCGACGCTTACGGCCAAGATGCAGATCATCCGGGTCAAGACCAACAAGGCCGTACACGAGAATGGCCCGGTGACCGCGCAGGTCGCCGACCAGGTGGTCCGTGAGCTGTTCCACCTGACGTACTGGATTGCCCGCACCTATACGCGCGATGCTTCCGCCATACCCCCCGATGCCCTGGCCTTTGACCCCGCATTGGTGCCACATCCGGCCGATCTGCGGACCCAGAGCCGGGCGGAGATCCGTGCCCTGGATGAGCAGCTCGCGGCGCGGGATGCGGCGCTCGCAGAGGCGGAGGCGGCCAACGTCGATCTCGACGCGCAGATCGCCGCCCTGCGGGCGCAGATCACGGCCGCGAAGGCTGCCAACGCCGCTCGTCCCGACCACCACGACTACAACGAGCAGGAGACCCGCGACCGCTACACCGATGTGCTGCTCGGCGAGGCAGGCTGGCCGCTCGACCAGAAGCGTGACCGCGAGTTCCCCGTCAGCGGCCTGCCGCGCGGCTCGGGCAACGGCCAGGTCGACTATGTGCTTTGGGGCACCGACGATCGGCCCCTCGCCGTCGTCGAGGCCAAGCGCACCCGGCGCGACGCGCTGGTCGGCCAGCAGCAGGCCAAGGAGTACGCCGACGCGCTGGAAGCGACGTACGGCCAGCGCCCAGTCATCTTCTACACCAACGGCTACGAGACGTGGCTGTGGGAGGACGACCGGTACCCGCCGCGGCCGGTCCAGGGCTTCTACACGCGCGACGAGCTTCAGCTTCTCGTGCAGCGGCGGACGAGTCGGCGCCGGCTCGCCGAGTTGACCATCGACGGGAACATTGTCGAGCGGCACTATCAGCAGCGGGCCATTCGCCGGATCGCCGAGACCTTCGAGGGCGACGCGCAGCGCAAAGCCCTGGTGGTGATGGCCACGGGAGCGGGTAAGACCCGCACCGTCATCGCTTTGGTCGAGCTGCTGATGCGGGCCAACTGGGTCAAGCGGGTGCTCTTCTTGGCCGACCGGGTGGCCCTGGTCGACCAAGCCGCTCGGGCGTTCAAAGAGCACTTGCCGCACGCCACCACTGTCAAGCTGACCGACGACAAGGTGAGCGAGGGGCGCGTCTACGTCTCGACGTACCCGACCATGCTGGGCCTGATCAACCAGACCGACGGCGGGCGGCGGCGGTTCGGCCCGGGTCACTTCGACTTGGTCGTCATCGACGAGGCGCACCGCTCGGTCTACCAGAAGTACCGGGCGATCTTTTCCTACTTCGACTCTCTGCTGGTTGGGCTGACCGCCACGCCTAAGGACGAGGTCGACCGGAACACCTACGGCCTGTTCGACCTCGCGGACGGCGTTCCCACCGACGCCTACACCCTCGAGGAGGCCGTTGAGGAGAAGTATCTCGTTCCGCCCCGGGCTGTCGCTGTTGACCTGCGGATTCAGCGCACCGGCCTGCGTTACGACGAGCTGAGCGAGGCCGAGAAGGACGAGTGGGACGCCCTCGAGTGGGGCGACGGCGACGTGCCCGACGAGGTGACTGCCGACGAGGTCAACAGCAAATTCTTCAACGCCGACACCGTGGACAAGGTGCTGGAGTACCTGATGACCCGGGGACACCGGGTAGCGGGCGGTGATCGGATCGGCAAGACGATCATCTTCGCCAAGAACAACCGGCATGCAAAGTTCATCGCCGAGCGCTTCGATGCCAACTATCCGCACTACCGAGGACAGTTTGCCCGGATCATCACCCATCAGATCGTCGGCGCCCAGGGGCTGATCGATTCGTTTTCGAACCCGGATCGACAGCCGCACATTGCCATCTCGGTCGACATGCTGGACACGGGAATCGACGTCCCCGATGTCATCAACTTGGTGTTCTTCAAGAACGTCCGGTCGAAGACGAAGTTCGCGCAGATGCTTGGTCGGGGCACCCGGCTGCGCCCCGACCTCTACGCCCCCGGTGTCGACAAGAAGGACTTCTTCGTCTTCGACTTCTGTGGCAACTTTGAATACTTTGGTCAGAACCCGCCTACCACTCAAGGCTCGCTCAGCCCATCGCTTACCGAGCGGCTCTTCAAGGCCAAGGTCGAGCTGGTCAACCAGCTCGACCAGCGCTGTCCCGCCGACGCCCCCGCCAGCGACGCCGCCGACGGTACCCACACCGAGGCCGGGCTGCGCTGGGACCTCGCCCGCGAGCTACACCGTCGGGTCCGGGCCATGCGCCTGGACAACATTGTGGTCCGCCCGCACCGCAGGCTTGTCGAGTACTTCGTTGACTTCGAGAACTGGCACAGGCTGTCCCCGGAGGTGTCCGCGCAGCTCGCCACCGAGCTTGCCGGCCTTCCCAGCGAGGTGCGGGATGACGGTGAGGAGGCCAAGCGGTTCGACCTGCTCATCCTCCGATTGCAGCTTGGCCTGCTCGTGCCGGATGGCCGGTTCAACCGGCACCGCACCGAAGTGCAGGAAATCGCCGCAGCCCTGCTGGAGCAGACCACCATCCCCGCGATCCGGGAACGGGTCACTCTGCTCGATGAGGTTGCAGGCGACGAGTGGTGGCAGGACGTCACTCTGCCCATGTTGGAGTTGGCCCGCCGCCGCATCCGCGACCTCGTCCGGCTGGTCCCCAAGGCGCGCCGGGCCGTGGTCTACACCAATTTTGCCGACGAGATCGATCAGGTAGTCGAAATGCCGTTCGCCGGGGTGAGTACCGGTACCGATCTTGACCGGTTCCGCGAGAAGGTTCGCGTCTATCTTCGCACCCACGAGGACCACCTTGCGGTGCAGAAACTGCGCCGCAACCGACCGCTCTCCGGTACTGACCTCGCAGAGTTGGAACGGATGCTCGGCGAGAGCGGCGTGGGGGACAAGCAGGACATCGACCAGGCTCGGCGGGCATCCGAAGGGCTCGGTTTGTTCATCCGCTCGATGGTGGGACTGGACCGTGAGGCAGCTCGGGAAGCGTTCAGCGAGTTCCTGACCGGTCGGGCGCTCAACGCTGCGCAGCTTGACTTCATCAACCTAATCATCAACGACCTGACCGCCAACGGTGTGATGGACCCGGGCCGCCTCTACGAGTCTCCGTTCAACGCCATCGCGCCCCACGGGCCCGAAGTGCTGTTCCCATCGGCGGACGTGGACCGCCTCTGCGCGATCCTCGCCGTCGTCAAGCGCAACGCTATGCCAGCAACCGAGGCGGCCTGACGGCTTGCCGTCGCCCGACCAGGCGCAAGCCGATCGCAGAGCGCAATTGCAGCCAGGCCTGCCGCAGCCTCACATCCACATGGAAAGACGTAACGACACGGGTTGGTCTCCACCCGGGCAAACCCCACCCCGGCACCGCCGAATCCGGACTGATCGATAGCCGACACGGCCTGGCGGCACCTCGACCGGGCGGTAGATGTTGCTGAGTGGAGTTGTTCCGATGACGTTCTTGTCGGAAATCCGACGCATCGACCGACATGTCATCCGTCCTATCCTGGAGGGCTTTGCCTCGGGCCGATTGGCTCGGCGGATCAGCACTGGCGTACGTCGACTGACTTGGAGACGAGATGCTGTTGACCCAACCCGATGTGCTTCACCTCGTCCAGCAGGCCGCCGGTCGGTGGGCAGACCAACTGATCGACTTCGGCCCACGTAACACGCTGCTCTACTTCAAGGAACGACAGACCACCACCCTCGATCTCGCCGAGGCGGCTGCCGGCGCGGTCGCCGATCTGCTCCGGGGACAGAAGGTTCGCCTACGGACGCTGTTCCCGGACCAGGACCGTCACAACACCGCCTGCAACACTGCGCGCAGCCTCCGCCGGAAGCTGGTCGAGCTGGAGGAGGAGCAGGGCATCCAGGCCGGTTGGGTGACCCGCGGTCTGCTCTGCATGGTCGGTTCGTACACCCGCGGGTCCGTGCCGATGCAACCGCTGCGGGCGCCGCTGATCCTGCAGCAGCTTGCGCTGGACAGCAGGACGGCGACCGAGAATGACTTCACGCTGGAGCTGTCAGAGTCACCTGAGATCAATCCCGTCCTCCTGTACGCGCTTGAGCGGCAGTACGGCGTGGAGGCGGACATCAGCGCCTTGGGCGAGAAGCTGAGCGCGATGCTGTCCGAGATCGCTGACCCAGACCAGCAGCTGAGCGCCGCCTACCAGCTGATCGCCGACGCAGTAGCTCCCAGCGGCCTGTCTCTTCGGCTCGAGCCCGCGGTGGTTGCCGGCGTCTTCAGCTTCGACAAGCTGGCCATGGTCAAGGACCTGCGCAATTCAGCCGAGCTGCTGGCTTCACATCCGGTGATCGGCGCAATGGCGGGCGACCGCGACGCTCGGCAACAGTTGCGCACGGAGCAAGCTCAGGAGCCCAGCTCCAGTGCCGATCGGATTGATCCGGCCAAGGAGTTCCTGGTCCACGACGCGGATTCCTCTCAGCAGTCGGCGATCGACGCGGTGCTGTCCGGCCGACATGTGGTCATTGAGGGTCCACCCGGCACGGGTAAGAGCCAGACGATCGCGAACATCATCGCGTACATGGCCGCGATGGGTCGTAGCGTGCTGTTCGTCTCCGAGAAGCGGGCTGCCATCGAAGCGGTGATGAACCGCCTTGGCGACGCCGGGCTCGATAATCTGGTGTTCGACCTGCACGACCGCAAGATCAGTAAACGGCAGGTCGCCCAGCGCATCGCCAACGTCCTCACTCAAGCCGGCACCGAACCACCCGTCGACACCGACGAACTGCACCGCCGCCTGCACAGCCGCCGGGCCGCGGCGAAACGGCACCCGGCCGAGCTGCACGAGGTACGGCAGCCCTGGGGGGTGAGCGCGTTTCAGGTCATCGAGCAGCTCCTCGCGCTTCCGACTTGCGACGTCAGCGGCTACAACCTGCGCGCGTCCGAGCTGCGGAACCTTGACCGGTCGAAGCTTGAGTCCGCGCGGGAGGACCTTCGGACGTTCGTGGATCGTGGCGGGCTGAGGATCTGGCGCGGGGAGTCGCCGTGGGCGAAGGCCGCTATCCGCACCCCAGACGATGTCGGCAAGGTGCTGGTGCATCTCGACGAGCTCGCGGCTGGTGCCCTGCAGGGCGCACAGCGCCAGATCCGGGACCTGGTCGACCGCGCAGGGCTGGACGTGCCAGACGACCTCGCTGCGTGGAGGGACCTGTTCGAACTGCTCAGCGAGGTCGACCTCACCATCGCTAGCTACGGCGAGCAGGTCTTCGGCCCGGATCTGGACGACTTCGTCTATGCGACAGCACCTGGGCGATCCCGGCCGCGCCGTTCGGAGCCGCTCGGGATCTTCCGCCGGTTCCAACTGCGCCGCGAGCTGCGGCGGACTTGTCCGGCCGCTCCCCGGAAGCGATCCGAGATGTATCAGGGCCTGGTCGCCGCAGTGGACCAGCGTGAGCGGTGGCGGAAGCTCAGCCGTCAGGACAGCGCACCCACTGCTCTGGCGGGCGCCGACCTGTGCATGTCGTCCTTCACGCAGGTGCGGAACCACCTCGCCGCGGTGGCGGCATGTGCCCGGATCGACGGCCTTGAGCGTGGAACCACCACCACCGCGGCCAACACGCTCGCCGAGTTGAACGCCGACCGCGAGACGCTGTTCCTGATGCCCGATCTAAACAAGCAGCAGCAGCTGTTCCGCTCGCTAGGGCTGAGCCACATGCTCGACGACCTGGCCACCCGGCAGGTCTCGAGCGACGAGGCAGCCGACACCCTGTTGCGCTCCTGGTTGCAGGTGGTCCTCGACGAGATGCGCATGCGGGTCCCGTACCTCGGTCAGTTCGTCGGGCAGCAGCATGCCACGGTGGTCCAGGACTTCCGTGTCGCGGACAGCCGGCACATCGAGATGGCCGCCCGGCACGTGCGTCGCAACGTGGCAGTGAACCTGCGGAAGGCCCGAGACGCCTATCCCGACCAGAACGGCCTCGTCCGGCGGGAGGCGGCCAAGAAGAGCCGGCACCTCTCTCTTCGGAAGCTGCTGAGCAGCGCACCGGAGGTGCTCCTCGCCGCGTTCCCGTGCTGGGCCATGTCGCCACTGGTGGTCAGCCGCATCCTGCCGCCCGAGCGGTCCTTCGACGTGGTGATCTTTGACGAGGCGAGCCAGATCGAGCCGCACGACGCGGTCGCCTCGATCATGCGGGGCACCCAGCTCGTCGTGGCCGGCGACCCGAAGCAGCTCCCACCCACGCCGTTCTTCCGGCGCCTCGTTCAGCAGAGCCCGGCTGGCGAAGACGATGATCTCGGCGACGAGAGCCTCGAGGACTACGAGTCCGTTCTTGACGTCCTCGGTGGCCTCATCTCGGACCGGTACCGCTTGACCTGGCACTACCGCAGCCGAGACGAGCGCCTGATTGCGTTCTCGAACGTCGAGATCTACAACCGGTCCCTCGTCACGTTCCCTGGCGTGCAGGTCGACAGCCCGCTGCGCTTGGAGACGGTAGACGGCCGTGTGGCCCCCGGTCAGAGCGGCTCATCAACCGAGGAGGTCAACCGGGCGGTCGAGCTGATCCTCGAGCACGCCGAGCAGCGACCGAACGAGAGCCTCGGGGTCATCACGATGGGGCAGAAGCACGCCCTGCGGATTGAAGCCACTCTGCGCAGCCGACGCCGCGAGCACGAGCATCTCGACGACTTCTTCTCCCAGGACCAGGCCGCGAGCCAGCGGTTCTTCATCAAGAGCCTGGAGAACGTCCAGGGCGACGAGCGGGACGCCATCATCCTGAGCATCGGCTACGCCAAGACCAGAGACGGTCGACTTCCGCTGCGCTTCGGACCGCTCAACCAAGAAGGCGGTGAGCGGCGCCTCAACGTCGCGGTAACCCGAGCGCGGAGTCGGATGACCGTGGTGAGCGCCTTTTCCCACCACGACATGGACCCGAACCAGACCGCGGCGACACGGAACCGCGGACCCGAACTGCTCCGCCGCTACCTGGAGTTCGTTGACCTCGGCGGCGACCTCGGCGCGCGACAGCACACCGGGGTCGAGCTCAACGGCCTCGAACGCAGCGTCCTGAAGGCTCTCCAGCAGCAGGGCATCAACGCCGTGCCGCAGTGGGGCGTCTCCGGCTACCGCATCGACCTGGCCCTCGCCCATCCGGACCAGCCCGGCCGCATGGTCCTCGCCGTGGAGACCGACGGTCACTCGTACCACCAGGCACACAGCGCCCGGGACCGGGACCGGCTGCGCCAGCAACACCTCGAGCGCCTCGGGTGGGAGTTCCACCGCATCTGGTCGACCGACTGGTACGTGGATCCGACAGGCCAGACAGCCCGACTCATCGCCCGCTGGAAGCAGGCGGTCGACCGCGGCAACCACGCCGCGAGGAGTCACCCCGTACCGCCGGCACGCCGGCCCGCCCAGCCATCGACGCCGCCGGCGACCCGCCGTGGCCCACGTCCCGACGTGCCGATCGGTCTGCGGATCACCGACTACACGCGGGAACAGCTGGTACAGATCTGCACCTGGCTGGTGAGCGACCAGCTTCAGCGTGATCGGGATGAGCGCCTTCAGGAGGCCATGAGCGAACTTGGCTTCCGCAAGCGCGGCTCAATCATCCTCCAGCGCCTGACCGAAGCACTCGACATCGCGCAGCAGCGCGCCGACCGGGAGGTGTCCCGATGATTGCCCTCGACCCGCTCACTCTGGAACGCATCGCCCGCCTGATCTGCGACGTCGATGGCCCTTACGAGCGAACCGGCACGCAGATCGAGCGGTTCCTGCACAGGGTCCGGTGGCCCGGCGAACCGCAGTACGACGGCTCTCCGCGGATCCCCTGGTTGACAGAAGTACTCCGTTCCCGTGCCGATGATGCCGCCGCACTCGATCGGCTGCTCTGTCGCATCGGTGATCCGCTGGAGTACGACGGCGGCGTCGAGGCCGCCGAACCGATCGCACAGGAGCTGAACCGCATCCTGGCTCCCGAGCAGCTCACCATCACCTACGTCGGCGGGCGCCCCGTGCTCGGTCAGATCAGCCAGAGCAGCGACGTTCCCCTGTACGGGCCGCCGCCGGACCTCCACGAGCGGGTGCGACGACTATCTCCCAACAGCAAGGCGACCGACATCCTCATGGCCCGCGCCGACGAAGCGTCGATCTGCCAGAACAACGGAGCCTACGCACTGGCGATCATCGGCATCGGCAGCTTCGTCGAAGGCCTGCTGCACGTCGTGGTGACTGACCGCGACGAGACCGTACGCAGGAGCGGCCTGGTCGACCGGAACGGCCGACGGGTTCGGGCCGAACGAGCGGGCCTTCACCTGCTCCTCGAGTACGCGCACCGACAGAAGTGGGTTCAGACCGACGCCAAGGACTTCATGGAGAAGGTCCGGGACTACCGCAACTTCGTGCACCCTCGTCACCAGATCGACTACGGGCTCGTGCCCGACCTGGACACGGTGCGGATGTGCTGGGCACCTGTACACGCGCTCCTCAATGACCTGGAATCCGCACCATGATCAACAGCTCATCTCGGTGACCAGCAAGCAAGCGGATTGATTCTTCCTAGTCCAGATGCCGGCCCCGACACCGCCGCTGCTACTCCAGCTTCCGAACCGAGACCAGGTGCTGGAGTAGCAAGCGGAGGCCAGCGAGGGCCGCATCGAGCGAGTGCGGCGACGCGTTCGGCGCAGCCCTCTCGCCTGTAACCCCTCGGGACGGCGCGAATGCTCGGTTTCAGGTCTGTGTTCACGACCCACCGCGAACGGAACCACCTGCAGCCACTGGTACGGGAACAACTCGACCGCTGGATCGCGGGCCCCAAGGGCTGGGATCCGTCCGCGCTTCAAGAGAATCGGTGGGCGACCATCGGCGACAACGTCAGGGCCCTCCTACTGCAGCACGAGGGGCAGGATGGGTCGACATCAACGCGCGTACGGATCGTCGAAACGAAGCCGGACGGGCAGTGGATCATTCAACTGACCGTACATGCGCCCAACGCGAGAGAGCGGGCGGCGTGGGCCTGGATCGACATCGAATCACCTGACCCCGACAGCGAGGACCCACGCAGCCGCCCCCGCCTCGCAGGCACCCCCCGCTTTTTCGCCCCCATCCTGGAAATCATCGATGCCTGGGACGGTGCCGCACGCCTGACGACGCGACCAATCGTCATCCGCGGCGACGAAGTCGACGAGGTCCATCGAGCGCTCATCGACACCGAGCGACGAGGTGTCGTCTTCGTCGCAGGCAACGACGACTCGCTGCCGTCAGTCCCGTGGACGAACCGGATCGCCAACCTGACCCGGTTCACCATCGGTATGTCCTCGTGCTACGTGCTGGACGGGGAGGCCACGCAGTTGCTCAACGCCCGGCTCGGTCAGGCACACGCCGTACTGCCCGGCCGTCTTCGGACCTATCGCTATCAGGTTCAACCGGACTCGGTCGTCGACGGGCTGCGGCACCGGGTCCTGAGCGCCGAACGGATTGCCGACGACAACGAACAGCCCCGGCTCGCGCGGGTCCTCGCCTCCAACGCCCAACTGCAGGCTCTCGAACAGCCGCTACCCGCATCGGTAGCGCGGGTACACCGGATGCTGGAACGCATCGCCGACGACATGTTGGTGCACCGGCTCGGCGACGTCAGTCCGAAGCGGCCGTCGCTCGTTCCGTCGCAACCCCAGGCGGCGGCCGTCGAGACGCGAGAGAGTGAGCGCCGGCAAGCTGACGCCAGCGCGCAGCAAGGCATGTTGCTGGACTACCTGAAGATCAAGGTAGGAATCGATGACCTGACCGTCGACCGGATCGACGAGCTCGTGCGTCTGATTGAGGTCGGTCGGTCATCGCAGGAGGCACAGAACGACATTGCATCCCGACTTGCGCAGCTCCAGGCCGAACTCGATGAGACACAGAAGGCGTATCACGACGTCAAGTGGCAGCTGGATGATGAGCAGATCGAGAACCGGGACGCGGTTGAACGCCTGACCCGGTCCGCGGAGACTGAACGGACGCTGCGCCACCGGCTGGCTTCCATGGGGCAAGCAGAAGTGGCCTGGACGGCGCAGCCATCGGAATCGGACGTCGCCCGGCCGGACAGCTTCGGTGAGTTGCTCCGTTGGCTGCCAAGACTCCAGCACGTCGTGTTCACGGGCGATCCTGACTGCGCTGTGGAACTCGACAGCAAAGACCCCCTTGGCGCCTGGGCTTCGAAGACCTGGGACGCGTTGTTGGTGCTCCAAGACTATGCAGCGGCGAAGGCAGACGGGCGCTGGGATCGCGACGTGCATGGCTTCCTGGAGAACACTCCAGATGGCTGCCACGACTGGCCGACGCGACGACACGCCCGTGACGAAAGCGAGGAGGTCCGAACCAACCCGGCGTTCCGGAGGAAACGGCTTCTTCCCGTGCCCGCCTCCGTTGTTCAAGTGGGCAGGATCTTCATGGGTGCACACTTCAAGATCGTTAAGTCCGCAATGATCAGCCCCCGCATGCACTACTACGACGACACGGCGCGGAGCGGACGGATCTATGTCGGTTACATCGGCCGGCACCTACCGACCGGACAGACCAACTGACGGGTCATGAAGGATGGCCACTGCGACGCGACACACTCGGCTGTGAGCATCCACGGCTGGCTCGCGTCGTGCACGGTCGGCTGGTGGCGCGGTAGATCCGCACCCTGCCGCTGGCATCCGGTGGGCTGGCGACGGCGGCGTGTTCGTTGACGCGCCACGGCGTGAGGCTGGGAGCGCTTTTCCCGGCCCTTGCCGGTGCGGGCGTCGAGGACGACGAAGCGTTGCCCCGTTCGGTCTGCCCAAGATTATCCTGCAGAACTCTTCGGCGGTCGCCCTCGCTTCGCGGGCTTTGGGCGCCACCTTCGAATACTCTCATGCGTGGCGCCGATCCGATTGAGCCAGTCGTCCAAAGGCATGCGGTTGGAACCTTCGACAGGAGCCGCCTTGGTATCGGTAAGATCATGGATTTCTAACAGTTCTTGTGCGGCGGCTACTAGCGCGATCAGTGCATCAGGATCCTCCTTCCCGCCTGCGAGCGCCTTTTCGATCATGGCCGTCAGCGCGTGGGCTCGTTCCTTATGGTCCCACCCCGACCAGCCCAGAACTGGACCCCCTTCCCTGTCAGTAACCGCTGGATACGAGAAGAAACGCTCAGACGGCATGTCGCTCTTTCCGCGTAGTCGCCAATAGCTGGGCTTCCGGAAGTCTCCCGCCGCAAATTTCGGTGGCACCGCTGTCCTTCTGCGGATATCACGCGCAGCGTGATCGTCTCCGGACGCCCGGGCCTTATCCTCGATCTGCTGTTGTTGCCAAACCCTAACCCAGTTGGCGCGCTTGGATATTCCGCTGTCCTTGTAGCGCGTCGCGGCAAGGCAGGGTACGGTCTCGTCTGCAAGTAGCTCGCGAAGAACTTCCACGAGATTTTTGCCTGGCGCGTATAGTGATGCGGCTTCGACTATTGAACGGTTGAGCCGAAGCTTTTCCCAAAGCGACGAGACGGTCTGGACCTGAGAAGCTCGGCGGCTGTCTTCTGTGTTGTACCAGAGTGCGGGGCGTTCACATTGGTCGAGTAGCCAGTCGCGTAGGGCTTGTTGTTGCATCGCTTCCCAGCCGGGCGTCGCCCACCTCCGTTTGTTTTCGGGGCTTTCGAGTACGTTGAGGTGACCGTAAGTTGCGATCGCCTGGATCCGAGCTTCTACGAGTTCACGATACTGGCTGGGCCAATGATCTGGAATATCGACAACAGGTGCAATGCCGTGCCGCACGAACCACTGCGTCGTTCCCCTTCCCTCTTCAACTTCACGAGCAAGCGCGATCTCGAATGCTCGCTCGCCTGGCATTAGGAGGGGAATGTCTGCGAGTCCGGGAGCCAAAGTCTGCTCGGGCAGCAGTCCATAGCGAGCGTAAATTTCCCAGTCCTGCTCTTCGGCAAGGGCGACCATGCGGGCTCGGAGTCTATTCCAGCGCCTGCGCGCCTCGGCTAGACGATGCGCCGAAGGGGTGTCGGCGGCAATAGTCTTGGCTGGCGTACACCCTTCTACCTCCCTGGCCAGCCAGGCTAACTCCTCACCAAAGCTTGTGGCTGAATCCAGCGGCAGGGTCAGCTCTTTCAATCTGCCGGGGGTGAATTCGTAGACGGCCTCCCATGGCTCGCCACCGCCGCCCGTGCTCTTGTGGCTACTCGACACACCCTTACTATTGCTGACCTGCTTAAGCCAGAAGCAAGCCGTTGAGCTGTTCAGCAGCGCTATCAAATCGGCCCGTTCGGTTGACGAGCTTTGTGGGCCGAGTTCAATGACCGGCGCGGAGGGCAGAGCGATGGCGTCATCCAAAGCGGCAAAGTGGGGGTGAGTTGAGACCCACGCAAAAACAATCCTTAAAGGATGGCCTGTGGGGCTCCCGGCTACAGAATGCCAGTCATACCAAGCCCGGTTGCTTTCGAAGTACGATCGTCCCGAGTAATCCGGACGATTCCCTAACAGGGTGCGAAATGGCCAGAGCCTTTGGTGATGGCCCGGCAACTTGCTGAGGTCGACTGTTCGCATCTCACGCGTGCGTGGAAAAAACGCCGAGCGGCCGGGAGTTGCTGTCCAGTCACGTACATCGGATCCAGACACGACATCAACTATATATTCCTGCTCGGTGTGCTGCCTCGTCCAGTCGCGGCGAGGTGCGGTAAAGATTTCGTCGGCGCCAGTGCTGGCCAAGTATGAGATCCGTGTAACGGCTTCACTCAACGCTTGGTTGCTGGGTAGGCGCTGCATCACGGCAGATGGTTGACTTCCGCTTAGCTGCCAAGGAAATGACTGCAGTGCGGCGTGGCCGACGATACGCGATTCGGTCCACCGGTCAGCTCCGCCGCCTTGATGCGCGTGGCGTAGAATTGACTGCCAGACTAAACCATTCTCCGGATCGACAGGTCTGCTTGGCTCGCCGCGGAGGCCTGCGACGATGAGCACGGAGTCTGATTCCAGGTTGGGAACGCTACGGCCAAACAAGATTAGTGTGGGGGTGCCGTGTCCAGGTATGAAGGCGCCGGAGCTGTCCACCACCATACTTAGAGTAACGCGTTCTGAGAGATACTTCTCCACCAGCCTGCGGCCGAACTCGCGCTTCGCGAATGAGTTGGCTGCCAATGCGCCTACATACCCTGCTTCCTCTTTGCCTTCGTTGCGAGCCAGTTCGAAGAAGCGCTGAATAAATGGCACCGTGAGGGCGTACTTTCCGGCGCAGGTGTTGTAACGCTCTCGATACCGTGCGTTGAGGGCTTGGTCCCTGACCGTGTGGTACGGCGGATTTCCGACCACCACGTGATACTGGCCGGGGGTCAGCAGGCCGGGATGCGTATCGAAGTCGTCGCCTTTCGCTAGGAGCGAGTCGCCGGTGGCGACATTTATTGGCCAGTCGGCGGTCGAACTATTCAATCTTGATGAACTCCCGCAAGCCCGCCTGGCCGCAACGAGGAGTCTGAACCGGGTGATCTGCGCCGCGAACGGGTTCAGGTCGACGCCGTGCACCGCTCCAAGTGCACGACGGACTCGTTCAACCTTTGTCATGTTCGGTGCGGCGGTAGCCCAATGCCGCAGGAGGCGCGCGAAGGCACCCAACAGGAAACTCCCTGAGCCGCAGACGGGATCGATGACCTTGAGGTCGTCTAGGCCGAAGCGCTCGACAGCGGGCTCGAGCGTCTGGTCTAGGATGAACTCTTCTACGAAGACCGGTGTCTGGAGAAGCGCGTACTGACGTCGAGCGTGTTCTGAGAGATCTTGGTAGAGGTCGCCAAGGAACCCTGTGTCCAGATCCGTGACACGGAGATCGATTGCGGGGCGGCCCCCGCCTTCTCCGTGCTGCTGCCAGAAGTCGATCAGCAGCTGGGCTCCATCCTCGGGCATCATGTGGGAGTGTGCGGGCCAGAGCTGGGCCGGCGCCGTCGCCAGCGCGTTCGCCAGCGAGGAGAAGCGCGACAGCCACCAGCTTCTGGCATCGACAGTTGGAGCTGCCCTTGCGAGTAGTCCGTTGTCCTCCGCGTAGCGGGCAAAGACCGTGCCGAGCAGCCATCCGATAGCAGTTTGTTCCACCTGCTCGTCGCGCCACTCCTCCCAGCGCGCCGCCGTCAGTCCTGCCGAGAATGCTCGGTCGTAGCTCGCGCGCAGCTCCGCCTGCAGCGACCCCGCGCCGTTGAGATGGTCCGAGACGGACTCGGTCAAAAGTCGGACAAGTCGGTGCGATGTTGACAGCAGGAGGGGTGGATCAATCATGCCGGCTCCGAAAATTAGGTCTGACGGTGTTAGCGGCGCGGTGTTACTCTACCTCCATGACGACGGAGGGCCCGCTATGACCCAGATCGACTCCTGGCAACTCCTCGCCGTACCGTCTGGCATGGGCGCCGTCGCGCTGGCCGGCGCGCCCTGGCAGGTGGTCATCGTCCTCCTCTTGGTCCTCCCTGTCGTCCATCGGTATCTGAGGTACTGCGAGCGCCTGCGCGAGTTGGATGTTGCCGAGAAGGCGATCGACCGCAGCGACACCGACCGCATCCCCGAGTTGATGAGTACCGTCTATCACCACGGGCCCATCGACCGCCGCGATGCCCAGTCGACGGAGCAGCCCACCCCTTCTACTGCTGCTCCTTGATCGGATGGGATGCGCCGTTGGTCCGGGTGCTTTCGAGTTCGTCGGCGATGAGGCGCCGTACGTGACGTGGTGATACGCCGGCAGCGGAGGCAACCTCGATCAGGCTTGCGTCAGGACGTTCGGCGCGTAGCCGGGCGACAGTGTCTGCTGTCCGCTTACCGGATTCCCGACGCCGATCCCGCGTGGTCCCGGCGGAACGCCGCAGCGGCTCTGCTGGTTCACCACCTGCCGTCGAACGTTCGACGACAGGAACCGGCTGGACTCCCTCTGGCGGCTTGCCAATCTCCGACGCGGACGGTGTTGCTTGCTCGACATCAGTAAGCGCTTGTCGCCGACGTGCGGGACCGTCCTCGGCGGCCAGATCATCCCGCTGAGATCCTAACTCTAGGACTGGGGTGGATCTGGTCAGCATCTCCACGACCAGCAGTAACGCTACCGCCGGCCACGCCGCCACGATCCGCGCTCCGAGGCTTGGCTCGGCGGCGGCGATATTCGCCGCCACGCTGGCGGCCACCCCGACCACAAACGCCGTCCGGGCTGACCAGCGGACCCTCCGGCCGGCGCGTTTGTCCTCGACCATGGCCGCCGACGCGACGACCAGCATCCCGTCGACCGACAGCGGCAGCACGTAGGCGACCTCGGGACGCTCACCGAACCTCAACGCCACGGCGACCATGTGACTCCACGACGACCAGGCAGCAATCCCGGCCACCGCCACCGTGCTCACGTCTCGGGCAAGCCGGGTCGGCATCATCGAACCATTCCCGACCCGAGCCGTCGCTCGATGGCCTGAACCTCGACGGGGTCCACGGACGGACGTCCGCTGATGTCCAGCCGCGTCTGGACATCAGCCCATCGCCGCCACCGGTCGACGACGTCGCCGGCGTCGAGACCGGTCGCTTCCGCGATGTCCGTCAGGTCCGCGCCCGCCCGTAGAGCGGAGTGGATCGTCGAGGGTTGCCAGCGAGTCCACCAGGACACCACCGCAGCGGACAACGCCAGCTCCGCCAGGACGTCATCGAGTCCGGATTCCGGCGTCCCAGCAACGGCATGGTCATGAAGATCGAGAAGGAGTTGGAACGGGTTGATCTCTTCCGCATCAGCGAACCGCACCGGCGGGTCGGTCGGTCGGCCCGGGTTCATCGGGCACCGCCTGACGCCCGTGAGCTGGGCAAAGTCAGCGGTAGCGGGTCACCGGCGATCGTGGCGGTGTGGTTCGCATGGTGGTACCTCCGGCCCACCAACAGTTTCCCCTGTTCAGCCATGCTGTCGACGTACCAGGCGAACAGCATCGACATCCGGGCAGAGGTCCGCACTGAGACCGCAGCAGCACCGCCCGCCGCCCGGTCAGGGCTTGGCGTAGGTGTCGATCGGGCGTCGGTTGCCCCGTGGGCCGACGAGGTCCGTTCCACGATCTGCGGACTCGCGGTGGATATGGCTTCACGCCGAGGCGCGGTAGGTGGCAGGGCGGCGCGGGTCCGTGATGGGTGCGAAGATCGCCTATATGAAGCCAGCCAAAAACCCGTGGTGGCAGACAGCAAAGACGCCGAAGCAGGGTTTCGTCATGGGAGGCATCTGGCTCTTCCTGGCCGCCGGGTGGGTGGTCGTGGCCATCGGAGACCCCTCGCCGTGGCGTTGGGCATTTGCCGCAGCGTGGGCGGTCGTCGGTGTGGGCAGTCTGGTGTCAGCAGTGTTGCTGCGGCGACGTCAGCGCGACTCGGGATAGCGCAGGTCAGCAGCCGCGGTCCGGGGCGATCCAGCCCGGTCCGCCAGCAACGACCACGAGGAGCGGTCGTACGAAAGTGCAACGTGCCAGGCGGTCCGAAAGGGACCAGGGCCGCGGCACCTATGGGTGATCGACGTACGTGCCGAACGGCTCGACGGATCCGTCCCAACCGTTCCAGCCCTGTTGAGTCATCTGCCCAGCCGCATAGGTGTAGGACCAGCGAGCGCCGTCCTCGCCTTCGATGGTGACGACTCCGGAACGGACGAACGGCGCGATGGCGACGTAGAAGGCAGTGGCCTGGTTCGACCACTTGGGGTCACCCTCGTCGTCATGATCGAACTCGATCCAGTCGCCGTCGCGGGTGATGGACGCTCGTGCCTCGCACGCCAGGTCGACGAGTGTTTCGTCCGACCGAGACGCATCGGGTTCGTACCAACCACCGTGTTCGGCCATGGCGAGCTTGGCGGCGGCGGCCGCCGCGAGGTCATCCGACTCCGGTAGGTGCAGACGGCCGGAGGGCCACACCGAATATCCCACGCCGGGCATCCTACGACTGTCGATGTCCGGGAGCGCCGAAGGCGTCGGTCGCCGGGCGGGGCCGAGTGGTCGGGTCGTGCGATGATCAGCGCGAAGGGCCCGTGGCGGGAGGATGAGTGTGAGCGATCCGCGGCAGCGCTCCGGACTGCGGGCACCGTTCTGGGAATCGATGGTCGGCATGCTCACCGCCATCGCGGGCCTGGTCACCGCGATCGTTGGCGTCGCAGCCTTCGTCTATCAGGTCGGCGGCTTCGGCGCAGCCAACGGTCCGCAAGGTGCTGCTGCGCCCAGCGCCGCGCCCAGTTCGGCGGGCCCGGCTGTTGCCCCGACAACACCGACGCATGTCGATTCGGTGCAGAGCACCGCCGTGGGCCCCTACGAGCTGCTGTTCAACAACAACGGTGTCGACCTCGACGCGGACCCAGCGACGGTCGCCACGGGCCCGGATCCGAGCATCGACATCTACGACGGCGGCAACTCGATACGCAGCTACCCAGCCTGGTCGGGCCTGGCGAGGTGGGATCGGTCCGGCGCACCGCAACGGCAGGACTGCCTTTCGTTGCTCGGCAGCTTCGCGACGACCGACTCCAGATACATCAAGGGGAGCCGGTACTGCGTCCGCACGCGAGGTGACCTGCATGTCGCCTTCGTCGAATTCGTCGAACCCATCAGTGGCGGGTGGAAGATCCGCGTAACGGTATGGCCCGGCACGGCGAGCTGACGTCCTGAGCACCTATTGCCGGGCCAGTCCGATGGTGCCGGCCAGGCGGACCACGTCGGCCGCCGTTGGTCCGGCACGGAGCACGGAGGTCAGCGCTTCCCGGGCGGCGGGGCGGATCCGTGTCTCCGCAGGTGCGATGCGATCGGCGGTGACCAGGGCCCGGCCGGCAGCGCCTGCGTCTCCACTGTCGAGGTGAGCGTGGGCGATGTCGATCAGGTGGGCTGCCCGATGTTCGGCGGGGAGCAGGTGCCAGGCGTTACCGCTGGTGGCGCTTCCGTGCCTGGTGACGACCGTGGCGGTACGCCGTCCACGCGTACCCCACCTGGTTGTCGAGCTGGGCCATCGACGGCGTTGGTCGGTCGTCGTTGCCGGAGCCGGGCATGTCGTAGCGAGCGAGGGCCGCGCGGACCCGTTCCACGTCGCCGCCGGTGTCGGCGGCCTGCTCGCGTGGCGCGCTGTCGGCAAGCAGGACGTCGGGGGCGACACCGAGGGCCCCGGCGACCGTCTCGATCACCGAGAGTCGATCGAGGGTGCGGACGCCGCGCTCGACCTTGTCCACCCAGCTCTTCGACTTGCGGATCCGGTCGGCGAAGACCTGCTGGCTCATGCCCCTGTACCGCCTGGCACGGGAGACCGGCTGACTGGCCGTCAGCCAGCCCCGGCCGGGCGACCACCTTCGTCGTCACCGAGGGTCTGATCGACTCGGGTTCCGTGAAGCTGCGGTATCGATGCGCGGATGGTGGCCCGACTTCCAGGAACCCGAGTGGATCACGCAGCGCGGATCCCGCGTTCAGGGCCCCGCCGTGACGCAGGCGATGTCGCGCAGTTCTGCCCCGTCGTAGCCGACGACGAGAAACACCCGTTCCCGCATCCGTACCGCCTAGGCTACCCCTGGGGGGTATTGGTGGTGTCGACGGTGCCCCACAGCTCGCCTCGCGACCGCGCCGGTACGCCGATCGAGGACATCGCCTCCACGTAGCGTCGGTACGCCTGGGCGGCCTCGCCGTGCCGGCCCGCAGCCGTCAACGTCCGGACGAACTCGCCGTGCACACCCTCGTCGTAGGGCTCCAGTTCGAGGGCGCGGCCGAGGTGGCGGACGGTCTCGTCGACGCCGGGGGCCAGCGCGGCCAGCTTGCGGACGACGCGCAGGTAGACCCGACGTGCCTCCTCGCGGGTCGGACGGGACCAGTCGTCGTACGGCTCGTCCTCCAGGAAGTCGCCCCGGTAGCGCTGCTCGGCGAGCAGGAGCGTGGCGCGTGCGTCGTCGGTCTCACCGTGCTCCGCCAGCCGGAAGCCGTGTGCGGCTTCGGTGAGGAACTCCTCGACATCCAGCTCGACGTGATCGACGTCGAGCGCCAGGCTGGGATGCGCGGCGATGACGAAGTGGTCGGTCGACGTACGGCGCTCCGGGTCGAGGACACCGCGGAGGGTGGACAGGGCCACGGACAGCCGGTGACCGACCCGCTCCGGGTCCTGGGCGGGCCAGAGCATCTCGCCGAGCTGCTCCCGGGGCACCGCGCGACCCCGCCGGGAGGCGAGGATCCGCAGCAGGTCCCGTGCCTTGCGGGACTGCCAGGCGGTGGCCAGCACCTGCGCGCCGTCCACGTACACCTCGAAGCGTCCGAGGGTGCGGACGGTGACCTGTGCGACGCGGCACGGGCCGTGCCGGCGGAGCGTCGGCGGCGGTACGCCGGCAGCGGTCAGCCGCTCGGTGGCGAGGAGAGCGTCGACGCGTTCCTGGGGATCGGCGCCGGGCAGCCGGCTGAGCAGCACCGCGAGTCGGTCCGCGGCCACGGCGGACCTGATGTCGCGCAGCGTCGCCGCGGCCTCCCGCCAGGCTTGGCGGGTGTCGTCGACGTCGACGGCGGCGGCCCCGCGAAGCTCCAACGCCTCGGCGAGCGCCGCGCGGTCCCGGTGCAGCCGGGCGGCGGTGGACGCCATCAGCGCCACCGTGGCGGCCCGCTCGTGGTCGCCGATCTCCAGCGCCACCCAGCCGAGCGCGAGTCGGGCGGTCGCCGAGTCGGGGCCGCGTTCCAGCTCGACGGCGCGTTGGGCCAGGGTGAACGCCGCAGCGCCGTCCTCGCTGGCCAGCACCCGGGCCAGTCCGGCGAGCGCCGGCACCTGGATCTGGTGGTCGTCGACGGGCTCGCTGGCGCGCAGCGCCTCCTCGTACGCCGCGCGGGCCAGGGTGGCGCGGCCCCGCAGGGCGTGCACGTCGCCGATGCCCACCAGGGGGTACGCCACCTTGCGCGAGCCCATGCGCTGCAGCAACGGCACGGCGCGTTCGTAGCACTCGATGGCCTCGGCGAGCTGACCGAGGCGGAAGTAGGCCGCGCCCTCGTTGCAGAGCGCCAACGCGAGCATCGCGGCGTGCCCGTTGCGGTGCGCCAACTCCACAGCGGGTCGCACCTCGGCCAGCGCTTCGAGGTACTGGCCCTCGCCGACCAGGGCGGACGCGCGGTTGGCGCGGATCCGGGTCACCTGGATGGTGTCCCGCGCCGACTCGGCGGCCCGCAGCGCCTTCTCGTGGTGCTCGTCGGCGGCCGGCCGGTCGCCGCGCAGTTTGGCGTCGAGGGCGAGCGCGGTGTGCGCGGCGGCGAGTGCGGCGTCGCCGCCGACGGCTGTCGCTGCCGCGAGGGCGCGTTCGGCGTTGTCCCGGCACGCCTCGGCGTTCCCGGTCGTCCACTGCGCCGAGGCGGTCCAGGCGAGCAGCCGCACGTTGTCGGTGGACGGGTGCGGGTCGAGCTGACCGCGCTGGAAGACCTCGAGCGCGGTCTGCGGTTCGCCACGCAGGTAGTGCACGAGGCCGTACTGCCAGGCGAGTCCGGCCGGGAGGGCCTCCCGTCGAGCGTCCAACGCGGCGTACACGGCGAGTGCGGCGTCGAAGTCGCCCCGCATCTGCAGCGCTTCGCCGTAGAGCAGCCGCAGCGCGTCGGACCGGGCGTGCTCGGGTAGGGCCTGGTAGGCGTCGACGACGGCCTCGGCGCCGCCCGAGGCGATCAGCTCCGCGCCGTGGCCGTCGAGGACCGGCGCCGCCGCCTCGGCGACACCGGATCTGCCGTACGACCGGAGGGCCGGGACGAGGTGCCCGTGCTCCGCGTACCAGGCTGCTGCTCTCGCGTGCAGGTGTTGCGTCGCCGCCGCGCCCAGGGGCAGACGGCGGCGGGCGACGCCGGCCACGACCGGCACCATCCGGTACGTGTGCCCGCCCGCCGTCACCGGGACGAGAATGCCGGCGCGGGCCAGGTGGTCGACTTGACGACCACCGTGCCGGTGCCCGAGGACGCCGGCCAGGTCGGGGTGGATCGGGTCGAGGTGCGCCGCGTCCCGCAGCAGTCGGTGGACTTCCGGCGGCAGCTCCGCGAACACCTCCCGCACCAGGTAGGACTCCAGGAGCGTTCCGGGCTCGGTCGGGTCGTGCCGGTTCGGGCCGGCGGCAGCGGCCGTGCGGGCGGCCAGGGTGACCAGTGCCGGCCAGCCACCGGTCGCGGCGTGGATCCGGGCCGCGAGCGCCGGGTCGGTGGGGCTGTGGTCGGCGGCGAGGACGGAGGTTACCTGGTCGAGCGAGAGCCGGAGATCCGTCGGACCGTGCTCGGCGAGCAGCCCCGACTGCCGCTGGGGCAGTGTCGGCGGGTGACGGGTCACCAGGACGACCCTGAGGTGCGGGGGCAGCTGTTCGAGGGTGTCCAGCAGGGACTGTAGCCGTCGGCGGGAGAGTCGCGGCACGTCGTCGAGGATGAGCCAGCCCGGTTCGTCGGCGGGCAGGTCGGTCGCGGATCGGTCGCCGATGGAGGTGAGCCACTCCGGGCCCGTCGTCGCCAGGGCGGCCACATCCGGGCCGTCGCACCACCGCACCGGGCGGTCGCCCAGCCAGCCTCGCACGGCGACGGTCTTGCCGTAGCCGGCCGCGGCGACCACGACCGTGCACCGCCGGCTCCATTCGCGATCCGTCGGGGCGTTCATCGTTCCATTGGGCGCCGCTCCGGCGGCCACGCATACGGGAGCGTCGCCGTTACGACACCGAAAGCCCGGCGCTTTTGACGCCACCTTGACGACGCTCTGAACCTCGCCTCGAAGGATGTCCCGGACACGCCGAGGCGCGAACCGTCCGGGTCCGCGTCTCACCATCGATCGGGTGAGGAGTTGTGATGGCACGAGTGCTGTCGGGACGCGCGCTGCTCGCGCTGCTGGTCGTCCTGCCGACGCTGGCCGTGGGGAACGCCACGCCGGCGAGCGCCGCCGGCGGGGCGGCCCCAGCGGTGTACGACGAGGAGCCGGTGGACCGTGACGTCGAGCTGGCGAAGCTGGGCTACCGCAACGGTGTGCGGGTGGTGTTCTCCCGCGACGAGCTGTCCGGCGACTGGGGCCTTCGTCAGGACGGTGAGATGGGCCGCAACGCGCCCCTGGCGTACGACGACAAGCAGAGCATGTTGCAGACGTACCTGAGCATCACGCCCAGGTCGGTGCCGGTGCCCAGGGTGCTGCTGTCGGAACCGCCGGCCGGCACGCCGACCCCACCGGAGCTGGCCTACCGGACCATCGTGGCGTCCCCGGTCGTCGTCGACGACCTCGTCGCGCCGACGTCGAGTGGAATGTCCACAGCGGCGACGATGACCTGCTGGGACCTGTACTGGAACTCGTACAACTGGGCCGAATTCCCCGGGTACCCGAATCCGTCGTCGGTGTGGCACCCGGCCAGGACGTACTACGCCTCCGACTTCGGCGGCATGAAGATGTACGCCTACAGCTACCTCGCCAACTGCGGCGGGTACGCCCGGCACCGGATCTACTACAAGTCGTTCGGTGACTACTACAAGCACCACGACTACGAGGTGGCGTACGCCCACTGGCAGGCGGTCAAGAAGGGGTCGGTGCACCGTTACCGCAAGGTGCACTACGACGGGACGTGGGGCGACACCCGCAACGGCAAGTACACCGGTTGACGAGCCAGGTCAGCCGTCGATCGTGTCCATTGCGCGACGAACGGATCGAGCGGGCCGGGCTCCGGAACTAGCCTGATCCGGTGACCTCGACGGCTGGCACGGGCGTACGGGTCCGGCTGCTCGGGCCGGTGGAGGTGGTCGTCGCCGACGGTCCGCAGGCGGTCAACGGCCTGCGCCGCAGGGCGGTGCTGGCGACGTTGGCGCTGCACGCGGGCCGGGTGGTGAGCGTCGACCGGCTGATCGACGTGGTCTGGGGCGACGACCTGCCGGCCACCGCCGCGAACACGTTGCAACGCCACGTCTCCTACCTGCGTGGAGTGCTCGGCGAGCCTGGCTCGATCGTGGCGCGCCAGCCCGGTTACCTGCTGGACACCGGGCCGGAGTCCACCGATGTGCAGGCCGCCGAGCGTCTCCTCGACCGGGCCCGCCGGACGAGCGACCGTCACGAGCGGGTGGCGCAGCTGACCGCGGCGGTGGCGCTGTGGCGCGGACCGCCGCTGGCCGACGTGGCCGGGTCGCCCTGGCTCGAGGAGCAGGCGGAACACCTGGCCCGTCTGCGGTTGGAGGCCGAACGGGCGCTCGTCGAGGCCCGGCTGTCCGTCGGCGAGCACGCCCGGCTCGTCCCCGGGTTGGAACGGCTCGTCCGGGAGCACCCGTTCGACGAGCAGCTGCACGCGCAGTTGATGCTCGCCCTGTACCGCGACGGCCGCCAGGGGGAGGCGGTCGCCACGTACCGGCGGCTGCGCGACACGCTCCGGGACAACCTCGGGATCGACCCAAGTCCGCGGCTGCGCGACCTGGAGTGCGCCATCCTGCGCCAGGACACCGCGATCGCCGCGCCCGCCCCGACCGCGCCGCCCCAGGTGCCGGTGGCGGCGCAGCTGCCTCCTCCCGTGCCGACGTTCACCGGACGCGACGCGGAACTGGCCGCCCTCGACGCGCTCGTCGACCGGGGTGGCGCCGTCGTGATCTCCGGTACCGCGGGGGTGGGCAAGACCGCCCTCGCCGTGCACTGGGCGCACCGTGCGGCCGAGCATTTCCCGGACGGCCAGCTCTACGTGAACCTGCGTGGCTTCGACCCGGGGGCCGCACCGACCGCGCCGGCGCGGGCGCTGCACGGGTTCCTGGAGGCGCTCGGCGTGCCGGCCGCCCGGATGCCGAGCGACCCAGACGCGATGGTGAGCCTGTACCGCACGACGGTCGCGGGCCGGCGTCTGCTCGTCGTGCTGGACAACGCGCGCGACGCGGAACAGGTCCGGCCGCTGCTGCCCGGTTCACCGGACTGCCTCGCGATCGTGACCAGCCGCAACCAGCTCGTCCCGCTGGTCGTCACCGAGAGCGCCCAGCCGGTGCCCCTCGACCTGCTGAGCCCCGGCGAAGCCCGCGACCTGCTGGTCCGTCGACTCGGGGAGCGCCAGGTCGCCGCCGAACCCGCCGCGGCGGACGACATCGCCGACCGGTGCGCGCGGCTGCCCATCGCCCTGGCCGTCGTCGCGGCCAGAGCCGCCACCAACCGGCACTTCTCGTTGGCCGCTGTCGCCGGCGAGCTGAGCAACCTGGCCGGCGTCGCCGGCGAGGTGAGCAACCTGGACGCCTTCGACGGGGGAGACGAGACCACCAATGTCCGGGCCGTGTTCTCCTGGTCGTGCCGGACGCTCAGCCCACCCGCCGCCCGGCTGTTCCGGCTGCTGAGCCTGCACCCCGGGCCGGACGTCTCCGCCCCGGCCGTGGCCAGCCTGGCCGGCGTCGCCCCGCCGGCGAGTGGTCCGGTGCTCACCGAACTGACCCGGGCGAACCTCTTCACCGAGCACACCTACGGGCGGTACGCGTTCCACGACCTGCTGCGCGCGTACGCCGCCGGCCTCGCCGACGAGGCCGAACCACCGGCCGAACGTGCTGCCGCCGTCCACCGGCTGCTCGACCACTGCCTGCACACCGCCCACGCCGCCGACCTCGTGCTGCACCCGCACTTCAGCGAGATCAGCCTCGCGCCGCCGAGGGAGGGCGTGACGCCGGAACGACCCCGGAGCAAGGCGGCCGCCACGGCGTGGTTCACCGCCGAACTCCCGGTCCTGCTCGCCGCCGTGCCGCTCGCGGCGCGGTCCGGTTTCGAGGGTCACACCTGGCGGCTTGCCTGGACCATGGCCGGCTTCCTGCACCGGCAGGGGCACTGGCAGGACTGGCTCGGCACGCAGCGGATCGCTCTCGCCGCCGCGTCCCGCATCGGGGACCAGGCCGGGCAGGGCCACGCGCACCGCAGTCTCGGGCTCGCCTGTTCCCGGCTCCGCCGCTACGACGAGGCCGACGACCATCTGCGGCGGGCGTTCGACCTGTTCACCGCCGTCGGCGACGACGCCGGGCGGGCACACACGTGCTTGAACCTCGGTCAGCTCGCGGAGCGCCAGGGGCGGTACCAGCAGGCGCTCACCCACTCCCGGCGGGCGCTGACCCTGTTCCGGGGGACCGACAACCGGGCCGGGCAGGGGTACACCCTCAACGCGGTCGGTTGGCAGGAGGCGTTGCTCGGCAACTACCACCGCGCCCTGGAGTCGTGCGGTGCGGCGCTGGGGATGCTGCGGGAGGTGGACGACGTCCAGGGGCAGGCCGACACCTGGGACAGCCTCGGCCACGCCCATCACCAGCTCGGGGACGACCGGCGGGCGGTTGCCTGCTACGAGCAGGCCCTCGACCTCTTCACGCAGGTCCAGGACCGGTACGCCGAAGCCGGGACGTACGCCAATCTCGGTCGCAGCCACCGGGCCCTCGCCGACGTCGACGCCGCCCGTGCCGCGTGGCGTCGGGCCCTGGCCATCCTCGACGACCTCGGCGATGCCGACGCCGAGGCGATCCGCGTCGACCTCGACCAGCTCGACGCCGCCCGACTCCACTGACGTACCCGCTTTCAGCGGGCTTTCCGGGCCGTTTCAGCGGGCGCCGGCACCCTTCGGGCACCAGTTTCCTACGCCAGGAATGGAGTGTTCGATGAGTCGCTTGGCACGCTGCCTCGCGGTGGTCGGGGTGGTCGGCGCGATGGTGCTGACCGTGTCCTCCGCTGCCGTGGCCCAGGCCGACAGGCCGCCGCGCAAGGGCACCGACTGTGTGGTCCGGTACGTCGACGAACGCGGTGGGATCGACCGCACCGAGACCGAGCCCGAGGGCCGGGCGCACGGCGTGTTCCGCTGCCTCGGCGGGCGGTGGACGTTCGCCTGGGATCCGTTCGGGCCGGACGACCTGATCACCGCCGTCGAGATCCAGATCAACCCGTCCGGTGCCGTCTCGGTTCGGCGGTTCACCGGCCCCGCGCTCGGGAACGACCTCACGCTGGGCGAGATCGCCGGCATCGCCCGAGCCGTCAGCGGCAGCCGGGAGGTGCTGATCGACCGCGCGGTCGTGGCTGTCGACGACGGCAAGGAGCGGACCCCGGAGCAGGTCGCGGCGTTGCTGGCCGGCAAGGACGACACCGGTGTACGCGTGCTCGGCACCCTCGACAAGCCGGATCCCGCCATGTCGACGAAGGACGTCGTCGACGAGGTCGGCGGCACACCGGAGACGACCGTCGTCTACTTCAGCCTCTGGGGCGCGATCAAGTCGGTGTTCGCCTGGATCGTCGACACGATCAGCGATGTCGGTGAGTGGATCGACGACCACTGCGAGTGGGGTTCCCCGAACACAGTGGGCGACCTGGTCACGTGTCGCTGGTAGCCCGGCCGACAGCGATCACCGAGACAGCGGAATGAGGACACGATGACAGCTCTGCGGACCATCACCAGGCGCGCCACCATCGTCACGACCGCCCTGATCGTCGGGCTGACCGCCTCGTACGCCCCGTCGTACGCGGCCAAGGACGAGGCCCGCACGACGGTCACCGACCACCCCGGTGCTCCGGGAACGATGCTCCACCAGATCGAGGACCTGACCGGTCGGCCCGTCGGCGACCTGGACACGGTGCTGGCCGTCGACACCGGCGGGCGGAACCTCACCGACGACCAGCTCGAAGCGCTCGTCGCCGGCAGGGAGGTCGACGGCGTCACGGTCGTCGGCACGATGCCGGGCGGCCGGGACATCCTCGGCACGACCATGGCCGACCTCGCCGACGGCACGTACGACGGCAGAGGTGACAGCGGGACGGCGACGGCACTGATCTTCGCCTCGTCGGTGCCCGGTGGCCGGAACTGGTGCCTGACCATGTGCGTCGCCAGCGGCAAGTCCGTCTGGGAATGCCTCCTGGCGAGCCGGGGAGGCGAACAGACCTTCACCCTCGACCTGGCCGGCGAGACCACTGTGGGTGGCACGAAGGCGGCCTTCGAGAAGGTCAACGGTGTGGCGGTCGACGGACCGTCCACGGTGCAGACCCTGACCGGTGACGGTGAGCCGTCGGCGGACGAGATCCAGACCCTTCTGGACGGCGGGGACGTCCCGTCGCTGCGCCGGGTGGCGACGCTGGACCGGCCGGACCCGGAATGGGCGTTGGCCGACATCGCCGGGAAGTCCGGCGTGCCGTACGCGAAGACCAAGGCCCACATCTTCACCTTCACCCTTCCCATCCTCGGGAAGTTCCTCGCGGTCTGCGTCTCGCAGGATGACGGGAAGACGTGGAAGTGCTCCGCCCGCCCGTGGGGCGGGTTCTAGCGGTAGGGCGCCCACCTCCGTCCGGGCCCTGCCGTGCGGGGTCCGGACGGTGTCGGCTCGGCACCGACCCGGGAGACGACGGTCCGGGTAAGAATTCTTCCGGCGCTCCGTCGAATCTGCGACGAGCCGTTCGTAGACCAGGCGAGGGGCGGCCGAAGGGCGCCGCCGGAACAAGGGAGTCATGCGATGCCGCGGTACCTGATCTCGTTCGACGACGGCGCGATGGACCACATCCCCGCCGAGGACCTCCCCGACGTGGGCAAGGCCGCGCACGCGGTGAGCCAGGAGGCTGTGGCCGCCGGCGTGTGGGTGTACGGCGGCGGCCTGGAACGGCAGCAGGCGAGCGTCGTGGCCCCCGACGGTACGGTCACCGACGGCCTCTTCCCGGAGACCAAGGAGGTCATCGGCGGTCTCACGATCGTCGACGTGGCCACCCGCGAGGAGGCACTGAGGTGGGCCGCCAAGATGGCCGCCGCGTGCCGGTGCGCACAGGAGGTCCGCGAGATCCTGCCGGACCCCGAGGTCGACGCGATGCTCCGCGAGACGGCCGCCCGGGGCTGACACCAGCGGCTCCATCCGGCCGGAGGGGTCGCCAGGCCTCCGGCCGGGTGGCTCGGCGGCCCGCCCGTTCAGTGGCCGGCGAGTTGTGGCACCAGGGCGATCGTGACGAAGCGGATCGTCCGGCCCAGCAGGCACGCGGCCGCGAAGGCGGCCGGGGGCATGGGTGTACGACCGAGGTAGACGCTGGTGGCCAGCAGCGGCGGAAACCCGGTGACGGCGCTGACCAGCAGCATCCCGGCCGTGTGGCGGGGGCGTTCCCACACCTCGACGAGCCGGGCCCCCGCCGCCTTCGGCCGCGCGAACATCGTGGCGAGCCGGCCCGGTGGCTGCGTCGCGGTGGCCGGAGGTCTGCTGAGCCGGCGTCGCAGCCACTGTGAGCGGATCGCGCCGCGCGCGCCGAGGAAGATCAGGAACTTACCGGCGGTCTGACCGGCCGCGGCGGCCACGCCGAGCGCCACCGGCGGCGTGCCGGTCGTCGTCACGGCCGCGATCAGGTACGGCTCGGCCGGGGTGAACGGCAGGAACGCCGACAGGAGTCCGACGGCCGCGGCCACCAGGACGGTGATCATGACGGGGTGTGCGGCAGGCCCACCGGCAGCCTGGCGGCGCGGATCAGCGAGACGACCTTCACCACGGCGACGGCGAGGGCGAAGGTGACGGCCACGGCTGTCGGCGTGCAGATCGCCAGGATCACCACCGCGGCGGTGTTCAGGGCCTTCGCCGGCGGCGACCAGTTCCACAGGTAGATGCGGCGGTCGACGCGGGCGAAGTAGTTCGGGCTGAGCAGGGGCCAGCGCAGGAACATCAGACTCAGCAACTGGTCGACGACCATGAACTGGACGAGGAAGACCCCGATCGGCAGGGCGGTGTCGGGTCGCAGCACGACCAGCGCGGCGGCGCAGGCCGACGTGCAGGCGCGGTCGGCGACGATGTCGAAGACCGCGCCGTTGCGGGTCTCCTGCCCGAGGGCCCGGGCCGTGAGACCGTCGAGGATGTCGCCGATCCAGTAGATCAGGTACGCGGCGACGAGCAGGTGGACGCTGCGGTGGGTCAGGGCCGCCACGGCGAGCCCGACGGAGGCGGCCGTCCGGACCGCGGTGATGGCGTTGGGGGCGTTGAGCAGCGTGGCCGGCGGACTGAGACCGATCGCTGTCATTCCGCGTCCTTGAGGATGCGGTGCATGTCCGCCGTGCGCCGGTTCAGCTCGGCCAACTGCGCGCTCATGTCGGTGAGCAGGCGCTGCGTCTCGGCGGCCTGCTCGGCGTACTGCCGCTGGGTGTCGCTGGACACGGTGACCCGCGCGCGAACAGCGGCGTACCAGACGCCCGCGATGAGCAGGGCGGCGATGGCAACGAGGAAGACCGAGGCGGTGTAGTCCATCTAACTGTTTCCTTTCGGGTCGGCTTCGCCGTCACCGGCGTTGCTCAGGGTCGTGACGGCGACTGCCACCACGTCGGGCGTGAGGTGCAACGAGAACGGGCTGATCTCGTAGTACTTGAGTGCCTTGCCGTCCTCGGACAACTCCAGATGCGCGGTGACGAGCCCGGCCTTCTCCAGCTTCTTGAGGTGCACCTGCAGCAGTGCGCGGCTGATGCCCAGGTCGCGGGCGAGCTGTGACACGTAGGCGCGGCCGCCGGTCAGTGCCGCGAGCACGCGTAGTCGGTGCGGGCTGGCCAGGGTGGCGAGGACCTCGATCAGCCGGTCGCCACTCACGTCTCCCATAGCTCACCTTGGCTCATGCCAACTATTATTGGCATGCGCAAGTCGCATCGTCAAACGAAGGGTGGACGGATTGGGCCACTCCACTCAACCCTGGTCCCCGTCGCCGTCGTCTGACAGTGCGTCCGCACGCGAACGCGAGGGCGGACGCGACCTGGAGGTGGCGTGAGTCGGCACGAGGACGACGAACAGTTCCGGCTGTTCGTCCAGCGGCAGTGGGGATCGTTGCTCCGAACGGCCTACCTGCTCACCGGCGACCGGGGGACAGCCGAGGACCTGACGCAGTCGGCGTTGGAGAAGACCCACCGGCGCTGGGGGCGGGTGCTGCGCAAAGACGCCCCCGAGGTCTACGTACGCCGGGTGATGGTCAACACGGCGATCTCCTGGCGACGTCGGCGGCGGCCGTTGGAGGTGCCCCTGCTGACCTCCGACAGCACACCGGCACACGACGCGTACGCGCAGGTGGAGCAGCGCCACCTGCTCCTGGCCGCGCTGCGACGGTTGCCGCCCAGGACCCAGGCGGTGCTCGTGCTGCGCTACTTCGAGGACCTCAGCGAGGCCGACACCGCCGCGGTCCTCGGTTGCTCCGTCGGCTCGGTCAAGAGTCAGGCGTCGCGCGGGTTGGCCCGACTGCGGGTCGATTTCGTCCCGTCGGCGCAGCCCCCGGTACGGCTTGAGGAGGAACTGGCATGACCGAGGACTTCGCGGGTTCGACGCTCGGTCCCACGCTCCGGCAGGCGGCGCACGGAGTCGACGTACCCGATGATCCGTGGCCGATGTTCGCGCGCCGTGAGCGACGGCACCAGCGGACGCGGCTGATCCGGACGGCGGTGGCCGCCGCGGTCGGGGTCGCGCTCGTCGGGATCCAGGCCAACGTGGTGCCGCTGCCCGGATGGGCGCCGGGCATCGCAGTCGCCGCCGCCCCGACCGCGCTCCTCGACGCACCGCCACGGGGCGCGCTGGCCGGCGACCACGCCTGGCTGGACGCGTTGCGGAAGCGGATCAGCGCCGAGTCGCCGGTGCGGACCGACACCCCGGTGGGCAGGTGGAGGATCGACAGCGACCGGATCCGCCTGGTCTACGGCAGCGACCAGCCGGGCCACCGGGTCGCGCTGGTCGCGGTGCCGCTGCGGCTGGGCCTGCTGAGCAAGGAGACCCTGGTCTGGTACGCGGGTCCGGCCGGCGGTAGCGCCGATGAGATGCGCTACGGCGGCCACAGCGAGAGCGCCGACGACCCGGTGATGACACTGATGCAGGCCGGTCCCGGCGGATTCGCCGTCGTCGTCGGCCCGGCCGACTCCTCCGTCTTGATCACCGGCGAACCTCGGTACACGGCGAGGGGCACCCTGGAGTACGAGAACCTCGCCACGGCCGACGACACCGGCGTCGGGATCGCCGCCCTGCCCGCCACGCCACTTCCGAGCGAGCCGGTGGTCCGGGTCAGCCGAGGCGGTCGGGTGCTCTACCAGGGCGGCCTGGGCGGTGGCCCGTACGCCGCGATCGACCCCACCGGGCCGGAGATGGACGCCCTGCTGGCCACCGCCCGGCGAGGTGCTTCGCTCGATGACGCCAGCCTGCGCACCTTGGTGGAGACGGCGCTACAGGACAGTCGCCTCCCAGCCGCCGGCACGACCGTACGGGTGCGGTGGTCGGGCAGCGCACACGGCCAGGCCGCCGCCCTGCTCACCGTGCAGCCGGAAGGCGGGGGAGTGATCGCGTACGCGATGCACGGCGACGAACGGACCGGCTGGTGGACCGATCTGCGGCTGCTGCTGCCGGCCGAGGGCGTCGACAGTCGGCCGGTCGGCTGGCGGGTGCGGGGCGACGACGGCACCCGCACGGCGACCGGTCAGGTACGGGTGATCGCCCCGCCGGGCGCGGCCCGCGTCACGGTCACGGTACGTGGCGCGCCCCCGGCCCCGGTGACCTTCGACGCGTCGAGCGCCGGCAGCGCCTCCGTGCCCCCGGACCAGCCGGCGACCCTCACCGCGTACGCCCCGGACGGCAGCGTCCTCGGCGTCACCCCGTTGCCGCCGGTCGAGGCCGACATGTCGGGCCTGCCCGGGGACAGCCCGGCCACCCGGGTGACCCCCTGACGCGTCGCGAGCGGGCCGAGCCGACCTCCGAACAAACCCGAACAGGCCCGTGAGCAGCCCGGACGGGTGTACGCCTGTTCGGAACAGGCATCGACTGTGGCGGTCGCCGAGCCGACGTCAATACGCTGGGATCCGGTCACCTCTGGCGCCGGCCACGCGAGACCGGGTGACGAGTTCCGCCTGCTACGGGGGCCCCGAGCACGTCCCGCTGTCCACCCGACAGCTCACCTGTTCGAGTGAGGAGAATCCATGCGAATTCGTCGTGTCGTGTACGCGATGGCGATCGGAGCCCTGCTGGCGATCGGTGCGATGGCCGCGCCGGCGCAGGCCGGGGGTGTCTCGGAAGAGCCCACCGTGACCACGATGGGTTGGGAATACGGCGACTGACACCACGGGGGAATGCGGGCGGGCCGGTGTCTCGGGGGGACTCCGGCCCGCCCCGCACGGCGTGTCACGGGGTGGTGGTGACGCTCTCCGGCCGGTTCGCGGTGATGCGGTGGCGGCGCACCGGGTACAGCATCGGGTGGGAGATGGCCCAGGCCGCGCCCTTGCAGACGACCTCCTTGTAGCGGGCCGCCAGCCTCCCCGTGAGCAGGGACGGCTTGGCCCGGTCGTCGGCGGTCACGTACTGGATGATGCCGTCGCGGCGGCCGAGGCTGATGCACTGGTTGAAGTAGCGCAGCGGCGCCTTCGGGAACTTCGACCGGCCGGTCAGTCGCGCGGCGATGGCATCGGCGGCCTGCCACGCCATCGGGGTTCCCGAGGCGCAGGACATCCGCAGCGGCTTGCCGCCCGGTCCGGCGGCGAGGCCGGCGTCGCCGACCGCGTACACGTCGGGGTGGGAGACCGACCGCATCGTGTCGTCGACCACGATCTGCCCGTTCGCCGCGACCGTCAGGGTCGTGGCGGCGGCGATCGGGTGAACGGCGAAGCCGGTCGTCCACACCGTCACCTCGGCCCGGATCTCCCGGCCGTCGCCGGTGACCACACCGGTCGCGTCGACCCGGGCGACGTCGGCGTGCTCGTGCACGGTGATGCCGAGCCGGCCACAGACGCCGTGCAGGTGCCGCTGCGCCCTGTCGTTGAGCCAGTCACCGAGGCCGCCCCGGGTCGCGAGCGCGACGTCGAGGTCCGGCCGGGCCTCGGCGATCTCGGTGACCGCTTCGAGGCCGGTGAGGCCTCCGCCGACGACGAGCACGGTCCCGCCGGCCGCGAGGTGGGCGAGGCGGTCACGCAACCGCAGCGCCGCCGGCCGGCCCGCGATGTCGTACGCGTGCTCGGCGACGCCGGGGACGCCGTGGTCGGCGGCGGTGCTGCCCAGGGCGTAGACGAGCGTGTCGTACGCGATCTCGTCGGTGCCGTGCTCGCCGGCCAGCGCGACGGTCCGGCTGTCGACGTCGACGGCGGTGACCCGCGCCTGTCGGACCGTGACGCCGGTGCCGGCGTAGACGTCGCGAAGCGGGCGGTGTGCGAGGTCCTGCCCGGTGGCGAGCTGGTGCATGCGGACCCGCTCGACGAAGTCGGCGTCGGCGTTGACGACGGTGATCTCGGTGTCGTCGGGGTGCAGTCGCCGGGCGAGGCGTCCCGCGGCGATGGCGCCGCTGTAGCCGGCTCCGAGGACGACGATGCGGTGTCTCATGGTGGCGCTCCTGTCTCGGCGGGTGGTCGCCTCCTGAACCGGGCAGCGACGCGTTTCCTGACAGGAGCCGCCTATGAGCTGGGTCACCAGACGCGGAAGAGGGCTTCCCCGTGCGGGGCCGCGGCCCATTGCCGAGTGGCACGGGCGAGCTTGTCGGGGTTGACCTGGTTGTGGATGGCCGCGACGCCGTCGGGCGTCACGTCCAGGAACATGACGCCGACGACCCGGTCGTCGATCACCACCACCACGGCCGGACCGCCGTTCGCGGCGGCGATGTGCACCGTGGGACGGCCGCCGACCAGGTCCCGCTTGACGTCGGCGGGCTTGAAAAGGCCACGCAGGAACTTCGCCACCGCCACCGCCCCGGTGATCGAGGCCCGGGCCGGGATCTTGCCCCCGCCGTCGGCGGTGCTCCGGACGTCGTCGGTCAGCAGCTCGACCAGCCGCTGGATCTCGCCGTTGTTGGCCGCCGTCAGGAACTCCGCGATGATCTTCTGGGCGGTGGCGCGGTCGACCTCCGTACGGGCCCGCTCCGCGGCGACATGCTGCTTGGCCCGCCGGTAGATCTGCTGGCAGTTCGACTCGGTGCGGCCGATGATCTCGGCGATCTCACCGTGCGGGTAGCCGAAGGCCTCGCGCAACACGTACACCGCGCGCTCGCTGGGGGAGAGCCGCTCCAGCAGGGTGAGCACCGCCATCGAGACCGACTCGCGCTGCTCGGCGGTGTCGAGTGGGCCGAGCATCCGGTCGCCGGCGAGGACCGGCTCGGGCAGCCAACTGCCCACGTAGGTCTCGCGCCTGGCCCGCGCCGAGGTGAGCTGGTTGAGGCAGACGTTGGTGAGCACCTTCGTCAGCCATGCTGCGGGCGTCTCGACGTGCCCCCGATCGGCGGCCTGCCAGCGCAGGAAGGTGTCCTGCACGGCGTCCTCGGCGTCGCTCGCCGAGCCCAGCAGGCGATAGGCGATCGCCTCCAGACGAGCCCGGGAACGCTCGAACAGCTCGACCTCGTCCGGACTCAGCGGCATGGCTAGACAGTATCCAGATGACCGCGAGGCCGGTCCCTTCGAACCGGCCCGCCGTGCGAGCAACCAGACCGCGCCGGCGACAGCCGCCATGTTCGTGATCAAGAGGTTTGCGTCACCGAGGACTCCGTTCGTGACGCAAACCTCTTGATCACCGCAGGCTTCGTCGTGGTTGCCGCCATCAGGCTGGTGTGCCAGTACGACTGGTTCACGGCCAAGCCACGCTCTGGGCACTCGACGCGGCCTGTCGTCGGGATACGTCATCACGACGCACGGCGTCGGGCGACACCCGCCGTGCGCCCATCGGGTGCGCTGATCAGCGCCGGAGGTCGCCTAGGATGGGGCCTATGGGCGCGGAGGCTGTCGGCATGCACATGCCCGCTGTTGTGACGCTCGACGACGTGGCGGCGATGAACGCTGCCGATTCGAATGGTCACCGCTACGAGACCAGCCCCGAGGGGGTTTTGTCGGTCATGCCCCCGCCCGATTCGGAACACGCCATGATCGCCAGTCGCCTCTTCGCCTGGTTGATCATGGCCGGGTGGCCCGCCGAGCAGGTGCTCCAGGCAGCCGGCGTCCGCATCTCCGGCCCGGACGGTGACGGCGGGCGCATTCCCGACCTGAGCGTCTGGCGTAAACCGCCGCTCCGCAGTGTCTGGGCTGCGGTCGCCGACGTCGTGCTCGTCGTGGAGATCGTCTCGCCGGGCTCGGAGGCGATGGACTCGGTGACCAAGGTCCGCGAGTACGCCTCGGCGGGGATTCCGCAGTACTGGGTCGTCGATCGGGACAGCGCGCAGACCGTCACCCTGCACCGCTTGAGCGGGAGTGGCGCGTACGAGGCGCAAGCGCGGATGCCACTGGCCTGGCTGCTCCAGACCGTCCCCGCCGATCACCTCGACTGAGCGCCCGCACCGGGGCACTCGACGCGTCACGTGCCGGGTACTGCCAGCGACCTTGTCACAAACCGGACAAGACGGTAAAGCCCCTGGTAGAGCACCCTTGGATCAGGTGGAGGTAGACGGGTGGCGGGCCACATCCTGATCCTCCGGCCCCGGCAGGGACACCATCGTCCGTACCGGCGCCGCCCTCACCCAGCCCGGCCTCGACGCCGAGGCGGTCACGGCACAGATGCCGTGCCGGTCACGTGCACGACGGACCCGGGCTGCCACTGACACCCTGCGGGCGCCCGCAGCGGTGCCTCCGCCCACCGGGACAGGGACGTCCGCACCGCCGGTAGTCAGGCGACGCCTCCCACCGGTCGTGCCTGCCGTCCCCGTGCCCCGCCGGCCTTTCGCACTGTGGACCCCGCCGGGTCCGGCGTCGCTCGACCGCGCGCCGACGCCTGGCGGCCGAGCCAGAAAGGGCCCGACATGGCCGCTCCCACCGCAACCGCAGCCCTGAACGCCACCGTCTTCGCGCCGGGCGACCAGATGCTGCTGACCGTCACCTACTCGGACGCCGACACCAAGCCGCTGACCGTCACCATCGTGGTCACCGACGCGCAGGGCAACAGCAGCGCGCCGGTCAAGGTCACCGCGGTCATCGACCCGCTCACCGTGACCGTCACCGACAACTCCGGGCGTACCTGGACCCGGGTCTCCGACAACGGCTCCGTGGCCGTGTACCGGTCGGTGGCGTGATGCCCCGGGTCACCGTCCAGGTCCGCGACGCCGGTGGGAACACCGCGACGGCCGGCGTCGACTACAGCCTGGTCCCACAACAACCCGTACTCGGGGGCTACTACCTGTCCGGGGGCGCGGACCCGACCGCCGACATGACCGGCGGCAACTTCCGGTCGCTCACCCAGTACCGCAGCTTCGCCGACGGCTTCATCTTCCCCGGCTACAACCGGCCCTGGCTGGTCAACCTGGGCAAGGCCGGTGTGCAGATGAACATGGTCCTGGAGTTGAAGCACTACGGCGCGCCCAACCAGGGGCCGCAGAGCTTCACCGTGGACGGCGTCAGCTACACGGTCCCGGCACCGTCGATGACCATCCAGCAGCGACCCGGCACGACCTTCCCGAAGGCGTACGGCTACGGACAGGTGATCAAGGGGCAGTGCGACGGGCTGTTCGCCCGTGCCCTGTCGCAGTACCGGGCGCTCGGCTTCGGGGTGAACATCCAGCTCGCCTCCGAGTTGGACACCGACCACGAGTTCGGCACCACCGAGGACGGCAAGGCGTACACCTGGGCCGAGTCGGACGCCCGGGCGGTACAGGCGATCAACTACATCATCACCTGGTTCAAGGCGCGGTCGCTGCCCACCAACACCACGTTCTCCGTGGGGCTGGGTGGCTTCGACCGGGCCTGCTTCCAGCGCACCCACCCGGAGTCGCTGATGGCCCGCCTCGACTTCCTCCAGTGGAACGCGTACGGCACCGACGCCAGCCACACCGCGCTGGCCCGGTTCCGCCGTACCAAGGACTGGGCGGTGGCCGACCTCGGCCCGGTGGCGCTGTCCCGGCCCGTGATCATCGCGGAGTGGGGGGTGCGGGCGGCCGAGATCCCCAACCAGGCCGCCTGGATCGCCACCGTGCCTGCGGCGATCGCCCAGCTCAACGCCGAGCGGGGGCCCCGGATCGTGCGCACCAACTACTTCAACTCGGGGTGGGGCACCCTGGTCCCGAAGGCCACCGGGTTGACGGCGCTGCGTGAGGCGTACGCCAAGCGGCCGTACGTCTGAGTGCCGCCGGCGGCCCGGTCGGCGCGACTGCCGGCCGGGCCGACCAGGCATGCGCCAGCGAGACTCTGACGCCCGGTCAGGCGCGGTGGGCGCCCGTCCCGAGCGCGTTCGGGTCGCCCAGCACGGTGTCCAGGCGCCCGTCCCGGTCACTGTCCACGTAGGTGATGTCCGGTATGCCGTCGCCGTCCACGTCGATCTGGACGACGTCGGCGACCCCGTCGCCGTCGAGGTCGGTGACCACCTCCACCGAACCGTCCAGGTGGTGGGTCACGATCGACTGGGCGCCGGCCGCGCGTGGCGGGGGCCCGGGTGTCGGCACCGGCGTCGGCGCGGGCGCGGGTGCCGGTGTGGGCCGGGGACCGGGGGTGGGCGCCGGGTGGCTCGGCAACCCGCCGACCGGCGGCGCGCTGGCCTGCTCGATGACCGTGCCGGTCGGGTCCAGCTCCTCCTCGGAGGGGAAGACGTCACCTCGTGCGGCCGGATCGCGGTAGCTGCTCATGGGCGTAGGGTTCCCCGACGACGACGAGAACAACCGTGCCCGATCGACCGGTGTCCCTGGTGCCCGGTTCGGCGGAAGATGTCGGGACCGACGCCACGGTCATGAAACGGGGGTCCGAGCGTGGAACTGCGCCGGAATCGGGGGGCCCGTGCGCTCGCCCTGGTGTGCGTACTCGGTGGAGTGCTTCTGTTGGTCTATCCCAGCGACGGGCACCTGCTCCGGACGGTCATCGCGGTGGGGGCGATCGGGCTGGGCGCCGTCGCGCTGGTCAGCGCGGTGCGGCCGTTCCGGTTCGGGATCCACGCGGACGGGCTCAGCATCCGGCGGCCGGGTCTGCGCCAGGAGATCCGGTGGGACGAGGTCGACACGCTGGTCCTCGACGAGCCGCCCCGACGCGACGGCTACGCGGGGCCTCCGCGACTGCTGCTGGTTCCTGTGCAGGGTGTGCCGCGTGAGCTGGTCACCGCCCGGCACCCGGTCGACGGCCGCCCGGCCATCGAGCTGCTCGTCCTCGACCAGGTCCGCGAGCAGCCCGAGCAGGTGTCCGCCGCTCTCGCCCGCCACGCCGGGGACCGCTTCGTCGACCTGCTCGCGCTGCGTCGCGACGCCTTCGCCACCCCGGATCTGACGGTCGGGCTGCGCGGCTACCAGATGGGCCGGGTCGACCGGTTGATCCGACGCGGGCAGGACGCCCTGATGTCCGGGGACGCGTCGGCCCGGCAGGCGGCCCGGGGGGAGATCGAACGCGCCACCGCCGCCGGTCTGCCGGTCGCCCAACGTGGTTACAGCACGTACCAGACGGATACGGTTCTGGACGCCCTCGTCACCGCGTTGGCCGACCACCAGCCCACCGATCGGGAGACCGCCACATGACCCAGCAGGGACCGCAGGCCGCAGTTCCCGAGGTGCCGCGCCGCAACTGGGCCGGCAACGTGCGGTACGCCGCCCAGGCGTTCCACCGACCGACCTCCACCGACGACCTGCGCCGACTGGTCGCCGGCAGCACCCGGCTCCGGGCGGTGGGCAGCGGGCACTCGTTCAACCGCTTCGGCGACACCGACGGCGACCTGGTCAGCCTCGCCGGGCTGCCCCAGACCGTCGAGGTGGACCACGAGCGCGGGCAGGTCACCGTGAGCGGCGCGATGCGCTACGGCGACCTCGCGCGACAGCTGCACACCCAGGGGTACGCGTTGGCGAACCTCGCCTCACTGCCGCACATCTCGGTCGCCGGCGCGGTGGCCACCGCCACCCACGGCTCCGGTCCGACCCACGGCAACCTGGCCAGCGCGGTCGCCGCCCTGGAGCTGGTCACCGCCGACGGCGACCTGCTGCGGGTCGACCGCGACACCGACAGGTTCGCCGGCATGGTGGTCGGGCTCGGCGCGCTCGGCCTGGTCACCCGGGTCACCCTGGACGTGGTGCCGGCCTTCGAGCTGCGCCAGTACGTACGGCTCGACCTCGACCGGGAGGCGCTGGACGAGGCGCTCGCCTCGGCGTACAGCGTGAGTGTCTTCACCGACTGGCGTACGCCCCGACTGCGCGAGGTGTGGCGCAAGCAGGCCGCCGACCAACCGCCACCCCCGGCGGACTGGCTGGGCACCACCGCCGCCGACCGGCCGCGACACCCGGTGCTCGGCATGCCGCCGGAGAACTGCACCCCGCAACTCGGCGAGCCGGGCCCGTGGCACGAGCGGCTGCCGCACTTCAAGCTCGGGTTCACCCCGAGCAGCGGTGACGAGTTGCAGTCCGAGTACCACCTGCCGCGTGCCGCCGCGGCCGACGCGCTCGCCGCCCTGGACGACGTGGCGCACCTGATCGCCCCGGTGCTGCTGGTGTGCGAGCTGCGTACGGTGGCGGCCGACGAGCTGTGGCTCAGCCCGAACCACCGGCGGGACAGCTTCGTCGTGCACTTCACCTGGATCGACGACACCGCCGCCGTCCTGCCGGTGGTGGCCGCCGTGGAGGAGCGCCTGGCGCCGTTCGCGCCCCGCCCGCACTGGGGCAAGGTCTTCGTCACCGACCCGGCGGAGCTGGCCGCCCGCTACCCCCACCACGCCGACTTCACCACCCTGCTGTCCGACCTGGACCCCAAGAACAAGTTCCAGACCGCCCCCCTGAACCACTACTTCCCCCGCTAACCCACCCCCGCCCCCCGCCCTGCCCCCGCCCCCCGCCCCGCCCCCGCCCCCCGCCCCCCGCCCCCGCCCCGTCACCCCGTCGATCATGGAGTTGTGGTGACCGGTTCGGGGCCTGACAGGCGTTTTGTCCCCACCACAACTCCATGATCGACGGGAAGTGTGTGGGCGGACCCGTCAGCGGGAGGGGGTGGGGGCGGTGAGGGTTCTGCGTTGGACTGCGCGGGCGATGTCGCTGGGGGAGACGATGCCGGTCAGGCGACCGTCGTCACCGACCACCAGGGCTCTGCCGTCGGCGCACTCACTGAGCCGGGGGAGCAGGTCGTTGAGCTGTTCACCCGGTCGGGCGAGCACCAGGTCGTCGGCCCGGCAGGCCACCTCCGCGAGGGTGGTCGACGCCCGCCGGTCGGACGGCACGCCCCGTACCCGGTCGACGGTGACCAGACCGGTCGGTCGGCCGTCCTCGGTCAGCGGCAACGCCGAGTGCCGGTACGCGAAGAGGTAGTGGTCGACGAAGTCGGCGACCGTCACCTCCGCCGAGACGGTCTGCGGCTGCGGGGTCATCACGTCGCCCACCCGGATGCCGCGTAGTGCGCTTCCGGTGCGGGCCTGCCGCTCCTCCGCACCGGCCGCGCCGATCAGGAACCAACCGATCAGGGCCAGCCAGAGCCCACCGAAACCGACCCCGGACAGGAACTGCCACAACCCGAGGCCGATCAGGAGCACACCCAGCACCCAGCCCGCGCGGGCGGCGACCACCGACGCCCTGGTCCGGTCGCCGGTGGCCTTCCACACCGCGGCACGGAGCAGCCGACCGCCGTCCAGGGGCGCGGCGGGCAGCACGTTGAAGACGGCCAGCAGGACGTTGATGCCGGCCAGCCACGCCACCGCCCCGAGCAGCAACCCACCCTGCCCGGCCAGGGCGAGCAGCGCGGCCACGGCACCGAAGACCGCTCCGATCAGGAGGCTGACCAGCGGGCCGACCCCGGCGATCCGCAGCTCCGCCCCTGGGTCGCGCGGCTCGCCGCGCAACTCGGCCACCCCACCGAACAGCCACAGCGTGATGCCGTCGACGGTGAGCCCGTTGCGCTTGGCCACCACCGCGTGCGACACCTCGTGGGCGAGCAGACCGACGAAGAAGACCACCGCCGCGGCCAGGCCGGCGAGGGTGTACGCCACCGGCGAGCGGTCCGGGTACGACCGCGGGAACTGGTTGGCGGCCAACCCCCACGCGATCAGCGCGAAGATGACCAGAACGCTCCAGTTGACGCCGACCGGCACTCCCGCGACCCGGCCGATCCGGAAACTCGCCCTCATCCCCGGTGCGTACCCCGTTGGGGCGCGGGCATGCCGAAGGGGCAGGCGTGTGGTCAGTCGGCGGTGCCGGGCGGGACTACCCAGGCGCTCGGTTGCCCGGTGATAGCGCTGATCAGATCGAAGTCGCCGTCGTAGTGCAGGACGGTGACCCCGTGCCGCTCGGCGGTGGCGGCGATCAGCAGATCCGCCATGGACAGGGCGCGGTGGTTCCCCTTGTGCAGGGCCTGCACCTGCACGTCGATTGCGCGGTCCCAGACGTCGTCGGGCATCGACAACCACCGGAAGCCGCCCATCAACCACCGGGCACGCTGCGCGTCCTGCGCCGTGCGGGCGCTGTGAATGACCTCGATCTCCACCGCCCCACAAACGGCCAGCACCCCTCGGTCGGAGAGTTCGTCGAGCACCGGAGCGACCAGGCGCTTGGGCCAGCGGGCGAGGGCTGACTTGTCCAGCAGGTAGTGCTCGTGCCTCACGCCGCGTCCGGCTTGGCGGTGTCGGTCAGGTCGGGCAGCCCGCCGCTCTTGAGCCAGTCGGCGAACTGCCGCCGCTTGTCCCGGTCGACAACCGCCTTGAGGGCGGCGTTGACAGTGGCCTTCTTCGTCGTGGTGCCGAGGATCTCGCCCGCTTCGGTGAGTAGTTCGTCATCGACGTCAAGAATCGTCCGGCTCACGGTGCCTCCTCGATAGCCGACCAGCGTCGATGATATCAAGTTGGCAGGCTTTTGATATCAATCCCCGCCGCGTCGTGACACCGCCGACGGATCGTGGACGCGTGAGGGGTGTATCGAGATGGTTGTGGGGTGGCCGACGCCGACGGATGACGATGACGACTCGTGCCGCCCCCCGCTGCGCGTGATCCGGCCGGCGAGAGCGCCGCGGCAGTGGTCGGCGAAGCGAACTGACAGAGAGGCTCGGCGTTCAGCGGCGCGGGGTCTCGCTGGCGATCGTCGCCTCGCGGGGTAGGGCTGCCGCGCGCAGCGCCCAGTCCAGCGCGTAGTCGGCGATCTTCTCCCAGCCGTCCTGCCCCACCGTGAAGTGTGTTCGGCCGGGAAACTCCTGGTACGCGGTCAGGGCCCGGGACTTCTGGTAGAGCCCCGCGTTGGCGCGGACCACCGACGCCGGCACCACGTGGTCGTTGTCGCCGGCCATCAGCAGTAGCGGTGGGCGGTTGTCGCGGCCGACGTCGACCCGGGCGGGTGAGCGGGGGTCGACGTTGGCGAAGGCGCCTTCGAAGAACACCCGGCCGGCACCGGGGACGGCGTAGCGCTGCCAGGCCCGGTCGGAGTCCTCGCGGCTCATGGCGTTGCCGAAGGTGTAGGCGAAGTCGTCCGTGGTGAACGGGACGGCCTTGCCCCGGTTGGCGGGGCTGCGCAGGATCGGGAAGCCGGAGCGCAGTTGGCTCAGCGGCACCTTGAGCACACCCTTCACCGCCGCCGGGTGTACCCCCACCACCGCCGCGCCGAGACCCCGGTCGGCGAGGACCTGGGCGAACAGACCGCCGAACGAGTGGCCCATGATGATCGGCGGCCGGGGCAGCGCTCTGATGATCTTGTCGTAGTGCGCGACGATGGTGGCCATGCTCTGCTCGGCGATCGGGCCGGGGTCGTCGCGCAGCTGCTCCACGGACCGGTCCATTCCGGGCCAGGCGGGGGCGATGACGTGCATGCCGCGCGCGGTGTACCGCTCGGCCCATTTCTCCCAGCTGCGTGAGGTCATCCAGAGACCGTGGATCAGCACGACCGTGTCGACCCGGCCCTGCGGCGTGGCACCCATCGCGTCCTCCCGGTGTGGCGGTCCGGCCCGGCGGTTACCCGCTCCCGCGCCGGCAATGCCCGCGCCGGCCGCTCCGCCAGGACCGCGGCGAACGGCCCCTGACAAATGTCACGGCCGGGACGTGACGGCCGCTCCAGGCATCGGAGTACGCGCCGCCGGAGCATGACTGACATGACCAGTACGCATCCGGCTGTCGAGTTGGACGGCCTCACCAAGTCCTTCGGCGCGGTCACCGCTGTCGACCGGTTGAGCCTGCGGGTTCAGCCCGGCGAGGTGGTGGCCTTCCTCGGCCCGAACGGCGCGGGCAAGACCACCACCATCGACATGCTGCTCGGGTTGGCCCGTCCGGACGCGGGCAGCGTCCGCATCCTCGGGGGCACCCCGGACACCGCGGTGGCCCAGGGTCGGGTCGCCGCCGTCCTGCAGACCGGAGGGTTGCTCAAGGACCTCACCGTGGGCGAGACGGTGCAGATGACCGCCCACTTCTACCGGCACACCCGTCCGGTGGCCGAGGTGCTGGAGCGGGCCGGCATCGCCGACATCGCGGGGCGGGTGGTGGGGCGCTGCTCCGGCGGCCAGCAGCAGCGGCTGCGCTTCGCGTTGGCCCTGCTGCCCGACCCGGACCTGATGGTGCTCGACGAGCCGACGACCGGCATGGACGTCGAGGGCCGCCGGGACTTCTGGCAGGCGCTGCGCCGCGACGCCCGGGCCGGACGGACCGTCATCTTCGCCACCCACTACCTGGACGAGGCGGACGCGTACGCCGACCGGATCGTGCTGGTCCGGCAGGGACGTGTCGTCGCCGACGGCACCACCGCGGAGATCAAGAACCTGGCCGCCGGTCGCACCGTGCGGGCCACCCTGCCCGGCGCCGACCAGGCCGCGCTCGCCGCGTTGCCCGGCGTGGACGCCGTCGAGGTACGCGGCGACAGTGTGCTGGTGCGTACCCGTGACTCGGACGCCATCGCCCGGCACCTGCTCACCCGGACCGCCGCCCGGGACGTGGAGATCACCTCCCGCAACCTTGAGGACGCCTTCCTCGCCCTGACCACCGCGCAGACCGGAGCCTGAGATGACCACAGTGTCGGCCACCCCGAACCGCACCGTCGAGCCGGACCGTCGGCTGCCCGCCCTGGGCGGGTTCTCCCCGGACGTCCTGCGCATCGAGTTGCGCCGGGTGCTGCGTAACCGCCGTACCCTCGCGTTCACGCTGATCATGCCGGGGGTCTTCTTCCTCATCTTCGGTCTGCCGCAGGGCGGGCAGAACCTGGACAACGGTCGCCCGGTGACGGCGTACATCATGATCAGCCTCGCCGTGTACGCGGCCATGGTGGCGACCACCAGCGCGGGTGGCGCGGTGGCCACCGAGCGGGCGCTGGGCTGGAGCCGACAGTTGCGGCTCACCCCGCTGCGCCCGAGCGCGTACGTGGCCACCAAGCTGACCACCGCGATGGCTCTCGGCCTGCTCGCTGTCGTCGTCGAGTTCCTGGTGGGCGCGGCGGCGGGCGTCCGGGTCCCGGCGTACGTGTGGCTGCTGTCCGGGCTCGCCGCCTGGATCGGCTCGCTGGTCTTCGCCGCGTTCGGCCTGTTCGTCGGCTACCTGGCGCCGGCCGAGAACGTCATGCAGTTCATCGGCCCGATCCTGGCCGTGCTGGCCATGTTCGGCGGACTGTTCGTGCCGGTCGAGGTGCTGCCGCAGGTGCTCCAGCACGTCGCCACGTTCACCCCCGTGTACGGCGTGGGGGTGCTGGCCCGCGCCCCGCTGACCGGAGACGGGGTGAGCATGGCGGCGGTGGCCAACCTGGTGGTCTGGGCGCTGGTCTTCGGCGTCGGTGCGACCCGGCTGTTCCGCCGGGACACCGCCCGGGTCTGACCACGGCGACGGATAGCGTGAACCCGATGGACCTGACGACCGGGCAGCCTCGGCCGGTGAGCCGCCACTGGCGGTTCACCGGCTGGCTGTTGGCCGCCGTGTGGTTGTTCTTCCTCAACGTGCCGCTCGCCACGGCGCTGCACCAGCCGGAGCTGTGGCGGCGGGTGGTCGGTGTGACGGCGCTCGTCGCCTTCAGCGTCGGCTATGTGCTGCTCTTCCAGTGGGCCCGCGGGCTGCGGCAGGCCCTGCGGCCGATCCCGGCCTGTCGGGCGCGGGTCGGGTTGGCACTGCTGGTCGCGGTGGGCCTGGCCAGCATGCCGGGCACCGCCGGGGACTGGCTGGCCACCCTGGTCTACGTGGCGGCGGCGGCGGTGTTCCTGCTGCCGCCGGGGGAGGCGTTGGCGGTGGTGGTGGTCTGCGCCGTGACGCCCGTGCTGGCCTCGTGGCTGGTGCCCGGATGGGAGGCGGAGAGCGGCATCGTCTTCGCGGTGCTGCTCGCCTCGTTCGCGATGTTCGGGGTGGCCCAGTTGGCCCAGCGCAACAGCCAGCTCCAGGCCGCCCAGCAGGAGATCGCCCGGCTCGCCATCGCCGAGGAACGGGCTCGCGCCGCCCGGGACCTGCACGACATCCTCGGGCACTCGCTGACCGTGGTGGCGATCAAAGCCGAGCTGGCCGGCCGGCTGATCGAGATGGACACCGGCCGGGCCGCCGTGGAGATCGCCGAGGTGGAGGCGCTGGCCCGGGCGGCACTCGCGGATGTGCGGCAGACCGCCGGGGCGTACCGCGACGTCACTCTCGCCACGGAGCTGGCCGGCGCCCGCTCCGCGCTGGCCGCGGCGGGCATCGCGGCGGATCTGCCGGCCGAGGTGCCGGAACTGCCGAAGGAGTGGGACCGGTTGTTCGGCTGGGCGGTACGGGAAGGGGTGACGAACGTGGTCCGGCACAGCGGGGCGCGGTGCTGCACGGTCCGGGTGTACGCGGACCGGGTCGAGGTGAGTGACGACGGGCGTGGCCCGTCCACTCCCGACGCCACCGGCTCCGGTCTCGTCGGTCTGCGGGAACGGGCGGGGCGGCTGGGCGCGGCGGTGACCGTCGGCCGCCGACCGGGCGGCGACGGCTTCCTGCTGCGGGTGCACGCGCCGGGGGAGACCCGGTGAGCGGCGGGCCCGCGCCGATCCGGTTGCTGCTCGCCGACGACCAGGCGCTGGTCCGGGGCGCGTTGGCCGCGTTGCTCTCGTTGGAACCGGACCTGACGGTGGTGGCCGAGGTGGGCCGGGGCGACGAGGTGGTGCCCGAGGCCCTGCGCAGCGACCCCGACGTGGCCCTGCTGGACGTGGAGATGCCCGGCCTGGACGGGATCGCGGCCACCACCGCCTTGCGGGCCGCGGTGCCGACCTGTCGGGTGCTGGTGGTGACCACCTTCGGGCGGCCCGGCTACCTGCGCCGGGCGATGGAGGCCGGCGCGAGCGGCTTCGTGGTCAAGGACACCCCGGCCCGACAACTCGCCGACGCGGTCCGCCGGGTGCACGCCGGCCTGCGGGTCGTCGACCCGACGCTGGCGGCGGAGACCCTCGCCACCGGGGTCAGCCCGTTGACCGAACGGGAGACCGAGGTGCTGCGGACGGCCCGGGGCGGTGGCACTGTCGCCGACCTGGCGGGTGCGCTGCACCTGTCGGAGGGGACGGTACGCAACCACCTCTCGGCGGCGATCGGTAAGACCGGCGCGCGTAACCGTGCCGACGCGATCCGGGTCGCCGAGCAGAACGGTTGGCTGCTCGGCGACTGAACGGCAGGTCTGCGCGTGCCGGCGCTCAGGCGGTCGGCGGTGGGGCGGGCAACTGGTCGACCACCACCACGCTGCTGCCGGGGCGGACCTCGGCGAGCAGCTCCCGTTGACCGGATCGGGTCAGCCGGATGCAGCCGTTGGTGACGTTCTCGCCCAACTCGTCGTCGTTGTGCCAGGTGTGCACCCCGATGTGCGCGCCGCGCAGCCCGGCCGGCACCGACTCCGGGTCGTCGGGCACCGACCCGAGCGCGTAGATGTCCACCCCGCCGTAGACCGACTCCGGCGGTGGGGTGCGACCCAGGATGAAGGTCCGCCCGAGCGGCGTGTCCTGCCCGGCCTGGCCGAGGCTGACCTCCCAGGAGCGCACCGCCTTGCCGGCCCGGTACCAGGTGAGTCGGTGCGCCTTGCGTTCCACCACGATCTGGTCGCGCAGCGGCACGGTGTCGAAGCCGCCGGGGGGCAGCCAGGCGAGTCGCCGATTGGCCGAGGGCAGCAGGACGGCCGTCCAGCCGGCACGCCGGTCGGCGATCGGCATGGTCAGCTCCACGCCCCGGATCGTCGGTTCGAGGAAGGCTCGCGGACGGCCGCCGGGGGCGTCGTAGGCGGCGATCCGTTTCGTCGGGTGCGCGCCCTCGGTCAACGGCGTGGTGTCCATGGTGGCCGGGTCGGCGGGGAACCCACCGGGGGCGGGGTCGTAGTCGACCACCGGCAACCCCGCCGGGGCGGGCGCGGCCGGTGGGATCGACTCCTCCGCGTTCTGCTCCACACTGCTCGGCGTCGGGTCGGCTTTCGCGACGACCCGCTCGGGGGCCGTCGGGTCCGGAGTGAGGGCCTGCCCGACCAGCAACGCCGTCACCAGCAGCACGGGGACGGCGATGGCGGCGGTCACCCAGACGCCACGACGGCGGTACGGAGTCTTTCCGTCAAACGACACGAAACGACTGTATCGGACATGTCTCTGTCGAGAAGGGGTCCTTCCCGCACAAAAATCGATAAAAGGGGGTGCTCTGCGGCGCGAGCGGGGGGCGCAACGCACGGCGGCACCACTCGGTTCGATCCCCACCCAGAAATTTTCCGCGGCGGGTGATCCGCGCGCCCCGTCAGTCCGTACTGGATGGGGGAGCAGGGGTCGGCCGGTGGTACGCCGCCGCGAGACGATCGAGGAGCAGATGGCCCGGGCACAGCAGGACAAGAAGGCGGCGACCGTCCGGACCAGCGCCAGCAGTCGGGGGGTGCGAACCCCGTCGCGGCCTGCGGTCGGCATGCTGATCGCGTCGGCGCTCACCGCGCTCTGGGCGGCGATCATGCTGACCGGCGCCGGACAGAAGGCGTACGCGTACGGCTTCTTCTTCACCGAGTTCTTCGCCGGGGTGATCTCCCTGGTGGCATTGAGCCTGACCGTGATGCTCGGTCTGCTCGCCACCGACCGGCTGGTGCTGCGCATCCCGCACCGGGTGCTGATGCAGTCGGCGCACCGCGCCACCGGCGTGCTCGGCGTAGCCGGGCTCGGATTCCACGTCCTCACCAAGATCGCCACCGGCCGGGCGGCGGCGACCGACGCGGTGGTGCCGTTCGTCGGCGGCCGCGGGCTCTACATCGGCCTCGGCACGGTGGCCGCCCTGCTCATGGTCAGCGTGATCTGGACCGGGATCATCCGGGCCCGCTTCGCCGACGTCGGTCCGAAGTGGCTGTGGCGCGCCCTGCACTCCGTCGCGTACCTGGCCTGGCCCTTCGCCGTGCTGCACGGCCTCAACGCCGGTCGGGCCGCGGCGCCCTGGGTGATGTTCAGCTACCTGGGCTGCATCCTGCTCGTGGTGCTGGCCCTGCTGGTGCGGCTCTCGGTCAGCATCGGTCGGCGCAGCCGCGAACAGCACCAGTCGGCGGTGCGCAACGCGGTGATGGCCGGGCGGGCCGAGGAGGCGAAGACCGCCCGGACGCTGCTTGCCGGGCTGGGGCGCCGCAGCAAGACCGCCGACAAGCGTCCCGCCTGGGCGGACACCACCACCGCCACCTGGGCCGCGCCGGCCGCACGGCGTGACCCGGAACGGTTCACCGTTCCGGTGGTGCCCGAGCCCGGCTCCCTCGTGGAGCCCACCCGGCCCAGCCGACGTCGACGCGACGAGGAACCGGCCGCCCGCCGCGACACCGAACGGACGTCCCGCAGCCGGCGCGACGAGGCGGAGCCCACCACCCGCCGGTCGACCCGCCGCAGTGTCGAGGAGACCGGCGTCCGCCGGCGCGACGAGGAGGAGTTGGCGCCGGTGGCCCGGCGGCGCGGCTCGCGTACCCGGGACGAGGAGGCTCCGACCCGCCGGCGACGCGCCGAGGAGTCGGACGTCGAGCGGCCCACCCGACGGTCCCGCCGCGAGGACGAGGACAGCAGGTACTCGGCCCCACCGCTGCCGACGGCCGAGCCCGAGGAGCCGTGGGACAGCCCGCGCCGGTGGCAGGCCGCCGAGCCGATCTCCGCCGGCCCGGTCTCCGCCGAACCGATCTCCAGCAGCCCGATCTCGGCGACGCCGCGCAGCGGCAGCGGCCGGCACAGCGCGGAGGACGACCTGCCGGAGGAGCCGGACTACTGGCGTCCGCCGGCCCGGTACGTGCCGGACGAGGAACCGCCGGTCGACGACACGCCGACCCTTGTCGACCTGGCCTCGCGCCGCGCCAAGCGGGCCGCCGGGGAGGGCCGCTCCGCCAAGCGCCGCAAGGCCAGCGCCGACGCGGTGGACGGGGCGTACTGGGCCGGGCTGCGGGGTGAGGCCAAGTGATGCGGACGGCTGTGCCACCGGTGGCCTGTGTGGGTGAGCCGCGGCTCACCGCGGGCTTCGCCGAGTACGGACGACTCGACCTGGCGGCGCACGAGGAGGTGCACGGGCCGATCGGGCCGATGGAGCCGGCGCAGCTGCTCCGGCTCGCCGAGGGCATGCAGCTCAAGGGCAAGGGCGGTGCGGGCTTCCCGTTCGCCCGCAAGATGCGCGCGGTGCTGGAGTCCTGCGAACGGCAGGACCTCGCCGCCGTCGTGGTGGTCAACGCCACCGAGGGTGAGCCGGCCAGTTGGAAGGACAAGGTGCTGCTGACCCGCGCACCGCACCTGATCCTGGACGGCGCGGCGCTGGCCGCGTACGCGCTGGACGCCGACGAGATCGTCATCGGCGTGGCCGACGACGGGGTCGGCAAGGACTCGCTGATGGAGGCCCTCGAAGAGCGCCGGATGCCGGTGATGACGACGATCGTGACGGTGCCGCACCGGTTCATCTCCGGTGAGGGCGGTGCGCTCGTCAACGGCATCAACGGGCTGCCGCACATCCCGCCCGGCACCAAGAAGCGCTCCAGCGACTCCGGGGTCAGCGGCCTGCCCACCCTGCTGTCCAACGCCGAGACGTACGCCCAACTCGCTGTCGGCGCCCGACTCGGCCCGTACGAGTACGCGGCCCTCGGCACCGACGACGAGCCGGGCACCGTGCTGCTCACCGTGACCGGCGCGGCCGGTCGACCGGCCGTGGTGGAGTGCACCGCCGGCATGCCGCTGCGTGACGTCCTCGACCTGTGCGAGGTCCCGGACGTGCAGGGCATCCTGATGGGCGGCTACCACGGCAAGTGGATCACTCCGGAGGCGGCGGAGAAGGCCGAGGTGTCCCGCAAGGGACTGGCCGCGGTCGGCGGCACCCTCGGCGCGGGCATCATCGTCCCGGTCGGGGTCGACACCTGCCCGCTCGGTGAGGCCGCGCAGGTGGTGCGGTACCTGGCCGGGGAGTCCGCCGGCCAGTGCGGACCCTGCAAGATGGGCCTGCCCGACCTCGCCCGCGCGGTGGACCTGGCCGTGGCCGGTAGCCAACCGGCGGACGTGGTGCGGGCCGCCGCCGGCGAGGTGAGGGGCCGGGGCGCGTGCAGCCACCCGGACGGCACCGCCCGGTTCGCGCTCTCCGCGATCGAGGTCTTCGCCGAGGATCTGCGGCTGCACAGCACCGGCGACGGCTGCGGCCGACGGGTCAAGGGCGTGATGGGGCTGCCGGGCGCGCCGGACGCGAACCCGCAGAAGCTCACCCTGGACTGGTCGCGCTGTGACGGGCACGGCCTGTGTGCGCACGTCGTACCGGACTTCATCCGGCTGGACGCGAACGGATACCCGGCCTTCCCGGCCACCCCCGTGCCGACCTGGCTGCGCGAGGGCGCGTTGAAGGCGGTCAAGGTGTGCCCGGAGCTGGCTCTGCGCCTCGCCAAGGCCGAGTAGGGAAGCCCCGAGGTCCAGCAGAGGTCCCTTCCGGACCGGAACGGAGAAGCGGATGCGGATCGGCATGGCGGAGGGATCGGTCGGGCGGGTGCGTCGCCGGGCCGGGGTCGGGCGGCTGCGCCGCGTCGTCACCGCCGGTGCGCTCGTCACGGCCCTGTTCGGTGTCGCCGCCTGCACCGGCACCGCGCCGGGTGGGCCCGCCGCCGCCGGATCGCCCTCGGCCTCGACCGGCTCGCCGGCCACGCCGACCGGGGCACCGGCCACGCCGAGCGGCGGACCACCCGCCGCTCCGGCGCAGGTCCCGGACGTTCTGCGCTTCACCGGGACCACCCTCACCGGCGCCGCGTTCGACGCGGCGCAGTTCGCCGGCAGGCCGGTGGTGCTGTGGTTCTGGGCGCCGTGGTGCGCCACCTGCGCCAGTCAGGCGTGGACGGTGGCCGAGATCGCGCCGAAGTACCGGGACACGGTGCCGATCGTCGGCGTCGCCGGGCTGGGTGAGCAGCGGGCCATGAAGGACTTCGTCACCGAGTTCGAGCTGACCGGGACGACCCAGGTCGACGACCGCAAGGGCGCGCTCTGGAAGCGGTTCAAGGTCACCGAACAGAGCATCTTCGTGATCATCGACCGGACCGGAGCGGTGGTGCACCGGGGATTCCTGGACGGCGAGGCGCTCAGCGCCCGCGTCGCCGCCCTGGCCGGGGCGTGACCGCCGCGCTGCTGCTCGCGCTGACCGCCGGCATGCTCGGCGCGGTCAACCCGTGCGGCTTCGCGTTGCTGCCCGCGTACCTCTCGCTGTTGGTCGCCGGAGCGTCGGACACCCGCGGCGCGGTCGGCCGCGCGCTCACCGCGGCGGCCGGGCTGACAGTGGGGTACGTGCTGGTCTTCGGCGCGTTCGGCCTGGCGCTCGCGCCGCTGGCCGGCTGGCTGCGGCCCCGCCTGCCGTGGCTGACGGTGACGCTCGGTGTGCTGCTGGTGCTGGTCGGTTGTTGGTTGCTCGCCGGACGGCGACTGCCCAGCCCCGGCTGGTCGGCGCGTGCGCCCCGGCTGACCCGTTCCTGGCCGTCGATGGTCCTGTTCGGCGCGGCGTACGCGTTGGCGTCGCTGGGCTGCGCCATCGCCCCGTTCCTGGCGATCGTGGTGACGAGCCTCCAGGCCGGCTCGACCGGTCGTGGGCTGGCGCTGTTCGGGGCGTACGCGCTCGGGATGGGTCTGGTGGTCGCGGTCGCCGCGCTCGGTGTGGCGCTGCTGCGCGACGGGCTGGTGGCCCGGCTGCGTGTCGCCGGCGCGCTGGTGCCCCGGCTCAGCGGTCTGATGCTGCTGGTGACCGGTGGTTACGTCGCCTGGTACGGCTGGTACGAGCTACGCCTGGCCGCCGGCCGACGCGACGCCCTGCACGATCCGGTCATCCGGACGGCCGCCCACATCCAGCGAACCCTGGCCGACGCCCTGGACCGGATCGGCCCGGCGCTGCTGCTGGCCGCTCTGGCCCTGCTGCTTCTGACCGCCCTCCTGCGGAGGCGCGCCCACCGCCCCACCCCAGCCTCCGTTGATCATGACGTTGTCGTCCCGACGCGCCCGGGACAGGGTCGTTAACCCCATGATCAACTGCCCGGGGCGCGGCGACCCGGGGTAGCGATGATGGTCTTGACATCGGGAAAAGATCGTCGGAGTCTGTCGGACAACGTTGTCACACCGAAGGACCACCATGCGCATATCCGAATTCGAGCTGAGCAGGCGGCGGCTCCTCATCCTGGGCAGCGCCGTCGGCGCTGGACTCGCCGTCACCCGACCCGCCGCCGCCCAGGCCGCGCCGGCCGCCACCACGCCACCGGCTGCGGCCACCGGCCCGGTCGCCGACACCTACCACGCGCTGCTGCTCGCCCACACCCGATGGGCCGAGGAGCAGTGGGATCCGGCGATCAACGCGTACCGCCTCGCGGACTTCAGGTTCGCGGTCGTCCTCGGTAACGCGGTCCTGCTCATCTCGCCCGGGTACGACCCGGCGGTGACCGGCGTCGACCGGGACACGCTGCACGCCCGCACCATCGCCACCATCCGCCGGTTCGCGGCCACCAACCGACTCACCGGTGGCACCGAGTGGGGTCGGCAGCTGTTCTGGGACAGCACCTTCGAGCTGTACTTCGTCCTGGCCGCCCGCCTGCTCTGGTCCGACCTGGACGAGGTGACCCGCACCAACGTCGACCGCATCGCCCGCGGGCAGGCCGCGTACGCCCACTCCCTCGGCACCGGTAACGACCCGCTCAGCGGCAGTTGGACGCCGAACGGTCGCACCGGGGGCTGGGTCGGTGACACCAAGCTCGAGGAGATGGGGGTCTACGCCCAGGCGATCGCGCCCGGCCTGGCCTGGGCGTCGGACGACCCCGCCGCCGCGGCGTGGCACGAGCGGTTCTCGATGTGGACGCTCAACGCGAGTGGACTACCGGCAGCCGACCGCGCCAACCCCGCCCTCGTCGACGGGCGGGCGGTCGCCGACTGGAACACCGCCCACAACATCCACGACACGTTCCTCGTCGAGAACCACGGCTCCTTCGGCCCGCACTACCAGGAAGAACTGTGGCGGACCGCGGGTCGTACCGCGGCGCACTTCCTGACCGCCGGCCAACCGCTCCCCGAGGCGCTGTCCCGGCAGCCCAACGGCGACCAGCTGTGGCGGACCATGCGGCTGATGGCCAGCGACGCCGGCGAACCCTTCATGCCGATGGTCGCGGACCGCTACCACCTGTACGGCCGTGACGTCCTGCCGCTCAGCTTCCTCGCGCAGGTCCAGGGTGACCGGCACGCCGCCCGGGCCGAGGCGGACCTCGCCGAGCGGCTCATGCCCTACCTGAACTACCCGCCCGAGAACCGGCTCACCAAGTTCAGCGGCGAGCCGAAGTACGAGCCCGAAGCCCGGGCCGAGGTCGCCATCAGCTACCTCTTCCACGCCTGGCGGGCGGCCAACGGCGGCGTGGTCCAGCCGGTCGCCAGCAGCACGTTCTTCGCGGCGGCGGCGGGCACCCGGGACTTCGGGTCGCAGGCCGGGCTGACCGCCCACCAGACCCCGGCCGCCTTCGCCGCGGCGGTCAGCAAGACCGGATTCGTCTCGTTCCAGTGGGCCCCCGCCCACGACAACTGGCTGTTCGACACCCGGGCCGCCGCGCTGCTGCCGAGGCAGTCCGCGCCGGTCCTCGGCCGCACCTCCGCCGCGTACACAGTGGCCCGGGACGGTGTCGACGCCACGGCGACCGTCCTGCGCGTCGCCGGCGGCACCGCCGGATACGTCACGCTGCCCACCGGTACGGTCGTGTACGCCACCACCGGCACCGGTGCCGACGAGGGCGTGTTCACACTGTTCAACCTGAACATGCCCGGCGTCCCCGGGCTCACCGGCACCCGTACCTTCACCGGCGAACAGGGGTCCGTCACCCTGGCCGGACAATCGGGCGTCGGCGACGGCGGCACCGACCAGATCAGCTTCGCCCCCCGTGCCGCCCGGCACGTACGGATGCTCGGACGATCCGCCGCCACCCAGTACGGCTACTCGCTGTTCGCCTTCGCCGTGCTCAACGCCGACGGGGTCGACCTCGCCACCGGCCGGCCCACCACGGCCTCGTCCGCCGACCCCGCCTACCCCGCGGCGCGGGCGACCGACGGCAACCCCGGCACCCGCTGGGCGGTCGCCCGGGAGGAACGCGCCCGCGCGGACAGCTGGCTCGCCGTCGACCTCGGCGACTCCGTCGACATCAGCGGCGTACGCCTGGACTGGGAAGCCGCGTACGGCACCCGCTACGTCATCCAGACCTCGCTCGACGGCACCACCTGGACCGACGCGGCGGTCGTGCCGGACAGCCCGACCATCGCCGGCTCCTGGCTGGACGTCGACGGACGAGCGGGTCTGGTGGTCCACAACGCCCAGAACCCGATCACCGTGACCGCCACCACCGTCACCCTGTCCAGCGGACCGGCCACCGGCAGCACCCGGCTGCTCGTCGAGGGGTACGCGGGCGCGAACCGGTCGGCCCTGGCCGCCGCGGCGTCTCGGACCCTGCCCAGCGGTGGTCCGGAGGCGTTGCGGGTGAGTGACGCGGACGGCTACCTGAGCCTGTTCAACCTGTCCGGCGACGCCATCACCACGGCGGCCGTCACGCTTCCGCAGCGCGCCACGCTGCGGCTCTACCACGGAAGCCAGGTCACCGGATCGGGAACCACCACCTACCAGGTCGACCTCGCCGCCGCGACCGCACGCGTCGAGCCGCCCCGGTTCACCGTGACCGCGGCACAGCCGGAGAAGGCGATCCCCGCCGGTACCCGCTTCGACGTCACCGACTCGCACCACGTCCGCATCACCGCACCCGCCGGGCACATCGTCAAGGTGCAGGTGGAGTCCGCGTCCGGCGGCGTCCGACAGCGCGTGACGGTTCCCGCCGGACACCGCAAGGACGTCGCGTTCGCGGGTGCGACGGTGACACCGACCAGCGACCTGGCCCGGTCCCGGACGACCTACCCGACGTCACCGCTGCCGGCGGGCATGACCGACCCGTCGGCCGTCGTCGACGGCGACCCGGGGACCGCCTGGCAACCCGGCCCGAACGGCCGCCTGGTGATCGACCTCGGATCGCTCCGGGAACTGGCCTCGGTCCGCCTGACCTGGACTCCCGGTCGGCGGCGACCGATCACCGTGTCCACCTCGGCCGACGGGCTCAGCTACGCGACGGTCGCCTCGGTCCCGAAGCCGAAACCCGAGACCACCGTCACCACCACGTCCTCCGGGCGGTACCTCGCGGTCGCCGTCGCCGACTGGCAGCCCGGTGACGCCCGGCTGACCTCCGTGGAGGCGTTCGGTGCCTGAACCGTCGGGACCGACCACGGTCTGACACCCGGGGCCCGAAACGACGGCGGCGGGGCTGGTGCGATCCGCACCAGCCCCGCCGCCGGCTGATTCAGCGCAGCGGGGTCAGCCGGTCGGTGCCCAGGCGCTCCTGCAGGACCTTCGGGACCAGGACACTGCCGTCGGCCTGCTGGTACTGCTCCAGGATGGCCGGGAAGAGCCGGCTGGTAGCCAGCGCCGAGCCGTTGAGCGTGTGCACGAAACGGGTCTGCTTGCCGCCCGGCTCGCGGTAACGGATGGCGGCGCGACGCGCCTGGTAGTCACCGGCCCAGGAGACCGACGACACCTCCTTGTACTTGCCGGTGCTCGGCATCCACACCTCGATGTCGAGGGTCTTCTTCATCGAGGCGCTGGCGTCACCCGCCGAGAGCAACGTGCGCTGGTAGTGCAGGCCCAGCCCCTCGACCAGGCTCTCCGCGTGGGCGAGCATCTCCTCCAGAGCGGCGTCGGCCTGCTCCGGGAGGGTGAACTGGAAGATCTCCACCTTGTTGAACTGGTGCCCGCGCACGGTGCCGCGCTCGTCGGAGTGCGAGCCGGCCGACTCCCGCCGGTAGCACGGGGTGTACGCGAACGCCTTCAACGGCAGCTTCGGGGTCTCCAGGATCTCGTCCTGGTAGGCGCCGAGGATCGCCGTCTCCGACGTCGGCAGCAGGAACTGGCCACGCGGGGCGGACGCCGAATCGAGGTGGTAGACGTCGTCGTAGAACTTGGGGAACTGCCCGGCGGCGAAGCCGGCCGAGTCCAGCAACAGGTGCGGCGGGAGCAGGAACTCGTAACCGGCCCGGATGTGCTGGTCGACGAAGTAGTTGAGCAGCGCCCACTCCAGCCGGGCGCCGATGCCGGTGTAGATCCAGAAACCGGACCCACCGAGCTTGACCCCGCGCTCGTAGTCGACCAGGCCCAGCGCCCGGCTCAGCTCCACGTGGTCGCGGACCTTCTCGATCACCGGCGGCTCGCCGAAGGTCTTCACGACCCGGTTGGCTTCCTTGCCGCCGGCCACGACGTCGTCGCTGGGCAGGTTGGGCAGCTCGCTCATCGCGTCGCGCAGCCGGGCCTGCACCTCGTCCAGCTGGGACTCCAGGTCGGCGAGCTGTCGACGCTCGGCGTCGGGTGCGACGACCTGCGGCTCCTCACCGGCACGCAACGCCAGCGCGTACGCCCGGGCCTCCGCCTTGCGGCGCTGCCGCTCGGCGTCGATCTCCGTGATCAGCGCGCGTCGTTCCTGGTCGAGCCGCTGGATCTCGTCCAGGGATCGGGTGACCTCGGCGGGATCCAGTCGCTTCGCCAACGCGGTCGCCACCGCCTCGCGATCCTTCCGGATCAACTCCATGTCGAGCATGCTGCTCCGTACGCCTCCGTCCGGGGTTCACTGGTGAACCATCAGATGCTACCGTCGCGCACGTTTTCACCCGGGGACGGGGAGCGCGAGGGATTTCTACAGCCGGATCGGCATCAGCACCGAATAGGTGTCCGCGTCGTCCGGACGGCGTACGGCCAGCGGGCCGATCGGCCCGTCCAACTCCAGCACCAGTTGCGGCCCGCCGGCCGCGTTCAACGCGTCCAGCAGGTAGCCGCCGTCCACCCCGACCAGCAGCGCCTCCGAGGTCAGCTCGGTGTCCGGGAGCAGCCGCAGGTCGCCGGTGTCGTCGACGCCGAGCACGGTGACCGCGCGCGCCGTGCCGTCGTGGTCGCGGGCGACAGTGGGCGCCGCCGGGTCGGCCAGCGCGGCGCGCAGCGCCGCCACGTCCACCGGGATGCGGCGGGCGGTGGGTCGCTCGCCGACGGCCTGGCGCACCAGTCGGCGGTAGTCCGGGAAGTCGTACGGCAGGGCGCTGCCGGCCAGGGTCCGCCCGGCCACCAGCACCCGCAGGTCCGCGCCCGCCACGGTCAGCCGCACCGGCCGGGCGTCGGCGGCGGTGAGCAGCGCCCGGATCCGGTCGACGAGATCGACGGGTGCGAACACCCGCACCGGCGGACCGTCGACGTCGGCCCGGGCCCGCGCCAGCGCGAGCCGGTACCGGTCGGTCGCGACCAGCCGCACCCCGTCGGACTCCACGTCGAGCAGCACGCCGGAGAGCATCGGCAGCTCCGGGTCGGCGCCGACGGCGAAGCGCACCGCGTCGAGCGCGGCGGCCAGGTCGGCGGGGGAGAAAAGCACGGTGGTGCTGGTCTGCGGTGCCGGGTCGACGAGCGTCCGGAGTCGGGTCACCTCACGGCGGGCGTCGGCGAGCCCGTCGACCAGCCGACGCAGGTGCGCGTCGAGCAACAGGTGCACCGCGGCCGGCTCGGCGCGTACCGCGGCGGCGATCTCCGGCACCGGCATGCCGATCCGGCGCAGCCCGGCCACCAGGCGGGCCGGCGCGATCTGCTCGTCGGTGTACCAGCGGTAGCCGGTCACCGGGTCGACCAGGGCCGGTTCCAGCACTCCCGCCGAGTCGTAGAAGCGCAGGGCGCTGACGGTCAGGCCACTGGCCCGGGCCAGCTCACCGATGCTGTGCAGGTCGCTCACGCTGGGCATCCTGCCCCCTCGACCCGGTCGAGGGTCAAGCCGACGGGTCCAGCACCCGGAAGGTGAGCCCGGCGCGGACGAGCCGGTCGAGCAGCGCGTCGCCCATCGCGGTGACCGGGGTGACCTGACCGGCGGTCGGCGGCAGGTCGTCGAGCGCCAGGCAGAGCGCCGACTCACCGAGCATCTTCGCCGTCTCGTCGTAGCCCGGGTCGCCGCCGGCCACCTCGGTGACCACCCGCCGCCCACCCCCGGTGCCGACGAACCGCACCCGGAACCAGGACGCGGCCCGCTGCTCGGGGGTCGGGCCCTGCCCGGAGGCCAGTCGACCAAGCAGCCACCGTCGACTGGGTGGCACCTTCACCAGCCCGATCAGCGCGCCGAGCCCGGCCGCGCCGGCCAGCACGGTGGGCAGCCGCCTCACCGCCGCGAAGTGCCGGTAACGGAAGTCCGGGCCGTACTCCGGGCGGGCCGCCGCCGATCGGCGGACGACCTGCGGGTCGATGGTCGGCAGCGGGACGGTCCAGATGCCCAGCTCGGCGGAGCGGGCCAGCCGGCCGGGTACCGCCCGGACCCGGCGGTCGGTGGGGCGCGGCTCGACCGCACGGCGGTCCCGGGCGGCCCGGCTGGCCTGTGCCGTGCGGGAGAACGCGGTGAGCGCGGAATGGTACGTGCCGGCGGAGAACCGACCACCGGCGCGCACGTAACCGTCCACGGTGATCGGCACGTCGGCGGGCAGGTGCCTGACGGTGAACCAGGCCCCCAGGTCGTGCGGGATCGAGTCGAACCCGCAGGCGTGCACCAGCCGCGCCCCGGTGCGGGTCGCCTCGTCGTGGTGGCGCACGTACATCAGGTCGACGAACTCCGGCTCGCCGGTGATGTCCAGGTAGTCGGTGCCGGCCCGGGCGCAGGCCCCGACCAGCGGCTCCCCGTGGTGGATGTACGGGCCGACCGTGCTGGCCACCACCCGGGCGCTCTCCGCGACCGCGCGCAGCGAGCCCGCGTCGGTCACGTCGGCGGTCAGCAGCGGCAACTCGGCCAGCGCCGGGTCGATCGCCGCGAGCCGGTCCCGGACGGCGGCGAGACGCTGCTGGTTGCGCCCGGCCAGCGCCCAGCGCAGCCCGGCCGGCGCGTGCCGGGCCAGGTATTCAGCGGTCAGACCGCCGGTGAACCCGGTCGCCCCGAACAGCACCACGTCGTACGTCCGCTCCCCAGTCATCCCCGGAGTCTGCCATTCGCGGCCCCCGACGGCAGATCACGAAGAGGCCGTCAGGGCGTGAACACGGCCCGTACACAACCGTCGGCCCGGTCCCGGAACAACGCGTACCCGTGGGCGGCCTGCTCCAGCGGCAGCCGGTGGGTGGCCAGATGCTCGGTACGCAGCTCGTCGCGGGCCATCCGGTCCAGCAGCATCGGCACGTCGCGAAGGTCCGGCCGGCGTACCCCGTGCAGCGTGAGCCGCCGGTCGGTGACCGTGCCCAGCGGGAACGCGTCGACGAAGCCGCCGGTCGCGCCGAGCACCACCACCACACCGCCCTTGCGGCAGGCGTGCACTGCCTCCCGCAGGGCGTCCGGTCGGTCGGCGGTGTGGCCACCGAACCGGTCGATCAGCGATCGGGCCGGCGGCGTGCCGACCGCCACCACGCACACGTCCGGACCACGTCCACCGCTGCGGTCGCGCAGCTCCACCGCGACGTCGGTGCGACCGTAGTCCAACGGCTCCGCGCCGCAGTGCCGCTCGGCCATCCGCAACCGCTGCTCGTGACGGTCGACCACCAGCACCCGGGCGGCGCCGCGCAGCACCGCCGCCCGGGCGGTCAGCTGGCCCACCGCCCCGGCGCCCCAGATCGCCACCACGTCGCCAGGACGCACCGCCCCCACCTCCGCCGCTAGCCACCCGGTCGGCGCCGCGTCGGCGGCGAACACCGCCCGGTCGTCGTCGACCCCGTCCGGCACCCCGAACGCGCCCACGTCGGCGTACGGCACCCGCACGTACTCGGCGTGACCGCCGACGAACCCGCCCGCCGCCCGGGGCCGGCCGAAGCAGCCGGCGTCGGAGCGCCCCCCGTCGGGGTCCGCGCTCGCCGGCTCGGCGCTGCCGTTGTCGCAGCAGGAGTGCAGGCCCTGACGGCAGTACCAGCAGCCCCCGCAGGCGACGCTCGCGGCCACGACCACCCGGTCGCCGGCCCGGTGCCGGCGCACCGCGGGCCCGACCTCGACCACCTCGCCCAGGAACTCGGCCCCGAGCACGTCACCGGCCCGCAGCAGCGGGTCCCGGCCGGCCAGCAGCGGCAGGTCACCGCCGCAGGTGGTGCTGCGCCGAACGCGGACGATGACGTCCCGCTCGTTGCGCAGCTCCGGGTCGGGCACCTCGCGTACCGCCACCTCGTCGGCCGCCACCCAGCACAGGGCCCTCACCCGCGCGCCTCGGGGCGGTCCAGCGCGGACCGGTCCGCGCGCAGCACCTCGCCGGCCTCCACGCGCTGCTTGACCTGGCGCAACGTCCGGCGTACCAGCAGAGCCGGGTCGTCGCCCACCAGGTGCGCGGCCAACCCGGCGGGCGGGGGTCCGCCGGTCAGGGGCCGGGCGGCCAGCTCCGTGCCCCGGTCGCCGGGCGCCGGGCGTACCCGGACCTCGATCGCGCCGTCCAGTCGGTGCAGTGGCTCGGGCCAGCGCCCGTCCGGAAGCACCTGCTCGGGCGGCCGGTCGACGGTCACCACCTCCCACCGGGCCGACACGCCAGGATCGCCGTCCGCGCCGGTCCGGCCCCGCGCGGTCGCAGCGCCGTCCGCGCCCGACCAACCCACCCACCGGGGTACGCGCAGCACGCGCACCGCCCGCGCCAGCCGTCCCATCGGTCCCACAGGTCCTCCCCGTCCACGTCCCCCGATCCTCGGTCCCGGTCGGGTGAAGCGTGCTCGCCCGGAAGGGGTGAACCGCCCTCCGCCGGGTAACCGCTCGCCGACCGGGGGCGGAACGTGCGGTGGGGGTGGGGCTGGGTGTCGGAACAGGATCGCGTGCGGGTCGAGCCGGCAGTGGGGCCGCCGCTGCTGGCGTCCCGGCTGACTCCGGCAGTGCCGCCGGAACCGGTGGTGGCCCGACCCCGACTGCTGCGCCGGTTGGACGAGGGCAGCGCGGCGCCGGTCACCCGGATCGCTGCTCCGGCCGGCTGGGGTAAGACCACGTTGCTCGCGTCCTGGGTACGGCTGGGTGGCGCTCCGGCCCAGGTCGAGCCGGGTGCTGTCGTGCCCGACTCCGGCGAACTGACGGCACCGCCCGAGTCCGGCCCGGTTCCGGCGTGGGTGTCCGTGGAGGTCGGCGACGACGGTGACCGGCTCTGGTCGTACCTCGCTGCGGCGCTGCGGGCGGCGACCGGCTCGACGGAGAGCGGACCGGTGCCGGACCGGTCGCCGCGCCCCGAGCACCTGGAGGCGCTGGCTGCCTCGCTCGCCGCCGCGGACCGGCCGGTGCTGCTGATCCTGGACGACCTGCACCGGGTCGCCGACCCGGCCGCGTTGACCGGGTTGGAGTTCCTGCTGCGTCACGCCGGGCAGCGGCTGCGTCTGGTGATCGGCGCGCGGGCCGGGCTGCACCTGCCGCTGCACCGGCTCCGCCTCGCCGGTGAGCTGACCGAGATCGGCCCGGACGAGTTGGCGTTCACCGACGACGAGGTTGCCGACCTGCTCACCGCGCACGGCGCCGCGCTGCCGGCGGCTGCCGTGCACCGCCTGCGGGAGCGGACCGGAGGGTGGCCGGCCGCGCTGCGCATCGCGGCCCTGGCGGTACGCGGTCAGGGCGACCCGGAGCGCTGGGCGGGACAGTTCGGCGGCGACCAACCGGAGATCGCCGGCTACCTGCACGAGGAGGTGCTCGCGACGCTCGAACCGGCCGAGGAGGACCTGCTGCGCCGTACCGCGGTCGTCGACACCGTCTGCGCCGACCTGGCCGAGGCGCTGACCGGCCGCGCCGATGCCGGGCAGGCGCTCGCCGACCTGGCCGGGGCCGGTGGCCTGCTGCACCGGGAGGACACCCGCCCGGCCTGGTACCGGTGCGAGCCCCTGCTCGCCGACCTGCTCCGCGCCGACCTGGCCCGGTTGCCCGCCGACGACCTGCGCGAGCTGCACGCCCGGGCCGCCGACTGGTACGCGGGCGACGGCCGGCCGGCCGACGGCCTGCGGCACGCGTTGGTCGCCGGCCGGTGGGACCTGGCCGGCGACCTGTTCGTCGCCCACTGGCCGGAGCTGACCCGCTACGACCGCGAACCGGCGCACGCCCCGGCCCCCGTGGCTCCACCGGGGGAGGTGGTCCGCGCCGACCCGGAGGTGGCGTTGGCCTGTGCCGCCGAGCGTGTGTGCGCCGCCGACCTGCCGGCCGCGAGGGCCCACCTGGGCGTGGCGGCCGACCACGCCGCGGGCCTTCCCACGCCCCGACGCGACCGGTTCCTGCGGTTGGTCACCGCGCTGGAGGTGAGCGTGGCCCGGCTCGCCGACGACCAGGCGGAGGTCCGCGCCGCCGCCGCCCGACTGCTGCGAACCCGCCCGGGGGGCGCCACACCGACCCGGCTGCCGGACTCCGCGCCGACCGGGCCGTCGAGCTCCGCTCCCACCACCGGTGGCGGCGCGGCGGCCGACGACGCGGACCTGAGGGCGTTCACCGGCACCGCGCTGGGGCTGGTCGAGTTGGCCGACGGCGCGTTGCCGGCCGCCCGCTTCGTCCGGGCCCGGTCGGCGGCCCGGGAGGCCGGTCGGCCGCGTACCGAGCTGGTCGCCGCCAGCCGTGCCGCACTGCTGCTCGCGGTCCGCGGTGACCTGCGGGCGGCCGAGCAGGCGGCCCGGGACGCGCTGGGCATGCCGCCCTGCCGGGGTTGGTCGGGTCGGCTGGACTGCGGCTACGCGTACCTGGCGCTGGCCCTGGTGGCGCTGCTGCGCGACCAGCCCGAGGAGGCCGTGGCCAACCTCGCCCTCGCCGGCCCGGCGTTCGGTGTCGCGGACGGGTGGGGCGGTGACGCCGAGGCCGGTACCGGTGAGGCGTGGCTCGCCGCCGCGCCCGACGAGCCGGTGGCGGCGGCGGTGGCGGCCCTGTGCCGGGCGCAGTTGCACCGCGACGCCGGCGACCCGGCGGTCGGCCAGCGGCTGCTCGTCCGGGCCGGCGCGGCACTGGCCGACAGTCCCTCTGCCACCGAACTGACCAGCCTCCTGCGGGCCGCCGAGGCCGAGCTACGCGCCGAGCGGGGGGACCTGGACGCCGCCCGTGACCTGCTGGCCGGAACCGCCGACGACGGGACCGATCCGGTGCTGGCGGTGACGGCGGCGAAGGTGGAACTGCTGGCCGGCGACACCGCCGCTGCCGGGCGGGCCCTGCCGGGCTGGCAGGCGCCGACGGCCACGGCCTGGCCCCTGCCGGTACGCCTGGACGCGGGCCTGCTGGACGCGGTGCTGGCCGAGCGGGCCGGGGACGGTCGTCGGGCCGGCCGGATCCTGGAAGAGGTGCTGGACCTCGCCGGCCCGCCGGGCTGCCGGCGGGTCTTCACCCGCGCCGCACCACCCGTACGGGACCTGCTGGCCGCCCACCTGGACGCCGGCACCGCGCACTTCACGCTGGTCAGCGACCTGGTCCGGGGGGCCAGCACGAGCACTGCCCGGCCGACCGCGACGCCCCGGGGCGTTCTCGACGAGCCACTCACCGAGCGTGAGCTGACCATCCTGCGCTACCTGCAGAGCATCCTGTCCAACGTGGAGATCGCCAGCGAACTGTCGCTCTCCGTCAACACGGTGAAGACACACGTCCGCAACATCTACCGCAAACTCGACGCGACCCGCCGGCGTGAAGCGGTCCGGCGGGCGCGCGAGCTGCGGCTGATCTGAGAGGGTCGCCGGTCAGGCGTCGCCGGCCGCGTCCACGGCGGTCAACAGGTCGGCCAGGTCGTAGCCGCCGTCGTGTCGGACGCCGTTGACGAACAGGGTCGGGGTGCCGTTCACCCCGCTTCGGATGCCGCCCACGAAGTCCCGGCGTACCCGGTCGGCGTGCGTACGGCTCTCCACCTCGGCGTTCAACTCGTCCGGTGGCAACCCGACCTGCTCGACACCGAGCGAGAGGTGCACCGGGTCGAGTTGGTCCTGGTGCTCGTAGAGCCAGTCGTGCATCTCCCAGAACCGGCCCCGCACCCCGGCGGCCTCGGCCGTCTCGGCGGCGCGTTCGGCGTACGGGTGCACGTTGGCGATCGGGAAGTACCGGTAGACCAGCCGGACGGTGTCGGCCCGCTGCCGCAGCAACTCGTGCAGGTTCGGGTACGCGGCACCGCAGAACTGGCACTGGAAGTCGCCGTACTCGACGACGGTGACCGCCGCGTCGGCCGGCCCGCGGATGTGGTCCTCGGTGGTCACCGGGTCCCGGAGTCGGGCGGTGACCTGCAGTGGCGTGGTCATCCGGTCGTCACCTTCCGTTCGGCGGCGAGCTTGTCCAGCGCGTCGAAGATGCCGTCCGCGCCCGGGTTCACGTCCGGCGGCGAGAGATGACTCCAGGTCACCACGCCGGCCGGGTCGAGCACCACGAGCGCGCGGGCGGCCTCACCCTGCGGTTGGTATGCGCCGTAGGCACGGGCCACCTCGCCCTTGGGCTCGAAGTCGGCCAGCAGGGGGAACTCGATGCCCCGGCTCTCCGCGAACGCCCGGTGCGACCAGATGCCGTCCACCGAGACGCCGAGCACTACCGCGTCGTACTGCGCGAAGACGGGTGCCGCCGACTGGTAGAGCGACATCTGGTCACCGCAGACCGGGCTCCAGTCGGCGGGGTAGAAGGCGAGCACCACCGGTCGCCCGCGGAACTGCCCGGGCCCCACCGGATCCCCGGCCGGGGTGGCCGGCAGGGTGAAGTCGGGCGGGGCGTGCCCCGGTTGGATCAGCCCGTTCGGATCACTCATGCCCCCAGCCTGCTCCCGGGGTGGGTGAGACGGACTCACCCGCCCCGGGTGGTTCCGCGCCCGCTCAGCGCGTCGCCGAGGCAGGGCGCTCAGCGCCGTGGCGCGCTCGCATCGTGCTGAGCACCGCGCGTGCCGTCGGCCTATCGCAGCACCGGGGCGACGGCGATGTGGTTCTGCACCTCACGGATGCCTGGTGCGGACCACGCCACCTGCTCGACCTCGGCCCGCTCGGGCATCGAGTGCACCAGACCGGCGAGCACCGCCGTGTCACCGTGCACCCGGACGGTGATCCGTTCGGCTTCGGTCGCCCCGGCTCGGGCGAGGGCGTCGACGATCCGCTCGGCCAGGTTCCGACCGTCCGGCGCGGCGGTCGGCTGGACGGCGATGCCGTTGCTCACCCCGCGTACGCCGGTCAGTCGGCCGACCGCCCGTTCGGCAGCGCGGCGCTGGTACTCCCACTCCACGTCGCCGTGCAACGTCACCCAGCCGGTCGAGACGGTGACCTGGAGCTTCTCGATGGGTACGAACGCGTCCCACTCCAGTGCGTGGCTGGCGGCGGCGGCCAGGTCGGGGTCGGTGCGCTCCGCGCCGGTGGCCAGTTGCACGGCCAGGTCGTCGGCGACCGCCCGGACCTGGGCGACCCGGTGCGCGGCGCGTTCGGCGGCCCACTTCTTCGCGTAGCTGTCCACCCGCCCGGTCAGCGTGACGACACCGTCGGCGACGGTCACGCCGATCTCGTGCGGCTGCACCCGTGGTTCCCAGGTCAGCTCGTCGAGTACGGCGGACTGGATGTCCTGGTCGGTGCGGCTGATCTCCGCGATGGCCATCTGTCCTCCTCCCGTGCTCCGGTGGCGAACCGGGCGGCGACGTGCAGCGCTTCGGTGACTAACCGGGCGGCGACGTGCAGCCGGAGGCCCGCCGACGTCGAATCTGCCGCCGCTCCGGGTGAACCGTCTTCGCCCGGACGGGGTGACATGGAGACTGTTTCCTCCATGGGAGCGCTTCCATCACGAGTGCATTTCGGTTACGGTAATCGCGTTCCTCGATCGCGGAAGCCGTCGCGTCGGGTGGTGGAGCCAGGGCAACTCCGTCCCCGTCGTCGTGCTCGTCCCCCGGGCCACGACGCTTCCGCCCGGTCGGCCCCGTCCCCCGGGGTGAGCCCCACCATCACCACCACCACCCGAGCACCGGTCCGCCGGGCCGCCTGAGGGGTCCGGCACCCGGCGGACCGGCCCCACCCCGTCCCCGACCCAGCGGTACGGGCCCCGATCGACGTCTGTCGAACGGGGCCCGGAGGTTCGGGAACGTGCTCAGACCGCAGGCGAGTTGGGACGGTCGACGTCGACGAACTCCACGTCGTCGACGGAGGGGTTGTCCCGGCTGCCGGCGGCCCGCGCGGCGGAACCGACGGCCCAGCCGACCGCCGCGCCGACGAGTGCTGCGCCGATCAGCAGTGTCCAGGGCAGAGCCGGCTGGCGACCGGCCAGTGCGTCGAAGGCCAGCGAGGCGCGGCGTCGCGCCTCTTCGGCGGCGGAGCCCACCAGGTCACCGGCGCCGTCGGCCAGGTCGCTGCTGTTGCGACGGGCCGACCGTGCGGTGTCCCGCATGCTGTCTCCGGCGGAGCTGACGGCCGAGAGCAGGTGCTCCCAGGCCTGGTCCGCGATCCGCTCCGGCTTGCTGCGGCGGTCCAGCAGGCTGGTTCCGAACATCATGGTTACCTCCTCGGGTGCCGAAGCCGCCGGCCACTTCGGACCTCGGCGTCTGTTCAGCGCGTCACGGTTCGCCTACCCCGCCAGTGCCCAGGTGCGCCCGAGCGCAAACCCGGCACGCCGGAACCTCAGCGCACCGCCACTGCGGCAACGCCCCGCGCGAAGTCGTCGTCGTCGTCGCCGTCATCGCCGTCGCCTCCGCCGAAACCGCAGGCCAGTACGAGGGCGAGCAGTACGCCGACGCCAGCCAGCCCCGCAAGTCGCTTGATCATCGAAGGTCCTCTCCGTCGCGGTGGGTGTCCCGGCCCGATGCTAGGACGAAACGGCAACCACGGGCGCCGATCGGGGTGCGCGGGCGCGGGCGACACGCCGGTGGCACACGGGACGGGCGTACGTCATGGGGCGGTTGTCCGGCGTGCCGGGCCCGGACGGCTACCCTGATCCGGCGACGCGTCGGTCACGACTGATCGACAAGGTGCAGATAACGAAAAGTGTTGAGTAATCAGATACTGAAAAGTACGGATATGGGTCGCTTTGTTGGCTCGGATCCGCGAATTACTCATCCCGAGGGGTGGCGACCGAGGCCGTTGGAGGAATACTCTCGGTCGCGGCCCGCGTACTGATGAGGCGCCCGGGGGACGGGCGGGTGGAGGTGCTCGCGTGAGCCTGTCGATCGTGAAGTCGGTTCTGTCCGGTGGTGTCGTGGAGATCGCCCCGCGGGGCGAGATCGACGTCGACACAGCGTACGAGGTGCGCGAAGCGATCGCGGAGGTGCTGGCGAAAGGCCGGCCCCTACGCATCGAGCTCAACATGAGGCTGGTCACCTTCATCGACTCCGTCGGCATCAGCGCCATGGTCGCCGGCTTCCAGACGGCCGAGGTCAGCGACGTCAAGCTGGTGGTCACCGAACCGAGCCGGTTCGTGCACCGGCAGCTGTGGGTGACCGGCCTGCTCGGCCTGTTCGGTGCCCCCGAGCCCTACTTCGCCGGTGCCGCCACCCCCGAGGTGCTGCCCGGCGCCTGAGCGCGCCCGACATCACGTCAGGTCTGCTCGTCCAGCCCGGTCAGGTCGACGTCGGTCGCTTCGGTGACCGCCCGGATGGCCGTCACCGACGCGTACCCGGCGGCCAGCAACGCCACGTCCGTGCCGGGCTGCGCGGCCTGCCCCGGCTCCTCCAACGAGGTACGCACGAAGCCGTGACCGGATTCGGCCACCGTCATCTGCACCTGGCCGAAGCTGGCCAGCGCACCGCGACGCACCCCGCGCAACTGTCCGTGCGGCAGGTCCGGCGCGTTCACGTTCAGCACGCTCTCCAGCGGCGCTGATCGCAACCGGGGGAGGAGATCGAGGGCGACCCGCGCGGCGGTGCTCCAGTGCCGCTCCGCGTCCCGTACCCGGGCTGCGGCGTCCACTGCGGCGCCGCCGCTCGCCGCCGTCGCCTCACCCGCGGAGAGCACGTCGAGGGAGACCGCCATCGCGCGGCACCCGTTCGTGGCGGCGGTGAACGCGGCCCCCACCGTCCCGGAGTGCAACACGGCCCGACCGGCGTTGGCGCCCCGGTTGATGCCGGAGAGCACCACCGACGGCGGTGGGCCGAACGCGCCGTGCAGGGCGATCAACGTGATGAAGCCGGGGGAGCCGCCCACTCCGTACGCCGGCACTCCCGCCAGGTCCGGTAGCGGGTGGTCGTTCACGACGACCCTCCCGTCCCGTTCCATGGCGCTCATCGCGGCGCTGGTGCCGCTCGCCTCCTCCAACGGCGCGGCGACCACCACGTCCAGGCCCCGCTGCACGGCCGCCCAGGCCAGGGCCTGGATGCCGGGCGCGGCTATCCCGTCGTCGTTGGTGATCAACACCCGCACCGTCATCGGTCGACCACCCGGTCGGCCAGTTCATCGGGGGTGGTCCGCTCCTGTGGCCGGCTGTCCGCCGGCACCAGACGGACCCGGTCCACCAGGCCGGTGATCGAGTCCAGCCGTCCGGTGCCCAGGCCGTGCCGGGTCACGTTGAGCGCGCCGGCCGCGGCGCCGGTCCGGATGGCGGTCCGGATGTCTCCGCCGCCGGCCACGATGGCGGCCACCCCGGCGGTCATCGAGTCACCCGCGCCACGCGGGTCGGCGGCCTCCAGTCGGGGCATCTCGACCTCGAACAACTCCCCGTCGATGAGCGCGAGCGCCGGCTGGTCGGCTCGGCTCACCACCACCGTCTCGGCACCGGTCGCGTGCAACTCGTACATGGCCCGGGTCAGTTCGGCGGTGTCGTCGGTGCGGGCGCGGCCGTCACGGATCAACTCCTCGTGGCTCACCTTGAGGAAGAACACGCCGCTCTCCAGCACCGCTCCGAGATGATCGCCGGAGAGGTCGACCACGACCCGGCCGCCGTTGGCGCCGAGGTCCGCCGCGAAACGCCGGTACAGGTCGGCGGGGACGAGCCACGGCGCGTTCGGCCCGCTGAGAATGCTCACGGCGGCCCGCAGGCCCTCGCCGAGGGCCAGGTTGTACAACTCGTCGAGCTCGTGTCGGCTCAACGGCTGTCCGGGTACGTCGGCGATCTCCTGCCGGGACCCGCGCCGGCGGTCGTGCACGTACCCGCCGCTGCCGGAGTCGCGGACCACCACCTTGAGGTCGACGCCCTCGCTGACCAGCAATGGCTCCAACACCTGGCCGATCTCGCCGCCGAGGGCGGCGCAGAGCACCACGTCGACACCGAGCGACATCACCATCCGGGCCTGCCATACGCCCTGCCCACCGGGGTGCAGGTGCAGTTCGGGGTGGTCGTTGGGCTGGTCCAGGGTCACCGTCAGCTGTGGCGTGGGCGCGAAGACCATCACGTGCCCGCTCACCGGATCGTCGCCGTTCATGGTGTCCGCCCCCAGCACGTTCGGGTAATCCATCACTAATGGGACAAATGGTAGCTCCCTGTCCGGTCGTCCTGGGTTCGTCCGCCGGGGCGTTGCCAGCCGGACATCGGTAGGGGACGATCGTGCGACCATCGACGGCGGGAGACGGTGTGCTCAAGAGCGATACCTTCAGCTACACCGTCCAGGCCCGGTGCTCGCCGGCCCACGCGGCGGCGATGCTCAGCGACCTGACCCGCCAGGGCGAGCTGCACCCCCTGATCGTCCAGGTCCGTCGACTGCCACCCCGACCCGGCGCGCAGGCCAGTTACACGATCAACGACCGTCTGTCGGTGGGCCCGGCGCGCTTCACGACCACGTACCACGCGGACGTGCTGATCAACGAGGACGACGAGATCGTCATGGTGGCCCGCCAGTGGCCGGCCACCACAGTGCGAAACCACACCCGGCTGCGCCCCGAGCCGGACGGCCTGGTCCGGATCGACGTCGAGATCACCCTGACCGCGCCCGCCCCACTGTTCCGGTACGCGTTCCGCCAGGCCCGTGCCGCCCACCTCGCCCTGGCCACCCGACTGGGCCCGGCCCTGGAACGCGCCGACGACCCCCCACCCGCCGCCTGACCCCGCGCGCCCACGCCCCGCGCCCACGCCTCACGCCCGGGCCTTGCGCCTCGCGCCTCGCGCCTGGGCCTTGCGCCTTGCGCCTCGCGCCTGGGCCTTGCGCCTCGCGCCTGGGCCTTGCGCCTTGCGCCTCGCGCCTGGGCCTTGCGCCTCGCGCCCGGGCCTCGCGCCTGGGCCTTGCGCCTCGCGCCCGGGCCTCGCGCCTGGGCCTTGCGCCTCGCGCCCGGGCCTCGCGGCCGGGCCTTGCGCCCCGGCGTCCCGCGTCCCCGCCCCGCGCCCTGCGTCAAGATCCGCGCAATATCCCGGATGTTGCTGCCTCCGACGGGCGGGAGGCAGCACTATTCCTGATGTTGCGCGGATCTTGAGGGCGAACACCCGGCGCCGCCCAGGAGCGGATCGGCGCGCCCGCAGCCGTCAAGGTCACGCTCGATCATGGACGTAGTGGCCTGACGGCGCTCAGGAGACCACTACATCGTGGTTACAGCGCGATCATGGTGCTGTGGTCACGGTCGGCGTGTCGGCGCGGTCGGGGTGTGGTCACGGCCGGGGTGCGGTCACGGTCGGCGTGTCGGCGCGGTCGGGGTGTGGTCACGGCCGGGGTGCGGTCACGGTCGGCGTGTCGGCGCGGTCGGTGTGGTCGTTCGGGCGGCCTGTCGGCGGCCCCACGGCTTGTAGGTGGACAGCACCGTCGCGATGATCATGAGGGTGGTCGACACCGCGGGCGCGATCACCAGGTCGGCGCGATCCCGTGCGGGGAGGGCGGAGCCCAACGCTCCGGCGTGCCGCAGATTCGGGGTGAGCAGGAACAGCACCAGCCCGACCATCACCGTGGTGATCACGAGCTTGACCAACACCCACCGATAGCGCAGGAGGCCCCACGGGGTGAGCAGCGCGCTGACGACACCGATCAGCCAGGCCAGGACGCTGAGCGGTGCGAACAGGACGGTGCCGACCACCGCGCCGACCGGGTAGAAGACGGCCGGGTCGGCGCCCCGCTGTACGGCGATGCCGAGGGTGAGCAGCACCAGGTCGGCGCCGAGCCAGCCCAGCGAGGTGACCAGGTGCAGGGTGAGCAGCGCCTTGCGGGCGGTGGGTGGGATCCGAGGCATGCCGCGATGCTGCCCGCCGACCGTCGCCGGGTCGTCCGACGACCGGCGACATCGGGTGTACGTCCCGCGACGTAGCCGTGGCCGGTGCCCCTCGACGGGGGCACCGGCCACGAGTGGTCAGTAGACCGACAGGTGTACGTGGTTGGTGTGGTCGCTGGACGGGTCGCCGCCCGCCCCGCTGTACGCCTTCCACCCGCTGCTGGGCAGCCAGATCTGCCGGTACCAGATCACGTACAGCACGGCGAGCCGGTCGGCGTTGCGGATGAAGTACGCCGCCAGGTTGTTGCCGTACGTCTTGTCACCGCCGGTGGCGTCCCCGCCGAAGCCGCCCTTCTGCGCGGCGAAGTCGCAGGCTCGGCCCTTCGGGTGTTCGCCCGAGCCTCCGTTGCGGTGGCAGGAGACGTACCGGGTGAAGCCTGCGGCCTTGGCCTGGTTGAGGGCATGCAGGGTGCGCGGGGTGATGCAGCCGCTGGCCGGGGTGGGGTCGTCGACGCTGCACGACTCCTTCGGCCAGGAGCCGTCGGAGTTGCGCGGCGCGGCCTTGGCGTTGCTGGTGGAGGTGCCCCGGTTGGAGTCGGTGTCGGCGGTGGTCCGTGGCTTCGGGGTGGTGGCGACGGTCAGGGCTCGCTCGGCCTGCTCCTTGCGCTTGGCCATCACCGCGACCTGCTTGCGTTGCTCGTTGATCTCACCGTCCAGGGCGGCGCGGGTCCGGTTGGCCTGGTCCTTGGTGGTGAGGAGGTCGCGCAGCACCCGGTCCTCGTTGGCGGCCACCGCGTCCAGGGAGGCGGCCCGGTCCATGAAGCCTTCCGGGGTGTTGCTGTTGAGCAGCGCCGATATGGTGCTGAGTCGGCCGGTGCGGTACGCGACGCCGGCGATCTCGCCGACCTTGCCGTTGCGCTGGTCGAGCTCGACCTCGATGGTCTTCAGTTGGGTGGTGAGCTGCTGCTGCCGCTGCACGGAGGTGTCCAGGGCGCGTTTCGCGTCCAGGTAGCCCTTGCTGGCGGCTTCCAGTTGGGCGCGGAGCGCCGGGGTGCCGCCCTCTTCGTCGGAGTCGGGTGCGGCGGCCCGCTGGCCGGTCGGGGGAGCGGCCGAGGCGGTGCCGGCCGGGAGTGCGACGCCGAGAGCGAGCATCGCGACGATCAGGGCCGCCAGTCGGGCGGCGGGATGTCGTGCTGGTGCCACTGTCAGTCCTTCCGTCAGCCGCCGACCGGGTTAGCTGACGGGTTCGGGACGGAAGATCCCTACCGCTGACGCGGATGCACCCCAGGAACGTGGTTCCCCGGTTCGCCCGTGTGGGCGATTAGGCGACGACCACCACCGGCGCCGGGAGGCGCCGCCTGGTGGCGGCCGGGACAGAGCCTACCGGTACTCGTGGGGCGGCTGCAGCGAATGTGACGGACGGTGAGTGCGTCAGTACGGGGAACTCACCGTCACCACTCGATCGAGCCACAGGCCCCGGAGTTGGCGCCCGGCTCGATCTGCAGCGTCGCGTGTTCGATCCGGAAGTCGTCGTGCAGGGCCGTACGCGCGGCGGTGAGCACCGCGCCGACCTCTGCGCCGGGCTCCATGGTGAGGTGTGCGGAGGCGACGTCCATGCCCGAGGTGAGCGTCCAGACGTGCAGGTCGTGCACCTCGACCACACCGGGGACCGCCGCCAGCCGGTCGTGCACGGCGGTCACCTGGAGGTGTTCCGGTGCGGCCTGCACCAGGATGCGGATGGCCGCCCGGGCCAGCCGCCAGGTGCGCGGCAGGATGAACACGCCGATGGCGACGGCGACCAGCGGGTCGGCCCACCACCAGTCGGTGACGGTGATGAGCAGCGCCGCGCCGATCACGCCGACCGAGCCGAGCAGGTCGCCGAGGACCTCCAGGTAGGCGCCCTGGATGTTGATGCTCTCCCGCGCACCGGCGCGGAGGAGGCCGAAGGCGACGATGTTGGCGAGCAGGCCGAGGACGGCCACCACGAGCATCGGACCGGTGATGACCTCGTGCGGGTCGCCGAAGCGGCGGATCGCCTCGATGACCACGTAGACCGCGACGCCGGAGAGCAGGACGGCGTTGGCCAGTGCGGCGAGCACCTCGAGTCGGTAGAGCCCGAAGGTGCGTTGCGGGTCGCCGGTGGCCCGCCGGGTCGCGGTGATCGCGGCGAGCGCCATGCCGATGCCGAGCACGTCGGTGAACATGTGCCCGGCGTCGGAGAGCAGGGCGAGCGAGCCGGTGTGCAGGGCGGTGACCGCCTCGACCACCATCAGGGTGGCGAGCAGCCCGAAGGCCGCCCAGAGTCGACCCCGGTGCTGGTGCGCGGCATTGGCGACGGATCCGTGGTGGTGGTCATGACCTGCTCCCACGTGAACTACCTTCCGCCGCCGTCCGAGGTCCGGTCCAATGTATGTTCACATCGCAATGTGTGCAAGTGTACGGGTCGCACCTCCCGCCGGCCGGCGCTCGCGCAGGTCAGTCGGTGGGGTCGATGGTGGTGAGTCGCTGGGTGGCCCGGGACAGCGCCACGTACAGGGTGCGTACCCCGGCACCCGGATCCGCCCGGATCTCGCTCGGGGCGACCAGCACGACTCCGTCGTACTCCATGCCCTTGGCCTCCAGGCTGGTGACCACCTGCAACCTCGGCGCGTCCAGCGCGTCGAGCCAGCCGGCGACCTCGTCGCGACGCGGCACCGGCGTGATCACGCCGACCGTGCCCTCCACCTCGGCCAGCAGGTCGGCGGCGGCCTTCACGGTCGCGATCTCCAACCCCGCCGCGGGCACCACCAGCTCGACCGGATCGACGCCGGTGGAGCGGACGGCGGTCGGCAGCGGCAGGTCCGGGTAGAGCCGGCGGATCTCCGCCGCCGCCACCGCGAAGATCTCCGACGAGTTGCGGTAGTTGGTGGTGAGCGTGAAGTCGTGCCGCTTGCGCCGGCCCAACGCCTGGTCCCGGGCCCGGTCCAACTCGTCGGGGTCGCCGGTCCATGCGGTCTGCGCCGGGTCACCCACCACGGTCCAGGAGGCCAGCCGGCCACGACGGCCGATCATCCGCCACTGCATCGGCGAGACGTCCTGCGCCTCGTCGACCACCACGTGCGCGTAGTCCCGGTAGTCCTCCGGGCGCTCCCGGGCCGCCGCGCGAGCGGCCCGCTGCCGGTCGGCGGCGGTGCTCAGCTCGCGTACGCCGCCCGCCAGCTGGAACGGGTCGCGACGGGCCCGGGCCGGCTGCACCGGCTTGCCGAGCAGCGCGTCCAACTCGTCCAGCAGCGCGATGTCGGCGATGGTCAGCCCGGTCGAGTCCAGATCCCGGTACGCGGTGGTGAGCAGCCGGGTCTCCGCGTTGGAGAGGATCCCCCCAGCGTACCGGCGCAGCCGGTCCGGCTGGGTCAGCCAGCCGAGCACGTGCCGAGGGTGCAGACGGGGCCACCACGCCTTGAGGAACTCCCGGAACTCCGCCCGCTCGGCGATCTCCGCCTCGAAGGCCCGCTGTTCCGGCAGTCGGGTGACACCCACCTCCCGCGCCTGCGCCCAGAGCGCGGCGAACACCCCGTCGAAGCCGGCCCGGCGCACCTCGTTGCGGCGGGCGCCCCGGTGCAGCGCGCGGTCCCGGATCCGGTCCAGCGTCGTCCGGTCCAGCCGCAGCAGCGTGCCCCGGTACAGCAGCCGCAGCTCACCCGGGCCGCCCGGCACCGCGTCGCGGGCCGCCCGCTCCAGCACCCGACGCATCCGCAGCGAACCCTTCACCGCCGCCACCCGGGGTGGGTCGGTGCGGGTGGCGCTCATCCCCGGGAAGAGGGTGCCCAACGAGTGCAGGGTGGCGGTGTCCTCACCGAGCGACGGCAGCACCGAGCCGATGTACTCCACGAACACCGACGACGGGCCCACCACCAGGATGCCGCCGCCCGCGTACCGGCTGCGGTCGGAGTAGAGCAGGAACGCGGCCCGGTGCAGGGCGACGGCGGTCTTGCCGGTGCCGGGGCCACCGGCGACGATCGTCACCCCGGAACCGGGCGAACGGATCGCCTCGTCCTGCTCGCGCTGGATGGTCGCCACGATGTCCCGCATGCCCCGGCCGGTGGCCTTGGACAGGGTGGCCAGCAGCGCGCCGTCGCCGACGACCGTCATCCCCTCCGGCGCGGCGGTCGGGTCCAGCAGGTCGTCCTCAATTCGGGTGACCCGTTCGGCCCGGGACTGGATCGTGCGGCGACGCACCACGTTCAGCGGCTGCGCCGGGGTGGCCTGGTAGAAGGCGGCGGCCGCCGGGGCCCGCCAGTCCACGACCAGCGTGGTGGCGTCCTCGTCCCGGATGCCGAGCCGTCCGACGTGCAGCACCTGACGGTCGCGCAGGTCCAGCCGGCCGAAGACCAGCCCCTCGTGCTCGGCGTCCAGCGTGTGCCGCCGCTGCGCCGCGTGGAAGACCATCGCGTCGCGCTCCACCAGCGCACCGAACGTGCCCACCCGAGCCATCCGGTAGCCGTCGCGCTCGGCGCGGACCGCCGACTGCCGCAGTTCGGCCAACCGGGCGTACACCCGGTCGAGGTGGCGTTGCTCGACGGCGATCTCCTGCTCCAGGCCGGTCTGGTCGGTCAACGCACGCTCCTTCGACTGTCGCCGGCAGGCGGCGGGAACCGCGCAGGCCAACCGCAGAAGGGTACGGCCCCGCGCCCGGCCCGCCGCGCCCGAGGTGCGGGAACGTGGTCAGACGCCGGTCCCGGCGGGGGTCGCGTCGAGGCTGCGGGGCGGCGGTTCGGCGAGCACCCGACGCAGGACTCCGGTGAGCGCGGCGGTGACCTCGTCCGGCCGTTCCATCATCAGCATGTGCCCGGCACCAGGGCAGATGGTCAGCTCGGTGGCCGGCAGGGCCGCCGCGATCGACTCGGCGCACGGCGGTGGGGTCAACCGGTCCCGGTCGCCGACCAGAGCGGCGGCCGGCAGGTGGGCCAGCGCGGCGAGGGTGTCCAGGCGGTGCTGGGCACCGATGGAGGCGCGGAACCCGCCAATCGAACGCAGCGAGGCACGAGCCACCGCCGAGGTCACCAGGCGCAGGTCGGACGGGTCGCAGCGGTCGCCGAAGAGCATCCAGCGGATGCTCGGTCGCAGCGCGTTCAGCAGAGCCCGGGGCGCACGCCACGAACCGCATCGGGCCAACACCCCGGCGCCGGTCGTCTCGGCCAGCCGGATCAGGCGGGCGATCCGCGGTGAGAGGCCGTAGACGGTGTGCGTGTGCCCCTCGGCGGTGGTCGAGACGAAGACCAGCCCGGAGGTACGGGCGGCGAAGTGCGCGGGGTGGCGGTGGGCGTACTCCATGATCGTCATGCCGCCCATCGAGTGCCCGACCAGGACGACGGGCCCGGTCGGCGCCACCGAGTCGATCACCGTGGCCAGGTCGTCGCCGAGCTGGGCCAGGGTGGCGGTGGGCAGCGCCATGCAGCTGGAGTGGCCGTGCCCCCGCGCGTCGTAGGTGACGACCCGCACCGCCCCGCCGACCGGCGTCGTGCCGAGCGCGTCCACCTGCCGGTGCCAGGCGCGCCCATCCAGCGTCCAGCCGTGCAGCAGGATGGCTGTCACCGGGGCGTCCGCCGGCCCGGTCACCTCGACGTTGAGCCGTACGCCGTCCGGCATGCCCACCTCGAACCGCTCCGGCATCGCCACCTCCCCAGGGCCGCCCAGCACCACCAGCACCGGGATACCCGGCGGTAACACCGGCTACCCGCCATCAGACCACGTCAATCGCGCCGGGGCGAACATTCCCGACCTCGCCCGGGGTCGTCGGCGGGAGACCAAGCTGAACGGCATGGGGTCGTCGGGAGTGCCCATGGGCGGGATGCCGGGGCGGGAACGGCAGCCCGGCGGTACGCCCCGCGCCGCGCTCGCCGACCTGCTCGCCGGGAACCGGCGGTTCGTCAGCGGTCAGCCGATCCACGGGCACGACGTCACGGCCGCCGCAGCCGCCGCCTCCGGCGACCAGCAGCCGTACGCGGTGGTGCTCGGCTGCATCGACTCACGGGTGCCGCTGGAGGCGATCTTCGACCAGACGTTCGGGGCGATCTGTGTGATCCGTACCGGCGGGCACGTGCTCGACCGGGCGGTGTGCGGCTCCATCGAGTACGTGGTGGGCCGGCTCGGCGTACCGCTGGTGATGGTTCTCGGCCACGAGCGGTGCGGCGCGGTGGGTGCCGCGGTGGACGCGCTGCGCACCGGGGAGCGTCCCGGGGGGTCGCTGGCGTACCTGGTGGACGAGATCGCCCCGGCGGTGACCGAGATCGGGTTCGACGACCCGGCGGTGCACCCGCTGGCGATTCGCCGGCACGTCCGGCGGACGGTGCGCACGCTGCGCGACGACGACCTGCTGGCCGGGCCGGTGGCCGCCGGACGGGTGGCGATCACCGGCGGCCTCTACGACCTGGCCACCGGCGAGGTAGCCCTGCTCGACCCCGGCTAACCGCCCCCCCGCCCCGCCCCGCCGCCTCCCCCGCCCCGCCCCGCCTCCCCCGCCCCGCCCCGCCGCCCCGCCCCGCCCCGCCCCGCCCCCGCCTCCCCCGTCGATCATGGAGTTGTGGTGGGTGACAAAACGGCGTGGATGACTCCAAGCCGGGCACCACAACTCCATGATCGACGAAGCCGATCCTCGCGCACGCGAAACCGCCCGCCGGGAACTCCCGACGGGCGGTTTTCAGATGATGCGGTGGGGGAGGGGCTCAGCCCTCGAAGACACCGGCCGCGACGAGGCGCTTCTCGGTGGCCTCCCAGCCGTCACCCGGGTGGGCGGCGGCCAGGTTGTTGATCTCCGCCCGGATCTTGGCGGCGTGGCCGGCGGCGGCCAGGACCCGGATCTCCTCGACGAAGGCGTCCGAGTCGGTGCGCAGGTGCGCGGTCTTGCCGTTGGTCAGGTTCCGCACGTAGGCGTGCTTGCCGCCGTTGAGCGGGATGAGGTACTTGAACTCGCCCAGCACGCTGAGGGCGCCACCCTGGCCAGCCTGGCCGGCCCGGACTGACGCGCGCGCGGTCTTAGAGGTGTTGCTCGCCACGGAGGTACTCCTTGCAAGACGTACGGGAGGACTGAACGTCCGGGGGCTGTGTGCGGGCCGATCGTGTCCGGCTCGCGTAGGTGTAACGCGGCATAAGCCGCCGGTGGAACTGTACACGACCACGACATCATGCTGGTCGTCGCGGTGTCCTGAGAGGCAACGGCAGCCACCCGTCCGGCTATTCCACCCGGCGTTTTTTCCGATTCCCTGGCGCACCACGCGTCACAGGAGTCATCATGTGTTGCACGAGCCACCTGGGTGGTCGAGGTCGTAGGGGAAGACGCACCTCGCTCTCCGGGAGGTCACCGTGCCAACGCGTGGCGTCGTATACGTCCACTCGACCCCGCTCGCCGTGTGCTCGCACGTCGAGTGGGCGATCGCGCGCGTCCTTGCCGCGCCGGTCAACCTGCAGTGGACGGCTCAGCCCGTCGACCCCGGCGCACGCCGGGCAGAGTGCGGGTGGACCGGTCGTCCGGGGACGGGCGCCGAGCTGGCTGCTGCCCTACGGCAGTGGCCCATGATCCGTTTCGAGGTCACCGAGGAGCCGAGTCCCGGCGCCGACGGTGAACGCTTCATGTACGTGCCGGCCCGTGGTCTGTTCCGAGCCACCGTCGGCGTGGCCGGTGACATCCAGCTCGGCGAGGACCGGCTCCGGACGCTGATGGCCGCATCCCGGGCTCCGGAGGCGCTGGCGCACGCGCTGGACAAGGCGCTGGGCACCGCGTGGGACGCCGACCTGGAGCCCTACCGTTACGCCGGAGACGGCGCGCCGGTGACCTTGCTCACCCGGGTCGGCTGACTCGCCCGTGTGCGGGCCGGGCAACCTGCACGCACGTCGTCGGTGAGCCCTGCGGGCGGGCGGAAAGGTCAAGTTGCCCCGATAAGGGGGAACTGATGGGATAGGCCGCGTGTCGAATCGCCCGTGGCGCGCCGCCGTCGCAGCCACCGCCCTGACCGCCCTGCTCGTCTCCGGCTGCTCGGGTGCCGCCGAACGCCCGTCCCCGACGCCCAGCCCCGCCGGCTCCGCCGCGGCGCCGAGCAGCTCCGCCGCGCCGCCGGCCGGCGACCCCGCCGCCCGCGCCGCCGCGCTGGTCGCGACGCTGTCCGACGAGGACCTGGTCGGCCAGGTGCTGATGCCGTACGCCTACGGCGACTCGGCGACGAAGGTCTCGGCCGGCTCGGCCGCCGGCAACCAGGCCCTCGCCGGAGTCGACACCCCGGCCGACATGATCAGCAAGTACCGGCTGGGTGGCCTGATCCTGGTCGGCTTCAGCGCCGACGACCCGACCAAGGGCAACCAGGAGACGACGAACGTCGACAACCCGAAGCAGGTGCACGACCTCACCACCGGCCTGCGCGCCGCCGCCGGTCGGCTCGCCGCCGGCCCCGCGCCCCTGCTGATCGGCACCGACCAGGAGTACGGCGTGGTCACCCGCGTGACCGACGGGGTCACACTGCTGCCCAGCGCGCTGGCGGCGGGCGCGGCCGGCGACCCGAAGCTGACCGAGGCCGCCTGGCGGGCCGCCGGTGCCGAGTTGGCGGCGATGGGAATCAACGTCGACTTCGCCCCGGTGGCCGACGTGCTGGCCACCCGCAGCACCGTGATCGGATCCCGGTCGTACGGCTCCGACCCCCAGCAGGCCGCAGCGCAGGTGGGCGGTGCCGTCCGTGGCCTGCAGGCGGTCGGGGTGGCGGCCACCCTGAAGCACTTTCCCGGGCACGGCCACAGCGCCGACGATTCGCACCAGGACCTGCCGGTGCTCACCCAGTCCGCCGAGGCGTTGCGGAACGGCGCCTGGCCGCCGTTCAGCGCGGGCATGGACGCCGGGGCGATGGCGGTGATGTCCGGTCACCTGGACGCGCAGGCGATCGACCCGGGGACCCCGGCGACGTTCTCGCACAAGCTGCTCACCGACGTCCTGCGCGGCCAGCTCGGTTTCCAGGGCGTGGTGATCACCGACGGCATGAACATGCCACCCGCGAAGCGCTGGGCGCCCGGCGAGGCGGCGGTCCGCGCGTTGAACGCCGGTAACGACCTCATCCTGATGACCCCGAACGTGGGTCAGGCGTACGACGGGCTGCTCGCCGCGCTGCGCGGCGGCGCACTGCCCCGGACCCGACTGGTCGAGGCGGTCACCCGTGTGCTGACCATGAAGTTCCGTCTCGCGGAGACCCCGGCCGCGCAGATGTCCACGCTCAACTCCCCGGAGCACCGCGCGGCGGCCGACGCGCTGGCCGCCGCCGCCGTCACCGTGCTGCGGGGCACCTGCGGCAAGGCGGTGACCGGGCCGATCACCGTCACCTCCTCCGGCGGTCGGGACGGCACCCGGGCCGCGCTCACCGCCGCGCTGACGGCCGCCGGAGCGCAGGTGAAGCCCAGCGGCGGGACGATCGTGCACCTGGTCGGCTACGGCGACGGCGCCAAGGACCTGCGGCCCGACGCGGCGATCACCGTCGCCATGGACACCCCGTACGTGCTGGCCGACGCGAAGTCGCCGACCCTGCTGGCCACCTACTCGTCCAGCCGGGCCTCGATGACCGGGTTGGCCGCCGTGCTGACCGGCAAGGCCAAGCCGAGCGGCCGGTCCCCGGTGGCCGTGCCGGGCCTACCCGCCACCACCTGCGGCACCTGAACCGGCGCGGACAGCTCGGCGGCGAAAACGGGTCGCCCGAGGCCCGGAGGGCCTGACAGGCTCGCAGGCATGGGAGTGGCAGCGGGATTCCGGCACGTGCAACGGGCCGACGGCACCGTGGTGATCACCCACCACGGGCAGGTGGCCGGCACGCTGCGCGGTGCCCGGGCGGCGGAGTTCCTCGCCGAGGTCGACGACGACCCGCAGGTGGTGATGGCCCGCTGGACCGGCAACTACCGCCGCGGCAACGAGCGCACCGCGAAGCAGCACCCCCGCAACCGGGGTTGAACGAGCAGAACGGGCCACCTCCGACCGGAGGTGGCCCGTTCCACGGCAGGCTCAGGGCCGGGCGAAGACCAACGCCACGTTGTGACCGCCGAAACCGAACGCGTTGTTCAGCGCGGCCGGAATCTCCATGTGGCGGGCCTTGTGCGCGGCGACGTCCAGGGTGAGGCCGGGCTCCGGGTCGTCGAGGTTGATCGTCGGAGGGACGACACCGTCGCGGATGGCCAGGATGGTGGCGATCGACTCCAGCGCCCCGGCCGCACCGAGCAGGTGACCGGTCATCGACTTCGTCGCGGACAGCACCGGGTGGTCACCGAGCGCCTTGTGCAGCCCGCTGATCTCCAGCATGTCCCCGACCGGGGTCGAGGTGGCGTGCGCGTTGACGTGCACGATGTCCTGCTTCGCCACGTCCGCGTCCGCGATCGCCTTGGCGATGGCCCGGATGGCGCCCTCGCCCTCGGCGTGCGGCTGCACGATGTCGTACGCGTCGGAGGTGATCCCGGCGCCGGCGAGGCGCGCGTACACCCGGGCGCCCCGGGCGGCCGCGTGCTCGGCCCGCTCCAACACCACGATGCCGGCGCCCTCGCCGAGGACGAAGCCGTCGCGGCCCCGGTCCCACGGGCGGGAGGCGCGCTCCGGCTCGTCGTTGCGGGTCGACATGGCCCGCATCGAGCTGAAGCCGGCGATCGGCAGCGGGTGGATGACCGCCTCGGTGCCACCGGCCACCACCACGTCGGCCCGGCCGGAGCGGATGATGTCCAGGCCGAGGGCGATCGCCTCGGCGCCGGTGGCGCAGGCGCTGGCCACCGAGTGCACGCCGGCCTTCGCGCCCAGCTCCAGACCGACCCAGGCGGCCGGACCGTTCGGCATCAGCATCGGGATCGTGTGCGGGGAGACCCGCCGTGGCCCGGAAGCCTCCAGGATGTCGTCCTGGGCGAGCAGGGTGGTGGCGCCACCGATACCGGAGCCGACGCTGACGGCCAACCGTTCCCCGTCGAGGTCGGAGCCGGCGAGGCCGGCGTCCGCCCAGGCCTGCTGCGCCGCGATGATCGCGATCGCCTCGGAGCGGTCCAGTCGGCGCAGTCGGACCCGGTCCAGCACCTCGGACGGCTCCACGGCCAGCTGGGCGGCGATCCGGACCGGCAGTTGCGCGGCCCACTCCTGGGTGAGGGCACTCACCCCGGAGCGGCCGGCGAGCATGGCGTCCCAGGTCGACGCGACGTCCCCGCCAAGCGGGGTCGTCGCGCCGAGCCCGGTGACGACGACGTCAGGACGACTCATGATCAGGACTGCGCCGCGATGTAGCTGACGGCGTCACCGACGGTCTTGAGGTTCTGCACCTCGTTGTCCGGGATCTTGACGCCGAACTTCTCCTCGGCGGCGACCACGACCTCCACCATGGAGAGCGAGTCGACGTCGAGGTCGTCGGTGAAGGACTTCCCCTCGGCCACGTCGTCCGGGTTCACCCCGGCAACCTCTTCGAGGATCTCGGCGAGGCCGGTGGTGATCTCGTCACGGGTCATTGCTGTTGGTTCCTTTCATCGGGGTTTCCGGCGGACGGCGTCGCCGACCGCCACTCCTGGACGCGTACGCGCCCGAGGGGGTATCAGGGGCAGCGGACGACCTGACCGGCGTAGGTCAGGCCACCGCCGAAACCGAACAGCAGCACCGGCGCGCCCGAGGGCACCTCGCGGCGCTCGACCAGCTTGGACAGGGCCAGCGGCACGCTCGCCGCGGAGGTGTTGCCGGACTCGACGATGTCCTTCGCGATGATCGCGTTGGGGATGTTGAGTCGCTTGGCGATGCCGTCGATGATCCGGGCGTTGGCCTGGTGCGGCACGAACGCGGCCAGCTCCGACGGGTCGACCCCGGCCCGCTCGCAGGCCTGCAGGGCGAGTGGCGCGATCGCGGTGGTGGCCCAGCGGAACACCGCCTGCCCCTCCTGCTGGACGTACGGGCGCCAGCCCTCGATGCGTACCGCGTCGCTCTTCTCCGGCACCGAACCCCAGACCACCGGCCCGATCCCGGCCGGCTCGTCGTCGGCGGTGGCGGAGACCACCGCGGCGCCGGCGCCGTCGGCGAAGATGATGCAGGTGGAGCGGTCGGTCCAGTCGGTGAAGTCGGACAACTTCTCCGCGCCGATGACGAGCGCGTTGCGGGACGCGCCGGCCCGGATGGCGTGGTCGACGGTGCCCAGCGCGTACGCGAAGCCGGAGCAGGCGGTGTTGACGTCGAACGCGCCCGGGGCGGTGATGCCCAGCTTGGCGGCGACCCGGCAGGCCACGTTGGGGCTGCGGTCGATGGAGGTGCAGGTGGCCACCACGACCAGGTCGATGTCGGCGGCGGTCAGGCCCGAGTTGGCCAGCGCCTTACCGGCGGCGGCGGCGGCCATGTCGGCCACCGTCTCACTGTCGGCGATCCGCCGGCTGACGATGCCGACCCGGTCCCGGATCCACTCGTCGTTGGTGTCGACGAGCTGCGCGATGTCGTCGTTGGTCACCACCCGGGAGGGTTGGTAGTGCCCCATCGAGACGATGCGACTGCCAGTCATGAGCGACCTCCGATGCGGGCGATCAGGTCCCGTGCGGCCGGCAGGTCGTCCGGGGTGTTCAGGGTGACGATCTCCGGGGCGCCGTCGCCCTTGAGGTCCCGCTTCACCAACCCGGCGAGAGTGCCGGCCGGTGGCAACTCGATCACGCCGGTGACCCCGAGGTCGGCCAGCGTACGCATGCACAGATCCCACCGCACCGGCGCGGTGACCTGACGCACGAGGCGCCGCACCATCTCGGCGCCGTTGTCGACCGCCGTGCCGTCGAGGTTCGACAGCAGGAGGCGGACCGGGTCGGCGGGGGTGATCTCGGCGGCGACCGCGGCGAGCGCGGTCTCGGCCGGGGCCATGTACGGGGTGTGGAACGCGCCGGCCACCTTGAGCCGGATGATCCGCGCCCGCGCGGGCGGCTCGGCGGCGAGCTTGTCGAGCCCGTCCAGCGAACCGGCGGCGACGATCTGCCCGGCGCCGTTGCGGTTGCCCGGGTACAACCCGTTGGTCTCGATCGCGGCGAGCACCTCGTCGGGGTCACCGCCGAGCACCGCGGCCATGCCGGTCGGCTCCAGCGCGCACGCGGCCGCCATCTCCCGGCCACGGACCCCGGCGAGGCTGATCGCGGCCTCGGCCGACAGCACGCCGGCGAGGACGGCGGCACCCAGCTCGCCGACGCTGTGACCGGCGGTGAGCGCGACGTCGTCCATCGGCAGGTGTTCGCCGGCGAGCAGCGCCGCGGCGACCAGCAGCGGCTGGGTGCGGGCGGTGTCCTTGATCTCGTCGGCGTCGGCGTCGGTGCCCAGATGCAGCAGGTCGACCCCGGCGAGCGCCGACCACTCGCGCAGACGCGCCTCCGTGCCGGTCAGGTCGAGCCAGGGGGTCAGGAAGCCGGGTTTCTGAGAACCCTGGCCGGGACTAAGTACGGCGAGCACGCCTATGACTCTCCCGGATACGCGCGGGTAACGCTGTGCCGCCTTCGACCAAACCGCACTAGGACCTTTGGAGGTTTCCTACAGAGATCGGCGGGGATCATCCTCGTTTTGGGCGGTTTTCCGGGTGGCCGGGGTCATTGTCTGAGTCGGGACGGATGAGGTGATCGGGGCAACCGGATCCAACCGGCCCACGGTCAGCGCGACCTGGAGAGCGAACGCGTCCCGGGGAGACAACGGCGAGAAGCCGGTCACCTCGGCGATCCGCCGCAACCGGTACCGCACCGTGTTCGGGTGGACGAACAACGCCCGTGCCGCGCTCTCCAGCGTGCCGCCGGCGGCCAGGAACGCGTCCAGGGTCGCCAACAGTTCGCCGCCGGCGCGCACCAGCGTCGCGTACACGTCGTGCCGCAACCGCCGGCGGGCCTCGGCGTCGCCCGCGAGAGCCCGCTCCGGCAACAGGTCGGCGGCCGGCACCGGCCGGGGGGCGCTCGGCCACGCCGGCGCCGCCCGGAAACCGGACAACGCCGCCCGAGCCGACTCGGTCGCCTCGTCCAGGCTCGGCACCGCCGGCCCGACCACCACCGGGCCGTCCCCGAACGCGCTCAGCAACTTGGCCGTGGCGGCCATCGGATCGGCCGCGCCACCCAGCACGATCACCAGTCGGTCGCCGTGGACACCGCCGATCACCTCCACGCCGATCCGGCGGGCCTGCCGATAGACCACGTGCAGCACCGCGGAGACCTCCCCGCCGGGCGACCGGCCGACAGCGACCGCCACCGGCGGCGCGTCCGCCCAGCCGAGCGCGGCGGCCCGACTGGCCAGCACGTCCGGCGAGTCACCGCGCAGCAGCGCGTCGACCAGCAGGGCCTGCAACCGGGCGTCCCAGGCGCCACGGGACTCGGCGGCCCGCGCGTACACCCGGGCGGCGGCGAACGCGATCTCCCGCGAGAAGCGCAGCACCGCCTCGCGCAGCTGCTGCTCCTCGCCCTCGGCGGCCAGGTGCGACACCTGCTCCTCGACCACGTCGATGGTCACCTTGATCAACGCCACGGTCTGCTGGAGGGTGATCGACCGGGCCAGCGCCTGCGGGGCGGCGGCGAAGACCTCGTCCGAGACCTCCTGGGTGCTGTCCGCCGTGCCGCCGCCGTCCTGCAACCACTGCACCAGGGAGCGCGCGCCGGCCTGGGCCACCAGCATCACCCAGGAGCGCTGGTCGGCCGGCAGCGCCCGGAACCAGGGCAGGGTCTCGTCCATCCGGGCCACGCTGGAGGTGGCCAGCGCCCCCGCCGAACGTTCGATCCGGCGCAGCGTGGCCGACAGCTCTCCACCGCCCGGCGTGCTCACCGCACTAGCCTGACACGTCCTGAGCAGGCCATCCACGTCGGCACCGGTTAGGCGGTAGCGGCGAGGGCTTTCCGGCCGGCGCCCTTGACCGACGCCGTCAGCGCCCCTTCGGGGCTGTGCAGCAGACACCCCACGCTGAGCGCGCCCGCCTGCCACTCGGGCTCGCCCTCCGGCGTGAACCAGAACAACTGGAACCGGCCCTCCACGTCGGTCTCCGACACCCCGACGTACCGGGAGACGACGGCCCGGCACCCCGCGTGCCTGATGTCGTCGGTCAACGTCTCGACCTCCGGCCCGGCCCGCCAGATGCCCGCGAACTCGGTGTCGTGCGGCCCCGTGCAGGAGGCGGGCGGCAGGTCGCCCGACTCGGTCGGATCGTTGAAGCACGTGTACCGGAACGGCGAGTCACCGGCCAGGGCACCGCGCAGGCTGTTCGCCCTGGGGTTGGGGAACCACCGGTCCACCGCGTGCATCTCCAGCAGGTCGCAGCGGTACCACCGCTCACCCGCCTCCCAGCGCGCAGCCGACGGGACCAGCGTCCGCATCGCCAGCCGTGACTCGCGCCACTCGCCGCCCAGGAAGACGGCGGCATCGGCGTCGCAGGCCTCGTACAGTCGGGAGATCGCCTCGGTGCCGGGGGCCGGCGGCGCCGACGCGGCGCCCTCCGCGCCGGTGATCCGGCCGACCAGGAACGTCTCCACCTCGTGTTTCGAGGAGCAGGGAATCGGGAGGTACGCCTCAGGGCTGCGTTCGTCGGCGGCGGTGGCGTGGCACACCCCCGCCGAGGGGACGAAGGTCGAGGTCGCCTTCGCGGAGGGGCCGCCGTCACAACCGCCTGCCCCGAGGGTCAACGCCACCAGGATTGCCGAGCCCCACGAACGTCGCACGTCGTCCCCATCCTGAGCGGCCGCATCGGCGTGAATGCCGGACAGCGTACGACGGGTCGATGACCGTCATCGTCCAGGGTGGACTCCCACACTCACGGGTGCGGGGGAGGGGGCAGGCCCAGCTCCTGGGCCAGGATCGCGGCCTGCACCCGGCTGCGCAGGTCCAGCTTCGCCAGGATCCGGCTCACGTGCGTCTTGGTGGTGCTCTCCGCCAGCACCAGCCGTTCGGCGATCTGCTGGTTGGACAGGCCCAGGCCGAGGCAGGCCAGCACGTCGCGCTCACGGGGGGTGAGGGTGGCCAGCGCGGCCCGGGTGGCGGCCGACGCGGTCGGCGCGGTGGCCGCGAAAGCGGTGATCAACCGGCGGGTCACGGCGGGTGCGATGAACCCGTCACCACGCGCCACCGTCCGCACCGCGTCCACCAGACCGTCGGCGTCGGTGTCCTTCAGCAGGAACCCGGCCGCGCCGGCCCGCAACGCGCCGAAGACGTACTCGTCGAGGTCGAAGGTGGTGAGCACCAGCACGTCGGCGAGCGCGTCGGTGACGATCTCCCGGGTCGCGGAGATCCCGTCCCGGCGCGGCATGCGGACGTCCAGCACCGCCACGTCCGGGCGCAGCTCCCGACACAACCGCACCGCTTCCGCACCGTCGGCCGCCTCGCCGACCACCTTCACGCCCGGGGAACCGCCCAGGATCAGGACCAGACCGGCCCGTACCGCCGGCTGGTCGTCCGCGAGCACCACCCGCACCGTCGTCGCCCCCGCCGCGCTGCTCACCGGCCCTCCCCGATGGGCAGCGCGGCTCGGACCTGCCAGCGACCGTCGTGCGGTCCGGCGCTGAACCGGCCGGCCAGCAGGGTGGCGCGCTCCCGCATCCCGATCAGCCCGGCGCCGGCGCCGGCGAGCCCGGCCCCGCCCCGGCGCACCGGGTTCTCCACCGTCAGCACCACCTCCGCCGGTCGGTACACGATCGTCAGGTCCGCCTCGCCGGTGCCGTGCTTGAGCGCGTTGGTCAGGGACTCCTGCACGATCCGGTACGCGGCGAGGTCCACCCCCACCGGCAGCGGCCCCGGCGCACCGTCGGTGCGTACCCGCACCGCGAGGCCGGCGGCCCGGACCCGTTCGACCAGCTCGTCCGTCCCGGCGAGCCGCGCGCTGACCAACTCCGGCGCCGCCGTGCCGTCGCCCCCCGGCTCGCGGAGCACCTCGATCAACTGACGCATCTCCGACAGACCCTGCACGCTGCTCTCCCGGATCACCCGCAACGCCGACTCGACCTGCCCGCGGTCCAGCCCAGGCACGGACAGCACGGCGGTGGCGTGGATGGCCACCGCGCTGAGGTGGTTGGCGACCACGTCGTGCAGTTCCCGGGCCATCCGGGCCCGCTCCGCGCTGACCGCCTGCCGCCGATCCAACTCGACCAGACGGGCGGTCTGCTCGGCCCGGGCCCGTTCGGCGGCAGCCTGGTCGCGGTACTGCCGCACGCTGATCCCGGTCAGGACCGGCAGCAGGCCGACGAGCACCACCAGCACGCCGATGGCCACCCCACTCCACTGGTCGCTGAGAATCACGCCGACGATCGCACCGACGACGCTCAGCCCGATGGTCGCCCGCAGCAACCACCGCCACAGCCGGGGCGGGCCGTAGACGCACGCGTCGTAGAGCACCTGGGTGTAGATCAGGATCGCCCCCAGTGAGCCACCGAGGGAGATGTCCACCACCACCGCCGCGGTGCCGACGGCGAGGCTGGCGCGCGGGGCGACGAGGCGCAGGCCCACGGCGACGCACATCGCCAGCAGCGGCGGCAGGAACAGGACCGCGGGCACGTCCGGGTGCGGACGGATCTGCGGTTGCCAACCGAGGGTCCACAGCACCAGGCCGCCGGCCAGCGAGACGCCGGCCAGCGCCAGATCCCGGCCGCGGGTGCCGGAGCCGAGCCACGGAGGCAGACGCATGCCCCGATCCCACCACAGACGCACCCGGTCGGACTCCGACCGGGGGAGGACGCCGTCGCCCCCGGCATGCGCCGAAAGGGGTACGCGGACAGCGCCCCGATGAGCGAACAATGATCATCATGACTGATGGGGAAGCGCGGGCCGCGCTCGCTCGTGAGATCGACGCCACCTGCCGACTGACGGGAACGTTCGTGCTCCGCTCCGGGCGGACCGCCGACGAGTACTTCGACAAGTACCGCTTCGAGGCCGATCCTCGCCTGCTGGACCGGGTCGCCGCCCAGCTGACACCCCTCGTTCCGACGGACACCGAGGTGGCCGGCCGGCGGGTGCTCGTGGTCGAGGACGTGGTCACCTCCGGCGGTCAGGTGATCGTCTCGACGGGCCAGCTACGCGAACTGGGTGCCCGGGTGGAGCATGCCCTCTGTGTCATCGACCGGGCCGAGGGCGGAGCGCAAACGCTCGCCGATCACGGGGTGGCCCTGCGGGCGCTCTTCACCCGGGCGGACCTGGAGGCTCACCGCACCCGCTGACCGTCGAACCGGCCGGTCGCGACGCCCGGGTGAACAGCGCGAGAAGACGCTGTGAACTGGGCAACCGGCCCCCGCGCGCACCGTCCTGCCCAGGCAACGCCCGGGTACGCCGTGCACGACCCGTCGGGCCCGGCCAGTACGGTGACAGGGCACATCGGGGGCACCCGGGGTGAGACGAACGTGAGGAGACCGGGGATGGCGCACGGGGAGGCCGAGCACGGCTGCGCCCAGGGCGAGCCCTGCCGGCCGGGGCACCACGACCCCCAGCCAGCCGGCAAGCACCGCCGGTCGGTCGGCGGTGCGCTGTTCGCCGGTGGTGAGGTCGACGCCCTGGACCGACGGCTGAACCCGGGGGAGCCGCCCGCCGGTCGGGCCGACGACGAGACCGCTCTTCCGCGTCAGCGCTCCAGCGAGCCCGGCACCCTCGGTGCGTCCGACGTCGACGTCCCGGCTGGTTGCCTCAGTGAACTTCCCGGCTGGGCCGGGGCGCATCGGCACGGCCCGGTCCGGCCGCGCCCGCGCGCCACCCGCCGCGAACGCCCACCCCGCCGCTGGTGCTGACCTGATCACCGCCGGTCGCCGACCGGCGGGTGCGGCTGTCGCTGTCCAGCGCGTGCGCTTCTGACCGGAGTGCGTTTTTCGCCGGCGTGCGTGGCGGACTGGCGTGCGCGGTCGGCCGGCGTGCGTTTTGGCCGGCGTGCGCGGTTGACCGGCGTACGTTTTTTGCGCCGGCGTGCGTGGTGGGCCGGCTGGCGTGGTTGGTCAGCGCGTGCGACGGCGGATCAGCAGGGCGATCCCGGCGAGGCCCACGGTGATGGTGAGCATCACGCCGACATTGAGCAGCAGCAGCCGTTGCAGGTCGCCGAGCGCCTCGTCGAGATCCTTGGCGGGGTCGAGAGTGTCCTCCGGGAGCACCCGCTCGCCGCCACCGACGCCGCCGCTGACCGTGTCGAACTGCCGCTCCAGCGGCACGCCTGCGGTGCGCAGGGTCTCGGACATGCTGAGTCGACCCAGGAACCAGCCGGCGCTGGTCTTGCGGCCGTCCGGCTGCTTCGCCGGTCGGAAGACCCGAGGGCCACCGACCGCCTTCGGATAGAGGTCGTACGTCTGCTTCGGCGCGTCCCCGGCGAGCACCACGACCGTGTACTTCGGACCGAGGTCGGCCGGCTTCGGACCGCTGGCCATGCCGGTGCGGCCGAGGAAGTTGACCTGGTCGATGACCGCCCCCACGTGGGCGGGCTGCGTCTCCGCGCGCAACCGCAGCGGCTCCGCCAGCCCCACGCCGGTGATGTCCACTCCGGGGGGTGGGGGCTTCGGCGCGGCCGAGGCCGGGCCCGTGGTGCCGAGTGACAGCAGCGCCGTCGCCAGCGTGCCCGCCAGCACGGCGGCCAACCGCCTCATCTGTCGGACCATCCCGCCTCCTCGCCCCGTTCGATGGAGTGCATCGCTGTGACGTCCGGACCGGTCTGCCGGTGCCGACACCGACCGGATGGTCGGCGTCATCCTTACAGACTCCAGGGAACGTCGATGAGTTGCAGCTTGTGGAACAGTAATTGGAACTATTTGCGATCTCGGCTCGACTAATGAGGAGCCGTTTGATCAGCGGGCGGATCGTACCCTTACGGAGGGGTTCATGGGGGGCAGGGTTACACGTACGGCGCGGGTAGTGCCAGTGGTGCTCGGCGTGGCGTTCGGTGTGTCGTTTTTGGCGCCACCGACGCCCGCGGTCGCGCACAACTCGTTGACCGGCAGCGATCCACGTGACGGTGCCCGAGTCGCGACGGCGCCCGCCCGGATCGAGCTGCGCTTCCTCGCCAAGCCGGCACCGGCAACGACGAAGATCACAATAACCGGGCCGGACAATGTGGTCGCCGGCGGCCCACCCGTCTTCGACGGCAGCCGGGTGCGGGTGCCGTTCAAACCGGCGGCGGCGGGTCTCTACATCGTGGGCTACCAGCTCGCGTCCGCCGACGGGCACCCGGTCAAGGGCGAGGTGCGGTTCACCCTCACCACCGGCACCGCCGCCAACCCGTCCGCGTCGCCGTCGGCCGGAGCGCCCTCGGCGGACCCGTCGGCTGTCGCCACGGCCTCAGCGTCGGCCGTGCCGGCGTCGGCCACACCCGGCAGCCCGACGGCGTCCACGGTGCCGGCGGCGTCGGAGACGTCCGACTCCGGGGGCCGCTGGTGGCTCTGGGCGCTCGGCGGTCTGGTGCTGATCGGTGCGCTCGCCGCCGGCCTGGTCTTCCGCCGCCGCCGAGGCAGCGCCTAGCCAACGCCGAGCCCCTAGCCCGACGCCGAGCCCCGAGCCCCCCGCCCGGCGTCGATCATGGAGTTGTGGTGGTGGACAAACCTCCTGGAAGGGGGTCTATCCGGGCACCACAACTCCATGATCGACGGGGCTGACGGCGGGGGCTGACGGCGGGGGCTGACGGCGGGGGCTGGGGCTGGGGGGTGGGGTCAGGTCAGGCGTAGGCGGGCGGCGCGGATTCGGGTCAGGGTGCGCTCGCGGCCGAGCACCTCCAGCGACTCGAACAGCGGCAGGCCCACGGTGCGGCCGGTGACCGCGACCCGTACGGGTGCCTGCGTCTTGCCGAGCTTCAGGCCACGCTCGGCCCCGACGGCCTCCAGCGTCGACTTCAGCGACTCGGCGTCCCAGGACTCCAGGGCTTCGAAGGCCGCGACGGCGTCGTCCAGCAGTTCGGCGGAGCCGTCCTTCATCGTCTTGGTCCACGCGGCCTCGTCGATCAACGGCGAGGCGAGGAAGAGGAAGTCGACGTTCGGCACGATCTCGCTGAGGACCGCGATCCGCGTCTGGGCCAGCGGTGCGACGGCCGCGAACGCGTCGGCGTCGAACTCCTCGGGCTGCCACGGCGGTGGCGCGATCGTCCCGGTGCCGGTCAGCCACGGCTGGCAGGCGTCCACGAACTCGGCAACCGGCAGGGCGCGGATGTACTCGCCGTTGAAGGCGCGCAGCTTCTTCTCGTCAAAGAACGCGGGGGAGGGGTTGACCTCGTCCAGCCGGAACTCGTCCTCGATGACCGACCAGGGGACGATCTCCCGGTCGCCGGAGGGGGCCCAGCCGAGCAGCATCAGGTAGTTGCGCATCGCACCGGCGAGGTAGCCCTCCTCGCGGTACGCCTCCAGGGCGACCTTGTCGCGCCGCTTGGAGAGCTTCTGCCGCTTCTCGTTGACGACCACCGGCACGTGCGCCCAGACCGGCGGCTTGACGCCGAGGGCGTCCCAGAGCAGCTGCTGCTTGGGGGTGTTGGGCAGGTGCTCCTCGGCCCGGATCACGTGGGTGATCCCCATGGTCATGTCGTCGACGACGTTGGCGAGCAGGAAGACCGGCGACCCGTCCCCCCGGGCGATCACGAAGTCCTCGATCAGCTTGTTCTCGAAGGTGGGCTCGCCGCGGATGAGGTCGACCACCACCGTCGCACCCTCGTCGGGCGTACGGAAGCGCAGGGCGTGCCCGGGGCCCGGGCCGAGGCCACGGTCGCGGTGGTAGCCGTCGTAGCCCTGGTGCTGCGAGCCGGTGCGCGCCTGCACGTCCTCACGGGTGCAGTCGCAGTAGTAGGCGCGACCCGACTCGTAGAGGCGGGCCGCGGCGGCCCGGTGCTCGCCGGCGTTCTCCGACTGGAAGTACGGGCCTTCGTAGCTGCCCCGGGAGATGCCGATCCAGTCCAGCGCGGAGAGGATGCCCTCGGTCCATTCGGGCTTGTTGCGCGCCGCATCGGTGTCCTCGATGCGCAGCACGAACACCCCGCCCTGCTGCTTGGCGTAGATCCAGTTCTGCAGCGCCGAGCGGGCGCCGCCGACGTGGAACATACCGGTCGGGGAAGGGGCGAAGCGCACACGTACCGTCACGCCTCCAGCCTACGGCGACCGTCGACCGGATTCCGCCACGGCCCCCTGACTCAGGGCACCGAGCGGATCTTGACCACCAGCGCGCTGCCGATCAGGGTGACCACGGCGGTGACCGCGTAGAGCGTGGGGTAACCACCCAGGTACACCACGAGCGGGGCGGAGAGCGCCGGGCCGAGCACCTGCGGCGCCGAGTTCGCGATGTTGATGACGCCCAGGTCCTTGGCCCGGTCGGTGGCCCGGGGCAGCACCTGCGTGATCAGCGCGGCGTCCACCGAGAGGTAGACGCCGTAGCCCGCGCCGAGCAGCAACGCGGCGACGATCGCCATCGGCCAGATCGGCGCGACGGCGAGCAGCAGCGCTGCCACCGCCATGATCAGTCCGGACGCGATCACGTAGATCTTGCGGCGCCCGGAGCGGTCCGACATCCGGCCGGCGACCACCGCCGTCAGCATCATGCCGAGCGTGTAGAGCAGGATCAGCACCAGCAGCGAGCCCTCGGGGTCGGGGTGGCGTACCCCGTCGGTGAGGAAGTACAGCAGGTAGAGGGTGCCCAGGGCGTTGCCGAGCTGGACCAGGAACCGGGTGATCCAGGCCCAGGCGAAGTCCGGGTGCCGACGCGGGTCGATCCACATCGAGGCCAGCAGCGCCCGCGCGCGCAGCGCCGGCCGATGGGTACGCGGCAACGGCTCGTCGGGGGTGAGCAGTGCGAACGGCAGCGACAGCAGCAGGATGGCCACGGCGATGGCCAGGTAGCCGGCCGCGTTGCCGGTGACCAGGGCGGTGACCAGCACCGCGCCGAGCACCAACCCCAGCGCCTGCGGGATGCCCACCCAACCCGAGACGCCGCCCCGCTGCGCCACCGGCACCCGGTCTGGGATGGCGGCGGTGAGGCTGGCCAGCATCGCGTTAAAACAGACCTGGGCGGCGACCCAGCCGAGGGCGACCCCGAGGATGGTCCGCTGCTGGGCCAGCAGCACCAGGGCCGCCGCGCCGAGCACCGCTCCGCCCGCGGTCCAGACGTGTCGGCGGCCGAACTCGCGGCCGGCGATCCGCAGACAGGTCCGGTCGGAGAACGCGCCGGCGAGGGGGTTGGCGAGCACCGCCGCCAGAGCGCCGAGGCCGGTGACGACGGCCAGCATGTTCTCCTTGTCGCCGGGCGCGATCTGCTCGATCTGCTGGGGCAGCAGCACCTGGATCGGCGTGAAGAACGCCATCCAGACGCCGAGGTTGGCGGCGAAGATCAGCCCGATCCAGCCGCGCCGCACCGGCACTGTCGGTTCGGCGAGGGCGGCCGGCAGCGACGCCGGCGTCGGGTTGACCGTGGTCACCGTCCCGACCCCGGCCGGCTGGCCGCGATGACGTCCCGCAGCCAGGTGTACGACGACTTCGGCGTACGGGTCTGGGTGGCGTAGTCGACGTGCACGAGACCGAAGCGCTTGGTGAACCCCTCGGCCCACTCCCAGTTGTCCAGCAGCGACCAGACGAAGTAGCCGCGCACGTCGACTCCGTCGTCGATGGCGGCCCGTACCGCCCGTAGGTGTCCGTCCAGGTACGCGATCCGCTCCGGGTCGGCCACCTGACCGTCCGGGTCCGGCACGTCGTCGTACGCGCACCCGTTCTCGGTGATCTCGATGGGCGGCAGGGCGTCGCCGTAGGTGTCACGGAGCCAGCCGAGCAGTTCGTGCAGCCCGTCGGGGGCGACCGGCCAGTCGAAGGCGGTACGCGGGTAGTCGTCCAGCGGGACGAGGTCGAACGGGAGTGGTGAGCCCTCCTCGGCAGCGCGTACACCGGTGGGGTTGTAGTAGTTCACCCCGAGGACGTCGATCGGTGTGGCGATGGTGTCGAGGTCGCCGGGGCGGACGACGCCCAGGTCGAGGCCGGGCAGTTCCGGGTAGTCGAGCCCGAGCAGCGGATCGGTGAAGAGTCGGTTGTGCAGCGCCTCGTAAGCGGCGCCGGCGGCCCGGTCGGCGTCGCTGTCACCGCGCACCCGCACCGGGGAGTAGTTGTTGGCGATCGCCACCGGGCTGGTGCTGTGGGCCCGTAGCGCGGCGACCGCGAGCCCGTGCCCGAGAAGTTGGTGGTGGGCGACCGGAAAGGCGTCGAAGAGCAGCATCCGGCCGGGGGCGTGTACGCCCATCCCGTACCCCATGCTCATGTGGATGAACGGCTCGTTCAGGGTGATCCAGAGCCGGACCCGGTCGCCGAGTCGGGCGGCGGTCAGGTCGGCGTAGTCGGCGAATCGGGCGGCCGTGTCGCGGTGTAGCCAGCCGCCGACGTCTTCGAGTGGTTGGGGCAGGTCCCAGTGGTAGAGCGTCGCCACCGGGTCGATGTCGGCGGCCAGGAGGTCGTCCACCAGGCGGTCGTAGAAGTCCAGGCCGGGCGCGTTGGCCGGGCCGGTGCCGGTGGGCTGCACCCGGGGCCAGGCGATGGAGAACCGGTACGCGGAGACGCCCAGCCCGGCCAGCAACGCGACGTCCTCGGTGTGCCGGTGGTAGTGGTCGCAGGCCACCGCACCCGTGCTGCCGTCGCCGATCCGACCCGGCGCGCGCGCGAACGTGTCCCAGATGGACGGACCGCGCCCGTCGGCGGTGGCGGCACCCTCGATCTGGTGGGCCGATGTGGAGACGCCCCAGCGGAAGCCGGTGGGGAACTGGGGCATAGGTGCGGTCGACATGCGCCCTCCCGCTCAACGTGAAACGTGTTCGGGACTTTAGAGCGCTCTCGATGAATGCGCCATAGGTCGGCCTGGCGCAATCCGCAATGGTTGATCGGCGTGTCTTTTTCCGAACCCGTCCAGGTAAGTCCGATTTAGCGCATAGAGTGCCGATATCGTGGGATGTCCTCACCGGAGGAAGACGGAAATGATCCTCGTTGAACGCAGTGCGCACGTGGCGGCGCCAATTGAAGTTGTCTGGGATGTCGTCCAGCGGGCCGAGCAGTTGCCGGCCTGGCTGGCGGGGGTCCGCGCGGCCGAAGTGCTCTCGGGGGAGGGCTTCGGACGGCGGCAACTGGTCCAGGCGGGGCGCGGCTCGGCGCATGAGGCCGAGGTGATCGCCTACCAGGAGCCGACGCTGATCGGCTGGCGGGAACGGGCCAAGGGGGCCGGGTCTCGGGCGGAGGCGCGCACCGAGATCTACGTCCAGCTCACCACCGACGAGGAGGAGGGCGGGACCATCGTGCGGCTCATCGTGGTCCGCTGGCCGGCCGGGCCGGTCAAGGCGGCCCTGCTGCGCCTCGGACTGCGCCGGGTCGGCGCCGACCTGGAGGACTCGCTGGCCCGGCTCACCGACCTGGCCGCCGTCGGCTGACGAGAGCCCATCCTCCCGGCGCCACCCGCGACGGCGGTGGTCCGGATCCCCGCCAGGGACCCCGGACCCCCGCCGCTGCCGTCCCACCCTCACCCGCACCGACGCCGCCACCCCCACCAGCGTCAATCATGGACTTGTGGTGCCTGGTTCGAGGCGTAATAACCGTTTCGTCCCCACCACAACTCCATGATCGACGGTGGGGTGGGGTGGGGTGGGGTGGGGGTTGGGTTGGGTGGGGTTGGGGGTGGTGAGGGGCCCGGGTGCGGATGCGCCCGGGCCCCTCGTTGGTCGTGCTGGTTTAGCTGTCGCCGCCGGTCTCGCCGACTGGGGCGGCGTTGACGTCGTCGATCGCGTACTTCTTCGCGGCCTCGGCCGGCACGGTGGCCGCCACCGCGCCGCTGCGGGCGAGCTGCCGCAGCGTGGCCACCACGATCGACTCGGCGTCGACGTGGAAGTGCCGGCGCAGCGCGTGCCGCGTGTCCGACATGCCGAAGCCGTCGGTGCCGAGCGACGTGTAGTCACCGGGCACCCACCGGGCGATCAGGTCCGGCACGGCCCGCATCCAGTCGCTGACCGCAACCTTCGGGCCGTCCGCGTCGGCCAGCTTCTGCTGGATGTACGGGATCTTCGCCTCGGCGCCCGGGTTGAGGAGGTTGTACTCCTCGGTCTCCACCGCGTCGCGACGCAGCTCGGTCCAGGAGGTCACCGACCACACGTCGGCGGCCACCCCCCAGTCCTGGGCGAGCAGCTGCTGGGCCTTGAGCGCCCACTGCATGCCGGTGCCGGAGGCGAGCACGTTGGCCTTCGGGCCGTCGACCTCAGGTGCCGGGGAGTAGCGGTAGATGCCCTTGAGCAGGCCCTCCACGTCCACCCCGGCCGGCTCGGCCGGCTGAAGAATCGGCTCGTTGTAGACCGTCAGGTAGTAGAAGACGTTCTCCTGCGCGTCCCCGTACATCCGGTGCAGACCCTGCTCCATGATGTGCGCGATCTCGAACGAGAACGCCGGGTCGTACGCGACCACCGCCGGGTTGGTGGCGGCGAGCAGCAGCGAGTGACCGTCCTCGTGCTGGAGGCCCTCACCGTTGAGCGTGGTGCGCCCCGCGGTCGCGCCGAGCAGGAAGCCCCGCGCCATCTGGTCGGCCGCCGCCCACAGCCCGTCGGCGGTCCGCTGGAACCCGAACATCGAGTAGAAGATGTACATCGGGATCATCGGCTCGTCGTGGGTGGCGTACGCCGAGCCGGCCGCCGTGAACGAGGCCACCGAACCGGCCTCGTTGATCCCCTCGTGCAGGATCTGACCGGTCGTCGACTCCTTGTACGACAGGAACAGCTCCCGGTCGACGGAGGTGTAGCGCTGGCCGTGCGGCGAGTAGATCTTCGCGGTGGGGAAGATCGAGTCGAGGCCGAAGGTACGGGCCTCGTCCGGGATGATCGGCACCCAGCGCTTGCCGAACTCCTTGTCCTTCATGATGTCCTTGAGCAGGCGGACGAAGGCCATCGTGGTGGCCACCTTCTGCTTGCCCGAGCCGCGCTTGACGTCGGCGAACCGCTCCGGACCGGGGATGGTCAGCCGCTTGGTGCTGGTCCGCCGGGACGGCAGGTAACCGCCGAGCTGCTCGCGCCGCTCCTTCAGGTACTGGATCTCGTCGGACTTCTCACCCGGGTTGTAGTACGGCGGCAGGTAGGGGTTGTCCTCCAGCGCCTTGTCCGGGATGTCCAGGTAGAGCCGGTCGCGGAAGGTCTTCAGGTCCTCCAGCGTCAGCTTCTTCATCTGGTGGGTCGCGTTGCGGCCCTCGAAGTGCGAGCCGAGCGTCCAGCCCTTGATCGTCTTCGCCAGGATGACAGTGGGCTGACCCGTGTGCTCGGTGGCCGCCTTGTAGGCCGCGTAGAGCTTGCGGTAGTCGTGCCCACCCCGCTTGAGGTTCCAGATCTCGTCGTCGCTGAGCGGGTCGACCATCTTGCGGGTACGCGCGTCGCGCCCGAAGAAGTGCTCCCGCACGTACGCGCCCGACTCCGCCTTGTAGGTCTGGTAGTCGCCGTCGGTGGTGGTGTTCATGAGGTTGACCAGCGCGCCGTCGGTGTCCGCGGCGAGCAGCGGGTCCCACTCGCGGCCCCAGACGACCTTGATGACGTTCCAGCCGGCGCCCCGGAAGAACGCCTCCAGCTCCTGCATGACCTTGCCGTTGCCCCGGACCGGGCCGTCCAGCCGCTGGAGGTTGCAGTTGATCACGAAGGTGAGGTTGTCCAGCTCCTCGCGGGCGGCCACGCCGATCGCGCCGAGCGTCTCCGGCTCGTCCATCTCACCGTCGCCCAGGAACGCCCAGACGTGCTGCTGCGAGGTGTCCTTGATGCCGCGGTGCTGCAGGTACCGGTTGAACCGGGCCTGGTAGATCGCGTTCAGACCGCCGAGACCCATCGAGACGGTGGGGAACTCCCAGAAGTCCGGCATCAGCCGCGGGTGCGGGTACGACGGCAGGCCACCGCCGGGGTGCGACAACTCCTGGCGGAACCCGTCGAGCTGGTGCTCGCTGAGCCGCCCCTCCAGGAACGCCCGCGCGTACATGCCGGGGGAGGCGTGACCCTGGTAGAAGATGTGGTCGCCGCCGCCCGGGTGGTTCTTGCCCCGGAAGAAGTGGTTGAAGCCCACCTCGTAGAGCGACGCCGAGCTGGCGAAGGTCGAGATGTGCCCGCCGACGCCGATCTCCGGGCGCTGTGCCCGGTGCACCAGCATGGCGGCGTTCCACCGGACGTACGCCCGGATCCGCCGCTCGACGTGCTCGTCGCCCGGGAACCACGGTTCGCGTTCGGACGGGATCGTGTTGATGTAGTCGGTGGTGGTCAGGGGCGGAACCCCGACCTGGCGCTCACGGGCCCGCTCCAGCAGGCGCAGCATCACGTAGCGGGCGCGTTTGGCGCCGCGCTCGTCGATGACACCGTCAAGCGACTCGACCCATTCGCTTGTCTCTTCAGGGTCGATGTCCGGAAGCTGGCTCGGTAGGCCGTCGCTGATCACCGGGCGCTTGCGTTCCGTAGCCACAGGCGTTCCCTCGGTTGTGTGTGGGATAGGTCTCTAGCGCCATCCTGCCCTCTGGTGGCACCTGTCGTCACGCCTAGGTGCCCCCGACGCGATGCTGAACACAGGTACTCATCGGTAACTTAGCGCTACGACCGCCCAAACCGCCCGCTTGCCCGGGCTCGCTACCGTGCCGGACATGAACGGGTGGCGGGTGGCAACCGGCGGCATGATCCTTTCAGGTGGCGCGCTCGGAGCGCTTCTCTCCGCGCCCGTGCTCCTGGCCGGCGACGGCGCCGCGTTGCCGATCACGATCCTCGGCGTCGGAGCGATGGCGTTCGGCGCGGTCCAGGTCCGCGGCGGGCTGCGCGCACCCGCGCCGCGCCCCGCGCCTCGTCGGGTGCCCGGTCCGCGCCGGCGGTACGCCGACACCAGCACCCCCGCGACGTACTACGGCGACTCGGGCGGCTCGGACTGGTCCCGCGGCGGCGACGGCGACTCCGGCGGCGGCGGTTACTCCGGCGGTGACTTCGGGGGTGGTGGTTCCTCCGGCGGCGGTGGGGACTCCGGGGGCGGTGGCGGCGGTTCCTGACCTCCCGTTGCGGCAGAATGCGACGTATGCGCACTGACGTGATCACTGTCCAGACCGGGTCCCGCCCGGCCGTCCGCGACATCACCGCGGAGGCCCAGCAGTTCGTCTCCGGTGCGGGCGACGGACTCCTGCACGTCTTCGTGCCGCACGCCACCGCCGGCCTGGCGATCATCGAGACCGGTTCGGGATCCGACGACGACCTGCTCAGCGCGTTGGACGACCTGCTACCGACCCAGGACCGGTGGCGGCACCGGCACGGCTCGCCCGGCCACGGCCGCGACCACGTACTACCGGCGTTCGTCCCGCCGTACGCCACGCTGCCGGTGCTGGCCGGCCGTCTGTCGCTCGGCACCTGGCAGTCGATCTGCCTCGTCGACACCAACGGCGACAACCCGACCCGACAGGTCCGCTTCTCCTTCCTCCCGGGCTGACCGCCCCCCGCGCCCGCCTCACCCCACCCCCCGGCCTCAAGATCCGCGCAACATCCCCGACAGTGCTGCCTCGACGCGAGCTGAGGCAGCACTGTCCCCGATGATGCGCGGGTCTTGACGGGCGTGGATCGTGACCAGCGCGGGTTTCGAACGGGGCGAGCGAACGTTGAGCCGACCGGGCGGACCCGGTGCGTACGATGTGGCGGTGCCGCAGGAGGTGGGTTCCGTAGCAGGTGGACCGGTGGATCGGGCTGGTCTCGCCGCCGATGTGCTGCGCCGGATGGCCCACGTCAGCGATGCCGTGCGACACCGGCAGGGTGCCGCATTCGCCGAGTTGGGGCTCACCCCGGCGGCGGCGCGGGCGTTGCACCAACTGGACCCGGACCGCCCGCTGCCGGCTCGTGATCTCGCCGGCCAACTGGGCTGCGACCGGTCGAACGTGACGGTGCTCGTCGACAAGCTGGAACAGGCCGGGTTGGTGGAACGACGCACCGACCCGGCGGACCGCCGGCAGAAGACGTTGGTGGTGACCGAGAAGGGCCGCGTCGAGCGCGACCGGGTGACCATGGTGATGTCCGACTCCCGACTCCTGTCCGGGCTGACCGACGAAGAGCTGCGCACCCTTCGTGACCTGGTCTGGAAGGCGTCAGACGACGGTTGTTCGGAGCCCTGCGGTCCGGAGTGAGTCGGCCCGGGACGGCCGTGTCCCACTGGGCGAGGCGGCCTTCCGTCGGTAATGCTGTGCGACGTGACCACCCCGCAAGACCTCGACGACCGGTTCCGGGAGACGCTGGCGGCGCTGCCCGCCGCGGAGCGTCGGCGCGACCCCGCTGACCCGATCACCGACGATGCCCCGTTGACCGGCGCGCAGGTGCTCGATCTGTTCGACGCGCAGGTGACCAGCCGGCAGCTCGACCTGGCCGGGCGCTGGCTGCGCAGCTTCGGGGAGGGTTTCTACACCATCGGCTCCGCCGGGCACGAGGGCAACGCCGCGGTCGCCGCCGCGCTGCGCCCCACGGATCCGGCGTTGCTGCACTACCGCTCCGGTGCCTTCTACTGCCTCCGCGCCGCCCAGGCCGCCGCCGCGCTGCCGCCGTCGGGCGAGCCGAACTCCGCCGCCGTGCTGCCGCCGTCGGGCGAGCCGAACTCCGCCGCCGCGCTGCCGCCGTCGGGCGAGCCGAACTCCGCCGCCGCGCTGCCGCCGTCGGGCGAGCCGAACTCCGCCGCCGCGCTGCCGCCGTCGGGCGAGCCGGACTCCGGCGCCGATCCAGAGCCGACCGGCGACCCGGGGTCGGATGCCGATCCAACGGCGGGCAGCGACCGGCGGGCCGGCGGCGATCCCGCGTCGACCGACGCCGACTCGACCGCCGATCCTGATCCGTTGCGGCCCGAACCCGCACCGGCAGGCGGGTTCGGCGCGTACGCGGATGCGGCCCGGGACGTGCTGCGCGGGATGGTCGCCTCCAGCGAGGAGCCGATCGCCGGTGGCCGGCACAAGGTGTTCGGCCGGGCCGACCTGGCTGTTGTGCCGACGACCTCCACCATCGCCTCGCATCTGCCGCGCGCGGTCGGGATGGGGCTGGCCGTGGAACGGCTGCGCCGGCTGGACAGCGCCGGGCGGCGTACCGGAGCCGGGGTGCGGGTCGGCAGCGACACGGGCGCGACACACCTCCCGTGGCCGCCGGACGCGATAGTCGTCTGCTCGTTCGGCGACGCCTCCATCAACCACGCCAGCGCCACCGCCGCCTTCAACACCGCCGGGTGGTACGACCACGCCGGCCTGCGTATCCCGGTGCTCTTCGTCTGCGAGGACAACGGGCTGGGCATCAGCGTCCGGTCACCGGAGGGCTGGGTCGAGGCCACCCTGCGGGCCAAGCCGGGCATCCGCTACGTCAGCGCGGACGGGGCCGACCCCGTGCGGGCGTACGCGGTGGCGGCGGAGGCCGCCGCCTGGGTGCGCCGCACCCGGCGTCCGGCGGTGCTGCACCTGCGCACCGTCCGGCTGATGGGGCACGCCGGGGCGGACGCGGAGTCGGCGTACCGCAGCCCGGCCGAGCTGGCCGAGGACCTGGACCGCGATCCGGTGGCCGCCACCGCGCGCCTGCTCGTCGACGCGGGGGTGGCGACCGGCGAGGAGCTGCTGGCCCGGTACGACGAGACCGGCTGGCAGGTACGCCGGCTGGCCGAGGAGGTGCTGGGCGAGCCGAAGCTGGCGTCGGCGGCCGACGTGGTGTCGGCGCTGGCGCCCCGCCGCCCGGTGCGGGTGGCGCGCGCGGTGGCCGACGCCGCGGCGCGGGCCAGCGGCCCGGGCGCGGGCGCCCGGGCGGAGGCGTTCGGCGGCAAGCCGCCGGAGCTGACCGGCCCGCTGACCCTGGCGCAGAGCATCAACGCGGCGCTCGCCGACGGGATGCTCGACCATCCGCAGATGGCGGTGTTCGGTGAGGACGTGGCCGCCAAGGGTGGCGTGTACGGGGTGACGAAGGGACTGCGGGACCGTTTCGGGCCGGCCCGGGTGTTCGACACCCTGCTCGACGAGACGTCGGTGCTGGGGTTGGGGCTGGGCGCGGGGCTGGCCGGGATGCTGCCGGTGCCGGAGATCCAATACCTGGCGTACCTGCACAACGCCGAGGACCAGCTGCGCGGTGAGGCGGCCACCATGCGGTTCTTCTCGCAGGGGGCGTTCCGTAACCCGATGGTCGTCCGGGTGGCCGGGTTGGCGTACCAGGAGGGGTTCGGCGGGCACTTCCACAACGACAACTCGGTGGCCGTACTCCGGGATGTGCCGGGTCTGGTGGTCGCGGTGCCGGCGCGGCCGGACGACGCCGCGCCCATGCTGCGGACCTGCCTGGCCAGCGCGGCGGTGGACGGCAGCGTGTGCGTGTTCCTGGAGCCGATCGCGCTCTACCACACCCGTGACCTGTACGCCGACGGCGACGGGGAGTGGCTGGCCGGCTATCCGGAGCCGGGGGCGTGGGTCGCCGGGCACGTGCCGATCGGCCGGGCCCGGGCCTACCGGGTCGGCTCGGCGGACGACCTGACCATCATCACCTTCGGTAACGGCGTGCGGATGTCGCTGCAGGCCGCTGCCGTCCTCGCCGAGGAGGGGGTCGGCACCCGGGTCGTGGACCTGCGCTGGCTGGCCCCGCTGCCGGTGGCCGACATCATCCGCGAGTCCTCGGCGACGGGCCGGGTGCTGGTGGTGGACGAGACCCGCCGGTCCGGCGGGGTCGGCGAGGGAGTGATCGCCGCGCTGGTCGACGCCGGATATGTCGGCGCAGCGCGTCGAGTAGCCGGAGTTGACTCGTTTGTACCATTGGGTCCGGCAGCGCGTCACGTTCTGGTCTCCACGGACGCCATTACCGACGGTGCCCGTACGCTGCTGGCACGGTAAATTCCGTTCCACCCGGTGCGCCACTTGCGCGGGGAGGCACAACTGTGTGGACTTTGCCTGACGGCGTCGCACCGACGCCGCGAGCAGGGACGAGATGAGGAGGCACGCGACAGTGAGCGCGACCGCTGGTCAGGCCGCCGACGGGGTACGCAGCCTGGCGGACCGGTTCGGGATCGAACCGGGGATGGTCGTCATGGAGATGGGGTACGACGACGACGTCGACCAGGATCTCCGGGACGCCCTGACCGACCGCTGTGGAGATCTGGTCGACGAGGACACCGACGAGGTGGTCGACGCGGTGCTGGTCTGGTACCGGGACGGCGACGGTGACCTCTTCGAGCTTCTCGTCGACGCCCTCGGCCCGCTGGCCGACAACGGCGTCGTGTGGCTGCTCACCCCGAAGGCGGGGCGTGACGGGCACGTCGAGCCGAGCGAGGTCGCGGAGTCCGCGCCCACCGCAGGCCTCCAGCAGACCTCGACCGTCAACGCCGGTCGGGACTGGAGCGGAGCCCGCCTGGTGCTGCGCCGAGGGGCCAAGGCCAAGAAGTAGCCCACGCCGCTTCGCGCGCCCGGCGGTCCGCACCGCCGGGCGGCAGGCTGGTGCCGTCTCCCTGACCGAGCTGAGGAGGGTTCGCATGCCCGTCGAGGTTGGCGCCGAGGCGCCCGACTTCGTGCTGAAGGACCAGAACAACCAGGAGGTCCGGCTCTCCGACTTCCGGGGCAGGCGGGCGGTCCTGCTGGTCTTCTACCCGCTCGCGTTCACCGGCACCTGCCAGGGCGAGCTGCGGGAGGTGCAGGACAACCTCGACGAGTACGCGAACGACGACGTCCAGGTGCTGACCGTCAGCGTCGACTCGGTCTACAGCCACAAGGTCTGGGCCGACCGCGAGGGCTACCGGTTCCCCATGCTGGCCGACTTCTGGCCGCACGGCGGCGTCGCCCAGGCGTACGGGGTCTTCAACGACACCGCCGGCTTCGCCAACCGGGGCACCTTCGTCATCGACCAGGCCGGCGTGGTCCGCTTCGCCGAGATGAACGGCCCGGGCGAGGCCCGCGACCAACTGGCCTGGCGCAAGGCCATCGCCGAAGCGACAGCCTGACCCGGGGTACGCCGTGCGCCCGGGTCGGCAGCGGGCAGGGTAAGCTTGCCAGCCACCGGCCCGCCGCACGGGCGATCCGGGCGCGTAGCTCAGTGGGAGAGCACTCGCCTTACAAGCGAGGGGTCGCAGGTTCGAAACCTGCCGCGCCCACCCTTCATCACCAGCGCGAATCCGCCCCGAGGAAGATCATTTCCGGGGTCGGATGACGTGGCCGCGAAAGCGCAGGTACCGGGGCGCGCCGAGGAGCGCCCGGGTCAGGAACATCACGACCCCGGCGGCGCCGAAGGCCAGTGCCAGCCAACCCAGACAGACGATGAGTCCCAAGCCGACATGGAGAAGCCACCCGATCGGTTTGCCGTACGAGCAGTCGGTGACATCTCCGTTGGTGCGGCACGTTTCACGCAGTTCGACCGAGGACCCCTGATCTTCCGGCACGATGCCCGACGAATGCACCCGGACCTTGCGGGCGGTGCCGTCGGATGCAATCACCGCTGCATCGCATTCCCACCAGTAACCGAAGCCCCGCCGGCTGATCGGGCCAATCTGCTGGCAGGCGCCCGCCACCACCCGTGCCGGTTGCCCGTAGTGCACACCCCCGAATTGGTTGACGACCGTCATGGCACCCAGGAAGACCAGCACGCTGGCCAGGGCCAACAAGGCGGCAAGACAGGCGGATCGCAGACGGTACGTGGTCGGCCCCAGCGACTGCCAGAGCCGCATCTCCCGGCCGTAGAGGTCGGGGCCTGCGAGGTCGGAACCGACCATCGTGCGGATCACCACGGGGTGTCGCCGAGACGTCGGCCGGGCAGGAAGCCTGGGGCACACATGGGGTGGTCTTCGCTCTCTCGGTCGGGGTGCGTTTCGTCAGTGGCGTGGCGGGGCCACCAGGGTACGACTCCGCCGAAAGGGACGGGCGCATTGATCACACCGACCGGTGCCGCAGACAGCAGCATCAGGGTGCGGCGCGCCATGATGGGCGGGTGCAGGACACCGTCGCCGTCGCGCTGATCACCGCACTGTCCACGGTGGCCGCCGCCGCCCTGACCGGGCTGGTCGGCGCGCTCAGCACCCGTCGGCAACTGGCCCACCAGCTCACCGTCGCCCGGCAGGAGAGCGCCGAGCGCCGGGCGACACGCCGGGACGAGCTTCGCCGGGACGCGTACGTCGGGTTCCTGAGCGCCTGCGACCAGGCGTACCGGCAGTTGGACCGGCGGTGGCTCGACGCCGGCGGGGGTGAGCCGGTGACCGGCTACGACGAGGCGTACGCGGCGATGCGCGCCGTGGACGAGGCGTACAACCTGGTGTTGTTGGAGGGCCCGGCGGCTGTGGATTCGGTGGCCCGGTCGGTGCTGACCAGCCTCACCACTGAGTACGCCGACCAGCGCCGGCTCGGCGGCGAGCCGGGGGAGGCGACCGTTCCGCTGCGCGACCGGCACCGGGAGCGCTGGCTGACGGCCATCGAGGTACGTACCAAACGCCGCCTCTCGTTCGTCGACGCGGTACGCCCGGTGTTGCACGGGGGCGAGTGACGCCCTCTCACCCGCCGGTTCGACGCGCCCGCCTGACCCGCCGATCGTCGCGCCACAGCGCGATCCTCTGGCGGCTCACGTACAGCAGGCCGACGGTGACCAGCACCGTGAGGAGACCCGTCCAGAACCAGAACCGCCCGCCCACACCGCCTGGTGGCTGCGCGTCGCGGACGCGTCCGTTGCGGATCACCTGGTCGGCGACGTCGACGGCGATCACCTGGTCCGGTGCGGTCAGCACGGTGCGCGGCGCGGTGGCACCGGGCGTCAGCGCCAGCACCCGCACGGTGCGCAGGCGCTGGTCGCTCATGGGTGGGTTCGACTGCTCCTCCAACGGCAGGTCGGGGGCGGCGGGGTCCGGCAGGTAGGCCGCGACCAGCGCCGACCCGTCCGGTGCCCAGCCGAGCAGCCGGACGGCAACGGCCCCGGACACGGCGGGCAGCCGGAGCGGACCGACGTCCCGGCCGCTGGTCGGGTCGACCTGGCGCAGGGTCCACCCGGTGTCCGCCCCACGGGTGGCCAGCGTCAGGTTGGTGCCGTCCGGTCGCCACGCGCCCTTTCCGGCCAGCCACGTCTCGTCGGGCAGGGCGAACGAGGAGAGTTCCCGGCCGGTCAGATCGGTCACGGCGACGGTGCGGCCGTACTGGTAGGCGATCCGACCCGGGGCGGCGGCGACGGTCGAGCCGACGTTGGCCTCCTGTGCGCCGGCGGCCAACCTGGTCCACCGTTCACCGGCGACCGTCACCGCACTCAGCACCGTGGTGTAGGTGGCCCCGTCGAACGCGACCGGCACCTCGTCGCTGACCACCAACGACCCGCCGTCGGCGGACCAGCCGACAGGTGTGCTCCAGACACTGCGGTCCACCGGCGACGCGAGCCGCTGGGTCCGCCCGGTGACCAGGTCGACGACCTCGACACCCGGGGGATCGTCCTGGGCTCCGTCCGGCCGGGCCAGGTACCTGCCGTCGGGGGAGAGGTGCACCGTCCTGCCCGCAAGGGCCTCCCCGCCGATCCGCATGATCCGGTAGCGGTCCGAGTCCGCGCCGACCACCCCGACGATGTTCACGTCGTTCCACCCGTGCAGACGCGGTGCGGGCCCGTCGAAGACGACCGACGCGGGACCGAGCCGGGGGCGGTCGGTGACGTGCAGCGTGCCGAGCGGCGGCAGGGCGATGTGGTCGGGCAGCGCGGCGTTCGCGGTGGCGGCCGGATCGACGCCGGGGGTACGGGTCAGCGGCACCACCACCCCGGCCACCGCCAGCAGCACCGACGCCGCGACACCGGCGCCCACGCGGCGTAGACGGTCGCGGCGGGCGGTGGCGAGAGCGCGCTCGTACACCCGGTAGGAGGGCACGTCCTCGGCGGCGCTGCGGAGCGCGTCGCGGAGCCGGTCGGTCATGGTGTGCTCCTCTCCGGGGCGGCGTCGAGCAGGTCGGGAGCGACGGCTCGGAGTCGGCGCAGCGCGTGAGGCGTCGGCGTCGCCACCAGGAGACCTGCTGGTGGTACATGACGCGGCGGACGTACGCCTCCGGGTCGCCGTCGCGGATGCGTCGCCAGTGACGGTAGGTGCGCGCCAGGGCGGTCTGCACGAGGTCTTCGGCGAGCTGGTGGTCGCCGGTGAGGAGATAGGCGGTCCGGGACAGGGCCGGCGAACGCTGCACCACGAACTCGTGGAACGTCTCGGTCATGCCCACCCCCTCGGTGAGAAGAACGCCGGCCGTACGGCGGATGGTTGAGGACCTATCCTCGCGGTGCGAGCAACAGGGGGAGCGTGGGCGTGGAACTGGCGGGCATCGGCGCGGTGCTGTTCGACATGGACGGCACCCTGGTCGACTCGGACGCGGGTCACCGTCGAGGATGTGCGCGTCGGCAAGCCGGATCCGGAGGGCTACCTGCGGGCCGCGGCGCTGCTGGGCGTACCCGTGGCGCGGTGTCTGGTTGTCGAGGACGCCGAGGTCGGCCTGCGCGCCGGGCGGGCGGCCGGGGCGCTGACCGCCGCGTTGAAGGGCCTCGACGGCAACCTGCGCCTGCACGACCTGGCGCAACTGGCGGGCCAGCTGGCGTCGGCGTTCGCGGCACCCTGACCGGCCGTCGCCTCATCGCGCGTGACGTCGGGTCAGGTGTACGGCGGTCAGGGCGATCACGAGCAGGCTGACGGCGAAGAGCACGGCGTTGAGGACGACAGTGGGATAGCCGAGTCGAGGCACGTCGAGGAACGGGTACAGGTAGCGGTCCTCGGCCCCGCCGAGGGCACCCCGGACCAGGATGACCGTCAGCCACACCAGCGGATAGCCGAGCAGGCTGACCGCGTACGCCGGGCGCAGCGCGACCCGGGGTCGACGGACGAGCCAGTGGGCGGCGGCCAGCGGCGGTGCCACGACGTGCAGCAGCAGGTTGCCGGCGTCGGAGATCGTCCCTCGGGCGTCGGCGTTCGCCACCATGGCGTAGCGGCTCCACGGGTTGGCCAGCACCAGGACGAAGACCACCGCGGTGCCGACGAGGTAGACGGTGAGCGCGGTACGTAGCCGGTCACCGCCCCCGGCCAGCAGCACCACCAGGTAGGCCAGGTCGACCTGCACGGTGAAGTAGAAGAGCAGTTCGACCGGCTCGTCACGGGCGGCGACCAGGGCGAGGACCAGCCCGACGGCCACCACCGCCGCGGTGCCCACCCGCAGCACCCGGTCAGGTTGGTCCGTCACGGCGTCGCCTCCACCGGGCCGGGCAGTGCCGCGTACAGCCTGACCAGCTCGGCCAGGTAGCGCTCCCCGGACCAGGCCGCTACCGCCGCCCGGCCGTCCCGGATCACCTCCGCGCGCAGCTCGCCGTCGGTCAACAGCCGGGTCAGCAACGCGCCGTACGCGGCGGCGGTGGGCTCGGCGACCGGACGGGTGGTGCCGGTGCCCGGCCGCCGGACCAGCGCGGTGTCCACCATGGCCACCGGCAGTCCGTACGCCTCGGCTTCGGCGAGCACCAGGCCCTGCGTGTCGGTGGTGGAGGTGAACGCGAGCACGTCCGCCGCCCGGTAGTGGGCGCCGACCCGGTCGTGCGGCACCGGGCGCAGCAGGCGCAACGCGCCGGCGACCCCGTACCGGTGGGCCGCCCGCCGGATCGCGAGCCGGTGCCGTCGGGCACCCAGCAGCACCAGGTGGGCCGCCGGCAACGTCTCGCGGACCTGGGCGAAGGCGGCGAGCAGCAGCTCCGGGTTCTTCTCCGGCGTGGCCCGGCCCACCGCCAGCAGGACCAGCGCGTCCGTCGGGATGCCCAGCCGGGCCCGCAACCGCCGCCGGTCGTCGGCGTCGGCGCGCGGCGCGGCGGCCGGGGTCGGCAGGACCACGATCGGGGTACGCCCCGCCATGGCCGCCATCATCGACGCGGTCTTCGCCGAGGGCGCGACCAGGACACTGGTGTGCGCCAGCAGGCACCGCCCGAGTTCCGCCAGTCGGGTCTGCCGGTCAGGGCCGGGCCGCCCGAGCGCCCACAGGTCCCGCGCGTGCCAGCGCAGGCCCAGCCGCAGGCCCGCGTACGCCGCCCCGATCGGGATCTCCGGGTAGTGCGCCGCGTACGCGATCAGGTCGGTGTGCCAGGTCAGCACCGTCGGTACGCCCCGAGCGGCGGCCCACCGCAGACCGGCGACGCCGAGCGGGCCGGTGGTGTGCACGTGCACCACGTCCGCCGGTGCGTCCGGTGACCGGGGCACTGCCAGCCGGTAGGGGCGGGTCGGCACCGTCAGCGACGGCACCTCACCCGGTCGTCGGTGCCGCCGCAGCAGGGGGCCCGGGCAGTGCAGGACGACCCGGTGCCCGGCGGCGCGCAGCAGCGCCACAGTGGTGCCGACCGAGGTCGCCACCCCCTCCGGGTTGTCGAGGTGGCTGTCGCTGACGTGGGCGATGCGCACGTCGCCATCATGGCCGGGCCGCGCACCCCCGGGCCGCACCGCGCGGGGCCCGGGTGGCAGGCCCGGGCGGGTTCTGCTGCACTGTCCGCTGGCGAGGACGAAGGAGAGCCGCGGTGGAGTTGACGTTGACGCCGATGACGGCACCGGAGCTGGCCCGGTTGCTGGGGCCGCTGGAGCAGGGGTACGCCGACGACCTGGTGGCACACCGGGGGTTGAGCCCGGAGGCGGCCCGCAAACGGTCGGTCGACCAGATCCGGGAGGCGCTGCCGGCCGGCGCGGCGACCGAGGCGGCGCTGCTGCGGGTGGGGCGGGTCGACGACACCGAGGTCGGCTGGATCTGGGTGACCCTGCCTCCGGCAGGCGGCTCCCGCCAGGCCTGGATCCACAACATCGAGGTGCACCCGGAGCACCGGGGACGCGGCTACGCGCGGCGGATGATCCAGCTCATCGAGGTCGAACTCGCCCACCTCGGCGTACCCGAGCTGGGATTGAACGTGTTCGGGACGAACACCGTGGCGATCGGTCTCTACCGCAGCCTGGGGTTCGAGGTGACGTCGCAGCAGATGGCGAAGCGGATCGCCCCGACGAGCTGAGCCGGCGGCGACCACGGGTCCCCCCGGCAGGACTGTTCACCTGCCCAGCGGGAAACCGGCGCGGACCGCACCTGGGGAGGAGCGACGGATGACGCACGGCGGCGGACTGACCATCGGTGTGCTGGGCTCGTACGGTGGACGAAACCTCGGCGACGAGGCGATCCTCACCGGCCTGCTCACCGACCTTCGCACGCAGGAACCCAACGCCCGGATCATCGTCTTCTCCCGTAACCCGGAGCACACCCGGGCGGCCCACCCGGACGTCGAGGCGGTGCCCTGGGAGGGCGTCAGCCGCACCGACTCCGCGCTGGTCCTGGCCCAGCTCGACCTGCTCATCCTGGGCGGGGGAGGCATCCTCTACGACCGGGAGGCCCGCCGCTACCTGCGGGTGGTCCGGGTCGCCCAGGAGCGGGGCCTGCCGTTGATCACGTACGCGGTGGGGGTCGGGCCGCTCGGCGAGGCGGTGGACACCGGCATGGTCCGGGAGACGCTGTCCAGCGCGATCCAGGTGACGGTGCGGGACCAGGAGTCCCGGATGGTGCTGGAGGAGGCCGGGCTGCTGAACCCGATCACGGTCACCGCCGACCCGGCGTTCCTCCTGCAACCGGAGGACTTTCCGGCCCACCTGCTCGCCGAGGAGGGTGTGCCGGTGGGGCAGCGGCTGGTGGGGATCAGCGTGCGGGAGCCGGGGCGGGCCGCCGAACGGCTGGACGTGGACGGTTACCACCGGCTGCTGGCCCAGATCGGTGACTTCCTGGTGCACCGGATCGACGCGTGCGTGCTGTTCGTGCCCATGGAACGCGACGACATCCGGCACGCCCACGGGGTGCTGTCCCACATGGTCGCGGCCGACCGGGGTCGGATCCTGCACGGCACCTACTCGCCGCAGCAGATCCTCGGGCTGATGCGCCACTTCGACCTGGCCGTCGGCATGCGCCTGCACTTCCTGATCTTCGCGGCGATGGTCGGCACACCGTTTTTGCCCCTGCCGTACGCCGGCAAGGTCTTCGACCTGGCCCAACGGCTCGGCGTGCCGGCCCTGCGCGGTGTGGAACGCGAGGTCGAGGGGCCGCTGCTGGCCGAGGTCGACCGGTTGTGGGACGAGCGCGAGCAACGCGCCGAGGGCACCGCGCGACGGGTGGCCGAGGTGTGCGATCAGGCGCGGGGCACCTCGGAGGTCACCCGGGGCGTGTTGGAGAGCCTGCGCAGACAGACCCTCACCCGGGTCTGAGCCGGGGCGGTCACACCGCCGGGCCGGTCCACCGGTAGCGCCACTCGCGGGCCTCCTCGCGGGCGGTCTCCAACTCGTAGATCTGCGCCTCGGCCAGCCCACCCGGGCCGACGTGGTGATGGGTCAGCGGTGGCCGGCCGTTGCTGTCCAGCTCGACGGTGATGGTCTGCCCGTCCGCCGTGCCGCCGACGAGAAGGATCTGCACGGATGAAGCCATGCGCCCATCCTGCCTGTCGTACCGCCGGTCCGCAGCGGATAGCGGGGCAGCGGCGGCCCCGCCTCGTGGCTAGGGTCGGCGGATGGAGCAGACGATCGATCCCTCGCTCGGTCCGGTGCTCGCCCGCACCGGCGACGAGCGTGCCGTGCTGAGTTCGTTTCTCGACTTCCACCGTGGGGTGCTGCTGCGCAAGCTGCGCGGTCTCTCCGACGCCGACGCCGCCCGCCGACTGGTGCCCTCGGCCACCACGCTCGCCGGGCTGGTCAAGCACCTGACACTGGTCGAGCGGAACTGGTTCCCGACCCTGCTGGCCCCCGAGCCCGGCGACGTCTACCTGACCTCGGAAGAGGACGCGGTGGCGAGCTTCACCCTCGGCGAGCAGGAGACCGTCGCCGAGCTCGTCGCCGCGTACGAGCGGGCCTGCGCCCGGTCCCGGGCGGTCGCCGCGAGCCTCGACCTCGACCACGTGGTGCCGCACCCGCAGCTCGGCGAGGTGTCGCTGCGCTGGATCCTGGTGCACATGATCGAGGAGACGGCCCGCCACGCGGGTCACGCCGACATCCTGCGCGAGCTGACCGACGGCGAGTGCGGCGCGATCTGACCCGGGTCGCCCCCGTGCGCGTCCTCGCGGCCCTTCGCGCGTCCTCGTGGCCCTTCGCGCGTCCTCGTGGCCCTTCGCGCGTCCTCGTGGCCCTTCGCGCGTCCTCGTGGCCCTTCGCGCGTCCTCGTGGGCGTGATCAACACGGGTTCGCCGAAGTCGGGGTGTCCGACCGCCTTGGATACCGCGATATCAGCGATGCCGTGTCGATCACGCCCGCGAGTCCGCGACGATGCCGGTGCGCGTCGTGCGGTGCGTCCGTTCGGCGGTGGCTGCGGACACCGGGCCCCGGCGGGCCGCCTATCCTGGGGCGCGGGCGGCGACGAGGGGGAGCAGGTGCTGGTCATCCACGGGCTGTGGTCGCCCGGCGACGGCCCGACCGGCGGCCTCGCCGTCTGGGCCGAGGACAGTGCCGCGCCACCCGCGCCAACCCGCCCCGGCCGGCCGCCCCGGGAACGCCCACACCCCTTCGCCGCCGGGCACGCCGACCTGGTCGCCGTCCTCGCCGATGCCGCCGAGCCGGCCCACCCCGGCACCGCGCTGCTCACCCTGCCCACCCGGGCGGGCGCGCCGACCGACTCACCCGAGCTGATCCGGACCGACGTCGCACCCCCGGCCCGCAGCCGACTCACGCTGGCCAGGTGGCGCGTTCCCGCCCTGGTGTACGCCCCGGACGACGCGCTGTCGCTGCTCCGCGCCCTGGACGACCTCCCGGCGGTGCCCGGGGCCACAATGCGTCACCTCGCCGAACTGGCCGACTTCGCCGCCGACCTGGTGACCCGTGGCCGCGTCCTGCCCGGCGTCAGCCCGGCGGCGGGGAGTGCCACAGCGGGCAGCACCACGGCGGGGAGTGCCACAGCGGGCAGCACCACGGCGGGTAGCGCTACGGCGGGCAGCACCACGGCGGGTAGCGCTGCGGCGGGCAGCACCACGGCGGGTAGCGCCACGGGGGCAAGGGCTTCGTCGCGCGCTGCTGCGCGGGTATCGGCGCGGGCGGTCTGGCGGCCGCTTCTGACCGGCACCGACGCGGCTTGGGCGCGATCGTTGGCGCTGGCCCTACCGCCGGCCGCCCGGGCCGCCGTCGTGCGGCCCGATGTCGCTGCCGCCCCGCCGCCGCCTTCCGTACCCACTCTGCCCACCACCCCGACCACCGCGAGCCCGACTGCCACGGGCCCCGCCACCACGAACCCCGCCACCGCGACCACCGCGAGCCCCGCTGCCGCGAGCCCCGCCACCTTGAACCCGGCTGCCGCGAGCCCGGCCACCGTGAGCCCGGCTGCCGCGAGCCCGGCCACCGTGAGCCCCGCCACCTCGAGCCCGGCTGCCGCGAGCCCGGCCACCGTGAGCCCCGCCACCTTGAACCCGGCTGCCGCGAGCCCGGCCACCGTCGACCTGCCCGGCGCTGCCGTGGTGGTCGGTGGTGCGGGCGAGGGCGAGCTGACCGCCGCCGAGGTGGTGGCGGATGCGCTCGACGCGCTGACCGACGCCGCCGCGCGGGCCGCTCTGGCGACCACCACCCTGGCCCGAGGGCTGCGACCGGGTGGCCCGGCACCGGCCTGGTTGGCGGCGCTCGCCGGCCCGCAGCGGGACTTCACCGTCGATCCCACGGCGTTGGCCACCCTGCGCGACGAGCTGGACGTCTGGCAGCGGGATGCTGCCGGCGGGCCGGTCCGGGCCAGCTTCCGGCTGGTGGAGCCAGCTTCGGACGAGGTCACCGAGCCGATCCTGGCCACCCGCCCGGCACCGGACGACGTCGTGCCGGCGTCGGTCGAGTCGTCCGTCGGTGGGCGTTGGCGGTTGGAGTTCGGCCTGCAGGCGGCCGACGAGCCCGGCCTGTACGTCGACGCCGGGCAGGTGTGGCGGGCGCCGCAGACGCTCGGCGGCCTGACCGGGCGTACGGGCAGCCCGCAGGAGACACTGCTCGCCGAGTTGGGGCGGGCCAGTCGGCTCTGGCCGGACCTGGATGCCGCGCTGCGTACCGCCGCTCCGGAGGTGATGGAGCTCGACGTCGAGGGGGCGCACCGTTTCCTCAGCGAGGGCGCTCCGGTGCTGCACGCGGCCGGGTTCGGGGTGCTGCTGCCCTCCTGGTGGCAGCGCCCGTCGGCCCGGCTCGGCGCCCGGCTACGCGCCCGCAGCCGTACCGCGCCCGGCACGGTCAGTGGCACCGAGGCGGGTGTCGGTCTGGACGCCCTGGTGGACTACCGCTGGGAGGTCGCACTGGGCGACCAGCCGCTGTCCGCCGAGGAGTTGGCGGCGCTGGCCGAGATGAAGACCCCGCTGGTGCGGCTGCGCGGCCGGTGGGTGGAGCTGGACCCGGGACGGCTCGCCGCCGGTCTGCGTCTGCTCCGCTCGACCGGTGAGTTGAGCGTCGCCGACCTGCTCCGCCTCGGCCTGGAGGACGGTGCGGCCACCGGTGCGCTACCGGTGTTGGAGGTGACCGCCGACGGGGCGCTGGGCGACCTGCTCGCCGGCGCGGTGGAGCGTCGGCTCACCCCGCTGGAGCCGCCGCCGAGTTTCCAGGGGACGCTGCGGCCGTACCAGCAGCGGGGGTTGGCGTGGTTGGCGTTCCTGCGCTCGCTCGGGCTGGGTGGTGTGCTCGCCGACGACATGGGTCTGGGCAAGACGGTGCAACTGCTGGCGTTGCTCGCCGGGGACCCGCCGGACGCCGGCCCCACCCTGCTGGTCTGTCCGATGTCGCTGGTCGGCAACTGGCAGCGGGAGGCGGCCCGGTTCACGCCGACGTTGCGGGTGCACGTACACCATGGGGCGGAGCGGGCGCGGGGGGCGGAGTTCACCGCGGCCGCGCACGGCGCGGACCTGGTCCTCACCACCTACTCGGTGGCGGCGCGTGACGCCGTCGATCTGGCCGGAATCGACTGGCACCGGGTGGTGGTGGACGAGGCGCAGGCGATCAAGAACGCGTCGACCCGGCAGGCCGAGGCGGTCCGTGCGTTGCCGGCCCGGCAGCGGGTGGCGGTGACCGGCACGCCGGTGGAGAACCGGCTCGCGGACCTCTGGTCGATCATGCAGTTCGCCAACCCGGGCCTGCTCGGGCCGGCGGCGACGTTCCGCAAGAGGTTCGCCGAGCCGATCGAGCGCAACGGTGACGCCGAGGCCGCCGAGCGGCTGCGCCGGATCACCGGCCCGTTCGTGTTGCGCCGGCTCAAGACCGACTCGTCGATCATCTCGGACCTGCCGGAGAAGTTGGAGATGGAGGTGCTCTGCAACCTCACCGCCGAGCAGGCGGCGCTCTACCGGGTGGTGGTCGACGACATGCTCGCCCGGATCGAGACCAGCGACGGCATCGAGCGGCGCGGGCTGGTGCTGGCCACCATGACCCGGCTCAAGCAGGTCTGCAACCACCCCGCCCAGTTGCTGCGCGACGGGTCGGCGTTGGAGGGTCGTTCCGGCAAGCTGGCCCGGCTGACCGAGATCCTGGAGGAGGTGCTGGCGGCGGGGGAGCGGGCACTGCTGTTCACGCAGTACGCCGAGTTCGGCGCGATGCTGCGCGGTCACCTGTCGGCGCGGTTCGGTCGGGAGGTGCTGTTCCTGCACGGCGGGCTCGGGAAGGCCGAGCGGGACGCCATGGTGCAGCGTTTCCAGTCGGCGGACGGCCCGTCGCTGTTCGTCCTCTCGCTGAAGGCCGGTGGCACCGGCCTCACCCTGACCGCGGCGAACCACGTGGTGCACGTCGACCGGTGGTGGAACCCGGCGGTGGAGGACCAGGCCACCGACCGGGCGTTCCGGATCGGGCAGCGCCGTCGGGTGCAGGTCCGCAAGTTCGTCTGCGCCGGCACCGTGGAGGAGAAGGTCGCCGCGATGATCAACGACAAGCGTGCCCTCGCCGAGCGGGTCGTGGGCACGGGTGAGCAGTGGATCACCGAGCTGTCCACCGGCCAGTTGCGCGAGCTGTTCGCCCTGGAGGCCGGGGCGGTGGTGGAGTGAGCGAGCCCCGCGTCACCGATCGGTTCGCCGACTACGGGCGCCCCCGCCGGGTCGACGGGGGTCTGCGGGCGCGTAGCGCCCGGGGCGCCATCGGGCGTTCCTGGTGGTCCCGGCGGTTCCTGGAGGTGCTGGAGTCGTTCGCGCTGGGCACCCGGTTGACCCGGGGCCGGTCGTACGCGCGCGCCGGCCAGGTGCTGACGCTCGACGTCGCACCCGGGCGGGTCAGCGCCGTGGTGCAGGGCTCCCGCCCGCAGCCGTACCAGGTGTCCATCGCGCTGCGACCGTTCCCGGACGCGCTCTGGTCCCGGATCGAGAAGGAGTTGGCCGGGCAGGCGTTCTTCAGCGCCCGGCTGCTCGCCGGGGACCTCCCCGACGAGCTGGAGGAGCTGTTCGCCGCCGCCGGTGCGCCGCTGTTCCCGGCCGGTGTGGACGAGCTGACCCAACGGTGCAACTGCCCCGACTTCGCGGTCCCGTGCAAGCACCTCGCGGCGACGTTCTACCTGCTGGCCGAGGCGTTCGACGCGGATCCGTTCGAGTTGCTGCACTGGCGTGGCCGGTCCCGGGCGGAGCTGCTGGACGAGCTGCGCGCCCGACGGGTGACGGCCACCGGCGCGGTGGCGTCGCCCGAGCCGGTCGATCCACCGTCCATGCCGGACGGTGATCGGTCGACGGTGGCGCCGGTCGGCGCGGCCCGCGCGCTCGTCGGGCTGTCGACGACCCCGCTGCCGGAGGCGGCAGACCGGTTCTGGCTGCCGCCGGTGCCGTTGCCGGACCGGCCTCCTCGACTGGCGACCGGTCCCGACCTGCTGCTCCGCCAGCTCGGCGCGCCGGCCCCCGCCATCGGTGGCCCCGGAATGCTCGAACGGCTGCGCCGCGCGTACCGGGCGTTCGGCCCGGACGACCGGTGAGCCGTCACGTCCAGCGGCGGCGGAACCGCCACATGATGGCGGCGTTGGCCACCAGCACCACCGCGCAGATCGCACCGGTCAGCCGACCGGCGAACACGGCTATCGCCGGCAGCGACGCCCACAGCACGATGGTCAACAACATCAGGTAGCGGCCCCTGCGGGCACGGACCCGGTGGTCCAGCCGCTTGAAGAATGCCGGGTCGCTCTCCCGGAGCTGACGGGTGATCTGGTCGAACCTGCGCTGATCCTCTTTGCTGAGCATGGCGCTGCCTTCCCCTCACGCGTTCAGCGGTTCGGCGGCATACCCGCTGCGGTGGTGGCTCACGCTCGCCTGCTCCCGCTACTTTTCCTCCTCGCGCGGGGCCGGTGGCATCGGGCGCGGCGACCATCGTGAGGCCACTTCATGTCCGGCTTACCTGAACCTTAAGTTTGCCTGTGGTGGTGAACGGCGCGGAACGTGTCGCGTACGGCGGGGAGGTCCGGTCCGTACCCGGCTGCCGCGCGTCCGCCCTGCTGGGAAGGTCTGTGCGCGTCCCCCACCCGGCGACTGCCCCGGACGCCGCTCTGAGCGCTGTCTTAAGTGCCCTCACGAGGGTGTTCAGCCCACCTTGAAGGGCCCGGAGGGCTTGGTTACTTTGCCGTAGCACCCCCCTCAGGCAACTGTCGCCGCACCTGCCGCACCTGCCCGGTCGCAGCTTCCGGCGCTCATCAGAAATCGGGATTGGTACATGGCCGACCAGAATGTGCCACCACGTCGACCGCGGGACGACCGCGGTTGGGACGGACGCCAGCACCACAACGCGGACGGCTACGGCGACCCCAACGCGTCCGCGCCCTACGGGTACGACTCGCCCCACCCCTACCAGGGCGGCTACCCGGCGCAGGCCGACCCTCGCGAGCAGTACGGCGAGGGTTACGCGTACGCCGGACAGCCGGCCCCCGGCCCGCGCGGGCCGCAGTGGGTCGGCCCGGAAGGGCTCGGTAGCCCGATGCCGGCGCGGCCCGGCACCGGACTACCCACTCTGGACGACGACGAGTCGGGTCCCAAGGTCGGACGCCGCAAGGCGATGGTGGCCCTCGGTGGCACCGCCGCCGTCGTCGCCGGTGGCGCGGCGCTCGCCATGACCCCGCAGCTGCGCGGCATCTTCGGTGACGAGGTGGCCGGTGACGCCACCGGCAGCACGGTCACCGACGGCACCGCCGCGCGGCCCAGTGGCCAGCAGCCGAGCACGGTGCGCACCTACACCGAGCAGAACGAGAGCTACATGGGCTCCCGGGCCGGCGAGGCGCTGAAGAAGAACGCGCCGGCCGGCGGACGGACCCTCTCCGGCCCGGCCGCCGCCGCCGCGGCGACCGAGGTGACCGTGAAGACGGTGCTCGCCAAGGACCCGATCCTGCACCTGGCCCGGCGGGCGACCTTCGGCCCCACCCCCGAGCTGGTCGCCGACATCAAGAAGCAGGGCATCGACGCCTGGATCCGCGCCCAGTTGGACCCGGACAAGATCGCGCCGAGCAAGGCCGAGCTGAAGCTCGCCGAGCTGCCCACGCAGAAGCTCAGCGTGCAGCAGTTGCGCACCCAGCGGGACCAGCTCAACGAGCAGGGCGCCCAGCCGGAGCGGGAGATGATCGATGCCACCATCGCCCGGCAGATCTGGTCGAAGCGCCAGCTCTTCGAGGTGATGGTCGACTTCTGGAACGACTTCCTGCACGTCGCCGCGGAGTTCGACGGTGGCGAGGTCTACCGCAACTCGTTCGACCAGGACGTCGTGCGCAAGCACGCGCTGGGCAGCTACCCGGAGATGCTGATCGCCGCGAACAAGCACCCCGCGCTGCTGATCTACCTGAACCAGAAGGACTCCCGCAAGGACGCGATCAACGAGAACCTCGCCCGGGAGAACCTCGAGCTCTACTCGGTCGGCGTCGACGGCGGCTACAAGGAGCCGGACGTCCGTCAGGCCGCCATGTTGCAGACCGGCCGTGGCATCGACAAGGACGGCAAGTACGTCTTCAAGCCGGAGCAGCACTACGTCGGCAAGGTGAAGATCCTCGGCTTCAGCCACCCGAACAACTCGTCGGACCCGAAGAAGGCCGACGCGGCGATCGACGCGTACATCACCCACATCGCGCTGCACCCGTCGACCGCGAAGTACGTGGCGCAGAGCCTGGCGACCCGATTCGTCTCGGACACCCCGCCGAAGTCCCTGGTGGACCGGCTGGCCAAGATCTACACCACCAACAACGGCCTGATCAAGCCGGTGCTGATGGCGATGTTCTGCTCCACCGAGTTCTGGGCCGCCGTGGGCCAGAAGGTACGCCGCCCAATGGAGTACCTGGCTGCCACGTACCGCACGCTGGGCGTCTCACCGGAGGCGTCGCCGAAGCACAACAACGGCGACAACAAGCGCACCCCGTACGCGCGGGGCCTGCGGCAGATCCAGGACAAGCTGCGCGAGCTGGGCCACTACCCGATGGGTCAGCCCACCCCGGACGGCTACCCGGACGTCTACGTCGCCTGGACGTCGGCCGGCACCATGGTCAACGGCTGGAACGAGGCGGGCGAGATCCTCGCCGGCTACCGCACCGCCTTCACGTACACGGCACCGGAGAAGCTGGTCGCCAAGCCGCCGGCGACCGCCGGGGCGTACGTGGACGCGCTCTCCCAGCGGCTGGTGGGTCAGAAGCTGAGCACCCGGGAGAAGAACCTGATCCTCGGTGTGGCCGGCGTCGCCGCCACCGCCAAGGTCGACGCCACGTTCAACGGGGCCATCACCGCCGTCGCGCGGGCGATCCTCGCTTCCCCCCAGCACCACCTCCGGTGAGGCACCCGATGGAGAAGACTGTGTACAACTCTTTCCCCCTGCACCCCGAATGCCCCGACGTGCGGCGGCTGGCCGACAACCCGGCCGAGGCCCTGCTGCGCGCCGAGGCGGACATCGTGGCCGCCGAGAACGCCGCCGAGCTGGACCGCTACCGCACTCTGGAGAACCTGGAGGAGGCCCAGCAGGACGGTCGCGGCGTCACCCGCCGTACGTTCGTCGCCGGGGCCGCGGCCACCGCCACCGCCCTGGCCACCGCGCAGTTCGTCACCACGTCGGCGTCGTTCGCGGCGACCAAGACCGGCACCCTGATCCACGTCTTCCTCTACGGCGGGCTGGACGGGCTGAGCCTGGTCGCGCCGAACAACGACCCGGTGCTCAGCAAGGCCCGCCCCGACCTGCTGCTCGGCAACGACTCGCTGGCCCTGGACCGCGGCTTCAAGCTGACCAGTGCGTTCAAGCCGCTGGAGAAGTGGCTCACCGCCGGTCAGCTCGGCTTCATCCCGGGTGTCTCCGACGAGCGGCTGTCGCGCAGCCACTTCCAGGCCGCGGACGCCTGCAACCTGGGCGGTCTGCCGAACGAGACCGGCGGCCGGGGCTGGCTGGACGGTCTGGTCGACCACCTGGGCAAGGGCACCGCGTTCCGCAGCGTCGGCATCGGCAGCACGCTGCCCCGCTCGCTGGTCGGCAACAACGGCGCGTTGTCGCTGAACAACGTCGGATCGTTGCGGCTCAACGGCGACGAGAAGTACCGGGCGGCCACCGAGAAGGCCATCAAGGGGCTCTTCACCGGGATCAACCACCCGGTCGAGGAGGCCGTGCAGGAGGGCATGGGCGCGCTGGCCACCGCCCAGCAGCTCGCCGCCAAGCCGTACCAGGCCGTCGAGGGCGTCACGTACGAGGGCGTCGGCAACGCGTTCAAGCAGCTCGCCCAGCTGATCAAGGGCGGCGCCAACGTCCGGGTCGCCACCGTCGGCATGGGTGGCTACGACACCCACGAGAACCAGGGCACCGCCGCGGGCGGTCAACTGCACCGCCGGTTGAACGAGCTGGCCAAGGCCATGGCGGCCTTCTTCACCGACCTCGGTCCGCAGGCCGCCGACGTGACGATCATGGTGTCCAGCGAGTTCGGCCGCCGGGTCGGCTCCAACACCGGCGGCACCGACCACGGGCACGGTGGCGTGGTCACGGTGCTCTCCGGCAAGAAGCTGGCCGGCTCCCTGCTGGGCACCTGGAACGGGCTGGACAAGCTGGACTCCGGTGACGTGCCGGAGTACAACAACATGTTCAACGTGTACGGCGCGGTGGCGCAGGGCCGGTTCGGGCTCACCAACGCCGAGGTCCAGAAGGTCTTCCCCCGCCAGAAGTACGCCCCGATGAAGCTGTACGCGTGACGTACCCGCACACCCACGCCGCCGGCCGTCGTACCGGGACCTCGTCCCGGCACGGCGGCCGGCCGGCTGCGCCCGTACCCCCGCAGATCCCGGACCGGCGCGGTCCCGGCGGCCGGCGGCTGCTGGGCGTGCTGCTCCTGGTCGGCCTGGTCGCCAGCGTGCTGCCGTGGTGGCTGGGCACCCCCGCCGGCTCGTTGCGGAGCACCGCCGCCACCGTCACCGCGGCCGGTCGGATCACCGGTCTGATCGCCGGCTACCTGCTGCTGGTGCAGGTGCTGATGATGAGCCGGCTGCCGGTGCTGGAACGGTGGATCGGCGGCGAGCAGATGGCCCGCTGGCACCGCGACGTCGGGGCAACCCTGCTGGTCGCCGTGCTGGCGCACATGTCGCTGATCCTCGTCGGCTACGCGGACCTGCGGAACCAGTCGATCCTGGCCGAGGTCGGCACGCTGCTGGGCGACTACGAGGACATGGTCTCGGCGTTCGTCGCCACCGGCATCATGATGCTGGTCGGCTTCAGCAGTGTCCGGGCGATCCGCCACGCGTTGCCCTACGAGCTGTGGCACGCGCTGCACCTGTCCAGCTACCTGGTCCTGCTGCTCGGCTTCGGTCACCAGTTCACCCACGGCGCGCAGTTGTACAAGCCCGGGCCGGTGCGCACCGGCTGGATCGCGCTCTACCTGCTGGTGGTCGCCGCCCTGCTCTGGGGCCGGGTGATCGCGCCGCTGGCGTTCAACCTGCGGTACAAGCTGCGGGTCGCCGACGTCGTCGCGGAGAGCCCGGACACCATCTCCATCTACCTCACCGGTGAGCGCCTCGGCCGGCTGACGATGCTCGGCGGCCAGTACTTCCGCTGGCGCTTCCTCACCCGGGGATGCTGGTGGCAGTCGCACCCGTTCTCCGTCTCGGCCGCCGCGAACGGTCGCTGGCTGCGCCTCACCGTCAAGGTCGTCGGGACGCACACGGCGGACCTGCGCGACCTTGAGCAGGGCACCCGGGTCTGGGCGCAGGGCCCGTCGGGCACCTTCACCGCCGCGCACCGGGTCCGGGAGCGGGCGCTGCTCATCGCCGGCGGCAGTGGCATCACGCCGCTCCGGGCCATGTTGGAGGAGCTGCCCCCGGGCGCCGCCCTGATCTACCGGGCCCGTACCCCGGCCGACGTGCTGCTCAGCCGTGAGCTGGACTGGTTGGCCCAGGAGCGGGACACCTCCGTCTGGTACGTCATCGGTTCCCGCGACGACCCCGGCCCCCGTCAGCTGATCAGCCCGGACGGGTTGCGTCAGCTGGTGCCCGACGTGGCCCGACGCGACGTCTACCTGTGCGGGCCGCCCGGGTTGGTGGAACAGTCGGTGCGCGCGCTGCGCCGCGCCGGCGTGCCGAAACGGCAGATCCACCTGGCCACGTTCGAGCTGTAGGAAGGGCACCCCATGCGTCGCGCGTTCCTCGCGATCACCGGCCTCGCCGCCAGCACCACCGCGCTGGTGGTCTTCAAGGGTTCCCCGGCCACCAACCAGGTCGCCCAGAACCTGCCGACCGCCCAGCCGGTCGACCCCACCGGGCAGGCGGCCGACCCGAGCGCCGACCCGGTCGCGCCGGGCCCCGACCCGGCCGAGGGCGGGCCGACCCCGTCGACGAGCGCCGACGCGCCGGTGTCACCCAAGCCCGGCAAGACCACCGCCCGCCCGTCGACCACCAGGACCACCAAGGCGCCCAGCGCGCCGCGCACCACCAAGCCACCCCAGTCGACCAACCGCCGGGTCACCGGCGCCGGCTTCGACAACGAGTACGGGTACGTGCAGGTGCAGATCGTGGTGTCCGGCAACCGGATCGTCGACGCCGTCGCGCTGTCGCTGCCCAGCGGGGGTGAATCCGACATCCACAGCGGCGACGTCAGCAGCGCGTACGACGGCAGCGGCGGTGAGGTGGTGCGCAAGCAGAACGCGAACCTCAACACCGTCTCCGGTGCCACCGAGACCAGCAACTCCTACAAGCAGTCGCTGCGGTCCGCCATCGAGCAGGCGTTCTGACGTGCCGGCCGCGCTGACCCGACCAGGGCTGTGCCGGGTCGAGCAGATCATGGGTACGGCGATCACCCTGGACCTCGCCGACGACCTGCCGCCCGCGCGGGCCCGTGAGCTGGCGGACGACGTCTTCGCCTGGATGCGTGAGGTGGACACCCGGTTCAGCACGTACCAGCCGGGCAGCGAGGTGTGCCGCTTCGACCGGGGTGAGGTGTTGCTCTCCGAGGCGTCGGCGGACCTGCGGTTCGTGCTGGAGGCGTGCGCCGACCTGTGGGGCGCCACCGACGGGTTCTTCGACGCGTACGCCACCGGGCGGCTCGACCCGTCCGGTTTCGTGAAGGGCTGGGCGGCGCAGGTCGCCTCGGATCGGCTGCTCGCCGCCGGTGCCCCGAACCACTGCGTGAACGCCGGTGGCGACGTGCGGGTACGCGGTGTGTCGCCGTCGGGGGAGCCGTGGCGGATCGGCATCCGGCACCCGTGGGACGCGATGGCGACGTGCCTGGTGCTCAGCGGGACCGACCTGGCCGTGGCCACCTCGGGGGTCTACGAGCGGGGTCGGCACGTGCTGGACCCGCGCCGCGGCGCGCCGGCCGGCGGACTGCGGTCGGTGACAGTGGTCGGCACCGACCTCGGGGTCGCCGACGCGTACGCCACCGCCGCCCTGGCCATGGGAGCAGCGGGTCGCGGCTGGCTGGACCGCCTGGACGACCACACCCACGCCGTCGTCACCGACGACGGCCGCCAGTATCACTCCGCGAGCATCCCGCTGACGGACTAGCGGATCGGGCGGTGGGTGCCGGCGGGGCGGGACCCGGTGGGGCGGGGACGGCCGGGGCGCGAGCCGGACGGTCGGGTGCCGGCCCAGCGGTGTCGTCGGTGGCTGCGCCGGGGTGGTTCGGTGCCACCGGGATGGGACGCTCTGTCGTGCGTGGACATCTTTCCCCCGATCGTGGCGCGCGTTCGCGCCGTCCTCCTGTCAACGAGGACCGGTGCCCCGGCGACGCTGTCGGGCACCGGATGTCTCACATTCCTCGTCGGGGCAGCGGCAGGTGACCGGGTATCAGGTCGGGGGTGAGCGTCACCCCGGTGGCGCGCAGCGCCCCGATCACCGTGTTCTGCACGAGGTACGAGTCCGGAAGCTGCCAGCGGGCCTGCTCGGGGGCGACCGCCCAGCGGACCGTCCCCTCGGGCAGCCGGGTGGGCGGCGCGGGGATCCACGAGCCCGGTCCGTGCCGGACCACGTGGAAGCAGTGCTCCAACTCCGGGCGCAGCGGGTCACCGGGGCGGACCAGGAACATCCAGCGTCCGGTGGGCGTGGCCAGCACCGGCCCGCGTACGCCGGTGCCGGCCGGGTGGATCTGCACCGCGTCGAGGACGAGCCGACCGAGGTGGGCGGGCACCTCCAGCACGTCGAAGGCCCGGCCGGTGGGCAGCAGCACCCCGTGCGGGCGGCTCCGCCACCAGGTCGCCACCCGGGCCGGGTCGGCGCTGGCGGCCAGTTCCCAGTTCTCCAGGGCGGGGTGGCAGCCGACCGTGGGACAGCCGGCCCGGCCGCAGACGAAACGACTGCGGGCCAGGCACGCCCCCGGAGTGACTTGCCAGCCGTGTGCGGCGTACCGCATGGCGACCCGGCGCAGCCGGACGCGTTCCAGCGGCGACAGTTCGACGACGCGCGGTCCGACATTCCCCCACATGTGTGCCATCTCCCCTCGTCGGGCCCGGCGTTCGCCAGGTCCCATGTCGAGCACCGTCACTGCCGTAACCCACGATCGTTGAGGTTGACGAACGGCTCGTGCAACTTGCACGAAAAGTACGAGGACTGGCTTTCCGGCTGACGTACATCGTGTGCGACCAGCGGAAATGTGAAAGTGAACGCAGGACGCCGCGCCCGGAGACATCGCTTCGACTCGATCGGTCGTCGCGCAGGGGAGGATGGGGAGATGGACGAGCTACCCATTGGACGGCGGGTCGCCTACTGGCGCGGACGGCGGAAGATGTCGCAGCAGGTCTTCGCGGACCGGCTGGGCAAGTCGAAGAGCTGGGTGGACAAGGTCGAACGCGGCGTCCGCCGGTTGGACAAGTTCTCCGTCCTGTACGAGATCGCCGACATCCTCCAGGTGGACGTCCAACTCCTCATGGGCAAGGACCCGGAGCGCCGCACCGACGCGCTGAACTGCATCGACCAGATCGAGGTGCAGGAGATCCGGGCGGCGTTGGAGCGCTACGACTCGATGAGCGCGTACTTCGACGCGGCGCCCTCCCCGCCGCCGCTCGACGACATGCGCAAGGCCGTCAACCACGCCTGGCTCACCTATCAGTACGGCCGCTACGGGATGCTCACCCGGGCGCTGCCCAAGCTGCTGCGCGACGCCCAGGCGGCGGACGCCGCGTACGGCGGTGACCGGGGGATCGAGGCGGCCCACCTGCTCGGGCAGGTCTACCAGATCGCCTCGTCGGTGCTGCGCAAACTCGGTGAGTGCGAGCTCGCCTGGCTGGCCGCCGACCGGTCGATGGCGGTGGCCCAGCGGGCCGACGACCCGCTGCTGGCCGGGATCGCCACCACAAGGGTCTGCAACGCGCTGGTCGCGATGGGCCGGGCCCGTCCGGCGCTGGAGCTGAACGTGCAGATCGCCAACCGGTTGGCCCCGGGCGGCGGCAACGAGGTGTCCCCGGCCCGGCTCTCCGTCTACGGCATGCTGCTGCTCCAGGGGGCGATGGCCGCGTCGCGGATCGGCGACACGGCGAGCGTCGACGACCTGATCAACTGCGCTCAGGAGGCCGCCACCCTGCTCGGTGGCGACTACAACCACTACTGGACGTCGTTCGGCCCGACGAACGTCGAGTTGCACCGTGCCGCCGCCGCCGTCGAGTTGGGCGACGGTGGTCGGGCCGTGGAGGTGCACCAGTTGCGCATCGCGGAGCCCTCCTTCAACGCGTTGCTGCCCGAACGCCGCGCCCACCACCTGCTCGACATCGCCCGCGGGTACGCCCAGATCGGCGACGTGGCGAACGCCGGCGAGATGCTGCTGCTCGGCGATCGGCTCGCCCCGTCGGAGATCCGCTGCCGGCCGATCGCGCACGAGGTGATGTCAGACGTCCTCCGTCGCACACGTGGTGCGCCGCCTTCTCCGGTAGCGGAGTTGGCTGAGCACATGGGAGTAGGGGTATGAGCGCGGAGCCGGTTTGATGGCCGGTTCACCGCGTACCAGCGGGCACCGCGAGGTGCTCTACGTCATCGCCTGCGGCTCGCCGCTGGCACGGCACGTCGGCCTTCTGGTCGACCTCGCCCAACAGGATGGTTGGGACGTCTGCGTGGTCACCACACCGGACGGCGCGAAGTTCGTCGACCAGTCGGCACTGGTTCGGCAGACCGGGCATCCGGTGCGGACGCACTACAAGAACCCCGGTGACCCGGACGTGCTGCCGCCCGCCGATGCCATGATCGTCTGCCCGGCCACCGTCAACACGGTCAACAAGTGGGCGGCCGGGATCGCCGACACCCTCGCTCTCGGCCTGCTGGTCGAGGCGCAGGGCAAGGGCATCCCGATCGTGGCCGTGCCGTACACCAATGTGGCGATGGCCGCCCACCCGGCGTTCCGCGCCGGGGTGGCCCGGCTGGCCGAGTGGGGTGTCACGGTGCTCTTCGGTGATCACGTGGTCGCGTTGCACCCGCCGGGAACGGGGGAGCAGCACCTGTCCGCGTTCCCGTGGGCGAAGCCTCTGGCCGCGCTGCACACCGTCGCCGCGAACGCCGCCTAGCATCCGACGGCGGGGCTTCGCCGCGCCGCCCAGCATCCGACGGCGGGGCTTCCGGTCGACGCGGCCGGGCGGGCGTCACCGCCCGGCGGCCCTCGCGCCGGTAAGCTGGCCCGCCGTGAGCACAAGCGGATCCGCGCCGACGGTGACCGACGTGGTGGCCGAGCTGGAACGGCGTTTCCCGCTGGCCTGGGCCGAGGAGTGGGACCGGGTGGGTCTGGTGCTCGGTGAGCCGTCCGCGCCGGTGCGCCGGGTGCTCTGTGTGGTCGACGTGGCGCCCGAGACGGTCGCCGAGGCGCTGGCCGCCGACGTCGACATGATCGTCGCGCATCACCCTCTGCTGCTGCGCGGCGTCTCGTCGGTCGCCCCGACGACCTTCAAGGGGCGGATCATCCACGACCTGATCCGGGCCGGGGTGGCGCTCTACGCGGCGCACACCAACGCCGACGTGGCCGCCCCCGGCGTCTCCGACGCCCTCGCCGCCCGGTTCGGGCTGACCGGGCTGCGGCCACTGCTACGACCCGCGCCCGGCTCGCCCGCCCACGGCGACGACCGGGGCTTCGGTCGGATCGGCGAGCTGCCCCGGCCGATGACCCTCGCCGAGCTGACCCGGCACGCCGCCGCCGTGCTTCCCGTCACGTCCTGGGGAGTTCGCGCTGCGGGCGATCCCCGGCGTATGGTTCGTACCCTCGCCGTCAGCGGCGGGTCGGGGGACAGTTTCCTCGGCGCCGCGACCGCCGCCGGGGTGGACGCATTCCTCACCTCCGACCTGCGGCACCACCCGGCCGGCGAGCACCTCGCCGCCGATGGTCCCGCCCTGATCGACGCCGCCCACTGGGCGACCGAACGACCGTGGCTGGACGACCTGGCCGACCTCCTCCGGGAGGCGTTGGGCGTCGAGACGCTGGTGTCCGACCTGGATACCGACCCGTGGACAGTGCACGCCGCCGCACCCGTTGTGGACGACAAGGAGCCCCGACCGTGAAGGCTGACCCTCAGGTGCAGCGCCGCCTGCTCGACCTCCAGGCGATCGACACCAACCTCGCCCAGCTCGCCCACCGTCGGCGGTCGCTGCCCGAGCGGGCCGAGCTGGAGGCGCTGGCCCGGGAGTTGTCGGCGTTGGAGGATGAGCGGGTCCGCGCCCAGGTGGCGGTCGACGACCTGGACCGGGACATCGCCCGGATGGAGAAGGACGTCGAGCAGGTCCGGGCCCGCAAGGAGAAGGACGAGAACCGGCTCGCCGCCGGCACCGGCCCCGCCCGCGAGTTGGAGGCGCTCCAGCACGAGCTGGTCTCGCTCAACCGCCGCCAGGGTGACCTGGAGGACGCCGAGCTGGAGCTGATGGAGCAGCGGGAGACCGCGCAGGGCGTCCTCGACGGGGTGGAGCAGCGGCTGGCCGACGCCCGCGACCGGCGGGCCGCGACCGAGCAGCGCCGCGACGAGGCGATGGCCGAGATCGCCAAGGAGGAGGAGTTCAAGCGGGGGGCCCGTCAGCCGCTCGCCGCCGACCTCCCGGCCGACCTGGTCAAGCTCTACGACAAGATCCGCGAGGACACCGGGCTGGGTGCCGCGCTGCTCACCGCGGGCCGCTGCGGCGGGTGCCGGTTGGAGCTGTCCGGTGCCGACCTGGCCCGGATCCGCGGGGCCGCCCCGGACGACGTGGTCCGTTGCGAGGACTGCCGACGGATCATGGTCCGGACCAACGAGTCGGGTCTGTAGGTCGTGGCGCCGCGCGTGGTCACCGTCGAGGCCGACGGCGGGTCCCGGGGCAATCCCGGCCCCGCCGGCTACGGCGCCGTGGTCCGTGACCCGGAGACCGGTGAGGTGCTGGCCGAGCGCTCCGAGTCGCTGGGGACGGCGACCAACAACGTCGCCGAGTACCAGGGGCTGATCGCCGGGCTGACCGCCGCCGCCGAGCTGGGTGCCGCCGAGGTGGACGTCCGGATGGACTCCAAGCTGGTCGTCGAGCAGATGTGCGGCCGGTGGCAGATCAAGCACCCCGGTCTGCGCCCCCTCGCCGCCCAGGCGGCCGGGCTGGTGGGCCGCTTCGCCGCGGTCCGGTTCGCCTGGATCCCCCGCGAGCAGAACCGGCACGCCGACGCCCTCGCCAACGCCGCCATGGACGCCGCCGCCGGTCGTCCCCCGGCGACCGCGGCACCCGACCGTCCCGCGCCGGCCGCTGCCGCCGGGCAGCCCGCCACCGGCAGCGACCCGGCGACCGCGCCGGCCTCCTGGGAGCCCCGGCCGACCTTCACCGCCACCCGGCTGATCCTGGTCCGGCACGGCGAGACCCCGTACACCGAGCAGCGCCGCTACTCCGGTCGCGGCGACGTGCCGCTCTCCGACAGGGGCCGCGCCCAGGTGCAGGCCACCGCCACCCGGGTGGCTGAGCTGGCCCCGTCCGTCGCGGCCGTGCTCAGCTCACCGTTGTCCCGGTGTACGGCCACCGCGGCGGCCATCGCCGGCGCGCTCGGTGACGTGCCGGTGCGCACCGAGGACGACCTGATCGAGTGCGACTTCGGCCAGTGGGAGGGGCGCACCTTCGCCGAGGTGCGCGAGGGCTGGCCGGGAGAGATGGACGCCTGGCTCGCCTCACCCCGGGTCGCCCCGCCGGGCGGGGAGTCGTTCACCCACGTGGCCGAGCGTGCCAACCGGGTCGTCAGTGGGCTGCTCACCGCGTACCCCGGTGAGACGGTGGTGCTCGTCTCGCACGTCTCGCCGATCAAGCTGGTGCTGCGCGACGCCCTGGCGGCCGGCGACGGGTTCCTGCACCGGCTCTTCCTGGACGCGGCCGGGATCTCCGTGCTCGACATGTGGCCCGACGGCGGCGTCGCCGTGCGTACGGTCAACGACACCGCCCACCTCACCGCGCTCTGAGTCGTTCACCAGTCGGCCGGTCGGTCGCGCCGTTCGGCGCAGCCGACCGGCCGTTCGGCGCAGCACCCTCCGAACGGGTCGCGTGACGGCCGTCACAGGGTCGTAGCCTCCGGCCGTTGCATCGAGAGCCTCGACTACCGGAGGTCTGTCACATGGCTGCACCCGAACCGGAGGCGTCCACGACGGCGCCGACCAGGGCGAAGGACCACAGCCCCTGGAACTGGTTGCTCTTCATTCCCATCGTGGTGCCGCTGGTCCCGGCCTTCTTCAACGGGGACTCGCCCCGGGTCTTCGGGTTCCCGCGCTTCTACTGGCTGCAACTGGCGTTCATCCTGCTCGGCGTCGGCACCACGACGCTGGTGTACCAGATGACCAAGAAGCGGGGTGGCCGCTGATGTGGCGCGACCATCTCACCGAGATCATCGTTTTCACGCTGCTGTTCCTCCTGGTCAGCGCGATGGGTTTCGTCGCCGCCCGCTGGCGGGCCCCGAAGGACATGGCGCACCTGGACGAGTGGGGCCTGGGCGGGCGCAGCTTCGGCGGCTGGATCACCTGGTTCCTGGTCGGCGGCGACCTCTACACGGCGTACACCTTCGTGGCGGTGCCGGCCCTGATGTTCGGGGCGGGCGCGGCCGGGTTCTTCGCCGTGCCGTACACCATCGTGATCTATCCGTTGGTGTTCCTGGTGCTGGTCCGGCTCTGGTCGGTGTCGCACCGGCACGGGTTCGTCACGCCTGCCGACTTCGTCCGTAAGCGTTTCGACTCGCCGGTGCTGGCCCTGCTGATCGCGATCACCGGCATCGTGGCCACCATGCCGTACATCGCGTTGCAGCTGGTCGGCATCGAGGCGGTGCTCAAGACGATGGGTGTCACCGGCGACAACGCGCTGGCCCGGCACCTGCCGATCATCATCGCGTTCGCGATCCTGGCCGCGTACACGTACCAGTCCGGGCTGCGCGCGCCGGCGCTGATCGCGTTCGTCAAGGACAGCCTGATCTACATCGTCATCCTGGTGGCGGTCATCTACCTGCCGTACAAGCTGGGCGGTTGGGGTGACATCTTCGCCGCGGCGGACGCGAAGTTCGACGCCTCGCCCAACCCGAACGACGGCATCCTGCTCAACGGCAACAACCAGCTTCAGTACATCACGCTGGCGTTCGGTTCGGCGTTGGCGCTCTTCCTCTACCCGCACAGCATCACCGGTGTGCTGGCCAGCCGGAACCGCGACGTGATCAAGCGGAATATGTCGGCGCTGCCCGCGTACAGCCTGCTGCTCGGGTTGATCGCCCTGCTCGGTTACATGGCCATCGCGGCCGGGGTGAAGCCGCTGCCGGGGGCTTCCGCCGGGTCGGTGGACAACAACACCGTCGTGCCGCTGCTGTTCGACCAGCAGTTCCCGGACTGGTTCGCCGGGGTCGCGTACGCGGCGATCGGCATCGGCGCGCTGGTGCCGGCGGCGATCATGTCGATCGCGGCGGCGAACCTGTTCACCCGCAACATCTACAAGGAGTACCTGAAGCGGGACGCCTCACCGGCCCAGGAAGCCAACGTCTCGAAGATCACCTCACTGGTGGTGAAGGTCGGCGCGGTGGCCTGCATCGTCTTCCTCGACCCGCAGTTCTCCATCGACCTCCAGCTCATCGGTGGCGTGATCATCCTGCAGACGCTGCCGGCGGTGGCGCTGGGCCTCTACACCCGCTGGTTCCACCGCACCGGCCTGATCGTCGGCTGGGTGGCCGGCATGGGGCTGGGCATGTGGATGCTCTACCAGGTGGCCAGCCCGACCCGGAAGCACTTCGGTGGCTCGGCGTTCCCGCTGTCCGAGTTCGGCTTCGACACCACCAAGACGATCTATGTCGGCATCGTGGCGGTGGCGGTCAACCTGGCCGTCGCTGCGCTGGTGACGCTGGCGCTGCGGGCCGCGAAGGCGGACGACGGAGTCGACGGCACCGAGCCGGACGACTACTTCGCCGACGAGGGCGACCCCCGCATCACCCCCGGCCCCGACCGCGACGCCGACTCGGCCCGCGAACCGGTCGCCTGACCGCTGATACGCCCGGGTGCCGACGTCGGTCGGTGCCCGGGCGTATCGGTGTCCAGGGCCGTCGTCGGCGGGCCGGCGTCGTCGTGGCGTGGTCGTCAGCGGGGTGGGCGTCGTCGTGGCGTGGTCGTCGTGGGGGTCGTTGTCGCGGAGCGGCGAGGTAGTTTCAGGCGCTGTCGAGCTGATGTCGCAAACGAATCATGCGCCCTCCGACATCGGCAGCGGGGGTTGCGGCTTCAGCGGGGGCGGTTGCGGTTGACCAGGGCCTGGTTGAGGCGACCCAGCAGGGCCGCGAGCGTGTCCCGGTCCTCGCTGCTCCAGTCGGCGAGCATGTCGCCGTAGAGCCGGGTGCGGGCGGCCTGCACGGCGGCCATCCGCTGGAGACCGGCCGAGGTGGGGGAGATGACCGTGCCGCGGCCGTCGGACGGGTCGGGGGTACGGGTGATCAGGCCGTCGCGCTGAAGCGCGGACACCTGCCGGGTGACCGTGGAGCCGTCCAGGTTGAGGCAGGCGGCGAGCGCGGAGACGTTCTGCGGGCCGGCGTCGGCCAGGTGCCGCAGGATCACGTACGCCGCCCGGTCGAGCACCCGGTGCTCGGCGGTGCCGGTGGCCCGCCGGGTCGCCTCGCCGAAGCGCATCAGCAGGGCCACCTCGGTCTCGATGCGGCCCAGGGTGATCTCGTCGTCCTCGCTCATAGCTGTATGATACAGGATAAGTACCTGTACGATACAGCTAATTGAGGAGTCGGAGTGGATCGGCGTTCCGAACCGAACCGCAGTGCCATCTACGCCACCACACTGGTGGCCTTCCTCGCCATCGCCGGCATCGCCGTCGTCGACCCGATCCTGCCCGCTATCGGCGACGCGATCGGCGTCACCGCGTGGCAGGTCGAGTTGCTGTTCACCGCGTACATCGCGGTCATGGCCGTCGGCATGATCCCGGCGACGCTGGCCAGTGGCCGGTTCGGCTTCAAGCCGGTGCTCATCACCGGTGTCTCGGTGGTCGGCGTCGCCGCGATCCTCGCCTCGTTCAGCGACACCATCGTGCAGCTCTCCGTGCTGCGCGGCATCTGGGGGCTGGGCAACGCGATGTTCTTCGCCACCGCCATGGTGGTGCTGGTCAACCTGGCCGTCGACCGGGAGTGGGTGGTCGGCCTCTTCGAGACCGCCCTCGGTCTCGGCTTCGCCGTCGGCCCGCTCATCGGTGGCCTGCTCGGCGAGGTCAGCTGGCGGCTGCCGTTCTTCGTCTGCGGCGTCTTCATGGTCCTCGCCCTCGGCGTGGCCTCCCGCAAGCTCCGCGAACCCGCCAACCGCCAACCTCCGGTACGCGTCGGCCAGATCTTCGCCACGTTCCGCCGGCCGGCGTTCATCGCCCTCTGCGCGGTGACCGCCGCGTACAACTTCGTGTTCTTCGTGGTCCTCGGCTACACGCCGCTCTTCCTCAAGCTGGACATCATCCCGCTGGGGCTGGCGTTCACCGGCTGGGGCCTCGGCCTGGCCGCCGGCATCCTGGTGATCGGCCACCGGCTGGCCCACCGCATCGGCGCCGTGCAGACCGTCGGCGTGGCCATCGCCGGGCTGCTGGTCTGCATGGTCCTCTTCGCCACCTCCACCGGCACCGCCGAGTCGCTCGTCGTGCTGGTGCTCGCCGGACTCTGCATGGGCATGGCCAACGCCAACCTCACCGACCTGGCCCTCGGCCTCGGCTCCAACGACCGGCGGGTCGCCACCGGCGCGTTCAACCTGGTCCGCTGGGGCGCCGCCGCACCAGCGCCGATCATCTCCGGCAAGCTCGCCGAACACTCACTGGCCCTGCCGTTCTGGGTGGGCTTCGGAGTGCTCGCCGTCGGTGTCCTCGTCTACCTGGCCTTCGCGCACGTGATGGCCGCCGGCTACGGCGAGCGGGTCCTCTGGTCCCGCTGGAACCGCGCCGCCGCCGACACCGAGAAGACCGCCGAGGAGCCGGTGGGAGAGGCCTACTGACCCCGGTTCGTTTTCAAGATCCACACGCTTTACCGGGAAACCGCTGCTTCAACGCGCGCTGATGCAACGGTTTCGCGGTAAGCCGCGAGGATCTTGGCGTCGGGCGGGGTCAGTTCAGGGCGCGGTAGAGCAGGTAGAGGCCGATCGTCGTACCGAACACCACGATCATCGTCTTGAGCACCACCGGCGGCAGCCGACGGACGAGCCGCGCGCCCGCGTACCCCCCGATGAGGGTGGCCGGCGCGACCACCGCGACGGCCGCCCAGTTCACCGGGCCGAACAGGGCGAACACCACGAGCGTCGTCAACCCCACCACGGCGGACAGCAGATTCTTGATCGCGCTCACCCGCGCCAGGGTCGCGTCCAGCACCAGGGCCAGTCCGGCGACCAGCATCACCCCGAGGGCCGCGCCGAAATACCCGCCGTACACCGCGCCGAGCGCGACCATCGTCTGCACCGCGACCGTCCGCTGGCGTGGCGACAGGTCCCGGGGGTGACCGACCAGCCGGCGCAGCGGGTCCTGGAAGGCCAGGACCGCTGTCGCGCCGAGAACCAGAAAGGGTACGACCAGCTCGAACGCGCGGGCCGGCGTGGCCAGCAGCAGCAACGCCCCGATAATCGTGCCGACGATCGTGGTCGGCACCAGTGTGGCCAGGGCACGGGGGCGCGGCAGGTCCTGCCGGCTGCCCGCCACGCTGGCCACGTACCCGGGGAAGACCGCCACCGAGTTGCTGACGTTCGCCGGCACTGGGGGCAGACCGACCGCGATCATCGCCGGAAAGGTGATCAACGAGCCACCACCGGCCACCGCATTGACAGTGCCAGCGGCGAGACCGGCGGCGAGCAGCAGCGCGGCGTGGGAGAGATCCATAGCCCCACGAGGCTAGCTGCCGCCTTCCGGGGCGGCTCCGCCGGACCGCCCGTGAGCTGCGCGATCTTGGTCCGGCGGGGTGGCAATACCGGCCGCACGCTCGTCGTTAGGATGGGAGCGCGACGGACGAGTCGACCGGGCGGTCGCGTCGGCGGGCTCCGGCCCGCCGCCGAGGAACGTCCGGACTCCACAGGGCAGGGTGGTTGTTAACGGCAACCCGGGGCGACCCGCGGGACAGTGCCACAGAAAACAGACCGCCGACCCCCAACGGGGACGGTAAGGGTGAAACGGTGGGGTAAGAGCCCACCAGCACCCCGGGTGACCGGGGTGGCTCGGTAAACCCCGCCCGGAGCAAGGCCAAGCAAGGGCCGTCACCGCAAGATGGCGACCCGGCGCAGACGCTTGAGGGCTGCCCGCCCGATGTCTGCGGGTAGGCCGCTGGAGCCTGCCGGCAACGGCAGGCCGAGATGGATGGCCGCCGCCGGCGCGGATCCTTCGGGGTACGCGTCGCGCACAGAATCCGGCGTACAGGTCGACTCGTCCGTCGCCCACCAGCTCAGAGCCGCGATCCAGGCTCTGAGCTGGTTCTATGTCCGGGCGTCGATGGTCGTTCATGGTCAACATTGGGCGGCGTTTGACGCCCTGACGACGCCCTGACGCCCTGGAGACGCCCTGAGCGTCGGCTCAGTTGGCCTCGTCTCGGGTCGGTCAGGCTGTGCCGCTGTGGGGCCTTTCCGGGCCGGCGCTCATTGATCCCGGAGTCGGGCCGGTGGCTGTGGGGGAGGGTCGGGCACCTCCTGGCGGTGGAGCGGGTGCCGCTACCCGGTGACCCGGTGGCAAGCCAGTCCCGGGGTTGGACTGGCGCGGCAGCCGGAAGCCCTGACGCACGACCAGGCCGACCCGCTGGCTTCCGTCGCGTGCTTCGGTGATCCCATTCGTGGATGAGGTGGGACGAGTGCGTGCCGGAGCTGCTGGAGCACCTGGGGGAGATGGGCCTGGTCGCGCTCGTCAAGATTGACGGGGAGCGGGAGCGCAAGCCCTGGACCGTGGTGATCTCGGGTCAGCGGCTCGACGGCGCGTCGATCAGGGTCGACGGCCACAGCCTCGACTACTGCCTGAAGCATGCGGTTGCCGCGCTTCACGACCGCTTCCCGGATGAACTCGGGCTGAGCTGAGATCCGACCCGTGGGGCGGTGTCCCGGCGGCTGTCGGTGGCTCACCGCCCCGGCGCCGTAGGCGGCCGGGGCGGCTTGCCGCCGGCCGGGCTTGCCGCCCTGCACCGCGCGGAGCGCGGTGCCTTGATTCAAAACAGAGAAATTCGGCAGCAGAGACCGATCCGCGACCGATCCGCGACCGATCCCTGAGGCGGAAGGCCGTGACCGGCGACTCGTTCGCCTGAGCGATTCATCCGCGAGGTTCGCTCGCGCCTGAGACCTCGGGCAGCTGTCCGTGGTCTACCTGTTGGCAGCCGCCCTCGTCCCCGTCCGTTGCTGTCTCCGCTGCCGTCAATGCTGCTGCCGCAGACGGTTTAGGAAGGGTCTAGCGCCTACTGACGCACACCCTGCTCTACCAGGGCGTATACGCGAACGACTCTCTGTCGTGCGCATGATCATTCCGCACATGTTCCGGATCTTGGCCGTCCGGTGGCACGCCCTCGCCGGATCTCTAGGCGGTATGGTGCCTAGCCTTCTCGTGCCTCTCGTCGGACAACTTCAGGGACCGCGAGCCCCCCTCATCCTTACCGTCCTCGCTGCCCTGAGCCGCGTATCTAGGGACAGCCTAAATCGCCGGGTGGTTGCTATCGTCGCGGCATGGTTGCGGGGAGTAACAAGGGTCGACGCAAGTCGCGCAGGTCGATGTCTGCGGAAGATCGTGTGCAGTCGGAGCGGGACGTCCGAGGTGCGGTGTCCGACTTCCAGGAAACGGCCTACGGCAACCTGCGCGCCGCCATCGCCAACGTCGCGATCTTCTTCGGCTTTGTCGGCGTATTCGGGATCGTCGTCGGGGCGGCAGACGGGCTACGCCTGATTCCGATGAGTGTCCTCGTCCTCGCCGGGCTGGTCGGCGCTGCTTATTACCCCACCCGGGGGCAGTGGAAGACGACTGTCAGGCTCCTGGTGGCATCAAGCGCGCTCGTGGTGATCGGACTGGTCGGCCTCGTCCTAGTAGCCACGGTCGTGGAGCCGTGAGCTTCACCGTCGAACCATTTGCGCTGGCCAACTACGCCCGACAACTGGACCGCGCAAGCGGCGACTCGTGCGCCATCACGGGCTACATCGGCACTCACAACAAGGACGCTACCGGCGGTGAATTGATCGCCATCGCCGCCGACGGGCACCGGCACGCCGTCACCGTCATCTCTGACACGATGCGACGGCTGACCACCCTGCTGGACGCCTCCGGTCCCGAACTGGTCGCGGCCTCGATGTACTACCGGCTGAACGACCTCGCCACCGCAGCGAGCCTTGATCGCACGCTCCCCGGCGCTGCTCCATGCCAACCGCCCACCCCGCTGGAACAAGAACTCACCACGCTCGTCTGCCTCCCACCGCCCTTCATCGACATCCGGGATGTCACCGCGAGCCTGATCCCGCCCCCAGAACCGGCAAACCCGCCCAACGCCCTCGGCTGGATGGACAACATCAGCCCTACGTCCTGGGCCATGCAGGGCTTCGACGTCGTCTTCGGCTTCGACCCCATCTCCTGGCTACAGGAGCGCCTGTTCGGCAACTGGGAAGCACTCGCCACCATGCAACCCGTCCTCACCAACGTCGGCTCCGCGCTACACGACCTGGCCCTCAACACCCAGACCGGCGCTGCCACCCTTCGGCAGACGTGGCAGGGACAGGCAGGAGACGCCGCCTACAGCTACTTCACACAACTCTCCAGCGCCACTGCCTCACTGCGCGGACCGCTCAACGACATCGGCAACGAGTACAAGGCCATGGCCGACTCCATCTGGTCCATCAGCGAAGCCATCGGCGGCATCATCAAGGGCCTCATCGACGCCGCAATCATCGCCGGCATCGCCGCCGCTGCCGGGACAGCGACCTCCGCAACAGGCGTCGGCGCTATCGTCGGCTACGGCGTCGCCGCCGCCGAAGTCGCCTACATGCTCAAGCTGTGGAGCCAGGCCACCCAGCTCTACCAACACGCAAGCGCCGCCGTCCTCGCATTCCGGTCCGCACTAACACACAGACTCAGCGACCTCGAAAACGTCAAGCTGCCCACGCTGCCTGGCAGCAGCGGATACGACCATCCTCTAGCATCGCCCGGGATCATCCAGTGAGCGACCTCTCCGACATCACCAACGGGGACCCGCGTCGTCTCCGTGGGTTACGCGACAACCTCGACCGGCTCGCCAACTCCCCGCAGCCCGAACTGCGCGAGATGGCACGCGCCGTGCTTGACGGTGAGCTGACGCTACGGACAGCGGCCCTGAGCAGTGCCTACGCTCCGGCCCTCGGCGACGCCTTCAACGAGTTCTGGACGTACTACAGCCAGCTCAGCCCACACGGACGCAGCGAACTTGAAGCCAGCGCCTACACCTATCAGACGTCCACCGAGCAGGATCCGGATACCTAGCGGCCGTACCGCTCAACACCAGACGCTGACAACTCGCTTACAAGCTCGGTGCAGGTCGTCCGGCGTCGTCTGTCCGCCTTCGCGACCTCGGGCGATTGTCCGCACTCGTGCGCCGGCGGGCGTCCTCGTCCGGGCAGGTTGCTGTCACCGTTGCTGTCGAAGCTACCCCTGGCCGCGTGCATCGGGCACGGAGCGGGCAGGAGCAAAGTCCTTCCGAGGGTCACGTCCCGTCTCGAGCTGCGGCACAGGTCAGTCGCCTTTTTGGGCCTCGCCTGTGTCCTCTGCCGGGAAGTCTGAGATGGTCGTCAAGAACTCGCTGGACACGAAGTACGGGTTGTTGGGATCGCTCAGGACTTCGATGAGGATCGCATCGCCGTCGCACTCAAGAACTCGGTACTCGTCACCAGCACTGAGCTTCAAGCCGCTGCCGTCCTCACCGTCGGTGACGACCCTGAAGAGCTGGCCCTTCGTCGCGCATGGCGTGTTCCTCTTCTTGAGCGCGGCTAGGGACGCCTTGAATGCCTTCTTGCCACCCGCTTCAGCGGTCCGACCGATGAGGTACCCACTGCCGAGAGTCGCGAACAGAAGCCCCACTGGCCCACCGACCTTCTTGGCGATGGTCGTCATCAGTTGGTACTTCCCTAGATTGCCAGATGCCACATTGCGCCCAGTCGACGGCAGGGTCGTCGAGGATGGACTTCGCGACGTTGATCAGCTCAGCCTCGGAGTTGGCGCCGAGCCAACGGACGAACGTCCGCCGGTCGGGCAGATAGCAGGTTCTGGCGGGTTCGTCCGCCAAGACAAGTCCTTACCGGCCGCTGCTACCGATAGCGATCACACCTGCCAGGCCATCAACCTCGCAGGCGCGGGCGTAGTCATCCAGGGCGTCTCCGGTATCCGCGATCGTCCCGGCGGACGTGCAGCCACCCCACTCGCTCAACACCGAAACCGGTACCACGAGCAAAGGACCGCCCAACGACTCGACCCAAGCGGGGGAGGACTCCACCGAAGGCGTCGAGGTGGACCAGATGGCTTCCATACCGCTCAGTCTCCCGGCCGACCAGCGACGATGTGAGCTTGCGGGGAAGAGAGAGCTTGCTGGACGAGCGCGAGGACGAGCGGAAGAACCTGATCGTTTCCACCGACCGTCGCAGTGGAGTCTGCACTGTGTGGCGTCCCGTCGACGTCGACCAACTGGACGCCGGACTCCTTTGCGATCACGACGCCCGCAGCCGTGTCCCACGGCTTGTTGTTCAGCATGATGAAAGCATCGATCTTGCCATGGGCCAGCCATGCCAGGTCGATTGCGGCCGATCCGTGCATGCGGATCCGTTGAACATTCCGCACTAGTTGATGCGTGATAGCGAGCCGCTGAACATTCTTGGCTGCCGCATCAGGTCCTACAGCGTAGTCTCCAATAGCGACGACGGAATCTTGCAAATCCTCTGTCTGACTGCAATAGATGCGCTCTCCGTTGGCGAAAGAACCGCACCCTTCGGCGGCTTGATAACGAGTGCCCAGGAATGGTAGATCAATGATGCCTAGGACTGACCTTTTCTTGTGGATGAGGCCGAGAGAGATGGCGCACAGGGGTGAGCCGTGCACGAAATTGACGGTGCCGTCCACTGGATCCAGTGCCCACATGAGTTCCGTGGCATCGCCGCTCAGGCCGTGTTCCTCGCCGAGGAAGCCGATGTCGGGTGCCCTGGCAGCCAGGAGTTCGCGGACCTGTTGCTCGATGGCGAAGTCCACCTCGGATGCCATGTCGCGGTCACCCTTGCTGGTGAGGGTGCCAGGCTGAAGGGTCCGCATGATGTGATGCGCCAAGTCGACAGCCTCGTTGGCCAGAGGCAGAAGGTCTGCGAAGTTGCTCATAGCTCGCGGCTGCGTTCCCACAGCGAGGTGAACATCCCGTCGAACACCGTGTAGAGGCCGGGAGTGATAGCGGTGCGCTCGACGACCATCGTCGGGGAGTCAACTCCGCGTATCTGCGGTAGGTAGTGCTGGACAACGCAGAGCCGGTCGTCAATTAGGAGCACGTTGGCACGGACGGTTTCGTCGTACACGCGGATGGCCAGGCGCTCGTGGGCATCGGCTGGAAGCCGATTGCGGATGCGCCCGGCGAGGTTCTGGATGTTGAGTTCGGTGAGCGCGCTGAGGTGACCGTCTGGATAGTCGTCCTCACGCTCTTGCCTCTTAATTGCGTCGCCAGCAGGGTCAAGAAACAGGCAGCGGAGGTGGGTGCCGGCGGCCAGGAGTTTGAGGAGTTGGTTGTCGGCATACTGCTGGCAGAGGATGTTGAGCGACAGGCCGGCGGCCCGGATGTCCGTAGCGCCGTCGAAGAGGACGTGTGGTGGCATCTTCGCGGTGAACTCAGACCGGCTCAAGTAGATCGCGGTGACGTCGGAACACCACTCCCGGGCATCTTCGTCAACCGACCGGCCGCGGTCGGCGCATCCTGCCTGGGCGGACACTACCCGTGTGCGATTGCCGCCGTCGCCGTCAGGACGGGGCGTGGCCTGGGATGGGTGCTCACCAAGCAGCAGTGTCATTCGCGCATGACCGGGCATGGCAAGGCCGGTGCAGATGCGGGTTAGTACGTCGATGCTGCTGACCCGACGGGTACCGCTGATGATCTCGCTGATCTGAGCCTGACTGAGACCCGTGGCAACGCCGAGGTGGGTTTGGCTGGCGCGGGTTGCGCGCTGGACCAAGCGGAAGACGCGCGCAATGTCGCGGGCGGCCAAAGCGTCGATCATGTCGGTGGTGTCCCAGAGTGAAGGAGGCACGGTGAACGCTGTGGCTGCCCTGACGCTCATGCGTGTGGCTCCTTCCCAAACCTGGGTGGTGGCCAGCTTATCCGGTGGTCATATAGCCGGAACTGATCGACATCCAACGTGGATGAAAGTTATCCGCCCGGTTACTACCCGCTGTGATGGATGGGCGGTTGCTGCGCCTGACAGGTTCGGGGCATGTCAGGAGAGGGATCAGCTAAGCGGACCATCTGGCGGGGGTCGCGGTGATCGGGACGATGGCGGCCGGTGACGTGGTCTGCCTGACCACCGCGGCGAGCGTGCAGTTTCTGCGCCCGATCGTCGTGCGCGTCATCCGTGAGTTGCCTGAGCGGCACACGTACCACGGGTGGGTCTGGATTGAGGGTTACCAGCTGAACGCGGCGGGCGACGCTGTCGCGCGGCGCGAGTTGTTCGTGATGCGTGCGGGCGTGCGGATGCAGGCCCTGCCGGTCAGACGCCGCCGACGTCCGGTGCCTGTCGGATGACAGCGCACCTGCCGATGCGCCCGGCGTGGTTGTGCCGCAACTGCGCCGCGCCCTGGCCGTGCGGTAGGGCTCGGCTCGATCTCGCGACGGAGTTCTACGGTCATTCGATCGCGCTGGCGTTCTACCTGGCCGCGTCGATGCAGGAGGCGATCGACGACGTGTATGGCCTGGGGCTGCGCCCGGACCTGTCCGCGCTGCACGGCCGGTTCCTCGGCTGGCTGTCGCTGGCCCGCCGGCCACATCGATAGCCAGGAACGGAACCGGCCGGGTGGGTCGCCCCCACCCGGCCGGCAACCGGATCCCTGAAACCTCAGTGCTTCTTGAACACCGGCATGGTGTCGAGCGTGGTGGTGATGTTCTGCGTGGTGCCGCCCCGGTACGTCTTCCCGGTGAAGATGTCGGTCCAGCTGTTGCCTGGCGGGAACCACACCGACGTGGTGGCGGTGTCGCCCGGCGTCGTCACCGGTGCCACCAGGTAGTCCGGGCCGTAGAGGTACTGGGAACCGGCGGTGGCGTACGCGGCCTGCTCGTTCGGGTACGCGAGGTACATCGAGCGGACGATGGGCATACCCGTGCGGGTGGCCTCCTTGGCGGCCGCGTAGGTGTACGGCTGTAGTTCCTTGCGCAGGTTGAGGAACTTCTTGGCCGACGCGTTGGCCGCCGGGCCGTACTGCCAGGGCAGCCGGTCGCTGTGGTTGGAGTGCAGCCGGTCGATCGGCTGGAACGTGCCGAACTGGACCCACCTGGCGTAGAGGTCGTCGGGGAGCTTGGTGCTGCCCGGTTCGGTGCCCGGCTCCTGGAGGCCGCCGGTGTGCCCGCCGATGTCGTGGCTGACCGCGGCCAGGCCGGTCGCGGCGGACTCACCCGGCGTGTAGCCGACCTCCATCTGGAGGGTCGACCAGTCACTGGTGGTGTCGCCGGTGAAGTGCAGCGTGGTGCGCTTGTCGGCCCACGGGCCGGTGGACACCGGGGTCGGGCTGCTGTAGCCGCCGGCCTGCAATGAGCCGTACGCCCGGGAGAAGGCGAAGCCGGTCTTGTCGGCGTACTGCTGGTTGATCCACGCGTCGCCGGTCACCCCGGCGAGCGAGGACTTGGTGTTGTCGCAGCACCAGTCCAGCCACCACAGGTCCGGGCCCTTGCTGCCCTTCGGGAGCATCCCGTCGTGGAGCTGCATGTACGCCTTGAGCTGGTCAGGGTCGCCGAAGTCGAAGGTGTAGCAGTCGGGGCCGCCGTTGCAGCCGACGCGTTGCAGCTTGCCCTTGGCGGTGGCCTGCGCCTGCGCGAACGTCGGGTCCGAACCGAGGATGCTCGGGTGGATGTTGATGCCGGTGTGCAGGCCCTGCTTCTTCGCCCAGGCGAAGAACGCCTTCGGGTCGGGGATCCGGGTGGGGTCGATGCTCCACCCGTTCCACTTGTCCGGCGCCTTGACGTCGGTGTCGAGGACAAGAACATCAAGGGGTACGCCTTCGGCCTTCGCCCGGGCCACCAGGTCCTGGAACTCGGTGGCGGTGCGGTCGTAGTACTCGGAGTACCACACCCCGTACGCCCACTGGGGCAGCAGCTTGGTGGGCCCGGTCAGCGTCGACAGGTCCTTGAGCCCACGGGTGAAGTCCTGCCCGTACGCGAAGACGTAGCCGTCCTGCTCCGGGTGGGGCCGGGGCTTGGTGGTGCGCAGGGCCGAGGCCGAGTCGTCGAGGAGGTACCAGCCGTCCTGGTAGAGCAGGCCCGGCGCGGTGAGCGCGGAACCCGTCACGCCGTCCAGGCCGCGGCGGTAGCCGCCGAGCGGCGCGTGCGGGGCGAGCAGCGGGGAATCCTTGCCGGTGACGGCGACCGTGTCCACGTTGACGTTGCAGCTGGCGTCCGTGGGGCAGCCCAACGTCACGGTGTTGGTGCCGCGGTCGAGGCGGACCGGGACGGAGACGGTGTTCCAGTAGTCCCACCCGCTGGTCGGCGGAAGGGCCGCCGTGACCGGTGCCGCCGTTCCGGCCGTGACTGACATGGTGCGCGCCTGGCTCGGCTGGGAGCCGGCCTGGCCGTTGGCGTACCGGATCTGCACCCGGTAGTCACCCGCCGACGGGACGTCGGTCACGGTGAGCGCCACGGCGGCGGACGTGTTTTCCAGACCGGCCAGGAATCCCGTACCGGAAGCGCCGTTGTGGTCGTTCGCGGGCCGTGCGCCGCCGGTCAGGGCGCCGGTCTCGGCCTCGCCGAGGGTGCCGAACCGTATGGGCTGCGGCTGGGGTGGGGTCGGTGCCGGGAACGGGTCACCCGGGTTGACCACGGCGAGGCTGTCGATGTTCACGTTGCCGGAGTCGTCGGGGCCCCGTACGACGCTGATCTCGTGCCGGCCCGCGGTGAGGTCGACCGGCACGCTGGCCAGGCCCCAGGTGTCCCAGTTCGTGGTGGGCGGCAGCGTCAGCGTGCGGCCGGCGTCGCCGTCGACCCGTACCGTCAGGGTGCGGGCCACGTTCTGGCCGTCGCCGCCGGTGCTGTTGGCGTAGCGGACGGTGAGCTGCTTCGTGCCGGCTGCCGGGGCGTCGAGCGCGAAGGTGACCGAGTCGCCGGCCGAGGCGAAGCCCGCCGCGAAGCCGCGTCCGGTGTGCCCCTGGTGGTCGGTGGCCACGCCGGGGCCGTTGAGCTGTAGCGACTCGGCCTCGCACAGTGCGCCGAACACGCAGGCCGGCGCGGTGTGCCCGGCCCAGGGTCGGCCCTGCACGGTCTGCTTGCCGGCCTTGAGCTGCACGGTCAGGTTGTCGGCGGTGAACGCGCCCGAGCCGACCTGGTAGCGCACCGTCATCGCGCCGGTGTCGATGGTGAGCCAGCCGTGGTCGACGTGCGTGGTGAAACGCGTACGGGGGAAGTCGTCGCGCCCGATGGCGTTGAAGGTGGCGGCGTCGGTGAATTTGCCGTCCTTCTGGTACTCGGTGCGGATCAGGGTCGGGGACAGCACCTCGAAACGTGCGTCGCCCGAGCGAACAGCCCCGTCTTGCGCCTTGTGACGGCTGGCCTGCGCCGGCGCGGACGGAGCGAGTGCCAGCCCGGTGATGAGGATGCCGGCTGCGGCGGCTGCCGTCGCCCGACGGTGCGGTGAGTTCCGATAGAGCAAGATGCGCTCCTCGTCTCATATGGAGGAAATGAGTCGATGACAACGCTGTCACTCGCGCGAAACGCATGTCAACTGCCGTCGGGGGGTGTCCCTTCTCTCTCTTCCGCCGCCTGCCGTACACCACCGGCGGGCGCTGCTGCAACGGGTCACGACGACGGATCGATGCGTTAGCGGCCGGTGCGCGGACTACCGCACACTGGGCTTGCAACCGATACCGGGGTACGGGCTTACCGTCGGGCTATGAGTGACCACCACATCGCGACGGATGACGCCTGGGTGCCGGAGACCTGCACCCTGCCGACGGCTGAACGGCCGCTGCGGCTCGCCGAGTTCGACCGGTTCTTCACCGAGGCGGTGCGGGGCCTCGAACGGCTGTCGGCCCAGCATCTGCGGTTACATCTCGACGGCGGTACGCAGGTCGAAGAGGCGGCGCGTGACCTGACGGCCCGGGAGTCGTCCTGCTGCTCGTTCTTTACCTTCGGTCTCTCCCGGGCTGACGCGGGTTTGCTGTCGCTGGACGTTCGGGTCTCGGCGGCCCACGTCGACGTGCTCGACGCCCTCGTCGAGCGGGCCGTGTCTGTTCGGGACCATCGGTGACCGGACCGGGAATGCGCAGCGGGCAACTGGCCGACGCGGCCGGAGTCAACCAGCAGACGTTGCGCTACTACGAGCGGCGCGGCCTGCTCGACCCGCCCCAGCGGTCACCGGGTGGGCACCGGCTCTACCCAACCGAGGCGGTCACCCTGCTGCGAGTCATCAAGACCGCGCAGCGTCTGGGCTTCACCCTCAACGAGGTCGCCGATCTGCTCGATGCCTTCAGGCGTCGGCGGTCCGGCGCTGGTTTACAGGCGCGTGCCAGCGACAAGCTGACAGAGGTCGAGCAGAAGCTGGCGGACCTAACCGTCATCCGCGACACCCTGCGGGCCGCCATCTCGGCCGGCTGCGACGATCTGATCGCCTGCGCCGGGACCTCCTGCTGCCCGCTGCCCTTTGCCGAGTGAACGGATCGGAGGTTCACCGCCGCGCGTTGACCCGGCAGACGCGGCCCGCCCGCCGGACGGCCGTGGCCGTGGCCGTGTGGGTTCGAACTCAAGCGAAGGGCAAGGGGATCAGCAACAGGTCACTAACCGTCATCAGTCTGTGACGTGGTTGGGGTCGGAGATTGACGCGGTGCTGCGACCGTCAGGGTGTGGCGACTCAGATGCTGATGAAGGCGCGGCGGATCAGCGCTTCGCTGATCGTTGCGATGCTCGTGCTGGCCGGCTCGAGCGCTTGCACCCCTGTGATCAAAGCCGTCACCGGCCTGACCGTGGACGCCGACGGTCGGCCCTTCGCGGTTCTGTCCTGGTGCGCGGACCGGCCACCAGGCAAGGTCATCCTCCTTGCCGAGAAACGCTCGGTCTCGCCCTCGCCGTCCGGCACGGCGGCCTCCAGGAGTTGGCCCTCCTGGCCGGGACGACGGTATGGCGTGCCGCGTGCCGCGACCTCGCCGACCGCGGTACGCCTGGAGGGGTTTCCACCTGATCCGGTCCCTGACCCGGACGATGTTTTCCGGATGTACGGAGTCGCCGATGACAACAGCTTCACCTCGCACGCGGTGACCTTCCGGTTCGCCGAGGTGGCAGACCTGCGGCCCGGATCTGTCCTGATCACCGAGGTCGTGGACAGCCTCGACGAGCAGCGGACCGTGTCCATGGAGGAGTTCGCGAGCCTCGCAAAGGACGAATGCTGACCAGTGGGCCGTGGCGCTCGACCGTCTCTGCACGGTGGTTGTCAGCTCGTCGTACCGACTTCGGCGTCGGCAGCGCATCGATCTGTCAGGAATGCTCCTTGTCTCGGACGCGACATTCATGTGACGGCTGGCTTCACCTATATAAGGATGTCGATTAGAGGAGCAACCTCGTGAGCGCACCTGGAGAGGAAGTCCTATGCAATTCCAAACGGGGATCAGGCAGTCGGCGGTCGTCGCCCTGGCCATCGCGACACTCCTGTTGGCGTCAGGCGCACCAGGTCACGCCGCCGAGCCGAACCGGTCCGTCGCTGCGGCTGCGGCGTCCTGTGCGGTGACACCGAAGTCTGGAATGGGCAACATCAACATCCGCACCGGTCCAGGCACGAACCACTCGACTGACGGGATTCTCCGCTCCGGTACGTGGGCCTCTTCGGCCTGCTCCAATGTCTCCGGTGGTTCCTACTCGGCCTGCGGTGGCGGTAACAAATGGATCGTCGTGCACCCCGATTGCCTGGGATGTTACGGGTACGTCGCCTACAGCTGCGTACGCCTGGTGCGCGACGTCTAGGTCCGCTCGAACCGGAACAGGCCGAGGGCGGCGGGCTTCGGCCCGCCGCCGACTCGCGGGCGCACGACGTGCGAGCCGTTACGAGCCGGAGTCCTCGGCGTGCCGGGTCAGCAGCGCGGGCCGCCGAGCGGGGCGGACCCGGCGAGCGCTTCGACGGTCGCCGTCGGCGCGGGCGAGGGCAGGGCAGGGTTCGGTGAGGACGGGGCCGAGGGCGAGGCCGGGGGAGACGGCGAGGGTGAACTGCTCGGCGTGGCGGGGCTGACGAGGGACACCGTGCTGCGCTGCACCTGCTTGGTGACCATCCGGATGCCGGTGGCGGTCGCCCGGTGCCCGTACACGTCGGTGACGGTGATGGTGTACGGCCCGGGGCCGAGCCCGCCCTCGATGGTCCAGTAGTTGTCGGTCTGACGGGCCGCCTTGCGGAAGCCGCCGCCGGTCCCCTTCGCCTCGACCGAGCGCAGCGGGTTGCCGTGGTTGCCGACCTGTACGGCGAACCACCACTGCGAGGCGCCGCCCTTGATCCGAAAGGTGAGGCCTCCGTCGAGCGGCGGGTCGAGTGCCGCCCGGTACGTCACGGACGCGATGCCCTGCGAACGGTCGGCGATGCGGGTGAACGCCTCGGTGGAGAGGTCGATCTTCGTCGGTCCGCAGCCGCCGCACTGGTCCATGACCATGACCCGGACCGTGCCCTTCGGGCCCGTCACGTCCAGGTAGCTGCCGCAGGCCGCTCCCTTGGAATACTGCGCCGAGCCAAGCGCCACGTAGAGCCGATCCGCCGGAGGGCCGGGGAACGAACAGTTGCCGCCGGAGCGGCCCGCGTCGTAGAAGCTGGCAGTTCCCTTGTGGACGGTGTTTCCCGACGGGGGCGCGGCGCAGGCCGGGGTGGCGCCGCCGCGTACGGCGAGGGTGATGCCGAGGGTGGCGGCCAGGGCGGTGAGGCCGGCGCCGACCAACCAGTGCCGGACCCGTCGACTGATCCGGGGTGTGCTGGCCGGGGTGTCGTTTACGGGTTCCGTGCCTGGTGCCGTCACGGCGCCTGATGTTGCCGCACCGGGCTACGGCAACGCAAAGGCGGTCACTCGCCGGGTCTACGGGGTCGCAGCCCGTCGAGGGCGGTGGTGACGACGCGGTCGGCGTACGCGGTGGTGAGCGGACCGCTGCGGTAGAGCCACCGGTTGAGCACCGGCCCCCAGATCAGGTCCACTGCCACGTCGAGGTCGACGTCGTCGGCGAGTTGCCCGGCCTGCTGGGCGCTGCGCAGACGTCGCCGTTTGGCCTCCCGCAGCGGCCCGTCCAACCGTTGGGCGTACGCGGCTGCCAGCTCGGGGTCGAGCGTGATCTCGGTGGCGAGCGCGCGCATCGGTTGCTCGTACCGTGGATCGTTCATCTCCTCGACGGTGGCGCGGAGCACCAGGCGCAGGTCCGCGGCCAGGTCGCCGGTGTCCGGCAGCGTCGGCGGCTCGCCCTCGGCGCCCTCGCTGAGCAGGAGGAAGGCGTCGAAGATGACAGCGCCCTTGGACGGCCACCAGCGGTAGATGGTCTGTTTGCCGACGCCGGCACGGGTGGCGATGCCCTCGATGCTGACCTTGGCGTACCCGACCTCTTGGAGCAGGTCGAAGGCCGCGGTGAGGATGGCGCGCCGCGACGTCTCGTTGCGGCGGGCCGTGTTGGGCGTCATGGGACGACACGATATCAGTAACGAGACGGACCGTCTCGTCTTGACGGCGGTGTCAGTGAACGCCTAACCTTCTGGCCATAGCGAGACGGACCGTCTCGTCTCGCAACAACCAAGGGGAGACCTTCATGCGTACCTGGTTCATCACCGGCGCCAGTCGGGGTCTGGGCCGTGCCTTCGCGACCGCCGCGCTCGACCGGGGCGACCAGGTGGTCGCCGCGTCCCGCAGCATCGCCCAGAGCGACTTCGACGAGCGGCACGCCGACCGACTGTTGGCCCTGCCGCTCGACGTGACCGACCGGGCGGCGGTCGTCGCCGCCGTGGACACCGCCGTCGCGCACTTCGGGCGGCTCGACATCGTCGTCAACAACGCCGGCACCATGTCCATGGGCATGGTGGAGGAGTTCACCGAGGCCGAGGCGCGCGACCAGTTCGAGGTGAACTTCTTCGGCGCGCTCTGGGTCGGTCAGGCCGTGCTGCCGCACCTGCGGGCCCAGCGGTCCGGCCACATCGTGCAGGTGTCCAGCATCGCCGCGCTGGGCGGTTTCCCGAGCACCGGCCTGTACAGCGCGAGCAAGTTCGCCCTGGAGGGCATGAGCGAGGCCCTGGCCATGGAGGCGGCGGCCTTCGACATCACGGTCAGCATCGTGCAGCCGGGCGGATACTGGACCGACCTCTACACCAGCATCGCCGCCACCACCCCGTTGGAGGCGTACGCGCCGCTGCGCGCCGAACTGGAACGACAGTGGGCGGAAGGGTCGATCGACAGCGAACCCCGGCTGGCCGCCGAGGCGTTGCTCCGACTCGTCGACAGCGACGACCCGCCGCTGCGACTCCTGCTCGGGAGCATGGTGTACGACCTGGCATTCGACATCTCCCGCCGACGGATGGACACCTGGGCGGGCTGGGAGCAGGTCAGTCGAGCCGCCGAGCAGGCGGTCGCAGCCCCCTGACCGCGATATCGCCACGGGCCTCGGGTGCGGCGTTCTAGGCTCCGAGATATGGCGGCGGCGTGCCCATTGTCGGAAATGGCGCACAGGCCCATGAATTCTCCTCGCAGGGCGCAAACCTAGACGGAGAGGAACCCGCATGGCTGTCAAAACCAAGACCCGTCCCGGCACGACCGAAATTCGGCCGTTCTCGGTCGACATTCCCCAGGCCGACCTCGACGACCTGAAAAGGCGTATCAAGGCGACCCGCTGGCCGGACAAGGAAACGGTGGACGACCAGTCGCAGGGCGTGCCACTCGGGACCATTCAGGCCGTCGCCCGTTATTGGGAAAAGGAGTACGACTGGCGCAAGGTCGAGGCGCGACTGAACGCCCTTCCGCAGTTCATGACGACCATCGACGGAGTGGACATCCATTTCATCCACGTGCGCTCCAAGCACGAGGACGCGCTGCCGCTCATCGTCACCCACGGCTGGCCCGGTTCGGTGATCGAGCAGATGAAAATCATCGAACCGCTCACCGATCCCACCGCCCACGGCGCGAGCGCGTCCGACGCCTTCCACCTGGTGATCCCGTCGCTGCCCGGGCACGGCTTCTCCGGCAAGCCGACCGAGTCGGGCTGGAGCCCGCAGAAGATCGCCACCGCCTGGACCGAGCTGATGAAGCGCCTCGGCTACTCGCGGTTCGTCGCACAGGGCGGCGACTGGGGCGCGGTCATCGTGGACCAGATGGGCCTCCAGGCGCCCCCGGAACTGCTCGGTATCCACACCAACATGCCCGGCGCGATCCCACCCGAGATCGACCTGCTGTTCCAGGGCGACACCACCGGCGCGAACAACGCCATGGGCTCACTGCCGTCCGGTCTCTCCGCCGACGAGATGCGGGCCGCCGAGGAAGCCAACTACGTGTGGAAGCACGTCGCGTACGCCCTGATGATGGCGACGCGTCCGCAGACGCTGACCGGGCTGGCGGACTCCCCGGTCGGCCTGGCGTCCTTCCTGCTCGACCACGACGCCAAGAGTCTCGCGCTGATCGCGCAGGTCTTCGACGGCGCCAAGGCGGGCCTGACCCGGGACGACATCCTGGACAACATCTCGCTCTACTGGTTGACCAACACCGCGGTCTCCGCGTCCCGTCTGTACGCGGAGAACAAGCTCTCGTTCTTCGCCGCCAAGGGCGTCAAGATCCCGGTCGCCGTGAGCGTCTTCCCCGACGAGCTGTACGAGGCGCCGCAGAGCTGGGCCGAGCAGGCGTACTCCAATCTCATCTACTACAACAAGCTCGACGTGGGCGGGCACTTCGCGGCCTGGGAACAGCCGAAGATCTTCTCCGAGGAGCTTCGGACCGCCTTCCGGTCGCTGCGGTAGATGGCCGTGCACCTGCCCCCGTTCACCGGGGCGGCCGGGTGGCTCAACACCGAGCCACTCGGCCCGGACGACCTGCGCGGACGCGTCGTCCTGGTGAACTTCTGGACGCTGACCTGCATCAACTGGCTACGCCAGGAGCCGTACGTGCGGGCCTGGTCGCAGGCGTACCGCGACGACGGGTTGGTCGTCGTCGGGGTGCACACCCCGGAGTTCTCGTTCGAGCACGACGTCGACCAGGTGCGCCGGGCGGTCACGGCGCGGTCGATCGACTACCCGGTCGCCGTCGACAACGACTACGCGATCTGGCAGGCCTTCGACAACCACTACTGGCCGGCGCTCTACTTCGTCGACCGCGACGGCGTCTTCCGTGACGAGCACTTCGGCGAGGGGCGCTACGCGCAGTCCGAGCGGAGCATCCAAGACCTGCTCGGCATCGAGCGGGATCCCGTACCCGTCGAAGGGGTCGGACCGGAGGCGGAGGCCGACTGGGACAACCTGCGCACGCCCGAGACGTACCTCGGTTTCCGCCGCGGCGAGCACTTCGCGTCGCCGGACGGCCCGACGCTCGACGAACGCCGCGCCTACCGGCTGCCGGAGCGTCTGGGCCTCAACCAGTGGGCGCTGGCGGGGGAGTGGACGATCGGGGCGGAGAGCGTCGTGGTCGGCCAGGCCGGCGGGAGCATCGCCTTCCGGTTCCACGCCCGGGACGCGCACCTCGTGCTGGGGCCGGCGGGACGCGCGATCCCGTTCCGGGTGCTCCTCGACGGGGAGGCTCCCGGCCCGTCGCACGGCGTCGACGTGGACGCCGACGGCAACGGGGTGCTCCAGGACGGTCGCCTCTACCAGCTCGTACGCCAGGACGACGCGGTCCGCGAGCGGACTCTGGAGATCACGTTCGGTGAGCCCGACGCGGCCGCGTACGCCTTCACCTTCGGATAGCGCGGGTGTCGCTCAGCGGCGCAGGTCGACCACGCTGACGCTGCCGACCGGCGAGATGCTCTCCACCGTGGTGCCGGGGCGGAGCCGGGCGTCGCCGGCGTACCGGTCGGCGAGGGCCTTCTCCGCTGCCTCGTCGCCGTCGTCGGCGGCCAGCAGCAACGCGGCGATCTCGTCCACGAGCGTGAGGTCGGCGGTGGCGAGGTCCTCGGTCATCGCGCCGAAGCCGTCCCAGAGCAGCAACTCGTCCTTCTGCCGATGGGCCAGTTCGATCAGGACGTAGTCGTGGATGAACCAGTCGCCTCGGACCGGCAGCTCCGGGCTCACCCCGTACCGGTCGGGATCGATCGTCCCGGCCCGGTACGCCGACCACACCCGCGCCGCCGAGTCGAAGAGCCCGGCCTTCGGGTCGATGTCGTAGCCGTCGAACCCCCAGTCGCCGGCCGGGTCGAGCTCCGGGTCGGCCCAGACCCACCGGCGGCCGTCCCAGTACTCCACCAGCACGTGGTCGTGGTGCCAGTCGGGTGCGAAGTACGAGGCGAAACCGACCCGGCTGCGGCTGGGGATGCCGTGCTGACGCAGCACCGCGACCGAGAGCAGTGTGTGGTCCCGGCAGCAGCCGGCCACCCGGTCCACGGCCGGACGCTCCGCAGCGAGCGGCAGCGGAAATCGGGACTGGTCGGTGTCGAGGATGCGGTCCACCCAGCGACAGTTGACCTCTTCGAGCCGGTCGGGGGGCAACTCGACCCCACCAGCGCGGTAGTGGACGATCACATTGCGGGCGGTCGCCGCCACCGAGGCGATGTCGGCCGGGACGGCGTCGAGCAGCGCGGCATGCCGACCGGGATCGCTGTACGGGGAGTGCTGCCGGTAGTCATCGATGTTCATGCGACGAGTCTGCCGTCCCGCGCCGGGGTCGGTGGGGCCGGTCGGCCTGCAATATCGTCAATCTCATGACGGCGCCCGAGATTGCCATCGCCACCCCGGCGGACCGCGAGACGGTGGTCGGTTGCCTGGTCGCCGCGTTCGTGAAGGATCCCGTCCTGCGGCACCTGTTCCCCGACGAGGCCACCTACCCGCGGTACGCCGCCGCCTTCTTCGGGCACCTCTTCGACAAGCGGGTGCACCGGTCGTCCGTCTGGACGCTCGGCGGCGGCGCGTCGGTCGCCCTCTGGGACCCGCCGGCCGGGCAACCGGCTGCCGGCGCGGCTCCCGTGCCGGCTCCCGGCGCGGCTCCCGTGCCGGCTCCCGTGCCGGCTGCCGGCGCGGCTCCCGTGCCGGCCGCCGCGCACGGGTCGCCGGAGGCGTCTCCCTACCCGGCCGACGTGCGGGCCCGGGTCGAGAGCTACGACGAGACGATGCACGCGGCCCTGCCGACGTACCCGTTCTGGTATCTCGGGGTGCTGGGCACCCACCCGGACAGCGCCGGACGCGGTTGGGGCCGGGCCGTCATGCGGGCCGGGCTGGATCGCGCCGCCGCCGACGGACTTCCGGCGATCCTGGAGACCAGCAACCCGGGCAACGTCGAGCTGTACCGCCGGGCCGGCTGGGAGGTGCTGGGCTCGCTGTCGGAGCCCGTACCCACCTGGATCATGCAGCAGCCACCCCGCTAGCGGGGCCGACGCCCGCCCCTTGCCGAGATCTTGGACAGTTTCCGTTAGCTCCTAACGGAAAGTGTCCAAGATCTACGTGTGCGCGCGGTCAGGCGGCGAAGATGCGCGCGTAGATCTCGTCGATGACGTCGTTCTTCGCCAGGCTGTAGTCGCGGGGGCGATGCGCGGTGTCCCGTGCGAGGCGTCGCTTCGTCGTGGCGTACCACTCCCGGTCTTCCGGATGCGAGCGCAGCCAGTCGCGGAACAGTCGGTGCCGGACGGGTTCCGGCGCACCCGGGGGACAGACGTTCAGGTTGACGTCCTCGGCCGGGCTGAGCAGCATCCGGTGCCCATGTCACCAGGGCTCCCGCAGGACGAGTCGGTAGCCGAGCCGTTCCAGGGCCGGAAGGTAACCCGACTCCTCGGCGGTGTCCTCGATGACCACGGACCCCCAGCTCCGGGGCAGCTCGCCGACCAGTCCGGCGTCCACCTGCTCCGGGGTGCCGTGGAAGCGCTGCACGACGTCCTGCGGATACTCGGCCACGTCAACCTCCTCGAAGAAGCAAAGTCCGCCAGGCTACGACAGGACGGTCGACCCGACCATTGCGGGCACCGGATGTCGGGTGCGGCAAGGGCCTCGCTGCCTAGCGTTACTGCTCGAAAGGGAAGGAGATCCTGGTGCTGGAGCGGCTCAACGAAGCCATGACGTACATCGAGCGGCACCTCGACCAGAAGATCGAGGTGGCGGAGCTGGCGCGGATCGCGCTGACGTCGGAGTACCACTTCCGTCGGTTGTTCTCCGCGCTGGCCGGGATGCCGTTGTCGGAGTACATCCGTCGCCGTCGGCTCACCGTCGCCGGGGCGGACGTGCTGGCGGGGGAGCGGACGTTGCTCGACGTCGCGGTGCACTACGGCTACGGGTCGACCGAGGCGTTCGCGCGGGCGTTCCAGGCCGTCCACGGCGTGGGGCCCGGAGAGGCTCGGCGTACGGGGGCGACGCTGCGCGCCCAGCCCCGGATGTCCTTCCGACTCACCGTCGAAGGGAGCGGCAGTATGGATTACCGAATCGTCGACAAGGACGCGTTCGCGCTGGTGGGGCGCAAGGCCCGGGTTCCGCTGGTGCACGAGGGGATGAACCCGGCGATCGTCGCGTTCATCAAGGGCATCGACAAGGAGACGACGGGGCGGATCGAGGCCCTCTCCGATCAGGAGCCGAAGGGCATCGTCAACGTCAGCGACAACCTCGCCGACAGTCGGGCCGAGGGCACCGAGCTGGACTACTGGCACGGCGTGGTGACCAGCGCCGTCCCGCCGCAGGACATGGACGCGTTGCCGGTGCAGGCGGGCACGTGGGCGGTGTTCACCACGTCGGGCGCGTTCCCGCAGGCGGTGCAGTACCTGTGGCGGGACGTGTTCACCCAGTGGTTTCCGTCCAACCCGTACCGCAGCCGACCGGGACCGGAGATCTCCCGGGTCCGGGTCTCCGCGGACGGCACCGAGGCGGACGCCGAGTTGTGGATTCCCGTCGAACGGGTACCGACCCCTATGTAGAGTTCCGATACAGTTGCCGGATGCGGATGACCATTCCGGTAGCCAAGGTGCTCGCGGCGCTGCTCGCCGAACCCGACGCGCAGCGCTACGGGCTGGACCTGATGCGGATGACCGACCTGCCCAGCGGCACCCTCTACCCGGTGCTGCACCGGCTCACCGAGGCCGGCTGGCTGGCCGCCGACTGGGAGGACATCGATCCCGTCGCGGCCGGTCGGCCGGCCCGCCGCTACTACCGGCTCACCGCCGTCGGGGTGACGCGGGCCCGGCAGGCGCTCGCCGACCTGCGCGCCGCGATCCCCGACAGCCGTCCATCGTGGGGCGGCACCGAGCCGACCGGAGCGCCGGCATGGTGAGCCGACGGGTCGCCGCGCTGCTGTTGGAGATGGCCGCCCGCCGCTGGCCCGTCGACGTCCGCGACGACCTGCGCCGCGAATGGGCCGCCGAGGTGCACGTGCTCGCCGAGAACGGCCGTCGGACGAAGATGCTCGGCTTCGCCGCGAGCCTCGCGGTGAGCCGGGCCGGCACCCCGGTGGTCGACCGCAGCGCCCTGCACCGGCGGGCCCGCCGCACGGCAGCCGCGCTACTGCTGTCCCCGATCGCCTGCGTCGGCATCGTGCTCGGCAGCGCCTACCTCCCGTTCCAGATCCCGATCTCGAACGGGGCGATCCGGGTGGAGAAGCCGATCTGGACGGCGCTCACCGTCGGGATGGCGACCCTGCTGGCGGTGTTCGTCAGCCGCTGGGCCCGGCACAACGCCCTCGACGGCCCGTTGCGGATCGCGCTCGGCGTGGTGCTCCCCATCGGTGCGGCGGCGGTCCCGCTCCTGTACGTCATCTACCCGGACGACCTGCCCCGTGCCGTACCCGGTCTGTTGCTGTGGCTGGCCGGCCTGACCCTCGCGCTCTGGGCCGCGGCGAGCCTCGCCGCCCGGCACCGCCCCCGCGCCGCCTGGGGGGTGGGCGTGCTCGGCGCGCTCGCGGCGACCGACCTCGCGGTGATCCGCGCCGTCGTCGACACCCTCCCGATGGGCAGCGGCGCCGGCCCGCTCAGCGGTGCCCTGCGACCGGACGACGTCGGTTGGCTCGCCGCGCCGCTGTGGCTCGTCGCCGCCTGGACAGGCTGGAGCGTCGGCGTGCCGCAGCACATCCCCTGGGAGGTCTTCCAGCTGATCGGCTACCAACTGCGGGTGGAGCCCCTGCTCTACCTGGCCTGCATGCCGTACGCCCTCGCGTACACCATCCGGGCGGCCCGGGCGGCCCCCGCCGAGCAGGTAGCCCTCGCGGCGACCCCGGTGTGAACCTCAGTCGGGTACGTCGTCCCAGGTGATGCCCGGCTCCAGGTAGCCGGCGACCGGGTTGTCGCGCAACGCGTACGCGAGGACCAGCAGGGCGTGCTTGTCCAACTCGGGCAACCGGTCCACCGGGAACCACCCGACGGCCAACGACTCGTCGTCGTTGACCCGGGCGGTGCCGGACACCAGCCGGCACAGGAAACCCAGGTTGAGGTATTCGCAGCGGTCCGCGTTGGGGTAGGTGTGCGGGTGCGAGACGGCGCTGGACAACCGCACCGGCGCGACCTCCAGACCCGTCTCCTCCCGCACCTCGCGGACCAGCGCCGCGGCCGGCTGTTCGCCCGGCTCGACGAAACCACTGATGACCGACCAGCGGCCGTCGTCGGCACGCTGACCGAGCAGCAGCTCCCCGGCGTCGTTGCGGACCACCGCGCTGACGCTGGGCAGCCAGAGCAGGTCGTGCCCGACATGCTTGCGCATGCCCACGATGTAGTCCGGTGTTCCCACCCGGCGATCATAGGCAGGAGCCCGCCGGTCGGCGCCGTCCCGTCACGCCACGTCGGGCTCCGCCACCGCCGAACGCCCATGCCGTACGCCGGAACTGGCCGTTCAGCCGACGACAGCCGGTGGGGAAAGTGTCCCCGCCTGCGCTTCTTTTGCTGTTCCGGCCCGACGAACGCCATGCATATCTACTGTGGAGAGGGTCGGCGACTTGTGCGATCCGGTGGCGGCCGACCGGATCGCGGTGCACAGTGATTCCCATGAGCGACAGCGGACGTGGTGGGCAGTTCTACTGGTGCACCCGGCATCACCGGGTCGAGACGGACGCCGACGTGTGTCCGGCGAAGCACGTACTCGGCCCGTACGACTCGGCGGCCGACGCGGAGAACGCCCTGCAACGAGTGCAGGAGCGGAACGAGGCGTGGGATGCCGAGGACGCTCGTTGGGCCGGGGAGGACAAATAGGCGGCGCGGGACGGCTCGCGCCGAGGCATTTCGTGCTCCGCGAGGACGCGAGAGCACGTCCCCAAGGAGGGAACCACGATGGCCGAAGCACAGCAGGCCACCACCCGCCCGGCTGCCCGACGGACCACCGCGAAGAAGACCGCCGCGGCGGAACGGAACACGGCGGCGAGCCGGACCACCCCCGTACGCAAGTCCACCGCCGGTGCGACGGCGGCGAAGGCCCCGGCGCGTAAGGCGGCCGGCGGCGCGGGGCGTGCCCCGGCCAAGAAGACCACCGCGGCGGCCAGGAAAGCCCCCGCGAAGAAGGCCACCACGACGGGCAGGACCACCACGACCAGCCGGGCCACGACGGCCAAGAAGGCCCCGGCGAAGAAGACCACCACCGCCGCGCGGAAGACCACGGGTACCGCGAAGAAGACCACCGCGGCGGCGAAGAAGACAGTGAGCGCCGCGAAGAAGACCACCACCTCGGCCGCGCGGAAGACCACCGCCGCGGCGAAGGCGCCGGCCCGCAAGGCCGCCACCGCGACGAGGGCAACGGCGCGCAAGACCGCCACCGCGGCGAAGGCGCCGGCGCGCAAGACCGCGACCGCGGCGAAGGCGCCGGCCCGGAAGACCGCGACGACGGTGTCCGCCGCCAAGAAGACGGTGGCGAAGAAGACGGCCGCGACGAAGGCAGCCGCCAAGAAGGCCCCGGCCAAGAAGGCCGCGTCCACCCGCCCCAGCGGTGGCGCCCGCAAGGCCCCGGCCAGGACGGCACCCGCCGCGAAGGTGACCGGCACCTCGTCGACCACCGCGCGCAAGGCCGCGGCGAAGAAGGCGCCGGCGAAGAGGACCACGACCACGGCGAAGGCCCCGGCCCGCAAGGTCACCGCCCGCAAGACGCCGGCCCGTCCGGTCGCCGCGCGCGCCACCGCCCCCAGGGGTACGCGCAGCACCGCCCGGAAGGCCACCGGCTGAGCGGGCCGCCCCGGCTCGCCGGGCGGACATCTCGGCCGGTCACCGGAAGCGGATCACCGGCGGCGCTGTCAGGATTGACCCGTGGTCATCCGACGCGTACTCGCGCCCCGCATCGACTTCGGCGCGCTGCGCCGCGAACTCGGCCTGCCCGAGGAGTTCCCGCCCGACGCCCAGCGTGAGGCGGACGAGGCGGCGAGCGTGCCGCCCCGTCCGCCCGTCGACCGCACCGACGTGCCGTTCGTCACCGTCGACCCGGCGACCTCGCGCGACCTGGACCAGGCGATGCACCTCGCCCGCCGCCCCGGCGGGGGCTACCGGGTCCGGTACGCGATCGCCGACGTCGCCGCCCACGTCCGGCCGGGCGGCGCGTTGGAGGCGGAGACCTGGCGGCGCGGGCAGACCATCTACCTGCCCGACGGCAACGTGCCGCTGCACCCCCACACGCTCAGCGAGGGCGCGGCCAGTCTCCTGCCCGACGACGACCGGGCGGCGGTGATCTGGACGATCGACCTGGACGCCGAGGGCGGCACGGTGGCGGTCGAGCTGGAACGCGCACTGGTCCGCAGCCGGGCCAAACTCGACTACACCGGGGTGCAGGCGGCAGCCGAGGCCGGTCGGCTACCCGACCCGATCGCGCTCCTGCCCGAGATCGGGGACCTGCTGACCGCGCGCGGGTTGCGGCGCGGCGCGATCAACCTGCCGCTGCCCGAGCAGGACCTGGAGCCCGACGGCGAGGGCTGGCAACTGGTGCTGCGCGCACCGGTGCCGATGGAGGAGCACAACGCCCAGATCTCCCTGCTGACCGGGATGGCCGCCGCCGACATCATGCTGGCCGGCCGGGTCGGGTTGCTGCGGACCATGCCGGCACCGAAGCCGGAGGCCGTGCAGCGGCTACGGGCCGCCGCCGCGCCGTTGGGCGTGCACTGGCCGGACGAGATGGGCCCCGGTCAGGTGATCGCCGGTCTGGACGCCTCCCAGCCGCGCGCCGCCGCGTTCATCGACCAGGCGGCCGAGCTGATGCGCGGGGCCGCGTACACCGCCTTCGACGGGACCGTGCCGGAGCAGCCGGAGCACGGCGGTGTGGCGGCGGCGTACGCCCACGTCACGGCGCCCTTGCGACGCCTCGCCGACCGGTACGCCACCGAGGTGTGCCTGGCGCTGCACGCCGGTCAGCCGGTGCCCGACTGGGCCCGCGCCGCGTTGCCCCGGCTGCCCGAGGTGATGGCGAGCACCGACCGGACCGCCTCGGCGGCTGCCCGGGGCGCCGTCGACCTGGCCGAGGCCGCCGTGCTGGAGCACCGGGTGGGCGAGACCTTCGACGCCGCCGTCCTCGACGTCGACGCCCCGCCCAACGGCCGGTCCCGGCCTCGACCGCCGGGCGGCACCGTGGCCCTGGACGCCCCTCCGGTACGTGCCCGCTGCCTCGGGCAACTGCCGCTCGGTGAACGGGTCCGGGTCCGCCTGGTCACCGCCGACCCGGCGGCCCGCACCGTCGTGTTCGAGCTGGCCTGACGCGGTGCCGGGCCGGCTTTACCGCGCTGGCCCGAGCGACCCGGGCGACGGCGGTCCGACGCGGTGCCGCACGGGGTTCTCCGCGTCGGCCGGACCGACCCGGGCGACGGCGGCCTGACGCGGTGCCGGGCCGGACGGTTTGCGAGGATGACCGCATGGCATACGACGCGAGCACGCTCCCCGACGTGTCCGGGCTGACAGTCGGCATCATCGGTGGCACCGGTGACCAGGGGCGGGGCCTCGCCTACCGGTTCGCACGGGCCGGGCAGACGGTGCTGATCGGTTCCCGCAACGCCGAGCGGGCCGCCGAGTCCGCCGCCGAGATCGCCGCGCTGCCCGGCGTACCGGCCGACGGCAGTGTCACCGGCGCGGCCAACGACGAGGTGGCCCGACGCAGCGACGTGGTGATCATCGCGGTGCCGTGGGACGGGCACGCCGCCACCGTCGCCGCCCTCGCCGAGCCGCTCGCGGGCAAGATCGTCGTCGACTGCGTGAACCCGCTGGGCTTCGACAAGCAGGGCCCGTACGCGCTGACCGTCGCCGAGGGCAGCGCCGTGCAGCAGGCCGCCGCGCTCCTGCCCGACTCCCGCGTCTGCGCGGCGTTCAACCACGTCAGCGCCCCGCTGCTGGCCGACCCCGAGGTCGACCGGATCGACCTGGACGTGCTGATCTGCACCGAGGACCGCGAACTGGTCGGCATCGTCGGTGCACTCGCGGCGCGGATTCCGGGGATGCGCGGCATCTACGCCGGCCGGCTGCGCAACGCCCATCAGGTCGAGGCGTTCACCGCCAACCTGATCGCCATCAACAAGCGCTACAAGGCGCACGCCGGCATCCGCGTCACCGACGTCTGACCGGGTTCCCGGTCCGACAATCGGCGTGATCCACTCGGGTTCGGTGACATCGCGGTGTCCCGGTGCCGGGGACACCCCGACATCGGCGAACCCGAGTGGATCACGCCGCTGTCGGCTCTAGAAGGTGTGCTCGGCGGCGGGGAACTCCCCACCCCGGACCTCGTCGGCGAACCGGCGGGTGGCGTCGGTGAGGGCGCCGGCCAGGTCCGCGTACCGCTTGACGAAGCGTGGCGTCTTCCCGGTGCGCAGGCCCGCCATGTCCTGCCATACCAGCACCTGCCCGTCGGTGTCCGGGCCCGCGCCGATGCCCACGGTCGGGATCGGCAGCTCGGTGGTGATCCGCTTGGCCACCTCGCCGGGCACCATCTCCAGCACCACGGCGAACGCGCCCGCCTCGGCCACCGCCCGGGCGTCGGCCAGCACCTCGTCGGCGGCGTCGCCCCGGCCCTGCACGCGGTAGCCACCCAGGGTGTGTTCGCTCTGCGGGGTGAAACCGATGTGCGCCATCACCGGGATGCCCGCGCCGACGATCGCGGCGATCTGCGCGGCGCAGCGACGGCCACCCTCCAGCTTCACCGCGTGGCAGCCGCCCTCCTTCATGAACCGCACGGCGGTGCGTAGCGCCTGGGCCGGCCCCTCCTCGTACGAGCCGAACGGCAGGTCACCCACGATCAGTGACTGCCGGGTCGCCCGCACCACGGCCCGTACCAGCGGAAGCAGCTCGTCGGCGGTGATCGGCAGGGTCGTCTCGTAGCCGAACACGTTGTTCGCGGCCGAGTCGCCGACCAGCAGCACCGGCACACCGGCCTGGTCGAAGATCGACGCCGTGTACTGGTCGTAGGAGGTGAGCATCGGCCACCGCTCACCGCGTTCCTTCGCGGCGATCAGGTCCCGGGTGCGGACCCGCCGGGTGGCCGGGCCGCCGTACAGCGCGGTCACCTCGTTCGGAGTGGACTCCACCATCTCTGTCTCCCTTCCTCGAGGCCGCGTGCGCGGTCCCCGGGTTCCGTCGCGATCGTCGCACCGCGAGACGGGGCGATGGCAGGGCCCAGTGCAAGATGTCACTCCACCGCGACGCGAGGCCACCGGCGACAGAGCCGCAAGGCCGTCGCGCGCGGCGCCGCGAGGCGGTGCCGGGCCGTGCCACCGACCCGACACCCCAGGGTGTACGCCTCAGCCGTGCTCGCGCCACCGGTTGGTGATCGGCAGGCGGCGGTCCCGACCGAACGCCTTCATCGAGATCTTCGTGCCCGGCGCGGACTGCCGTCGCTTGTACTCGGCGGTATCCACCAGCCGCAGCACCTTGTCCACCACCGCCGGGTCGTGACCCGACTCGACCAGCCCGTCACGGCCGAGGTCGCCGTCGACGTAGCCGATCAGGATCGGGTCCAGCACGTCGTACTCGGGCAGGCTGTCGCTGTCGAGCTGCCCCGGGCTCAGCTCGGCGCTCGGCGGCTTGCCGATCGAGTTCTCCGGGATCGGAGGGGTCTCGCCGCGCCGCGCCGCGTCCGTGTTGCGCCACTTCGCGAGTCGCCAGATGAGCGTCTTCCAGACGTCCTTCACCGGGTTGAAACCGCCCACCGAGTCGCCGTACAGGGTGGAGTAGCCGACCGCCAGCTCACTCTTGTTGCCGGTGGTCAGCACCAGGTGGCCCTCCTGGTTCGACAGCGCCATCAGGATCACGCCACGGACGCGGGCCTGCAGGTTCTCCACCGCCACACCGGCCAGCGACAGGTTGGCCAGGAAGCCGTCCACCATCGGCTGGATCGGCTCGATGCGGTAGTCCAGGCCGGTGCGCTTGGCCAGGTCCGCGGCGTCCTCCCGGGAGTGTTCGGAGGAGTGCTGGCTGGGCAGCGACACCCCGACCACCCGGTCCGGTCCGAGGGCGTCGACGGCCAACGCGGCCACCACCGCCGAGTCGATGCCGCCGGAGAGGCCGAGCACCACCGACGGGAACCGGTTCTTGTTGACGTAGTCGCGCAGACCGAGGACCAGCGCCTGCCACACCTCAGCCTCGTCGGCCACCGGCTCGATCAGACCTCCGGTGGCGGCCGGGCCGGTCGGTGCGGCCGGGATGCCGTCGATCGCGCTGCGCACGATGCGCATGCCGTCCGCGACGGACTCCCCGGTCGGCAGGTCGGTGGCGGTCGGCAGTTCGACGTCGTGCAGGAGCAGGTGCTCGACGAACTGGGGGGCCCGGGTGAGCAGGTCACCGTCCGCGGTGACGATCATCGAGTCGCCCTCGAACACCAGCTCGTCCTGGCCGCCGACCATGTTCACGTACGCGATGGCGGCGCCCGCCTCGGCGGCCCGGCGGCGCACCAGCGGCAACCGGACGTCGTCCTTGTTCAGCTCGTACGGCGAACCGTTGATGTTGACCACCAGGCCGACGCCCGCGCGCCGGGCGGCGGCGAACGGACCCCCGGCCTGCCACAGGTCCTCGCAGATGGTCAGCGCGACGTCCACGCCGCCGATCCGCACCACGGTCAGCGCGTCGCCGGAGACGAAGTAGCGGTCCTCGTCGAAGACGCCGTAGTTGGGCAGGTGGTGCTTGAAGTAGCGGGCGGCGACGGTGCCCCGGTGCAGCAGCGCGGCGGCGTTTCGGGCGCCCCGGCCCGGCTCGGCGTCGCCGCTGACCTGCGGTGGCCCGTCGGCGTCCAGGTAGCCGACCACGACCGGCACCTCACCGAGGCCGTCCGCGGCGAGGTCGGCCGCGAGCCGCTCCACGGCGGCCCGGGAAGCGGCCACGAAGGAACGCCGGAAGACCAGGTCCTCGACCGGGTAGCCGGTGAGCATCATCTCCGGGAAGAGCACCAACTGGGCACCGGCATCGGCGGCCTGGCGAGTCCAGCTGCGGACCAGGTCGGCGTTTCCGGCGAGGTCGCCGACGCTCGGATTGACCTGGGACAGGGCGAGACGCAGGGTGGGCATGTCCTCATCTTGCCCCAGCCTCCGCAGGTGTTTCCCACCCCTCGGACGAGATGGCCGCCACGCCACGGCGGGTGTGTCCGCCGCGCGGTGCGGCCCGGGCTGGGTGTTGCGGCGGGGGCGTACGTCCGTCGGGCGGGAGGTGAGGGGACGACCGGCGGCAGTTCGCGTAACGTCTGCGTAACCAGGCCCGGGAAGACTGGGCGATCAGGTCGGGTGCAGCCCGGCCAATGCGGACAAATGAGCGTCGCGAGGGGTTGGGGAAGTGGACCGTCAGCAGGAGTTCGTCCTCCGTACGCTGGAAGAGCGGGACATCCGGTTCGTCCGGCTGTGGTTCACCGACGTGCTGGGCACGCTGAAGAGCGTCTCGGTCGCGCCAGCGGAGTTGGAGGCGGCCTTCGAGGAGGGCATCGGCTTCGACGGTTCGGCGATCGAGGGCTTCGCCCGGGTCTTCGAATCGGACATGGTCGCCATGCCCGACCCGACCACCTTCCAGGTCTTCCCGTTCGAGGGCGGGGTCAGCGGCGAGAGCGCCCGGATGTTCTGCGACATCCTGCTCCCCGACGGTGGGCCGTCCTGGGCCGACCCCCGGCACGTGCTGCGCCGGGCGCTGTCCAAGGCCGCCGAGAAGGGCTTCACCTTCTACACCCACCCGGAGATCGAGTTCTTCCTGCTGGAGAACGGTCCGCAGGACGGCTCGGTGCCCACCCCCGTCGACACCGGCGGCTACTTCGAGCACACCACCCACGCCGTGGCCCGCGACTTCCGCCGCCAGGGCGTGCTGGCGTTGGAGCGCATCGGCATCTCGGTGGAGTTCAGCCACCACGAGGTCGCGCCCGGCCAGCAGGAGATCGACCTGCGCTACGCCGACGCGCTGACCACCGCCGACAACATCATGACCTTCCGGCACGTGGTGAAGGAGGTGGCACTCTCCACCGGAGTGCAGGCCAGCTTCATGCCGAAGCCCTTCACCGACCAGCCGGGCAGCGGGATGCACACCCACCTGTCGCTGTTCGAGGGGGAGCGCAACGCCTTCCACGACAGCGGCGACCCGATGAAGCTCTCCAAGGTGGCGAAGTCGTTCATCGCCGGCCTGCTGGTGCACGCCCGGGAGTACACGGCGGTCACCAACCAGTGGGTCAACTCGTACAAGCGGCTCTTCCCGCAGCACCTGCCGGACCGCATCACCGAGAGCCCGGCGTACGTCTGCTGGGGCCACCTGAACCGGTCCGCACTGGTCCGCGTGCCCGCGTACGGCAAGCCCAACTCGGCCCGGGTCGAGGTCCGCTCGCTGGACTCGGCGACCAACCCGTACCTCGCCTTCGCGGTGCTGCTCGGCGCCGGCCTGAAGGGCATCGAGGAGGGGTACGAGCTGCCGCCCGGTGCCGAGGACGACGTCTGGTCGCTGACCAGCGCGGAGCGGCGTGCGATGGGCTACGAGGCGTTGCCGGAGAACCTGGCCGAGGCGATCGACGTGATGGCCGAGTCCGAGCTGGTCGCCGAGGTGCTCGGCGAGCACGTCTTCGACTTCTTCCTGCGCAACAAGCGGGCCGAGTGGGAGCAGTACCGTCGCGAGGTCACCCCGTACGAGCGGCAGCGCTACCTGGCGCTGTAGCGGCGGGGCTGACGCGGTTGCGCCCTGCCGCTATCGTCTCGATCACCGCGCCGGTACCCCTCCGGGCGGAGAGTCGGGAGGCAGTCGGTGCTGGAGGATCTGCTCAGCGGTGCCTGGCAGAGCGTCGTGTTCGGGATCGTAGGCGTCGGGCTGATGGCGGCCGGGTTCGGGCTGGTCGACCTGCTGACCCCGGGCCGGCTGCGGGACCTGATCTGGGTCGACCGCAACGCCAACGCCGGGCTGTTGCTCGCCGCGAACCAGCTCGGCATCGCCGGGATCGTGTTCACCGCGATCCTGACCAGCTACAGCGACTTCGGCAAGGGGCTCGCCTCCACCGTGGTGTTCGGGCTGGTCGGGCTGGCCATCATGGCGCTGGCCTTCTTCGTGCTGGACCTGCTCACCCCGGGCAAGCTCGGCGAGGTCATCTGCTCGCCCGAGCCGCACCCGGCGGCCCGGGTCAGCGCCGCCACCCACTTCGGGGCCGCGCTGATCGTCTGCGCCTGCATCGCCTGACGACGCCGGCAGGGCGTCACGATCGTGGACGGTCTCCGGCAGCCGCTTTCCGTCAGCCGCTGACGGAAACCGTCCACGATCTCCGGCCGGTCGAGGCCCGCGCGGGCGTCGTACCCCGGCCGTAGGGTGCCGGGAATGAACCGCACGGACCGTCTCTACGCCCTGGTCGAGGAGCTGCGGGCGGTGTCACCGAGGCCGCGCAGCGCCCGCTGGTTGGCCGCGCGTTTCGAGGTGAGCAGCCGCACCATCGAACGGGACATCGGCGCTCTTCAGGAGGCCGGGGTGCCGATCTGGGCCGAGCCCGGGCGCACCGGCGGTTACGTGGTGGACCGCGCCCGTACCCTGCCGCCGGTCAACCTGACCGCCGCCGAGGCGGTCGCGATGGCCGTCGCGCTGCACCGGCTCGCCGGCACGCCGTTCGCCGGGCCGGGCGCCACCGCGCTGCGCAAACTGGTGGCGGTGTTGCCGCCGGCTGACGCCGTCGAGGCGCACCGTCTCGCCGGCCGCGTGCACCTGGTCGGCGACGGGCCGGCGACACCCGTCCCGGCCGTCGTCGCCGACGCGGTCGCCGCACGGCGGGTGCTCCGCATCAGGTACGCCGACCGCGACGGCACGGGCTCGCTGCGCGACGTCGAGCCGCTGGGCTACCTCGGCAACACCCGCCACTGGTATCTGGTGGCCTGGTGCCGGCTGCGCGACGAGCTGCGGTGCTTCCGTACCGACCGGATCCGCAGCGTCCAGGCGCTGCCCGACGTGGTGTCCCGCGAGTTCCGCCCGGACGATCTGGACATTCCCCGCGTACGGGTCCGCGCACTGAGCCTGGTCTGAGACGAGTCGGGGCGGCCCGTTGCGGGCGTGTCGGGTCCGGTGCCGGCGGAAACCCCGTCGGGTGATCGGGAAACACCGACAGGACGGTGTCGCGGACGGTCCGGAGACTGCTCCGAGACGACGGCCGCAGAGCCGGCACGGAAAGCCTTGGAGGCAGCAGATGTCCACGACCACGCCCATCACCTGGTTCGAGATCGGCACGGACCGACCGGAGGAGGCGGAGCGCTTCTACGGGGAGCTGTTCGGTTGGACCTTCGAGGAACAGGGAACGGCCGACGGCGGCTCCTACCGGGTGACCGGTGCCGGTGGCGGCACCGGAATCGGCGGAGCGATCCGGGCGACCGACGGGACGTCACCGAACTACGCGGTGTTCTACGCCGAGGTCACCGACGTGGCGGAGACCTGCCGGCAGGCCGAGGCGGCCGGCGGCAAGGTGCTGGTCGCCCCGCGTACGACGCCGGCCGGTCTCACCCTCGCCCACCTGCTCGATCCCGCCGGCAACCACCTCGGCGTGTTCGCGCCGCCGCCCGGCCGGAACTGACGCCACGCGCCCGGGCGGCCCGTCCTGAGGGCCTGCCCTGGAGGCGCACGGCGGTGATCGACTCGGTTTCGCCAAGACCGGGGTGTCCGAGTGTTGTCGACACCGCCGATTCCGTGAAACCGAGTCGATCAAGTCCCGGCCGACCCGGTGTGGCCGCGTCCGCCCGCCCGCCCGCGCCCGCCGGCGTGGCGTGATCGACACCAGAACGCCGATGTGGCGGTGTCCCGATGGGGGAACACCGCCACGTCGGCGGAATGGAGTGGATCACGGGTGCCGACGGGTCACTTGCCGGGCGTACCCGCCGGACCGCCGTGGTGGCCCCACCCGCGGTGGCCGCCGGCCCCGGGGAAGACACCGGCCTCGACGGCCTTGGTGATGGCGTCGGCCTGCTCCTGGGTGAGCTTGCCGTCCTTGACGGCCTGGTCCAGCCGTTCCTTGAGCGCGGCCTTGCGGTCCTCGCCGGAGGGGCGCTGCGGCCGATCGGCCGGCCGGTGCTGCTCGCGGACCTTCTCCAGGGCGGCGGTCACCTTGTCGGTGGGCACGCCCAGCTCCTTGGCGAGCGCCTCGGCGAACTCGCCCTGCCGGTCGGCCTTCGCGCCGGGGGCCGGGGCGCTGCTGGTGCTCGGTGCCGGGGTGGGGGTGTCCGCGGCGAACGCGATGGTCGGGGCCGCGATCCCCACGCCGAGGACGCCGGCGGTGGCCAGGCCGGCCAACAGGTGCTTCCTGCGGATGGTGCGGGACATGCTGTCCTCCAGAGGTTCGGTCATCCTGCGGTGTCGTCACCGAGAGTGACCGGGCAGCCTGGGTGGAAGCCGTGGTGATCCTGTCAGCGGGCTGATAATCGCGGCGGGTGGCGGACCAAACCGGTTGTGCTGGCGCTGACAGATCGGTCATGGTGGGCGATCCGTCCACGGAAGGACACCGCACATGACGATATCCACGATTCGGGAGATACCGCTCGTCGAGCCGGGCGCCGGCCCGTACGGCATCACGGCCGGCCTCGACGGCGCGCTGTGGCTGACGCTGGTCCACGCCGGCGCGATCGCCCGCCTCGGGGTGGACGGCTCGGTCCGTACCTATCCGCTGGAGCCGGCCGGCGGTCGTCCCTTGATCATCGCGGCCGGGCCGGACGACGCGCTCTGGTTCACCCGCTCCGGCGACGACCGGATCGGTCGCCTCAGCGTCGACGGTGAGCAGCGCACCATCACCCTGCCCGCCGGCACCGGGCCCGGTGGCATCGCCGCCGGAGCCGATGGCGCGCTCTGGTACGCCGGGATGACCTCCGACACGATCGGCCGGGTGCACACCGACGGCACCCTCACGGTGTTTCCCTTGCCGGTGACCGGCGGGTTCGCCTCGATGATCACCGCGGGCGCGGACCAGGCGCTCTGGTTCACCCTCAACCAGGCGAACGCGATCGGCCGCATCGACCTCGACGGTCGTACCACGCTGCACCCGCTGCCCACCGCGAACGCCGGCCCGGTCGGCATCACCCTCGGCGCCGACGGTGCCGTCTGGTTCGTGGAGATCGCCGCCGGTCAGCTCGGCCGGATCGCGCCGGACGGTGAGATCGTCGAGTTCCCGCTACCGGACCGTGCGGCCCGTCCGCACGCCATCGTGGCCGACCCGGCGGGCGGCGCGTGGTTCACGGAGTGGGGCGCCAACCGGATCGGTCACCTCGACGGCACCGGCCGGATCGAGGGCTACGACCTGCTGACCCCCGATGCCGAACCACACGGCATCGCCCGCACCGCCGACGGCGTCTGGGCCGCCCTGGAAACCGGCGCGGTAGCCCACCTGCCCTGCCCCGCCCCGCCCACCCCGCCTAGGTGATCAAGAGGTTTGCGTCAGATTCCGGGCCGGACATGACGCAAACCTCTTGATCACCGGCGGGGGCGGTGGTGGCGGGGGCGGTGGGGGTGGCGATCACCGGTGGGGGCGGTGGGGGGCTGGGGGGAGACGGCGGGGGCGGCGGTCAGGGTGTTGGTGTCCGTGTCCACTGTCGCTCTGGTGCCCACCGGGACCGTCAGTTGGCCGGGGCCGTGGCCGATGGGGAGGCCGCCGAGGACCGGTACGCCCAGGTCGCCGAGGCGTTCGGTGAGCACGTCGACGATCGTGGTGTCCCAGCCGTCGCCGCAGTCGGTGAACTGCCCGACCGCCACCCCGGCCAGCCCGTCCAGCGCGCCGGCCCGGCGCAGGTGGGTCAGCATCCGGTCGACCTTGTACGGGGGTTCCTGCACGTCCTCGATCAACAGCACCGCGCCGGTGAGGTCGGGCAGGTCCGGTGTGCCGATCGACGCGGCGATCATGCACAGGTTGCCGCCGAGCAGGGTGCCGGTGGCCTGACCCGGGACGCGGACGTCGAAGGTCTCCTCGGTGGGCACCGCGCTGATCGTCACCGGCTCGGTCGTCATCAGCGCCGCGTGCAGGGACTCGGCGGAGCGCAGCGGGGTCCGCTCGTCGCGCCAGGCCGCCCCCGGGCCGTGCACCCCGGCCAGCCGGGCGCCCCGCCACAACGCGAACTGCAACGCGGTGATGTCCGAGAAGCCGGCCACCACCTTCGGGTCGCGGCGGACGGCGGCCATGTCGATGGCGTCCACGATGCGCTGGACGCCGTACCCGCCCCGGGTGCAGATGACCCCTCGGATCTCCGGATCGGCGAAGGCGGCGTTCAGGTCGGCGGCGCGCAGATCGTCGGTGCCGGCGAGGAAGCCGTGGCGGGCGTACGCGTTCGGGGCCGGCACCGGGCGCAGACCCCATCCGACGAGCAGTTCCATGCCCCGGGCCACCCGCTCCGGCGAAGTCGGCCCGGACGGCGACACCAACAGCACCGCGTCCCCCGGCACCAGCACGGGTGGGTGGACGGCGGCGGTGTCCTCGCTGATCACAACCGCAGAGCCTAACCACCCCCACCAGCACGGGCACGCGCCTCTGTGGCGGGGCGTGGCACGACGCGGCGTACCCGCTAGCCTCGACGGGTGGCAACCGCGCTGGTGATCGAGAACGACCCGACGGACGACGCCCGCCTGCTGGGCGAGTGGCTGACCGAGGCTGGGCTGGAGCTGTGGGTGGTCCGCCCGCACGCCGGCGACGAGCTCCCCGCCGACCTGGAGGGGTACGCGGCGCTGGTGGTGCTCGGCGGTGAACAACAGGCGTACCCGCTGCCCGACGGCTCGCCCGGCGCGCCCTGGTTCCCCGCGGTGGAGGGCCTGCTGCGCAAGGCGGTCCGGCACCGGGTGCCGACCCTGGCCGTCTGCCTGGGCGCGCAACTGCTCGCCACCGCGCACGCCGGGCTGGTCGAACGCAGCCCCTCCGGGCCCGAGATCGGCCCCGGCGTGGTCGGCCGGCGCGACGCCGCCGAGGGCGACCCGCTGTTCCGGTACGTGCCGCTGATCCCGGACGTGCTCCAGTGGCACGTCGACGAGATCACCGAGCTGCCCCGGGGCGCGACCCTGCTGGCCGCGTCGACCCGCTACCCGAACCAGGCGTTCCGGCTCGGTGACCGGGCCTGGGGTCTGCAGTTCCACATCGAGTGCGACACCGCGATGATCGCCGACTGGTCGACCGACTCGGCCCTCCTCGCCGAGCTGGGTTACGACCCGGAGCTGGTGGTGGCGGCCTGCGCCTCGGTGCTGCCCGACGTCGAGGAGGTCTGGCAGCCGTTCGCCGCCCGGTTCGCCGCGCTGGCCCTCGGCGAGCTGGACGACAGCGTGACGCGGCGCGGCCTGCCGCTGCTCGGGCACTGATGAGCCGGCCGACCAGGGCCCCGGGGCGGCTCGCCCGGTACGGGTTCGGCACCGCGGAGGGCGACGGCGGCGCGCGCGCCGCGGACCTCCTCGGCCCGGACGGGCTGCGGCTGTGGCGGCCGGAGGAGCAGGAGCCGACCGACGAGCCGGCCGGGGAGTTGCTCGCCGCGCTGTCCCGGGCCGCCGACCCGGACCTGGCGCTGCGTCAACTGCACCGCATCGTCGAGGCCGAACGCCGTGCGACCGAGGGCAGCGCCGAATCGCCGCTGATCGCGGAGCTGCACGCCGATCCCGGGCTGCGACGGCGGCTCATCGCCGTGCTGGGCGCGTCGTCGGCGCTCGGCGACCACCTGGTGGCGAACCCCGAGCACTGTCTGACGTTGCGTACCGCACCGGACGGTCTCGCCCCGATCGCCGAGGGCCGGCTGGAACCGACCGACGGTGGCAACCCGACGGCGGCGCTGCGCTCCGCGTACCGGCTGGCGTTGCTGCGGATCGCGGCGGCGGACCTCACCGGTGGGCGCGGCCTGGAGCAGACCATGGCCGCGCTCTCCGCGCTCGCCGACGCGACGCTGGCCGCCGCGTACGAGATCGCGGTCACCGAGCTGGCGGACGGCACCGAGCGGCCCCGGCTCGCGGTGGTGGCGATGGGCAAGTGCGGTGGTGGCGAGCTGAACTACGTCTCCGACGTGGACGTCATCTTCGTCGCCGCCGAGGACGCCGACCTGCCCGCCGCGACACTGGTGGCGACCCGGCTGATCTCCATCTGCGGGATGGTCGCGTGGCCGGTGGACGCCGCGCTGCGTCCCGAGGGCAACCGGGGCCCGCTGGTGCGAACCCTCGCCAGCCACCTCGCGTACTACCGGCGGTGGGCGCGCACCTGGGAGTTCCAGGCGCTGCTCAAGGCCCGCCCGGCCGCCGGTGACCTGCCGCTGGCCCAGGAGTGGATCGACCAGCTCGCGCCGCTGGTGTGGCGGGCCGCCGAACGCCCCGAGGCGGTCGAGGACGTGCGCTCCATGCGTCGCCGGATCATCGACAACATCCCGCCGAAGGAGCTGGAGCGGGAGATCAAGCGCGGCCCCGGCGGGCTGCGCGACATCGAGTTCGCCGTCCAACTGCTGCAACTCGTGCACGGTCGCGGTGACGAGACGCTGCGGGAACCGGGCACCATCCCGGCCCTGCGCGCGCTCGTCGCCGGCGGCTACGTCGGTCGCGCCGACGGCGAGGCGCTGCTGCGCGGCTACCGCTTCCTGCGCAGCGTCGAGCACCGGCTGCAACTCCAGGGCCTACGCCGGACGCACACGGTGCCCACCGAGCCGGGCGCGCTGCGCTGGCTCGCCGCCGCGCTGGGTTTCACGGCCGCGCCGGGGCGCAGCGCCGTGGAGAGCTTCCGGGCCGAGTGGGTCACCCACGCCACCGAGGTACGCCGACTGCACGCCAAACTGCTCTACCGGCCGCTGTTGGAGTCGGTGGCCCGGGTGCCGGCGGACGGACTGCGACTCACCCCGGAGGCGGCCCGGCACCGACTGGAGATCCTCGGCTTCGCCGACCCGGCCGGGGCGCTGCGGCACCTCCAGGCGCTCACCGGCGGGGTGAGTCGCACGGCGGCCATCCAGCGGACCCTGCTGCCGGTGCTGCTGAGCGAGTTCGCCGACGCGCCGGAGCCGGACCGGGGGCTGCTCAACTACCGCAAGGTCTCCGACAAGCTCGGCAGCACACCCTGGTACCTGCGGCTGCTGCGCGACGGTGGCCCGGTCGCCCGTCGGCTGGCCCGGGTCCTCTCGCTGTCCCGGTACGTGGCCGACCTGCTCGCCCGCGACCCGGAGGCGCTGCGGCTGCTGGCCGAGGAGAACGAGCTGGCCCCGCGCTCCCGGGAGGTGCTGCGGGAGGGGTTCCTCGCGGCGGCGGCCCGGCACACCGACCCGGTCGAGGCGACCAGCGCGGTGCGCGCGCTGCGGCGTCGGGAACTGGTCCGGGTGGCCTGCGCCGACGTGCTCTGCCGCGCGGGTTCGCTCGCACCCAGCCCCACCCGTCCGGACGGCACGAGCCGGCCGGCTCCCGGCCTGTCCGACATCACCCAGGTCGGCACGGCGCTCGCCGACGTCACCGACGCCACGCTGGCCGCCGCGCTGCGCGCCGCCCAGGCCAGCCAACCCGCGCCGGAAGGGTTGCGGTTCGCCGTGATCGGCATGGGACGGCTCGGCGGGTACGAGTCGAACTACCTCTCCGACGCCGACGTGCTCTTCGTCTACGACCCGCCCGCCGGGGTCGGCGACAGCGCGGCCAGCGCCGCCGCTCACGCGATCGCCGAGGAGCTGCGTCGGCTGCTCGGCGTGCCCGCGCCCGACCCGCCGCTGGGTGTCGACGCCGACCTGCGCCCGGAGGGCCGGCAGGGCCCGCTGGTGCGCAGCCTCGCCGCGTACGCGGCGTACTACGCCCGCTGGTCGCGGGTGTGGGAGTCGCAGGCGCTGCTGCGCGCCCGGTTCGTCTGCGGCGACGCGGGTCTGGGCGCCGAGTTCGAGGCGATGATCGACCCGGTGCGGTACCCGGCCGAGGGGTTGACCCGTGAACAGGTCGTCGAGATCCGGCGGATCAAGGCCCGGGTGGAGAACGAGCGGCTGCCCCGGGGTGCCGACCCGGCCACCAACACCAAACTGGGTCGCGGCGCGCTGGCCGACGTGGAGTGGGCGGTGCAACTCGTCCAGCTCCGGCACGCCGGTGCGAACCCGGCGCTGCGCGGCACGCGTACCCTCGACGCTCTCGCGGCCGCCGAGCGGGCCGGCCTGATCGACCCGGCGGACGCCGCCGAGATGGCCGCCGGGTGGTCCCTGGCCGCGCAGGTCCGCAACGCGTTGATGCTGGTCCGGGGTCGGGCCGGCGACCAGTTGCCCCGGCACGGGGTGGAGTTGGCCGGCGTGGTCCGGCTGCTCGGCCGCGACGACCCGGGGGAGTTCCTCGACGAGTACCTGCGCGTCGGTCGCCGCTCCCGGGCCGCTACCGAACGGGTCCTCAATGCCTGACGCGTCGCCACGCCCGTTCGGGCGGCGCACCGGCTGGATGACCGCGACCGGGGTCGCGGTGGTGCTCGCCGTCGCGTTCCTGCTCGCGCCCCGGATGGGCACCGACCTCGCGGCGCAGGTGGCCCGGGCCGAGTTCGCCGACCGGTACGGCGCGACGCCGATCGACCTCGGCTGGTACGGCGGTGTCAACCAGTACGGCTACAGCCTGTTCACGGCCCGGTTGGGCGCGCTGATCGGAATGCGTCCACTGGGGGCGGTCGCCGCCGTGCTCGGCGCGTTCGCGTTGGCGTGGCTGTTCGCCCGGAACCGGGCCCGACGCCCGCTGCTGGCCGGCGTCCTCGGTGCCGTGGTCCTGGTCGGCAACCTGGCGAGCGGACGGATCACCTTCGCCGTCGGCCTGACGTTCGGGCTGCTCGCGCTCTGCGCCGTCAGCACGGAAGGCCCAGCACGTACCGCCCGGTTGGCGCTCGCCGCGATCGGCGCCGCCCTGGCGACGGCGGCGAGCCCGGTCGCCGGCCTGTTCACCGGGCTGGCCGGGGCGGCGTTGCTGCTGGCCGCCCTCCACCGTGGGGACGGGCCGGGTCGTGCGCTACCGGGTGAGTGGCGGGCGGAGGGTCCGCTGGCGGAGGGTTTCGTCCTGGCCCTGGCCCCGATTGTCACCCTCGCGCCGATCGCGCTCCTCTTCGGCAACGGGGGCACCCAGCCGTACTCGGCCGAGTCGATGCGGATCAACGTCGCCCTCGCCGTGCTGGTGGCGGTGCTGGTGCCGCGCCGCCGCCGGGTGCTGCGGGTCGGCGCGGCGCTCACCGTCCTGCTCCTGGTCGCCGCCTACTACGTGCCCAGCCCGATCGGCTCCAACGCGCTGCGCCTGCCGCTGCTGTTCGCGCTGCCCGTGCTGGCCGGGTACGCCCCGCTGCCCGGCCCGTGGCTGGCCGGGCTGCTCGCCGCGACGGTGTGGTGGCAGTCGCCGGTCATGACGAGCGACGTCACCCGCGCCGGCGCCCCGGAGAGCGCCCCGGCGTTCCACCGCCCGCTCGTCGAGGAACTGCAACGGCGGCAACCCGTCGGACGGGTCGAGGTGGTGCCGCTGCGCGACCACTGGGAATCCGCGTACCTGCCACCGACAGTGCCCCTGGCCCGGGGCTGGGAACGCCAGGTCGACAGCGATCGCAACGCGCTGTTCTACGACGGCACCCTGGACACGCAGACCTACGGGAAGTGGCTCCGCGACGAGGCGGTGACCTACGTGGCCGTCGCCCCGGACGCACCCGCCGACCGGTGGGGCCGGGACGAGGCCGCGATGATCCGGGCCGGCCTGCCGTACCTGCGGGAGGTCTGGAGCGACAGGACCTGGCGGCTGTACGCGGTGACCGACCCGACGCCGCTGGTCGGCGCACCGGGCCGGCTCGTCGGCTCCGACCGGGGCTCGGTGCGGCTGACCGCCGCGCCCGGCGACGTGCCGGTTCGGGTGCGCTGGTCCCGGTGGCTGTCGCTCGACGGCCCGGATGGCTGTCTGCGCCCGGGCGCGGACGGGTGGACCGAGGTGCGGGTCCGCGCGGCCGGCGACTACACGATCACCAGCGACCTCGCCCCGGCCAGGCACTGCTGACGGTGCCTGCCGTCACCCACCGACCGGGGTGCTGGCAGCATGTCGGGCGTGCCTTCCCACCTCGCGCGCTGGACCGGCCTGGTCGGCTCGACGCTGCTCGCGCTGTCCGCGTTCCTCGGGGGAGCGTTCCCCGGCGGCCCGCTGCGCAGCACCCCGGTCAGCATCTGGCAGGGCCCCCACGGGCCACTGGTTCTGGCGGCCTGGGTGGTCGGCACCGGCCTGCTCGCGTACGCCTGGTGGGCGCTGCGCGACGGGGTGCCGTCGACCCGGTGGGCGCTGGTCACCGTAGGGCTGTGGCTGCTGCCGCTGCTCGTCGCGCCACCGTTCGGCAGCCGCGACGTGTACGCGTACGCGTGCCAGGGCGCCAGCTTCGCCGGCGGCATCAGCCCGTACGAGCACGGTGTCTCCGCGCTGCCCTGCCCCTGGCTGGACACGGTCTCCGTCATCTGGCGGGACACCCCGGCACCGTACGGGCCGCTGTTCGTCCTCATCGCGGGCGCGGTGGTCGAGGTCACCGGGTCGCTGAACGCCAGCATCGTGCTGTTCCGGGCGCTGTCCCTGGTCGGCGTGGCGTTGACCGCGTGGGCGCTGCCGGTGCTGGCCCGCCGGGCCGGGGTGCCGGCCCGACGGGCGGTGTGGCTGGCGCTGGGCTGCCCACTGGTCGCCGCGCACCTGATCGGCGGTCCCCACAACGACGTGCTGATGCTCGCCGCGCTGGTCGGAGGGCTGGCCGTGGTGGCGTCCCACCCCGGCCGGCGCGGCATGCTGCTCGTCAGCGGGCTGCTTCTCGGCGTCGCCGTGGCGATCAAGGTCACCGCCGTGGTGGTGGTCCCGTTCGCCGCCCTGGCGGCCACCGCCGGGCCGTACCGCATCCGGACGCTGATCCGCGACGGCGGTTGGGTGGTCGGCGGGGCCGTCGCCAGCGTCGTCGGAGTGACGGTCGTCGGCGGGCTCGACTTCGGTTGGATCGGCGGGCTGTCCCAGGGCGGCGCCGCCATCGCCTGGACCTCCCCGCCCACCGCCGTCGCGCAGACCATCGGCTACCTCGCCGTGCCGTTCGGCGGTCACGTCGACGCGTTGCCGGTGACGCGCGGGATCGCCGTGGTGGTGCTGGCCGTCCTCCTCGTCGGGCTCTGGTGGCGGGCCCGTACCCGTGACCCGCTGTTCTACGCCGGGCTCGCGCTCGCCGTCACCGTCGCGCTCGCACCGGTGGTGCACCCCTGGTACTGGACGTGGCCGTTGTTCGTGCTGGCCGCCACCGCCCGGCGTACCCGATGGTTCGTCGTGGTCGCCCTGGTCGCGTCGTTCCTGATCCTGCCGGACGGCACCGGGCTTCCCCGGTACACCAAGACGGTCGGGGCGCCGCTGATGACGCTGTTGGTGATCGTGGTGGTCGTCCGGTTGGTACGGTCGGCTCGGGCGGCCCGTCACCCGGTCGCCGCCGACTGAGGGAAGGTGCGCCGGTGACCGCTCCCGGCCCGCCCGGTTCGTCCGGCCCGGCTGGTGCGGGGGCGGCGTCGGGTGCGCGGTACGTCGGCCTGGCCGGCGCTGCCCTGCTCGCCGTGGCCGGACACCTCGGCGGGGCGCTGCGCGACGCCCCGCTCGGCGTGACACCGGCGTCGATCTGGCGAGCCCCGGACGGCCCGGCGACGCTGACCTGCTGGCTGGTCGGCACCGCGCTGCTGGTCGGCGCGTGGTGGTCGTTGCGCCACGGCGCCCCGTCGACCCGGTGGGTGTACGTCACCGCCGGGCTGTGGGCGCTGCCCCTGCTGGTCACGCCCCCGATGGGCAGCCGGGACGTCTACTCGTACGCGTGCCAGGGCTGGACGTACGCGCACGGCGTCGACCCGTACTCCGTGGGGGTGGCGGCGGCGGGCTGTCCGTGGCTGGACACCGTCGCGCCGATCTGGCGGGACACCCCGGCACCGTACGGGCCGGTGTTCGTCCTGCTCGCCGCGCTCGCGGTCAGCCTCGGTGGCGGGTTGACCGGCACGATCGTGGCGCTGCGGGTCATCGCCGTGGCGGGCCTGCTGCTGGCCGCGCTCTGCCTGCCCGGCCTGGCCCGCGCCGCCGGGGTGCCGACCCGGCGGGCCGCCTGGCTGGCGCTGGCCGGCCCGCTGGTCGGCGTACACCTGGTGGCCGGGGCGCACAACGACGCCGTGATGCTGGGCCTGCTGCTCTGCGGGCTGCTGGTGGCGATCCGGCGACCGGGTTGGCCGCCCGCGCTGCTGCTGGCCGGAGCGCTGCTCGGGCTGGCGGTCACGGTGAAGGCCACTGCCGTGGTGGTGGTGCCGTTCGCGGTGCTGGCCGGGGTGCGGCGTCCGTACACGGTGCGGGCACTGGTGCGCGACGGCGGCTGGCTGGCCGGCGGGCTCGTCGGCGCGGTGCTGGTCACCTCCCTGGTGTCCGGTCTCGGGTTCGGCTGGGTGGGCGGGCTGACGCACAGCGGCGACTCCGAGCAGTGGACGTCGCCACCCACCGCCGTCGGGTTCGTGGTGGGCTACGCCGGCGCGTTGGTCGGCCGGGACCCGCAGGCGGTGCCGGTGGTCCGGGCGGTGGCCCTGCTGCTGCTCGCGGGGGTGCTGGTGGTGCTCTGGTGGCGGACCTGGCGGGCCCTGCGCGGCGTCAACGACGCCCGACGGGTGGCGCGGCTCGGGGTGGCGCGGCTCGGGGTGGCGCGGCTCGGGGTGGCGCGGCTCGGGGTGGCGCGGCTCGGGGTGGCGCGGCTCGGGATGGCGCGGCTCGGGGTGGCGCGTTCCCGGGTGGTGCTGCACGGTGCCGCGCTGGCGCTGGTCGCCACCGTCGTCCTGTCACCGGTCTTCCACCCCTGGTATGCGACCTGGCCGTTGGCATTGCTCGCACTCACCGCCGCGCGGACGACCTGGTTCGTGCTGCCGGTGGCGGTGGCGACCTTCCTGGCGCTGCCCGACGGCACGAACCTGGCCCGTTTCACCAAGGCCCCCGGCGCCGTGGCGATGACCGTCCTGCTCCTGACCCTGGTTCTGATCCTGCTGCGATCGCCCACCGGTCGTGTCCAGCCGGTCGATCATGAGGTTGCCGGTGACAATCCGGACAGGTTGTCCAGCTAGCCCCATGATCGTCGCCTTTGGACGGTCAGGATCGCGCTCGACCGTTGGTGTGGTGGCGTGCCCCTCGTCCTGGTTGATCAAGAGGTTTGCGTCAGATTTCGGCGCTCTGGTGACGCAAACCTCTTGATCAACGCGCGGGGGCGGATGGGGCGGGGACTGGGTTGGGTGGGGTGGGGTGGTTAGGCTCGCGCGCCGCAGGTGGGGCACTGTCGTCCGGAGGGTTGGGGGGTGGAGGTCTGTCGGGAGCGGAACAGCACGGTCAGGAGCAGCGCGGCCGGACCGGCTACCGCGACGACGACGGCGGTCACCGCCAGTTCCGCGAAGGTGATGGGGCCGTACGCCGGGCCGAAGCTGTCGGCCAGGCCGGGCACCGCGAGGAAGCCGGCGGGGGTGAGCAGTGTGACGAGCGCCCAGCCGCCGCGGGTGTCCCCGCCCAGGCCCAGACCCAGAGCCAGCAGCGCCCCGACGACCACCAACACTCCGGCGACGGTGGGCAGGAAGACGTCCATGGGGGTGCCGTAGTAGAAGAAACCCGGGTCCAGGCCCACCAGGAACTCCGTCGCCACCACCGCCGACAGTGCGGACAGCGCCGGCGCGAGACGGATCGCCCGGGTGGACCTATCGGGCAGGGCGAGCCCCAGCACACCCAGGACCACCTGCGGCAGCAGCACCATCAGCGGCGGTCGGGGTGCGTCGAACGCCGCGGCCACCGGTGGCAGCGCAATGGTGAGCAGGAGCGCGAGGGTGACGCCCCACCGGGCGACCCGGCTCGGCGCGACAGCGATCACCACCGCCGCCAGCAGCCATGCCGCCCACGTGACGACACCGAGCGAGACGAACGGGCCGACGTGGGGGACGCGCCACTCCGCGGGCGGGGGATGCAGCTCTGCCGTACCCCAGACGCCGGCGAGAGCGCTCGCGGTGACCAGGGCCAGCAGCGCCGCGAGGCGTACCCCCGGAATCAGGCCGGTGACGCCCGCGGCCCGCAGCCGCTGGCGGAGGCCGCCGCGCACCAGGTCCGCGGCGTCCGCCGGCGTCGGCCACCGTTGGTCAGGGGTGGCCAGGTCGAGGTAGGTGCCGACGATCTCGGCGCCGCGGGCCCGCCGGTAGTCGGTGGGGTACGCGCGCAGCAGCCGGAGGTAGCGGCGTTCCAGGTCGTTCATGCCAAGCCTCCGGCCGTGCGCGGGATGGTCGGGAGGGTGGCCCGAGAGCGCTTGGACAACCGGCGGGTGGCGGCTTCGACGTTGCGGCGCAGCCGCTCGGTCTCGCTGCTCAGCGTGGTCTCGCCGCTGGAGGAGAGGCGGTAGTAGCGGCGCAGTCGGCCGTCCACCACCTCTTCCCGGTCGACCTCGACGAGGCCGGCGTCGACGAGTCGGTCGAGCGCCCCGTAGAGCGTCCCGGGGCGGAGCGACACGCGGTTGTCGGAGAGGGTGGCGACCTCACCGATCAGCCCGTAGCCGTGCATCGGCTGGGCGGCCAGCGCGGTGAGGATCAGGAAGGTCGGTTCGCGTAGCGGCGTGTCCACAGGGAGCAATGTATCGGACGCGAAGGTATGCCGGGGGGTGGCGCACAGCGAGCCGGGCCGGCTCCGTGATCGCGGAGCCGGCCCGGCCGGTGGTGCGGTGACTGCTCAGCAGTCGTAGTACATGGCGAATTCGTGCGGGGTCGGGCGCAGGCGCACCGGGTCGACCTCGTTGGCGCGCTTCCAGTCGACCCAGGTGGAGATCAGGTCGGGGGTGAAGACGCCGCCGTCGAGCAGGTAGTCGTGGTCGGCCTCCAGCGAGTCGAGCACTGCCGACAGCGAGCCCGGCACCTGCTTGACGTCGCCCCACTCCTCCGGCGGGAGGTCGTAGAGGTCCTTGTCGATCGGCGTCGGCGGCTCGATCTTGCTCTTGATGCCGTCCAGGCCGGCCATCATCATGGCGGAGAAGGCCAGGTAGACGTTGGCCGACGGGTCCGGCACGCGGAACTCGACGCGCTTGGCCTTCGGGTTGCTGCCGGTCACCGGGATGCGGGTGCAGGCGGACCGGTTGCGCTGCGAGTAGACCAGGTTGACCGGCGCCTCGAAGCCCGGCACCAGGCGGCGGTACGAGTTGACCGTCGGGTTGGTGAACGCCAGCAGCGACGGCGCGTGGTGCAGCAAACCGCCGATGTACCAGCGGGCCATGTCGGACAGGCCGGCGTAGCCGGTCTCGTCGTAGAACAGCGGCTCACCGTTGAGCCAGAGGCTCTGGTGGGTGTGCATGCCGGAACCGTTGTCACCGAAGAGCGGCTTGGGCATGAACGTCGCGGTCTTGCCGTTGGCCCACGCCTCGTTCTTCACGATGTACTTGAAGAGCTGAAGCTGGTCGGCGGCGTGCAGCAGCGTGGAGAACTTGTAGTTGATCTCGGACTGGCCGGCGGTGCCCACCTCGTGGTGCGAACGCTCCACGGTGAACCCGGAGTCGACCAGCCGGCGCACGATCGAGTCGCGCAGGTCGGCGTAGTGGTCGACCGGCGGCACCGGGAAGTAACCACCCTTGTACGCGGTCTTGTAACCGCGGTTGCCGCCCGCCTCTTCACGGCCGGTGTTCCAGGCGCCCTCGATCGAGTCGATGTAGTAGAACGACTGGTGCGCCGAGGTCTCGTGGCGGATCGAGTCGAAGATGTAGAACTCCGCCTCGGCGCCGAAGTACGCGGTGTCGGCGATGCCGCTGGCCGCGAGGTAAGCCTCGGCCTTCTTCGCCACGTTACGCGGGTCGCGGGTGTACGCCTCGCGGGTGAACGGGTCGTGGATGAAGAAGTTGAGCGCGAGAGTCTTCTGCGCGCGGAACGGGTCGATGAACGCGGTGGCGACGTCCGGGAGCAGGAGCATGTCCGACTCGTGGATCGCCTGGAAACCGCGGATCGACGAACCGTCGAACGCGAGGCCGTCAGTGAAGAGGTCGTCGTTGACGGACTCGACCGGCAGGTTGAAGTGCTGCATCACGCCGGGCAGGTCACAGAAACGAACGTCGACGAACTTCACGTCCTCGTTCTTGAGGTATCGCAGCAGTTCCTCGGGGTTGGCGAACACACATCCTCCTGGCACGTCCACGGGGTGGCTAGGCTTCCGGCGACGCTATGGCCGGGGGGTTGCCCGGCCGTGTCTCCGTTGTTTCTGCCGTGTTACGTCCCTCGCGGAGCGTCAGCGACGCTCCCGTCGACGCCTCGGCCCGCTGCGAGCGCCGTACCGACTGTGCCAGTCTAATGACATCTGATGGGTTTGGCCTGAATCGGCACACAGTGGCGGCGGCACCCGGCAAGGCCTCGTCCCGGCGCGGATACCCTTGACCGCTGTGACCAATCCGCACACCCCGGCAGCGCCCGCCACCGACCCCACCTTCACCCCGCCGACCCTCGGGCGACGGTTCGGGGCGCTGATCATCGACTGGGTGCTCTGTCTGCTGGTGTCCAACTTCTTCGCCGACCCGGTCCGCGACGGCTGGGCGCCGGTGCTGGTCCTGGTCCTGGTGTACGGCTTCTTCCTCGGCCTGTTCGCCCAGACCCCCGGCATGTACATCACGAAGGTCCGCTGCGTGAACTGGCACGACGGCGGACGCATCGGGATCATCCGAGGGCTGATCCGGGGCCTGCTGCTGGCCCTCGTCGTCCCCGCACTGATCATGGACGAGCACCGCCGAGGGCTGCACGACAAGCTCGCCGACTCGGTCATCGTGGACGCACCCCGAGGCTGATCAGACGCTCTGCGCCTCCGAAGGCGGCCCGCCTTAGCGATCCCAAGATCGTGCTCGATCATTGATGTAGTGGCATCCACAAGCCCTGACACCACTACATCCAGGTTCGAGCACGATCTTCGCGCCGCGCCGCGCCGCGCCGCGCCGCGCCGCGCCGCGCCGCGCCGCGCCGCGCCGCGCCGCGCCGCGCCGCGCCGCGCTAGGGCGCGGGGGCGCGAGGGCGCGTTCGACCGCCGCGACGCGAAAGAGCCGGACCCGTGCGGGTCCGGCTCCTGTCGGCGTACGTCGAAAGGGTCAGCGGCCCCGCGACTGGCGGAAGGCGCCCGGCGGCCGCATGTTCTTCGGGATCGCGCCCTTGGGCATCTGCGGCCGCGCGGTGAGCGCCTTGAGGCGCTTGTCCAGCGAGTTGACGTCCTTGCCGGAGAGGGCGCGGGGCAGGCGCAGCAGTGTCGTCCGGAGCTTGCGGATGGGCAGTTCGCCCTCCTGCTGCCCGATCACGTAGTCGTGCAGGGGAGCGGAGCCGATCACCTTGGCCAGCCGCCGCTTCTCCTGCCCGAGCAGGCCGCGCACCCGCTGCGGGTTGCCCTCGGCCAGCAGGATCACGCCCGGGCGGCCGATCACCAGGTGGACCATGTCCATCTGGGTGGTCGAGCTGACCGCCGGGGTCACCCGCCAGTCGCCGCGCATGTTCTCCATGATCTGCGCCGCCGCGCCGGGCTGCCCCTCGGCGGCGTTCATCATCGCCTTGTTGGACCGCAGGTTGAGCACGATCAGCACCGCGAGCAGGATGAACAGGATGCCCAGTGGCAGCCAGATCCAGCCCCAGAAGATGACCGCGACCACGGTGAGGGCGAGCGGGAGCAGCACCGCGGCGGCGACCAGCGGCGCGAACCACCGGTCCTGCTTGGCGGTGAACTGGAACACCATCCCGATCTGCTTCAGCCGCTGGCCGAACGAGACCTTCTCCTGGGGCTTTGCCATGCCGCAGAGTCTAGTGGTCGCCGCCTGCCCCGTTGATCCGCGTCCGGGTGCTGGGGCAACTGAGTACCTTACGTCGCCTCACGCGCCCGGACCGGACGGGTAAGGAGGGTGCCGACCGGGAAGATGAGGCGTCGTGCCCATGCCCGGATGGGGCCTTCGCGCGAAGAGTCGTCAGCAGAGGACGACGACACGACGAAGGAGCCCGACATGTTCGGCAACGACGCAGACTTCATGCTCACCCTGCACCGCTCCCACTCCGCCGAGTTGCGCGCCGACGCGGCGGCGGACCGGCTCGCCCGGTCGCTGTCCCGGCCGGTCAGCAGAGGTTGGCTGGGTCGGCGCAGGCAGGCCGGTCGCACCGGCGACGCCCGCCGGTGACCGCCCCCACCAGGTCAGCCGCCGGGGCCGATCCCGACCCTCGGCCGAGCCCGCCCGTCCGGTCAGCTGTGAGGGCCGAGCCCGACCAGCGGCCGAGCCCGCCCGCCGGGTCGGCTGGCCCGCCCGGGCCGGGTGGCCTGCCCGGGTCGGCTGGCCTGCCCGGGCCGGGTGGCCTGCCCGGGTCGGCTGGCCTGCCCGGGCCGGGTGGTCGACTCGAACCCGCCCCGCTGCTCGGACAGCGGCCGATCGGCGGGGCGGGCCGCGCGGATCGTCATGGCATGCTCGAACCTGTGACCGTACGCGCAGCCAGCTCCGTCCTCGTCGGCCGCCATCGCGAGCTCGCGGCGCTGCGGGACGCGCTGGGTCGCGCCCGGGCGGGCGAGCCGACCACGGTGCTGGTCGGTGGCGAGGCGGGCGTGGGGAAGACGCGGCTGTTGGAGGAGTTCGCCGGCCAGGCCGTCGGTGGCACGGCCCGGGTGCTCGTCGGTCAGTGCCTGGAGTTGGGCGAGGCCGGCCTGCCGTTCGCTCCGTTCGCCGCCGCGCTGCGTGCGGTGCTGCGCGCCGACGGCCCCGAGGTCTTCGCCGGCTACGAGGCCGAGTTCGCGCCGCTGCTGCCGGAGCTGGGCCGGGCGTCCGCGGCGCTGGCCGGTCCGCGTGCCCTGCCGTTGGGCGACGCCCCGCGCGGCTACCTGTTCGACCTGGTCGCCGAGTTGTTCCTGCGGCTCGCCGACGCCTGCCCACTGGTCCTGATCATCGAGGACCTGCACTGGGCCGACCGGTCCACACGGGACCTGATCGGCTTCCTGGTCCGGGCCGCCCGGCCGGGCCGGCTGCTGTTGGTCTGCACCTACCGCACCGACGAGCTGCAGCGTGGGCATCCGCTGCGTCCGTTCCTCGCCGAACTGGACCGGGCGCGGGGTGTGGAGCGGGTCGACCTGGGGCGACTGGACCGTGACGGCACCGCGGCGATCCTCGCCGACCTGCTCGGCTCCGAGCCGTCCGCCCGGGCCGTCGACGACGTCCACAACCGCACCCAGGGAAACCCGTTCTTCATCGAGGAGTTGGCCGTCGCCGGTGACCCGGTGGGCTGCGCCGCGCTCCCCGAGACGCTGCGTGACCTGCTGTTGGCCCGGGTGGAGCGCCTTCCCGAGTCGGCTCAACGGGTGCTGCGCATCGCCGCCGCCGGAGGCACGCGGTTCGCCCACGACCTGATCGCCGAGGTCGCCGGGTTGCCCGACGTCGAGCTGGAGGAGGCGCTGCGCGCCACCGTCGCCGCCCAGTTGGTGGTGGCCGACCGCGACGGCGACTACGAGTTCCGGCACGCGCTGGTCCGCGAGGCCGTACACGACGAGCTGCTCCCCGGCGAGCACGCCCGGTTACACGCCCGCTTCGCCGCCGCGATCGAGGCGCAGCCGCACCTGGTCGCCGCCGGGCGGGCCCCGGCCGAGATCGCCCACCACTGGCACGCCGCGCACGACCACCCGCGTGCCCTCGTCGCCGCGAAGGCCGCGGCCTGCGCCGCCGCCGACCGGTACGCGTACGCCGAGCAGCGCCGGCTGCTGGAGCGGGCGTTGGAGCTGTGGGAGTTGGTGCCCGACGCCGCCGACCTGCTCGGCATGGACCACCTGGCGTTGCTGGAGCAGACCCTGGAGGCGGCGGTCACCGCCGGCGACTTCAGCCGCGCCAAGACCCTGACCCGCGCCGGACTGGCCGAGGTGGACGCCGACGCCGCGCCGCTGCGCGCCGCCCGCCTGCTGGACCAGAGCGGCCGACTGATGGCCCTGCTCGGCAAGAGTGACGGTGGCCGGGAGTTGGACGAGGCGTACCGGCTGGCAGCCGCCAGCCCTCGGAGCGCGGAGCGGGCCCGGCTGCTGGCCGAGATCGCCGCGCACCTGGTCAAGACCGACCCGCAGAAGGCGGCCCGGGTCGCCGCCGAGGCCGCCGACGACGCCGAGGCGCTCGGCGAACACGCCGCCCTGCTGTCGACGCGGATCGCACTGTTGTGCCACGGCGAGCGGGACCTGACCGGAGGGCTGGCCGAGTTGGGCCGCGCGGCTGCCGCTGCCCGTGCGGCGGGCGACGCCCCGGCCCTGGTGCTCGCCCTGGTGTTCGAGTCGGACATGCTCTGCGAGCTGGGCCGCTACGCCGAGTCAGCGCAGGCTGCCGAGGCCGGCGTGACCGAAGCGCGGCGGGTGGGGATCAGCCGCTCCACCGGGGCGTACCTGCTGTCCAAGCGGGCCGAGGCGTTGATCGCGCTGGGCCGGTGGGACGAGGCCGAGGCGGTGTGCGCGGAGGCCGCCCGCATCGACCTGTCCGGTGTCACCGGGCTGCACTGGCTCCAGCTGAGCGCCGGACTGCGGCTGGCCCGGGCGCACCCGGGCGCCGACGAACTGGTCGACCGGGCGCTCACCTTCCTCGGCCGGCCCTACCTGTGGCCGAACCACCGCCTGCCCCTGCACGAACTGGCGATCGAGGCCGCGCTGGCCGGCGACGACAAGGTCGAGGCGGTCCGGGCCGCCCGCGTCGCCGTGGTCGACGACAGCCTGCCGCAGCTCCCCCGGGAGGGGTGGCCGGTGCTCAGCGCGGTCGCGCGTACCGCAGCCCGGGTCGGTGACCGCGACCTCGCGGTGGCCGTGGCGGCGCTCGCCACCGACCTGCCCGCCCGGCACCCGGCGGCGCGGGCCCACGCCGCCCAGGTCACCGCGCTGCTGGCGGTCGGCGACCAGGCACTGCCGGCCTGGCGTACGGCGGTCGAGGCGTGGCGGGCCGACGGGCAGCCCTACCCGCTGGGCCGTGCGCTGGTGGCGCTGGCCGAGGCGGCTGCCGCCGCCGGGGAGCGCGACGAGACGGCGGCGGCGGTCACCGAGGCCGCCGAGATCGGTCAGCGACTGGGGGCGGTACCGCTCATGGAGGCGGCCGGCACCCTGGCGCGGCGGGTCGGCCTGCGTGCCCTCGGGCAGGGTGGGGCGGGCACCGATCTGCTGACCGCGCGGGAGCGGGAGGTGCTGCTGCTGGTCGCCGAGGGGCACAGCAACAGCCGGATCGCCGAGCAGTTGTTCATCTCCCCGAAGACGGCGAGCGTGCACGTCTCCCGGATCATCGCGAAGCTGGACGTGACCAACCGCGTGGAGGCCGCCGCCCTGGCCCACCGCCTCGGCCTGCTCACCGAAGCCACCCCGCCGCGCTGACGCACCGAACGCGTGGGATCAGCGGGGCAGGTAGATCCGCCAGCCGTCGATCGTGACCAGGTCCAGGTCGCCCGCGCGCCGGCGCTCGTCCAGCACGTCCGCCAGTGGCGATCCGGCCGGCGCGACCCAGGCCGGCGCTGCCGAGGCGTCCACCTCCCGGCGATAAGCGGGGTAGCGGTCGAAGCCGGGGCGCGCACTGTCGTCGACGACCGCGCAGAGCACCCGCTCGGCGCTGGCGAAGATGAGCCGGTTGCAGGTCCAGTAGCCGGCGCGGACGTGTCGCACGCCGAGCTGACGCAGTGTGCTGACCAACTCGCTGTGGTGGGCCGCGGCGGCCCGGGTCGCCGGTGCGGTCTGCGCTGCCCGCCAGGTGGCGTGCGCGGCGGTGCCCACCGTGGCGACGAGCACCACCACCGCGACCGCGGTGGCCACCGCGACCGGGCGGGCCACCGTCGAGGAGACCTCGCCCCGGCCGGTCGCCGCCCGACGAAGCCCGTCCCGGGCCACCGTCCACACCGGCCAGAGCAGCGCCGGCAGGGAGATGAGCAGGCAGGACAGGTAGCGGGAACTCTCCACCGGGGTCAGGCCGGCGGAACTGCTCACTGTGTACGCGCCCACGGTGGCCACCGCCGCCAACACGAGCGCCAGCCGGACCGCCGCCGCCACCCGGGCCGACACCCCAGGCTCAGCAGCACCGGCGGAGCCCGAAGCGCCGGCAGGCTCCGCGGCGCCGACGGCATCCGTCGGGGTGGGCGAGCGCAGGGCCCACCAGGCGGTGCCGCCAGCGAGGGCCAGCAGCAGCGGCAGGGCGAGCGCCCACCAGAGTTGCCAGGTGGCGCATCGCCCGGGATCGCAGAAGCCCATTCCCAGCGACGGGCCGAGCAGCAGGCCGCCGTGCAACCGGTCGGCCCAGCCGGCGGTGGCGTTGGCGCCGCTGGCGGCGAGCACCGCGTGCAGCGGGTTGCGTCCGTTCAGCAGGCTGTGCAGCAGCAGCGGGGCCGCACCCAGCACGGCCGCCGCCCCGAGCGCCGCCCCGGCTGCACCCCACAGCTCCCGCCGACGGAACCCGACGAGCACCGCCCCGGTCGCCAGCACGTACGGGAGCACGAGGGGGTCGACCCAGAGCATCAGGCCGGCCAGGAACCCCCAGGCCGCCCAGCGGGCCAGTCGCCGACCCGGCCGGCCGGTGGCCAGGTCCACGGCCAGGACGGCCAGCGCCACCCCGGCCGCGTTCATCTCGGGGTACCCGCCGCCGGCGATGAGCTGGTTCTTGACGATCCGGTCGGAGCCGAACGCCAGCAACGCCACCACCAGCAGCCCGAACCACCGGTCCCCGGTCAGTCGCAGCGTCAACCGCCAGGCCAGCAGCAGGAACACGGCGTACAGCGCCAGCGTGGGCAGTCGCAGACCGACCAGCGACGGCCCACCGGCCAGTGCGAACACCGGCGCGGCCAGGTACGCCTCCAGCGTGCCCATGTACGCCTGGCCGTAGAACCAGACCGGGAAGCCCTCGCCCCGGACGATGTGCAGCGCGGCCAACCCCATGGTGGCCTCGTCGCTGTTCGTCGGCGGCGTCGTGTGGGCCAGCAGCCAGAGCCGGTAACCCACCCCGGCGAGCAGCACCACCGCGGTGAGCCAGCCGACCAGTCCGAGGCGTGCGACGGGCAGCGGACGACCTGCGTCGCGCGGCTGCTCGCGTACCCCGGCGGTCATCGCACGATCATGACACCCGGGCGCCGCACGGTCCGTGCGGCGCTGCCGGTGGGTCAGGAGGCGGTGACGACCGACGCGGCGGCGCGTGCGTCGATGGCCTGCTGGTAGAGCCGGCCGGCCCGGTACGACGAACGCACCAGCGGCCCGCTCATCACCCCGGCGAAGCCGATCTCCTCGGCCTCCTCGCGCAGCTCGACGAACTCCTCCGGCTTGACCCACCGGGTCACCGGGTGGTGCCGGGGGGAGGGGCGAAGGTACTGCGTGATGGTGATCAGCTCACAGCCGGCGTCGTGCAGGTCGCGCAGCGCCTGCGAGACCTCGGCCCGCTCCTCGCCCATGCCCAGGATGAGGTTGCTCTTGGTGACCAGGCCGTCGGCGCGGGCCTGCCGGATCACGTCCAGCGAACGGTCGTAGCGGAAGGCCGGGCGGATGCGCTTGAAGATGCGCGGCACGGTCTCCACGTTGTGAGCCAGCACCTCCGGGCGGGAACCGAAGACCTCGGCCAGCTGCTCGGGGACGGCGTTGAAGTCCGGGATCAGCAGCTCGACGCCGCAGCCGGGCTGGAGGGCGTGGATCTGCCGGACGGTCTCGGCGTACAGCCACGCGCCGCCGTCGGGCAGGTCGTCGCGGGCGACGCCGGTGATGGTCGCGTACCGCAGGCCCATCGAGACCACCGACTCGGCGACGCGACGCGGCTCGTCGGCGTCGAACTCGGCCGGCTTGCCGGTGTCGATCTGGCAGAAGTCGCAGCGCCGGGTGCACTGGTCACCACCGATGAGGAAGGTGGCTTCCCGGTCTTCCCAGCACTCGTAGATGTTGGGGCAGCCGGCCTCCTGGCAGACGGTGTGCAGCCCTTCGCGCGAGACGAGCCCGCGCAGCTGGGTGTACTCCGGCCCCATCTTGGCCTTGACCTTGATCCATGGCGGTTTGCGCTCGATCGGCGTCTCGGCGTTGCGCGCCTCGATGCGCAGCAGGCGCCGCCCCTCGGGGGCCGCCGTTGCGGTACGCGCTGCCTGGCCGGTCGTCGGCGCGGAGTGCTCGATCGTCACGAAAACGAGCCTACGCCGGACGGCGGGTGTCTATGTGCGTCGGGCGACCGGCGTCACGCCGCAGATGTTGTGACGCCGGACACCGGCATGTCGAAAATGGGCGTCACACGAGAGGGTTTCGGGTGCTACGGTCAGCGCCAACAGCGACGACGGAGCCGAGTAGCGCCCCGACCCGCCAGTGCAGAGAGCCGCCGGTTGCTGAGAGGCGGTCTGGTGCCGGTGCGTGAAGACCCTCCCGAGCTGCGGGCAGAACGGCCGCGAGGCCCAGTAGAGCCCGCCCGGCTGGCCCCGGTCATCAGGCGACGAACGAGGCCCCCGCTCCGGCGGGGGTGAAGGTGTGGTGGCACCGCGAGGATCCCGCTCGCCCACACCTCCCTGGGGCTGACGCGACGCATCGCCTCCCCAGGGCGGCGACGGCGTGGCGATCGACCGAGGAGCAGCACGCCATGCAGAGAACCCTGTCCCACCACCTGCCCGTCCGGATCGGCGAGACCGTGCGTATCGCCGGCTGGGTGCACCGCCGCCGACTGCTCAAGTCGGTGGCCTTCCTGATCGTGCGGGACGCCGCCGGCCTGGCCCAGGTGGTCGTCACCGACCCGGCCGTCCGCGCCGAGCTGGAGAAACTCACCGAGGAGACGGTCGTCGAGGTCACCGCGACGGTCACCGCGAACGACACCGCGCCCGCCGGGGTCGAGCTGACCGACCCGGCGGTACGACCACTCGGGCCGCCCGCCGTGCCGCCACCGTTCGACCTGTACCGGCCGGCGCTCACCGCGAGCCTGCCCACCCAGCTGGACAACGCCCCGACCGCGTTGCGGCACCCCACCCGGTCGTCCGCGCTGCGGATCTCGGCGGCGGCGGTGGCCGGGTTCCGGGCCGCCCTCGACGCCCAGCGGTTCGTGGAGGTCCACACCCCGAAGGTCGTCAGCTCCTCCACCGAGAGCGGGGCGAACGTCTTCGCGCTGGACTGGTTCGGCGGGCCCGCGTACCTGGCCCAGTCACCGCAGTTCTACAAGCAACTGATGGTCGGTGTCTTCGAACGCGTCTACGAGGTGGGGCCGGTCTTCCGGGCCGAGCCGCACGACACCGTCCGGCACCTCGCGCAGTACACGTCGCTCGACGCGGAGCTGGGTTTCGTCGCCGACCACTGCGACGTGATGCGGGTGCTGCGCGACACGCTGGCGGGGATGCTGGGCACCGTGGGCGAGCGGGCCGGGGGCGCGCTGACCACGCTCGGCGTCGACGTGCCGGTCGTGCCGGCGGAGATCCCGGCGGTGCACTTCACCGAGGCGCTGGCGATCGCCGGTGCGCCCGCCGACGAGCCGGACCTCGCGCCCGCCCACGAACGCGCGCTGGGCGAGTGGGCCCGCCGCGAACACGGCTCGGACTTCCTCTTCGTCACCGGCTACCCGATGGCGAAGCGACCGTTCTACACCCACCCCGACCCGGCGCGGCCCGCGTACTCGAACGGGTTCGACCTGCTGTTCCGTGGTCTGGAGCTGGTCACCGGCGGGCAGCGGTTGCACCGGCACGCCGACTACCTGGCGGCGTTGGCGGCCCGGGGCGAGCCGACCGAGCCGTACGCCGGTTATCTGGACGCGTTCCGGCACGGCATGCCGCCGCACGGTGGCTTCGCCATCGGCCTGGAACGCTTCGTCGCCCGCCTGGTCGGCGCGGCGAACATCCGGGAGGTCACCGCGTTCCCGCGGGACCTGCACCGCCTGACCCCGTAGGGTCGTGCGCCGGCTGTGCGCTCAGATTTCGATCAGGGTGGACAGCCGGCGCTCGACGACCGGCAGCACGTCGGCCACGGTGATCGGGCGGCCCAGTTCGGCGGTGAGCGAGGTGACGCCCGCGTCACGGATGCCACAGGGCACGATCCGGTCGAAGTACGTCAGGTCGCAGTCACAGTTGATCGAGAAGCCGTGCAGGGTGACGCCCCGGGCCACCCGGATGCCGATGGCGGCCACCTTGCGGGCCGGCCCCCGGTCGTCAGCGGGCACCCAGACCCCGCTGCGCCCCTCGACCCGGCCGGCGGTCAACCCGAACTCGGCGCACACGTCGATGAGCAGCTCTTCGGTCCGGCGTACGTAGGCGACCACGTCCACCGGGTCGGGCAGGCGCAGGATCGGGTAACCGACGAGCTGCCCCGGCCCATGCCAGGTGATCTTGCCGCCGCGGTCCACGTCGACGACCGGGGTGCCGTCCATGGGCCGGTCCCACGGTTCGGTGCGCTTGCCCGCCGTGTAGACGCTCGGGTGCTCCAGCAGCAGCACCGTGTCGCCGCGCTCGCCGGCCACCACCGACTCGTGCAGGCTCCGCTGCTCGTCCCAGGCGGCCTGGTAGTCGAGCAGACCGGCACGGACGGCCGTCAGGCCGGGGGTCGTCGTTGTCACGGCAACCAGCCTAGTCCCGTCCGGGTCGATCATCCCTGGTGAGCCGCCTCACCAGGGCCTGGTCACACCCGAAGTCGGCTTATCACCGGTCGGCGGGCGGGATGCGCCAGAGCCACACGTCGTCGACCCGTTGCGGTTCGCCGAACAGGGCGGTCCCGGTGCGCCGCAGCGCCTCCTCGTCGACCTCGAACTTCGCGCCGTGCACCTCGTCGGCGAGCACCACCGTCTCAATCCGCCAGTGCCGCAGGTCCGACTGGACCTCCCGGATGGTCCCGTCGGTGATGATCGGCACCAGGCCGGTCCGACCGGCCTGGTCCATCAGGGCGCTCAGGGTGCGCGGGATCGGGCCGATCCGGCCACGCCCGTCCGGCCCCCCGGGGCCGAGGAAGAAGCCGCCCGGAATGGCGAACTCGCCCTGCCGGTGCGACAACGCGTACGCCTGCCAGCGCTGGCCGTCCGGGTAGATGTCGACGGTCAGCGGCACCGGGGTGAGCACCCCGTCCGGTGAGACGTACTCACGCCACGTACCGGAGGTGATGAACCGTGGGATCGGTTCCCGCTCGTCGGTCAGCAGCGGGGTGGGCAGCAACGGCACCAGGGCCACCGCGAACCCGATCAGCCAGGCCAGCTCCGTGGAGCGGTGCCGGGGCGGCGCGGCGCGCAACCGGTCGACGGCGTACGCCAGCACCAGCCCGATCACCGGCGCGACGATCAGCGCCAGCCGGGCGGGCAGCGCGGCGTTCACCACCGGCAGTTGGCCGAGCACGTCGAACGGCATGGGCAGGTCGGTGCGGTGCCCGTCGACCTTGGCGACCGGGCCGAAGGAGAGCACGGAGAAGATCACCGCGAGGGCGCCCAGCGCCCAGAGGGTGGCCCGGCGGCTCGGGTCGGCCCGTCGCCAGAGCGCGACGAAGCAGACCACGGTGAGGATCAGCAGCGGGATGCCGAAGAAGGAGTTCTCCTCCGTCGGGTTCGGTGCGAGCGAGGTGCCGAGCCCCGCCTCGCCGGCCAGCGAGCGGCGGGGGAAGGCGGCGAACGCCGCGATGTCCTCGGAGTGGATCACCGGGTCGAAACCTGTGCCGTGGAACCGTTGCGGTCCGGCGAAGTGCAACCACAGCGGGTACGACAGCAGCACGCCGGCGACCACGGCGGTCACCCCGAGCCCGCGCAGGAAATTGGGCAGCACGGCGCGTGCCTCGGCGCGGTGGGCCGGGTGCAGCGCCCAGACGGCGACGAACACGCCGAGTGCCAACGCGGTGAAGAAGAGCCCTTCGGCGGCGATCGAGAAGGCCACCGCGACCAGCACGCCGAGGATCACCCCGTCGCGCAGCCAGTGCCCCGCCCGGCGTAGCGCGAACAGCCGCCAGATCAGCAGCGGCACCAGCCAGCCCGCGGTCCAGTTCAGGTGGGCGTTGGCGTGCGACACCATGCCGGGGGAGTAGGCGATGAACAGGGCGCCGACCCCGGCGGCCAGCCGGCTGCGGACCAGGTGCCGGGAGAGGAACCAATACCAGACCAGCGCGGTGGCGAACAGGTTCAGGGTGAGGATCACCAGGAACGTCGCCGGCGGCCCGATGAGGTACGTGAGCGGGGCGAACACCACCGCGTACACCGTGATCGAGGTGTTGACGGCGAGGTTCACGCCGTCCGGGACGTTGATCAGGTAGGTGAAGAGCGGGTTGTCCCCGTGGGTGACCGCGTGCCCGCCGAAGGCCAGCAGCCACTCGAAGAGTGCCTGGTCGCTGGAGTTGACGGTGATGGTGCGGGTGTTCGGGTCCCGCCACAGGCCACTCGTCACCCAGACGGCGAGCGCGAGCGCCACCACCACGACGATGAGGTCGGCCCGGCGGTCCCGGACGACGCGCGGCGGTGACGCTGGTGCGGGCCCGGTGGCCAGCGACGGGGAGGACGGCACGCAGCGGACGTTACCAACCGGACCTGGACACGCCGGTCAGACCGGCGGTTCCGCCGCCCGCTGGTTCGGCGCACACAGCGGTCGCCGTGAATGTGTGAGTGTGCCCCATGTCATAGCGGCGACACATCGTCGTAACGTCTCGGCAATTCGACCGTGACCCAGTTCACAGTCCGCCCCTTCCAGGAGGCCGCCGTGCGCCGCTCCTCGTCCACCCTCACCCGGCTGATCGGCGCGGTCGCCGGGCTCTCCCTGGCCCTGGCCGGTGTGGTCGCCGTCGCCGCACCCGCCCAGGCCGCCACCCTCACCCAGGTCACCGGGTTCGGCTCCAACCCGGGCAACCTCACCATGTACGCCTACCGGCCGGACAACCTGCCGGCCAACTCCCCGGCCGTCGTCCTCCTGCACGGGTGCGTCCAGAACGCCTCCGGCTACTTCTCCAACTCGGGCTGGCAGAAGTACGCCGACCAGTGGAAGTTCACGCTGATCGTCGCCCAGCAGCCCTCCGGCAACAACGCCAACTCCTGCTTCAACTTCTTCGAGGCCGGGGACACCACCCGAGGTCAGGGTGAGGCGCTGTCCGTCAAGCAGATGGTCGACCACGCCAAGGCCACCTTCGGCGTGAACGGCTCCCGGGTCTACGTCAGCGGTCTCTCCGCGGGCGGGGCGATGAGCGCCGTCATGCTCGCCACCTACCCGGACGTCTTCGCCGCCGGGTCGATCATCGCGGGGATCCCGTACCGCTGCGCCACCAGCATGGTCAACGCGTTCAGCTGCATGAACCCGGGCGCGGACAGGACCCCGGCCGCCTGGGGCGACCTGGTGCGCGGCGCGTACTCCGGCTACACCGGCCCGCGCCCCCGGGTGGCCATCTGGCACGGCACCTCGGACACCACAGTCACCCCGCTCAACGGCACCGAGTCCCGCGACCAGTGGACCAACGTGCGCGGGGTCTCGCAGACCCCGAGCAGCACGTCGTCGCTGCCCGGCAACACGACCCTTGAGGTGTACGGCAACGACGACGTACGCCTGTACCGGGTCTCCGGGATGGGCCACGGCACCCCCGTGGACCCGGGCTCCGGCGCGGACCAGTGCGGCACCGCCGCCGCGTACTTCCTGGACACCATCTGCTCGACGTACCGGGACGCGCTCTTCTTCGGCCTGAACGGCGGCGGCACCGGCCCGACCCCCACGCCCACGGTGACCCCGACCCCGACCCCGACGGTCACGCCGACCCCGACGCCCACCCCGACCGTGCCGGCGACCTGCGTGACGGCCAGCAACTACGCGCACGTGGCGGCCGGCCGGGCGTACCAGTCCGGTGGATACGCCTACGCCAACGGCTCCAACCAGCGGATGGGCCTCTACAACACCTTCTACACCAGCGCCCTCAAGCAGACCGCCGCCAACTACTGGGTGATCGGCTGCTGACCCCTCCCCAGACCCTGTTGATCAAGAGGTTTGCGTCAGATTCCGGCCCCCGGATGACGCAAACCTCTTGATCAACGCGAGCGGTGGCGGCGCTGGTCAGTCCTTCAGGGCCGCGGCCAGGGCAGCCGGGAGGGCGGGGTGGTGGTAGGGGTAGGCGGCTTGGGTGAGGACGTTTGGGAGGACTCTGGTGCTGGTCAGGGCCTCGTGGGCGAAGCCGCCGAGGACCACCTTGAGCGCCGGCGCGGGGATCGGGATGATCGCCGGCCGGTGCAGCTGTCGGGCCAGCTCGCGGGTGAACTCGGCGTTCGTCACCGGGTTCGGCCCGACCACGTTGACCGGGCCGGAGATCTCGTCGCGGTCCAGCAGGAAGCGCGTCGCGTCCAGCCAGTCCTCCATCGAGATCCACGGCAGCCACTGCCGGCCGCTGCCCAACCGGCCCGCGATGCCCAGCTTGAACGGCAGCAACTGCGGCTTGAGCAGACCACCGTCGCGGTGCAGCGGCAGGCCGGTACGCAGGCGCACGACACGTACCCCGGCGTCCTCGGCCGGCCGGGTCGCGGCCTCCCACACCCGGCAGACGTCGGCCAGGAAACCCTCACCGGCCGGCGCGTCCTCCTCGACCGCCCGGTCGCCGGTGTTGCCGTACCACCCCACGGCCGAGGAGTTGAGCAACACCCGGGGGCGCTCGCCGGCGGGAAGCCCGGCGATGGTGGTCGCCAGCGTGGTGGTGCTGTCCACCCGGCTGGTACGGATCAACCGCCGGTAGTCGTCGTTCCAGCGCTTGTCGCCCACGCCCGCGCCGGCCAGGTTGACCACCGCGTCCGCCTCCGCGACCGCAGCCGGGTCGAGCTGCCCGGCGGCCGGGTCCCACTGCCGTTCGTCGGGGGTACGCGGCGGACGCCGGACCAGCCGGGTGATCTGGTGTCCGTCAGCGGTCAGGCGATCGGCCAACCGGGTGCCGAGGAAGCCGGACGCGCCGGCCAGAAGGATCCGCATGCTCATATCTTCGGGTACGGACGGCAGGTTGGATGCGTCGAGCCCGCGGACCACACGTTCCGCCGCCCGCTCACCCGGTGCCGCGACGTGCCCACCTCGCCCGGCGACACCCGGCGGACCGGCACGGTGCTCAGCCTGCCGAGGCCGGACGCAGGTCGGCCAGGAGACGCTCCACGTCGGCGTACGCCGCGGCGTCGAGTGGTCCGAGCGCCAGGGTGGCGAGGTTCTCCTCGGCCTGCGCCACAGTGCGCAGGCCAGGGATCGGCACCGTACGCGGGCTGCGCGCCAACAGCCAACCCAGCGCGCCCTGCGCGAGCGTCCGACCGTCGGCGGTGAGCGCCGCGCGCACCTGCTCGACCCGTGCCGCCCAGCGGGGCGTCGGCCGACCGTCGGTGAACCACTCCAGCCACTCCGGTGCCCGACCGCGGACGTCGTCCGCCCCGACCGCCCGGGTCGACCCGGTGAGCAACCCCATCGCCAGCGGGCCACGGTTGAGGCTGGCCAGGTCGTGGGTGTCGCAGACCGCCAGCACCGCCGCGTTGTCCCGCAACACCGACTCGTCGTGCTGGATGGCGGCACAGTGCGGGCCGGCGACCGCGAACGCCTCCGCCGAGGCCGGGTCGTCGGTGCTCCAGCCGTACGCCCGGATCTTGCCCTGGCCGACCAGGGTCTCCAGGGTGTCGACCAGATCGAGCGCGGCGGGCACCGGCAGCGCGTTGATGTGCAGTTGGTAGAGGTCGACGTGGTCGGTGCCGAGCCGGCGCAGCGAGTCTTCCAGGCTGCGCACCGCGAAGGCCGGGCTGGCGTCGGTGCCGAGCGCCCGCCGGGTGGCCTCCTCGCTGACGTTGCCGAACTTCGTGGCGATCACCACGTCGTCCCGTCGGCCGGCCAGGGCCCGCCCGAGGATCCGCTCGCTGTGCCCCGCGCCGTAGTTGCTGGCCGTGTCGAACAGGGTCACCCCGAGGTCGAGTGCGCGGTGGATGGTGCGGACGGACTCGTCGTCGTCGACGTCGCCCCAGCCGAAGGGCTGCCGGTCCGCACCCCAGAGAGGGCCACCGATGGCCCAGCACCCCATTCCGATCGCGCTCACCGTGATGCCGCTGCGCCCCAACGTTCGTGTCGTCGTCATGCGGACCAGCCTCCAACCTGGAGCGCGCTCCAGGTCAAGCACTACGATCTCGCGACATGAGCGGTTACGCCCCCTCGGAGGCCGCCCGCCGCAGCGGCTTCAGCCTGGACACCCTGCGGTACTACGAGAAGATCGGCCTGCTCGCCGACGTGGACCGGACGGCCGGCGGGCAGCGGATCTTCACCGACGACGACCTCGGCTGGCTGGAGCTGTTCCGTTGCCTGCGCGACACCGGGATGCCGATCGCGCAGATGCGCCGCTACGCGCAACTGGCCCGCGAGGGTGAGCACACCGCCGACGAGCGTCGTGAGCTGCTGCAACACCACGCGGTACGGGTCGAGGAGCAGATGGACCTGCTCCAGCGCCAGTACGAGCACCTCCGGGAGAAGATCCGCTTCTACGAGCGCCCGACCCGTGCCAGCTAGCGAAGCTGCTTGTATTGGCCTGCACGGAGTGCTAGCCGACACAAAGCCCCAAACCGTCAGTTGGTCTCGGCCGAGCCCCACCGCTTGACCACCTCATCGACATCAGCAACTAAGCGGGCCCAGCTTTCCAGTCGTACAATGGCGCCGGTCGGCTCTAGTCGCTCAAGCAATTGGCGGCGATGTTGGTTGAACCGCTTCGCCACGGCGTCGCGGCGCCGGCCAGTCTCGCCGGCAGCTTTGAGTAGGCAGGTGCTGAGAATTTGCTTGGGGTTAGCGACCGACTCGACCTCATGATGTTTGGGAAGGCCAAGATCCATCCGTCCTCGCGGATTGCCAGCGACCTGTCGGATCGCCGTCTCGTCGAGCAGTAGCCACGCCTCTGTCATTCGTACCGGGATCACGGGCATGAAATCGACCGCTCCACTGATGGATCTCATTGCTGTCACTATTTCCTGCTGTCGGGCATGGCGTCCGGCGTTATCTGCATCGCGGTGAACCACGACTAGATCGACCGGACTGCCGACAAGTGCGAGACCGGCTTCCGCCCGAGACCGTACATCCTTCGCAACTCTCCCGAGAAGGGAAAAGTCGGGCTTGCTGAAGTGTACGGTCACACCCTGGTTGAAGAAGAGGGACTCGATGAGGTCGGCTAAGGGGAGATCAGAGCTGCCTTCTGATATGAACAGCCCAGTGCGTGAACGACGGCTCATTCGATCAGATCCAAGGGGAGTTTAAGCTGCGCGTTAGGTGGTGCAGCTAGGTAGGCAACAACGTCCGCCATTGAGAAAGTGGATTGACCACCGGCAGCGCGCCAGGTGCCAGTGAATGGCAACAATGACAACGACCGGGTATGTCTACCGTTTGCTCCCACGTGGGGCCGCACCTCGGCCAGCAGCAGGTCGGCAGGATTGCAAAGCTGGACTACCCACGGCGAATGCGTATTGACGATGACTTGCCGGAATGGATTAGTAGGTCCCGGTGCGTCGCTTGGGTCGACGGCCAGGTCGCGCACGAGCTCCAGCATCGCCGGAAGGTTGGCCGGATGGATGCCATTCTCTGGTTCTTCCATGCAGATCAAGCCGGTGAAATTGGGATCCTCGAGCAATACACACAGGGCCAGAAATCGAAGTGTGCCTTCGGATAATGCACGTGCGGGCAATCGAAGACTGCCGCGCTCTTCTAAGAAAAGCGTGAAGACTTCGCGGACCTGGTCGAGTTCTACAACAATTCCCTCGACTCCTACACCGACGAGATCGGACAACCTTCCCGCTACTCGAGCATAAACGGCGTCCGGGTCAGACTTGTGATCGTCACTCCCGGATTCGTTTGCAATCCGGTAGAGGCTTGCGGCCAGATGGCGACCATCGGCACCGAGTGACCGAGCATCTGAGAAACCGTCGGGGGCGCGCAATGCCGAAGGTTCAAGGGCAAGCCGACGCCAGCCCTGCATCTCTCGCCGCGCTGCGAGGATCGTCGGATAGTCGTTGGTTGTTACGGAACTGAGGACGGTTCGGCCCGCACGGGCAGCTGCCCGCGGCTGCGGTTTGCCGCGGCTCCCACCGTCTCCATGTACATTTATGACTGTGCCCGTCTCCCGATGCTCGGTCGAGAGGAAGGGGCCGCCGCGTCGCTCACCCCTGACGACTGCGTTTCGGAAACGGGCCGCGCTATGCGGGAAGCGAAGGTGACGGACTGCCTCGCCGCGAGTGATATGCCGAAGTTCCTCGCCTAGCAAACTAAGTCGACCGATGCTGCCCTCTTTCGCGGGCGGTTCGAAGCCGAGGGTCACCTCGTAGCGGAGGAAGGTGGTGCTTGCCTCCGCTGGCGTACCCAAGTCATCTTCGACTTCTGCGGGCACGATCATTTCGGCGGCGAGCTTGATGCGGTGTTGGTGGTCCCTGTACCCGTCCCAGAACAAGTCGCGCGGGTCGCCGCCTCTGAGGCCCGACGATCCACGCACGCGCTGAGATGCCTCGACCAGCGAGTCGGTAGCCAGATATGAGAGGAATTCGATGGCGTCGAAGATGTTCGACTTGCCCATGCCGTTTGCGCCGGCGATGCAGGTGAAGGGACCGAACTCGACTCCCACATCAAGGAGGTTCTTGAACCCCTGTACCTCGAGCCGAGTCAGCATGGGAAGAGCTTAGCCAGGTGTGAGCCGGTCAGCTCACACCACCTTCAACTAGACGTGGAGTGGCGGGCCCTAACATCGACTATAAAGACAAATTAGCCCATAGCGCTGTTGCAGGTAGGCGGAATCGGCTCGCTGTCGCCCAGAGAAACCGAGAGGTGGGCCGTAGAGCGGCTATGCGGATGCCGGAGCGGGGCGGAGCCGGCCGTAGTCAGCCGGGGACGTGCGGCGGCAGGGTCAGGCCGAGCAGTTCCTCGGCTGTCCCGGGTCGACCGGTGAGCGCGTTCAGGGCGGAGACCAGCCGCTTCTCCTCGTAGCGGAAGTGCGACTGGAGCAGGGCGGCCAACCCGTCCAGCTCACCGCGTACCTGGTCGACCGGCACGGCGGCGTCGCCGGCCAGTAACGCCTCGACCCGCTCCAGGATCCCCGCCACCACCTCGTGGTCGGTGATCAGGTTCGCGATCACCGGACGCAGTTCGGGGACCTGCTCGGCCAGCAACCGGAACGCGCCGGCGTCCTCGCCGGTGTGGTGCCGACCCAGGGCGGTGCAGAAGGTCAGACAGTGTGCTCGCAGGTCCCGCGACGGGGTGTCGAGGCTTGCCCGGAGACGGGCCAGTTCCGCGCTGAGCCAGAGGTGGATCTCGATCATCTGATTGCCGACGGCGGCGAGCCGGTCGGCCGGTGAACCGGTTGGGTGCACGTTCGTCCCATGCTGTCCCCGCGCCTCCGTGCCCACGGCGGCCTTCGTGCCGGGTGCACCGCGACGCTGCGCCCGAGAGTCTAGCCCGACCGGGGTCGGTTTCACCCTGCGTCCGGGTCACGGAGTGGTCGGCTCGTCGGGTTCCGGCACGTCGTGCCACCGCGCACGCCAGGCGGCCTCGTGCGCCTCGTGGGTGGTCCGCTCCTGGAAGACAGCGGACCGCAGCGCGTGCCGAGACTGCGACATCACCAGCACCTCCATCGCCACCAGGCCCACACAGATCACCGTCGCGAGGGTGAGCGCGCCCAGTGCCGGCAGGTGCTGACCGATCGGGAGGGCGGCCACGAGCACCACGATGACGCCGACCCGGGTCCAGCTGACGGTGTGCAGGGTACGCAGCTGGAACAGCAGGTTGACCACGAAGTAGCAGATCAGCCCACCGAAGAGCATCGGCACCGCCGGCCCCTCGACCCGCTCGCCGATCCCACCGGCCGGATCGGTGATCTTGTGCAGGATCTCCTCGTTGCCGATGGAGAAGAGGATCACGCCGGCGATCATCGGCAGGTACGCGTACGCGTACGCGTCGCGGGCCATGGCCACCCGGGGGGCGCCCTCCGCCGCGTGCAGGGCGATCCGGGCGGCCGGTCCGATGAAGTCGAAGTGCGCCCACCAGAGGGCGGCGGTGATCACGATGCCGAGTGCGGCGGCGGCCACCGCCGGCCAGGTCACCGGCTTGCCGAGCAGGTTGCCGCCCACCCCTGTGGAGATGATGGACTCACCCAGCGCGATGATCAGGATGAGGTCGTAACGCTCCGTCCAGTGTTCGGCGCTGGTCACCCCCCAGCCCCAGGTGCCGACGATGAAGCCGGTGGCGTACTGCACCACCACCACGGTGATCCACAGTCCGTCGCGGACCAGGGCGGCATCGTCGGGGTCGGCGATCTGCGGCGGGATCAACGCGGCGGCCAGCAGCAGCACGATACTCACCGCCAACTCCGGGGCGAAGCGCCGCAGCTGCCGGCGTTCCTGCGGGCTGTCCCGCACCACGTGCTGGTAGAGGATCATGTGGACGGCCCGGACCGCGACGTAGCTGATGGCGACCAGCATCGGCCCGCCGGCGACGCCCGTCGGGTCGCTGAACGCCTGCGGCAGCCCCAACGCGAACGCGAACAGGGCGACCATCGCGATCACCATGAGCACCGGGACGTAGCCCTCGCCGAGCCGGACCCGGGTGGCGACCAGGCTGTGCACCACCCAGATCCACCAGAGCACGGCGAGCACCAGCGCGGCGTGCAGCAGTTGCCGGCCGGTGATGTTCGCGGCGGTCGCCCTGGTGATGATGAAGAACGAGAAGACGAACACCAGGTCGAAGAAGACCTCGAACTTGTCGACCCGGGCACCGGGAGCAATCGGGACGGCCGGTCCCAACTGCCCACGCCGCCGGTGACCGCCCACGCACCCACTCTGGCAGCGTCCGGGCAGGTCGGAGGGGCGAACAGCGATGGCGGGGGCATCCCGCGTTACCTCCGGCCCCGGCCGGGAAACCACCCGGACCGGGCCTCCGCCAGCGGGCCGGTCGCTCCCACCCACCCCGGACAAGGACGGATCATGACCACGAGCAAGCCGATCAGCACCTCGTTCACCCATCACTCCACCGCCATGGACGTGATCAAGGGCGTCGACCTCGTCCGGCGCCGGGCGATCGTGACCGGTGGGTCGTCCGGCATCGGCGTCGAGACCGCCCGTGCTCTGGCCAGCGCCGGAGCGGAGGTCACCCTGGCCGTCCGCAACCCCGACGCCGGGCAGAGGGCCGCCGACGACATCACCGGCACCACCGGCAACGACCGGGTCCTGGTCGCCCCGCTCGACCTCGCCGACCAGGGTTCGATCGCCGACTTCGTCGCCAACTGGGACGGCCCGCTGCACATCCTGGTCAACAACGCCGGCATCATGGCCGCGCCCCTGTCCCGTACACCGCAGGGCTGGGAGATGCAGTTCGCCACCAACCACCTGGGGCACTTCGCGCTCGCCAACGGGCTCCGCCCGGCACTCGCCGCCGGTGACGGGGCCCGGATCGTCTCGGTCAGCTCCGCCGCCCACCTGCGCTCACCGGTGGTCTTCGAGGACATCCAGTACGACAAGCGGGAGTACGAGCCGTGGCAGGCGTACGGGCAGTCCAAGACGGCCAACGTGCTGTTCGCCGTGGAGGCCACCCGGCGTTGGTCCGACGACGGCATCTACACCAACTCGCTGATGCCGGGCGCGATCCAGACCAACCTCCAGCGCTACGTCAGCAAGGAGGAACTGGACCGGATGCGGGCGGGCAACGCGGCGGCCTGGAAGACCGTCGAACAGGGCGCCGCCACCTCCGTGCTGGTCGCCGCGTCGCCACTGCTCGACGAGGTGGGCGGGCGCTACTTCGAGGACTGCCAGGAGGCCGCCCCTGCCCAGCCGGGCCAGCGGACCGGGGTCGCCGACTACGCGCTGGACCCGGAGGCGGCCGAGCGGCTCTGGCAGGTCTCGACCGCCCTGCTCAAGAGCTGAGGCCGGAATCGAAGCGGGCGCCCCGGTCGACGACCGGGGCGCCCGCTTTCGGCATACGGACGGATCAGGCCAGGCCCAGCTCCGACTCGAAGTTGCCGGCCTCCAGCCGCTCCTTGACCGCGGTCAGGAAGCGGGCCGCGTCGGCACCGTCGATCAGCCGGTGGTCGTACGACATGGCCAGGTAGACCATCGACCGGACCGCGATGACCTCGCCCAGCTCCGGGTCGTTGACCACGACCGGACGCTTGACGACGGCACCCGTGCCGAGCATCGCCGACTGCGGCGACGGCACGATCGGGGTGTCGAAGAGCGCGCCCCGGCTGCCCGTGTTGGTGAGCGTGAAGGTCGCCCCGGCCATCTCGTCCGGGGTGATCTTGTTGGTGCGCGTGCGCTCGGCCAGGTCGGCGACCCGCTTGGCGATGCCGCCCATGTTGAGGTCACCGGCGTTGTGGATGACCGGCACGAGCAGCCCGCGCTCGGTGTCCACGGCGATGCCGAGGTGCTCGGCGGCCGGGTAGGTGATCGTGCCACCCTCCAGGTCCATGCTGGCCTGGATGATCGGGTGGGTCTGCAGCGCCTCGATGGCGGCGAGGGCGAAGAACGGCAGGAAGGACAGCTTCACGCCGTGCTTGGCCTGGAACGAGTCCTTGGCCTTCGCCCGCAGCTTGGCGACCTTGGTGACGTCGACCTCGACGACGGTGGTCAGCTGCGCCGTCTCGTGCAGCGACTGCTGCATCCGCTTGGCGATGGTCGCCCGGATCCGCGGCAGCTTCTCCGTGGTGCCCCGCTTCGCGCTGGGCTCCGGCTTGACGGCCGGCTTGGCCGCAGCCGCCGCGGGAGCGGCGGCCGGTGCGGCGGCGGGAGCGGGAGCCGCCTTCGCCTTCTCGGCAGCCTCCAGCACGTCCTGCTTGCGGATCCGGCCACCGACGCCGGTGCCGTTGAGCGCGGACAGGTCGACACCGTGCTCGGCGGCGAGCTTGCGCACCAGCGGGGTGACGTACCCGGCGGCCTCCTCGCCGCCACCCTGCGCGGGGGCGGACGGGCGCGGCGGCGTCGAGGCCGGCGCGGAAGGCTGCGAGGCCTGCTCGGTCTTCGCCGGCTGCGCCGAGCTCTCGGTCTCCGCGGCCGGCTCGTTGTACGACATGCCCGGCGTCGGCTCCTGGACCTTCGACTCGGCCTTCGGCGCCGGCTTGGCCTCCGCCTGGGGCTCGGGCTTCGGCGCGGGCTTCGCCTGCGCGGGAGCCCCGCCGGCCGCGCCGATGACCGCCAGGTCGGCGCCGACAGCGGCGGTCTCGTCCTCGGCGACCTTGATCTCCAGCACCGTGCCGGCGACCGGCGACGGGATCTCGGTGTCCACCTTGTCGGTGGAGACCTCCAGCAGCGGCTCGTCGACCTCGATGGTGTCGCCGACCTGCTTGAGCCAGCGGGTGACGGTGCCCTCGGTGACGCTCTCGCCCAGGGCCGGCATCTTCACCGCGGTGCCCTCACCCGACCCGGCGGCGGCCGGAGCCGGCGCGTCGGCCGGGGCCTCGTCCTGGGCCACCTGGTCGGCGGTGCCCTCGGCGGCGGCCGTCGGCTCGGTGGCCGGCTCGACCGCCTCGGCCGGGGCCTGCTCCTGCGGGGCGGCCTCGCCGCCACCGGCGGACTCACCCTCACCGGCGATGACGGCGAGTTCGCTGCCGACCTCGGCGGTCTCGTCCTCACCGACGACGATCCGGCTCAGCACGCCCGCAGCGGGCGACGGGATCTCGGTGTCGACCTTGTCGGTGGAGACTTCGAGCAGGGGCTCGTCGACCTCGACCGTGTCGCCCTCCTGCTTGAGCCAGCGAGTGACGGTGCCCTCGGTGACGCTCTCGCCGAGCCGAGGCATGGTGACCGATACCGGCATTTTCTCCAGACTCCTTCATTCCCCTGGTGGGATCTTCGCCCGTCGCCGGACGCCGCGGTTGATTGTCAGGCGTGCGAGTGCAGCGGCTTGCCGGCGAGGGCCAGGTGCGCCTCGCCCAGGGCCTCGTTCTGGGTCGGGTGGGCGTGCACGAGCTGGGCGACCTCGGCCGGGTAGGCCTCCCAGTTGTAGATGAGCTGAGCCTCACCGATCAGCTCACCGACCCGGGCGCCGACCATGTGTACGCCGACCACCGGGCCGTCCTCCACCCGGACCAGCTTCACGAAGCCGGTGGTCTTGAGGATCTGGCTCTTGCCGTTGCCGCCCAGGTTGTAGTTGTACGACTTGACCTTGTCGGCGCCGTACTGCTCCTTGGCCTTCGCCTCGGTCAGGCCCACCGACGCCAGCTCCGGGTCGCAGTAGGTGACGCGCGGGATGCCCACCTCGTCGATCACGGCGGGGGACTGCCCGGCGATCTCCTCGGCCACGAAGATGCCCTGCTGGAAGCCCCGGTGCGCGAGCTGGAGGCCGGGCACGATGTCGCCGACCGCGTAGACGTTCGGCACGCTGGTGCGCAGCCGCTCGTCGGTCAGCACGTAGCCGCGGTCCATCGTGACGCCCTGCTCCTCGTACCCGAGGTCGGCGGTGTTCGGGCCGCGACCGACGGCGACCAGCAGCAGCTCGGCCTCGACGGTCTCGCCGCCCTGGATGGTCAGCTTGACGCCGTTGTCGGTCTTCTCGACCTTCTCGAACGGCTTGCCGACCTTGAAGTTGATCTTCCGCTTGCGGAACGCCCGCTCCAGCGCCTTCGACGACTCCTCGTCCTCGGCGGCGACCAGCCGGGGCAGCGCCTCGACGATCGTCACGTCCACGCCGAAGGACTTCCACACGCTGGCGAACTCGACGCCGATCACGCCACCACCGAGCACGATCACCGACGACGGCACCCGGTCCATGACGAGCGCGTGGTCGCTGGTGATGATCCGCTCGCCGTCGACCTCCAGGCCGGGCAGGCTCTTCGCGTACGAGCCGGAGGCCAGCACGATGTTGCGGCCGGTGTAGCGCTTGCCGTCCACCTCGACGACGTTCTTGCCGACGAGCTTGCCGTGGCCCTCGACGATCGTGATGGACTTGTTGCCCTTCAACATGCCCTGCAGGCCCTTGTACAGGCGGGCGATCACGCCGTCCTTGTACGAGTTGACACCGGCCATGTCGATGCCGATCAGCTCGGCCTTCACGCCGAACTGCTCCGACTCGCGGGCCTGGTCGGCGATCTCCGCCGCGTGCAGCAGGGCCTTCGTCGGGATACAGCCGTTGTGCAGGCAGGTGCCGCCGAGCTTGCCCTTCTCGACCAGCGCGACCTTCAGGCCCAGCTGGACGGCGCGCAGCGCGGTCGCGTAGCCGCCGCTGCCACCTCCGAGAATGACGATGTCGAAGGTCGCTTCGTTCGGCTCGCTCACGTCCAACTCCCAGGTCGCGTCGCTGCATCGGGGGTCACGGGGTTGTAACACGGACACACCCCACCTCGGTCATCTTGTCACCACCGGGCGCAGGGTGCGTACCGAGGTGCCCAACGACACGTCATCGACACGTACCCTTGGCACCGTTGTCGATGACATACAGCTGGGGGAGAGAACCGGTGGGGTTGTTCCGGCGCCGCAAGCAGACGGCTGTGCCGAGCCATGACCGTGCCGCCGAGCGCGGCGATCTGGACCATCTGGAGAACTTCATCCGGAGTCGGCGCGGCGTCGAGGCGTTCATCGAGCCCCGCACGACGGTGACCGAGACCACCGTCATCCTGATCGCCGACGACGGTGAGTGGACCCGCCGGCGCATCGACGGCCCGGACGGCGCCCGGCGCTTCGCGTACCGGATGGGCATCCCGGTGTACGACGTGCGACTGATGGGCTACCCGCAGCGAATGCGCGACTTCAACGAGCGCCGCAAACGTCGCCCCGAGCTCTACTGACAGCGAGGGCCCCCGGTGGCAAACCGGGGGCCCTCGCTGTCGGATCCGTCAGCCGTTGGTGGCGATGTCCTCGACGAGCTGCACCAGGGTGCGGACCGGGACGCCGGTGCCGCCCTTGGTCCAGTAGCCGGTCGGCTCGCCGGAGTGGTAGCCCGGCCCGGCGATGTCGATGTGCGCCCAGGCCACGTCGTCGGTGACGAACTCGCGCAGGAACACGCCGCCCTGCAGCATGTGACCGGCCCGGTCCATCCCGGCGTTGACCTGCGAGATGTCCGCCACGTCGGACTCCATGCCCTTGCGTACGTCATCCGGTAGCGGCATCGGCCAGGCGGGCTCGCCGACCGCGTCCCCGACCGTCTGGACCCGCTCGCACAGCTCCGGGGTGCCCATCACGCCGGCCATCCGCTTACCCAGCGCGATGACCTGCCCACCGGTCAGGGTGGAGGTCTCGAACAGGTAGTCGGTGCCGTCCGCGCAGGCGCGGGCCATGGCGTCGCCCAGCACCATGCGGCCCTCGGCGTCGGTGTTGAGCACCTCGACCCGCTTGCCGTTGAACATCGTGATCACGTCGCCCGGGCGGTAGCTGGTGCCCGACGGCATGTTCTCGGCCATCGGAAGGTAGGCGCTGACCGCCACCGACGGCTTCAGCGCGGCGATCGCCAGCATGGCCGCGCCGACCGCGGCGGCGCCCGCCATGTCGGACTTCATCTCCCACATGCCCTGCGCCGGCTTGATCGAGATGCCGCCGGTGTCGAAGGTGATGCCCTTGCCGACCAGCGCGACCCGCTTGCCGTTGCCACCGCTCCGCGGCGTGTAGGTGAGCTTCACCAGCCGCGGCGGGGCCTCCGAGCCCTGCCCGACCGCGACGATGCCGCCGTACCCGCCGGCGACGAGCGCCGTCTCGTCCAGCACCTCGACGTCGAGACCCGCCGCACGGGCGGCGTCGGCGACCGCGTCGGCGAAGGACGGCGGACGCAGCTCGTTCGGCGCGGTGTTCACCCAGTCCCGGCTGGTGCGGACCGCGCCCGCCACCGCCTCGGCCCGGGTGACCTCCGCCTGGGCGCCCGCGTCGCCGGCGTCCGGCACCGCGATGAGCACCTCGGCCACCGGCTCCCGCCGGGTCGGCTGGGGGCGGGTCTTGTAACCGGCGAACCGGTACCCGCCGAGCAGCGCGCCCTCGGCGACCGCGCGCAGCTCCGCCGTCGCGTCCGCGTCGTCCGGCAGCGGCAGGGCCAGGGCGACCTTCGGCGCGCCGGCCAGGGCCCGCACCGCCGCGCCGGCGGCGCGACGCAGCGTCTCCGGGGCCGGGGCGGCACCCGACGGCTCCGGACCGAGGCCGACCGCGACGACCAGCGGGGCGGTCACGGTGCCCAACGTGGCCAGCTTGACGACCTCACCCGGCCCACCCGTCGCGCCGAGCAGCGCGAGGGTCTCGGTCAGCTTGCCGTCGAACGCGGCGGCGATGCTCTCCGCGCCACTGGCGAGCAGCAGGGTGCCGGCGAGGCCGCTGGTGGCGTCCTGCTCTCCGGTCTGACTGTGCAGGCCGATGACGATCGCGTCGACGGCGAGCTCGGCCGGGTCGGTGTCGACCAGGCTCAGGTTGGTGGTGCGGGGTGATGTCACTGAAGCTACTCCGGGCGGGCCGGGCCGGTCGCGGCGTCGCGTACCGGCGGTGAAGGTCTCCGGCGGAACCTACCCGCCGGACGTGATGGTTGTCCCGCCGACAGCGTCAGTGGGCTCCCGCCGATGCTAACCAGCCACGTTGTCCCCGGTAAGTTGCCACCCATGACCGACGTGACCTCCGCCGCCGCCGCGACCCGGCTGCGACGTTCCCCGCTGCACGAGCGGCACACCGCCGCCGGCGCCAAGTTCGCACCCTTCGGCGGTTGGGAGATGCCGCTGGAGTACGCCGGCGGTGGCGTGCTCAAGGAGCACACCGCCGTCCGGACGGCGGTCGGGGTCTTCGACGTGTCGCACCTGGGCAAGGCCCGGGTGACCGGTCCCGGAGCGGCCGACTTCGTCAACGCCTGCCTCAGCAACGACCTGGGCCGGATCGGCCCCGGCCGGGCGCAGTACACGCTCTGCTGCGACGACGCCACCGGCGGCGTGGTGGACGACATCATCGCCTACCTGTACGCCGACGACCACGTCTTCCTCATCCCGAACGCCGCGAACACCGCCGAGGTGGTGCGCCGGTTGCGCGCCGCCGCGCCCGCGCAGGTCACCGTCACCGACGAGCACGAGGCGTACGCCGTGCTGGCCGTACAGGGCCCCCGCTCGGCGGAGCTGCTGGCCGCCCTCGGCCTGCCCACCGAGCACGACTACATGAGCTTCTCCGCCGCGAGCCTGGCCGGGTTGGAGTTGACCGTCTGCCGCACCGGTTACACGGGCGAGCTGGGCTACGAGCTGGTGGTGCCGGCCGAGCACGCGGTGGCCGTCTGGGACGCGCTCTTCGCCGCCGGTGCCGCGTTCGAGCTGCGCGCCTGCGGCCTGGCCGCCCGGGACACGCTGCGTACCGAGATGGGCTACCCGCTGCACGGGCAGGATCTCTCCCTGGACATCAGCCCGGTGCAGGCCCGCTCCGGTTGGGCGGTCGGTTGGGGCAAGCCGGCCTTCTGGGGCCGTGACGCGCTGCTCGCCGAGAAGGCCGCCGGCCCCCGGCGTACGCTGCGCGGCCTGGTGGCCGTCGACCGGGCGATTCCGCGTCCGGGGATGACCCTGCACGTCGGTGACCGGCAGGTCGGCGAGGTGACCAGTGGCACCTTCAGCCCGACGAGGAAGCAGGGCATCGCGCTGGCCCTCGTGGACACCGACGCCAACCTGACCGACGGCGACGAGGTCGAGATCGACATCCGGGGCCGCCGAGCGCCCCTGACCCTGACCAAACCCCCCTTCGTAAACCCCTCAGTGCGCTAACCCCCGCACCCACCCCACCCACCCGGCGTTGATCATGAGGTTGACGGGGGCGTTGATCTCTCAACGGCCCGTCAACCTCATGATCAACGGGGTGGGAGCGGGGGTGGGTGGGAGCGGGGTCAGGGGGTGGGAGCGGGGTCAGGGGGTGGGGGGTTCGCCGGAGTCCAGGACCGCCTGGGTCCAGCCGCCCTGGATGACCCCGGTGCCGTCCAGCACGGCCCAGTCGACGACGTCGCTCGCCTCCACCACGACCGGGGCGCCGATCCGCACGCTCTCGTCGGTGTTGGCGTCGCTGGCGCTCACGCCGACGATCCGTTCCGGCGCCTCCCAGGAGGTCACGCCCGCCCAGACGTACTCCGGGCCGTCGTCGCCGGGCAGGCCGTACTTGACCACCAGCTGCGACTCCGCGGGCAGTTGCCCGGCGACGAACCGGGCGCGCGCGTCACCCAGCGCGGCGCGGGCGGTGGCGACCGCCTGACTCATCGCGTCACCCGACCGGGCGTAGCGCACGTCCGGCTGGATCCCGGAGAACAGGGTCGCGCAGGCGGCCGCGTAGTAGCGCCCGTCCGGGCCCGGGTGACCGGCCGGCGGACGCAGGCTGAGGAACGAGTCGGCCTCCGGGTCGGTCGCCGGGTCCAGTTCCAGACGCAGCAGCACCGGTGCGGTCGCGCCGTGCTGTTCCGGATTGCCGTACGCCACGGCGATGTCGTGTCCGGTGACGGTGGCGAGCACCGGCAACTGCACGAACGCCGGAACCTCCTCGCCGGTGAGCCCGTCGGTCCAGTCCCGCAGCAGTCGGCGGGCCGCCCCGGTCATCACCGCACCCCAGGCGCGGGTCAGGTGGTCCGGAACCCCCTGGGTCTGCAACTCCAGCAACCCGAAGCGCCGCAGGCCCTTGGTGGTGAACCACAGCCCCTCGGTGTCGGACGAGTACGGCACCAGCACCCAGTCGACCAGCCGGATCCGGCCCTGCTCGTCGGGCAGCGAGCGCAACGCGGTCGCCGGGTCGAGGAACTGCAGACCGAAGACGTCCACCACGTCGCCGTCGTGGGATTCCGCCACGGCTGCCGCGACCGCGCGGGCCGCCCACTCGTGCGCGGGCGGCCAGCCCGGCCGGTACTCGGCCTGGACGACCACCAGGTGGGTCGCCGCGGCCAGGCGGGCCAACTGTTCCTCGGTGGCGCCGAACGCGGTGAGCAGGTCCGGCGGCAGCTCCGGGAACTCGCTGATCGGCCGGGTGTCGACGCTCATCAGCGGGCTGTCGAGCATCTGCCGGGCCAACCCGTGCACCGGCTCGGCCAGTCGGCCGGTCAGCGCCGCCACCGCGGTCTTCGCGCTGACTTTCGGCAGCCCCGTCATCGGCACCAGGTAGGTCGCGCTGAGCGACTCCGGCACCGGTACGGGCAGGAAGTCGTCAGTGATGAGCATGGGGTTCCCCCGGGTGGCCGTGCCGGTGCTGTCGAGCCGAACGCTACCCGGCCGGTCGTGCCCGGTTCAGCCGGACAGCACCAGACCCAGGTAGACCAGCGTGGTGACCACCTCGACCGTCGCGCCGAGGACGTCGCCGGTGATCCCACCGAGCCGGCGTACCACGTGTGTCAGCAGCGGTGCCGCGACGGCGAGCGCGGCGACGACGGCCAGCGGCCCCTGCCACGGGCGGCCCGGCACGGCGGGCACCGCCAGCAGCGCGACGGCGAGCGCGCCGACGGCCAGCGCGACCGGACCGACGGTGCCGGCCACGAGCGCGCCCAGCCCGTCCGGCCGGGCTGCGGGCACGCCCCGCCGGCAGGCCACGGTGACGCCGAACCGTCCGGCGGCGGTCGCCGTGACCACCGCCGCGACGCACGCCGGCCAGGACCGTCCGGCCAGGTCGGCGAGCGCCGCCGCCTGCACCAGGAGTACGACCACCAGGGCGACCACCCCGAACGGCCCGACGTCCGGCTTCTTCATGATCTCCAGGGCGGCGGCGCCCCGCCGGTACGAGCCGAGCGCGTCCACGGTGTCGGCGAGCCCGTCCAGGTGCAGCCCTCGGGTGAGCAGCGCGGCGGCACCGACCGTCACACCGGCGGCCACCAGCGGTGGAGCGAACGCGCCGCTCAGCAGCAGCACTCCGGCCAGCAGCGCGCCGAGCAGCGCGCCGACCGCCGGCGCGAGAGCCATCGCGGTGCCGGCGACCGGACGGTCGATCCGTCCGGGCCGTACCGGCGCCGTGGTGAACGTGGTGACCGCCAGCCGGGCCCCGGCGAGGAGCCGCGACTCAGCCGGCACGCCGGCCCGACGCCGGCTGGTCGTCCGCCCCGGTGCTGGCCGGTCCCGGGCCGGCCGGTTCCGGCTCGGCGAAGTCGGGCTCGGTGCCGTCCGGGTCGCTGTTGTTCGTGTCGGGGTAGCTCGGCTCGGTGGACGCCGGCTCGTCGCCGGTCGGGGCTTCGTCGCCGCCGCCGAGTGACGGGTGCACCGGCAGCGCGGCGGACAACGCCAGCACCGAACGCAGCAGCGGCAGCGCGACCAGCGCGTTCGCGCCCTCACCGAGATCCAGCCGCAGGTCGAGCAGCGGGGTGAGACCCAACACGTCGGCGGCGAGCCGTACCGCCGGGTGCCCCCCGTGGTCGGCGAGCAGGCACCAGTGCCGGGCCTGCCCGGCCAGGTCGCGGCTGACCATGCCGGCGGCCACGCCGACCGGGCCGTCGAGCAGCACCGGCACCCGGCGGGCGGTGGCGCCGAGCAGCACACCGGTGGCCACCGCCACGTCGCCGCCGCCCAGCTCGGCGAGGATGTCCTTCGCGCCGCGTGACGAGCGGCGGGTGCGGTGCAGGGCGTCGCGCACGGCCGCGCAGCGGACCATCCACGCCGCGTCGTCGATCTCGCCGGTGTCGGTGATCACCCGGCCCAGCACGGTGGGCGGCTCCGCGCCGGCGGTCGCCGCGAGCACCGCCGCGGCCGCCGCCTCGGTGCCGGCTCCGCACGCACCCAGGACCAGCAGTTGTACGCCGGCGTCGGCCGCCTGTTCGGCCAACCGCCAGCCGTAGCGCAGCGCGGACTCGACCTGGTCGGGCGTCAACGCCGGCTCGTCCTCCATCGCGGCGGACGCGGGGACGTCGACCACCTGGAGACTCGCGCCGTTCTCGGCGGCCAACCGCGCCAACGCGCCCCGGCCGGCGCGGGCCTGCGCGGCCCGGCGCGCCGACTCACCGGCGACGGCACCGGCCGACCCTCCGCCGGCGTGGTCGCCGTGCAGCAGCAACACCCGCACCGAGCCCCATGCCTGTGGGGTGGGGGTGCCCTGGGTGGCGGCGGCGAACCCGACCACCCGGTCCAGCACGCCCAGCCCGGCGCCCGGTACGTCCAGCGTGGCCAGCCGGTCCACCGCCTGCGGGCCCGCGTACTCGTCGGGCATCGGCAGCTCCATGCCCGGCTGGATGACCAGCCCGGTGGCCACCATCGGCAGCGCCATGGTGGGCGCGGCCCAGGGGTTGCCGGGCTCCTGGTCGGGTGCGGGCGGCGGCGTGTGGGTCAACACGTCGGGCAGCTGCACCTCGGGGATGCCCTCGGCGTCGGCCAGGGTCGGCACGACCGGTGCGGTGGCGGGAGCCGCCGCGGCGGTTCCGGTGGCGAGCGTCGGGGCGTTCGGGGTGCCGAGGGCCGCCGGGGCGCTCGGGGTGGCGGGCGTCGCCGGGGCGGCAGCGCTGGCGGGGGCAGCTGGGGCGGCAGCGCTGGCGGGGGCCGCCGGGGCGGCGACGGGCTTCAGCCAGACCGGCTGGCCGGCGACGACCAGCACCACCGCGTCGCAGGCGTCGGCGACCGCGCGGTTGGCAGCGCCCAACGCGTCGGTGAACGCCCGGCCCAGCGGGGTGGTGGGCACCAGCGACAGCCCCACCTCGGGGCTGACCAGCACCACCCGCGCCGCGCAGGCGCGCAGCGCGTCGGCCAGTTCGGCGATCGTCGCCACGTCGTCGGCGGGCTGGTGCTCCGGGTCGAGCAGCACCGTCACCCAGCCGCCCAGGTCGTCGACGAGCAGCGTCTCGTTGGGCTCCGCGGACGCGAGCACGTCGGCCAACCGGCGGGGGTCCTCGGTGGTCTCCTCGGTGGTCCAACTGCCCGGCCGCCGGGCGCGGTGCGCCGCCAGCCGGGTCGCCCACTCGGTGTCCTCCGGGTCGCCCTCGGGCGCGGTGGCGACGTAGCGGACCACCGGCGCGTCGGTGACCAGGGATTCGGCGAACTCGGACTTACCAGACCGGATACCGCCGAGCACCAGGACCGTGTTCCACCCGTCTACGGACATGCCCGTACCTTAGTTCTCATCCCTCGGGGCTGGGCACGTCGCCCCAGCCCTGCCGAACATCACAGCCCGTTCCGCAACCATTGCGGGAAAGCGTCCATTTTCCCGCCCCGGACGCGGTTGCGACCCCGGGCCGCTTCACCCGCCGTCGCTGGCAATCTTGGACACTTACCGTTCTCGCGTAACGGAAACCGTCCAAGATCTACCCTGCGAACTCCCGCTTCGGCCGGAACCACCGGCGCGGGCGGCGACGATCAGTCGCAGTGTTCGAAGCCGCTGCCGTAGCTGGCCCCACCGGTGGCACCGCCCCACTTCACGCACGTCCCGGCGGCGCTGGCCTTCACCGGCCCGGCGTAGTAGTCGAACGACCCGCTGTCGGTGCTCCGGGCCCGCCCCTGCACCTCCAGGTACGCGGAGACCGCCGACTTCGTCCCGACCGCCGTGTCCTTGAGGGTGACCACGCAGTTGGTGCCGGTGCCCGAGTGGTACGTCAGGAAGACCCGGCCCTTGCGCTGCCCGTCGGTGCCGGTCAGCGTCGCCGAGTCGATGACCTGGTAGCCGCTGCCGCACGCCTGCGCCGCCGTGTACGGGTTGGGTCGGCTGGACGGGGTGCGGCCGGGCGTCGGTCGGCTGCTGGTCGTACCGGTCGGCGTGGTGCCCGGTGCGCCGGCGGTCCGGCCCGGCCCGCCGCTGGCCGTCGCGTCGGCCGGGGATCCGGTCGGGTCGGCCGTCGCGGTGCGGGTGGCGCCCGGCGTACCGCTGGGTCGGGGCCCGGTGGTGGTCGCGTCCCCGCGCGGCAGCGGTGCGTCGGTCACCGCCGCCGACCCGCCGGCCAGCGCGGGTGGCTGGTCCGCGGAATCCGGCGTCGCCTCGTGCCGGAGCGCCACCACGGCCACCGCGACGACGAGCGCGACGAGGACGACAGCGCCGGCCCCGACCAGCAGTGGACGGCGTCGGCCCACCGGCCCGATCCCGATCGCGTCCTCCCGGGTCGGCTTCGGCTCGGTCGTCGCTTCGACCGCGGCGTTCGCCGGTGGGCGTAGCGCGGCAGGCCCCGCCGACATCGACCCGGCGGGTCCCGCCGACACCGACCCGGCAGGCCCCGCCGGCACCGACCCGGCGGGTCCCGCCGACACCGACCCGGCGGGCGGCGTCGCCGCGACCGACGGTGCGGAGGCCAGGCCGGCCGGCGAGGCGGAAGCCAGGCTGCCCGGCGACGCGGATGCCAGGTCGGCCGGCGTGGCGGGGGCCGGGCCGGCCGGCGAGGCGGCGGCTGCGACACCCGGGGTGGGAGCGGCCAACGCCCACGGTGGGCGGGCCGAGACCGGGATGCTCGCCAGTGTCGAGTCGCGGGCGTCGGCGGCGGCCGCCGCCAGCTCGGCGGCGCTGCCGAACCGGTCCTCGGGGCGCTTGTCCAGCGCGCGGGCCACCACGGCGGCGACCGCCGGTGGGGTGCCCGGCGGCAGTGGGGGAGGCTCCTCCTGGGCGTGCCGCAGCGCCACCGCCAGCGGGTTGTCGCCGTGGAAGGGCGGCTGTCCGGCAAGACAGAAGTACGCCACCGCGCCGAGCGCGTAGACGTCGGTGGCGGCCGAGACCGGCTGCCCGGTTGCCTGCTCCGGGGACATGTACGAGGCGGTGCCGAGCACCATGTTCGCGGCGGTCAACCCGGCCATGTCCCGGGACCGGGCGATGCCGAAGTCGACCAGCACCACCGTGCCGTCGGCCTTCACCAGCAGGTTGCCCGGCTTCACGTCCCGGTGCACGATGCCGGCGAGGTGGGCGGTGTGCAGCGCGTCCGCGGCCTGGGCCAGCACCGACATGGTGGTGGCGGCGTTCAGCTGCCCCGACGCGCGTACCCGGGCGGACAACGGTTCGCCCTCGACGTACTCCATCACCAGGTAGTCGACCCGGCTGCCGTCGGCGAGCACGGCCTGCCCCACGTCGTGCACCGGAACGACGCCGGGGTGCCGCAGCGCGGCCAGCATCCGTGCCTCGGCCCGGAACCGGGCGGTGAACTCCTGATCGGCGACCAGCGACGGAAGCAGCACCTTCACCGCCACCTCGCGTTCCAGCAGCACGTCCGTGCCGCGCCAGACCGCGCCCATCCCGCCCGTCGCCACCCGTTCGCCCAGCCGGTACCGGTCGCCGAGCAGCACTCCCCGAGTCAACACCGGGCCACCGTACCGGTCGGCCTCGATCGAATTGATCCGCCCGCCGGGTCCTGCCGGGGGCAGCGAGGGGCCGTTGCGCGTCGGGCCGACTACGCTGGCGGGGGTTCGTCCCACGGGGACTTCAGCGGCGAGGGGAGACGCGGCATGGCGTGGAGCTGGCGGTACGAGGGCACGGACGGTCAGACGGTCGAGGGGCCGGCGGAGTCGTTCGGCAGCCAGGCCGACGCCGAATCCTGGATCGGTCAAACCTGGCGGGAGCTCGCGACGTCCGGCGTCACCTCGGTCGCGCTCGTCGAGGACGACCGGGTGGAATACCGGATGAGCCTGCTGCCCACGGCCGAGTGATGGCCTACGACCGGCCGGGCGCGGACGGGCTGGTCCTCGGTGTGCCCAGGGCGGCGTTCCGGCCCAGCCCGATCTTCCTCGGCCTGGTCGCCCTGTTCGCGGTCAGCGGGGTGCTGGCCTGGAACGGTTACGGCAACGCCCGGTTCACCGTGTTCCTCTTCGTGGTGTCCGGCTGGCTGGTGTCGCTGTGCCTGCACGAGTACGCCCACGCGGTGGTGGCCTACCGGGCCGGCGACCGGGACATCGCCCACCGGGGCTACCTGACGCTCAACCCGTTGAAGTACACCCACCCGCTGCTGTCGATCGTGCTGCCGGTGGTGGTGCTGCTGCTCGGCGGCATCGGCCTGCCCGGCGGGGCGGTCTGGGTGGACCGGCACTCCATCCCGGGTCGACTACGGCACAGCCTGGTCAGCCTCGCCGGCCCGGCGACCAACGTGCTGTTCATGCTGGTGCTGGTGGCGGCGGTGCGACTCGGCGCCCAGTCGGGTGGCCCGGTGGAGTTCTGGGCCGGGGTGGCGTTGCTCGCCTTCCTCCAGCTCACCGCCAGCGTGCTCAACCTGCTGCCGGTGCCCGGTCTGGACGGCGGCAACATGATCCAGCCGTGGCTCAACCCGCAGTGGCGCAAGATGTACGACCTGTTCGCCCCGTACGGCTTCATCCTGCTCTTCGCGCTGTTGTGGAACCCGCGTATCGGCGGCTGGTTCTTCGACGCGGTCTTCGCGGTCGGTGACCTGGTCGGTCTGCCGTCGTGGCTCTACGCCACCGGCCTCGACCTGATCCGCTTCTGGCAGAGCTGAATCGACCCGGGCCGGTCCGGTCGGCGCGAGTGGGTCGCGCCGACCGGACCGGATCGGCGTCAGGGACGCTGCGCGGGGGACTCGGTCTTCGCCGGGTCCCGCTCGGTGACCGGCTCGACGATCTCGTCGATCGCCTTGAGCAGCTCGGCGTCGAGCTTCACCCCGGCCGCCTTCACGTTGTCGTGGACCTGCTCGGGGCGGGACGCGCCGATGATCGCCGACGAGACGTTCGGGTTCTGCAGGACCCACGCCACCGCGAGCTGGGCCATGCTGAGCCCGGCCTGCTCCGCGAGGGGCTTGAGCCGCTGCACCCGGGTGAGCACGTCGTCGTTCATGAACCGGGAGATGAAGCCCGCGCCGGACTTCTCGTCGGTGGCGCGGGAACCGGCCGGCGGCGGCTGACCCGGCAGGTACTTACCGGAGAGCACGCCCTGAGCCATCGGTGACCAGACGATCTGCCCGATGCCCAGCTCCTCGCTGGCCGGCACGACCTCGGCCTCGATGACCCGCCACAGCATGGAGTACTGAGGTTGGTTGGAGACCAGCGGGATGTGCAGCTCGCGGGCGAGCGGGTGGGCGGCGCGCAGCTGCTCGGCGGTCCACTCGGAGACGCCGATGTAGTGCGCCTTACCGGAGTGCACGACGTCGGCGAACGCCTCCATCGTCTCTTCCAGCGGGGTGCTGTAGTCGTACCGGTGGGCCTGGTAGAGGTCCACGTAGTCGGTGCGCAGCCGGCGCAGCGAGCCGTTGATCGACTCCATGATGTGCTTGCGGGAGAGGCCCCGGTCGTTGCGGCCCGGCCCGGTCGGCCAGTAGACCTTCGTGAAGATCTCCAGCCCCTCGCGGCGCTCGTTCTGCAACGCCCGGCCGAGTACGTCCTCGGCCCGGGTGCCGGCGTACACGTCGGCGGTGTCGAAGGTGGTGATTCCCGCGTCGAGGGCGGCGCGGACGCAGGCGAACGCGGCGTCCTCCTCGACCTGAGAACCGTGGGTGATCCAGTTGCCGTACGAGATTTCGCTGACCAGCAGGCCGGAACGGCCCAGGTGTCGGAATTCCATGTACCGACCCTAACTCCGCTAGATCACCAGCGTCGACCGCACACTCACAGCACCGGATTGGCGTCGGTGAGTAGTCGGTCGATCTCCGCCAGCACCTCCGCGCGGTCGCGGTGCACCGGGTCGATCAGTGCCGCGCCGCGCCGGTCCAACGCGCCCCACCGCCCGGTCTCGTCGGCGACCAGGAACGCCACCGGGTGGATGACCAGCATCGGATGCGCCGGGGGAACGAGCACCGTGCCGGTGCGGTCCACCACGCCCCGCCGTCCGGCCACGTCGACCACCGCGAGGCCCTCCTCGGTGAAGCCGTCGACCTGCTGGCCGTCGGCCAGCTCGGTGACGAACCCGTGGTAGCGCGTGGGCACGACGATCCGGCCGGTCCGGTCGACCGCCCCCCACCCCTCGCGTCGGACCGCGGCCAAGCCACGGCGGAACGGGCGCACCTCGGCGAAGTTCGGCGCCACCTGCACCGTGCCGGTCGCGTCGATCGCCGTCCAGCCGCCGTCGCCGACCACCCAGGCCAGCCCGTCGCTGAACGGGTGCGCCGCCCGGAACGACGGCGGGATCACCGTCGTACCCAGCAGGTTGATCAGCGACCACCGGTCGGTGTCCGGACGGCGGACCCAGGCCAGCCCGTCGTGGAACGGTTGCACCTCGGCGTACCGGGCGGGGACGACAAGGTCGCCGTCCGGGCCGGCGTAACCCCACAGCTGCCCGTCGCGCTCCGGCAGCGGGGGTCGGTCGCGGTCGAGCACCTCGTCACGACTCCGGGGGTACGGCCCGAAGCCGCCCGTCGAGGCCCGGGCGCTGACCGCGTCGAGCGCCACCCGGATCCGCCCCAGCAGTTCGGCGTCGCCGGCGCCGCGCAGGTCGAGCGCGTCCTCGAAGTGCTCGCAGGCCTCCATGAGCCGTCCCTGGTCGTAACACGACCGCCCGGCGTGCTCGTGCAGCGCGGCCCGCAGCCGGTCGGGTAGCTCGACCGAGTTGGCCTGGGCGAAGAGTTGGTCGGCCTCGGCGAAGTCGCCGCGCCAGCGCAGGACGTGGGCCAACCGGGCCTGGGCCAGCGCGGTCCGGCGCAACTCGCCGGTCGCCTCGGCATACGTGAGGGCCAGCCGACCGTCGGCCAGCGCGTCGTCCAGGTCCCCCAGGATCCGCGAGGTCACCGCCCGGAGGCTGAGCAACCGGGCGCGGGCACGGTTGTCGACCGCCGAACCCAACTTCTCGGTCAGTCGTCGCCGGATGGCCCGCAGGTCGTCCGGTTCCGTCAACTCCTCGCGCAGCGTGACCGGGTCCAACCGCCAGCGGTACGCCGCGAGGACCTGCTCCGGGTCACCCGGGTCGGCCAGCGACGGGCGGGCAGCCACCGGAGCGGCCTCGACGGGCGGTGCGGACACCGGCACGTCGTCCCCGGCGCTCCTGGGGCCGGGAACGGCCGAGGCAGGCGGCCCGGAGGTCGGCAGGGGTGGTGCGGAGGTCGGCATGACCGACGCCGGTGGTGCCGAGACGGGCGGTGCGGAGGCGGGTGGTGCGGAGACGGGCGGTGCCGAGACGGGTGGCGCGGAGGTCGGCAGGGGTGGCGCGGAGGCCGGTGTGACCGACGCGGGCGGTGCGGAGACGGGCGCGGTGGAGATGGGCGGTGCGGAGGCCGGTGCGGGTGGCGCGGAAGTCGGCAGCACCGACGCGGGCGGTGCCGAGACGGGCGGTGCCGAGACGGGTGGTGCCGAGACGGGTGGTGCCGAGGCGGGTGGTGCGGAGACCGGGACTGTGGGGGGCGGCAGGGGCGGCGCGGACGTCGGCGTGACCGAGACAGGCGGTGCGGAGACCGGTGCCGCCGATGTGGGCGCGGGGAAGGCCGGTGGTGCCGACCCGGGTGCCAGGAAGGCTGGCTCCGTCGGCCCGGGTGGTGCCGACACGGGTGCCGCGGGAGCCGGCGGCGCGGACACGGGTGCCGTGGAGACCGGAGACGCGGGAGGGGCCGACACGGGTTCGAACCCCTTGTCGTCCGTCGACTCGGGACGCGCCGACGGCGCGGCGGCGGTCGACCAGTCGTCGGCCGGGGACACGTGCGCCGGTCCGGTGGTGCGCGGACCGTCCACATCGTCCTGGCGGTGGTCGCGCGGGGCGGCCTCGTCCACCGGCTCCTGCTCGGCCTGGGTGACGTGCGCGACGGGGTGAGCGGTGACCGGATCGGGCTGGTGGTACGGCGTCGCCGTGGCGGGTACCCCGGAGACGGGCCGGTTGCCGTCCGCCGTGGCCGGCTCGGCGGGCGGTGGTGGGTCGTCCGCCACGTCGTCCGCCCAGGTGGGCGTGCTGTCGGCGGGCGGCGCGGAGACCGGCTGGGGGACGTCGGTCGAGGCTGACCCGCCGGTGGGCTCGTCGGCTGACCGGTCGTGGTCGTGGGTTGCCGGTGTCGACGAAACGTGCTCGGTCGTGCCGGCGGCGACGTCGACATCGTCGGTGGTCGACGTGTCGTCGGATGCCGGCTCGGACGGTTCGGGTTCGACCTGCTGCGCGGGGCTGAACCAGGCACCCGGCCCGGGGGTGCCGGGACCGTCGTCCGGCTCCCGAAGGGGTGTCGCCGGCTCGTCCGAGGGCGGCGGGGGTACGTAGCGGCGCGGCGTGCCGGGGGCCGGTGGGAGCGCCAGTTCGACGTCCTCCACGCGGGAGTCCTGGGCCGCCGGGTTCGGGATGTCCCGGTTCGGCGCCGCGTGGTCGGCCGGTGGGCTCTGGACCTGCCAGGCGGGTGGCGGTGCGACCGGCGGGCGGCTGCCCGCCGCCGGGGTCGGCCGTTCCGTCGAGGCTGCCGCCCGCGGGGCAGCGGGACGCTCCGGCGATACCGGCCACTGCCGTGCGTCGGCCCGTTCCGGCGTGTGCGGGCGCTCCGGGGAGTGCGGGCGCTGGTCCACCGGGCGGTCGCCGACGCCCGGACCGGGGTAACGCGGCGGGGGCGTGGGCTGCGCGTAGGAGGTCGGTGCCGGTTCGGGTGCCGTGCGGCGCTCGGGTGCCGGCGCGACGTCCGACCGGTCGGCGACGTGTGGCGGGTCCACCGGCGCCGGCAGGTACTCCAGTCGTAGTCGTGCGGCGGGTGGGCCCGAGACGGGCGCACCGGTGGCCGGGGAGACCGGGGCGGCCGACACCGGGCGGTCCCGGCCGGGCGCGGCGGGGGAGACGGGCGCTGCCGGGGAGACGGGTACCGCAGGGGTCGCCGGGGACACGGGCGCGGCCTGGGACACCGGCGCGGGCGACACCGGCCGCTCCGGGGTGACCGGCGCACCGGGTGCGGCGCGGCCCGGTGACGGTGGAGCCGTCGGCGCGGGACGTACGGGCCGCTCGTCGTACCGGGAGGGACCGGTCGCCGGTCGCTCGTCGGGGCGGGCCGGCGACGGCGAGGGCGTGCCCGGCTCCGCGCGGTACGGGTCCGGGCTGCGCTGGGGCTCAGTGGGTCGGTACGGGTCGGCGGGTGGGTACGGCTCGGTGCGGTGGCTCTGCTCCCGGGTGCGGTCCGGGTGCAGCGGGCCCGGTGGTGGCCAGGGCAGGGTGCCGTCGGGCCGCTGGGCGGGCCGAGGCTCCCGGTATCCGTTCTCGCGGTGCCCGTCCTCGCGGCGGCCGTTGTCCCGGTAGGCGTCCGGGCGGGCCTCGTCGCGGGAACGCCGCTCCGGGTACGCCTCGGCGCGGGCGGCCGCCTCGCGGGGCTGCTGCCGGTGCGGCTCGGTGTCGGGGCGTCGCCGCTCGTCGTCGCGGTGCGGTGGTTCGGGCATGTCCGGCTCGGGCCGACGCCGTCGTCCACCGTTGGCTGCCGCCTCGTACCCCTCGTCCGCGCGGTAGCGGCGCTCCGGGCGACGGACGTCGTCGGCCGTCCGGTCCGGGTACGCGTCGGCGCGGTACCGTGCGCGGCCGTCCCCGGACGCCCACGGGTCGACGCCGTCGGGGTGCCGGTCGTCGGCGGTGCGGCTGTGACCCTCCCGGGCGGGTCGGTCGCCGTACCCGTCTGCGGGGTGCCGCTCGTAACCGGCGGCCGTGCGGTCCGGTGCGCCTCGGCGACGCGGTGAGTCGTCCGGCTCGGGCATCCAGCCGACGTCGGAGCGGGGTGCCGGGGACACCGGTGGTGTGCCGCGGTACCCCCGGTCCCGCTCGGTGGGCTCCTGCCGCGGGCGTCGGCTGTCGTACCGCTCGGAGGCGGGCTGCTCCCGGTGCCAGGCGGCCTCCCGCGCCGGTCCCCGCTCGTCCGCGGGACGCCGATCGGACCAGGCGGTACGACGGTCCGTCTCGGGCGAGCGGCGTTCGTCGCGTAGGGGCGGTTCCGGTAGCGGCCGGCGGTAGGGCTCGTGGTCGTAGGTGCGGGACTCGCGACTGTCGGACCGACCGTAGGCGGACCCGTCGACGCCACCCCGGGGGCGACCGTAGGTGGGTGTCTCGCCCGGGCCGTCGTCCGCCCAGGACCGGGCGTGTGGTGTCGGGTCCGCCGGCGGCTCGTCGGCCCAGGACCGGCCGAGGTAGGTGCCGTCCGGGCGGGTCGGGGCCAGCGGCGGAACCTCGGCCCGGCCGGTCACCGTCGCACGGCCGCGCGGCGGCGGCTGATGGAGCGCGCCGACGTCGCCGGGGTAGCGCTGGCCGGGGAACTGGGGATGCCACTCGGTTGTCGGTTCGACCACCCAGGACGGTTCGTTGGGGTCCGGCCACCGGTCGTCGTAACGGCCGTTCATCCGTCGAGCCCGTCGCCGCACCCGGCCACGCGGCCGACCCTCGACCGGGGTGAGCTGTGCCCAGCCGCGAACGGGTGACCTCCGGGCGTCCGGTCGCCGCCTGCCACGCCCCGGTGGCCGGCTCGCGTCCGCTCGCTCACGGCGTTGTCACCTCGTTGCAAATTGTCGCGCTGGAGCTTCGCGTGCCGGTCAGGTCGGCCGTTTCGGCTGCCTGTGGCTGCGGATGGAGGGTAACGGCGTGGGCTCGCTCACCGCCACTGTGGTGCCGCCCATGGACGCAAACGTTATCCCATTGGTTTCGGACATTTAGCCCTATAACCGAATCTGCTCCTCGACCATACCGCACCTGGAGGCCGTCCGGCTCCGGCGGTGCTCCGCACGGCACAGCGAACGGCACCGCGCGCCGCCGGGAGCGATCGGAGCGCCGGGGCCCACGCCCACAGCGGAACTGCCGCCCCGGAGACGACCGGGGCGGCAGTTTCGTAGCTCGTGGCAGTCGGTGGGGGAGCCGGTGTCAGACCTTCTCGCCGAGCTTGACCCGGGGGGCCGGGGCACGCATCCGCCGGAACGTGATCGACCGCATGACCGCGTAGAGGTAGAGCGACCCCATCCGCTGGTCGGTCTTGGGGAAGCGCTCCCGGACCAGCTTGCCGATCTTGCGGCAGATCAGCACCGAGTCGACGACCACACCCAGCGCCAACGCGCCCCAGAGCAGGTTGGAGATCAGACGGACCGGCGCCGGCATGGCCGCGTTCGACCCGATCAGCACGATCAGCGCGCCGCCGAAGAACCAGGTGCCGACGGTCCGCCGGGAGTCGACCACGTTGCGGGCCAGCAGCCGCTCCGGGCCACGGTCGCGGGGGCCGCCCTCGCGGCGGAACTCCGATGCGGCCTCGGCGCGCAGTTGGCGGCGACGCTCCCGCTCCTCCTCCTTGGTGAGGGGGCGGCTGGGGCCGGCCGGGCGGCGACCGACGGTCGGCCGCTTCGGAGTCTCCCGACCCTTGGCAGGGGTGTAACCCCGGGGACGCTCGGTGGTCTCCTCGGGGGTGGACACCGAGGAGACGGCCTCGTCGACGAGGTCGGTGGACTTGCGGCGAAAGAGCGACGGCACGCGGCAAGGGTAGCCAACGGTTCGCGGCCGGTGCACATCGCGGGTGCACCGACAACGGCTCCAGCTCGGACGCGCCGAGTTGGAGCCGTCGTGGCGAACGGAAGGTGGTGGACGTTACGGACGCTCGGTGTGCGCGCCCAGGTCGGCGAGCTTCGCCTCGAAGTCCTCGTAGCCCCGGTTGATCAGGTCGACGCCGTACACCCGGGAGGTGCCCTCGGCCGCGAGCGCCGCGATCAGGTGGCTGAAACCGGCGCGCAGGTCCGGGATGACCAGGTCGGCGGCGTGCAGCTTGCTCGGCCCGGCGATCACCGCGGAGTGCTTGAAGTTGCGTCGGCCGAAGCGGCACGGGGTGCCGCCGAGGCAGTCCCGGTAGACCTGGATGTTGGCGCCCATCGAGTTGAGCGCCTCGGTGTAGCCCAACCGCTGCTCGTAGACCGTCTCGTGGACGATCGACAGGCCACGGGCCTGGGTGAGCGCCACGACCAGGGGCTGCTGCCAGTCGGTCATGAAGCCGGGGTGCACGTCGGTCTCCAGCGCCACGGCGTTCAGCTCGCCGCCGGGGTGCCAGAAGCGGATGCCGCCCTCCTGGCCCGGGTCGCCCAGCTTCGGGGCGCGCGCGTCGGTGACCTCGTACTCGCCACCGACCGACCGGAAGATGTTCAGGAAGGTCATCATGTCGGCCTGCTGCGCGCCGAGCACCTCGACGTGACCACGGGTGGCCAGGGCGGCAGCCGCCCAGCTCGCCGCCTCGATCCGGTCCGGGATGGGCCGGTGGGTGTAGCCGTGCAACTTCGGCACGCCCTGGATCTCGATCACCCGGTCGGTGTGCACCTTGATGATCGCGCCCATCTTCTGCAGGATGCAGATCAGGTCGATGATCTCCGGCTCCACCGCGGCGTTACGCAGCTCGGTGACACCCTCGGCCATCACCGCGGTCAGCAGCACCTGCTCGGTGGCGCCGACGCTCGGGTACGGCAGGGCGAACTTGGTGCCGTGCAGCCCGTTCGGCGCGGACAGGTGCAGACCCTCCGGCCGCTTGTCGACGGTGGCGCCGAACTCGCGCAGCGCCTGGAGGTGGAAGTCGATCGGGCGCGGGCCGATGTGGCAACCGCCCAGGTCCGGGATGAACGCGTGCCCGAGCCGGTGCAGCAGGGGGCCGCAGAACAGGATCGGAATCCGGCTGGAACCGGCGTGCACGTTGATCTGGTCGGTGCTGGCGCTCTCCACGTTCGCCGGGTCGAAGACGAGCTCGCCGTCCTCGGTGCCGTCGGTGACCTTGACGCCGTGCAGACCGAGCAGACCCCGGACCACCTCGACGTCACGGATCTTCGGCACGTCGAACAGCCGGCTCGGGCTGTCGCCGAGGAGCGCGGCGACCATCGCCTTCGAAACCAGATTCTTCGCGCCGCGCACGCGGATCCGCCCTTCGAGCGGAGTGCCTCCGTGTACAACCAGGACGTCGTCGCTCAACGCAACCTCCAGCGCGTCGGTGCTGCCGTGTTGATGGTGGGGCGCCTGAACGTTGTCGCTACCCCGGATGCGGCCATGTCGAAACGGCCCGCTTGTGTCGTCGCTCCGGCAGCATAGCCCTCGGTGACGAAAAAGGACTCGGTCACATCGGCGTGTGTGGCATTAATCGGTGATCCGGCACTTTTGCGTACCATCGACGTCACAGATCGTGATCACGCACCGGGCAGGGCGAGCATCTTGTCCAGCGCGACCCGGGCGTGGTGGGCGGTGTCCGCGTCCACCGTGATCTGGTTGACGACCCGGCCCGCGACCAGCTCCTCGAGCGCCCAGACCAGGTGCGGCAGGTCGATCCGGTTCATCGTCGAGCAGTAGCAGACGGCCTTGTCCAGGAACATGATCTGCTTGTCCGGGTGCGCCAGCGCGAGCCGGCGGACCAGGTTCAGCTCGGTGCCGAGCGCCCACGCCGAACCGGCCGGAGCCGCCTCGATGGTCTTGATGATGTATTCGGTCGAGCCCACGTGGTCGGCGGCGGTGACGACCTCGTGCCGGCACTCCGGGTGGACCAGGACGTTGACCCCGGGCACCCGCTCCCGTACGTCGTTGACGCTGTCCAGGGTGAACCGGCCGTGCACCGAGCAGTGCCCCCGCCAGAGGATCATCTTGGCGTCCCGCAGCTGCTCCGGGGTGAGCCCGCCGTTCGGCTTGTGCGGGTCGTAGAGCACGCAGTCGTCCAGCGACAGGCCCATCTCCAGCACCGCCGTGTTGCGGCCCAGGTGCTGGTCGGGCAGGAAGAGCACCTTCGACCCCTGCTCGAACGCCCAGTCCAGGGCGCGCTCGGCGTTGGAGGAGGTGCAGACCACGCCGCCGTTGCGGCCGACGAAGCCCTTGATGTCGGCCGACGAGTTCATGTACGTCACCGGCACTGTCTCGGCGGCGATGCCCAGCTCGGTCAGGGTGTCCCAGGCGGCCTCGACCTGGCCGAGGACGGCCATGTCCGCCATCGAACAGCCGGCGGCCAGATCGGGCAGGATCACCCGCTGCGCGTCGGTGGTGAGGATGTCGGCGCTCTCGGCCATGAAGTGCACGCCGCAGAAGACGATGAACTCCGCGTCCGGACGGGCGGCGGCCTCCCGGGCCAACTTGAACGAGTCGCCGGTCACGTCGGCGAACTGGATCACCTCGTCGCGCTGGTAGTGGTGCCCCAGCACGAAGACCCTGCTGCCGAGCTTCGCCTTCGCGGCCGTGGCGCGAGCCACCAGATCCGGGTCGCTGGGCGCCGGCAGGTCGCCCGGACACTCCACGCCGCGCTCGGTGTCGGGGTCGCTGCCCCGGCCGAGCAGCAGCAGAGCCGTCGCCGTGTTGGAGGGTTCCACCCAGGTCGAAGTCACGTAGCCATGGTCCCACAGCGCGAGCGCGCCGCAGCTTCCCTCGGTGTGGGCTGCCACACTGCTCGGCATGCGCGTGCTGCTCTGCCCGGACAAGTTCGCCGGCACCCTGTCCGCACCGGAGGTGGCCGCCGCGGTGGCCGACGGTTGGCAGTCCGTAGCCCAGGGCGACGACCTGCTGATCCGGCCGCTCGCCGACGGCGGTCCGGGCTTCGTGGAGGTGCTCGCCGAAGCCCTCGGCGGCCGGCGGGTGCCGGTCCCGACGGTCGACCCACTGGGGCGGCCGGTGGCCGGTGAGATCCTGCTCACCGCCGACGGGACGACCGCCTACCTGGAGAGCGCTCAGGCGTGCGGCCTGCACCTGCTCTCCGCGAGCGAGCGCGACCCGAAGACCACCACCTCGTACGGGCTGGGGCTGCTGGTGGCCGCGGCGGTGGAGAGCGGCGCCCGGACGGTGGTGATCGGGCTGGGCGGCTCGGGCACCAACGACGCCGGGGCCGGGATGCTCACCGCGCTGGGTGTCACACCGCTCGACGGGGGTGGCGCCGCGCTCGCGTACGGCGGGGCGGCGCTCGCCGCTGTCGACGCGGTGGACGGCGCGCCCCGGCTGCGTGGCGTCCGACTCGTCGCCGCCACCGACGTGGACAACCCCCTGCTCGGCCTGCACGGCGCGAGCAACGTGTTCGGCCCGCAGAAGGGCGCCGACCGCGCCGACGTGCTGCTGCTCGACGCCGCGTTGGAGCGCTTCGCGGCGGTGCTGGAGCGGGATCTGCCCGGCTGCCCGGCAGGGCTCGGCACGCTGCCCGGGGGCGGCGCCGCCGGCGGCATCGGTGCGGCGCTGCTCGCGCTGGGCGGCGGTTGCGAGTCGGGCATCGGCCTGGTCACCCGGGCCACCCGGCTGGACGACGCGCTGGACACCGCGGACCTGGTGATCACCGGTGAGGGGTCGTTCGACCACCAGTCGCTGCGCGGCAAGGTGGTCGCCGGGGTCGCCGGGGCGGCCCGTGACCGGGGTGTCCCGTGCGTGGTGGTGGCCGGGCAGGTGAGCACCGGCCGGCGGGAGGCCGCCTCGGCGGGGGTCACCGACACGTACAGCCTGGTGGAGCACTTCGGCGGTGAGTCCGGCGGCGGGCTCGACGCGGCGCTGGGCCGACCCGCCGAGGGTTTACGCGAGCTGGGCGCCCGGCTGGCCCGGCAGTGGAGCCGCTGAGCGCTCCGGCCACCGGGCCCACCTGCGGCGGGCGTCACGCCACCCGGGTGCGCCCGCCCGGGGCGGCGTACGATCGGCTGAGGACCACAACCGGGAATCACTGGACGGCGTGCGGCGTTGGCCAGTGCGTCCGGACCCAAACCGCGCAGGGAGACTTCCACGTGACCACGCCAGCGCAGACCGAGTCGACCGAGGCCCAGGCCCCTACTTCCGTCGTCCTCACCGACGTCGCGGCGCAGAAGGTCAAGGCCCTGATCGAGCAGGAGGGCCGCGACGACCTGCGGCTCCGCGTCGCCGTGCAGCCGGGCGGCTGCTCCGGCCTGCGGTACCAGCTCTTCTTCGACGAGCGTTCCCTCGACGGTGACGTCGTCACCGATTTCGGTGGTGTCGAGGTCGTCGTCGACCGGATGAGCGCCCCGTACCTTTCCGGCGCGACGATCGACTTCGCCGACCGGATCGACGCCCAGGGCTTCACCATCGACAACCCCAACGCGGGCAACTCCTGCGCCTGCGGTGACTCGTTCAACTGAGTCACACACCACGCATCAGCGATGACGGGGCCGTCCTTCGGGGCGGCCCCTTCGTCGTGGCGACCCCGACGTGCTCGTGACGGGTGGGTTGCCGTTGTCCGACCGACCGGTCACCGACGGGTTGCCGGGCCGGTAGGCTGACCGCGCCCTGCTCCCGACCCCGAGGGTTGACATGAAGATCGCCGTCACCGGCTCGATCGCCACCGATCACCTGATGAGCTTCCCCGGTCGCTTCGCCGACCAGCTCATCGCCGATCAGCTGCACAAGGTGTCCCTCTCCTTCCTGGTGGACGACCTGGTGCTCCGCCGCGGTGGCGTGGCGGCGAACATCTCCTTCGGCATGGGGCAGCTCGGGTTGCGCCCGGTGCTGCTCGGTGCGGTGGGCGCCGACTTCGCCGACTACCGCTCCTGGCTGGAGCGCCACGGCGTGGACTGCGACTCGGTGCACGTCAGCGAGGTGGCGCACACGGCCCGCTTCGTCTGCACCACCGACACGGACATGTGCCAGATCGCGTCGTTCTACGCCGGCGCGATGAGCGAGGCCCGCAACATCGAGCTGGCCCCGGTCGCCGACCGGCTCGGCGGCCTGGACCTGGTGCTGGTCGGCGCCAACGACCCCGAGGCGATGCTGCGGCACTCGGCCGAGTGCCGCACCCGGGGGTACGCGTTCGCCGCCGACCCGTCGCAGCAGCTCGCCCGGATGGGCGGCGAGGACGTGCTGGCGCTGATCGAGGGCGCCGAGTACCTGATGACGAACGACTACGAGAAGTCGCTGTTGCAGAGCAAGGCGCAGCTGAGCGACGACCAACTGCTGGACCTGGTGAAGGTGCGGGTCACCACGCTGGGCAAGCACGGCGTGGAGATCGCCGGGCGCGGCATCGACCCGATCCACGTCCCGATCGCGCGGGAGATCCGGGCCGTCGACCCCACGGGTGTCGGCGACGGCTTCCGGGCCGGCTTCTTCACGGCGCTCTCCTGGGGCCTCGGCCTGGAACGGGCCGCCCAGGTCGGCAGCCTGCTGGCCACCCTGGTCCTGGAGACGGTGGGCACCCAGGAGTACGACGTCCGCCCCGACCTGTTCGTCAAGCGCCTGGCCGAGTCCTACGGCGACACCGCAGCCGACGAGGTCCGCGCCCACCTCCTGCCCTAGCTCCCGACCACCGCGCCGTGCCGGTCCGCACCGTTCGGCGTCGAGCAGCGTCGATCATGGAGTGGTGGTGGGCGGATGGTGCCTTATGCGCCCTTTTGTCCCCACCACGACTCCATGATCGACGCGTCTGGTCGGACGCTGGGCTTCAGTGGGAGCGGCGGACGTCGTAGGCGGGGCCGTCGGGGCCACTGACCGCGCCCAGGAACTCCTGGCCGCGCATCCGGCACCAGGCGGGGATGTCCACCGCCGCCGCCGGGTCGTCGGCCAGCACCCGGACCACAGTTCCCACCGGCACCTGCGGCAACCGCCGGGCGGCCGCGATCACGGGCAGCGGGCAGCGCTGCCCCCGGCAGTCGATGACCTGGTCCGGCAAGGTCACAACCCCACCACCCCGGCGTCGGCCCGCAACTCGGCCACGATCGTCGGCAGCTCATCGAGGAACCGCTCGACGTCCGCCTCGGTCGTCTCCCGGTGCAGGCTGACCCGCACGTTCCCGTGCGAGAGCACCCCCATCGCCTCCAGCACGTGCGACGGACGCAGCGTGGACGACGTACAGGACGAACCGGACGACACGGCGAACCCCCGTCGGTCCAGCGCGTGCAGCAACGTCTCACCGTCGACGTACAGGCACGAGAAGGTCACCAGATGCGGCAGCCGGAGCACCGGATTGCCGACCACCTCCACGTCGGGCACCTCCGCCGCCACCCGCGCCCGGATCCGGTCCACCAGCGGAGCCAGCCGGGCCGCCTCGGCCGCCGCGTCGGCCGCCGCCGCCCGCAGGCTCGCCGCCGCAGCCACCACCGCGGGCAGATTCACCACCCCGGGGGTACGCCCACCCTCCCGCTCGTCGGCCGGCCAGGGTGACTCCCAACGGGTGCCCTTACGGACCGCCAGCACCCCCACCCCGGGTGGGCCGCCCCACTTGTGGGCGCTCGCGCTCAACACCGACCAGCCGGCCGGCAGAGGCACCCGGGCGACCGACTGGGCGGCGTCCACGTACAGCGGCACCCCCACCTCCGCGCAGGCGGCCGCCGCCTCGGCGACCGGTTGCACGGTCCCCACCTCGTGACTCGCAGTGATCAGGGAGGCCACCGCGACCCCCGGTTCATGCACCGCCGCCGACCAGGCGCCCAGATCCAACCGGCCCGACCGGTCGACCGGCACACCCACTGCCGTACCACCCGCTGCGACGTGCCGCTCCGCCGCATGCAGCACCGCCGAGTGCTCGATCGCCGAGTGCACCAGCGTCGGCCCGACCCGACGCCGCCCCGCCAGGGCGCCGAGCACCGCGCCGTGCGCCGCGGTCGTACCACTGGGGGTGAAGGACACCTCGTCGGCGCGAACACCGAGCGTCAGCGCGGTGGCCTCGCGCGCGGCGTCGAGCAGTTGCCGGGCCCGGCGGGCCTGCGTGTAGAGCTTGCCCGGGTCGGCCCACCCGTCGTCGAACGCCGCCAGTAACGCCTGCCGCGCCACCGGATGCATCGGCGCGGCGGACGCCGCGTCCAGGTAGACCGGGGTCGGCAACCCCGGCTCACTCCTCGCGCTCACGGGACCGCCTTCGTTCGCGGCTGCGGGGCTCGCAACCCCGGCTCACTCCTCGCGCTCACGGGACCGCCTTCGTTCGCGGCTGCGGGGCTCGCAACCCCGGCTCACTCCTCGCGCTCACAGGACCGCCTTCGTTCGCGGCTGCGGGGCTCGCAACCCCGGCTCACTCCTCGCGCTCACAGGTAGCAACGCTATCGCGGAGGTATGGCCGGGATCCCCCCGATGGGGGCGGACAGTGACCCCACCACGGTCGAGTCCGTCATGGTCGAGTAATCTGCGACCGTCGGTGACGCCTTTGCCGTCGGTGCTGAGGAAAGACGCACCGCGGCGCGCTAGGGAGGCAGGACCAGGTGGTCGCAAGGAGTTCGGAGGTACGGCCGTCGGCCGTACGGCACAGCGCTTCCCCGGGGGTTGGTGGACGCCGGGGGCGTGGTGCCGGTCGGTTGGCCGGGCTCGGTCTCGGTGGCGTGGCGCTGCTGGTTCTGCTCACGGGCTGTGACGTGGGGCAGACCTTCCACGGCTTCGGCTGGCCGCAGGGCGGCATCTCGCCGGAGTCGAAGCGGATGTACGACCTGTGGATCGCCTCCTGCGTCGCCGCCCTCGCGGTCGGTGTCTTCGTGTGGGGTCTGATCTTCTGGTGTGTCGTGCGCTACCGCAAGCGTGGCAACGCGCTGCCGGTGCAGACCCGCTACAACCTGCCGATGGAGTTCCTCTACACCATCGCGCCGATCCTGATCGTCTCCGTGCTCTTCTACTACACGGCGATCGTGCAGACGGACGTCGACAAGCTGTCGAAGAACCCCGATGTCACCGTCGAGGTCGTCGCGTTCAAGTGGAACTGGCAGTTCAACTACCGTGACGGCCAGGGCCCGGACGCCAAGACCACCGCGTCGACGCTCGGCACCAGCGAAGTCATCCCGGTGCTGGTTCTCCCGACCAACCGGTCCATCCGGTTCGAGGAGACCAGCCGCGACGTCATCCACTCGTTCTGGGTGCCGGAGCTGCTGTTCAAGCGCGACGTCATGCCGGGCAAGATCCGTAACGTGTTCGAGGTCTCCAGCCTGGACGCCGAGGGCGCCTACGTCGGGCGGTGCGCCGAACTGTGCGGCAGCTACCACGCCTTCATGAACTTCGAGCTGCGGGTCGTCTCGCCGGAGAAGTACGACCAGTTCCTGGCGGCCAAGCAGGCCGGCAAGTCCACCCAGGAGGCGCTCACCGAGATCGGTGAGGAGCCGTACGCGGAGACCACGCGGCCGTTCGACACCCGGCGGACGCAGGACAACTTCAACCCGGACGACGTTCCGGCCCGTACGGGAAGCTGAGGCAGCCGCATGAAGACCGAGTGGCGTATCTTCCTGATCATCGCCGTGTTCCTCTTCGGTGCCACCATCCTCTACGGCGCCTGGACGCACGGGGAGTCGGGCGGCGTCGAGTGGGTCGGGACCGTCGCCCTGCTGCTGTCGTTCCTGCTCTGCTCGATGTGCGGTGGCTTCTTCTGGTTCGTCTCGCGCCGCATCGACCTGCGCCCGGAGGACCGCCCGGACGCGGAGATCGCCGACGGTGCCGGCGAGGTCGGCTTCTTCAGCCCCGGTAGCTACTGGCCGTTCGGCCTGGCGCTGGCCGCCGCAATCGCCGCGCTCGGCCTGGTGTTCTGGCAGTACTGGCTCATCGGTGCCGGCCTGGTGGCGGTCGTCTTCGCCGCCTGCGGGTTGCTGTTCGAGTACTACAGCGGCACCCGGCGCACCGCCGAGCACTGACCGGACCCCGTTCACCGCGAAGGCCCGTTCCCCTGGTGGGGAGCGGGCCTTCGTCGTGCAGTGCGCGGCCGCCTGGGGGTGCTGGTGTGCCGTCTCGCAGGGTGATCGACTGCCGGGGCGCGTTGGCGTGCCGTCTCTCAGGATGGTCGCCTCCACATCGGCGGGGTGGCTGTTACAGCGCGACAGGATGCCGCCAGATCGGCGATGTGGTGTTGATCGAGCCGGGGCCACGGCGGGAGCCGGCCGGTGACGGGTCAGGTGGCGCGGTCGGACGGTGCGGCGGACAGCCGGTGGTGGGGTCGGGTGGCGCGCGGGGCGGGCCGGTGACAGGGGTCGGGTGGCGCAGTCGGGTGGCGCGCCGGTGACAGAGGTGGCGGGGGCAGGTGGCGCGGCGGGCGGACCGGTGAACGGGTCAGGCGGCGCAGCGGGCGGGCCGGTGACGTCGGCCTTCGGTCGACCGGGGGACCGGGGTCAGGAGGGTGGCGATCACCACGGCGGCGCCGCAGCCGGTGCAGATCAGCTCAGGACAGTCGATGCCGTGCCCGTCGACGCAGGGCGGCACCTCGAACAGTGCCACGCCCTCGCAGACGTCGCAGTAGAGCTCGCGGTGCGACACCGTCGTCTCCTCTCACGTCAGGCGGACCGCCCCCGGATGCGACAATCACGCACGGACGAGAGCGGAGAACTACTCGCCTGTAGTTTTCCACGCGGGTCCGACAAATCTCCGTCCGGAGGTCCCGCCGCCGGCTCGTCGGTGCTCGCACCGCAGCTCACTGCGGTTGATCCACTCGGGTTCCGTGATGTCGCGGTGTCCCAGCGCCGGGACACCGCGGTTTCATGAACTCCGAGTCGATCACCCGCCACGACGCCCGAGGGGCACCGGCCGGCGCGACCTCCGGCGGACGTGCCTCTCGCGATGCCCGGCGGATGGCTTTCGCGATGTCCGGCGGGTGTTCCGCGCGATGTCCGGCGGGTGTTCCGCGCGATGTCCGGCGGGTGTTCCGCGCGATGTCCGGCGGGTGTTCCGCGCGATGTCCGGCGGGTGTTCCGCGCGATGTCCGGCGGGTGTCCCGCGCGATGTCCGGCGGGTGTCCCGCGCGACGCTCGACGGACGCGCCCCGGGACCGCCTGCCGTGGGCCGCCGTGGCAGCCGGGGCACGTTCGCCGGAGGCCCTGGCGGAAGCGCGTTGCTGGTCGTCGGAGCTGTCGTTCGGCTGGGTGCTCGTGTCGGGGCTGGTCAGGCGGCGGTGGCGGCCTTGATCCAACGGTCGAGGGTCGCGGCGGCGGCGCCGGAGTCGATCGATTCGGCGGCGCGGTCCAGGCCGGCGCGCAGCGCCTCGGTCAGGTCACCGTCCAGCGGGCCCTGGGTCGCCAGCGCCGCCGCCGCGTTGACCAGCACCGCGTCGCGGACCGGGCCGGCTTCGCCGGCGAGCAGCCGACGGGCCACGCCGGCGTTGTAGGCGGCGTCACCGCCCCGCAGGTCGCCGAGGGTGGCCCGGGGCACCCCCAGGTCCGTCGCGTCCAGCACAGCCTCGCGTACGGTGCCTCCCTGAGCTGCCCAGACCCGGGTCGGCGCGGCGGTGGTGAACTCGTCCAGGCCGTCCTCGCCGCGCATCACGATCGCCGAGTCGCCCCGAGCGGCGAACACGCTCGCCATCACCGGGGCCATCCGGGAGTCGAAGCAGCCGACCGCGCCGGCCCGGGGGCGGGCCGGGTTGGTCAGCGGGCCGAGGAAGTTGAAGAAGGTGGGGACGCCCACCTCGCGGCGGACCGGACCGGCGTGTCGCATCCCGGGGTGGAACCGGGCCGCGAAGCAGAACCCGATGCCGGCCTCCTCGACGCACCGGGCGACCTGCTCCGGGCCGAGGTCCAGGGGGATGCCGAGGTATTCCAGCAGGTCGGCGGTGCCGCACAGGGACGAGGCAGCCCGGTTGCCGTGCTTGACGACGCGTACGCCCGCGCCGGCGACCACCAGCGCGGTCATCGTGGAGATGTTCACGGTGTGGGCGAGGTCACCGCCGGTGCCGACCACGTCGAGCGCGGTGTCGCGCAGGTCGTCGGAGAGCACCACCGGGACCGAGCGACCCAGCATCGCCTGCACGAGGCCGCCCAGCTCGGCCGGGGTCTCACCCTTGGCCCGCAACGCCACGGCGAAGCCGGCGATCTGGGCGCTGGTCGCCGAGCCGGTCATGATCTCGTCCATCGCCCAGGCGGTGTCGGCGGTGGACAGCTCCTCGCCGCGCAGCAGCGAGTTGAGCAGGTGGGGCCAGGTCCGATCGCCCATGGCGGGCCTCCCGAGCGTACGAAGTGCGGGTGGGCTGGAACCGGCGCCGGCTGGTCCGGCGCCGTGACGGTGCCGGTGAGCGTGGGGACGTCAGGCGGGTGCGTGCGTCCGCAGCAGCTCGGCCACCGTGCCGCCGGTGGTAACCGGGTCGAGCGGGTGCACCAGCGTGGCGTCGACCTCGGCGTACGCGGCGAGCCATCGGTCGGCGGCGCGGGCGATCACCAGGCAGGTCGGGGGAGCGTCGTCCCGGTCGTCCTTGATCTGCCGGGCGATGCCGATGCCACCACCGGGGCTGGCCTCGCCGTCGAGCAGTAGCAGGTCGATCTCGTAGTCGTCGACCAGCCGGATGGTCTCCGCGTAGGTCGACGCGTCGACGAACTCGATCTGCAGCCCGGGGGCGGGACGGGTGCCGACGGCCAACCGCATCCGGTCACGGACCTGCGGGTCGTCGCTGTAGAGCAGGACGGTGCAAAGACGATCACTCATGCCGGCACTCCGCTTTCACCTGGTGGCTGCCCGCCGATCGTACCGGTCGACGTGACGTAGCCGACATCCCGCCCGCCGCCGCCCGTCGGGGCGTACCGTCCGCGCAGCTCAGGCGGCCGTGGCGTCGGCGGCGCGTTCGCGGGCCTCCTGGCGGTCCAGCTCGCGGTCGACCCGGCGGGCCTCCCGCTCGGACTGCTTGACCCACTGGACGACCAGCACCGCGAGCATGGTCACACTGACGAACTCGCCACCGGCCCAGAGGATGCCGCCGGCGACCACCTGGTCCTGCCAGGGGTCGACCCAGCCGAGGTTGAGCGACGGGTACCAGTCGCCGCCGAAGAGCGTGCTGCTCTGCATGATGGTGAGGCCGAGCACGGTGTGGAACGGCACCGAGAGCAGCATCAACAGCGCGCGGGCCGGGTACGGCCAGCGGCCGGGCAGCGGGTCGAGCCCGAGCAGCGGCCAGAAGAACACGCAGCCGGTCATGATGAAGTGGGCGTGCACCAGCTCGTGTGCCCAGGCGTGTTCGAGGGTGTAGCGGTACAGGTCGCTGAAGTAGAGCACGAACGGGTTGACCACGAAGATCGCGAACGCCACCAGCGGGAAGCTGTAGACCCGGGCGACCCGGCTGTGCACGATCGCCAGCAGGCGCTTGCGGGGGCCGACCGGCAGCGTGCGCAGGGCCAGGGTCATCGGTGCCCCGAGCGCCAGGAAGATCGGCGCGACCATGGACAGCACCATGTGCTGGATCATGTGCACGGACAGCAGCGCGGTGTCGTACGCGTGCAGTCCGCTGACCGTGACCAGCGCGATGCCGCCCAGGCCGGGGCCGATGAAGAACACGGTACGGGCGATCGGCCAGCGGTCGCCGCGCACCCGCAACCGGTGCACCCCGTAGAGGTAGAGGCCGGCGGCGAGCACCAGGCCGAGGGCCAGCCAGCTGTCCAGCCGGGTCTCGCTCAGCACCGCTCCGACGGTGAACGGCGGCGGGGCCGAGGTGGCGGCGAAGATCGGATCGACGTGCAGCACGCTTTTCAGGCTAGGCCAGGCGAACCGGACCCTGACGCTCGGGCCACGGAAGGCGCACGTTTGCCACCCCGCTGATCGCCGGCCGTGGTCAGGGGCAATAATGACGGCGTGACTGCGGCCCCAGCCATTGACAAGAGCCGGATCCACTCTCTGACCCGACCGAACATGGTCAGCGTCGGGACGATCGTGTGGCTCTCCAGCGAACTCATGTTCTTCGCGGCGCTGTTCGCGATGTACTTCTCGATCCGCGCGGCTGCGCCGGAGCAGTGGGAGAAGCACACCGAGGCGCTGAACATCCCGTACGCGACCACCTTCACGGTGATCCTGGTGTTGTCCTCGGTGACGTGCCAGCTCGGCGTCTTCGCGGCGGAGAAGGGTGACGTGCACGCGCTCCGGCGCTGGTTCACCGTCACCTTCGTGATGGGCCTGATCTTCGTCCTCGGTCAGCTGAACGAGTACCGGCACCTGGTCGCCGACGGCGTCAAGATCAACGAAGACGGTTACGGGTCGGTGTTCTACCTGACCACCGGCTTCCACGGCCTGCACGTGACCGGCGGTCTGATCGCCTTCGTCATCTTCATGGTCCGCACGACCATGGGCCGGTTCACTCCGGCGCAGGCGACCTCGGCGATCGTCGTGTCGTACTACTGGCACTTCGTCGACGTCGTGTGGATCGGGCTGTACGCCATGATCTACTGGCTTCAGTGATCTTGCGCGTCACGTTCCGCACTGCTGCTCCGTCCCCTGAGACAGGTCCAACCGGTTAAGGACACCGCTCATGACTTCTGACAACGACCGCCGACGCGGTCTGCTCGCGCGGTTGCGCGAGCGGCCCGCCGCGCGCAGCAGGGGCCGCCGCCGGCTGGGCGCCGCGGTCCGGCTGATCGCCGCGCTGATGCTCGCCGGCGGCGCCTACACCGTCTTCGCCCCGGGTGCCCAGGCGCAGGACAACCCGCAGCTGACCGGCGCCGCCGCCGAGGGCAAGGCGCTGTTCGACGTGAGCTGTGTGACCTGTCACGGTCGCAACGCCCAGGGTGTCGAGGGTCGCGGCCCGAGCCTGATCGGCGTCGGCGCGGCCTCGGTCGAGTTCCAGGTCAGCTCCGGGCGGATGCCGCTGGCCCGCCAGGAGGCCCAGGCCCACCGCAAGCCCCCCGTCTTCACCGACGAGCAGACCCGTCAGCTGGCCCAGTACATCCAGGAGCTGGGTGGCGGTCCGGTCGTGCCGGACGGTGACGACCTCCGCGAGGACGGCAACGTCGCGGCCGGCGGTGAGCTGTTCCGGATCAACTGCTCGCAGTGCCACGCGTTCGGTGGTGGCGGCGGCGCGCTGTCCTCGGGCAAGTTCGCCCCGAGCCTGCACCCCGCGACCGACCGTCAGATCTACGCGGCGATGCTGAGCGGCCCGCAGAACATGCCGGTGTTCGGCGACAACCAGCTCCGGCCGGAGCAGAAGGCCGACATCATCGCCTACATCCAGGAGACGCTGAAGCACGACCAGGACCCGGGTGGGTTCAACCTCGGGCGGTACGGCCCCTCCACCGAGGGCCTGGCGATCTTCCTGGTCGGCATCGTGGCGCTCGTCTTCGCCAGCCTGTGGATTGCGGGCAAGTCGTGACCGAGCGCACACTCAGTTTCAGCGCCGTGGTGCCGCTGGGCACCACCCGTAGCGAGGTGACGGCATGAGCACCCACACCGAGCACCAGGCCCCGCAGGGCCGGGAGCCGCTCGACGTGAACGACCCCAAGCTGACCCGGTTCGACATCGTCCGTGAGGGCGCGCGTCGGGACGACATCGAGATCGTCCACTACGAGCCGCAGGTGCTGCCCGGCACGAAGGCGGAGCGTCGGCTGACCCGGGTGGTCGCCGGGTTCTTCCTGATCACCGGTCTGGCCGCGACCGCCTTCCTGGCCATCTACATCTGGTGGCCGTGGAAGTACGAGGCCGGCCGTGGTGGCGACAAGTTCTACACCCCGCTGCTCGGGTTCACCCTCGGCGTGGCGTTGCTCGCCGTCGGCTTCGGCATCCTGACCTGGGGCAAGAAGTTGCTGCCCAAGGAGGTCTCGATCCAGGACCGGCACGAGGGCCAGGTGGACTCCGAAGGCCGTACGATCACCGGTCAGACCATGCTCTACATGGCGGACGAGCTGGGCGTGAAGCGTCGCCCGCTGCTCGGCATCTCGCTGCTGGCCGGTCTCGCGCCGGTCGCCGCGGTCGCCGCGGCGCCGCTGGTCGGCGGTCTGATCTCGCAGCCGCACAAGAACAACCAGATGTTCACCACCGGGTTCGCCCCGGCCGAGGGTGGCGAGCTGATCCGTCTGGTCCGCGAGGATGGTCGTCCGGTCCGTCCGGCGGACATCAGCGCCGGTGGCCAGCTGACCGTCTTCCCCGGCATCGACCACGGCGTGAGCAACAAGCACGCCGACTCGCCGACGCTGCTGATCCACCTCCGCGACTCCGACGCGCAGGAGTCGCGTCGGGCCAACGAGAGCATCGGCCACGGCGACTACATGTGGGGCAACTACGCGGCCTTCTCGAAGATCTGCACGCACGCCGGCTGCCCCGCCAGCCTGTACGAGCAGCAGACCAACCGGCTGCTCTGCCCGTGCCACCAGTCCCAGTTCCTGATCACCAACAACGCCAAGCCTGTCTTCGGCCCTGCCAGCCGGCGGTTGCCGCAGTTGCCGATCGAGGTGGACTCCGAGGGCTTCTTCGTGGCGAAGTCCGACTACACCGAGACTGTCGGGCCTGACTTCTGGGAGCGGCCGTGAAGCGTCGTAAGTTGGACCTGGCGGCGACGCCGGGCAAGGCCGCGGTGGGAGTGGACGACCGCTTCGCGGTGGCCACCCCGCTGCGCAAGCTGCTGAACAAGGTCTTCCCGGACCACTGGTCGTTCCTGCTCGGCGAGATCGCGCTGTTCTCGTTCGTCGTGCTGCTGCTGACCGGTGTGTTCCTCACCTTCTTCTTCGAGCCGGCGATGACCGAGGTGGTCTACGACGGCAGCTACGCGCCGTTGCAGGGCACCCCGATGTCCGCCGCGTACGCCTCCAGCCTGGACATCTCGTTCGACGTCCGTGGCGGTCTGGTGATGCGGCAGATGCACCACTGGGCGGCGCTGCTGTTCATGGCCGCGATCGTCGTGCACATGCTGCGGGTCTTCTTCACCGGCGCGTTCCGCAAGCCGCGTGAGACCAACTGGATCATCGGTTCGCTGCTGTTCTGGGTCGGCTTCCTGGCCGGCTTCACCGGCTACTCGCTGCCGGACGACGGTCTCTCCGGCACCGGCCTGCGGATCGCCTCGGCGATCATGCTGTCCATCCCGGTGATCGGCTCCTGGGTCACCTCGTCGGTCTTCGGTGGCGAGTTCCCGGGCACGATCATCATCAGCCGGTTCTTCATCGCCCACGTGCTGCTCATCCCGGGTCTGCTGGTCGCGCTGATCAGCGTCCACCTGGGGCTTGTCTTCAAGCAGAAGCACACCCAGTGGCCCGGCCCCGGCCGGACCAACAACAACGTGGTCGGCGAGCGGATGTTCCCGCGGTACGCGCTGAAGCAGGGCGGCTTCTTCATGGTCGTCTTCGGCGTCATCGCGCTGATGGGCGGTCTGTTCCAGATCAACCCGATCTGGCTGTTCGGTCCGTACGAGGCGTGGGTGGTCTCGGCCGCCAGCCAGCCTGACTGGTACGTCATGTTCCTCGACGGTTCGACCCGACTCATGCCGGCCTGGGAGATCAACATCCCGCTCGGTGACGGGTACGTGATTCCGCCGCTGTTCTGGCCGACGGTCGTGCTGCCCGGCATCCTGGTCGGCCTGTCGACGATGTACCCGTTCCTGGAAGCCCGGCAGCGCAAGGACTACAAGAGCCACAACCTGCTCGAGCGCCCCCGGGACGCTCCGGCCCGGACCGCCGTCGGCGCGATGGCCGTCGCGTTCTACATCGTGTTGACGCTCTCCGGCGCCAACGACGTGATCGCCGACAAGTTCCAGATCAGCCTGAACGCGATGACCTGGGCTGGTCGGATCGGTCTGCTGGTGCTCCCGCCGATCGCGTACTACGTCACGTACCGGCTCTGCCTGGGTCTCCAGCAGCACGACCGGGAGGTGCTCGCGCACGGCGTGGAGACGGGCATCATCCGACGCCTGCCGGACGGCCGGTTCGTCGAGGTGCACCAGCCGCTCAGCGCGTCGAACGGGCACGCGGACGGCCACGGTCAGCTGGACTACGTCGGCTGGGTCGTCCCGAAGAAGATGAACCGGCTGGGCGCCCTCGGGCCGGCCATCCGGGGCTTCTTCTACCCGATCGAGAAGCCGGTCGAGGCACCGGTCTCGCCGGGGCACCCGCCGGTCGAGGCTCGACCCGAGCGCGAGGAGATCGGCAGCGGCGAGAGCCGTCGCTGATCACCCGATCGCACCGTCACGTGGCGCCCGCCGGAATTCCGGCGGGCGCCACGTCGTATGCGTACCCGGTGCTCATCCGAGGCGGAGTCGGACGCTCGCGGCAGGACCGGTCGACCCCGCGCGACGGGCGATCGCAGGAATAACCCCGGTGAGCCGGGTATCCGTGCGGTCCAACGTCTCAAGGGGGGGAAGCATGTTGGGTATCAAACGCCTCGGCCTGTTGGCCGCGCTGGTACTGGTCGGTGTCGCGCCGGCAGCGGCCGCGCAGGCCGCGGCACAGCCGTCGACGCAGGACACCCAGTACCTGCAGGCGGTTCACCAGGTCAACCTGTTCGAGATCACCGCCGGTGACCTGGCCCAGCAGAAGGGCCAGAACCAGGGGGTCAAGGACCTGGGTGCGATGTTCAAGACCGACCACACCCAGCTGGACCAGACGGTGCAGCAGACCGCGTCCCAGCTCAACGTGGAACTGCCGAACGAGCCCACCGCCGACCAGCAGGCGGTCCTCGACAGGCTGAACAACGCCAGCGGCGAGCAGTTCGACAGTGAGTGGGTGACCGCGCAGTTGGCCGGCCACGTCCAGGCCATCCAGGCCACCCAGACGGAGATCTCGCAGGGCTCCGAGCAGTCGGTGGTCCAGTTGGCCCAGACCGCCCTGCCGACGCTGCAGGCGCACTACGACGAGCTGGTGCAGCTCGCCAACCAGTTGGGCATCCCGGTTCCGCAGACCAGCGCCAGCGGTACGCCCAGCCCGGGCGTCACCGGGGGCACCGAGTCGCCGGCTCCGGGCGGCACCGGCACCGAGTCGCCGGCCCCGGGTGGCAACACCGAGGCCCCGGGCGGCGGCACCACCGAGACGCCGGCTCCCAGCGAGAGCTGACGTAGCGACAGCAGACGGCCGGTCCACCCGAGCGGTGGACCGGCCGCCGTGCGTGCGGTGAGTCTCGAACGGCGGGCGGGTCAGTCGGCGCTGGCCAGGCCGATCGCGAACGCCTCCTCCAGGTCGTGCTGGGAGTACGCGCGGAACGCGATGTGCGACTCGGTGTTGAGCACTCCCGGCACCTTGGAGATGCTGCCCGCGATGACCTGGGCGATCTGGTCGAACTCGCGGACCCGGACGATGGCGATGAGGTCGACGTGCCCGGCCACCGAGTAGACCTCGCTCACGCCGGGGAGGTTGGCCAGGGTCTCGGCCACCTCGGGGATCGCGTCGGTGGCGCAGTCGATCAGCACGATCGCGGTGATCACGGGACATTTCTCCGTTCGTCGGCGTCGTCGCTCATGCTAGATGTTTTCCGGCCGGGCCGAGCGGGTGCCGCCGGTCCGGCCCGGGGAGCGTGGGCACGGTGCCGTTCCCGAACCGGATGACGTCGACCAACCGTTCCCCGGTGTGAACCGTCGCGCCCGGCCACACCACGCTGCGCAACACGTCGCCGTCGACCCGGGCGCCCGCGCCGATGACCGATTCCGCGCAGCGGCCGGTGACCCGTGCCGACGGGTCGACGAGGGTGCCGCCGGCCGCGGCGTGCAGGTTGGCCGCCAGGTAGTCGGCCGGCGTTCCGGTGTCGAAGAAGGTGCCCGGGTAGGGCACCACCTCCAGGGCGTCCGCCGCCTCCGCCGGACGCCACAGGACATGGACCAGGTCGGAGACGACCACCGGTAGGTCATGGACCAGTCGCCAGGGCAGCAGGGAGAAGCCGGTGAAGCAGTGCCCGTCGAAGGTGCCCGGCGCCGTGGGGTTCGCGGCGGGCTGGCCCAGCAGGCGGACGCTGTGCCCGTCCCAGTCGGCGAGCAGGGCCGCCACGTCCGGGCCGGGCGCGGCCGTCGGGTCGGCCAGGTACGCGTCGGCGTTGCCGACCAGCACCGGCCGCCCGTCGATCCAGTCCCGCAGGTTCGCCACCCCGCCGGCGGTGCCCAACGGGTCGCCCACCTCCACGGACAGGTGCGCGCGGTCGCCGACGTGGGCGACCACCTGGTCGCCGAGGTAGCAGGCGTTGACCGCGACCCGGTCGGGGCCGGTCAGGCCGAGCCCGGCCAGCCGCGCCAACGCGCGGTCGAGCAGCGGCACGTTGCCCACCGGGCAGAGCGCCTTGGGGACCCGTTCGGTGAGCGGGCGCAGCCGGGTGCCCTCGCCGGCGGCGAGCACCACCGCGCACAGCTCCGCCGCGACGCCCGCGCCGGTCATGGCAGATCGTCCGGGATCGGCGGCGGGAACTGCCCGGCCAGCGGCCCGATGTCGTAGTAGGCGAGCAGCCGGGCGGTCGGCCAGGTCAACGTGGGCAGGTCGTCCAGCGGGTGCCAGGCGGCCTCGAAGACCTCGGCGCCGTCGACCGCCAGGTCGGTGGTGGACGCCGGCACCTCCGTCTCGAAGACCATGTCCACCCAGCCCTTGGCGTGCACGATCGCATTCGGCGCCGCCGGGCGCAGCCGCGACGGGGGCAGCCGGATGCCGGATTCCTCGAACAGCTCGCGGGCCGCTCCCACGACCGGGGCCTCGCCGCGGTTGAGCAGACCGGCGGGGAGGGACCAGCCCCTGCCGGGCGGTTGGCGCAGCATCAGCAGGCGGCCCGCGCCCGTCGCCTCGGCGTCGCGGACCAGGGTGACCGCGCCGACGATGTACTTGGGCACGGCCAGCCGGACCAGACGCCGACGCACCGGCAGCGGCATTCGGTAGAAGGCCTGGTAGAAGATGGCCCGACCGGTGGCGCGGGAGCGGGGGATCATGACCCCAGGCTAGTGGTCACGAATGTCCTTCGGACGCGCCGGGGCCGGCTCGGTCACTGCCGGTGGTCGACGAGGTCGATGAGCTGGCGTACCACGGTGTCCGGTTCGATCACCCGGTCGAAGACCGCGACCAGCAGGGTCTCCAGGTCGGGGTAGCCCAGCTCCTCGGAGAGGCGCAACAGTGGCAGGTCACTGGCGAGGCCACGGTTGTGCTTCCGCAGGGCCAGCCCGATGGTGGCCCGACCGAGGCGGACCTTGTCGCTGATCGTGATGCCCGGCTCGGTGTGCTCCGCGAACCACCTGTTGATCTGCATCTGGGCGTTCGGGGACTTGACGAAACTCAGCCACTCCCGACGAGGGCCGCGCGGCGCCACCCCGGCCTCGAACCCGTTGTCGCCGTCGCTCTCGGTGAAGATCTCCACCACGTCGCCCTCGTCCAGCTCCGAGCTGAGCGGGGCCAGCCGACCGTTGATCCGGGCGGCGAGGCAATGGTCGCCCCGCTCGCTGCCCAACTCGTAGGCCAGGTCGACGGGGGTCGCGCCGGCCGGCAGCACGACCTGCCGCCCGTCCGCGAAGACCTGGATCTGGCCCTCGGCGAGGTCGCAGCGCAGCGACTCGTAGAACTGTGCCGGGTCGGCGGCGTCCGGCTCCCAGTCGAGCACCCGGCGCAGCCAGTCCAACTGGTCGGCGCGGGCCGCCGCGCTGCCGCTGTTGCCCGAGCGCGGGAAGCGGAAGTCGGCGGCGATGCCGTACTCGGCGGAACGGTGCATCTCCTCGGTGCGGATCAGCACCTCGACGGTACGGTCCTGCGGGCCGCAGACGCTCGTGTGCAGCGACCGGTAGAGGTTGTTCTTCGGTGAGGCGATGAAGTCCTTGAAACGGCCGGGGACCGGTCGCCACGTGCCGTGGATGGCACCCAACGCGGCGTAACAGTCGGTCGCCGGGCCGTCGACCACCACCACGATGCGGGGCAGGTCGTACGGAGCGGTGTGACTGCCGGCGATGGTGTCCTTCCAGATCGAGTAGAGGTGCCGGGGACGAGGGCTCACCTCGGCGTCGACCCGGCTGCGTTTGAGCGCCACCCGGGCGCGGGCGACCACCGAGTCGAGGTACGCGTCCCATCCCGGCCGGTCGTGCACGTGCCGGGCCAGCCGGGCGTGCTCGTCGGGCTCCAGGTGCAGCAACACCACGTCGTCCAGCTCGCGCTTGAGGGTCTGGATGCCCAGCCGGTCACAGAGCGGGACCAGCACCTCCTGGGTCTTGCGGGCGATCCGCTCTCGCGAGGCCGCCGACCGCACACCGAGGGTACGCATGTTGTGCAGGCGGTCGGCCAGCTTGATGATCAGCACCCGCACGTCCTTCGCGGCCGCCACGATCATCTTGCGGATGGTCTCCGCCTCGGCGGCCTTGCCGTAGAACGCCTTGTCGAACTTGGTCACCCCGTCGACCAGATGGGCCACCTCGCCGCCGAAGTCCTCGGAGAGCGCCTGGAGGGTGTAGCGGGTGTCCTCCACGGTGTCGTGCAGCAGCGCCGCGACCAGGGTGGTGGAGTCCATCCCCAGCTCGGCGCAGATCTGTGCGACCGCGAGGGGGTGGGTGATGTACGGTTCCCCGCTCTTGCGGAACTGCCCGCGGTGCATGTTCTCCGCGATCGTGTACGCCCGGCGCAGCACCGCGGGGTCGGTGCCGGCGTGGATGCCCCGGTGGGTGCGCACCAGGTGGGTCACCGGGTCGGAGTCGGTGGTCGGCCAGCTGAGCAACGACCGCAGCCGGCGGGCGAGCGGCAGCTCACCCGGCTGTGTCGGAAGGGCGCCCCCCAGGGCGGCGCCGTGTCCGGCGTCGACGTCCACGAGGGACACCTCCTCACCCCGGCTCCACGACGCCGGCGGCCGGCGGCGGGAGCAGGCCCACGAATCGGGCAGGACTGCACTTCTCTAACAGCCTAAGCGAGTCGACGTAGTCCGATCGGTCAGTTGGTCATGAGCGTTCGGTCGAGAGTTGCGGGGACGAGCCGCTCTCGGCCTTCGCCAGCAGGTCACGGAACCGCCCCGCGCCACCGGCCGGGGAGGACCATCCGGAGGACACCTCCACCAGCCGGGTCTCCGGTCGCTCCAACCAGGACAGGATCCGCTCGGACTCCTCGGCGGTGGCGGCCGGCACCGGGCCGTGCCCGCCCGACACCGTCTCAGCGGTGGCCCGGATGGCGGTCAGCGTGGGCCGCGGGTGCACACCCGGCGGGGACACCCCAGCGCCGGCCAGCCGACCGTGCCGCACCAGCGCCAACTCCCAGCCCCCGCGCGCGGCCGGCCGCGCGGCGGCCAGCTCGACGATGCCGGTCAACGCGGCCAACCGTTGCATCCGGACGGTGGCCCGCAGCACCGCCGCCAGCCGGGACCGCACCACTGCCGCGTCCTCGTAGCGCTGGTCGGCAGAGAGCACCTCGATCCGGGCGAGCAGCGCGTCCACCACCGGCTGGGGGTCGTCGGTCGTGGCGGCGCGGAAGGGCGCGACGGCGCTGTCGTCGTACTCCTGCGGGGTGATCTTGTGTTCGCAGGGTGCCGGGCAGCGACCCAGCTCGGCCAGCGCGCACGCCGGCGTGACGGTGCGTAGCGAGAGCCGGTGCGTGCACTGGCGCAGCGGCACCGCGTCGTGGAAGCCGGCGGCGGCCAGCTCCGCCGCGCGCCGGGAGGTGAACGGCCCGAGGTACGCGGTGTCGGTGGGGGAGAGGTCGCGGACGATCGACAGCCGAGGGTACGGACCGTCGGTCAGCTTGAGCCAAACCATCCGTTCCGGGTATTTCGACCGTCGGTTGTACGGCGGGGCGTGCGCGGCGATCAGCCGCAGCTCGCGGACCTCCGCCTCCAACGAGTGCGCGCACTCCACCGCCTCGACCCGTTCGGCCGCCGCCAGCATCTCGGAGATGCGGGCCCGCTTCTCGCCGGCGGTGAAGTAGCTGCGCACCCGGGTGGCGATGTCCACGGAGGTGCCGACGTAGAGCGGACGGTCGTCGGCGGCCCGGAAGATGTAGACCCCGGGGACCTTGGGCAGGCCGTCGGCGAGGTGCCGCTTGCGGCGCTGCGTCGGGGTGACCGCCCGGGCGAACTCGATGGCGTCGCCGACCGTGTCCACCCGGTGGCCACCGAGCCGACCGATCAGGCCGTGCAACACGTCGACGGTGGCCTTCGCGTCGTCCAGCGCGCGGTGGGTGGGCTGGGTGTGGGTGCGGAAGTAGGCGGCCAGGGTGCCGAGCTTGCGGTTGGGCACCTCGTCGCGGGTCAGCACCCGGCGGGCCAGCGCCGCCGTGTCCAGCACCCGGGGGTTGGGCCACCGGTAGCCGTGCCTGGCGCAGGCGGCCTTGAGGAAGCCCACGTCGTACGGGGCGTTGTGGGCCACCAGCACGGCGTCGTCGATGAACTCCAGGAAGCTCGGCAGCACCTGCTCGATCGGCGGCGCCGGCAGCAGCATCGCCTGGGTGATCCCGGTCAGCACGGTGATGAAGGGCGGGATCGGCTGCCCCGGGTTGACCAGCGTGGCGAGCACACCCAGTTGCTCACCACCGCGCACCTTCACCGCGCCGATCTCGGTGATGCCGCCACCGTCCGGCGCGCCGCCGGTGGTCTCCAGGTCGACCACCACGAAGGTGGCCGCGTAGAGCGGCAGCGCCGGGTCGACCCCACCGACCGCCGGGTCGAGACCAGCGAGGGACTCCTGGACGTACTCCGCCTGTGCCATCGGCGGCACGCTAGCGCGCGGGTCCGACACTCCCGTCGCATGCGTCCCACGAGTCACCATGGGGCTAGGATGAGAGATCGGCTCACTCACCGGGCGGTGGGCCCGGTCGCGGTGGGAGACTTGCCACATGCCCCTCGCCGAGCCGCACGACGACCACCTCCCAGAGGAGGATCTGGTCGCGCTCGACGGGGCCCTCGGCAACCCGGACGACAACGTAGTCAGCGAGACATCCGACGCATCCGACCCCACGGAGCCCGGCGACGGCCCGGCCGTCGAGCCGGAGCCGACGCTGCCCGAACCGGTCCGGCAGCGCATCGTGACGCTGACCGCCGCGGTGCTGCCCACCCTGCCCGCCGACGAGGTGCCGGTGCCGCTGCGCCGGGTCGCCAAGTTCGCCCCCAACCGGCGGGCCCGGCTCGGCGCGCCGGTCATCGCCGCCCAGCTCACCGCCGACCCGCTGTTCCGGCAGCGGGTCACCGCGCGGGTCCTGGTCGACGCCGGTGACCTCGGCGCGGCAGTGGTCGAGGGCACCGCCCCCGCCGCCGCCGACCCGGTCGAGGTCGCCGCCCTCGCCTACCTGGCCCGTCCGCGTGGTTGGCGGGAGCTGATCGACGCCAGCGGCGCCGCCGTTCGCGCCGAGGCGGACAGCGCGGTGGTCGCCGAACTGGTCCGCGAGGCCGAACAGCGGGCCACCCGGGCCGAGCACGACCGCGCGGTGGCGCGGGTCGAGGCGGAGAAGCTGCGCGACGAGCTGGCCCGCGTCCGCGAGGAGCTGGGTCAGCTCCGCGAGGAGTCCCGGCAGGTGGCTCGTACCCTGCGGGAGACCCAGGCCCGCGAGCGCAAGGCCACCGAGTTGCTGGCCACCGAGCGTGGCCGGGCCGCGCGGGCCAGCGCGGACGTGGACGCCGAACTACGTCGGGCCCGGGCCCGGTTGGCCGAGGCGGAGGCCGCCGCCGGGGTGGCCCGGGCGAGCGCCAAGGAGGCGCGGTCGGTCGACGACGCCCGGCTCTGGCTGTTGCTGGAGACCATCGGCCAGGCCGCCGTCGGCCTACGCCGGGAGTTGGCGCTCGACCCGGTGGACAAACTCCCCGCCGACTTCGTGGCCGACGCGTTCGCCGAGCAGCCGGGCACCGCCCCGGCCGGTCCGGCCGCCCGCGCCCGCGACACCGACGACCCGGCCCGGCTCGACCAGTTGCTCGCCCTGCCCCGGGCGCACCTGGTGGTCGACGGCTACAACGTCACCAAGCGCGGCTTCGGCGAGATGTCCCTGGAGCAGCAGCGCAAACGCCTGATCACCGGGCTCGGCGGCATCGCCGCGCAGACCGGCGACGAGGTCACCGTCGTCTTCGACGGCGCCGAGCGGATGCACGGGCTGCCACCCGCGCCGCGCGGCGTACGGGTGCTCTTCTCCCGCAAGGGCGAGACCGCCGACGAGTTGATCCGACGGCTGGTCCGTGCCGAGCCGCCGGGGCGTCCGGTGGTCGTGGTCTCCTCCGACCGTGAGGTCGCCGACGGGGTACGCCGGCACGGCGCCTACCCGTTGGGCGCGGACTCGCTGCTGCGGCGGCTCGCCCGCTCCTGACCGCGCGGTGCCGGTGCGTGTCGGATCTGGGCGCCAGCACCGCTGATCCCCATCAGATCGCCGAAGTCGCGGTGTCCGGGTGGTCGGGTTACCCCGAATTCGCTGATCTGGAGGGGATCTCGCCCGCAACGGACCGGTTCTGTCGTACCCGGTGGTTAGCGTCGATGTGACCGACGGTGCTCAGGTGGCGACGACAAGGCGTCGACTGCCCGCCGCGAGCGATCCAGGAGGCGTTCATGCTCATCGACTGCGACGGGTGCGCGAGGCGGGGTGACGACTGTTCCGGCTGCCTGCTGGCCGCCCTGTTCGACGACACGTCCCCGGCGGCCGGGCTGGTCGCCGCCGAGGTGGAGGCGATCGAGGTGCTCGCCCGGGCCGGTTTCGACGTGGAGATGCTGGAGGTTCCCGCGCATCGCGCCGCCACCGGCCGCCGGGCCACCCGGCGAGTGGCCTGACACGGCATCGAGCGCCCTGGCTTGTCGCGCCGGCCGCCGGACGGCCGAGGCGGCACCGCGCGTCATGGTTTGTCGCGCCGGTCGCCGGTTGGCGCAGCGCGCCACCGCGCCCGGTGCGCGCCTTTCGCGGGCCATAGGATGGGCGGTCACGGCGGGAGGAGCGGCGGGATGAGCGGGGTACGACGGGCGGTGTCGCGGTGACCCCGCGCGGGTGGGCGCTGCTGGCCCTCGCCGGGTTGACCGTCGTGTTGCTCGTGGTCGCCGCGCTGCTGATCCCCTGGCACCGGCCACCCGCGCCCCGGGCCGACCAGCTCGCGGCGCTGCGGGACCTGCCGGCCGAGCAGGTCGCCAAGGGGCGGGAGTTCCGGGCCGCGTTGCGCCCCGGCAGCTACACCGCCCTCGCCGTCGGCCTGCTGGTCGCCCTCGCGCTCGGGCTCACCCCGCTGGGCAGCCGCCTGATCGAGCTGGTGGGTCGGCCCTTCGGGGGGCACTGGGCGGCGCAGGCCGTGCTCGGCGGGCTGGCGGTCATGCTCGTCGCCGACCTGGTGACACTTCCGTTCGCCGCCTGGCGGCAGAGCGTGCTCACCCGCTACGGGCTGAGCACCAACGGCTGGAACGGCTGGGCCGTCGACCTGCTCAAGTCGTACGCGGTCAGCGCGGTGATCGGCGCGGTGGCCCTGTTCGGCTTCTACGCGGTCATCCGGCTCGCGCCGCGCTGGTGGTGGGCGTTCGGCGCGGGCGGCGCGGCGGTGCTGGTGATCCTGCTGTCGTTCGTGTTGCCGGTGCTCGTGGAGCCGGTGTTCAACAGGTTCACGCCGATGGAGCAGGGGCCGCTGCGCACCGAGCTGATGAGCATGGCAGCCCGGGACGGGGTGCCGGTGCGTGACGTGCTGGTCGCCGACGCCTCCCGTCGCACCAAGGCGGTCAACGCGTACGTCTCCGGTCTCGGCCCGACCCGGCGGGTGGTCGTCTACGACACCTTGCTGACCGAGGCGACGCCGGCCGAGGTGACGGCCGTGGTGGCGCACGAGTTGGGGCACGCCAAGGATTCCGACGTGGCGGTCGGCACGCTGACCGGGGCACTGGGTGCCGCCGCCGCGGTGGTGGCGCTCTACCTGCTCGGTTCGTGGGGGCCGTTGCTGCGGCTGGCCGGTGTCGACTCGGTCGCCCAGCCGCGGGCGTTCCCGTTGCTGCTGGCCCTCGTCACGGTGGTCGGGTTGGTGGCGGCGCCGGTGCAGGCGTTGATGTCGCGGCGGGTGGAGGCACGGGCCGACGCGCACGCCCTCGCGCTCACCGACGACCCGGCGGCCTTCGAGTCGATGCAGCGGCGGCTCGGCTCGGTCAACCTCGGCGATCCCGACCCGCCGCGCTGGGAATACCTCTACTCGGCCTCGCATCCGTCCACCGTGGAGCGGATTGCCGCCGCCCGCGCGTACGCCCGGGAGGCCGGCCGATGAGTCGCACGCTGCTGATCACCAACGACTTTCCGCCCCGCCCGGGCGGCATCCAGTCCTTCGTGCACAACCTGGCCGTGCGGCAACCGACCGGTTCGGTGGTGGTGTACGCGTCCAACTGGCGAGGGTCCGCGAAGTTCGACGCCGACCAGCCGTTCGAGGTGATCCGGGAACGCACCCGGGTGCTGCTGCCGACCCCGTTGATCGCCCGCCGGGCGGCGCGGCTGGCGCGCGCGTACGACTGCGACACGGTGTGGTTCGGGGCGGCGGCCCCGTTGGGGCTGCTCGCGGCCGGTCTGCGCCGACGGGCCGGCGTACGCCGGGTGGTGGCGCAGACCCACGGCCACGAGGTCGGTTGGGCGGCGTTGCCCGCCGCCCGGCCGGCGCTGCGGCGCATCGGTCGGGGGGTGGACGTCACCACCTACCTCGGTGAGTACACCCGCAGCCGGCTGGCCCGGGTGCTGGACGGGGTGACCGAGCTGCGCCAGTTGGCGCCCGGCGTCGACGTGGACACCTACCACCCGACCGTGGACGGCGAGCCGGTCCGGGCACGGCTCGGGTTGACCGACCGCCCGGTGGTGGTCTGCGTGTCCCGGCTGGTGCCGCGCAAGGGCCAGGACATGCTGATCCGGGCGCTGCCGGAGATCCGCCGTCGAGTGCCGGACGCGGCGCTGCTGATCGTCGGCGGTGGGCCGTACCGGGCCACGCTGGAGAAGCTGGCCCGGCAGACCGGCGTGGAACGGGACGTGGTGTTCACCGGCTCGGTGCCGTCGGCCGAGTTGCCCGCGCACTACGCGGCCGGTGACGTCTACGCGATGCCGTGCCGCACCCGCAACCGCGGTCTCGACGTCGAAGGGCTGGGCATCGTCTACCTGGAGGCCTCCGCCACCGGCCTGCCGGTGGTGGCCGGTGACTCTGGGGGCGCACCGGACGCGGTCCGCGAGGGCGAGACCGGTTACGTCGTCCGCGGCCGGGACGTCGCCCAGCTCGCTGACCGGGTCGCCCGGCTGCTCGCCGACCGGGATCTGGCCCGGCAGTTGGGTGCCGCCGGCCGGGCGTGGGTGGAGCGCGAGTGGCGCTGGGAGGCGCAGGCGGAACGGATGGCGGCGTTGCTCGCCGGGTGAACGGCGCCCGTCAGCTCTCCCGGGGCGGGGCGTAGCGCGGCACGTACTCCTGGCCGGTGAGCTTCTGGATCTCCGCCATCACCTCGTCGGTGATCGTTCGGATGTCGCGGGGGCCGGTGATCCGGTCGGCGACCGGGATGGGTGGGCCGAACCGCAACGTGACCGGGTGACGGCGGGGCAGCCGCGCGTCGACCGGCAGCACCTCGGCGGTGCCGAGCACGCCGACCGGGATGATGGGCACCTCGGCGTCGCGGGCCAGGCGGGTCATCCCGACCCGACCCCGGTAGAGCCGACCGTCGGGGGAACGGGTGCCCTCGGGGTACACGGCGACCAGACCACCCGCGCGCAGCACCGGTACGGCGGCGTCGAGGGCGCGCAGGGCGGCCCGGCCGTCGGCGCGGTCGACCCGGATGGCGCCCATGCCGGCGACGATCTGCCGGTTGAGCCAGCCGCCCGGACCTCGGCCGGTGAAGTACTCGGCCTTGGCCCAGAACGTCACGTGTCGGGGCGTCGTGGTGGCGAGGAACAGCTCGTCGGCGACGGACAGGTGATTGCCGGCGAGGATCGCGCCTCCGTGCCGGGGCAGATGCTCCAGTCCTTCCACGCGGGGTCGCCAGGCGAGACGCAGCGCGGTGCCGACGGTCAGCTTGGTGAGGTCGTACAGCAGGGGCACGTGTCCTCCGGGGTCGAGGTCAGGTGGGGGTCGGGCCGAGGTGGGCGTCGAGCGTGGCGCGCAGCAGGGCGTCGTCGTCGGTGGCGCCGGTGGCCAACGGCAGGCTGCCCCAGGCCCAGAGCTGGGCGATGCCGTGCAGGTTGGCCCAGAGCGCGCCGGCGAGCACCGGTGCGGGGGCGTCGGTCGGTCGGCGTACCTGGGCCACCAGGTCGGCCAGCACGGCGAACAGCGGGAGGCTCGTCTCCCGCAGCCGAAGCCGGCCGCTGTCCAGCAGGTCGTGGCGGAACATCAGCTCGAACATGCCGCGATGGGCCGCCGCGAAGTCCAGGTACGTCCGGGCCAGCGCGGTCAGTCGGGTACGCGGGTCGGGCTCGACGTCGCGCATCGTCTGCTCGACCCGGGCGGTGAGGTCCGCGAAGCCCTCGCGGGCGATGGCGGAGAGCAGGTCGACGTGGGTGGGGAAGTAGCGGCGTGGTGCGCCGTGCGACACGCCGGCCCGGCGGGCGATCTCTCGCAGCGACACCGCCGACTGGCCCTCGCGCAGCACCAGGTCCACTCCGGCGGCCACCAGTCGCGCCCGCAACCCGGTCTCGTCCACGTCCATAGACACTGTCTACCAGGTGAGCGTAGACGCTGTCTACGCGAGGTCGACGCGAGTGCAGCGTGGGGTCGCCGGCCGGTGCTGCGATGAGGCGTTGTACCTCTGGGTCATAAATGTGCCTCAGAGGTGTAACGCTCCTGAGTGAACGGCACGCCGACGGGCGCGGTGAGCCGCGCGGCAGGGTGCCCGAGCCACGGTGCGTGGACGAGCCGCCCGCCTGGACGGCTCAGCGGATGCGGGCGAGGATGCGGTCGGCAGGGGCCGGGCGGCCGAAGTGCCAGCCCTGGGCGGCGTCACAGCCGATCGCGCGAAGCCGTTCGGCCTGCCCGGCGGTCTCCACTCCCTCGGCGGTCACCGTCAGGTCCAGTGCGTGCGCCAGCGAGACCAGCGACGCCAGGATCCGTTCGTCGGTACGGCCGACCGACGGCGACCGCAGGCCGGCCACGAACTCCCCGGCCACCTTCAGTTCGGTCACCGGAAGGTCCCGCAGGTACGCCAGATTGCTGTAACCGGTGCCGAAGTCGTCGATGGCGATGCGTACCCCGAGGTCGGCCAGGACCCGCAGGGCGCGGACCGGCTCCTCGGCGGTGCTCATCATCGTGCTCTCGGTGATCTCCAGTTGCAGCCGCTCCGGCGGCAGACCGGTCTGCCGCAGCAGGGCGCGGACCTCCTGCACCAGCCCGGGTCGGTGCACCTGGCGTACCGCCAGGTTGACGCTGACGAACGGTGCCGCCGCGCCGCCGGCGGACCAGGCCTCCGCCTCGCGGCACGCCTCGGCCAGCACCCACCCGCCGAGCTGCACGATCAGGCCGGTCTCCTCGGCCAACCCGATGAAACTGTCCGGTCGCAGCACCCCGAGCTCCGGGTGCCGCCAGCGGACCAGCGCCTCGACGCCGACCAGGCTGCCGTCGCGCAGTGAGGTCAGTGGCTGGTAGTCGAGGTAGAACTCGCCCCGTTCCAGGGCCGCCGGGATGGCGGCGGACAGCGCGTAGCGGGCCAGTTCGCGTTGGTTGCGCTCGGCGTCGTAGAGCGTCCAGCGGGCCCCGCCGGCGGCCTTCGCCCAGTGCAGCGTGCTGTCGGCGGCCCGCATCAGGTCACTGGGGTTGGCCCCGGCGATCTGTCGCTCGACGATGCCGATGCTCGCCGAGATCTGCAGCTCGTGCCCGTCCACCAGGGCCGGTGTGCCGACCGCGGCCAGCGCGGTCTCGGCCACCGTCACCATGGCGTCGGTGCCGCCGCTGTGCTCCACCAGGATGACGAACTCGTCGCCGCCGAGCCGGGCCACCAGGTGCTCACCCATGGCCTTGGACAGCCGTTCGGCCACCGTGACCAGCAGTTGGTCGCCGACCTGGTGCCCCAGGGTGTCGTTCACGACCTTGAAGCGGTCCAGGTCCAGGAAGCACACCCCGACGCGCTGCGCACCCCGGCCCGGCTCGTTCAGCGCGGCGGTGAGCCGTTCGGTGAACAGCGTCCGGTTGGGCAGGGCGGTGAGCGGGTCGTGGGTGGCCTGGTGACGGAACCGGGCCTCGCTGGCCCGCAGGGCCCGTTCGGCCTGCGTACGGGCCCTCATCGCGGCCCGGCGGATCGACTCCTGCTCGTCGAGCGTCCGGTCGCGCAGCGCACGGGCGTAGCCGGTCGCCACGGCCGCGAGCAGCCGGGCCATCCGGTCCTCGACGTCCTCGGCGACCAGGCCCAGGTCGCGCACCAGGCGGAGCTGGATGACCTCGACGGTACGGCCGAGCCCCTCCGCGGAGGCGATGTGCGCGGCGACCAGTTCGGCGCCGACCCGGTGCCCGGCACGCAGGTCGAACGGCTCGGTCAGCAACGCGCCGGCCAGTTGGCCGGTGAGTCGGTCCAGAAGGGCTTCCAGTTGGGCCTGGGTCATCGGCAGGTAGCTGGTCCCGGAGACCGCCTTCGCCCAGGCGCGGGCGAACGTGCCCGGGTGGGAGGCCACGCCGGGCGGCTCAGCCACCGAGCCGCCCGACACCGCCCATGAAGACCGCCCGCTCGGCGTCCTCCGCGCTCTCCGGAGTGTCCGGTCGCCACTCGGGCACCCAGACCACGCCGGGATCGAGCAGCTCGAACCCGTCGAAGAGCGCGGTCAGCTCGGCGCGGCTGCGGACCCACAGCGGGTTGTCGGTGCGCTGGTAGACCCGTTCCGCCTCGGCGCGCTCGTCCTTGCTGCGCCCGTCGTCGCTGGCCTGCGACAGCACGAGGTGGCTGCCGGGGGCCAGCGCGTCACGCAGCGTCCCCAGCAGCTCCGCAGGGCGGTCGTCGTCGGAGACGAAGTGCAGGACGGCCACCACCATCACGGCGACCGGCTCGCTCAGGTCGAGCAGCTTGCGGACGTCCGGGTGGGTCAGGATCGCCTCCGGGCGTCGCAGGTCCTCCTGCACCACCACCGCCCGTTCGTTGCCGGCGAGGATCTCACGGCTGTGCGCCACCGCCACCGGGTCGACGTCCACGTAGACCACCCGCGACTGCGGGTCGAGCCGCTGGGCGATCTCGTGGACGTTGCCGACGGTCGGGATGCCCGAGCCGATGTCCAGGAACTGCCGGATCCCGGCCTCGGCGAGGTGGTGCACGGCCCGGCGCAGGAACGCCCGGTTGGCCTGCGCCATCAGTGGCGCCTCCGGCACCGCCGCGACCATCGCCTGCGCCGCGGCGCGGTCGGCGGCGAAGTTGTGCGAACCACCGAGGTAGTAGTCGTACATCCGCGCGACGCTCGGGCGCTCGATGTCGATGGTGTCGGGTGCCCAGTCCGGCCGCTGCATGCGTCAACCCCTCGAGTCCGCGACGCGGGCGTCGTCACCCGCGCGGGTATTGTGCACCCGCCACGCACGCCAGACCATAGCGCGCCGGAGGTTGCCCGCCGACGTCGGTCGATGCGCGACGGCCCGCGCCGGGGGTGAAGCCGGCGCGGACCGTCGGCCGCGACGTCCCGCTCGACGAGCGGGAACAGATCAGAACTTGGGCGCGTCCGGTGCCTCGAGCAGGCCGAGTCGGAGCGCGGTCATCAGGGCCTGCGCCCGGTTGGCCGCCCCGAGCTTCTCGTAGAGCTTCGAGATGTGCGTCTTGGCCGTGGACTCGCTGACGAACAGCTGCTTGGCGATCCCCGCCACGCTCATGCCGTCGGCGAGCAGCCGCAGCACCTGCCCCTCCCGCGGCGACAGCTGCGGGCCGGACGGGGCGAGCCGACGCTTCATCGCCTCGGCCAGGTCGGCGGCGGTGAACGCGCTGGGGGACGAGGCGGCGTGCCGCGCGGCGGCCACCACCTCGTCGGCCGGGGCGGTCTTCGGCACGAAGGCGCTCGCGCCGGCCTCCAGTGCGCCGAAGAGCTGGTCGTCGCCGGCGTACATGGTCAGCACCACGATGCCCATCGACGCGCTGGACTTGCGCAGCGCGCGGGTGGCCTCCAGGCCGCTGCCGTCGGGCAGCCGCAGATCCATGATCACCACGTCCGGCTGCAGGGCGCCGGCCTGGCGTACACCCTCCGCCGCCGTGGCCGCCTCACCGACGACCTCGAACTGACGGTCGCGCTCGAAGGCGTGCCGCAGGCCCTTGCGAATCAGGTCATGATCGTCGACAAGGAGGACCTTGGTGCGGGTGGCCGGTGTCGGACTTGTGGTCATCCTCGGGTTACTCCCCTTCTGGTGCTGCGCTGTCGCGCACGTTGTCGCGCCGGGACGAGGAACCGAGAACCACCGCCACGGTCGTGCCGCTGGGTTGCCGCGGCCTGATCTCCAACCGGCCCCGGATACGTTCCGCCCTCTCGGCCATGATCGCAAGACCGTACCGTCCGTCGGGGCGCTGGTCAGCCATCCCCTGACCGTCATCCGACACTTCTATTTGCGCGTACGGGGGGTCGACCTCACACGTGACCCACAAATTCGAGGCTCCGGCGTGCTTGCGGGCGTTGGTCACCGCCTCCTGCGCGATGCGCAGCAACTCGGCCTCGGTGGCCGCCGGCAGCCGTGCGGTCGACTCGTCCAGCGAGAGGTGCACCCGCAGCCCGCCGGACGCGCCCACGGTGCGCGCGTACTCGGCGATCGCCGCGGCCAGCCCGCCCTGCCGGTCCACCTCGCTGCGCAGCTCGAAGAGGCTCAGCCGCAGCTCCTGGATCACCCGGGTCACCTCGGCGCGCAGCGTACGCAGGGACTCGGCGGTCTCCTCCGCGTCGTCGAAGACGGTGGCCATGGCGTTGTCGATGCCGTAGCCGACCATCACCAACTCCTGTGCCACCCCGTCGTGGATCTCCCGGGCGAGCCGCTGCCGCTCCTCGTTGGTGGCCAGCGAGCGGACCTCGTCGAACAGCAGCGCCGCCTCCAGCCGCAGCGCGGCCGGGCGGGTCAGCGCGGTCACCCGGGACACCACCGGCGGCGGGTACGCCTGCGCGACGTCCGCCTCCAGCACCACCAACCCCACCGTGCGCACACCGGCGACCAGCGGGACGATCAGCGCGGACACGTCACCGCCGCGGTGCGAGCGTGACTGGGACCGTGCGGCCGTCGTGGCCTGCTGGCTGGCCCAGGCGTCGGCGATGGCCGAATCCGCGTCCAGCGTCGTCTCCCAGTCGACCCGGTCGACGCCGGCCTGGGCGAGCACCACGAGCCGGCCGCCGCCGCTGGCCGACAGCACCGCGCCCCGGCGCGTCTGGGCCACCGTGCGCAACTCCTCCAGCAGATGCTCGGAGATGCCGCCCGGGTCGAGGGTGGCCCCGGGGAGCTGCCGGGCCACCGTCCTTAGTTGGGTCAGCAGCCGGGTGGCCTCGGCGTACGGCTGGGGTTTGCCCTCGCCGCGTACCGCCATCACCCGGTGCAGGGTGCCGGCGGCGTAGAGCCCGAGGGCCGCCAGGATCAGCCACTGCGCGCAGACCGCGAGGTAACCCGGCTGGCCGAGCTGAATCCCGCCGTCGACGGTGGTCAGGGCCCCGCTGATCAGCAGGGTGGCGGCGGTGACCGCGAGCAGGGCGCTGCCCTCACGGAAGCGGCGGCGCAGCGCGGTGACGGTCACCGGGACCGCCAGGTAGGGGAGTATCGCCGAGGCGCCGAGGCCGTCGACGGTGCCGCCGATCGACGCGACCGCTGCCACGTGGCTCGCGGCCAGGCCCAGCACCACGACCTCCGCCACCCTGCTCAGCGGCGCGATCAGCCGGTGCTGGGGAGCCAGCAGGGACGGCAGACCGGCCACCGCCAGCAACGCGACCCACCACAGCTGGGTGACGTCACGGGTGGCGAACAGGGTCAGGACGGCGATCAACGCCAGCATCACCAGGCGGGCGGCCGCGGCGAGGGGATGCGGGTGCGGTGCGGTGGCTGTGGATGCGGGCACGTGACGGATGGTAGTCAGCCTCGGTAGATATCGGCGATCTCCGCCGCGTACGTCTTGTGGACGACCTGGCGCTTGACCTTGAGCGACGGGGTCAACTCGCCGGTCGCCTCGGTGAAGTCGCGGGGCAGGACCCGGAACATCTTGATCGCCTCGGCCTTGGAGACGGCCTGGTTCGCGGTGTCGATCGCGGTCTGGATCTCCTGGCGCAGGCCCTCGTGCTCGCGCAGCTGCTCGACCGTGGTGTCGGCGGGCAGGCCGGCGTTCTCCAACCAGGTCGGCAGCGCCTCCTCGTCCACCGTCACGAGTGCCGCGATGAACGGCTTGGCGTCACCGACCACGACACACTGGCTGATCAACGGGTGCGCCCGGACCAGGTCCTCCAGCACCGCCGGGGCGACGTTCTTGCCACCGGCGGTGACGATCAGCTCCTTCTTGCGGCCGGTGATGCTCAGGTAGCCGTCCGCGTCGAGGTTGCCCAGGTCGCCGGTGCGGAACCAGCCGTCGGAGCTGATCGTCTCGGCGGTCGCCGCCTCGTTGCGCCAGTAGCCCTGGAAGACCAACTCGCCGGAGATCAGGATCTCGCCGTCGTCCTCGATGCGGACGGTCACACCGGGCAGCGGGCGACCGACAGTGCCGATCCGGGTGCCGGTGGGCAGGTTCGCCGCGGCGGCGGGCGAGGTCTCGGTGAGGCCGTAGCCCTCCAGGACGGTCACGCCGATGCCGCGGAAGAAGTGCCCGAGTCGGGCGCCGAGCGGCGCGCCGCCGGAGATCGCGTCCCGGCACCGCCCGCCGAGCGCGGCGCGCAGCTTCCGGTAGACCAGCCGGTCGAAGACCGCGCGCTGGGCGCGCAGGGCCAGGCCGGGTCCGCCCCGGGTCTCCAGGGCCTCGCTGTACGCGATGGCGACCTGCTCCGCGCGGGCGAAGATGCCGCCCTTGCCGTCCGCCTCGGCCTTCTGCTTGGCGGCGTTGTAGACCTTCTCGAACACCCGGGGTACGGAGAGCACGAAGGTCGGCCGGAACGCCTGCAACTCGGCGACCAGGTTCTTGGTGTCGGCGCAGTGCGCCATGGTGGCCCGCGCCTGCACGACGCCGATCTGGATCAGGCGCGCGAAGGCGTGCGCCAGGGGGAGGAACAGCAGGGTGGTCGCGCCGGCGTTGAACAGGTTCGGCAGCACCGGCACCGCGTTGGCGATGTCGGCGTACATGTTGCGGTGGGTGAGCACGCAGCCCTTGGGTCGGCCGGTGGTGCCGCTGGTGTAGATGATCGTGGCCAGGTCGTCGGCGTGGACGGCTTTGCGTCGCCGTTCGACCTCGGCGGGCTCGACCTGCGCGCCGGTCGTGACCAGCTCGTCGACCGCGCCGCTGTCGATCTGCCAGACGGTGTTCAGCTCGGGCAGTCGGTGCCGGACACCGGCGATCAGGCTGGCGTGCGCCTCGGTCTCCACCACCACGCCGACCGCGTTGGAGTCCTCAAGGATCCAGGCGGCCTGCTCGGCGCTGGACGTCTCGTAGATCGGCACGGTGACCGCGCCGACGGCCCAGATGGCGTAGTCCAGCAGCGTCCACTCGTAGCGGGTGCGGCTCATCAGACCGACCCGGACGCCCGGCTCGACGCCGGCGGCGATCAGGCCCCGGGCCACGGCGGCCACCTCGTCGCGGAACTGGAGGCAGGTCACGTCGGTCCAGGTGGTGACGGTGCCGTCGGCGCCGGGGACGGGGCGGGCGAACTGAACGGCGTCGGGCGCGACCTCGGCGTTGTCCCAGACCGGATCGGTGAGGTTGGCCGCGTCGCCAACGGTGACGATCGGCGGGACGGAGAACTCGCGCACCTGCACTCCTTCGTGCTCGCACTGGCCGGGCCGGCCGCCACGGTGGGCGTCGGTTGTGTCGAAACCTACCCGGTGAGCTAGGGCACCCCGCTAACGCCCGCCGTCGGACGGTGCCTGTTGTCGCCGGGGGCGGCGCGGCGTGCGGGCGCTACCCGCCGGGTAGCCTCCCCCCATGGCGGACTCCTCCACCCAGTCGATCATCATCGGCGCCGCACCGGAACGGGTGACGGCGGTCATCTGCGACTTCGCGCGCTACCCCGAGTGGACCGACGCGGTGCGCCGCGCCGAGGTCGTCGAGGAGTACGAGGACGGCTACGCCAGTCAGGTGCGCTTCACCATCGACGCCGGGGTGATGGCCGACGAGTACGTGCTCGCCTACGAGTACGCCGAGGACCTGTCCCGGATCGAGTGGCACCTGGTCGCCCCCTCGAAGATGCAGAAGAGCCAGCGCGGCTCGTACGACCTGGTGGGTAACCCGGACGGCAGCACCACGGTGACCTACACCCTGGAGGTCGACCTGTCGGTGGGAATGCTCGGGATGTTTCGGCGCAAAGCCGAGAAGATGATCATGGACACCGCGTTGAAGCAGCTCAAGCGCCGGGTAGAAGCAACCGGTGCGGCGCAGTGACGTGTCCGGTGGCACGGTAGAGGAGCCGAGGGTGGGCGGAACGGATCCGGGTTCGGCCCGGGAAGAGGCGGAGCGGCTGGTCGCCACGGTGCTCGCGGGGGCGCGACTGGCCTCCGCCGGCTCGGCGGGCGGCGCTCTCGGCTCGCTGGGCGGGGTGCTGGCCGGTGTCCTCGGTCACAGTGGCGGTGCCGACGGGCGTCCCGGCGCCGGTGGTGCTTTCGCCACCGGTTCGCCCGAATGCTGTGTCTGCCCGGTCTGTCGGGGCATCGCCGCGTTGCGTGACCCGAGTCCGGAATTCGCCGAGCGTCTCGCGACCGGCGCGGGGGACCTCGCGGCGGGTGTCGCCAGCCTGCTCCGCGCGTTCTCCCCGGTGGAGCCGCCCACGGCGAGCCCCGGCGGGCCGCCGACCGGAACGCCGTACCGGACCTCGCCGGAATCGGCCGGGAGCACCGAGGAGGTGCCGCCGGAGCCGGCCGCCCAGGAGCCGCCCACCGCGGCGGCCGACGATCACGTGTGGCGCGATGCCACCCGCACCGGGCATGATTCTCAGCCGGCGCCGGAACGGGATGTCTGGTCGGTCGCCACCCGGACGGCGGATCCACTCGCCCCGGCCGCCGCACCACCCGTCGACGAGGCCGGGTCGGCGACCGTGCCGGCACCGACCACCCGTCCCGTGGTGCCCGCCTCGCGGGTGCCCGATCACTCCGACGCGGAAGCATCGGGCGACGGCGCCTGAGCGCGGGACATCCCGACCCGGACCGGCAGGTCGCCGGCGCGCGGGCCGGACAGCAGCAGAGGGGGGCGGCAGCGGTGACGCTGACCATCGGAGTCGACGTCGGTGGCACGAAGGTGGCCGGCGGTGTCGTGGACGAGACCGGCACGGTCCTCGTGCAGGCCCGACGGGACACTCCCGCCGACGACGTCGGCAAGACCCGCGACGTCATCATCGAGCTGGTCGGGGAGCTGGCCGCCGGTCGGACGATCGAGGCCGTCGGCATCGGCGCGGCCGGCTGGATCGACGCCAGTCGGTCGACGGTCCTCTTCGCCCCCAACCTGGCCTGGCGTGACGAACCGCTGCGCGAGTACGTCGCCAAGGCCATCGGGCTTCCGGTGATCGTGGAGAACGACGGGAACGTGGCCGCCTGGGCCGAGTTCCGGTACGGCGCGGCCCGCGCCGCCGACGACTCCATGATCATGTTCACCATCGGCACCGGCGTGGGCGGCGGCGTCGTCCTCGGCGGCGAGTTGATCCGCGGCGCGCACGGCATCGCCGCCGAACTGGGCCACATGCTGGCCGTTCCGGACGGACACCAGTGCGGCTGCGGCCGGCTGGGCTGCATCGAGCAGTACGCCAGCGGCAGCGCCCTCGTGCGCTTCGCCCGAGCCGGCGCCCGGCAGGAACCCAACCGGGCCGCCGCGCTGCTGGAGCTGGCCGGCGGTGAGGCCGAGGCGATCACCGGCCCGATGGTGACCGCCGCCGCGCAGGACGGCGACCCGATCTCCGCCGAGGCGTTCGCGCAGATCGGCCGGTGGCTGGGCACCAGCCTCGCCGACATGGCGCAGATCCTCGACCCGCAGACCCTGGTGGTCGGCGGCGGTGTGATCGACGCCGGTGACCTGCTGCTCGGCCCGACGCGCCGCTCGTACGTCGACGCGCTCGCCCAGCGTGGTCGCCTGCCGGTGGCCGACGTGGTCCCGGCGGAGCTGGGCAACAGCGCGGGCGTGATCGGCGCCGCCGACCTGGCCCGCCGGATCTGAGGCGGTCCTCCGATGGGCGTACCGCTGCGCGTGGTGTCGTACAACATCCACAGCCAGCGCGACGACACCGCCGCGCTGGCGGCGGTGGTCCGGTCGGCGAAGCCGGACGTGGTGATCGTGCAGGAGGGGCCACGCCGGTTCCGGTGGCGGCAGAAGTCCGCCACGTTGGCCGAGTCGTTCGGCCTGGTGGTGGCCGCCGGCGGCCTGCCGGCGCTGGGCAACCTGCTGTTGACCAACCTGCGGGTCCAGGTGAACGACACCCGGTGCCAGCGCTTCCCGCTGACCCCCGGCCGGCACCTGCGCGGCGCCGCGTACGCCGACTGCCGGGTGGCCGGCGCCCGGTTCACCGTCGCCGGCTCGCACCTGTCCACCGACCCGGCCGAGCGGCCGGCGCAGGCCGCCGAGTTCAAGCGGGGTCTCGACGCGGCGACCAGCCCGGTGCTGGCCGGCGCGGACCTCAACGAGGGACCGGACGGGTCGGCCTGGGCGACAGTGTCACAGGGGCTGACCGACGCCGCGGTGGCGGCCGACCGGGCGGACCGGCTCACCTACTCCTGCCACGAGCCGCGCCGACGCATCGACGCGCTCTTCGTCGACCCGCGGATCACCGTCGTCGACTACGACGTGGTGGACACCCCGCAGACCCGGCGCGCCTCCGACCACTTCCCGGTCCTGGTCGACCTGCTGCTGCCCGGCACCGACTGACCCTGGCGTCGGCTCGCCCGCCGACGTCCGCACGGTAGGACTGGACATCCGGCGTCGTTGTGGAGAGGATTTCGCGGCGACCGGCACGCCTGCCGTACCAAAAGGAGATGTTTCGGTGTCCACCTCCACCGACCACGGCCGGCCCGATCCGGAGGCGACCCCGCCCGCGCCGGGCGACGACGGTCGCCCGGTCTCCGACCGGGGCGACACGGTCTGCGTCATCGGGGCCGGGGCCAGCGGTCTGACGGCCGTCAAGAACCTGCGCGAGCACGGCTTCGGCGTCGACTGTTACGAGCGGGAGACCGGCGTCGGCGGCGCCTGGAACTGGCGACACGACCGCAGCCCGGTGTACGCCAGCACCCACCTGATCTCGTCGAAGCCGTTCACCCAGTTCCCGGACTTCCCGATGCCGGACTCCTGGCCGGACTACCCGCACCACAGCCAACTGCTGTCCTACTTCGAGCGGTACGCCGACCACTTCGACCTGCGTTCGCACATCTGGTTCGGCACCGAGGTGGTGCGGGTCGAGCCCGCGCCGGGGGAGCGGTGGGACGTGACCACCCGCTCCACCGGCGGGTACGGCCCGGAGCGCACCTCCCGGTACGCCGCCGTGGTGATCGCCAACGGGCACAACTGGTCGCCGAAGCTGCCCCGCTACGAGGGGTTGGAGGAGTTCCGCGGCGAGATCATGCACTCCTCGTCCTACAAGGACCCGGCGCAGTTGCGCGGCAAGCGGGTGCTGGTGGTCGGTGCCGGCAACACCGGTTGTGACATCGCCGTCGAGGCCGCCCAGCAGGCGTCGCGCTGCTGGCACTCCACCCGGCGCGGCTACTGGTACGCGCCGAAGTACGTGCTGGGCCGCCCTGCCGACCAGGTGAACGACAGCCTGCTGGCGCTGCGGGTGCCGCTGCGGGTCCGGCAGTGGCTCTATCACTGGACGCTGCGACTGACCGTCGGCGACCTCACCCGCTTCGGCCTGCCCAAGCCCGACCACCGGGTGTACGAGACGCATCCCATCGCCAACAGCCAGCTCGTGTACTACGTGGGCCACGGCGGGATCGGCCCGGTGCCGGACATCGCCCGATTCCACCCGTACGCCGTGGAGTTGGCCGACGGTCGCGAGATCGACCCCGAGGTGGTCGTCTTCGCCACCGGCTACCTGCCCCGCTTCGAGTTCCTCGACGCGTCGGTGTTCGGCGACAGCGCGGGGGCGGGTCGGCCGACCCTGTGGCTCAACGCGTTCACCCCGGGGCACCCGACGCTGGCGGTCGCCGGCCTGGTGCAGCCGGACTCCGGGTTGTTCACCCTGTCGCACTGGCAGACGGTGCTCTTCGCCCGCCTGCTCCAGGCCCGACGGGACCGACCGGAGCGGGCGGCGGCGTTCGCCCAGCGGGTGCGGGAGCGGGCCGGGGAGCGCTACTCCGGGCAGGTCAAGGAGAGCAGCCGGCACTGGTTCGAGGTCGGTCACGCCGACTACCTGCGCGCCGTCCAGCGCGCCCTAGTCGACCTGGAGGGCAAGTGAGCGCGAGGAGTGAGCTTGCGAGCCCCGCAGTCGCGAACGGAAGGCAGGAACAGTGACCGAGCTGCGGATCATGCGGGGCCGGGAGTGGTCACGTCCGGTCCGGCCGGTGCGCCGGGAGGTGCTCAGCGCCCTTCCCGAGCACGAGCAGGGGCGTCCGCCGCTGCTCTTCGTACCCGGATTCGGGCACGGCGCGTGGGCGTTCGCCGAGCACTGGCTGGGTCATGCGGCGTCGCGGGGCTTCCCGGCGTACGCGGTGAGCCTGCGCGGGCACGGGGCCAGCGAGCCGGCGCCGGAGGCGACGCTGCGGGCGTACACCCATGACGTGGTCCAGGTGGCCGCGAGCCTGCCGCGGCAGACGGTGCTGGTGGGGCACGGCGCCGGGGCGCTGGTGGTGGCGCACGCGTTGGCCCGCTACCCGGCGCGGGGCGCGGTGCTGGTGGCGCCGGTCTTCGGCGGGTGGGGAGTGCTGGGTGCGGCCCTGCGTCGGAACCCGGCCGGCACGGTGCCGGCGGCGTTCGGCGGGCCGTTGCGGCTCAACCGTGGGCAGTTGTTCAGCCGCGAGTTGCCGGACGAGGAGGCCCGACGGCACGTCGGACGGCTCGGCCGGGCCAGCCGCCGGGCGCAGTGGGCGCTGCTGGGGCAGCCGGAGCCCGAGCCGGCGGTGGGTGCGCCGCCGGTGCTGGTGTTGGGCAGCCCGGACGACCGGGTGGTGCCGGCGTCGACGTTGACGCGGGTGGCCCGCCGGTACGGTTCGGCCCCGCTGCTCTTCCCCGGCATGGGCCACGATCTGATGCTGGACGCGCGCTGGGCCGAGCCGATCGACGCGATCCTGGACTGGTTGGAGAAGGAGCCGGCGGCGCACTGACGCCGGGGGTCAGCCGCCGGTCTGCTGGGTGGCCGGACTGCCGGCGGGGCCGGCGGGTCGGGGCACCCGTGCGCCGTCCTCGGGGCCGCCGTCGGTGCTGGACAGGCGGCTGACCAGGGCGCCGCTCTCGTCCAGGGCGCGCAGGTAGGAGCGGGCCCAGGCCCGGATGTCGTGTTGTTGCAGGTGGGCGCGCATGGCTCGCATCCGCTGGGTGACGTCGTCCGGGCTGGCCCGCAGCGCCGCCCGCAGCGCCTGCTTGAGCCCTTCCAGGTCGTGCGGGTTGACCAGGTACGCCTGGGACAGCTCGGCGGCGGTGCCGGCGAACTCGCTGAGCAGCAGCGCGCCGTCGTCGTCCACCCGGGCGGCCACGTACTCCTTGGCGACCAGGTTCATCCCGTCCCGCAGCGGGGTCACCGCCATCACGTCGGCGACCCGGTAGAGGGCGGCCAGCTCGGCCCGGTCGAAGGGCTGGGTGAGGTAGTGGATCGCCGGTTCGCCGACCCGGCCGAACTCGCCGTTGATCCGGCCCACCTCGCGCTCGATGCGTTCCCGCAGGATCTGGTACTGGCCGACGCGTTCCCGGCTCGGCATGGCGACCTGCACCAGCACGGTGTCGCGGACCTTGACGTCGCCGGTGGCGAGCAGTTCGCTGTACGCCTTGAGGCGCTGCTCGATGCCCTTGGTGTAGTCCATCCGGTCGACGCTGAGGATGACCTGCCGGGGGTCGCCGAGGTCCTGCCGGAGCCGGTGGGCACGGGCGGCCACGTCCGGTCGGGCGGCGAGCGCGGCCATCTCGGCGGTGTCGATGGAGACCGGGAACGCGCCGATGCGGACGACCCGGTCGTCGATGCCGATGCGCCGGTCGGTCGCCGGCAGCTCCAGCACCTTGGTCACCAGTTGGGCGAAGTTGTGTGCCGCCTGGGCCCGTTGGAAGCCGACCAGGTCGGCGCCGAGCATGCCGCGCAGCAGCTCGGCCCGACGGGGTAGCTGCATGAACAGCTCCGGCGGCGGGAAGGGCACGTGCAGGAAGAACCCGATGCGCAGGTCGGGGCGGAGCGCGCGCAGCAGGCCGGGGACCAGTTGCAGGTGGTAGTCCTGCACCCAGACCACCGCGCCCTGCTCGGCCACCTGGGCGGTGGCCTCCGCGAACCGTTGGTTGACCCGCTGGTACGCCTCCCACCAGCGCCGGTGGTGCTGTGGCTGCTCCACGGCGTCGTGGTAGAGGGGCCAGAGGGTGGCGTTGGCGAACCCCTCGTAGTGGTCGCGGAAATCTTCCGCGCTGAGCGCGACGGTGTGCATGCGGACGCCGTCCACGTCCGGCAGGGTGGGGGCGGGCCCGGTGCCGCCGGCCCAGCCGACCCAGGTCGCCGGGGTGTGTCGCAGGAGCGGGTGTAGCGCGCTGACCAGCCCACCCGGGCTGCGCCGCCACTCGCAGGCCCCGTCGGGGGCCTGGCTGTCGTCGATGGGAAGGCGGTTGGCCACCAGCACGAGGGAACTCTGTCGCATCTCGGGCATTCCGATCAGCAGAGGACTGACCGCCACGAGCAAGGGAAAACCGGTCAGTCAGCGGGGGAAGTGACGTACAGCGGTATTCCTACTGACAGTAAGTTACACCACTGTTACGGCATCGGCGGGACGGTGCCGTCCCGCAATGCGGGCCCCGATCAGACGACGGCGCCGTTGTCCGGGTCGTCCTCGTCCTCGTCGCCGGGGCGCAACCGCCAGATCAGCGTGACGAAACCGGCCAGGATGCCGGTGAACCCGAACAGGGTGACCGCCGACTTGTCCACCGGAATCAGCCACGGGAACAGGAAGAGCGCGAACCCGATGACCACGCCGAGCACGCCGACCACCGCGTACTTGCTGACCCGCGGCAGCGGCGGCGGTGGTGGCGGGTGGTAACCCTCGTCGTCCTCGTCGTCGGGCAGGTCGGCGCCGAAGGTGTCCAGCCCGTCCAGCAGCGACGGCTCGTCCGGCCGGGCGCCCCGACCGACCGAGATCCCCGAGATGTCGGTCGCGGACGGCAGCCGGCGGACATCGGTGGCGGTCGGACCCGGCTCGTCGGCGCCGGAGCGGGCCAGCGGACCGGCCGCCGGCTCGTCCCGTTCCTCGACGTTCTCCGAAGCCGGCCACGGGTGGTCGTCCGTCGACGAGGTGGTGTGGAAGCCCGCCACGATCCGAGCCCACTCGGCGTCGATGTCCGGTTCGTCCCGGGCGGGTGGCTGCTCCGGAGCGCCCTCGTCGGAGAGCTGGGTCAGGTAGTCGCGCGCGGTGGTCAGATGCGACCGGTCGACGTAGAGCCGGTCGACCGGTCGGGCCGGAACGGTGGTGGTGCGGGTGACCGGGTTGAGGTCGGCGGAGGGCTGCAGGTAGGCGGCGATCCCGCCGGCGGCCAGCACGTCCAGCAGGTGCTCACCGACGCGCGGATCGACGTCGCCGACGACGGCGTACTCGCTCGCGTCGAGCCCGTTGTCCCGCCGTCCCCGGCGGGCCCCACCCGCTGACACCCGGACATCCCCCTTAACGCGCCTTCCGGCGCGGCCACCCTGCACCTCGACGCCCGACGGCACGCCGTGCTCTGAATCGTGACACGTCAGGGCATGGTTCCGGGAGTGCGTTGTGTCGCGTCTTCCAAAGTCACGGCTGCCGTCGCAGGTCGCGGCGGGGGTCGTTTGTCCGTTCTTGCGCAACGAGTGCTATCTCGATGAGGCTGGAAGCCGGAGCGACCGACGGGCGGGCGGAACCCAGTTGGGCTGCCCGCGTGTGCGCGGAGGGGCGCGTGTGACTGCTGACGAGCACGAGGAACTGGACCTACCACCGCGGTTCCAGAGCTTCGCCGATCGTCACCATCTCGAATACCGACAGAGGCCGCCCGGGATCACGCTCTATCTGGGCCTGGGTTCGACCTTCCTGGGGTTCCTGTTCGGCGTCGGGCCCGTGGAGCCCGGTGACCGTACCCTCGGCTACCTGATGCTGGGCGGCGGTGCGGTGCTCCTCGTCGCCTCGTGGGCACTGCACCGACGTATGCGCAGGCGGGAGGAGGAGCTGTACCGCGAGTACCTACAGTGGAAGGAACGGCAGGGTGAGTAGCCGGCCGCATCGAGGTTTGATCCACTCCGGTTCGGCGAACTCGTGGTATCCCAGCGCCAGGGATACCCCCACATCGGTGAAACCGAGTCGATCAACCCCGCACTCGACGAGTGGGAAGTGGCTCGTCTCTGCGAGGATCACCTGGATGAATGTCGACCCGTTCACTCGAACGGGGCCGGAAGGCATGTTCGCTTCGGCGGCCTGGTGGCGGCGTCCCCGGGCCTGACGCTGTCGCGGGCACACCACGGGAAAGGACGCCGGTGCTCTACTGGCTGTTGAAGTACGTGCTCCTCGGTCCGCTGCTCAAGCTGATCTTCCGCCCACGGGTGGAGGGGCTGCACCACGTGCCGGCGACCGGCCCGGTGATCCTGGCGAGCAACCACCTCTCCTTCTTCGACTCGATCTTCATTCCGTTGATCGTCTCGCGGAGGGTCACCTTCGTGGCCAAGGCGGAGTACTTCACCGGCAAGGGGATCAAGGGCCGGTTGATGAAGATGTTCTTCGTCGGCACCGGCACGATCCCGGTGGACCGCTCCGGCGGTCAGGCCGCCCGCGCCGCCCTGGACACCCAGCTGCGGGTGCTGCGCGCGCAGGGAGTGGCCGGCATCTACCCCGAGGGCACCCGCTCCCCGGACGGGCGGCTCTACCGGGGCAAGACCGGTGTGGCCCGGCTGGCCCTGGAGAGCGGCGCGGTGGTGGTGCCGGTGGCGATGCTCAACGCCGACGAACTCCAGCCCCCCGGCCGGCTCCTCCCGCGGGTCGGCCAGGTGCGGGTCCGCTTCGGCGCGCCGCTGGACTTCGCCCGCTACGCGGGGCTGGCCGGCGACCGGTTCGTCGAGCGCGCGGTCACCGACGAGGTCATGTACGAGTTGATGGAGCTCTCCGGTCGCGAGTACGTCGACATCTACGCGCAGAAACTCAAGACGCCGGTCGCCGCCTGACGCGGCTCAACACGCGACCGCCGGCCCGGTCGGGGTGATCGGGCGACCGGCCAGCGCGAGCAGGCCGGGGGCGTCGTTGCGCAACGCGAAGACGCGTACCTCGGCGAGGGTCTCCCGTGCGCCCGCCGGGTCGCCGGCCCGGGTCAGCTCCGCCGCCGCGAACGCCAACGCCAGCACCCGGTCGCTCACGTCCGGGATCCGCCCGTAGGTCTCGGCGGCGGCCAGGTGCAGCTCGGCGGAGCGTTGGTGGTCGCCGTCCTCCGCCGCCAGGGCCGCCGTCACCGTCCGCAACGCCGCCTCCGACCAGGGCGTGCGGTGCCCGACCTGGCCGAGCATCGTGCGGACCCGCACCGCCGCGTCCCGACCGCTCAGAGCTGCGGCGTACGCGGCGGCGGCGATCCACTCCCCGCTGGCCAGCGCCGGCACCGCCGACCAGCACCGGTCCAGCTCCTCGATCAGCTCCGCCGCCTCGGCCTCGCGCCCCTGCAACGCCCGGCACAACGCGGCCATGCTCAGCATCGTCCAGTGCAGCCGGTGGAACCCGCTGCGTCGCGCGGTGTCCAACGCGTCGGCCAGGTCGTCCGGATCGTCGTCGTCGCGCAGCACCAGCAGACAGCAGCGCAGCCCACGCACCTGCATGTCCCAACTGCCGGTGGGCGTGTCCACGAACGCCTCCGCCGCCGTGAGCAACCGCCCGAAGTCACCGTCGAACCAGGCACGCATCGCCTCGGCCGAATAGCTGGTGGTCAGGGTCTGACCGCTGGCGGTCCGCGCCGGCGCGGCCGAGAGCAGGGCGTTGGAGCGCAGCCAGTCGCCCTCCTCGCGGATCGCGTACGCGAGGTTCTGGGTGGCCCGGGGCAACGCCAGCAGTTGACCGGCCCGGGCGAACTCGACGATCGCGTGCAGCTCGTCCAGGCCCACCCGGTCGCCGGACTGGTAACGGGCCGTGGCCGCGGTGATCCGCGCGTTGGTGCGGGTCTCGGTCAGGCCCAACCGCTCGGCGATCTCCGCCGCCGTGTCCGCCGCCGCCACGGCCGGGTCCCGCTCGTAGTTGAGCATGTGCAGCCGGCCCATCTCCGCGTACGCGTCCGCCTTCTGCGGGCTGTCCGGCAACGGCTCGAACAGCTGCACCGCGCGGTCCAGGCAGGCCAACGCGTCACCACGGTCGGCCCGTAGCCAGGCGGCCTGGCCGAGCAGCGTCCACGCCCGCGCGGCGCAGGCGTCGTCGCCGTGCGACAGCAACCGGTCGGCGAGCGTGTGCACCTGCTCCGCCCCACCCCCGGACAGGAACGCGTTGCCGTCGCGGTAGAACGAGATCTCGGTGCTCAACAACTCCAACTGGAGTCGACCCACCGGGTCGTCGTCGTCGGCCAGGCCGAGAGCCCGGCCCGCATGGCTGGCCGCGGCGTCCAGCCCGTGCAGCGCGTACGCCCGGCGGGCCGCCCGGTGCAGCGCCTGCCGCGCCGGCCCGGCGTAGCGCCGCACCTCCATGCCCAGCGAACGGGCGATCTCGTGGGCCGCCCAGCGGTGGTGGGCGAGCACCTCGGCCAGGTCGGTGTCGCGGGAGTGCGACAGCGCGTCCAGCCAGTCGGCGGCCCGCTCGTGCCGGGCCACCCGCTCGGTACGCGGCAACCGCTGGTAACAGACGTCCCGGACCAGGACGTGACGGAACCGGAACTCCGCCTGCCCGGCCATCGTCGACGCCGACTGCTCGTGCACGAAGTCGCGCTGCTCCAGTCGGCGCAGCGAGCGCTCGACCGACTCGACCGGCTGACCGAGCGCGGCGGCGACCGCACCGGGCCAGAACTGCACCCCGACCACCGACGCGGCCAGCAGCACCGCGCGGTCCTTGGCGTCCAGCAGGTCCACCCGGTTCGCGATCACCGCGTGCACGCTCTCCGGCATGGTCAGCTCAAGGTGCTTGTCCAGCGACCATCCCCGCCCGGACTGCCGCAGCGCCCCCTGCTCGATCAACATCCGGACGTACTCGTGCGCGTAGAGCGGGTTGCCTCCGGCCACCTCGATCAGCGGGCTCAGCATGTCGGCGGAGAACGCGGCCTGGCCGAACAGGTGCGCGTACAGGGCCGCGATGCCGGTGTCGCGCAGGGGCGGCAGGGTGATGGTCACCGAGCCGGTGATCGTCCCGGCCCAGCTCGGGTCCCGGTCGACCAGCTCCGGACGCGCGGTGCAGAGCAGCAGCAGCGGCACGTCGCGGGCCGCCGCCCCGAGCAGCTCCACGAAGCGCAGCATCGCGTCGTCGGCCCAGTGCAGGTCCTCGAAGACCAGCACCGTGGGTCGTCGGGTGGCCAGCGCCAGCAGGAAGCGCCGCCATGCCGACTCCGCCTCCTCGGCCGGCAGCGGCGTGCCGGGCAGCCCGACCAGCGGGCGCAACGCGTCCACCACCCGGTCCCGTTCACCCGGGCCGATCAGCTCGCTCACGGCGGCGGCCAACCGCTGGGCGGCGCTGCCCGCCGGGTCGGTGTCGAGGATGCCCGCCTCGGACTTGACGATGTCGGCGAGCGCCGCGAAGGTGACGTTCTCACCGAACGGCGGGCAGCGGCCCGTCCGCCAGGTCAGCGGCTCGTCGACCAGCCGGCCGGTGTGCCGGTACAGCTCCCGCAGCAGCCGGCTCTTGCCGATGCCGGCCCGACCGAAGATCGTCACCACCTGCGGTCGACGGTCGCGCAGCGACCTGTGCAACGCGTTGACGAGCATGCCCAGCTCGTGTTCGCGGTCGACCAACGGGGTGGTGTCCGGCTCCCGGTCGGTGGGCTGGCGGCGCAGGGGGGAGAGCGCCAACCACACCTCGGTCGGCGACGACCGGCCGCGCAGGGTGACCGGGGGCTGTTCCTCGTAGCGGATCGCGTCCTTGGTGAGCGTGTGGGTGGTGCCACAGACCAGCACGCCGCCCGGTGGCGCGACGGACTGCATCCGGGACGCGGTGTTCACCACGTCGCCGGCGACGATCGCCTGCCCACCGTCGCGGGCGGCGGCGACGTCCACCAGGGCCTCGCCGGTGGCCACGCCGACCCGGAACCGCAGCTCGGTGCTGCCGGTCGGCGCGAACCGGGTGAGCACCCGTTGCAGTTCGAGACCCGCCCGTACGCAGCGCAACGCGTCGGTCTCGGTGGCGATCGGGGCACCGAAGAGCGCCATCACCGCGTCCCCGATGTACTTCTCCACCACCCCGCCGTACTGACCGACCACCCGGCGGGCGGCGGAGAAGAAACCGGTCTGCATGCCCCGGACCTGCTCGGGGTCGGCACGCTCGACGTACGGCGTGAAGTCGATCAGGTCCACGAAGAGCACGCTCACCCGGCGGCGGTCCTCCTGCGGATGGACCGGGGCCGGTCGCTCGGCGCCGGGCCGCGGCGACCCGCACGACGTGCAGAACGTGACGTCCGAGGCGAGTGGACGCAGGCAGTGTGGGCACACAGCCCCCAGTTCGGCGCCGCAGCCACCGCAGAAACGGTCTCCGTCGGCGGCCGTGCGTCCACAGCGTCCACACTGCGCGGCGATGACACCTCCCCCAGAGGCGAACAGGTCGACGCCGATGGCGTCCCCGCCGGGAATTATCGCCCTCGTCCGCCGCTGTCAGGTACCGGCCTGTTGGCTTGTGGACAGTCCACCAAGGGACCAGAGCGACTAGATTCAGGCGGCCAGATATCGAGCAGCGACCAGAGGGGGACAGGTCAATGGTGTACGTCAAGCTGGAGAGCGACTGGACCGACGGCAACGGGGTCAGCCACTCCGCGGGCGACTCGGTGGACGTCGACGCGGCCACGCTCGCCACGCTCCAGGCCGAGGGCATCGTCAGCGAGCAGTCGCACGGCCCGGGCGGCGACGGCAAGGGCCCGGACAAGTGGGCCGGGCCGGGCAGCTCCGGGGTGTGACCCCACGCCGGTGACGGATACGAAACGGCCGGGTCGCCCGTAGGCGACCCGGGCGTTTCGCGTGTGCGCCTGGTGTCAGCGGTCGCTCATGCCGGCGCGGCGGCGCAGCGCGGCCACGTCGGTCACCACGATCCGACGCCCTTCGGTACGCAGCCAGCCACGGCTAGCGAACGAGCCGATCGCCTGGTTGACGCTCTGCCGGGAGCCCCCGGCCATCTCGGCCAACTGACTCTGGTTGAGCTCGATGGTGATCATCGGTGCCTGGCTCTCGCCGGCCAACCGGACCAGCGTCTTGGCCACCCGGCCGGGCAGGTCGAGGAAGACATGGTCGGCGTTCTGCTCGGTGAGCCGGCGGATCAGCCCACCCAACGAGCGCATCACCGCGTCCAGGATGCGAGGGTTGGAGTGCACCAGCTCCATGAACGCGCCCCGGGACAGTGCGAGCGCCGCGCAGTCCTCGATGGCCTCGGCCGACGCGGACCGGGTCGACGCGTCGAGCAGGGAGACCTCGCCGAGCACATCGGGTGGTCGGATCACCGACAACACGGCCCGCTCACCGGTCGGTGCGGTGCGGAAGACCGCCACCGCTCCGCGGCGCAGCACGATCAGTGACTCGCCCGGGTCGTTCTCCACGAAGAGCAACTGGCCCTTGCGGTAGGTGCGGGGAACGGCGGCGGCGATGACACGCTGCCGTACCTCGGGCTCCAACCCGGCGAACATCTCGACACCCGTGAGCGCGTCACCCGGCTCCGGAAGGCGCATCTCCACGGCCCAACCCCTCCCCGGTCATGGACCACAAACTCGCTCACCGGGTGAACCTGATGGCCCTGACAAGGTGAACTGACACCGATTCGGCGTCCGGTAGCGGTACACATCAGATCATGACGGTCCGGTCGCTTGCTGTACACCCCTCGAAGCACTTCCGTGACCGTCGCGGGCTCGACCCCCGCCGGGAACGGCCGCGCGGCGGTGGGCGAAGATGCCCGGAATGGTCTACCGCTACTTCTACGACTGCGAGTTCATCGAGGACGGCACCACCGTCGACCTCGTCTCGATCGGTGTCGTCGACGAGTACGGCCGCGAGTTCTACGCGGTCTCCACCGAGTTCGACGACTCCCGCGCCGTGCCCTGGGTCCGCCGCAACGTGCTGGACAAGCTGCCGTCCCCGGCGGACCGGGCCTGGCGCTCGCGGGAGCGCATCCGCGACGACCTGTACGACTTCCTCATCGAGCCGATCCGGGACCGGCCGGGGGAGCAGTTGGAGCTGTGGGCCTGGTACGCCGCGTACGACCACGTGGTGCTCGCCCAGCTCTGGGGTGCGATGCCGGCGCTGCCCCGGGAGATCCCCCGCTACACCAAGGAGCTGCGGCAACTCTGGGACGACAGGGGCCGGCCGACCCTGCCGGACGCGGACGCGGCCCGGCACGACGCCCTGGTCGACGCCCGGCACAACCTGGCCCGCTGGCGGGCGATGACGACCCGCTGACCGCCAGTCGTAGCTCCGTAGGTTTGACCGGTTCTGTCCCGGGCATCGGTTCGGCGAACCGAAGCGGAGGAGAGTGCCATGAGCAACGAGCCGACCAGCGCCGCAGAGTCCCGCGTCCGGATCACCGAGCTGGCTCGGGCCGCCCGGATCTGCATGCTCACCACGATCGCGCTCGACGGTCGGCAGGTGAGCCGGCCGATGGGGCTCCAGGAGGTCGAGTTCGACGGCGACCTCTGGTTCTTCGCCTACGCCGACTCGGCCAAGGTCCGCCAACTCCGGGTGAACCCGGAGGTCAACGTCGCCTTCTCCGACCAGAAGCACCACGCCTGGGTGTCGATCTCGGGGACCGCCACCGAGGGGTTCGACCGGGCTCGGGCCGAGCGGTTGTGGAGCCCGCTGCTCAAGGCCTGGTTCCCCGACGGGCTGGACACCCCCGGTCTCACGCTGATCAAGGTGCACGCCACCTCGGCCGAGTACTGGGACTCCCCGGGCAGCACTGTGGTCAACCTCCTCGGCTACGCGAAGGCAGCGGTCACCGGCCGACCACCGAAGGCCGGTGAGAACCACGAGGTGACCTTCTGAGTCGGGTCGCCACCGGGGCGCGCTGTCGCCGTACCTGCGGGCCGACTACAGTTCGCAGGGACGGCCCGCCCCGGGCCGGCAACGGCGCCGATGGTCTGACCTGACACATACCCTGGGGCAATTCGGGCTTTACCTGATGCTCCAGGAGGATGACGGATCATGCGTATCGGCGTGCTCACCGGCGGCGGCGACTGCCCCGGCCTCAATGCGGTCATCCGGGCGGTGGTCCGCAAGGGTGTCGCCACCTACGGTCACGAGTTCGTGGGCTTCCGGGACGGCTGGAAGGGCCCGCTGGAGGGTCTGACCCGTCCGCTGGGCATCGCCGACGTCCGCGGCATCCTGCCCCGCGGCGGCACCATCCTCGGCTCGTCCCGGACCAACCCGTTCAAGATCGAGAACGGCGTCGAGCGGATCAAGGACAACCTCGCCGAGCAGGGCGTGGACGCGCTCATCGCGATCGGCGGCGAGGACACCCTCGGCGTCGCCACCAAGCTGCACGAGCTGGGCGTCAACGTCGTCGGCGTGCCGAAGACGATCGACAACGACCTCGGCGCCACCGACTACACCTTCGGCTTCGACACCGCTGTCAACATCGCGATGGAGGCCATCGACCGCCTGCACACCACCGCGGAGAGCCACCACCGCACCCTGGTCGTCGAGGTCATGGGCCGGCACGCCGGCTGGATCGCCCTGCACGCCGGCCTGGCCGGCGGCGCCAACGTGATCCTGCTGCCCGAGCGGCAGTTCGACGTCGAGCAGGTGGCCGGCTACGTCGAGAAGCGCTTCCAGCACCAGTACGCCCCGATCGTCGTGGTCGCCGAGGGCGCCCAGCCGCTCGACGGCCAGATGGTGCTGCACAACCAGGAGCTCGACGCGTTCGGCCACGTCCGCCTCGGCGGCATCGGTCAGTGGCTCGCCGAGCAGCTGGAGGCCAAGACCGGCAAGGAGGCCCGCACTGTCGTGCTCGGCCACATCCAGCGCGGTGGCACTCCGACCGCCTTCGACCGGGTGCTCGCCACCCGTCTGGGCCTGCAGGCCATCGACGCGGTCAACGACGCCGACTGGGGCAAGATGGTCGCGATGCAGAGCACCGACATCGTCCGGGTGCCCCTCGCCGAGGCCACCCGCGAGCTGAAGACCGTGCCGCTGGAGCGGTACGCCGAGGCCGAGGTCTTCTTCGGCAGCTGATCGACGGTCGGCGGCGCGGCGGGCCTGCGGGTCCGCCGCGCCGCGACCCGACGCGAGGGGGTACGACCGAGATGTCAGCCGGGGTGCACACGGTCGCGGTCATCGGCGCGGGCAAGATCGGCGAGCTGATGCTCTCCGGGCTGCTGCGTTCGGGATGGCCCGTGGACAAGCTGCTGGCCACCGCCCGCCGGCCGGCCCGCGCCGAGGAGTTGACCGCCCGCTACGGCGTACGGGTGGTCGACAACCTGACGGCGGTGGACGAGGCGGCCGTGCTCGCGGTCTCGGTCAAGCCGCAGGACGCCGCCGCGCTGCTCGACGAGATCGGCCCCAAGGTGCCGGCCGACAAGCTCGTCATCTCGCTCTGCGCCGGCCTACCCACCAGCTTCTTCAGCCGTCGGCTGCCCGACGGCACCCCCGTGGTCCGGGTGATGACCAACACCCCGGCGCTCGTCGACGAGGCGATGACCGCGATCTCGGCGGGCGCGTACGCCACCGGCGCCCACCTGGCGCTCGCCGAGGAGATGTTCAAGCCGCTCGGTCAGACGATCCGGGTGCCCGAGTCGCAGCAGGACGCGGTCACCGCGCTCTCCGGCTCCGGCCCGGCCTACTTCTACCTGCTGGTCGAGGCCATGATCGACGCGGGGATCCTGCTCGGGTTGCCCCGGCAGGTGGCCCACGAGCTGATCGTGCAGACCGCGATCGGCTCCGCGGTGATGCTGCGCGACTCCAGCGAACACCCGGTGAAGCTCCGCGAGGCGGTCACCTCGCCCGCCGGCACCACCATCTCCGCCATTCGCGAGTTGGAGAAGCACGGGGTGCGCGCCGCCCTGCTCGCCGCACTGGAGGCCGCCCGCGACCGGGCCCGCGAGTTGGCCGCCCAGGCCGACTGAGCGTTCTTCGCGCCCGGCGACGAGCTGATCTGGCGTTCCGGGCCCTCGGTGGTGCCGGGTTCCGGGCGCTCGGTGGTGCCGGCGTTCTTCGCGCGGTGAGGAGCTGTTCTGGGGTTCCGGGCGTTCGGTGGTTCCGGGTTCCGGGCGCTCGGTGGTGCCGGCGTTCTTCGCGCGGCGACTACCTGATCTGGCGTTCCGGGCCCTCGGTGGTTCCGGCCGGTTGGGCTCTTCGGGTGCGGGTCGGGCGGTCGGGCGTTCCGGGCTCGTGGCGGGGCCGGGCGTGCCGCATACTGGCGCGGTGTTCACACTTGCCCAGGCCCGGCACCTGGTGGCCACGCTGCAACCGCGCGTCGACGAGTTGATCCGGGTCCGGGCCGACCTGGCCGAGCTGCGTGCCGACCTCGCCGACCACGGCGTCAGCGCCCTCGGCGGGCTGGCCGAGGTGAAGGGCCTGGAGGCCCGGCTGCACGCCGTCGTCGACGAGCTGCACCAGCACGACATCCAGGTCAAGGGCATCGCTCCGGTGCTGCTCGACTTCCCCGGCGAGCGCGAAGGCCGCGCGGTGCTCTGGTGCTGGCTCGAGGGCGATTCCGACGTGCGCTGGTACCACCGCGCCGAGTGCGGCTTCGCCGGCCGCCGTCCACTCTGACGCGCCCGGCCTGCCGTCGTGCCCGGCCTGCCGTCGTGCCCGGCCTGCCGTCGTGCCCGGCCTGCCGTCGTGCCCGGCCTGCCGTCGTGCCCGGCCGTGCCGCCGGCCTTGGTCCACTCGCGTTCACGGAAATCGCGGTATCCGAGCGCGGCGGACACCCCGGGCTCCTTGAACCCGTGTTGATCTAGCGGGGCGCGGCTCAGCCCGCCGCGCCCTGCCGCCGACCTGCCCGCTGTCGCGCCTTGATCCACTCGAGGTCGCCGAAAACGCGGTATCCGAGCGCGGGGATACCGCCAGTTCGGCGACCTCAAGTGGATCAGGGCTGGTGGGGCTCGGACTGCCGCGATCCTGACGCGGATCAGGGCTGGATGAGGCCGGGTGTGGCTCAGCCCGCTGCTGGCTTCGGCGGGACCGGGTCGGAGGTCTCGGCCACCGCGAACACCACGACGTTGTCCCGGTAGTGCCCACTCCGCCGGTCGAACGCACCCCCGCAGGTGACCAGGCGCAGCTCCGGGTTGGGCGTCGGGCCGTACACCACGGAGGTCGGGAACTGGTCCTTGCGGGTCCGCAGCGAGCCGGTCACCCGGAACACCAGCCGCTGCCCACCGCGCCACACCTCCACCGGGTCGCCGGGCCGCAGTTCGCCGAGTCGGGCGAAGACCGCCGGGCCGCGTCGCGAGTCCAGGTGGCCAGCGAGCACGGCCGGGCCGGTGTCGCCGGGTGCCGGACCGCCGCCGTACCAGCCGGCGATGTCGAAGTCGGCGGGCGGGATCAGTGCCCCGGCCTGGTCCAAGCCCAGCACCGTGAGCGTGGAGTCGACTCTGATGCGCGGTACGCGTACCCGCGTGGGTGGTCCCTGTGGGGTGGGCGCGGCGCCCACCGGCGGGCAGTCGTCGGCGCAGCCGGGGTGCCAGGTCGCGACCGGCGGCGCCGGGCCGGTGGTGGCCAGCCCGACCCCGATGCTGGCGGCGAGGCACACCGCCGCGCTGGCCGCGACCAGCGCGGCCAGCGGCACCCGGCGGTCGCGGTGCCGCCGGATCGACGGGCCCGGCCCGGCGCTCACCAGGTGGTGCGCCGCCGCCGACGCCAGAGCAGCAACGCCACCGCCCCGGCCGCCGCGGCCAGGGCGCCGGCCACCACTGGGTACGCGTCGAGCCCGGTCCGGACGGTGCCGCCGGCGCCGGTGTCCACCCCGCCGGCGGGGACGACGGTGCCGCCCTCGGCGTCGCGGCGCAGCTCGGCGGTGAGCCCACCCTGCTTCGCGTCGAGCACCAGCAGTGAGTAGACAGCGCCGCCGGTGAGGCGCACCTCGGCATCGGTGCTCGGGCCACCGGCGCCGGTCAGCTTCAGCCGCCACCTGCCCGGCTCGACCTGCTGGTAGTCGGTCGTCGTCGCGAACTGCACGCCGTCGGCGATCATCGGGCCGTCGGCGGCGGCCACGTCGAGCATCGGGGTACGCACGGACGCCTGCACGACCCGCACCTTGGCGCGGCCGTCGGTGGGGGCGCTGAGGTCGTCGTTGAGCACCCGCAGGCCGAGGTCGGCGTGCCGGCCGACACCGGCCACCGTGAAGGCGTCGCCGCTGGTCACCGCGACTTCGGTGGTGAGCACCGGGGGATCGCTGGCGGGGGCGCCGGCCTCGCGCATCGCCACCGCGTACCGCCCGGGTGCCAGCTCCAGATAGTCGGACACCACGCCGTAGCCGACGCCGGGGAAGACCCTCGGTTTCGTGGCGCCGGGCGCGGCCAGGTAGACGTCGACGGCCGGGGTGTCGGGGGAGAGGTGGGCGAGCCGGACGTATCCGACGGTGTCCGCGCCCTTGGCGGCACCGGCCGGAACCGGGGCGCCGGTGGCAGCGAGGGCGGTGCCGAGCAGGAGCGCGCCGGTTCCGGCCAGCAGCCGGCGGGGCACGGTGCGGAGCGTGTGCATGTCGCCTCCGGAAGCACTTTCGGTGAGCGGACCACAACCCAGAGACAGGGTCCCGTTTACGGGACTGGGGCGCAAGTTGCCACGTCGATGTTTTTGCGCGCGCCGATCAGCGGGGCGCACTCGATGGTCGACTCCGTATCGGGGAGATGGCGTCCATCCCAAGTCGCCCACATCGCCGACCTGGAGTCGATCAGTCCCTCGGATCTACGAACGGGATGGCCGGCGGGCAACGGCAGCGGCCACGCCCGATTATCCTCGGTCGATGCGGGATCGCCGGGTGGCGCTGGTGTGGGCGGCCTTCGCCGTCGTCGCGCTGGTGTCCTGTGTGCTCGTCCTGAACCGCGCGGACCGGCTCTCCGACCTGCACATCTACTACGGCGCGTTGTCCGATCTGCGCGCTGGTCGGCCGCTGTACGAATACGAGGCGGCCAATGGTGGGCCGTTCACCTATCCGCCGTTCGCCGCACTGGTGCTGGGTCCGATCACCGCCGTGGGTGAGGGCGTACTCCAGGGGATCTGGTTGGTGGCGACGTGCGCGGCGGTGGTGGCCATCGCCGGGGCCGTCGGTGTCGCGCTGACCACCCGGCAGTCCCGGCGACCCCTCGTCGTGGCGGTGGCGGCCACGGTGCTGATGCTCTCCGCGCCGGTGCAGAGCAATCTGCGCTTCGGTCAGGTCAGCATCTTCATCGTGTTGATGGCCCTGCTCGACGGGATGGGCCTGGTCCCGGCCCGGCTGCGCGGGATCCTGGTCGGGGTCGCCTCGGCGATCAAGCTGACCCCGCTGCTGTTCGTGGTCTACTTCCTCGCCACGGGCCGCTATCGCGACGCGGGCCGTGCGGTGGCGACGTTCCTGGCGTGCGCGGTGGTCGCCGGGGTCGTGCTGCCCGCCGAAAGTTGGACGTACTGGACCGAGGCGGTGCGGCAGACCTCACGGATCGGCAACCTGGCGTCGCTGGGCAACCAGTCGGTGCACGGAATGCTGCTGCGCGTCGGCGTGGACGAGGCGACGTTGCCGGTGCTCTGGGCCGGCCTGGTGGCGCTGGTCTGCGCGGCGGCGCTGCTGCGGGCGCGACAGTTGACGCGACAGGGCCGCCCCGGGCATGCGGCGGTGCTCGTCGGCTGCGCCACCGTCGCCGCGTCCCCGGTGTCCTGGACCCACCACCAGGTGTGGCCGGTGCTCGCGGCGATGCTGCTGATCGGCGCGTCCGGCGTCACCCAGCGGGCGGCCGGGGGAGCGCTGCTCGCCGCCATGGTCGTCTCGCTGGGCGCGGTTCTCGGCCCGGTGTCGACGCGGCCGGGGGTGCAGTTCCTCTTCGAGAACGCCCGCGCGATCGGGGTGGGCCTGCTGTGCCTGGTCGGCTTCGGTGGCGTCGCGGTCGCCGCCTCCCGGGCGCACCGACGACCGGCCGGCGCGCGGGGCTGGTTGCGGGTGGGCGTGACGGCCACGGTGGCGGTCGCGTTCTTCGCCGTGCAGCCGTTGCCCGCCGGTGCGGATCCGACCTTCAAGGCGTACGCCCTCGACGACGTGGTCAACCCGCGATACTTTTTCGTCTGCCGTGGCCCGGTCGAATGCGCCGCCTACGGCACCGACGCGCCGGTCACCTTCGGCACCCGGGCCGAGAAGACCAAGGTGCGGGTCAACGGTGTGGTCTCCCCGCAGGTGACCCGGCTGGAGTATTTTTCCGCCCCGGGCGGACCGCCCCGGGCAATTCCGCTGCTCGACGCGTACCCGGGGAGCCGGACGTTCTCGTTCCGCTCGGCGAGCATGGCGCAGGGACGGCTCGTCGCGTACGCCTCGGACGACCGACCGATCGCGACCTACGACGAGGAACTCGCCGCCGCCCTCCGGGCGACCACCCGGTAGGCGGTCGTCCGGAGGGCGGTGGTGGTGCTCAGCGGGTGGCGGCGGCCAGCGCGGCGCGCAGTGTGTCGGCGTCGCCCGGAGCCGGGTGCTGCCAGTCGGTCGGCGAGGCGGAGTAGAGCGTGCCGTACGCCGGGGTGTCGGGCTGGTAGCGCCACCCGTCGGCGAGGGAGCCCACGTCGACGGCGTCGTAGCCGATCCGGTCGAGGAAGGCGGTCACCTCGGCCTTCGCGGCCTCGTCGTCGCCGGCGATGGCGAGGGCGCTGCGGTCGGCTGCGCCCGTCGGTCGGGCCAGCGTGGCCAGGGCCACGAAGTAGATGTTGTTGAAGACCTTGACCACCCGCGATTCCGGTAGGTGTCGCTGGAGCAGTTCGCTGCTGGTGGTCTCGCCGCTGTCCAGCTCCGGGAAGTTCCCGTCGCGCTGCGGGTAGTAGTTGTTGGTGTCGATGACGACCTTGCCGGCCAGTGGCTCCACGGGCACCGCGCGGTACGCCTTCAGCGGCACGCTGACCACCACCAGGTCGCCCACGCGCGCCGCGTCCTCCGAGGTGCCGGCGCTGGCGTGCCCGCCGAGGGCGTCGACCAGGTCGGTGAGGGTCTCCGGGCCCCGCGAGTTGCTCAGCACCACGTCGTAGCCGGCGTCGACGGCCAGCCGCGCCACGGTGCCACCGATGTTGCCGCTGCCGATCAGTCCCACAGTTGTCATGCTCGTTCCCAACTCCGCCCGACCGTGACGCATTCCCCACCGGTGCGGTGGGTTATTCGGGTTGCCCGGCTGCGCGGACTGCCGGGCGTGCGCCGTCTCGCCGAGCCGGCGTGCCCTGACCGCGCCCGCCGGCCCGTCCTGCCCAACCTACTGCTCACGCTGGTCGCCGACGGTGGCTCCGACGTGTTGATCAAGAGGTTCGCGTCAGCACGGGCACGTTTCTGACGCGAACCTCTTGGTCAACGCGGGCGGGGGTGGTCAGGCGGGGAGGGTCTTCTCGATGGCGATGCGGAGCTCGTCGGCGGCGGGCTCGACCGACGGGGCGAACCGGGCGGCCACTGTGCCGTCCGGCGCGACCAGGAACTTCTCGAAGTTCCACCGGACGTCCCCGGTGTGCCCGTCGGCGTCCGATGTGTCCACGAGCGCGGCGTAGAGGGGGTGCCGGTTGGGGCCGTTGACGTCGACCTTTTCGGTCAACGGGAAGGTGACCCCGTAGTTGACCTGGCAGAACTCACTGATCTCGGCGGCGCTGCCCGGCTCCTGCCCGGCGAACTGGTTGCACGGGACACCGAGCACCACCAGGCCGCGATCGGCGTAGGTCTCCGCGAGTTTCTGCAGGCCGGCGTACTGCGGGGTGAGGCCGCAGCGGGAGGCCACATTCACGACCAGCAACGCCTTGCCGCGGTGGCGGGCCAGGTCGGCAGGGCCGCCGCTGAGGGCATCGATCGGGGTGTCGAAGACGGTCATGAGGGGAGGCTACGCGCCGACCACCGGCGAGTCGGTGCGGGCGCTCCATGCACCAGGAGAAATCGAAACATGGACATCTTGACGAATTGATGACGGTGTGAGTACCGTCTCACCATCTCTTTTGGAAAGTTTCCTAACAGTTCGGGAGGCGCCGCATGAAAAGATCGCTCCGCCGGGCCCTCTGGGCCGGTGCCGTGGTCGCCGTGACCGTCGCAGCGGTGCCGGTGACCACCGCGTTCGGCGCCGGCACGGTCACCACCACCTTCACCAAGGCGCAGGACTGGGGGACCGGTCATGAGACGAGGGTGACCGTCACCAACGGATCGAGTGCCGCCATCAGCACCTGGCGCATCGAGTTCGACCTGCCGTCGGGCACCACCATCAGCAGCGCGTGGGACGCCGACATCACCAGCAGCGGCAACCACTACGTCGCGGTCAAGAAGAGCTGGGCCGGAGGCATCGCCCCGGGCGCCTCGTTCAGCTGGGGCTACAACGGCACCGGTGCGTACAAGGCGCCGCTGAACTGCACCATCAACGGCGCGGCGTGCGGCGGCGGCACCACCCCGCCGACCACCACCCCGCCGACCACGACGCCGCCCACCACCACGCCGCCGACCACGCCCCCGCCGACCACGCCCCCGCCGACCACGCCCCCGCCGGACACCGGCGGCAAGAAGGTCGTCGGCTACTTCGCCGAGTGGGGCGTCTACGGGCGCAACTACCACGTCAAGAACATCCAGACCAGCGGCTCGGCGGCGAAGCTGACCCACATCCTGTACGCCTTCGGCAACACCACCGGCGGTCGCTGCTCCATCGGTGACAGCTACGCCGACTACGAGAAGGCGTACACGGCCGCGGACAGCGTGGACGGCGTCGCCGACACCTGGGACCAGCCGCTGCGCGGCAGCTTCAACCAGCTGCGCAAGCTCAAGCTGCTCAACCCGCACCTCAAGGTGATCTGGTCGTTCGGCGGTTGGACCTGGTCCGGCGGCTTCACCCAGGCCGCGCAGAACCCGGCCGCCTTCGCCGAGAGCTGCTACAACCTGGTCGAGGACCCGCGCTGGGCCGACGTGTTCGACGGCATCGACGTCGACTGGGAGTACCCCAACGCCTGCGGTCTGACCTGTGACAGCAGCGGCCCGAACGCGTTCAAGAACGTGATCAGCGCCCTGCGGTCGAGGTTCGGATCCAGCGCCCTGGTCACCGCCGCCATCACCGCGGACGGCAGCAACGGCGGCAAGATCGACGCCACCGACTACGCCGGCGCGATCGGCAACCTCAACTGGCTGATGCCGATGACCTACGACTACTTCGGGGCCTTCGCCGCGCAGGGTCCGACGGCGCCGCACTCACCGCTGACGTCGTACACCGGCATCCCGCAGCAGGGCTTCAACTCCGACGCCGCGATCCAGAAGCTCAAGAGCAAGGGCGTCCCGGCCAACAAGCTGCTGCTCGGCATCGGCTTCTACGGCCGCGGCTGGACCGGCGTCACCCAGGCCACGCCGGGCGGCAGCGCCACCGGCGCGGCACCGGGCACCTACGAGGCGGGCATCGAGGACTACAAGGTCCTCAAGAACACCTGCCCGGCCACCGGCACGATCGCCGGCACCGCGTACGCCAAGTGCGGCAGCAACTGGTGGAGCTACGACACCCCGTCGACCATCAACGGCAAGATGACGTACGCGAAGAACCAGGGCCTCGGTGGCGCGTTCTTCTGGGAGCTCTCCGGTGACACCACCAATGGCGAGCTCATCGGCGCCATCAAGGGCGGCCTCGGCTGAGCCGAGGGCCGACGCACCACCCACACGGCGGGGAGGGGCCCGCACCGCCCCTCCCCGCTCGTGACCTGACGGCCCGGTCGACGTCCAGCGTCGGCCGGGCCGCCGTCGTTGGGCCGACCCGGCTCGATGTGGCAGACTCCCGGCTCGGCAGGTCTCGACGGCACCGTCGACGGAGGTGGTCATGCGCTCGACCCACCGCAGGCTGGCGGCGACCGCCGCCGGGCTGGTGCTGGTGCCCGTCGTCCTGGGCGGCTGCGGCATCGGCGGTGACGCCGAGGAGGAGCCCGCCACCAAGCCGGCGCGAGCCCCGGCCGAGGAGGCCGCCGCCCGCTCCCGCGAGCGTGTGCAGGCGTACCTCGACGCGATGACCGCGAAGGACGTCGCCGCCGGCCGGAGTCAGCTCTGCGCTCTCCTGCACGACAGCTTCGACCTGGGCGCCACCGGACCCAACGGTGACTTCGCCGATCACTTCCAGGTGCCCGAGGCGGCCATCACCGACATCCGGTCCGGTCCGTCCGGGCAGGAGGTCAGCGTGTCGGTCTCGGTCACCTCCGGTAAGCGCACCGTCGCCCGGCCGCTGGTGTTCACCGTCACCCGCGACGGCGGCGACTGGTGCATCGCCGCGGAGGCTCCGGGCGGGACGTCGGTCGCCAGCCCGACGCCCAAGGGGATCGTCCCCTCGCCCGAGTCCTGACCAGCGTCCGGCGGATTGATCTCCCACCTGCCGGAACCGTCCCCCTCGCCGCCCGGTCACCCCGACGGTCGCCGTACGCTTTCTGTCATGCGCCATGAGTGGCACCAGCTGAGCCATCCCGGGGTGGGCAGCCCCGGTCTGCAGACCAGCCGACCGACAGTCGACTCCGCCGAGGACGCCGCGCTCGGTCTGGACCGATGGCGGGAACTGCCCCGCGAGCAGGTCCCACCGTGGTCCGACCCGGCCGCCGTCGCCGAGGTCTGCAAGGTCCTCGACACGGTGCCGTCGGTCGTCGCGCCCTACGAGGTGGACCAGCTCCGGCAGAAGCTCGCCCTGGTCTGCGAGGGCAAGGCGTTCCTGTTGCAGGGCGGTGACTGCGCCGAGACGTTCGCCGACAACACCGAGAGCCACCTGCTGGCGAACGCCCGGACCCTGCTCCAGATGGCGATCGTGCTCACCTACGGCGCGTCCCTGCCGGTGGTCAAGGTCGCCCGGGTGGCCGGGCAGTACACCAAGCCCCGCTCGCTGCCCACCGACGCGCGCGGCCTGCCCGCGTACCGGGGCGACATGATCAACTCGCTGGAGGCCGATCCGGCCGCCCGGGTCGCCGACCCGCAACGCATGATCCGCGCGTACGCCAACTCGGCGGCGGCGATGAACATGCTCCGGGCGTACCTCGCCGGCGGGCTCGCCGACCTGCACGCGGTGCACGACTGGAACAAGGGCTTCGTGAAGAACTCCCCGGCGGGGGAGCGGTACGAGGCGATCGCCCGGGAGATCGACCGGGCGTTGGCGTTCATCCGGGCCTGCGGCATGACCGACGACGAGGCGTTGCGGACGGTCACTCTCTACTGCTCCCACGAGGCCCTGGCCCTGGAGTACGACCGGGCGCTCACCCGGGTCTCCGACCGTCGGGCGTACGGGCTCTCCGGGCACTTCCTCTGGATCGGCGAGCGCACCCGGCAGATCAGCGGCGCGCACATCGACTTCATCTCCCGCATCGCCAACCCGATCGGCGTCAAGCTCGGCCCGAGCACGTCCCCGGACGAGGCAATCGAGCTGTGCGAGAAGCTCAACCCGGACAACATCCCCGGCCGGCTCACCCTGATCAGCCGGATGGGCAACCACCGGGTGCGCGACGCCCTGCCGCCGATCGTCGCCAAGGTCACCGCCGCCGGCGCCAAGGTGGTCTGGCAGTGCGACCCGATGCACGGCAACACGCACGAGTCGTCCAACGGCTACAAGACCCGGCACTTCGACCGCATCGTCGACGAGGTGCTCGGCTACTTCGAGGTGCACCGGGGGCTCGACACCCACCCGGGTGGCCTGCACGTCGAGTTGACCGGCGAGGACGTCACCGAGTGCCTCGGCGGGGCCCAGGGCATCGAGGACCTCGACCTGCCCGACCGCTACGAGACCGCCTGCGACCCGCGTCTGAACACCCAGCAGTCGTTGGAGTTGGCCTTCCTGGTGGCGGAGATGCTCCGCGGCTGACGCGAGGAGTGAGCTTGCGAGCCCCGCAGTCGGCAGCCGAGAGAATGACAGCGGCTGACGCGAGGAGTGAGCTTGCGAGCCCCGCAGTCGGCGGCCGAGAGAATGACAGCGGCTGAGGTTGCGGACCCTCCGTCGGCAGCCGAGAAGAATGACCGCGACCAGGTGTGCGAGACCCGCAACCGGCGGTCGAAAGGATGACAGTGGCAGACCAGTTCGTGGACCTGCGGTCCGACACGGTGACCCGGCCGACCGCCGGGATGCGGGAGGCGATGGCCACCGCCGAGGTCGGTGACGACGTCTACGGCGAGGATCCGACGGTCAACGCCCTCGAAGCCGAGGTCGCCGCGCTGTTCGGGCACGAGGCCGCGCTGTTCGCCCCGAGCGGGTCGATGGCCAACCAGATCGCCCTGCAACTGCTGGTGTCGCCGGGCGACGAGCTGCTCTGCGACGCGGACGCGCACGTGGTGACGTACGAGATCGGGGCTGCCGCCGCGTACGGCGGGATCTCTTCACGGACCTGGCCCGCGGTCGGCGCGGACATCGACCCGGAGACGGTGGCCGGGATGATCCGGCCGGACGGTTTCTTCGCTGTCCCGACCCGCGCGATCGCCGTCGAGCAGACCCACAACCGGGGCGGCGGCGGGGTGATTCCCCTAGGCACCCTGCGGGATCTGCGCGCGGTCGCCGACGACGCGGGTGTGGCGCTGCACTGCGACGGCGCCCGGATCTGGCACGCGCACGTCGCGGACGGTGTGCCCCTGATCGAGTACGGCCGGCTCTTCGACACGCTGTCGGTGTGTCTGTCCAAGGGTCTCGGCGCGCCGGTCGGCTCGCTGGTGGTCGGCAGCGCCGACAAGATCGAACGAGCCCGCCTGATCCGTAAGCGGATGGGCGGCGGTATGCGTCAGGCCGGCGTCCTCGCCGCGGCCGGTCGGTACGCGCTCGCGCACCACGTCGACCGACTGGCCGACGACCACGCCAAGGCGTCCCGGCTCGCCGAGGCGGTCGCGCCGTTCGGCGTGCTGGCGACGACGGCTCGCACCAACCTGGTCGCGCTGGACCTGACCAAGCACGCCCTGGACGCGCGTGCCCTGGCAGCCGTCGCGCGGGCCGAGGGCGTGCTCATCTCGGTGCTCGGCCCGCGTACCGCCCGCCTGGTCACCCACCTGGGCGTCAGCGACGCGGACATCGACCACGCCGTCGAAGCCCTACCCCGCATCCTGACGGCCTCCTGACCGCCCCCTTGCTGCTGTTGATCAAGAGGTTTGTGTCATCCGGACAACTTCTTGACGCAAACCTCTTGATCAACACGGTGCGGCGGAACGCCAGCGGGGTTCAGGGGTGCAGGCGGGTGAGGGTTTGGATGTCGGCGGCGTGGCCGACCTGCTTCTCGCTCGGGGTCTCCACGACAACGGGTACGCCGGCGGTGGCGGGGTGCGCCATCAGCTCGGCGAAGGCGGGTTCGCCGATGGTGCCCTTGCCGATGTTCTCGTGCCGGTCCCGCGTGGAGCCGCACAGGTCCTTCGAGTCGTTGGCGTGGACCAGCCGTAGCCGGTCCGCCCCGACGGTGGCGACCAGCGTGTCCAGGGTCGCCGTCATGCCACCCTCGGCCGCCAGGTCGTGCCCGGCGGCCCAGGCGTGGCAGGTGTCGAAGCAGACCCCGAGCATCGGGTGCCGGTCCACCGCGTCCAGGTACGGACCGAGCTGCTCCACCCGCGAGGCGAGCGACCGGCCCCCGCCCGCGCTCGGCTCGACCAGCAGCATCGGGCCACCGGCGGCCGCGGTCCAGTCAAGCAGCGGCAGCAGCTCCTCGCGGACCTGCCGCATCGCCGCCTCGGCGTGCCCCTCGTCCACCGAACTGCCCGCGTGGAACACCACCGCCTGAGCGCCGATCGCCACGCCACGACGCAGCGCGTGTGCGAGCGTCTGCGCCGACTTCTCGACCGTGGCCGGAGTGGGTGAGCCGAGGTTGACCAGCAGTGCGGCGTGGATGAACGCGGGGATGCCCCGCTCGGCGCAGCCCTCGCGGAACAGGGCGTCCTGCGCGGGGTCGCCGTCGGGCAGCGCCCAGCCCCGCGAGTTGGAGACGTAGACCTGCACCACCCGGGCGCCGGTCGCGTCGACGTACGGCAGGGCGGCCTTGGCCAGCCCACCGGAGGTCGGAGTGTGCGCGCCCACCGGCCGCGAGGTTGCCGCCGACATCAGAAGCACGTCAGGGTGACCGGGGTGCCCGGCGGCACCTGCGAGTTCTCGCCCGGCGCCTGGATCCGGACCGTGGCGTTCGGGTTGAGCACGACGTTCACCGGGAAACCCTGCCCCTCCAGCGCCTGCTTGGCCTGCTGGCACGGCAGGTCGATCACCCGGGGCACGACGATCGCCGGTGGGCCCTTGCTGACGTCCAGCTTGACCTGGGTGCCCTTCTCCACGCCGGCGCCGTCGGCGGGGCTCTGGCCGAGGATCTCGTCCTTGGGCTTGTCGGAGTCCTTGTAGGTCTCGACCAGGGTCAGGTTGAGCTGGGCCAGGGTGGTGCGGGCTTCGGTCAGGCTCTTGCCGACCAGGTTCGGCACCGACACCGGCGCCCGCCCCCGGCTCAGGATGAGGGTGATCTTCGCGCCGGGTTTGACCTCGGTGCCCACCTTGGGGTTGGTGTCCAGCACGACGCCGGCCGGCAGGGTGTCGTCGTAGCGGGGGGTGCCCTTGGCCACCACCAGCTTCACGTTGACCAGGTCCGCCTCGGCGAGGTCGAACTCCTTGCCGATCACGTCCGGCACGGGGAAGCGCTCCGGGCCCAGGGACAGGGTCAGCGTGATCGTGCCACCCTTGACGATCTTGGAGGTTGAGCCCGGGGTCTGCTCCAGGACGCTGTCCTTCGGCGCCTTCTCGTCGAAGCGCGGCTCGCCGTACTTCAGGACCAGCCCGGCCTGGTCGGCCTGCGCCTGCGCCTCGGCGTTGCTCAAACTCACCAGCTGCGGGGCGGTCGTGTAACGGCCGACACCGAACCACCAGCCCCCGACCGCGGCCACCAGACCCAGCGTCACCACCACTGCCGCGACGGCCAACCGGCCCCGCGGACTCGCCATCAGCGTGCCGCGCAGCGCGGCGAGCCTTGACCCCAGGCCCTCCGCAGGCTCCGGAGCTGCCCGACGTCGACCGCCGCCCTGGCTGCCGCTCTCCGGCAGCCGCGCCCAGGCCGGGCGGTCGGGCGGCCGAACCGTCGCGACCACCATGGTCGGCTGCGACAGTGGCGCATCGCCACTCACCGGCCGGAGCACGGCGGTGTGGGTGTTGTCGTCACTCAGGCGCTCCCGGGCCGCCTGCACCTCGGTCAGCAATGCGCCGGCGTCGGCGGGCCGGGCACCGGGGTCACGTCGGGTGGCGCGCTGCACCAGACCGTCGAGGACCGGCGGCAGGCCGGGCACCAGCGTCGAGGGCGCCGGCACGTCCCGGTCGACATGCTGCCAGGCGACGTCGACCGGGCGGTCCCCGTCGTACGGCACGCGGCCGGTGAGCATCTCGAACAGCACGATGCCCGCCGAGTAGACGTCGGTACGCGGGTCGGCGCGGCCCTCGGTGACCAGCTCCGGGGCGACGTACGCCACGGTCGCCATCAGTTGGGTGCCCTGCTCGTCGTCGGCGCTCGCCTCGACCGCCCGGGCCAGACCGAAGTCGGCCACCTTGACGACGCTGTCGACCAGGTTGGCGACGCCGCCGGTGGGTGCCTCGGCGACCAGCACGTTCTCCGGCTTGACGTCGCGGTGCACCAGACCCGACCGGTGCGCGGCGGCGATCGCGGCGAGCATCTGCTCGGCGATGGCCAGCGCCTCGTCCGGGTTGAGTCGACGGCGCTCGGCCAGCACGTCGCGCAGCGTGCGGCCACGGACGTACTCCATCACCAGGTACGGCAGGCCGGCGTGGGTGCCCTGGTCGTAGACGGCGACCACGTTCGGGTGGGTCAGCCGGGCGATGGTCTTCGCCTCGTCGGTGAACCGCGCCACGAAGTTGGCGATCCGCGCCCGGGCCTCGGGTGCCTGGGTCGGGTGAATGATCTTCACGGCGACGGTGCGCTCGAGGCGCTCGTCGGTGGCGGTGTACACGGTCGCCATGCCACCACGGGCCACGCGACCGCGAATGCGGTAGCGCCCGTCGATCAGCGAGCCCAGCAACGTGTCGGCGACCTGAGTGTCCATCGGCAGGGAGTCTATGTGTCCAGGGGGTGAAGGTTGAACAGGATGCTACAGCCGATCGCCGAACTGGTCCGTCCCACCGCGTTCGCCGTCCCTCGTCCGCTGGTCAACGGTACGCACGAGCCGGGGCGCCGATCGGTTGTCCGGGGTGCCGGTGGCTCGTCGTGGTGACGGCGTGGCAGGGTGGTCGGGTGACCGAACCCGTACCCGACCAGGCCGTGCCCGGCCCGGAGCTCGCCGGCCCCACCGACCCGGCCGGCTGGCTGACCCTGCCCGACGTCGCCGAGCGTCTCGACGTGTCGATCAGCAAGGTGCACCAGATGATCCGCGACCGGGAGCTGCTGGCGGTCCGCCGCGACGGCGTCCGCCGCATCCCGGCGGACCTGGTTGCCAACCAGACGGTGCTCAAGCACCTGCCCGGCGTGCTCAACCTGCTCTCCGACAACGGCTACGACGACGAGGCCGCCCTGCGCTGGCTCTACGAGCAGGACGACACCCTCCCCGGGAACACCCCGGCCGCCGCCCTCTCCGGTGACCAGGCCCGCGAAGTGAAACGCAGAGCCCAAGCCGAAGGCTTCTGACCCGCCCCACCCCCTCTCCCGGTCGATCATGAAGTTAGCGGCGCGAAACGCCGAGGCGGAGACCGCTAACTTCATGATCGACGAAGAAGAGAAGGTGGGGAGCGGCAGGCCGGGGGTCAGTCGGCTCGGCGGGTTGCGGCTATGGCCAGGTCCACCAGGGCCTGGCGGGCCTCGGTGTCGAGGTCGACGGCGGTCAGGGCGGCGAGGGCGGCGTCGGTGAGCGTGACGATCCGCTGCTCGGTACGGGCGAGCGCCCCGCTCGCGGTGATCAGCTCACGCAGCCGGGCCACCCCCTCCTCGTCCAGCTCCGGGTCGCCGAGCCGGCCGAGCAGCAGCTCGCGGCCCGCGTCGTCGGTGGTCTCCACGGCAGCCGCCACCAGGTAGGTGCGCTTGCCCTCCCGCAGGTCGTCACCGGCCGGCTTACCGGTCAGCGCCGGGTCACCGAAGACCCCCAGCACGTCGTCGCGGAGCTGGAACGCCTCACCCAGCGGCAGCCCGTACGCCGAATAGGCCGTCCGCACGTCGGCCGTGGCGTCGGCCAGCGCGGCACCGAGCAGCAGCGGACGCTCGACGGTGTACTTCGCCGACTTGTACCGGGCGACCTTGCTGGCCCGTTCCACCGAGGTGTCCCCGGTCGCCTGGGTCAGCACGTCGAGGTACTGACCGACGGTGACCTCGGTGCGCATCTCGTCGAAGACCGGCCGGGCCCGGGCCAGCACCCACGGGTCCAGCCCCGCGGAGTGCAGCAGCTCGTCGGACCAGACCAGGCAGAGGTCACCCAGCAGGAGAGCCGCGGCGTCGCCGAAGCTGTCCGGGTCGCCACCCCAGCCGGCCTGCCGGTGCCGGGCGGCGAACCGCCGGTGCACGGCGGGCTCACCACGTCGGGTGTCGGAGCGGTCCATCAGGTCGTCGTGCATCAGGGCACTGGCCTGGACGAACTCCAGCGCGGCCAGGGCGGCGAGCACCGGCTCGCCGTCGACCCCACCGGCGCCCCGGAACCCCCAGTACGCGAACGCTGGACGCAGCCGCTTGCCGCCGCCGAGCACGAAGGCCTCGATCGCCTCGGCCACCGGGAGCAGCGCGTCGTCCACGGCGGCGAGCCGAGCCCGTTGGCCGGCCAGAAACTCGGTGAGGGCCTTGTCCACCCGCTGTCGCAGATCGGCTCGGTCGACGGGAGACACGGGAGCAGCGTGGGTCACGCCCCGACGCTAGCCTGTCCCCGTGGCCCGCGCTCCACCGCCACGCGTAGTCCCGGCGGTGCGGCCGGGACCGGTGCGCCCTGTCGGTGGCGTGCCGGCCCGAGCGGCGCGGCCCGGCCCGGTGGGTCGGCGGGATCGGGTGGGGGCGGCCGGGCGGGTGGCCCGGCGGGTGGCCGCCGCGGCGTCGGCCAGCGCCACCAGCGGAACGTCCAGGACGACGGCGAGCCAGCCGAGCCAGAACCCGCCGGGCACCCGACGCTGGCGTTCCCAGCGGGACACCTCGTGCCGGCTCAATGTCGCCACCCCGGCGGCGGCGCACAACTCGGCGGCGGTGCGCTGCTGGCTCCAGCCCCGGGCCAGCCGGCAGCGGGCCAACAACGGCCCGAGCTGCGCGGGGCGCGGCGGTGCGGGTGGGGTCACAGGTCCTCCTGGCGGGCGTCGGCGCGGTGACGACCCACCCGCCCGGCCTGCCGGCCGGGACGGACGTCACCGCTTGAGTTGCTGACCCCCGCACGGGCACCAGGACCGCCCCCACCGCCCCTCCCGCGCCACCCATTCCTACCCCGGGGGTACGACGCCCTCGCGCCCACCGATCGGGGCGACGCCGGTCATCGGGTGGGAAGCGCCTGGGGCGTGGTGGCCTCGCCCGCTAGAGTCGGGTCGTGGCGCTCGGTCTTCCCTCGGTACTCCCCAATCCGCAGCCGGCGATCGGGGAGCTCATCCGTGAGCGTCAGCCGACCTTCTCGTTCGAGTTCTTCCCGCCCAAGACCGACGCCGGGGAGCGGCTGCTCTGGCAGGCCATCCGCGAGTTGGAGTCGCTGCGTCCGTCGTTCGTGTCGATCACGTACGGCGCGGGCGGGTCGACGCGGGACACCACTGTGGCGGTGACCGAACGGATCGCCACCGACACCACCCTGCTGCCGATGGCCCACCTGACCGCTGTCGACCACTCCGTCGCCGAGTTGCGGCACGTGATCGGTCGGCTCGCCGGGGTGGGGGTGCGCAACGTGCTGGCCGTGCGCGGCGACCCGCCGGGCAACCCGGGCGGCGAGTGGATCCGCCACCCCGAGGGGGTGGACTACGCCGAGGACCTGGTCCGCCTGGTGCGCGATTCCGGTGACTTCAGCGTCGGTGTGGCGGCCTTCCCGTACAAGCATCCCCGCTCGCCCGACGTGGCCAGCGACACCGCGCAGTTCGTCCGCAAGTGCCGGGCCGGCGCGGCGTTCGCGATCACGCAGATGTTCTTCGACGCCGACGACTACCTGCGGCTGCGTGACCGGGTGGCCGCGGCCGGCTGCGACACCCCGATCCTGGCCGGGGTGATGCCGGTGACCCAGATCGCCACCATCGAGCGGTCCGTGCAGCTGTCCGGTGCGCCCTTCCCACCGGCGCTGGCGGCCCGCTTCGAACGCGTCGCCGACGACCCGGAGGCCGTCCGTCGGCTCGGTGTCGAGCAGGCCAGCGAGATGTGCCGCCGGCTGCTGGACGAGGGTGTGCCGGGGATCCACTTCATCACCCTCAACCGGTCCACCGCGACCCGTGAGGTCTGGCAGAACCTGAAGGCCGGCGCGCGGGTGTGAATGCTGGTCCTGCGACACCTGATGCCCGGCACGACGGTTGATCCCGAGGTGGGCACACAGCTGAACTGGGATCAGTACGCCACGGCCTGGGCGCGGTTGCACGGCGGGTTCGACCCTCGGGTCGCGGCGCCGGTGGTGCGCGCCTGGCTGCGCTTCGCGTACCACGTGGGGTACGTGCTGGGTCGGCTCCGGGTCAGCCCCACCGTGGTCACCGTGGCCGGGGTGCTGCTCTGCTTCTGCGTACCGTTGCTGGTGACCCGGCCGGGGAACGGCCTCTTCCTCGGCGCGTTGTTCGTGCTGCTCGCCGCCGTGGCGGACAGCGTGGACGGCGCGGTGGCGGTCGCCACCGGCCGCACCACCCGGCTCGGCTACGTCTACGACTCGGTCGCCGACCGGCTCGGTGAGGTGGCGTGGCTGCTGGCGTTCTGGCTGGTCGGCGCGCCCGGCGGGCTGGTCGTCGCGGGCGGCGCGCTGTCCTGGCTGCACGAGTACGTCCGGGCCCGGGCGGTCGCCGCCGGCATGCGTGACATCGGCGCGGTGACAGTGGGCGAGCGCCCCACCCGGGTCTCGGTGGCGCTGGCCGGGCTGCTGGTCGCCGGGTTGGCCGGGCTGATCGAGCCGGACCTGGCCGCCGGCACCATCACCATGGCGACGGCGGTGTGGGTGCTGTTGGCCGGCTTCGGCCTGGGGCAGCTGCTCTCCACCATCCGCCGCGCCCTGCTCGACGCCGGCTGAGCAGCCGGGCCCTGCTCGACGCCGGCTGAGCAGCCCCTACCAGGCGGGGCCGATCTCGTCGGCGACGATCTGCGCGGACAGGGTGACCATCGGCAGCCCGCCACCCGGGTGGGTGGAGCCGCCCACCAGCCACAACCCGTTGGCCGGGCCCCGGTTGGCGGGGCGCAGCAACCCACCGGCGGTGCCGTAGATCGAGCCACCCGGCGCGCCGGTCGCCGCGTCCAGGTCGGCCGGGGTGCGGACCTCCCGGAACAGCACCCGGTCACGCACGTCCACGCCGCGCCGCGCCAGCACCTCCAGGATCCGGTCGGCGTACGCGTCGGCCAGCCCCGGCCGTCGCCAGTCGACAGCGCCCGCCGCGGTGCCCTGCCGTGGGGCGTTGACCAGCACGAACCACGCCTCGTGCCCGGCCGGGCGGACCATCGGGTCGTCGGCCACGGTGACGAACACCGTCGGGTCGGCCGCCGGGCGGGCCCGGACGCCGCGCCCGGGATCACCGAAGACCGCGTCGAACTCCGCGTCGTAGTCACCCGGGAAGAAGACATTGTGGTGGGCCAGCCCGGTGCTGCCGGACACGCCGAGCAGCAGCACGAAACCGGCGAGGCTGCGGTCGGTCAGCCCGGCCAGTCGACGCGGGTGCGGCAGCAGGTCACGGTAGACGGTGAGGGCGTCCACGTTGGCCACCACCACGTCGGCGGGCACCGGCGCGCCGACACCGGCGAGGCGTACCCCGTGCACCCGGCCGCCGGTGGCGTCGATCCGGGTGACGGTGGCGTCGGTCTGCACGACCACGCCCAGGTCCAGACAGCGGGTGAGCAGCGCGTCGGCGAGGGTGCCCAACCCGCCGCGCAGGTACCAGCCACCGAAGGCCAGCTCGGCGTACGGGACCGCGACCAGCGCCGCCGGCGCCCGGCGAGGGTCGGCCCCGGTGTAGGTGGCGTACCGGTCCAGCAGCATCCGCAGCCGGGGGTCGGACAGGTGTTGGCGGCCCAGTCCGCGCAGGGTGCGGCCCGGGGCGATGGCGGCCAGGTCACCGACCCGCCAGGCCAGCGACGCGAGGTCGCGGGGTGAGTCGACGGTACGGCGCAGGATGTCGCGGGAGGAGGCGTTCCACACCCGCGCGGCCCGGCGCCACAGCCGCTGCCAGTCGGCCGCCGCCCGGTCGCCGAAGGCGGCGCCGATCCTCGTGGCGAACTCCACCGGGTCGGCGCACGAGTCCAGGGGCGGGCCGCCGTCGGCGAAGACGTGCCGGACGATCGGGTCCAGTCCGACCAGGTCCAGGTACTCGTCGAGCTTGGCCCCGGTCGCCTCGAACAGGTCGTGGAACACCTCGGGCAGGGTGAGCAGGCTCGGCCCGGTGTCGAAGTGGAACGAGCCGGCCGGGGTGTCGTGCGCGTACCGGCCGAGCTTGCCGCCGACCGTGTCGGCCCGTTCGAAGACGGTCACCTGGTGCCCGGTGGCGGCCAGCCGGGCGGCGGTGGCGAGGCCACCCACCCCGGCGCCGACGACCACGATCCGCGCCATGCCGTGCCCTCCTAGCTGACCGGGCGACCCCGCCAGGTCAGGCGGTGTCGCTTTCGCAGATGGTACGACCGCACCGTCAACCAACCGAGGACCACGACCGACACGGGGTGTGCGAGCGCGTCGGGCCACCACCGCCCTCCGGTCGCGCGGGCGGTGAGCACCCGCCCGACCACCCCGAGCAGATAGCCGGCCAGGCCCACGGCGGCCACCCCCGGCGCGCCGGCCACCACACCCACCAGCGCGATCAGCGGCGGGGCGGTGTAGAGCAGCAGCAACGCCACCACCACGGCCGCCGCCGCGCCCGGGTGTCCGAACGACGCCCAGAGCGACTTCGAGTACCCGTCGCGCAACTGCGGCCAGTCGTCGTACATCCGGCAGGTGGCCAGCCGGGAGCCGTCGGCCAGGGCGATCCGCCCACCGGCCCGCTTCACCGCCCGGGCCAGCTCGACGTCCTCCAGGATCTTGTCGGCGACCGCGGCGTGCCCGCCGGCGGCGGTGTAGCCGGCCCGGTCCAGCACCAGGAACTGGCCGCCCGCCGCGGCCAGCGACGGCCGCGACGAGCGCTCCATCGCCCGCAGCGGCAGGAAGGTCAGCCAGAGCCACTGCAGCAGCGGCTGCACCAGCCGGTCGGCCGTCGTCGCCACCACGATCCGGGGGTACGGCGACAGCAGCGTCGCGCGGGCGGCGCGCAGCTCGGTGACGGCCGCGGCCACGGCGTGCGGGGCGAGCACCACGTCGGCGTCGACGAAGACCAGCACGGTGGCGTCGGGGTCGGCCCGGGTGGCCAACTGCCAGCAGGCGTGCGGCTTGCCCAGCCAGCCCGGCGGTGGGGCGACCCCGGTGAGCAGCGTGACCCGGGGGTCGTCGCCGGCCACCGCGCGGACCACGTCGGCGGTGCCGTCGGTGGACCCGTCGTCGAGGACCACGACGCGCAGCCCGGGCACACCGCGCTGGGCGAGCAGGGCACGCAGGCAGGGGGTGACCCGGGCGGCCTCGTCGCGCAGCGGCAGCAGCACGGCGACCGGCTCGTCGACCTCGTCGGGCCGGTCGGTGGGCCGGCGCAGCCAGCGGGCGGCATTGAGCCAGGTGTGCCCGGTCAACGCGGCGACGGCGACGAGCAGGGCGAGCAGGACGGTCATCGGGTCGCGTCGACGCCGGGCCGGTGCGGCTCGTGGTCCTCCTGGTGGGTCTCCCGAGCCCGGCGGGCGCGCAGCACCGTCACCGCCAGCGGTATCGCGGTCACCGACATGCCGGCGGCGCCCCAGAGCGCCGAGGCGGGCAGGTCGAGGAAGACGGCGTGGGCCAGGATGCTGGAGAAGTACGTCCACAGGTAGAGCGCGGTCATCGGGTGGTCCCGCCGGTCGGTGCGTTCGGCGGCGGGCCCGGCGAGTGGGCGGAGCGCGCTCATCATCAGCACCGCGAAGAGCAGCCAGCCCAGGTAGTTGCTGACCGGGATGCCGGACAGGCCGGGCAACGCCGGGGTGGCGTCACGCCAGACCCAGTAGCCCTCGGCCACCATCTGCGGATCGAGGAAGAGGTCCCAGGCGGCCAGCCCGACGGTGGCCAGCGCAATCCTCCCCGCCCATCGACCGACCGTCGACCCGCTGTCGGTGCCGGTCGTCGCCGCGCCGGTGCCGGTTGTCGACCCGCCGGTGCCGGTCGTCGCCGCGTCGGAGCTGGTCGTCGTCGCGCCGCTGGTGAGCCGGACGGCGGCCAGCCAGGCGGGCCAGGCCATCCAGGTCCAGGCCAGCGGAATGATCAGCGGCACCCCGGCCAGTTTGGGGCCCAACTCGCCGGAGTAGTCGTAGCTGCCGAACGGCACACCGGTGGCCACCCCGATCGCCTCGATCGCGAACCCGCCGCCGGTGGCCACCACGACCAGCGCCACCGCGACCCGCGGGCCCCGGCTGAGCAGCGCGTGACCGACCGAGAGCAGCCAACCGAGCACGACGGTGGCCACGGTCAGCCCGGCCCGGGTGTCGCCGGTGGTGAGCGGGTAGCAGATCTGGGCGAGCACCAGGACGGCGAGCATCGCCCAGGAGATCCGCCGGGTCATGACGCCGGTGGCTCGAGCGGCAGATCCCGACCGAGGACGCCGAAGGGCCGCTCGTCGCCGGGAAATTGGAAGGTGCGCAGCACGTCGACGAAACCGAAGCGCCGGTACAGCCGCCAGGCCCGTGAGGTCTGCTCGTCGGCCTCCGGGGTGGACAGCAGCGTGGTGTCACCCTCGGCCATGCCGAGCAGCGCGCGCAGCTGCCCGGTGCCCAGACCGTGCCCCTGCGCCGGCGGCCGGACGTGCAGCTCGACCACCTCGAAGCAGTGGGTGAGCCAGCGTTGCCGGGTCGGTGCGTCCAGCGCCCGGTGCACCTGGTCGTGCCACCACTGGCCGGAGGCGCCCAGGTAGCCGTAGCCGAAGCCGGCGAGGTGACCCTCGCTGGTCAGGCTGGCGACCGCCCGGAAACCCGGCCGGCGGACGTGGGTGGCGATGTAGCCGCGCCGGGCCTCCAGCAGGTCGGTGCGGTATCCCATCGCCTCGCCGTAGACGGCCACCACGTCGTCCAGCCGCCGGACGAGATCGTCCGGCGTCCAGCGCACCAACCTCATGCCCGTCCACCCTTCACCGTTGCCGGGCCGCCGTCGGCGACCCATCCGAGCACCGACCGGTCGCCGACCACGTCGAGCACCTCGAACCGGGCGAACAGTTCCTCGGCGTACCAGCCCTCGGTGGGGGTTCGCATGATCGCCGCCCGGTGCTCCGGGTGACGGTACGCGAACGCCACCAGGTCCGTCGGGTCGCGCCACACGCTCACCGTGCCCTGCCAACCCAGCGGTGCCTCCCCGACCCCGAACCGGGCCAGCAGCCCGGGCGCGTCGCGCAGGGCGGCGGCCACCGGGGGGATCGCCCGCCAGAAGGTGGCCGCCCGGCGGGCCCGCAGCCGAGCCCGGGTCAGCGCCAGCACCGGACCGGTGACCCGGCCGCCCGGCGGGTCGCCGAACGGCCGCTGACCGGACCACTCGCCCCGGCTGGTCAGCGGGCGCAGGTCGACCCGGGCGGAGGCGCTGGCGATGCGGGCCCAGGCGCGCCCGACCGCCGAGTCGTCGAAGTCGGCCGCGGCGGCGGGGGAGTCCCAGACGGTCAGTGCCGCCCACCGGGTCAGGTCGGCGTCGCCCGGCCCGAACCCGGTGCCGGTCCCGGTGCCCAGCAGCTTGCCGAAACGGGCGCCCGGGAGGGCGCGCAGTCGGCGGGGGTCGACCGCCATCCGGGTCAGCGCCCGGGGCAGCGCGCCGCGGGAGGTCCGCCACACGTGGAGCGTGACCAGCTCCGGTGCGGTGCTCACGCCACCCCGGCGGGGCTGCCGGCGGTGGGCGTGTCCTGCGCCGCTCGTACGTTCGGGTGTGGCTGCATGTCGCCATTCTTCCCGGTTCGGCCGGTGTCGGCGCACCCCGGTGCGCTCGGCCGGCACACCCGGCGCGTCACACGTTGCATTTTCGTCGGAGGGAAGGTGTACTGTCAGCAGCAGTTAGAACGAGTGTTCGATTGCCTCGAACGTTCGTTCCAACCGGCCGGAGCGCGGCGTTTCGCGGCGCCAGCCCCGGCGGTGCGGCTCCGCGGGCCGCACCTGGGTTGCCAGGCAGTCGCGAGCCTGGTCCCGACAGGCAGGATCGTCGCCCGCCGCCCACGACCCCCGGGCGGCGGGCGACGAACCCGCCGGTACGCCGGCCGGGTGTGGTGTGGGGAAGCATCCACACCCGGCCGGCCACACCCGGTGCGTCTTCCTCCGCACCACCCGACCTCGGCGTCTCGCCGGCGGCACCAGCGCCGGGGCGACGCCCCGGCCATGTGGAGGAGACACCATGCCGTCCCATCCGGCTCAGGCACCGACGGTGCCGGCGCATGTGCTGCCGCACCGCACCCCCGCCCAGCTCCTCACGTTGGCCCGGCGCGGGCTGGTCGAGGCCGGCCAGACCCGACCCGACGGTCTGCGCTACGCGGCCGCCCACCTGGCGGCGCTGCGTGCGGCGGCCGCCCTGCTCGCCGCCCGTGCCCGGCCCGCGCCGAGTCGACGCAACCGGATCACCAGCGTCTGGGTCCTTCTCTGCGCCGTCGCTCCGGAGCTCGACGAGTGGTCCCGGTTCTTCGCCGCCGGCGCCAGCAAGCGCGCCGCCGCCGAGGCTGGCATCCCCCGGGTGGTCAGCGCCCGGGAGGCAGACGATCTGCTCCGCGCGGCCGAACAGTTCGTCACGGTGGTGGAGACCGCGCTCGGCGTGGCCCACCAGCCGGCCCTGGACGGCCTCGCCGCCTGATCCCGCCGTGCCACCGACCGCCCAGCGGGGGGAGCCGGGCGGCCGGTGGCACGGCGTGCCGATCCTGATCTGATCCACAGCAACGACGGGGGAGTTGGTCCAATGGCGGGCCGCACGGTGGTCGGTTCCGCCGCACTGGCCGACCTGGTGCGTCCGGCGAGCGCACCTGACCAGGTCGGCGGCCACCGGGTGTTGCCGGTGGTGCCCGAGCTGACCGGTCTGCTGCCCAATCGGGGGCTGCGCCGGGGCAGCACCATCGCGGTCGCCGCCGGCCAGCCCCAGCGCAGCGGTGGCACCTCGCTGATGCTGGCGCTTCTCGCCGAGGCGTCCCGGTCCGGCTCGTGGTGCGCGGTGGTCGGAGTGCCGACGTTCGGCGCGGGTGCGGCTGCCGAGTTGGGCATCGCCCTGGACCGGCTTGCCCTGGTGCCGAACCCCGGCCCCGAGTGGGCCACCGTGGTCGCCGCGCTGATCGACGGGGTGGACGTCGTGGTCACCGCCGTGCCCGCCACCGTCTCCGCCTCGGTCGCCACCCGGTTGGCCGCCCGGGCGCGGCAGCGCGGCAGCGTGCTCGTCCCGTACGGCCGGTGGGACGGCGCGGACGTGACGTTGCAGGTGGTCCGTGGTGTGTGGGAAGGGCTCGGGGCCGGTCGGGGGCGGCTGCGCCGCCGGGAGGTCACCGTCTCCGCGCGCGGGCGCGGGGCAGCCGCGCGACCGAAGGAGATCAAGGTATGGCTACCGGGTGACGGGCTGACCCGGGTCATTCCCCGCCCGAAGCCGTCGGCCGTGGGCCGTTCTACCGCGTCGCTCGCCCTGGTCGGTCGGGAGTGACCGGCTCGCCGGCACGGACCCTGCTGCTGTGGTGCCCGGACTGGCCGGTGCTCGCCGCCGAGATCGTCGACGGGGTGCCGGCGACCGGCCCGGTCGCCGTGCTGCACGCCAACCGGGTGGTTGCCTGCTCCGAGCGGGCCCGTGCCGAGGGGGTGCGTCGGGGCCTGCGCAAACGGGAGGCGCAGGGTCGGTGCCCGCAGCTCACCGCCGTGGACTACGACCCGGGGCGGGACACCCGGGCGTTCGAGCCGGTGGTCGCCGCGGTGGAGGAGTTGGTGGCCGGTGTCGAGGTGGTCCGTCCGGGGGCCTGCGCGGTGGCCGCCCGGGGGCCGAGCCGTTACCTCGGTGGCGAGGAGGCGGCCGCCGAGCGGATCATCGAGCACGTCGCCCAGTCGTGCCTGGTGGAGAGCCAGGTCGGCATCGCCGACGGGGTGTTCGCGGCCGGGTTGGCCGCTCGCGCCGGCCGGGTGGTCGTACCGGGTGGCACACCGGAGTTCCTAGCCGGGTTGCCGGTCGAGGCGCTCGGCCGCTCGGCGCTGGCCGACCTGCTGCGTCGGCTCGGTGTGCGTACTCTCGGTGACTTCGCCGCGCTGCCGGCCGGTGACGTGCTGGCCCGGTTCGGGTTCGACGGCGCGTTGGCCCATCGGCTGGCCGCCGGGCGGGACCACCGCCCACTCGCGGTCCGGCAGCCGCCGGCCGACCTGACGGTGACCGCCGAGCACGACGAGCCGATCGATCGGGTCGACGTGGCGGCGTTCGTGGCCCGGGCGCTGGCCGAGCAGTTGCATGAGCGGCTGGCCGGGCACGGGCTGGCCTGCACCCGGCTCGGCATCGAGGCGGTCACCGAGCACGGGCAGGAGTTGCACCGGGTGTGGCGGCACGACGGCCTGCTCACCGCCGCGGCCATCGCCGACCGGGTGCGCTGGCAGCTCGACGGTTGGCTCTCCGGCAGCAGTGGTCGCGGCGGCGCCCGTCCGGCCCGACCGACGGCCGGCATCATCCGGCTGCGACTGATCCCGGACGGGGTGATCGCCCAGGCCGGCTTGCAGGCTGGCCTGTGGGGGGAGACCGGCGAGGAGCGGGAACGAGCGCACCGGGCGTTGAGCCGTGTGCAGGGCATCCTCGGCCCGGAGGCGGTGGTCACGGCGGTGCTCGGCGGTGGGCGCTCCCCGGCCGACCAGGTGCGACTGGTGCCGTGGGGCGACGAACGCCTCCCGGCCCGTCCCGGCCCGCCACCGCTGCCGGGCGAGCCGATCGCTACGGGCGTCGGCCGGGCTGCGGGTGCGGACAGCGCTGCCGGTGCTGGCCGGGCTGCGGGTGTCGGCCGGGCTGCGGGTGCGGACAGCGCTGCCGGTGCTGGCCGGGCTGCGGGTGTCGGCCGGGCTGCGGGTGCGGACAGCGCTGCCGGTGCTGGCCGGGCTGCGGGTGTCGGCCGGGCTGCGGGTGCGGACAGCGCTGCCGGTGCTGGCCGGGCTGCGGGTGTCGGCCGGGCTGCGGGTGCGGACAGCGCTGCCGGTGCTGGCCGGGCTGCGGGTGTCGGCCGGGCTGCGGGTGCGGACAGCGCTGCCGGTGCTGGCCGGGCTGCGGGTGTCGGCCGGGCTGCGGGTGCGGACAGCGCTGCCGGTGCTGGCCGGGCTGCGGGTGTCGGCCGGGCTGCGGGTGCGGACAGCGCTGCCGGTGCTGGCCGGGCTGCGGGTGTCGGCCGGGCTGCGGGTGCGGACAGCGCTGCCGGTGCTGGCCGGGCTGCGGGCATGGGTCGGGCGGCTGGTCGTGGTGGGGGCGAAGTGCCGCCGTGGCCCGGTCGGCTGCCGCGGCCCTCGCCGGCGGTGGTGCTGCCGAGCCCGCTCGCGGCGACCGTGCACGACGCCGCCGGTGAGCCGGTGGTGATCAGCGCGCGGTTGGCGGTGAGCGCCCCACCCGCCCGGCTGGTGGTCGGCACCGGTCGGCCGGCGGAGATTGTCGGCTGGGCCGGTCCGTGGCCGGTGGACGAGCGGTGGTGGGCTCCGGCCGAGGCGCGGCGGCGGGCCCGGTTCCAGGTCTGTCTGGCTGACGGCACCGCCCTGCTGCTCGCCGTCGAGGCCGGGCAGTGGCTGGTGGAGGCGATCTATGACTGAGCGATCCGCTCGGTGCCACCCAGATCTTGATCGACTCGACATCCTGCAAACTGGGGTATCCCGCCTCTTCGGACACCCCGGTTTCCATGACGTCGAGTGGATCAAGTCGGTTGTGGGCGGTATGGGGACGGTCTGATGAGCTTCCACAATCCGAAGATGCCCTGGTCGGAGCTGGAGCGGGTGCTCTCCGGCCGGGCCGACGACAAGCGTGCCGACGACAAGCGTGCCGACGACAAGCGTGCCGACGACAAGCGTGCCGACGACAAGCGTGCCGACGATAAGCGGGCCGACGACAAGTGGGCCGACGATAAGCGGGCCGACGACAAGTGGGCCGACGACAAGCGGGCCGGTGGTGGGTCGGGCGGTGGGTGGTCGCGCGAGGAGCGGCACCTGCACGTGGTGGACCCGCTCGCCGTGGACGCCGACGGCGGCGACTCCCCGGCCTGGAGCCGCCGCCGCGCGCAGTACCAGCCGCCGGAGCTGACCCGCCCCGACGGCGTGGTGCCCTACGCGGAGCTGCACGCGCACACCAACTTCAGCTTCCTCGACGGTGCCAGCCACCCCGAGGAGCTGGCCGAGGAGGCGGCCCGACTGGGGCTCACCGCGCTCGCCGTCACCGACCACGACGGTTTCTACGGCGTGGTCCGCTTCGCCGAGGCGGCCCGCACGCTGGGTCTGCCGACCATCTTCGGCGCGGAGCTGTCCCTCGGGCTTCCCGGTCCGCAGAACGGCGAGCCCGACCCGCACGGCTCGCACCTGCTGGTGCTCGCGCACGGCCACGAGGGGTACGCCCGGCTGGCCGCCACCATCGCCCGCGCCCAGTTGCGCGGCGGGGAGAAGGGCCGCCCGGTCTACGGGAGCCTGGAGGAGGTCGCCGCCGAGCTGAAAGACCACGTGCTGGTGTTGACCGGCTGCCGCAAGGGGCACGTGCCGGGTGCGCTGCTCACCGAGGGGGTGGACGCGGCGGCCCGTGAACTGGACCGACTGACCTCGCTCTTCGGCGCGGAGACGGTGGCGGTGGAGCTGACCGACCACGGCCACCCGATCGACGCCGACCGCAACGACGCGCTCGCCGACCTGGCCGCCGCGGCCGGGCTGCCGACGGTGGCCAGCAACAACGTGCACTACGCCAGCCCCGGCCGGCGGCGGTTGGCCACCACCGTCGCCGCCGTCCGGGCCCGGCGCAGCCTGGACGAGATCGACGGCTGGCTGCCGGCGGCGGCCACCGCCCACCTGCGCAGCGGCGCGGAGATGGCGGCCCGGTTCGCCGCGTACCCGGGTGCGGTGGCGCGGGCCGCCGAGTTCGGCGCCGAGTTGGCCTTCGACCTGCAACTGGTCGCGCCGCAGCTGCCGGCGTACCCGGTGCCGCCGGGGCACACGGAGATGAGCTGGTTGCGGAAGCTGACCGCCGACGGGGCACGTGAGCGGTACGGCCCTCCGCAGGCGCACCCGACGGCGTACGCGCAACTCGACCACGAGCTGAACATGATCGAGGAGCTGGGTTTCCCCGGCTACTTCCTGGTGGTCTACGACATCGTCTCGTTCTGCCGCGAGCAGGACATCTACTGCCAGGGTCGGGGTTCGGCGGCCAACTCGGCGGTCTGCTACGCGTTGCGGATCACCAATGTGGACGCGGTCCGGCACCGACTGCTCTTCGAGCGGTTCCTCGCCCCGGAACGGGACGGCCCACCCGACATCGACGTGGACATCGAGTCCGACCGTCGGGAGGAGGTGATCCAGCACGTCTACACCCGTTACGGCCGGGAGCACGCCGCCCAGGTCGCCAACGTCATCTCCTACCGCCCCCGGTCGGCGGTGCGGGACGTGGCCAAGGCGTTCGGTTACTCGCCGGGGCAGCAGGACGCCTGGAGCAAGCAGATCGACAGGTGGGGTTCGGTCGCCACCGTCGACGTCGAGAACATCCCCGAGCAGGTGGTGGAGTACGCCAACGAGCTGCAGACGTTCCCCCGGCACCTGGGCATCCACTCGGGCGGCATGGTGATCTGCGACCGCCCGGTGATCGAGGTGTGCCCGGTGGAGTGGGGGCGGATGCCCGGGCGCAGCGTCCTGCAGTGGGACAAGGACGACTGCGCGGCGGTCGGGCTGGTCAAGTTCGACCTGCTCGGCCTGGGCATGCTCTCCGCGTTGCACTACGGCTACGACATGATCGGGTCCCGGCTCGACCTCGGTGACATGACCCTGGACGACCCGGAGGTCTACGACATGCTCTGCCGGGCCGACTCGGTCGGGGTGTTCCAGGTGGAGAGCCGCGCGCAGATGGCCACCCTGCCCCGGCTCAAGCCCCGCGAGTTCTACGACCTGGTGGTGGAGGTGGCGCTGATCCGGCCCGGCCCGATCCAGGGCGGCTCGGTGCACCCGTTCATCCGGCGTAAGAACGGCCAGGAGCCGGTGACCTTCGCGCACCCGCTGATGCGTAACGCGCTGGAGAAGACCCTGGGTGTGCCGCTGTTCCAGGAGCAGTTGATGCAGCTCGCCATCGACCTGGCCGGCTTCGACGCGGCCGAGGCCGACCAGTTGCGTCGGGCGATGGGCGCGAAACGGTCGGTGGAGCGGATGACCCGGATCGCCGACCGGCTCTACGCCGGGATGGCCGAGCGGGGCATCACCGGTGAGTTGGCCGACGACGTCTACCGCAAGCTCACCGCGTTCGCCAGTTACGGCTTCCCGGAGAGCCACGCGATGAGCTTCGCCTATCTGGTCTACGCCAGCTCCTGGCTCAAGCGCTACCACCCGGCGCCGTTCCTGGCGGCGCTGCTCAACGCCCAGCCGATGGGGTTCTACTCCCCGCAGACCCTGGTCGACGACGCCCGCCGGCACGGAGTGGAGGTCCGTCGTCCGGACATCAACGCCAGCGCGGCGTCGGCGGTGCTGGAGTCCACCCCGGACACCCGGTGGGGCAGTGGGCCGGGGGAGCCGCCGCACGCCTGGGGGCTGGGCGGTCCCGCCGTCCGGCTCGGGCTGTCCGGCGTGCGTACCCTCGGTGTGGACGTGGCCGAGCGGATCGAGGCCGAGCGGGCCGCGCGCGGGCCGTACCGGGACATGCCTGATCTGGCCCGGCGGGTCGGTCTCACCGCCGCGCAGTTGGAGGCCCTGGCCACCGCGGACGCCTTCGCCTGTTTCGGGTTGACCCGGCGGGAGGCGTTGTGGGCCGCCGGGGCGGCGGCGCAGGACCGGCCGGGCCGGTTGCCTGGCACGGTGACCGGGGCGGCGGCGCCCACGCTGCCCGGGATGGAGGCGGTGGACCGGCTGGTCGCCGACGTGTGGGCCACCGGGTTGTCGCCGGAGAGCCACCCGGCCCGGTTCATCCGGGGTCAGCTCGACGTGCTCGGCGCGGTGCCGATCGCCCGACTCGGTCGGGTGGAGCCGGGGCAGCGCATCCGGGTCGGTGGCATCGTCACCCACCGGCAACGCCCGGCGACCGCGGGTGGTGTCACCTTCCTCAACCTGGAGGATGAGACGGGGATGCTCAACGTCACCTGTTCGCCGGGGCTGTGGCAGCGCTACCGGCGGGTGGCCCGGACCAGCGCCGCGTTGGTGGTCAGGGGGCGGTTGCAGCGGCACGAGGGGGTGACCAACCTGGTGGCCGATCGGTTGGACGCCATCGAGCCACCGGTCAGCCCCGCCTCCCGGGACTTCCGCTGAACTAGTGATCCACATTACGGTTTCCTGCGGCGGTGGGCGGGAGACTCGTCCCCGAGCGGGCAGAGTGGCCCGTGATCCGTGAGGGGGAATGACAGTGATGGGGAACCACACGTACACCGGTGGAATCGCGAACGCCCGGCGGACCCGGCTGGGTGCGACCTGGGTGCCGTCGCACCTCGCCGACCCCCGCGAGTACGAGGTGACCAACGGGCCGGTGGCCAACGAGCGCCGGTCCCGGGCGGAGGACGAGGTCGAGGGCACCGAGTCCTGACCGACCCGGCGTCGCGGACCGACCGGACGGGTGGCGGGTGCGCCCGCCACACGCCCGCACCGGGGATGGACCGGGTGACTAGGCTCGACCGGGTGGAGCAGACCCGAGGCCGGTTCGCCGGGCCGCCGCTGACCCCCCGTACCGCCGTGATCTGGTCGGTGCTCCGCGCCGAACTGGACCGGCGCGGTGACGCCGAGCTCACCGTGCTGGACGTGGGCGGCGGCACCGGCGGTTTCGCCGTACCGCTGGCCCGCGCCGGGCACCGGGTCACAGTGGTCGACGCCAGCCCCGACGCGCTCGCCGCGCTCACCCGCCGGGCCGCCGAGGCCGGCGTGGCCGACCGGATCGCCGCCGTGCAGGGCGACGGTGACGCCCTCGCCGGGCTGGTCGAGCCGGCCGGCGTCGACCTGGTGCTCTGCCACGCCGTGCTGGAGGTGGTCGACGACCCCGCGCCGGTGGTGGCCGCGCTGGCCACCGCGCTGCGTCCCGGCGGCGCGGCCAGTGTGCTGGTGGCCGGCCGGGCCGCCGCCGTGCTGGGCCGGGCGATGAACGGTCACCTCGACGTCGCGGCTGCGCTGGCCACCGACCCGGCCGGTGCCGCCGGGCCGAGGGACACCCTGCGGCGACGCTACGACGCCGCGAGCGCCGCCGCGCTGCTCGGCGCCGCCGGGCTCGTGGTCGAGGAGATCCACGGGGTACGCGTGCTGGCCGACCTGCTGCCGGCGGCCGTCGCCGACGGGCAGCCCGCCGCCCTGGTCGAGTTGGAACGCGCGTTGGCCGCCCAGCCGCCGTACCGGGACCTGGCCGCCCAACTGCACCTGTTCGCCCGCCGGCCGGCATGAGCGAGTCGTCGGGCGTGGCACCGCTGGCGGTCCTCGGACCGGACCGCGGCGGCGGCCGTCTCGCCGACGTGCTGCCCAGCGCGCTCGCCGTGCTGGGCGTCCCCGGCTCGGCCGACCCGCTCGGGCTCGTCCCCGCCCTGGCGGGGGTACGCCGGGTCGCCGTGCTGCTGGTCGACGGGCTCGGGTGGTACCAGCTGCCGACCGCCGCGCCGTACGCGCCGACCCTCGCCGGCCTCGCGGCGACGGTGGCCCGGCCACTGATCGCCGGTTTTCCGTCCACCACCCCGACGAGTCTGGTGTCGCTGGGCACCGGCGTCGCGCCCGGCGCGCACGGGGTGCTCGGCTTCACCGTGCGGGTGCCCGGCACCGACCGGGTGCTCACCCACACCGACTGGGCCGCCGACCCGTCGCCGTCGACCTGGCAACCGGTCACCACCCAGCTGGAGCGTGCCCGCGCCGCCGGTGTGGCGGTGACGGTGGTGAGTCGGCCGGAGTTCGGCGGCAGCGGTCTGACGGTCGCCGCCAACCGGGGAGGCGACTTCCGGGGCGCCGCCGGTGGGGAGGCGGTGGCCGCCGCCATGCTGGCCGCGCTGGCCGCCGGTGACGGGCCGACCCTGGTCTCCGGCTACCACGCCGACCTGGACCGGTACGGGCACGTCTACGGCGTCGACTCGGAGCCCTGGCGGGTCGCCGCCACCGAGGTGGACACCCTGCTCGCCCGGCTGGTCGACGGGCTGCCGTCGGACGCGGCACTGCTGGTGACCGCCGACCACGGCCAGCTCGACGTACCCGCCGAACACCGCTTCGACCTGGACACCGACCCACGGCTGCGCGCCGGGTTGCGGCTGGTGGCCGGTGAGGCCCGGGTCCGCTACCTGCACGTCGAGCCGGGCGCGGTCGAGGATGTCCTGGCCGCCTGGTCGGAGGTGCTGGGTGACGCGGCCCGGGTCAGTACCCGCGACGAGGCGGTGGCCACCGGCTGGTTCGGGCCGGTGCCCGAGGAACACCTGGGCCGGATCGGCGACGTGGTGGTGACCTGCAACGACACGTACGCGGTCATGGCCAGCCGCACCGAGCGGCCGATGGCGTCGAAGCTGGTCGCGTACCACGGGTCGGACACGGCGGTCGAGCTGACCGTGCCGCTGCTGGTCGTCCGCGGCTGACCGGCGGTACCGGCCCACTGGTGGCTGGTGGTGTCGTACCCCCGGGTTAACCTGCCGGGATGGGCCGCAGCCAGTCGTTGCCCCGGGGCGACGATCCGCGCTTCGGGCCGGACGCCGACGATTCCGACAGCCCGATCCTGCACGTCGACATGGACGCGTTCTTCGCCGCCGTCGAGGTGCGCCGCCGACCCGAGCTGCGCGGCCGGCCGGTGGTCGTCGGCGGCGTCGGCCCCCGAGGGGTGGTCAGCTCGGCCAGTTACGAGGCCCGCCGCTACGGGGTGCGCAGCGCGATGCCGACCAGCCAGGCGCGGGCCCGCTGCCCGCACGCGGTCTACCTGCCACCGGACTTCACCGCCTACAGCGCCGCCTCCCGGGCGGTCATGCAGATCTTCCGGGATGTCACCCCGCTGGTCGAGCCGCTCTCCCTCGACGAGGCGTTCCTCGACGTCACCGGTGCCCGCCGACTCTTCGGCTCCCCGGCCACCATCGCCCGGCTGATCCGCCGCCGGGTCGCCGACGAGCAGGCCCTGACCTGCTCGGTCGGGGTGGCGCCGAGCAAGTTCGTGGCCAAGCTGGGCTCCACCCGCGCCAAACCGGACGGCCTGCTGGTCGTGCCGCCGGGGCAGGTGCTCGACTTCCTGCACCCGCTGCCGGTGGACGCGCTGTGGGGGGTGGGGGAGCGCGCCGCCGAGGCGCTGCGCCGGCTCGGCCTGTCCACCGTCGGTGACCTCGCCGAGGCGCCGGTGGGCATGCTCCGCCGGGCGGTCGGTGCGGCCTCGGCGGCGCACCTGCACGAGCTGGCCTGGGGGCGCGACCCGCGCGGGGTCAGCCCGGAGCACGTCGACAAGTCGATCGGCGCCGAGGTGACCTTCGACGTCGACGTCGCCGACCCGTTGGAGATCCGCCGCGCGTTGCTCGCGCTGAGCGCGAAGGTCGGCGTCCGGTTACGCGGTTCCGGGCAGGTCGGGCGCACCGTGGCGCTCAAGGTCCGGCTGGCGGATTTCCGCACCGTCAGCCGCTCCCGCACCCTCGACGTGCCCACCGACACCGCCCGGGAGATGTTCGACACGGTCTGGGCGCTCTACACCGCATTGGACCCGGGCGAGCGGATCCGACTCGTCGGGGTCCGGGTCGAAGGGCTCGCCTCGGCGCAGGACGCCCCCCGGCAGCTCACTCTCGGCGCACCCGAGCGTGGCTGGCGCGAAGCGGAGGCTGCCGCGGACGCCGCCGCTGCCCGTTTCGGGCGGTCCGTCATAGGTCCGGCCAGTCTGATGGGCGACGCTGATGCCCGCCGAAAGGAAAATCCACCCCACCCGTAGGTCGTCCCGCTTTCCGACGCGCGACCCCCCTCGTAGACTTGCGGGTAAGCAGCCGGATGGCTGCCACGGTCTGTCGGCCCGAGTGGGCCCGACTCAACGTGACCGGGGAGGAGTGCCGTGCCGCTCTCGGAGCACGAGCAGCGGCTGTTCGAGCAGATCGAGCGGTCGCTTGCCGAGGACCCCAAATTCGCCTCGGCCGTGCGCGCCAGCGATCCGCGCTTCCACGCGCGGCGTCGCCTGCTCGTCGCCGCCGGCGTCATCATCGCTGGCTTGGCTCTACTGGTCTATGGCGCGGTGATCAAGACTCCACCGCTGGCGGTGGCAGGCTTCGTCGTCATGCTGGCGTCGGCCGCGTTCGCGGTGCAGTCGCACCGGCGGGCACAGTCACCGGACCTGCATGTGGTGGGCGGCACGACGAGTCGTCGTCGCCCCCGTGGTGGCCGATCCGGTCGCCGGTCGTCGCTCCTGGACCGCATGGAGGACAGGTGGCGGCAGCGCCCGGAGGGGCACCGGTGAGTCGACCCCGCCGCTGAGGCGGGTCGTACGCCGCGACGAGCAGGTCGCCGGGCACCGTTCCCGGCGACCCTTGTCGTGTCCGCGCGCGCCCGCGCCGCTCTCGCCGATGATCGACTCCGCATCGGCGCGGTGGCGGCATCCTGCTGGCCACGCACCCCCATATCGCCGACCTGGAGTCGATCACCTTGAGGGGGACCGCCTGCCGAGTCCGCGCGGGCACGCCACGTCCAGGTTGAATGGGTCCGGGGGCCGGAGGGCTAGCCGGCATGCGACGGGCAGGCGGATTCCGGATGGGGGCGACGGCGGCCTGCCGCCGCCCCCGAACCTGGACGGACGTTCGTCAGCGGGCCGCCCGGTCGGCCAGCAGCCGCCGGGGGTTCCAGCGCAGCAACTGGTACCGGGCCCGCCCGGTCAGCGCCACCACTCGGCTGGAGGAGTCCGCAAGGCCGGTCCTCCACCGCAGCAGCACCGACGGTGGTAGCACCGCCGCGAGGAGACGGGTCCGTCGGTCCGCCCGCGCGGCGAGCGCCCCACGGACCGTGCGGAGAGCTGGCGACAACCGTTCACCGGTCAGCGGATCCCGCGCGTACCGGGCCCGCTCCTCCGCCCTGCCGAGCAGTTGTGCCGACTCCACCGCCGCGGCGTCGTCGAGCGTGTCCCGAACGAGCCGGTCCGCGGTCGCCCTGGGCGTTTCCGTCAGATCCACCGGAACCCGGAAGTCCACCAGGGTGTCGAGCAACTCCGCCCAGGCGGCGTGGGCGTCGGCGCGGGCACGGTCGGCGTCCATGGTGACCACCACCGCACGGGCACCAGGCTCGGTGCCGTCGTCGACGACCGTGGCAGCCGGCGTGGCGATCGCACCCCCGCCCCGTCGCCGGCGTAGCGCGAGCCGGCGCAGAGCGGGCACCGCGAGGAGAGCCAGCAGGGCCACCAGCCCTGCCGCCCACCACGGCCATACCGGCGGCTGGTCCTCGGGGGTGGTGCCGCCGGAGGAGAACCCCTCGTCGATCTCCCGGTCCGCGTTGTCCGGTCCGGCCGGCCCAGCCGTCGCCTCGGGACCGGCCGGGGTGTCCGTGACACCGGTGCCCGGCGTCGTCGGCTCCGGTGCGTCAGTGTCCGGCGCCCAGGCCGATCGGGTGGAGCCGGGCACCCCGTACGCCGGGGTGGCGTCGAAGGGCACCCAACCGACACCGTCGAAGAAGACCTCGGTCCAGGCGTGCAGGTTGAGGTTGGTCAGGGTGATCGTGTCACCGTCGCGGTTGCTGCCGTTGGTGAACCCGAACGCCACCCGCGCCGGGATGCCGGCCGCCCGGACCAGCCAGGCCATCGACGCCGCGTACTGCTGGCAGTAGCCGACCTTGTTGGTCAGGAAGTTGACGATGTCCTGCCCGCTGCTGCCGCTCTCGGTGCTGAGCCGGTATTTGAAACCGTTGTCCGCCGAGAAGTGCGAGTAGATCGCCAGCACCCGGTCGTAGTCGGTGCGCTTGCCCTGGATCAGCCCCGCGACCAGCTCGTCCACCTCGGGCACCCGGTCGGGGGTGGCGGTCATCTGCCGACGTACCGGATGCTCCGCCGGAAGCGTCGGCGCGGCCCGCAGCACCGCCGGGGTGTATGTCGAGCGGACGTAGTCGAAGGAGTATTTGCGGCCCCGGGAGTTCTCCCGGTTGGAGAAGACGATCTGCTGGTTGGGGTCGTACAGCCAGTTGCCGCTGAGGTCCTCGGTGCGCACCGGCTCGGCGTACACCGGCATCAGCGCCATGCTCAGGCTCTTGGTGACCTCGACCGTCGCCCGGTAGGTGGTGCGCTGCACGCCTTGGGCGGCCCGGTCGGCCGGGTCCGGCAGGTCCCGGTTGGCCGGCCGGCCGCTCGGGCTGCGCGCCAGGAAACCAGCCGGACGCAGCTCGTCGGCCACCGCGTAGCGCAGGTAGAACGGGTTCGGCTCGTTGGTGGTGACCTTGACCATGTCGAACACCTGCGACTGGTTGAGCTGGCCGGCGAGCGACGCGAACAGGTCGATCCGACCCGACGTGCCGCCCGAGCCGTTCCCGCTCCCGGTGCCGTTCCCCGACCCCCGGCTGATGCTGTCGAGCATCCCACCGGTCATGCCCGGCACCGCCAGGGGCAGGACCACGGCCACGGCCACCCCGATCACCGCGAGCCGGCGGCCGGCGGACGCCAGCGGCGAGGCCTCCCACACGTCGACGTCGCGGCCGTCACCGGTGAACCGCCGCCCGAAGCGGCGTACGCGGTCGACGTTGTCGGTGACCAGCAGCCAGAGGTAACCGGCGGCGCCCACCACGAACGGCACCGCGGGGACGCTGTCGACGTAGACGGCGACCGGCACCGAGTAGATGGCGAGCATCGGCAGCCCGGCCAGCGCGGGCCGACGCAGCCCGACGGCCAGGACGTCGACGAGCACCGCCACCCCGGCGACGCCGAGCACGGTGATGAACAGCAACGGGTCGGTGTCGGGAACCTCGACGCCGTACGAGCGCATGTCCTCGGCGGACCCCGCGACCAGCTCGCTGAAGTGCGCGAACGTGCTCGGCGTGGGCAGGAAGGCGAACAGCTCCGAGCCGCTGGGGAACAACCAGGTCAGGGCGAGGGTCAGGCCGGCGAGCATGCCCAGCACCTGACCCCACAGGGGCGCTCGGGCGAGCCTGGTCAACGCGGCCACCCCGGCCACCACCGTGACCGCGATGATGGACTCGATCAGCCACGTCCAACTCTCGAAGATGGCCGACAGCGGCGCGGCCGCCAGCACTGTCGCCGCGGCCGCCACCACACCGATGTTGCGACTGGCGTTCATGAGGGGAACCTTCCGTTCATCGCACGCCGCCGGCCACCGTCTCGGCCAGTGCGGCGCGTAGGGCGAAGCCCTGGGAACCCCGACCGGCCTGCGGCCACAACGCGGGCAGTCGGCTGCCGTGGTCGACCCCGACCACCCGCCAGCCGCTGCGCACCATGGCGAGGACGGCGGTGGCGTGCGCGTGCTCCGCCTCGGCCCGGGCCTTCTCTGGCAGGCTGAGCCAGGTCGAGCTGTTCAGCAGGAACCCGACACAGGTGGCGCCGTTGCCGCGCAGCCCGGCCAGCAGCTCGGCCTCGGCCACGCTCACCGTGCCGAACAGCCCGATGATCAGACCGCCGTCCGAGCGTTGGCGGACCCGTTGCACGAGGTCGGTCACCTCGGCGCGTTGATCCAGCCGGACCTCCGCGAGGTGGTCGAGCAGCGTCCCGTCACCACCGGCCTCCGAGGCGTCCACGTCCGCACCGGAGCCGGTGACCAGACGCAACTTGTAACCGGCCTGGCGCAGGTGGACGGCGATGCTCGCGGCGGCGGAGACGGACCACTCGAAGCTCGCCGTCGGCCCCTCGCCCCGGTGGCCGTAGGCGCGGGTGTCCAGGACCACTGTGGCCCGGCTCTCCCACGGCTGCTCCTCGCGCCGCACCATCAGCTCGCCGGTGCGGGCGGTGGACTTCCAGTGCACCCGCCGCAGGTCGTCACCGCGCCGGTACTCCCGGGTCGCCGCGTCGTCCTCGCCGTGCACCGCCACGGACCGGGCCCGGCTGTCGCCGCTGCCCGCGTACTCCCCGGGGAGCCGCACCGACGGCAGCGGGGTGACCTGCGGGATGACCGTCAGGTGGTCGGTGCTGGGGAAGGACCTGGTGAGCTCGCACAGGCCGAACGGGTCGGTCATCCGGACCACCAGCGGACCCACGTCGTAGCGACCCCGCACGTCGGCCCGCACCGTGTACGCCACGGAGGTGGCCTGGTGCGCGCCGAGCCGCTCCAACACCACCCGGGGCCGGCTGCCCAGCGCGTAGGGCAGCCGGTCTTCGAGAAGGAGGGTGCCGGTCGGCAGCCGGGAGAGGTTCTGCAGGCGCAGCACCACCCGGGAGTTGGCGCCGACCGGGACCCGGTGCGGGTCCAGTGAGCGGTTGCAGGCCAGCTTGTAGCGGCTGCGCCCGACATAGGCCGCGGCCAGCAACGGCAGGATGCCCAACAGCACCGCCACCCGCAGCAGATCCTTCTCGCCCAGGATGCCCGCCGAGATCGCCGCCGCGAGACCGGCGGCGAGGAAGGAGCGCCCGCGGGTGGTCAGCCCGCGCAGCCCGGCACGCACGTCACGGCCTCCGCGGCTCGTAGGGCGCGCGACCGTTGCCGGTGGCGGGTCGGGTGTCGTACGGGTTGCGCTGCCGGTCGTGCGGCAGTGGAAGGCGGTGCACCAGCTCGGAGACGATCGCGTCGGTGGTGCGTCGGGCGAGCTGCGCGTCGGCCGTCGGGATGATCCGGTGCGCGAGCACCGGCACCGCCAGGGCCTGCAGGTCGTCGGGGAGGACGTAGTCGCGACCCTCCAGGGCGGCGACCGCCCGGGCGGTGCGCAGCAGTTGCAGGGTGGCCCGGGGGGAGGCGCCGAGCCGCAGGTCAGGGGCCTCACGGGTGGCGGTGACCAGGTCGATCGCGTACTGCTTGACGGCGTCCGCGACGTGCACCTGCCGGACGGTGGAGATCAGCTGCCGGACGATGTTCGCGTCGGACACCGGGCGCAACTCGTGCAGCGGGTCGGTGGCGCCGTGCCCGTCGAGCATGGCCAACTCGGCGTTGACGTCCGGGTAGCCCATCGCGATGCGGGCGGTGAACCGGTCACGCTGCGCCTCGGGGAGCGGGTACGTCCCCTCCATCTCGATCGGGTTCTGCGTGGCGATGACCATGAACGGGGTCTGCAGTTGGTAGGTCACGCCGTCGACGGTGACCTGCCGCTCCTCCATGCACTCCAGCAACGCCGACTGGGTCTTCGGCGAGGCCCGGTTGATCTCGTCACCGACCACCAGGTTGGCGAACACCGCGCCGGGGCGGAACTCGAAGTCGTGCGTCTCCTGGTTGTAGACGCTGACGCCGGTGACGTCGCTGGGCAGCAGGTCGGGGGTGAACTGGATGCGCCGCACCGTGCAGTCGATGGACCGCGCGAGAGCCTTCGCCAGCTTGGTCTTGCCGACACCCGGGACGTCTTCGATCAGGAGGTGACCCTCGGCGAGCAGAACGGCCAGGGCGAGCCGCACGGTGGCGGTCTTACCCTCGATGACCTGCTCGATGTTGGCCACGATGGCCTCGCTGGCGGCGCGGAACTCGTCGTGCGGCAGTAGGCCGCCCACCTCGTCCCAGGTCTGTTGTGTCACGGGCCTCCTCCTCGTCGCCGTCACGGCAGCTCTGACTTGAGCACCTGGACCCGCCGTTGGGTGTTCGCGACGTCGAGCCTCGTTTGCCGCAGGAATCTCACTGGTCTATCAGGCTAACCATGTTTGTCGTTATCGCCGACCCCCGCAGGTAGTCCGTCGGTTACGCCCCGGAATATTCGCCAGCCGGGGAGGCGTGGCCGTTGCGCCACCGGGTAACCGGCCGGTCGCTCGCTGGACCGACCGGTCGGCAGGCGCCACGAACCCCGGGAGGGCGTCGTGCGGCGGGAGCCCGCCTCCGGCCCGGCGGCGGCACGCCGTCGCGCCGGACGGCGAGGTACACTGCGGGACATGGCCGGAGTCTTCCTGCTTCTTATCGGGCCGTGCTGATGCGCTGAACGCAGCGACAGCACGGCGGCCCCTCCTGCGCGAGGGGCTTTTTTGTGCCCGCCGCCGGCCCGGCCCGGTGGCGCCGAGACGAAGCGAAGCGAAGCGAGGAGAGACGATGAGCGAGGCAGCCGCACCGGCGGACGACATCCCCCCGTTCCGGTACACCGCGGCCCTGGCCAACGAGATCGAGATCCGTTGGCAGGACAGCTGGGCGCGCGAGGGCACGTTCCACGCGCCGAACCCGACCGGCCCGCTGGCCGATCCGACCCACCCGCGCGCCGGCGCGGAGAAGCTGTACGTGCTGGACATGTTCCCGTACCCGTCCGGCGCCGGCCTGCACGTCGGTCACCCGCTGGGCTACATCGGCACCGACTGCTACGCCCGCTACCAGCGGATGGCCGGCCGCAACGTGCTGCACGCGATGGGCTTCGACGCGTTCGGCCTGCCCGCCGAGCAGTACGCGGTGCAGACCGGCACGCACCCCCGGACCACCACGGTGGCGAACATCGAGCGGTACAAGGCGCAGCTGCGTCGACTGGGCCTGGCGCACGACGAGCGCCGTTCGGTGGCGACCATCGACACCGACTTCTACCGCTGGACCCAGTGGATCTTCCTGCAGATCTTCAACTCCTGGTATGACGGCGACGCCCGCCGGGCCCGGCCGATCGCCGAGTTGATCGCCGAGTTCGAGGGTGGCAACCGGCCCACCCCGGACGGCCGGGCCTGGGCCGAGCTGAGCGTCGCCGAGCGCCGGCAGGTCGTCGACGACCACCGCCTGGCGTACGTGTCGCACGCCCCGGTGAACTGGTGCCCGGGGCTGGGCACCGTGCTGGCCAACGAGGAGGTCACCGCCGACGGCCGGTCCGAGCGGGGCAACTTCCCGGTCTTCAAGCGCAACCTGAAGCAGTGGATGATGCGCATCACCGCGTACGGTGACCGGCTGCTGGACGACCTGGACACCCTGGACTGGCCCGAGCCGATCAAGCTGATGCAGCGCAACTGGATCGGCCGCTCCCAGGGCGCGCACATCGACTTCCCGACCGCCGCCGCGCCCGTCCGGGTGTTCACGACCCGCCCGGACACCGTCTTCGGGGCCACCTACATGGTGCTGGCGCCCGAGCACGGGCTGGTCGACGTGCTGGCGCCGGCCGCCTGGCCGGACGGGACGCGCGACGCCTGGACCGGCGGGCACACCAGCCCCCGGGCGGCCATCGAGGCGTACCGCAAGGCGGCGGCGGCCAAGACCGACGTCGAGCGGCAGTCCGACACCAAGGAGAAGACCGGCGTCTTCATCGGCGCGTACGCCACCAACCCGGTCACCGGCGGGCAGATCCCGATCTTCGTGGCCGACTACGTGCTGGCCGGCTACGGCACCGGCGCGATCATGGCGGTGCCGGCCCAGGACGAGCGGGACTGGGCGTTCGCCGAGGTCTTCGAGCTGCCCATCGTGCGTACCGTGCAGCCGACGGAGGGCTTCGACGGCAAGGCGTACACCGGTGACGGTCCGGCGATCAACAGCGCCGCGCCCGAGCGCGGCCTGGACCTGAACGGGCTGGGGGTCGCCGACGCCAAGGTGGCGATCATCGCCTGGCTGGAGGCGAACGGGCACGGCACCGGCGCGGTCACCTACCGGTTGCGCGACTGGCTGTTCTCCCGGCAGCGCTACTGGGGCGAGCCGTTCCCCATCGTCTACGACGAGACCGGCGCGGCCATCGCCCTGCCGGAGGAGATGCTGCCGGTCGAGCTGCCGGAGGTGGACGACTTCTCGCCGAAGACGTTCGCCGCCGACGACGCGAACAGCAACCCGGAGACCCCGCTGTCGCGGCGGCGGGACTGGGTCGAGGTCGAGCTGGACCTGGGTGACGGGCCGAAGCGCTACACCCGCGAGACCAACGTGATGCCGCAGTGGGCCGGCTCCTGCTGGTACGAGATGCGCTACCTGGACCCGACCAACAGCGACCGGTTCGTCGACGCCGAGAACGAGCGCTACTGGATGGGCCCGCGCGGCGACGGCGACTGCGGTGGCACCGACCTGTACGTCGGTGGCGCCGAGCACGCAGTGCTGCACCTGCTGTACGCGCGTTTCTGGCACAAGGTGCTGTTCGACCTGGGCCACGTGTCGTCGTTCGAGCCGTTCCGCAAGCTGTTCAACCAGGGCATGATCCAGGCGTACGCGTACACCGACTCGCGCGGCAGCTACGTGCAGGCCGAGGACGTGGTCGAGCGCGACGGCGCGTACTACCTGGAAGACCTGGTGGTCAACCGCGAGTACGGCAAGATGGGCAAGTCACTGAAGAACGTGGTGACCCCCGACGACATGTGCGCCGCGTACGGCGCGGACACCTTCCGGGTGTACGAGATGTCGATGGGCCCGCTGGAGGTGTCCCGCCCCTGGGAGACCCGGGCGGTGGTCGGGTCGTACCGGTTCCTGCAGCGGGTGTGGCGGGCCGTCGTCGACGAGCAGACCGGCGCGCCGCGGATCACCGAGGACCCGGCCGACGAGGCGACCCGTCGGCTGCTGCACAAGGTGATCGACGGTGTCCGTGGCGACATGGACGGCATCCGGTTCAACACCGCGATCGCCAAGCTGATCCAGCTGACCAACGGGCTGACCGGTCTGTCGGCCACGCCCCGTGAGGTGGCCGAGCCGTTGGTGCTGATGGTGGCGCCGTTCGCCCCGCACCTGGCCGAGGAGTTGTGGCGCAAGCTGGGTCACGACACCTCGCTGACGTACGCGGACTTCCCGACCGCCGACCCGACGCTGCTGGTGGCCGACACGGTGACCTATCCGGTGCAGGTCAACGGTAAGGTCCGTGGCCGCATCGAGGTCCCCGCCGACGCGTCCGAGGAGACCGTCCGGGCAGCTGCCCTGGACGCGGTGGCGGCGACCCTGGGCGGCAGGGAGCCCCGCAAGGTCATCGTGGTCAAGGGCCGGATGGTCTCGGTCGTCGCCTGACCCCCTCCGCCAGCACGCAGCGCGACGTCTGCGGAGCCGGGGGCGGTTCTGAGCCTGATGCCGCAGTGGAATCTAGATTCCACTGCGGCATCACGCTCTCCGGGGCGTCCGCCTCGGGGCGGGGCGGGTCAGGCGGCCAGTCCCGCCGGTCAGCGGTTCCTCGACGGGGTCGTCGGTCGAGTCGGCATGGTCAGACCGGCACCCGCCGGCGGCGGCGTTCGGCGCGCCACCACTGGTGGATGAGCACCACGCTGGCGATCAGGCCGAGGCTGGCCGGGGCTGCGGCGTACCAGTTGATCTCACCGGGGGAGCTGACCGCGGCGCCGATCGCCGCGTAGCCGAACGCGGTCGGTGCGGACGCGAGGACGCTGCCCGCCAGGAACGGCAGCACGCGGGCGCCGGTCGTGCCGTACCCGTAGCTGACCAGACCGAAGCCGGCGATCGGCAGCAGGCGGACGGTGACCACGCCGAAAACGCTCTGCCGGGCGAACCAGCCGTCGAGGCGGGCCAGGCGACCACGGACCCGTTCGGCTACGAACTCCCGGCCGAGCAGCCGGCCGACAGTGAACCCGATCGCCGCGGCCACCAGGGCGGCGCCCAGGGCGTACGCGGCGCCTTCCAGCGGGCCGAAGATCGCGCCCGCGGCGAGCGTGATGAAGGTCCGGGGGACCAGCGCGACCAGCAGCAGCGCGCCGCCGAGGATCGCGGCGACCGGGGCGAGGTCGCCCAGCTTGTCGGCCAGCAGCGGAAGGTGCTCCGGATCCGGGTGGGGCACCAGGAGCAGCAGGAGCCCGCAACCGCCGATCAGGAGCACGAGCAGGGCGAACCGGACGGCCGACGGCTGCCGGAGCAGCCGTCGGACGGCACGGATCATGCCCGGGCGGCGGCCACTGCGGAGCGGCGCTCGTTGCGGAGCCGGTCCGACCAGGTGTCGTCGAGCGGCGGGAGCTGGTGCGCCCCGGTGGCCCAGCGCAGCAGCAGGTCGGCGAGGGCCGGGTTGCGGGCGAGCGCCGGGCCGTGCGAGTAGGTGCCCAGCAGCTTGCCGCGCCACGCGCCCTCGGTGGTGCCGTCGTTGCCGATGCCGGTGGTGATCCGCGCCAGCGGGGAGACCTCGGGGCCGAGGTGGGTGCGGCCGCCGTGGTTCTCGAAACCGGTCAGCGGGGGCAGGCCCAGTCGAGGGTCGATCTCGCCGGCCAGCTCACCGACGGCCCGGCTCTCGCCTCGGTCGGACTGCAGGTCGAGCATCTCCAGCCCACGGCACTGCACGCCCTTGGCGAAGAAGGAGGTGCCGAGCAGTTGGTAGCCGGCGCAGACGCCGAACACCACCGAGCCCTGGGCGACCGCCCGGTGCAGACCGCCGTCGGCGATCAGCCGCTGCGCGCCCAACGCCTGCGGGCCGTCCTCGCCTCCGCCGACCAGGTAGATGTCGGCGGTCGAGGGCAGTTTCTGGTCGGAGCGCACCTCCACGACCTCGACCGGCATCCCCCGTTGGCGGGCCCGGCGGGCGAGGATCAGGGCGTTGCCCCGGTCGCCGTAGGTGGACAGCAGGTCGGGGTAGATCCAGACGATGCGCAGGCTCTCAGATGACACGGTCCAACTCCGCTCGGATGTCCTGGAACGCGGTGTAGTTCGCGATGACCTCCAGCCGCCCGGGCGGGACCGACCGGATGGCGTCCTCGAACGTGCGGACGTGCTGGAAGGGCACGTCGTTGACGTCCAACCGAACCGCCAGGTCGTATGCCCGGTCACCGGTGATCAACACCTGCCGGCCGCGGAGCGGGGCGAAGTCGACGTCGAAGAGCCAGGACGTGTCGAGGCCGTCGGGGTCGCGCGCGTTGATGGAGAGCAGCGTCGGCGCGTTGTCGGCCATGTCGAACGCCTCCAGCCAACTGGCCGGGTTCTTGGCCAGCAGCAGCCGGATGTTGCGCCCGTCCTTGTCGACCTGTGCGTAACGACCGGCGACCGAGGTGACGATGCCGAGGCGGGACACCGCGTCGACCGGACGGACACCGAACTCGGCGGCCACGGCCAACGCGGTCGCCGCGTTGCCGACGTTGACCTTCCCGGGCAGTTGCAGGGAGACCTTGTGCCAGGCGCCGGTGGGGTCGAGGACCCCCTCGTCCTCGACGACCCACTGCGGCTCCGGCCGGCGCAGCGGACAGCCGGTGCACCACCACTGGTCGCCGGAGCGGGCGATGGTGGAGCCGCACTCCGGGCAGACCCAGGAGTCGTCGTGCCAGCGCTGACCGGCGCTGAACCAGGTCACGTGCGGCGGCTTGATGCCGCGGGAGGGGTCGCCCGGCGGCGTGGCCGCCCAGACCACCATCGGGTCGTCGGCGTTGGCCACCACCCGGACGTCGCTGTGTCGGACCAGGGCCGCGCGCCAGAGCTGCGCCATCATGGCGACCTCCTTGGCGCGGTCCAGCTGGTCGCGGGAGAGGTTGAGCAGCGCGACCACGTGCGGCTCGGTCGCCTCCAGCACCTGGGCGAGGTAGTGCTCGTCGACCTCGAGCACCGCGTACGGGGTGCTGCCGGCCTTGGCCAGTGCCGAGGTGTGCCCGGTGGGCATGTTGGCGCCGAACGAGTTGGTGGCGACCCGGCCGAGCACGCCGACCGCGGCGGAGGTCAGCCGGGTGGTGGTGGTCTTGCCGTTGGTGCCGGAGACGAGCGCGATCGCGCGTCCGGCCGACAGGTGGGCCAGCAGGTCCGGGTCGATCTTCAGGCCGATCCAGCCACCGATCACCGAACCGTCGCCACGGCCGGCCGCCCTGGAGAGCGCCGCGGCGGTCCGTGACACGGAGCTGGCCACCTTGGCCCGTAGGGGCATTTTCGCGTCCGTCACGCGAGCGAGGTTACCGGACCGCCCGCCTCTCCAGATCGCCGCCGACGGTGAACCGTTCGGCCGTGGCGGCTGCGCGGGCGGCCGGTCGGGACTCCACCGGACGGAGTCGATCTATGTCGGAAAGCGGACCACGCCGGAGGGGCGCCGCCGCCCTCCACTCCGCTCCACCCCTTGTGACGTGCGGTTTTGCCGCCGGATCGGGCGCGCCACGCGGGCGAATCTGGTTGCGGGTGGAGGGAAGTGGAGTAGAGTGGGGACCAATGGTGAGGCCGGGAGGGCTCACCGGCCCGGGGGGTCAGCGGCGCCGCGAACGCCGCTCAGGGGCAAGGGGGGGTAGGGCCGTGTTTCTCGGCACCCACACTCCACGCCTGGACGAAAAGGGCCGGCTGATCCTTCCGGCCAAGTTTCGAGATGAGCTGGCGGGGGGTGTCGTGGTGACCAAAGGGCAGGAGCGCTGCCTCTATGTCTTCCCCACCCCCGAGTTCCAGCGAATCGCGGAGCAGTTGCGCGCGCAGCCGATGACACATAAGGCGGCCCGGGCCTACAGCCGGGTCTTCTTCGCCAGCGCGCACGACGAGGTTCCGGACAAGCAGGGTCGGGTGACCATCCCCGCTCACCTCCGGGCGTACGCCGCTCTGGACCGCGAGTTGGTGGTGATCGGCGCGAGCACGCGGGTGGAGATCTGGGACAAGGTCGCCTGGGAGACCTACCTCGCCGAGAGCGAAGACGACTTCGCCGACATCGAGGAGGGGGTGCTGCCCGGCGGTCTGTAGGGCGGAACGGCGCCCGACGTACTGCGAGATCTCCAGCCGCTTTCGAGTTCCTGGCATCCCTTCCCCGGTGCCAGGCGCACGATCCAGTCATCGGTGCGAGTCCGGTGTCAGGCGGGAGCGGATGGGGATCTGGCGGTACGACGGCAGCGCCGTCCGACGACAGGCGCACGAGAAGAACGGACGTTTCAACCAGTGGGGGTCAACATGGGGGAGTTGCGCGGCACGCACGTGCCGGTGCTGCTCGAGAGGTGTCTCGAGCTGCTGGCCCCCGCGCTGGGTCGAGGCGGCCGGACGGTTCACGTCGACGCGACGCTCGGCCTGGCCGGGCACGCGGAGGCGGTGCTGGAGGCGCACCCGGAGACGGTCCTGATCGGGCTCGACCGGGACACCGAGGCGCTCGCCCACGCGCGGGTCCGACTGGCGCGGTTCGCCGATCGGGTGCACCTGGAGCACGCCGTCTACGACGAGTTGCCGGATGTGCTGGACCGGCTGGGCTATCCGGGTATCGACGGGATCCTGTTCGATCTGGGTGTCTCGTCGTTGCAGTTGGACGCGCCCGACCGCGGGTTCGCGTACGCCCAGGACGCGCCCCTGGACATGCGGATGGACCAGACCCGGGGGGTGACCGCCGAGGAGGTGGTCAACACCTACGCGCATCCGGACCTGGCTCGGGTGCTGCGGGTCTACGGCGAGGAGAAGTTCGCCGGCCGGATCGCCTCGGCGATCCTGCGGGAACGGGAACGGGGCCGGATCACCTCCTCCGCGCGGTTGGCGGAGCTGGTCCGGGAGTCGATTCCGGCACCAGCCCGACGAACGGGTGGGCACCCGGCAAAGAGAACGTTTCAGGCTTTACGGATCGAGGTAAACAGAGAGTTGGCAGCGCTGGAGACAGCGTTGCCATCCGCGCTCGACGCACTGACCGTGGGCGGTCGCATGGTGGTCCTGTCCTACCACTCGCTGGAGGACCGGCTCACCAAGGCGGCGCTCGCGGACCGGGTCCGCAGCAAGGGCCCGGTCGACCTCCCGGTCGAGCTTCCCGGGTCGGGTCCGACGTTCCGGCTGCTCAGCCGGGGCGCCGAACTTCCCGGGGAGGCGGAGGTCGCCGCGAACCCGCGGGCCGCCTCGGTGCGGCTGCGGGCCGCGGAACGACTCGACCCGAACGCGACCGAGCAGGGGCGGACCGACCGCGAACGGTCTCGCCGACGGGTGAAGGGAATGCACCAACCGGGCACGGGGTCAGCCTGACCCGTGGGGGGTCAGCGGCACCGGGACGGTAGAGGGACGGACGTTGAGGGGGAGGGACATGAGCATTGACAAGCGCGACCGCCGGGGCGTCACCGGCGGCGAGCAGCGCGCACCGCGGTCGGGGGGCCGGACCGCGGCGGAGCGGGCTCCGCGCCCGGGAAACGGTACGCCACGCATCGATCGAGTGAACCGGCAGGGGGAGACTCGCGCCCGGGGGGCGCGCGAGTTCCCCACCCAGGGCACCGCCGCGCTGCGGCCGGTCGAGAAGGCCGGTGCCGCCACCAGCGCGCGCCCGCCCCGGCTGCGGGTGGCACCACCGCCGCCGATCTCGGTGCCGCGTGCGCCGTTCGCGGCGCTGATCGTGGTGCTGGTGGTCGGCGGGGTGCTGGGCATCCTGGCGGTCAACACCAAGATCAATGAGAACGCGTTCCGGTTGGAGCGGCTGCAGCAGCAGCAGGCTCGACTGGACCTGGAGAAGCAGCAACTGGACAAGCAGATCGCCGAAGCCGAGGCACCGGGCAACCTGACCGCCGAGGCGCGGCGGCTGGGCCTCGTCGACGCGGGCGAGCCGGGCTACATCCGGCTCCCCGACGGCAAGACGCTGGAGGTGCCGCAGCCGGCGACCGGCCAGCCGTCGGTGACCAGCCAGGGTGCGGGAGGCTGACCAGTGCCGCCGAGGTCGGACGAGCCGCGCCGGGACCCGAAGGGGGACCGGCGCGGTTCTTCGCGTGACGCCGCCGACGACGGGCGCGGCAGCGAGCCCGGCATCGGGGGAATCTCCGGTGCGCGGGCGTACACCCCGAGGGGTCGCACGGTCCGCGACGAGCGCGGCACACCGGCTCGCGGCACGGGCGCCGAGCAGCGTCGTACGCCGCGCAGCACCCGTTCCGGCGACCCGTTCCGGCCGGCCCTGCAGGTGCTCGACGGAGGCCGGGCCGCCGCCCGTTCCGGCCGGCGCGACGCCCCGGCCGCCGGTCGCGGCGGCGTCGTGCGGACCGTCTCCCCGCGTACCCCCCGTGCTCCGGGTGTCGACGAGCCCGCGCCGCGCCGCCGGACCACGCCACGTGCGCCGCGCCGCGCCGACCGCCCGGTGGCCCGTCGCCAGTCCCGCAAGCCGCCGCGTCCGCCGAAGCTGGCCGACTCGCGGCTGCGGCTGCGGCTGGGCACGGCGCTCGCCCTGACCCTGTTCGCCACCATCGGAATCCGGCTGGTCTTCCTCCAGGCGGTCGACGCGCCGGCGTACGCCGGCGGTGGCGTCAGCGACCGGCTCCATACCGTCGAGCTGCCCGCCCCGCGGGGCGCGATCTACGACAGCACCGGCGCGCCGCTGGTCCGCAGCGTCGAGGCGCGGTACGTGTACGCCGACCCGACCGAGGTGAAGGACCCGACCGCCGTCGCCAAGGCGCTGTCCCCGCTCCTCGCCATCCCGGTGTCGAAGCTCGTCGAGCTGATGAAGCCTCGCCGGCTGGAGAACGGCAAGGAGTCCACGTTCGCCTATCTGGCGCGAGGGGTGGAGATCCCGACCGCCAAGCGGGTGCAGGCGTTGGAACTGCCCGGCATCGGGGTGCACCGCGACGAGCGCCGTGAGGTGCCCGGCGGTGACCTGGCGGCCAACCTGATCGGCTTCACCAGCCAGGACATGGACGGGCTGGAAGGGCTGGAGGCCCGCTACGACGACGTGCTCGCCGGACAGGACGGCAAGCGGGTGTACGAGGCCGGCCTCGGCGATCTCGCCGCGCCGATTCCGGGCGGCTACAGCCGGACCACGGTCGCCAAGCCGGGCAGCTCGATCGCCCTCACGCTCAACCGCGACCTGCAGTTCCGGACGCAGCAGATCCTCAGTGCGGGCATGGCCAAGGCGCCGGGGGGCACCGGCGCTGCCGTGATCATCGAGATCCCTTCCGGCGCGGTGCTGGCCCAGGCCAGCAATCCCACCTACAACGCGGCGAGACCCTTCCCGAGCGACCCGGTCGCCCGGGAGGACGCGGCGACCAGCTTCGTCGTCGACCCCGGGTCGATCCACAAGGCGATCACCTTCGGCGCGGCGTTGCAGGAGGGCGTCATCACTCCGGACACCGTGCTGCCCATCGCCAACAGCATCAAGAAGGGCGACACCTGGTTCTCCGACACCCATCCGGCCAACGGCAAGCGGATGAGCGTGCCGGGGATGCTCGCCTACTCGTCGAACGTCGGCACGATCACCATCGCCGACAAGCTCGGCCGGGACCGGTTGATCGACTACCAGAAGCGGTTCGGGCTGGGTAAGCCCACCGGTGAGGGGATGCCGGGGGAGGCCAGCGGGCGGCTGCTGCCGGCCGACGAGTGGAGCGATTCGTCGGAGGGGTCGGTGCCGATCGGGCACAGCGTCGACGCCACCCCGTTGCAGATGGCCGCCGCGTACGCCGCCATCGCGAACAACGGCACGTACGTGCAGCCGCACCTGGTCAAGGAGGTGATCGGCCCGGACGGCAAGCGCACCCCCGCGCCCGCGCCGCTGACCCGGTCGGTGCTCAGCCCGCAGAACGCGGCGGCCCTGCGCACCATGCTGGAGGCGGTCACCACCGTCGACGGCGCCACCGGCGTCACCGCCGCGGTTCCCGGCTACCGGGTCGCCGGCAAGACCGGCACCGGATCACGGCTGGTCAACGGCAAGATAGACACCGACAAGGTGTCCTCCTTCATCGGTATGGCCCCCGCCGAGAACCCCCGCTACGTCATCGCGGTCTTCGTGTACTCGCCCAACGGCGGGGGAGCGGCGATCGCCAACCCGGCGTTCCGCGACATGATGCAGTTCACGCTGCGTCACTACCGGGTGCCGCCCTCGGCCGGCGGATCCGCGCCCAAGTTCACGGTCTATCCGCGCTGAGCAGCGGCGGCGGGACATCATCGGTGAGTGCCGACGAACCACCGGGGCGGCTGTGCGGCCGGAACCGGACGACCGGGTAGGGTCTGACGCCGTGCCCGGCAATCCACGTCCACGTACCGTGACCGGAGTCCGGCTCGGTGATCTTGCCGTCCGACTCGCCGTCGACCTTCCGGCGGACGCCGCCGCGGTGCTCGTCACCGGTGCCACCCACGCCAGCGGCGAGGTCCGCCCCGGCGACCTGTACGCGGCGCTGCCCGGTGCCCGTCGGCACGGCGCGGAGTTCGTCACCGGCGCCGCCGAAGCGGGCGCCGTGGCCCTGCTGACCGACCCGGCGGGTGCGCAGATGGCCGCCGGGAGCGGCCTGCCGGTCCTGGTCGTGCCCGACCCGCGCGCCGTGCTCGGCGAGCTGGCGTCGGCCGTGTACGGCGACCCGACCGCCGACCTGACCGTGATCGGGGTGACCGGCACGGCCGGCAAGACGTCCACCGCGTACCTGGTCGAGTCGGGGCTGCGGGCCGCCGGCCACACCACCGGGCTGATCGGCACCGTGGAGACCCGGCTCGGCGACCTGGTGATCGACAGCGTGCGCACCACCCCGGAGGCGACCGACCTGCACGCCATGCTGGCCACCGCCCGCGAACGGGGGGTGACCGCCGTGGTCATGGAGGTCTCCAGCCACGCGCTGGCCATGGGTCGGGTGGGCGGGGTCCGGTTCACCGTCGGCGGCTACACCAACTTCGGCTCCGACCACCTGGACTTCCACGCCGACAGCGACGACTACTTCGCCGCGAAGGCCCAGCTCTTCGACGGGCGGTGCGCGGTCGAGGTGCTCAACCTCGACGACAGTGCCCTCAAGCCGTTGCACAAGCCGGCCACTGTCACCTACTCGGCGGCCGGTGACCAGGCCGCGAGCTGGTGGGCCGACGACGTGAGCGGCGAGGGGTACGCCCAGCGGTTCACCGCCCACGGCCCGGATGGCGTGGTCCTGTCCGCCGGGGTGGCGTTGCCCGGCCGTCACAACGTGGCCAACGCGCTGCTGGCCATCGCCGCGCTGGTCGGCGCCGGGGTGGACCCGGCGATCGCGGCGACCGGCGTCGCCGCCTGCGGTGGGGTGCCCGGCCGGCTGGAGCTGGTCGACGTCGCCGCACCGGTGCGCGGGGTGGTCGACTACGCGCACAAGTCGGACGCGATCGTGGCCGCGCTGGCCGCGTTGCGGGAACTGAGCGCCGGCCGGCTGATCTGCGTGATCGGCGCCGGCGGGGACCGGGACCGGGGCAAGCGGCCGGTGATGGGCGCCGCCGTGGCGGAGGGAGCCGACGTGGTGCTGGTGACCGACGACAACCCGCGTACCGAGGACCCGGCGGAGATCCGCGCCGAGGTGCTCGCCGGGGCGTACCGGGCCGCCACCGCCGCCCGGATCGTGGAGGTGGCGGGTCGCCGCGCCGCGATCGACGAGGCGGTACGACTGGCCGAGCCGGGTGACGTCATCGCGCTGCTCGGCAAGGGCCACGAGCGGGGCCAGGAGGTGGCGGGCGAGGTGCTCCCGTTCGACGACAGCGTCGAGTTGGCCGCCGCGCTGCGGGCCCGCTTCGGGGACCTGGCGGGTCAGCGATGATCGCGCTGAGCCTGGCCGAGGTGGCCGCCGCCGTCGACGGGCGGCTCGTCGCCGCCGACCCGGCCGCCACCGTCACGGGCAGCGTCGAGTTCGACTCGCGCAAGGTCGGCCCGGGGTCGCTCTTCGTGGCCTTCCCCGGCGAGAAGGTCGACGGGCACGACTACGCGGCGACGGCCGTCGAGGCCGGCGCGGTGGCGGTGCTGGGCAGCCGGGAGGTGCCCGGGGTGCCGATGGTGATCGTCGACGACGCGCTGACCGCGATGGGTCGGTTGGCCCGCGCCGCGGTGGACCGGCTCCCCGACCTGACCGTGATCGGTGTGACCGGCTCGTCCGGCAAGACCACCACGAAGGACCTGATCGGCCAGCTGACCGCCCGGCTCGGGGCCACCGTCGCACCGCCCGGCTCGTTCAACAACGAGCTGGGGCACCCGCACACCGCGCTGCGGGCCGGGCCGGACACCCGTTACCTGGTGATGGAGAAGGGCGCCCGCGGGATCGGGCACGTGCGGTACCTGTGCGAACTGGTGCCGCCCCGGATCTCCGTGGTGCTCAACGTCGGCACGTCGCACATCGGCGAGTTCGGCTCGCAGGACAACATCGCCGTGGCCAAGGGCGAGCTGGTCGAGGCCCTGCCGGCGGACGGGCTGGCCGTCCTGAACGCCGACGACCCCCGGGTGTCCGCGATGGCGAGCCGCACCGGGGCCCGGGTGGTCCGCTACGGCGAGGCACCGGACGCCGACGTACGCGCCGAGGACGTGACGCTGGACGAGCGGGGACACCCGTCGTACACCCTGGTCACCCCGGAGGGGCGCGCGCCGGTGCGGCTCGGGTTGACCGGCCACCACCAGGTGGGTAACACGCTCGCCGCGGCGGCGGTGGCCCGGGAACTGGGCATGCCGCTCGCCGAGCTGGCCACGGCCCTCGGTGAGCTGGGGCTGGTCTCGACCCGGCGGATGGACGTGTTCGACCGTCCCGACGGGGTGACCGTCATCGACGACTCGTACAACGCCAACCCGGCCTCGATGGCGGTGGCGGTGCGGGCGCTGGCCAGCATCGGCCAGGGGCGGCGTACCGTCGCGGTGCTCGGATACATGGCCGAGCTGGGCCCGTTCGAGTACGACGGCCACGCCCAGGTCGGCCACCTGGTGGCCGAGTTGGGCGTCGACCGGCTGCTCGTGGTGGGTGAGCCGGCCGCGCCGATCCACGAGGGCGCGACAGCGGTAGGGAACTGGGGAGGAGAGTCGGTGCTGCTCACCGATCAGGCAGCGGCCGTCGAGGTGCTGCGGAGTGAACTACGACCGGGTGACGTCGTCCTGGTCAAGGGTTCCCGGTACCGGACGTGGGAGGTGGCCGACGCGCTGCGCGCCGACGCCGGTCAGGGGTCGAGCCGATGAGGGCGGTCATCGTCGCCATCGGGGTGGCCTTCCTCGTGTCGCTGTTCTGCACCCCGATCGCGATCAAGGTGTTCACCCGGCTCAAGGCGGGTCAGCCGATCCGCACCGACGGTCCGGCCATGCACCAGGGCAAGAAGGGCACGCCCACCATGGGTGGCGTGGTCTTCATCCTGGCCACCGTGATCGCGTACGTGGCCGGGCACCTGGCCCTGACCACCCTGCCGGACCAGCAGATCGCGCAGGTGGAGCCGACCATCACGGCGCTGGTGCTGCTGGGGCTGATGGTCTTCTCCGGGGCGGTGGGTTTCCTCGACGACTTCCTCAAGGTCCGCAAGCGCAACAGCGCCGGCCTGAACAAGCGCGGCAAGCTGCTCGGGCAGATCCTGGTCGGTGCGGTCTTCGGCGTGATCGCGCTGTGGTTCCCGAGCACGATGACCGACGGCTCGGGCCTGGCCACCAACACCGAGACGGTGGGCAGCACCACGCTGAGCTTCATCCGGGACATCGACGCCCTGGAGGTCAGCAAGGTCGGTGCGGTGATCATCTTCATCTTCGTGGTGATGGCCGCGACGAACGGCGTCAACCTCACCGACGGTCTCGACGGCCTGGCCACCGGTGCCTCGGTGATGGTGCTCGCCGCGTACGCGCTGATCGCGTTCTGGCAGTACCGGCACTGGTGCGCCGACCCGAACTACACCCAGCCGTACTGCTACGAGGTTCGCGACCCGTTGGAGATCGCGTTGATCGCCGGGGCGGCGGCCGGGGCCTGTGTGGGCTTCCTCTGGTGGAACACGTCCCCGGCACGGATCTTCATGGGTGACACCGGGGCGTTGGGGCTGGGCGGTCTGATCGCCGGCATGGCGATGTCGACCCGCACCATCCTGCTGCTGCCGATCATCGGTGGGCTCTTCGTCATCATCACGATGTCCGTGGTGATCCAGATCATCTCCTTCAAGACCACCGGTAAACGGGTGTTCCGGATGTCGCCCCTGCAACACCACTTCGAGTTGGCCGGCTGGAGCGAGGTCAACATCGTGGTGCGCTTCTGGATCATCGCCGGGATCGGCGTGGCCATCGCCCTGGGCCTGTTCTACAGCGAGTTCCTCGCCAACATGACCTGACCCGCACCCCCGGCCCCGACTCCCGGAGCAGCCCCGGACGCCCCGGCGCCCGGGGCTGCGCCCTGCCCAAGGTCCGCGCACCATCGGGGACGTTGCTGTCTCGGCGCGCTCTGCGGCAGCAACGTCCCCGATCTTCGTGCGGATCGGCGCGGTCCGACACGCCGGGGGTCTCGTTGTGGGCTCGCCGGGCGTGGCTAGCGGTGATGATGTCGGGGTGGGGGAGGAACCAGGCACCGACGACAGGGACGACAGGACGGCCGTCCGGCCGCGGCGGTCAGCGGGCCCGGCGGGCACCGTTCCGCCGGGCCGCGCGGACGACCGGCGTGGCGCGGAACCCGGCGCGCCGCGAGGGCTGAGGTCCGGCGCGGCGGCGGGCGGCACGGGGTCCGGCGCGGCGGCGGGCGGCAAGGAGTCCGGTTCGCCGCCGCGTGAGCCCAGGCCCGGCGCGGCAACAACGGGTCCGGAGTCCGGCGCTGCGGGCCGCGAGCCGGAACCGGTGGCGCCGCTGCGCGGGCTGGACGGGGCCGCCGGGCTCGCCGCCCTGCGCGGCCTGCTGGACCGGCCGCTGGCCTCCTACTATCTGCTGCTGTCCTGCGCCGGCCTGCTGCTGCTGATCGGGCTGACCATGGTCTTCTCGGCGACCAGCGTGAAGGACTACGCCGAGGACGGCGACGCCTCGGCCTCGGTGACCAAGCAGGCCATCTTCGCGGTGATCGGCATCGGGGCGTTCTGGGCCTGCCAACGCCTGCCCGCCAGCACCTACCGCTCACTGGGTCGGCCGCTGCTGTTCACCTCGGTGGTGCTGCTGCTGGTGCTCAACCTGCTGGTCGCGTACGCCCGGCTCACCCACCAGAAGTCAGCCGGGTTCGGGCCGGTCGAGGCGCGCCTGAACTGGCTGTTCGTCGGCGGGATCCAGCTCCAGCCGTCCGAGCTGGCCAAGTTCGCGATGGTGCTCTGGGGCGCGCACCTGATCGCCCGCAAGGGTGCCGCGTTGGGGTGGTGGCGGGAGTTGGCCACCCCGCTCTTCCCGGTGATGGGCCTGCTCTTCGTCCTGGTCGGCTACAACGACACGGGCACGATGCTCTGCCTGCTGGCCCTGGTGGTGGGCCTGCTCTGGGCCGCCGGTGTCCGGATGCGGGTCTTCGGCGTGCTGACGGTCGTCGGCCTGCTCGGCGTCGGCCTGCTCGTCGCGGTGGCCTCGCTCGGGGCCGGCTCCGGCGAACGCGGCGAGGAGAACTACCGCTTCGCCCGGCTGGCCATGTTCTTCAACCCGCCGGACCCGGAGACCTGCAAGCTCGACGGCTGCCTCCAGTTCTACCAGGGACGGCTGGCCATCGAGCACGGCGGCTGGTTCGGCGTCGGGCTGGGCAAGGGCAGCCTGAAGTGGGACTGGCTGCCCGAGGCGCACAACGACTTCATCTTCGCGATCATCGCCGAGGAGTTGGGCGTGATCGGCTGCGCGGTGGTGCTCGCCCTGTTCGCCGTCCTCGCGTACACCGGGTTGCGGATCGCCCGCCGGGTCGACGACCCGTTCCGCCGGCTCGCCGCCGCCGCCGTGACCACCTGGCTGGTCAGCCAGGCCGTGATCAACATCGGTGGGGTGGTCGGGCTGCTGCCGATCACCGGCCTGCCGCTGCCGTTCATCTCCGACGGCGGAAGTGCCCTGGTGGTGACGTTGGCGGGTATCGGCATGCTGGCGTCCTTCGCCCGCGCCGAACCCGATGCGGCCAGAGCACTGCATGCCCGTCCGCCGGCCCGGTGGGTCCGACTACTCTGGGCCCCGTTGCCGCCGCTTCCCGGCCGGCGCCGCCGGCCGGCGACGCCACCGGCGGCCCGAGGGCCCGTGCCCCGGTCGCGGGAGCGGCGGAAGGACGACCAGGCCGCACCGCGCGGTGTCCGGCAGGGCCGGAGCCGTCAGGGTACGGCGAGCGAGAGGAGACGCTGATGGGTCCGCTGCGTTCGGTGGTGCTCGCGGGAGGTGGCACCGGGGGGCACGTCTACCCGCTGCTCGCCTTCGCCGACTGCCTGCGCCGACACGACCCGGGCGTCCGGATCACCTGCCTCGGCACACCACGTGGCATGGAGAACGATTTGATCCCGCCGGCCGGCTACGACCTGCGGCCGATCCCGGCGTACCAGCTGCCCCGGTCGGTCAACATGAACCTGGTCCGTACCCCGGGCCGGATGTGGACCGCCGCGCGCGCGGCGGGCAAGGTGATCGACGAGGTGAAGGCCGACGTGGTCGTCGGCTTCGGCGGGTACGTCTCGGTGCCGGCCTACCTGGCCGCGTGGCGTCGGGAGATGCCCATGGTGATCCACGAGGTGAACGTGCCGCCGGGCGTCGCCAACCGGCTCGGCATGAAGTTCACCAAGAACATCGCTGTCGGCTTCCCGCACCAGCCCAGTCAGGCCGAGTCCCTGCGCGACGCCACCATCGTGGGTGTGCCGCTGCGCCGCAGCATCGCCGCACTGGACCGGTACGCGCTGCGCAACGCCGCCCGCGCCCACTTCGGACTCCGCCCGGACCTGCCGGTGCTCTTCGTCTCCGGCGGCTCGTCGGGTGCCCGTTCGATCAACCTGGCGGTGTCCGGCGCGGCCAAGGAGTTGGCCCGCAACGGCGTGCAGGTGCTGCACGTGATGGGCGCGCGCAACGAGCCGGTGCCGATCCCCAGCGACCTGCCGGTGCCGTACGTGACGCTGCCGTACCTGTCCGAGATGGAGCTGGGCTACGCCGCCGCCGACCTGATGCTGGCCCGGGGCGGCGCGATGACCGTCGCCGAGGTCTCCGCGATCGGGCAGCCGACGATCTACGTGCCGTACCCGCACAGCAACCAGGAGCAGCGGCGCAACGCCCTGCCCGTGGTGGAGGCCGGCGGCGGGATCCTGGTCGACGACGCCGAACTCACCCCGGACTGGCTGGAGCGCACCGTCATCCCGCTCATCCGCGACCCGCAGCGGCTGCACACGATGGGCGCCGCCGCGGCGAGGTACGGGCGACGTGACGGCGACGAGGCGCTGCGCTCCTTCGTCCTCCAGGCGGTGGCCCGATGACCGCGCAGTTCACTCCGGCCGGCACGCTCACCGCCGAGGACCTGGGCGCCGTCCACCTGATCGGTGTCGGTGGGGTGGGCATGCTCGGCGTGGCCCGGCTGCTGCTCACCCGGGGCATCCGGGTCTCCGGCAGCGATCTGCGGGAGTGGCCCTCGCTGGCGGGGCTGCGGGCGCTCGGCGGCACCATCTACCTCAGCCACGAGGCGACCAACCTCGACGGGGTCGACACCGTCGTCTACTCCTCGGCCATCCCGCAGGACCACCTGGAGCTGGTCGAGGCGCGTCGGCGCGGCCTGCGGGTGCTGCACCGCTCCGAGGCCCTCGCCGCGGCGATGACGGGCCGCCGGGCGATCGCGGTGGCCGGCACGCACGGCAAGACCACCACCACGTCGATGGTGACCATGGTGTTGCAGCAGGCCGGGGTGGACCCGTCCTTCGTGATCGGTGGCGAGATCTCCGAGGTCGGCTCGGGTGCCCACCACGGCACCGGTGAGCACTTCGTGGTCGAGGCGGACGAGAGCGACCGCTCGTTCCTCATCTACCGCCCGTACGTCTCGATCATCACCAACGTCGAGGCGGACCACCTCAACACCTACGGCGACTACGCGACGCTGGAGGCGGCGTTCGTGGAGTTCGCCCGCCTCACCGACCCGGACGGGTTCATCATCACCTGCGCCGACGACGCGGGCGGTCGACGGCTGGCCGAGAGCCTGCGCGCCGAGGGGCGGCGGGTGTACACCTACGGCGAGGCAGCCGATGCCGACCTGCGGCTGACCGAGATCTCCTCGTCGGCGCGCGGGGTGCGCTACCTGGCTGCCATCGACGGCCGGTCGCTGGGCGAGTTCCGGCTGCCGGTGCCGGGGCGGCACATGGGGCTGAACAGCGCTTCCGCGGTGCTGGCCACGTACCTGCTGGAGTTGCCACTGGAGGCGGCGGAGGCGGCGCTGGCGGTCTTCCCCGGGGTGCGACGGCGCTTCGAGCGCAAGGGTGTCGCGGACGGCGTGCTGGTCTACGACGAGTACGCCTACCACCCGACGTCGATGACGCTGGCGTTGCAGACGCTGCGCGAGGTGGCCGGGGACGGGCGGTTGATCGTCGTGTTCCAGCCGTACCGGCTGTACCGCACCCGCGACAACCAGGCGGAGATCGCGGAGGCGCTGGCCATCGCCGACGAGGTGGTGCTGTTGGAGGTCTTCGGGCCGGGCGAGCTGCGCCAGCCCGGTGAGGGTTCGGCGGCGCTGATCGCGGCGGTGGACCTGCCCGCCGACCGCAAGGTCTTCGTCGACTCGTGGGAGGCCGCGCCGGTCGAGGTGGCCCGTCGGGCCCGCCCGGGGGACGTGGTGGTGACCATGGGCGCCCCGCCGATCTCCCTGATGGGTGACGAGTTGCTGGCCGCGCTGGGGGAGCGGGCAGCCGGTGCCGCGCCGACCGCGACCGTCGACCCGGTGGCCACCGCCGGGGTGCTCGGCGATCCGGTGCCGGGCGGGGCGACGGCCGGCGGCGACGGGGCGGCCCTCGGTGGCACCGCCGCACCCGGCGGCACGGCGTCCACGGCCGGATGAGTCCCGGCCCGGCCCGAGGGCGGACCAGCGCCGGCGACGGCGGTGCCCCGCGCCGTGGTCCGGCCCGGCGTTGGCAGCTGGTCCGGGCCGGGCGGGACGCGGTTCCCCCCTCGACCCGCCGGTTCATGGCCCGGGCCCGGCAGCGCCGTATGCGCGCCGCGCTGCCCTGGGCGGTGGCCGCCGGGGTGCTCGCGTTGGCCGGGCTGGTCGCGTGGGTGGTGCTCGGCACCGGGCTGTTCGGTGTGCGGGAGGTCCGGGTGGAGGGCGCCGACCTGGTGACCCCGGTCCAGGTGCGCGACGCCGTCGCGGTGCCCGACGGGGTGCCGCTGGCCCGGGTGGACCTGGCCGCCGCCGCCCGTCGGGTCGGGGCGTTGGCCCCGGTGGAACGGGCCACCGTTTCCCGGGACTGGCCCGGCACGCTGGTGGTGCGGGTGACCGAGCGGACTCCGGTGGCGGCGGTGCCGCAGGGGGAGAGGTTCGCCCTGATCGACCGCAGCGGGGTGGCGTTCCGGACGGTGGACCAACGACCGGCCGAGTTGCCCCAGGTGACGGTGGGCCGGCCGGCCGCCGACGACCCGGGCACCCGCGCCGGGCTGGAGGTGCTCGTCGCGTTGACGCCGCAGCTCCGCGCCGAGGTGGTGGACGTGAACGTGGAGGGGCTGGCCCGGATCACCCTGCGGCTGAAGGGGGACCGGACGGTGGTCTGGGGCGACGCGACACGGGGTACGGACAAGGCCCGGGTGGCCACCGCCCTGCTCGACGAGGACACCGATCGGATCGACGTGAGCGCGCCGGACGTGGTGACCTTCCGATGAGCTGGGAGGCGTGTGACGTCGTGACCCGTTGCGCTCCGGCCGGCGACACGCCGGGCGGGTCCTTGGCTCATGGCGTGGTGGCGCTTACGTTGCCCCGAAGAGGTTCAGTGGTTGACATAACTGTAAGCCTCTAGTAGAGGGTGAGGGTTCACCCCTGATCCTCGTTGGTGACAGCTGTCGTCGGCCGCTGGTCTGGCCACGCCGTACCCGGTCGGCCGAAGCCAATCTCGAAGGAAAGGACCGGAGATGACACCTCCGCACAACTACCTGGCGGTCATCAAGGTCGTCGGCATCGGGGGCGGCGGCGTCAACGCCGTCAACCGGATGATCGAGGTTGGGCTCAAGGGCGTCGAGTTCATCGCGATCAACACCGATGCGCAGGCGCTGCTGATGAGTGACGCCGACGTCAAGCTCGACGTCGGCCGGGAGCTGACCCGCGGCCTGGGGGCCGGGGCCAATCCGGACGTCGGCAAGAACGCCGCCGAGGACCACCGCGACGAGATCGAGGAGGTGCTCAAGGGCGCCGACATGGTCTTCGTGACCTGCGGCGAGGGCGGCGGCACCGGCACCGGGGGCGCGCCCGTCGTGGCGAACATCGCCCGCAAGCTCGGCGCGCTGACCATCGGTGTGGTGACCCGCCCGTTCTCCTTCGAGGGCAAGCGGCGCCAGGTGCAGGCCGAGTCGGGAATAGACGAACTCCGCAACCAGTGCGACACGCTTATCGTGATCCCCAACGACCGGCTGCTGGCCCTGGGTGACCGCAACATCAGCATGATGGACGCGTTCCGCACCGCCGACCAGGTGCTGCTCTCCGGTGTGCAGGGCATCACCGACCTGATCACCACCCCCGGTCTGATCAACCTGGACTTCGCCGACGTCAAGAGCGTGATGAGCGGCGCCGGCAGCGCGTTGATGGGCATCGGCAGCGCCCGCGGGGAGAACCGCGCGGTCGAGGCGGCCGAGGCGGCCATCTCCAGCCCGCTGCTGGAGCAGAGCATGGACGGCGCGCGCGGCGTGCTGCTCTCCATCGCCGGTGGTTCCGACCTCGGCCTGTTCGAGATCAACGATGCTGCCCAGCTGGTCACCGACGCGGCCCACCCGGACGCCAACATCATCTTCGGTGCGGTCATCGACGACGCGCTCGGTGACGAGGTACGGGTGACTGTCATCGCGGCGGGCTTCGACGGTGGCACGCCCGCGTACAAGGCGGCCGAGCCGACCCGGAAGACCAACACCAACCAACCGGCGCCGCAGAGCACCCCGGTGCCGGCGCCGGCGACCAACCCGGCTCCGGCCCAGTCGCCGCGGCGGGTGCTCTTCGACGACGTGGACGTGCCCGACTTCCTCAAGAACGGGTCCTGAGCACCGCCGATGACCGACAGTTCAGCCACGGCGCGGCCGGAACGGCACGCCGAGATCGCGGCCGGCCTGGCTCAGGTGCGGTCCCGGATCGCCGACGCCTGCGCGCGGGCCGGCCGGGACCGCGCCGACGTCACGATGATCGCGGTGACGAAGACCTACCCGGCCAGCGACGTGGTGGCGCTGGCCGGGCTCGGGGTGACCGACATGGGGGAGAACCGCGACCAGGAGGCGGCCGGTAAGGCCGCCGAGGTGGCGGCGGCCGGGGTGCGTCCGCGGTGGCACTTCATCGGTCAGTTGCAGCGCAACAAGGCCCGCTCGGTGGTCCGGTACGCCGATGTGGTGCAGTCCGTCGACAGTGTCCGGCTGGCCCGGGCGTTGGCCACCGCGTCCGCCCAGCGGGAGCAGCCGCTCGACGTCCTGGTCCAGGTGAGCATCGACGGCGACGCGGCCCGGGGTGGGGCGTTGCCCGGGTCGGCCGATCCGGGCGCGGGGCTGGAACCGGTGGCCGAGGCGGTTGCCGAAGCGCCCGGGCTGCGCCTCGTCGGCCTCATGGCGGTCGCTCCGCTGGGTTGGGAACCCGAGCGGGCCTTCGCCCGTCTCGCCGAGGTCGCCGACGTGTTCCGGGGGGTCCATCCGGGAGCGACCGCGCTGTCCGCGGGGATGAGCGGGGATTTCGACATCGCGATCCGATATGGCGCGACACATGTCCGCGTCGGTAGCGCGTTGCTCGGAATGCGTTCCACGCTGCGGTAGCCTGACCGCGAGACATGCAAATTACATCAGTGTTGTTTCAGAGATGGCGTCCCCTGGTCGGGGGTCGCGGCGCGCGACGCGAATCGCGCGCCGGGGGATTGCCGTTTCGGTCCGATGGGCATGGTTGTCCACTCGCGACGGGCGACATGGCACGGGGGCGCGTGCCGCACGGCGGACGGAAGGGCGCGGGATGGGTGCACTGCGCAAGGCGGGGGTCTGGCTCGGTCTGGTCGAGGAAGACGACGAGCGGGCCTACGACGACGGTGGCTACGACAAGGGTGGCTACCGCGAGTCGCGTTACCGGCAGAGCCGATACGCCGAGGAGTTCGCCGACGAGGACGAGGACGACACCGAGGAGCCGCCGGCTCCCCGGCCACGGGTCAGCGAGCGGGGGCGGCTCTCCGAGCGCGCGAGCGGGCGGTTGGGTGAGGCCGACCGTGGCGACGGTGAGCGTCCGGAGCGGATCGAGCGGTCCAGCGTACGGTCGATCACGCGGTCGTCAGCTGGTGAGACCTCGGGCGCGTTGACCTACCACACCCGTGACAACCTGGCCCTCGCGCCGCAGGTCACGGCACGTGAGCGGGCGTTGCCCGAGGAGGAACAGCGCTACCAGATCACCACGCTGCATCCGACCACCTACCGGGAGGCGCGCACGATCGGTGAGCACTTCCGCGACGGCGTTCCGGTGATCATCAATCTCACCGAGATGGATGAGGCCGATGCCCGCCGTCTGGTGGACTTCGCCGCCGGTCTGGCGTTCGGTCTGCGCGGTACGATCGAGCGCGTGACCAATCGGGTGTTCCTGCTCTCACCGGCCAACGTCCAGGTCACCGCTGAGGACAAGGCCAAGATCGCTGAGGGCGGTTTTTTCAGCCTGAGTTGACCCCGCCCGACCCGAGGGACGTCGCTGACCGTGTTGTCGATCTTACTGCAAGTGCTGTACCTGATCCTTTATGTCTTCCTGCTCCTTCTCCTGTCCCGGTTCGTGTTGAGCGCCGTCCTGCAGTACGGCCGGCGCTGGCAACCGGGGCGCGGAGCATCGGCAGGATTGGAATCCGTGTGGAGCGTCACTGATCCCCCTCTCAACGCGTTGAGGCGTGTGATCCCTCCGCTGCGAATTGGTACCGTGAGCATCGACCTGGCCTCCCTTGTGCTCCTGGTTATCCTGTTCGTGCTGATGGAGTTCGTGTTAGGGCCGTCGATCAGGGCATCTGCCTGATGACCGACGCGCTTTCGCGGCCGCAACTGACCCGAGGAGTTTCGATGCCGCTGACCCCGGCCGACGTCCACAACGTCGCCTTCAAAAAGCCGCCGATCGGCAAGCGGGGGTATGACGAGGAAGAGGTCGACGCCTTCCTCGATGAGGTCGAGCGCGAGCTCGCCCGCCTCATCGAGGAGAACAACGAGCTGCGCGCCCAGGTGGAGCGCGGCGGCCGTGGCGGCGCCCCCGCGGGCCCCGGCGGCGACGCCCGACTGGCGGCGGAGCTCAACGACGTCAAGGCCCAGCTGGACCGGGTGCAGCGCGACAAGTCGGCGGCCGAGCAGGCCGCCCGCGCCATGCAGGCCGAGCTGGAGCAGGTCCGCACGACCGGCGGCCCCGCGGGCGTCACCGGTGACGGCGAGCAGCAGGCCCTGCGCGTGCTGATGATGGCCCAGCGCACCGCCGACGACCACGTGTCCGACGCTCGCCGCGAGGCCGACAGCCTGCTGTCCGAGGCTCGCAGCAAGGCCGAGGAGGTGACCCGGGAGGCGCGCGCGAAGGCCGACGCCCTCGAGCGGGACGCCCGCCAGCGGCACCAGGAGGCCATGGGCGGCCTGGACGCCAAGCGCACGGCCCTGCAGAAGCACATCGAGGAGCTCAAGCAGTTCGAGCGTGAGTACCGCACCCGGCTCAAGGCGTACCTGGAGAGCCAGCTGCGGGACCTCGACGGTCGCGGCCAGGGCCTCGAAGCCGAGATGACCCGCTCCGAGGCGGGTCGGGTCGCCGGCGGCAACGGGCTGGCCGCTGCGGGCCTCGCCGGTTCGTACGGCGGCGGCGGGCGCTCCGGCGCCCTCGAAGCCGGACGCTGAGCACCGGCCGGCGATCGCTCTCCGACAATGGTGACGGTCGCCGGCCCCGTCTGGGCGGTACGACGCGGCGGGGGTGAGCCGTGATAGTCGCAAGTCTCCTGCTCATCCTCGTCGCGGTGGTCCTCCTGGTGCTCGGCCTGGCCGGTGGGTCCAGCTTCCTGTTGATCATTTCCATCGCGGCCAGTCTGCTGGCCGCCGTGGCGTTGGTGGTAGGCGCCCGCCAGGCAGCCGCCAACCGCGCGACGGCGGATCCCGGCCGGACCAGCCCGCGGCAGCCCGACGTTCCCCGCATGGCCGGCCAGGCCACGGGTTCCGCGTACGGGCCGCCGCCGGCCGAGCCGGAGATACCGGTCCAGCACGTACCCACGACGGTTGGCACCGGCGGCACCGGGTGGCGGCAACCACCCGAGCCGCCGGTCGACCGTGAGCCGCGGTTCGGCTCTGCGGCGGAGCCGCCGGTCGGCTCTGCGGCGGAGCCACCGGTCGACCCCGGTGCCGACGAGGTGCCGCCGTTCGACGACGCGGCACCGTTCGTGACTGCGGCCGACGGTGCGTCCTCTCCCGTCCGGCCCGTCAGCCCCGCCTCGGCGACCGCGACGTCGACCGACGACGCCTACCGCGCCGACGAGCCGGCCGAGCAGCCGGTCACCCCCGCCGAGGCGGCCCGGGTGGCGCGACTCCCCGACGCTGTCCAGGTGGTCGACGGTCACCCCCGCTACCACCTCGCCAGTTGCCCGTACCTCGCCGGTCGGGTGCCCGAGGAGCTGCCGGTCGCCGAGGCCGTCGAACTCGGGTTCACTCCCTGCGCGCAGTGCGCGCCGGCCACCGCCCTGCTCGCCGACGTCCGTCCGATCTGAAGCGACGTCGGTGCCCGCGCAGGAGACGCTCACCGTGGCGGTACGGGTGAAGCCCGGAGCCTCCCGGGACCGGGTGGGCGGACGTTTCGACGGTCCACACGGGCCGGCCCTGGTGATCGCGGTGCACGACCCCGCCGTCGACGGGCGGGCGACCGAGGCGGCCCGTCGGGCGTTGGCGGCCGCTCTGGGTATCCGGCCGGCGGCGGTGTCCCTGCGCGTGGGCGCGGCCAGTCGGGACAAGCTCTTCCTCGTCGACCGGCCCGCGCCGGAGCTGGCCGCGCTGCTGCGCCGACTGCGCGACGGATCCGCCGAGTGAGGAACGCCCGGGCCAGGCAGCCGTGACGCCCGGGTTGGTCCCACCGTGACGCCCGGGTTGGACGTCGCGCTGCTGCTCGGTGCGGCAGTGCTGCTCGTCGCCGTGGGCGCGGTGCGACTCTCCACCCGGCTCGGTGTGCCCAGCCTCCTCGTCTACCTGGCGCTGGGTGTGGCGATCGGCGAGGGCGGGCTGGGTATCCGCTTCGACGACGTCGACCTGACCCGGGCCCTCGGCTTCTGCGCGCTGATCGTGATCATCGCGGAGGGTGGCCTCACCGCCCGATGGAGCACCCTGCGACCGGTGCTCGGGCTGGCCTCGGCACTCTCCACGGTCGGCGTCGTCGTGAGCATCGTGGTGGTCGGTGTCGCCGTACACCTTCTCCTGGGGTTGGACTGGCGGTTGGCCCTGCTCTACGGGGCGGTGCTGTCGTCCACCGACGCGGCGGCCGTCTTCGCCACCCTGCGCCGGCTGCGGTTGCCGCCCCGGCTGGTGGCGACCCTGGAGGCCGAGTCGGGCATGAACGACGCCCCGGTGGTGCTGCTGGTGGTGCTGCTGTCCCACGAGGGTTGGGCGCATCCGTGGTGGTACGAGGTCGGGCTGGTCTGCTACGAGCTGGGCGTGGGCGCGGCGGTGGGTGTGGGTGCGGGTGTCGCCGGCGCCTGGGCGCTGCGTCGGGCGGCGCTGCCGTCGGCCGGTCTCTACCCGATCGCCACCGTGGGCATCACCGTGTTGGCGTACGCCGCCGGGGCGGTGCTGCACGCCTCGGGGTTCCTCGCCGTGTATGTGGCCGGGGTGCTGCTGGGCAATGCCCGGTTGTCGCACCGGCAGGCGATCCTCGGTTTCGCGGACGGGCTGGCGTGGCTCGCCCAGATCGGGCTGTTCGTGCTGCTCGGGTTGCTGGCCTCGCCGGGTCGCCTCGACGCGGCGGTGCTTCCCGCCGTGGTCGCGGGGCTTGCCCTGGTGCTGCTGGCCCGGCCGTTGTCGGTGGCCGTCTCGGCGCTGCCGTTCCGGGTCGGCCTCCGTGAACAGGCGTTCCTGTCCTGGGCGGGGCTGCGCGGGGCGGTGCCGATCGTGCTGGCGACCATTCCGCTCTCCGAGCGGGTGCCCGGTGCGGAACGTCTCTTCGACGTGGTCTTCGTGCTGGTAGTGATCTTCACGCTGGTGCAGGCCGGGGCGCTGGGGCCGTTCGCCCGCTGGTTGCGGGTGACCGCGCCGACCGAGGCCGCCGAGATCCATGTGGAGACCGCTCCGCTGGAGCGGATGCGCGCGGACCTGCTCCAGGTGGAGGTGCCGCCGGGCTCGCGGTTGGCCGGCGTGCACGTCGACGAGCTGCGGCTTCCGCCGGGCGCGTCGGTGACGCTGGTGCTGCGCGACGGGGTGGGATTCGTGCCCGCGCCGGACACCCGGCTGAAGACCGGCGACAGCCTGCTGATCGTGGCGACCGCCGGGGTGCGGGACGCCGCCGAGCGGAGGTTGCGGGCGGTCAGCCGACGGGGGCGGCTGGCTCGGTGGTTTGGCGAACACGGGGATGAAGTGCCTGGTTGATCTGCTAGCGTTCCCTTTGCCCCAGTTGAGCATGGTTAGGGGCTGTTAAGCGGTGCGACGGTGCGGCACGTTGTCGGACGCCTGTACGTTCCGTATTCTTGCGAACCTCCGGAGTGCGCGGCCATCGTCGCCGCGCGCCCCTTTTCGTCCATGAGGGGACGCCGTGGTCGGCGCCCCTGACCAGGATGCCGCGAACCACGCGGCTCCCCGGCCGAGGGAGCGACCCATGGCTAAGCCAGCCGACACCAGGACCGCCGGACGTAAGCCGGTGGCCAAGGCCACCCGGAGCGCGGCGGAGACCGAGAAGATCCGGGCGGCGTTGGCGGCGCGGCGGGACGAGCTTCGTGCCGAGTACGATCAGACGCTGAGCGAGATCACCGAGCTGCAGCGCGATCGGCTGACCGACTCGGCCGGGGACGACCAGGCCGACACGGGCACCAAGACGCTCGAGCGGGAGCAGGAGATCTCTCTCGCCAACAGCATTCTGGAACGGATCACGCAGGTGGAGCGCGCGTTGGAGCGCCTCGACGAGGGTGGTTACGGCTGGTGCGAGCGGTGCGGCAACCCGATCCCGGTCGAGCGCCTCGCCGCATTCCCGTCGGCCACCCAGTGTGTGACGTGCAAGCAGCTGGAGGAACGGCGCTGAGGTCCGTTCCCCGGCGGCGATGAGACGGTGAGCGATCACCGCCGAGACTGTCGATGGGGAGCGCATGACCGCAGCACCGTCCGCCGAGCCCGGCCGCACCGATCCGGGCGGCGGCACACGCCGACCCCGGGCCGTCGCGATCCTCGCCGGAGTCGCCCTGGTGGCCCTGCTGGCCGACCTGGTCACCAAGCACCTCGCGCTGGCCGCGTTGACCGACCGGGAGCCGGTCCGTCTGCTCGGCGGGTTCGTCTACCTGAGCCTGACCCGTAACAGCGGCGCCGCCTGGAGCATCGGCGCGGACCACACCTGGGTCTTCCCGCTGATCACCATCGGTGTGGTCGGCTGGATCGTCTGGATGGCCCTGCGACTGCGCTCACTGCCCTGGGCGATCTCCCTCGGCCTGGTGCTGGGCGGCGCGCTGGGCAACCTCGTCGACCGGATCTTCCGGGCACCGTCCCCCTTCCACGGGCACGTGGTCGACATGATCAGCCTCTTCGACCCGTACGGCCAGGTCTGGCCGGTGTTCAACCTGGCGGACAGCTCGCTGGTCTGCGGCGTGCTGCTGGCCGTGCTGTTGGAGCTGACCGGCCGCCAGCGCGACGGCCGACGCGCCGGCCGCGACGGCGACCCGACCGGGACGGACGCCCCCCAGGGCGCCGCCGAGCAGCAGGAGCGGGCATGACCTCCGCATTCGCCGCTGGCGGCGACCACCGTTCCCTGCCCGTGCCGGACGGCCTCGACGGCATGCGACTGGACCAGGCCGTGTCCCGCCTGTTCGGGCTCTCCCGCACCGCCGCCGCGGCCCTGGTGGATGCCGGGGACGCGCTGGTCGACGGCAGCGCCCGGCCGAACTCGCACAAGGTCAAGGCCGGCTCCTGGCTGGACGTCACGCTGCCCGCCCCGGTCGCGCCACCGACCGTGGTGCCCCAGGCGGTGCCCGGGCTGCGGGTGGTCTACGCCGACGACGACATCGTGGTGGTCGACAAGCCGGTGGGAGTGGCGGCCCACCCCAGCCCCGGATGGACCGGCCCGACGGTGATCGGCGGCCTCGCCGCGATCGGGCACCGCATCTCCACGAGTGGTGCCGCCGAGCGTCAGGGCGTGGTGCACCGGCTCGACGTGGGGACCACCGGCATCATGGTGGTCGCCAAGAGCGAACAGGCGTACACGGCGTTGAAGCGGGCCTTCAAGTACCGCGAGGTGGACAAGGGTTACCACGCCGTGGTGCAGGGCCACCTGGACCCGCTGCGCGGGACCGTGGACGCGCCGATCGACAGGCACCCGACCCACGACTACCGCTGGGCGGTGGTGTCCGGCGGCAAGCCGAGCATCACCCACTACGACACCCTTGAGGCGTTCCCGGCGGCGAGCCTGGTCGACGTCCGGCTGGAGACCGGTCGGACGCACCAGATCCGGGTGCACTTCTCCACCCTGCGGCACCCCTGCGTGGGTGATCTCACCTATGGCGCCGACCCCACCCTCTCGGCCCGTCTGGGCCTGGCCCGACAGTGGTTGCACGCCCGCGAACTGAGCTTTTTGCACCCCCGAACGGGGGACGAGGTCCGGTTCGTCAGCGACTACCCTGACGATCTGGACCGCGCGCTCCAGATCCTGCGTGACTGAGCGGCGACCGCCCGACACCGATCCGACGAGGGGATCCCGCCCGTGCGCGCCGGCAACCTGCTGCGGCAGCTGGACCAACGGCTGCTGCCGCCGCTGACCCGGGCCGTGGCCCGGCTGGGCGACCGGTCGGCGCGGTCCGGGGTGCTCACCTGGGCCGCGGTGCTCTCCGCCGCGGCGGTCCTGGGCACCGCGGTCTGGGCTGTCGACGACGCGCCGGTGGGTGACCGGACGGTGGGTGAGGTGACCCGGGTCGGCGTCACCGACGGTGATTCCGTCCCCGGCTACCTGCGGTCCGCCGCCGCCGACCTGGCCGGGCTCCCCGCGTCCGCCCCGTCCACGGGGAGTGGCACGTACGCGCTGGTCACGCTTACCGATTACCTGCCGCCGCAGCGTCTGTCGGCGGTGCTCGGCGACGTCGGGGTCTCCACCGTCTTCGGGCGGGTGCCGCTGCCCGGACGGCAGACCGAGATCGTCCGCATTCCCGCGCTACGGGTGCCCGACGACGTGGTCGCCGGGATGGAGGAGGTGGCGGCCCGCAAGGCCGCCGAGGCCGCCGACTACCGGGCCCGGGCCGCGGCCGTCGACGGTGCCGGCGCGGGCGAGCGGGAGCTGCGGGAACGCTACGTCAGCGGGGCCGAGGTGGCGACCGCCGAGGCGGCGGCGTACCGGACCGGCTGCGCCTGCGTCTACGCCGCTGTGGTGCGGGCGGCCCCGCAGGTGTTGCGGGGTGTGGCGGCCCGCCCGGACGTCCGGGCGGTCGACCCGGCCCCCGAGGTGTACCGGCTGGACCGCACCGTCTTCACGCCACCACTGCCCGAGCAGCGCGACGTGGTGCGCCCGCCGGCCGACACCGGGCCGAGTCCGGCGTCGGCACCGGACGATGCCGTGGAGTCCACCCCACCCGCGCCCGCGCCGCTGGCGTCGGTGGGCGAATCGTCGGAACCCGCACCGGTCGTCACGATTCCGTCACCCACGCCGTCGTCCGCCGAGTCGACCGAGCCGCCCCCGCCGAGCGTCGCCACCTCCCCGGACAGCACCGGTGCCGAATCCCCGGCACCCGCGTCGTCGTGATCTGCGTCGGCTGGTGTGCGCTCTGAGGTGTGGTCCGAATAGGGTTTGGTTCGTAGCCTGTCAGACGGAGATCGATGGCGCTGGGAGGGCGGGCCGTGGAGGGCAGTGAGACCGGCTGGGGCCGGCCGGCCGAACCAGCGCCGCGGTGGCGTGCGTTGTTGGACCGTGCCCGGCTGGGCGGTCGCGGCGCGGAGCAGACCGAGCCGGAGCGGCGTGCCGACGACGCGCCACCTGACCCGCTGCCCCGGCGCGCGGCCCCCAACGGCTACGCGGGGCGGGCACCCGCCATCGGGCATCCCGCAGATCTGTCGTACGGCGCGGAGCCCGACTACCGCGCCGAGGCGACCTACCGCGTCGACCCCGCCTACCGGGCCGAGCCGGACTACCGCGCCGAGCCGGCGTACCGCTCGGACCCCGCGTACCGGTCCGAGCCGGACTACCGGTCGGACCCGGCGTACCGCGCGGAGCCGGGTTACCGGGCCGAGCCGGGGTACCGGCCGGAGCCCGACTATCGGGCCGAGCCGGCGTACCGTGCGGAGCCGGCCTATCGCCCGGAGCCGGGCTTCCGGGCCGAGCAGGGCTTCGGGGCCGAGCAGGGCTTCGGGGCCGAGCCGGGCTTCGGGGCCGAGCCGGGTTACCGGGGTGAGCCCGACTATCGGGCGGAGTCGGCGTACCGCGCGGAGCCGGGGTACCGGGCGGATCCGGGCCAGCGGATCGAGCCGACGTACCGGACCGAACCCGAGCCGCCGCCGGCCGTCCCCGACCCGGGTCCGTCGCGGTACGCGTTGCTGGACAACGGTTACCGGCCGGGCGACCCGCCGGTGGAGTCGCGGTACGCCCTGCTGGAGACCGGCTACCAGCCGGAGACCGGCTATCCGGTCGCCGTGCCGCAGCCCTCACCACCCGCAGCGCCGATCGCCCCACCGCCCGTCGCCCCGCCGCCGGTCGCGCCTCCGCCGGTCGCCCAACCGGTCGGCTCGGCGGTCGTCGAGCGCTCCTACCCGGCCCGGATCGAGTGGCGCTCGCAGGGCATCGACGAGCAGGAACGGGCCAACGGGGTGCTGCGACGGGATCTGGGCACGCCCCGGGTGCTCGCCTTCGCCAACCCGAAGGGCGGGGTGCACAAGACCACCGCGACCGTGCTCGCCGCCGCCACCGTCGGCAGCGTACGGGGGCAGGGCGTGCTGGCCTGGGACGACAACGAGCTGCGCGGCACCCTCGGTCTGCGCGCCGGCAGTGCCCGGCACGCCCGGACGATCCGGCACCTGGTCACCGACCTGGCCCAGATCGAGATCCTCGAGGGCGAGACCCTGCTGGGTCGGCTGGACGACTACCTGCGGCACGCCTCCGACGGTTCGTACGACGTGCTGGCCGGTGAGGAGAGCCCGCGCTTCGCCCAGCGACTGGACCAGTTCACCGTCCGGCGGGTGCTGGAGCTGCTACGGCGTACCCACGACGTGGTCTGCGTCGACACCGGCAACAACGTGGAGAGCCCCAACTGGCGCACCGTGATGCAGGCCGCCGACCAACTGGTGGTGACCACCGTGCCGCGGGAGGACGCGGCGTTCAGCGCGGACTGGATGCTCGACCTGCTGCACGAGGAGGGCATGGGCGAGCTGGCGGACAACGCCGTCACCCTCATCTCCTGCCCGACCCCGGGTCGCTCGCCGTTGCAGGACGACCTGGAACGGCACTTCGCCACCCGTACCCGTGGAGTGGCCGTGGTGCCCTACGACCCGGCGCTGGAGACCGGGGCGTCGATCGAGTACCACCAGCTCCAGCCGGAGACCCGGCAGGCGTGGTTGCGGGCGGCGGCGATGATGGTGGAGCCGTTCGCCCGGTGAGCTGGTCTGCCGCCACCGGAGCCCCGGCACTCGACCGGGCCTGAGAGGATCATCGGGTGAGCCCGGACTACCCCGATCCCACGCGGCCCGTCGGCGAGCCCGACCGCCCCGCGCCGCCCCGCACGCCAGGCGCGACCTCGCCGGAGGCTGAGCGGTCGTCCGGGCCGCAGCCGGACGCCGGGCCGCAGCCGGAGGCCGGGTCACAGCCGGAGGCCGGGTCGCGCCCGGAGGCCGGGTCACAGCCCGGGGACGTGTCGCTGCCGGGGACCGTGCCACCGCCGGACGCCCCGCCGGCGACACCGCAACACGGGTACGGTCCGGGCGACGCCCCCGCCTCGGCGGCGTACCAGAGCTCGTTGGAGTTGAGCTTCGACGAGCCGCGTCGTCCGCTGCGTACCGTGGCGACGGTGCTGGCCAGCGTGCTCGCCGTGGCCGTCCTGGGGGTGCCGTTCGGGCTGCTCTGGGCCGGGCTCGCGCCGGACACGCCGGTGCTCAAGACCGCCGAGGGGGCGATCTACGCCGACCCGCAACCGGAGCAGCCGATCGCCGCCGACGGGTGGTTCAGTCTGCTCGGGCTGGCCTTCGGGTTGCTGGTGGCTCTCGCCCTGTGGTTCGCGCTGCGACGTCGGCGCGGCCCGGTCGGGCTGCTCGCCGCGGTGCTCGGCGCGTTGGCCGCCGCGCCGGTGGCCTGGCAGGTGGGACGGCGGATCGGATTGGCCACCTTCGACCGGCTGCTGGCCACCGCCCCGGCCGGGCAGGCCTTCACCAAACCCGCCGACCTGCGGGCCGGCGGGGTCGACTGGCTGCTCGGTGTCCTCCCGGTGCCGCACGGCAACCTGCTGTTGCCGGCGTTCGGCGCCGCGATCACGTACACACTGCTGGCGGGCTGGTCACGGTGGCCGGGCCTGCGCCCGGAGCCCGAGCCAGGGCTCAGTTGGGTGTCGGCGGGGACGCCAGTTCCGCCAACGGCACCGGAACCGCCCGCACCTGACGCAGCAGAGCCGCCTCGCGGTTGAGCAGCCGCAGCTCGGCGCGGAGCCGCGCGGCGGTGTCGTCGATGGCCAGCAGCCGCTGCCGGTCGTCCACGGTGAGCGCCGCGGTCGCCGCCACCAGATGGGACAACACCGTCGGATCCTCCGGCAGTTGCTCGGAGATCTCCTCCGGGTCGGGGCGGATCAGCCCGAGGTACTGCCGGAACACCGCGATCACCCGGGCGGCCAACAGGTCGGCGACCTCGTCGGGCCCGGAGGGATCGGGGAGCCATTCGACGTCCGCGGTCAGGTAGGGAGCCGCGTCCTCGTCGACCTCGGCGATCCGGAACCGGCGGCGGCCGACAGTGACGATGTCGAAACCACCGTCGGCCAGTTCGGTCACCTGTCGCAGCTCGGCGGTGCAACCGACCTCGTGCAGGGTGACCTGGCCGACGCCCGCCGTCGCGCGGGCGCCGGGACCGGCGGGCGCGACCTCCCAGCCAGCCTGGATGGCCACCACACCGAACTCGCGGGGAGCGCCCTCGGGCAGGTCGACGAGGTGTCGGACCAGCGCCCGGTAGCGCTCCTCGAAGATGTGCAGCGGCAGCACCAATCCGGGAAAGAGCACCGTTGCGAGCGGAAACACCGGCAGCCGTGCGGTCACGTGGTCGAGCCTAACCAATCTCGTCCCGGTGGGCGTGGCCCGGCTCACCGTCCCGGCGTACGGGCGGCTCGGGTGCGCCGCGGGCGGGCCGCCTAGACTCGCAAGGGTGCTGAACCGGATCGACCTGCGCAACGGTCTCGGAGACCCGCGCCGCCTGCTGCCCCGTGCCCAGCTCGACGTGTCCGTCGCCGTCGAGCGGATCCGACCGCTGGTGGAGGCGGTCCGCGAGCATGGTTACCCGGCGATCCGGGAGGTCAGCGAGCGGTTCGACGGCATCTCGCCGGAGGTGCTGCGGGTGCCGGTCGAGGCGATCGCCGAGGCCGAGGGGGTGCTCGACCCGAGCGTGCGCGCCGCGCTGCTGGAGTCGATCAGCCGGGCCCGTCGGGTGCACGACGACCAGCGGCGCACCGACCACGTCACGCAGGTGGTGCCCGGCGGCACTGTCACCGAGCGGTGGCTGCCGGTCGACCGGGTCGGCCTCTACGTGCCCGGCGGCCTGGCGATGTACCCGTCGACGGTGGTGATGAACGTGGTGCCCGCCCAGGCGGCCGGTGTGCGGTCGCTGGTGGTGGCCAGCCCGCCGCAGAAGGACAACGGCGGCCTGCCCGACCCCCGGGTGCTCGCCGCGTGCGCGCTGCTCGGCGTCGACGAGGTGTACGCCGTCGGCGGGGCCCAGGCGGTGGCGATGCTGGCCTACGGCGCGGCCGTCGACCCGTTGGGTGAGCTGCGGTGCGACCCGGTCGACCTGATCACCGGCCCGGGCAACATCTGGGTGACCGCCGCCAAGCGGCTGCTGCGCGGCGTGGTCGGCATCGACGCCGAGGCCGGGCCGACCGAGATCGCCATCCTGGCCGACGACACCGCCGACCCGGCGCACGTGGCCGCCGACCTGATCAGTCAGGCCGAACACGACCCGCTGGCGGCGAGCGTGCTGGTCACCCCGTCGCTGGCGCTCGTCGAGTCGGTGGAGCGGGAGTTGGCCCGGCAGGTGTCGGCGACCAAGCACGTCGAGCGGGTGACCACGGCGCTGACCGGCGAGCAGAGCGGCGTGGTGCTGGTCGACGATCTGGAGGCCGGGCTGCGGGTGGTCGACGCGTACGCGGCCGAGCACCTGGAGATCCAGACGGCCGACGCCCGGGAGTGGGCGCTTCGGGTGCGCAACGCCGGGGCGATCTTCGTGGGCGCCTGGTCGCCGGTGTCACTCGGCGACTACTGCGCCGGGTCCAACCACGTGTTGCCGACCGGCGGGTGCGCCCGGCACTCCTCCGGGCTGTCGGTGCAGTCGTTCCTGCGCGGCGTCCACCTGATCGAGTACACCGAGGCGGCGCTGCGTGACGTCGCCCCGCACGTGGTCACCCTGGCCACCGTCGAGGACCTGCCCGCACACGGCCAGGCGGTGCAGGCGCGCTTCCCGGGAGCGTCGACGTGAGCGAGCGCAGCGAGCGAACCGGCTGGCTCAGTCGACTGGTGCCTCAGGCCGCCCCCTCGCGAAGCGGGGAGGCGGCATGAGCAGTCTCGACGACCTGCCGATCCGGGACGACCTGCGAGGGCTGTCGCCGTACGGGGCGCCGCAGCTGGACGTGCCGGTGCGGCTCAACACCAACGAGAATTCCTACCCGGTGCCGGAGCCGGTGGTCGAGGCGATCGGCAAGGCGCTCGCGGCCGAGTTGCGCGAGTTGAACCGCTACCCGGACCGGGACGCGGTGGCGCTCCGCGCCGACCTGGCCGCATATCTCGGGCACGGGTTGACCGTCGAGCAGGTGTGGGCGGCGAACGGCTCCAACGAGATCCAGCAGCAGTTGCTCCAGGCGTTCGGTGGGCCGGGGCGCAGCGCCCTCGGCTTCGTTCCGGCGTACTCGATGCATCCGTTGCTGGCCCTCGGCACCGGCACCCGGTGGGTGCCCGCCGCGCGTGGCGTCGACTTCGGGTTGACCGTCGCGGAGGCGGTCGCCCAGGTCCGCGAGCACCGACCCGACGTGGTCTTCCTCTGCTCACCGAACAATCCGACCGGCACGGCACTGGACCCGGCGGTGATCGCCGCGGTGCTCGACGCCGCGCCGGGCATGGTGGTCGTCGACGAGGCGTACGCCGAGTTCGCCCGGCCCGGGACGGTCAGCGCCCTGGCGGTGCTGCCCGGCCACCCGCGGCTGGTGGTCAGCCGCACGATGAGCAAGGCGTTCGGCTTCGCCGGTGGGCGGCTGGGTTACCTGGCCGCCGATCCGGCGGTGGTGCAGGCGGTGCAGCTCGTCCGGCTGCCGTACCATCTGTCCACGCTCACCCAGGCCGCCGCCCGTGCGGCGGTGACCCACCGCGACGCCCTCCTCGGTACGGTGAACGCGATCATGGCGCAGCGGGACCGGATCGTGGCGACGCTGCGGGAGCGCGGGTTGCGGGTCGCCGACAGCGACGCCAACTTCGTGCTCTTCCGGGTGGGCGGCGACCAGACCGTCGTCTGGAAGGCCCTGCTGGCCCAGGGCGTGCTGGTCCGGGACGTCGGTCTGCCCGGCTGGCTGCGGGTGACCGCCGGCACCGCCGTCGAGACCGATGCCTTCCTCACCGCAATGGAGACAGTCACGTGGGAGCGCGAGGAGTGAGCTTGCGAGCCCCGCAGTCGCGAACCGGCAGGCCCGGTGAGCGCGAGGAGTGAGCCGGTTTTGCGAGCCCCGGAGTCGTGAACGAAAGGTTGCACAGCGATGAGTCGGACCGCCCGGGTGGAGCGGATCACCAAGGAGACCAGGGTCCTCGTCGAGATCGACCTCGACGGCACCGGAGCCGCCGAGATCAGCACCGGCGTGGGCTTCTACGACCACATGCTGCACCAGATCGCCCGGCACGGCGGCTTCGACCTGACCGTGCGCACGGTGGGTGACCTGGAGATCGACGCGCACCACACCATCGAGGACACCGCGCTCGCCCTGGGCGCCGCGTTCGACGAGGCGCTGGGCGACAAGGCCGGCATCCGACGGTACGGTTCGGCGACGGTGCCGATGGACGAGGTGCTGGTCCGGGCCGCGGTGGACCTGTCCGGTCGGCCGTACGTGGTGCACGACGAGCCGGTGCTGGCGCCGTACATCGGGCCGGTCTACGCGACGAGCATGACCCGGCACATCTGGGAGTCCTTCGGGCAGGCGGCCCGGGTCACGCTGCACGTCGACGTGCTGCGGGCGGCCCGGCCGGGCGGCCACCCGGACGCGCACCACGTGGTGGAGGCGCAGTTCAAGGCGGTCTCCCGGGCGTTGCGCGAGGCGACCTCGATCGACCCGCGCGCCGCCGGCGCGATCCCCAGCACCAAGGGCGCGCTCTGATGAGCGCGAGGAGTGCAGCGGAGCGGAGCCCCGCAGTCGCGAATGGCGGGTGGAACTGATGGGCGCCGCGTTGCCGACGTTGTTGCTGATCCTGGCCGGGGTGCTGGTGGGTGGCGCCTGGTCGCTGTACCGCCAGGGTGCGCCGAAGGGCGTGGTGGGCATCACCGCGCTGCTCGCGGTGCTCGCCACTGTCGGTGGGGTGCTGTGGCTGTTGCCGGGGCAGGACGCATGAGCGCCGTGGTGGTGCTCGACTACGGCTCGGGCAACCTGCGCTCGGCGGAGCGGGCACTGGCCGCCGCCGGCGCGGACGTGCGGGTGACCGACGACCTGTCCGCCGCGGCCGCCGCCGATGGTCTGGTGGTGCCGGGGGTGGGCGCGTACGCGGCGTGCATGGCCGGGATCGAGGCGTTGGGCGCCGGCCCGGTGATCGCCGAGCGGGTGGCGGCCGGTCGGCCGGTGCTGGGGATCTGCGTGGGCATGCAGGTGCTCTTCGAGTACGGCGAGGAGCACGGTGTGGTGACCAAGGGCCTCGGGCTGCTGCCCGGTGGCGTGACCCGGTTGGCCGCCACGCGGTTGCCGCACATGGGCTGGAACACGGTCCGGGCGTCCGGTACGTCGGTGCTCTTCGCCGGGTTGTCGGAGCGGAGCCGGTTCTACTTCGTCCACTCGTACGCCGTGGGTGACGCGGCGGCGCTGGCTGCCGCCGGTGCCACGGTGACCACCGCCCATCACGACGTCGATTTCGTCGCCGCCGTGGAGCGGGGGCCGTTGTCGGCCGCCCAGTTCCACCCGGAGAAGTCCGCCGACACCGGTGCCGCGCTGTTGCGCAACTGGCTCGCCACGCTGCCCAGCGGTGGTTGAGCGTCGTCGCCCGGTGCCCGGCGCGGGGGCGTCGCGGTGAGCCGGGAACGGGCCCGTCGGCGGGCGGAGCGGGAGGCGGAGCAGGCCCGGGAGCGCGCGGTCCGGCAGCGGCAGGTGGCTCGCCGGCAGCGTCGTCGCGCGCTGGTCCGCCGGTTGACGCCGCAGCTGCGGCGGGGCCGTTCGGGCCGGCTGGCCCGGCACAGCCGTGGTGAGCGGGCCGCGATCGTGCTGCTCACCGGCGCGGCGCTGATTCTGATCTGGGCGCTCGTCGACAATGTGGCGTTGCGTGTCGCGCTGATCGTGCTGTTGCTGCTCGTACTGCCGGCGATCGTGGTGATCGCCCTGGACCGTCGTACCTGATCGAGGAGAAGACGTTGAGCCTGACCCTGTTACCCGCCGTGGATGTCGCCGACGGCCGGGCCGTCCGGCTCGTGCAGGGCGCCCTCGGAAGCGAGAGCGTCTACGGCGACCCGTTGGACGCGGCGCTGGCCTGGCAGCAGGACGGCGCGGAGTGGATCCACCTGGTCGACCTGGACGCGGCGTTCGGGCGGGGCACCAACGCGCACCTGCTCGCCGAGGTGGTGCGCCAGTTGGACGTGAAGGTGGAGCTGTCGGGCGGTATCCGCGACGACGAGTCGCTGCGTGCGGCGTTGGGCACCGGTGCGGCCCGGGTGAACATCGGGACCGCGGCTCTCGAGGACCCGGTCTGGTGTGACCGGGTGGTCGGGGAGTACGGCGACCGGGTGGCCATCGGGTTGGACGTGCGGGGACAGACCCTGTCCGCGCGTGGGTGGACCCGGGACGGCGGTGACCTCTACGAGGTGCTGGAGCGGCTGGACAAGGCGGGCGCGAGCCGGTATGTCGTCACCGACATCACCAAGGACGGCACGATGCGCGGGCCGAACCTGGACCTGCTGCGTGAGGTGTGTGCGCGTACCGACCGGCCGGTGATCGCCTCCGGGGGTGTGTCCACGCTGGACGACCTGCGGGCGTTGGCGACCCTGGAGACGGTCGGGGTGGAGGGCGTCATCGCCGGTAAGGCGCTCTACGCGGGCGCTTTCACGGTGGCCGAGGCGCTGCGGACGCTGGCCGAGGCGTGACTGTCACCCGGCTGGGGTCGGGTGGGCCGTGGGAGCAGAGTTTCGGTTACTCCCGCGTGGTCCGGGCCGGTGACCGGGCCTGGACGGCGGGCTGCACGTCGACGGTGGACGGTCAGGTCGCGCACGTCGGTGACGCCGCCGCGCAGACCGCGCAGGCGTTGCGGATCGGTCTGGACGCGTTGGCCGAGGTCGGTGCGGAGCCGGGTGACGTGGTCCGGACCAGGCTGTACGTGACCGACCGGCTGCACGCCGACGAGGTGGGCCGGGCGCACAACGCGGTCTTCGGAGCGGTCCGGCCGGCGGCCACCCTGGTGGTGGTGGCCGGCCTGTTGGACGCGGAGCACCTGGTCGAGGTGGAGTTGGAGGCGTACCTCGACGATCGCTGAGGTGTGTCCGGCCGAGCCGGGGTCGACCCAATTAAGTTGTGCACAACCTAATTGTGGGCTACGGTTCAACGGTGATCGATGACCTGGTGCTGCGCCGGCAGGTGTGCTTCGCGCTCTATACCGCGTCGCGCGCGATGACCGACGTCTACCGGCCGATCCTCGACGAGTTCGGGCTGACCTACCCGCAGTACCTGGTGCTGCTGGTGCTCTGGGAGCGTCCCGACGACGCCCGCACGGTGACCGAGCTGGGCACCGAGCTGCAACTGGACTCCGGCACCCTCTCTCCGCTGCTCAAGCGGCTGGAGGGGGCCGGGCTGGTGGCCCGACGACGGTCGGCCCGCGACGAGCGGCGGGTCGAGGTGGGCCTCACCGAGCAGGGTCGTGCCCTGCGCCGGCAGGTCGACCACGTCCCGATGTGCGTCGCCCAGGCCACCGGGCTGGGCATCGCCGAGCTGGTCGCGCTGCGCGACACCCTCAACCAGGTCACCGACACCATCCACCGACAGAAGGAGCAGTGACGCTCATGCAGGTTCTCTACACCGCGTCAGCGACCGCCAGTGGCGACGGCCGGGACGGCCACGTCGAGACCTCCGACGGCACCCTCACGCTCGACCTGGCCGTGCCGAAGGAGATGGGTGGCGCCGGCGGCGCGGCCAACCCCGAGCAGCTCTTCGCCGCCGGCTACGCGGCCTGCTTCCACAGCGCGCTGCGGGTCGTGGCCCGTCGGGCCAAGGCCGACGTGACCGGCTCCGTCGTCGCCGCCGAGGTGGGCATCGGCCCGAGCGGCAGCGGTGGCTTCGGGCTCACCGTGCAGCTCGTCGTCGACCTGCCGGCCGTGCCCCGCGAGGCCGCCGAGCAGTTGGTCGAGCAGGCCCACCAGGTCTGCCCCTACTCGAACGCCACCCGGGGCAACATCGACGTCGCGCTGACCGTCCGCGAGACCCTGGCCGCCTGACCACAGGCCCCTCAGGCACCCCACGGACGAGAGGACGACCACCCCCGTGACCAGCAACCGTGAGATCCACCTGGCCAGCCGCCCGGAGGGCTGGCCCACCGACGACAACTTCCGGCTCGTCGAGACCGACGTCCCGACGCCGGGGCCGGGCCAGATCGTGGTCCGCAACCAGTACATGTCCGTCGACCCGTACATGCGGGGACGGATGAACGACGTCAAGTCGTACGTCGCGCCGTACGCGCTCGACGCGCCGCTCGACGGTGCCGCGATCGGCGAGGTGGTGGCCAGTGAGTCGGCCGACGTCGCCGTCGGGGCCACCGTCCTGCACGGGCTGGGCTGGCGGGAGTACGCGCTGCTCGACGCCACCGCCGCCCGGCCGGTCGACCCGACCGTCGCCCCGGCCAGCGCGTACCTCGGCGTGCTGGGCATGACCGGGCTCACCGCGTACGCCGGGCTGCTGGAGGTGGCCGCGATGAAGCCCGGCGAGACGGTGTTCGTCTCCGCCGCGGCCGGCGCGGTCGGCAGTCTGGTCGGCCAGATCGCCAAGCTCAAGGGCGCCGGGCGGGTCGTCGGCAGTGCCGGCTCGCCGGCCAAGGTCGAGCGGCTGCGGGCGTTGGGCTTCGACGCCGCCTTCGACTACCACGACGGGCCGGTCCGTGACTCGCTGCGGGCGGCCGCCCCGGACGGCGTCGACGTCTACTTCGACAACGTCGGCGGCGACCACCTGGAGGCGGCGATCTCCGCGATGAACCTGCACGGTCGAGCCGCCATCTGCGGCATGATCGCGCAGTACAACGCCACCGAGCCGCCGGCCGCCCCGCGCAACCTGGCGCTGGTCATCGGCAAGCGGCTCACCCTGCGTGGCTTCCTGGTCAACGACCACAACGACGTGCGTTCGGCGTTCGTCAGTGACGTCGCCGGCTGGCTGCGCGACGGCACGCTGTCCTACGACGAGACGATCGTGGACGGCATCGAGAACGCCCCGGCGGCCTTCCTCGGCCTCCTGCGCGGCGAGAACCTGGGCAAGATGCTCGTCCGCGTGTGACGCCCGACTCGGTTCCACCACCCCCCTTGATCCACTCGAGCTCGCCGACATGGCGGTATCCGAGCGCCGGGGATACCCCAACTTCGGTGAAACGGAGGGGGTCACCCCGCAAGCGCGGCACGGCGGTCGACCCGTCCGGGTCGACCGCCGTGCCGCGCGCGGGAGATAGGCTCGCGGCATGACCGTGGCGGTACGGGTGATTCCCTGTCTGGACGTGGATGCCGGACGGGTGGTCAAGGGCGTCAACTTCCTCGACCTCCGCGACGCCGGCGACCCGGTGGAGTTGGCCGCCGCGTACGACCGGGCCGGCGCGGACGAGCTGACCTTCCTCGACGTCACCGCGTCGTCGAGCGACCGGGGCACCATGCTCGACGTGGTACGCCGCACCGCCGAGTCGGTGTTCATCCCGCTGACCGTCGGCGGTGGGGTCCGGCAGGTCGCCGACGTGGACACGCTGCTGCGTGCCGGTGCGGACAAGGTGGGCGTGAACACCGCCGCGATCGCCCGTCCGGAGCTGATCGCCGAGATCGCCGACCGGTTCGGCCGGCAGGTGCTCGTGCTCTCCCTCGACGTCCGACGGGCCCCGGACGGCGTGACGCCCAGCGGCTTCGAGGTCACCACCCACGGCGGCCGACGTGGCACCGGGATGGACGCCGTGCGGTGGGCGGCCCGCAGCGCCGAGCTGGGCGCGGGGGAGATCCTGCTCAACTCGATGGACGCCGACGGCACCAAGGCCGGCTTCGACCTGGAGTTGATCGCCGCGGTGCGCGCGGTGGTGGACGTGCCGGTGGTCGCCAGTGGCGGTGCCGGCGAGGTGGCCCACTTCCCGCCCGCGATCGGCGCCGGGGCGGACGCGGTGCTCGCCGCCAGTGTCTTCCACTTCGGCGAGCTGACGGTGGCCCAGGTCAAGGACGCGCTGCGCCACAGCGGTCACCCGGTGCGCTGACTCGTCAGTGCCCGCCGGAGTGGCCCTCCGGGTTCGGCTTCGGGGAACGCCGACGGCGGGCCCAGGTGGTACGCATCGTGCGCGATCAGATCCGCGAACGCTCCCGCCCATACCCAGCACCGAGCGCGAGTGCCGCACATGGGGCATCGCCCGTGTCGTTGCTCATGCTCAGCCAAAACCCGCCACCATCGGGTCAGTTGTTCGGGGTTCGGCGGACTCACCGGGCTCCGTCAATGTTCGCGCGGATCGCCGCGACCGACACTCGCGCCTCGAAGCACCAGCCGCCGGCGCAATCCGGTGCAGGGCCAGCACACGTGTGCCCCCGCATCCACACCATGCCTCCGACCTGCTGCGGGTCCACGATCACCACCCAAACCAGTTCGTCGCGGTTGGTCGGATTCGGGCTGATCTCCCACGCCACCAGGTGCAGCGGGGTGCCCGCAGGAACCTGAAGGCTGTCGGTCATCTTGGCTCCGAGGGCAAGGGGGTGGACATCACCGAGAACGGCAGCGACACTTCCCTCCGCAAGCTGCTGTATCAGATGGGCTGGCACGTCGAGCGTGGCCGATAAGCTGCTCCTGTGGCAGGCGTGCACGGTGTGCACACGCTCCTGCACACGCGCTGGGAGCCGGGAATGGATACTTTCGGGCAGCTGCTCAGACGGCATCGCGAGAGCGCAGGGCTGTCCCTGCGGCAGCTCGACTCGCTCATCCACTTCCAGTACAGCCACATCTCCCAGGTGGAGCGCGGTGACCGCCGACCCACCGAGGCACTCGCCTCGGCCTGCGATCGAGCCCTCGGTGCTGAAGGTGCGCTCATCGAGGCGTACCGAAGCGAGCGGGCCGGTGCCACCGACATGCGGAGACGCACGATGCTGCGTGCCGTGACCGCCATGGCCGCCGGTCCTGCCGTCGCCCCGCTGGCCGAACTGGAAGCCCTGCGCCACGGTCTCGGCGGCGCGGCGACACCCCACCACGACGAGTGGGAGCAGATCACGGCCGACTACGGCCACGGCTACTACCGGCAAGCCCGCCCCGAGTTGATGGCCCAACTGAGCGCTGACCTGACCGTGCTGCAACACCAGATCGCCGCCGACACGGGCACACACCGAGCCAGGCTCCTGCGGGCTGCCGCGCGCCTATCCGTCATCGTCGCGTTGAGCCTTGTCGCTTCGGGGCAGATCATGCTGGGTCGCCGCTGGTGGCAGACCGCCCATCGGGTGCATCAGGCCGCCCGGCTGATTCGTGGCGGGCTCATTCCCGACGGACTACGGTGTGCCGCCGACACCCTTGACGCGTTGCCAGTCCACCTGCACAACCACGTGCTGCGGTCAGTGGCCGGGCAGGTCACGGACGCCGTACCCAGAGCCGAGTGGTCACGGCCGGCGTTCGCTGATCTCGCCGACCGGGTTCGGGCCCAGTCCTATCCGCCATGCCGGTGACGTACACCGTGCACACCGCCGAATCGGCCACTGCCGTGTTTCCGGCGCTGGTGCGTCTGTACGCAGTCGTCTACGCCGAGCCGCCGTACGCCGAGGGACCGGAGCAGGTGGCCGCCTTCGCCGGCGGTCTGTCTGCCGAGAAGGAGCGGCCCGGGTTTATCCTCGTCGTCGCCCAGGACGACGACAGTGCCCTGGTCGGTGCGGCATACGGATGGACGATGACCGCCGGACGGTGGTGGACGCGCGCCGACACCGAGCCTCCCGAAGATCTCCGGTCCGCCAGCAAGTTCGCGGTCATGGAGTGGGTCGTGCATCCCGACCGGCGCGGCGCGGGCATCGGCGGGGAACTCATCCACCGGCTCCTCGACGGGCGGCCGGAGTCTTGGGCGACCCTCGCGTCCAACCCGGCCGCACCGGCCCGCGCGATCTACCAGCGCGCGGGATGGCAACAGGTTGGCAGGTCGGCGATGCCCGATGGCACACCCATGGACCTGCTGGTCCTGCCGCTGCCCGCTGCGCCGGTCCGGCGTCGCTGATCCCCGGCCGCATCCGCCGGGCCGAGCCTTGCGACGACAGGGATGTCAGTGTCCGCCGGAGGAGTGGCCCTCCGGGGACCGGCGGGGCGTCGGGATGGACCGGACCGCGTACTCCTGGACGGCCGCCGCGTGGTCGGCCTCGTCCAGGTTCCATTCGGCGCTGCCGGGAGCGTGTCGGCGGGTCAGCACGCCCTGCACGGTGTCCACCATGGTCGCCACACCCGCCCGTGGGCGGGTACGCCAGAGCTGCTCGCCCTCGGCGGTGATCCGGAACCAGCCGTCGGCGACGCTGACCAGGCCCGCCCCGACCAGCCGCTGGACCGCGGCCTCCACCTCGTGTCGCTGCGGAATCGTGTGGTTGAGGTGGTCGGCGGTCGACAGCACATCGGTGAGGCGGACGCCCTCCGGCCGTCGACTTGTCGCCGACCGACGATGCCGGCCGGCACCGCTCGCGATGACCAACGAAACGAAGATCCAGGCGTCCGTCCAGCGCCAACCGTTCTCCCCCATGCAGAGATGATGACGGCGCGCGCCCCGGAAGGGAACACCCACCCTCCATCCGGCGCTGTGGAGCACCACGGCGTGCCGGCCCGGGGACGGTCGGTGAGGGTTCAGGCGGTGGGGGCGGCCGGTGCGGTACTACCGGCCGTGGGCGCGGCGCCGTCGGCTGCGGCTTGGTCGGATGTGGCGGCTTCGGGTACGGCGAACAGCGGGATGAAGAGCTGCGCCAGCGGACCGATGGCCAGCGCGTACGCGACGGTGCCCAGGCCGACGGTGCCGCCGAGCAACCAGCCCAGCGCCAGCACGGTGACCTCGATGGCCGTTCGCACCAGCCGGATCGACCAGCCGGGCCGGCGGGCCACGAAGCCGGTCATCAACCCGTCGCGTGGGCCCGGGCCCAACCGGGCACCGAGGTACATGCCGGTGGCGGCCCCGTTCGCGACGATGCCGGTGACCAACAGCGCGATCTGGACGCCGAGCGGGCCACCGGCGGGCAGCACCGCCAGGGTGGCATCCACGACCAGACCGATCACCACGACGTTGCTGACCGTGCCGAGACCGGGTCGCTGCCGCAGCGGGATCCAGAGCAGCAGCACCAGCGCGCCGACGCCGATGGTGACGGTGCCGAACGAGAGCCCGGTCCGCTTGGAGAGGCCCTGGTGGAAGACGTCCCACGGGTCGAGGCCCAGCTGGGAGCGGACCATCAGGGCCATGCTGACGCCGTAGACGCCGAGCCCGAGGTAGAGCTGGACCAGCCGCCGAACCGGCCGGTGCCGCAGATTGCCAAGCAATGCCATGCATGCCACCCTAGGTGCCAATCCTCATCCAGGAAGAAGCCAATATTGGGGGAGTGGCCATGACTGGTCAGGTGCGTGGGGTCCAATTGGCTCGCCTGCTCGGGCAGTGGCATGCCCTCCCGGGTCGCCGACGCAGCCCCGACTACGCGGCCCTGGCCGGCGCGGTGCGCGGTCTGCTCGCCGACGGCCGCCTGCCGCTGGGCGTGCGCCTACCCGCCGAGCGGGAGCTGGCCGAGGCGCTGCGGATCAGCCGGACCACTGTCACCGCCGCGTACCGGCACCTGCGCGAGACCGGGCACCTGGCCAGCCGCCGGGGCGCGGGCAGCTGGACGATGCTGCCCGGCAACCACCGCGTCGCCAGCACCGGCCTGTGGACCCCGCTCGACGACCGGGACATGATCGACCTCGGGGCCGCCGCACCGGCCGCCCCACCGCAACTGCTGGACGCGGCCCGCGCCGCCGCCGAGGACCTGCCCCGCTACCTGGGCGGAGCCGGTTACCACCCGACCGGCATCATCGAGCTGCGCGAGGCGGTGGCCGCCGGGTACACCGCCCGTGGGCTGCCCACGTCGGCCGACCAGATCATGGTCACCAGCGGCACCCAGCACGCCCTGGACCTGGTGCTGCGGCTCGCCCTGGCCCCGGGCGGCAGTGTGCTGGTCGAGTCCCCGACGTACCCCAACGCGCTCGCCGCGCTGGCCGGGCGACGGGCCCGGATCACCACCCACGGTCTGGCCGTCGACGCCGACGGCTGGGATTCCGACCTGCTGCTGGGCAGCCTCCGGCAGACCCGGCCCAAGCTGGCCTACCTGATTCCGGAGTTCCAGAACCCGACCGGGCACCTGATGCCCGCCGCGCTACGGGAGCGGGTGGTGGCCGCGGCCCACGCGGTCGGCACCGACCTGGTCGTCGACGAGTCCTTCGTGGACCTGCCACTGGACGGCACCGAGCTGCCACCCCCGGTCGCCGTCTACGACCGGCACAGTCGCGTGATCAGCATCGGTGGGATGAGCAAGCCCTACTGGGGTGGCCTGCGGATCGGCTGGGTACGCGCCGCGGCGCCGCAGGTGCAGCGGCTGGCCGCCGTCCGGGTCGGGGTGGACATGGCCAGCCCGGTGCTGGACCAACTGGTGGCGGTGCACCTGCTCGCCCACGCCGACGCGATCGTCACCGACCGCCGCGTCACGTTGGCCGCCCAACGCGACGCGCTGCTCGACGCGCTGGCCCAGCGGTTGCCGGACTGGCGGGTCACCGTTCCCCGAGGCGGCGTGACGCTCTGGGCCGAGTTGGACGGCCCGGTCTCCAGCGCGCTGGCCCGGGCCGCCGAGGAGGTCGGCGTACGACTGGCGCCCGGCCCCCGGTTCGGCCTGGACGGCACTCTGGAGCGGTTCCTGCGGCTGCCGTTCACCCTGCCCGCCGCGGACCTGGTGGAGGCGGTGGGGCGGATCGCGGCGGTCCGCTACGACCTGGACCGGACCGGCCGGCAACGGTGGCGGGAGACCGCCGTCATCGCCTGAGCCCCGACGGCGACGGCCGACCCCCGGCGAGGGCGGCGGCGACAAGCCGATGGCCCCGCACCCGGGCGGGCGCGGGGCCATCGGCCACTCGTCAGAGCTCGGCGAGCGTGCCCGCGTACATCTCCTCGATCTGGGCGGCGAAGTTGCTCTCCACACCACGTCGCTTGATCTTCAACGACGGGGTGATCTCGCCGTCCTCGATCGTCAGGTCACGCGGCAGGATGGCCACCTTCTTGATGGTCTCCCAGCGGTTGAGCTTCCCGTTGAGCTCGGCGACGTACTCCTCGACCATCGTCCGGGCCTCCGGCGAGGCCACGATCTCGGCGTAGCTGCGTCCCTCCAGCGGGCCACCGGCCGCCCAACCCCGGATCGCGTCCGGGTCGAGCGTGACCAGCATCGTGCAGAAGTTGCGGGCCTGACCGACGACGACCGCCTGCGAGGTGTACGGGCAGATGGCCTTGAACATCCCCTCGATGTGCGACGGTGCGATGTACTTGCCGCCCGAGGTCTTGACCAGGTCCTTCTTGCGGTCGGTGATCCGCAGGTAGCCCTGCTCGTCGAGGCTGCCGATGTCGCCGGTGCGGAAGAAGCCGTCCTCGGTGAACGCGGCGGCGGTCTCCTCCGGCAGGTTGTGGTAGCCGCGCATCACCGGCCGACCCCGCACCAGGATCTCCCCGTCGCTGTCGATCCGGCACTCCAGGTCACCCATGGCCTGGCCCACGGTGCCGATCCGCAGCCCCGACGGCGGGTTGACGAAGTTGCCGGCGCTGGTCTCGGTCAGGCCGTAGCCCTCGGAGATCGGCAGGTTCGCCGCGGCGAAGAAGGTGGCGATCTCCGGGCTGAGCGGGGCGGCGCCGGACACCAGCACCCGCATCCGGCCGCCCAGTCGGGCCTGGAGCTTGCTGAACACCAGCTTCTCGGCCAGCCCGTACCGCAGCTTGAGCCCGCCCGGCACCGGCTTGCCGGCCTGTTCCAGGGCCACCTTCTCCTTGCCGACCCGGACGCCCCAGGCGAAGATCTTCGCCTTCGCGCCGCCCGCGCCCTGGGCGGTGGTCACCGCGCGGTTGTAGACCTTCTCGAACACCCGGGGCGCGCCGCACATCAGCGTCGGGCGGATCACCGACAGCAGGTCGACCAGCTTCTCCACCCGACCGTCGACGTAGGTGGGCAGGCCGACGTGGATGGCGCCGCAGAGCAGCGTCTTGCCGAACGAGTGGGCCAGCGGCAGCCAGAGGTACTGCAGGTCGTCGTCGCGCAGCAGCCCGACCTCGGCCTGCGCCACGGCCTCCCAGCACCATCCGCCGTGCAGCAGCTCGACGCCCTTGGGTCGGCCGGTGGTCCCGGAGGTGTAGATCAGGGTGGCCAGGTGCTCCGGGCCGATGCCGGCCACGAGCATGTCGATCAGATCCGGCTCGGCGGCGAGCGCGTCGGCGCCCCGCTCCTCCAACTCGGCGAGCGTCAACTGCGGAACAGCGGCGGTCGGGTCGACGGCCCCGTCGAGGAGCACCACGTGGGTGAGCGCGGGCAGGGTGGCGCCGGCGATCTTCGCCGCCTGGGCCGGGTTTTCCGCGAAGAGCACCTTCGACCCGGAGTCCGCGATGATGTACGTCGCGTCGGCCGGTTCGGTGGTCGGGTAGACGGTCGTGGTCGCACCGCCGGCACACATGATGCCGAGGTCGGCGATCACCCAGTCCAGCCGGGTGTTGGCGAGGATCGCGACCGGGTCCTCCTGGCCGACGCCCAGGCCGTGCAGGCCGGCGGCGACCGCCTTGGCGCGCCGGCCGACCTGCTCCCAGGTCAGCCAGGCAGGCCCCGCGTCGTCGGGGGTCGGGGACGCGAACGCGTTCCGGTCGGGGGTGGCCGCCACACGCTTGAGGAACATGTCCGGGATGGAGCGGTACGGTACATCGAGAGCCATCGCTGTAGCCGCCTTCGGGGGTGGTGGCGTGACGGGCGTCACGTCATGATGGTTACCGAAGAGTATTGCCTGCCACCGTGCATCGGCTAGCCCTGGTGATCGTCTAGCCGTGGCAACCCGCCGACCGGTACGGCGGAATCAGGCGTATCGGTCAGCCACGACTGACCAGTCGTAGGTGGCCCGGACCCAGTTCCGGCGGGCGGCCAGCGCCAGGTGCATCTCGTCGTTCCCGCTGGACAGCAGCGCCTCCTCGGCGTCCAGGTAATCTGCCAGGCCCTGGTTGAACCGGTTCGCCGCGGCACGCAGCGCGGCCGGCTCGTCCGCGTCGCTGTCCTGGGCGATCACCGTGACCAGGTTGTGCGCGTCCGGGTCGGCCCGGCTCTCCTTGCCGTAGGAGAAGAGGTCGTTGCACCAGCAGACCAGATCCACGGCCAGTAGATCCAGGGCGAGCAACGCCGGGTTGGCGCGTTGGGCCGACCCCGGGGGCCGCGCGGAGGCCAGGTCGGTCAGCGTGAGGCAGGGATGCACGCCGCCGATGTGCCGGCGCAGTTGGACGTACTCCGCCACGTCGGGCACGCGCCGGCGCTCCCGGTTGGTCGCCTCCCAGAGCAGCGCCAGCAGGTACTCCCGCATCTGGCTGACGAACCGCAGCAGCAGGGCCGAGTGCCCGTGCAGCCGGATCCGGCGGCACAGGTCGTGCAGCGCGTCACCGAGCGGCCCGACGGCGGGTGGTAGGACGTCCGGGTCGCCGTAGCGGTCCAGCACGTCGAGCAGGGTGCTGATCGCCGGACCCAGCCGGACCGGGTCGGCGCCGAGGCCGTCCTCGTCGCACGCGTCGTCCATCACGAAGAGCCAGCTGATCAGGTCGGTGAGCAGTCGCAGCCCGTCGATCGAGCCGTCCGGGCAGGCGCGCCCGGACAGGCCGGCGGCGTCGGCTCGTTGCAGTCGGTGCACCCGTTGACTGGAATCGACCAGCCCGAACGCGCGCGCCCACTCCACGCTCTCGCTCGCCACCTGCTCCGTGGCACCGTGGCGCCCCGTGGGAAACGGGGGCTCCCGCAGCGCCGAAATCGCGAAACTCCGCACAGTGCGCCCCCACTTCGTGCCGCCCGGCGCGGAGCGGCGCGGTGAAGCGTACGGGAGGAGGTATCTGTATGTTTCGCTGGGTGTGGGGAATTCCACACCTGTTTTGTGTCCGTTTATGCGCAGACGGTTACATGCCCAGGCTGGCGGTGCGGAGCCGTCGTGCCGCCTCCGCGGAACCGTCCAGTTGGACCCGGGCCACCCGTTGACGACCGGAGAGGAACAGGACCAGCTCCGCCGGAGGGCCGACCACCCGCAGCGGCTCGCCCCCTCGGCCGACGGACAGCTCACCGTGGCCGGGCGCCTGCACGTAGAGGTCCGCCGGGAAGCGGCGCAGGGCCAACCGCGCCATCGGGGTGGCCCGCTTCCAGAGCGCGCCCTGTAGACCGGCGGGCAGGTCACGCGGCTGCCATCCGGAGCCGGCCCGGCGGACGTCCTCGTGGTGGATGAAGAACTCCATCAGGTTGGCCAGCTCGTCGGTCAACGGATTGCTGATCGGGCTCCACAGCGGTGGGCGGCGGACCTGCGCCACCAGGTCGGGATAGGGCCGCGCGGCGAGGTGCCGGCGGACCCGCTCGGCGTAGCCGCGCAGCGGTGGCAGCACGAGCCCTCCGGCCGCGTCCGGACGACGCTCCCGGAGCACCAGGTGGGCGGCGAGGTCACGGGTCACCCAGCCCTCGTTGATCGTCGGGGCGTCCGGCCCCAGGGCCAGGAGGAGATCGGCCAGCGCCTCGCGCTCGGCTCGGGCGTACCGCGGCATGGCCCGATCGTAGGCCCGTCGGCCCGCCGGCGCGCGACGGCGGCGGCCGGGGACGAGGGCCGCCGCCCGCCGCCGTCCACTACGTGACGGTCGACATATCCGGTCGGGGTCGGCGGTGCTGGCCCGGACCGGTAAGGATGAGGGAGATAATTGACGCTTACGGCGGGGGAGAGCGTGGCGAGCAGGACAAGTCGGGACGTGCTCAGTCGAGGGCTGGGTGTCCTGCGGCAGGCCATTCGCGAGCAGCCACGGATCTTCACCGTGGCGGTCGTCGGCAGCGTGCTCTTCGGCGGCATGATCATCATCAGCGCGCGGGTGGTCGGGACGGTCATCGGCGAGGTGGCGCTCCCGGCCATCGAACGCGGTGAGGTGGGCGCGGGCACGCTCGCGCTGGCGGCGACGGCGTTGTTCGGGATCAGCGTGCTGCGGGTGGCCGGCATCGTCGGTCGCCGGCTCGGGGCCGGCTACATGCAGTACCGCCTCCAGGCCTCCTACCGACGTCGGGTCACCCGCCGGTACCTTGAGTTGCCGCTGTCCTGGCACCACCGCAACTCCACCGGCACCCTGCTGTCCAACGCCAACTCCGACGTGGAGGCGGCCTGGTACCCGATCGCGCCGCTGCCCTTCGCCGTCGGCACGCTGGTGATGCTGGTCGGCGCGATCGTGTCGCTCTTCGCCACCGACTGGGCGCTGGCCCTGGTCGGCCTCGCGGTCTTCCCCGCGCTGTTCGCCCTCAACGTCGTCTACTCCCGCCGGATGGCGCCCCGGCAGGCCCGGGCGCAGCGGCTGCGCGCCGAGGTCAGCGGCATCGCCCACGAGAGCTTCGACGGCGCCCTGGTGGTCAAGACGATGGGCCGCGAGGCGCAGGAGACCGCCCGGTTCGCCGGCCGCGCCGGTGAGCTGCGCGACTCGTTGATCGCTGTCGGTCGGCTGCGCGGCGTCTTCGACCCGCTGTTGGAGACCCTGCCCAGCCTCGGCACCCTCGCCGTGCTGGTGGTCGGGGCGTTCCGGCTGCGCCAGGGCGCCATCAGCGTGACCGAGTTGGTCAGCGTGGCGTTCCTCTTCACCGTGCTGGCCTTCCCGGTACGGGCCATCGGCTGGGTCCTGGCCGAGCTGCCGCGCAGCGTCGCCGGCTGGGACCGGGTCCGCCGGGTGCTCGACGCCACCGGCGAGATGCCGTACGGGCAGCGCGTGCTCGACCCGGCCGGCTCCGGCCCGGCCACCCTCACCTTCGGCGACGTGCACTTCTCCTACCCGCCGGCGGAGGCACACCAGCGCGGCGCGCAGGTCCTCGGCGAGGTCGGCTTCACCGTGCCGGCCGGTCGGACGGTGGCCCTGGTCGGGCCGACCGGCGCCGGTAAGTCCACCATCGCCTCGCTGGCGGTGCGCCTCGTCGACCCGGACACCGGCGTCGTCGCCCTGGACGGGGTGGACGTCCGCGAGCTGACCGCCGCGTCGCTGGCCGGCACCGTGGCACTGGTCGCCCAGGTGCCGTTCGTCTTCGACGACACGGTGCGCGCCAACATCGCGCTGGACCGGCCGGGCATCGACGACGAGGCCGTCTGGGCGGCCCTGCGGCTCGCCGAGGCGGACGGCTTCGTCGCGGCGCTGCCCGACGGGTTGGACACCATGGTCGGCGAGCGGGGCACCTCGCTCTCCGGCGGGCAGCGGCAGCGTCTCACCCTGGCCCGGGCGTTGGCCGGCCGCCCGCGTCTGCTGGTGCTCGACGACGCGACGAGCGCGGTGGACCCCCGGGTGGAGGCGGCCATCCTGGCCGGGCTTCGGTCGTCGACGGCCGAGCCGGGTGTGCCGGTAGCGTCGATCCTGGTGGTGGCGTACCGGCGGGCCACCATCGCGCTCGCCGACGAGGTGATCTATGTGGAGCAGGGGCGGGTGGTCGCCCGGGGCACGCACAACGAGTTGCTGGCCACCGTGCCGGGCTACGTCGACCTGGTGACGGCGTACGAGCAGGCCGAGGTCGAACGCGCGCAGGAGAGTCCGTACGGCGACGACGTCGCGCCGCTGCCCTCGGGCCTGGAAATCGAGGTGGACCGGTGAGCGCGAGGAGTGCAGCGGAGCGGAGCCCCGCAGTCGCGAACGAAGGACGCCCGGTGAGCGCGAGGAGTGCAGCGGAGCGGAGCCCCGCAGTCGCGAACGAAGGACGCCCGGTGAGCGCGAGGAGTGCAGCGGAGCGGAGCCCCGCAGTCGCGAACGAAAGGTCGGTTCGGTGACGACTTCTACGGAGGCGGGCGACACGCGGGAGGAGACGACGTGGCAGACCCTGCGTCGGGGTCTGTCGTTGTCGCCGGAGCTGCGGACCGGTCTGGCGGGCACGTTGGCCCTCGCGTTGGTCTACATGGTCGGTCGGGTGGCCGTGCCGGTCGCCGTCCAGCAGGGCATCGACCGGGGCATCGTCGGCGGTCTGAATCTGGGCGTGCTCTGGTCGGTCGTGGGGATCACCGCGGCGATCCTGGCGATCACGACGCTCTGCGGTTACCTGATGATGCGCCGGTTGTTCACGGTGAGCGAGACGGCGTTGGCGAACGTGCGGACGCGGGCGTTCCGGCACGTGCACGACCTGTCGATGTTGCACCAGCAGTCGGAGCGACGCGGGTCGTTGGTGTCGCGGGTGACCAGCGACGTCGACCAGATCACCCAGTTCCTCCAGTGGGGTGGGGTGATCCTGCTGGTCAACCTCGGTCAGTTGGTGGTCACGACCGCCGTGATGCTGGCGTACTCCTGGCAGTTGACTCTTGTGGTGTTGGCCGCGTTCCTGCCGGCGGTGTTCGTGATCCGGCAGTTGCAGCGTCGGCTCGCGACGGCGTACGCGACGGTGCGGCAGCGCACCGGCACGTTGCTCGGCGCGATCGGCGAGAGCGTGGTGGGTGCGCCGGTGATCCGGGCGTACGGCATCGCGGGGCGTACCGAGCGGCGGTTGGACGAGGCGATCGACAGGCAGCGGCTGGCGCAGCAGCGGGCGATCCGGATCAGCATCGTGGGCAGTTCGGTGGGCGAGCTGGCGGCGGGGCTGGCGTTGGCCGGTGTGGTGGTGCTCGGCGTGACGCTGGGGGTGGGCGGCACGTTGTCGATCGGCCAGCTGACGGCGTTCCTGTTCCTGGTGACGCTGTTCATCCAGCCGGTGCAGATCGCCACCGAGGTGCTCAACGAGGCGCAGAACGCGATCGCGGGCTGGCGTCGGGTGCTGGACGTGTTGGATGTCGCCCCGGACGTGGCGGACCCGGGGGAGCAGGGGCGGGAGTTGCCGGGTGGGCCGTTGGACATCCGCTTCGCGGGTGTGCGGTTCGCCTATCCGGGTGGTCCGCCGGTGCTGCACGACATCGACCTGGAGATCCCGGCGAAGAGCCGGGTGGCGGTGGTCGGTGAGACGGGCAGCGGCAAGACCACGTTCGCGAAGTTGTTGACCCGGCTGATGGACCCGTCGGCCGGGGCGGTGCTGCTGTCCGGGGTGCCGCTGGCGCAGGTGCGGTTCGACTCGCTGCGGTCCCGGGTGGTGATGGTGCCGCAGGACGGGTTCCTGTTCGACGCGACGGTGGGGGACAATGTCCGGTTCGCCCGGCCGGAGCTGACCGACGAGCAGTTGGCTGTCGCCTTCACGGAGCTGGGCCTGTCGGACTGGTTGGAGGGTCTGCCGGCGGGCCTGGACACGCCGGTCGGTGAGCGGGGCGAGGCCCTCAGCGTCGGGGAGCGGCAGTTGGTGGCGTTGGCCCGCGCGTACGTGGCCGATCCGGACCTGCTGGTGCTGGACGAGGCGACCAGCGCGGTGGATCCGGCGACCGAGGTGCGGTTGCAGCGCACCCTGGACGCGGTGACCCGGGGGCGGACCACCCTCGCCATCGCGCACCGGCTCTCCACCGCGCAGGCGGCCGACGAGGTGATCGTGGTGGATCGGGGTCGGGTGGTGCAGCGGGGCCCGCACGACGAGCTGGTGCGGGACGCCGACTCGGTCTACGGCCTGCTCTACGCCTCCTGGCTGGAGCAGACACGGTGACGTGGTGTTCCGGTGTGGTGGACGCCGGAGGTCAGGTGCTCTAGGCTCCGGCTTAGGTAAGCCTAACCTTCGAAGGAGGTCGCGCCCATGCGGCCCAACCCCGCCGAGATCGTCCGTACCCTCGTCGCCGGCCGCCTGCCCGGCCTCGTCCACCTGGCCCACCGGCCCGGCCCGCACCACGCCCGGCACGTGACGGACCCGGACGGGCGGGTGCTGCTGCTGGTGCCGGTGGCCAGTCACCTGGCCGCCGCCCTGCAACCGGTCGCCGGAGGCGACGACGTGGCGGTGGTCCTCGACGTGCTCGACCTGCCGCCGGCCGCCGGCGCGCCTGGTCTGGGTCGGGCGTGGGTGTCCGGTTGGGCGGCCGAGCTGCACGGCGACGAGGCCCGCCACGCGGCTGTCGACTTCGCGGCGGTGGAGCCGACCGGTGACCTCCTCGACCTGGGCACCTGCTTCCGGCTGTTCCGCTTCGAGGTGGTCGAGGTCCGCTGGGAGCGGGCGGGCGTCGTCCACCGGGTCGACCCGGTGGAGTACGCCGGGGCGGAGCCGGACCCGGTGCACCCGGTCGAGGCGCGGCTGCTGGCCGACCTCGCCGAGGACGACAGCGCGCGGGTCACCGAGTACCTGCGTCGACAGCTCGGGTTGACCGAGAAGGCCCCGGACGGGACGCCCCGGGTGGTGCGCATCGACCGCTACGGGTTGGTGGTCGCCCTCGGCCGACCGGGTTCCGGGCGTCGGGTCCGGCTGGCCTTCCCGGGCCCGGTGGCCGATCCGGCCGACCTACCGGGGCTGCTGCCGCCGCTGCGCCTCCCGGCCGGTGCCCGCCCGCCGCGCTGACCCGGGCTGTCGTCGTGCCCCGCGCCGCGCTGACCGGGCTGTCCTGCCCCGCCCGCCGCGATCCGCGCCGCAGCGGCAGGTCGCCGCGCTGACCGGGATTGATCCACTCGGGTTCGCCGATGTCGGGGTGTCCCGGGCACTCGGATGCCGCGGCATCGGCGTACCGGAGTGGATCACGGTGGCTGGGACGCCGCAGGCCGGGACGGTGCTCGGATCTCAGGCCGGCAGCGGCCCGGTGAGGTAGCGCTGGATCGTCGGGCCGACCGTCGCGACCAGGGTCTCCGGGGCCGCCGACGCGACCGGCTCCAGGCGCACCACGTACCGCATCATCGCCAGGCCGATCATCTGGGTGGCCACCAGCGAACCGCGCAGCGGCAGTTGGGCCGGGTCGACGTCGAGCTGTTCGAGCACCCGGCGCAGCACCTGGGTGGTGACGAACTCGCGCAGCAGCCGAGCGGTCCACTCGTTGCTCACCGCGGACCGCAGCAGCGCCTGCGCGGCGCTGCCGGCCGGCGAGTCCCAGACGCCGAGGAAGGTGCGCACCAGGCGCTCACCGGCGCCGTCCCGATCACCGGCGAGCACCGTCGGCACCAGTTGGGCGGGGTCGACCGGGAAGTTCATGGCGGTGAGGAAAAGCTGGTCCTTGCTGCCGAAGTAGTGGTGCACCAGAGCGGGGTCGACACCGGCCGCGCCGGCGATGGCGCGGATGGACGCGGAGTCGAAGCCACGGTCCGCGAACGTCGTGCGCGCGGCGTCGAGGATCGCCTCCCGGGTGTCCGGGTTGCCGGGTCGCCGGCCGGTCCGCCGCGTCATCGCCGCCCCTCGTTCGTCCACGTGGGCAGCCGTGGGCCGGTCGACCCACGGCTGCCGCAGCCTCAGCCGCTGCGCCGGCGCAGGGTGGCCGCCGCGAGCACCAGCGCCAGCACCACCGCCCCGAGCACCACCGCCACGTCCCGCCACATCCGGCCGGTCGGCTCGGCGTGGGCGCCGACCTCCTGCAACGCCTCGATGGCGTACGACAGGGGGAAGGCGTCACTGAGCGCCTGGAGCCAGCCGGCCATCTGGTCGCGGGCCACGAACAGCCCGCAGAGCAGCAGTTGGGGGATCACCACGACTGGCAGGAACTGTACTGCCTGGAACTCGGTGCGCGCGAAGGCGCTGCACAGCAGGCCGAGCGCGACGCCGAGCACGGCGTCGACGACGGCGATCCCGATCACCAGCCCCATGCTGCCGGCGGTCTCCAGACCGAAGATCCAGTACGCCACACCGGCGGCGACGACGGCCTGTACGGCGGCGGCCAGCCCGAACGCGATGCCGTAACCGAAGAGCAGGTCGAGCTTGCCCAGCGGTGTGGTGAGCAGCCGCTCCAACGTGCCGGAGGTGCGTTCCCGGAGCATGGCGATGCTGGTCACCAGGAACATGATCACGAAGGGGAAGATGCCCAGCATCACCAGCGCGATCCGGTCGAACGTCGTCGGTTGGCCGGGTGGGGTGGGCTGGTCGGCGTACATGAAGTAGACCAGGGTGAGCAGGGCCGCCGGCACCACCACGAGCAGCGCGATGGTGCGCCGGTCGTGTCGGAGCTGGCGCAGGATGCGACCGGTGGTGGCGGCCAGGATCCGCGGGGTCACGACTGCTCCCGCCCGTTCGTCGCGTCCATGGTGGCCGGACCCGCCTCGCCGGCCCGGATCAGGCGCAGGAACGCCTCGTCGAGGTCGTCCACGCCGGCGGTGGCGCGGACGGCGGCCGGGCTGTCGTCGGCGATCAGCCGCCCCTGGCGGATCAGCAGGAGCCGGTCGCAGCGGGCCGCCTCGTCCATGACGTGGCTCGACACCAACAGGGTGGTGCCCGCGGCGGCCATCGCGTGGAAACGGGCCCACAGATCGGCGCGCAGCACCGGGTCCTGACCGACTGTCGGCTCGTCGAGGATGACCAGCTCCGGCTCTCCGACCAGCGCGCAGGCCAGGGAGGCCCGGCTGCGTTGACCACCGGAGAGGGTGGCGACGAGTTGACCGGCCGCCGAGGCGAGCCCGACATCGGTGATCGCCTGGTCGGCCTCGGTCCGACCCCGGCCGTACAGGGCCGCGAAGTAGCGGGCGTTCTCCCGCACGGTCAGGTCGGCGTAGACGCTCGGCGCCTGGGTCAGGTAGCCGACCCGGTGCCGCAGCGCCGGGGTGCCCGCCGGTCGTCCGAGGACGGTGATCGTCCCGCCGCTGACCAGCTGCACCCCGACCACCGCGCGCATGAACGTGGTCTTTCCGCTGCCGCTGGGGCCGAGCAGACCCGTGACGGCGCCGCGCGGGACGCGGCAACTGATGCCGTCCAGCACACGCCGCCCGCCCCGGTCGACGACCAGGTCCCGGACGGCTATCGCGTCGTCCATCCCGCACCTCCAAGAGAACTCATCATCTGTTGAAATCAACGCTAGATGAATTACTGATCCCGACGCAACGCGTCACGCCGCCCCGTCGTCGCACGAAGCATGAGAACGGGCAGTAGGCTCCGGACCGGACACTGAGTCCGCCAACGGGCATTGCGCGCTGATCGGGCGTACGGCACGATGGCGCGGTGGGTCACCCTCCGTTACCGGACAGCGGTTTTCTCGAGGACTGGGCCGCGCGGTTGCGACAGGCCGCCGAGCGGCCGGTCGTCGGCATCCTGCTGCGCGGCAGTCACGCCCGCCGCGCGGCCACCGCGCACAGCGACGTCGATCTCGACGTGCTGGTCGGCGGCGCCCCGTACGCCGCCCGACGGGCGTACCTGGCCGAAACCGCAGGCCGGGTCACCCACGTGTCGGTGGCCGCCCGGGACGTTCGCTCCTGGGTGCACCGACTCGGGGAACCGGCCGACTGGGCGTTCGGGCTACCGGTCAGCACGCCGGCCCGACTGCTCTGGGCCGACCCGCACTGGCGGCCCCGGATCGACCTGCCGGTGCTCTGCCAGCCCGCCGAGCCACCCCGACTCGAGGAAATGATCGCCACGCTGGGTAAGGCCGCGGCGGCCCGAGCCGTCAACGACCGCCTCGGGGTCCGGCTCGCCGTCGCCGACCTGGCCCGCCTCTGCCCGTCGGTGCTGCGCCCGGCCAACCCCTCGGTGCGGGTCCACTCCCGTCGGGCGGCCTTCGCGGCGGCCCTCGACCTGCCGGTGGCCCCACCCGGATACCGGGCCGACATGCTGCTCTGCCTCGGGCTGCGCCCGGGCGCCACCAGCGCGCTGTGGGCCGCCGCGGTGCGGCTGGTCGCCGGCACGTTGCCGCTGATCCGGCCGTACGCCGAGGAGATCGCCGACACCTCCGGTGCGGACCTGGCCGCCGCCCTGGTCGACGGCCGGCTGGACCGCTACGTGGCCCAACTGGCCCGACCCGTCGCGCCTGCGCCGCAGCACGACCGGGAGCGGTCGCCGGTACCCGCGCCGCGTGCGGGACAATTGGTCACTGTGCCCGTACCTGACGCGCCGGCGACCGGCGTCCCCAGCGATCCGAGCGGCCCGGTGACGTCCGAGCCGGCTCGCCCGTCTCGGCTCGACCCGGCCATCGCCGCCCGGCTGCGCCGCAGCGCCGACGGCCTGGTCGCCGCCGTGGTCCGTGCGCACGACTCCGGCGAGGTGCTGATGGTCGCCTGGATGGACGACGAGGCGCTGCACCGCACCCTCACCACCGGCCGCGCGACCTACTGGTCGCGGAGCCGCCGCGAGTACTGGGTCAAGGGGGCCACCTCCGGGCACCACCAGTACGTCCGTTCGGTCGCCCTGGACTGCGACGGGGACGCGCTGCTGGTGAGCGTGGAGCAGGTCGGCGCCGCCTGCCACACCGGGCACCGGACCTGCTTCTTCACCGAACTGCCCGTCACCACCCAGGCCCAGCCGTGACCGACGGCGCGGTCACCCCGGACCTGGCCACGTTCACCGAGACGGCGGCCCGCTGGCGGGTCGTGCCGGTCACCCGACGGCTGCTGGCCGACGCGGAGACCCCGGTGGGCGTCTACCGGAAGCTGGCCGGAGGGCCGGGCACGTTCCTGCTGGAGTCCGCCGAGCAGGGCGTCGGATCGGCCGGCATGGCCTGGTCGCGCTATTCCTTCATCGGGGTACGCAGCAGCGCGACCCTCGTCGAGCGGGACGGCGTGGCGACCTGGCTCGGCCAGCCGCCGCCGGGGCTGCCCACCGAGGGCGACCCGGTGCGGGTGCTGCGGGAGACCGTCGCGGCGTTGGCCGGCCCGGTCGGGGATCCCTCCGACGGGCTGCCGCCGTTGACCGGGGGCATGGTCGGCTACCTGGGCTACGACCTGATCCGCCGCTTCGAGCGGTTGCCCGAGCTGACCGAGAACGACCTGGGTGTGCCGGAGCTGGGCATGATGCTCGCCACTGACCTGGTGGTGCTCGACCACTACGACGGTTCGGCGATCCTGGTCGCCAACGCGGTGCTGCCACCGTCGGACGCACCGGACCGCGCCCCGCAGGTCGCCGCCGCGTACCACCACGCGGTGGGCCGACTGGACGCGATGACCACCGCGTTGTCCCGGCCCATCCCGCCGATGATCTCGACGGTCGAGCGTCCACCGGTGGGGGAGGTGCTCTGCCGTACGCCGGCTGACGGGTACCCGAAGGCGGTGGAGGCGGCCAAGGAGGCCATCCGGGCCGGGGAGTGCTTCCAGATCGTGCTCTCCCAGCGGTTCGAGCGGCCGATCCACGCCGACCCGTTGGACGTGTACCGGGTGCTGCGCACCAGCAACCCGAGCCCGTACATGTACCTGCTGCGCTTCGACGGGTTCGACATCGTCGGTTCGTCACCGGAGGCGCACCTGAAGGTCACCGCCGCCGAGGACGGGCGACGGCGGGCGCTGCTGCACCCGATCGCCGGCACCCGACCGCGCGGCGACACTCCCGCCACCGACGCCGCGCTCGCCGCCGAGCTGCTCGCCGACCCGAAGGAACGGGCCGAGCACGTGATGCTCGTCGACCTGGGTCGCAACGACCTGGGCCGGGTCTGTCAGCCGGGCACCGTGGAGGTGCCCGAGTTCGCCACCATCGAGCGGTACAGCCACGTCATGCACATCGTCTCCACCGTCACCGGCACGCTGCGTGACGATCAGACGGCGTTCGACGCGCTCGCCGCGACCTTCCCGGCGGGCACCCTCTCCGGCGCGCCGAAGGTGCGGGCCATGGAGATCATCGAGGAGCTGGAGCCGGTCCGTCGTGGTCTCTACGGGGGCACTGTCGGCTACTTCGGCTTCGGCGGTGACCTGGACATGGCGATCGCCATCCGGACGGCGCTCATCCGCGACGGCCGCGCCTACGTGCAGGCCGGTGCGGGGGTGGTCGCCGACTCGGACCCGGCCGCCGAGGACCAGGAGACGCGGAACAAGGCCGCCGCGGTGCTGGCGGCGATCGCGGCCGCCGAAACACTGAGGCCGGCTCGGTGAGCGTGAGGAGTGCAGCGCAGCGGAGCCCCGCAGTCGCGAACGAAAGGCCAGTTCGGTGAGCGAGCGGTCGGCTGTGGGGCGGCGCGAGTTGACGTACGCCGTCCTGCTGTGTCTGGTCGGCGCGGGCCTGGCGCTGTGGGCTGCGACGCGGAGTTGGTCGGTCGAGGTGACGGTGCGCCCGGCGCCGCTGCCGCCGGTGCGGGACACCCGCAGCGGCGCGGGCCTGTTGCCGTGGCTGCCGGCGCTGGCCGTGGTGGCGTTGGCGGGTGGTGGTGCGGTGCTGGCCACCCGGGGCCGGGTGCGGCGGGTGCTCGGCGGGCTGCTCGGCGTGTTGGGTCTGTCAGTGGCGGCCGGTGGCGGCTACGGGCTGGTCGCCGACGTGGGTGGCTCGGTGAGCCGGCAGTGGCCGGCGCTGTGCCTGCTCGGCGGGTTGGTGGCTGCCGCTGGTGGCTGCTGGACGGCGCTGCGGGGCGGCGGTTGGCCGGCGATGGGCGCTCGCTACGAACGGCCGGCGCGCTCCGGCCCGGAGAGCGGGTCGGCGCCAGCTGGTCCGGAGGGTTCGTCGGCGCCGTTGGCCGGGCGGCGGACGACGGAGGCGTGGGACGCTCTGGACCGGGGCGAGGACCCGACGGCCGACTGACGCGTCGGCCGGCGCGGCCGGTGGGGTGTCAGCCGACCGGCTGACGCTCGCGCTCTGTCCGACGGGCGGCGGCGCGGGCGGCGGTCAGTTCGGCCACCAGGCGGTTCAGTTCGGCGCGTTGGTCGGCGCGGGCCCGGTCGGCGCAGACGGCCTCCCAGGCGTTGCCGCGTGCGGTCCGCATCCGTCCTTCGCCGACCACCGCGCGTTCGACGGTGTGCACCACGCCGACGGCGAGCGACGCCACTGTCCGTGAGATGGTGGTCAACCCGCTGGTCGGCTGCGGCTGGGACATGCTCATGGTCACCTCGCACGAGGAGTTGCGGCGGTCGGGGGCAGGCGCGCCATTGAGTCTGCCCGAGGACGATGCTCGTCGGCCGAGGTTTCGCCGCTGTGACCGCCCGGTCAACTGTCGCGCCTGGGCCGTGACCAGGGCCGTCCGTCCGACCTTGAGCTTGCTCACAACATCGACCGACGTTGTTGTCGTCGCGCGCCGACCGGCGACTGGTGGCATGATCGATGGATCGGCCCGGTCCGACCGTGGTCGTCGGGCCTCGCACCGCGTGACGGCGGTCGATACCGGAGGTGGCGCTGCGTGACACACCGTTCACGGCAAGTCGGCCATTATGCCGCAGCCCTTTTCGTGAGCAGCGCCATACCCCCGGCATTCGGCGTCGGTCGGCTGCCCCTAGCATCGGCCCATGACGCCCGGAGAGGGGAGTCCGTTGGTGACTGCTGAGCATGCGCACGCGGAGGGGGACGACGCCGGTCAGGCAGCGTCCGTAAGCGTGCTCGACGAGATTCTGGCTGGCGTACGTGAGGACGTCGCCCGACGCCAGGAGCAGGTTCCGCTGGAGCGGATCCGTGAACTGGCAGCGGCGGCGCCGCCGCCGCTGGACGCGTACGCGGCACTGCGCAAGCCCGGCGTCGCCGTGATCGCCGAGGTGAAGCGTTCGTCGCCGTCCAAGGGCCGGCTGGCCGAGATCGCCGATCCGGCCGATCTCGCCGCCGACTACGCGGCCGGTGGGGCTCGGGCGATCAGTGTGCTGACCGAGGGGCGCTGGTTCGGCGGTTCGCTGGACGACCTGGCGGCCGTCCGCGCCGCGGTGACCGTGCCGGTGCTGCGCAAGGACTTCGTGGTCTCCAGCTACCAGGTGCACGAGGCGCGTGCGCACGGCGCGGACCTGGTCCTGCTGATCGTCGCCGCGCTCGAGCAGAACGTGCTGATGGGTCTGCTGGAGCGGATCGAGTCGCTGGGCATGACCGCGCTGGTCGAGGTGCACGACGAGGAGGAGGCCGACCGGGCTCTGGAGGCCGGCGCGCAGGTGATCGGGGTCAACGCCCGTGACCTGCGTACCCTTGAGGTCGACCGGTCGGTGTTCGAGCGGATCGCGCCCGGCCTGCCCAGCAGCGTCGTCAAGATCGCGGAGTCCGGCGTTCGTGGCCCGCACGACCTGATCCGGTACGCGTCCGCGGGCGCCGACGCGGTGCTCGTCGGCGAGGGCCTGGTCACCCAGAAGAGCCCCCGCGAGGCGGTCGCCGAGTTGGTCAACGCGGGCAACCACCCCGCAACGCCCCGGCCGGTGCGCTGACCCCGCACCGACGTGACGCCCCACCGAGAGGAATCCCGATGAGCGCCGACGCGCTGGCCCCGGTGGCCGGCCCGCAGCCCGACTCCGCCGGCCACTTCGGCCGCTTCGGCGGTCGGTTCGTTCCCGAGGCCCTGGTGGCCGCGTTGGACGAGCTCGACGGGGCGTGGCGCGCCGCGATGGCGGACGAGTCCTTCCGGGCGGAGTTCGGGGCACTGCTGCGCGACTACGCCGGCACCCCGTCGCTGCTCTACGAGGCCCGGCGTTTCTCCGCGCAGGTCGGCGCGCGGGTGCTGCTCAAGCGCGAGGACCTCAACCACACCGGCGCGCACAAGGTGCGCAACGTGCTCGGCCAGGCGCTGCTCACCAAGCGGATGGGCAAGACCCGGGTGATCGCGGAGACCGGCGCCGGCCAGCACGGTGTGGCCACCGCGACCGCCGCCGCTCTGTTCGACCTGGAGTGCGTGGTCTACATGGGCCAGGTCGACACCGAGCGGCAGGCGCTGAACGTGGCCCGGATGCGCATGCTCGGCGCCACCGTCGTGCCGGTGACCAACGGATCGCGCACCCTCAAGGACGCGATGAACGAGGCGATGCGGGACTGGGTGGCCAACGTCGACGAGACGCACTACCTGATCGGCACCGCCGCCGGCCCGCACCCGTTTCCGGCGATGGTCCGCGACTTCGTGCGGGGCATCGGTGACGAGGCCCGCCAGCAGTGCCTCGACCTCACCGGCGCGCTGCCGGACGCGGTGACCGCCTGTGTCGGTGGTGGGTCCAACGCGTTGGGCATCTTCCACGCCTTCGTCGGAGACGGCGACGTGCGGCTGTACGGCTTCGAGGCCGGCGGCGACGGGGTGGCCACCGGCCGGCACGCGGCGAGCATCACCGGCGGTTCGGCCGGTGTGCTGCACGGCACCCGGACGTACGTGCTGCAGGACGCCGACGGGCAGACCCTGGAGTCGCACTCGATCTCCGCCGGTCTGGACTACCCGGGAGTCGGGCCGGAGCACGCCTGGCTGCACGACACCGGCCGGGCGAACTACCTGCCGGTCACCGACGACGAGGCGATGGCCGCGTTCGAGCTGCTCTGCCGCACCGAGGGGATCATCCCGGCGATCGAGAGCGCGCACGCGCTCGCCGGCACCGTGGCGTTGGCCCCGAAGCTCGCCGCCGAGCTCGGTCGGGAACCCACCATCGTGGTCAACCTCTCCGGGCGGGGCGACAAGGACGTGCACACCGCCGGTGACTACTTCGGCATCCTCGACAAGGAGCGGTGAGATGAGCCGGATCGGGCTGGCCTTCGACAAGGCCCGCGCCGACGGGCGGGCACTGCTGGTCGGCTGCATGCCGGCTGGTTTCCCGAGCGTCGAGGGCAGCATCGCCGCGATGGTCGCCATGGTCGAGGCCGGGGTCGACGTCATCGAGGTGGAGATCCCCTACTCCGACCCGGTGATGGACGGGCCGGTGATCCAGAAGGCCAGCGACATCGCCCTGGCCGGTGGTGTCCGCACTGCCGACACGATGCGCATCATCGAGGCGGTGGCGGCCACCGGCGCGCCGGTGGTCACCATGACCTACTGGAACCCGGTCGAGCGGTACGGCGTGGACGTCTTCGCCCGTGACCTCGCCTCAGCCGGCGGCACCGGCCTGATCACCCCCGACCTGATCCCCGACGAGGCCGACGAGTGGCTCGCCGCCTCGGACGCCCACGGTCTGGACCGCACGTTCCTGGTCTCGCCGTCGTCCACCGACGCTCGGCTGGCGATGACGGTGGAACACTGCCGTGGCTTCGTCTACGCGACCGCCGTCATGGGTGTGACCGGAGCCCGGGCGAGCACCTCGGACGCCGCTCCGACGCTGGTCTCCCGGGTCCGGGCGGTCACCGACCTGCCGGTCGGCGTCGGTCTGGGCGTGGGCACCGGCGCGCAGGCGAGCACCGTCGCCGGGTACGCCGACGGGGTGATCGTCGGCAGCGCCCTGGTCCGGTGCGTGCTCGACGCGCCCACCGAGGCCGACGGGCTGGCCGCGCTGCGTACCCTCAGCGCCGAACTCGCCGAGGGCGTCCGCACCCCCACCCGCTGAGCGATCCGCCTTTCTTCGGGCGCTCGGACCTGAACACTCGTGCCGGGACGCCTTCCGCAGTGCGGCGCACCCGGGCCATGTGTGTCTGTCGCAGACGCCCGGCCGGGTGCGGTCGGTGATCACGCGAGCGGACCCCGGGATCGTCGGGTGCGGCGGAGGGGACCGTCCGCGGCTTCGCCGCGTTGTTCCGGCGGCTGTCCCGTCCCTGACCGTCCGACCTGGTCGGCTGCCGGCTGACCCTTATGCCCGGCGAGGGTCGCCGAGGGTGGTGGGAGGTCCAGGGTGTCGGGCACGCAGGCGACGTCCTGGAGTACGCCGGAGCGGCCCGCACGAGCGTCGGTGACGGCGGCCCGGGTGAGCGGCGTGACGGCCTCGGGCAGCACGTCGGGGGAGTGCCAGGACAGCCGGCAGCCCGGCGGTGGCGCGGCGGCGGGCCGGGCCCCGGCGGCACGGGCCCGGAACACGTGCACGAGGACGTCGGGCCGCGGCCCGACGCGGCCGGCCGCGGCCTCCCCCGGAGGGCCGATCAGGTGGTAGACGCCGATCAGGTCGACCAGTTCGATGTCCCAGCCGGTCTCCGCCCGGATGTCCCGCAGGGCTGCCCGCACCGGACTCTCCGCCGGACGTAGGCGTCCACCGGGCAGCGCGTAGCGGCGCTCGCCCCGACCCTGTCGACAGAGCAGCACCCGGCCGGTGTCGTCGGTGACGACCGCGGCGACCGCCCAGGTGAGCGCGCTCATGGACAAAGAGCGTACGGGGGTGCAAACCAGAAGTCACCGAGTTGCGGGCTCCGGCGGCCCGGGGTGCCGCGGTGGGGGTGTGCAGCGGTAGCGTGTGCACCCGTGACCCTCGCCTCGCTGTCCCCCCAGGCGGCCCTGCCCAGCCCCAGCACCGCGGTCTGGCAACTCGGGCCGGTGCCGATCCGGGCCTACGCGCTCTGCATCATCGCCGGCATCGTGCTGGCCTGTTGGGTGACGGAGCGCCGGCTGCGGCAGCGCGGCGTCGCGCCCGGCGCGGTGCTCGACATCGCCGTCTGGGCGGTGCCGGCAGGCATCATCGGCGCCCGGATCTACCACGTGATCACCTCGCCGGAGAAATACTTCGGCGCCGGTGGGGACCCGATGAAGGCGTTCGCCATCTGGGAGGGCGGTCTCGGCATCTGGGGCGCCGTCGCCGGTGGCGCGGTCGGGGCGTGGATCGCGGCCCGGCAGCTCGGTATCCCGTTCGGGGTGGTGGCCGACGCGCTCGCGCCCGGGCTGCCGCTGGCCCAGGCGGTCGGCCGGCTCGGCAACTGGTTCAACAACGAGCTGTTCGGCGCCCGCACCACGCTGCCGTGGGGCCTGGAGATCCACCGGATGGACCCGGACAATCCGGGGCACGCCCTGCGGGACGACGCCGGGCAGCCGATCCTCGAACCGGGCCTGTACCAGCCGACCTTCCTCTACGAGCTGCTGTGGAACCTCGGCGTCGTCGCCCTGGTCCTCCTCCTCGACCGCCGGCTCAAGCTGGGTCGGGGTCGGGCCTTCGCGCTCTACGTCATGGGCTACACCGCCGGTCGGTTCTGGATCGAGCTGATGCGCACCGACGAGGCCAACCAGATCCTCGGCGTCCGACTCAACGTCTGGACCGCCGCCCTGGTCTTCCTCGGCGGGTTGATCTATTTCGTGCGGGTACGCGGCCCGCAGGAGTTCCTGATCCCGCTCGGCGCGACGACGACGCCGACCCCGCCCCCCGCGTCCGACCTGTCCCAGGTGGACCTGTCCGAGCGGGAGACCCCGACGCGGACCGCCGCGCCGGAGGGCTACCGGGTGGTCAGCGAGGAGCAGTACGCCGCCTGGCAGGAGAGCGGCGTCGTGCCGCCGGGGCCCGCCGGCGACGAGGCCGCCGGACCGCGCACCGACGAGCCCGGCACCGACGCGTCCCGCACCGGCGACGCGTCCCGCATCGGCGACGCGTCCCGCATCGGCGACGCGTCCCGCATCGGCGACGCGTCCCGCACCGGCGACACGGTCGTCGGCGGCACGTCGACCGACGACGACCCGGCACGCGATCCGTCCGCCGACCGGGCTGACGTTGCGGGCGCCCGGCCCGCCGACCGGGCTGACGTTGCGGGCGCCCGGCCCGCCGACCGGGCTGACGTTGCGGGCGCCCGGCCCGCCGACCGGGCTGACGTTGCGGGTGCCCGGCCCGCCGACCGGGCTGACGTTGCGGGTGCCCGGCCCGCCGACCGGGCTGACGTTGCGGGTGCCCGGCCCGCCGACCGGGCTGACGTTGCGGGTGCCCGGCCCGCCGACCGGGACAGCTGAGCGGGGGCGACACCGATGCGAAGCGCGGTGGTGGTCGGCGCCGGGGTCGGTGGCCTCGCGGTGGCCGGCGCGCTGGCCCGCTCCGGCTGGATGGTCACCCTCATGGAGCGCGCCGAACGGGTCCGGCCCGAGCCGACCGCCGTGGTGCTCTGGCCCAACGGTGTCCGCGCGCTGCAAGCCCTCGGCCTCGGCGCGGGCCTGGCTGCCATCGCCACCCCGCTGCCCGACGGTGGGGTCCGCCGCCCGGACGGGCACTGGCTCGTGCAGCCCCGGCCCATCCCCGCCGACCGGATGCCGGTGGTGGTGCACCGTGAGGACCTGCACGACGCGTTGATCGCCGGCCTCGGCGAGCGGGTCGACCTGCGTACCGGCGTGACGGTGCGCCACGTCCGGGTCGAGCCGGGTGAGCGACCGGCGGTCAGCGACGGGCGGCAGACCCTTGAGGTCGACCTGGTGGTCGCTGCCGACGGCACGGACAGCGGCATCCGCCGCCAACTCGCCCCCGAATCCCGGGTGGTCAGCTCCGGATGTGCCGCCTGGCGCGCTGTCATCCCCTGGTACAAGGCGCCTCGGCTCCCCGACGACCAACCGCTGGTCGGTGAGATCCTCGGCGCCGGCTACCGCTTCGTGGCCGCGTCGTTGGGTGAGCGCGGCTCGTCGGGCGGTTCCACCCGGGGAGGCATCTACTGGGTGGCCACCGCCGCCGGCGCGCCCCGCCCCGAACCGCCGGAGACCCAGCTCGCCCTGCTCCGTCGCTGGTACGCGGGCTGGCCCGACCCGATCGGCGCGCTTCTCGACGCCACCGATCCGAGTGACCTGGTCCAGCAGGAGGTCCGCGAGCTGCGGCCGCTGCCCCGGGCGTACGGCTTTCCGGCCGGCCCGGGCGGGGTGGTGCTGCTCGGTGACGCGGCGCACGCCATGCCACCGCACCTCGGGCAGGGCGCCTGCCTCGCGTTCGAGGACGCCGCCACGCTCGCCACCCTGCTCCGTGAGGCTCGGCTGCCCGACGCCGTTCAGGCGTACGACCGGGTGCGCCGCCCGCGCGCCGCGACGGTGGTCCGGCAGACGCGGCGGATGTCGGCGGTGCTCCAGGCCCGCGGTCGGTTGGCGCTGCGCGCCCGCGACGCCGCGCTCGGCACGATCAACTCCCGGCTGCTCTCCAGCGCCGCAGCCACCGCCGCCCAGTGGCGCCCTCCCACCTGACCCGCCACCCCCCGCCCCACCCGCGCCCGGCGCCCGTGCCCGCGCCCGGCGCCCGCGCCCGCGCCTGCGCCCCGCGCCCCCAGCCCTCCGCGTCGATCATGGAGTTGTGGTGGTGGACCAAGCGTGACAAACCCTTCCTAACCCGGCACCACAACTCCATGATCGACCCGGGAGAGGGCGGGGCGGGAGAGGGCGGGAGAGGGCGGGGCGGGAGAGGGCGGGGCGGGGCGGGGCGGGGGAGGGTGGGGTGGGACGGGAGCGCGGGGTGGGTGCAGGGGGACGTGTGGGGGTGGCGTTAGGGGATCAGGGGTGCGGGTTCGGCGATGCAGGCGGTGCCGATGCGGCGGAAGCCGACCCGCAGGTAGACCCGGGCGATCTCCTCGCTGCCGGCGGAGAGGAAGACCAGGTCGGTGCCGGCCGCGAGGAGTTCCCGGGCGAGGGTGGCGGTCAGCGCGGCGCCCAGTCCGCGTCGGCGCGCGGCCGGCAGGGTGGCCACCCCGGCGATCTCCGCGACGTCGTCGACGCGCATGGCCATGCCGCTGGCCAGCGCACCCTCGGTCGGCGTGCCCGCCAGGGCGGAGATCCGTCGGCCGTCGGCGATCCGGGCGCGTTCCTCGTCGAGCGCGGCGAGTTCGAGTTCGGTGACCGCGGCGTCCCGCTCGGCCGGGCCTGCCTCTCCGGTCGCGGTGCCGGCGGCGGCGAACGACACGGCTGCCACCGCGCGTCGGGCGGCGACGTCGGCGGCGAAGTCGGGGGACTCGGCGGCCAGCACCCGTACCGTCACGTCGGACAGCGTCGCCGGGTCGGGCAGCGCGGTCGGGTCGAGCACCATCAGCGGCGCTTCCAGCACGTGCAGCCCTGCCGAGCGGGCGACCGCCAGCAGGTCGGGGGTCGTCTCGTGCACCCACTCGAAGGCTTCCGGCAGGCCCAGCTTGCGTTGCCGCTCGCGAACCGAAGTCACGTCGGCCAGCGACGGCGGTTCGCCGGCGTCGAGCCGGGGGCGGGCGTAGAACGGCCATCCGTTGCCCTCGCGGACGAACAGCACCAGCCCGCCATGCTCCTCCGCACCGGCGACGTCGCGGGGCACCGCGTCGTAGAAACGTTCCAACCGGTCGAAGACGTGCTTGTTGAGCGGATCCACCGCGCGAGACTACACGTCCCAGCCTGTGGACGGTGTGATCAATCTCAGGTGGCCGTGCGAGCGTCGCCCTAACGTAGACTCAATAGACCCACGGGCCGACGTCGTCCCCACCATGATCCAACCTGAGTGACGACAGGAGGCCCGGTGGCTCAGCCGTACGCGGATATGACACAGCCGTACCCGCACAGCCCGCAGGCGTCCCCGATGCCCGACCCCCACCCATCCGCCCAGGGCCTCTACGACCCCGCGCAGGAGCACGACGCCTGCGGTGTGGCGTTCGTGGCGGACCTGCACGGCCGGCGTTCGCACGCGGTCGTCGCCAACGGGCTCGGTGCCCTGTGTCGACTGGACCATCGCGGCGCCCGAGGCGCGGAGCAGAACACCGGCGACGGCGCGGGCATCATGATCCAGGTCCCCGACGCGTTCCTGCGCGCGGTGGCCGACTTCGCGCTTCCCCCGGCCGGTGAGTACGCGACGGGGCTGGTCTTCCTCCCCGACGACGACGACGCCGAGGCGCGTGCCCGGCGGGTGGTCGAGAAGTACGCGCTGGTGGAGGGCGCTGACCTGCTCGGCTGGCGGGACGTGCCGATCGACAGCAGCGACCTCGGCGAGACGGCCCTGGCGGCGATGCCCCGGGTCCGGCAGCTCTTCCTGGCCGCGCGTCGGCTCACCGACGCGCCCGAGGGGCCGGCCGGTTCGCCGCTGCACGGCATCGAGCTGGACCGGGTGGCGTTCAGCCTGCGCAAGCAGGCCGAACGGGAGACCGCCGAGCGGGGCGTCCCGGCGTACTTCCCGTCGCTGTCCAGCCGCACCATGGTCTACAAGGGAATGCTCACTCCCGACCAGTTGCCGGCGTTCTACCCGGATCTGCGTGACGAGCGGATCGACAGCGCGATCGCGTTGGTGCACTCCCGCTTCTCCACCAACACGTTCCCGTCCTGGCCGCTGGCGCACCCGTACCGCTTCATCGCCCACAACGGCGAGATCAACACGATCCGGGGCAACCGCAACTGGATGCAGGCCCGGGAGGCGCTGCTGCGCTCGCCGAACCTGCCCGGCAACATCCGGCGGGTCTTCCCGGTCTGCACCCCGGCCGCGTCCGACTCGGCGAACTTCGACGAGGTCCTGGAGCTGCTGCACCTGGCGGGGCGGAGCCTGCCGCACGCGGTGCTCATGATGATCCCCGAGGCGTGGGAGAACGACCCCGGCATGGAGCCGGCCAAGCGCGCCTTCTACCGCTTCCACGCCAGCCTCATGGAGCCGTGGGACGGTCCCGCGTCGGTGGCCTTCACCGACGGTGAGATCGTCGGCGCGGTGCTGGACCGCAACGGGCTGCGCCCGGGTCGCTGGTGGCAGACGGACGACGGCCTCGTCGTGCTCGGTTCCGAGGCGGGCGTGCTCGACCTCGACCCGGCCCACGTGGTCGCCAAGGGGCGACTCCAGCCGGGCAAGATGTTCCTGGTCGACACCGTCGCCGGTCGGATCGTGCACGACGACGAGATCAAGTCCGAGTTGGCCGCCGCCCAGCCGTACGCCGAGTGGCTGCACGCCGGGCTGATCGAGCTGGGTGACCTGCCGGCCCGCGAGCACACCGTCTACACCCACGACTCGGTGCGTCGCCGGCAGCAGACCTTCGGCTACACCCAGGAGGAGCTGAAAATCCTGCTCGGGCCGATGGCCCGCACCGGCGCCGAGCCGCTCGGTTCGATGGGTACGGACACGCCGATCGCGCCGCTGTCCACCCGGCCGAGGCTGCTCTACGACTACTTCCACCAACTCTTCGCCCAGGTCACCAACCCGCCGTTGGACGCCATCCGGGAAGAGCTGGTGACCAGCCTGGCGTCGACGATCGGGCCGGAGGGCAATCTGCTCGACCCGGGCGCGGCGAGTTGCCGGCAGATCGTGCTGCCCCATCCGATCATCGACAACGACGAGCTGGCGAAGATCCTCTCCATCGACGAGGACGGCGACCTGCCCGGCTTCAAGGCGGTCCGGGTGTCCGGGCTGTACCGCGTCCGGGAGGGCGCCGCCGGGATCAAGGCGCGGCTGACCGAGATCTGCCGGCACGTCTCCGAGGCGATCGAGGACGGCGTACGGATCCTGGTGCTCTCCGACCGGGACTCCAACGCCGACCTGGCGCCGATCCCGTCGCTGCTGCTCACCGCCGCCGTGCACCAGCACCTGGTACGCGAGCAGACGCGTACCCAGGCGGCGTTGATCGTGGAGTCCGGCGACTGTCGGGAGGTGCACCACGCGGCTGTGCTGATCGGTTACGGGGCGGCGGCGGTCAACCCGTACCTGGCGTTCGAGTCGGTGGAGGATCTGATCGCCACTGGCGCTCTCGCCGGGGTGGAGCCGGCCGCCGCGGTGCGCAACTACGCCAAGGCGCTCGGCAAGGGCGTCCTGAAGATCATGTCGAAGATGGGCATCTCGACGGTGTCCTCGTACTGCGGGGCGCAGGTCTTCGAGGCGGTCGGTCTCGACAGCCGGCTCGTCGAGCGGTATTTCCGGGGCACCCCCAGCCGGATCGGCGGGGTGGGCCTCGCCGGCGTGCACGCCGAGGTGGCCGCCCGGCATGCGCTGGCCTGGCCGTCGCCGGGCACCGTCGCCTCCGACCGGCTAGAGGTCGGTGGCGAGTACCAGTGGCGTCGCGAGGGTGAGCTGCACCTGTTCAACCCGGAGACGGTCTTCCTGTTGCAGCACGCCACCAGGACTCGGCAGTACGACGTCTTTCGGGAGTACACCGCGAAGGTCGACGCGCTCGCCGCGCAGGCCGGCTCGTTGCGCGGGCTGTTCACCCTGCGTACCGGGGTCCGGCCGGCGGTGCCGATCGAGGAGGTCGAGCCGGCCTCCGAGATCGTCAAGCGGTTCGCCACCGGCGCCATGTCGTACGGGTCGATCTCCGCCGAGGCGCACGAGACACTCGCCATCGCGATGAACCGTCTCGGCGGCAAGTCCAACACCGGTGAGGGCGGCGAGGACGTCGAGCGCCTGCACGACCCGGCCCGCCGCTCGGCGGTCAAGCAGATCGCCAGCGGTCGCTTCGGTGTGACCAGCGAATACCTGGTCAACGCGGACGACCTCCAGATCAAGATGGCGCAGGGTGCGAAGCCGGGCGAGGGCGGTCAGCTGCCCGGCAACAAGGTCTGGCCGTGGATCGCGCGTACCCGCCACGCCACTCCCGGCGTGGGTCTGATCTCCCCGCCGCCGCACCACGACATCTACTCCATCGAGGACCTGGCCCAGCTCGTCCACGACCTGAAGTGCGTCAACCCGGCGGCCCGGGTGCACGTCAAGCTGGTCAGCGAGGTGGGCGTCGGCACCGTCGCCGCCGGGGTGGCGAAGCTCAAGGCGGACGTCATCCTGATCTCCGGCCATGACGGCGGCACGGGCGCGTCCCCGATGAACTCGCTCAAGCACGCCGGTACGCCGTGGGAGCTGGGGCTGGCCGAGGCGCAGCAGACGCTGTTGCTGAACAAGCTGCGCGACCGGGTCACCGTGCAGGTCGACGGCCAGCTCAAGACCGGCCGGGACGTGCTGGTCGCGGCGCTGCTCGGCGCGGAGGAGTTCGGTTTCGCGACCGCCCCGCTGATCGTCGAGGGCTGCGTGATGATGCGGGTCTGCCACCTGGACACCTGCCCGGTCGGCATCGCCACCCAGAACCCGGTCCTGCGGGAGCGGTTCACCGGCAAGCCGGAGTTCGTGGAGAACTTCTTCCTCTTCCTCGCCGAGGAGGTCCGGGGCTACCTGGCGGAGCTGGGTCTCCGGTCGATCGAGGAGGCCATCGGGCAGGCAGAGCTGCTCGACGTGGCCCCGGCCCTGGCGCACTGGAAGGCGCACGGGTTGGACCTGGCGCCCGTCCTGCACCTGCCGGAGCTGCCCGCCGGTGCGGCCCGGCGCGGGGTGCGCGCCCAGGACCACGGCCTGGAGCAGGCCCTGGACAACGAGCTGATCGCGCTGGCCCGTCCGGCGCTGTCCGACGGGGCCCCGGTGCGCGTCGAGGTGGCGGTGCGCAACGAGCACCGCAGCGTCGGCGCGATGCTCGGCGGGGAGGTCACCCGTCGCTTCGGCGGCGCCGGGCTCCCGGACGACACCATCGAGTTCGTGCTGAACGGCACGGCCGGGCAGTCGTTCGGCGCGTTCCTGCCGCGTGGGGTGACCCTGCGGCTGCACGGGGACGCCAACGACTACGTGGGCAAGGGTCTCTCCGGTGGGCGGGTCGTCGTCCGCCCGGACGCCGCCGCGCCGTTCCTCGACCCCGACGCCGCGCCGGGGCAGCGGGCCGAGGACCAGATCATCGCCGGCAACACCATCCTGTACGGAGCCACGGGGGGCGAGGTCTTCCTGCGTGGCCGGGTGGGGGAGCGGTTCGCGGTGCGCAACTCCGGCGCGGTCGCCGTGGTCGAGGGTGTCGGTGACCACGGTTGCGAGTACATGACCGGTGGCACGGTCGTGGTGCTCGGCGCGACCGGCCGTAACTTCGCGGCCGGCATGTCCGGTGGCACGGCGTACGTGCACCACCTGGACCGTGCGCGGGTCAACACCGAGCTGGTGGATCTGGCGCCGCTGGGTGAGCAGGAGCAGGCGCTGGTGCACGACCTGATCCAGCGACACGTGGCCGAGACCGGCTCGGCGGTCGCCGAGGAGTTGCTCAAGCGCTGGCCGGAGGCGGTGGCCGAGTTCACCGCTGTGGTGCCCCGCGACTACCGCCGGGTGCTGGAGATCATGCGGGCCGCCGAAGCCGCCGGCCGCGACGTCGACGACGCGGTCATGACAGCGCTGACCGCACCCGCTGTGCCGGCGATGCCGGTGCCGCCCGCCCCGCGGGTGGCGGCCCAGGAGGTGGCACGTGCCTGACCCGAACGGTTTCCTGCGCTACGACCGGCGACTGCCGGCCCGCCGTCCGGTGTCGGTGCGGATCAGCGACTGGCGTGAGGTCTACCCGCCGGCCGGCGAGGAGCTGGTCCGTGAGCAGGCCACGCGATGCATGGACTGCGGCATCCCGTTCTGCCACGACGGCTGCCCGCTGGGCAACCGCATCCCGGACTGGAACGACCTGGTGCGTACCGGCAACTGGGACGCGGCGGTGGAGTCGCTGCACGCCACCAACAACTTCCCGGAGTTCACCGGTCGGCTCTGCCCGGCGCCCTGCGAGGCGGCCTGCGTGCTCGGCATCTCCGGCGGTCAGCCGGTCAGCATCAAGCAGGTCGAGGTGGAGATCGCCGACGCCGCCGCCGCGCGTGGGTTCACCCCCCGCCCGGTGCCGGCGCCGTCCGGCCGGTCGGTCGCCGTCGTCGGCTCCGGGCCCGCCGGCCTCGCCGCCGCCCAACAGCTGGCCCGCGCCGGTCACGTCGTGACGGTGTACGAGCGGGACGACGCCATCGGTGGTCTGCTCCGGTACGGCATCCCCGACTTCAAGTTGGAGAAGCGGCACATCGACGCCCGGTTGGCCCAGCTCGCCGCCGAGGGGGTGCGTTTCCGCACCGGTGTGAACGTCGGGGTGGACGTCACCGCCGAGCAGTTGCGCGCCGAGCACGACGCGGTGCTGTTGGCCTGCGGCGCGTTGCAGGGCCGGGACACTCCGGAGACCCCGGGGCGGGCGCTTCGGGGCGTACACCAGGCGATGGCGCACCTGGTCGCAGCGAATCGGGCGGTGGCCGGCGCGACCACCGAGGAGGCCGCCGAGCGCCGGCTGGCGACGGCGGTGCTGCCGGACGGCACTCCGATCGACGCGGCCGGCAAGCACGTGGTGATCATCGGCGGTGGGGACACCGCCGCCGACTGCCTCGGCGTCGCCCACCGCCAGGGCGCGGCGGGCGTGCACCAGCTCGACCTGTACCCGCAGCCGCCGCAGGAGCGCGACGAGGCACGGGACCCGTGGCCGACCTGGCCGTGGATCCTGCGCAGCTACCCGGCGCACGAGGAGGGCGGCGAGCGGGTCTTCGCCGCTGCGGTGCAGGAGTTCGTGGACGACGGCACCGGCCAGGTGCGGGCGGTTCGGATCGCCGAGGTGACCGTCGAGAAGCGTGACGGCCGGCGCATCGTCACCGTGGTGCCGGGCTCCGAGCGGGAGCTTCCGGCGGATCTGGTGCTGCTGGCGATCGGTTTCGAGGGCACCGAGCAGCAGCCGCTGCTGGCGCAGTTCGGGGTGACCCGCAACCCGCGGGGCGCTGTCGACGCCCGCGACGACTGGCAGACCGACGCCGACGGGGTGTTCGTCGCGGGTGACATGCACCGGGGCGCTTCGTTGATCGTCTGGGCCATCGCCGAGGGTCGGGCGGCGGCTGCCGCCATCCACTCCTACCTCGGTGGTGTGGGTGCGTTGCCGGCCCCGGTCGGCCCGGCCGCGCAGGCTCTCGCCGTTCGCTGACAGGTGGGGTTGTCCGGCCGGTGCGGCAGGCTGCTGCCGCACCGGCCGGGTATTCCCGCTGGTGAAGCCGCTCACAAATGTGGGCAAACAGGTTTAAGGTGGCAAGACTTGTCGGCTGCCGAGCCGCACCGCGATCGGCCTGAATGATCAAGCCGCCGATCGCTGGAGGTTCGTCGTGGCCACGGGTGCCACCTTCGCCGCGCTGCGCCATCGCAACTACCGCATCTGGGCGCTCGCCGGGTTCGTCTCCGTCATCGGCACCTGGATGCAGGTCCTCGGAGTCAACTGGTACGTCCTGAAGGAGACCGGTTCGGCGACGTCCATGGGGTTCGCCGTGCTCCTCCAGGCGGCACCCACACTGCTGCTCAGCGTCTGGGGCGGTGTGCTGGCCGACCGCCTGCCGGCCCGCCCGCTGCTGATCACCGCCCAGGCGGCGCACGCGACGCTCGCCGCCGGGCTGGGCGCGGCCGCCCTGACCGGGTTCGGCGGCCTACCGCTGATCTTCGCGATCTCGCTGGCCACCGGTGCCGTCTCGGCCATCGAGGGGCCGGTGATGGGGCGCTGGGCCTCCACCCTCGTCGACCGGGAGACCCTCGGCAACGCCCTGGCGCTCGGGTCGCTCTCCAACTCCGCCGGCCGCATCCTCGGCATGAGCCTCGGCGCCGTCGTGGTGGCCGCCGTCGGCCCCGCCCTGTTGTTCGGCATCAACGCGGCGAGCTTCGCCGCCGTGGTGGTGGCGCTGTTCGCCGTACGCCCGGGGGCCGTGGCCGGCGTGGCGGTGACCGCCGCCGGCGCGACCCGCAGCGGCGTGCGGGCCGGGTTCGCCTACCTGCGGGGGCAGCCGGTGCTGCTCGTCGCGCTCGCCCTGTCGTTCGTGCTCGGCAGCCTGGGTCGCAACTACCAGGTGACGATGGCGGCGATGAGCGACGGCCCGCTGAGCGCGGGCGCCTCCGGCTACGGCGTCCTGTCGACGGTGTTCGCGATCGGAACGGTGGTCGGCGCCCTCGTCGCGGCCCGTCGCCGCACCCTGGGCTACCGGACGCTCGTCGTCGCCGGCCTGCTCGCCAGCGGGTTGCAGATCGTCGCGGGCCTCGCCCCGGGGACCGTGAGCTTCGCGGCGGTGATCCTGCCGATCGCCGCCGCCGCGGTGGTCATCGACACCACCGTCGGTACCCGCGCCCAACTCGACACCGACGCCGCGATGCGGGGTCGGGTGCTCGCCGCGCTGGCGGTCACCGGCTCGGTCTCCGCCGCGGTCGGCGCCCCGCTGCTCGGCTGGCTCGCCGAGTACGCCGGGCCGCGACAGACGCTCGTCCTGGCCGGGGCCGCCGCGACGATCGCCACGGTCGCGGCGGCGGTCGCCCTGGACCGCCAGCACGCCCGCGCGGCGACCCTCGCGCTGGTCACGCCCCGGCCGCGCCATCCGGTACGACGGGTGGCGTTCCGGGCCGCCCGCATCGTCCGTCCCGCCGGGGCGGTCTGCGTGATCGGGCCCGCCGACGGCGTGCCATCGGGCCCGATCCGGCTCCCCGAGTTGGCCACCTTGGCCACCGCCGGGTCGGTGGCGCGCCGCTGAGACAGCGGTCACCCCCGGTGGCACACGTACGGGACAAGGCGGCACGAAGATCATCGTTACGCTCCGATCATGGACATCGAGGAGCGGCTACGACGGACCCGTCGGTGGCTGTGGATAGTGCTGATCGGGCTCTTCCTGAGCGGTGCCACCGCCTTTCCGCTGGAGATCGAGGTGCGCTGGTTGCTGCGCGCGCTGGACCCGCTCTCCGACCAACTGCCCGCCCTGGTCGCCTGGATCGAGCGGGTGCACACCGGGCTCGTGACGGCCGGCGACGACTACCCGTTCCTGCTGTACGGCACCGACTGGCTGGCCTTCGCCCACCTGGTGCTGGCGGTCGCGTTCTGGGGGCCACTGCGTGACCCGGTGCGCAACGTCTGGGTGGTGCAGGTCGGCATGATCGCCTGCGCGGGCATCGTCCCGTTGGCGCTGATCTGCGGGCCGATCCGGGACATCCCCTGGTTCTGGACGCTCGTCGATCTGTCCTTCGCGGTCGGGGCGTTCCCACCCCTCTGGTTCGCCTACCGGCACATCCGCGCCGTCGAGGCAAGCACCACCAAAACACCCCCAACCCCGTAACCCCCCCCGTCCCCTGCCCTGCCCTCTGCCCTGCCCCCGCCCTCTGTCCCGTCGATCATGGAGTTGTGGTGGGCGATGTGATCGCCTCTGCCCGATATATGGGGCACCACAACTCCATGATCGACGGGGGCGGGGGCGGGGGTGGGGGTGGGGACGGGGGCGGGGACGGGGACGGGAGGGAGGGCGGGGGTGGGTGGGTGGGTGGGGGCGGGGGTGGGTGGGTGGGGGTTAGTGCGACATCAGGTCATGGGATTCGCGGATCTTGGCCCAGGACTTCGGCTCGGCTGGCGGGGCGGCCTTGCGGGCGGCGCTGGCCACGTCGGGGCGGCCGGCGGTGAAGAGCCAGGTGGTGAACAGGTCGTCCAGGTCCAGCCCGGAGATCCGCTCGGCCAGCGCCTGGAACTGGGCGACGGTGCCGTTGCCGTACCGGTGCTCGGTGGCCCAGGCCGGCAGGATCTCGAAGAACGCGTCGTCCCCGACGGCCAGCCGGAGCTGGTGCAACGTCATCGCGCCCCGGTCGTAGACGGCGTTGTCGAAGATCCGGCCCGCACCCGGGTCGCCGGGCAGCACCTGCCAGAACTCGTCGTCGGCCGGGTAGCTGGCGTAGACGAAGTCGAACACCTCCTGCGCGGTGCCCTCACCCTGCTCCTCCGACCACAGCCATTCGGCGTACGAGGCGAAACCCTCGTTGAGCCAGATGTGTCGCCACTCGGCCACCGAGACCGAGTCGCCGAACCACTGGTGGGCGTTCTCGTGCACCACCACGTACGTGTTGGCGCCGCGTCGCCAGAAGCCCGGCCCGTACACCGGTCGGGTCTGCGTCTCCAGGGCGAAGCTGATGCCGTCGACCGGACCGGCAACCCCGCCCTGCGTCTCGAAGGGGTACGGCCCGAAGATCCCGCTGCACCAGTCGACGATCTCGCCGGTCCGCTCGATGCTGGCCCGCGCGGCCGGCCCGAGGGCGCCCAGTGAGGTGCTGTACGCGTTGACCACCGGCTGACCGCTCGGGGTGGTGTCGGTGACGATGTCGTACTGGCCGATGGCCAGGAAAGCCAGGTAGGTGGCCGTGGGGGAGGTGGTCCGCCAGATCCAGCGGGTGCGGTTGCCGGCCTCGGCCGCCGGTGGCCTCGGCTGCACACCGTTGCTGATCACCTCGACGCCGGTGGGCACCGACACCGAGATGTCGAACGTGGCCTTGTCCAGAGGGTGGTCGTTGCTGGGGAACCACCACCACGCCGACTCGGGCTCGTTGACGGCGAGCGCGCCGTCGTCGGTCCGCGTCCAGCCGGTGTAGCCGCCGACCAGGGTCTCCGACGGGATGCCGGAGTAGCGCACCACGATGGTGAGCTGCTGGCCCCGGGTCACCGTGCGGGCCGGGGTGACCACCACCTCGTGGACGCCGGCGGTGCTGGTGGTCGCCGCCCAGCCGTTGACCCGGACCGACTCGACGTCGAGCAGGAAGTCCAGATTGAACGTCGAGAGGTCCTGGGTGGCGGTGGCGAGGATGGTGGTGGTGCCGGTGAGCAGGTCGGTGGCCGGGTCGTGGCGCAGCCGGACGTCGTAGTGCTCGACGTCGTAGCCGCCGTTGCCGTAGTCGGGGAAGTAGGTGTCACCCAGGCCGGACGCGCCGGGTTGCGGCGCGGCGGTGACGATCGGCCGGCCCCAGCCCGTCGGGGCCGCCTGGCCGGGGGTGCCGGCGAGCAGGGTGCCGGCCGTGGTGAGGGTCAGGGCGGCGGTGGCCGCCGTGAGTGCTCGTCGCACGAGGTGGACTCCCTCCATCGGGTGTTCGCCAGGTCAACCTAATCGACAACGGTGAACGTCGCCGCCCACGACACCGCCGATCGGCGTCGATCTCTGGTGTGTCTTGCTCCGCAAGGTCACACTGTGTGGATCGGAGGTGACGCGTGCGGGGGTCCGAGGTGCCCAAGCGGGAGTTGATCGGCCAGCGGCAGGCCGCAGGCAATCGGGACCGGCTGCCGGCCGGCGGGCTGGAGCTGTTCGGGCTGCTCGCCCGGCTGCTGCGGCGACCCCGTCGCGGCGACCGCCGGCTGCCACTGCTCTGGCTGGTCCGCTCGGACACGTCGGACCTGATGACACCGCTGCGCCGGTTCCTCGGGCAGGGCCCCCGGCGGCGGGTGCCGCACGCGGTGCTGGACGCCGACGTGCCGCCGGGTGCCGGGGACGTGTCGGCGCTGCTGCGTGAGCTGCACCGGCAGTTCTCCCTGGAGGCGTTCGGCGCCGCCCGGCTGCGCTTTCGGCACTACCCGCTCGCCGACTGGCTGATGCACCAGAGCCTCAGCTTCAGCGTCGACGCCGACGACAGCCGCGCCGCCCTGGTCCGCCGGTTGCGCGACCGCCGGGGCACCCGTGCTCCCGAGGCGCCGCCCAGCGGCGGTGACGCGGTCAGCATCGTCTCCCAGGTGCTGCTCTGGCTGGTCCGTCGCGCGGTGCCGGGGGTGGTCTTCCGGGCCGCCGTCTCCGGCCGGGTGCCGGTGCTCGGGCGGCACTACAACTGGTTCATGCGCCAGCAGTACCTCGCGCCCCGGCAGTCGGTCACGTTCCTCGGCTTCGCCGAACGCCTCACCGCCGGGTGGCGGGACGGCGAGCAACCCGACCAGGTCAACAAGCTGCTGCTGCACGCGTTCCTGGAGGACCTGCGGCAGGCGTACCGGCGTCGGCCGTGGCGCCCGTCGGACTGGCGGCGCACCGCGTACCCGGTGCTGCTGGTCGACCACGTCGCGCCCGGCAACGTCGGCGGCGAACTGGTCCGTCTGGTCGGCGACGTCCGCACCGAGACGGGCCGCAACGACCCGCTGCTGATCGTCGTGTCCGGCGGGCGACCGCCACCGGAGCTGCCCGAGCCGCACCCGTTGACCGAGGCCGACGAGGCGTACGACGAGTGGGCCGAGGCGCTGCCGGAGATGCGGCGGCTGCGCCGACCGGCCGCCTGGCTGGTGGCGTTGCGCCCCGACGACACCGACACCGGCCCGCCGTCGCGGGGCGGCATCCGCCCGTTCTCCGCGCCCGATCCGCCCTGGTGGTCGAGGCGTTTCCTGCCGGCGGCGCTCTGCCTGGTGCTGGTCGCGGCGCTGGGCGTCTGGGTGGGCAGCCGGTGGGGGCCGGGTTGCCACCCGTCGGTGACCGGCGGCCGGGTGTCGGTCGAGGTGGTCGCCCCCGGCGAGTGTGTCGGCTACAGCGACAGCGCCGCGCAGGTGTTCAACAACGACCCCGGCCAGGACGGGCTGCGGACCATCCAGCGGCGGATCTTCGCGCAGAACCGCGCCGCCGAGGAGGTCTGGGAGCGCAGCGAGCGACGCCGACCCTTCCTGACCCTGGTCTACCTGGGCACCCTGACCGGCAACCTGACCCGCTCCGACGAGGAGTCGTACGTCTCCGAGCGCGAGGAACTCGAAGGCATGGCCACCGCCCAGTACGCGTTGCTGAAGGAGTCGGCCAGCGCCGGCGGCGCGGCGCTGCTGCGGATCGTGGTGGCCAACGGTGGCCGGCAGATGATCTATGCGGACCGGGCCGTGGCGATGCTCGCCGAGTTGGCCGCGGACGACCCCACGGTGGTCGGGGTGGTCGGTCTGGTGGAGAGCCGGACGAGCACCGCCCGCGCGCTGCGCGAGTTGAACCGGGTCGGGCTTCCGGTGCTGGCGCCCACGCTCTCCGCCGATCGGATGGACGCGAACTCCCGCCTCTACCTGCAGATCTCCGCGCCCAACACCGACCAGGTGGAGATGGTCGACGCGTACGCCCAGCAGGTGCTGAAGGTCGACGAGGCGCACGTCTACTACACGACGCTGGAGGGCAGCACGCTCACCGAGGACCTGTACGTGGGCACGCTCGTCGACGGGCTCCGGCAACGGTTCGGTCCCCGGCTGACGCGCCTCGACAAGTGGAGCACCGGTGATCGGCTGACCGACGAGTGCGGCTACCCGGGCCTGCTCTTCTACGCGGGCCGCTGGACGGAGTTCGACGGTTTCCTGCGGGCGTTGCGCGAGTGCGGCGGCAACCCGCCCCGGCATCTCGTCACCGACGACTCGGTCAACCGCTACATGGCCAATCCCGGGCTGCGCGCCGCAGCCCCCGGCAACCTGCCCGTCACGTACGTCTCCAAGGCCTCCCTGGCGACCTGCGCCGCGCTGCGGGCCGCCCAGGACCGACGTGACGACGACGCGCGGGCCACCTTCCTGTCCTGGATCCAGGCCGACGACCTGCTCGACCCGCCGCGCTGCCGACCGGGCTCGGACCACCAGGTCGGCGAACGGGTCAGCCTCTCCTACGACGCGGCGATGATGGTCATCCGAGCGGTGGAGAGCCTCGCCGCCCGGCTGCGCCACGACGACCCGCGCCAACGGTGGGAGCCGACCGCCGTCAACCCGGTGGCCGTGCACGCCGAGGTGCTCCGGCAGAACGCCGGCCAGGGGTACCCGGGGGTGGCCGGGCTGATCCGGTTCACCCCCGACTCCGGGGTGCCGGTCGACAAGCGGCTGGCCCTGCTGCGCGTGGAGCAGGTGCCGGACGTGGTCACCGCGCCGGTCGAGGTGTTCCGCTGCGGGCTTGCCGACACCGCCGAACCGGTGCCGTGCGGGCCCGCGTGACAGGCCCGGCGTGACACGTCCTGGCAGGACTGTCCGGGTGCCACCGACGTCCGTTAGGGTTCCTGGGACCAGGCAGCCGTCGGCGTTGGGGGCAGAGGGTGGGCAGGCTCGCGTCGGCGTACGGGCAGGCGGTCGACTCCCACCGGGCGGCCCGAGCGCATCTGGACAACGCCCGCAACGCGCTCGGCACGGCAACGGCCGCCGTCGGCTCGGCCGGCGTCGACGACCTGGTGACCCGGCTCGCCCGTCTCGGCGGCACCCTCGCCACTCCCGCTCCGGGCGTCACGCCGCTGACCGACGGGCCGGCCGCGGTGCGGATCGGCGCGGCGTCCACCCCGGACGGTGACTTCCCGGTGCTCGTCCCCCTCGGCGGCGGTCACCACCTGGCCGTCGACACCGACGCCCGGTCCCCGCTGGTCGCCGGGTTGCTGCGGGCGTTGGTGCTGCGACTGGTCGCCACCGCGCCACCCGGTCAGGTCCGGGTCGCCGGCATCGACACGGCCGCGCTGGGTGCCACCTTCGGTCCGTTGCGCCCCCTGCTCGACGCCGGGGTGCTCGACCCGCCGGCCACCAGTGAAGCGGAGGTGACCGCGCTGCTCGACGCCGCCGAGCAGCACGCCCGGGCCGCGCAGCACGGCCGGCCCACCGCCCGGCACCTCCTGGTGGTGGTCGCCACCGCCGCGCCGCCGCCGCGCGAGCTGGCCCGGCTCGCCGCGCTCACCCACGCCGGCCCGGCCGCCGCCGTCTGCGTCCTGCTGACCGGCCATCCGTCCCGGCTGCCCGGCGAGACCGCACCGCCGCTGGGCGGCACCACGGCGGTCCGGCTCAACCAGGGGTACGCGCACGTCGGCGACCCACCCGGCGTCCCGTTCAGCGCCGACGGCAGTGGCCTCGCCGCACCCGTGCTGCTCGACGGTGACCCGCCGCCCGCCTCGGTACGCGCGCTCGCCGAGCACCTCGGGGCCGCCACCCGACGCGCCGACGCGTTGCCGTTCACCGACCTGCTGCCCGAGCGGCGGTGGGCCGAGTCCGCCGGCAACGGTCTGCGGACGGTGATCGGCCGGGCCGGCACCTCCCCGCTGACGCTCGCCTTCGACGACGCCACCCCGCACTGGCTGGTCGGTGGGCGCACCGGCGCGGGCAAGACCGTCTTCCTCCTCGACGTCCTCTACGGGCTGGCGGCCCGCTACCCGCCGGCCGAGTTGCAGCTCTACCTGCTCGACTTCAAGGAGGGCGTGAGCTTCACCGAGTTCGTGCCCACCGGCCGCGACCCGTCCTGGCTGCCGCACGCCCGAGCCGTCGGCATCGAATCCGACCGCGAGTACGGTCTCGCCGTCCTGCGCGAGCTGCGCCGCGAGGCGCAACGCCGGGCCGGTGCGCTCAAGCGGCACGGCGTCACCAAGCTCGCCGACCTGCCCCGTGACAATCCGCTGCCCCGCATCGTGGCGGTCGTCGACGAGTTCCACGTGCTGTTGGCCGGCAACGACGCGCTGGCCCGCGAATCCGTGGACCTGCTGGAGGAGTTGGCCCGCAAGGGCCGCTCGTACGGCATTCACCTGGTGCTGGCCAGCCAGAGCATGACCGGCATCGAGGCCCTCTACGGCCGGGCTGAGGCGATCTTCGGGCAGTTCGCGTTGCGGGTGGCGTTGCCCGGCGGGGGTGGGGTGCTCGACCAGCTCAACGACGCCGCCGCGGCCCTGCCGGTCGGCTCCGCGGTGGTCAACACCGCCGCCGGCGCGGTCGGCGCGGACACCGTGCTGCGGTTTCCCGACGCGCACGCCGCCGCCGCTGACCTCGCCGCGTTGCGCCACGCGCTGTGGCAGGCCCGCCCGCCGGGTTCGCGGGCACCGGCGGTCTTCAAGGGGTACGAGGCTGCGCGGGTCGAGAACGACCCGACCTTCGCCGGGCTGCGTCCCGGTGGCCGGCGGCCGATGGCCCTGGTCGGTCGTACCGTCGACGTGCACGGCACCACAGCCCTGTTCCTGATGGACGCAACCCCCGGTCGACACCTCGCCGTGGTGGGCACCGCGCCGACCGGCGCGGACGTGCTGCGCGCGGCGACGGTGAGCCTGGCCCGCCAGCACGCTCCCGGTGACGCCCGGTTCCAGGTTGCCTCCCTGGTCACCGCCGCCGCCCCGGTCGCCGACGACACCGTGGCGGTCCTGCGGGCGGCCGGTCACCAGGTGTCGCGTCTCGACGCGGCCGGGCTGCGCGACCGGATCGCCGCGTTGGCCGCCGAACCCGACGGTCGCGAGTACCTTGTGGTGTTCGGCATGGACGCCGCTGCGCCGGTTCTCGGGGCCGCCGACCCGGGCACGTTCCGCTCCGGCCTGGACGACCTACGCGTACTCCTGCGTCAGGGCCCCGGGCAGGGGGTGCACCTGCTCGGTTGGTGGCGCGGGCTGCGTCGCCTCGCCGACGACCTCGGCGGCACCCAGAACCGCGACGACATCGCCTGCCTGGTCGCCCTCAACGTGCCCGGCGCCGAGTTGGCGCTGCACCTCGGGACGCACGACCTGGCCTACACGCCCCGCGCCGACCGGGCGCTGCTGATCGACCGGCACGACCAGCGCACCCGCCTGATCGTCCCGTTCGCCGGCGACGGGCACGAACCGGACGGGGAGCGGTGACAGTGTCCTTCGAGGAGTACGCGGCGCTGGCCCGACAGCTCTCCGAGCAGCGGCGCGCCGGCGAACAGCACGCCGCCACCGAGGCCGCACGCCGTCGTGACCTGCACGCCGCCGTCGACTACCTCCAGCAGCGGCTGACCGCCCAGGGTCACCGCCTCGACCAGCTCGGCCGCGCCATCGGCATCGACCAACCGCCACCCGGCCCACCGTCGAACGCCGGGTCGGCCCCGTCCGCACCCGGCCCAGGGTCGGCCCCGTCCACCGCACCCGGAACCGGGGACGGGGAAGACGCCGGCGCAGCCGGCGCGCCGGGGCGGCCGGGGGGCGGGGCGTACCCCGAGCTGCCGGCGGGGGAGGCGCGGCTGGCGTTGCCGACCGCGGTGAGCCCGGCGGGCGCCGGGGTGCCCACACAGCGCGCGGCGGCGGTCGACCCGACGGTCGAATTGGAGCTGGCCCGGCGGATGGCCGACGAGGCCGACCGGCACGGGCAGCAGGCGGAGGTGCTGGCCCAGCGGCCGGCGCTCCTGCCGACGTGGTCACCGTTGGCGCGGGCGGTCGCCGTCTATGCCGGGTGCGGCGTTGCCGCCGGGGTGCTGGTGCTGGCCCTGGTGCTCGCCTCCGGGGTCGGTCTGGTCGACGGGTTCACGCTCGGCGCGTGGATCTGCGCGGGGTTGCCGGCGGTGGCGTTCTTCGGCGGGTACCTGGTGCTGGGTCGGTGGGGGAGACCCGCGATGGTCGCCGGAACCCCGCCGCGATATCTGCCGCTCGGGTTCCTGATCTGTTTCCTGGTGGTGCCGATGGCCTACTGCGCCTACCTGCTGCTGGTGCGCGGCCTGCGCTGATCATAATGAGGGCGGGGTCGTCCCTGGGCAGAATGCCGCCCGCGGCCGACATCGCAGGCTCGCTCAGATCGACGGGTGCGGGCGACGGGGTTGTCTTGCACGAGCACGGCGGATACGTTGCCGATCGTGCGGTATCTGGAAGTGGCGTGTCGACTCCTGCTGGTCACGGTCTTCGGTGTGGCCGTCTACACCAAGGTCTCCGGCAGACCCGCCTGGCTGAGTTTCGTCGACTCGCTGCGTCAGATGCCAGTGCCCACCTCCGTCGCACGACCGGCGGCACTTCTGACGGTCAGCGTCGAGGTGCTCATCGCACTGCTGTTGCTGGTTCCGCTGCGCTGGGCCGGCGAGATCGGCTTCGCCCTGGCCGCTGGCCTCCTGGTGGCCTTCACGAGCGTCATCGCGCTGGCGGTCGCGAAGGGCACTCGGGCCACCTGTCGGTGTTTCGGAGCGTCCAGTACCCCACTGGGCTGGCCGCATATCGTGCGTAACGGAACGCTACTGGTCGTGGCCGTGCTCGGGCTGGCCGGTGCCTCGGCACCGGAATCACTCGGGGCGTCCGGCGCTCTGCTCGCCGGTGTCGGCGGGTTGGTCCTCGGCGTCCTCGTCACGGCGATGGAGGACATCTTTGCGCTGATCAGGCCGATCGGGCGGCCTCGCCGGCCATGATCTGGCCATCGCGCATCGAAATGACGTAGTCGCAGGCGTCAGCGACACCCTCGTCGTGCGTGGCGATGATCATCGTCGTGGACCGCTCGGCGGCGACTCGCAGCAGCAGGTCCATGATCTCGGTTCCGGTGGTGGAGTCCAAGCTGCCCGTCGGCTCGTCGGCGAGGATCAGCGCGGGAGAGCCAATCAGCGCACGGGCCACCGCCACGCGCTGCTGCTGACCACCGGACAGTTGAGAAGGCGCTGCGGACTCGCGTCCTGCCAGCCCGACGGCGGCCAGCAGTTCCCTCGCCCGCGCAGCCTTGTCGAACGTCACCCGAACCGGGATGACGGGAGCGAGGACATTGTCCAAGACGGACATCGCCGGAAGCAGGTGGAACCGCTGAAATACCAGCCCGACCCGACGTCGGTGCTGCGTCAGGTGTCGCCTGGTGGCTCGCCCCAGGTCGACCCCAGCGACGACCAACTCCCCCGAGTCGGGCCGCTCGATCCCGGCGAGCAGGTGGAGCAGGGTCGACTTACCCGAACCGCTGGCACCGCGCAGTGCGACCACCGCCCCTGGTGAGACGGTGAACGAGAGATCATCGACGGCGACGATCCGCGCGGCACCGGCTCCGAAGGATCTGGTCACGTGGCTCGCCCGGACGGACGCCCCGGCGTTCTCCACTCGCTGCACAGCGAGGGTCATGAGTGGACACCTGCTCTCCGGCTGGGCGTTGGAGTCTGCCCGGATCCTAGCCGGAGGGTCACGACGGGGCAGCCCGCACGGGGCACCCGCGCTAACCTGAGCCGTTCATCGGGTTTCCACACACGGGGGCTTCACCATGTCAGTCACGTGGGCCGCAATAGCCATCGTCGGCATCATCTGTCTGCTCAATCTCCTGCTCACAGTGGCTGTGATCCGACGCTTGCGGGAGCACACCGAGCTGATCAACCGAACTGGCCAGCAGTTCCCCGAGCAGCAAGACCTCACCCGGCAGCCGGGCGCCCAGGTCGACGAATTCCGGGTGACCACCGTGGACGATCGGGCGCTGACCCGCGACGACCTGCGCGACGGCATGCTCGTGGCCTTCTTCTCGCCACGGTGTCCCTCCTGCGAGGAGCAGAAGCCGGCCTTTCTCGACTACGCCGGCGCCATGCCCGGCGGGCGGGAGAATGTGGTCGCAGTCGTGCTGGGTTCGCCCGAGGAGGTCGCCGGCCTCGTCGCGCAGCTCGAGCAGGTGGCGCAGATCGTCCTCGAGGCGAACGTCGACGGAGCTATGTCCTCGGCGTTCGACCTCCGCGGCTACCCCGCCTTCTGCCTCATGGGCCAGGACGCTGTCCTGGCCGCCACCGGCTACCGGGTCGACATGCTCCCCGAGGCCGCCACCCGGTGACCGACCTGCCCCGCACGGCCCTCGTCGCCTGGCGGATGGCCTGGAAAACGGCTGCGGGGACCACGGTCGCGCAGGTCGTGGTCACGGTGCTCGGCGCGGGTGCGCCGCTTTCTGTGGCATGGCTGACGAAGGTCGTCTTCGACCGGCTGACCGCGTCCGACGACGCGGTGGACCTGACCTGGCCCATCGCCGGCCTGGTCGTGGCGACCATCATGACGGCACTCCTGACACAGCTGTTGCGCTACCTTCGTGCCGAGCAGAGCCGGGCCATTGGTCTCGCCGCCCTGGACCAGCTCTACGCCACCGTCAACCGGCTGGTCGGCCTCGGCCGGTTCGAAGACCCGGAGTTCGCGGACCGGTTGCGCTTCGCCCGCCACGCCGGTGGTGCCGGCCCCGCGCAGACGGTTGCCGTGAGTTTGAACCTGCTCCAGCAGGTTCTGGTGACCGGCGGGTTCGCCGTCTCGCTGGTCACGGTCAGCCCTGCGCTGACAGTCGTGGTCCTGCTCGGCACGCTGCCTGCGGTTGGTGCCGAATTCGCTCTTGCCCGCCGCCGCGCCGAGGCCACGAACAAGGTGGGTCCCATCGAACGCCGCGAGCTGTTCTACGGTCAGCTGCTCTCCGACGTCGACGCGGCCACCGAGGTTCGACTGTTCGGTATCGGCTCGTTCCTGCGCGAACGCATGCTCCGCGAGCGTCGCGTGGCCGACCGGGTGGATCGGTCGATGGACCGTCGCACCCTCGCGGCGGAAGCTCTGCTGACCATGCTGTCGACGGCTGTCGCCGGAGGCTGCCTGGCCTGGGTGGTGCGTGCAGCCGCGGCCCGAACCGTGTCCATCGGTGATGTGGCCATGCTGCTCGCTGCCGTTACCGCTGTGCAGGGGGCGCTGCTCGGCATGGTGCGCGACCTGGCCGGCGCGCGTACCAACCTCATGATGTTCGGTCACTACCTTGCGGTGGTCGAGGCCGCGCCCGACCTGCCGGTGCCGGCGAGCCCTCGTCACGTGGGCCCGCTGCGGCAGGGGATCGAACTGCGTGACGTGTGGTTTCGATATCGGGAGGATCTGCCCTGGGTGTTGCGCGGAGTGTCCCTGACGATCCCAGCGGGCAGTGCGGTCGCTCTGGTCGGGCGCAACGGCGCAGGCAAGAGCAGCATCATCAAACTTCTGTGCCGCTACTACGACCCTGAGCGTGGTGCGATCCTCTGGGACGGAGTGGACGTGCGGGACCTCGACCCGGTCCAGCTGCGTGCCCGGATCGCGGCGGTCTTCCAGGACTTCGTCTCCTATGAACTGCCGGCCGCCGAGAACATCGGCATCGGCGCCATCGAGGCCTTGACGGACCGGCCGCGCATCGAGGTCGCAGCCCGCGAGGCCAGCATGCACGAGGTTCTGCAAGCGATGCCGAACGGCTACGACACGCTGCTCAGCCGCGTGTTCTTCGCCGGTGACGACCTCGACGACGCCACCCCGGGGACGATGCTGTCCGGTGGGCAGTGGCAGCGGCTCGCCATCGCGCGCAGCTTCATGCGCGGCGGTCGCGACCTGCTCATCCTCGATGAGCCGAGCGCGCGGCTGGACCCGGAGGCAGAACACGAGATCCAGCAGGGATTCGAGCGTCTGCGTGGTGGGGGTACGAGTCTGCTGGTCTCGCATCGACTCGGCACTGTGCGTACGGCAGACCTCATTGTCGTACTCAGCGGGGGGACCGTGGTGCAGACCGGGCGACACGAGGATCTGGTCGCCGTTCCGGGGCTCTACACCGAGCTGTTCTCACAGCAGGCGGCGGGATATCGGGACTGACGAATCGATGATCATCTGCACGGACGGGGCGGCGTCATCGATGTATGACTGGTAACTTCTCGAGAACTTGGTCCTCAGGTACGGGGAGGTACAAATGCTCGGTTTTCTCGGCTCGGTCGGCGATCGGATGCTCGCCGTCTTCGTTCCGAAGGTGACTGCACAGGCCGCCTGTGTGACGTTCAAGCGACTCTGCTACTGCGACAGCAACTGCACCAAGGTCGAGCAATGGTGCGACCGTGGCTGTGACAGCACCGGCACGACCTGCGGTCCGTGCAACGTGAGGACCTCGAACGGGTGCCTCGCGCCCTGCTGACTGAAAACGGTCACCCGGCCACGGTCGGGTGACCGTTTTGCACGCGACGGGAACCACTTCTTGCTCCGAATCATCATTGCTCAGCTCAGGTACCGTACGGGCCGTAGTGTGGCCGTTGTCAGCGCCGTCATGTTGGCCACCACCGGTTTTTGTGTGCTCACCGGGGCGACGACGGCCTCCCGGCTGCAGGCCGTCGGCGTCGTTCAGGCCAATTACCGCTCGGCGTACGACATCTTGGTCCGGCCGGCCGGGTCGCGGGGCGAATTGGAGACGCGACAGGGCCTGGTCCGGCCCAACTTCCTCTCCGGCCAGTTCGGTGGTCTCTCGGTCGACCAGTGGCGGACCATCCAGGCAGTCGAGGGCGTCGACATCGCGGCTCCCGTGGCCATGGTCGGCTATGTCAGCATCGATCTCGGCCTGCCGGTGGACCTCACCGACAAGGTCGACCGGCGGCTCAGACAGCAGTTGTTGCGGTTGTCGCCGGAGACGATCGCCGACCGGGGCCTGACTCGCGTTCCCGGCACCCCCGCCTTCGTCTACGTCACCCGTAACCGGTTGATCCCGGTGCGGGACTTCGCCAACGACCGGCAGGTGCACGTGTACGCCGACGGCACCGAACTGTCGGCGGAGTATGTTTCCCAACGCTGTCCCGCCGCCAGCCAACCCCCGCTGGAGATGCTCAGCGACGGTCACCGTGAGCTGGTCTGCGACTGGCTTCGGGACGACGCTCGCAGCCCGGTCAGCCATGCGGTCAGGGCGTACCAGTTGATGGACGACGGCACGTTCCGGGACGCGACGGTGCTGACCCGGGGGCGGACTCTTCCGGTACTGGATCGGCTCGTCGTCAGGCAGCCGGCCCGCTTCTCGTTGTTGGCTGCGGCGGTCGACCCGGATCAGGAGGCCCGGCTGTCTGGTTTGAACCACGCGCTGACCTCGGGGCGCTACCTGGACGGTGCTGAGCGGCCACAGTCCTCGGGGGGAGAGCACCCGGTGCCCCGTGTGCCGATGCTGGCGACCGACCGCCTGGTCAGCGACGAGCAGATCGCGGTCGCGATCAGCGTCCTGCCCGAACCGGGCAGGGTCAGGGCCGGCGACGACCGGCCCGCTTTGGCCCGGCTCGCGGTCGATGCCGGCGCGGCACTGCCGCCCGTGCGGCGAGCGCTGGGCACCGTCTGGACGGACTGGCTGACATCGACCACCGCGAGCGGTGGGACCATCGACATTCACGACATGGTGACGGTGGCGTCACCGTCGTACGACCGGGATGGCGACGCGCTCCGGGTGCGTCCCGCCGACCCACCGAAGCGCCTGCGCACCGCCGCCGACACCGAACGGTTCTCGCCACTGGCCGTGGACACCGCGCTGCGTGCGATCGGGGACGACACCCGGGCAGACCAGGAAGTGGTCGTCGAGGGCACCGTCGTCGGGGCAGTCGACCCGCTCGTCGTCACGCGAGGGCGGGAGTTGACCGGCGCGCCGATGGAAACGTTCGTCGCGCCCCGGGTGAGCGGGGCCGATCAGCGTTCGAGCAGTGCGCTCGGCGGCCAGGACATGCTGCCCACCAGCAGCATCACCGGGTATGTCGCGGCCCCGCCGCAACTGCTCACCAACCTGGTGGCCCTGCCTGATCTGCTTCGTGGCGCCGACGCCGGGCGGGCCCAGGCGCCGCTGAGCGCCGTCCGGGTCCGGGTGGCGGGGATCGACCGCTTCGACGCCGTCGGACGGGAGCGCGTCCGCGTCGTGGCCGAGGAGATCGCCGCACGCACGGGCCTTGATGTGGACATCGTCCTCGGCTCGTCAGCGACGAGGGAGACGTTGGTCCTGCCCGCCGGAAGGTACGGCCGCCCCCCGCTCACCGTGCACGAGATGTGGACCGAGAAGGGAGTGGCGGCGGTGCTCGTGCGGGCGGTCGACCGCAAGAGCAGCGTCCTGCTCGGCATGGTGCTCATCACCTGCGTGCTCTTCGTCGGCAACGCGGTGTCGGCGGCAGTGCGGGACAGGCGCCGTGAGCTTGCCATCCTTGCCTGCCAGGGTTGGCCGGCGCGGCGCCTCGCCGCGTTGATCCTCGGCGAGGCGGGCCTGCTGGGTGTGCTCGCTGGAGTCGCGGCCGGGCTGCTCACCATCCCGGTCGCCGCTGCGGTCGGCATCGAGGTGCCATGGTCGCGAGTCGCGGTGGCCCTCGGAGTCGCCATCGCACTGACGCTCGTCGCGGCGATCGTCCCCGCGGTGCGCGCCGCCGGCGCCTACCCGGCGGCGGCCCTGCAGCCGGCCCTGGCGCCGGCCCGTACACGAGCAGGTACGCACCGGACCATTCTGCGGATGGCGGTGACTGGCGCCCGACGGGTACCAGGCCGTACCGCACTCGCGGCAGTGAGCCTCGCCATCGCCGTGGCCGCGTTGACCTTCGCGGTCGCCGTCGACGTCACCTTCAAGGGGCGGATCATCGGCACGGTGCTCGGTGACGGGGTGTCGTTGACCGTCCGGGAGATCGACCGGGTGACCGTGGTGGGGCTGATGGTGTTCAGCATCGCCGCCGTGGCGGACGTCCTCTATCTCGGTGTGCGGGAACGGGCGACAGAGTTCGCCGTGTTGCAGGCGACGGGCTGGTCGGATGGCGCACTTGTCCGCATGGTGTGTCTGGAAGGGCTTGTCATCGGGGTGCTCGGTGGCGTTGCCGGTGGCGGGATCGCGCTCGGCGCGACCTTTCTCTTCGCTGGTGGCATCACACCCGCGATGCTCCTCGTCGCCGCCGGAACGGCGGGCTTCGGCGTCCTGCTCGCTGCTACCGCCGGACTGCTGCCCGCGGTCCTGGTCCGTGGCATGCCGGCCAGGCACCTGGCCGATGAGTGACGAGGTTGTCGATGCAGTCGGTGATCGCTCTGTTGCTGGTCGTCTCCGCTGCGGTGGCCGTGCTCGTAGCCATGCGGCGGCGGTTCCTGCTAGCGACCGTGGAAGGCCACAGCATGGTGCCGACCCTGGAGCCGGGTGACCGGCTGCTGGTACGTCGGACGTCACTAACCAGCCTGAACGTGGGGGACATCGTGGTGGTGGCGCCCGATGCCCGGATGGCGGGACCACGGCCGCGGGCTGGACTCGTCATCAAGCGGCTGGTCGCTCTGCCGGGAGGCCCGGTGCCCGCAGACGTCCCGTGTCCGGAAGGCAATGTACTGCCTATGGGGCGAATGGCGATTCTGGGAGACAACCCGTCGGCCAGTCGCGACTCGCGGCACTACGGGTTGGTCGCCGAGGATCGGCTCGTCGGCGTCGTCGTCCGTTCCGTCGGGCGGAGGCCGAGCCCGACGCACTGACCCAGGCGGAGGGTCACTTCGAGGTGTGACTCTCGGCGTCTGACGGCCGCCCTCGCCGTCGATCGCGTCCTCGTCTGCTCGCTGCGGTAGCTGAGGCGTCCGGTGTCACTGAACTCCTGCTCCGTGTCGGACAGACCGAAGACGCGGCACGCGCAGCCGTCGCCGGGTTGCTTCGCTGACGCTTCGGCGTAGTACCAGACCTGGCCCACCTGGGCGGTGAACGTTCGAGTGGTCCGCAGCGGCACCTCGACCGCCCGGTGTGGCCGGCACTCGGCGTCGAAGAGCCAGAGCACGTACGGCTCGCTGGACGTCGAAACAGTTCCGCGTACCGGGTCTCCCCAGCGGTCCGCCGGAATGTCCCGCAGGAACAGCGCCGCCGCCTCCTGGCCCTTGAGCCGCACGACGCAGTCCCGGCTGACCTGGCCCGGCGGAGCCGCCGGTTCGGATGCCGCTTCGGGTGCGGGCCTCTCGCGGAAGCCGGTCGCGAGCAGGAGGGCCAGCAGCAGCACGAGACCACCGCCCAACCCGGCGGCGAGAGCCAACCGACGTCGGCCGGGCGTACCCGCAGCTGTCACGTTGCCGCCCCCATCCCGCGTCGGCCGTCACCCTCGCCGTCCGCGGACTCTACGGCGCTGCCCGCCCCGGCGCCGCCCCGCGAGGGCTTGGTGGAGGTGTCGGTCCTTTGCCGTTCGGCGTCCTACGCCGGGGCGTCGACGGCCTGCGCGGCGGCAGCGAGGATCTCGTCGCGTTCGCCGTCGGTGAGACCTTCGTCCTCAAGGAGTCCGAGCAGCAGCACCGTCCGGGCGACGACCGCCGCCGCGCTGTCGGGCACCGGTGGCCGCTCGCCGAGTGCCGCCCAGACCAGCGCCTCGGCCAACACCGGATCGACGTCGTGTCCGCCGGTGTCGTAGCGTTCCCGCGCGGACGCCACGAACCGGATCACCGGCGCCCGATCCTGCCCCGCGACGAATCGCCGCCGCACCGCCACCAGCAGCGCCCCGGCGAGTAGATCGCCGTACCGCCGCCAGTCCCGTTCGGTGAACCGGCGCAACCGCCGTTCGTGGCCGCGCAGCCTCCCGGTCAGAAGCTCGCGCAGCGCCGCGTGTGGATCGGTCACCATCGTCTCCTCCTGATGCTTCGTGGGCGTCGCCCGGCAACCAGGGCGCTCGCCGCGTGGCAGCCGCAGGCGATCTGCTCGGCGCGGACCCTGTCGCTGTCGGCGTCGCGGGTGTCGCCTCCGGCATCGCTTGCGCTGTTGCTGGCGTGGTGGGTGGCACCTGCGGCGTTGCTCCTGGCGTTGCGGTTGTCGCTTGTGGTGCTGTCCGTCCGGTGGGCGTCGCCGTTGGTCGAGGTGCCACCGCTGCGTACCGGCGGTGCCGCCAGCACACCGATGAGCGCCGCCGCCGACCGGTCGATCCGGCGGCCTCCGACCGCGAGCCGGGCCCCGACCAGGTCCAACCGGGTGATGGCCGCCGCGAACTGCCGGGCCGCGACCGCGTCCGCCACGATTCGGGTACGCCGAAGCTGGTCCTCGGCCGCACCCAACCGCCAGCGGACACGGGCGGCCAACGCGACGGCCCGATCCGCATCGACGCGAGCAGCGGACAGACCGGCGAGCAGGCCTCCGACCGAGCTTCCCGATGATCGTGTGTCCGAGCCTGCCTGCGATCGCCTGGCCGAGGTGCCCGGCGGTTGCGTGCTCGCGGCCAGGCCGGCGTAGACCAGACTCAACGCTCGCCAGCACTCCGTGACGGCGTCCTGCCAGGGCAACCGTCGGCCGAGCGGCCCCGCCCCGTGCAGGTGCGCGCCGGCCCGGTCGGCGGCGGAGATCGTGGCCAACCAGGCGTCACGCAGGTCGTCTACCGTGTCGGTGCTCATTCGCCCGCCTCGGCGCTGGACTTCACCAGGAGGGCGAAACGCACATCAGTGCAGGGGTAGTCGACTCCGCACTCGCAGAGCCAGCGACGCACCACGCGCGGTGGATGAGCGAACAGGACATCGTCGGCGTCTTCGACGTCCTGCGCGGAGACGAGGCGAGGACGCTGTCTGGGTGTGGGTGCTGGTTCGGGTGCGGCTGGTGGTTCGGTGGGGGATTCGTCGGGTCGATCGGGCATCGGAGGCTCCCGTCGGGTCGTACTCCTTGCTGTTCCTGGCATTGCCGGGTGCTGTTGGCAGGGCGTGGGGTGGCGTGCGGGCACGCCCCGGCACGTCCGGCCGGAAGGGGGGACCGACCGACCGGACGCTCCCTGCGCGGTGGGAACGACCAGCTCCGGTTTGCAGACCTGGGAGCCAGCCAGAGGCAAGCGTATATAACAGGTGATGTAAGCACAAGCACTGTCCGCGCATTGCTTGCTATACAAAGTTGCTCGTGATCGAATGGCGGGGCAGACCTGGGAGACACCAATGCCCGCCAAAGCGAAGTGGGCGCTGATCGCCGACGGCATCCGCGCCCAGATCAAGTCCGGCGAACTCGCGCCGGGCGACAAGCTGCCCTCGACCTCCGAGCTGTGCCGTCAACATGACGTTTCGGCCATCGTCGTTCGCCAGGCCATCAACGCGCTGAAGGTCGAAGGCTTGGTGGAGGGTGTCGGTGGGGTCGGCGTGTTCGTCGCCGAGCGCTGACCGAGCCCGGATTCGGGGTGTCCACTCCAGATCTTGGACACTTTTCGTTCGCGCGTGACGGAAACTGTCCAAGATCTACCGTCGCCGTACTCGGTCGACGTCTTGTCCGCCAATTCCGTCAGCGTGGTCACGATTGGGCGAGCGAGCGGTCGCGCTGGGTGCGCGGATCTCGTACGCTCCCAGGTGGTCTCCGCCGGTGCGGTGGTGGAGGCGATGGTCGACCACGGGGAGGTGCGCGTGAGCGCGGCACAGATCATCGCGAGGTTGGCGGCGGCGTCGCAGAAGCTGGACGAGGCGAAGGCCAAGACCGCAGCGGCGGCACAGGATGCAGCCGAGGCGCGGGCACTCGTCGCCGGTGCCCTGGAAGGTGTGGCTGCGGGTCCGCTGGTCGGCATGATCGACGCGTACCGCCAGGCGCTGGCGCAGGCGTCCCAGGGTGGCGACCCGGCCAAGCAGCACGTCCAGGAGACGATCGCCAAGGTCCGAGCGCTGGGAAACTGACAACGGGTGGTGGCAGCGCAACCCACCAACCACCCGCAACGGCGGACATCACCTTGCGGCCTGCGGTTCCGCGCTTGGAGCTGGCAATGGCCGACCGCGACGGACGACGCGAGGCACGGAGTCGGGAGGGCCGGGAGGCGCCACCGCCCACACGGCGGAAGAAGGTCAGCCCAGAGGCGATTGCTGTTGGTGGCTCATCGGCGGCGACAGCATGGGCGACCGTCTCGGAGTTTCTGCCAGCGCTGCCGAAGGCGTTGGCCGGCGTCGTACTCGGAGCGGTAGCCACCTGGGGATCTCTCAAGGCTTACAAGGCGAGATCGCACAACGACGGAGGTTCAGTTGAAGATCGATGAGCGAGTCGAGCAGCTCGTCCGCGACGCGTTGCACTGGGCCGTCAAGCGGCAGCCGGGCGAATTCGACGAGGCACTGAAGACGTTCTCCGACGAGCCAACGCGACGGTCGGCCATGGAACTGCTCTTCGCTATCTCTGCCTTCGTCAGTGCTGACATCTGCGCGGGAAGACCGTCGCCACAACAAGTTCAGCAGTTGGCGGCCGAGGTAGCCGAGGTCGAGGCCTGGAGTTCCGTGACCTCTGGCGAAGTCGAAGCCTTCCTCGACGCCGTGCTGACCGGCCGACCGCTGTCAGGAGTGCTACCAGCCGGCAGTGCAGTCGTCCTTGCCTTCGTCGTGGCGGCGAGTCTCCTGTCGCTCCGCCCGAAGGACGAGGGGGAGTGGTGGTTCAACTATCTGGACAAGGTGGAGGCGGCGATCGAGGCGGCCGGGTGACGGGTGTGCCCGACCAAGCTGCCCGCGACGGTGGAGACCTGGACGGCTTTCGCATCAGCTTCGTGCCGTCGGGCGTCGGTGACCTGGTGTCGGACTTCACCTCCGAGTGGGAGGACGTCACTGTCTCCACGCGGGTCTGGGAGCGCCAGGTCGAGGACGGCCACCGGGTCGACCTGCGCGTGCACGTGCTCAGGGGAGAGCGGCTCGCAACCCTCGCCGAGTTACGCGACTTCCTGGCCGAGTACCACGAGCGCGATCCTGCTGACGGGGCGTTCACCGAGTTTCAGCACGGCGAGGATCCCGGCCTTATCGGTGCCGCCGAAGCGTTCTGGCTGGCCGCGCCAGGGGTGGCAGTCGACGTGCTATTCGATCCGGAGCGGTTGACTGTGGACAATCTGCGGTCGATTGCGCTGGGAGTCACCGCAGCCGCGGCAGGTTCCGCCAGCCCGTCGGACTCAGAGGGTCCACTCGTCCAGTAAGTCGTGCGAGCCTCTGTCGGAGAGCTCTCACCAGGTGTGGCGGGGCACTGCACGGCGGCCATTGTCTCTATCCTGACGTGTGCTGCCGGACAACGTGCTCTTCGAGGGCGGCGCTGGCGAGACGATCCGCCGTCGGCTGCTCAAGCAGTACGACCTGCACACGATGTTGCGCCTGCCCACCGGCATCTTCTACGCCGGTGGGGTGAAGGCCAACGTGCTCTTCTTCGAGCGCAAGCGCGCCCGTGAAGAGCCGTGGACCCAAAAACTCTGGGTGTACGACTTCCGCACCAACCAGCACTTCACGCTGAGGCAGAACCCGCTGCGTCGCGAGCACCTTCAGGATTTCGTCGACTGCTACCTGCCGGGCAAGGACCGTGTCGAGCGGGTGGAGACCGAGCGGTTCAAGCCGTTCTCGTATGAGGAGCTGATCGCCCGCGACAAGGTGAACCTCGACATCACCTGGCTCAAGGACGCCTCGCCGCTATCGCGGACGCCCTGTCGTCGCGTGCCGCCCAGACCAAGGACACCCTGAGCGGACGACGTCACTATGCGGTAGCCCTGCGTGTCGCCGCCGATCCGTGGTGCGATTCGGTAGGCTCGCTGGTATGACCGGATCGGTGAGCAAGAAGTCGTTCTCGCTTCCGCAGGACGTGGCGGAGCGCTTGGAGCGGGAGCCCAACGCCAGCGCGTACGTGGTCGACACGATCCGGGCACGAATGCGCGCGGAGGATCTCGACGCCGAGTTGGCCCGCCGGGGGATGACCGTGTCGGCGGAGGGCCAGGCCCGGGCCAGGGCCCAACGCGCCCAGGTCGAGCAGGAGTGGTCCCCTGGCCGACGCGCCGCGCTGCGGGACCGTTCCCGCCGTGCGGCGGCGGAGATGCTCGACGGTTCAGGCAGTCAGGCGCCGGCGGCGTGACGGGCCCCGAGGGGCCGGCGGTCCGGCTGATACTGGACCGGTCCGCGCTGCTCGCCTACGTGGCTGGCTCGATGGATGTTGCGGAACCCATCCACGAGGTCGCCCAGGATGGGGTGCGGTTCGGTGTTCCGGCGGTGGTCGCGGCCGAGGTGCTGGCGGTGGTGGACGACCCGGGTGAGCGGGCGGTGCTGCACCGACTGCTCGAACGTCCCGCCTGCGCGGTGTTGCCGACCTGGGGTGAGGACTGGCAGGAGCTGGCGTACTGGCGGGTTGTCACCGGTCGGGTCGACCTGGCCGCCGCCGTGATGGCTGTCCTGGAGCACGACGCCTCGGTGCTGACCAGCGAAGGTAAGGCGTACGGCGACGGCGGCGACCTTCCCGTCATCCGCTTCCCTCACTAGCGCGTTCGACGATGACCAGGGGAATCTCCCGCTCGGTGCCCTTCTGGTAGCGCGCGTACGTCGGGAAGACCTTCGTCATCACCGGCCACAGCCGGACGCGCTCCTCGGCGGTCGCCGTCCGGGCCCGGCCGACGAACCGCTCCGCGTCGACCTGGATCTCCACGGTCGGGTCGGCGCTCAGGTTCAGGTACCACGCCGGGTGCCTGTCCGCGCCTCCGTTGGACGCCACCAGCAGGTGGTTGTCGCCGTCGCGTCCGTACATCAGGGCGGTGCGGCGCAGTGTGCCGCTGCGACGTCCGCGGGTGGTGAGCAGCAGCGAGGGTACGCCGTGGAAGGTGCCGCCGTCCGCGCCGTCGGTCCGCACGTAGCGCCGGATGTGGCTGGCGACCCAGCCGACCGGGCTGTCCTCGACTGTCTCGTGCTGCTCCTGCTCGGTCACGGCATTGCCTCCTCGGGAAGAGCGACGGGCTGCCGTCAGCCGCGCGAGCGGGGCAGGCAGCACTTCTTGTACTTGCTACCCGACCCGCACCAGCAGAGGTCGTTGCGGCCGGGTGGCCAGGCGGTCACGCCGGCCTCGTCGAGGCTGTCGGCGTACTCGTCGAGGGTTTCCTCCTCGGTGGGGTCGCTGCCGGCGCTTTCGGTGAAGGCCGCCAGGCCCGCGACCGTGCCGGCGGCCACGCCCAGGTGGGCGCCGCCCAGCCCGGAGGCGTCGGCGAAGGCGCGTTCGAGGTTCGCGCGGTGTTCGTCCCAGGTGGGCGGGTAGGTCGCGGCGAGCGCCGGCCACCGCACCAGCAGCGCGTCGAACTCGGCCTTGGGCCAGAAGAGCAGCGTCGCCGGGCCGTCGTCCAGGGCGTCGAGGGCGTGGTCGGTGGCGGCGCGCAACCGGTCGGCGAGGTTGTCGTACTCGTCGTGCGGCAGACCCAGGTCCTCGCGCAGGTCGTGCCGTTGCTGGGTCAGGCCGAAGATCATGGCTGCGGCCTCGTCCTGGGCGTCCTCGGACTCGTGCTGCTGGGTGCGGGTCCGTTCCAGGATCGCGTCGAGCGCCCCGGTCAGCCACTCCAGCGCCGTCTCGGTGTGGTCGGATTCGACCAGTTCGTCGATCAGGTACGTGGCGTCGGGGCTGGTCTCCAGCAGCGGGCGGAGCGCGGTCAGCTCGGCCATACCCTCGTCGGCGCGGCCGAGGCGCAGCAGCAGGCCGCCGCGGACCGCCCGGGCGTACGCGCCCTCGTCGGGTTGTTCGGCGATGGCGCGGGTGGCCAGGGCGAGCGCGTCGGAGCGGTCGCCGGCCTGTTCCAGGATGTCCGCGGCGACCAGCAGGGCGTACCCGGTGTCGGCCGGGTCCGCGACCCGGCCCTCGTCGACGGCACCCACCAGTTCGGCGACGAGCGCGGCCGGGTCGGGGCTCCTGACGCCCAGGGCGCCGATCTGTTCGATGCGGTCGGCGGTCAACAGTTCGGGCATGGACACATCCTGGAGGCGGCGCGCGGGCGGGAGTGGTCAGCCTATCCCCGGGTCGGCCGCACCCGGTGGAGCCCGGGCGCGGCCGACCTCCACCAGGGTTCGTCGGTCGATCAGCGTTCGTCGACGAGTGGGATCTCCTCGGCCGTCGGGTGGTCGTCGACCAGCGCGAACGCCGCCGTGGCGGCGGGGCTGCCCGGTGCCACCTCCCGGGCCGCCGCCAGTTGCTCGGCCGACTCCCACCGCCACACGCCCACCCACTGCCGCTCGTCGACGCGACCGAGTCGGGCCTCGATCGGGCCGCCGACGGCCGCCCGCGTCGCCGACACGAGGTCGGCGTGGCGGGTGGGCACCTGCTCTGCGTGAGCGGGGTCGGCGCTGAACCGGGTGATCACGAGCAGAGACATAGCTGTAGTTCCTCTCTAGAGTTGACTTCTAGTGACTTGTTCTAGAGATAATCTCCCGCATGAGCGATGTCAAGGGCTCCGGACTACGCAGCCAGAAGGCGCGACAAACCCGGCAGAAGATCCTGGCGGCCGCGCGGGAGTTGTTCGTCGAGCGCGGCTACGGCGCGACGAATCTTCAGGACGTGGCGGCGGCGGCCCAGGTGGCGGTGCAGACGATCTACTTCGCCTTCGGCAACAAGCGCACGCTGCTCAAGGAGCTGGTCGACGTCACAGTGGCCGGAGACGACGAGCCGGTGGCCACCATGGACCGCGAGTGGTTCCGTGCCGCCATGGCCGCCGGGACGGCGCAGGAGCAGTTGCGGGCGCACGTGGACGGCACCGCCGTGGTGCTGGACCGGGTCGCGCCGATCATCCGGATGCTCGATGCCGCCGTCGCCACGGACGCCGAGGTCGCCGCGATCTGGCCGCGGGGAGTCGACCCCCGGTACGTGGTGCACGAAGCCGCGGCGACGGCGCTGATGAGCAAGCCGGGCGCGCGTACCGATGTGTCCGTCGCGCAGGCGGCCGACGTGCTCTACGCCCTGCTCGGCCCGGAGCTCTATCTGATCCTGGTGCGGGAGCGGGGTTGGTCGCCGCAGCGCTGGGCGGAGTGGAGCTTCGCCACGCTGAGCGCCCAGCTCTGCGTCACCTGACGGCGGAGCCCGGAGCCCGGGAGACGGCGGAGCCCGGGACGGTTGACCGTCCCGGGCTCCGACTGGTCGACGAACCTCAGCGGGTCGCGGGCATGGTGGCGAACTCGCCGGCTAGCTCCGACTCGATGATCGTCGTGGTGGACGGCCCGCGACCGGCCGACGATCGCCGGGCGGACGGGACGGCCAGGGCCGCGATGGTGGCCGCGACGGCGATCGCGGTGAGGAGGAGAAACCCCATCGTGAAGTCGGTCTCCCGGGGCAGGCCGCTGGCCTGCGGGTGGGCCGTGATCACGCCGCTGACGACGGCCGCGCCGATCGCGCCGCCGATCGTGCGGATGTTGGCGTTCATGCCGGTGGCCACGCCGGTCTGGCTGGCGGGCACGCTGGCGACGATCAGGTTGGCCATCGACGCGAACGCCAGGCCGATGCCGAGACCGGCCAGGCCACCGGCGACGGCGACCTCCCAGCGGGTGTCGTGGGCGGTGGCCAGCATGGCGGACGCGGCCACGTTGAACGCGGCACCGGACGCGAGCTGCGCCTTGGCGCTGAACACGGCCTGGAGACGGCCGGCGACGATGCCGGCGACGAACATCGCGACGAGCATCGGCAGCATGAGCAGACCGGCCTGGCTGATGCTGGCGCCGAAGCCGTAGCCGGCGACGGTCGGGGTCTGCACGAACTGCGGGAGGAACGCGTACACGGAGAACATCGACGCGCCGTAGAGCAGGGCGACCAGGTTGGTGGTCCATACGCCGGGCAGGCGCATCATCCGCATGTCGATCAGCGGGTTGGCCGAGCGCACCTCGGCGACCAGCCAGCCGGCCAGCAGCACCACGGCGAGCGCGAGCAGACCGAGAACCCGGGGGGAGGTCCAGCCCCAGGCCGCGCCCTGGCTGATCGGCAGCAGCAGCGCGACCAGCCAGCCGGAGAGCAGCACCGTGGCGCGCCAGTCGATGCGTCCGGGGGTGCGGACCGGCGACTCGGGGATGAACAGGTGGGCGGCGACGGCGGTCAGGCCCACCACGACCATCGGGATCCAGAACAGCCACCGGTAGTCCAGCGCGGTGACGATCGGGCCGGCCAGCACGATGCCCAGGCCACCGCCCGCCGCGACGATCGCCGAGATGGCGCCGACTGCCGAGGAGACCCGCGCGGCCGGGAACTCGTCCCGGATGATGCCGAACGAGAGTGGGAAGACGGCGCCGCCGATGCCCTGCACGACGCGGGCGACGATGAGGACGCCGATGTTCGGGGCGACGGCGGCCACCAGGCAGCCGAGAGCGAGCGCGGCGAGCGACGCGACGAGCATCCGCTCCTTGCCGACCATGTCGCCGACCCGCCCGAGGATCGGCGTGAAGATCGACGCCGAGAGCAGGTAGGCGGTGAGCACCCAGGTCACGGTGTTCTGGGAGGTGTGCAGGTCCTGCTGGATGGTCGGCAGCACCGGGGTGATCAGCGACTGGAGCATCGCGAAGAACCCGGCACCGGCCGCGAGCACGGTGAAGGTGAGCCGACGCGAGCTGCGTCGGGAGGTCACTGCCACGAGAGAAGACTCCTGATAACGGTACGGAGGGAGGTGTGTCACCCGTCGTCTCTGGCGGGCGGGCTTGTCGGGTCCGGGCGATCGGGGTGGCCAGGCGGCGATCGTGCGGGTCCCGAGGTAAGCTAACCGGAGGCAGGCCTCCGGCAATTCCGGAGGGGTGCCTCCACTAAGCTAGCGGAGGGGTGCCTCCGGATGCAACCAGGTTGAGGTGACGCACGTCATGAGCAGCGCGGGGCAGGCGCCCGAGGTCTTCGCCCAGCGGCCCAGGCGGGCCGATGCGCGGCGCAACTACGACTCCCTGATCGCCGCTGCCCGCGAGGCGTTCGCCGAGCACGGCGCCGCCGCCTCGCTGGAGGACGTGGCCCGGCGGGCCGGGGTGGGCATCGGCACGCTCTACCGCAACTTCCCGAGCCGGCGGCACCTGTTCGAGGCGGTCTACGTCGAGGAGGTCCGGGCGCTGAGCAACTCCGCCGAGGACCTGGCCGAGCTGCCGCCGTGGGACGCGCTGGTCGCCTGGCTGCACCGCTTCGTCGCGTACGTCGCCACCAAGCGGGCGCTCGCCGAGCAGCTGCTGCACGACTCCGAGATCTTCCAGAGCTGCCGGACGGAGATCTACGCCGCCGGTGAACCGCTGATGCGACGGGCCCAGGCTGCCCGCGTGGTCCGCGACGACATCGGCTTCGACGACGTGGTGCGGCTGATCAGTGGCCTCACCATGGCCCAGTTCCCGTCACCCGAGCAGCGCGACAGGGTGCTCGGCGTGGCCCTGGACGGGCTGCGCCCGCCGGCCGCGTCGCACTGACGATCGGCCGACCCCGTTGCGCCGACCGCGCCAGCGCCCGGTCAGCTGTCGACCAGCAGGAGCCACTCGTCGTCGAGGCGTTCGGTCACCGTGCCCGCCGGCCAGCGGTGACCGGCGTCGACCATCGCCCGGGCCTGCTCCACCTGCGGTGGTCGGCTGAACTGCGCGTCCCGGAAGCTCGCCATGCTGTGGAACCGGGCCCGGCCGAAGTTCGCGGCGTCGGCGAAGTGGGCCCTGTCGAATAGCGCCTCCGCGCCGAACACCGTCCAGCGGAACAGCGCCATGTTCGAGAAACGGGTGGAGTGGAAGGCGGCCGACCGGCCGAACTCGGTGTGCTCCATCGACAGGGCGCCCTCGAAGGCGGCGTCCTGGAACGAGACGGCGTCCTCGAAGCGGGTCGCGTCGAAGGTGGTCGGCTGGCCGAAGGTCGCCCGACGAAACGAGACCTGGCCGGCGAAGCCGGCGCGCCGGCAGGACAGGCCCCCGGTGAAGGCGGCCCCGTCGAAGCTGGCCTGACCGACGCCCCGAACCCCGTCGAGCAGGACCTCACCGTCGGCCGTGAGGCCCTCGAAGACCACGTCGCCGAAGGTCGCCGCCCCGAGCAGGAGGCGCCCCCGCGCCGTCGCGCCCGCGAAGGTCGTCGCGCCGGTGAACACCGCGCCGGTGAAGTTCGCGTCGACGAGCGTGCAGCCGGCGACGTCGAAGTCGACCAGCCGGGCGCCGACCAGGTTCAGCATGACCTCCGGCCAGTGGGTCGCGTCGTCCGCGCGCAGGTGCCGGGTGAGCACACGCTGCGCGGTGCGCCGGACCTCCGTCTCGCGTGGCTCGTCGTCGGGCGCCGGCATCCGCAGGTACGCGCAGAGCACCGCCGCGATCGTCGTGCGCTGCCCCGGGTTGTCCTGACCGAGGCGCTCCAGCGCGTGCAGGCCACCGAGGCGTACCGCCGCGCTGTCGTTGCCGAGCAGCTCGACCGCCCGGGTGTAGAGCTCGGTAAGCCGCCGTTCCGCCGCGTCGTGCTCGGCGGCCGAGGACTGCCGGTCCTGGTGGCGGTGCGCGGCCTCGGCCACCGACTCGGCGTGCGCCTGGACCCGGTCCCGGTGTGCCTGGTCCCGGGCGGCGACGCTCTCCTGGTGGCGCTGGGCGCGCTCGGTGATCCACTGTCGGCGGGCGGCCAGCAGCAGGGCGAGCCCTCCACCGGTGCCGGCGACCACGGTCAGGCCGGTGCGGATCGCGTCGATGCGCAGCGTGGCCCGGGTGTCCGGCTGGGTGGCCCGGTCCGCCTCGGTGAGCAGCAGATCCAGCACCAGCCAACCCAGGGCGGCGGCGATCAGCAGCCCGACCAGGACCAGCCACCAGGGCATCACCCGTAGCTGGCGCTCGGGGGGTTCCTCCGTGGCCACGGCCACAGCATGCCATCCGCCGCCACGACCCAGGGGTACGCGCCAGCGGCGCTCGGGCCGTCCACGCGACCTCCCGCAGTGGCGCGGCGATCCGACAGTCCCGCCGTCCGATGGGGACGGCCGGCGAAATGCCGGTTTGCACCCCCGGCGGGACAACGGGTTACCGGCGCGTAACAAGTCATTGACGGTGCCGAATTGTTACGGGGATGATCGTCGCACGGTCGACCGGACACCCCCACCCACCTGCCCGGTTCGCCGGGCGCCTCCCCCCGGAGGTGCAGCCGTGCTGCTCCGAAAGACCGCCCTCGTCGTGTCCGTCGCCGTCGCCGCCCTGATCGCCTCCGCCGGCACGGCGAACGCCGCCCCCGCTGCCGCCGCCCCGACCGCCGCCGCGGCCAACCCGGTGATCGTGGTCGGCGGGCTCAGCGGCGTCGCCGTCGCGTACGAGCCGATCGCCGCCCGACTACGCGCCGACGGTTACCGCGCCTTCATCTACCAACTGCCCGGGCTGGGCCTCGGCGACATCCCCACCTCCGCCCGCGCGTTCGCCACCTACGTCGACCAGGTGCGCGCCAGCACCGGGGCGTCGACAGTGGACCTCGTCGCCCACTCCGAAGGCGGCCTGGTCAGCCGCTACTACCTCAAGCGGCTCGGCGGCACGGCCACCGTCGGTCGCTACGTCAGCCTGGGCACTCCGCAGTACGGCACCTACGTCGCCACCATCGTGGCCTTCCTGGGCCTCGGCAGTTGCGCCGGCATCGTGGCCTGTCAACAGATGACCATCGGCTCGGCCTTCCTCGCCGACCTCAACACCGGCGACGACACCCCGGGGGCGGTGCGCTACACCACCATCCGCACCCTCCAGGACGAGCTGGTCCGGCCCACCGGCAACGCCGTGGTCAACGACGGCGCGACGAACGTGCTGATCCAGTCGTACTGCCCGCTGCGGGTGGTGGGCCATCTCGGTCTGGTGCTCGACGGCACGGCGTACACCATCGTGCGCGGCGCCCTGGTCGACGGCCCGGTGCGACCCCACTGCCTCGCGCTCTGACCCGGGCCGTGGGGGTGGCCCCGACGGGGCCACCCCCACTGTCGCGGGCCGGTGACTGTCGGTTGCCCGACGTTACGGGGAAAGGGTGTGGCAGGCATCAGATGTGCTCGATAGCCTGCGTCGGCTGTCCATTGGCGACAGAGGACGTGACCTTCCCGAAGGAGCAGCGCGCATGACCAAGCCGCACGCCGTGCCCCCGGAGAGCACCCCGCCGACCGTGCCACAGCTCGACGTCCGGGCCGCCGAGCCACCGGCCGCCGACCCGCCGTCGACCGGCACCGGGTTCGCCGACCGCCCTCCGGGTTATCCCAGCGCGCTGGTCTGGCTGCGCGCCGGGATCCTGCGGGACTGGCGCGGCGTGCTGGGCGCCTTCGTCGCCACCTGGTTCTACCTGCCGGTGGCGTTGCTCCTGGCCTTCTGGGGCGGCCTCAGCTTCGGCATCGTCGGCCTCTTCGCCGGTGGCCTCGGCGCCGACGACCAGGTGCCGCAGGTGCTCCGTGACGCGCCGCTGATCGGCTCCCTGCTGGAGTCGTTCCTGAGCCGCTCCGGCGGGGTGCTCGGCGGCGTCGCCGGCTTCGCCGTCGGTTTCCTGGTCGGTTTCGTCTCCGTGCTGGTGCTGCCCTGGATCGGCGGTGGCGGGCCGATCCCCGTGGTCACCGGCCTGATCGGCACCGTCGCCGCGGCGGCGCTGATCGGGGTCCTCTACACGCTCTACCGGGTGCTGCTGGAACCGCGACTGCTCGTCGTCTCCGGTGCCCGCCAGCCCAGCCGCCGCGAGGCCGCGCGGCTGCGACCCGTGCTGGAGGACTGCGCCCGACGGCTCGGCCTGCCCAGCGTGCCACGGCTGCTGATGGAGGACGACCCCGTCCTGAGCAACGCCCGCACGTACGCCCGGCACGTCGTGGTCACCACCGCCGTGCTCACCGAGCCGGACGACGAGATCTCCGCGCTGTTCAGTCACGAGCTGGTGCACTGGCGCACCGGGGACGAGATCACCAGCGCCTTCGTGCGTGGTGTCGGCCTGCCGCTCACCCTCGCGCACGCCCTGCCGGCCTGGCTGATGCGGACGTTCCCGCACCCGGGCACCAACTTCGTGGTCTTCCTGTTCTTCTGGCCGGTGCTGCTCACCATGCGGTACGTGGTGCTGCCGCTGCACGCCCGCGACGTCCGGGCGGCGGAGTACCGGGCCGACCTCGGCGCCGTGCTCAGCGGGCACGTCGAGGCGATGCGACGCATCCTGGAACGACGGCTGTCCTTCGAGACCGGCCGCAGCGGTTGGGACGAGGCGGTCTGCGCCACCCACCCGCCGCACGAACTCCGGCTCGACGCGCTGGAACGAGCGACGGTGACCGGTGCGCCCACCGGGGTGGCCGAGCCGGTCACCGTCGAGCGGCTGTTCCACCAGCCCGGCCCGGTCGGCACCCGCCGCACCTGGCTGCTGGTCGGTGTCCTCGCCCTGGTCGCCTGCGCCGGCACCGGTGGGCTCGGAGTGGTGCAATGGGCGTTCTTCCGCCCCCAGGCGGCGGTCGAGGGCTTCTTCTCCGCGCTCGCCGACCGGGACAGCGAGGCCGCGCTCGGCCACCTGACCGACCAGGGCGCCGGCACCGACACCACGCTGCTGGACCGACTGCTGCGCGGTGAGGGCTACCAGCCGCCGACCGACGTCGAGGTCAGCTCGCTGGAACGCGACGGCGACAAGGCGACCGCCACCGTGGCGTACCGGCTGGCCGACGCGCGGCAGACCGCCACCCTCACGCTGGAGCGCGACAAGGAGTCCACCGCCGGGTTGTTCCACGGTTGGCGGTTGACCGGTGGGCCGATCGCGCTCAACTCCTCGATCGCCGACCCCGGGGTGCGGCTCAACGGGGTGGAGCTACCGGTCGCCACCGAAGGGCCGCCGCTGGTGCTGCTGCCCGGCGTCTACACCGCCACCGGCCCGTCCAACGCGCTCAGCGAGACGCCGACCGCGACGGTGGTGGCCGACCCGGGGCAGAGCGCCGCCACCCTGCAACTGACCCCGGTGCTCAAACCGGCGGCGGTCGAGGCCGTCGACGCCCAGGTCCGCGCCTGGCTGGACGAGTGCGCCAAGCAGACGGTCGCCGCGCCACCGGGTTGCCCGTTCCGCTACTACGGCGGGTCCGCACAGAAGGTCACCTGGAAGATCCTGGAGTACCCGAAGCTGGCCCTGGAGCTGACCGGCCCGGCCAGCGCCCAGGTGACCACCCCGTCCGAGACCAGGGGCAGGGTGCAGGTCAGCGGCACCACCACGTACTTCGGCACCAGCTCGCCGTTCACCGACGACAACGCGCTGACCGTCACCGGTGTCGCCACCGCCGACGGCGACGCCGTCACCTTCCGACCCGCCTCCGACGACTGACCGGGAGACCCCCCGTGCCCGACAGCGACACCGCCGCCCGGCTGCCGGTGCGGCTGACCATCAACCCCCGCCGGCGCCAGCAGCCGTCGGTCGACCTGCTGACCTGGATCCACCGGCAGCCGGAGTACCGGCCGGTGGTCCGCCGGGCCGGTGGCGGCGGGGGCCGGCCCGGCTTCAGCGACGCGGTGATCATCGCGGTGCTGGCTCAGGGTCTGCTGCCCGGGCTGTTCAACCTGTTGCAGTCCTGGGTCGACCAGCAGCGCACCGAGGCCAGCATCCGGATCCAGGCCGGGGACACGGAGGTGGAACTCCAGGTGAGCGGACGAACCGACTCCGCGCGCCTGCTGGCCCAGGCCACCGAGGCCCTACGGGCCGCCCGCGAACCCGGCCCGGACGCCGTCGACTGAGACGACGGCGTCCGGACCGACTGGGACGGCGGCCCCCGGGTCGCCTGGTCCGCCGGCGTCCTGGGGGAGCGGTCAGCTGGCCTTGGCGAGCGCCTCGAACTCGTCGTCGGTGAGCCGCACGTCGGCCGCTCCCACGTTCTCCTCCAGGTGCGCCACCGAGGAGGTGCCGGGGATGGGCAGCATCACCGGCGAGCGGCGCAGCAGCCAGGCCAGCGCGAGCTGCGCGGGCGACGCGCCGTGCGCCGTGGAGATCGCGTCCAGCGGGCCGCCCGGGCGGGCCAGTTCACCGGTGGCGATCGGGAACCACGGAATGAACGCGAGGTCGTTGCGCTCGCAGTACTCCAGCACGTCCTCGGCGCTGCGGTTGGCCAGGTTGTACAGGTTCTGCACGGACGCGATCGTGGTGATCTTCCGGGACTCCTCGATCTGCGCGACGCTCACCTCGGACAACCCGATGTGCTGGATCTTGCCTTCCTGCCGCAGCAGCGCCAGCTCGCCGAGCTGGTCGGCGAGCGGCACCTGGGGGTCGATCCGGTGCAGCTGGTAGAGCGGGATGCTGTCCAGGCCGAGGTGGCGCAGGCTCAGCTCACACTGCTGACGCAGGTACTCCGGGCGGCCCAACGCGCGCCAGTCGCCCGGCCCGGAACGGCTCAGCCCCGCCTTGGTCGCGATGACCAGGTCGTCGGCGTACGGGTGCAGGGCCTCACGGATCAGCAGCTCCGAGACGAACGGCCCGTACGAGTCGGCGGTGTCGATGAACGTCACGCCCAGCTCGACCGCGCGACGCAGCACCCGGACCGCCTCGGCCGGGTCCTTCGGATCTCCCCAGACACCGGGGCCGGTGATCTGCATCGCCCCGTAGCCGAGCCGGTTGACGGTGACGTCGCCACCGATGCGGTACGTGCCGGACGCCTTCGCGGGCTGCTCACTGATGTTTGTCGCCATGGGTAGATCATCCCCCGGAATGGGACAGTGACACCGCCGGTCCGCCGACTGTGCGACCGGACACGTCACCTGTCCCACCGGTGGTTACCCGGAAGCGACAGGTACGGGCAGGGCCCACGTGCGACGCTGGCCGGAGCCGGTGCGAACCGGTGCGACGGCGGAGGGAGCACCCATGGCGGGAGTGCCGCAGGTCAACTTCGCGCTCGACACGTACGAGTGCATCGTGCTCTATCCCGGCGCGGCCGGGCGGGTCCTGCCCGCCGAGACCGTGCAACGGTTGCAGGCCGAACACGCCGAGCACATGCAGGCGCTGCAGCGACGCGGCATCATCCTGGTCTCCGGCTCGATCGACGGGACGACCAGCAACCCCGAGCCCCCGATCGGCTTCGGGCTCGCACGCACCGGCAGTGTCGAGGACGTCCGCAGCGTGGTGGAGGCCAACCCGGCGGTGCAGGCCGGCCTGTACCGGGTGGACGTGCTGACCTTCCTCTGCCCGGCCGGTTCCCTGGAGTTTCCGCTGGTCAAAGCCGGGAGCTGACTGGTCGGTCAATCGGCGGCTGTCGTGATGGTGACGGCGCTCGGCGGCCCTTGAGTGCTACGGTCGCGCCCAGCGAGGGCCGCCGCCGGGGCGCACCCGGAGCCATCGATCGGCCCCGGTCGAGGAGTTGCCATGAGCTCCGCCACCACCGGTGATGTCGCGACGGCCGCCGCCCGACTGCGTGCCCTGCTGGGCGACCGGCTGCACGAGCCGGGCGACAGCGCGTATTCCACCACCACCCGGCTCTGGAACGGCGCGGTCCAGCGCTCGCCCGCCCTGGTCGCGCGGTGCCTGGACGCCGCCGAGGTGGCCGACGCGGTCCGTATCGCCGCCCGATGCCACCTGCCCCTGTCGGTCCGCTCCGGCGGGCACGACTGGGCCGGCCGGGCGCTGCGCGACGGCGGGCTGGTGCTCGACCTGACCGGGTTGCGTACCGTCCGGGTCGACCCGGCCACGGCCACGGTGACCGTCGGCGGCGGCACCACGGCCGCCGAGCTGCTCGCCGCCGCCCGCCCGTACGACCTGGTGGTGCCCACCGGCGTGGTCGACGCCGTGGGCGTGGCCGGGCTGTCCCTCGCCGGCGGGTACGGCCCGCTGTGCGGCCGGTTCGGCCTGACCGTGGACAACCTGCTCGGCGCGGAGGTGGTCCTCGCCGACGGCCGCCGGGTCACCGCCGACCCTCGGCACGACGCCGAGCTGTACTGGGCGCTGCGCGGCGGCGGCGGGAACCTCGGCATCGTGACCGAGCTGCGTTTCCAGGCGCACCGGCTGCCCGGGGTGCTGGCCGGCATGATCATGTTTCCGCTGGCCGAGGCGGCGGACGTGCTGCGCGGCTACGGCGAGCTGGTCGCCGACGCCCCGGACGAGCTGACCGTGATGACCGGTTTCCTACCCGGCCCGGCCGGCGAACCGGTGATCTTCGTCTGCCCGTTCTACAGCGGCCCGGACCTGGACGCCGGCCTGCCCTGGCTGGACCGACTGCGCGCCCTGGGCACCCCGCTGGTCGACCAGATCGCCCCGATGCCGTACGCGGAGGCGTTGCGGATGTTCGACGGCGGCATGGTCGACGGCAACCACTACCTGCTGCGTACCCGCTGGCTTCCCGCGCTCACCGACAGCGCCGTGGACGTGCTCGTCGACGCCGCCCGGCAGGTCAGCTCGCCGTTCTCCGCGCTGGCCGTGCACCACTTCCACGGTGCGGCCACCCGGGTCCGGGTCGCCGACACGGCGTTCGGGCTGCGCACCGACCACCTGCTCACCGAGATCATCGCGGTCTGGGCGCCCGGCGAGCGGGCCGCGCCGCACCGGGAGTGGGCCGAGCGCACCTCGGCGCAGCTCGCCCCGCACGCCCTGCCCGGTGGTTACCCCAACCTGCTCGCCCCGGAGGAGACCGACCGGGTGCGGCTCGCGTACGGCGCGAACTGGCCCCGGCTGCGCCGGGCCAAGCACCGCTACGACCCGCGTGAGCTGCTCACCGCGGTGCCCACCCTGCCGCCGTCGGCGCACTGATGGCAGGCCGCCGCCGGGAGCACCCCGACAGCGCACGTCACCGGAGGCGTACGATTCCCGGCGCGCGGTCGCTGTTGCCCGTCGCCACAACGTTCCCGGTGTGGTTCCGCCCGCCGGCCCGACGCGCGCCGCGCGTCGTTGGACACATGTTCCCCTGCCTGCAATGGGTCGGTCCCGAGTCCGACCTGAAGGAGAGACTAGCCTGATGGGCGTGACACGCCGCGCGAAGATCGTCTGCACTCTTGGTCCCGCCACCTCGTCCCCGGAGCGCATCCGCGGTCTTGTCGAGGCCGGCATGAACGTGGCGAGGCTCAACTTCAGCCACGGCAGCCACGCCGACCACGAGGCGGTCTATCGACTGGTCCGGGAGGCGTCCGAGGCGGCAGGTAAGCCGGTGGCCGTCCTCGCCGACCTCCAGGGCCCCAAGATCCGGCTCGGCAAGTTCGCCGACGGCCCGCACGAGTGGCGCACCGGTGACTCGGTCGTGATCACCGGCGACGACATCCTCGGCACCAAGGATCGGGTCTCCTGCACCTACACCAAGCTGCCGCACGAGGTGAAGCCCGGCGACCGGCTGCTGATCGACGACGGTCGGGTCGCCGTCGAGGTCAGCGACGTCACCGGCAACGACATCCGCTGCCTCGTCACCGAGGGCGGCCCGGTCTCCAACAACAAGGGGGTCTCGCTGCCCAACGTGGCGGTCAGCGTCCCCGCCATGTCGGACAAGGACGCCGAGGACCTGCGTTTCGCCCTCGGGCTCGGCGTCGACCTGGTCGCGCTCTCGTTCGTCCGCTCCGCGGAGGACATCAAGCTCGTGCACGGGATCATGGCCGAGGAGGGCGTGTTCCGCCCGGTGCTGGCCAAGGTCGAGAAGCCGGAGGCGGTGGAGCACCTCGAAGCCATCGTGCTGGCCTTCGACGGCGTCATGGTCGCCCGCGGTGACCTCGGTGTCGAGATGCCACTGGACCAGGTCCCCCTGGTGCAGAAGCGCGCCGTGCAGCTGTGCCGGGAGAACGCCAAGCCGGTCATCGTGGCCACCCAGATGCTCGACTCCATGATCGAGAACTCCCGCCCCACCCGCGCGGAGGCCTCCGACGTCGCCAACGCGGTGCTCGACGGCGCGGACGCGGTGATGCTCTCCGGCGAGACCAGCGTCGGCAAGTACCCGGTGCTGACCGTCAGCACCATGGCCAAGATCGTGACGACCACCGAGTCCGGCTCGATCGGCGTTCCCCGCCTGCAGCACGACCCGCGTACCCACGGTGGCGCGCTCACCGTCGCCGCCTCGTCGATCGCCCGGGCCATCAACGCCAAGGCGCTCGTCGCCTTCTCGCAGACCGGCGACACCGTCCGACGGTTGTCCCGCCTGCACTGCGACCTGCCGCTGCTGGCCTTCACGCCGGTCCCCGAGGTGCGCGACCAGCTCGCCCTCACCTGGGGCGTGGAGACGTTCCTGATGCCGTTCGTGCAGCACACCGACGACATGTTCCGTCAGGTCGACCAGGCGCTGCTCGGCCTCAACCGGGCCAACCCCGGCGACTACGTGGTGATCGTGGCGGGCAGCCCGCCCGGCACCCCCGGCTCGACCAACACGCTGCGCGTACACCAGCTCGGTTCGCTGGTCGACGCGGCGTCGGCGCGGGCCCTGCAGTGAGCGACGGTCGGGTCGCGGTCGGCCAGGCCGCCGTGGACCAGCTCCTGGAAGTGCTGGACCTCGACCCGACCGGCGAGATGACCTTCCGGGGGATGAGCCCCCCGGTCGGTCCACAACGGGTGTACGGCGGCCAGGTTGCCGGTCAGGCCCTGGTCGCCGCCGGCCGCACCGTCGACCCGGAGCGGTTCGTGCACTCCCTGCACGGCTACTTCGTCCGCCCCGGCGACCCGGCCGAACCGATCGAGTACCAGGTGGAGAACATCCGCGACGGACGGTCGTTCTCGGTGCGCCGCTCGGTCGCCCTCCAACACGGCAAGCCGATCTTCTTCATGTCGGCGTCCTTCCAGCGGGCCGAGGAGGGTCTGGACCACCAGGTCACCGCCCCGCTGGACGTACCCCTGCCGCAGGACGTGCCGACGATGTCGGACCGGCTCGCCCGCTACCCGGAGCGGCTCGGCATCTGGGGTCAGATCCCTCGGCCGATCGACGTGCGCTACGTGGGGGAGCCCGGCTGGGTGCGCCCGGGCGACCGGCCGGCCGACCCGCACCAACGGGTCTGGATGCGCATCGACGGCAAACTGCCCGACGATCCGCTGCTGCACGCCTGCGCGCTCACCTACGCCTCGGACCTCACCCTGCTCGACTCGGTGCTCTCCGCGCACGGCGAGGTGTGGGGGCCCGGCGGGTTGGTCGGCGCGAGTTTGGACCACGCCCTGTGGTTCCACCGGCCGTTCCGTGCCGACGAGTGGTTCCTCTACGACTGCCTGAGCCCGTCGGCGTCCGGAGCCCGGGGGTTGGCCACCGGCCGGATGTTCACCATCGACGGCCAACAGATCGCCAGCGCCGTCCAGGAGGGTCTGCTCCGCCGCGTCGGCGCCTGACGCTGTCGATCATCCCCGCCCGGCCCCTGGCGGGGATGACGAGGGTCAGCCCTGGTAGATCGCCTCGCCGGCGATCTCGATCTGCACCGTCTTACCGACCAGCACCCCGCCGCTCTCCAGGACGACGTTCCAGAGCAGGCCGTAGTCCTCGCGGTTGATCTCGGCCGTCGCGCTGAACCCGAAGATGTTCTGCCCGTACGGATCCTGACGTGCGCCGCCGAAATTCACCTCCAGATCGACAGCCCGGGTGATGCCCTTCACCGTCAACTCACCGGTGAGGACGAATCGTCCGGGCATGTTCTCGGACTGCGGCGGAAGAATGTGACTCCGGCCTCGTCCGCCCAGCCGATGGTTGCGCAGACGGGCCCACTGGAATATGGGGTTGTCGTTGCCCTGCCAGGTGATGCCGGTGCTTCGATATTCGAGGGTCGGATAGCGCTCCACGTCCAGGAAGTCGGCGCTCTTGAGATGGGTGTCCCGGTCGACGCTCCCGGTGGTGATGCTGGCCGTCATGATGGTCGCCGTCACCGAGGAGAGCAGCGGGTCCTCCGCCACGAAGACCTGCGCGGTGGCCTCGGCGAACTCACCGCGTACCGGGCTCACCATCATGTGCCGGGACAGGAAACCGATCCGCTTGTGCGCCTGATCGAGGAGATAGGTGCCGGCCACCGGGATGGTCATGCCATCCCAGGTACGTGTCGCGGTATCGGTCATCGTGGTGCCTTCCCCCCGAGGGTGCCCGGGCGTTTATCAATATCGTGCCGGCGGTCGGGTAAACAGCCAGACAGTCGTACTCCCGCCCAGCATAGGGACGCTCCGGAGCGGCTTTTCGGCAGCCACCTTGTCGTCGATCATGACGCACTTCACTGGCCCTCTCCGAGGAGCGCGAATTCGCGGATTACCGTCGATGCGTGTCCGATCGGCCGAGGGTCGTCCGCCCGCCCGGACGACCAACGGCTAACCTTGCCGACATGCGCCTCTCCGCCCGGGTCGACTACGCCCTCCGCGCGGCCGCCGAGCTCGCCGCGACGGCCAGTGGTCCGGGACGCGGCCGGCCGGTCACGGCCGACCAGATCGCCCGAGCCCAGGAGATTCCGCCGAAGTTCCTGGAGAGCATCCTGCTCCAGCTGCGCCGCGGCGGCATCGTGCACGCTCAGCGCGGCCCGGAAGGCGGCTACTGGCTGGCCCGCCCCGCCGAGGAGATCTCCCTCGCCGAGGTCATCCGGGTGATCGACGGGCCCCTCGCGCACGTACGCGGGCAGCGCCCCGAACAACTCGGCTACCACGGCCCGGCCCGCGCGCTCCAGGAAGTCTGGATCGCGTTGCGAGCGAGCGAGCGCGAAATCCTCGAACTGGTCAGCGTCGCCGACGTCGCAGCAGGCACCCTGCCCGCGCGGGTCACCGAGTTGGTCGCCGACCCGCGCGCCTGGACCTGAGCGCTCGCCAGCCACACGCCGTGCGCCGGCGCTAGCGCGTCGTGGCGGGCAGTGCCGCCGCGCTTACGATGGCGTGGCCTGCGGTGTCGCCGTGCTTGCGGTGCCGTGGCCTGCGGTGTCGCCGTGCTTACGGTGCCGCCGTGCTTGCGGTGTCGTGGCCTGCGGTGTCGCCGTGCTTGCGGTGTCGTGGCCTGCGGTGCCGCCGTGCTTACGGTGCCGCCGCGCTTGCGGTGTCGTGGCCTGCGGTGTCGTGTCGCGCTCCGCTGTGGTCGCGTCTCGGCTGGGCGTGTCGCGTCGTGCCGGCTGCGCCGCCGCGCCCACCGCATGGAGCTGGCACATCCTCGATGCCCGCCTCCTGTCGCGCGGGTTTCGCCATCCACGCGCGGCCCCGGCGCACCATCCGGCACCAGCGGTCTTGGCCCTGCACCGCCAGCGCACCCGCGACCCGCCAGCGTCGAGATCTTGGACAGTTTCCGATCGCGCTGAACGGAAACTGTCCAAGATTTCGTCGTGCTGGCACATCCGGCGGCCCGAGCCGGCGGAATCGCCGTGCCTGCGGCGCGTCGCGCGGTCGGCCCGAGGAGGCGCGCCACGCGGTGGCGTCCCATCCACCGATCGGGGGCTTGACCCTGACTGCCCCGTGCCGCATTGTCGACCAAGTCGATAGGAGATACCGAAAAGTCAGGGGGCGCTCGTGCGCAAGCTACTGGTCCTCGCTCTGGTCGGGCTCGTCGCGCAGTTGATCGATGGTTCGCTCGGCATGGCGTACGGGTTGACCTCGTCCACGCTGCTGCTGGTCGCCGGAGTCGCCCCGGCAGCCGCCTCCGCGTCGGTGCACCTGGCCGAGATCGGCACCACGCTCGCGGCGGGGGTCGCGCACTGGCGGTTCGGCAACGTCGACTGGCGCGTGGTGACCCGCATCGCCCTGCCCGGCGCGATCGGTGCTTTCGCCGGCGCCACAGTGCTCAGCTCGATCTCCACCGAGGCCGCCGCGCCCTGGATGGCCGGCATCCTCTTCACACTCGGTGCGTACCTGCTGATCCGCTTCGCCCGCCCGTTGCGCACCGGTCGGGTCGGCGGGCGGCTGCGCGGTCGCTTCCTCGGCCCGCTGGGCCTGGTCGCGGGCTTCGTCGACGCGACAGGCGGCGGCGGGTGGGGCCCGGTGGCCACGCCGGCGTTGCTGGTCTCCGGCCGGATGGAACCCCGCAAGGTGATCGGCTCGGTGGACACCGCCGAGTTCGTCGTGGCCGGCGCGGCCAGCGTCGGTTTCCTGATCGGGCTGGGCACCGAAGGCTTCCTGCTCCCCACCGTCGCCGCGCTGCTGGTCGGCGGGCTCATCGCCGCCCCGCTGGCCGCCTGGCTGGTGCGGATCGTGCCCGCCCAACTGCTCGGCGCGGCGGTCGGCGGCGTGATCGTGCTGACCAACGCCCGCACCCTGATCCGCTCCGCCGACCTGGACGGCCCGGTCCGCCCCACCCTGTACGCCCTCCTGGCCGTCGGCTGGCTTGTCGCCCTGGTGCTGGCCATGCGAGCCCTGCGCCGCACCCGGCGGGCGCGCGCCGAGGCCGCCCAGGCCGCGGACTCTTCCGCCGCGCCCGCTCCGGCCCCCCTCGTCGGCGCCACCGCCGCCGTCGCGGTCCCGGCCGAACTGACCCCGACAGGTACGCCCAACCCGCGCTGAACCCGCCCCGACAGCCTGTTCGCCGGCCAGCCCGACGGCCGTCCGCGCCAGCGCCCGGGGCGCCGTGCTCCGTGCTCGGTGCTCCGTGCCCCGCAACCCACGCCCCAAGCCCCGCGCGCTGCGCCCCGCGCATCGCAAGATCGCGCAACATCCAGGATGTAGTGGCATCCCGTGGCTTCGTGGCCACTACATCCTGGATCGAGCGTGACCTTGGGCCGGTGCGGGTGTTGTGCCCCGCTCCCGGTTGGCCCGCGGGGCGCGGATCCGGGGCGGGGGGCGCGGGTCAGGGGGTGAGGAGGTCCTTGGCCGTGGTGGCGAGCAGGGTCCAGGCGTCGTCGATGTGCGTTGCGGTGGTCTGTGGGGAGCCGATGGCCATCCGCAGCGTGTAGCGGCCGGCGAGCCGGGTGTGCGTCAGGTGTACGCGTCCGGTGGCGTTCACCGAGGCCAGCAGTGCGGCGTTGACGTCGTCGTCGGCGCGTAGCCGGAAGCAGACCAGCGCGAACGGGTGTGCCGCCGCCAGCTCGAACCGGTCGTCGGCGCGCACCTGGTCGGCGAACCGTTCGGCGAGCCGCACTCCGGAGCGGATGTGTGCCTGCAACCCTTCGGCGCCGTACCAGCGCAGGACGAACCACAGTTTCAGGGCCCGGAAGCGTCGGCCCAGTGGCACCTGCCAGTCGCGGTAGTCGATCACCGCGCCGGAGTCGGAGGCCGCGTTGCGCAGGAATTCCGGCAGTACTGTCAGCGCCTCGATCAGCTCGGCCCGGTCGGCCACCCAGAACGCGTCGCAGTCGAAGCCGGTGAGTAGCCACTTGTGCGGGTCGAAGCAGTACGAATCGGCGTACTCCAGGCCGGCGTGTGACCACCGTAGTTCGGGGCAGACGGCGGCGGCGCCCGCGTACGCGGCGTCGACGTGCAGCCAGATTCCGTACTCCGCGCAGATGGCCCCGATCTCCGGTACCGGGTCGACGGCGGTGGTGGAGGTGGTGCCGATGGTGGCCACCACGATGGCCGGTACGTCTCCGGCGGCCAGGTCGGCTTCGATGGCGGCGCGGAGCGCGGCGGGCAGCATGGCCTGGGTGTCCGGGTCCACGTCGATGGCGCGGGTTCCGTCGCTGCCCAGCCCGGCGATCCGGGCGGCCTTCTCGATGGAGGAGTGCCCGTGGGTGGAGGTGTAGGCGCGGTAGCGTCGGTCGATGCCGGTGTCGCGCCAGCGGCCTCCGCTGGCCCGGTGCAGGGCGGCGAGGGTGGCCACCAGGGTGGCCGAGGAGGCGGAGTCCTGGATGACGCCGCCGCCGGTGCCGGTGGAGCGGAACCGCTGCGGCAGGTCCAGTAGGTGCGCCAGCCAGTCCATCAGCACCGTCTCCAACTCGGTGCTGGCGGGGCTGGTGGCCCAGAGCATGCCCTGCACGCCGAGCCCGGAGCTGACCAGGTCGCCGAGCACGCTGGGGCCGGAGGTGTTGGCCGGGAAGTAGCCGAAGAAGCTGGGGTGCTGCCAGTGCGTCAGCCCCGGTACGACGATCGCGTCCAGGTCGGCGAGGACCGCCTCGACCGGTTCGCCGCCGGTGGTGGGTGGCGTGGTGGGGAGGGCGGCGGCGACGGTGCCGGGCGGGTCGGACGGGGTGACGGGCCGTTGCCCGACTGTCGCCCAGTAGTCGGCGATCCAGTCGACGACGGCGTGGCCGGCGCGGCGGAATTCCTCGGGGTCCATGTGCGGGGCGGTCACCTCAACGAGTTGATCAGGCATCGATGTCCGGCGCAAGACCCGGCATGAGGACGACGGTCATCGATATTGCGGAGCGGAAAGCGCTTGCCCTACGATGCGGCTTGAGCCGGATCCGTGAGTTCCAGGGCGTTCACCCCGATCAGATCGCCGTCCGCCGCCGCCGCCGCGGCCGGGCCGATCCACTGTGCTTCCCGGGCAGGGCCAGTGGGCCACAGCGGTCGTCACCGGATCCCCGGAGGCACTCCATGCACCAGTCCAGACATCGGCTGATCCTGCTCGCCGGCACCACGGCCGCCGCCGTCGTGGCCGGCACCCTCGCCACGGTCACCGCCTCGGCCGCCGCCGTCGGCTGCCGCGTCGACTACCAGATCACGAACCAGTGGCAGGGCGGCTTCGGTGCCAACGTCGCCGTCACCAACCTCGGCGACCCGGTGAACGGGTGGGCCCTCACCTGGTCGTACGCCACGGGCCAACAGGTCACCCAGGCGTGGAACGCCGTCGTCACCCAGTCCGGTGCCCAGGTCACCGCCCGCAACGTCGACTACAACGCGAACCTGGCCACGAACGGCTCCGCCTCGTTCGGGTTCAACGGTTCGTGGACCGGTAGCAACCCGGTGCCGAGCAGCTTCGCGCTCAACGGCACCGTCTGCACCGGCATCCCGCCCACCGGGGAGCCCACCACCCCGCCTCCGACCACACCGCCGCCCACCACGCCGCCGCCCACCACACCACCGCCGACCGGCGGGGGGATGCAGATGGAGAACCTGGACCGAGGGCTGATCAGTGTCCGCTCCGGCGGCGGCAACCTGGTCTCCTGGCGGCTGCTCGGCACCGAGAACTCCGCGGTGTCGTTCAACCTGTACCGGGGCTCCACCAGGGTCAACGCCAGCCCGATCACCGGCGCCACCAACTACCTCGACAGCGGAGCGGCGGCCGGCTCGGCGTACACCGTGCGGGCCGTTGTCGGCGGTGTCGAACAGGCGGCGTCGGCGCCGGCGTTGCAGTTCGGCGCGGGTTACCTGGACGTGCCGTTGCAGGTTCCGGCCGGCGGCAGCACGCCCAGCGGCGAGGGTTACACCTACAGCGCCAACGACGCCTCGGTCGGTGACCTCAACGGCGACGGCACCTACGAGATCGTGCTGAAGTGGGATCCGTCGAACGCCAAGGACAACTCCCAGTCCGGGTACACCGGCAACGTCTACGTCGACGCGTACACCCTCACCGGCACCCGGTTGTGGCGCATCGACCTGGGCCGCAACATCCGGGCCGGCGCCCACTACACCCAGTTCCAGGTGTACGACTACGACGGTGACGGCCGCGCGGAGGTGGCCATGAAGACCGCCGACGGCACCCGTTCCGGCACCGGTCAGGTCATCGGGTCCTCGTCGGCCGACCACCGCAACTCCAGCGGTTACGTGCTCAGCGGCCCGGAGTACCTGACCATGTTCAACGGTCAGACCGGCGCGATCCTCTCCACCGTCAATTACGACCCGCCGCGCGGCACGGTGTCGTCCTGGGGCGACTCGTACGGCAACCGGGTGGACCGGTTCCTCGCCGGCACCGCGTACCTGGACGGGCAGCGCCCCTCGCTGGTCATGGCTCGGGGTTACTACACCCGCGCGGTGATCGCGGCCTGGGACTTCCGCAACGGCACGCTGACCAAGCGGTGGACGTTCGACTCGAACTCCTCCGGTAACGGCGCCGCCGCGGGACAGGGCAACCACCAGCTCTCGGTGGCCGACGTCGACGGTGACGGCCGCCAGGAGATCGTGTACGGCGCGGCCACCGTCGACGACAACGGTCGGCTGCTGCACTCGACGGGTAACGGGCACGGCGACGCCCTGCACGTCGGGGACCTCGACCCGAGCCGCTCCGGCCTGGAGGTGTTCAAGGTCGACGAGGACGGCAGCAAGCCCAGCTCCTACTTCGCCGACGCCCGTACCGGTCAGGTGCTCTGGTCCACGCCGGCCTCCGGCGACAACGGCCGGGGTGTCTCGGCGGACATCTGGGCGGGCAGCCCCGGCGCGGAGTCGTGGTCGTCGGCGGCCTCCGGGCTGGCCAACACCAGGGGGCAGAACATCGGCCGTAAGCCGTCGTCGGCGAACTTCCTCGCCTGGTGGGACGGCGACCCGGTGCGGGAACTGCTCGACGGCACGAAGATCGACAAGTACGGCACCGGCGGCGAGACCCGGCTGCTCGACGGCAGCGGGGTGGCCTCCAACAACGGCACCAAGTCCACGCCGGCGCTCTCCGGTGACATCCTCGGTGACTGGCGCGAGGAGGTGATCTGGCGGACGACCGACAGCCGGGCGTTGCGCATCTACAGCACCCCCACCCCGACCAGCGTCCGGCTCTACACCCTGATGCACGACCCGCAGTATCGGGTGGCCATCGCCTGGCAGAACACGGCGTACAACCAGCCGCCGCACCCGGGGTTCTTCATCGGCAACGGCATGGCCAGCACCCCACCCACGCCGAACATCCACCTACGCTGATCTGACCCCTGGTGGCCCCGGACGGGGTCGCCTAGGGTGGCAGGCACCGGGCCGCAGCCGCGGAATCCGCTCAGCTCCGGCCCGGTGCGCCACACCGCGGCAATCTCGACCCGTCCCGACCGAGAGTGCCGTACCACCACCGGCACTAACATTAGGCACCGTCCGGGTCGGCGGGGTGACGCTGACGTGAAGATCGTGTTTCACGCCGTCCGGTGCAGACCGCCCGCCACCTGCTCGGCGATCAGCTCGTACGACCGCACCCGGTCGGCGACGTCGTACACCAGCGTGGTCAGCATCAGCTCGTCCGCGCCGGTGCGCTCCACCAGCTCGGTCAGCTGCCGACGCACCGTCTCCGGCGAGCCCATCGCCTGACCGTCCCGCCGTTGCAGCACGAACTCCCGCTCGAACTCGGAGTACGGGTACGCCGCCGCCTCGTCGGGCGTCGACAACGGTTCGGGCTTCCCGGAGCGCAGCTTCAGGAACGACAACGCGCTCGGCCCGGCCAGCCACTCGGCCCGCTCGTCGGTCTCCGCGCACACCGCGTTGACCGCCACCATCGCGTACGGCTTGTCCAACCACTGCGACGGCCGGAAGTGCTGCCGGTACAGGGCCAGCGCCGGCAGGGTGTTCCCCGAGCTGAAGTGGTGCGCGAACGAGAACGGCAGACCGAGCAGACCGGCGAGTTGAGCGCTGAACCCGCTGGAACCCAGCAGCCACACGGCCGGTTGGGCGCCCTGGCCCGGCATGGCGATGATCTGCCCCGGCTTCTCGCCGCTGAAGTAGTTCATCAGGTCCGCCAGCTCGCGGGGGAAGTGCTCCGCGGACAGGCCCTCCATGGTGCGCCGCAACGCCAGCGCCGTCACCTGGTCGGTGCCCGGCGCCCGGCCGATGCCCAGGTCGATCCGACCCGGGTGCAGCGCCTCGAGGGTGCCGAACTGCTCGGCCACCACCAGCGGCGCGTGGTTGGGCAGCATCACGCCGCCCGAACCGAGGCGGATCGTCGAGGTGTTAGCGGCCAGGTGAGCCAGCAGCACCGCCGGAGCCGAGCTGGCGATCGCCGGCATGTTGTGGTGCTCGGCCACCCAGAACCGGCGGTAGCCCAACTCCTCGGTGCGTCGCGCCAGCTCGGTGGTGGCCTCCAGGGCCGCGCCGACAGTGGTGCCCCTGGCGACCGGGGCAAGATCAAGAACAGACAACGGTACGGTGATCACACGGTGTGCCAACTCCCCGGCCTGCCCGTTCATTCCACCCGACGCTCACCCCACCCCGCGCGCCTGCTCGAAGATCAGGCTGGTCTGGGTGTGCTGCACCACCGGGTCGACGGCCAGATGGTCCAGCACGAAGTCCCGCAACGCGTCACCGGACGCCGCCCGTACGTGCAGCACGTAGTCGTCCGCGCCGGCCACGTGGAACACCGACACCACCCCCGGCAGTCGCACCGACCGGGCCCGGAACGCGTCCACCGCCGCCCGCTCGTGCGCGGTCAGCCGCACCGACACCAACGCCTGCAACGGCAGACCGAGCGCGGCCGGATCCACCTCGGCGTGGAAACCACGGATCGCGCCCCGCTCGCGCAGCGCCCGGGTGCGGGTCAGACACGTCGACGGCGCGACCCCCACGCGCTCGGCGAGGGCGTTGTTCGGCAGGCGGCCGTCCGCGGCCAGCTCGGTGAGGATCGCGCGGTCCACCTCGTCCAGGGCCGGATACGGCCGCACATCGTTCGGCTCAGGGGGCATTGCGCCATCCTCGCCCGAATCCACCAGCGAAACCAAGCCCCTTGACAGAATGATCTGCCGAGCCATTGCCTGTTCGCTGGTAGATGTTCGACGCTACCGGCATGACGACGGTGGACACCCGAGCCGTACACGCCGGCCGCGACGACCTGCGCGCCCTCGGCGTGCACGTACCCCCCATCGACCTGTCCACCACCAACCCGCTGCCCTCCGTCGACGACGGCGGCGCCGCGTACGAGCAGCTCGCCACCGGCGGCACCCTCCCCGCCGACGGCAGCGCCGTCTACCAGCGGCTCTGGAACCCCACCGTCGCCCGCTTCGAAACCGCCCTCGCCGAACTGGAGGGCACCGCGCAGGCCGTCGCCTTCGCCAGCGGCATGGCCGCCCTCACCGCCACGCTGCTCGCCGCCGCCCGCGACGACCGGCGGCACGTCGTCGCCGTCCGCCCCCTCTACGGCGGAACCGACCACGTCCTCGCCACCGCCCTGCTCGGCACCACCGTCACCTGGGCGCGCCCCGACGAGGTCGCCGCCGCCATCCGCCCCGACACCGCGCTGGTCATCGTCGAGACACCCGCCAACCCCACACTCGACCTGGTCGACATCGCCGCCCTCGCCACCGCGGCCGGCGACATCCCACTGCTGGTCGACAACACCGTCGCCACCCCCGTGCTGCAACAACCCGCCCGGCACGGCGCCACCCTCGTCCTGCACAGCGCCACCAAGAGCATCGGCGGACACGGCGACGTGCTCGCCGGCGTCGTCGCCTGCGACGCCGACTGGGCCACGCGGCTCCGGCAGGTCCGCGCGGTCACCGGCGCGATCCTGCACCCGCTCGGCGGCTACCTCCTGCACCGCGGCCTGCAAACCCTGCCGCTGCGGGTCCGCGCCCAACAGGCCACCGCCGAGAAACTCGCCGGCTGGCTCGCCGACCACCCCGCCGTACACCGGGTGCACCACCCCTCCGTGGACGACCCGGCGGCGCTGGTCGGCCGCCAGATGGCCGGACCCGGCAGCCTGCTCGCCTTCGAGGTACGCGGCGGCGCACCCGCCGCGGCGACCGTCGCCGGCGCCTGCCACCTCATCACCCACGCGGTGTCCCTCGGCGGCGTCGACACCCTCATCCAGCACCCGGCCTCGCTCACCCACCGGCCCGTCGAGGGCGACGCGAAACCCAACGCCGGCCTGCTGCGCCTCTCGGTCGGCCTCGAAGACCCCGAGGACCTGCGCGCCGACCTCGCCCAGGCCCTCGACACGATCGCCTGATCAGCGCAGCTCGCGGTTGCCCAGCACGCGCGTCGGCGACCCCTCCCGAGCCACCCGCAGCATCGCCCGACCGATCCCGTCCGTCGTGGTGACCTGATTCGGAAACAACCGCCGCAACACCGGGAACAGCGGACGCGTCACCGCATACCCGATCCGGTACGCCCGGGTCCGCGACACCGCCCCGTAGGTCGGCTTGATGAAACCCGGACGCGCCGCGTAGCCGTTGGGCAACAACTCCATGATCGCGTTCTCGGTGCGGCCCTTGACCCGCGCCCACATGACCCGACCCTGCCCGGTCGAGTCGGTGCCGACCCCCGAGACGTAGACGAACGTGACCTGCGGACTCACCTCGGCCAGCAACCGCGCCGCGGCGAGGGGGTAGTCGTAACTCACCCGGGTGTACGCGGCCTCGTCCAGACCCAGCGAGGACACGCCCAGGCAGTAGAAACACGCGTCCACGTCGGTCAGGTCGGCGCGCACCGACGCCAACTCGCCCACGTCCGCGACCGTCAGCTCCCGCAGCTTCGGATCCCGCTGACCGGTCGGCCTGCGGCCGACGGTGAGCACCTCCCGCACGTCCTCGGCGAGCAGCGCCTCCCGCAAGACGCCCTGGCCGACCATCCCCGTCGCACCGAAGATCGCCACCCGCATCAGCACCCACCCCTGTCGTCGATCACCGTCTGCGGCCATCCGCCCGCGCGTCCGCCAGGCTGCCACGGTCTGCGTGACCCGCGCGGTGCCAGTCAGGACTTCGGGCCAACGTGCCGGTCCAGTGTGGCGACCGCGTCGCGCCGGGCCACCGACAGTGAGTTGCGTCGGTTCATCCGCCAGGCGACGCCGAGCAGGTCGAGGCTCCACTGGCAGAGCCCCATGATGTCGGTCGACTCGTTGACGAACATGTAACGCGGATAGATGTAGTGCCGACCTCGCGTCGTGACCCGGTTGGCTGTTCGGCAGCCGTCGGAGTGGAAGAGCCCGCGCAGGAAGTCGCCGGGATGATCTTCGAGAATCGGCCGTTGCCAGTCGGTCAGGACGATAGGTCGCTCGTGCTTCTTGCCCGGACCGTGCTGTGGCAGAAGGCACGGCCAGTGGCTGCCGTAACTCTGCACGCCGACGCAACCCTGTTTCTGGACCCGCTGCACCTTCGCGGCGAGCACCGCGCGCATGGCCACATCGCACGCCTCGATCAGTCCTGGCCAGGTATTAGAGCAGTAGATGCGCAAGACCGGTACCCGGGCCGTCGTGACCAGATGGCCATCGCCGAGGTACAGACCGAGCAGATAGGCGTAGGCACGGGGGTCTGTCGGACTCTCGACACCCTCACGGCAGCGGAAGCACCTGAGCTGCGTGCCCTGGAACTTCGCCTCTGGTCGGTCATTGCACCAGTGCCAGACCGTCCGATAGGGCAGGCCGGTAGCACGAGCCGTGTCGGCAACCGTGCTGCCAGCAAGGAACAGTTGCCGCGCACGCGCGCGGATCTCGGGTGGATGCACGAGTTCATGCTCGAACATCCGTACGACGTTATTTTGTGCCCTCGGTGGGATTCGAACCCACACTGTATGGAGTTTGAGACCATTGCCTGCTGCCAGTTGGGCTACGAGGGCGCTTCCCTGATTCAGCACTGACAGGATACCCACTACGCTGAGGGCGGTGACACCCGGCTGGGCGGGTGCCGCGTTCGAACTGGTGGGGGTAGGGCTGGTGGCTGAGATGCCGACGGATGCCGAGCGCAGGCGCGTACTGATCGCCGAGGACGAGGCGCTGATCCGGCTGGACCTCGCCGAGATGCTTGTCGAAGAGGGTTACGAGGTGGTGGGGGAGGCCGGAGACGGTGAGACAGCCGTCCGCCTCGCCGAGGAGCTGAAGCCCGACCTGGTCATCCTTGACATCAAGATGCCGATCATGGATGGGCTGGCCGCCGCGGAGCGCATCGCCGGCGCCCGGATCGCTCCGGTGATCATCCTGACCGCGTTCAGCCAGCGTGACCTGGTGGAGCGGGCGCGGGCGGCCGGCGCCATGGCGTACCTCGTGAAGCCTTTCCAGAAGAGCGACCTGGTCCCGGCGGTGGAGATCGCGCTGTCGCGTTACTCGGAGGTCGCGGCCCTGGAGGCGGAGGTCGCGAGCCTGACCGACCGCCTGGAGATCCGCAAGGCGGTGGAGCGGGCCAAGGGCGCGCTGATGACCACCTACGGGATGACCGAGCCGCAGGCGTTCAAGTGGATCCAGCGCACGGCCATGGACCACCGGATGACCATGAAGGAGGTCGCCGAGCGGATCCTCGCGGAGACCGCCGGCGGCGAGGTGTCGCAGCAGCCGACCGTCTGAGCGCCTGACCCGGCCCGCGCGGGGCCGCCCCGTGTGACCTGCGGTGGTTAGCATCGACGCGTGTCCGTCCGACGGGTGATCGCGGTGTTCGGCCTCTTCGCGCTGGCTCTTGCCGGCTGTGACGGGCCGAGTGGCGGCGGGCCGACGACGGCCGCCGCGCCGGCGTCGCGGCCGGGTTGGCAGCCTCTGACGCTGCCGGCGCCGCCGGGTGGCGCGGGGCGTCCGGTGGTACGCGACGCGGCGTCGTGCGCGGGCCGGTGGTTCGTGGTCGGTGGCGTCGTCGACGCCGAGGGCGGCACGCGTCCGGCGGCCTGGACCAGTGTGGACGGTACGACGTGGACGGTGCTGCCGGTGCGTCCGGATTCGTTCTACGGTCGGCAGAACGTGTTCCTGTCGGTGGCCTGCCGGGACGGGAGGGCGGCGCTGATCGGTGCGAAGGTCGGTGGCGCGCACGGTTATCCGCGGGTGAGCACGTGGCGGCAGGTGGCCGACGGCGCGCTGGTCGAGGTGCAGGCGTCGTTCGAGACGTACGGCGGGCCGACGGCGGTGAACGTGTCCCGCCTGACGGCCGGGGCGCGGGGTTGGTTGATCGTCGGCAACCGTTCGGCGGGGGCGGCCTCCTGGGTGGGTTCGCCGGACGCGGCGGAGTTCGCGCTGGTCGAGGGCGCTCCGGAGCTGGCCAGTGACGCGGTGGGGGTGACCTGGGCGTTCGACTCGGTGGCGACGTCGTCGGGCTGGTTGGCGGTGGGTGGTCTCCTGCCGGCGGGTCGGATCGACCGGGATCCGGCGGTCTGGTCGTCGCCGGACGGGCGGTCGTGGCGGCGCACGGTGCTGCCGGGCGGTGCGGAGTACGAGGAGTTGCAGCGGGTGGTGCTGGCCGGCGGTGTGCCGGTGGCGGTCGGGCTGCGGGGGTCGACGTTCGGCGCGTGGCGGCAGGAGGCGGCGGGCTGGGTGGCGGCCGGGGCGTTCGGGCGGCGGGCCGGCGCGGGGGTGCCGGCGGTGACGTCGTTGGTGTCGTCGGGGGATCGGCTGTTCGCCGCGGTGGTCGACGGTGCGCGGCATGCGGTGTGGGTGTCGGGGGATCGTGGCGGGTCGTGGCGGGAGGCCGCGATGCCGCTCGACGTGCCGGCGGGTGTCGACCGGGATGTGACGCTGGTGGCGGTGGGTGACCGGTGGTGGTTGGCTGCGGACGACGGCAGCCGGGCCGGGTTGTGGTGGGCGGCCGGCTCCGGGGTCTGATAGCCGACTGTGCTGTGCTGCGGCACGCCCGAGTGCGACCTGTGGAGCGGTTTTCGCAGTTCAGCGATGTTTTTCCGGGTCGGAGCGGCCTGCGTGAGCGTGGGTGGGATGCGGGCGGGCGCGGGCTTAAGGAGTGTCTGGCCGGTTGACCTGTGACGGACATCGACGAGATTGCCCACGTCTTCGTAACGGTTTCGCAGACCCCGCGTTCAGGCCTTCCGGGACGGTATGCGGTGTCGGTACGCTCCGCCATCACGAGCCGTAACGCAGGGGGAGTCCCTGCGGGGTGGGTGGAATTGCGGTCTGCTGCTGTCGCCGTCGCTTCGGGTCAGCCGGGTCCGCATCTGGAGGAGGTCAGGAAGCCGTGAGGCGAAGCTATGTACGGGCGCTGGGCACCGTTGCGCTCGCCGCGACCCTGGTGGTCGCGGCTGGTTGCCAGGATTCCGGCGGCGGCGAGGGTGGGACCGCGTCCGGTGACTGCGGTGGCAAGATCGCGATCTTCGGCGCGTTCACGGGTGACAACGCGGGTCTGGTGATCCCGTCGCTGAACGGCGCGAAGCTCGCCGTGGAGCAGTTCAACACCGCGAACCCGAACTGCAAGGTCACCATGCAGGAGTTCGACACCCAGGGTGACCCCGCGGTGGCGACCCCGTTCGCGAACCAGATCGCGGGCGACAACTCGTTCCTCGGTGTCATCGGTGGTCACTTCTCCGGTGAGTCGGACGCGACGATGCCGATCTACCAGGCCGCCGGCCTGGCGATGGTCAGCCCCTCGGCGACCCGCACGGACCTGACCCAGAAGGGCAACACGTCCTTCTACCGCGTGGTCGGCAACGACGGCACGCAGGCCGGTGCGGTGGCGAGCTACCTGAAGACCCAGAACGCGCAGAAGGTCTTCATGGTCGACGACGCCAGCGCCTACGGCGCCGGCATCACCGACGAGCTGGGCAAGCAGCTCGGCCCGCTGGTCGTGAACAAGGACAAGATCCAGGAGCGGCAGACGCAGTTCGACGCGACCGTCTCCAAGATCAAGGCCGCTCAGGCGGACTTCGTCTTCTACGGTGGTTACACCCGTGAGGCCGCTCCGCTGGTGAAGCAGATGCGTGCCGCCGGTGTCCAGGCCAAGTTCGTCGGCCCGGACGGTCTGTACGACACCGCGTTCCCGAAGGGCGCCTCCGGTGGCGCCGAGGGCGCGATCATCACCTGCCCGTGCCTCCCGGCCGACAAGGCCGGCGGCACCTTCTCCGCCGACTACCAGAAGAAGTTCGGCATCCCGCCGGGCTCCTACGGCGCTGAGGGCTTCGACGGCGCGACGATCTACCTGGACGCCTTCAAGGCTGGCAAGAAGACCCGGGCGGACATCCTGGCGTTCGTGAAGTCGTACGACAAGCAGGGTGTGTCGAAGTACATCAAGTTCGACGCCAAGGGCGACGTTGACCCGACGAAGGTCGTCATCTGGGCCTACCAGATCAAGGGCGAGGCCATCGAGGCGCTGCAGGAGCTCAAGCTCAGCTGACGCCCCACGCAATGGAGTGCGGCCGGGGTGACTCACCCCGGCCGCACTCGATTCAAGGAGACCCCCGGTGCATTTCGATGAACTGATCGGCCATCTCGGCCAGCACACGGTCGATGGCCTTTCCAAGGGCGCCATCTATGCCCTGATCGCCCTTGGCTACACCCTCGTCTACGGCGTCCTTCGCCTGATCAACTTCGCGCACTCCGAGGTGTTCATGGTCGGTACCTTCGCGGTGCTGATCCTCTGGAACCAGATCGGGGTGGAAAATAACCCGCCTGTCGGACAGGCGATCCTGTTCCTGGTACTCGGCCTGGTCGTCGCGGCGGCAGCCTCGGGCGGTACGGCTCTCGCGCTCGAGCGGGTCGCCTACCGGCCGTTGCGGCGCAAGAACGCGCCGCCGCTGATCTTCCTGATCACCGCTATCGGTTTGTCCCTGGTCTTCGTCGAGCTCTTCGGGCAGGTGCTGCCGAAGCTGCTCGGCGGCGCGTTGCCGGACGTGTTCGGTCGGCCCCGGCAGATCGTCGGTATGCCGACGATCATCCAGCAGGAGACGCTGTTCACCATCGGCAACACGGCGATCACGAACATCCAGCTGATCGTCTTCGTCGCGGCTGTGGCGATGATGGCGCTCCTGGACTGGTTCATCAACCGCACCCGGTACGGCCGGGGCGTGCGGGCGGTGGCCCAGAACCCGGAGACCGCCGCGCTGATGGGCGTCAACCAGGAGCGCGTGATCATGCTGATCTTCGTGCTCGGTGGCATCATGGCCGGCGCCGCCGCGCTGTTGTGGAGCATGCGGTTCGGCTTCACCCAGAACAGCATCGGCTTCGTGCTCGGTCTGAAGGCGTTCACGGCCGCGGTGCTCGGTGGCATCGGCAACCTGCGCGGCGCGCTGCTGGGTGGCCTCTTCCTGGGCATCGTGGAGGTCTACGGTGCGACGCTCTTCGCGTCCAACTGGGAGGACGTCATCGCCTTCGTGGTGCTGATCGTGGTGCTGATGTTCCGGCCCACCGGCCTGTTGGGTGAGTCGCTCGGGAGGGCCCGCGCATGATCGACAAGATTCGCACCGCAGACCGCCGCCGGGTCGGTTTCCTGACCTCGATGAGCGAACGCTGGCAGGCGCTGCCGAAGTGGCAGAAGGCCATCGGCGTGCTCGCCCTGCTCGTCTTCGTCTACTCCCTGCCGTACCTGGGCAAGCTGCCCGGGGGTCTCATGATCCCCGGTCTGAACGACCTGCGTACCGACTCGATCGAGGGCGGCAACAACTGGGCGGGCGTGCTCTTCGTCTGCGCCATCTACGTCCTGGTCGCGATCGGTCTGAACGTGGTGGTCGGCCTCGCCGGCCTGCTCGACCTCGGCTACATCGGGTTCTTCGCCATCGGCGCGTACAGCGTGGCGCTGTTCGGTTCGGTGAACTCGCCGGTGGTCAAGTGGATCCAGCAGGAGTTCGACCTGCCGCCGACGTGGGCGGTGACCTGGGGCATCTGTCTGCTGATCGCGATCGTGCTGACGATGATCTCCGGGGTGCTGCTGGGCTGGCCGACGCTGCGGCTGCGCGGTGACTACCTCGCGATCGTGACGCTCGGCTTCGGTGAGATCATCCGGATCGTGGCGCGCAACGCCACCGGGGTCACCAACGGTCCGGTCGGCATCTCGGCCATTCCCGGCCCGGAGGGTGCGCCCTCGGCGGACAACAAGGTCTTCGGTCTGATCGACGCGAAGCCCTGGTACTGGTTGGCGATCACCTTCGTGCTGCTGATGGTGATCGTGGTCCGCCGGTTGGAGCACAGCCGGGTGGGTCGTGCCTGGCTGGCGGTCCGTGAGGACGAGGACGCGGCCGCGGTGATGGGCGTGTACCCGTTCAAGTTCAAGCTGTGGGCGTTCGCCATGGGTGCGGCGCTCGGTGGCCTGGCGGGCTTCCTCTTCGGCAGCCGCAACGCGTTCATCGACCCGACCCAGTTCAACGCGAACCTCTCGATTCTCTTCGTCGCGATGGTCGTCGTCGGTGGCTCCGGCAACATGCTCGGTGTCTCGCTCGGCGCGGTGCTGCTGGCGTACCTGCCGGAACGGTTCCGCGACTTCGCCGACTACCGGTGGCTGGTCTTCGGTCTGGCCATGGTGCTGGTGATGATCCTGCGTCCGCAGGGTCTGATCCCGAGCCGGCGGCGAGCCCGCGAGTTGAAGGACCGCGCGGCGGAGGCAGAGGAGGCGCCCGCTCATGTCTGACCAGACCACCAGCACGTCCGCGCCGAAGATCCCGGCGCAGCCCGGACCTCGGTCGGTGCTGCTCGAAGTCGACGACGTCACGCTCCGCTTCGGTGGTGTCGTCGCCCTCGACAAGATCAATTTCCAGATCTACGAGGGCGAGATCCTCGGCCTCATCGGGCCGAACGGCGCCGGCAAGACCACGAGCTTCAACGTGATGACCGGGGTCTACAAGCCGACCTCGGGTGCGGTCCGGTTCCGTGGCCAGAAGGTGACCGGCCGCAAGCCGCACCAGATCAGCCAGCTGGGCATCTCCCGGACGTTCCAGAACATCCGTCTCTTCCCGGAGATGACGGCCCTGGAGAACGTCATGGTCGGCACCGACTCCCGGCATCGGACCAGCGTGCCGGGTGCGATCTTCCGGGTGCCCCGGATCAAGCCGAAGCCGCACGAGTTGCCGCAGGTGACCGCCGAGGCGGGCATCCAGCGGACGTGGCAGGAGATTCGCCGGACGTTCGCCAAGACGTTCGGGTTGTCCCGGCACATCCTGGAGGAGCGGGCGGCCGAGGCCAAGGCGTTGGAGTTGCTGCGTTTCGTCGGCATCGCCGACCGGGCCAACGACGAGGCGCGCAACCTGCCGTACGGCTACCAGCGCCGGTTGGAGATCGCCCGGGCGCTGGCCACCGAGCCGAAGCTGATCTGCCTGGACGAGCCGGCCGCCGGCTTCAACCCGGCGGAGAAGGAGGAACTCCTCGCCCTGATCCGCAAGATCCGGGACATGGGCCTGACCGTGTTGCTCATCGAGCACGACATGCGGCTGGTCATGGGTGTCACCGATCGGATCGTGGTGCTGGAGTTCGGCCGCAAGATCGCCGAGGGTGCGCCCGCGGAGGTCAGCCGCGATCCGAAGGTGATCGCCGCGTACCTGGGGGAGTCCGCCGATGACGCTGCTTGAGTTGGAGAACGTCACCGTCGCCTACGGTCGGATCGAGGCGCTGCACGGCATCAGCCTCACCGTCAACGAGGGTGAGGTGGTGGCCCTGATCGGCGCGAACGGCGCCGGCAAGACCACCACGATGCGGGCCATCTCGGGGACCCGGTCGCTGTCCGAGGGGAAGATCACCTTCAACGGTGAGGACATCAGCAAGCTCCGGGCCGACCTGCGGGTGGTCCGGGGGCTGTGTCAGTCGCCGGAGGGGCGGCAGATCTTCCCGGGTATGACGGTGATGGAGAACCTGGACATGGGGGCGTACACCCGGCGGGACTCCGCCGGCATCGCCGCCGACCTGGACCGGGTGCTGACCCTCTTCCCGCGGCTGGCCGAGCGGCGCAAGCAGGCCGGTGGCACGCTCTCCGGCGGCGAGCAGCAGATGCTCGCGGTCGGCCGGGCGCTGATGAGCCGTCCGAAGCTGCTGCTGCTCGACGAGCCGTCGATGGGGCTGGCCCCACTGGTCATCCGGCAGATCTTCGACATCATCACGGAGATCAACCAGCAGGGCACCACCATCCTGCTGGTGGAGCAGAACGCCCAGCAGGCGCTGTCGCGGGCACACCGCGGCTACGTGCTGGAGACCGGTCGGATCGTGAAGGAGGGGTCCGGTCAGGACCTGCTGCACGATCCGTCGGTCAAGGAGGCGTACCTCGGCGTGGCCTGAGCCAACCGGGCGGCGGCCGGTCACCCCCTCGCGGGGGTGGCCGGCCGTCGGCGTTCGGGCCGGCTGTGGTTTCGGTGTCGCGTCGCCGGTGCCGCCGGCCGGGGATGTCGGTGCGACGGACTAGAGTCGCTGCCGTGACAGCTACGACGCCGCGCCTGCTCCTCGTCGACGGACATTCCATGGCATACCGGGCCTTCTTCGCCCTGCCTGTGGAAAACTTCTCCACCACGACGGGTCAGCCGACCAACGCGGTGTACGGCTTCACGTCGATGCTGATCAACGTCCTGCGCGACGAGCAGCCCACCCATATCGTGGTGGCCTTCGACGTCTCCCGCCGCTCCTTCCGCACCGAGCAGTACGCGGAGTACAAGGCCGGCCGCAGCGAGACCCCGAACGACTTCAAGGGCCAGGTCAGCCTGGTCAAGGAGGTCCTCGCCGCGCTCCAGATCCCGGTGGTGGAGAAGGAGGGCTTCGAGGCCGACGACGTCATCGCCACGCTCGCCTGTCAGGCCCGCGACCAGGGCATGTCGGTGCTGATCAGCAGCGGTGACCGGGACGCGTTCCAGTTGGTCGACGACCAGATCACCGTCCTCTACCCGCGCAAGGGCGTCTCCGACCTGGCCCGGATGGATCCGGCGGCGATCGAGGCGAAGTACGGCGTCGGCCCGCAGCAGTACCGCGACCTCGCCGCGCTGGTCGGCGAGACCAGCGACAACCTGCCGGGCATTCCCGGCGTCGGCCCGAAGACCGCCGCCAAGTGGATCACCACGTACGGCGGGGTGGAGGGCGTGATCGCCCGCGCCGACGAGATCAAGGGCAAGGCCGGTGACAGTCTGCGGGAGCGTCTTGCCGACGTGATCCGCAACTACGAGATCAACCGGCTCGTCTCCGACCTGGAGCTGCCGCTGCGCCCGGAGGACACCCGCTGGACCGGATGGGACCGGGAGGCCGTGCACCAGGTCTTCGACACCCTCGAGTTCCGCATCCTGCGCGACCGCCTCTACCAATACCTGGAGGCGGTCGAGCCGGAGGCCGAGTCCGGGTTCGACCTGGCCGGTGAGGTGCTGACCGAGCCCGGGGCGCTGGCCGGCTGGCTGGGCACGCACGCGCCGACCGGCACGCCGGTCGGGCTGGCGGTCAAGCTCGACACCGGCGTCAACCGCCGGCACACCGCCTCCATCACCGGTCTGTCGCTGGCCACCGCCGGCGGCGCGGCGGCGTGGGTCGACCCGGCGCGGCTCGACCCGGCCGACGAGGGTGCCCTCGCCGGCTGGCTGGCCGACGCGCAGCGACCCAAGGTGCTGCACGACAGCAAACCGGCCGTGCTGGCCTGCGCCGCGCACGGCTGGCAGCTCGCCGGCATCGTCCGCGACACCCAGATCGCCGCGTACCTGGCCCGCCCCGACCAGCGCTCCTACGACCTCACCGACCTGGCGCTGCGCTACCTGCACCGGGAGCTGCGGGTCGACGTTCCGGAGTCGGGCCAGCTCACCCTCGACGGGCTGGGCGACGAGGGCGTCGCCGAGCAGAACCTGATGCTGCAGGCCCGGGCCACCCTCGATCTGGCCGACGCGATCGACGCCGAGCTGTCCCGCGACGGTGAGCAGTCCGCCCGGCTGATGGCCGGGGTGGAGTTGCCGTTGATGCGGGTGCTGGCCGGCATGGAGAGCACCGGCATCGCCGCCGACACCCACTACCTGTCCGAGTTGGAGGCGCACTTCGCCGCCGAGGTGAAGGCCGCCGCGCAGGGCGCGTACGAGGCGGTGGGTCGGGAGTTCAACCTCGGCTCACCCAAGCAGTTGCAGGAGATCCTCTTCACCGAGCTGGGCCTGCCGAAGACCAAGAAGATCAAGACGGGTTACACCACCGACGCCGACGCCCTGCAGTGGCTCTACGCCCAGCAGCCGCACCCGGTGCTGGCGCACCTGCTGCGCCACCGTGACGTGGCCAAGCTCAAGTCGACAGTCGACGGTCTGCTGAAGTCGGTCTCCGACGACGGTCGGATCCACACCACCTTCAACCAGACGGTGGCGGCCACCGGTCGGCTCTCCTCCACCGAACCCAACCTGCAGAACATCCCGATCCGCACCGAGGAGGGCCGGCGCATCCGCCGTGCCTTCGTGGTGGGGGAGGGTTACGAGTGCCTGCTCACCGCCGACTACAGCCAGATCGAGATGCGCATCATGGCGCACCTGTCGTCGGACGACGCGCTCATCGAGGCCTTCAACTCCGGCGCCGACTTCCACGCCGCCACCGCCTCGTCGGTCTTCGGGGTGCCGCTAGACGAGGTCACCCCCGACCAGCGGCGCAAGATCAAGGCCATGAACTACGGCCTGGCGTACGGGCTCAGCGCGTTCGGCCTGTCCCAACAGCTCAGCATCAGCACCGAAGAGGCGCGCGGGCTGATGGAGAACTACTTCGCCGGCTTCGGTGGGGTGCGTGACTACCTCCAGCAGGTCGTCGCCCGCGCCCGCCAGGACGGCTACACCTCGACGATCCTGGGTCGCCGCCGCTACCTGCCCGACCTGGTCAGCGACAACCGGCAGCGCCGCGACATCGCCGAGCGGATGGCGCTCAACGCCCCCATCCAGGGCTCCGCGGCCGACATCATCAAGGTCGCGATGCTGCACGTCGACACCGCGCTCGCCGACGCCGGGCTGCGCTCGCGGATGCTGCTGCAGGTCCACGACGAGTTGGTCTTCGAGGTCGCCCCCGGTGAGCGGGAGGCGCTGGAGGCGCTGGTCCGTCACGAGATGGGCGGGGCGTACCCGCTGTCGGTGCCCCTGGAGGTGTCGGTGGGCGAAGGCCGGGACTGGAACAGCGCCGACCACTAGGTCTTGATCGTGAAAAGGGGTTTGCGGGGCAACCTGGCCCGTTGCGGTGTGGGGTTCCGGGGCAGCCCGCCCCGCTCCGGGCGGTCAGGCTTGATCCCTGCGCGGGTCGGGCTGCCCCGGAAGCCTGACGTGGTCACCCCAGTCGCGTTGCTGCCTGTATGTGTCGCCGCACTCGATCCCGCTGAGCCGGTTTCGTCCCGCCGGGCACGTGCTTCATCCGTACAACGTCGGGGAAGTGCTGGGTCGTAGCGTTCTGAGGCACCAACGTCGCCGACGTTGTGCGGACCTTGCGCCAGGTGAGCCCGTGCGGGCGGGCCGGGTCGTTCACTTCATCGGGTCGTGGCCCCAGTTCATCAGCGACCAGCGCCACTTGGTGTCGCGGACGTTGCCGGCGGGGCGTTGTGCCATGTGTCGGCGTACGTAGCCGACCACCTTGCGCATGTGCTTGTAGTCGCCCTCGGACAGATCGCTGCGTTTACGACGCAACAGGTTGATGATCTTCCGGCCGGACTCGTGCCCGACGGACTCGCCGCCACCGGAACGGCCGCCCTTGTGCCAGCCAACCTGCTTCGACTCGTCGGTCTCCAGCCAGGTGGACAGCTCACCGGGCTTCATGTTCACCGCCTCGGTGAACTCCCGGTAGGTGTCCCGCCCCTGGTCGTCAGCCCTACTCATGGCGCAGCGCCTCGGGGCGGTGGGCCACGTCGCGGCCCGACCCGTCACTGCGAACCCGGTACTGCGGGTCGTCGGGCGTCGCGTTCACGGCCCGTCCCCGGATCCGGGTCCGCTCGGTGATGGTCTCCTGCACCACGCCGTACGCGCGGCTGCCATGGGCCGACCAGGAGACATGGTCGCCCTTGTGAAATCTCGGTTCGGCCATGCCGCTGGCTACCCGACCCCGTCGGGGCGAAACGGCTACGGCGTGATCTCGGCGATCGGCAGCTTGATGTCGAACGGCTCGGCCAGCTCGATCACGTCCGCGCCGTCGTCGACCAGCTCGTACTGCCGCTCACCGCCCGGACCCACCCGGTCGCCGATCCGGTACGCGTAGACGTGCACCGGGTCCTGCTCGATCCGCCAGTAGAACGGGATGCCGGCGGCGGCGTACTCACCGGGCTTCGCGAACCGGTCGATCCGTCGCGTGCCGGGCGAGACGATCTCCACGGCGAGCACGACGTCCGCCGGCCGTAACGTGGACCGGTTGGACGGCACCTCGGCGCGACAGAGCAGCACGTCCGGCTGCCGGCTGGTGTTGCGGCTGAGTGCGACTCCGACTGCTTGGGCGGCGCGAAGATTCGCCGGGGCGTGCGAGCGCAGCCACAGCCACAGCAGGCTGCAAATGTCTTGATGGCCCAGGGTGGGGGAGGGTGTCACCTGGATAACTCCGTCGACGAGTTCGACGCGGGGGGCGTCGTCCGGCAGGGCGAGCAGGTCCTCCAGCGTGTAGTCGGCACGCTGCTGCCGCATCGGATCCGGACACCAGGGGCCAGGTGATGTCGGGATGGGCTCGGCGCTCATGGGTCCGAGCCTACCGGCGATCGATGGATCGCAGGTCGGACCGCGGGTGCGACGCGCTCACCCCGCGGGCTTCTCGGTGACGAAGATGGCGGTGCCGGGGAAGAGCCGTCCGCGCAGCGGACTCCACTGCCCCCAGATGCCCTCGTGCCCCTCCGGCCACTCCGGCTCCACCAGGTCCACCAGCCGGAAGCCGGCCCCGACCAGCTCCCGGACCCGGTCGCCGAGCGTGCGGTGCTGTTCGACGTAGGTGGCCACGCCGGATTCGTCCTGCTCCACGTAGGGGGAACGGTCGAAGTACGAGTGCACGGCGGTCAGCCCGCCCTCGCCGGGGTCGTCGAGGAAGATCCAGCGCATCGGATGGGTCACCGAGAACACCCACCGTCCGCCGGGGCGCAGCACCCGGTGCACCTCGGCGTGCAGGGCCGCCGAGTCGTCCACGAACGGGATCGCGCCGAACGCGGTGCAGGCGAGGTCGAAGGACCGGTCGGCGAACGGCAGGGCGAGGGCGTCGGCCTGCACCAGCGGTACGCGTACCCCGGTGGTGTCGGCGGCCGTGGCGGCGTGCCGCAACATGCCGGCGGACAGGTCGAAGGCGACCGGTCGGGCGCCCTGGGTGGCGAGCCAGCGGGCGGCGGCCGCCGCGCCGCAGCCGACCTCCAGCACACGCCGCCCGGACACCTCGCCGAGCAGGTGGGCGTCGGCCTCGCGGAGACCTTCCGGACACCAGACGAAGTCCACGTCGCCGAGGAACGCGCCGTGCTCGGCCTGGTAGTCGTCGGCGTCGGTGTCCCACCAGCCGCGGTTGGCCCGTCGGACCTCGGCGTCGGCCACCCGGCGCCGGGTGACCCTGCTGTCGTCATCCACGGCGCACACGCTAGGCCCTCCCCGTCGCGTGGGGAGCGGCGACGCGGCCACGATTCGTCGAGCGGCGCTGCGGTCGACGCGGTGCCCGAGCGGTCGCGGTGTCCGAGCCGCCGGGGTTGCGGGCGTGGGGACGGCCGCTCGCCGCCCGTCCCACCAGGGTCGAAAGTGACTGCTGTGACGCACGAGACAGCAGGGGTCGTTTCCGGGCGATTGTTCGCCTTTCGCAGGTCACCGCACGGAGAGAAGCCGGGAGGGCTTGCACGCTGTGGTAATGCGCACGGTAGGCTAGACGATGCGCTCGCGGATCGCGTTGCCTCGGCAGGGAGCAGGTGCGCGGTCGACGGAGCCACATCATGATCTCAACTTGCGATCGTTCGGTGTGCCCGGCGACGGATCCGCTGGCGCGAACAGGTCACCGCGACACCAGCCTGCTGTGACAACCCACCGACCGGAGCAACCGCCCACATGACGAGCAGCATCGAGGCCCCCTCGAGCGCCACCCGGGTCACCCACGACGATCTCGGTTCCGAGGAGGCTTTCCTCGCCGCGATCGACGAGACCATCAAGTACTTCAACGACGGCGACATTGTCGAAGGCACCGTCGTCAAGGTCGATCGGGACGAGGTCCTGCTCGACATCGGCTACAAGACCGAGGGCGTCATCCCCTCTCGGGAGTTGTCGATCAAGCACGACGTGGACCCCGCCGAGGTTGTGACGGTTGGTGACCACATCGAGGCCCTGGTCCTCCAGAAGGAGGACAAGGAGGGGCGTCTGATCCTCTCCAAGAAGCGGGCGCAGTACGAGCGGGCCTGGGGCACGATCGAGAAGATCAAGGACGAGGACGGCGTCGTCCGCGGTTCGGTCATCGAGGTGGTCAAGGGCGGCCTCATCCTCGACATCGGGCTGCGCGGCTTCCTGCCCGCGTCGCTGGTCGAGATGCGTCGCGTGCGTGACCTGCAGCCGTACGTCGGGCGGGAGCTCGAAGCCAAGATCATCGAGCTGGACAAGAACCGCAACAACGTGGTCCTGTCCCGCCGGGCCTGGCTCGAGCAGACGCAGTCCGAGGTGCGCACCGAGTTCCTCAACAAGCTGCAGAAGGGCCAGGTCCGCAAGGGCGTCGTGTCCTCGATCGTCAACTTCGGCGCGTTCGTGGACCTCGGCGGCGTCGACGGTCTGGTGCACGTCTCCGAGCTGTCCTGGAAGCACATCGACCACCCGTCCGAGGTCGTCGAGGTGGGCCAGGAGGTCGAGGTCGAGGTCCTGGACGTCGACCTGGACCGCGAGCGTGTCTCCCTGTCGCTGAAGGCGACCCAGGAGGACCCGTGGCGGCAGTTCGCCCGCACCCACGCGATCCAGCAGATCGTGCCGGGTAAGGTCACCAAGCTGGTTCCGTTCGGTGCGTTCGTCCGCGTCGACGACGGCATCGAGGGCCTGGTCCACATCTCCGAGCTGGCCGAGCGCCACGTGGAGATTCCGGAGCAGGTCGTCCAGGTCGGCTCCGAGGTCATGGTCAAGGTCATCGACATCGACCTGGAGCGCCGCCGGATCTCGCTGTCGCTCAAGCAGGCCAACGAGGGCTTCGTCGAGGGCGAGGAGCACTTCGACCCGACCCTCTACGGCATGGCCGCGACGTACGACAACGAGGGCAACTACATCTACCCGGAGGGCTTCGACCCGGAGACGGGCGAGTGGCTCGAGGGCTACGACAAGCAGCGCGAGACCTGGGAGAACCAGTACGCCGAGGCTCGTCAGCGCTGGGAGGCCCACACCAAGCAGGTGCAGACCTCTCGGGCCGCCGACGCCGAGGCCGCTGCCAACCCGGCCCCGGCCGTCGCGGCCGCTGCCGGTGGCGGCGGTGGCACCACCTCCTCGTCCAGCCCGGCCCCGAGCCGGCAGGCCGAGGAGCCGGCCGGCACGCTGGCCACCGACGAGGCGCTCGCCGCACTGCGGGAGAAGCTCGCCGGCGGTAAGTGACCCGCTGAACGACGACGGGCCCCGTCCCCGCGATCTTCGGATCGCCGGGGGCGGGGCCTTCGCCGTGAGCGGGTGCCAGCTGCTGAGCGGGTTTGGTGGTGGGCTCGGGCATCCGGTTGACTGGTCGGGTGTTGAGAGTGGGATTGACCGGCGGTATCGGGTCGGGCAAGAGCGCGGTGGCGGCGCGGCTGGTCGAGCGGGGCGCGGTGCTCATCGACGCCGACCAGGTGGCGCGGGAGGTCGTGGCACCGGGCACGGACGGGCTGGCCGAGATCGTCGCCGCCTTCTCCGACAGGGTGCTGGACGCCGACGGCGCGTTGGACCGTGCCGCACTCGGCGCACTGGTGTTCGCCGACGAGGCGGCGCGCCGTCGACTCGAGTCGATCACCCACCCTCGGGTTCGGGCCCGTACCGCTGAGCTGACCGCCGCCGCGGCACCCGACTCGATCGTCGTCAACGACGTACCGCTGCTGGTCGAGGTGGGGCTCGCGCCCACGTACCACCTGGTGATCGTGGTGCAGACGGCCGTGCCGACCCGACTGGAACGGCTGGCGCGGGCCCGGGGGATGAGCCGCGCGGACGCCGAGCGGCGGATCGCCGCCCAGGCCGACGACGCCCGCCGGCGGGCCGCCGCGGACGTGGTGCTGACCAACGACGGCAGCCTGGCGGACCTGCACGACGCCGTCGACGCGCTCTGGGTGCGGCGGTTGTCGCCCTACGAGGACAATCTGCGCGAGCGGCGGGTGGTCCCACCGGGTCGGAGCGACCGGGTCGGCGCCGACGAGACGTGGCCGGCGCAGTACGCGCGGCTGGCCGCCCGGATCCGACACGCGCTGGGCTCGCACGCCCTGCGGATCGACCACATCGGTTCGACGGCGGTGCCCGGCCTCGCCGCCCAGGACGTCATCGACGTGCAGGTGGCCGTGTCCAGCCTCGCCGACGCCGATGGTGCGCTGGCCGACCGACTGGCGAACGCCGGATTCCCCCGGGTGCCGGGGCAGTGGTGGGACGACCCGCGTCCGGCTGGCAGCGATCGCTGGCAGAAGCGGTTGCACGGTAGCGCCGACCCGGCCCGCCCGGTTCGCCTGCACGTGCGGGTGGCCGACTCGCCGGGCTGGCGGTACGCCTTGATGATGCGCGACCACCTGCGTGCCGACCCGGATCAGCGGTCCGCGTACCTGCTGCTCAAGCGGGACCTCGCCGACGCGGCACCGGAGGTCGGCGAATCGGGTACGGCCAGCGATCCGTGGTTCGACGAGGAGTACCTGCGGGCTGAGCAGTGGGCCGAGCAGACCGGCTGGCGACCCTGAGCGACACCGGTCAGCGGGCAGGGTGGGGTCGAGGGGCGGCGGGCCGGGGGATCGGGGCGAGCCGGGGCACCACTGTGGGACGGAGATCCAGGTGAGCCCACGCGTCGGCGTCGGTGTGCAGTTCCAGCCGGTGTAGCCACCCGTCGCGGTCGATCCAGTAGCGCAGCCGCGTGCCGGCCGAGCCGACCTCGACGACGTCCACGGTCTGTCCGTCGGCGACGTCCTCGCGTACCCGCACGGCCGTACCCCGTGGCCCGACCGACCCGGCGGCCACGGCCGCGTCCACCAGCACGCTCACCGCGTCGCCGCCGGCGCGGGAGACGCGCCACGGCCCGGCCGGGGGTGGCAGCGGCGGCCGTTCGGGCTGTTCCGCGGTGCCGCCACCGGCGGCGCCGGCGGGCAGGTCCGCCCGGGCCAGGCCGGTGGTGTCGCGCCGCAGCAGGGTCCGGCGGTCCGGCACTCCCAGGTCGGCAACCGCGAGGTACGCGGTACGTGTGGTCCAGTTCAACCAGCCGGCGGCCCGCAGGTTCGTGTCCGTGCCGACGGGTGCGGTCAGCGTCAGCGTGGCACCGCTCTTCGCCCGCAACCGGGCCGGTAGCTGGTCCAGTCGACGCCGTTCGGCGTCGGTCAGCGCGCGGGGCAGGCCGGGCCGGCCACCGAGGGCGTCCACCGGGTGCAACGTCGGCCGGTCCGTCCGGTTGAGGACCACGGTGACCGGGCCGACGCCGGGCAGCCGCGTCACCAGTTTGTGCAGGCGGGCGTCCTGGTCGAGCCAGAACCGGGCCTGGCCGTCCGGCTCGGCGCTCGCCGAGCCGGAGGTGCCACCGGGTGTCGCACGAGGCGCTGGTGTTCCGGGCAACGGCGCCTGGAGGACGTCCACCGGCCCGGCGGCCACGGTGTCCCGGGCGATCCAGCGAGCACCACTGTCGGGTGCCGCCCGTGTCGCGTCCGGACGGTCGGCGGCGAGGCCGAGGAGCAGGTCGAGCACCGGCGCCAGGCTCGTCCCAGGTGCGAGGCGGTGCAACCGCCAACGGTCCGTGGGGGGCACCAGCGGTGGTGCGGCGGGAGTGGGTACGGCCGCGGGGTCGGGTCGGACCACCAGGACCGCGCCGACCCTCTGCACCAGCCCTCGTTCGGCGCCCGCGCCCGGCCCACCCACGTCGAGGTAGAGCAGGGACCGCGACCAGTCCACCCAGCCCACCAGTTCGATCCGGGCGGCGTCGACGCCGGCGGTGACCCGGACCCCGGAGCGCAGGTCCCGCAGGTTGGTGACCCGTACGGCGGCCAGCCGCTCGCCCTCGGCGAGGGTCAGCGGCCGGGACGGCTCGGGTGGGTCGGGCGCCCAACTCAACAGCCCGAGCACCAACGCCGCCGCGGACGTCACAGCGGTCAACGCGAGCAACAGCAGCACGGTACGCCGACGGCGGTTGACCGGGGTGCGGCCGTCCGTCGGCTCGGCGGCAGGTGCGGAGGTGTCGTCGGCGCGGGTGGTCGGTCCGGCCCTGTCGAGACGTCGCCCGGTGACGGGTCGGCGCTTGCCGGCGGGCCGCCCGCTGCCGGTCCGGGCGGTGGCGGGTCGGCTGGTGGTGGGCCGCACAGCGGCGTCGGAGGGACTCCCCGCGTCCCCGGTGTCGGTGCTGCCCGCGGTGGAAGCCCGCCGTCTGTCATCGGCCCTGCGGCCGGCGCGTGTGGTGGTGTCGGGAGCCGGGGTCGGAGAGGTGTCCACGGAGATGAAACGGGCGGGGAGGCGCGGGGGTGACGAGCAGGGGCGCTCGCGGCGGCCGGTCTGCGCGGTGAGCGCGACCACACCGGTGCGCACGCCGGACGAGCCGGGTGCTGCGACCGCAGTGCCGGGGACGGCCGGCCGTGATGACGGCCTGGCCACCTGCCCGGTCGGCCGCCGCGAGCGGCCTACACGAAGAGGGTAGTCCCGGTGACATGGGCCACACAATGGGAATATTGAAGCCGATCACGTACCTGGCGTGACGGCCGTTCCTGTCGGACCTCCGGCGTACCGTTGACGGTATGGCGCTCGACATTCCCCGGCTGGACAGCCGCTTCCAGGTCGTCAGTGAGTTCCAGCCGGCCGGCGACCAGCCGGCCGCCATCGACGAGCTTGCGCGTCGGGTCCGGCGCGGCGACCGTAACACCGTGTTGCTCGGCGCGACCGGCACCGGCAAGAGCGCCACCACGGCGTGGCTGGTCGAGCGTCTCCAGCGCCCGACCCTGGTGCTCGCCCCCAACAAGACGCTCGCCGCGCAGCTGGCCAAGGAGTTCAGCGAGCTGCTGCCGCACAACGCTGTCGAATACTTCGTCTCGTACTACGACTACTACCAGCCCGAGGCGTACATCCCGCAGACCGACACCTACATCGAGAAGGACTCCTCGATCAACGAGGAGGTCGAGCGACTGCGGCACTCGGCCACGATGTCGCTGCTCACCCGCCGCGACGTGATCGTGGTGGCGACCGTCTCGGCGATCTACGGTCTGGGCACCCCGGAGGAATACCTCGACCGGGCGGTGAAGGTGCAGGTCGGCCAGGAGCTCGACCGCGACCAGCTGCTGCGTCGGCTGGTCGACATCCAGTACACCCGCAACGACATGGCCTTCCAGCGGGGCACCTTCCGGGTCCGCGGCGACACCCTGGAGATCATTCCGGCGTACGAGGAGTTGGCCGTCCGTGTCGAGCTGTTCGGTGACGAGGTGGAGAAGCTCTACTACCTCAACCCGTTGACCGGTGACGTGGTCCGCGAGGTCGACCAGCTGGTGATCTTCCCGGCGACGCACTACGCGGCCGGCCCGGAGCGGATGGAGCGGGCGATCCGCGACATCGAGGTGGAGCTGGCCGAGCGCCTCGCCGAGCTGGAGCGGCAGGGCAAGCTGCTGGAGGCGCAGCGGTTGCGGATGCGCACCACCTACGACATCGAGATGATGCGGCAGGTGGGCTTCTGCTCCGGCATCGAGAACTACTCGATGCACATGGACGGGCGGCTGCCCGGCAGCCCGCCGCACTGCCTGCTCGACTACTTCCCCGACGACTTCCTCACCGTGGTCGACGAGTCGCACGTGACCATCCCGCAGATCGGCGGCATGTACGAGGGCGACGCGTCCCGCAAGCGGATGCTCATCGATCACGGCTTCCGGCTGCCCAGCGCGGCCGACAACCGGCCGCTGCGCTTCGACGAGTTCCTGGAGCGGGTCGGTCAGATGGTCTTCCTCTCCGCGACTCCCGGCACCTGGGAGATGGAGCAGGCGCAGGGCGAGTTCGTCGAGCAGGTCATCCGGCCCACCGGCCTGGTCGACCCGCAGGTCGTGATCAAGCCGACCAAGGGCCAGATCGACGACCTCATGCACGAGATCAAGCTGCGGACCGACCGCGACGAGCGGGTGCTGGTCACCACGTTGACCAAGAAGATGGCCGAGGACCTGTCCGACTACCTCCTGGAGAACGGCATCCGGGTGCGTTACCTGCACTCGGAGGTCGACACGCTGCGCCGGGTGGAGTTGCTGCGCGAGCTGCGCAAGGGCGACTACGACGTGCTGGTGGGCATCAACCTGCTCCGTGAAGGTCTGGACCTGCCCGAGGTGTCGCTGGTGGCGATCCTCGACGCCGACAAGGAGGGCTTCCTGCGCAGCGGCCGTTCGCTGATCCAGACCATCGGGCGGGCCGCTCGTAACGTCTCCGGTCAGGTGCACATGTACGCCGACAAGATCACTCCGTCGATGGCGGCGGCGATCGACGAGACCGATCGGCGTCGGGCCAAGCAGATCGCGCACAACGAGGCGCACGGGATCAGCCCGGAGCCGTTGCGCAAGAAGATCCACGACATCCTGGACGACATCTACCGCGAGGCGGAGGACACCGAGAACTCCCGGGTCGGCGGCGCCGTGCGTCAGCTCTCCCGGGGCAAGGCGCCGGTCAAGGAGACCCGCAGCAGGAGCCGGTCCGCGGCTGCCACCACCTCGCGGGAGGGGATGGCCCGCGCCGACCTGGCGCAGCTGATCCAGGAGCTCAACGACCAGATGCTGGCCGCCGCCCGCGAACTGCAGTTCGAGCTGGCGGCTCGGATCCGCGACGAGGTCTCCGACCTGAAGAAGGAGCTCCGCGGTATGGACGCTGCCGGCGTGACGTGACGGACGGCGAGATCCTCACGGGCGGCCCGATGTCCGCCCGTGACCTGGCTCCCACCGTCTGGTCCTTCGGCGCCTACCGCCCCTGATCCGGTACCGGCGCGAGTGCCGTGCCCACCTGCCGCAACCCGGCCGAACCGTGCTGGCGTGCGTCCCGAACGTGCCGATACGGCCCCTGCCCAGCCGGCGGGGGCCGTAGGTGTCGATGACGGGGGTCGGAGGTGCGTCGCTGGTGGGTCGGTGGTGGGGCTTGGGGGGTGGCGGTCGCTGGGTTCGGAGGTGGGTCGGTGGTGGGGCCTGGGGAGTGGCGGTCGCGGCGAGCGGAGGTGAGTCGGTGGTGGGGTCCTTTGGAGTTGAATCGTTTGTGGCATCACGGCCGCGTGCCAGCCATGCCCGGCAGCCACCCTGCGGCCCGTTCGTCCGGCGGTTCCTCGACCGGCCTCGCTGACGGCTGAATCGTTAGCGATATCAGCTCCATAGCGACCGCCGGTGGCAATGCCTCCTCGGCCTGCCATGGTTCGGGGTTGCGAGGTCGGGCTGGGACGACACACCGGGTTCGCGCCGAACCGGTCTGTCCCGTCGGGCCGCAGGCCCCACACGGCCTCTGCCGCCTGAGAAACGCTCGCCCTGCGCTCGCTCGCCCTGCGCCGAGGACTCGGCGCGGGGCGGTGGTAACAGCACTTCTGGCCCTCGGAATCGGCGACGCGACCGAATGCCCTGATTGCGGTGTGCGAGCAAACTATTGCACTGGGTGATCGTCCTGCGTACTCTCCCTCGGTGGGGAGGCCGGGATGCCGCTACCAACAAGTCCTGTCATTCGACGAGCACGTCTGGGCGCAGAGTTGCGCCAGCTACGCCGGCGCGAGGCGCTGACCCTGGAGCAGGTCTGCGACCGGCTGGGGTGGGCCTCGACGTCGAAGTTGTCCCGCATCGAGTTGGGTCAGAGCCGTCCTGACCTCGCCGATGTGCTGGATCTGCTGGACGTCTACAAGGTGCCCTCACCCGCCCGCGAAGCGCTGATCGTGATCGCCCGGGACGCGGCGACCAGCCGCGGCTGGTGGAAGACGCTGGGCGAGATGAGCGAACGGCAACGCACCTACGCCGAGTTGGAGGCGGGCGCGGCGGACATCGTCGAGTACCAGCCGTCGGTCGTGCCGGGGCTGCTCCAGACGCCCGCGTACGCCAGGGTGCTGGTCACGGCCGGCGCGCGACTCACGCCCGAGGTGGACGTGGAGGCCGAGGTGCGTGCCCGTGCGCTGCGGCAGGAGGTGTTGCGGCGGGCCTACCCGCCGCGCTACACGGCGGTGCTCGCCGAGGCGGTCTGCGACCCGGGTGACCTGCCGGAGGCGGTCTGGCGTGAACAGCTGCGGCACCTGGTGGCCGTGACCGGGCTGTCGCACGTCACGGTGCGGCTGCTGCCACGCGGGGTGGCCGGCGGCGGGCTGCACCCACTCACGCCGTACTCCTGCTATGCCTTTCCCGACCCGGCGGACCCGCGGACGGTGATGCTGGAAGCGTTGACCACCGACGTGCGGTTGGCCACCGTGCTCGACGTCGACCGTTACCAACGGATGACCGAGGCGCTGCTGGGGGCGGCGTTGTCACCGGAGGAGACCGTCACCGCGCTGGCCCGCCGCGTCGGCGAGTAGGAGTCGTGGTGCCGCGCGGCCACCGGGCCCGGCGCCCCCGAGCCCGTCGGGACCGGCGGCCGGCGCGTGCGCGGGCACGATAACCGCGGGGTACGACAGCGCCCGCGGGTGTACGACGGCGGCGCTCAGGCCGGTGCGTCGAGGGCCGGTACGTCGAGGAAGTGTTCGACCACGGGCGGCCCGGCGAAGTGCGGGCCGATCAACGCGCGCCACCGCTCGAAGCGATCGGTGGCGCGGAAGTTGTCCTCGTGGGCCTCGACCGAGTCCCATTCGACGAGCAGCACGAAGCGGGTGGGGGATTCGATGCCCCGCGTCATCCGCACCGAGCGGCAGCCGGTCGCCCCGGCGAGCACCGGGTGACCCTCGGCGTACGCGGCGGCGAACGCGTCCTCGTGTCCGGGTAGTACGTCGATCAGCGCGACTTCGAGCACCATGCCGCAAAGCCTCCCACGACGGGCGGGGCCGATGGTGTCCCGGGGGTCTGTCCCAGCCGGGAGGGTGCCCCTAGGGTGGCACAGTGATCATCGATTGGCTCACCGGCACCGCGTTCCAGGTGGCCGGTACGGGCACCACCTGGGCGGAGCTGTTGGGGTTCGCCACTGGTGTGCTCAACGTGTGGTTGGTGGCCCGGCAGAAGATCGCGAACTGGCCGATCGGCATCGCCAACGTGCTGCTGCTCATGCTGCTGTTCTGGACCGCCGGCCTGTACGCCGACGCCGGGCTCCAGGTCGTGTACGTCGCGCTCGGCTGTTACGGCTGGTGGCACTGGTTGTTCGGTGGCGAGCGGCGGAGCCGGCTCACGGTGAGTCGTACCGGGCGACGGGAGTGGTTGGCGCTGGCCGTGGTCGGTGTGCTGCTCACCGCCGGCCTGTGGGTCCTGCTGGACCGGGCCACCGACTCCACGGTGCCGTTGCCGGACGCGTTGACCACGGCGCTGTCGCTGCTGGCGACGTACGGGCAGACCCGCAAGCGGGTGGAGAGCTGGTGGCTGTGGATCGCCGCCGACCTGATCTACATCCCGTTGTACGCGTACAAGGGACTGCACCTGACCGCCGTGCTCTACCTGATCTTCCTCGCCCTGTGCGTGCTCGGGTTGCGGGCCTGGCGGGCGGACCTGCGTCGGGTCGACCCGCCGACCCCGGTGCCGCCCGGCCCGGCGCCGGTAGCACGCAGCGCAGCGGAGTGACGGCATGAGCGAGCGGGCACCGGAGTTCGGGCACGGGATGGTGGTGGGCAAGTTCTACCCGCCGCACGCCGGGCACCACGCGCTGATCGAGGCGGCGGCCGCCCGCTGCGCGGAGGTCACCGTGGTGGTGGCGCCCGCGCGCCGGGAGTCCGTTCCCCTCACCCTGCGGCTGGACTGGTTGCGGGAGGTGCACGCGGACACGCCGTGGGTCCGTTTCGTCGGCCGGTACGACGACCATCCCGTCGACTACGACGACCCGGCCGTCTGGGACGCGCACTGTGCGGTGTTCCGGGCGGCGGTCGGTTCGCGCCGGGTGGACGCGGTGTTCTCCTCCGAGGCGTACGGCGTCGAGTTGGCTCGGCGCTTCGACGCCGTACCCGTGTCGGTGGATCCGGATCGGCGGACGGTGCCGGTGTCCGGCACGGCCGTGCGTGCGGACCCGACGGCGCACTGGCGGTGGTTGAGCCCGCCGGTGCGTGCCTGGTTCGTCCGGCGGGTGGTGGTGGTCGGCGCCGAGTCGACGGGCACCACCACGATGGCCGAGGCGCTCGCGGCGCACTACGGCACGCCCTGGGTCCCGGAGTACGGCCGGGAGTTGACCGCCCGCAAGCTGGCCCGGCTGCGGGAGCGTGTCCCGCAGGCGAGCGTCTTCGACGTCACCTGGGACCGGGACGACTTTCGCACCGTGGTCCGCGAGCAGCAGGCCGCCGAGGACGCGGCGGCGCGCACGAGTGGTCCGCTGCTGATCTGTGACACCGACGCGCGGGCCACGGCGGTGTGGGAGGAGCGTTACCTGGGCAGCGCGTCGCCGGAGGTCCGGGCCGCGGCCCGCCGGCCGGCGCTCTATCTGCTCACGGATCACCAGGGGGTGCCCTTCACCGACGACGGGCTGCGCGACGGTGAGCATCTGCGGGCCTGGATGACCGAGCGGTTCCGTACCGAGCTGGCGGGGTGCGGGGTGCCGGTGGTGGAGCTGTCCGGGTCGCATGCCGAGCGGCTGGCACGGGCGGTGCGGGCCTGCGACGACCTGCTCGCCGCCGGCTGGTCGCTCGCCGACCCGATCGCCGCACCCGACAGGGCCTGAGGGCCTAGCCTCCTAGGACACTCAAGGGGGTGTGCGGCGTGTGCGGCGCCACCGACGGCCCGGGGTGTGATCACGGGCGGTGGTGGGCAACAATGGTCACCGAGGAGGGGAGTATTCCCCCGCAACGGAGTCGTCAGCACGGTCGATCGTCGGAACCTCGGCGTCCCGACCCGGCTCCGTCGGTCGCCTCCCGGTAACGGGTGGCGGCGGAAGAGACCTCCGACAGTCACCAGAGTGAGCGACAGCGGCACACCGGCCCCTCCGGGGGCGTACGGTGTGCCCGACGCCGCGTGTCTGCCGGAGGAATGAACGTTGGACGTGTCCGGATTGGTGTGGGCGGGAACGCTCGTCGCACTGACTGCGGTTCTGCTCGTCGACCTGTTGATCATTGGTCGGCGCCCGCACGAGCCGAGTGTGCGGGAGTCGAGCCTCTGGGTCGCCTTCTACGTCGGTCTCGCCCTGCTCTTCGGCGCCGGTGTCTGGTTGACCTCCGGGGCCAGCGCGGCCGGGCAGTTCTACACCGGTTGGCTCACCGAGTACAGCCTCTCGGTGGACAACCTCTTCGTCTTCGTGATCATCATGGCCCGCTTCGGGGTGCCCCGGCAGTACCAGCAGAAGGTGCTGCTCGTCGGCATCGTGCTGGCGCTGGTGATGCGCGGTGGGTTCATCGCCGCCGGCGCCGCGTTGATCACGCAGTTCTCCTGGGTCTTCTACATCTTCGGCGCGTTCCTGATCTACACCGCGGTGAACCTGGCCCGGCAGGGTGAGCCGGACGAGGACGAGTTCTCCGAGAACGTGCTGATCCGGTGGAGCCGCAAGGCGCTGCCGATCTCGAAGGACTACGACGGCGCGAAGCTCACCACCCACGAGGCCGGCAAGCGGCTGTTCACCCCGATGCTGATCGTGATGATCGCGATCGGCACCACCGACCTGATCTTCGCCCTGGACTCGATCCCGGCGATCTTCGGCATCACCCAGGAGCCGTACCTGGTCTTCACCGCCAACGTCTTCGCGTTGATGGGCCTCCGGCAGCTCTACTTCCTGCTCGGCGGCCTGCTCGACCGGCTGATCTACCTCAGCTACGGCCTGGCCGTGGTGCTCGGCTTCATCGGCGTCAAGCTGGTGCTGGAGGCGTTGGCCGACAACAACCTGCCGTTCATCAACGGTGGCGAGCACGTCGGTTGGGCTCCGCACATCCCGATCTGGCTGTCGCTGCTGGTCATCATCGGCACCCTGGGCATCGCCACCGCCGCCAGCCTGATCAAGTCCTCCCGGGACCGACGCCGCGAGCTGGTCGACGCCCGCCGCTGACCGAGCACGGGTCTAGGGCGCGTTCCGCGCCCTAGACCCGGTGCGCGCCCACCAGGGTGGCCGTCCGGTCGGCCGGCAACGGTTCCTCGATGACCCGCCGACGGCGGTAGCAGGCGTGCAGCATCCGCCGCTCGCCGCCGTCACCGGGTGGGGCGGTGACGATACCGATGTGGTGGATCTTGCGGCCGGGTCGGGCGAAGAAGTACAGGTCGCCGGGGCGTTCCGCGCCCAACGTCAGCGGCGTGGTGGCGGCGGCCTGGTCGTCGGCGTCGCGGGGCAGCAGCACCCCGAGCCGCCGCCAGGCCAGGTGCACCAGCCCGGAGCAGTCGATGCCGTGCGCCGAGAGGCCACCCCAGATGTAGATCACGTCCAGCAGCCGCTGCGCCACCGCCAGCGCCTGCTGGGCGTTCGGCGCGGCGGCGGGCGTCGCGACGAGGTGGTCGTCGGGCAGCCAGAGCGGCTCGGCCTGGCCGGGCACGTGTACCGGCCGCCAGTCGTCGCGTGCGGGGCCGGCGGGGACGAGGCGGGTGCCGACGACGATGCCGGGCACCACCACCGGACCGCCCGGCGCGGCGTGCAGCCCGGTGACAGTGGTGTCCACCACCAGCGGTGGTGCGGTGCCGGTGGCGGCCGGGTCGACGGCTGTCAGTTGCTCGACGGGGAGCCATCCCGGGTAGCCGCGCGGATCGAGCTTGGCGGCGGGCTGCTCGACGGCGACGACCCGTGCCCAGCCGTCCGGTCGGAGTTCGCTGACGAGGACCCGCTCGCCGAGCAGAAGTTGGCTCAGTACGCAGTCGCCGACCTGCTGGTCGGTGTTCATCCCGGAGACCCAGGCCAGGATGTCGGCGCGGGCGGTCAGTGCCGGGCCGTCGACGGGGCGGACCGCCTCGGGGGAGGTCCACAGCGTTGCCACCGCGACCCGGACGACGGCCTCACGGCCCGGTTGCAGCTCCACGTCAACCCCCAGATCGTGTCGGCTGTCCAGGGGAGACCCTATGAAAGAAACCAACGATCATCAACCGCGCGTCTGCACCTTTGCTTCAGCAAGGCCAGAGATGCCCAGGCCAGGGGCATTCGGCAACACCACTGTCGACCCGTCGTACCGGATGCCTCCCTGCACCGGCGACCACGCCAGCCACCAGGCGGCGTCCAGGTCGGAAACCGCCGTGGTGCCGTACGCGGCGACCAGGCTCGCCGCCGCCCCGATGCCGACCTGACTCTCCATCATCGAGCCGACCACGGTGCCGAGCCCGTGGGCGCCGGCCAGGTCGAGGAGGGTACGCGCCGGGTGCAGCCCGCCACACTTGGCCAACTTGACGTTGACCAGGTCGGCGGCCCGACGGCGGATCACCTCCACCAGGTCACGGACCCCGAAGACCGCCTCGTCGGCCAGGATCGGCACGGACACCCGGTCGCTGACCCAGGCCAGCCCGTCCAGGTCCCAACGGGCCACCGGCTGCTCGACCAACTCCACGTCGAGCCCGGAGTCCTCCATGCCCCGGATCACCCGGACCGCCTCCCGGGGCGTCCACCCCTGGTTGGCGTCCAGCCGGATCCGGACCCCCGGCCCGACGGCCGCGCGGACGGCCCGCACCCGGTCCAGGTCGCCGCTCGCGTCGGTGCCGACCTTCACCTTGAGCACGCCGAAGCCGTCGGCCTGCCGCTGCCGGGCCGCCGCCGCCAGGTCCACCGCGTCGCCCGCCGCCAGCGTCACGTCCGTCGGCACCCGCAGCGTGGTGCCCCCGAGCAACCGCACCAGGGGTACGCCCAGCCGCCGGGCGGCGAGGTCGTGCAGCGCCACGTCCACCGCCGCCTTCGCCGCCTCGTTGCCGACCACGGCGCGCTGCACCTCGACGCAACGCGTCACCAGGTCGTCCGGATCACGACCGATCAACTGTGGGCCGAGCAACTCGTGGACGCAGGCCCCCGCCCCCGCCACCGACGCGCCGGTGACCTGCCACACCTGGGGCGCCTCACCGAAGCCGGACCGGCCGTCGGAGTCGACCACCTCGACGACCAGGGTCTCCACTGTGGTGGTACGACGCAGGGCGGTGACGAACGGCGTGTGTAAGGGGGCGGAAACCCGGTGGGTGCGTACCTCCGAGATCGTCATGTCGGGCACCCTATACGGAGGCGCACGGCGGGAGGGGAGACCGGATGACCGGGCAGGGCTGGGAGTTGGTGGGCGCACCGAACGCGCGTGAGCTGGGCGGGCTCGTCGGCGCGGGCGGGCGGCGGGTCCGGGTGGGGCAACTGATCCGTACTCCCGCGTTGGGTCGGCTCACCGACGACGACCTGCCGGTGCTGGCGAAGCTGGGGCCGGCGTGCGTGGTCGACCTCCGGGCCGACTCGGAGATCGCGGTCGCCCCGGCCGACCGGCTCGCCGGTGAGCCGCGGGTGGTGTGCCTACCGGTGCACGACCCGGAGCACCCGGTCTTCACGTACGTCTCGGCGGTGCTGCTCGGCCACGACCTGGACGCGTACGCGGAGCTGGCCCGGCAGGGCACGGCGGGCGCGATGGCGGCCATCTACCGGTGGTTCGTCACCGGGGAGTCGGCCCGGATCGGCTTCGCCGAGGCGGTGCGGCTGGCCGGCCGGCCGGAGAACCTGCCGTTGGTCTACCACTGCTCCGCCGGCAAGGACCGCACCGGCTGGCTCACCGTCATCCTGTTGACGGCGCTCGGGGTGGACGAGGCGGCGATCCGCGCCGACTACCTGCGCAACAACGAGTTGACCGACAGCCTGCGCGCGGTGATCGTCGAGGCGATGCGACGGCGGCAGCCCGACCTGGACGTCAACGCGGTGCTTCCGGTGCTGGAGGTCCGCGCCGAGTACCTCGACGCCGGATACGACGAGGTGCGCCGGGTGCACGGCTCGTTCGACGCGTACCTGCGGGACGGGCTGGGGTTGACCGACGGCGACATCGGGGCGCTGCGGGCGCACCTGCTGGAGTGAGCGGCTCGGGTCAGAGGTCGTGGCGGGCGGCCCAGACCCGCGCGGAGACGTCCGCGATCAGCAGGCAGGCGTCGTCGGCGACCCCGTCGTCCGGGTCGGTGGTGGTGCAGACGGCGATCAGGTACGCAGGGGCGTCGTCGGGCAGCACCACGCCGACGCCGTGCCGGACTCCGCGTACCCACCCGTTCTTGTGCGCGATGCGGGTGCCCTCGGGCAGACCGGCGGCCAGGTCCTCGCGGTGCTCCTGGGCGAAGAGGACGTCCAGCATGGCGGCGCACGCGGCGGGCGAGGCGATCGGGCCGGGGGAGTTCGCGCCGGAGGCGAGCGCGCCGAGCAGGGCGGCCAGGTCGGCGGCGGTGACCGTGTTGGTGATGCCGGCCTCGCGGGCCGCGAAGTCCTCGATGCCCCGGCCGGTGACGCTGGTGCGGGCGCCCGCCGACGCCCAGACGTCGGCCACCGCCGGAAGCCCCACGTGACCGATGACCACGTTGGTGGCCAGGTTGCTGGACCGCACGATCATCCGGTCGGCCAACCAGCGCAGGGTGGCCGTCGCGCCCAGCCGGTCCCAGACCGCGTCGTCGTTGTCGTAGGGCTGGGCGCAGGAGAACCGGGGCGCGCCGGGTCGGGCGGAGTCGAACTCGTTGACCACCGCGACCGGGGCGTCCAGGTCCAGTGTGCCGGCCTCGGCGGCGCGGTGCAGCGCGGCGAGCACCGCCACCTTCATGGTGCTGGCGGCGTAGTGGGCGGCGTCCGGGTGGCGGGTCCAGGTCGGCGGCGCGTCGAGTCGGCCCACGTACGCCGAGACGGTGCCGGGCACCCGGTCCAGGTGGGCGTCGAGATCATCCCAGGTCATGCGGGTGACCGTAGCGGATCAAGGGGCGGAGGGGCCCGCGTACCCGGTGGGGAGACGGACGGGCGCGCCGGCCGCAAGCGGCCGACGCGCCCGGTCTCGGGTGCCGGTGGGTCAGTTGGCGTGCTTGCGGCGGGCGGCGGCGCGGCCCCGCTGCTGCTGGTCGAGCACCACCTTGCGGATGCGCACCGCGGTCGGGGTGACCTCGACGCACTCGTCCTCGCGGCAGAACTCCAGTGCCTGCTCCAGCGAGAGCTTGCGCGGCGGGATCAGCTTCTCGGTCTCGTCGGAGGTCGACGCCCGCATGTTGGTGAGCTTCTTCTCCTTGGTGATGTTGACGTCCATGTCGTCGGAGCGGGAGTTCTCCCCGACGATCATGCCCTCGTACACCTCGGTGGTCGGCTCGACGAAGAGCTGACCGCGCTCCTGAAGGTTGATCATCGCGAAGGCGGTGACCGCACCGGACCGGTCGGCGACCAGCGAGCCGTTGTTGCGGGTCCGCAGCTCACCGAACCACGGCTCGTACGACTCGAAGACGTGGTGCAGGATGCCGGTGCCCCGGGTGTCGGTGAGGAACTCGGTGCGGAAGCCGATCAGGCCGCGCGCCGGGACCAGCCACTCCATCCGGATCCAGCCGGTGCCGTGGTTGACCAGCTGCTCCATCCGCCCCTTGCGGGTGGCGAGGAGCTGGGTGATCGCGCCCAGGTACTCCTCCGGGGCGTCGATGGTGAGGCGCTCGACCGGCTCGCAGGTCTTGCCGTCGATCTCCTTCGTGACGACCTGCGGCTTGCCGACGGTCAGCTCGTAGCTCTCCCGGCGCATCTGCTCGACCAGGATGGCCAGGGCCAGCTCGCCACGGCCCTGCACCTCCCAGGCGTCCGGCCGCTCGGTGGGCAGCACCCGCAGCGACACGTTGCCGATGAGCTCCTTGTCGAGGCGGTCCTTGACCATCCGGGCGGTGACCTTGGAGCCCTTGACCCGGCCGACCAGCGGGGAGGTGTTGGTGCCGATGGTCATCGAGATGGCCGGCTCGTCGACGGTGATCAGCGGCAGCGGCTCCGGGTTCTCCGGGTCCGCGAGGGTCTCACCGATCATGATGTCCGAGATGCCGGCGACCGCGATGATGTCGCCCGGGCCGGCGGTCTCGGCCGGCTTACGCTCCAGACCCTCGGTCATCAGCATCTCGGAGATGCGGACCCGCTGGGTGCTGCCGTCGGTGCGGCACCAGGCCACCGTCTGACCCTTGCTGATGGTGCCCTGGCGGACGCGGCACAGCGCCAGCCGGCCGAGGAACGGCGAGGCGTCCAGGTTGGTGACGTGGGCCTGAAGGGGGGCGCCGTCCTCGTACGCGGGGGCCGGGATGGTGTCCAGCAGGGTGCGGAACAGCGGCTCCAGGGAGGTGCTGTCGTCGGGCACCGAGCCGTCGGCGGGCTGGGTCAGCGAGGCGATGCCGTCGCGCGCGCACGCGTAGACGATCGGGAAGTCGATCTGCTCCTCGTCGGCGTCCAGGTCGAGGAAGAGCTCGTAGGTGTCGTCCACGACCTCCTTGATCCGGGCGTCCGGCCGGTCCACCTTGTTGATCACCAGGATGATCGGCATCCGGGCCCGCAGCGCCTTGCGGAGCACGAAGCGGGTCTGCGGCAGCGGGCCCTCGCTCGCGTCGACGAGCAGCACCACGCCGTCGACCATGGTGAGGCCGCGCTCCACCTCGCCACCGAAGTCGGCGTGACCGGGGGTGTCGATGATGTTGATGGTGACCGGGTCGGAGCCGTCCGCCGGCAGGTAACGCACGCCGGTGTTCTTGGCCAGGATCGTGATGCCCTTTTCCCGCTCCAGGTCACCCGAGTCCATGACCCGCTCGGTGTTCTCGCCCCGGGCGCCGTACGCCCCGGCCTGCCGCAACATGGCGTCGACCAGGGTGGTCTTGCCGTGGTCGACGTGAGCGATGATGGCGACGTTGCGGAGGTCGGTGCGAAGCTGCATACCCTCTATCCTTCCGCCTGCGCTCGCGCAGGCCGCGTCGGGGTCACCCCCAGGTGCCCCTGATCTATGGTGAAACTGCTGTGCCGGTGGTTCTCCCGGCTGGCATGCTGGCTCCCGTGTCCCGGGGGCCTGAGTGCACGACCTGCTGACCTGGGTGCAGAGTCTGCCCACCCTGTGGATCTACCTGGTCGCCGCGCTGATCGTGGCGGGCGAGACCGCGGTGATCTTCGGCCTGCTCGTGCCGGGTGAGGCTACCCTGCTGCTCGTCGGCTTCCTCACCTACAACGGTACCTTGCGGCTCGGGCCGGCGTTGCTCGCGATGATCGTCGCGGCGGTCGCCGGGGACGGGCTGGCCTTCCGCGCCGGACGCCGGTACGGCCCCCGGCTGCGCGCCGGGCTGGGTCACCGGGTCGGGCCCGAGCGGTGGGGCCGGGCCGACGCCATGCTCGCCCGGCTGGGCGGGCGGGGCGTGTTCGCGGCCCGCTGGGTGGCCTTCGCCCGCACGCTGGTGCCCCGGCTGGCCGGTGCGGCCGGCATGCCGTACCGCCGGTTCGTGCTGTGGAACCTGGCCGGTGTGGTGACCTGGGTGGGCGGTTCGGTCCTGCTCGGTCACCTCGCCGGTGAGTCGTACGACACGGTGTCCCGGCTGCTCGGTCGGGCCACCGGCGCGGCGCTGGTGCTGCTGGCGGGCCTGTTGGCCGTGGTGCTCGCCGGCCGGTGGCTGGGTCGCAACCCCGATCCGGTTCGCGCGTTGCTGTCCCGGGCCGGCGCGTTGCCCCCGGTGCGCTGGCTCACGGCGCGCTACGGGGTGCTGTTCTTCCTGGTGGCGATGCGGGTCGGGCCGGCGTGGACGTTGCTGCTCAACCTGGCCGCCGGGCTCCTGCTGCTCTTCGCCGCCGGGCTCGCCATCGCCGGCCTGCTCGCCGTGGCGGTGCGCAACAGCGGCCTGGCCGCACTGGACGACGCCGTCGCGGGCTGGTTCGCCGCCCGGCGTACCCCGGATGCCGCCGACGTCACGGCGGTAGTGGTGTCGGTGGTACGCGGGTCGGTGTTGATCCTGTTGGTGGCGCTGGTGGCGGCGGTGCTGGCGTGGCGCAGCCGGCCCTGGCGCACCGACCTGCTCAGCGTGGTCGGCACGGCGGGCGCGTTCGTGCCCCTGGTGGTGCTGGCCGTGGTGGCCGAACTGACCGGGCCGCACGGCGGCGGTGGGTCGGCCCCGCTGCCGACCCAGAACGCCGTGGTGGCGGCGAGCTTCTGCACCCTGGCCTGGCTGGTGTCGCGCGGTGCCCGGTGGCCGGTGGCCGTGGCGGCCTGGACGACCGCCGCGGCGGGGGTGCTCGGGGTCGGTGGCGCGCGGCTCTACCTGGGTCTGGACACGGCGAGCGGGAGCGCCGCGGCGGTGCTGCTCGGGGTGCTCTGGACGGTGGTGTTCATGGTGGCGTGGGCCACCCGGGACCGGGCGGTGCGGGAGTTGGAGCAGCCGGTGGACCACGCCCAGCCGTCGTCCGAGGGGCATCGCAGCCCGGTCGAACCTTGCTAGTGTGCGGCGACTGTCACACGGGGAGGCATCGGCATGATTCGACGGACCGGCCGGCTGGGCGTCGCGGCGCTCGCCGGGTTCCTGCTGGCGAGCGCGCTGGTCGGCTGCGCCGCCAAGGGGGAGACGCCGCAGGACCTGGCCGCGCCGGTGGCGGTCACCGACGCGCCGACCGACACCCCCGGCGACGAGGTCACCGAGGAGCCGAGCCCCTCGGCGAGCGCGGTGGAGTCGATGGGCGCCGCGCCGAGTCGCAGCGCGACCCCGACGCCGACGAAGAAGCCCACGAAGAAGCCGACCCGCACCGCGACGAAACCCCTCGCGGTGGCGAAGCCGCCCACCGAGACGCAGGTCCCGCCGGCACCACCGAAGCCCGCGCCGAGTTCCTGCAAGCCGAGCTACAAGGGCACCCAGGCGACCCGGGCCGAGGTGAAGGCGGCGCTGACCGACGCGGCCGGCCGCACCTACTGGCCGTCCTCCGCACCGGACATCACGATCCCGCTCAACCTGCTCAAGGCCACCGCCTGGCAGGAGAGCGGCTGGCAGTCCAACATCTACGCCTGTGACGCTGGCGTCGGGCTGATGCAGGTGATGCCGGCCACCGCGACCTGGATGAACCAGCGGTTCGAGAAGAGCTACGAGATCGACGCCTACCGGGACAACGCCTACCTGGGCGCCACCTACCTGGCCTGGGCGACGAAGTACATCGGCGACATGTACTTCGAGTCCGACTTCCGACTCGACCCGGCCCTGTGCACGTCCGAGCTGAATTCCTGCCTGCTCAACGCGGTGATCGCCGCGTACAACTACGGGCACGGGGCGGTGGCGCAGGAGGGGAAGCCGCTGGCCATCCCCAACCCGTCGTACGTGCGCAACGTCCGCGCGCTGATGTCCGAGTGCGTCTGCCTGGACTACTGACCGCGACGAGGGCCGTGACGGTGTCGCCACGGCCCTCGTCGCGCCGGTCGGTCAGTCGCGGGCGGCAACCGGCTCCGGCGACGCCGGGACGTCCTCGGCAGACTCGCGGGTGATCCGGCCGGGCCACCAGAAGCGCTCACCGAGCAGGAACGCCAGCGCCGGCACCACGACCGTGCGGACCAGCAGGGTGTCCAGCAGGACGCCGATGCAGACGATGATGCCGATCTGGGTCAGGGTGATCAGCGGCAGCACGCCGAGGACGGCGAACACCGCGGCGAGCAGCACCCCGGCGCTGGTGATCACGCCGCCGGTGACCCGCAGGGCGGAGAGCATGCCCTCCCGGGTGCCCACGCTGCGGGCGTCCTCCCGGGCCCGGGTGACCAGGAAGATGTTGTAGTCCACACCGAGCGCCACCAGGAACACGAAGGCGAGCAGCAGGACGCCGCTGTCGAGCGCCGGGAAGTCCAGCACGTGGTCGAAGAGCAGCCACGCCGCCCCGAGGCTGGCGAAGAACGACGCGATCACGGTGAGCACCAGCAGCACCGGTGCGAGGAGCCCGCGCAGCAGGAGCACGAGCACCGCGCCGACCAGCAGCAGGATGATCGGCAGGATCAGTCGCAGGTCACGGTCGTTGGCCTCGTCGGAGTCGTACGTGGCGGCCACGGAACCACCGACGATCGCCCCGGACGGCGCGTCCGCGCCGGCGGCGGCCGGGGGAGCGGAGTCGGGCACGGCGGCGACCGCCGTACGCAACGCCTCGATCGCGCGGTCCGAGGCGGTGGTGCCGGGTTCGGCTTCCAGGACGACGTCGACCTGGGCCACGGCCTCACCGGCGTCGCCGGGACGCGCCGAGGCGACGCCGGGAACGGCGGCGGCGGCGTCGGTGACCGCCCGCACCGCCGCCGGTGTGGTGATCACGGCCACCGGTTGGGTGCTGCCGGCGGGGAACGCCCGAGCCAGCGTCTGCGCACCGGTCACCGCCTCGGGCTCGGCCCGGAACTGCTCGGTCTCGGACAGGCCGGTGCGGATCCCGAGCCCACCCAGGGCCAGGCCGCCGAGCAGCACGGTGGCCAGCACGGCGACCACCACCGGACGGCGTTCCACGGCCGCGCCGAGCCGACCCCAGAGCCGCCCCTCCCGGGCGGGGCCCCCGACGCGGGGGACGAACGGCCAGAACAGGCCCCTGCCGAACAGCACCAGGACGGCGGGGAGCACGAACAGGGCCGAGAGCATGGCGAAGACCACACCGGTGGCGCAGGCCACCGCCAGTGCCCGGTTGGTCTCCTGCTCGCTGAGCAGCAGGGTGAGAACGCCGAGCACCACGGTGCCACCGCTGGCCAGGATCGGCTCGGCGGTGCGGCGCAGCGCGGCGCGCATCGCCGCGAAGCGGTCCTCCGTACGCCGCAGCTCCTCCCGGTATCGGGCGATGAGCAGCAGGGCGTAGTCGGTGGCGGCGCCGAAGACCAGCACGCTGGCGATGCCGGTGACCTGGCCCGGCTGGAGGTTGATGCCGACGGCCGGGACGATGGTGTCCACCGCGCGCAGGGTGAGTTGCTCGGTCGCCGCGACCACCACCAGCGGCACGATCCACAGGAACGGGCTGCGGTAGGTGATCAGCAGCAGCACCGCCACGACGGCGGCGGTCACCGCGAGCAGGGTGATGTCGGCGCCGTCGAACACCGAGGAGAGGTCGGCTGTGAAGGCGGGTGCGCCGGTCACGTCGGCACCCAACCCGCCGGGCAGGTCCGAGAGCGTCTCGCGCAGATCGGTCACCGTCGCGGTGACGGCCTCCTGCCCGCCGGCGGTGTCGACCGGCACGACGACCAGGGCGACGGTGCCGTCCGGGGAGACCTGGGCGGGGCTGACCTGGCCGCCCGCCGCGAAGCGGCGCAGCTCGCCGGCGCGGGTGTCGACGCTCGCCCGGTCGGCCTCGCTCAGCGCGGCACCGTCGCCGCGGCTGACCACCACGACGGCGGGCTGCACGTTGTTGGAGGGCAGCTGGTCCTGGAGGCGTTGCACCTGGGTCGACTGCCACTGCGCGGACAGGCCGGTGGCCGAGACCGGCGCCGGGTTGTCCGGCTGGGGGGTGCCGAAGACGATCGCGGCGACGACGATCGCCGCGGCCACGGTCAGCCAGGCGGCCAACCGGCCCCGGGCGACTCTGGTGAAGACAGACATCAGGATTGACCTCGGGGTCCTTCGGGGGTCGAGTATCTTGATAATCGAGATTATCGGCGGCTGTTCTATGCTGCAACCCGGGACACGGACGACGGGGGAAGCGGCGCGAGGTGGCGACTCACGGCATGTACCGGCGGCGCGACACACGCCGCGAACAGCTGGTCGCGGAGATCACCAACAACCTCCGGCGGTACGCGTCCGACGCCCAACAGGTCGGCCACGCCTTCGCCAACCTGCACGGGCTCAACCCGACCGACCTGCAGGCGCTGATCGCCGTGATGGACGCCGAGCTGCTCGGTGAGCCGATCACCCCCGGTCGCCTCGGTGAGCACCTCAACCTCTCCTCCGGCTCCGTCACCGCCCTGATCGACCGGCTCGAGCGGGCCGGTCACATCCGCCGGGACCGGGACACCACCGACCGGCGCAAGGTGCTGCTGCACTACGCCGACCAGGGCGCCGCCCTCGCCATGGAGTTCTTCCGGCCACTCGGCGCGCGTACCGACACGGTGATGGACCGCTTCGGCGACGACGAGCTGGAGATCGTGCACCGGTTCCTGGCCGAGATAGGCGAGTCGTTGCGGGACCACCGGGACGAGGTACGCGCCGCCCGCCCCGAGCCGCCCCGCCGCCCGACGGGCTGACCGGTGCCGGACCGGCTCCTCGCCCGCCTCGCCGCAGCCGCGCTGCGGCTACCACCCACCCCACCCGGTCCGGTGCGGGTCACCCGCGACATCGCCGTTCGGGCCCGCGACGGTGTGGTGCTGCGCACCGACCACTACGCCCCGGCGGCCCGGGACGCGCCGACGGTGCTGATCCGCACCCCGTACGGGCGGGGTGGACCGCTGCGGCTGCTCGGACGGCTGCTCGCCGCCCGGGGCCGGCACGCGGTCATCCAGGCCTGCCGGGGCACCGACGGCTCCGGCGGCACGTTCGCCCCGCTGGTGCACGAGCGTGACGACGGTGTGGACACCCTGGACTGGCTGCGCCGCCAACCCTGGTGGGCCGGGCGGCTCGGCATGTTCGGGGTCAGCTACCAGGGCTTCGCGCAGTGGGCGCTCGCCGCCGACGCCGACGAGGACCTGCGCGCGATGGTCGCGGTGGTGACCGCGTCGGCCACCCGGGACTCGACGTACGCGGGGGAGTCCTTCGCCCTGGACACCGTTCTGACCTGGGCGGAGTTGCTGCACGCGCAGACCGTGACCTGGCTGGCCCGGCAGTGGGAGCTCAAGCGTGGGCAACCACGGCTCGCCGCCGCGCTGCGGCACCTGCCGTTGGTCGACGCCGACCGGGTGGCCACCGGAGTGACCATCCCCTTCTTCCAGGAGTGGCTGCGCCACCACGAGCCGGACGCCGCCTACTGGCGGACCCGGGTCTTCGCCGACCGGGTGGCCCGGGTGCGGGCGCCGGTGGCCATGGTCACCGGCTGGCACGACATCTTCCTGCCCGCCCAGCTCGACGACTACGCCACGCTGCGCGCCACCGGAGCGCGGCCGCGCCTCGTGATCGGGCCGTGGACGCACGGCAGCCCCGGCCTGTTCACGGCCGCCCTGCGCGAGGGACTGGCCTGGCTCGACGAGCACCTCACGGCCGTACCCCGGTCGCCCGTCCCGGCCCGGACGCCCGTGCGCATCCACCTCGGCGGTGCCGGCGGCGGCTGGCGGGACCTGCCGGACTGGCCACCTCCGGCCGTCGAGACCGCCTGGCACCTGCATCCGGGTGGCGAGCTGGCGGTGCGCCCGCCGGTCGCGTCGACGCCGGACACGCTCCGGTACGACCCGGCCGACCCGACCCCGTCGGTGGGTGGCCCGCTGCTCGTCGCCCAGCGGGCCGGCCGGGTGGACAACCGACCCGTCGAGGCTCGCCCCGACGTGCTGACCTACACCAGCGCCCCGCTGAGCGCGCCGGTCGAGGTGATCGGCCCGGTACGCGCCGAGATTCACGTCCACGCCGAGCTGCCGTACCTGGACGTCTTCGTTCGACTGTGCGACGTGGACCGTCGAGGTCGCTCGTGGAACGTGTGCGACGGCCTGGTGCGGGTCGCACCCGAGCGCCCTCCCGCCGATTCCGACGGTGTGCTGCGGGTGTCGGTGTCGCTCTGGCCGACCGCGTACCGGTTCGCCGCCGGACACCGACTGCGGGTGCAGGTCTCCGGTGGGGCACACCCGCGCTGGGCGCGTAACCCCGGCACCGGTGAACCCCTCGGTACGGCGGTGACGCTGCGTGCTGGCTGGCGGCAGGTTCTGCACAACCCGGCGCACCCTTCGGCGGTGCTGTTGCCGATCGTCCACTCTGCCGCGGTGCACCCTCCCATCTGAACAGACCCCGTCTGAGCTGGGCATTCACGACGATTGCGGGCTATGGTGGAGTCAACGCCCGGCGCCGTGCACCAGCAGACCGGGCTCGTCGAAAGCCCAGCACCGCGTACGCGGTGTGACGTTGTGCCCGGTCCCCGCCCCACCGGAGAGGGGGACCCCATGACCCGGGCCCCGGCAAACCTGTTGGCCCTTCGAAGTCTGCTCCTCACTCACCTCGACAACGCCCCCGGCCCGGACGACCTGGAGCCGGCGGAGGTCGGCATCGTCGGCGACCCGGCCCACCGGGGCGGCTACCACTGCGGCTCGGACCGGGTCGTCGCAAACGACTACTCGGTGGTCGAGTCACCCCGGGACCGGGCCGGCCTGACGCTCGACGCGGCGGCGCTCGATGTCGGCCAGTTCGACGTCCGCTCCGGTGGCCGTTCGAACACCCTGTCCAGCTTCTCGGTCTGGTGCGTGGCGCAGTGCGCCGCGAACGCGGCCGACACCCAGGACATCCGCGAGATCATCTACAGCCCCGACGGCACCACCGTGAAGCGGTGGGACCGCCTCGGCAAGCGCACCACCGGCGACAGCTCGCACCGCTGGCACACCCACTTCAGTTTCTTTCGTGACGCGATCAAGGCGGGTCGCGACCAGCGGCCGTTGTTCCGCCGCTACCTCAGCTCCATCGGACTACTGGAGGACGACGACATGACCCCTCAGGAGCACAACTGGCTGGCCACCGTCCACAAGAACCTCACCGTGCTGGACGGCCGCAACCCGATCGGACAGATCTACACCCGGATGGCGGAAGGCCGGGACGAGACCGGCGCCTCGGTGACCGGCAACTGGAACCTGCGGGCGATGACGGCGCAGCTCACCGACCTGCAGAACAAGCTCAACGCACTGGCCGCGAAGGACTTCACCGACGAGGCGGCGATCGTGCAGGGCGTGCTGGCCGGGCTGACGCCGGAAGAGATCGCGGCGGCGATCCCGCCCACCATCGCCCAGCAGGTCGCCGACGAGCTGGCCCGCCGGCTCGTCGCCTGAGCGGAGGGACGGCCCGTAGCCGCCGGGCCGTCCCTCTCCCACCACTCCGCAACGATCGTTGGGCAACATCGATTGCGCAACAGCTCTTGTGGATGTCATGGTGTGACCATGAAAAGTCCCGACGTACGCCAGATCACCGACTCGCGGGCGCTGGCCGCCATGGCCCACCCGCTGCGCCGCCGCCTGATGGACGTGCTCAAGGTGCACGGCCCCTCGACCGTCGGCCTGCTCGCCGAGCGCACCGACCAGGCGCCGGCGAACGTCAGCCACCACCTCAAGGTCCTCGCCGCCGCGGACCTGGTCACCGAGGCCCCCGAGCTGGCCCGGGACCGGCGCGAGCGGTGGTGGCGGCCGGTCAGCCGGGGCCTGCGCTGGTCCAACGCCGACTTCGACGCCGACCCGGCCGCCCGGGTGGTCGCCGACGCCGCCACCTCGCTCAACCTCGACCGGCACGTCGCCCTGGCGCGCGCATGGCACGCCACCGACGAGGCCAGCCAGGCCGCCTGGGAGGACGCGCCGTTCTCCACCGACCACTGGATGCATCTCACGCCGGGCGAACTCGCCGAGCTGAGCCGCGAGGTGATCGACCTCCTCGCCCGCTGGGCCAACCGGGACCTGCCCGACGACGACGCCGACCGCCAGCCGGTCTTCGTGTTCGTCCACGGTGTACCGGCCCGGCCGTGACCACCACCACCCGCAGTGGCCCGACGCCCGTCCGCGAGGCCGGCGGGTTGCTGCGGCACCGCGACTTCCGGCTGCTCTGGGCCGGTCAGACGATCAGCAGCGTCGGCAGCAACGTCACCACCGTCGCGCTGCCCCTGGTCGCCGTCGCCGTCCTCGACGCCGGCACCTTCCAGGTCGCGGTGCTCACCGCCGCCGCCTGGCTGCCGTGGCTGCTGATCGGTCTGCCGGCCGGCGCGTGGGTGGACCGGCTGCCCCGCCGGTCGGTGATGGTGGTGTGCGACCTGTTCTGCGCGGTGGCCTTCCTCAGTGTGCCGCTCGCCGCCGTGCTGGGCTGGCTCACCGTCACCCACCTGCTGGTGGTCGCCCTCAGCGCCGGTGCCGCCCGGGTCTTCTTCGAGACCGCAGACCAGGTCTACCTGCCGGTGCTGCTGCGACCCGAGCAACTAGCCGAGGGCAACGCGAAGCTCCAGGCGACGCAGACCGTGAGCCACGTCGTCGGGCCCGGCCTCGCCGGCCTGATCGCCCAGCTCACCGGTGCCGTCGCCGCCCTGCTGCTGGACGCGCTCACGTTCCTCGCCTCGGCGGTGTTGCTCCTGCGGATCCGCACCCGGGAACCACGCATGCGTCGGCCGGACCGATCCCGGTCCCTGCGTCAGGACATCGCCGAGGGGCTGCGCTTCGTCGTCCGGGACCCGTACCTGCGAGTGCTGACGGCCTTCGGCGCGGCCAGCAACCTCGGGCTGAGCGGCTACCAGGCCGTCCTGGTGGTCTTCCTCGTCCGCGAGCTGCGTCTCGAACCCGGCCTGGTCGGTGCGCTGGTCGGGGTGATGAGCGCCGGAGGGATCATCGGGGCGCTGGTGGCCACCACTGTCGGTCGGCGCTGGGGCACCGCCCGGGCCCTGCTGATCGGCGGGGTGCTCGCCGGCCCGCCGGCCCTGCTCATCCCCCTGGCCGCGCCGGGCGTCGGGTTGACCTGGCCGGCGCTCGGTGGCGTGCTGGTCGGCCTCGGCGTGGCCGTCGGCAACGTGGTCAAGGGCGCCTTCCGGCAGACCTACACGCCGCACCACATGCTGGGCCGGGTGACGGTGAGCATGCATCTGCTCAACTACGGCACGATCCCGGTGGCGGCCGTGCTGGCCGGTGTGATCGGCGCGCGCTACGGCGTCGGCACAGCAGTGTTCGTGATGACCGCCTGGCAGGCGTTCACCCCGATGATCCTGTTGATCGGGCCAATCCGGAGGCGGCGGGACCTGCCCGCCGCCCCGGTGGCGTCTTGAGTGCGCTGCGACGGCGGCCGGAGACCGGCCGCCGTCACCGGCACGGAGCTACATCGGGCGGACGTTGTCCGCCTGCGGACCCTTCTGCCCCTGGGTCACCTCGAACTCGACCTTCTGGCCCTCGTTGAGCTCCCGGTAGCCGCTCGTCGCGATGGCGGAGTAGTGGACGAACACGTCCGGCCCTCCACCGTCCTGCTCGATGAAGCCGAAGCCCTTTTCCGAGTTGAACCACTTAACCGTGCCGGTTGCCATGCATCTCTCCCTGTTCAAAGCGGCTGACCCTCGGCCTCTGGCCGATGATCGCCCGTACCTGTTCGACAGTAACGGGCAAAACCCCGATCTGCTGGCCGAAGTGCCGTAGGTCTTCGAGTGAACTCTGCGCGGCGGCACGTGAAAGCCGCCCCGACCTCGCGCCGCTGGGGCATGCTTGCGCCGATGACGGGTGCCGCAGCCGACGCGCTGACCGAGCTGGAGCGCGAGATCGACGCTCCCGGCACCGGCCTGGACCGGCTCCGGCTGGTCCCCACCCCGTTCGTCCCCGAGGTGCGACTGCACCTGGCCGAGGACGCGATCGTCTGGTGGGCCCGGATGGAAGCCACCGCCGGCCATGCGATGCCGGCACCGTACTGGGCGTCCGCCTGGGCCGGAGGCCAGGCACTGGCCCGCCACCTCCTGGACCACCCGGAGCTGGCCGCCGGTCGCCGGGTGCTCGACCTCGCCGCCGGGTCGGGACTGGTTGCCATCGCGGCCGCGCTGGCCGGCGCCACGCGGGTGATCGCCAACGACATCGACCCGTACGCCGTCGCCGCCGTCACCATCAACGCGCGGGCAAACCAGGTCGCTGTCGACGCGGTCGGGGACGACCTGCTCGACAGCGTCGACGCGGAGGCCGACCTGGTGGTCGCCGGGGACGTCTTCTACGACCGCGCGATGGCCGACCGGATGCTGCCGTTCCTGGAACGGATCGCCGCCGCGGGCGCCGACGTGCTGGTCGGTGACCCCGGCCGGGAGCACCTGCCGGTCGACCGACTGACGGTGCTCGCCGACTATCCGGTGCCGACCACCGAACCGTCGGTGGACTCGCCACTACGCCGGGTGCAGGTGCTGCGACCCGTCTGAGCGCCCCCGACGTCTCAGGGGCGACCCCGAGACCGAAGCCAGGGGTGGCTGGGGGCAACAACCGGATGTCCGAAGTGGTGCGGCGGCCATAGCGTACGAGGCATGACGCAATCGCTGGCCCAGATCGGTGAACTGCCCGTTCTGCTGCTGATGGGCACGCTCGGGCTCGTCATGCTCTTCGACGCCGTACCCCTGCTGGGTGTCCTGGTCCCCGGTGATGTGGCGATCCTCGCCGCCGTCGGGATGGGCCGCCCGACCACCGGCCTGGCCACCTTCGCCGCCGTCCTGGTCGGCTGCCTGGCCGGCTGGTCGCTGAGTTTCCTGATCGGCCGCCGCTACGCCGAGCAGCTCCGACACAGCCGGATCGGCGGCTGGATCGGCGAGACGCGCTGGGTGGCGGCGGAAGGAATCCTGCGTCGCGGTGGCGGCCGGATGATGATCGTCGCGCCGTTCCTGCCCGTGTTCAACGCGCTGCTGCCGCTGGCCGCGGGCGGGCTGCGGATGTCGTACCGCCGATTCCTCGGTTGCGCCACGCTCGGCGCGGCCGCCTGGGCCGGCCTCTACCTCGCGCTGGGCACCGCGGCGCGGTCCATCGCCGGGCTGCTGCCCGGTGAGCCCAGCCCGCTCGTGATCACGATGGGGGTCGGGGTGGTGTTGGCTTCCGTCGTGTTGCTGGGGGCGCGGCGGCGGCTGTTCGCTGTTGCTTCTTGATCTTTGGGTGGTTGCGGTGGTGGGGCGGGGGCCCGCCGTGCCCGGCTCCGGGCGGTCAGGCTTGATCCCTGCGCCGGGCACGGCGGGCCCCCGCCCCCTCGTGGTCGACCTGCGTCTGTTCGTGCCGCCCCGCCGGTGGGTTTTGATCTTTGGTGGTTCTCGGTCGTCGTGGGGTTCTCTGGTTGTTACCAGCCTCTGGCTTTCCACTGGGGGAGGGCGGGGCGTTCGGCGCCCAGGGTGCTGTCCTTGCCGTGACCCGGGTAGAACCAGGTGTCGTCGGGGAGGCGGTCGAACAGCTTGTGCTCGACGTCGTCGATCAGCGCGGCGAAGCGCTCCGGGTCCTTGTCGGTGTTACCAACGCCACCCGGGAAGAGACTGTCACCGGTGAAGAGGTGCGGGGTGCCGGCGGGGTCGCGGTAGAGCAGCGCGATCGAGCCCGGGGTGTGCCCCTTGATGTGGATGACCTCCAGCGCGCAGTCGCCCACCGGCACGGTGTCGCCATCGGACAGACGCTCCGCCTCGATCGGCAGCCCGGAAGCGTCGTCGGCGTGCACCAGCGCCCGGGCGCCGGTCGTGGCGACCACCTCCTCCAACGCCACCCAGTGGTCCATGTGCTGGTGGGTCGTCACCACAGCGGTGAGCCCGCCGTCGCCGACCAGCTCCAGCAGCCGGGGCGCCTCGTTGGCGGCGTCGATCAGCACCTGGTCACCGGTGCTCGTGCAGCGCAGCAGGTAGGCGTTGTTGTCCATCGGACCCACCGACAGCTTGCTGATGGTGAGCCCGTCCAGCTCGCGTACCGCCGGCGCTCCGCCGGGGGTCGCGTCTCCGCTGTATGTCATGACGTTGTCAGATCCATTCCGGTGGAGTAGGCAGGGGACCGTCAGGGGTGACGGAGAGCGGGGCGCCGTCGGCGCGGCCGATCAGCCAGGCGGCGAGGTCGGGGGCGGGACCGGCGACGACCGGGGCGCCGTCCCGGTCACCGATGACCACCTCGTGCGCGCTGCCGTCGAGACGCAGCACCACCGACGGCGGTGTCGGCCCCATGGCGTGGTGGCTGGCCGCCTCGCGCAGCAGCCGGTGGGTGAACGTGTCCGACCAGTCCGCGGCCCGGTAGTCGGCGGCCAGGTCGAGGTGGTGCACCTCGATCTCGCGGAGGCGGCCCCAGACGAGCAGCGCGGCCGGCCAGGGGCCCCTGCGCGCCTGCACCGTCGCCGCCCACGCCTCGGCGGGCATCGCCGCGACCGCCTCGGCGAACAGGTCCGCGCTGCGTCGCAGGTCGTCCACGTGCGCGGCGGGCGGGCGGCCCGAACCGGTCTCGATGTCCGACGCGCGGACCTCCAGCGAGGCGTACATCGGCAGGTCCCGCCCGGTGCGGGCCGCGGTGAGCAGGTTCACGAAACCGTCCGCGTTGCGGGCCAGGTGCGCCAGCACGTGGCCGCGCGACCAGCCCGGCAGCAGCGACGCGGCGGCCAGGTCCGCGGTGTCGAAAGAAGCGGCGGTACGCAGAAGCCGGTCGGTGGCCGCGTCCACCTCGCCCATCAGCAACTTCGGATCCGTGGTCACCCGTCGACCCTAGTGGTCCGCCGTCGCGGCGTCGCCGGGGAAATCGCTTTCGGCGCGTCGGCCGGGGACCTACCGTCAGCGGCAGACGCGGCACCGGGACATCGGACGGAGGTGGTGATCATGCCGGACGTGGCACGCGTGTTCCGCCATCACCAGCTTCGACACCGATGAGGATGCCATGACCATCGATCTGACCGCCCTCGGCTGGGACGCCGAGCGGGCGGCGTACGCCGAGCGAGCCTCCTCCGCCGAGCGACGCCCCGAGCAGCACCCGGGTCGGGTGGCCCGGGTGGACCGGGGTGTCTGCACCGTACTCACCGCGACCGGCCCGGTCCGGGCCAGCCTGGGCGGGGCGGTGCTGACCGCCGCCGCCCGGGATCCGTCCGCGCTGCCCTGCGCCGGAGACTGGGTGCTGCTCACCCACTGGCCGGACCGTCGCGTCACCGTCGAAGGCGTGCTGCCGCGCCGGAGCGCGCTGGTCCGGCGTACCGCCGGCAAGGACGCCAGCGGGCAGGTCCTGGCCGCCAACCTCGACGCCGCTGCCGTGGTGGAGCCGGTGCACCCCGAGCCGGACGTGGGCCGGATCGAACGGCTGCTGTCCCTGGCCCACGAGTCCGGCGCGCGGCCGTTGGTCGTGCTGACCAAGGCCGACCTCGCGGCCGACCCGGCCGCGCTGGCCCGCCAACTCGCCGCTGTCGCGCCCGGCGTGCCGGTGCTGCCGGTCAGCGCCGAGCGGGGCGACGGGCTGGACCCGCTGCGCGCCGAAGTCACCGCGGGCCGCACGCTCGGCCTGCTCGGGCCCTCCGGCGCGGGCAAGTCCAGCCTGGTCAACGCGCTCGCGGGCACCGTGACGATGCCGACGCAGGCGATCCGCCGGGTCGACGGCAAGGGGCGGCACACCACCACCTGGCGGGCCCTCGTACCGATCCCCGGCGGGGGTGCGGTGATCGACACACCCGGTGTCCGGGCGGTCGGCCTGCTCGACGGCGTGGCCGGGCTCGACCGGGCGTTCGCCGACATCGCCGGGCTGGCCGAGGGCTGCCGGTACGCCGACTGCGGGCACGACGGCGAGCCCGCCTGCGCGGTCCGGGAGGCGCTGCACACCGGCGAACTCTCGACCCGGCGGTGGGAGAGCTGGCGGCGGCTGCAGGGGGAGGTGGCCCACGAGAGCCGACGGCGGGAGGCGCGGGTGGCGGCGGAGCGGCGCGGCGGCTGGCGGTCGGCCCGACGCCGTGCGGCCCGCCCGCCGACGCCCGGAGGCTACTGACCGGGCTTGATCCACTCGGCTTCGCCGATATCGCGGTATCCCAGTGCCGGCGATACCCCGACTTCAGGCGAAACGGAGTGGATCAACCCGGTGCGCGCCCGGTCGGCCTCGGCGCGCCGCGGCCGACCGGGCTGAGCTGGGGGAATGCGCGGGCGAGGGAAAGTGTCGTACCTCAGGGCTAGAGTTGCCGAGGCGTGTTTTCCGCGCCCGTACGACCGCTCAAATCACCCAGAGCGGGACACATTCTTCGCTTCGTCTTCTCCCGGGAGTACACGTACTGTGGCCGACCGACTGATCATCCGTGGCGCGCGCGAGCACAATCTGCGTGACGTCAGTCTCGACCTGCCCCGGGACGCACTCATCGTGTTCACCGGGCTGTCCGGGTCGGGCAAGTCGAGCCTGGCCTTCGACACGATCTTCGCCGAGGGCCAGCGCCGCTACGTCGAGTCGCTCTCGTCGTACGCCCGGCAGTTCCTCGGCCAGATGGACAAGCCGGACGTCGACTTCATCGAGGGCCTGAGCCCCGCCGTCTCCATCGACCAGAAGTCCACCTCGCGCAACCCCCGTTCGACAGTCGGCACGATCACCGAGGTCTACGACTACCTGCGTCTGCTCTTCGCCCGCATCGGCGAGCCGCACTGCCCGGTCTGTGGCGAGCGGATCTCCCGGCAGAGCCCTCAGCAGATCGTCGACCGGGTCCTCGCGATGGCCGAGGGCACCAAGTTCATGGTGCTCGCGCCGGTCATCCGGGGCCGCAAGGGTGAGTACGTCGACCTCTTCGCCGAGTTGCAGGCCAAGGGCTACGCCCGGGCCCGGGTCGACGGCGTGGTGCACCCGCTGACCGAGCCGCCGAAGCTCAAGAAGCAGGAGAAGCACACCATCGAGGTGGTGATCGACCGGCTCACCGTCAAGCCCAGCGCCAAGCAGCGGCTGACCGACTCGGTCGAGGCCGCCCTGGGTCTCTCCAGCGGCCTGGTGCTGCTCGACTTCGTCGACCTCCCCGAGGACGACCCGGACCGGGAGCGCCGCTACTCCGAGCACCTGGCCTGCCCCAACGACCACCCGCTCGCCATCGAGGATCTCGAACCCCGGGTCTTCTCCTTCAACGCGCCGTACGGCGCCTGCCCGGAGTGCACCGGTCTGGGCACCAAGAAGGAGGTCGACCCGGAGCTGCTGATCCCCGACCCGGAGCGCAGCCTCCGCGAGGGCGCCATCCAGCCCTGGTCCACCGGGCACAACCTGGAATACTTCCTGCGCCTGCTGGAGGCGCTCGGCGAGGCCCAGCACTTCGACATCGACACCCCGTGGCGGGCGTTGCCGGCGCGGGCGCAGAAGACGATCCTGCACGGGTCCGACGACCAGGTGCACGTGCGCTACCGCAACAAGTACGGCCGCGAGCGCTCCTACTACACCGGCTTCGAGGGCGTGGTGCAGTGGATCGAGCGCCGGCACTCCGACACCGAGTCCGAGTGGTCCCGCGACAAGTACGAGGGCTACATGCGCGACGTGCCGTGCGCGGCGTGCGGGGGCGCCCGGCTCAAGCCCGAGGTGCTCGCGGTCACCCTCGCGGGCAAGAGCATCGCCGAGGTCTGCAACCTCTCCGTGGGGGAGTGCGCCGACCTGCTCGCCGGCATCGAGCTGAGCGACCGGCAGAAGCTGATCGCGGAACGGGTCCTGAAGGAGATCAACGCCCGGCTGCGGTTCCTGCTCGACGTCGGTCTGGACTACCTCTCCCTGGACCGGCCGGCCGGCACCCTGTCCGGCGGCGAGGCGCAGCGCATCCGCCTCGCCACCCAGATCGGCTCCGGCCTGGTGGGTGTGCTCTACGTGCTGGACGAGCCGTCGATCGGGCTGCACCAGCGTGACAACCACCGGCTGATCGAGACCCTGCTCCGGCTCCGCGGGCTCGGCAACACGCTGATCGTGGTCGAGCACGACGAGGACACCATCCGCGTCGCCGACTGGATCGTCGACATCGGGCCCGGCGCGGGTGAGCACGGCGGCAAGATCGTGCACAGCGGCTCGGTGCCCGCGCTGCTGAAGAACAAGGAGTCGATCACCGGGGCGTACCTGTCCGGGAAACGGTCGATCCCGACACCCGCGACGCGTCGCCCGCAGACCAAGGACCGCGAGCTGGTGGTGCACGGCGCGCGGGAGCACAACCTGCGCAACCTGACCGTCGGGTTCCCGCTCGGGCAGCTGATCGCGGTCACCGGGGTCAGCGGTTCGGGTAAGTCGACGCTGGTCAACGACATCCTGTACGCGGTGCTCGCCAACCAGATCAACGGCGCCCGGCTGGTGCCCGGCCGGCACACCCGGGTCTCCGGCCTGGAGCACGTCGACAAGGTCGTCGGCGTGGACCAGTCGCCCATCGGCCGTACGCCGCGCTCCAACCCGGCCACCTACACCGGGGTCTGGGACCACGTCCGCAAGCTCTTCGCCGAGACCACCGAGGCGAAGGTCCGGGGGTACGGCCCGGGGAGGTTCTCGTTCAACGTCAAGGGCGGGCGCTGCGAGGCGTGCTCCGGCGACGGCACGATCAAGATCGAGATGAACTTCCTGCCGGACGTGTACGTCCCCTGCGAGGTCTGCAAGGGCGCCCGGTACAACAGGGAGACCCTCGAGGTGCACTACAAGGGCAAGACCGTCTCGGACGTGCTGGAGATGCCGATCGAGGAGGCCGCCGAGTTCTTCTCCGCCATCCCGGCCATCCACCGGCACCTCAAGACCCTGGTCGACGTCGGTCTCGGCTACGTCCGCCTCGGTCAGCCCGCGCCCACCCTCTCCGGCGGTGAGGCACAGCGGGTCAAGCTCGCGTCCGAGCTGCAGAAGCGCTCCACCGGACGGACGGTCTACGTGCTCGACGAGCCGACCACCGGTCTGCACTTCGAAGACATCCGCAAGTTGCTGATGGTGCTGGAAGGTCTGGTCGACAAGGGCAACACCGTGATCACCATCGAGCACAACCTCGACGTGATCAAGTCGGCCGACTGGCTGATCGACATGGGTCCGGAGGGCGGCCACCGGGGCGGCACCGTGCTCGCCACCGGCACGCCCGAGGAGGTCGCCGAGGTCGCCGAAAGCCACACCGGTGAGTTCCTGCGCCAGGTCCTCAAGCTCGACGGCGAGGCCAAGGGCGCAGCCGCCGCCACCAACCGCGCCGCCAAGGCCAACGGCGTGACCAAGGCGCGGGCCAGCCGGAAGGTGCCGGCCGGAGCGCGCTGACCGTACGGCGCACGGTCGTCGGGCGGGTCGGGTCGGTTCCACGCGTGTCAACACGGCACGGGTGGGCTTGTCCGACCCGCCCGTCCCATTTCCCGGGTCGGCAACATGCCCGGATGAACCATCCGGCACAGTTGCCCGTGTGGAGAAGTGTGGCCGGCTTCGGACCGGCGCAGCGGGCAAGAGAGAGGCGAGGCATGAGTGACGATCAGGCGCTGACCGGTTCGGGTACCCAGACACGCCGTACCCTGCTCACCGGCGTCGGGGCGGTCGGCGCGGCCGTCGTCCTGGCGGCCTGCGGCAGCGACGACGGCAGCGGCAGCGACGCTCCCACCAGCGGAGGCCCGGCCGTCCCCAGCACCGGTGACGCCGGCGGCGGCGACCGGCAGGGCGCCCAGTCGCTGGCCACCACCGCCGACATCCCGGTCGGCGGCGGCAAGGTCCTCGCCACCGAGGGCGTGGTCATCACCCAGCCCACGGCCGGCCAGTTCAAGGGCTTCAGCCCAATCTGCACCCACCAGAACTGCCCGGTGTCGAACGTCGACGGCGGCACCATCAACTGCACCTGCCACGGCAGCAAGTTCTCCATCGAGGACGGCTCGGTGAAGGCCGGTCCGGCCACCAAGCCGCTGCCGCCCAAGAACATCAAGGTCACCGGGGACCAGATCTCGCTGGCCTGACCGGCGCGGTGGGGCCGTCACCGGCCTGCCGCGTGCCGGTCGGTGCGTGCCGCGTGTTCGGCCGGTGCCGTGTGCTGGGCCGGTTCGTGTGCCGCGGTGCTCGGCCGGTGCGTTGTTCGGCCGGTGCGTGTGCCGCGGTGTTCGGCCGGTGCGTGCGCCGTGTGCTCGGCCGGTGCGTTGTTCGGCCGGTGCGTGTGCCGTGGTGCTCGGCCGGGTCGGCCGGGCCTGCCGCGTGATCGGCGGCGCTGGGCGGTGGCTGCCGCGTGATCGACTCGTGTTTCGGGACGTCGGGGTGTTCGTGACGGTTCGACACCCCGACGTTTCCGGACACGGAGTGGATCTAGAGCTTGCGCCGGGCTGTCGGTGCCGCGGACTAGGCTTGCTGACGTGGCTGACCCCTCGACCTACCGCCCCGCACCCGGCACCATCCCGGAGCTCCCAGGGGTCTACCGCTTCCGCGACGGCACCGGCCGGGTGATCTACGTCGGCAAGGCGAGAAACCTGCGCAGCCGGCTCAACTCCTACTTCGGCGACGTGTGGAACCTGCACGAGCGCACGCGCCAGATGGTCACCACCGCCGAATCGGTGGACTGGATCACCGTCGCCACCGAGGTCGAGGCGCTCCAGCAGGAGTTCACCTGGATCAAGCAGTACGACCCTCGGTTCAACGTCCGTTACCGCGACGACAAGTCGTACCCCTATCTGGCCGTCACCCTCAACGAGGAATACCCACGGCTGCAGGTGATGCGTGGCGCCAAGCGCAAAGGGGTGCGCTACTTCGGTCCATACTCGCACGCCTGGGCCATCCGGGAGACCCTCGACCTGCTGCTGCGGGTGTTCCCCGCCCGCACGTGCTCCGCGGGTGTCTTCAAGAGGGCCGGTCAGGTCGGCCGCCCCTGCCTGCTCGGCTACATCGGCAAGTGCTCGGCGCCGTGCGTCGGCACCGTCTCCGCCGACGAGCACCGCGCCATCGTCGACGGGTTCTGCGACTTCATGGCCGGACGCACCGACACCATGGTTCGCAAGATCGAACGCGAGATGACCGAGGCGAGCGAGCAGCTCGAGTTCGAACGGGCCGCCCGGCTACGCGACGACGTCGCCGCGCTGCGCCGCGCCATGGAGAAGCAGACAGTGGTGCTGGGCGACGGCACCGACGCCGACGTGGTCGCGTTCGCCGACGACCCCCTCGAAGCGGCAGTGCAGGTCTTCCACGTCCGCGACGGCCGGGTTCGCGGCCAGCGCGGCTGGGTGGTGGAGAAGACCGAGGACCTGACCACCGGCGACCTGGTCCACCACTTCTGCACCCAGGTGTACGGGGGCGAGCACGGTGAAGCCGACGTGCCCCGGGAACTGCTGGTGCCCGAGTTGCCCGCCGACGCCGACGCGTTGGCGGACTGGCTCTCCCACCACCGGGGCAGCCGGGTGTCGCTGCGCGTGCCGCAGCGCGGTGACAAGCGCGCGCTGATGGAGACCGTCGAGCGCAACGCCAAGGACGCGCTGGCCCGGCACAAACTCAAGCGCTCCGGAGACCTCACCACCAGGGGCAAGGCGCTGGACGAGATCAGCGAGGCGCTGGGCATGCGCACCTCGCCGCTGCGCATCGAGTGCTTCGACATCTCCCAGATCCAGGGCACCGACGTGGTGGCCAGCATGGTGGTCTTCGAGGACGGGCTGCCCCGCAAGAGCGAATACCGGCGGTTCATCGTCCGTGGCGCCACCGACGACCTCTCCGCGATGTCCGAGGTGCTGCGCCGCCGCTTCGCCCGCTACCTGGACGCGCGGGCCGAGACGGGTGAGGTGGGCGTCGAGTCCGCCGACGACCCGACCGCTCCGGAGGACGCCGTCGAGCCGCAGGTCGGTGTCCTGATCGACCCGACCACCGGCCGACCGCGAAAGTTCGCGTACCCGCCGCAGTTGGTGGTCGTCGACGGCGGCGCCCCGCAGGTCGCGGCCGCCGCGCAGGCCCTCGCCGACCTGGGCATCGACGACGTGGCGCTGTGCGGGCTCGCCAAGCGGCTGGAGGAGGTCTGGCTGCCCGACGACGAGTTCCCGGTCATTCTGCCGCGCACGTCGGAAGGTCTCTACCTGCTGCAACGGGTCCGCGACGAGGCCCACCGGTTCGCCATCACCTTCCACCGGCAACGCCGATCGAAGCGGATGACCGAGTCGGCGCTCGACCACGTGCCCGGCCTCGGCGAGGTGCGACGGAAGGCGCTGTTGCGGCACTTCGGCTCACTCAAGCGGCTCTCCGCCGCGACAGTCGAGGAGATCACCGAAGTGCCCGGCGTGGGCCGGCGTACCGCCGAGGCGATCCTGGCCGCCCTCGACAAGGACACGAAAACCGACGAGGCCGTGGAATCGAACCCGACGACCTGACACCGCCCTCTCGGCTGGTCGCGATCGGGGCAACATCGCGGGTTCGGCGTGGGGCAGCAGTCTTCCCGACGTTGCGCGATCACGAACGGGGTGATGCTGCGCCGGTCGCGGTGACAGGTCGTTTCTTGGACGATCGGGCGCGATCCAGGTTGTAGTGGGGCAGGCCGGCGGGGATGGGGTGGCCGGTGTAGTGGGGCAGGCCGGCGGGGATGGGGTGGCCGGTGTAGCGGGGCAGGCCGGCGGGGGTGGGGTGGCCGGGGATGGGGTGGCCTCGGGTGAGGCAGGGGTTGTCGATTCCGTTGGGGCTGATCGGGCAGACCGCCCACGTGGCGTAGGGGTTCACGCGCACCCAGGACGCCCCGGGGCGCGTGAACCGCACTTTGCCGCGCGTACGGGTTGATCCACTCGGTTTCCATGAAGTCGGGGTATCCCCGGCGCTCGGATACCGCGATATCGCCGATCCCGAGTGGATCACGGCGGGTGCGCCGCCGTCGACCGGTGAGGGCTGTCCGGTGTGCGAGGTTTGTCGGGTGGTGGGGGTCACCCGGGTGGCGGAATCGGGGGCCGGGCGGGGTCGTTATACCTGGCACGGCCGCGACGCCGGGTCGCGGTGAGCGGCAGCAGCCGGGAACACCGGCCCGGCAGCCCGGGTTACACCCCCCGCACCGCCGAGCAGCACGGGCCGTGGAGCCCGGCGGAATGATCCGCTGCCCCACCTGGTTGCACCGTCTCCCGATGCCGGCCCCGCCGGGTCGCCGGGCAGGTGAGCTTTCCCGCATGGCCGTCGCCCGTGTGTCGTGCGGTATCCCCCGCAGAGTGAAGCAGAGGAGCACGCCATCATGCGTACCGATCTGATTCGGAAGACCGCCCTGACCGCCGCCGGCCTCGCCTTCACCGGCGGCGCGATCGCCGGACCCGTCACCACCGCCTTCGCCGCCCCGAACACCAGCAAGCCCGCGACGCAGACCCAGACCGACCGCAAGAGCGGTGAGCGGGAGTTGGGTGTGCGCTACGAAGCCCAGCCGAACTTCTACTACTGCGGGCCCGCCGCGACCCGTAACGCGTTGAGTGTGCAGGGTAAGGACATCAACGTGGACGCCATGGCCAAGGAGATGGGCACCACCGAGGCCGGCACGAACTCGATCAACGACATCACCCCGGTGCTGAACAAGGAGACCGGCACGAACGCCTACCGGTCGGTGGAGATCTCCCACCCGGACGCCGACGCCAAGCAGACCGACACCCTGCGCGCCGACATCGTGCGCACCGTCGACGACGGCCGGGCCGTGGTCGCGAACATCGCCGGCACCACCACCGACACCGACGGGGTGAGCCACTCCTACGAGGGCGGGCACTACATCAGCGTCGTCGGCTACCACGACAACGGCAACACCGTCACCATCGCCGACTCCGCCGACCCCAACCAGGCCTCCTACCACGTCACCGTCGAGCACCTCGCCGACTGGATCGCCACCCGCGGCTACGCCACCAACTGACCCACACGCACACGCACACCGAAGGGCCGGACCCCACCACGGGGCCCGGCCCTTCACCATGTCTCAGTCGCTGGCGAGCACGGCCAGGATCTGCTCGCCGTACTTGGCGAGCTTGTTCTCGCCGACCCCGCTGACGCGGGACAGTTCGGCAAGCGTGCCCGGTGCGTCGTTGGCGATCTGGCGAAGAGTGGCGTCGTGGAAGATCACGTACGCCGGAACGCCCTGCTCCTTGGCGGTGGTCGCCCGCCAGCCGCGCAGGCGCTCGAAGACCGGCGCGGCGGTCGGGGTCAGCTCGGCGACGACGGTGGCCGAGCCGCGCGGCTTCGACGAGCGGCTCGACGTCGGCCGCTCCGGCTCGCGGCGCATCGTGACGGTACGGCGGCGGCCGAGCACGTCGGCGCTGGCGTCGGTCAGGGCGAGCGTGCCGTAGTCGCCCTCCACGGCGAGCAGCCCTTCGGCGAGCAGTTGCCGGACCACCCCCCGCCACTCCGCCTCGCTCAGCTCGGCGCCGATGCCGAAGACGGTCAGCGAGTCGTGGCCGTACTGGCTGATCTTGTCATTGTGTTTGCCGAGCAGGATGTCGATGCAGTGCCCCGCCCCGAAGCGTTGGTTGCGTTCCCGGTCGAGGCGGAAGACCGTGGAGAGCAGCTTCTGGGCGGCGACGGTGCCGTCCCAGGACTCCGGCGGGTTGAGGCAGGTGTCGCAGTTGCCGCAGGCGGGCGTGGAGGTCTCGCCGAAGTATTCGAGCAGTTGGACGCGCCGGCAGCGCACCGTCTCGCAGAGGGCGAGCATCGCGTCCAGGTGGGCGGCGAGGTTGCGACGGTGGGCGAGGTCGCCGTCGGACGTCTCGATCATCTTGCGTTGCTGCACCACGTCCTGCAGCCCGTACGCGAGCCAGGCGGTGGACGGCAGGCCGTCCCGCCCGGCGCGGCCGGTCTCCTGGTAGTAGCCCTCGACCGACTTGGGCAGGTCGAGGTGGGCGACGAAGCGTACGTCCGGCTTGTCGATGCCCATGCCGAAGGCGATCGTGGCGACCATCACCAGGCCGTCCTCCCGGAGGAAGCGTTGCTGGTTGGCGGCGCGCGTGGTGGCGTCCAGGCCCGCGTGGTAGGGCAGTGCGGCGATGCCGTTGGCGACCAGGAACTCCGCCGTCTTGTCGACGGAGGCCCGGGACAGGCAGTAGACGATCCCGGCGTCGCCCGGGTGCTCGTCGCGCAGCAGTGCCAGTAGTTGCTTGCGGGGCTCCCGCTTGGGCACGATCCGGTACTGGATGTTGGGCCGGTCGAAGCTGGCCACGAAGTGGCGGGCGTCGTCGAGCTTGAGCCGGCTGGCGATCTCGGTGCGGGTGGCGCTGGTAGCGGTGGCGGTCAGCGCGATCCGTGGCACCTGCGGCCAGCGTTCGTGCAGCATCGACAGCGCCAGGTAGTCGGGGCGGAAGTCGTGCCCCCACTGGGACACGCAGTGCGCCTCGTCGATCGCGAACAGGGAGATGCGCCCCCGGTCCAGCAGGGCGAGCGTGGAGCGGACGCCGAGCGCCTCCGGGGCGAGGTAGAGCAGGTCCAGGTCGCCGGCGACGAAGGCGGCCTCGACCCGGCGTCGGGCGTCCAGGCTCTGGGTCGAGTTGAGGAACCCGGCGCGGACGCCGACGGCGGTGAGCGCGTCGACCTGGTCCTGCATGAGGGCGATCAGCGGCGACACGACGACCGCGACACCCTCCCGGACCAGGGCCGGGATCTGGTAGCACAGTGACTTGCCGCCACCGGTCGGCATCAACACCAGCGCGTCGCCGCCGTCGACGACGTGGTCGATCACGTCCTGCTGGAAGCCGCGGAAGGCGTCGTAGCCGAACACCCGGCGCAGCACCGGCAACGCGCCCTCGGTCCGCAGGTCGGTGGGGGAGGCCATCCGGGGAGTCTACGAGCCGACCCCGACAGCGCCCCCCCGGCGCACCCGGGCGGCGACTGTCACCCGCCGGGCTGTCTGGTCTGACCTGCGAAGATCGCGAAGAGCGTGTTCGTGACTACTGATCGTCAGCAAGAGTGAGGGGTGGTGGGCCGTGGCGGGTGCGCGGACTCGACCCGGTAGCGGGATAGAGTCGCTGATTGACCAATCGCGGCCACTGGCGGCCGCGGCGCCACGGCTTGGGGGTACGGGTGAGCGAGGCGCGCACAGTCGGTGACGAGATCGGCGACCCGAACGGGGTCGACGGGCAGTCGACGGCGGAGGCGGAGACCACACTCGTGGTGGTCACCGGGCTCTCCGGCGGCGGCCGCAGCACTGTCGCCCGGGCGTTGGAGAACGTCGGCTACTACGTGGTCGACAACCTGCCACAGGCGCTGATGTTGGACATGGCCGAGCTGGCGGTCAAGGCGGGCGGCGCGGCTCGGCGTACCGCGATGGTGTTGGACGTGCGGTCGCGGGCCTTCTCCACCGACCTGGCCGGGGCGATCCGGGAGCTCAAGGAGCGCGGGTTCTCGCCCCGGGTGGTCTTCGTCGACGCCGACGACGAGGTGTTGATCCGACGGTTCGAGAGCGTTCGCCGGTCGCACCCGTTGCAGGGGGACGGGCGGCTCGCTGACGGCATCGCCGTGGAGCGTGGCCTGCTGGAGGAGGCCCGCGACCAGGCCGACGTGATCATCGACACCAGCCACCTGAACGTCAACCAGCTCCGCCGGCGCATCGAGGAGTTGTTCGGCGGCGAGGACGCGCGCCGGCTGCGGGTCACGGTGCTGTCCTTCGGCTTCAAGTACGGCCTGCCGCCGGACGCGGACTTCGTGCTGGACGCCCGGTTCCTGCCCAACCCGTACTGGGTGCCGGAGTTGCGCGAGCACACCGGGCGGGAGGAGGCGGTCAGCGCGTACGTGCTGGGGCAGGAGGGCGCGGACGCCTTCGTCGCCTCGTACGCCGACCTGGTCAACGCCACCACCACGGGCTTCGAGCGGGAGGGCAAGCGGTACCTCACGGTGGCCGTGGGCTGTACCGGTGGCAAGCACCGCAGCGTGGCCATCGCCGAGGAGTTGGCCGGGCGGCTGCGCCACTCCGGGTTGGCGGCCAACGCCCAGCACCGCGACCTGGGGCGGGAATGACGGCCCGGCGGGTGGTGGCGTTCGGCGGCGGGCACGGCCTGTCCGCCTCGTTGCGCGCGCTGCGGCACTGCGCCCCCGAACTCGACCTCGACATCACCGCGGTGGTCACCGTCGGGGACGACGGCGGCTCCAGCGGCCGGCTGCGTGCCGAGCGGGGCGGTCTGCCCCCGGGTGACCTGCGCCAGGCGCTGGTGGCGCTGGCCGGAGACCACCCGGCGACCCGGCGCAGCGCCGGATTGTTCCAGCACCGCTTCGCCGCCGTGCCGGCCGGCGTACCCCCGCGCGGCGCAGCCGACCCGGACCCGGCGGCGAGCGACGGCCGCGACCCCGACCGGCAGGGCGACGGCCGCGATCCCGACCGGCAGGGCGACGGCCGCGATCCCGACCGGCAGGCCGACGGGCGCGACCCCGGCGCGGCGGCGACCGGCGCGCACGGCCGGGAGCCGCAGACGGCCCGCGTCGACGGGTTGGCCGGGCACGCGGTGGGCAACCTGGTGCTCTGCGGTCTCATGGAGCTGCTCGGCGATCCGGTGGCCGCGCTGGACCACGCGGGAGCGATGCTCGGCGCGGTCGGTCGGGTGCTGCCGATGTCCCGGCAGCCGGTCGGCATCGAGGCGCAGGTACGCGGGATCGACCCGGACGCCCCGGACGAGGTGCGTACCGTGCGCGGCCAACACCAGGTGGCGGTCACCACCGGCCGGGTCGAGTCGCTGCGCCTCACGCCCACCGCACCGCCGGCCTGCGCCGAGGTGATCGAGGCGATCATGGCGGCGGACTGGTTGATCTTCGGGCCGGGCAGCTGGTACACGAGTGTGCTCCCGCACCTGCTGGTGCCGCAGGTGGCCGACGCGATCGTGTCCACCTCGGCCCGGCGGTTGGTCACGCTGAACCTCGCCGCGGAGAAGGAGACCCTCGGGCTCTCCGTCGCCGATCACCTCGCGGCTCTGCACTGGTACCTGCCCGAGCTCAAGGTCGATCTCGTGCTCGCCGACGCCAAGGCGGTGGGTGACCCCGAACCGGTCGAACGTGCGGCAGAATCGCTGGGTGCCCGCCTGGTCCTCGCCCCCGTCGCCGTCACCGGTGGCACTCCCCGCCATGATCCGGCTGCCCTGGGCGCCGCACTGGTGCCTGTCCTGGGTGCCGATCGTTAGACACGTACGTAATCTCCGGCGACACGCCGGAACCGGTCCGTGAGGGGACGCACAATGGCGATGACGGCCGCGGTCAAGGACGAGCTGAGTCGGGTCGACGTGCCCAAGCCCTGCTGCCGGCGGGCGGAGATGGCCGCGCTGCTGCGCTTCGCCGGCGGCCTGCACATCGTCTCCGGCCGTGTGGTGGTGGAGGCGGAACTGGACACCGGGGCGGTGGCCCGGCGGCTGCGCCGGGAGATCGCCGAGGTCTACGGCTATCCCAGCGAGATCCACGTGCTGGCCTCCGGTGGGCTGCGCAAGGGCAGCCACTTCATCGTGCGCGTGGTCAAGGACGGCGAGGCCCTCGCCCGGCAGACCGGCCTGCTCGACGTGCGCGGTCGCCCGGTGCGTGGCCTGCCCCCGCACGTGGTGGCGGCGAACGTCTGCTGCGCCGTCTCCGCCTGGCGGGGCGCGTTCATGGCGCACGGGTCGCTGACCGAGCCCGGCCGATCCAGCGCGCTGGAGATCACCTGCCCGGGGCCGGAGTCGGCGCTGGCGCTGGTCGGCGCGGCCCGCCGCATCGGCATCACCGCGAAGAACCGTGAGGTACGCGGGGTGGACCGGGTGGTCGTCAAGGACGGCGACGCGATCGCCGCGCTGCTCACCCGCATCGGCGCGCACTCCAGCGTGCTGGCCTGGGAGGAGCGCCGGGTACGCCGCGAGGTGCGCGCCACCGCCAACCGGCTGGCCAACTTCGACGACGCCAACCTGCGCCGGTCGGCGCGCGCCGCGGTCGCCGCCGCCGCCCGGGTCACCCGTGCCCTGGAGATCCTCGCCGACGAGGCGCCCAACCACCTGACCGACGCCGGGCGGCTGCGCCTGGAGCACCGGCAGGCGTCGCTGGAGGAGCTGGGCGCGTTGGCGGACCCGCCGCTGACCAAGGACGCCATCGCCGGGCGGATCCGCCGACTCCTGGCACTGGCCGACAAGCGGGCCCGGGACCTCGGCATCCCGGATACCGAAGCGGCAGTCACGCCCGACATGCTCGTGGTCTGATAGGACGGTAAGGCCGCACGGTGCGTCCGGGAGCACGACCCGGCGCAGCGTGGTCTCGCACGCTCGGATAGGGTCGCTGAGTACGGCAAGGGGGCCGACACAGGCACTCCTCGTCGTGCACACCGCCTCGGGCGGTCAAGGTCCTCAGACCGCGGCGGGGTGGCCGAGACGAACCGTCAACGGCCGGCTCCAACGGTCGGCGCACACCACTCCGCCGGCCCGTTGTCTGAGGCCGGCAGACCAGAACGCGAGGAGATGGGACCTGTGACCATCCGGGTTGGCATCAACGGCTTCGGCCGAATCGGCCGTAACTTCTTCCGGGCAGTGCTGGCGTCCGACGCCGACATCGAGGTCGTGGCGGTGAACGACCTGACCGACAACGGCACGCTTGCCCACCTGCTCAAGTACGACAGCATCCTGGGCCGCCTGCCCTACGAGGTCAAGGCCACCGCCGACGAGATCACCGTCGGTGGCAAGACCATCAAGGCGTACGCCGAGAAGGACCCGTCGAAGCTGCCGTGGGGCGAGGTGGGCGCCGACGTAGTCATCGAGTCGACCGGCTTCTTCACCGACGCCACGAAGGCCAAGGCGCACGTCGACGGCGGGGCCAAGAAGGTCATCATCTCCGCCCCGGCGAAGAACGAGGACGTCACCGTCGTCATGGGTGTCAACCACGACACCTACGACCCGGCGAAGCACACCATCATCTCCAACGCTTCGTGCACCACCAACTGCCTCGCCCCGATGGCGAAGGTCCTGCACGACACGTTCGGCATCCAGCACGGTCTGATGACGACGATCCACGCGTACACCCAGGACCAGAACCTGCAGGACGCGCCGCACTCGGACCTGCGTCGTGCCCGGGCCGCCGCGCTGAACATCGTGCCGACCTCCACCGGTGCCGCCAAGGCGATCGGCCTGGTCCTGCCGGACCTCAAGGGCAAGCTCGACGGGTACGCCCTGCGGGTGCCGATCCCGACCGGCTCGGTCACCGACCTCACCGTCAACGTGGGTCGCGAGACCACCGTGGACGAGGTCAACGCCGCGCTGAAGGCCGCCGCGGACGGCCCGCTCAAGGGCATCCTGGTCTACAACGAGGACCCGATCGTCTCCACCGACATCGTGACCGACCCGGCGTCGTGCATCTTCGACGCGCCGCTGACCAAGGTCGTCGGCAACCAGGTCAAGGTCGTCGGCTGGTACGACAACGAGTGGGGCTACTCCAACCGCCTGGTCGACCTCGTCAAGCTGGTCGGTTCGTCGCTGTGAGCGCGAGGAGTGCGCTTGCGAGCCCCGCAGTCGCGAACGGAAGGCTAGCTCTGTGAGTGCCCTCCGGACCCTCGACGACCTGCTCGCCGAGGGGGTGTCGGGTCGGCGCGTGCTGGTGCGCGCCGACCTGAACGTCCCGCTCGACAAGCAGACCGGTGCGATCACTGATGATGGTCGGATCCGCGCGGTGCTGCCGACCCTCGGCGCGCTGGTCGAGGCCGGCGCGAAGGTGGTCGTCTGCTCGCACCTGGGCCGCCCGAAGGGCGCGCCGGACCCGCAGTTCAGCCTGAGCCCGGTCGCCGGGCGGCTCGGTGAGCTGCTCGGCGCTCCGGTGCACTTCGCCACCGACACCGTCGGCGAGTCGGCCCGTTCCACCGTCGCGGACCTGGCCGACGGCCAGGTCGCCCTGCTGGAGAACCTGCGCTTCAACGCGGGCGAGACCAGCAAGGACGAGGCCGAGCGGGGCGCCTTCGCCGACCAGCTCGCCGCGTTCGGCGACGCGTACGTGGACGACGCGTTCGGTGCGGTGCACCGCAAGCACGCCAGTGTCTTCGACGTGCCGGCCCGGTTGCCGCACGTCGCGGGTCGACTGGTGCTGCGTGAGGTCGAGGTGCTGTCCAAGCTCACCGGTGACCCCGAGCGGCCGTACGTGGTCGTGCTCGGTGGGTCGAAGGTGTCCGACAAGCTCGCCGTGATCGAGGCGCTGCTGCCCACTGTCGACCGGCTGCTCATCGGCGGCGGGATGTGCTTCACCTTCCTCAAGGCCCAGGGCCTGGAGGTGGGCACCTCGCTGCTGGAGAAGGACATGGTCGACACCTGCCGCAACCTGCTGGAGCGGGCCAACGGCAAGATCCTGCTCCCGGTCGACGTGGTGGTCGCGGACGCGTTCGCCCCGGACGCCGCGCACGACACGGTGCGCGTGGACGGCATCCCGAGCCACCGGCTCGGTCTGGACGTCGGCCCGGAGACGGTGGCCGGCTTCAGCGCCGCCCTGTCCCAGGCGAAGACGATCTTCTGGAACGGCCCGATGGGCGTGTTCGAGATGCCGGCGTTCGCGGCGGGCACCCGAGGAATCGCCGAGGCGATCACCAAGGCCGACGCGTTCAGCGTCGTCGGCGGCGGTGACTCGGCGGCGGCGGTCCGTGCCCTGGGGCTGGACGAGTCGTCCTTCGGGCACATCTCCACGGGCGGCGGCGCCTCCCTGGAATACCTCGAGGGCAAGACCCTCCCCGGCATCGCGGCCCTGGAGAACTGAACATGGCGAGCACCACCCGTCGGCCGCTGATGGCCGGCAACTGGAAGATGAACCTCAACCACCTTGAGGCCAACCTGCTGGTGCAGAAGCTGGCGGCCAGCCTCACCGAGAAGCAGCTCACCGAGGTCGAGACGGTAGTGCTGCCGCCCTTCACCGACCTGCGTACCGTGCAGACCGCGGTGGACGGCGACAAGCTGCTGATCGGCTACGGCGGGCAGGACCTCTCCCCGCACGCGTCCGGCGCGTACACCGGGGACATCTCCGGTCCGCTGCTGGCGAAGCTCGGCTGCACGTACGTGGTGGTCGGGCACTCCGAGCGGCGGGCCTACCACCACGAGGACGACACCGTCGTCAACGCCAAGGTGAAGGCGGCGCTGACGCACGGCCTGACCCCGATCCTCTGCGTGGGGGAGGGGCTGGACGTCCGCGAGCAGGGCACCCACGTGGCGCACTGCGCCGACCAGCTCGACGGGGGACTCGCCGGCCTCACGCCCGAGCAGGTGCGGCAGGTCGTGATCGCGTACGAGCCGGTCTGGGCGATCGGCACGGGCAAGACCGCGACCCCGGAGGACGCCCAGGAGGTGTGCGGGGCGGTCCGGCAGCGACTGGCGGAGCGCTTCGACCAGGACACCGCCGACCAGGTCAGGGTCCTCTACGGCGGCTCGGTCAAGGCGTCCAACGTCGCTTCGATCATGGCCCAGCCGGACGTGGACGGGGCCCTGGTCGGGGGCGCCAGCCTGGACGCGGAGGAGTTCGCGCAAATCTGCCGCTTCCCGGAGCACCTCGCTCGCTGATCGCTCGGTATCCTGGACACCGCCCGTCCGCCGGTCGGTGCCGCCGTGCCCGATCAGACCGGGCGAGGATCGCTACGAGAGGAACTGACCCCAGCCATGCCGATCTGGTTCGCATACACGTTGATCGTGTTGCTGGTCATCACGAGCATTCTGCTCACCCTGCTGATCCTGCTGCACCGCGGCAAGGGCGGCGGTCTGTCGAGCATGTTCGGCGGTGGCGTCAGCTCCAGCCTCGCCGGCTCGTCGGTGGCGGAGAAGAACCTCGACCGTTACACCGTTCTGGTGAGCGTCGTCTGGTTCGCCGCCATCGTCGGTCTGGGGCTCTGGCTCCGCCTGCAACTGAACAGCGTCTCCTGAGCGAGCGCTTCAAGTCGTACAATCTGCGCGCGGTCCGTCACTCGACGGGCCGCGCGCAGGCTTTTCTCCGCTGCACCGCGTCGCCCGCCGCCCACCCCTGCACGACGGCGGGTCCCCTCCGACGACAGGAGCGAGCAGCCGTGCCGAGTGGCAACGTCATCCGTGGCGCCCGTGTCGGGTCCGCACCCATGCGCCCCGACGAGCGGCACCAACCCGCCCCCCGACAGGACGTCACCTACTGGTGCCGCAACGACCACCGGACCGACATCCGGATCGCCGCGGACGCCGAACCGCCTGCGGTGTGGGACTGCCCCCGTTGTGGCCTACCCGCCGGCCAGGACGCGCAGAACCCGCCAGGCCGCGTCCGCGCCGAACCGTACAAGAGCCACCTGGCGTACGTGAAGGAGCGGCGCACCGCCGAGGAGGGCGAGGCGCTGCTGGCCGAGGCGCTCGCCGCGCTCCGCCGACGACGCGGCGAGTGACAGCCGCGCCGCCGACGGGCTGCGCCTAACGGAGGCTGCGGAAGCGGGCGGGTACGTCGGCTGCGGCGGCCCGGTCCAGCAGCCACCGGGTGCGGCTCACGCCGTGCACCCCGGCGGCCGGCAACTGCACCGGCCCGGCGCCCGCCAACGCCATGCCCACCGCACGGGCCTTGTCGGCGCCGCCGGCCACCAGCCAGACCTCGTCCGCGGTGTTGATCGTCGGCAGGGTGAGCGTGGTCCGCACCGACGGCGGCTTGGGGCTGCCTCGCACCGCGCTGCACGGCCGGGTGTCGTAGTGCACCGGGTGCTCGGGGAAGACCGAGGCGACGTGCCCGTCCTCGCCGACACCCAGCATCAGCACGTCGAAGTGCGGCAGCGTGGCGTTGCCGGGCCGGGCGGCGCGCGCCAGCTCCTCGGCGTACTCCGCTGCCGCCGCCTCGGGGTCGTTGCCGGCCGGGCCGTCGGACGCCGGCATCGGGTGCACCCGGGCCGGGTCGAGCGGCACCACGTCCAGCAGGGCGGCACGGGCCTGGGTCTCGTTGCGGTCCGGATCGCCGGCGGGCAGGAACCGCTCGTCGCCCCACCACACGTCGACCCGGGACCAGTCCACCGCGTCGCGGGCCGGCAGCGTCGCCACCGCCCGGTAGACGGCTGCGGCGATCCGACCGCCGGTGAGCACCACCGACGCCTCGCCCCGGTCGGCCTGGGCGTCGAGCAACTTCACCAGCAACCGGGCGGCCACGGCCTGCGCCAGCAGGTCGGCGTCGGCGTGGACGGCGACACTCGCCTCACTCATGGGATGCGCCTTCGTTTCCCGACCGCCGAGCGGTCGTCGTCGCGTCGTGCCGGGCGGATGCGCCCGGAGGTTTCGGGGCAGGGCCGGGTCGTGACCCGGCCCTGCCCCGACGTCGTGCCGGTGGTGGATCAGCTCTCGCCGCTGGTGCCGGAGTGCGCGGTCACGCCGGCCTCGGCGCGCTGCGCGGTAGCCGGATCCTTCCAGACGTGCACCCGCTGCGCGGGACGCTGCTCCAACCCCCGCAGCCCCACGGTCGCGCCCAGCGCCTCCGCGTATACCTGGTCGGCGTCCAGGCGGCGCAGCTCCTCGGCCAACTCGTCGCCGAGCGGGCGGCGGACCAGCGGCAGAGCCCTGTCGTCCTGACCCGTCCGCCGGAACACGGCCATGCTGTCCTCCCGGGTCAGCGTGAGCTGGTCACCGTTGGCGCAGCTCAACTGCACCTCACGCATCCGGGGGAACTCGTCGGTGTCCACCCGGCGCGGGGTGATGCCCAGCCGGCTGGACAGCCAACCGACCATCAGCGCGGCCGTCGGGTCGGTGGCCGGCGCGACGACCGTCGCCTCGGTGACCTGCTCGCTGGTCGTGTCGAACGCCCCGGCGACGAGCGTCCGCCACGGGGTGATCCGTGTCCAGGCCAGGTCGGTGTCGCCCGGCGCGTAGTCCCGGGCCCGCTGCCGCAGGGCCTCCACCGGGTCGGCGGCCTGCGCCGCGTCGGTGATCCTCCGGTCGGCGACCACCCCGAGGAAGTCGGTGGCGATCTCCGCCGGCGGCTCCCCGTGCCACCAGGTGACCACCGGCACGTCGGGGACGAGCAGCGGCATCACGACCGACTCGGCGTGCAGGGCCAGCCGACCGTACATCCGGGTGACCACCGCCTCGCACGGGCCGAGTCGCCCGCCGACGACGATCTCCGCGTCGAGCCGGTTGCGGTCCCGCTCGATGTCGGAGCGGACCACGACGACCAGCCGGCACGGGTGGGCGGCGGCGGCGATCGTCGCCGCCGCCTCCGCCTCCCGGACCCGCTTCTCGTCCACGACCACGATGAGGGTGAGCGCCATGCCGCTGGCCACCCCGCCGGCGCTGCGCCGCTCGGCGGCGAGCGCCTTGACCACCTCGTTGCCCGTGGTGTCCCACAGCCCGATCATGCTCGTCTCCAAGCGCGACCCTCACGGGCCAGCATCTCGTCGGAGGCTCGCGGCCCCCACTCACCGGCCCGGTACGGCTCCGGCGTGGTGCCCTCCCAGGCGTGCTCCAACGGGTCGATCACCTGCCAGCTCTGCTCGACCTCGGCGGCGTCCGGGAACAGGGTGCGGTCGCCGATCAGCACGTCCAGGACGAGACGTTCGTACGCCTCCGGGCTGGACTCGGTGAACGCCTCGCCGTACTGGAAGTCCATCGCGATGTCGCGGACCTCCATGGTCGTGCCCGGCACCTTCGAGCCGAACTTGAGCACCACGCCCTCGTCCGGCTGCACCCGGATGACCAACTGGTTGTTGCCCAGCGACTCCATGTCGGCGTCGTTGAACGGCAGGTGCGGCGCCTTCTTGAAGATGATGGCGACCTCGGTGACCCGCCGGGGCAGCCGCTTCCCGGCCCGGATGTAGAACGGCACCTCGGCCCAGCGGCGGTTCTGGATGCCCAGCCGCACCGCCACGTACGTCTCCGTGGTGGAGTCGGTGGGGACGTCCTGCTCCTCCCGGTAGCCGACGGCGCGTTCGCCACCCACCCAGCCGGGCAGGTACTGACCGCGGACGGTGTCCCGGGCGACGTCCCTGGGCAGGGTGATCGCCTTGAGCACCTTCAGCTTCTCGGCCCGGATCTCGTCGGCGTCGAAGCTGGTCGGCTCCTCCATCGCCACCAGGGCGAGCAGTTGGAGCAGGTGGTTCTGGAGCACGTCGCGGGCGGTGCCGACGGTGTCGTAGAAGCCGGCCCGGGTGCCGATGCCGACGTCCTCGGCCATGGTGATCTGCACCGAGTCGACGTACTTGGAGTTCCACAGCGGCTCGAACAGGTTGTTGGCGAACCGCAGGGCGAGGATGTTCTGGACCGTCTCCTTGCCCAGGTAGTGGTCGATCCGGAAGACGTCCTGACTGGTGAACACGTCGTCGACGAGGTCGTTGAGCGCCTTCGCCGACGGCAGGTCGTTGCCGAACGGCTTCTCCACCACGACCCGACGCCAACCACCGGACTTCTTGTTGTCGGCCATGCCGGTGCGGGCCAACTGCTTGAGCACGACGGGGAACGCGGCCGGCGGGATGGAGAAGTAGAAGGCCGCGTTGCCGGTGATGCCGTGGGTCTGCCGCAGGTCGTCCAACGTCGAGGCCAGCGTGTCGAAGGCCGCGTCGTCGTCGAACGACCCGCCGACGAACTTGATGTTGCCGGCCAGGCGTGCCCACACCTCGTCGCGCCACGGGGTACGCGCGTGCTTGCGGGCCGCCTCACACGCGAGGGTCTCGAAGTCGCCGTCCCCCCAGTCGCGGCGCGCGAAGCCGAGCACCACGAAACCCGGTGGCAGCAGCCCCCGGTTGGCCAGGTCGTAGACCGCCGGGAGCAACTTCTTACGGGCCAGGTCGCCGGTCACCCCGAAGATCACCAGAGCACAGGGCTCCGGGATCCGGGGCAACCGGCGGTCCTGCGGGTCGCGTAGCGGGTTCACCGAGCCATCACCTCGCTCCGCTTCAGTCACGTCGTCCATCGTCACGCCCGGAGCTGACCGGCCGCGTCGAGCAGTTGGGCGACACCGGCAGCACGGTCGGTCAGGTGCAACCGCAGCACCGGACGCTCCCGACCGGCGAGGGCCTGCCGGTCACCGGCGGCCTGCGCCGCCTGCAACTCGCCGAAGGTGTACGGCTTGCCCGGCACCGCCAGGTCCTCGGCGACCGCGCCGGTCACCTGGAGGTAGCTGCCCACCTGCGGGCCGCCCTTGTGGTACTGGCCGGTCGAGTGCAGGAACCGCGGCCCCCAACCGAAGGTGACCGGCCGCCCACCCGCCTGGGCCAGCAGCGACCGCAGCCGGGCCGCGTCGGCGTCGGCGAACCGGTCGAGGTACGCCATCACCGCGAGGTAACCGTCGTCGCCCAGCCCGTCGAGCAGCCAGCGCAGCACCCCGGCCAGGTCCCCGGGAGCGCCCTGCGGGGCGTACACCTCGATCGCGCCCTCGGTGAACGACGGCGTCTCCGCCGGCAGCCCCGAGGCCAGGATCTTGTTGGTGTTCTCCTTGGACTCGGTGACGTTCGGCTGGTTGAACGGGTCGATGCCGAGCACCACACCGGCCACCGCGGTCGCGTACTCCCAGGCCAGGAACTGCGCGCCGAGCGGGCCGTTGACGGCCACGTCCGGGTTGGCGCCGCCACCCGGCACGTCACCGGCGGCCAGCGCGCCGCCGTAGCTGACGGTCAGCACGTCCGACCCGGTGGCGCCGGGGCTCTGCGGGGACTCCACGACCACCGGGAGGATGCCCACCCCGGCCTTGCCGGTCGACTCGGCGATCAACTGCTCGGCCCAGTCGCCGAGCCCGTCGATGCCGGTGCCGTCGGAGAGCAGGGCGACCTTGTCCCGGGCCAGCGTCGCCGCCGCGCCCAGGGCGGCGCCCAGCGCGAGCGCCGGGTTGTTCTGGTCGGCGCCGAGCGACGTGGCCAGTGCGTCGGCCTGGTCGAGCAGCTCCGCGACCTCGACCCCGGCCAGCGCCGAGGGCACCAGACCGAACGCGGTGAGCGCCGAGTACCGGCCCCCGACGTTCGGGTCGGCGAGCACCGTGAAGGCGCCCATCTCGTTGGCGGTGGCCTCCAACGGCGAACCCGGGTCGGTGACGATGACGAAGTGCCGGCCGGCCTCCGCCTCGGTCATCCCGGCGTCCAGGAACGCCTGCCAGTAGGCGCGTCGGTGGCTGTCGGTCTCCACCGTCGACCCGGACTTGCTCGCCACCACCACGACGGTGCGCTCCAGCCGGTCACCGAGGGCCGCGCGGACCTGGCCCGGGTCGGTGGTGTCCAGCACGGTCAGCGGCTTACCCAGCGTCTGGGTGATCACCTCGGGCGCGAGCGACGAGCCGCCCATGCCGGCGAGCACCACGTGATCCAGGTCGGCCAGCTCGGCCTTCAGCTCGGCCAGCTGCGCCAGCAGCTCCCGGCTGCGCCGGTGGGTGTCCACCCAGCCCAGCCGGATCTTCGCCTCGGCCTCGGCGTCCGGACCCCACAGGCTGGCGTCCTTGCCGGCCAGCTTGCCCGGGACGCCGGCCTTCACCAGCGCGTCCCGGGTCGAGGCGGGCGCGGCCTTGTCGACCGCGTCCGCGCCGTACACGGAGAGCCCGGCCGCTGCCTCGACCGGCCCACTCAACAGGTCGCTCATGCCGTCACTCCGCTCCGCTGCGTAGCGCGCTCGCTCATGCGCCACCGGCCTTGTCGGCAGCCTTCGCGTTGCTCGTGGCGGCCTTGTTCGGGGAGCCGGTGCCCGAGGCGGCGGCCTTCAGCGACTTGGTCACCCCGTCGAGCAACTCCTGCCAGCTGACCTCGAACTTCTCCACGCCCTCGCGCTCCAGGGTGGCGATCACGTCGGCCATGTCCACCCCGACCGACTCCAGGTCCGCGAAGACCTGCCGGGCCGCGTCGTAGGAGCCGGTCACGGTGTCGCCGCGGGTCTCGCCGTGATCGGCGTACGCGTGGATGACCGACTCGGGCATGGTGTTGACGGTGCCCGCGGCGATCAGCTCCTCGACGTAGATCACGTCCCGGTAGTCCGGGTTCTTCGTCGAGGTGGACGCCCACAGCGGCCGCTGCGGGTGCGCGCCGGCGGCGGCGAGCGCCTTCCAGCGGTCGGAGGAGAACACCTCGGTGTAGCGCTCGTACGCCAGCTGGGCGTTCGCTACCGCTGCCTTGCCCTTCAGGGCCTTGGCCTGGTCGGACCCGACCTTCTCCAGCCTCTTGTCGACCTCGGAGTCGACGCGGGAGACGAAGAACGACGCGACCGACCCGATCGTCGACAGGTCGTGGCCGTTGGCCTTGGCCTGCTCCAGGCCGGCGAGGAACGCCTCCATGACCGCCGAGTAGCGGTCCAGGCCGAAGATCAGCGTCACGTTGACGCTGATGCCCTCGGCCAGGGTGTCGGTGATCGCCGACAGGCCCGCCTCGGTGGCCGGGATCTTGATGTAGAGGTTGGGCCGGTCGACCAGCCACCACAGCGCCTTGGCCTCGGCGACGGTCTTGTCCGCGTCGTGCGCGCTGCGCGGGTCCACCTCGATCGAGACCCGACCGTCGACACCGTCGCTGCCGTCGTACGACGGGCGCATCACGTCGCAGGCCCAGCGCACGTCGTACGTGGTGAGCATGCGCACGGCCTCCTCCACGTCCACGCCACGGGTGGCGAGGTCGCGGAGTTGCCAGTTGTACTCGTCGGCGTCGCTGAGTGCCTTCGCGAAGATCGTCGGGTTGGTGGTGACACCGGCCACGTGCTTCTCGCGGCGGAGCTGGTCCAGCCCGCCGGAGCTCAGGCGTACCCGGGAAAGGTCGTCGAGCCAGACCGCCACGCCTGCGGCGGTCAGCTCATTCAGCTTGTCGGTCATGCCGTCCACGCTCCCTCAGTTGCCGGTCGTGAAACCGGTGATGTCGCCCACCCGGGCCAGCGAGGCGTGCGCCGCCGCCACAATCCGGTCGGGGGTGAACCCGAACTGCTCGAAGAGCACGGTGTGCGGGGCGCTCGCGCCGTAGTGCTCCAGGCTGACGCTCTCGCCGAGGTCACCGACGATGCCGCGCCAGGACATCGCGATGCCCGCCTCCACGCTCACCCGTGCCTTTACCCCGCGAGGGAGCACCGACTCCCGGTATGCCTCATCCTGCTCGAAGAACCACTCCTGGCAGGGCATGGAGACGACCCGGGTCGGGGTGCCGTCGGCCTCCAGCCGCTCCCGGGCGGTCAGGCAGAGCTGCACCTCGGAACCGGTGCCGACGATGATCACCTGAGGCTTGCCGTTGGAGGCCTCGGCCAGCACGTAGCCGCCCTTGGCCACACCCTCCGCCGCACCGAGGACGTCGCGGTCCAGGGTCGGCAGCGGCTGACGGCTCAACGCCAGCGCGGTGGGCCGGTCGGTGTGCTCCAGCGCCTGCCGCCAGGCCCAGGCCGTCTCGTTGGCGTCCGCCGGGCGGACCACGTCCAGGCCCGGGATGGCGCGCAGCGCGGTCAGGTGCTCCACCGGCTGGTGGGTGGGGCCGTCCTCGCCGAGGCCGATCGAGTCGTGCGTCCAGACGTAGGTCACCGGCAGCTTCATCAGCGCGGCCAGCCGCACCGACGGACGCATGTAGTCGCTGAACACCAGGAACGTGCCGCCGTACGGACGGGTGCCGCCGTGCAGCGCGATGCCGTTGAGGATCGCGCCCATGGCGTGCTCACGGATGCCGAAGTGCAGCGTGCGGCCGTACTCGTGGCCGGGGAAGTCCTTGGTGGCGTGCGCGGCCGGGATGAACGACGGCTCGCCCTTCATGGTGGTGTTGTTGCTCTCGGCCAGGTCGGCCGAGCCACCCCACAGCTCCGGGAGCACCGGCGCGAGCGCCTCCAGGACCTTGCCGGAGGCGGCCCGGGTGGCGACGCCCTTGGCGTCCGCCGGGAAGACCGGCAGCGCGTCGGTCCAGCCGTCGGGGAGTACGCGACCCGCCAGCCGCTCGTAGAGCGCGGTGCGCTCCGGGTTGGCCTTCTTCCAGCCGTCGAACGCGGTGGTCCACTCCTGCTGCGCGTCGGAGCCGCGGCCCATCACCGTGCGGGCGTGGGCGAGCACGTCCTCGTCGACCTGGAAGGTCTGCTCCGGGTCGAAGTCGAGGATCCGCTTGGTGGCCTTCACCTCGTCGGCGCCGAGCGCCGAACCGTGGATCTTGCCGGTGTTCTGCTTGTTGGGCGCGGGGAAGCCGATGATGGTGCGCAGTGCGATGAAGGAGGGGCGTCCGGTCTCCGCCTTGGCGGCCACCAGCGCCGCGTACAGCGCCTCGGCGTCCTCGTGGTAGTCGCCCTGGTCGGCGTCGCCGCTGCGCCAGTCGACGGTCTGCACGTGCCAGCCGTACGCCTCGTAGCGGGCGGCCACGTCCTCGCTCTTGGCGATGCGGGTGTCGTCCTCGATGGAGATCTCGTTGTCGTCGTAGATCACCGTGAGGTTGCCCAGCTGCTGGTGACCGGCGAGGGCGCTCGCCTCGTGGCTGATGCCCTCCTCGATGTCACCGTCGGACACGATGCACCAGATGTCGTGGTCGAAGACCGACGTGCCCGGCTCGGCCTCGGGGTCGAACAGGCCGCGCTCGCGGCGGGCCGCCATGGCCATGCCGACCGCGTTGCCCAGGCCCTGCCCGAGCGGGCCGGTGGTGGTCTCGACGCCCGGCGTGTGCCCGTGCTCCGGGTGACCCGGCGTCTGCGAGCCCCACTGCCGCAGCGACTTCAGGTCGTCGAGGCTCAGCGGGTAACCGGACAGGAACAGCTGGATGTAGAGCGTCAGGCTGGAGTGCCCGGCGGAGAGGACGAACCGGTCCCGACCGGGCCAGTTCGGGTCGGCCGGGTTGTGCCGCATGACGCGGTTGAAGAGGAGGTACGCCGCGGGCGCGAGGCTCATCGCGGTGCCCGGGTGGCCGTTGCCGGATTTCTCTACGGCGTCCATGGCCAGTACGCGGACGGTGTCTACGGCCCGGCGATCGAGGTCGGACCAGTTCAGTGCGGAGTGCTCGGGTCGTTTGGCAGCCACGATGGTTGTGCTCCTCGGCAGATGGGCGGAACCCTCACCGATGACCTTATCGAGCGTGCCTGAACGAGCGCCCGGGGATCTCATCATGGTGTGCGCTACGTGACGATCCAGATGCGCGGTCGACCCCGGTGGTGTGACGGCCCGCACCGTTGTCGGGTCGGCCGGGCAGCCAAAACGACGACGCGTAGTGTGTGGGTCGGTGTGCGGACCCGAGCGGGCCCGACATTTCCGAATCTCCCCGTGCCGATGCCGGAAGGTGGCAATCCGTGAGCATGATCACCGAGCGCCCCGCGAGCAACCCGGCCGGGCAGCACCCGGCACGGGCGGCCGAGGGCACGGTGGCCCGGCGGGACGTGCGCGGGGTGCTGTCGGCGTACGTGACGCTGACCAAACCGCGGATTGTCGAGTTGCTGCTGGTCACCACCATCCCGGCGATGATGCTCGCCGAGGGCGGTCTCCCGTCGCTGTGGCTGATGGCCGTCGTGCTGATCGGCGGCTCGCTCGCCGCCGGCGCGGCCAGCGTGCTCAACTGCTACATCGACCGGGACATCGACCAGCTGATGCGGCGCACCAAGCGTCGGCCGCTCCCGGCGCACACGGTGTCCCCGCGGAGCGCGCTGATCTTCGGTTTGGTGCTGGCGGCGGTGTCGGTCGCCCTGATGGCGGCGTTCACCAACCTGCTGGCCGCCGGGTTGACCCTCGCGGCGATCGCCTACTACGACCTCGTCTACACCCTGTGGCTCAAGCGGTCCACCCCGACGAACACCTTCTGGGGTGGCGCGTGCGGGGCCGCTCCGGTCCTGATCGGATGGGCGGCCGTGACCGGCTCGCTGGCGCCCGCCGCCTGGGGGCTCTTCGCGGTGGTCTTCTTCTGGCAGATGCCGCACTTCTACCCCCTCGCCATGAAGTACAAGGACGACTACGCCCGCGCCGGTATCCCGATGCTGCCGGTGGTGGCCTCGACCCGACGGGTGAACGCCGAGATCCTGATCTTCGCGTGGCTGACCGTGCTCACCTCCCTGGCCGTCTGGCCGCTGGGGCTCAGCGCGATCTACGGGGTGCCGACCCTGGTGGTGGGTGCCATCTTCCTGGTCGAGGCGCACAAGCTGTGCCGGCGCGCGACGCGCGGCGAGGCGGTCAAGCCGATGCGACTGTTCCACTGGTCCACGACGTACCTGACGATCGTGTTCGTGGCCGTCGCGCTCGACGCGCTGATCTGACCGTTCGCTGGTTCCGACTCGCGGGGTGGCCCTGTTCGTGGCGTGGCCCGCGTGCCGGCCTCTTCGCGGCCGGGGCCGCGCGGCTGCGGGCCGGGGCCGCGCGGCGCTGATCTGCCCCGATCGCCGCCGCGGGGCCTTGATCGACCCGCATCGTGCGTGTCTGATCGGCGATCGACGTCGGTGATCACCTGATTAATCACGGCCGTAGATGAGTTGTCCGGCTTTAACATCACATCAGAGTAACTTTCAACATGAGTCGGATGGGCTCAACCTGCGGCGGTTGGGTGCTCATATGTCGACGCTGTTTGGGCGTAAAAGTCGGTATATAAACAGACAGCAAGTCTGTGGTCAGCCTTAAACCTGTAGGTAATTGGCATCACAAAAGGTTCATGGTTCTCGCACGGAAGGGTGCGAGTCTGCTTAGGCTTCGCGTCATGGCAGATGGTTCCGATACGACGCTGACGGCCGAGCAGACCGCCGGCGAGCAGACGCCCCAGGGCCTGGTTGCAGGGCTCAAGGCGTTCGCCGCTGGACACGGCGGCGCCAAGGCGGTCATCGAGTACGTCGGCAAGCGTGGCGCGCGGATCGTCCTGGTCGGTGCCGACGGTGAGTGGGGAGACCAGTTCGCCGACGACACCGTCACCGCACGGGAGGCGTGCGCCAAGGCGGGAGTCGCCGTCGAGAACGCCTGGGAGCGTGAACTGATGGACCAGATGCGTCCGAGCAACGACCTCTGGCGGTCGATGGCCCGGCGCACGATGGCCCGCTGAAATAGACACCTGAATTGACCATCCATCACCAGTCGACCCGGGGGGAACCCCGGGTCGCTCTCGTCACCTGTGCCGACCTGGCCGACCTCGACCCGGACGACCGGCTGGTCCTCGCCCCGCTCACCGCCCGCGGCGTCACCGTCGAGGCCGCGGTGTGGGACGATCCCGACGTCGAGTGGTCCTCCTACGACCTTGTCGTCCTCCGCTCACCATGGGACTACGCGCTGCGCCGCGACGAGTTCGTCGCCTGGGCGGCCACGGTCCCGCTGCTGGTCAACCCGGCCGAGGTGGTGCGCTGGAACACCGACAAGCGCTACCTCGCCGAGCTGAGCGCCGCCGGGGTGCCGACCGTACCGACGTCGTGGGTCGAGCCGGGGAAGACCTGGCAGCCGCCCGCGGAGACCGGCGAGTACGTGCTCAAGCCCTCGGTCAGCGCCGGCAGCCAGGACACCGGCCGGTACGACCTGGCCGACCCGGAGCACCGGGACCTCGCCGCCGCGCACGTCCGCCGGCTCTCCGACGCCGGCCGGGTGACCATGGTCCAGCCGTACCTGCGCGCCGTCGACACCGAGGGCGAGACAGCGCTGCTCTTCCTCGCCGGCCCGGACGGGCTCGCGTTCAGCCACGCGATCCGCAAGGGCCCCATGCTGACCGGCCCGGACCTCGGCCCCGACGGGCTCTACAAGGCCGAGGAGATCACCTCCCGTACCGCCCGACCCGACCAGCTCGCGGTCGCCGAGAGGACCCTCGCCGCAGTCCCCGGCGGCACCCGGCAGCTCCTCTACGCCCGGGTCGACCTCATCCCCGGCCCGGACGGCGAGCCGGTCCTGGCCGAGTTGGAGCTGACCGAGCCGTCGCTCTTCATCGGGTACGCCGACGGCGCCCCCGAACGGCTCGCCGACGCGATCACCACCCACCTGGCCCGCCGCAGCTGATCCCACCCCTGCTCGGCCGCGTTGCTGCTCGCGCTGCCGCGTTGCTCGCGTTGCTCGCGCTGGTTGCGCTGCTGCGCTGGTTGCGCTGCTGCGCTGGTCGCGCTGCTGCTCGGGTGTCGGGCGCGGTGGTGGGGGACTCCACCCCAAGATCGTGCTCGATCGGTGATGTTGTGAGGATCTTGGGCGCACGGCGCACGGCGCACGGCGCACGGCGCACGGCGCACGGCGCGGGGGAAGTGGCGGCGCGGGGCGGCCCGGGATCCCGGGAGCGTTGTCAGGCGGTGACGGGGACCGGGGTGGCGGCGTCGGCCGGGGTGGCCTGCGAGGCCCGGGTGACCGGGCGGCGTTCCCGGGTGGACCACTGCACGGACAGGGTCGCCAGCAGCACCAGGCAGGAGCCGAGCATGTGCGCCCCGACCAGCAGGGCGGGCACGTGGGTGAAGTACTGCACGAAGCCGATCACTCCCTGACCCAGCTCCACGGCGATCAGGACGATCGCGGCGCGGGTGGCGCGCTGCGCGCCGACGGCGCGGAACGCGAAGATCAGCGCCACCGAGAGGCCGATCAGCAGGAAGACGGCGTCCGCGTGCACCTGCGAGATCGACTCCGGGTCGAGTCCGTTGCGGGCGGCGCCGTGGTCGCCGGCGTGCGGGCCGCTGCCGGTGACCCAGGTGCCGATGACCAGTACCGCGACGCTGACGCCGGTGGTGATCCGAGCGAGGGTGCGCAGCGGCGTGGGTACGGTGGCCACGGTCGGGCCGTCGGGGTCGCCGATGCGCCGCCAGAGGGCGTACGCGGCGGCGATCACCGCCATCGAGGCCAGGAAGTGCAGGCCGACCACCCACGGGTTGAGGTTGGTGAGCACGGTGATCCCACCGATCACCGCCTGGGCGGGAATGCCCAGGAAGACGGCGACGGCCAGCGGGACGAGCCCGCGTCGGCGGGGTCGGTGCGCCAGCACGGCCAGCAGGGTGGCCAGCGCGATGAGGCCCACCGCGAAGGTCAGCATCCGGTTGCCGAACTCGATCACGCCGTACACGCCCATCTCAGGTGTGGTGACGTAGGAATCGTCGGTGCACCGGGGCCAGGTGGGGCAGCCGAGGCCCGAGGCGGTCAACCGGACGGCCCCCCCGGTGACGACGATCCCCACGTTCGCGATGATCGACGCGAGCGCGAGGCGGCGCAGCAGAGTGTCGGAGACCTGGCCGACGATTCGGTTCACGGCGCAAATCCTACGCACCGTAGTGATCGAGGTTCGTCCGACTCCGGCGACGCGGTGGCTCGGATCACCGGGACCCGGGTTTGCGACAGTCCGGGCAATTACGTAACGTTGGCGTTGTGAAAAACGCGGCGGCGCTCTCCGGGCAGCAGCCGACGGCCGGTCCGGCTGTCGGTGCGCCCACGTCCGCGCCCGCCGTGAGCACGTCAGGTGCCACGGCCGCGGAGATCTCCACCCGCGACCGCGTCACCCAGTTGCTGCTGGAGCGGGGGGCCACCACCGCCGCGCAGCTCGGCGTGGCCCTCGGGCTCAGCCCGGCGGCGATCCGTCGACACCTGGACGCGATGCTCGCCGACGGTGACGTGTTCGCCCGCGAGCAGACCGTGCAGGGCAGCCGTGGCCGGGGGCGTCCGGCCAAGGTGTTCATGTTGACCGAGGCCGGCCGGGTCCGCTGTGGCACACACCACTACGACAACATGGCCACCGCCGCGTTGCGCTGGATCGCCCGCAGTGGCGGTTCGGACGCGGTGGAGGCGTTCGCCGCCGAGCAGGTTTCCGCTCTTGAGTCCCGCTGCCGCGCGGCCATGGAGGACGCCGGCGACGACCCCCTCGCGCGTGCCGAGGCACTCGCCGCGGCGCTCACCGCCGAGGGTTACGCTGCCAACGCGACCACGATCGCCTCGGGCGGTCAGCTCTGCCAGCACCACTGCCCGGTGGCGCACGTGGCCGCCGAGTTTCCCCAGCTGTGCGAGGCCGAGACCGCGGTGATCTCCCGTCTGGTCGGCACCCACGTGCAGCGCCTGGCCACCATCGCGCACGGCGACGGGGTGTGCACCACGCACATTCCGACCCAGCCGGGCCGTGTTCAATCCGGTAATCCCGTCACCACTGTGAGGACAGATAGATGACCGAGCAGATCGTCCAGCCCCTGACCCAGGAAGAGCAGCTCGCCGCCCTGGGTCGGTACGAGTACGGCTGGTCCGACCCGGACGCCGCCGGGGCGGCTGCCCAGCGCGGCATCAACGAGGCGGTGGTGCGGGACATCTCGGCCAAGAAGAACGAGCCGGAGTGGATGCTCGACCTGCGCCTGAAGGGCCTGCGGCTGTTCGGCCGCAAGCCGATGCCGGCCTGGGGCGCGGACCTCACCGGGATCGACTTCGACAACATCAAGTACTTCGTGCGGTCCACCGAGAAGCAGGCCACCAGCTGGGAGGACCTGCCGGAGGACATCAAGAACACCTACGACCGGCTGGGCATCCCGGAGGCGGAGAAGCAGCGGCTGGTCGCCGGTGTGGCGGCGCAGTACGAGTCCGAGGTCGTCTACCACAAGATCCGTGAGGACCTTGAGGAGCAGGGTGTCGTCTTCCTGGACACCGACACGGCGCTGCGCGAGCACGAGGACATCTTCAAGGAGTACTTCGGCACGGTGATCCCGGTCGGCGACAACAAGTTCGCCGCGCTGAACACCTCCGTGTGGTCCGGTGGCTCGTTCATCTACGTGCCGAAGGGCGTGCACGTGGAGATCCCGCTGCAGGCCTACTTCCGGATCAACACCGAGAACATGGGCCAGTTCGAGCGGACCCTGATCATCGTCGACGAGGGCGCGTACGTGCACTACGTCGAGGGCTGCACCGCGCCGCTCTACTCCTCCGACTCGCTGCACAGCGCGGTCGTGGAGATCATCGTCAAGAAGAACGCGCGCTGCCGCTACACGACCATCCAGAACTGGTCGAACAACGTCTACAACCTGGTCACCAAGCGTGCCGTCTGCCACGAGGGCGCGACCATGGAGTGGGTCGACGGCAACATCGGCTCCAAGGTGACGATGAAGTACCCGGCGGTCTACATGACCGGCGAGCACGCCAAGGGTGAGGTGCTCTCGGTGGCGATGGCCGGCGAGGGTCAGCACCAGGACGCCGGCGCCAAGATGGTGCACGCGGCGCCCCACACGAGCAGCACCATCGTGTCGAAGTCGATCGCCCGTGGTGGCGGCCGCACCTCGTACCGTGGCCTGGTCCAGGTGTTGGAGGGTTCGCACCACAGCCGGAGCACTGTCAAGTGCGACGCGCTGCTGGTCGACACCATCTCGCGCTCGGACACCTACCCGTACGTCGACATCCGTGAGGACGACGTGGCGATGGGGCACGAGGCGACCGTCTCGAAGATCAGCGACGACCAGCTCTTCTACCTGATGAGCCGGGGCCTGAGCGAGGACGAGGCGATGGCCATGATCGTCCGCGGCTTCATCGAGCCGATCGCCAAGGAGCTCCCGATGGAGTACGCGCTGGAGCTCAACCGACTGATCGAGCTTCAGATGGAGGGCGCGGTCGGCTGACGCCGCCTCCGCCCGGCCACGGCCGGACCCGGGCCCGGTCCGCCGGGTCCGGTCCCGCCCGCTTCGACCCTCCGATTCATGACAGACCAAGGAAGAGATGACTACCCAGGCATCCGCGCCGCCGCCCAGCACCAAGTCGCAGGCGCTGCGCTCGTACGACGTCGCCGACTTCCCGGCCCTCACCGGCCTGGAGGAGGACTGGCGTTTCACCCCGCTCAAGCGTCTTCGCGGTCTGACCGGCGACGGCGCCAGCCACGCCGAGCTGGAGTCGTCGGATGAGGCGCCGGCCGCGACCGGAGCGGTCCGGCACGAGTACGGCGACCTGCCCGAGGGCGTGACCATCACCCGGATCGGCCGCGACGACGAGCGGGTCGGGAGCGTGTTGACCCCGGTGGACCGGGTCAGCGCGCTGGCCTACGGCGCCGCCGCCGACACCCTGTTGGTGCGGGTCGACCCCGAGGCGGTGCTCGGTGAGCCGGTGCGCCTGCGGGTGGTCGGCACCGGCACCGAGCAGCCGGCGTTCGGGCACACCTTCGTCGAGGTGGGTCGCTTCGCCGAGACGACTCTGGTGGTGGAGCACGTCGGGTCGGCCACCCTGGCCGACAACGTCGAGGTGCTGGTCGCCGACGGCGCGAAGCTGACCCTGGTCACGATCGCCGACTGGGCCGACGACGCGGTCCAGGCCCAGCACCTGAAGGTCAAGCTGGGTCGGGACGCCAAGGTCGTGCACATCCAGGTCTCCCTCGGTGGTGACCTGGTCCGGCAGTTCACCAGCGTGGAATACACCGGTCGGGGTGGCGAGGCCGAGTTGTACGGCGTCTACTTCGCCGACTCCGGTCAGCACCTGGAGCACCGGCAGCTGGTCGACCACAACGTGCCGGACTGCCGCAGCTACGTCGGCTACCGGGGCGCCCTGCAGGGCGCGGACGCGCACACCGTCTGGGTGGGCGACGTGCTGATCCAGGCCGAGGCGACCGGCACCGACACGTACGAGATCAACCGGAACCTGCTGCTGACCGACGGCGCGCGGGCGGACTCCGTACCCAATCTGGAGATCGAGACCGGCGAGATCGCCGGCGCCGGCCACGCCAGCGCGACCGGCCGCTTCGACGACGAGCAGTTGTTCTACCTGATGGCCCGGGGGATCCCGGAGGGTGAGGCCCGTCGTCTGGTGGTCCGCGGCTTCTTCGCGGAGCTGATCAACAAGATCCCGGTGGAGTCGCTGCGCGAGCGTCTCGGTGACGCGATCGAGGCCCGGCTGACCAAGGCCGGCGCCTGATGATCCGGATCTGCTCCACCGAGGACGTGCCGAAGGGCACCGCGATCAGCGCGGATGTCGACGGCACTCCGATCGCCCTGGTACACGGCGAGGACGGCACCTTCTACGCGGCGTACGACGAGTGCTCGCATGCCGCGGTCGCCCTCTCCGAGGGAGAGGTCGACGGTTGCACGTTGGAGTGCTGGCTGCACGGCTCGCGCTTCGACCTGCGCACCGGCGAGCCGAGCGGGCTGCCCGCCACCGAACCCGTCCCCGTCTACCCCGTCGAAGTCCGCGACGGCGACATCTACCTCAGCCTGACGCCGAGTAATGGAGTGACCCGATAATGAGCACCCTGGAGATCCGCGACCTGAAGGTGTCGGTCAAGCTGCCCGAGGGTGAGCTCAAGCCGATCCTGGCCGGCGTCGACCTGACCGTCCGCTCCGGTGAGACCCATGCGATCATGGGGCCGAACGGCTCCGGCAAGTCCACCCTGGCGTACTCGATCGCCGGTCACCCCAAGTACGAGATCACCGGCGGCACGGTGACCCTCGACGGCGAGGACGTGCTCGCCATGACGGTCGACGAGCGTGCCCGCGCCGGCCTCTTCCTGGCCATGCAGTACCCGGTCGAGGTGCCCGGCGTCTCGGTGGCGAACTTCCTGCGGACCGCGAAGACCGCCATCGACGGTGCGGCCCCGAAGCTGCGGACCTGGGGCGGCGAGCTGCGCGGCGCGATGGAGCGCCTGCAGATGGACCCGGCGTTCGCCCAGCGCAACGTCAACGAGGGCTTCTCCGGCGGTGAGAAGAAGCGGCACGAGATCGTCCAGCTGGAGCTGCTCAAGCCGAAGATCGCGATCCTCGACGAGACCGACTCGGGCCTCGACGTGGACGCGCTGCGCGTGGTCAGCGAGGGCGTCAACCGGGTCCGCGACACCGGCGACACCGGCGTGCTGCTGATCACCCACTACACGCGGATCCTGCGCTACATCAAGCCGGACTTCGTGCACGTGTTCGTCGCCGGCCGGATCGTCGAGCAGGGCGGCCCCGAGCTGGCCGACAAGCTCGAGGCCGAGGGCTACGAGCGGTACGCCGCCGGGGCCGGCACGGCCAAGGCCTGAGCGGGAGAGGCGCTGCCGAGATGACCAGCATCGCGATCCCCGAGGGGATGCCGCAGTACGACGACGTGCCGCGTTTCGACGTGGCCCGGGTGCGCGCCGACTTCCCGATCCTCGGTCGGGAGATCAACGGGCACCCGCTGGTCTACCTCGACAGCGCCAACACCTCCCACAAACCGCGCCAGGTGCTCGACGTGCTCGATGAGCACTACGCGCGGCACAACGCCAACGTGTCGCGCTCGGTGCACACCCTGGGCACCGAGGCCACCGAGGCGTACGAGGGGGCGCGGGCGAAGGTCGCCGCGTTCATCAACGCGCCGAGCGTCGACGAGGTGGTGTTCACCAAGAACTCCACCGAGGCGATCAACATCGTGGCGTACGCCTTCTCGAACGCCTCGCTGCGCCCGGACGCTGACAGTCGTTTCCGGCTCGGCCCCGGTGACGAGGTGGTGATCTCCGAGATGGAGCACCACTCGAACATCGTCCCCTGGCAGTTGCTCTGCGAGCGGACGGGCGCGACCCTGCGCTGGTTCCCGGTCACCGACCAGGGCCGGCTGGACGAGTCCGGCCTGGAAGACCTGGTCACCGAACGGACGAAGATCGTCTCGCTGGTGCACACGTCCAACATCCTCGGCACGGTCAACGCCACCTCCCGGATCACCGCCCGGGTCCGTGAGGTGGGCGCGCTGCTGCTGCTGGACTGCTCGCAGTCGGTGCCGCACCTGCCCATCGACGTGGTCGACCTGGACGCCGACTACATCGTCTTCACCGGGCACAAGATGTGCGGCCCGACCGGAATCGGTGTGCTCTGGGGCCGCGGTGAGCTGCTGGCCGCGATGCCGCCGGTGATGGGTGGCGGCTCGATGATCGAGACGGTCACCATGGCCCGCTCGACGTTCGCCGCGCCGCCGGCCCGCTTCGAGGCGGGCACCCCGCCGATCGCCGAGGCGGTCGCCCTCGGCGCGGCGGTGGACTACCTGACCGGCGTCGGGATGCGGGCCATCCAGTGGCACGAGAAGGAGCTGACGGCGTACGCGCTGGACGCGCTCGCCTCGGTGCCGGACCTGCGGATCTTCGGCCCGACCGTGCCGGTGGGGCGGGGCGGCACCATCTCGTTCGCGCTCGGCGACGTGCACCCGCACGACGTGGGTCAGGTGCTCGACTCGCTCGGCGTGCAGGTGCGGGTGGGTCACCACTGTGCCAAGCCGGTGTGCAGCCGGTTCGGCGTCCCGGCCATGACCCGGGCCTCGTTCTACCTCTACACCACCACCGAGGAGATCGACGCTCTGGTGGCCGGTCTGGAGCAGGTGCGGAAGGTGTTCGACTGATGGTGCAGCTCGACCAGCTCTACCAGGAGATCATCCTGGATCACTACAAGCACCCGCACGGGCGTGGCCTGCGCGACGCCGAGGACGCGGGCGACCGGGTCGCGGAGGCGCACCACGTCAACCCGACCTGCGGTGACGAGGTCACCGTCCGGGTGGCCACCGACGGCACGGTCCTGCACGACGTCTCGTACGACGGGATGGGCTGCTCGATCAGCCAGGCCTCGGCGAGCGTGCTGCACGAGCTGCTGCGCGGTCGGGGTGCCGGGGAGGCATTCGAGGTGCACGAGGCGTTCGTGGAGTTGATGTCCGGACGTGGCCAGGTCACGCCGGACGAGGACGTGCTCGGCGACGGGGTGGCCTTCGCCGGCGTGGCCCGCTACCCCGCCCGGGTGAAGTGCGCGCTGCTGCCGTGGATGGCGTTCAAGGACGCCGCGGCACGTGCCGGCGTGGGCGTCAACCCGGAGGTGACGGCATGAGCGAGCGTCAGCGAGCGAATCGGCGAGCGAACAATTGGTGCAGCGCAGTGCTGCCCAGTGGCGGCACGGAGCGAAGCGGAGTGATGGCATGAGCAGCGAGAACACGGCAACTGCGGCGACGCCGGAGGCCGGTGACGCCACCGCGGCGCCGCAGACCGAAGCCGTGACGACCGACGGCGACGCCACGCCGGAGGCCGGCGACGCCGGCACCCCGGCGGGCGGCGTCAGCAAGGCGATGATCGCCGACATCGAGGAGGCGATGAAGGACGTCGTCGACCCGGAGCTGGGCATCAACGTGGTCGACCTGGGTCTGGTGTACGGCGTACACGTCGACGACGAGAACGTCGCCACCCTGGACATGACGCTCACCTCGGCGGCCTGCCCGTTGACCGACGTGATCGAGGACCAGGCCCGGCAGGCACTGACCACCGGCCCCGGCGGCGGCCTGGTCAACGACATCCGGATCAACTGGGTGTGGCTGCCGCCGTGGGGCCCGGACAAGATCACCGACGAGGGTCGGGACCAGCTTCGCTCCCTCGGCTTCAACGTCTGACCGATCCCGTCCTTCGAGCGCGGTACCCCGTCCGGGGTGCCGCGCTCGTTGCGTTCTGACATTCGTCGGTCCCGATTGTGGAACGGATCGTTCCGGTCTGATAGGCTGATGGCAGCAAACAGAGCGGAATATTCCGCTCTAAGGCGAGTGGGATCGCTCGCCGGACGGGATCGACGGAGAGGCCAAGACGATGAGCGAGATGGCAGCGGTGCAGTGGCGGATCGTGCTCGACGAGGCGCACAGGGCACTCCGGACGGCCGTCGAGGGGGTCCCGGCCGACGCCTGGGACCGACCCACCCCGTGCGACCGGTGGACGGTCACCCAGGTGCTCCAGCACGCGACAGGTGACCAGCTCGCCTTCGCCGCGGCGATCGTCGGTGGCCCGGGGCCGGCGGAGGACCCGTTCGCGCCCTCCGGCCGGATCGAGGGTGACAAGATGGTCGACCTGCGCGCCGCTCTCGACGCCTCGGCCCGCGCCTGGGCGAGTGTCGCCGACGACAACCCGCAGGTGCCCACGCCGCTGCCCCAGGGCAAGCTCCCGGCCCACGTCGGTGCCGTCGCGTGCGCCCTCGACGCCGCGGTGCACGCCTGGGACATCGCGACGGCCACCGGTCAGCCGTCCCCGCTCGGCGACGACCTGACCCGCCCCCTGCTGGTGGTCGCCCGGCAGATCGTCGAACCGCTGCGGAACTACGGCGCGTACGCCCCGGCGATCACCACCGGTCCGGAGGCCGACGAGGCCAGCGTCCTGCTCGCCTACCTCGGCCGCGACCCCCAGTGGTCCGCCGGGAAGCGCTGACCGGCCCGACGAGGCCCGTTCAACCCCATGATCGTGCTCGAACATTGATGTAGTGGCCTCGGCGGCTCGCCGAGGCCACTACATCCTGGTTCAAGCACGATCTTGGCGGCGCGGGGCGCGGGGCGCGGGGCGCGGGGCGCGGGGCGCGGGGCGAAAAACGGTGGCGGGGGTGGGGGCTCGGCCCGCAGGATTGCCTGTGTGATTGAGGCGTACCCGATGCAGGTCTCTGTCCGTGCGGCGACTGCCGTGCGTCGACAGCGGCCGGTTCCCGGGCGAGCCTCGATCCGCCACCGATGGCCATGACCGGGGCGTTCCTCGCCGGTCTGGTGGCCGGTTACGGTGTCGCCATCCCGGTCGGCGCGATCGCGATCCTCATCCTGGGGCTCAGTGCCCGTACCTCGTTCCGGGTCGGCGCGGCGGCGGCCCTCGCGGTGGCGACCGCCGACGGCCTGTACGCGGCGGTCGCCGCGCTGGGCGGCGCGAGCCTGGCCGGGATGATCGCGCCGGTTGCCGGGCCGCTGCGGGTGGTGGCGGCCGTGGTGCTGCTGGGGCTCGCCGCGCACGGCCTCTGGCGGACCTGGGCTGCCCACCGCTCGGCGGCGGCGCCGGCGGCGCGGGCCGGTCGGGGCATGGGCACTCCGGGGCGGGCCTACGCGGCGCTGCTCGGGTTGACCCTGCTGAATCCGGCGACGGTCCTCTACTTCGTCGCGTTGGTGCTCGGGCGCCCGGACACCACCGGCGCGGGCCTGCTCCCGGCGGCGCTGTTCGTGGCGGGTGTGTTCCTCGCGTCGGCGAGCTGGCAGTTGCTCATCGCCGGTGGCGGCACCGTGGTCGGGCGGGCGTTGAGCAGTCCGCGCGGTCGGTCGGTCACCGGCCTGGTCTCCAGCGCGCTGATCGCCGCGCTGGCGGTGCTCGCGCTGCTGTCGGGCTGAGCACCGGACACACCGGGCCGTGCCGTACGGTCGGACGATGACCAGTCGACCCGCAGCCGGCGGTGGCCGCTGGGTGGAGGTCGACCCCGCCCGCGTCGGCCGCTGGGTCGAGGGCTTCGCCGAGCGGCACGGCCCGCACACCACCACCGCGCGGGAGTACGGGCTGCTGCTCACCGCCGCCGACGGGTCCACCGCCGGGTTGTATGCCCCGCCGGGGGCTCCGGTCGGCGACGACGTCGCCCGGTTCGTGGCCGCCGCTGTCGCGCCCCGCCGGATCGGCCTGCTGCTGGCCCGGAAGGGCGCGGTGGCCGTCGGCGTGGCCGACGGGGGCGACCTGGTCGTCTCCAAGGTGGACAGTCGTTACGTGCAGGGGCGCACCGCCGCCGGGGGATGGTCGCAGCAGCGGTTCGCCCGGCGGCGGGACAACCAGGCCAAGGCGGCGATGGGTGACGCGGCCGACCTGGCCGTACGGCTGCTGTTGCCGGAGGTGGCGACGCTGACCGCGGTGGTGTGCGGCGGGGACCGGCGGGCGGTCGACATCGTGCTGGCCGACCGGCGGCTGGCCCCGCTCGTGCCGCTGCGCGCGGAGCGGTTGCTCGACGTGCCGGAACCCCGGCACGCGGTTCTCGTCGCGGCGGTGACGGCGGCGCGGGCGGTGCACATCCGGCTGCGTGACCCGGAACCCGGCTGAGGGCAGGAGACGACCACCACGCAAAACGGGGTTCCCGGCCTGCCGCGGCGTCGACGGCCGGAGGATGGGCACGTGGAGTTTCTGGTGGACATGGTGACGACGGTGCCCGAGGGCACGTCGGAGGACGGGGTGGCCGCGATGCGCGCGCGGGAGGCGGCGCGTTCGGCCGAGCTGACGGCGCAGGGCAGCCTGCTGCGGCTCTGGCGGCCGCCGCTGGCGCCGGGGGAGTGGCGTACCTGGGGGCTGTTCCAGGCCGACGACGCCGACGAGTTGGAGGCGGTGCTCGCGTCGATGCCGCTGCGTGCCTGGCGGCGCGAGACCGTGACACCGTTGACGCCGCACCCGAACGACCCGGGTCAGCCGCCTCGATAGTCGTGTAGGGGGTCGCCTGGCGGGATCCACGCCGTGTCACGGTCGAAGCCGGCGGGAGCGACGTCGTGCGTGAGGGCGTCGACGGTGGCCCGCACGGCCTCGCGGGTCTCGTCGCGACGGGAGACGAGGGCCCACGTCCAGTAGGGCGTGGGATCCACCACCGGTCGCACGACGAGGTCGGACGGCACCGGCAGGTTCTGCCCTCGGGGGGAGTCGACGATCGGGCGGCGGAGCCGGCGCACATGGGCGAAGAAGGCTGGTCCGGTGATGCCCCCGTCGTCGATGCGCACGACCTGGGCGCCGGTGTCGCGGGCGAATGCCTCGGCGTAGCGGTTCCAGGACGACCAGGTGGCGGAGTCGGCGTCGGTCAGGACCAGCGTGTCCTGGGCGCGTACCGCCGATGCGTCGACGCCGGGGGAGACGGCGGCGAGGCGTTGCACGCCGATCGGCCGCGCCACCAGGTCGTAGGTGGTCAGGTCGTCGGCCTGGATCCAACATATCGCGAGGTCGATGCTGCCGTCGGCGACGCGGCGTGCCTGGGCGTGCGACGGTAGCTCCCACGTGTCGACGTGCAGCTGCGCGGCTCTCGACGCGCGTGTCACGAGGTCCGCCGGACGCCAGGTGACGTAGCCCAACCGCACCGGGCCGGCCGTGGACATGCCGGCCGCCCAGCGCACCAACTCCTCCGCCTGGTCGAGCAGGGCCCGGGTGCGGGGCAGCAGTGCCTCCCCGGCGGCGGTGAGCGTGACCCCGCGGCGGTTGCGGTCGAACAGGCGGACGCCCAGGTCTCGTTCCAGAGCTTTGATCTGTTGGGAGAGCGACGGGCCGGCGATGCGCAGACGGGTCGCCGCCCGACCGTAGTGCAACTCCTCGGCAACCGCGACGAAGTAGCGCAGCTGGCGTAGCTCCACCTGGCTCATGGTACGGCGGTGAGAGCCGGTGCCTATCACCGGAGAGGAAACCGGTCCTGGCAGAACGTCCCTGCTCAGGCCCACGATTGGTCACGACAACCCAGGGACCACGCAGCGTTCCTGCCGGCCGTCACCCAGGAGGTACCGATGGCTGCGCAGCGCACCGTGCAGGACGCCGCGACCCCGCCTGATCGGTCGTGGCGGATCGTCGGACGAACCGCGGCGGCGCTGGCCGCCGGGATGGGCATCGGGCGGTTCGTCTACACGCCGATCCTGCCCCTGATGCAGGAGCACGCGGGGCTGTCGCCCCGACTGGGCGCGAACCTGGCCACCGCGAACTACCTCGGATATCTTCTCGGCGCGATGGCCGCGATCGTCGCCCCCGCGCTGCTGCGCTCCCGACGGACGCTGCGGGTGTCGCTGGTGATCCTGGTCGGCACGTTGGCGCTGATGCCGGCCGGCCGCGCCGGGGCCCTCTGGATCGGCCTCCGACTGGTGGCGGGAGTCGTCAGCGCGTTGATCTTCGTCATCGCTGTCGACGCCGTGCTCTCCGGGCTGCGTGGGCGGGCCCAGCACCTGGCGGGTTGGGCGTTCGGCGGGGTCGGTGCGGGCATCGCGTTGTCCGGTGCCCTCGTGCTGGTCATGCGCACCGTCGGCAGCTGGGAGGAGAGTTGGTGGTGGGCCGCCGCGCTGACCCTGGCCTGCGCGGTCATGGCCTGGCGGCTCGACCCCGGTGCGGCGGACCCGCCGACGGCCGTGCGTTCTGACCACCGCATCGGGTCACGGTCGTTCGCCGCGCTGCTGACCAGTTACAGCCTGGAGGGGATCGGCTACATCATCGCCGGTACGTTCCTGGTCGCCGCGATCGATCAGAGCGCGCCCGACTGGGTCGGCAGTGGGGCCTGGATCCTCGTCGGGCTCGCCGCGTTGCCGTCCGCGGCGCTGTGGGCCGGGCTCGCCGGGAGGTGGTCGCGGCCGACGGTGCTGCTCGTCGCCCTCCTCGTGCAGACCGTCGGTGTCGTGCTGCCGGTGCTGACCGGCCGGACCGAGGTCGCCCTCGTCTCGGCGCTCATCTTCGGCGGGACCTTCCTCGGCATCGCCACCACAGCCCTCGCCATCGGGGCACACCTGGGGGTCCCGAGGGCTGTCGCGATCCTCACCACGGGCTACAGCGCCGGGCAGATCATTGGGCCGCTGGCGGTTACCCCGCTCCTGCGGGACGGCTACCGCCAGGCGCTGCTTCTCGGCGCCGTGGTCGTTGCACTGGCTGCGGTCGCTGCCGGCGCGTTGCGCCACCGCTTTCCGTCGCACGATGACGCGCCGGACGACCGGATGACCGCCACCACCGGCAGGCTCAGCACGCCGGGAGTCGAGTCGGTTCTCCGCCGCCCGGCCGATGAAGGGAGATAACCATGTCCAGTGCCGACGCCCAGATTCTCCGGACCGTCCTCGACCGCTGGAAGTCCGCGGTCGACGCACACGAGCCGGACCGGGTCGCGTCGACCTTCACCGATGACGCGATCTTCCAGGGACTGCACCCGTACACCGTGGGCCGGGCCGGGGTGGCCGCGTACTACGCCGCCCAGCCGCTCGGGCTGACCGCCGCGTACGACATCCGGGAGGCCCGCCGACTCGCCGACGACCTCGTCCTCGGCTATCTGGAGGTGCGGTTCGGCTTCGTCGACCGCCCCACCCTGACCGTGCACCTCGGCGTGATCGTGCGGCGGGTCGACGACGCCTGGCTGATCGCGCATTACCAGGTTTCCAAGCTCGACTAGTGCGACAGCCGCCCCGCCAGCGTGATGGGCGCTGGCGGGGCGGGTCGGGTCGGGCGTGGGCAGGTCAGAGCTGGTCGGTGCCGAAGGTGTCGCAGGTCTTCGGGTCACCGCGGTCGTAGCCCTGGGAGAACCAGCGCTTGCGCTGCTCGGATGTGCCGTGGGTGAACTGGTCGGGGTTGACCCGTCCGCCGGAGCGTTCCTGGATGCTGTCGTCGCCGATGGCCTCGGCGGCCTGCACGGCCTCGCTGATGTCGGTCTGGGTGATCGACGTGAACAGCGGCTCCTGGCCGGTCTTGTCCTTGCTCTCGGTGGCGTGCCTGGCCCAGGCGCCCGCGTAGCAGTCGGCCTGCAACTCCAGCCGCACGGAGGCGGACGTGGGGCCGCTCTGGTCGCCCTGGCCGGCCTTCGCGTTGGTGCCGAGCAGGTTCTGGACGTGGTGCCCGTACTCGTGGGCCAGCACGTACGGCTGGGCGAACTCGCCCTTGGCCCCGAACCGGGAGGCCAGCTCGTCGTAGAAGCTCAGGTCGATGTACACCTTCCGGTCGGCCGGGCAGTAGAACGGGCCGACGCCCGAGTCGGCCTGCCCGCAGCCGGTGTTCACGGCGGCCTGGAAGAAGTTCGTGGTGGTGGGCTCGTAGTCGCCCCTGCCCAGCTCCGGGTACGCCGTCTGCCAGTAGGCCTGGATGCTGTTGACGTAGAGCAGGTTGCGGCAGCGGGCGTCGTCGAGGCGGTCGGGGTTGGCGGTGGAGCACACCTGGTCCAGGTCACCGCCGCCGGCCTGGCCGCCCTCGTCGCCGTTGGTCATGGCGTTGAGGCCGAACCCGCCGCCGAGCAGGGCGATGAGCACGGCCACCACGATGCCGATGATGCCGCCCCGGCCGCCGCCACCGGGGATGGGGATGCCGAATCCGCCGCCGCCCGACCCGCCGCCGCCCGACCCGCGACCCAGGTCGTTGGCCTGGGAGGTGTCGAGCTCGGCCCGCTCGTTGAGTTCCATGCTGACCCCGATCGCCGTATGCCGGTGAGTGTCTGTTGTGTGTCGTTTCGTTCGTCACGTGCCGGACGGGGTCCGGACAGGCGTTCCGGTACCCGATGATCTTGGTTGGTAATCCGGGCGGACCGCTCGGCGACGCCCGGTACACTTGTCGGGTGCTGCGCTGCGAAGGCTGAACCGCCCCGCGCCGTCGGGCTCATCGAGCCCGCCGGCCGTTTCGCGTGCCCCGAGTCAGCCTTCCGACCCCGAGAGCGAGCCCGCAACCATGATCACTGCCACCGGCCTGGAACTGCGTGCCGGTTCCCGGATCCTGCTGTCCGACACCACCCTGCGGGTGCAGCCCGGTGACCGGATCGGCCTGGTCGGTCGCAACGGCGCCGGCAAGACCACCACGCTGAAGGTGCTCGCGGGCGAGGGGCAGCCGTACGCCGGTCAGATCGACCAGCGCAGCGCCATCGGCTACCTCCCGCAGGACCCGCGCACCGGCGACCTGGAGGTGACCGGCCGCGACCGGGTGCTGTCGGCACGCGGTCTGGACGTGCTGATGGCGCAGATGAAGGAGCTCGAGGAGCAGCTCGCCGAGAACGCCGACGACAAGCTGGTCCGCCGCTACGGCGCGCTGGAGGACCAGTTCGCGGCCCTGGGCGGGTACGCCGCCGAGGCCGAGGCCGCGCGGATCTGCGCCAACCTCGGCCTACCGGACCGGGCGCTCGCGCAGACCATCGGCACCCTCTCCGGTGGTCAGCGTCGGCGCATCGAGCTGGCCCGGATCCTGTTCCGCGACGCGGGTGAGAACGGCGGCGGCATCCTGCTGCTGGACGAGCCCACCAACCACCTCGACGCCGACTCGATCACCTGGCTGCGGGGCTTCCTCGCCAACCACAAGGGCGGCCTGATCGTGATCTCCCACGACGGCGCGCTGCTGGAGTCGGTGGTCAACAAGGTCTGGTTCCTCGACGCCACTCGCAGCGTCGTCGACGTGTACAACCTCGGCTGGAAGGCCTACCTGGAGGCGCGCGAGACCGACGAGCGACGTCGTCGTCGGGAGCGGGCCAACGCGGAGAAGAAGGCCGGCGCGCTGATGGCGCAGGCCGACAAGATGCGGGCCAAGGCCACCAAGACCGTGGCCGCGCAGAACATGGCCCGCCGGGCCGAGAAGCTGATCTCCGGCCTGGAGGAGGTGCGGGTCGCCGACCGGGTGGCCAAGGTGCGTTTCCCCAGCCCCGCCCCGTGCGGCAAGACTCCGCTCACCGCTTCCGGCCTGTCCAAGTCGTACGGCTCGCTGGAGATCTTCACCGACGTCAACGTGGCCGTGGACCGGGGTTCCCGGGTGGCCATCCTGGGGCTCAACGGCGCGGGCAAGACGACGCTGCTGCGGATGCTCGGCGGGCTGCTCACTCCGGACACCGGCGAGGTGCACGCGGGTCACGGCCTGCGGTTGGGCTACTACGCCCAGGAGCACGAGACGCTGGACGTGGAGCGGACCGTCCTGGAGAACATGCGCGCCGCCGCCGTCGAGCAGTCCGACACCGACCTGCGCAAGATCCTGGGTGCGTTCCTCTTCTCCGGTGACGACGTGAACAAGCCGGCCGGGGTGCTCTCCGGGGGCGAGAAGACCCGGCTGGCGCTGTCCACCCTGGTCTGCTCCGGCGCCAACGTGCTGCTCCTCGACGAGCCGACGAACAACCTCGACCCGGTCAGCCGGGAGCAGGTGCTCGACGCGATCGCCAACTACCCGGGTGCGATCGTCCTGGTCACCCATGACCCGGGCGCGGTGCTCGCGCTCAAGCCGGACCGGGCGATCCTGCTGCCCGACGGCGACGAGGACGCCTGGAGCGACGACCTGCTCGAACTGGTCGAGCTGGCCTGACCTCCGTGCGGCGGTGGACGCCGGACCGCGTCCTCAGCCGAGCAGGTCGACCAGTCGACCGGGGACGCCGGAGCTGACCAGGATCACCACGCCGATGCCGATGAAGATCGTCGGCACCAGCCAGTGGCCGGTGCGTGCGACCAGCCGGACCACCCCGGGGTGGCCGCCCAGCCAGGCGAGCGCGCCGATTCCGACGTATCGGCCGGCGACAATCTGCCACGGGCCGGGTCGACCGGTGGCGCGGGCCGCGACGAAGAACAGCGTCAGGATGACGATGTCGTCGATGTCGGTCGCGGCGAACACCACCGCCGCTCCGGCCGCCGTGCTGAACAGGTCGATCACGACGGCAGGTTACGGCTCGTCGGCGGCGGCCGTCGTCCACGGGGGTACGCCCGGAGGCCGAACGGGGGCCGATTGCCAGGATCACTCTATCGGGAAGCTGACATTGCATAGCGTGTCGGTTGGCGAAGAGTTGATATCTGGCGCATGATCGTTCGAGGCGGTCTAATAGGTGGGACCGTATCCGAACCGCACAGTCTGGGACGTGAGGACACAGCATGGCAGCCACTGGCACAGCCACCAGCACTGAGAAGGGTCGCCGGATCGTCGGAGCCGAGCGTCAGACGCTCGCCAAGGACCTGGTAAAGCGGTACACCTCGGGGGAAAGTATCCGCGCGTTGGCGGCCTCGACCGGCCGTTCCTACGGGTTCATCCACCGAGTGCTCACCGAGTCCGGGGTGCAGCTGCGTCAGCGCGGTGGTGCCCGACGCCGCAAGAAGGCGTGACCCGCCCCTCAGCGTCGTCCATCAGCACCGCGCCCCGGGTTGCCCGGTGACCGCCGAGGCGACCGGGGTTCGGTTGACCTGCGACGGGCCGGTTGCCACGGTGACGTTGTGCCGGCCCGACGTGCTCAATGCCCAGACGCCTGCCATGTGGCGGGCGATGAGCGACTTCTCCCGCGACCTGCCCGGCGATGTGCGGGTGGTGGTGGTCCGGGGCGAGGGGCGTGCGTTCTCCGCCGGCCTCGACCTCGCGGTGGCCGGTGCCTCCGGCCCGGGCTCGTTCGCCGAGCTGGCCACGCTGCCCGAGCAGGAGTGCGCCGCGCGCATCGCGGAGTTCCAGGCCGGCTTCACCTGGCTGCACCGTCCGGACGTCATCTCGGTGGCGGCCGTGCAGGGCCACGCGATCGGTGCGGGTTTCCAACTCGCACTCGCCTGTGACCTGCGTGTTCTGGCTGCCGACGCGAAACTGTCGATGGCCGAGGTGACCCTCGGCCTGGTGCCCGACCTGGCCGGCACGAAGCGCCTCGTCGAGCTGGTCGGCTACGCCCGGGCGCTGGAGATCTGCGCGACCGGCCGCCGGTTGGACGCCGCCGAGGCGGACCGGATCGGGCTGGCCACCCTCGTCGTGCCGCCGGCCGAGGTGGACGACGCGGTCCGGGACCTGACCGCTGGTCTGCTCGCCGGGGCCCGGGACGCGGTGGTGGAGATCAAGGCGTTGCTCGCCGGCGCGGCTGGGCGGTCGCACGCCGACCAGCAGCGCGCCGAGCGGGAGGCACAGACCCGTCGGCTGCGCGACCTGGCGGGCCACGGAGAATAGGTAAGGACCGCACGGGAAGATCCGGGTTACGACCGAGGTTGTCACAGTCGTCGGGAGAATTGACCTGACGACGCGGTCTGCCCGACAACCCGGAGGTGAACGATGTCCAACCCGATGTCCGGAGGCGGCATGGCCGGGTGGAGCATGCTCCGGTCGATGCGCAACCGGGACGAGGTCGCCACCCACCGGCTCAAGCGCGGCGTGGCCCGCCGCATCGTCGCCTTCGCCCGGCCCTACCGGCGCGACATCGTCGTCTTCCTGGCCACCGTGGTGCTGGCCGCCATCATCGGTGTGGCCACCCCGGTGCTCGCCGGTGACGTGATCAACGCGATCAACCGGGGCGGCACCGAGGCCGGCCAACTCGTGGTGCGGCTGGCCCTGTTCATCGCCGCGCTGGCGGTCGCCGACGCGCTGCTCTCCCTCGCCCAACGGTGGTATTCGGCCCGGATCGGCGAGGGCATCATCTTCAATCTGCGCACCCGGGTCTACGACCATGTGCAGCGGATGCCGTTGCAGTTCTTCACCCGTACCCAGACCGGCGCCCTGGTCAGCAGGCTCAACAACGACGTGCTCGGCGCCCAGCGGGCGTTCACCTCCACCCTGTCCGGCGTGGTCAGCAACGTCATCCAACTGGTGCTCACCGCGGCGGTGATGTTCACCCTCTCCTGGCAGATCACCGCGCTCTCGCTGGTGCTGCTGCCGATCTTCATCATCCCGGCCCGTCGGGTCGGTCGGCGGCTGGCCGACATCACCCGGGAGGCGTACAACCTCGACGCCAAGATGAACGCGACGATGACCGAGCGGTTCGGGGTGGCCGGCGCGCTGCTGGTCAAGCTCTTCGGTCAGCCCGAGATCGAGGCACGACGGTTCGCCGGCCGGGCCGAACGGGTCCGTGACATCGGCATCCAGTCCGCCATGTACTCCCGCACGTTCTTCGTGGCGATGCTGCTGGTGGCCTCGCTGGCGCAGGCCCTCACCTACGGCCTGGGCGGCTGGCTGGCGGTGACCGGTGGCGTCAGCGCGGGCACCGTCGTGACGCTCGCGCTGCTGCTCACCCGCCTGTACGGTCCGCTCACCGCGCTCTCCAACGTCCGGGTGGACGTGATGAGCGCCCTGGTCTCGTTCGACCGGGTTTTCGAGGTGCTCGACCTCGCGCCGGGCATCGTGGAGAAGCCCGACGCGGTGCCGGTGCCCCGGGGGGCCGGTCGGGTCGACTTCCGCGACGTGCGATTCCGCTACCCGAGCGCCGCCGAGGTCTCCCTCGCCTCGCTGGAGGAGGTCGCCACGCTCGACCGCACCGTGAACGAACCGGTGCTCAAGGGTGTCTCGTTCAGCGTGGAGCCGGGGCAGATGGTCGCGCTGGTCGGCCCCTCCGGCGCCGGCAAGTCGACGCTGTCGATGCTCATCTCCCGGATCTACGACGTCAGCGACGGCCAGGTGCTGGTCGGCGGGGTGGACGTCCGCGACGCCACGCTGGCGTCCCTGCGCGACGAGATCGGGGTGGTCACCCAGGATTCGCACCTGTTCCACGAGACGATCGCCGAGAACCTGCGCTACGCCAAGCCCGACGCCACCGACGACGAGATCTGGGCCGCGCTGGCCGGCGCCCAGGTGGCCGACCTGGTCCGGTCGCTGCCCGACGGTCTGGACACCACTGTCGGAGAACGCGGCTACCGCTTCTCCGGCGGCGAGAAGCAGCGCATCGCGATCGCCCGGCTGCTGCTCAAGGCACCGTCGATCGTGATCCTCGACGAGGCGACCGCCCACCTGGATTCGGAGAGCGAGGCGGCGGTGCAACGGGCGTTGGCGGTGGCGCTGACCGGGCGTACCGCCCTGGTGATCGCGCACCGGCTCTCCACAGTGCGCGACGCCGACCAGATCCTGGTCCTCGACGGCGGGCGGATCGTCGAGCGGGGCCGGCACGACGAGCTGGTGGCCGTCGGCGGGCTCTACGCCGAGCTCTACCGGACCCAGTTCGCCGTCGCCGACTCGCCCACCCCGTTCGTCGACGCGACCGGCCCCGAGCCGGTGGTCATGCCGCTGGGCACCTACCGCGCCGACGAGGTGCTGCCGCCCGCCGCCGCGAACTGAGCCCGGGCGCGGTCCCGGGTCGGCCGCTCGCTGTCGAAGTCGTGTCGGTCGGTTGCTCTACGGTGTGCGCCGTGCAGACGTACCGAAACCCGCTCGTGTCCGCCGTCGTGGGGGTGCGGCGGTGACCCACTTCCTCAGGTGCCTCAGCCTCGGCAACGTGTCCGCCGTCGGCGAGGTGCTGAGCACGTTGGACGAGCCCGCCCGCCGGGCGCTCGGCGACGAGTTGACGGCCCATGTGCGCAGCCGGCGGGACACCTGGTGGGTGGACAAGGAGGCGACCGCCCTGGCGGTGGCCGCGGTGGGCACGTTGAGCACCGCCACGAAGGTGTCCGCCCTGCTCGGCCGGCGGTCGGTCCAGCTGGGTAACGCCGACCCGCAGCCGGTGATCGCGGCGGCCCGCCTGCGGGATGTGCCCTGGTTGGCCGAGGTGGCGTACCGGCTGGCCGAGCGGTTGCCCCGCGGTCGCTCGTGGGACGGTTGGCACTTCGTCGCCGGGCTGCTGCTGGCGGAGAAGGCACCGCCCCCCACCGGGGACGCGTTCGTCGCCGGCTGGGCGCACTCGCTGTGGATGGCACGGTTCGAGAGCCGGCCGCAGACCCTTGTCGAACGGCTCCGCGCCGACCCGTACCTGGACGTTCTGCTGCCCCGGCTGTTCGAAGTGGACGGGATCGGCACCGACCTGACGTTCACCGGCGCCGGGCAGGGGGTGCCCCCGGCGTTGGTGGCGCTGGCGACCGAGGGGCGACTCGACCGGTCCACGCTGCTCGACGGGGTGCTCGGCCGCCTGTTGCGCGGCGATCGGCCGGCCGCGCTGCGTCCGTTCCTCACCCTGCACGACCTGCTGGCACCCGCGCCGGCCGAGGTGACGGCGCGGGCGAGCGCGTACCTGCGGTTGCTCGCCGACGCTCCGGGGCCGGTCGCCGGCCTGGCGCAGCGGGCGCTGCGCGAGGCGGGCAGCGACCCGGACCTCGAGTCGGTGCTGGACACCGCGCGGGTCGTGCTGGGTCGGCCGGAGAAGGCGCTGGTGCGGGCCCAGTTGTCCTGGTTGGACCGACTGGCCCGGCAGCACCCCGACCGGGCGGGCGACATCGCCGAGACCCTGGCGTCGGGTGCCGCCCAACCCTCCGCCGATCTACGGGACCGCGCGCTGGCCCTGGCGCAGCGACACGGGCACCGTCCGGCCGCCACCGTCACGGTGGCGGTGGCCGGCGACGAACTGCCGCCGCCGGTCCGCCCCGCGCTCGTGCCGCCCCCGATCACCGGGGTGGACGAGCTGGTGGAGGAGATCACCGGGCTGCTCGGTCGACAGTGGCCCGCGCTGACGCTGGAGCGGGTCCTCGACGGGCTGGTCCGACTGGCCACCCGCGAGCGGGACGGGCTGGCGGCGGCCCTACCGCCGGTGCTGCGGCGCGCGGAGATCCGCGCGCACAACGGCGGCGGAGCGGTGTTCAGCCCAAGAGCCCAGTTCAACGGTGTGCTGCTGGCCGTCGCCGCGCCGACGGAGGCTCACCGTCGGCGCGACCAGTGGGCCCGCATCCTCGGCCAGTCGGTGACCTGGAGGGACCGGCTCTTCCGACGCCGGTCGCCGGTCGCGCCGTCCAGGCAGCCTCCGCTCATGCAGCTCTACTGCGCCCGGCTCGCCGAGATCGGGCAGCGTCTGGACGGCGCGGACGACCCCGGGCTGCTGGCCGCCCCGACCCACACCACCGGGGCCGTCGACCCGGCGGCCCTCTACGAACGGTTGGCCGCGCTCGGCGACCGGCCGGTCTGTCGGTGGGATCTCACCCAGGCCCTGCTGCGGCTGCCCGTCGGCGTGGACGACGCCCTGGCCACCCGCGCCGCGGCGCTCGGCACACCAGCCGGGGACGAGCTGGCCGGCTGGCTGCGCGGGGAAGCCCTGGCGGCGCCCGTGCAGGAGGTGGTCACCGTCGGCCGGCGCGAGCGCCGCCACGGGTTCGACCCCGGCCACGACCACCTGCCCGTGCGGCGTACCCTCGTCGCGACCAGCCCGCCGGAGGGCGTGGCGGACCCGATCGGCCTGCTCACCGTGCCGGCCCTTGCGATCGGGCAGGGGCCCGCCGACTGGAGTGACCTGTGGCCGGCGTTGCTGCCGGGGCATCGGGGTCTGGTCGCCGCGCGCCTGCTGCCCGGTGTCGCCAGCGCCGCGCAGGAGGACGCCGAGGGGCTCGGCGCGGTCCTGCCGCAACTCGCCGAGTGCACCGGCGTCGGCGGTCCGGCCGTCGACCTGGCCCTGGCGTACGGGCTGTGTGCCCGACACGAGGCGGACCGGGTCGCCGCCCTCGACGCTCTCCTGATGCTGGCCTCGGGCGGTGAGCTGGACGCCCCGGGCGTCGGAGGTCAGCTGGGCAGGCTGGCGGCGGACAACCAGGTGACGCTGACACGGGCGGTGACACCCCTGCGGGACGCGGTCGCGGCCGGTGCCCGGCTGAGTGTGTGGCGGCTCCTCGCCGCGGCGCTGCCGCCGTTGCTGGCCGGGTCGAGCGCACCGCGTGGCACGCCCGACCTGCTCGCCCTGGCCGCCGAGACGGCCGGCGCCACCGGCGTCCGCATCGAGGTGCCAGGGTTGGCGGACGTGGCCGCGCGCGGCGGCACGAGCCGGTTGGTGAAGGAGGCCCGTCGGCTGCACACCGCGTCGACCACCTGACCGGCCGGGTTCGTCAGGTCGTCGGGGGCGTGCGGCGGTCCGGCAGGTCCGTCGCCATCCGCAACTCGGCGAACGCCAGCCCCAGCGTGACCGCTGTGAAGTGCGCGTTCAGGCCGCTCGGGTTCGGCAACACCCAGAGTCGGGCGTCGGCCAGCGTCTCCGCCTGCGGTCCGAACGTGGCCTTCGGCCGTTGAAAACCGATCCGGTACGCGGTCACTCCCACCACCGCCACCCAGCGCGGCCGGTGGCGGGCCACCTTGCCGGTCAGGATCGCCGCGCCGTCGAGCAGTTCCTCGGTGCTCAACTCGTCGGCGCGGGCGCTGGCGCGGGCGGCCATGTTGGTGATGCCGAGCCCGAGGGCGGGCAGCTCGTCCTGGTCGCTCGGGTGCAGCAGCCGGGGGGTGAGCCCGCCCGCGTGCAGCGCCGGCCAGAACCGGTTGCCGGGTCGGGCGAAGTGCCAACCGGTGGCGGCCGACCAGAGGCCGGGGTTGATGCCGACGAAGAGCACCTCCAGGCCCGGCGCGAGGACGTCGGGGATGGTCCGGTCCGCGGCGGCGGCCAGCTCCGCCCGGGTGGGCCGTGGGTGCCGGACGGCCGATGGGAGGCCCGGGTCGGGCGTCACCGCGCCGTCACCGTCGACCGACCGGGCCGGCTTGCGCGGTGCACCGGCCCGCGCGGGCCGGCCCGGCGTCACAGCCCGCGCAGCGCGCCGCCGTCGACCGGCACGGTGATCCCGGTGAGGTAGCTCGCGGCGGGGGAGAGCACGAACGCGGCCACCCGACCGAACTCGGCCGGGTCACCGAGGCGGCGCAGCGGGATGCCGGCCTCGGCGTCGGCGCGGGCCCGCTCCGGGTCGCCGGTGGCGGCGAACAGCTCCCGGTTGCGGTCGGTCAGGATCCGGCCGGGCAGCAGCCCGACCACGCGGACTCCGCGCGGGCCGTAGTCGTCGGCGATGTCCTTGGCCGCACCGACCAGGCCGGGCCGCAGACCGTTGGAGATGCCGAGGCCGGGCACCGGGCCACGGGCCGAGGTGGAGAGCACCAACCCGATGGCGCCGCCCTCGGGCAGCGCGGCGGCGACCGTGCGGACCGCGCGGATGGTGCCCAGGAAGACCGTCTCGAAGGAGAGCCGCCACTGCTCGTCGGTGATCGCCGCGGCGTTGCCCGCCGGCGGGCCGCCGACCGAGATCAACGCGCCGTCGAGTCGACCGAAGTGCTCCCGGGCCGCCGCGACGAGCTGCTCCGGGGTTTCCGGGTCGGTCAGGTCGGCGGTCAACCCCACGGCATGCTCCGGGCCGCCGAGCTGCTGGGCGGCGGCGGCCACGGCCTCCGGGTCACGGGCCGAGAGGATCACCCGCGCCCCGTCGGCGACCAGGCACTGCGCGGTCGCGAAGCCCAGGCCGCGGGAGGCGCCGGTGAGGACGTACACGTGGTCGGTCAGCCCTAGATCCATACGCCCGATCCTGCCGTATCCGGCACGTCGTCGCCACCAACGGTGGCCGTCGTCGATGGGCGCGGGGCGGGGCGCAGCAGGCGTACCCGACCGGCGATCTGCACCGCCACGGCCCCGCCGGCGCGGCCCACCGCCGGCATCCGGCGCGGACGTGGCGTCCGCCGTCCGTCGTAGCGCAGGTGTGCCTCCCGCAGGGCCAGCTCCTCGGCGGCCGACGGGGGGAGCGCGTGCTGGTCACGCAGCGCGCGGGCCAGGTCCCAACCGTCGCGCAGAGACCCGGCGGTGGGTCGCCGGGCGGCCCAGTCGGCGAACGTTCTCGACCATCCGACGCCGAGGCCGGCGGCGAGGAGCGGCCAGTGCCGGGCCACGTCGCCGGCCCGCTTGCGCAGCAGGGCGGCCCGGGTGGCGGCCAGCGGTCCCGGGGCGAAGCCCGCCGGCGCAGGACCCCCGGCGACGAGCGCCGCGACCAGTTCGGCCTGCCGTTCGGCCAGCCCCGCCCGGGGTGTCGACCGGCTGTCGCCCGCGTCGGTCATGTCACGGCCGGGAAGCCGGCGGTGGTGGCCAGGGCGTCCAGTTCGGCGCGCAGGGCGGCGGCCGGCGGGTAGTGGCCGTCCCGTTCCAGCAGCAGCGCCGGTGGTCGCTGTCGGGCGCAGAGCGCGCCCACCAGCTCCAGCACCGCCGCCGGCACCGGGTCGGTGTGGGTGTCGTGGTAGAAGCCGCCGTGCTCCGCGCCGCCGGCCACGTGGGCGTACGCGACGCGTTCCAGCGGCAGCCGGTCCAGCAACGCGAGCGGATCGGTGCCCCGGTTGCGGGCGTTGGCATGCACGTTGGCGACGTCCAGCAGCAACAGCGCGCCGGTCCGGTCGAGGATCTCGGTGAGGAAGTCCGCCTCGTCCAACTCGTCGTCGGGCCAGTCGACGAGCGCGGCGATCGGTTCCAGCGCAAGCGGCACCGGCAGCTCGGCCTGCGCCCGCGCCACGTTGGCGCAGACCGCGTCGACCGCCTCCCGGCTGCGGGGCAGCGGCAGCAGGTGCCCGGCTTCCAGGCCGCAGGCCCGGACGAACGCGATGTGTTCGCTGACCAGCGGGGCGTCGACACGATGCGCCACCGCGGCCAGGTGCGCGACCCGGGTCGGGTCGACCGGTTCGGCGCCGCCGAGCGAGAGCCGCACCCCATGGGGTACGACAGTCACCGCGCGTTCCCGCAGCTGTGCCAGGCCCGGCGGAAGCGGCCCGGACGCGGGCACCGCCTCGGCCACCACCTCGACGAACCGCAACCCGGGCAGCTCGGCCACGAAACCGGCGATCTCCGGACGCCAGCCGATGCCGACACCGGACGGGCCGGTCATCCGCCGCACCCCCCGCCGCCGCATCCGCCGCCTCCACCGCAGGAGCTGCCGCCGTCCGAGCCGGAGCTGTCACCGCCACCCGACGACCCGTCGCCGCCTCCGCTCCAGCCACTGCCGGAGGCGGCCTGGCGCTGGATCTCGGCCTGCTCGGCGAAGCCCGGGTCGAGTGCCCAGAGCGAGGCGGTGCCGTACAGGGCCACGCCCATCGCCGCGCCGGCCGCTCCGTAGGTGGCGTAGGCCGGCGCCGAGGCCGGGGCGAGGTGGGTGTGCTCGCGGCGCACGCCGCGCAGCGCGGCCCGGCCGGCCCGGGTGAGCGCGGGTGCCCGGCGCAGCACCAGCGTGACGATCAGGAGGGTCACCAGGGTCAGCAGCAGGTAACCGACCGGGCGGCCGCCGAACAGGCCGGAGGCCAACCGGAGCACACCGAGGCCCAGCAGGCCGATCAGGAGTGTGGTCCAGAAGCGGGCACGGGCGCGCTGCGCGTCGTCGGTCAGCAGGCCGCGTTGCTCCAGGCCGTTGCGGATCTGGTTCACGGCGACGCGTACGCGCTCGTCCTTCGGCAGGTCCCCGACGCGGGCGTGCTGGTGCGCGGCCCAGTGGATGGCCTGGTCCAGTGGGGTGAGCCCGGTCGGTGCGGCACCGACGGTGGTCAGTCGGCGGTCCGGGCGTACGCCGATCGCACCGCTGGCGCGCAGACCGCCGAGCGCGGCGTGGACGGCGAGTCGGGGTCCACCGTTGAGGTACGCGACCTGCTGCGGCCCGAGTGGGTCGGCGGTCATGGCGGTGGTCGAACCGGCCGCCAGACGGATCCGGTGGTACACCGCCACGATCACCACCACGGCGGTCGCCACCAGGTAGAACCGGAGGAAGGTCGGGCCGGAGATGCCCCAGGTGTCACCGGACGCGGCGTACACGATCATCGACTGCTCCTGTCACCGGAGGGATCCGCGGCCCCATTGTGGAGCAGCCCCGCCACGGCCGACAGACCGCTGTCCGCGCGCTCAGTGGCGGCGGACCGCCTCCTCGACGAGGTCGAGCACCGGGCCCAGGTCACCGGCCGGTCGCCCCATGGCCAGGTGCAGCACCAGGCCGTCGTAGGCCAGCTCCAGGAACTGGGCCAGCACGTCGATCGGGACGTCCTCGCGTAGCACCCCGGCGTCGCGCTGGCGGGCCAGCCGGTCGCGGGTCGCCTCGGCGATCGCGGCGGACCGCTCCGCCCAGCGCTTGGCGAACGCCGGGTCGGTGCGCAGGCGGCGGGAGACCTCCAGTTGGCTGCCCAGCCAGCCGGTGGTGTCCGGGGAGACGGCGCGGGCGAGCAGGTCACGCATCACCTGCACCAGACCGTTGCGGGCCACCGTCTCGACCATGGCCGCGGCGTCGTCCTCGGCGACGGCCAGGAAGAGCGAGTCCTTGTCCCGGAAGTGGTGGAAGATGGCGCCACGGGACAGGCCGGTGGCCTCCTCGAGGCGGCGGACGGTCGCCCCCTCGTAGCCGAGCCGGGCGAAACACGCCCGGGCCGCGGCGAGGATCTCCTGCCGGCGCGCATCGAGCTGGTCCTGACTTACTCTGGGCACGCGTCGATCGTTGCAGGTCACCCCGGGTCACGCAAACCGTACGTACGGCTTGGGAGTGTCCCAACTACCATCGCCCGGTGACCTCGCCGCAGACCGTCCCCGCCGCGCCGCTGACCGTGGCCACCATCCAGGCCACACCCGTGCCGGGAGATGTCGCCGGCAACGCGCTCCTCGCCGCCGACCTCGTCCGCCAGGCCGCGCAGCGGGACGCCCGGGTGGCGGTCCTGCCCGAGCTGTTCCTCTGCGCGTACCACCCGCCGACCCTGGCCGCCGACCCGGCCGGCACGGACGTCGCGGCCGATCCGGCCGGAGTGGTCGCGGATCCCCGGCTCGACCCGCTGCGCGACGCGGCGCGCGACGTCGGCGTCACCGTCGTCGTCGGTGCCGCCGTCCGGCACCCGGACGGTCGGCGGACCATCGCCGCGCTGGTGGTCGACCGGGCCGGCGAGGTCCGGGTGGGGTACGACAAGCAGCAGCTGTGGGGTGACGAACGCGAGCTGTTCAACGCCGGTGGTCGGGGTGCCACGCTGCTCGTCGACGGCTGGCGGCTCGGGCTCGGCATCTGCTACGACGGCTGTTTCCCCGAGCACGGGCGGGCCGCCGCCCTCGACGGCGCACACGGTTACCTGTGCCCCAGCGGATACCTGGCCGGCTCCGAGCACCGCCGGGACCTCTACTACGCCGCGCGCGCCCTGGACAACACGATGTTCGTGGTCTTCGCCAACGCCGTCGGCGGCGACGACCCGTGGCGTTTCAACGGCGGCGCGGCCGTCTACGACCCGGAAGGGCGGGTGCTGGCGCGGGGCGCCGACGAGGGCACGACGGTGCTCGTGGCGACGCTGGATCCCGCCGTGCTCGCGGCCACCCGGACGGCCCATTCGATGCTCGCCGATCGACTGCCGGACCAGGGCGGGGCCCGGGTGTCGATGTCCGGCTGAGCACGTGGTGAGGTCGAAACCCGCCGGCTCTGTTGGCGGACACGTCGGTCCCGTAGGGTGCCCGAGTGCCACTGCTCCTGCTGGACCTGGACAACACCCTGCTGGATCGGGCCGGGCCGTTCCGCCGCTGGGGTGAGCGCTTCCTGGACGGCATCGGCGCGCCCCACACGGACATCGACTGGCTGGTCTCGATCGACGCCGACGGTCTGACCGACCGCTGGGATCTCGCCGACGCCATCCGGGACCGCTACGAGCTGCGCATCCCCTCGATCGACCTGGTGGAGGAGCTGCACGACGGGGTGGTGGCGCAGACCCGGCTCGATCCGCTGACCGCCTGCGCGCTGCGCATCGCCGACGACGCCGGCTGGGTGCCGGTGGTGGTCTGCAACGGCACGGTACGCGTCGAGGACGCCAAGATCCGTCAGACCGGCCTGGACCGGTACGTCGCGGACTGGGTGATCTCCGAGGAGGCCGGGGTCAGCAAGCCCAATCCGAGGATCTTCGCGCTCGCCGCCCAACGGGTCCGGATGCCGCTGCGCGGCGCCTGGGTGGTCGGCGACAGCCCGGAGGCGGACATCGGCGGCGCCGCTGCCGTCGGGCTGCCCAGCATCTGGCTGCACCGGGGGCGGACCTGGTCGGACGTCCGGTTCGCGCCGAGCCACACCGTGGACGGGCTGATCGCCGCAGTGGCCATCGTTCTCGCCCGCTGAGGCAATCCTCCCCGTGGGGGCGGTCGCGGCGCACCGGCGCGCGTCGGCGGTAATTCGGTTGACCGGGTGTCGCGTCGGCGGCGAGCATGGTCCCACGCATCGTGCGTCCCGGGCGAGGGCCCGGTCGAGGAGAGGAGGTCGGTCATGGCCGTCTTCGCAGGTCGCTTCCAGCCGCCTATCTCAGCCTCGACCAAGGGAACCTCACCACAGTGCGCGATCATGACCTTCCGGCGCTGGAGCGCCGGAGTCGCGGCAAGAGCCGCTTCGACGACGACGAACCACAGTTCCTGAAGCGCGGGCGGCCCGTCCCGCCGCCCGCCGACCCGGACAGCGAACCCGATCCCGACACCGGCGACAGCTGGTCGTCCTGGGACGACGCCGTGCACGGGCCAGAGCCACACCCGGCCTGGCTGGTCACCGAGTTGGCCGCCCGGGACACCGAGCTGGGTGTGCTGAAGACCGGCAAGGAAGCGGACGTCCACCTGGTCCGCCGGGCGGTCCCCGACACCGACCGGTCCTGTCTGCTGGCGGTCAAACGCTATCGTGACCCCGAGCACCGGCTGTTCCACCGCGACGCCGGCTACCTGGAGGGGCGCCGTGTGCGCCGCTCCCGGGAGAACCGGGCGATGGCGGGCCGCACGGCGTTCGGTCGACAGATGATCGCCGGGCAGTGGGCGGCGGCGGAGTTCGCCGCCCTGGCCCGGCTCTGGGAGATCGGTGCCGGGCACGACCGGATCGCCGTGCCGTACCCGGTGCAGCTACGGGGCACCGAACTGATGCTCGAGTTCGTCGGCGACGCCGAGTCGGGGCAGGCCGCTCCTCGGCTGGCTCAGCTGCGACCCGGTCCGGCCGAGCTGCGCGACCTGTGGGCACAACTCGTGGAGGCGCTGCGGGTGTTGGCCCGGGCGGGCTACGCGCACGGCGACCTGTCGCCGTACAACCTGCTCGTGCACCAGGGGCGGCTGGTCGTGATCGACCTGCCGCAGGTGGTCGACGTGGTGGCCAACCCGCAGGGTCCGGAGTTCCTGGCGCGCGACGTGCGGGTGGTCGGCACCTGGTTCGCGGCGCGGGGCCTGCCGGCCGAGCGGACCGATCCCCACACGTTGACCGGTGAGTTGCTCCGCGAGGCGGGGCTGCGCTGATCGGGGCGGGTCGGGCGGTCGGACCGCCCGACCCGCTGTGCCGTCACTGGAGGTAGCGCTCCACCTCGGGCTTGGGGCGTTCGCCCTGTGCGTCCGGGTCGCCGTGGGTGTCCCGGGCGGCGCGGCGGCGGCGCAGCAGGTCCCAGCACTGGTCGAGGGACTCCTCCAGGGCGCGCAGCCGCTCGCTGGCCTCGCCCGCGGTGCCCGACTCGTGGGCCTGGGCCTCGGCACGCAGCTTGTGTTCCTCGTCCACCAGTTCGGAGATCCGGTTCAGGATGGTCTTGTCGTCCATGCTCCTGAGCCTGGCACAGCGGCACCGGAAACGCCTGGATTCGTACCCCTGTCGCGCTCCGGTCATCGGCCGGACCACACCGACGGCGACGTGGCGACGTGCCGGTCTCCCGCGCGCAGCGGATTGTTCCACGCCCTGCTCAGCGTGGGGTGGAAACGGCTGAGCCGAGCGCTTTGAGGCGTGATGATCCAGAGGTGGCCACCCTCCGCCGCAGGTCGTCGGGGCTCCTCGTGCCCTGGGCACGGTGGTCGGGTCGGCGGACGCGTCGCCCGGGGCACCTCGACTCTCCATTGTGGCGTGACATGGATCTATGATCGGGGCGATGATGATGTGCGCGGCGGGTGGCGGCCGTTCAGGCGTCGGCTGCGGCGCGGCTGGATCCGCCCATAGTGGGGATAGCCGTTGGTCTGCACTGCTTGAGGGAAATTCCGGACACTGCTAGCGTGCGCCGGGCCGGGGGCTGGGCTCGTTCAGCCATTCAAAACGGTTGAGGGACGGGTGGGATGGCTTCCCGCAGTGCAAGTTTGCGCACCAAGATTGTGGCCCTGCTGGTCTCGCTCGCGGCGCTCTGGGCGTTCGCGGCCTGGGTGACCCTGCGCGACGGTTTCAACGTGCTCGGTGTGCAGAGACTCGACGCGCAGGTCGTACAACCCAGTGAGTCACTGCTCACCGAACTCCAACGGGAGCGTCGGATGTCGGTGGCCTACCTGGGACGCCGCGACCAGGGCCTGGCACAGCAGTTGCAGGCGCAGCACGAGCGCAGTGAGCGGGAGGCCGCCACCTTCGCCGAGTCGGCCCGCAGTTGGCGGGCCCGGTTGGCGTCGAGTGACGAACTGACCGGGCGGATCGACGAGATGGTCGCCCGACTGGACGGGCTCGGCGAGATGCGGGAGGCCGTCGTCTCCGGCTCGGTGGACCGGGCCGGCGCGGCCGCGGCGTACACCGGTGTCCTCGACTCGCTGTTCCGGGTGTACGCGGTCCTGGGCCAACTCGACGACGATCAGATCGCCAAGGACACCGTCAGCCTCACGCGGCTCGTTCGGGTGCGGGAGCTGATGTCGCAGGAGGACGCCCTCTTCGCCGGGGTGGCCGCCGCGGGTCGGGTCACCGTCCAGGAGTACACCGAGTTCGCCCACCTGGTCGGTGCGCAACGGTTCCTGGCGTCCGAGGCGTTGGCCGAGCTACCCGACGCCGACCGGGAACGTTACGTCCAGATGACCGAGGGGCAGGCCTTCACCCGTCTCCGCACCCTTGAGGACCGGATGGTCACCGCCGGTCGCCCCAACGCGCCGGCACCGGTCGAGGCCGACGAGTGGCAGGCCGCGATCGATCCCGCCCTCAAGGAGCAGGAAGCCGTCGTTCTGGCCGCTGGTGACGCTCTGGTGGAGCGCGCCACCCCGGTGGCGGTCTGGGTGATCATCCGGCTGGTGCTCGCCGCCGGTCTGGGTCTCCTCGCCGTCATCGCCTCCATCGTCGTCTCGATCACCACCGCTCGCGCCCTGCTGCGCCAGTTGGGTCGACTGCGGGAGGCCGCGTGGCAGCTCGCCGACGAGCGACTGCCCCGCGTGGTGGATCGACTCGGCCGCGGCGAGGAGGTCGACGTGGCCACCGAGGCGCCACCGCTGGAATTCGGCACCGACGAGATCGGCCAGGTCGGTAAGGCGTTCAACGCCGTCCAGGAAACCGCCCTGCGGACCGCCGTCGAGCAGGCCGACCTGCGTCGCAACGTTCGTGAGGTCTTCCTCAGCCTGGCCCGCCGCACCCAGGCACTCGTCCACCGCCAGCTCACTCTGCTGGACGCGATGGAGCGCCGTGAGCACGACGCGGAGGAGTTGGAGGACCTGTTCCGGGTCGACCACCTGGCCACCCGGATGCGGCGCAACGCGGAGAACCTGATCGTCCTTTCCGGATCCACCCCCGGTCGGGCCTGGCGGCGTAACGTCCCGATGGTCGACGTGGTGCGCGGCGCCGTGGCCGAGGTGGAGGACTACACCCGCGTCAACGTGCTGCCGCTCGGTGAGGTCTCCCTCGCCGGCCGCGCGGTCGGCGACGTGATCCACCTGCTCGCCGAGCTGATCGAGAACGGCCTGTCCTTCTCCCCGCCGCACACCACGGTCGAGGTGCGCGGACAGTCGGTGGCCAACGGGTTCGCCATCGAGATCGAGGACCGGGGCCTCGGCATGAGCGAGGAGGACCTGGCCGCGGCGAACCACCGGATCGTCGACCAGTCCGAGCTGAACCTCGCGAACGCCTCCCGCCTCGGCCTCTACGTGGTCAGCCGGCTGACCGAGCGGCACGGCGTGCGGGTGCGGTTGAGGGAATCGGCGTACGGCGGAACCACTGCGGTCGTGCTGATCCCGCTCGACCTGGTCACCGAGGACGGCCCCGGCCCGGAGGGCTCCGGCGCGATGCGGACCGGCTCGGCCAACCCGGCGCCGTCGGTGGGTTCCGGCGACACCGGCCGTTCGACCACCCTCGCACCTGTCGCGCCGGCCACGACGACCACCGCTTCGGACGTACCGCAAACGGTTGTCCCGGCAGTGACCACGTCGGACGGTGCCGACCCGGCGACGTCGGCCGACGAGGCCGACACCGGCCTGCCCACCCGGCAGCGGACGACCCCCGCCACCGGTACGCCCGAGCTGCCCACCCGGACCCGGCGTGGCCCGGGCCTGCCGGCACTGGAGGCCCCCACGGTGCCCACCGGCCTGCCCTCTGTCGGCCGCACCCGAGGGGCGGAGCGCGTGGAAGCACCCGTCACGGCCGACGACAGCCCTTCGGCCGCCACCGGCGGCGCCGCCCCGACGCCCGACCCGGCCGAGGCGGCGCGCACCGACTCCGGTCTCCCGGTCCGGGTTCGACAGGCGAACATTGTTCCCGAGCTACGGGACGACCCTGCGGAGTCGGACGGTGACGACGAGGATGTGGTGCGTCCGCCGGAGCAGGTACGCCGGATGATGAGCTCCTACCAGACCGGCACCCGTCGTGGCCGCACCGACGCGGCCCGGCTGCTCGGGGGCGCGTCCGGCACCCCGCCGGCGGCGACGCCCGAACCGAGCGACGAGGACCCCCAAGCCCCCTGACCGGCCATCGACGTGCGGAGATACCCCGCATGGCGTGACGGTCAGCCCTAGATGAACACGGCGCAACAGCCGGGCGAGAAGAGGACGACGAAGTGGCGCAGAAGACGGCTTCGAGTGCCGACCTGACGTGGTTGCTGGACGATCTGGTGAGCCGGGTGAAGCAGGCCGAACACGCGGTCGCGCTCTCCAGCGACGGGCTGTTGATGGCCTCCTCCCAGGGGATGAGCCGGGACGACGGTGAGCACCTGGCGGCGATGGCGGCCGGCATCCAGAGCCTGGCCCGCGGCGCCGGGAAGCGCTTCGGCGGCGGGCAGGTGCAGCAGACCATCATCGAGATGCAGTCGTCGTTCCTGTTCGTCACGGCCGCCGGACGCAACGCCTGCCTGGCGGTCCTGGCCAGTGAGGACGCCGACGTCGGCCTGATCGCCTACGAGATGGCGATGCTGGTCACCCGCGTCGGCAAGTACGTCGCGTCTCCTTCCCGCGCAACTGAGCAGTCGGTCGACGAGAGGTAGCGGCGATGACGGTCCAGGGGGAGTCCGCAGACCATCAGTGGGTGGATGACCACGCGGGTCCGGTCGTCCGTCCGTACGCGGTGACGCGCGGGCGAGCCCGCCCGGTCACCGGCACCTTCGACCTGATCTCCCTGGTCACCGCGACCCAAGCCGAGGTCACGCCGGAGGTCGGTCTCGGTCCGGAGCACGTGGCGATCGTCGGACTGTGCCAGCGCATTCAGTCCGTCGCCGAGATCGCCGCACATCTCGACCTGCCGGTGGGCACCATCCGGGTGCTCCTCGGTGACCTGGCGGCCCGCAGCCTGGTGCGGGTCCGCGAGCCGCAGACCACGGCCGGTCTTCCCGACAACAGCATCTTCGAGGCGGTAATCAATGGACTACGGGCACTCTGACCGGCCGGCGGGAGCGACGACACTGCCCACCGCGATCAAGATCCTGGTCGCCGGAGGCTTCGGCGTGGGCAAGACCACCATGGTCGGTGCGGTCAGCGAGACCCGGCCCCTGCGCACCGAGGAGGTGCTGACCGAGACCGGCGTCGGCATCGACGACCTCTCCGGGGTGGAGGGGAAGTCCACGACCACGGTGGCCATGGACTTCGGCCGGATCACCATCAGCGACGACCTGGTGCTGTACCTGTTCGGCACGCCCGGCCAGGACCGTTTCTGGTTCGTCTGGGACGAGCTGGCGTTGGGCGCGATCGGTGCCGTGGTGTTGGCCGACACCCGCCGGCTCGCCGACTGCTTCCCGTCGATCGACTACTTCGAGGGTCGGGGCACGCCGTTCGTGGTGGCGGTGAACTGCTTCGCCGACGCCCGGCAGTACCGGCTCGACGAGGTGCAGGCCGCGCTGAACCTGGACCCGGGTGTGCCGGTGCTGCTCTGCGACGCCCGGCAGCGCGAGTCCAGCAAGGAGGTGCTCGTCACGCTGATGGAGCACGCCATGAAGACCCGCGAGGCCCGTCGCCGTGCCGCCAGCGGAGACTGACCGACGTTCTTCGGGGGAGGGTGTCCGGAACACCGCCTGACCGGCGACGTGCTGGCGCCGACCAGCGCGGCCACCACCGTTCGAGTGCGCGGCGGTGCACCGAGTCGACGATGACCCGACGGCTGACCCGGGCCCGGACCCGCATCGCGCAGGCCGGCATCCCGTAGCGGGTGCCGGCCGGGCCGGCGTCCTCGCGGTGCGGTACCTGCTGTTCACCCGGGAGTACGCCACGACGGGCCGTACGCGTGGCAGGCCCGGATCGCCGCCTGCCACGCCATCGCAGCCTGCCCCGACGACACCGACTGGCCGACGATCGCGCGGGCCTACGACGCGCTGGCAGACATCCGGCCCACCCCGGTGATCGCGCTGAACCGCGCTTACGCGCACGGGCCGGCCGTCGGGTTGGTGCTGCTCGACGCGGCGCGTGCCGGGGGAGGGCTGGACGGCTACCCGCTGGCCGTGGCGGTGGAGGCCGATCTGGTGGCCCGGCAGGGTGACCGACGTCGGGCCGCCGGACTGTTCCGGGAGGCGGCGGCGATGGTGGGCTCGACCGCCGAGCGTCGGGCGCTGCTGGACCGGGCCGACGAACTCGCACCCTAGAACGGCTCTGTGCGTCTGGTGGTTCGACCATGCCGAAGACGCCGGTCGGGGTATCGGAGGGGGCTGACGGGGTGAATCTTGGACACTTTCCGTCTTCGGCTAACGGAAACTGTCCAAGATCTCAGCTTCGGGAAGGTGGCGCCGCCTGGGCGCGCCGGAAACCTCGCAGAGACTCAGCCGCGCTTGGCCGACGCCAGGAATCGGGACCAGGCCGCCGGGTCGAAGGTGAGCGCCGGACCGGCCGGGTCCTTGGAGTCGCGTACGCCGACGACGCCCGGGAGGTTGTCGGCCACCTCGACGCAGTCGCCGCCGTTGTTGCCGCTCTTGGTGCTCTTGCGCCACCGAGCGCCGGTCAGGTCCATGAGGCTGCCGCTTCCCTGATGAGATTGAGGGACTGCGCCCGCGACAGGGCTTTGTCGCGAATGCGTTCCCACCGTCGGTCGAGCGTAGCAACGTCGGCAACCTTGTCGATGAGCTGCGCCTGCGCCTGGCTGTCGACGTGCGCTACCCGCGCGCCGTCCGGCATCTCGGCCACGGTGAACGGGCCGCCGAGCCCCGGATACATGCCGACGTCGGCGGGCACGACGAAGACCGACACGTTCGGCAGCGCGGCCTGCTCGGCCAGCCGCTCGCACTGCTCCCGCATCATGGCCCGGTCGCCGTCGAGGGTGCGCCGGAGAATCGTCTCGTCGAGGACCGCGACGAGCAGCGGCAGGCGTTCCCGGCGCAGGATGGCCTGCCGGCTCAGTCGCGCCTCGGCGAGGTCGTCGGCCTCGGCCGGTGTCAGTGCCTCGCCGACCAGCGTCGCCAGCGCGTACGCCTTGGTCTGAAATAGACCAGGTATCCACGTCAGCTCGAACCACCGTAGCGACAGCGCCTCGCGCTCGATCTCGGCCCAGGGGCGGAACCAGGCGGGTGTCCGACGCTTCAACGCGTCGGGCCACAGCTCGTCGACGTTCCGACCGAGCACCTCGGCAACCCGCGCGCGACGCCTGCGGTCAGGACTGGCCCTGCCCCACGTTGCGTGCGACCCCGACGGACGCCGCCCGCCGCGCGACCCTGATCCCCGAGTTCTCCCGGATCACCCGCCGGGCGATCCGCGACCTGCGCGGCCAGCCCGGTGGCCCCGATCCGGTCGCCATCGTCCGCCGCTTCCACTGGTTCCTGCCGCTGACCGACGAGGAGGCCCGCGCTGTCGCGCTGCGGCTGCGCTGAGCGTCCACGCGGCGAGCGCCGGGCCGACGAGCCCACCCGCTGGCGGATGGAAGTCACGCCACCAGGATCGGTACGTCGTACTTCTGGATGCGGTCATCCCTGGTGACAAGGGTCAGCCCTTCGTGCAGGGCCTGCGCGACGAGCATCCGGTCGAAGGGATCCCGGTGGATCAGCGGCAGTCGACGAGCCGCGATGGCGTGATCGTGGCGGATCGGGAGTTCCCGCAGTTCGGCGTCACGGATCCGTTCGGCCAGATCGGCCGGGCCGGGCAGCCTGCCGAGCGACTGTTTGATCGCGACCTCCCACAGCGTGACCGGGCTCAGGTACACATCGGGTTCGGTGTCGATGCGGTCCTTGATGTCCGTGCCGAGAACCGGGTCGTCGGTCAGCCACCAGAGCACCACGTGCGTGTCGAGCAGGAGCCTCATCCGGGCAGCCCGAAGTCGCGGGCGATCTCGTCGTTGATTTCGTCGGAATCCCAGTCGCCGGTCAGGTCCAGCGCACCGCGCAGAGACCCGCGACCGGTGCGTGTGGTCCGACGAAGAGGAATGACCTTGGCGACCGGGTTGCCAGCCCGGCTGATCACGATCTCCTCGCCGTGCTCGACCCGTTCGATGATGCGTGACAGGTTCGTCTTCGCATCGTGGATGTTGAACTGCGCCGCAGCTTCACCGGCCACCGTGGCACCTCCTTAGCTAAGAGGTTAGCCCGCGGCCGAGCCTGATACGAGGAGCGACCCGGGAACGACGCAGGCTCCCTCCCGCCGAGGGCGGGAGGGAGCCTGGCGACGTCCGTACGCGATCAGTTGGCGATCATGCGGCGCAGCACGAACTGCAGGATGCCCCCGTGCCGGTAGTAGTCCGCCTCACCGGGAGTGTCGATCCGCACCACGGCGTCGAACTCCACGCCGGTGTCGGTGCTGACCTGCACGGTGCGCGGGGTCTCACCGTCGTTGAGGGCGGTCACCCCGGTGATGGTGAACGTCTCGGTGCCGGTGAGCCCGAGCGACTCCGCGGTGACGTCCACCGGGAACTGCAGCGGCAGCACGCCCATGCCGATCAGGTTGGAGCGGTGGATCCGCTCGTACGACTCGGCGATGACCGCCCGGACGCCCAGCAGCATCGTGCCCTTGGCCGCCCAGTCCCGCGACGAACCCGAGCCGTACTCCTTGCCGGCCAGGATGACCAGCGGGACGCCAGCCTCCTGGTAGGCCATTGCGGCGTCGTAGATCGAGGTCTGCTCGCCGGTGAGGTGGTTGACGGTGAAGCCGCCCTCCACCCCGGGCACCAGCTGGTTGCGCAGCCGGATGTTGGCGAAGGTGCCCCGGATCATCACCTCGTGGTTGCCCCGGCGGGAGCCGTACGAGTTGAACTCGTGGCGGGGCACACCGTGCTCGGCGAGGTACGTGCCGGCCGGGGAGTCGGCCTTGATCGCGCCGGCCGGCGAGATGTGGTCGGTGGTCACCGAGTCACCCAGCTTGGCCAGCACCCGAGCCGGACCGATGTCGGAGATGGGCGCCGGCAGGCGCCGCATGCCCTCGAAGTACGGGGGCTTCCGCACGTAGGTGGAGTCGTTCTCCCAGGCGAAGGTGTCACCGGTCGGGGTCGGCAGCGACTGCCAGCGCTCGTCACCGGCGAAGACGTCGGCGTACGCGGCGCTGAACCCGGTGGCGCCGATCGCCTGGGCGATGACGTCCTGGATCTCGGCGCTGTTCGGCCAGATCTCGCGCAGGTAGACCGGGTTGCCCTCGGTGTCCTCACCGATCGGCTCGTTGGCCAGGTCGATGTCCATCGTGCCGGCCAGGGCGTAGGCGACCACCAGCGGCGGGGACGCCAGGTAGTTCATCTTGACGTCCGGGTTGATCCGGCCCTCGAAGTTGCGGTTGCCGGAGAGCACCGAGACGACCGACAGGTCGTGCTCGTTGACCGCGGCGGACACCTCCTCGGGCAGCGGGCCCGAGTTGCCGATGCAGGTCGTGCAGCCGTAGCCGACCAGGTTGAAGCCGAGCTTGTCCAGGTACGGCGTGAGGCCGGCCCGCTCGTAGTAGTCCATGACGACCTTCGAGCCCGGGGCCAGGGTGGTCTTCACCCACGGCTTGCGGGTCAGGCCCTTCTCGACCGCGTTGCGGGCCAGCAGGGCCGCGCCGATCATCACCTGCGGGTTGGACGTGTTGGTGCAGGAGGTGATCGCGGCGATCACCACCGCGCCGTGGTCCAGCTCGTACTCGACACCGTCGGTGCCGGTGACCCGGATCGGGTTGGTGGCCCGCCCGCCCGCTCCGGCGGCGGCCGTCTCCAGGTCGCGCGGCTCGTCGGCCGGGTCGCTGAACTCGTTGGCCGGCGGGTCGCTGGCCGGGAAGGACTCGGCGCTGGCCTCGTCGGCCGGGCCGTTCGCGCCGCGCGGCAGCTCCTCACGGGCCACGCTCGGCTTGAGGTCGCGCTCACCGGTGGAGTCGTCGGCGACGTAGTCGGTCAACGCGGAACGGAACAGCGTCTTCGCGCTGCCCAGCGGCACCCGGTCCTGCGGGCGCTTCGGGCCGGCGAGCGACGGCTCGATGGTGCCCAGATCCAGCTCCAGGCGCTCCGAGTACTCCGGCTCGGCGTCCGGGTCGTGCCAGAGGCCCTGCTCCTTGGCGTACGCCTCGACGAGCGCGACCTGCGCGGCGTCGCGGCCGGTCAGCTCCAGGTAGCGGATCGTCTCCGCGTCGATCGGGAAGATCGCCACGGTGGAGCCGTACTCGGGGGACATGTTGCCGATGGTGGCCCGGTTCGCCAGCGGCACGGCGCTCACGCCGGGACCGTAGAACTCGACGAACTTGCCGACCACACCGTGCTTGCGCAGCATCTCGGTGATGGTCAGCACCAGGTCGGTGGCGGTGGTGCCGGCCGGCATCTCACCGGAGAGCTTGAAGCCCACCACGCGGGGGATCAGCATGCTGACCGGCTGGCCGAGCATCGCGGCCTCGGCCTCGATGCCGCCGACGCCCCAGCCCAGCACGCCCAGGCCGTTGACCATGGTGGTGTGCGAGTCGGTGCCGACGACGGTGTCCGGGTACGCCTGCCCGTTGCGTTCCATGATGGTGCGGGCCAGGTACTCGATGTTGACCTGGTGCACGATGCCGGTGCCCGGCGGGACGACCTTGAACTCGTTGAACGCGGTCTGTCCCCAGCGCAGGAACTGGTAGCGCTCCTTGTTGCGCTCGTACTCCAGCTCGACGTTGCGGGCGAACGCGTCCTCGCGGCCGAACAGGTCGGCGATCACCGAGTGGTCGATGACCAGCTCGGCGGGGGCGAGGGGGTTGACCTTGGTGGCGTCGCCGCCCAGGTCGCGCACGGCCTCGCGCATGGTGGCCAGGTCGACCACGCAGGGCACGCCGGTGAAGTCCTGCATGAGCACCCGCGCCGGGGTGAACTGGATCTCCACACTCGGGGCGGCGGTGGAGTCCCACCCGCCGAGCTGACGGATGTGGTCGGCGGTGATGTTTGCGCCGTCCTCGGTCCGCAGCAGGTTCTCCAGCAGGACCTTCAGGCTGTACGGCAGCCGGGCGTGGCCCTCCACCTTGTCAATCTTGAAAATCTCGTAGCTCGCGTCTCCGACGCGTAGCTGGGTCTTCGCACCGAAGGTGTCGAGGCTCGCCACGTCGTACTCCTTCACACCAGCGACCGTGAGTAGTCCTGAGCAGTCTGTCGCACCGGTCGGGGTGCCGCCGAGGTTAGGTGACACTTACCGCCGATTCCGCGCTCAACAAAACCGTACGTCCGTCTTGCTAGTTGTGCAACCCGGCCGCCCGCCCCCGCCCCGCCATCACCCCTAGCCTCCTAGGACGGATAGGGGGTGTGCGGCCCGCCGCGGGTGACGCCTGCTGAACAGGTCGCCCGGGTAGGGTTCGAGGCCGGCCGGCGAAGGGGGCAACCGTGTTCGATGTCCAGCACTGGCTCGTGGCGTTGCCGCCGATCGCGGTCTACCTGCTGGTCGGCGGCGTGATCGGTGTGGAGAGCATGGGCGTCCCACTGCCCGGCGAGATCGTCCTGGTCAGCTCCGCCCTGCTCGCCGCCACCGGAGTGGTGGAACCCGAATGGGTGGCCAGCGCCGCAGCATTCGGCGCGATCGTCGGGGACTCCATCGGGTACGCGGTCGGCCGGCGCGGCGGTCGTCCGCTGCTCGCCCGGCTGGGCAGACGGTTCCCCAAGCACCTGGGCCCCGCACAGCTCGCCCGCGCCGAGCAGAGCTTCGCCCGGTTCGGCGTCTGGGCCGTCTTCTTCGGCAGGTTCGTGGCACTCCTGCGGATCCTGGCCGGGCCGCTCGCCGGAGCGCTACACGTGCCGTACCGCCGCTTTCTGGTGGCGAACGCGGCCGGCGGCCTGGTCTGGGCCTTCGGCACGACGTACCTGCTGTACTCGGTCGGTCGCGCGGCCGAACACTGGTTGAAGGACATCTCCTGGGCCGGGCTGGTCCTCGCGGTGCTCGCCGGGCTGGGCAGCACCTGGTGGCTGCGCCGACGCGCGCACCGCGTCACGTCGGCCGAGGACGCCTCTGGTCTGGTCGCGGCCACGGTGGCTCAGTCGACCGCGGTGGGCGGTCAGTCGCTTACCGTCCCCGGCGGTCAGTCGGCCGCTGCGGTCGCCGGCGGTCAGTCGGCCGTTACGGACTCCGACGACGGTCCGGTCCGGGCGGGCAACGAGCACTGATCGCTGGACATGGTGAAGGGCCGGGCCCCGTGGTGGGGTCCGGCCCTTCGGTGTGCGTGTGCGTGTGGGTCAGTTGGTGGCGTAGCCGCGGGTGGCGATCCAGTCGGCGAGGTGCTCGACGGTGACGTGGTAGGAGGCCTGGTTGGGGTCGGCGGAGTCGGCGATGGTGACGGTGTTGCCGTTGTCGTGGTAGCCGACGACGCTGATGTAGTGCCCGCCCTCGTAGGAGTGGCTCACCCCGTCGGTGTCGGTGGTGGTGCCGGCGATGTTCGCGACCACGGCCCGGCCGTCGTCGACGGTGCGCACGATGTCGGCGCGCAGGGTGTCGGTCTGCTTGGCGTCGGCGTCCGGGTGGGAGATCTCCACCGACCGGTAGGCGTTCGTGCCGGTCTCCTTGTTCAGCACCGGGGTGATGTCGTTGATCGAGTTCGTGCCGGCCTCGGTGGTGCCCATCTCCTTGGCCATGGCGTCCACGTTGATGTCCTTACCCTGCACACTCAACGCGTTACGGGTCGCGGCGGGCCCGCAGTAGTAGAAGTTCGGCTGGGCTTCGTAGCGCACACCCAACTCCCGCTCACCGCTCTTGCGGTCGGTCTGGGTCTGCGTCGCGGGCTTGCTGGTGTTCGGGGCGGCGAAGGCGGTGGTGACGGGTCCGGCGATCGCGCCGCCGGTGAAGGCGAGGCCGGCGGCGGTCAGGGCGGTCTTCCGAATCAGATCGGTACGCATGATGGCGTGCTCCTCTGCTTCACTCTGCGGGGGATACCGCACGACACACGGGCGACGGCCATGCGGGAAAGCTCACCTGCCCGGCGACCCGGCGGGGCCGGCATCGGGAGACGGTGCAACCAGGTGGGGCAGCGGATCATTCCGCCGGGCTCCACGGCCCGTGCTGCTCGGCGGTGCGGGGGGTGTAACCCGGGCTGCCGGGCCGGTGTTCCCGGCTGCTGCCGCTCACCGCGACCCGGCGTCGCGGCCGTGCCAGGTATAACGACCCCGCCCGGCCCCCGATTCCGCCACCCGGGTGACCCCCACCACCCGACAAACCTCGCACACCGGACAGCCCTCACCGGTCGACGGCGGCGCACCCGCCGTGATCCACTCGGGATCGGCGATATCGCGGTATCCGAGCGCCGGGGATACCCCGACTTCATGGAAACCGAGTGGATCATGCCGGTCTGCGCCGTTCGCGGCTCAAACGTCTCGGCGGCGCAGTTGCCATGCGGCGAGCCCGAGCACGATCACGGTGTAGAGGCAGAACACGGCGAATCCGGTCCACGGGCCGAGGGTGAGAGGATCCTGGCGGACAGAGCTGACGGCTGTGCCAGCCGGTGTCGGCAGATACCGGTACGCCGCGTCGGACGCTGACTCCGGCAGCAGCCCGAGCACGAGCTGTGGCGCGAACAGCAGCCCGAACAGAGCCGAGATCCCGCCGGCGGTGTTGCGCAGCAGCGCACCCAGACCGAGGCCGAGCAGGCCCACTACGGTCAGGAACAGCGCGCTGCCGAGCACCGCCCGCACCACGCCGGGCTCGCCCAGGCCGATCTTCAGGTCCTCGGCGGACAGGATCGACTGGCCGGCGAGGAATGACGCCAGCACGGCCGGTACGGAGATCACAAGGGTGGTGAGCCCGAACGCGATCACTTTGCCCCACAACATCGGCAGGCGACCGGGCACCGCCGCCAGGCTCACCCTGATCGATGCGGTCGCGTACTCGCCGGTGATGAACAGCACGCCCAGGGCGCCGATCGCGAACTGCGCCAGTTGCACACCGGAGAGGCTGACCGCGACAGCGTCGAACGCGGCCGGATCCGCGGGCGGCCGGGCGACGCGCAACGTGGTGTACGCCAGCCCGACGCCGACCACGAGCACGACAGTGGCCAGCAGGCACCAGATCGTGGACGGCAGGGAGCGCAGCTTGATCCATTCGGATCGGATCACGCGCACCTGAGTGATGCGCTGCTCGCCGACGTACGCGGGAAAGGTGACGGTGGTCATGGCGTCGCTCCAACGGTGTTCGCGCGGTGCTCGACCGCGTCGCGGGTGAGATCGATGAAGACTTCCTCCAGCGAGGCCTGCTGGGCGGTGAGCTCAAGCAGTGTGATGCCGGCGGCACCGGCGGCCGTACCGATCTGGTCGGTCGTCAACCCCGACACCGTCAGCGTGTTGTCCCGGTCGAACGAGACCTCGGTGTCAGGCCCGGACAAGCGGGCCGCGAGCGCGTCCGGATGGGTGGTGCGCACCCGGACCACGCTGCGGCTACCTGCCCGGACGAGCTCCGCCACACTGGTATCGGCGATCAGCCGGCCCCTGCCGATGACGACGAGGTGCTGGGCGGTGAGCGCCATTTCGCTCATCAGGTGCGATGAGACGAAAACCGTTCGGCCTTCGGCGGCGAGGCCCTGCAACAGCGCGCGCACCCAACGGATGCCGTCGGTGTCGAGCCCGTTGAGCGGCTCGTCGAGGATGACCGTGTGCGGGTCGCCCAGCATGGCCGTCGCGATGCCGAGCCGCTGCCCCATCCCGAGTGAGAACGTGCCGGCCCGCCGCCGCGCCACGCCGGCCAAGCCGACCGCCTCGATCACCTCGTCGACGCGTGAGCGGCGGATGCCGCTTGTGCGGGCCAGCGCCAACAGGTGGTGGTACGCGCTGCGGCCCGGGTGGATCGAGCGGGCCTCCAGCAGCGCGCCGACCTCACGCAGCGGCGAGGTGTGCGCCCGGTACGGCTCTCCGTTCACCAGCGCCGAACCGCTCGTCGGCGCGTCCAGCCCGAGGAGCATCCGCATCGTGGTGGACTTGCCGGCGCCGTTCGGTCCGAGGAAACCGGTCACCATCCCCGGGTTGACGGTAAAAGTCAGCCCGTCGACGGCGAGTTTGTCGCCGTACCGTTTCGTCAGCTCCCGTACCTCGATCATCGTCTTTGCTCCTCACCTCGTCCGACTGGCGTTTACGCTGCCAGCGCACGACGGCGCGGTAAGTGTGGCGGCCAGCCGGACCGCCCTGGGGTTTTCCCCACCCCTGACGGTGGGTCTGCCCGATGGTCGGCCGACGCCGGGATATCTAGCGTGAAGACATGACCTCAGCGGGAGCGGGAGCGATGCCGGACGAGCGGGCCACCGGACCGCTCGCCGTGCTGCGCCCGCTGTCGTCGGCGCGCACCTGGCAGGCGACCTTCCACGTGCTGGCGGGGATGGTCCTCGCAGCCACCACGGGCACGGTGGTATGGCTCGTGGGCGTGCTGTGGTGGGCCGCCGTGGACAGCCTCGTCGAAGGTCCGACCGGTCACCGGCTGCTCCCAGTGGTGTACGTGGTCGTCGCCGTCCTGAGCCCGCTGGCGCTGCCGGCGTGCGCGCGGTTCGTCAGCGCGCTGCAACGGGAACGGTTCCGTGCCCTCCTCGGTGTCGAGATAGCCGCGCCGAAACACGACCCTGGCACCGGCTGGCACCGGATCTACCAGCCGTGGACCCTCGGAACCACCTGGCGCCAACTCGCCTACCACCTGCTCGCCCCACTGCTGGGCGGCCTCGGCGGGGTGATCGTCGTGCTCTGCTGGTCGGCGCTCCCGCTCGCCGCCCTGTTGGCCGAGCGTGTGTCCGGGGTGGGGTACGGCCTGTGGTTCGGCGGCGCCACAGCCCTGCTGCTCGCCGCGCCGTGGGTCGCGCGCGGCATCGCCAGGGCCGACACGGCCGCGGCTCGACGCCTGCTCGGGCGCAGCCACGCCGAGGAACTTGCCGAGCGGGTCGAGTCGCTGGCGCTCAGCCGAGCCGACCTGGTCGAGGCCGCCGATACCGAACGGCGCCGGATCGAGAGGGACCTGCACGACGGTGTGCAACAGCGCCTCGTCTCCCTGGCGATGAACCTGGGCATGGCCCGCGCCGCCTTCGTCGACCAGCCGCCGGAGATTCTGGGGGTCGTCGCCGCGGCCCACGACGAGGCCACCGCCGCGCTGGCCGAACTGCGCGACTTCGTTCGCGGCCTGCATCCGGCCGTCCTCAACGACCGAGGGCTCGACGCGGCGCTCTCGGGCATCGTCGCGAGGGCGCCCCTGCCGGTGAAACTGCACGTGGACGTCGCGCCACGCTGCTCACCGAGCGTCGAAGCGATCGCGTATTTCGCCGTGTCCGAAGCGCTGACGAACGTTGCCAAACACGCGGACGCGAGCCGGGCCGAGGTCGTGGCGGAGCGCGTCGGCGACCGGTTGATCGTCACGATCACCGACGACGGCCGCGGCGGCGCGTCGGTCGACGGCGCCGGCACCGGCCTGCGCGGCCTGGCGCAGCGGGCAGCGGCGTTCGACGGCAGCCTGACCGTGGTGAGCCCGCCCAGCGGGCCCACAACCGTTACCGTTTATCTCCCATGCGAATAGTGTTAGCCGAAGACTCGGTCCTGCTGCGGGCCGGTCTCACCAAGCTGCTCACCGACGGTGGCTTCGAGGTTGTCGCCGCGGTGCCCGACGCCGACCAGCTGCTGACCGCCGTCGACACGCACCGGCCCGACGTCGTGGTGGTCGACGTGCGGATGCCCCCGACCCACACCGACGAGGGCATCCGGGCCGCGCTCGTCATCCGGCGGCAACACCCGACGATCGCTGTGTGCGTGCTCTCGCAGTACGTGGAGGAACGGTACGCCACCGATCTTCTCTCGGTCGCGACCAGCGGGGTCGGTTACCTGCTCAAAGACCGGGTGGCGCAGGTGTCGGACTTTCTCGACGCCCTGCGGCGGGTGGCCGCCGGCGGCACCGTGCTGGACCCCGAGGTTGTCGCCCAACTGCTGGTGCGTCGCAACGACCCGATGCAGCGCCTCACACCGCGCGAGCAGCACGTGCTGCGGCTCATGGCGGAGGGTCGGTCCAACACCGGCATCACTGAGGCACTGAAGGTCAGCCACAGCGCTGTCGAGAAGTACGTGGGCAACATCTTCACCAAACTCGACCTACCGCCCACCGACACGGACCACCGCCGGGTGCTGGCCGTGCTCAAGTACCTCGGCACCTAGGCCGACGTTGACCCAGCGCTCTTCTGTCTTCGACCTGCCCGGCCGCTGCGTCCATTGTCGCCAGGGACGGCTGGTCAGGCCGGGTCGGCGGGTTTTGCGGCGTCGCTGGCCTGGGCGTGCCGTTCCAGCAGTCGCTGCCGGATCTCCTCGGGGGTGTACGCGCGTCGGCGTCGTTCGGCCCGCGCGATGACCACGCCGGAGGCTGCGACGCCGGCGAGGCCGGCCAACCCGAGAACCTTCCACCACCGCATTCGTTGCGCCATCGGCCTAGGCTAGACCCTCATGAGCATCAGCCTGGATGAGGCCGTGGAGTTGACCCGCACCGGCGACGTGTGGGTGTTCCGGGGTCGCAGCGTGCCGGACCGGGCGATCCAGTTCACCACCAACAGCCCGGTCAACCACGTTGGCATGGCGGTGGTGCTGGACGACATGCCGCCGTTGATGTGGCATGCGGAGTTGGGCAGGTCGTTGCCGGACCTGTGGTCGGGTACGCACCAGCGTGGCGTCCAGTTGCACGACCTGCGGGACGCGGTCTGCGTCTGGGCCAACAGGTACGGGCAGCGGGCCTGGCTGCGGCAGCTCGATCCGCCGGCCGACGGGGAGATGGAGCGGGCGGTGCTGCGGACGATCGCCCGGTTGGACGGCACCCCGTTCCCGTCCACCGCTCAGTTGGCGTGGCGGTGGGTGCGTGGTCGGGTGCCGGCGCTGCCGCGCCCCGGCCGGCTGACCGCCCTGGCCCGTCCGATCAGGCTGCCCGCGCTGCCGCGCCCCGGCTGGCCGGCGCTGGCACCCCGGCCGATCCCCACCACCCCCGCCGACCCGAACGGCTCCGCGGGCGCCACCAGCCCTGCCAGCCAGGCCGGCCCGGCAAGCCCGGTCGGATCGGCGGGGGAGCGGGACCGGGCGCTGGAGACGGCGTACTGCGCCGAGGTCGTCGCGGTGACCTACGAGGCAATGGGTTTGCTGCCGGCGGGCCGGCGCCCCAACTGGTACGACCCGGGGCGGTTCTGGAGTGGGGACGACCTGGGTCTGGCCGCCGATGCCCGGCTGGGTTCGGAGATCGAGGTACGGGTGCCGCCTCGTTGAGGTTTGACCCGGGTGGTGACCGGCAATTGCTGTGGCCGTGAACGCCTCCACGGATCTTGACACGCTGGCCGACTTCTTCGACCGGTACGGCGTGGCGCTGACGTCCGGTGACCTGCCGGCCATCGCGGGCTGCTACGCCCTCCCGGGTCTGGTGGTGGCCGACACCTACAGTTTCTCGTTCACGTCACCGGCGGCGGTGGCGTTGTCCTTCGTGGGTGCCGCACCGGACTATCAGGACCGGGAGCTGATCGCGGCGAACGCCCGGATCGAGGATGTGCAGCCGGTGTCCGCGCTGTTGACGATGGTCGCGGTGGAGTGGGAGTTCCTGGACAGCCAGGGGCGGGCGGTGCCGGGGGAGCGGTACCGCTACCTGCTGCGGATCTCGGACGAGGGGCCGGTCATCTGCACCGTCGTCCGGACGGGCTGATCGAGCGGGACCGTCCACCAGGTCGGGCCGTTTTCCGTAGCGCGTCGGCTGCTCGGTCCGAACCGTACCCGCCCGATTCCCGAACGGGGCGGTGCTGGCTACGCTGTCGCGTCGGTGGGGACGAGGGGAGACCTGATGGCGGTGCGGCCGGATGGTGCGGCAGGGTCGCGGGCGGCTCGAATGTTGGCGTCGGTGCCGTGGATCGTGGTGCTGCTCGGTGTGTGTGCGCTGGTGGTGCTGCTGGTGGTCGCGTTGCTGTCGTTCCGGACCAGGGAGCGGGAGTCCGTACCGCAGGGTGCTCCTCCGGTTGTCGTGCCGACCGCGCCGGCAGCCGCGTCGGCGACGGGTGGGCCGACTCCGGCCGGCGTGGAGCGGCGCTCGGTGTCGCCTCGGCCGTCGCGTAGCAGTCGGACGCCGTCGCCACGGGCCACCGTGACCAGCTCTGCGACGCCGGGGCGGACGGCCGCTCCGTTGGTGTCGACGCCGTCGGCGGGGGCCACGGTCACCGCCCGCTACCAGGTCGGTTCGAACGGCTGGGACGGGGACGCGGCGGTGTTGTCGATCGCGAACGAGACGAGCCGGTCGGTGGACTGGTCGGTGGAGTTGACGTTCGACGACGACCTCTGGGCGTTGCGCCTCAGCGACGACTCGGGGATCTCGCTGCGGGGACGCGGGAACGGTGAGTTCGTGTTGCGGGGAACCCGTTCGCTGGAGCCGGGTGCTTCGCGGACGCTGCGTTTGCGGGTGGGCTGGGGTGAGTCGGCGCAACGGCCGCAGCGGTGCACCATCAACGGGGTCGACTGTCGGCTCGGTTGAGTGGACGGTGTGCGTGCCGGCGCTTCCCGGTCCGGCCGCTGATCGCTACGCTGCCCGGACGGTCCGCTGAGGGAGGTTCATGTCCGGCATGCGTCGTGCCCCGCGACTGACGCCCGGTCCGGCCGCGATCGTGTCGTCGCCCTGGGTCGTGGTGGGCGCTGGTGTGGTCGTGATGGTGGTCCTGCTCGTCATGACCCTGGGTGCGTACCGGGGGCGTAGTCCGGCGCCGGACGGGGCGTCGGCGCCGCCGGTGTTGCCGCTGCCGTCGGAGGTGACGCCGGGTCGATCCACGTCGGTGGCGTCGCCGGTCCCGGTGATGCCGGGGTTGTCCGGGCGTGCGAGCGGGTTGCCGCCGAGCGCCGTGACCGGTTCGCCGTCGCCGTCGGTCGCCCCGCCGGTCAGTCCGCCCGGTTCGCCGGTGGTGACGCGGTCGCCGACTCGTGCTCCGCAGGGGCAGCCGGCGTTCAGTGGGCGGTACCGGGTGGTGCAGAGCTTCGACGGGGGCTTCATCGGTGAGGTGACGATGGTCAACGTGTCCGCGCGGAGCCGTGGGTGGACGGCGCGGTTGGAGTTCTCCGGTGGGCGGTTCGTGACCGCCTGGGTGGAGGGTGTGCCCCAGGGGACGGTCCGGCAGTTCGACGGCGGCTTCACGTACGTCAGTGGGGTGGACGTGCGTCCCGGCGGGTCGGTGTCGTTGCGGTTCCACATGGAGCGGACGTCCAGTACACCGCGGTTGTGCACTGTCGACGGGGTGCGCTGCGGAGGCTTCTGAGTCGCGCTTGCGTGAGGATGCTGCTCCGGCGGGCCGGCGCGAGTACGTGGTGGCGGTGAACACCGTCCCACCGGTGCAGACTGTCACGGTGGACACCTGGTCGACCGCCACCGTGGGCACGCCGCCGCAGGGCGGGTCCCGGGAGTGGGCGGTGGTGCACTACCAGCGACTGTGGTGTGGCAGACCCCGCCGACCGACGGCAGGACGTGCGCGCTGGTCGTCGCCCCGGAGGGCGGCGTCGCTGTGGCCGACCGGGAGCTGACCGGGGCGTACACCAGCCTGCCGTTGCGGGCGCAGCGCAACGGGCTCACCGAGGCCCAGCGCACGCGGTTTCCGCACCTGTGGTCGTACCGCAGCTTCACGCTGGACCGCCGCGACCTGGCCGAGGTCCCGGCGGCGCTGCGGGGGCAGGTGCTGGTGACCGAGCGCGACGCGTCGGGGCCCTGCTCGCGGCGACCGGTGTGCAGATCCCCGGCGTGCTCGACGACGTGTACTCCCGGGCCACCGACGCCACCCTCGGGCCGACCTTCGCCGGACGGACGCCGAGCCTCGCGGTGTGGGCGCCGACCGCGCGGACGGTGACGGTGCAGGTGTTCGACTCGCCGACCGCCGCGCCGACGGCCGTGCCGATGCGCCGCGACGACCGCACCGGTGTCTGGTCGGCGCGCGGCGACCAGAGCTGGACGGGCAGGTACTACCGCTACCAGGTGCGGGCGTGGCAGCCGGCGGCGCAGAAGGTGGTCACCGCGTCGGTGACCGACCCGTACTCGGTGGCCCTCGCCGCGGACTCCACGCACAGCCTGCTGGTCGACCTGACCGACGCGGCGCTGGCCCCGGCGGGCTGGCGGACGCTGCGCAAACCTCCGCCGGTGCCGCCGGCGAAGGCGCAGGTCTCCGAACTGTCGGTGCGGGACTTCTCCATCGCCGACGAGACCGTGCCGGCCGAGCGGCGGGGGACGTTCCTCGCCTTCACCGACCCGGGAACCGCCGGGATGACCCACCTGAAGGCGCTCGGTGACGCCGGCGTCACCCACCTGCACCTGCTGCCGGCGTTCGACTTCGCGACGATCCCGGAGAAGCGGGCCGACCAGCGGCAGCCGGCCTGCGATCTGGCGGCGCTCCCGCCGGACTCCGCCGACCAGCAGCAGTGCGTGGCGGCGGTCGCCGAGACCGACGGCTACAACTGGGGGTACGACCCGCTGCACTACACGGTGCCCGAGGGCGGCTACGCCGTCGACCCGGTCGGCGCGGCGCGGACCACCGAGTTCCGGCGCATGGTCGCCGGGATCAACGGCGCCGGTCTGCGGGTGGTCATGGACGTGGTCTACAAGCACACGGCGGCGGCCGGCACGGACGACGCCTCGGTGCTCGACCAGGTGGTGCCCGGCTACTACCACCGGCTGGTGGACGACGGTACGGTGGCCGACTCCACCTGCTGCGCCAACACCGCCCCCGAGCACGCCATGATGGGCAGACTCGTCGTCGACTCGGTGGTCACCTGGGCGCGGCAGTACAAGGTGGACGGTTTCCGGTTCGACCTGATGGGTCACCACCCGAAGGCGAACATCCTGGCCGTACGCGACGCGCTGGACCGGCTGACCGTCGCCCGTGACGGTGTGGACGGCAGGTCGATCCTGCTCTACGGCGAGGGCTGGAACTTCGGCGAGGTCGCGGGCGACGCCCGTTTCGTGCAGGCCACCCAGGCCAACATGGCCGGCACCGGCATCGGCACCTTCAACGACCGGCTCCGCGACGCGGTGCGCGGCGGCGGACCGTTCGACAGCAACCCTCGCGCGCAGGGCTTCGCGTCCGGGCTCTACACCGACCCGAACGGCGACGATGTCAACGGGTCGCCGGCCGAGCAGAAGGCGGGCCTGCTGCGCGCCCACGACCTGATCAAGGTGGGGCTGACCGGCAACCTGCGCGACTACCGCTTCACCGACACCACCGGGCGGCAGGTCACCGGGGCGCAGGTGGACTACAACGGCTCCCCGGCCGGCTACACCGACGCGCCGGGGGAGGCCGTCACCTACGTCGACGCGCACGACAACGAGATCCTGTACGACGCGCTGGCGTACAAGCTGCCGCAGGCCACCTCGGCGGCGGACCGCTCCCGGATGCAGGTGCTGGCCCTGGGCACTGTGGTGTTGGGGCAGGGCACCGGGTTCGTCACCGCCGGCAGCGAACGGTTGCGGTCGAAGTCGCTGGACCGCAACTCGTACAACTCCGGTGACTGGTTCAACCAGATCCGGTGGGGCTGCGAACGGGGCAACGGGTTCGGCGCCGGCCTGCCGCCCGCGGCGGACAACGAGGACAAGTGGCCGTACGCGAAGCCGCTGCTGGCCGACCCGGCGCTGGTGCCCGACTGCGCGGCGATCAACACCACCGACGCCCGGTACGCCGAGCTGCTGCGTATCCGGGCGTCGTCGCCGGTGTTCGGGCTGGCCACCGCCGAGCAGGTGCAGCGGCGGGTGGCGTTTCCGCTGTCCGGGGCGCAGGAGACGCCGGGAGTGCTGACGATGACGCTGGACGCCCGCGGGCTGGGCGGGCGGTGGACGTCGGTGACCGTCGTCTTCAACGCCACCCCGGAGACGACCACGCCGACGGTGACCGGTCTGCGCGGGGCGGACGTGGCGTTGCACCCGGTGCTGGTCGACTCGGCCGACCCGGTGCTGCGTACCGCCTCGTTCGACCGGGCCGCCGGGACGTTCACCGTGCCGGCGCGCAGCGTGGCGGTGTTCGTCCAGCGGTGACACGTGAACCGGCCCCCTTCCGCTGGTGCGGAAGGGGGCCGGTTCACGTGTCGGCCGGCGGAGGTGTGCGGCGGCCCCGCCGGATCCGGTTCTTCGACCGTTCCCGACGGGGCCGCTTGTCTCTCCTTCTGTGTTGCTTACTCCCTGAGCCGGTGGTAATCCCGTCAGCCGAAGCAGTTGGGGACGGGGTTGCCGACGCAGTTGGTGGGTCGGTTGCCGACGATCACGGTGTGTGGGTCGGTGGTGACCGCTCCGGTGTTGAGGATGCCGCCTGCGCCGCCGGGTGCGGGGGCGAGGGCGGTGTTGTTGGTGATCTTTGTGGTGGTGAGGCGGAGGATCGCGGTGTTGAGGATGCCGCCGCCGTTGGTGGACTGGTTGCCGTTGACCTCGGTGTTGCGCAGTGTCACGGTGCTGTCGAGGATGGTGTTGAGGATGCCGCCGCCGCCCGCGCCGTTGCTGGTGTTGCCGACGATCTTGCTGTCCTCGACGGTGGTGGTGCTGGCGGTGGTGTTGGTCAGGCCGCCTCCGCCGCCGGCGGCGGCGTTGTTGGCCACGGTGACGTTGCGCAGGTTGGTGCGGGCGCCGGCTGCGGTGAAGATGCCGCCGCCGAACCCGACTGCGTTGTTGCCGGTGACCTGGCTGTCGTGCAGGTCGATGATGCCGCCGGTGGTGGCGATGGCGCCGCCGCCGCCGATGGCGCGGTTGCTCTTGAATTCGACCTTGTAGCCCTGGACGGTGCCGCCGAAGTTGTTGATCGCGCCGCCGGCAGCGCCCGCGCTGTTGCTGTCGAAGCGGGATTCCTTGAGCTTGAGCAGGCCGGTGTTGTTGATACCACCGCCGGCGACCACGGAGATGTTGCGGTCCACGGTGCTCTTCTCCAACTCAGTGGTCCCACGGTTGTCGATCGCGCCGCCAGCGTTGACGCCAGTGGTGGAGTTGTCGACCAGGTGGGTGTCCTTGAGGCGGGCGGTGCCGCCGGGGGCGACGAAGATCGCGCCGCCACCCTGGTTGAACAGAGTGGCCTGGCCGCCCTTGACGGTGACGTCCTCCAGTCGCAGGTCACCGCCGCCGTCGACACGGAAGATGCCGAACTGGGCGGCGGCGGCCGCCCGGACGATCGTGGACTTCTCACCCTTGATGGTGATCTGCTGGGTGATCGGCGGCAGGCCGAGACCGCTCTGGGTGGTGGTCAGGCTGTAGGTGCAGCCGGCGGCCAGCTTCAGCGTCGCGCCCTGCTCGGCGTTGGCCAGCGTGATCGCCGCGATCAACCGGTTCGGGTCACACGGCACCTCCCGCACCCGACCGTGCTCGCGACCGTCCTTGTCCCGGTCCTCCTTGCCACGGTCGTCCTTGCGATCATCCCGGCCGTGCTCCCGCTCGTACTGGTCGCCGCGGGCGTCGTCCTGCGTGACCTGCTCGGCTGACGACCACTTCAGGTGAGTGAGGCCGGCGGCCCCGGCCGAGGTGGCCACGCCGACCCCCGCGAGGCTGACCACGCCGGTCAGACCGGCCACGCCGGAAGCGAGCCACACCTTGCGAAGGCGCCTGCGCTTTGCGGTGCCCTCGCCATCGTTCTTCCGAAGGTAGTTGGACATCGGAGTTTCTGCCCTCTCCTCGTATGAAAGTCCGCTCCGCCAGGGCGAGGCGCACTTCGCTACAAATCGGTTGTAGCTCCTGAAGAACACCGTATGAGAAGCATCTTCACTATGGGGCGTTATCCGAAGAAGCCCCACATTCGGTGCAGGGGATGCCTTGCGCGCCCTGTCCGGGACTGAGAGACCTGGGTGTGGCCAGCCGGACACGGAACGCGCGGCCGCGCCGCAACGGGCCAAGAAGGCCGATAGGGCGCTTCGTCGGACTGGGGCCTGACGGTGAACGGGCCGTGGAGCTCCGCCGCGGAGCCCTGATGGTCGAGCACGCGAACAGGGGCTCCTCCCGATCGGGGGAGGAGCCCCTGTTCATCTATGTGTTTCAGCCGAAGCAGTTGGGGACGGGGTTGCCGACGCAGTTGGTGGGTCGGTTGCCGACGATCACGGTGTGTGGGTCGGTGGTGACCGCTCCGGTGTTGAGGATGCCGCCTGCGCCGCCGGGTGCGGGGGCGAGGGCGGTGTTGTTGGTGATCTTTGTGGTGGTGAGGCGGAGGATCGCGGTGTTGAGGATGCCGCCGCCGTTGGTGGACTGGTTGCCGTTGACCTCGGTGTTGCGCAGTGTCACGGTGCTGTCGAGGATGGTGTTGAGGATGCCGCCGCCGCCCGCGCCGTTGCTGGTGTTGCCGACGATCTTGCTGTCCTCGACGGTGGTGGTGCTGGCGGTGGTGTTGGTCAGGCCGCCTCCGCCGCCGGCGGCGGCGTTGTTGGCCACGGTGACGTTGCGCAGGTTGGTGCGGGCGCCGGCTGCGGTGAAGATGCCGCCGCCGAACCCGACTGCGTTGTTGCCGGTGACCTGGCTGTCGTGCAGGTCGATGATGCCGCCGGTGGTGGCGATGGCGCCGCCGCCGCCGATGGCGCGGTTGCTCTTGAATTCGACCTTGTAGCCCTGGACGGTGCCGCCGAAGTTGTTGATCGCGCCGCCGGCAGCGCCCGCGCTGTTGCTGTCGAAGCGGGATTCCTTGAGCTTGAGCAGGCCGGTGTTGTTGATACCACCGCCGGCGACCACGGAGATGTTGCGGTCCACGGTGCTCTTCTCCAACTCAGTGGTCCCACGGTTGTCGATCGCGCCGCCAGCGTTGACGCCAGTGGTGGAGTTGTCGACCAGGTGGGTGTCCTTGAGGCGGGCGGTGCCGCCGGGGGCGACGAAGATCGCGCCGCCACCCTGGTTGAACAGAGTGGCCTGGCCGCCCTTGACGGTGACGTCCTCCAGTCGCAGGTCACCGCCGCCGTCGACACGGAAGATGCCGAACTGGGCGGCGGCGGCCGCCCGGACGATCGTGGACTTCTCACCCTTGATGGTGATCTGCTGGGTGATCGGCGGCAGGCCGAGACCGCTCTGGGTGGTGGTCAGGCTGTAGGTGCAGCCGGCGGCCAGCTTCAGCGTCGCGCCCTGCTCGGCGTTGGCCAGCGTGATCGCCGCGATCAACCGGTTCGGGTCACACGGCACCTCCCGCACCCGACCGTGCTCGCGACCGTCCTTGTCCCGGTCCTCCTTGCCACGGTCGTCCTTGCGATCATCCCGGCCGTATCCGCTCCCACTGCTCCAGTCGCTGGACCACTCGTCCTCGTCCCTGCCCTCGGCGCTTTCGGGGCCGTCGTCGCCCATGCTGGCATCGCTGACGTTTTGCTTCGGAGTCGACGCCTGGGCGTCCGCCAGGCGATCCGTGCCGCCGTGCTTGTCGTCCCGAGCTGCGATGCCGCCCAGGGCCGCCAAACCGACCATGCCAGTCAACCCGGCGACGCTTGCGGCTACCCAAAGTTTCCGCCGCCCTGTTCTCGGTGGGGCCGGCGCAGCCCCGCCCTCGGTACTCGTTACGTCGTTGGACATCAGAGCCTTCCGCCCTTTCCTGCTACAGACGGGATCGCACCGCCCGAGGCGCCACGACCAGCTACAAATGGCTTGTAGCCAACTGATACCCACCGTATGAGAACCATCTTCACACTGCGGACGTATCCGAAATATCCACGCATACGGCGTAGCACGGACAGGGGCGATCAACCGCTCCGGGTCGATAGGAGAAGGGCTCTACCAGCACAAACGTCGACGGAGGGCGGGGTTGGTTCACCCCAGACGCTGCTGCGCCCACGTCGTTCACTCGGCTTGCTGACACTGCGGTGTCGGAGCGTGGGGGACAGCGCGACTTCGAGGAAAGCGAGTGGATCACCACAGTGACCCGTGGCCGGAAGGGTCTGACCGAGGGGCGCTGCCGGCGGACGCGGCCCGTAGCGGGCTGGCCCGAGGTCGATGCCGAGGCGAGAGGGCTGGTGGCGACAGCGGGTCGCATGACGACGACGTCAGGGGACGGCGGCGCGGCTGTCGCTGTCGCCGTCGCGGACGCGGACGCGGACGCGGACGTTTCAGTGTGCGGATACGACATAACGCTCGCCTCGGGAGCGTGATCCACTCGGCTTTCCTAATAACGCGGCATCCGGGTGATGCGGATAGCACGAATTCCAGAAAGCCGAGTGGATCATGGCCGAAGCTCAACCAGCCAGCCCCCGGGCGAGAGCCAGGCGGGCCAGGGCGGGTCAGCCGGGCAGGCGGGGGCCGGCCTCGCGCTGCTCGGCCAGCCAGGTCTCCACCTCGTCGGAGGTACGCGGCAACCCGGCCGAGAGGTTCGTCGCGCCGGACGCGGTGACCAGCACGTCGTCCTCGATCCGGATGCCGACGCCGCGCAGCTCGGCGGGGACCAGCTCGTCCTCGGGCTGGAAGTACAACCCGGGCTCGACGGTGAGCACATAGCCCTCGCCCAGCGCGCCGTCGCGGTACGTCTCCTTGCGGGCGTTCGAGCAGTCGTGCACGTCGATGCCGAGCATGTGGCCGAAGCCGTGCAGCGTCCACCGCCGGTAGACGGTCGACTTCTCGTCCATCGCCTCGTCGACGCTCACCGGCAGCAGACCCAGGTCGGACAGGCCCTCGGCGAGGACCCGCATGCAGGTCAGGTGGACGTCCTTGAACGTCACGCCGGGGCGGATGGCCTCGATGCCCGCCTGCTGCGAGGCGTACACGATGTCGTAGACCTGGCGTTGCAGGGCGGTGAACCGGCCGTTGACCGGGAGTACCCGGGTGACGTCGGCGGTGTAGAGGTTGCGGCCCTCGACGCCCATGTCCATCAGCAGCAGGTCACCCGGTCGGGTGGCGCCGTGGTTGTGCACCCAGTGCAGGATCGTGGCGTGTTCGCCGGCGCCGACGATGGAGCTGTACCCGACGTCGTTGCCGTCGTGACGGGCCCGCAGCGCGAAGACACCTTCCAGGAGCCGCTCGGAGACGGCGCGGTCCGCCGGGAGGATCCGGGCTACGTCCTCGAAGCCGCGCACTGTGGCGTCGATGGCGTCCTGGAGCTGGCCGATCTCCCACTCGTCCTTGACCAGCTTCATCTCCGAGATGGCGATGGCCAGCTCCCGGTCGCGGGCGGGCTGGCCCTCGGCGCGGGGCCCGTCGTACTGGCGCACGGCCGCGTCCACCTGGGCGTCGAAACCGCGCAGCACCCGGGTACGCCCCGGCGCCAGGTCGGCGAGCGTCGCCTCCAGGCCGGTGAGGTCGGCGGTGGGCAGGCCCAGCTCGGTCGACTTCTCGGCGAGGGTGTGCCGCCGGCCCACCCACAGCTCGCCGTTGCGGCTGCGGAAGAACTCGTCGGTTTGCCGGGAGGACCGGGGCCGCATGTACAGCGTCGCGTCGTGCCCTGAGCCGTTCGGGCGTAGCACCAGCACGCTGTCGGCGTCGTGGTCGCCGGTCAGGTAGGCGAAGTCGCTGCCGGGCCGGAACGGGTAGTCGGTGTCGTTGGCCCGGACCTTCTCGGTGCCGGTGGGGATGACGAGCGTCTCGCCGGGGAACGCCGCCGAGAGCGCGGCCCGCCGCTTGGCGTAGTTGGGTGTCTCCGGGCGGGGCGTCACGGGGAGCGCGGTGTCGCGCCAGCCCTGCCGCATGAAGGACAGGAACGCCTCCGGGAAGTCCGGATCGTGTGATTCCGTACCGTCCGTCGGCGTACCGTCGGTGCGTCCCTCGGTCATTGCGCCGCTCCCTCCGCTTCGTTGCTGGTCCCGACGGTACCGCGCGTCCGGTTCGCGGTGACGCCCACCGGGAGTGGGCGGATCGACGGACGGCTGCGACGGGTCGACGGGGCGCGTGGAAAGATGGCCACCATGTGCGGACTTCTGGCCTTCTTCAGCGCGAACGGTAACGCCGCCGCGCATCGCGACCACATCGCCGGAGCGTTGGAATGCCTGCACCACCGCGGCCCCGACGAGACCGGGGTCGAGGTGGTCGGCGACGCTTCCGGCCGGTACGCGGACGGCGTGTTCGCCCACAAGCGGCTGGCCATCATCGACGTCGCGTCGAGCCACGAGCCGCTGCCCTACGCGAACGGTCGTTACCTGCTCACCTTCAACGGTGAGATCTACAACTACATCGAGTTGCGCGAGGAGTTGATCAGGAACTTCGGCGCGCAGTTCGCCACCGCCGGCGACGGCGAGGTGATCGTGGCGGGCTACCACTTCTGGGGCGAGCAGGTGCTCACCCGACTGCGGGGCATGTTCGCCTTCGTCATCTGGGACCGGCAGGAGCGGCGCGCCTTCGGCGCCCGCGACTACTTCGGCATCAAGCCGATGCACTACCTGGAGACCGCCGACGGCCTCTACCTGGCCTCAGAGAAGAAGGCGCTGCTGCCGTTCGCGCACAGCAACTACCAGGGCGACGCGGGTGTCGACCCGGCCAACCTGAGCCACTACCTGACTCTGCAGTACGTCCCGGAGCCGGGCACGCTGCACAAGGGCATCAGCCGGATCGGGTCGGGGGAGTACCTGAACTGGACCCCGGGCGGGCGGATCGACGTGCGCCGGTGGTACCGGCCGGTGTTCCGGCCGGCGCCGGTCGACGACGAGCAGAAGCTGTACCACGAGATCCGGGAGACGCTGCGGGAGAGCGTGCGCATGCACATGCGCTCCGACGTGCCGGTCGGCTCGTTCCTGTCCAGCGGCATCGACTCCACGGCGGTGGTGGCGTTGGCGCGGGAGTTCAACCCGAACATCCTGACCTTCACGGTGGGCTACGACGTGCCGGGTTACTCGGAGATCGACGTCGCCCAGGAGTCGGCGCGGCACCTGGACGTCACCACGATCCCCACCAAGATCGGTCCGCAGGACATGATCGATGCGCTGCCGAAGATCGTCTGGCACCTGGACGACCCGGTGGCCGACCCGGCGCTGGTGCCGCTCTACTTCGTGGCCAAGAAGGCCGCCGAGCACGTCACGGTGGTGCTGTCCGGCGAGGGCGCGGACGAGTTCTTCGGCGGCTACACGATCTACCGGGAGCCGCTGTCGTTGGGCACCGTCAACGGTCTGCCCGGCGGGGTGCAGAAGGGCCTGCGCGCGGTCTCCAAGGCGATCCCGCAGGGGGTCAAGGGCAAGAGCTTCCTGGAGCGCGGCACGACTCCGATCGAGGAGCGTTACTACGGCAACGCGCGGATGTTCACCGAAGAGGAGAAGCGGCACCTGATGCGCCGCTACGACCCCTCGGTGCGCTACACGGACGTCACCGCCCCGATCTACGCCGAGTGCACCGAGCTGGACGACGTCACCAAGATGCAGTACGTCGACCTCTACACCTGGCTGCGCGGCGACATCCTGGTCAAGGCCGACCGGATTTCGATGTCGCACTCGCTGGAGGTGCGGGTGCCGTTCCTCGACCGTGAGGTCTTCGACGTCGCGGCGACGATCCCGGTCGACCTGAAGCTGCCGCCGCGCTCCGACGCGACGAAGTACGCCATGCGCCAGGCGTTGCAGGGGGTCGTGCCGCCGGCCATCGTCAACCGCAAGAAGCTGGGTTTCCCGACCCCGACCCGGGTCTGGCTGCGCGGCGAGATGTACGAGTGGGCCCGGCACGTGCTGAGCACGTCGGGTGCGGGTGACCTGCTCGACCTGTCGTACGCGCTGCGGCTGCTCGACGAGCACAAGCGGGAGGAGGCCGACCACTCCCGCAAGGTGTGGACGGTGCTGATCTTCTGCATCTGGCACGCGATCTTCGTGTCGAAGACGCTCGACCCGGGCATCCAGCGCAACCAGTCGGCCCTGCTGACGAAGCCGGTCGTGGGTTCCATGGTCCGCTGACCACGACTCTGCCCCTGTCAATGGCTCCATCCCTGTTGATCAAGAGGTTTGCGTCACCGGAATGACTCCGGATGACGCAAACCTCTTGATCAACTATTCACGGGAGGGGCTCAGCGAGCGGCGCAGGTCACCGCGGGGACGCCGTTGGTTCCTGTGTAGCTGCCCAGGAAGCCGAACGTCGCGGTGCCCGACGGTGCGACGGTGCCGTTGTAGTTGACGTTCGTCGCTGTCACCGACGAGCCGGACGACGTCTGGGTGGCACCCCAGATCTGGCTGATCGACTGCCCGTTGGGCCAGGTCCAGCTGGCGGTCCAGCCGGACAACGCCGAACTGCTGCTGTTCGTGATCGTGACCTCGCCCTGGAAGCCACCCTGCCAGGAGCTGGTCACCTTGTAGCTGGCCGTGCAGGCGCCACCGGCCGGCGGCGGGGTGGTCGCCGGCGGCGGGTCGGTCGGCCCGGGCGGCGGCGTGGTCGGCGACGTCGTGCCGCCCCGGATGCCGGTCACCTGTCCGTTACCACCGTCGAAGACCACGTCGGAGCAGCCGAAGAAGTTCTCCTGCGAGTCCGACCGCACCCAGCGCGAGTAGATGATGTGCTGGCCGCTCTTGCCCGACGGCAGGTTGCCACTGAAGTAGTAGTGACCGTCGTTGGTGCCGACGCCTCCGCGCTGCGGCGGGTTGGTCACCGTGAGGAACGGCTGCTCCTCCAGGTCACTCCAGGCCAGCGCCCGGTTCGGGCTCCAACTGTTCTTGGTGATGTAGAAGTAGAACGTGCCCGGGTGGTGTGCCCAGTTGCTGTACTTGAAGTCCAACCGCGCGCCGGCGGTCAGGTGGGTCAGCGGCCAGTCGGTACGCGGCAGGTCGTACCCGCGGAAGCCGGTGGCGCCACCGCTGCACAGCTGGCCGTCCGGGATGAAGCCGGTGGTCCGACCCCCGGCGTCGGAGCGGAGCACGCTGAACCAGTTGTAGAGCGAGTTCGCGCCACTCGTCGCGACGGCGGCGGAGCACGCGGGGTTGGTCGGCCGGATCTCGCCGGTCTGGCTGAGGCCGTCCTGCCAGCACAGGTAGGTGCGGCTGCCGGGCGTCATCGCCGCACCGTGCGCCTCGGCGGGCTGCGGATTGGACGCCAGGGCGACGCCGCCCAGTGCGAGTGTCACGGACGCGATGAGCAACGCGGCCGTACGGGAACGATTCACAGGTTCTCCTGACTCGCGAGGCGCGCCGCCCGCGCCGCCCCGCTGACATCGGGTGGGATGTGGCATGATCGCCCGCCTCGGTGAGCGGTGCGACGATCACGGCGACGTGCCCGGCGAAGAATCAGCCGGTGGACACGCGCCATCGTCGGTCCAGCCCTGGACCGGTGCCCTCGCGTCGAACGAACCCGGCAACCGGCGGCACGGCAGCCCTCGCACCGCCCGGTACGCGTCATCCCACCATGCCGAGCGGCTCCACCGCAATAGCCGATCCTCGATGCGTCAATTGACCCGTCGACCGCCGCTCGACGCCATATCCTGCCTGGGGGTGAGGAAGCCGAAAGGTGGCGGTCGGTGCCGGACGTGTTCGACGAGGCACACCGCCGTTGCCGCGGTGGCGAGCCGGTCGCCCTCGCCACCGTCGTGGCCACCTGGCGGTCCGCGCCGCAGCCGCCCGGCGCGACCATGCTCGTCGCGGCCGACGGCACGGTCACCGGCAGTGTCTCCGGCGGCTGCGTCGAGGCGGACCTCTACGAACGGGCCCGCCGTGTGCTGGACACCGGCGTACCCGAGCTGACCAGGTACGGAATCAGCGACGACGACGCGTACACCGTGGGCCTGACCTGTGGTGGTGTCCTCGACGTGTTCGTGGAGCGCGTCGACGCCGACGCCCTGGCCGGGCTGGACGCGATCGCCGCCGCCCGCCGAGACGGCCGACCGGCGGCGGTGGTCACCTGCGTGGCGGCGGACGCCGGTGACCCGCCGGGTCCGGTGCCGGTCGACCCGGCCGGGCGGCTGGGTCGGCGGCTCGTGCTGACCGGCCGGCAGCCGACCGGCTCGCTCGGCGACGACCGCCTCGACGCCGCCGCCAGCGCCGACGCTCTCGGGCTGCTCGCCGCCGGACACAGTGGAATGCTCCGGTACGGGTACCACGGGCAGCGCCGCGGCTGCGGCGTGAGCCTCTTCGTGACGGCGTACGCCACACCGCCCCGGATGATCGTCTTCGGGGCCATCGACTTCGCCGCCGCGGTGGCCCGGATCGGCGCGTTCCTCGGCTACCGGGTCACCGTCTGCGACGCCCGGCCGGTCTTCACCACCGCGCGACGCTTCCCCGAGGCGGACGAGGTGGTGGTGCAGTGGCCGCACCGCTACCTGCGTACGGAGGTGGACGCCGGTCGGGTCGACGAGCGGACGGTGGTGTGCGTCCTCACCCACGACCCGAGGTTCGACGTGCCGTTGCTGGAGGTGGCGCTGCGCCACCCGCTGGCGTACGTCGGCGCGATGGGCTCGCGACGCACCCACGACGAACGGCTCAAGCTGCTACGCGAGGCGGGGGTCGGCGCGGCGCAGCTCGCCCGGCTCGCCTCCCCGATCGGGCTGGACCTCGGTGGGCGTACCCCGGAGGAGACCGCGGTGAGTGTGGCCGCGCAGATCGTCGCGGCCCGCTGGGGCGGCACGGGTCGGCCGCTGGTGGCGCTCGACGGGCCGATCCACCAGCCGGGGTAGCGGTTGCGCGGCTTCGGTGCCTGCCGGACGGCCCGCTGTGCCAGCCTGGTGCCACGGCGATCGGTTCGGCGTACGTGGGTCGGTGGCGGGTGGCGAGGACGAGAGGACCGGCATGGGATACGCGGTGGTGCTCGGCGAGGCGCTGGTCGACCTGCTCGACAGCGAGCGCGACGGTGAGCGGGTCTACCGGCAGGCGATCGGCGGTGGGCCACTCAACGTGGCCGTCGGTGTGGCGCGCCTCGGCGGCGCGGCGCAGTTTGTCGGCTCGCTCGGCGACGACGTGCTGGGTGGTCGGATCCGCGCCTTCCTGAGCGCTGTGGACGTCGGAGTGGCCGGTGCGGTCACGGTGCCGGCGCCGACCACGCTCGCGGTGGTCACGTACGCCGGACCGGAACCGGACTTCCGCTTCTACGGCGAGCCGGCCTCCTACGGGCTGCTCGGCCCCGACGACCTGGATCTCGCGTTGCTGGAGGGCGCGGACGTGCTCTACTGCGGCTCGATCGTGCTCCTGCAACCCGGCGCGCTCGCCGCCGCCCGACGCGCCTGGTCGCTCGCCACGGGTCTGCGGGTCTTCGACCCGAACGTGCGCCCCCGGCTGTTGGACGGGCCGACCGCGCTGGAGGGGCTGCGCGAGGTGGTGGCCGAGTTCGCCGCCGGCGCGCACCTGGTCAAGCTGAGCGCCGCCGACGCCGGGCTGCTCTACCCGGGTGAACCGGTCGAGGGGGTCGCGGCGTACCTGCGCGAGCTGGGTGCCTCCACGGTGGTGCTGACGCTCGGCGCGGCCGGTGCGGTGCTGGCTGCCGCCGACGCCGACCCGGTCCGGGTGCCGGCCCCGACTGTCGAGGCGATCGACGCCACCGGCGCGGGTGACTCGGTGATGGCCGCGTTGATCGCCGATCTGCTCGTCGCCGGGGAGCCGGTCACCCCGGACGGGTGGGTGGAGCGGGTCGGGTTCGCGCTGCGGGTCGCCGGCCTGGTCTGTGAGTCACCGGGTGGCGCCACCGCCATGCCCACGCGTGCCGACGTGGAGCGCCGCTTCGGCTGAGTCCTCAGCGGGAGCGCGCCGTCTTGACGCCTCCTTCATGTGAGCGTTAACATCGAGGCCTTGCGATGGAAACATCCCTGCGCTCTCGCCGGAGGCTTCGATGTCACCAGTCCTGGTACCTCCGTCGTTCCGCCCCGTCGCGGCCCTGCTGATCATGCTGCTCGTGGCCGTGGGAGGCATCTTCGTCAGCCCGCCCGAACGGGCGCTCGCCTGGGACAACGACGTGGCCGACACCCCACCGATGGGCTGGAACAGCTACGACTCGTTCAACTGGAGGGTCACCGAGGCCGACGTCCGGGCCAACGCCGACTACATGGCCACCAACCTGCGGCAGTTCGGCTGGCAGTACGTGGTGATCGACTGGGCGTGGTACTACCCCGGTCAACACAACAACAGCCCCAACCAGGACGCCAACCTGCAACCCCGGCTCCGGATGGACGCCAACGGGCGGCTGCTACCGGACACCACCCGGTTCCCCTCCGCCGCCGGTGACAACGGGTTCAAGCCCCTCGCCGACTACGTCCACGCGCAGGGGCTGAAGTTCGGCGTCCACCTGATGCGCGGCATCCCCCGCCAGGCCGTCGCCGACAACGTCCCGATCCTCGGCACGAACTGCCGCGCCAACCAGATCAACAACAGCACCACGGCGAACTGGCTCAACCTGATGTGGGGCCTCAACATGTCCAACCCCTGCGCCCAGAGCTACCTGGACTCGGTGTTCCAGCTGCTGGCGTCCTGGGGGGTCGACTTCGTGAAGGTGGACGACATCGCCGCGCCGACGTACCGGCAGTCGGAGGTCGAGGGGTACCGCACCGCCATCCAGCGCAGCGGCCGGCCGATGGTGCTGAGCCTGTCGCCCGGCGCGACCCCGCTGGCCAGCGGGCCACACGTGCAGAACAACGCGCACATGTGGCGCATCGTCAACGACCTGTGGGACAACTGGTCGTCGGTGGACGCCCTCTTCGACCAACTCCGCAACTGGACCCCGTACCGCGCCACCGGCGCCTGGCCCGACCCGGACATGATCCCGATCGGTCGGCTCTCCAAGTACGGACCGGTCGGATCGCCGCGCTACTCCAACCTGACGGCGGACGAACAACGCACCCTGATGTCGCTGTGGGTGATCAACCGGGCGCCGTTGATGTGGGGCGGCAACCTGGTCGAGAACCGCGCCTCCGAGTTGGCGTTGATGACCAACGCGGCGGTGCTGGCCGTCGACCAGAACAGCACGAACAACCGTCAACTCACCGGCGGTACCCGGCAGGTGTGGACCGCCGACGTGCCCGGCAGCGACCACCGGTACGTCGCCCTCTTCAACCGGGAGAGCAGCGCGGCCCCCGTGTCGGTCAACCTGGCCGACCTGGGCATCGGATCCGCCGGCGCGACAGACCTCTGGTCCGGTGCGGCCCTCGGCACGACGAGTGGCACCTTCACCCGCACGCTTCCGGCCCACGGCGCCGGGCTCTACCGGCTCGCGCCGGAGACCACGGTGCCGGTGCCGACCACGTCCACCCTCACGGCACGGCACAGCGGCAAACTGCTGGACGTGTCGAACAACGCGACCACCGACGGCGCCGACGTGGTCCAGTGGGCCGCGAACGGCCAGGCCAACCAGCGGTGGCGGTTCCAGGACGTGGGCGGCGGCTACCAGACGGTGGTCAGCGTGCACAGCGGCAAGTGCCTCGACGTGTACGGCGGCGCGGGCGCCACCGCCGACGGGGTCCGGGTGACCCAGTGGACCTGCAACGGCGGCACCAACCAACAGTGGCGCGTGCAGGACCTCGGCACGGGCTACGTGCAGCTCGTCGCCCGACACAGCGGCAAGTGCCTGGACGTCCTCAACGCCGCCACCACCGACGGTGCCCGCGTCGTGCAGTGGACGTGCGGCACCGGCAACCAGCAGCAGTGGCGGCGTACCTCGGCATAGGCAGGTGAGCTGACCCGCCGCTCCGGGCGGGCCGCGGGTCAGCTCTCGCCGTCGAGTTCCAGGTAGCCGCGCCGGGCGGCGATCAGGGCGGCGCGCGCACCGAAGGGCGCCTCGGCGGCCACCCGCTCCGCCGGGGCGCTGCCGGTGTGCGCGGCCCGGATCAGCCAGGCCAACCTGGCCAGCTCGGCGTGCTGGGCGCGGACGAAGTCGACGTCCACCGGGTCACCGTGACCCGGCACCACCGTCGTGTGCGCGGTGGTCAGCCGCAACAGGTCCGCGACCGCGTCCGGCCACTTCAGGGGGTACGAGTCCTCGAAGGCGGGCGGGCCGCTCTGCTCCACGAGGTCACCGGCCACCAGCACGTCGGCGTCCGGCACGTGCACCACCAGATCGGCCTCGGTGTGCCCCCGGCCCGGGTGCCGCAGCAGCACCCGCCGGCCACCCAGGTCGAGCGTCGTCTCCGTCTGCACGGCGTGCGTCGGGGCGAGCAGGGGCGTGTCGGCCAGCTGGGCGGCGAGCGTCGGGTGCTCCGTGCGCACCTCCTCGTACGCCTCCCGGCGCAGCCGCTCCGGCTCGTCGCGCAGGGCCGCGACGGCCAGCTCGTGCGCGTACACCGGGCGGGGTGGCTCGCCCGCCAGGACGGCGTTGCCGAAGCAGTGGTCGTAGTGGTGGTGGGTGTTGACGAGCGTCAACGGTCGGTCGGTGACCGCCCGGACGGCGGCGGCCAGGTCGCTGGCCTGCGCGGCCGACGAGAGCGTGTCCACCAGCAGGGCCTCGTCGTCGCCCACGACCAGGGTGACGTTGACCCGCAGCATCGGCTCGCGTCGCACGTACACCCGGTCGGCGACCTCGACGAAACCGGCGGTCACGACACCCGCCCGGCGCGTTCGACGAAACGGTGCCGGTCCACCATGATCCGGTCGACCCGGCCCCGAGCCACCGTCTGGTCCCCGTCGCTGACCGTGACCTCGAACGACAGCCGCCGACCGTCGACAGTCGCCAGCAGGGCCTGCGCCCGGACCGTCCGGCCGACCACGGTCGGCGCCAGGTGTTCCAACTCGACCCGGGTGCCCACGCTCGTCGACCCGGGCGGCATCCCGGTCGCCGTCGCCGCGACGGTCGCCGCCTCGACGAGCGCGAGGACCCGGGGAGTGCCCAGCACCGGTACGTCCCCCGAACCCACCGCCCGGGCGGTGTCCGCGTCGGTGACTGTCAACTCGACCTGGGCGGTCAGACCCGGCGCGAAGGCCGGCTCGGGCTGCTCCTGCATGGTCGTCAGCCTAGGTGCTCACCGAGCCCGTCGAGCACGCCCCCGGGGATCCCGACGCCCACCGTCTCCCACCTGTGCGCGGCCCCGCCGGGTGGTCCCCGTCGGTCGATGCCGTACCCGTCGTTAACCTTGACGGCGATGGCCGTCGTGACTGACCCCCAGCCCCCCGCCCGGACCGACCCGCCCGCGTCCCCGGACGGTGGTCGTCGGCGCGTCGTCGCCATGACCGTCTGGGCGGTCACCTTCGTCGCCGCGTGGCTGGCCATCGGGCTGCCCACCGACCCCGCGTACGCCTTCGTCTGGATCTGGGCGGCGACGATCGCCTGGAACAGCGAGCGGCCGTGGCGCAGCCACCTGCGCTTCGCCCGAGACTGGGTGCCGGTGGTGCTGCTGTTCGTCGTCTACAACCTCTCCCGGGGGTTCGCCGACAACGGGGCCACCCCGCACGCGATGGAGTTGATCGTCGCCGACCGGTTCATGTTCGGCTGGGCCACCGGCGGGGAGGTGCCCACCGTCTGGTTGCAGCAGCACCTCTACCACCCGCAGGTGCACTGGTGGGACATCGCGGCGAGCTGGGTGTACTTCTCCCACTTCGTGGTGGCGCTCGCCGCCGCCGCGGTGCTCTGGCTGCGCGACCGGCACCGCTGGGCCGCGTACATGCGGCGCTGGGGTTTCCTCTGCGCCGCCGGCCTGGTCACCTACTTCCTCTACCCGGCCGCCCCGCCCTGGTGGGCCGCGCAGAACGGGCTGCTCACCGAGGTCGCCCGGATCTCCACCCGGGGCTGGAAGGCGTTCGGCATGCACGGCGCCGGCAACGTCCTCAACGCCGGTCAGATCGCCTCCAACCCGGTCGCCGCGATGCCGTCGCTGCACACCGCGTGGGCGCTGTTCGTGGTCCTGTTCTTCCTCGCCGGCACCCGCCGCCGCTGGTGGCCGCTGCTGCTCGCGTACCCGTTGGCGATGACCTTCACCCTGGTCTACTCGGGTGAGCACTACGTGATCGACGTGCTGGTCGGCTGGGCGTACGTGGGGTTGACCTTCCTGGTGGTCGGCCTGGCCGAGCGGGGCTGGGCCGCCTGGCGGGCCCGTCACCCGAAGGCCGGAACCCCACCGCCCCCCGAGCTGACGGACGACCCCGAGACACCACCCACCGAACCCCCGTCCCCCCGCACACCCACCACCCCCAGCACAACCCCCCAAGTCCCCGCCGACCACTGACCCCCGGCGCCCCCGCCCTGCCCCCGCCCCTGCTGCCCCCGCCCCCGCCCCCGCCCCCGCCCCCGCCCATGTCCCTGCCCCTGTCCCTGCGCCCGGCCCCGCCCCCGTGCCCGTGTTGATCAAGACGTTTGCGTCACCCCACCCCCGATCCCTGACGCAAACCTCTTGATCAACACCGGTAGCGCGGGGGTGCCGGGTGCGGCGTCGCGTTGATCATGACGTTGTCGGCCTTCCGGTCGGCTGTCGGGGGGGACAACGTCATGATCAACCCGGGTGGGCGGGTGGGCGGGTGGATGGGCGGTTGGGTGGGGGTGGGTGGGTGGGTGGGTGGGTGGGGGGGGAGGGGTGGGTTTAGGGGCGGTGGTGGGCTTGGTGGGCTCGGTGGGTCAGGTCGGCGGCCAGGGCCCAGGCTTCGGCCAGGTCGCGGTCCTGGGCCGTGGCACCGGAACCGCCGGCGGTGTCCGCGTGCACCGAGGCCAACCCGAGGCGGCGCTGGATCGGCCCCTGCACCACCCGCACGCTCTGGATACGGGCGTACGGCACGATCACCAACTGGCGGGTGAGCCGCCCGGAGCGAGTGGCGAACACCTCCTCGAACAACCCCGCACCGAGGGCGCGACGGCCCAGCGGGTGCAACCACCGCGTCCGGGCCGGCGGAGGGCTCAGCGTCAGGGCGTCGAGGCGTACCCCCGGAAGCACCTCCGCGACGATCATCGTCGCGGTCGGCAGGTCACCGACCGGCAGCAGCCGGTCGGGTCGGTTGCGATCGTCGGCCTCCGCGACGGAGAACCCGGCCACCTCCAGGCGCAGCCGCAGCCAACCGTTGACCCGCCACAGCAGCGGCCAGGTGGCGCGCACGGTCTGCACCCGGGCCAGCGGTACGGTCTGCGAGCGCGTCTCCAGCAGGCCGTTGTGCACCCGCAACGTGCCGCCGTCGCGGGCCAGCCGGAAGTTCCAGTCGTCGAGCACCCGGCGCACCGGTTGCAGCAGCACACCGGCCATCGCGGTCAGCGTGCTCGCCACCGCGACGAACGACCACGACCCCGCGGTGAGGAACTGGATCACGACGAACGCCACACCGAACGGGAGCAGGAACGCCTGCGGTGTGAGTAGTTGACTGATCAGCAGACTCTCGTTGCGTACCGCGTGCAGTGGCCGGCCCGGCGCGGCGACCGTCGGCGCGGGCGCTCCCGGGGTCACCGCGGACGTCGCGTCCGCCGGCTCCGGTGCCGGTGCCTGCGCCACCCGCCCGGCCAACGCCAGCAGCCGGTCGCGCAGCCGGGCCGCGTCGGCCACCCCGAGGTACGCCAGGGGCGCCTCCGTCTTGCCGCCACCGACCACCTCCAGCCGCAGCTCGGCCAGGCCGGTGAGCTGGGCGAGCAGTGGCCGCACCACCTCGACGGCCTGCAGACGCTCCAACGGAATGGCCCGGGTACGACGCCAGAGCAGGCCCTCGTGCACCCGGAGTTCGCGGCCGACCACGTGGTAGCCGGTGTTGTACCAACTCACCACCGACAACACCGTCGCGCCCAGCGCCAGCACCGCCACCATGGCGGCGAACCAACCGAAGCCCACACGGGACAGCGTCGACCAGGACAACCCGGCGATCACCACGACCAGTGACTTGGCACCGTGCAGGACCGGACTGAGCGGGTGCAGCCGCTGCCGGGGCTCGCCGTCGCCACCGCCCGCCGGCACCGGCCACGGGGCCGACGCGTCCGGTGGCATCGGCACGTGCGGCGTCGGGCTGGCCGGCGGCACGGTGCTCGGCTCGGCGGGCCCGTCGCTCATCGCGCCGGTCCTCGCGACTGCGGCCCTAGCGACTGCGGGGCTCGCAACCCCGGCTCACTCCTCGCGCTCACAGGCCCTCCGCCCGGTCCTCGCCGAGCGCGGTGAGCCGGTCGCGCAGCCGGGACGCCTCCGCCGGCCGCAGCCCGGGCACCCGGGCGTCGCTCGCCGCCGCAGCCGTGTGCAACTGCACGGTGGCCAGGTCGAAGGCGCGCTCCAACGGCCCGGCGCTGACGTCGACGAACTGCATTCGCGAGTACGGAACGATGGAGAGCCGCCGGACCAGGAGCCCGTGCCGGACCAGCAGGTCGTTCTCCCGTTCGGCGTACCCCCAGGCGCGCACCGCCCGGACGATCGCGATGGCTCGCCAGCCGCCGAGCAGCGCGACGACGGCGACGGCGAGCCCGAACAACCAGTGGCCGCTGAGGGCCCAGCCCACCGCCGTCACGGCCAGCCCGATGGCGACCACGACCGCCAACCGGATCAGCTCCACCCAGATCAGGTCGGTGGAGATCGGCTGCCAGTTGACGGTGCTCGGCCAGGGATCCAGCGGCCCCCGCCCCAACGGCGGCAGAGGAGCGGCCGGCAGGAGCCCGGGTGCGGGCAGGTCGGGTGCGCGCTGGTCGGCGTCGGGCGTCGGGCGGTGACCAGGCGGCGGCAGCGCGCCCGGCGGCAGCGGCGCGGGCCACGAGGCGTCGGGCGCGACGGGCTCCGGGCCGAGCGTGCCCGGTGCCGGGAACGCGCCGGGCGGTGGGTCGACACCGGGTGGTGCGGAGGCCGGGGTGGGCGGCCGGGACGGGGAGGTGGGGCCGGGGGAAGCCGGTGGGTCGCCGCTCACGTGTCGAGCGTAGGCGATCCGGGCACCGGAGTGACGGCACGCAGGAAGCCCCGGGCGTCCAGGAAGTCACCGAGGCTGCCCCGGTGCTCGGCGCAGGCCAGCCAGGTCTTGCGCCGGTCGGCGTCGTGCAGCCGGGGATTGTTCCACTTCAGGGCCCAGACCGCGGCGGCCCGGCAACCCCGGGCCGAACAGACCAGGGCTTCGTCGGCGGGGGAGGGGATGCTCATCCCGGCCAGTCTAGGGCGCGGGACGGGAAGTTTGAGCGCCGGGCGACCACGGGGGGAGCCGCCCGGCGACGGGATGAATCGTACACGCGGCGGGCCGATCCGTGCACACCCGCGTTGCGCGGTTCGGCCGCCGGGGACGGCGCGGCGAAAATCGGGTTCTCCCCACCTCGACACTCAGCAAGGCATGCGAGTCTTGATACCGCACCAGCCGCGACGACCGAATGATGCTGTGGAGGACCGGTGGCCCAGCCGACCATGCCCGACGCCCCGACGCCGAACGGGGCGGCACCACAGACGCCCGCGCCGGTGACCACACCCGCGCAGGACGCCACCCTGCTGGAGAAGGCGCTGTTCGAGATCAAACGCGTGATCGTCGGGCAGGACCGGATGGTCGAGCGGATGTTCGTCGCGCTGCTCGCCCGTGGTCACTGCCTGCTCGAAGGGGTGCCCGGGGTCGCCAAGACCCTGGCCGTGGAGACCCTCGCCACCGTCGTCGGCGGGTCCTTCGCCCGCGTGCAGTTCACCCCGGACCTGGTGCCGGCCGACATCATGGGCACCCGGATCTACCGGCAGTCGAGCGAGAAGTTCGACGTCGAGCTGGGCCCGGTCTTCGTCAACTTCCTGCTCGCCGACGAAATCAACCGGGCCCCGGCGAAGGTGCAGTCCGCGCTGCTCGAGGTGATGAGCGAGCGGCAGGTGTCCATCGGTGGGGAGAGCCACCGGGTGCCCGACCCGTTCCTGGTCATGGCCACCCAGAACCCGATCGAGCAGGAGGGCGTCTACCCGCTGCCGGAGGCGCAGCGCGACCGGTTCCTCATGAAGATCGTGGTGGGTTACCCGACCGACGCGGAGGAACGGGAGATCGTCTACCGGATGGGCGTGGCACCGCCGGAGCCGGTCGCGGTGTTCGACACCCCGGAGCTGATGGCCCTGCAACGCAAGGCCGACCAGGTCTTCGTGCACAACGCCCTGGTCGACTACGCGGTGCGGCTGGTGTTGGCCACCCGCGCCCCGGCCGAGCACGGCATGCCCGACGTCGCGCAGTTGATCCAGTACGGTGCCAGCCCGCGCGCCTCCCTGGGCCTGGTCCGGGCCACCCGCGCGTTGGCGCTGCTGCGGGGGCGCGACTACGCGTTGCCGCAGGACGTGCAGGACATCGCGCCGGACATCCTGCGGCACCGGTTGGTGCTCAGCTACGACGCGCTCGCCGACGACGTGCCCGCCGACCACATCGTGCACCGGGTGATGTCGACGATTCCCCTGCCGGCTGTCGCGCCCCGGCAGCAGGCCACCCCGACGTCGAGCGTGCCCCCGCCGGGCGCCGGCTGGCCCGGGCAGCGCCCGTGACCTCACCCACCCCTCGTCCCGCCCCCCTCGCCGACCGGAGTGAGGCCGTGCTGTCCCGGCTTCAACTGCTGGTCACCCGCAAGCTCGACGGTCTGCTGCAGGGCGACTACGCCGGTCTGCTCCCCGGGCCGGGCAGCGAGGCGGGGGAGTCCCGGGAGTACCGCCCCGGCGACGACGTGCGCCGGATGGACTGGCCGGTCACCGCCCGGACCACCACCCCGCACGTGCGGCGTACGGTGGCCGACCGGGAGTTGGAGACCTGGCTGGCGCTGGACCTCTCCGCCAGCCTGGACTTCGGCACCGGGCAGTGGCTCAAACGCGAGGTGGTGGTCGCCGCGGCGGCGGCCATCACCCACCTGACCGTACGCGGTGGCAACCGGATCGGCGCCGTGATCGGCACCGGTGGCGGCGCTCCCGTGCCGGCCCGACGCCGGCGGAGCGCACCGCCGCCGGCCGGGCCGGGAGTGCTCACCCGTCTGCCGGCCCGCTCGGGTCGCAAGGAGGCGCAGGGTCTGCTGCGTACCGTCGCCGGCACCACCATCCAACCCGGCCGTGGTGACCTGGGTGCCCTGATCGAGATGCTCAACCGCCCGCCTCGACGGCGCGGGGTGGTAGTGGTGGTCTCGGACTTCCTCGCGCCGCCCGAGCAGTGGGCCCGGCCGTTGCGCAAACTGCGGGTCCGCCACGACGTGCTGGCGATCGAGGTGGTCGACCCGCGTGAGCTGGAACTGCCCGACGTGGGCGTGCTGCCCGTGGTCGACCCGGAGAGCGGCGAGCTGCACGAGGTGCAGACCGGCGACCCTCGGCTGCGGCAGCGCTACGCCGACGCCGCCGCCGCCCAACGCGCCACGATCGCCGCCGCCCTGCGCGGCGCCGGCGCGGCCCACCTGCGCCTGCGTACCGACCGAGACTGGCTGCTGGACATGGTGCGATTCGTGGCCGCGCAGCGGCACGCCCGCACCAGGGGGACGACACGATGATCCGTTTCATGCAACCGTGGTGGCTGCTGGCCGTGCTGCCGGTGCTCGCGCTCGCCGCGTTCTACATCTGGCGGCAGCTGCACCGCCGGGCGTACGCGATGCGGTTCACCAACGTGGACCTGCTGCGGACGGTGGCGCCGAAGGGGCTGGGCTGGCGTCGGCACGTCCCGGCGACCGCGTTCCTGCTCTGCCTGCTGGTGCTGGCCACCGCGTTGGCCCGGCCGGCGGTGGACACCAAGGAGCCGCTGGAGCGGGCCACCGTGATGCTCGCCATCGACGTGTCGTTGTCGATGCAGGCCGACGACGTGGCGCCGAACCGGTTGGAGGCGGCCCAGGAGGCGGCCAAGCAGTTCGTCGGGGAGCTGCCGGAGAGCTACAACCTGGGCCTGGTGTCGTTCGCCAAGGCGGCGAACGTGCTGGTGCCGCCGGGTAAGGACCGGGACGCGGTGACGAGTGCCATCGACGGGCTGGTGCTGGCCGAGGCGACGGCGACCGGCGAGGCGGTGTTCACCTGCCTGGAGGCGATCCGATCGGTGCCGGCCGACGGCGCGGCGGGCATCCCGCCGGCCCGGATCGTGCTGCTCTCGGACGGTTTCCGCACCTCCGGGCGTGCGGTGGAGGAGGCGGCGGCAGCCGCGCAGGCCGCCAACGTCCCGGTCTCCACCATCGCGTTCGGCACCGACACCGGTCAGGTCGACATCGGCGGGCAGTTGCAGCGGGTGCCGGTGGACCGGTTGGCGCTCGCCGACCTGGCCGAGACCACCGAGGGCTACTTCTACGAGGCGGCGACGGTGAGTGAGCTGAAGCAGGTCTACCAGGACATGGGCAGCTCGATCGGGTTCCGCACGGAGCCGCGCGAGGTGACCCAGTGGTACGCGGGGATAGCGCTGCTGCTGGCGCTCTGCGCCGGTGCCCTCAGCCTGCTCTGGTCGTCCCGGATGCTCTGAGCGGTGGGCTGGCGGCGGGCAGCGGTGGGCCGGCGGCGGGCAGCGCCGCCGGCCGTCCGTAGCGGACGACCGACACGAGTGAACAGCCGGTCAGTGACCGCCGCCGGCCAGGACGAAGACGACGGCCACCCAGACGGCGGCGAGGGTGAAGCCCAGCGGGGCGACGTAGCGGCTCATGGACGGCTCCGGGTGGCGGCAGGACGGTCCGCGATGCGGGGGCGGACCGCAGGGGGTGGGGACGCGCACACGAAGTCGTGACCGGGCAGCTCCCGGCGACCACCCGGAGTCGGGCGGCGCGGCACACACCTCGGCGTGGACCGAGGTGGTCGGGAGCGAAGCGGGGTCAGCTCACCGGACTGAGTCGTGGCTCAGCGGGACTGACCATCGGCCCGGCCACGACTGGGAGGATCGCTATCTCGCACAGCGATCACCTCCTGCAAGTCGGGCCGGCCGGAACGTCGATGATCGTACACCGGCGACGCCGCCGGGGCGTACTCGGCCGACCGGCCAGAAACCCCTCCACCACCCGGGCGTCGCGGTGCCCGTGGTCGGCCGGTCCGCACCACGGTCACCAGCACCGCGGCCAGCAGCGGAAGCCAGCCGAACCGCGCCAACACCCAGCCCGTGCTGTCCGGTGCGGTGTGCAGCCCCGGCAGGGTCAGCCCGCCGCGCGCGGTGAGCGCGGTCACCGTCACCAGGACCGGCTGATGCCACAGGTAGATCCGGACCGCCTGCCGGTTCACCCTTGACACCGCTCGGCCCGGTAGCGGCCGGGTCAGCAGCCGCTCCAGCGTCGGCCGCTCCAGCAGACCCAACCCGACCTGGGTGACCGCCAGCGCCACCGCCAGCAGCGACGGCGGGTTCAGGTTGGACACCCCGGCCCCGGGCACCCCGACCGCGCTCACCGGATATCCCAGCGCCAGCAACGCCCCGAGCGCGGCGGCCCCACCCGCCGCCAGCGTGCCGGCCACCCGCCCGTCGCCCAACCGCCCGTCGGCGTGCGCCACCCCGAGCAGGTACGGCACCGACCAGGCCGCCAGCACGGTGACCGGTGGCAGGTCGGTGCCGGCCGGTAGCAGGCGCACGGCCAGGTCGACCGCCGCGACCACCGCCACCGCCGGGGCGACGACCCGGGCCACCCCCCAACGTTGTACGGCGGCGCGCAGTGGGCTGGTCACCGCCACCAGGAACACCAGCGGCACCAGAAACCACAGTGGACTGACCGCGAGTCGGAGCGCGACGGAGAGCATGTCGTCCGAGGTCCCGGCGACGGTGGCGGCGAGCAGCACCGCCGCGCCCACCCCGAGCAGCGCCACCGTCGGCAACAGCAGCCGGCGCAGCCGACGGGCCAGCCAGCCGCCCGCGCGTCCCCGATGGCTCGCCAACGACCGGGTCGACCCGAAACCGGCGGTGAAGAAGAACAGCCCGAGCGTCTGCAACACCCAGGTCACCGGGGCCAGGCCGGGTAGGGCCGTCAGAGGGCTGGCCTGGTGCAGCCCACCGTCATCGGTCAGCACCAGTCCGGTCACCAACCAGTGCCCCAGCACCACCCCGCCGATCGCGTACGCCCGCAACGCGTCGACGGCACGGTCCCGGCTCACCGGGCGTCCCCGCCCCGACCGGCAACGGTGCCGAGCACCCCCGCGTCGGAGCCGCCGAGCACCACCGTCGCCGCCGCGACCAGCGTGGCGCTGCCGGACACGAGGTAACCGTCGTGCCCGGCCACCCCGCCCACCGGCAGGGGGCGCGCGCCGAACGCCTCGTCACCCGGACGGCGGCCGAAACCCAGGCCGAGCAGTCGCACCGACGGCACCCGGCGGATCCAGTCGGTCGGCGCCTCCGCCGCCCAGAACCGCCGCCGACCGGGCAGATCGTCCGCGTGCTGCACCCCGGCACCGACACCGCCGAGGGTGACCACATCGGTGACCTGGGCGGGGGCGTCGGCCGCCGCCAGCGACACCACCAGCGCCCCGTAGCTGTGCCCGACCAGCGTGATCGTCGCCGCCGGACGTCGAGCGGCCAGTTTCCGCAGCAGCACGACCAACCCGGCCGCGCCGCGCCGGGCGCTGCCGCCACCGGCGGCGGTCAGCACCCCGTCCGGCGGGTCGTAACCCAGCCAGGCCAGCACCGCCACCCGCGCCGTCGGCGCGGTCGCCACCAGCTCCCGGTAGAGCCGCCCGGCCTGCACCGCCGGCGCGCGGCGAGCCACCCCGCCCAACCCCCTGTCGAAGTCGGCCAGGGTGCTCCCCACCCCCGGCACCAGCACCGCGATCCGATCCGCGCCGGCCAGGTCGCCGAACACCTCCACCGCGCGGCCGTCGCCACGCGTGTCGAACGTCAAGAACCGGCGTCCGTCGGCCGCCCAGTCCGCGTACGGGGGGCCGGCCGCGCGCATCGCCGCCGCCGTGACGGGGTACGCCTCGACGAACCCCGCCGCCGCGACCGGCTCGGGTCGGGTCGGCAGGACCAGGTTCACGCCCAGCAGCGCGGCCACCGCCACCCGACCGGCACCTCGTCGTCGCATCAGTTCTCCCTCCGGAATGTCGTCCGGAGGGAGAGTGCGTGCACGGCCGGCGCTCGGTCGTCATCCCGGGGAGCCGTCTGTGGACTGGCTCCCCGGGGCTACTCCCCGGCGGCCACCAGACCCGTCTCGTACGCCAGCACCACCGCCTGGGCCCGGTCGCGCAGCCCCAGCTTCGCCAGGATCCGCCCGACGTGCGTCTTCACCGTCTGTTCGGCCACCACCAGGTCGGCGGCGATCTCCGTGTTGTTGCGGCCCCGGGCGATCAACCGCAGCACCTCGGTCTCGCGCGGAGTGAGCCCGGCCAGGTCGGTGGGGCGCGGACGGCGGCGCTCCGGTCGGGCCGCGAACTCGGCGATCAACCGGCGGGTCACCGCCGGGGCGAGCAGCGCGTCCCCGGCCGCCACCACCCGCACCGCCTGCACCAGATCGGCCGCCGGAGCGTCCTTGAGCAGGAACCCGCTGGCCCCGGCGCGCAGCGCCTCGTACACGTAGTCGTCCAGGTCGAACGTGGTGAGGATGAGCACCCGGGGTCGCTGCGCCGAGCGGTCACCGAGCAGCTTGCGGGTGGCCTCCAGCCCGTCCATGACCGGCATCCGCACGTCCATCAGCACCACGTCCGGGTCGAGGTGGCGGGCGGCGGTGACGGCCTGCGCGCCGTCGGCGGCGTCCCCCACCACCAGCAGGTCCGGTTGGGCGGCGAGCAGCGCGCCGAAACCCTGTCGAACCATCGCCTGGTCGTCGGCGATCAACACCCGGATCATCGGTCCCCGCTCTCCGCGTCGTACGGCAACTCGGCTGCCACCGCGTAACCTCCGTCGGGCAGCGGCCCGGCGGTGAACGTACCGCCCAGTGAGGTGGCCCGCTCCCGCATACCGGTCAGACCGTGTCCGGGATCGCCGGCGGCAGTCGGCGGGGCGTCGGCCGGGGAGTTCTCGACGCGTACCGTCAGACCGCAAGGACCGACGCGGACGGTGACCCGCACCGCGGCGCCGGGCGCGTGCCGGGCCGCGTTGGCCAGCCCTTCCTGCACGATGCGGTAGGCAGCCAGCCCGACCGGCGCGGGCACCCGCCCGTCGTCCGCCGGCCCGGCGTCCACTGTGACCGGCAGCCCGGCCCGGCGTGCCGTGTCGACCATCGTGCCCAGGTCGGTCAGGTCCGGCTGCGGCGCGGTCTCCGGCCCGGTCGTCTCGCTGCGCAGCACCCCCAACAGTCGCCGCATGTCGGTCAGCGCGTCGCGGGCCGAGGCGGCGATGGCCACGAACTCGTCAGCCGTCGGGGCCGGCACGCCCGTCAGCCGGTACGGGGCCGTCTCCGCCTGCACCGCGATCAGCGACATGTGGTGGGCCACCACGTCGTGCATCTCCCGGGCGATCCGGGTGCGTTCCTCCAGCACCGCCCGGCGTTCCTGCTCCCGCTCGTTGCGCTCGGTCTGCACGGCCAGCTCCCGGCGGGACAGCCGGTTGCGCCGGATCAGGTCCCCGACGATCGCCAACGCGCCGATCAGCAGCAGGACAGGCACCCGGTTGTCGGGGTGGACCAGCGTGAACACCGGCACCGTGCTGATCGCCACCACCCAGGCCAGCACCGGCCGGTCGACCCGCGTGACGACCACCGCCAGCACCGCCACCGACCCGAGCGCCAGCGGTGGTGTCCACGGCCAGGACCGGTCGGCGGGCGCGTTGAACGTGCAGGTCAGCAGGGCCAGCACCGTCAGCCGCCACGCCAGCAGCGGACGCCGGGGCAGCGCCAGCAGTGGCGCCACGGTCATCGCCGAGAACAGCAGCGCGACCGGCAGCGGCAGGCCCCACTCGCTCTCCACGGTCAACGTGATCAGGAAGAGGCCGAGGGCGGCCAGCAGGCCGACCGGGGCGGCGTACCGGGCCGGGCCGGGCCACCGCGCCAACAGGTGCCGACCGGGCGGGGCGTCGCGGCCCCACAGGGTCTGCCGGAGGCCTACGAGGGCCAGGGTGATCGGTCGCCGGTTCACCACCCGGAGGCTACGTGCCGACCTCGCCACGAGGCGTGCCACCAGGGGTTGATCCCGGTGTCGTACCCCGGTGTGACACGCGACTCCCGTTAGCGCTTACCTGTGGGTAACGCCTAGGCTCGCCTGCGACTGAGATCAGCTGAGCAAGGGGGAACAGTGGCCCGTACCGTGCTGGTGACCGGGGGCAACCGGGGGATCGGCCTCGCCGTCGCGCAGGCCTTCGCCAAGCAGGGCGACCGGGTGGCGGTCACCCACCGCAGCGGCGACGCACCCGAGGGGCTGTTCGGCGTACGCGCCGACGTCACCGACGCCGCCTCCGTCGACGCCGCGTTCGACGCCGTCGAGGCCGAGCTGGGCCCGGTCGAGGTACTGGTCGCCAACGCCGGCATGACCGCCGACACGCTGCTGCTGCGGATGACCGAGGAGCAGTTCACCGGTGTGGTCGACACCAACCTCACCGGCGCGTTCCGGGTGGCCAAGCGCGCCTCCGGCAAGATGCTCCGCGCCAAGTGGGGCCGTATGATCTTCATCTCGTCGGTGGTCGGTCTCGCCGGTGGTGCCGGGCAGGTCAACTACGCCGCCAGCAAGGCCGGCCTGGTCGGCGTGGCCCGCTCGATCACCCGGGAACTGGGCAGCCGCAACATCACCGCGAACGTGGTGGCGCCCGGCTTCATCGACACCGACATGACCTCGGGCCTGTCCGAGGACCGCAAGGCGGAGATCCGCAAGTCGATCCCGGCCGGCCGGATGGCCAGTCCGGACGAGGTCGCCGGGGTGGTCACCTGGCTGGCGTCCGACAGCGCCGGGTACGTCTCCGGCGCCGTGATCCCGGTCGACGGCGGCCTCGGCATGGGCCACTGACCCCCCATCTACGTACGGAGGAACCCCCGGATGTCCGGACTGCTCGCCGGTAAGCGGCTGCTCGTCACCGGTGTCATCACCGACGCCTCGATCGCCTTCTCGGTGGCGAAGCTCGCCCAGGAGAACGGTGCGCAGGTCGTGCTCACCGGCTTCGGTCGGCTCTCCCTGGTCGAGCGGATCGCCAAGCGGCTGCCCGAGCCGGCCCCGGTGATCGAGGTCGACGTCACCAACACCGAGCACCTGGCCAGCCTCGCCGACCGGGTCCGCGAGCACGTCGACGGCCTCGACGGTGTCGTGCACTCGATCGGTTTCGCCCCGCAGAGCTGCCTCGGCGGCGGCTTCCTCGACGCGCCGTGGGAGGACGTGGCCACCGCCCTGCACGTCTCCACCTTCTCGTACAAGTCCCTCGCGATGGCGGCGCTGCCGCTGATGTCGCCGGGCGGCGCGGTGGTCGGCCTGACCTTCGACGCGACGAAGGCGTGGCCGGTCTACGACTGGATGGGCGTGGCCAAGGCCGGCCTGGAGTCGGCGTCCCGCTACCTGGCGCTGCACCTGGGCAAGCAGGGCATCCGCAGCAACCTGGTCGCCGCCGGGCCGCTGCGCACCATCGCCGCGAAGTCGATCCCCGGCTTCGACCAGTTCGAGGACGCCTGGACCGAGCGTGCCCCGCTGGGCTGGAGCCTCACCGACCAGGAGCCCGCCGCGAAGGCCTGCCTGGCGCTGCTCTCCGACTGGTTCCCCGCCACCACCGGTGAGATCGTGCACGTCGACGGCGGCTACCACGCCATCGGCGCCTGACGCTCCCCGCGACGCCCCCTGGTCGCCGTCCGCGTGATCCACGCGTCCGGACCAGGGGGCGTCGCCGGCACGTCCGGGCCGAGGGGCGAGAATGACACCATGTCGTACGACGCGGTGGTGCTGGTGTCCTTCGGTGGGCCGGAGCGGCCCGAGGACGTGATGCCGTTCCTGCAGAACGTGACCCGCGGCCGAGGTGTGCCGCCCGAGCGGCTGGCCGAGGTCGCCGAGCACTACCAGCACTTCGGTGGGGTGTCCCCGATCAACCAGCAGTGCCGGGACCTGCTGGCCGCCGTCCGGGCCGACTTCGCCGCGAACGGCATCGACCTGCCGGTCTACTGGGGCAACCGCAACTGGGACCCGATGCTCGCCGACACCGTCACCCGGATGCGCGACGACGGGGTCACCCGGGCGTTGGCCTTCGTCACCAGCGCGTACGGCGGCTACTCGTCCTGCCGGCAGTACCAGGAGGACATCGCCGCCGCCCGCGCCGCCGTCGGCCCGGACGCCCCGGTGATCGAGAAACTGCGTCAGTTCTGGGACCACCCCGGCTTCGTCGAGCCGCACGTCGACGCGGTCCGGGCGGCCCTGGGCCAGCTCGACCCGGCGTTGCGGGCCACCACCCGGCTCGTCTTCACCGCCCACTCCATCCCCACCTCGATGGCGGCCAACGCCGGGCCGCACGGCGGCCGGTACGAGGCGCAGCTCCGCGAGACCGCCCGGCTCGTGGCCGAGGCCGCCGCACCGGACCTGGAGTACGACCTCGTCTGGCAGAGCCGCTCCGGCCCACCGCAGGTGCCGTGGCTGGAGCCGGACGTGAACGACCACCTCGCCACCCTCGCCCAGGGCGGCACCACCGGCGTGGTGGTCAGCCCGATCGGGTTCGTCTCCGACCACCTCGAGGTCGTGTGGGACCTGGACACCGAGGCACTGGAGACGGCCAAGCAACTCGGCCTGGACTTCGTCCGGGCCGCCACCCCCGGCGTCGACCCGCGCTTCGTGGCCATGGTGCGGGAACTGGTCACCGAACGGACCGACCCGGACGGCGCGCAACTGCGCCGCCGCCTCGGCGAGCTGCCGATGTGGGACACCTGCCCGACCGTCTGCTGCGTACCGACCCGTCGCCCGACGCCTGCTGGGGGCACCGATGCATGACCGTAAGCCCGTGCAGAGTTGGCTGACCGACATGGACGGCGTGCTGGTGCACGAGGGCCAGCCGGTGCCCGGCGCGCCGGAGTTCATCAACCGGATGCGCGCCTCCGGCAAGCCGTTCCTGGTGCTGACCAACAACTCCATCTACACCCCACGCGACCTGACCGCCCGGCTCAGCCGGATGGGACTGGACGTGCCGGAGGAGTCGATCTGGTCGTCCGCCCTGGCCACCGGCCAGTTCCTCGCCGACCAGCGGCCGGGCGGCACCGCGTACGTCATCGGTGAGGCCGGTCTGACCACGGCCCTGCACGCCGTCGGCTACGTGCTCACCGACTTCGCCCCGGACTACGTGGTGCTCGGCGAGACGCGCACCTACAGCTTCGAGGCGATCACCAAGGCGGTCCGCCTGATCAACGACGGGGCCCGGTTCATCTGCACCAACCCCGACGTGACCGGCCCGTCCGTGGAGGGCGCCCTGCCCGCCGCCGGCTCGGTCGCCGCCATGATCTCCAAGGCCACCGGGGTGGAGCCGTACTTCGTCGGCAAGCCCAACCCGATGATGATGCGCTCGGCCCTCAACACGATCAACGCGCACTCGGAGAGCACCGCGATGATCGGGGACCGGATGGACACCGACATCCTGTGTGGCCTGGAGGCCGGGCTGGAGACGATCCTGGTGCTGACCGGGATCAGCAGCCGTACCGAGGCGGAGCGCTACCCGTACCGCCCGTCTCGGATCGTCAACTCCGTCGCGGACCTGCTCGACGAGATCTGACCGGTCGGCCGCGCTGCCCCCGCCGAGCGTGATCATGCAAGGCGGGCGCGCGGGGGCCCGTCGGCGGTGTGGTGCGCCGGGGCCGCCGCACTCGTGCTGGGTCCGATCGCCGCCGTGAACACGGGCGTACCGCACGAATCTGCCGGTGGAGCTGCGGTCCGCGACGGTTGACGCCTTCGAGCGATATACCTCTGAGTCAATATAAATACCTCTGAGGTGTGTCGCTCGCGAGCAACCGGCCGTCGACCCGGAGCGTCACCCCGGCGAACGCCGGTACGGTGCTCGGCAAGCGGCCCGCGCGGGTGACCGGTCAGGGGCGGAGTGGGGCGTTGCAGGCTGCCACCAGCGCCTGCCGGCAGGCCGCGGTGAGCGGACGCAACGCGGCGTCGCGTTGCTGGGCCTCGTAGTTGTTGATCGCACCACCGGGGGCGGCGTGCCCGGCCAGCGCGAGCACCCGGTCGAGCACCGCAGCCCGGGCGAAGAGCCGACGGGCCCGCGGGTCGAAGCCCGGCGGCAGGTCGGTCGCGCCGTCGGGGCGGCGCAGCGCGGCCAGCGCGCCGGCCAGCTCGGGCCGCCACTGGGCCACGTCGAGGCGGGTCAACGCGGCGGTCGTCTCGGCGAGCGCGGCGGCCAGCTCGGCCTCCGCCTCGGCGGCGCCGGGCAACGAGAGTGACGCGGCGGGGGCGTTGGCGGGCAGCGGGTACACCCGCCACAGCACCGTCTCGAAGCAGTCCCCCGAACCGGAGGTGTGCGAGCGGACCTCCGGGATCAACCCGAGCCCGCCGGCCACCACCGCCTCGCCCGCGACCAGCGCCGCACCGGCGAAGTCGCCGGGCCCGGGCAAGCCCCGAGGGTCACCGGGCGCGGGCAGCACCAGGCGGATCTCGTCCGGGGAGAGCTTGGCCAGGGTGGGCAGCGCGGCGCCCAGCGGGACGTCGGTCCAGGTGCCGGGGGCGTCCGCGACGAGGTGCTCCTCGTCGCCGGCGATGGCGTCGGCGACTTCGTCGTACGGCACCAACCCGGCGCGCCACGCGCGCACCCAGGCAACGAACCGGCTCGACCGGCGCGGCGCGAGTGTGGCCGCGCCCGTTGCGGGGGTGGACATGCCGAAAGGGTACGTGGTCACCACCGGCCCTGTCTCGACTGCCGCTCGGGCCGCCCGCCCTGCCCCGAACTGCTCCCTTCACCCCATTCCCCACCCCGGGCCCCGCGCCCCCGCCCCGCCCCCCGCCCCCGCCCCGCGCCCCCGCCCCGGCCCCGCTCCCCGCCCCGGCCCCGGCCCCTGCCCGCCCCGCCGTCCGCCCCCCGTTTGCGTCGATCATGGAGTTGTGGTGGGCGATACTCGGCTCTTGCGGGGGTTTGTGGGGCACCACAACTCCATGATCGACGAGGCCAGGGCTCGCGGGGTCGGGTGTGGTGGGGAAGCTGGGGGCGGTGTGTCGGGAGGTGGGGTGGAGGTCGGGGAGTTAGCGTGATCGACATGGCGGGGCGATACGGCGAAGACGTGTTGGCGGGGGACTGGCGGCGACGGAAGGTCACCCCCGAGGTGGACGCCGAACCGGACCTCGTGGTCGAGGACGCCGACTCGGGGTTCTGCGGCGCGGTGATCGGCTTCGAGGCCGGCGCGGTCGTGTTGGAGGACCGGCACGGCAAACGGCGCAACTTTCCGTTGCTACCCGCGGCGTTCCTGCTGGACGGTCGCCCGGTCACCCTGCGCCGGCCCGCCCGCGCGCCGGTGCCGGCGGCCCGTCGACGCACGGCGTCCGGCTCGGTGGCGGTGGACAACGTCTGGGCGCAGGTCGCCAAGGCGAGCCGGATCTGGGTGGAGGGCATCCACGACGCCGCGCTGGTCGAGCGCATCTGGGGCGACGACCTGCGCATCGAGGGCGTCGTCGTGGAGCCGCTGGACGGCATCGACGCCCTCGACGCCGACGTACGCGACTTCGGCCCCGCCCCGACCCGACGACTCGGCGTCCTCGTCGACCACCTGGTGCCGGGCAGCAAGGAGAGCCGCATCGTGGCCCGGGTGACCTCGCCGTACGTGCTGGTGACCGGCCATCCCTACGTGGACATCTGGCAAGCGGTCAAGCCGACGGCGCTGGGCATCGCGGCGTGGCCGGTGGTGCCGCCGGGACGACCGTGGAAGGAGGGGGTCTGCGCGGCCCTCGGGGTGGCCGAGCCAGCCGACATGTGGCGGCACATCCTGTCCCGGGTGAACAGCTTCGCCGACGTGGAGACCCCACTGATCAACGCCATGGAACGCCTCATCGACTTCGTCACCGAACCAGCCTGACCCACCGCCCCGCCCCGCCCCGCCCCGCCGCCGCCCGCCGCCGCCGCCCGCCTCCCGCCGCCCGCTCGCCCGCCCTGATGTTGCTGTCTCATCGCGCGCGGAGGCAGCAACGTCCCTGATGTTGTGCGGATCTTGCAGGCAAGGCGCGCCAGGGCAAGGCGCGCCAGGGCAAGGCGCGCCAGGGCAAGGCGCGCCAGGGCAAGGCGCGCCAGGGCAAGGCGCGCCAGAGCAAGGCGCGGCGGGTCGGGCCAGGGCGGGTCGGGCCGGGGCGCGGTGGGTCGGGCGTGGTTCGGATCGGGGTGGACGCGGGCGAGGCGCGGGCCAGGGCGGCTCGTGCTCAGGGCTCCTGGTCGGGGGTGCGGGTGTAGACGAAGGTGGCGATGTCCAGCGCGACCGCCCGGCCCTGCTCGTCGCGGCGCACGGTGAGGATCTCGCCGTCCTGTCCACCGGCTCGTCCACGCCAGCGGTCGGGGCCCTCGGCGACGAAGTGGAGGTTCGGTGCGCCGACCGGGCCGGCGCGCAGATCGCCGTCGGCGTCCGCGTACACCTCGATGGTGGTGCCCATCCACCACCAGCGGCCGGTCAGCTCGGCGAGTTCGGCGGGCGGCGGGGTGGTGGCCGGCCGCCACGGGGCGACCGGCGCGGGTTCGGTGTCCACCACCATCGTGAGCAGCCGCCGTCCGAGCGCGCCGAGGTGCACGTTGCGCAGGGTGTACGCGTTGACCAGGCCGACCACTGCGGTACGGCTGGGCCGGTGCACGGCCAGCGAGGCGCCGTAGCCGGGCATCGATCCGCCGTGTCCGACGTACACCCGGTTGCCTTCCCGGAACAGCTCCAGGCCGAGGCCGTGCCCGTGGGTCCAGGCCTCGTGGTCGCTGATGACGACGGGGGAGCACATCTCGGTCAGTGTGTCGGCGGCCAGCACCGACGGGTCGGGGTCGGCCAGGAACGCGGCCCACCGGCCCAGGTCCTCGATCGTGGACCAGAGTTGCCCGGCGGGGGCCATCGCGCCGGTGTCGGTGCGCGGCTCCTCGCGCAGGGTGTCGTGCCAGGGGTGGACGACGTAGCCGCGCGCGTACGGCTCGGTCGCGTCGTACGTGGTGCGACCCATGCCCAGCGGAGTGAGGATCCGCTGGGCGAGCAGGTCGACCCAGGGAGTTCCGGTGAGCGCTTCGAGCACTCCGCCGAGCAGACCGTACGCCAGGTTGGAGTAGTGGTACGTGGCGTGCGGCGGGTAAGCGATCTTGTCGGCGGTGACCCCGGCGAGCAGGGTGGGCAGGTCGACGCCTTCGGTCCGCTCCCACCAGTCGCCGTCGGGTTCGCGTTGCAGGCCGCTGGCGTGCCCGAGGAGTTGGCGCACGGTGAGCGTGCCGAGGCCGGTGCCCGGTAGGTGCCTCTCCAGCGGGTCGTCGAGGGCGAGCCGGCCGGCGTCGCGCAGCTGCATGATCAGGGTCGCGGTCATCGTCTTGCTGATCGAGCCCAGCCGGTACTGCAGGTCGACGTCCGGGCGGGGGTGCTCGCCGGCGGTGGCCACGTGCGTCAGGGTGCCGTCGCGGACGACGCCCACCACCAGCGACGGGGCGTGCCCGTCGCGCTGTGCCTGGGCGACCTGGTCGTCGATCTGTCGGGCGGTCTCGGGCAGCAGTGACAACGGTGTCTCCTCGGGGTCGGGCGCCCGGATCACGGTCAGAGAGGGCCCCGCCGAGCCTACTGATCTTCGCGGGGAGGCCGCGCGTGCATGTGCGTGTCACGATCGTGGGGTGGACGCGGTGGTGTGGATCGTATTGGGTGTGTTGCTGGCGGTCGCCGAGATCTTCACGACGACGCTATTTCTGATCATGTTCGGGGTCGGTGCGTTCGCCGCCGCCGGGGCTGCCGCTCTGGGCGCGCCGGTGGCGGTGCAGGCGCTGGTCTTCGCTGTGGTGTCGGCGTTGAGCCTGGTGGTGGCCCGGCCGGTCATCCGGCGGCACCAACGTTCCGCGCTGGACAGCGGCGAGCAGCCGTTCGGCGTGGAGGCGATCGAGGGCTCCACGGCGTTGGTGCTGGAACGGGTGGACGCCGAGCACGGTCTCGTCAAGATCGACGGCGAGCTGTGGACCGCCCGGTCGTACGACACGACGCAGGTTCACGACCCCGGCCAACGGGTTCGGGTGATAAAGGTCCGGGGCGCGACCGCCCTGGTGTGGCAGGACGATGTTTCTTCCCCCGGCGAGCTGCCGGAAGCGAGAGGGTGAACGGGATGACAGTCATTGGGGTGCTGATCATCGCGGTGGCGTTGATCGCCGTGATAACGCTGGCGAAGGCGGTGCGGATCGTGCCGCAGCAGCGCCAGGACGTGGTGGAACGGCTCGGTAAGTACAAGCGCACCCTCAGCCCCGGCCTCAACCTGCTGGTGCCGTTCATCGACGCGGTTCGTACCAAGGTCGACATGCGGGAGCAGGTGGTCAGCTTCCCGCCGCAGCCGGTGATCACCTCGGACAACCTGGTGGTCTCGATCGACACGGTCCTCTACTTCAAGGTGGTCGACTCGGTTCGCGCGACCTACGAGATCTCCAGCTTCCTGCAGGCCATCGAGCAGCTCACCGTCACCACGCTGCGTAACGTGATCGGTTCGCTGGACCTGGAGCGGGCGCTGACCAGCCGCGACGAGATCAACCGGCACCTGTCCGGGGTGCTGGACGAGACCACCGGCCGCTGGGGCATCAAGGTGACCCGTGTGGAGATCAAGGCGATCGAGCCGCCGGCCAGCATCCGCGACTCCATGGAGAAGCAGATGCGCGCCGAGCGGGACCGCCGCGCGGCGATCCTGACCGCCGAGGGGCACAAGCAGTCGCAGATCCTCACCGCCGAGGGTGAGAAGCAGTCGGCGGTGCTGCGGGCCGACGGTGACCGGCAGGCCCGCATCCTGCAGGCCGAGGGTCAGGCGAAGGCGATCCGCACGGTCTTCGACGCGATCCACCAGGCGAACCCGAGCCAGAAGGTGCTCGCCTACCAGTACCTCCAGGCCCTTCCGCAGATCGCCCAGGGCAGCGCCAACAAGGTCTGGATCGTCCCGGCCGAGCTGACCAAGGCCCTGGAGGGGATGGGCGGTGCCCTCGGTGGGTTGAGCCAGATGGTGGGGGACCTGCCGGCGCCGGAGGCCGCGGACCACGCGAGCCAGGTGGAGCGCGAGGCCGCGGAGGCCGCCGAGGCCGCAGCCGCGGCGGCCCAGCAGATCCACGACGAGGTACGCGTCGCCGAGGCGCAGGCCACCGGCGCAAGCAAGCCGCAGGGGCTGCCGGCACCGGAGCCGGTGTCTCCGCTGAGTCTGGTCGAGGACCCGGCCGACGAGCGTGAGCGCGGCTGATCCTGGTACACAGGCCGGCAATCCGGCGTTAATACGAGAAATGCTCATGGGGCGCTCCGACGCCTGCCACGATCGGTCCTAGGACGGGTGGTGACCAGGCAATCGGGGCGCCCCGGCGCGTCTCGCACCGCTCGTGGACGAGCGAGGTGACGCATGAAGGATCCGGCGAATCGGATGTGGTCCTCGGCCCGGGTGCGGGGCGCGCACGACCCGGTCGCCCCGCTGGGGTCCCGCCGCACCGGTGGCGGTTTCGGCGTACTGCCCTTCGTCGGCGAGCCGACCCCGGGCGCTCCGGCCACGAACGCCAGTTGGGCCTGGTCGGTGCGGAAGTTCGCGCGCGCCGCCGTGTGGCTGCTGCCCGCGTACGCCATCCTCTACGGCGCGGTGGCGATGGCCAGCGACGGCGGGGTGGGCAACGACCCCTATCCGGCCGACGGCCGGGCGGTGTACCTGATCGGTTGGGTGGCCGCGGTGTGGCTCGGCCTGCTCGCGCTGCTGGCCCTCGCCGGGCTGCTCGCCGCGACCCGCAGCCGCCGGGTGGCGGCTGCCGGGCTGCTGGTCAGCATCGCCGGTACGGTGCTGATGCTGCCCTTCGCCGGGCTCGCCGAGCAGACACCGGTCTTCGGCACCACCGCACGCTCGCTGGTCCTGCTCGGGGCGACCTTCTACAGCGTGGGCTGGTTCCTCACCGGGTGGGCGGTAGCCCGCTCGGGCACGTTCAGCCTCGGCGACGGCATCATGTTGATCATCGCTGCTCCGCTTCTCGGCCTCGGTGGCGCCCTGATCGGTTCGCTCCAGACGTTCGGCGCGATCTTCGTGCTGATCGCCGGCATCGGCATCGGCTACCGCTCCGGCCGCCTGATGCCCCGCGAAACCGCACGAGACGCCGCCAGCGCCAGCCTGAGCACCCCGGCCCCCTGACCGGTCCCCCTGACCGGTCCCCCTGACCTGTCCCCGGTGATCAAGAGGTTTGCGTCAAGAATCGGCCCTCATCTGACGCGAACCTCTTGATCACCGAGCTGAGGGTGGGGGCGTTGGGGATTGGCTGGTGGGGGGCCGTGAAGTTGCTGACAATCGTTCTGCTCGGCTGGTCGGTTAGCGGTTTTTGTGGCAATGCTGGGGAGCATGGCCGCCTCCCGCTCGCCGCTGTCGCGGCTGTTCACCGTGCTGCTCGCCGGCGTGCTGGCCGGGCTCGTCCTGGCCGTCGCCGCGCTCCCGGGCAACCTGCTGCTCGGGCTCAGCGCCCGTGCCGCCCTCGGTTCGTACGCCGCGTTGCCGGCATCGCTGAAGACCCCGGCCACCCCGCAGCGCTCGTACCTCTACGCCAACGACGGCAAGACGCTGCTCACCACGTTCTACGACGTGAACCGTACCGACGTCCCGTTGGCGGACATCGCCCCGGTGATGCGGCAGGCGATCGTGGCGGCCGAGGATCGGCGCTTCTACGACCACGGTGGCGCTGACCTGCGCGGCCTCGCCCGGGCGCTGGTGGCCAACGTCAAGGGCGGCGGCACCGAGCAGGGCGGCTCGACGCTGACCATGCAGTACGTCCGCAACGTGCTCAAGACCGACCCCACCCGCACCGCCGAGGAGCGCGCCGCCGCCACCGACCCCACCGTCGGCCGCAAGATCCAGGAGATCAGGTACGCGAGCGCGTTGGACAAGAACCTCGGCAAGGACGAGATCCTCGACCGGTACCTGAACATCGCCTACTTCGGCTCCGGCGCGTACGGGATCGCGGCGGCCAGCCAGCGGTACTTCGGCAAACCGCCGGCACAGCTGACCCTCGCCGAGTCGGCCCTGCTCGCCGGCCTGGTGCAGTCCCCGGACGCGTACAGCCCGATCGACGGGGACAAGAACGAGGCGCTGGCCCGCCGGTCGTACGTACTGGACTCGATGGTCGCCACCAACGCGATCACCGCGGCGCAGGCCGCCCAGGCCAAGACGGAGCCGCTGACCCTGCACCCGACCGCCCAGCCCAACGGCTGCACGGCTGTCGCCCAGGGTCACGACGACTGGGGATTCTTCTGCGACTACCTGCGGCAGTGGTGGCGGAGCCAGCCGGCGTTCGGCGCCACCGTCGCGGAGCGCGAGCAGGCCCTGCGCTCGGGCGGCTACACCGTGATCACCACGCTGGACCCGAAGATCCAGGCCACCGCGCAGCAGCAGGCCACCAAGGTGTACGGGTACGACAACAAGCGCGCCCTGCCGATCGCGGCGGTCCAGCCGGGCACCGGACAGGTGCTGGCGATGGCGGTCAACCGGCACTACAGCCTGGCCGACAACCCGGCCGGGCAGGCGAACCACCCGAACACCGTGAACCCGTTGATCTCCGGTGGGGCCAGCGTCGACGGGTACCAGGCGGGTTCGACGTTCAAGCTGTTCACCATGCTCGCCGCGTTGGAGTCGGGCCGTACCCTCTCCACCGGCTTCGACGCGCCGGCCAAGCTGCCCACCCGGTACGCCGCCGAGGGCCCGGGCAGTTGCGACGGCCGCTGGTGCCCGGCGAACGCCAACCCGGACTGGATGGACGGGTACCGGATGATGTGGGACGGCTTCGGCCGCTCGGTGAACACCTACTTCGTCTGGTTGGCCGAGCAGGTCGGCCAGGACAAGGTGGTCGAGATGGCGCAGCGGCTGGGCATCACCCTCCGCGCCGACTCGGACGCGGCCTTCGCGAAGAACAACGCCGCGAACTGGGGTTCGTTCACCCTCGGCGTAGCCGCCACCACCCCGCTGGACCTGGCCAACGCGTACGCCACGGTGGCCGCCGAGGGCACCTACTGCACCCCGGTGCCGGTGGTATCGGTGAAGGACGCGAGCGGTGCGACGGTGCCGGTCGGTCAGCCGTCCTGCAAGCGGGTCCTCTACCCCGACGTCGCCCGGGCCGCGACCGACGCCGCTCGCTGCCCGGTGGGTCAGCAGTCCGCGTTCGGGCAGTGCAACGGTGGCACCGCCACCGGTGTGAACGGCATCCTCGACGGCCGGCCGGTGGCGGGTAAGACGGGCAGCTCGGAGCAGAACTCCACCGAGACGTTCGTCGGTTTCACCCCGCAGGTCGCGGTGGCCGGCATCGCCGCCAACCCGGACGACCCGGCCGACTCGGTGGGTTCCGCGGTGCAGACCAAGGTGATCGACGCGGTCGCCCGGGTCATCGCCACCGCCGTCAAGGGCCAGCCGGAGAAGGCGTTCGCAGCGCCCAGCAAGAAGCTGGCCGGCGACCCCCACCGCCCGGTCGAGCGGCCGACGGTCCCGCAGACCCCGCAGAACCAGGACGAGGACCGCCTGTCCCCGCTGGAACGCTGGCTGAACCGCCGAGGCTAACCCCACCCCCCACCCCGCCCCGCCCCGCCCCACCCACGCCGCCCCACCCACGCCGCCGCCCACGCCGCCCCACCCCGCCCCACCCCGCCCCGCCCCACCCCGCCCCGCCCACGCCGCCCCGCCCCGCCCCCGCCCCCGCCGCCCCGCCCCGTCGATCATGGACTTGTGGTGCCCGTCGTGCACCTAATTGCGGCCTTCATCCACCACCACAACTCCATGATCGACGGCCTGGGGGGCGGGGGGTGGCGGGGGCGGGGGGCGGGGGTGGGGCGGGGGCGGGTTAGCGGTCGCGGCGGCGGGGGCGGTAGCTGGCCAGGGTGGCCGGTAGGCCGCGGCGGATGATTCCGGCCCAGTCGGTGTCGCCCCGCAGCACCGCCGCCGCGGTCTTGCGGGCCTGCTCGGCGGTGAAGTGCGGCGGGAGCATCAACTCGGCCGGGTCGACCAGGGCGTTGATCACCACCGGCCGGTCGGCGGACAGCGCCCGGTCCCACACGCCGGGCACCTGCTCCGGTGAGTCGACCAGCTCGCCGCGCAGCCCGAGCACCTCCGCCCACTGGTGGTAGGCGATGTCCGGTAGCTGCTGGCTGTCCGGGAACATCGGCGTCCCCTCGGTGGAGCGTTGTTCCCAGCTGACGAACGCCAGGTCCCGGTTGTTGAGCACCAGCACCACGAACCGGGGGTCGGCCCAGCTACGCCAGTACTTGGCCACGGTGATCAGCTCGTTGACCCCGTTCATCTGCATCGCCCCGTCGCCGATCATCGCCACCAGCGGCCGGTCCGGGTGGGCGAACTTGGCGCTCAGCGCGTACGGCATGGCGCCGCCCATGGACAGCAGCGTGCCGGACAGGCTGGCCAGCATCCCGGGACGGACCTGGATGTGCCGGGCGTACCAGGCGGTGGTGGTGCCGCAGTCGACGGCGAGCAGCACGTCGTCGGGCAGCCGTTCGTTGAGGGTGTGGAAGAGCAACTGCGGGTTGACCGGGTCGGCGGACTGCTCGGCAAGGTCGCGTTGCACCCGACGCCAGGCCGAGGTCGCCTCGGCGATCTCCACCCGCCAGGCGGTCGGTGCGGGGCCGGGGCCCAGCTCGTTCAGCAGTGCCCGCACTGTGGGTCGGGCGTCGCCGGTGAGGTTCACCTCGGTCGGGTACCGCAGCCCGAGCTGGGTGCCGTCCAGGTCGATCTGCACCGCGCGGGCCTGCCCGGGTTTCGGGTAGAACTCCGAGTACGGCATGTTGCTGCCCACGATCAGCAGCCGGTCGCAGTCGCTCATGAGCTGCCAGCTGGGTCGGGTGCCGAGCAGCCCGATCGCGCCGGTCACCCACGGCTCGCGGTGGTCGACAGCGGTGAAGCCGAGCAGGGCAGTGGCCACCCCGGCACCGAGCCGGTCGGCGATCTCGCGGACCTCGTCACGCGCGCCGAGCGCGCCCTGCCCGACCAGCATCGCCACCCGTTGCCCGCCGCGCAGCACCTCGGCGGCCCGGCGTACGTCCGCCTCCGGCGGCACTGTCGGCGTGCTGCTCGGCGCGTTGCTGGTCTGGTAGTAGCCGTGCGCGTGCGGCGGGTCCACGACTGCCGGCTCGTCCTGGATGTCGAGGGGAAGGATGAGGGCGGTGACGGTGCGTCGGGCCAGCGCCGTGCGGCACGCGCGGTCGACCAGGTGCCGGACCTGCGCGGGGTGGTCGAGCTGGGCCAGGAACGCCGCTGCCACGTCCTTGTAGAGGGCGAGCAGGTCGACCTCCTGGTAGTAGCCGCCACCCTCGGCGGTGGTCGCGGTGTGTCCGACCAGGGCGATCACGGGCTGGTGGTCGAGTTTCGCGTCGTACAGGCCGTTGAGCAGGTGGATCGCACCGGGTCCGCTGGTGACCAGGGCGCAGCCGAGTGGCCCGCCACCGTACTTGACGTGGGCGGAGGCGGCGAAACCGGCGGTCTCCTCGTGGCGTACCTGGATGAACTGGGCGCGCTCGCTGGTGCGCTGCAGGGCGGAGGTCATGCCGTTGATGCCGTCGCCGGGGTAGCCGAAGTAGCGGTGCACACCCCAGCTGAACAGTCGCGACACGATGTGGTCGGCGACCGTCGGGTGCCGGGGCAGAGCGCCCGGTTGGTGTGGTGCCGTCTGGTCGGTGCTCACCTGACTGGTCCTTCCCGTCGGATCACTACTGCGCCGGTCATTCCCCTTCTTATCCGGACAAAACAACGCACCTGAGAGGTGTCGGAGTGCGGGTCTCGGCGTCCGGCAGAATCGTCGGGTGCCCGTCCACCAGATCACCGACCCTGACGACGACCGGATCGCCGACTACCGAGCGCTCACCGACGTCGAGCTGCGCACCCGCTGGGAACCGCCGCACGGACTGTTCATCGCCGAGGGGGAGCTGGTGCTGCGCCGGGCGCTGCGCGCGGGCTACCCGGCCCGGTCGTACCTCGTCGACGCCAAGCGGATCGACCAGCTCGCCGACCTGGACACCGGCGACGCGCCGGTCTACGCCGCCACGCCCGACGTGTTGCAACAGGCCACCGGTTTCCACGTACACCGTGGGGTGTTGGCGTCGTTCCACCGCCGGTCGCTGCCGACGGCGGCCGAGGTGCTCGCCGCCGCGCGCCGGATCGTGATCCTGGAGGACGTCAACAACCACACCAACCTCGGGGCGATCTTCCGGGGTGCCGCCGCGCTCGGCGTCGACGCGGTGCTGCTGTCGCCGACCTGCGCGGACCCGCTGTACCGGCGCAGTGTGCGGGTCAGCATGGGGGAGGTGTTCGCGGTGCCGTACGCCAAGCTCGATCGCTGGCCGGCGGGCCTGGACCAGGTGCGCGAGGCGGGCTTCACGGTGCTCGCCATGACGCCCGCGCCGGACGCCGTACCCATGCAGCGGTTGACCCCGGCGCAGCGCGAGCGGGCGGCGTTGCTGCTCGGGGCCGAGGGGCCCGGTCTGACCGCGGCGGCTCAGGCGGCCAGCGACGTGCGGGTGGTCCTCCCGATGCGGCGCGGGGTGGACTCGTTGAACGTGGCCGCCGCGGCGGCGGTGGCGTTCTGGGAGTTGGGCCGCGACGACGCGCCGAGCGACAGCGAGTAACCCCTTCGACTTGCATGGCCATGCGTTCTATTGCATAATTTTCCCCGTGTCCAAGGTTCTCACCTCCCTGCCCACCGGCGAACGTGTCGGCATCGCCTTCTCCGGCGGCCTCGACACCTCTGTAGCTGTCGCGTGGATGCGCGACAAGGGCGCGATTCCCTGCGCCTACACCGCCGACATCGGCCAGTACGACGAGCCCGACATCGCGTCGGTGCCCGGTCGCGCGCTCAGCTACGGTGCCGAGTTGGGCCGCCTGGTCGACTGCCGCGCCGCCCTGGTCGAGGAGGGCCTCGCGGCGCTGACCTGCGGCGCGTTCCACATCCGTTCCGGCGGGCGGGCGTACTTCAACACGACCCCGCTGGGCCGCGCCGTCACCGGAACGCTGCTGGTGCGGGCGATGATCTCCGACGACGTCCAGATCTGGGGCGACGGCTCGACGTTCAAGGGCAACGACATCGAGCGGTTCTACCGGTACGGCCTGCTGGCCAACCCGATGCTGCGGATCTACAAGCCGTGGCTCGACACCGCCTTCGTCACCGAACTGGGTGGCCGTAAGGAGATGTCGGAGTGGCTGCAGGAGCGCGGCCTGCCCTACCGGGACAGCACCGAGAAGGCCTACTCCACCGACGCCAACATCTGGGGCGCCACGCACGAGGCGAAGACCCTGGAGCACCTCGACACCGGCATCGAGACGGTCAACCCGATCATGGGTGTCCGTTTCTGGGACCCGGCGGTGGAGATCCCGACCGAGGACGTCACCATCGGCTTCGACCAGGGCCGCCCGGTGACGATCAACGGCAAGGAGTTCGGCAGCGCCGTCGACCTGGTGCTGGAGGCCAACGCCATCGGCGGCCGGCACGGCCTGGGCATGTCCGACCAGATCGAGAACCGGATCATCGAGGCCAAGAGCCGGGGCATCTACGAGGCGCCCGGCATGGCGCTGCTGCACTACGCGTACGAGCGGCTGGTCAACGCCATCCACAACGAGGACACCCTGGCCAACTACCACAACGAGGGTCGCCGTCTCGGCCGACTCATGTACGAGGGTCGCTGGCTGGACCCGCAGGCGCTGATGCTGCGCGAGTCGTTGCAGCGCTGGGTCGGCACCGCCGTCACCGGCGAGGTGACGATGCGGCTGCGCCGGGGTGAGGACTACTCGATCCTGGACACCACCGGTCCCGCGTTCAGCTACCACCCCGACAAGCTGTCCATGGAACGCACCGAGGACTCGGCGTTCGGCCCGTCCGACCGGATCGGCCAGCTCACCATGCGCAACCTGGACATCGCCGACTCGCGGGCGAAGCTGGAGCAGTACGCCTCCCTGGGCATGGTCGGCGGCGCGGCCCCGCAGCGGGTGATCGGCGCCGCGCAGGCGGCCTCGACCGGGCTGATCGGCGCGATGCCGGAGGGCGGCGCGGAAGCCATCGCCTCCCGGGGTGTCGCCTCCGCCGAGGACGAGGCGCTCGACCGCGCCGCGATGGAGTTCGGCGTCGACTGAGTTCGTCCCACCACGCCGCCGAGCCGGGGCAGCCCACGCCGCCGCCCCGGCTCGCGTCGCCGGCCGCTGTTTCGAGATCCGGCGTCACGGACGGTAGCGTGGCGGCCGTGTTCCCTACCGTCCGTGAGGTCCTCGCCCTGGACCCCGTCCGCCACGGCGCGCCGCGCGTGGTCGCCGGAGACGCGGAGCTGGACCGGCCGGTCCGGTGGATACACATCGCCGAGGTGCCGGACATCGCCACCCTGCTGGGCGGCGGCGAGCTGGTGCTCACCACCGGCATCGGCCTTCCCGGCGACGACGCGGGGCTGCGCGCGTTCATCGGCGACCTCGCCGACGTCGGCGTCTCCGGACTCGTCGTCGAGCTGGGCCGCCGCTACCTCACCGGGGTGCCCCGGGTGATGGTCGCCGCCGCCGAGCGGCGCGGGCTTCCCCTGGTGGAGCTGCGTCGGGCCACCCCGTTCGTGCGGATCACCGAGGCGGTGCACGCGCTGATCGTCGACGCGCAGCTCACCGAGCTGCGCGCCACCGAGGAGATCCACCAGCGCTTCAACGACCTGTCCGTCGAGGGCGCCGACACCGCCGAGGTCATCCGACAGGCCGCCGAACTGTCCGGGTGCCCGGTGGTCCTGGAGAACCTCTCCCGGCAGGTGCTCGGGTACGACCCGGCGGGCGAGAGCGCCGAACTGCTGCTCGACGGCTGGGAGCAACACTCCCGGCGGATCCCCCTGGCCGGGCGTACCGCGTACGACAGGGACAGCGGTTGGCTGGTCACCGCCGTCGGCGCGCGGGGTCAGGACTGGGGGCGGCTGCTGCTGCGCTGGCCGGCCAGCGGCGACGTTCCCAGCGCCCAGGCCGGCGAGCCGACCGCCGGCCCGCCCACCCGGCTCACCATCCTCCTCGAACGGGCCGCGTCCACCCTCGCGTTGGGTCGGCTGATCCGCCGCGACGCCGAAGGGCTGGAACGGCAGATCCACCGCACCCTGCTCACCGCGCTGCTCGACCACTCCCGGCCGGTGGACGAGGTCGCGCTGCGGGCCAAGGCGCTCGGTGTGGTGCTCGACCGTCGGCACCTGGTCGGAGTGATGGTCCGACACCGGGCCGAGGACCTGGTCGGGGAGAACGGCCCGGAGGCGGGGCAGGCCCGGCTGCGGGACCTCTCCGAGGCGGTCGGTCAGGCGCTGCGGGAGGCGAAGCTGACCGCGCTGACCAGCGCGGTCGACGACAACTCGGTGGGCGTGCTGCTGGCTCTGACCGACCCGGCCGCCGAGGACCGCGCGCTGTCCGCGTTCGCCACCGCACTCCGTCGGGTACGCCTCGACTCCGGCACGGGCCGGGCGGCATCCGGTGCCGATCCGGCCCGGGGTGTCGGGGCGGGCGCGGTGATCGTGGCCGCCGGTTCCGGGGTGGCGAGCGTGCGGGAGGCCCGACGCTCGCTGGTCGAGGCACGGCAGATCGCCGAAGCCGCCCGCCGGGACCGGCGGGACCTGCCGGTCTTCCGTCTACCGCACGTCGGACTGGCCGGGCTGCTGCACCTGCTGCGCGACGAGCCCCGCCTGCAGACCTTCGTGGAACGTGAACTCGGCGCACTGTTGGAGTACGACGCCCGGCACCCCCGGGAGCAGTTGCTCGACACCCTGCGCGCGTACCTCGAACAGGGCCGCAACAAGACCGCCGGCGCCGCCGCCGCCCACCTGTCCCGCCCCGCGTTCTACGAACGCCTGGCCCGCATCGCCCGCATCCTCGACGTCGACCTGGATTCGGTAGAGGCCAGCCTCTCCCTCCACGTGGCCCTGCTGGCCCTAGAAGCAGTCCGCACCCCCTGACCCCGGCCTTCTCGTGGTGATCAAGAGGTTTGCGTCACCAGAAGCGCGATTTCTGACGCAAACCTCTTGATCACCACGGTGGGGGTTAGAGGTTCAGGGTTTTTGCGTAGGTCGGGGGGATGTGGTGGGGGCCGCCGGGGGTGAAGACGTCAGTCGACGCGACCGCGGACCAGGCTGTTGCGGGGACGGCCTCCACCAGGGCGCGGATCACCGGGGCGTCGCGCCACTGGTCCTGCTCGGCGAGCAGGCCGAGGGCCACCACCGACTCCTCGACCTCGCCCACGCACTCGAACGGCTTGTGCCCGTCCACGCCCAGCAGCTCCCGGTAGCCGGGGATCTGCTCCGGGTCGGCGAGCAGGTCACCGCCGAAGATGTGCGTGACCCGCTCCCGCGACATGAACGGCGCCATGGCCAGGAAGACGAAACGGCACTTCGGGCAGTCGCGGCACCAGCGCTCGCTCGCGTCGTGCAGCTTGAACGCGGCGTTGCAACTGGTCACCACGTCGTCGTACCGGGTGGTCTCGGCGAACAGCCGGGCGATGTGCAGCTCCGACAGCGACCGCAGCAGCGAGAAGTACGGGTCGGTCAGGCCGGCGTGCTCGGCCAGCGCCGACCGCAGCAGCCCTTCCGCCTCGACGCCCTTGGACCACTGGTGGTTGATCTCGTGGCCGTCCCAGACCAGGTTCGGGTCGGACGCCGAACGCTCGTTGGACATCACCACCGGGCCCAGCCCGTGCAGCACGGCGGTGGCCACCGCGATCAGCGAGTTGATCGCCGTGACCGGGATGTGCCCGTTCAGCGCGCCGGCCTTGTTCAGGTCGAACAACACCGGGTCGATCCGCCGCCGGGCGGCCAGCGGGGTCAGCCCGGACGCCTCGTTGACCGCCACGATCACGTGGTTCGGGTTGACCGAGAACGGCACCGGGTCCAGTTCGGCGCGACGCAGCGCCTCCAGGCTGACGATCGAGTCCTTGCCACCACCCACCGCCGAGAGCGGGCGACGGTCGGAGTCGTCGTACACCCGGGGCGGCTCCGGCGAGCCGGCCGGCACCTCCGGGCGCAGCTGGAGCACGTGCGGCAGCTGGTTGCGGTACGCGTACTCGGCGAGGCCCTTGGTGTAGATGGCCGTGACGTAGTCGACGACGGCCGCGCCCAGCGGCGCCGGCAACACCAGCCGGGGCGGCGCTGCGGCCTTGTAGTAGCTGACGCCGGCGACGAGGTGCAGCACCTCCAGCACCCGGTTGAGGGTCGCCACGGTCTCGTCCGAGGGCGGCTCCGCCGGCAGCGGAAGGGTGATCACCTCGGTGAACCGCTGCTCACCGGCCGGACCGGTCAGGGCGTAGTCGAACAACACCTCGCCGGTGGCGAAGTCGATCGAGTAGGACGGAAAGGTGAAGGCGTCCATCCGCCGTAGCTGCTCGTTAGGCACACGCCATACTAGGCCCTGGTTCGTCCGGCCGTGTCCGGACCGGGCCTGCCCCGCCGCCACCGTAACCCCCGAGGAGAACCCCGTGCGCCTGTCTGACCTGCGCGGACGTACCGTCGCCGTCTGGGGCGCCGGTCGGGAGGGTCGGGCCGCTGTGACCGCGATCGCCGCCCACGGCCCGGCCGACCTGGTCGCCGTCGACGACAGCGCGAACTTCCTGTCGCTGCCCTGGGAAGGCCCGCTGGCCGAGGCGGCGCCGCTGGTGACCGGCGAGGCGGGCTTCGAACGGCTGGCCGCCGCGGACGTGGTGGTCCGCTCCCCGGGCGTGCCCCAGACCCACCCGTGGCTCGTCGAACTGCGTCGACGCGGGGTCATGGTGACCCAGGGCACCGCGCTGTGGATGGCCGACCACGCGGCCCGCACCGTCGGGGTCACCGGCAGCAAGGGCAAGAGCACCACCTCCAGCCTGATCAGTCACCTGCTCACCGCGATGGGCCGGCCGAACGTCTTCGGTGGCAACATCGGGGTGCCGACCCTGGACCTGCCCGAGGCGGAGCTGTACGTGCTGGAGCTGTCCAGCTACCAGTGCAGCGATCTCGCCGACTCGCCGCGGGTGGCGGTGGTCACCGCGCTCTTCCCCGAACACCTGGACGCGCACGGTGGGGAGCGGGAGTACTACCGGGACAAGCTGAACCTGCTCGCCCACGACCCGCAGACGATCGTCGTCAACGGTGGCGACCCGAGGCTCGCCGCCGAGTTGGGGGAGATGCCGGCGGTACGGGCAGGTCGCCCCGACAGCACCCACGTCGCCACCGGCGCCGACGGCACTCCGTGGTTCCACCTCGGTGACCAGCCACTCTTCCCGCGTGCCGTGCTCCCGCTGGTCGGCCGGCACAACGAGGGCAACCTGTGCGTCGCGCTCGCCGTCCTCGACGCGCTCGGCGTCGACGTGGTGGCCGGCAAGGACCACCTCGCCATCGCGGTCGCCGAGTTCCAGGGGTTGGCCCACCGGCTCACCGAGATCACCGACCCGTCCGGGCTGACCTTCGTCGACGACACGCTCGCCACCAGCCCGTACGCGGCGATGCACGCGATCGACGCGTACGACGGGCGGCCGTTGACGGTGATCGTCGGAGGCAACGACCGAGGGCTGGACTACACGCCGTTGGCCGAGCACCTGGCCGAGCGGGAGCTGACCGTGATCGGGATCCCGGACAGCGGCGTACGCATCGTCGAGGCGCTCGCCAACCTGCCGAAGGTACGGACCGAGGTGGTCGACGACCTGGTGGACGCGGTACGGCTGTCCCGGGAGGTGACCCCGGTCGGCGGGGTGGTGCTGCTGTCGCCGGCCGCGCCCAGCTACGGCCGGTTCCGCAACTTCGAGCACCGCTCCGAGGTCTTCGCCCAGGCGGTCGCCGACACGGCCGGCTGAGCCAGGCGAGCCGATCCGGCCGGCTGATGCCTCAGTCGGATCGCAGCCCGCTGTGCAGGGCACGCATCGAGCGGATCGCCGAGCGGATCTCCTGGAGGTAACGGCCCGGGGTGAGCGTCTGCTCGGGTAGGACGGCCAGGTCCGCCACCGCCGGGTCCACCCCGACCGTTTCGATGTCGCAGCCGTAGGGCACGGCCAGGGTGCGCAGCGCGTCGCAGTGCTGGAACGGCACGTAGATCGGCGCGGTGACCGTCAGCACCTCGTCGCCCGGGGCGAGTCGGACGTGCCCGGCCCAGAAGCGTTGCGTGTCGGCGGTGTGCGCCCGGCGGCGGTCCGGTTCGCTGGACGGCGCGGCCAGCACCCGCACCGGTGGGAGGCCTGCCGGTCGGTAGGTCCGCGACGACCAGGAGTGGTGCGGGTGACCGGCGTCGACGCCGGCCTGCTCGGCCGGGCCAGCCACCTCGAACACCCGCCGGACGGCGGTGTCCAGCACGTCGACCTCGGTGGCGTCGGCGGGCAGGCCCGCGTCGGCCAGGATCCGGCGTTCTGCGTCCGACAGCGGCCGGAAGCTGCCCAACACGGCGACCTCGCCGGTCACCGTGAGGCCGGCGCGGAGCAGGTGCGCGGCGTACCCGACGCGGCGGACACACGCGTGCGCCAGGCCGCCGAGCACCACCAGGTGGGCGTACGCCGGGCGGGCCGGCGGCGCCGGGTGGATCAGCCCGAGCGCGGCGGCCGTGTCGAGGACCAGGGCCGTGGTGGCGGGATCGAGGTCGGGCTCGCGAGCGTCGGGTCGTTCCCGACCGCCCCGGAAATCCCAGTGTCGGGCGGAGAAGTCGTCCAGGAACCGCAGCACCTCGGCCAGATCGCCGGCGGGCCAGTCGCCGCCGAAGTGGCGGACCAGACCGCGCAGCGCGGTGGAGCAGACCCAGGCCCGGACGTCCTGCGTGATCCGCTCGGTGACCGTCGGGGAAGCGTCCGCTCTGTGCACCCGCCGGATGCTACCGGTGCGCCACCTCGGGCTGTTGTTGCCGGTGTTTACGCTGGTGGCAGCCGGTGATTGGGGGAGTTCGATGACCCGTGACGTGGTCCATCCACGCCGACGAGGCGGCACGTCGTCCGGCGGGTTCCTCCGCCTGGTGGCGCACACCGACCCGGTGGCCCTGGTCGGCATCACGCTGTCGATCACCCTCAGCATCGCGCTCGACCTCAGCAACGCCGCCTCCGGTGTGGAGTCGCTGCTGGCCGGTCTGATGGGCATCACCATCTCGCTGTTGGTGGATTCGCTGGCCCGCGCGGAGCGCCGGTTCCACCTCCGCACCCTGCTGGAGGGGCCGCCCTGGATCGCGCAGACCACGACGGAGCTGGCCGGGGCCATCCGGGACGCGACCGAGCAGCACGCGGGCACCCGGGTCGCGGTGGAGGCGCAGCGGCGCTACGAGCAGTTCCGGTTGGAGGCCGAGCAACTCGCGTACGGGCGGATCATCCGGCGGGGCGACGAGGACGAGGACCTGGCCGGCGCGACGCGTGCCTGCCTGCACCGGTTGGACGGCCTGACCAACGTGATGCCCCGGGTCAGCGGGGAGCTGAGCTGGTGGCGCAGTGAGATCGGCCGGCGCTACTGGGAGGCCAACGTGGAGGCCCTGCAACGGGGCGTCCAGGTCACCCGGGTCTTCGTCTACGCCAACCTGACCGACGAGCTGACCGCCCTGGTCGAGGAGCAGCGCGCGGCCGGAGCCCGGGTGGGCCTCCTGCCCCTCGGCGTGGTCAGCCCTCACCTGCACGTCAATCTGACGCTGTGGGACCTGTCGAGCTGTTGGGAGGCCCGCATGACCGCCCACGGTGAGATCGGCGAGAACCAGTTCTCCGTCAACCGGACGGACGTCGCCCGGCTCACCCGTGTGTTCGACCTCTGCGCGAGCGCCGCGACCTTCCAGGACTGACGGCCCCGACGGGGCGGAGGCGGGTGCGCCGTGACGTGGAGTGGGGTCCTGCTGGTGACGGCAGTGGTCTGGGCGGTCAGCCTGATCCGTTCGGTCCGGCTCCGAGCGCTGGTCTACAGCCTGCCTCTGCCGATGACTCTCGCCCTGGTCAGCAGCGGTCACCGGGTGGAGGGCGCGCAGGTGGTCGGCGTCCTCGGGCTCAACCTCTTCTTCGTCACCGTGGCGTTCACCCATCAGCGGCTGCGGTGGCCGATCCTGCTCGCCGACGGGGCGGGGATCGTCGTCTACGTGGCGCTCAGCGCCGGCCTGCTGGCCGTCGACATTCCGTTCGGGGTGGCGCTCACCGGCACGCTCGTGCTGTGGCTGGCGGCACTGCTGGCGCTGCGCCGACGTGCCCCCGCGCGACCCGCCCCCGTGGATGCGCGGCCCGTCGCCGACGCCCGCCGGGACGGGCTGCCGGCGCTGCTCAAGCTGATGGTGATCTTCGTTGGGGCGGTGCTGACCACCCTCCTCGGTGCCGTGCTGCGCGGCATGGTGGTGACCTTCCCGTACTCGGGGGTGCTGGTCGCTGTCGAGGCCCGCCGTCAGTTGGTCGAGTTCAGCCGGCACTTCGCCCGCAACAGCCTCGCGCTCGTCGGTTTCCTCACCGCGTACCACTACCTCCAGGACGTCTCCTCGACCGTGGCGCTGGGCGCCGGTTGGGCGGCCTTCGCGGTGGTCGTCGCCGCGCTGCACCTGCCGTTGCGCCTTGGCCGACCGGTCCGGGCCGTTGACCCTGACGTGCGGGCGGACGGGGTACGAGAGTCCCCGTGAACGGTCGCGGCGGTGTCCGATAACGACCATTGCGGTGATGGACGTACGGAGCGCGTCGACGCGCTGCTTGCGGCCGGCCGGGGTGCGGCTGACCGGCCGGCGTGCGAGGGCGCGTCGGCACCTCGGTGGCCGCTGGTGGCGATAACGGTTCGGCAGTCAGGACTTGAAGTCCGGGCCCGGCTGTCGTAGAAATTCTTCAGCAACAGAGCATGAACTGAAGAGAATCAACGCGCCTCGCGCGGCGGTCGCCTCCCCCTGACACCGGCGGCCCGCCCGACCCGACCCGAGGAGACCCCATGAACAGGCGTGACATCCTGCGGCGTACCGCTGCCGCCGGCGTGCTGGCCACCCCCGCCGCCGGTCTGCTGGCCGGCTGCGCCACCAGCGGCGGTGGTGACAAGAGCGGTGCCGACACCTACCAGGGCACCAAGAGCGCCGAGAACCCGCTCGGCGTGAAGGAGGACGCCCCACTCGACGTGGTGATCTTCGGCGGCGGGTTCGGCGAGGAGTACGCCAAGGCCCACGAGGCCATGTACACCGAGAAGTACCCGAAGGCGAAGGTCAAGCACACCGCCACTCAGGAGATCAGCAAGACCCTCCAGCCCCGATTCGTCGACGGCACCCCTCCGGACGTGGTCAACAACTCCGGCGCGGGCCAGATCGACTTCAACGGCCTGGTCAGCCAGAACGCTCTCGCCGACCTTGGTGAGCTGCTCGACGCGCCGAGCCTCGACGTCCCCGGCAAGACGGTCCGGGACACCCTGCTGCCCGGCGCTGTCGAGGTCGGCTCCTACGACGGCGCCTTCCTGGTCCTGAACTACACGTACACCGCCTACGGCATCTGGCACTCCGACAAGCTGTTCGCCGACCGCTCCTGGGAGTACGCGAAGACCTGGGACCAGCACATCGCGCTCTGCAAGCAGATCAAGGCCGCCGGGATCGCCCCGTGGACGTACGCCGGTCTGCACCCGCGTTACATGAGCTGGCCGGTGATCGCCACCGCGATCAAGCTCGGCGGCCCGTCGGTCGCGACCGCCATCGACAACCTGGAGCCGAACGCCTGGAAGTCCGACTCGATGCGGACCGCCGCTGACGCCTGGTACCAGATCGTCAAGGACCGGTACATCCTGGACGGCTCGTCCGGTTTGGATCACAAGCAGTCGCAGACCGCCTGGTGTCAGGGCAAGGCGGCGTTCATCTCCTGCGGTTCCTGGTTGGAGAGCGAGCAGAAGGACGTCACGCCGGCCGGGTTCAACATGACCATCGCGCCGACGCCGAGCCTGGGCAGTGGTGACAAGTTGCCGTTCGAGGCGATCCGGGGCACCGCCGGTGAACCGTTCATGGTGCCCGCCAAGGCCCGCAACCGCGCCGGTGGCCTGGAGTACTTCCGGACCATGCTGTCCAGGAAGGGCGCCCAGGACTTCACGAGGAAGGTCGCCAGCCTCACCGTGGTCGCCGGCTCCACCGAGGGCGTCGAACTGCCGTACGGGCTGAACAGCGTGGTCAAGGCCCTCGACGCGTCCGGCGTCAACGGCTTCAACTGGGTCTACAACAACTACTACCGCAAGTTGGAACGCAACCTCGTCGACGCCGCGTGCGGCGAGTTCTTCAGCGGCCGGACGAGCCCCGCGGAATTCCTGGACCAGTGCCAGAAGGGTGCCGACTCGATCGCCCAGGACAGCTCGATCAAGAAGTACAAGCGAGCGGTCTGACGGTCCGACCGGCCGGTGGGGGAACTGTCGACCCCACCGGCCGCACCCCAACGGAAGAGGTCCTCCTCGTGAGACATGGCAAGTGGCCGCTGATCGTCGTGTTCCTGGTGCCACCGGTGCTGCTGTACGTGTTCTTCGTCGTCTCGCCGTACCTGCAGGCGTTCCAGATCTCCACCACCGACTGGCTGGGCTACTCCGCCGAGGCCAACCCGGTGGGCCTGGCGAACTTCAGGACGCTGTGGCACGACGGCTACGTGTGGAACGCGCTGAAGAACAACGCGATCCTGCTGGGCCTGGTGCCGGTGCTGACCATCCTGCTCGGGCTCTTCTTCGCCAGCATGCTCGCCCTCGGTGGGCGCAAGGGCCGTGCCGGCGTGACCGGGGTACGCGGTGGAGCGCTCTACCGCACCGTGTACTTCTTCCCGCAGGTGCTCTCCGTGGTGATCATCGCGCTGCTGTGGAAGGAGGTGTACCACCCCAACCAGGGGCTGCTCAGCGGAGTCATGCACGCGGTGGGGCTACCCGCGCCGACCTGGCTCGGCGACCCCGCGACCGCGTTCTGGTGCGTGCTGGCGGTGATGGTCTGGAGCAACGTCGGCTTCTACGTGGTGCTGTTCGGGGCCGCGATGTCCGCCGTGCCGAGGGAGATCTACGAGGCGGTCCTGCTCGACGGAGCGTCCCGCTTCACCACGCTGCGCCGCGTCACCCTGCCCCTGCTCTGGGACACCATCCAGGTGGCCTGGGTCTACCTGGCCATCTTCGCCCTGGACGGGTTCATCCTCGTGCAGTTGATGACCAACGGAGGCCCGAACTTCTCCACCGACGTGATCGGCGTGCGGATGTACGACACCGCCTTCGGCAGCGAGACCAAGTTCGGCTACGCCTCGGCGATCGGCGTGGTGATGTTCTTCCTGACCCTCACCGTGGCAGTGCTGTCGCTGCGGGTCGGCCGGCGCGATCGGATCGAGTACTCGTGACCACTCTTGATCAGCCCACCAAGCCCAGCCCCACGCCCACGACGGTCGCCGCTCGGGACCGCCCGGTGCGCCGGGAACTCGGCATCGGAAACACCCTCTCGCACGGGTTCCTGCTGCTCTGGGGCCTGCTGACCGTACTGCCGCTGCTGTGGATGTTCGTCAGCTCGTTCAAGTCGAACGGTGAGATCCTGGCCGACCCCTGGGGGCTGCCCGCCACGTTGCACCTGGACAACTGGGCGCGGGCCTGGACGGGCGCGCACATCGGCCGGTACTTCCTCAACAGCCTGGTGGTGGTCACCGGCTCGGTGACCCTGACCATGCTGATGGGCGCGACCGCCGCGTACGTCTTCGCCCGCTACGAGTTCCGTGGCCGGCAGGTCGTCTACTACCTGTTCGTCGGCGGCCTGATGTTCCCGGTGTTCCTCGCCCTGGTGCCGCTCTTCTTCGTGGTCCGCAACGCCGGCCTCTTCGGCACCTGGAAAGGGCTCATCCTGGTGTACGCGGCGTACTCGCTGCCGTTCACGGTGTTCTTCCTGACCGCGTTCTTCCGAACCCTGCCGACCGCCGTGGCCGAGGCCGCCATGGTCGACGGCTGTGGGCACTTCCGGCTCTTCTTCCGGGTGATGCTGCCGATGGCGCGTCCGGGATTGATCAGCGTCGCGATCTTCAACTTCCTCAGTCACTGGAACCAGTTCCTGCTGCCGCAGGTGCTGATGCAGGGCGACGACTCCAAGTGGATGCTGGCGCAGGGGCTCTTCGCGCTGTCGGTGAGCCAGGGCTACGCGGGTGACTACGCCCGGCTCTTCGCCGGGCTGAGCATCGCGGTGCTGCCGGTGCTGGCGGTCTATGTGGCGTTCCAGCGTCAGGTGCAGGCGGGCCTCACCGCGGGGCAGCTCAAGTAGGGCCTGTCCCCGCCGCCCACTCTCGCGGTCGGTGTCGACCCTGGCGGCGGATTCCGGGTGCGGTAGTGCCCGGTCCGCCGCCACGGGTCTCACTGTGACCGGCCCGTCCTCAGATCGCGAGCGCCCCGCCGTCGACGGGGAGGAGCACCCCGTGGATGTGTGACGCTTCGTTGCTGGCAAGGAAGATCACGGCTGCGGCGGTGTCCTGCACGCTACCCGTGTGCCGATCGGGGTTGTTCTGGGCGAGCTTCTCCAGGAGAGGGCGGAGGTCTTCGTTGCTCTCCGTGATGGTGGGTCCGGGGGCGACGGTGTTCACCCGCACGCCGTCGGCGGCCAGCTCCGCAGCCCACGACCTCGTCAGCGAGTGCAGGGCCGCCTTGCTGGCACCGTACAGCGAGGTGAACGTGATGCCGTCGACGCCGCCGATCGAGCCGATGTTGATCACCGAGCCGCCGCCGTGCTCCACCATGCCGGGCACCAGGGCCGCCGTCAGGAGGAACGGGGCCTTGATGTTGACCTCCAGCACCTTGTCGATCTGTTCCTCGGTCGACTCCGTCATGGGGTGCGGCGGCACGAGGAAGGCGGCGTTGTTGACCAGGATGTCGATCGGCCGCCCCGCGAGGGCGGTCGCCTCCTGCGCAAGGCGGCGGACCTCGGTGCCACCTGCGGAGAGGTCTGCCTCGACGAAGTGGGCGATGCCGCCCTCCGCGACGATTCCGTCGACGACCTGAGCCCCCTGTTCCGGGCCAAGTCCGGTCACGACGACGATGGCGCCCTCGCGGGCCATCGCCTCCGCCACGCCGCGCCCGATTCCGCTCGTCGAGCCGGTGACCAGTGCAGCGCGCCCTTCGAGGCGATTCATGGCAATACCTCCGGTTGTTGCGGTGCTGTCAATGGACGCGTACGGCTGACCCTCTCGTCGAACTCATCCATACTTGCTTGAGCAAGCAAGCACTTCCGATGGTAGCGCGACATCCGGCGGGCCCGAGCGCCATGCCACCGCCGCAGACGTGGGCTTCGACACCGCATCCCCCGGGATCGGCCGTCCACGCCGGCCCGACGGGTATGGCTGTCGACCCGGACGCCGGGGTGGGGGAGTGGGTAGGGCGTGGGGTGGCGGCGTCGGGCTTCAGCGGGTGGTCGGGAAGAGGTGGGCGTGCAGGGCGCCCGGGTCGGTGACCTCGGGGAGTTCGCGGGCGGCCAGCCAGGCTGCGGCGACCGCCCCGTCGCCGGCGGTACGGAGTGGCGCCTCGGGCCAGTGTCGGCCGACCTCGGCCCGGACGGCGGTGGCCAGCGGGGTGTCGCCGGTGAGCAGCCCGCCGCCGAGGACGACCGGTGTCCTCGCCTCGGCCGGGCGGATCCGGCGCACGCTCGCGGCCAGGTGCGTCGCCGCCTCGGCGATCAGCGCGGTGGCGACCGGCTCGCCCTCGGCGGCGGCGGTGCTGACCAGTGGAGCCAGGCGGGCCAGCTCGATCGGAGGCCGGCGGGTCACGGCCTGGATCGCGGCGTCGACGGTGTCCCGTGGGCGGGCGGCGATCTCGGTGCCGCCCATCAGCTCGGCGAGGACGGCCGTGGTCAGCGGGCCGAGGGCGTGGCCGGAATCCAGGTCGGCGAGCAGTCGGCGTACCGCTTCGCGACCGAGCCAGAAGCCGGACCCCGCGTCGCCGAGGAGCCAGCCGTGCCCGTCGGCGACCCGGTCGAGGCGCAGGTCGTGGACCTGCGCGGTGATCGCCCCGGTGCCGGCGATGAGCACCGTGCCGTCCGGTTCGGCGGTGCCGGAAGCGTACGCGACGAGGGCGTCGCCGTGCACGGCGTACGCGCAGCGCAGGCCGGCGTCGTGCCAGGCCTTGTCGAAGGCGGCGCGCCCGGCGGGATCGGCGAGTAGTCGGGCCGCGCCGGCCAGGCCGATCGTGCCGGCGACCACCCGGGCGGGGTCGAGGTCGACGAGGGCGGCGCGGAGTGCGGTCAGCAGTTCGACGGCGGCGCGTTCTGCGCCGTGACTGGTCGGGTTTCCGCCGCCGGCGCGGCCGGAGCCGACGCGTCGTCCGGTGAGGGTCAGGGCGGTCGCCCGGGTGGACGTACCGCCGATGTCGAGGCCGACCACGACGGTGTCGGACATCGGCACGGTTCTCCTTGCGCTGGACGACGTTCGGGACTGTTCATGCTGGTCGGCCCCGTCGCGCGGGGCAAGATCCGACGGGCCCGGCGGCTTGTGCGCCAGGTAACAGTTTGAAAACTTCGCCCACAGTCTTGACACAGAGGGGCCTTCAGTAAGAACTTTTACCACTAACAGTTAACAGTCTTTTCGGAAAGGCGAGGCGACCCATGGTTGATCACGAGGTGGACACCGCCGCGGGGACCGCGGTGGTCGACGCCGACGTGGTCGACCGCAGGAGCTCCGCCTCCGACGGGGTGCTGGCCCGCGTCCGCAACGGACTCGGCGAGCTGACCGGCGCGCTCCGCCGGGTCGCCGAGCACGTGCTGAGCGACCCGGAGGCCGCCGCCCGATCCACCATCGTGGAGCTCGCCGAGCGGAGCGGCACCTCACCGGCGACCATCACCCGGTTCTGCCGGGCGATGGGCTTCGAGGGGTACGCCGACCTGCGGCTGGGCATCGCCTCCGAGACCGGTCGGGCCCGCTCGGCCGGCTGGACCGTCGACATCGGACGCGAGATCCAGCCGAGCGACCCGCTCGGCCGGGTGCTCGACCAGATCATGGCGGCCGACACCCGCGCCATGCACGACACCGCCACCCTGCTCGACCTCGCCGAGGTGGAGCGGGCCGCGGTGGCCATCGCGCGTGCCAACCGGGTGAACATCTTCGGCGCCAGCGGCAGCGCGTTGGTCGGCGAGGAGATGCAGTTCAGCCTGCACCGCATCGGCGTGGCCGCGTGGGCGTGGAACGACGTGCACGAGGGCCTCGCCAGCGCCGCGTTGTTGCGGTCCGGGGACGTGGCGCTCGGCATCTCGCACACCGGGCAGACCCGGGAGACGATCGAGATGCTCGCCGAGGCCGGCAGCCGGGGGGCCACCACGCTCGCGCTCACCGGCTTCCCCCGCTCACCGTTGGCCGAGCTGGCCGACATCGTGCTGCTCACCGCCAGCCAGGCGACGACGTTCCGACCGGACGCGCTCTCCGCCCGGCACCCGCAGCTCGTCGTGCTCGACCTGCTCTACATCGCCGTCGCCCAACGGACGCACGACCGGGCGCACGCGGCCTTCCGGCGTACCGCGCAGGCCGTCGACGGGCACAAGGCAGCGAAGGGAAGCGTGTCATGATCAGCGCCCAGGGGTACGCGGACGCCGTCCGCCCGGTGCTCGACCGGCTGCTCGACTCGGAGGCCGACGGGATCACCCGGGCCGCCGACCTGATCGCCGACAGCCTGCGCGACGGTGGTGTGCTCCAGGCGTTCGGGGCCGGGCACTCCGAGGCGTTCGCCGCCGAGTTGGTGGCCCGGGCCGGTGGGTTGGTCCCCACCAACCGGCTGTCGGTACGGGACCTGGTGATGCACGGCGACGCCCCGCGTGACGTGCTCGCCGATCCCAAGCTGGAACGCGACCCCTCCATCGCCCACCAGATCTACGCGCTCGCGGCGCCCCAGCCGCGGGACGTGTTCGTGGTGGCATCCCAATCCGGCATCAACGGCTCGGTGGTCGAGCTGGCGGCGCTGGTCACCGAGCGCGGTCACCCGTTGATCGCGGTCACCTCGGTCGAGCACACCGCACGGGTCGCACCACGGCACCCGTCCGGGCAGCGGCTCGCCGACCTCGCCGACGTCGTGCTGGACAACGGCGCGCCGTACGGCGATGCACTGCTGCCGCTCGAGGGCGGCGGCGCGGTCTGTGCGGTCTCCTCGGTCACCACGGCGCTGCTGGCGCAGCTGTTGACCGCTGAGGTCGTACGACGGTTCCACCAGGCCGGGGAGGTACCCCCTATCTACCTCTCCGCCAACGTCCCCGGCGGGGACGAGCACAACCTCGCCCTCGAGTCGCGGTACGCCGGGCGTCTCCGGCGAACCGCCTGACCCGACACCACAAGGAGAGTCGAAGATGTCGGATTCCCCCGAGAACATCGGTGACCTGAGCCGTCGGACCCTGCTGCAGCGCGCCGCGGCTGCCGGTCTGCTCGCCGTTCCGGCGGCGGGCATGTTGAGTGCCTGTGCCGGCAGCGAGCCGTCCAAGTCGGAGGACAGCGGTGCCGCGAAGAGCAAGGACAACCCGTTCGGTGTCAAGGACGGCAGCGCCGTCAAGGTGGTCGTCTTCAACGGCGGTCTGGGCGACCAGTGGGCCAAGGAGGACAAGGTCCTCTTCAACGCCAAGCACCCGAACATCACCGTCAACATGAGCTCCACCCAGAAGATCAAGACCGAAGAACAGCCGAAGATGGCGACCCAACCGAGCGACCTGGTGATGAACTCGGGCGCGGACATCATGGATCGCAGCACGCTGATCAACGAGGGTGCGATCGAGCCGCTCGACGACCTGCTCACCGCCCCCGCGTGGGACAGCGAGGGCACGGTTGCCGACTCGCTGCTGCCGGGCACGGTCACCGACGGCACCCAGAACGGCAAGTTCTACGTGGTGAACGTGGCCTACACGGTCTGGGGCAACTGGTACAACGCGGCCCTGTTCAAGCGTGAGGGCTGGCAGGCGCCGACCACCTGGGACGACTTCTTCGCTCTCGCCCCGAAGATCAAGGCCAAGGGCATGGCGCCGTACGTGCACGACGCCGCGCACGGTTACTACCCGCGCTGGGCGCTCTTCGCCAGCATCTGGAAGGCCGTCGGCAAGCAGCCGATCATCGACATCGACAACCTGAAGGACAACGCCTGGAAGGCCGACGGCATCGTCGCGGCGCTGGAGCCGTGGGAGAAGCTGGTCAAGGACAAGCTGCTGCTGCCGGGCAAGCTCGACCACACCCAGTCGCAGCAGGCCTGGCTCGACGGCAAGGCGGCCTTCATCCAGGTCGGCACCTGGCTCAAGAACGAGATGTCGGCGACCATCCCGCCGGGCTTCGAGATGACCCTGTCGGACTACTGGTCCAAGCCGGGCGACAAGGCCGCCAAGGACGTCTTCGCCTCGTCCGGCGAAGGCTTCGTGGTGCCGAGCAAGGCGCCGAACAAGGCGGCCGCGAAGGAGTTCCTGCGGGCCATCCTCTCCAAGGCCGGCTCGGCGAAGTTCGCGGAGCTGACCAAGTCGCTCGCCTCGACCAAGGGCTCCGGCGACAACGTCCAGGACACCGCGCTGGCCTCGGCCAACACGCTCATGAAGAGCGGCAGCACGGACCTGATCTCGGTCAAGTTCCCGGACTTCTACGCCGACCTGGACAAGGAGAGCCAGAACCTGTCCGAGGAGCTGATGGCGGGGCGCCTCACCGCGCAGCAGTTCGTCGACAAGATGCAGGCGGCCGCGGACAAGGTCGCGAAGGACTCCTCCGTCAAGAAGCAGACCCGTACCGCCTGACAGGCCCTGATCAGCTAGAGAAGTGAGTGACCATGCGGCACGGTGTTGCGCGTTTCGTCACGGGTTTCCTGGCTCTGCCGCTTGCGCTGTACCTCTTCTACGTGGTGTGGCCCTTCGTGCAGGCGGCGGGATACTCGTTGACCGACTGGGGTGGTTACTCGGACACCCAGAACTTCGTCGGTCTGGACAACTACGTCCGGCTGTTGTCGGATGAGTTGATCAGGAAGGCCTTCTGGCACAACGTCTTCTTCCTGGTCACCGTGCCGCTGTTCACCATCGCGCTGGCCCTGTTCCTCGCGTTCCTGCTCAATGTGGGCGGACGCGAGGACAGGGCCGGCATCCGAGGGGTGTTCGGCTCCGGGATCTACAAGATCATCTTCTTCTTCCCGCAGGTGCTGTCGCTGGTGGTCATCGCCGTCATGTGGCAGCAGATCTACCGCAGCGACGGCCAGGGCCTGATCAACGGGCTGTTGATCAAGATCGGTCTGGTCGACGCGGACAACCCGATCGCGTTCACCGCCGACCCGGAGCCCTTCCTCGGCGTGCCCGCGGTGCTCTGGTGGCTGCTGCTGATCGCAGTCTGGAGCGGCGCCGGCTTCTACATGGTGCTCTTCTCGGCGGCGATGCAGTCCATCCCGAAGGACATCTACGAGGCGGCCCTCCTGGACGGGGCCAGCCGGTTCCACACCTTCTTCAAGATCACGCTGCCCCTGCTGCGGGACACCGTCTCGGTCGCCTGGGTCTACCTGGGCTTCATCGCGCTGGACATGTACGCCCTGGTCTTCGTCATGACGCCCAGCCAGGGTGGCCCGAACCACGCCAGTGAGATCTTCGCGTCGGTGCTCAACTTCACCGCGTTCCAGAAGGGCCAGTTCGGTTACGCCTGCGCGATGGGTGTAGCCCTGGCGATCTTCACGATCCTGCTCGCCGCGGCGCAGCTCAGGATCACCCGTCGCGACCGTATCGAGTACTGAGGAGGCTGGCCGATGAGCACGGCGACTCACGATGGTCTGACCCGGCCCGATCAGAACCCGGCCACCGCACCCAAGGGTGGGAAGGGCGACACGTCCGTCTCGGACGGGATCGGCGGCAAGTTCTTCAACGGCTTCTCCCACCTCTTCCTGCTGGTCTGGGCCGTGATGGTGATCTACCCGCTGCTGTGGGTGGTGATGTCGGCGCTCAAGACCGACTCGGAGGTCATCCGCCAGCCCCTGTCCCTGATCCCCGCCAAGCTCAACTGGGACAACTTCAGCCGGGCCTGGGGAGCGGGGCACCTCGGGTCGTTCTTCCTCAACACCGTGCTGGTGTTGGCCGGGAGCGTCACCCTGACCATGTTGCTCGGCTCGATGGCCGCGTACGCGCTGGCCCGCTACGAGTTCCGGGGCAACCGGCTGATCTACTACGTGTTCCTCTCCGGCCTGACGCTGCCGGTCTACCTGGCCGCGGTGCCGCTGTTCAAGGGCGTCTACAACACCAGCGTCCACTTCCCGCTGCTGGGCCCGAACAAGCACCTCATGCTGATCCTCGTCTACGTGGCATGGTCGCTGTCGTTCACCGTCTTCTTCATGCACTCGTTCTTCCGGACACTGCCCAACACCATCGCCGAGGCGGCCATGGTGGACGGCGCGTCGCACAGCCGGCTCTTCTTCAGCGTCATGCTGCCGATGTCCAAGCCCGGTCTGATCAGCATCGGCATCTTCAACGTGCTGGGTCAGTGGAACCAGTGGTACCTGCCGACCCTGCTCATGCAGTCGGTCGCCGGGGAGCCGAAGAACCAGGTGATCGCCCAGGGCCTGATCGAACTCTCGGTCAACCAGGGCTACAAATCGGACTGGTCCGGTCTGTTCGCCGGGGTGACCATGGCGATGCTCCCGGTGCTCGTGGTCTACATCATCTTCCAGCGGCAGGTGCAGTCCGGCCTCACCGCGGGGGTCGGCAAGTAACCACCCGGACGAAAAGGGGCCCCTCGCCTGCCGAGGGGCCCCTTCGTCATGTCCGGGGCTCGTCGGCCGGGGTGTGCCAGGAGCGCCACAGGTCGGCGTAGGCCCCGCCGGCCGCTACCAGGTCGTCGTGGCTGCCGATCTCGGTGATCCGGCCGCCCGCCAGCACGGCCACCCGGTCGGCGTCGTGCGCGGTGTTGAGCCGGTGCGCGATCGCGATGACGGTGCGCCCGACCAGCACGGCGGCCAGAGCCCGCTCGGTGCGCCGCGCCGTGGTCGGATCGAGCGCGGCGGTCGCCTCGTCGAGGATCAGCGTGTGCGGGTCGGCCAGCACCAGTCGAGCCAGCGCGAGTTGCTGGGCCTCCGCCGCGCCGAGCTGACGACCACCGTCGCCGAGCGTGGCGTCCAGTCCCTCCGGCAGGCCCGCGAACCAGTCGGCGCCCACGGTGCCGAGCGCGGCCCGCATCTGCTCGTCGGAGGCGTCCGGCGCGGCGAACGCCAGATTGTCCCGTACCGAGCCGATGAAGACGTGGTGCTCCTGGGTGACCAGGGCGATCCGGCGGCGCCGCTCGGCCGGGTCGAGGTCGGTGACCGGGCAGCCACCGATGCTGACCACGCCCTGTCGGGGCGCGTCGATCCCGGCCAGCAGCCGGGCCAGGGTGGACTTGCCGGCGCCCGACGGACCGACGACCGCCAGCCGCTCGCCGGGCTGCACCTCCAGGTCGATGCCGTGCAGCACGTCCGCTCCACCGGAGTAGGAGAACCGCGCACCCCGGACGACGAGCTGCTCACCCCGTGACGTGGTCGTCCGGCCCGGCGGCTCCGCCGGGACCAGACCGACGCCGAGCACCCGGGCGTACGACGCGAAGCCCCGCTGCGCCTGCTCCGTCCACTGCAACAGCCGGTCCAACGGGTCGATCGCCTGTTGCAGGTAGAGCGCGGCGGCGACCACCGCGCCGAGCGACACCATGTCCCGGGAGAGCAGATAGCCGCCAACGAGCAGCACCAGCGCGATCGGCAGCGGGTAGCTGGCCTCCACGACCGAGAAGAACACCGTACGCAGCGCGAGGGTGGCCCGTCGGGCCCGCCACACACGGGTGATCCGGTCGGTGCCGTGCCGGATCCGGTCGTCGGTCAGCCGCAGCGCCTCCACCGTGCGGGCGCCCTCGGCGGTCGTGGTGAGCGTCTCGGTCAGCTCGGCTGCCGCCGCGCCCTCGATCAGGTAAGCGGAGCTGGCCCGCCGCAGGTACCAGCGGGTCACCGCGACGATCGACGGAAGCCCGGCCAACGCCGCGAGCCCGAGCAGCGGGTGCAGCAGGAAGACCGCACCGAACAACAACGTCAACTGCACCGAGGCGATGACGATGGTGGGCACCACGTCCCGGAAGGTGGTGCCGACCGTCGCCACGTCGACCGAGCTGCGGGTGGCCAGGTCCCCGGAGCCGGCGCGCTCGACGACCGAGACCGGCAGCCCGAGTGTCCGGGAGACGAACTCCTCGCGCAGCTCCGCGACCGCTCGTTCGCCGAAACGGTGACCGGCGTACTGCGCGTACCGGGAGAGCAGCGCGCTGACCACGACGCAGCCGGCGATGGCCAGCGCCAGCCGGTCCACTGTGGCCACGCCCGCGCCGGCGGTGACCCGGTCGACGATGGTGCCCAGCAGCCACGGTGGGGCGAGCCCGGCGACCGCGGCGGCGCCGTGCAGCGCCAGCACGATCCCTACCGCGCGCCGGTGCCGACTGATCATGTCGCGCAACGCCCGGCGGACGGTGACCCGGTCGGCCACCGGCAGTCGGCTCACCGGTACGCCCCCTCGGCGTCGGCGGGGTCGGGATCGTCGCTGCCCCGGGCCACCAGGTGCCGGTAGTCGGCGTCCGAGTCGAGCAGGTCGGCGTGGCTGCCGGTGGCGGTGATCCGGCCGCCGTTCAGGTGCGCGACCACGTCGGCTCGGCCGAGCAGCAGCGGTGACGTGGCGATCAGCACCGTCGTGCGGTCGGCCCGCGCGACCCGTAACCGTTCGGCGATCCGGGCCTCGGTGTGCGCGTCCACCGCCGACGTCGGGTCGACGAGGATCAGCACCTCCGGCTCGGCGAGGACGGCGCGCGCGAGGCGGACCCGTTGGCGTTGACCGCCGGAGAGGGTCCGGGCCCGGGAGTCGATCGGGGTGTCCAGCCCTGCCGGCAGGGCATCGACCACGTCCTCGGCCGAGGCCGTCCGCACTGCCGCGTCGACCCGGTCGTCACCGTCGGCGGCCCCGGCGCGCAGGATGTCGCGCAGTGTCCCGGCGAAGAGGTACGAGTCGTGGTCGGCGACGAGGATCCGGGTGCGGACCTCGTCCAGGGCGATACCGGCCAGCGGCACGCCACCCCAGGTGGTGTCGCTGACCACGTACCGGCCGAGCCGGTCGGCCAGTGCCACGGCCGCCGCCGGGTCGTCGGCGGCCACCCCGGTCAGCCGGCCGGCGCGGACGGTCAGCCCGGTCACCGGGTCGTACAGGTCGGCGGGGTCGGCCGGCGCCGCCAGGGCTTCCGGCTGGCGTGCCCCGGGCACCGGGCCCGACCACCGGCGACCCGGGCCGCCCACGTCGTCCGCGGTCACGGTGAGCAGGCCGATGATCCGTCGGGCGGCGACCCGCCCCCGGATCAGCTGGTGACTGCCCTCCAGCAGGAACCAGACCGGCACGATCAGGGTCGCCACGTAGCCGTAGACGGCGACCAGTTCCCCGATCGTGACGTCGCCCGTCACCGCCATCCGAGCCGTCAGCCACACGACCGCCGCCAGGAACAGCCCGGGGATGGCGACCGTCGCCGCGTCGATCCAGCTGATGACGGCGCCCACCCGGTAGCCCTCGGCGCGCAGCTCCTGGGATCGGGCCGCGTACCGGCTGGCGAACAGGCCCCGACCGCCCACCCCGGCGAGCACCCGCAGCCCGGCCACGATGTCACCGGACCGGGCGGTGAGCGCGCCCTGCTGCCGGCGGTAGATCGACTCGGCCCGTTCGAGGCGGCGTAGCAGCGGCCCGACGACCAGCCCGACCGCCGGCACCCCCACCAGCACGCACACCGCGAGCATCGGGGAGATCGACCAGAGCACCACGGCGATGACCCCGTAGGCGACGACCGCTCCGACACCCGGCCCGGTCAGCGTCAGCACCTGTGCCGTCCAGTCGATGTCGGAGCCGCCGATGGTGGACACCTCACCGGAGGCGACCCGGCGGGGCAGCACCGAGCCGATCCGGGACAGATGGCGCAGCAGGACCTCGGCGGAACGGGCCTTGGCGTCCTCCCGGATGAAGGTCATCGTGCGGTGCCGCATGGTGCCCAGGAACGACAGGGCCACCCCCGCGACGACGACGGCCGCGACCCAGAACGCCAGCGCCCCTGTGTCGCGGGTGCGCAGACCGTCGTCGACGGCGCGGGCGATCAGGTAGGGCCGGGCCGACAGCCCGATCATCCAGGCCGTGCCGAGCAGGCTGCCGCGCAGCACCCGCCAGGGTTGGCGGCGGGTGAGCCACCACAGGTATCGCATCGGACCGCGGGTGTCCGGAGTGCCCGGATCGGGATGCGGGATCTGCGGAGGCACCACGTCACGCTACCGAGCGCCCCCGACACCTCGACGGCCCGAAACGGGTGAGGTGCGCCTCGGTTCCTGTCAGAGGGGGGAGGCAGAATCGCGTTCGTGCTGGTGGCGGTGGTGGCTGACGATCGGGGCGGGGGAGTGCTGTGCCCGCTCGACCCCGCCGGTCGCCCGGCCGGCCCGACCCAGGTCGTCACCGACCTGACGGCCGCCGTCGCCGCCCACGAGGCCGCCGAGCACCCGCGTTGGGTCTGGTCCGGCTCCGCGTCGGTCTACCCGGCGCTGCTGCGCGCCGGCGTCCGGGTCGACAGGTGTCACGACGTGGAGCTGACCGAGGCGTTGCTGCTGGGGCACGCGGGCCGCTGGGGCGAGCCCCGCTCGCTGGCCGCCGCCTGGGCCCGGCTGACCGGTGCGGTGGTGCCGCCCGACCCGCCGCCGCGCACCGCCGCGCCACCCGGGCACGGCCAGGGCGCGCTCTTCGACACGCTGCCCGGCCCGCCGGGCCCGGGCATCGAGGCACTGACCCAGGTGTACGCCGACCAGCTCGCCCGCATCGCGAGGACCGAGCACCCGGGTCGGTTCCGGTTGCTGGTGGCCGCCGAGTCCGCCGGCGCGTTGATCGCGGTGGAGATGGGGGTCGCCGGGCTGCCCTGGCGGGCCGACGTGCACGACGAGATACTGCACGAGCTGCTGGGTGAGCCGTCTCCGGTGGGTGGCCCACCACGCCGTCTCGCCGACCTGGCCGCCCGGATCGCCGACGCGCTCGGCGTACGCCACCTGCACGCCGACTCCCCGGCGGAGCTGCTGAAGGCGTTCGCTCGGGCCGGGGTGGAGCTGCCGAACACCCGGGCCTGGGTGTTGCGCGGCGTCGATCACCCGGCGGTGCCGTTGGTGCTGGAATACAAGGAGCTCTACCGGATCTGGACGGCGCACGGCTGGGCCTGGCGTGAGCAGTGGGTGCAGGGCGGCCGGTTCCAACCGGAGTACGTGCCGGGTGGCGTCGTCTCCGGCCGGTGGGCCACCCGGGGTGGTGGCGCGTTGCAGATCCCGAAGGTGATCCGACGGGCGGTGGTGGCCGATCCGGGCTGGCGGCTGGTGGTCGCCGACGCCGGCCAGTTGGAGCCTCGGGTGCTCGCCGCGGTGTCCGGCGACTCCCGGTTGGCGGCGGCGGGTGGTGCCGGCGACCTCTACGCCGCGTTGGCCCGCGACTCGTTCGGCGGTGACCGGGCCAAGGCCAAGGTGGCCCTGCTCGGCGCGATGTACGGGCAGACCGGGGGTGCCGCGGTGCCCGCCCTGGCGGTGCTGAAGCGCAGTTACCCGACCGCGTTCGGCTACGTCGAGGCGGCGGCCCGTACCGGTGAGACGGGTGGGCTGGTGCGGTCGTGGCTGGGGCGGACGTGCCCGCCCGGCTCGGCCGGGTTCGGCGATCTCGACGACGCGGGTTCCGATCCGGAAGGGGCGGCCGATCCACAGAGTCCACGGGCTCGTGCGGCACGGTCCCGGGGGCGTTTCACCCGCAACTTCGTCATCCAGGCGACCGCCGCCGAGTGGGCTTCCACGTTGCTGGCCACGCTGCGGACGGAGTTGGCCGGCACCGATGCCGAACTGGTCTTCTTCCAGCACGACGAGGTGATGGTGCACGCTCCCGCCGCGCAGGCGGCGGCGGTCGCCGAGGCCGTCACGCGGTCCGGCGAGCGGGCCTCCGCGCTGCTCTTCGGTGCGACGCCGGTGCGGTTTCCGCTGGACCTGTCGGTCGTCGACTGCTACGCCGACGCGACCTGACCGCCGCCGCGCTCGCCCCCGCGTGCCGGCGCCCCCGGGCGGTGCCCGCGTGCCGGCGCCCACCCACGCGGGTGCTCCAATGTGTAACGGTTGTGCTATTTCTCCTTTTCGCCCCGCCACCCTCGGCTGGCCCTCCTCGTTGCAGTGTCCGTAGGAAGGGGCGGATCGGTCACGGTCGTCCCGTGCCAGAGGGGGCGCAGCTGAACGGGATCGCAGGAATGATCATCGCAGCGGGTGGGGGACGACGGATCGGTGGTCCCGAGGCGCTGCTGTGCCAGGGGGACAAGCCCCTGGTCAATCAGATGATCGACACGATGACCGAGGCGGGCTGCGAGCAGATCGTGGTCGTCCTGGGCGCCGCCGCCGAGCAGGTCCAGGAAACTGCCGACCTGAGCAGGGCCACCGTTGTGATCAACAAGGCGTGGGGCACCGGAGTCGGCTCGTCCATCCGGGCCGGACTGGCCGCGATGGAGGACGAGGGGATCGAGGCGGTGGTCGTGGTCCCGGTCGACATGCCGGGTCTGACCGCCGCGGCGATCAGCCGGGTGGCCGCGTTGCCGTACCCGGACGTGCTGGTCTGCGCCACCTACGACGGGTTGCGCGGCTACCCGATGCTCTTCGGTCGCCGGCACTGGCCCGGCATCGCCACGCTGGCCAGCGCCGACGTCGGCGCGCGGCCCTACCTGCTGGCGCACAAGGACCAGATCGTCGACATCGCCTGCGACTCGGTGGCCGACGGCAGCCGGGTCGACACGCCGGAGCTGATGGAGCTCTACGGGCTCACCGTTCCGCCGCAGCGCGTGGGCGTCTGAGGGGATCCGACGGGGCGGGCCACCCGGAAGTGTGACCTCACGTAGCCTCCGACCGTGGACAGCCGCGCCGCTGTCGGAATCGGGAGGGCGGACCCCATGGTTGTTCGTATCGCTCGCCACCTGGCGGGCATGGCAGCCGCCTGGCTGACCTTCGTCGCCCAGTCGGTAGTGGTCTACTTCGGTCTGCTGGTGTTCGCGGTCGTCACCGGGTCCGGTCTGGGCGGTCCGCTGGGCGGGCCGGTGCTCGCGCTGGCAGCCGCGGTGACCGGCGTGGCCCTGCTTCCCCTGCTCTTCCTGCCGGCCGTGGCGCTCGGGCAGGCAGTCGGCCGGCGGCGGGGGACCGGCCGGGTGGTGGCGCTGTCCACGATCGCCGCTGTCGTCCTGGCCATCGGGTACGCAGTGGTCGGCGCCGTCCTCACGGAGGTGTCCGCCGGCTACGTGCCGGTGGTGGCGGGCGTCGCCGCGCTCCTCGTCCTCGCCCCGGTCGTCCTGTACGCGCTCAGCGCGGAAGGGGTCGGCTGGATGGCCCGGCGTCGGCGCGGCCCCGCGGTCGGGCTGGCACCAGGGGCGGGCTGACCGTCGGTCGGTCACGCCCGCAGCCGGGCCGCCCGGCATCGTGAAGGGCCGGAGTTGCTCGCCCGCTGGGCAGACGAGCAACTCCGGTGACCGTCAGGCGTCCGGCAGCTCGCCGGCGCAGGTAGTCGATCCGCCGGTCGTCGTTGATGCGGCCGTCGGCTGACACCGACGTTCACATCGCGACCACCACGAACGCCGAGACACCGGCGACAAACAAGGCGAAGACCATTAATCCCCGACCGCGCCGCACAGGTTGAACATCAAGCTAGACGCGATTCCCGGCCCCTGGCTGCGCCCACTGTCGAAATCGTTCTCGTACATTCGATCTGGTGTTGGAAGCTGCCGCCCACTAGCCTTTGGCTGCGCGGTCTCGCTTCCACGGGGGTTGATGTGGCATCGCTGTTGTCGTCCACCCTTGCGCGCCTGTCTGTCCATTTGGGCAGCCATTTCCAGGTATGTGCCAAGGGAGGACATGCATGAGATTTGTCAAGGTCGGCTGGCGGGCGGGGTTAACGCTCGTCCTGGTGGCGGCGGGTCTGACGTCGTCCGGGCTACCGGCACAAGCAGCTACCAGCGTCGCAGCCGCTGACGGCACATACCGATTCGTCGCGAAACTGACGATCGGGGAGCCGGGCCAGGCCGGAAGCACCACCTGTTCCGGTGCGCTTGTCGCGCCGCAATGGGTGATTACCGCCAAGGATTGTTTCGGACCGTCCGGTGTGGCCTCGGGGCCACCGCCACGTCCCACGACGGCTACGGTCGGCCGCACGAGTCTGAGCACGTCCACCGGCACGGTCTCGGCCGTCGACAGGCTGGTGTCGCATCCGGGGCGCAACGTGGTCCTGGCCCGGTTGACGAGTCCGGCCAGTAACATCACCCCGATCAGGCTCGCCCGGGACGTGCCGCGATACGGGCAGGTGCTCCGCGTCGCGGGCTACGGCCGGACCGCTACCGAGTGGGTGCCCGACCGCCTGCACACCGCCCAGTTCACTGTGGGCTGGTGGGCCGACCAGACGGCGACGACCTTTGACGTGGCGGCCCGTGTTCCGGCGACCGCGAGCATCTGCAAGGGTGACGCCGGTGGGCCGGCCTTCCGGGAGTTGGAATCCGGCCCGCAGTTGGTGGCGATCAACGGCTCCTCGTGGCAGGCCGGATGCATCGCTGAGACCCAGACCCGGCAGGGCGCCGTCGAGGTCCGTGTCGACGACCTCCTCGACTGGGTCCGTGGGACCATCGTCGACTTCCCTCTCGCAGACGGGTCGCTGTACCGCGAGCCGGCGGGGGCGATCGCGGTCATCACTGGTGGAGCACCCGTCTGGTTCGACAGCGTCGAGGAGATCTCGGCAACTGGCTACCCCCAGTCCTGGGCAGCCGTTCCGGACGGCACGTTCGGGTTGCTGCCGGCCGTTCCGCGCAACGGCACGCTCGTGGCGGCGCCGAACCACGGCATCTATGTGGTCGCGGGTGGGGCGAAGATCTGGTTCAACAGCCCGCAGGAGATCATCGATACCGGGTACGGCGGGACAGCGCCGACCATCGTGCCGACCCGTCACCTCGACACCTTCCCCGACGTCCCACGTGACGGCACAGTGGTGTCCGGTCCTGGTCACGGCATCTACGTGGTCGCGGGTGGCGCCCTGGTGTGGTTCGCCAGCCCACAGGAGATGGTCGATTCCGGTTACGGTGGAGTGGCGCCGGCTATCCTGCCCGCTCGTTACCTGAGCGGCCTCTCCGGCACTCCCCGTGACGGCACGATGGTGACGACTCCCAGCGGCGACGTCTTCCTGACCGTCGGCGGGGCCAAGAAACACTTCCGCTCATGGGACGAGATCGTGGAGAGTGGGTACGTCGACGCGCCGCTCACGGTGCTGCCGACCCGCTATCTCGAAGGGCTGCCGACGGCACCCTCCGATTGACGACCGCTGAACCGGTGACCCTCGAATGACTGGATGCGCTCGGCTCTGGCCGAGCGCATCCAGCGCGTCGAGGTCTCCTGTCCGTCAGGCGTCCGGCAGTTGGCCGGTCGCGGCGAGGCGCTGGTACCAGTGGGCGCTGTCCTTCCAGGTGCGTACCTGGGTGTCGTAGTCGACCCGGATGATGCCGAAGCGGCGGTCGTAGCCGTAGCCCCACTCGAAGTTGTCCAGCAGCGACCAGACGAAGTAGCCGCGCACGTCGGCGCCCTGCGCCCGGGCGTCACCCACCGCACCGATGTGCCGGCGCAGGTAGTCGATCCGCCGGTCGTCGTGGATCCGGCCGTCGGCCGACACCTCGTCGTCGAACGCCGCGCCGTTCTCCGTGATCATCATCGGCTGGTTCGGGTATTCACGGTGCAGACGCAGCAGCAGCTCGGTCAGCGCCGGCGGGTCGATGTTCCACCCCATCGCCGTGTACGGGCCGGGCTGCGGCAGGAAGTCCACGTCGTCCGCCGCGACCCACGGCGTCGAGGTCGACGCCCCGTGCCCGTCGGCGTCGGAGCGGGCCGACACCCCGTCCCACGCCCGCACGAGGGTGCTGGAGTAGTAGTTGACCCCGAGCACGTCCAGCGGCACCGCGATCTGCTTCTCGTCACCGTCGTGGACGAACGACCAGTCGGTCACGGCCGCGGTGTCGGCCAGCAGGTCGGCCGGGTACGCCCCGTCGAGCATCGGGCCGAGGAACGCCCGGTTGGCCAGCGCGTCGATCCGGCGTACCGCGTCCTGGTCGGCGGCGGAGTCGGACGCCCCCCGGATGACGTGCAGGTTCAGCGTCACCGACAGCTCGGCGGCCGGGGCCAGCTCCCGGACCACCCGCCCGGCCAGGCCGTGCGCGAGGTTCAGGTGGTGCACCGCGGCCAGCGCCGCCGCCGGCTCGGTGCGGCCGGGCGCGTGCACGCCGGAGGCGTAGCCAAGGTACGCCGAGCACCACGGCTCGTTGAGCGTCGTCCAGGTGTGCACCCGGTCGCCCAGCGCGCCGACGATGCCCGCGGCGTACTCCTGGAAGCGCAGCGCGGTCTCCCGCACCGCCCAGCCGCCGGCGTTCTCCAACTCCTGCGGCAGGTCCCAGTGGTACATGGTCGCCACCGGCCGGACGCCCCGCTCCAACAGCCCGTCGACCAGCCGCGAGTAGAAGTCGATGCCGGCCTGGTTGAACCGGCCCGAGCCGCCGGGCTGCACCCGTGGCCACGCGATGGAGAACCGGTACGCGTCGAGCCCGAGGTCGGCGATGTGCCCGAGGTCGTCGGCCCACCGGTGGTAGTGGTCGGCGGCCACGTCGCCGGTGTCGCCGTTCAGCGTCCGACCCGGTGTGTGGCTGTAGGTGTCCCAGATCGACGGCCCGCGCCCGTCCTCGTTGGCCGCGCCCTCGATCTGGTACGCCGCCGTCGCCGATCCCCAGACGAAGCTCTCCGGGAAGTGGTGTTGCGTCATCGTTCAGTCCCCTGGATCTCGCAGATGTAGCCCGTCGAGGTACCGGCGACCAGTGCGGCACCGGCCGTCCCGTCCTCGTAGCGCACGTCGAACTCGGCGCCCGGCCCGTGCCCGGGTGACGGTACCCGTACCCGGGTCCGTTGCCCCTCGGCCGGTGCGTACAGCCGTAGCCGCACATCGTCCGCCCACTCGTAGTCCGGGCGGTCATCGCGTGCGCCGAACGGGATGACCGCGCCGGGGCGGGCCAGCACCGGAAGGCTGTCGAACGCGTGCTTCTCGGTGACCCAGGCGGGGCCGGTGACCTGCGCCCCGCTGACCAGGTGCGTCCAGGTGCCGGCGGGCACGTAGTAGGTGACGTCGCCGTCGGCGCTGAGCACCGGGGCGACCAGCACGTCGGGGCCGAGCATGTACTGCCGGTCCAGGTACGCGGTGGCCGGGTCGTCCGGGAACTCCACGACCATCGGCCGCATCATCGGCGTACCGTCGCGGTGCGCCTCCTCGGCGGCGGCCGCGAGGTACGGCATCAGGCGGAGCTTGAGCTGGGTGAAGTGCCGCAGGACGTCGACGGCCTCGTCGTCGAACGCCCACGGCACCCGGTAGGACCCGGAGCCGTGCAGCCGGGAGTGCGAGGAGAGCAACCCGAAGGCGACCCACCGCTTGAACACCACCGGATCGGGGGTGCCCTCGAAGCCGCCGATGTCGTGGCTCCAGTAACCGAAGCCGGACGACGCCAGGGACAGCCCGCCGCGCAGCGACTCGGCCATCGCGGCGAACGTCGCCTCGCAGTCACCGCCCCAGTGCACCGGGAACTGCTGCCCACCGGTGGTGGCCGAGCGGGCGAACAGCACCGCCTCGCCCGTGCCGCGCTCCGCCTCCAGCAGCTCGAAGACCGCCTTGTTGTAGAGGTAGGAGTAGTAGTTGTGCATGCGCTGCGGGTCCGAACCGTCGTGCCACACCACATCGGTGGGGATGCGCTCGCCGAAGTCGGTCTTGAAGCAGTCCACGCCCATGTCGAGCAGCACCCTGAGCTTGCCGGTGAACCAGCGGACCGCGTCCGGGTTGGTGAAGTCGACGAGCGCCATGCCGGCCTGCCACTTGTCCCACTGCCAGATCGAACCGTCGGGCCTGCGCACCAGGTAGCCGGCCTGCCGGCCCTCCTCGAAGAGGTACGAGCGCTGCGCGATGTACGGGTTGATCCACACGCACACCTTCAGGTCGCGCTCGCGTAGCCGGCGCAGCATCCCCTCCGGGTCCGGGAACGTCGCCGGGTCCCAGACGAAGTCAACCCAGTGGAACTGGCGCATCCAGAAGCAGTCGAAGTGGAACACCGACAGCGGCAGCCCGCGTTCGGCCATGCCGTCGACGAACTCGGTGACTGTCTTCTCGTCGTACGAGGTGGTGAAGGAGGTGGACAGCCACAACCCGTACGACCAGGCGGGGATGCGGGCCGGGCGGCCGGTGAGCGCCGTGTAGCGACGCAGCACGTCCTTCGGGGTGGGCCCGTCGATCACGTAGTAGGTGAGCGACTGGCCCTCGACGCTGAACTGGGTCTGGGTGACGATCTCGGAGCCGACCTCGAACGACACGTGCTCCGGATGGTCCACGAACACCCCGTAGCCGGCGCTGCTGAGGTAGAACGGCACGTTCTTGTACGCCTGCTCGCTGGCGGTGCCGCCGTCGGCGTTCCAGATGTCGACGGTCTGCCCGTTCTTCACGAACGGGCCGAAGCGCTCGCCCAACCCGTACACCGTCTCGCCGACACCCAGCGCGAGCCGCTCGTGCACGTGCTGCCGGCCCTCGGCGTCGGTGACGAGGCCGATGCTGCGTTCGGTGGAGGCGGTGAGCAGCCGGTCGCCGTGCCGGAAGTCGACGCGCCACCCGTCGACGAGCGCGACCCGCGCGGTCAGCTCACCGGTGGTCAGCGTCGCGCTGAGCCCGCTGACGTCGACGGCGACGGGATGCGTGTCGTCGGTGCTCAGCCCGAAGTGCGGTTCGCGGGGCAGCCCGCCGCTGTGGTGGGCGATCGTCACCCCGACGACGCCCGGGGCGGGGGAGAAGAACCGGGCGGTGACCAGGGGCCGGTTGAGGGTGTCGCCGCGTCCGGTGATCCGACCGGTCGGTGCGAAGACGGTGAACCCGCGCTGGTCCGGCTCGACCGACTCCACGGTGCCGGGGCGCAGGACACTGACACCGGGGCGCAGTTGCCAGTACCCGTCGGTGAACTTCACTTCTCGGCTCCTGCCGTGATGCCGCGCGCCAGGGTGCGCTGGAAGATGAGGAAGAAGACGACGGCCGGCACCAGGCTGATCAGCGAGCCGGCATTGGTGGTCGGAGCGTCCATCAGCCGGTCGCCCTGCAACGACGCGAGCGCGACCGGGATGGTCTGCGTCTGGTTGTCGATGAGCATGACCAGCGGAATGAGGAACTCGTTCCAGGTCCAGATGAAGAAGAAGATGAGCAGCACCGCGAGGGTGGGCCGCAGGTTGGGGAAGACCACCCGCCACAGCACCGTCCACGTGCCGGCGCCGTCCAGCGCGGCGGCTTCGAGCAGCGAGCGCGGGAACGTGCCCAGCACCGAGGCCAGCAGGTAGGTGCCGAACGCGCTCTGGATCACGGTGAAGATGATGATCACCGCGAGTCGGGTGTTGTAGAGCCCGACCTCCTTGGCCACGTAGTACAGCGGGTAGATCAGCGCCTCCTGCGGCAGCATGTTGGCCAGCAGGAAGAGACCGACGATCCACAGCCGGCCACGGACCCGACCGACACCCAGGGCGTACGCGTTGAGCAGCGACACGGCGACGCCGAGCACCGCCACGGAGCCGGCGATGAGCGCCGAGTTCCAGAGCTTGAGCGGGAAGTCGACAGCGTTCCAGTACGTCCGCAGACCCTTGGTGTAGAACTCCGTCGGCCAGCTCAGCGGCCCGCCGGACGAGTAGTCACCGGGCGACTTGAACGCGTTGAGCAGCATGAACGCGAACGGCACCAACATGACGAGCGCGCCGAGCGTGACCAGGGTGAGCACCACCCAGCGGCCGACGCCCCGGTGGTGGCGGTCGCGTACGGGCCGGCGGACCGGCGCGGAGGTTCCAGTGATCAAGGCCATCTCAGAACCCCCGGTCCCGGCGCTCGCTGCGAGCCTGCGTCCAGATGAAGACCACGGCCACCACGATGATGATCAGTGTCAGCACCGTGGAGATCGCCGAGCCGTAGCCGACCTGGAGCTTCTTGAAGTACGTGTAGTACGCGAAGTAGGACGGCACGTTCGTGGCGTTCTCCGGGCCGCCCCGGGTCAGGGCGAAGATCGGCCCGAACACCTTCAGCGCGGCGATGGTGCAGGTCAGCGCCACCACGAAGGTTTCCGGCCGGATCTGCGGGAGGGTGATCGCCCGGAACCGGTGCAGCCAGTTCGCGCCGTCGACCTCGGCCGCCTCGTACAACTCGGGGTCGACCCGTTGCAGCGCCGCCATGAAGACGACCACCGGATAGCCGATCTGCACCCAGATCATCACCGCCATCACGGCGGGCAGCGCGGTGTCGGGGTCACCCAGCCAGTCGTGGCGTAACGCGCCGAGACCCACCGCGTCGAGCAGGCTGTTGAACGCGCCGTCCGGGCGGAGGATCCAACCCCAGACGATGCCGGCCACCACGACGGGCAGCACCTGCGGCAGGTAGAACGCGGCCCGCAGCGCGGCGGCGGTGCGGGGCCTGAACCGCCGGCCGATGACGTCGAAGAGCACCGCCGCGAGCAGCAGCCCCAGCGCGGTGGGCACCATTACCATCGCCACGATCATCGCGACGGTGTTGCGGAACGACGCCCAGAACACGTCGTCCTGGAGCAGTTGCCGGTAGTTGTCCAGGCCGACCCATCGGGGGTCGCCGACGCCGGACCACTTGGTCAACGACAGGTAGCCAGTGCCGACCAGTGGTGCGCCGATGACCAGGACGAAGAGCGTCGCCCCGGGGAGCAGGTAGAGCCAGTACGCCGCGTCGCGTCCGCGTCGTCGGCGGCTGGGCGCGGGCGGGGTGGGCGTCGCGGCCGGTGGTGCGGCGGCGACGGTCTCGGAGACTGCCATGGAAGATCCTTCCCGGCGGAGCGGGCGGGCGCGTCGGTGGTGCCGATCGCGCCCGCCGCTCGCCGTGTCACTTGCCGGTGATCTCCTTGACGCCATCGGCGTACGGCTTGGCGATCGTGTCGAGAACCTGGTCGGGCGACTTGGAGCCGTTGATCAGGCCCTGGAAGCCGGAGACCAGCACGTCGTAGTAGCCGGGGACCGGCCAGTCCGGGTAGAAGGCGAGCCCGTCGGACTTGCTGACCGTGTTGAAGTCCTCGATCAGCTTGCGGTCCTTGGGGTCGGTGATCTTCGAGGCGTCAGCGGCGACCGGCACACCACCGTTGTTGCCGATCAGGTCCTGGATCTCCGGGCGCAGGGTGATGTCGATGAAGTCGTACGCCAGGCTCTTGGCCTTGCTGTTCTCCGGGACGACCCAGAGGTTGCCGGAGGAGCCGGCGTTCAGGGTGTTGCCGGGGAAGAGGAAGGTGTCCCAGTTGGCCTTCATCTCGGTCTTGAAGCGGCCGTACCACCAGCTGCCCGAGACGATCATCGGAACCTTGCCGGCGATGAAGGCGGTGCCCATGTCCTCGGCCTTGAGGCTGGCCGAGTCCTTGGCGACGTAGCCCTTCTTCACCCACTCGGCGAAGGTCTCCGCGCCGTACTTGAGCGGGTCGGCAGTGAAGTCGACAGGGTTCTTGTAGAGCTGGTAGTTGTCCACGAACTGCCGGTCGCCCTTGGCGAGGGCGAGCTGGTAGAAGAGCTGCCCGGCCGGGTATTCGGCACCGGCCATGCCCAGCGGGGTGACGCCCTTGCCGACGAACGTGTCCATCGCGGCGGTCATCTCGGCCATGCTGGTCGGCACCGCGACGCCGTTGGCCTGGAACATGTCCTTGTTGTAGTAGACGGTGACGTACTCGCCGTAGTTCGGCACACCGAACCACTTGCCCGACCCCATCACGCCCTTGTCGCTGTAGCGGGCGGTGGTCTGGAGGCTGGGGCTGAGCTTGCCGGCCCAGCCGCGCTTGTCGGCCTCCGCGCTCAGGTCGGTGAGCAGCCCCTGCGAGGAGAGCAGACCGGCCGTCGCGTTGCCCTTGTTGTACTCCATGATGTCCGGGCCCTCGGACGAGTTGATGATCATGCCCGCGTTCTGCTGGATCTGCTCGAACGCCTTGCGCTCGAAGCGCACCTCGACGCCCGGGTGTTCGGACTTGAACAACTCGATCGCCCGGTCCCAGCCGACCCCCATCGCGCTGTTCTCGCTCTCGTAGTGCCAGAGCTTGAGGACCTTGGCGTCGCTGTCGTCCGCGTTGTCACCACCACCGCACGCGGCAACGGTGGTCGTCGCGGTCGCCGCCAGGGCGAGCGCGGCGACGAGCCGGTGGAATCGCTGCATTAGCATCCTCCTCGTTGAGTATCTAGCCGGTACTTCACGAGGCCCGTCGTCGCGTTGCAGCGCGGCGGCGGGCCGTTTACTGATCAGCCCCCACGGGTCGGCGGCTTCGTGGCGGGGCGGTGGACCCCCGGACCTCCAACGCGCACGGCAGCAGTTGCTGGTGGCGCTCGACGGCAGGGCCGTCCAGATGACGCTCGACGGCAGGGCCGTCCAGATGGCGTACTAGCGCCTCGATCGCGATCCGACCGAGCGCCGACCCCGGTGACGTCATCGCGGTCAGCGCCGGGGTGGCCAGTTCGGCGACCTGCGGCGAGGTGACCATCGAGACGACCGAGACATCGCCGGGCACCGACAGGCCACGGCCGGTCAGCTCACCGAGGATGCCGAAGATCGCGGTCTCGTTCATGGCCAGCACCGCGGTCAGCTCCGGCGCCCGCGCGAACGCGGCCGCCAGCGCGGCCCGCCCGCCCGCCGCGCTGTCCTCGGCCGCGATCATCACCGGGTCGAGGCCGTGCCCGGTCATCGCCGCGACAAAGGCATCCCGGGTACGCAACGCGGGCCCGTAACCACTGGCCAGCGTGGCCGCCGAGTGGTTGACGTAGACGATCCGCCGGTGCCCCAGGCCGACCAGGTGCGCGACCGCCTCCCGCACCGTCTGGTCGAAGTCGATGTCGACGTAGGAGAGGGTGCTGGTGTCGGCGGTACGGCCGATCAACACCAGCGGAACCCCGGTCTCCTGAAGCACGGTGACCCGCTCGTCGGCCAGCTGGACCTCCATCAGCACGACACCGTCGAGCATCCGCTGACTGGCCAGCCGGCGCAGGTCGTCGAGGTCGCCGCCGCCGACCGGCGAGAGCACCAGGTGGTAGCCGGCCGAGCTGGCCGCCGCGGCCGCACCGGTGACGAACGCCGTCTCGGTGGCGCCGAGCCCACGCTCGTCCATCGGCATCAGCAGGCCGAGGATCCGGCTACGACGGCTGGCCAGGCCGCGGGCCATCGCGTTGGGCTGGTAGTCGAGCTCGGCCATCGCGGCGAGCACCTTGTCGCGGGTGGCCTGCGAGATCGGCCGGGTGCCGGTGAGCACGTACGAGACGGTGCTGACCGAGACCTGCGCGAGGCGGGCGACGTCGTGCATGGTGGCCACCCGTGCACCTCCTTCGGCCAGGCCCGGGATCGCTCCCACCGCCGCGTCGAAGCGTTTCGACTAAGCGGTTCGACAGGACGCTAGGCCACCCGTTACGAGGGCGTCAATAGAAGATGTCGAAAAGCTTTCGGACCGTCAAGGACGCCCGCGCCGCTCCCGCGTGCCTCACGCGCCGGGGGCGCTGAGCTGGCGTCCGCCACGCGCGCCACGCAGACGCGTTTCGCGCATTCCACGCATTTCACCCCGGCCCGACCCCGGTGCAAGTCCAAGATCGTGCTCGATCCTTGATGTAGTGGCCTCCATGACGACCTGAGGGGACTACATCCAGGATTGAGCACGATCTTCGCGGCGGGGCACGGCGGAGGAGGCGCCGGGCGGGTGCCGGGCAGTGGTGGCGCGGGTTGCGCGGCGGGAGTCAGGTCAGGTCGAAGAGGGTGGCGGCGTTGCCCCAGCAGACCGCGCGCAGCCTACGCCAACGCGCTGAAGGCCCGGACCCCGAGGCGGTGCAGGTGCGCGACCCGCTCGGCGTCGCTCCACCGGTAGCGGATCGGCCGCTCGGTGCCGACCAGCGGTCCGGCGGCGTCGAAGTACTCCCAGATGCGGCGCAGCAGGCGCGGCGGCAGGAAGTGCACGTGCACGTCGGCGAGACCGGGCAGGCCGAGCGCGCGCCAGAACTCCGGCACGCGTGCGTCCTCGGTCGGTGGCAGCTTCGCTGCCGGGTCGGTCATATCTCGATGTCGAACCGGCTCAGCACCGACGGCGCGACCAGGCCGAGGGTCGCGAGCGCCGAGATGACGGTCAGGGCGATGCGCATCCCGACGACCTCGGCCTTGCTGCCGACCCGCAGGGCGATCTTGTTCGGCAGCCCGATCATCATCCACATGCGCCGCTTGATCGGGATCGGCCAGAGGATCGGCACCCCGGCCCGGGTGATCATGTCGCCGAGGATGTGCACGAAGCAGCCGACCCCCAGCGCCGTGCCGATCAGCGGATATCCGCGACCACCGGGGAGGTTGGCGAAGGTGAACCAGGCCGCTCCGGCGGAGGCGAGGGTGATGATGACCCAGCCGGCGCGCTCCGCCCACTCGTCGAACAGCCCGCGCAGCGCGAGGCCGAACATGAAGAACAGGATGGTGATGACGGCCCACTTGCCGTACGCGGCGCAGAGCGCTGTGGTGCCCCAGCCGACCAGAAGGGTGAACGGCAACGTGTGGGTCAGTGTGCGGTGCCCGTTGTTGCGGCGGGGGTCCTTGCTGAGTTTCGTGGCGTAGTAGACCCCGAGCGAGATCTTCTCCATCACCTCGGCGGCGAAGAGCGAGAAGACCCCGAAGGTGCGGGCCACGGTGGCCCCACCCTGGTTCTTGGTCACCTTGCCCGACATGTCGAGGTCCGGAAAGAGTGCGCCACCGGCGCACACCGCAGTGCCCACCGCCAACGCGAGCGGCGACTGGTGGTAGTCGGCGAACTGCTGCAACGCCCAGGACCCGGCCAACCACACCGCCGCGCCGGACAGCGCGTGCTGCGGACCCATCATCTCGGCTCACCCTCCCCAGGGATCTTGAGCGCCCAAAACTACGCCACTGTAGTCAGCGTGGGTGTCGCAGGGGCATCACCCGGACAGTCCACATCGGACGCCGTCAGAGGGCGGGGGTGAAGCTCTGCCGGATCATCGGCAAGTATGCCGCGTTGACCTGCCAGTCGAACTCTTTTGTCAACCACGAGACGGTGTAGGAGCGCTCGGCCGAGGTGTTGGCCAGCAGCCGGAAGCTGTGCACCTGCTCACCAGCGGCGTTCTCCCACCCGCACTCCCAGACGGCGCCGCCCTCGAAGATGTCCATCGCGGAGATGTCCACCTTGCGGTACGCGGGCAGCAACCCGTCGCCGGTGGTGAGTCGCGCCTCCTCGGCCGTCCAGTACGCCACCGGGTCGGGTCGCGCCGGCCCCGACTCGACACTGAGCACCCGAGCCCCGCCCGGCTCCCGGAAGCAGGTCACCGGCCCCTCGGTCCAGCGCGCCCAACCGACCGGCGCGGCGATCCGGAAGCCGGTCGGGTCGTCGTGCCAGGTCCAGCCTTCGCGCAGCCGGTACCGGGCCTCGGCGGGCGGCGCGACCGACGCCACCGGAGTCGAGGCGGGCGGGGGCGGCGGTGGTGTGGAGCAGGCGAAGGCGGCCGGTCGGGAGGGCGACCCGCCCCCGCCGGAGCCGGACGGCGGCGTCCGTGGGTCGTTACGGTTGACCAGGGCAACCGCGACGCCTCCGGCGACGAGCAGAGCCGTGGCGGCGCCCCCCAGGGCGAGCAGGCGCCGCCGGGATCGGCGGACCCAACTCGTCGGTTGGGCCGCCGACGTCGTCCGAGGGCCGGGGTGGCCGGCCGTGTCCACCGGGGCGGGTGCGTGGGCGCGGCCCGCGCCGCGTACCGCCGCCACCGCCGAGGACAGGGGCGGCCCTGGGGGATCGTCGCTCTGGGCCGCCGCCTCGTGCAGCAGGGATTCCGCCTCGGCGGCGGTCAGCCGCCGCCACGGGTCGCGCTGGAGGAGGCCGGCGAGGACGGGACCCAGCGCTCCGGCCCGCCGCATCGGGTCCGGTGGCTCGGTGGCCAGCGCGCTGAGCGTCGCCATCGCGCTCGACCGGGCGTACGGTGACTGCCCCTCGACCGTCGCGTAGAGCGTCGCGCCCAGCGACCACAGGTCGGTGCGCTGATCCGACACGCCTTCGCGGGCCCGCTCGGGGGCGACGAACTGCGGTGAGCCGAGCACCGTGCCCGGCCCGGTCATCGCTCCCTCGCCACCGTCGAAAGTGGCCAGCCCGAAGTCGGTGAGCACCACCCGACCGTCGTCGGCCACCAGCACGTTGTGCGGTTTCACGTCGCGGTGCAGCACCCCGGCGGCGTGGGCGGCGCGCAGCGCGGCGAGCACCGCCAGCCCGATCCGGGCGGTGCGCTGCGGGCTCAGTGGCCCCTCGGCGCTGATGATCTGCTGCACCGACCGGGACGGCACGTACTCCATCACGATCCAGGGGCTCTCCCGGTCGTGCACGACGTCGTAGATGCGGACCACGTTGGGGTGGCTGAGCCGAGCCGCCGTGCGGGCCTCCCGCAGGGTCCGCAGCCGCAACTCCTCGCGTTCGGATTCGGCCAGCCAGGACGGTGGCACGACCTCCTTCACCGCCACGTCGCGATGCAGCATCTCGTCGCGCGCAAGCCACACCCGGCCCATTCCGCCGGTGCCGACCAGGTCGAGCAGCCGGTACCGACCCGCGATCAGCAACTGCTGCACGGTCGCTCCCCCTCGGTCACCCCGAGTTACACGATAGCCACCGTGGCGGCATTTCTCATCCGCTGAGCGGCCTCGATCCACGCCGGACGGTGGTCCGGATCATGACCATACGGTGCAGGTCAGGGGGGTGGTCGGAAACTATTTCGGACGTGCTCCCAGTCGGCTGTGCCCCCGGCCCAGTCGTCGTCGTGGGTGATCCAGCCGAGGGTCCAGCGGCCGGCTCCGACCACCTGGTGCCGAGCGTGCAGCCACCGGCCACCGAAGGGCGCCATCCAGCGGCACTCCCACTCCGCGCCGTCGTCGGTCGCGGCGAGCCGGATCTCGTCGTACTGCGGAAGTGCCCCGGCTGAGATCGCCGCGTCGCGGGCGGCGCGTAGCTGGACCAGCGCGTCGGCCCTGTCGCCCCCGGCGACGCTGAAGGCCCGACCGGTCGCCGGGTCCTGGAAGCAGCTCACCTCACCGTCGCGGGAGTGGTACCAGGTCGCCGGCACGGAGACCCGGAAGCCACCGCTGCCGGCGTACCAGACCCAGCCGGGTGGAGGCCGGAACCGTTCGCCCGACATGGGCGTGCCGGCCCGTACCGGCGCACCGGCGATGTGCGGGCGGACACAGGCGAACGGCGGCGGAGGGACGTCCCGGCCACCGGGTGGCGGGCCGGGCCGGTCGGGGCCGGGGCCCGGCCCGGGGCCGCCTGGTCCGCCACCGTCGAACGGACCGTTCTGCGGCTGCGGGGAGGACCAGCCCCCGGTGTCGGCGGGCTTGTCATCGGTGAGGGCCAGCGTGGTGCCGACGCCGGCGGCGGCGGCCACCAGCAGCGCTACGGCGACCAACGCCAGCCGACGGGTGGTGCGCCCCCCACCCGCCCGCTCCGGTGTCGGCGCGGTGGTGGTCGGGTCGCTCGGGCGCTGATCCGCGTCGGGCAGCGGAACCGTCGGATCCTGCTCGTCGTCGCCCTGAACGACGGCGGGCACCCCCACCAGGCCCGGTGCGGTGGCCGGCCGGTCCGGCACCGGCGGTCGGTCGGACACCGGCGGCGGTTCGGGGCGGCCGGTCGCCGCGGCGGTGAGCAGCCGGCGTGCCGTGTCGTGGTCGAGGCGGTCGCGTGGGTCGCGGCGCAGCAACCCGTCGAGTACCGGCGCGAGCTGCCCGGCGTGCGGCGCCGGGTCCGGCGGGCCGGCGGCCAGCGCGCTCAGGGTGGCCATCGCGGTGCTGCGGGCGTACGGGGAGCGGCCCTCCACCGCCGCGTGCAGGGTCGCCCCGAGTGACCACAGGTCGGCGGCGACCGTGGACACCCCCTCGGCGGCCCGCTCGGGGGCGACGTACTGCGGGGACCCGAAGACCATGCCGGGGCGGGTCAGCACGCCGTCGCCGCCGTCGAAGGTGGCCAACCCGAAGTCGGTGAGCATCACCCGCCCGTCGTGGGCCACGAGCACGTTCTGCGGTTTGATGTCGCGGTGCAGCACCCCCGCGGTGTGCGCGGCGTGCAGCGCGTCGAGCACCGCCAGGCCGATCCGTGCCGCCCGGGCCGGCTCCAACGGCCCTTCGGCGTCGAGCACGTCCTGCAGGGTGCGCGACGGGACGTACTCCATCACGATCCACGGGCTGCCCTCGAACGGGACGACGTCGTAGAGCCGGACCACGGCGGGGTGGTTGAGCCGGGCGGCGGCGCGTGCCTCCCGCAGGGTGCGCGAGCGCAGCTCGTCCCGTTCGTGGTCGGCCAACCAGCTCGGGGGGACGATCTCCTTGACCGCTACCTCACGATGCAGCATCTCGTCGTGGGCGCGCCACACCCGACCCATACCCCCGCGGCCGACCAGGTCGAGCAGCCGGTACCGACCAGCGATCAGCACCTGCGCACGCTCCTCCTCAGCCGCTGTCCGGGCTACACCCTAACCAGCGGATCGGAAGCTACCTATAGCTCGTCCGACGTTTCTCAGCAGGCGGCGGGGCCGAGGCGGGCGAGCAGATTGCCCTCGGGGATGGCGATCCGGGAGCTCCCGCCCGCCAGTCGGGCGGCGGCCCGGCGGGCCTGTAGTGGGCCGTGTTCGCGTCGGGCGGCGGTGTAACTCGCGGCGGTACGGGCGGCGATGCTGGCCCAGCCGTACCGCCGGCCGACCATGGTGCGGGCCCGGCGCGCCACCCGCCGGGCGAAGACCTCGTCACCGAGCAGTTGGCCGACCGCGCCGGCGAGCGCGTCCGGGTCGCTGTGCGGGAACGTCACACCGGTGACGCCGGGCTCGACGATCTCGGCGAGCCCGCCGGTACGGGCCACCGCGAGCGGTGCGCCGGCGGCCGCCGCCTCCAGCGCCACCATGCCGAACGGCTCGTAGAGGCTGGGCACGACCGTCGCGTCGGTGGCCCCGAGCATCGCCGGCAGCTGGGTGGAGTCGAGGAAACCGGTGAACCGCACCGTCGAACTGAGCGCCAGTCGTCGGGCCTCGGCCTCCAACTCGGCGCGGTACGGGCCGTCCCCGGCGATCACCACGCGCAGCCCCGGGTGTTCCTTGCGGAGGCGGGGCACCGCGTGCATCAGGTGCTGGACGCCCTTCTCGTAGACCAGTCGCCCGGCGTACCCGACCAGGGGGCCGTCCCCGGCGAACCGTGCGCGGGCCGACGCGACGGCCCGTGGCCGGGCCCGCCAGGCCCGGTCGTCCACCCCGTTGGGCACCACGTCGACCTGCGTGGCCGGTACGTCGAACAGTGTGCTGACCTGCTCGCGCATGTACCCCGAGCAGGCGATGACCCGGATGGAGGCGCCGCTGAGCCAGTGCTCGACGCCGTGGATCGTGCGGTTCATCTCCTCCGGCAGCCAACCCTGGTGCCGGCCCGCCTCGGTGGCGTGCATGGTGGTGACCAGGGGCAGGTCCAGGTGCTCGGCGAGGGTGACGGCGGTGTGGGCGACGAGCCAGTCGTGGGCGTGGATGACGTCGTAGGCGCCGGCCTCGGTGGCGCGCAGCGCGGCGCGGGTGAGGGTGTGGTTGAACGCCATCGTCCAGGCCAGCAGGCTGTTGGTGGCGAGGGGGAAGGTGACCGGGTCCTCGGGGGCGCGCAGGATGCGCACGCCGTCGGCGTACTCCTCCAGGGGTGCGCCCTCGGCGTGGCGGGTGACGACGGTGACCTCGTGGCCGGCGGCGGCGAGGGCGACGGAGAGGGCGTGCACGTGGCGGCCGAGGCCACCGACGAGCACCGGCGGGTACTCCCAGGAGAGCATCAGCACCCGCAGTTGCCGGGCGGGGTGGATGTCGATCACGTGGGCGTCGGGTGACATGCGGCCCCCTTTGAGTTGTCCCCGGGCGCGCGCCGACCGACACCGGAGCCGGTGTCGCCGTCGCGTCTGGATCGGGGCCAATCCTGCCGGGATCGAGATAACCAGCGGAGACACTGCCGTTGCGGTCGTGTAAAGCGCTACTGGCTCTTTCGGCGCACCCGCAGCAGCTCGGCCACCGACCACGCCTGGAAGGGGCAGCCGGTCGCGGCGTGCGGCGCGAGGCCGTCGGCCGTCTCGCTTACCGAGCCTAGCCCATATTCGGTCAGATGGGCCTCGATACTAACGAACACGTCATCGACCGACATCTTGCCCTTGCGGCGCGCGTCCACGTACGGTCCGAGCAACCACGGCCAAACCGTGCCCTGGTGGTAGCCGCCGTCGCGCTCGGCGGGACCACCCCGGTGCCGGCCCACGAACTCCGCCGCGTCGGGGGCGAGACTGCGCGGCCCGAGCGGCGTGAGCAACCCGTCGCCGATACGCCGCACCGTGGTCTCGTCCGGATCCATCGGCGCGTACGGCAGCGACCAGGCCAGCAGCTGGTTGGGGCGCAGCGCGTCGTCGTCGTGCAGGGCGGCCCCGCCCAGCGGGTACGCGGGCGCGGGCGCGTCCAGCACGTCGTGCAACCAGCCGGTCGGCGCGGGGAAGCGCTCCCGGAACGAGGCGCTGGCCTGCCCGTGCCGTCGCCACAGCTCGTCCGCGTTCCGCCCCGCCAGCTCGGTCAGCTCCGCGAGCCCGGCCAGCCCGTTGATCCACAACGCGTTGACCTCCACCGGCTTGCCGGTACGCGGGGTGACCGGCACCCCGTAGACCCGGGCGTCCATCCAGGTCAGCGCGGTGCCGGGGGCACCCTGGGTGAGCAGCCCGTCGGCCGGATCGACGGAGATCCCGTACCGGGTGCCGGCCACGTGGGCGTCGACCACCGACCGCAACGCGGGCAGCAGCTCGTCACCCAGGTCGGTGTCACCCGTGACGGTGACGTGCCGACTCACCGCGTGCAGGAACCACAGCGTGCCGTCGACGGTGTTGTACTCCACCCGACCGGTGTCGGCCGTGTTGGCGAGCATCCCCTCGGACAGCGTCGCCGCGTACGCCCGCAGCAGCGCCCGGCCCTCGTCGGCGCGACCCGTGCAGAGGAACAACCCCTCGTAGGAGATCATCGTGTCCCGCGACCAGGCGCCGAACCACGGGTAGCCGGCCACCACGTCGACGGCCCGCCCGCCGGGGCGTACCACGAACGCGTCAGCGGCCAGCGTGAGCGTCGCCTCGACCGGGTCGGCCGGCTTCGCCGCCGCCACCACCTGCCGGTTGCGCCGTCGGGCCGTCTCCACGATCTCGGTGGCCGGCGGCGGCTCCTCGTCGAGTCGACCGGCCCACGCCCGCACCGACACCGTGTCGCCCGGGCGTTCCAGGGCCCCGACGAACCGCCCCGCGTACCACAGGTCCTCGTCCGGGTTCAGGCCCCGATTGGCCTCCTCGCGGTGGTGTACGCCCAGCCACCACTGCCCCTCGGGCGACCAGCCCGGCCCGGACAGGCGGTACGCGCCCTCCACCACCGCACCGTCGGCCACCGCCTCGACCTGCGGAACCGGGCCGTCGGCCCGCCGTTCGCCGTGCGCGTCACGCCAGGTGCAGGCGGCCGACAGCTCCAGCCGCACGGGCCCGCCGGCGACCAGCCGGTGCACCACCGACACGCAGGAGCGGCCGGGAAGCATGGCCACCTCCCGCTCGATCACCACGGCGCCGATCCGCCACCGCCACCGGGGCAGCCCGTCGGCCAGGTCGAAACGCTCCAGCAGCTCGAAGCCACGCGGGTCGACGTCCCCGGAGGACCACTCGTGCGCGCCGAGGCGCACCCGCACGCCGGACGGCAGGGTGACCGCCGGGTCGAGGCTGACCAGTCCCACCTGGCGGGACGCCGGCGTTTCGCCGGGAACCACCAGCAAGCCGTGATACCGGCGCGTCCGGAGTCCACCGACGGTGCCCATCGCATAACCGCCGAGGCCGTCCGGGACCAGCCACTCCCGGCTGGCCGCGCTGGTCAGATCGCCGCAGACCTGCGGGCCGAACCGAATGTCGATCACGTTTCCTCCACCTGCGGCAAGGTGTAACACGCCACGACGACAATGGCTGCTGTGGTCAAGTACCCCGGCGACGTCAAAGATGTTGACGTGATCACTGACGGATCGTCCTCCGACGCCTCGCCACCCGACGCTGAGCGGCTCCGGCTCGCCCAGGCCGACTCGGGGGAGCAGGACTGGCGTGCATGGGGTCCCTATCTGTCCGAACGGGCGTGGGGGACGGTGCGGGAGGACTACAGCGAGCACGGTACGGCGTGGGACTACTTCCCGCACGACCACGCGCGGTCCAGAGCCTACCGGTGGAACGAAGACGGAATGGCCGGCGTCTGCGACGACCGGCAGACCTTCGCCTTCGCCCTCGCGCTCTGGAACGGCAAGGACCCGATCCTCAAGGAGCGGATGTTCGGCCTCGGCGGCGACAGCGGCAACCACGGTGAGGACGCCAAGGAGTACTGGTGGTACCTCGACAGCACCCCGACGCACTCCTGGATGCGCTGGCGCTACCACTACCCGCAGGCCGCCTTCCCGTACGACGAACTCGTCGCGGTGAACGCGTTGCGCGGCCGTGACGACACCGAGTACGAGCTGGTGGACACCGGGATCTTCGACGACGACAGGTACTGGGCGGTGACCGTCGACTACGCCAAGGCGTCCCCGACCGACCTGTGCATGGTGGTGACCGTCGAGAATCGGGGCGACCGGGCGGCCACCCTGCACGTGCTGCCGACCCTGTGGTTCCGCAACACCTGGGCCTGGGGGCTGCCCGGCGGCGACCGGATCCCCCGGCTCACCGGTCAGGGCACCCGGCTCGTCGGCGAACACCGGGTGCTCGGCCAACTGCTGCTCGAAGGCGACGGCGGCCCGGTGCCGCTGCTCTGCGACAACGACACCAACGCCGAACGTCTCTGGGGCCTGGCCGGCCGCTCGAAATATCCCAAGGACGGCATCAACGACCACGTCGTCAACGGCGCGGCCACTGTCAACCCCGACCGGGAGGGCACCAAGGGCGCGCTGCACTACGTGCTCGACGTGCCCGCCGGTGGGCAGCGTCAGATCCGGCTGCGGTTGACCCGCACCGCGTCACCCCCGGCCACCGCGCCGCCGCCCCCCGCCGACCTCAGCGCCGGCTTCGAGGCCGTGGTGTGGGCGCGCCGGGCCGAGGCGAACAGGTACTTCGCCGGGGTGATCCCGCCGACCGCCACCCCCGACGAGGCGCTGGTGGCACGGCAGGCCATCGCCGGGCTGATGTGGGGCAAGCAGTTCTACCACTTCGACGTCAAACGCTGGCTCGACGGCGACCCCGGCTCCACCCCGCCGGCCGGCCGCCGACACGGGCGCAACAGCGCCTGGTGGCACATGACCAGCTTCGACGTCATCTCCATGCCCGACCCCTGGGAATACCCGTGGTACGCGGCCTGGGACCTGGCCTTCCACTGCGTCACCATCGCCCGCGTCGACCCCGGCTTCGCCAAGGAACAGATCCTGCTCCTGCTGCGCGAGTGGTACCTGCACCCCAACGGGCAGATCCCGGCGTACGAGTGGGCGTTCGGTGACGTGAACCCGCCGGTGCACGCGTGGGCGGCGCTGAAGGTGTTCGAGATCGACGGCGGGCGCGACTACGAGTTCCTGGCCCGGGTGATGCACAAGCTGCTGCTCAACTTCACCTGGTGGGTCAACCGCAAGGACACCGGCGGCAACAACGTCTTCGAGGGTGGCTTCCTCGGGCTGGACAACGTCGGGCCGTTCGACCGTTCGGCGGCGCTGCCGGTCGCCGGTGTGCTGGAGCAGTCCGACGGCACCGGCTGGATGGGCATGTACGCCCTGAACATGCTCGACATGGCCATCGTGCTCGCCGAACACGACCGGACCTGGGTGGACACCGCCACCAAGTTCTTCGAGCACTTCGCGTACATCGCCGCCGCCGCGTACGAGCAGGGGCTGTGGGACGACGAGGACGCGTTCTTCTACGACGTGCTGCGCCTCGCCGACGGTACGAAGGTGCCGCTCAAAGTCCGCTCGGTCGTCGGGCTGCTGCCGCTGGCCGCCACCACCCGGCTCACCGCGAGGACCCTGCACCACCTGCCCGAGCTGGGCGCGCGGTTGCGCTGGTTCCTGACCAACCGCCCGGAGTACGCCCAGGTGATCGGCACCCGCCGGCTGGGCCCCGACGGCCGGCAGCAACGGCTGCTGTCCATGGTCGGCCCGGAGCAGGTGGTCCGGCTCCTCGCCCGGATGCTCGACCCCGACGAGTTCCTCTCCGACTTCGGCCTGCGTACGCTGTCCCGCGCGCACCTGGACAAACCGTTCTCGGTCACCCTCGGCGGGCAGGAGTTCTCCGTCGGCTACGAGCCGGCCGAGTCGACGAGCGGTCTGTTCGGCGGCAACTCGAACTGGCGTGGGCCGATCTGGATGCCGACGAACTTCCTGCTGATCAGCGCGCTCCGCGACTACGCGGCGTTCTTCGGCGACGACCTGCAGGTGGAGTACCCGACCCGCTCCGGGGTCAAGCGCACCCTGGACGAGATCGCCGACGACCTCTCCGCCCGGCTGATCGCGCTGTTCACCCAGGACGACTGGGGTCGACGGCCGATCTATGGTGCCGCGCAGATGTTCCAGACCCACCCGGACTGGCGCGACCTGATCGCCTTCCCCGAGTACTTCCACGGCGACAACGGCGCCGGCCTGGGCGCCTGGCACCAGACCGGCTGGACGGCCCTGGTAGCCGACCTGATCCTCACCCTGCGCCGCTAAGGTCCCGCGCTCCGCCCCGCGTGGGCCCTGCCCCGCGTGGGCCCTGCCCCGCCCAAGATCCGCGCAACATCGGTGATGGTGCGGCCTGCGGCGTCCGTGAGACAGCACCATCACCGAAAGTGCGCGGATCTTGCGGGCGGAGGGCGGCATGATCGCGCTCGATCCTTGTTGTAGTGGTGTGGACCGGAGCAGGAGGCCACTACTTCCTGGATCGAGCACGGTCATGCCGGGGTGCGGGGTGCGGGGTGCGGGGCGCGGGGGCGCGGGGCGCGGGGTGGGGTCAGGCGGTGACCAGGCCGAGCTTGATCAGGCTGTCCGCGGTCTCGGTGATGGTCGTCTCCACCGGGCGGGGGCGCCAGCCGAGGACGTCCCGCGCCTTGTCGTTGCTGATCACCGGGACCTGTCCGCGCAGGGCGGCGGCTTCGCGCAGGGCCGGTTCGGTCGCGGCGGCCCGTAGGACCTCCTCGTCGGTGAGTTCCCGCGCGGGCACCCGATCGGCCAGGCCCGGCAGGTGCCGCGCCAGCATCTGTGCCATGTCGAGGAAGCTGATCGACGGACCGCCGACGCCGATGAACCGCTCACCGGCAGCGTCCGGGTGCACCATCGCGCGCAGGTGCAGGTCGACCACGTCCCGGACGTCGACGACACCGAAGTACATCCGGGGTACGACCGGCATCGCTCCGGTGAGGAACGCCTGCACCAAGCCGGTCGACGCGGAGACCCGTGGCCCCAGCAGCGGCCCGAAGATGCCGGTCGGGTTGACGACGCTCAGCTCGACCCCGCCGTTGTCCCGGACGTCGTCCCAAGCCGCGCGCTCGGCGAGCGTCTTCGACCGGTGGTACGCCGGGATGTCGTCGTCCACGTTGGTCCAGTCCGCTTCGCTGTACCGACCGTCGGGCTTCACCGTGTATCCCACCGCCGCGTACGACGAGGTCAGCACCACCCGTCGTACCCCGGTCTTCCGTGCGGCGCGCAGGACGCGCAGCGCTCCGTCGCGGGCGGGCCGGATCACCTCGTCGTCGTCCTCTGGCGGGGTGAATGGAAACGGCGACGCGTGGTGCAGCACGTACCGGGCCCCGTCGGTGGCCTCGGCCCATCCCTCGTCGGCGGACAGGGCTGCGGTCCGGAACTCGACCCGGTCGTCCGGGTTCGCGCCGGCCTGCCGAACCCGGTCGAGCACCACGTCGCGCTGGTCCGCCTCGCGGACACTGACCCGCACCCGGTAGCCCTCGTCGAGCAGTCGGGCGACGGAGTACCCGCCGACGTGGCCGGTGGCACCGGTCACCAGAACCAGGGCGTCGTCGGTGGCGCGAAGCTGAATGTCGTTCAACATTGTTTGTCCCATCGTTGCTCAGAAACGTCGAAGAGCGTGCTCGACCTGCTCGATTGCGCGCTCCTCGGCATCCGCGTCGCCCCGGTACCGTGCGTCCCACATGTCCGCCTTGCCGCGCATGTAGGCCTGGCGTACCCGTAGGCGTTCGATTTCCCCGGACAGCCGGTCGGCGTGCCGGGCGAAGAGGTCACGTTGTTCGGCAGCCGCAGCGCGGTCGCCCTCGTCGAGCAGCGTCAGGTAGCGGCGCATCTCCGCGACGCTCATCCCGGACGACCGAAGGCAGGCCAGGGCGTCGACGCGTTCGGCGAGCGCGGCGTGGTAGCGGCGGTGGCCGCTGCTGTCGTCGCGCGGGACCGGGCCGAGCAGGCCGATCTTTTCGTAGTAGCGCAGCGTCGGCTCACTGAAGCCCGACCGTTGGGCCATCTCCTGGATGGTCAGGGGCGGTTCTGTCCGCTCCCGATCCGCCTTCGTCGCTGCCATGACTGAAGCGTCCCCAACTTCAAGCGCTTCACGTCAAACGAGGTGATCGGATCTTGCGGGGCGGGGCGGTGGTGCGGCTGGGTGCGGCGGCGTGCCAGGGCCCAACGCGTCGACGAACGTGGGACGCATCTGGCGGCCCCGGCGGCGGCATCTCGCCGACCCGATGCCCGCGCTGCTCAAGACCCACGGCATCAAGGCGCTCGGACCGCTGAATGCCGAGCCGCCCGGGGCGCGTCAGCCGTCTGCCTCGCGTTGCCTGGCCTTCCACCGGTGACGGCGGACTGCCGCGACGACGACGGCCACGGTGAGGAGCAGCGCCATGACGCCCTTCCAGGTCCGCTCGACCCATGACCGATCGTCGCCGATCGCCGCCTCACCAGCCAGGCCCAGCCACAGAGCCGCCCAGACCCAGTGCCAGCCGCGCGGCCGGGAGAACGTCTCGGGCCGGTCGGCGAACACGCCGACGAACACGAATCCGGCCCAGAGGACGAGAAGCACCGGCACGACGACGCGTGTGACAACTTCCCATGGGGACATCGACAGATCATGACATCTGGTCAGCCGCCGAAGGGCTCCGGTCCGAGCCGGCCCCAGGCGACGAAGGCGGCCACCGCGAGGTAGAGCAGGTTCAGCACGATGAACGTCGCCTCGTGGTAGCGCAGGTGGGTGATCATGGCGCCGACCATCAGCAGGACCCAGCAGAGCGCGGTGACCGGCACCAGCACCGGTGCGATGTCGAGCACTGCGGGCAGGATCAGGCCGATCGCGGCCAGGATTTCGAGGACCCCGAGGGTCTTGACGAAGCGCACGCTAGCGTCGGCGGTCCACCCACCGCCGTTGGCGGCGGCCAACCTCTCCTTGGGTACGAACGTCTTGGTGACGCCGCCGGCCAGGGCGACTGCGGCCAGCAGTCCGGCCGCGATCCACAGTGCCAGGTTCATAAGGTTCCTTCCGTCTCGGGTCGACCACGAGACACCGCCGGTCGGCTCGCTGTGACAGGGGTGCCGCGGTGACACGGCCCACGCCTGGCCGGTGTCACAGACGGCACGGGACCGGTGTCTGGTGGGCGATGCCATCGGGATCGACGAGACTGGAGCCAGCCGTGGTGGGCGTATTGCGGACCGGGGGAGCGGAGCCATGACCGAGGACGGCCGGGCGGGCCCCGCCGTCGACGCGTTCGTCGCCCACCGGAACCTGCTCTTCACCGTCGCCTACGAGATGCTCGGCTCGGCTGCCGACGCTGAGGACGTACTCCAGGAGACCTGGCTGCGGTGGGCGGACGCGGATCTGTCGGCGGTGCGGGACCAGCGCGCGTACCTGGTCCGAATCACCACCCGCCAGTCGCTGAACCGGCTGCGGACGGTCGGGCGGCGCAGGGAGTCGTACGTCGGCTCCTGGTTGCCCGAGCCGTTGCTGACCGCGCCCGACGTCGCCGACGACGTCGAACTCGCGGAGAGTGTCTCGATGGCGATGCTGCTGGTGCTGGAGACGCTCGCGCCGACCGAGCGGGCGGTGTTCGTCCTGCGCGAGGTCTTCGACCTTGGCTACGACGAGATCGCCGACGCTGTCGGCAAGAGTGCGGCCGCCGTCCGCCAGATCGCCCACCGGGCGCGGGCGCACGTCGCCGCGCGTCGACCTCGCGGGTCGGTCTCCCCGGCCGAGACCCGGCGTGCGCTCGACGCGTTCCAGCGGGCAGTCGAGACCGGCGACGTGCAGGGCCTGCTCGACGTTCTCGCACCGGATGCCGTGTTGCTGGGCGACGGTGGCGGGATCAAGCAGGCGGTGCTGCGGCCGGTCGTCGGGGCCGACAAGGTCGCCCGGCTGCTGGCCAGCACGAAGGCCAGGGCCGCCGCCATGTCGTTGCGGCCGGCCCAGGTCAATGGCTACCCGGCGCTGGTACTCCGGTTCGACGGCGAGATCGACACGGTGGTCACGCTGCGCATCGACGACGGTCTCGTCAGCGCGCTCTACGCGGTGCGCAACCCGGAGAAGTTGTCGCACATGCGGTGCGAGAGGACCCTGTCCCGCTGAGGCCGCTGTCTAGAACGGCGGTGTCGGTGTCTCCGGTGGGTGCCGCCGGGAGCGCCGCGCGTCCGCGCCCGCGACGCCGAGCAGCACCACGGCGGCGGCTGCCCCGGCGGTGAGCGGGTCGAGGTGCACGGCGACCGGCACCAGCAGGCCGAGGGTGAGGAGGCCGGCCAGTCGGGAGCGGGAGACCCGGGCGAACACCTGGTATTCGAGGGCCGATCGTCCGGCGAGGAACAACGCCGGACCGCCGAGGATGGCGATGAGCCAGGCCGCCGGGAGGTGCCCGAGGGGTTCGGTGATGAACAGTTCGAAGCCGACGCCGGTGAGGACGATCCCCGCGATCATGACCATGTGGGCGAACGCCATCTCGGTCGCGAGCCGGGCCGGATTGCGGGAGCGGTCGACGGCAGTGCCCAGAATCCCGCCCGCCACGTGGAAGTAGATCCGCCAGAGCAGGACGGTGCTCGCCAACGCCAGGACGAATCCACCCGTCTGGTCGGTGTGGAACCCGCTGCCGCTGAAGGCGAGCCCGATGACGAAGATCGCCTCGCCGAGCGCGATGAGGAGGAACTGTTGGTACCGCTCGGCCAGGTGCTCGGCCGCGATCATCTGGACGCCGAGTCGTTGCGCGCCGAGTCGGGGGGTCGGCCAGCCGAGGAACAGCCCGGTGTAGTCGATCAGCACGGCGAGGGTCCAGAGCGCCCCGCGGGCCGTCCCGTCGTGGACCAGCCCACCGACGACCCAGAGCGGTGCGCTCAGGCCGAACCAGAACAGGATCCGGATCGACTGTTGGGGGTCCGGCCGGCCGTGCCCGGCGAGGTAGAAGAACACCACTCGGCCGATCTGGAGGGTCACCAGGGTGATGGCGAAGAGTGCGGCCCGTGCGCCGAAGCCGTTCGGCACCGCGACGGCCATCGTCATGGCACCGACCAACGTCATGATGATGACGGTCTGGACGATCGGAGCGTCCGGGTCCAGCCAACTTGTCGACCAGACCGTCACCGACCAGATCGCCCACAGCGCCAGGAACAGCAGCAGGGCCTGGCCGAGACCCGCGTACACGCCGCGCTGGCCGTCGGTGAAGTCGGCGATCAGCCGCGCGGAGATCCGGGTGAGGGCGAAGACGAAGACCAGGTCGAGGAAGAGTTCCAGGAAGGTGGCCCGCTGGCGGGTGGCTTCGCTGCGCAACAGCCCGTCCGGGGTGTTCCTCATCGGCTCGCCACGCGCCGGTGTCGCCGAACGAGCACGTGCCCTCCCGTCGCGGTGATCTCCTTGCCCAACGAGCCAGGGGCTGCTGTGGCACGTGGGGGAAGGGGGCGCGCCCACCACAACAGTCACCAATCTGTCACCGGGCGGCTACGGGAGGGGCGCGGGCTTACGCTCGTGGGCGTGCCCGGACCTGCCGAGAAGGCCACCGAACAGGACCGGCGTGACCTTCTCGTCACGGTCGCGCGTGAGTTGGCTGAGGCGGAGGGCTGGGCGGGCGTCAGCACCCGCCGGCTCGCCGAACGGGCCGAGATCGACATCGGTGACGTCTACCGACACTTCGCCGACCTGGAGGCGGTGCTCGCCGCCGTCGCCGTGTGCGCGTTCGCCGACCTGGCCGCCGATCTGGCGGAGGCGCACGCCGAAGCCGTGGACAGCCCCGACGGTGCCTGGCCGGCGGTCGCGACCGCGTACCTCGACTTCGCGTACACGAATCCGGAGGTCTACGACGCGATGCTCGCGCTGACCCCCGACCTGGCGCTCGGCGCGGATGGTGTGCCGGCCGCGCCACGGGCGGTCTTCGCCGAGCTGCGGGCGGCCCTGACACCCCTGGCGGAGGGACGCGACCCGGACACCCTCGCCGAGGTGGGCTGGAGCCTGCTGCACGGCGTGGTGATGCTGACCCGCGGCGGGCGGCTCCGACCCGACGGGCAGGAGGAGCGGGAGTCGTTGATCGCACAACGGCTGCTGCGGTGGCCGTGCCCGTCGAGCAGGAACTCGGTGGGCGTGACGGGCGACATGCCCTAAAGTTCCGGACCGCATCAGCGTGATCGCGAGGGGGCGGCATGACGGCGGACGGCACGGTGGCGCGGCGGCAGGCGAAGGTGTTGATCTTCGATGCGGACGACACCCTGTGGGAGAACAACGTCGTCTTCGAGCGGGTGATCGACGACTTCCTGTCCTGGCTGGACCACCCCACCCTGGACCGGGTCGCGCTGCGCGCCGTCCTCGACGACATCGAGCGGGCCAACGCGGTGGCGCACGGCTACGGCAGCAAGGTCTTCCTGCGCAGCCTGGGGGAGTGTCTGGAGCGACTGCGCGCACGGCCGGCCACCGAGGCCGAGCGCCTGGAGATCGACCGGTTGGCCGTGGCGCTCGTGGAACACCGTGTCGAGCTGATGCCGGGGGTGGCCGAGGCGCTCGACGACCTGGCCAGCCGGCACGAGCTGCTGTTGCTGACCAAGGGCGACCGGGAGGAACAGCAACGCAAGCTGGACGCCTGCGGGGTGCTGCACCACTTCGGGGCCGCGCACATCGTGCGGGAGAAGAACGCCGAGACGTACCGGTGGCTGGTCCGGGAGCACGGCTTCGACCCGTCCACCGCGTGGATGATCGGTAACTCCCCGAAGTCCGACATCCTGCCGGCGCGGGCGGCCGGGCTGAACGTGGTGTTCATTCCGAACGAGAACACCTGGGTGCTGGAGGACGACGAACTGGATCCGACCGACGGCGGTGTCCTGCGGCTGGCCGCGTTCCGCGACCTGCTCCGCCACTTCTGACGACCCGACCCGACCAGCGCGGCGACCGAACCCGGCGTGGCGGTGCGAACAGCGTCCACGATCAGGGTCGTGTTACGGCGACATGCCGGTTTTCCAGCGTGGGATCAGTCATGCCGACGACGGCCCGGATCGGCTTGTCCGGCCCGTCGGGGGCCCCTAGCCTGGGCCGGCGTCTTCTGGCTCTGGGGTTTTGCCGGGACGCACCTGGCGTCCGGAGGGTGGGCACCGCGGAGCTGAGTGACCGCAGTCGGACGCCACGGTCAGGGCCGGGTAGTTGCGGACCCGGCCCTGACCACCACGACTGTCGCCGACTCAGGACACCTCACGTCGGACGATCGCCACCGCCACCCGGCAGAACTCGTCCATGTCCGGGTTGAACCCGGCCGCGATGTCGGGATGCAACCCGGAGCGGGTCTCCTCCAACAGGCGTTGGCAGACCTGCTCGACCGGCTCGCCGGCGTAGTCGGCGCGGACCCGGTCGGTGGCGGCCTGAAGCGCCGAGGTCAGCTGTTCCTCCAGCGGGCCGCGCAGCTTCTGCTGCACAGGGTCGAGCCCGCGGGGGTCGAGCGTGACATGTGGCTCCGACATCGGTGCTCCCTTCGTCGGCGTCCGCGGTACCCCACCGCGGACGTCGGTCAAACCCCGTTCGGTGCGGCGGCGACCCGCACCTGGTATGAGAAGTCCTCCGCCGGCTCCTCGTGGTACGACAGGCGGCGGATCTGCCGGTCGTCGTCGTAGAGGGCGACGTCCACCAGGACGCCGAGGTGGCTGAGGCCGATGGACTGCACCCGCTTCTTGTCCTGCAACACCGCGCAGACGCCGCCGAGCAGGGTGCTGGCGTCGGCCGTACGGTGCCCGGGCGGGCATCGCAGGACCAGGTCGACCTCGACCGGCCCGGGCAACGGCGTCCAGCCGGTGCGCTGGGCCGCGGTGAGAGCGGCCTGGAGCAGGGTGCGGACCCTCGTCGCCTGGCGATGCCCGGCGGCGAAGATGGACAACGCTTCGGTCTTGACCGGTGGCAGGCCGCTCACCTCGAATGTCAGGGCGAGAGCGCGGGTGTCCTGCACGACGGCACCTCCTCGTTGGGACGATCCTGCCGAACCGGGGGAGCGGCGGTGCGACGTTCCCGCGATTACCAACCGATCGGGCAGGTGGGGGTCGGCCGAGGCGTGTCGACGGCGGCGGCGAACGCGCTGGCTGCGGCGTTAGGAAAACGCTAGTCGACGGTGCCCGCGCTGGGTAGTCGGTCGTTCACCCGGTTGGCCGCGGTGCGAAGGCGCAGAACTCGTTGCCCTCGGGGTCGGCCAGCACCCACCAGCGGCTGCGCTCGGTCGGCTCCGCGAGCATCGTCGCACCGGCCTGGACCAGCGCGTCGGGTCGCGGGTCGACCAGTTCGACGTCCCAGTGCATGCGGTTCTTGACCGTCTTGGGCTCGGTGACCCCGTCGAACACCCAGCTCTCCCAGGGGAGGCCGGCGGCACCGAGCACCGACGCTTCGGTGGGCCCGTACTCGACGGTGCCGCCGAGCACGCCGGCCCACCAGGCCGCCTGTGCGGTCGGGTCGATCGTGTCCACCACCAGGTGGACCGGGCCGGGCCTGGTGCCCTCGCAGGGGGGCAACGCGCAGAACTCGTTGCCCTCCGGGTCGGCCAGCACCCACCGGTCGACGCCACCGCCCGGTTCGCTGACCAGCCGGGCGCCGTCCGCGAGCAACGCCGCCGGGTCCGCGTCGGCCAACCGCAGATCCAGGTGTACGCGGGTACGGCCAACCCTCGGCTCGGGCACCTTGTTCACCCAGATCGACTCGGCATCCGATCGGGCCGAGCGGGGGTCCACCCGGGTGTCGCCGTCACCGGCGTCGGCCACGTCGGCGTCCAGCATGCGGGCCCAGAAGCCGCCCAGGGCGAGCGGGTCGGCGGCGTCCAGGCAGAGGTCCTTGAAGCGCGCGATCATGACCCCCAGCATGCCTGGTCCAGGCGCACGGCGGAGCAAGCGACGCGTAGCGGAGTCCCCGCCCCCCGCCCCCCGCCCCGCCGCCCCCCGCCCCGGTCGATCATGGAGTTGTGGTGGGTGACAAACTCCCCGTGAGACCGCAAACCGGGCACCACAACTCCATGATCGACTCGGGTGGGGTCAGTGCTTCTTGGCGTAGGCGATGAAGGCCTTCCAGGCTGCCGGGTCGACGTGCAGGGTGCCGCCGTCGCGGTCCTTGGTGTCGCGCACCAGCACCACGTGCGCGAGGTTGTCGGCGACCTCGACACAGGCCCCGCCGTTGCCGCCGGACCTGGTCGACTTGCGCCACTGCGGGTTCAGAATGTCCATGACTTCGCCACTTCCCTGATCAGCTCGATGCTCTGCCGGCGGGGGAGTGCCTCGTTGCGCACGATCTCCCACGTCTTCGCCAGCTTAGCGACGTCGGGCGATGCGTCGACGATCTGCGCGGTGAGCTGGTTGTCGGCATAAGTCACCCGTTCGCCGTCCGGCATCTCGGCGATGATGAACTGACCGCCCATCCCCAGATACATCCCCGCATCCGCCGGGACGACGTGCACCTGGATGTGCTCCGCCGTCGCCACCTGGGCCAGGTGCTCGCACTGCTCGACCATCAGGCCCGGTTGGTCGAGCACCGGCCGCCGGAGCACCGCCTCGTCCAGGACGGCGATGAGCTGCGGCGGGCGCGGGCGGTGCAGGATCGCCTGCCGCTCCAACCGGGACGCGACGATCCGGTCGACGTCCTCGGCGTCGAACCGCCCACCCGCCAGCGTGGCCCGGGCGTACCGCTCGGTCTGCAACAGGCCCGGCACGTACGACAGCTCGAACCAGCGCAGCGTGGTCGCCTCCCGCTCGAACTCGATCCATTCGCGGAGCCAGGCCGGTTCGGCATCCAGCCGGCCCAACCGGTCCAACATCCGCTGGAATCGGTCGCCGGTCTCGTGGTGGGTGTCGACCGCCCGCATGTACTCCTTCGTGGGAGGCCGTCCGCCGGTCTCCACCGAGCTGACGTGCGAGCCCGAATAGCCGATGCCCCGACCGAAGTCGTCCTGACTGAGCCCGAGCGTGGCCCGGAGAAGGCGAAGCTCCTCCAACACGTAGTCGGTGACGGTCCCCATCGATTCCCCAATCTCTGCCCACAGCGCGTCGGCGTGTCCGCCGCCGTTGCTCGCCTGGGTCGCTGAGCTGCGCGGATCACCCGAGTCCGTATCGACGGTAGTCGTCTGGTGGCCAAGCTGTCACTGATGGTGAGGTCGCCGCCGGGGCGGCGAGGCGAGTGGAGGTGGTGACGATGGTCCTGAACGTGCGGAACTACGCGCAGGGGCACCTGGGTGTTGCTCCCGAGTGGAACTGCGAGGTGTGCGGGCAGCCCTGGCCCTGCGCGACCTTCCAGGAGATCCCACCGCCGGGCGTCCAGACGGCCACCCTCGTACACCTGCTGCTCCTGATGGCCGGCGCGGCGATCCGCGACCTGGCCACGCGGTCGGACGGCCCACCCGCTCACGCCGTGCTGAAGCGTTTCGCCTGGTTCATGGAGTTGGACGACCGGCACGCGCGGCACGCGACGCGGTGGCTGTGATGGTGGTCCGCCCGCCCGTCCCACACGTCGCCATGCGCCCGCTGTGGCGGTGCCGCAACTGTGGCCGGGAGTGGCCCTGCCAGCCCGCGAAACTCGCGCTGCTCACCGAGTACCGGACCAGTCGCACCGCCCTGCTCGTCTACCTCGGCACCCTGATGCACGAGGCGACGAACCAGCTCACCCAACTCCACCCCGACCACCCGCCGGCTCGGATGACCGAACGCTTCCTCTCCTGGGCCAGAGCCCGCACCTGACCTCGCTCGACCCACCGCTTGATCGACTCGGGTTCAAGGAAGTCGGGGCATCCCAAGCACAGTGACAGCCCGATTCTCTGAAAGCCGAGTCGATCGTGCACATGGCGTCCGCGCCGCCCCGCAGGCAGCTCGTCGCTGCCCGCACGCTCGGTGTGACGGCCATGTTTCGCGCACTCGCGAGTGGGGCAGTGTAGCCGCACGGAGCATCTGAGCCGTCGTGTTTCCGCAGTTCACGGGGCTCGGGATGACTCGCCGTGCGCCGGGGCACGGATGCCCCTCCCCGGTTTCGCCGAAGAGAGGGGGAGGGCGATGACGGACCCCGAAGCGGCTCGACACCGACGCCGGCCAATTGTGCGGCTCGGGGCGGCGGCCGCCGCGCTGGCGCTCGTCGCACCGCTGGCCGCGTGCGGCAGCGACGACGGTGGTGGCGGCACGCCGACCATCAACCTGTACTACCCGCCCGAGCAGAACCTGCAGAAGGTCGTCGACGACTGCAACGCGCAGGCCCAGGGGCGGTACGAGATCGCCTACCGGGTGCTGCCCCGGCAGGCCGACGACCAGCGGGTGCAGATGGTGCGCCGGCTCGCCGCCGAGGACACCGGCATGGACGTGCTCGGCCTGGACGTGACCTGGACCCAGGAGTTCGCCAGCGCCAAGTGGATCCGGGAGTGGACCGGCCAGGACAGGGCCCAGGCCGAGCAGGGCACCCTCGCCGGGCCGCTGGAGACCGCCCGCTACGAGGACAAGCTGTACGCGGCCCCGAAGAACACCAACGTCCAACTGCTCTGGTACCGCAAGGACCTGGTGCCGCAGCCGCCGACCACCTGGGACCAGATGATCAGCGCGGCCCAGCAGCTCAAGGACCAGGGCAAGCCGTACCAGGTGCTCACCATGGGCGCCCAGTACGAGGGCCTGGTCGTCCTCTACAACACCCTCGCCGAGAGCGCCGGCGGGAAGATCCTCACCGACGACGGCTCCAAGGCGGCCATGGACGAGGGCGCAGTGCGGGCGTTGGACCAGCTCAAGCGCTTCGCCACGTCGGGCGTGACCTCGCCGTCGTTCAGCAACGCCACCGAGGACCCGGTTCGGCTGGAGTTCCAGTCCGGCGCCGGCGCGTTCCAGGTGAACTGGCCGTTCGTCTACCCGGCGCTGCAGGAGGCGAACCCGGACCTGGCCAAGCAGGTCGGCTGGGCGCGGATCCCCGGCATCGACGAGGGCACCCCCAGCAAGGTCACCATCGGTGGCGTCAACCTGGCGGTCAGCTCCTACTCCAAGCGCCCGGAGCTGTCCTTCGAGGCGGCCCGGTGCATCCGCAGCGCCGAACACCAGAAGTTCTCCGCCATCAACGACGGCGTGCCGCCCACCATCGAGGCCGTCTACGACGAGCCGGAGATGACCGAGGCGTACCCGATGAAGGACACCATCCTGGAGGAGCTGAAGGACCCGGCGACGCGTCCCCTCACCCCCGCCTACCAGAGCATCTCCACAGTGATGTCGGCGATCCTGTCGCCGCCGTCGGGGATCCGCCCGCAGCAGACCGCCGACGAGCTGCGCGAGGCCATCGCCGACGCCCTCGAGTCGAAGGGGGTGCTGCCGTGAGCGCGGACACCGTCGAGAAGACCACGACACCCACAGTGCCCGCCCAACGCGGCAGCCGCCGCACGGCGCCGCTGAGCGCGAACAAGAAGGCCGAACGACGGCTCGGCTGGCTGCTCTGCGCGCCCGCCGCGCTGGTCATGGTCCTGGTGACCGCGTACCCGATCCTCTACTCGGTCTGGTTGTCGTTGCAGCGCTTCGACCTGCGTTTCCCCGACCAGCGGGAGTTCATCGGGCTGGAGAACTACGTCACGGTGCTCACCAACGAGTTCTGGTGGACCGCGTTCGGGGTGACGACGCTGATCACGGTGGTCACCGTGGCCGTCGAACTGGTGCTCGGCATGGGCCTGGCGATCATCATGCACCGCACCCTCATCGGGCGCGGCCTGGTCCGGACCTCGGCGCTCATCCCGTACGGGATCGTCACGGTGGTCGCCGCGTTCTCCTGGCGGTACGCCTGGACGCCCGGCACCGGGTACCTCGCCGACCTGTTCAGCGACGGCGCGCCGCTGACCGAGCGGGCCAGCTCGCTGGCGATCATCATGCTGGCCGAGATCTGGAAGACCACGCCGTTCATGGCGCTGCTGCTGATGGCCGGGCTGGCGTTGGTGCCGGAGGACCTGCTCAAGGCCGCCTCCACCGACGGCGCGACCGCCTGGCAGAAGTTCACGAAGGTGATGCTGCCGGTGATGAAGCCGGCGATCCTGGTCGCCCTGCTCTTCCGCACCCTGGACGCGTTCCGGGTCTTCGACAACATCTACGTGCTCACCGCCGGAGGCAACGAGACGTCGTCGGTGTCGATGCTCGCCTACAACAACCTGCTCCGGGGCCTCAACCTCGGCATCGGCTCGACGATGTCGGTCCTGATCTTCATCACCGTGGCGATCATCGCGTTCGTCTTCGTGAAGCTGTTCGGCACCGCTGCCCCCGGCAGCGACGACGGGGAGAGGCGCTGACATGTCTGTCGAAACCACTGGCAGGGCGAAGCTGCGCTGGGGTCTGCTCGACGTCCTCGTGGTCGTCTTCGCGCTCGTCCCGGTGCTGTGGATCGCGTCGCTGTCGTTCAAGACGCCGGCCACCCTCACCGACGGGAACTTCATTCCCCGGGAGTGGACGCTCGACAACTACCGGACGATCTTCGACACCGACCAGTTCGTCCGGGCCCTCGTCAACTCCATCGGCATCGCCCTGATCGCCACGCTGATCGCTGTGGTGCTCGGTGCGATGGCCGCGTACGCGATCAGTCGGCTGGACTTCCCCGGCAAGAAACTGCTGGTCGGCATCTCCCTGCTGATCGCGATGTTCCCGCAGGTGTCACTGGTGTCGCCGTTGTTCGAGATCGAGCGGCAGCTGGGGATCTTCGACACCTGGCCCGGGCTGATCCTGCCGTACATCACCTTCGCGCTGCCGCTGGCGATCTACACCCTGTCGGCGTTCTTCAAGCAGATCCCGTGGGACCTGGAGAAGGCCGCGAAGATGGACGGCGCCACCCAGGGGCAGGCGTTCCGGAGGGTGATCGCGCCACTGGCCGCGCCCGGGTTGTTCACCACGGCGATCCTGGTCTTCATCTTCTGCTGGAACGACTTCCTGTTCGCCATCTCGCTGACCTCCACCGAGCGGTCCCGCACGGTGCCGGCGGCGTTGTCGTTCTTCACCGGCGCGTCGCAGTTCGAGGACCCCACCGGGGCGATCTGCGCCGCCGCCGTGGTGATCACCGTACCGATCATCCTGTTCGTTCTCTTCTTCCAGCGTCGCATCGTGTCCGGTCTGACCTCCGGCGCAGTCAAGGGATAGGTGGGTAGTCATGGCTGACATCGTGCTGGACAAGGTGAGCAAGAGCTTCCCGGACGGGACCGTCGCCGTGCAGGACGTCGACCTGGAGATCGCCGACGGTGAGTTCGTGATCCTGGTCGGCCCCTCGGGCTGCGGAAAGTCCACCACCCTCAACATGATCGCCGGGTTGGAGGACATCAGCTCCGGTGAGCTGCGCATCGGCGGGCAGCGGGTCAACGACAAAGCTCCCCGGGACCGGGACATCGCCATGGTGTTCCAGTCGTACGCCCTGTACCCGAACATGACGGTGCGGGAGAACATGGCGTTCCCGCTGCGGCTGGCGAAGCTGGACAAGGAGACCATCAACTCCAAGGTCGACGAGGCGGCCAAGGTGCTGGAGCTGACCGCACTGCTGGACCGCAAGCCGGCGAACCTGTCCGGTGGCCAGCGTCAGCGGGTCGCGATGGGCCGCGCGATCGTCCGTCAGCCGAAGGCGTTCCTCATGGACGAGCCGCTGTCCAACCTCGACGCCAAGCTGCGGGTGCAGATGCGCACAGTGGTGTCCCGGTTGCAGAAGCAGCTCGGCACCACCACCGTCTACGTCACCCACGACCAGACCGAGGCGATGACCCTCGGGGACCGCGTGGTGATCATGCGGGGTGGTGCGGTGCAGCAGGTCGGGCCACCGCAGGAGCTGTACGACCACCCTCGCAACCTCTTCGTCGCCGGGTTCATCGGCTCCCCGTCGATGAACTTCCTGCACGCCGCCGTGCAGGACGGCAGCCTGCGCACCGCCCTGGGGGACGTGCCGCTCGGCGACCGGGTCCGCCGGGAGTTGGAGGCCGCCGACGCGCCGCGCGAGCTGATCCTCGGCATCCGCCCCGAGCACTTCGAGGACGCCGAGCTGGTCGACGACGACACCCGCCGCCGGGGCATGGAGTTCGAGGCGCCCGTCGACATCGTCGAGTCGATGGGCTCGGACAAGTACGTCTACTTCACCGTCGAGGGAGAGAAGGCCAGCGCCGCCGAGCTGGAGGAGTTGGCCGCCGACGCCGGTGCCGCCGACTTCGCCGGCGCCGGCGGCAATCTGGTGACCCGACTGTCCGCCGAGTCCGCCGTCGCCGAGGGGCAGTCGCGGCGGGTCTGGTTCAACCTGGAGAAGATTCACCTGTTCGACCCGTCCACCGGCCGGAACCTGACCCTGCGCGAGGGTCGGGCGGCCGGGGCGCTCGGCGACTGACGGCGTCCGGACCGACGGGCCGGCGGGTTCACCCGCCGGCCCTCGCCGTCCCCTGCGCCGCCGGCCCGGTCGTGGCAAGGTGGTCGGAGGTCGCGTCGTGAGGCGGGGGACGGGATGAACCGACGACTGGCCGCGCTGGCGAACGCGCACGGCGTGTCCACCTGGTACGAGGACTGGCGGCACCGCCGCGTCGATGTCGCACCGGAGACCGTGGTGGGTGTGCTCGGCCTGCTCGGCGTGGACGCCACCAGCCCGGCGGCTATCGCGGACGCGCTCGCCGCGGCCCGCGCGGTCGACCGTGGCGCGCTGCCGCCGACGGTGGTGCTCACCCACGGCACGACCCGGGCGCTACCCGGCGCAGGCGTGGTGACCCTTGAGGACGGCGGCCGACGCGCTGTCGACGGCGAGCTGCCGGGGGACCTGCCCCTGGGCTGGCACCGGCTGGCCTGCGCCGACCGGGAGGCGACGCTGGTGGTGGTGCCCCGCCGGTTGCCGGTGCCCCCGCGCACCTGGGGCTGGATGCTCCAGCTCTACGCGCTCACCTCCGACCGTTCCTGGGGCATGGGTGACCTCGGTGACCTCGCCGACGTCACCAGCTGGGCCGGTGCAACCGGTGCGGGGCTGGTGCTGCTCAACCCGCTGCACGCCGTCGGGCCGGCGCACCCGGTCGCCGCCTCGCCCTACTCGCCGGCCAGTCGACGCTTCGTCAACCCGCTCTACCTGCGGGTCAGCGACACCGCCGCGTACCGGGCGGCCGACCCGGCAACCCGTGCGGTGGTCGACGCCCTGCGCCCCGACCGTGGCGAGCTGATCGACTACGACCAGGTGTGGGACGCCAAGCGGCACGCCCTGGAGCTGCTGCACCCGTACGCCCGGCCGGTCGACCTCGGCGCGGACCCGGCGCTGGCCAGCTTCGCCACCTGGTGTGCGCTCGCCGAGCGGCACGGCAACGACTGGCGTGCCTGGCCGGACGACCTGCGCCACCCGGACTCGCCGGCGGTCGCCGAGCAGCGCCGGCAGCTCGCCGACCGGGTCGCCTTCCACGCCTGGTTGCAGCACCTGTGCGACGAGCAGCTCGCCGCCGTGACGGCGGCGGCCAGGGCGGCCGGGATGCCGGTCGGTGTGGTGCACGACCTGGCCGTCGGCATCGACCCCGGTGGTGCGGACGGTTGGCAGCTCGCCGACGTGCTGGCCCAGGGGGTGCGGGTCGGCGCGCCACCGGACGACTTCAACCAGCTCGGCCAGGACTGGGGGCTCGCCGCCTGGCGGCCGGACCGGCTCGCCGCCACCGGGTACGCCGCCTATCGGGACATGCTGCGCCGCACCCTGCGGCACGCGGGTGGCCTGCGGGTCGACCACGTCGCCGGTCTGTGGCGGCTGTGGTGGGTGCCGCCGGGTGCCGGTGCGGCGCAGGGCACCTACGTGCGTTACGACGCCGAGGCGATGCTCGGCATCCTCGCGCTGGAGGCGCACCGGGCCGACGGGGTGGTGGTCGGTGAGGATCTCGGCACCGTCCAACCGGTGGTGACCCGGGGGCTGCGCGGGCGCAACATGCTCGGCTCGACGGTGCTGTGGTTCGCGCGCGACGACGACGGCGCGTTCGTTCCGCCGGCCCGTTGGCCGCGCAACGCGCTGGCCACGATCTCGACGCACGACCTGCCCACCGCGCCGGGCTTCCTGACCGGTGAACACGTGCGGGTGCGCGACGACGTGAAGCTGCTCGGCACCGATGTGGCGGTCGAGCAGGCCCGGGCCGCCACGGACCGCGAGCGGCTGCTGGACATGCTGCGCGCGGAGGGCCTGCTGCCCGAGTCGGCGGTGACATCCGACGAGGACGTGGTGGTGGCGATGCACGCGGCGCTCGCGGCAAGCTCCACCCGGCTGCTCGGCGTCTCCCTCTACGACGTGCTGGGCGAGGTGCGCCAACCCAACATGCCGGGCACTGTGGACGAGTACCCGAACTGGCGGCTGCCGCTGCCGGCGACCGTCGCGGAGATCCGCGCGGACCCCCGGGTGGCCCGGATCGTCGAGCTGCTCCGCACCGCCCGCCCGCGACGGGCCGACCAGGACTGACGTCGCTCAGGTCACGCCAGCCAGTCGAAGCGCGGTGGCAGCCCGAGGAAGTCCGCGTACCGCCCGAGAGCCTGCTCCACCCGGGCCCGCGCGGCGGCGTCGAGCGTCGTGAGGGGCTGGACTGCGACGGTAACCGCGGTGCGGCTGATCTTGCGCTTCCACACACCGACGACCCGACCAGCACGGACCACTGTGGCCTGGAAGATGCCGTTGTTGCCGGGCACGACGGCCTGCTGGTGGGCAGGATCGAGCATCAGCCGGCGGTCACGGTAGCCGAGCAGGTACTCGTCGAAGCCGGGCAGCGCGAGCACGTCGTCCAGCGGAACACGCGGCAGGTCAGCCAGTGCCGCGTCGACGTGCATCGGCTCGCCGTCGACCCGTACGGTGGTCAGTGTGCTCTCGGCGGCGGCCAGGCCGCGCCGCGCGTCGGTCAGCGTGAGACCGCTCCAGCCGGCGAACTCCCGGGCCGTGACCGGCCCGTGCCCACGGACGTACCGGTGGGCGAGCACTGCCAGCGCCTCGTCGCGTTCCAGCCGGCGTGACTCGGGCGCCCACTCGTCGAGCAGGGCGAAGGTCTGGTCGGTGCCGACGTTCGGGGCCACACAGGTCACCCCGCGCACGCTCGCGGTCCACAGCAGGTGATAACCGCGCTGCCCGTCGGTGCCGATGCCGGCCTCGCGCAGGGTGGCGAGGCACTGGGCGCGGGTGAGCCGGCCGCCGCCGGCCAGCGCCTCGCCCAGCACGTCCATCGCGCGGCCCTCGTCGGCCTCGGTGAGACCGAGCTGCGCCCGCCGAGTCGTCGAGCCGGAGAGCGAGCGTACGCCGGTCAGCTCCAGCATCCAGCGGGCGTCGGCGGGTGGAACGAGGTGCACGGTGCCCCGCATCGGCCAGGTGCGCAGTGCCTCGCGCCGCTCCAACGCGGCCTGCACGTCGGCGACGCTCTGCCCGGGCAGCCGGGCGCCCAGCGACCACAGGCCGCTCGCCAGATCCTGCGCCTGCATGGCACCGAACCACTGCACCACGTCGGCGACGGTGCCGGGTCGGATGCTCGGGTGCGGGCGCAGCAGCAGGCTCGTCATCCGCAAGGCGAGCGCTTCGGATGCCGTGAGGTTTCCGCTCATCGAACTCCTTTCCCGGGCCGTCGCGCCAGGGTAGGACAACCGTCCGACAAGGGCGCCGGTCGCAGCGGACCCCGGTGGGGTGGCATAACGGCCGAACCGGTGGGAAGGCGGTCACCCGACAGTGCGCGCGCCGCGCGTACGGAGGGGAGTCTCATGACTGCCGCAAGCGAGCCGGCCCGGGGCGCCGGCGTAACGGCCGGGTCCCGGAGCCATCGGGGGGACGCCCACGCGAAGACGAGCGCCGCGGCGACCTTCGCCCTGGTGTTCGGGGTGGCCGGTCTGTTCAGCGTGTTGACGGCGATCCTCGCCTGGCTGGGGCTGGTGCTCGGCATCATCGGGATCATCCTCGGCATCGTCGGCCTCAAGATGGCGCGCCGACCCGGGGTAACCGGTCGTGGCGTGTCGATCGGAGGCCTGGTGCTCAGCATCCTGGCCGTGCTGATCGGGCTGGGGCTGGCCGCGGGGATCACCACGTTCGTCAACAACGAGAACGCGGTGGACCGCCTTCAGACCCAGGTCGACAAGCTGCGCGACAAGCTCGACTGACATCGACCCGGTGAGGTGGGGGCCAGGGCGTGCCGCTGGCCCCCACCCAGCGCCACGCGGGTACAGTCGAATCGGATCAGTGTTCCACTAATGTGTGGAACGTTGACCCGTTTCCAATCGCGTGGGTGAAGGAGAGCCGGTGTCGGCGACGAGTCAGTCCCCGGAGGTGCCGGCCCGTGGCAAACGGGCCGACGCGCTGCGCAACGAGCAGACGTTGCTCGCCGCCGCCGCCGCGGTGTTCGTCACCTCCGGTGTCGAAGCGCCGATCCGGGAGATCGCGGCCCGGGCCGGAGTCGGCATCGGGACGATCTACCGGCACTTCCCGACCCGGGCCGACCTCGTCGTCGCCGTCTACCGCCACCAGGTCGAGGCCTGCGCGGAGGCCGGCCCGGCCCTGCTGGCGAACGCCGCCTCACCCCTGGCCGCCCTCCGCCAGTGGGTCGACCTCTTCACCGACTTCCTGGTGACGAAGCACGGGCTGGCCAACGCGCTGCAATCGGACACCGGCGGCTTCGACGCGCTGCACACCTACTTCGTCGACCGGCTCGTGCCGGTCTGTGCGCAACTGCTCGACGCCTCCGTCGATTCGGGCGAGATCATCCCCGGCACGGGCCCCTACGAGCTGATGCGGGGCATCGGCAACCTCTGCATCGGCCGGAACAACGACCCGGCCTACGACCCCCGCCGGCTCGTCGACCTGCTCCTGCGCGGTCTGCAGCAACCACGCTGAGCCGACACCGACGCGCACAGTAAGGTTGATCACGTGCTCCGCCAGGTCACCGCGATCCGCTACGTCACCCCGCTCCGCGAGGGCGGCTCGCTGCCGGGCGTCGTGGAGGCCGACGACCTCGGCACGTACGTGGCGAAGTTCCGGGCCGCCGGGCAGGGGCCCAAGGCGCTCGTCGCCGAGGTGATCTGCGGTGAGCTGGCCCGCCGCCTGGAGCTGCGCGTACCGCCGCTGGTGGTGCTCGACATCGACCCGGTGATCGGGCGGGCCGAACCCGACCAGGAGGTGCAGGAACTGCTGCGCAACAGCGGCGGCCCCAACCTGGGGATGGACTTCCTGCCCGGGGCGCTGGGCTTCGACCCGGTGGCGCACCCCGTCGACCCGGGGCTCGCGTCGCGGGTGCTCTGGTTCGACGCGTACGTGGAGAACGTCGACCGGAGTTGGCGCAACCCCAACCTGCTGGTGTGGCATCGGGAGCTGTGGCTCATCGACCACGGCGCCTCGCTCTACTTCCACCACAACTGGCCGCGCGCCGACGCCGCCGTGCACCGTGCCTACCGCGGCGCCGAGGACCACGTGCTCGCCCCGTACGCCGACGGGCTCGCCGAGGCCGACGCCGACCTGGCCCCACGGATCACCCCGGACCTGCTCACCGAGGTGCTGGCCCTGGTGCCCGACGAGTGGCTGACGGCTGCCGACTTCGAGACGGCCGACGAGGCGCGGGCCGCCTACCGCGACCACCTGTCCGCCCGGGTCGCCCGCACGGCCGACTGGCTGCCGCAGGGAGGCGCGGCATGAGGCAACCCTTCGAGTACGCGCTGATCCGGCTGGTGCCCCGCATCGAGCGTGGTGAACAGATCAACGTCGGGGTGCTGCTCTACTGCCAGCAGCGTGACTTCCTGGGGGCGCGTACGCACCTGGACGCCGACCGGGTGCGCGCACTGGCCCCCGAGGTCGACCTGCCCGCGGTGGCCGCCGCGCTCGGCTCCTGGGACCGGACCTGCTCCGGTGACGGGCCGGCGACCCGAATGCGACTCGGCGAGCGGTTCCACTGGCTGGTGGCACCGCGCAGCACGATGATCCAGGCGGGGCCGGTGCACACCGGGCTGACCGCCGACCCGACGGCCGAGCTGGAGCGGCTGATGGCGACCCTGGTCCACTGACTGCCGATCGCCGCACCGCGCGCAACATCCGACGACCCCTGATCGCGCTGCGCCAGCGCCGTTGCCGGCGGAGCGCGATCCCCCGTTCAGGTGCGCGGTGCGGGGCGGCGGCTCGTTCCCGCCGGCACCGGTGACATCAGGATCGCTGCTCGCGCGCGGCACAGGGCCGTAACCACTGGGAAGTTGCGGAAAACTTGAGCCCGGCGGACCGATCGGTGAGAACCCTCGCGCGCTGTCGTTAGAGAGCACGCGGACCGGGTAGTCGCGGAAGCTGAACCCGAGACGAGTTAGGGGAAACATCTGATGGCTGCCCAGACGAAGGTAGCGGTGATCTACTACAGCGCGACCGGCATCACATACCAGATGGCGCAGGCCGTGTGCGAGGCCGCCGGGGACGCCGGGGCCGACGTGCGGCTTCGTAAGGTGCGCGAGCTGGCGCCGGACGAGGCGATCCGCTCCAACTCCGGCTGGCAGGCGCACCACCTGGAGACCCAGGACGTGCCCGAGGCGATGATCGACGATCTGGCCTGGGCCGACGTGGTGATCCTCGGCGCGCCGACCCGCTACGGCATGATCGCCGCCCAGCTGAAGCAGTTCATCGACACCACCGGCCCGCTCTGGGCCCAGGGCGCGCTGGCCAACAAGGTCTACTCCGCCTTCACCTCGACGGCGACCTCGCACGGTGGGCAGGAGACCACGTTGACCTCGCTGTTCAACGTCTTCTACCACTGGGGCGGTGTGGTGGTGACCCCCGGCTACACCGACAGCAGCCAGTTCATCGCCGGCAACCCCTACGGCCCCTCGCACACGAGCAACAACGGCGAGATCGCCCCGGACGCCGTGGCGCTGGGCGCCTGTGCGCTCACCGCCCGGCGGGCGGTGCAGCTCGGGGCCGCGTTGAAGGCGGGCCTGGGCAGCTGACGGCGGAAGCGACCGGTGGCGCGGGCGGGGGCTCTCGGCCCGTCCGCGCCACCGGTCGTTCCAGCCCTACCCCGAGGCGGAGCGACTATGCGCGTCCACCGGTAGCGGACAGCTCGTCCGGGCGCGGCGCCGGCAGCAGGTCACTCAACAGCTCGGTCAACACCGCGAGACCGTCCGGGCTGAGCACCGACTCGGGGTGGAACTGCACCCCGGCGAAGCCGTGCCCCCGCAGGGCGTGCACGGCACCGTCACCCGGGTCCCGGGCCAGCTCCACCGGCCCGTACGCGGTGTCCAGCCGGTCGGCCTCCGCACGTGCGGTGAACGTCGAGTAGAACCCGACCCGCCGGGTCCCGCCGAACAGCGGCACCTCCCGCTGCAAACCCTGGTAGGGCGCGTCCCTGCGGTGCAGCGGCAGCCCCAACAACCCGGACAGCACCTGGTGCCCGAGGCAGACCGCGAGGGTGGGACGACCGGTGGACAGCAACCCGCTCAGCAGTTCGCGTACCGCCACCATCTTCGGCTCGTCCGGGCTGCCCGGGTCACCCGGCCCGGGGCCCGCCACCACCAGGTCGAACCCGTCGACGGAGCCGCTGGCGTGCCACGGTCGCGTGGTCACCTCCAGACCCAACGCGCCGAGTTGGTGGGCCAGCATCCCGGTGAAGGTGTCCTCGGCGTCCACGATCAACGCGCGACGCCCCACCAGGCCGGGGAGCGTGGGTGCGTCCGGTGACCGCTGGTCCAGCCAGAACCGTGCCAGCGGCGTGTTGCGCCCGGCCAGCGCGTCGCGTACCTCCGGGTCGTCGGCCAGCCGCGCGACCGGCCCGCGCCCGCGGTCGGGCGCCGCCGGCCCCAGGCCGAGGGCGGCCAGCACACCGGCGGCCTTGGCGTGCGTCTCGGCCACCTCACCGGCCGCCGTCGAATGCCGCACCAGCGTGGCGCCCACCGGCACCCGCAGCCGACCGGCGGGGGAGATCTCGGCGGTACGGATCAGGATCGGGGCGTCGAGTGTCTGCCGGCCGGCCTCGTCGTGGCCGACCAGGGCGAGCACGCCCGAGTAGTAGCCCCGGCCCCGGCGTTCGTGTCGGGCGATCACCCGGCAGGCGTTCTCCATCGGGCTGCCCGTGACGGTCGGCGCGAACATCGTCTCGCGCAGCACCTCCCGCACGTCCCGGGTGCTCTGCCCGGCGAGCAGGTACTCGGTGTGCGCCAGGTGCGACATCTCCTTCAGGTACGGGCCGATCACCTGGCCGCCGTGTTCGGCGACGGTGGCCATCATCTTCAGCTCCTCGTCGAGGACCATGTACAGCTCCTCGACCTCCTTCGGGTCGGCGAGGAACCGCAGCAGCGCCTCCCGGTCCGGGGTGTCGCCGGCCCGCCGGAAGGTGCCGCTGATCGGGTTCATCATCACCAGCCCGTCGTCGACACTGACGTGCCGCTCCGGGCTCGCGCCGACCAGTGTCCGGGTGCCGGTGTGCACCACGAACGTCCAGTACGCGCCGCGTTCGGCGACCAGCAGCCGGCGCAGCGCCGCCAGCGCCGCCACCAGCGGCGGGCCCTGCACGGTGGCGTGCATGGTGCGGTGGATGACGAAGTTCGCGCCCTCACCCCGGCCGATCTCGTCGGCGAGCACCCGGTGCACGGTCCGCGAGTAGTCCTCGTCGGTGATGTCGAACGCGGCGTCGGCGGTGCGGACCTGCTCGTCGGGCAGCGCGGCCAGGGCGTCGGCCAGGGTGATCCGGCCGTGGTCGCGGATCTGGAGGCACTCCAGTGGGGCACCGTCGTCGACGCAGGCGAAGCCGCGCTCGGAGATCTGCCGGTACGGCACCAGGGCCAGCGTCTGCGGCCCCGACGTGCCGGGCGTCAGCGGGATGTCGGCGAGCCGATCGACAGTGTCGACAGTGCCGGTGAACAGCTCCAGCTCGTCCGCGCCCTCACGGCGTAGCAGGGCGAAAGGGCCGGGGTCGTCACCACGGGCGATGGCGGTGAGCAGGTCGGTCAGGTGGGTCATCGGGAGTCTCCGTCGGGCTCGGTGCCGCCGTTGTGGCGGTCATCCGGCCGGGAGATCCGGCAGCCGCCTGGAGGGCGGCCGCGTGGTTGGAGCTACGCGCGGGAGGTGGCCGCCGGGTCGGCGGGCCACCAACTGGTCGGATGCGCGAGCATGTGATCCACCTTACGCGCCCGTCGCCCGGTTCGCACCGGGTAACTTGACCGGCGATGAACATTCTCGCGCTCGATCTGGGCACCTCCTCGGTCCGAGGGCTGGTGCTGGACGGGGACACCCGACCGCTGCCCGGTGCCCTGGCCCGGCGCACTGTCGAACTCGCCATCGGCGACGACGGGACCGGCACGCTCTCCGCTCCCGACTACCTCGCCTCGCTGGTCGAGTGCCTGGACGAGTTGACCGAAGCGGGGCACCTGCGCGACGTCGACCTGGTGGCGATCTCCGCGCAGTGGCACTCGGTGCTCCCGCTGGCCCGCGACGGCGCGCCGCTGGGTCCGGTGATCACGTGGCTGGACACCCGGCCCGCGCCGGTGGGCGGTACGGCGGGCCCGGCCGACCCGGACGGCTTCCACCAGCGCACCGGCTGCTGGTGGCACCGCTCCTACTGGTCGATGCGGCTGCCCTGGTTGCGCGAGCAGTCCGGCACCTCGATCTCCCGGTTCGTCGGTCTGCCCGAGTACCTGCTGGGCGAGCTGCTCGAGTCCGCGCCCATGTCGGTCTCCCAGGCCTCCGGGACCGGTCTGCTGGACCTGCGGACGCTGCGGTGGGACGAGGAGGCAGTCACGCTGGCCGGGGCGCGTCCACAGGACCTGCCGTCCCTCGGCGCGCTGGACTGGCACGGCCGTCTCCGGGCCGACCTGGCCGGGCGCTGGCCGCAGCTGGCCCAGGCCCGCTGGTCACCACCGGTCGGCGACGGCGGTGCGTCGAACGTCGGGTCGGGCTGCGTCGACCCGAGCCGGGCCGCCGTCACCGTGGGCACCTCCGCGGCCGTACGGCTGATGCAGCGGATCCCGGCCGGTGAGCCGATGCCCCGGCTCCCGGAGCGGCTCTGGCGTTACCGGGTCGACCATGACCACGTGGTGACGGGGGCGGCGTACGCCTGTGGTGGCAACCTGTTCGCCTGGGCGGACCGGGAGCTGCGGTTGCCCCGGGGTGCGGACCTGGATGCGGCGCTGGCGCTGGTGCCGACCGGCGGTGGTCGACCGGCCGACCCTCGGTTGGGCGGTGACCGGGCACCCGGCCTGGCGCCGGCGGGCACCGGTGAGCTGCGCGGCCTGAGCTTCAGCACCACATCGGTGGACATCCTGGCCGGGCTGATGCAAGGGGTGTGTGAGCTGGTCGCCGAGGATCTCGCGGTGCTGGAGTCCACCGTCGACAAACCGGTGGGCGTGGTGCTCGGTGGGGGTGCGGTGGCGGCGTCGGTGTGGTGGCGGCAGGCTTTCGCCGCCGCGCTCGCACCGCGACCGGTGTCGCACCAACGTAATCCGGAGATCGGCGCCACCGGCGCGGCGCTGGTGGCGCTCGGCCGGTTCGGTGACGCGATCGACCTCGCCGGCATCGGCCGGACGGACGAGCTGGTACTACCGACCACGGCAGGACGTTCCCACCTGCAGTATCCTTCCTGAACCACCGCTCAGCCCAAACCGTTGACAGTCCAACCAAGCCTGGTTGGATGGACTGCGCTCCCCGGACCGCGGCGGACGCGGTAGCACGGAGGAGGCAGGGTGGCGGCAGGTCCCGAGCCGGCGAACGGCGCGGTGTCGAACCATCGCCGGCGCCGCTTCGATGTCCGGGTGGTACCGCATCGGCGTCGGTCTCCGTTCCGGCTGCGCGACTGGCGGATGAGCACGAAGCTCGCCACCGTGCTGGTGGTTCCGTCGATGGCGTTCCTGGTGCTCGCCGGCGTGCAGACCAGCGCCCTGGTGGGGCGCACCACAGCCCTCAACGACTTCTCCCGTCAGGTCGGCATCGGCCGACAGATCACCGCGGCGGTGCACCAGCTCCAGGAGGAGCGTGACCGTTCGGCGGGCGAGTTGGGTGAGCTGCGCAGGGGCGGCGACCGGGCGGCCGCGGCAGCCAACCTGAAGCCGTTGCAGACGGCCACCGACCGGGCCATCGTGGACCTGAGCCGGGCGGCCGAGCCGCTGGCCGACGCCGACGCGTCCTGGCGGGTCGCGTTCTCCGAGGCGCTCGAGGCGTACGACCAGGTGATCGACATCCGGCCGGCGATCCCGCCGGCGGTGCTCAGCAACGAGACCATCCTGAGCAACTACCACCGGGCGGTCGGCGCGTTGCTCGACCTGCTCGCCGAGCCGACCCCTGGTCAGGGCCAGTCGGCGTTGAACGACGCGGTGCTGCGCTACGTCCAACTGGCCCGGGTCAAGGAGCTGTCGTCCCGGGTGCGGGCCCAGCTCTACGCCGCCGGTCGCGCCGGCACGTACGGCACGGAGGACCGGGTGATCCTCAGTGATCTGCGCGGCCAGCAGCTGACCGCGCTCAGCGCGTTCCGGGTGGCTGCCACGTCCGACCAGATCCGCCGGTACGACGAAACCTCCGTCACCCCGATGTTCCTGGTCGCCACGCAGTTGGAGGAGCGCAGCCTGCCCGGCGGCACCGCGTCGCCGGAGGTGCTGCCCTCGGAGCAGTGGTGGTCGGCCAGCGAGCAGCGTCAGGAGCTGCTGCGCCAGCTTGAGGCGGGTGTGCTGGACGACGCCGTGCGACAGGCCGACGACGCCAGCAGCGAGCAGTTACGGGCCACCCTGTTGGTGGTCGGCGGTGTCGTCGCCGTCCTGCTGGTCGCCCTGCTGATCTCCCTGCTCGTGGGTCGGTCGGTCGCCCGGTCGATGCGGATGCTGCGCAGCCAGGCGCTCCGGATCGCGCAGGTGGAGCTTCCGGACGCCCTGGACCGCCTGAAGACCGTCACCGGCGGTGTGCCGCGCATCGAGGTCGCGCCGGCGGTGGTTCGCTCGCTCGACGAGATCGGTGAGTTGGCGGAGGCGTTCGTCGCGGTGCACCGCAGCGCCGTCACCGTCGCCGTCGAGCAGGCACTGATGCGGCGCAACGTCAACGCCATGTTCGTCAACCTGGCCCGCCGCAGCCAGGTGCTGGTGGAGCGGCAGCTGGAGCTGTTGGACGATCTGGAGCGTGAGGAGAGCGACCCGGACCAGCTGGAGAACCTGTTCAAGCTCGACCACCTGGCCGCCCGGATGCGCCGTAACGACGAGAGCCTGCTGGTGCTCGCCGGCACGGACTCGACCCGTCGGTGGAACCGGCCCGTCGGCCTCGGCGCGGTGCTGCTGGCCGCCGCCGCGGAGATCGAGCAGTACCAGCGGGTCCGGATCGACGCGGTGGCCGACGTGTACGTGGTCGGGCACGCCGTCGGCGAGTTGGTGCACATGCTGGCGGAGTTGCTGGAGAACGCCACCGCCTTCTCGCGTCCGGACACGACGGTGGTGGTGACGGCGCGGGTCGACGCCGCGACCGCTCTGGTCGAGATCACCGACCGTGGCCTGGGCATGAGCCCGACCGCGCTGACCGAGGCGAACGCGGTGCTGGCCAGCCCTCCGGCCGCGGACGTCGCGACGGTGGAGCGGATGGGCCACTTCGTGGTCAGTCACCTGGCCGCACGGTTGGGCGTGCGGGTCAGGTTGGACGACCACCAGGGCGGTCTGGTCGCCCGGCTCGCGTTGCCCGCGGCGATGCTCGCCCCGGCGGGCGCGGTGCAGGCGGATCTGCCCGCGCCGGCCCGCATGCTGGGGACGGGTGCCGCGCGGGGCGTGGTCCGGCAGCCCGGGGCCGCCGCGGAGGCCCACGCCTCCGGGGTGGGCGTGGCGGCGCGGGACCTGCCGGTTGCCGGTCGGCCACCGGCCGCCGCCGTGCCGCGTCAGGCCCGGCCGGTGCCGGTGCGCGCCGAGGACGTGTTGGCCCCGGCCGGCGGCCGGGACGCCGGCGGAGGCTGGTGGTCGCGGCAGGGGCCCGGCCCGTCCGCGCCGATCGTCCCCGCGTCGGGGATGCCACCGGCCGTGCCGGTCACGGCCGGTACGAACGAGCGGGGGCTGCCGGTGCGGGTGCCGATGGCACAGTTGAGCGCCGTCACCCGCTCGGCGCAACCGACTGCGGCACCGATCCGCACCGACCCGGACCCGGAGGCGGTCGGCGGCATGCTCTCCCGGCTCTACAGCGGAGTGCGGCGCGCCGAGGCCGAGGACACCACCGAGATACCCGTGCCACCGTCCGGGGGGCACGACGAAGGGGGACGACGACAGTGACGACGTTGAGCCAGGAGGCGCGCGACCTGAGCTGGCTGGTGAGCGCGTTCGCGGAGCGGGTGCCGGGTGTGGCGCACGCCGTGGTGGTCTCGTCCGACGGGTTGTTGGTGGCGATCTCCGACCATCTGCCGCGTGACAACGCGGACAAGCTCGCCGCGGTGACCTCCGGGCTGATGAGCATCACCGCGGGCGCGGCGTCGATGTTCGACGGGGATGTCGTCAAGCAGACGGTGGTCGAGATGGGCCGCGGCTACTTCCTAGTGATGCAGATCCGCGACGGTTCGATCCTGGCGACGTTGGCCGCCGGTGACGCGGACATCGGCGTGGTGGGCTACGAGATGGCCCGGCTGGCCAAGCAGGCGGGGGAGATGCTCACCCCGGCGCTGCGGGCGGAGTTGCAGCAGGCGTTGCCGCGCTGAGTGCGGTGGCCGAGGCCCGGACGGTCACCGGCTCGTTCCGAGTCGAGCCGTCCGGGCCCGGTCGTCCGGGTGCCGGCGTGTTCAGAATCCGCCGTCGGCGATGACGGAGCGGTACCAGGTGGCGCTGCTCTTGAGCACCCGCCGCTGGGTCGCGTAGTCCACGTAGACCAGACCCCAGCGTTGGTCGTATCCCGCGTCCCACTCGAAGTTGTCCAGCAGCGACCAGACGTGGAAGCTCTCCAGCGGCACGCCGTCGGCGATGGCCCGGTGTGCGGCGGCGAGGTGGTCGCGCAGGAAGCTGATCCGGCCCGTGTCCTGGACGGTGTCGTCGGCGGCCAGCGTGTCCGGCGTGGGGAGCCCGTTCTCGGTGATGGTGAGCGGGATCGGGCCGTACTCGCGGGTGACCCGGGTCAGCAGGTCGTACAGCCCCTCGGGGTAGATCTGCTGCCACGCGGCCTCCGAGGTCGCCCAGCGGTGTTCGGTGCCGCCGTCGGCGGTGACGTAGATCGGCGTGTAGTACTGCACGGCCAGCAGGTCGACGGGTGCGGAGATGATCGCCAGGTCGCCGTCGCGGATGCCCTGGACCATCCGGCTCTGCGGGCCCAGGTCGGCCAGCACGTCCTCCGGGTAGCTGCCCTTGAGCAGGGAGTCGAGGTACAGCCGGTTCTCGTAGCCGTCGTACAGGTGGGCGGCCGCGGCAGCCTGCGGGGAGTCGTCGGCGGGATAGCAGGGGTGCAGGTTGAACGCGGGGCCGATCCGGCTGTCGCTGCCGCTGGCCCGTAGCGCGGCGACGGCGAGCCCGTGCGCGAGCTGGAGGTGGTGGGCGACCAGGTAGGCGGCGTCCGGGTCCTGCCGTCCGGGGGCGTGGTGGCCGGTGAGGTAGCCGTTCTGCACCACGGTCTTGGGCTCGTTGATGGTGAGCCAAACGGGCACCCGGTCACCGAGGGCGTGGAAGAGCAGGTCCGCGTAGTCGGCGAACCGCTGGGAGGTGTCGCGGGACTCCCAACCGCCGGCGTCCTGGAGGGCCTGGGGGAGGTCCCAGTGGAACAGGGTGGCCATCGGGGTGATGCCGCGTTCGTGGAGGCCGTCGAGCAGGCGTCGGTAGAAGTCGAGGCCGCGTTTGTTGGGCGTCCCGGTGCCGTCGGGCTGGATCCGGGGCCAGGAGATGGAGAAGCGGTAGCTGCGCAGCCCGAGGTCGCGCATGAGGTCGAGGTCCTCGGCGTACCGGTGGTAGTGGTCGATGGCCACGTCGCCGGTGTCGCCGTTGCGGGTGCGCCCCGGGACGCGGCTGAAGGTGTCCCAGACCGATTCGCCGCGCCCGTCTTCCTTGGCGGCGCCTTCGATCTGGTACGCGGAGGTGGCCGCGCCCCAGCCGAAGTCGTCCGGGAAGCGCAGCGGGCCGGCGGGCCCATTAGGTATCGACATGGATTCTCCTCATGGATACGGGGCCACCGCCGAAGATTCGGGAGCGCTCCCATGATAGGGCAGACGCGGCCTGCCGGTCATCCGCCCGTCGTGACGGGCAGGGCTGGCGGGGTGGCGGCGGGTATGGCCCCGAGCAGCGAACGAGGCCGTCCGGGCGGCGCACCGCGCCTGTCCCGTCGGCCTCTTTTCCTATCGTCTACGGGGGTTTAGTGTGGGGACGGGGGAGGGCAACCCCCGTCCCCACCGTAACTGCACACACGCAAGCGGAATTTGGGTCCTGCCATGCGTGTCGCGCGGGAGCCGGGCCACGCGAGTGGCTCTGGTTCCACCTCCCTCCGTGTGGCGGGACGATGGCTGACGACGGCGTCCGGGCTGGCCCGTCGTCGGCCATCGGTCGGGTTCCCCGGCCCCGCCTGGAGGCGACGCCGGTGATCTTCTAGTTGGAACCTTGTCGATGGAAGCGCTCCCATCGACCGATGTTGCGACTGTAACGCCCGTCACGCCTTTGTGAAAGACCCAAAACAAGATCGAAACAAGGAGCCAATCCGGCTTGTTGTGGGAGCGCTTCCATGGCACACTGTCGATTCAACGCGGCAGGAGCCACATCGCGTGAGTGCGGGTCCACCGAGGGCAGCCGGCAGCACCACGTCCGGTCACGGTCACCCCACCGCGGCCAGCGGGACCCCCTCCCGTGCCGGCCGCACCGACCCACCCCGGCCGGGCCCGGGGAGACCCCCTTCCCGGCGCCTTTCAACCCCCGCGGACCACCACCCTCGCGGGCCGGCGCCTCCGCCGGGACCATCCCGGCCTCGCCCGAGGAGACACCGCGCACATGAGACAACTGGCAATACGCCGCCGCGTGGCGATCGCCGCCGCAGCGTTGCTCGCCGTCGGCGGGGTGACCCTGCCCGCCGGTGCCGCACAGGCCGCCCCGGCCTGCGACGTGGTCTATGCGACCAACGACTGGAACACCGGCTTCACCGCCAACATCACCATCAAGAACCTGGGCGATCCGATCAGCAACTGGACGCTCAAGTGGACCTTCCCGACCAGCGGCCAGCGGGTCACCCAGGGCTGGTCGGCGAGGTACAGCCAATCCGGCAGTGAGGTCACCGCGACCAACGAGTCGTACAACGGCAACCTCGGCACCGGGGCTTCCACCACCATCGGGTTCAACGGCGCGCACTCGGGGACCAACCCGAAGCCCACGTCGTTCACCCTGAACGGCACCCCCTGCAACGGCACCCCGGCCAACCAGCCGCCGACGGTCTCGCTCGGCGTGCCGGCCGGCCCGTTCACCGCGCCGGCCGACGTGCCGTTGACCGCCACCGCCAGCGACCCGGACGGGACGATCAGCAAGGTCGAGTTCTACCGCAACGGCCTGCTGATCAACACGGACACCTCCGCGCCGTACGCCTACACCCAGGAGGACCTGCCGGCCGGCAGCTACACCGTCCAGGCCAAGGCGTACGACAACGCCAACGGCATCGGGGTCGACGAGAAGGCCTTCACCGTCGGCGCCGCCACCGGCCCGACGCTCGTCGCCACCCCGTCCGCGGTGAGCGTCGCCGAGGGTGGCACCGCCACCTTCAACCTGAAGCTCAGTGCCGCGCCGACGGCCAGCGTGCCGGTCACCCTCACCCGCACCGGCGACTCCGACATCACGGTCTCGCCGACCACCGCCACGCTGACCTCGAGCAACTGGAACACCGGGGTCACCGTCACGGTCGCCGCGGCGGAGGACGCCGACACCGCCGGTGGCGCCGCCACCATCACCGCCTCCGCCACGGGTCTCGCGTCGCTGGCGGTCGCCGCCACCGAGATCGACAACGACACCCCGGGTGGCGACAACGCCTACATCGCGAAGTTCCTCGAGCAGTACGGCAAGATCAAGAACTCGGGCTACTTCAGCCCCGAGGGCGTGCCGTACCACTCGGTGGAGACGCTGATCGTCGAGGCACCCGACCACGGCCACGAGACCACGTCCGAGGCGTTCAGCTTCTGGCTCTGGCTGGAGGCCTACTACGGCAAGGTCACCGAGAACTGGGCCCCGTTCAACAACGCCTGGACGGTGATGGAAAAATATATTATTCCGAATCATTCAGACCAGCCGACTTCGGGCTCGGCAGGCACCCCGCAGTACGCCGCGGAGTACAACCTGCCCAGCCAGTACCCCTCGGCGCTGAACCCGAACGTCTCCGTCGGCCAGGACCCGCTCCGCTCGGAGCTGCAGTCCTCCTACGGCACCGGCGACATCTACGGCATGCACTGGCTGATGGACGTCGACAACACCTACGGCTTCGGCCGCTGCGGTGACGGCACCACCAAGCCCGCCTACATCAACACCTTCCAGCGGGGCACCCAGGAGTCGGTGTGGGAAACCATCCCGCAGCCCTCCTGCGACACCTTCAAGCACGGCGGCCAGTACGGCTACCTCGACCTGTTCGTCAAGGACACCGGCGCCCCCGCCAAGCAGTGGAAGTACACCAACGCCCCGGACGCCGACGCCCGCGCCGTGCAGGCCGCGTACTGGGCGCTGACCTGGTCCAAGGCCCAGAACAAGCAGGCCGACGTCGCGGCGACCATCACCAAGGCCGCCAAGATGGGCGACTACCTGCGGTACGCGATGTTCGACAAGTACTTCAAGAAGATCGGCAACTGCGTCGGGGCGAGCGCCTGCCCCGCGGGCAGCGGCCGGGACTCGGCGCACTACCTGCTGTCCTGGTACTACGCCTGGGGCGGCGCGTACGACACCAGCCAGAACTGGTCCTGGCGGATCGGCTCCAGCCACAGCCACTTCGGTTACCAGAACCCGTTCGCGGCCTGGGCGCTGACCAACACCCCGGAGCTGGCGCCGAAGTCCCCGACCGCCGCCAGCGACTGGACCAAGAGCTTCGAGCGGCAGCTGGAGTTCTACACCTGGTTGCAGTCCGCCGAGGGTGGCATCGCCGGCGGTGCCACCAACAGCTGGGACGGCAACTACGGCCAACCACCGGCGGGCACCAGCACCTTCTACGGCATGTTCTACGACGTCGACCCGGTCTACAATGACCCGCCGTCGAACCAGTGGTTCGGCATGCAGGCCTGGTCGATGCAGCGCATCGCCGAGCTGTACCTGCAGACCGGCAACGCGAAGGCCAAGGCGTTGCTGGACAAGTGGGTGCCGTGGGCGATCGCCAACACCACGCTCGGCACCAACTGGTCGATCCCGTCGGACATGGCGTGGACCGGTCAGCCGACCACCTGGAACCCGACGAACCCGCAGCCCAACACCAACCTGCACGTCGAGGTGATCACCAAGGGCCAGGACGTCGGTGTCACCGCCGCCTACGCCCGGATCCTGATCGCGTACGCGGCCAAGTCGGGCAACGTGGCGGCGAAGGACACCGCCAAGGGGCTGCTCGACGCGCTGTCGTCGGCCAGCGACGCCAAGGGTGTCTCCACCACCGAGAAGCGTGGCGACTACCGGCGCTTCGACGACGTCTACAACGCGTCCACCGGGCAGGGCCTCTACGTCCCGCCGGGGTGGACCGGGAAGATGCCGAACGGTGACGCCATCGCCGCCGGCAAGAGCTTCCTCGACATCCGGTCCTTCTACAAGAACGACCCGGACTGGCCCAAGGTGCAGGCGTACCTGGACGGTGGTCCGGAGCCCGAGTTCAACTACCACCGGTTCTGGGCACAGGCTGACGTCGCCATGGCGTACGCCGACTACGGCAGCCTGTTCCCGAACGGCTGAGCGACCCGGGGTGGGCGGTGAGGACCCGCCCACCCCGGGATTCGGTCGGGGTCCGGGGAACGACGGACCCCGACCGGGGGACGGCCTGACACCCACGGTCAGGCCGGGGTGGGCCGGCCATCTGGCCGACGCAGCGGATCGGCTGGCCCACCCCACCGCCCGGACTGGAGCCAGGTGCGAAAAAGCCCAGAAATTCGGACCCTCACGGGATCACACCGAAGTCCACGACGGAGTAACGTACGTCACCGGAGAGGCCGCTCCCCCCGTGGCGGCCTCTCCACTTTCTTTCCCGGCACCGTTCGTCCGCGTGAGCCCTGTTCGGGTCAGCGAGGCGGCCCGACCGGGGCCGACGTCACCGGATGACGCAGACCCGGGTGCCCGGTCGGCAGCGAGCGCCGCAGCACCACCCAACTGAGCGCCAGTGCCGCCGCGACCAGCGGCCAGGTCAACGCCACCCGGGCCACCACCAGCGCGAGCACCTGCCCACCCAGGTAGAGCGGCACGAACACGGCCACCCGCAGCAGGTAGGTCGCCGTCCACACCCAACTGGCCCGGCCGTACCCCCGCAGCAACGCCGGGTCGCGTCGCCACCGGGCGCGCTGGCCCAGCACCGCGCCGACCAGCACGCCGAGCAGCGGCCAGCGCACCACGATGCTGACCGCCCACGCCAGAGCGCTCGCGGCGTTGGACAGCACCTGGATCAGGAAGAAGTTCTCGGCCCGGCCCGTGCGCACGGCGATCAACGCCGCGACGCAGACCGCCAGCAGCCCGATCAGCACCGACCGCGGTCGGTCACCCCGACGCAGCCGTACGCCGGCCACCACCGCGCCCACGGCCAGCGCCGCGCCGACCCCGCCCCAGAGCGACTCGCCGCCCAGCAACCAGCCCGCGGCGAACGCCACCGGCGGCAGGGTGGCGTCGATGGCGCCGCGTCGCCCGCCCAGCAGATCCGTCAGCGACTCGGCCCGCGCCGACCCGGCCGGGTCGGCGCCGGCCCCGGCCGGCCCCGCACCGGCGCTTCGGCGCTGCTCCGGATCGGGCTCTGCCTGGCCGCCGTCGCGTTCCGGTGTTCCGCCCACCACCGCCTCCTCGCCTCCGGCCCAACCTAACCGTCGACGGGCGGCGGGCCACCGATCGGCGGGCCGACGCCGGCCGCTACGGTGTGCGGATGCGCGCGACGGCACGGGGTTGGACCGCGGTCTGGTTGGTCGTACTGGCCCTTGTCCAGGCGGCCGCCTTCCTCGCCGTGTGGCAGGTGGCCGTACACACCGAGGTCGGTCAGTGGGTGGACACTGTCGCGCTGACCGGCAACCGGATCGGCCAGGACACCATCGACGGTCCGGTCGACCGGATCCTCAACGCGATGTCGGTGGTCTCCCTGCTGGCGGCCACCGCGATGATCGGGTTCATCGCGTTGATCCGGGGCCGGATCGCCCTGGCCGTCACCGCGACCCTGCTGATCGCCGGAGCCAACGTCACGACGCAGTTGCTGAAGTACGGGCTGAACCGCCCCGACTTCGGTGTCGACCCGGAGCGTGCCGGGGTGGGCAACAGCCTGCCCAGCGGGCACACCACAGTGGCCGCGTCGGTGGCGATCGCGTTGATGCTCGTCCTGCCGCGCAAGGTGCGCGCGGCGGGCGCCTTCATCGGTGCCGGCTACGCCGCCGCCGCCGGGGTCGCCACCCTCTCCGCCGGCTGGCACCGGCCCAGCGACGCGGTCGCCGCGTACCTGGTGGTGGGTGTCTGGGCGGCGCTGGCCGGGCTGCTCCTGCTGATCACCCAACGCGAGCAGGCCGAGGTCGCCCCCGGTGACGCGCACCGGATCGCCGCGCTGGTGCTCGGCGTGGGCGGTGTGCTCGCCCTGGTCGCCTGTGGGCTGGCCCTGGCCTGGCTGATCGACCTGCGCGGCACCGGGCCGCAGGAGTTGAGCCGCCGGCCGCTGTTCATCGGGTACGCCGGCAGTGCCGCCGGGATCGCCGGAGCGATGGCGGTGGTGATGGCGCTGGCGCTCACCGTCGTGCACCGGCTCGTGCCCCGCGTCAAGGGCTGAGCCGGGCGTGGATCCCGTCCGCGCGGCGTTCGCCGCCGAGTGCGCGCGGCTCACCGAGGTCGTGACCGACCTGACCGACGCCGACCTCGACCGACCCACCGACTGCCCGCCGTGGACCGTCCAGGAGTTGATCGCGCACGTCCGCACCGGTGTCGGCCGGCTGACCGACATGCTCGCCGCGCCGGCCCCGCCCCGCGCCGAGGTGGACGCCGCCGGTTACTTCGGTCGGGCGAAGTTCACCGCGCAGGTGGACGCCGACCGGATCGCCGGCGGGCGGCGTGCCGCGCTGCAGGTGCACCGGGCGGCGTTGGCGGCCGAGCTGGACCGGGCGTGGCGGGCCACCGACGCGGCGGTGGCCGCCGCTGCGCCCGATCGGGTGGTGCGGACCCGACACGGCGACGCGATGCGTCTCACCGAGTTCCTGCGGACCCGGGTCGTCGAGGTGGGCGTACACGGTCTGGACCTGGCCGCCGCGCTGGACCGGCCACCGTGGCTCACCACCGGGGCGGCCGAGGTGATCGTCGACCTGCTCACCGGCGGGCATCCGACCCCGGCCGCTCTGGGCTGGGACCGGATCACAGTGATCCGCAAGACCACCGGCCGGGCGGCGCTGACCGCCCCGGAACGGGCCGCGATCGACGCGGCGGGCTTCCGCTGGCTCGCCTTCGGGCGCTGAGCCGAACGGGTCAGCTCCCCGACCGGGGCGCGGGGACGTGCGGGGCGACGCCGCGCAGGTGCGTCAACACGACCGGATCGATGCGGCCCGGCACCAACCGCTCCTCCAGGTTCTCCAGCCCCGCCCAGGAGGTCAACGCCGCCTCGGGCCCGTCGTCGCTCACCGGATGGCCCAGCGCCCTGAGCAACGCCGCCACCTCCTCGGCGACCGCGCCGGTCAGGTCCAGCAGGGTGGCCGGATCCGGCCGACCGAACAGCATGGTGTGCACGGCGAGCAGCCGGCTCAGCTCGGCGATCGGCTCCGGGTGGTCGTCCACGCGAAGGTCGACCAGCACGTCGCTGGTGCCGCCGTACCCGCCGCCCCGCTCGACCACCAGCAACCCGGCGCTCTGCCGACCCCGCCGGTCACCGCCGGCCTCGTCGCCGGCCCGCAGCGCGGCGACCAGACGCTCGGCGAACGGCAACGCCGCCCCCGAAAGCCACGCGTCACCGAGGGCGTCGACGACCTCCGGGCCGGTGAGCACGTTGCCCTGTGCGGCCCAACCGTCGCCCGTCCGTCCACCGGCCCACGGCAGGCACTCCGGACCCGTCCAGCTGGCACCCGGGCCGCCGGCCCCGACGACGCCGACCTGGCGGTGCTCCCGCTCGGGGTCGGCGGCGACCAGCCCGGCCACGACGTCGGCGGCGGCCACACCGGTGCGCAGCAGGGTGAGGCCCTGCGGCCGGTAGGCGAGGTTGGCGTGCGCCTGGGTGGCCAGCGCGCCCACCTCGGCGGCGGCGGCCGGCACCACCGCCCCGGCGGCGAGGAACTTGCTGGCGACGGCCACGCCGTGCAGGCGGCCGTCGGCGGAGCGGGCGACGAGCGAGAAGGTCACCGGCCGAGATTAGCCGGTCGCGCCGGCAGGGCAGCGGTCGTACGTCGTCGTGTCAGAACGGCGGCGAGGCCGGCTCCGGTGGCGCTCCGTGGGCCCGGCGGGCGTCGGCGACCACGACCGCGGCCAGCACCACCGCCCCGAGGGCGGTCGCGACCACCCCCGGTAGGAACAGCAACGGCACCGCCGACGCCACCAACACCAGCAGGGCGATCCAGCGCGACGGTGAGACGCGCGAGAACACCTCGTACTCCAGGCGGGAGCGACCGGCCAGGAACAGCGCCGGGCCGCCGAGCACCAGGGCCAACCACGCGCCCGGGATCCGTTCCAGCGGATGCTCGATGATCAGTTCGTAGCCGATCGCGGTGGCGGCGAGACCGACCACCATCACCAGGTGGGTGTCGGACGCCGACCGCCCGACGGTGGCGGGGTGCCGAGCCTTCGTCACCGCCTCGCCCAGGATCCGCCCGGCCCGCTGCACGTAGATCCGCCACAGCATGATCGACGTGGCCAGCGCGAGCGCGAACGCCCAGGCGTGCCCCGTCTCGTACGGTCCCCTGCTGTACGAGAAACCGGCCACCAGGATCGTCTCGCCCAGGGCGACGAGGAAGAACTGCTGGTACCGCTCGGCCAGGTGCTCGCCGGCGATCTCCCACCTGGAGATCCTCGACCGGCCCAGGCCGGGCACCGGCCAGCCGCAGCGGGCCGCCAGGTATTCGAACGCGAGCGCCGTCGACCATAGCGCCACCTGCGCGTCGGTGCTCAGCATCGCGCCGCTGATCCAGAGCACCCCGCTCACCGCGTAGATCACCGCCATGCGCACCTTCAACCGGCGGTACGGGTGCGCGCCCAGCGCGACCGACAGGATCACCGGTCGGGTCACCTGCGCGACCACGTACGCCACCGCGAACATCAGCGCGGTGTCGGTGAACGCCCGGGGGATCGCCACCCCCATCACCATGCTGCACACCAACGCGGTGATGACCACGGTCTGCAACGGCACCTTGTACGGGTCGTACCGGCTGGTCGTCCACGCGGTGCCCTGCCAGACCGCCCAGAGCGCGAGCAGCAACAGCAGGGTCTTGCCGCTGCCGGTGACAGTGCCCCAGGCGTGCTGCGAACCGGGGTCCTGGGTCAGGTCCTCGAACGCGCGGGCCGAGATCCGGGTGAGCGCGAAGACGTACACCAGGTCGAAGAAGAGTTCGAGGAAGGTGGCCCGGCCGGGAGTGGCCGCCGCAGGGACCGGCTCCAGGCGTCCCGCTGCCCTGGAACCCATGGTCAGCGGCCTGCGCCGTCGGTACGGTCCACCTGGCAGTCGTAGCACCCCCCGACCGCACGCGCCGCCGGAAACCGGCGATTCTGCCCAGTACGGGGATCTTGCTCGCGTGCCCCGTCAACGGGCACGATCGATCGGTGACGAATCGATGGGGCATGACGGTGCCGCTGGGCGGGATCGCCCTGGCGCACCACGACGCGGCCTACGCGGCGCTCGACCAGGCTGGGTTCACCGACGTGTGGTCGTCAGAGGTGGCCGGGACCGACGCGTTCACCCCGCTGGCGCTGGCCGCCGCCTGGCAACCCCGGCTACGCCTCGGCACCGCGATCACGCCGGTCTTCACCCGTGGCCCCGGGCTGCTGGCGATGAGCGCGGCGGCGCTGGCCGAGGCCGCGCCGGGCCGGTTCTCGCTCGGCATCGGGGCGTCCTCACCGGTGCTGGTCCGGGACTGGAACGCGGTCCGGTTCGACGAGCCGTTCCGTCGCACCCGTGACGTCCTGCGCTTCCTGCGTGCCGCGCTGCGCGGCGACACGGTCGACGAGGTGTACGACACCTTCACCGTCCGCCGGTTCACGCTGGAACGACCACCGGCGGTGCCGCCGCCGATCCTGCTCGCCGCGCTGCGCCCGGGGATGCTCCGGCTGGCCGGCGCGGAGGCCGACGGGGTCATCCTCAACTGGCTCAGCGCCGACGACGTGCCGCGTGCCCTCGCCGAGCTGGGCGAGCGGCGTCCCGGGTTCGAGGTCGCCGCCCGCATCTTCGTGTGCCCCACCGAGGACGCCACCTACGCCCGGGCGCTGGGCCGGCGGCTGATCACCAGCTACCTGACCGTTCCGGCGTACGCCGAGTTCCACCGCTGGCTCGGGCGCGACGAGACGCTCGCGCCGATGTGGGATGCCTGGGCCGCCGGTGACCGGCGTGGGGCCGGCACCGCGGTGCCGGACGAGGTGGTCGACGCCCTGGTGCTGCACGGCACGCCCGAGCGCTGCCGCGCCCAGGTGCGCCGCTACGCCGACGCCGGTGTGGACGTGCCGGTCTTCGCGCTGCTGCCCACCCCCGAGGTGACCGCCGGTGGCGCGTCCGCGCTGATCACCCTCATCGCCCAGTTGGGCGTCGACCCGGTGGGAGCCGCAGCGTGAACCTCACCGACCGGATCGTGGTGGTCACCGGCGGCGCCGGTGGCATCGGAGCCGCGCTGTCGCGCCGCTTCGCCGCCGAGGGGGCCGCGGCCGTGGTGGTCGCCGACCTGGACGCCGAGGCGGCCCACGCGGTGGCCGAGGGCATCGGCCCGGTCGCGCACGCCACCGCCCTCGACGTCACCGACGAGGACCAGGTCCGCGAGTTGGTCGCCGACACCGAGACGCGGTACGGCCGGATCGACCTGTTCTGCGCCAACGCGGGCGTGACCACCGGCGGGGGAGTGGAGGTCGACGACGCCGGCTGGGACCGGGCCTGGCGGGTCAACGTCCTCGCCCACGTCTACTCGGCCCGTGCGGTGCTGCCCGGGATGCTCGCCCGGGGCGGCGGGCACCTGCTGCACACCTGCTCGGCGGCGGGTGTGCTGACGGCGGTGGGCGACGCCGCGTACACCGCGACGAAGCACGCCTCGGTGGGCTTCGCGGAGTGGCTGGCCATCACCTACCGGGACCGGGGCATCCGGGTCAGCGCGCTCTGCCCGCAGGGCGTGGACACCCCGATGCTCGCCGACGGCATCGCCGAGGGCCACCTCGGCGCCCGCGTGATCACCGCGTCCGGTGCGGTGCTCACCCCGGACCAGGTCGCCGGCGCGGCGATCGCCGGGTTGGCCGAGGAACGTTTCCTGATCCTGCCGCACCCGGAGGTCGCCGACTACGCCCGCCGCCGCGCCGAGGACCCGGACGGCTGGCAGGCCGGCATGCGCAAACTCATCCGTCGCCTGACCGCCTGACGGCTGCCACCGCCGGAACGCGCCCGGCAGCCAGGAGGTGGGCGCTCGTCGCGACCAGCGCCGGTTCGCTGCTGTAGAGCCGGGCGAGGTGCAACGCGCCGGCGAAGACGACGTCCTGGGCGGGCCCACCGGCCGCCGCCTCCGCCGCCGTCCAGGCCGGACCTTCCACACCGTGTACGACGACATCGGTCAGCCCGGCGACCAAACACTCGTCGGCGATCTCCTCCGCCCGGTGGAAATAGGCATGGGTGAAACCCGTCGTCGGATCGTTGGTGCCGTCGGTCAGCAACGTCCTCGCCTCCGCGAGTGTCGTCTCGTCGAGGCGCCCGGTGGCGGCGAAGTCCAGCGGTTTGGCGAAGCGTGAGATGGCGGCGGCGACGACGCGACCACCGGGCCGGGTGACCCGGGCGGCCTCCCGCAGCGCCCGGATCCGGTCGGCGCGCCGCACCAGGTGGTAGAGGGGACCCAGCAGCAGCGCGGCGTCGTGCGTGTCGGTGGCGTCCGGCAGCGAACGCGCGTCGGCGACCTCCGCCTCGATGGGGGGTTGCCCGGCGCGGGCCTGCGCGACGTGAGCCGGTACCAGGTCCACGAGACGCACCTGGTAGCCGGCGGCGGCCAGCGCCCGCGCGTACTCGCCGGGGCCACCGCCGATGTCCAGGACGCGGGCACCCGGGCCGGGCAGGAGATCACGCAGGCACTCCATCGTCCGGATCCACTCCAGCCGTGCCTGGGGTCGTCCGGCGAGACGGTGGTCCTCCCGGTAGTGCAGCGTGTAGTAGTCGATGATCTCGCTCGTCTGCAGATCCATGCACTGATGGTCATCGGGGTGCGACGCGAGGGCCAGCCGATTACCGCTCGGAAGACAGTCCCCCGGCAGAGGGAGCACGTTCCCCTGCGCCGGGGTCGAGCAGCCCGGCAGAGCCGCTGACCATGGGCTGATGAGTCCTGATGTGGGGTTTCCCTGTCGGAACCAGCGGCGCGGCAGATCGGAGCGTTCCGTCCACGCTCGTCGATCCGCCGTGGTTGCGGTGGCGTGCGCCGCCTTCGCTCTCGGCGAGGTGGCGCTGCGTCTGTACTGGCTCGCCGGCGGCCGCTGGGGTTACACCGCCTGCGATCGCACCGCCCTGGCCGACCCGACGGGCGGATGCGGCGCGGATCGCGTGCACACGCTGCCGTTCTGGGCGGGCTGGGGAGCTGTCGGAGTCGGTGTCGCTCTCGCGATCATCGTCGGGTGCGCTGTCTCGTTCCCCGGCCGCGCCGTCGCTGCCGCGAGTTGGGCGGCGAGCGCGTTGCTCCTGGTCGTCGCGTTTCCGCTGCACCTGCTCTTCGAGGTGCCGGCGGCGTTGACGGGACGCCCCTCGGACTGGCGTGACCTCGGCGCCCGGCTCGCGCTGGTAGCCGGTGGCGTCCTGTTCGCCGGGCTCGCGCACACCTCCGGTCCCCGCCGCGGTCCAGCGCCCGCCGGCTACCAGCCGGTGCCGAGGTGGACGCGCCGCTGGGCGTACGCCGCTGTCGCCCTTCCCGTGGTCGGCTGGGCCGTGCCGCACGGGCTCTGGGTGCTCGGCGTGCCGTTCGGCATCTCCGAGCAGCAGCTGGACGAGATCCAGCTGAATCTCTCCACGGAGACCGGCCTCGCGATCACCCTCGTCCCGCCGCTCGTCGGCCTGCTCGTCCTCGGGTTGGTGCAGCGGTGGGGTCAGCAGTTCCCCCGCTGGGTGCCGGGGTTGGGCGGTCGACGGGTGCCCCGGTTGCTGGCGGTGATCCCGGCCGGGGTGGTGGCGCTCGCGTTGGTCACCTACGGCGTGCTGAGCGTCGCGGTCTTCGTCGACCAGCTACGCACCGGGCACCTGCCGTGGTCGGAGGTGTGGGAGGGGTGGGCGACCAGCGCCACCCTGCTGGTGTTCCTCGGCTGGGGGGTGTCGCTCGGCGTCACCACCACCGGTTATGCCCTCACCACCCGGCCGCGTCGGCCTTCGGAGCCGGCGACTTCCCTGCCCGGCTCGATCCGTCCACGATCGGAGCGCTGATGACCACCGACTTCCACCACACCTGGGCCGCCGACCCACCACGCTGGGCCGTCTGGGCCGCCTACGCCGTCCCGCTGTTCGTCCTGCCGTCCGCGGTCTGGCGACTGACCCTGCTGGTCACCGACGATGCCGTCACCTCGTGGTACATGATCTTCCTGTCCGTCCTCTCGATGGGGTTGGCGCTGTCGACACTCGGCCTGGTGCACCGATGGGGACAACGCCTACCGCGCTGGGTGCCACTGCTCGGCGGCCGTCCCGTGCCGGCGCGCCCGGTCGTGCTCGTCGCGCTGATCGGCGGTTCGGTTCTCGTCGCGATCTGCGTCTATCTCCTCCTCAACAGCAGGTTCCACTTCGTGGAGCGCGGCTGGGTCGGCATCGGCAGCGACGAGCCCGCGCATCCGGCTCCGACCTGGGAGGTGCTGCGCTACTACGTGCCGATGGTCGCCTGGGGGCCGCTCGTCATCGCCGTGGCCGCCGACTACGCCCGCCGCGCCGCCCGCCCCCGCCGTGCCGTCCGCCCCCGCCGCTCACCGGCAAGCCACCGTCTGGGTTGATCAAGAGGTTTGCGTCACCAGCGGGCGTCTTCCTGACGCAAACCTCTTGATCACCGCGGAGAGCGGTGGGCGTGGGGGGTGGGGGTGGGGGTGGGGGTGGGTTACTGGGGGGAGCGGTTGGCGCGGGCGCGGGTCAGGGGGGACGGGTGGACGGACCAGAGCAGACGGCGCCACCACGGGCGGGCGGCACGCAGCGTCGTCACGTAGGCGGTGGCCACCTCGGCCGCCCGGGCCGCCTGGTCCGGGGTTGCGGCAGCGGGGGCGAAGCCCACCTGATTCAACAGGGCCGCCAGTTCGTCCACGGCCGACGTGGCGTCGGCCGGACCGCTGCTGGTCTGGGCGCTGCCGGCTGGGCCGCCGCTGGCTGGGCCGCTGGCCGGCGGGCCGTCTCCGGTGACGGCGGCTCGGGCGTCGGCGAGGGCCTGGCGGGCGTGCCCGGCCACCTCGGTGGCGGCCAGGTCGTCGCCGACCGGTCGGCCCGCCAGGCGCAGCGCGTCGGTGACCTCCTGCCAGGCCCCGGCGATACGCCGGCCCGGGTCACCCTGGACGAGTCGACTCCGGGTCAACGAGCGGCGCATCGCCACCAGGGTGAGCAGGAGCGCCCCCACCAGCAGCACCAGGCCGCCGCTGCCCCCGGCGACCAGCACCGGCGTGGACAGCCCACCCCGTCCGGGCGACCCGTCCGGGGCGGCCACCGGCTCCGGCGACGCGGACGGCTCCACTGTGGGCGCCGGGGCCTCCGACGGCGGCGGATCATCAGGCGTCGGTCGGAAATCCTCCTCCACCGGCCGCGGCTCGTTGTCCGGGCGCGGCAACGGGTCGAACGGCACCCACCCCAACCCGTCGAAGAGGACCTCCGGCCAGGCGTACGCGTCGCCGGCCAGCACCGGCCCCTGCCCGCCGGTCCGGAAACCCACCACCACCCGGGTCGGCAGCCCGGACAGCCGGCCCAGCACCGCGAACGCCGCCGCGAACTGCTCGGACGTGCCCTCCTGGCCGCCGCCGTTGCGCGGTCCGAAGAGGAAGAAACCCAGATTCGGGTACGCGTGCCCGCTCGGCGCGTCCGCCACCACCCGGTAGTGCTCGGCCAGGAACTGCTCGATCGCCAACGCCCGTGCGAACGGTGCGCCGTTCTCCTCGGCGAGTTGCGCGGCCAGCCTGCGCATCGGGTCGGGCACCCCGTCGGCGACCCGCAACACCCGGGCTACCTCGTCACCGGCGGGCACGTTGGCGGTGCCCAACAGGTTGGAGTCGGGGTGCTCCTCGGCGGAGGTCACCTCGTACCGCAGCCCCGGCGTCAACCCCTCGGGCCGGATCAGGGTCCCGCTCTCCGGGTCGTACGCCACCCGCGCGCCGCTGACCTCCCGGGGCGTCGCCACGGCGGGGAGGAGCCGACCGCTCAACTCCGCCACGGTGATCTGCTGGCGGACCGTGCCGACCGTGCTGGCCTCGGGTGGCGTGGCGGCCGGCAGGATCCGGCCCGCGTTGCGGTACGTCGCCCCGACCCGCCAGGTCACCCCGTCGTAGTCGCTGAGCACCGCCAACCGGATCCGCACACCGGCACCGGTGCTCGCCGCCGGCTCGGCTCCCGACTCGTCGTCGGGTGCGGCGGCGTCGGGCGGTGCGGGCGGGGCACCGTCGCGTTCCGTGCTCACGTCGAGGAGCTTCTGCTCCGGGTGCAGCGCCCAACCGGAGATCCGGATCAGCGGGTTCTCGTCCAGCGACTGCACCTGCGGCGGCTCCACGTACCGGCGTGGGTCCACCGGTCGACCGTCGACCTGACCGGCGACGAGAGGGCCGAGCAGCGCGACCAGGCCGACCACCAGCGCCACGCCGAGCGTCGCGCTGGCGGCCAGCCGGAGTCGCACCGCCGCGCGTATCCCGGGGGCCAGGTCGGCAGCCGGAACCCCGCCGGCCGGTGCCGCGTTGCCGGGTGCGGCCAGGCCGACCGCCGCGACCGCGACGAACGCCACCGTCGGTCCGATCGCCGGCTCCGCGTTCGGGCCGACCGCGTACAGGGCGGCGGCGTAGAGCCCCGCCGCCGGCAGGTAACCCAACAACACCCGGCCGGCGCGCAGCGCCACCTCCGCACCCGCCAGCCCGGCCAGCCAGGCGGCGACCACCGGCACCAGCACCGTGTCCGGTGCGGGCTCCACCGGGATCATCGCGGTGAGCAGCCGGGGGATGCCGTTGCGCGCGGCGTCCGTGGTGACCTCCAGCAGGCTGCCGGGAAGCTCGGCGTGGTCGGCGGCCAGCCGCAGCGACCACAGTGTCCAGCCGGCCATCGCGGCCACCGAGACCGGTGCCACCAGCCAGGACGGCAGCCGGCGGGCGGCGACACTGACCAGCACCGAGCCCGCCGCCGCGCCGCCCACCAACCAGGTCAGCAGGTCACCCGCGTACACCCGGCCCAGCGCCACCCCGGCGAGCACGGTCAGCCCGATCAACGCCGCCGGGACGACGGCCGCCCGCAGCACCCGCACGACGTGCGTCACCACCGGCGTACCCCGTCCCACTCGGCGGCGAACTGCGCGCCGTCCGCCGCGTCGAGGACCACCAGGCCGGCGGCGCCCGGCGGCGTCGGCTCGGCCGCGCCGAACACAGCGACCACCACCGAGGGGTACGCCCCGCGCAGCGCGCCGACGTGCCCCAGCTCGTCTCGGCCACCCGGCCCGGTCAGGAAGATCAACGTGTCGCCGAGCCGGTCCTGTCGCAGTCGGGTCGTCGCCGCGCGTGCCGCGTTGTCGTCGTCGGACAGGTCGGCGGCGGCCAGCCGGTCCAGCGGCCCGAGGGCGGGGCCTGTCTGCGCCTCCTGGTCGGGCTCGGCGGCCACGAACAGCAACACCACCGGCAGGTCCGTGCGGTGCGCGGCGGTCACCACCGACGCCGCCGCCTCGCATGCCGACTCGAACGACTCCGCCACCCCGCCGACGCGCCGCGGGTGCGCGGCGACCCGGTTGTCCAGCAGGACGACCAGGCGGGGGAGGCTGGTGTCCACGTTCTCCCGCACCATCAGCTCACCGACCCGGGCGCTGGTCCGCCAGTGCACCCGGCGCAGCTCGTCGCCGACCACGTACTCCCGCAGCGAGTCGAAGGTGATCGACCCGTGCGGCACCCCGTCCACCCGGCCGTCGAGGCTGCGCCCCGCGCCGGTGGGCACCGCCGTCAGCGGATGGATCCGGGGGTACACCCAGACCGGCACCACCGCGCCGTACGGGCGGGCCAACGCCACCAGGCCCAGCGGGTCGCGCCGGGTGACCCGCAGCGGCCCGACCGGCACCACTCCCCGTCGGTGGGTCGGCACCTCGTAGCGGACCTCGGTGTCCCGCCCCGGCCGCAGGCGTAGCACCGGAACCGGCACCGTGCGCTCGCCGCACCGGTCCTCCGCCAGCAGGTTCGCCGACCGCAGCCGGCCGGCGTTGCGCACTGTCACCGTCATGCTCGCCGACTCGCCGCGCGCCACCCGGTCCGGGTCGGCGTGCCGGGTCACCGTCAACCGGGGCCGCCAGGCCGCGACCAGCGCCGCGTAGCCCACCGCCGCGCCGGCCGCCGCACCGAGCAGCGTCAACTCGGGGTACGCGAACCGGAAACCCGCACCCACCAGCACGACGGCGGCGACGAGCAGCCCGATCCCACGGGCGGTGATCCCCATGCCGCTGCTGCCGGTCAGCCCTGCACCGGAGCGGGCTGCCCCGACGGCAGCGGCACCGGCACCGACGCGATGGCCTGGCGCAGCACCTCCCCGGCGGTCAACCCGCGTACCTGGGCGTCGGGGGTGAGCAGCAGCCGGTGCGCGAACACCGCCTCGGAGAGCGCCTTGAGGTCCTCCGGCATGATCCAACCTCGCCCGTCGATCAGCGCGTACGCGCACGCCGCCCTGGTCAACGCGATCACACCCCGGGGGCTGACCCCGACGCGCACCTGCGGGTGGGTACGGGTCGCGGCGGCCAGCCGGACCGCGTACGCGTACAGCGGCTCGGCGATGTGCACCCGGCGGGCCATCCGGACCATCTCCCCGACGGTGGCGGTGTCGGTGACCGGGGCGAGCGCCTCGGGCGAACGCACCGTCGCGCCGCGCAGCACCTCCACCTCGACCGCCTCGTCCGGGTAGCCGACGGACAACTTCACCAGGAACCGGTCCAACTGTGCCTCGGGAAGCCGGTAGGTGCCGTCCATCTCCACCGGGTTCTGCGTCGCCACCACCAGGAACGGCGACGGCACCGGGTGCCGGACGCCGTCCACAGTGACGGTGCGTTCCTCCATGACCTCCAGCAGCGCCGACTGGGTCTTCGGCGACGCCCGGTTGATCTCGTCGGCGATGACGATGTTGGCGAAGACCGGCCCCGGGTGGAACTCGAAGTCCCGAGTCGCCTGGTTGAAGATCGTCACGCCGGACACGTCCGACGGGAGCAGGTCGGGCGTGAACTGGATGCGCCGCCACTCACCCTTCACCGTGGCGGCGATGGCCCGGGCCAGGGTCGTCTTACCGACCCCGGGCACGTCCTCCAGGAGCACGTGACCCTGCGCGAAGAGCGCGGTCAGCGCCAGCCGCACCACCTGCGGCTTGCCGAGCACCACCGCGTTGACGTTCTCGGCCAGCCGGGCGGCCAGGGCCGCGAAGCCCTGCACCTCCGGCTGGGTGAGTGGCTCGTGGGTGTTCACGGTCGGTGGTGCTCCTCGGCTGGTGGTTCAGCAGGTGGGCAGGACCTTGATGTCATCGCCGCCCTCCAGGTTGAGCCAGGCCCACGGGATGTAGTTCTTTCCCTTGAACTCGACCCGCACCCACCAGTTGCTCTGCTTCTGGTTGTTGTAGATCCACGAGTCGACGTTCTCGCCCGACTTCTTGCAGTACGCCTTCAACCGGGTGCCGGGCTTCGCCCAGCCGGCCTGCTGGTCGTTGTCCTGCCGGGTGACCTTGAAGACCTCGTTGCCGTTGCGGCCGTCGACCTCCTTGTCGCAGTAGGTCCGCTGGTCACCGTCAGGCCCGTTGTTGCAGGTCGCGGTCCCGTACAGCGGCTGGGTCTCCTGGGCCTTCTGCGCGGTGCCCTTACCGGCGGCGTTGGTGGCCGTCACCGTGAACGTGTACTCCGTTCCCGGCGTCAGGCCCGCCATCGTGATGCTGGAACAGGCCCCGGCCTTCGCCGGTTCGCCCGCCGTGCTCAACGTGCAGGTGGCCTGACCGCCGCCCGCGTCCACTGTGAACGTGACAGTCGCCCCGGTGGCGGTCGACGACGAACCGGTCACCGTGACCCGTGGCTCGGCGACCGTGCGGGCGGTGGCGGTGGCCTCCGGGCCCGGCCCCGCCTCGTTGACCGCCTTCACCTTCACCGTGACGTTCTGGCCGTTGCCCAGCCCGGTGACAGTCGTGCGGGTGTCGGTCACCTCACTGGTGCGCCCACCGACATCTACCAGGTACTTCGTCACCGGCCGGCCGTTCGCCTCGGCCGGCGCCCACTGCACCGTCACCGCGCCCGGCTGGTTGGCGACGGTGCCGGCCCGCAGGTTCAGCGGCCGACCCGGCGCCGCGAAGGGCACCACCGTGTTGCTCACCGGTGAGGCCGCCGACCCGGCGCCCTTGCTGTTGACCGCCACCACGGTGAACGCGTACTGGGTGCCGTACTCCAGCTCACCGGCCGGCACCACCAGCTCCGTCTTGGTCGACTCGCCGGCCGGGGCGTTCGTCCCCGCCGAACTGGCCGTCACCGCGTACCTCGCGATGGTGTTGCCCTGCCCGTTCGCGGCCGGCCACTTCACCAGCACCGTGCCGTCGGGTCGTTCCTGGGCGGTGACGCTCGCCGGCGGGTCGGGCACCGCGGCGGTCGGGGTCACCGGGTTGCTGTTGCGCGGCGGACCGTCGCCCTTGGCGTTCACGGCGTGCACCGCGAACCGGTACGTCTCGCCGTTGGTCAGACCCTTGACCTCCACCGCACGCTGGTTCGCGCCCACCTCCACACGCTTCCCGGCACCCTCCACCACGTACTTGATGATCTCGGCGCCGTTGGCGGCCGCCGGTCGCCAGCTCACCCGGGCCTGCGCGTTGCCGGCCGAGGCGGTCACGCTGCGCGGGGCACTCGGCTTCCCCACCCGGGGCTTCTTCGGCGGGGGAGGCGGCGCGGCCACCGGTGGCGGGTCGCCGCCGAGCACGTCGTTGGCGTACTTGTCGACCTCGCGCACCTGGTGCTTGTCGTCCACCACCCGGGCGGTCGCCGCGTCGGGGGAGTTGATGAACAGGTGGTTCTCCCGGACCTCCAGCTCCAGCGGCCCGTTCGCCCGCCCGCCGATGGTCTCGACCAGCTGACCGCCCCCGTCGAAGGCGTAGATCGTGCCGGTGGACTCGTCGGCGCAGTAAAACCGGTCCGCCCAGGCCACCGCGGCGCTGAGCCGATCCCCCTCGCCCGGCACCGTGAACGCCTTCTCCTCCCCACCGTCACCCACCACCAGCACCCGCCGTTCGGCGGGCACGGTGACCGGAACCCGGGGGCCACTGGTGCGCGCTGGCAGCGCGGCCGGGCCGGACAGCGTCAACGGGGTCGGGGTCACCTTGCCCCGCTGCACGCGCACCAGCTTGCCGGCCGTGCGGTCGAGCACCGCCACCCCGTCGTCCAGGGTGGAGACCACCAGCTCGTGGCTCGCCTCGGCCACGTCGTACGACTCGACGCGCTCCGGCTTGATCCCGCCACCGTCGGGCGCGGCCGAGGCCGGCGCGGACGGCAGCTTGGCGGCGGTGATCGCCGAGACCGTGCCCTCGCTGGGCACCGCGACCCAGAGCCGCCCCTCGCCGTCGAAGGTGCCGCCGGCGATGCCCGGGGGATAGCGCACCGGCTCGCCGACCGGGGCCAGCGACCGTGGGTCGAGCTGCCGCACGATGCCCTGCACGGCGTCGACCACGAACGCCGAGTCTTCGTGCAGGGCGACACTCACGCCCAGACCGGGCGTCGTCTTGGTGGTCGCGGTGAGCTGCAGGGTCGCCAGGTCCAGGGAGCTGACCTGCCCCGTCTGAAGGTCCCGCAGGATCAGCAGCCGGTCGGTCTGGGTGACCTGCATCGGGTGACGGTTGGCACCGGGAATCTCGGTGCGGGTGTCCACCCGGGCGGTCACCCCGTTGACCCGCGCCAGCTCACTGCGCGCCGTGCTCCACAGCCAGGAACTCGCGTCGTAGTTGGCCACCGCGTTGTCGGCCGCGCCCAACCCGAGAACCGTCAACCCCATGGCGGCCAGCAGAGCGGTCACCGTGCCGACAGTCACCAGCCCGCCGCGAAGCCGGGACCGGGAGCGGGGGGCGTCAGTCCGTACGGCGTCGTCGATGCTGGCCACAGCCGGCTGCCTCCCCTGAGTCGTGGCAGGTGGCGCGCCTCGCGGCAACCCCTCCCCTGAGCCGGGTGCCATCATAAGGCGCTGCTGGTGGCGGGGGAACCCGCACGGTCACCCCTGTGGATACCGAGCGTGTGCGTTGTGGACGCCCAGCTCAGCCCGGCTCACGTTCCGGTCAGCCCGGCTCACGTCCGGATTCGGCCCGGCTGCCGCTCCGGTTCGGCCTGGCTCACGCTCCGATTCAGCTCGGAGACGGTCGGCCGGAGGGCTTCCCGCTCGACGGGGCGGTGCGCTCCCGAGCGGTGCAGACCTGACCCGATGTCGCGAAGCTGTCCGTGGAGTAGACCGCCAACACGGTGAAGCAGTGATCCACTCGGGAGTTCAGCCCGTTGACCGTGTAACTGGTCCTGCCCGGGTCCACGGTGGCCATCACCCCGAGGGCCTGCCCGGCCCGTCCGGCCGCGACCATGAACGGCACCGCACCGCCGGACGGGTCCGTCCAGGTCAGTGTGATCGTGGTCGAGTCGTCCCGTAGCTTCAGGTCCCCCGGCGGAGGCCCCGCCGCCGTCGGCACCCCCGTGGGCGCCACCGCCGTCGGTGCCGTCCCGCTGGGCGGCGGGTCGTCGCGGGTCAGCACCACCGCGCCCAGCCCGGCCACCGCCACCACGGCCACCCCGGCCGCCACCACCGCGCCGATCAGCGTGGCCCGGTTGCGGCCCGCCGAGCGGTCCTCGTCGGCGTACGCCCGGTGGTACTGCTGCCCCGGATACCACGCCTGCCCCGGGTAGTGCTCCTGGGACGGGTAGCCGGCCTGCTCGGTCGGGGTCGGCCGGTGGTCCTGGTGGTGCTGCGGCGCCGCTCCACCACCAGGCGGTGACCAGGCCGCCGGGGTCGGCGCGACCGGCGTCGCGGCGGGGCGCGGCGGCGCGGGGGCAGATCCCGCCTGGGCGACGACCGGCCCCTGCGCGGTGACGGGTTGGCGCGGACCGCCGTAACCGCTGGGCGGGCCGCTTCCCGGCGCGACGGCCGGGATCACCACGGTCTCGTCGGACGCCGAGACACGCGCCCGCTGCGTCGGCACCGGCGTGGCCTCGAAGATGTCCAGCCCGGACTCGTCGCCCCCGTCGGCGGCCTCGGCGTCCGCCGCGGGCGGCTCAGCGGCGTCGCCGTCCGCACTCGGCAGCGGCGGGCCGCTGCGGCTCCACGGCGGCGCGGTCAACCCCCACGGGGGTACGGAAGGCGCGGCGCTGGAATGCGCTGAGTCTGGTGTTGCCCTCTGTGGGGGTCCGAAGACCGGCTGCCGGGGGGCGGGAGGCGCGCTCGTCGGAGGGGCGGAGATGGAGATCGGATTGGTGGGGTCGGGTGGTGCGGACACCGAGTGGGTGGGGCCGGGTGGTGCGGACACCGGGTGGGTGTGGCTGGGTCCTGCGGACACGGCGGGCGCAGGGGTGGGTGGTGCGGAGATCGGATGGCCGGGTGGTCCGGAGGCCGGGTGCGGATGTGCTGGCGGGGCGGGGATCGGCTGTGGGGGAGCGGGTGGCGCGCTGACTGGTTGGGCCGGTGCTCGGCCAGCCGGTCGTGCCGCCCCCGGGTCACTGCTGGTCGGCAACGGCCCGCCCGGCGCGGTCGCCTCGACACCGGGTGCGTCGACGGATCCGTTCGTACCGGTCGGGCTGACTCCCGCTCGGGCTCGGGCGGCCTCCTCGGCGAGCAGCGGCTCGATCTGCCGTACCTGGATCGTGGGATCGTCCCAACGGGGTGCAGGAGTGGTCGCCGGCTGGTCTGTGGGGTCGCCGGGCGGGGTGTCGCCGACCCGCTGACGCGGCGTTACAGGAGACCCGGTCGGTGGTTGACGTGGTGGCCGCCGCTCGGATGACGGCAACGGCTGGCTCTCGGCCCTGGGTCGGGGCAGTTGACTCGCGGCCGTCGGCCTGACCGGTTGGCCCTCGGCCGTCGGCCTGACCGGTTGGCCCTCGGCCGTCGGCCTGACCGATGGCCTCGCGGTCGTCGGTCTGGTCGGCTGGCTCCCGGCCGCCGGCGCGGGGGGCGGGACCTCGGTAGGCGACGTGGGCTGCTGGCTGCCCACCGTAGGCCCAGGCGGCTGGCTCACCGTCGGAGAAGGTCCGGGTTGCGACGGCGGGGCCATGGAGGGTGCCGGCGGGCCGGAGCGCGTCGGCGGGGTGGTTGCCGGCCGGATGGGCTGAACCCGAGGTGCCGGTGCCGGAGCCGGGGCCGTGGCGTCGCTGGGTGCGGCGGGTGCGCGTACCCCTGGCGGGGTTGCCCGGGGGGTCGCCGGCGGTTGCGGCGGTGCCCAGGGTGAGGTGGTGGCCGCCGGGCCGCCGTCGGAGGGGCGCATCGCGGCGAGGGTCGCCAGGGACAGCGTCGGCCCCGACAGCGCCGACCGGGCGCCGGAATCGGGCGGAGCGCTGACCGGCTCCGGACCGGGTGCGGGCGGTGCATTGTGCGGCCCGCTCGGGGTCGACGCGAGTAGGCCGAGGTAGTCGCGGGCGGCGCGTACCACCGGGTGGTGCTCCCCGAGCACCGCGGGCCCGGCGGTGGCCACCCGGGTGTAGTTGCGGCGGGCCTCGTGCCGGTTGCCCAGTTCCTCGGCTACCTCGGCGAGTTCGAAGGCGATAGCGAGCAGGACCGGGTCGGAGTGCTCCCACCGCCGCTCACCCGCCGCGAACGCCTCCTCCAACACCCGGCGGGAGCCGAGCGGATCATCCGCCTCCCGGTGTAGCCGGGCCAGCAGATGCGCGGTGTGCAGCACCTCGGGGTGATCGTCGGAGTACGGCGGGGGAGGGGACCCGACAGCCTCCGCGAGCAGCTGCCGGGCGGCGCCGAGATCGCCCGCGGCGCGCAGGGCCAGGGCTCGGTGCTGGACGGCTGCGAGGGGGGAGGGATGGGACACGTGGCAATGCTGCCGCCAGAGGGCCGCCGGACGCTACCCGGACACGCCTGGCGGCGGTGTTGATGAGGTCGGGGAGGCCTTTTGAGCAGTGGCGCGAGCGCCGAGACCGGGACGGCGGAAGGCGATGTGCATGATCCACGGGCGGCGTGTACAGTAACTCCCCGTGCGGCCCGCCGTGCCGACATCGGATGGAAAGATCATCCGGTCGGCGAGGTAGGCTGAACGTGTAGGTCCGGGTGGCGGAATGGCAGACGCGCTAGCTTGAGGTGCTAGTGCCCGTATAGGGCGTGGGGGTTCAAGTCCCCCCTCGGACACGTTATTTCCCCACGAAGCGTGATTTCTTTTCGCGTTTCGAGCAATCCCCGTCCCGTTGGGCGGGGATCTTTGCTGTCGTGGCGAGGAAGCTCGCCGCCGGGGTGAGCGGGTAGATCGCGGTCTCGGCTTCGATGGTCCACGCGTGGTGGTCACACACGATGATCATGTTGTTGGTGCGTAGGTAGGCGGCCAGCTTTTCCGGGTCGGGGCTGCGCAGTGCGGGATGGCGACGGTGTAGCCCGCGGCCGTGTCGAATCCTGTCCAGGAGATGGTCCTCTCGGACGTAGAAGGTCTTCTGTCGTCTCGATGAGGTGGGTCGGGTGCTGGTGTTGCCGTGGCGGCAGCGGTAGCCGGGTCGGCCGTGGACCCAGTGGGAGTCCATGATCCGGCCGCACACGCCGCAGCAGATCACTCCGGCTAACACATAGCAGCGGGGGATGCCGTCGGCTGGGGTCGGCGCGGTGTGGATTGCCTGGACGGCGACGAAGCGTTCTTCGCTGACCAGCGGAGTATGCGCGATCTCGCGGGAGATGACCCAGTCAGTTGAGGCGCTCCACCGTTGGATCTCGTGGTGTCGATCGAAGGTTCCCTCGTCAGGGAGGGCATCACGGTCGGTGCGTTGACGGTTCCAGACCTGCCGCCCGGTGTAACGGGGGTTGGCCAGGATCGCCGCGACAGTGGTGAGCATCCACTGTCGGCCGGTGCGGTGGGGGTTACGCGCTGGGTCGGCGCCGGACGGGCACAGGACGTCGGTGTCGTTGAGGGCGCGAGCGATGCTGGCCACGCTCCGGCCGGCGAGCCGCTGCTCGAAGATCCACCGGACGTGGGGTGCGGTGGCAGGGTCGGGCTCCAAGCGGTGCAGGCGTCGTCCCCAGGCGGCGTGGGCGCGGTTCGGATGAGGGCCGGCGTCGGCGAGCCGGTAGCCGTAGGGTGGCCGGCCGCCGAGGTGTCGGCCCTGCAACTCTGCCTGAGCGCGCATGGCCGCGGTGGTGCGATGCCGGGCTCGGGACACCTCCCGGTGGGAGTGCACACCGAGTAGGTCCAGTAGCGCCATCTGTCGGGGGTTGTCGAAGTCCACCGGCCCGTAGGTTTCTGGTAGCCACAACTGCACGCCGTGGCTGAGCAAGGTCGGAGTCAACTGCTCAAGCTGCTGGCCGTGGAAGGCGCGCTCGTACTCACCGACGACGATCGCGTCGAACCCGCGTGCCGAGCCCATCAGGGCGTCGAGCAGCCGTGACGCCTGCGGCCGGTCCGGCCAGGGCACCCGGCGGGAGACGCCCTCGTCGAAGAACTCCACCACGATTCGGCCATGACCGGCGACCAAGTCCTCGGCAAAGTTGCGCTGCCACCGGCACGACGAGGCCCGATCCTGGAAGTGGACGGTGGACATCCGTCCGTAGAACGCGAACCGCAGTCCATCCGCAGCCCGGGTAAACCGTTGTGGCCGTAGCTTCCGCTGCCCGACGGCCCAGGATGAAAGGGTGCTCCGTTCGGGTTCTGTCATCGTCCTCGTCGCCATAGGACCTCCACGATCGGGAGATGCTTGCGGGGAGGTATGAGTGTTGTTCGTATAAGCCTGCGGCAGGCGGACAGGGTGTCCGGCTCGCGCGGATGGGCTAGACCTCCTACCCTCCCAGGTTGATCGTCGAGTGGTTCAATCCGTTAATGCCCGGGAGTCCCGGCATCTGAGCAGGTCATCCACACGGGCTATGCTTCGGGCGGCGCTGGTTCGCTCGGTCACGAGGTGGCTGGGCGTCGTAAGAGGGAACCCGGTGGGAATCCGGGGCTGCCCCGCAGCGGTGAGTGGGAACGACCGCCGTCATCAGCACTGGGCCAGTGGCCTGGGAAGCGACGGCCAGTAGGGGACCGGCGTGCAGCCGGTCGGGCCCGCGAGTCCGAAGACCTGCCAGTGCTGCGTACACAACCGTGTGCGCTGCCGTCGGCCTCGCGGGTGGGCTGAGCGGGTGACGCGCCGGGAGGTGTGCGCCGGTGTGTCCTCGTCAGCGCGCGCCCGTGGTCCGGCGGTGTGGTTTCCCGAGGGACGGACTACCGCTGTGCACGACACCACCACGATCGCCGGCCGAGCGCCGTCTGCGTCACACCTGACCCTGTCGCAGATCATGGACCAGCACCACACCAACCTGATGGGTACGGTCCACGGCGGCCGGATCCTCAACCTCATCGACTCCGTCGCCGGGGTGGTCGCCGCCCGCCATTCCGATGGGCCTGCGGTGACCGCCGCGATCGACGAGACGGCGTTCCTGCGGGCGGTGCGGGTCGGCGACGTCGTGCACGTCGACGCCCGGATCACCTGGGCCGGCCGCAGCTCGATGGAGGTGGCGGTCAAAGTGACCGCCGACCGGTGGGACCGGGCGGTGCCGCCCACCGACGTGGCAACCGCCCACCTGGTCATGGTCGCCATCGACGACAACGGTCAGCCCCGCGCGGTGCCGCCGCTGCTGCCGGAGACCGATGGGGACCGGCGGCGGTACCGCGAGGCGGAGATCCGCCGCGAGCACCGGTTGGCGCTGCGGCGGGCGCTGCTCGACGGCGCCGAGGAGGGCTGAGCGGTGCTCGGACTCTCCGTTGCGACGCTGGTCGGCTACCTCGCCGCGATCGTCGTCCTCATGGTGACGCCCGGTCCGGACATGATGTTCGTTCTGGCCAACGCCGCCCGTTACGGCACCCGCGCCGGGGTGGTGGCCGCGCTCGGCGTCGCCACCGGGGAGGCGGTGCACATCGCGGCGGTCGTCTGCGGACTCGCCACGGTGATCGCCGCCTCGCCGGTGTTGTTCACCGTGATTCGCTGGGTCGGTGCGGCGTACCTGATCATCCTCGGCGTGCGGGCACTGCGCGGCGCCGGCGCTGCGCCTTCCGGGAGGCCGGAGCAGGGTGGCAGCTCCGGGCGGGCCTTCCTGCGCGGACTGGTGACCAATCTCCTCAATCCCAAGATGATCCTGTTCAGCGTGGCGTTTCTGCCTCAGTTCGTCGATCCGGCACAGGGCAACGCGACCGCTCAACTGGTGCTTCTCGGTGCGGTCTTCGTCGTGGTGCAACTCGCCGTCGATATCGCCCTGGGCGCCGGTGTCGGGCGACTCGGCGCTCGCATGACTGACGGTCGCTTCTCGCGGCGCGTCAACAGGATCTGCGCGGCGGCGTTCGTCGCGCTCGGGGTACGCCTCGCGCTCGGGTCGTAGCGAGGGCCGGTGACCGCCGCCGTAGTCCGGCTCGCGAGGTGGACGTGGCGTGGTCATGCCTGGTAGGCAGGCGGGTGTGCGCATCGTCTCCCTGCTGCCGGCGGCCACGGACATCGTGGCCATGCTCGGCCTGACCGGGCATCTGGTCGGCCGCACGCACGAGTGTGACTGGCCGCCGGGAGACCTGGCCGATGTCCCGACGGTGACGGGGACGTCTCTGCCCGAGGCGTTGACGAGCCGGGAGATCTCGGCGGCGACCGCTGGCGGCGCGCACCGTGGGTCGTCGTTGTACCAGCTCGACGTCACGATGCTGGAAGACCTGAAGCCGGATCTGATCCTGACCCAGGACCTGTGCGACGTGTGTGCGGTCTCCTATGCGCGGGTCAACGACGCGGTGCGGCTGATCGATCTCGATACCAGGGTGGTGTCCCTGGAGGCGAGGACGATCAGCGGGATCCTGGACACGGTCGACGCCGTGGCCGCTTTGACCGACACCAGGGGCAGGGCGGCGGAGATCCGGGCGGACGCCGAACGTCGACTCGCTGCGTTGCCCGGCCCGTCGTCCGACGCGCCGACGGTGCTGTTCGTCGAGTGGCTCGACCCGTTGATGCCGGGTGGGCACTGGGTGCCCGAGCAGATAGCTGCCGCAGGCGGGCGTTCGTTGCTGCTCGGTCCGGGGGCGCACAGCACCCCACACCTGTGGTCGGTCGTTGCCGACCTGGCTCCGGACGTGGTGGTGTTCGGGCCGTGCGGGTTCACACCTGAACGGACCATCGACGAGTTGTCGGTAGCGGCCGGGCAACCGGGCTGGGCTGACCTGCCTGCGGTGCGTCAGGGGCAGGTGTGGGTGGTCGATGGGCCCGCCTACTTCAACCGCCCCGGCCCGAGGGTTGTCGACGGCGCGGAGATCCTCGCCGCCATCCTCGCAGGCCGCCCGGATTCCCGCGCTCGGCAGGTTTCCGTCGGCGCAGGTTGACGAGCCCGTGCGGCCGATGCGGGCATCGGATGCGCGTTCTCGCAAACCACGGTGGGGCGGCAGCGTGCCGCCGCCCCACCGCGCGCTCAGATGAGCGTGCTGCGGATCTCGGCGGCGCCGCTGACCAGGCGGGCCAGGGCCTGCTCGACCTCCGGGTAGCCGCGAGTCTTCAGGCCGCAGTCGGGGTTGACCCAGAGCCTTTCGGCGGGCACCGCGGCGACGGCGCGGCGTAGCGCGTCGTTGACCTCCGCCTGTTCCGGTACGCGGGGTGAGTGGATGTCGTACACCCCGGGGCCGACTCCCCGGTGGTAGCCGGTGGTGCGCAGGTCGTCGAGGATCTCCATCTTCGAGCGCGACGCCTCGATGCTGGTGACGTCGGCGTCGAGGGCGTCGATCGCGGGAAGGATCTCGCCAAACTCGGAGTAGCACAGGTGGGTGTGGATCTGGGTGGCGTCGGCGATTCCGCTGGTGGCGAGCCGGAACGCCCCGACCGCCCAGTCCAGGTAGGCGCGCTGCTCGTCCTGGCGCAGTGGCAGTGTCTCCCGTAGGGCGGGTTCGTCGACCTGGATGATGCGGATGCCGGCGGCCTCCAGGTCGCGGGCCTCGTCGCGTAGCGCGAGAGCGACCTGGTTGGCGGTGTCGGCGAGGGGTTGGTCGGTGCGGACGAACGACCAGGCCAGGATCGTCACCGGTCCGGTGAGCATGCCCTTGACCGGTCGGTTCGTCAGCGACTGCGCGTAGGTGGACCAGGCGACGGTCATCGGCCCGGTCCGGGTGACGTCGCCGTAGATGATCGGTGGGCGTACGCACCGGGAGCCGTACGACTGCACCCACCCGTTCACCGTGGCGGCGAACCCGTCGAGCTGCTCACCGAAGTACTGCACCATGTCGTTGCGTTCCGGCTCGCCGTGCACCAGCACGTCCAGCCCGAGTCGTTCCTGCACGGCGATGACGTGAGCGACCTCGGCGCGCATCCGCTCGGCGTAGCCGCTGTCATCGAGCCGACCGGCCCGGTGCGCCGCACGGGCCTGCCGCAGCTCCGAGGTCTGGGGGAAGGATCCGATGGTGGTGGTGGGCAGGGGTGGAAGGTTCAGTCGGGCCTGCTGGCTGGCGGCCCGCTGCGCGTACGGCCCGCGCCGTAGGTGCTCGGGACGCAGCGCGTCGAGCCGGGCCCGCACTCCGTCGTTGCGCCAGGCCGCCGGGGTCGCGGGCGAGGCAGGGGGCAGGGCGCCGACGCCGTCGCGCAGGGCGCGTCCGAGAGCGACCACCTCGTCGACCTTCTGCCGGGCGAACGCGAGCCGTGCACGGAGGTCCTGGTCCAGGTCAGGTTCGGCGGCGAGGTCCACCGGTACGTGCAGCAGGGAGCACGAGGTCGACACCGAGACGTGGTCGGCCAGGCCGGTCAGCGCGGCGCCGGTCGCGGCCGCGGAGCGCAGGTCGGTGCGCCAGATGTTGCGCCCGTCGATCAGTCCCGCGACGATCGTCTTGCCGTGCAGCGGGCCGGCGGCGGCGAGCCGGTTCAGGTTGCTTGGCCCGGCGACGAGGTCGATGCCGACCGCTTCGACCGGGGTGCCCAGCAGTGCCGGCAACGCGTCGCCGAGGTCACCGAAGTACGACGCGACGAACAACCGCGGCCGGTGCTTCAGCAGGCCGAGCCGGCGGTACGCGGCGCGCAGCGCGGCGATCTCCTGCGAGGTGCGGTCGGCGGCGTACGCGGGCTCGTCGAGCTGAACCCATTCGACCCCGGCACCGGCCAAGACGCCGAGGATGTCCTCGTAGACAGCGATCAGGTCGTCGAGCCGGTCGAAGGGCCGAAACCCTTCTGGGGCGTCGTCGGTGGCCTTGGACAGCAGGAGGTAGGTCGCCGGCCCGACCAGCACCGGCCTGGTGGTGACGCCGAGCGCCTTCGCCTCGCCGTACTCCCGCACCGCCTTGTCCGTCCGAGCGGTGAACGCTGTGCCCGGGCCGACCTCGGGCACCAGGTAGTGGTAGTTGGTGTCGAACCACTTCGTCAGCTCCAGCGCCGGCTCCCGCTCCGTGCCACGTGCCATGGCGAAGTAGGTGTCCAGGTCGCCGAGACCGAGGCGGCGGAAGCGGTCCGGGACCGCGTCGACCAGAACGGTGGTGTCGAGCACCTGGTCATAGAACGAGAACGTGTTCGACGGGATCGCGTCCAGGCCGGCGTCGCGCAGCGTGCGCCACACGTCGGCGCGGAGGCTGGCGGCAGTCTCTTGAAGGGTGGCCGCGTCGATCCGGCCCGCCCAGTAGGACTCGACGGCGTGCTTCAGTTCGCGGTGCGGACCAATGCGCGGATAGCCGAGCACGGTGCTCAGCCCGAACGGTGTGGTCACGGAACAGGTGTCCTTCCCTCGAGGTCGACCACCGACCACACTGGAGGGACACGGCAGGGCACGGCACGACGACCGGGCCTCGCCCTGACCCTCCCGAGAGGCCGACGGCGGCGCACGCGGACGCGTACGCGGTGCGGGCAGGTCTTCGGACTCGTGGGCGTGACCGGGGTGACCCGATCTCCTACTGGCCGTCGCTTCCCAGACGCTCAGGCGTCCAGTGCGTATGACGGCGGTCGTTCCCACTCACCGCTGCGGGGCAGTCCCGGTTTCCCACCGGGTTCCCTCTTACGACGCCACACCGGAACGGTGCGGCGAACCAGCACTGCCGACCATCGTACGGCCGCGAGCTGTTCCCCGGTGCCGCTGTTGCAGGCAGATCATCCTCGTCGTCCAACCCGAGGCTGGACCGGTCGGGAGTCCGGGGGAGCCCGGACCCCCGACCGGGCCCCGCTACGGCGGGGAGATGGACGGGGCCTGCCCGGAGCCGAAGCGCCATCCTTCGACGGTGCCCTGGGCGGGGTTGTAGCTGCTCGCGCCGAGGGTGCTGTAGGACCAGGTGCCGCCGGGCGTGGCGTGCCAGTACGACCAGTACGCGCTGGCGGGCGGCGTGTTGACGCATGGCTCGGCGGCGGCTGTGGGATAGCCGTTGATTCGGCAGACGAAGGCGAGCCCCCACCGTTGGGTACCTGTCACGGTGAAGCCGGCTCCCTGCAACGCGGCCAGGCCGGTCGGCGGGTCGCCGAGCCGGCAGCCGGTCTGGACACCGAGGCCGAACGCGGTGAGGTCGACCACCACCGTGACGCCCGCGCCCGGGGCGCACGCCGCCGCGTGCGCGGCACGTGGCACCGGGTCGACGGCCACCAGGCCGATGCTGACGACGGTGGCCGCGAGCAGAAGTGCCATCCGTCGGCGCATCGTCGCCCGCCGGCGGGTCACCACGGCGCACACGCCAGGACGGGCGCGGCAGTGTGAGCGCCGGTGGCCGACGAGGTCGCATACCCGGCGCCTGCCATGCCAGGTACGGCCTGAGCGGTGGCCCGGGCGGCGGTGCCCGCGTCGAATTCGCCGGGGGTGTACGCGATGGCGCCCCGGTCGGCTGGTGCGCCCGTGCAGGTGACCTGCAAGCTGACCAGGAATTGACGGGCGCGTAGCCAGGCCGGCGACCGACCGGCGGCGAAGAGCGCCTGGGCGGCGAGCCCGGTGCTGTTCGCGTTGGTCACGCCGTTCGCGGCGAACGAGCCATCACCGCCCTGCACGGAGACCAGCCACTGCGCGGCCGAAGCCGCGACCAACGGACGGTCCGCCGCGAGCAGGGCCTGAACGGCCAGAGCGGTCGCGTCGACGTCGCTGACACAGGTCGGCTGCGCGAAGAGCAGCGGGAAACCACCGTCGGCGCACCGGCTCGCGGCCAGGAACGCCACCGCCGACGACGGTGCACCTCCGGCACGATCCAACGCCAGCACCGCAAAGGACTGGGTGAAGGCGTTGCTGTAGTCACCGAACGCCGACCGGTCGGAGTACCGGCCGCTCGGCGTCAGCAGGCTGCTGAGCCGCGCGAGCAGGTCGACACCGCCGAACGTCGCCGGATTGAGGCCGCGGACCTGGGCACCCAGAGCGAGTTTCGCGGTCGCGCCCGCGTACGCCTCGGTGCCATCGCCGATGTAGCCGGTGATCACGGCCGGTTGGGCGAGCCAGGACATGGCGTTCGCCGCGTTCGTGTCGGCTGCCTTGGCTGCGGCGAAGGCGAACACCGCGTCGAGGGTGAGGCCCTGATCGGGATAGGCGACGCCGTCGTAGACGACCTCGAACCGCTCGCCGTCGACCAGTTGGCGGGCGAGCCAGCCGGCGGCGGCATCGACCTTATTGAGGGTGGGCGGCGATGCTGTGGCGGCGGCCGGTACGGCTGCCAGGGACAGCATGAGGACGGCGAGCGCAGCGCCTACGAAGACGCGGGCGCGGTGCCGGAGGGGGCGATTGACCATGAAGCGACGCCTTTCCGGGCTCCGATGGTCTGAGACCACCCGACTCCGGTTCGGGCGGCTCCGACCCGTGGGCCACGACGGGTGGGGAGGCTGGTCATGCGCACTGGCGGGTAATCGGGCTTACGGCGTCACTACGTGTGTCGCCGCCTACCGTTGCGGGCCAGCGCCGGATTTCGACCGGACTTCCCCCGTCAGCACACAGGTATGAAGTTGTGACGGACAGTGTTCCCACGTGTGGGGCTCGCCGTCAATGTCCGTGATCCGACGAGGCCACTTCGGCGAAGACAGCCGGAACTGCGCGAGAGCGCCGCTTGATGTCGATCAGCGGGTTCCGTGCAGCAGTGCCCCTCGAAGGACGGCGGACGGATCGGAGCCGAGGTCGAGTCGGTCGGGGGAGATGTCGGCGCGGACGAGGAGGTCTCCGACGGCGGCGATCATCGCGCCGTTGTCGGTGCAGAGCCGTGGCGACGGCACCCGCAGGTGGATGCCGGCCGCGGAGCAGCGTTGTTCGGCGAGGGCGCGGACGCGGCTGTTGGCGGCGACTCCGCCGACGAGGAGCAGTGTGTCGGCCTGGTGGTCGCGGCAGGCGGCGAGAGCCTTGCGGGTGAGGGTGTCGGCGACGGCTTCCTGAAACGACGCGGCGACGTCGGCGACGGGCAGCGGCTGGTCGCGGTGGTGTTCGACCCAGCGAGCCACAGCGGTCTTTAGCCCGGAGAACGAGAACCGGTACGGGGCGTCCTGGGGGCCGGTCATCGGGCGGGGAAAAGCGATGGCCGTCGGGTCGCCGTCGCGGGCGACCCGGTCGATGACGGGTCCGCCGGGGTAGGGCAGGCCGAGCAGGCGGGCGACCTTGTCGAACGCCTCACCGGCGGCGTCGTCGACGGTGTCGCCGAGGTGTACGACAGGGTCGCGGGCGAGGTCGCCGATCAGCAGCAGACTGGTGTGCCCGCCGGAGACGATCAGGGCGACGCAGCGGGCCGGCAGCGGTCCGTGTTCGAGGGTGTCGACAGCGGCGTGGCCGGCGAGATGGTGAACGCCGTAGAGGGGGATACCAAGGCTCAGCGCGTACGCCTTGCCGGCCGCGAGACCGACCTGGACGGCGGTGGCGAGCCCAGGGCCGGCGGTGGCGGCGACCGCGCCGATGTCGGCGAAGCCGATCCCGGCCTGGCCCAATGCGTGCTCGACCATAGGGGTGATGGCGTGCAGGTGCGCGCGGGCGGCGATCTCGGGGACCACGCCACCGAAGCGGGCGTGTTCGTCCATGCTCGTGGCGAGCGCGTCGCCGAGCAGGACGCCGTCGGCGACGATCCCGACGCCGGTCTCGTCGCAGGACGTCTCGATGCCGAGGACAACTGTCACGCGTCGGCGTCCTGGTTGACGCCGGCGCCGACACCGGGGTGTGCGGCGCTGGCCGCAAGGAGCTGTTTGCGCAGTTTGACGGGCAGCCGGTCGACGTAGGCGAGACCGTCGAGGTGGTCGACCTCGTGCTGGAAGCAGCGGGCGAGGGTGCCGGTGCCGTCCAGGCGGATCGGCTCGCCGCGCAGGTCCACCCCGGTGACGGAGGCGGTGGCGGATCGGGCCACGTCGGCGCGCTGTCCTGGCACGGACAGGCAACCCTCGGAGTCGATCACCAGGTCCCGTTGCTCGGGCAGGTGCAACACCGGATTGATCACGTGCGCGACGGTGTGAGTGTTCGTGGCGTCGGGGCAGTCGACGACGAAGATCCGGGCATCCACGCCGATCTGGTTGGCGGCCAGGCCGACCCCGTGGGCGGCGTACATGCTGGCGAACATGTCGTCGATGAGTGCGGCGAGCGCGTCGTCGAACACGGTTACCGGGGCGCATCGGCGGTGCAGGACCGGGGTGCCGTAACGGGTGATCGGTCGCGGGGTGCCGCCATGCCTCTCCATAGCTGCCCATAGTATGCAATTGCAAAACTATGGCAGTAGGGGAGTGGTCTGGTGCGGACGGCGGAGATCAAGCGGCGGTACCTCGCGCACTTCGAGGCGAATGGGCACGCCGTGGTGCCGTCCGCGCCGCTGCCCGCCATCAGCGATCCGAACCTGCTGTTCGTCAACGCAGGCATGGTGCAGTTCGTTCCGTATTTCCTTGGTCAGCAGACGCCGGCGTACCAGCGGGCGGTGAGTGTGCAGAAGTGCCTGCGTACCCCGGACATCGACGAGGTCGGCAAGACCAGCCGGCACGGCACGTTCTTCCAGATGAACGGCAACTTCTCCTTCGGTGACTACTTCAAGGCCGGGGCGATTCCGCTGGCCTGGGAGTTGTCCACGAAGCCGGTCGCGGAGGGTGGGTACGGGCTGGACCCGGAGCGGATCTGGCCGACGATCTACCTCGACGACGACGAGGCGTTCGAGATCTGGCGGTCGGTCGGGGTGCCGGCGGAGCGGATCGTGCGTCGGGGTAAGGCGGACAACTTCTGGTCGATGGGCATCCCCGGGCCGTGTGGTCCGTCGTCGGAGCTGTTCTACGACCGGGGTCCGGAGTACGGCGCCGAGGGTGGCCCGGCGGTCGACGAGGACCGGTACATGGAGTACTGGAACCTCGTGTTCATGCAGTACGAGCGGGGTCCGGGCGCCACCAAGGAGGACTACCCGATCCTGGGTGACCTGCCGGCGAAGAACATCGACACCGGTATGGGTCTGGAGCGGATGGCGTCGATCCTGCAGGGTGTGGACAACCTCTACGAGATCGACGAGGTTCGGCCGATCCTGACCCGGGCGGCGGAGCTGACCGGCAAGCGGTACGGGGCGCACTCCGGGCACGTGGCGAGCGAATCGCACCCGGACGACGTGCGGCTGCGGGTGATCGCCGACCACGTGCGCACGGCGTTGATGCTGATCGGCGACGGGGTGACCCCGTCGAACGAGGGCCGCGGGTACGTGCTGCGCCGGATCATGCGCCGGGCGATCCGCTCGATCCGGCTGCTCGGCTGGCAGGACCGGGCGCTGCCCGAGCTGCTGCCGGTGGCGCGGGACTGCATGTCCCCGTCGTACCCGGAGCTGGCGACCGACTTCGACCGCATCGCGGACTACGCGTACGCGGAGGAGGAGGCGTTCCTGTCCACCCTGCGCGCGGGCACCACGATCCTGGACACCGCAATCGCGGAGACCCGCACGGCGGGTGGCACGGCGTTGTCGGGGGCGAAGGCGTTCCAGTTGCACGACACGTACGGCTTCCCGATCGACCTGACCCTGGAGATCGCCGCGGAGCAGGGCCTCAGCGTCGACGACGAGGGTTTCCGCCGGTTGATGGCCGACCAGCGGACCCGGGCGAAGGCCGACGCGCAGGCCCGCAAGACCGGCCACGTCGACCTGTCCGCGTACCGCAGAGTGCTCGACGCGCACGGGCCGACCGACTGGCAGGCGTACCAGAGCCTCGACACCGACTCGACAGTCCTCGGGCTCCTCGGCAGCGACGGCGCGTCCACCCAGGTCGCCGAGCTGGGTGAGATCGTCGGGGTGTTCCTCGACCGGACCCCGTTCTACGCCGAGTCCGGCGGCCAGCACGCCGACGCCGGCACCCTCACCGGCGACAGCGTCCGCGCCGACGTGCTCGACGTGCAACGGCCGATCAAGGGCCTCGTCGTCCACCAGGTCCGGATCACCGGCGGCACCCTCGCTGTCGGCGACCGGATCCACGCGGCGGTCGACCCGCAGTGGCGACTCGGCGCCCGCCAGGCCCACTCCGGCACCCACGTCGTGCACGCGGCCCTGCGGCACGTTCTCGGGCCGAGCGCGTTGCAGTCTGGATCGTTCAACCGCCCCGGCTACCTGCGGCTTGACTTCGCCTCGCCGAGCGGCCTCTCGTCAGCCACCCGCAGTGAGGTGGAGGACGTGGCCAACCTGGCGATCCGCGACGACCTGCCGGTCGACGCCCGATACATGACCCTGCCCGAAGCCCGGCAGATCGGCGCGCTCGCCCTGTTCGGCGAGACCTACGACGACACCGTCCGCGTCGTTGACATCGGAGGTGACTGGTCCCGGGAACTCTGCGGCGGCACCCACGTCGACCGGTCGGCGCAGATAGGCGCGCTCGCCATCACCTCCGAGTCCTCCGTCGGCGCAGGACAGCGCCGAATCGAGGCCGTCACCGGGATCGAGGCCTTCCGCTACCTGGCCCGCGAACGGGATTTGGTCACCAACCTCGCCGACCAGCTTCGCGCCCCACGGGAAGAGCTTCCCGACCGGATCACCGCGCTGGTCAGCCGAGCGAAGGCCGCCGAGCGCCGGGCCGAGCAACTGCAACTGCAACTCACCCGAGAACAGGCCCGAGCCCTGGCCGGCAGCGCCGAGGACATCGCCGGAATCGCATTCGCGACCAGCACTGGTTCCGCCGATGCCGACCCCCGTCAGCTCGCCGAGCTGATCCGGCGAGAGCTACCGCAGGAACGCCGCGGCGTCGTGGTGGTCGCCAACGCGTCGAACGGCACGATGCGACTCGTCATCGCGGTCAACGACGCGGCGGTCGACCGCGGCACGTCGGCCGTACACCTCGTCAAGACGGTCCTCGGCGGACGCGGCGGCGGCAACGCTGGCCTCGCCCAGGGCGGGCAGCCGGGCGGACGCCCAGATCAGGTCGTGGACCTGGTACGGGAACTGCTGCGCTCAGCCAGCTGAACGATGCACCCCGGACGGCGTGTCTGCTCAGCACGAGTCGCATCGTCCGTAGACCACCACCACGCCGCCGGGGAGCCCTGCAGGGTCGGCGCTGAAGCCCACCGCGCCTGCCGCCTGCACCGCGGTGAGCACCGCCTCGGCGGGCAGGTGACACACCCGGCCGCAGAGCGTGCAGACCGCGTGGTGATGCGGGTGATCGGCGAACCCGTAGGGCACCGCCGAGCGTTCCTGACGTCGACCACGTCCGCCGTTGCCGACACCCCGCACCGGCAGTCAGGGCGGCACAGCAGGGTGCGGCGAGATCCGCTACGCCGTCACCGCCCGCCGAGACGATGGGTCGGTAAGGCTGCCTCGTAGCCCTTATTGCCGTCGGCTGAGAACCGGCCCTCAACGGCCGCCCATCGAGACGGCAGCGGTGTTTCGTCGCGAGACCTGACGAGCAGACACCCAGCCCTTGACAGAAAGTAACCGTAAGCGGTACTACGATTGATATTCATCATCGTGGAGGTGGTTGACTTGCGCAGAGCGCGCAAAGTCGGACGCATACGGCGTACCTCGGCGGCAATCTGCTACACCGTCCTCGTATGCCTCGGCACGCTCCCGGCGAGCGCGTAAGCAGCGCCGTCGTCACCGTCCGGTAAGGCATCTGGCTACTGGGCCCCCTTTCCTGGTGGTGGTCATGCCACTCCAATGGGGGAGTCAGGCAACATCGTTGCGGGTTCCTGCACGTACAGGCAGGCCAACGACACCCCGCACGGGACTGGTGAGACATCCGTCCACGGCTACTGGCTCCACATCGCCGGCACGTGTCCGAGCAAAGCGAACGTGGACATCGACTTGCAGGCGTACTGGTGCGATCCCTTGGGATGCCGGTGGGTCACAGTTGCCTCAGGCTCGGGCGACTACCTCGCAGGAGGCGGTTCCGGCCGCAGATCGAATGCGAGGATCAACTGCTCAAGCAGCGCAACCGTCGGCTGGAGGGGTGTCACCGATGTCGATCTGATCGGTGTCGCCGACCCGTCTGGGCTGTACTTCGGGGGTCCCGTGGACCGGGCGTGTAGCCCCTGAACGTCAGCTGACGCCGTCCCAGCGACGCCCGTAACCGGTGATCAGCTGACACGGTTTATTTAGTTACAACAGGAACGATCACCGGAATCTCGGGAGTCAGACAGTGACCAGCGGACAAGCCGGTTGGCGCCCGTATCCGGGCGCCTACCGTGCTCCCGAGAATCTTCCCCCGGTCGAGCCTGGTCGCATCGTTGGCCTAGTTGCCAGCTGCGATCTCCGAGGGGAGTACCCAGAGGACGCGAGTACCCGGAACTTCATAGTCAGTGAGCTCGCGATTCTGGAGGATGGTCGGCGCGTGCTCCTGCACGCGGACCGTGGGTTCACTCTCACTGCTAGATCAACCGGCGTCTCGGGTGGCGTCGTTCCGCTCGTCGAGACTCGGGAAAGCATCACCCCGAACGTTCTGAACGCCGTGCTCCCCGACGACGCTGAAGAGTCCGCAGAAGAACATTCCTGGTCGTGGCTGGCCGAACTGGCTCGGGCTCGCGGCCTGGATGCGACCGCAGAAGACCTACGAGGCCTTCCCTATCAGGTGGTCTTCACCGACACAGTGACCCGATGGCTCGCGCCTACCTGAGCCCCAGCGCCTAGGACCTGACCGCCCGTAGCTCCCGGTGGCAGGCTGACCCGAACCGCAGCGCCGGCCACAGCGCGAGGATCGGAAGCGGCGCGGCAGCATCTTCCTGAACGTGCCCCACCACTACCAGGCTGTGTGGGCGGTCGCTGGCTGAGCGGTCAGCGGGCGCAGTCGTGGTCCATGCCTGGATGGACGGATGCGGGACAAACGGGTGACGGTGCGGCAGCGGACGACGCGGTGTGCCGGCAGGGACGAAGGCCGTTGCCGCGACGGCGGCCGCCGTGGCTGGCCGTGAGGTGGACCTACCTGGCTGGCCGGGTTGCCGTGGCGTGAGCTTGGTCCGGACGAGGTTGGTCAGGCCGGTCTGAAAGGCCTCGTCTGTGTGCAGCTCGACGAGCCGTACGACGTCGGCAGGGTTGTCGATTCGGCCGATCGCGGTGGTCATGGCGGCGCTGAACGGGCCTCGTCGCCGGCATGGGCGGGCGGCCTGAACTTGCTCGGCGCGTGCCGCCTGAGCGCTGCAGGCGTCCAGCAAACGCCCGTCCTGCTGGGTGGTGGCGGCGACGACTCGGCGGGTGTCAGCGGGGTTGCTGCCTGTTGCTGATTCGTCACCACGGTGGGCTGCGCACTGGGCGGCGAGGCCGGCGACGGTGGTGGTGGTGCGCCCAGACGGCGTCGTGGACGGCCTGCCGTGCGGCATTGCAAGAGCTCGTTCGCCAGCCGGAGTCGTCGCACTTGAGGAAGATCGCCACGGAAAGGCCGGGCTCGTTCGGGTCGCCGAGCATGGCGGTGAGCGCCTTGTCGAAGGTGACGGCGAACGCGGCGACGTCGTCCTGGGCGCGGGCGGCGCCTTGCAGCATGCCGGCGTTGGCGACACGGTGAACCCGGGTGGGCCAGCCATGTGCGTTCGTCGTCGGTGAGGCTGTTGCACACCTGCTCGGGCATCTAGGAGTCGTCGAGGGTGACCGGTACGGCGGGTCCGGCGGCGGTGTTGACCGGGACGGAGTCGAGGTCGGCGATCGCGTCGACGGCAGCGGAGACGGCCCGCATCCGCTGCCGGGTGTCGACGAGTTCGTCGTGGCGGACGAAGGGCTGGCCGAGCTGGGTGTGGGCGCGTTCGATCTCCTCCCGTTGGCGGGCGATGTCGGCGACGAGCTGCCCGCGTCGGGATTCCAGGATGGCCAGGTGGTGTTCGAGGCGGCGATGAGGCCGGTGGTGCCGTCGGTCAGCGACAGCACAATGTTCATGCCGCTGAGCGGCACCGTGTGCAACTCACCCAGTCGGTCAAGTGGATCAGCACGCGGTGCACCGTCGTCAGGTCGATTCGTACACCGTTTGACCGGACCCGGTCATGGACCTGCGCGGCGCTCAGGTGCGGATGGTCGGGCGGCGCGTCCACGAGCACGCTCAGCACAGCCTGCCGTGCCGGCGTACGTCGCAATCCGCGCTCGCGCAGTCGGCCCAGCGCCGCCACCACCCGATCCGATGCTTCTGTGATCAATCACGTCCCCGGACGACAACCGGACTCTTGTTGCAAGATAATGGCAACAGCCACACTAAGGCAGCATTGAGAGGACGTACTCCATGGCCGTGTACAACCTGCCCGACCTGCCCTACGACTACGGCGCACTCGAGCCCGCCATGTCCGGCGAGATCCTGGAGCTGCACCACGACAAGCACCACGCCGCGTACGTCAAGGGCGCCAACGACGGGCTCGACCGCCTCGCCGAGGCCCGCGACAAGGGCGACTACGCGACCCTGGTCGGATTGGAGAAGACGTTCGCGTTCAACCTGTCCGGGCACGTTCTGCACTCGATCTTCTGGAACAACCTGTCCCCGGACGGCGGTGACCGCCCCGACGGTGAGCTGGCGGCGGCGATCGACGAGCACTTCGGCTCCTTCGACGGCTTCGCCGGTCAACTGTCCGCGGCGACCAAGGGTGTGCAGGGCTCCGGCTGGGGTGTCCTGGCCTGGGAGCCACTGAGCCAGCGGTTGATCGTGGAGCAGGTCTACGACCACCACGGCAACGTCGGGCAGGGGTCCACCCCGATCCTGGTGTTCGACGCCTGGGAGCACGCCTACTACCTGCAGTACCGCAACGTGCGCCCGGACTACGTCGATCGGCTGTGGAACCTGGTCAACTGGACCGACGTCATCTCCCGTTTCGACGCCGCCCGCGCCGCCACCCCGAAGATCTGATTCGGCGTGAGCGGGTACACCCCCGAGGCGGCCGAGATCGTCCAACGCGCCGCCGGGGTCATCGCCGCCAAGCATCGCGGTGACCTCGCCGGTGCGGAGGCGTTGATGTCGGCGTTCAGTTCCGAGCAGGCCCGTACCCTCGGTTTCTACCTGCTGGCCGATCTCGCTCTGGGCCTGGTCAAGGCGCAGAGCGGCCAGTCGATGGACGATCTGGTCCGGGAGCTGTCGTTGCTCCTGGCCGAGACCGCCCAGTCCCCACCGGCATGATGGTCCGCTGGGTTCCGCCCGCGGGCGGAACCCAGCGGACAACCGCAGCGTCCACCGCCCAGCTCGGGGAGGCCCGATGCGCCGGAAGACCGAACACCGTGTCCTGACGTTGGACGGGCAGCAGGTGGCGGTGCTGGCCGTGGCCGATTTCCAACGGCTCGAGGCTGCCCGTCGGCAGCTCGGTGCCAGCGAGGCCCAGGCGCACCAGCTTCGCCAGCAGCTGCGGGACAGCCAACGTCGAGTTGCCCGCCTGGAGGCTCTACTCGCCCTGTCCGCACGCTCCGGGGCGCCGGAGCGGGCCTCAGGGGTGTGCGCGCACTGCGCCGGCGAGGTCGACGACCCGGTCGGCGCGGCGGTCCCGCAGGGCCTGGCCGTGCCTGATGACCAGGGCCCCGGTCTGCTACCCGCCCTGTCGCGTCACCCGCCGGCCGACCCGATCGGTTAGTTGATCAACGAAGTGTTCACGTGGTGGTTTTGTGTGGCACACCGGCCCGGACCTGCGCGTTTCTGATCGCCCGGCACGGTCGAGGCGATCCTGTAGCCCGCAATCCCGGAGCACCCCTTGTCCCTACCCACACGTCGAGCCAGCGCGGTGGCCGTCCTCTTACTGGCGGCGCTGGCCGCTGTCGCGGTGCCGTCCCCGGCGGCAGCGCACCCGTTCGGCGACCCCCAGACCGTGTCCATCGCGCGCGACGAGCAGCGCCCGGACATCGTGCGGGTGCGCTGGCGCGTCGGCGGCCCCGACGACCTGACGCTGCTCGGCGTCTCGCTCGGCCTGCTGCCATCCGACCGGGTCCTGCTCGACGGCGCCGTCGACTACCGCACGTCAGACCCCGCGGTGATCGCCTCGTCCGAGCGCTTCGGCGCGTACCTGCTCGAACGGATCACGGTGGCCGACGGCTCGCGTCAATGCCCGGGAGTTGTCGCGCCGGTGAAGGCCCTGGCGCGGGTGGGCGCGAGCGTCGATTTCACCTGCCCGGGGTCGGTCGACCAGGTCACGGTCGCGGTGCGGATGCTGACCGACCTGAACCCCGCGTACCGGGCGATGGCCACCGGCCCCGGCGGGCAACGCGCGGTGTACGGCTCCGGCGAGGACTCCCACGACTGGGCCCTCGTCGGCGGCGCTCCGACGCTGGCCAGCGGCACCAGCCTCGGCCGGAGCGCCGCCCTGCAGATCGCCGCCGTCGTCGGCGCGGGCCTGCTCGTCGCGATCGGTGCGCTGCTGGTGGCGCGACGGCTGCGGCGACGGGGGGTCGTGGCATGACCGCCACCACGGTGCTCTCCGCGTCACTCTCGGACCGTTTTCAGGACCTCATCCACTCACCGGGCGTGCCGCCGCTGGCGTTCGTGCTCGCCTTCGCCGCCGGAGCGGGTCACGCTGTGGCCCCGGGGCACGGCAAGAGCCTGGCCGCCGCCTACCTCGCCGGCTCGCGGGGCCGGATCCGGGACGCCGCCTGGCTGGGTGGTTCGGTGGCCGTCATGCACACGCTTTCCGTGCTGGTGATCGGCGTGGCGTGGACGTTCTTGTCCCTGTCCGAGGTCATCCGGATGCAGGAACTCACGAGCTGGCTGCAACTCGGTGCCGGTCTGATCGTCCTGGCCACCGGTCTGTGGATGGTGCGCCGGCACCTGCACACCGCCGGCCACAGCCACAGCCACAGTCATACCCACACCCACACCCACACCCACACCCACACCCACACCCACACCCACACCCACACCCACGATCATGAGCACGAGCACGGCAAGCGTCCCGGCCTGTTCCTGCTCGGCGTGTCCGGCGGGCTGACCCCGTCCCCGGCCGCCTTCCTCGTGCTGGCGACCGGGCTATTCATCGGTCGGGCCGGCTTCGCCCTGCTGCTGGTCCTGACCTTTGGCCTCGGCATGGCCGTCGTACTCTTCGGCGTCGGGGTCCTCGCGGTCGCCGGTAGCTCGCTGATCACCCGGGGCGCACAGTCCCGCGCCGTTCTCGGTCTGGCCACCCGGGTGGCACCCGTCCTCGCCGCCAGCGGCATCACGCTCTTCGGCGCGGGCCTCGTCTCGGTCGCCGCGATCCGCCTCGTCACGCTCACCTGAAGCGGCGGCGGGCGGATCAGCCGGCGGATGGTCAGCGGCGGCTCGGCCGCCGCTGACCATCCCACTAGCGGCTATCAGACGCCGTAGCGCAGGTAGATCGTGTCGCCGACGGTCACTGCCGTGCCGCGGGTCGCGGTGACCGGAGTGCCGCCGTCGCGGGCGACCTTCCAGGTCGAAGAGCCGCTGTTGGCCAGGCCGTTGATCGCGGTCACGGTGCCGGTGCCACTGGTGGGAAGAAGAGAGGTGACGCAGCCGCTCGGGGTGGCCGCGCCGACGGCGGCGTCCAGGACGGCGCCGAGGGTGGTGGTTGCGGCGGTCGGCGTCAGCGTCACCGCGCACGGCGTGATGCTGCCGCTGCCGTTGTCGATGATCACGGCGAGTCGGGTGGCGGCGCCCGCCGTGAACCCGCTCGCCGCGACCCAGGTGGGCGCGCCGGCGGTGACCGGGGTCGGGGGAGCGGCGGTGTAGCCCGCGCCGGTCAGGGCACGCACCGCGTCGATGGAGGCGTACGCCGACGGGGTGGTGTTGGTGGGCAGATACTTGAATCCGCCGCCGGTCAACTGCTGCGCGCGAAGAAAGTCGATTGGGGTCTTGCCGGCGGTGGTGGTGAAGTCGGTGCCCTGGTTCGGGATGCCGCAGGCGTTGAGCCCGGAGACGGCCCAGGCGTTGGAGTCGGTGTTGACGCCGAACATCGAGCTGAACGCGCCCGAGGCGTTGACGAGCTTGCTCTTGAGGAAGTTCTTGGCCTGCACGACGTCGGTGTCGGTGTTGGGGACTCCGGCGGCGCAGAGCGCGGCCATCGCGGCGCCGGTCATGTCGATGTCGCTGGCCGCGGCGAGTTGGGTGGGATTGCCCTCGGCCTGGGTGAACGTCCAGCCGCCGTCGGTGTGCTGGTTGTTGCGGATCCGGGTGATCGAGAGGTCGAGCAGGGCCTGCGGCACGCGGGCGGCGCCGGCCTGGGTCTTCGCACCGGCCAGGGCGAGGGTGCCGAAGACGGTGCCGTTGAAGTTGGCCGGCGGGCCGTAGTAGCCGGCCGAGCCGGTCTGCCAGTAGGCGATGGTGTCGGCGATCAGGTTACGGGTGGGGGAGACCCGGGCGGGGTCGATACCGGCGGCGTAGGCGTTGAGGACCCCACGCTCGTAGTCGGTGACCACCGGCGTGCTGCTCGGCCAGGACGCGGCCGAGAGTTGGTTGCGGTAGACGGTGCGGGCGTTCTTGGTCGTGTCGCCGGAGGGGTAGACGTCCACCGCCGCGACGCCGGCGGGTGCGAACGCGCTGAACGCCCACTCGTTCGACAACCCGCCGCTGGCGTAGCTCCCGTCGGCGGCCTGCAGGGTCCGCAGGTAGGCGACGCCGTTGGTCTTGGCGGTGGCGATCTGCGCGGCGGTCGAGGTCGCGGCGGCCGGTGCGGCGCCGCCTGCGACCGCCACGACCGTGGCGATCAGCGCGGCGGCGGGAACAGCCGCGAGGCGTCTGCGGCGACGACCGGAGGAAAGACGCGAGGACATCAGGGCTCCTTGGGGGTACGGGGCACGGCTGCCTCGACCCGGAGCCCGGCACGGGCCGGCGGGAGCGGGGCGGGCCGGCCGCAGGACGCGTGGGACGGATACCGCAGGTGCTGCGTCACCACGTGGGTAGTCGGGCTCGGGACGGGGCGAACCGTCCTCACCGTTGCGCGTCAGCCCCGGATTCCCACCGGGTTCCCCCACACGATGACGCGGTCACGGTATGGGAGGGAACCCCTACCGCGCGCTGTTAGGTACATGACACGGTCTTGCGTTGACGCGGTGGTCGCGGTTGTGGTCCGATGGCCGCGATCCAGCAGTCAGGGGAAGCCGGTCAAAGTCCGGCGCTGGCCCGCAGCCGTAGGTCCCGTTACCGGGACGAGTCGGATTACCTGGCTGGATAGTGCACCGCAGCGCCGTCGAGGTACACGGCGCGGAGCCAGGTTTCCGGGGTTTGTCCTCGGGGTCCGCGTCCGCGCCTGCGCCGCTAGCCCCCGAGAGAGTCGCCATGTCCCCACTGGTTAGTCGAACGTCGCGGGTTCCCGCGGCGTGGTTGGCGGCCGTCGCCGCAGCGGTGCTCGGCGCGGTGGCGCTGGTGGTGCCGACCCGCGCCGCGCTCGCCGACCCGCTGGAGTCCTGCACCCCGACTCAGGGCGCGATCGTCGCTGTCGACTTCGGCGCGTGGGGTGGGCCGCTGCTGCGGGGCTGCGACGCCACCCCGACCACCGGCCTGGACCTGCTGCACGAGGCGGGTTTCACCACCACCGGCACCGCCCACGACGGCCCCGGCTTCATCTGCCGCATCGGGTCGCCCGACTTCGCGTCCGGTGCCGAACACCCGACGCCGGCCGACGAGGCGTGCCAGTTGACCCCGCCCGCGTCGGCCTACTGGTCCTACTGGATCGCCCCCGCCGGGCAGGACCACTGGACCTACAGCCCGCTCGGCGCCATGGCCCAGCGGCCCGGCCCGGGTGAGGTCGAAGCGTGGGTCTTCGGCGGCACCGACATCGGCGGCACGACCGGGGCCCCGACGTTCACCCCCGCGTCGGTACGCGCGAGCGGTCCGCCACCATCGGCGACACCGACCCCCACCCCGACCGCGACGGACGGGCCGACCGAGCCGGCGCGGCCGACCGAGGCCCAGGTCAAGGCCGTCGCCACCTACCTGGTCGGGCAGCTCACCGACGGCGACCATGTCGACAACGGCGGGGCCGACCACTACCGGAGCATCGCCGTCGCCACCGCCCTGGCCGCAACGGGCGGGCAGGACCAGGCACTGACGAAGATGGTCGACTACCTGCGGGCACACGTCGACGCCGCGATCTTCCCGAACGGCGACACCGCCGCGCCGCACACCGCCAACGTCGCCAACCTCGCCCTGCTGGCCACGATCACCGGCGGCGACCCGCGCGCGTTCGGCGGCCGGAACCTGGTCGCCACGCTCACCGACCGGGTGTGCGCCGTAACCGATGTCGACGCCGGCTGCGCCGCCGCCGGTGACTTCGCCGGATCGACCGGACCGATGACCCACGCGACAGCGCTGCTCGCGCTCAAGCGGGCCGGCGTCACCCCGCCCGCCCCGACTGTTGCTCGTCTGACCGAGCAGCAGTGCGCGAGCGGCGCCTTCGGTGGCCTGTGGCTCGCCCCGGCCGAGTTCTGCGACCCGGACATCGCCGCCACGACCCTGGCCGTCCTCGCGCTGCACGCCCTCGGCGGTCAGGACGAGGCGCTGGGCTCGGCCAAGGCGTTCCTGGCCGGGGCGCAGGAGACCGACGGCGGTTACCAGCCCTACACCGGGGCGGGGTTGACCGACACCTACTCGACCGGACACGCCGCGCAGGCCCTCGCCGTGCTGGGCGTCACCGACCGGGCCGCCGCCGCCACCGGTTTTCTGGTCGGCCGGATCGCCACCGGCGGCGGGCTCAGCCCCGACCCGAGCAACCCGGACGCCGACCTGGCCGCCACCGGCGCGGCGGCGCTCGCGCTCGCCGGCACGAACCTCGCCGCGCTGACCCACCGCCTGGGCGGGCCACCACCGGCCGGGTTCCGGCCGGATCTGGCCAAGGGAGTGTCCTATCTCGTCGCGCCGGCCAACCTGATCGACGGCCGGTACTACGAGTCGTTCCCCGGCTACCCCGACTTCGGGTTGACCATCGACGGCGCGTACGCGTTGGCCGCCACCGGCGGGGACGACGCGAAGCTGCGGGCGATCGTCGAGTTCCTGCGCGGTGGCGGCGCGGTCGGTGACAACGGCTTCACCGTCGACATGTGGTTGGGCGTCGGCACCGACTACGCCGTCGGCGGCGCGATCGGCAAGGTCGCGTTGCTGGCCCAGGCCACCGGCTACGACCCACGCTCCTTCGGCGGACACGACCTGATCGCCGCGCTGGGCGACGTAACCTGCGCCAAGGTCGACGCGCAGACCGGCTGCGCCGGGGCGGGCAACTACCGGTACGCCACCTCGGTCTTCGGTCAGTCGCTCGGCATCATCGCGCAGCTACGCGCGGGACAGGGCGAGGCCGCCGCCAAGCCGGTCGAGTTCCTCAGGGGACTGCAACGCGCCGACGGGTCCTTCCCCAGCCTCATCCCGGCGGCGGACACCGACCGGGACGTCGACAGCACCGCGATGGCCGCGATGGCCCTGGCCGCGCTGGCCGACGACCCGGCGGCGGTCACCGCCGTCGACAAGGCGCTGGCCTGGATCGCCTCCACGCAGAAGGAGCACGGCGGGTTCCCCGGCGCGGCCGGCGACTCCACCAACTCCACCGCCCTCGCCATCCAGGGCCTCACCCTGCGTGGCAGCAGCTACGCCGCTCAGGTCGACAAGGCGCTGGCGTTTCTGGCCTCCCAGCAGAACGACGACGGCGGCTTCACCGTCGCGGCCGGTGGTCAGGCGGGATCGGACGTCCGCGCCTCCACCCAGGTCGTCAGCGGCGCCACCGGCATCTCGTTCGCCGCCCTGACCCGGGACGTGCACGACGCGCCGGGTCCGGACCCGTCCGGCTCACCCACGCCCACGCCGACGCCGAGCGCCAGCCAACCGTCCTCGTCGACGGCGACACCCGGTGCGACCCCGTCGACGACGGGCCCCCGCGGGCACTCGTGGGGCAGCCTGCCCCGTACCGGCGTGTCCATCATGACCATCGCCCTGCTGGCGCTGGTGCTCGTCATCGGCGGTGTCCTGCTGCTGGTCGCTGCCCGTCGCCGCGCGGTGTCCGACGCCGGCGGTGGATCGTGACCGCCCGCCGGTGGCTCCGGTCGATCGCGGCCCTGACGATCGTCGCCGCGCCGGTGGTGGCACCCACGCCGGCGCTGGCCGCGCCCCTGCCGATCGGGCAGTGCACCACCTCGTCCGGGGTGATCCTCGCTGTCGACTTCAGCCGGTGGGGCGGGCCGCTGCTGCGGTCCTGCGGCACCACCCCGACCACCGGCTACCAACTGCTCAACCAGGGTGGCTGGCGCACCACCGGAACCCAGCACGACGGGCCCGCGTTCATCTGCCGCATCGGCTACGCGGGTCACCAGGGCGGAACGCAGTACCCCACCCCGGCCGACGAGAAGTGTGCACTCACCCCACCGGCCAGCGCCTACTGGTCCTACTGGCACGCCGACCCAGGGCAGAACAGCTGGGTCTACAGCCAACTCGGCGCGATGAGCTACAAACCCAAGCCCGGAAGCGTCGACCTGTGGATCTTCGGAGCGACCGACATCGGCGGAACCCAGGGACGGCCCACGGTCAGCCCGGACAGCGTCCGCGCCCGCAACAGCAGACCGGTCGGCGTCGCCACCACCGCGCCGCCCCCAGGTGCGCCCACCCCGGCCCAGCCCGGCGGCGGGAACCCACCGGCCGCCGGCAACCCGCCGGCACCGGGTGACCCCGGTGTCGGCCCACCCCCGCCCGGCTTACCACCGGCGGGAGCGCCGGCGTCGATCCCGACGGGCGGTACGCCGACACCTCCGGCCAGCCCGACGACGTTCCCCACAGCGGGAGTGCCGTCCGGGGCGCCGGACGCCACCCCCGACGGGCCGCGCATCCTCGACGCGGCACCCACCGCGACGGCCGCCCGCCAGGACACCGGCTCGGCGCTGCCAGCGCTGATCACCGTCGGCCTGCTGGCCGTCCTCGCCCTGGTCGGCGGTGTCGTCGGCTGGCGGCGACGCCGCACCTGAACCGATGCCCCCGACCCGCACCGGCCTCCCGCACCGCCTCGCGGTCGCCCGGCTGCCCCGCTCCCTGCACCCAGTGGCCTGGTGGCTGTGGGCGCTCGCGCTGGCGACCGCCGCGAGCCGCACCAGCAACCCGCTGTTGCTGCTGCTCATCTTCGCGGTGCTCGGGTTCGTCGTCACCGTCCGCCGCACCGACGCCCCCTGGGCGCGGGCGTTCCGCTACTACCTCTACCTCGCACTGATCATCATCGCGATCCGGGTGGTGTTCCGGACGGTCTTCGCCTCCGGCATCACCCCCGAGGACCACATCCTGTTCCGGCTGCCGCACCTGCCCACCCCCGACTGGTACGCGGGAATCCAGATCGGCGGCCCGGTCTCCCTGGAGGCAACCCTCTCCGCCACCGTCGACGGGCTCCGATTGGCGTGCCTGCTGTGCTGTATCGGCGCCGCCAACAGCCTCGCCAACCCCAAACGTGCCCTGCGGGTCCTCCCCGGCGCGCTGTACGAGCTGGGTGTCGCCGTCACCGTCTCGCTGAGCGTCGCACCACAACTGGTGGAGAGCGTCCAACGGGTCGCGCGTGCCCGCCGGTTACGCGCCGGACGGGCCAGGGGCCTCGGCGCCGCACGGGCCATCCTGATGCCGGTCCTGCACGACGCCCTGGACCGGTCGCTGCGGCTCGCCGCCGCCATGGACGCACGCGGCTACGGCCGGGTCGGCACCGCCACACCCGCCTCGCGACGGCTCACCGGAGTCCTCATGCTCACCGGCATGGCAGGCCTGTGCGTCGGCGCGTACGGCCTGCTCGACCCGGGGGTGCCCCGCCCGGTCGGACTCGGTGGCCTCGGTGGCGGCGTGCTGCTCTGCGTGGCCGCGCTCGCCCTCGGCGGGCGTCGGGTGTCGCGCAGCCGGTACCGACCCGACCCGTGGCAGTGGCCAGAGTGGACGGTCGCCGGTAGCGGGGTCGTCACGGCCGTTGTGCTCGGCGCCGGCACCGGCTACGACCCCGCCGCGCTCAACCCGACCCTCTATCCGCTGCACTGGCCCAGCCTGCCCGCCCTACCGGCCGCCGCGATCCTCATCGCCGCCCTCGCGGCGATCGCCGCACCGACACCACCGCGCCCGCACCGACCGGAGCCCGCCACCGGACGACGCCGCACCGCCGACACCGCAGGAGCACCGTCATGATCCGCTTCGAGCGCGTCAGCGTCACCTACGAGGACACGTCCCGCCCCACCCTCCGCGACGTCGACCTCGACATCGACGAGGGCGAGCTGTGTCTGGTCGTCGGGCACACCGGCGCGGGGAAGTCGACACTGCTCGCCGCGATCAACGGCCTCGTACCGCACTTCACCGGCGGCACCCTGCAGGGCAGCGTCCGCGTCGGAGGCCGGGACACCGCACACCATCAACCCCGCGAGTTCGCCGACCTGGTCGGCGTGGTCGGGCAGGACCCGGTCGCCGGGTTCGTCACCGACACCGTCGAGGAGGAACTGGCGTACGGGATGGAGCAGCTCGCCCTCGACCCGGCCGTCATGCGGACCAGGGTGGAGGAAACCCTCGACCTGCTCGGCCTGGCGGACCTGCGCCAGCGGGGCCTGCACGAGTTGTCCGGCGGTCAGCAGCAGCGGGTAGCCATTGGCGCCGCCCTGACCGCCCACCCACGGGTACTCGTCCTCGACGAACCGACCTCCGCGCTCGACCCGACCGGCGCCGACGACGTCCTCGCCACCATCACCCGGCTGGTCCACGACCTCGGTGTCACCGTCGTCCTGGCCGAGCACCGTCTCGAACGCGTCCTGCCCTACGCCGACCGGCTCATCCACGTCGCCCGCGACGGCACCGTCCAACACGGTGACCCGGCCACCCTCATCGCCGGCACCACTGTCGCGCCACCCGTGGTCGACCTCGGGCGGATGGCCCAGTGGTCACCGCTGCCACTGTCGGTACGCGACGCCCGCCGGCACGCGAGCGCCCTGCGCGACCGGTTACCCCCGACACCGCCGCGACCACACCGCCACTCCCACGCCGACGCGCGCAACGCGCTCACGGCAACCGGCGTTGTCGTTCGCCACGGGCCGGTCGTCGCCGTTCGCGGGGTTGACCTCAGCCTGGTACGCGGTGAGATAACCGCGTTGATGGGGCGCAACGGCTCCGGCAAGTCGTCGCTGCTCTGGGCTCTGCAAGGCTCGGGTCGCCGCGATGGAGGCAGCATCGCGGTACCCGACTCGTCGTCTCGGGACGTCGACCCGGGGCGGGTCGGCGCGAGCGAGGCCCGCCGACTCGTCGGCCTTGTCCCGCAGACCGCCACCGACCTGCTCTACCTCGACACCGTCGACGCCGAACTCGACCAGGCCGACCGCGACGGCGCCGAACCGGGCACCGCCCGGCGTCTCCTCGACGCCATCGCCGCCGACATCGACGGCGACGACCACCCGCGGGACCTGTCCGCCGGGCAACAACTCGCCCTGGTCCTGGCCATCCAACTCGCCGTCACCCCCGGCGTGCTGCTCCTCGACGAACCCACCCGCGGCCTGGACTACCGGGCCAAGGCCGCGCTGACCCGTACCCTCGACGACCTCGCCGCGCAGGGCCGCGCCATCGTCGTGGCCACCCACGACGTCGAGTTCGCCGCCACCACCGCCGACCGGGTCGTGGTCATGGCCGACGGTGAGGTCGTCGCCGACGGCCCGGTCCCGACCGTGCTCACCGCGTCACCCACGTTCGCCCCGCAGGTCGCGAAGATCCTCGCGCCGCTGCCCTACCTGACAGTCGGGCAGGTCGCCGCCGCCCTCGACGATCCAGAAGTACGCGCGTGAGCACGCTGACCGTCGCCGTCCGCGTGCCCGGCCGTGCCGTGCTCGCGATCACCATGGCGTCGTTCCTGGGCTTCGTCGCGTTCCTCTGGCCGTTCGTCGTCGCACCCGGCACCTTCGGCTCCAATCAGACCCCGCCGCTGATGTTCGGGGTGCTGCTGCTCCTTGTCCTCGCCGTCATCTTCGCCGAGATCGCCGACGGCAGAATCGACGCGAAGGCCCTCGCCATGCTGGGCGTGCTGTCCGCGATCAACGCGGCCCTGCGACCACTCGGAGCGGGCACGGCCGGCATCGAGACGGTCTTCTTCATCCTCGTCCTCGCCGGTCGGGTCTTCGGGCCCGGCTTCGGATTCGCGCTCGGCTGCACGTCACTGTTCGCCTCCGCACTGCTCACCGGGGGAGTCGGACCCTGGATGCCCTACCAGATGTTCGGCTGCGCCTGGGTCGGCATGTTCGCCGGCCTGCTGCCCAGGCTCCGGGGACGGGCGGAGATCGCCCTGCTCGCCGCCTACGCCGCCGTCAGCGGGTACTTCTTCGGCTTCATGCTGAACCTGTCGTTCTGGCCGTTCTCCCTCGACCCGACCAGCTCGATCGCCTACCAACCCGGCCTACCGATGCTGGACCAACTCCACCGGTACCTGACCTTCTTCACCGTCACCTCACTGGGCTGGGACACCGGACGAGCGGTCACCACGGCCGTCCTTGTCACCCTTGCCGGACCAGCGGTCCTGGGTGCGTTCCGGCGCGCAGCCCGCCGGGCGCACTTTCAAGCGGCACCGACGTTCACCGCCGCCGTGTCGACCGCGGCCCACTCTGAACCAGCCTCCGCTGGTCATGAATCTCAGACTTAATTGACGACATTGCGACGCCAAACGGAAGAAGGTGTCCCCTGACCTGCCTCGATCCGGAGGTGGGCAACACCCCAACCTAGGTCGGAACTCGAAGGCAGACAGAGTCTGAGCACCGAGACCAACAGACCTCGCCTGAGGAACAACCCGTCGCAGTCGATGACTACTCCGATGAGCCCTACTCGGCCGTCCTCCGCCGTCAACTGCGAGACCGCCAGAACATCTTGGCCAATGGTCACGGGCGAGTACGTCGGAGCCAGCCCGTCGTCGCAGCTATTCTCCCGGCCTGCAGTTGTGGGTGGGAGGAGGAACGCTATGTACCTCGCAGAGTTGGAGCTGTCCGGATTCCGTGCGTTTACCAAGGCCCGAATTCCATTACGACGCGGTGTGACCGTGTTGCTGGGGGAGAACAGCGCGGGAAAGTCGGGCGGTATGGACGCCCTGCGGCTTGTGACGGATCCACTTGATGGCCGGCGTTCGCTGTGGGCTGACCCTGACGATGTGTGCCGTACCGGGGAACATGCTGGCTTCACACTCCGCATGAAGCTGCGCGGCACCGTGGCGGAACTCGCCCCCTACAGTGACGCATTCACGTCATCGGCGGCCATTTCTGGTGAGGCCGAGGCGTGCTACGCCCTCACCTACGAGCCGCCCGGTGCCGCGGAGACGCGGGGCAGGACGAGCTGGACGGCCGGCAGCGGCGCGGTGGCCGACGACCCTGATCCCGGCGCGCGGAACAGGCTACGTCACGTCTACCTGCCACCGTTGCGCGACGCCATCCGCGAACTGGGATCGGCCGGCACCTCCCGAATCCGGGCGATCATAGCCCGCCTGCTAGACGACGAAACCTTCGTCGATGAGCGCGGGGATCGCCATGATCGTGAACGTTTCCAGACCGCGGTTGGCGACCAATTGCGCACCATCGAGGCCAATCCGGTCCTTCAGCGGGCAGCGCAGATGGTTAATGAACCCCTCGCTGAGCTCACCAGTGGCGCCCATGAGCAGGTCACCGATCTTGGCTACGGGCGGGCGGACCTCGCCAGTCTGGTGAAGGGGCTGCGGATACGCATGGCGGACGCCGGGGTGGTGCCTCGTGAGCTCGCCGAGTCCGGGATGGGCTACGCGAACCTCGCCTACATCGCCACCGTCCTGACCCACCTGCATGCGGCGGCCCAGGCGGACCTGACGCTGCTGCTTCTCGAAGAACCAGAGGCACACCTGCATCCACAGCTGCAGGCGGTCCTGCTGGACTACCTCTCCCGTACCGCACATAACTCTCAGCAGGCGCCTGGCAACGGTTGGCTGGGGCGCATCCAGGTGGTGGTCACCACCCACGCGCCGCTCTTGGCGGCACACACCGACGTGGCCGACGTCGTGGTGCTGCAACGGCGCCCGGTCAGCCCAGGCGAGTCCCGCCCCGTCGACCCCTTTGCGAAGAGCATGCCGGTCAGGTTCACCGCATCGGCGGTCGCCGTCGCCGAACTCGGCCTGCCGCCCAGCGACGAAGCGCGCGTGAACCGCTACCTCGACGCCACCCGCAGCAGCATGCTGTTCGGCCCCCGCACCATCCTGGTCGAAGGGATCGCCGAGGCCATTCTGCTACCCGCGATGGCGAGGAAACTGTTCAACGGACGAGATTGGACGCGCTTCGTCGGCTCCACCATCATCGCGATCGACGGTGTCGACTTCGCCCCCTACCTGCGGATGCTGCTCACTATGACACCGTCGGGCCGCATCGCCGAGCGCGTGGTCGTGCTCACCGACACTGACCCTGGCAAGCGCCATGACCCCCTCGGAAAGCTCCACCGCCTGATCGCAAGCCTCAACGCGACCGAGGTCGCCAGCGTCTTCGCCGCGCCCAGCACGTTGGAACCGGAACTTCTGGGAGCGGGCAACGCTGGTTTCTGGCCCGCCTGGGCCGCGCAGCGCCCGACAGCCGGCCCGAAGGTCAAAGCCAAGATCGACGCTGCTGCCGACGCCGACGAACGAGCCCGCATCCTGATCGCCGCCATGAAGAACACCAAGCTGCGCAAAGGCGACTTCGCGCAGGATTTCCTCGACCACACCGTGCGCGGCAACCACCCGCTGCAGGTGCCGCCCTACATCCAGGAGGCGCTGACATGGCTGGTGGCAACACCGTCATGACCGCATCGGCCACCGCCATCGCGGACGACCTGCACCAGCGTCGCGCGTCAGCTATCGCCCAACAGGACACCGTCGTGGCCACTGCCGCACCCCGCGCGGTCCTCGCCTGCCCGGGCGCCGGCAAGACCCGCACCATCGTGGAACGACACTGCACCACCCCCCGCAACCAACCGACAGGCCGAGCCATCACCTCCTTCACCAAGGTGGCGGCAGCGCAGATCCGTGCCCGCGCCCACGAACTCAACCGTCCCGACCTGCTGCAACACCCGAACGCCATCATGACTCTGGACGGGTTCTTCTGGCGATTCCTCGTCCGCCCCTTCCTACCCCCACCCGACACCACCAACCAACGCCCGTTCCGACGGCTCGAAAGCTGGCGAGACGCACCCCGGCAACTGCGACAGATCGAATACTGGACCGAGAAGAACCGCCAGCAATTCGACCTCGCCGACTTCCAGTTCCGCTATCCCGGCGGAAACTCAGCACCGATCGCAACCCTGACCGGTGCCCCCCGCTTCGAAGGCGGGCGCCGACACCTCAGCGACGACCAAATCGCCGCCGTCTGTCGATTAGCCGAGCAGCGGCGCACCGAACTAGCCAACACCCACCGGCTCTTCACCGGCGAGGAGGTCCGCCGCCAAGCCGGCGTCAACCTCGCAACGCGGAAAGAAATACTGGCGCACACCCTCCCCACCCGGTTCACCGAGCTGATCATCGACGAGGCCCAGGACTGCTCCGACATCGACGTCGACATCGTTCGGGGCATCCAACTACTCGGACTGCCCACCCTCATCATCGGCGACCCAGACCAAGCCATCTACGGCTTCCGCAACCAGGGCCCGCCCGCGATCACCCGACTACTCAACCACGCCGAAACCATCGAGCTAACCGGCAACTGGCGCTCATCAACCACCATCTGCCAACTCGCCGCAACCATGCGCACCGACCCACAGAGACAGGTGCCTGACATCGCACTGGCCGAGCACCACGACAGCGACCTGCCGGTCCACCTCATCGCGCTCGACAAGGGCAAAGAGCTAGCAGCCTTCGACACCATCGCGACCAACGCCGACATCGCCCCAGCCGACCGGCTCATCCTTGCCCACGGTGCGGCGACCCTGCCCGGGCTCGGCGGTCGTGCTCGACGACCACCATCCAGCCCAGTCGAATCACTCATCTGGGCCGTCGGCGTTCTGCGTCAACCACCCTCAGACCAACGCACCCGAGCCCTCGCCGAGCAGACCCTCCAAGCCACCCTCGTGCGGTACTGGATGCCCGACGCCGACAGCACCGCAGCAAACGACCGGCACGCTGTCTATGGCATCGACCCACACCACCTCCGTCGCCTGGCCGCCACCGCACTACACGAACTGCCCGAGCTGTCCCTGCCCGCCGCTGACTGGTGCACAGCAGCCCGCCGCACCTTCGACACGCTGTCGCCGGCTCCTGGACGAACGACGCCCGCCGGCATCGCCATCACCTCCCCCAGAGGCAAAGGCACCAAGACCGCGAGCGCAATCGCCAAAATTCCTGTGACCCCCCGCGGTCTTCCTGCAACACGGGCCGATACCGTGCACCAGGTCAAGGGCGAGGAGGCTGAGGCCGTCCTCATGCTGGTGCCCGACGAGGACCGGACCACCCGGATGCTCACACTGTGGATCGAGGGCATCGCGCGAACAGCGCCGGCCGACAGCACTTCACCTGACACGGCAGAAGCGTTGCGGGTCCTCTATGTCGCCGTCACCCGCGCTCGACGGCTTGTTGCGCTCGCACTTCCCCCTGTCCACATTCCGGAGGTCGCCCGATACCTGACGAGCCGCAACGTGCCCGTCGTCGTGACCGCGTCAGACTGACATCTGACGGCTCACCGTTTGCCGTAAGGGTAAGGCAGGTTCTCGGAGTAGACGCCCGGCGGCCGGGCCCACCGAGCGGGCCATGCCGGCGCATCATCGGGAATAGGGTTGCCGTGCATGGAGTGGGACTACGAGGCGTACCGGTTGATCGATCCCGGTGAGGCCGAACAGCGGTTCTCCTCGTCCGCACATGTTGGTTATCCCTACGCCGACCCCGCCGACCAGCAGGAGATTCGACTGTTCGAGGGCGATTGGACGGTCGACGGGGACCTGATGTCGGCGTTCGACTTCACCCGGCCGCCGTACCACGTCATCATCGACGGCGACCTCACCCAAGTCAGTGAGCTGACCTGGGTGACCGACGACCGCTCCTCGTTTTTCCTGGTCTGTGGCAATGTGGAGGCCCGGGCGGTGACGCTCGGCGGAGTCACCGCAGGGCCGGAACTTGTCATCAGCGGGAGTCTGGTGGCAGACGAGGGCGTACTGGGCGACTGCGACGACCCCGGCGGACGGCTCGTTGTCCACGGTCGTACGCACACCCCAATCGCGGTGGTACTCGACGCCTTCGTCACGGATTTTCGTCGGTCGCTGGACGGCGTCGCCGTCGGCGAACCCAGCGCCTTCGTCGGGTCGCATCCTGTCGCCAGCTACGCGGACGCACTGCGCCCCAGGCTTATCGTCGACGGCGAGCTCGACAGGGAAGCAATCTGGGAAGACCTCAGCGCTGGCGGCGCCGCTTCCCTCCTGTGGTCGCAGTACAACCCTCGGTCGGACTGACCGCTTCCGCGGTGGCAGGCAGGTGGAATCCGGGCCCGGGTGTCGGTGAGGCCGGCCTGCCACTCGGTCTACCTCCCATCCGGTGCCCGACGGCCCGAAAGCAAACCTCGCCGAGCAGCGGGCGAATTCGGGTTGGGCAGGCTGCGCAGCAGGATGCCGTGTCCGTTGATCTGCATGAGTCCGCGATCGAGTCGGACGGTGAGGCGTCTGCCGGCGAAGTGGTAGCCGACGGGGTGTTGACGGCCGGCGAGGATGATCAGGCCGGTGGCGTTGACGAGCCGTTCGAACTCGATCGGGGCCGGTAGTGATTGGTGGCGGCCCGGCGGGTCGGCCGTCGTCGGCGAGGTGGCGCAGGTGGGTGGGGTGAGTCGGGACGGGACGGGCTTGAGTCGGACGCCGTCGAGAGGCAGGTGAACGACGGTGGTGTCGGCCCACAGGGTGACCTCAGTCCGGCTCGGCTGGGGCTGCCAGAACTGCTGTCCGCAGACGGTGAGGTTGCCCCAGGCGGGAACGAGACGGGTGACCTCCACGGCCGGGCCGACTTCGCCGCTTGGCGACGCGGCAGCGACGGACGCCGAGTCGGCGGATGACGCTGGCGCCGACGGCGGCGCAAGCGGCGGCTTTCGGGGAGCGGGGATGATGGCGGAGGTCAGCGTCGGTGGAAGCCGCAGCGGCAGCTGCTCGTCCGCCGGGAGAGGCCGCGAAACGGTCCGATGGGCACGCCATGCCCAGAGACCGTTGTGGCCGTTCGGTCGAGTATTCCGGCGGGCCGACGAGAGGAAGCGGGTCGGCGGCGGGATGCCGCGTATCCTGCATCGAGCATTGGCTACGACAGAATGCTCCGCGAACACGTAGCCCGAGCTGCGTGTGGGGCCAGACCCTTCGCCGGTGAGTAGAGGCGTTTGCGCCGCAGGCCACGGACCGCGGTCGTCCGGCCCCGACGCGCGCCGGCGGGATTGGTATTTGATGAGTCTGATTCAGATGTCTGTGCGGGTGGGCTGCTCGGAGTTGGACGCAGATGGTGTGAAGGACCTGACCGCTGGGCTTCGACGGGAGGTTCTCACCACGGATGTAGCCGGCGCAGAGTGGGCTACGGCTGGGGATGCTCCGGCCGGGGCTAAGTCTGGGATCGCGGTCGCGGCTGGTGCGCTAGCGGTGACGCTGGCGCCGATAGTGGTCGAGAGCCTGATGGGCGTCATCGCGTCGTGGCTGAGCCGGCAGCCGGCCGACGTCGAGATTGAGATCGACGGCCGCCGGTTCAAGGGGCGTGTGTCGAAGGCGCAACGCGACGAACTCGTCGCCGCTTATCTGAACCGAATGAACAGCAGGTCATGACAGAGGCAACCCGCAAGCGTAGGGCGTTGCTGATCGGTTGCGGGACGTTCACCGACTCGTCGTTGGTACAGCTCAGATCGCCTCGTCGCGACGTCGAGGATATGACCCGCATGCTGTACGAGGCGGGGTACGCGCAGGTGTTTGCTGACGTTGACTGCACCACCCGTGCGGCGCAACGTGCCATCGAAGCATTCCTGCTTGAAGCCCGAGTTGATGATGCCCTGAACTTGATCTACTTCTCCACGCATGGGCTTCAGGACCGTCAGGGTAAGTTGTACTTCGCGTTCACTGACACCGAGAAGCAATACCTGAGTGCTACTGCGGTGGGTGCCGAGTGGGTACGTGACCGCATCTATGACAGCCGCTCAAAGTCCACGCTCATCCTTGTCGACTGTTGCTTCAGCGGGAGTTTCATCACGGGCATGCAGGCCCGTTCCAGCGGCGAACCCGACGTTGACGTACTTGTCCGAGGCTTACCTCAGGGCAGCGGGGTCGCGGTACTTACCGCGTCGGGTGAGCATGAGGCTAGTTTCGAAGACGTCGAATCAGCTACGGCGCGAGCCTCCTACTTCACAGAAGCCGTTGTAGATGGCGTCGCCACCGGTGCCGCAGACCTGAACCGCGACGGTCGGATCACTGTCGATGAACTCTACGAGTATGTCTACCTCCACGTCGTGAACGGGCCGTCGCCTCAACGCCCACGCAAACTCGGAATGGGCGAGGGGACGATGGTGGTTGCTGAACCACTGGGCCATCGGGGTTCCATACCCCAGGCAGCACCCCCGCCGCGCAGAACCGCCGCGCCTGTTCTTCGAGCGCGAGGTGTACTCGGCTATGCGGCGTTTGATGGCCAGTCCGTCGTCATCGGCAAGGATGGCTTCGGGCCCGTCATGAAGGGCGAGCGCCGCCTACACGTCAGCGATGTCGCCGGGGTCTCGTTCAGGCCGGCAACCTCCCTGCACTATGGCTACCTACAAGTGATCCAGAGAGGCGTCCAGCCAGCACCGATCAGCCGATTCGGACCTGGCGCGGGACGACCTCCCATGGAGGACGGTGCCTCAGTCTCCTTCGCCAGATCCGTCAACGCCGAGATGCAGCAGATGCGAGATGCCATCGAAGCAGCCATTGGTATCCCGCCACGCGCCCTCAAGGAGTCGACAGCCAAGAACAGCGCTTGGGCGAGACTCGGGCGCGGTCTACTGTGGTTCCTCGGGATCCTCGCCGGACTCCTCGAAGCCATCGTGATAGCCGTGACTGTAACCGACAGCTGGGACGACCACAGTGTCGGCACCGCCGTAACGGCGAATCTCCTTTCTGGTACCGCGGTCCTGGCCAGCGGCCGAGTGCTCTACATGAACCGTCGCAAGTAAGAGAAACAAGCCGTGACCGAGCGACTAAAAAATCACCGGGTCACAGGGCCAGGATTCAATTCGGGTGGCTCGCCCTCCAATGATGGGGGCGAGCCGATTGAAATCTTCAGAGTTGCACCTTCAGGCTGCTATCCTCGCCCTTGCGCAGGGTAATGGCGATCCAGGGTCGAGCCAATCCTGGTCGTACCGTAACCTATGAGTATGTGCACCCAATCTGGTGCACGTCTGCGACGGAGCGGTGTTCAAGTCCCCCCTCGGACACCAAATTTCGTGGAAAATCACGACAAATAGGACAGATTGACTGTCCTGTTTGGGCTTGCTTAGACCCAAATGTTATAAGTCTTGGAAGCGGCTGCCTGGCTATGGTTGGCCGCATTTGTCCAATTCGGTGACAGAGAATGGCGTCTCTTCGGCGCGCAGACGTCGCAGATTCTCGGTGGTGGGCATGCTGGGTCTGCGTCTCAGCGTCGGTACGGGTCGACGATCTCCTTGGGGCGTAGCGCGGGTGCGGCGAGGTCGCGCAGCGTCGGGGAGGTGAGGTAGAACCTGCCTCGGGTCTCGCCGTGCTGTTCGAGCGCGCCTGCCCGGACGAGGGCGCGAAGGTCACGGGTTGCTTGGTCGTCGGTGAGGCTCTCATCGCGCTGATAGAGGGTCCGGCGTACACGACCGCCGGTGGCGGCGAGGTACAGGGCGCTGACGACCCGCTCGGGTAGCCCGTGGCGTCGTACCCAGGTGTCGAGCAGTTCCCAGAGATGTGCGGCCTGATCGAGGCGTTGCCGGACCAGTTGGGCCTGTTGGTGATGGGCGCTCAGGCAGAACCGGATCCACTTGCTGGTGTCGTTCTCGGGCTGCCAGGTTGGGCCCCCGACCTCACCGAGTGCGTCGTAGTAGGCGTAGGTGTTCCGGCCGACGCCGAGCCACTCCTCGATCGAGGAGAACTCCGGGGCGAGGACACCGTCGCGGGCGAGCACAAGGGTGTGTAGACAGCGCGACATCCGACCATTCCCGTCCCGCCAGGGATGGATCTTGACCAGGTTCAGGTGAGCCATGGAGGCACGCACGAGCAGCGGGGTATCCGGTTCGCCGTCGGCCAGCCAGTCGATCAGCTCGGAGATCAGCGACGGAACATCGTCGGCGTCAGGCCCCGTGTAGACGCATCGGCCGGTGTGCGCCTCGTCGACATGGATGTCACCTGGACGGAAGCGACCCGGCCACTTGCCGAGCTCATGCCGGAGCATCATGAAGTGCAGCGCGTTGAGCAGCATGTGCTGCCAGGCGAACTCGCGTGAGCGGGCGAGTTGTTGCACGTAGGTCAGGGCGTCCCGGTAACCAGTGATGACTTCCCAGGTTTGCGGGTTCGTCTCCACCGGCTCGTCGCCGGCGACGGCGGCGGCGGCGTCGTCCAGGGATACCTGGTAGCCCTCGATCGAATTCGAGCCCTGGATAGCGTGAGCGATCAGAGTGCGTCGGAGTTGCCCTGTCCAGCGGTGCGGCTCGGCGATCTGATACCGCAGGTTGTCCCGCATGGTGTCCAGTTCGCCGAGCACGCGCTTGTCGTCGTCGGCGAGCGCAGGGGTCCGATACAGCATACGCCAATCCTACAATACTTCCCGTCTAATGCTGGAATCATTTAAGCATTCGTTTGCTGACATCCGTTAAGAAGACGATTGGTTGGCATGTCGATGGGAGGGGCGCGAGGGCGGCACGAGGTCCCGGACACGCTGTGTCTCGTTGAGCACTGTTCGACTGTCATCGTCCGGGTTATGACACGACCCATCCAGCCGAAAGAACACCTCGTCGGTCCACTCGTACCTGCTGCCCTGCCCGCGCGTGCGGGTTCAAGCCCGATGCCGATGCCAGCTCTACCCGCCCAGATGCTCGCCTCCGGCGATCATCGGCGCCGCCCTGATGCCGTGGATGGCTCTTCCGGCCCGCTGTGGCCGGGTGAGCGCGCAGCAGCTCCTGCGCGCACTGGACTGGTCCCCGCACCACCGCATCGACATTCAGCCGCGCCGCGGCATGCTCGTCATCCGCTCGGCTAGCGACGGCCGCCATCAGGTGGGCAGCCGAGGGGACCTACCCTTGCCGGCGAATGCCCAGCACATGTGTCGCATCGGGCCCGGTCAACCCGTGCTCCTTGTGGCTATCGTCACGCACGACCCGCTCGTCGTGCATCCCGTCAGCACCGTCGTACGCCTGCTCGCCGACCTGCACAATCACCTGGCGGGAGCCGGCAATGACCGCTGACCCCACCGCCATCGCTGCCGCTCGGCAAGTCCTGGCTCACCTGGGCGTCACGGTGACCGATCTGCAATCGCACCCCGCGACGCCGGCCGTTCTGCCGACGGTCGCCGAGTACCTGCCCCGTGTTGTTGCCGCTGCCGGGCCCGGAGCGCGCCGCACCTACGGCACCTACTGGGACCGGATGGCCGCCGCGTGGCCCGAGCGGCCCTTGGACTTCGTCACCGCCAGCGACGTCGAGGCCCTCAAACAGGCGATGATCACCAGGCTGACGGCTGCAGAGGGGCGGCCCGCAGGCGCGCGCCGAGTCGCCACGGTGCAGGCGAGGGCGTGGAATTCTCGGGACCGGATTTTGCTCCGGGCGAGTCGGCTGCTTCGGGTTGCTACGCCGTGTTGTGGACAGCGGGGGTCATTGCGCGTCTCGCCGGGCTTGTTTGGCGGCGAGTTGAGCGGACTTCCGCGCGGCTTGCTCCATCCGTCCGCAGGGTGCTTTGGATGATGGCGTCGATGCCTCCCCTTGCTCCGTCGGATAGTTGCTCGATGGAGCGTGTCATCACTTGGACCTTCGCGTTGACCGGTTTCGGGTCAAGGAAGTAGCCCGCTCCGACGCTGAAGAAGTTGGCCAGGGCCGTCAGGGTGGCGGCTGTGGGGTTGTCGTGCGCTCCGATCCTGAGCTTGCGGATGTTCTTCAAGAGCCGGGCCTCAGGCGGCGCTGGGCTCGGCGGGCAGGCTCGCGGCGTGGCCGTAGAAGCGGTGGATCTGCTCGACGACGCGTTCGAAGTCGCCCAGGTCGATCGGCTTGGTGACGTAGGCGTTGGCGTGTAGGCGGCGCAAGGCCCGACTACGTCGTTCGCTGCGCATTGGTGACGACTTGAACGAAGGCGCGTACCAGGGCATTCTCTCCGCCGTTGCGCCACACCGGCGCGTAGTGCAGCACCGGTCTGTCTGTGATGGGCAGGAAGGTGATGTCGCCTCGTTGCCGGGTGGCTGCCACGTCCGATCCGATCGGGGACACGACGCTGCCGCCGGCGATCGCTCGGAAGGCCTCCTCGAGGGTGACGATGGCCAGTCCGCGTCGGATGGGCCGTCCCGCTGGGGTCGTGGACGGGGTGTGCGCCTCCCACACGTAGTCCGGAATGGGTCCCTCGGGGTAGACCACCGGGTGATCGCCGAGATCCTCCAGCTCGACGCTGCCCCGGCCGGCCAGCGGATGACCGGCGGCCACCGCCAGCACCAGCTTCTCCCGGTGCAGGACCGGCCCGACCGTGAGGTCGGGCTCGCGGATGGGCAGCCAGAGGATCCCGATGTCGACCGAACCGGCCCGCAGCGGCCCGAGCGGGTCGGTCGGCAGGATCTCGCGCAGGCGCAGCTCGCACTGCGGGTGCCGCTGCCGGAACAGGTCGAGGACGGCCTCGACCGACTGGTAGTGGGTGGCCATTGTGCCGATGGTCAGCGTGCCGGCCTGGCCGCGGGCGGTGGCGGTGGCCTCCTCGACGCCGGAGATGATCTCGCTATAGCCGGCGCGGAGACGGTCGCGCAGCCGCTCGCCGAGCGGGGTGAGGCGAACAGCACGGCTCGTACGCTCGAAGAGGCCCCCGCCGATCCGGCGCTCCTGCTGTTTGATCGACTGACTGACGCGCGACTGGGACACGTGCAGACGCTCGGCCGTACGACCGAAGTGAAGCTCTTCGGTCAGGGTCAGAAAGATCTCGATATCGCGCAGCTCCACCGGACGGCCCTGTCTCCGATCATCGTGCCTGGAACTGGGCAGTCTACGGCCGCGACGAGGACGGGCGGCGCGAGCGTGGCGCGGACCACCGGCCGTCGCAGGTTCTGTCGGCGATCGATTACCGCTGGCTAATGCGGCGATGTGATCTTCTGCGTTGTTCGGCCGGGGCGGCCGGGCGATGGTGGACGCATGAGCGAGAGCGTGATCGACATCGTGGCGGCGGCGGATCATCTCGGCACCCCCCGCTGGCACGCTGTGACGTCGCCCGGTGCGGTGGCCGGGGTCGCCGACCTGCGTCCGGTCATGCCGTTCGAGTACGAGTTGCCAGTACCGACCGCCTCGCAGCCGGACACCCTTGAGCTGAACCTGTACGTGCAGCCGCAGTGGCGTCGTCGAGGGATCGGATCGCGGCTGCTGGCCGCCGTCGGTGCACACGCCGTGGGCCGGCGGTTGATCGTGCAGACAAGCGCGGGTTCCGCCGCGCGGTCGTTCTGTGAGCAGCACGGATTTCGGCGCATCGGATCCGAGAGCCGCGAACTGCTCACCTACTGCGATGTCCACCATGCCTGGCTGGGTGAGTTGGTCGATGTCGAGCACCCCGGATACCGACTGCGTCACTGGACCGGGGATCCGTGCGGCGCGACCAGCGTCGAGCAACTGCTCCGGCATCCGAGCAGGCCCGGTGCCGCGGCGGTGAGCGCCGCCGAGTCGGACGGCGGGGTGGTCGCCTATGTCGTGGCGACGACAAGCGCACTGCCGCAGTTTCGCGCCCGCCAGTACGGCCCTGCCGTGCTCGTCGGGCATCGCGGCCGGCGGCTGGGGCTGTGGGTCAACGCCGCTCTGCTTTTCCGACTACGCGAGATCCATCCACATGTCGAGGAGATCGAGACCCGCACCGCCGACGAGGACTCCGACCTGGTCGCCCTGCGTCGACACCTGGGCTTCCGCCCATTCGGGCGGCGTCTCCGCTACGAACTCTCCCTGCCGTAACCGGCGGCCATGACTCCGTTCCAGTGGCACGTCCGAGCCGACCTGTGCCCGATGAAGAGAGGTTCGTCATGAAAGATCCTGTCCGCCTGCGGATGTGGGCCGCCCCGGTCGGGAGCCGAGACCCGCCCGGTGATCCCGGGCCGCCACCCGGCGGTCGCCACCTGCCCACGTCACCATCAAGGAGCTCACCACGGTGTTCGTCAACCTTTCCACCCAGGACAAACTCGCTCTTCGCACGGCTGATGTTCGTGTACATGTTCGGCGGCGCCTTCAGCGTCGGCGTGGACTACATCGACTACGCGACGCCGGGCCTGATCCTGCTGGCCGTCTGCTACGGGCTGGGAGCCACCGCGACGGCGGTGAACTCCGACATGACCAAGGGCATCATCAACCGGTTCAAGGCCATGGACGTCTCCCGCGCGGCGGTGCTGGCCGGTCACGTCGTCACCAGCGTGCTGACCAACGTGATCGCCATCGCGGCGCTCGTCGGAGTGGCCTTCCTGCCGGAGTTCAGCCCGCAGGCGGGCCTGACCGACTGGCTCGCCGTCGGTGGTGTCGTCGTTCTGCTCGCGTTCGCGGCGGGCTGGTTCACGGTCGCGCTGGGACTGCCGGCGAGGTCGCCGGAGACGGCGGGCATCGCCGCCGCGCCGCTGGTCATGCTGCCGGTCTTCAGCAGCGCGATCGTCCCGGCGGGGAAGGTGGGGCCGGGCCTGTGACAGTTCGCCGAGTACCAGCCGTTCACGCCGATCATCGAGACCGTGCGCGGCCTGCTCGACAGCGCGCCTGACACTACCGACGCGGCCGTCGCCATCGCCTGGTGCGTGGCCATCGCCCTCGTCGGCCACCGGTGGGCGCGTGCCGGCTTCACGAAGTGGTCGTGACCCCGGCCGGTGTGGGGCGTGTGAGGCGCCACCTCGGTGCACGTAGCCCAACGAGGCGGCGCCGCAACCGGTCGAGAGCCCTCCGTCGGCACCCGGCTGTCGCGGCCGAACGGCCGTCACCACCATGTCCTTGTCCGCCTGCCAGATCAGGAGGCGTCTTGCTCACGTCGCAACTCTCGCTGCATGACATCACCCGCCGCTACGACGAGCGCTCCGTGCTGGCCGGCATGTCCTTCAGCGTCAAACCGGGCGAGAAGGTCGGCATCATCGGCGACAACGGCGCCGGGAAGTCGACCCTGCTACGCCTGATCGCCGGGGTGGACCGACCCGACAACGGAGACCTGACAGTGATCGCACCAGGAGGTGTCGGCTACCTGGCCCAGTCGCTCGCGCTGCCGCCACATGCCTCAGTCCAGGACGCGATCGACCTCTTCCTGGCCGACCTCCGCGAGCTCGAGTCGCTGATCACCCGTACCGAGGCAGCGTTGAGTGGTCTGTCGAGGGCTGAACTCGTCGCCGGCCTGGACCACTACGCCGGGCTGGTCTCCCGTTACGAAGCACGGGGCGGGTACGGGGCGGACACCCGGGTCCAGAAGGCGTTGCACCGGCTCGGTCTGCCGCATCTGGACCGTAGGCGGGCGCTGGGCACCCTGTCCGGTGGGGAGCGCTCTCGGTTGGCGCTGGCTGCCACGCTGGCCTCCGAGCCGGAACTGCTGTTGCTCGACGAGCCGACCAACGATCTCGATGATCAGGCCGTGGGCTGGCTGGAGGCGCGCCTGCGGCAGCACCGCGGCACACTGCTCGCGGTCACCCATGACCGGGAGTTCCTCAGCCGGGTCACCGACACGATCCTGGATGTCGCTCAGGGCGCGGTGACACGCCACGGCGACGGCTACGACGGGTACCTGACCGCCACGGCCGCCGAACGCCGCCGTCGGCTACAGGAGTACGAAGACTGGCGCGATCAGCTGGCCCGTAACCGTAAGCTCGCTGCCGCCAACGCGTTCCGTCTGGAGGCGATCCCGCGCAAGGCGCCGATGGCCAAGTTCGGGCACGGTGCCTTCCGTGCCCGCGGCCGTGATCACGGTGCGATGGGACGCATCCGCAACGCCAAGGAGCGCATCGAGCGTCTCACCGCAAACCCGGTCGCGCCGCCGCCCGACCCGCTGGTGTTCTCGGCCGGCATCACCGGCGTCGACGACGACGCCCCGGAGACGGTTGCCGAGCTCACCGAGGTTCGCGTCACCGACCGGCTGTACGTGCCGTCACTGCGGATCGGCGGCACGGACCGGTTTCTGGTCACCGGGCCCAACGGGGCGGGCAAGTCCACCCTCATCCGGGTCCTGGCGGGAGAACTGTGCCCGGACGATGGAACGGTACGGACCCAGGGCCGGATCGGTCACCTGCGGCAGCAGATGACGCCGTGGCCGCCGAACCTGACCGTGTGGGAAGCGTTCGCCGACGGGCCCGCTGGTGACCTGGACGAACTGCTGTCGCTGGGCCTGTTTCGACCGACTGACCTGCGGTTGCGGGTGAGCGAGCTGTCGTACGGACAACTCCGCAGGCTCGAACTGGCCCGTCTGGTCAGCAAGCCGGTCGACCTGCTGCTCCTGGACGAGCCGACGAATCACCTCAGCCCTGCTCTGGTCGAGGAGTTGGAGCAGGCGCTGGTCGACTACCCGGGCGCGGTGGTCGTCGTCACCCACGACCGCCGGATGCGGGCTCGGTTCGCCGCCGCCACGCACCTACAGCTACGTGCCGGCCACGTGGAACAACTCAGCGAGAGGACCGCTGACACCGGCACCTGCCGCGACGGCGGTGCCAGAGGCGAAGAGAAATCAGAGGGGAATGACGAGTGATGGAGACTGACGTCATCATCGTGGGCGCCGGTCCGGCGGGCTTGATGTTGGCCGGGGAATTGCGCCTGGCCGGAGCCCAAACGGTGGTGCTGGAGCGCCACCCGCAGCCGCGAGACATCCCGAAGGCCAGCGGCCTCGGCGGGCGGATCCTGGATCTGCTGCGCCACCGGGGAATTCTGGAGCGATTCGAGGAGGCCAGCAGCAATCCCCAGGTGGCCCCTCGATTTCCGTTCGGCACCATGCACCTGGACTTCACGCACCTGCCGGATCCGCCGATGCGGGCGATGCCGATTCCGCAGCGGGAGGTCGAGCGACTGCTCGAGGAACGCGCGCGGGAACTCGGCGCCGACGTCCGTCGCGGACACGACGTGGTCGGGGTGACCCAGAACGATGCCACGGTGACCGCGGACGTGCGTGGACCGAACGGGCCTGACCGGGTGACCGCTCGATACCTGGTCGGTTGCGACGGCGGGCGCAGCCGGATCCGCGACCTCGCGGGGATCGCGTTCCCCGGCGTGACCTACCCGGAGGTCAACAGGCTGGGCCAGGTCACCGTGCCCGACTCGGTGACGGTGCTCGACAACGGCGACATCGATGTCCCCGGGCTGGGCCGGATCCGCGCGGGATTCACCCGGACGGACCGCGGGGTGTTCGCGTTCGCGATCACCGCCGGCGTCCTGTTCATGCAGATCACCGAGGACGAAACCACCGAGTACGACGACGACGAACCGCTGACTCTGACCGAACTCGCGGAGAGCGCTCGCCGTGTGCTCGGCGCGGACTTCCCCCTGGGGGAACCGATCCGGCTCTCGCGCTACACGTTCAAGGATCGCCAGGCCGAACGCTACCGCCACGGGCGGATCATGCTGGCCGGCGACGCAGCCCATTTGTTCCCCGCCACCGGTACGGCACTCACCGTCGGCATGCTCGACACGGTCAACCTCGCCTGGAAGCTGGGCGCCGACATCCACGGCTGGGCGCCGGCCGGCCTGCTGGACACCTACCACGACGAGCGCCACCTCGCCGGCGCACGCGCACAGCTGCAGACCCGAGCCCAGGCGGCCATGAGGCGCGGACACGACCCGGCCGCCGAAGCGCTCCGGCAGGTCTTCCAGGAACTGATCGTCGACGAGCCGGCGCTGCGCCGGATGGGAGCACTCGTCGCCCATGCCGACATCCGCTACCCGATGCCCGGCGCCGGCCACCACGCCTTGGCCGGCGCCTTCGCACCCGACCTCACCCTGCACACCGATCGGGGCATCACCAGCGTCGCGGAACTCATGCACACCGCGCGGCCCGTCCTGCTCGACCTTGCCGACCGCCGCGAGCTGCGCCAGATTGCCGGCGACTGGGTCGCTCGCGTCGACATCCGCACCGCGAAGACCGACACCCGACCGGCAGACGCCCTCCTGATCCGCCCCGACGGGCACGTCGCCTGGGCCGCGACGCTCGACGAACCCACCGTCACCGCCGGGGCCACGTTGCGAGACGCGCTCTCCCGCTGGTTCGGCACACCGCCAATGAGCAGGGAAGTGCCGGCTGTCGAGTACGGCTGCTCGAACGGGACGGCGTCGTGAAGGCGGTACGGACACCGAAGGTGCGGGGGACAACGGGGGACGCGGTTACAGACGCCGATCGATCTGTTCCACCCGGCACCGCGCGAGCGGGTCGAGGGGGGTGCCGGATGACCGCAGACCTGCGGAGGTTGCCGGTCGGGTTCGGGCGGCTGTGGGCTGCACAGACGGTGTCCTCGCTCGGTGACGGGGTGTCGCACGCCGCGCTGCCGCTGCTCGCGTTGATGGTGACGCGGGACCCGATGGCGCTCGCCGTCGTCACGGCCGCCGGGACACTGCCATGGCTGCTCTTCGGGGTGCTCGGCGGTGCGCTGGTGGACCGCTGGGACCGCCGACGCACGATGTGGGTCACGGACGCGGCGCGTGCGGTGCTGCTCGCGATACCGGCCGCAGCGGCCGCGTTCGACGTGCTGAGCATTCCGTTGCTCGCGGCCGTCGCCTTCCTGCTCGGCCTCGGCGGACTCTTCTTCGACACCGCCGCCAGCGCCTACCTGCCGGATCTGCTCGGCCGCGACAGTGCACTCCTGGAGCGAGCCAACTCTCGCCTGCGCGGCGCGCAGACCGCCATGTCCGGCTTCGCGGGGCCACCCGCCGGGAGTGCTCTGCTCGCGCTCGGGCGCGCGGTTCCGCTGTTCGTCGACGCGGTGTCGTTCGCGCTCTCCGCACTGCTCGTACGGTCGCTGCCCGCCATGCCGCGGCCTGTGCCGGAGATCCGCGAGTCGCTGCTTCGGCAGGCGCGGGCCGGCGCCTCGTACGTCTTCCAGAACCGGTTGCTGCTCGGGCTCGCGCTCCGCCCGGCGGTCGGGAACATCGCCTTCCTCGCCGTGGGCACCGTCCTCGCACTCTTCGCGCACGACCGCCTCGGCATCGACACGTACGGCTTCGGCCTGCTCCTCACGGCGGAGGCCACCGGCGGCCTGCTCGGTGCGGGCATCGCCGCACACCTTGGCCGACGACTCGGCACCGGCACCGCGCTGACCTGTACAGCCGCCGTCGAAGGGTTTGCCATCCTGGGCCTGGCCGCCGCACCGAACCCGTACGTGGCCGGGCTCGCGCTCGCCGTCTGCGGGACCGGGATGGGCGCCACGATGGTGCTCGCACCCTCCTTGCGGCAGGCGATCGTCCCCGCTCACCTGATTGGTCGGGTCACCTCCACCTCCCGCATGCTGGCCATGTGCGCCGCCCCGTTCGGGGCGTTCCTCGGCGGCTGGCTGGCCACCACCTTCGACGTACGCACGCCGCTCTACGCCGCCGGCGGTCTCCTCCTCGCCATGACCGCCGTCACGTCGACCATGACCAGCAACCGCCGGGTCGAGGCGGCGCTCCGTGGCTCTTCCGACCGGGAGAGCCAGACCCAGGACAGCCGCCCCGCCGACGCGGTCATCGCTGCCTGAACTACCGGAAGGGCATCAGATGCTCTACTCGACCGCACGCGTCGTCACCGACCGCCCCCACCGCTACCTCAAGCAACTGGTCTCACACATGGGGCGCACGGTGCCCACCGAACTCGACCAGGAGCGCGGGTCCATCACCTTCAGCGTCGGCAGCTGCCTGCTCGTGGCCTCGACCGCCCACCTCGACTTGATAGTCAGAGCCGACGCGGCGGACGACATCGCGGCGGTGGCGGACACCATCACCCGCCACCTGCTGCGATTCGCGACCAGAGACCCGCTCACCGTCGACTGGCTGCCCCTGGTGCGACCCGCCAGAACCGAGGACGACGCCGCTCTCCTCACCCTCAACCGTTCGGCGTGGACCGTCGGCTCGGAACTACCCTCCACCCACGCCGAGCAGCGAACGGCCTACTTTAACGAACGACGGAAGCCCGAGACGCACCTGGTCGCCGCGCTCGGCGGCCAGATCGTCGGCACCGTGAGCACCCACCGGAGGGTGCCGTTCCCGGAGGGGGCTCACGTTTTCGGCCTGTGGAATTTGATGGTGGCCGAGCAGGCCCGTCGCATGAGCATCGCTTCGGCTCTGCTCTCGGCCGCCGAACGGCTCGCCGGCTCACACGGTGCGAAGAAAATCGGACTGCGCGTCCTGGGGACCAACACCGGCGCCATCCGGCTCTACGAACAGCACGGTTACGCCGTCGAAGGCCGACACGCCGACGAGTTCCTGATCGACGGCACCTACGTCGACGACATCAGCCTGGGCAAGTGCCTGACGCCGTCCTCACGACAGAGCGTCTGAGGTAATGACCAGACGCGCCAGCCGGGCGTTCTCCGCCCGTAGCCGCTCCACCTCCCGGCGAAGATCGACGAACTCGGCCACCGCATCCTCGCGCATCGAACTCCGAGCACCCCGACGCCGGCCCACTATCCTCCACCGATGGCCTCGAAGGGGACCACCGTGCTGAAGGCGATGATTGAACTTGTGCGGTCGCGTGTACCGTGCCTCGTCGCAATAGGAATGGGCCCGATTCGCGGCGTCGAGAATCCTTACGGACCGCAACGCTTCCGCGTGTACCCAGATCATTGCGGTAGGGTGAGTTATGCGGCAATCTATGGGCATGTGTACCCGATTGGTGCGCATGTGTCACGTACAAGAGTTCGAATCCCCCTCGGACACATTATTTCCACACGAACTGTGATGGTTGTTCGTGTGTTGCGTGATCCCCGTCCCGTGGGGCGGGGATTTTTGCTGTCGTGGCGAGGAAGCTCCCCGCCAGGGTGAGCGGGTAGATCGCGGTTCGGCTTCGATGGTCTACGCGTGGTGGTCACACACAATGATCATGTTGTTGGTGCGTAGGTAGGCGGCAAGCTTTCCGGGTCGGGGTTGCGCAGTGCGGGATGGCGACGGTGTAGCCCGCGGTCGTGTCGGATGCGGTCGAGCAGGTGATCTCGCCGGATGTAGAGGATCGTCGGTTGGGCGGAGGTCCTGGGGCGGGTGCTCGGGTGTCCGTGGCGGCATCGGTAGCCGGTTCGGCTGTGTATACCAGTGGGAGTCCATGACGCGGCCGCACGCGCCGCAGCAGGTCACTCCGGCCAACACATAGCGGTGGGGGACGCCGTCGGTAGGGGTCGGTGCGCTGTGGATTGCCTGGACGGCGACGAAGTGTTCTTCGCTGACCAGCGGAGGGTGCGCGATCTCGCGGGAGATGACCCAGCCGGTGGAGGCGGTCCACCGTTGGATCTCGTGGACCCGCTCAACCCGGGCGACACTGAGCGCCCTGCCCGGCCGGCGAAACGTGCAACCACCGGAGCCCCCGGGCCGACCATGCGAGGCATTGAAACATCACGATGACTCATATATAGTAACCCGACGGGAAAGCGCTTTCCTAGACCGACTTTGGGAATGTCTCCGAAGCGTTAGCAACCTGCTCCGTGGAGAAGATGACGCGGCGGCGCGCGTCCTACCTGCGTCAGGCAACTACCTGATCCCACCCCTGTCATCCGGGCCGGCGTGTGCGCTGCTGCGCGGATGCGAGCGCGAGAAGGATTGTCATGAGCTTTCAAGCCGTCCCAGAGGTCGCCCGCCGGCGGCGCCGGGCGCCAGTCCTCGTTCTGGGGCTGAGTGTATTGCTGCCATTTCTGTTGGTGCCTGGTCAGGCACACGCCGCGATCCCACCGCAGGATCCCGGGGTCACATTGCGCACCTACAACCTCGGAATCGATCGGTCCGTACTCTGCACGCTCAAGCCCGGACAGACTCCCAACGTCGACAAGCTGATGCCGGTGATCGACTGGTCGACCCAGGCCGACTTCGGAGTTGCCGACAGGTTCCACACCCAGGTCATCGCGAACATCAACATCACCACGGCCGGCTCGTACGTGTTCCGGCTCACCAGCGACGATGGCTCCCGCTTGCGCATCGACAGAAGCACCGTCGTCGACAATGACGACGCGGACAGCACGTTCACGACGGTCATCGACCACGACGGCCTTCATGGCGCGTCGCCGAAAGACGGCACCATCGACCTGTCCGTCGGCTATCACAAGCTGCGCATCGAGCATTTCGATAACACCAGTGGGCAGGCGCTCAGACTCGAGTGGCGGCCACCGGGATCCACACAGTTCTCGCTCGTGCCGACCACGGCGCTGAGCACCGAGGCCGGAGTGACCCGGGTGACCGCACCTGGCACCAAGGAATGCGTCGAGGGGGTGGACAGCCCGGGGGACGGGCTGCCACTGGACGCGGTGCATCCCAATTACACGCTGACCAATCTGCGTCCCAGCGGGTTCGAGCCAAAAGTCACCGGGATGGACTGGCTGCCCGACAACAGGCTGGCCATCACCACGTGGGGCGGCGACTACGGCACCACTACGCCGCTTGGCGAGGTCTATGTGCTGGGCAACGTCACCGGCACCACCTCTGCCGCGCAGGTGACGGTGAAGAGGATCGCCACAGGGTTGCAGGACCCCATGGGAATCAAATATGTGGACGGCAAACTGTACGTCGCGGAGCGCTACGGGCTGATCGAGATGACCGATGCCAACGGCGATGACATCATCGACAGCAGGCGAACGGTGGCGACCTGGCCGTTCGGCGGGACCTACCACGAGTTCGCGATCGGCCTCCTGTACAAGGACGGCTACTTCTACCTCAACCTGTCGGTCCAGATCACTCCTGGCGGACGCTCCACCAAACCGCAGCTCGCCAACAATCGCGGCACCGCGATCAAAGTCAACAGGGCGACCGGACAGGTCGAGTACACGGCAAGCGGATTGCGTACCCCGAATGGCATAGGCTGGGGCCCCGAAGGCGGCATCTTCGTCACCGACAACCAGGGCGACTGGCTACCGGCCAACAAGCTGGTGCATCTCAAGCCGGGCCGGTTCTTCAACCACTACAACGATCCGGCCGGTCCGTTCGACTCGAACGCGGTCACACAGCCGGTCCTGTGGCTGCCGCACAACGAGATCGCGAACTCGCCGAGCACACCGCTCATGCTCACCCAAGGCCTGTTCGCCGGCCAGATGCTGTTCGGTGATGTCACCTATGGCGGAATCCAACGCGGGTATCTGGAGAAGGTCAACGGCGAGTACCAGGGTGCGGTCTTCCGCTTCACCCAGGGACTCGAGGCCGGCATCAGCCGGATCACCCTCGGCCCCGACGGTGCGATCTACGCGGGCGGCATCGGCGGTGGACAGGCCAGCAGCAACTGGCGTCAGCAGGGCAAGCTCACCTTCGGTCTGCAAAAACTCACCCCCAGCAGTAGCAACGCCTTCGACATCCTGGCGATGCGGGCGGTCGCCGGTGGCTTCGAACTCGAATACACCCAGCCGTTGTCGGCCGCAACGCTGAGCGCGCTGGCGTCGCGGTACGCCGTACGGCAATGGCGTTACACCCCGACCTCCAACTATGGCGGCCCGAAGGTCGACTTGGAAACACTGGGCGTCACTTCGGCCATCCCTTCGGCCGACGGCAAGAAAGTCACGTTGCGGATCAACGGCTTGAAGTCCGGGCGGGTGGTGTACGTGCACTCGCCGCGGCCGTTCAGTTCGGCTTCGGGGCAGTCCCTGTGGAGCACGGAGGCCTGGTACACGCTCAACTCTCTGCCCGGTGGCCCCTACGAAGCCGAGTATGCGGCGCTCAGCGGCGCGACCGCAGGGTCCGAACATTCCGGTTACAGCGGAACCGGTTACGCCGACTTCGCGGCAACCGCCAACACCGGCGCATACACCGAATGGACAGTCAACGCGCCGAGCGCGGGAACCTATTCGCTGGAATTCCGTTACGCCAACGGCGGAACCGTCGACCGGCCTCTGGCCATCGCGGCCAACGGCACGACTGTCAGCCCAGCGCTTTCGTTCCCGCCGACGGGTGCCTGGAACACCTGGCGAACCGTATCGCTGAGCACAACGCTGCCGGCGGGGCAGAGCAAGATCCGTGCGACCACGACGGGTGCCAACGGCGCCAACCTCGACCACGTCGTCGTCGCTCCGGTATCTCGCATCCCCCTGTTCGACGGCACCGACCTGGCGGCATGGGAGAACACAAACGGCGGCCCTGCGACCTGGCCGGTGGCCGGCGGATCCATGGAATCGCTTGGCGGAAACATCCGTACCAGAGCGAAATTCGGCGACTTCAAGCTGCACGGCGAGTGGCTGCAACCCGCCTACCCGCCTGAGGTCACCGGACAGGCCCGCGGCAACAGCGGATTCTATCTCCAGGAACGCTACGAGATTCAGGTGCTGGACTCCTACGGTGACACGACACTGGCCAACAACGAGGCCGGAGCCATCTACCTCAAGCGTGCTCCCGACCGGAACATGGCCACCGCGCCCAACACATGGCAGACGTTCGACATTACGTTCCGCGCGGCGCGGTTCAGCGCGACAGGCGCGAAACTCGAAGACGCCAGGGTCACGGTGGTGTGGAACGGCGTTGTCGTCCACAACAACGTCGCCATCAACGGACCCACCGGAAACGGCCAGCCCGAAGGGCCGACGCCTGGCTCCATAGCCTTGCAAGACCACGGCGACCCCGGCGAGAATCCCCGCTTCCGCAACATCTGGATCGAACCGCTGAGTTGACGCACACTCTGGTGTCGCCGCCGGTTCCGTGCGGCGGCACCAGAGTCCTGCGTGTCCGCCGGACCGGGCCACGTTGTCGGAGTACGGGTCGGCGGCGGTGATGAGGTAGACGTCGCATTCGGTCGCCCGCTGGATCACATCGGCGAGGCCCGGGTGTTACCGGTCGTCAGGGTTCGGCGACCGCCGTAGTGGTACGAACCCGCCCGGGCGAGTTGCGCCGTGATCTTGGTGGCAACTCCTCGCCGGGGAAGAAACGCTTGCACACATCTGGCGCGGCGTCGATGTCGCTGACGCCGATCGACCGAGGTTACCGCGCCAAACGATCGTCCAGCTGATGGAGCAAGTCGTCGATCGCGTCGCGGCGGCGATCGTCGCAGCAGCTCACAGCAGGACCTGCGCACCATTGCTAGACGAGGGCAGTTGATGTTGTATTGGCTACGGCAGCGGCTAGGTCGGTTGCGGCCCGAGGAGGCTGCGGTGCTTGCACTGCTCGGCCGATGGACCGCCACACACCGAATGTGGGTGCTCGCTGGCTGGAGCGTGATCACGCTGGCCGGTGCGATCCTCGGAGGTGCGGTTTACGACCGGACCCAGTCGGTGGACAGTCTGCGACCCGACGCGGAGTCCATGGTCGCGCAGTCGCGCATCGACCGGCTCGACCCGCAGGGGGAGCGGATCGTGGCGGTCATCGCGGGCCGCGACTTCAACGCCATGGCACTGGTGGACAGCGCCACGCGGGTGATGTTCGACATCCGCGCGATCCCGGGAGTTGCGTCCGTCACCGATGCCTACACCGCAGGATCTTCGCAGGTGGCCGCCGATGATCAAAGCTCGCTCGTCGTCGTCGAGCTGCGCCCGAAACTCAGCGACGACGAGGCGCTCGCGGTGGCTGACCAGGTGGCCGCAGCACTGCGCCGCATCGACGCCCCCAGGGTGCTGGTCGGTGGGGAACTGCTTGCCGAGCGGACCTTCGGCGAGCAGGCCGTCAAGGACGCCGCCATCGGCGAGTCGATCGCGCTGGTGGTGCTCTGCGGCGTTCTCACCGTCGTGCTCGGCGGGCTGATCGTAGGCAGTCTGCCGCTGGCGGCCGCGCTCGCCGCGGTTGCCGCAACGCTGCTGGCGCTGAGCGGGCTCGCCGAGGCGATGCCGGTCAGCGAGTACGCGGTCAACGTCGTCACCCTGCTCGGTCTCGGCCTCGCCGTCGACTACAGCCTGCTGATCCTTGCCCGGTTCCGGGAGGAACGCGAGGCGGCCCCTGGGGCACCGGTGGCGGAGTTGCTCGCCGCGACCACCGCGACGGCCGGACGTGCCGTTCTCGTGTCCGGTCTCACCGTCGGTGCGGCACTGGCTGGTCTTTTCGTCTTCGCCGAGCCGCTGCTGGCGGCGATGGCGCTGGGCGGAGCGGTGGTCGTCGGCATGGCCACGGTGATCGGGCTGACCCTGGTCCCCGCGCTGATCGCCGTGGCACACCGGCGTATCCCGCCGCCGCGAGGCGCCCGGACACGGCCCTCGGCGGGCAGCTCCCGTCGCCCGGCGCCGGGTCGGCCGGGCCTGCTGGCGCGGCTGGCGGCGTTCTCGCAGCGCCGTCCCGCCGCGGTGGCGTTGACCGTGACCGCCGGCCTGCTTCTGCTGGCGTCTCCGTTGTTCCAGATCACGCTCGCCAACTCCGACGCACGGTCGCTGCCGGCCGCCACCGAGGAGCGGTTGGCGTACGAGGCCGTCGAACGGGACTTCGCCACCTGGGCCGCGCAGCCGGTCACCGTGCTCATCGAGGCCGGTGCCACCGAGCCGCCGGTACGGGCGTTGCTGCAACAGTTGCGCGACCTCACCGGCGAGAAGGAGCTCGACCTGCGCTCGGACCTGCCCGGCGACGTCACCGTGGTGGACTTGCGCCCGGCCGGCCCGGCGAGCGGCGAACCGGCCCAACGCCTGGTCCGTGACCTGCGGGCCCTCGACATGCCGGTGCCGCTCCTCGTCGGGGGGCCTGCTGCCGAGCTCATCGACGCGCGGGAGTCGACGGCTGCGCGGCTGCCGATCGCGGTGGCCGTCATCGTCGTCGCGACCGGGCTGCTGCTGGTCGCCTTGACCGGTTCGGTCGTCGTACCGGTCAAGGCTATCTGCATGAACATCCTGACGCTGCTGGCGACGCTCGGCGTCCTGGTCGCCGTGTTCCAGTGGGGATGGGGTTCGGCCCTGCTCGGGTTCGAACCCTGGGGGGCTCTGGACATCACCACACCGCTGCTGCTCTTCGTGTTCATCTTCGGGCTGTCGATGGACTACGAGGTGTTCCTGCTCGCCCGGATAAAGGAGGAGTGGGACCGCCGTACCGCCAACGGCCGGATCGACAACGACCGGGCGGTCCTCGCCGGCATCACCGCGACCGGTCCGGTCGTCACCACCGCGGCCGTAGCGCTGGGTATCGTCTTCCTCGGCTTCGCTCTCGGTGAACTGATCGCGGTCAAGGAGATCGGTGTCGGCATGACTGTGGCCGTGCTGCTGGACGTCACCGTGGTCCGTGGACTGCTGCTGCCCTCGGTCATGTCCCTCCTCGGCGCGGCGAACTGGTGGCGTCCGGCCGCACCGGCTATCAGGTCCCGGCCGTAGAGGGGTCCCCTCGTCGAGGCACCGGTCCAGCACTTCCCGCAGCCGGGGTACCAAGGCAAACTTCACCAGGTGCGGCTGGAGTACTAGCCCGTGTTTCATAAGGCTCGGAGGTACTGGTTGATGGCGGCGATGGTCAGGGTGGCTTCGTAGCGGACGGCCAGTTTGTCGTAGCGGGTGGCCATGGCGCGGTGTTGTTTGAGTTGGTTGATGCCGCACTCCACGGCGTGGCGCTGGCGGTAGGTCTCAGGGTTGAAGGCGGGTGGCCGGCCGCCGCGGGAGCCTTTCGCGCGGCGGTGTGCGTCTTGGTCGCGCTTGCTCGGGATGCAGGCCTTGATTCCGCGTCGGCGCAGGTAGGCGCGGTTGGCCCTGGACGTGTAGGCCCGGTCTGCGAGGACCTGTTGCGGGCGGGTCCGGGGCCGACCGGGCCCGGACCGGGTAACGCGGATACGGTCGAGGACCGTGGTGAATTGCGGGCTGTCACCGCGATGCCCGGCCGTGACGACGGTGGCCAAGACCTTGCGGCCCTGTTCGCAGGCAAGGTGAGTCTTGGTGCTCCATCCGCCTCGCGAGCGGCCCAGCGCGTGATCGGCAGGCTCGGTGAGGATCCCGCCGGGTGGTTCTTTCTGCTGGTCGCCGTCACGGCGGGCGCCAGCGGCGTGTTGGTGGGCGCGGCTGATCGTGGAGTCGACGCTGACGCTCCAGTCGATGCGCCCGGCCGTGTCGGCGGCGGCTTGGAGCCCGGCCAGGATGCGGGCCCAGGTGCCGTCACGTTGCCAGCGGCGGAACCACCGGTACAGCGTTTGCCATGGGGCGTAGTTCTCGGGCACGTCACGCCATGGCGCACCGGTGCGTACCCGCCACCGTATGCCGTCGATGATCTGTCGTCTGGTCCACTTGCACGGTCTTCCCCGCGCCGATTCCGCAGGCAGCAACGGGTGCAGATGCTGCCACTGGATGTCGCTCAGGTCATGCCGCGCCGCCGCCGCTAGGCTGGCCACGAGGTCTCCGGTATTCAGGTTTGCTTGGTCGCTAACCCACTTACCGGAGACCTCTTCAGTTATCGATCACCGCCACGCCGTGACCTCACCCGGCCCACGCCCACTTACGAAACACGGGCTAGCGGCCGGACGCCGTCAGCGAGCTGACCTACGCGGTGCCGGTGCCCGGACGGACAGACCGTCCGGGCACCGGTGCTACGGTGCCCCGCCGAGCCGGTCGAGGTCGGCTCGGACCTGCTCGACAGCCGGATGGTCGAGCTGCTCCAGCAGGCTCAGCGCCGCCTCCAGGCAGGCCCGGGCGCCGTCGGGATCGCCGGCCGCCTGACGGGTCTCGGCCAGGTGGCGCAGGATGTCCGCCTCGTTGAACCCTTCGTGAAATCCGCGGACCAGCTCCAGCGCGCGTTCGTAGCATCGGACGGCCTGCGCGTACTCCCCGAGGTGATGGTGGGCGAAGCCGAGACTGTCCCACGCGCCGGCCTCCGCGTTCGTGTCGCCGATCTCCTGGTGGACCGCAACCGCCTGGGTGCAGAAGGCCAGCGCTCGCCGGTGCTCGCCGAGCATCACGTGTAGCCAGCCGAGGTTGTTCAGCGCCATCGCCTGCCCGGGCCGATGGTCGACGTGCTGGTAGAGCGTCAGGGCCTGCTGGTTGAAGTCGAGCGCCTCGGCCCAGTGGCCACGCTGGTGGCAGATCCAGCCCAGCCCCCGCGCGATGTCCGCCTGTCTGCCCTCGTCGCCCAGCTCACCGAAGAGCGCGAGGGCCCGCCGCTGATTGTCGTACGCGTCGTCGAGCAGCCCCAGTTGGGTGCCGGCGAGGCCCAGGCTGCGGTGGGCGTGTGCCTGCCGCAGGGGGTCGTGGAGTCGCCGGGCCGCGTCCAGTGCCAACCGCTGGGTCTGCGCCCAGTCCCGCCAGTGCCCCTGGTAGTCGAGGAAGGTTTCCAGCGTCCACGCCAGCTGCCAGGTGTGCTGGTCGAGCCCCTGCGTGGCGGTGTGCTCCACGGCGGCGAGCAGCATCGGGTGCTCGCGTGCGAACCAGGCCAGCGCCTCGTCCTGGCCGGTGAACTCCTCCGCTGTCTCCTCGGTCGACGCGGGATCCGCGACCACCGGCTCCCGTTGCGGATCGAGCACCCGCGCGGCCCGCCACGCGGTCTCCAGGTAGTGCTCGACGAGCCGGCGCAGGGCGGCGGCGAGCAGCTCCGGCGGCTGGTCGCGGTGCGCGCGGTCGGCGGCGTACAGGCGTACCAGGTCGTGGAGGCGGTAGCGCTCCGGCCGGTGCTGCTGGACCAGGTGGTGGTCCTGCAACGTCTGCAACAGCAGTCGGGTCCGGGACGGCGACAGATCGGCCAGGCGCGCTGCCGCGGCGAGCCCGATCTCCGGCCCGGGAGCCAGCGCCAGCAGGAGGAACAGCCGGTTCGGTGCGGCGGCGAGGCGGTGCTGGGAAGCGGCGAACACCGCCCGGAGGTCGGCGGTCAGGTCGCCGGCGTTCAGCGCGTCGAGCCGGGTCGCCTCCTCGCGCAGTTCCCTGGTCACCGCGTCGAGCGGCAGGTCCGGCTGCATCACCGCCCGTGCGGCGATGATGCTCAGCGCCAGCGGCAGCCCGCCACAGCGCCGGACGATCTCCCGCAGACTGTCCTCCGCGGCGTCCGTCCGGCCTCGGCTGAGCAGCCGGGTCAGCAGCTCGTGGGCTTCCTCGCCGTCGAGGACGTCCAACCCGACCCACCGCGCGCCGTAGTTGGCGATCAGCCCGCCGAGCCGGACCCGGCTGGTGATCAGCACGACACAGCCGAGACCACCCGGCAACAGCGGCACCACCTGCTCCATGTCGTGCGCGTTGTCGAGCAGGATCAGCATCTTCCGGCCGGCTACCAGGCTGCGGTAGAGCGCGGCGCGGGCGTCCAGGTCCGCCGGGACCGAGGCTGCCGGCAGCCGCAACCCGTCGAGGAACCCGCGCAGCGCGACCTCGGGGGCCATCGGGCCGGCCGGGTCGAAGCCGCGCAGGTTCACGTACAGCTGGCCGTCCGGGAAGCTGGTCAGGTTGTCGTGGGCCCACCGCAGCGCGAGAGAGGTCTTGCCGACGCCGCCGGGCCCGCCGACGGCGCACATCGCCACCGTCTGGTCGGCGCCGTCGCGGACGGACAGCACCCGGGTTAGCTCCGCCAGTTCGCGGGCGCGGCCGGCGAAGTGGGGCGGCGGTGCGGGTAGTTGGCGGGGAACAGTCGCCTCACCGGCCGCGATCGCACCGGCCGGCTCCCGCAGCTCCGTGTCGCCCTTGAGGACGTCCGTGTGCAGCCGTTGCAGCTCCGGCGTCGGGTCGACGCCGAGGGAGTCGGCGAGACGCCGCCGCAGCCGGTCGTACTGGTCGAGCGCTTCCGCCTGTAGACCGGAGCGGCTCAGCGCGAGCATCAGTTGACCGACGAGCCGCTCGTCGAGTGGGTGATCCTCGACGCGCGCCATCAGATAGGGCGCCAGCGCGGCGTGCTGACCGTGGCGCAGAGCCAGGTCCGTCCGGTCCCGGTCGACGGCGACCCGGTCGCGCTCCCAGGCGGTCCGCAGGCTGTTCGCCCAGGGGGTGTCCAGCGGGGTGAGCGGGTCGCCGCGCCAGAGGTTCAGCGACTCCTCGAAGATTCGTAGGGCCTGGCTGGCGTCCGGCGTCGCCCGGGCCAGCCCCGCCAGTTGGTAGAACCGGTGCAGGTCCACCGAGGCGGCGTCGGCGGCGAGGAGGTAGCCGCCGGACTGCCGGATGATCTGGATGTCGTCGGCAGGCGTGAGGCAGGCGCGCAGCCTGGACAGGTAGCTGTAGAGCGTGGCCTGGGCCCCCGCCGGGGCGAGCTCGCCCCACACCCGGTTGATGAGTTGTCCGACCTGGACGACCTGGTTGACATCGACGAGTAGCGCGGCCAGAACGCAGCGCTGACGGACGTGCCCCACGTCGAGCGGATGGCCGTCCACCTGTGCCTGGAGATCACCGAGCAGGCCGAATTCCGTGGGCATCAGCACCGTTTCCTCACCCGGACGCAGCGTCCGGAAGCCGCGTCAGCCGGAGCGATTCAAGCTTGTTCAAGGATTGTCCAAGCTCGATGAGCTACGCGGCGTCCCCTGTCCACGGCTCGGGACGTGGGTTGACCCCGTCAGGGTTGTCTGGTCAGCCCGATGGTCGTGGCGGGACGGGTGAGGTCGGCGGGGCCGGGTTGCGTCCACGGGAGTGGTGTACGACTTGCCCGTGATGGGCGTGTTGCGTAGATAAGAGACGGCCATCGCGTCGATCCGTCAAGACGACCAAGTCAGAGAAGGAAGAGAGAGCGCGATGGCCGCATCTGAGAGTGTGAACCCTGTTGACCTGCTGCGCGAGCAGGTCGAGGGCGCGTCGCCGGACGTGTTGCAGGCGATGATCAAGACGTTCGCGCAGGCGGTGATGTCCGCCGAAGTCGACGCGATGTGCGGCGCCGGGTATGGGCAGCGCAGCGAGGAGCGGGTTAACTCCCGCAACGGATACCGGGTGCGGGAGTGGGACACCCGTGCCGGGACGATCGACCTTGCGGTACCGAAGCTGCGGCAGGGCAGCTACTTTCCGGACTGGCTGTTGACGCACCGCCGGCGAGCCGAACAAGCTCTCGTCTCGGTGGTGGCGACCTCCTATCTGCTCGGCGTCTCGACTCGTCGGGTGGAGAAACTGGTCGAGCAGCTCGGCGTCCGGCAGCTGTCCAAGTCGCAGGTGTCAGAGATGGCCGCGCACCTGGACGCGCAGGTCGAGGTGTTCCGCAACCGACCTCTGGATGCCGCGCACTACACGTTCGTGTGGATGGACGCGTTGACGATGAAGGTCCGCGAGAACGGGCGCACGGTCAACGTCCACGCCCTGGTCGCTGTCGGCGTCAACGCCGACGGACAACGTGAAGTCCTCGGCCTGGACGTCGCCTCCGACGAGGACGGCGCCGGATGGCTGGCGTTTCTCCGGTCGTTGACCGCCCGCGGCCTGTCCGGCGTTCAGCTGGTCATCTCCGACGCCCACCGCGGTCTCGTCGCCGCGATCGGCGCTGCCCTGCCCGGCGCGACATGGCAGCGCTGCCGCACCCACTACCTGCGCAACCTGCTCACGAAGGTGCCCAAGTCGGCCCAGCCGTGGATCGCCACCCTCGTCCGGACGATCTTCGACCAACCCGACGCCGAAGCCGTCCGCGCCCAGTTCAACCGGGTCGTGACCACGATCGAAGCGAAGTTCCCCGCCGCAGCCGAACACCTCGACCACGCCCGCGACGACCTGCTCGCCTTCACCGGGTTCCCCCGCGAGATCTGGCGCCAGGTCTGGTCCAACAACCCGCAGGAACGGCTGAACAAGGAAATCCGCCGGCGCACCGACGTCGTCGGGATCTTCCCGAACCGGGCGGCGATCATCCGCCTCGTCGGCGCGGTCCTGGCCGAGCAGACCGACGAGTGGACCGAAGGCCGCCGCTACATGGGCCTCGAACTCCTCGCCAAAGCCCGCCTCGTCACCGTCGACGCCGACCAACACGACACCGACCACGCCGATCCCAGCCCGATCGCCGCTTAACATCAAACCGGATCCCGCGATTGGCCGTCTCTTACACCACCAGCGCGGACGTGACCCGGGGCCGGCGCGGAGGATGGCGGTGAGCAGGGGGAGCCGCGAGCTTGAACAACGGTGGCGTCGCGTACCTCCCGAGGTGCCGCACCTTAAGCTGCCCACGCTTCAGATCATTGGTCCCTCGGCGGCAGATCCGCGCGACCGGCCTTGGCCCACGGTCCAGCGTCCTCGTGATATGGGCCGGCAAGCGTCTCGATCGCGAGTAACAGGGCCTCTGGTTCCCTCCGAGTGAGTCTCGTCAAATGCTCCGAGGGCTCATCTCCCCCGCTTGCCGCGTCGACGTACGCCTTGGCGTTCCGCAGGCTCATCCGCGGCGCCTGCTGGCGGACATACCGCAGCGCCGCCAGCCTGTCCCCACGCTGTACGTGGGCGCGGACTTCGGAGAGCAGCGGATCCGAAGGCCTGATGCCCTTGTGCTGCTGCTGATACACGTCAGCCCATCGATCTGTGCCGCATATCGCGACTGGTATGTGGTGGATACTGCCGTCTTCCCCATCTACGAAGTAGGGGTCTTGTCCCACCAGCATCTTGCCGAAGTCACCACGCCGCCCTACCGCCTCCACCGGGGCCAGCGCTGACGCCTTGGGGCACGCCGAAGAGGTCACCAGTCCGAAGGGCCAGCTCAGGACGTTGCTCGTAAGATCGGTGTCTCGAATGACGAAACCGCGGCGGACGTCGGCAAGCTCATCCGCAACCCTTCACGTCGATCTGCAGAGGACCTACGGGCGTGGCATCGAGCGAGCCGTGGCACCGGCCGGCGGCAGCCATCCTGAGTGCAGCGGCGCAGGCCCAGCGGAGAAAACACCGGGTTCGACGTCGTCGAAAACCTCTCGATTCGAGCGACGGGGATCGACCACAATGCCACAGTGGAACGCGAGCACCTGGTGAAGTTGAGCAAACGGATGTCGAAGGCACTCCGGCATGATCCCGACCGGGTCGGCCTGGTGCTCGACCCGGCCGGTTGGACTCCCGTCGACGCTCTGCTCGCCGCCCTACGGATCGAGCGGGCCGACCTGGACGCGGTCGTCGCCGGCAACGACAAGCAGCGGTTCGCTGTCGAACCCGGCACCGACGGGGTGCTGCGGATCCGGGCCAACCAGGGCCACTCAGTCCCGGTGGACCTCGGGCTGCCCCCGGCGACCCCACCGGAGCGGCTCTACCACGGCACCAGCGCCAGTGCGCTGGAGTCGATCCGGACCACCGGCCTGCACCGCGGCGGACGGCACCACGTCCATCTCTCCGCCGACACCGAGACCGCCCACCGGGTCGGCGCCCGACGAGCCGGTCGCGTCGTGATCCTCACCATCGACGCGGCGGCGATGGCCGCCGACGGACACGTGTTCCACCGCAGCACCAACGGCGTCTGGCTCACCGACGCGGTCCCTGCCAGCTATCTGCTCGACTGACCCCCGGCCTGCCCCGGGCCACTGTTCCGGCGGGGTGCCTACGGCCTCGAACGGGATGCGGCACGAGACATCCGGCGCAGCGACCCTGGGCCGGGACAGAAGACGGCGGCCAACACGACCGGCCCGCTTCACCCCGTCGCGGTTCACACCGCGGCCCACAGCGCGCGGACACGAACAGCTGCGGCCTGGAAGAGCCGAGCAGGTGCGCGGCGCGGGTCAGGGCCGCAACCAGGTGACCGCAACTGGGCCTGCTCGGACGTGAGGAGATGCACGCGCGCAGGAGGCTCCCGTGCCCGGGCTTGGACGCACTAGCCTCGGAGGCCAACCTGCCCAACGGCGGCAGCCCACGACCAGCGAAGACTCAAACTTCCTCAGGTGCGGCTGGGGTTATAGGCCTGTGCTGGGTTCTACTTGAAGTAATGCCACCCGCCGCCGTCGCCAACCCGGGCCTCTGAGTCGAACCCGACGGCGACACGATCAGCATCCGGCCAACCTTCCCGGGCGAAACAAGCGACGACCGTCTCCCGCATACGTTCGATCTCTGCCAGCAGATCCGCTTCGTACTGAGAGTCGGCGCGGTCCTTGCTCGGGAAGTACCAGGCGGGCAAACGGGACGGTGAACCGGCGAGTAAGACCCAGACGACGAGGTGCTTACGGTCGATTTCGACAGCTCCGTACCAGAACACGGACGAGAAAAGTCCGGTACCACCGCGACCGAGCTCCCGCCGCGCTCGCTTCACAGCGCGGTCACACTGCCTCTTCGGCATCCGTGCGAGGAGAAACACAGCCACATCGTCGCAGAGGTCAAACAACAGCGCACGAGCGGCAGCAGCTCCCGATGTCCTCGTCGCGGGCCGTCGTGTCCGGTCCCAACGCACGTACGTCGTCCGGCATCGTCGGCTCGGGCGCCTCCGACCCGTCGTTCATGCCCCCCGCCGGGGGAGGTGGCCGCCGGTCATCCGCTGGCCGGCCGGGGCAGCGTCGAGCTTGAGGATCTCGGCGATCATCCGGTGGTCTACCCCGCCGGCGGCAGCGTCGTGTCCCAATCGGATCGGCCGTGGCAGCCACCCGGCAACGAGACGACATCACCTTCCTGCCCATCACCGACAGACCGGTGCTGCACGACGCGCCAGCATGGCGCATCGGCGGAGAGAACGCCCTGGTAGGCGCCTTCGTTCAAGTCGTCACAAAGGCGCTGCAAACGACGTAGTCGGGCCTTGCGCCGCCCACACGCCAACGCCTACGTCACCAAGCCGATCGACCTGGATAACGTCGAACGCGTCGTCGAGCAGATCCACCGCTTGCACGGCTACACCGCGAGCCCGCCGCGCCGAGCCCAGCGCGGCCTGAGGCCCGGCCCTTGAGGACCGACGTTCGCCCCCGCCCGGTTCGGCGACCTTCCGGCCATGCCTCACCGTCGGGACGGATTCAGGACCTCATTCGGAGGAGCGGGCGTTCAATGACTGGGCCGGCGTCCCCAGCCGGCAAGGAGGAGACCGGCGATCCCCAGGACCACATGGCCAGCCAGTTGAACGCCGAAGCCGCCGGGTAGCCAGCCGAGCAAGCCGGCGTTGTCGTGGTCCACGAGTTGGCGCACTGCGCCTTGAGCTCCGTAGACCAGCAGAATCATGCCGATGACCAGCGTGGTTGTTCTCATGACAGACCCTCCCCCAAATTTGGTACGATTGAACCAGATCTTAGTGGTGCGATCGTACCAGCTTGATAGGAGCTTCGAATGCCTCGCCAGGTCGACCATGAGGCACGGCGCCGCCACATCGCTGCTGCGGTATGGCGGTTGGCCGCATCTGGAGGGCTCGAAGAGGCGACGATCCGGCGCGTCGCGGCGGAGGCGGGAGTGCCCGCCCGGCAGTTGCAGTACTACTTCGGCACCCGCGAGGACCTGCTAGTCGGCGCTCTCGAGCTCCTCAACCGCGACGGCGAAGCGGAAGCTCAGAAACGAGTCGCCGCACTAGGCCCCCAGCCGGAGCCTCGTGACGTGTTACGCAGCGTCCTGCTCGAACTCCTTCCGCTGGACGAGAGCCGCCGACAACGGCATCTGGTGCACATGGCGTACTTCGTTCGGCTCCTGACCGTGGACGCACTACGCGATCGGATCCGCGATGCGCCGCCGGAGCTGGAGGACCTGATCGCCATGCTCCTGCCGGAGGGACGGCGCGACGAAGCGGACTTCCTGCTGGCGGGAACGACCGGCCTACAGGGCCAAGTGCTGCTCGGGCAGCTGAGCGCGGAACGGGCGGTCGAGCTGATCGATCACCAGCTCGACCGGCTCTTCGCGCCGGTGGACTGACCTGCGGATCAGGTGTCTCTGCACAACCCGCAGACCAAGCGCCCTGGTCGCCGGGAAAGTCCGACCTGGCGGCCCAGGGCCGGAGGAAGGCCTTGACCGGGCTGGGCCACCTGCGGCCAATCGCAGTCGGCCGTCGCGGCGTCGAGCAGGGCGGCCCGGTCGACGCGGCGCAGATGCCCGGACGTCCGGGCAGGGACCGCCGCGAGGGCGGCGGCGGCGCTGCGCCGGCCCGGCCGGACCGCGTCCTGGTCCCGGTCGACGCGGGCGGCTTCCCGGTGCCGCCGGTCAGCGGCGACCTGCTCGACGACCACGGCGCGGCGGTGCCGGGCGGCCGGATGCGGCGAGGCTGCCGGACGGGTCAGCGTCTCCTCCAGCACCGCCCGCAGGTAGACCAAGGGGTCGCGGGGCTCGACGAGCAGGGGCCGGGACCGGGCCCGCCGGATCCACGGGTGGGCGCGGCCACAATTCTTTGGCGATCGTTCCAGTTAGCCGTACGGTGGTTGCATGGCTCGTACCCGGGAGTTCGACGTCGATGTGGCGGTGGCCGCGGCCATGGAGGCGTTTCGGCGCCACGGCTACGAGGGCACCTCGATCCGTGACCTCAGCGAGGCGACGGGTCTGGGCAGCGGCTCTATCTATGCCGCCTTCGGCAGCAAGGAAGGGTTGTACCTGGCCTCGCTCGACCTCTACCGGCAGCGGTACGCGACGCCCCTGATCGACATGCTGCACTCGGGCAACGACGCCCGGGAGGTGATCCGCGAGGTTTTCGTCGCCGCCGTGGACGAGATCGCCCGGGACGGGAGACACCGGGCATGCCTGATCGTCAGCGCCACGGTCGAGCGGGCCCGCGACGACCTGCAGGTCGCCGAGCGGCTCCGGTCGACGACTCGGTCGCTGGAATCCGCCCTCTTCGACGTGCTCGCCGAGGGACAGCTGCGGGGTCAGATCCGCAGCGGACGCAGCGCCTCGGATCTCGCCGCCTTCCTGGTCACCAGCCTTCAGGGCCTACGGGTGATGGGCGGGATCAACCCCGACCGGTCGACCCTGATGCGTTCCGCCGAGGTTGCGCTGACCTGCCTGGACTGACCGGCTCCCTGGGTCATCCGGGCCCCCTTTCGTACCCAAATTCTGTATCGATCACTCAAGAAAACAGTGGAGTAAGCGGATGAAACAGACAGGTGTGGGCATCATCGGGCCCGGCGCGTGGGCGTCGGTCTCGCACATCCCGGCGATCGCGGCGTCACCGTCATTCGACCTGCGCGCGGTCAGCACGTCCCGGCGCAGCTCGGCGGAGGCCGCAGAGGCCAGGTACGGGGTGCCCGGGTACGACGACCACAACGACCTCATCAACCATCCGGGGGTGGACCTGGTGGTCGTCGCGGTGCAGGTGACCCAGCACTTCGAGCTGATCTCGGCGGCGCTCGAGGCGGGCAAGATGGTCTACAGCGAGTGGCCGCTCGCCAACGGCCTGGCCGAGGCCGAGCGCCTCGCCGAGCTGGCCCGCCGGGCCGGCGTCCGTACCGTGGTCGGGCTTCAGGGACGCTACGCCCCCGAGGTCCAGCACGCCCGTGACCTGGTCCGGGACGGATACGTCGGCGAGGTGCTCGGCACCACCCTGGTCGGCTCCGGCATGGTGTGGGGCGCAGTGGCCAAGCGCAGCCAGGCGTACTGGTTCGACAACACCAACGGCGCCACCCCGCTCACCTCGGCCACGCTGCACGCCCTCGACCCGGTGCACTTCGTCCTCGGCGAGTTCGACAAGGTCGCGGCCAACCTCGTGGTGGCGCGCAAGGAGACGACGATCGCCGAGGACGGCACCCGGATTCCCGTCACGGTGGCCGATCAGGTCGCCCTGATCGGCACGCTCACCTCCGGCGCGGCTGCCTCGGTCTTCTACCGGGGCGGCGCGTCGCGCGGCGAGAACCTCCGGTGGGAGATCAACGGCAGCGACGGCGACCTCGTCGTGACCTCGGACTGGGGCAACATGCAGGTCGCCCAGCTCACCCTCGCCGGTGGCCGCGGCGCGGACGCCACCGCCACCACCATCGAGGTCCCCGCGTCCTACTCGGACGGGATCCCCGCGGATCTGGCCGGGACCCCGGCCGGAGGCGTCGCGCGGCTCTACGCGCAGTTGGCCCGCGACCTGGCCGACGGCGCCCGCACCGTGCCCGACTTCGCGCACGCCCTCAACCGGCACCGCCTCATCGACGCCGCCGAGCGCTCGTCGGCCACCGGCATCGCTCAATCCCTGTAGTGACCAACCGGCGGCCGGCGCCCCGGGGCGCCGGCCGCCTCCAGATCTGGAGCCAATGACATGAGAGCGATCGGACTGCTACGGCACGGCGGACCGGACGTACTGGAGGTCGTCGGACGGCCCACCCCGCACGCTGGACCGGGCGAGGTCCGGATCCGGGTACGCGCCGCGGCCGTCAACCCCGCCGACACCCTGATCCGGGCCGGCGTCACGCCCATCCGGCAACGCGGAAACGAGCCGGTCATCCCCGGCCTGGACGTGGCCGGCATCATCGACCAGATCGGTCCCGGCACCGACACCCGCCTCGCCATCGGCGACCGGGTGATGGCGATGGTCAACCCCACCCGCCCGGCCGGCGGCGGCTACGCCGAGTGGGTCGCCCTTCCCGAGTCGTGGGTCGTCCCGGCACCGCTCGGGGCGAGTCATGCCGAGGCGAGCACCCTCCCGATGAACGGGCTCACCGCCCTGCACGCCCTTGACCAGCTGCGACTGCCCCAGGGCAGCACGCTCGCCGTCACCGGCGCCGCCGGGGCGGTCGGCGGCTACGCCGTACAACTGGCCAGGGTCGCCGGACACCGCGTGCTCGCCGACGCCTCCCCACGAGACGCCGATCTCGTCGCGTCGTTGGGCGCCGACAGCGTCGTCGACCGCGGGTCCGGGGTCGCCGACCGGTTCCGCGCGCTCGCCCCCGACGGCGTCGACGCGGTCGTCGACGCCGCGGTCATCGGTGCCCCGCTGCTGTCGGCCGTCCGCCGCGGCGGCTCCCTGGCGTACGTACGCGGCGGGCCGGACCAGGCGGCGTTCGAGCGGGCGGCCGCGACGAGCGGCGTGACCCTCACCTATGCCCACGTGCACGACTACGACGGGCGACGCGACAAGCTCGACCTGCTCCGCCGGCTCGCCGACGAAGGACGGCTCAGCCTCCGGGTCGCCGACACCTTCCCGCCCGAGCACGCGGCACAGACCCACCGGCTCCTGGCGGCCGGCGGCGTCCGGGGCCGGCTCGTCATCGAGTTGTGAGCCCGCCGGCGAACTGGTCGGCACGGCGCCGGACCGGGAGCGCATCCCGGAGGCAGACCTCCTGGGCGCCGGCACTGTCCGCGCGGGCCCCGCTCGGCCTGGTCGGCGGAACCCCATTGTGAACTGAACTGGAAGGTGAGGTAGCAACATGCGTGCGGTAGTGCTCAAGGAATTCGGCGCCCCGCTGGTCCTGACGGAGATCGAGAAGCCGGTACCGGGCCCCGGACAGGTACTGGTCCGGGTCGCGGCGAGTGGTGTCAACCCGCTGGACACCAAGATCCGAGCTGGAAAGGCCGCCCACGCCCGGATACAGCCGCCGGCCGTGCTCGGTCTGGACCTGGCCGGTGTCGTGGCGGGGGTGGGCCCGGGGGTCACCGGTTTCGACTCCGGTGACGAGGTGTACGGGCTGACCGGTGGCGTGGGTGATCTACAAGGGTCGCTCGCCGAGTACGTCGCCGTGGACGCTCGGTTGCTCGCCCGAAAGCCGGAGTCGCTGAGTCTGCGCGAGGCTGCGGCTCTGCCGCTGGCCGTCATCACCGCCTGGGAAGGGCTGGTGGACCGGGCGCGGGTCACGGCGGGCCAACAGGTACTGGTGCACGGCGGCGCCGGCGGCGTCGGGCGGATCGCCGTCCAGCTCGCCCGTGCCCGCGGCGCTGAGGTCTTCGCCACCGGATCGACGCGAAGCGTGGAGGCCATCGCTCGGCTCGGGGCGACTCCGATCGACTACACGAGCACGACGGTCGAGGACTATGTCACCGAGTACACCGACGGCGAGGGCTTCGATGTGGTCTTCGACACCGTCGGCGGCGCTGGCCTGGACCTGTCTCTCACCGCGGTACGCACCTACACCGGCCATGTCGTCAGCATTCTGGGGTGGGGTACGCACAGCCTCGCGCCGCTGTCGTTCCGTGGTGCCAGCTACTCTGGAGTCTTCGCTCTGCTGCCGATGCTGACCGGTCGGGGACGCGCGCACCACGGCGAGATTCTGCGCGACGCGGCCGTCCTGGCTGACCAGGGAGCGTTGCGGCCGCTCGTCGATCCACGGCGGTTCACCCTCGCCACGGTGGCCGACGCCCACAGCATCGTGGAAAGCGGCACCGGTACCGGCAAGATCGTGATTGACGTCGAATGACGAGGCACCTTCAACCCTTTCTCGCGAAGCAGAGAAGGTGAGGTCGGATTGACCTGACCCAGCGGATCACCGCTCCGTTCGGCTTCGCCTCGACCGCCGCCGGGTGGGCGACGGCGTCGATCTCACGTCGACGCGCCGTCGTCACCGGTGGCGGAGCGGGCATCGGGGTCGGGACCGCACGGGCGTTGACCAGCACGGGGAGCCCAGGCGGGGAAGACTGACCTTGGCCGACCGGGAAAAGCGAGGCTCGGCCTGCGCCCTGGCGCTTCGTTCACGGCGACAGCGGGCAGGCTCGGCAGGGCCGTCTCCACGGTCTCCGGGAGGGCTTGGCAACGGCGGCCCAGGCGATCAGCGGGCATGGCATGCGCACCTGTCGTACGCCGAGACCCGCCTGTGCCCGCCCCGCAGCTCAGGGCAGCCAGTGGTTGCACGAGTGGTGGTCGCCCAGCAGGTCGTCAGCGAGAGCGCCCCCGTAGCTCTCGGGACCGGCCGCCGCGGCTCGCGGCCGCGCCCTGGTCAACTCCGAGGGCCCGTCGGCGGTCGCCGGCTTGACGCCGAAGTTATCGAGGTTCAGGTTCTTGCGGAACTCCTCGCGCACCCGCTCGGGATGCTCGATGAGATCCGGGTCGGAAATGACGTACGGAACGAGCTTGCGGAGATCTTGACGGCCTGCGACCGGGTGACGGTTGCCTATAATCAGCCGCATGACACCCTGGACGGTCGCCCGGGAGGGCACAGTGGACCCGGCCGGGCACGCGGATATCGCGTCCACCCTCCGGGCGGCGTTCCCGACCTACCCGGGCGCTTTCGAGGGGCGGCGAAGCTGGGCGGGCGCCCGGCCTGAGCTGCGGGTCACGATCAGGGACGACGCCGGGGTCGCCGCCCATGCCGGCGTGCTGCGGCGTTTCATCCAGGTGGTCGGTCCCGACCGGACCGTCGAGCAACTGGTGGCTGTGGTCGGACTGGTAGCAGTCCGCCCCGATCGGCAGGGTTCCGGGATCGGTCGGCAGATTGGTGCCGGCATCGCGGCGGCGTTGGACGAGCTGGCGGTCCCGTTCGGGCTGCTCGGCTGCAACGAGCCGGTACGGGGCTTCTACCGCTCAATCGGGTGGCAGCCGCTGCCACCGACCCGCTCGTTCTACTGCCCGCTCGACGTCGAGGACCCGGCCCGGGTGGTGGACAGCAGCGATGGTTGGTTCGTGCTGCCGGTGACCGAGCCATTCGATCGTTGGCCCGGCGGCGACCTGCACTGGAACGGCTCCCAGGTCTAGTACCAACGCCGTTCAGTTAGGGCGGTGGTAGGGGGGTCAAGGGTCGGGGCTGATGACGTCGATGCTGGTGGTGGCTTTGTAGCTGTGTCGGTCGATGGTCGGGCCGCGGGCTTGGTATTTCGAGTTCGAGCGTTTGATCATGCGGGTTTTGGTGCGTAGGCGGCGTCTGGGTAGCAGGTTCGCTAGGACGTGCTCGCCGATGACGCCGACGAGGTCGATGACGGTGTCGGCGATGATCCCGGCGGCGTGCACGATCTGGTCGCGGGCGGTGTTGAGGGCGGTGGTGAAGCTGGCTCGGTCGGGGTCGAGGCCGGGTTGGCTGTCGGTGGCGTCGGTCATGGCGGTGCGTAGCAGTTGGTAGACGATGAGCAGGGCGTGGATTTCCTGATCGATGCCGTCGGGGGTGCGGGCGCGTAGGACGCGGCCGGCGAGGATCGAGGATTTCAGTTCGAGGTAGGCGGTCTCGATTTCCCAGCGTTCGTGGTAGATCCGGATCAGGTCGGTGGCGGGATGGGTGTGTGGGTTGAGCAGGGTGGTGATCAGCCGGTAGTCGCCGGTGTGGGTGCCAGCGGTGGTGGTGATGCTGATCTGGGCTTCGACGACGCGGACCGTGGGGGCGCCGATCTTCGACAGCCAGGATCTGTCGGGTAGGCGGGCGGTGATCGGCAGGCGGCGGTTGGCTTTGGCGCGGATCAGTAGATGCGCGCCGGTCGCGGCGATGGTGGTCAGGAGGTCGGCGGCGGCGTAGTTGCGGTCGGCCAGCAGCAGCATTCCGGGACGCAGGCTCCGGGTCAGCGTTCGGGCCTGGTCGAGTTCACCGACGCTGACCGGGTCGAACACGGCATCGATGACCGACCGGGTGCCGCAGGTCAGCAAGGCGCTCAACCGTAACTGGGGGTAGCCGGAGCTGCCGTTGGTGCAGCGATGTTTGGTGTATCGGCTGGTGTTGGCCGGTGAGTCCGCGACGACCAGGGTGGTGCCGTCGATCACGGTCAGCAGCAGGCCCTGCCAGCGCACCTGCGGGGCGCTCGTCGCGGCAGGACCGCGCAGCAGGTCGAACAGCGCCTGCACCGGTCGCGGGCCGAGGCGTTGCCGGGCCTGTCGTAACGCGCTGCCGCTGGGCGCCACGATCGGTAGACCACGCAGGCCGCTGGTGAGTTTCGACCACACCTGCCGGTAGCCGAGTTCAGCGAACAGGCAGCCCGCGAGCAGCAGATACACCACGACCCGCGCCGGCAGCAGCCGGACCCGCGACTGCGTACGCCCGGTCGCGGCCAACACATCATCGACCATCTCGAACGGCACCAGCCGGGTCAGCTCGCCCAGATGGCCCGGCGCGAACACCCCAGCGGCCACCGTCGCCGTCCGGGATATGGCAATCTGATCTGCCAGCGGAGCTCCAGGTGTCAGGGCGTCTTAGAGTGACCAACCTCTATACCGAAGCTCCGCTGCTTCACGTCTCAGACACGCCTTGACACCCCGACCACCGCCCTAACTGAACGGCGTTGGGTCTAGCCCGTGTTTCGTAAGTGGGCGTGGGCCGGGTGAGGTCACGGCGTGGCGGTGATCGATAACTGAAGAGGTCTCCGGTAAGTGGGTTAGCGACCAAGCAAACCTGAATACCGGAGACCTCGTGGCCAGCCTAGCGGCGGCGGCGCGGCATGACCTGAGCGACATCCAGTGGCAGCATCTGCACCCGTTGCTGCCTGCGGAATCGGCGCGGGGAAGACCGTGCAAGTGGACCAGACGACAGATCATCGACGGCATACGGTGGCGGGTACGCACCGGTGCGCCATGGCGTGACGTGCCCGAGAACTACGCCCCATGGCAAACGCTGTACCGGTGGTTCCGCCGCTGGCAACGTGACGGCACCTGGGCCCGCATCCTGGCCGGGCTCCAAGCCGCCGCCGACACGGCCGGGCGCATCGACTGGAGCGTCAGCGTCGACTCCACGATCAGCCGCGCCCACCAACACGCCGCTGGCGCCCGCCGTGACGGCGACCAGCAGAAAGAACCACCCGGCGGGATCCTCACCGAGCCTGCCGATCACGCGCTGGGCCGCTCGCGAGGCGGATGGAGCACCAAGACTCACCTTGCCTGCGAACAGGGCCGCAAGGTCTTGGCCACCGTCGTCACGGCCGGGCATCGCGGTGACAGCCCGCAATTCACCACGGTCCTCGACCGTATCCGCGTTACCCGGTCCGGGCCCGGTCGGCCCCGGACCCGCCCGCAACAGGTCCTCGCAGACCGGGCCTACACGTCCAGGGCCAACCGCGCCTACCTGCGCCGACGCGGAATCAAGGCCTGCATCCCGAGCAAGCGCGACCAAGACGCACACCGCCGCGCGAAAGGCTCCCGCGGCGGCCGGCCACCCGCCTTCAACCCTGAGACCTACCGCCAGCGCCACGCCGTGGAGTGCGGCATCAACCAACTCAAACAACACCGCGCCATGGCCACCCGCTACGACAAACTGGCCGTCCGCTACGAAGCCACCCTGACCATCGCCGCCATCAACCAGTACCTCCGAGCCTTATGAAACACGGGCTAGACCGCGAACGGCCACCAGGAGAGGCTGCTGTCCTCGTAGTAGTCCTTGTTGCAGACCCCCCAGGTGCCGACCGGCAGGTAGCTGACGCACTCGCCGTTCCGGTACAGCGAGCCGTTGCGGTAGTTCTCCCACTCGATGCCCACGCCGCTGTAGGAGCTGGTGTCCCGGCGCAACCACCACTTGTCGCCGTAGGCCTCGAAACAGGCCTGCATCACCCCGCTGACCGGCTTGCAGGACAGGCCGGACGACGGCGGCGTGCCACGCACGGCGTAGTTCGTCTCGTACGCCGGCGCGGCGCTCGCCGGGGTAGCCATGACGAGGGTCGCCGCGACGGCCGCGGCGGGCATCAGGACGGTCCGTAGCTTCATGGAGCCTCCCAGGTCCGTGTCGCCGTGGTGGCGACGGTGTCGGTGCCGTCGTTGCCGGTCGGCCTCTGCAGCCAGCACCGGCGGTTTCGGCGTTGGGACCACCGTGCCGAAGCGACCGTGAACGGACCTTGGACCCACCTTGGACGCCGGCCTCGCCCCGCCCGGTTCTATCAGGTCCGGTCATCGACGCCGACGTGCGCCGCTGGACCCCGCTTCCGGCGGGTTGGCCGTCGTCGGCGAGAAGCTGCCGCAGGTGGGTGGGAGTGAGCCGGGACGGGACGCTTGCGCTTCTTCCGGGCTGGCCCGGACCTTGACGTCGTCGAGGAGTGCGCGTCGCAGCGTCCGGTGGAACCGTTCCACCGTGCCGGTCGTGGTGGGCGAGCGGGGTTTGGTGTTGCGGGCCGCGATGCCGTTCTCGAACATCACCTCGGCCGGCACGCTGTTTCCGGCGTACGAGGGCCCGGATGTGCTGAGTGAGGCGGGGCCCGGCCGGGCTGGCGCTGGGTGAACCGCGACGCGGGCCTGCGGTGGTGGCTCCGGCAGCTTCCATTGCAGGATCTGCTCGTGGCTGGGTGCGGTCCATTTTCCGAACGTCGACAAGTCGTATGGCTCAAGGCAGACGTAACGGTCCAAGGCGGTGCCGATGCTTTCGTCGCCGGGTCCGACGAGGGAGCGCAGCAGGTCGGCGTCGAAGCGTTCCCGGGACACGGGTTCGGTGATACCGCGCAGGTGGTCGGCAAGTCCGGGCAGGTTGACGCCGGGAAGACGGTCGCTTCCCGCTGGTCCAGGTTCGTGCCGTTGTGGTCGGTGTGCTGCCAGGTGATGCGGACCGCGTAGACGGAATCCGGACCGGGCCCAGGTGGGCCGACGACGCGCAGCGCCGCGTCAGGGGTGAAGGTCGCGTCGCGCGTGGCGGCGCCGGAGGGCAGCGGCCACATGTCGTTTACGAGGTACGCGAGCCGGTCGGGGTGGGCGACGATCGCCTTGTCCTCGAAGAAGAAGTAGGCCAGGTCCACCTCGTCGTCGTTGGTACGCACTCGCAGCTCGACGAGGGTCTGTGGAGATGGCAGGCGGTGCTCCTCGATCGCCTCGAAGAGCGAGTCGAAACCGTAGGGGCCGCCGCCGATCTCGGCATCGAGAAGCGCCTGTGGGTCGTCGTGATGCCAGGCGCGCTGGAACCAGCCGAGTACCGTCATCTCGGGCACGTGGAAGACCAATGTGCTGAACGGAGAATCCACGCGCGACCGCTCCACGAAATACACGTGAGGAGCTTAGGTGTGCGAGTGGAGACCGCGTACGCCCTGATGTTCAGCCTCTTGACGGAACCAGGGGGTCGGGTCTGCTGCACCGATAGGTGACATCCGAGATGGCTTGCCCGGCGGGCAGGCTGGAAGGATGTCGCTGTGCCCATCGAGCTCTCGCCCGATGTACGACCGGGTGGTGGCGTGCCGCGCACAGGGACGTGAGCGAGAATGGGCCCGTTCGAACTGTGCGCACCCCTGGAAGGACCCTCCCTTGGCCGGTGGACTCGTAGCCCTGCTGGATGACGTGGCGGTGCTGGCCCGTGCCGCTGCCGCGTCGATCGATGACATCGGGGCGGCCGCCGCGAAGGCCGGCGCCAAGGCTGCGGGCGTCGTCGTCGACGATGCTGCTGTCACGCCGCAGTACGTGCGGAGCCTGGCGGCCGAGCGCGAGTTGCCGATTATCAAGCGCATTGCCGTGGGGTCGCTGCGCAACAAGTTCCTCATCATCCTGCCGGCGGTGCTGCTGCTCAGTCAGTTCGTGCCCTGGCTGCTCACTCCGATCCTCATGCTCGGCGGTGCCTACCTCTGTTACGAAGGCGCGGAGAAGGTGTGGGCCAAGATCGCCCATCACGGTGTCTCCGGCGCGGGCGAGGAGACGGTGCAGGACGAGACGACACTGGTGTCCGGGGCGGTACGAACTGACCTGATCCTCTCGGCGGAGATCATGGTCATCAGCCTCAACGAGGTGATCGATGAGGCGTTCTGGTCCCGCCTGGTGATCCTGGCTGTCGTCGCTGTCCTCATCACCGTTCTGGTGTACGGCGTGGTGGCCCTGATCGTGAAGATGGACGACGCAGGGCTGCGCCTGTCGCAACGGTCCGGCGCCGTGGCCACGTTCGGCCGCGGTCTGGTGAGGGCGATGCCGGTGGTTCTCACCGTGCTGACGGTGGTCGGCACCGCAGCGATGCTGTGGGTGGGCGGGCACATCCTGCTGCTGGGTACGAACGAGCTGAACCTGCACTTCCTGTACGAGGCCGTGCACCACGTGGAGGTCGCCGCCCACGACGCCACGGGTGTTCTCGGTGGGCTCGTCGGCTGGCTCGTCAACACGGTGGCCAGCGCGATCCTCGGGCTGATCGTCGGAGCGCTGGTCGTGCTGGTCATGACTCTCACGCTCCACCGCCGCAAACCCAAGGCTGCGGCTGCGACTGCGGCGGCGACGACTGGTACTGACGGCACCAACCCCGTGCCGCCGAGCCGTGCAGCTCAGCGTCTCGACGCTCCTGCGGACCGAGCGCCGCGCGGTTGACCGCACCATCACCGCAACTCGACCACGGGGGTCAGGCGTTCCGGTGCTGAACCGCGCTAAAAAGCCTGTTTCACAAGAACTGGCCGGCCTGCGGCGGGCCCGGACGAAGCCCGGCGGCGTTGCGGCTTCGTCCGAATACACCATCGGTATCCGGATGGAACCGCGCCTTGCCGGATCGCTGCCCGGACTCCGCCTCGGCTCGATCGCCCTCATGAAACAGGGCGCCAGCACATTCGGCTGGCCGCACTAGAGGCCGACGGTATGGCTGAGGCTGCACTTCGGGACATGCACACCACTGCGGATGAGGTCTTGGCTGCACACGGACACGAACGGCGAGATTCGTCGCTCGCGCCGACTGAACCGGCAACGGCCGGCGCAGTGACGAGAGGCGCCCTCGAAGACCTCGCGGCGTACCGCGTGCTCGCCGCGGAACACGACCCGCCCAGTCCGCCCCGTCAGCGGTAGCGCGGGGGCGCTGGCGTCGCCGCTGCGTCGGATGTGGTGGGGTGCGAAGGCGGTGGCCGGACCAGCGTCGATCGGCTCGGTGAGGGAATTCTCGCGCAGGTACACGTTGCCGGATGATCGACTTGGTCGGCGAGGGCGCATCCCTGCGGGGAAGCGGCAACGGTAGTAGGCGTCGCCGTGGTTGTACTGGTCCTGCATGCGTCGGTCGTAGGCGGCGCAGTAGATCATGCCGGAAGACGTACGGGTTGCGGGTGCGCGAATGCGCCGTTCTGCGATCGTCTCGTCACTGCTATAAAGGAGGCAGTCCTGTCGAGGAGCTGAGTACGTGGTGAACCGGATTCTGCATGACCGCTGACCCGACCACGCGACTTGTGGCCGCCGCGTTGCGAGCTCTTCCCCGTGCCGACGAGAGCCCCATGCCGGTGGACGAAATCTGCCGCAAGGCCGGATTTGCTCAGGAGGCCGCGGCGACGGCGGCACCCGTCCTGACCACCTTTCTAACCCTGTTCGGGGTCGTGGCAGTCGACGACCGGCAGGCGGTCAAAGCCAAGTCCCGCACTGCCTCGCTGCTCGCCCGCAGCCTGGCCGAACACCTCGACGAGAGTCGTTCCCTGCTGGACAACTGGTCGCGGACGGCCATGACCGACGCCCCCTACGCTGAGCAAGAGATACTCGCCGGGCCACTGTTCCTCTACCTGCTGGAACGGCGGCGGCTCGCCCGGGACGGGAACGCGCTTCCGCTTGAGCAGGCGAAGGTCGCTCAGGTGCTCGTCAGCCGACGCCAGGGCGGCGACGCTCCAGCCTTCCTGTTGCTCTACGACGCGACGGCACGGCGGTTCCAACTTCCCGGCGGTCACATCCGGGCCGACGACCCGTCGCCGCACGAGGCGGCCGTCCGTGAACTCGAGGAGGAGATACCCGACTTCCGGTTCGACCCGCAGCGGGACCGACTCGAGATGCTGGGCACGGTGACCGTCACCGAGGTGTCGCGCAGCAACGGAGTGGTAACGGGGTACGAGATGACGTTCTTTCACCTGCGTACCACCCGTACCAGGCTGGATGGCGGCCCGCAGGCACAGTGGGCACCGGCGCAGATTCTGCTGACAGCTGACGCTCATGTAGCCGGCCGGCGGCTGAACACGGCCGGACTGAGGCTACTCAACCCGACCGTGCCGGGCAGCCTGGCCGGGTTGCCGCCCAGCTTCGTGGCGGCAAGACGGGGCTGGATCACCACCACCGCGAAGACGAAGCCGCTGGAGTTCTGGGGCCTAGTCATCGGCATCGTCGGGGTGCTGATCTCCGTGGTCTTCTTCCTGTTGTCCTAAGCAGATATCCGCTTCCGCCGCTGGATCTGCTTGTACCTCTGGCGCCGCTTGCACCACCAGAGGTCCGTGCGGTGCCAGCCCGGTTCATTCGTCGTCCGTCCCCAGGAACTGCAGCGGCACCGACGGGGTCGGCTCGCCGGGGCGGCGCATGACCCGTCTGCCCGGTCCGAGTTCGTCCACGACCCATCCGTGCCTGACGACCAGGGCCTGTAGCTTCGGCGGCTTGGTCTCGACTCCTCTGGCCAGCAACGCCGACCGCAGCCGGTCGCCCACAGTGGTCAAATACAACGGCAAACCCGACTGGACCATCTGCGTCACGATCTCATTCAGCAGGACCTCCCAGTCGACCGGATTGCTCGGCCCTGCTACCGCGGGGGCATTCATACCGGTGGAGGGCCCTGTGACCGGAGCGACCGGGCTGAGGAGGTGGACGTCGGGCCGCACCTCGGTAACTGTCCAACCCGGCAGCTTGTCGATGTACGCCTTCAGCGACTTACCCACTACGGCCGTGTACGGGTCGGCCCCCAGAACAGTACGTAGTCTCGCCCCCAGGACCTGCAGGATCGGCTCCTGATCGTTGTCCACCATGCTCTGGTACGTCGATGCCAGGGCATCCTCGAAGGCCCTTCCCTCGGTCCGGGCCTCGGAGAACGACTCGGCCGGCGGGTCCGGCTGAGTGGTCGCGGCGACCTCGACGACGGGACTCACCCTCCAGTTTTTTACTGTCCAGCCGGGCAGCTTTTCCAGCCGGGACAATAGCGAGCTGTTGCCGATGACGAAGTTGTACCGATCGCCGAGGACCCGCTTCAGCTCGGCCTGCACCTTCTTGACCGTCGGCCACTTCCCGTCGGCCGACCGCAGCGACGCGACGGCCCCGGCGACGGCAGCCCCGAGCTCCGCGTCACGATTCTTGCGCGCCGTGGCCGCAGTGGTGTGGCCGATAGACGCCGCAGTCCGTTCGCCGCCGCCGACCCGGCCGAACGCGACCGGCGAACGCAGCTTGATCTTCTGTTGCGCGCCGGTTCCGAATCGGTGTAGCCAGGCGTACTGACCCCACAAGGCGTCCAGTGACGGCACGCCGAGGCGTTGAGCTAGGGGAGCCGCGCCGACGAACCGGGACTCGGCCCAGTCACGCACCTCCGTGACCGGGACGCTGTCACGGTCGTCGGCGAGCAGCCGCTCCAGCTCGATGTGCAGGTCCGACTCAAACCGCCCGGGCAGGTCCGCGACGTCAACCGTTTCACCGCCCACATAGCTCGTCGTCTCCGGGAACAGTTCGACGTCACGGGCGTCGGCGCCTCGCGGGCCGAGCGTGAGGACGAATCTGACCACCTGCCCGCGCTTCGGCGATCGGCCGGGCTCTCGGTTGACGATCCGGTCGAAGTCGAAGTTCATCCGCAGGTCGTCGACCGCCTGGATGATGCCGGTGCGGTTCTGCTCGCTGACGTACAGGATGCGACCGATCTGTTCGCCTTCAGCCCGAGCGAGGGCGGACATCCGGCCGTCGGTGGTGCGGCCCGCAGCGAGCAGGTAGACGATGGGGTCGTCGTCATTGGTAAGGGAGAATCGGTCTGCGTCCCGGATGATCGAGGCGATGTCGACGTCCGCCATCTGAAACGCCGCACGCACACGCTCCACCAGGAAGGACAGTTGCGTGTCGCCGACCGAGGAACGGGCCTCCAGTAGAGCAGTCGCGAATGAAACTATCCGGTCTCGGTGCAGTTCGTCGGCGCGCTCGGTCTGCCGTTGCTGAGGTACGGCACGGTTCTGCCGGGGGAGCAGCGGGACATGTTCCCGGTGCCGATCGGCTTCGCGCGCATGCAGCGCGTCGGGGAGATGACCCGGCTCTACCGCCCAAGCCCGCAGGCCCTCCGGGCTGAAACCGAGGAAGAAGTTGACCTCGTCGTTCTCGTTGCTGTCTTTCTGGAAGCCCCCGATGATGGGCACGAAGAACGCCGTGACCTTCTCGGCCAGCTCGATCCGGCCAGCCTGCGGGCCGTCGATGTAGTCGATGATCCCATTCACGCGCTGCAGCGGCTCGGTGTTGCTCCAGAAGTTGGCGGGCCGATTCCAACCGCCGAGATCGGTGTCGGCCACCAGCGGGCACCATGCCGGCGAGGTGGCCAGCCAGAGAAACGCCTGGCGGGTCCGGCCGATCATATTCTTGTAAGCTTGCTGCTGCGGCACGATGAACCGGTCTCGGTCGTCCATCCGGCCGTCGAACCAGAGGTAGAACTGCAGGCAGTACTGATAGTAGTGGGACCGCCAGGACGGGAACCGGTCGGACCAGCCCTTCAGCTTGCCCAGTACCTCGTCGATGTCGAACCCGGGCAGCAGCTTGTACGCCTCGAACCACAGCCGGTAGTCCTCCTCCTTCCGGCTGCTCAGCGACAGATTGTGGTTGGCCAGTTGGACGATGCGCCGCAGCTCGTCCTCATCCAGTTCGCGCCAGCTGCGCTTGCCCCGCACGTAGTAGGCCTGGGCGAGCGCGCGGCGCAAGGCCGGGCTGCTGCGGGTACCCGCGACGGCGACCTCCCACAGCTCGACGACAGAGTCGAGGTCGTCGTAGAGCCGGCGGATGTCGGTCTGGCAGCGGGTCATGTAGATATCCGGCTGTTCCAGCGTGCCGTACAACTGGGCTGCGGCGTCGAGCAGCTCGTTGGCCACGGTGAGGTTCTCGGTGATCCACTCGCTGGCGTCGTTGTCCAGCTCGGCGACCGACTGCACTCCCTGCGCGCGCTTGAGGACCTCCGCCACGTCGACGATCGCCTGAACGTGGGTGATGTAGCCGTAGATGCCGTCGGGGCTCAACTCCCGGGCCGTGGTGAAGCATTCCACGGTACGCGCGAACCACTCGTCGGTGGCGATCATCACCGCGGACAATCCGTACCGCCGGGCGCGGCGCATCTCCTGGCGCATCCGGCTGCGCCGGACCAGGCCCAGCGTGTGGTGGTGCAGTGCATCGCCGGGGACCAGTTCGACGGCCCGGCTCACATACTCCTCGGCTTTGTCCAACTCGCGGTCAATGACGTACATCTGGTGCCGGCCGAGGTGATTCCAGAAATGTGGTTCGTCAGGCACGTGCTCGACGAGGCTGCGCAGCACCTGGTGACCGAAGTCCTGGTTGATCGCGTCCAGGCGTTCGATCAGCGGAGCAAACTTGCCGCGATCCTCCACATCCTCCGAGGTGCTGCCCTGCCGGTCGACGAACATCTGGCGCAGCAGGACGCGTACCGGCTCGGACGCCGGATCGGTGTTCTCGGCCAACGCGATGATGAAGTCGATCGCCAGGTCCTTGAGCTGCTGCTCCCAGTTCTGGTCGTTGACCAACTCGACGAGTACCTGCTCGGCAAGCAGCTGATGCAGTAGCCGCAGCCGGTCGGCGCGTACTGTGACGAGCCGGGCCGCTTCGACCCCGAGCAGGTCGGCCGTGGTCAGCTCGGCGGTCGGGACCGACACCCGCATCAGCTTCTGCACCAGCTCCACCTGCAGACCCGAGTTGGAGAAGATCGTCGTCAACGCGAGGAACTGCAGCACTGTTCGTGCTCTACCGCGAACCTGCCGCAGATGCGTGCGCACGTACCCTTCGAGCTTGTTGAACTCCCGCTCGTAGGTGATCAGGCCGTAGAAGAACGGGGTGCGGTAGACCGCGTAGCCGGGGGTGCGTAGCAGACCCAGTTCGGACAGCCTGCGCGGGTCGTCGGTGAGTTCAGAGTACCGGCGGCGAAACCACTCTCCCTCCTCGTCATCCAGCGGCTCCGACACGCTCAGGGTGCTCCGATCGGCCGTCGGCCCGACCGTGCGCCGCACGTACAGGATGGTCACCCGGGCGTTGCGGCTGTTGAGCTCGCGGTAGAGCTGCTCGCGGTAGGGCTCGGACAGGTCGCCACCGTCCGCTACCAGTAGGACCGGGCGCTGAGTGAGCACGAAGAGGCCCTGGAGTCGATCGGCGATCAGACTGACGCGTGCCCCATCGATGGGGATGCCGATCCGCAGTACGGCCACCGGATGTTCCAGGTGCAGATCCCACGCGGCACGCAACGCGGTCGTCGTGCCGCCGGAACCCGGTTGATGCTCCAGCAGCACCGTCCGGGTGCGATGGCTCTCCAAGCTCTTGCGGACGGCCGCGAGCAGTGCCTCGTTGACCGTACGCGGAACGTCGGCCCCGGCGTCCAGATCGGCCCAGGTGATCAGGCCTCCGCGCCAGAACGCCTCGTCCCCGCTGCGGGTCTCGCTTTGTTCGATCTCGCCGTGCAGCACCGTCATGTGCTCTTGCAGGACCTGCATGGTCTCGGTGGACACGTCGACGAGCCGGCCGTCCACCGTGGGCAAGCTGTGGTTGCGTTGCAGCGGTGTCGTGCCCGCGGTCACGGCCAGCCGGGCCAGGAAGTCCGGGACGGGCAGCGGGACGTTGGTGATCGGTACCATCGAGTGCAGCTCGGCCGTCCCGACGTGCACGAACGTGGCCGAGCCCCTGGTGACCTCGTCAATCGCGTCGATCACGCGCAGCAGCCGATCCCGGCTGGAGTTCGCGACGTCCTGTGTGCCCCCCTCAAGTAACAGAACCGTGATGGGTACCTCTCCGGTCGCGGCGCGGAACGAGGCCATGAGCTGCCGGATGATGTCCAGTCGCTGGTGCACCCAGCTGCGGAACTCCAGCGGTCGTTCCCGGCGTGAGGTTGAACCGGCCGCGAGCATCCAGGCCGTACTGCGGTCGTAGGCGGCTTGCGGCCGGTCGGTGGTGAGGGTGTGCACCGATCGTTGCGCGCGTACCAGCGGGGAGGCCGTCGCGTAGAGGCCGTCAGCATCCGACGTAGGGTCTAGATCGATGACCACCGACCACGGTAGTTGACCGATCGCCGCCAGCTCCGGGATCCGCGGCAACTGCTCCGCGACCAGCACGTACCGGGCCGCCCGCGGTGAGAACCGGGACACCGCCTGCCAGCCCTGCTCCCACAGTGCGTCGTTCTGCTCGGCCGTCGGGGGCGTCGGGGTCTGGTCCTCCTTGACGGTGAACATCCGCCGATAGCGCAGGGTGTACCAGCCCGCGTAGGCGAGGCAGACGCGGGCCTCGTCGGTGCCGGGAAACCGCCGTGCCCACTGGAGGGCCGCGACCATCCGGGTCAGCATCACCTGCTGACGGAGCTGGTCGGAACGGCCCGGCTGGGTGTTGACCCAGTCGCCTATGCCGGCCCGCCCACTCCGCAGAAGATCGACCAGCCATCGATGCCCGTCCGGAATCACCTGGGTGGTCGGTGCCTCGGCTGCGTCGAGGCAGGACGACAACACGGGCAGCGTGATGTCCGCGTAGAAGTTGATCAGGACACTGAGCTCCAGGTACGCGAGGTCGATGCCCGCCACCGAGATCCGAGCCTGGTCCACGTCGACGATCCAGAAGCTGTCGTCACCGGCGCCCTCGATCTCGGACCGCTCGACCAGCAGGTTACCTACGTGCAGGTCGCCGTGGGCCAGCCCGGCCATCACCGGAAGCCTGTCCTCACCGTGCGGGTCCAGCAGCCGTCGCGGGTTGGCGAAGGCGCGCCCGTGATCGTCGAGCACGTCGTTCGCGCCGAACAGGTCGGCCACCACGGACAAGCTTTGCTCCGCCTTGTCCACACCGACCACGGTGGCGAGCATCTCGTACGGGGTCATCAGGGTGACTGAGCTGGGATCCGACCAGGCCGCCATGACCTCACGGCTGAGGTGGCGCACCACGCGTAGCAGGTTGGTGGACTCCCGTCCCGGCGGAGTGAACCGTGCAAGACTGCCACCGGCCACCTCGTGCAGCGAGGCGACCAGGCCTTCCGGGCCGTCACCCTGCTTGTAGATCTCCAGCAGCCGGGGCAGGTGCCGTTCGGCGAACTGCTCGTCGCGTTGCCGGATCAGCCGGTGTGCCGCCCGCTCGTTCGGCTGCACGAGATTGTCCGCCGCCGGCCCGACGCGCAGCACATAGGAGCCGGGAGCCCGGTCGGCGGTCTCGCCGCTGACGTCGATGCGGACCAGCTCCACACCGGAGCGACCGGGTGCCATCGGGGCAAAAAGAATCTTCGCTGCCGGGAGCCATTCCCGCAGGGCGGCCTCTGCCAGTTCCTGGTGTCGGGGGTCGCGCAGGCGAAGCTCTTCTTTCATGCAAGGCCTCCCACGTACAACGCAGCCGGCTGTGCGCACGGTCACCTTACTGCCACTGCCTGATGATCTGTCGGTAGCGCTGCCCTGCCGAGCTTACCCAGCGGCCCCAGGTCGAGATGTAGCAAAAGCGGCGCGATTTCGTCGCCGGATGGGCGATCCCCAGGGCGGACATTCCGTCGGCCATGATTGCCGCTGTCGGCCGCGGCCGCTCTACCCTGACGGTCAGTTCGGCGGGCGGCAGCGCCGGATTCTCCATCTACCGGCGCCGTGCCAGTCCACCTCTCCTCGCAACCCGAGGATCTCCGCCGGCGAAGCCATGTTGTCCAGCATTACCACGATCATGCAGACGAGCGGACCGTTGACCTGCGCACGCCCTCGATGCCAGCCCGGCGGCGTCAGGTCGTGGAGGCCGGGGCCGTCTCGCGGACCAGCGTGACAGCGCTGCGGTTGGCGGCCGGAATGATCAGCGCCGATGCGACGAGCGCGGCGACGGCGATGCCCAGCCATCCCCAGAAGCCGAAGGCGATGACCAGGCCGGAGAGCGCCGCCGGGCCGATGATGTTCTGCGTGATCACGTGCAGGTCGAACGCCCCCAGGTACTCGCCCTGGGCGTGCTCGGGGGCGAGGCCGAACGCGAGCCCCCAACCGGAGGCGGCCTGCATCACCTCGGCCACGGAGAGGATCAGCACGGCGGCGACGATCGCCACGGACGCCAGGACCACGTTGTCGTCGAGCGCGGTCACCGCCAGGACCGCGCAGCCGCCGGCCAGCCAGTAGCCGGAGCGCCGGGCGAGCCGACCGGCGCCGGGCACGGTGTCCGCGCCCCGGCTGGCCCGTACCTGGAACAGGATGACGAACGCGGTGTTGACGATCAGCAGCAGAGGAATCAGGAAGTGCGGCAGGTCGGTGCGGTTGAGCGCCCAGAGCGGCAGCGTCACCAGGATGATGCTGACGTGCGAGGCGAGGATCGTCGAGACGCCGATCACCGCGAGGAAGCGTGGGTCGCGGACTGCGGCGAAACGCTTGAAGCCCACCGGCGCGGGACGCGGCGGTACGTCGGGCAGGCGGGTGACGAGCAGCGCGGCACCGGCCATCAACGCGGCGGTGGTGAGGGGGATCAGCACGAGCAGCCGTTGGCTGAGGGCGGCGACGGCCGCCACGCCGATGCCGATGCTGAACCCGATGTTGAACACCGACCGCATCATGGCCTTGAGCTTCACCCGCTCCTGGGCGGGCACGAGGTTGCCGATGAGGGCCCCGTTGGTCGGGCCGGTGCCGTACTCGAGGAAGCCGACGGTGACCACCAGCGCGAAGAAGGCGGTCGCGCTGTCGACCAGGCTGTAGAGCCCGAATCCGACCGCCAGCGCGGCGAACAGGATGACGAGCAGGCGGCGGGCGCCCACCCGGTCGGCGATCACACCGAACAGGACCGACGAGAGGAAGGCGGACAGGCCGGCGGCCGACAGGCCCAGGCCCACCTGCCGGGCGTCGAGTCCGACACGCAGCGTGAAGTAGACGACGCTGCCGCTGAGGAAGACTCCCTTGCCGATGGACTCGGCCAGTCGGATCGCGATCAGCTTCCGGCGGAGCGGGTCGGTCGGTACCAGGCCGGCGAGAACGTCCGTCACTCGTGACAAGGGCATGGGTCAATCCTGGCGACGGCGGTGTCCGGCGGACAGGGCGACAGGTGCAGCGGGTACGGGACGACGTCCCGGATCGGCCGGGAAATTCCCCCGTGTGCTCCCGGGTCGGTGGCACGTCGACCGCCAGTGAAAGGTCTGCTGTGGACGGCGCCGCCAGGGCCGAGGCGGAAAATTCGCTCCGGTTTCTGGATGCGTCAAAAGGCTGACCGAGCCCGTTCCCGGGATCACTTCTTGTGTTGTTCTGTTGGCCGTGAGTAGATATTCATCACGACGCGGGGTCGGCGCTACCGCGGCGTTCCCCCGCGCGACTAAGACACCGCGGGCCGTTCGGACGGGGTGAGGTGGATCAATGGTCAGCGTTGGCTCGGGCTCGGAGCTGACTCGGAACATGAGGCGGTATCCGGAGGAAGTCACGGCGGAGACATCACCCGACGCGGTGACGGTGGTCCTGGCCGACGCTCAGCCGGTGGTGCGCAGGGGCCTGCACGCCCTGTTGTCGCCGTCGGCTGAGGTCGCCGTGACAGGCGAGGCGGCGTCCGCGCGGGAGGCGTTGGCGCTGGCCACCGCCACCCGTCCCGACGTGCTCGTTCTCGACGTCGAGCTGCCGGGGTTCCAGGCGGGGGTGACGATCCAGGAGATCAACCGGGTGTCGCCGTCGACAGCGGTGCTGGTCTTCACCGCGGTCGAGGACGAACATGTGATCCTCGCGGCGATGTGGGCGGGCGCCCGGGGCTATGTGCTCAAAAGCTGCCCGGGCGACGGCATCGTCCGGACGATCCGGGGCCTCGCCACGGGTGAGGTCATCCTCGGCCCCCGGGTGGCCGACAAGCTCATCGGGCAACTGAGCCGGGAGCCCCGCAACCAGCAGCTCTTTCCGGAACTGACAGCCCGTGAGCGGGAGGTGCTGGAACTGATTGCCTCGGGTATGCGCAACGTGGCGATCGCCGCGAAGCTGAATCTGTCCCCGAAAACGGTCAGCAATCATATTTCCACCATCTTCAGCAAATTGAACGTCTCCGACCGGTACGAGGCGATCGAGGTCGCCCGCCGGGCGCGGTTGGGACGCCCCGGGCCGCCCGGCCTCCATCGACCGATGGTGCCCGGTGGCAGCGTTCTGCTGGCCGGTCGGCGTGGTGTCGTGGCGCCGGGCACGGCCGCGTACGCCGACGCGCGGCCGGTGCGGGGGTGAGCGGGATGAGCCTGGACCTGGACGCGATCGCCAACCGACTGGAGCCACGGTTCGGCCGGGCCGCGCACCGCTGGGTGGGCACGTTGCGCCAGCGGCTCGACGACCTCGTCGAGCAGTGGGGGTTGACTCTCGGTGACCCCCTCAAGTCCGGCAACTCCTCGGTGGTGTTCCGGTGCGTGGGCCCCCTCGGCGACGGGGTGCTCAAGCTGTCCCCGGACAGCTACGCCGTGCGGGAGGAGGTGGACATGCTGCGCCAGTTCGCGTCCAGCGGGCGGGTGCCGGCGGTGCGGGAGTCGGCCAAGGGCGCGGTCCTGCTCGAAGCTATCCACCCCGGCACCCTCGTGGAGAAGATGCCGCAGCCGCCCTCACCACGGGAGTACGCCACCTTCCTCACCGATCTGCACGGCGCGGGCGACCCGGCTGCCGCTCCCCGTCAGCTGGCGGACTGGATCGACGTGCTGTTCAACTCGGCGACGCGCCGGGGCGCCGACCTGAGCGGGTCCAAGCGACTGCGCGACGACCTGTTCGCGGTGCCCACCGACACCGTGCTGCTGCACGGGGACCTGCACCTCGGCAACGTGCTCAGCGGCGGAGGCAGGGGCCTGGTGGCGATCGACCCGATGGCGTGCGCCGGTGACCCCTGCTTCGACGCCGTGGACTACGTACTGGAGGGTCTGGACCGCGCGGAGATGGTGCGCCGCCGTGACGAGCTGGCGAGCGCCGCCGGCATCGACGTGGGCCGGCTCGACGCCTGGTGCCGGGTGACGGCCCCGATCGGCGCCACGTACGTCAGCAATCCCGTGCACTCCACCGAGCTGGCGGCCTTCGGGCGCGGCGAGTACTGACCGGCCGACCACCGCCCCGGTCCGACGGCGACCCGCGTCGGGCCGGGGCCGCGCCGTGTCCGGGGACCGGCGTCGACGTGTCGCCGACGCGACCGGGAGCTTTTCCTGGTGGGGCAGGAGAACGTGCTCTGCCGCGCGGGACGCGCCGGGCCGCACGATCGGTGCATGGTTCGTACCGGTCGTGCTTCCTTCGCCCAGGAACGCCTCTACTTCCTCGATCAGCTCCAGCCCGGAAACCCGGCGTACGTGGTGGCCTTCGCGGTGCACCTGCGCGGTGCGCTGCGACCCGAGGCGCTGCGCACGGCCCTGACCCGGGTGGTCGCCCGGCACGACGCACTGCGCACCACGTTCGCGGTGGTCGACGGTGTCCTCACCCAGCGGGTGTCGTCGACGGCCGCCGTGGACGTCGACATCACCGCCGACGGATGGGTCGATCGCGCCACCCAGGAGGCCCACCTGCGGACGCTCGTCGCCGAGCAGGCCCGGCAGCCCTTCGACCTCGCCGACGGCCCGGTGGTACGGGCCTTCCTGCGCTCCTGGGGCCCGGACGAGCACGGCCTCGCGGTGCTCGTGCACCACATCGCCTGCGACGGGTGGTCGGTGGGTCTGCTCCTGCGGGACCTGGCCGCCGAGTACAACGCCACTGTCGACGGGTCGGTGGCCGCCTACGACGAGCCGGCCGAGTCCTATCTGGCGTACGCCGGGCGGCAGCACGAGACGTGGCGGCGGGACAGCTCGGGTCTCGACTTCTGGCGTGCCGCGCTGGTCGACGTGCCGCAACTGGCGCTGCCCACCGACTTCCCCCGCCCGAGCGTGCTCGGTACCAGCGGCGCGGTGCTGCGCCGCCCGGTCGAGCCGGAACTGGTGCGGCGGCTGGGGGAGTGGGGGCGGGCGCGGGGCGCGACGCTGTTCGCGGTGACGCTCGCCGCGTACGCCTCGGTGCTGTCCCGGTACGCGCGCCAGGACGAGGTGGTGGTCGGCGTTCCGGTGGCGAACCGGATGGACGACGCCGAGGAGCGCCTGGTCGGCTGTCTGGTCAACACGCTGCCGATCCGGCTCGACGTGTCCGGCCGGCCGAGCTTCACCGAGCTGGTGGACCGGGCCCGGCGGGCCAGCATGGCGGCCTTCGCCAACCAGGACGTGCCGTTCGAGCAGATCGTGCGGGCCACCGTGGGGGAGCGGCAGCTCAGCCACGCGCCGCTGTTCCAGACCTCGCTGACGGTGCAGAACTTCCCGTTCGCGTTCCCCGAGTTCGCCGGGGTACGGCTGACCGAGGTCGACGTCGAGATCGACGTCACCAAGTTCGACCTGGGCCTGACCCTCGACGTCTCCACCGACGTGCCGTTCCTGCGCGCCGAGTACAGCACCGAGCTGTTCACGGCGGAGACCGTCGGCACGCTGCTCACGCACTACCTGACGTTCCTGCGGTCGATCGTCGACGAGGAGCAGCGGGAGCCGTCCATGGTGGACGAGGCCGAGCGGGCGCAGCTCACCGTGGGGGTGAACCCGCCGCTCGCGTCGGCGTCGGTCAGGCACCCGTCGGTGCTGCGCCGCTTCGCCGACCACGTGGCGGCGACCCCGGAGGCGGTGGCCGTACGCCACCGGGACGTCGAGATCACCTACGCCGAGCTGGACCGGTGGGCCGGGCGGATCGCGGCGGGCCTGGCCGACCGCGGTGTCCGCCCCGGCGTCCGGGTGGGACTGCTGCTCGGCCGTTCACCGGCAGTCGTCGCGGCGATCCTGGGCGTGTGGAAGCTGGGTGGCGTCTACGTGCCGCTGGACCCGGACTACCCGCGCCAGCGCCTTGAGCTGATCGCCGCGAACGCCGGGATGGCGGTGCTCGTGGTGGACCCGGAGACCGCCGAGGCGGCCGCAGCGCTGACCCGCGACAGCGGGACCCCTCTGGCCGACGCGCACACCCTCGACGGGGTTCCCGTGCGCGAGGAGACCTTCCCCGGGCCGGACGACCCGGCGTACGTCATCTACACCTCCGGCTCGACGGGCGTACCCAAGGGGGTCCTGGTCGGGCACGGCGGCCTGGACGCGCTGAACAGCCCGACCCCGGCGGGCCTGGACGTCACGGCCGCCGACGTGTGGCTGGCGGCCAGCTCGTTCTCGTTCGACGCGTCGGTGTGGGAGATGTGGGGCGCGCTGACCACCGGCGCCCGGCTGGTCATCGCCGACCGGGTCGACCTGGTGGACCGGGAGCGGCTGGCCCGGCTGGTGCGTCGCGAGGCCGTCACCGTGCTGTTCCAGACCCCGGGCGCGCTCTACCGCCTGCTGCCGCCGTACCTGCGGACGCTCGACGCCGACGAGACCTCCCGCATCCGCTACGTCGTCCTCGGTGGGGAGGCGCTGAGCTGGTCGCGGCTGGCGTCGCTGATCGCGGACGCGCCGGGCCTGCGGACGGTGTTCGTCAACATGTACGGCATCACCGAGGGCACCATCCACGTCACGATCTTCCAGGCGTCGGCCGCCGACGTGCCCCGGGTGCGTGAGGGCGCCATCGGCGTGCCGTTGCCGTCGGGGCGCTGCTACGTCCTGGACGAGGACCTGCGACCGACCGGGCTCAACGTGCCCGGGGAGCTGTACTGCGGCGGCGCGCTCGTCGCGCAGGGCTACCTGGACAACCCGGAGCTGACCGCAGCGCGGTTCCCGCCCGACCCGTACGGCGGCGGGGTCATGTACCGCACCGGCGACGTGGTGAAGTGGGGCCTCGACGGGAGCATGGTGTACCTCGGGCGCAACGACACGCAGGTGCAGGTGCGCGGCTACCGCGTCGAGCTGGCCGAGGTGGAGGGCGCCCTGCTCACCCACCCGGCGGTGCGGTCGTGCGCCGTGGCCGCCGAGGACGACGAGCTCGTCGCGTTCGTGGTCGAGGGGATCGGCCCGGACGCCGAGCACGACCTGCGGGCGCACCTGCGCGAGACACTGCCGGCGTACATGGTGCCGTCGCGGATCCTGAGCGTCGCGAGCATCCCGCTCACCGCGCACGGCAAGGTGGACCTTCCCCGCCTGCTGGCCGACAGCCGCGCGGCACGGACCACCACCGCGCCGTCGCCGACGCCCGCCGGTGTCGTCGGCACCGGGTTGGAGGAACGAATCCGGGCCTGCTGGGTCGAGGTGCTGCGGCGACCCGACGTCGGGCTGCACGACAACTTCTTCGACCTGGGCGGCCACAGCTTCGCGCTGATCGCGCTCCAGCAGCGGATGTCCGAGGAGGGGCTGGACGTCTCGGTGACCGACCTCTTCCGCTGCGGCACGGTCGCCGGCTGCGCGGCGGCGCTGCGACAGGCCGCACCCGTCGTCGCGGACGCCAACGCGGCGCAGCGCCGCCAGGGCCGCGCCCTGCTGGCCGACCGGCGGCGCAGCGTGGGAGCCGGCCGTGGCTGAGCTGGACGACAGCGCCGCGGTGGCGGTGGTCGGCATGGCCATCCGGGTGCCCGGCGCCGACCGCGACCTGGACCGGTTCTGGCGACACGTCCACGACGGCGTCGACGCCGTCAGCGTCTTCACGCCCGAGCAGCTCGTCGGTTGGGGCGTACCCAAGGATCTGGTGGAGCGGCCCGGTTTCGTGCCGGCGCGGGCGGTCCTCGCCGAGGCCGACCGCTTCGACCACCGGCTGTTCAGCTACTCACCGTCGGACAGCGCCCTGATGGACCCGCAGCAGCGGATCCTGCTGGAGTGCGCGTGGGCGGCCCTGGAGCACGCCGGTCACCCGCCGATCGCCGCCGACGGCAACCGGGTCGGCGTGTACGTCGGCACGGGCCTCAACGTCTACCTGCTGGACAACGTGTGGCCCAACGACCGCGCTGTCGAGGCGGCCGGCGGCCTGGGCGTGATCATCGGCAGCGACAAGGACTTCGCCGCCACCCGGATCGCCTACAAGCTGAATCTTCAGGGGCCGGCGCTGACCGTGCAGACCGCCTGCTCGACGTCGCTCGTCGCGGTGCACCAGGCGACGCAGGCGCTGCTCACCTACGACGCCGACGTGGCACTGGCCGGCGCGGCCACCGTCGCCCCGCCGACCCGGCGCGGGCACCTGCACGAGCCCGGGGGCATCTTCTCCGCCGACGGTCGCTGCCGCGCCTTCGACGCCGCCGCCGACGGGACGGTTCCGGGCGACGGAGCGGGCGTGGTGGTGCTCAAGCGCCTCACCGACGCGCTGCGCGACGGCGACACGGTGCACGCGGTGATCCGTGGCTCCGCGGTCAACAACGACGGCGCCCGCAAGGCCGGCTTCACCGCGCCCGGCCCGACCGGTCAGGCCGCCGTCATCGCGGCGGCTCTGCAGGTGGCCGACGTCGACCCGGACACCGTGGGCCTGGTCGAGACGCACGGCACCGGCACCGCGCTCGGCGACCCGATCGAGGTGGCGGCGCTGCGGCAGGTGTTCGACTCCGCCCGGCCCGACCGGACGCCCTGCGCGCTGGGTGCCGTCAAGTCGGTCGTCGGACACCTGGACACCGCCGCCGGGGTGGTCGGCCTGATCAAGACGGTGCTGGCCCTGACCCACCGCACGATTCCCCCGATCGCTCACCTGCGTACGCCCAACCCGGCGATCCGACTGGACGGCTCGGTGTTCGAGCTGCCGACGACCGCCCGACCCTGGGCGCCTGTCGACGGCGTACGCCGGGCCGGGGTGAGCGCCTTCGGCATCGGCGGCACCAACGCCCACGTGGTGCTGGAGGAGGCCCCGCCGGCCCGGCCCCGGCCCCGCCGGCACGTCCCGCAGCTCGTCCTGGTCTCCGCGAAGACCGCCGCGGCGGCGCAGGACAGCCTGGACCGGGTCACCGCGTTCGCGGCGGGAACCGCCCCCGGGGACCTGGCCGACCTCGCGTACACGCTGCGGACCGGCCGCGCCGAGCTGCAGTGGCGGGCCACCGTCCTGACCGGCGTGACCGACGGGGTTCCCCGGGTCGGCACTGTCGACGCGACGGCCCGGGCGCGCGGGGTGGCGCTGCACCTCACCGGGGCCGGTGAGCTGACCGGCAACCGACCCAACTACGACGCCGACCCGGTGTACCGGCGGACCGTCGACGAGGGCGTGGCGCTACTGCGCGGGCACGACCTGGACGATTCGGCCCGGCAACGCACCGACCGGCTGCTGGCCTGCGTCGGCCTGACCCGGTCGCTGCGCAGCCGGGGCGTCACCCCGCGCGCCCTGGCCGGTGACGGCGTCGGCGCGGTGGCCGCCGCCGTCGTGGCCGGGGTGATGTCACTCGCGGACGCGCTGGCGCTGCTGCGCGACACCGACGACCCCGGGGTACGCCTGCACCCCGCCGCTCTGCCCCTGCTCGTCGACGGGCGGCCCGACGACAGCGCCTTCTGGCGGGCCGCGGCCCGCCGCCCCCCGACGTCGACGCCGCCGCCCGCCGTGCCCGACCCGGTGCTCTGGATCGAGGTCGGCACCACCGTCACCCCGCACCTGGACGCCGACCAGCCGCCGCTTCCCGCCAACCGGCACGCCCGCCTGTTGGCGACCGTCGGCGCGCTGTGGCAGCGGGGTCTCACCGACGCCTGGGACCCCGTGCACGACACCGGCCGCCGCCGGCTGCCCGCCCCCACCTACCCCTTCGCGGCCACCCGGCACTACCTGGACGCACCCGGAGCCGACCCGACCACAGAGAGGCGACACTGATGCGCGACGTACACGACCGGACCTGGGTGGCCGAGTTCGAAGAACTGTGGATGGAGGTGCTCGGCGTCGACACCGTCGACGACGACGACGACTTCTTCGACCTCGGCGGCCACTCGCTCAGCGCGCTGCGCCTGAGCACCCTGATCCGCCAGGAACTCAACCTGGCGGTGATGTTCGGCCACGTGCTGGAGAACCCCCGCCTCGCCGACCTGCGCACTGTCGCGAGCGAGGTGCCGCTGGATCGGGCCGGGGCGGAGACCGCGTGATGGTCGCCCCCGACCTCGCCGCCTGGGCGCCGCTCGCCGCACGGGTGCTCGGCGGCACCCCCGATCAGGTACGCGCCATGGCCGCCACCGAGTCGTTCGTCGCCCTGGGCGGCACCTCGCTCCAAGCCATCGCCCTCGTCGCGCTGGGCCAACGCGAGCTGCGGGCGGACGTGGACAGCGCCCGCCTGCTGTCGGCGCTGCCGCTGGCCCAGGCCCTCGCCGGCGCCGTGGACTTCGTCGACACCGCCCCACCCGTCGTCGCGCGGCGGCCCGCCGAGCGGGAGCTGCTGCCGGGACAACGGTCCATGCTGGCCGCGCACCTGCTGGACCAGGACGCGCCGTACCACCTGATGTTCACGGTGGAGGCCGACGGGCCCCTCGACCCGGCCCGGGTCCGGTGGGCGCTGCGCGAGCTGACCACCCGACACGAGGCGCTGCGGACCCGCTTCGTACGCGACCCCCGCCAGGCCCGGATCGTGCTGCCCGCGCCCTACGAGCCGCGCCTGCTGCACCAGACGCTGCCCGACGACGACGCGGTACGCGCCGTGCACGACCTGTACGGCCCGACCGCCGCGCGTGTGCTGCGCCCGTTCGCGCAGCCACCCGTGGTGTTCGTGCTGACCCGAACCGGCCGGCGCGACCTGCTCACCATGCTGGTGCACCACACGGTCAGCGACGGTTGGAGCGTCGGGCTGGTCGCGCGGGAGTTCGCCGAGTTCTACGCCGGGGACGGCCCGACCGAGGCGGCCCCTTCGCCGGACTGGGTCGGCACCCGGCTCGCCGCGCAGGAGTCGTCCGGCGCGCTGCAGGCCGCTCTGACCCGGGTCACCGCGCGGCTGGCCGGGGCGCCGTGGACGGTGACGCTCCCCACCGACCTGCCGCCGGTCGCCGAGGCCGACGGGCGCGGCTCCCGGCTGCGCTTCCACCTGGACGAGGCGGCGGCGGAGGCGACGACCGGGTTGGCCCGGGAGTGCGGGGTGACAGTCACGTCGGTGGCCCTGGCCGCCTGGGCGTTGACGGTGTCCCGCCGCGCCGGTCTGGACGATCTGGTGCTCGGGGTGCCGGCGGCGGGCCGGTTCGAGGCGGGCATGGACCGCCTGGTGGGCCTCTGCACCCGGGTCGTCCCGGTGCGCTGCGCGGCGACCGACGACAGCACCGTCCGGGAGTTCGTCCGGGGGATCGCCGACGCCCTGGCCGCGGCGGTCGCCGACGCCGACGTGCCGTTCGAGACCGTCGTCTCCGCGCTGGGCGCCGGCACCGACCCGGGCCGCAACCCGCTGGCCCAGCTCGGCTTCGCCGCCCACCACGAGCTGGTGCCCGACGAGCTGGTGGTGGGCGACCGTACCTGGCGGGTGCACGAGGGCCACTGCGCCGGCGCGGTGTTCGACGCCCTGCTCTACCTCCAGTCGTGGTCGGATCGTCCCCGGTTCGCGCTGGAGTACGCGACAGCGCTGCTGACCGCCGCGGACGCCGGGGAGCTGGTCGAGTCGTTCCAGGCGGCGGTGCGGGAGCTGGCCGCCGACCCGGACGCGACGGTGCGGGACGTCACCACGCTCTCGGCGGGTCAGCGCGCCCGGTTGCGCGAGCTGGGCGCGGGCGGGACGTGCGACACCGCCGACGACGTGTGGCACCGGTTCGCGGCGTACGCGGAGTCGGCGGGCGAGCGGTGCGCGCTCGTCGACGCGCACACCGGGCTGACGCTCACCTACCGGGACCTGCACGACGCCGCCGTCGAGCAGTCCCGTCTCCTGCACGGCCACGGGGTGCGTGCCGGCGACGCGGTTCTCCTGGAGGTGCCCCGCTCGGCCGCCGAGGCGGTGGCGGTGCTGGGCGTGCTGCGCCTCGGCGCGCACTACGTGGCAGTGGACCAGCACGCCACCGCCGAGTGGCGTACCCATCTCGCGGCGACCGTCGCGGCGCGGGCCCGCCTCGGTGTGGGCGAGCCCTGGCCGGGAGTCGTCGACTGCCCGCTCGTCGATCCGCGGACGCCCGTCGGGCCGGACCCGGTCGAGGCGGCGCCGAGCGACCCGGCGCGCACCGCGTACGTCTCCTTCACGTCCGGTTCGACGGGCGTGCCCAAGGGCGTCGTCGTGCCGCACCGGGCGGTGCTGCGACTGGCCGACGACCCGGGGATGTTCGCCGAGCGGCCGGGTATGCGGATGCTGCGGCTGTCCCCGCTGGCGTTCGACGCGTCCACCCTGGAGCTGCTGGTGCCCCTGGCCACCGGCGACACGGTGGTGGTCTTCCCGCCGGAGGACCCGACGCCACGCGGGCTGGCCGACGTCCTGAGCACCGCCGGGGTCACCCACGCCTGGCTCACCTCGGGCGTGTTCCACCTGGTCGCCGACCACCGTCCGGACGCGTTCGCCGGGTTGCGGCAGCTGTTCACCGGCGGGGGAGTGGTGTCACCGCCGCACGTGCGCCAGGTGTTGCGGGCCTGCCGGGGCCTGCGCCTGACCAACGGGTACGGCCCCACCGAGAACACCACCTTCACCACCACGTACTCCGTAGAGCACGCCGACGCGACGCCCGACCCGCTGCCGATCGGTGCTCCGGTGCACGGCACCGACCTGTCCGTCGTCGACGCGTCGGGTCGTCCCGTCCCACCGGGCGCCGTCGGCGAACTGCTGACCGGCGGCACCGGGCTGTCCGACGGGTACCTGGGTGACCCGACGAGGACGGACGCCTCCTTCGTGCGCCACGACGGGGTACGCCGTTACCGCACCGGGGACCTGGTGCGCTGGGGCGCCGACGGCCACCTGCGCTTCCTGGGCCGCAACGACCGCCAGGTAAAGATCGCCGGACACCGGGTGGAGCCGGTCGACGTCGAGCGCCGGTTGCGGGCGCAGCCGGGCGTCCGCGACGCGGTGGTGTTCCCCACCGGTGATCCGGCGAGCGGGGTACGCCTCTGCGCGGCGCTCAAGCCCGACCCGGACGGCGTCGACGTGGCCGCCGTGCGCCGCGCGGTGGAGTCCGACCTGTCCCCCTACGCCCGGCCGCAGCAGTGGGTGACGGTGACCGAGTTCCCGCTGGACCGCAACGGCAAGGTCGACCTGCGGGCGCTGGGCGAACTGGCCCGACCGGCAGCGCTGCCGGAGACCTCGGCCGCCCCGCCGGAGACCTCGGCCGCGCCGGCCCGGGTTCCCGCCCAGCGCTCGGCGTCGCTGGCCGAGTTCGAGGAGCTGGTGACGGGCGCCTGGGTGGAGGCGCTGGGCACCGACGACTTCGACGTCGACGAGGCGTTCTTCGACGTCGGCGGTGAGTCGCTGCGCCTGGCGATCGTGCGCCGGTTGCTCCAGGAGCGGCTGGCCGGCCGGACCATCCCGCTCACCGACCTCTACCGCTTCCCGACCGTGCAGACGCTGGCCCGGCATCTGCACGCACAGACCGAGAGAGCAGGCGCACCCTCATGAACGACGACATCGCGATCGTCGGCCTGGCCGGTCGGTTCCCCGGCGCCGCCGACGTCTGGGAGTACTGGTCGAACCTGGTCGCCGGGAAGACCACCGTCAGTGCGCTGACCCGGGGCGAACTGCTGGCCGCCGGGGTGCCCGCCGACCGGCTCGACGACCCGGCGTACGTGCCGGCGCGCGGCGTCCTGGCCGACCCGGACCTGTTCGACGCGGCCTTCTTCGGTATCACCCCGAGGGAGGCGGAGACGATGGACCCGCAGCACCGGCTGCTGATGCAGACGGCGTGGGCCGCGCTGGAGTCGGCGGGACTCGCCACCGAGCGGCCGTTCGGTCGCGTCGGCGTCTTCGCCGGGGCCGGGTTCAACTACTACGCGCTGCACCACGTGTTCGCCCAGCCCGACGTCGTCGAGTCGCAGGGGCTGCTGTCGGTCGTGCTCGGCAACGAGAAGGACCACCTGGCCGCGAAGATCGCCTACCGGCTGGACCTGGGCGGGCCCGCCATCACCGTGCAGACCGCCTGCTCGACGTCGCTGGTGGCGGTGCACCTGGCCTGCCAGAGCCTGCGCGGCGGCGACTCGGACGTGGCGCTCGCCGGTGGCGCCTGCGTGGCCGTGCCGCAGCAGGCCGGGTACCTCTACGAGACGAAGGGCATCATGTCGCCGGACGGCACGTGCCGGCCCTTCGACGCCACGGCCGACGGCACCGTGCCCGGCAACGGGGTCGCCCTGGTGGTGCTCAAACGCGCCGAGGACGCCCGCCGGGACGGGGACACCGTGTACGCGGTGATCAAGGGGTCGGCGGTGAACAACGACGGCGGGATGAAGGTCGGCTACACCGCGCCGGGCATCGCCGGGCAGGTCGACGTGCTGACCCGCGCGTACGCCGCCGCCGCCGTTGACCCGGCGACAGTGGGCTACCTGGAGGCGCACGGCACCGCGACCGAAGTCGGCGACGCCATCGAGCTGGCCGCGCTCACCGAGGTGTTCCGTCGCGGCGAGCGACAGTGCTCGATCGGCTCGGTCAAGGCCAACGTCGGGCACCTCGACGCCGCCGCCGGTGTCGCCGGGCTCATCAAGGCCGCGCTGGCCCTGCACTTCCGGCAGATCCCGCCGCTCGCCGGCCTCAAGCAGGCCCGGCCCGAGCTGCTGGACGCATCGTCACCGTTCACAGTGGACACCGTCGCCCGTCGGTGGGAGGCCGCCGACGGCCCGCGCCGGGCGGCGGTCAGCGCCTTCGGGCTGGGTGGCACCAACGCGCACGTGGTGCTGGAGGAGGCCGACGGCCCGATTCCGCCGGAGCCGTCGGCCGCCGACGGCCCCGCCGAGCTGATCGTGCTGTCCGCGCGGACCCCGGATGCGGTCCGCGAGGCCGCCGAACAGGTGCACGAGTACGTGCGGCAGCGCCCCGACCTGTCCGTGCGGGACGTCGCGGTGACGGCGCAGACGTACCGCCGGCACTTCCCGCACCGGTTGGCGGTGGCCGCGCGGGACGTCCCGACGGCGCTGGCCGGGCTGCGCCGGGCGCGGGTGCGCGCGGCGGCCCGCCGACCCCGGGTGGTGTTCCTGTTCCCCGGGCAGGGCGCCGAGTTCCCCGCCATGGCGCGGGGCCTCTACGACCACTACCCTTCCGTGCGGGCCGACCTCGACCACGGGGCGGAGCTGCTGGCCCCGGTCCTCGGGCTGGACCTACGGGACGTCCTCGTCGACGACGACCCGCACGGTGTCGTGCACCGCACCGACGTCACCCAGCCGGCCCTGGCCCTGTACGAGGTGGCGCTCGGCCGGCTGCTGCTGTCCTGGGGCGTCCGCCCGGCGGCGATGATCGGTCACTCGGTCGGCGAGTTCCCGGCCGCCGCGCTCGCCGGTGAGCTGGCCGACGACGACATGCTGCGCCTGGTCGCCACCCGGGGCCGGCTCATGCAGGACGCCCCGGAGGGCCACCTGCTGGTCGTGCTGGCCGGGCCGCGCACCGTCGAGGAACACCTCGCGGGCCTGGACGACCTCGACATCGCCGCCCGCAACGCGCCGGACGTTACCGTCGTGGCCGGACCGCCGGCCCCGCTCGCCGCGTTCCGCGAGCGCCTGGACACGGCCGGGGTGCCCTGTCGGGCGCTGCCCGCGCAGCGTGCCTTCCACACCCGGATGATGGCCGACGCGGCCCGGCTGCTCGGCGTCGAGGCCGACCGGGTGCCCCACCGACCCCGCACCCTCCCGGTCGTCAGCAGCGTCGACGGCACGCTGCTCGGCACCGGCCAGGCGCGTGCCGAGGGCTACTGGGCGACACAGTTGCGCAGCCCGGTGCGCTACCACGACGCCCTGCTGACCGCGCTGGAGCTGCCCGACCCCGTGCTCGTCGAGGTCGGTCCCGGCACCGCGCTGACAGGCATGGCCCGGCAGACGCCGCAGGGACGGGGGGTGCCCGGGTTCGCCGTACAGCCGCGACCGACGCCGCGGGCCGACGCCGCCGACGTCCTCGCCGGGCTTGGCGCACTCTGGACGGCCGGGGTGACGGTGGACTGGGCGGCGGTGCGCGGCGACAGCCAGGCGCGGCGGGTGGCGCTGCCGACGTACCCGTTCGCCCGTACCCGGCACTGGCTGGACGCGACACCGCCACCGGCCCCGGACACCGCCGAACCTGCGCCACCTCCCACGGTTGCCGGGGAGAGCACTGTGGTGGACGAGATCGTGGAGCTGTGGGGCCGGTTGCTCGGCTCGCCCGAGATCGGGCCGGACACCGACTTCTTCACCGTCGGCGGCGAGTCTCTGCTGTTCATCCGCATGGTCAACCAGGTGCAGCGCCGCTTCGCCGTCCGCATCCCGATGGAGAGACTGTCCGCGCGACCCACGCCGCGCGTCCTGGCCGAGCTGGTGACGGCATGACCGACCACACCGACCTGGCACACGCGGCAGCGGTGGCGGCCGTGCTCGCCCACCGCCTCTCCGGCGCGACGTCGGTGACGGTGCGCGGCCCGCACGGCGACCACACGCTGCGCGTGCACCCGGACACCACACTGACCGGGGTACGCGCGCAGACGCCGACACCGTCGCCCGAGCTGTCCCCGGTGGACGTGGTGCTGGTGACGCCCGGCCCACCCGGCGGGGCGGCGGGAATGGTGGGCACGGTGCCGGTCTGTCTCGCCGGCGACCACTGTCATCCCACCCACCTCCAGGAACGACTGGACACCCTGAGCGGATGGCTCACCGCCCACCCCGACCGCCCGGTGCGCGAGGCGGTGCTCGTCGGCCCCCGGGAGCGGGCCACCCTGCTCGGCTTCAACCCCGCGCCGACCCCGGCCCCCCGGACACCCGTGCACGAGGCGATCTGCCGGCAGGCGGAGCGCACCCCGGACGCCGTCGCGCTGCGCGGCGGGGGACGCGACCGCAGCTACCGGGACCTGCTCGACGAGGCAGCCGCGCTCGCCGGGCGACTACGCGCCGAGGGCGTGGGCCCCGGATCGGTCGTCGCCCTGTGCACCGAGCGGAGCCCGGAGATGGTCGTCGCGGTGCTCGGTGTCCTGCTGGCCGGAGCGGCGTACCTGCCGCTGGACCCGTCCCACCCGAAGGCCCGGCTGGACCTGATGCTCACCACCGCCGACGCCGCGCTGGCGCTCGCCGACGAGGAGGGACGGGCCGCGCTCGGCACCGGCGCAGCCCCGGCCGTTCCGGTGCGACCACTGGCCGGCGCCGACCTGCCCGCCTCGCCCGTCGACTGGCGTGGCTACCGCGCGCCGGAGGAGGTGGTGGACGGGCTGTCGTACGTCATCTTCACCTCCGGGTCGACCGGGGCGCCGAAGGGTGTGCAGATGACCCACCTGTCGCTGGCCAACCGGCTGACGTGGATGCAGGACGAGTACCGCATCGGGCCCGGCGACGTGGTGCTGCAGAAGACGCCGTACACCTTCGACGTGTCGGTGTGGGAGCTGCTCTGGGCCTTCCTGGCCGGCGCGACGCTGGTCACGGCCGAGGCCCAGGCGCACCGCGACCCGCAGGAGATGGCCGCCGTCATCGCCCGCGAGGCGGTGACCACGGTGCACTTCGTGCCGTCGATGCTCGCCCTGTTCGTCGAGGAGCCCGGGGTCGCCGCGTGCGCCACCCTGCGCCGGGTGATCTGCAGTGGGGAGGCCCTGCCGCCGAAGCTCGTCAACAAGCTCACCGCCACCCTGCCGACGGTGCGGGTGGACAACCTGTACGGCCCCACCGAGGCCGCCATCGACGTCACCGCCTGGCCGTGCCGCCGACCCGAACCGGACCCCACCGTCCCGATCGGCAGACCGATCACCAACGTCACGGCGTACGTCCTGGACGACGAGGGGGCACTCGCCCCGCTGGGCGTACCCGGGGAACTGGTGGTCGGCGGCGACTGCCTGGCCCGGGGGTACGCGGGACGGCCCGACCTGACCGCCGAGCGGTTCGGCACCGTGCACGTCGCCGGGCATCCCCAGCGGGTGTACCGCACCGGCGACCTGGCCTGGTGGTCACCGCAGGGTCACCTGAACTACGGCGGGCGCATCGACACGCAGGTGAAGATCCGTGGGCAGCGGGTGGAACTCGGCGAGATCGAGTCGGTGCTCAACAGCCACCCGCTCGTCGCGAACAGCGTGGTGCTGCTCCGCGACGACCTGGGTGCGGCACCGACCCTGGTGGCGTACGTGGTGACCGAACGGCACGCCGACGCGGGCGACGTGAGCGAGGCGGCGCTGCGGGCGTTCCTGGCCGAGCAGCTTCCCGACCACATGGTGCCGCTGCGCCACGTGCTGCTGCCCGAGTTACCCGCCACCGCCAACGGCAAGGTCGACCGCAGGGCCCTGCCCGCCCCGCCGGCCCGGGTCCGCCGGCCGGCACGGGTCGGGTCACCCTCGGCGTAGGGCCTCGGGAGCGGGGGAATCCGCAACGACGGGTGACGCCGCAGCCCTGGTCGGCGATCGTCGGCCTGTTTGCCGGCTCGAAGATGGGATCCGCTCAGACCACCATCACCGGGGTGGCAGTGGTACGGCCGGGCGTACCGCCGCGAAGCTGGCGTGTTCGTACCGGGTGGCGGAGAGCAGCAGCAACCATTCGTCGCAGCCCTGCCAGGGGTAGAGGTCGGCGGCTCCGCCGCGCACAGTGCGGGGCCCGTCGCCGGTCCGTGGTCGTGCGTCTGCCGGCGCACCGTTGAACCCGGGGATCCACATGTCGGCGCAGAGCTCGTTCGCCGACCCCATCGCCGCCAGCCCGAACGCGTTCTCGCCGGCGGCCGTGCGCGTCTCGTCGTCGAAATCGTCGAGCAGTTGGTCCTCGTCGGGCTTTTCGTCCCCGCGGAACGTCAGCGTGGTGGTGCCGGCTCGCGCTGCGTACTCCCACTGCGCCTCGCTGGGCAGCTGGAACGGCAACAGCTTGAGCAGGTCGTCCAGGTCGCCTTCGAGCCGGGCCGTGCCGCGGAGCTGCGCGCCGGGAGCTACCAATACCCCGATGACGGCTGTGCGAGCTACGGCAACGGGCGGTGCGTCGTCTGACCGTACGGCGGCTGTCGGGGGGTGTTGGCAGCAGGTGCCGGTGGGAACAGTCGACGCAGCGTCGGGCTGATGGCGGTGGCCAGTGTGCCGTCGTCGCCGGAATGCATGATCAGGTTGATCGTCCCTGTCGCCACGTGTCCGGTGTGGGTTTGGGCAGCCGCGACCGCGACGTCGGGCAGGCTGAGGTCGGCGAGTAGCTGGCGTACCAGGACGCCTTCACCCCACAGGGCCTCGGCGGGGATGGGGAGACGGCCCAGCCAGGACAGCAGGGTCGCCGCCCTGGCGGTGGGTGAGGGCATGGCGGCGGTGAGCCTTCGACGGATGTCGTCGACGTGCGCATCGGACAGCTCGCCACACTGCTGGCCGGTGGCAGCGACCAACACAGGATGCAGCACGTCCGGAACCCCGCGCTCGTCCAGATAACGCTTGCCTTTCTTACCGGCGGGCCGGAACTGCGGACGACCCTCGTGCAGGTTCAGCAGGTCAGCCAACGGTGCCAGGAAGGTGGTCAACTGATTCGGCACTCCGTGTCCGGCCAGAAACAAGTGCAGCGCCGCGGGATCCGCCACGACGAGGTCGTTACGGAAGCGCGACCGCTCCCAGCTGACCGAGCCGTGGCCATGAAGACCTGCGCCGGCGAGCACGTCGCCTGTCGCATCGCGGAGCACGATCGTCGGCCCACCGTGGCAACGGCAGATGTCACCGGTGAAGCGACCTTTCGTGGTCAACTCGCGCGCCGCCTCGACAGACACAGCGCCTGGCAGCTCGGCCAGAACTGCACGTCCGCCAAGGGGACCGGCATCCTCACCGCCCTCGACGATCTGCACAGTGCGTGTTTGAGACCAGACATGGTCAAGCCACTCAATCATCGCTACCTCCTATGCGGACCCGCCGGTGGGGGGCAGTCCGTCCGATCGCCGCCAGGGTGTGTACCGCCACGTGGCTTGGGGACCAGGAGGTTCGGCTGGGCGAGGGATGGGCGTTACGAGCCAACAGTCCGGCGTTGTGTCGCCGGGCCAGGTCGACGTACGCGGCGGGTAGTTTGCGCCCGAGTTGCGCTTCCACCTCCCGTGGAACCTCGTCGGTGAGCGGGCTTTCCTGCGGGCCGGAGGTGTCGAAAATGATCGTGGGATCGAGCACGCGCTGACGGTAGTCGCTCAACGTCAGTTCCAGAACCAACCCGAGCTTCGCTGTCGGAACGTCGTTCTTCGTGGCGCGCCCGACTGTCTGCCCCGGTTGGCTGGCCTCCGCTGAGGGCTGCGTCCACCCATCGCCAGCCTGGTCGGTGTGCTCGGCCCGACCCGCCGAGGCGAGAACCGGCCTGGAACCATCAGAGCCGTGACGACCATCCGCCTGGTGCGGCAGACGAATCGCATCTCGCCCTGGCCGAGTGATGAGACGTCCCTCAGCAGGCCGTGTTGCGTTTCGGCAGGTGTCCGTGCACCAGGTAGGCGGTGGCGATGCCAGTCAGGCAGGCGTTGGCCTGGCCGCTGAGCAGAGGCACGTGTGTCTGCTTGTCGACGGTGACCAGCCGTGAGCCGGTGATGGACCGGGCCGTCGCGGTCGAGTTGGCCAGCGGCACCGAGGCGTCGCGCAGTGCGGCGAGGACGAGCGCCGCCGGTGCCCGGTTGCTGGCGAGCGGCGGGGTGTTGTCCTGGCTGACCGGCCAGAAGGCGCAGGGGTTGAGGTTGGCGATCGACGGGCCGAAGACGGGGTAGCGGCTGCCGAGGCGCGCCAGGTCGTCGCGGTAGGTCGCCAGGTCGCGCGGCCACACGTTGTCGCCGCAGCGGAAGGCCATGTTGACCGCGGTGTGGTTGTCCGCCGGCACGCCCGGCGTCCCGGGCAGGGGCGTCGGTCGCGGGTCGAGGGGGATCGGTGGCGGGGTGCGGGCGACGATGGCGGCCAGGTTGGTCGCGACCACCGGCCACAGATGTTCGAAGTACGTCGCGATGACCGTCAGGGAGCCCAACTCGCCGGTGGTCCAGGCGTGATCCCCGGCCACGATCGGCTCAATCGCCGCCTCGGCGAAAGCCCTGCTCAGGGTTTCCGCGACGTCGGCCGGCGTGGCACCGAGCCCGAACGCCGCGCTGTTGTCGGCAACGTACCCGGTGAAGGCGGCGTAGTTCTGCTCGAAGGCCGGAAGTCGCTTCAGCTCGTAGGGGCGCCAGGCGAGGTCGTAGTTGACCGGGCTGTCCAGCACGAACCGGTCCACCCGGTGCGGGAAGAGCGTGCCGTACGCGACGCCGAGCATCGCCGCGTACGAGCCCCCGAGGAAGGAAAGCTTCCGCTCGCCCAGGCGTGCCCGGATGACGTCCATGTCGCGGGCGGCCTGTGCGGTCGTGGCGAACGGAAGCGCCCAACCTGTGTGCCGGGCGCAGGCGCGGGCGTATTCGCGGGCCTCGGCGGCGGTGTCCTCCAGGGACTGATAGGTCGCGGTGCGCACCCAGTAGCCGCCCGGCTCCTCCTCCGGCTGGCCACAGGTGATCGGAGTGCTGCGTTCGACGAAGCGCATGTCGAACCCGACGATGTCGTACCGGTCGCGGACCGCCGGATCGACGATGGTGGCGAGATTCAGCGGCTCCGGGACACCGGCACCACCCGGCCCGCCGCCCGTGGTGAACAGCACCCCGCGGCGAAGCGCCGGGTCGGTCGCGGGGAGCCGGGAGATCATGATGTCGATCGTTGGGCCGGACGGCCGTGCGTGGTCGAGCGGCACCTGGACGGTGGCGCAGCTCAGACGGGTGTCGTCAACACCCGGGCAGGCCCGCCACGCGAGGGTCGCCCCGCTGGCCGCCGAGGCTGGGGCGACGGCTATGGCGAGGCAAGCGACAACGAAAGCGGCCATCGCGCGCATCTACGCCCCCCGGTATCGACTCATGTTCATCTATGCCGCATACGCTAGGACGCATTTCCCCACACCGCAACGTGGCTCTTCGGCACCGACGACACCATCGAAGCCGTGGTGATGATGGATCGAAACTGTCGGTCGTCACTCTTATGATCACGACCATGTCGGCTGCCTTCACCGCGTTGTGGACCCAGGACGTCTGCCGGGAGCTCCGCAGGCGCTGCACCGGCCTCCGGCCGCCGGTGGCATTCAGCGGGGTGCATCAGTCTCTGCCCAGTTGGGCCGGCGTGGGTGTCGGCGACGACGTCTTTGCGCTGCACGTCCACCGATGCGTGGTCTACGTGGTGAGCCGTCTCCGTGTCGTCGACAAACAGCGGCGCGCCTGTTGCGGCGCTGCGCCGGCAACGTGGCGCGACCCGGCCTATCCCGGTCACGACGACTGGGCGATGCTCGGCGCCGACGGATGCGGGGCAGATCCGGTGCATGTCGAGGCAACGCCGATCCGCTTCGACGTCGCCGTCCCCGGCGACCTGCTCAGCACGCTGACGTGGCGCAACCGACGCGGAGAACAGCGCACCTTGAAGTACGTCGTCGACGGTCGTCTCGAACGCTCCGTCAGCCTCCAGGGCGTCTATCGTCTGACCGACGAATCCGCTGCTCGACTGGGCAGCCTGCTCGACAGTTCGCCGGCCCTCGACCGAACGGTGTAGACCCTCCACATTGCCTCAGCGGCGACCGCCGTCCTTGACCGTCGGCGCGCCTGACGGCGGCAGATGCGTGCTGCGTTCGGGCTGGAGCGTGTCAGTGATGAGGCGGAGTTGTTCCCGGGACAGCTCTCCTCCGTAGCGGCGGTAGGTGTGTGATCCACGGCCGACGAGGACGTCGTCGACGTTCACCCATGGGCACGGCGTCCAGTACCTGCCGCTGTCGAGGAGTTCTTCGCTGACCTGGCGTACGTCGGACCGGGCGCCCAGAGCGGTCACGGCTTTCGCGACCAGGTCCACGGCCTCGCGTGGGCGGCTGCTGTCGGCGCAGGCCGGTACGAGGAGGAGCAGTCGTTGGGCGGGGGTGTGGTCCTGATCCGGGTGGTGCGCTGCGGCGACGACTTCCGGCCACGCGAACGCCGGCCCTCGGAAGTGTCCGTCCATGGCGGCGAGAGGGATCGACGCGTCACCGGTGCCAGGATCGAGCACGTAGTCGACGCCGCCGTCGTCGTCGGCGTTGCGCATGATGACGTGCAGGCGGCAGTGCCCGGGAAGTGGCAGGGAGAACACTGGCCAACTGTGCGGGTCGAGGAAGGTGTCGACGATCTGCTCCAGGTCGGCTGGGTCGACGCCGAAGGCGTCTGTCACCGACGTGGATCCCCCGACGGTGCAGAGGAAAGCGGGCCAGAACAGGTCCTGGGACATGATGTCGGACCCGTCGACCAGCGGCGACCGTAGGAATGGCGGTTCGTACCCGTCCAGGTATCCGGGGATGATCACGCGTCATCATCGCAGTTTCACAAGGCGCCTGACAGGCGCCGCCGCTTGCGCAACGGTACGCGAGGGTGGGATCGTCGCGGCCATGATCGAAAGAATCGAGTCTTCCGTCCGCCGGTGAGCGTGATGACCGAGTCTGAACCGCTCGGACCACGGATCGCTCTGTTCGAGCACGCTCTGCGTCTCCATCGACAACACCCCGACGGGGCTCTGCCTCGCGACGGTGAGCCGTATCCGGACGACGAGCATTACCGGTCGCGGCCGTCGACCCGGCGTGTGCGGGATCGACGACTCTACGGCGCTGATGTCGCTGTCATCCTCGACACCCACTTCAGGCGGCCGGACGCCCCGGCGAGTGACCTTGTCGACGCGTTCCGCGATGTCTACGTCCCGATCCATCGCAACGACCACATCGTTGCCGCAGCACTGCGCGCGGACCGGCAGCGCGTGCGGCAGACCGGCCGGTGGTTGGTGCGGCACAGCAACGACCGTAGTGCCGCCACGGTCGGGCTCGCGCTGCTGGCCACCGATGGGGCCGAGGACGACATCCCGCTGATCCAAACCATCGGCCTGCTGTCAGACCAGTGTGGGCCGTTAGCCGCAGACGCGCTGCAACGCCGCCGTGGAGGTGCGGAAGCACTGCAGTGGCTCGCCGAACGTGTCACCGGTGGGGGCCGGGTCTACGTCGTCGAGGCGCTGTGCCGACAGGGCGCCGCCAGTTCCCGGCCGTGGCTGCTGCGCCACGCCTGCGATGGCGACTACCTCAACGGCTACTTCGCCGGCGAGGTGGCGACCGCAGCGCATCTGCACGAAGCGATCACCAGCCCTGATGCCGACGACGACCTGATCGATCACACCGGTCGGCTCCTGAGGACCATGGCGGACTGCGCAGGCATGGGCATGACCCTCGCGCACTACCCGCCCGCACCTGTCGTCCTGGCCGCGCATGCGGCTCACCTCGCCCGGCAGCCGCCGACAGCGAACCGGTACGTCGATGCCGCGATGATCGCCCACTGTCTGACGGCGGGGCCCGCAGACCGATACGGCTGCACGGCCGCGCAGCGGGACCGCGTAGTGCAGCGGTACCTCGCGGTGCTCGACCAGCCGGACTGGCGCAACGCGGTCCGCGCAGGCCTCGACCCGACCAGCAACTTCTACGCCTGGTTCGCCGAGCACATAGCAGCGCGGCTGCGGCTCGGCGCGTTCTCCGACCTGGCCGGAAGTGACGAGCGGTGAATCGCTGCCACGTCGCAGCCGCTCATGCCGCCGAGAAGTCGCTGTTGGGCGCGGACCTGGGGTCTGAACACTTTCCCGCCCGATCGGCAATGTCAGGGTGAAGCGCGGACTTTGCCGAGGAGGGCCATGGCTTCGGATGCGGATCTGATAGGCCGGTCGCTGGATGGCGATGTCGACGCCTTCGTCGAGGTGGTCGAGCGTCATGAGGCCGCCGTCGGTTCGTACCTCGTTCGCCGGGCTGGGCGGGAAGCGGCCGAGGACCTCCTCGGCGAGGTTTGGGTTGCGGCATTCGAGTCGCGGCGATCGTACGACCGGAGGTACGACGATGCGCGGCCGTGGCTGTACGGGGTGGCACTGAATCGCTTACGGCGCTACTGGCGGTCCCGGCCGGCCGAGGACCTGGTCGCCGACGTGCCGGACGTGGCTACCGGATGGGATCCGTGGTCGGCGGTGGACCTCGGCGTGGACGCCCGGGCGGTACTCCGGTCGGCCCTGACGCGGCTCAAACCCGAAGAGCGGGAAGTCCTGAGGCTCGTCGCCTGGGAGGACCTGACCGCAGCCGACGCCGCCCGGGCACTCGGCATACCGGCCGGCACGGCGCGGCGGCTGCTGAGCCAGGCCAGGACGGCACTGCGCGACGCCCCGGGGGTGTCCGCGCTTCTGAAGGACCGCAACAGCGCGAAGGAGAGACACCGATGACCGACGAGCTCGATCTGGTCGGTGCGTTGGGCAGCGCAGAACCCCTACGCCCGGAGGCGTATCAGCGGGCGCGGGCGGTGCTGCGAGCGGCTATGGCCGACCCGGGAACCGTGCGGTTGCGGGGCGCGATATCGGCGGAGGACACGACTATGGAGGCGACGTCAATCGTGGAGACGACGACAAACACGCGGGACCACGAATCCGGCCCGGCGCTTCGGCGCCGCCGCGGGATCGGTATCGCGCGCCGATTGGGCGTTGGCGCCGGGGTGGGGGTTGCCGCCGCGGCGGCAGTCGTCGCGGTGGTGCTCAACTCGTCGGCACCCGGGGACATGGTGGCCAGCAAGGATTCGTCAGCCGCCCCCTCGGGCTCGACCACGGTCGACGGGTCGGCCGAGCGCGCGCCGCTGATGACCCTGGCCGGGTCCATCAAGACGGTCACCCCGGCGGTGGGCGACGCGTGGCTGGTGAAGGCGACGCAGGTCCACGGCACCAAGACCATGCAGGTCGTCTACACGTTGTACACCGATGGTCACGCGATCTATACGGGCAACAGCGTGAAGGACATCAAGCGTGCGATCGCCCGTCACCAGGACCAGATGACGGACGGCGGCTACGCTCCGCTCCTCAAGGCAGCAGTCGCCGCGGCGGACAGCAGCCCGGCCGACGGTCGGACCCAGATGCTCAAGGCGGCCAAGGATCCGCTGGTGGGCCTCGACCCCGCAGCGCAGAAGGCGGTGTGGGACAAGCAGCAGGCGGACGTCCAGGTGATCATCAAGCAGAAGGGCGGCAACGCCGAGCCGAAGCCGTACAGCCCTCAGGCCGTTGAGCGGCACTTCGACAACGCGCTGTGGACGTACAGCACCCAAGCGCTGTCCGCTGGCAACGGCAACACGCGGGTCCGTGCCGGTGTGCTGCGCCTGCTGTCCACCATCTCCGCGGTCAGCGTCAAGGACTCGACCACCCACGGCACGGCCACGCTGACGATCACCGCCGGCCCCGAGGTGTTCGGCGGCGAGGGCAGCGAGGTGCTGACCGTCGACGCCACGACCGGCATGCTGGTCAAGGACGTCTCTGTTGTGCCCGGCCTCCCCGCGGCCTCCACGACGTACGAATCCTCCCGCGTGACGAAGGTCGACCTGTAGGCCGCGAACTCACCAGCCACCAGCATTCCGGCAGACGGGCGTAACGCGCCCGGCGTCTGACAACGGTGCGGGCCGCCCGGCGGCGGCCCGCACCGTCGTCTCGTCGTTCGCGCGGCCCGTGCCTGCGCGGGCCCGAACTACGCCGAACAGCACCGGCTCGTCCGTCGCTACGCGGCGTACCCCAGCGGGTCAGCCGGTCTTGGTGGCGAAGGGGCCGCCGTCGCCGAACGCGAGACGCGCGAAGTTGTCGGCGATGCGGCGATGTCCGGCCGGGTCGGGGTGCACCTCATCGGGAAGCGGCAGTTCGGCGTAATCGGCCTCGCCGTACAGGTCGCGTCCGTCGAGGTAGTGCAGGTTCGGGTCATCGACCGAGCGCTGTCCGACGATCCGGGCGAGCTCGTCGCGGATGACGTTGAGGGTGAGCCTCCCCGCGCTGCGCTCGGCCGGATCACCCGTGGCCTTGAACCGCGGAGTCCCGCCCTCGAAGTCCGGCGCGAGGGGGCCGGGCGTGTCCTCCTGAACCGGGCACAGGATGGCGGACACGACCAGCAGTGGTGTGGTCGGGTGCCCTTCGCGGACAGTGTCGAGGAAGCCGTGGACCGCAGGGGTGAAGGCGCGTAGACGCATCACGTCGCTGTTGACGATGTTGATGCCGATCTTGCAACTGATCAGGTCCGCACTGATGTCCCGCATAGCGCGGGCGGTGAACGGGTCGAGCAACGCGCTGCCGCCGAACCCCAGGTTGACCAGCTCTACACCGCCCTCGGCCGCGGCCAGGGCAGGCCAGATGGCGGTGGGATGACCGGCGTTCGAGCCGTGGCTGATGGAGCTGCCGTGATGCAGCCACGTCCTGCGCCCGCTGGGCGGGGTGTGCTCGACGGGCGCGTCGGTGTGCAGGGCGATCAACTCGGTGATCTCCGTGTGCGGAAGCCAGATCTCGATGTCTTTCTCACCCTCCGGCAGACCCGCGAAGCGGGCCGTGCCGGACGGCCCTTCGGCCAGCACCGAGGTTTGGGTGAACATGTCGGTGACCGTCCGGACGTTGCCTTCCGGCACCGAGGCCTGTGCGGCCAGGCGACCGTTGATCAGCAGGTCGTAGACGCCGTCCGGTGGGGGCGGGAAGCCTTGGTAGACCCGCTTGGTGGGCAGCGCGTCCAGTTCGATGGTGGTGGCCCGGGTACGGAAGGCCAGCCGCACGCCGGAGGGCTGGGCCTCAGCCATGGCCAGTTGGTCGTCGGGGATCTGCTGGCGCGCCCGGGCGGTCAGCCGATGCGGCAGTAGACCGCGCGTGGTCGCCTCCAGATCGACAAAGCCGCGCAGGAGACCCGCGGTGACCGGCGTGGTGATCCACTGGTGTTCGGTGGGCATTCCCTCAAGCCTCTCGATCGAGATCTCGATGGTCATCGGCGCTCCGCGCTGGGAACCGCTGGCAATGGTGCGGCCCTCGTCGGGTCGGCGGGCGCTGTGGTTACGCAACACCGTGTCGAACGAATCCACGATCCAATCCCAGGATTCCAGCGCGTGGGGAGCTCGGTGTTCGAAACCACCGGTCAGCTCCGAGCTGACGTAGCCGTGTACGACGCTGCCCAGCATCCGGACCGCGTGGGTCGCGCCCGGCTCGTCCAACCCGTAGCCCCGCAGGATCGCGCGGGCCATCTGCGCGTGCCGGCCGCCGTTTCCGGGCCGAGCCGGCGGCGGCGCACCGGCCGGGGTGTTCCCTGGCGTAGCCCCGGTAGGCGTCAGCGAACGCTGCTGGAGCGTCCCGGCCGGCCCGACCGGCGACGGCATCGGCGAGTTCCTCCACGGTGACCTGGTCGAAGCCGACCTCGTCGGCCAGGTCACGCCCCCGCTCGGGTCAGACGCTCCGGCGTCAGTTCTGGTCTGTCCATCACGCCCCTAATTGCCTAGGGCAATTATGCTCCTACCTAATACCCGTAGGCAAATCCGACAGTGCGGTTGACCGTCGGCGGCGGCGTCGCGTGCAAACGAGGGGTAGAACGTTCGGTCTTGACGGTGTGAGGCGGTTCTGTCATGCTCAACAAGACAGAACGATCGGTCTCCTTAGCCCCTCCGCTGAAAGGGTCACCCGTGACCACCACTGCTGCTTCACCCGGCATCTCCCAGACGGCTTCCGCACTGCGGCGGCTGTACTTCGTCCGCTTCGCATTCGCCATCGTCTGGGCTGGCGTGACGATCACCACCGCCAAGGAGGTCGGTCCGCTCGCGGTGGCGCTGTTCGTGCTCTACCCGCTGTTCGACGTGGGTGCCGCCGTCTACGACCTCCGTTCGTCGCGGGCCACCGGCTCGCCGACCCTGCTGTACGTGAACATCGCGGTCAGCCTGGTCGCAGCCGTCGGGGTGGGCGTCGCAGGCGCGTCCGGTGTTCCCGCGATCCTGCGAGTGTGGGGTGCGTGGGCGGTCGTGGCCGGTCTGGTGCAGCTGATCGTCGGTGTCACCCGTCGGAAAATGGGTGGGCAGTGGCCGATGATCATCAGTGGCGGCATCTCGGTTCTGGCTGGTGGGTCCTTCATCGCCAGCGCCGCGGCGACCAACCCGTCGCTGACCAACGCTGCTGGCTACGCCATTCCCGGCGCCATCTTCTTCCTCATCGCGGCTGTCCGCCTCGGCCGTGCCGCGAAGGGCAACTGACATGACCGCCATCGAGTACGACGTCATCGTGATCGGTGCCGGTCCGGTCGGGGAGAACGTGGCCGATCGGGTCGTGCGGGGCGGGCTGACCGCCGCGATCGTCGAGCGGGAGTTGGTCGGCGGTGAGTGCTCGTACTGGGCCTGCATGCCGACCAAGGCGTTGCTGCGCAGTGCGTCCGCGTTGCGCGCGGCTCGCCAACTGCCGGGTGCACGGGAGGCGGTGACGGGAGGCCTGGACGCGGCTGCGGTGCTGGGCCGGCGGGACTCCTTCGCGTCGCAATGGCAGGACGACGGTCAGGTGTCCTGGCTGGAGTCGGCTGGCATCACCCTGCACCGCGGTCAGGGGCGGATCAGTTCCGCCCGCGTTGTCGAGGTGACTGGCGTCGACGGTGTCACGACGACGCTCACCGCGCGGCACGCCGTGGTCGTCGCGACCGGCAGCAGCGCCCTGTTGCCGGATATCCCCGGGCTGCGCGAGTCGGCGCCGTGGTCCAACCGCGAGGCCGCTTCGGCCGGTTCGGTTCCCCGTCGGCTCGCCATCATCGGCGGTGGCGTGGTGGCGGCCGAGATGGCGACGGCGTTCGCCGCCCTGGGGTCTGCGGTGACGGTGCTGGCCCGCGATGGTGTGTTGCCGTCGGCGGAGCCGTTCGTCGGTGAACTGGTCACGGAGTCGTTGCGCGAGGCCGGTGTGTCCGTACGCCTCGGCGCGGAGGCCGTCGCCGTCAACCGCGACGACAACGGAGCCGTCCACATCCAGACCGCCTCCGGCGAGCGCGTCGAGGCTGACGAGGTGCTGGTCGCGGTTGGTCGTACCCCCAACACTCAGGACATCGGCCTCGACCGCATCAAGCTCGCGCCCGGCGCGTGGCTGGCGGTCGACGACACCCTGCGCGTCGTCGGTGGCGGCGAGTGGCTCTATGCGGCGGGCGACGTGAACCGGCGGGTGTTGCTGACCCATCAGGGCAAGTACCAGGCGCGGGCGGTGGGCGACGTGATCGTTGCCCGGGCGAAGGGCGACAAGGTCGAGGACGGCCGGTGGGGCCGGCACGTGGCGACGGCCGACGACCGAGCGGTACCGCAGGTGGTCTTCACCGACCCGGAGATCGCGTCGGTGGGCCTGACCGCGGCTGCGGCCGAGGCAGCTGGGCTGCGAATCCGGGTCGTGGACTACGACCTAGGGGCCGTCGCCGGAGCTTCCCTGCACGCCGATGGCTACCGGGGGCACGCCCGCATGGTCGTCGACGAGGACCGGAAGGTGATCGTGGGCTTCGCTCTCGCCGGCCCGGACGTCGCGGAACTGATCCACGCCGCGACCATCGCCATCGTCGGCGAGGTCCCGCTGGACCGGCTGTGGCACGCGGTTCCGGCCTACCCGACGGTCAGCGAGGTGTGGCTGCGGTTGTTGGAGACCTACGGCCGCTGACGCCGACGCACCGCCCCGGTGATGCCACATCAGCATCAACAACGTCAGCTCCGTCTTGGACCGCATGTCAGATCCCGGCCACTGTCGAGTCCTGCCCGACCGGTGGCGCCCGCGCCGGACCGACGGCCCTGACACAAGGAGCGACGATGACGTCTGTGACACACCGGCTGGTGGCCGCCGAGGTTCTGGACGGGACCACCGACGCCGAGTTGAACCGGGCGGTGCGGTACAACGACAACACCGCGGCGGCCCTGTCCGAGGATCTGCGGGCGTACGCCGGGGGAGACGCCCTCGAACCGGCGGACCGCGACGTGCTCAACGGGTGGTGGAAGGGGAACACCACCAGCGACCAGCTGATCCGCGTCGGGGTGCCCGACGGCTGGATCGTGGGGGACAAGACCGGTGCCGGCGGCTACGGCACCCGTAACGACATCGCGGTGATCTGGCCTCCGGACCGCGCGCCGATCGTCCTCGCGGCGCTGTCCACCCGTGACCAGAAGGACGCCGACTACGACGACGCCCTGATCGCCCAGGCGGCCGAGGTGGCCGTCACCGCGTTGTGACGGCGGCGACGCATGGCAGGCCGCGCCTCGATTTCCCGCCGCAGCAGCGGACCTCGCCGGCTGAGAGGTCGGACGCGTACGTCGGAATGTCACGGTGAGCTGGTGACACGGTGTCACTGCCCGACGTGCCGGGCGCGCGCTGCAATGGGATGTCCAGCATCTTGGAAAGGAACATCCCGATGAGCGCCTCACGATCCGACGGACCCTGGCAAAGGACGAAACACCCGGGACCTTCCGACGCCGGAGGATCGCGTCTCGTGACGTCGGCGCGGTCCGGGCCGGCCGTCGACAGCTCGCGGCCGTTCGGCGCGCACCTGCGGATGAGCTGGTGGAAGCCGCTGGTGGTGATCCTGGTGCCGCCGTCGGTGATGCTGCTTCTCCAGATCGTGCTCTACCAGGTCGTGGGCCTCGTCGAGGGCAGCGACGACCCGATGTCGGCCGACTTCACGCCGTTGAAGCTGTTGGCCGTCAACGTCAGCATCGGCGCGGCGGGAGTCCTGGCGATCCTGCTCCTGGTGTGGATCGCCAGGGTGCCGTGGCGGAGCCTGATCAGCTTTCCCCGAGCCTTCGACGCCCGCCGCCTGGCGTACTACCTGGTCACGGCGGCGTTGCTGGTGGGTGTCGGGATCGGTGTCGTGGCGCTTGTCGCGCCGGACTCCCCGGGCTGGACGGCTTTCGGGGTCACCGGCACGACGGTCGGCGTGCTGGTGGTCACCGTGCTGAGTACGCCGCTGCAGTCGGCAGGTGAGGAGTTGATGTTCCGAAGTGCCGTGCTGCCCGCCGCCGCGTCCTGGGTGCGCGCGGTGCGTCCGGCCCTGGTCGTCGGGCTCGTCGTCTCCGGCCTGGGTTTCGCCGTGGTCCACGGGTCGACCGATCCGTGGCTGTTCGGCTATTACACGTTCATCGGCGTGAGCACGGGCGTGATGGCCGTCATCGGTCGCGGCATCGAGGCGCCGGTCGCCTTCCACGTCGCGAACAACGTCCTGTTCGGGATCGTCAACACGGTGATGGCGGACGGTGAGCCCTACGCGATCGACCGGTCCACCGACTCCGGTGACGCGTCCCTGTTGATCCTCGGCGCGGTCAACATCGCCATGGTGCTGCTGGTCTGGTTGCGCGAGCGGCGAGTCCGGACCACCGACGCGGCCTAACCTCACCAGGGCGAGGTTCCAGATGTCCGCGTGCAGGGCCCAGCCTTCGTCCGCTTCCTGCCATACCCGCAGGATGTCGTCGTAGTCGACCTGCATCGGCGCGGTCATGAGCCCGAGGCTGGGCGAGGGCTGGGGGGCACGGGGCTGTTCCCCCTTTCGGCGCGAGCCTGGAAGGTCTGGCTCTGCGGAGGGTCGGCGGTAGGCGGACGTGCGGGCGCATATCCGCCTGGTCGCTGACGGGCCGGGTGGTCAGCGGCGGCGCAGCGCCGGCTCCAGCAGGGCGGGTGGGGTGTCGTTCTTCTCGTGGGCGGCGAGGTCGACGCCGGGAGCCACGATCGCGTCGATCGCGTCCAGCACGTCGACCGACAGCACCGTGTCCGCGGCGGCGAGCTGCGAGCTGAGGTGGTCCATCGTGCGGGGACCGATGATCGCGCTGGTCACGCCCGGGTGCGCGGTGACGAAGCCGAGCGCGAGCTGGATCATGCTGAGGCCGGCCTCGTCGGCGACCGTGGCGAGCTGCTCGACGGCGTCGAGCTTGGCGCGGTTGGCGGGGATGCTGACGTCGAAGCGATGCTGCATGAAGCCCGAGCGGTTCGTGGTGATCTCCTGGTCGGCGCGGATCGCCCCGGACAGCCAGCCCGATGCCAGCGGGCTCCAGGCCAGCACGCCCACGCCGTACTCCTGGGTCGCGGGCAGCACGTGGGTCTCGATCCCACGCTGAAGGATCGAGTAGTTCGGCTGCTCGGTCACGTACCGGCTCAGACGCCCCTCACGGGCAGCCCACTGCGCCTGCACGATGCGGTAGGCCGGGAAGGTCGAGGAACCGAAGTAGCGGATCTTGCCCGCGCGCTGCAGGTCCGTCAGCGCCGACAACGTCTCGTCGTCGCTGGTCGTCGGATCCCACCGGTGCATCTGGTAGAGGTCGACGTGGTCGACGCCGAGGCGGCGCAGGCTGTTCTCCAGTGCGGTGACCAGCCAGCGGCGTGAGCCGCCCCGCTGGTTGCGCTCGTCGCCCATCGGCAGGGTCGCCTTGGTGGCCAGGATGACGTCGTCGCGACGGCCGGCGATGGCCCTACCGACCATCTCCTCGGACTGGCCACCGCTGTAGGCGTCGGCGGTGTCGATGAGGTTGATCCCCGCATCGAGCGCGCCGTCGACGATGGCGGTGGCTTCCTCCTGGGTGGTGTTGCCGATCTTGCCGAAGTTCATTGCGCCGAGCACGAGGGTGCTGACCTGCACACCTGTGCGGCCCAAGGTGCGGTACTGCATGACTGTTTCTCCTTCAGACGTCCAGCGGTGCTCGGTGTGGTGGAGCCCGTCCGGTTCAGCATGCCGCCAACCGGAGCAATGTTCCGGTAAACAACATACGGAACCGCGTTCCGGATGCCAAGCGGAGTGACGGGGGTAACGCGACGTGGCTGAGGTCGACACCGGCGCGGAGTGGCCGGTCGCGCGCAGTCGGGCCGACGCCCGGCGCAGTCGAAAGCCCTGCTCGACGCTGCCGCCATTGGCGGGGCTGGTGCGGCCCCGGTGTGCCCAGATCCCGGAGGTGGCGCCGACCGTTGTGCGGCATGACAAAGACAGGAGTCGATCAGCTGCAGGTTTGCGACTCTTAACGAAGACGGTGGCACGACGTCCGCTGAATAGTTTCCTCACCATGTTCTTCGATTCCCCCGCCACTTCGGGGAACGATCTGTAGGAGGGGAAGATGCTCAGACGTCGCATGCTCGGCATCGGGCTCGCCGCACTGCTGCTGGCCTCCGGGGTCACCGTTGCTTCTCCGGCCAGTGCGGCAGGGGCCGCCATGGCTGCCGGGACGATCCCCCAGTCGGTGCTCGCAGCGGCACAGGCTCTGGCCGGCGGAAAGGCCGCAGCGACGACGCCCACGTTCAGCCGGACGTCGACCGCTCGCGGGCCGGTCACGGCAGCCGCCGCGGATGTGATCACCTGCAACGCACGGGCCCAGTACCCACATGCGTCGACCGGCGGCAACGGCATCCCGGGCAGCCTCGACGGCAAGGCGGATTCGTGGTGTGACGCGCCAATCCCGTACATCGGTGCGCAAGCCGAGTTGTACCAGTACGTCCCCGGCAGCGGCTTCTTCCTGGTGTCGGTGGGAGGCCTGAACTCCGGCCCGGGCACCAAGAAGTACACCGGTGTCGCCTTCGCGATCTGCCAGGCTGTGCCGAACTACTACGTCACCAAGGGCATCCACACCTACACCGCTCCCGGCGGCTACTACCCCCCGTCGGTGACGCTGACGACACAGTCGCCCATCGTGCAGGTCACCTGCTGACCAGGCCGCACGGGTGAACCGGTCGACCGCCGCGACGCCGGCGGCGGTCGACCGGCTACGCCCGTACCCTCGTTCCTCCCGCAGCCGGTCGGCGACCGTCCAGGCGAAGGCGGCGGTCAGGATCCGCACACCGCGGGTCGCGGCGGGTCGCAGCCCGATCAGCTCCTCTACTCGCCGGAGGCGGTAGTCGAGCGTACGGTGTGCACACCCGACGCCCGTGCCGTCGCCGGTCGGGACACGTCGTGCAAGCGCCACGATCAGGTCCGGCGCGACACCTCCTGCAAGGGACGTCGAACGCGCTTCGACTGATGCCCATCGATGGTATTTGCGTCTTCAACAGGGGTGGATCGGGTCGACGACGTTCTGGTTCGCTTCGCGGCCACGTACGCGGCCCCGGACCCCTGACCGGGGTCCGGGGCAGCTACCCGACGTGTCGGTGCCTGCCGGCCGGCGTCGTGCCGGTGCTCGCCCGACCGCGCGCGCCCGGGTCAGTGGACAGACGCTCGGCTGCCCTACGGCTTCAGCACGATCTTGCCCCGCGCGTGGCGGGACTCACTCAACTCGTGGGCGGCGCTCGCCTCCTTGAGGGAGAACACGGCAGCGACCGGCACTGTGAAACGGCCCCGCTCGGCGAGTTCGCCGGCGGCAGCGATTCCCTCGAGAGCCGGGGTGTCCGCGCCGGGGCCAGAGCCGCGCGACAGGTGTACGCCGTGGGCCGGGGCGTTGATGTCGGCGATGCTCACCACCCTGTCCGGGCCCGCCACCAGGCTGACCAGGTCGGGTACGGAACCAGAGCCGGCACAGTCGAGTGCGACGTCCACCCCGCCGGGCACCAGAGCGCGGACCCGCTCGGCCAGTCCGGGGCCGTAGGTGGTCGGGATCGCCCCGAGCGAGGCGACGAACTCATGGTTGCGTTCGCTGGCCGTGCCGATGACGGTCGCGCCGCGAGCGACCGCGAGCTGGATCGCTGTCGTACCGACGCCGCCGGCTGCGCCCTCGATCAACAGCGTGGTGCCGTCCTTGACGCCCAGCCGGTCGAGTACTCGGGTGGCCGTCTCGATGTTGCCCGCCGCGCCGCCGGCCTGCTCCCAGGTCAGGGCGGCCGGCTTCGGTGCCCACGCGGCCAGGACGGCGTACTCGGCATTCGCCCCGCCCATCTGGGCGTAGTCGGTGATCCCGAAAACCTCATCGCCCACCCGAGCGGTGGTCACCCCGTCACCGACCTCATCCACCACGCCGGCGGCGTCGACACCGGGCACGTGCGGAAGGTGAAGCGGAATCCACTCCTGGAATTGGCCGGCGCGCACGTATGTGTCGGCAGGATTGACACCCGAGGCCCGAACGGCCACCCGAATCTGGCCCGGTCCGGCGTGCGGTTCCGGTGCCTCCGAGACCTCAAGGACACTCGCGGGACCGTACTTCGAAAATTGCAAAGCCCTCATGCCGACGGACGTTAACGCACGCCGCTGTCGGCCTGGCTAAAGTGAGAGCCGTGACCGATCGTTTGCCTCACACCCTTCGCTCCGACGCCCTGGACAACCGCGAGCGCATCGTCGAGGCCGCCCGCGCGGTCTTCGCCGTGGACGGCCTGGATGTGCCCATGCGGGAGGTCGCCCGGCGCGCCGGTGTTGCGCCTGCCACCCTGTACCGGCGCTTTCCGACCAAGGAGATGCTGGTCACCGAGGCATTCGCGGAACAGATGCAGGCGTGTCACACGGTTGTCGACGAGGGCCTCGCCGATCCGGATCCATGGCACGGTTTCTGTCTCGTCATCGAAAAAATGTGTGAACTGCACGCTCGCGATCGAGGCTTCACCGCAGCTCTCATTTCGAACTTTCCCCACGCGGTTGATTTCGAGGCGCGCCGTGAATACGCGCTCAAAGCGATCGACGAACTGGCGCGCCGCGCCAAGGAAGCGGGCCGCCTGCGCCCCGACTTCGTCCTGGACGACGTCCTCCTCGTGCTCATGGCCAACAGCGGCATCCACGCGACCTCGCTGACCACCCAGGTCACCGCCTCCCGGCGCTTCGCCGCACTCGCCATCTCGGCCTTCCGAGCCTCCCCGGATGTCGCGCCGCTCCCGCCCGTGGTGCCGTTGGCACCCCCGGCATCGGTGTCCAGGCGCAGCCGGGCCGGCTAGCCCCGCGACGCCATCACCGTCCACCGCGCCGTACGTCGAAAGGGCGCTCGTCGAAGGCGGCCCGTTCCAGGACCTCCACGACCGGCCAGATCGTGTCGTCCCCGCCCAGGTCATGGTCCAGCCACAGCTCGTCCAGGCGGCGGCCCCGGTACCGATCGATGAGGTCAACTCCGGCGGCACTGGTACGGGCCACCGCGGCGCTACGGCCATCCAGAAACGAACGAAGGTCATCTACCATGACGATCACTCGGCGGTCTTTCACGCGATGATGATGCCTGGCCCCGCCCGGATCCGACATCCGGATTCGGCCCGCCTACCGTGCGCGTCGACACCGGGTGTCCGCCGCCGTTCGTGACTACCAGTGGCGGCGCGGGTGGGAGATTCGACGAGCCCGCCCCCGGGTCGCGCCCTCGATGAACCCCTGCATAGGCTGCCTCGCCATGGACGAGCCGCGCGGGTCAGGAGTTCTCCGTCATCAGTCGCTGCACGACGGGTTCGTGCCGGCGCAGGGGCCGCAGCAGGCCTTCGCCGACGCGATCGACCGACACATCGAGGAACACTTCGGGCCCGTCGAGTTCGTTTACCACGAGATCGCCTCACACCTGGTCGGTGTGCATGTCTATGTCGTGGCCCCGACCGAGGAACGCCCGTACCGGACGCTGATCACCTCGGGGATGAGTGAGCTGCCGATGGCAGTCCCGGAAGGTCACGACATCAGCCCGTACGCGGAACTCATGCTGAGCCTGCCGGCTGATTGGCCGCTGACCGAGGCGGCCGGGCTCGGCGACGAAGCCGGGTGGCCGGTGCAGGCCCTCAAGCAGGTGGCTCGGCTACCGCACGAGTACGGAACCTGGATCGGCGAGTGGCATTCCGTGCCCAACGGCGACCCCGCGCAGCCGTACGCGGCGGACACCCCGTTCGCCGGGGTCGTCGTCACGCCGATGGTGCGGGTGCCGCCGGAGGCCGGGACGATCGACGTCGGCGACGGCATCCGAATCGCGTTGCTCGCGTTGATCCCTCTGCATCCGGAGGAGATCGCGGTCAAGGTCGAGCGCGGCACCAACGCGCTCATCGAGATCCTGGACCGTGGCCGCGTCTCCGAGTTGTTGGACCCGCGTCGGCCCTCGTACGCCTGACAGCTCGATCCGACTGGCCCTGACGCTACCCGAGCAGTGCCGCCGCCGCGGCCAGGGTGGCCAGCGACAGCGTTGTGGTCACCACCACCGCCCGGTTGGCGACCGTTTCGCCGACGCCGTACTCCTGGCTGGCGACACCGAGCAGCGACGCCAGGATCACCGGGTTCCGAACGGGCAGGGAGGCGATACGGCGGACCCGTACCCGCCCGGCCGGGTCGCGGCGCCGGTCCAGGGCGACCAGGATCACGGGCGTCACCACCAGCACCTGCAGCAGCACCACTTCCGCCAGGAACGACACGTTGCCGATCACCTGCGTGGCGATCGGGATGCCGAGGTTCGCCGAGTTCACGTAGCCGGCGGCCATGCCCCAGATCGGCCGTTCGCCGGGCTCCCGACCGAACAACCAGCTCGCGCCGACCCAGCCGAACCCGATGACCGTTGCGGTGTTGATCCCAAAGGCGAGCAGCGGGCGGCCGGCGAAGCCGGCCAGCGGCACGCGGGACAGAGCCAGGAACAGGGCGGACGGCATCGCAAGATGAAACACGAACCGGCCGAGCACCGACGCCGCCGCCTCGCCCAGCAGACGTGTTCAGCCTCGCATCCCGTCCGGTCCGAGCGAACATCCCGCCGGTGGTCGTGCGCGTTCGATCGCCCGGCGGCCGTCGCCCTTCCTCGGAGCAGCGAACGGACATGCGCTGGTCCGGAAGCGCTCGCGTTGCCGAAGGCGTGCGGTTGGGAAGGGTGGTGGCGTGTCGGGTTACGCAACCCGACACGCCACGTGCCTCATCTGCCGTTCGTGGTTGCCGGAGGAGTCCAGGCGGGCAGCGGTTCCATCCAGAAGCGGGTCAGCAGTACCGAATCGATAAGCCACTGACCGTTGACCTTCTTGTAGGTCTCGCGGTACTGCCCGTAGCCGTTGTGCCCCTCAGGGGCGTTCGGGCCGGACGGGAAGGTAAGGATGTCTTCCATCGACCAGATTCCGGACGCCGTGTCCGGTCCCGTGATCGTGATTTCAGGCATGGCTCCCGAGTGGGCTGACGGGGCGGCGCCGGTGAGGTCGCGGATCGTGTGGGCGAACTCCTCCGGCGATTTCCAGGTGATCCCATCGGTGACGAGCTTGGCATCGGGCGTGAACAGCGCGGCCAGGTCGTCGTGCTTCTTCTCGTCCACGAAGCGGAAGTAGCGAGCCTTGAGTTGGTGGATCTCCTCGATGTCTTCCAAGCGCTGCACCCGCTCAGCGAGTGACGTGGAGGAGGCGCTCGTCGGGTGGTTGTGCGCGCTCGCCGCCTGGGAGGTGAGGGCTGCTACGCCCACCCCGGCGCCGACCAGCAACGCGGCAGCCGCGGCTGCCGCGCTGACCCGCGACCGCAGCGTCGCTGCGCGACCGGTTTCCTGCTTGCTCATGACGTGGTTCCTTTCGTCTCTGTAACGGTCCCGGACGGCTCGGTCTCGTGCCCTCGTAAGACGAAAGCCTCAGACCGGGCAATACCGCGCATAGTGCTCGAACCTTTATACGGACGAGGCGCGTCCGCTTTCGGGCGATGGCGAGCTTAGCCCAAGAGGACGACCATCGTCCGCTTCTTCTGGCGGTCGACCAGGTGACCCTGGCCACCCCTCAAGGGGGCATCGGGGCGGGCCGCCGCCGGCAGGTGTGGGGCGGGCGGTCGGGCGGGGGGTCCGGTGGTCGAAGCGGAACGTCGCCTGCCTGCTGGTGGTCAGGGTCACGGTCCCGGACGCCCAGAAAGCGGACGGCACTCGTCCCGTTGAGCTAGAGTCAGATACGGACGACGCTCGTCCGCCTAGTGATCCTCATTTGTTGTTGGATACGCAGGGAGGCCCCCGTGACTTATCTCCATGAGACGTTCCGGCTACGGGACGCGTCGGGAGTGCTCGGAAACAGTGGAGAGCGCCGGATCTCGTATGTCGGGCCCGGGTCCCATGTCTGACGTCCGGGCGGACGCTCGCCGCAACCGACGCCAACTGATCGTTGCGACACGGGAGGCGATCGCCTCCCGAGGGCTCGACGTGTCGGCTCTGGACATCGCCACGGCTGCGGGCGTGGGAGTGGGTACGTTGTACCGGCGCTTCGGCACCAAGGAGGCACTGCTCGACGCCGTGGTCCTCGGCCTGTATGACGAGTTGTGCGAGACCGCACAAGCTTGTATCGAACGCCCGGACCCCTGGAACGGGCTGGCCGAGTTCGTCATGGAATTGGCGGGGGCGCATCGGGACAGTCGCGGCCTGGCTGAGGTCACCGCAGCGTGCGAACGGCCACCGTCACCCGAGCTGGCGCAGCGGACCGCCGCACTGCAGGACGCCGTCATCCGGCTGACCGAGCGGGCGCACGCCGCCGGCGAGCTGCGTCCCGACGTGACGTGGCAGGACATCATGATCTGCTCACGCGCGCCGTTGGACACCGACCACTGTCTCGGTGTCGAAGCAGGGCCCGACGGATGGCGTCGCGTCGTCACCATCCTGCTCGACGGCATGCGTGCCCCCGGGCGAACAACTCTTGACGCGCCCGGGCCGCAGATCAGCCAGGCATGACGCTCGGAGTTCCGCCCACGAGGTAGACCCCACACTCCCTCCGGCCGCCGGTGCAACCTCCTCGCACCCGACAGACCCCTCTCGAAAGGAGGCAGATCATGCATGTCGACATCTGGCCCACACCGGCCCGACGCACGCGGAGAAGTACGGCCTGACTGCGGCCGAGGCCCGGGCGGCGGAGGAGAACCTCGCCGGCGTCGCCCGGGAGGAAGGGCTCGACTACCTCGTCGACTTCCGGGACCACGGCAACACCTTCGACCTGCACCGGCTGTTGCATCTTTCCGCAGCCCGGGGTCTGCACGATGAGCTGCTGACGCTGTTCTATCAGGGCAACCTCGCTGCGGAACGGAGCATCTACGACTCCGAGCACCAGGTGGAGATCGCCGTCCACGCCGGACTCGACGAGGCCGAGATACACGCCGTGCTTGCCGACAGGCGGGCGTACGCCGACGAGGTGCGCAGGGACGAGGACGAGGCCGCGCAGCTGGGCATCACCAGCGTGCCGTTCTTCGTGATCGACCGGAGGTACGGCGTCTCCGGCGCCCAGTCGGTCGAGGCCTTCGCCGAGGTGCTGAGGCGGGCCTGGGCCGAACGCCAACCGGAGATGACGGTCCTCGGTGCCGACGACCAAGCCGGGTGCGACGCGCACGGGTGTGGAGTGCCCGGCGGCGGGGGCACCGGCGAACCCAGGACATCAGGCAATTGATGAAACCCCGAGAGGAAGATGTTCGTGCGAGCTGTTGGTCTACATGAATTCGGCGGTCCGGAGGTGCTGCGCGTCATCGAACTGCCGGAACCGCACGCTGGTCCCGGCGAGGTTCGGGTACGCGTACACGCGGCGGCGGTGAACCCGTCCGACACCCTGCTGCGCTCCGGCGTGCACGCGTCGGCCCTGGCCGGGGTGCCGGGGCCCTACGTGCCCGGAATGGACGTCGCGGGCGTGGTCGACGAGATCGGCCCGGGTACGGTCACGGACCTCTCGGTCGGTGACCGGGTGATGGCGATGCTCCTCCCGGTGACCCCGACCCCGGAAGGCACCCTGGAGAACAGCGGTGGCGGTTATGCGGAGTACGTGGTGCGTCCGGCCGGCTGGGTCGTTCGCGCGCCAGCGGGCGTCGGTCATGAGGCGGCGGCGACGCTGCCGATGAACGGACTCACCGCACTGCTCGCGCTCGACCAGCTCGCGCTCGCGGCAGGGTCGACCCTGGCCGTGGTCGGGGCCGCCGGGGCGCTCGGCGGCTACCTGGTCCAGATGGCCAGCAACGCCGGGCTGACCGTGGTCGCCGACGCCGCCCCGGCCGACGAAGCTTTGGTCCGGGAGTCCGGTGCGGCCATCGTGGTGGCCAGAGGGCCCGAGGTCGTCAACGGTATCCGGGCGCACTTCCCGGACGGGGTGGACGCCGTCGCCGACGTGGCGCTGTTCGGAACGGCGCTGTTCGATGCCGTACGTGACGGTGGCGCCCTGCTTCGGATCCGCCAGGCCGACGAGCCCGGCGGCTACCAGGCCGCGAGTACCCGGGGCATCAGGGTCCTGACGCCGTTCGTACCCGACTACGCCGGCCGGGCGGACAAGCTGGACGAGATCCGTCGGCTCGCCGAGGCAGGTGTGCTCGTTCCGCGGGTGGCGAAGAGTCTGCCCGCCGCCGAGGCACCCGACGCGCACCGCCGATTCGCCGCCGGCGGTGTCCGCGGTCGACTCGTGCTCACCTTCTGAACCACCCATCCACTGAGACACCCCACAGACAAGAGACAAGGATCAACTGTGTCCACCCGATTCGCAGACAAGGTCATTCTGATCACCGGTGCCACCTCCGGCATGGGCAGGGCCACCGCCGAGCGGGTCGCCGCCGAGGGCGCGAAGGTCGTCCTGGCGGCTCGCGGCACGGAGGCCGGCGAGGCGTTCGCCGCCGAACTGCGTTCCGCCGGACGCGACGCCCTCTTCGTGCCGACCGACGTGACGGTCGAGGCCGAGATGGCGCGGCTGGTTCGGCAGGCCGTCGACCACTACGGCCGGCTCGACGGTGCATTCAACAACGTCGGCGCGGCCACCGCGTACGGCCCGGTAACGGACATCGACGGTGACGCCTGGGGTGCCGAACTGGCCCTCAACCTCACCAGTGTCTTCCATGGCCTGAAGCACCAGATCCCGGCCCTGCAGGCCTCCGGCGGCGGTTCGATCGTGAACAACGCCTCCAACGTGGGTGTCACCGGCATGGCGGGCATGGCCGCCTACAGTGCGGCCAAGCACGGCGTTGTCGGGCTCACCCGGTCGGCGGCACTCGACGTGGCAACGACGGGCGTGCGGATCAACGCGCTCGTCACCGGTGGTGTCGACACCCCACTGCTGCGCGGCAACATGGGCCCGAACCCGGAGGAGGCACTCCGTGCCGCCGGCGCCATGCACCCCGTGGGCCGGATCGGAAGGCCCGAGGAAATCGCCGCGTTCGCGGCCTTCCTCCTCAGCGATGAAGCCCCGTTCGTCACCGGAGCCGCGCTCGCGATCGACGGCGGTCTGACCGCCGTCTGACCAGGCGAGGCCGGGATGGTGGCGGACCTTGCCCGGCCATGAAACCGTCGCATCCCGTGCCTCGTGGACGCCGGTCCGGAGGCCGCCGAGGAGTTGCGCAGTCACGGCGATTGACGCTGCCAGCCCTCAACCCCTCGTCAACCGCAGAGGGGAGGCATTGACCATCGTGATTTGTGGTGTGACTATATCGGTCACCCATTGCTCACTCACGTTACACCTAGGACACTGGCGGCCACTGTGACATCGAGCCGGGTGACCATGAGCGCCCGGCCGGCGCGGTGGGGAGGAGTCTCGCGATGCCGGGAACGACGCCAGGTGCCAGGGCCATGGCCATTCCTGTCTACAAGGCACTGCCGCGGCTAATCCGCAACACGCACCAGTCGCTCGTCGACATCGCGAACTGGTCCGGCGGTGCCGTCGTACGCCTTGGACTGGGAGTGTCCAGCGCCTATCTCGTCACCGACCCGGCCCATGTGCAGCAGGTGCTGCAGGAGAAGGCCGACATCTACCCGCGAGGTGACGACACCGCACTGTGGCGGTCGGTACGGAGGCTGGTCGGAGACGGCATCCTCGCGGAGGGTGAGACCTGGGCGGCCAGCAGGAGGACACTCGGCCCGCTGTTCAGGACGACGCGCATCGGCCCACTGGTCGACACGATGGCCGAGGCCATCGCCACCTCGGTCGACGAGCTGGAGGTGGCGGCCGCTGCGGGAACGCCGATCGATGTCGGCTCCGAGCTGTCCCGGATCGTTTCCAGTGCCATCATGCGGGTCTTCTTCGCCGATCGAATCGACATCGAAGCCGCACTGCGGATCATGGCAGCGCAGGAGGTGATCGTTACCGCCATGGGACCGCGCCTGCTCGCGCCGGGCGTGCCGTGGTGGATCCGCCTGCCCGGCGACCGACGCTTCATCGCTGCGGTCCAAACCATCGACGACATCCTGCTGCCCGTCCTGCACGAGGCGCTCCAGCGACCAGGCGACAGCGACGACGTGTTGTCCACCCTGGCGCGAGCCCGGACCTCTGACGGAGCTCCGCTCGGGCTGAAGCAGATGCGCGACGACCTGGTGTCGATGGTCGCGGTCACGACGGAGACCTCGTACGTCGTGCTCACCTGGCTGTGGCCGGTCCTCGCCAACAACCCTGAGGTCGCCGGCCGGCTCTTCGCCGAGGTCGATCACGTCATCGGTGACGGTCCGGTCCGCGCCGAGAACCTGCGGGACCTCACCTACACCCGGATGGTGCTGGACGAACTCCTCCGGCTCTACCCGGCCGGCTGGATTCTGCCCCGTCGCGCGGCCGAGGCGGACGTGCTCGGCGGAGTACGGATCAAGAAGGGGGCGAGCATCATCCTCTCGCCGTACGCCACGCATCGGATGTCCGCTCTGTGGGGCGAGACGGCGGAGGTCTTCGACCCCGAGCGTTTCGCGCCGGGTCGTGACGAGGGCCGCCACCGGTACGCGTACTACCCCTTCGGAGGCGGGCGACACCGCTGTCTGGGCGAGCACCTGTTCGCACTCGAGGCCGTTCTCGTCGTGGCGACCTTCCTGAGCCGGTTCCGGTTCCGTCTGGACGATCCCGCCATTCCCGGCACGAGGGTCGCCGCCTCGCTCCGTCCCGCACGTCCCGTGGAAATGGTCCTGACGCGGAAAGCTCACGCCGCCGCATGAGAGGAATGCCTGTGCCCACCACCACCGTCGCCGACGGCCTCGCGGCAGCTGCGGAAGAGGGACGCATCTGCGTCCTCGCCGCTCGGGGCCATCGAGACCTACAGCAGTGCGTCTCGGTGTATCCGACCCTGTTTCCCAGCCCACCGGTCGACGGCGCCATGCTGGGCGCGCTGGCGCTGTCGACGGCGTTCATAGCGCCGTGGTGCACGGCGGAGCAGCTTCGCATCGCCAACCGGGCGTCGCTGTGGGTCACCGCGGAGGACTGGATGGTCGACTCTGTTGCGACGTCCCTGGATTCCGTGAAGACGATCGCCTCCGCGTGCGTCGCGGTGGCCGGCGGCGCCACGCCGGCGGCCGGAGACGCGCTCGGTCGGTTCCTCGCCGAGATTCGCGACGAGTTGGCCGCCGCACCCGCCTTCGCCGGCGCTCGGTCGCTGTGGCGGGACGAGGTCGACAGGATGCTCACCGCCGAGGTCGTGGAGTGGCAGTGGCGAGCCGCCAGGGCGGCCGACGACCGTCAGCTGCCGACGTTCGTGGAATACCTCGACAACGCCGACAACTACGGCGCGTCCTTCGTCAACGTGTCCCACTGGCTCGCCACCGCCGACGAGGAGACCCTGGGCCACCTCCCCGAACTGACAGCGGCCAGTCGCGAGGTCCAGAAGATCCTGCGTCTGGTCAACGACATGGCCAGCTATGAACGCGATCTCAAGACCGGGGATCTCAACGCCCTCATGCTCGGCGTCGACAGGGACGAGATCAACCGCCACGTCGCCGAGCGGATCGACGCGTGTCGCGCGCTGCTGCAGGAGCTGGAGAGCACGTGCGCGCGGGAAGCCCGTTACCTGGCCCGGGAGGTCGGGTTCACCAGTGGTTTCTACCGCGGCACGGACTATTGGGGCACCGTTGAACGTTGACGGCGCTTCCCCACGACAGACGCGGGGACCGGAGGGCCACGCTTCGACCGACGCAGCTGACCTGATCGAGGCGATGCTGCGGGATCCGGCCGGGCAGATGTCCCCGTCCACCTACGAGACCGGCCGGCTCGTGAGCCTGGCTCCCTGGTTGACCGGCCACGAGGAACGGGTGCGGCACCTGCTGCGCAACCAGCGACTCGACGGCGGATGGGGCCCGCCGGAGGGGTACGCCCTGGTGCCGACGTTGAGCGCCACGGAGGCTCTCCTCGCCGTGCTGATCAGGTCTCCCGCCGACGTGCTGGTCGACGCAGTCGACCGTGGGCTGCTGTGGCTCAGGAGTTGGCTGGCGACCACGCACACCATCCCGGACACGCCGGCGATCGACCTCATCGTGCCGGCGCTGACCGACGCCATCAACGAGCACCTGGGGTGCCGCGACATCCCGCGCGGCCTGGTCCATTGGCAGGCGGGTCCTCGGCTGCCGCTGCCGTACGGCATGGATGACAAGAGACTCGACGTCGTGCGGGGCATCATCGCGGCAGGCGCGCCGGTGCCCGAGAAACTGCTGCACGCGTTGGAGGTCGTCGGTGACATCGCCCACCACGCCGTGGGCATCCAACCGCTGCCGCCAGGCGTCATCGGTGCGTCGCCAGCCGCCACCGCTGCGTGGTTGGGTGCGGCGGGAGAGGCCGGTGGGCATGGCTGGGTACGCGCACACCTGGAATCCGTCATTCGGCGGCACGACGGGCTCGCCCCCTGCGCGACGCCGCTCGGCGTTTTCGAGCGTGCGTGGGTCGTCGGTTCCCTCACACGGGCCGGCATCGCCGTACCCCCGGTTCCGGACCTGGTCGACAGTCTGACGGCGGATCTGACATCGGTGGGGACACCAGCCGGCCCAGGCCTGCCGCCCGACGCGGATACCACCTCGGTCACTCTGTACGCGCTGTCGCGGCTGGGCGTACCGACTGACCCGAGTAGCCTGTGGGGATTCGAGACGGATGCCGGATTCTGCACCTGGCCGGGCGAGGACGGCTTCTCGGTCACCACCAACGCCCACGTCCTGGACGCCCTGAGCCAGCACGCGGCTTCGCAGTCGGACGCCGCGCCACGCTACCGCTCTGCGGTCCGGCGGCTGGTCGATGCGCTGCGATCCTGCCAACTTCCGGACGGCAGCTGGCAGGATCGATGGCATGCTTCTCCCTACTACGCGACCGTCTGCTGCACGCTGGCTCTGGCCGATGCCGCCCCATCCGCGGCTGCGGAGTCGCTGACCCGCGCGGTGCGGTGGGTGGTAGCCACCCAGCAGCAGGACGGCTCCTGGGGTCGCTGGAACGGATCGTTGGAGGAGACGGCGTACGCGATGCAGATCCTCGCCGTTGCGGGGCGGGACCTACCGGCCGCTGATTCGGCCCTCGACCGAGGCCTGTCCTATCTCGGCGGTGCGAGCGCGAACCCGAAGGAGGGCCCCGCGTTGTGGCACGACAAGGATCTCTATCACCCCACGAAGATCGTCCGTGCCGCTGTTCTTGCCGCGCAGCATCTCGCGACGGAGCGCCACCCGCGGGCCACGGTCAACGACGACCTGGGGACGTGCCCGACGTGACGGATGCCGTCGCTCGCTGAGGCAGGGTCTCGAGGTCGCGACGACCGTGAGATGCCATTGTGTCCGGGGCGGCTGCACGGAGTGCGGTCAACGTCGGGGCATGGCGCACCTCGGCGATCGAGCGGAGAGGGTGAATGCGTGCAGGACGATCCGGTCGACTACGACGAGAGGTTCGCGTCCGGTACGGGTGTCAACGGTGCGGAGTGCGTGATCGAACGCACGTGGCTTCTGTTGCCGACCGGTCGAGTTGTCGCTACTGATCCCCTCGGAGGGCGGTACGACGACCTACCGGCCCCCTTCGTCCAGGTGGTACCACCCGGCCGCTATCGGGTGGACCTTCTGGTGATGGACGGACTCATCGCAGCCGCACGGCTCTGTGTCCGGGACGAGTCGGCGGCGAGCTGGGAGGAGGCGTTGCCGGCGAACCTCTGCGACGGCGGCGATGCGGCAGCCGCCGGGTACGACGTCAATGCCGGTGCAGGGTGTTTCACTGACGAGGAGACCTTCCGCAGGCTCGCTGAGGTGTCCGGCAGCGGCTGGCAGTTGACGCTCCTGGAGGATCTTGCCTGGATGCGCGACGGGCCCACCGTCATACCGCGCTCCGAGGTGGATGGCTCCTCGGGGGATGAGGGTGACGAGAACGTTCTCGTCGCGTTTCCCTCCGGGGAGGGCGACGGGACGTACCGAACCTTGGTCGGCCGCACGCGGGGCGGAGAGATCGCCTGCTTCGTGACCGACTTCCTCCCACACGACGCGTAGGTCCCTCGCGGGGCCGAGCGTCGGCGGGACGTGCCACGTGTGCGGCGCCGGCGAACCCCGCCTCGTTCACTGCCTCGCCGGCGGGATCGCCATACCCTCCCCGTGATCAGCCCAGTCGATCCAGTTTCTCGCGAGCGGCGGTGTGGGGCCGAGGGGTGAGGACGACGAGGCGCAGGTCGCTGTTCTGGGTGGTCAGGACGTTCGCGTCGAGCGGGATGGCGCCCACGTCCGGGTGTACGGCGGTCTTGTGCGCGCTCTCGTGATTGGCCACCGCGCGCAGGGCCCAGAGGTGGCAGAACCTGTCGTTGTCGGCCATGCGTGAGATCAGCGCCGCCACGTCGGGGTCGTTGGGATAGCGGGCGCTGGTGGCGCGCAGGTCGGCCACCAACGACTGCTCGAAGTAGGCGCGCTCGGTGTCGGTCTGTCGGACACGGGGGTTTCGGGATTCGAACTGCACGATCAGGGCGTTGCGATCGTCGGCGGTGGTGTCCGTGGGATCGCCGAAGACGGCCGCGAACAACCGGTTCCAGTGCAGCAGCCGCCAGACGGCGTCGTAGACGGCCACCGGGGTGTCGCCGAGGTGGTCGATGACGCGGTGCAGGCTGCTGGGGATCAGGTGGGGTATCCGGCCCGGGTCCGCGGCGAAGCCGGCCAGGCGCATCAGGTGCGCCTCCTCGTCGTCGGAGAGTCGTAACGCGCGGGCCAGGGAGGTGCACACCTGCACCGACGGTGTGGCGGCGCGGCCCTGTTCGAGGCGTGCCACGTACTCGGGGGAGATGCCGGCCAGTGCTGCCAGCTCGCCGCGTCGTAGTCCGACGACGCGGCGAGGTGACACGTTCGTGAGACCGACCACGGCCGGGTCCGTGCGATCCCGCCAGGCCCGCAGCGCCGCTCCGAGGTCATTCATGACCACATGATCCGCCATCGGCGTCGGGAGCTGGGTGGTACCAGCGGTACGCGGAAGAGCTGTGCCTTCCACAGTGGTGGTACGCGCCCGATGATGGGGATCATGAGCACAGTGACCAGGATGCACCACATCGGAGTACCGGTAAGTGATCTGGCACGGTCGGTGCGGTGGTACGAGGACGTCCTCGGCATCGCCCCGATCGGCGTGACCATCTCGGCGACGAACCCGGCCATCGGTGCGGTCGTCGAGGTGGAGAACGCGTCGATGCGGGCGTCGTTCGCGCTGGCCGGTGACAACGTCCTTCTGGAGCTCATCCAGTACGACAGCCCGCAGCCGAGGCCCTTCACCGGGCGCAACTGCGACGTCGGGGTGATGCACCTGTGCTTCGAGGTCGACGACCTCGACGCGGCGCACCGCGAGCTGGTGGAGCGGGGCGTGCACGTCAACGCCGAGCCGGTCGTGCTCCAGGACGGCGACGGCGTCGAGACGGGCACACTGGCCGGGACGAAGATCCTCTATCTCCGCGACCCCGACGGGATCCAGCTGGAACTGTTCCAGCTGCCCGCCTAGGCTGCGGATACCATCGGTCGGGCCCCGGACAACTGGAGGGGAGTGGGCACCGTTACCCGCCATCGGCTCGCTACCAGGCCAGGGGTGTTCGTCGCCCGAGAGACGGAGTTGGGTGAGATCGCCTCGGCGACGGTACCCGCGGCGCAGGGCCGTGGCAGGGCGATGCTCGTCGTCGGTGAGGCGGGGATCGGCAAGTCGACGCTCATCGGTGAGGCCGCTTCACGGCTGGACGGATGGCAGGTGCTGCGCGCCGGTGGTATCGAGTTCGAGAGCGAACTGCCCTACTCGGCCCTGCACCAGCTGTGCGCGCCCGTGCTCGACCACCGCGAAGGACTTCCCGCGCCGCAGCGCAACGCACTCGACACGGTGTTCGGGCTGCACGCCGGGGTCACTCCGACCCCGATGCTGGTCGGCCTGGCCGTCCTGGGCCTGCTCAGTGCCGTAGGCCGGCGCCGGCCGGTGTTCTGCGCTGTCGACGACGTGCAGTGGATCGACGCCGGCTCGCGGCAGGTGCTGGCGTTCGTCGCGGCACGCGTGGCGGAGGAGCGGGTCGCCATGGTCTTCGCCGCCCGCGACGCCGCCACGGTGTCGGAGCTCGGTCGCCTACCCGCCCTCACCCTCGGCGGGCTCACCGACTCGGAGGCTCTCACCCTGCTGCGGTACCGGACACCGTTGGGCCACGAGGCAGCGATCGTGCAACGGATTCTCGCCGAAGCGGCCGGTAACCCTCTCGCGCTGGTGGAGTTCGCCCGCGACGCGGGGCCGTTCGGACTACCCGGCGACGCCGGGCACGGCGCGGTGGAACATCGGTTCGTGAGTCGGTTCCGGCGGCTGCCGGCACCCGCGCGTTCGGTTCTGGTGCTGGCCGCTGCGGAGCCGACCGGCGACCTCGTTCTGCTACGGCGCGCCATGGTGGTCCAGGGACTGGACAAATCGGATCTGGCCGCAGCCGAGGACAGCGGCCTGTTGGTGATCGGCCCCCGGGTGCACTTCCACCATCCGCTGGCGCGTTCAGCGGTGTACCGCTCGACCGGGGCCGGAACGCGACGGCAGGCACACGCGGCGCTCGCCGCCGTTACGGACGTCGACGCCGATCCCGACCGCCGCGCCTGGCACCAGGCGAACGCGATCACCGGGCCGGACGAGGAGACCGCGGCGGAGCTGGAACGGTCGGCCGGACGGGCACAACGTCGCGGCGGCTTCGCGGCCGTGGCCGCGTTTCTCGAACGCGCGGCCCGACTGACACCGGACCGGTCGAGGCAGGTGCGCCGTCTGTTGGGCGCGGCCCGGGCACGGTTGAGTGCGGGCGCGCCTTCCACGGCCCGGGAACTCGTGGACGAGGCCGAGCGGCTCCAGCCGGACCGGGCCGACCGCCGCGCTGCGCGGCTGCTGCGCGCGACGATCGACTATCACGTGGCGCGCAGTATCCCGGCGACGATCGCCCTCATCGACGCGGCCGACGTCATGGCCCCCGATGAGGTCCGCGAGACGTACCTGGAGGCCTTCGCGTCGCTCATGTTCAGCGTCGACGAGCCCGGGAGGCTACGGCGGCTCGCCCTGCACATCCGGGAGCGGGTACCGCAGCGTCAGCCGCCACATCCGGTCGATCTGCTGTTGCAGGCGTTGGTCGAGCAGAACCTCCGCCCGGCGGACGAGGCGATCCCCCTGATGCGCCGCACCGTCGACGCCTTCCGGGAGCACGCCCGCACGCCCGACGCGGATCCGTGGTGGATGGAACGCGCCTGCGTGTTGAGCGTCGACCTCGGCGACAGCGACGCCATGGAGGAGATCGTCGACCGTCAGGTGGAACTCGCCCGGGCGCAGGGCGCGTACGCGATCCTTCCCCACGCGCTGCGATTCCAGGCGGTCGCCCGGACGATCGTGGGTCGCTTCGCCGACGCGCACGTCTGCATCATCGAGGCGCGCGCGGTCGACGAGGCCGCGGGGACCTCCAACCTCGTCGGGTCCGACCTGATGCTCGCGGCGTGGAGCGGCGACGCCGCCCGGTTCCGGGAGATTCGGGAGAGGCTGCGCGGCTGGGCAGGGGTGAACCCGGCCGCGTTGCACTACGCGGACGCCGTGCTGTGCAACGGCAGCGGCGACCACGGGGCAGCGCTGACCGCGTTGCTGCTCGTGCGGGATCAGCACCGGCGCGGCGCGTACGCTGTCACCGCCTTCCACCAGGAGCTGGTCGAAGCCGCCGCGTACGTCGGACGCCCCGAGGAGGCCGAGGATTCGGCTCAGTGGATCGGGGACGTCGCACGGGTCAACCCGACCGCATGGACCACGGGCGCGCACCAGTTGGCGTGTGCGGTGCTGGACCCGGGGCTCGGCGCACAGGACCACTACCGCGAGGCGATCAGCCGGCTCGCCGGGAGCAGGATGCGGGTCCACTACGCGCGTGCCCGCCTGCTCTACGGGGAGTGGCTGCGACGGGTCGGCCGCCGGACCGAGGCGCGGGTGGAGCTGCGCGCCGCACACGATCTGCTCGGCACCATCGGAGCGCGCGGGTTCGCCGCCCGCGCCGCCCGCGAACTGGATGCCATCGGTGAGCCGACCCTGACCGACGACGCCGATCCGCTCGCCGGGCTGACCGCACGGGAACTACTCGTCGCCCGCAAGGTCGCCTCCGGCGCGGGCACCAAGGAGGTCGCCGCGCTGCTGTTCGTCAGCCCGCGAACGATCGATGCCCACCTGCGGAACCTCTACCGCAAACTGGGCATCAGCTCACGCCGCCAGCTGCGCGAACTCCTCCGCTGACGGGGCCGGGCCGATCGCGCGACGAAAGGCCCCGCCGGTGGGAGACCGGCGGGGCCGTTGAAGGGCGTCAGCGCCGGTCCGTCTCACACTCCTGTTCGGCCAGCGTCTTCAACTCCGTCAGCCACGTCTTCAGACCCTCGCCGAGAGCCGTTGTGGAGAATGCGACGTCCTGCTCCACCTGCTCACCGCGCCACGTCTCCTCGGTACGCACGAGAACCCGTCCGTCGACCTCGGTGAACGTCCACACGTGAACACCCTCGTCGATGCGCAACCCCGCACCGATCGCCGGGCCGTCCCACCGAAGGCACCTCTGGTGCTGAAGCTGCCGGACAGTGGACGTGACGACGAGGGTCGTGGCGGGATTCAACGCGGTCTCGGGCACCGACGTCGTCCACCGGAACGACGAACCGGGACGCAGCGGGCCACGATCGAGCCGCTTGCTGGACAGCACCGGCTCCTGCCACGACGGCCAGCGATGCACGTCGGTCTGGATTCTCCAGATGGTCCGTAGCGGTGCGTCGATCGTCGTCTCCGTCCGGTAGCGAATCTTCGCCGCGGTGTCGACGGTCTGTCCCGCACATCGCACCGCCGCGCGGTCGGAGCCCCCACCGCTGGCCTCGGCCCGAGCCGGTGCACCGACGCCGCCCACGAGGCCAGCGACGACCGCCGCCGTCGCGACGGCGACCACCCGGTTCCTCATGGAGCGCTCACCGCCTCGGCGGTGCGCCTGAGCCGACTCAGCCACATGGCGAGGGTCGTGTCCAGGCCCTCCTGGAACGACGCACTGTCGGCATCGACGGGCGGGCCGGCGAAGGACTCCTCGGTCGACACCTCGACGCCGTCGCCGGCCGGAGTGAGCGCCCAGACGTGCACGCCGAGGACGCCGTCCGGCCCGTCACCGTACCCCCGCCAGACGAGGCGCTCCTGCGGCCGTACCTGAAGAATCGTCGACTCGATCTCCATGCCCGCGGCGGACCAGCGGAACACCGAGCCCGGCGCGAGCGGCCCGGGTGTCTCCACACGTGCGTACGGGATTTCCGGCAACCAGGTCGTCCACGCGTCGATGTCCGTGAGGATCCGCCACACGGTCTCCGCGGACGCGGTCACCGCGACGCTGTGGCGGCTGACCACCGGCGCCGACAGGTCAATGCCGACCTCGTCGGCGTCCGTCATGTTCTCCATCGTGAAGCCCCTCCGCGGTCACTGACGATCGGAACGCCGGGCGTGCGCGAGCCGCTAGATCCACACCCGGCACAAGCGATCGTGCCAAGACGGCAGCCGCCGCACATCGGCAAGATTTGCCTAGTTCGCGCTGCGTGGGGACCCGAACGCGTAACCAGGGGAGCGGATCAGCGCCGACGTGCTGCGGCGTCGCCCCCGCGTCTCGACGGTGCCTGCGTGAGAACTGCGCAGCCCTCCATCCGGCTCACGGCCGGCGTGGCGGTCGGATCCCCTTCGACCATGCCCATCTGACGGACCGGTGCCCCATGGCCTTGATTGTCCCTGGCCGCCAGCTCGGCAGGGACGAGCTCCCACCTCCTGGCCAACGGACCGCCACACGACGAGGTCGCGCACGGCCGGGTCCGTCGTGGTACGACTACGCGTCATGAACGCGAACACTCCTTCGGATCTCGCCGACCTTCGAGCCGCCTTCCTGGTGGACGACGCCGGTGAGTCCGCACTGGGCTGGCCAGGCGTGTACGCCTTCGAAGCTGAGCATGGGATCGTGCTGCCGGAGCCGTACCGGACCTTCGTCGCGGAGATCACCGACGGGTCGTTGTCCGGGCCACCGGACTTCGGCCTTCTCGGGGTGGCCGAGATGCCCGACGACTGGGGTGACGACCGTCCGGTGCGCGACGTGGCGGCTCCGTTCCCGTTGACGGAGGCGTGGCTGTGGGAGGAGGACTCCCGGCCGTCGGAGGAGATCGAGCCGTTGCTCGATGCCGTCTTCGACCATGGTTCGATCGTGCTCGGAACGGACGGCTGCGGGATGTACTGGCATCTCGTCGTGACCGGCCCGCATCGCGGGCACATCTGGAACATCAGCGGTGAGGGGGCGATGCCCTTCGGGGCGGAGTTCGGCCACACCACCGCAGCGTCGGGTTTCGTCGGGTGGGTTCGGCACTGGGCGGCCGGCAAGCCCTGGTTCGACGTTGCCTGATCTCTGGCCGAGCGTCACGGCCGCCGGGTGACCCGATGACGCCCGACCACACCCGGACGTCCACGTTCTCCCTGGTGGGTCGCTGCCAGTCGCGGTAGGTCCGGGTGGGCGGGCGTCGTGTGCAGCGGCGTCCAGGCCGGATCACCGGCTGAGGCCAAGTAGGTTTTCAGGCGCTGGGACGTACCCGCGACACCGCACTGCCCCGCGCGCGGGCCGTGACGGCACTCGTCGATCGCTGCCTGCGGGAGGTCAACAGGCACGACTGTCCGAGCCAGCTCATCGAGCGGACGTGCGCCCACTCACCGACCGACGCGTCACGGAACTCGCGATCCGTCGACAGAGTCGGCCGGTCGAGCCGAGCCGTCGACGCCGCCTCGACAACACTGTGGGCGGGCGAGATGGATCTCGCCCGCCCACTACTGTGTCGCGTCTCCTCGGGTGGCTACGGCGCCCTGCGTACCGTCACCTTCTGGTGGTCGGCGGCGTGCGGCCGGTAGGTCGGGTTGCCGGAGTAGGCGACGTGGACCCGGTAGGCTCCCGGCCGCAGATCGGCCGTCTCCAACTCGACGACGGCCTTGCCGTGCGCCAGTGGCACGACGTGCGCGGTGCCGCCGAAGGTGACGGTGACCTCGCCGGTCGGGATCGGAGCGTGCTGCTTCGGCCCGCCGGCCGGCCCGACGGTCACGGTCAGTCTGGACGTCTGCCCGCGGACAACCGACGGCGGCGTGGCCTTCGCCTTGACCTTGACGGCGGCCGTTCCGGAGGGCACCTCGAACGACGCCGTACCCTCCGACGCCTTCAGGTAGTCGAAGCCGAGGTACTCGGCCGTGACCGTCCGGGCACCCGCGGGCAGACCCGTCGGCAGCGTGACGCTGGCCGCACCGTCGCTCAGGTGGGCGAGCTTCGACCACGAGCCGATGCTGACCCGTACCTGACCGCCGGTCTCGAACCCGTCGGCTGCCGTGACCGTCACGGTGGCCCTGGTCGTCTGAGCCACGCCCGCGTACGGCTCGACAGCCACCGTGGTGGTGGTCGTGACGTCGCTGTTCGGGATTCCGCGGATGTCGTTCCACTCGCGGACGGTCAGCGGGATCACGGTCCCGTGACGCGGACGGACGACACCCGCGTTGGTCATCGTGATCGCCTTGGCGTTCCACGTCGGCGCCTCGATGTTCTCGTGACACGCGGCCTGGTACCCGCCACCGTTCGTGTACCGGTCACCCCAGAGGTAGAACTGGCCGGGGCAGGCCGTGTCACCGGGGTTGGCCTTGAAGACGACCGGCCCCTCGTACCCCTGGTTGGCGACCCACGTCGTGCGCCCCAGGGCCGGCGCGACCAACGTCCAGTTGTCGATGTCGCTGTCCAGGAAGTCGGTGTGCTTCTCCGAGAAGATGTCCGACCCCTGGTTGCCGGCCTCGTTCTTGGTCACCCGGTAGTAGTGGTCACCGACCCGGATCGCTGTCGTGTCGATGCGCGACAACGGGGCCGGATCCTGCCAGACCTGGGGAGCGGAGAACGTCGTGAAGTCTCGCGTCGTGGCGTACCACATCTGGGCGTTCCCCTGACCGGTGCGGTTCACCGGGTCGTTCCACAGCGACTGGGCCCAGAACACCACGTACGCGCCGAGCTCCTCGACCCACAGCGACTCCGGTGCGAAGGCGTTGCCCGCGTTGTCGGGCGCGACCTTCACGTGCCGCTGCGGGGTCCAGTTCACCAGGTCGTGCGACTCGAACACCTCGATGTACTGGGTGTCGTTGATGGCGTACCCGCCCTGGTCGTACCAGTTCAGATCGGTGGCGATCATGTAGAACGTGTCGCCGTCGGGGGAGCGGACGATGTGCGGGTCACGAAGCCCCTGGTCGCCCAGTTGGGAGATGAGTGACGGTCGCCCTCCGGTCAGACCGGTCCAGTCCAGAGCGGTGTTGCCGTTGGACGTGGCGAACATGATCTGCTCGCCGTCGGCGATTCCCTCCCCCTTGAAGTACCCCATGAAGTACCGCTCGTACTCCTCCGAGCGCGGCATGGCGGTGATGGTCACCGGGAACGACTTCTTCTGCGACGCCTTACCCCTGGTGATGGTCGCCGTGAGGGTGGCGGTGACATCCGCGCGGCCGAAGGCCGGGCGGCTGACCTCTCCCGTCGGGGTGACGAGGCCGGTGCTCGACGTCCAGGTGATCGTGGATCCGAACTCGCCCCTGTCGGCGAGGTCGAGGTTGCCGCGTACGCCGCCGGTAGCGTCCAGGGCCAGGTCGAAGGCGTCCCGGTCGACAGCCTGCGCATCGTCGAACTCGGCCTTCACCACCACGGGGATCTCCCGGGTGACGACCTGCTGGGCGCCCTTGCGGACTGTCGCCGTGAGCGTGGCTGTCGCGTCGGGCTGTCCCTGGGCGGGCCGGGTGATCCTGCCGGTCACCGCGACCTTGCGTGCGCTGGGGACGGCCGGCGGGGTGTCGACCTCGACGACCGACGGGTCCGAACTCGTCCAGGTGACGGTCGAGCCGGCCACGGAGCCCACCTTGGGCAGGACGAGGTCGCGTACGACAGCGCTGGTCCGGCCGAGGTCGAGGGCCGCGGCGTCGGCGCGTACGCCGTCGGAGACCGTCTGCTCCGCCAGGGCGAGCGTCTCGTCGAGGCTCACCGCCCGGTCGTACACGCGGAAGTCCCGGATCGTGCCGCGGAACGAGTAGTGGCCCGATGTCTGCGAGCGACCGAGGAAGTTGCAGTTGGTCCCCGCGGCGTTCACCGACGGTGCTGTGGTCAGGTTCGTCGACGTCGCGTGCAGCACACCGTCGAGGTAGACCCGGCCGGTCCAGCTCGTTCCGTCCGAGTTCAACGACTGGGTGTAGGTGACATGGGTCCACGCTCCCTCGAGCATGCGGACCCGGTTCTGCTGGATGTTCGTCGGGCCCACCGCGACGCGGAACCGCTGGGTGTTCGACGCGAAGATGGCGCCCTCGGCGCCGGTGTCGACGTCACACGAGCCGGACTTACGGCCGAAACCCCACATCTGGTGCTCGCCGACGTTCGCCGGGTCGACCCACACGTCGTAGTCCACGGTCAGGTTGGACATGCCGGCGGTGATGTCCTTCGGCAGCGCCACGTATGCGCCGTCGAGGGCGCTCTCGTAGGAGCCGGGGTTGAACCTGACCCCCTTGCCGGTCAAGGTCGCCTTCCCGGGGTTCACGAGCGTGGCGTTCGCCGCCGCGCCCGCGCTACCCGAGTTGACCAACGTCGTCCCACTGGTCTCGTCGAGGGCGAAATGGTGCACCAGGCCGTCGGTGAGCTGGTCATCGGCGGCGTACGAGGGCATCGGCGCGATCGAGACCGAGAGAAGCGCACCCAGTGCCAGGACCGCGACACCTCTACCCTTCCGACGTGGTCTGGGACGTGGTCTTGGCTGTCGCAGTCGCAATTGATCCTCCTTGACCGGGACGGACGTCACTCCAAACTGGACGGGCGTGTTAACGCTAACTACGGGGTGCGGCGAGGTCAACGCGGTGTGTCGCGGCCCAGTGGTGTGGTGTCACGATGACGTGTGACGTGGTGTCACTGTTCGTTCGCCGATGAGCGCCGAATAGCCGACCGGCGAGCCGAGGGCGCGACCGATGACCAGGAAGGGCCCTCTCATGACCGCGCCGGCGATCGAGAAGCCCGATTTCACTGGTTTGCGCGCTATGTACATCAACTGCACCCTGAACCGGTCCCGGGCCTAGCCACACCCAGGGGGTCATCGATCGCAGTGTGGCGATCATGGAGGCGAACGGGGCCCGCAGGCGGACGCGGGTTGGCTCGGCGAGGTCGGCCCCGGGCCGTCCTACCTCGACGAGGGCTCCGGCGGGCCGGAGAACGACATCACCATGCCGCACCGGACCCCGACCGCGCGGTCGCCGAGTTCCTCCGCACCACCTACGAGGCCGCCGCCGGCCTCGGGAACTGGGACCGCTCCGCGCTGGAGGACGACCCCCTCCGGTGGCACCGTGCCAATACTCCGGGAGGCCGGCACTCGTGAAACAGGCGCGCTGAGTGGACGCCCGTCGAGGCGCTCACGGCATGGTGAAGTCGGCGAAATCGAAGCCCGGACTCACCGCGCCGAGGCGTGACCGCTCACGCCTCGGCTCGACGTCAGGTCGTCACGCGTCGGGTCCGGTCTCCGGTCCAGGCCGCGTCGAGGATCGCGGTCAGGCTGGCGGTGTCGGTCGGGCCCGGATGGTTCTGGATCAGGCGGGTGACGCCACTGGCCATCTCCGCGAAGCGCGGAAGGTCGGCGCGTGCCACGCCGATGTCCGCCAGGGTGGGAGGGATGCCGATGTCGGCGAGGAGCCCGTCGAGCCAGGTGAGGAACGTGTCCGCGGCCTCGGCATCCGAGGCGCCGGCCACGTCGAGCCCGCACGCCCCGGCAAGGACGGCCAACCGGTCGCCGATGGCGTCTCTGGCCGCGTCCAGCGCGTAGGGCAGGAGCAACCCGACGCCCAGGCCGTGCGGCGTGTGGGTGGCCGCGCCGATGGGGTACTGGAGAGCGTGCGGGGCCGCGTTGCCCGCATGGGAGAAGGCGAGCCCGGCGAGCATGGAGCCGTAGGACATGTCCGCCCGGGCGTCCGTGTCGCCTCCGTTCCGGACCGCACGACGCAGGCTGCGGGCGATCCGCTCCGCGGCCAGGAGCGCGTAGTGGTCGGTGATCGGGTTGCGGCCGAGGAACACCTGCTCCACCGGGTCGCGCGGGCCGTGCGGCCGGGCTCGCGCGGTGTAGCTCTCCACCGCGTGGCAGAACGCGTCGATGCCGGAGTGGGCGGTGACCGTCGCCGGGCAGGTGTACGTGAGTTCGGGGTCGACGATCGCGAAGTCCGGCACGATGTGGACGCTGGACACCCCCACCTTCAGCTCGCGGTCCGGGTCGGTCAACACCGACACAGGTGTGAGCTCGGAGCCGGTGCCGGACGTCGTCGGGACCGCGACCAGCGGAATCGTGGGCCCCGGCACCTTCGACTCGCCGTAGTAGTCGCGCGGTGTTCCGCCGTGCCGCCGGATGACACCGACGATCTTGGCGAGGTCGATCACCGTGCCACCCCCGACGGCGAGGATGACGTCGGCGTCCACCTCGGCGGCGGCCGAGACGGCCAGGCTGACATCGGTGAGCGGCACGTCCGAGGTCGCGTCGGAGAACACCTCGACGGCCTCGACCCTCTCCCGCACGGCGGCCACGATCTCGGCCACGCCCGGTTGCCCCAGGAGGACCCGGTCGGTCACGACGAGGACCCGCGAACCACTCTCGGCCACCACTCGCGGGATGTTCTGCGCGACCCCTTCGCCCACAATCAGCTGGCGTGGTCCGCGGACGGTCTCAAGCATGTCGGTGCCTCTTTCGGAACGTCGGCGGTGATGTGCTGGGCGGACGCCCGGAGCAGCAGGCCGGTCACGGCAGGTCGATCGCCGCGTAGGTGAGGTTGAGGTATTCGAGGATGCCCTCGTGCGAGCCCTCCTTACCGATGCCGGACTGCTTCACGCCTCCGAACGGGGCGGACGGGTCCGAGATGAGACCACGGTTGATGCCGACCATCCCCGTCTCGAGCCCTTCGGCGAACCGGAGCGCCCGCTGGAGGTCACGGGTGAAGACGTACCCGACCAGGCCGTGCTCGGTGTCGTTGGCCTTCGCGATCACCTCGTCGTCGGACGTGAACGAGATGATCGGCGCCACCGGCCCGAAGATCTCCGTCTCCAGCATCCGCGCGTCCTCGGGTACGTCGACGAGGACGGTCGGCGGGTAGAAGTGGCCCGGCCCCTCCGGACGCTCGCCCCCCACCAGGACCCGGGCGCCGCGATCGACAGCGTCGGCGACCAGCTCGGCGATCGCGGTGACCGAGGCGTCGTCGATCAACGCCCCGACCTCCACGCCGTCGTCGAGACCATGGCCCACCGACAGGGCGGCCATCCGCTCGGCGAACCGCGCCGTGAACTCCTCCCGCACCGGCTCCTCGACGTAGATCCGGTTGGCCGCGATGCAGGACTCCCCGATGTTGCGCATCTTGGCCACCATGGCGCCGTCGACAGCGACGTCCAGGTCGGCGTCCGCACACACGATCAGGGCCGCGTTGCCGCCCAGCTCCATCGAGGTACGCAGCACGTTGTCCGCGGCCTGTCGGAGCAGTACGCGCCCGACCTCGGTCGACCCGGTGAACGAGAGCTTGCGGGTCCGACTGTCGGCGAGCAGTGCGGAGACCACAGTGCCGGAACGCCTGGTGGTCACCACGTTGACGACGCCCGGGGGAACGCCGACCTCCTCCATGATGCGGGCCAGCAACAGCATGGTGAGTGGCGTCTGGCTCGCCGGCTTGGTGATCGTCGTGCAGCCGGCCGCCAGCGCGGGGGCGATCTTGCGGGCGCCCATGGCCAACGGAAAGTTCCAGGGCGTCACGAAGACGCACGGTCCGACCGGCTTCGGCACGGTGAGGATGCGGTATCCACCTGCGGGAGCGGCGCTGTAGCGTCCCTCGACGCGTACCGCCTCCTCGGCGAACCAGCGGAAGAACTCCGCGCCGTAGGCCACCTCCGCCCGCGCCTCGGCGAGCGGCTTGCCCATTTCGAGCGTGATCAGCCGGGCGATCTCCTCGGAGCGCTCGGTCAGGGCCCGGTACGTCGCGGTCAACAACTCCGACCGTTTCCGCGGCGGGGTGGCAGCCCACTCCGCCATTGCCGTGCTCGCCACGTCCAGAGCCGCGAGCCCGTCGACGACGTCGGCGTCCGCCACCTCGGCGATGGTCTTGCCGGTGGCCGGGTCCTCGACGGCGAAGGTGGCTCCGCTTGCGGCGTCGCGCCAGGCGTCGCCGATCCGGAGCCGCCGGTGCTCGGGGGCCAGGACGTCCATCGGGTCACTCATTGCGCCGCCTCCTGGTGATCTTCTTGATGGTGGGCAGGGCGACGTCCCGCCCACCGGCGCCCTTCTCGGGCCGCCGGCGGGCGCGCATCGTGCCGTCGCCGCCCGGCGCCGGTCAACGCCCGGTCGCCGACAGCGACAGCCCGGTGTCCGCGTCGAACAGGTGCGCGCGGTCCAGGTCGACGGTGACCTGCAGCCGCTCGCCGGGCGTACCGGTGACGGTGGGTCGTGCCTTCACCTTGAGGATCTCCGTCCCCACTCGGACGTCGACCACTGTGCGGTCACCGAGCGGCTCGAGCCCGTAGAGCTCGCCCGACAACGACGCGTCCCCACGCTGCTCGACGGACAGGTCCTCCGACCGCAGGCCCAGCAGCAGCGCACGACCGTCCTCCGCCGTGGTCCAGTGGGGCCGCGGCAGTGTCCAGCCACCCGCACCGACCAGACGATCTCCCTCGGCGTGGCAGGCCAGCAGACTGATCGGGGGACTCCCGACGAATCCGGCGACCCACTGGTTGGCGGGACGTTCGTACACCTCGGTCGGCGTACCGACCTGTTGCACGGTCCCGTCCTTGAGGACCGCGACCTGATCGGCCATGGACAGGGCCTCGACCTGGTCGTTGGTCACGTAGACGAAGGTCGCTCCGAGGCTGCGGTGGATGCGGGTGAGCTCGGTGCGCATCTCGACGCGGAGCTTGAGGTCGAGGTTCGTCAGCGGCTCGTCCATGAGAAACGCGCGCGGGCTACGGACCAGTGCCCGGGCCAGGGCGACCCGCTGCATCTCACCGCCCGACAGTTGCGCGGGACGACGTTGCAGCAGCCGCTCGATGTGCAGCAGGTTCGACATCCGCTCGACGGCGGTGGCGATCTCACCCGAGGAACAGCGGCGTGCCCGCAGCGGCGAGGCGATGTTCTCGTACACCGTGTGCCGCGGGTAGAGGGCGTAGTTCTGGAAGACCATGGCCAGGTCGCGTGCGGCCGGAGCGTCACCGGTCGCGTCCCTGCCGTCCAACCGCACCGACCCGGCGTCGAGCTTCTCCAGGCCGGCGATCGCGCGCAGGGTCGTCGTCTTACCTGCCCCGGAGGGCCCGAGCACCACGAAGAACGCACCGTCCGGCACGTCCAGCGTCACCCCGTCCAGGGCCTGGACCTTGCCGAAGGACTTGCGCAGCCCGTTCGCTGCCACGGTTCCCATCAGGCCACCAGTTCTTCCGTGCGCAGGTCGTAGACGGCCGGGGTTCCGCCGGTGTGTCGCAGCCCGACCGTCGCGTCAGCGTCGAAACGGACGGTCGGTGGCATCCGAACCCGTACGTCGCGCTGGCCGTTGTGGTCGACCACGTAGATGATCTCGTCGCCCAGCCATTCCGCCGAGACCACGCGGGCCGGGACCGACTGTTCCGCCCCCGGTGCGGTGACCTCAAGGGCCTCCGGTCGGACGCCGGCGACCAGGTCACGGTCGCGCGGCAGATCCGCCGGCGGCGTGAGGACCAGCCCGCCCTGACCGCGAAGCTTCCCGTCGGCCACTTCGACCTCGATCAGGTTCATCGGCGGGGAGCCGATGAAGGCGGCGCAGAACAGACTCGCCGGACGGTCGTACACCTCCAGCGGCGTGCCGATCTGCTCGACGCGGCCCTTGTTGAGGATGGCGATCCGGTGACCGAGCGACATCGCCTCGACCTGGTCGTGGGTGACGTAGACCATCGTCGCCCCCATCTCTCCCTGCAGGTGCTTGATCTCCGTGCGCATGTCCGCCCTCAGCTCCGCGTCCAGGTTGGTGAGGGGTTCGTCCATGAGGAACGCGCGCGGACGTCGCACCAGGGCGCGAGCGAGCGCTACGCGCTGCTGCTCCCCGCCGGACAGCTGGCGCGGTCGCCGGTCCAGGAGCGGACCGAGCCGCATCAACCGCGCGGCCTCGGCGACCCGCTCCTGCACCTCCGACTTGGGCAGTCCCTCGGCCCGCAGTGGGAACGCCAGGTTGTCGCGGGTCTTCAGGTGCGGGTAGAGCGCGTAGAACTGGAACACCATGGCGATGTCGCGCTCGGCCGGCGGCAGGTCGTTGACCAGCGTGTCGCCGATGCGGATGTCGCCGCTCGTCTGCCTCTCCAGGCCGGCGATGGCCCGCAACGTGGTCGTCTTGCCGCAGCCCGAGGGGCCGAGCATCACGAACAGCTCGCCGTCCTTGATGGACAGGTCGACGTGTTCCACCGCGACCGTGCCGTCCGGGTAGCGCTTGTGCAGGCTGGTCACCTCGATGCCCGCCATCAGCGTCGCACCGCCCCGAGCGTCACACCGGCGATGAGGTGCTTGCGCACCAGGTACGCGAAGACGAGCACCGGTAGGGCGAACACCACCGAGGCGGCGGCCACGAGACCCCAGTCGGTGGTGGTGCCGCCGATGAGGCCGGCGATGGCGGGTGGGGCTGTCTGCACACTTTCGCTGGAGGTGAGGAAGATGGCGAACACGAACTCGTTCCACGAGAAGATGAGTGCGAAGACCGCCGTCGCGGCGATGCCGGGCACGAGCAGGGGAAGGGTGAACTTTCGGAACGCCTGGAATCGGGTCCAGCCGTCGAGCATGGCGGCATCCTCGTACTCGGCGGGCACCTCGTCGACGAACCCCTTCATCATCCAGATCGTGAACGGGACGTTGAACGCGGTGTAGATGAGAATCAGGCCGATCTTGGTGTCGGTGAGGTCGACCTCCCGGTACATGAGGAAGATCGGAATCACGACCACGACGGGCGGCATGAAGCGGGTGGACAGGATGAAGAACAGTTGGTCCTTCTTGGCCTTCAGGGTGAGGCGTGAGTAGGCCCAGGCCGCCGGAACCCCCAGCACGGTGGCCAGCAGCGTGGAGACCCCGGCGACCACCACGGAGTTGAGGAACGAGACGGACACGGGCTGGCGGCCACTCTCGGAGGCGACGAACACGTCCCGGTAGTGGTCCAGGGTGACCTTGAAGTCGAAGAACTTCGCCGGGATCGCGTACACGTCCCGGTTGTCCTTGATGGACGTCTCGATCATCCACAGCACCGGGAAGAGCATCACGACGGCCAGCGCGGTCAGCAGCGCGACCTCCAGCACGGAGCGGCCCCGGCCCCGGCTGCCGCGGCGGCGGGTGGAGGGCGTGTGATCCGGGGCAGGACCTGTGGACACGGCCTCGTCGACGGAGACGGCCATCAGCCCTCCTTGAGCTTGTTCAGGTAGCGCAGGTACAACTGCGAGAGGACGATGACGACGAGGACCATGAGGATTCCGTACGCCGAGGCGGTTCCGGTGTTGAAGCCCAGGAACGCGACCTTGTAGACGTGGAACGACAACGTCTCGGTGGAGACGCCCGGCCCACCGTTGGTGAGGATGTAGACGAGGTCGAACAGCCGGAACGCTTCGATGCCCCGGAACATCACGGCAATGAGCAGCAGCGGCCACACCAGCGGAAGAGTGATGGTGCGGAACCGGAACCACTCGGACGCCCGGTCGATCGAGGCAGCCTCGTACAGGTACTTCGGCACCGCGCTGAGGCCGGCGAGCGCGATGAGCATGATGAACGGCGTCCACTGCCAGGTGTCGACCACGATCAGGGAGACCAGGGCCGTCCGCTGCCGGGTGAGCCACTCCACCTGACCCAGCCCGAGCGAGCCGAGCATGCTGTTCACCACGCCGAACTGCGCGTCGAGCATGAATCGCCAGAACAGCCCGACCACGACCGGTGACAGCATCATCGGAATGAGGAACACAGTGGTGAGCAGGCCCCGCCCGCGGGTACGCCGTGAGATCAGATAGGCGATGGTGAAGCCGAGCACGGTCTGCAGGCCGACGGCGCCGATCACGTAGATCAACGTCGTCAGGGCCCGCTGGTGGACCTGCGCCGACGTCAGGATGGCGGTGTAGTTCCCGAACCCGACGAAGTCGGCGGGCCCTCCGCGGGTGGCGGAGTAGTCGGTGAACGACAGGTACAACGCCCACAGCAGCGGGAACACCGACATGGCGAGCAACAGCAGGAGCGCGGGGGAGACGAAGGTGACGGCGAGCCAGCGGTCACTCAGCCGGCGGGACCGACCCGGTGCGGGTGACGTCGCAGACGCCACCCGCCCGAGGTCGTCGGTCTTCAGAGGTGCGGGGCCACTCACAGTCCGCCGCCGCCCTTACGGCTGCTCGAGTCGAGCACGCGCTGCTGCTCCTTGGCGATGTCGTCGAGCGCGTCCTTCGGCTTCTTCGCGCCGTTGAGAGCCGCGTTGACGTTCGTGTTCTCGATGTCGACGAGGCGTGCGTACTCGGGCACGTTCCACATGTCCCGCATCCGCGGCACCGAGTCGGCGTACACCTTGTTGAACGGCCCGGCGTTCAGGAACTCGGGTGACTGGATCGCGTCGGTACGCGATGGCACCCCACCGGCCGCCGCCCACTTCTTCTGGATGTCGGCCCGCTCGAACCACTTCATGAAGTTCAGGGCCTCCGCCTGGTTCGCCGCCGCGGAGTAGGCCGACACGTGCATCCCCATACCGCCGAGCGGGACGAGGTTCGTCTTCTGGCTCGGCAGGGTGGCAAAGCCCAGCTTGTCGAGGATCTGCTCCCGGGTGGTGCCGAGCGTCGACTGCTTCGGGTCGAGCAGGCCGCCGCTCGCGGCGATCCAGTTGAACGCGATGCACGCCTTGCCCTGCGCGACGGCGGCGTTCACCTCGTCGATGAACCAGTTGCCGGAGCCCTTGGCGGTCAGCGGCTTCATCTTGTTGACCAGGACGTCCATCGCCTCCTGGCCCGCGGCGTCGTTGAGGACGCCATCGATCTTCCGGGACTTGGCGTCCCAGAGGTTGCCGCCGTAGACGCCGTTGACCGTGTTGTAGGTGACGGCCGCGGCGTCGGAGCCGTTGGCCTGGTGGAACGCCAGCCCGCTGACGCCGGGGTTGTCCGCCTGGCACTTCTCGGCGACGGAGATCATCTCGTCCCAGGTCTGCGGCGGCTTGTCGCCGATCAGGTCCTTGCGGTAGATCATCGTCCAGGTGTCGCCGAGCAGCGGCAGTCCGTACAGGCTGGCGTTCTCGTCGCGCTTGCCGGTCTCCGCCTGGGGGAACTGGCCGTAGGCCGCCAGGAGGTACGGGTCGTAGGCGTTGACTTCGATGTTGTTCTTGACGAAGTCGGTGAGGTCGAGGATGTTGCCGTTCGTCACGGCCTCGCCGATGTGCTGCGAGTCCAGGATCGCGATGTCGAAGTCGGTCTTGCGCGCGGCGAACTGGGTGAACATCGCGTCGTGCCAGTTCGCGTTCGGCACGGTGTTGACCTTGACGGTCGCGTTCGGCCGCTCCTTCTTGTACTCCGCGTTGGCGAAGGCCTCCAGTGCCTGCGCGGGGGGCCATTCGAACCAGATGAAGCTGAGGGTCAGCGGATCCTTGGTGAGCTCCGGGATGGCCGCCGGCGCCTTGGGGGCGCTCGCCTTCGGGTCGCCGTCGTCCTTGCCATCGCCACAAGCCGCCACGGTCGTGGCCATCAGCAGCATGGCCGCCGCCGCCAGCTGCACCTTCCGGCCGGGGCCGGATGTCCGTCCTGTTCGCTTCAAACGCCGCATATTCCTGCCTGCTTTCTGGGTTCGGACTTCTAGGGCCTCGCTAGGTGCTTCGCCGAGCAGGTGCTGAGGTGTTGCAGCGTGTCACCGGGCTGTCGCGGGGTGATCCACGACCGGCGTCACGGGTGCCGTGATGTAACGGGTCTTCATGGCACCGAGAAGATCTTCGGCCCAGGTTTCCTATACGATCGAGTGGGGGCGTCAGCATGTCGCAGCGTTGTGACTGATGTCAACAGGTTCCCGAAGACGCAAGAAAGGGCCTCACGTCACGATGGACGACGAAGCGATCACCGCGCGGAGACGTAGGGCCGTGACGGGCGGGACGCCGCCGGGAAGAGCGGGCGGCCGGCTCGCCGACGAGGTGTACGACACGCTGCTCGGACAGCTGATGTCGCTCCGGATCGAGCCCGGCTCCCGGGTGACGATCGACGTCCTGGCCCGAGAGCTGGGGGTCTCGCAGACGCCCATCCGGGACGCCCTGAACCGCATGGAAGCCGAGGGCCTGGTCGTGCGTGTGCCCCATGCCGGCTACCGCATTCCCCCTCAGATCACCCGGCACCGCTTCGAGGACATGCTCGAGGTCCGCCTGCTCCTCGAACCGGCGGCGGCCCGCAGATCCGCCGAACGCGCATCCTCCGAGCAGGTGGCCGGTCTGCGACGGATGCTGGAGGAGATGGCGGAGCTGGAGGGGGGCGAGGGGTCCACGGCCTACGGTGCCTTCGGGCTGCGCGACGCCGCCTTCCACGACCTCGTCGCCCTGAGCGCGGAGAACCAGGTCATCCGTGAGGCGCTCGCTCGCCTGCACAGCCACGTACACCTCTTCCGGCTCCACCACGACACCCAGGTCACCCACCTGGCCATGGCCGAGCACGAGGATGTCGTGGCCGCGATCGCCGCACGTGACCCCGACGCCGCCGCCTACGCGATGCGTCGGCACATCCTGCGATCGGGTGATCGTTTCCGACGATTGTTCGCGGAAGTCACCGATGCGAATGGATTGACTGTGGAGGCTTGACGGGCGGGCAGGGTCAGGCGATGCTAACGCGATCGGATCAGATCGGATCGGATCCCTTCCACCCGTCCCAGACGCGAGGAGAAGCAGGTGCCCAGAGCGCTGCTCCTGACCGGCGACGCCGCCGAAGAACTCGACACCATGTATCCCTACTACCGCGTGCAGGAGGGCGGCTGGGACGTCGACGTCTCGTCACGGACGATGCGTGACGTGCAACTGGTCATCCACGAGTTCGACCCCAACTCCGACGCCTACGTGGAGAAGGACGGCCGGAAGCTGCCGGTCGACGTGCCCTGGGCCGACGTCGACGTCGAGCGCTACGACGCGCTCATCATCCCCGGGGGGCGCGCTCCCGAGTGGATCCGGGTCGACGCCGACGTCAGGCGCATCACCGAGCACTTCTTCGCGCGCAACCTCCCCATCGCACTGGTGTGCCACGGCGCGCAGGTGCCGGCGGTGTACGGGCTGCTGAAGGGGCGCAAGACGGCGTGCTTCCCGCCCATCACCGGTGACATGGAGAACGCGGGCGCGACGGTCATCGACGCCCCCGACGTCATCGACGGCAACCTCGTCTCCTGCCGGGGATGGCCCGACATGCCGCAGTTCGGCCGGGCGATGATGGAGGTCTTCTCGAAGTCCGTCAGCCCCGCAGCATGACCGCGACTGGCCTGCCCCGGTGACGACACATCGGACCGTCACGGTCGACGGTTCCCCCGTCCACGTCCTCGAGGGCGGCGCCGGGCCCGCGGTGCTGATGCTGCACGGCTCCGGACCCGGCACGACCGGGTCCGGAGCCTGGGCAACGACAGCGCAGGCACTCGGAGCGACCTGGCACCTGGTGGCTCCGGACCAGGCGGGGTTCGGCCGCACACCTGTCCCGGCGGGCTCCCGAGGCGGGCTCCGGCTGTGGACGGAGCAGGCCGCCGGCCTGATGGACGCTCTCGGTATCGAGCGCTACGCGGTGGTGGGCCACTCGATGGGCGGTGCCGTGGCACTGGCGTTGGCGGCCGCACGCCCCGAGCAGGTCACCCGTGTCGTGGCGGTCTCGACGATGGGCACCCCCGGGGCCCCGCTGTCGGCCGACCTCGATGCGATCTGGGGCGCCCCCGCAGGCCCGCTCGGCGCACGGGACATGCTGAGTCGCCTCGTCCTCGACCAGGCGCTCGTGACCGATGCCGCCGTCGACGCCCGGGCAGCCGCGATGCGGGAGGGAGCCGCAGCGTATGCGTCGCTGTTCCCTCCACCCAGAGCGCGATGGAATGACGACCTCACCCTCTCGGCGCAGACGCTGGCCTCGATCGGCGTCCCGGTGCTGCTCGTGCACGGCGCCGAGGATCGGGTCACCCCGCTCGAAACGACGGCCCGGCCCTTGCTCGACCACCTGGCCGACGTCCGTCTGCACGTGCTCGACCGATGCGGGCATGTGCCGGCGACCGAGCACCCGCAGGAGTTCCGGCAACTGCTGTCGGGCTTCCTCGGTCAGGACCGAGGTCACTAGACAGCTCTACCTGGAGGAGCCCACTCTGTCCTGCCGACGGCCGGTGACGCTGCGCAGAGCCAGATAGGCGGCTCCCGCGGCCAACGCCCAGGGCGCGGCGACGATGATCGGGTCGAGCAGATGATGGACGCGGTCCACGCGCCTGGCGTGGAGGCGCGACGCGATCCCGTTGTGGGTGAACTCGCTCAGGACACCGGTCTCGCTGATCGGGTTGTCGGGGTGGCGGGTCAGGAACGACCCGACGGTGCTCTCGACCGCGTCCACCCGGTCGGCGGCGAGCAGGAGCAGCCAGTGGGCGGCCCGCCCCTCGCTGTAGGTGCGGTAGGAGTACCGACGGATCACGCCGGAGAGACCCTTGGGCGGGCACGAGGTGCCGAAGACCGGGGTGAGGAACTTGTGCTCGATCGACCTCTCTCTCGGCGACTTTTCGGGCTGCCGCTCGGGAAACTCCCAGTGCGCGCCGTTGAGGGTCGGGTCGAATCGCTCCTGCGGCACCGATGGCCGGTCCTTCGGGTCGAGGTCGACGCCCCAGCCGGGGATTCGCGCACGTAGCTCGTCACTGGATTCGGCACGTTTCGGCTTGTCGGCGGTGTAGGCCATGTCGGCTCCCGGTCGGGTCAGGCGGCATTCGGGATGATCAGCGGCTTGATGCAGCCGTCGAGCTTGGCCGAGAAGAGGTGGTACGCCTCGGCGATGTGTTCCAGCGGAATCCGGTGGGTCACGATGTCACTGGGCTTCAGGTAGCCGTTGCGGATGTGCTCGAACAGACGCGGCCACTGCCGCTTCACCGGGCACTGGTTCATCCGCAGGGTCAGGCCCTTGTTCAGCGCGTCACCGAACTTCACCGCGCTGAACATCGGCCCGTACGCGCCCATCACCGAGACGTTGCCGCCCTTGCGCACCGAGTCGATCGCCCAGTTCAGGGCGACCGGGGAGCCACCCTGCAGCTTCAGCTTCGCGGCGGTGACGTGCTGGAGGAGATTACCGTCGGCCTCCGCGCCGACCGCGTCGATCGCCACGTCGGCGCCCAGGTGGTCGGTGATCTTCTTCAGGTGGACGACGATGTCGTCGTACTCGGCGAAGTTGTAGGCCTCGGCGTGGGCGAACGACGCCGCCTTCTCCAACCGGTAGTCGAGGTGGTCGATGACGACGACCCGACCAGCGCCCATCAACCAGGCCGACTTCGCGGCGAACAGGCCCACCGGCCCGGCACCGAAGACGACGACCACGTCACCCTCGACGATGTCGCCGAGCTGTGCCCCGAAGTAACCGGTCGCCAACGCGTCGGTGAGCAGGACGGCGTCGTCGTCGTCCATCCACTCCGGAATCGGACTCGGACCGACGTCGGCGAACGGCACCCGCACGTACTCGGCCTGGCCTCCGTCGTAACCGCCGCAGGTGTGCGAGTAGCCGTAGATGCCGCCCACGGCGGTGGCGTTCGGGTTGACGTTGTGGCAGTTGCTGAACAGCCCTCGGGCGCAGAAGTAGCACGACCCGCAGTAGACGTTGAAGGGCACCATCACCCGGTCACCGGGCTGGAGGTTCCGCACCGACGGGCCCACCTCGTCGACCACGCCGACGAACTCGTGACCGAAGGTCATCCCGACCCGGGTGTCGGGCATCATGCCGTGGTAGAGGTGCAGATCGGACCCACAGATCGCCGCGCGCGTCACCTTGACGATCGCGTCGTTGGGATGCTCGATCGCGGGCCGGTCCTTCTCCTGCACCCGCAGGCGGTACGGACCGCGGTAGACCATCGCTCGCATCGGCTGCCTCCTGGAGCACAAGGGCTGGTGGATGTGTCGCCCCGGGGCCGGTCCGAAGCACCGTGAAGCTCGTACCCCTGGCTTTCTCTGACAAACCGGCGCGGGATGAGCCGCGACTCAGCCGGCCGCGCCGGTCCAATGCCGGCCTGTGCGGGGTGGCGGGGTCCGGGGCTGGGCCGAATTGAGTTCGATCCGGTGTGTCGGCTCGGGCAGGATGGCGGGGTGATCTGGGGGATACGGGGCGGCGGGGTTCAGCGGTCGGCGCACGCGGAGGCGGGGCCGCTCGCGATGTCGGCACGAGCGGCGGCGGCACTCGGCGAGGTCACCAGCCGGATGCTCACCACCTGGCTGGCGGATGCCCGCCCCGGCGCATGAGCGCACGCCGACGGTCACCGGCGCAGGACCTCCGGATCCGACCAGGTGGTCGTACCCGAACGGTCTAGGTGGTTCGCGGGTCAGCTGCCGGAGGTGCTTCGTCGGGTGGTGACGCACGGCGGATGACCAGCAGGGCGATGTCGTCGTCGGGGTGTTCCGGAGCGGTGCTGGTCATGATGTGGTCGCACAGCGCCTCGGCCGGCTCGGACCGCACAACGGTGGCGAGGCGGTCGATGCCGGTGTCGATCAGTTCGGTGCGGCGTTCGATGAGCCCGTCGGTGTAGAAGACGAGCGCCGCGCCGGGCGTGAGGTCGAAGACCGTGGTGCGGCGGCCGGTCACCGGGCCGCCCACACCGAGTGGCCGGTCCACACTCACGTCGACGAGCTGGGCGGGTTGGCCGGGGGCAACCAGGAGCGGCGGCAGGTGACCCGCGCAGGAGAGGTGGACCGTCGTACGGTCGGGTGCGATGAGGGCGTAGACGGCGGTGGTCAGGGTGCCGGCCTCGAAGTGGTGAATCTTGCGGTCGAGGGACGTCAGTGCCTCGGCGGGGTCGTCGGCGTCGAGCGCGTAGGCGCGTAGCGCGCTGCGGATGCGTCCCATGACGACGGCGGACGGCAGGCCGTGGCCGGAGACGTCGCCGATGACGGCGCCCAGCCAGCCCGAGGGCAACACGAACACGTCGTACCAGTCGCCGCCGATGCCCAGGTCGTGGCCGGGTGCGTACCGGGCGGCCAGGTCCAGACCGGGAATGTCGGGTAGCCGGGCGGGCAGGAGGCTGCGTTGCAGGGCAAGCGCAGCCTGCCTGTCGAGGACCCGCGCTCGGGCCTGACCTGCCGAGCTGGCACGATCGGCGACGAGTTGCAGCAGCCGCACATCGTCGGGACCGAACCGGCGCAGGGTCAACGAGCCGACGTGCAACACGCCGACGAGGTTGCCGTTGGAGAGCATCGGCACGCCCAGCAGGGCACGGATGCCCTTGGCGAGCAGGATGGGATTGACCACGTCGTCGGGTGTGACGTCGTAGATCGTGACCGGCGCACGTGTCGCCGCCACCCGGCCGGCGAATCCGCGCCCGACCCGGATGCGGAAGCCCCGGCGCACCTCCTCCTCCAGGCCCTTGGCCGCCGTCGCGACGAGTTCGCCGGTGTGGCCCTCCAGCAGCAGGATGGTGGCGGTATCGACAGTGAGCAGGTCCCGGACCCGTTCGAGCAGCTCGTCGAGCAACTCGGCGATGTCCAGCCCCGACAACGCGGCGTCCGTGATCGCGTCGATACGGCGCAGCCGCTCCTCGTTCGTCACCATCTCGGCACCGCCCACCCCGGCAGCCTAGACGCCGGCGCGCCGCCGACGGCGCGCCAGGAACGGGATCGACGGTGTCGCGCCCTCGACCGGGGTACCTTCCCCTGTCACATTGATGCCTTCGTCGTTCGGTGAACCCGTCGGGGAGGGCACACTCCGAGACGCGACCGGCAGGCTGCCGGAGTTCACGTCCGGACAGGGAGGGGGAGTGGTGGCGGTCCCATCTCGTGACCACCATGCGCCGACCGCTGGGAGGCCCCTGTTCTCGACGTCGTTCGCCCTCACGGACCTCGCCCGCGTCCGCAACGAGGTCGAGGTTGTCAGTCGGCGGTATGGGCTCGACCAGGACGAGATCGAGGACTGGGTGACAGCGGTCAACGAATTGTTGATCAACGTGATCCGACACGGGGGCGGCAGGGGTGCCATACGCCTGCTCCTGGACGACCAGCTCACCTGTGAAGTGACCGACCAGGGGCCGGGGTTCGACGCCGCTCACTACGTCGCGCGCGTCGAGCGGCCGCCTCTGTCCGGCGCCGGGGGGATGGGCCTGTGGGTCGTCGGGCAGATGACCGACTACCTGTTCGTCGGCAGCGGACCCCAGGGCACCACCATCCGCATCGCGGCACGCGCCCGCGGCTAGCCCGCTGCCCCTCCCCGCCCAGCCCACGGTGTCGTGGGCGTCACCTGGTACCGGACTCCCGAGTCCGGTACTGTCGGCGATATCCGGACTCGAGGGTCCGGATAATCGAAGGGACAATCCGATGACACCGGTACGCATCAGCGACGCCATCCGCGACGTGGCCTTCGAGCCGCGCCTCACCGTGGAGGAGGCTGTGGACAAGTACTACGCCCCCGGCCTCGTCCACGTCGCCGACGGTCGGACGCGCGACCGTGCCGCGTTCACGGCGATGGTCGCCGGCATTCGCGGCAACGTCGTCGAGGGCACGGTGACCGTGCTCGACGAGCTGTACGACGGTCCGAACTACGCCGAGCGGCACCGCTACCGGATGACCACGGCCGACGGAACGGTCGTGCACCGGGAGGTGTACTACTTCGCCACGCTCGCCGAGGACGGTCGATTCCAGCACGTCCACGAGAGCGGCTTCGACGTCGACCAGGAGCCCGGGCTGCCGCAGCCCCAAGCAGACCGGCAGTGACCGCGCACCGGCGTGCGGACGCGCTGCGCAACCACGAGCGGGTGGTGGTGGCGGCCCGTGAGCTGTTCGCCGAGCGCGGTCTGGACGTGACGGTGCCCGAGGTGGCGGCGCGCGCCGGAGTCGGACGGGCGACGGTCTACCGGAGCTACCCGAGCAAGGACGACCTGGTGCTGGCGGTCGCACAGGAGAGCTTCCGTGCGCTGCGGGCGCGTACGCTGGCCGCCCTTGCCGCCGACGACGCCTACCGCGCGTTACGCGACTACGTGCCGGACCTGCTCGAACATCTCGCCCGCGACCGCGGCCTCGCGGCGGTGTTCTTCGAGGGTCGTCTGCTGCCCGCCGCGGAACTCGTCGACCTGATCGGCCGACTCCTTGAGGCGGCGAAGGCATCCGGACCGGTCCGGCCGGACGTCGGCGCCCTCGACGTCCGCGTCGTGCTGTGCGGCGTGGTCCGCCAACTGATCGCGCTGGACGAACGCGACCCGGCCGTGTGGCGTCGCTACGCGAGCTTGATCCTGGCCGCCTTCCGCCTCTGACCAGGGTCCTGGGTGTTCTGCTCCGGCCTCGGCGGGACACCGTCTGCTGGGCTGCTGGGCGAGCGCCCCGGCGTCGGTCAGCCCGCACGTTCTCGTCAGCTGGGGCTGATCGCACCGGGTGCGGCATCGCCGCCGTTGGTGGCCGGCGGGGCGTTGACGAGGACCTCCATCAGTTCGTGTAGTTGTCGCGTAAGAGCGCCCTCGTCGATCCCCGCGAGGGCCGGAGTCGCGATGACCTTCCGCATCAGCCACACTCCGGCGATCAGGGCGAGAAGCAGTTCCGCGCGGGGGGCGGCGTCAGGCCCGGGCAGCATGTCGGTCAGATGCCGACCCACGTGCTTCTCGATGCCCGCACGGATGATCTCGGCGGCCCGTGGGTTGGCCGCCGATCGCAGCATCAGCACGAACGGGTCCAGGCTGTCCGCCTCGGGTGCGGTCCGCGCGGCCAACCTGGCCGCCGTCCGTTCGCTCAGTACGCCCAGGTCGTTGCTGACGACGGTTCGTGGAGCGAACAAGCGGTCGACCGCCTCGGTGAACAGCTGTTCCTTCGAGCCGAAGTAACGGTTCACCAGCATGGCGGTCACGCCTGCGCCTCCGGCGACCTCGCGTACGCCGGCTCCGTCGTAGCCCAGGCGGGTGAACGCCTCTATCGCTGAGTTGAGGATCGCCTCGCGGGTGGCGCTGGCGTCGCGCCGTCGCGGGCTGTCGCCGGATCCGCTTGTGTCTGCCGTCACATCTACGAGTGTAGACTACTTCGTTCAGCCAAGTCTACAGTCGTAGACATAGCGGCCTGAGGTATAGAGACTAGGGGAATGTGATGGACCTACAACTGACCGGCAAGCGTGCCCTGGTGACCGGCTCGAGCTCCGGCCTCGGTGAGGCGATGGCGCGACTGCTCGCCGCCGAAGGCGCCCGGGTGGTCGTGCACGGCCGGAGCGAGAAGCGCGCCGCGGCGGTGGCCGAAGCGATTCGCGCAGTCGGCGGGAAGGCCGACATCGCGCTCGGTGATCTCACCACGGACGAGGGCGCGGACGCGGTAGCCACCGCGGCTCTGGCCGGCGGCCCGGTCGACATCCTGGTCAACAACGCCGGTGCCTACAAGCATCTGTCGTGGGCTGACGCCACGCCGGACTCCTGGCGTGAGACCTACGAGGGCAACGTCATCTCCGGCGTACGGATGATCCAGCGACTTGTGCCATCGATGCGTGAGCGTGGCTGGGGGCGCGTCATCACCATCGGTGGCGGCCTCGCGACGCAGCCGTTGTTCCAGCACCCGCAGTACAACGCCACCCTCGCCGCCCGACACAACCTGGCGGTATCGCTCGCCCGGGAACTGAGGGGCACCGGTGTGACGTCCAATATCGTCGCGCCCGGAGCGATCCTCGTCGAGGCCGTCAAGGACCTGCTGATCGAGATCGCCCCCGAGCGGGGATGGGGCGAGACCTGGGAGCAGATCGAGCAGGACGCGACGAACGAGTTGGTGCCCAACGACATCGGACGACTCGGTCGGCCCGATGAGATCGCCGCCGCGGTCGCCTTTCTCGCCAGCCCGTTGGCCGGATACATCAGTGGCGCCAACATCCGCGTCGACGGTGGCCACATCCGCAACGTCACCTGACCCCCGCACGCCGGTGGGCGCACGAGGCGTCCACGCGGCAGTTGTCGACGCTGTGGGTCCGGGCTGACAGCGGCCTATCCCACAGCGGCCCCTCGGGTCGGTGCGGGGGTTCTGTGTGCTCCCGGGCGTCCGGTAGTGGACACACTCCGGCCCGCACCGACCTGGCACAGAGCAGACCTTAAGGAAAAGACGATGAGCGACGATGTTCGAGTGATCGCCGACAAGGCGTACGACGCCCTGATCGCAGGGTTCCAGACCGGTTCGTGGGAAGGCTTCTTCGGTCTCTTCGACGATGAGGTTGACGTGATCCTCCCGGCCCCGCAGACCGGCCACTTCACCGGGGCCGAGGGGCGCGAGAAGCTGGTCGGGTTCTTCGGTGTGTTCGCACCTGGTGCCAGCCGGTTCGACCAGGTCGAGGTCATTTCCAGGACCGTTGGTGAGGACCGGGTCGTCTTCGAGGACTGGGCTCGGGGTGTCTTCTTCGGCGAGCCGTACGCGGCCCGGCACTGCATCCACATCATGGTCCGCAACGGCAAGGTCGTCGGATTCCACGAATACAACCGACCGCTCGACTGAGCGCGGCCAGCGGCTGCGTGTGGTCCGGTCGGACCCGTAACCCGCTGGCGCCGGTTGAGCAGCCGTCGGTTCTGGTGGCGGTGGCCCGGCGGGGAGTTCCCGGCCGGGCCACCCCCGGCCGGGCCACCCGTCGACACCGGCCGGCCGGCGGCCTTGCCCCAATCATCTTAGTCATTAAGATAATCGCATGGCCGTATCGACGGACTTCTCAGTGGCAATCGCCGGCGCCGGCCTCTCCGGCCTCTGCCTCGCCCAGTACCTGATGCGCGCCGGCATCGACGTGCACGTCTACGAGCGGGACCCGGGCCCGTTCGTCCGGCGGCAGGGCTACCGGATCATCCTCGACCGGTACGGGCTGGAGGCGCTGCGCGAGAGCCTGCCCCGCCAGCTGTACAACCTGGCGCTGACCACCGGCGACGAGCCCGGCGGGCACCTACGCTTCACCGACAGCCGGCTGCGGGACGCGTTCACCATCACCTTCAAGGACGAGCCGCACGCCACCCGCCAGGTCGACCGGCTGACCCTGCGGTCGATCCTGCAGTCCGGGCTGAACGGGCGCATCCACTACGGCAAGGACGCCGTCGCGGTGGAGAGCGGCGGCCCGGCAGGGCTGCGGATGCGGTTCTCCGACGGCGGGGCCGCCGCGGCAACCGTCGTCGTGGGCGCGGACGGTGTCGGCTCGGCCCTGCGCGCGCAGCTCATGCCGGACGCGGACCCGACGAACACCCCGATGGCGGGCATCTACGGTCGCTCACCCCTGCTGCGCAACGGCGAGAGCGTCATCCCGGACGCGTTGCGGACCAGCGGGGTCCTGGCCATCGCCGACCAGCCGGGCCGTGCCTTCTTCTTCACCCCCATGCGGTTCGGCGAGAGCCCGCCGGAGGCGTTCGCGCGCCTGGCCCCGGGCAGCTATGCGCCCACCGGCTACGACTACGTCATGTGGGGCCTGCTGCTCCGCCAGGAGGAGGTGCCCCTCGGGGTACGCGGGGACCTGCTGGCGCTGTGGAGACTCGCCTCGCGGACGAGTGCGGACTTCCACCCGGTCATCCGGCGGCTGGTCGCCACGGCCGAGCTCGACGCCACGGTGCTCAACCTCTTCGCCACCGGCCGGCGTCCGCGACGGTGGGCGGTGCCCCGGGCCACGATGATGGGCGACGCCGTACACGTCATGCCGCCGTTCGGCGCTCACGGTGGCAACACGGCACTCCGCGACGCCGCCCTGCTCGGTCGCAGGCTGGTCCAGGCTCGCACGAACGGCACCCCGGTGGAGGAGGCGATCGCCCGCTATCAGGACGAGATGGTGCCCTACGCCTTCCGCGCCGTCGACACCGCCGCCGGGCTCATGCGCCGCCTGACCGGGGGCGCGACCGCACCGCACTGGGTGCTGACCCGCGTGTTACCTCGGCTGCACCGGGTCACCGTACCGGAGGCATGATTGCGGGCATGCCCCACAAACCGGCCCGTGCGTCCGCGATCGCCGACCTCATGCGCGCCGGCCGGGAGACGTCGCGGCTGTCCATGGTGTTCCGGTACGCCATCGCGGAGCGGCTGGGCCTCACCGTCAGCGACCTGGAGTGCCTGGACTACCTGGCGGACGCCAGATCTGCCACCGCCGGGCAGGTCGCCGAACGGACCAACCTCACCACCGGGGCGGTGACCAGCATGCTCCGCCGGCTCCAGCAGGCGGGCTACGTGACGGCCGAGCGCGATCCAACGGACCGACGGCGGTTGATCGTCACCCTGCGGCCGGAGCGGATCGCCGAGTTGAAGCGACCGTACGAGCCGTTCGCCGAGCGGGCGGAGCGCCTCATCGAGGGCTACAGCGTCGAGGAGGTCACGCTGCTCGTCCGCCACAATGAGCGCCTACAGGCGATGTACCTCGCCGAGTTGGACCGCCTCCGCGGCGGCGACACCGCACAGCGGTCCGCCTGAGGGGCGCCGAACGGGCTCGCTAGTGGTTACGTCGGCGCACGGAGCGGCCACCGTAAAGGTGGACACGGTGGCCGGCCCACCTGCCCGTGCGCGAGGGTGAACAAGCGGGTCGATGCTCCCGCGCGGGGAAACGCCGCCCTGCCGGGCAGGCGCTCGACGGTCACCGCCGAGCCCTCGACGGCGAGCCACAGACCCAGGCTGCGGGCGATGCTCACGCCACCGGTCAGCACGTCGGTGCGGAGCGAGTAGTTGTCGGCCTCGTCGGCCAGGACGTCGTGAACCACGACATCGCCTGCTGGCTGCGGCGCAGGAAGCTCGATCGGGCGGTTGAGTCCGCGACGGGCGTTGGCCTGGCGAGCGCCGCGGCTGGACGCGCTCCATCGCACACGTACCCGCTGGATGACGATCACCCCCAGACCATGGCCCACTGCCACAGGTCGCGCCAGCCGATATCAGCCCGTGCCACCTCAGGAGTGCCGTCGGCGTCGGGACGGGAAACCGTGGTGCGGTCCTCCCGAGGGCTGTGGATGATGGCCAGCGTGACTGAGGATGGCGGCGGGTGTGCGGAGCAGCGATTGTACGACGTTGTGGCACTGTGGGACGCCGAGACCGGATGCGGCTCGGAGGTTCTGATCCAGGCTGCCTGCCAGGCGTTGGTCGACGGGCTGGACTCTCCGACGTTGCGCGAACTCGCCGGTGCTTCGGCGAACGACTCTTCCTGGGACATTCGCGAACTCGTGACCACGTCGCTTCAGGAGCTGGAGATCCCATTCCCGGGCACTGTCCCTCCCGGTTTCGCCCTTGCGTCGGGCGGGGGAGTCGCCCGCCGGCCCGGCGTCGACTCTCTCCGCCTGGAGGTGTCGCCGACGCCCCGCGCACGCGGCGATTTCCACGTGCAGGTCTACGTCAACGGTACGGAGATGACAGCTGCCGGAGCAGGCCTCGGGATGGATCCGTACCAGATCCTGGTGCCGACCAATCGTCTGGTGGCCGTCTCCCAGCCACGCACCGTTCCGATCGCGCGCTGCGAGTGCGGTGTGTACGGCTGTGGATCCACAGACGTCACCATCACGCGTGACGGCGATCGGGTCCACTGGGACTGGTCGCTCGAGGTGCCCATGATGCGGGGCGTCTCCTTCGCCGCCGCCGAGTACGACGCAGAAGTCGCACGGGTGGCCGCGGACCATTCGTGGGAAACGCCCGAGAGGTCGGTCGGACGACGTGTTCTGACAGACGTGGACCGGGAACTGTTGCTCACCTACAACCTCCGACCCAGCTGGGTAGCCAACGACTACCGCGACAAGGAGCTGTTCCGGGTCGCCCTCGAGTTCAACGGCGACTACCAGGTCTTCGTCGACACCCCGTGGCGTGGCCGCAGCCCCGAGGAGTTGGCGGGCGAGGTGTGCGCCACCTTGGCGCGTCCTCCCAGCACCTGGCACGCCATCTGGCACGCCATGGTCCCGTCGCTGACCGCACCGCCGGAGATCGCAGGACCGTCCTGGCGACCCGCGCGGTTCTAGGGACGGCGACGGCGTCGCGCCCCTTGCCGGGCGCGACGCCGTCCGGCACGGTGCCCGACGTGACTCTGCTCCAGACCGCCTGCTCCCTCATATTCTCGGATGTCGTCGCCTGGACCGGATGCCACAACGTCCTGGTGGCCGATACCGGACCTCGACCGTCGGCCTCGCACGGCCGAGCACTCGGTGTCGCACGTCAGGTCGTCAATCACGATGGCTCGGGTCCTCGCCCGAAGGCTGAGTAGGCGGTAGCGGAGACAGGTCCTGTTGGGCTCCAGTGAGCCCAGCTGTCTGCTCCCGCGCAAGGTTCAGGTGTGCGTCGGCCTCCCGTCGGGCGGCGGCCACGAGCCTCTCGGATTCGAGCCGCGCGTGTTCGACGATGGTGCTGGCCTGTTCCTCGGCAAGTCTGAGGATCTGTTCCACGTGAGGGCCGAGGTGGGCGAAGGTTGCTCGCTGTCGGTTGCGCGGTCGTCGCTCCACGGCGGTGGCCGCACCGTCGTCGGGCACCTCGGCTTCCTCGTCGTCGATCCCGCCGTCTCCGACGAGATCGGACTCCCGCGTGCCCACCAGGAAGAGCGCGACCCCGAGCGCGCCGACAGCGATACCAGACCAGGCTGCGGCCGGTCCGAGGGACGGACCGGCGGCGACGCCGACGCCGAGTCCGACGAGAAGGGCGGCTGTCTTGGCTGGTTTGCGCACGAGTCCCCCTCGTGTGGTGCCGGCCTGGGGCTTCCGGCTCCAGCATGGCTGACAGCCCCAAACGTCGGGTACGGCAGGCGAGGCGGTCGACCGACCCAGGGGCTTCGACGAAGCGTGCCGCTACCACGGGGGCGCCGTCGGAAAATTCGTGTCGAAAGACGGTAACCAAACCGGCCCGCCAACCCGTCAGGTAGGAGACGGGTTGCCACAGGGTGCGCCCGGCCGGGGAGGGGTACGGGACATGGGTGACGTCCGTGGACGTTTCAGGGACGATCTGGCCCAACACCCCGCACCACCGTTGGGTGACCTGATCGAGCGGTCAGTGGCGCAGGGCCGCCGACTGCGCCGCCGGCGTCGCCTGGCGCAGTTCGGCACTGGCGGATCGGCGATGGTGATGCTGGTCGTGATCGGTCTGGTCGCCGGGCCCCTCGGCGTCGGTGCGGATGACGCCGGTCAGCCCGGCGGGATGAACGTGGGTTCGCCGGGTGGGGTGGTCGACTCGGCCTCGCCGTCTCCGCCCGGGGTGCCGGGCGACGTCCCGGGCGGGTTCGTGGACGGCAGTGGAGGCAATCCGAGAGGGGCGCCAGATGGGCCCGTGTCGGCGACTCCCTCGACCAGGGTCATCGACACCGTGAGGATCGAGGCGGGGCCCGGCGGCGATCTGCTGACCACCACCCCGCAGGGCGCGTTGGAACTGTTGACCCGGCTGCTGCCCGAAGGGAAGACCGGCGGGTATGCGAATCTGCGGAGCAGCGGCGCAGGTGACGGCATGCCGTACATCCAGCTCTATCTCGACCGAGGCGAAGGGCCGGGCATGCTGCGGCTCTCCATCTACCAGGACCGCCTCGGCGACAACCCGGCGCCGGGGACGGTGGAGCTGACCGAGATTCCCGACAACTGCGTGCAGAACGAGATGGTCACCGTCTACCACCGCGACGGCCTGCAGATCGATCTGATGATCTCCACCTGTCTGTCCTGGGAGGGCAAGGGAACCTCTCCGGCACCGTCCGCCCTCTCCGTGGACGAGGCGATCGCGATCGCCGCGAACCCGACGTGGGGGACGAGACTGCCGGCCGAGCTCGTCAGAAGCGGTGCCAAGAGGTTCGCGTCGCTGGCCCGGTCGAATGGCTGACGAGGACTTCGTGGAGTTCGCGCAGGCGGCCGCCGGCCGCCTGCGCGACGCCGCGTTTCTGATGTGCCGCGACTGGCATTTCGCCCAGGACCTCACCCAGACGACGCTGGCCAAGGTGTACGCCAACTGGAGCCGGGTCCGCCGGGCCGACGACCCGCACGCGTACGCCCGCAAGGTGCTGCTGCGCTGCATGATCGACCAGCAGCGGCGTCGTTCCAGCCGCGAGCTGGCGATGTCGGCGCCGCCGGATCGGGGCGAGGAACATCCGGCCGAGCTGCGGATGACGTTGCTGGACGCGGTGGCCACCCTGCCGTTACGGGATCGGGCGATCATCGTCCTGCGCTACTGGGACGACCTGAGCGTGGAGGCGACTGCCGAGGTGGTGGGCGTCTCCACCGCCGTCGTCAAGAGCCAGAGCATGCGCTCCCTCGACCGCCTGCGCCAGTTGCTCGGCGAGACCCGTTCCGAGTTGTTCGCCGAGGAACGCCATTGACCGGCCCTGTCTGCGGTCGGGGTGCGACAGCTCCGAGGGCTCTGGGGGCGAACGGCACCCGCCGCGTCGACGAATCGGCGGCGAGCATGCCAGTCGTTGCCGCCCGAGGCGTGATCCGCGGTGGCAACCATCTGTGTGGGGGAGGTTACGTGTCCGTACCGAGCAGCGGGGCGTGCCGGGGCCGGAGTCGCGGTTCGATTGCTGTCGTACCGGTGGTCCTGTCGGCGTTGATGGTGATGGCCACCGGGTGTCACCGGTCGGAGCCCGGCGTCGGCACCGAGAAGCGGCACACCACGAGCGTTGAGCCGGGCGGTCCGGGCATGCTGCTGGGGGCGGGGGACCTGGGTGCGAACTGGCACGGGGGCGACGTTCGTACCGAGTTGCCGCCCTGGCCGTGGGAGCAGAACGACTGCCCCGCCTATCAGAGCAGCGACTACGCGGCGAAGTCGCACCGGCTTGCCGCCTCGGAGCGCTACTACCGGCCGTCGGACGGCTCGTCGTTGGCCCACCACGTGGTGGAGACGTACGAGCCGGGGTGGGCCGAGCGGAATGTCGATGACGTTCGTCGGGTCCTGCAACGGTGCGCGAGCTACCTGGTCCAGGGCGCGCGCGTGTCCTTCGAGGTCGTCGACCCACGATATCTGGGGGACGCCGGCATCCTCGTCCGGGGCCGCATCGGGCGGGACGACAGGCCGGCCACCGTCACGTACGTCGTGATACTGAGACGAGGCGAGACGGTCTCGACGGTCCGGGTGCCCGAGCTGGGGAGCCAGGCTGCGCTGGATTCGATCGCCGCGAAGGCGGTGGCCCGTCTTGGCTGAGCGGGGAGGTCGGCAGCTGCCACGCCGTTGGGTCGTCTCCGCGGTCACCATGTCTCTGGCGGGTGTGGCGACGGCTGCCTTCGGTGCCACACGCGCTCGCGACGGCGGGGGAGCCGGCCCGTCGCACGGTCCTTCGCCAGCCGGTCCGATCCCCACGACACCGGCCATCGACCGGGTCGCCGAGGCGCGGACGCGTATCGAGGCGTACGTCGAGCGGTACGACGGTCACCTGGCGGTGGCGGCACTGGATCGACAGGGCACGGCCGCGGTGGCGGTCGGCGACAATCGGTTCGAGACGGCCAGCATCGTGAAGGTCGACATCCTCGCGGCCCTGCTGCTGCGCCAGAAGCCGGCGGGCAAGGCCCTGAGCTCCGGCACCAGGCGGTTGGCCGAAGACATGATCATGTCCAGTGACAACGCTGCGGCGGTGGCGCTGTGGCAGCGGATCGACGGCTCGCGCGGACTCACCGCCGCGAACCGCGCACTCGGTCTGCGGGAGACCAAGCCCAACTCGCACTGGGGCCTCACCACGACCACGGCGGCCGACCAGCTCCGTCTGCTGACCGCGTTGACATCGCCCACGGGACCGTTGACCCCGCAGGACCGTACCTTCGTCATGGGCCTCATGAAGAAGGTGATCCCCGAGCAGCGATGGGGAGTCACCGCCGCGCGGCAGTCGGGCGGTTCCTCCGTGTACGTCAAGAACGGCTGGGACACCGCTGACGTCGACGGTGGTCGGTGGCTCGTCAACAGCATCGGACGGATCGTCGAGGATCGTCACGACTGGCTGATCGCCGTCCTCTCCGACCACCATGTCAGTCAGAAGGAGGGCATCCGCGTCGTCGAGCAGGCCGCCACCTACGTGCTCACGGAGATGCGCGCCGCCACCGCCGGCGACGGTTCGTCGCAGGGGTAGGTCTCCGCCTCTGGGTGGCCGCCCGCCGAGCGGCTTTCGGGTTTCGCTGACAGGGGCCTCATCAGTGCTGGATATTGGTGCTGTACCGTCCTCCGAGGCCCGGATCCCGTGCCGGCACGGGCGGCGAGTGAGACACCCCGTCGAACGTTCCCGCCGCCTGCACAGGTGTGGTGACGTCAGCGGCAGGGGGACTCCCGAAAGGTGATGCCGAATGACCGCTGCACCTGACTCGCCCGGCCAGAAGGCAGGGCTGCCCACTGTTGTGTTCGTCCACGGGGCGTTCGCCGATTCGTCGAGCTGGAACGGGGTCATCGCCAACCTCAAGCGTCGAGGCTATCCGGCCATTGCCGTCGCCAATCCGCTGCGTGACGTGCAGGGCGACGCCGCCTATGTTCGTTCAATCGTGGACAGCATCGATGGTCCGGTCGTCATGGTCGCTCATTCCTACGGCGGAATCGTGATAACCGAGGCTGCGGATGGCGCCGCGAACGTGAAGGCGCTGGTGTACGTCGCCAGCGTCAGCCCGGACGTCGGCGAAAGCGTGCTCGACCTGGTCTCGAAGTATCCGGGGAGTGAACTCGGTACCTCCATCAAAATGGTGCCGTTCCGTCTCCCCGACGGGTCGACGTCCATGGAGCAGTACATCGATCAGGACAAGTTCCCTGCGGTGTTCGCCGCCGACGTCGACCCCGATCTCGCCGCGCTGATGGCGGTCACGCAGCGGCCCGCCGCGCAGAGCGCCCAGACGGGATCCGTGACCAAGACCGCCTGGAAGTCCATCCCGTCGTGGACGCTGATCAGCAAGCAGGACAAGGGCATTCCGCCGGACCTGCAACGCTTCATGGCCGACCGGGCCGGTTCCACCACCGTCGAGGTCGACGGGTCCCACGCCGTGGCGGTCTCCCAACCAGGCCCGGTCGCCGACTTCATCGACACCGCCGCCCGCGCGACCGCCGGCTAGGACCACCTCGTCGATCGCAGGGAGGGCGGACGGCCCAGACGACGCCGCGCTTGATCAGACGACCGGAACGGCCGGAGGCTGGAGCAGCGTGCGGTCACCGTCGAAGCCGTGGCTCAGGGCGGCGGCGACGTCCTCGTGCGGGGTTCCCAGCTTGATCGCGCTGACCTCGTTGAGCTGTCGGTAGTGCTGGTCAGCCGGCCCTGGTCACCGAGCCGGTACTTGCCGGTGGGCAGGCCTCCGGCCAGCGGGGAGTACAGGACAACACCCAGACCGTGTTCGCCTGGTGCCGCTGTACTTGGTGATGATCAGAAAGTCGTCCCGTTGATGCCCGAGCAGCCCGCCCAGCACCGTCTCGGCCTGTCCGTCCTGGTAGAGGTTGGACGTGTCGATGGTGGTCCCGCCGGCTGCGGCGAAGGCCTTGAAAGAGCGCGAACAACCTGCGCCCGACAGCTTCCGAGTCCTACGCGACCCGGCCGACCACCCCTTCTGCCTGCGAGGCTGACCGGCGTCACCGGCACCGCCGGCTGGCAACGCGCCACCGGCCCCGACCGGCGGAACCGTGTCGGCGGGGAGGCTGGGCATCTCTTGAGCTGAGAGGACAGCCTCGGCGCGGCGACCGGAGTCGCGTCGACCAGGCCGGTTGAGCGGGCGGACCCGGCGTCCACGCCGAGCCCGCCCGCCCATGTCAGTCCGCTTGTTCAGGTGCTCTCGTCCTCGACTGCGCCGACCCGCGCGCGCTCGACATGGTGTTCGGCGAGCGCGTGGTGGTCGTCAGGCGATGGGCGTGAGCCGGAATTGCTGGTTGGTCTGCCCGTGGCAGTCGTAGAGCTGGATCTGGGCGCCGTTGGCGGTGCTCCAGACGTCCAGGCATCGTCCGGACTGCACGCCGCTGATGGTGCCGTTGGAGTTGACGTTCCACTGCTGGTTGGTCTGACTGTGGCAGCTGTAGATCTGCACGGCGGCGCCGTTGCCGGAGCCTGCCGCGTCGAGGCACATGTTGCCGTACACCTGGAGTTGTTTGTTCGAGGTGTAGGTCCACTGCTGGTTGGTCTGCTTGTTGCAGCCGTAGAGCTGGACCCGGGTGCCGTTGGTGCGTGAGGCGTTGGGGACGTCGACGCACCGGCCGGACTGCGTGCCGACGATCTCGCTGGCGGTGCCGGGCGGGACGGTCGGCGTGGGCGTCGGCGTCGGCGGGTCGGTGGGGGTCGGCGTCGGCGTGGTCGGTGTCGAGGGCAGCAACGGGCACGTGCTGCGGTAGGTGACCACACCACTGTTGTCCAACAGCGGGCAGAGGAACTGGCTGTACCGGGCGTCGTTGTCGACGAACATCTTGACGAACGGCAGCATCGTCCGGACCATCACCGGGTTCGATCGCCCGACCATGAATCCGTGGTCCGCCCCCGCGACCTCCAGGTAGACGCTCTCGGTCGTGGACGGGAGGCTGTTGTACAGACCGGTGGCGTAGGACGGGGTGACCACCGTGTCCGCCTGGCCGGAGATGACCATCGTGGGCACCCGGTCGTTGGCCAGGTTCGACGACGGCGAGTACGGCGCGATCCCGACCACCGCCTTCAGCGACGAGCGTCGGATGGCAGCGCTCAGCGCGCCACCACCGCCCATGGAGTGACCGGCGACGGCCAACCGGGTGGGGTCGACCCGGTCGCGTACCGGGCTCTGCTGGGTGAGGTAGTCCAGTGCGGCGAGCAACTGGGTGCCTCGGGCCGTGTCGAAGTCGTTGCGGCTGTTGGTCTCGATGCCGATCACGACAAAGCCGTGCGAGGCCAGCCACGGGCCCATCCAGGCCAGCTCGGCGGAGAACAACGCCGTGTACCCCGGCGAGATCGCGATGGCCCCGAAGGTGCCCTGGCTGGTGTCGGTCGGGTAGTAGATCCGGCCGCCGTTGAAGCCGTACCCGGTCGGGACACTGACCGACGTGTTGGCGAAGGGGCCGTTCACGGCGGTGACGCTGGTCCGGGTGGGGTCCGGGCCCCGCTGGTAGGGGTTGTCGGCGGCCGAGGCGGACCCGGTCGTCATCGTCATGGTGAGCAGCCCGACCGCGGCGGCGAGCCCGACCGCGGCGAGCTTGAACAGTCGTCCCCGTCGGTCCGGCCGCACCGGCTCGGTAGCGGTAGGCCCAGAGGGCGGGGGGTGGTGCGCGTCGTTACGCACTGTCGGTACCTCCTGGTGGTGGGGGAGCGAGGGGCGAGCGCGCTCGGCAGATGCCGGGCCCGCTCGCCCCTGGGTGCTCTCCGGTGGTCAGCGTTGCAGGGTCAGCAGACCCGGCCGGTACGGCAGCAGCCCGTAGTCGCCGCCGGAGCTGGGGGAACGGCCCTGGTAGAGCAGTTGCAGGTTGCAGGCGTTGACGGTCATCGTCTGGTCGGCGTTGGTGCGTAGCAGCTCACCGTGGCTGATGTCGTTGGTCCAGGTGGCGCCGCTGTTGGCCTTGCCCGCGAACGGGTTGCTCTCGGACGTGGCCTGCGGCGTCCACGTGCCACCCAGGCTGGTGGCCGTGAACGAGCGGAAGTAGCGCCCGTTCGAGCCGATCGCCTCGACGATCATGAGGTACTTGTTCAGGCCCTGGAGCTTGTAGACCTGCACCGCCTCGAACAGGTTGTTCGTCGAGTCGGTCATGATGGTCGTGTAGTTGGAGCCGAAGCTGCCCGGGAAGTTCCCGATCGGCATGCTCGCCCGGTAGATCCGGCCGTTGTCACCGGCGAAGAACAGGTACATGTTCTGGTCGTCACCGATGAGCGCCTGGTCGATCGGGCCGGTGTTGGAGTTGGAGATGCTGCCGGTGAACAGCGTCTGCGCCGACGACCACCCGTTCGGGTTGGTCGGGTCACTCGAGGTCCGGTACGAGAACGCCGGGCCGCCCCACTGGTACGCGAGCACCCAGATGTTGCGCGGCGCGAAGTAGAACAGCGACGGCGCGACGGTCGCCGAGTTCATCGCGTTCTGACTGGCCGAGCCCATCTGGTTGTAGTTGCTGAAGAGGCCGAAGTTCATCGAGCCCCACGTGGTGCCGGTGTCGTGGGTGGTGGCGTAGACGAGCTGCTGCCCGTTGTACGGCGCGACGGTGAAGTCCTTCAGCGACACCCAACCCGACCTCGGCTGCGCCAGCGCGCCCGTCGACGACCACCGGTACGACGAGGGAAGGTCGCACGTGGTGGTGGGCGGCGGAGTCGTCGGGTTCGGGGTCGGCGTCGGGGTGGAGCCGCCGCCCAGGGCGGCGAGCCGGAATTGCTGGTTGGTCTGGCCGTGGCAGTCGTAGAGCTGGATCTGGGCGCCGTTGGCGGTGCTCCAGACGTCCAGGCATCGTCCGGACTGCACGCCGCTGATGGTGCCGTTGGAGTTGACGTTCCACTGCTGGTTGGTCTGACTGTGGCAGCTGTAGATCTGCACGGCGGCGCCGTTGCCGGAGCCTGCCGCGTCGAGGCACATGTTGCCGTACACCTGGAGTTGTTTGTTCGAGGTGTAGGTCCAGGCCTGGTTGGTCTGCTTGTTGCAGTCGTAGAGCTGGACCCGGGTGCCGTTGCTCGTCGAGGCGTTGGGGACGTCGACGCAGCGGCCGGACTGTGTGCCGACGATCTCGTTCGCGGAGCCCCCCGGCGGGTTGGTGGGCGGGTTGGTCGGCGGGTTGGTCGGCGGGTCGGTAGGCGGGTTGGTGGGGGTGGCGCTGTTCAGCGCGTCCAGGGTGGCCGTGTACGCGGCCTTCTTGTTGCCGTTGCACTCGAAGAGCAGCGGGGTGCCGCCGGAGCGCCACGAGTCACAGTCCCGCACACCCCACACGGTGATCCCGTTGCAGCGGGTCACGGCGAGACAGTCGTTGACGACGTTGCGGTAGGTGTTGGCCTGCGTGGTGCCGGAGCCCTCGATGTCCAGCTCGGTGATCTGCACGTCCACCCCGAGGGCGGCAAAGCTGGAGAGCGTGGTGCGGTAGTTGCTGTTGTACGGCGAGTTGGCGTTGAAGTGCGACTGGAAACCGACGCAGTCGATCGGCACGCCACGGGACTTGAAGTCGCGCACCATGTTGTACACCGCCTGGGTCTTGGCCCAGGTCCAGTTGTCGGTGTTGTAGTCGTTGTAGCAGAGCTTCGCGTCCGGGTCCGCCGCGTCGGCGGCGCGGAACGCGGCCTCGATCCAGTCGTTGCCGGTGCGCTGGAGGTTCGAGTTACGACGGGCACCGCTGTTGCCGTCCTCGAACGCCTCGTTCACCACGTCCCACGAGTAGATCTTGCCTTTGTAGTAGCCGGCCACGCGGCTGACGTGGTTGAGCATGGCGCTGCGCAGCGCGGAGCCCTCCATGCTCTGCATCCAGCCGGGCTGCTGCGAATACCAGGCCAGGGTGTGGCCGCGGACCTTCCAGCCCCGGGAGAGGGCGTGGTTCACGATCCGGTCCGCGTTGCCGAAGGTGAAGTTGTTCTGCTGCGGCTCGGTCGCGTCGATCTTCATCTCGTTCTCGGGAGTGATGCTGTTGAACTCCCGATTCAGGATCGTCGTGTAGGCGCTGTCGTTGAGCTTGTTCGCGGCGACAGCGGCACCGAAGTACCGGCCGGACTGGGCCGCGGCGGCGCCGAGGGTGGTCTCGGCGGCCTGGGCGAGGTTGGGCAGCAGCGATACGACGAGGGCCGCAACTATCGCTGCAATTCCGGAAAGTTTGAGTGCTCTTAGTCGGATACGTCGATCGGGACGGGTCCGGGGAACCATGGTGATCCTCCAGTGCTGGGATGGGGGACCTCTGTCGCTGGTGGGGTGGCGGGCCGCTCGGGCGGTGGCGGTACCGATGTCGATTCGGGCCGGCCAGGCCGGACATGACATCGGACGGTTGCCTCAGCTGAGTCGGCTTGAGCTACGTGACCAGCGGATAGAGGGTTGCGATGAGTAGGCCCGGTCGCCTGGGGGGAATCGGGGCGGACGCTGGGCGTGGCTGGACGGCGGGTGGTTCGGTGGTTGGTGTGGCACCTCCAGCGCGAAAACGATCATGTTAACGTTCACACTCATCGATGGCCTTCAGGCTGGCAGAAAATTCCAGGGATATCAACCGGTAGTTTCGGGCCTGTTGCGATCAGGCGGCTGGGCTGCGGGTCGCTGGTCACGCAACGACAGGGACGCCTGACCTCGGGACGTGGTCAGGCGTCTGCCCTGCGCGGCGCCGCGACGCCGGATGCGCTCCGGCCCAGGACGCCGAACGCCCTGGGCCGGAGTGGTGCCGCGTCGCTGATCAGGCGATTCTGATGTCGCTGCACCACATGTAGGTCTGGTCCATGTGGGACGCCTTCCAGATCACGAACAGGATGTGGTTCCCGCTGCGTCCGGACGCCGAGACGTTGAACGAGATGTTCTGCGCCGGCGCGTACCGCCCGGTCGTCGCGACCAGGTCGAGGTTGCCCCAGCCGAGCTGCTGCGTGGCCGGGTTGAAGCCCTGCTTGGTGACGTAGACCTGGAAGTAGTCAGCACCGTGGCTGGCCTGGTCGTACAGCTGGACCGTGAAGTTGCTGCTGACGGTCGTCGCCTTCCAGGCTCCCAGCTGGTTGAGGGAGTTGTTCCGGGAGAGGCCGTTGCTGCACAGCTGCCCGTTCGGGGTGCGGGCCTGGAACTGGCCGGCGAGGCCGTCGCGCAGCTGGCTCATCCAGTTCCACATGGTGTCGGGGTTGGACTGGAAGGCCTGGTAACACATCGGGTCCTGCTGCTGCATGGCCGGGTTCATGTGCTGGTTGCCCCAGGTCTTCCAGCACTGATAGGCCCGACTCGCCGGGTTGATGATGGTGCCGTGAGCCTGGGCGGCTCCGGTGAACGGCAGCGTGCCGACCACCATCGCGAACAGCAGGACGAGCGCTTGGAGCGACCGGCGGATGGTGGACCGGGACGGTCCGCCGGATTGACCTAACTGGTGTGAACGCACTGTTCATCCTCCGTTCGTTGGTGCGGGGGGTGGGAACGCTCCCAAGGCCACTGTTGCATTAACAGATGTAAATATCAATGTTGATCTGTCTATAGTCGGATGTGGATCGAGCTGTCCGTAATCGTCGGATCAATGACGGGTCTGCGCGCGGTGGTCCGCAGGTGCGGCGTCGCCCGCGCAGGCATCACCGCAGCGTCCGGACGGTCGGCCCGCCGTCTGGTGCTCCACGTCCGGTGGCCGGTCGTGTGCGGGAGCGACGCCCTGCGCGGCGTGGTCAGAGTCCGGCTGCCGCGTCATACCGGCGACGCTGGTCGGCCATCTCTGCGGCCGTCAGGGCCTCCTCCTGCGCCACCGTCGCGTACTTGGGCGGGAACATCTGCCGCAGCCGGTCGATGAACCTGACGTCCTCGGTCGCCTCGACCACCTGAATGCCCGGAGGGTCGGAGGACATGTCCATGATCACCGGACCGGCCAGCTTGACGGCCACGTCCCACGGGCGCTTCCGCTCGGCGACCCCGCAGAGGTGGAAGCCGTAGACCGTCTGCACGTCGGCGAGCGTGGTCACGTCGGCCGGCTCGTAACCGTAGACGCGGACGCCGCAGATCACCGGCGGCTTCTCCTCCCCGGCGGCCACCTGCTGGGCGCCGTGCCCGGCATGGTTGTGCTGCCCTGGGTCCGCCCGTTCGAGTGTCGTACGCATCCGGGCCACGATCTGCGCCTGTAGATCCGCCGGCTCCGCCTTCGAGTCGGAGCGGTTGAGTAGCACGGCCGCGCCGGCCGACGTCGCCAGCAGGATCACCGCCACCCACACCAGGCGGTGTCGGTACCACCCCGCGAAGCTCTCTCGGGAAATCATGACTGCTTCTCACCTCGTCGCCGGTTCTGATGCGCTGGCAGGCCGAATCGGACGCGGCCGGCGGGTGGGACATCGAGCGCGTCGGCCGCCGGGGACACGTGCCGGGGGTGCGAGCGGCGGCGGGCGAGGTTGCCTGCCGGCAGGACGCCCGTCGTCGTGGAGATGGCCCGGCGGCGCGGCAGGCGAGCGCCTGCCCAAGCGGCGCACTGCCGGCACTGCGATGCTCCCGTTGCATGCCGTTCCCAGCGCGGTTGCCCCCGCGCTGCGGCGATATGAGCCATTCCACCACGTCTGAAGGCGTTCTCGCAACATCGACCAGCGTCAGTGTTGGCGCAGCCGGACCTCCCTCGCCGAGGGCGGTCCGCGCGACACCGGCTCGGGGAAGGCCCCGGTCGGTGGTGACGGCCACAGCCTCGATAACTGGTTGGCCGAATCCGTCATGCAATATATTGCACGACGGAGCTGTTCAGCTGGTGAGGGAGGCCGGCCCGAGGGAGAGGGAGCGGACGGCGGCCCGGACGGGTGCGCCGCATGTGATCCGCGCCATGAACGGCCCGTTCAGCCCAGGGTTACGCCTTTCGAATGTGTCACGCCGAACGGCGGGCTGGGCGCGCCCAGCCGAGATCGACACCAGCCGTCGGTGTGCCGGGTGGCCCGGAAGATCGCACGACAGTTCCCAGGTGGACGGACGTAGAAAGGTGGGCATCGTGACCGTCACCCACGACGAGACACCACTGCTCTTCGGCGTGCTCGGGCCCGTGCGGGTGTGGCGCCAGGGCGACGAGGTGGATCTTGGCCCTCGCCAACAACGTCTGATCCTGGGTCTGCTGCTGGCCAACGCCGGGCAACCCGTCAGTGTCGGCGAGATCATCGAAGTGGTGTGGGGGCAGCGTCCGCCGCAGAGCGCCATGAACGTCGTGCACCGGTACGTGGGCGCACTGCGGCGTCTGTTCGAGCCCGGTCTTCCGGCGAGATCCGGCGGGCGATGGCTGCTGGGCGACGCCGCCGGATATCGGATGCAGGTCGACGCCGGCAACCTGGACCTGCTGAGACTGCGCTCCCTTGCCGACCAGGCCAGGTCGGACGAGGGCGCCGGACGGTTCGCCGAGGCGATGTCGGTCTACGAGGAGGCGCTCGGCCTGTGGCGTGGTCCGTGCGGCGGGGCGTCGAAGCTCGGCGCCAACGATCACCTCGCGTTCAGCGTCGTCGACCATGAGTGCGCGGACCTGGCCCGCGAGGCCACCTCGCTGGCACTGCGGCTGGACCGCGCCCGGTCAGTCCTTCCCGTGTTGCGCTGCGTGGCGGACCACCGTCCGTGGGACGAGGCACTACAGGCTCAGCTCCTCCTCGCGTTGTCCGCCGACGGGCAGCAGGCCGAGGCCATCGCGCTGTTCCAGAATGTCCGCCGTCGACTCGCCGAGGAGCTGGGCGTGGATCCGGGGGAGGAGTTCCGCGAGGCGTATCAGGTGGTGCTGCGGCAGAACGCCGCCGGAACCACCGCGCCGGTCACCGACGAGCCCTCGTCTCCGAGCCCACACGCGGGCCGGATGCAGGTCGCCCGTGCACCGTCGCTCACCGAGGTGCTGCCCGCCCAGTTGCCGGCCGACCTTCCGCACTTCACCGGCCGGGACGACGCGCAGCGCCGCACCCTCAGCCTGGTCAACGGTCACGTGTTGACGCAGACGTCGATGCCGGTGCTCGCCATCGACGGAATCCCCGGCATCGGGAAGACCTCCCTCGCCATCCACCTCGCCCACCAGTTGGCCGACGCGTACCCGGACGGGCAGTTGTACGTCGATCTTCAGGGCTTCGACCCCGACCAGTCCCTGCTGCATCCCACCGAAGCCCTTCAGGGCTTCCTCAATGCGCTCGGCGTCGCGGACGCCGACATGCCGGCGAGCCAGCACGCCCGCTCCGGCCTGTATCGCAGTGTCCTGGCCAGCCGCCGGATCCTCGTCGTGCTGGACAACGCCCACAGCGTCGAGCAGGTACGTTCCCTGCTGCCGGGCGCTCCCGGCTGCCTGGTGCTGGTGACCAGCCGCAAGCGCCTCACCGGGCTGGCCACGGCGCACGGCGCCCACCTGATGACGCTCGACGTCCTGTCGCAGGAGGACGCGCGAAGCTTCCTGACCGCACGGATCGGGACGGCCCGAACATCAGCGGACCTGCCGGCCCTGGACGAGATCATCGAACGCTGCGGGGGGCTCCCGCTGGCGCTCGCCGTGGTCGCCGGCCGGGCCCTGTCCCATCCGGATCACGCGCTGAGCGCCATCGCCCGGGAACTGCGAGACGCCCAGGGCAGCCTGGACGGCTTCTCCGACATGAGCAACGACATCCGGGCGATCTTCTCGTGGTCGTACCGAATGCTCGGTGCCCGTGCGGCCCGTATGTTCCGGCTGCTGTCGCTCCAGCCCGTTCCGGACGTCACGGTTCCCGCGATGGCCAGCCTCGCCGGTGTGCCAGTGGCCGAGGCGCGGCTGCTCGTCGGCGAACTGGTGGGCACCGGGCTGATCGTCGAACACACACCGGGCCGCTTCACCACGCACGACCTCGTCTGGGCATACGCGCGAGAGTTGGTCCACCTGCAGGAGGACGACGAGGCCAGGGAGCAGGCATCGCGCCGGATCGTCCAGCACTACCAGCAGACGGCGTATGCCGCCAGCCGGCTACTGGCCCCCGGGCAGGCGCTGGACCCGCCGAAGGCGATGGACACGGTGGCCGTCGGACAGGTGGACGACGCCACGGAGGCGGTCGCGTGGCTGAACGCCGAACGACACGTCCTCAAGGCAGTGGTCCACCGCCAGATCGAAGACGGGGACGCGGCGTCGGCCTGGCAGTTGGCGACGAGCCTGCGGATCTTCTACCAGCGCGAGGGCTGGTGGCAGGACTGGGCCACTGTCGCACGGGCATGTCTGCGGGCGGTCACCACCGCCGGGGACGCCATCGGCCGTGCGCGGATGGTGCACAGTCTTGCCGGCGCCGAACGTGCGCTGGGTGACGACGACACCGCCGCGCGTCTCCTGCGGCAGGCTCTGGACCTCTACAGCGGGCTGGACCGCCGGTCGGAGCAGGCGTTGGTGTACCGCGATCTCGGTCAGGTCAGCTCGACGCAGGAGAACTACCGTGATGCCGTGGCCTACCACGAGCGGGCTCTGCGCCTCGTCGAGTCGTTGGACGATCTGCCCAACCAGGTGTCCGTCCTGTGCGGTCTCGCCACCGCGTACTCCGGTCTCGGCCGGCACGACGCGAGCACGGACCTGGTCGGGCGGGCCCTGTCGATCGCCGAGGCGCTCGGTGACCTCGACGGCCAGGGGCTGTGTCACGAGACCCTGGCCCACTGTCGCCGCGCCGCTGGTGACCTTCCCGCCGCACTGGTGGGCATGAAGCGCGCGGCTGCCGTCTACCGGCAGGTCGGGTCGCGCATGGACAGGGTCGCGTGTCTGGTGCGCCTCGGCGACATCGCGGTGGTGGTGGACGACCGGGTCGGCGCCCGTGAGGCGTGGCAGGAGGCACGTGATCTGGTTCGTCATCTCAGCGTGCCGCAGGCGGCCGACATCCGCGATCGCCTGGAACGCCTCGATGCGGATACGGCGGCCCGCGCCCCGGTCGGGCGCTGAACTTCACGGCTGCGCTTCCGTCGTTCGAGGTATGGATGGAAGGGGTGACGCTCCCGTCGCTCTGGAACGGAACGGCACCGGGCGCGACCCGGACGGTCGTGCCGATGGCGGACATCCTGACCTTCCAGTTCGACGCCGCCCGGCGAAGGGGCCGGAGTCTTGCCGGCGCTTTCGGCCGTTTTTCCGTCGAGGGAGTGGCCGGTCACACGGTCTGAGCTTCCTTGTTGCCATACGTTGCATGCAATATACTGCACATCGGCCGGCGGTCGCCGGTTCGCACAGGACCCCGCCCGGGCTGAGCCGGTGCGGCGACGGAAGGGGAAACCCCATGAGCACCAACGGTCGAGGAATCGAGAACGTCGTGCTCGTACATGGCGCGTTCGCCGACGGTTCGGCCTGGCGTGGCGTGTACGACAAGCTGACGACCCTGGGCTACCGGGTCACGATCGTGCAGAACCCGCTCACCTCGCTGGAGGACGACGTCGCGGCGACCACGCGGGTGCTCGACCGGCAGAACGGCCCGACGATCCTCGTCGGCCACTCCTGGGGCGGCACGGTCATCACCGAGGCGGGAGTTCACCCGACCGTCGCCGGACTGGTCTACGTGTCCGCGCTGGCACCGGACGCGGGCGAGACCACCGCCCAGCAGTACGAGGGATTCGGCCCGACACCCGACTTCGTCATCGACGTCGCCGAGGACGGATACGGGTTCCTCAACCCCGACACGTTCAAGGCCGGGTTCGCCGCGGATGCCAGCGACGCCGACGCCGCCTTCCTGCGTGACTCGCAGGTGCCGGTCAACATGGCGGCCTTCTCGACGCCGGTGAAGAACGCCGCCTGGCGCGACAAGCCGAGCTGGGCTGTCATCGCGACCGACGACCGGGCCTTCGACCAGGCGATGCTGCAGCACATGGCCACGCGCATCAACGCGAAGATCACCAACGTCGCCGCCAGTCACGCCCTCTTCGCGACGCAGCCCGGCGTCGTCTCCGACGTGATCGTCACCGCCGCGCAGAGCGCCGGCGGCGCTCGCTGACGCACCACCATCCCCGATCCAGGGCCGGCCCGCACCTGCCTAGCAGCGCGAGCCGGCCCCGAGCTACCCGGAGCGTGACGCCGCATGTCCAGCACGACGTTCCAGGTGGCACTGTGGATCGAACTCCTCGCCGCTGGACTCGGCGGCCTTCAGGGCGCCCTGTTCGCGGCGGGGGAGAGGCATCGCCGCATCGACCTGCTCGGCGTCATCGTCATCGGGCTCGCCGTGGCGCTCGGAGGAAGCCTCCTGCGTGACGTCGTGCTCAACCAGCCGCCCGTCGTGATCTGGAAGAACTGGTACCTGCTGGTGGCCGGCGCCTCGGCGGTCCTGGGCATGCTGCTGCAGCCGGCGCTGGCGCGAGCCGGCTGGCTGATCACCGTGCTGGACGCGGTCGTCATGGGGCTGTTCGGCGCGATCGGGGCGTCGAAGGCGTTGTCTCTCGGCGTCGGCGAAGCCGGGGCGTTGGTCGTGGGAGTCATCGGAGCCATCGGGGGCGGCATGCTGCGCGACGTCATCCTCAGCCTGCCGATCTCCTTTCTCCAGGTCGGCACGCTCTATGCCGTCGCCGCCGGGGCCGGGGCCGGTGCACTCGTTCTGCTCACCGCGTTCGGCACCCCGATCCTGATCGCTGGTCTCGTCTGCGTGGCCGTGACCATGTCCGTCCGTCTGGGCGCCGTCCGCTTCGGCTGGACGTTCCCCGAGCAGCGCGCGGTACGCCCACGACGCCCTCAACCCGTGAAGACACCAGCTGAGTGACCGACTCACCGGGCACCGACCAGGAGACCGATCTGCCGTGACCAACCAAGACCACGTCGACGTCCTGCGCGAAACCGCACACCGGCTCCAACCCGAGCTGGTCCGTCTGCGACGGGACCTGCACGCGTTCCCCGAGACGGGTCTGCACCTGCCGCGTACGCAGGCGGCCGTCATCGAGTCGATCGACAGCCTGGGGCTGGAGGTGTCCCGCGGCGCCGGACTGACATCGGTGACGGCGGTCCTGCGCGGCGGCCGACCCGGCCCGGCGGTCCTGCTGCGCGCGGACATGGACGCGCTGCCGCAGACCGAGGCCACCGGCCTGGAGTACGCGAGCCGCACACCCGGCGCAATGCACGCGTGCGGGCACGACCTGCACACCGCCGCCCTGGTCGGTGCGGCCCGCACCCTCGCTGAGCACCGCGACCTGCTGGCCGGTGACGTGGTGTTCATGTTCCAGCCGGGCGAGGAGGGGTGGGACGGCGCCGGCCGCATGATCGACGAGGGGGTGCTCGACGCCGCCGGTTCGCGGGTGCGGGCGGCGTACGGCCTGCACGTGCGCTCCTACGGGACCTCGCGGGGAGTCTTCCGCAGCAGGCCGGGGGCGCTCATGGGCGGCGTCGACTCGCTCACCGTGACGGTGAACGGGAAGGGCGGCCACGCGTCGATGCCGCACCTGGCCAACGATCCGATCCCGGTGGCGGCGCAGATCATCACGTCCATCCCCGCGATGCTCACCCGCACCTTCGACCCGTTCGATCCGGTCGTCGTCACGATCACGACGATGCAGGCGAGTGCCGGATCGAACATCATTCCCGAGCAGGCCGAGCTCACCGGCACGATCCGCACGTTCTCGGAAGCGAACCGCGCGCGGGTCAGAGCCGAACTCGACCGGTTGTGCGAGTCGGTGGCCCAGGCGTACGGGACGACGGCGGAGGTCGCCTACGAGGACGGGTACCCGGTGACGGTGAACGACGCCGACGAGTACGAGTTCGCCGCCGCGGTGGTGCGGGACGCGCTGGGCGCGGACCGGTTCGCGCCGATGCCCGCGCCGATCGCCGCAGCGGAGGATTTCTCCCGCGTGCTGAACGAGGTGCCGGGGTGCTACCTGCACCTCGGGGCGAGCGCCGCCGCCGACCCGACGACCGCAGCGACCAACCACAGCCCGCACGCCGTCTTCGACGACTCGGTCCTGGCCGACGCGTCGTTCGTCCTCGCCGAACTCGCCCGACGCGCTCTCGATCGTCTCGCCGCGACCTGACCGCAGGTCCAGTGGTGCTACGGATGAGGCGTGCCGAAATTCAATCCGACATCGGTAATTTTCTGTCGATCTGATCACGGCACCGAATGGTTGTTTCCCCACCCTGTCAAGAGTGAGGCTGTCGGTGGAGCGAGGAACGGGCTGTTCGGCCCCGTCCCTCCGCAGGAACTCGACTCGGGAGGGTGCCACCATGGGCAGAAGGATTCGCGCCACGGCGGGTTTGACCGTGGCCAGTGTCGCGGCGATGGTCGGATTGCAAGCCCAGCCGGCACTGGCCGTCGACGTCCCGGAAACGGGGCTGAGCATTTTCGAAGGCACCTTCGCTCGCCCGGTCCTCCACGTGGCCGAACCCGACGGTAGTTGCCTGGCGATGCCGCCGACGGCGGACTCACTCACCGGCGAGCGCACCATCGAACAGGTCAGCGCGTTCACCGGTCCCAATTGCACGGGTGACCAGTGGAATCTCGGCACGTTCCGCACCTTCAAGGCCGGGAAGTACCAGTCGTTTCGCGCATACGTGTTCGACCGCCCCCAGGGCTGAACCACCCTGGTGGTCCGCCGGCTCGTCCGGGTGCCCGCACCCTGGCGAGCCGGCTCACTCGTCGATGAGGGCGTTGCGCAGGTACTGCGTTGCGTAGTGCGCGCGGGACTTGACGGTGCCGACCGGGACGCGTAGCCGAGCGGCGGTCTCATCGAGGGTGTGCCCCTTGACGTACAACTCCGTCAGCACGGACCGGTGGTCGGTGCTGAGTCGACCGATGGCGCGTCGCATCGTGACCGTGGCGATGGCCGTGTTCGCCGCCTCGCTCCCGAAGCCTGCGGGTTCGGTGTCGAGAAGGCTCACCTCGGCGGGTCGGGCCTGTCGCTTGCGGTGCGCGTCGATGGCCAGCCGCCGGGCCGCAGCGAACAACCAGCGCCGCTGCGACTCGGGCTCGGTCGGCACGGTGTCGAGCTTGCGCCAGGCACGCAGCATCGTCTCCTGGAGCAGATCCTCGGCGGTGTGGCCGACGCCGGGGGACACGAATCCGCGCAGAAAATAGAGCAGGGCGCTTCCGTTGTTCCGGTGAATGTCGCGCATGCGTTCCTCGGCGCGGCAGGTCGGAGGTGGTGTGGCGGATTCGTCGTGCGCGCGAGGCTCGGGCCCAATGGTGCTCGCCGCTCTGGTCATGATTCTTCCCTGTAAAAATCCGGCAGGTCAGATCAGAGCGTATAGAGAGGGAGTGGAAATCTACTTCAATGCTAGTTACGTCGACGTGGAAGAATTGCGCACCGACGCTATCCGTGGTGGGTGAAGAATGCGGCGCAAAGATATCCTGGCGGTGGGCTGATGCCTTCACCGCCCGGTGGCGAGGAGAGTCGACCGGGCAGGCCCAGCGGCAGCACCTACCCTCACTACATGATCGGACGTCGTCGTGAGCTCGCCGCCGTCCGACGACTGCTGGACGGCGCGGTCGCCGGCAGGGGCGGTTGCCTGATCGTCGTCGGACCGCCCGGATCGGGAAAGACCGCGCTCGGCGACGCGGCGGCGGACCTCGCCCGGCAGCGTGGCCTGCCGGTGGATCGGTCGACGGCAGCCGACGGAGCCGGCCCCCGGCTGGTGATCCTGGACGACCTCGACCAGGCCACGACGGAGGCCGACCTCGACCAGTTGGTACGTGGTGGGGCGGCGGTCCTGGCCACCACGGTCGAGGCGAGGCACCCCTGCCAGCACCTGTATCTGGCCCCACTGACCGAAGCGGAACTCGCTGCCGCCCTGCCGGGGATGCCGAACGGCACTGTGCACGCGGTATGGCTGCTCACCGCCGGCTGGCCCGGGCCGGCTCTCGACCTCGCGGCGGCCGTGCCGCCCGGCGCCGGCGAGGATGCCGTCGTCGAGTTTGCCCTCACCTCGCCTTCGCGAGGCCAGTTCCTCACCCTCGACACCGGTCTGGTCCGGCTGCTGGAGGACGCCGCGTCGCGGGCGTTGCCGCCGGCCACCCGGGCTCGTGTGCTGGTGCGGCTTGCCGGAGAGATGCTCGGCGACCCGTCCGCCCCGGCCCGACGGCGGGAACTCGTCGACGAGGCGGTTCGGCTCGCCAGGGACTCCGACGAACCGGGGACCCTCGCCGAGGTGTTGGACGGGCGGTTGCACGCGTTGTGGGACCCGGCTGCCGCCGACGAGCGTCTGTCCACGGCGTCCCAGATCATCGACCTGTCCCGCCGGGCCGGAGATGCCGTCCTCGAACGGCGAGGGTTGTTCTGGCGTTTCGTCGCGCTGGCCGAACTCGGTGACCTGGACGCGGCCGAAGCCGCTTTGGTGGCGTACGCCCGGGCGGGGGAGCGGGACGGCGACCCCGAGGCCGCGGTCATCGCCCTGTCCCGGCACGCCGTTCTGGCGCTGGTCCGGGGCCGCTTCGAGCTCGCGGAGGCGCTTGCCGTCGAGGTGACCGAGGCGGGTCGGCGGGTCGGCCTGGCAGACGCCTACCGGCTGACCGCGTCGGTGCGGGGTCGACTGGCTCTGCTGCGCGGCGACGCGGCAGGGGAGGTCGCGACGTTGCGCGCGCTCGCGCGGCGACTGCCCGGACACTTCTTCGAGGTCACCGCCGCCCGTGCTCTGGCAGAGTCGGGCCAGATCACCGAGGCCCTACTGGAGGTGGATCGCCTGCTGCCGTCGGTGCTGGCCGGCGCGGGTCCCCGCTGGCTCGGCGCGGTGGCCGACCTGGCCTTCGTCGCCTCGTTCGGCGCAGCGCCGACCGCCGCCGCGGCCCTCTACGATGCTCTCCTTCCCTACGCCGGTCGCCTGGTGGTCTGGGGTGGTGCGAACACCATCGCGGGGCCGGTCGAGGACTATCTGGGGCGTCTGGCCGCCCGGCTGGGGCGATCCGACGAAGCGCGGGCGCACTTCGACAGGGCTGTCGCCCAGGAGAAGCGGCTCGGTGCCCTGCCATGGCTGGCGGCCACCCTCGCGGCCCGTGGGGATCGGGCGCAGGCGGCCTCGATAGCCGAAGGGCTCGGCCTGCCGGTACCCGCCGGCCTGCCGGTGTCGTCCGACGAGACATCGCCACCGACGGCGTCGGACAACCCGTCGGCGGCCCACACCGAGCCAGGAGCCGACGTGTGGAGACTGGGACGCGACGGCGACGACTGGATCATCGACGCTGGTACGGAGCATGCCCGTCTTCGTGACGTCAGAGGTTTCCACTTCCTGCGTACCCTTCTTGCCGCACCCGGCCAGGAGATCGCCGCGCTGGATCTGGCCGCCGGAGGCGCCGGCCTCGTGGGGTCCGCGCCCGGACCGGTGCTCGACACCGAAGCCCGTGCGGCGTACCGCAAACGGCTCGACGACCTCGCGCGTCAGATGGACGTGGCAGACCGCACCGGCGACGTCGAACTCGCCGCGACGTTCGCGGCCGAGCGGAGCGCGCTGCTGGCTGAACTGCGGCGGGCCGCCGGCCTGGGGGGTCGGACCCGCTCGCACAGCGCCGAAGCGGAACGGGCCCGGGTCAACGCGACACGTGCCCTGCGGGCGGTGCTCACCAGGCTGGAGCCGGTCGCTCCCATCGTGGCGGCGCACCTGCGGGCGTCGGTGCACACCGGCAGCTACTTCCGCTATCAGCCCGCAGCCGGTGGGCCGACGCGCTGGCAGCTGTGACCGGGGCCACGTACGGTTCGTTCACTGCCTGGTTACGCCGAACGGGTATGTCATCTCCCATCGTTCTGCTCCACGGACTCACCTTCGATCGGCGGCACTGGGACCCTCTGCGTCGCGAACTCGCGGTCCTGCAACCGGACCGCAGGGTCCTCGCCCTGGACCTGCCGGGCCATGGCGACGCTCCACCCCGTGCGTCGTACGACCTGCGCGAGGTTGCCGAGATCGTGCACGGTCAGATCACCGCGGCGGGTCTGACCGGGCCGCCGACGGTGGTGGGTCACTCTCTGGGCGGGGTGATCGCCACGATCTACGCCGCTCGCCATCCCACGAGCGCCGTCGTCAACCTGGACCAGTTCCTGCTGCCGGGCCCCTTCGGCGACGTCGTGCGGGCGGCGGAGCCGGAGCTGCGTGGCCCCGGGTGGCGCGCGGTCTGGGATCGCATGCTGGCCGGCATGGGGATCGAGTCGCTACGAGGCGAGGCACGCCACCTCGCGGAGACCGCCACCGCACCGAGTCGCGATCTGCTGCTGGGTTACTGGAGCGAGCTTCTGCACGGCGACGACGGGCAGATCGCCGTCGATCGCGAGGCGGATCTGCGGACGATCGCCGCCCGGGGCGTCGGTTACCGGTGGGTGACCGGCGCGCAGCCGCCAGTTCCCTACGTCGAGTGGTTGACCGCCGCCCTACCCACGACCGTCGTCACCGTGCTGCCTGGTGGTCACCTGCCACACCTGGAACACCCGGCCCAGGTCGCCCAACTGCTGTACCAGGACGATCGGTCCTGAGCACTCAGTCGAGGACCGCTTCCCGCAGGGATCGGACGGCGTAGTGAAGCCGCGAGCGGACCGTTCCCACTGGTATCCCGAGGCGCGCGGCGACCTCCGGGGCGGGACGGTTCTCGAGGAGAACCTCGATGAGTACTTCGTGGTGCTCCCGGCTGAGATTCCGCACGGCCTCGCTCAGCGCGACGTTCGCGAGGGCCTCGGCGGCGGTCGAGTCGTCCGCGGTCGCGCAGTCGGCTGACGGCATCGCTTCGAGGGGTAGTGCGCGCTGGCGGCGGTAGTGGTCGATGACCAGGTGCCGGGCCACCGTGAACAACCATCGTCGGCCGGTCTGTTCGTTCGCCGTGAGGACGGTCGGATTGCTCCGCCAGGCCCGGATCATCGTCTCCTGGACCAGATCTTCGGTGCTCTGGTCGACGTCGCGGGTCATCCTCGACACGAAACGCGTCAGCGGCGCGCAGTGCGTGGCCACCAGGTGCCGCATCTGCGCGTCGCTGTCGCCGGCAGGCGCCGTGGGCGACATGGAACAGCGCTCTCCCTCGTCGGTGACGAACCACTCGCGCGGCTCGTCACCGAACCTAGGTAGAGCTGACTGACAAATATGTGCTGCGCGAGTGACACGGGTGCGATCGCGCTCGGTCGGGTATGGCGTGTGACGCGTTGACAGCGAGTTCGACGCGGTGTGTAATATGTTGCATGCCGATCCCCGAACGTCAGGGTGTCATCCCGCGAGCCCTGCTGAGGGAAAACGCATACCTCTCGATCCGTGACGCGATTGTCGACGGCACTCTGGCACCTGGGGAACGACTCAACGACGCGGATCTGGCGCAGTGGCTGGGTGTGAGCCGCACCCCGGTGCGCGAGGCGTTGGCCCGGCTCGAGGAGGCCGGCCTCGTCCAGACCAAGCCCGGCCGCTACACCATGGTCACCCCGTTGGACGTCCAGGCCGCGAGGGCGGCCCAGTCGGTCACCGCGGCGATGCACGAGCTGGCCGTACGCCAGGCGGTGCCCCGTCTGTCCGCCGACGAGATCGAAGCCATGCGGGCGGCCAACGGGCGGTTCGCGGCAGCTCTACAGGCCGGCGACGTCGACGCCGCTATCGCCTCGGACGACGAATTCCACGGCGTCGCGGTAACGGCCGCCGCCAATTCGGCCATCCGTTCGGTACTGGAGCAGTTCACGCCGATGCTGCGACGGCTCGAACGCCTCCGCTTCGCGTCACTGCACGGGCGCGATTCCGTGGCACAGCACCAACGCATCATCGATCTGTGCGCGGCCCACGACGTGGAGCGAGCCGCGGTGGCCGCCCGGGACAACTGGCTGACCCTGGATCCGCTCTTCGACTTCGAGGCGCCCCCGCAGTAGGGCGCCTCCGCTCCGCCACCACCGCCTCCGCTCCGCCACCACCGCCTCCGCTCCGCCACCACCGCCTCCGCTCCGCCACAGCCGTCACGTCCGCCACAGCCGTCACGTCGGCCCCACGGCTGCGCCCTCTCCCGTGACAGGCCCCGGCCCGGTGTGACCTGCGCCGCGGCCTCGAACACGGGGTGCGGGACGACGTTGTACCTGATGAGCGGAGGTATACGCGCGCGGCCACCCGCACGATCGGAGACGCCCGGTGAAGATTTGGCTCCCACACAAGCTCGGTCTGCCCTACCTGCACGACCTGCCGGCGGCGGTCGACATCGAGGTGGCGGACGACCCGGCGACCCTGCCGTCGGACCCCGAAACGGTCACCTTCTTCGTTCCGACAGTGCTGGACCAGCCGCAGTTCCACGACGTCGTGCCAAGGATGCGCGCACTGGCGGGCTCACCGACCGCGTGTACCGGCTGGTGCGCGACCAGGTCCACAGGTACCTCGCCGGGGAACCCCTCGCCAACCGTGTCGACCGCTGAACCGGACGCGTCCGGCGCGGCGACTGGCCCAACCTGACCACGGCCCACCCAGTTGGGCGACGGGAGTGTGAACCTGTGCCACAGGACGTTCGAGCGGGTGGCGAGCGCGGGACGGCGCGGCGGCGCGCCCTCACCGCGACGCTGACACTGGAACTGGTGCTCGTCGCGCTCGGTTGCGGCCTGGCCTGGCAGAGCGAGGCCGGCGGTGGAAGGCGACCGACGACAGCCACCAACCTCGTCGACATGAACCTCGTCCCGCCCGGCCCCGCCGCCGCACCGGGCGCGGCAACCGGCACCTACACCTGGGACTGTGGCCGAAACGAGAACGGCCACCGCAACACCGCCAACATCGTGGTGGCACCCGGCTTTCCCGGGCAGCCGCATCACGTGCACGACTACGTCGGCAACCTCTCCACCGCCGTCGGCTCCACGCCGCAGACCCTCGCGGCGGCGCCGTCGACCTGCCGCAACGGTGACCTGTCGACGTACTTCTGGCCGGTGCTGCGCACCGTCGACCCGGCCACCACCGACCACACCGGCCACGACGGCCCGATCCAGGTGCCGGCCGAGGTGACCCTCACCTTCTCCGGCAACCCCCGGGGAACCGTCGTGCCGATGCCGCGGCAGCTCGCCGGCACGGTCGGGGACGCCGTGGCCGTCACCAACGGCGGCCGGAACGTGGCGGCGACCTGGACCTGCTCAGGCGCCGCGGAGCGGCGCACCACGGCGTACCCCCGATGCCCGGCCGGCGACCGGGTGCAGCGGGTGTACGACTTTCCGAGCTGTTGGGACGGCCGGCGGACGGACAGCGAGAGCCACCGTGCGCACCTCGTCTTTCCGTCCCCGGACGGCGCGTGCCCGCGCAACACCTTCCCGGTGCCCCGGCTCCGACTGACCCTCGGGTACGACATCCCGCCGGCTGCCGCGTTCCGGATCGACGCCTTCGACGGCCAGCGCAACAGCCCGCTGACCGATCACGCGTTCTTCGTCAACCTGATGCCGGAGCCGCTGATGGCGACTGTCGTCGACTGCCTCAACAGTGGACGGACCTGCCGGGGCTGACCCGGGCACACCTCACAGCGGCCGGCCGACCTCGAACCGGCCGTCGGAGGACAGCACCGTGACGGTGACGGTCTTCGGCACGCCGGCCACCTGGGCGGAGCAGGAGAAGCGGCTGCCCGCCTCCACGGACCGACCCGGTGGGCAGGCGACGAGGTCCGCGTCGAGCTGGTAGTCGTCGCGCAGCACCGACAGCACCCCCTGCTGCAGGGCCGCCGTGTCGAAGACTCTCTTGACGAGGAAGCCGGGCCGGACCAGTCCGAGTACCGCGACCAGCGCCACCACCGCCATCACCGGGCCGACGACGGCGATCAGGAGTTTCCGGGAGACCCGCCGCCGACGTTCGACGGGTGGGCGTGACCCGGTGGAGTCCGGCCCCCACTGCGCCGGAGGCGCCGGCGCCCACCGAGGGGCGGGAGTCGGAAAGTCGCCGTCGGCGCCCGCGTACGGGTTCGTCATCGTCGTCTCCTCCGGGCTCAGCTGGCGGCCGTGGTGGGGGTACCGGGCAGCGGCCTGGTGCGCTCGCCGGTCGGGCTGATCGCGAACCAGGTGTCCCCGACTCCCTGACCGTTGACGTCACCCGGCGCGGCGTCGTTCGCGAACAGGTAGACCGGCCAGCCACCGATGGTCACCTGGCAGGTGCCGTCGGCCCGCTCCACGTAACCGACACGCTTCGGGTTGATTCCGCTCGGGTAGATCTGCCCCGGCGACTTGACGAGCAGCGGAGGCCACATCGTCGCGCACTCACCGTTGCAGTTCGACGTCGACGGCTTGGCCCTGTCCTTGTCGAACCGGTACAGCGTCCGACCCTGCCCGTCGGCGACGTACGTGCCGATGTCAGGCGACGCGGTCCCGTTGAGTTGGATGACGGTGCTGCCCCGTCCCGTGTCCGGCGCGGGTGAGAGCGCGACGTCGGACGGGCCGCTGTAGATCCGTACGCGACCCTGGGTCCTCGCCACCGTCGGCGCCGTCGGAGCCTCGATCACCTCCGGCGGGGTGCCGGCCTCGGCTGTCGAACTCGGCGTCGGCTGCGCGGCCGTGGCGGCCGCCGTGGCCGGCGTGGCCGGCCCGGTCACCTCGTGGCCGCACGCGCCCAGGGCCGCCAGGCTGGCCAGTGCGATCGCGCTCAGCGCGACCCGGCTGTGCACAAGCATCTCTGCTCCACCTCGTGTTCGGGGAGGACCACGCCCATCCGCGCGGTCCGGCATCCACACGAAGCGGTCGGCGACCTGGTTCACCGTCGAGGTCGGACGAGTCCCCGGTCACGACGTCGAACCTCGCGCTGAACCGTTTCGGGCAACCGTCCGTGTGGGTGGCGGCGACGGCGGAAGGCGACCCAGGAGGGGCCGCCCCACGGAGCCGGAAGACCGACGACCTGAAGGAGCGGAACGTGGCCACCTACCACATCGTCAGCGAGGACATGCAGGAGTCTTCGACCTGGCTGAAGCAGAACATGCAGACGCTGCTGGACGGAATGAACCAGGCCAAGAGCAAGATCGACACTCTGATCCAGGGTGGCTACAACACCCCGGCGGCCCAGCAGAAGTTCGGCCCGTACTTCGACGAGTACAAGGGCAGCGTCGACCAGACCCTGAACGGCATGGAGGGCATCAGCCAGTACCTCTCGCAGGTCAGCGACGCGTTCTCCGAGACGGACAACCAGACCGGGGCCAGCCTCGGCCGCTGAACGACCGGACCGGCCCGGGGCCGCGTGGTGAGCGAATCACCACGCGGCCCCGCCCGTCTTTCCCCCATGGACCACCGACCAGGAGGCCCTCGTGCGCCTGCAGCTCACCGTTGCGGATCCGTCCACCGCCGTCATCGAATACCAGGTCGAGGCGGCCCCCGAGAACACCGTGGGGGAACTCGCCGAGGCGCTCGCCGCGCGCCGGCCGGAGCCCACCGGCACACCACCGGCGATCTTCGTCGCCGGTGCGCCACTGGACCCACTGCTCACCCTCGCCGAGGCACCACTGCGCCAGGGCACGGTGCTCGGGCTGGATCGGCCCGTGCCCGAGCCCCCGACGCAGCCGCCGGGACTGGTGCAGGTGCGGGTGGTCAGCGGCACCGACGCCGGCGCGACCTATCAGCTCGACCTCGGTGAACACACCATCGGCACCGCGAGCGCCAGCCGGGTCGGCCTCACGGACCCCACACTCGCGCCGGTGATGGCGTCGGTCCGGGTCCTTCCGGACGGCAGGTGCCGGTTGCGACCGGAGCAACCCGGCCTCCTGCTCGACCGGGTCGAGCTCGACGGGGAACAGGCGTGGCCCCCCGGCGGACAACTCGCGGTCGGCTCGTCCCTGCTGGAACTCCGCGTTCCGGTCCGTGCCGAGGCCGCGCTGCAGATCTCCGAGGACCGCACCGGGCTGGACTACAACCGTCCGCCACGGCTGCTGCCGGAGGTGCGCCCGACCCAGTTCACCCTGCCGTCACCGCCGTCCCCGCCGGAGCGACGACCGCTCGTACTGATCACCGTGCTGGCCCCGCTGGTCGTCTCCGGAGCCGCGTTCCTCATCACCGGCAATCCGCTGACCCTGCTCTTCGCCATCCTGTCGCCGGTCGCGCTGATCGCCGGTCAGATCAGCTCCCGACGGCTGGGCAAGGCCAGCCATCGCACCCGCCTCGCCGAGTACGAGGCGAAACGGACGCGGATCAGCGCCGAGGCGCAGGCGGCGCTGACCGCCGAGCGGCTGGCCCGACGGGACAACTTCCCGGACCCCGCCGCCGTACGGCTGATCGCCGTCGGGCCGGAGCGCCGCCTCTGGGAGCGTCGCCGCACCGACCCCGACTTCCTCGAACTGCGGGCCGGCAGCGCCGACCTTCCGTCCGAGGTGGTGCTCCGGGACCCGAGCCAGGACGAGCATCGACGGGAGGTCCGGTGGAGTGCCCTCGACGTGCCGGCGACCGTGTCGGTGCGTAAGCACGGAGTGGTCGGCATCGCCGGCGCCGCCGTCGCCCGGGTGACCGCCCGGTGGATGGTCGCGCAGGCCGCCACCCTGCACAGCCCCGAGGACCTGCAGATCTACCTGCTCGCCGGTGCGGGCGACGAGGAGGGCTGGTCGTGGGTCGGCTGGCTGCCGCACGCGGCGCCGCGCGACGGCCAGGACACCGTCGCCACCGTCGGCGCCGACACCCAGACCATGGCCCGACGCGTGGCCGAACTGAGTGCCGTGATCGCGGCCCGCTCCGCCGAGCGGGCCGACGGGACGTTCCGCGACATCCTCGTGGTGCTCGACGGGGCACGCCGGCTGCGCTCCCTGCCCGGGGTGACGCAGATCCTGCGGGAAGGACCCGCCGTCGGGGTGTACGCGATCTGCGTCGACGCCGAGGAGAAGCTGCTGCCGGAGGAGTGCCAGGCCGTCGTCGCCGAGCAGACCGACGGGTCGCTGCTGGTGACCCGGACGCTCGCCGCGCCGATCCCCGCCGTGCACCCGGACCTGCTCTCAACGCCGTGGCTGCGGACGGTGGCGCGTGCGCTTGCGCCGCTGCGCGACACCGGCGGCGCGGACGACGGCGCCGCCCTGCCGGACGCGAGTCGGCTGCTCGACGTGCTGGGCATGGAACCGCCGGAGCCGGACGCGGTCGCGGCCAGGTGGACCACCGGAGGCCGGACCACCGAGGCGGTGCTCGGCGTCTCGCTGGACGGACCGTTCGCCCTGGACCTCAAGCGGGACGGTCCGCACGCGCTGGTCGCCGGCACCACCGGATCGGGCAAGTCGGAGCTGTTGCAGACCCTCGTCGCTTCGCTCGCCGTCGCCAACCGGCCGGACGCGATGACGTTCGTGCTGGTGGACTACAAGGGTGGCAGCGCGTTCAAGGACTGCGTCCGGCTGCCGCACACCGTCGGCATGGTCACCGACCTCGACACCCACCTGGTGGGTCGGGCGCTGACCTCGCTCACGGCCGAGCTGAAGCGGCGCGAGCACATCCTCGCCGCGGCGGGCGCGAAGGACATCGACGACTACGTCGACCTGCTGCGCCGCGAGCCGACCCGGACCTCGATGCCACGACTGCTGATCGTGATCGACGAGTTCGCGTCGATGATCCGGGACCTGCCGGACTTCGTGACCGGTCTGGTGAACATCGCGCAGCGGGGACGGTCGCTCGGCATCCACCTGGTGCTGGCCACCCAACGTCCGGGCGGAGTGGTGTCACCCGAGATCCGGGCGAACACCAACCTGCGGATCGCCCTGCGGGTGACCGACACCAGCGAGAGCCAGGACGTGCTGAACGCCCCGGACGCCGCCTCGATCCTGAAGTCGACGCCGGGCCGGGCCTTCGTACGCCTCGCCCAGTCGTCGCTGGTGCCGTTCCAGGCCGGGCGGGTCGGTGGGTTCCGTCCGGGCGCCCGCACGGAGGCCCGGCAGGCGCCCTGGCTCGCGCCGGTCTCCTGGAAGGACCTGGGTCGGCCCAGGCCCAGCCGTCCGGGTGTGAAGGCCGCGCCATCGGCCGAACTCACCGACCTCGCCGTGTTGGTGGAGGCCGTCCGGGGCGCCAGTGAGCAGCTCGCCATCGAGCCGCCGCACAGCCCGTGGCTGCCGGCGCTGCCGGACACGCTGACCGTCGACGCTCTTCCCGCGCCGCGCGGCAGCGGCTACCACCTGCCCCCGGTGGCGTACGGCCTGGTTGACCTGCCGGCCGAGCAGGAGCAGGCGCCGCTGGAGCTGGACCTGGGGACGCTGGGGCACCTGCACGTCATCGGCTCGTCGCGCAGCGGCCGTTCGCAGGCGTTGCGGACGATCGCCGGCACCGTGGCCGGCGCGCACTCGACCGCCGACGTCCATCTCTACGGCGTGGACTGCGGCAACGGCGCCCTGCTCGCCCTCACCGAGCTGCCGCACTGCGGCGCCGTGGTGCAGCGGACCGAGGCCGAACGGCTCGGTCGCCTGTTCGCCCGCCTCGTCGCGGAGCTGGGGCGTCGCCAGCAGCTGCTCGCCTCCACCGGTTCGGCCGGGATGGTGGAGTACCGGGCCGGGGCGGCCGAGTCCGACCGTCCGCCGCACATCCTGGTGCTGCTCGACCGGTTCGAGGTCTTCGACAAGACGTTCGCCGACTACGACAACGGCAGTGTCATGGCGGCCCTGCTGACCCTGTTGCGCGAAGGCGCCGGGGCCGGAATCCACGTGGTGATGGCCGGTGACCGGAGTATGTTCACCACCCGGATCTCGTCGACGACCGACGACAAACTGGTGCTCCGGCTGACCGAACGCAGCGACTACAGCATGGTCGGCATCAATTACCGGCAGCTGCCGGACGAGATCGGCACGGGCCGGGCGATCCGGGCGGTCGACGGCGCGGAGGCCCAGATCGCCCTGCTCACGCGGGACAGCTCCGGGCAGGGTCAGGCCCGTGCGCTCGCCGTGATCGCCGAGGCGGCGCGACTGCGGGATGCCGCGGTCGGCACCGCCGGACGCCCGTTCCGGATCGACGTGCTGCCGGACGAGCTGACCCTGGCGCAGGCGAGCGCCCTGGCGCGGCCGACCGGTCCGCTGTGGACGATGCTCGGAGTCGGCGGGGACGAGCTCTCGGCCATCGGCCCGGACCTGGAGACCAACCCCTCGTTCATCCTGGCGGGACCGCCCCGATCCGGGCGGAGCACCGCCCTGCTGACGATGGTCGCCGGTCTGCTGGCGAAGGGGACACCCGTGGTGATCGCGGCACCCCGCCGATCACCGCTGCGGGAGTTGGCCGGGGTGCCCGGGGTGCTCGACCTGGTGACGAGCGAGAACTTCACCTCCGCCGGGCTCGCGGCTGCCCTCGCCGGGCGAACCGGGCCCGCCGTGGTCGTCCTGGACGACGCCGAGCAGCTGCTCAAGTGCGACGCCGGCAGCGACCTCGGTGAGATCGCCCGGGTCGGGGCGGAGAGGGGCCTCGGGCTGATCATGGGTGGTTCGATCGACGGTCTCTCCGGTGGCTTCGGCGGCTGGCACGTCGACGCCCGCCGCAACCGGCAGGGCGCGCTGCTCAGCCCGCAGGGCCTCGGCGACGGTGAGCTGATCGGCGTGAAGCTGTCCCGCAGCCAGCTCGGCGGCGGTCGGCCGGGCCGGGTGCACGCCCACTTCGGCGACGGCAAGCTGCACCTGGTGCAGGTGCCCCGCACCGAACCGGCCGGGCTGCGGGAGCTGCTGGCCGGGACCGGCGACGCCCGGTAGGCACGACCGCGACGACGGAGTCCGGCTCCCATTCGGGGCCGGACTCGACAATGCCCAGACCCCACCGGGTACGCAACGACGTTGGGGGGACACCCCCCAACGGTGTCCCCCCAACGCAGGTCGGCAGTTACCCCTAGCTGCCGACCTCCCCCGGGGAGGCCGCCGGCGGCGTGAGCGCGGAAGCCTCCCCCTTATACGAGAAGGTCAATGTCGCGGTGATCGTGGCGAAGAGCTCGAAGATCTCCTCCGCCTCCGCGAGATTCGGGCTCGAACCGGTGACCACCAGCACGTTCGTCGCCCCCGGCAGCGGTACGACCGTGTGCATCACGGCGCAGCGCATGGTGACGCCGTCCTGGCTGACGTTCTGGATGCCGTGCACCCGGCCGACGGTGCCGATCGCGGGGATCTGTGCGGTGCTCACCCGACGCCAGGTGCCGTCGGCGTGGGCGGGCTGCGCCACCGCGGTCAACGCCCCGATGATGTCGCCCGTCGCGGGCGGGGTGACCACGGAGACCAGCACCGTGGCGATGAGCGCGCCGTCCTCGTACACCTGGAACGTGCCGGCGGCGTGCACCGCGCCGGCGTTGCGGGCCTGCCGCACCGACCGGCGCAGCTGCTCGGCGTACTGTCCCGCCTGCTCCTCGGTGAACCCACCGTCGCGGGCCCGGGTCCACACGTCGTCGGCGACGCGGTTCTCGCTCGCCTCGTCGGCGACCGAGAAGTCGACCCAGTCGTGCGGCGTACGCAGCTCGAATCCGGTCGGGACAGCTACCGCCGTGCCTCCTGCGCTGGTCAACTCGTTGCTCCGTCCGACTCGAGTGAGGCTGCCGTCTGGTCGTCGGTCTCCCGGAACGCGTCGGCCACCGCCTTCGCGGCGTCGCGGACCCCTTCGAGGTCCTTGGCCACGACGTACCGGCCGTCGCCCCAGCGCTTCTCGAACTCGCGGGCGGCCCCTTCCAACTCGCGCTGCCCCAGCGTGTCGACGACCGGACCCATCGACCTGATCGGTGAGCTGTCCATCAGCTCCTTGGTGCGCTGCAACAGGTCGTGCACCCGCATCAGCTCCGTGCCGGGTACGTCGATCACGCTCATCGCGCCACCCCGGCGTCGAGCCTGCTCCGCTTGCCCATCCCCGCTCTCCTCCCCGGTCCGGTCAATGACTCCGCGCCGTACACGGACGGCCGGTCGGATCGGTTCAGTCCGGCTGAACCGTTTCCACGATCGCTACGTGTGCGAGTCGGCTCACGGCATTGGCCGGAGCGGGGAGCGGTCGGTGCGATGGGGAGGTTGGTCATGACGCGTCCGGGAGACGCCGAGTGGTCGGTGTTGCAGGTGGACTCCGACCCGGTACCCGGTGATCCGGAGTCCTTCGACGAGATCACGCGGGCCTACCAGGAGCTGTCCGCCACCACGCGGGAGGCGCACGACCTGCTCGCCTCCGGTGGCCAGGTCCAGCTTGGTCAGGGCAAGGCGATGGAGGCGTTCCGTGACCTGATCGGCAAGTTGCCCGGGCGACTGGATCGGATGGCGAACTCCTACGCCGCGGCGGCCGACGCGTACGTGCGGTACCTGCCGTCGCTGGAGGAGGCGCAGGCGATGTCGCTGCGGGCCCTCGACCAGGCCCGGCAGGCGTCCGGCGACCAGGCCGCCGCGCAGGCGGCCGTCGCCTCGGCGCAGGCGGCGATCACCGCGTTGGGCGGCGATCCGGCGGCGGACCAGGCCGCCAAGGACAAGGCCAGTGACGACGACGCCGCCGCACAGAACCGCGCGGCCGACGCCCAGCAGGCGCTCGACCAGGCGAAGGCGCTGCTGGGCCAGGCGACGGCGCTACGTGACCAGGCTGCCCGGACGGCGGCGCAGACGTTGCGGGGGTTGGCGAAGGACGCGCCGCAGCGCTCGCTCTGGGAGAAGATCGTCGAGGCGTTCCAGGCGTTCATCGACTTCCTCCGCAGCACCGTCATCCAGTGGATCACCCTGATCCTGGACGCGCTGTCGGTGATCGCCTCGTTCATCTTCCCGCCGCTGGGTCAGGCGATCGGCTTCCTCTCCGGTGCGATCGACCTCGCGGCGGCGGCGCTCACCGGTGATCCCGCCGCGATCGGGTTGGCCGCCGGGGGTCTGCTGCTCGGTCTGGTGCCGGGCGGGCGGCTCGTCAGTCGCATCGTCAAGATCGCCGGCAGCGCTGGCAACAAGCTGCCGGGCAGCGTCTCGGAGGGGATCAGGAACAGCATCAAGGGCCTCGGCGGCACGCCGGGAAGCACCCGGAGCGTGGGCAAGGCCGCCACGCCGGGGGCGGGGATCGACACCGCCGTCACCAGTGTCGGCCTCGGCAAGACCATCAAGGGCGTGTTCACGTCGATCGGCAACAAGATCGATGACATGCGCTTCGCACGCGACCTCAGGATCTCCAACGAGAGGCGCGCCGCCGACCCCAGCCTCCTGGCCGGGATGACCGACAAGGGCCGCCTGAAGACGTTCCGTGCCGAGGACGTCCAGTCCGTGCCCCTGCGCGACAGCGAGGGCAAGCAGATCGGCGTCATCTTCCCCAGCAGGTCGACCGACGTCGAGAACTTCACCGACTGGGGAGCGCAGAAGGCCAACCTCGCCACCGGTAAGAACCTGGGCGGCTCGATGGACATCGGGGGTGCGAAGGCCATCCGACAGTTGCCCGGCAGTGAGCCCACCCTCGCCGGCAACCAGTTCCTGCCGGCTCCATGGAGCAATCTGAGGAGCGACCCGATGTTCATCTTCGCCCACGGCAGCCCGGACAGCGCCGCCGTGACCCTGTCCAGCGGCAAGGTGGTGAGCGTCCCCGGGGCCAGCATGGCCAAGATCCTCAGCAACGATCCGAACTTCAAGGCGCTCGCCGAGGCCAACCCGAAGGCCGCGATCGCCATGATCTCCTGCAACTTCGCCAACAGCAAGGGCGAAGCCGGCCAGCAGTTCGCTGACGTCATGCGCGACCTCGGCAACCGGCGGCAGATCTTCGCGGCGAACAACACCGTGCACGCGGCCCGGGGCGTTGACGAAGTCGGCCTGCTCACCAATCCCGGCGAGACCATCGCGACCCTGGCCGTGGAGAGCACTGACGACCCGAAGGACGGCAAGGGCGAATTCCGAAAGATCACTCCGACGCCGAGGGGAAGGGCCTGATGAACGAGCACGACGAGACCGACGTGCAGCGCAACTGGATGCTGCTGCTGGACAGCGACGACGAGGAGCCGACCGAGGCTCCGCCGGTGGAGACCATCGTCGGCGGTTGGCTGGTCGAGGACGACGGCACCATCGGACGGTTCGAGGCGAACCCGCTGTACCAGCCTCGTACCGCCGACTCACCCACCAGCGCCGTGGACGCGGCGGCGAAGCTGGTCGCCACCGACCGGGCCGACGTCGGCCTGGTGCTGCGGACGCTGCGGGACAGCCTGGTCATGGTCGCGCTCGATGAGGCGGGCGACGTGGCCGTGACGTCCGCCCCGGACGGGGTGGCCTGCGTGGTGGTCGCCTCCGGCGCCCTCGACCAGGCGCGCGTCGACGCGCCACAGTGGCGGCAGGTCGGTCTGACCGAGCTGCTGGGGCTGCTCCCGGACGGGCTCGACGTGCTGGTCAACCCGGGCGGGCCACGGGCCATGCGCCTGCAGGCGAGCGCCCTGCGCGACTCGGTCGACGCCGACGGAGCCGAGTGAGATGTCCTCGACCAGGGCGTACGCCGGACTGGTCCTGGCGGTGCTGACCGCGTTCCTGCTGGCGACCCCGACCGGCGCGGACGCCGTCGAACCGTCGGTGCCGTACTGGGTGGTACCCGGGCAGCCGGGCGCGGAGAGCGAACTGACGCTGCCCGGGGTCGCCGACCGGGTGCTCGGCGACAGTCGGCGCTGGCCGGAGATCTTCGAGCTGAACCAGGGGCGTATCCAGCCGGACGGCGGAACGCTGACGGATCCGGCGCAGTCGATCCGCGCCGGCTGGGTCTTCGTCCTCCCCGAAGGCGCGACCTCCGGTGAGATCCGCGTCGGTCCACCGCCGTCGGCCACCTCGGACCTGGGCCGGCAACCGGAGGCTCCGCCGGTCGACCAACCGGAGCAAACCCCGGCAGCGGCGCCCCCGGCTCCTCCGGGCGGCGGCGGAACCGTCGGCCTCCGACCGGTAGCGGTGACGCTGCTGGGCATCGGCGCGGTGGTGCTGGCGGTCGTCGTACCGGTGCTGGTCCGGCTGGTCCGACGCCGCCGCGCGGCCGAACCGCCGCGACCCGCGCCGGGCTCACGCCAGGCGTTGGACCGCGCCCTGCGGCAGATCGCCGCACCGGCGTCCCACCCCCCGGTGTACGCGGCGATGGTCGGTGCGGACCGGGTGTCGCTCCGGCTGGCGCCGGCCCTGCCGGACCCGCCGCCCCCGTGGCGGGCACGGCAGCAGGGCGCGATCTGGGAGGCGCCGAGTTGGGACCTCGACCAGCAGGTGACCACCGACGGCGGCGGGCTGCCGATGCTCGCCACCGTCGGCACCGTCGGCGGTGAACTGACAGTCGTCAACCTGGGGCGAGCGCCCGGAATCGTCGCGCTCACCGGCGAGCCGGCAGCCGCGCACCGCCTGGCGGGCGCGTTCCTCGACGAGATCAGCCGCTACGCCGCGACGTCGGTGGCGATCAGTGTCGTCGGCCCACCACCTCCGCCCTGGCCGGTCCCGGAACGGGTTCGGGTCGTCGTCGATCTGCGTTCCGTCCTGCCGTTGCCCGGCGACGACGCCTTGGATGCCCATGGGTCCTCGGCGCTGCGCGACCACCTGGTGGTGGTGACCGCCCCGCTCCGACCCGAGGAGTGGGAACGTCTCGGCGCGGTGGCGGCGGCCTCCGACGGCACAGCGGCCGTGGTGGTCGTCGGCGACGCGCCGAACACCGTCTGGCGGTTCGACATCGACGCCGACGGGACCCTCGACGTCGGGGTGCTCGGCCTGCACCTCGACCGTCCCACCCCGCGCGGTCGGCTCATCCCGGTCCTCGGCCGCTGATCCTCCTGCCCGAACCTCGCAAACGATTGGTGTGCCGATGAAAGCGCCCGTTCCGCACCGACTGCTCGGCGCACTGACGCTGGCCGGAGCGCTGCTCGTCACCGGGTGCACCACAGTGGTGCGCGACCCCGTCGCGCTGCCCGCCCCCGACGCCCCCGCCGACACGCGAACGGGTGCCCCGCAGCGGCCGGGCGCCGCCGACCCGCAGAACGCCCTGGGGCAGCGCAGCCCGGACGGGGGCTACTGGCCCGCGTCGGTCCAGCTTGGAGAACACCCGGAACTCGGCCCGGTGGTGCTCGACGGGCAGGGCTTCACGCTCTATCGGTTCGACCAGGACAGCGCCGCACCCCCGCGGTCGAACTGCACGGAACAGTGTCTGACCGCGTGGCTGCCGGTCCTGGTGAACGAGAAGGTCTCGTTCAAGGACCTTGATCCCGCCCGACTTGGCGCGGTGCCCCGCTCCGACGGAACCCGCCAGGTGACAGTGGGTGGGCGGCCGGTCTACCGCTTCGTGGACGACCGGGTGCCCGGCCAGGCCGCCGGACAGGGGGCCGACGGGCTCTGGTTCGTGGTCGCTCCGGACGGAGACAAAGCCGCTGCTCCGGTCGGCCAAAAGCCCGAAAGTTCACCCAGGTGAGCCTACAAACACATTCGTTCCGCATTGCCGGTATTCGGCAGTGCCGCAGGCATCCTGGGTACCCGGATGCACCGGTGACGACCGCCGGGCCGGGGTCAACGGAGGACGGTACTCATGGCGGGTTTGCGGCCCGATCGTCGGCAGAACGTAGCGGACGAGGCCCTGATCCGATCCCTGTACGAGGAACACGGCCGCGCGATGCTCGCGTACGCGACGCAACTGACCCGCGACCGGGCCATCGCCGAGGACATCGTCCAGGAGGCCCTGGTACGCGCCTGGCGTCACCCGGACAGCCTGGTCAACGGCAAGGGATCGGTGCGGGGGTGGCTGCTCACCGTGGTACGTAACCTCATCACCGACACGGTGCGCGCCCGCATGGCGCGACCGCCCGAGGTGCCGGAGAGCCCGACGGACGTCGCCGTCGAGCGGGACCACGCCGACCAGGTGGTCAACTCGATGGTGGTGGTGGACGCCCTCAACCGCCTTTCGCAGGAGCACCGCGAGGTCCTTGAGCAGGTCTACCTACTCGGGAGTACAGTCGCGGAAGCCGCGAAAGCGCTGGGTATCCCGCCGGGAACGGTCAAGTCACGCTCCTACTACGCACTCCGGGCGCTACGCGACATCGCGGCGCACTGAACCGAGTGGAACGGTCTGCCTCATGAAATCGGACAGCTCGGTGCCGGCCGGTGAGCACGTGGACATCGGCGGCTATCTGATGGGCGAGCTCGACCAGGAGCAGCTTCGACGGGTGGAGGAGCACCTGGCGAGTTGTGCGGAGTGCCGCACCGAGGTCGAGTCACTCCAGGAGTGGAAGCACGCGCTCGAGGCCGTACCCGAGGCGATGATGCTCGACGGCCCACCGGAGGGCGGCGACCTGCTGTTGCAGCGCACCCTGCGCCAGGTCCGCAGCGAATCGTCCGGGCACCGCCAACGCCGTCGGGTGATCCTGAGCGCCGCCGCGGTGGTGGCTCTCACCGCCGCCGCCTCCGGCGGCGTCCTGCTGGGTCGCGCCACTGACGACGCACCCGACACACGCGCCCTGCCGATCCCGTCGAGCACGGTGACCGCCGCCGACCCCGCTACCCGCAACGCCAGCACGACCGACCCGGGCACCGGTGCCCGGCTCACCGTCGCGGTGACCCCGGCACCCGGCTGGGTGCGGGTCACCGCGGCGGTGTCCGGGATCCCCCGGGGGGAGCGCTGCCGTCTGCTGGTCGTCGGCACGGACGGCACCGCCGTTCTGAGTGGCAGTTGGCTGGTGTCCGAGGGCGGGGCGGCCGACGGCACCACACTGGACGGCAGCGCCCTGATCGACCCCGCTCAGATCGGCGAGGTCCGCGTGGAGAACACCGACGGCAAGGTGTACGTCACCGCGAAGCTGTAGACGAGGGGGTCCCAGCTGGGGCTGAGGGCGCTGCGGGTGGTGGGCGGTGACAGTCGGTCATCGCCATGGGGGCGGACGCTCAACAGCGGTGGCCAGCCGAGCGGCCGGCGGGCGTCCTCCGTGCCCCCGCAGCATGAGGCCGTCCTCGGCCAGGACGTCGCCGCACCGACGGTGAAGCCTCCGTCGACGCGTGGGGAACGTCGTGCCGATCCGCGCAGGACCATACGACAACGGGTGCGCCGGTCCGGCAGAAGCCGGACCGGCGCACCCGTCGGTCGGGGTCGGACGGTCAGCTGAAGCGGACCGAGACGACGGCGTTGTCGAAACCGATCGTCGCGAGGTCGGCCACGTCACCGTTGATGACCTGCACCCGGCCGGTGCAGTTCGGGCCCGCCCAGATCTTCAAGGAGCCGGGGGCCGCGACCGAGGAGGGGGCACCCGGGCGGGGCAGGTTCTGACATCCGCTGCCGGACACGCCCTGCGAGGCGCCGTTGTCACTGAAGTTGGCCTCGTCGAAGAAGACGGCACTGGTGGCGGGCGGAGCGGTCGCGTCACCGGCGTCCGGGTTGTCGTCCTGTCCGCCCTGCGGCGCGCCGGCCTTGCCGCCGGTCGGGGTCACACCGAACCACGTACCCCCGACGCCCTGGCCCAGGGTGTCGCCCCGCTTGGTGTCCTTGGCGAACCGGTACACCGGCCAGCCGCCGATGGTGACCTGGAGGGTGCCGTCGGCGCGCTTGACCGTGCCGACCGCCGACTTCCTGACCCCCGCGATGAAGACCTTGCCGCGCGGCGCGACGGTGACCGCCGGCCAGGTCTGCGCGCACTCGCCGTTGCAGGTCGAGGTAGGCGGATTGTTGCTGTCCTTGTCGAAGCGGTAGAGCGTCAACCCCGCGCCGTTCACCACCACGGGATCGAGGTCATCGGCCTTGCTCGCGGTCAACTGGACCCACCGCTGCGACGACTGACGGGCCGCCGCCGACGCGACGCCGCCGTTCGGCACCGCCCAGTCTCCGGTGTTGGGCTCCGACCTGTTCGACTTCGCGGTGCCCGAGAGCAGCGCGACGTCGCCGCCCGCCGCGCCGTCGGTGGGCGCGGTGGCCTCCCCACCGGCCGGGGCGGACGCCCTCGCCGGCGCCGGTGTCTCCGCTGTCGAACCGCACGCGGTCAACGCCATCGCGCCGGCAGTCATCAGTGCAACGAAGGGCACTACGTACTTGCGCATCATCTCGGGCCTCCCAGGTCCTATCCCGGCCCCCGCACGTCCGGCGGCCGTTCGGCATCCACACGGGTCCGCCCCGGAATCGGTTCAGCCGACGTCGGTCCCCCCGCCGGGGCGAGGTTCCCGGTGATCCGGAATGAACAGCGAGTGAGCAGGAGGTCGTTAGGGTGCAGACGCGCCGATCGACCTGTGGCCGGGTCGGCGCGATGAGAGGACGCGACCAGGTCCGACGGCAGGAGGCCGGCGCACGGGCTCCGCGTCCCGACCTGCCGCGCCGAGGCCACGGACGCCGACGGGCGGCAGGTGGGCGGTAACCCACCGTCCATCGCCCGCCGCTCGTGGCGCGCCTGCCCGAGGCGAACCCGATGCCCACGCTCGTGAAGGAGAGAAGGATGGGATCCGTAGCCGAACCGGAACTCGCTGAGGCACACATGCGTCAGCTGCTGGGCAGTCTCGGTCTGGACGTCAACTACGTCCGCGGGCAGGCCAACACCTTGTACTTCCTCGACAACGGCCAGGAGCACGCCGTGGTCGACTTCGTCGGCGGGTACGGCTCACTCATCTTCGGGCACAACCACCCGAAGCTCGTGGCGTACGCCAAGCAGCTACTCGACGCACAGGTACCCATCCACGCGCAGTTCTCCTACCACCCGTACGCCAACGAGCTGGCCACCGCCCTGAACCGGGTGCACCGCCGGGAGTTCGGCACCGCCGAGGACTACCGGGCGATCTTCGCCAACAGCGGGGCCGAGGCGGTGGAGACGGCGCTCAAACACGCCGAGATGGACCGCTCGATCCGGCTGGCGGCGCTCGGCGAGCAGATCCACAGTCACGTCGAGGAGGCTCGCGCGGCCGTCGCTGCCGGCGCCGCGGTGGTCGCCGACCAGGCGTACGACACGGTCGGGGTCACCGACCGGTCGGCGGACAGCTACGAACGCCTCGTCGAGGCGGTCCACCGGCACAACGAGCCGAAGTTCGCCCGGTCGCCGCTGTTCCTGACACTGGAGGGATCGTTCCACGGCAAGCTCGCCGGCAGCCTCCAGCTCACCCACAACTCGGCGTACCGCCTGCCCTTCCGGGCGTTGGCCGCGCAGGCCCGGTTCCTGCCCTTCGACCAGCCCGCCGCGATCGACAAGGCCCTGGACGAGGAGCGGACGTTCGTGTTCGACGTCGTGGTGCGCGACGGGGTGGTCGACGTCGTCGAGCGGGAACTACCCGTCATCGGGGGCTTCTTCGTCGAGCCCATCCAGGGCGAGGGGGGCATCCACGAGGTCGGCGTGGACATGGCGAGGGCGATCAGGGCCGCCGCCGACGCGGGTGGTTTCCCGGTCATCCTCGACGAGATCCAGAGTGGCGTCGGCCGGTCGGGAGCCTTCTTCGCCGGATCGCACATCGGGCTGACGGGCGACTACTACGTGCTGGCCAAGAGCCTCGGTGGTGGCCTGTCCAAACTGTCCGTGCTGCTGGTCCGGGACAGCCGTTACCAGCCGGACTTCGAGCTGCTGCACAGCTCCACGTTCGCCAAGGACGCGTTCTCGTGCCACATCGCCCGCGAGGTGGTGCAGATGCTGGAGGCCGACGACGGCGCGGCGTACCGGCGTGTGGTCGAACGCGGCGACCAGCTGCGGGCGATGCTCGAACGCATCCACTCCGCGTTCCCCGACGTGGTCAAGGACTGTCGTGGACGGGGCCTGATGCTGGGCCTCGAGTTCCAGGATCAGTCCACCTGCGACGACGAGATCATCGCGTCGAGCGCACGGGACGGTCTGATCGGCTACGTGCTGGCCGGATACCTGCTGCGGGAGCATCGCGTGCGCGTCTTTCCGACCGCGAGCGCGTCGCACACGTTGCGATTCGAGCCCTCCGTCGAGCTCACCGACGACGAGATCAGCCAGCTCGAGAGCGGGCTGGAGGCCGCCTGCCAGCTGTTGCACGAGCGCGCCGGGGCCAGGTTGGTCGGCGCGGCGTGAGACAGCGTGGGGTTTCCCGGGAACCGGATGGCTGAGGCGGTCCTTCGCGGGTCGATAGCGCCCGCAGGGATACGGACGCTGCCGGTGAGGCGGTTGGTGACTGCCGTCGAGTAAGGAGCTCTAGCAGTGAACACGAGGCGTTATGACTGTGGTGTAGACGCCGCGCTTGACGTCATCAACGGCAAATGGAAGACGCTGATCATCAGCGTGCTCGCCGAGGAGAGCCGCCGGTTCGGGGAGCTGAAGCGCCTCGTGCCCGGTATCAGCGACAAGGTGCTCACGCAGCACCTGCGTGATCTGGAAGCCAGATTCATCGTGCGCCGGGAGGTCCTGCACGACAGCCGGGTCAAGGTCAAGTACTCCCTGACGTCGGTCGGGACGTCGCTCAACGACGCGTTGGGCCCACTGTGCGAGTGGGGCGAACGGCTGGCCGACACCGACCAGTAGCGCGTAGTGCCCCGCCGACCGTGACCGCGCTGGTCCCCGCGGTCACGGTCGGCGGCTTGCCGCCGGAAGGGCCGCGCACACCGCCCGGTGCCCCGGCCCGGAGGTGGGGACGCGGTGGCGCCGAACGGGCGACCACCTCGGCATCGTCGCCGAGGTGATCGCCCGTTCGGCCGTTGTGGTGGCCCTGACCCTTCCCGGCCGGGCCGGGCGTGGACCCTGCTCAGGATCGTCGGGCGTCACCGGGCTCGTCCGCAGCCGCCCCGGGCGGCGGCGGGAAGTACCCGGTCTGCAGGAAGAAGTCCACGTACCTGTCGAAGAGTTCGTCGGTGACCGGCGGGCAGGTGATGCCACTGCCGGTCAGCATCCGGCTGGTCACCGTCGTGTCGATCGGCGGATAGAAGCTGTCGCTGTCGGCCGTCATCAACTGGAACGCGTCCAGCAGCGCCAGCATGGCGTTGTCCCGGTCGCGCTGCACCACGGCCAGCCAGTCGGCCGGGTCCCGAGGCTCCAGCCGGTAGCCGCGGGAGCGCAGCAGCTCCACGCACCGGGCCAGGCTGATCGACGACTCGTTGTAGAGGTGGTGGATGGCGCCCACACCGCTGTCGAGCGTGGCGAGGCGGCTGATGGCGGCGCTGACGTGGTCGACCGGGGTGAGGTGGAACTCGCCGGTGATCCGGCTCGGCACCGCGCCGGCCTGGATGAGCCCCTTGAGGCTGAGCCAGACGAAGTCACGGGTCTGACAGGCGCCCTGGAACCGGTCGCCGGCGACGAGGTCCACCCGGTACACGGTGACGGGCAGCCCGCGTTCGCCGGCGGCGGCGACCAGTTGCTCGGCCACCCACTTGCTCTGCAGATAGCCGCTGGGCAGCTCTGCCACCGGTCCGGTGGGGTCGTCGACCCGCAGCGGGCGACCGTCGGGCGCGGGGTGGGCGAACACGCCCGTGGTCGAGACGTAGTGCACCGGTACGGTGCGGTGCCGGGCGGCCAGCCGCAGAATCTCCACGGTGCCGTCCACGTTGGCCGCCCGCAGCGTCGAGTACGGGTGCAACCAGTTCACCGCCGCACCGGCGTGGTGGACGACGTCCACCCGGCGGGCCAGGTCGTCGAAGACGTCCGGGGCCAAGCCGAGCATGGGTAGGGCGAGGTCGCCCACCACGATCCGGACCCGACCCAGGTCGACCTCGTCCTGTAACCGGTACCACTCGAGGTTGGACCGCAGCCGCTTCACCGCGGCGTCGGCGTCGTCCGCGCGGACCAGGCAGTGCACCGTGGCGCGGGTGGTACGCAGCAGGTCGCGCAGCAGGAACGCGCCGACGAACCCGGTCGCCCCGGTGAGCAGGACCTCAGCCGGATCGGCGGCGACGGACACCACCTCGTCGGCGGGGCGGATGTCGTCGGGCAGAACGACCTCGACGGCGAAGTCCACCGCCGGCGCGGCCTGGACCCCGCTCTCGGCCAGGACCGCGAGCAGGTGATCGGTGAGCGCCGCGGGCGTGGGATGGTCGAACACGACGGTGGCGGGCAGCCGACCGCCGCTGAGCAGGTTGAGCCGGTTGCGCAGCTCCACCGAGGTGAGCGAGTCGAATCCCAGCTCGGGGAAGGCGCGTTCGGGATCGATGCCGCTCGGGTCGCCGAGGTTGAGCACGGCGGCCACCTCGGCCCGCAGCAGGTCCAGGGTGACCTCCCGGCGCCGGGCGGGCTCCAGGCCGGCGAGCTGGTCGGCGAGCGGCCTCCCGGCGTTCTCGTCGTTGCCCGCACGCCGCCGGTGCGACGTGCCGGCCAGCGTGGCCAGCAGCAGGGGTGCCTGGTCGGCGCGGGCGCGCAGGGCGGCCAGGTCGAGGGGGGTGGCCACGAGCGTGGGCCGCCCCGAGCCGAGGGCCAGGTCGAGGATCTCCGGACCGTCCGCCGAGGAGACCGGGCGGAAACCGGCCCGGGCGATCCGGGCGAGGTCGGCCTCGTCGAGCTGGCCGGTCATGCCGCTGGTCTGCGCCCACAGGCCCCAGGCGACCGAGGTGGCGGGAAGCCCCAGGGCCGCCCGTCGCAGCGCGAGGCCGTCGAGGAACGCGTTGGCGGCGGCGTAGTTGGCCTGCCCCGCGCCACCGATGACCCCGGCGAGCGAGGAGAACAACACGAACGCCCGCAGGTCCCGGTCACGGGTCAGTTCGTGCAGGTGCCAGGCGGCGTCGGCCTTGGGTCGCAGCACCGCCGCGATGCGTTGCGGCGTCATCGCCGCCAGAACCCCGTCGTCGAGGACGCCGGCGGCGTGTACCACCCCCCGCAGGGTGGGGATGTCCCGCAGGAGCGCCGCGAGTTCCGCCCGGTCGGCGACGTCGCAGCCGACCACCCGCGCCTCGGTGCCGGCCAGGGCCAGCTCGGCGACCAGGTCGGCGGCGCCCTCCGCCGCCATACCCCGGCGGCTGGTCAGGACGAGGCGCGGCACCCGGTGCGCGGTGGCGAGGTGCCGGGCGACCAGGGCGCCGAGCGAGCCGGTGCCGCCGGTGATGAGAACGGTGCCGTCCGTCGGCCACGGCGACGCGTCGGCGGTGGACGGGCCGGGATCGACGGGCCGCAGTCGTGGCACCGAGACCCGGCCGTCGCGCACGGCGGCCTGGGCCTCACCCGAGGCGACGACCCCTGCCACCGCGGCCCAGGACGCCGCGGTGCCGTCGACGTCGACCAGGACGAGACGCCCGGGCGACTCGGACTGCGCCGAGCGGACCAGACCCCAGACGGCCGCGGCCGCCGGGTCGGGCGCGGCGTCGGCGCCGACGGTGACGCCGCCACGGGTCACCACCACCAGTCGGCTGCCACTGAGCCGGTCGTCGGTCAACCACTGTTGGACGGTCTCGAGCACCCGGCACAGGCCGCCGAAGACCGCGCCCAGCATGTCCCCGTCCGCGGGGCTGACGCCCCACAGCGCCGCCGACGAGGCACCGGCGGCGGCCACCGACGCCACGTCGGGGTGGACCGGCAGGCCGGCGAGGGCATCCGGAAGGCTGCCGGTCCCGCCCAGGACGGACAGGTCGGCGAGGTGGACGTCCGGCACCTGGACCGGCGACCAGCCGACCTCGAAGAGGGCGTCCTGGCGGCGGTGGCGGACCCGGTCCAGTACGGCGGCGGGCAGGAGCCCGGTGGTGATCTGCCCGATGTCGGCGACCGGCCCGCCGCCCCGGTCGGTGAGCCGCGCCGAGAACGTGTCCGGGCCGGTCCTGGTGCAGACCACCCGGACCGCAGTGGCCCCGGTGGCATACGTCCGGATCCCACGCCAGTGCACGGCCACCCGAGCGCCGTCCCCCTCGGGTGCGGCGGCGACCAGCGTGGTGAGGTGCGCCACCGCGTCGAGCAGGACGGGGTGCAGCCCGTACCCGGACGCCTCCCGTTCCCAGCGCTCGGGCAGCCGGACCTCGGCGTGCACGGTGTCCCCGTCGGTCCAGGCCGCCGTCACCGCCCGCAGGGCCGGTGGGTACGCCAGTCCCTGCTGGGCGAGGGCGTCGTACCCGTCGGTGAGGTCGACCGGCACCGACCCGGTGGGGGGCCACGACGCGCGCTCCGCCTCCACGGGCAACGCCGGAGCGGCGCTCATGGTGCCGTGCGCGTACTCGGTCCAGGCGGTGTGGGCGGCGTCCGGGCGGGCGTGTGCCCGCAGCTCCCGACGACCGGCCGGATCCGGGGCGTCGACGACCACCTGGAGCTGCACCGCGCCGGTGAGGGGCAGGGGCGCCGCGGTGGTGAGGCGGTCCAGCACCGCGCAGCCGACCCGGTCCGCGGCGTGTGTAGCGAGTTCGACCAGGAGCGCGGCCGGAACGGTGCGGATGCCGTGCGTGGTGAGCTGGGCCAACCACGGGTGGGTGGCGGGGGAGACCCGGCCGGTGAAGAGGGTGGTGTCATCGCCGGCCACCGTGATCGCCGCGCCCAGCAGGGGGTGGCGGGACGGTTCGAGGCCGAGCCCGCCCGCGTCGACAGTGCCGCCACCGTCGAGCCAGTGCCGGTTGCCGGCGAACGGGTAGGTGGGCAGGTCCACCCCGCGCGCACCGGAACCGGCCAGCAGGCCCGCCCAGTCGACGGCGACGCCCTGCACGTACAGCTCGGCGGCGGAGGTCAGGAAACGGCTGAAACCGCCGTCGTCCCGGCGCAGTGTGCCGGTCACCACCCCGATGCCACCGATCCGCTGCTCCAGCACGGCCTGGATGCTCGTGGTGAGCACCGGGTGTGGGCTGATCTCGATGAACGTCCGTCGGCCCTGACCGGTCAGGGCCGTCACGACCTCCTCGAAGCGCACCACCTGCCGCAGGTTGCGGTACCAGTAGTCCGCGTCCAGGGTGGTCGGGTCGACCACGGTCCCGGTCACCGTCGAGTGCAGTGGCACGTCACCCGCGCGGGGCGTGACGTCGCGGAGGGCCGCCGACAACTCCTCCCGCACCGCCTCGACGTGCGGCGAGTGCGACGCGTAGTCGACGGGGACGCGGCGAGCCCGCACCTTGGCGTCGACCAGCTCGGCCTGGAACTCGTCCAGAGCCTCCGGGTCACCGGAGACGACAACCGACGTCGGCCCGTTGACCGCCGCCACCGACAACCGCCCCTGCCACGGGGCGAGCCGGGCCGTGACCTCGGCGGCGCCGAGTGCCACCGACATCATGCCGCCCTGTCCGGCGAGCGCCACGATGGCCCGGCTGCGCAGGGCGACCACCCGGGCCGCGTCGTCGAGGGAGAGCGCACCGGCGACGTACGCGGCGGCGATCTCCCCCTGCGAGTGGCCGACGACGGCCGCCGGGCGGACCCCCACCGACTGCCACACCCGCGCGAGGGACACCATCACCGCGAACAACACCGGTTGCACGACGTCGACGCGGTCGAGCCCGGGAGCGCCGTCCGCACCGCGCAGCACGTCGAGCAGGGACCAGTCGACGTGCGGCGCGAGGGCGGCGGCGCACTCGTCGATCCGCTCGGCGAACCCCGGATGGGTGTCCAGCAGGTCGACGGCCATGCCCACCCACTGGGAGCCCTGCCCGGGGAAGACGAAGACGACGTCGTTCGAGGGCTCGCCGGCGCGTCCCGTCACCACCTGCGCGTCGGCGGCCCCCTCGGAGAGCGCCTTCAGGCCACGGAGCAGAGCGTCCCGGTCGGTGCCGACGACGGCAGCCCGGTGCGGCAGGCCGGCCCGGGTGGCCAGGGAGTACGCCGTGTCGGTGGCGTCCAGTTCCGGGGTCGCCTCGAGGTGGGTGAGCAGTCGGTCGGCCAGCCGACGCAGCCCCTGCGGGTCGTGCGCGGACAGCGGCCACACCAGCGCGGCGGGGGCCACCGGCGTCGAGGTGCCCGGGTCGGTCTCCTCCGGGGCCTGCTCCAGGATCGCGTGCGCGTTCGTGCCGCTCACCCCGAACGACGAGACCGCCGCCCGGCGGGGCCGCTCGACGGCCGGCCAGGCGCGGGTGGTGGTGAGCAGTTCGACGGCCCCGGCGGACCAGTCGACCAGGGGGTTCGGGCGGTCGACGTGCAGGGTCTTCGGCAGCGTGGCGTGTCGCAGCGCCTGCACCATCTTGATGACACCGCCGACCCCGGCCGCGGCGACCGTGTGGCCGATGTTCGACTTCAGCGACCCGAGCCACAACGGCCGGTCGGCCGGTCGGCCCTGCCCGTACGTGGCCAGCAGGGCGTGCGCCTCGATCGGGTCACCCAGCCGGGTGCCGGTGCCGTGGGCCTCGACGGCGTCCACGTCGGAGGTGCCGAGGTGGGCCTCGGCGAGGGCCTGCCGGATCACCCGTTCCTGGGAGGGGCCGTTGGGTGCGGTGAGACCGTTGGACGCGCCGTCCTGGTTCACCGCCACGCTGCGCACCACGGCGAGAATCCGCCGTCCGTTCCGGCGGGCGTCGGAGAGCCGTTCCAGCAGCAACAGCCCCACCCCCTCCGACCAGCCGGTGCCGTCGGCGGACTCGGCGAAGGAGCGGCACCGGCCGTCGGCGGCGAGCCCGCGCTGGCGGGAGAAGTCGACGAAGCCACCCGGGTGCCCGTTGACGGTGCTGCCGCCGGCCAGCGCCAACGTCGACTCACCCGCCCGCAGCGACCGCACGGCCAGGTGCAGGGCGACCAACGACGACGAACACGCGGTGTCGAGGGTGATCGCCGGCCCCTCCAGCCCGTAGAAGTACGAGATCCGCCCGGAGGCGACGCTGTTGAGTCGCCCGGTGGTCAGGTAACCCTCCAACTCCTCCGGGCCGTCGAGGTCGAGGTAGGTCTGGCCCGCCGCGCCGACGAACACCCCGGTACGGCTGCCCTTCAGGCCAGTGGGGTCGATTCCGGCCCGTTCGAACAGTTCCCAGGAGGTCTCCAACAGCACCCGCTGCTGCGGGTCCATCGCGACGGCCTCGCGCGGTGAGATCCCGAAGAACGCCGCGTCGAAGCGGGTCGCGCCGTCGAGGAAACCGCCCTCGCGGGTGTACGACCGTCCCGGCTTGCCGGGTTCGGGGTCGTAGAGGGCATCGACGTCCCAGCCGCGATCGGTGGGCCACGGGGTGATGCCGTCTCGGCCCTCGGTGACCATTTCCCACAGATCCTCCGGCGAGCTGACGCCCCCCGGATACCGGCAGGCCATCCCGATGACCGCTATCGGTTCGGTGCGGTCCGCCTCAAGGTCGGCGAGCCGCTGACGGGTCTTCTGCAGGTCGGCCGTCGTCCATTTGAGGTAGTCCATGAGTTTCTGTTCGGTGGACATGGGATCGCGGTTCTCCTCGGTCTGCGGGCCGGCGTGGGGGTCGACCTCCGGCTCGCCGCCGGGTCAGGTCGGTCGGTTGTGTCTCCGGCACGGGTCGACGCGCATCAATGGTCGGTCGCGGCTGTCCAGCGTCGGGTCACGGGTCGGTAATCGAAACTCGCGCGGCAACCGATCGCGTCCGCGTTACTCACAAGTGAGTTGGTGGTGGAGCCGTCGGGGATAGCGTCCAGACGACCGACCCGCCGTGAGAAAGCGAGGCAGTTCGATGACGGCCATTTCCGGTGAATCCCTGTTGACCGACGACGCCAACAAACACGTCGAGCATTACGCCCAGGCGTTCAATTCCGGCGACCCGGAACTGCTCGACCGGATGTACACCGAGGACGCGGTCGCCGTCTGGGGACCGAACGAGCCGTTGACCGGGCAGGCCCGGCGGGAGTACGTGGCGGAGTTCCTCACCCGTCGCCCGGTGATGACCGCGAAGACCCGGCACGCGTACGTCACCGGCGACACCGCGCTGATGGTGGTGGACTGGAGCATCGACATGACCGGCGACGACGGCGAGCCCGAGCACCACGAGGGAGTCGGTCTGGACGTCCTGCGCCGCGGCGCGGACGGACTGTGGCGCCACGCGATCGACGACCCGTACGGCGACGTGTCCTGACCTGCGATACACCGATGGCCCCGCCGGTCGCACCGGCGGGGCCATCGTGGTGGGTGCCGGGTCAGCCGGGCATGCCGTCGGGCAGGGTGTCGGCGACGGGTCGGTCGATGGCCATCAGCCAGTTGCCGTCCGGTTGACGCCGCAGGACGTCGGTGCACGTGCCACGGACCGTGACCGGCTCACCGGACTCGTCGGTGTACCGCAGCTCGTAGTCGACGATGACCAGGGAGGTGTCGCCGGCCACGTAGTTGCGCAACACCCGGGCCTTCAGGTGCGGCCGGTTCGCGAGGATCTCGATGATCGCCGCCCGCCGCTGCTCACCCGTCAGCGGGCCACCGGACAGGTTGGAGATGGCGTCGTCGAGGTAGAGCCGGTCGAACGCGGCGCCGTCGCCGGAGTTGAAGGCCTGGATGAACGCCTCGTTCTGCTGCTCGACGTCGTCGGTGAGGACCAGTTGGTACACGTCGACGGGTTCGGTGGTGGTCATGCGGCACCTTCTCTCAGCAGGACGGGCAGCTCGCGGTGCCCGTTGGAGATGAACGACTCCAGCGGCAGCACGTGCGCCGCCGGCGTGGCCAGGGTGAGGTCGGGGAACCTGTCGAAGAGGGCGGGCAGGGCGATCGACGCCTCCAGCCGGGCCAGCGGCGCACCGAGGCAGTGGTGCACCCCGTAGCCGAAGGCGACGTGGTCACGACGGGTGTCCCGGGTGGCGTCGAAGGCGTCCGCGTCCGGCCCGTGTACCTCCGGGTCACGGCCGGCCGCGCCGAACGAGACCACGATCGGCTCACCGCGCCGGATGGTGACCGTGGGCAGCGCGATGTCCTCGACGGCGTACCGCATCGGCAGGTTGGCGAAGGGCGCCTCCAACCGTAGCGTCTCCTCGATCACGTCGGCCCAGGTCGCCGAGCCACCGCGGACGAGCGCCAACTGATCGGGCCGGGTGAGCAGGATGAAGATGGCGTGGTCCAGCAGGTTGACCGTGGTCTCGTGCCCGGCGGTGAACATCAGCAGGATCGTGTCGACCAGTTCGCGGTGGCTGAGACCGGGCCCGCCGTCGTCGTCGTGCACCGAGATCAGGGCGGTGGTGAGGTCGTCCGCGGGACTGGCCCGACGGTGCTCGACCAACTCGTCCAGGGCCGCGTACATGGCGTGCTCGTAGCTCTTGGCCTCCTCGGCGGTGGCGGCGGTGTTGAGCATGCCGCTGACCGCCACCAGCAGCCGGTCCCGCAGGTGGTCGGGCATTCCGAGCAGGTCGGAGATGACCCGCACCGGCAGCGGGTGGGCGAACTGCGCGCGCAGGTCGACGGGTCCGTCGTGTGGGTCTGCGTCGATCTGGTCGAGCAGGTCGGCGACGACGGACTCGATGCGGGGCTGCAGGGCGAGCGTCCGACGGGCGGTGAACGCGCGGGCGACCAGCCGCCGCAGCCGGGTGTGCTCGGCCCCGTACGCGGTGATCATGTTGCGGTCCGAGACCCACATGGCCAGCGGCCACGTGCGGGCCAGCTCACCCTCGCCGTTCTCCCAGGCCGGCCAGTGGCGGTAGGTGTCGCGCGACACCCGTGGGTCGGTGAGCAACTGCCGGGTCAGCTCATAACCGGTCACCCACCACGCCTGCACCCCGCCCGGCAACACCACGCGGGCGATGGGACCACGGGCCCGCAGCCGCTCGGCCTCGCCGTGGATGTCCGGGCCGGACGGGTCGATGGCGTACGGCTCGAGGTCGGCGGTCGGTTCCATCGCGGCCGTCACGACGTACCCATCAGGCGCTCGCCGTCGGCGGCGCGCAGCAGCGCGCAGATGTCGCGCAGGCCGCTGTCGATCTGGTCGATCTCGGCGTCGGAGAGGAAGATCGACGGCTCGAACCGGAACGTGTTCATCGCGCTGGCGGTCTGGAACAGGCGCAGCCGGTGGGTGCGCAGGGCGTACCCGGCGACGGCGAAGCCGAAGAAGCCCTCCTGCGCGGTCTGGGCGATCTGCGCGGAGGGCGACGAGGACTGGTCGCGGAACTCGAACCCCAGCATCAGGCCCTCGCCGCGCACGTCCAGCACCACGTCGTCGAAATCGCCGCGCACCTTCTCCAACCGGGACTTCAGCGCCGCGCCGCGCTCGGCAGCCATCCGGTACGCGGCGCCACCGTCAGCCTCCAGCAGCTCCACCACCTTCAGGGCGACGTGGCAGGAGAACGCGTCCTTGGCGAACGTCGACGAGTGCGCCAGCTCGAAGTCGCGCTGGTAACGCTCGCCGCGGACGAGCATCACCGACGACTTGGCGATGCCCCCGCCGAGGCTCTTGGCCAGCAGGTAGTAGTCCCCGCGCAGCCCGATCCGGGAGCTGGCCAGGAACGCCCCGGAGCGGCCCATCCCGCTCTGGATCTCGTCCATGATCAGCGGGGCGCCCGTCTCCTCGCACACCCGGGAGATCTCCGCGCCGAACTCCGCCGGCAACACCCGGATGCCCGCCTCACCCTGGATCGGCTCGACGAAGAAGCCACCGAACACCGGCAGCGCACGCTCGACGCCGGTGACGGCGTCGCCGTCGACGGTGAGGACGGTCAGGCTGCGGCTCTCCTGCTCGACGATCGCCCGGAGCCCTGCGACGTCACCGACCGCGACGAACCGGCAGCGCGCCGCCAGGCGAGTGAACGGGGTGCGGTAGCCCTCGTTGTGGGTCAACTGGATGCTGCCCACGAGCTTGCCGTGGAATCCGCCCTCCAGCGCGAGGAACACCGGCGCCCGGCCGGTCAGGTCGGCGGTGCGGGTGGTCACCGCGTCCGCGACGGCGTCGAAGCCCGCCGTCGCCGGCAGACCCAGGGCGGCGAACACCTCGGGGGCCACCGTCGCGCCCCGCCCGACGGCCGCGCGGGCGGCGGCGACCCCGGCCTCCACCTCGCTGACCAGCTCCGCCAGCCGGGCACCCCGCTCCATCTCGGCGTGCTTGATGGAGATCTCCACCGACTCCGCGCCGCTGTTGCCGAAGATCGCCCAGTACGGCTCGGAGGACCCCGTCTCCCGGGCGATGATCCGGTTCAGCACCGCGGCGAGGTCGTTGGCGTAGGAGTGCCGGGAGAACTGAGCGTGCACCGGCACCTGTGAATCCAGCAGCTCCTTCGCGCGCGCCACCACCTCCGGGTGGTGGTGGCCCAGGATCAGCGACCCGAAACCGCATGCCAGGTCCAGGACCGGCACCTCGTTGCCCGCCGCGTCCTGGTAGAACAGCGTGTTGCCGGACGCGCGGAGGTACTCCACGTCCAGCCCGACCGTCCCGAGCACCTCCCGCAGGTAGGGCTCCGCCAACTCCAGTTCTGCCACCGACGAACCCACCATGACCTCCATCACGAGCCGACAACCGGAAACAGCACCTAGCCTCGCAACCACCGGTAACCGGACGCCCATCAGCGCGTTGCGCGCCCCGGCGGGAGGCGGAGCCGGTCGTTACCGGCCGCAGATCACGCCGGTGGGCGGCCCGGAACCCCGGACCGCCCACCGTTCGTGATCGACTCAGCGGCGCATCTCGAGCACCTGACGCGCGGCGCGCAGCCCGGACTCGATCGCCCCGTCGACGAATCCGTTCCATGCTGTCGCGGTGTCACCGCTGGCGAACGCGATCCGCCCGTACGGCTGCTGGATCGCCGGTAGCTGTGCCAGCAGTTGCTTCGGGCGGCGCAGCGCCCACGCCCCGCGGGAGTACCGGTCGCGGCCCCAGTCCTGCGACCGCAGGTCCCACACCTCGATGCCGGGGACCATCTGGCGCAACACCGCCTGGATCTGGGCGCGGTTGGTGAAGTCCAGGGAACGGTCCTCGCTGAACCCGATGATGAGCTGGTGGCCGTCACCGAGATCGGTGTGCGTGAACAACGAGGAGATGGGGAAGCCCTCCGCGGCCTGCGCCGAGACACGCCCCCGGTCGGTGCGGGCGTGCACCCAGAACTTCACGCTGTCGGGCACCCCCACACCCTGCAGGCTGGCATCGGTGTGCACCTTCGGCAGACCCGGGCTGAACTGGATCGTGCGCCACACGTTGACGGGCACCGCCACGACGACGGCCGGTGCCGTCAAGGTTCCCCGCGAGGTGGTGACGTAGACGCAGCGACCGCTGACCGTCACCCCCCGCACCGGTGTGTTCAGCATCAGCTCACCGTCGGTGTCGTCGAGCATCGCCTGTAGCAGGCCGCCCATCCCGACGGCGGGACTGAAGCCCAGGAGGCCGTACCAGCCGTCGATGTTCCCACCGCCGAGACGCCACCACTGGGCCAACGCGGTCAGCCCGCCCAGCGCGCTCGAACCGCCGGAGTAGGACGCGGTGGTTCCGTTGATCCAGTTCTCGTCCGCCGGGGCCAGCGCGAGCTGGTCCAGGCGGTCCCGCAACGACAGGTGATCCACGCCCCGGATCAGGTCGGCGCGGTAGAGCGGATCGGTCGGCCGCTCCAGGTAACTCTCCGAGCCGGCGAAGAGGCGACCCAGCAACTCGGACTGCCGGGTGTACACCTCGGCCGGATCGACCTCGGCGAGCCCGTTGCCGGACGGGAATATGACGGTCTCGGCAGCCGGATCGGTCACCGTGGAGATGCCGTAGCGGGCGAGTTCACTGTGGAAGAGCTGCTGCCGGTCGGAGATCCACTGGCAGCCCAGTTCGATGCGTCGGCCCAGGAAGGTGTCGGTCCAGGTGCGTCCGCCGATCCGGTCGCGGGCCTCGACCAGCAACGGTCGCAGGCCGTTCGCGGACAGCTCCCGGGCGGCGGTGACTCCGGCGAAGCCCGCGCCGATGACGATGACGTCGGCTTCGGCGTTTCGGGGACGGGCCCCCGCCGCGGCGGCCGGGTGAAGCGCGGCCGACGTGGCCAGGGCGCTCAGACCGGTCGCCTTGAGCAGGGACCTGCGGTCCATTGTCATAGTGCTCCTTTTTATGGGTAGAGGGGAAAACGCACGGCACACGACAACGGCTGCGGAGTCCCACCCCCCGGGGGTGGGACTCCGCAGCAGCGTGTGACCGGACGCGACTCAGAGCAACGGGGTGTCCGGGTCCAGACCGAGCAGGACCCGCCCGTGCACCTCGAGATTCGTCGACAACAGCAGCAGGCCGTGCAGGGACAGACCCTGGATGTCACGGTGGAACCGCTGGATGGGAACGTCGCGTTGGATGGCGGTGGCGCCGCTGGCGGAGTAGAGGATCTCCACCGCCTCCTTGGCCAGTTGGATGGCGTAGGCGCTCTGCCCCCGAACGGTGGCCTTCTCCTCGTCCGTGGGCTGCTCGCCGGCGTCGGCGCGGGTCTGCAACTGCCGCAGCCAGCCGGCCTGCAACCCCTCGGCCGCGGAGATCTTGTTGGCCGCGGTGGCGACCTGGATCTGGGTCAACGGATGCTGTGACTGGTCGGTCCAGGACGTGTAGGTGATACCCCGCCCCTTGACCCGCTGCAGGAACAGCTCCAGCGCCCCCTTCGCGATCCCGATGCAGGTGGCCACCGCGGCGGCGGTGACGTAGGTGAACAGGCCGTAGCGGCGGCCCGGCGTCTCCGGCGCGGTACGCCCCGCCGTGGTGTTGAGCACGGCGTCCTCGTAGGAGACGACCCGGTGGGCGGGCACGAACACCCCCTTCGCCGTGGAGGTGCAGCTGCCGGTGCCGGCGGCGGCGGAGGTGTACCAGTCGTCGACGACGGTGAACTCCGCCATCGGCACGATGGCGACCACCTCGTCGCTGGTGCCGTCGGGCAGCTCCCGGATGGCCGAGGCGATGTTCCAGTCGGCGCCGCGGCACCCGGAGTTGAACCGCCAGCTTCCGTTGAGCACGTAGCCGCCGTCGGTGGCGGTGACCGTGCCGGTCGGGGTGAAACCGCCGGAGATCTTCACCGATCCGGAGGCGAAGACCTCGGACTGGGCCTCGTCCGGGTAGAGGGTTGCCAACCAGGCGCTGGACACCCACACCATCGACACCCAGCCGGTGGACGGGCAGCCCCGACCGATCTCGGTCAGCACCGCCACCTGGTCGGCCAACGAGACGTCCAGGCCGCCGAAGCGGCGGGGCACGGCGAGCCGGAACACGCCGGCCTTGTCGAGCAGCTCGACGTTCTCGTCCGGAATCCAGCGCCGGTCCTCCGTCTCCCGGCCGTTGTCCCGAAGCCTCGGCACGATGTCGCGTACGGCATCCATCACCGCGCTGAGCTCGGTGTCCGTCGTCGCCATTCCGCCTCCCCTACGCTGTCGGCGCCGTCGGCCGACGCGCCGAGCCGAACGTACCGATGGGGATGTCAGTGGCTGGGAATCGCACGGTAAGCCGGCGGTAACGCCGGCTGGTCCGTGACCAGTGCCATCGCCTCCTCGGGGCTCAGCCGGCGGCCGCGAGCCAGTGCGGTGGCACGCTCCTCGACGGTGAGCGCGGCGCTGATGGCGATGTCGATCCGGTCGACGTCGCCGCTCTCGGCCGGTGGCAGCGGCACGCCCGTCGACTCGCGGGCCGCGCTGGCCGCACCGAGCAACGTCGCCGCCGGCTCATATCGGCCGGCGAGGGCCTCGGCGCCGGCGAGGCCCTCCAGCGCCAGGGCCAGGGCCCGCGGATCACCGACGTGCTGGGCTGCGGCGAACCCGGCCAGGTGCAGCTCCCGCGCGGCCTCGGCGTCACCGCGCTGCTCGGCGACGAAGCCCAGCTCGGCAAGGATGAGGGTGTTGCCCGGCTCGAAGTCGACCTGCCGGTTCCACTCCAGCACCGTACGCAGTTGCTCCTCGGCGAGGTCGAGCTTGCCGGCCCGACGGGCACCCAGCGCAAGACCGATACGGGCGTATATCTCACCGGGCTTGAAGCTCTGGTCGGTGGACAGCCGCAACGCCCGCTCGTGCAGCTCCTCCGCCCGGTCGAGCGCCCCGGTCAACAGCGAGATGCGCCCCAGGCCGGACAGCCGGTCCGAGGCCTCCGTCCAGAGTCCGAGATCCTCGGCGATGGCCAGGCCGTCGCGGTGCAAGCGGGCCGCCCGGTCGTAGTCGCCGGTGATCTCGGCCAGCGCCGCCAGCGGATACACGGTCTGGAGCTGCCCCCACCGGTCGCCGAGCTCGGCGAAGAGTTCGGCGCTGCGGGCGCCGTCGCGACGCAGGGCAGCGAGGTCACCGCGGGCCAGCGCCTGCTTGACGCGTTCGCTGAGGGTGGCGGCCACCCCCCACCGGTCCCCGGTGGACCGGAACCCGGCGAGGGCCTGGTTGACCAGCTCCTCGCTGGTGACCAGGTCACCGGTGACGTAGAGGGCGAGACCGAGGAACCAGCGGGCGCGGGCGAGGCCGTGCGGGTCGTCGACGCCGTCGTAGGCGCGCAGGGCCGCGAGGCTGTGCCCGGCCCGATCGGCCACGTCGCCCGCGAGCAGGGTGATGCCGGCGTTCCAGGTGAGGGCGCGGGCCCGGTCGGCGGCGGGGGCGCTACCCCCGAGACTCAACGCGCCGGCCAGGACGCGGCCGGCCTCCTGTAGCCGGCCGCGCAGGAACCAGTACCAGGCCATCCCGTTGGCCAGCCGCAACGCCCGGTCGGCGGCGCCGTCGTGGACCGCCCGGTCGAACGCCCGGCGGATGTTCGTGCTCTCCAGGTCCAGTCGCTCCAGCCACTGTCGCTGGTCGCGCCCCCGCAACTGGCCGTCGGCCTGCTCGACGAGGTCGATGTAGTACAGCTGGTAGCGCTCGTGGACGCGGTCGTCCTCGTCGGCCTGGCGGAGCCGCTCGGCGCAGTACGCCGCCACCGACTCCAACAGCCGGTAGCGCACCCCGTCGGGGTTGTCGACGACGACCACCAGGGACCGGTCCACCAACCTGGCCAGCAGGTCGAGCACGTCCTCCCGGGGCACCGCGGCACCGGCGCAGACACGCTCGACAGCGGCGAGGGTGCCACTGTCGGCGAAGACCGCGAGGCGGCGCAGCAACGCCCGCTCGGCACCGGTCAGCAGCCCCCAACTCCAATCGATCATGGAGCGGAGGGTCTGTTGCCGCGGCGGAGCACCCCGGTGCCCGGTGGCGAGCAGCCGGAAGCGGTCGTCCAGGCGTGTGACGAGCTCGTGCACGCCGAGGGCGCGTACCCGGGTCGCCGCCAGCTCCAGGGCCAACGGGATGCCGTCGAGCCGCTTGCAGAGGACGGCGACGGCGCGCGCGTTCGCGGCGGTCAGGGTGAAGCCCGGTGCCGCCGCGGCCGCCCGGATGACGAACAGTTCGACGGCGCTGGACCGGCGAAGGGACTCGGTGTCCAGCCCGGCGGTCAGGTCCGGCAGCTCCAGCGGAGGCACCTTCCACACCACCTCGCCGAGCAGACCGATCGGCTCCTGACTGGTGGCCAGGACCCGCAGCCGCGGCACGGTGCGCAGCAACTGTTCGACGAGCCGGGCGACGTCGTCGACGATGTGTTCGCAGTTGTCGAGCACCAGCAGGATGTCGCGCGCGTGCAGCGCGCCGGTGAGCCGGGCCCCGACCTCGACGGGGCGGCCGGCCGGGACGAACCCGCCGGCCGCGTCCTCCCGGATGCTCAGCGCGGCCATCACGGCGCCGGCGAGAGCCGCCGTGCCGTCGGACTGCTCGGAGCGGCCCAGGGCAGCCAGCTCGACCAGCCAGGCCCCGTCGGCGAACCGGGTGGTGAGACGTGTGGCGATCTCCACGGCGAGTCGGGTCTTGCCCACGCCCCCCGAACCGACCAGGGTGACCAGTCGGTTGGCCCCCAGCAGCGCGGTGACCTCCTCGACCGCCGACTCCCGACCGACCAGCTCGGTGATGGCGGCGGGCAGGTTGGTACGCGCCCGCCCGGTCACCGCCTCGGTGTCGACCTGCAGGCTGTCGTCCTGGCGCAGGATCGCCTGGTGCAGACCGGCCAGCGTGGGCCCGGGGTCCACGCCGAGCTCGTCGTGCAGACGCAGGCGCAGATCGCTGGCGCTGGCCAGGGCCTCGCTCTGCCGGCCGGCGAGGTAGAGGGCCCGCATGTGCACCGCCCGCAGCCGTTCCCGCAGGGGATGCCGGGTGACGAGGTCACCCAGTTCCGCCGCGAGCGGGGTGTGCTCGCCCTGCATGAGTCGGGCCTCGGCGCTCTCCTCGATGGCGGCCAGTCGCAGCTCCTCGAGCCGGCCCACATCGGCCCGGGCGAACGGGGCGTCGGCGAAGTCGGCCACCGCCGGCCCGCGCCACAGGTCCAGCGCCTCGGTGAACAACGACAGACGGTCCGCCAGCTCCTCGGTGCTCCGGGCGCGCGCGGTCAGGGCGGTGAAGACACCGATGTCGACGGCCTGCGGGTCGACGTCGAGCCGGTAACCGGCGGGCTCGAACACGACCAGGGCGCGGGCGCCGGGCTCGGCGACGTCCAGGGCCCGACGAAGCCGGGACACCTTGGCCTGTAGGGCTCCGGTGGGATCGTTGGGCGGTCGGGCCTCCCACAGATCCTCCACGAGACGGTCGACCGACACCGGCCGCCCCTCGTGCAGCAGCAGGTTCACGAGCAGGGCACGCACCTTGACGCCCGGGATGGTGACCGGCTGATGGTCCTCCGTCCACACCCTCAGCGGACCGAGAACCTCGAATCGCATGATGGCAAAGATAACGCGTTGCAACGAGGTCAGTCGACACTGGTGACGGCGGAGCGGTCAGTGGACGGTCAGCGGATGGGCACCAGGCGGACAGCGGACCGGGCGACGATGGCTGCTGGTGCCCGGTCACCTCGGGCGCGACCGCACCCCACCGGAAGGGATGGGACAGATGGAGACGAGCTCACTGGCCGAATCGAGCCGGCGCGCCGGACCGCGGGAATGGATCGGTCTGGCCGTGCTCGCCCTGCCCACGATCCTGTTGTCCCTCGACGCCACGGTGCTGTATCTGGCCACCCCGCACCTGGGGGCGGACCTTCGCCCGGACGGCAACCAACTGCTCTGGATCGTCGACATCTACGGCTTCATGATCGCCGGTTTCCTTCTGACCATGGGTTCGCTGGGGGACCGCATGGGGCGGCGTCGGCTGCTCATGATCGGCGCCGCCGCGTTCGCGGCGGCCTCCGTCCTGGCGGCGTACGCGCCCACCCCGGAGGTGCTGATCGCCGCCCGGGCGCTGCTGGGCATCGCCGGGGCGACGTTGATGCCGTCCACCTTGGCGCTGATCAGCAACATGTTCCACCAGCCGCAACAGCGTGGCATGGCCATCGGGCTCTGGGTGGCCTGCTTCTCCGTCGGCATCGCGATCGGTCCGATCGCCGGTGGCCTGCTGTTGGAGTCGTTCTGGTGGGGGTCGGTGTTCCTGCTCGGCGTGCCGGTGATGGTGCTGCTGCTGGTGACCGCGCCGGCCCTGCTGCCCGAGTACCGCGACCCGCAGGCGGGCCGGTTGGACCTGGTGAGCGTCCTGCTGTCACTGGGTGCCGTCCTGCCGTTCGTGTACGCCGTCAAGGAGTTCGCCAAGGACGGCTTCGGCCTGCTTCCCCTCATCGCGCTGGCGATCGGGGTCGTCCTCGGCATCGTCTTCGCGCAGCGCCAGAACCGCCTGGCCGACCCGCTGCTGGACCTGCGCCTGTTCCGGGAGCGGTCCTTCAACGCGGCGCTGGCCATCCTGCTGCTCGGCCTCGGCATCATGGGCGGGGTCTACCTCTTCGTCACCCAGTACCTCCAGCTCATCGAGGGCCTGTCGCCGATGGTCGCCGGCCTGTGGCTGCTGCCCGCGGCGCTGGCCCTGATCGTGGCCTCGTCGGTGACCCCGCTGATCGCGCGGCGGGTCTCGCCCGGCTATGTGGTCGCCGGGGCGCTGGCGCTGTCCGGGCTCGGCTACCTGATGATCAGCCAGGTGGGCACCTCCTCCGGTCTGCCACTGCTCGTCGCCGGGTTCGTCCTGGTGTACGTGGGCACCAGCCCGACGATGGTGCTCGGCACCGACCTCGTCGTCGGCGCCGCCCCACCGGAGAAGGCCGGCTCGGCGGCGGCCATGTCGGAGAGCGCCATGGAGTTCGGCATCGCGTTCGGCGTGGCGGTGCTCGGCGTGGTCGGCACCACCGTCTATCGGAACGAGATGACCGGGCCCGCGCCCGCCGAGGTGCCGCCGGCGGCGTACGACGCGGCACGGGAGAGCGTGGTGGCGGCGCAGGGTGAGGCGGCCACGTTGGCGGAGGGCGCCGCCACGGCGTTGCTGCAACCGGCCCGGGAAGCCTTCGTGGCCGGCATGAACCTGGTCGGCTGGCTCAGCTTCGCCGCAGTCGCCGTGCTGGCGGTGATCGCGGTGGTGATGCTGCGGCATGTCCCACCGACCGGGGCGGACGGTGCCACGGCGGACGCCGCCGACGGGCCCACCGGTGCGACGGCGGCCGAGGCCGCCGGCACAGCCGTGGACCGGTCGCACGACGAGGGGCTGGCTCCGGCATGACCGAGCAGCCCTATCCCGCCGAGCTGACCGCGGCGCTCAACGTGATCGGTGGCAAGTGGAAGGTGCCGATCCTCTGCGAGCTGCGGCGCTCCAGCCGCCGCTTCGGTGAGCTGCGGCGTCTCATCCCCGGGGTCAGCGAGAAGGTCCTCATCCAGCAACTCCGCGAGATGGAGGCGGACGGGGTCGTCAGCCGGGAGATCTTCGACGAGGTGCCGCCACGGGTGGAGTACTCACTCACCGGGTACGGATCGAGCCTGAGCGAGGCTCTGCGTCCCCTCGCCGTGTGGGGAGCGGCGCACCAGCGCCGGGTGGCCTGGGCCCTGGAGGCGTCCGGGGTGGAGGCCCGGCAGCCCCGCCGGCACCGTCTCCCGGTGCCACCGGCGGTGCGGCGTACCCGCAAGGTGCGCCGGCCGGGCGCGGACCATCTCGGCTCGGCCGGCCTCGTGCCACGGATCGCCTGACCGGCTCCCGGCCGGCTGCGGGCTCCCGTCCCGGGCAGGGCGGAACCACCGGTAGGGGTACCAACCCAGGGGTAAGTGCGCACCTCGAAGTCAGTACTTGATCACTTTTGTCCCCCCACGGGATACTTCAGGGGGATGCCCGCACGACGTCTCGGACTCGTTTCCGGACCGGCAGTACATCGTCAGTGGTGCTCGGAAAGTTAGGAATGAACTCGTGAACAAATACGCAGGCAAGAAGGCCGTCATCACCGGCGGAACCATCGGCATGGGCCTCGCCATCGCCCGCGCGCTGCGCGACGGGGGCGCCGAGGTCCTGCTGACCGGTCGCAACGAGAAGAACCTCGCCGAGGCTCGGGCCGATCTCGGTGACGGCGTGCACGTGGTGCAGTCGGACACCTCCGTCCTCGCCGACATCACGGCGCTCGCCGAGACCGTCAGCGAGAAGCTCGGCGAGATCGACTACCTCTTCGTCAACGCCGGGATCTCCGAGCTGGCCCCGTTCGACCACGTGACCGAGGAGTCCTACGACCGGCAGTTCGCGGTGAACGCCAAGGGGGCGTTCTTCACCGTGCAGCGGCTGGCGCCGGTCATCCGCCAGGGCGGGGCCGTGGTGTTCACCACCTCGATCGCCAACGTGATGGGCACCCCGAGCATGACTGTCTACTCGGCGACCAAGGCCGCCCTACGGTCGATGTCGCAGGGCTTCGCCGCCGAACTGCTTCCCAAGGGCATCCGGGTCAACGCCATCAGCCCCGGCTTCGTCAAGACCCCCACCATGGGGTCGGCGGGCCTGTCGCCCGAGGAGTTGGCGGCCTTCGAGAAGGAGGGCAACGAGCTGACCCCGATGGGCCGCATCGGCACCCCGGAGGAGGTGGCCACCGCCGCGCTGTTCCTCGCCGCCGACGCCACCTTCACCACCGGTGTGGAACTCGCCGTCGACGGTGGACTCGCCCAGGGAATCACCGCCGAGCACTGACCGCTCGCCCCGCAATCCTGGCCCCAGCGCTCCCTCCCCCCGGGAGCGCTGGGGCCATCCCACCCCTGACGGCCGTATGGGAGCGACGATGGACGGACAGACCTTCGACTACGTCATCGTGGGTGCCGGGTCGGCCGGTTGCGTTCTCGCGGCCCGGCTCTCCGCCGACCCGTCGGTGCGGGTGGCCCTGGTGGAGGCGGGGCCGGCCGACACCGATCCGGAGATCCGGATCCCGATGTCCGCACTGCGGCTCCTCGGCTCGGACCACGACTGGGGATACAACACCGTCGGCCAGCCGCACCTCGGTGGTCGGCACATCTACTGGCCACGGGGCAAGACCCTCGGCGGCTCGTCGTCGGTCAACTTCCAGATGTGGGTCCCCGGGCACCGCGCCGACTACGACGGCTGGGCCGGGGCGACCGACCAGCGGTGGAGCTGGGAGGGTGTCCAGCCGTACTTCCGCCGGGCCGAGCGGTGGGGCGGCGCGCCCCAGCACGGGTCGACCTACGGCACCGACGGCCCGCTGTGGATCTCGCCACCGCGCGACCCGGACCCGACCACCACGCGGTTCCTGGCGGCCTGTGAGGAACTGGGCCTGCGGGAGCTGCCCGACGGCCTCGGCGGTCCCGACCACACCGGTTACGCGGTGACGCCACTCAACCAGCACGACGGTGCCCGGTGGAGCGCGGCCGACGGCTACCTGCGACCCGCGGAGGACCGGCCGAACCTCACCATCCTGACCGGACGGCTGGTGCATCGGGTCTGCTTCGCCGACGGGCGGGCGGTCGGCATCGAGTACGCCGGTGGACGCCTGCTCGCGCGGCGCGCGGTGGTCCTCAGCGCCGGCGCGATCGGCTCACCGCAGATCCTGATGCTGTCCGGCATCGGTCCGGCCGCGGATCTGCGCGAGCTGGGCATCACGCCGTACGTCGACAGTGCCGGTGTGGGAGCCAACCTGCACGACCACGTGGCCGTCGACGTGAGCCACCACGCAGCCGGGCCGGTGCGCCTGCTCGACGCGTACGCGGAGGAGAGCCTGCGCGCCTACCACGAGCGACGGTTGGGCCCGCTGACCTCCAACATGGCCGAGGCGGTGGCCTTCTTCGGCAGCCACGACGGATGTCCCGCTCCGGACCTGGAACTCATCTGGGTGCCGATGGCCTTCACCGACGACGGTGACGAGGCCGCCGGGCTGACGCTCTCGGTGGTCCTGCTGCAGCCGCAGAGCCGAGGGCGGGTCACCCTGGCCGACGCGGACCCCACGAGCCCGCCGCAGATCGACCCGGCCTACCTCTCCGCCGAGCCGGACGTGACCACGCTGGTCGCCGGCGTGCGCTTCGCCGACCGGGTGTTCGGCACCGCCGCGCTGCGGGGCCTGGTCTCCGGTCCGATGGGGCCGTGGCAGGGCGAGCTGAGCGACGAGGTGCTGACGGCGACGGTACGCGAGCGCGCGGCCACCATGTTCCATCCCGTCGGCACCTGCCGAATGGGTCGGTCCGATGATCCCACCGCGGTGGTCGGCCCCGACCTGAAGGTGCACGGCGTGGAGAGTCTGTACGTGGCCGACGGCTCGGTCATTCCGCAGATCCCCCGGGGTCACACGCACGCGACCGCCGTCATGATCGGAGAGCGCGCCGCGGACCTGCTCCGGCGGGCATGACCGACCGCGCGGGCTGACTCCTGCCCGCAGGGGCCGCGGCGGCACACCCCGGCCGCCCGGCCCTGCCGTCGCGTGCGCGTGCCCGCCGGTGACGGTAACGGCGGTCCGGCCCGCCCGTCACACGTCTCGCCGGCCCGGTGTCGGGCGCGAGGTCAGGTCCGGGTGCTGCGGTGGCCGGCGACGGTTCGGGCGCTGCCGAACGCCTCGCTCAGGACGACGATGACCCGGACGGCGATGACCCGGCGGGCCATGCCGGTGCCTCTTCCGTGCCCGACCCCGCCCTCCATCTGGCGTGGGGACCGGCGGTCGGCCGTCGGCCGCCACCTGCACTCTCACCTCCGGGTAATCACTTACCGTCATGTAAGTAGTTGATTGTGTCGTGATCGTGAGGCAGGCTTGCGTTGTACTGATCGAGGGAGGTTGATAGCCCGGTTTGTTGCGACGATCCGCCGGCGGCTGGAAAAGTGCGACAGCTGCCAGCAAATGCCCTCAAGGCGGCGCGCTGCGACAGACGGAGCGCCGTATTCGGGCAACAGTCGGCCGACTGGAGTCTGCTGAGCCGGACGACCTCCTGAGAATATCGGGCCGATCGCCTGACTCCCCGATTCTCGCCCGGCGTTCGTGGCCGGAGCGGTGCGACTCCTGAAGCCAGGGTGTGCGATATGAACGTCAGTTCAATGTGCCCGACCGTAACGGTTGGCGTCATCCAAGTCGGGGGGCGACAATGCATTTCCGAATGCTGGGTCCAATGGAGGTTTTCCGGGATGGCCAGTCCGTCGGGCTGGGCGGCATAAAGCAGCGCGCCACGCTGGGTTTCCTCTTACTCCAACCCAACCGGGTCGTCCCCACGAGTCAGTTGTTGAAGGCATTGTGGGCATGGGAGGAAGCTCCCGCCTCCGCTCGGAAGATCCTCCAGAACGCGGTGTGGGGGCTGCGCGGCATCCTCTGCCCCGACGGCACCGGCGGGGAGCAGGCGGCGCTGCTCACCCAGGCACCCGGTTACATGCTCCGCGTCGATGCCGAACGAATCGATGTGCACCGCTTCCACAGGCTGTCGAGCCAGGGGCGAGGCGAGTTGTCGGCCGGCCGGCCGGAGGCGGCGGCCGAGCTGCTCCGCGAGGCGCTGGCGCTGTGGCGGGGGCCGGCACTGGCCGATCTCGTCGAGGGCGGCATCGTCTGGTCGGAGGTCGTCGCCCTGCAGAACGCGCGCCTGGTAGCCCTCGAGGAGTTCTTCGAGGCGGAGCTGGCCTGCGGACGGCACCATGCCGTGCTGGGCGAGCTGGAGACGGCGGTCGCCGGGGAGCCCCTACGGGAACGGTTCTGTAGCCAGCTCATGCTGGCCCTCTACCGGTGCGGCCGACAGGCCGACGCGCTGAACCTCTACGCCCGGACCCGGACGGCGCTGGTGGACGGCCTCGGCCTGGAGCCGGGGCACAACCTCCGTGCCCTGCAACACGCCATCCTCACGCACGACCCGATGCTGACCGTGGTGGGATCACCCGGCGAGACCCTGGTCGTCGCGGCCGCCGTGGACCAGTCGCCGCCGCCGGCGTCGCCGCCGCCGGGCGACGTGCAGGGCGACTCCGGGTCGGTGGACCCGACGGGGGAGCAGGGCACCGGCCCGATCCTGATGGCCCAGTCGCGCAAACGCCAGTCCCGGGGACGGGTGGGGCGGGGTCCGGTGAGCGTGGTCATGGCGCGGATCCGACTGTCGGGCGAGCCGGAGACGGGCGAGCAGGCGCGGTTGGACGAGGCCCTGGAACGGGTCACGACAATCGTCCGCGAGGTGGTGGGCTCTTTCGGCGGGGTGGTCGCGGCCTCGTTGGGATCCGTCTCGCTCGTACTGTTCGACGGCTCGGACGTCAGGCGCCGCACCGCCGACGACGCCGTCTCGGCCGCGATGACGATCCACGAGCGGCTCGCCGCCGGTGTGGAACAGGGGGTCGGCGCCGTGGCCAGCCATCTGGCGGTGGTCAGCGGCGAGGCACTGGTCCGGTATCCGGCGTCAGCCGGTGCCGCCCCCACTGTCAACGGCGCCCTGGTCGACGAGTGCCACAAGCTGTTGTCCCACGTGCCGGACGGCAGCATCCACGTCTGCCCCGAGACGCACAGGCTGACCGAGGACGTGGTCGCCTACAGCGCTGTCGACGGGGTTTGCGCAGGCTGGCGTGTCGAGGGCGTTCACCAGGAGCACATCGGCTACCACACCGCGCCGATCGTCGACCGGGAGTGGGAGCTCGACCTTCTGCGTGGCCTGTTGGAACGGGTACGGCACCGCTCGGTGCCCCACCTGGCGACGGTGCTGGGCGAGCCGGGTTCCGGCAAGAGCCGGTTCGTCATGGAGTTCGAGTGCCGCATGGCGGTCTCACCGCAGAGCGTGTTGTTCCTGTCCGGCGCGGCTCCCGGCACGGCCGACCGGACAGACGCCACCGACCGTCTGTTGGCGCAGGTCATCGCTGCCCAGTGCGAGATCCTGACCGACGACGACCCGGTCGTCGCGGAGGCGAAGCTCGTCGACCTGACCGAACGTCTGGTGGGACCGCAGCACGTCGACTCCGTACGGTCCGGGCTCGCGCCGTTGCTGCGACCCGGGCGCACTGCCGAGACGAACCGCCGTGGCGCCCTGGACAGTTGGCGACGCCTGCTGCGGGCCAGCGCCGCGCAGCGGCCGATGGTGATGGTCCTGGACGGGGTGCACCGGGTCGACGACGACCTGTTGGACTTCATCGAGGATCTGCCCCGGTGGGCCTCGTCGGTGCCCTTGCTGGTGGTGGCGACGGCCCGGCCGGCGCTGCTGGAACGACGGCCGTCCTGGGGTGGTGGGCAACGCCACGCGGCGACGATCACCCTCGATCCGCTGTCGGAGCGGGCAATCAACCGGCTGCTGGACGTGCTCGCGGTGGGCACCAAGGGTCATGGCCAGCCGGCCGGCCGGTTCAGCGCCCTGCTGGGCGCCCGTCCCGCCGAACGGCGAGCGCACCCCCCGTCGATGGGCGGGCTCGCCGTCCGGTCCCTCGACCGTGACGGCGGCACCGAGAGCGCCTGGACCGTCGAGCCGCAGCGGTGGCACCGGGTCAGAGCGTCGTAGCGGCGCCCCGGACGACCTCGACCGCCTTTGCCGGGCGGGTTGCGGCGCGGTGGCTCTACGCGCCGCGACGGCGAACCGGTCCCATCCGGAGGGCGCCGACGCATCCGTCGGGAATGGTCATCGTCCCTGGAATGCTATTTCGCCTGACCGGCAGACGACGAGCCGGTTACCACCGTTTGAAGAAACCGTGTCGCCGTCGAGCCGGTAGTCCGGCTTTCGGGTCGTCGTTCACCAATCACGCGGCGGGTCGGGAAAAGCGCGGGTAATCGTCCACTAACTGATCATGCTTCGCCGTTGTTCCCCCTTGGTTACGTCGGAATGGGGGAGCGGGAGCCACTGTGGACTAACGTCGAAGTGGCCAGGGTGATTCGTCGATTCCGGCGCAGATTCGTCGGGCGTTGCAGGTGCGCCTACTCACCGAAGCCGGGCCGAAGAGCCGAAGCGTCACGTGTTGCCCGCGCGCGCCCTTGCCGCGGTGCACCACCGCACGGCGAGACATGAGTGGACGAGAGGACGCGATGTCTTTTTCCGGGAAATCAGCTGATGTCCTTGCCGGGCAGGATTCGTCGCCGCCGGAGCTGCCAGGCGCCACCGCCACCTCGATGCGCGACGTGATGGCCCAGTTCGCCACCGGAGTGGTCCTGCTCAGTGTGGGCGGTGAGCACGTGCACGGGATGACCGCCAACGCCTTCACCTCGGTCTCGTTGCGACCGCCGCAGGTCCTGTGCTGCGTCTCCCACACCGCGGTGATGCACGCCGCCATCACGGCCGCGGGTCTGTTCGGGGTCTCGGTGCTGGGTGCGGATCAGGCCGATCTGGCCCGCTACTTCGCCGACAAGAGCAGGCCGCTGGGTGCGGCGCAGTTCGAAGGGGTGAGCTGGCGTGCCGGTGAGCACAGCGGCGCGCCACTGCTGGCCGGCGCGTTGGCCTGGCTCGAGTGCGAGATCGTCCAGTCCTACGACGGCGGCGATCACTCGATCATCGTCGGCTCCGTGCTGGCTGCCGGCCGTGGCCCGGACCATCCCGGACTGCTGTTCTTCGACGGCGGGTTCCAGCCCGCCCCCCGGCGCGCGGGTTAGCACCCGGCGGGTGCCGCGGCCCGACGTGCCGGCCCCGCCCTGCAGCGAACGCGGAGACCTCCGGGCCCACCGCCCACCCACCTGCTCATCGACCAGCCGTTTCCGCACCCGTCCGGCCCCGGACGGCCGCCGGGCCGGAACCGATGACCCGAGGACACAGCCAGAAAGGCGATCGAACGCGATGACGAGTGAGTACGGTGCCACGCCCCCCGGGGTACCCAACGGTTCCGACGGGGCGATCGCGGTCGTCGGGATGTCCTGCCGGCTGCCGAAGGCACCACACCTCGAGGCGTTCTGGGACCTCCTCCACCACGGCGTCGACGCCGTGGCACCGATGCCCGCGCACCGTTGGGAAACCGCCTCCGACGCGACCCCCGACGCTCTCTTCGGCCCCACCTCGGGCGCCCGCCACGGCGGCTGCCTCGACGAGGTCGACACCTTCGACGCGGCGTTCTTCGGCATCTCGCCCCGCGAAGCCGTCACCATGGACCCACAGCAGCGCCTCGTGCTCGAGTTGACGTGGGAGGCACTGGAGGACGCCGGCATCGCCCCGGAACTGCTGCGCGGCACCCCCACCTCCGTCTTCGTGGGCAGTCTGCGCGACGACTACGCCACCCTTCTCTACCAGCGCGGCGACCGGGCCATCACCCAGCACACCGCCGTCGGCCTGCACCGGGGCATCATCGCCAACCGGGTGTCGTACGCCCTCGGCCTGCAGGGCGCCAGTCTGACCGTCGACACTGCGCAGTCGTCCTCGCTGGTGGCGGTGCACCTGGCCGGCGAGGCCCTGCGGTCGGGGCAGTCCACGGCTGCCATCGTCGCCGGGGTCAACCTCAACCTCCTCGCCGAGGGCGCCCTCAGCGCCGAGCGCTTCGGTGGACTGTCCCCGTCGGGCCGATGCTTCACCTTCGACGCCCGGGCCGACGGCTACGTCCGGGGTGAGGGCGGCGCCGTCGTCGTGCTGAAACCCCTTCAGCGGGCGATCGCCGACAACGACCGGATCCACGCGGTGATCCTGGGCAGCGCGGTCAACAACGACGGCACCACCGCCGGCCTCACCCAACCCAGTCAGCAGGCCCAGGAGCAGGTCCTGCGGCAGGCGTACCGGCGGGCCGGTGTCGACCCGGCGGACGTGCAGTACGTCGAGCTGCACGGAACGGGAACCCCGGTGGGCGATCCCGTCGAGGCCGCCGCGCTCGGTGCCGTCATCGGTTCCGCCCGCTCTGCCGGGCCACTGCCGGTCGGCTCGGTGAAGACCAACATCGGTCACCTCGAAGGGGCGGCCGGCCTGGTCGGCCTGGTGAAGGTCCTGTTGGCCATCGGGCGGCGTCAGCTTCCCCCCAGCCTCAACTTCGCCACCCCCAACCCGCGCATCCCGCTCGACCGGCTGAACCTCAGCGTGCAACGGGAGTTGACCGCCTGGCCGCAGCCGGACCGGCCGCTGCTCGCCGGGGTCAGCTCCTTCGGGATGGGCGGCACCAACTGCCACGTCGTACTCGCCGAGAGCCCGGTCACCGGCCACCGGCGGCACGCGCCGCAGTCGACGGCCCAACGGGCGGGCGCGCACAAGGTGGTGCCCTGGGTGCTCACCGCCCGGAACCCCGCCGCCCTGCGGGAGCAGGCACGCCGTCTGTCCGCCCGGCTCCGCACCGATCCGCTGCCCACCCCCGCCGACGTCGGGTGGTCGCTGCTGCACCGGTCGTCGTTCACCAACCGGGCGGTGGTGACCGGCCGCGACCGGTCCAGCCTGCTCACCGCCCTCGACGCCCTCGCCGACGGCCGCCCCGCCACCGGTTCGGTCACCGGCGCGGTCACCCTGCCGTCCGGCCGCAGCGCCTTCCTGTTCACCGGCCAGGGAGCCCAGCGGGCCGGCATGGGGCGGGAACTGCACCGGACGTACCCGGTCTTCGCCGAGGCCCTCGACGACGTGTGCCGGTTGGCCGATCCGCTGCTCGACCGGAGCCTGCGCCAGGTGCTCTTCGCCGACCCGGGCTCCACCGACGCGGCGCTGCTCGACCGCACCGACTACACCCAGATCGCCACCTTCGCGATCGAGGTCGCGCTGGTCCGGCTCCTCGACTCCTGGGGGGTACGGCCCGACGTGGTGGCCGGCCACTCGATCGGTGAGATCGCCGCGGCGTACGTGGCGGGCGTCTTCAGCCTCCCCGACGCCGTCCGGCTGGTGGTCGCTCGGGGAGCGTTGATGGCGGCCCTGCCGGCGGGCGGAGCGATGGCCGCCGTCCAGGCGACGGAACGCGACGTCGCGGGCCTGCTGGAGTCGGGCGGGGACACCGTCGCGCTGGCGGCGGTCAACTCCCCGACGTCGGTGGTGATCTCGGGTGCCGAGACCGGGGTCGACGCCGTGGTGGCCGCCTGCGAGTCGAAGGGCTGGAAGGTCCGTCGCCTGACCGTCTCGCACGCCTTCCACTCACCGTTGATGGAGCCGATGCTCGACCGGTTCGCCGAGGTGGTGGCAGGCCTGCGGCGCAACCCACCGACGCTGCCGATCGTCTCCAGCGTCACCGGCGCCCTGGTCGACGACGACCGCTGGACGTCAGCCGACTACTGGGTCGAGCAGGTACGCCGGCCGGTGCGGTTCGCCGACGCGGTGCGCACGCTCAGCGCGCAGGAGGTGTCCGGTTACGTCGAGGTGGGCCCGGCCGGGGTGCTGACGGGCCTGGTGCGGGAGACCCTGGCGGACCCGACGGCGGTAGCGGCGGCAGCCACGCTGCGCGCGGGCCGGCCGGAGGCCGAGTCGGTGCTGTCGGCGGTGGCATCGGTATTCGTCAGAGGTGTGCCCGTCGACTGGACCGCCCTGTACGCCGGCAGCGGTGCCCGGCACGTCGACCTGCCCACGTACCCCTTCCAGCGGGAGCGCTACTGGCTCCCGGACGCCACGCCCGCCCAGGCCCCGGCCACCAGCACCAACCCGGATCCCGCCCGCCAGCCGGCGGACGTCACCGGGAACGCGCAGGCGCCGAGCGGCAGCGTGCCCGCCGGCGGGGAGCTGGCCGCGCGCCTGACCGCACGGCCCGGGACGGACCGAGCCCACCTGGTCGCGGAGTTGGTCACCGAACACGTCGCCGCCGTCCTGGAGTACCCGCCGGACCGGCCGGTGGAGGTCGGCCTCCCGTTCCGGGAACTCGGCTTCGACTCCCTGATGCTCGTGGAGTTGCGCGAGCGGCTCAGTGCCGCCACCGGCCTGGTGCTGCCCAGCGGGCTGCTGTTCGACCATCCGACGCCGTCGGCTCTCGCCGCCCACCTGCACCGGCGGCTCGACGGCGGCGCGACGGCCGACCTCGTGGCCACCCCGCAGCCGGTCGGACCCGCCGACGAGCCGGTCGCCATCATCGGCATGGCCTGCCGGTATCCGGGCGGGGTCACCGACCCCGAGGACCTGTGGCGGCTGGTCGCCGAGGGCGTCGACGCCGTCACCCGGTTCCCCACCGACCGGGGCTGGCCGGAGGACCTGTACGACAGCGACCCGGCCCGCTCCGGGCACAGCTACGTACGCCACGGCGGTTTCCTGCACGACGCGGGCCGGTTCGACGCCGGCTTCTTCGGCATCTCGCCGCGTGAGGCACTGGGCATGGACCCACAGCAACGGCTGCTCTTGGAGACCGCCTGGGAGGCGGTGGAGCGGGCCGGGCTGCGGCCCGGCTCCCTGGCCGGCACCCGCACCGGCATCTTCGTCGGTGCCACCGGGCTGGACTACGGCCCCCGGATGCACGACGCGTCCGAGGCCGTCGAGGGTCACCTGCTCACCGGCGGGGCACCCAGCGTCATGTCCGGCCGGATCGCCTACCAGCTGGGCCTGATCGGCCCGGCCGTCACTGTGGACACCGCCTGCTCGTCGTCGTTGGTGGCCCTGCACCTGGCCGCCCGGTCCCTGCGCCAGGGCGAGACCACGTTGGCCATCGCCGGCGGGGTGACGGTGATGGCCACCCCCGGGATGTTCCTGGAGTTCTCCCGGCAGCGAGGGCTGGCTCCGGACGGTCGGTGCAAGCCCTTCGCCGCCACCGCCGACGGGACCGGCTGGTCCGAGGGGGTGGGCCTGCTGGTGCTGGAACGGCTGTCCGACGCCCGGCGTAACGGTCATCGGGTCCTGGCGGTGCTGCGCGGCTCCGCGACCAACCAGGACGGCGCCTCCAACGGGCTCACCGCACCCAACGGCCTGTCCCAACAACGGGTGATCCGACAGGCGCTGGCCGACGCCCGGATCGCGCCCTCCGACGTGGACGTGGTCGAGGCCCACGGCACCGGCACCACGCTGGGGGACCCGATCGAGGCCGAGGCGATCATCGCCACCTACGGACGTGACCGGGCGGACGCCGGGCCGGTCCTGCTCGGGTCGCTCAAGTCCAACATCGGCCACGCCCAGGCCGCCGCCGGCGTCGGCGGCGTCATCAAGATGGTGCAGGCGATGCGGTACGGGTTGGTGCCCCGGACCCTGCACGCCGAGCAGCCGTCACCCCGCGTGGACTGGTCGGCGGGAACCGTGTCGCTGGTCACCGAGCCGGTGCCGTGGCCCTCGCGGGAGGGGCCCCGCCGTGCCGCGGTCTCCTCCTTCGGCATCAGCGGCACCAACGCCCACGTCATCCTCGAACAGGCAGCCGAGGAACGGGTGGACGGCGCGGCCGAGCCGACCGACGTCGCCGCCGACCCGTCGCCCGACGTGCCGCCGCCCGCACCGGTTCCCTGGGTGCTCTCCGCCCGGGACGAGCAGGCGCTGCGGGCCCAGGCCGGTCGGCTGCTGGACCTGCTTGCCGACCGACCCGACCTGCGCCCGGCAGAGGTGGGCCGCTCGCTGGCCACCACCCGGGACCGGTTCGACCGTCGCGCCGTCGTCCTGGGTAGGCGGGGCACCGACCTCCGGGCCGGGCTGGAGGCGGTGGCCCACGGCACCGCGACCCCGCACGTCGTGTACGGCGACGCCGGCCGGGTCGGCCGTACCGCGGTGCTCTTCACCGGTCAGGGGGCACAACGTCCGGGCATGGGGCGGGAGTTGGCGGAGGCCTTCCCGGCGTTCGCCGCCGCCCTGGACGACGTCGTGGCCGCGCTCGACCCGCACCTGGACCGTCCGCTGCGTGATCTGCTGTTCGCCCCCGACGGCTCGGCGGAGGCAGCCCTGCTCGACGAGACCCGCTACACCCAGCCGGCGCTGTTCGCCGTCGAGGTGGCGCTGTTCCGGTTGGCCGAACGGTACGGGCTGACGCCGGACCTGGTGGCCGGGCACTCGGTCGGTGAGCTGTCCGCGGTGCACGTGGCCGGCGCGCTCGCCCTGCCCGACGCCGCCGCGTTGGTCGCCGCCCGGGGCCGTCTGATGCAGGCGGCACCCGCGGGCGGCGCGATGATCGCGATCCAGGCCACCGAGCGCGAGGTCGTCGACTCGCTGGACGGCTTCGGCGACCGCGTCGCCCTCGCCGCTGTCAACGGTCCCTCGTCGGTGGTCGTCTCCGGCGACGAGGACGCCGTCGAGCAGGTCGCCGCCGGTTGGCGGGACCGGGGACGGCGGATCCGCCGCCTGTCGGTCAGCCACGCCTTCCACTCCGCGCACATGGACCCGGTGTTGGAGGAGTTCCGGCAGGTCGCCGCAGGGCTGACCGTCCGACTGCCGCAGGTGCCGGTGGTGTCGACCCGCACCGGCGCGCCGGTCAGCGGCGAGGTCCTCGCCTCCGCTGACCACTGGGTTCGCCAGCTTCGGGGCACCGTACGGTTCCACGACGCGGTGCTGGCGCTGCGCGAGCAGGGCAGCACGGTCCTGATCGAGGTCGGTCCCGACACGGTTCTCACCGCCATGGCCCGCGACACGCTCGGCGACGACCCGGCGACGGTGATCGGCCTGCTGCGGGCCGGCCGGCCGGAGGCGGACACCTTCGTCACCGGGCTGGCGCAGGCCCACGCCTGCGGCGCCGCCGTCGACGTCGCCGCGTTCCTCCCCGACGCCCCGGTGGTGGACCTGCCCACCTACCCGTTCCAGCGCGAGCACTACTGGCTGGTGCCGCAGACCCGTGCGGACGCGCGCGGCCTCGGCCTCGACTCGGCCAGCCATCCGCTGCTCAGCACCGCCGTCGAGCTGGCCGACCGTGACGAGACGGTGCTCACCAGCCTGCTGTCCCCGCACACCCACCCGTGGCTCGCCGACCACGCCATCGACGGCGAGGTACTGCTCCCGGCAACGGCGATGCTCGAACTCGCGCTCGCCGCCGGAGACCGGGCCGGCTGCCCGCGGGTCGAGGAGTTGACCCTGGAGACGCCGCTGGTCCTGCCGGCCGACATGGCCGTTCGCCTCCAGATCCGCGTCGGCGCCGCCGACGCCGACGGCACCCGCCCGTTCGCCGTGCACTCCCGTCCCGACAGCGGCGACCAACCGCAGCCCTGGACCCGGCACGCCTCCGGGGCCCTGACGGCGGTGGCCGACCCGCCCGGGCAGGCACCGGTAGCACCGCAGTGGCCACCGGCCGGCGCCGAACCCGTCCCGCTCACCGACGTCTACCCCAGACTGGCCGCGTCGGGCTACGACTACGGGCCGGTGTTCCGCTGCCTCACCGCCGCCTGGCGCCTCGACGGTGACCTCCTGGTGCACGTCCGCCTGCCCGAGGAGCACCACGAGGCCGCCGGTCACTTCGGCCTCCATCCCGCCCTGCTGGACGCCGTGCTGCACCCGCTGGTGCTCGACCTGGTGGGGGACGCCGGTGACGACGAGATCCGGCTGCCCTTCGCCTGGTCCGCCGCCGAGGTGCACGCGGTGGGAGCCACCGAACTCCGGGCCAGGCTCGCCCCGGTCGGCACCGACGCGGTCTCGCTCACCCTGGCCGACGGCACCGGGACGCCGGTGGCCACCGTGGGATCCCTGTCGCTGCGTCCGGTGCGACGCGGCAGCACCGTACGCCCGGGAGGCGGGCGCAACGACCTGTTCACCGTCGACTGGCCACAGATCACCACACCGACTCCACCCGACCTGCGGTGGGTCGAGGTCACCGACGGCGAGCTGAGCGAGGCCGACGGAGCCGACGTCGCCGTGGTGCGCGCGTACACCGGCGTCGGCGACGTCCCCGCGGACGTGCACGCAGCCACCCGGCGGGCCCTGGACCTGGTCCAACGCTGGCTGGCGCAGGACCGGGGCGGCTGCCGCCTGGTGGTCGCCACCTGCGGTGCGGTGGCCGCCGACCCCACCGAGGGGGTACGCGACCTGGCCCACGCCGCGCTCTGGGGTCTGCTGCGGGTGGTGCAGTCCGAGCACCCCGACCGGTTGGTGCTCGTCGACCTGCCGGACGGAGCCGACGTCGACCTGCTGCCGGCCGTCGTCGCCAGCGGCGAGGCGCAGCTGGCGGTACGTGACGGACGCCTGCGCGTGCCCCGGCTGGCCCGCCGCGAACCGACGGCCGTCGACACGCGGAGCACTCTCGACCCCGACGGCACCGTGCTGGTCACCGGTGGCACCGGCGGCCTCGGCGCGCTGCTGGCCCGACACCTGGTGGCCCGCCACGGGGTACGACACGTGCTGCTCACCAGCCGGCGCGGCCCGGACAGCCCGGGTGTCGACGCCGTGGTGTCCGATCTCGAGGGGCGGGGCGCCCGGGTCACAGTGGCCGCGGCGGACACCGCGGACCGTGCCGGGTTGGCCGGCGTGCTGGCCCAGATCCCCGCCGAGCATCCGCTGACGGCCGTGGTGCACACCGCCGGGGTGCTCGACGACGCCACCGTCGAGGCACTGACCCCGGAGCAGCTCGGCAGGGTGCTGCGGCCGAAGGTCGACGGCGCGTGGCACCTGCACGAGCTGACCCGCGACCTGCCGCTCACCGCGTTCGTGCTGTTCTCGTCGATCTCCGGGATCCTCGGCACGGCGGGTCAGGGCAACTACGCCGCGGCGAACACCTTCCTGGACGCGCTGGCCGCGCACCGCCGCGCCGCGGGGCTGCCGGGCACGTCGCTGGCCTGGGGACTGTGGGACGGCAGCCATGGCATGGGTGCCACCCTGCCCGCAGCCGACCTGGCCCGCTGGGCGCGCGGTGGCGTCGTACCCCTGACCCCCGAGCACGGCCTGGCTCTGTTCGACACCGCTCTGGCCGACGCCACGCCGCTGCTGGTGCCGGCGGCGGTCGACCTGGCCCGACTGCGCGACGACGAATCGCCGCCGCCACCGATGCGCGGACTCGTCCGCCGCCGTGCCCGCCGCACGAGCCAGGCCGGCGCCTCGGGCGCGACAACGGACTGGGCCCGACAGATCACCGCGCTCCCCGCCGACCAACGACGTCAGGCCGTGCTCGACCTGGTGCGCACCCTGACGGCGACGGTGCTCGGTCACGCTTCGCCCACCGGCGTCGAGACCGACCGGGCCTTCCGCGACGCCGGCCTGGACTCGTTGGGGGCCGTGGAGTTGCGCAACCGCCTCAACGGGGCGACCGGCCTGCGACTGCCCGCCACCGCGGTGTTCGACCACTCGTCCCCGACGGCCATGACCGCCTACCTGCTCAGCCAGGTCGAGGGCACCGACGAGACCCGGCAACGACCCACCCGACGCACCGTCGCCGTCGACGAGCCGATCGCGATTGTGGGGATGGCGTGTCGGTTCCCGGGTGGGGTGTCGTCGCCGGAGGAGTTGTGGGAGTTGGTGGCGGGTGGTGTGGATGCGGTGAGTGGCTTTCCGACGAATCGGGGGTGGGATCTGGAGGGGTTGTACGACCCGGATCCGGAGCGGGTGGGGACGTCGTACACGCGGGAGGGCGGTTTCCTGCACGACGCCGACCAGTTCGACAGGCAGTTCTTCGGAATGTCACCGCGAGAGGCCACGGCCACCGACCCGCAGCAACGGCTACTGCTGGAGACCGCCTGGGAGACCTTCGAGAGCGCCGGGATCGACCCGGCGACCCTCCGCGGCAGCAACACCGGGGTCTTCGTGGGCGCGATGTACGACGACTACGCCGCACGACTGCCCCAGGTGCCCGACGAGTACGAAGGATTCCTGCTGGCCGGCAACACCTCCAGCGTCCTCTCCGGTCGGCTGGCCTACACCTACGGTCTGGAGGGGCCGGCGGTGACCGTGGACACCGCCTGCTCGTCGTCGTTGGTGGCGCTGCACCTGGCCGCGGGCGCCCTGCGCCGGGGCGAGAGCGACCTGGTGCTGGCCGGCGGGGTGACGGTCATGGCGGGACCCAGCACCTTCGTCGAGTTCTCCCGGCAACGGGGTCTGTCCGCTGATGGTCGGTGTCGGTCGTTCGCGGCCTCGGCGGGTGGGACTGGTTGGTCCGAGGGTGTGGGTCTGTTGCTGGTGCAGCGCCTGTCGGATGCGGTGCGCCAGGGGCGTCGGGTGTTGGCGGTGGTGCGAGGTTCGGCGGTCAACCAGGACGGTGCGTCCAACGGTCTCACCGCGCCCAGTGGACCGTCCCAGGAGCGGGTCATCCGCAGGGCTCTGGCAGAGGCGGGGATCGATCCCGCTGACGTCGACGCGGTGGAGGCGCATGGGACGGGGACTCGGTTGGGTGATCCGATTGAGGCGCAGGCGTTGTTGGCGACGTATGGGGTGGGTCGGTCGGTTGATCGTCCGTTGTGGTTGGGGTCGTTGAAGTCGAATATTGGTCATGCTCAGGCTGCTGCGGGTGTGGGTGGTGTGATCAAGATGGTGATGGCGTTGCGGCACGGATTGTTGCCGCGGACGTTGCATGTGGATGTGCCGACTCCGCATGTGGATTGGTCGTCGGGGGCGGTGCGGTTGTTGACGGAGGCTCAGCCGTGGTTGGAGACGGGTAGGCCTCGTCGGGTGGGGGTGTCGTCGTTTGGGATTAGTGGGACTAATGCGCATGTGATTGTGGAGCAGGCTCCGGTGGTGGGGTCTGTTTCGGGTGGTGGTGTGGGTTCGGGGTTTGTTTTTGGTTCGGGTGTGGTGGTGCCGTGGGTGGTGTCGGGTCGGTCGGTGGGGGGTTTGCGGGGGCAGGCGCGTCGGTTGGGTGAGTTTGTGGGGGCGCGGTCGGGGTTGGGTGTGGTGGAGGTGGCGTCGGCGCTGGTGGGGCGTGCGTCGTTGGAGGATCGGGCGGTGGTGTTGGGTTCGGGTCGGGAGGAGTTGTTGGCGGGGTTGGCGGCGTTGGCTCGGGGTGAGTCGTCGTCGTCGGTGGTGACTGCTGCTGGCGGCGGCGGTGGCGGTGGTGGTGGTGGTGGGTGTGCGTTGTTGTTTACGGGGCAGGGTAGTCAGCGGTTGGGTATGGGGCGGGAGTTGTACGAGCGGGTTCCGGTTTTCGCTCGGGCGTTGGATGAGGTTGTCAGGTTTTTGGATCCGTTGTTGGGTCGGTCGTTGGTGGGGATTGTGTTTTCGCCGGTGGGGTCGGCTGATTCGGTTTTGTTGGATCAGACGGGTTTTACACAGGCGGCGCTTTTTGCGGTTGAGGTGGCGTTGTGGCGGGTGTTTGAGAGTTGTGGTGTGGTGCCGGATGTGGTGTTGGGGCATTCGATTGGTGAGGTGACGGCGGCGTTTGTGGCGGGGGTGTGGGATCTGCCGGATGCGTGTCGGTTGGTGGCGGCGCGGGGTCGGTTGATGCAGGGGGCGCGTGAGGGTGGGGCGATGGTGGCGGTGCAGGCGGGGGAGCGGGAGGCGTTGGAGTCGTTGTCGGGTTGTGGTGGTCGGGTGGGTGTGGCGGCGGTGAACGGGCCGGGTTCGGTGGTGTTCTCCGGTGATGCGGATGTGGTGGAGCGGGTGGCGCGGGGGTGGCGGGAGCGGGGTCGTAAGGTTCGGCGGTTGTCGGTGAGTCATGCGTTCCACTCGGCGCATATGGACGAGATGCTGGATGAGTTCCGGGGTGTGTTGTCGGGGTTGACGTTTCGTGAGCCGCGGATCCCGGTGGTGTCGAATGTCAGTGGTGTCGCGGCGACGCGGGAGCAGTTGTGCTCCCCGGAGTACTGGGTGCGCCACGTGCGGGAGACCGTCCGCTTCCACGACGGGGTGCGCTACCTCGAAACCCAGGGCGTGACCGACTACCTGGAGATCGGCCCCGACGGAGTGCTGACCGCCCTGGCCCAGGAGTGCCTGACCACGGAAGCCGGGATGCTCACCTCCGCGTTGCGCACCGGGCATTCCGAGGTCACCACGGTGCTCACCGCGCTGGCCCGCCTGCACGTGCGCGGCGTTTCGGTCGACTGGACGGCCGTGCTGCCCGCCGGTCAGCCCGTCGAGCTGCCCAGCTACGCGTTCCAGCGGGACCGGTACTGGTTGGACGGACCGGCGGTCATCGGTGACGCGACGGGCCTGGGTCTGAGCGCCACCGCACACCCACTGCTCGCGGCGAAGGTGCGCCCGGCCGACCGGGACGAGTACCTCTTCTCCGGCCGGCTGTCCCGGCAGACCCACCCCTGGTTGCTCGACCACGTCGTCGCGGGCGCGGTGCTGGCACCGGGCACCCTGCTGCTCGAACTGGTCACCGCCGCAGGTCGGCAGATCAACTCCCCCGAGGTGGTCGAGCTGACCCTCGCCGCGCCGCTGCTGCTGCCCGAACGGGGCGGCGTGGCGGTTCAGGTCGTCGTCGGCGCGGCCGACGACTCGGACCACCGAACCGTGGAGGTGCTCTCCCGGCCGCAGGACAGCGCCGACGAAGCCGGTGCCTGGACCCGGCACGCGTCGGGTGTGGTGGGGGTGGTGGGTTCGGTGTCGGGTGTGGGGTGGGAGCAGTGGCCTCCGGTGGGTGCGGTGGAGGTGGATGTGGTGGGTGTGTATGAGCGGTTGGTGGGGGTGGGTTACGGGTATGGGCCGGCGTTTCGGGGGTTGCGTCGGTTGTGGCGGGTTGCGGGTGGGTGGTGTGCGGAGGTGGTGTTGCCGGAGGGGTTGCGGTCGTCGGCGCGGTCGTTCGGGGTGCATCCGGCGTTGTTGGATGCGGGGTTGCATGCGTTGTTGCCGGGTGTGGGGGAGGTGGTGGGGCGGTCGTGGTTGCCGTTTTCGTGGTCGGGGGTGTGGGTTGGTCGGTCGGGTGCGTCGTCGTTGAGGGTGCGGTTGGGGGTGGGTTCTGGTGATGGTGATTCGTTGTCGGTGTCGTTGTCGGTGGCGGATGAGTGGGATGTTCCGGTCGCGCAGGTCGACAACCTGCTCCTGCGACCACTGAATCGTGAGGCCCTGCTGACGGCCGGTGCCGCGGCACTCGACGGACTCTTCGCCGTCGAGTGGTCGGAGCTGCCTGCCGACGCCAGCACCGACGACATCGCCGCCTGGCCCGTCCTCGGCGAGGCGCCGTGGCCGGCAACCGCCCCCGCGTACCCGGATGTGGCCGCCCTGCTGCGGGGCATGGACGCCGGCGCGGCGGCCCCGGCCCAGGTCGTGGCGATGGCGGCCGTCGGCGACGACGGGCCGCTACCGGTACGGGCCCGGCGGGTCACCTCGCAGGTGCTCGACCACCTGCGGGCCTGGCTGGCCGACGAGCGGCTGAGCGGGTCGCGGCTGGTCGTGCTGACCCGGGGCGCGGTGGGTGCCGACCCGACGGACCTGGCCGGCGCCGGCGTCTGGGGCCTGGTGCGCTCGGCGCAGACCGAGCAGCCGGACCGCTTCGTCCTCGCCGACATCGACGACGATCCCCGCTCCGCCGCGGTGCTACCCGCCGCGCTCGCCACCGGCGAACCGCAACTGCTGGTACGCGCCGGTGCGGTGTCCGTGCCCCGCCTGAACCGGGCGGCGACGACCGCAACCGGTTCGTCCACCCCGGACTGGGGCGCGGGCACCGTCCTGATCACCGGTGCCACCGGTGCCCTGGGCGGCGTCCTGGCCCGCCACCTGGTCACCGAGCACGGGGTGTCGCGGCTGCTGCTGCTGAGCCGACGCGGCCCGGACGCCCCGGGCGCCGACGACCTCCGCGACGAACTCGTCGGGTTGGGGGCGGCCGTCGACATCGTGGCCTGCGACGTGGCCGACCGGGACGCCCTCGCCGCGGTCCTGGACGCGATCCCCGACGAGCAGCCCCTGTCGGCCGTGGTGCACACCGCCGGCCTCCTGGACGACGGTCTGGTCCCGAACCTGACGCCGCAGCGCCTCGACGCCGTGCTCCGTCCCAAGGTGGACGCGGCCTGGCACCTGCACGAGCTGACCCGGCGGTGGGACCTCTCGGCGTTCGTCGTCTACTCCTCGGTGGCCGGGTTGCTGGGGACGGCGGGCCAGGCCAACTACGCGGCAGGCAACACGTTCCTCGACGCCCTGATCCAGCACAGACGTGCCGAAGGGCTGCCGGGCACCTCGCTCGCGTGGGGTCTGTGGGAGCAGGCCAGCGGGCTCACCGACCACCTGGCCGACGTGGACCTGAAGCGAATGGCACGCTTCGGCCTGCTGCCGTTGTCGTCACCGGACGCGATGGCCCTCTTCGACGCCGCCCAGGCGGCGGCCGAGCCGACCCTGGCGGTGACGCGGCTGGATCTGGCCGGCCTACGGGCCCGGGGCGAGCAGCCGCCGCCACTGCTCCGTGCACTGGTGCAGATTCCCCGGCGGGCGGACGATCCGGCGGCGGACAGCGCGTCACTGGCGCGTCGGCTGGCCGCCGCACCGGCCGACCGGGACCGCATCCTGGCCGATCTGGTCCGCAGCAGCGTTGCGGCGGTGCTGGGGCATGCCGACCTCGGCGACGTGGAGGTGGAACGGACCTTCCAGGAGTTGGGTTTCGACTCACTGACCGCGGTGGAGTTGCGCAACCAGCTCAACAGGGCCACCGGGCTGCGGCTGCCCACCACCCTCGTCTTCGATCATCCGACCCCGGCGGCGCTGACCGCCCTGCTGCGCGAACAGCTCGCTGTCGACGAGCCGACCGAGGTTCCGGTCCTCGGCGATCTCGACCGGCTGGAGACGATGATCCGCTCCGGGGCGTGGGACGCGGCCACCCGGAGCGAGATCGACGGTCGCCTCCGTCGCCTGCTGGACCTCCACCACCAGCAGGCCCGCGCGTCGGCTGTGGAGGCGGACCTCGACTCCGCCAGCGACGAGGAGCTCTTCGCCCTCGTCGACAAGCTCGACTGAACCACCCGGGTCTCTTCGCGGCTGCGGCCGACATCGCCTGACCCATCTACACATTTCGTCATCCTGGGGAGCGGAAAACAATGGCAGACGGTGACAAGCTTCGCGAATACCTCAAGCGCGCCATCGCCGACGCGCACGACGCGCGCCGACGGCTGCGCGAGGTCGAGGAGAAGGAGCAGGAGCCCGTCGCGATTGTGGGGATGGCGTGTCGGTTCCCGGGTGGGGTGTCGTCGCCGGAGGAGTTGTGGGAGTTGGTGGCGGGTGGTGTGGATGCGGTGAGTGGTTTTCCGACGAATCGGGGGTGGGATCTGGAGGGGTTGTACGACCCGGATCCGGAGCGGGTGGGGACGTCGTACACGCGGGAGGGTGGCTTCCTGCATGATGCTGATGGTTTCGATGCGGAGTTCTTCGGGATGTCGCCGCGGGAGGCGTTGGCGACGGATCCGCAGCAGCGGTTGCTGTTGGAGACCGCGTGGGAGGCGCTGGAGGCCGCCGGGCTGGACGCCGCCACGCTGCGGGGCAGCCGCACCGGTGTCTTCACCGGCGTGATGTACAACGACTACGGATCACGCCCCCACCTGCCCGCCGAGGACTTCGAGGGTTACCTGTTCAGCGGCAGCGCCGGCAGTGTCGCCTCCGGGCGGGTCGCGTACACCCTGGGTCTGGAGGGGCCGGCGGTGACCGTGGACACCGCCTGTTCCTCGTCGCTCGTAGCGCTGCACCTGGCCGCGAACGCCCTGCGCCGGGGCGAGTGTGATCTCGCCCTGGCCGGTGGCGCCACAGTGATGGCCACCCCCATGGCGTTCCTGGAATTCTCCCGGCAGCGGGGCCTGGCCACCGATGGCCGGTGTCGGTCGTTCGCCGGGTCGGCGGCCGGGACGGGGTGGTCCGAGGGTGTGGGTCTGGTGCTGGTGCAGCGCCTGTCGGATGCGGTGCGCCAGGGACGTCGGGTGTTGGCGGTGGTGCGGGGCTCCGCGGTCAACCAGGACGGTGCGTCCAACGGTCTCACCGCGCCGAACGGGCCGTCGCAGCAGCGGGTCATCCGTCAGGCGTTGGCGGCGGCCGGACTGGAGCCGTCGAGTGTGGACGCGGTGGAGGCACACGGGACGGGGACCCGGTTGGGTGATCCGATCGAGGCGCAGGCGTTGTTGGCGACGTACGGGCAGGGTCGGTCGGTTGATCGTCCGCTGTGGTTGGGGTCGTTGAAGTCGAACATCGGGCATGCGCAGGCCGCCGCGGGTGTGGGCGGCGTGATCAAGACGGTGATGGCGATACGGCACGGCGTGTTGCCGCAGACGTTGCACGTCGACGAGCCGACACCACACGTCGACTGGTCCTCCGGGACGGTGCGGTTGTTGACGCAGGCCCAGCCGTGGTCCGACACGGACGGGCCCCGTCGGGCGGCGGTGTCCGCGTTCGGCATCAGCGGAACCAACGCCCACGTGATCCTCGAACAGGCACCCGAAGCCGAGCCGTCCCACCACGGCACCGAGTCGCACCACGACGACGCCGCGCCCGTACTGCCCTGGCTGGTGACCGGACACGACGAGACCGCCCTGCGGGCCCAGGCCGCCAGGCTGCACGACTTTCTCACCCGACGGGCCGACGTCGACCCGGCCGACGTCGCCCGGTCGCTGGCGACCGCCCGCGCGAAGCTGCCGTACCGCGCCGTCGTCGTCGGTGCGACCACCGACGAGCTGCTGGCCGGCCTGACCACACTGGCTACCGGGGACGGCCCGGACCCGGCCGTGCTCCGCGCCACCGTCACCCGCCCCGGCCGAACCGCCTTCCTGTTCACCGGGCAGGGCGCGCAGCGCATCGGCATGGGCCGGGAGCTGCACCTGTCGTACCCCGCCTTCGCCAGTGCGTTCGACGAGGTCTGCGCGCATCTCGACGCCGGTCTCGACCGGCCGCTACGAGAGATCGTCTTCGCCGACCCGGACACCGCCGACGCCGCGCTGCTGGACCAGACCGTCTACACCCAGGCCGCCCTGTTCGCGGTGGAGGTGGCGCTGTACCGCCTGGTCACCTCGTGGGGACTGCGGGCCGACCTGCTCACCGGCCACTCGGTCGGGGAGATCGCGGCAGCCCACGTGGCCGGCGTGCTGTCGTTGCCCGACGCGGCGACCCTGGTGACCGCCCGCGGACGACTGATGCAGGCGCTGCCCCCCACCGGCGTGATGATGGCGGCGCAGGCCACCGAGGCCGAGGTGCTCCCGCTGTTGGCCGAACACGCCGACGAGGTGGGCCTCGCCGCTGTCAACGGGCCCACCTCGGTGGTCATCTCCGGCACCGACGCCGCCGTGTCGGCGGTGGCGGACGCGCTGGCGGGGCGCGGTCACCGAATCCGCCGACTGGCGGTCAGCCACGCCTTCCACTCGCCGCTGATGGAACCGATGTTGGCGCGGTTCGCCGAGGTCGTCCGGGAGCTGAGCTTCGCCCCGGCCCAGCTGCCGATCGTCTCCACGGTCTCCGGTGCCCTCGAACCGGCCGAGGTGTGGGCCGACCCCGACTACTGGGTCAAGCAGGTACGCCGCCCCGTACGGTTCGCCGACGCCGTCCGGGTGCTCGCCGAGGACGGCGTCACGACCTTCCTCGAACTCGGACCCGACGCTGTCCTGACCGGCCTGGTCAACCAGGTGCTCGCCGAACGCGACGGGGACTTCGCCGCGGTCGCGGCGCTGCGCGCGGGCCGACCGGAGGCACGCACGCTCATGACCGGGGTCGGGACACTGGTCGCCCACGGCAGCGCCGTCGACTGGTCGACGCTGACCCCCGGTGCCCGACCGGTCGAGCTGCCCACGTACGCCTTCCAGCGGAGCCGGTACTGGTTGTCGCCCTCGGCCCGGCCCGCCGATGTCGAGTCGGCCGGACTGATGACGACCCGGCACCCCCTGCTCGGCGCGTCCGTCGAACTGGCCGCCGACGGCACGTTCGTCTACACCGGCCGGCTCTCCCGTACCGCGCCGGAGTGGCTGGCCGATCACCTGATCCTCGGGGCCACACTGCTGCCGGCCACCGCACTGGTGGAGATGGTGGCGCACGCCGGCACGCGGCTCGGCTGCGAGACCGTCGAGGAGCTGACGGTGTCGACCCCGATCGTCCTCCCCGAGCAGGGCAGTCTCACCGTGCAGCTCGTCGTCGCCACCCCCGACGACGCCGGCCGGCGCTCCTTCGACGTCTTCGCCCGCGCCAGCGACACCGATCCGTGGACCCGGCACGCGTCGGGTGTGGTGGGGGTGGTGGGTTCGGTGTCGGGTGTGGGGTGGGAGCAGTGGCCTCCGGTGGGTGCGGTGGAGGTGGATGTGGTGGGTGTGTATGAGCGGTTGGTGGGGGTGGGTTACGGGTATGGGCCGGCGTTTCGGGGGTTGCGTCGGTTGTGGCGGGTTGCGGGTGGGTGGTGTGCGGAGGTGGTGTTGCCGGAGGGGTTGCGGTCGTCGGCGCGGTCGTTCGGGGTGCATCCGGCGTTGTTGGATGCGGGGTTGCATGCGTTGTTGCCGGGTGTGGGGGAGGTGGTGGGGCGGTCGTGGTTGCCGTTTTCGTGGTCGGGGGTGTGGGTTGGTCGGTCGGGTGCGTCGTCGTTGAGGGTGCGGTTGGGGGTGGGTTCTGGTGATGGTGATTCGTTGTCGGTGTCGTTGTCGGTGGCGGATGAGTGGGATGTTCCGGTCGCGCAGGTCGACAACCTGCTCCTGCGACCACTCGCCGCGGACCTGCTGCGGCAGGCCGCCCCAGCCGGTGACGGCCTCGCCGAGCTGCGCTGGACCGACCTCCCGGTCGACGGCACCGAGCCGACGGACTGGGTGGTCCTGCCGTCGGCGTCGGCCCCGATCGAGGCCGTGGAGGCCCTGCTCGCCGGGGCACCCGCACCCGCGGCGGTGGTCGTCCCGCTCGACCGCGCCGACGACGCGATGGCCGACGTACCCACCGCCGTCCGGGAGACACTCACCGACGCCCTGCACCTGCTGAGGCACTGGCTCTCCGACGACCGGTTGTCCGACACTCGCCTCGTGCTGGCGACCCGACGCGCGATCGGCGTACCCACCGAGGACGTCCTGGACCTGGTCCACGCCGGCGTGTGGGGCCTGGTGCGGACGGCCCAGACCGAGCACCCCGAACGGTTCGTGCTGGTCGACGTGGACGAGTGGCCGGTCCCCCTGGCGGCGGTCGCCGCCGCGGTGACCGCGGGCGAGACCCAGGTGGCGGTACGGGCCGGTCGCGTGTCCGTACCCCGCCTGGCCAGGCCCGCGGCGATCGACGAGCCCGGGGCCGACCGGTGGGACGAGCAGGGCACGGTGTTGGTCACCGGTGGCACGGGTGCCCTGGGTGCGGCGCTCGCCCGACACCTGGTGACCGCTCACGGCGTGACCCGGCTCCTGCTGACCAGTCGGCGGGGCTCGGCCGCGCCCGGCGCGGCGGAGCTGCGGGCGGAGCTGGTCGGGCTCGGAGCCGAGGTCGACCTGGTGGCCTGCGACGTATCGGACCGGGACGCGCTGGCCGGCGTGCTGGCCCAGATCCCCGCCGAGCATCCGCTGACGGCCGTGGTGCACACCGCCGGGGTGCTCGACGACGCCACCGTCGAGGCACTGACCCCGGAGCAACTCGGCAGGGTGCTGCGGCCGAAGGTCGACGCCGCCTGGCACCTGCACGAGCTGACCCGCGACATGACGCTGTCGGCGTTCGTCGTCTACTCGTCGATCGCCGGGCTGCTCGGCGCCGCAGGCCAGGCCAACTACGCGGGCGCCAACGCCTTCCTGGACGCCCTGACGCACCACCGTCGGGCCGGCGGCCTACCGGCCGTGTCGCTGGCGTGGGGGCTGTGGGAACAGGCGACCGGCATCAGCGGACATCTCGACGAGACCGACCTGAAGCGGGTCGCCCGGTACGGCCTGCTGCCGCTGGCGACCCCCGACGCCCTGCGGCTCTTCGACGCCGCACTGGACACGGATGCGGCGCTGCTCGCCGTGACCCGGTGGGACCTGCCGGCCCTGCGCGCCCGGGAGGAGGCCCTGCCGCCCCTGGTGCGGGGACTGCTTCCGCCGAGGCAACAGACGGTGGCGGACGTGGGGGTCCCGCTGGCCCGACGGCTGGCCGGACTGTCGCCTGCCGAGCGCGACCAGCTGCTGCGTGAGCTGGTGTTCGGCCGGGTCGCCGCGGTCCTCGGGCACACCGGAGCCGATCGCATCGCGCCGGACCGGTCGTTCCAGGAACTCGGCTTCGACTCGCTGACCGCGGTGGAGTTGCGCAACCAGCTCAACAAGGCCACCGGGCTGCGGCTGCCCAGCACCCTCGTCTTCGACCACCCCACCCCGGCCGACCTGGTCGGTCACCTGGCGGCCGAACTGGCCGTCGACGGCGGTGAGCCCCGTCCCGCGCCCACACCGGTCGTTCCCGCCGTCGCCGTCGACGAGCCGATCGCGATTGTGGGGATGGCGTGTCGGTTCCCGGGTGGGGTGTCGTCGCCGGAGGAGTTGTGGGAGTTGGTGGCGGGTGGTGTGGATGCGGTGAGTGGTTTTCCGACGAATCGGGGGTGGGATCTGGAGGGGTTGTACGACCCGGATCCGGAGCGGGTGGGGACGTCGTACACGCGGGAGGGTGGCTTCCTGCATGATGCTGATGGTTTCGATGCGGAGTTCTTCGGGATGTCGCCGCGGGAGGCGTTGGCGACGGATCCGCAGCAGCGGTTGCTGTTGGAGACCGCGTGGGAGGCGTTCGAGGACGCCGGGCTGGACCCGACAGCGCTGCGGGGCAGTCGCACCGGTGTGTACGCCGGCGTCATGTACCACGACTACGGCAGCGGGCTCGCCCGGATCCCCGCCGAGTTGGAGGGCTACCTGGCCAGCGGCACGGCCGGCAGTGTCGCGTCCGGGCGGGTCGCGTACACCCTCGGTCTGGAGGGCCCGGCGGTGACCGTGGACACCGCCTGTTCCTCGTCGTTGGTGGCCCTGCACCTGGCGGTCAACGCCCTGCGGCAGGGCGAGTGTGACCTCGCCCTGGCGGGCGGGGCCACGGTGATGGCCACCCCGCAGACGTTCGTCGAGTTCTCTCGGCAGCGGGGTTTGGCCGCTGATGGTCGGTGTCGGTCGTTCGCTGCCTCGGCGGGTGGGACGGGTTGGTCCGAGGGTGTGGGTCTGTTGTTGGTGCAGCGTCTGTCGGATGCGGTGCGTCAGGGGCGTCGGGTGTTGGCGGTGGTGCGGGGTTCGGCGGTGAATCAGGACGGTGCGTCGAACGGTCTCACCGCGCCGAACGGGCCCTCGCAGCAGCGGGTGATCCGTCAGGCGTTGGCGGCGGCTGGTGTGGACGCGTCGAGTGTGGACGCGGTGGAGGCGCATGGGACGGGGACTCGGTTGGGTGATCCGATTGAGGCGCAGGCGTTGTTGGCGACGTATGGGGTGGGTCGGTCGGTTGATCGTCCGTTGTGGTTGGGGTCGTTGAAGTCGAATATTGGTCATGCTCAGGCTGCTGCGGGTGTGGGTGGTGTGATCAAGATGGTGATGGCGTTGCGGCACGGAATGTTGCCGCGGACGTTGCATGTGGATGTGCCGACTCCGCATGTGGATTGGTCGTCGGGGGCGGTGCGGTTGTTGACGGAGGCTCAGCCGTGGTTGGAGACGGGTAGGCCTCGTCGGGTGGGGGTGTCGTCGTTTGGGATTAGTGGGACTAATGCGCATGTGATTGTGGAGCAGGCTCCGGTGGTGGGGTCTGTTTCGGGTGGTGGTGTGGGTTCGGGGTTTGTTTTTGGTTCGGGTGTGGTGGTGCCGTGGGTGGTGTCGGGTCGGTCGGTGGGGGGTTTGCGGGGGCAGGCGCGTCGGTTGGGTGAGTTTGTGGGGGCGCGGTCGGGGTTGGGTGTGGTGGAGGTGGCGTCGTCGCTGGTGGGGCGTGCGTCGTTGGAGGATCGGGCGGTGGTGTTGGGGTCGGGTCGGGAGGAGTTGTTGGCGGGGTTGGCGGCGTTGGCGCGGGGTGAGTCGTCGTCGTCGGTGGTGACTGCTGCTGGTGGTGGCGGTGGTGGTGGTTGTGCGTTTTTGTTTACGGGGCAGGGTAGTCAGCGGTTGGGTATGGGGCGTGAGTTGTACGAGCGGGTTCCGGTTTTCGCTCGGGCGTTGGATGAGGTTGTTGGGTTTTTGGATCCGTTGTTGGGTCGGTCGTTAGTGGGGATTGTGTTTTCGCCGGTGGGGTCGGCTGATTCGGTGTTGTTGGATCAGACTGGTTTTACGCAGGCGGCGCTTTTTGCGGTTGAGGTGGCGTTGTGTCGGGTGTTTGAGAGTTGTGGTGTGGTGCCGGATGTGGTGTTGGGGCATTCGATTGGTGAGGTGACGGCGGCGTTTGTGGCGGGGGTGTGGGATCTGCCGGATGCGTGTCGGTTGGTGGCGGCGCGGGGTCGGTTGATGCAGGGTGCGCGTGAGGGTGGCGCGATGGTGGCGGTGCAGGCGGGGGAGCGGGAGGCGCTGGAGTCGTTGGCGGGGTGTTCGGGTCGGGTGGTGGTGGCGGCGGTGAACGGGCCGGGTTCGGTGGTGTTCTCCGGTGACGCGGACGTGGTGGAGCAGGTGGCGCGGGGGTGGCGGGAGCGGGGTCGTAAGGTCCGGCGGTTGCCGGTCAGTCACGCGTTTCACTCGGCGCATATGGACGAGATTCTGGATGAGTTCCGGGGTGTGGTGGCTGGGTTGACGTTCCACGAGCCGCGGATCCCGGTGGTGTCGAATGTCAGTGGTGTGGCGGCGACGCGGGAGCAGTTGTGCTCGCCGGAGTACTGGGTGCGTCATGTTCGTGAGACCGTCCGGTTCCACGACGGCGTGCGCTACCTCGAAACCCAGGGCGTGACCCGCTTCCTGGAGATCGGCCCCGACGGCGTGCTCAGCGCACTGGTGGGGGAGAGCCTCGAAGCGGATCCGCAGGTGGTGGTGCCGGCGCTGCGGTCGGGCCGCGCCGAGGTGCCGACGGTGCTGGCGGCGCTGGCCGCGCTGTACGTCCACGGCGAGTCCGTGCGGTGGGCGCCGCTGCTCTCCGGCGGGCCACAGGTGCCGCTGCCGACGTACGCGTTCCAGCGGGACCGGTACTGGCTGGACTCCAGCCGAGCGACTGTCCCCGCCGGCGCCGGGCATCCCCTGCTGGGCCCGCTGGTGCCGGTGGCCGGAGGCGACGAGGTGCTGTTCACCACCAGCCTGGTCGCGCGGTCGGCGGCCTGGCTGACCCCCGGCCCGCTCGCCGGCACGGCGGTGGTGCCGGCAGCCGCGCTGGTCGACGCGGTGCTCCGAGCGGGGCACGAGGTCGGCTGTCCGGTACTGCGGGACCTCACCCTCACCGCCCCCCTGGTCGTCGGCGAGGACACCCCGATGCTCGTCCAGGTCCGCCTCGGCGGCGCCGACGAGAACGGCACCCGCGAGGTGCACCTGCACGCCCGGCCGGACCGGCGCGGCGGCGCCTGGGCGCACTACGCGCAGGGGCGGCTGGTCGCCGACGACGCCGAACCGGCGGTCGCGTCCCCACCGTCCGGTCGCCCCGTGACTCTCGACCTGCCGGAACAGTTCCGCCAGGAGGCGGGGGACTTCGGGCTGCACCCGTTGCTGTGGGACACGGCCCTGCTGGACCAGGTGCCTCCGTCACCGGACACCGTCCGGGTGCCGGCCGTCTGGCGCGGGGTCCGCCTGCACGCGACGGGTGCCGTGAGCGTCGAGGCGCGGATGGACCTCCTCGACCGGGACACCGCCGCACTGGTGGTGTCCGACGGCACGGGGCGGCCGGTCGTGACCGTGGAGTCGATCGACTTCCACGCGGTGCCGACGGACCGCTTCGCCCAGCCGGACGTGGCGACCGTCGACGTGTCCCCGGACGCGCCCGTCCGGACGGCTACCAGTGCCGTGGTCCGCGACAGCGAACCGCCGTTGGCGGAACGCCTCGCCGACCTGTCCGGCGACGAGCGGCGCCAGGCGGTGCTGGACCTGGTGCGAAGCGGGGTGGGCGTCGTGCTCGGCCACCCGACGAACACCACCTTCGACGCCGATCGGTCCTTCCAGGAGCTGGGCTTCGACTCGATGACGGCGGTGGAGTTGCGGCACCGGCTGAGCGCGATGACCGGCGTCCGGTTGCCCACGACAGTGGTCTTCGACCACCCGACGCTCGCCGCCCTCACCGACCACCTGCTGTCCCGGTTGACCCCGACGGCGGCGCCGGAGTCACCGATGGCCGAGCTCGACCGGCTGGAGGCGGCCCTCGCCGCGCTCGGCTCCGACGACCGGGAACGCGCGGCGGTCGCCACCCGCCTGCGCGACATCGCCTCCCGCTGGTCGGACGGCCCCACGGTGACCGGCGACGCGGAACTCGGCAGCCGGATCGAGTCCGCCTCGGCGGCCGAGATCTTCGACCTGATCGACAACGAACTGGGGCGGATGACGCACTGACCGGCGTGGCGCCACCGACGGCAGGCGTACCGACCGGTGCGGGTCCGGACCACCCGGACCGGCACCGGTCGGTCCGGCAGGGCCTCGCCGCCGTGACACCATCGCCCGCCGTCCGGGCCCGGCCGGCGGCGGCTGCGTCCCTTCCCCGAGAGGAGTCCCGTCCATGACCTCATCCCCCGCCGACCCGGCGCGCTGGCTGCGCCGATTCCATCCCGCCGCCGAGGACGCGGTACGGCTGGTCTGCCTGCCGCACGCGGGTGGGTCGGCAAGCTTCTTCTTCCCGATGTCCCGGGCGCTGGCCCCGCACGTGCAGGTGCTCGCCGTGCAGTACCCGGGACGGCAGGACCGGCGGCGCGAGGAGCACGTCGCCGATCTGCACCAGCTGGCCGACCAGGTGTTCGGGGCGCTGGCCGCCGCTCCACAGCAGCCGACCGCGTTGTTCGGCCACAGCCTGGGTGCCGTCGTCGCCTACGAGGTCGCGCTGCGGATGCGCGACGCCGGCCTGCCCGATCCGGTGCGCCTCTTCGCCTCCGCCCGGCGGGCCCCGTCGCGCTACCGGGACGAACGGGTCCATCGACTCGGTGACGCCGAGATCATCGACGAGCTGCGCCGGCTCAGCGGCACCCATGCGGCCACCCTGGCCGATCCGGAGCTGATTCAGTTGATCCTGCCCGCCGTCCGCAGTGACTACCAGGCCATCGAGACGTACCGTCATCGGCCGGACGCGGTGCTGGACTGCCCGGTGACCGTCCTCACCGGGGCGGACGACCCGGTGGTGTCGGCCGCCGAAGCCGACGACTGGCGGCGGCACACCACCGGCGAGGTGGAGGTGCGGACCTTCACCGGCGGGCACTTCTTCCTGGTCGACCACGCGCCGGCGGTCATCGAGCTGTTGACCTGGTCGCTGACCACCAGGGTGGCGGGCTGAGCCGCCCCGCCCCGGGCCGGGTGACCGGCCGGCGTGCGCCGCCGCACCGCCGGCCGGCAGCCGGACGCGGAAGAAGACGGCACGCGGCTGTTCGCCGCCGCACCGGCAGCCGACCACGTGGTGAGATACGTTGGCGATCATCGATCTCTGGCGACATCGTCGTCGTATGACTGGCGTGCCCTCGTCCTCGCCGCTTCGCCGCCTCCGGCCGGGTCTGCCGGCCGCCGTCGCGCTGTCGACGGCGGTTCTCGCTGCCGCCCTGGGCATGGTGACGAACGCCGACGCCAGCACCGGGACGCCGGCCGCGTACCCGGCGGTCGCCCCGGGACCCGGTCGGGCCGCGCTGTCCGCCGCGGAGCCGACAGCGACCGGGCCGTCGACACCGACCACGGCCCCCGGCACGCCGGGCACCTCGCCCCTCCCGCCGAGTACGCCCACGAATCTGACCGCCAGCGAGGTCAAGGCCGGGTCGATCACCCTCACCTGGACCGCCGCCGCGCCCGGCTGCTGCGCCATCACCGGGTACGACATCACGTACTACCAGGTGTTCAACGACGTCTACTACAGCGCCAGCGTCGGAGCCGTCACCACCACCACGATCACCACGTACATTCAGCCGGGCCGGCAGTACTCGTTCCAGGTGGCCGCCCGGGACAGCGTCGGACACCGCTCCCGCTCGACGGATCCGCTGATGGTGGTCACTCCGGTGACGGACGCCGGCCCGGACACCACCCCGCCGAGCGCCCCACGGACTCTGACCGTCGGCGAGGTGACGGCCTCGACCGGCGCGCTGTCCTGGTCGCCGTCGACCGACAACGTCGGCGTCCTCGGATACAACGTCTACCGGTTCGACGGCTGGTACTCCTCGACCCTGATCGCCACCGTGCCGGGCACGACGTACACGGCGTCGCTGCCCCAGTCGGTGCCGCTGCGGAACCTGTACTACGTGCGGGCCCGCGACGCGGCGGGCAACGTGTCCATCGCGTCCAACACCGTCGAGCTGCCCACGACGTCGACCCCGCCGACCCCTCCGCCCTCGACGTGTCGGGTGACCTACCGCAACCAGTCCGAGTGGCGGGGTGGTTTCGTGGCCACGGTGACCGTCGAGAACGTGGGGACGGCGCCGGTCGACGGCTGGATCGTCAGCTTCACCTTCCCCGGAGACCAGCAGGTCACCTCGCACTGGAACGCCACGGTCGCTCAGACCGGTGCCACCGTGACCGCCCGTGACGCCGGCTGGAACCGGGTTCTCGCGCCGAACGGCTCGGCGAGCTTCGGCGTCCAGGGGCGGTGGAGCGCCAGCGACGCGCCACCCACCGCCTTCTCGCTGAACGGCGCTCCCTGCGACGTGGGCTGAGCGTCGCCCGTCGCGCTCCGGAAGGAGTCTTTGTGAGCATCCACTCGCCCACCCACCGTCGCCGCACCACGGCCCTGCTCGGGGGTGCCCTGGCCGGCATCCTCGCCGTCTTCGGCACACCCGCACCCGTCTCCGCCGCGAACACGCTCAGCATGCGTGGTGCCGACGTGTCCTCGTTGCAGCGCAGCCTGGACCTGGGTGCCAGATACTACGACGCCGGCGGCGTCGCCCGCGACCCACTGGACATCCTGAGGTCCGTCGGCGTCAACTACGTCCGGCTGCGCGTCTGGAACAACCCGGCCAGCGGCTACAACAACAAGAGCAGGGTGTTGGCCCAGGCGAGGGTGGCCAGGGCGAAGGGCCTGAAGGTGCTCATCGACTTCCACTACTCCGACACCTGGGCCGACCCCGGCAAGCAGTACAAGCCGGCGGCCTGGGTCGGCCACAGCCTGAGCCAGTTGCGTGCCGACGTGTACGCGTTCACCTACGACGTCTGCGCGAGCCTCCGGGGGCAGGGCACACCGCCGGACAGCGTGCAGATCGGCAACGAGATCAATGTGGGCATGCTCTGGAACGAGGGGAAGGTCGTCAACAACGACTTCGCCCCGCTGGCCGGCCTGCTGAAGCAGGGTTACCAGGCGACCAAGGACTGCGGCAGCGGCATCCCGGTGATGATCCACACCGCGAACGCCGACAGCAACGCCAACGCCCGTTGGTTCTACGACGGCATCCGTTCGCAGGGCGTGCAGTGGGACATCACGGCGCTGTCGTACTACTGCGTGTGGCACGGCACCCTGGCGAACCTCTACAACAACATCGTGGACCTACGCGGCCGCTACGGTAAGCCGGTGGTGATCGCGGAGACCGCGTACCCCTTCACCCGCGACAACGCCGACAGCGAGCCGAACGCCATCGGCGACGCGACCTGTGACGGCATCAGCGCGACCTGGTCCGGGCAGGCCCAGGAGTTCGACTGGGTGCAGAACACCGCCCGCAACGCGGGCGCGATCGGTGTCTTCTACTGGGAACCGACCTGGTACGCCGTCCGCGGCAACGGATGGGACCCGGCCGACATCAACGGCACCGGAAACCAGTGGGACAACATGGCCGTCTTCGACTGGTCCGGACGGGTGAACCCGAACGTGCGCTGGACGCCCTGACCCGACAAAGACGCGCCGCCCGGGACAGGACCCGGACGGCGCGTCTCCTGGCTCGGCGCGGGCCGGCCTAGGTGCGCGTGCTCCACTGCTGGTTGGCCCCGCCGTGGCAGGCCCAGAGGTGCAGCTGCGTGCCGTTGGCGGTGCCCGAGCCGACGGCGTCGAGGCACAGCCCGGACTGGGCTCCGGTGATGGTGCCGTTGGCGTTCAGGTTCCACTGCTGGTTGGCCTGGCCGTTGCAGTCCCAGATGATGACAGCGGTGCCGTTGCTGCTGCCACCTCCACTGGCGTCCAGGCACTTGTTGCCGTACACGGTCAGGGCGCGGTTGGTGGTGTGGGTGAAGCGCTGGTTGGTGCCGCCGTGACAGTCCCAGAGCTGGGGGCGGGCGCCGTTGGCCGTGCTGGAGTTGGGGATGTCGACGCATCGGCCGGACTGGCTACCCGCGATCAGCACGTTCTGCCGGCCGGGTGGCGGTGGCGTCGTCGTCGGCGGGGGAGTGGTGGGTGGCACGGTGGACCCGAACTGGCTGAAGAACCGCCACACCTCCTGCTTGACCCAGCTCCGCGCGCCGCTCTCGCAGCCGGCGCACCCGTCCACCGGGCCTTGCTGGTGGCCTCCGTCGAACGCGGCCCAGAGGACCGGATATCCGGGCTGGCACGAGTAGGCGGTGGTGATGTGGGTCCGGCTGCCCGCCGCCGGTTCGGGCGGGTTCTGCGCCGCACAACCGTTGTTGCGGACGAACCTGTCGCGCAGCGAACGCCCGCTGGGGATGTTGTCGTTGATGCCGTGGATCCCCAGGTATGCGACCGGCTGGGTGCCCCCGCTGCATCCGCTGATCGGCCCGGGGGCGGCGATGGCCGCGACCGCGCGGAACACCGTGGGCCGCGAGCAGGCCAACGAGTAGCTCATCGCCCCGCCGTAGCTGAACCCGACCGAGAACCGTTGCGTCGTGTCCACGCAGAGGGCGTTCTCGATCGTACGGATCATGTCGTCGGTGAAGGTCACGTCCTCACCGTTGGAGTTGCCCCAGCCGTTGTTGAGGCCCTGCGGGGCGACGAAGATGGTGGTGTTGTTGGACTGCGAGAGCATGCCGTAGTAGGCCCACGCGGCTCCGTCGGTGCCGCCCGACGCAACCTGGGTGGCGGTGCCGCCCAACCAGTGGAAGCCGAAGGCCAGCCGGTGGGCGTAGGTGTTGTTGTAGCTGTCGGGCAGCCGAAGGATGAAGCTGCGGCTCTTGCCGCCGCTCTGGATGGTGTGGGTGCCGCTGTTCAGTCCGGGTGCCTTGCCGCAGCCGGCAGTGGGGGCCGCGGCCGCCGAGGTGACGGTCGTGAGGACGTACGCCCCGACGGCGAACAGGACCAGGACCGCCATGGCCGCCCCGATCCAGGGGGTGGACAGTCTGCGAAGTCGCACGGTTGGGTCTCCTTCTGCCGTCGCCGAACTCAACTCCGGCTCCATCGTTGGCCGGCCGCGCCGTTGCAGTCCCGGATCTGGACCCGGGTGCCGTTGGCGGTGCCGTTGTTGACCACGTCCAGGCACCGGCCCGAACCGACTCCGGTGATCGAGCCGTCGGAGTTGAGCCGCCACTTCTGGTTGGACTGGCCGTTGCAGTCCCAGATGATCACCGAGCTGCCGTTCGCGGTGGCGGCGCCGTTCACGTCGAGACACTTGCCGCCGAAGACGCGCAGCTCCTGGGCCGAGGTCGACGTCCAGGTCTGGTTGCTCTGCCCGTGGCAGTCCCAGATGATCGCCGCCGAGCCGTTGGACTGCGATGCGCCGTTGACGTCCAGGCACCGTCCGGAGGACGCGTTGCGCAGCGGTGACGTGCTGCCCGGCGGCGGGGTGGTCGGCGGCGGCGTGGTCGGTGGGGTGGTCGGGTCGGTGCTGCCGAACTGGGTGAAGAACCGCCACACCTCGCCCTTGGTCCAGGTCCTGGCGCCGCTGTCACCGCCGCCGTCCACCGGGCCGGGCGTGTGCCCGCCGTCGAAGGCGGCCCACACCACCGGGTAGCCGGACCGGCAGCCGGAGTAGGTGGTGGTGATGTGCGTCAGGCTGCCGGCCCTCGGCTCGGGCGGGTTCTGGGCGGTGCAGCCGTTGTTGCGGACGAACCTGTCCCGCAGGGACCGTCCGGCGGAGATGTTGAGCACCGAGTCCCCGATGCCGTGGATGCCCATGTACGCGATCGGCTGGCTGCCGTCGCTGCAACCGCTGAGCTGCCCGCCGGCGTAGACCGCGACGGCGCGGAAGACACCCGCCCGGGAGCAGGCCAGCGAATAGCTCATGCCTCCGCCGTAGCTGAAGCCGAGCGCGAAGCGCTGCGTCGTGTCGACACAGAGGTCGGCCTCGATCAGGCTGATCATGTTGTCGACGAAGGTGACGTCCTGGCCGCCGGGGTTGGCCCAGCCGTTCCCGTTGCCCTGGGGGGCGACGAAGATGGTGCTGTTGTTCGCCTGCTGCCGCAGCCCGTAGTAGGACCAGGCCGCCCCGTCCGACCCACCGCCGTCGACGTCGCCGGCGGTGCCGCCGTTCCAGTGAAAACCGAAGATCAACCGGTACGGGTGGTTGCGGTCGTAGTTGTCCGGGATCCGCAGGATGAAACTGCGGTTCTGGCCGTTGCTCTGGATGGACCGTTGGCCGCTGGTCAACGTCGGGGCCTTACCGCAGCCGGCGGTCGCCGCGGCCGGCACGACGTCCGCGGCCGACGCCGTGGTGCTCAGGCCACCGGTCAGTGCCGCCGAGCCGGCGGCCACGACGACAGCCGCCGTCGCCAGCGAAGCGAGGATGGGTCTACGTCTTGTCATGAGGGGGCTCCTGCCACTCGGCACGAATTGATGCAGGTAGAAGAGGCCGTGGTGACCACACGCGTGGCTGCCGGCTGCACCCGCCGACCACCTGGCCGCACGCGGAACCTCGGGGGAGGCGCGATGTGCCACGACGCCCGGCCGGCTCATCGGCACACGATCCCGCCGGTGCCCTCGCGACCCGTGCGGGGGGCCACCGGTCGTCGAATCGATTCGACCCGACGCTAGATCAAGCAGTGAAGTATGTCAATGTTGTGTCCGGCGGGTTGCGGACCCGGTGCCCAGGGGTGGGTGGGCAGGGCTCGTCCAGGCGACAGGGTTGCGGACGTCTGGTTCCTTGACACTCATCGATGCTATCGCTAACACTGTCCGCAACGCGACGTTAACGAGTAGAAAATATCTCCACAGTCACCTGCGGCTAACATGCCCCGCCCGAAAATCTGCGCCCCTGGCGGCCCGGAAAGCCCACGCGCCACATGGGTTGATCTTGTTAACGCTAACATAGATGATCGTTCAGAACGGGGGATCTGGATCGTGTTCGCATGGCGAAGCCCGGCGTCGGCGGTCACCGGCGGGTCCTCGGACCGGATCAACGGCGTTGTGGGCCTCCGGATCCTCGTGCTCTCCGCCGTGGCCGCTGCCGCCTTCGTGGTGGCGGCCGGCGAACCGGCCCACGCGGCCACGCTGCCCACCGGCACCCGCTCACTGGAGGCGGTCAACCAGGCCGGACGGTACGTGCGGCACATGGACTATCTGGGCCGGCTCGACCCGGTGACCTCCAGCAGCGCCGACCAGGTCAAGCTGGATGCCACCTTCACCGTGGTCAACGGTCTGTCGTCACCGCACTGCTACTCGTTCCAGACCAGGTCCGGCCTGTTCCTCCGGCACCGCGACTACCGACTCCGGGTCGACCCCAACACCGGTGACGCGACGTTCCGGGCCGACGCGACCTTCTGCGCGGTGGACGGGTCGGTCGCCGGATCGGTGGCGCTCACCTCGTACAACTATCCGGACCGGCGAATCCGGCACCGCGACTTCGCCCTCTGGCTCGACGCCTACCAGGACACCGCCGCGTTCCGGGCGGACAGCTCGTTCCGCCTCGCCGCGCCGTGGGCGCCCAGGACGACCAGGGGGCCGGTGATCCCGGGCCTCTTCGCCGACCCACACCTCGCGGTGATCAATGGCCGCTACTACCTGTACCCGACCACCGACGGGTACGCGAGCTGGGCCGGCACCTACTACAAGGCGTTCTCCTCCGCCGACCTGGTCAACTGGACCGACCACGGTGTGGTCCTCGACCACGGCCCGGACGTCACCTGGGCGGACAACTCGGCCTGGGCACCGGCGGTCGCCAGTGCCAACGGCCGCTACTACCTCTACTTCAGCGGGGGCGCGGCCAGCGGCAACACCGCCAAACACCTCGGCGTGGCCGTCGCCGACAGTCCGGTCGGGCCGTTCCGCGACGCGCTCGGGAGGCCGCTGGTCCGCAGCGACCAGTTCGCCGGTGGGCAGGCGATCGACCCGATGGTCTTCACCGACGACGACGGGCGGTCCTACCTCTACTGGGGTCAGGGCGTCGCACGGGCGGTACGCCTCAACGCCGACATGGTCTCCTTCGACCCGGCCCAGGCGAGGGTCGTCACCCCGTCCGGCTACAACGAGGCCCCGTTCGTGTTCAAACGCAACGGCCTCTACTACTTCATGTGGTCGGAGAACGACACACGCAGCGAGGACTACCGCGTCGCGTACGCCACCGGCCCATCTGCTCTCGGGCCGTGGACCAGTCGGGGCGTGGTGCTGCGGAAGCGGCTCGACGCCGGCATCAAGGGCACCGGCCACCACTCGGTGGTCCGGGCACCCGACACCGACACCTGGCACATCGCCTACCACCGGTTCGCGGTGCCCGCCGGAAACGGCACCAACCGCGAGACCGCCGTCGACCGGATGGAGTTCAACGCCGACGGCACCATCCGCCCCGTCGTACCGACCCTCTAGCCGACCCGTACGCCCCTGCGCGAAGGAGACAGACCCATGTCGAGAGCCCTCTCCCGGCTCTGTGCGGTAGCGGTCGCCGCGTGCCTGCTGTTCACCACCTGGTCGGCGGCGACACCGAAGCCCGCGGCCGCGCTCGACCCGACCGTCGGATACCTGATGGCGCACTTCACCGGTGAGTCGTCGACCGACCAGCAGATCTACCTCGCGCACAGCACCGACGGCCTCCGCTGGAACGACCTCAACAACGGCGGTCTCGTCCTGCGTTCCACGGTCGGCACCCGCGGCGTCCGCGACCCCGCCCTGGTCCGCTCGCCCGCCGGGGACCGGTACTGGATCATCGCCACGGACCTGTGCATCGGCTGCGGCCAGGACTGGTCGACAGCCATCAACAACGGCAGTCGCAACCTCGTCGTGTGGGAGTCCACCGATCTGGTCAACTGGTCGGCGCCGTGGCTGCTGAACGTCGCCGGCGCGATCCCGGACGGCCGCAACGCCTGGGCGCCGGAGGCGATCTGGAACCCGGCAACCGGCGACTACGTCCTCTACTGGGCGACGAACGTCCCCCTCAACGGTGCCACCAAGCACCGCATCTACGCCGCGCGCACGTCGAACTTCCGCAGCATCACCACGCCCCAGACGTACATCAACCGGCCGGGCAGCCAGGAACTCATCGACACCCAGATCGTCGAGGTGCCGGCCGGCGTCGGCGCGTACCGCTACGTGCGGGCGTCCCGGGACGGTCAGATCACCGTCGAGGGCAGCAACTCCATCCTCGGCACCTGGACCACCCTCGGCAACCTGTCCGGCATCGGGTTGACCGGCGCGCAGGTCGAGGGCCCGATGTGGATGCCGTTCAACGGTCGCAACGAGTGGGTGCTCTACCTGGACCAGTACGCCAGCGGGCGTGGCTACCTGCCCGTGCTGACCACCAACCCGTCGAGCCCGGGCGCCTACCGGCTGCCGGCCTCCGGCTCGTACAGCATGGGTGGCACCAAGAAGCGGCACGGCTCGATCCTCAACCTGACCGCGGCCGAGCAGACGCGGGTGCTCAACCGCTGGCCCAACACCGCTGTCAACCGGATCCAGTCGTACAACTTCCAGGACCGGTACGTGCGGCACGCCGACTACGACGCCCGCATCGACCCGAACGTCAGCCCGGCCCAGGACGGGCAGTGGCGGCTCGTGCCCGGCCTGGCCGGCTCCGGAACGGTCTCCATCCAGTCGGTCAACTACCCGGGTCACTACCTGCGTCACTACGGGTTCGACTTCCGGCTGGAGGCCAACGACGGCTCCACCACCTTCGCCGCCGACGCCACCTTCCGCCAGGTGGCCGGGCTGGCCAACTCGTCGTGGACGTCGTTCCAGTCCTACAGCCACCCGGACCGCTACATCCGGCACTACAGCTACCTGCTCCGGCTCGATCCGGTGAGCGACGCCCAGAGCCGCGCCGACGCGACGTTCCGGGTGACCAGCTGAGCCCGACCTCCACCCCGATTGGACATCTCATGACCCGAAGCACGTCGTGGAGTACGCGGTCCCTGCGCCGGCCGCTGATCGCCCTGGTGGCCGCGCTGACAGCGATGGCCGGCGTCGTCGTCGTCACGTCGTCGCCGGCGACCGCCGCCACCAACCAGTTCCGAGGCATGAACTGGGCGGTGCTGGGTGACAACTTCAGCACCGGCCCGCTCGTCGTGCAGGGTCTGAGCTCGTCGGACAGCAACGCGACGGTGCGGGCCAAGGCCAACGCCCTCTACGACGACATGGCCGCCACCATGGGAGTCAACACCGTCCGGCTGCCCATCAACACCCACACCGTGGGGACGGCCTGGTGGGAGGCCTACCGGGGTGCCATCGACGCGGCCACCGCGCGGGGCTTCAAGGTGATCCTGGCGTACTGGGAGGACGGCGCCGCCTCCGGCGGCAGGATCACCAACCTCGCCGCCTGGAACGCGATGTGGTCCACAGTGACCAACACGTACGGCGGGAACGCCAACGTCTACTTCGAGCCGATGAACGAGCCGCACGGCTACAGCTCGGCGGAGTGGCGCACCGTGGCCGCGAACTGGCTCACCTACCACTACTCCGCGGTGCCCGGTCGGGTGCTCATCGGCGGCACCGGCTTCAGCCAGGACCTGCGGGACATCTGCAACGACAGCCGCTTCAACTCCACGCTGCTCTCGTTCCACCACTACGCCTTCTTCTACGGCGCGATGACCTACGACGCCTTCCGCAGCCACATCCAGACCCGGCTCGGCAACTGCGCCTCCCGGGCGGTCGCGACCGAGTTCGGCGCGCCCATGAACGACGGCCGCAACTACGCCGACGCGAACAGCACCGACAACTTCGTCCGCCACATCCGGGCCATGGCCCAGGTCATGCGCGACAACCAGATGGGCGGCACCTACTGGCCCGCCCTCGGCGGAAAGCCGGGCACCATCGGGTACGACTGGTACTCGATGTTCTCCCTCAGCGGCAGCGGCACCAGCCTCGACCTGACCATCCGCAACCCCACCGGCGCCGACCGGATCCGGTACGCGTGGGGCGACACCGTCGGCAACGACCCCACGACGCCTCCACCGGCGACGGGGACGTTCTACCGGATCACCGTGCGGCACAGCGGCAAGGCCATGGACGTCCAGCAACCGAACACCGACAACGGCGCGCGCGTCGGCCAGTACACGTACGCCGGCAACGCGTGGCAGCAGTGGCAGTTCCAGGACGCCGGCAGCGGCTGGTGGCGTATCGTCAGCCGGCACAGCGGCAGGTGCCTCGACGTGACGAGCGCGTCGACCGCCGACGGTGCCGACCTCATCCAGTACACCTGCGGTACCGGCACCAACCAGCAGTTCCAGATGGTCACCAACGGCGGCTACTTCCAGCTGCGCGCCCGACACAGCGGCAAGTGCGTGGACGTTCCGGCCGCGTCGACAGCCGACGGCGTGATCCTCAAGCAGTACCCGTGCAACACCGGTGCCAACCAGCAGTGGTCACGGACGGCCGTCTGACCGACCGCGATTTCCTCCACGTTCGCGGAGTCGACCGATGTCGACATCATCGACGACCGAGTACGGTTTCGGTGCCCGACACGTACGGGCGTCGACGGCACGTCTCCGGGGCGCGGGAACCGCCGGCCCGGTGGCGACGGACCGGAGGAGGGAACGAGGGTGGCGCAGCGCAGAGCATTGGTGGTTCGGGGCGGGTGGGAGGGACACCAGCCGGTCAAGGCGACGGAGTTGTTCATCCCCTTCCTCGAGGACAACGGCTATGCCGTACGGGTCGAGGAGTCGACGGAGGTCTACGCCGACGCCGCCGAGATGGCCGCCACCGACCTCGTCGTGCAGTGCATGACGATGTCGCAGATCACCGCGGCCGAGGTGGCGGGCCTGAGCGCTGCGGTCATCGCCGGCACGGGCTTCACCGGCTGGCACGGCGGCATCGTGGACTCGTTCCGCGCGTCGTCGGACTACCTGCACCTGGTGGGCGGTCAGTTCGCGACCCACCCGGGTAAGGAGCCGTGCGGGCGGCACGGTGAGCCGGAGGACAACTTCCTGCCGCACACCGTGCACGTCACGGACCTCGGCCGGGAGCACCCGATCACCACCGGGGTCGGGGACTTCGACCTGGTCACCGAGCAGTACTGGGTGCTGCACGACGACCTGATCGACGTACTGGCAGTGACCACCCACCCGACCCAGGAGTGGCACCCGTGGCACCGGCCGGTCACCTCGCCGGCGATCTGGACCCGACAGTGGGGTGCCGGGCGTGTCGTCGTGACGACCCCCGGGCACAGCCTCGACGTGCTGGAGCACCCGAGCGTTCGTACCGTGATCGAGAGGGGGATGGTGTGGGCGACTCGCACCGCGTCGGCGTCATAGGTCTCGGGGTCATCTCCCGCGCGTACCTGGACACCCTCGCGAACCACCCCGCGGTGAGCATCGTCGCGCTGGCCGACCTCGACGCCGCCCGGTCGGCCGAGGCCGCAGCCAAGATCCCCGGCGCGGAGGCGGTGAGCCCCGAGAGTCTGCTCGCCCGCCCGGACGTGCAGACGGTCCTCAACCTCACGATTCCCGCGGCCCACGCCGACATCTCGCTCGCCGCGATCGACGCGGGCAAGAACGTGTACGTGGAGAAGCCGCTCGCGGTGAGGCTCGCGGACGGTCGCTCGATCGTCGAACGGGCCGGGTCGGCCGGCGTCCTCGTCGGGTGCGCGCCGGACACCGTCCTGGGCACCGGTACGCAGACGGCACGGGCGGCGATCGACGGCGGCCTCATCGGGCGACCGATGTCCGCCTCGGCAGTCATGGTCACGGCGGGGCACGAGCGCTGGCACCCCCACCCCGACTTCTACTACGTCCCGGGCGGCGGCCCGTTGCTGGACATGGGGCCGTACTACATCTCGGCGCTCATCCACCTGCTCGGGCCGGTCCGCGCGGTGACCGGAGCCGCCAGCCGGCTGCGCGCCGAGCGTGTCATCGGTTCGGGTCCGCGTGCCGGCCAGCGGATCCCGGTCGAGGTGGACACCCATGTGACAGGCGTGCTCGAACACGTCGACGGGGCTCTCTCCACCATCACCACGAGCTTCGACGGCGTCACCACGACGGCCGCGCCGATCGAGGTCCACGGGGAGACCGGCACACTCGCGGTGCCCGACCCGAACTACTTCGACGGGGAGGTGCGACTCTTCGCGCTCGGCGGCAGCGAGTGGCGCGTCCTCGAACCGCAGGCCGGTTACGCCGACAGCTCGCGGGGCATCGGCCTGATCGACCTGGTCGGCGCCGACGGTCAGCGTCCGCCGCGCGCCGGTGGTGACCTCGCGCTGCACGTGCTCGAAACGATGACGACCCTGCTCCGTTCGGCGGCCGAGGGCCGGCGGATCGAGCTGACGACGACGGCGGAGCGGCCCGCGCCGGTCCCGCTCACCCCGGCCGAGGAGTGGCAGGCCCGGCACGCGTACGGACACTGACCGGGGCTCCGGTCAGGTGGTGGTGAGATCGGCCGCGCCGAAGGAGACCGAGAACCGCTTGCACCAGATGGAGACGCTGCGGAAGTCGGCCGGATCGGCCGACGCCGGCAGGTCGTACACCTGGTTGCCCTTGTTGCCCTTGAGCCGTGCCAGCTCGACCCACTTCCCGTCGTCGAACACCCTCCAGCCGGCCGTGCCGCGGATGACCGGCTGGTCGGTCAGCCACACCCTCAGGTCCGGACCGTTCGACGTGTCCAGGTCGCGGATGACGAGCTGGTGACGCCCGTTGGTGAGCCTGCGGATCTCGGCGCTGCCGGTGGTCTCGTGCTCGTGGGTGACGAAGTCGCCGGCGGCCAGGACCTGCTCCGCCGCCGGTGCGGTCGCCGAGGCCACCGGGCTCGCGGCCACCGGGCTCGCGGTGACCGACGGCGCAGTGGACGCGGGGGCGGAGGTGACCGGTGTCGGCCCGGCGGGGGGCAGCGCGTCGTCGACGTACGTGTCGGTGAACAGCTTCCACGGCTGGAACCAGTAGAGGGCCACGAGGGCCACGACGACAGCGGCGGCGACAGCGGCCCGCGCCAGCGGCGACCGGAGGATCCATTTTCCCACCAGCCGAGCGTACGGTTGCGACCGCCGTCGCACCGGTCGCGAACCCTTTCGGAACCCTTACGGCGCGGACCGGCGGGCGTCAGGGCAGCGTGAGGCCGCTCTCCGTGTCGGCCAGAGCATCTGCGCAGACGCAGCCTCCCTGGTCCGGCGGCAACGCCGTCACCGCGTCGGCGAGCAGGACGCGCAGGCGATCGAGGTTCTGGGCGAAGACGGTGAACACCTCCTGCTGGGTCACGCCGTGACCGATCTCGACACCCGAGTCGTGGTCGGTCACCAGTGACAGCGCGGTATAGCAGACCGCCAGTTCGCGTGCCAGCACCGCTTCGGGGTGGCCGGTCATGCCGACGGTCGACCAACCCGCCCGGGCGTACCACTGTGATTCGGCGCGGGTGGAGAACCGCGGCCCTTCGATGACGACCATGGTCCCGCCGTCGACCGGACGCCAGCCGTTGGTCCGGGCGGCGTCGAGGACCGTGGCCCGTCCGACCGGACAGTAGGGATCGGCGAACGGCACATGGACGACCCGGGGGACCCGCCCGTCCGGGCGCAGCCTCCCGTCGTAGTAGGTCTGCTCGCGACCGTTGGTCCGGTCGACCAGTTGGTCCGGCACGACGAGGGTGCCGGGGCCCAGCTCCGGTTGCAGGCCGCCCACGGCGCCCGGAGCGAGCACCTGGCGGACGCCGACCGTCCGCAGCGCCCACAGGTTGGCCCGGTAGTTGATGCGGTGCGGGGGGAGGGTGTGCCGACGCCCGTGCCGGGGCAGGAACGCCACCGTCCGCCCGGCGACGTGCCCGATGGAGAGTGCGTCGCTCGGCGGTCCGTACGGGGTGTCGATCCGGACCTCGGTGACGTCGTCGAGGAACTCGTAGAGACCCGACCCGCCGATGACCCCGACCGGCGGACGGTTGGATCGTCCTTCAGACATGGGGAGGTGTCCTCTCTGTGGGGTCCGCGGGTTGGTCGGTTCGCCGGGCCGGGTCGCGGTGACCGACGATGGCGTCGACGACCAGCACGATCGCGACGACAGCCCAGAGGACGGCCAGCCCGGTGGCCAGCCCGAGTGGGTAGTCACGGTCCGGCAGGCCCGGATTCGGCGGCGCCGAGGGCGGTCGCCACAGCAGTGGCACCGCGATCAGCAGCAACGTTGCGCTCCCCATCAGACCTGCGGTGATCCAGGCCAACCGCAGTCGGTTCGCCACCAGTCGGCCCAGCCCGAGCCCGACCAGTCCGACCAGCGGCGCCACCAGGAGGTCGTGCAGCACCGGACCGCCGATCAGCCACGGCACTGTGGTGTCGAGTTGAGGACGGAGCAGCCAACCGCCGTACGCCGCCGCCGCGACGCCGAGCACGAGCAGGAGCAGTCGGACGGCCCTCACCGCAGCACCTCCAGCCGGGCCAGCCACTTGGTCTGGAGGACGCCCGGTCGGCTCGGAGCGATGAGGCGGCAGGGGTAACCGTGGTCGGGGGACAGTTCCTCGCCGTTGATCCTGAGCGCGAGCAGGGTGAGCGGGTCACCGACGTGGGTCGCCGGAAGCGTGCTGACGGCGTACAGGCCGTCGGTCTCCAGCGAGGAGATCCGCACCGCCCGGTCGGTCGGCGCGCCGGCCAGCCGGAGCAGGTCGACGACGGGTACGCCCGTCCAGTCGGCGGAGGCGCTCCAGCCCTCGACGCAGGCGATCGGCAGATGCGCCGTGCGCTGGGGGAGGGCGGCCAGTTCGGCAAGGGAGAAGACCGCCCTGCCACCCGTCCAGACGATCTCCAGCCGCCAGTCCGGTGGAACGGTGATGTGCGCTGCTGCCGCCGTCCGGTTGATCGGGATGCCCTGCGGCCCGGTCGCGGAGCGCCACGCCAGCGGGGAGACCCGACGCAACCACGGCACGGTGACCCCGGCGGTGGCCAGCACCGCCACACCGGCGACGCCCGCCGAGGTACGCAGGAACAAGCGCCGTCCGGACGAGTCCGGGTCGTCTGGTCGCAGCGGCGTGCCCAGCGCCGCGCGGGCGATCGGGAGCTTCACCGCGATGTGCAGCAGCAGCCCGCCCACCAGCAGCCAGGCGACCGCGTGGTGGGCCGCCGGGAAGAAGAATCCCCACGGGTACGACTGGGCGACGTTGAACAGGCCGGTGACCAGTTCGAAGAACGCGGCGCAGACCAGGACCAGGACGGAGATCCGTTCGAGGGCGTGCGCGGACAGCCGGATCGGCTGGCGCACCGGCGGACGGACGAACAGCCGGGGGTAGACGCTCCACAGCTTGCCCAGTAGCAGCGGGATCGCGGCGATTCCGGAGAGCACGTGGGTGCCCTGGGTGATCCGGTAGAGGTTGACCGGTCGACTCGGCCAGGTGAACCAGCCTGGCGGGTGCTGGACGTAGTGGCTGAGGACACCGGTGACGAAGCACAACCCGAACGCCACCCCGAGCCAGAGACCGAGCCGGGCGGCGACCAGCGGCGAGTGCGACGGGGCGGTGAAGTCCTCGGGGACGGGGATGCGCGCTCGGCGGGTCATGCGGCCGCCAACTCGGCGAACCAGCGTGGCCCGAGTCGGATCGTGTCCACGACCCGCAGGCCGGCAGCGGCTGCGGCACCCGCCACCGCCTCCGCTCCGACGCGCGCCCAGCGGAACGTCGGCCCCGGTCGTGCCCCTTCGTCGGAGGTTCGGGACAGGACGTACGCCTGCCCCTGCCACAGCCCGGCGCCCGGGGGCTCGACCTCGACCACGAGCGTTCCGTCCGCCGCGATCAGCGTGCCGCACCGGCGCAGCAGCCGGACCGGGTCGCCGCCGATGCCGATGTTGCCGTCCACGAGCAGGGCGTGCGCCCACCGGCCCTCGCCGGGAAGTGGTTCGAAGACGTCGCGGCGCAGGGCGACCACACCTCGGCCCTGGGTCAGTCGTACCGCCTCCGCCGAGATGTCCACGCCCAGCGCGACGAGCCCTTGCTGGACGAGTGCCCTGGTCAGCCGACCGGGACCGCAACCGAGGTCGATCGTGGGGCCGGAGCAGCGCGCGGCGATGGACGTGATGGCCGGTTCGGGCGGGCCGTGCCAGCGCCGCACCGGCAACGGGTCCCGCCGCCCGTCGGTGTGCACGAGCCAGTGGTCGGCGTCGGCCGGCGGTGCGCAGGTGTCCTGGTCGGCGGACCGGCTGTCGCGCCCGCCCCACAGGAGATCGAAGCCGTCGAGGGCGATCGTCGAGGTCACCGGAGGCGTCCGCTCGACAGGTGGCCGCCCACCGACTCGACGGCGTCCGCGAACCGGGTGCCGGGCAGGTCGACGGCGACTGCCAGCGCGGCCGGCCAGTCGTCGACGTCCCGTTGCACGGGAAGGATCGCCGGGTCGGTGCCGTGGTCGCGGAGCGCGGCGAGAGTACGTCGACCGGTGTCGTCGGTCGACATGGGCACGTCGCGCAACACCCTCGCGCCCGCCGGGTCGCGTAGCCCGAGCGCCCACCAGCCGCCGTCGAGCGCCGGCCCGAACACCGCCTCGTGGTCGGCGAGCCGTGCCAGCGCGGTGGCGAGCAGGGCCGGGCGGATCTGCGGCGTGTCCATGCCGATCTGCAACACCGGGCGGCCGGGGAAGGTCGCGGCGGTGTCGGAGTGCGCGTTCGCGAGGCGGTCGGCGAGGGTGTCGCCGCGCTGTGCAAGGAGGTGCCAACCCGCCAGCGCGGCGGTCAGTTCCGCGCCGTACTCGGCGTCGGCGAACCGGCCGGTGTGGGCCAGCACGGGAATGGTCGACGGCGTGGCGCGCACCGCCGCGAGGGTGTCCAACAACGCCGCCGCCGCGATCCGGGCGGCCTGGGTGGGACTCGCCGGCGGGCAGAGCCGCGTCTTGGCCTGCCCCGGGACCGGTGCCTTGGCGACCACGAGCAGGACGTTCACCGGCCACCACCGGCGTCGGCGCGCAACACTCCGGCGAAGTCCCGGGCCGCCCGCACCGTGCCCCGGACCGACCCGGAGACCTTCGACCTGGTGCCGGCGGCTCGGGGCGCGTAGGCGACGTCCAGCTCGACGATCCGCCAGCCCGCCTGGGCCGCGCGGAGCAGCAGTTCCAACGGGTAGCCGAACGCGCGGTCGTCGACACCGAGCCCCAACAGCGCCGCCCGGCGGGCCACCCGGATCGGGCTGATGTCGTACACCGGTACGCCGCGGCGCCGCAGCAGTGCGGCGACCAGGGCGTTTCCCGTTCGGGCATGCCACGGCCAGGCGTCCGCCGAGACCGGCCGACGCCGGCCGACGGCGAGATCCGCCCGGCCGTCGAGCACCGTCGCGACCAGTCCGGGCAACTCGGCCGGGTCGAACGAGCCGTCCGCGTCGAGGACGCAGACCAGCTCGGCGTCCGCAGCCAGGAGGCCGGTGTGTACGGCCGCGCCGTAGCCGCGTCGTGGCTCGTGGACGACCAGAGCCCCGTGGTCGGCGGCGATCCTCGGCGAGCCGTCCGTGGACCCGTTGTCGACCACGACGGCGCGGTAGCCGGGCGGCAGCCCGCTCAGTACGGCAGGCAGTGCGGCCGCCTCGTCCAGACACGGCAGCACCACGTCGATCGTTGTGCGCATACCGGCGACGCTAGGCCCGCGACGGACCGTCCGGATCGTCGTGCCGCCTTACGAATCGCTTACGCGGCAACGGATCTTACAAGTCCCTGACGTCCCGCCGTTCGACTGTCGAAACCCTGGTCACTGGTCGTATCGTCGGCCGTCACCATGACCACGATGACCCGGCCGGGACGATCCCGGTACGCCGATCTGATCGTCCTCGGTGTCGAGGTGGCGGTGCTCGCGGCCGCCGTCGGCATCGGCGCGCTGCTCAACCACCGGGGCGTGCGGCTCTACGCCGACGCCGCCCCGCTCTATGCCACCTGGAAGCCCCACCTGGGCTTCGGCACCCCCGTCGCGCTCCTCGTCGGGGCGCTGTTCGCCTGGCGCGGTACGCGCTGGGGAGCCGACACACGCTGGCCGCGGCTGCTGGTCGTCGGCTATCTCGCCTCGGTGCTCTGGACGCTGTCCCTGGCGCTGGTGGACGGCTGGTCGGCCGGGTTGACCGAGCGGCTCACCGTGCAGGCCGAGTACCTGCACGAGGTGCCCCGGGTGGCGGACGTCGGCACGATGCTGTCCGGCTTCGCCGACCGCATCCTCGACTTCCAACCGAACTCGTGGTCGACCCACACCGCCGCTCATCCGCCGGGTGCGCTGCTGTTCTTCGTCGGGTTGGACCGGATCGGCCTGGGCGGCGGGGCCGCCGCCGGGCTCGCCTGTGTGCTGCTCGGGGCCACGGTGTCGGTGTCGGTCCCGGTGACGTTGCGGGCACTCGGCGCGGAGGACGCGGCTCGGGCGGTATGGCCGTTCCTGGTCCTCTTTCCGGGGGCGGTATGGGTGGGCGTGTCCGCGGACGGGATCTTCGCCGCGGTGGTCGCGGGCGGGCTGGCGTTGTTGGCGGTGGGCGGCCGGCCCGGGGCCGTACTCGGCGGGCTGCTGCTCGGGTTCGCGCTCTACCTGTCGTACGGCTTCGTGCTGGTCGGGCTGCTCGCGCTGACCGTGGTGCTGCTCCGGGCGCGGGACCGTCTCGTCGTCCTCGTGATCGCGGCGACGGCGGGCGCGGCAGTCGTCGTCGCGTTCACGGTGTCCGGTTTCTGGTGGCCGGACGGCTACCACCTGGTGACCCGTCGGTACTACCAGGGCTGGGCGGCGGATCGCCCGTACGGCTACTGGGTCTGGGCCAACCTGGCCGCCCTGCTGCTCTCGGCCGGCCCGGTGGTCGGTCCGGCGTTGCGGCGGGCGGTGGCCGCCGTGTCGCTGCGGCAACCACCAGCGCCGTCGGCGACGGTCGTCCGCCAGCGGATCACCGACGCCGGACCCACTGTGTGGTTGCCCGTCGCGGCGGCGGTGGCCGTGCTCGCGGCGGATCTCTCCGGGCTCAGCAAGGCCGAGGTGGAGCGGATCTGGCTGCCGTTCGCCGCTTGGCTGCTCGTCGCGACCGCCCACCTGCCCACCGGACACCGACGGTGGTGGCTGGCGGGACAGGCAGCCACGGCCCTCGCCGTCAACCACCTACTGTGGACGGTGTCCTGACCGCTGCCGGATCCCTCATCACCGCTGTGGTGAAGTCGGCGATGCCGGCGGTGAAGCCGATTCGGGCGGTGAATCCGAGCAGGCGGGTGGCGCGGGCCGGATCGGCCACGACGTGCCGTACGTCCGCCGCCCGCCCGCCCCCGACAGTGACGGGCGATGGTCCGTCCATCGCCACCGCCAGCTCGTGGGCCAACTCGCCGACGGTGTGCGGCTCACCGGAGCAGACATTGATCGGGGTCAGGGGATCCGGTGCCGGTGTCGTCAGGGCCAGCAGGTTGGCGGCGGCGATGTCCGTCACGTGCACGAAGTCGCGCCGTTGCCGTCCGTCCTCCAGGACCCGGGGCGGCCGCCCGACGGCCAGGGCCGACCGGAAGATCGACGCCACCCCGGCGTACGGGGTGTCGCGGGGCATCCGCGGTCCGTAGACGTTGTGGTAACGCAGCGCCCAGACCGACCCGCCGGTCTGCCGGGCCCAGGCACCGGCGAGATGCTCCTGAGCCACCTTCGTGGCGGCGTACGTGCTGTGCGGCTCCAACGGCGCGTCCTCCGGCACGAGGCCGGGGGAGAGCGTCCGGTCGCAGCGAGGGCAGGTCGGCTCGTACCGGCCCTCGGCCAGATCGGCGGTCCGACGGCCGGAGGGCCGGACGACTCCGTGTGTCGGGCAGTGGTAGCGGCCCTCGCCGTAGACGACCATCGAGCTGGCCAGCACGAGGCGTCGTACCCCGGTGGTGTGCATCGCCGCGAGGAGGGTGGCCGTGCCGAGGTCGTTGTACGCGGTGTACCGGGGAGCGTCGGCCGGGTCGATGCCGTGGCCGACCATGGCTGCCTGATGGCAGACCGCGTCCACCCCGGCCAGGAGCCGGGCCAGCAGGTCAGCGTCACGGACGTCGCCCACCACGAGGTGGTGCCGATCGGTCCAGGGCGGCGCCGTCGCGCCGTGCGCCTCCGGCAGGAGCGCGTCGAGAGCCACCACCTCGTGCCCGTGTTCGGTGAGCAGGTCGGCGATGTGTGAGCCGATGAATCCGGCCGCACCGGTGACGAGGATCCGCATTCCGGTCACGGTATGACCTGGCGTACCCCCGCGTGCGTGTGTGGGCCCCGGTCGTAAGAACCTCGCAAGGTTTGCGCGGTGGGAGCGCACCTCGGTGCGTGGCTACGCTGGCCGGATGGACCTGCGGGGGAAGAGGTGACGGGGACACAGCGGGTGCTGGTGGTCGACGACGATCAGACCGTGAGTGACGTCATCCGTCGTTACCTGGAGAACGACGGCTTCCAGGTGAGCCTGGCGGCCGACGGCGCGGAGGCGCTGGAGGCGGTGGAGCGGGAGAAGCCGCACCTGGTCGTCCTGGACCTGATGCTGCCCCGGATCAGCGGTCTCCAGGTGTGCCGGCAGCTGCGGGTACGGCCGGACGGCGTACCGATCGTCATGCTGACGGCGCGCGGGGACGAGGCCGACCGGATCCTCGGATTGCAGCTCGGCGCGGACGACTACCTGACCAAGCCCTTCTCCCCCCGGGAACTGGTGCTGCGGGTCCGTTCGGTGCTCCGTCGCGCCGCCGGCGGGCCGGCACCCGAGCGGCCGGAGGCGCTGACCGACGGTGGCCTGGTGGTGCACACCACCTCCCGAACCGCCCACCTCGCCGGCCGCGAGTTGGCGCTGACGCTGCGCGAATTCGACCTGCTCGTCCACCTCATGCGGCACCCGTCCAGGGTGTTCGGCAGAGCCGAACTCTTGGAGCAGGTCTGGGGATGGAACTTCGGGGACCACTCGACGGTGACTGTGCACGTTCGCAGGCTGCGCGAGAAGATCGAGGCCGACCCGGCCGATCCGCGGCGGATCGTGACCATCTGGGGCGTCGGCTACCGCTACGAGCCGACCCATGCGTGACCTGCTGCTGATCTTCGCGATCGCCCTCGGCGCGGCGCTGGGCATCGGACTCGCCGGCGCGATGCTGCTCCGTGCGCTTCGGCGCAGGTCGATCACCGTGCATCTCAGCGTTCTGCTCACCACCACGGTGGTCGCCGTCGCGGTCGGGGTGATGGCGGTCGCGGAGGCCATGTTCCTCTCTCCACACGACCTTGAGGTCGTCCTGATCACCGTCGCGGCGGCGGCGGTGGTCAGCCTCGCCGTCGGCGGGCACTTCGGCCGCCGGCTGGCACGCGCCGCGATCTGGCGCGACCAGGCCCGCGAGCGGGAACGACAACTGGAGAAGGGTCGGCGTGACCTGGTCGCCTGGGTCTCCCACGACCTGCGTACGCCGCTCGCCGGGCTCCGGGCCATGGCCGAGGCGCTGGAGGACCGGGTGGTCCGTGACCCGGAGACGGTCGACGACTACCACCGACGGATCCGGCTGGAGACCGACCGGATGACCCGTCTCGTCGACGACCTGTTCGAGCTGTCCCGGATCAACGCGGGCGCGCTGCGGTTGTCGTTGACGGCGGTGCCGCTCGGTGAGGTGGTGTCGGACGCGCTGGCCACCACGTTTCCGTTGGCCGACGCTCGCCGGATCACGCTCGTCGCCAGCGAGTCGGGGTGGCCGACCGTCGCCGCGAGCGAGCCGGAGCTGGCGCGGGTCGTCGCCAACCTGCTGCTCAACGCGGTCCGCTACACGCCGGAGGACGGCACGGTACGCATCGAAGCCGGCCGCGAGGAGGACCACGCCTGGCTGTCGATCACCGACACCTGCGGCGGCATTCCCCCGGCCGACCTTCCGCGGGTGTTTGACATCGCGTTCCGCGGTGAGCCGGCCCGCACCCCCGGCCCCGGCGACGGCGGGGCGTCCGGAGGGCTCGGCCTGGCCATCGTCCACGGTCTGGTGGAGGCGCACGGAGGTCGGGTCGAGGTGCGCAACACCTCGGACGGCTGCCAGTTCATGGTCCGGCTGGCCACGGTCTGACGGAACGGTGCGCCAGGATCGTCGTACGACCCGGCCGACAGCTTTCCCGGGATGACGTCGCGGTCGTTTCCCTGCGCGCTTTCCGGTCTTTGTCTCCCGGTTGCCGGTCGGGTTGTCGTGGTGCCGTGAAGGTCAGCCGAAGGCGGGCAGAAGGCGGCCTGGTTCGAGTCATTCGGTGGTTGACAAGAGTCTTGCGGGCAGGTCTTTGTAAATGACTGCGACCTCCCGGTCGAGGTCCGGTGTGGATCCGACGCCATCGCGTGCTTTGCATAGGCGTCCATGATTCTGTTGGTATTCGGATGGGTGTAGGCCGGGCGGGAGCGTGTCTGACCTGCGCGGGATTCCTATTTCGACCTCGACTTCGTCGGGTGTGTCCCGGCCGGGTGGGTGAGGGGTGATTTACTGGGTTTCAGGGATATTGTTCGGTCCATTTCTACGGGTTCTGCGGCACGCTCGAAAAGAACCTGCGCCGTGGTGTCGGATGATGGAATGGACGCAGGTATCTTCGACATTCGATGGCTTTCCGGTATAGTGACCATTCCCCTTTGAGTGTGCCGGAAAGCGTCTGATCTGCGTGATGACATCTGGGCTGGAAAATGCGTCAACAGGCCTGCGCTTCGTCGGCCGGCGACCACAGTTGGCGCGTATCGAGAGGGCCCAGGACGGTGCCCTGAGCCGGGGCCGCCAGATGGTGTGCGAGGTGGTCGGGGAGCCCGGCATCGGCAAGACCCGGTTCGTCCACGAGGCGCTGGAACGGTGCGTTCCCGTCTTCCCCCGAGCGGTCGGCACCTGCGCGCCGGACGAGCGAGGCGTTCCCTTCCACGTGTTCCGGCACGCCTTCACGGAGGGGCAGCCACTGCGCCGAGGGCTCCGTCTCGGGCGGTTCGCCGGGGAGACCTGGATGGAGTCCGCCGCGGCGGAGCCACCGGGTCCGGTGCGGCCGTCGGACGCCCGACGGTTTCGTACCTACCAACTGGCCCGTCGGTTGATCGGCCTGGCGGCCCGGGACGGTCTGGCGCTGGTCCTGGACGACCTGCACTGGGCGGACGCCTCCTCCGCCGGCCTGATCGCCCACCTCCTGCGCTATCCGGTGCCCGCCCCCCTCCTGCTCGTGCTCGTCTACCGCCCACGGCAGATGGCGACCCCGATGCCGTTCGGCCCGCCGGATCCCCGGGAACAGGCCGATGCGGCGCCGGCGGCACACGACCGGATCGAGTTGGACCCGCTCAGCCTCGCCGAGGTCGCGACGCTGCACCCGCACGTCGACCAGGCGGAACTGCGGGTCCGGTACGACATCACCGGCGGCAACCCCGGTTACCTGGCGGCGCTGCCCGGCGGCCCCGCATCGGACGGCGTCGACCCGATCCGGGAGGCGCAGGGCGCCTGGTTGTCCGACGCCGTGCTGGCCGTGCTGCGCCGCGAATGGGCGGACCTGCCGCCCGTCGAGCTGACCTGCCTGCGGGCCGGGTCGGTCGTCGACGCCCCCTTCGCCGCCGACCTGCTCGCCGCGATCGCGCAGGTGCCCACGGCACGGGCGGTCGAGGCCGGCTGGCGGTTGGCCCGGCTCGACCTGCTTCGCCCGGTGCCCGGCACCGGACGGTTCGCCTTCCGGCACCCGGTGCTGCGGATGGCTGTCGCGCAGGACACCGATCCGGCGTGGCGGTCGGAGGCCTGCGCGCGGGCGCTCACCGCGCTGGTCGAGCTGGGCGCGCCACCAACGGACCAGGCCCGTTACGCGGAGCGCCTGCTCGCCCTGCCGAACGGCCGCTGGGCCGAACGCTGCGTCGACGTGCTCTGCCAGGCGGCCCAGGAGATCCGCCGCGAGACACCCGAGCTGGCCATCCGCTGGCTGCGGCTGGCGCTGCGGGCGCTACGGCCCACGGCCGACTCGACGCAGCGCCGCCGGGACGTGGCGCTCGCGCTCGCGCAGATCACCGGGGAGGCGGGCAACCTGCTCGAGAGCAGGGCGCTGCTCCAGGAGATCGTGCCGCTGTTCCCCGCCGACCCGCAGGGACGACGGGCGCGGGCGGTCGCCCTCTGGGCGCGCGTGGAACGGCTGCTCGGCAACTACCCGGAGGCGGCGGCGATCAGCCGACGCGAGCTGGCCGCCCTGCCGGTCGGTGCCACACCCGGCGTCGGCTACCGACTCGCCACCGAGATCGACGTCGCCGGCATCCTGGCCGGCCGCCGTCGGGCCGCCGGTCCGCCCGACGCGCTCACCGGTGATCCCGGCGGGGGATCCGCCGTCGACCGAGCAGGCCTGCTGGCCGTACGCGGCCTGGCCGCCGTCCACGACGGTGCGCTCGACGACGCCCGGAGTCTGCTCGACGCGGGCGCCCGGATCGTCGACGCGCTGCCGGACCGGGACGTACGCGACCACCCCGACTGCCTCACCGCCCTCGGCCTGACCGAGTTGTACCTCGAACGGCAGGCCGACGCGGCGCGGCACCTCGACCGTGGGCTGACCCTCGTCCGCGCCTCGCACCGGGACGACGGGCTGTGCCAGTTGCTGCTCGGTCGCAGCCAGGTCGCCTACCACGGCGGTCACCTGCCCACGGCCATCGGCCTGGCCACCGAGGCGGGGATCGTCGCCCGGCGCATCGGCAGCCACCACCTGCTGAGCTTCGCCCTGGCGTTCGAGGCGGAGGCGACGGCCTGGCGTGGTGGCCCTCGCGACGACGACCGGGCGGTGGCGCTGGCCCGCAGCGCCGTCGGAATCGCCACCGACCTCGCCACCTGGTGCGGTCGTACCGCCGTGTTGGCGTTGGCGACCGCGGCACTGCTGTCCGGTGATCCCGCGACCTGCACCGAGCTGGTGCTCTCGGCCGGCGGCGACAGCCGGCTGAGCCGCCTGCAGACCACTCTCCGGCCGATGTGGTTCGAGCTGCTCAGCGCCGCCGCGCTCGCCGCCGGCGAGGTGACCGAGGCCGAGCGGCAGGCACGGCGGGCGATGGCCGAGGCCGACCAGATCGGTCTCGCCGGGCAGCGCGGCTTCGCCGAGTCGGCGTACGGCGAGGTGCTGCTCGCCCGTGGTGAGGTCCCGGCGGCGATGCTGCACCTGGAGGCCGCGGCCGACCTGTTCCGCGCCGGCGGGATGGCACTGCGGCGCAGTCTCGCGCTGGCTTCCCTGGCCCGTGCCGCCGAAGCCGAGGACCAGGCCGGCCGGGCGGCGCGGGCCCGCCGTCGGGCGCTGGAACTGGCCGGGTGGTGTGGCACCGAACGGGTCGGCCTCCGACTGGCCCGCCCGGTCGGTCCGGCCGAGGTGGCCGCCCTGACCGACCGGGAATGGCACATCGCCCGCCTGGCGGCGACCGGGGCCACCAGCCGCCTGATCGGGCGGCAGCTGAACATCAGCCCCCGCACCGTGGAGGCGCACCTGACCCGGATCTACCGCAAGGCGGGCGTCGCCTCCCGGTCGGGTCTGGTCGCCTGGGTCGCCCGGCTCGATGACACCGATCGGTGAACGTCAACCGGGCTCGATGACGTCGTTCGGTGCAACGGCGACGGGCCCGGCAACACGAGGCCGCGCCGCCCCCGGCATGGCCCGAGAGTCGCTCACATACTCGACTGCATCGGGCGCGATTCCCGTCGACCGGTGGTGGATGGAGGACGAGATGCTGGGCAGAAGATCCGTCAGGAGCCCGCGTACCCCCGCCGCGCCGGTGCCGCTCGCCGCCGCCGTGGTGGCGCTGCTCGTGCTGGCCGGCTGTGGTGGCGAGCCGGTGGACGCGGCCACCCCGTCGACCGACGGTTCGGCCACGTTCGGTCGCGAGCGGGCCGCGCTGGTGCTCACCGCCTTCGACCAGGCCGACTCGGCCGCCTCGGTGGCCGGTGACGTCGAGGCGCTGCGGACCCAGGAGGTCTCGCCCTCGCTGGACCTCAGCATCGCCGCGGTCCGCCGGGCCGCCTACAACCAGCGTCCGCAACCGGCGTTCCAGCACATCAACCCGGCGTTCGCCGTGCCGCCCGGCGACCCGGCCTGCTTCCTGGCCACGGCCACCCTCAAGTTGAGCGGCTCGGAACTGGCCCCCACCGACGTCAGCCAGTTCGTGCTCGGCGACGACGGCCAGTGGAAGCTCAGCCACAACGTCCAGGTCACCCAGCCCTCGCTGGTGGTCGCCCGGAGCATCGACGGCCGGCCCGCCACGCAGGGCGGCACGGCCCTGGACGAGACCAGCCGTCGGGCCCTCGCCGCCGAGGTCTTCGCCCGCAGCATCGGCTCCACGACGGGCAACCGTTCCCTCGTCGCGTCGAGTCCGCTGCTCGACGGCCAGTTCGCCGGCGGGTGGGAGGTCTACGGGCAGCAGCTCGCCGGTGTCGGAGCAGCGGTGCAGCGGACGATGGACCGGGCCGAATGGTCCGACTGCGCGGTAGCCGTACCGTCCGGCACGCTGGTCTTCCTGACGATCCACGCCACCGACACGCTGCGCCCGGCGCCCGGCGGCCCGGCCACCGTCACGATGGTGCCGCAGAGCCCGGATCTGATCGCCACCGGTCATCGCACGGCGGTCAGCGGCACGTCGATCCGGGTGACCCGGGTGGAGACCTTCCTGCTGCTCGTACCGGCACAGGCCACCGGCACCTCGGTGCTGGGTCTCAACGACACCGCGCTGACCGTCACCGCCGGCTGACCTCTCCGCCGACCGTTGCGGTCGCCGCCGACGGCAGAAACCGGTGGCATCACTCGGACCGGGCACCAGTGGACCGCGACGATGGCAGCAGCCGTGATCGCCGGCAGCGGGTCGGCGGGTGCCACGGTCCGGCCACCAGGCTCGGGAGGAACCATGTGGCGTCCGCGCTTCCGATCGGACTACGCGCAGGTGCGACTGCCCGACGGCCCACTGGTGGTGCTGGGGGAGACCCGCAGCCTGATCATCGACGACCCGGTCGCCGCGGAGCTGGCCGACCAGCTCGACGGCGTCGCGCCGTTGGCCGACGTGGTGAACCGGCTGGCCACCCGGTATCCGGTCACCGCCGTCGCCGCCGCCCTCGCCCGGCTACGCGATCACGGCCTGCTGGTGTCCGGTCCGGCGGGCACCGCACCGCCGGAGGCCGCCGGATGGGACGCCCGGGGTGTCCCGCCCGAAGCGGGGCACCGGTGGATGGCCGAGGGTTCGGTCACCATCGTGGACCTTGGGGCGCCCCGGGCGGCGGAGACCGCCGACGCGCTGCGCTCCCTCGGGCTCGCCGTCACTGTGGTCGGACCGGACGGCACCGACGACGTGCCGGTCACCGCCCAGGTGCTGGTGCTGCCGTCGTCGATGCTCGACCCCCGACTGGCGCTGGTCAACGACCGCCATCTGGCCGCCGGTCGGGCGTGGACCCTGGCTCGACCCCACGGCAACGTCGTCCTCCTCGGCCCGCACCTGGTGCCGGGTCGCACCGGCTGCTGGGCCTGCCTGCGGCAGCGGTGGCAGGAGAACGAGCAGGTGAACGCCTTCCTGAACGGGCAGGACCTGAGCGAACCCCTGCCACAGCCGGGCCGGGCGGTCCTGCCCGGGCTGGCCACAGCGGCCGCCGGGCTGCTCGCCACCGAACTCGCCGTGCTCGCCGTCCGGGGCTCGTCCCCCCGCCTCACCGGCCGGATGGTCGCCCTGGACACCCGGGACCTGAGCATGGAGAGCCACCAGCTCGTACGCCAGCCGCAGTGCCCCGCCTGCGGCGACCCGGACCTCGTCGGCAAGGCCGAGCCACGGATCGACCTGCCGCCGAGCGGCGCCCAGCCCAGCCGGGGCGACGACTCCCGCACCCGGGAACCGGCGGAGGTGTACGCCGCTCTGGCCCACCACGTCAGCCGGTACCTGGGCGTGGTGAGCCGACTGACCCCGTTGGAGGCGACCGACAACGGCGTCACCCACACCTACTCGGCCGGGCACAACTTCGCGCAGCCCCGCCAGCTCGCCGGGCTGCGGCGCAACCTGCGCGGGCAGAGTGGCGGCAAGGGCCGCACCGACCTCCAGGCGCGGATGAGCGCGATCGGCGAGGCGGTGGAGCGCTACTGCGGGGTGTGGCGCGGCGACCGCCCGGTGCACCGGGCGACGTACCGCCAGCTCGGTCCGGACCGAGCCGTGCACCTGCGGGAGCTGCTGCTGTTCTCGGAGCGCCAGTACGCCGAACGGGACCGGCTCAACGCCGGCCTCGGCCACCTGCACCGCGTACCCCGCGAGCTCGGTGACGAGGTGGAGCTGGACTGGACCACGGGCTGGTCGCTGACCCGGCGCACACCACGCGAGCTGCCCGCCGCGTACTGCTGGTACGGGCATCCGGAGCTGACCGGGCTCGGGGTGTGCTCGGCCGACTCCAACGGCTGCGCCGCCGGCGGCACCCTGTCCGAGGCGATCCTGCAGGGCTTCTGCGAGCTCGTGGAGCGGGACAGCGTCGCCCTGTGGTGGTACCACCGCTCGCGGATGCCCGGGGTGGACCTCGCCTCGTTCGCCGACCCGTGGATGACCGCCTGCGTCGACCACCACGCCACCGTCCTGGGCCGTGAGCTGTGGGCCCTCGACCTGACCGCCGACCTCGGCGTGCCCACGTTCGCCGCGGTGTCCCGGCGATCCGACGGCGGGCCGGAGGACGTCCTGGTCGGCTTCGGCGCGCACCTGGACGCCCGCGTCGCGCTGAACCGGGCGCTCACCGAGGTCAACCAGTTCCTGCCCGCCGTTCCCGGGCCCACCTCCGATCGCAACAGGTACGGCGTCGACGATCCGGACACCGCACTGTGGTTCGGCACCGTACGGGTGGCCGATCACCAGTGGCTCTCCCCGGACCCCACCAGAGCGCCCCGCACCGCCGCCGACCACCCGCGGTTGACCACCGGCGACGTCGGAGACGACGTGCGGGCCTGCGTACGCCGGGCGGAGCGGGCCGGCCTGGAGGTGATCGTCGTGGACCAGTCCCGTCCGGACGTCGATCTGGCGGTGGTGAAGGTCGTGGTGCCGGGTCTGCGGCACTTCTGGCGTCGGCTCGGTCCCGGTCGGCTGTGGGACGTGCCGGCCCACCTCGGCCGGGGCCCGCTGGCCGCCGACGAGACGACGGCCAACCCGCTGAACGTCTTCTTCTAGCGAGGGGTGCGCAGATGACCACCGTGGTGGGACCGGCCGGTCGGCGGTCGTCGTGAGCGGCGCCGTCGGCGGTCCGCCGATCCAGGAGGCGTACCGGCTGCGCCGCGACGCGCACCTGCGCCTCGACGAGGACGGCTCGCTGACCCTGCGGCAGACCCGCTTCCAGCTGACCCTGGAGCGACCGGGCATGGGCCGGCGGGCACTGCTGCTGCAACTCGCCACCGACTGGGTCAGCGACGTCGAGGTCGGCCGTCTGATCAGCGGCCTGGAGGGGGAGAGCCGGGTGCTGGCCGCCCAGCTGCTGCTGCGCCGGTTGCTCGCCCACTCCTGGCTGGAGCGCCGCCTCCAGGTCGACGACCGTGCGTTGCTCGACCTGGTGCCCACCGGACTGGGTCGGGGCAGCCTGCCGGAGAGCCGCCCGCACACACCCGGGGCGCGTCACCGGCTCTCCCGCTTCGCCACCCTCTCCCACGAACAGGGCCGGCTGGTGGCCGCCTCGCCGCTGAGCACCTTCGCCGTCGGCTGCGCCGACGTCGCCCTCGGCGCGGTGCTGGTCGCCGCCGTGCCCGGCGTCGGACCCGACACGGTGGCCCGCACGCTCGGTGTCCGACCGGCGGCCGCCGGCCGGGTGCTCGACGAGTTGGTCACCGCCCGGATCCTGGTCACCGATGCGGAGTTCGAGGCGGAGTGCGACGACGCGCCACTGGCCTACTGGTCACCTGAGGAGCTGCGGCTGCACCACCGCTCCCGGGCCGGCCGGCACGCGCTGCCGGTCGGGGGCACCTACCGGATGCGGGAACGCTTCGCCCCCCAACCGCTGCGCCGCCCGTACGACGGCGGTCGCGCGATCGACCTGCCGCTGCCGGACCTGGCGACGATCGCCAAGGTGGAACCCGCCTTCAGTCAGATCGTCGCGGAACGGCGCAGCGTGCGCGAACACGACGACTCCGCGCCGCTGCCGCTGGAGCGGCTGGCGGAGTTCCTGTACCGGTCTCAGCACACCAGTGCCGCCGGCGAGGCCGGCGGGCAGGAGGTCGGTCATCGGCCCTACCCGGGCGGCGGCGGCGTCTACGAGCTGGAGATCTACCCGCTGGTCGCCCGATGCGTCGGGCTCGATCCCGGGCTCTACCACTACGACGCGGTCGGGCACCGGCTGGAACCGGTCGCCGCCTGGGGGGCGGCCGCCGACCGGTTGCTCGCGTACGCCCGGGCGGCCGGCGCCATGCCCCGGCCGCCGCAGACGGTCCTGGTGGTCACCGCCCGGGTCCAGCGGCTGATGTGGAAGTACGAAGGGATGAGCTACGCCATGATTCTCAAGGACGCGGGGGTGCTGACCCAGCAGATGTACCTCGTCGCCACCGCCATGGAGTTGGCGCCGTGCGCTCTCGGCGCCGGGGACTCCCAGGCCTTCGCCGAGTTGTCCGGGCTCGATCCGCTGGTCGAGCCGAGCGTCGCCGACTTTCTGCTCGGCTCGCGCCGTGCCGCCGGCCCACCCGCGACGGGGGGCCGGTCATGAAGTTCCGGCGACAGGCGCTGCGTCAGCTGGAGGCCCCCGAGCAGTTGGACCGGGCGGTCCGGCTGACCACCGTGCCGCACTGGCTGGCCACCGCCGCGCTGGTCATCGTGGTGGTCGCCGCGGGCGTCTGGTCGGTACGCACCGTGGTGCCCCGCACCGTCGAGGCCGCCGGGGTGCTGATCCACTCCAACGGGATCTCCGCCCTCGACGCGATCGACAGCGGTCAGGTCACCAAGGTCTGGGCGTCCCCACACCAGCGGGTGGCCAAGGGCACTCCCCTCTACAGCCTGCGCACCATGGACGGCAAGGTGGTGGTGGAGAACGCGCCGGGTGACGCGTACGTCGTGGCCTGGCTGGTGTCGGAGGGGGAGATCGTCACCCCGGGCACGCACCTGGCGGATCTGGAGCGGCTCGACACCGCCGGGGACGCGTTGCAGGCGGTCGTGTACGCGCCGGCCGTCGCCGCCCCGCTGCTGCAACCCGGGGTACCCGTCGAAGTGGCCGCCGCGGCGGCACCGCGCAACGTGTTCGGCACCCTGGCCGGTCAGGTGGCCACCGTCGGCGCGTTCCCGGAGACCGAGGCGTCGCTGCGTGCCTTCCTGGGCACCGGGCCGGACGTGCGGCGGTTGCTGGCGCACGGCAGCGTGATCCGGGTGACCGTCGCCCTGGAGCCCGACCCGGCCGCGCCGGGCGGTCTGCGGTGGACGAAGACGCCGCCGCCGTTCCAGCTCAACTCGGCGAGCGAGGTCACCGCCTGGTTCACAGTGGACGAGGAGCACCCGATCGACTGGTTGCTGCGGCGATGAGCGCGCCGTCGACAGCGGTTCCGAACGCACCGGAGCTGCCCAGGATCCGGCGTCGGCGGGTCCGCACGCCCACCCTGATCCAGATGGAGGCGGTGGAGTGCGGCGCCGCCGCGCTCGGAATCCTGCTCGCCCACCATGGCCGGCACGTGCCGCTGGAGGAGTTGCGCCGGGTGTGCGGCGTGAGCCGGGACGGCTCGACCGCCGCCACGGTGCTCAAGGGCGCCCGCCGGTACGGGATGGTGGCCAAGGGTTTCCAGATGGACCTGGCCGGCCTGGCCACTGTGGCGTTGCCGGCGGTGCTGTTCTGGCGGTTCGAGCACTTCGTGGTGCTGGAAGGGCTCGGCCGCAACAAGGTCTTCATCAACGACCCGGCGACCGGCCCCCGGGCGGTGAGTTGGGAGGAGTTCGACGGGGCCTTCACCGGCATCGTGCTCACCATGGAACCCGGCCCGGAGTTCCGCCCGGGCGGCACCCGTTACCGGATGGTCCGAACGTTGGCGCAGCGGTGGCGCGGCCCGGGTTCGGCGATCGCGCAGATGCTGCTGCTCGGGTTGCTGATCGCCGTGGTCGGTCTGACCATCCCGGTGATGGCCCAGGTCTTCGTCGACCGGGTGCTGTTGCAGGAGGACCAGGCCGCGTTCGCCGGCCTGGTGGCGGCGGTGGCGGTGGCCACCGTGCTGACCTTCCTGGCCAGCCTGCTCCAGCAACGCCTGACCGTACGCGCGGAGACAGCGCTCGCCCTCGCCAGCGCCGCCCGGTTCTTCCGACATCTGCTGCGGCTGCCGCCGTCGTTCTTCGACCAGCGCCAGGCTGCCGACCTGGGTCAGCGCGTCCGCGGCAACGACGTGGTCGCCGAGGTGCTCACCCGTCGCGCGGCCACCACGGTGGTGGACACCGGCCTGGTGCTGGCGTACGGGGCGTTGCTCTGCCAGTACGACGTCCTCCTCGGGTTGTGCGCGGTGGTCCTCGCCGGGTTGAACGTCAGCGTGCTGCGCTACGTCGCCTCGACCAGGTCGATCGCCGTCGCCGGTCTCCAGGCGGATCGCAGCAAGCTGGTGACCACCGTGTACACCACGGTCCAGCTGATCGAGACGGTGAAGGCGGGGGGCGAGGAGGAACGGGCGGTGGCCCGGTTCGCGGCGCGGCAGGCCACCGTCGCCTCCCGGCAGCAGCGGCTGGGGGTGCCCACCGCTGTGCTCTCCGTCCTGCCCGCGTTCCTCGCCTCGGGGACCACCGCGGTGCTGCTCGGACTGGGCAGCCGACAGGTCGTGGCGGAGTCGATGACGGTCGGCGTGCTGGTCGCCATGCAGAGCCTGGCCGTCGCGATGAACCGGCCGTTGGGCAACCTCACCGCCCTGGGTTCCCGGTTGCAGGACATGAGCGCCGACCTCAACCGGCTGCGTGACGTGGAGCGTTACCCACTGCCGCCGGCCGAGGAGCAACCCGCCCGACCGCTGACGCCGATGGAGGGGCATCTGCGCATCGAGAACGTCACCTTCGGCTACAACCCGCTGGGCCGTCCCCTGCTGGAGGACTTCAGCCTGGACCTGCCGCCGGGGGCCCGGGTGGCGCTCGTCGGGCGGTCGGGCAGCGGCAAGTCGACGGTGGGCCGGCTGGTCGCCGGGCTCTACCGCCCGTGGACCGGTCGGGTCACTGTGGACGGTGTCGACCGCCCGGGCACCGACGACGGTCTCTGGGCGGCCACTGTCGCCATGGTGGACCAGGACCAGCGGCTGTTCGAGGGGACGGTCCGGGACAACGTCACCATGTGGGACCTCACCGTGGCCGACGAGGACGTCGTCACCGCGCTGACCGACGCGTGTTTCTACGACGAGGTCGCGGCCCGCCCGGGCGGTCTGTCCAGTCCGGTACGGGAGAACGCCCGCAACTTCTCCGGTGGCCAACGGCAGCGTCTGGAGATCGCCCGTGCGCTCGTCCGCAACCCGCGGGTGCTGGTGCTCGACGAGGCCACCAGCGCGCTGGACGCCGAGACCGAACGCCGGATCGACATGCATCTGCGCCGGCGGGGAGCGACCTGCCTCATCGTTGCCCACCGCCTGTCCACGGTCCGCGACTGCGACCTGATCGTCGTGCTGGACGGCGGTCGGGAGGTGGAGCGCGGCACCCACGAGCAACTGGTCGCCCGGGACGGCGCGTACGCGCGACTGGTCCGGGACCAGTGACCACGACGATCCGAGGAGATGCTGATGAGCGGCGCGGTGGAGGAGGACCCGGGCGGCGGCCTGATCGGCTACTGCGCCGACGGCGTACGCCAGGTCTGCCGCCTGGACGGCCCGGTGGCCGGCTGGTTGGTGACCGGCGGCGAGGCCGACCTGTTCGCGGTGCGCCGGGCCGGGATGAGCCCGTCGCGCCGCCACCATGTGGCCCGGCTGCCGGCGGGTGGCCTGGTGCCGACGTCCACCGCGCTCGGCGCGTGGCAGTTGATCCTGGTGCCGTTGCCCGGCGCGGAGTTGCGGGGGTTGCCCCAGCAGAACCTGGCCCTGCTGGAGCGGCACGCCCGTCTCGACCGGCCGGCGGACGAGGGACCGTCACTGCGGGCGCGGACCGCCGTGACGGAGATGGTCGCGGCGGTGGACCTGGTGTTGGTCACCGTCGCCGACGCGCTCCGTCGCGGGCAGGCGCCCCGGGAGGCGTCCACACTGAGCGGGCGCGAGATCGTCTCGCTGGCGCAGGGGAGCGCGCTCACCTGCACCGGGGGCGCCTGGTGGCTGCGGAGTGCCGGCGGCCAGCTGCGACGCAACGACGGCGGTCCGGTGGAGATGTCCGGGGAGCACGAGCTGCTGCTGATCGCCGAGCGGGACTGGGTGGTGGCCGAGTCGGCGTGCGCGGTGGAGAGCCACGGTAGCGGGGACCTGCTGGTCGCCGGCCAGCTCCGCTCGGCGGTCGACCAGCACATTGCCCGGCTCCTGCGCGTGGTGGAGAGCCGGATCGAGGAGGCCGACGCCGCCCTGCTGAGTGGGGTGCGGCGTCGCCGGCAGGTCGACGCCGCCGTCCTCGCCGCGGCGGCCCGCCGCTCGATCGGGGTGATCGGCGCGGGCGCAGCGGTTCCGGTGCCGGACACCGAGGCCGGTTTCGACAGGTACGGGCGGGCCGCCTCGGTGGTCCGGGTGGTCACCGAGGGCATGGGCAGCCCGGTCAACGAGCCGGCCGACCGCAGTGGCGCGGCGTTGGGCGACCGGGCCGCTGTGCACGCGGTGTCCCGAGCGTCCAGCCTGTTCCTGCGTGAGGTGCGACTACCGGAGCGGTGGTGGCGTCGGGACCTCGGGCCGCTGGTGGGTTGGCGGGTCGGCACCGACCCGGAGCAGGCCGTCGCGGTGCCGTTGGTGTTCCGGCGACGCCGCTACCACCAGGTCGACCCGGACACCCGCGCGCGCAGTCCGATCAGCGCGGCCGTCGCGGCGACGTTCGCCGTCGAGGCGACCCAGGTGCAGGCCCCACTGCCGCCGACCGCCCGGATGCGTCACCTGCTGCGGGCCGGGCTCGTCGGCGCGGGCCGCGACGTGCGTGGCCTGCTGTTCGCCGCCGCCTGCGTCGCGCTGCTCGGCCTGGGGGTGCCGCTGGCCACCGGCGAGGTGCTCGGTCAACTGGCCCGGCAGGGTGAGGTGGACGGCCTGGTCGGTTTCGTCGCCCTGATGCTCAGCGCCGCGGTGGTCGCCGGGCTGGTCGGTGTGGTGCAGAACCTCCGGCTGCTGCGGTTGGACGGCCGGTTGCAGTCCGGCGCGCAGCTGGCGATCTGGGACCGGCTCCTGCGCCTGCCGGCCCGGTTCTTCACCGGTCGCAGCAGCGGCGAGATCGCCAATTCGATGTTGGGAATCTCGTTCGTCGGTGAGGCGCTGAGCGCCTTGCTGCCACAGCTCGTCTCGGCGGCGGCGACCGTCGCGGTGACCCTCGGCATGCTCCTCGTGGTCGAACCCGTGCTCGGGCTGTGGGGGGCGGGGATCGTCGCCGTCACACTGCTGACCTTCGGCGGGTTCGCCGTGTTGATCGTCCTCCAGCAACGGTCCGCGCTGCCGGCGGAGCACCGGGCGGCGGCGATGACCAACCAGTTGCTCGGCGGCATTGTCAAGATCAAGGTGGCGGCTGCCGAAGCCCGGGCCCACGCCCGCTGGTCGGAGGTGGCCGCGACCGCCCGGGCGGCGCTGCAACGGGTCCGGCAGAGCCAGGCGGGTCTGGTCGCCTTCGCGACCGTGCTGCCGATCGCCGGACAACTGGTCCTCTTCGCCGTGCTGATGGGGCCGCTGGCCGGCCGGATCGCCCCCGCCGACTTCTTCATCCTCAACGTCGGCTTCGCGATGCTGCTCGGCGCGCTGCTGGTGCTGGTGTCGGCCGGGGTCGAGGTGATCGCCGCAGTGCCCCGGCTGCGCAGCCTGAACGACATCCTGCGCGCCGACCCCGAGGCACGGCCGGACAGGGTGGACCCGGGCGAGCTGCGCGGCGAGGTCGCGCTGCACCGGGTCACCTTCGCCTACCAGCCGGACGAGCCGCCGGTGCTCGTCGACATCGACCTGCACGTCCGCCCTGGTGAGTTCGTCGCCATCGTCGGGCCGAGCGGCTGCGGGAAGTCCACCCTGCTGCGGCTGCTGCTCGGCTTCGAGCGCCAGCAGCAGGGCGCGGTGCTCTACGACGGGCAGGACCTCTCCGAACTCGACGTGCACGCGGTCCGCCGACAGTGCGGGGTGGTCCTGCAGGACGGCCAACTCTTCGCCGGCTCGATCCGGGACAACATCTGCGGGGCCGGGAGTTTCCCCCTGGACCAGGTCTGGGAGGCGGCGCGCATGGCCGGCCTCGCCGACGATCTGGAGGCCCTCCCGATGGGGATGAGCACGATGGTGCCCTTCGGTGGTGGGACGCTCTCCGTCGGGCAGCGCCAGCGGGTGCTGATCGCCCGTGCGCTGGCTCCCCGGCCCCGGATCATCTTCCTCGACGAGGCGACCAGCGCCCTGGACAACCGCACCCAGGAGGTGGTGACCCAAAGCACCGCCACCCTGGCCGCGACCCGGGTGGTCATCGCCCACCGGCTGTCCACGGTCCGTGCCGCGGACACCATCGTGGTCCTCGACGAGGGGCGGATCGTCCAGCGGGGCAGCTACGACGAGCTGATGGACCAACCCGAGGGGCTGTTCCACCGGTTGGCGCGGCGACAGCTGTTGAGCGAGCCGGATCGGGCCGAGACCGTGGTGCGGGACCGGCAGCCGGACGGGCAGCCCGCGACGAGCTGACCGGCCGGGTCAGCCGTTGTCGATGACAGTGCCGTCCTCCAGGCACACGTCCGTGTCGAGGTGGTTCTCCAGCAGCTCCGCCACGTGCGTCTCGGCCTGGTTCTCCGCAGCGAGCCGGAACGCCTCGGTGAGCACGTTGACCACACCCTGGGTCAGTAACAGGGTCTCCCGGTCGAGGTCGGCCCAGGACGTCCCGGTGCCGCTGCGCACCAGCTCCGGCGCGAGGGCCAGCAGTCGAGCGGTGACGGCGGCGACCAGCTCGTCGGCGACCGGCCGGAGGCTGTCCAGCACCTCACTGAGGGTCTGCAGCGCCGGCACCGTACCCACCCGTACCCGGTGCAGGTCCAGCGCGGCGCGCAACGGTCGTGGTCGGACGGTGCGGACGCTGCCGTCGGTGGTCCGGCCGATCACACCGTGCCGGGTCAGCGCGTGGGCCAGCGCGGGACGGTCGGCGGTGAGCCGTTGCAGCATCGCGGTCAGACCGTCGGGCGCGTCGTCACTGGCCCGCACCCCGAGCATCGCCTCGATGGAGACCAGGTTGAAGCCCTGCCGTTGCAGGGCGAGGATCGCGTCCAGCCGGCGGACGTGGGAGTCGTCGTAGAAGGCGGCCCGGCCGTGCCGCACCGGCGGGGGCAGCAGCCGCCGGGCCTGGTGGGCGCGGATGTTGCGCGGCGACATCCCGACCTTGCGGGCGAGTTCCTCCACGCTGTACCCGGCCGGGCCGCCGGGCGTCGTCGTCACCTCGTTGATGGTCACGGTGGCCTCCGGCAGCACTCGGTGGCGGAACATGGCACCCCGTCGGAGCGCTGTCAGGACGGGCGATCCGTTGATCGCAGCCTAGGTGCGTACTCCGGGCCGTAACAGGCGAGGAATTACTACTTGTTCACAGTGATGACAGTCTCTAGAATCGCAATCCGTCGCACGCCGCTGATTCCCAATTACCCGGCTTTCGCCGCAGGGTGACCTATTCGCGGCCACATTCGATGAAATCCCCGCTCGCGGCGCAGCCCGGATCTGCCGGTGGCCCACGATGAAGCGAAACCGACGGCCCGGAAGTCCCGCGCCGCCGGGCGCCGGGGCGTCGCCGCCCGCGGCCGATCATCGAAGGGAGCAGGGGCGTGACACCTGTCGATCGTGCGGTCTTCGTGGCCGCGTACAGCCGGTTGGTCGCCGAGGTCTGGGCCGACCCGGTCAAGGAGCAGGCCCTCGACCGCGACCCTCGCGGGTTCCTCGCCGGCTACGGACTTGAGCTGCCCGAGGACGTGCAGGTCCGGGTGGTTCGGGACGTCGCCGACGCCGATCCCGACCTGGAGGTCCAGGTCGAGTCGTGGGAGTCGGCGGCCACCACCGGCACGTTTGTGCTCTTCGTGCCGTCGCTGCTGCCGGTGGCCCAGGCGGAGCTGGCGGAGGACGAGCTGGACAGCGTCGTCGCCGGCCTGGACTCCAGTTGCGCCTGCTGCTGCCCGTGCTGCTGCACCTGACACCGATGTCTGCCGCCCGGCGGCCCAAACGGCAGATTCTGATGGCAGTAACACGAAATGCTTGATTGCCGAACCTCGATCTTCTTAGCGTTCTCCACACAGAAATGACCGCTCGCCCCGCAGCGTTCCCCAGGAGAGGACCAAACGATGAGCAACGACGGACAGGAATACGGCGCGAGGTTCGTGACCAAGTATTCGGAGCTGGTGACCGCGGTGTGGCGCAGCGACGAGGAACTGCAACGCCTGCTCGCCGACCCGACCGGCTACGCCACGGCCGCCGGCCTGCCGGTCGAGCCCGGCTCCCGGGTCGAGGTCGACCGCGCCCAGCCCGCCACGCTCTACACCAAGGACCAGATCGTCTCCGACTGGGCGGGCACGCCCGGCGTGCACGTGCTGCACGTGCCCGAGGTGCCGCTGGTCGACCTCAACGAGCTGACCGAGGCCGAGTTGGAGACGGTCGCCGGCGGTGTCGCCCCGATCGCCGACAACAACGTCAACATCATCGCGGTCCTCATCCTCTGAGTTCCCCCACCACCGCCGGGAGCCTCGATGACTGACACGACCGAAACCATCGCGTTCCGATCCGGCACCTACCGGACGGCCAGCGTGGAGCAGACCTGGGAACGGGTCGGTGGGATGCTCGACCGATTCCGGATCACCCGGGTCGCCGACATCACCCGACTCGACGAGATCGGCCTACCGGTGCACGTCGCCTACCGGCCGGTCGGAGCCACCATGGCGGTGAGCGTCGGCACCGGCGCCACCGCGACGCAGTCCCGGGTCAGCGCGGTGATGGAGAGCATCGAGTCCTGGCATGCCGAGAACCTCCGGCCGGGGACCGTCGTGCGGTCCCCGGCCGCGGCGCTCGACCTGCCGTACGACGTGCGGTGGCTGCACCTGGCCGAGCGGTCGCCGGTGACCCCCGCCGTCGTGCTCGACTGGGTGGCCGGCCGTGGCCTGGTGACCGGCGCGCCCTGCCTGGTGCCACGCGCCACCATCGAACTCGACTTCACCATCCGACGGGGCTGGGACCGCGCGCTGTTCACCCCCAGCAGCAACGGCCTGGCCACCGGGAACACCTTCGCCGAGGCGAGCCTGCACGCCCTGCTGGAGGTCATCGAGCGGGACTGCATCGCCCCGTACTGCACCTCGTCGTTGGCCGAGCGCACCTACGCCGACCCGGGCACCGCCACCAACGCGATGACCCGCACCGTGCACGACGCGCTGGTGCAGGCGGGCTGCTGGGTGGAGGTCTGCGACATCACCAACGCGATCGGGGTGCCCTGCTACGCCGCGTCGATCTGGTCGGAGGACCTGCCGGTCACCTTCGGTGGCTTCGGCTGCCACGTGGACCCGCAGATCGCCGTCGGCCGGGCCATGTCGGAGGCCGCCCAGTCCCGGCTGGTCATGGTCTCCGGAGCCCGTGACGACATCGACGCCACCGCGTACCACGACGTGGGTGCCCCGCCGGTGCCGCCCCCGACCGTCGACCGCCCCGTGCAGCCGGTCCGCCGGGACCTCCCGCCCGCCGGCGACGTGACCGAGGTGCTGCGCGAGCTGGCATCCCGCGTCCAGCGGATCACCGGCGTCGAGCCGTTCAGCGTCGACCTGACGCACGACGACATCGGCATCGCGGTGAGCAAGGTGTTCGCCCCCGGCCTGCGGATGTTCGACGAGCGGGCCCTGAGTACCCGACCGGGAGTGCCCCGTGACTGACGTCGTCTTCATCGGTCCGAGCCTGCCGATCGACGAGGTCGGCCGGTTGCTGCCCGACGCGGTGGTGCTGCCGCCCGTCGCGCACGGCGACCTGCTCCGCCTGGACGTCGTCGCCGGCGACCGGGTGCTCGTCATCGACGGGTTCTTCCTGCAACACCCGCCGGTCCGCCACCGCGAGATCCTCGACCTGCTCGACAGTGGGGTGACAGTGGCCGGTGCCGCCAGCATGGGCGCGCTGCGCGCCGCCGAGCTCTGGCCGTTCGGCATGCGGGGCGTGGGCCAGGTGTTCCAGCTCTACCGCGACGGCGTCGTGACCGGCGACGACGAGGTGGCGGTGGTGCACGGGCCCGCCGAGGAAGGTCACCACACGCTCAGCGAGCCGCTGGTGAACATCCGGGTCCAACTACGCCGCGCCGTCGCCGCCAGAGTGCTCGACGACGCCGAGGCCGCACTGCTGCTGGACGCCGCCCGGGAGCTGCCCTTCCGGCGGCGGTCGTACCGCGCGATGGAGCGCTCCGCGCCACCTGAACTCGCGGCCCTGGTGGACCGCTTCGTGACCTGGCACCGGCAGGACCCCTGGGATGCCAAGGGCGCCGACGCACGGCTGCTGCTGTCCATGGCGGCGGACGACGCCCCTGAGCTGTGCCCCGCGCACGCCGGTGACCAACCGATCGACAACCTGCACACCCGCTTCCTCGACAGTTGGCGCGCCCGGTTCGCCGGGCAGTCGACCGGTGGGCACTGGGTCAGCGACCGTGAGGCCGCCGCGGTGCTGATGCTGCTGCACCCCGAGGAGCCGGCCTGGCACCGACGGGAGGTGCTGGCCGGGCTGGCCGGTGTCGACATCACCGACCCGACCGCCGAGGAACGGGCCTACGAGGTGGCCCGTGAGCGAGGACTGGCGACGGTGCTGCCGAGCGGGCACGACTGGCTGACCGACTCCGAACGCGACCTCGACGATCGCGAGGCGGTGCTGCGGGTGTTGGTGCGGGCGTTCGGCACCACGCCGCACCGGAGCCTGGCGCTGTGGATGGTCGCGGCGCCGCTGCGTACCCCCGCGCTGCTCGCCGCCGCGCGCCAGGTCGCCGCCACCGCCGCGTCGCTGAACGAGACGGTCGTCCCGCGGACGACCGGGAACCGTCGCCCGGGCGACCGGCTGCACTTCCGGACGGAGGTCGTCGACGCGTGCTTCGCCGCGCTGTGGGGCTGCGACACCGACGGGCTGGAAGCGGCGGCATGGGACCGGGGCTTCGTCGACCTGATGGCGTTCAGGTTTGCCGCCGAACCACTGGTGGCGTACGTCAAGGCGTTCGGCGCCCCACGGCTGCCGGAGGTGGCGCAGCCCGCGCCGGAGGACACCCTGGCCGCTTCAGCGGCCCGGGTCGGCTGAGGAGGAGTCGATGAGCGGCACCGTCAAGGCGGCACTGATCTACCCCCCACTGACCGATCCCACGTCGGGGTACCACTCCCTGAACTACCTCGACTCGTACGCCCGCGCGCAGGGGCACCGACCGGCGGAGATCATCGACGCCAACATCGAGGCGTTCCACCACTCGTACACCCCGGCGGCGTACGAGTGGTTGCAGCGGGAGTTGTCCCGGCTCTCCGTCGACGACCTCAGCGGCCCGGACGCGCTGATGGCCAGGGCGAACCTGCTCAACCTGCCCGAGCCCGACCCGGACCGGCTGCGCAGGTCGATCGGGGTGTTGCAGGACCCGACACTGTTCTACGACTACCGGCACTACCAGGACGCCGTCGAGGGCGTGATCTCCTGGATGGACACGCTCGGCGCGGTGGGGTTCCCCGGGCAGTTCCACGCCGGCTTCCGACTGCACCCACCGCCGATGATCTCGATCGGTTCGGTGGCGGCGCTGACCGACGAGGCGCTGCTCGGCCGGCTCAACCGACCCTTCCAGCCGTACTACGAGGACGTGCTGATCCCGCGCCTCACCGCCGGCGGTAACCAGGTGATCGGGATCAGCGCCACCTACCAGTGGCAACTGCCGTTCGCGCTCTGGATCGCCCGACTCGTCCGGCGGGCCTGCCCGGACGTCTTCCTCATCGCCGGCGGTACGGAGATCTCCGACGTGTGGAAGTGCGCCAGCAAGCCGGAGTACGTCTTCCAGGTGCTGGCCGACTTCGACGCGATAGTGGTCGGTGAGGGGGAGAGCGCGTACACGGAGATCCTGGACGCGGTCGCGACCGGCACCCTGCCGGCCGGGCACCCCAACGTCCGCCTGCACCCCAAGTACGGCCGGCAGCGTCAGCTGCCCCTGCGCTACGAACGCCTGGCGCAGGTGCCGGTCCCGGACTTCTCCGGCCTGCCCTGGGATCTCTACCTCAGCCCGGAGAAGTTCGTCTACTACTCGCCGACCCGAGGCTGCTACTGGAACAAGTGCACGTTCTGCGACTACGGCCTGAACACCGACGGACCCACCAGCCCGTGGCGGCAGGACACCGTGGACACGATGATCGCGGACGTCACCGAGCTGTCGAAGTTCGCCAAGTTCATCTACTTCTCGGTGGACGTGCTCGCTCCCGCGACCATCCTGCGTTTCGCCGAACGGGCCGTCGAGCAGGGGCTCGACTTCCGCTGGGGCGCCGAGATCCGGCTGGAGAAGTACTGGTCGGATGAGCGGTGCGAACTGTTGCGGCGCAGCGGCTGCGTGGCCATCTCGGTCGGCTTCGAGTCCGGCAACCAGCGCATCCTCGACCTGATCGACAAGGGCACCAAACCGGAGCAGGTACGCCGCACCATGACCGCGATGACCAAGGCCAACATCGGCGTACAGATGATGGGCTTCACCGGCTTTCCGACCGAGACCCGCGAGGAGGCGCTGGACAGCATCACGTTCCTGCGCGAGAACCCGGACCTGTGGACCCTCGGCGGGCTCGGCGACTTCATGCTGACCCCGGGCGCCATCGTCGCCAAGGAGCCGGACCGGTTCGGCATCACCAACGTGCGACCGGTGGAGGGCTCGGACATCGTCCGGATGCTGAAGTACGACGAGCCGGTGACCGAGGCGGCGCAGGAGGAGGTCGCGCAGGCCAAGGCCGGTCTCAACCCCGGGCACTTCCACCGTCCGTGGCTGGGCAGCACCGACACCCCGCACACGTTCTTCTACCACGACCGCTACGGCACCGCGGTACGCGGCGTGCTCGCCCACGACCGGGTCCGGCACGACACCGACGACCAGACCCAGTTCCTCGCCAACGGCACCTTCGTGGACCGCGACGACGAGCAGGTCTGGGAGGCGTACCGGCGGATCCGGTCCGACGACCAGGACGGCGTCCCGGGCGACCTGCCGGCGGACCGGCACCTGTTCCGGCGGGCCGACGGCCAGGTGTACGCGCTCAACCGCAGCAGCCGACTGTTCCTCGACCTCTTCACCGCGCCGCTCACCCTCGCCGACGCGCAACGTCGGCTCTGGATCGTCGAACCGACGGTCGCCGACCGGGTGTGGCGGACCTTCATCGGGCAGCGGCTGATCCGCCGCCACCAACTGCCGAGCGAGGCGACGCGGTGACCCGACCGCCGAAGATGTGGCACGCTTCTTGCAGAGCACGAAGGCGGCTGGTCCTCCGCTGTGCGGCGTGATCAAGTGATGAAAAGTAGGTCAGAAATGGCTCTGCGAACTATTTTTCATCACTTGATCATGTAAGTCCGTCGGTGCTCGGCTCAGGCGTGCAACCACGGCACGTCGCCGTGGGCGTGCTGCATGGCGACCGCGGTGTCAGCGGACGATGACGAGGTTGGCCATGTCGACGACCGGTCGGTAGCCGAGGGCAGCGTAGATCTTGTTCGAGGTCGGGTTGGCCTGGTCGGTGAACAGGCAGACCCGTGCGCCCTCCGCCTGGATCTGCCGGGAAACCTCGGCTACCGCGTTGCTGGCCCAACCACGGCCGCGCTGGCTCGGCGGCGTGTACACCGGGCCGACGCGTGCCACACCGAACGACGGTGGGTTGGCACCGGTGAGATGCACCGGCTGCCCGGTCTCGTCGACCCAGAACCACAGCCGTCCGGCTCGAAGGCGGCGCAGCAGCTCGTCGCGCTCAGGCGCGTCGTGCGTACTGGTGCCGCGCTGTCGACCCGCCTGTTCGTCGGCGTCGCCCGTGAACGCGGTGTACCACCGCGCGACCAGTTCCAGGTCGTCCTCGGTCGCGACCACCAGGCGGCCGGGCACCGGTGGCGGGCAGGTCAGCTCGCCGAGCTCGTGCAGCCGCATGTGCTGCGCGACCTGGGCTCGACCCCCGAGGAGTCGGGTCAGTTCGGTGGCGAACAGGTCGACGGTGGGCAGGGCCCCGTTGACAGCGAGCACCTCCTCGTCGCGCTCGTGCAACGCGTGGGCCAGCGCGACGGCCGCCTCGTCGGGCATGGGCAGCAGGTACGGCGGATAGGGGGCATAGGGCGTCGTACGCATTCCGGCGCCGACCACGGCGCCGGAGTCGTCGACGACCGCCAGCCACCAGTCGCGGTCCGACTGCGGAATCCCCGCGCTACGCTGCGACAACAGCCGGTGCGTGTGGGTGGTGACGATGGTGCAGCCGACCGGATCGGCACGTAGGTAATCGTCCGCTACCGCCAGGAACTCTCCAGGGTCGGTGAAGAACCGCAGCCGCAGGCCGGCCATCCGGGTAGCGCTCATCCGCGTACGTTAGCGACAGCGGTGCCACATCAACGCGGAATTTCGCGTGACCCAGGACCTGCCGATCCGACGCAGTCAGGAGCCGCCGACACACTGCGTTCGGAGGTCCATCGTGGAGTTAAGTGCGGTGTACCGTCGCCGCATGACGGTGCTGCAGGAGTTTGTCGCCGCTCTATCCAGCGGCCGGATTCAGGTTGTCGACCTCACCGCTCCACTCTCGGACCAGACCCCGATCCTGGGTCTGCCCGAGCAGTTCGGCCAGACCTGGCCGTTTCAGCTCAGCGAGATCAGCCGGTACGACGACAGTGGTCCGGCCTGGTACTGGAACAACTTCTCGACCGGTGAGCACACCGGCACCCACTTCGACGCCCCGGTGCACTGGGTCACCGGTCAACAGGGCGCGGACGTGTCGCAGGTGCCGGTGAGCCAGCTGATCGCCCCGGCTGTGGTGATCGACCACGCGGCCGACGCCGCCGCCGATCCTGACTTCCTGCTGGAGGTCGAGCACGTCAAGGCGTGGGAGGCGGAACACGGTGCCCTGCCCACCGGTGGCTGGTTGCTGTACCGCACCGGCTGGGACGCGTACGGCGACGACCCGCAGCGGTACGCGAACGGCGGTCGTACCCCGGGCATCTCTGTGGAGTGCGCGCGCTGGCTGGCCGAGGAGTCGCCGATCCAGGGCGTCGGGGTGGAGACGGTCGGGACCGACGCGGGCGCCGCGCACTCGTTCGACCCGCCGTTCCCGTGCCACTCGTTCCTGCTCGGCCAGGACAAGTACGGCCTGACCCAACTCCGTAACCTGGCGCAGTTGCCGGCGACCGGCGCGGTGGTGATCGCGGGACCACTGCCGATCGTCTCCGGGTCCGGCAGCCCGTGCCGGGTCCTCGCCCTCGTCGAACGGTAGGAGCGGGCCACCGATGCGGGTAGCCGAGGTGGTCGGGCGGGTTCTCTACGAACACGGCGCTCGGTGTGTCTTCGGGGTGGTCGGCAGCGGCAACTTCCACGTCACGAACGCGCTGGTGGCGGCCGGCGCCCGGTTCGTCGCAGCGGCTCACGAGGGTGGCGCGGCGAGCATGGCGGACGGGTACGCCCGCACCTCCGGGACGGTGGGCCTGCTCTCCGTGCACCAGGGCCCGGGTGTCACCAACGCGATGACCGGCCTCACCGAGGCCGCGAAGAGCCGTACCCCGATGGTGGTCCTGGCCCCGGAGGCGACCGCGCCCCGGTCGAACTTCTTCATCGACCTGCCGGGGCTCGCCGCCGCGGTCGGGGCCGAGTTCCATCGGGTACGCGCGGCGCACGCGGCGGAGGACGCGAGCGCGGCGTACCGGGCCGCCGCCCGGGGTGCGACAGTGGTGCTGGGCCTCCCGTTGGAGGTGCAGGGAGCGGCTGTCGAGCCGTGGTCCGGTCCACTCCCTGTGGCCGCGTCGGCCCCGGCCGTCGAGCCGCAGGTGGAGCCGTTGCTGGCCGCCCTGCGAGCCGCCCGCCGGCCGGTCTTCATCGCGGGTCGGGGTGCTCGGACCGCCCGGGAACCGCTGACCCGGCTCGCCGACGCCTGTGGCGCGCTGCTCGCGGTGTCGGCCGCGGCGAAGGGCCTGTTCGCCGGAAGCCCGTGGTATCTCGACGTGGCCGGCGGCTTCGCCACCCCGCTCGCCGCCGAACTGATCGGCACGGCGGACCTGGTCGTCGCGTGGGGCAGCACGCTGAACATGTGGACCACCCGGCACGGCGAACTGATCCCACCCACCGCGGTCGTCGTCCAGGTGGACCACGACCCGGCCGCGTTCGGGGTGAACCGCCCGGTCGACCTGAGCGTGGCCGGTGAGGTGACGGCCGTCGCCGAGGCGGTCCTCGGCCGGCTGGACGCCGACACCACGGGCATCGGCGGCTGGCGTACGCCGGCGTTGGCCCAGCGGATTCGCGACCACGGCCGGTGGCGGGCCGTGCCGTACCGGGACGAGAGTGACGAGTCGACGATCGACCCGAGGACGCTCTCGGTCGCCCTGGACGACCTGCTGCCGGCCGACCGGACGGTGGTGGTCGACTCCGGCAACTTCATGGGCTACCCGTCGATGTGGCTCGACGTCCCGGACGTGGCCGGGTTCTGCTTCACCCAGGCGTTCCAGTCGGTCGGGCTCGGCCTGGCCAGCGCGCTCGGCGCGGCGGTTGCCCGGCCGGACCGGCTCACCGTCGCCGCGGTCGGCGACGGCGGTTTCGTCATGTCCGCCACCGAGCTGGTGACCGCCGTCCGGTTGGCGTCACCGCTGCTCGTGGTGATCTACGACGACGCGGCGTACGGCGCCGAGGTGCACCACTTCGGCCCGGACGGTCACCCGTTGGCGACGGTCACCTTCCCCGACACCGACCTGGCCGCCGTCGCCCGTGGTTACGGCTGCGACGGGGTGACCGTCCGGACCGTCGACGACCTCGGGCCGGTGAGCGAGTGGCTCGCCGGTTCCCGTACCCGACCGCTGGTGGTCGACGCCAAGGTCCGCGCCGCGCGGGGGTCGTGGTGGCTGGAGGAGGCGTTCCGCGGCCACTGAGCCGTCACGTGCCTCAGTAGGGCTGTTCGAGCTGGTGATGTCGACCGGTCTCCAGGTGCGAGATGTCGCCCTCGGAGTCGAGGGCGGCGACGAGCTGTGGGGGTACGCGCGGCGTCGAGCCCCGCGTACCCCTGGTGTCGGCTCAGCCGGCGACGGAGCGGAAGACCGGGTAGTAGCCGCTGGTCTGACCGGCCGCGGTCGGGTGGTAGGAGACACCGATGTTCGTGATGTTGAGGGCGTGCAGCCACTTCTCGCCGTAGCTGCACAGTTGGTGTCCGACGAACTGCGAGCGGACGTCGGCGAAGGTGAAGCCGGCGGCCTGGGCAGAGTTCTTGATGATGTCGTCCACCAGGTTGATGCCCTCGTTGATCTTCGCGCGCGAGGTGGCGCTGAGCCCGAGGCACGTCGTGCCCAGTTGGTAGAAGACCGGATAGCCGACGACCACCACCCGGGCCGAGGGCGCGCGGGTGCGGATTCCGTTGTAGACGGTGGCCAGCAGGTTGCCGAGGTCGGCGCGGGCCTTGTTCTCGGCGGCCTGGACGGCGTTGACACACTCGGTGGTTCCGTACAGCACGCAGGTGGTCATGATGGTGGCGAACCCGACGTCGTTGCCGCCGACCGAGACGCTGACCAGGGTGGTGGTGGCACTGAGCGCGCTGAGTTGGGTGTTGACGACGCTCGTGGTGGTGGCGCCGGAGCAGGCGACCGAGCGGTACGACGCGGGTCGCACGTTGGCGTTGTACAGCGCCGGGTAGGCGTTGGTGCTGCGTTGACACGACCCGCTTTCGGCGGTGTAGCTGCCGGCGCCCACCCCTGAGGAGTAGGAGTCGCCGAGGGCGACGTAGTGGTCGGCGGGAGCGGCCTGGGCGGGCGCTGCCAGGGTGAGGGTGGTGCCCAGGGCCGTGGCCAGGCTCAGGGCGAGGGTTACCAGACGGGATTTCCGCACGTCGCGCTCCGATGGGGGTAGGAGGTTCGGTGTGGAATAGACAACACTAGATATTGCTGGTGAATAACCCCTAGTCAGGCCCCCTCACCCGCAGTGGCGCGTGGCGAGACTCAGTCGGAGCGCCGAGCCGTGTGCCCGACTGTCGCGGGGCTGGTGCCCAGATCGACCCCGGTCGGCGCTGGCGAGGCGTGGCCCCGCCGCGCGTCGACGGCGAGCAGGGCGAGAGCGGTCAGCGTCAACAGCCCGCCGACGAATGCCAGTGGGCGCGCCCCCGAGGTCGACAGGAGAGCACCGCCGAGCAGTGAACCACCGCAGATGCCGGCGTTGAACGCGGTACTGACACCGGCCGAGGCGATGTCGGTGCTACCCGGCGCGAGGTGCAGCATCCGGTTCTGCACGCCGGAGCCGAACGCCGCGTAGCCGAGACCGATTCCGGCGAGGAGAACCACCACGCCGGGTCGGAGCCCGCCGAGCGCGTACAGACCGAACAGCGAGGCGGTGCCGATGCTCAGCGGCGTCAGCATGGAGACGATCGGCCAGCGGTCCAGGGTCCGCGCCGCCGCCAGGGTGCCGACGACGCCGGCGGCGCCGGAGACGAACAGCAGCGGTGCCAGCATCGCGTCGCCGAAGCGGCTCACGTCCAGCAGGAACGGTGTGACGTACGTCTGCAGGGTCATGAAGCCGCCGATGCCGAGCGCCGTCGCGATCAACAACCGGAGGAAGCGTCGGCCGTCCGGTGCCGTGCCCCGGGCAGCGCCGCCGGCGGCCGGGGGATAGGAGGGAAGGAGGACGACCACCGCCGCGGCGGTGACCAGACCCACCCCGGCCAGCACCGCGAACGCCACCCGCCACCCGGCCTGCTGCCCGAGCCAGGTGCCCAGGGGCACGCCGAGCACCGGGGCGAGCGTCGCCCCGGCGGCGAACAGCGCCACCACCCGGCCGCGCACCGCGACGGGGAACGGCCCGGTCACCGTCGCCGTGGCGACGGACCAGAACAGCGCCTGGGCGAGGGCGGTCACGAGACGGGAGCCGGCGAGCACGTCGTAGGTCGGGGCGAGCGCGGCGGTGGCGTTGCCGGCGGCGAACAGGAGCATCGTGACACCGAGCAGGTGACGCCGGGGGATCCGCTGGGTCAGCCGGGCCAGCGGTACGGAGGCCAGCACGACCACGATGGCGTACCCGCTGACCAGCAGACCCACCTGGGACCGGGAGCGGTCGAGGTCGGGAGCGATGTGCGTCAGCAGGCCGACGGGCAGCAGCTCGGTGGTGATGAACGCGAACGCGCCGAGCGAGAGTGCGACGAGCACGGCTCTGGCCCGGCGCGGTGACACCTCCGGCGTCATGGGCACCCCGTTCCTGGTCACCGTCGTCGCGGGTCCACCCCGCCCTCAGCCGGTCGGGGAAGGATCGTCCGCCCGTCGGCGGAGTTCACGCAACACACCGTGCCGGCGCAGAGCCCACACGAGACGCCGGACGCTGCGGTGCCGCACGAACAACACCGCCGCCCGGTGGATCACGCCGACGCGGTTGTCCTCCATCTGGTCGTCGACAGCCTGCCAGATCAGCTGGCGCGCCCGCGCGCTGTCCAGCACCGCCCGCAGCTCACGCCGTACCGCCGGATCCTCGGCGGCCGAGGCGATGGCGGCAGCCTGACCCGGTCGGGCCGCGAGGGGTTCCGTCATCGCCCCGACGAGCGGCCGGCGCACGTCGTCCTCTTCGAGCAGCAGCAGCACCGCCTCCCGGATCTCGGTCGTGTCGAGACCGGACCGCAGCAGGCCCAACAGGCTGCGCTCGACCTCGCGGTCGTGATCCGGATCGGACAGTGCGGCGAGCAGCACCGCCACCTCGTCGAGGTCGACGAGGTGGCGCACGCCGTCGCGGAATTCCGGCAAGCCCCAGGCGATCCGCAGAGCCGTGACGAGATTGCGGTTCATGACCCATCGGCTACCCCCGCGTGGCGACCGGCGAAACCCGACGGGCCGTCCGCCCTCACGCCGCACACCGTCTGACCTCTGCGAGAGGATCAGCACTCTGCCTACTGGCTGCGAACCCGACGAGGAGGTGGGCGACGACATGGATCTGGAAGACATCTACCGCGCCGAGTACGGGCGCTGCGTCGCCACAGTGGTCCGCGTCCTGGGTGACATCGACCTCGCCGAGGAGGCGGTCCAGGACGCCTTCGCCATCGCGCTTGAGAAGTGGCAGGTCACACCGCCGAACCCGGGCGCCTGGATCGTGACGACAGCCCGCAACCGGGCGATCGACCGGTTGCGTCGGGAATCGACCCGCGAGGCCCGACACGCCCAGGCGCTGCTCCTGAGCCAACACGACGAGCCGCACGAGGTGGGGCCGGTGAAGGACGATCAGCTGCGGCTCATCTTCACCTGCTGCCACCCGGCGCTCGCCCCCGACGCGCGTACCGCTCTCACGCTCCGCCTGCTCGGCGGTCTCGACGTACCGGAGATTGCCCGGGCGTACCTGGTCCAGGAGACGACCGTCGCCCAGCGGATCGTGCGTGCCAAGCGGAAGATCCGCGACGCCGCCATCCCCTACCGGGTGCCGGCCGCACACGAGTTGCCGGACCGGTTGCCGCCCGTGCTCACGGTGCTCTATCTGATGTTCAACGAGGGCTACACGTCCACCGCCGGGCCGTTGATCAAGACCGATTTGTGCGCCGAGGCGATCCGACTCGCCCGCGAACTGGCCGCGCTGATGCCCGACCAGCCGGAGGTGGTGGGTCTGCTCGCCCTGCTGCTGCTGACCGAGGCACGCCGTGCGGCGCGGCTCAGCCCCACCGGCGACCTGGTGCTGTTGGCTGACCAGGACCGGTCACTGTGGGACCGGGGACTCGTCGCCGAGGGCCACGACCTGGTCCGCCGATGCCTGCGGCTCGACCGACCCGGGCCGTACCAGATCCAGGCCGCGATCAACGCTGTGCACACCGACGGCGCCGCCACCGACTGGCGGCAGGTCCTGGCACTGTACGACCAGCTTCTCGCGCTCACGCCGACCCCGGTCGTCGCGCTCAACCGGGCGGTCGCCGTCGCCGAGGTGTACGGGCCGACGGTGGCCCTGGCCGCGCTGGAGGAGGTGCACCTCCCGGGCTACCACCGGCTGCCCGCCACCCGCGCTGAGTTGCTGACCCGGCTCGGCCGCGACGCCGACGCCCGTGTCGCCTACGACGAGGCCCTGGCGCTGGTCACCAACGAGATCGAATGCGCCCACCTGCGGACGCGCCGCGCCGCGCTCGCACCCACAGGCTGACGTGCACCCTCGCAATCCGCGACAGGGCGCCGCGCCTCAGGCCCTAGGCGGCCACCGTGTTCCGTGAGCCAGGGCCTGTGTTCCACGTGTCGCCCCGCCGATGAGGTCCGGGCGGCAGCCGGTGCGGCCGGGGAACGCCGGCCGCACCGGCTGCCCGGTGGTGGTCCGCCGTCACGGAGGGGACGGTTCGACGGCGGACCGGAGGGGGGAACGGTGCCTCGGCGGGCGAGGCTGGGGACGGGAGCGCCGACTCAGCTGCCGTGGACCTCCAACTCCCACAGCGAGTAGCCGTACGCGGGCAGGGCCCGTTGGGTGCCGTGGACGCGCAGGTAGCGACCGGTGGCCGAAATGGCGATGTCGTCCACACCACCGTCGCCGGTGGTCGTGGTGTGGACCGTCGACCAGGTGGCGTTGTCCGGGGAGACCTGGATCTGGTACGTCCGTGCGTACGCCGCCTCCCAGGTCAGCCGGACCCGGTCCAGGGTGCGAGACGCGCCGAGGTCGTCCACCCGCCGGACCTCGATCTTGCGGCCGCGGGACTACCGGCGATCACCACCCACACCCGCCTGTACGCCGTCGAGACGCCGTTGGTATGTTCCCGCTCATGAAAACCGTTTTCGTTAAGGCGGGGCTGTGTCTGGTGCTGGCCAGCGCGGGATGCGCCGACGCTGGAACCGCCACACCGGCCGCGCAGAGCCACCTGGCCGCCCCGATCCACCTGACCAACTGCGGGCTACCCGTCAGCGTCACCGCGCCACCCCAGCGGGCGATCGCGCTGGAACAGAACGCCACCGAGATCATGCTCAGCCTCGGTCTCGCCGACCGGATGATCGGCACCAGCTACCAGACCGACCCGGTGCTTCCCGACCTGCGCCAGGCGTACGAGAAGGTGCCGGTGCTGGCGAAGCTCTATCCGTCGCGCGAGGCGGTCCGCGCGGCGAACCCGGATTTCGTCTACTCGACCTACACCTCCGCGTACGCCCCGGACGCCGCAGGTCCACGTGCCGACCTGGCCACCCTCGGTGTACCGGCGTACCTCTCCGAGTTCGCGTGCGAGAAACCGGCGGACGCGACCCAGACGGTCACCTTCGACGGGATCTTCGAGGAGATCCGCGACATCGCCAGCGTCTTCGGAGTTCCGGAGCGGGCCGAGAAGGTGATCCACGACCAGCAGAGTCGTCTGGACGAGGCCCGCGGCGCGGCGCCGACGGCCGCGCCGGGCGCCGGCCCGTCACTTCTCTGGTACTACTCCGGCACGAACACCCCGTACGTGGCCGGGCACGGCGGAGTTCCGGACGCGATCAGTTCGCTGCTGGGTGTCCGCAACGCGTTCACCGATGCCAGCCAGAAGTGGCCCGCCGGCAACTGGGAGGAGATCGCCAAACGAAATCCGGACGTGATCGTGCTGGCGGACCTGACCAGGGGCGGCGACGGCGACAGCGCCCAATCGAAGATCGATTTCCTGCGCCGCAACCCGGTGACGTCGAAGCTGGACGCGGTGGTCGCCGGACGTTTCGTCACGGTGCCCGGCTCGTCGATGGATCCGTCGGTCCGCAGCGTCCAGGCGGCGCAGCTGGTCGGCGCCAGCCTGCACGGGACGGCCCGATGACCCCGCCGACCGGCACCGACGTCGTCGCGCTGGACCAGTCGGCCGCCCGGCGTCTACTCGACCTCTGGAACGCGCAGCAGTCCGCCTATGTGGCCCACCGCGACCTGCGGTTCGATGCGATGGCCGACGTGGTGCGACTGCACTGCCCGGAGGATCTCACCATCCTGGATCTGGCCTGTGGTCCCGGTGCGATCAGCGACCGGATGCTGGCCGAGTTTCCACTGGCCACCTCCGTCGCGGTCGACTACGACCCGATCCTTCTGCAGGTGGCGCGGCATGCCGTGGGCCGGTACGCCGGGCGGGCCGAGGTCCACGACGTCGACCTGGTGGTCGACGGCTGGGAGGAGGCGCTGACCGGACGGCAGGTCGACGCCGTGCTCACCTCGACGGCACTGCACTGGCTCGCGCCGGAGCAACTGCTGCGCGTCTACACCACAGTGGCGCGGCTACTGCCCGCCGGTGGCGTGCTGCTCAACGCCGACCACCTCCGCTACGACGAATCGGCGCCCGCCCTGCGCGACATCGCCCACCGGCATGACGCGCAGGTGCAGCGGGAGACTTTCGCCGCCGGAGCGCTCACCTACTCCGCGTGGTACGCCGAGGCGGCCCGACATCCGGAACTGGCCGGGCTGACCGCCGAGCGGGATCGGCGGTTCGCCGACCGGCCGCCGCAGGCCCCGGCCTCACTGGAATTCCACCTCGCGGCCCTCCGCACGGCAGGCTTCGCCGAGGTCGGCACAGTCTGGCAGTACCTCGACGACTACGTGGTGTTCGCCCGTCGATGACGCCACGAGCCGCACGATCCGCCGTCTCGGCGAGCAACTCGCCCGCGTCGAGGCGACGGGACTCGTCACCCCCCGCCAGCGTGCCCAAACTCGGTCGGTACGTTCTGCCGCTGGCCTTTCTCCTGCTGCTGGTCACCATCGCGGCGGCGGTCAGCGTGGGCTCGGCCGATCTGCCCGTGGACAGCGTCCTGCGGGCGGTGGCCAGCCATGTGGGCCTGCCGGTCCAGCCCTTACCGGCGTTGCCGGACAGCATCGTGTGGGACCTCCGGCTGCCCCGGGTGCTGCTGGCCGCACTGGTCGGCGCCGGTCTGGCGGTGTGCGGCGCGGTGCTACAGGCGCTCACGCGTAATCCGCTGGCCGACCCTTTCCTGCTCGGTGTGTCGTCCGGCGCCTCAACCGGCGCGGTGGCGGTGCTGGTCCTCGGCATCCGGATCGGCGCCGGCCCGCTCGATCTGACCACCGGCGCGTTCGTCGGCAGCATGGCCGCGTTCGGCGCGGTCCTGCTGCTGGCCGGTCGGCGGGCCGGCGAGCCAACCCGGATCGTTCTCGCCGGGGTGGCCGTCTCGCAGCTCTTCAGCGCGGTGACCAGCTTGATCGTGATCTCGGACGCGCACACCCAGGACACTCGTAGCGTCACGTTCTGGCTGCTCGGGTCGCTGACGGCGGCGTCCTGGCAGGCGGTGGCGCTGAGCGCCGTGGTTGTCGGGCTCGGCGTGCTGGTCTGCTGGACCAGTGCGCCGGCGCTGGACGCGTTCGCGTTCGGCACCGATACCGCTCGTTCGCTCGGCTTTTCTCCCGGGCGTACCCGGCTGTTGCTGTTCAGCGTCACAGCCCTGATGGCGGCCGCGCTGGTCGCCGCGAGCGGTGCCATCGGCTTCGTCGGGCTGACCGTGCCGCACGCCGTCCGGTTCCTGCTCGGCACCCGGCATCGCACGTTGCTGCCCACCTGCGCGGTGATCGGCGCGATCTTCCTGATCTGGGCGGACACTGTGGCGAGGACGGTCTTCTCGCCACAGGAACTGCCGGTGGGCGTGCTCACCGCGCTGCTCGGGGTGCCAGTGTTCGCGCTGGTCATGCGACGTCGGACGGGCACACCATGATCGGGTCGGACGCTGCCGGCCGAAGCGTGGACAGCGATGGCCGGGCAGCCGGCGGTGCCGGAGAGGCCCGGCCAGGCGGTGACCAGTACCGGGCTGGAGCCTCGCCGGCGCGGCTGCACGCGGACGGGGTCGGGTGGGGTGTCGCCGGCGCACGCATCCTGGCCGGGGTGGCGCTCACCGCCGAGCCGGGCGTCACGGTCGGGCTGCTCGGGCCGAACGGCTCCGGCAAGTCGAGCCTGCTGCGGCTACTGGCCGGACTGGCCCGACCGGAGTCCGGGAGGGTGCTGCTCGACGATGTTGCGGTAGGGGCGATACCCCGACGTGCCCTCGCTCGGCGGATCGCGGTGGTCACCCAACAGGTCGCCACCGATGTGGAGATGTCCGCACTGGAGGTGGTTCTGCTGGGCCGGATCCCGTACCGGCCGCGCATTGCCGGGGTCGGCGCCGCAGACCTTGACCTGGCACGGCGCGCTCTCGCCGAGGCCGGTCTGGCCGGCTTCGAGCAGCGGCGCTGGTCCAGCCTGTCCGGCGGCGAGCGGCAGCGGGTGGACCTGGCCCGTGCCCTGGTGCAGGAACCGGATCTGCTGCTGCTCGACGAGCCGACGAACCATCTGGACATCCGGCACCAACTGGAGCTGCTGCGGTTCCTCGCCGAGTCGACCAGCACCGTCGTGGTGACCCTGCACGATCTCAATCTGGCCGCCCGGTACTGCGACCGGTTGGTGCTTTTGTGCGAGGGCCGGGTGGTCGCGGCGGGTACGCCCGTCGAGGTTCTCACCTCAAGCCGGATCGAGCAGGTCTATCGGGTACGAACGGACGTCGTCATCGCCCCTGACGGGCGGCCCCGAGTCTGGTACCGCAGGCCCTCGCCGTAGCGGCGGAGCGCGCCCCTCGGCGACGGCGCGGCGGGACGGGGGAGGATACGACAATGGAGCGTACGTTGGCGGACATCCTGGAGGCGGCGACACACGGGGACTTCCCGCCGTCGGACGGCGGGACCACAGTGGTCGCGCAACCGAGCCGCCGCGACGCCGGGGTCATCGCCTTCACCGGCCACTCGGTGGTGTTCACCGACGAGGACCCCCAATGGGTACGCCGTACGGTGGCCGCTGTCGAGTGCGACCCGTTGGCGGCCACGATGAATCCGCGCTTCCTGGGTGCTCTGCTCGACCGCACCCGGCGGTCCATGGACACCATCGACCTGCTGACCGTGGCGAGCTGCCTCAACGGGGCTCCGCCACTGCAGCTGACCGAGCTGACCGAGGCTGATCATCCGCGCGAGGTCAGGGCCCGTCGGCGTCGTGACGACGTGCGCGTCTGGGCCGCCGAGGGTGGGGTGATCGTTCTCGGCCGAGGGGTGGCCGGCCGCTGGGAGGTGGCGATCGAGGTCGACGACGAGCATCGCCACCGGGGCCTGGGGAGAGCGCTGGCGACAGCGGCCCGGCATCTGGTGCCGGACGGTCGACCGGTCTGGTCCCAGCAGGCCGTCGGCAACGCGCGCAGTGTGCGCGCCTTCCAGGCGGCCGGGTTCCGGCCGGTGGGTTCCGAAGCTCTGCTCCTCGCGGCGTAGGCACAGGGCACGCGTCGCGGACCACACTGTCGACGAACTCGTGCTCGGCCGGGACGTTTCCGCGATCACGCCCGGGGGCATCTCGGCGGGAGATTCACTCGCCAGTCACCCCTTGAACGAGGAGACCAATATGTCCGCCCAGGCGTTCCTGTACATCGTCGCCGTCATCCTGATCGTGCTCGCGGCCCTGCCACTGCCCACCCGGGGTGTCTCGCTCGCGCTGCTCGGCGCCGCCTGCGCCCTGCTCGCGTACGCCTGGCCGGTGATCACCGCCTGACCGGGGTCTGCCGTCCTCCTTCGACGCGGGACCGACGGATCGATGCTTGCCGAGCTTCTTTCACAAGCGTAGGAAGAACACCACCGTCGGTCCTTCATCGATCCGCCGTCCTGCGTCGAAGGAGATGCGTGTGACCACTTCCCGAGGGCTCCGTCTCGCCGTGTCCGTGCTGGTGACCGCGGGCGCCGTCCTGCTCGGCACGGCGGCCCCCGCGGCGCCGCCGACGACTGCCGGACCAACGGGACGTCCGTCCTGCGACCCGATCGACCCGACCGCCTGCCTGCTGCCGTTCCCGAACGACTACTTCACCGTGCCCGACCGGACCAGCCCCACCGGCAAGCGGGTGCGGATCGCCGCCTCCGCCATGCCGGCCAACGTGCAGGGGACCCCGATCGACCCGACGGAGTGGAACCGGCAGGACGGGTTCAGCCCCGGCTCACCCATCCTGGTGCGGGTTCCCGGCCTCGACGCGGCGGCGACCGGGATCGCGCCGGTCACCGACATCGGCCGCTCGCTGGCACCGGACGCGCCGATCGTCCTGCTCGACGCGCGGACCGGGAAGCGCACGCCGTACTGGGCCGAGCTGGACGCGCACGCGGTCGACCAGCCCGACCGGCAGGTGCTGATCATCCGGCCGGCGGTGGCGCTGACCGAGGGCACCCGCTACGTCGTCGGCCTGCGTGGCATGCGCGACGGCACCGGGGCGACGATCCCGGCGCCGGCGTCGTTCAGGTCGTACGTGACAGGTGTCGGCCTCGGCCATCGGGACAGTCGCGCCCCGCAGATGAGACGGATCGTCACCGACCTGACCAGGGCCGGCGTCACGCGGCACAGCCTCTACCTGGCCTGGGACTTCACCGTCGCCAGCCGGCAGGGCCTGACCGGGCGGATGCTGGCGATGCGGGACGGCGCGTTCGCCGCCCTCGGTCGGGCCGCGCCGTCGTTCACCGTCACCCAGGTGACCGACTACGCCCCGGAGCAGGAGCCGCTGATCGCCCGTCAGGTGACCGGCACCATCGGCGTACCGTCGTATCTGACCGGCGACGGCGGTCCCGGCTCCGGGCTGCACTACGGACCAGCCGGCGGCCCCGGGACGCCGCAGACGCCGAACGCCCTGCCCACTCCGTCCGGCGCGACACTGGCCGCCGACTTCGTCTGTACCATCCCGCGCAGCGCCACCGCCGCGAAGCCGGCTCACCTGTCGCTCTACGGCCACGGCCTGCTCGGCAGGCCGACCGAGGTCAACGCCGGCAACGTCAGGACGATGGCGAAGACCCACAACTTCACCTTCTGCGCCACCAGCTGGATCGGCATGGCCGCCGCCGACGTCCCCTACGTGGCCGGCGCCTTCACCGACCTCAGCGCCTTCCCCGCGGTGGCGGACCGGTTGCAGCAGAGCTTCCTGAACTTCCTCTTCCTGGGCCGCACGATGATCCACCCGGGCGGTCTCGCCGCCCATCCGGCCTTCCGCGACGCCACCGCTCGACCGCTGATCAACCTGGCGGGAGGGCTGCACTACGACGGCAACAGCCAGGGCGGCATCAACGGCGGGGCACTCACCGCCATCGCGCAGGACTGGACCCGTTCCGTGCTCGGCGTACCGGCGATGAACTACTCCACACTCCTGCAACGCAGCGTGGACTTCGCCCCGTTCCAGACCGTGCTGGACGGCTACTACCCGGACCGGGCCGACCAGCAGCTGATTCTCGCGCTGCTGCAGATGTTGTGGGACCGGTCCGAGGCCAATGGGTACGCGCAGCACATGACCGACCGGCCGCTGCCGCGTACCCCGGCACACCAGATGCTGATGCACGTGGCCTTCGGCGACCAGCAGGTGTCGCCCGCCGCGGCCGAGGTCCAGGCGCGCACCATCGGTGCCCGCCTGCACACTCCGGCTGTCGCCGACGGCTGGTCCTCGGACGTGCGCCCGTACTGGGGGATCGCGCCGATCCGCAGGTACCCGTACACCGGCTCGGCGATGGTGGTCTGGAACAGCGGCGCGGCGCAGGCGCCGCCGCCGACCAACCTCGCACCGGCCGGGCCGGAGTACGGCGACGACTCGCACGAGTTCCCGCGCGCCCAGGCCGGAGCCCAGAAACAGAAGGCGATCTTTCTGCTCACCGGCAAGGTGGTGGACGTCTGCGCGGGTGGGCCCTGCCCGTGAGGCGGTGACCGGGCGCGGCCCGGCGGGGGGACCGCCGGGCCGCGCGCGGCGGTCTGACCGCCCACGGTGACGTACGCGGTCTCGCCGATCTGCACCGAGTTCACGCAGCGCGGGTTGGTCTCGGCGTGGGCCGGTCCGGCGATCGCCAGCGTCGCGGGCACCGCCAGCCCGGCCGCCGCGAGGATGCGCACGCCACGTCGGGAGAGACTCTTCCTCGGTGACCTCCTTCGATGCACCGGGACCGTGCGGCCCGGTGTCGTCGACGCACCACATTGATCGCTGCCGTCGCCCGTTCGGTAGCCTCTGACACGCTCTGACAACGCCTGACGACGCCGTCTGACATGGGGGAGTGGATGAAGGACCAGCGCGCCGCAACGGATGGAGTTCCGGACCGATCGGCCGCCGGTGGGTTCGCCGAACAGTTGCGGGCACTGCGATCCGCGGCCGGTGACCCGTCCTTCCGCAAGATGGCCGGTCGGTCGGGCCGGATCTCGCACACGACGTTGCACGAGGCCGCCGCCGGGACCAGGTTCCCCTCCTGGGAGACCACCCGGGAGTTCGTCCGAGCCTGCGAGGCGGACGAGGCCCAGTGGCGACGGCGGTGGGAGGAGGCGCAGCGGCCGGCCTCGGCCGACGGCACCCCGGACGCCGACCCCGCGTCGGACGTCGCCGCGGCCGGGTCCGACGTCGCCGAGTCGGCGGACGCCGACACCGAGCCCGCCGCGACCGGCGCCGAGACCGCCGGCGACCCGGAACCGTCGACGAGGCACGCGCGGTCGGTGCCGGGTGACGCCCTGTCCTCGGCGGAGTATCGGAGCGACCTACGGGTCGCCGGGTACCCACCGGTCGAGGAGGACGCCGCAGCGCCCCGGAGCCGTTCGCCGTGGCTGGCCGCCGCAGCGGTGGTGATGGTGGTGGCGATCGTCGCCGTGCTGGGCGTGACCCTGCGGGACCTGTCGTCGCCGGACGACGGGGACACGCCCGCGGCACCGGCGTCGTCCGCCTCGCCGCCGTCACCGTCACCGTCGTCGTCGGCGTTCTCGGACTCGTTGATCGCCGGCGACTCGAGCACGTTCGTCGCGGACGTCACCATCCCCGACGGTACGCGGGTGAAGGTGAACAGCCAGTTCGTGAAGGTGTGGGCCCTCGCGAACGTGGGGAAGGTCGTGTGGCACAACCGTTATCTGGCGCGGACGAACCCGACCGCCGACGCGGACGGTTGCCAGGTGCCGGATCGGGTGGCGATCGGCGACACGCCGCCCGGCGAGCAGGTGATGATCAGCGTTCCGGTCACCGCGCCGAGCAGTCCCGGGAAGTGCTGGGTGAGTTGGAAGATGGTCGACGAGAACGGGCAGGAGTTCTTCCCCACCCGCCGACCGGTGTACTTCATGGTCACCGTCGTCGCCTGAGCGTGCCCGCGAGCGGCGTCAGGGTGCGACCGCCTCGCTGTCAGTTCCGGGCGCCCGCAAGCTGACAACACCGCATTCATCCAGGTCGGCGGCGGCCTGACGAATCTGACAGGACGACGGGGTACCGAACAGCAGGCGCCTCCTCGCATGGTGATGTCCGTTCCCAACGCGACTCACCCCCTACGAGGAGGATCGACAGTGCGCCGTCCCTGGTTGTCCGTCGGGCTCGCCGCGCTCTGTGTGGCAGCGAGCGTCCCGGTCCACGCATCGGCCGCGACACCCGACGCCACCGCCCAGCGCTCCGTCACCACCGCGGCGCTGCCGGTGGTGAACATGGAGGTCACCGTCCTGGCCGCCCAGATCGACCCGCGCCGTCCCGACAACACGCTCACCCCGGGCGCGAAGAGTTCCGTGCTCGCCGTCGAGCAGGCGCTCCAGGCCCGCAACCTGCTCGACGCGCAGTGGGTCGACGGCTACTTCGGCACCGTCACCATCTCGGCGTACGCGGCCTACCAGCGCTCGCTCGGATACACCGGCCTCGCCGCGAACGGGCTGCCCGGCACGACGTCGCTGACCAAGCTCGGGCAGAACCGGTACACCGTCGGCAACCCGATCGGCCCGGGCGCCAAGGTGCAGCGCGACGGGCAGGTCGTCAACGCCCGTACGCAAGCGATGCTGGCCGAGGCCCAACGTCTGCTCGGGTTCGCCCTGGTGCTCGAACAGGGCTCGTACAACCCGGGGGGTGACCCGACCTCGGCCGGCACCCATGACGGTGGTGGCGTGGTGGACACCGCGGTCACCGGCATGACCGCCGCCCGGCGCACCGCGGTGGCCCGAGCCCTCCGCCAGGTCGGCTTCGCCGCCTGGGTGCGTAACCCGAGCCAGGGTGACTGGCCGTGGCACATCCACGCCACGGCGATCAACGACACGGACCTGTCCAGCCAGGCGCAGCACCAGGTCGGGGACTACTACCTCGGCCTGAACGGCCTGGCCAACCAGGGCCCGGACGACGGCCCACGGATCCCGATCAGGACCTGGGAGCAGTACCAGCGCGGGCAGTGACCCGCAAACCCCCAACCGTTCTCGAAAGGACACCATGAACATCCGTAAGAGCCTCGCCGCCGCCGGCATCGCGCTGGCCGCGAGCACCTCGATCCTCAGCGGCGCATCGCCCGCCTCAGCGGCGGCCCGGGACGGGGTCTGCGACAGCGGCGAGTTCTGCTACTACTACAACAGCGGCAACGCCGGATCGATCTCGGACTTCACCGGATCGCTCGACGACTACGGCACCGAGCAGCCCTCGTGCTACGACTTCAAGGGCGCCGGCGCCGGCAAGGGCCTGTGCATCAAGAACGAGGCCGCCTCGGTCTGGAACCGCAGTACCAAGACCGTGCGCGTCTACTACAACAGCGGATACGCCGGTTCCTACCAGGACTTCGCGGCCGGCGCGAAGGGAAACCTCAACGCGACGCTGAAGAACAACAACGCCTCGCACCAGTTCTCGCCGTCGGCGCGCACGAACCTGTCGTACGCCCTGTACCAGGCCAGCGGCGGCACTGTCACGTGCGCCTTCGACGGGTACACCACGACGCCCGGCCGGCACGAGGGCATCGACATCGCCCGCAGCGTGGGCTCGGACGTGCGCGCCCTGGTTTCCGGAACGGTCACCTACGTCGCCCGGGGCACCACCGGCAGCGGCGGCCTGTCCACGATCTCCGTCTACAACTCCTCGCTCAACAAGACGGTGATCTACCTGCACACCGCGCCGAGGTCCGGGGTGGGCGTGGGCGACGCCATCAGCAAGGGCCAGATCATCGCCGACGAGTCGTGGCACGGGGTGTCCTCCAGTTCGGGCGCGCACACCCACGTCGAGGTCCGGGCCGGCCGGCAGACCCACGCGGCCGTCAGCGTCGGCGACCCCACCCTGGACAACGCCGACCCGACCGCGTTCTGGAACTCCCAGGGCTACAACGAGAAGTAGGACACCGTGAATATCCGCAAGGGCCTCGCCGCCGTCGGCGCCGTCCTCGCCATGTCCACCGCCCTCCTGAGTGTCGCCTCGCCGGCAGCGGCAGCCACCCGGGACGGCACCTGCGACAGCGGCGAGTTCTGCTACTACTACAACAGCAACCAGGCCGGTTCGGTCTCCGACTTCACCGACTCCCTGGACGACTACGGCACGACCCAACCGACCTGCTACGACTTCAAGGGCACGGGCAACGGCAAGGGCCTGTGCGTCAAGAACAACGCCGCGTCGGTGTGGAACCGGACCGGTAAGACCGTGCGGGTCTACTTCAACAGCAACTTCGCCGGTTCCTACCAGGACTTCGCGGCCGGGGCGATGGCGAACCTCAACGCCACGTTGAAGAACAACAACGCCTCGCACGAACTGCGCAGCGGAGCGACGGGGTGCAGCACCGACGGCACCAACAGCAAGCTGCCGAGCACCATCCTGGTCTACCGGGTCGGGCTCGGACGCGTCGACCGGGTCGACTTCAAGACGTACGTCAAGAACGTCCTCCCGAACGAGTGGATCACGAGCTGGCCGAACGCCTCGCTGGACGCCGGTGCCGTGGCCGTCAAGAGCTACGCCTGGTACTGGGCGTTGCACTCGACCCGCAAGACCCCCGGCGGGCAGTGCTACGACGTGCGTGACGACACCGGGGACCAGGTCTACCGGCCGTCGTCGGCGCAGGCCTCGACGTCCTCCGCGGTGGACCGCACCTGGTCGACCCGGCTGACCCGCAGCGGCAACATCCTGCGGGCGCACTACTGCGCGACGACGACCGCCTGTGGTGGCTGGGTCGACGGGGACTGGCTGTCCCAGTACGGCTCCCGTGACCTCGCCAACGAGGGCAGGACCTACCAGGCGATCCTGCGCTACTACTACCGCGACGTCGCCGTGTCCTGAGGGCGCCCGTCGACCGCGCCGCCCGCCGCAGAGCCGCGGCGGGCGGCGCGGTCGGTGGCCGTCAACACCAGGTCAGCGTCGAGTTGATCCGCGTGACGTTGCTGATGGTGTTGTTGGCCCCACCGCACGGGCTCTGGGTGATGTTGGTGCCGCTGACGGTCAGGTTCTGGAACCGGATGCCGGAGGAGATCGGGAACTCCGTCCGCGCCGCGATCCGCACCTCGCCGCCGCCCGTCACCGTTCCGGAAACCCCGGCGATGACGACGTTGTAGCAGTTCTCCACCAGGATCGAGTTGTTCCCCGTGTTCGAGATGGTCACCCGGTCGATGACCGCGCCACCGGACTCGGACACGCAGAAGATCCCCCGGCCACCACCGGACGCGATCACGGTCCCGACCCGGATGTTGGTCGGGTACGAGTTGCCCACCCGGCCGTTGCGGTTGGCCATCCGGAACGCCGCGTACCCGGTGCCCGCCCCGGCGTTCTGCGCGTCGACGGTGCCCACCGTGGCGTTGATCGTGTCGTTGAGCAGCAGACCGGAGTCGCGGGTGTTGCGGGCCGTCACCGTGCCGATGGTCAGGCCGTCCACGCCGTACGTCTCCACCCCGTGAGTGCCGGTCCCCGACACGTACACGGTGTCGATGCGGACGTTGCGCACCTTGACCGCCCGGTCCCCACCGTGGTTGTCGATGCGGATGCCCAGGCCGGAGGAGAGCCGCATGTCGATCTGCCCCAGCGTCAGGTTGTTCACGTTGCGCATGAAGATCCCGTACAGCGGCGACCCGGTCAGCGTGAGGTTCTGCACCTCGACGTCGGTGGTGCCGCGCGAGTACACCGGCGCCTGGTCGCCCGACCCCGACCCGGTCACGTTGATCGTGCCGCACACCGCCAGCGTCGTGTACGACGGCAGTGACAACCGCGAACCCGCGCTCACCGACCCGGAGCCGCGCACCACCACGCGCTGCTTGGACGTCCGACCCGGCGACAGCGAGGTGACCGCCGCCTGCATCGCCGACAGCATGTCCCCGCCCGTGTAGACGGTCGAGGAGCCGTTGCGGGCCGTCCAGGTGCCTCCGCTCAGCACGGCCTCGGCGTTCGTCGACCCGCTGCCGCAGCCGGTGCTCGGTGGGGTGCTGCCGCCGCCCACCGCTACCAGCTGCCACTGCTGGTTCGGGCCGTTGAGGTCCGTGTACTGACTGACCCGGCCGCCGTCGGCGGTGGACCGCTCCCAGACCTCGAGTGCCTTGGCGGAGTGGCGGTTGATGAGTCGGACGTAGCCGCTGTCCGAGTCGAGGACCTGGAACTGCTGGTTGGCGCCGTTGACATCCGGCCACTGGCGGTATTCGGCGCCGTCGGCCGTGTTCCACTCCCACAGGTCGACGACCTTGCCACTGTGCCGGGCCTTCAGGCGGTAGTAGCCACTCCCGGAGGACACGAACTGGAACTGTTGCCACGCGCCGTCGTTGCGGGACCACTGCTGGATCACCGCGCCGTCCGCCGTCGAGGTGTCCCGGACATCGAGGACCTTGCCGCTGTGCCGGTTGACCAGGACGTAGGAGGCGTTGGTGTCGATGGTCGCCGCGGCGGCCGGCGGTGCGCCGACCAGTACGGCACCGGCCGCGCCGACCAGCGTGGCGATCACGGCCAGCACCAGACCGGTACGCCCCGCGCGGCGGACCGGCTCGGCGCTGGACGGCCTTCTGATGGTGAACGGCATGGGTCCTCCTGTCTGGTGGTGGGCGGCGGCTATTCGCTGTGGAAGGTGGCGGAGCCGCGCTCGGCCGTCGAACTGACCGCCTCGATGTAGAGCAGCCCGTCGCGGTGGCGCACGTACCGCCCGGGGAAGTTCTGCGATTCCAGGGAGAGCCCGGCGCTGTCGGCCAGGCCGGCCCGGCGCTGGAAGCTGGCGTCGTTGCCGAAGAGGGCCGACCCGTCGTTCTTCTCGACGTACAGCGCATAGCCGCGGTGCCGCAGGAAGTAGCCGGGGAAGTTGGTCGACTCCAGCGACACCGATCCGCCGCCGGCGAGGCCGTTGACGATACGGAACTGGGAGTCGGCCAGGTTGGTCACGTTCGGCTCGATCCGGGCCCGGTAGTCGTAGTGCCGTATGTAGCTGCCACTCAGGTCATGTGCCCGCAGCCGGACCGGGGTGGCCCCGTCGGGCACCGGAATGCCGAAGTTCGGCGTGCCGTCGGCGTTCCAGTACAGCTTCTGGAGCCTGGTCCGCCGGTTCGGGTCGTTGAGCGGATCGCCGCTGATGTCGCGGTAGTTGCGGTCGTGGTAGACGAGGATGTCGCTCTGCCCGTCCTCGGAGACGGTGAAGGAGTTGTGGCCGGGGCCGTACTGGCCGGTGGCCGCGTTGCTGGCGAACACCGGTGTGGGGCTCTTGCTCCAGGAGGCGGCGTCGAGCAGGTTCGCGGTGGCGGAGGCGGTCAGCATTCCGAGGCAGTAGTTGGCGTCGGTGGCGCTGGCCGAGTAGGTCAGGAAGACGCGACCGTTGCGCTGGATCACCGCCGGTCCCTCCGCGACGCGGTAGCCGCGGGTCTCCCAGTCGTACGTGGGCACCACCAGGCGGGTCACCGTGCCCGTGATCTGCCAGGGGTTGGCGCCCATGCGGGCGAGGTAGACGTTGGAGTTGTTGGGCATGCTCGGTTCCTGCTGCGCCCAGGTCAGATAACGCACCCCGTTGACGACGAAGGTCGAGGCGTCGAGGCTGAAGGTGTCCCAGGGCGTCGTGATCCGGCCGCGTTCGGTCCACGAACCGTTGAGTGGGTTCGCGTTGGCGTTCTCCAGCACGTACATCCGGATCCGCCACACGTCATCGGTCCGGCCGGCGGCGAAGTAGACGTACCACCGGTTGTTGATGAAGTGGATCTCCGGTGCCCAGATGTGGGCGCCCATCTCGCCGCTGGTGTGTCGGTTCCAGATCGTCGTCTCCGCCGCCGTCGCCAGCCCTTGCAGGGTGGTCGCGCGTCGCAGCACGATCCGGTCGTACTGCGGCACGGTCGCGGTCATGTAGTAGTAGCCGTCGGTGTGCCGGACGATGTGCGGATCGGCTCGCTGGTTGACCAGGGGGTTGGTGTAGTTCACGGCTGGTGCGGCCTGCACCGGGCCGGCCGCCGGCAGCCCGGCCGACACGGCGAGCACCACCAACGCGGCTGCCACTGCCGACCGTAGACGTCGGGGGCGGCCGGGCCGCGCGGAACGCCCTGCTGGGCAGATGACCGGACCGGTGCGGGGGAGTGGCAGCGACATCTGTCCTCCGTGCGGTTGGTGAGCGTCCAGACGACGCCACCCAGGGACGGTCGACCGACGGCATCCCGCCAGGGGAGAAGCGTGAGCGGGCAGGGAGAACATGACGATGGCGTTACGTCGAGGTGGCGAACTCATGTTCGCGTTAACATCGATGCCTGTCAAGGTCTGACGGCCTGGCGGCGCCCCTTTGACGATCATGCTCGTCCGGCTGCGGAGCCGGTGCTCGGCGCGTCGGCCCCACAGCCGGACGCGGACGGGTGGACCTCATGGTCGACGAACAGCGGACCCGCCGGCGTCCCCGCCACGGCAGCATCGTCGCGGGGATCGTCGGCGGGTCGTCCGGCCGTGGTGTACGCGGGGCGGTTCGATCACGACGCCGGGCATGATCGCCGGCCGGTGCGCCCGGACGGGCGCGTCACCGAGGGCCGGCGCCCAGCTCCACCAGCCTGTCCTCCAGCCCGTACGCGATCCGCAGTTCGCGGAAGGTGTCGGCCGTGTTCGGCCCGCGCTGCCCGACCGGCTCCAGCATGATCCGGTGCAACCGTTGGATCTCGGCGGTCGGCTCGACGCCCAGCTCGTCGCGGACCACCCGACGGAGCCGCTGGTAGACCTCCAGAGCCTCGGCGCGTCGACCGCAGCGGTGCAGCGCCACCATGAGCTGACCGTAGAACCATTCGTTGAGTGGGCGGGCGATCACCAGCGACTGCAGCTCGGGAACCAGCTCGCGGTGGCGTCCCAACCGTGCCTGCGCCTCGATGCGCAGCTCGATCGCCCTGGTCCGCAACTCCTCGAGGTTCGCCGCGTGTGCCGCCAGGACCGCGCCCTGGTGCACGCTCGCGAACGCCGGGCCCCGGAACAGGGCCAGGGCGGCGTGCAGCCGGTCGCTGGCCTCGTCCCACCGTTCGGCCTGGAAGCTGTCCGAGCCTTGGCGCAGCAGCCGTTGGAACTGGCTGGCGTCCGTCTCGTCGACGCTGGCGTCGAGGAGATAGCCGGGTGGTCGGGTGAGCAGGACGTTGCGGTCCGGCACGGTGAGTTCGTTCTGCGCGAACATCCGGCGCGCGTGGTAGACGTACGTCTGGAGGGTGGTCAGGGCGCTCTTCGGCGGGCGATCCCCCCACAACTCCTCCACCAGCGTGTCGACGCTCACGACCTCGCCGGCCCGGGCGACGAGAAGGGCGAGGACCTGACTGATCTTGGACACTCCGAGCAGTATGCTCTTGCCGCCTTCGGTGATTATCTCCAGTGATCCGAGAACAAGGAATTCCATTCTTCCCCCCGATGAACTGTTGCTTGACCGTCGTGTCGGGATTCAACGTGCGTCAGCGCCGCTGATTTTCCGGCGGTCGGTCTTTCGACGTGCTGTCGTCGCTTGTCCTCTCGGTAGTCCGAGATCGCACTCGTCATTCGTGCCCCCGCCCCGTGGCGTGACGGAGATGCCTCCCGTGCTCGATCGTCGCTGATGGCCCCCCATCGACGTCGGCGCTCACCGTGCGTACACAATCACTACTACCTACCGCTGTCAATGGTCCTGCGGCTGCCTTCAATCGGACAGCGGGTAGTTGGTGATTGCTTTTCGAATGACCATCGCGGGATCGTTGTGAATCCCGACACATTTCGTTGCCGCTCAATGTCCGTTTAGGTGTGATGACCCTCTTTGTCGTCGGGCAACAGCTATTGCCGGCAATTATTGCGCCGGTAACCATATGGTGCGCGGTGGCGACGCGCGGGCTCGAAGCCGGCCCCGCGAGCGGCCGTGAACAGGGCGGCGACGGCCCCGACCCACCCCGGCTCGCCGGAGCGCGACGCCGTCGATCCGACAGCACGAGAGGTGCGCCCCGCCCGATCGGGTGCGGTAAACGCCTTGACGTCAGCCGTCGCTGGACCCGGTTCGACTCGATCGCCACTGTCGAGGATCGCCTAGGGGTTGACGAGGGTGCCGAAGGCTCGGTTGAAGTAGACGGCCGGCCTGCCGTCGTCCACCCGGGCCTGTCGTACCCGGCCCAGCAGGATGACGTGGTCCCCGGCCTCGTCGATGCGCTCGGTGGTGCATTCCAGCAGCGCGAGCGCCCCGTCCACCACCGTCACACCGCCCGCTCCGAGCACGAACCGCCCCTGGGCGAACTTGTCGGCGCCCTTACGGGCGAACCGCATCGCGAGGTCAGCCTGCTCGGCGCGCAGCACGCTCACGGCGAACCGGTCACACGTGGCGAAGGCGGGGAACGAGTTCGCCGAGCGGGCCAGGCAGACCAGGACCAGCGGTGGCTCCAGGGAGACCGAACAGAAGGAACTGGCCGTGAAGCCGTGCGCGACACCGGCCGGGTCGACGGTGGTCACGATGGTCACGCCCGAGGCGAACCGCGACATGGCCGCCGTGAAGGTCGACCGGTCGAGGTCGTGGCGCGTGGTCTCATCCAGGTCCGAGGAATGCACTGGCGTCACGGCACGGCCCTTCGTCGGCGAGTCAACACCGTCCACGGTGCCCCCACGTCCTCGAAGACCACTCGATGCCGCCTCGACCCCCACCGGGACGGCCCGACCCGAATCCGGTCGATGTTCGAGCGGCGGACCGCATCGTTGGTGACCAGCCGCGTCCGCACGGACGACGCGTCCGCCGAGGAGGACGGATGACCCTATCGACGACCCGAGGCGCCGAGGAGGCGCAGTGGGTGCTCTGCCAGGGCTGTACGACACCGTTGTACCGCAAGCGGTGGACGCGTGGCCGGAAGGTCTGCCCCGAGTGCGGGTACCACGCCCGGCTCACCGCGCCGGAACGGCTCGACCACCTCGTCGACCCGGGCACGCTCGAACCACTGCCGTTCCCCGCCGTAACCGAGGACATCCTCGGTTTCGTCGACACCGTCGCGTACCCCCGCCGGCTGGCCGACGCGCGGGCCCGGACCGGCCTGGACGAGGCCGTCGTGTGCGCCCGGGCCGCCATCGACGGCCACCCGGTCGTCGTCGCCGCGATGGACTTCCGATTCCTGGGCGGCAGCCTCGGCGTCGGTGTCGGTCAACTGATCGCGATGGCCGCGGAGACGGCGCTGGTCGAGCGGATTCCGCTGCTCATCGCCACCGCCTCGGGCGGCGCCCGGATGCAGGAGGGGACCTTGGCGCTGATGCAGATGGCCCGCACCAGCGCGGCGCTCGGGCAGCTCGACGACGCCGGCATCCTGACCATCTCACTGATCACCGACCCCACCTACGGCGGCGTCGCCGCCTCCTTCGCGACCCTGGCCGATGTCGTCATCGCCGAGCCGGGCGCCCGGCTCGGGTTCGCCGGTCGCCGGGTCATCGAGCAGACCATCCACCAGGTGCTCCCACAACGGTTCCAGGCGGCGGAGTTCCTGCTGGAGCGGGGCTTCGTGGACCTGGTCGTCCCGCGTGACCGCCTGCGTGCCGAGCTGTCCCGGCTGTTGGCGGCGGTCGCCGTACCCCCTGGTGGAGCCACTCACGACGGCCGGCCGGGGCCGATGGTCAGCGACCCCGGTCTGCTCCCCGAGTCAGACCCGTGGGAGCAGGTACGCCTCGCCCGCAAGCTGGACCGACCCACCACCCTGGACTACCTGGCGATGGCCTTCACCGACTTCCAGGAACTGCACGGCGACCGGTCGGGTGGTGACAGCCCCGCCGTGGTCGGCGGCACGGCCCGGCTGGCCGGCCGACCGGTGATGGTGATCGGCCACCAGAAGGGACACACCGCGGCCGAGCTGAACCAGCGCAACTTCGGCATGCCCGGCCCGGACGGCTACCGCAAGGCGGCCCGCCTGATGCGTCTGGCCGACAAACTGGGCCTGCCCGTGGTGACCCTTGTCGACACGCCGGGGGCCTATCCCGGCGCGGACGCCGAGGAGCGTGGCCAGGCGGTGGCCATCGCCGAGAACCTGCGGCTGATGGCCGGTCTGCGGGTGCCGGTCGTCACCGTGATCATCGGCGAGGGCGGGAGCGGTGGCGCCCTGGCGCTGGCGGTGGCGAACCGGGTGTTGATCTTCGGCAACGGCGTCTACTCCGTGATCAGCCCCGAGGGGTGCGCGGCGATCCTGTGGCAGGACCCGGCCGCCGCTCCCCGGGCCGCCGCGGCGCTCGGCGGCTCCGCCCGGGACCTGCTACGGCTCGGAATCGTCGACGGCGTCATCCCCGAGCCCGACGGTGGCACGGGCGAGGACCCCCTGCGTGCGGCCGACCGGTTGCGGGCCGCACTTGTTCCGCTCATCGGCGAACTGTCGAACATGACACCGCAGGCTCTCGTCGCCGACCGGCGGGAACGTTTCAACGCCTTCGGAACGGCGCTCACCGTCGAGACCGGGCTGCGGCCGCTGCGGGAGGAGGTCTCGTGACGGCCCGACTCTTCCACAAGGTCCTCATCGCCAACCGGGGCGAGATCGCGGTGCGGGTCGTCCGGGCGTGCCGGGAACTGGGCGTCGCCAGCGTCGCCGTGCACTCCACCGTCGATCGGGAGTCGCGGGTCGTCCGCCTGGCCGACGAGGCGGTGCAACTCGGTCCGGCACCGCCGAAGCTGAGCTACCTCAATGCCGCCGCCGTGCTGGAGGCGGCCCGGATGACCGGGGCCGACGCCATCCACCCCGGCTACGGATTCCTCTCCGAGGACCCCGACTTCGCCGACGCCTGCGCCGCCGAGGGCATCACGCTGATCGGCCCACCGGCTGCGGTGATGGCGCAGCTCGGCGACAAGGCGTCGGCCCGCACGCTGATGTCCGAGGCTGGTCTGCCGCTGCTGCCCGGCAGCCTGGACCCGCTCTCCGCCGAGGAGGCCCACCGGCTCGCCGACCGGATCGGCTACCCGGTGATCGTGAAGGCGACCGCCGGTGGCGGCGGTCGGGGCATGCAGGTCGTGTGCTCCTCGGCCGAGTTCCCGGACGCCTATCGGCGCACCCAGGCGACCGCCCGGATGCTCTTCGGCAACGGCGAGGTGTACGTGGAGCGGTACCTCGCCGACGCCCGGCACGTGGAGATCCAGGTGCTGTCCGACGGGCACGGGCACGCGGTCCACCTGGGGGAGCGGGACTGCAGCGTGCAACGCCGGCACCAGAAGCTGATCGAGGAGACCCCGGCGCCGAACCTGCCGGACGGTCTCGCGGAGCAGATGGGCAAGGCCGCCGTCGCCGGAGCGCTCGCGGCCGGGTACGTCGGCGCGGGCACCTTCGAGTTCCTGGTCGACCGTTCCGGCGGCTTCTACTTCATGGAGGTCAACTGCCGGATCCAGGTGGAGCATCCGGTCACCGAGATGGTGACCGGGGTGGACCTGGTGGCGGAGCAGATCCGGATCGCCGCCGGCCAGCCGTTACGCCTCACCCAGGAGGACGTGCGTCTCTCCGGGGTGGCGATCGAGTGCCGGATCAACGCCGAGGACCCACGGCGCGGCTTCGCGCCGACCCCCGGGCGGTTGACCGAGTTCACCCCGGCCGGTGGGCCCTTCGTCCGGGTGGACACCCACGCGTACCAGGGGTACCTCGTCCCGCCCAACTACGACTCCCTGCTGGCCAAGCTGGTGGTCTGGGCGCCGCAGCGGGACCAGGCGATCGCCCGGATGCTCCGCGCGCTGGGCGAGTTCCACGTCGCCGGCGAACGGGTCAGCACCACCACCGACTTCCTGGCCGACGTGCTCGCCACGGACGCGTTCCGCACCGCGACACACAGCACCGCCCTCGTCGACCAACTGCGCTGAGAGCCGCTCCAGGCGTACTCGACCGGGCTTCGAGCACCGGCCGACAGCCTGGACACCGTCGCCCGGCGCGTGCGGCCGTCCGGCACACCAACTCGCAACGGAGGAACAATGACGCAGGACAAACGGGTCGCGCTGGTCACCGGCGCGACGAGTGGCATCGGGCTGGCGATCGCCCGTCATCTCGCGCGCGACGGCGTGTCGGTCTACCTCTGCGGGCGCACCGAGCAGACCCTCGCGGAGACCGTCAAGTCCCTCGGCGACGAGGGGTTGCAGGTGGACGGGAGCACCTGTGACGTGACGTCGCCGGCAGAGGTGCGGGCGTTCGTCCGGGCCGCCGTCGAGCGGTTCGGGCCGATCGACATCCTGGTCAACAACGCCGGCCGCTCCGGTGGAGGTGTCACCGCCGAGATTCCGGACGAACTGTGGTTCGACGTGATCAACACGAACCTCAACAGTGTCTTCCTGGTCACCAAGGAGGTGTTGAACAACGGCGGCATCCTCGGCCGGGGATGGGGACGGATCATCAACATCGCCTCCACCGGCGGCAAACAGGGGGTGCTGCACGGGGCGCCGTACTCGGCGTCGAAACACGGCGTCGTCGGGCTGACCAAGGCCCTCGGCCTGGAACTGGCCAAGACCGGCGTCACCGTCAACGCGGTCTGCCCCGGGTTCGTGGAGACGCCGATGGCGCAGCGGGTCCGGGAGGTCTACTCCGGACTCTGGCAGGTGCCCGCCGACGAGGTGCTCGAACGGGTCAACGCCCGGGTGCCCATCGGCCGCTACGTCCAGCCCGACGAGGTGGCGGTGATGGTCGGCTACCTCGTCCACCCCGCCGCGGACGCGGTCACCGCGCAGGCGTTGAACGTCTGCGGCGGGCTCGGAAACTACTAGGGGTCGGCCGTGACGCAGGCAGAGACCAGAGACGACCAGCACCTGCTGGAAACCGTCGAGCACAGTGTGCTGCGGCTGCTCTCCGGCTTCCGTGACCCACCGGCCCGACTGGAGATCACCGCGGGAGCGGTCACGGTGACCGCCGAGTGGGCGGCCGGCGAGGGTGTCGGCGGCACCGTACCGGCGGCACCGGCGGCACCGGCGGCACCGGCGCGCGCGGCGACCGACGTGCCGGACACCCCGGCCGACGACCGGCTGCTCGTCCGGGCCCCGACCGTGGGGGTCTTCTACCGCGCCCCGCAACCGGGCAGCCCGCCGTTCGTGCAGGTCGGCGACCAGGTCGCCGCCGGTCAGCAGATCGGCATCGTCGAGGCGATGAAGCTCATGATCCCCGTCACCGTGGACGTGCCGGGAGCCGTCCTCGACGTCCTGGTCGCCGACGGCGCGGCGGTCGAGTACGACACACCGCTCGTCGTCCTGTCCGCGACCGAGGCGGACTGAACCGCCGCCCAGAATCGAGGAGGAATCATGATCACGACCGGTGTCTCGACCGACCTCTACGCCGAGGTGCTGCAGTTCTACGCCCGGCAGATGCAGGCGCTCGACGGCGGTGACTTCCAGGCGTACGCCGACAGCTTCACCGACGACGGCGAGTTCACCCACTCGCCCGGCCTGCCACCGGCCCGGACCCGTGCCGGCATCGCCGCCGAGCTGACCGAGTTCCACCGCCGGCGCTTCTCCGGTACGCCGGTGCAGCGGCGGCACTGGTTCAACCACGTCGTGTTGGACCACCGCCTGGACGGCGGGATCGACTCGACGAGCTACGCGCTGGTGCTCACCGTGCACCCGGGGCAGAAGCAGCCGGAGATCGGGCCGAGCTGCGTCGTACGTGACGTGCTGGTCCGGGTCGACGGCGATCTGCGGCTCGCGTCGCGTCGCGTCGACCACGACCAGGACCGTTGACGTGGGTGCGGTCGTCGTCATCGGCGTCGGCACCATCGGGACCGGCTGGATCGCGCTGTTCACCGCGCACGGGTTGCCGGTGCGGGTGGTCAGCCGCCGGCCGGACGCCGAGAAGGTGGTCCGGGCCGGGCTGGAGCTGTTCGCGCCCGCGCTGCCGGGGGCGCCGGATCCGGCGACGCTGCTGGACCGGATCGAGTTCGAGCCGGACCTGGCCCGCGCGGTCGCCGACGCCGAGGTCGTCTCCGAGAACGTGCCCGACGACCTGGAGCTGAAGCAGCAGCTGTTCGCCACCATCGAGCGGACCGGCACCGAGGCGCTGTTGCTGTCATCGACGTCGAAGCTGCTCCCCGACGACCTCGGGGCCCGGATGCGGGACCCCGCCCGGCTGGTCGTGGGTCATCCCTTCAACCCGCCGCACCTGGTGCCGCTGGTGGAGGTCGTCGCCGGCGACGCCACCGCACCGGCGGCCGTCGACCAGGCGATGGCGTTCCTGCGGTCGGTGGGTCGGCATCCGGTGCTGCTCCGCCGCGCCCTGCCGGCGTTCGCCGCCAACCGGCTCCAGTCGGCGGTGCTGCGCGAGTGCATCCACCTCGTCGTGGAGGGGGTGCTGACCGTGCCGGAACTCGACCACCTCGTCACCCACTCGATCGGCCTGCGCTGGTCGACCATGGGCCCGTTCCAGGCGTTCCACCTGGGCGGCGGGGAGGGTGGCCTGCGCGGGTGGCTGTCGCACCTGGGCGCCGGCCTGGAACGGGGCTGGGCTCAGCTGGGCACGCCGGCCCTGACCGACCAGACCCGGGAGCTGCTGGTCACACAGACCGAGCAGGCGTACGGCGACCGCACCTACGCCGAGCTGGCAGCCGACCGCGACCGGATGCACCTGGCGGTGCTCGAAGCCCTCGCCCGTGCCCGGGCCGAACCTTCCTGATGGGAGCGCGCACAGATGCGAGTGATGCAGTTCGACAGTTACGGCGGGCCGGAGGTGCTCGTCGCCGCCGACGTCTCCCGGCCGCAGCCCGGTCCGGGCGAGGTGCGGATCCGGGCCGAGGCGATCAGCGTGGGCCACGCGCAGACGCAGATGCGGCGCGACGTCTTCCCGGCGCCGATGTGGAGACCGGTCTTCCCGGTGGTGTTGGGCGGTGACGTGGTCGGGCGGATCACCGGGGTCGGCGGCGACGTGACAGGTGTCCGGGTCGGCGACCGGGTCGGCGCCTTCACCCTCTACGGCGCGTACGCCGAGGAGGTCGTGGTCGACGCCGCCACCCTCGTGCCGGTGCCGGAGTCGGTGGACGCGGCCGAGGCGGCGGTGCTGCCGGGCACCGGTCTGATCGCCGGTGGTGTGCTGCGCACCGCGTTGCTGCGCAAGGGGGACACCGTTCTGGTGCACGCCGCCGCCGGCGGCATCGGCCACCTGGCCGTACAACTGGCGAAGGCGGCAGGCGCGAGCCTGGTGGTGGCGACCGCCGGCTCGGCGTCGAAGCGCGACTTCGCCCTCTCGCTCGGCGCGGACGTGGCGGTCGACTACAGGCGGGCCGACTGGGCGGGCGAGGTGCGCTCCGCCACCGGTGGCCGTGGCGTCGACGTCGTCCTGGAGAGCATCGGTGGGGATGTCGTCGAGCAGGGCCTCGACCTGCTCGCGCCCGGCGGCCGCCTGGTCTTCTACGGCTCCTCGGCGGCGGAGCTGGCCGTGCCCACCGTGCCGCTGATGAAACTGATCGGTCTGCGCTACGTCGCCGGGTTCGCCCTGTCGGCGTGGCGGGGTGGTCGACCCGACGAGTACCGCGAGGTCCTCGACGACCTGACCTCCCGCCTGCTCGACGGGCGGCTCCGCTCGGCAGTGCACGCGCGACTGCCGTTGACCGACGCCGCGCGGGCCCACGAGCTGGTGGAGAGCCGGGCCCACCCCGGTCGGGTGGTGCTCATACCAGGGCTGGACTGAGCTTCGAGCCAGGCTCAGGTCACCGTCCGTACCGTCCATTGTGGTCAGTTTCGGTACCTCACAAGGAGATGAGATGGCAGGAAACAGGAGATGGATCGGCCGGTTGGGCATGGGTGCCGTGGCGCTCAGCGGGGTGCTCGCGTCGGTGGGTGTCGCGAACGTCAGTGCCGGCGCGGCCACGCCGCCGACGCCCGTGACCACCCACAGCACCGTCGCCTACGACTGCCGCACCACCGTGCAGCAGGGCTTCCACCCGGTCGTCTACAGCCGTGACTTCGACGTCACGGCACCGACCTCGGTCGCCGCCGGGGCCGAGTTCGACGTGACGCTCGACCCCACGCCGATCACCGCGTTCGCGGAGTACAACCAGACCGTGACCGACGTCCAGGTGGCCTACGCGATCCCGCGCGACGCCAAGGTCAAGAGCTACTCGCTGGTCGGCGGCTCCGGTCTGGGTGCGGCGTTCACCTGGGTCGAGGAGCGCGACGGCGCGCTGGTGGTGCGCAGCAGCGGCCCGTTCACGGGTGGCGTCGAGTTCGACCTGCCCTCGCTGGCGGTGCACCTGAAGGCGGGAAAGAAGGCCGGTGCCGTCGTGTTCGCCCCCGGTGGCCGCAGCTACGTGGAGCCGGGCTTCGGCTGGTTCCGCTACCAGCCGATCCTGAACGAGTGGGGTCCGTTCCAGTGCTTCCCCGACCCGGCCCTGCCGCCGGTGGAGCTGGCGCGGGTGACAGTCACCAGGTGACGGACGGGGCGGGCGTCGGGACACCGGGGCCCGCCCCTCTCCGCGACAATGGGACTCCACTGATCAAAAGCACTGAAAGGAACCCTCATGCCGCTCGCGATGGCGATCACTGAGTTCGGCGACGTTGACGTTCTGCGACCGTTGGAGGTGCCCGAGCCGTCCGCCGGGCCCGGCCAACTCCGCGTGCGCGTGCGGGCCGCCGGCGTCAACCTGATCGACTGTCGGATCCGGTCCGGGTTCATGCAGTCCATCTACCCGGCGACCTTCCCGCAGGTGCTCGGCAACGAGTTCGCCGGCGTGGTCGACCAGACCGGGCCGGACGTGACGGGCTTCGCCGTCGGCGACGAGGTGCTGGGCTTCGCCTTCATGCAGTCGTACACCGAGGTGCTCGTGGTCGGCGTCGACCAGGTCGTCACCAAGCCCGCCGACCTGTCGTGGGAGGCCGCCGGCTCGCTCTCCGCGGTGGGACAGACGGCGTACAACGCGCTGCGTGCCCTACGGGTCACCAGCGGGCAGACCGTGCTGGTGCACGCCGCCGCCGGTGGCGTCGGCACGGTCGCGGTGCAACTGGCCCGGGCCTTCGGCGCGACGACGGTCATCGGCACCGCCAGCCCCGGCAACCACGACTACCTGCGGTCCCTCGGCGCGGAGCCGGTCGCCTACGGCCCGGGCCTCGCCGACCGCGTCCGGGCGCTGGCCCCGGCGGGTGTGGACGTCGCGCTCGACGCCCACGGCGGCCAGGAGGCGCTGGACGTGTCGCTGGCGTTGGTGCCGGACCGCGCGAGCATCGGCACCATCGCCAACTTCCGCGCCGCCGGCCAGCACGGAATCACCATGCTGCGCGGCGAGCGGTCCGCGGAGACCCTGGCCACCCTGACCCAGCTGTACGACGAGGGCGGCCTGCGGCTGCACGTGCAGCGCACGTACCCGCTGCGGCAGGCCGCCGACGCCCACCGCGAGGCCGAGGCCGGGCACGTACGCGGGAAGCTCGCCCTCGTCGTCTGACGGCTCCACCTGGAGGACACCGTGCCGCCGCCCCCCGACTCCGGACACCCTCGACGCTGGCGGATCCTCGCGGTGCTGGTGTGCTGCCTACTGTCGATCATCCTGGACAACACGGTGCTGAACGTCGCGCTACGGACCCTCACCGATCCTCGGCACGGTCTCGGCGCGACGCACAGCCAGTTGGAGTGGATCCTCAGCTCGTACACGTTGGTCTTCGCGGCGTTGCTCTTCGCCTGCGGCGCGGCGGCCGACCGCTTCGGCCGACGCCGTCTGCTGCTGGTCGGGCTGGCGGTGTTCGGGCTGGCATCGCTGGCCTCGGCGTACGCCGACAACCCGCTGACCTTGATCATTACCCGGGCCGTGATGGGCGTCGGCGCCGCCGCGGTCATGCCGTCCACGCTGGCCGTGATCGCGGCGGTCTTCCCGATGCGCGAGCGACCCCGGGCGATCGGCGTCTGGGCCGGGGCGGTGGGCTTCGCCCTGGCCATCGGGCCGATCACCGGAGGGCTGCTGCTGTCCCGGTTCTGGTGGGGCTCGATCTTCCTGGTCAATGTGCCGCTGGTGCTCGGCTGCGTCGTCGCCGTGCTGCTGGTGGTGCCGGAGAGTCGGGGACACCCCGACCGGGGCCTGGACCTGCCGGGCGTGGGGCTGTCGGTCGCCGGTCTCGCCGCGCTGGTGTCCGGAGTGATCGCCGGAGGTCGACTGGGCACCCTGGCCGACGTGCGGGTGTGGGCGCCGATCCTGGTCGGCGTGGCCGCGCTGTGGCTGTTCGTCCGCCACGAGCGGCGGGCCGCGCAGCCCGCCTTCGAGCTGTCCTTCCTGCGCGATCCGGCCTTCTCCGCCGCGCTGGCGGCGGTCGGTTTCGTGTCCTTCGCGATGCTGGGTTTCCTGTTCTTCAGCGCGTTCTACCTGCAGAGTGTGCGCGGCTACAGCCCGCTGCGCGCGGGTTCCTTCACGCTGGCGCTGGCCGCCGCCAACGTCCTGGTCGGCCCGCTCAGCGCGGCGGCGGTCCGCCGACACGGGCCCAGGGCGGTCTGCGCCGCCGGGCTCCTGTCGGTGGGCGCCGCGCTGCTCGGGGTGGCCCTGGTTCGCCAGCACACGCCACCGTGGGCGCTGGTGCCGATGTTCGCCCTGCTGGGCGGCGGGATGGCCGCGGTGCTGCCGGCCGCGTCGATGTCCATCATGACCGCCGTCCCCCGGGAGAAGGCCGGGGTCAGTTCGGCGATGAACAACACCATCCGGCAGGTGGGCAACGTGCTCGGGGTGGCGGTGCTCGGTTCGGTGCTCGCGTCGACCTACCGCGCCGGCGTCTCCGACGAGTTGACGGTGCTGCCCGCCGCGGCACGGCACGACGCGGGCGAGTCGCTCGACGCGACGCTGGCCGCCGCGCACACGTGGGGCGGCGACACCGAAGCCCTGGTCGTGGCGGCCCGCGCGGCGTTCATCGACGCGATGCACCTCACCGCGGTGCTCGCTGCGCTGTTGGCGCTGGCCGGGGCGGTGGTCACAGTGCGCTGGCTGCCTCGGACGCTGCCGACCCAGGACCGACCCACCGCGCCCACGCCCGACCGGCCACAGCGCTACGCAGTCGAATCGTCACCGAAGCCCTAGGATGAACCGATGTCCTTCACCGATGTGGAGATCGAGTACCTGACCTCGCAGCGACTGGGCCGGTTGGCCTCGGTCGCGCCCAGCGGCGCCCCGCAGAACAACCCGGTCGCCTTCACCTACAACCCGACCACCGGCACGATCGACATCGGCGGTCACAACCTGACCTCCAGCCGTAAGTTCCGCAACATCAAGGCCGACCCGCGGGTGGCGTTCGTCGTCGACGACCTGGCCTCGACCAACCCGTGGAAGGCCCGGGGCATCGAGATCCGCGGCCACGCCGAGGCACTGGTGGACGTGGAACCGCCGCACCCCTACTTCGGATCGGCGATGATCCGGATCCGGCCGCGTCGCATCATCACCTGGGGGATCGACGACGCGCCGATGGCCGGCCGCGACGTCGAGCCGTGACCGACCGGCTGACATAGCGCTCCTCGAGTGGGCCGCGAGCCCGCCCTGACACCGTTGACCTGCAACCGCGGGACAGCCGGGAGGGGCGCAGATGACGGCACCGACAGCGCAGCAACTCTTCGAGGACGACTTCACCGACGGCGTACGCAGCGGAGCGGGGGCGCCCTGGCGGCTCCGCCCCGTCGACGCCCTGCCGACCGGTGACGGCGTCGTCCGTACCACCCCCGACGGCCTGGTGGTCGTACCGACCGGGGTCGACGCCCGTTCCGGCGCGCCGGCCTTCGCGCAGCCGGCGACACCGGTGCAGCACCTGCGGTGGGCGGCGTTCACCACGCACGTGTCCCCGTCCGGCCGCCCGGGTTTCGAGACCGTCGACGGGCACCTGCTGACAGTGTCGGCCGACGTGGCACTGCGCGGGTTCGGGCTGGACACCCACCCGTACGACGACGTCGCCGACGCCACCGTCGACATCCGGCTCGGCGCCGGAGGGCTCATCTCCGTCGACCTGGAATCCGGCATCGTGTTCGACTTCTTCCTCACGCACCACCGGCTCTACGCGGTGTACGAGCGGCTGGAGCTGCGTCCGGAGGCACGTTTCGCGGCGTTCACCTACGCGGTGCCGGTGGCGGACCGCCGGCCCGAGCAGGTGCACCGGTTGGAGGTCTCCTTCGAGCGGGCGACCGGCACCGCCCGGTGGCGGGTCGACGGGGCAGAGGTGCTGTCGGTCGACCGGGTCGGCACGCGCTGCCTCGACGCGGCGTACCTCAAGCGCGACAACGGCGGTGTCGAGGAGTCGGTGCTGCCCGGCCAGTTCAGCTACGGCCTCGGCCTGTTCGCCGACCGCATGTACGGCCAGGGCGTCGAGCTGTCCGCCGGCCGACTGCGGGTCACCGCCGTCCCACGTTCCTGACGCCACCCGCCACCTCTCCTTCCGTCACTTCTGGAGGTCAACCGTGTCTTCTCCCGACCGGACCGTGCTCGTGCTCGGCGCCACCGGCAAGCAGGGTGGATCGACCGCCCGTCACCTTCTGCGGCGCGGCTGGTCGGTCCGCGCGTTCGTCCGCGACCCGAACGCCGCGAAGGCCAGGGCGTTGGCCGACCTGGGCGCGAGCCTCGCGGTCGGCGACCTGGAGGACGCCGAGTCGGTACGGCAGGCGATGAAGGACGTCTACGGGGTGTTCAGCATCCAGACCCCGATGAGCGAGCACGGTGTGGAGGGTGAGGAGCGGCACGGCAAGACCTGCGCGGACGCGGCGAAGGAGTTCGGCGTCCAGCACTACGTGCACAGCTCCGTGGGCGGCGCCGAGCGGCCCGAGGGCATCAACTGGCGGCTGTCCAAGCTCGCCATCGAGCAGCGGATCGTCGAGAACGGCCTGCCGTTCACCTTCCTGCGCCCCTCGTACTTCATGGAGAACCTCAACCACGACATGTCACCGCTCGTCCTGGTCGACGGTGAGTTGGTGTTCCGGCGCGGGCTGGGCCCGACCAACACCCTCCAGATGATCAGCGGACCGGACATCGGCTACTTCGCGGCCGACGCCTTCGACAACCCGCAGCGGCACATCGGGGCGAAGATCGAACTCGCCGGTGACGAGGTGTCCGGCGACGAACTCGCCGCCGCGTTCGGCCGACACACCGGCCTCCCGGCCCGGTTCGAGTCGGTGCCGCTGGACCAGCTGCACGAGGAGGGTCTGGTCTGGCAGTCCATCTCCTACCGCTGGCTCAACGGCATCGGCTACCACGCCGACATTCCCGCACTGCGGGCCCAGTTCCCCGGGCTGCTCACCCTCGACCAGTGGCTGGCGAAGACCAACTGGCAGCCGCTGCCGCCCGCGCCGACCGAGTGACCGACCCACCGCGACACGAGTCGCGTACGAGCGCGCGACGCCATGGTGGAAACCGAATCGATAAGGGGGGCCGAGATGCCGGATCTGTTGGCGGCGACACGTGACGTCGTCGAGCTCGCGGCGAAGAACGCCGCCGACGCGGAGACCAACCGCAGGCTGGACCCGGAGGTGGTCCGGGGAGTCGTCGCGGCCGGGTTCGCCAGGCACTTCGTGCCGACCCGGTTCGGTGGCCGGGCCTCGACGTTCACCGGTCTGGTCGAGCCGGTGGCGGTGTTGGGCGAGGCGTGCGTGTCGACCGCCTGGTGCGCGTCGCTCACCGCGGCGCTGGGCCGGATGACCGCGTACCTGCCGGTCGAGGGTCAGGCCGAGGTCTGGTCGGACGGGCCGGACGCGCTGGTCGTCGGGGCGCTGATGCCCCTGGGCCGGGCCGAGCCCACCGAGGGAGGCTGGCGGCTGTCCGGCAGTTGGCCGTTCGTCAGCATCGTCGAGTACTCCGACTGGGCCCTGGTCTGCGCGATGACGCCCGGTGCGGACCGTCCGCAGCCGTGGTTCTTCGCGGTGCCCCGCGACACCTACCGGATCGCCGACACCTGGCACACCATGGGCATGCGGGGCACCGGCAGCAACACGTTGATCCTGGACGACGTCTTCGTCCCGAGCGAGCGCGGATGCAGCCGGGAGAGCATCGCCACCGGCGACGCGGTGGCCGCCGAGGCGATCTGCCACACCGTGCCGATGCGCGCCGTCAACGGCCTGGCCTTCGCCGTGCCGGTCCTGGGAGCGGCGCGAGGCGCGGCGGCGGCCTGGACCCCGTGGGTCGCCGAGAAGCTCGGCGGCGGCTCGAACGCGATCTCGGCCCTCGACCGGGGAGCGTACGAGCAGACCCTGGCGCGGGCGCACGGTGAGATCGACGCGGCGCAGCTCCTCCTGGAACGGGTGGCGCGGGTGGCGGACGCGGGCGGCGTGACCCCGCTGGCGGTGACCCGCGGCTCGCGCGACTGCGCCCTCGCCGCCGAGACGCTGGTCGCGGCGACGGACCGACTCTTCACCACGGCGGGCACCCGCGCCCAGACCGAGAACAACCCGCTGCAGCGGTTCTGGCGGGACGCGCACGCGGCGGCCAGCCACATCGGCCTGCAGTTCGGCACCGCGGCCAGCGCCTACGCCGGCCGGCTACTCGCCGGCCGCTGACGACACCACACTTCCGGAGGCAAACAGTGGATCCGACCAGGACGGACGCGGGCTTCGTCGCGATCGTCACCTTTCCCACCGACGGCCCGGAGACGGCACGCGAGCTGGTCGAGCTGGCGACCGGGGGAGTGCAGGAATGGATCCGGGCGGTGCCCGGCTTCCTCTCCGCCAACTACCACATCAGCTCCGACGGCACCCAGGTCGTCAACTACGCCCAGTGGAGCAGCGAGGCGGCCTACCGCGAGTCCTTCACGAACAATCCCCGGTCGGCCGAGGTGCGAGCGTCACTCAGCGCGCTGCCGGGCCTCACCGGCCCGCCGCGCTCGGTCTTCTGCACGCTCGCCGCCAGCATCCTGCCGGCACCGGTCGAGGAGACGTCCGCGTGAGCCGCCGGGTCGTGATCACCGGGATCGGCGTACGCACCCCGGGCGGCTCGGGCGCCGAGGAGTTCTGGGACCTGCTCACCGCAGGCCGCACGGCCACCCGCCGGATCAGCTTCTTCGACCCCGCGCCCTACCGTTCCCAGGTGGCCGGCGAGTGCGACTTCGACGCCGAGGCCGAGGGCTTCACCCCACGTGAGATCCGCCGGATGGACCGGGCCACCCAGTTCGCCGTGGTGTGCACCCGCGAGGCGGTGGCCGACAGCGGTCTCGACCTCGACGGCGTGGAACCGCACCGGATCGGGGTGAGCCTGGGCAGCGCGGTCGCCGCCGCGACCAGTTTGGAGAACGAGTACCTCGTCCTGTCCGACCGGGGGCGGGAGTGGGAGGTCGACCCGACGCACCTGTCGCCGTACATGTTCGACTACCTGACCCCGGGCGCGATGCCGGCGGACGTGGCCTGGACGGTGGGGGCGGAAGGGCCGGTGGCGCTGGTCTCCAACGGCTGCACCTCCGGGCTGGACGCGGTCGGGCAGGCCGCGCAGCTCATCCGGGAGGGCAGCGCCGACGTCATGATCACCGGTGCGACGGACACCCCGATCACCCCGATCGTCGTCGCCTGCTTCGACGCCATCAAGGCGACGACCCCACGCAACGACGAGCCGGCCCGCGCCTCCCGGCCCTTCGACGGCTCCCGCAACGGCTTCGTGCTGGCCGAGGGCGCGGCGATGTTCGTGCTGGAGACGCACGAGCGGGCGGTGGCACGCGGCGCGCACATCTACGCCGAGGTGAGCGGGTACGGGGCGCGCAGCAACGCGTACCACATGACCGGCCTGAAGACGGACGGTCGGGAGATGGCCGAGGCGATCCGGGCCGCGCTGGCCGAGTCGCGGCTCGACCGGGAGGCGATCGACTACATCAACGCGCACGGCTCGGGCACCAAGCAGAACGACCGTCACGAGACGGCGGCGTTCAAGCGGAGTCTGGGTGAGCACGCGTACCGGACGCCGGTCAGCTCGATCAAGTCGATGGTCGGGCACTCGCTGGGCGCGATCGGCTCCATCGAGATCGCCGCGTGCGCGTTGGCCATCAAGCACAACGTGGTGCCGCCCACCGCGAACCTGCACGACGCCGACCCGGAGTGCGACCTGGACTACGTGCCGGTCGTGGCGCGTGAGCGCCGGCTCGACGCCGTGCTGACGGTGGGCAGCGGATTCGGTGGTTTCCAGAGCGCGATGGTGCTCACCCGGGCGGGGGGAACGCGATGACGACGGTGGTCACCGGGGTTGGTGTCGTCGCCCCGAACGGGCTCGGGGTGGACTCGTACTGGAAGGCGACGCTGGACGGGGTCAGCGGCATCGCACCGCTGACCGGGTTCGACACGTCCCGGTATCCGGCCCGGCTCGCCGGGCAGATACGCGACTTCGACGCCCGCGACCACATCCCCGGCCGACTGCTGCCGCAGACCGACGTCTCCACCCGGTACGCGTTGGCGGCGGCGGACCTGGCGCTGGCCGACGCCCAGGTGCGCACCGACGCGCTGCCCGACTACGACATGGGAGTGGTGACGGCGAACGCCCTCGGCGGCTTCGCCTTCACCCACCGCGAGTTCCACAAACTCTGGTCGCAGGGGCCGGAGTACGTCAGCGTCTACGAGTCCTTCGCCTGGTTCTACGCGGTCAACACCGGCCAGATCTCCATCCGCAACGGTATGCGGGGGCCCAGCAGCGCCGTCGTCACCGAGCAGGCCGGAGGGCTCGACGCGATCGGGCACGCCCGGCGTTCGATCCGGCTGGGTACCCCACTGATGCTCACCGGTGGGGTCGACTCCGCCCTCGACCCGTGGGGCTGGGCGTCGCACCTGTCCAGCGGCCGGGTCAGCCTCGTCGACTCGGTCGACCGGGCGTACCGGCCGTTCGCCGCGGACGCCACCGGCTACGTGCCCGGCGAGGGCGGGGCCATCCTGGTGCTGGAGGACGAGGCCGCGGCGCGACGTCGCGGTGCCGGCCCCGGCTACGGCCGGGTCGTCGGGTACGCCGCGACCTTCGATCCCCCGCCTGGTTCACCGCGCCCGCCGGCGTTGCGCCGCGCGGCCGAGGCCGCCCTCGCCGATGCCGGCATCGGACCCGCCGACGTGGGTGTGGTCTTCGCCGACGCGGCCGGCGTCGCGGAGCTGGACCGGGCCGAGGCGGAGGCGCTGCGCGGGATCTTCGGCCCGCGCGGCGTGCCGGTCGCCGCGCCGAAGGCGCTGGTCGGGCGGCTCTTCGCCGGTGGGGGAGCGTTGGACGTCGTCACCGCCCTGTTGGCGATCCGGGACGGCGTCATTCCGCCGGTGCCGCGCGCCGTCGACGTTCCGGACGACTACGGCCTCGATCTCGTGTACGGCGAGGCCCGGCAGGCCCCCCTGTCGTACGCGCTCGTCCTGGCCCGTGGCAAGGGCGGTTTCAACTCCGCGGTCGTGGTCGGTCAGGCCACGACCGGACATCAGCACTGAGAGAGGACCAGGTAGATGACCGACATCACCCTCGACGACCTCCGGCGCGTCATGGCCGCCTGCGCGGGCGCGGACGAGAGCGTCGACCTCGACGGCGACATCATCGACGTGCCGTTCAAGGATCTGGGCTACGACTCGTTGGCCGTGATGGAGACGGCCGCGATCCTGGAACGCGACTACAGCGTGACGATCCCGGACGAGAAGATCGCCGGCCTGCCCACGCCACGGGCCATGCTCGACGAGATCCGGCACAGCCTGGCCGCGGCGAGCTGAGCCGTGTCGCATCGGACCGAACACACGCTGACCGTCGCGGCGCCACCCCGCGTGCTCTACGACCTGGCCGCGGACGTCACCCGCTGGCCGGCCATCTTCGCCCCGACGGTGTACGTGCACCACCTGGAGCGGTCGGAGTCCGCCGAGCGGTTCCAGCTCTGGGCGCTGGTCGGCGGCGAGGTGGCCACCTGGACGTCCCGCCGCAGCCTGGACGCGGCAGGGCTGCGGATCGGCTTCACCCAGGAACGCAGTCAGGCGCCGATCGCCTCGATGAGTGGTGAGTGGATCTTCCGCGCTGCCGCCGGTGGCGGGACCGAGATCGTGCTGGTGCACGAGTTCACCGCCGTCGGTGACGACCCCGGGTCGGTCCGCTGGATCACCGAGGCACTGGACCGGAACAGCCCGGTGGAGCTGGCTGCGCTGGCTCGCATCGGCACGATCGGGCACCCGGTCGAGGACGTCGTGTTCACCTTCGCCGACCGGGTGCCGGTGGACGGCGCGGCGGCCGACGCGTACGAGTTCGTGAACCGCGCCGATCAGTGGCCACAGCGGCTGCCGCACGTGGCCCGGGTGGTGCTGCGCGAGGTGAGCCCGGGAACGCAGGACATGGAGATGGACACCGTCACCGAGGACGGCGCGACGCACACCACCCGGTCGGTGCGAATCTGCACACCCGTCGAGCGGATCGTCTACAAGCAACTGGTCCCACCGCGCCTGCTGCTGGGCCACAGCGGACGGTGGCTCTTCACCGACGACGGTGGCGGGGCCACGGTCACCGCGGAGCACACGGTGGCCATCGACCCGGACCGGGTGCGGGAGGTGCTCGGAGCGGGCGCCACGCTCGCCGACGCACGTGACTTCGTCCGCTCCGCGCTGGGCGGCAACAGCCGTACGACGCTGGCACACGCCGGCTCGTACGCGGCGGCCCGACGATGACCGTGACGGGGCCGGCGCCGACGTCGGTGACGGCGGAGTTGACCGAGGTCGCCGACGGGGTGTTCGCGTACACCCAGCCCAACGGTGGCTGGTGCCTGAGCAACGCCGGCATCGTCACCGGGCCTGAAGGGGTCCTGCTGGTCGACACGGCGGCGACCGAGCGGCGGGCCCGCGCCCTCGCCGACCGGATCACCGGGCTGCGGGCCGGCCCGGTCCGCACCCTGGTCAACACGCATCATCACGGCGACCACACGTTCGGGAACGGGATCTTCACCCCCTCGGCGACCGTTATCGCCCACGAGCGGACCCGCCAGGAGATGGCCGAGACCGGGCTCGCGTTGACCGGGCTGTGGCCGGACGTGCGGTGGGGCGACATCCAGGTGGTGCTGCCCGACGTCACGTTCGCGCACGAGTTGACGGTGCATGTCGGGGAGCGCCGCGCCGAGCTGCTGCACGTCGGCCCGGCGCACTCCACCAACGACGTCGTGGTGTGGCTGCCGCGTGAGCGGGTGCTGTTCGCCGGGGACGTGCTGATGTCGGCGTGTACGCCGTTCCTGCTGTTCGGTTCGGTCACCGGGGCCCTCGACGCGGTGGCACGGTTGCGGGCGCTACGGCCTCGGACGGTGGTCTGCGGGCACGGTCCGGTGACCGGCCCGGAGATCCTCGACGCGACCGAGCGTTACCTGCGACGGATCGTCGAGGTGGCGGCCGACGCGTACCCGCAGGGACGTCCTCCGCTGGAGGCGGCCCGTGCGGCGGACTGGTCGGAGTTCGCGCACCTGCTCGACCCGGAGCGGGTGGTGGGGAACCTGCACCGGGCGTACGCCGAGCTGGCTGGCGTTCCGGCGGGGGCGCCGCTGCCGGTGGCCGCGGTGCTGGCCGAGATGATCGAGTACAACGGAGGTCGACCGCTGACCTGCCTGGCCTGACGGGCCGTCCCGCGCGTGTCGACCGGTCGCGCGCGGGACGGCTCAGGCCGGTTCGGCGTACGTCGACAGGCCTCGCACGATGATCTCCATGCCCAACTCGAAGCGCCGCTCCGAGTCCAGGGACGTGATCGGCCCCGCCATCTGCGTGAGGTGGGGGAACCGGTCCGGGGGCAGTGAGGTCAGGTAGTCGTGGATCTGCGCCACGTATGCCTGGACGGCGCTGGTGTCCACGCCGGCGCCCGGGAAGGCGTCGTCGAGTGTCTCGGTGGTGACGAAGGAGGTCACCAGGTCGCCGGCGTAGGCGGCGATGTCGTCGGGGAGGCCACCGGCGCGCAGCAGCGCCATGGTGCGTTCCATTCCGGCCACGCCGTTGGTGCCCAACGGGATCCGCGACAGTGACACGCGAGCCAGGTCGCGGTGCGACCGGAAGACCTGGCGCAGCGAGCGCAGCATCTCCTTGACCTGCTCGGCCCAGCGGGCCGGGTCGGGTTCGGGGATGTCGACCTCGGCGAGCACCCGGTCGTACACCAGATCCAGCAGTTCGTCCTTGTTGGCGACGTGGGCGTAGAGCGACGCCGGGCCGGTCTGGAGCTCCTGGGCGACGCGGCGCATGCTCAGGGCGTCCAGCCCTTCGGCGTCCAGGACCCGCAGTGCCGTGGTGACGATCAGCTCCTGGCTCAACGGCTGCCGGGGCGGGGGTTTCGGGGGCGTCTGCCATGGCGGCGTGGGGATCGCCTGGGTCACGCGGGCCTCCATGCTCGCTCGTCTCCGGTCGACACATCGTAGTTGACGCCATTCGGTGTTTGCTGTTAGAACGGTGTTCGTGCGTGGAACAGCGTACGCTGATCGCCGTGGAGAGGTCGAGATGAATCCCCTGACCGAGCAGGAAGCGCCCGAGGCGCCGGCCGACGAGACACCACAGCCGTACCGGCACCGGTGGATCGCCCTGGCGGCGATCCTCGGCGCGGAGGTCATGGACCTCTTGGACGGCACGATCATGAATGTCGCCGCGCCGACCATCCGGGACGATCTCGGCGGCGGCCTCACGGGAATCCAGTGGATGACCGCCGGCTACACGCTGCCCTTCGCGGTCCTGCTGATCGTCGGTGGCCGGTTGGGCGACATGTTCGGCCGCAAACGGATGTTCCTCGTCGGCGCGGCCGGCTTTGCCCTGGCATCGCTGCTCTGCGCCGTCGTGCAGGACCCGTGGCAGCTGATCGCGGCCCGCGCGCTGCAGGGCGGCCTCGGCGCGCTGATGATCCCGCAGGGCCTGGGGCTGATCAAGCAGATGTTCCCGCGCAGTGAGCAGGCCGCGGCCTTCGGGGCGTTCGGGCCGGTGATGGGGCTCTCGGCGGTCGGCGGACCGATCCTGGCGGGCTTCCTCATCGACAGCGACCTGCTCGGCACCGGCTGGCGGATGGTCTTCCTGATCAACCTGCCGATCGGCATCGTCACCCTCTACGCGGCGGCCAGGTTCCTGCCCGAGTCGCGGGTCACCACCCGCCCGAGGTTCGACCTGGGCGGCATCGCGCTGGTCACCACCGGTCTGCTCCTGCTCGTCCTGCCGCTGGTGCAGGGGCACGAACTCGACTGGCCGGCGTGGACGTTCGCGATGATGGCCGCGTCCGTCGTGGTCCTCGCCGCCTTCGCCTGGTACGAGTTGCGCCGCGAGCGCAGCGGCCGGGCCGCCGTGATCGAGCTGAGCCTGATGCGCAAACCCCGCTTCCTGGCGGGCCTGCTCGTGGCGCTGGTCTTCTTCGCCGGCACCGCCGGAATGTCCCTGACGCTCGGCGTCTACCTTCAGGCGGGTCTGGGCTGGAGTCCCACCCGGACGGCCGCGACGATGATGCCCTGGGCGATCTTCCTGGTCGTCGGCGCGATCCTGACCGGCGCCGTCCTCGGCGCCAAGCTCGGTCGGGCCGCGCTGCACCTCGGTCTGCTGGTGATGATCGTCGGCGTGCTGTTCATCCGGTTCACCATCGGGCGCCACGCCACCGACCTGACCAGCTGGGACCTCGTCCCGTCGATCGCGATCTCCGGTCTCGGGATGGGCATCATGATCGGCCTGCTGTTCGACATCTCGCTGGCCGACGTGGAACCGGAGGAGTCCGGCACCGGCGGCGGCGTGCTGACCGCCGTGCAGCAGCTCGGTTTCGGCATCGGCGTGGCCCTCATCGGCACGATCGTCTTCGGCGTCGTCGGCAGTCACGCCGCCTCGGCGCAGGCCTCCCGCGAGGCCTTCACCGACGGGATCCTGCGCGGCCTCACCGTGGTGATCGGGCTCCTCGCGCTCTCCTTCGTCCTCGCCTTCCTGTTGCCACGTCGGGCGCGGGACGAGTCGGAGACGCCCTGACCCGCCTGAACGGCCGCCGCCCTGACCCCGCCGCCCTGCCCCGTACCGTCAACGTAAGGAGACACGCAGCCATGACCAAGGTTCTCGTCATCGGTGCCACCGGCAACCAGGGAGGAGCGGTCAGCGACCTGCTCCTCGACCACGGCCACGAGGTCGTCGCGTACGTCCGCGCGCCCGAGTCGCCCGCCGCCCAGGCGCTCGCGGCACGTGGTGTGCAGCTCGCCCCCGGCAACCTCGCCGACGCCGAGGCGCTCGGCCGCGCCGCCGCCGGCGTCGACGCGGTATTCGGACTCTCGGTGCCCTTCGGTGAGGGTGGCAAGGAGGAGGAGATCGCCCAGGGCCGCCTGATCGTCGACACCGCGACCCGCGTCGGCGCCCACCTGGTGTACTCGTCGGTCCGTGGCGCGGACCGCCTGGAGGACAGCGACATCGACCATGCCGACAGCAAGCAGGTGGTCGAGACGTACCTGCGTGGGCAGGACGTGCGCGCCACGGTTCTCGGACCGGTCTATTTCATCGAGAACGTGCTCAACCTGAACTTCAGCCGCCTGGGCGACGGCGTCCTCTCCAACCCCCTGTCGCCGGGCAAGAAGCTGGACCAGGTCACCGTGCTCGACATCGCCGGCCTGGCGGTGTACGCCATCGAGCACCCGGACGAGCTGGTGGGTAAGCGGATCGACGTGGCCTCCGACAGTGTGACCGGCGAGGAGGCGGCCCGGATCCTCAGTGCGGCGATCGGCCGGGAGATCCCGTACCGGCAGATGCCCCTCGCCCAGGTCAGGCAGTGGGCGGGCGACGAGATCGCGGACATGTTCCAGCGTTTCGAGGACAACACCGACTTCGTCGACGTGGTCGCTCTGCGGGCGCAGTACCCGGGTGTGACCTGGCACAGCTACGCCGACTGGGCCAAGACGGTCGACTGGGACCGGGTGCTCAAGGGCTGACGACGGGGCGGCGCGGGGAGGTCCGGGCGCTCCCCGCGCCGCCGCCACACGACGGAGTCGGCCGGTGGTGACCTGCGGCTTGTCGGTTCCGGCTGCCCGCCGCCCGCCGAATGGCACAGTGATGTCCATGGACAGGAAGCACGTCAACGAATGGCTCGCCTCCTACGAGCGGGTGTGGCGGACGCCGGGCACCAACGACCTGGTCACCCTCTTCACCGAGGACGCGCGCTACCAGCAGGGGCCGTACTGGACGCCCGTCGTCGGCCTGCCGGCCATCGCGCAGATGTGGGAGAAGCAGCGCAAGGGTCCCGACGAGGTGTTCCAGATGACCAGCGACATCGTCGCGGTCGAGGGCGACACCGCGGTGTCGCGTCAGGAGGTCCGCTACGGCGACCCGGTCGAGCAGGAGTACCGCGATCTGTGGATCATGCGGTTCGCCGACGACGGGCGGTGCCGGTCGTTCGAGGAATGGCCGTTCTGGCCGGGCCAGCAGCCGGCCGACCCGCCGGACGGCTCGTGAGCAGTGTGTCGACGAACGGGGTCGCTCACACGGGGGCCTCGGCAGGTTTCGGCGCGGTGTCGAGCGGCAGGTCGCGCATCCGACGGATCGGGGTCGACAGGTAGATGATCGGGGACAGCACGGTGAGCGCCCCGAAGAGCAGCAGGGTGGTACGCGCGCCGAGCTGCCCGGCCAGGACGCCGGCCAGCAGACCGCCGAGCGGGATGGCACCCCAGGAGACGAACTTGACCGTGGCGATCACGCGGGACAGGAGCTCCGGCGGGCTGGCGAGCATCCGGTAGGTGCGGGTGGTCACGCTGAGCACCACCGAGGAGACGGCGAGGATGACGTTGCCGGCGGCGAAGGCGAGGTAGCCGACGGCACCGGTGCCGAGCGGAATGATGAGCGCGCCGGGCACGCTGGCGAAGGCCGCGATGATCAGGCCGCGTGCGGTGCCGAACCGATCGGTGAACCGGGTGGTGAGCGCGGCGCCGATGAGGGCGCCGAGGCCGTCGGCGGCGAGCAGCAGGCCGACCATGACCGGCGGCGCGTGCAGCTCCCGCACCAGGTAGAACGGGAAGAGCGCGAGCATCGCGCCGCTGACGAAGTTCGTCGCGGTGGCGTCCCACATGGCCGGTCCGATGATCGGATGTCGGAGCACGAAGTGCCAGCCTTCCCGGATCATGGTGACCATCGGCGGTCGTTCGGTCGGCCGCTGCACCGTGCGGGCCGGGAGGGTGCGCAGCAGCATGGCGGAGACCAGATAGCTGACGGCGTCCACGAACAGTGTCGGCACGGCCCCCAGCACCTGCACCGCGAGGCCGCCCAGGGAGGGCCCACCCAACTGGGTGGCGGCGTGGGTGCCGGAGTTGAGGCTGTTGCGCGCCTGCAACTGCGCGGCGGGCACGATCTCCGGCAGGAAGGTCTGGTTGGCCACGTCGAACAGCACGTTGGCGAAGCTCACGACCAGCGCGACCCCGACCAGTTGGGCCACCGTCAGGGCGTCGAACCACCAGGCCAGGGGGACGGACGCGATGGCCAGGGCCCGGATCAGGTCCAGGGTCACCTGCATGCCGCGCAGCGGCACCCGCTGCACGACCACCCCGGCCGGCAGGCTGATCAGGAGGTACGCGAGGTAGCCGGCTGCCGTGATCAGACCCATGTCGAAGGCTGACGCGTCGAGGACGGTCAGTGCGGTCAGTGGCAGGGCCACGCCGCCGACCGCCGAGCCGAGGTGACTCGTCGTGCTGGCACCCCACCAGCGCCAAAAGGCAGTAAGTCTCATAATGGAACTCACCATAGTGGTTGGCGCGGATCCAGGTGACCCCGCCAACGGAGCTGTGTGCGCGAGGTGGGCGGCCCTCGATGAGAACCGAGCGAAGCGCCTACGGTTCCCGCATCCGGGATCTGAGCACGTCGAACTCACACCCCGGCGCGTCCGGATCGAAGCCGTGCTCGATCAGCCAGCGCGACGCCACCAGGCTGCGCAGTGACCACCAGGCGCGGATCACGTCCCGGTCCACGTCGGTGCCGTACCCGGCAAGCAGGTCGTCCAGGCGCTCCTCGTGCCCCAGCGTCACAATGGCGAGGTCGAACATCGCGTCGCCCGGCGCCGCCTCGGACCAGTCGATGACGCCGGTGACCCTGTCGCCGTCGACGAACACGTGGGTGATCTGCAGGTCGCCGTGGATGAACACCGGTTTCCACGGCCGGAGCGCGGCACCGGCGATCTCGCGATTGCGGTGGATCACCTCGGCCGGCAGAACGGCGTTGGCGAGCAGCCACGCGCACTCGCCGTCGAGCTCCGCCGCCACGTCGTCGAGTCTGCGCCCCGGCCACGGCGGCAACGGCGCGTCGTGCAGCCTGCGGATGGCTGCGCCCGCCGCGGCCCACGCCTCCGGTGACGCGGCGGACGGTTCACCGAGGAGACCGAGAGCCCTGCCGGGCACGGCGGCGATCGCGAGCACGGGCGGCTCGTGCCAGAGGATCGCCGGGGTCGGTACCGGTGCCAGGGCCATGGCCCGTACCTCGACGTCGGCGTGCGCCGGATCTCCGTCGACCTTCAGGAACACGTCGCCCACGCGGAGCGTCGCGCGCTGCCGGTGGGCGACGACGACTTCGACCTCGTCCATACCGGCCATCCTGACGGGGATGGTCGCCGATGTCGCCGGACTTTGCGGGTGGTGGGACACCGCCGGTCCCCATCGGCCGCGCCGCACGAAGCGCCCCGTCCGTGGTGGACGGGGCGCGTGGTCGTGTCAGTCGGACTGCGTGTCGGAGGCCGATCCGTCCTCGCCGCTCGACGTCGCCGCAGCGTTCGCTACCTCGATGCGGGGCGACCGGTCCGGCGGAAGGTGGGCGAGGTCGGCGATCACGACCACGTCCACCTCACCATCGATCATTCTCTGCTCGACGGTCTCCCAGGGTGCCCGGACGATTCCCTTCAACCGGTAGTCGTGCTGCCGAAGGTGCGACAGGCACACCGCGACCGCAGGCTCCGACGGTTCGATGTCGGCGGGGATCCAGATGACAGCTATCTCCATGATCTCTCCTGATCAACGTCGTGGACGCGGCTGGGTGATCAGGAGGTGCTGTGGCGGTGGAGGGCCCCGCTCCACGGGCCTGCTGGTGGCCCGCATGTCGACGGCAGCCACGGTGAAACCCCGGGACAGCGGTGAGATCGGTGGCGGACGTTCGGCAGCCGAGGTCGGCGCGTCGACGCCGCTGGCGCCGAACCCGCTGGGTGCGGTGGCCAGCGCCAGCACGAACGCCGGCGGACCGGAGTCGGGGCGGAAGGGCGGGCCCGGAGTCGGCGCTGCCGCCGCGATCACCGCCGAGGGCGGCTGGTCCGCCGACCGGGTCCGGCTGCCGGCGGCACCGTGGAGGTCGCCACGGGACACCGTCACCGTCGCGGCCGACGGCGGCGAGGACGACGGTGGCGGCGAGGAGGCAGGGCGGGCAGCGGGGGAGGCGGCGGGTGACGCGACGCGGGCGGTGGATGACGGTGACGGGCGAGGCGTACGAGGCAGGTCAGGAAGGGCGGTGGGCGGTGCCGCCGACGTCGAGGGCAGGGGCAGTGCCGGCAGCGGAATGGACGACGGCAGCGGCAGGGGAACCTCGGTGGGCAGCGGCAGGGGGAGGCCGGACGGCAGCGGCAGGGGAACGGCCGACGGCAGCGGTAGGACGATTTCCAGGGGTGACTCGACCACGCGGGGCACCAACGCCTCGACGATGCTCAGCGAGGCAGGGTTCGACGAGGCAGGGTTCGACGAGGCTGGGTTCGACGGGGCTGGGTTCGGCGAGGCAGGGTTCGACGAGGCGGGGTTCGACGGGGCAGGGACGTGCGCCGGGCGTGGGCCGGTCGGCGACGGCAGTGGTGTCGGCTCGTGGGCGTGGGCGTGGGCGTGGGCGGGGTCGGCGCCGAGTGCCGCCGCGCCGAGTGCCGCCGCGCCGAGCGCCACGGCGGGCAGACTGTGCGTCAGGCGCATCGGGCGAGGGCCGCGGGACGTCGTGTCGCCAGTTCCGTTCGGGCCGGTCCTCCGGTCCGGTGTCGCTGACCGGGCAGTCGCCCCTCGCCTCCCGCCGTTCGTTTCATGCGCGGGTTCTTGCCCCCGGCAGACGCGGACTACACCTCCCGTCGACGGGTGACCCGCGTGTGATCGAGTAACGGATCCTCTGTGGTGGGTTGACGGTAAGGGCCGAGCAGGGCCAGATCACCAGGGCGCGGCGCCCGGCGGCGTCGGAGGTGGCTGCCGGAGGGCGTCGTCGATGATCTCCGGCATCCGTCGGGCCACCCCGGCGACGAGGTCCGCGACCTGGACGCGCGGGTCGTCGCGAGAGTCGACCATCACCAGCCCGGCGAGCGGTGACACACCCACCGGCAACGCCTCGGCCGGTCCGGTGCCCGCCGCCCGTCTGCTGCCGTCGGCCAGCACCCGCTGGAGGCGGGTCAACCGATCGGCCGTCAGGGCGCTCTGTTCGTCGTGGGTCACCAGCACCTGCCGCCGCCCACCGCTCCAGGACAGGACCGTCTCCGCGAGCGCCGGCAGCAGCGGTTCCAGCGGTGGGGGAATCGACCGGTCGTCGTCGTCCAGCCTGCCCAGGACGGCCCGTACGTGGTCCGGGCGGAGAGCGTCGAGGACCTCGTCGGCCGCTGGGCCGAGGCGGTGTCGGAGCAGCGCGTCGCGGGCCTCGAAGAACCGCTGCACCGTCTGGTGGACCGGCAGCCGCCGCTTCATCCGGACACAGTCGACGAACGCGGTCAGGAAGGCGTCCCAGTCGCTGCCGGCCGAGTGTCTGTCGGCGTGCAGGGCGACGGCGGCCGGAAGGTGCTGCCTCGCCAGGCGGGTGCCGGCCGCGTACGACGGCTCGACCAGCAGGAGGTCGACGATCCGGGTGACGAGGAAGAACTCCTTGTCGATCACGTGGACGTGCGTGCGCCCGGTCAGCTCCGTCCGGAGCCACCCCAGGGCCTCGTCCGCGCCCGAGCCGCGCAGGAACCGCCCCGACTTGAGTTCGTGTGGTGAGAACCGGAAGCCCGACCGCAGGGTGGTGATGAGCGCGACGGCCTCGTCGACGGTCAGGTCGACACTCGCGTGCGTGATCACCGGGGCGGTGGATCGCAGCAGGTTGGTGCCGGAGAATCCGGACTCGTCGCAGGCGATCTCCACGACGGCGCCGACCACCGCGTCCCTGAGCGGCATCCCGCCCTGAAGTGGTGATCTCACATCCGGGTTCCCGCCATGCCGACCATGGTCACCCGTGTGGACACTCGGAACAACCCGATTGCGGGGTAAGACGTGGGCAGCGGGTCAGCGGGGTGAGCTGAGCGCCCGGTCGCCGTCACCGGAGTCGTCCGCGTGCGCGGACGGCGTTGGTGTGTATCCCAACTCGGACGAGATCTGGTTCGCGGTCTCCAGCAGGAGCGGCAGTGCCTGCTTCAACGTGTCGAGGCTGGCGATGACCTCGATGGCCGTCATCGAGGCGGCGGCGATGACCTGGCCCCGCGAGTCCCTGACGGGTGCGGCGATACACCTGACGTAGGCGTCGTGTTCGCCGTTGTCGGTGGCCCAGCCGTGCTCGCGGATGCGGGCGAGTTCGGCTTCGAGGGATTCCTGGTCGGCGAAGGTGGTGTCGGTGAACCTCTCGAACACGACGTGGGAGAGAAGACGGTCGCGCTCTGCCGAGGGCAGGTAGGCAAGGATCGTCTTACCGACGGCGCTCGCGTAGATCGACACCGCGCGTCCCACCCGCGACGGCAGCTTGACGGCGTCGAACGCCGGACTGTCCACCTTGTCGATATAGATGATCTCGTCGCCGGTCAGTTGCGCCAGGTGCACGGTGTGGCTGGTCTCCCGTTGCAGTGCCCGCAGGTGCGCGGCGGCGAACTGGCGCAGGTCCATCGAGCCGAGCGCGAGTTCGGACAGTTCGATGACCCCGCTACCGAGCACGTAGGTGCCCGCGCCGGTGCGGCGTACGAAGCGGGCGGACTCCAGTGTCTGCAGAATGCGTAGGGCCGTGGACTTGTGCACGCCGAGCACGTCCGCCGCCTCGGTGAGCGACAGCGGGTGCTCCGCCGATCGACGGATGAGGTCGATCGCGCGGCGAATCGATTGCGCCAAGGCCCTGTCTCCCCTCGCTGCGCCGGTCTGGTGCCGCCGCTGCCATTGCGTATTACGCAATATAGTTCACGCGATGTGCAATCGCCACTTGACTTCGTTGCACATGACGCTACGATCGTTGCAAATTAATCGGCACGACGCTGACTCGTAACAGTGGAGTAACTATGGGTAATCGACGCGCTCGTTTCGGCATTGCCGGTGCGACATGTGCCCTCGGAATGGTTGCCGCTCTCCTGACCGGCTGCGGTTCCGACGGTGGCTCAAGTGACGGCGTCACCAAACTGACCTTCGCCGCTTCGACCTTCGGCGACCCGGGCCGCGGCCCCCAGCTGACGAAGTGGCTCGACGAGTTCAACGCCAGCCAGGACAAGGTCCAGGTCTCCGCCGCCGCGGTGCCCTACCCGACCTTCGGCCAGACGGTGCTGACCCAGATGGGCAGCGGCAAGGGGCCGGACCTGGTCCGTTTCGACATGCCCGAGTTCGAGGCCGCCTCGGACGCCGGTCTCGTCGCGCCGCTCGACAAGATGATCGACGCCGGCACGTACGACCTTCTCAAGCAGCCGGACCAGTTCATGGTCCACGACGGTGTCCGGCACGGTTACATCTTCGAGGCGTCGAACTACGCGATGTTCTACAACGCGGATCTGATCCCGACGCCGCCGACCACCTACGAGCAGTTCACCTCCACCGCGAAGTCGCTGACCAAGGGTGACGTCTACGGCCTGGCGTTCCGACAGACGGAGGCCGAAGAGGCCGGCGTGTGGCAGGACATCTTCAACTACGTCTACGGCTTCGGCGGCGCGTGGTCCGACGGTAAGAACCTGACGATCAACTCGGCGGAGAACCTCAAGGGCCTGCAGGCGTACAAGGACCTGTACGACGCCAACGTCATCCCGCGTGGCGCCGACGCCGCGACCTTCCGGCGGATGTTCGCCGAGGGCAAGGTCGGGATGGAACTCAACAACGGTGGATACGTCACCGCGACGCGTGGGCAGAACGCGAAGCTGAACTTCACCGTCGCGCCGATCCCGTTCCCGGTGCGCAAGCAGGGCGCGATCCTGGCGCCCATCGTGATCAACGAGGCGAGCGAGAACAAGGACGAGGCGGCCACCTTCATCAAGTGGGCCCTGGAGCCGCAGAACCAGGTGAAGCTGCAGGAGATCCTCGGCGCGAGCAGCGTCGCCACCACCACGCAGCGCAGCGCCGAATCGCTCAAGGCGACCCCGTTCCTCCCCGTCTTCGACGGTCTCACCGACACCAGCCTGCCGCAGATCGTCCTCGGGTTCGAAGCCAAGACGCCGGACATCCGCAAGGTGGTCGTGCAGAACGTGATCGCGGCGTTGCAGGGCAAGGCCGACCTCAAGTCGGCGCTGGACCGCGCCCAGCAACAGGCGACCGAGCTGGTCCGCTGACAGCTCCACAGAGGCGACGCTGCCGGCGCGAAGGGCCGTGCGCCGGCAGCGTCCTTTCCCAGAAGGATCGAATCCGATGACCGTGCTCGAGCAGACCGGAGCACCGAAGACATCCCCCCGACCCCGGGCGCGGCGTGGACCCAGCCCTCTCGGCAGCAAGTGGACGCCGTACCTGTTCCTGACCCCCGCCGCGCTGTTCATCTTCGTCTTCCAGGCGGTGCCCCTCGCCCAGGAGGTGTACCTCAGCTTCACCAGGACGAGGCTGCTCAACCCCACCCGCAGCGAGTGGGTCGGGCTGGAGAACTTCCACCGGATCTTCGGTGACCCCGACTTCCACCGCACCCTGCTGATCACCTTCGTCTACGTCGTCGCCTGCGTCGTCGGCGCGATCGGCGCCGGGCTCGGCGTCGCGCTCCTGCTCAACAGGAACTTCCGGGGCCGCGGTGTGGCCCGGGCACTGGTGACCGTTCCCTGGGCCGCTCCGGGCATCGCCGTCGCGCTCATCGCCACCTGGATGCTCAACGCGCAGTACGGCATCGTGAACCGCTTCCTCGACGCGGTGGGCCTCGGCGTGCCGGGTGGCGCCATCCTGGACAGCCCCCGCTACGCGCTCCCGGCGGTCCTCGCGACGACCATCTGGCAGCTGTTTCCGTTCACGTCAGTGGTGCTGCTCTCCGCACTGCAGTCCGTACCCCAGGAGCTCAACGAGGCCGCCAGTGTCGACGGCGCCGGGCGTTGGGCGACCTTCCGCGCCGTCACCTGGCAGGTCATCAAGCCGACCGTGGGCCTGCTCGCCCTGCTGATGACGATCTGGTCGCTGCGCCGGTTCGAACTCATCTGGCTGATGACCAAGGGTGGACCGGTCGGCGCCACCGAGACGCTCGTCATCGACCTCTACTCGCAGGCGTTCGACTCGAAGGAACTCGGATCGGCGGCGGCCATCGGGATGGTCGGCGTCGTCATCTCGCTCATCGTCATCATCGGCAGCCGACTGGTCGCGCGTGCTGTGGAGAAGGGGGACGTCCGATGAGGCGCTTCCGGTTCGGGATCACCGCGCGGATCGTGGCCGTACTCGTCGTGCTGGGCATCGCGGTGTTCCCGCTGTACTGGATGTTCGTCACCGCGCTGTCGAGCAACGGCGACCTCTTCGCCGACCGGCCCCGGCTCACGCCGGACCTCGGCCAGTTCGGGGTGTTCGTCGACGCGCTGGCCGAGGGCAAGGCGGCCGGGTGGTTGCTCAACAGCCTGGTGATCGCCCTGGGCACGATGGTCCTCTCCGTCGGCCTGGGCATCCCGCTCGGTTACGCGCTGTCCCGGTTCTCGTTCTGGGGCAAGGCCGTGCTGACCGTCGTGCTGCTGTTCACGCAGATGCTCCCCGAGGCGCTCATGGTCGTGCCGCTGTTCGCGCTGTTCCGCCGCTTCGACCTGCTCGACTCGCTGACCGGCCTCGTCCTGGTGAACTCGGCCTTCGTCCTGCCGATCGTCGCGTTGATCCTCAAGGGTGCGATCGACGGCATCCCGAGGGAACTGGAGGAGGCGGCACGTGCCGACGGCGCCCGACCCTTCACCACCCTGACCCGCATCAACGTTCCGTTGATCGCCCCGTCGATCGCGGCGACAGCGGTCATCGCCTTCTTCCACGCCTGGAACGAGTACGTGTTCGCGGTGACGTTCATCTTCAACCCGGACCTGCAACCGGCGTCCGTCGGCATCGCGAACTTCATCGGCGAACTGGGTACACCGATCCAGACGGTGATGGCCGTCGCCTTCCTGTTCACACTGCCGGCCGTCGCCTTCTACCTCCTGGTCCAGAAGTACGTGGTGTCCGGCATGACCGCCGGTGCGGTGAAGGGTTGAGCCGAAACATGAAGATCGTCTCCGTCGACACGGTGGTCGTCGACTTCTACCGCACGAATCTCGTCATCGTGCGCGTGCACACCGACGAGGGGATCGTCGGGCTCGGTGAGGCCACCCTGGAAGGCAAGGAACGGGCCGTCCAGGGCGCCGTCGCCGAGCTCGCCGAAGCGGTGGTGGGGCTGGACCCCACCAGCATCTCGAAGACCCTCTACGAGCTCGCCCGCAACTGGTACTGGCGCGGCGGACCGGTCGTCATGACCGCGCTGAGTTCGTTCGAGATGGCCCTGTGGGACATCTCGGCGCGGGACCTCGGCGTGCCGGTCTCCCGACTGCTCGGCGGCGCGACAAGGGATCGGGTGCGGGCGTACGCGAACGGTTGGTTCTCCGGCGCCGTCACGCCGGAGGACTACGCGGCGGCGGCGCGCAGGACCGTGGAGTCCGGTTTCCGCGGCCTCAAGTGGGATCCGTTCGAGAACTACGACCTCACCATCACCACCGGGCAACTGGACCGGGTGCTCGCCCAGCTCGACGCGGTCCGTGGCGCGGTGGGCCGTGACATCGAGCTGTTCGTCGAGGGGCACGGACGCTTCGACGTCCGGCACGCCGTCATGGTGGCGAAGGAGATCGCCCAGTTCGACCCGGTGTGGTTCGAGGAACCCTGCCCACCGGACAATCTCGACGCGCTCGTCGACATCCGCCGTTCGTCGCCCGTGCCGATCGCGGCGGGGGAGCGGTGGTACGGCCGGCAGGGCTTCGCGCCGGCGCTGGCCCGTCAGGCTGTCGACTTCGTCCAACCCGACGTGACGCACGCCGGGGGGATCGCCGAGCTGGCCTTCATCTCGACGCTCGCCGCGACCAGCTACGTCGGGTTCGCGCCGCACAACCCCAGCGGCCCGCTCAGCACGGCCGCGACGCTGCAACTCGGGGCGACACTGCCGAACTTCAGGTATCTGGAGATCATGGCGACGGACGTCCCCTGGCGTCCCGACATCACCAACGAGCGGCTGGTGCTGACCGCCGACGGAGACGTGTTGATCCCCACCGGGGTCGGGCTGGGCATCGAGCTGAACCTCGCGGCGATCGAGGAGCATCCGTTCACACCGCATCCGCTGCGGATGTTCGAGGACGCCGTCTACGACATCCGCCCTCGCGACGAGCGGTCCTTCTTCAACCTGGAGAGCGGCTCATGACGGTGCCACGGCCCCGGGGGGCCGCCCTGGACGCGAGGTGGTCCGGCACCGCCGTCGAGGCGCTGCCGGACGACGCCGACGCGAGTGTCCTCGTCGGCCGCGTCTGGGATCCGGCGGTCGAGGGTCCGACTCCGGTGACGGTCCGCGACGGCCTGGTCATCGACGTCAGCCGTCAGTTCCCGACCGTCCGGGACATCTGCGAACTGCCCGATCCCGCGGCGGTGGTCGCCGGGCTCGACGGGCCGACGGTCGGGGATTTCGCCGGGATCCTGGCCAACACGGAGGCCGCGACCCGGGACCGCACCCGGCCCTGGTTGCTGGCCCCGGTCGACCTCCAGGTACTCAAGGCCGCCGGGGTGACCTTCCCCATCTCGATGATCGAACGCGTCATCGAGGAACGGGCGCGCGGAGATCTGGCCCTCGCCGCGGACATCCGTCACCGGATGCTCGCCGACGTGGGCGTCGACCTGCACAGCCTGACTCCGGGTTCGCCGGAGGCGGACCGGCTCAAGAGCCTGCTGGTCGCCGAGGGCATGTGGAGTCAGTACCTGGAGGTGGGGATCGGCCCGGACGCCGAGATCTTCACCAAGGGGCAGGTCCTCTCCGCCGTCGGCACCGCCGTCCCGGTCGGGGTGCTCGCCGCGTCGACCTGGAACAACCCGGAACCCGAGGTCACCCTCATCGTCGCGTCCACCGGGCGGATCGTCGGCGCCACCCTCGGCAACGACGTGAACCTGCGGGACGTGGAGGGTCGTTCGGCGCTGCTGCTCCCGCTGGCGAAGGACAACAACGCCTCCTGCGCCCTCGGTCCCCTGATCCGGCTCTTCGACGAGCGGTTCGGGATGGCCCAGGTGCGCGAACTCGAGGTCAGCCTGGAGGTCAGCGGTGTGGACGGCTTCCTGCTGGAGGCGGTCTCGGAGATGACGCGGATGTCGCGTGACCCGGAGGAGCTGGTGCGGCAGTTGATCGGCCCGCACCACCACTATCCGGACGGCGCCGCCCTGATGCTCGGCACCATGTTCGCGCCGATCCAGGACCGGGACCGCCCCGGTGAGGGCTTCACCCACAAGGTCGACGACGTGGTACGGATCAGCTGCCCGGCGCTCGGCACACTGGTCAACCGGGTGTGGCACGCGGAGGAGTGCGAGCCCTGGCACTTCGGCGTCCGCGATCTGATGGGCAATCTGGTGAGGAGAGGACTGCTGTGAACGTGGTCATCACGGTCGACCCACGCGACGGCCGGCGGCGCTCGACGGATCTCAGCGAGACGGACGAGTCTCGGCTGGAGGCCGTCGCCGACCAGGCGTCCCGAGCCGCGCAGTGGCTGTCCGGGCTGGGCAGACTCGGCAGGGCGGACATGCTCGACCGCATCGCCGCGTCCCTGGAGTCCCGGCGGGCGGACCTGGTGGCGGTCGCCGAGGCCGAGACCGGGCTCAGCACGGCGCGGCTCAACCAGGAACTCACGCGGACGGCGCTCCAGTTCCGGATGTTCGGCGACGTGGTGCGCGACGGGGCGTACGTCGAGGCGGCCATCGACCACGCCGCCGACACCCCCATCGGGCCGGGCCCGGACGTGCGACGGATGCTCGTACCCCTCGGACCGGTGGCCGTGTTCGGGGCCAGTAACTTCCCGTTCGCCTTCTCGGTCGCCGGGGGCGACACCGCCGCCGCGCTCGCCGCGGGGTGTCCCACCGTCCTGAAGGCCCACCCGTCGCACCCGCTGACATCGCAGGCCTCCGCCGACGCGATCGAGTCGGCCGTCCGCGACCTGGGTGGCCCCGAGGGCGTGATCGGCATCGTGTACGGGGAGCAGGCGGGCCGGTCACTGGTGCGGCACCCGGCGATCCGCGCGGCCGCCCTGACGGGGTCCGTCGGGGCCGCCCGTGCCATTCAGGCTGCCATCGACGAACGACCCGATCCGATTCCCTTCTACGCCGAGCTGAGCAGTGTGAACCCGATCGTCGTCCTGCCCGGGGCGGTCGACGACCGGAGCGACCGGATCGCCGAGGGCCTGTTCACCTCCTTCACGGCGTCGGGCGGTCAGCTGTGCACCAAGCCCGGCCTGGCGTTCGTTCCGTCCGACCGGGCCGGTGACGAGTTGGTCGACGCGCTGCGGGAGCGGGTCACCTCGGCGGGAGGCGCGGTTCTGTTGAACGAGCGCATCCGGGACGCCTACGAGAAGCAGGCGGCGGCGTTCGAACGAGCCGGCGCCCGGGTCGCGGCGCGACCCCGGGTCGAGCCCGGCGAGGGCTTCACCGTCGCGCCGACACTGTTGGAGGTCGGCCTGCCGGAGCTGACGGCCGAGATCGCCGACGAGTGCTTCGGTCCGCTGCTGATCGTGGTCCGGTACGGCGACGTCACCGAACTCGACGCCGCCCTGGCGACCGTCCCACCGTCGCTGACCGGCTCCATCCACAGTGGGCCCGCCGACCAGGCCGCTGTGGTCCGTCGACTGGTCGACGTGTTCGCCGGCCGTGCCGGCCGCATCGTCTTCGACGGGTACCCCACCGGTGTCCGGGTCTCCTGGGCCCAGCACCACGGCGGACCCTGGCCGTCGACCAACGCCGTACACACCTCGGTGGGCGCCACGGCGATCCGGCGGTTCCTGCGCCCGCTGGCGTGGCAGGACGCCCCGGAGTGGGTCCTCCCCGAGGAGCTTCGAGACGAGTACACCGCCATTCCACGTCGAGTGGACGGGAGGCTGGAATCGAAGGGCGAATAGTCGTGAGGTAGGTCGTCGCCGCACGCCTGTTCGGTGGTGCCAGGTCGGCCGGCGAGCAGTTCTGCGAATTGATCCCGGATAGATTCGCGCCGGTCGTCCTGGTGCCGATGTTCGGTGCCCACAATTGCCGTGTTATCGCTCGGCAAAATGAGTCATTGACCGTCATCGTATTTCGTGGTTCTGTTCTGGACAGGGCCAGATGTTAGCGCTCGCACAGCGACATTGCCCGTTCCTGGTATCCGTTCACCTCACCATCGAATGGTTGGTCGACTGCTCGGTGCGGTCCGACCACACGCCGAAGAGGGAGCAGGAAACATGTCCGTCGCCACACCCCGTCCCCCGACGTCGTCGCCGAGCCGTCGGCTGGTGATCACACTGCTCGCCGCCGTCACCGTCGCGGCCGGTACGGTCGCGGTTCCCGCGGCGTCGGCCGCGCCGCCCGCCCCGCTGGGCCCGACCGTCACCCGCACCGACAAACCGCCGACCGGGTACGAGGTCACGTTCCGGTACCGGGCGCCCGACGACGTCCAGCAGGTCCACGTCTACGGCGACTGGTTCTTCTCCCGCCCGGAGAACATCCCTTGCCAGGACTGCGGAGACGCCCGGCCGCCCACCGAGTGGCAGCCCGGCGACGTGGCGGCCACCCCGTGGCACATCCTGCCCATGCGTAAGGGCCCCGACGGGGTGTGGACGTTCACCACGCCGCTGCCGGCGGGCACCTTCCGCTACGCGTTCACCCACGACTGCGCCAACGCCCTCGGCACCGGCTGCACCCTGCACGACGACCCGGCGAACCGGTGGCAGATCCAGCCGCAGTACCCGGGAGCGCCCGGCGCGGTACGCAGCACGATCTACGTGCCGACCAGCAGGACGTTTCCGACCTACGACACCGGTTACCAGGCGCCGGTCGCCCGGATCGGCAGGTTGGAGTCCCGGCGGTACCCGTCGCCGCTGTCCACCAACCCGGCCGGAGCGCACGACATCGTCGTCTACACGCCGCACGGCTACGACCCCGACCGGGCGGAGCCCTACCCGACCCTCTACCTGAGCCACGGCAGTGGTGACCACTCCACGGCCTGGACGATGCAGGGCGTCGCCCACCTCATCCTGGAGAACGCGATCAAGGATCGGGCGGCGCAGCCGATGGTGATCGTCTCCACCGACTTCAACGGGCTGCCCGGCGGCAACGAGGGCTACGTCGACGAGCTGCGGAACAACGTCTTCCCGTTCGTCGAGCAGAACTACCATGTGTCCACCCGCGCGCAGGACCGGGCATTCGGTGGCTTCTCGGCCGGTGGCAGTCGGGCGTACACCATCATGTACCAGCACACCGACCTGTTCGGTTACCACGCCGCCTGGAGCGCGGGTGGTCCGGCCGCCACCCCGGCGCAGATCGACAGCATGAAGGCGGTGGCCGGCGGCATCATGATCGGCACCGGGCTCCAGGACCGCCTGGGCAACATCGCCGAGAACTCGCAGCGTAACGCCGCCGCCCTGCGGGCCGCCGGTGTCGAGCTGGACGAGTACAACGTGCCCGGCGTGCACACCTGGCACGTATGGCGTCCGCTGCTGAACCACTACCTGCGTACCCTGGCGTTCCGCGCCACGACGACCGGTCTCGACGTCACCGCGGCACCCGTGGGCGGCTCGCGCCACACCAGTGTCACCGCCACCGCGACCGTCGACGCCGTCAGCACCGGCGCCGCCGCGCCCTCCGGCACCGTCGAGTTCTCCGCCGGCGACCGGCGTCTCGGGTCGGCCCGGGTGCACAACGGTGTCGCCCGGCTGAAGACGATCCTCCACGGTGACCTGGACGCCCCGGTGGTCGCCCGGTACCAGGGCGACAAGCTCTTCGACGGTTCCCACAGCTCCCCCGTCGACGCCCGGTAACCCCGGCTCGACGGCGAACTCCCTGTGGTGGGGAAGCCCCGGCCGCGTACCCCCTGGTGAACCCAGGGTGTACGCGGCCGGGGTGGTTCGTCAGCCGATCACGTGGTCACGTCGGTGGCCCGAAGCCGCAGCATGGTCCAGGACGCGGGCGGGAGGGTCAGCTGGACGCCGCCGTCGGCGCTGCGGGCCGCGCCGTTGGGACGCGGCTCGGCGTGGTCCGGGCCGTCGGCCGTGTTCTTGGCGTGCAGGTCGGCGCCGCCGACGGTGACGCACTCGATGATGCCGGCCAGCCGGGCGCCGGTGACATCCACCGTCACCTCGGCCGGGGTGGTGACCACGCGGTTGACGAGGAACACCGTCATCTCACCGGTCTCGTCGTCCCAGGTGGAGACCGCGTCGACAGCGGCGATCTCGCCGAAGCGGTCGGTGGACGTCGTGCTGCCGTCGCGCAGCACGTCGAGCACGGCTCCCCGGGCGTGCCGGGCGGTCCGGGCGAAGGGGTGGAAGATGGTCTGCCGCCAGGCCGCGCCGCCCGGCTCGGTCATGATCGGTGCGATCACGTTGACCAGTTGAGCCTGGCAGGCCGCCGTCACCCGGTCGCTGTGCCGCAGCAGGCTGATCAGCAGGCCGCCGACCACGACGGCGTCGGCCACGCTGTAGTGGTCCTCCAGCAGGGGCGGGGCGACCGGCCAGTCCTCGCCGCTCGGCGGGTTGGAGGGAGCGGCGGACTGGTACCAGACGTTCCACTCGTCGAAGGCGATCATGATCTTCTTGGTGGACCGGCGGATCGCCCCGACGGAGTCGGCGATGGCGGTGACCGCGTCGATGTATCGGTCCATGTCCTCGGCGGAGGCGAGGAAGCTGGCCAGGTCGTCGTCGACCGGCTGGTAGTAGGCGTGCAACGAGATCAGGTCGACGTCGTCGTACGCCTCGGTGAGCACGTCACGTTCCCAGGCGCCGAAGGTCGGCATGCCGAGGTGTGACGAGCCGCAGGCGACGAGTTCGAGGTCGGGATCGAAGCGGCGCATGGCCTTCGCGGTCTGCGACGCGAGTCGCCCGTACTCGGTGGCGCTTCGCTGACCCACCTGCCACGGGCCGTCCATCTCGTTGCCCAGGCACCACAGCCTGATTCCGTACGGATCGGTGGCGCCGTTGTCGCGCCGCTGGTCGGCGAGGTGACTGCCGCCGCGGTGGTTGGCGTACTCGAGCAGGTCGACGGCCTCGGCGGTGCCGCGGGTGCCGAGGTTGACCGCCATGATCGGGTCGACGTCCGCCTTGCCGACCCAGCGCATGAACTCGTCCAGCCCGAACTCGTTGGTCTCCAGGCTGTGCCAGGCGAGGTCCAGCCGGGCGGGCCGTTGGTCGACCGGGCCGACGCCGTCCTCCCATCGGTAGGAGGAGACGAAGTTGCCGCCGGGATATCGGACCGTGGTGACGCCCAGTTCCCGGACGAGGTCGAGGACGTCGCGCCGGAAGCCGTCCGCGTCGGCCGTCGGATGCCCCGGCTCGTAGAGGCCGGTGTAGACGCAGCGCCCGAGGTGCTCCACGAACGAGCCGAAGAGCCGGCGGGGCACCGGCGCGACGCGTCGGCGCGGGTCGAGGCTCAGACGGTAGGGGAGTGGACGGTCCGTGCCGGACGGTGGTTCCGGCGCCGCGTCGAGGTGGGTGTTCAGGGCTGGCTCCCTTCGGGCGGGGTCCCGCCGCGACGTGGACGCCGCGACGCGGACCCGGGGGTGGTGGGGTCAGTGCGAGCTCTGGACAACATCATGATCGCCGATTACGTTCTTGATCTATGTAAACGTTACCGATCACGTTTACGGTAGGGAATCCGATGCCCATGATCAACATTGGCGCCAGCGGTTCGCCGCACGCCGCCCCGGCCCGGCTCGGGCGCGCGGTGTCCCTGCGCGCCGGTCGATCGTCCGTGCCGCGGTCGCGTCGTGTCCGCCTCGCCGTCGCGGCGGAATGGTCCGGACGGGGAGGCGGCGTCTCGACGTCGAGCGCGTCGAACCATGGTGACCGACGACGCCGTCGGCGGTTGCTGGAGGCAATGGTTGTTAGCGTGCCCACGGTCTTTGCGAACGCGTGTTCATGACCGCGAAGTCGTCCTGTCAGGACGGTCGGCGCGAGAGTGAAGAGGCCTTGTGTTCGTAATACTTGTCCGTTACGTTGGCAACACCCTGGAAACGTAACCGATAACGATTGCAGTCCAGAGGGAGCGGCATGGCCGAGGTCAATGCGCCTGTGACAATGAGTGATGTCGCTCGGGTTGCCGGCGTTTCCACAGCGACTGTTTCGCGCGTGGTCAACGGCCATTACGGCGTCAGCGCCAACACGGTGGCGCATGTCCGCTCGACCATCGAGCAACTCGGTTACGAGTCGAGCCTGGTCGCCACCAGCCTCCGGCGCAGCCGCACCAACGTCCTCGGCCTCGTGACGCACAGCTTCCAGTCGTACACCGCCGAGGTGCTCAAGGGGGCGATGAAGGCGCTGAGCCGCTCGGGCTTCGACCTGATCGTCTACGCCAACAGCGACCTCTACGGGTCATACTCGGAGGGCTGGGAGCGGCGGCACCTGACCCGCCTGTCCGGCACCCTGACCGACGGGTGCATCGTGGTCACCCCCTGGGGCGAGGTGCAGAGCCGTACGCCGGTGGTGGCCATCGACCCGGCGAGGGGCACGACGGGGCCCTCGGTGATGGCCGACAACCTGGCGGGCGCCACCGCCGCCGTCGAGCACCTGCTCGCTCTGGGCCATCGGCGCATCGGCTTCATCGCCGGTCGGTCCAGCCTGGAGGCGGCCTGGTCCCGCGAGGAGGGCTACCGGGCCGCGCTGACCGCCGCCGGCCTCCCGCTCGACCCGACGTTGATCGGCCGAGGGGACTTCAACCCCGAGTCGGCGGTCCCGTTGGCGCGCGCCCTCCTGCAACAGGCGGAGCCGCCGACAGCGATCTTCGCGGCGAGCGACGGGATGGCCCTCCAGGCCCTGGAGGTCGCCAGGGAACTGGGGGTCTCCGTCCCCGCGGACCTGTCCGTCGTCGGGTTCGACAACATCCCGGAGTCGGCGTCGACGACACCCGGTCTGACCACTGTGGACCAATCGATGTACCAGCTGGGATACGAAGCCGCGCGCATGCTGAAGTCACTGGTCACCGGCGAGTGGGAGGGGCCGCACCGCATGGTGCTGCCGACCAGCCTCGTGGTCCGCGGCTCGACCGCGCCGCCGAAGAGCACGGGACGACAGTGATGCGCATCCGCCGACGAGACCGCCCAGCCATGGCGGAAGCCGTACCGCACCGAGCGATCACGTCGGGCGTGCCCTCGGCAGGACGGTGAAGGAGGTGTCAACGCAGAACCACGGCCAGATCCACCAGTGAATCGAGCCGGCCAGTCGGGTCGCATCCGCAGCCGGCGCAGAGAGGAGTGGAGCGTGACAACCGAACCGTACCATGGGCGCCTTCGCCGACTGGGTGGGCGCCGGCTCAAGGCGGCCTTCACCGCCGGAGTCATCGCCGTCGCAGCGGTAGTGCTCGCACCGCAACCGGCGGCGGCGGCCGACACCCCGTGGCTGACCGTCTCCCCGGATCGCTACGCGTCGTTCACCGTCCCGGCCGCCTACGTCCAGCAGCAGCTGGGCACGGTGTCGCAGGTCGTGGTGGAGGGCAACTTCGGTCCGTCCTCGACCACGGCGGAGTTCGGCCTGACCCGTCGCGGCGACGTGTGGTCCGGCGTTCTCGGCGCGCTCGAGCCCGGCCTGTACCACTACCAGCTCACCGCCGACGACACCAAGAGCATCAAGGACCCGACGAACGACACCCGTGTCGCGTCCGACCCGCTGCTGAGCACCTTCTTCGTCGCGGGCGACTCGGCACGCTGGTTGGTCGACGCGCCAGCCGGCAGCGGTGGTCAGGTCACGACGCTGACCTACCGGACCAGGGCCGGGCAGCGGTCGGCAGTGGTCTGGACACCACCCGGTTACGCGGCCAAGGGCCCGAAGGCCTACCCGGCGCTCTACCTGCAGTCGGGTGACGGCGTGGCCGCCACCGACTGGCTCGATCTCGGACGGACCAGGCAGATCCTCGACAACCTCTCGGCCGCGGGCACCATGCGGCCGATGGTGGTCGTGATCACCGACGGCTCCGGCGACAAGGACCTGAAGGACCTCCGCAAGGCGGTCGCCGGCACCTACCGGGTCCTGCGCGATCCGGCACACCAGGCGATTGCCGGAGTGTCCGACGGCGCGACGGCGGCGGTGCAGGCCGCGCTGGCCAAGCCGGCCCAGTTCGGCTACGTCGGTTGGTTCTCCGGTCGGTCGGTGCCGGACGTCGACCGCAAGGACGCCACAGCGATCAACCGCACCGTCAAGGTGCTGCGCCTCTACACCGGCAACGTGACCGACCCGGCGTACAACGCCACCTACCGGTTGGCGAAGGCGTTGGGCCGGGCCGAGGTCAGGTTCGAGTCCGACGGGGTCAACCCGGACGGTGGCGCGAACTGGGACACCTGGCAGGAGAACCTGGTCGACTTCGTGCCGAGGCTGTTCCAGCACGTGTCCGACCGTGGGCCGAGCCCCGGTCACGGTCAGCTGAGGGGCGAGTTCAACCCGCCGCCGGCGGGCACCACCCCGACGCCCTTCGTCACCGAGGACGGGTTCGTCACCTTCGAGACCACCACCGAGTTCGCCGGCGCCCAGCACGTCACCGTGTGGGCGAACATCGCTCCGGGCGGCAGTTGGCTGCGCGTGCCACTCGCCCGCGACGGCGACCGGTGGCGGGCGACGGTGGGCCCTCTGGATCCCTGGTTCTACTACTACCGGCTGATCGTCGACCGGGTCCCGTTCAAGGACACCTCGAACCCGACGAAGGTGACCACCGAACCGATGTGGAGCACCTTCCTCATTCCCGGTCCGGAGGCCCGCCTGCTGTCGGACGTCCCCGCCGGCCAGGGCGGAAAGGTCGAGAGCATGACCTACGCCAGCACGGTGGCCGGTCAGGACCGCACGGCACTGGTGTGGACCCCACCCGGGTACGACCCGGGCCGCGCCGAGCCGTACCCCGTCCTCTACCTTCAACACGGCGGTGGGCAGAACTACACGGACTGGGTCGAGATGGGCCGCGCCAAGCAGATCCTGGACAACCAGTTCCTCGACGGCGACCTGACGCCCATGGTGGTCGTGATGGGCAACGGCAACTCGTCCAACTTCAACCGCGAGTTGTTGGAGAACATCGTCCCCACGGCCCGGGCCCGCTACCACGTCTCCAGCGAGTCGTCGCAGCAGGCGCTCGCCGGCCTGTCGATGGGCGGCGGGCAGGCGTTCGGGGTGCTGCGGTCGTACCCCGGTGAGTTCGCCTACGTCGCGGCGTTCTCGGCCGGGTTCGGCAGCGGCACCGGGGTCGACGTGGAGGCGATCAACAGCGGCACCACGATGCTGCGCCTGTACGTGGGTGACCAGACCGACTTCGTGTATCCGAGCTTCATGACGTCGCTGACCACGTTGGACAACCTCGGTATCCGCTACGAGTTCGACGGGGTGACCCCCGGGCCGCACGGCTGGGACGTGTGGCAGAAGAACCTCATCGACCTGGCGCCGCGTCTGTTCAAGCGCTAGGAGCCGTTGCGGGCGACGCCACCGGGAGCAGGCTTCCTGCCCCGGTGGCGCCGCCGGCGCACGGATGCCACCGCACCGCCACCCCGAAGGGAACCACCTCAATGAAGAGAAGACGGATACTCGCCACGGTTGCCATGCTCGCGGTCGGGACCGGCCTCGTCGCCTGCTCCTCAGACGAGGGCGGAAGTGACGCGAGCAACTGCACGAACACCATCCCGAAGAAGGAACTGCCGGTCGTGACGATGTGGGGTTGGTACCCCAACACCCAGCTCGTCGTCGACAACTTCAACAAGCAGAACACCGAGGTGCAGGTCTGCTGGACCAACGTCGGGCAGGGCGGTGACGAGTACGACAAGTTCCAGACCGCCATCTCGGCGGGCACCGGAGCGCCCGACGTGATCATGGTCGAGGCGGACCGGATCCCGACCTTCCAGATCCAGGGCGCGCTCGTCGACATCAAGAAGTACGGCTACGACGCGGTCAAGGCCAACTACAGCGAGGGTGCCTGGAAGGACGTGTCGGTCGGCGACGCGGTCTACGGCGTCCCGGTCGACGGTGGGCCGATGGGCATGATCTACCGCAAGGACATCTTCGAGAAGTACAAGATCACCCCGCCGAAGACCTGGGCCGAGTACGAGCAGACCGCGCAGAAGGTCAAGGACGCCGGTGGCCCGCTGTTCGGCGACCTCGGCGCGAACGTCCCGGCGGTCCTGATGGCGCTCCAGATCCAGAAGGGCGCCACACCCTTCACCTTCGATCCGGCGCAGCCGAAGTCGATCGGTGTGAAGCTCAACGACCAGGCGTCCAAGGACGTGCTGGACTACTGGGGTGGCCTCGCCAAGAAGGGCCTGGTCGGGACGCAGGACCAGTTCACCCCGGAGTACATCTCCGGCGTGATCAACGGTAACTACGCGACGTACATCTCGGCGGCGTGGGCGCCCGGCTACCTGACCGGCGCGGGCGTCGGCAAGGGCCAGGACACCGGCAAGTTCGCGGTGGCGCCGCTGCCGCAGTGGGACGCGGCCAACCCGGTGCAGGTGAACTGGGGCGGGTCGGCGTTCTCGGTGACCAAGCAGTCCAAGAAGCCGGAGCTGGCGGCGAAGGCCGCCTACGGGCTCTACGCCGACAAGGAGTCGCTCACCGACGGCTGGACCAACCAGATCATCTTCCCGCTCAACCTCACGGCCCTCAAGGACCCCGCGTTCATCGACCTGAAGGTGCCGTTCTTCGACGGCCAGCAGGCGAACAAGGAGGTCTACGTTCCGGCCGCCGACGCCTACAAGGGCGTCGCGTACGCCCCCTTCGGCCAGTACTACCTCGACGCGATGACGAAGCAGGTCAGCGAGGTCATCAAGGGCTCCATCACCGGATCGCAGGCCGCGGACCGGATCCAGGAGGACGTGGCGAAGTACGCCAAGGAACAAGGCTTCACCGTTCAGTGACCGGACGGGTGGGCCGCACCGTCAGCGGACGGGCGGCCCACCCTCGACCCCTCGGCGTCCACGTCCCGGAGACCACAATGACACTCCTGACCGAGAAGCGCGCACCGGGTGCTCGCAACGAGGCACGCACGATCCGTGGCAAGGTACACCTCCGCGAGCACCTGATGGGCTGGCTCTTCGTCGGACCGTTCGGGATCGTCTTCCTGGCGTTCCTCATCGCGCCGCTCGCGTACGCGTTGTATCTCAGCCTCTTCCAGAAGAAGCTGATCGGCGGCACCAGCTTCGTCCTCTTCGACAACTACGTGAAGGCGTTCACCGACCCGAGCTTCCTGTCCGGGGCATGGTTCGTCATCCGCTTCTCGCTCGTCTCCATCCCGGTCCAGATCGTCCTCGCGCTCGCGATGGCGCTCATCCTGGACGCGGTGACCACGCTGTTCGCTCGCTTCTCCCGCCTGATGATCTTCCTGCCGTACGCGATTCCGACGGTCATCGGCGCCGTGATGTGGGGGTTCCTCTACAGCAAGGGCTTCGGCCCGCTCACCGACATCTTCGGGCTGTTCGGCGCCACCGCACCGGACTTTCTGAGCAGTGATCTGATCTTCTACGGCCTGCTCAACGTCGTCACCTGGCAGTGGGCCGGCTATTACATGATCATCCTGTACGCGGCGTTGCAGGGCGTCGATCCCACGCTCTACGAGGCCGCCCGGATGGACGGCGCCGGGCGGTGGCAGATCGCGACGCGGATCAAGATCCCGCTGATCGCGCCCGCACTGATCCTGATCCTGGTCTTCTCGCTCATCGGCACCCTGCAGTTCTTCAACGAACCGCAGATCCTGCGCTACCTCGCCGCGGGCACGATCGGGACCGACTTCACCCCCAACATGTACGCGTACCAGCAGGCGTTCTCGCTGGCCAACTTCAACTACGGGTCGGCGATCTCGTTCGCGCTCGGCGGCATCGTCTTCATCTGCGTGTACGCCTTCCTGTTCTTCACCCGCAAGCGGAGGAGTTTCCTGTAGATGGCCGCCCCCACGAGCGCCCGCGCCGGATCCCGCCGGCCGCAGCGCTACCTCCCCATGCAGATCCTCCTCGGCTTCCTGGTGATCTATTTCCTCGTGCCGTTCTGGTGGGTCATCGTCAACAGCTCCAAGGACGCGGCCGGCCTGTTCGGCGGCGACAACACCCTGTGGTTCACCGACCAGGTCGACTACCTCGGCAACCTGAAGCAGTTGTTCACCCACGACGGGGGCATCTACCTCAGGTGGATCCTCAACTCCACGCTGTACGCCATCGCGGGTGGCGTGGGCGCCACGGTCCTGGCGGTGATGGCGGGCTACGGGTTCGCCAAGTACCGTTTCGCCGCCCGGCGGTTCAGCTTCGCGGTCGTGCTCGGCGCGTTGATGGTCCCCGCCACCGCCCTGGTCATCCCGACCTTCATCATGTTCTCCCGGCTCGGCCTGACGAACACGGTCTGGGCGGTGATCCTCCCGTCGCTGCTCAACCCGTTCGGCGTCTACCTGATGCACGTGTACGCGCGCGACGCGGTGCCCGACGAACTCCTGGACGCGGCCCGGGTGGACGGTGCGGGGGAGGTGCGGACGTTCCTCCAGATCGCCCTTCCGATGATGCGGCCCGCGGTGGTCACCGTGCTGCTCCTGTCCGCGGTGGCGTCCTGGAACAACTACTTCCTGCCCCTGGCGATGCTCTCCGACAACCGGCTCTTCCCCGTCACCGTCGGTCTCGGCCTCTGGCAGGGCATCGCGTCGGCGAACAACGCGGGAGGCACCTCGCTGTGGAGCCTCATCATCCTGGGTTCGCTCGTGTCAGTGATTCCGCTGATCATCGCGTTCTTCAGCCTGCAACGACACTGGCGCGGCGGATTGTCCGTCGGGAGCCTCCGGTAGGCCGGACCGGTGTCACCAGCCACCGCACCACCCGCTCACGGATCGCCGCGAACCGCCGCGGCGCGCACTGATGACAGAGGAGTCTGCTGATGTCGACGACGAATCGGCCGCTGCGCAGCGCGCAGTGGTTCGGTGCGGAGGGCCGCAACGGTTTCATCCACCGGTCCTGGATGCGCAACCAGGGGTTCGCGGACGATGTCTTCGACGGTCGTCCGGTGATCGGCATCGCCACCACCTGGTCGGAGCTCACCCCCTGCAACGCCCACCTGCGGGACCTGGCCGAGTCGGTGAAGCGGGGGGTGTGGGAGAGCGGCGGTTTGCCGCTGGAGTTCCCGGCGATGAGCCTGGGTGAACCCCTCATGCGGCCCACCACCATGCTCTACCGCAACCTGTTGGCGATGGAGCTGGAGGAGTCGGTCCGGGCCAACCCGCTCGACGCGGTGGTCCTGCTCTCCGGCTGCGACAAGACCACCCCCGGCCTGTTGATGGGGGCGGCGAGCGTCGACCTGCCGACCCTGATGCTGACCGGTGGTCCGATGCTCAACGGCAAGTTCCGGGGTCAGGACATCGGCTCGGGCACCGTGGTATGGCGCTTCACCGAGGAGATGCGGGCGGGTCGGATGAGCGCGGCCGACTGCGCGGAGGCGGAGGTCGGCATGTCCCGCAGTCGAGGGCACTGCATGACCATGGGGACCGCCTCCACGATGGCCTGTGTGACGGAGGCGCTGGGCGTGCAGCTCCCGGGGGCCGCCGCCGTGCCGGCTGTCGACTCCCGGCGGTACGCCCTCGCCCACGCCGCCGGACGCCGGATCGTCGCCATGGTCGAGCAGGACCAGCGGTTGTCCACGGTGCTCACCAGGCAGGCGTTCGAGAACGCGGTCCGGGTCAACGCCGCGATCGGCGGTTCGACGAACGCTGTCGTCCACCTGCTCGCGGTTGCCGGACGCCTCGGTGTCCCGCTGTCGCTGGAGGACTTCGACGCCCTCACCGCCGACGTGCCCATGCTGGTCAACCTCATGCCCTCCGGGACGTACCTCATGGAGGACTTCGCCTACGCGGGCGGCGTCCCGGCGGTGATGGCGGAGATCGCCCCGCTGCTGCACATGGACCACGTCACCGTCAGCGGGAAGAGCGTGGCCGACAACGTCGACGGCGTGCAGTGCTGGAACCGGGACGTCATCGCCACCATGGCCGAGCCGTTCCAACCCGCCGGCTCCGGCACCGTCGTGCTGCGCGGGTCGCTCGCGCCGTCCGGGGCCGTGCTGAAGGTCTCCGCGGCCTCCGCCCACCTGCTCAGCCACACCGGGCCCGCGCTCGTCTTCGACCGGATCGAGGAGTACGTCGTCGCGGCCGACGACCCGGACCTCGACGTCACCCCCGACACGGTGATCGTGGTGCGCAACGCCGGGCCACGGGGATACCCCGGGTTCCCGGAGGTGGGCAACGTGCCGATGCCACGACGGCTGCTCGCCGACGGCATCACGGACATGGTGCGGATCTCCGACGCCCGGATGAGCGGCACCGGGTACGGCACCTGTGTCCTGCACGTGGCACCGGAGGCGTCGGTGGGCGGTCCGCTCGCGTTGGTGCGTACCGGCGACCTGATCCGTGTCGACGTGGCGACGCGATCCCTGGACCTGCTGGTCGACGACGCGGAGCTCGCCCAGCGCCGTGCCGCCTGGCAACCACCACCGCCGGTCGCCGACCGGGGTTGGGTACGGCTGTACAGCGAGCACGTCCTCCAGGCCGACCAGGGCGCCGACCTGGACTTCCTGGTCGGCGGCAGCGGCAGTGACGTGCCCCGGCACTCGCACTGACCACGCCGCGACGCACGAAAGCCTGTCTCATCAGGCCGGCTGGTTCTGCGGAAACAGGCCTTGGGCGGCGAGGAACCGATCGCGGGGAAGAGGGACGGCCCGCCGGGGGCGAGGTCCCCGCGATCGGGCTCTTCAGGAGGAGATCGCGCGCGCCCACGGCACGAGGAGGCGTTCGAGGCCGGCCATCAGATAGAACAGCAGCGCGCCCATGAGCGCGAGCAGGATCAGCGCCGCGAACGCGAGCGGAGTGTCCGCCGACTGGCCGGAACTGGCGATCACCGCGCCGAGCCCGGCCTGAGGGTTGATCACTTCGCCGATGATCGCGCCGATGATGGCGAGTGAGGTCGCCACCTTCAGACCGACGAAGATCTGCGGCAGGGCCCACGGAAGTCGAACCTTGAGGAAGGTCTGCCACCACGAGGCGGAGAGGGAGCGGGCCAGCTCACCGAGGTCGTTCGGTGTCGAGGTCAGGCCCGCCATGGTCGAGATCAGGATCGGGAAGAAGCAGAGCAGGACCACCATCACGATCTTGGCCTCGTAACCGAAGCCGATCCAGACCAGGAGCAGCGGCGCGAGCGCCACCTTCGGCACCGCGTTGATGCCGGCGATCATCGGTAGGACCATCCGCTCGACGGTCCGCGAGGCGGCGAGCAGGACGGCGAGCAGCAGCCCGCCCACCGCCGCGATCCCGAATCCGATGATCGTCTCCAGGAAGGTGATCCAGGTCTGCCGGGCCAGGTGACCGGGGAGCCGCAGGAACGCGTCGACCACGTCCGGGGGCGCCGGCAGGAAGAACGGTTCGATGTCGAAGGCCCAGGTGGACAACCACCAGAGCCCGGTCGCGGCCACCGCGCCCAGGGCCGGCAGCCCGACGGTGTGCCAGCGTCGTGATGACCGGGAGTCGTCGGTCACGACTTCTTGACGAAGGTCGGGTCCACGACGGCCGCCGGCGCCAGGCCCGACGGAATCAGGTTGGCGCGTTCGAGGACGGCGATGGTCTGGGCCACCCGCGACTCGTCCAGGAACCCGATCGGGGCTCCGTCGGCGGGACGGACGTGCGGGGTCATCGCCTCGATCTCGCCCTTGCCCGCAGCCACCGTGTAGGTGGGCTTCGCCTTGTTGAGGATCGTCGCCGCCTCGTCGGGGTGCTCGATGCTGTACGCCAGGCCCTTGAGCGCGGCCTTGGTGAACCGCTGCACGAGGTCGGGGTCCTTGCTGATGAGCGACGGGGTGGTGATGATCGCGTTGCCGAACAGGTCCGGCAGGTAGTCGCTGTACGGCAGGACCACGACGTCCTTGCGGGCGGCGGTCTGCAGGGCGCCCCGGCTGAGCAGGAACGTGCCCAGGGCGTCGACCCGCCGGCTCGCCATGAGGCCGTTGAGTGCGGTGGGTTGCACGCCCTCGATCTTCACCGTCGCCGGGTCGAGCCCGGCCAGCCGCGCGTACGCCGGGAAGAGCAACTCCGTCACGGAGCCGCTGCCGGTCGCGATCGTCTTGCCCCGGAGGTCCTTCGGGGTGGTGATGGTGGTGTCCTTCGTCGTCATCACCGAGATCAGCGTCTGCTGGTGCACGGCGGCGACCGCCCGCCAGTCGGTGAACTCGCCCTTGCCCGCCTGGATGACGGCACCGGTGAAGTCGAGAGCACCGAACTGCACCTGCCCCGACTTGAGCGCCGTCAGGTTCTGCTGGTTGCCGGCGCCCTCCTTGATGTCGACCTCGATGCCGACCTCGGCGAAGTAGCCCTTCTCCCTCGCCACCCAGGCGAAGGCGTCCCGGCCCACCGCACCGAACGCGGTGATGTAGGCGACCTTGTCGACCTCACCGCCGGGCGGGTCGCCGCCGCTGTCACCGGTGTCGCCGCAGCCACCGGCGGCGAGAGCCACGGCCAGCCAGGCCGCCACGATCGTGGGGATGCGCTTACCCATGCGGTGCCTCCAGCCTCCGGCTCGCGACGCTCGGCCCAACCCTGTCGGGGGGATCAGCGGAACGACGTGAGCTCGGCATCGATAGACGATTTTAGTTCAGGTGGGTAGTGTCCGTCTGTCCCGAGCCGGCAAGAGGTTGCCGGGCAATGATTCCTGGTCGTCCACAGTGGAAATAGATGGCATAGGCATGATCACCGATATGCTGGCGCTGGCCGGCTCCGCTTCGTGACCGCCGCGCGCTCGTCCGAGCGCACCCGTACGACCCCGCTCTCGGGGCTCACCGAGGAGCGCGATGCCTGACTCTCCGGTTCCCTCCGCCCGTGCCCGCGCCGTGGTCCGTGGCGCCTACGACACGCACGTGCACGTGGCCCCCGACGTGATGGCCCGACGCATCGACGACGTCGATCTGGCGCACCGCTGCGCCGAGATCGGGCTCGCCGGTTTCGTCCTCAAGTCCCACTACGTGCCGACCGCCGAGCGGGCAGCGGTGGTCCGCAAGGTGGTGCCCGGCGTCGACGTCCTCGGCGCCGTCACCCTCAACGGCGCGATGGGCGGCATCAACCCGGTCGCGGTCGAGGTCGCCGCGCGCCAGGGTGCCCGGATCGTCTGGATGCCGACCGTGGACTCCGGGAACCAGCGGCGTAGCACCGCCACCGACCTGCCGGGCGCCACCCCGGCGATGTGGGGCGCCTTCCAATCCGACCTGCGCAGCCAGGGCATCGTGCCGGATCCGGTCGAGGTCGTCGACGGCGAGGGGCGGGTCCTCGACCGCGTACGTCAGGTGCTGCGGGTGATCGCCCGGCACGACATCACGCTCGCCACCGGCCACCTGAGCGGCGCCGAGATCGCCGCCGTGGTCCGGGCCGCGACGCAGGAGGGGGTACGCCGGATCGTGGTCACCCATCCCGAGTTCACCTCGCAGCGACTGACGCCCGCGCGGCAGCGCGAGCTGGCCGAGGCGGGCGCCCTGTTGGAGCGCTGCTTCACGACCCCGCACTCGGGCAAGGTCGACTGGGCGGACCTGTTCGCGACCGTCCGGTCGGTGGGTGTGGCGCACTCCGTCCTCTCCAGCGACCTGGGGCAGCCGTTCAACCCGCCGGTGGAGGACGGTCTGGCGCTCTTCGCCGACCGCCTCTTCGACGCCGGCTTCTCCGACGAGGAGGTCCACGTCATGGCGGTGGTCAACTCGCGCCGTCTGGTGACGCCGGCCGGAACGACGCCGGCATGAGCGGGCGACGGATGCTGGTGGTGGGCGCCCACTCGGCCGACTTCGTCTGGCGGGCCGCCGGAACCATCGCCACGCACACCCGGGCCGGCGGCGAGGCCGTCGTGGTGGCGCTCTCCTACGGCGAGCGAGGCGAGTCCGGCGAGCTGTGGAAGGACCCGCAGCAGACGGTGGAGAACGTCAAACGACTGCGGCACGCCGAGGCGGAGCGGTCCGCCGCCGCGGTCGGCGCCCGGTTCGAGGCGTTCGACCTGGGCGACTACCCGCTGCGGATCCGGGACGAGGACATCGACCGGCTGGCGACGCTGATGCGCGAGTACGCGCCACACGTGGTGCTCACCCACCCCGAGCGCGACCCGTTCAACCCGGACCACCCGACGGCGCACGCCGCGGTGGCGACCGCCCGGCAGCTCACCGCGGGCGCCGGAGTGTCCAGCGGCTTCCGGACCGCCCCGCCCTCGGAGTTCCTGGCCTTCGAACCCCACCAGCCTGAACTCTGCGGCTTCGTCCCCACCGTGTTCGTCGACATCACCGAGGCGATGCCCGCCAAGCGGGAGGCGATGGCGGCGATGACGGCTCAGGGCTACCTGCGTGAGTACTACACCCAGCGTGCCGACCATCGGGGCAACCACGCCCGCCGGGTGACCGGTGACGCGGCCATCCGGCAGGCGGAGGCGTTCCAACGGTTGATCCCGAACGTCGTGGTGGCGCTGTGACCTCCGCTCACGACGCGGCGGACGTCGACCCCACGGTGATCGGGACACTGGCCGCTGCCGGGGTGGCGACCGTCTACGAGGCCGCCGGTCGGCGGGGCCTGATCGACGTGGACCTCGTGCAGGTGGTGCCGGGTTCCCGGGTCGCCGGCGTCGCCCGGACCGTCGTCTGCGGTCAGGGTGACAACCGGGCGGTGCACGAGGCCATGACGCTCGTCCGCCCCGGCGAGGTGCTCGTGCTCACCATGCCCGAGCCGGCCCCCGTCGCGCTGATCGGCGAGCTGCTGGCCACCCAGGCCAGGGTCGCCGGGGCGGCCGGCGTGCTGGTCGACGCCGCGGTGCGCGACGTGGACGACCTCCGGACGCTCGGCCTGCCGGTCTGGGCCCGCTGGTGTCGGGTACGCGGAGCCACCAAACGCGAGCGGGGTTCGCTCGACGTGCCGGTGTCGGTGGGCGGCGCGACGGTCGGGCCGGGGGACATCATGGTGCTCGACGCCGACGGGGCCGTGGTGGTGCGCCGGACGAGCGCCGACGCCGTGGCCGCCGCGACGAGGAGCCGGACGGCCAGGGAGACGGGACTGCGGGCCCGGCTGGAAGCCGGCGAGTTCAGTTACGACCTGCACGGGATGCGGACGGAGGACGAGCCCCGCGGGCGGTAGGACCGGGCGGACCGCCCGACCCCACCGCCCGACCTGGTCAGCCCAGGTACTTCTCCCACGGGCCGGTGATGGCCAGGGTGAGGCCCGGGTCCTGCATGTTGACGAAGAGCACCTGGCCGTCGGCGCTGAAGGTCGGCCCGCAGAACTCCGAGTCGTTGAGCATGTTGCGGGCGATCGCGTACGTCGGGCCGCCCGGGATCGTGCTGAGCACGTGCGAGGCACCCTTGCCGTCCTCGGCGAGGACCAGGCTTCCCCACGGCGTGACGGTCACGTTGTCCGGGCCGTCGAAGGTGATGTCGGTGTACTTGACCGGCGTCCCCTCCTCGGAGGAGGTCTGGTGCGGGAAGTACGTCACCAGCTGGATGGTCTGGTCCTTGAAGTTGTAGAACCAGACCATGCCGTCGTGCGGCGCCGCGTCGGACGGCAGGTCACCCTCGTCCCAGGCGAAGGAGTTGACCACGTACACGCCCTCGTCGGTGCTCCACACACCCTCGAACTTGCGTCCGCGGGTGACCTGGCCGTCGGTGAACTGCTCGCGTACCGACGTGTGCCGCGCGTCGCGGTCCGGCACCTCGATCCACCGGACCGGGAAGGGCCGGCCCAACTGGGCGGAGGTCAGGTAGGCGACGTCCGGCAGCACCGTACCGTCGTCCATGATGATCTGCATGGCGGCGAGGACGCCCGCGTTCGGCGCGAGGCGGGTCAGCACACCGGGGCCGACCTTGACGCCGCGCGGCGCCGACCAGCGGTAGAAGAGGCCGTTGGGCTCGTCGGCGTCCTCGGACAGGTAGATGTGGGTGCGGTCCTTGTCGATCGCCAGGGCCTCGTGGGAGTAGCGGCCCAGGCACTTGATCGGTCGCGGGTCCGCGCTGCCGTCGGCCCAGACCTCGAAGACGTAGCCGTGGTCCTTCTGGTACGTGCCGGTCCGGCCGCCCTCTTCCCACTGGTCGCCGGCGCGGTCCTCGGTCTCCTCGCAGGTCAGCCAGGTCCCCCAGGGGGTCGGTCCGCCGGCGCAGTTGGAGATGGTGCCGGAGAGGGCGACGAACTCACCCAGGTTACGGCCCGCCCGGTCCGTCTTGATCACGGTGCAACCGCCGGCGTCGACGGCGCCCGGGTCGTACACCGTCCCCTTGACGTGCGGCACGCCGAACTCGGCACCCGGGTCGATCTCGTGGTTCTGGATGAGGGTGTAACGGCCGTGGCCGGCGTCGTAGACGGCCATGCCGTCGTGGTCGGCCGGGGTCATGCCCTGGCCGCGGTCCAGCCGGGTGACGCCGGTCCGGGTGACCACCGTGTAGCTGAAGCCCTCGGGCAGGGCGAGGATTCCCTTCGGGTCGTCCACGAGCGGCGGGAACGGCACGTGGCCGGACTTCACCGGCGGGTGCGGGCGGCCCGGGCTGGCCTGCGCCAGCGACGGCAGACCGCCGGCGACGGCGAGGCCCACACCGGCGGCGGCACCACCGGCGAGGAAGGTACGACGAGAGGAAGGCACGTGATCAGCTCCTGGTCGGGACAAGTGCGACGAGTCGGAGCCAACCCGGGCGGACGAACAGCAACACGTCGTCGACGGAATCGGTCGGTGACATCGGGGTGAAGAAACAGGGCCGCCCGCGACCCGACGTTTCCCGTGCGCACGGTGGGTAATCAGCCGCGCCCACCCAGTCCGTACGGGGGTGCACACCCCTCACGCGAAGGAGCCGATGGCCGTGTCAGATCAGAACATCACTGTTGTCCTCGTGCACGGCGCGTTCGCCGAATCGGCGAGCTGGAACGGTGTGATCGAGCGGCTGGGCGCCGGCTACTCCGTGGTGTCCGCCGCCAACCCGCTGCGCAGCGTCGCCGGAGACGCCGCCTACGTCCGGGACGTGGTGCGGGGGGTCGGCGGACCGGTAGTGCTCGCCGGCCACTCGTACGGTGGCATGGTCATCACCGAGGCCGCAGCGGGCGAGCCGATGGTGCGTGGACTGGTCTACGTCAACGCGTTCGCCGCCGACACGGGTGAGTCGGCGATGACGCTGTCCGCCAAGTTCCCCGGCAGCACGCTCGCCGACACCCTGGTCTCCTACCCGGTGGCGACCGGTGGGAACGAGGTGGCCATCGCGCAGGACGCCTTCCACCAACAGTTCGTCGCGGACGTCTCCGAGGACACCGCGGCGTTGATGGCGCGGACCCAGCGGCCGATCACCGAGCAGGCGCTCGGCGGGGCGCTCCCGACCTCCGAGCCGCCGTGGAAGTCGTTGCCCAGCTGGTTCGTCTTCGGCGACGCGGACCGCAACATCCCGGTCGCCGCGCACCGCTTCATGGCCGAACGCGCCGGTGCCCGGGGCACCCGCGAGGTCGCCGGAGCCTCCCACGCGATGACGATGTCCCAGCCCGGCGAGGTCGCCGAGTCCATCATCGAGGCGGTACGGGGCGTCGGGGCCGGATAGCGGTGGTCGGCGGACCGGCCGCAGGAGTACCGGCTGATCGGGCAGCCCGGTTCCGCCGCGACGGCGATCACCGAAGACGGGTCCGTCATCGGCACGATGGACGATCTGCCCTACCGGTGGACACCGGAGGGCACCGGGATCGCGCTGGCGGTGCCCGACGGTCTCCCGTACGCCGCGGTGGAGGCGGCACGCGGTGCGTGGGCGGTCGGAAGGGCTCCCGGTGAGCGGCAGGGCTCGACCGTGCGGATGCTCCCGGTGCGGTGGAACGTCACCACAGGGGTGGTCAGCCTGCTGCCGTTCCCGAGTGTCAGCGCGGTCGCCGGCAACGGCGAGGTGCTGGTCGACGACGGCGCGCCGCTGCTCGTCGCCCCGGACGGCACGTCCCGCCGGCTGCCGGGCAGACCCGAGGTCCGGGCGACCCAGGCCGGCACCTACTCGGCCAGTGGGATCAGCGACGACGCGATGACCGTGGTGGGCGCCGTCTACGAGAACGAGAGGTACCGGCCCCTGGTGTGGCGCTGCCGCCGCTAGGTGCTCTGTGTCGGGTGGGGAAGGACGGTGCCCGCCGACCCACGGGTCGGCGGGCACCCCGGCTCAGAGGGTGAACACGAGCGTGGAGATGCTGCGCGCGCCCACGTTGATGGTGGCCTGTCCTCCGTTGACGCTTGTCGGTTGGCTGGCCGCGTTGGCGTTCTGCGAGGTGAGGTAGTGCTCGGCCCGCGTGACGTTCTGCGGGGCCTGGACGACGGCGTTGTTGACCGCGCTGTTCGAGCGGTTGAGGATGACCAGAGTGATCTTCCCGTCGCCCTGGTAGGCGGTGACCTCCAGCGGGGAGGCCTTGGAACTCTTCGTCAGGGCGACCCGCTGGTAGCCGGGGCGGACGTACTTGGAGTACTGGGAGAAGGCGTACCCGCGCTTGAGCGGTGCCCCCGCGACGGTGCCGTACGCGGACTCGCCGTCACCGATGAAGGAGTAGTAACGCTTGCCGTACCACCAGATGTAGGCGCTCCAGTTGGCCTCCATCGACTTGTGCACGGTGCGCATGATGTCGTCGAGGGTCTCGTTCCAGACCGCCGTGTTGGCCGGGTTGCCCCAGATGTTGGAGCCTCCGCCGTCGGCGGCGTGCAGGTTCCACTCGGTCATCCACACCGGCTTGTTGTGCTGCTGGGCGAGGTTGTAGGGCCGTAGCCGGCCGGCGTCCTCGGTGCCGTACAGGTGCCCGCCGATGTAGCCGATGTTGTTGCGGGCGGTCGAGTCGTTGAGGGTCGGGTCGGTGAAGTTGTAGTTCAGGTTCACCGCCTCGGCGACCATCAGCTTGGTGTTCTGCACCTTCGTGCCCTGGTCGCGGACGAACGTGCGCAGCTCGGTGCCGCTCCAGTCCATCGAGTCGTAGTCCGGGTGCCAGTCCGGCTCGTTCTGCACCGAGGTCACGTCGATGGTCACACCCTGGCCGCGCATGTACTGCACGTAGCTGTTCAGGTGGTTGGCGTAGTCGTCGTAGTAGTCGGTCCGCAGCTTCCCGCCGTTGACCCGGCTGTTGTTGGTCTTCCACGCCGCCGGTGCGGTCCACGGCGACGCGAGGATCTTCACGTTCGAACCAGCGGACTTCGCCGTCTTCAACGAGTTCACGTGCGTCGCCCACTCGCTCGACACCGGCGACAGACCGGTCCGCACGATGGACAGACCCAACTGGTTGGCACCCATTCCGACCAGGGTCTGCGTCTCGGCCGTCGACCACGCGCTGCCCCAGATGGACTGCGCGGCCCCGAACCCGTCGACGGTCTGGTACCGGGTCGCGCTGTTCACCGTGATGTCCGCCGGCCCGTTCGGCGGCGGTGTCGTCGGCGGGGGAGTCGTCGGCGGGGGTGTGGTCGGCGCCGTGTCGCCGGTGCAGGCCACCCCGTTCAACGCGAAGCTCGTCGGAGCGGGGTTGCTGCCGCTCCACGAGCCGTTGAAGCCGAACGAGACCGTCGCGTTGGTCGCGATGCCCCCGTTGTAGGCGACGTTCCTCGCGGTCACCGCAGCGCCGCTCTGGGTCACCGTCGCGTTCCATGCCTGGGTCACCGTCTGACCCGCACCGTAGGACCAGGTCAGCGTCCAGCTCGACACCGCGTCGCCGAGGTTGGTGATGGCCACGTTGGCCCCGAAGCCGTCCTGCCACTGCGACGACACACCGTAGTTCACCGAACAACCGGCGGCTGCCGCCCCGGCCGGCGGGGCCAGGGCGACCGCCGTCGATGCCAGCAGGACGGCGCCGGCCGACACCAGGACGGCATTGGTCCTTCTTGGTCTTCTCATGAAGCTCCTCCTGAACGGTGGTGGTGTCCACGCCTTCGGAGGGCTCGCCGTCCCGGCAAGATTCCATCGCTCATCGGACATATTGGGAGCGCTCCCAGCCTGGCGGTTGCCAGGAAGGTAGTTCATCCAATGATCATTGTCAATGCCTTGGCTCTCTGGGTGGGGCGCTCGGCTGCGCCGTCGCGCAGATCGCCGCCGACCGCCAGCCGGCGACGGTCCACGTGAGACGCACACCCCCGTATGCCACGGCCCAGCCGGGCACTGCGTACGTCAGGCCGTGGTCCGCCCGGCCGACGATCGGCATCGCTGTCGCGATGTCCCTGATCGTCGCGGCACGCAGGCGCGGTCGGCTCACGCGGGCAGGGGAGGGTGCTCCCTCGCGGGAGGGAGCGTCGGGTCTCAGACGAGCGGCCCCGAGTCCCGGCCCCGGTCGGTGCCGGTCGTCCCGGCGGCCCGGTCGTGGGCTCGACTCAGGATCGTCTCCGCCTCCCGGCGGGCGGCGGCCACGAGCTCCTCGGATTCGCGCTTCGCCTCGGCGCGGTGGTCGTCGGCCTGCTCCTCGGCGAGCCTGAGGATCTGCTCCACCCGGGGGGCCAGCCCGCTGAGGGTGGGCCGTTCGTAGAGCTCTCGCCGTGCGTCGCCCGAGGCGTCCGTGCTCGCGCGGTTCCCGTCGCGGTCCACCGTGCCCTGGGCGACCAGGTCGGGCGCGCTGTCGCCGATCAGGGAGAGGCCGACTCCGAGCGCGGCCACCGCGACCCCGGACCACAGCGCGGCCGTCCCCAGAGACGGCCCGACGGCCGCGCCGACGCCCAGTCCGACGATGAGGGCTGCTGTCTTGGCTGGTTTTCGCATGGGACGTCCTCAGGGTTGCCGAAGGCGGGGTTCTCGGGTCCAGCATGCGAAGCCGGGTCAACCCACTGTTGCACGACACGTCGGCGTCGACGCCCTCGGCGGGGTGGGCCGCAGGTGGTGGGGCCTCCGCGGTCGTGCGGCGGGTCCGAGTCACCCGGCTGGCTGCGCGGCCGGTGGCAGGACGCTGCGTACCGCGACGCAGGGGTCCGTCGCCGGCGCGGCGGCGTGGATCGCCTCGGCGGCGTGGGATGCGAAGTCGCGGAAGGCGTCGCGCTGATCCTCGGGCCGTCCACCCAGCACGTGGTCCTCGGCGTGGGTGACCCGCCGCTCGGCCTCGAAGAGCGCCACACGTCCGCGGTCGGTGGCCACGATCCGGCGGGCGCGCCGATCCTGGGGGTCACGCTTGCGTTCGATGAGACCGGCGTTCTCCAGGTCGTCGATGACGTACGTCAGGACGGTGCGGTCGATGGCCAGGCGGGTCGCCAGGGCGCCCTGCGTGGGCACGTGCTCGTGGAGGTGTCGGCCGAGCCGCGGTTCCGAGCCGCCTGGAATGCGTGGGCGGACACTTACGTTGTGAGGCATACGATCTGCTGGACAGATCATAGTCTACGCAACATGACCACGGAGATGCTGACGCGATGCCTGATTACGGTCACGAAATCCTGTTCGGGACGTTCCTGACCCCCAGTGCCCAGGACCCCGACCACGTGGTGGCGCTCGCCGAGCTGACCGAGGCGGCCGGCCTGGACCTCACCACCTTCCAGGACCACCCGTACAACGCCGACTACCTCGACACCTGGACCCTGCTGAGCTGGGTCGCCGCCCGGACGGAACGGTTGCGGATCTCGGGAAACGTTCTCAGCCTTCCGCTGCGCCCGCCGGCCGTCCTGGCCAGGGCCGCCGCGAGCCTGGACCGGTTGTCCCACGGCCGGTTCGAGCTGGGCCTCGGCGCGGGCGCGTTCTGGGACGGCGTCGAGGGCATGGGCGCTCGCCGGCTGACGGCCGGGCAGGGCGTCGAGGCGTTGCGCGAAGCGATCGACGTCCTGCGCGGGGTCTGGGACGACGCCGCACCCGGGCCGCTGCGCCACGAGGGGACGTACTACCCGATCCCCGGCATGCGGCGCGGCCCCGCGCCGGCCCACGACATCGACATCTGGCTCGGCGCGTACCAGCCGAAGATGCTGGCGTTGACCGGGCAGAAGGCGAACGGCTGGCTGCCGACGCTGGAGTACCTGCGGTCCCCGGACCGGGTGACGGCCAACCGACTCATCGACGAGGCGGCGGTCGCGGCGGGACGCGACCCGCGGCAGATCCGGCGGCTCCTCAACCTCTTCACCGTCGACGTCTCGGCACGCAGTCGCGGTTTCCTCCAGGGGCCACCGGAGCAGTGGGTCGAGCAACTCCTCCCGCTGGTCGTCGAGGAGGGATTCAGCACCTTCCTGGTCGGCCGCGACGACCCGCGACTGATCCAGACCCTCGGGCAGGAGATCGCTCCGGCGCTACGCGAGGCGGTCGCCAGGGAGCGCGCGGCGACCGTGCCGGACGCCGGCCGGCCCGCCGCGGTCGTCGCCCGGTCCGAGCGCCGTCCGGGACTGGACCGCCAGGCGCTGCCGGCGTCGCTGGCCGCCCGGACCGTCGAGCCGGGCGACCGGGAGTACGAGGGTGTCCGCCACACCTACAGCTACCAGGGGGCGCCGGCCCTGGTGATCCGTCCGCAGAGCGCCGCCGAGGTCGCCGAGGCCGTGTCGTACGCGCGGACGCAGGACGTGCCCCTGTCGGTGCGCAGTGGCGGGCACGGCATCAGCGGCAGGTCGACGAACGACGGCGGAATCGTCATCGACATGTCGAGGATGAACAGCGTCGAGGTGCTCGACCGGGCGAGTCGTCGGATCCGGTTGGAGCCGGGTGCCCGGTGGGGGCAGGTGGCGCAGGCGCTCGCCCCGTACGGCCTGGCGATGAGCTCGGGTGACTACGGTGACGTGGGTGTCGGTGGTCTCGCCACCACCGCGGGCGTCGGATACCTGGCGCGCAAGTACGGTCTGACCATCGACCACGTCGTCGCCGCCGAGATCGTCACCGCGGACGGTCGCCTGCTCCGCGTGGACGACGAGCATCACCCCGACCTGTTCTGGGCCATCCGTGGCGCCGGCGGCAACGTCGGAGTCGTCACCGCCCTCGAACTGGAGGCGTACGAGGTCGACAAGGTGGTCTTCGCTCAGCTCGTCGCCGACGCGACCGACACCGCGCAGCTGCTCCGCCGCTGGGGTCGACTCGTCGAGGACGCGCCCCGGGAGCTGACGAGCTTCCTGTCCCTCTTCCCGGGCCGTCGGGGCGATCCGCCGATGGCCCAGGTCACCCTGGTCTACGCCGGTGACGACGTCGAGGCGGCCCAGTCCGCCCTGAGCCCGTTCCTGGAGATCGGACCGATCCTCGATCAACAGGCGCAGCTCGTGCCGTACCCGGCGATCGTCGCCCCGCCGGGCAACCAACATCGAGGTCAGGGACTGCGCGACACCCGCAGCGGCCTGTCGCACCACATCACCCCGGAGGTGGCGGACCTGATGGCCCATATGATCAATTCCGGCGACGTGATGATCATGCAGGTCCGGTCCGTCGGCGCGGCGGTCAACGACGTGGCACGCGACGCGACCGCGTACCCGCACCGGGACCAGAACTTCTCGGTGCTCGCCGCCACTGTCGAGGACCGCAGGCCCCAGCTCGACAAGCTGTGGGCCGAGCTGTACCCGCACCTCGACGGCCTGTATCTCAGCTTCGAGTCCGACACCGACCCGGCGCGACTGCTGGACGCCTGGCCCGAGCCCACCCTGAGTCGACTGCGCGCCGTCAAGGCCACCTACGACCCGGACAACGTCTTCAACCGCAACTTCCCGATCCCCCCGGCCGGCTAGAGGATGCCCGACAGGTAGTCCCGACGTCGCTGCGGTGCGAACTTCTCGGTCGCGTACCGCAGCATGACCCGGGGCATGACGCGGTAGCGGCGGAGCAGGAACTCATCCTCCGCCGCCGCCCGGTCCCGGTTGCCCACCTCGCGCAACGACCTCAGCCGCTCCTCGTGCACCTCACCGTGCAACAGGTCCGTCGTCTCCACCAGCGAGAGGTCGCGCCAGTACCGGGCGGGAACCCGACGCTGGTCCGGCACGGCGACGCCGATGGCCCGGTCGCCCTGGCCGTAGCCGTCGGGGACCATCTGCAGGAATCGACTCGACGCCTCGGCGCGACGTGGGTCGGCGAGGCTGGCGAGATCTCGACGGACGTCGACGCTCGTGCCCATGACGTGCACGCTGCTGCGACCGGCGGTGGTCACGGTGCCGCTCCCGCGGCTCCCCGCCCTCGGTCGCCACGTCGGACAGCGCACCCCCAGCAGAGTGTCAACGGCCGGGTCGCGGGTAGGAGTCCGTGTCAGGCCGAGGCACAGCCAGAGGATTGGACTTCGACGATGCGGCCAACCATGAGTCCCGCCGAGGCGTTGGCCGAGTTGGGCCGGGTCAGACTGGACGAGGCGAGCCTCGACGACACGCTTCGTCACGTCGCCGAACTCGCCAAGCGCAGCATCAGCGGCGCTCGGGAGGTGTCGGTCACCCTGGTCCGGGGCGAGACGGGTTGGACCGCGGCCTCCACCGGAGACCTGGCCCGCGAACTGGACGAGTGGCAGTACACGCAGCACCGGGGCCCGTGCCTCGACGCCTCCGCCAGCGGTGACACCATCTCCCTGCCGGACCTGGCAGCCGAGCAGCGCTGGCCGGAATGGGCCGGTGTGGCCCGTGCCGCCGGAGTGGGGAGTTCGCTGTCGATCGGGCTGCCGATCCAGAGGTCGGTGGTCGGCGGGCTCAACGTCTACGGCGGCGCGGCGAACGCCTTCGTGCCGTCCTCGATCGCGGCGGCGGAGGACTTCGCCACCTACGCGGCGGTGGCCCTGGCCAACGCCCAGCTGTACGAGGACGCCGCAACCCTGGCAGAGCAGATGCGGGAGGCGATGCGCAGCCGGGCGGTGATCGAACAGGCCAAAGGGATCATCATGGGGGACCGGCGGTGCTCGCCGGAGGAGGCGTTCGCCCTGCTGTCGAAGGTCTCCCAGGACACCAACCGGAAGGTACGCGACGTCGCGGCGGCTCTCGTCGAGCAGGCGGTCCGGGGCGAGCGCCGGTGAGCAGGGGCCTGGTCGAGGACGCCGTGGGCCGCCCGCACGGTGCGGGCGGCCCTTCGACACGTCCCTGGGTCAGCTCGCCGAGGGCCTGCGCATCGCGTCGCGTACCCGGTCGATGACCGCCAGCGCGGGACCGGCGGCCAGGTTGGCCTTCGCCGACTGGGCGCTCGGGTGTGGGCGGGTCGGCGCGGACGCCTCCGCCGTCCGCACGGAAGGGGCGAGGCTGCGCAGCCGCTCCGCCGGAACGTGCTGACGGAGCTGGGGGAACTCGTAGCGCTCCTCGTGACGTGCGTGCGTCAACACGGCGTCGCGTAGCAGGATGATGCCGGTGTCGAAGCCGTCGGCGTCCACGCCGCCGGAGATCAGTGCCTGCAACGTCTCCTTCGCCTGCCGCTCCTCGTCGAGGCGGTCGTCCACCATCGCGTCGCCGCCCCCGCCGGGCAGTGTCCGGGCGAGGGGGTGGACGACCTCCTCCTCGGCGGTCTCGTGCGCGGCGAGGAGCTTGACCAACTCGTCGAACGAATCCCGACGGGTGTCGCCGGTGCCGCCGATGACCAGCAGGAAGAGCTGTTCGATCTGCGCGTGCTGGGCCAGCAGCAGGTCGACCACGTCCTCCTCGGCGCCCGGCGTGGTCGGGGCGTCGGTGTCAGGCATGGCTGCCGCCCGCGGACCGCAGCGCCTCGACCGGGTGCGGCCCCTCGGTCTCGATGCGGTACTCGTCGCCGAAGCGTTCCCGGTGCAGGTCGATGACCTGCTCGCTCGGCGGCTTCTGGCCGTCGTGCAGTTGTTGCTGCATCCACTCGAAGCGCTCGTGCGCCTCCCGGACATAGCCCTCGCCGAGCTTCGTCACGTCCATCTGGGTGCCGAGCAGGTGCCGCAGGTAGTCCTTGTTGGGTTCGAAGGTCAGCGGCTCCGGCAGACCGGCGCTGCCGACGACCTCCTCCGGTTCCCGGCCGTCGTGCTGGCGCAGCAGGTCGGCGGCCTGCTGGAGGTGAGCCAGCTCCATCTGCAGGTGCAGCTCCCAGATCGCCTTGATCCGGGGGTCGCTCTCCTGTTCAAGGAAGGAGTAGTAGAGCCAGCACTCGTTGTACTCGTGGGTGAGCAGCCGCTCCCACCAGTTCTCGCCCGGGTCCAGCAGGGACTCGTAGTGGGTGACGTGCTCCTGCTCGATCAGGCTGATCTCCTGGTAGAGCTGGCGCGCGATCGGTTCCATGTACTGCGGCCCGACGTTCATGTAGTAGAACATCACCTGCTGCTCGGCCGAGAGGATCGTCAACGCGTGCAGCTTGGAGCGCGGGTCCACCGAGTTGCGGTCGTACGGGGTGCGTACCTCGTCGAAGGGGTGCCGGTGCTCCTGGACGGTCGGACGGCCGGCATCACCTCGGTGAGACCGTCGACGATCTTCTCCGCCTTGCGTCGCTCGACCATCTCGTAGAGGTTGGCGTAGCGGTACAGGTGGTCGAAGTCCTCCAGCACGCCGAACTCGTACGCCTGCTTGAGGTAGGGGTCCGGTTCGTGTCGGGCCACCCAGGCGGTGAGGTCCACCGCCACCTGCTCGTAGCCGAGCGTCGTCTCCAGCACGCTGGCGACGCCGGGAAGCAGCCAGTTCACCACCCGCTGTTGCTGGCTCTCCACGTAGCGCACGTAGGCGAGTTGTCGGCGGACCTCCTGGTCCGGGCAGTTGCGGGCGAACTGGTGCTGGAAGTTGATCGCCTCGACCTCGATGCCGTTCATCGTGATGATCCGGCACCGGGTGTACGGGTCGACCGCCTCCGGGTCGATCGGTTCGACGTTCAGTTCACGCCAGTTGCGGATCTGGCTCTCGAGTGGGATTCCTTTGTGGTCCAGTGGATTGAACACGTCTCTCCTCTGACGGGGGGATGGGCCGTTCGCCGGCAGGGCTTGACGGGTCGTCCAGCGCGAGGTGCCGGATCACCCCGGCCACGCCGAGAACACGGCGAACGAACGGTGAAGGATCGTGAAGCGTCAGCCGGCCTCCGGCCCGCTCGGCCAGATGCCTGGCCCTGAGCAGGGCGCTGACGCCGTGGGCGCCGAAGAAGCGGACCGCCGACAGGTCGATCGCGATCAGGGGCGTGGGGGTGCGGCAGAGGAAATCCACCAGCTCGGTGAGCAGGTGGGCGTTGCTCATGTCGATGTCACCGACGACGCTGACCCTGCTCAGTGAGCCGTCGCGGTCCCACGTCAGGGACATGATCGGCCTGCTGGGATCGGCCTGGGGGCCGGATCGTGGCGGCCGCAGAAGAGGGCCCTGAGCTGTCATGCGCTGCCTCCGCCCTCGATGAGGGTGGCCTGCCCGCCTCGAATGCCGAGGCAGGTCGACCACTGGAGGGCGCATGTCTTGACCCGTTGCTCACCCTACCCGCCGCGGACCACCGCAAACCAGGTCGTTCGGCGACGGGCCCCGGGAATGGGCGCCGGCCCGAGGGGTACGGCCCCACCATGGTGAAGCGAGCGGTCTGTCAGGGGTTGGCGGCAGGGCTGGTGGGGGCGGCGGTGATGACGGCCGCGGAGAAGGTGGAGCAACGGGTGACCCGCCGGCCCGACTCGTACGTGCCGGCCGAGGTGCTGGCACGGCTGGCCGGCCTGCCGGAGTCCGCCGGGCGGCAGCCCCGCTGGCAGAATCTGGCGATGCACTACGGTCAGGGCGCGGTGGTCGGCGTGCTGCGCAGCGTCATGGCTCAGGCCGGGCTGCGGGGCGTCTGGGCCTCCAGCGTGTTCACGGCGTTGCGACTGGCCAACGACCAGATCCTGGAGAACGCCACGGGGGTGGGGGCGCCCCCTCTGACCTGGCCCCGCTCTGAACTCGCCATCGACGTGCTGCACAAGTCCATCTACGCGTTCGCCACCGGAGCGGTGGCCGACGCGCTCGCTGCCCGCGACGGTGCCGGGCCCGGGCAGCGGCACGCGGCGATGCGCCCCGGTCGCCGGTCGGACGTCGGGCCCCTCCCGTACGAGGGGCGGCGGAACGGCCGGGTTCCGGCCAGGCCGAGCTGAGGTCGGTGCGGGGTAGCGGGGTAGCCGGGGAAGGGCCCTGACGCTGGCCCTTCCCCGAACGCCGGCCGTCAGAGGTTGGCGAAGTGTTGGCGGTGGTCGGCGGCGAACTCGGCGAAGCTCCGCGGTGCCCGGCCGACGACCTGCTCGACGTGGTCGGTGGTGAAGTCGCCCCAACCGGAGCCGTAGGCCGCCCGGTACTCGGCGAGGACCTCCGCCGACCACTCGTCGAGGCCGGCCTGGAGCAGGCTGTCGCGTGCCTCGTCCGGGCTCTGCGGCACGTACCGCACCGGTTTGTGGGTCGCGTGGGCGATGTGCTCGGCGGCCTGGTGCAGGGTGATGCTCTCCGGCCCGGTGGGCGTGTAGATCCTGCCCTCGTGCCGCTGGGGCGCGGCGAGGATCGCCGCCCCGGTCGCGGCGATGTCCCGGGCGTCGATCAGGCCGCCCCGGGCCTCGCCGAAGAGCCCGTAGAGGTGTTCACCGGCCTTGGCGCCGAGCAGGTTCTGCATGAAGTGACTCGGGCGCAGGATCGTCCAGGGGATGCCGGACTCCCGCAGTTCGGCGTCGGAGAGCGCGTGCAGGCGGCCGTTACGGGTGGGCGCGTCGTGCGCGGCACCGATCGCCGAGAGCCGGACGATGTGCCGTACCCCGGCCTGCCGGGCGGCCCACACCGCGTTCATGCTCTGGCTCGGCGCTGTCGGGCCCATCGGGGTCAGCAGCCAGAGCGTCGTCACGCCCTCGAACGCCGGGGTGAGGGTACGGGGGCGGTCGAGGTCGCCGACGACGACGTCGATTCCGTCGAGCTGGGGAGCGCGGGCGGCGTCCCGCACGAGGGCGCGCACCGACTGCTTCCCGGCGAGTTCCCGCAGCACCTCCCTCGACACGGTGCCGTTGGCTCCGGTGATCAGAATGGTCATTGTTGTCCTCCGGTCGGGTGGACAGCGGTCGGGCTGGCCGCTGGTCGACGCCCGCCACGTTATAGTCCAAAACTTGTACCGTCCAATGATTGGACTAATTTATGAAGCGCAGCACACTCAAGGAGCAGCACCCGGATCTCGGCATCCTGGCCGTGCAGCTCTCCGCGCGCGTCCAGCGGGAGATCTTCCGGCGGTCGGCGGAGCACGGGTTCGACGACGTCCGGCCCCGCCACGGGGCGGTCCTCGCCTACCTGGACGTCGAGGGCACCCGCCCCGGCGAACTGGCCCGGCTGGCCGGACGCAACAAGCAGACGATGGGAGCGATCCTCGACGAACTGGAACGGCTGGGCTACGTCCGGCGTACACCCGACCCGGCCGACCGTCGGGCGAAGTTGATCGTGCCGACGGACCGGGGCCGCGAATTCATGGAACTCTCCGACGGCATCGTCGACCAGATCGAACAGAAACTCTCCGACACCCTCGGCGCCGAGCAGTACCAGACCTTCCGCGACGCACTGGGTCGTGGCGTGACGGCCCTCCCGGCGAGCGGTCACGACACCGAGGGCTGATTCGGGGCGGCCCACATCGCCGGCATGTGACGGCGCAGAGCGGGTACCCGGCCCTCGCTCACCAGCGGAACCTCTGGGTTCCACCGCCGTCAGCGCAGCCCGAGGAGCACCGACATGTCGATCGCCGGGAGGGCCCGACTCTCGCCGAGGGTCTCCCTGCTGCTGCTGGCGTCGATCCTCGTGTCGTTCCTGGCCGCGTCGGCCGCCCCGACCCCGCTCTACGGCACCTACCAGGAGCGTTGGCACTTCTCACCGGTCACGACCACCGTGGTGTTCGCCGTCTACGCGCTCGCCGTGCTGGCGTCGCTGCTCACGTTCGGCAAGCTGTCGGACCACGTGGGTCGCCGACCGGTCCTGGCCGTGGCGATCGCCGTGCAGATGCTCTCGCTCGTCGTCTTCATCGTCGCCAACGGCGTACCCACACTGGTGGTCGCCCGGCTGCTCCAGGGCCTCGCCGCCGGCGCTGCCACCGGCGCCGTCGCGGCCGGGATGCTCGACATCGACCGCGTCCGTGGCACGCTCGCGAACTCCATCGCCCCCGGCATCGGCACCGGGAGTGGCGCCCTGCTCTCGGCGTTGCTCATCGACTTCCTGCCCGCGCCGACGCGGCTGGTGTACGTCGTCCTCTTCGTGGTCCTCCTGATCCAACTCGTCGGCGTCGCGCTGATGCCGGAGACGGTCACGCCGATGGCGGGAGCGCGACGCAGCCTGCGACCCGAGATCACACTGCCCCGCGCCGTCCGCGAACCGTTGCTGGTCGTCGTCCCGGTGCTGTTCGCGGTCTGGGCGCTGGCCGGCTTCTTCGGCGCGCTCGGCCCGGCGCTGGTGCGCAGCCTCATGAACACGTCGATCGTGGTCGGCGGTCTGGTCCTGTTCGTCTTCGCCCTCTTCGGATCGATCGCCGTCCTGCTGATGCGCAACACCGCCGCCCGGATCGTGATCCTGGTCGGGATCGTCGCCCTCCTGGTGGGCATGGTCGTCACGTTGGTGTCGGTCATGGCGGAGTCCGTCCCGGGATTCTTCGTCGGCCTCGCGCTCGGCGGCATCGGCTTCGGCGGCGGCTTCCAGGGCAGCCTCAAGACGATCACGCCCCTGGTGGAGGCACACGAACGCTCCAGCGTGCTGTCACTGCTCTACATCGTCTGCTACGTCGGGTTCGGCCTCCCGACGGTGATCGCCGGCTTCCTCGTGGTCTACGCCGGCGGCCTGCCGCAGACCGCCGACGAGTACTCCGTCGCCGTCATCCTGCTCGCTCTGGTCGCCCTGTTCGGGGTGCGCAGGGCGACGAGGACCACTCAACCAGCAGCAGCGACCGGGAGGGGAACACGATGAGCCCGAAGAGCGCCCAGGGGAACGCCGGCATCGAGAACGTCGACGTCAAAGTCGAGGTGATCGTCATCCCGGTTTCGGGTGTCGACCGGGCGAAGGAGTTCTACCTGCGCCTCGGGTGGCGGCTCGACCAGACCCCGCCCGGCATCGTGCAGTTGACGCCACACGGCTCCGGATGCTCCGTCCAGTTCGGCCCGGGGCTCACCCCGGCGGCGCCCGGTTCGGCCATGGCGTACCTGGTCGTGTCCGACGTCGAGGCGGCCCGCAACGCACTGGTCGCCGCCGGTGTCGAGGTGGGCGGGCTCTTCCACGTCAGCCCGGACGGCCCGGTCGACGGGCTGGACCCGGAGCGGCGCAGCTACGTCTCGCGCGCCACGTTCCGCGACCCGGACGGCAACACCTGGCTCATGCAGGAGATCACGACCCGGCTGCCCGGGCGCATCGAGGGTGGACTGACGTCGTTCGGCTCGGCGAGCGACCTGGCGAGCGCCCTGCGGCGCGCGGCCGCCGCGCACGGCGAGCACGAGGAACGTACCGGCCAGCGGGACGAGAACTGGCCCGACTGGTACGCGACGTACATGGTCAGCGAGCAGTCGGGGGCCAAGCTGCCCGAGTGAGGATGACCGGTCCGCGGGCTGCGTCAGCGCAGCCCGCGGACGAGGTTGTCGACCAGGGTGCGCACGAAGTCCTCGGTGAGCGGAAGGTCGGCGATGAGCAGCCGGTGGTAGCAGGCGCCCCAGAGCTGGTCCACGACGGATTCCGGATCGATGTCGGCTCGTAGCTGCCCCCGGGTCACGGCCCGGGTGAGGGTTTCGACGGCCAGGGTCCGACGGGGGGTGGAGTAGCGCTCCCGGTAGGCGGCGGCCAGCTCCGGGTCGGTCTGCGCCTGCCCGATGAGTTGACTGATGACCCGCCCGGCGGAGGTGTCCCGGACGAGGTGGACGAAGGCGACGAGCTGGTCGGTCAGGTCGGTGACGATGTCGCCGGTGTCCGAGAACGCCAACGTGGGTGCGACGACGCTGGAGTAGCCGTCCAGGGCGAGTGCGCCCTTGGACGGCCACCACTTGTAGATCGTCATCCGGCTGGCCCCGGCGAGCGCCGCGACCTTCTCGATGGTGAAGCCGGCCATGCCCTCCTTGAGGAGGAGACCGCCCGCGGCCGTGAGGATCTCGGCCCGCACCTGGTCGGCGGGTCGACGGCCACGACCCCGCCGGGGTGACGTGGGAGGTTCCGGGGTGAGCTCGGCCACTGGTCCTCCAATTATATGGACAGCGTGTCTTCATGCTGGTTATATGGACACAGCGTACACAGAATGGCGACAACCAGAGGAGACGAGGGACATGGCGGGTCTACGACGGCGACAGTTGGGTGCCTCCGGACCGGAGGTGTCGATCATCGGGCTCGGCGCGATGGGCATGTCGGACCTGTACGGGCCGGCTGACGAGGCGGAGAGCGTCGCGACACTGCACGCGGCCATCGACGCCGGCGTGAACCTCATCGACACCGCGGACTTCTACGGTTCGGGTCACAACGAGATGCTGATCGGCCGGGTGCTGCGGGAACGTCGGCGTGACGAGGTGGTGCTCAGCGTGAAGTTCGGCGCCCGCCGAACACCGGACGGCGGTTTCCAGGCGGCACCGTACGACGTGTCGGCGGCGGCGGTGAAGGACCGCCTGGCGTACTCGCTGCGCCGGTTGGGCACCGACCACATCGACATCTACCGGCCGTCCCGGCTCAACCCGCAGGTGCCGATCGAGGAGACCGTGGGCGCGCTGCTCGAGATGCGGGAGGCCGGTTACATCCGGCACATCGGGCTCTCCGAGATGGGCGCGGACACCATCCGCCGAGCGGCGGCGGTGGCACCGATCAGCGACCTCCAGATCGAGTACTCGCTGCTGTCCCGTGGCCCCGAGGCCACGATCCTGCCGACGCTGCGCGAGCTGGGCATCGGGCTGACCGCCTACGGGGTGCTCTCCCGAGGCCTGCTCAGCGGGCACTGGTCGGCCGGGCGTGAGCTGACCGGCACGGACTTCCGGGCGAACAGCCCACGCTTCCAGGGTGAGCATCTCGCCGCGAACCTGCGTCTCGTGGACGCGCTGGGCCGGGTCGCGCAGCGACTGGGAGCCACCACCAGTCAGGTCGCGATCGCCTGGGTGGCGGCGCAGGGCGAGCAGATCGTGCCACTGGTCGGGGCGCGACGGCGTGACCGGCTCACCGAGTCGCTGGCCGCCGTCGACGTGGTGCTGGACCGGGACGCGGTGGACGAGATCGAGCGGGCCGTACCGGCCGGTGCGGCCTCCGGCACGCGCTACGCGACCCCGATGATGTCCCTTCTGGACAGCGAGAAGTGACGCCGACCGGCCGGCGGACCCCACCGGTCACGCCGGCCGGTCGACGTCCGTCGCAGGTCATCGTCTGGCGCTGTCCCAGGCTCGCACCAGCTGCATCCGGTTGTGGATCCCCAGTTTGTGGTAGATCGACCGGAGCTGGGTGTCGACGGTGTGGAAGGAGACGAAGAGGCTCCTGGCCGCCTCCTTCTTCGTGGCACCCGACGCGAGCATCTCGGCCACCCGTTCCTCGGCCGGGGTGAGCGCCTCGATGCCCGTGCGCGCCGGCCCGTCGCTCGCCGGCCGGCGGCGTGGTGTGCTAGCGAGCTCGGCGCACCGGCGGTCCGCGGTCGCCTGGTCACCCGGGGCCCCGATCCGGGCGTAGAGGGCGGCGGCCTCGTGTGCGGCGTCGCGTGCCTGCACGGGCCGCAGCGCCGGGCTGTTCGCCAGGTCGAGCAACGCGTCGGCGAGCGCGGGCCGGGCGGCGGTGGTGCGGAGACCGTCGACCGCCGACCGGAGCGCGTCCGGGTCGCGATCGCGTAGCCCTCTGGTCTGGTCGGCCAGCGCGCGCCACAGCGGAACCGGGGTGCGCGTGGCCACCGACTCGACCAGTTCGGTGACCCGGCGGGCGGCCGGGGTGTCACCGGCGGCCATCGCGGCGCGTACCAGCCGGGGGCCGAACTGTGGCACGGGCAGCAGCGGCCGCACCGATCGGTGCAGGTCGACGACGACCCGGGTGAGCAGGTTCGCGGGCACGCTGAGGGCCCGGTCGCGAACGGCGACGCAGAGGGCGGGCGTCCACAGCGTGCTGTCGGGCCAGCGAACCTCCGCGAGGTACGGGCGGAGGACCGCGCGTGCGTCGTCGTGGTCGCCACGGCGGTAGCGAACCTCGCCGAGCACCGCGACGAACACGGCACGCGCCTCCGGGCCGAGGTCCACCGGGCCGGAGGTGAGCGCGGTGACCGCGAGTGCGGCCGCCTCGGGCAGTTCGCCCACGGCGACCATCCGCAGGCAGTCCAGCGCTGTCGACGTGCTGCTGAACAGGGGATCGGATTCGTTCGAGGTCGGGCGGGCCGCGATCCGCGCGTCCTGGTGCTGGCCCAGACCGAGCTGCACGAGGATTCGTTCGGCCCGGATGGACGAGGCGTCGGCGCGTGCCGCCGGGGACGCCGGGTCCAGGGCCGCCAGCACGGCGTGAGCCCCCGGCAGGTCGCCGTGCGACAGCGAGCGGGCGGCCCGGCCGAGGGCGAGGTGACGGGCGGACGAATGGTCCCCAGACGCGGCGTGCGCGATGCCCGCGTCGCGGAGCAGGGCGTCGGTGTCCGGATGACCCACGCGGGCGGCGGTCCCGGCGACCAGCGCGAGCAGAGTGCTGCGGGTGCGGGCGTCCAGCCGCTGGTCGAGCGCCGTGCGGAGACCGGCGAGGGCGACAGTCGGCTGTTCCAGTGCCGCGATCCGCGTCAGGTGACCGAGCAGGTGCGTACGGTGGCGCTCGTCGTGCCGGTTCGCGGCGATCTCCGCCGCCAGGACGGCGAGTGCCGCCGTCCCCCGTCCGGAGGATCGCAGCTGGTCCGCCGTGGCGGACACCCGCTGGCGTCGTCGCTCGGCGTCGTCGTGGTCCGCCGGCAAGGTGTCGGCGTCGAAGGATGATCCGGACAATGGCCTTCTCCCCGGTTGTTACCCGGCGCGTCGAATTGCCGTCCTGCGACCGAGCCTAGCCACGATGGCAGGGGCGGGCGCCCAGATCGACGAAGCGGCGGGAGTGCGCCGATTCGCCCACGCCGCCCCGAATCAGCCGCGCCGCATTGGCGCGATCACGTGATGCGACGACGTCGTCCGGCCGCCGACCATCGAAGGCATGGCCCACTCGACCGAACTTCCCGGCCTGCACCGGCTCCGCGTCGTACTCCTGATCTTCGTGGTGGTCGCCGGCACCGGGGCCGGCGGTCATGCCCCGCTGTGGACGCGCCTGGTGCTGGTGGCGACCGCAGCGGCGGTTCCGGTCGCGATCGCGGTCCAGTACGGCTGGGCCGGGGTGCGCGCCCTGCTGGGGCTGTCGTCCCGGCTACGGCTGCGGGGTGGATCCGTTTCCGCGCCCCGTCCGATCCAACCCGAGTGAGGAGTCAGCGATCATGGCGAACAGCGATCCCCAGCCGCGCCGCGGCGACCAGGGCGCCCCTCCCTTCGCGGGCCGCAACGTCGAACTCGAACGCCAGAACCCCGACCTGTTGGTGCCACCGACCACCGACAGCCGGCTGGTGCCGAATCTGAAGTTCTCGTTCTCCCAGGCGCACACCCGGGTGGAGAAGGGCGGCTGGACCCGGGAGGTCACCAACCGCGACCTGCCGATCGCCAGCCAGCTGTCCGGGGTCCAGTTCGGTCTGGAACCGGGCGCGTACCGGGAGATCCACTGGCACCAGCAGTCGGAGTGGGCGTACGTGCTCAGCGGCAGTTGCCGCATCAGTGCCGTCGACCAGGAGGGACGTAACTTCATCGAGGACGTCAAGGAGGGTGACCTGTGGTTCTTTCCGCAGGGCATCCCGCACAACATCCAGGCGCTCGACGACGGCTGTCAGTTCCTGCTGGTCTTCGACGACGGCGCGTTCTCGGAGAACAACACGTTCCTGCTCAGTGACTTCTTCGCCCACACCCCCCGGCACGTCCTGGCGAAGAACTTCGGCTGGACGACGGAGCAGATGGAGAACCTGCCCGAGCGGGAGAAGTACATCTTCCAGGGTGACGTTCCGCCGCCGCTGAGCCAGGACCGGGTGGTCAGCCCCACCGGCGACATCCCGCGAAGCTTCAAGCACCGGATGCTCGCGCAGACCCCGCAACGCTTCCGGGGTGGGACGGTCCGGATCACCGACTCGACCAACTTCGCCGCGTCGGTGACCACCGCCGCCGCCCTGGTGGAGGTCGAGCCGGGTGGGATGCGCGAGTTGCACTGGCACCCCACCACCGACGAGTGGCAGTACTACATCTCCGGCACCGGACGGATGGGTGTCTTCGCGTCACAGGCCGCCGCCCGGACGTTCGACTTCCAGGCCGGCGACGTGGGTTACGTGCCCTTCGCGTACGGCCACTACATCGAGAACACCGGCGACGAGCCGCTGGTGTTCCTGGAGATGTTCCGGCACCCGCGCTTCGAGGACATCTCGGTGATGCAGTGGATGGCCAACACGCCCCACGAGGTCATCGCGGACACGATCAACGTGCCGAGGTCCATCGTCGACGCGCTGCCGACCACCAAACAAACGGTGATCTGACCCCGGTGACCGGCTCTCGCGTGGCCGTCACCGCGAGCGCCCGTCCGGCCCCGACGGCCTGGTCGGGTACGGCGTCCGGCCGCCCGTCGTCGGACGGGCGGCCGGACCGGTGGATCAGGAACCGGCGGGCGCCGGAGACGTGGGCGCCTCGGCAGGTCGTCGGCGTCGGGACACCGCGCCGACGACGACGTCGATGACGAGAAAGGCCAGCAGGGTGAGCCCGAACAGCGGCAGCGCCCAGCCGACCGCCGCCACCACGGGCACGCCGATCAGCAGTGCCCACAGCGGCAGAGCGCGGACACCACCACGGGCCGGTGGGGTGCCGGCGAGGGCGCGTCGGTCGGTGCGGGTGGGGCGGCGCTGCCACCACATGCGGTAGCCCCACACGATGACGCACAGCAGCCCGAGGGCGATCGCGGCGAGCAGGATCTGGTTGATCGGTCCGAAGAGGATCCCCATGTGCGCCTGGATGCCCAGGCCGCTGAGCTTGGCCAGCAGGGGCCAGTCGGCGAAGTCGCTGCGGGCGGTGACCGCACCGCCGGACGGGTCGACGGCGACCCGGTCCTTCGCGACCGGCCAGGTGTTGTCGACCTGCGTGACGGTCCACGCCGAGCCGGGCTCGGCGGCCGGGGCGATCTCGACCGGGCCGGAGAGACCGGCCCCACGGGCAGCCGTCGCCACCCGGTCGAAGGCCGCCGACTCGACCACCCCGCCTCCGCCCGACGAGCCGTGGTGGCCGCCGCCGGTCTCGTCGGGGACGACGGGATCGGCGAGGAGGCTGGTGGAGAGGACCGGGGTGCGGGCGTTGAGCGCGTCCAGGCCGGCGCTGAAGTTCGCCCCGGCGTAGCGGGACCAGGTCAGCCCGGTCGCGGAGAGGAAGAGCAGGCCGACGGTGAGCCAGATGCCGGTGGTCGCGTGCCATCCCCGGGTGCGGCGTACACCCTTGCCGGCGGACAGGTCCGGCACGAGCAGGTGGCGGGCGGTGGCGCGGGCGGCGCTGCGGCGACGCCACCAGAGGACGACCCCGCCGAGCGCGAGCACCCAGAGCCAACTCGCCGCCAGTTCGGAGTAGTGCTCGCCGACCGCCCCGAGGTGTAGGTGACGGTGCAGGTCGTCGAGCCAGGTGGTGGCGGGGGTCGAGCCGAACCAGGTGGTGAGCTGCCCCTGCGACTCGGCCGTGTACGGGTTGATGTAGACGGTGTGCTGGTTCTCGCCGAGTTCCGGCATGGAGAACGTCACGCGGGTGGTCTGGTCGCCCTCGCCGGGCTGCACGGCGGTGATGCTGCCCTCGGGGTGCGCGTTGCGGGCGGCTCCGACCTGCTGGGCCAGGGACACGGGACGGTCACCCACCTGTGCGACGGTCAACTGGTCGCCGTAGAGGAGCTGGTCGAGCTGCGGGGTGACGGTGAACGCCAGCCCGGTCAGCGCGGCGGTCACCAGGAACGGCGCGACGAGGATGCCGGCGTAGAAGTGCAGCCGCAGCAGCAACGCGCCGAACGGCGACGCACGCCGGACCGGTCGGCCCGGGGGTTCGGCGCTGGTGGCGGGTTCCGGCGTCGCCGCGCCGGACAACTCGGTGAGAGACATGGTGATCCGATCGGGATAGTCGGGATACCCCCGAGGGTGTCTCCCGTACTGACGTGGTCGCCCGGTGGTGGTGTCGCTTAGGTTCCGGCCCTGACGTGGTAGTCGGACAGCCGGACCGATTGGTTCCCACCGATGCTCGGTCGGCGGGCGGTCCGCTCAGCGGCGGGCCGCCCGCCGCCACCACAGCACCGCCGTTCCAGCGGCAAGGACCAGGAGCACCACACCCGCCACGAGGACGCCGACATCCGGGCCGCCGCCGTCGGGCCGCACCGCCGCGGCGGCGGACGGTGTGGTGGCCTCGACGACCGGCGCGGCGCTGGACGTGGGGTCGGCCACGGTGAACGGGTACGACCCCTGCACCGGGTGCCCGTCGGCGGAGACGACCCGGTAGGCGACCGTGTACGTGCCGTTCGGCAGGGTGTCGATCACCGGCACGGTGCTCTTCGCCCCGGCGACCGTCGGCTCGCCCGTGCCGACCTTCCGCCTCGCGGCGTCGGTGAGCACGATCGTGGTGAACGTGGGGTCGAGCCGTTGCATGAACTCGAGCACGATCTCCGTTGGTGCGCTGGTCACCGTCGACTGCTGCACCGGAGTGGCCGCCCGCAGCGAGTTGTGGGCCCAGGCCGGGCCGGTCGGAACGAGCAGCGCGACGAGGACGGCGAGCGCCGCCGCGCCGAGTCGCCGGTTCATCCGAGCACCTGCTCGCCGATCCACCCGCCCGGTCGACAGCCCGGTGGGATGGCGAAGACGGCGGAGCCGATCGGGGTGGTCCACTCGTTGAGCAGGTCCCGCTCGGCCAGTCGGCGTTGGATCGGCAGGAACTGCCGGGCGACGTCGGCCTGGTACGAGGTGAAGACCAACCCGCTGTCGGCGTGACCCTCGGCGGTCGGCACACCGTCGTAGTTGTAGGGCCGACGCAGGATCTTCAACCGGTCGTCGGTGACGTGCGCGCGGGTCAGGTGGGAGAAGTCGGGGATGACGGCGAGCCCGTGCTCGTCGGTGGCGGCGAAGTCGGGCTCGTCGTGCTCGGCGGTGCCGGTGAGCGGGGCGCCGGTGTCGAGCCGCCGGCCGACAGCGAGTTCCCGGTCGGTGCGTCCGAGCAGGTCCCAGGTCTCCATGTTCATGCTGATCCGGCGTACGACGAGAGTGGTGCTGTCGTGCAGCCACGCCGGCCCGTCCGACACCCAGACAGCGGAGTCCATCGGTACCCCCGCTCGGGGGTTGGCGGTGCCGTCGAGCTGACCGAACAGGTTGCGTTGGGTGTGGCCGCCCGGCTCGACGCCGGGGCTGCGCCGGAAACCCTGCTGCACCCACCGGACGGTGGCGAACGGCCGGCTGTCCTTGATCAGCACCCGTTGGGTGTGGGCGACGCTGATCGGGTCGTCGGCGCAGATCTGGAGCAGCAGGTCACCGCCGGTCCAGGCCGGCTGGAGCCGGTCGACGCGGAACGGCGGCAGGTCGGCGACCGAGGCCGGCCGCCGGTCGTCCACGCCCGCCGCCCGGTACAGGGCGGGCCCGAAGCCGAAGGTCACTGTCAGCCGGGCGGGCAGGAGCCCGAGTTCGGCCTCGGTGTCGGCCAGCGCCGGCTTGCCCTGGGTGAGGCGGGCGGCGTCGTCGGTGAGCAGCCGCAGCATCCGACCCAGCGCGGCCCGGTCGGTGCCGGCCCGTAACGTGAACGCCACGAATGCCGCGTGCGCCTGCGGTTCGGTGGTCACGCCGGCCTGTCGCGCGCCGTGGAACGGCTCGACCAGCGCGCCGACGCTCGCCACCGGCGTGGTGTCGGCAGCGGCTGGTGACTTCCCGGCGTCGGTACGGGTCGCGGCGATGGCCGCCCCGCCGGCGAGGGCGCCGCCGGCGGCCAGGGCCCCGCCGGTGAGCAGGCCGCGCCTGCTCACCGGCCGCGAGGGTGGCGTGTCGGTCACGATGCCGGGCTCATGCTCATCTCCGGCGTGGCGCTCGTGCCGGGCATGGGCTGGCCGTGCCCGGGGGCGTAGCTCTCCTGCGCGCCGGTGAACGGCTTGGCCACGGCCGTGAACTGCTGGCTCCTGCCGTCGGCGAACGTCAGGGTGAACGTCAACTCGTCGCCGGCCTGCACCGGCTCGGCGAGGTTCATCAGCATCAGGTGGTCACCGCCGGGCTCCAGCGCGTGCGTGCTCTTCGCCTTGATCACGACGCCGCCCTGCTTGGCCTGCATGACCATCGTGCCGTCCTTCATGGTCATCTCGTGCAGCTCCATCGGCGACACCGAGCTCGTGGCACCGGTCACCGTGACATCGCTGTCGCTGTCGTTGACCAGGGTCCCGAAGGCCGCCGTCATCCCCTTGTCGGCGGCCTTCACCCACGGGTCGCGAATGCCGAGCACCCCGGCGTCCGGGTTGGCCGAGGACGACGCGGACGGACCCGCCTGCCCGGTCGACGGAGAGTCGGACGATCCGCATCCGGCGGCACCCACCGCCAGGACGGCGGCGGCGATCATGGCGGCCGAGCGGCGGCGCGGACCGAGCGGGCTGGTGCTGGGCATGTGTTCTTCCTCCGATGGTTGCTGCTGGCTGGATGGTCGGCCGCAGCGGGGAGAAAGTTCCAGGCTCAGGGCACGTTGATCGTGTACTCGGCGGTGTGCACCTTTCCGTCCACCTGGAAGTCGAAGAAGGCCCGGTACCGGCCCGAGCTGGGCGCGGTCAGCCAGAACTGGACAGTGCCGTCGACCAGCTCCTGCTCCGGGTGGACGTGCACGTAGCCGAGATCGCCCTCGCGGACGACGACCAGGTGCCCGTACGCGCCCAGGTAACGCTCCAACTGCGCGGGCCCGGCCGCGTCGGTGCGCTGGACCTGGAACTGCATCGGCGCCGTCACCCCCACCGTCGGGGTGCCGCTCATCGACACCGCGTACGGCCCGGCCGTCGCCTGTGCCTGCGCCGGCGGCAGCGCGGCGGGGGTGTGCGCCCCCGGCACCGTGTGGTCCACGCCCAGCACGAGGGGCACCGGCGCGCCGTTGGCCGCGGTCACGGAGAAGTCGGCGTAGACGCGGTAACCGCCGGGTCGGGCCAGCGTCAGGGGGACGCTCCAGGTGCCGTCGGGGGCCATCGTCGGGTGTACGTGCTGGTAGCCGGTCAGGTCGCGGCCCACCACGATCATGTGCAGCGGCTTGTCGTGGACGACCGCGAAGCGGGTCGCCGGCTGCCGGTCGGTCCCGACGATCCGGAAGCGGTAGTCGGCGCGTACCCCGGCGGGTTGAGACCGCTCCAGCGGTTGCAGGGTGTAGCCACCGGCGCTGACCGTCGTCCCGGTCGCCAGTGTCTCGCCCGTCGCGCCGTCACCCCGGTGCGTGTGCGGACCGGTGCCCGCCGGATGCTGGTGCCCGTCGGTCGCGGACCCCGACTGCCCGGAGGCCGGCGGACCGCCGGCCGGCTGCCGGGCGGTGTTCGCCGGGCTCTGGTCGCCGGTGCCGATGCGGGCCAGCCCGAACCCGGCCAGCAGGGCGACCACCAGCCCGCCGACGAGCAGCGCCAGGTGGCCGTTGCTCAACCGGGACCCGGGTGCCGCCCCGGCGAGGTCCGTGTCCGGCCGGGAGCCCGCCTCGACCGTCGACTCGTCGTCGGTGCTGGCGAGGACCTTGGTCTGCTGATCGGTGCTGGCGGGGGCCTTCGCCTCCTGCTCAGTGGGCGTCGGGTCGACAGCGTCGGTGGCCGTCGGGTCGACAGCGACGCCCGTGCGGGCCGTGACGACCGCGTCGCCCGTACGCGCCGCCGGCACGGTGGCCGGTCGCCGCTTACCACCCGTGGGCTTCGTACCGACACCGCTCACCGCACCGGCCGTCCGGCCGGCGGAGGGCTTGGCGGCGGCCGTCTTTCCCGCGGCGGCCCTGCCTGGGCTGGTCTTGCCGGCGGAGCGCCGGTTCGTGGTACGGGCACCGCCGCCGCGTCGACCGGACGTCCCCGATGAGGTACGGCCCCGGCCGGAGGGTTTGCCGGTGGGCGCCGTCCGGCGACGCCAGACGACGAAGCCGGCCACCGCGACGACCGCCGCGATCGCCGCCGCCCAGCCGGCCCAGGCCGGCGCTCCCGAGCCGCTCTCCTCGGCCGACCCGGTCGGCGGGGCAGCCGCAGCCCCGGACGGCGGGGTCACCGGCTGGGCCGAGGCGGTCGGCACCGCCGACGCCTGCCCGGACGACCCGTGCTGCTCGGTGGCGGCCACCAGCGCCGGGTCCGGCTGCGTCGTCGGCGGGCTCCACCCCGTGGGTGCCGCCGTCACCGGCCCGTTGTAGCGGAACGTCAGCGTGCCCCGCACGGTGTCGCCGTCCGAGGCCACCGACAGGTAGCTCACCGAGTACTGGCCCTTGGCCGGCAGGTGGGTGACGGCCACCGTCGCGGGGAACCCGGTGGTGTACTCCCGTGGCTCGAACTGCCCGTTGACCAGGAAGTACTCCCGTACCGGCTGGTCCAGCGGCTTCGGCTCCCCGTACGACCAGCTGTTGTCGACCCGGATGCCGCCCGGAGCGGTGACAGTGAAGAACGCGTTGGGAGCGGCCTTCTCGGTGAAGAAGAGCTGCACCGCCGTCAACGGCTCGGTCACCGTGGCCCCACCCGCCGGCGTGGACATGGCGAGCGTCCCGTGCGCCGAGGTGGGTTGGGCGGACGCGAGCAGAGCGACCGCCGAGGCGAGGAGGAGCGCGAGGACGCCCGAGAGCACCCGCCCCGGAGTCTGAGGGAGACGACGCATCTGAATATCCTGACCGGAGTGAGGCTTTTTTCAAGAGCTGGCGATCTTTTTCCTCACATGGCAAAAGCCGACGAGGCCCCGGCGCTGCCTCCGCGCCGCGCCCCCGGTGCCGCGACTTGCCTGGCCAGCTATGCTGCGGGCGGCGCTGGTTCGCCCCGTCGTGACCGTCGGGGCGTCGTAAGAGGGAACCCGGTGGAAGTCCGGGACTGCCCCGCAGCGGTGAGTGGGAACGAACGCCGTCATCAGCACTGGGCCGTCGGCCTGGGAAGCGACGGCCGGTAGGAGACCGGCGCGACCGGTCCGGCCCGCGAGTCCGAAGACCTGCCTGCGCTGCGCACGCGACCGTGTGCGCCGCCGTCGGCCTCGCGGGTGGGCTGAGCGGGTGACGTGCCGTCCGTCGGCGCGTGCTCGTCAGGGTGTCCGCGTACCGGTGGTGTGGTTCCCGAGGGACGGACTACCGCTGTGCACGACACCGCCACGATCGCCGGCCGAGCGCCGTCGGCGTCGCACCTGACCCTGTCGCAGATCATGGACCAGCACCACACCAACCTGATGGGTACGGTGCACGGCGGCCGGATCCTCAACCTCATCGACTCCGTCGCCGGGGTGGTCGCCGCCCGGCACTCCGACGGGCCGGCGGTCACCGCCGCGATCGACGAGACCGCGTTCCTGCGCGCGGTGCGGGTCGGCGACGTCGTGCACGTCGACGCCCGGATCACCTGGGCCGGGCGCAGCTCGATGGAGGTCGCGGTCAAGGTCACCGCCGACCGGTGGGACCGGGCCGTGCCACCCACCGACGTGGCCACCGCCCACCTGGTCATGGTCGCGATCGACGACGACGGCCAGCCGAGGACGGTGCCGCCGTTGCTACCCGAGACCGACGGGGACCGGAGGCGCTACCGCGAGGCGGAGATCCGCCGCGAGCACCGGTTGGCCCTGCGGAGGGCGCTGCTCGACGGCGCCGAGGAGGGCTGAGGGGGCGCTCGGGCAGCCTGGGCTCGCCGGACCGGCGCAGTAGCGCGGGACGCCGAGGCGGTCGCCCGCGTCGCGCACTCGTCGCCAAGATCCGTGCAACATCAGGGTTGTTGGTGACTCCCACACGTCGGAGGCAGCAACATCCGGGAAGTTGCCCAGATCTCCGTGATGACGTGAGTGACCGCGGGCGATCCGCTCGGCATGGTCGGCGTGTCGAGCCGCCTGCTGTTGGCTGCGACATGGTCGGACGCTACCGCCGACGATCTGTGATCGAACCCGTCCGCTGACACGGTGCGGCCTCTTGTTGCAAGATATTGGCAACAGCCATATTGAGGCAGCATTGAGAGGACGTACTCCCTGGCCGTGTACAACCTGCCCGACCTGCCCTACGACTACGGCGCACTCGAGCCCGCCATGTCCGGCGAGATCCTGGAGCTGCACCACGACAAGCACCACGCCGCGTACGTCAAGGGCGCCAACGACGGGCTCGACCGGCTTGCCGAGGCCCGTGACAAGGGCGACTACTCGACGCTGGTCGGGCTGGAGAAGACGTTCGCGTTCAACCTGTCCGGGCACGTCCTGCACTCGATCTTCTGGAACAACCTGTCCCCGGACGGCGGTGACCGCCCCGACGGTGAGTTGGCGGCGGCGATCGACGAGCACTTCGGCTCCTTCGACGGCTTCGCCGGTCAGTTGTCGGCGGCGACCAAGGGTGTGCAGGGCTCCGGTTGGGGTGTCCTGGCCTGGGAGCCGCTGAGCCAGCGGTTGATCGTGGAGCAGGTCTACGACCACCACGGCAACGTCGGGCAGGGCTCCACCCCGATCCTGGTGTTCGACGCCTGGGAGCACGCCTACTACCTGCAGTACCGCAACGTCCGCCCGGACTACGTGGATCGGCTGTGGAACCTGGTCAACTGGACCGACGTCATCTCGCGTTTCGACGCCGCCCGCGCCGCCACCCCGAAGATCTGATCGGCGTGACCGGGTACACCCCCGAGGCCGCGGAGATCGTCCAACGCGCTGCCGGGGTCATCGCGGCCAAGCATCGCGGTGACCTCGCGGGCGCGGAAGCTCTCATGTCGGCGTTCGGCCCCGAGCAGGCCCGTACCCTCGGCTTCTATCTGCTCGCGGACCTCGCACTGGGCCTGGCCAGGGCACAGAGCGGCCAGTCCATGGACGATCTGGTCCGGGAACTGTCCCTGCTCCTGGCCGAGACCGCCCAGTCACCTCCGGCCTGACCGTCCGCTGGGTTCCGCCAACGGCGGGACCCAGCGGACGTCGCGGCGCCCGTGATCGAGGAGTTGGCCGAGTGCGCCCGCAACTCGATCACGTGGGTCGCCGCCGATGTCGCCCGGGCGGCGACCCGGTTGGATAGCGTCCAGGTGATGTCTCGATCACGGAGGGGCGGGCTGTCATGCGTGCAGCGGTGCTGCGGGAGTTCGACAGCCCGCTGACGGTCGAGGAGATCGATCAGCCCACCCCCGGGGTGGGGCAGGTGCTGGTGCGGATCGTCGCCAGCGGGGTCAACCCCCTCGACACGAAGATCCAGACCGGACAGGCCGCGCACGCGCGGGTCCAGCCGCCCGCGGTGCTGGGGCTGGACCTTGCCGGGGTCGTCGCGGCGGTCGGCGCGGAGGTGACGGGGTTCGCGCCGGGAGACGAGGTGTACGGGCTCTGCGGGGGAGTGGGTGGGCTACAGGGTTCGCTGGCCGAGTACGCCGCCGTGGACGCCCGGTTACTGGCTCGCAAGCCCGGCGGCCTCTCGATGCGCGAGGCCGCCGCGTTGCCACTGGCGGCGATCACCTCCTGGGAGGGGCTCGTCGACCGCGCCGGGGTCCGCGCCGGGCAGAAGGTGCTGGTGCACGGCGGTGCCGGCGGTGTCGGTCACGTGGGCCTGCAACTCGCTCAGGCAAAGGGTGCCGAGGTGTACGCCACCGGCGGGCCGGCGAGCGTACGGGTGATCGAGAGCCTGGGCGCCGTACCCATCGACTACACCTCGACCACCGTGGAGGAGTACGTCGAGAGGCACACCGGTGGCGAGGGGTTCGACATCGTGGTCGACAACGTCGGTGGCGCGACGCTCGACGCGTCGTTCGCGGCGGTACGCACCTATTACGGGCACGTGGTCAGCGCGCTCGGCTGGGGCACCCACTCGCTCGCCCCGCTGTCGTTCCGTGGCGCGACCTACTCCGGCGTGTTCACCCTGCTGCCGATGCTCACCGGTCGGGGCCGCGAACACCACGGCGACATCCTGCGGGAGATCGCGAGGCTGGCCGATGCCGGCGCGCTGCGCCCGCGACTGGACCGGCGTCGGTTCACGCTCGACACCATCATGGACGCCCACCGTCTGGTCGCCGACGGCATCGCCGAGGGCAAGGTCGTGGTGGACGTCGCCGACTGACCGGCCGGTAGTCAGGTAGGGCTTACGCGTTGCCGTGACCTGCCGCGTCGATGAGGCCGCCGAGACGGTAGCGCAGGACGCGGGCCTGGCCGATCGACATCGCTACCCGGTCAGACGCCAGGCTGCCGGTCGCGCTCAACACCACAGTGGTTTCGGCCGCCGCATGGGCAGTCTGGACCAACGCCACCGTGATGATCGACGCTTCGGGTCGGTTGGTGTCCACGTCCGAGACGTGCGACCGATGTTCCCCGCGCCGGTCGCACCCGTCGCGACGACACCACCGGGGATGTTGGTCGTCTGCCGCCAACGTCCCGGTGGCGAAGATGTGCACGAACCCGCACCGCCGCTCCACGTCCCGCGTCATCGGGGCCGTGGCGGTGGTGAACCCCGCCGCCGTGATGGCGTCACCCGCCGTGTTCGGGTGGACGGGGCAGACATAGACGACCCCGTCCAACGACTCCGCCGCGACGTGGCTGTAGACCTCGATTCGGAGGGTCGCCGGCTTCCCGCAGTTGTCGACGGCAATAGGTAGATTGATCATGGCTCGCCTCCCGGGAACGATCACGTCCCCCGGTTGGCGTTCGCAGCGCGAGCCGGGGGGCGCGTTCATCAGCACCAACTTCGCACGGTAGCTGTTTAGGCCAACTCTGTGAATACCTCTGCTTGGCCAACTGTAAACCCCGACGCGCTTGGCCTACGCTGCTGCCAGACAAGATGGCCAAGTGGATCTCGATGGGGCTATGCGCAGACTGAAGGTTGCCGAGGATGCGCTGCCCCAAGCGGAAGAACAGGCTGTGCTGGCCGCTCGGCAGATCAAGGCCGATGCCCGCGCCCGGGTCGAGCAGGCCCGCACCGAACTTCACCAGGCCATGGCGGCGGAATATCGCGCCGGGGCGCGGCAGGTGGATCTGGTCAGACGGACGGGCTACTCCCGCGAGCGGGTCAGGCAGATCTTGCGGGCTGCCGGCATCGAAGCCGAATAGCCCTCACGCCGCAAGATGTCCCTGACAGATCAGTCTCGGGCCTGGGTGACGTGCCGCCGAGCATGTTGTCGTGCACTCCTGGCCATTGGTGTCTGGCCAGTGCTAGCGGTGCTGGTCGGCCCACGAGAGGTCAGTGATCCGGGTTGTTGCAGCGCTGAGATGCCCTGCCGTGCCCGAGCGGCGGCTCGGCGCGCGTGGGCTCACTGGCGTGCCATGCCCCACCGGAGCCCACATCCGCTCCGGTCCGCAGTTAACCCGCTGATCCGAAGCGGTCGAAGACGGCCTGTGCGCCAAGCGATCGACCACCGAAGAGATGCTTGCCGTTCCACTCGATCGTCCGCTCGAATGCATCACCGACGCAGAAGTGCAGGCGACCGCCTAAGCGCATGTTGCCGGGACTCCACAGCCGAAGTGGAAGGTGGTCGACGAGCCAGGCGAGCACGGCGAGACTCTAGCTGACGCTGCGCCGAGCGCCCGTCGCCATGATCCGCGCAACATCAGGGTTGTTGCTGCTTCCCGCACGTCGGAGGCAGCAGTATCCGGGTAGTTGCGCGGATCATGACTGTCGCGAAGTCCGGCCGGTACGTCACGTCCGGGCCGGCGCCCTGCCGTCCAGGTCGACGATGCGGTCGGCCCAGCGGTCCAGCAGGGTCTGGTCGTGGCTGATGACCAGGACACCGGCCCGCTGGGTCCGCTGGTAGTCGCGGACGACGGCGGCGACGTGCGCCTGGGTCGAGGCGTCCAGCATCGCCGTGGCCTCGTCGCAGAGCAGGTAGTCCGGCCGGTGGACGAGCGCGCGAGCGAGGCAGGCGCGTTGTAGCTGCCCGTCGGACACCGCGTGCGGCCGTCGGCTGCGCAGGTCGGTGGTGAGGCCGACGAGGTCGGCGAGTTCGCCAACCCGCTCCCGCACCGTCGACTCGGGTGTTCGGACGGCGCGGAGCGGTTCGGCGATCAGGTCGTCCAGGCTCAGCCGGGGATCGGCGGCGGTGCGTGGGCTCTGGAACAGCACGGCGACGCGGGTCCGCAGGTCGACCGGCACGGCGTACCGCACTCCGTGCACCGGCGTGCCGTCGATGCTGACCTGACCGTGGTCCGGGCGGTGCAGGAGGGCCAGGACCCGGACCAGTGTCGACTTGCCACATCCGGACGGGCCGCGCAGCCCGACCGTCTCGTTCCGACCGACCCGCACCGTGACGCCGTCGAGCACGACCTGACGGCCGTACCCGACGGTGACCTCGTCGGCGAGCAGGTGCTGTGGGCTGGTCACGTGACGGCTCCGGTGCGGATCGGGTGGTGGCAGGCGACAGTGCCGCCGCCTGCGGTCGGCGTCGGCGGTGGCTGGCTCGCGCAGGTGTCGCTGCGGTGCGGGCAGCGGGGCGCGAACGCGCAGCCCGGAGGCAGCGCGGTGAGCATCGGCGGGTCGCCCGGCACCGGCCGGAAGGCGCGGTCCGGCAGGGCGTCGAGGAGCGCCGCGGCGTACGGGTGGGTGGGCGCGGCGAAGAGATGGTTCGCGTCGGTGTGTTCCACGATCCGGCTGGCGTACATCACGGCGACGGTGTCGGCGACCCGTTGCGCGGCGGCCAGGTCGTGCGTGATGAGGACGACGGCCGCGCCGGTGTCGCACCGACGGCGCAGCAGGTCGAGGGTGTGGTCCACCAGCGGCCGGTCGAGGCCGGTGGTGGGCTCGTCGGCGATGAGCAGCGACGGGTCCGGTGCCAGCGCGAGCGCGGTCACCAGCCGCTGGGCCATGCCTCCGGAGAGTTCGTGCGGGTAGCGGTCCAGGTCGGCCGGATCGAGCCCGACGTCGAGGGCGAGCCGCTCGGCGTCCGCCCGGGCCCGACCGTGTGCCCGGAGTGTCTCGGCGAGCAGTCGCCGTCCGGTGCGGACCGGGTTCAGCGCGGTGGCCGGGCTCTGCGGGACCAGCCCGACCCGACGGCCGCGTACCCGGCGGGCCAGGTCACGCTGACCGCAGGTGACCAGGTCGACCGGGTCGCTGTCCGGGTGGTGCAGGACGGCGTGCCCGGTGACCGTGGCGTTGCCCGGCAGCAGACCCAGCAGCGCGTGGGCCAGGACGGACTTGCCGCAGCCGGACTCGCCGACGACGGCGAGCAGTTCACCGGCCCGTACGGTCAGGTTGAGGTCGGTGACGGCGCGCACCGTCGTGTCGCGCAGCCGGAACTCGACGCCGAGGCCGTCCACGGCGAGCAGTGGCCGACCGACGGCCGTGCGGCGGGGTGCCTCAGCGGCGGTGTGTTCGGTGGTGGTCACAGGTGCAGCTCCGCTCGGACCCGGGGATCGAGGCGGTCACGCCAGCGGGCGGCGATGACCGCGATGGCGAGGGTGACGACGACGATGACCGCACCCGGTGCCAGGCTGGCCCACCAGGCGCCGGTCAGCAACGACCCCTGACCATCGTTGATCATGTTGCCCAGTGAGGCGAGGTGCGGCGGCAGGCCGAGACCGAGGAAGGACAGCGCCGTCTCGTGCCACACCGCGTGCGGGATCATCAGCGTGGTGGCCAGCGCCAACCGGGGCAGTACGTGGGGCAGCAGGTGTCGGGTCAGGACCCGACCCCGACCGGCCCCTCCGCTGATGGCGGCGTCGACGAACGGCCGGGTACGCAGGCTGAGCAACTCGGACCGGACGATGCGCGCCGTGGAGAGCCAGTGGGTGAGCCCGACGGAGGCGATCACCGCGCCGAGGCTGGGACGCAGCATGGCGACGATGAAGATGCCCAGCAACAGGTGCGGCATCGCGGCGATGGTGTCCACGATCCGCATCAGGACCCGGTCGACCCGGCCGCCGAGCGTGCCGGCGATACCGCCGATGACCCCACCGAGGACGGTGGCGACGAGCGCGGCGACCGCGCCGACGAGCAGCGACACCCGCAGCCCGTAGACGGCACGGTGCGCCACGTCCCGGCCGAGGTCGTCGGTGCCGGCGAGGTGTGTCCACGATGGCGCCAACCGGGTCTGGTCCAGGGCGACCGCGCTCTGGTCGAGTGGCCAGAAGAGCGGGGCCAGGAGTGAGCCGACGACGGCGACGACGAGGACCAGGCCGGCGACGACGACACCGGCCTGGCCGGGCCGCAGTCGCAGCCGGGACCGGGTCACGCGGAGCAACGGCGGTCGGGTAACAAGGTCAGCCATCGAGTCGCACCCTCGGGTCGGCGGCGGCGTACGCGAGGTCGGTCGTGAGGTTCGCGGCCAGCACCACAGCTGTGGTGACCAGCGTGATCGCCGCCAGCAGCGGGAAGTCGCCGCCCAGCGCCGCAGCCACCGTGACAGCGCCGAGACCCGGTAGTGAGAAGACCGTCTCGACCAGCACCGCACCGCCGACCAACTCCGGCAGGTGGGTGCCGACCAGGGTGAGGAACGGCAGCAGCGCGGTCCGCAGCGCGTGCCCGAACAGCACCGTCCGCCCCGGCAACCCGCGCGCCTTCGCGGCGAGCACGTGGTCGTCGCGCATGCTCTCCGCGACGGCGTCCCGCACGAACAGCACGAACCACGGGGCCTGCGACACGGCCAGCACTCCCACCGGGAGGATCAGGTGGTGCGCCACGTCGGCCCAGGACGTGCTGGTGGCGGTGACGTCGGTGAGCCCGCCGGCCGGCAACCACCCGAGCGCCAGCGCGAACACGGCGATCGCGGACAGACCCAGCCAGAACACCGGCATCGACTCGACCGTGTAGGCCGCGGCCCGCAGGCCCCTGTCGAACAACCCACCCCGGCGGTACGCGGCCAGCGCGCCCAGCAGCAGACTCGCGACCAGGACCAGGGCAAGGGTCACGCCGATCAGCAGCAGCGTCCAGCCGGCCCGGGCGGAGAGCACCGAGGCGACCGGCTCGTGTCGACTCGTCGACCAGCCCAGGTCGCCCTGGACCAGGTTGCCGATCCAGCGCAGGTACTGCACCGGCAGCGGATCGTCGACACCCCAGTTGGCGCGGATCTGCGCCAGGTTCTCCTCGGTGGCGGTGAAGGCCGCCGCGCCCGCGTACTGCTTGGCCGGGTCCACCGGCGAGGCGGCGCCGAGGGCGAACATTCCGATGCTGGTCGCCGCGAGCACCGGAACGGCGACCAGAAGCCGGCGTCGGACCACCGCCCCCGCACCGGCCAGTCGACCGGGGCGGGTCACGAGCGCTTCCAGGTGTTGATGTTCCACCAGATGCTGTTCGCCACCCCGTGCTCGTGCGCCTCGACCCGGGGGGTCACGCCCTGCACGGAGGACTTCACCACGTAGGTGTGCCGCAGGTAGGTGAGGAACAGCCACGGCACGTCGGCGGCGAGCTGCTTCTGGAACTGCGCGTACGCGGCCTTGCGGCGGGCCGGGTCGATCTGGTCGCGGCCCTCCTGCAACGCGCGGTCGGTCACCTCGGAGCGGTACGAGCCGGGGTTGAAGTAGCCCTGCCCCGCGAACCGGGAGCTGAACAGCTTGTAGGAGACGAAGTCCGGGTCGTACGGGGTGCCGTAGCCCATCAGCAGGGCGTCGGACGTCATCCGCGGGTCGATGGCGTCCCAGGTGAGCCCGGCCGGGGTGACCTCGATGCCGATCTTCTTCGCGTCGGCGGTGACCGCCAGGGCCAGGTCCTTGCGCAGGGTGTCGGTCGCCGGGTACATCAGCGTGAACCGGGCCGGTCGGCCGTCCTTGACGCGTACCCCGCCCGCGCCGGGCTTCCAGCCGGCCGCGTCGAGCAGCGCGCCCGCCGCCGTCGGGTCGGCGGTCGGCGAGCCGGCGATCGAGGGCTCGGCGAACTCGGAGGTCGGCGGGATCGGTCCGAACGCCGGCTCGCCCGCGCCGCCGAGGATGCCGGACACCATCGCGGCCCGGTCGACGGCGACGGTGAGCGCCCGGCGGACCGCCGGGTCGGCGAGGACCGGGTTGCCCATCGGCAGCATCACGCCCCGGTAGTCGGCGGTCGGCACCCGCTGCACCCGGTACGCGGTGTCGGTGTCGAACCCACCGGCGAGCTTCGGTGGCAGTTCGGCGGCGTCGAACTCGCCGGCCCGCATCCGCTGGGCGCGGACGTTGTCGTCGGCGACGAACGCCACCACGACCCGGTCGTTCGCCGGCCGGCCACCGAAGTAGCCCTCGTTGGCGGTGAGCACCAGCCGGTCACCCGGCGTCCAGGACTCGACCCGGTACGGCCCGGTCCCGATCGGCTTGCGGTTGAACCCGGTGGTGTTGATGTCCTGCCCGCTGAGCAGCTTCGACGGCACGATGCCGAGGGTGAGCCGCTGCAGGAACGGCGCGTACGGGTAGCGCAGCGTGAACACGACAGTGGACGCGTCGGGCGCGGTCACCGACTCCACCATGTCGAGGTCCGAGCGCAGCGTGGAGTCCACCTTCGGGTCCAGCACGGCCTGGTACGTGAAGACGACGTCCGCTGCGCTCAGGGTGCTGCCGTCGTGGAACTGCACGCCGTCGCGCAGCGTGGCGGTCACGGTGCGCCCGTCGGGCGACACGGTCGGCAGGGCTGCCGCAAGGCCGGGGACGAGGCGGTTGTCAGCGTCGCGGGCCACGAGCCCGTCGAAGATCAGCGCGGCGCCGTCGACGCCGAAGTTGAGCACCGGGTTCAGTGCGTCGGGCTCGTCGGAGGTGGCCACGACCAGCGTCGCGCCACCGGCTGGACTGTCCGGGTTGGTCGGGGCCGAACAGCCGGCGAGGACGAGCATCCCGGCCGCTGCGGTCGACGCCACGAGGCGCCGGAAGGTCGGACGGATCCGGGTCACGGAACGCTCCTGCGGTAGGTGTGGTGAATCTCGGTCAGGTGGGACAGCGCTGCGCACGGCAGGTCGGCCTCGTCGGTGTCGCTCATCTCAGGGCAGCCGGGGGCCGGCTTCGCGCTGGACGGCGAGCCAGGTCTCGACGTCGTCGGCCGAGCTGGGCAGGCCTGCCGACAGGTTCACCGCGCCGCCGGCGGTGACCAGGATGTCGTCCTCGATGCGGATGCCGAGACCACGCAGTTCGGCGGGGACCAGGTCGTCGTCGGGCTGGAAGTAGAGGCCTGGCTCCACGGTGAGCACGTAACCCTCGCCGAGCTCCCCGTCGCGGTATTTCTCCGGCCGCGCCGAGGCGCAGTCATGGACGTCGATGCCGAGCAGGTGGCCGAAGTCGTGCAGCGTCCATCGGCGGTGGATGGTGGAGTTGCTGTCCATGGCCTCGTCGACGCTCACCGGCAGCACGCCCAGCGCCGCCAGGCCCTCGGCAAGCGTCCGCATGCAGACCTCGGAGACCTCGGCGAACCTGACACCGGGCTTGATCAGGTCGATGCCGGCCCGCTGCGCGGCGTACACGATGTCGTACACCTGCCGCTGGAGCGGGGTGAACGTGCCGGAGACCGGAACGGTGCGGGTCACGTCGGCGGTGTAGAGGTGCCGGTTCTCCACCCCCATGTCCATCAGCAGCAGCTCGCCCGGCACTGTGGCACCGGTGTGGTGTTTCCAGCACAGGGTCGTGGCGTTGGCGCCGGCGCACACGATGGAGCCGTAGCCGACGTGGTTGCCGTCGTGCCGGGCGCGCAGGCCGAAGACGCCTTCGATCAGCCGTTCGGAGACGCCGCGGTCGGCCGGCAGAACCCGGGCGACGTCTTCGAACCCGCGGACGGTGGCGTCGACGGCGTCCTGGAGTTGGGCGATCTCCCACTCGTCCTTGACCAGCTTGGCCTCCGATATCACGGTGGCCAGTTCCCGGTCGCGTGCACCGGCCCGTTCCGGCTCGTACGGTCGCACGGCGTGGTCGACTCCCTGGTCCAGCCCGCGCAGCACCCGTGTGCGGCCAGGCGCGCAGGCGGCGAGTGCGGCGTCGAGGTCGGCGAGGTCGGCGGTCTCGATGCCCAGTTCGGTCGACTTCTCGGCGTGCGACTGCCGCCGGCCGACCCACAGCTCACCGTCGCGGCTGCGGAAGAACTCGTCGCTCTCGCGGGACGTACGCGCCCGGGTGTAGAGGACGGCGTCGTGCCCGCCGCCGCCCGGCCGCAGGACCAGCACACCGTCGGGGTCGTGGTCACCCGTCAGGTAGGCGAAGTCGCTGCCGGGGCGGAACGGAAACCACGTGTCGTTCGCCCGTACCTTCTGCGAACCGGTGGGGATCACCAGCGTCTCCCCGGGGAACGCCTCCGACAGTGCCGCCCGACGACGTGCGTGATGGCCGGCCTCCGGTCGGCGCTGCACGTCGAGCGGCTCGTCACGCCAGCCGGTCCGCATGAACGTCAGGAACGCCTCCGGAAATTCGGGATCGTGCGACTCGGTGCGCACTGCTGGCCGCTGGTCCCCTTGCGTCACGACTTGCTCCTTGCTCGGCACCACGCCATGATCACTAGCAAACCTTAGGCTATTGCAAAGTCTAGGCAATAACCAGACGTCGACTCGCCGGGCGGTTCGGTGGCGCGGGCCTCGTCACGGTCGTCGCGATCCACCTCGTCACCCTCGCCCGAGCGACGGCGGGCGGGTCATCTGCCGGTGGTGACGGTCGGGGTCGACCGGCTAGGGTTCCGCTGTGTTTCGCGCCGTCGTGTTGATCGCTGCTGTGGTGCTCGCCTCGGACCAGGCCACGAAGTACTGGGCCGAGTCCGCGTTGTCGGACGGGCAGACCATCTCCATCGTGGGTGACCTGCTGTCCCTGCGGCTCGTCTACAACCCGGGCGCCGCCTTCTCGATCGGGTCGTCGTACACCTGGATCTTCGCGGTCTTCGCGGCGGCGGCCGTGGTCGGCGTGACGGTCGCGGCGTGGCGGGTCACGTCGCGGCCGTGGGCCGTGGCGTTGGGGCTGGTGCTCGGCGGCGCGACGACGCACCTGCTGGACCGCCTCTTCCGCGAGCCGGGCTTCGCGCGCGGGCACGTGGTGGACTTCATCGACTACGCCGGGTTCTTCGTCGGCAACGTCGCCGACATCGCGCTGGTGGTCGGTGTGGCCATCGTGATGCTGCTCAACCTGCGGGGCGTCCCGCTGCGGGAGACGGCCCCGTCGGGCGAGGCGCACAGCGGCGAGCAGGTGTCCGCCTGAGCTCAGGCCAGGACGACCTCCAGCCGGCGCGGGCCGTGCACGCCCTCGACCCGGTCGAGTTCGATGTCGCTGGTCGCGGACGGGCCGGAGATCCAGGTCAGCGGTGAGCGCGCGTCCAGCCGGGCCAACGCCTCCGGCAGCAACCCGACGACCTGGTCGGCGCGGACGACGCAGATGTGCCGGTCGGGCACCAGGGTGAGCGCCCGCCGACCCTGCGTCGCGCCGGCGTCGAGGACGATGGTGCCCGTGTCGGCGATCGCCACGGCGCAACCGGTCAGGACCGCGTCCGTCGTGTCCAGCTCGGCAGGTGACAGCGGGGGAGCGTCCCGGCACACCTGCCCGGCGTAGCCGGCCAGCCAGCCGGCGGGGACGTCGGTGGGGACGGCGAGTCGGTCCACAGTTGCCAGCAGCCCGGGCAGGGCGTCGATGCCGTGGTGGACGGCCGCCCGGTAGTCCTCCAACCGGTCCACGAGGACGGCGACCAGGTCGCAGCGGTCGTCGGCGCGCCGGTAGCCGCGGGGCACCGGCACCGACGGCGGGTCGTCGGCCAGGGCCGTGCGTAGTCGCGCCAGGATCTCGTCGCGTGCGGTCACTGCTTGTTCCACCATTCACGGAAGGTCTGCGGGGCGGGCAGCGGCACGTCCCGTGACCGGGTCCAGGCCGAGGCGGGCCAGGGCAGTTTACGCAGCGTACGGGCGCCGGCGCGACGCTCGCGGTACGCGCCGAGCGGTCCCGCTCCGGCCCGGGCCAGATGCAGGGCGGCGGCCCAGCGGCGAGGGCTGCGCATCACCCAGGACAGGACGCGCATGGCGGCCCGTTCCGCGGGTGGGTGCGGTGCCTCCTGTCGGAGGTGGACCAGGATCTCCGGAATGTTGATCTTCACCGGGCACACGTCGTAGCAGGCGCCACAGAGCGTCGACGCGTACGGCAGGGAGGCGTTGTCCGCCACGCCGGTCAGCTGCGGCGACAGGATCGCGCCGATCGGCCCCGGGTACACCGAGCCGTACGCGTGCCCGCCGGCCCGCTCGTACACCGGGCACACGTTGAGGCAGGCGGAGCAGCGGATGCAGGACAACGCCGGCCGCCCGACCGGGTCGGCCAGCACCGCGGACCGACCATTGTCGACCAACACGACGTGCACGTCCTGCGGACCGTCGCCGGGCGTGACGCCGGTCCACATCGAGGTGTACGGGTTCATCCGCTCGCCGGTCGAGGAACGCGGCAGCAGTTGCAGGAAGACCTCCAGGTCACCGAAGGTCGGCAGCAGCTTCTCGACGCCGACGACGCTGATCAGTGTCTCCGGGAGGGTGAGGCACATCCGCCCGTTGCCCTCGGACTCCACCACGACGAGCGTGCCGGTGTCGGCGACGGCGAAGTTGGCGCCGGACACGGCGACCCGGGCCGAGAGGAAACGTCGCCGCAGGTGGACGCGGGCTGCCTCGGCCAGCGCGGACGGCTCGTCGGTCAGGTCGGCCGGGACGTCCGGCATCCGGCGCTGGAAGATCTCCCGGATCTGTGTCCGGTTGTAGTGGATCGCCGGCACCAGGATGTGCGAGGGGGTGTCGTCGCCGAGCTGCACGATCAGCTCCGCCAGGTCCGTCTCGTACGCGGCGATCCCGGCCGCCTCCAGAGCCTCGTTCAGCTCGATCTCCTGGGTCGCCATCGACTTGACCTTCACGACCTCGTCGGCACCGGCGGCCCGGGTCAGCTCGACCACGATCCGGCAGGCCTCGGCCGCGTCCCGGGCCCAGTGCACTGTGGCGCCGGCGGCGGTGGCGGACGCCTCGAACTGCTCCAGCAGCTCCGGTAGCCGGCGTTGGACGTCCGCCTTGATCGCGGAGCCGGCGTCGCGCAGGGCCGCCCAGTCGGGCACCTCGTCCACCACGCGGGCCCGCTTGGCGCGGATGGTACGGGTGGCCCGGTGCAGGTTGGCGCGCAGTTGGGTGTCGGCGACGGCCGGCCTGGCCGCGGTGGGGAAGGGCAGCGGCGTGCGGATGCGTCCGTCGCCGGTGGCCGGTGCGATCGGGGCGGTCACGAGGTCGCCCCGGTCGAGGCGAGGATCTCCGCGTAGTGCATGGCCCGTACGCCGGAGCGACGGCGGTCCAGGCCGCCTCCGATGTGGGCCAGGCAGGAGTTGTCGGCGGCGGCGAGCACCCGCGCGCCGGTTTCACCGACCCGCGCGCACTTGTCGCTGAGCATGGCGGTGGAGACGTCCGGGTTCTTCAGCGCGAACGTGCCGCCGAAACCGCAGCACTCCTCGGCGTCGCCCAGGTCCACGAGGTCGATCCCGCGGACCTGGCGCAGCAGTGTCAGCGGTCGGTCGCCCAACCGCAGCATGCGCAGGCCGTGGCAGGTGGGGTGGTAGGTGACGGTCTCCGGGAACTCCGCTCCGACGTCGGTGACGCCGAGGACGTCGACGAGCAGCTCGGACAGCTCGTAGGTGCGGGCGGCCACCGACGCGGCGGGCGGGTGCAGGCGCGGGTACTGGTCGCGGATCATCGCCGTGCACGACCCGGACGGCGCGACGACGGCGTCGTAGCCGTCGAACACGTCGACGTAGCTGCGCACCATCGGCATCGCCTCCGCCCGGTACCCGGTGTTGGCGTGCATCTGCCCGCAACAGGTCTGCCGTTCGGGGAACTCGACGGTGTGGCCGAGCCGTCGCAGGATGCGGGTGACCGCGATGCCGGTGGCCGGGTACGCGAGGTCGTTGACGCAGGTGATGAAGAGGGCTATGCGCACGGCGGCTCCTCGGACGGGTCGGGGGTGGTTCAGGCCGGCTCGCGCGGTGCTCCGGGTGCGGCACGCTCGTCGAAGGCGGGCAGGTGGCGCTCCCGGGCGGCGATCAGGTGGACGCGCATCGCCTCGGTGGCGGCGTCGGAGTCGCCGGCGGCGATGGCGGCGGCGATGCGCTGGTGCTCGGCGTTGGTGTCCGGTGCGCCGGTGACCGGGAAGTACAGCCGGTGCAGGTGCAGGTGGGAGTGCAGCCGCGTGATGCTGTCGCGCAGCAGCGGGCTGCCGGCGGCCCCGGCGATCAGGTCGTGGAACGTGGCGTCCAGCGCGGTGAACGCGGCGTGCCGGCGGTAACCGTCGCCAACCTCCACGTCGATGCTCGCCGCCGCCTCGGTGCTGATCCGGTGCCGCTCCTCGGTGGAGGCGTGGGCGGCGGCCCGGCCGGCGGTGGCGCCCTCGAACAGCAGCCGGACCTCGAACAGGTCGTCGAACTCGGCGCGGGTCAGCAGCGGAGTGGTGGAGTAGCCGGACAGCGGGCGTTTGCGGACCAGGCCGTCGGCTTCCAACCGGGCGAGCGCCTCGCGGACCGGGGTGGGGGAGACGTCCAGCTCCCGGGCGAGAGCGTCGATGTTGACCCGCTCACCCGGCGGCAGGATGTGGTCCATGACCAGGGTCTTGATCGACTCGTAGACGTCGTCGGCGAGGGTGAGTCGGCGGGCGGGGCGGAGTCGGCCCTCGCGGGTCTCCTGCTGGGCCATCTCGTCTCCCCAACAACCCCTTGACTGCGCTCGTGTGAGCCGGTACACCAGCACAGGCAGCATCCTATAGGAAATAGGCGCACCCGCTCTGGAGGTTGGTTCGTGAAGTTCATGCGCGTCGGGCCCGTCGGGCAGGAGCGTCCCGTGCTGTACGCCGACGGTCGGCACTTCGACCTCTCGTCGGTCACCGACGACATCGACGGGGAGTTCCTCGCCGGTGACGGCGTCCAACGGGTCCGTGCCGCCACCGACCTGCCGGAGATCGATGTGACCGGCCAGCGGGTCGGCGCGCCGCTCGCCCGCCCCGGGGTGGTGCTCTGCGTCGGGCAGAACTACGCCGCGCACGCCGCCGAGTCGGGCGCCCAGCCACCGACCGCGCCGATCATCTTCTACAAGGCACCCAACACTGTCGTCGGGCCGTACGACGAGGTCCTGATCCCGCGCGGTTCGACGAAGACCGACTGGGAGGTGGAGCTGGCGGTGGTGATCGGGCGTCGCGCCCGCTACCTCGCCTCACCGGCGGACGCCCTCGACCACATCGCCGGGTACGCGCTGTCCAACGACGTGTCCGAGCGCGACTTCCAACTCGCCGTCTCCGGCGGCCAGTGGTCGAAGGGCAAGTCCTGCGAGACGTTCCAACCGCTGGGGCCCTGGCTGGTCACCGCCGACGAGATCGCCGACCCGCAGGCGTTGCGCCTGCGCTCCTGGGTCAACGGCGAGCCCCGACAGGACTCCACCACCAAGGACATGATCTTCGACGTGGCGCACCTGGTCTGGCACCTGTCGCAGTACACCGTCCTGGACCCGGGCGACGTCATCAACACCGGCACCCCGGAGGGGGTCGCGCTGTCCGGCCGGTTCCCGTACCTCGCCGCCGGCGACGTGATGGAGGTCGAGATCGACGGCCTCGGCCGGCAGCGCAGCCCGCTCACGAACGCCTGATGGCAGGGGAGAGAGCCATGCGGTGTGACGGCCTGGTAGCAGTGGTGACCGGCGGTGGATCGGGCATCGGAAACGCCTGTGTACGAGCGTTCCTGGACGCCGGCGCGCGGGTGGGGGTGCTGGACCTGGACGTCGCGGCCCTGTCCGGGGACCCTCGGGTGCACGCGGTCGCGGCCGACGTGGCCGACCGGTCCTCGGTGAGCGCGGCCGTCGCCTCGGTGGCGGAGGCGTTCGGCGGCGTCGACATCCTGGTGAACAACGCTGCTGTCTCGGCGGTCGGCACCGTGGAGGAGGACGACGACGAGCAGTGGAGCAGGGTGCTCGACGTGAACGTCTCCGGCGTGGCCCGCACGAGCGCCGTCGTCCTGCCGTACCTGCGCCGGTCGTCGTCCGCCGCGATCGTCAACATCTCCTCGATCGCGGCGACCACAGGTCTGCCCAAACGCGCGTTGTACTCGGCGTCGAAGGGTGCCGTGCACGCCCTCACCCTCGCCATGGCCGCCGACCTGGTCACCGAGGGGGTCCGGGTCAACTGTGTCGCCCCCGGCACCGTCGACACCCCGTGGGTGGCCCGCCTGCTCGCCGGAGCGGCCGATCCGACGGCGGAGAAGCGGCACCTCGCCGCCCGCCAGCCGACCGGCCGCCTGGTGACCGCCGAGGAGGTCGCCGCCGCCGTCGTCTACCTCGCGTCGCCCGCCACCGGCTCGGTGACCGGGACGTCGCTGGCGGTGGACGGCGGCATGTCCGGCCTGCGGCTACCCGCGCCCGCCGGAGGCGGATCGGGTGCGTGACATGATGGCGCGATGGACGCTCGGCTCGCCCTCGCGCAGGACCCCACCACGCCGCAGATGACCCTGATCGATCTGGCGTCCGACCCGTCGGCGGTGGTCCGCAAGACGGTCGCCGCCCGGCCCGACGCCCCCGCGCAGGCCCTGCGTCCGCTGACCAGGGACCACGATCGTCAGGTCCGCGAGGCGGTGGCGAGGAACCCGTCCTGCTCGGTCGGCAACCTCATGCGCCTCGTCAAGGACGCCGACCGCTGGGTGCGCTGGGCGGTCGCCGGCAACCCGGCCTGCGACGAGTCGATCCGCCGGGTGATGTCGGAGGCGGCGGACAAGGAGCTACGCGGCCTCCTCGCCGAGAGCCGCGAGCTGGAGCCCGAGTTGGCCGCCCGGCTGATCGACGACCGCTCACCCGAGGTACGCGAGCGGCTCGCCACCCACACCCACGACCCCGACGTGATCACCGCCCTGTTGGCCGATCGCACCGCCCGCGTACGCAAGGGGCTCGCCCGCAACCCGCGGACCACCGCCGCCCAGCGCAGCGTGCTCGCCGCGGACCCGGTGGTCGACGTCCGGGCCGCGCTGGTCCGCGCCCTCAAGTTGGACGAGGCGGACCTGGACCGCCTGGTCGACGACCGCTCGACGCAGGTCCGACTGGCGATGGCGACCTCCGAGGTCGTCCCGCCACACGTCCGGGAGGCACTCACCCGCGACCCCGACGAGATGGTGGCCGCCGCCGCCCGGGACTTCCGGCCCGGCGCGGGCACCTCGTCGGCGGTACGGGCCCCCCGCATCGGCCACCGCCCCTCCGCCGCCGGCCCGGGTCGGCGTGGCACCTCCCGCCGTTAGGGTCTCCCCATGATCACGTGATGAGGAACAGCTCCCAGAGCAGTCTGAGAGCTACGTCTCGTCACGTGATCATCGGCTGGTCGGCGGCAGCGGTGTCGCATGAGGGTCCTGTGGACCTGATGCCGTAAACGAGTCACGGCCTACCGACCACTCCCGGCCGTCGGCGAGACCTGGGCGGGTCGCTGTCCATTCCAGCTGGGGCCGGTGGCCAGCGAGGCCGGGGCGCGCTGCTGTTGATCGGGGTGTTTGGGAAAGATCGCACCGAATGTGGGAGTTCTTCGCCACAACGGCACTGTCACCATCACCGAATCGAAGGTCACCGAGAACCAGTCCGCCCTGGCGCCGGGCGGGATCTTCAACCAGGGCGGTCTCACGGTGGACGAGAAGGCGGTGATCAGCGAGAACCGGCCCACCAACTGCACGCCCAGCGCGCCTCCGGTGGAGGACTGCTTCGGCTGACACCCGGACCGTAGGACACCTCTGGATCGACCCCATAGCGCCAGCGCGTGGTCTGCGCCGTCGGCACCGCCGAGAGTGGTTGGTTGCGGTAGTGCTGCTCGTCGGTGTTCCACTCTTTCCCGGCGGCGATGGACCAGCGCCGCGCGGCCGCGTCCAGGGCGGACTCGGTGCCCCGCATCGGTCGCCGACCCTCGGAAGACCGAAGAGGCCGCGCACTCCGCGCGGCCCCTTGGCTGAATGCGGTCAGGAGGCGCTGATCGGGCCGGTGGTGCTGGAATAGAGCACGCTGACCACCCCCGCTGCCGCCTCACCAGGCAATGCCTTGTTGGGCGCACCGATCACCGCGTCGGCCCGGCCGTCCTTGTTGAGGTCGGCCAGCACGGTTGCGGTGCCGAATGCGTCGCCCTCCTCACCGGGTCCGAGGATCTGGGCTTGGCCGATGTGCCGGGCGAAAGCCAGCGTGACCGGCTGAGAGGCGTTGCGGGACCGCCCCTTGAACAGCAACGTCGTCCCGGCCCCAGCGTCCTGGCCCGGCGCACCGACGAGCAGATCAGCGTATCCGTCAGCGTCGACGTCGCCGGTCGCCAGCCCCGTGGAGAACAGGGCGCCCTCGGTGTGCGGAAGGTCGGTCTCGCCGAAGGACAACCCGTAGGCGGTCATACCCGCCGCCGCCGAGGCACCGTGCACCACGGTGAGGCTGCCGGAGCGGGGGTGGTTGCCCGGCGACTCGCTCGGCACGCCGACGACAATGTCCTGGTATGAATCCTTGTCGAAGTTGCCCACCGCGAGCACCGCACCGAACTGGTCGCCCTCCTCGTCCGCCCCGACACCCATGCGGGTCTGTGCGAGACCGAAGCCACTGGCGAATCCGGTCCCGGAGCCACCCGGGTAGACGTAGATGCCGCCGCTTCGCGGGTTGGCGCCGGGCGCCTCACCGGGCGCGCCCACGATCAGGTCGGCGTGGGTGGAACCTACCACCTGTCCGGCCGCTACCGCGGTGCCGAACCTGTCCCCGGCCTCGTTGGCACCGTCGGCGTGGTCCTGGTTGACGCTCCAGCCGTAGACCAACCCGCTGGCCGAGCCCTTGAGAATCGCCACGTCACCGCTGGCGGTGGTGCCGATCGACTCACCGGGCACGCCGACCGCGAGGTCGGCGTAGCCGTCCCCGGTGAAGTCACCGGCCGCGAGTGAATACCCGAACTGGTCGTTCGTCTCGCCAATACGGTGCGTGCCGTCGCCCAGTCTGTTCTGAGTGATCGCGGTGGCGGTGCTCAGCCCAGCGGCAGCGCCATAGAAGATGGAGATCATCCCGGCCTTGGGCACGCTGAGGAAACGCTCGTTCGGAGTACCGACCGCCAGGTCGGAGTAGCCGTCGCGGTTGAAGTCAGCGGCCGCGAGCGACGCGCCGAACCGGTCACCGGCATCGTCGCCCAAGTTGGACGCCGACTGGATGAACCGGATGCCCGCGCCCAGGCCCCCACCGGCCGTGCCGTAGAAGGCGGTGACACTGCCGCTCGCCGCAGTACCCACCACGTCGGACGGCGCACCGACGATCAGGTCGATGTGACCGTCCCCGTTGAAGTCACCGGTCGTAGTGATCTCGCCGAACTCCGCACCCGCTGCCGGAGCGCCGGTGTCGGACGGGGTGAGGATCGTCTGACCGAACGGCGTGCCACCGAAGAGGGCGGCGAAGTCGTTCACGGCAGCCAGCGTGCCACCGCTTTCGGTGTCGGTCGCACCGAGGCAGCCCTTCTGCCGTGCACCGGTGCTGATGCCCACCAGCTCGACGGCGCCTCCTGGCAGCGTCCGGAGTGCCGGGGCGCCACCGTCACCACGGCACAGGGTGGAGTCACCGGCCGAGGCGGCGACCCTGATCACAGCCCCGTCCACACTCTGCACGTCGAAGGAGGCGGCGCTCGGCGCATTGGGGATCCAGTCGGAGGCGGTACGGCCCCACCCGCTGACCCGCAGCGTCTCATCGGTCGACGCTATCGTCGTGCCGATCGCCAGCGGTGAGATGCCGGCGGGAGCCTTGGTCAGCGCGCCGAGCGCCAGGCCCCGGGCGGGATCGTGCTTGATGGCGGTGACGCTGATCTTCTGGCCGGGAGTGGCCTCGCCGGGCGACGCGAACGTGACCGTCGTCGCCAAGGCCGGGTCAGTGCCGGCGCCGACCGGCAGACAGGCCGCGGCGGTCAGCACCCACCGGGGCGCGACCAGGACTCCGGAACACGCCACCGCACCGTCGGCGCCAGCGACACCGGCCTCGATCCGGGCGAGCCAGGTGTCCGTTCCGGCGGGGACAGCGGTGCCACCCGCGACGGCGTGAGCCGGCGCTCCCGCAAGCGCCCCGACGGCGAGTGACGTCGAAAGAGCAGCAGCGAGATAGGCCCCCGAGCGCTTGCGTCTGTCAGACAAGATGCTCCCCCTGTGTAGGTGCGACGGTTTGGTGTCCAGGCGGTGATCAAGGTCATCGATAGTGCACTGACATCGGTTCGATGAACCGTCTCGTTGTGCCCCGCTTCGATGAATTGGTGTACGTCCGCCGGGGAGTCAAACAGTGCCATCTCGGTAGCTCTCGCCACGTTCGTCCCACCGGACAGCAGCAAGAGTTGCGGTGGTCATGGCCGCGACAACTGACCGCCTGGGCCGCCGACCCGAGCCGCGATTTCCTGTTGGCAGGTGGGCATGGCCAACCGACATGGATCCCCCGTATTGAACGTGCGCCCCTACGCCGTCCCGGAAAAAGGCATTCATCGGGCGTCACTGACGACAGGCAGCGCAGAGTGTTGGATAGACCTGGATGGAGCAGGAAACTGCAGCTTAATCGCGAGGGTCGTTCTAGGTGCGGCGACGAACAGCATCTCCGCATGAAGTGCAAGTCGATAGACAGAAGCAAGTGGAGAAGAAGTCGCGACACCGCGAGACACTTCGGCGCATCGACGTCGGTAGACGTTACTAGTCTCGCTCGCCGGGCGCAAGGCCGTCACACCGCGACGACCATAAAGTCCATCATGGATGGCGCGACTCACCCTACTTCCGTCGTAAAGTTCCTTTCTGAGCGTCAGCGCCCTCTCGTCGTTGATGCTGGCGCAAGGAGATAGGCCCGAGTGTCAGGTGGTGGCACCAACGCGCCCGGAGGGCGTACCAGAACTGTACGTGCCCGACGTGATCCACTCGAAATGACAGATGTCGTGGCGCACGAGGCGGCAGTCCGACGCCGCAATTCCGAGCACCCGAGTCGATTATGGGTTCGGGTCGTGGCCCCGGCCGGGCATGCCGGTCTGCTCCCATAGTGACTTCATCTCGTCGAAGGCCTGCCCCATCAAGCGCACCATCGCCTGCCGGGCCCGATCGCCGTCGCGCCGCTGGATCGCCTGGGCGACGTCCGCGTGCATCTGGAGGGCCTGTCGGTGAGGGTGGTGCGGCATGAGGTGGTGCCGGTGTCGACCGGTCAGCACCTCCGCGACCAGATCCTGAAGCCGGACGAACATCTCGTTGCCGGAGGCGAGCAGCACCCGCCGGTGGAACTCGATGTCGAGGTGCAGGAAGCGTTCCTCGTCGCCGGCCTCACCGGCCGCCCACATCTTGGCAGCCAGCCCGACCAGATCGCTCGCCTCGTCGTGGCCGATCCGCGTCGCGGCCAGGAAGGCGGCGTGCGGCTCGACGGCGGTGCGTAGCTCGGTGATCGACCGGAGCTGAGCCACCCGGCCGGCGGACGCGAGACGCCAGCGGATCACCTGTGGGTCGAAGACGTTCCACGCGCTCGCCGGCAGGATCATCACGCCGACGCGGCGGCGCGCCTCGATGAAGCCGATGGAGGCCAGGACCCGCAGCACCTCGCGGACGACCGAGCGGGAGACGGCGTACCTGTCGACCAGCTCGTCGATGTTGAGGACCGCCCCGGGCGCCAGTTCGCCGCCGCAGATCGCGGTGCCGAGGTGGTCGAGGACGCGGGCGTGCAGCCCTGACTCGGCGGGGGCGACGGCACCCTCTCCTGAGGACGGTTCCACGCAAAGATCGTATCATTCGCTTCTAGCTCTTGATGTCATCAGCTTTGTCGGCCTAGCCTGGCGCAGCCCGACCTGGCGGCACCCCGACGGCTCCTACGCGCAGTGGTGAGACCACCCCCGGACCGCACCGACCGAAAGGCACCCCGTGAAGATCGTCGCCGCGGACGTCATCGTGTCCAGCCCCGACCGGAACTTCGTCACGCTGAAGATCACCACCGACGACGGCATCACCGGCCTGGGCGACGCCACGCTCAACGGTCGTGAGCTGTCCGTCGCCTCGTACCTGCGCGACCACGTCGCCCCGCTGCTGATGGGTCGCGACGCGCACCGGATCGAGGACACCTGGCAGTTCCTCTACCGCTCGGCGTACTGGCGGCGGGGGCCGGTCACCATGGCCGCCATCGCCGCCGTCGACGTCGCGCTCTGGGACATCAAGGCCAAGGCCGCCGGCATGCCGCTGTACCAACTGCTGGGCGGCGCGTCCCGCACCGGCATCATGGCGTACGGGCACGCGTCGGGGCGGGACATCCCCGAGCTGTTCGACTCGATCCGCCGCCACCTCGACGAGGGCTTCCGGTCGATCCGGGTGCAGACGTCGGTGCCGGGGATCAACGCCGTCTACGGCGTGGCCGCGCAACCCAGCGCCACCGGTCAGCGCTACGACTACGAGCCCGCGCAGCGCACCCCACTGCCGGCCGAGGAGGACTGGGACACCCGCGCGTACCTGCGGCACCTGCCCGCCGTGTTCGAGGCGGTCCGCGCCGAGTTCGGCCCGGAGCTGCCGCTGCTGCACGACGGTCACCACCGGATGACCCCGATCCAGGCCGCGAAGCTCGGCAAGTCCCTCGAACCGTACGACCTGTTCTGGCTGGAGGACTGCACGCCGGCCGAGAACCAGGAGGCGCTGCGGCTGGTCCGCCAGCACACCACCACCCCGCTGGCCATCGGCGAGGTCTTCAACACCGTCTGGGACTACCAGACCCTGATCCGCGAGCAGCTCATCGACTACGTCCGGTCCGCGGTCACCCACACCGGCGGCATCACCGCCATGCGCAAGCTGCTCGACTTCGCCGCCCAGTACCAGATCAAGTCCGGCATCCACGGACCCACCGACATCTCCCCGGTGGGCATGGCCGCGGCGCTGCACCTGGACCTGGCCATCCACAACTTCGGCATCCAGGAGTACATGAAACACACCCCGCTGGCCAACGAGGTGTTCCGGCAGTCGTTCACGTTCACCGACGGCTACCTGCACCCGGGCGACCAGCCGGGGCTCGGGGTGGAGCTGGACGAGGAGGCGGCGGCCCGGTTCCCGTACGAGCCGGCCTACCTGCCCTTCAACCGGCTCAAGGACGGCACCGTCCATGACTGGTGAGCCGGGTGGACGACACGTCGTGGTGATGGGCGTCTCCGGGTCCGGCAAGTCCACTGTGGCGCGGGGGATCAGCGCGGTGACCGGGCTGACGTTCGTCGAGGCCGACGAGTTCCACTCCCCGGAGAACGTGGCACTGATGCGCTCCGGCGTACCCCTGGACGACAGCAACCGCCGGCCCTGGCTGGCCGACATCGCCGGGTGGATCGGCGCTCGCGCGGCGGAGGGCCAGTCGACGGTGCTGGCCTGCTCGGCCCTGCGGCGGTCGTACCGGGACGTGCTCCGCCAGGGCGCGCCGCAGCTGGACTTCGTGCACCTGCACGGGCCGGCGGAGGTCATCCGGGAGCGGATGGCGCGACGAGAGGGGCACTACATGCCGGCGAGCCTGCTCGACTCCCAGCTCGCCACGCTGGAACCGGCCGAGCCGGACGAGTCGGTGCTCGTGCTGGACGTCTCGCTCCCGCCGCGCGCCCTGGTCGCGATAGCCGTGCGGAGACTCGGCCTGCCCGTCTGGACGCCGGTGGGGGAGCGGTAGCCCCGCCTCGACGCCGGCCGCCGCTCCTGATGTGGGGCGGCCGGCGTCGGCGTACTCCGAGCGCTACGGCTCCCCGACAGCATGTTAGGTTAGCCTGCCCTCACTACCTGGAGTTCGCCGCCATGCCCCCATCGATCCGAGCATGACAGTCGCCGAGGTCAGCGGGAGCGTGGTGCTGCGCCGCGCCCTGCGCCGACAGCGCCGCCGGGTGGTGCTCGGCATCGTGCTGCTCTGCGCCCACCAGGCCACCGAGGCCCTCGTACCGGTCGCCATCGGCGTGATCATCGACCGGGCGGTGGCCACCGGGGACGTCGCCGCGCTCCTGCTCTCCCTCGCCGGCCTCGCCGCCCTGTTCACCACCCTCGCCTTCGCCTACCGCACCGGCGCCCGGCTCGCCTACGCCGCCGTCGAACACGAGGCGCACACGACCCGCGTCGAGATCGTCCGGAGCGCCCTCGACCCGCGCGGACACCGCTCGGGTCTGCGCGACGGGGAACTGCTGTCCGTCACGGCCTCCGACGCCGAGTTGTCCGCGCTGGTCGTACGCGTCGCCGGGCTCACCGCCGCGGCGCTCACCGCGATCGTGGTGGCCGCCGTCGCGCTGCTCGTCGTCGACGTCCCCCTCGGGCTCGGGGTGCTCGTCGGCGTACCGCTGCTGGTCGTCGCCCTTCAGCGGATGGCGCCGCTGCTCACCCGGCGCAGCACGTCGCAGCAGGAGGCCCTCGCGGCCACCACCGCGCTCGCCGTCGACCTCGTCACCGGGCTGCGCGTGCTACGCGGCGTCGGCGCGCAGGACCACGCCGCCCGACGGTACGCGGGCGCCAGCCGGCACGCACTCGACGTGACCCTTCGCGCCGCCACCAGCAAGGGCCTGCACCTCGGCCTCACCACCACCGTCAACGGTCTCTTCCTCGCGACGGTCGCCGGCGTCGCGGGCTGGCTCGCGCTTGAGGGTCGGCTCACCATCGGCGAACTCGTCGCCGTCGTCGGGCTGGCCCAGTTCATCGCCGAGCCGGTGCAGACGCTCGGGTACTGCGTACAACTGTTCGCCATGGCCCGGGCCTCGGCGGCGCGGGTCGCGCGGGTCCTCGGCGCGGCACCGGTCCTCGCGCCGGGTGACGCCGGGCCGCCCGAGCCGAGCCCGTCCCGGCTCGCCCTCGACGCGGTCTCGCACGCGGGCCTCGACGCCGTCGACCTGCGCGTCCGTGCCGGTGAGATCCTTGGCGTGCTCGCCTACGACCCGAGCGAGGCCGAAGCGCTCGTCGCGCTGCTGGCCGGCCGGGTGCACCACGCGGACTACCGGGGGACGCTGTACGTCGACGGCGTACCCGTCGAGGACCTGCACATCGACGCCGCGCGCACAGTCGTCCTGGTGGAGCCACACGACGTGGCGCTGTTCGAGGGCACCCTGCGCGCGAACCTCAGCGCCGGTGCCCAGGTCGACGACACGGTCCTGCGGGCCGCCGTGCGGGCTGCCGCCGCCGAGGACGTGCTCACCGCACACCCGGACGGTCTCGACCGCCGGCTCACCGAGCGGGGAGCGAACCTGTCCGGCGGTCAACGGCAGCGGATCGGGCTCGCCCGTGCGCTCGTCGCCGACCCACCGGTGCTGGTGCTGCACAACCCCACCACGGCTGTCGACGCGGTGACCGAGGCACTGATCGCCGAAGGGCTGGCCTCGGTCCGCGCGGCGGACACCCGCGCCACGGTGCTGATCACCACCAGCCCGGCCCTGCTGCACGTCACGCACCGGGTCGTCGTGATCGACAAGGGTCGGGTCGTCGCCGAGGGGCCGCACGAGCGGTTGCTCGCCGGCGACACCCGCTACCGGGAGGAGGTCCTGCGATGACCGACCCGTCGACCGACAGCGGCGTCGAGCCCCGGCACCTGCTGCCGACGGCCACCGGCCGGCAGACCTGGGCCGCCCTCCGTGCCGAGTTGGCCCGCCTGCCGCTGCTCAGCGCCGTCGCCGGCACGTTGCTGGTCGCCGCGTCCGCGACCGGGCTCGTCGCGCCGTGGGTGCTCGGTCGCCTCGTCGACGACGTCATCGCCGGCACCGACACACAGCAGGTCGTGGCCTGGGCGGGCGTGATCGCGGGCGCGGCGGTGCTCGCGGGGCTCCTCACCGCGGCCGGAGCCGCGGTCGCCGCACGCCTCGGCGAGACGGTGCTGGCCCGGCTCCGGGAGCGGGTCCTCGACCGCGCCCTGCACCTGCCGTCGGCCACCCTGGAACGGGCCGGGACCGGTGACCTGGTGGCCCGGGCCGGCGACGACGTGGCGGTGGTGACGAACGTGATCGCCACCAGCGGCCCCGCCTTCCTCGGCGCGACGCTGTCCGTCGTGTTGACAGCGCTGGGGCTCTTCGCCCTCGACTGGCGGCTCGGCATCGCCGGGCTGGCCGCCGCACCGGCGTACGCGCTGGCGCTGCGCTGGTACCTCCGGCGGTCGGTGCCGTACTACGCCCGCGAGCGGGTCGCGACCGGCGAGCGTACGCAGGCGACCGCCGAGGCGCTGCGCGGCGCGGCGACGGTACGCGCCTACCGGATGGAGGACGCGCACGTCGCGCGGATCGCCGAACGCTCCGGCGTCGCCCGTGACCTGGCGCTGGAGATCTTCGGCCTGTTCACCCGGTTCGGGCTGCGCATCAACAGGTCCGAGTTCGTGGGGCTGGCCGCCGTGCTGCTCGCCGGCTTCCTGCTGGTCCGCGAGGACCTGTCCACAGTCGGTGCGGCGACCACCGCAGCCCTCTACTTCCACCGCCTCTTCAACCCCATCGGCCTGCTGCTGTTCGAGTCGGACTCGGTGCTCCAGGCCGGGGCGAGCCTCGCCCGGCTCGTCGGCGTGACCACACTGCCGGACACCGCATCGCCCGACAGTCGCCGCCCCGCACGTCCGGAGCGGCCCGAGCCGGCAGCGCTGGAGGTGACAGTCGCGCAGCACCGCTACGACGACGGACCTGTCGTGCTGCGGGACATCACCCTCCGTCTCGCGCCCGGTGAGCGCGTGGCGCTGGTGGGCGCGAGCGGTGCGGGCAAGAGCACGCTCGCCGGCATCATCGCCGGCATCATCGAGCCCAGCCAGGGCTCGGTCCGCCTGCGCGGCGTGCCGCTGGCCCAGCTCGGCGAACACCAGCTCCGGCGTGAGATCGCCCTGGTCAGCCAGGAGGTGCACGTGTTCGCCGGGCCGCTCGCCGAGGACCTGCGCCTGGCCGACCCGGACGCCACCGACGCCGAGTTGACCCGCGCCCTCGACCTCGTCGGCGCCACCGGGTGGCTGCGCACCCTGCCGGACGGGCTGGCGACCGCCGTGGGGGAGGGCGGACGGCAGCTCACCGCGGCGCAGGCCCAGCACCTCGCGCTGGCCCGCCTGGTCCTCGCCGATCCCGCCGTCGCGGTCCTCGACGAGGCCACCGCGGAGGCGGGCAGCGCGGGCGCGCGCGACCTCGACCGGGCCGCCGTGGCGGCCACCGAGGGCCGTACCACGTTGGTCGTCGCCCACCGGCTCAGTCAGGCGGCCACCGCGGACCGCATCGTCGTCCTGGACCAGGGTCGCGTCGCCGAGCACGGTACGCACGCCGAGCTGCTGGCGGCCGGTGGCGGCTACAGCAACCTGTGGCGTTCCTGGCGTACGCCCGACCCGGTGCCGTCCGCCCGGGACGGCACCGAGCGGATCCAGGACCCCACGAATGTGGGAGCCCCGGGAACTTTTCCGGACCGGTCGGCGACAACCAGAGTGCGCGGCTGACCGGCGGCGTCCCCCCGACGGCCTCCCGGCCGAGAAGGAGCGCCCGTGGCACACAGGACGGTGGTCAGTGCGGACCGACGGCGCTGACGACGCCCAGGTCACCCGGTGGGCGCAGGACGCGGGCCGGGGCGACCGGCAGGCCGCCACGGCGTTCATCCGGGCCCTTCAGGACCAGGTCTGGCGGTTCCTGTCGCATCTCGCCGGGCCGGGTGAGGCCGACGACCTGACTCAGGAGACCTTCCTGCGGGCATTCCGCAACCTCCCCGGCTTCGCCGGCCGCTCGTCGGCCCGCACGTGGGTGTTCACGATCGCCCGGCGGGTCGCCGTCGACCACGTCCGCACGGCGGTGTCCCGGCCGAGGCTGGCGTCCGTTCCGGACTGGCAGGCGGCGGCCGAGGCCGCCGGGGCGATCACCGCCGGGGCCGACGAGAGCGTGACGGTGCACCAGCTGATCGCCGGCCTGCCCCCGGAGCGCCGGGAGGCGTTCGTCGCCACCCAGGTGCTCGGCCTGTCGTACGCCGAGGCGGCGGAGATCTGCCAGTGCCCGGTCGGCACGATCCGGTCCCGGGTGGCCCGGGCACGCGAGGATCTCGCCACGGCCTGGCAGCTCGACAGCGCCCCGGGCCACGACCGGCGGACCGGCTGACAGCGTCCACGAGCTGCTCCGGTACGCCACCTGACCGGCCCCACCACGCGTCAGCGCCACCGGTCGACGACCGGTGGCGCTGACGTTGCGCGCGGGGTGTCACCCCAGGCGGGCCTCGATGGCCTCGATGATGCGTGGACGCAGTTCGGCGGCGCGGATGACCGCGTCCACCGAGCCGACCTCGACCGCGCGGTGGATGTTGTGCACCCGGTCGAACTCCGCGGCCACCTCGCCGAGCTTCTCCGCCCGCACCGACGAGCGCAGCTCGTCGAGTTCCGCGGTCAGCGCGGCGCGCTCGGTGCCGCCGGCGGCAGCGACGCGTGTCTCCAGGTCCCGCACGCGCGGGTCGGCCGCGGTGCGGGCGTTGACGTCGGCGGAGAACACCACGGCGGCGGCGGGTGCGCCACCGAGCACCGAGGCGAACGAGCCCTCCAACGCGAGCACCGTCATGTTCGGGTTCAGCGCCTTCGAGAACACCACGAACGCGCCGCCGTGGTAGCGCGAGATCACGCAGAAGACGATCGGCCCGTCGAAGTTCACGATCGCCCGACCGATCTCGGCCCCGTACTCCAGTTGCAGCTTGCGCATCGACTCCGGCGAGCCGTCGAAGCCGGACAGGTTCGCCAGGACGACGAGCGGTCGGTTGCCGCTGGCCGCGTTGATCGCCCGCGCCGCCTTCTTCGACGAGCGGGGGAACAGCGTGCCCGCCGTGTAGGTGTCCGGGCCGTCGGTGGGCGGGAAGCCGTGCCGGGGCACCGACCGGGACTCGATGCCGAGCAGGCAGACCGGGATGCCGCCGAGGTGGACGTCCTGCACGACGGCGGTGTCCGCGTCCGCCATGCCCGCCCACCGCTCCAGGACCGGGTGGTCCTGGTCGGCGAGGGCCCGCATCACCGTACGGATGTCGAACGGCTTCTTGCGGTCCGGGTTCGCCTCGACGGAGAAGATCTCGCCGACGGTGGCGAAAGCGCTGCCCGCCACGTCGTGCGGGAAGTCGGAGATGTCGCGGTCGGCGGGGTCGGAGGTGACCGCCCGCCGGGGCGCGTCCTCGCCGGGGGCGACGTACGCGTGGTCGTAGTGCGCCATCACCACGTCCCGGGCGGCCGTGAGGTTCGGCGCCCAGTACTGCGCCTGCCCGTTCGGGCCCATCACCCGGTCGTAGCCGCCGATGCCGAAGTTGTCCTCGGCGGACACGCCACCGGAGAAGTCGAGCGACTGCTTGCCGGTGAGCACCATCGCGGAGTCCGGGGTCATCACGAGGATGCCCTTGGTGTGCATCAGCATCGTCGCCTCGGCGTTCCAGTACGGCTGCGCGCCCACGTTGATGCCGGCCACCACGATGTTGATCTCGCCGCCGGCCTGGGTGAACTCGACGATCCGCTTGAGCGCGGCGGCCACCCAGTCCATGTTCTCGGTGCCCGAGGTCATCGAGATCCGGGCGCCGGCGGACAGCGCCCACCACTCCAACGGCACCCGCATCCGCTCGGCCAGGTCCAGGGCGGCGATCACCCGCCGGCACTCCGGCTCCGACAGCGCGCCCAGCGACTTGGTCGGGTCACCGAGCAGCACCACCCGGGTGACACCCTGCGGGTGCCGCTCGGTCGGCGTGCTGACCACCCCGGCGACGATCGCGGCGCTGTTGCGCCCCTTCGGCCGGTCCACCGGGACCAGCACGTGGTCGTCGTCGAGGTCGTGCTCGACGAAGTCACCGAGCCGGCCGGTCAGCTCGTACGGGTACACGGTGTTGCGGCTGCTCGCCCGCAGCACCTTGAGCCGGTACTCGTCGAGCGGCTCGATCGGCTCGACCGGCGGCTCGCCGACGGCCAGCTCCGCGCCGCCCGCGGCGTCGAACGAGATCCGTACGGCGATCTTGGTCAGTTCGCCGGTCCGGCGGTCGCGCTGCCGCGCGATGAACAGGATCTCCTCCAGCCCGGCGCCGGCCGTCGTCGGGCGCACGCGCCCGGCGATCATCTCCATCTCCTCGCGGGTCAGCTCGCTCGGCGGCCACACGTAGACCACGATGCGGTTGGTGGTGAAGCGCGTCTTCGACGGACGCAGCGACTGGGCGCGGCGGATCGAGTCGAGGCAGGCGGCGATCGCGTCCTCGGCGGTCGGCAGGGCGACCAGGCGGCCGTCCTGCTCACGAAGCTCGGTGAGGTCCCGCACCTGCGCGAACGCGACGAGACGCTCGTCGGCGCGGTTCTCCCGCGCCACGCACTGGAAGAGGTAGACCTCCTCGTCCGACGACGGCAGGCGGGTCAGGTCGAACTTGTGCAGCCGCTCCAACTGCATCCGCTGCGCGATGTACGGGTGCAGGCCACGGATCAGCCGGTCCTCGGTCAGCCCGGTGTCGGAGGGGCGGAAGGTGAAGTGGTGGTGCATCACCGCTCCGCCGCGACCCGCGACGGTGGTGGTCACCCGGCGGACCTGGGGCGGCAGCGGATGCGCGGCGACCACCTCGGCCAGCGCCGCCGCCATCGCGTCGAAGTCCTCCGGCTGGTTCTCCCAACCGAGGTAGATGTCGGCGTCGACGGACTCCCCGTCGCCGGCCAGTTCGGCCAGCCCGCGCAACGCGCTGCCCAGCGCGTCGAAGCTCACCGCGGCGGAGACCACGCTGGAATCGGCCCGCTCGGCGACCACGAACGTGCAGCCCGCGACGGCCTGACCACGCACGCTGGTGAGCGCCCTGTTGCCGTAGTACCGCCGGGTCAGCACCTCCAGCATCACCGTGTTGTCGAGGTGGTCGCGCACGAGCCGCTGCCCGAGCAGCCGGACCAGGGGCTCGGTGCTGCGGACCATCTCGGCGATGCGCTCGGCGCGGTCCGCCGCGTCCGGCTGCGCGTCCAGGTGCCGCAGGTGCCCACGGACCTCGGCGTACACCCGGGCCCGGTTGCGTCGCAGCAGCGGCTGGGCGAACCAGGCGAACACCACACCACGGGCGAGGTCGGCGACCACGGGGAAACGCACCTGCGTCGCGGCGATCAGCCGCTCCAGCGCGAGACCGGCGGGCTCGCGCAACGACTCATCCGGCGGGGTCTCCCGCAGCCAGGCGCGCAGCAGTGCCGCGATGACCTGCGCGTCCGCGGACGCGCGTTGCTGGGCGAGGAAGATCCGGAAGACGGCGGCTTCGAGGGCGGGGGTGCGGTCCAGGTCGGTGACGCCGTAGCGGCTGAGCGCCTTGCCGAGCCTGGTCTGGAAGGAGTCCGGCAGCCCAGCCCGCTCGACGTCGAGGCTCTGCAGGTAGGTGTGGAAGTATTCCCGGGCGCTGTGCACGTGGGCGCCGCCGACGTCCTCACCGGTCGGCCGGTTACGGCTCAACTCGGCGAGGTCGGCGAACACCTCGATGAGGTCGAGCTCGGCGGCGAGCGGCCGCTGACCGGCCGCGGAGCGCTGGCTCGCGTCGGTGGCCTGCCGCCGCGCGGTCAGGTAACCGTCGAGCACCCGACGGTCGTCGTGCGGGTCGACGTCGAAGCCGAGCAGCAGCCCTCGCAGGTCCTCCTGACCGCGCCGGACGCGCTCGTCCGTCGGGACGTCCTCGGTGGCGCTCGGCAGGTCCAGCTCCACGGTCTCGCCGGTCGGGCCGTCGGTGGCCTGCTCGGCGTCGTCCGCCAGTGGCTCCAGGCGCAGCAGCGGCGCGCCCGCCTCCACCTGACTGCCCACCGAGACGGCGCACTCCTTCAGCCGCGCCTTGAACGGCGCCCGCAGCACCGTCTCCATCTTCATCGCTTCCAGCACCAGCACCGGTGCGCCCGCCTCGACCTCGGCGCCGACCTCCAGGGGTGTGGCGACGACGAGCGCCGGCATCGGGGAGCGCAGGACGCCGCCCTCGTCGCGGCTGACCCGGTGCGTCACGCCGTCCACCTCGACCAGGTGGGTCGGCCCGTACGTGCCGGTGAGCAGGCGGTAGCGGATGCCGTTGACGACGATCTGACCGGTGTGCCGGTCGAACCGGTCCAGCTCGACGTCGGCGGTGCGGACGACGCCGCCCGCCTCGATCCCGACGCGGAAGCGGTGCGGGCCGACCCGGGCCACCCGGGTGCGGTAGCCGACGCCGCGCAGTTTGAGGTCGAGCGGTCGGCCGCTGGCGTGCTGCACCTGGGGGCGTCCGCCGGCCGCCGTCGACAGCAGCCGCTGCCGCTCGACGCGCTCCTCCTCCTCGTACGCCTCGATGGCGGCGGCGGCCAGGGCGACCGCGCTGTGGCGGTGCGTGACCAGTCGACCCTCGCCGCGGACGCGGTCGATCCAGCCGGTGTCCGCGCTGGCGTCGATCACCTCGGGCTGGTCGAGCAGGTCGAGCACGAAGCTCTTGTTCGTCGCGCCACCCTCGATGATCACCGTGGTGTTCGCCATGGCCCGCCGCAGCCTGCCGAGCGCCTCGTCGCGGTCGCGGCCGTACGCGATGATCTTCGCGATCATGGAGTCGAAGTCGGCGGGGATGGTGTCGCCCTCGCTGACGCCGGTGTCCACCCGGATGCCGGGGCCGGCGGGCAGGTCGAGTCGCGCGATCCGCCCCGGGGACGGCGCGAAGTCACGGTCGGGATCCTCGGCGTTGAGCCGGGCTTCGATGGCGTGGCCGCGCTCCACCGGCGGCGTGCCGTCGAGCCGGCCGCCGGAGGCGACGTGCAGTTGTGCCTTGACCAGGTCGAACCCGGTGGTCAACTCGGTGATCGGGTGCTCGACCTGAAGGCGGGTGTTGACCTCCAGGAACGCGAACAGCCGGTCCCCGGGGTGGTACAGGAACTCCACGGTCGCCGCGCCGCGGTAGCCGACCGCCACGGCCAGCCGCTCGGCCGACGCCTTGAGGTCGGCGGCCTGCGCCGGGTCGAGCACCGGCGACGCCGACTCCTCGATGACCTTCTGGTTGCGCCGCTGCACCGAACAGTCGCGGACGCCGAGCGCCCAGGCGGTGCCCTGCCCGTCGGCGATCACCTGGACCTCGACGTGCCGGGCGCCGGTGACCAGGCGTTCCAGGAACACGATGCCGCTGCCGAAGGCCCGCGCCGCCTCCTGGCTGGTCCGCTCGTACGCGTCGTCGAGCTCGGCCTCGTTCCGGATCACCCGGATGCCGCGCCCGCCGCCGCCCGCGGTCGCCTTGAGCATCAGCGGGTAGCCGATCTCGGCCGCCGCCGCCCGCGCCGCGGCCAGGGTCTCGACGGCGCCCCGGCTCCACGGGGCGACCGGTACGCCCACCTTCTCGGCGATCAGCTTGGAGCCGATCTTGTCACCGAGTTGGCGCATGGCGTCCGGGCTCGGTCCGATGAAGGTGACGCCGATCTTCTCGCACAGTTCCGCGAACGCGGGATCCTCGGCGACGAAGCCCCAGCCGACCCAGGCGGCGTCGGCCCCGGTCTCGGTCAGGGCGCGTTCCAGCACCTGGAGATTGAGGTACGGGCGGGCGGACGCCGGCCCGAGATCGTAGGCGATGTCCGCTTCGCGGACGAAGGTGGCGGTACGGTCGACGTCGGTGTAGAGCGCGACGGTTTCGAGCTGGATGCCGGTCTCCGCGGCCAACTCGCGGACCGCGTGGATGAGCCGCATGGCGGCTTCACCACGGTTGACGATGGCGACACGGTTGAACACCCGAATGACCCCTTAGCTAGACCGTGAACTGCAGTGATCACCTTTCCGGCTGGCGGCGGCCAGCGCTATGGCGCAACCACTGAACCAACAGTCGCTCAGTTGTAGGAAGTGCACAAAACTTTTTGGCACCCAGGCGCCGGCTCCTGCAGTTGACCACGTCGGCCCGGGCGGTTCACGTCGACCGCAGGCTGCGGTAACCGCCCGCAACAACCCGTCCGACGGTACGCAGCGCGCTGTCGCCGACGGTATCGGGATCGTCCCGGACCGCGTCGACGGAGACTGTCGCCCCGCTACGGAGAATGAGGGCGTGACCGTTCTCGATTCGCGCGCGCTCAACCGCGCGACGCTCGCCCGGCAGTTGCTCCTCGATCGCGCCGAGATGCCGGTCTCCGGCGCCGTCGCGCACCTCGGCGGTCTCCAGGCGCAGGAGCCGCAGGAGCCGTTCGTCGGGCTCTGGTCGCGGCTGCGTGCCTTCGACCCGGCGGTGCTCTCGCACCTGCTGACCGAGCGCCGGGTGGTGCGCACCCACCTGATGCGTCGCACCGTCCACCTGGTCGTCGCCGACGACGCCGTGGCCTGGCGGTCCCGTCATGACGCCATGCTGCGCCAACGGGTGCTCGGCGTCTACCGCGGCGAGTTGACCGGCGTCGACCTCGACGAGCTGGCCGTGGCGGCCCGCGCGGTGCTGGCCGACGGTGAGCCGCGCTCGATGCCGGAGATCGGGCGGGCGCTCGTCGAGCGCTGGCCGTCCGCGGGTGCGCGGGCGCTGGGCGAGATGGCCGTCGCGCTCCTCCCGTTGATTCAGCTGCCACCGCGCGGCCTGTGGCGGACGAAGGGGGGCGTGCGGCACGCCCTGCTCTCCGCGTGGCTGGGCCGCGACGTCGACCCGTCGACCCCGGACGGCACCGATCCCGTCGGGCAGGTGCTCGTCCGCCGCTATCTGACCGCGTTCGGGCCGGCCGCCACCGCCGACCTGCGTGCCTGGTGCGGCCTCGCCGGTCTGCCCACCGCCGTCGCCGCGATGCGCGACGAGCTGGTCACCTTCCGCGACGAGCGCGGCCGGAAGCTGATCGACCTGCCCGACGCGCCGCGCCCCGACCCGGAGACACCCGCCCCGGTGCGGTTCCTACCGGCGTTCGACAACGCGATCCTCGGCTACGACGACCGCAGCAGGATCATCGACGACGCGCACCGTCTCCTCTCGGTGGGCGGCGAACGCGTGGTGCTGGTCGACGGCCGGGTCGCCGCGACCTGGACCGTCGAGTCCGGCACGCTGACCGTCAACCCACTCACCAGCCTCACCCGAGCCGATCGCGCGGCCGTGGAGGAGCAGGGGCACGCCCTGGCGTTGTTCCTCTCCGACGACGAGAGCGACCGGGTCCGAGTGGTCCCGTCGTCCTCGTGAGGTGCCCTCACGGATCGAGCGTCCCCCATGGACGGTTCGCGCGGGATAGTGTGCGCGGCGATGGTGATTGGGCACGTTTCACGGGAGGCGATCACATGACATCGATGGGACGACGCGCGGCTCTACGCGCTGGCCTGGCGGCCACCGCCCTGGCGGGCGGGGCGACCCTGGCGGCCAAGCCGGCCGCGGCGGCGTTACCTGCCACGGGCGACGGCTGGGTCTCGGTGCTCGCGCACGGAGCGGTCGGCGACGGCGTCACCGACGACACCGCGGCCATTCAGGCGGCGTTCGACGCCGCGCGGACAGCCACGCCGAATCTGGGAGTGCTCTTCCCGGCCGGTCGGACATACCGCGTCAGCAACCGGGTGACCCTCTCCGGGCTGACCGACACCGCGCTGCGGGGGCACGGGGCCACCCTGGCGCTGATCGACGCCGCGCCGGTGACGGTGAAGGACCAGGTGCGCGGCGTGCTCCAGATCCAGGGCTGTCACCGGCTCAAGGTGCTCGGGCTCAACCTCGTCGACAACGCCGCCACGTACTGGTACAGCGGCCTGGTCATCACCGCGTCGACAGGCATCGTGGTCGACGGGGTGGTGTCCCGCGGATTCCGCCACACCGGCATCAGCGTCTGGGACAACACCCCCGGCACGTCCAACGACATCCTCATCACGAACTGCACCACCGAGGACGTCCGGTTGGGCATCGCCACGAACGGGCACGACGTGCGGATCACCAACAACCACGTGGCGATGGACTGGCTGTCGTCGCAGGAAGCCGAGGACTGGGGCGGCGTCTGGCGCGCGGAGTCCAAGTACTACGACGGCATCAACGTGTGGTTCGGCGCCGACCGCACCGTCGTCTCCGGCAACACCATCACCGAGTGCGGCCAGGCCGGCGTCTACACGCAGCAGGTGACGAACCTGGTGGTCGCCGACAACACCGTGTCCGGCTGCCAACTGCGGGGCATCGAGGTCGACGGCAGCGCGCGTGGCTCCCTGCCCCGGTCGGGGCAGGCCGTCGGCGTCTCCATCACCGGCAACGCGGTGACCGACTGCGTCGGCCACCTCAACGTCCTGGCCGCCCGGGACGTCACAGTGGTCGGCAACCGGGTGGAGAATCCAGACGCGAGCCGGGCCGTGAGCTGCGTCGCCGTGCACCAGGGCTCCACCAAGGCCGTCGTGGTGGGCAACCACCTGCGCCAGGCGCACCCGTCGCATCCCGCCGTCTTCGTGGACACTGCCTCGGTCGACGTCACCCTGGCGTGGAACGCGGTCGAGGCGGCCGTTCCCTACCAGGCGCCCGCGGACACGGTCGTCATCCGCCGCAGTGGCCCCGGGCAGATCCGCACCGACGGCAAGCTCATCGCCGTCGGCGGGATCGGAGTCGGCAACAGCGTCGCCGCCACCACGCCGGGGTCGGTGGTCCGCAAGATCGAGGTGTTCTCCTCCACCGGGCAGAGCCTGGGCTGGGTTCCGGTCTACAACTCGATCACCTGATGCCGTAGACCTCCAGCTCGAAGATGCGCGCGGCGGCGTCGTTGTTCTGGGCTGGCACCAGCACATCGAGCCGGACGTACCGCCCGCTGACCGCGATGTCGTGCCGAGTCACGCTCGCTGTGTTGCCGCGCACCTGGGCGAGGGTTGTCCAGGTGTCGCCGTCCTCGGACACCCGCAGGTCGTAGTCGCGGGTGTTCCAGGCCGGCGTCTCGGCACCGGCAGCGGCGTGCCGCACGATGATCGCGGTCAGCGGGCTGGCCGCGCCCAGGTCCAGACTCAACCACTTGTCCGTGCCGGAGGAGCACCACTTGTCGGTGATGCCGCCATCGACCGTGCCGTTGATCGCCTTCGGCGGGCCTTCGTTGACGGTGCACGAGGGGGATGCGGTGGCCGTGCCACCGCCTGCCAGATTCGTCGGGCCGCCGACTCCGTAGACCTCGAACTCGGGGATGCGGGCGGCGGCCCCGCCGACGTTGTTGGCGCTGGTGATGGTGAGCCGTACGTGCCGTGCCGGGGTGGCGACGATCGGGTGGTACGTGCGGCTGTTGCGGAGCTGCTCGCTCTGCTGGACAGCGGTGGCCCAGCCGGCCCCGTCGGTCGAGGTCTCGATGCGGTACGTCTGGGTGTTCAGGTTCGTCGACTCGCCGCCCAGGGCGGCGTTCTTCAACACGAACCCGGTCACGTCCTGTGTCGAACCGAGGTCCACCTGGAGCACCTTCGAGTCGGTCGCCAGCGTGCACCACTTGGTGCCCAACTTCCCGTCGAAGGCCATCGCCGGCCCCTCCCCGGTCGAGCAGGGGGTCGATCCGGTCGCGAGGCCCCCGGCGGCGAGGTTCGGGCCGAGGTCAGGCGCGGGCGGAGGACTGAACCCGTCGTCGATCGACGGCGGCGCGTCGTCGGGATCCGTCCCCCAGGTCGACGGGTTCGGCCCCATCGTGTAACTCAGCGTCGCACCGGCGCCGATGTCCGCGTACCGCAGCCACGGGCGCGAGGTCACCGCCCCGTCGACCGACACACCCTGCACGTACGGACTGCCCGTCCCAGCGTTGGCCGCGTCGATCCTGATGTCACCGGTGGGCCGGTCGATGAGGATCGAGGGGAACGACGGACCGTGCAGGGCCAACGTGTCGCTGCCCGGGGTGGTCGGATACATGCCCAGCGCAGCCCACACCAACCACGCCGACGTGGCGCCGAGGTCGTCGTTGCCAGGAAGGCCGCCGGGGTCGTTGGTGAACGACTCGGTCATCACCCTCCGCACGACGGCGCTGGTCTTGGCGGGTACGCCGGCGAAGTGGTAGATCCACGGCACGCCGTGTTCGGGTTCGTTGCCGATGTAGAAGTACGGCCGGGAGAGGCCACCGTTGAGTTGGGTGAAGTGGTGGTCGAGTCGTTGGATGGCCGTCTGCCGGCCGCCCATCAGCTCGATCAGCGCACGGTAGTTGTACGGGACCATCCAGGTGTACTGGGTCGCGTTGCCCTCCGCGTACCCCGTCTGGCTGATCGGGTCGAGCGGCGCCGGCCAGGAGCCGTCCTCGGCCCGGTCCTGAAGGTAGCCGAACGCGGGGTGGTACAGGTTGCGCCACCACTGCGATCGCCGGATGTACGCGTTGTACCTCGCGGTGTCGCCGACCGCCCGGGCGAACTGCGCGACGGCGAAGTCGGAGGCGGAATACTCCAGCGAGTCCGCCGCGTTCTCGTGCACGTACTGCCGGGCGACGTAGCCCTCCTGCCGGGCGCGGAGCGGAATGCCCTGCATGGTGCCGCCGTACGAGCTGCGGTCCATGATGGTCAGCGCCGCAGCGGTGTCGAAGCCGCGCGCGCCGAACGCGTGCATGCTGGACACCACGATCGGCCCCGGATCGCCCATCATCACGGCGTGCTCGTTGTGGTTCTGCGACCACTTGGGCAGCAGGCCGCCCTGCTGGCCCGCGAGCACCATCGACTTGGCCATGTCGCTCGCCTCGTCGGGTGCGATCAGTGCGATGAGTGCCGCCCACGAGCGGTAGATGTCCCAGCCCGCGAAGTTCTGGTAAACCGGATGGCCGGCGCTGTGTATCTGGTTGTCGAACCCGCGGTAACGCCCGTCGACGTCGCTTGCCAGGTTGGGGTTGACCAGCACGTGATAGAGCGCCGTGTAGAACTTCCGCAGGTCGGCGCTTGTCCCTCCGGTCACCTGGATCCGGTTCAGAGACAGGTTCCACTCGCTCACGGCATTCGCGCGTACGGTGTCGAAGGCGAAGCCGGGCTGCTCCGCTGCGAGGTTCGCCTGTGCCCCGGCCAGGCTGACGAACGATATTCCGACCTTCACCTGGACGGTCCGGTTGGTGGTGGTGTCGAACGTGAGGTAGCCGCCGGAGCGGACGCCGTTGGCCGAGGCGGAGCCCGGCGAGACCGTTCCCTCGAGCCAGGTGCCGAAGGCCGTCGGGGTCCGGTCGAACTCCATCCGGTAGAAGATCTGGTGTGTCTTGGTGGAGTGGCAGAAACCGCCACCGGTGAAGGTGCCGGTGACCGTGCGACCGCTGATGGCGACCGAACCGCTGCGGCTCCCGGTGGCGTTGCGACTCGTGTTCAGGAGGATCTGCGCGGATCTGGTCGACGGATACGTCAGCCGCATCGCCGCGCTGCGCCGCGTCGAGGACAGTTCGACCTGAGTCGCGCCGTAGTTGTCCAGAACGGTCCGGTAGTACCCGGGCGACGCCGCCTCGTTGGCCTTGCTGTATTTCCCGGCGTACGACGTCCACGTCGTGCCGGGCGAGGTCGTCAGGTTTCCGGTGATCGGCAGAATGCCGATGTCCTCGTTGTTGGCGCACCCGGCGCCGTTGAAGTGGGTGAGGCTGAACTCCTCGACGGTGGTGTCGCTGTGGCGGTAGCCCGAGGGTGACGCGAGCGGCGTGTCCGGGCTGAACTGCACCATCCCGAACGGCATCACCGGCCCGGGCACGGTGGCTCCTCCGGCGCCGCCGGGCACCGGGTCCGGGGCGTTGCTCATGCCCGTGCCGATGAAGGGGTCGACGTGCTGGGTGAGCGGTATCGCCGCCGCCAGCGACGGCGCAGCGGTGACAGTCGCCGCCGGCGTGGCGATCAGACCGGCCGCGAGGAGCACGCCGACGACGATCGCGGCGGTGGTCGGCTGCTTGCGCACAGGGGGCATCCCATTCTTAAGCGACGGGCCGGATTGGATGAGCGCCTATTACATCACCGTGACGAGGCGCCGTGGTGCCGGCCGGATCGCGCCATATTGCATCGATGTTCGTCGACTGCCATGCTGTGGTTTCGGTCGTGCTCGGGAGCCAGCGCGCACCACACCTTCTCCGGTCCACGGGACGCACGCGGTGGTCAGGTCACCCGTGCCGGGCAGTCCTCGTCCGCGACCGGTAACCCGAGCGCGGCACCGGCTACCACCTCGGTCATCGGTGCCCGGTAACCACCGGAGGTTCCGATGCTTCGCATGTTCCTCGCCGCCACGACCGTGGCGCTCGCCGTCCTGGGTGGGGCGAACGCCGCCACAGGGGTCACGGAGACCACGGGGGCCACGCCCTTGACCACGCAGCCACCGGGGCCCACGCCGACGGTCGCGTGCCCGCCCGCGTTGCCGATCACGGCCAGGGTCGCCGGGGTCACCACGACGAGCGTGACCCTCTCCTACTCGATCCTCTCCCGTCCACCGTGCGGCTACGACCCGCCGATGACCGTCAACCTCTTCGCCGACCGCGAGGACGCCGAGATGTGGCGGGCGCCGGTCGCCTCGGCGGTCTCCGGCACGGCCGAGCGCAACGGCACTGTCACCGTCGACCGGCTGACACCCGACACGGAGTACTGGTACCGGTTCACCGACGCCGAGGGCCGACGGGACCCGTACATGTTCGGGTCGGCGCGGACCGCGCCGGTGGCCTCCTGCCGTGCGACGGCCACGTTCGACGCGCGCTGGGGCAGCGGCTTCGTCGCCACGGTCACGGTTCGCAACACCGGGAGTGAGCGACTGGACGGGTGGCGGGTGTCCTGGCGGTGGTCCGGTGACGAGCGCGTGCAGTCGGTCTGGGGCGGTGTGGCCGAGACCGTCGGCGTCGACGTCACGGTCCGCAACGCCGCCTACAACGGAACGCTGGCGGTGGACGGTGTGGCGACGTTCGGTCTGGTCGCGACGACCAGTTCGGTGCCCGACGGGTTGACGCTGAGCTGCGCCCGCTGAACGAGGCCGCCCCGCTCCCGCCGTCACGGCGGAGGCGGGGCGGCATCGCGTCGGTCAGGGCTTACGGGCCACCGCGCCGTACGCGTCGATGCCGACGGCGTCGGGCTCCTCCGCCCGCCACAGCGGGATGGGCACCAGGCCCGGCCCGACCTTGGTCAGCCCGGTGAAGCAGGTGTCGAGGTCCTCCGGGCTGCGCAGGATGTACGGGACTCCGCCGCTCTGCGCCAGCCGTTCGGCCCCGGAGACCACCTCGGGGCTGGTGTCGGTGCCGTCCCAGAGCACGAGGTAGCTGCCGGAGGGCATCGCGGCCATGGTCCGCTCGACGATCGAGCGCACCACCTCGAGGTTGGGCTCGTAGCCCAGTACGCCCATGAACATCACGGCGATGGGCTGGTCGAAGTCGAGCGTCTGCGCCGCCTCGGCGAGGATCTTCTCCGGGTCGTGGTAGTCGGCGGGCACGTAGGTGGTGACACCCTCGGTGGTCGTGTTGGCCAGCAGTGCCCGCGCGTGCACCAGCACCATCGGGTCGTTGTCGACGTAGACGATCCGGGAGTCCGGCGCGATGGACTGGGCCACGGCATGGGTGTTCTGCATGGTGGGCAGGCCGGTGCCGATGTCCAGGAACTGCCGGATGCCCGCCTCGGCGGCCAGGTAGCGCACGGCCCGCACCAGGAACACGCGGGACTGCTGCGCCATGACGACGATCTCCGGGTAGACCTCGGCCACGGCGTCGCCGGCCGCCCGGTCGGACTGGAAGTTGTCCTTCCCGCCCATCCAGTAGTTCCAGATACGTGCCGCGTGCGGCACGTCGGGCTGAAGCTTCGCGGCGAGTTCGGGGTCCGGACCGGCCATGCCAGGCTCCTATCGAGGGGTCGAGAGCTGGAGGTCACCACTGAGGTGTGAGCGGGATCGTACTCCGGCGGTGTCCATTGTCGACGGCGGCCGTCACCGTCGGACCACCCCGTTCTGGTACGCCCACACCACCGTCTGCAACCGGTCCCGTACGCCGATCTTCGCCATGGCGCGCCCCAGGTGCGACTTGACGGTGCTCGTCTCGATGAAGAGCCGGTCGGCGATCTCGACGTTGGACAGACCCTGCGCGAGCAGCTCCACGATCTCGGTCTCCCGGGCGGTGAGCTGGTGCGCCGCCGCGGCGTCCGAGGCCGGAGCGGGGGTGCGTCTCGCGAACTCCGAGATGACCCGGTGGGTGACGGCCTGGTCGACCAGCCCGTACCCGTTGGCGAGGCGACGGACCGCCTCGACGAGGTCCTCCGGTTCGCTGTCCTTGAGGATGAACCCGCTGGCACCGGACTCCAGCGCGCCGAAGACGTACTCGTCGAGGTCGAACGTCGTCACCACCAGCACCGCCGGCGGCGTGCCCGGCGCGTCGGCGAGGATCTGCCGGGTCGCGCTGAGCCCGTCGCCGTGGGGCATCCGGACGTCCATGCAGATGACGTCCGGTTGCAACCGGCGGGCCAGCTCGACGGCGGCGGACCCGCTCGACGCCTCCGCGACGACCTCGATGTCTCCCGCGTCCTCCAGGATCACCCGGAAGCCGGCGCGGACGATCGCCTGGTCGTCGACGAGCATCACCCTGATCAACTGGTGGCCTCTTCCCTCGGGTGGGACGCGACGGGACCGTTCGTCGGCAGCGTCGTGGTGACCGACCATCCGCCGGCCGGGGTCGGGCCGGCCGCGAACGACGCCCCGATCAGTTGCGCGCGTTCGCGCATGCCCACCAGCCCGACGCCGCCGGTCCGGGCGCTGGGCCCGGATCGTGGGGTGGCCGGTTCGTTCACCACCTCCAGCGTCACCGAGCGGGGCAGGAAGCGGAGTGCCACCCGTACCGGTGCCTCGGGCGCGTGCTGGCGGGCGTTGCTGAGCGACTCCTGCGCGATCCGGTAGAGCGCCACGTCGGCGATCGGCGACACCGCACGTGGCTGCCCCTCCCGGACGAGTTCGACCGGCCCGGAGAGGCTGCCCGCCGTGCCGACCAGTTCGTCGAGCGCGTCCAGCCCGGGCACCGGGGCGGCACCGTCGCCGTCCTCGTGCCCCGGACGCCCGCGCAGCACACCGACGACGAGCCGCAGATTGTCCAGGGTCTCTTTGCCCTGACTGCGGATCCAGGCCACCCCCGCCTTCGCGGCTGCCGGGTCACGGTCGATCAACCGCTCCACCGCCGCCGCCTGCACGACCACACCGGACAGGTGGTGGGCCGCCACGTCGTGCAGTTCCCGGGCCATCCGGGAGCGCTCCGCGCCGATGGCCGCCTGGACCTTCGCCTGCTGCTCGCGGATCGCCTCGTCGGCCCGCAGCCGGACCAGCTCGACGTAGCGCCGGTAGGTGGCCACGTAACCGCCGACGAACGTCGCGCCGGCGTAGGTCAGGGCGCTCGCCGAGACGTACGCGACGCCGGTCAGCAGGTCGGGGGTCACCACGACGGCGGCCCCGACCGACTCCGCCAGCACGGCCACGCCGACGGCCAGCAACGCGCGCCGCACCGGCAGCACGGACCCGACGGTGTACGCCACGACGAACGGCGCGACGCCCCGGATGGTCACCTCGGGCAGGGAGAGGCCGTTGATGGGCAGTTGAAGGCCGACGACGACCGCGAGGCAGAGCAGTGGCCGGACCCGACGCAGGCACAGCAGCGCCGTCTGTGCGCCGCAGACGGCGATGACCAGCCAGGCCCGCGTCGGGTCGAACGACACCCCGTCCTCCGGTGCCGCGAACCAGAACAGCGTCGCCAGCAGCACGAAGGTCAGGACGGTCAGGACCGCTGCCAGAAGGCCGTCCCGGGCGAACACGCCGGTCACTCCGAGCCGGGTCAGCCGTGCGTCGAGCCACCTCGTCAGTCGTGGTGTGCCGGGCTCGGCTCCGGTGTGGTCCCTCATGTGGTTCGCGTCCTTGCTCCGGATCGTTCCGGGTCGGGCGTTCAGTAGGAGATGCTAGGCGCGAGCAGCCGGAACTCCACGGCGAACCAGCCCGCTCCGACGAGAGCGAGCAGGATCAGGCCGCTGCCGACAATCCGTCGCCAACCGACGTGACGTCGGACGTCGTCGGCCAGCCGGACCCCGGCGGGCAGCACGCCGAGCAGACCGACCAGTTGCAGCGCCTGGATGCCGCGCAGGGCGGGCCCGGGTACGTCCCGCAGGCTCATGATGGTGCCGATGCTCAGCACCCAACCGGCGAACGCCAGCAGCGTGCCGGCGACGGCGACGCGGCTCAGGATCCGCGCGGTACGCCCGGCCCGCTCACGAGGTGCGCCGCCGAGCCGACGGCGGACGATCGCGCCGACCGGCCAGGCCAGGACGGTGAGGAGCAGCACGACGGTCGACAGGGCCAGCACCGGGACGGCGATCGCCGAGGCGCGGGCGGGCTCGACGGGCAGCAACGTGAACGCGGAGTCGAAACTGATCGCCTCGACCCGGTCGTCGGTGGCCCGCATGGCGATCGTGCGCTGCCCGCCGACCTCCTGCCAGACCCACGGCGCGACCTCCTCGTAGAGGGCGGGGGAGTCCGACAGCGGACCCGGCTCGAACCGCAGCCGGTCGCCGTCGGCGACGCTGACCGTCGTCCGGCCGACCAGACCGGCCACCGTCAGGAAATTGCTCCGCATCGCCCGCGAGGACTCGTACGTGCCGGCGGCCAGCTGGGCGTGCGTGGCGGTGGTCGCCGCGTCGACGCCCGTGCTCGGCTGCCCGGCGCGGGCGGGGAAGTAGCGGTCGGCGAAGCCGTGCACGACCGCCTCGCGAAGCTCGTGGCTGTCGAGGCCACCGGATCCGTTGCTGTTGAGGGAGAGGAAGATGCCCGCCCGGTCGTCCGGGTAGATCTGTAGGTGTGAGTGGAAGTACGTGGTGTCGCCGCCGTGGCCGAGGATCCGGTGGCCGTTGCGGTCCTCCTCGAAGAAGCCGAGAGTCATCCGGGGTCCGTCGGCCAGGGTGCCCAGCGACGTCGCGTCGAGCGCCGGACGCTGCATCAGCTCCCGGGTCGGCCGGTCCAGCAGAGGCGCGAAGCCCACCGGCTCGCCGAGCTGGGCGAGCATGAACCGCGCCATGTCCGTCGCCGGGGCGCTCATCGCGCCGGGTGGGGGCGTACCGATGATCTCGAAGGGCGCGGCGGGTGCGGAGGACGTGTCGTACCCCTTGGACATCCGGTCCCGCAGCGCCGCCGGTAGGGGCTGCTCGAAGGTCGACGACGGCATGCCCGCGCGGTCCAGGACGTTGCGCTGGACGTACTCCTCGAAGCGCGTCCCGCTGACGCGCTCGACGATGTAGCCCGCGAGCGCGTTGCTGTAGTTGGAGTACGCCGGGACCGTGCCCGGCTCGTAGATCTGCTCCGGCGGGTCGGTCACCAGGGCCTTGCGCAGGTCGACGGTGCTGCCCTCGGTGCCGATGAGGCCGGCGATCCGCTCCTCGAAGCCGGCGGTGTGGGTCAGCAGGTGCCGCAGGGTCACCGCCGGCTCGTAGCTGCGCGGAAGGTCGAAGTCGAGGTACGTCTCGACGTCGGCGTCGAGGTCGAGCTTCCCGTCCTGCACGAGTTGCAGGACGGCGGTGGCGGTGACGAGCTTCGACACCGATCCCATCCGGAAGAGGTGCCGGTCCGGGTCGACAGGTGTGGCCCCCGTGCCGCCGTTACCGGTGTCGGCGTACCCGTACCCCCGGGTTGTGACGATTGTGCCGTCGTGCACGACGGCGACAGTGGCCCCCGCGATGCCGGTCCGGTCGAGCGCGGCCGGCAGCAGGCCGTCGAGCCAGGCGTCGACGTCGGTGCCGGTCAGGGCGGGGTCGGCCCCGCCCGGTCCGGCGGGGGCTGCCGGGATGCCGGCGGCCGGGGCCGGGTGACCGGGCGACGCGCCGCAGCCCGCGGTGGTCACGGCGACGACCACCATGGCCGTCAGCATCGCCCCGAACCGGGCGACCATTGGTGCGGGGCGGTGTGAGCGGGATCGCGGAACAGTGCGAGAGCGCATGGTCTGCCAGTGCCTTCCCAGGCGGAACGGGTGTCCGGACCACGTCCGTGCGGGGTCACCCGGTGCCTGGTTCCAGCCTGTTCGAGCGATCGGCCCGAACCATCTGGCGCAGGACGGCAATGCGTTTACGACCTGAGGAGGAGGGCAGTGTGTCCATCCGCGTGAACCACTGCCCGTGCCGGTGCATCCAACCCTGTGACAGAGCCCGCAGAAGAAAGGACCAACCATGCGCGCCACGTTGCTTCCCGGTGTGCTGCTCACCCTCACGGTCGTCGCCGGGTGCACCCCGGGTGTCGAGCGGGTCGGCGGCGACGCGGCGCCCGCCGGGTCGCCGTCCGCCAGCGCGAGCCCGTCGGCGTCGAGCGCGCCGGCGACCCCCGACTCCACTGCGAGCGCCCCGGCCACCCGCACCTCAGCCCCGGGCGCTCCGGCCACCCGCACCTCCGGACCGGCCACGCCGGTGAGTGAGATGAGGCGGACCGACTGGCCCAACGCGGTGATCCGCAGCCTGGACTTCTGCGGTGAGTCCGACGAGTTCGTGAGGTTCCGCAACGGCTCCAACGGCCTGGACGTGCCGTGTCGGATCCTGCCGGGCGGCGCGCGGCCGGTGTACGCCGACTTCATCGGCGAAGAGCCGGCGGACGCGCCGGCGACCGAGGACGCCCTCGTCCTCGTCGAACTGGGCAACCCCGGGGCGGCCCGGCGGCAGGCGCTGGTGCCCGTCCAGCTCGCCTACGACGGCAAGGAGCGGTTCGCGCGGCCGGTCATCAAGGGGGACGACCCGAGCCCGTCCGGCGACCGGGTCATGACGTTCGTCTCGTACCGGATCGTGGATTTTCACGTGGAGGCCACCGTCCGAAAGCTTGACGGCGGCACCGAGACCCGCCGGTGGCGCATGATGGACTACGCCGGCAACTGGGAACGGTTCTAGCCTTGCGTGAGCAGCGAATCGTCCACCCGCAACGTGTCGAGGACCTCGTCGGTGCGGTCGGCTCCGTCGGTCTGTTTGACCTGGACGTACACGCCGACGGAGCCTCCCGCGCCGGCCAGGGTGACCTCACTGAAGGACCTCTCGGCGCCTCCGCAGCGGGCCCAGCGCCGCACCGCCCCGCTGAGCGCTCCGACGGTGACCGCCCGGCCGGAGGCCTCCGTGCATCCACTGTGGTCGGGCAGCGTCGGCCGCTCCGTGGCCGGCAGGGTGCGGCTCACACCGACGAAGACACCGGGTGTCGCGCCGTCGACGTCGGCCCACTCGGTGAGATCCGCCCCGACGAGCAGGCCCGGACGGCGCTCCTCGGTGAGACCGATCACGGCCGGGTTCCAACCCCTGTCGCGCAGGTGCCGCGCCCAGCCGTCCGGCACGGCCACCGAGATGGTGCCGGTCGCGTCGCCCACCCGCGTCCAGCCGTGTGGCGCTGTGGAGGGGACGGCGGACCCGGCCACGACCAGCGCGGCGGCCACGGTGCCGACGGCGGCGAGGGACCGGCGGACGCGGTGCGCGGGTGGTCGGACCGTGACCCGCCGCCTGGCGAGCAGACCCTCCAGCGCGGCGGCGTACGCGGCCGCCGTCGGCCAACGGCGGTCCGGGTCGCGGTGCATCGCCCGGCGGACGACCCGCTCGACGGCGGCGGACGCGCGCGGAGCCGCCGGTTGCCCCGGCGGCGACCCGGTGAGCATGTGGTGCGTCAGGGCGCCGATCGCGTACACGTCCGCGCGCACGTCGATCCCCCCGCCGGGAACGAGCTGCTCGGGGGCCATGTAGGCGGGAGTGCCGGCCACCACTGTGAACCCGGACGCGTGCGCGAGGGTCTTGGCCAACCCCAGGTCGGCGACCAGCACCCGATCGCCGGCCGTGCTGTCGAACAGGACGTTGGAGGGCTTGAGGTCGCGGTGCAGCACACCGTTGTCGTGCAGGACGGCCACCGCCCGCGCGATGTCGGCGGCGACGCGCAACGCCTCGCGCACTGGCATCGGCCCGTCGGCCAGCCGGTCGGCGAGACTGCCGCCCGCGGCGTACGTCATCACCAGGTATGGCCGGCCGTCGGGCAGCTCACCGACGTCCAGCACCCGGACCAGATGGTCGGAGTCGACCTGCCGCATGAACCGGGCCTCCTGGCGGAAGCGCCCCCGGATGTCGGCCCGCTGCGACCAGTTGTCGGCGAGCACCTTCACCGCCACCGGCGACCGCAGCTCGTCGTCGTACGCCAACCAGACGGTGGCGAACGCGCCGGCGCCGACCGGGTGCGCGATGCGGTAGCGACCGACCTGTGGCGGGATGGACACGACCGTATTATCCGACGACCGGGACACCGGTGACGCCCATGAGCGGGGGAGCGCGGGTGGTGATCGGATCCGACACCGAGGAGTTGGCCCGGCGGGCGGCGTCCGGCGACCGCGCCGCCCTCGACGAGCTGCTGGCCGCGATCGGTCCACGGGTCCTTGAGCAGTGTGGTCGCTTCCTGCCCTGCCGGCAGGACGCGGAGGAGGCGGCCCAGGACGCATTGGTGCAGGTCGCCAGGCACATCGAGCGGTTCGAGGGCCGGTCGTTGTTCACGACCTGGTTGCACACGGTGGTCGCCAACTGTGCCCGACAGACCTACCGGTCGTTGCGGCGTCGCGCCGCCGAGGTGCCGAGCGCGTTGCTGCCCGTCGACGTGGTCGACCCCCGTACGACGAGCGTCATCGCCGGGTCCCGTCTCGACCTCCTCGACGCGCTGGACCGGCTGGAGGCCCACCGGCCGGAGCTGGTGACGGCGCTCGTGCTCCGCGACGTGTGTCAGCTCGACTACCAGGAGATCGCCGGTCAACTGGGCATCCCGGTCGGCACGCTGAAGTCCCGGATCCATCACGCTCGCCGGCACGTGCGGGAGTCGTTGCAGGGCGGTTGAGCAGAGCGTCAGACCGGGTGCTGCCCGCCGTGCCGGGCCGGTCAGAGGACGAGACTCGGCATGAGTGGGTCGTCCCATCGGTCCGGCACGGCGACCCCGAGCAGACCGAGCCGGTGCACCAGTGTGGAGTCGGCACCGATCATCCGTAGTCGGTCCGGGGCGTGCCGGAGCAGCCACGCGGTGAGCTCCACGCGCAGGACCTCCTCCTCGTCGTCGGTCAACTCCCAGGTCCTCCACGGTGGGTCGTCGCAGAGCAGGTCGTACTGCCACTCATCGAACGCCTCGGCGAGCCGTCGACTCGCGACCGGACCGGTAGCCGTCGCCCAGGCGTCGAGCCACCGACCGAGCGCGCCGGAGGCCTCCACGAGCACTGCCAGCACCTCGTACGCGGGGACCTCGGCGTCCTCGTCGGTGAGCGTGACGACCCACCAGGCGTCGAGGAACTCCCGGACCGCCGTCGACTGCTCGGTGGGCCACTGCTGCCAGCGGCCGCGTGCGAAGGCCCGTCCCGCCTCATCCATGCCGCCCAGACGCACCACCTCGCCGCTGACCAGAGCGCTGGCGAGTGGAGGCAGGATCCGGCGCAGCATGGCGGCGGGAAACTCCCAGTCGCCGGCCCAGTACGCACGGCGCAACAGGTCCGGGCTCAGTTCGACGTCCGGGGTCTTGAGCAGGGCAAGCTCCTCGGCGCTGCCCCAGTGACACTCGCAGTTGTCGTCGTCGGGATGAGCGGCCATGCCACGGAAGGTGGTGGCGAGACGGGCCAGGGCGGCGTCGAGTCGACGCCGGGCCGGCGTGGGTTGCGTCATGGGGTGGGCCTTCGGGGACTCCGGCCGTGTTCCGCGGCCGAAGAGCACGACGATACACGCGGGCTGACCGAGGGCACCCGCTAATAAATGTCAGGCACTGGTCAGGATCACGAGTTGCTGGGTGGCCCGGGTCATCGCCACGTAGCGGTCGACAGCCCCTTCGACGCCGGTGCCGAACGTGTCCGGGTCGACGAGGACGACCAGGTCGAACTCCAGCCCCTTGGCCTGCTCGGGGCTCAGCGACCGGACGCGGGACGTCGGCGGGAACGTCGGGTCACCGATCACGCAGGCGATCCCGTCGGCGTGCGTGTCGAGCCAGGTGTCGAGCGTCGACCTCAACTCGGACACCGATCCCCGGACGACGGGCAGCCCGTTGCCACGGATCGACGTCGGCACGTTGGCGTCCGGCAGCACGGCCCGGATCACCGGCTCGGCCACCGCCATGACCTCCGCCGGCGTCCGGTAGTTGACGGTCAGCGAGGCCAGGTCGATCCGGTCCAGCCCGACCCGGTGCAGGCGTTCCGGCCACGACTCGGTGAACCCGTGCCGGGCCTGGGCGCGGTCGCCCACGATGGTGAAACTGCGCGACGGGCAGCGTGCCAGCAGCATCTGCCACTGGGCGTCGGTCAGTTCCTGCGCCTCGTCCACGACGATGTGCGCGAACGGGCCGGCGAGCAGGTCCGGATCGGCACCCGACAGCGCCGAGGTGTCGACCAGGACCTCGTGCAGGTCCGGTTGGCGCAGCATCGCCAGCAGACCCTCACCGTCGTCGTAGGCGTCGGCGGCGAGCAGCTCGTCGATGACCCGGGCCATGTGATCCTGTTCCACGGCGGCGGCCGGGTCGTGCCGACCCGTGCGGCCCGCACTTTCCGGGTCGCCGAGCCGTTGCCGTGCCGCGTCCAGGAACGGCAGGTCGGACACCGTCCAGGCCTGGGCGTCGTCGCGTTGCAGCGTGCGTACCTCCTGCGGGGTGAGCCACGGCGCGCACCTGCGCAGGTACGCGGGCACCGACCACAGGTCACCGACGACGTCGGCCGCGTCGAGCACGGGCCAGGCACCGTTGAAGGCTGCCCGCAGCGCCTGGTTGCGCAGCAGCGACGCCCGCAGCGCGTCGTCCGGCAGGTCACCGTCGTACCTGTCGACGAGGATCGTGAGCAACTCCTCCCAGATCTCGTCGCGGGCCTCGTTGTGCGGGGTGCCCGGCCCGGGCGCCTGGAACGCGTCGACCCAGTCGTCCGCGCTCAACCGGATGTCGGCGTCGTCGGTCGTGATCGTCATCGCTGTGCCCGGCGGGTCCTCGTAGAACCGGACCGCCGCGTCGATCACCTCGACCACTCGGGCGGAGGACTTCAGCCGGGCCACCTCCGGGTCGGTGTCGACGGTAGCCGTGGCGCCCTCGGCAACGAGGTCGGTCAGGGTGCAGGTCTGCACGTCCTCCTCGCCGAGGCTGGGCAGGACGTCGGCCACGTACGCCAGGTAGGGCTGGTGCGGCCCGACGAAGAGCACCCCACCCCGACGCTGACCGAGACGCGGGTCGGAATAGAGCAGGTAGGCGGTGCGGTGCAGGGCGACGACGGTCTTCCCGGTGCCCGGGCCGCCGTCCACGACGAGCGCGCCCGCCGACCCGGCCCGGATGATGGCGTCCTGGTCGGCCTGGATGGTGCTGAGCACGTCGCGCATCCGGCTCGACCGGGCGCTGCCCAGGCTGGCGATGAACGCGGACTGGTCGTCGAGCGCGGCGGCGTGGCCCACGAACCCGTCAGTGGTGAAGACCTCGTCCCAGTAGTCGCTGATCCGGCCGCGCGTCCACCGGTACCGGCGGCGGCTCGTCAGGCCCATCGGGTTGGCGTGGGTGGCGCCGAAGAACGGCTCGGCCGCGGGAGACCGCCAGTCGAGCAGCAACCGCCGGCCCTCGCTGTCGGTGAGACCGCGACGGCCGACGTACACCGGATCGGGGTTGCCGGCCTCGACCACGTGCCCGAGGCACAGGTCCAGTCCGTAGCGGCTGAGCGCCCGCAGGCGGGCGCTCAGCCGGCGGACCTCGTCATCCCGGTCCACCGCCTGCCGACCCTTACCGCCGGGTGCCCGGCGGGCGGCGTCGAGGCGTTCGGTCAGGTCGGCGGTCACCTGCGCGAGGCTCTCCGCCATGGCCGCGAAGTGCCGCTCGTCGCGGGCGATCAGCGCCGGGGCGGCCTTGGGGGAGAGGCGATCGGGGAGGTCGAACACGGAGGTAGGCAAGGAATGCAATTCACGACTTCCATTCGGCCGATTTTTGGCTTCGGCCGACGATTTTGCGTCATATATGGGGTCTTGCCGCAAGCCCCTCAGTGCGATATACGTTAGTAGTGGCGGGGGCGTTGGTCCCCCTTTTTCATTCCTGATCAAGGGTGCCGGTGTGGACCGACCGGCTGCGGGTCAGGGAACGTCGACGACCTCACGGCCGAGCGGCCAGAACGCGGCCGGCACGAGCTTGAAGTTGGCGATGCCGAACGGGATCCCGATGATCGTCACGCAGAGGGCGATGCCGGCGAGGATGTGGGACAGCGCGAGCCACCAGCCCGCCAGCACCACCCACAGCACGTTCGCCAACCCGGAGGCGACGCCCGCGCCGGGCTTGGGCACCACGGTGCGGCCGAAGGGCCACAGCGAGTAGACCGCGAGGCGTAGCGACGCGACGCCGAACGGGATGGTGACGACCAGCACGAAGCAGATGAGGGCGGCGACGCCGTACCCGACCGCGAGCACGATGCCGCCGCCGAAGACGAGCCACAACACGTTCAGTACGAAGCGAATCACCATTCCAGCATGAGCGATGCTCACCACCCGGTTGTCCGGCACCCGGTCGCCCTGCTCAACGCGCTGGTGCCGGGCTGCTCAGGCCGGACAACTGGACGAGGGCGTCGTCGAGGCTCTCGAAGATCGGGAACGCTCCGTCCAGGCGCATCGTGTGCAGGACGGTGCGGATGAAGCGCGACGGGGCCGCCAGGCAGAGCGTGACGCCGCGTTCCCGGGCGTCGCGGTGGGCGCGGACGAGCAGACCGAGCCCGGTCGAGTCGATGAGGTGCACCCGGGTCAGGTCGACGACGACGTGCCCGCCCACCTCGGCCCCGTGCCGCAGCGCGGTGCGCAGCGTGTCGCCGCTGTCGAGGTCGATGTCGCCGGTCGCGGCGATGACCGTCACGTCGTCCAGGTGGTCGATGCCGAGGATGCCGCCGGGGCCGTGGTCGTCGCACGACCCGTTCCCGCCACGCGGAGGTGGCAGGAAGCTGCACGGCGGGCAGCGGTGCGGGCCGGTGGCGAACGGGGAACCGCTCCAGCCGTGCTCGGCCACCAGGGTCCAGACGACCTCGGCGTCGGGGAGCACGCACGCGGTTCCGCGAATGGTCTCGCCGCAGGTGTCGCAGATCAGGGTCATCAGGTACTCGTCCGGGACGACGGTCATGCGGGGGTCCTTCCTACGTCCGGGTGCGGCCTGGTGCGGTCCGCGCCGCCACGCCCGGATCGGTGACGATCGACAGCACCTGGTCGAGGTGGGCGATGTGCAGGATGCGCCCGACCCGAGGGTTCGGGTTACGGACGGTGAGCACCGCGTCGGCCCGGGACATCCGTCGGTGCACGTCGAGGAGTAGTCCGATGGCGGCGGCGTCGAGATGCCGGCAGTCGGACAGGTCGACAACGACCTGCGCGGGGCACAGGGCCAGCACCCGGTCGAACATCGCACCGACCTCCGGCAGGCAGGACAGGTCGAGTTCGGCGACGCGTACCTCGACCAGCGGCAGCGTGTACCGCCTGGGCAGCACGGGCGTTGTCATGGCCGTACCCCTCTCCTCACCGCTCGGTCGACTACCACCGTGCGGGGCGGGGTTGGCGATCTCCGCAAGGGTCTATGACAGTTGTGTGACAAAACGGCTCGTCGCCCGACACGATTGGCCACCCGGCGAGCCGCCGAGGATGATTCCGACATGACGGCCGTACTGGTGATCGAGGACGACGACCGCATCCGGCTCGCGCTGCTGCTCGCACTGGAGGACGAGGGCTACGACGCCCTCGGCGCGGCCACGGCCGAGGAGGGCCTGCGCGCCCAGCGCCGCCACCCGGCCGACTACGTCCTCGTCGACCTGATGCTGCCCGGGCTCGACGGCTTCGAGTGCATCCGGCAGTTGCGCCGGGACGACGACGTGCCGATCGTCGTGGTCAGCGCCCGGGACGAGACCGACGACATCGTGGCCGCCCTCGAAGCCGGCGCCGACGACTACGTGGTCAAACCCGTGGCGATCCGGGAGCTGACCGCCCGACTGCGGGCCCTGCGTCGCCGCGCCCGACCGCCGGCGGCGGTGTCGACGCCGGACCCGGTGCCGGCGGTGGCCTTCGGAGAGTTGGAGATCAGCCCGGAGGCGGGGGAGGTGCGCCGCGCCGGCCGGCAGGTGACCGTCACCCGCACCGAGTTCCGGCTCCTCTGCGAGCTGGCCGAGCACGCCGGCCGGGTGCTGTCCCGGCAGCAGTTGCTGCAACGCGTCTGGGGGTACGACAGCGGCGACGAACGACTGGTGGACGTGCACGTCGGGCGACTGCGGCAGAAGATCGAGCCGGACCCGGCGAACCCTCGGCACCTGGTGACCCTGCGGGGTCTGGGCTACAAGCTCCAGCGATGAGACGGCTCGGCCTGCGGACCAGGGTGGCCGGGGCGTTCACCGTGGGCGCACTGCTGCTCTCGGCGTCGATGGCGTTGGTCTCGTACGAGTTGACCCGTCGGTCCCTGCTCGACGACCGGGAACGCATCGCCGTGCGCGCCGCGTACTTCGACGCGGCGGTGGTGCGGGCCGGGATCGACACGGACACCCCGGACGTGGTGGAGGTGCTCCGGTCGCTGGACACCGGCGGGAGCCGCCGACCCGTGCTCCACCTCAACGGCGAGTGGTACGCGCGCGCCGCCGACCCGGGCACCACCGCCGCCATCCCCGCCGAGCTGCGCCAGGTCGTCGCCGCCGGGGAGCCGGCGGTGCAGCGGGTACGCGTCGCCGGGCAACCCGCCCTGGTGGTCGGGGTGCCGCTGTCCTCCACGGCGACCTACTTCGAGGTCAACTCGCTGCGCGAGCTGGAACAGACGTTGCAGGTCCTGGCGCTGGCGCTGACGACCGTCGCGGTGCTGGTCGCCGGGTCCGGTGCGGCTCTCGGCTGGTACGCCACCCGGCACGGGCTACGACCGCTGACGGCGGTCGCCGACGCGGCCGAGAAGATCGCCGCCGGTGACGTCACGGCCCGGCTGGATCCGGCCACCGATCCCGACCTGACCCGTCTCTCCTCGTCGTTCAACCAGATGGTCGACCAACTCGCCCGCCGCATCGAACGGGACCGACGGTTCGCCGCCGACGTGAGTCACGAGCTGCGGTCACCGTTGCAGACCCTCGCCGCGGCGGCCAGCGTCCTGGCCCGTCGACGGGAACACCAGGACGAGCGGACGGCTGTCGCCGCCGGCCTCGTCGCCGACGAGATCGACCGGTTCCAGCGACTGGTCAACGACCTGATCGACCTGGCCCGCAGCGACCAGCCCGCCCACCGGGCCCCGGTGGACGTGGTCACGGTGGCCGGGGAGGCCTGCCACGCGTACGACCTGCCGGTCGGCCTCGTCCACCTGGCGCCGGACGTACCCCGGATCTGGCAGGTGGAGCGGCGGCGGGTCGCCCAGGTCCTGGCGAACCTGCTCGACAACGCGGTGACCTACGGCGCCGGTCCGGCGGCGGTCCGGCTGTGCCGCGACGGTGCCGCCGGGGTGATCGAGGTCGACGACGACGGCCCGGGCGTGCCGGTGGAGGATCGTGAGGCGATCTTCGACCGTTTCGTCCGGGGCAGAGTCGCCCACACGCGCGGCGCTGGTGACGGCACCGGGCTCGGGCTCGCGCTGGTGGCCCAGCACGCCGCCGCGCACGAGGGGTACGTCACCGTCGTCGACCGTCCCGGAGGCGGCGCGCGTTTCCGGGTCACGCTGCCGGGCAGTCTGCCGTGAACCGCCGTCGTCTCGCCCCGTTGGCGCTCACCGTGTTGCTGGCCGGTTGCGGCATCCCCACCGACGACGGTCCTCGGCCGGTGCAGCCCCCGCGTGGGCCGATGCAGAGCGCTGCCCCCGCCGACGCCACCGCGCCGGCCGGTCGCGCCGTCGAGACGCTCTGCCTGGTCCGCGACAACTGGATCGTCCCGGTGGTCCGGCGCGCCGACAGCCCACCCAGCGTCGCCGAGCACCTGCGGCATCTGCTCGCCGGGCCCACCGGGGCCGAGCGCGACAGCAGCCTGACCACCGCGTTGCCCGGTGCGGTCAACGCGGCTGGCGTGACAGTGACCGGCACGCAGGCCCTGGTGACGGTGGACGCGCCCGCCGACGACGCGGGCCGGAGCGACGAGGTTCTCGCCTTCGGGCAGATCGTGTGCACCCTGACCAGCCGTGGGGACGTGACGACGGTGGCCTTCCTGCGCGACGGCCGGGCCCTCGGTGTGCCCCGGGCCGACGGTTCCCTGTCCGTCGCCCCGCTCACCCGCGCCGACTACGCCCCGCTCATCATCGACAGGTGAGCCCGCTCGGCGGGGCCGGCGTGGGGTCACCTGGACGGACGGTGCTTGTTAGACTCCAGCACCGATGATCATGGTGCGGGGGCGCGGCGACGAGCACCGGAGCTGGCGGTGATTTCGATGGAGGACGGCTTCGCCGTCGACGCGGAGGAGATTCGCGCCCACGCGCGCAACATCGACGCGCTGGCCGCGCGCTTCGCGGCGGTGAAGGTGGCGAGCGCGCACATCGCGCAGGACGACTCGGCGTACGGGTTGCTGTGCGGGTGGATCGCCGGAGTCCTGGAGAGCAAGCACGTGCGGCAGGACGAGCTGTTCGCGGGCGTCGAGGAGAACCTGACGCTGGCCGCCACCGGGCTGCGCCACACCGCCGACGACTACGACGCGGTCGACGCCGACAACGCCAGCCTGATCACCGACGTCGGAAGCCGCATGACTCCGTGAGCGCCGCGCGATGACCGACATGTCGCTGGTCGCCGACGTCACGTCCACGCGCGAGGTCTGGACGGGCGCCTCCCTGGCCGACAGTGTCGAGGGGCTGGTCGACGCGATCAGGAGTGAGGGCTGGGTCGACGACCTGCTCGCTGGCGCCGCGTTCGGGCTGGACGCGGCGGTGACCGTACTGGACCCGTTCAGCGCGTTGCTGGCCAACGGTCTGGGCTGGGCGATGGAATACTTCGAGCCGTTGCGGGACATGCTCGACAAGCTCACCGGCATGCCCGACGTGGTGGCCTCGCACGCCGCCACCTGGAACAACATGGCCGCCGAGCTGCACAGCATGGCCAACGACCTGCGGTCGCACCTGGATGGTGACCTGCCCGAGTGGTATGGCCAGGCCGCGGTGGCGTACCACCATCTGATGGACCACAACGTCGAGGCCCTCGGCGGGCTCGGCGCGGTCTCGGCGGCGCTGGCGGCGGCCACCGAGGGAGCGGGCAACCTGGTGGCCTTTACCCGCGACATCGTGCGCGACCTCATCGCCGACCTGGTGGCACGCGTGGTCGTCTGGGCCGTCGAGGCCATCTTCGTCGTCACGATTCCGGTCATCGCCGCGCAGATCACGGCCGCCGTCGTCAAGTGGGCCGGGCGCATCCTGATGTACGTGGGCGCGCTGATCACCAGCCTGACCAACCTCACCCGCATCCTGAACGGATAAGGCGTCCATGGCGAAGCCCGGAAAACCCGGCGGCGGCAGCGGCGGCACGGGTGCCGGTGGCGGGGCGGGCAAACCCCCGAAGAGCTACGGCGGTATCAACGCCGCCAACGGCATCACCAGTGCCCAGCAGGCCACCGGGCAGGCGACGCAGCAGGGCCACCCACCCGGTGTCGGCGCGGGGTCGGGCTCCACCAAGCCCGCGAAGCCGACCCCGCCTCCCGCACCGACCACGCCGCCGCCGGCCGGAGGCATCCACCACAGTGACGCGTCCCGGAAGCACATCATGAAGGGCGACGGTGGTCGGCAGGGCGGTCACCTCGCGGGCACCGGCTTCTCCAACAAGACGGAGTTCCCGAAGAGCTGGGACGAGCCGAAGATCCTCGATGCCGCGTACCGGGTGACGCAGCAGGGGCCACCGAACAAGGGGCCGTACCCGACCAAGGACGCGGACGGCAACCCGGCGTGGGCCTACGACTACGTCGGTGTCGTGGACGGCGTGCAGGTCAAGACGACGGTGCTCGCCGACGGCGAGATCCGCACCGCCTACCCGCCGGACAGGACCAACCCGGGTGTGATCAGCAACCCGCCGGCGCCGAACCCCGCGCCGCAGGGAATCCCGATGGGCAACCCGCCTCGCTACAGTAATCCCGACGTCGGCGGCGACGGCAGTTGGACCTGGGAGGGCCCGAAGGGCAACAAGATCATCAGGGTGGTCCAGGACGACCAGGGCAACGTCACACGCACCGAGCTCGGCGACTACAAGAAGAAATGAACACCATGGACACGAAGACGTACGCGGCGGTCGCCGAGGTGTGCCGACGGCTCGCGGGCCGGCTCTCCGACGATGTTCTCGGCACCGTCCGGGAGCAGTACGCCGCAGGTGAGCTGGACCTGGCCGACGGCACCCTCCTGCTCAGCCTGGCGTACCAGGGCGTCGGCGTCACCGCCGAGGAACGCGACTTGATGCGCGCGTTCGTCGGCGACCCCGACGGTCCCGACCTGGCCGAGGTGCCCGTCGTGGCGCAGGTGCCGCCACTGTCGTACCGGTTCGTGCCCGACGGCCCGGCGGACGCCCCGGATCCGGCGCCGGCCGACGCCCTGCTCTCCGCCAACGCTCCGCGCCGGCACGGCCTCGCCCTGCACCGCGCCTGGCGGGTTCCGCTCGACGGCGCGCCCGACGCGGCGGCGTGGGCGTACGTGTTGCAGGTGGCCGAGGGCACGGACGAGCTGTCGACGTACTCGGGCGTGATGTCGAGGCTGTGGGTCGGACTGCAACAGAAGTGGCCGGTGGAGGTCATCGCCGGAGGCTCGCCGCGCACGCCCTACCAGGAGGCGGCGTTGGCCGGCTCCCAGACCGTCTGGCGGGCCTGAGCGAAGCCCGCCGGGGTCTGCTCGGTGGAAGACCTGAGACGGGATCCGGGGGACGGCAAGGATGTTCCCGGATTCGGGGCGGTGGTCGGCGGCCAGATGACGGCGGGCATGAAACGCGCTGCGCTCCTCCTGATCGCCGGACCGGTCGGTCTCGCCGCCTACCGTCTGGTCCGTCTCTGGGGTAGGTCCGACGGGGTCTACGGCCCGGGGTTCGACTGGCAGGCCGCGCACCTGGTCGCCCTGGCCGGCATGCTGGCGGCCCGGCGGCGGCTGCCGTGGTGGAGCGTTCCGCTGTTGCTCGGTGGCATCGTCCTGCCGGTGGTCACGCTCGACCTGCTCCCCATCGCCGGCCTGTGCATCCTGGCGGCGCTCGCGCCGGCCTTGCCGGCACTGCGACAGCCCGGCGAACGGGCCGGGTCGCCGGTGCCGGTCGGCTGAACCGCGCTGGTCCCCGCCGTCCGGGCCGACGGCGGGGACCAGCGTGCGGGGGTGCTACTTCAGCGCGAGGGTGCGGGCGTCGGCGGCGATGACGGCGGCGACCTCGGTCGGCACCAGCTTGCCGGCCTGCCGGTCGGCGTAGGTGGCCAGCTCGGCGTACTGGGCGTGGACCAGCTTGGTGGTCATCGCCGTGACGGCGCCCGGGTCGGCCCCGGACGTGAGGATCAGGTAACCGAGGCCGGCCTGGCTCACCGTCACGGTGAAGGTACTCGTCGCGGTGGCGGTGCCCTCCGGTCCGGTCACCGCGGCGGAGATCGTGTGCCGACCCGCTGTCAGCTTGGCCAGGTCGAGCTTGCGCCCGGCCGCGGACTTCTTGCCGTCGAGCGTGACGGTGACGGTGTCCGCGTTGGTGGTGGCCACGGCGATCACCGGAGACTGCGCCCGGTCCAGGCGCGCGCCGTCGGCCGGCGAGGTGATCTCCACGGTCGGGTCGGCGGAGGGCCGCTGGAGGAAGGCGGCGTTCCAGCCGACCAGCTCGGCCGCCCGGTTGGTGATGATCGCGTCCGCACCGACCCGCTCCAACCGCTGCCACAGGCCGGCCGAGTCCATCGTCCAGGCCATCACGGCGACCCCGGCCGCGTGCAGCGGGGCGACGACCTCCGGCTTGGCCAGCAACGCGTTGCCGTCCGGGTTGTACGCGGTCAAATGCAGCTCCTTCGCGAGCGCCACCGGGTCAGCGTCCAGGGAGCTGCGGAGCAGGCCGAGCGGCAGTTCGGGGGCGATCTCGTAGGTGTGGCGCAGCGCGTCGACCTCGAAACTCTGGACGAAGACCCGGCCCGTCATCTGCTCGTCCCGGATCACCTGGATGATGGTGGCGACCTCGTCGCGGGTGTGCTTGCCCTTGATCTCCAGAAGCAGGTTGCCGCCGCGGGTGCGCAGGTCCGCCAACTGCTCGGCGAGGGTGGGCACCCGCTCACCGACGTACTGCGGGCCGAACCAGGAACCGGCGTCGAGCGCCTTGATCTGCGCGGCGGTCAGGTCCCGGATGGTGCCGGTGCCGTCGGTGGTCCGGTCGACGGTGCCGTCGTGCAGGATGAACGGGACGCCGTCCCTGCTCGGCTGGACGTCGTTCTCGATCCAGTCGGCGCCGCCCTTACGGGCGATCTCCTGGGCGACGAGGGTGTTCTCCGGCGCGGCGGCGGACGCGCCCCGGTGGGCGATTACGGTGAACGGGCTGCCCTCGGGCCGCAGGTAGCCGTTAGCCGCCAGCTCGGTGACGGTGACGTCGTCGTACGACACCGTCGCGCCGTTGACGAAGAGCCCCTGCACACCGTCGGCGGAGCGCTGGAGACTGTTCGTCCGCATCGCCTCCCGCCCGTCGAAGATCCAACGCGCCTGGTTGCCGTGCACCTCGACGGCCACCCGGACGTCCCGACCGGTGCCTGCGGCGTACGGGGCGGAGGCGGTGTTGGTCACGACCCAGGCGTTGCCCGTGGTGCGCTGGGCGAACTCTAGGCCGTTGGCGGCGGTGGTGCCGCTGCGCATGGTGGCGATCCACCACGGGGTCGCGCCGTCGGCGGGGACGTCGATGCCGAGCGAGGCCCAGCGGGTCGCGGCGGAGACCGTCTCGAAGCGCATCGTCGCCTCGAGCCGGAAGTCGTTCAGGTGCCGGCCGAAGGTGATCTTGTTGTTCTCGCTGGAACTGGCGGAGGTGCCGTACAGCCGACCGTTCGCGACCTTCCAGGTGCCGTCGACCGCGTTCCAACCGGCGGGCAGCGACTCGGACGAGAAGCTCTCCGAGACGACGACGCCGCCCGGTCCGGCGGTGGCCGGCGACGAGGTTGCGACGGCGACCGCGCCGGCAGCGCCGGTGACGGCGAGCGCGGCGACGGTGGCGGCGACCCGGGTACGCAGGCCGCCGAACCTCGACCCGGTGCGATCGAGCGACGATGGTGCGGGTAGGACAGTCATGGCCGGAACGGTACGAAGCGGCCCCGAACTGATGATCAATCAGGCGTTACCGCCGACGGAACGCTCGGTGTACCGCTCCCGACCCGCGCCGGTCAGCCTCAGGTCAGTGTGTCAGGCCGGTGCAGGCGACCCCGTCGATGGCGCACGCCTCGGGGGCCGCGCCCGCCGGTGAGCCGTTGACCCGGAACGTCACCCGGACCGACGCGCTGCCCGGCACCTGGCCCGCGCTCCCGTCCGGCACGAACGTCCACACCGCACCGTCGCGGCTGGCCCGCGCGCCCTCGACGCCGCTGACCCGCAGCGACTCCCGGGGCAGGGTGACCGTCAGCGTCCACTGCGGCACCGACACCGACCCGGGGTTGGTGATCGTCACCGCCGCGCCGTAACTGAGCAACGCGGTGTCCGCGACGGCGAAGTCGGCCGTCAGGGCGGCCGGAGTGGGCGAGGCGGTAGCACCGCCGGGGGTGGGCCGGGTCGACGCCCCGACCGTCGGCGCTGAAGCGGTGGCCGACGCGACCGGTGGGGGAGCGGACGCCGTCGGACTGCTCGCCGCCGGCCGCGCCTGCGCCCGCGAGGTGTCCGGCGTGGGCGTGCCCACCTGGTCGGCGGACGGCGGCGCGTCGAGGGTCACCGGCGTCAGCTTCTCCGGCGTACGCAGCAGTCCGACGACGGCGACGGCCGTCACGACCAGCACCCCGAGCGCCGCGATCGCGGCCACCCAGGTGGCCCGCGAGACGTCGTCCCGACCGGTGAGCACCCGCCGTGTGGCCGTGGCGAGAGCCACGATCCGGTCCAGCAGGATGATCGCCACGGTACGGCGTGGTTGGGGTGGTGTTGCCGGCACTGCCTGTCTCCCCTTCGGTTCGTCGCCGGATGCGCCGGAGATCCGTGCGGATCACGGCTGCCATCGGCCGTGTCACAGACCGCGGAGCCCGACGAGGATCGCCTCGAGCAGATCCTCGGTCGGCAGCTCCGACAGCATCGGCGGGTCGTGCGTCTCGATCAGCCCGGCCGTGAGCAGGTCGCCGAGCAGCACCCGAACGGTCCCCAACGGAAGGTCCAGCTCGGCGCCGACCTCGGCCACCGACACCGGATGGTGGCACAGCTCGACGAGCCGCGCCTGTTCCGGGAAGAGCGGCGTGGGCGGCCTGACCCCGCGACGGGCGACGACCAGCGCGATCAGGTCGAACTGGCTGCCCGTGGGCGCGGTACGCCCGCCGGTCATTGTGTAGGGCCGGGCTACCGGTCCCGCCTCGTCGTCGTACCACGCCTCGTCAGCGGTGCCGGTGCTGCGCACCTGTGTCCCCGATCGTCGCCGAGGAGGCCGGCCCCAGACGGATGGGCAGGTGCCGCTCGGCCTGCCCCACGAACATCGCCACCTCATAGGCCATGTCGCCGACCTCGACGTCGTCACCGGCGATCCGCACGGTGAGGATGGTCCCGTTCGGGATGGTGGCGATGAAGAGGAACGCCCGCGACATCTGCACCACCACCTGACGAAGCGCGCCCCCCTCGCAGACGCGGGTGGCGGCCAGCCCCAGACCGATCAGCCCGGCGACCACACCGGAGATCTGCTCGACCAGCTCCGCCCCCACCTGCCGCGAGCCGCCGAGGGGCAGCCCGTCGGGGGAGAGCACCACGGCGAACTCCGCGCCGTGCACTCGGTCGACCAGGCGGTCCAGGGCACCGGTCAGGCCGTCGTTGGTGACCACTGCGGACGTCATGGATGTCTCCTTGCTGTTCTGGCGATCGGGATCTCGACCGTGTCGAGGCTGGTCCTGTCGTTTGCGAAGCCGGACGGCCCGGCGTGGCGAACCCGTGTCGGCAGCGCGCCGTCGCCGTTGGGGGCGGGCGGGTCGACAACGTCGCGGGTGGGCGGGTAGGTGGTGCCGGTTGCCGCGGTGGTCGCGCCGGGGCCGTCGCCGCGGGGCGTGACCAGTGCGGCCGGGAGGAGCACGATCGCCGCCGTCCCACCTCGCTGACTGGGACGCAGGGAGACGCGGGCACCGCACCTGTCGGCCAGCACGGCGGCGGCGTACAGACCTGCGAAACCCGGGGGAGGACCGTCCGGCGGCGGACTGTCGAACAGGTGGTTCGCCTCGGCCAGTGAGGACGCGTCCAGGCCGGACCCGTCGTCCACGACCAGGACTGCGCAGCCCTGCGGGTGGGGTTCGCCGGAGACGCGGACCGTGGTGTCCGACGCCGAGTGGGCGAGGGCGTTCTCGATCAGCTCCGACAGCAGGTGGACGACGTCCGTGACGGCGGGACCCGCCAGCGACCACGGCCAGTGCGGGGCGATCAGGACCCGGTGGTAGTCCGGCACCTCGGCGACCGCGCCGCGCGCCACGTCGAGCAGGGGCACCGGCCGCCGCCAGCGGCGGGCGGGCGTCGCGCCGGCGAGGGCGATGAGCTTCTCCACGTTACGCCGGACCCGGGTGGTGAGGTGGTCGAGCTGGAACAGCTCGCTGGTCTCCTCCGCCGAGCGCTCCCGGCGTTGCATCCCGTCCAGCAGGTTGAGCTGGTCGCGCAGCAGCGCCTGGTTGCGTCGGGTCAGTCTCAGGAACAGGTCGTGGTTGCCGCCGCCCGGTGTCGTGCCGCCGGCACCGGACGGTGCGGGGACCGGGGCCGGAGTGTCGTCGCCCGTCCTGGTCGGTGCGTCGGTCAGGCGGCGGACGGTGTTCACCCAGCTCAGCAGGAGCACGACCACGACGATGAGGCCGAGCCCCACCACTGCGCCGGTACGCGCGGTCACCACTGCCGCGCCCGGCGCCGCCCGATCGGCACTGCTGCGGGCGGTGGTCGCCACCAGTGTCTGCAACGCGCCGAGCGAGGCGTCCACGGCGGCCCGCCAGGCCTGCGCGGTGACCCCGGTCGGTGCGGTGCCGGCATTGCCGGAGAGCAGCAGGTCCTCCAGGGCGAGCAGGTTCGTGAAGTCGGGCCCGGCCACCAGACGCTGATACTCGCCCTGGTCGTCGGCGGGCAACCCGGCCGCCGCCTCGCCGCGTGCGTACCGCTGGCTGCTGACGAGCTCGGTCAGCCGGCGCCTCTCGTCGGCACCGAACCGACCGGTGGTCAGGGCCGCGCTGACCACTGTGTCCTCCCGGGCGAGCAGCTCCCGGGCGCGGGCCAGCGCGATCACCGCGCGGGTGTCGGCGGCCAGCGTGCTCTCGTACGCGCCCCACTCCGGGCCGTACACCCGGAAGGCGACGTCGATGACCTGGTCGTACCCGTCGACCGCCGTGGCCACGTCGAGACGCCCGGCGTCCACCCGGGAGCGGATCGTGCTCAGGCCGTCGAGTCGCCGGACCAACTCGCCGGCCCGGTCCCGGACGTCACCGGCGCTGAGCAGTCGAAGGTCGCGGCCGTCGGCGAACTCGCGGATCTCGGCGGTGGCCCGGTCGGTCCCCTGGCGCGCCTCGACCAGCGGTGCCGCCGCCGGCGCGGCTCTCGTGACCGTCTCGGCGGTCAGTCGGCGTTCGGTCTGCAAGCCCAGGATCAGGCGGTCGACGGGTTGGCCCAGGGTGTCCGCCAGGGCGCGCACCCGCAGCAGGTCCATGGCGTCCTGGCTGGCCACGTAGGCCGCGTACGACCAGAGTGAGACCAGCACGGCGGCCAGCACGACCAGCCTGAGCCGGATCAGCCGCACCTCGTTACGCGTCACGTTCCGCCCCGCTCACCGGACGGCCCGCTGGGGCCACGGCTGGCCTGCCGTGTCGCTGGCCCGGTCGGCCACGAGGGTGCGCAGCAGGGCCAGCAACTCGGTGCGGTTGGCGCAGTTCAGCCGGTTGCGCATCCGCGCCACGTGGTGTTCGACGGTCTTCGCCGAGATGAAGAGCCGGTCGCCGATCTCCCGGTAGGTCAGTCCGGCCAGGACGAGTTCGGCGACCTCGTACTCGCGGTCGCTGAGCCCCTGCTGGGTGGGGCCGGCGACCCGTGTCGTGCTGGCGCCGGTCGCCGGTGCCGGCCCGCCGGACGGCCGTCCCTGGAGTGCGCGGGCACATTCGAGCAGGGTGGTCATCGCCCGTCGGTCCGCGGTGCGGATGGCGGCCTGACCGGCGAGGCGTGCGCCGTCCCAGCACAGCCCGGTGTCGTGCAGCCCTCGGGCGGCGGCTTCCACCCGGATCGGGTCGACGTCGCCGCGCAGCACCTCTACCCAGCTCTGCGCCGCGGCGGCGACCACGGCGGCGTACCGGCTGTGGTCGGCGGCGGCGAGCAGCGCGGTGACGTGTTCGTCGGCGGTCGCCGGCTCGGCGGTCAGGATCGCCGCGTGCAGGCCACTCCAACGCAGCGGAACGCTCCACAGTGGTGGATCACCGAGCCGGCTCAGCAACGCACGCCCCTGGATCAGGTACGGCTCCAGCCGGGCCAGGTCGCCGAGCCGCGCGCCGGCGATGGCCAGTTCACCGAGCGGTAGCAGGGTGAACAGGTCGACGGGGTGCCGGACCACGGCCTCCAGCGCCTGGCCCCAACCCCGCTTGAGCGCGCCGAGGTCGCTGTTGCGTCGGCTGACTCCCATCCGGATCGCGGCGGCGAAGAGCAGGTCGCGGGACTCCAGTTGACGTCCGTCGAGGGTGACGGTGGCGAGGCGTTCGGTAGCGGCGTGCGTCTCGCCCCGGACCATCAGGATCCAGGCCTGCAACAGCCGGTGGCGGCGTGCCATCAGCGGGCCACCGACACCGCCGGCCAGGGCCCGGTGCAGCACCCGCTCGGCGATCTCCAGCTCACCGCAGTGCACGGCGGTCAACGCGGCCAGCGCGGCCGGGCTGTCCGGCAGGAGCGCCGCCCGTCCGTCCGGTTCCAGCAACGCGGCGGCCTGGACGAGGGCGGAGAGCGCGGCGGTCGGCGGGCCGGACACGCTGTCGCGTACGCCGGTGGCCGTCAGTCGGGCCGCGCTGGCGTGCATGGTCGAGGGCTCGCCGGTGGGGTCACCCGGCGGTGGCTCGGCCGTGACGCCCAGGTCTCCGGTGGCGATCGCGCCGACGGTGGCGAAGGACGTCGCCGACGCGGTGCCCGCCCACCGGTACAGCTCCACGCTGCGCCCGACGTGACCACGGTGCGCGAGGGCGGTCGCGGCCACCACTGCCGCCTCGCGACGGTCGGGTGGGGCGGCCGTGGCCAGCAGCCGGTCGGCCAGTCGAAGGGCGTCGTCGAGGTTGCCGGCGAGCGCGGCGGCGAGCGCCTGCTTCGCGCCGGCCGGGTGGCCGGCCGCCGTGGCGGCCGCGAACAGTTCGGCGGCGAAGGCCGGCTCGTCGGCCAGTGCCTCGTTGGCCGCGGCGGTCAGGGTCGTGACCGGACAGTCGCTGAGCGCACCGACCGCGAGCAGGGACCGGACCAGCGGCAGCACCACACCACCCCGGGCGAGTTGCAGTTCGGTGAGCCGACGACAGACCGCATTTCGTTCGGTGGTGGGGCTGAGCGTCGTGACGGCCCGCCGCACGATCGGCGTCAGCCGGCCGTCGGCGCCGAGCAGCCCGGCCGCCCTGGTCGTGGCGATCAGGTCGTCCACCGCCGCCGGCTCCCGGTCGACAAGCGCGCCGAGCATGCTCACCGGCAGCGTCCCGCCCGCCGCGACGGCGAGCAGCAACCGTTGGACGGCGGTGGGCTGGACGTCCAGGTCCGGTCCGAACTCCGCGACCACCGAGCGGGGTGGGTTGACCACCGCGCCGGTCCGGGTGTCCGTGCCGGCCAGGCCACGGGCCAGCCGTTCGACGTCCCGGGGTACGCCGCCGGTCTGGGTGTGGACGAAGTCGACCAGGTCGTCACGGCGGCCCAGCTCCGGTGTGCCGGCGAGGTAGGCGGCGGTCTGCTCCCGGGTGAACGGCGTGAGGAGCATGGCCTGCCCGTCGCGGCGCAGCGCGTCGACCAGTTCGCTGAGCGCCGCGGACCGGGGCCACGGGCGGTGGGCGACCACCAGGCGGTGTCGGCGGGTGGCGACCAGGCGCAGCAGCACCTCGACGCGTGCGTCGTCGAGCAGGTGCGCGTCGTCGACGAGCACCACTGTGTCGGGGTCGACCGCTTCGCCCGGCTGGGGGGCGATGGTGCGGACGGCGATCCCGGCCCGTTGGTGGACCCGCGCCAGCTCCGTCAGCAGCGCGGTCTTGCCGTGGCCGCCCGGGCCGGCGATGCCGACGCTGAGCGGCCCGGCCGGGTCCTGCCCGACGGCGTCCAGCAGAACCCGCGGCCCTCGATCCAGGGTCAAGCCGGATTCGGCGATGTCGTTCATGATCATTGGGGTCATCCTTCGCGTCCCCGGCTGCGGGCCAACGACAGACGGGACGGTTTCGGCAGGTCCAGTGGGAGGACCCGGACCGGGGGCCGCGGTGGCGGGTCACCCGGAGCGGTGGTGTCGTGGTGGGGGCGGCGAGGTGCCGGGAGGGTGGCCCGACCGGCGCCGCTGACCGGGGCCGCGTCGCGGACCGGTGGGTTTCGGCGGGCGCGCGGCGACACCACCTGGCAGGCGGCCATCGCCGCGCCGGTGGCGGCGGTCAACCGGGAGTCCGGTTCGACCTCGACGGGGACCGGGAGGGCCGCGCTGATCAGCTCGGTGACGAGCGGGACGCGGGTCGAACCGCCCGCCAGCAGGACACCGTCGAGGTGCCCCGGCGTCAGGTCGGCGCTGCGCACAGCCCGTAGGAGAAGGTCGACGGTGACCTGCACCGTCGGGCGGATCATCTCCTCGAACTGGGCCCGGGTCACCGGTATCCGGGCCGGGCCGTTCGGTAGGGCCAGCACCACGTCGGCCGTCAGGTCGACGGTCAGTACCCGCTTGACCCGGTCGCACTCCGCGCGCAGCCCGCGCAGGGCGGCCTGGGTGCCGCGGCGTGCGGTGGCGGCCAACTCCCGGGCCAGCGCGGTACGGGTGTGCTCGGCCAACGCCTCGTCGAAGTCGGCCCCGCCCAGCGAGTCGAGCCCCTGTGGAGTGCCGAACGTCTCGTAGGTGCCGCGCGGGGTGCGCCGCACCAACGCCGCCTCGAAGCTGTTGCCGCCCAACGCGTAGACGACGGCCGTGCTGCCGGCGAACCCACGTGCCGCGTGGCTCTCGGCCACCGTGACCGTGCGGGGCAGCAACGTCACGGCGCGCAGGCCGAAGCCGGACAGGGCCCGGTGCAGCACCTCCCGGCGGTACGGGCGCCACCCCGCCGGGTGGCTGAGGACGATCGCTGCGGCCGGGCCGCCCTCGAGGGCGTGGACCCTCTCCACCACCCAGGCCGCCAGCTCCGCGGTGAGCGTCTGCGGCGCGCAGGCCTCGCCGCCGAGCAGCAGGGGCACGTCGTCGCCGATGCGGTGGACGAAGTCGCGTGTGGTGCGGCTGCCGTCGTCGGTCGCGGGTTCGCCGACGTGCAGCGAGCCGTCCTCCGACAGGGACAGCACCGACGGTACGACTGTGGAGTCGACGTGCAGCGGGACGGCCTCGGGACGGGTCCAGGTGCTGCCGTGCAGCCGTGCGACGGCGGCGGCGGTGTTGGTGCTTCCGATGTCTATCCCCAGGACGTACGGCATCGCTTCTTCTCCCCCCGTGAGGTGGCCGCCGGTGGCGATGGCGTCGGTGCTGCCGACGACCCACCCCCGGCGAAACCCGCGGGCTCCTACGTTCGTACCAGAGATCAGACCCTGGTCGGGACCCTAATCTCGCCGGGACGGTTTCCCCCTGTCCCCCTAACGTACGAGGTGGCGGAGTCCCTAGTTCAACCGGCCCGGATGCGGGCTCAGCCCCGATGCCCGGGGGCGGGCCCGGCAATAGCGTCACTCTCGACGTACGACACGTCGCCGACGCCAGATCCGAGGAGAACCAGCACATGGACTCGCCCCAGACCCTCCACGACTTCGTACTCGACCTGCTGACGAACCCCGACGCACGGTCGGCCTTCGACCTCGACCCCGAGGGTGCGCTGCGCGGCGCCGGGCTCACCGACATCACCGCGGCGGATGTGCAGGACGTGGTGCCGCTGGTCGTCGACTACGCGCCGGGTCAGGGGCTCGGGCCGATCGCCCCGGCCGTCGGGCAGCTCGGGCTGGACCCGCTGGTCACCGACACCACCGACGTCGTCGGCCAGTTGCAGAGCGTGGCGCAGCAGATCAGCGTCACCAGTTCGCCCACCGGCGTGGACGTCAAGGCCGGCGTGCTCGGCGCCATCGCTGTCGACCCGTCGACCGCCGCCGCCGGGATCACCGTCCTGCCGGGGGTCGGCCTGGGCATCGGGCCGAACGGGCTCGACACCGACCTCGCCGGCGTCGGCGACGTGGCGTACACCCTCGACGCCGACGTCGTGCAGCCGGTGGACGCGATCGCCGACCCGGTCCTCGGCGACGTCACCGGCACCGTCGGCGACCAGGGCGGTCTGCTCGGTGTCACCGACTCGAACCTGATCGGCGGCGACCTGACCAGTGGTGTCCTGCCCGGCACCCACGGTCAGCTCGGCGGGGTCGTGGACTCCCTCGGTGTCAACGACACCCTGGGTGGGCTCGGCCTCGGGCACGGCGACGGTGTCGTCGGCGGTGTGGTCCCACCGCTCGACGTGCCGTCGGCGGTGGGCGGCGTGACGCACCAGGTGGACAGCCTCCTCCCCGGGGTCACCGGCACTGTCGGTGACGTGACCGGTGGTGTCACCGACGGTGTGCTCGGCGGCGACTCGCACGCCTCGTCCGATCACGGGCTGCTGGGTATCACCGGCGGCCTGCTCTGACCCGGACATCCGGTCGGAGCGGGGGACCGGATCGCCTCGGGCGGTCCGGTCCTCTCCGGTTCCCCATCCGGCTCCTCTTGATAATTGAGCCGAAATCCGCACACTTGGTGCGGTGATGGCCGGGATCTGGTTGGACGTGCTGGACGAGATCGCCCGCACGTGCAGCGCGCACGGTCGTGCTGACCTGCTCCAGACGGTGCGGCAGAAACGTGCCCAACTGCTGGACCCGACGCTGCGCGTCCTCGTCATCGGCGAACCGAACCAGGGCAAGAGTCAGCTGATCAACGCGATCATCAACGCGCCGGCCTGCCCGGTCGGCGACGGCCGCACGACAGTGCTGCCCACCGTCGTGCGGCACGCGGAGGCCCCGTCCGCGGTGGTGGCGCAGGCGTCGGCCCCGGGCCGTTCCGCCGCCGCCGAGGCGGTGACCGTCGAGCGAACGCCGGTCGCGCTCAACCAGGTCGCTGCGGGCGTGGCGGGAACCGTCGGTCGGCGTCCGGGCGGCGGCCCGGCGTACGTCGAGATCGGGGTTCCACGCGCCCTGCTCGGCGCCGGGCTGGTGCTGGTGGACACTCCCGGCACCGACGAGGTCGCCGGTGTCGGCGGTGCCGCCCCGGTCGCTGCTCCGGCCCGCGCGGACGTCGTGCTGCTGGTCTCCGACTCCACCCGGGAGCTGTCGGTCGCCGAGCTGAACATGGTGCTGCACATCATGCGGTCACACCCGAACGTGGTCGTGGTGCAGAGCAAGACCGACCTGGTGGCCGACTGGCGTACGGTCGCCGAACGCAACCGGCAACACCTGCTGGAGGCCGGCGTTCCGGCGACGCTGATCCCGGTCTCGGCGACCCTGCGACTGCGTGCCGCCGCAGCCGACGACCGTGGCCTCAACGCCGAGTCCGGATTTCCCGAGCTGATCGCCCGACTGCAACGTGACCTGGCCGGCAAGGCAGACCACCTGGCCCGCGCGTCGGTGCAGACGGTTGCCCGGACGGTCGTGGAGCAGTTGGCCGCTCCGCTGCGCGCCGAACTGGAGACCCAGGAGACCGAGGAGCAGTCCGGGCCGATCTCCCGGTTGCACGCGGCGCAGCGCGAGGTCGACGAGCTGCGCAGGTGTTCCACCCGCTGGCAGAACACGCTCAACGACGAGATCGGCGACCTGCTCTCCGACATCGAGTACGACCTTCGCGACCGGACGCGGGAGATCCTGCGTACGGTGGACGAGGCGTTCGACACGGCCGACCCTCTGGTGGCCTGGGAGACCTTTCAGGACTGGCTGGAGAGGAGCCTGGTCGACGCGGCCGAGGCGAACCGCGAGTGGCTGATCCAGCGTTGCGACTGGATCGCCCGCCGGGTGGCCGCCAACTTCACCAGGTACGGCTACGACGTGCTGCCGGCCTGGTCGATGTCCATGCCGGACGACATCGGTGAGCGGATGCCGGAGCTGCAACGGCCGACGATCGACAGGTTCACCACCGGCCAGAAGTTGTTCACCGGCATGAAGGGCTCGTACGGCGGCATGCTGATGTTCGGGCTGGCGACCACCCTGGCCGGAATGCCGATGATCAACCCGGTCTCGGTCGGCATCGGTGCGCTCTTCGGTGGCAAGAGCATCCGCGACGAGAGCAAGCAGTTGCTCCGCCGCCGGCAGGCGACCGTCAAGACCACCATCCAGCGCCACGTCGACGACGTCTTCGTCCGGATCAGCCGCGACTGCCGCGACGCCGTCCGCCAGGTGCAGCGGATGCTGCGCGACCACTTCACGGCGCTGACCGAGGAGTTGCAGGAGGCGATCGTCCAGTCGTTCCGCAGCGCGAAGCAGGAGGCTGACACCGACGCCTCCCTTCGTGAGCAGCGACAACGCGAGATCCGGGTGAAGATGACGCGACTGGCCGCGCTCTACGAGCAGGCGCAGCAGTTGACCGGCGTACGCTCCGCTCCGCTGCTGCTGGAACCGCAGACATGACGGTGGGGCTGCGCCTGGACGAGGCGGCGTGGGGCCTGCTGCACCAGGCCATCGAGCTCTACCAGGACAACCCACGGGTCGTGGCGCAGTTGCGCAACCAGGTGGCCCGGTTGGAGCAACCTCTGCGTATCGCGGTCGTGGGCCCGTGGCGATCCGGCAAGTCGACGGTGGTCAACGCGTTGATGGGTGAGGAGGTCGCACCTGTCGAGCGGGCCGACGGGGTCTTCACCTGGTACGAGGACGGCCCGGTGCCGCGCGCCACCGCGTACCCGTCGGGTCAGCCTCCGCAGGAGTTGGCGGTGGTGAAGTCGGCGACCGGCCTGCGGGTGGATCTCGGCTGGGACACCGGCGACCTGCGCGACATCGTCGTGCAGTGGCCGACGCGGGCGCTGCGGCAGATCACGCTCATCGACACGCCGGCGGTCAACGGTGACGTCGAGCAGGGCCTGGCGTCGGTGTTGGAGCGGGTGTTGCGGGAGTCGGACGCGGTGTTGTACCTGACCCGCGACGGGCGCGACAGCGATCTGCGGGTCTTGGAGGCGGCCCGGGACGGCGCCGTCGGGCAGGCCGCCCCGGTCAACGTGATCATGGTGCTGTCCCGGGCGGACGAGACCGGGGGAGGCCGGATCGACGGCCTGCTCACCGCCCGCCAACTCGCCCGGCGCCACTACCGTGATCCACGGGTGGGCGCGCTCAGTGTGAACGTGGTGGCGTGCAGTGGGATGCTCGGCCTGGCGGGCCGGATGCTCGGCGAGTCGGACTTCGCGGCGCTCGCGGCCCTGGCCCGCGTGCCCCGGGCGGAGCTGGACGCCCACCTGATCTCGGCCGATCGCATTCTCCGGGGCGAGTCGCCGGTCGGGCTGGACACCGAGGTGCGCGCCGCACTGCTGGACCGGTTCGGGATCTTCGGTGTCCGGCTGGCGGCCACCCTGGTCCGCAGCGGTTTCGACAGTCGGGTGACGCTCTCCGCCGAGCTGATCCGGCGCAGCGGTCTGACCGAGCTGCGCGAGTCGGTGACCCGCTGCTTCATCGACCGCCGGGACGCGTTGAAGGCCCGGTCCGCGCTGGCCGCGGTGGAGACGGTGCTGCGGGCCGAACCCACGCGGGGTTCGGACGAGGTGGTCGGCGCGGTCGAGCAGATCCTCGCGGGTGCGCACGAGTTCCGGGAGTTGCGCCTGCTGGTGGCGTTGCGCAACACCCGGCTCGGGTTCGACGCGGAGTTGGCCGACGAGGCGCAGCGGCTGGTCGGGGGCAACGGGGTGGGCCTCGCCGCCCGGCTCGGTGTCGAGCACGAGGCGACCGCGCAGCGGCTCTGGGAGGTCGCCGCCGAGGCGCAGTGGCGGTGGCGGGACCGGGCCGAGGACCCGCTGCTTCCGCTGGCGCAGCGGCGCGGTGCGCAGGTCGTCGTCCGCAGCTGCGAGGGAATGATCGCCGAGCTGGTCGCGGGCGGTCGCTGAGCGGGGACGCGGTTCGGGGGGCGGCCGTCACGACCGCCCCCGTCCGCTCAACGCGGTTGGTACGTCTGACAGTCGGCGATGTCCTGGCCCGGACCGACCCGGATGGACGGTGCGTGGCACTCCAACTCGGCGTTGTGCTGGCAGTCGCTGCGCTTGCAGGCCCCGACCTGGGCGATGACGCGGTCCAGTCCGCCCTTCGCCGAGGTGTCGATGAACGTGGCGCAGTTGGCGTTCTGCTGCCCGATGGTGATGGCGAAGGCGTGGCAGCCGTCGTGGTTGTAGCCGCAGTCGGTGACGGTGCACTCGTGTACCCGCGGCATCTCCAGCATGTCGGTCATGGCGTTCTCGCTTCCGTCGGTGGTGCGGGTCATCGCAGTACCCGGCACCGACGGGACAATTCGCGCTTTCGCGGGATATTTTGGATAGGGCAGCCTTGCCTAACCGGCGGCGCGGCGACGATCCACTCGACGTCGCCGACGTAGCGGTGTCGCAGCGCTCGGACACCGCCACGTCGGCGACGTGGAGCCGGTGCGTCGATGCGCGTCCCGACCGGCTCGTGGCCCGAAAACCGTTATTCGATCTTGTGTCGCACAGTCGTCCCTGACCTGCGGAGATAACGCTCTCACGGATGGTGGGAGAGTGCTTGACGCGCCCGTCACCGGAACGCAACGATGCATTCACATATCTCGTCCCACCACCGCCTGGCGTGATCGGCGCACGCCGTCCCCGCACCGCGAAAGGACCCCACTGTGCGCAGATCCCTGAGATCGTGGCTCGGCCTCGCGCTGAGCACGATCCTCGTGGCGGGCGGCATCGTCGCCGCGCCACCCACGGCCAGCGCCGCACCGTTCACCGTCCTGGTCTTCAGCAAGACCGCCGGATTCCGACACGGATCCATCACCCCCGGCATCGCCGCCATCCAGCAACTCGGCGCGGCCAACGGGTTCACCGTGGAGGCCACCGAGGACGCCGCCCAGTTCACCGACGCCAACCTGGACCGGTTCGCCGCGGTGATCTGGCTGTCCACCACCGGCGACGTGCTCAACGCCGCCCAGCAGGCCGCGTTCGAGCGCTACATCACCGGCGGCGGCGGGTACGTCGGCGTGCACTCCGCCTCCGACACCGAGTACGACTGGCCGTGGTACGGAGGGCTGGTCGGGGCGTACTTCGCCTCGCACCCGGCCGAGCAGACCGTCACCGTCAAGGTCGCCGACCAGGTGCACCCGTCCACTGCGGGGCTGCCGCAGCGGTGGAGCCGGTTCGACGAGCTGTACAACTACCGGACCAATCCCCGGGGCACCGTGCACGTGCTGGCCACGCTGGACGAGACCACGTACACCGGCGGCAGCATGGGGGCCGACCACCCGATCTCCTGGTGCCAGAACTACTCCGGCGGTCGGGCCTGGTACACCGGCCTGGGCCACACCGACGCGTCGTACAGCGAGGTGAGCTTCCGCCAGCACCTGCTCGGCGGCATCAGGACCGCGGCGGGGGAGGTCGACGCCGACTGCGGTGGCACCGTCACCAGCAGCTTCCAACAGGTCGAGCTGGCCAAGGGCGCGGCCGAGACCGGTGAGCCGATGAGCCTCACCGTCCTGCCCGACCGGGGCGTGCTGCACACCTCCCGCAACGGCGTGATCCGGCACACCGACGCCAACGGCAACACCAAGATCGCCGCCACCCTGCCGGTCTACACCGGCGACGAGGAGGGTCTGCAGGGCATCAAGGCCGACCCCAACTTCGCCACCAACCGCTGGGTGTACGCGTTCTACGCCCCACCACTGAGCACCCCCGGTGGTGGCGCGCCGGCCACCGGCACCCCGGCCGACTTCGCCGTCTGGGACGGCGTCAACCGACTCGCCCGGTTCACCGTCAACGCGGACAACACCATCAACCTGGCCAGCGAGACACTGATCCTCAACGTGCCGACCAGCCGGGGCATGTGCTGCCACGTCGGCGGTGACATGGACTTCGACGCGGCGGGCAACCTCTACCTGTCCACCGGCGACGACACCAACCCGTTCGACTCGGCCGGCTTCACCCCGATCGACGAGCGCGCCGGACGCAACCCGGCGTTCGACGCGCAGCGCACCTCGGCGAACAGCAACGACCTGCGCGGCAAGGTGCTCCGGATCAAGCCGAGCGCGGCTGGCGGCTACACCATCCCGGCCGGCAACATGTTCGCCCCGGGCACCGCGCGGACCCGTCCGGAGATCTACGCGATGGGCTTCCGCAACCCGTTCCGGATGAGCGTCGACAAGGCCACCGGCATCGTCTACCTCGGCGACTACGGTCCGGACGCGGGCACCGCCGACCCGAACCGGGGCCCGGCGGGCAACGTCGAGTTCGCCCGCATCGACCGTCCCGGCTTCTACGGCTGGCCCTACTGCACCGCCCGCAACGACGCGTACAACGACTACACCTTCCCGTCCGGACCGTCCGGGGCGAAGTTCAACTGCGCCGGTGGCCCGGTGAACAACTCGCCCAACAACACCGGCATCACCCAGCTCCCGCCGGCCATTCCGGCCTGGTTGCCGTACGGCGGCTCCGGTTCGCCGCCGGAGTTCACCGGTGGCGGCCTGTCGCCGATGGGTGGTCCGGTCTACCGGTACGACCGCACCAGCACCTCACCGGTCGCGTTCCCCGAGTACTACGACGGGACCTACTTCGCCGGTGAGTTCGGCCGCCGCTGGATCAAGAACATCAAGCTCGACTCGACCGGCCAACCACTGAAGATCAACCCGTTCCCGTGGACCGGCACCCAGGTCATGGACATGGAGTTCGGGCCGGACGGCGCGCTCTACGTCCTCGACTACGGCACCGGCTGGTTCAACGGCGACGCGAACTCGGCGCTCTACCGCATCGAGTACGCCCGCGAGGGCCGGGCACCCGTCGCTAAGGTGTCCGCCACCCCGACCAGTGGCACCGCGCCGCTGACCGTGGCCTTCTCCTCGGCCGGCACCCTCGACCCGGACGGCGACCCGTTCACCTACGCGTGGGACTTCGACAACAACGGCACCACCGACTCGACGGCGGCGAACCCCAGCTTCACGTACACCACCAACGGGACCCGTAGCCCGACCTTGACGGTCCGGGACACCACCGGCAAGACGGCGACCGCGAGCGTGGTGGTCACCGTCGGCAACAGCGCCCCGGTGGTCACCGTGAACACCCCGTTGAACGGGCAGACCTTCAATTTCGGGGACGCGGTCCCGTTCACCGTCACCGTCACCGACGCCCAGGACGGTGCGATCAACTGCGCCCGGGTCAAGGTGAACTACGTCCTCGGCCACGACTCGCACGGCCACCAGCTCGGCAGTGTGCAGGGCTGCTCCGGGGTCATCCAGACCTCGGCCGACGGCGAGCACGACACCGCGGCGAACATCTTCGGCATCATCGACGCCGAGTACACCGACCTGGGCGGCGGCGGTCAGCCCGCGCTGACCACGCACACCCAGGCCGTCCTGCAACCTCGGGTACGTCAGGCCGAGCACTTCGGTGACTCGTCCGGCGTCCAGATCGTGGCGGGTGCGGCCGGGCACGGCGGCGCGGCGGTCGGCTACATCGACAACAACGACTGGATCTCGTTCCGCCCGTACAACCTGACCGGCGTCCAGTCGTTCAGCGCCCGGGTCGGCGCGCCGGCCGGCGGCGGTGGCACGTTGGAGCTGCGGGTGGACTCGCCCACCGGCCCGCTGGTCGGCTCGGCCACCGTCACACCCACCGGCGGGTACGCCACCTTCGCCACCGTCACCGGGGGGATCACCGCCGTCACCGGCACCCGGACCCTGTTCCTGGTCTTCAAGGGCACCGGCCCGTACTTCGACATCGACGAGTTCACCCTCTCCACCAGCCCCGGTGGACCGGGGCCGGACCCGGACCCCGACCCGGATCCCGAGCCGGGCGCGAACCTGGCCCGGGGCAAGCCGGCGCGAGCCTCCAGCGTCGAGGGCGCGTACGGCGCGGCCAACGCGTTCGACGGCGCGGCCGCCACCCGCTGGGGCAGCGCGTTCAGTGACCCGCAGTGGATCGACGTGGACCTCGGTGCCACCTACGCGATCAACCGGGTCAAGCTGACCTGGGAGGCGGCGTACGGCAGCGGCTACCAGATCCAGACCTCCCCGGACGGCGTCACCTTCACCACGATCCGCACGGTGACCGGCGGCGACGGCGGGGTGGACGACCTGACCGGGCTCACCGGCTCCGGCCGGTACGTCCGACTCCTCGGCACCACCCGGGGCACCGCCTGGGGCTACTCGCTGTTCGAGTTCGAGGTGTACGGCGGCACCGGCGGCCCGACGGGACCGACCGGCAACCTGCTGTTGAACAAGCCGACGACGACGTCCAGCAACGAGGGAGCCGACGTGACCGGCGCCCAGGCGGTCGACGGCAGCCTCACCACCCGCTGGTCGAGCACCTTCTCCGACCCGCAGTGGATCCGCGTCGACCTCGGCAGCCCGACCGCGATCGGTCGGGTCAAGCTGAGCTGGGAGGCGGCGTACAGCAGCGCGTACCAGATCCAGACCTCGAACGACGGCACCACCTGGACCACTGTGAAGTCGGTGACCGGCGGCGATGGCGGGGTGGACGAACACACAGCGCTCAACGCCAACGGTCGCTACCTGCGGATCAACGGCACCGCCCGGGGCACCGGCTACGGCCACTCGCTCTGGGAGGTGGAGGCGTACACCAGCTGAACCACCACCGATGACGTGGCCGGCACGATCCTTCGTGCCGGCCACGTCCGTCCCTCACCGGCTGGGTGGTGGCGCGGGTTCCGGGTGGCCGTGCTGTTCGATGTTGCGCGCCCACTGCCGGGTGAGCGTCACGGCGGCGGCGCGGCCCGTCACCTGTTGCCGATACGGCCGGTCGCCGCGCTGGTCGTCCGTCGCGGCGAGAGACGAATCGATCGGGTAGGCGACGACCGGCCAACGCCCGGAGACCGCTCGATACGGCCAGACGACCACGGTGGCCAGCAGCGCGGCGAGCCAGGTGAGCAGGTAGCCAAGGCCAATCAGGACGAGGACGGGGAGGACGAGCAGCTCGAACGGTCCGCCGTCTCCGCCGGCGAGCCACTCCGGCTGAGGAAAGCGGGGCCGCCAGGCGAGACGGCGTCGGCCGACCCGCCAGGCGCGGAGGTGTCCAGACTCGTCCCGCCATAGCGCCACCATGACGACATGGTGGCCTACCGCGACAACCCCGCCCACAGCTGCCGGCGGCGGTTCAGTCGTCGGCGACGGACACCGGCTCCGAGCCGATGCAGCGCACCTTCAACTCGTACTCCCGGGTCGGCCCCTGGAACGTGACCTCGACGTCGTCGTCCGGGCCCCGGTCCACGTCCCGGACCCGGTAGCCCTGCGCGGGTGCCCAGGACACGAGGCGTACGCCGCCGGCGCCGCACTCGGCCACGGCCGTGCCACCGTCGGTGGCGAACCCCCGGCGGACCCCGGAGCTGGCGCTCGGCGCGGCGCTCGTTCCGCCCGGTGCTGCGCTCGTGCCCGGCGCGGTAGGAGCAGCGCCCGTCGTGCCGGTCGGCGTCGGTTCCGGTGCGGCGAGCGCCCGCTCGATCTCGGCCGCGCTGCGCACCCCGCCCGGGGTGCCGGTGATGCTCTCGCCCACCAACCGGATCGCGCCCAACCCGATCAGGGTTGCCGCGGCGGCGGTGGCCACCCACCCGGTGGCGACGAGGATCGAACGACGGCCCATGCTCCGACTATCCCCGATCAATCGTTGTCGTCGGCACATGCGGAGGCTAAGGCACGGTTAACGTGCGTCTCGCCGGCGGCGGAAGCGGTTAGCCTGCCACCTGTGGCCCGCCTGCTGCTCATCGAGGACGACCTGACCATCCGTACCCCGCTGATCCGTGCCCTCCGGGAACGCGGCCACGCGGTGGCCGCGGCCTCGACCGCGATGGCCGGGCTCCGCGACGCGCTGGAGGACCGGCCCGACCTCGTCGTGCTCGACCTGGGCCTGCCCGACCTGGACGGGCGTGAACTGCTGCGGATGCTGCGCGCGGTCAGCTCGGTGCCGGTCATCGTGGCCACCGCGCGCGACGACGAAACCGAGATCGTGCGGGTGCTCGACGCGGGCGCCGACGACTACGTGGTCAAGCCGTTCACCGCGGCGCAGCTCGATGCCCGCGCTCGGGCGGTGCTGCGCCGGGGCCCCTCCGGCGCCGACGCGCAGGAGGCGGCGCTCGTCGTCGGTGGGCTGCGCGTCGACCCCCGGGCCCGACAGGTCACCCTGGACGGGGTGACCGTCGAGCTGACCCCCCGCGAGTTCGACCTGCTGCACCACCTGGCCGGCCGGCCCGGCCAGGTGGTCACCAAACGTGAGCTGCTCACCGAGGTGTGGCAGATCCCGTACGGCGGCGCGGACAAGACCGTCGACGTGCACCTGTCCTGGTTGCGTCGCAAGTTGGGGGAGAACGCCCAGCAGCCCCGCTACCTGCACACCGTGCGCGGGGTCGGGGTCCGTCTCGAAGCGCCGGCGGCGCAACCGTGAGGGCACGTCTCGCGCTGCTGGTCGCCGCGGTCAGCGTGCTCACCCTCGTCGCGTTCCTGGTGCCGCTGGCGTTGCTGGTCCGTACCGTCGCGGAGGACCGGGCCACCGTCCGGGCCACCGCCGACGCGCAGAGCCTGGTGCCGGTGGTCGGCACCGCCGACGCGGCGACCATCCGGCTCACCGTGGAGCAGCTCGCGGCGGAGTCCGGACGGCCGGTGAGCGTCTTCCTGCCGGACGGGACGGTACTCGGCGCGCAGACCCCCCGTACCCCGGCGGTGGCCCTGGCCGCGCGCGGGCAGAGCCTCACCGGGGAGTCGGCGGACGGCCGGGAGGTGGTCATCGCCGTGCAGGGTCGGGCGGACGGCACCGGCGTGATCCGGATCGCGGTGCCGCAGCACGAGCTGACCGCCGGGGTCACCAGGGCGTGGCTGGTGCTGGCGCTGCTCGGCGTGATCCTCGTGCTGATCGGGCTGCTGGTCGCCGACCGGTTGGCGCGCACCCTGGTTCGCCCGATCAGCGACCTCTCCGCCGTCTCCCACCGCCTGGCCAACGCCGAGTTGGACGCCCGGGTCACCCCCGCCGGCCCGCCCGAGCTGCGCGAGGTGGCCGGCGCGCTCAACCATCTCGCCACCCGCATCCAGGTACTCCTGGTCCAGGAACGCGAACAGGTCGCCGACCTGTCACACCAGTTGCGTACCCCGCTGACGGCGTTGCGGCTGGAGGCGGAGTCGTTGCGCGACCCGGACGACGCAGCCCGGATCACGGCGGCGGCCGACGGTCTCGAACGCGCGGTCACCGGGCTGATCCGACAGGCCCGGTGGCGGCACTCACCGGCGGCCCAGCCGGCCGTGGCGGACGCGGCGGCGATCGTCGCCGACCGGGTCGCGTTCTGGTCGGTGCTGGCCGAGGACACCGGTCGGGCCGTCACCCTCGACCTGGCGCCCGGCCCCCTCCCGGTCGGTGTGGCCGCCGACCATCTGACGGCGGCCGTGGACGCGCTGCTCGGCAACGTCTTCGCGCACACCCCCGACGGCACGCCGTTCGCCGTCCGGCTCGCCGGCGACGCCGGGGAGGTCGTCCTCACCGTCGCCGACGAGGGCCCGGGCATGCCGGTCGGCGCGGTCCAGCGGGGCGCGAGCGCGGCCGGGTCGACGGGCCTCGGCCTGGACATCGCCCGCCGTGCCGCGCAGGCCGCCGGCGGTCGCCTGGACCTGCGTGCCGGTCCGGGCGGCGGGGCGCAGGTGCTGCTGCGGCTCGGGCCGCCGGCGTCGTTGCCGCCGGCGTCGTTGCCTCCGGCGTCGTTGCCTCCGGCGTCGTTGCCTCCGGCGTCGTTGCCGGAGGCATAGCCGCTGCGGTGCCGGGTAGCTGCCAGTCATGGCGCGGTATACGAAACCCGAGCTCAGAGAGCAGATCAAGGAAGAGATCAAGGCTTCCGACAAGGGCGGCAGGCCGGGGCAGTGGTCGGCGCGCAAGTCGCAACTGGTCACGCAGGAGTACAAGAGGCGCGGCGGGGGATTTCTGGGCCCGAAGGACGACCGGCAGAAGGCTCTGCAGCGCTGGGGCAACGAGAAATGGCAGACCAAGGAGGGCGACACCCGAGCCCGCCAGGGCGGCACGACGAGCCGCTACCTGCCCAAGAAGGCCTGGGACGAGATGTCGGAGAGCCAGAAGCGCGCTACCGACACCAAGAAGCGCGAAGCATCCCGGACCGGTAGGCAGTACGTGGCCAACACCGGGCCGGCCAAACGGGCGCGGCGGGACGCCACCACCGCCGGCCGGATGACGGAGATGTCGGTCGCCGAGGCGGCCAAGCTGGTCCGTGGCCTGGACACCCGACAGCTCAAGACCGCCCTGCGTAACGAACGAGCCAGCAAGGACCGCAAGACGCTCGTCCAGCGGCTCGAAGCGGAACTCAACCGGCGCGGCTAGCGCGCCGAGCAGGTCAGCGCGCCCGCGCGGGCTCAAAGCGGTGGACGTTCGAGTAGCGGCGACCGGAGAATCGGGCCATGAACCCGAGCACGCTGACCGTCACGTCCATGACGACCGCCGAGGAGGCGGAGGCCTTCCGGACGTTGAACGAAGAATGGATCTCCCACTTCTTCACCATCGAGGAGTCGGACCGCAGGACGCTCAACGACCCGTTCGCCGCCATCGTCGAACCGGGCGGCGACGTGCTGATCGTCCGCGACGGCGGGAAGATCATCGGCTGTGTCGCAGTGGTCCGCAGCTCGGACGACGTCTTCGAACTGTCGAAGATGGCGGTGACCCCGGCGGTACGCGGCAGGGGCCTCGGCCGCCGGCTCATCGAGGCGGCGATCACGCGCGCCCGCCAGCTCGGCGCGACCACCCTGTTCCTGGGCAGCAGCACCAAGCTTCCGAACGCCGTGCACCTCTACGAAACTGCCGGCTTCCAGCACGTCAGCCCCGAGCAGGTCCCGCTGCCGCCGTACGCCCGCGCCGACGTCTTCATGACGATGGCGCTCTGAGCCGTCCACGCCGCACGCTTTAACCCGGCCTTAGTGTTCGGACAGCGCGCTGCTATCCCGGTTCAGCCGATCCTCGAAGTCGACAACCGAGGAAAGGTGGACACCACGATGAAGCGCACCAATCTGCTTCTGGCGTCGGTCGGCGGTGCGGCGGTGCTGGCGGTGGCCGGGGTCGCGCTGGGCGTCAACGCCGCGAACGACTCGCGGTCGGGCGGCACGACCCTCGCCGCGGCGACCGTCGCCCCGACGCCCACGGACCCGGCCGGTGCGAGCGGTTCGCCGTCGGCCAGCGGTTCGCCGTCGACCGACACCCCATCGGGTACGCCGTCGAGCGGCGCTCCGTCGAGCGGTGCGCCGGCCGGTGGTGCGCCGGCGGGCAGCGCGGTCGACGAGACCCGCGCCGGTGAGATCGCGCTCGCCAAGGCCGGTGGCGGTCAGATCGTCGAGGTCGAGGCCGAGCAGGAGAACGGCCGACCGGTGTGGAGCGTCGAGATCGTCGCCGGCGACACCGAGCACGAGGTGGACGTCGACCGGGACAGCGGCTCGGTGGTCAAGGCCGAGCAGGAGCCGGTCGACGACGATGACGACGCCGCCGACGACGACGACAAGGACGACGACGCCGACGACGACGCGGGCGACAAGGACGACGACGACTGACCTGGTCGTCACCGAATCGCCGATGGAGCAGGGGCCGCTCCGGATCCCCTGCCTAAAGTCTGATGCCGTCGCCCGCCCTGGCCCACCCAGGGCGGGCGACTGGGTTGTTCGCCGTCCGCCCTGATGCTCGCTCGGGGTGGGCGGCGGCGGGGCTTCGGGCGGGCTGGCTCAGACGGCGACGCGTTGCTCCTGGACGGCCGGCTGGTCCTGGGCGAACTGGGTGCGGTACAGCTCCTGGTACCGGCCACCGGCGGCGAGCAGGTCGCTGTGCCGCCCGCGTTCGACGATCTGCCCGTCCTCGACGACGAGGATCTGATCTGCCGCCCGGATGGTGGAGAGCCGGTGCGCGATGACCACGCTCGTCCGGCCGGTCAGGGCTTCGGCGAGAGCGTCCTGGACCGCGGCCTCCGAGGTGGAGTCGAGATGCGCGGTCGCCTCGTCGAGGATGACCACGCGCGGCCGGGCCAGCAGCAGCCGCGCGATGGTGAGCCGTTGCCGCTCACCGCCCGACAGTCGGTAACCGCGTTCGCCGACGACCGTGTCGAGCCCGTCCGGAAGCGAGCGGATCAGCTCGTCGAGCCGGGCGCGCCGCAGCACGTCCCACATCTCGTCCTCGGTCGCGTCCGGCCGGGCGAAGACCAGGTTGGCGCGGATGCTCTCGTGGAAGAGGTGCCCGTCCTGGGTCACCACGCCCAACGCCGACCGGATCGACTCGGCCGACAGGTCGCGTACGTCGACGTCGGCGAGCTTCACCGCACCGTCCTCGACGTCGTACAGGCGTGGCACGAGCTGCGCGATGGTCGACTTGCCCGCCCCGGAGGAGCCGACGAGCGCGACCATCTGCCCCGCCTCGGCGCGGAACGACACACCGTGCAGCACTTCTTCGCCGCCGCGCGTGTCGAGCTTCGCCACGTCCTCCAGGGACGCGAGCGACACCTTGTCCGCCGACGGGTAGCCGAACCGTACGCCCTCGAACTCCACAGCGACCGGTCCCTCAGGGAGGGGCCGGGCGTCGGTCTTGTCGAGGATCAGCGGCTTGAGGTCCAGGACCTCGAACACCCGCTCGAAGCTCACCAGAGCGCTCATCACCTCGACCCGGGCGCTGGCCAGCGACGTCAACGGCGCGTACAGGCGCGACAGGAGCAGTGCGAGGGCGACCACGGTCCCGGCGTCGAGGCTGCCCCGTAGGGCGTAGAGGCCGCCCAGCCCGTACACCAGGGCCAGCGCCAGCGAGCCGACAACGGTGAGTGCGGTGATGAAGACCCACTGGAGCATTGCGGTACGCACGCCGATGTCGCGGACCCGCCGGGCCCGTGCCGCGAACTCGGCGGACTCCTCGGCCGGCCGCCCGTACAGCTTGACCAACGTGGCGCCGGGCGCGGAGAAACGTTCCGTCATGCGGGTGCTCATGGCCGCGTTGTGCTCGGCGGCCTCCCGCTGCAACCGGGCGAGCTTCGACCCCATGCGTCGGGCGGGAAGCACGAAGATGGGCAGCAGGACGAGCGCCAGCACCGTGATCTGCCACGAGAAGGTGAGCATCACGGCCAACGTCAGGACCAGCGTGACGGTGTTGCCGACCACGCTCGACAGGGTGTCGCTGAAGGCGCGCTGCGCCCCGATCACGTCGTTGTTCAGCCGGCTGACCAGCGCACCCGTGCGGGTCCGGGTGAAAAACGCCACCGGCATGCGCTGGACGTGGTCGAAGACCGCCGTCCGGAGCTGCACGATCAGCCCCTCACCGATGCTCGCGGACAGGAACCGCGTCACCAGACCCAGGCCGGCCTCGGCGAGCGCGATCACTGCGATCAGCACCGCCAGCCGGATCACGAGGCTGCTCTCGGCGCCGTCCACGATCGCGTCGACCACCCGGCCGGCGAGGATCGGCGCCGCGACCGTGAGGACTGCCGTCACCACGCTCAACAACAGGAACCTGACGATCATCCCACGGTGTGGTCGCGCGAACCGCGCGATGCGCTTCAACGTCGCACGGGACAGCGGACGCTCGTCCTGCGCGTTCATCGCGTGGTGCAGAGACATCCACGCGGTAACTTCCATGCTCATGCATTACCTCCGTTATCGGAGGCTAGGACCTCACCCGAGCTTGAGGTCAAGTCATTTCGCCGGTCGCTCCACTTCGGCGCGGATCTGGCCGAACACGGCATGCGAGTCATCCGTCTGCGCGAAGCCGACGAAGGTCACCATACCGAGTGTGTGGTGGTCGCTCCATGCGCAGATGTCGACACGGACGCCTGTCGTGGCTTGGCCGATGCCGCAACCAGCCGTCCCGCCCAGAGGGCCGGGCGGGACCGGGCGCACGTCGGTGATGTTCGGTATTCCGCCGAAGATCTTGCCCAGCGTCGCCGTGGGATCGGTGACCGTGCCCGACAATGCGCTGATCACGATCACCCGCTGGTCGTCGCCGGGGATGTGCAGCCCGCGCTCTCGGGACTGCACCTCCTTCGCCCGGACGTAGGCGGTGCCCATCAAGCTCGTGGGCTCGGTGTTCAACAGCTTCTTGAAGTTGCCCATGTTCTGCTCGGCCCGGTCGTGTAGACCTCGATCCACGGACTCGGGCCAGGTGCCCAGAAGCGTGGCCGGCCCGTGGACGCGCATCGCCACCGCAGGGGGCGATGACTGCGTTACGGCCGCCGGCGCGGGTGCGTCATCCTGCCTCGTACACCCGGTCGTGGATAGCAGGATCGCCGCCATCACTGTGCCGGCGACCGCTGAGCCTGACAGTCTTGTGCGCCTCATTGAGCCCCATCCCCGTCCTCGCGTCCAGCGCGCACGATATCGCAGGCCACCGACCGATGACGACGGGCCTACGTAGGTGCAGGAGCGCATTCCGCATCGAGCGGTAGCCGGCACGAGGGCTCCGCTCGTCGGGCCGCTCAGACCCTCGTGCTCGCCGCCCTATCTGCGTCGGTGGTAGTGGTTGCGGCGCGGAAGTTGGTCGGGGTCGAGCCAGGCGGGCGGCACGAACTCCGGCTTGCCGTCGTCGCCAAGCCGCACCGCCCACTCGCTGTGGTGGAGGTGTCGGTGGTGGTGGCCGCAGAGTAGGACGGCGTTGTCGAGGTTGGTGGGGCTGCCGTCGGCCCAGTGGCGGATGTGGTGGGCGGCGCACCAGCGTGGTGGTCGGTCGCAGCCGGGAAAGGCGCATCCGCCGTCACGCAGCACCAGCGCCCGCCGCAGTGGGCCGGTGACGAGTCGGCGTTGTCGACCGACGTCGAGGACCTGGCCCGGACCGCCGAGGACGGCGGGCAGGATGGTGGCGTCGCAGGCCAGTCGGCGCACCGTGCCAGGGGTGAGCCGCAGCCCGATGTCGAGCGCCCCGGAGCCCAGCTGCCGGGTCAACGCGTCGTAGTCGGTGGTGACGACGATCTGGGCCGGGTCGCCGCCGCTGTCGGGCAGCTCACCGGTGCGCAGGGCGAGCCGGCAGACGTCGGCGAGCGCGTCGTGGCGGCGTTGCCCGGGGGATCGCCCGTCGTCGGGGCCGGTGGGTGCGCTGAGTGGGTCGATGGCGGCGCGTAGCAGGGCGGCGGTTTCGGCGTCGAGGGTGCCGGTGAGTCGCAGTCGCCCTCCGGTCTGTTCGGAGATGGTGAGGTGTCGGTCGCGGGTGGCGCGGGCGTCCTCGGCGGCGAGGGCCGCGGCTGTGGCGGCGTCGGCGAGGTCGGGGGCGACGTGGTCGAGGATCCGGGTGCCCATGCGACGTAGCAGGGTGGGGTCGAACTGCCCGGCCCATTCCACGAGCACGCCGACGGCTTTGTCGGCCACCTCGACGCCCGCCGACGTCGTCACCGTGGCGGCCGTGTCGGCGATGACGCGGGCCTGGTCCAGGGTGACGGCGCCGCCGGCCAGCGCTTGCCGGATGCCAGGGTTGCCGGTGTCCAGGGTGCTGGCGAGGTCGACCAGGCGGCGGGCGGCGGGAACGGTCATCCGCAGGCGTTCGCGCAACCACACGGCGGTGCTGGACGCGCCGTGCGTGCGGGCGGTGCCGCGGCCGTCGATCTCACGGACCAGGGTCAGGGTGACGGCGGCGAGGCGTTGCTGAAGACGGTGCGCGGCGTCGAGCGCGGCGACCAGGTCGTGCTCCGGCAGGGACCAGACGGCGGCGTCGACGCAGGCGGCGACCGCGTCGTCCGCCTGCGCCAACTCCTCAACCATGGGCCAGAGACTAGAACAGGTGTACGACAACTTCAGTCGCCATGATCGATCGCTGCCGGGTGGAGCGGAGGTTCCTGGGTGCTGAAGAGCGTGGCCCAGGCGACGACGCGGTCGACGGAGGCGCGGGTGAGGCCGATCATCGGTCGCCTGAGTGGAGTGGGTACGCCTCGCCGCCCACACGTGATCTTGGGGTATGTGAAGGTCGTCAGGCCGGACAGGTGCCGCGTGGGTCGTCGCCGGGAACAAGCGGTGCTCGGTGTAGCCGAGCGGCGGTGACGGTCACAGGCCGGCGTGCATGGTTAGGCTCTGCCGCAGGTGGAGTTTCGGCCGGGACCCGACGACCGAGCCGACGACCTCGCCCCCACGGAACACCAGCAGCGTCGGCAGGGACATGACCGCGTAGCGCCGCGTGGCCTGCGGGTTGTCGTCGGTGTTGAGCTTGGCGATGACCATCCGGTCGCCGAACTCCTGTGCCAGCTCGACGAGACTTTTCTCGATCATCTTGCACGGCGGGCACCACTCCGCCCAGAAGTCGACGACGACGGGTCGGTCGCTGGTCAGCACCAGCTCGGCGAACGTGTCGTCGGTGACGGTGATCAGGGAGCTGACGCTCGTTTCCTGGGGCATATTTCCTCCCGGTGCGCGATGGCGTGGGTGAGCTGGGTGTGCAACTGCTGACGGACCGCTCCGAGCCGGTCGAGGTAGTCGTCGACCTCGGCGAGCTTGCGTCGCAGCACCAGCACGGAATCGGGACAGACGTCGCCGGACGCGTTGCCCGCCCGCAGGCAGGCGACGAAGGGGCGGACGTCGTCGAGGCCGAAACCGACGTCGAGCAGCGCCCGGATCTCCTGGACGACCCGTAGCTCCGCCTCGTCGTAGACGCGGTACCCGTTCGCCGAGCGCTGCGGGTGCACCAGGCCGTGGGCTTCGTAGTAGCGCAGCGTCCGGGTGCTCGTGCCGGCTCGTTCCGCCAGCTCGCCGATCAGCATCAGACCTCCTCGACCAGCCTGCCGCGACCAGGCTAAACCTTGTCGTCAGCGTCAAGGCAAGGCTGCTCCGGCCCACCCCGACCGGCCCACCCCGACCGGCCCACCCCGACCCGCCACAGCCCGGCCCGGGCGGACCCCGGGCACGACTCAGGGCGCCGGCTCGCCGGCGCCCTGAGCTGATGCGCGTTGAGGCCTGTTCCAGAAAGACTGGAACGAGCCCTAGCCGATGCGGAACTGGTCGCCGTAGACGGCGAACGTCAACGGCGTGTTCAGGTTGAAGTTGCCGTTGTTGAGGAACACCCGCTGGGCCGTGTCGACCCGGGACGTGTCGGAGTGGGCCTCTTCCTTCTTCATCTCGATGACCCGCTCGTCGAGGAAGGCGTTGAGCCAGGTCCGCTCGTCACCGCCCTGCGCGGGGGGCTTCGCCCGGGCGAGGGCGCGGTTGCGGATCTGACGCATGCCCTCGTACCCGTGCATGACCGCTGCGTCGTAGTAGGCGAACTGGCCGAGTGCCCGGACCTGGTCGTTCTTGCCGTCGCGTACCGACGGGTTGAAGTAGACGCGGTCCCGCTCGGCCTCCTGGGCGGCCCGGAAGACCGAGTCGTTGGCCGCCGTGCGCCAGTCGCGGGGGAAGTTCGGGTCGAGGCCCGAGTGCGAGGGGGTGCCGTTGACGGCGCGCAGCGCCGGCAGGTAGCCGGCCAGCACGTTGCCGGGCTTGCTGTTCGTGTACGCCTGGACCAGTTCGAGCATGTCGCCGGTGCCGGAGCAGAAGCCGATGATGCCGGCGGTGTAGCCGCGTCCGTCGCCGATGTCCTCGATGTAGGAGAACTGGGCACGCCAGTCGAGGGAGGAGTTCTCCGCAGCCGAGACGAGCTGCATGGCGACGTCCTTCTTCGTCGGGTCGTCGAGGTTGGTCCCGGCCGGGGTGGTGGGCGGAGGGGTGCTGCCGCCGCCGGGCAGGGTCCACTGCTGGTTGGTGGTGCCGCCGCAGGTCCAGATCTGCAACCGGGCGCCGTTGGCGGTGCTGCGGTCGGTGACGTCGAGGCACTTGCCGGAGGCGGAGTTGACGAGGGCGCCGTTGCTGGTGGTCCACTTCTGCGCGCCGGTGCCGTTGCAGTCGTACAGCTGGATCTTGGCGCCGTTGGTGGTCGACGCGGCGGTGACGTCGAGGCACTTGCCGAGCGCCCGGATCGAGTTGTCGGTGTTGCCGACGGTCCACGTCTGGGCCGCGCTGCCGTTGCAGTCGTAGAGCTGGACGGCCGTGCCGTTGGCCGGGTTGGCACCGGCCACGTCGACGCACTTGCCGGCGAGGCCGGTGATCGGGCCGGCGGTGGCGGCGCTCGCCGACGGCAGGCCGTAGCCGACGGCGGCGACGCCGATCAGCAGGGTGCCCGCGACGTAGGCGGCTGTTCTTCTGTGCACCATGGGGGTCCTTGGGGAAGGGGCGGCGCGCCGCCGGCCGGTCGATGGCCCGGCGTGGCGCATCGGCCCCCGGCGGGCACCGCGAGCATCAGGAAACTGTATTAACAGATATCAGTACGTCGGTGTGCCGTCAATCGATGTCAGCCGTCCGTGACGAGGCATGTTCACCTCGTTGACGGCTACCCGAGAGCTCGATGCCCGGACCGCGCAGTTAGATGTCGTCAGCAGTGCCGCGTCCTGAGCGAGCAGACCTGGGACGGCACCGAGACGCAAGGAGTGCTCCATGGCAGTCGACCCCCGCCGTACCCGGCCTCTCTGGGCCACGGCCGCCGCCGTGCTCGCCGTGGCGGCGCTGTCCGCCTGCGGCGGCACCGACGGCGCCGACCCGGTCGGCGCGCCCGCCACGAGCAGCGCCGCCACGCCGACCGCTGTCGCACCGACCGACGCGGCGCCGCCGCCGGCGCAGGGCAAGCTGCGCGGGTACGGCACGGTCCGGCAACTCAGTGAGACCGCGGACCTGGTGGTACGCGGTGAGGTCGAGCCGGCCGGCTTCCGGGTCGACGAGGTGCTGCGCGCGGCGAACGGGGCGTCCGTGAACGCCGGAACGCGGATCACGCTCGCCAGCCTGCCCGGAGGCGTGCCGGACATGGCCCACATGTCCACGCTCGAACCGGGCCAGGTCGCGGTGCTCTACCTCGCCAAGGACCCGGCCGCCCCGGCGTTCCGCACGCTCAGCGGAGACTTCGGCGTGTTCGACGTGACCGGGGACGGCGACGACGCGGTCGCGGCGTCCCGCTCGCAGGCCATGGCCGTCAGCGGCCTGGTCACCGAGGACCCGGCCGCGTCGGGCCACGGTTTCCGCACCACCCTCGGCCAGCTCCGCGCCGTCGCCGCCCAGGCCAGGTAGGGCTGGAACGCGGACGGCACCCGCCGGGTGCCGTCCGCGTGCTCACTGCTCCCGGTAGGTGGCCAGGTCGAAGTCGGCGTACGCGCCGTCGCCGCCGAGATCCTGTACCCACAGGCCGAGGAACGACCCGGTGAAGCCCCACGCCGCCGGCTCACCGTCGATGATCAGCGCGGCGTGCTCGTCGGACAGGATGGTCGCGTCCAGGTCGACGCCGGCCGGCTGCCAACCGGCGCCGAGGTCGTAGTCGAAACGCACCACCGGCCCGTCGAACACGGCCCGTAGACCGACCCGGGTGACGCCGCTGACGTCAACGGTCAGATCCGGGTACGGGGTGCGCCGTCCGTTGTCGGAGCTGAGCAGTTGCAACACCGTCCGCCCGTCGTCGTCACGGGTCAGGTAGAGGTGGTGCCAGTTCAGCGTGTTGTAGTAGGCGGTGATGCCGGCGAGCTGCCGGTGGTCGGCGGGGTCGAACTCGACGACGGTCTCCAGCGAGCAGTGCATCGCCCCGACACGTCGCGCGACCAGGCTCGGAGCCTGCCGCCCGACCGGCGACTGCCCGCCGTGGATCCGCAGGTACGACGGGCGGGCGTGCAGGTCGACCCAGTCGGTGCTGGCCGGTCGGCGCAGCGTCGACCAGCACAGGCCCAGCTCGGGGGCGTCGAAGTGGTCGGTCTCGGGCTCCGCCGGCCACGGGTGCGCGGGCAGGTCGGGTGCGACGACCTCGTCCGCCGGAACCCCTCCGGCGATCTTCGGCCACTCACCCGACGGCCACTCGACCCGTTGGATCGCGGTCTCCCGACCGAGCACACAACTGCCCAGCGGGGAGTAGGGGCGCCCCACCAGGTGGGCCAGGTACCACTCGTCGGTCTGGGTACGAACCAGGCTGCCGTGACCCGCCTTCTGCAACCGCAGGTCGGGGCGACCCACGGAGGTGAGCAGCGGCCCGTCCGGATCGACCTCGTACGGCCCGAACAGCTCCCGGGACCGCGCCACGGTGACCTGGTGCTCCCAACTGGTGCCGCCCTCGGCGGTGATCAGCCAGTACCACCCGTCGTGGCGGTAGATGTGCGGGCCCTCGGTGACGCCGACCGAGGTGCCGGTGAACAGCATGCGCGGGCTGCCGACCAGCCGACGCTCGACCCGGTCGTACTGCTGGATCTCGATGCCGCCGAAGCGGTCCCGGCCGGGTCGCCAGTCCGCGCTCATGCTCAGCAACCACGTGGTGCCGTCCTCGTCGTGGAACAGCGCCGCGTCGAAGCCGCGCCCGTGCAGCTTCACCGGGTCCGACCAGGGGCCGGCGATGTCCTCGGCGGTGACCAGGAAGTTCTGCGGATCCCAGTAGCCGCTGGCGAAGCTGGCCACGTCGCTGTAGACGAGGTAGAACAGACCGTCGTGGTACGTCAGGTCGGGTGCCCACACGCCGTTGGAGTCACCGCAGCCACGCAGGTCGAGCAGGCGGCGGTCGGTGATGACCCCGCTCAGGGTGCGCCAGTTCACGAGATCACGCGAATGGTGCACACGCACGCCCGGATACCACTCGAAGGTCGAGGTAGCCAGGTAGTAGTCGTCGTCGACCCGCAGAATCGAGGGATCCGGGTGGAACCCGGCGAGGACAGGGTTGCGGATCGACCGGGTAGCGGTCGCCACGTTAGCGATGTCGGTCGACACGTAGAGGCTCCTCTGGACGGGCTGTCTGGAACTTCCGGAAACTTGCGGTCCCGGATCGCTGAAAGTCCTGCCTACGCTAGCCGGTCTTTTCGCAATAGGACAGAGGGCTTGACCGTTGCGGAAACAGCTCGTAGCGTGCCCGCCATCGACCGGTAATACCGGCGAAGCTTTTTGAAAGTTCCGGAGATCCATAGGTTCCCACCACGCCGGCGCGGCCGGCAACCGAGCACCCCGTGAGTTCCCGAAGGGATGGATCATGACCTCGCACCTCTCCCGCCGAACGCTGCTCGGCCTCGCCGGTGCCGGCGCCGGCGCGTACCTGCTGAGCGCCTGTAGCGGTGACGACAAGTCGAGCGACCCGAACGCCCCGCAGACCGTCAACTGGTGGCACATCCAGAACACCGAGCCGATGCTCCCGGTCTGGCAGGCGATGGCCAACGAGTACAAGTCCGCGCACAGCAACGTCACGTTCACCATCCAGCCCTTGGAGAACGAGGCGTTCAAGGCCAAGCTCACCACCGCCACCCAGGCGGGCGACCCGCCGGACCTGTTCCAGTCCTGGGGCGGCGGCGTGCTGAAGCAGCAGGTGGACGCCGGCCTGGTCAAGGACCTCACCGACGACGTCAAGGACCTGGTCAAGGGCATCCTGCCCGCGGCCATGGAGCCGTACACGATCGACGGCAAGATCTACGGCATTCCGTTCGACATCGGCATGGTCGGGTTCTGGTACAACAAGGAGCTCTTCACCCGCGCCGGCATCACCGAGACCCCCACCACCTGGAACGGCGTGCTCGACGCGGTCCGCAAGCTCAAGGCCGCCGGCATCACCCCGGTCGCGCTGGCCGGCAAGGACAAGTGGCCGGCCCACTTCTACTGGTCCTACCTGGCGATGCGCATCGGTGGTGTCGACGCGCTGCAGAAGGCCGTCGACAGCAAGAACTTCGACACCCCCGACCTCGTCGCCGCCGGTGAGCGGCTCAAGGAGCTCGTCGATCTGCAGCCGTTCCAGAAGGGCTTCCTCGGCGCGGAGTTCGGTTCGCCCGACGGTCAGGCCGCGACCATGGGCAACGGCAACGCCGGCATGGAACTGATGGGGCAGTGGGCGCCGGCGGTGCAGGCGTCCAGTTCCACCAGCAAGAAGGGCCTCGGCGACAAGCTCGGCTTCTTCCCGTTCCCCTCAGTGGACGGCGGTAAGGGCGCCGCGACCGAGGTCTTCGGCGGTGGCAACGGCTTCGCCGTCGGCAAGGACGCGCCGGCCGCCACCATCGACTTCCTGAAGTTCCTGCTCAACGTCGAGAACCAGAAGCGCTCCGCGCAGACCGGCGCGGTGAACCCGACGGTCACCGAGGCCACCTCGGCGATCAGCGACCCCAACAACAAGGCCGTCGCAGAGGCCCTGTCCAAGAACACCGGCTTCCAGCTCTACCTCGACCAGGCGTACGCGCCCGCGCTCGGGCAGCAGATCAACGACAGCGTCGCGGAGATCATCGCCGGCAAGAAGTCCCCGGCGGCGATCGTCAAGGACATCACTCAGGTGGCAAAGACCGTCTGATCGTGACCCGTCACCCGTCCGTAGCCGGCCGAAGAACCCGAGTGGAGCAGGAATGACCAGGCCATCGACCGTGTCCGACCTGAGGCGCGGCGACACGGCGACCGATCCGCCGGCACCGGGGCCGGGCACCGCGCGCAAGCGTGGCCGCCAGCCCCGGCCGGGCCGGGGTGGCGTCCTCGCCGTGTTCCTGGCGCCTGCCCTGGCGCTGTTCGTGCTGCTGGTCCTCGCCCCCATCGTGGTGGCCGCCTACGCCAGCTTCTTCAAGTGGAACGGCTTCGGCCTGCCGGAGAACTTCATCGGGTTGGACAACTACACCCGTGCCTTCGGCGACCCGACGTTCCGCGGCGACCTGTGGCGTGGCCTGATTCTGGTGGTGCTGTCCCTGGTCGTGCAGCTGCCTGTTGCGCTGGCCCTGGCCATGCTCCTCAATCAGCCACTGCGCGGGCGGGCCGTCTATCGGCTGATCTTCTTCGCCCCGTACGTGCTCTCCGAGGTCACCACGGCCGTCCTGTTCACCCTGGTGTTCTCACCGAACCGAGGGCTGGGCGAGGGGGTGGCCCGGTGGCTGGGCGCCGACGCGGGCACCGTCTTCGCCGACCCGGACACCGTGCTGTACGCCGTCTTCCTGGTGGTGTCCTGGAAGTACTTCGGCCTCTACATGATGCTCTTCCTGGCGGCCCGGCAGGGCATCCCGAAGGAACTGCACGAGGCGGCGGTCACCGACGGCGCCACCGGCTGGCAGGCGTTCCGACACGTCACCCTGCCCCTGCTCGGCCCGACGATCCGCATCAGCATCTTTCTGTCGGTCATCGGCACCATCCAGCTGTTCGACATGGTGTGGGTGCTCACCGGCGGTGGGCCGATCCACTCCTCGGAGACCCTCGCGGTCACGATGTACCAGTTCGGCTTCCGTCGCTTCGAGGTCGGCTACGCGAGCGCCATCAGCATCGTGATGTTCCTGCTGAGCCTCGTCTTCGCCCTGTTCTACCAACGCATCGTCCTGCGTCGTGACACGGCGGGCGCGATCACCACCCAGGGAGGCCAGCGATGACCACCACGGCGAGTAGCGTCCAGCGGACGCGCAGCGTCGTGCTGCACCTCGTCTGCATCGCCGTCGGCGTTCTCATCGTCGTGCCGGTGTACTTCGGCGTGCTCGGCGGTTTCAAGGACAACGGCCAGCTGTCCACCAACCCGCTGGGCTGGCCCGACCCGTGGGTGCCGAACTACTTCGAGATCCTGGGCAACGGGGTGTTCTGGCGGCAACTCGGCAACAGTCTCCTCATCGCCGTGAGCAGCACCCTGATCGTCGTCGGCGCGGCGGCGATGGCCGCGTTCGTCTTCGCTCGCTACGCCTTCCGGGGCCGCGAGTTCCTGGTGACGTTGTTCGCGATCGGCCTGATGTTCCCGTTCGCGGTGGCCATCCTGCCGCTGTTCGTGCTGTTGCGCAGCGTCGGCCTGCTGGACAATCCGCTCGGCGTCATCCTGCCCCAGGCCGCCTTCGGGCTGCCGATCACCATCATCATCCTGCGCCAGTTCTTCCGGACCATTCCGGCCGAGGTCGAGGAGGCGGCCGTCCTCGACGGGTGCACCGCCTTCGGCTTCTTCTGGAAGGTCCTCCTGCCGATGGCACGGCCCGCCCTGGCCACCGTCTCGGTGCTGGCGATCGTCACCAGCTGGAACAACTTCATGCTCCCGCTGGTCGTCTTCAGCGACCAGAGTTGGTGGACCCTGCCGGTCGGGGTCCAGGCGTTCCAGGGCCAGTACGCCGACGACACCGCACGCGTGCTCGCCTACGTCGTGCTGTCCATGCTGCCGGCCCTGGGCTTCTACGCGGTCGCCGAACGTCAACTCATCGGCGGCCTGACCGGCAGCGTCAAGGGATGACATCGCAGCACCGCGAGCAGACCTGAAGCTTCCGGTACGACGAGGGGGGACCGTGGGCGCGGAGAACGGCCGAAACGTCACCATCGCCATGATCGCGCGGTTGGCGGGTGTCTCCGTACCCACGGTCTCCCGGGTCATCAACGGCCGCTCCGACGTCGCTCCCGACACTCGGGAGCGCGTCGAGGCGCTGCTCAACCGGCACGGGTACCGCCGCCGGTCACCGGCCCGGCGTACCGACGCGGCCCTCATCGACCTGGTCTTCAACGACCTGGACAGCCCGTGGGCAGTGGAGATCATCCGCGGGGTGGAGGACGTCGGTCAGACCAGTGGCGTCGGCACCGTCGTCTCGGCCATCCACTGGCGCATCTCCTCCGCCAAGCAGTGGCTCGACAACATGCGGACACGCTCCAGCGAGGGCGTCATCTTCGTGACGTCGATGGTGAACCCGCCGTTGCAGGCCGAGCTGCGGCGGCTCCACCTGCCGGTCGTCATCATCGACCCGGCCGGAGTGGACCCGCAGGAATCACCCACCATCGGCGCCACCAACTGGGCGGGCAGCCTCAGCGCCAACCAGTACCTGATCAGCCTGGGGCACCGGCGGATCGGCTTCATCGCCGGCCCACCGCACCTGATGTGCAGCCGGGCCCGGATGGACGGCTACCGGGCCGCGCTCGGCGCCGCCGACATCCCCGTCGACGACGCCCTCATCCGACCGGGCAACTTCTACCACGAGTCCGGTTTCAGCGCGGGTACGCAGCTGCTGGCCCTGCCCGACCCACCCACCGCCATCTTCGCCTCCAGTGACCAGATGGCACTGGGTGTCTACGAAGCGGTCCGCAAGCGCGGCCTACGGGTGCCCGACGACGTCAGCGTGGTCGGCTTCGACGACCTGCCGGAGGTCCGGTGGTGCTCCCCACCGCTGACCACCGTCCGTCAACCCCTCGCCGAGATGGGCATGCTGGCGGCCCGGACCGTCCTGCGCCTCGCCGGCGGCGAGAAGACCGAGAGCCCAAGGGTCGAACTCGCCACCGAGTTGATCGTCCGCGACAGCGCCGCGCCACCGCGCTGACCGCGCCGCGCGGCTCGTCGTGCTCGGCCGACCTCGCCGGTCAGGCGTCGCGGAGCGCGTCCTCGACGCCACACCGAAACGCCCCCGCGTGCCGGCGAGACCAATCGGGCGGCACGTGCCGCGATCGGTCAGCGCCTCAGTTTCGGGCCCACTTCTGGCTGTTGCCGCCGGTGCAGCCCGCCAGGACCATCGTGGTGCCGTTCGCGGTGCCGGCGCCGTTCGGCGAGAGGCACAGGCCGGACTGCACGCCGGTGACCGTGCCGTCGGTGTTGAGGTTCCACTGCTGGTTGGCACCGCTGCCGCAGGTCCAGATGATCACTCGGGTGCCGGGTGTGGTCGCGGCCCCCTCGGCGTCGAGGCACTTGGTGCCGTACACCTGGAGTTGTCTCGCGGTGGTCGGTGTCCACTGCTGGTTGGTGCCGCCGTTGCAGTCCCACAGCGTCAGTTGGGTGCCGTTCGTCTGTGACCTGGACGGCACGTCCAGGCAGCGGTTGGCGGCCACGTTGCGCAGCGGCGCCGCGGTGCCGCCCGGTGGTGGGGTGGTGGGGCTCGTGGTGTCGAAGCCCAGGAACCGGACGGCCTGGGCGGCGTCGAACGGAATGGAGTGGCCGTACCCCTGGAAGCTGATCGCTTCGACGGGCGCCGTGCCGCCGGTGCCGCCGTAGCGCGTGCGGGTGGCGCTGGTCTGCGGCGAGTCGGTGTAGCTGGGTGTCGGGGACACACCCAGGACGTTGGTCCACTGCTTGACCTGCTCGCCGAAGTTGACGTAGCTCAGTGTGGTGTCCGTGGTGCCGTGCCAGATCTGGACCCGGGGTCGGTTGCCGGCGTAGCCCGGGTACGCGGCGCGGACCAGGTCACCCCACTGCTGTCCGGTCCGGACGATCCGCCCGCCGGAGCACTCGCTGTTCCACTCCGCGCCGTTGGTGGTGGCGAAGCAGCCGAACGGGACACCCGAGGAGCTGAAGCCCGCGTGGAACACGTCGGGGTAGAGGCCGAGCATGACGTTGGTCATCATCGCACCGGAGGAGAAACCGCCCACGCCGATCCGTGCGGAGTCGACGGGGTAGCGGCTCCGGACGTGGTCGACCATGGACTTGAGCCCGACGGGGTCGCTGCCGCCGTCACGCCGGAGGGCCTGCGGCGAGGAGACGTCCCAGCACTTGCTGCTCCGCGTCACCGACGGGTAGATCACGATGAAGCCGTAGCGGTCGGCCAGGGTGCTGAGGCCGAAGCCGGTGTGTACCGCCGGACCGCTGCCGGTGCAGTAGTGCAACGCGAGGAGCAGGGCCGGCTGGGCCGCGACCCGGTCCGGCACGTACAGGTGCATCTGCAGGTTCGTCGGGTTGGCGCCGAAGTTGGTGACCTGGGTGAGCGTCGCTGCCGACGCGGGGGTGGCGACAGTTGCCACTGCCGTCATCGTCGCGAGGGTCGTGGTGAGTGCGGCGGCCAGCAGTGCGGTTCTGAATCTCATCGGCGATTCCTCTGGTCTCGGGTCGGCGGACCCGGTGGCAGCACGTCGTGACCGTCGGGTCCGACCAGCGGGGGCTCGCCCGGAGAGCCGCGGACGCTGATCGCATCGCATCGACTGTGAGCGATAACATCCCGGGCGTCAAGCCGTGCCGCGCGGGCCTTCCGCCGTGTGGGAAGGCGGTGTCACAATGGCGGTGGCGCTCACGTGGTCACCGTTGAGCCCGGGGGAGGGGCCGTCCGCAGGAAGCGGACGGTGGGCACTAACCCGGAGGCCGTTCATGGATCTTGCGCCAGACGTCAACGCCATCTCCAGCCTGGTCGACCTGCTGGGCGCCGTCCTCCAGTTGGCCGCCGCGCTCGTCACCCTGCTGGCCGCCGCCGCGGCCGTCGGCCGGCGTCGCAGCGGCCCCGCGGGGTCGGTGATCGATCATGGTGGACGTTATGCTGCGGGACCGGACGGGGGAGAGGTGGTCGATCATGACGCAGTCACAACCCGAGACCGGCCTGCAAACGGACAGGCCGAACGCGGCGAGGATGTTCGACTACTACCTCGGCGGCAAGGACAACTTCGCCGCCGACCGGGCGGCGGCCGAGATGGTGTTGCAGGTGGCGCCGTGGATGCCCGAGGCCGCCCGGCAGGGCCGCGAGCTGATCTCCCGGACGGTCCGGCACCTCGTCGAGGAGAAGGGCATCCGGCAGATCCTGGACCTCGGGTCCGGGCTGCCGACCCAGGACAACGTCCACGAGATCGCACACCGCATCGATCCGGACGTGCGGGTCGTCTACGTCGACAACGATCCGGTGGTCTGCACACACGGCCGCGCGCTGCTCGCCGACTCGAAGACGGTGTCGGTGGTCCGGGCCGACCTGACCGACCCGCAGCAGGTCCTCGGCCACCCGGCGATCGGTGACGTGATCGACCTCGACAGCCCGGTCGCGGTGTTGATGATGTTCGTGCTGCACCTGGTGCCCGACGAGCGGGATCCACAGCGGATCATGGCCACCTATCGCGACGCGCTCGCCCCCGGCAGCTACCTGGCGCTGTCGCACGCCGCCACCGACGTGCACCCCGACCTGATGGCCCGAATCTCGGCGATCTACGCCCGCGCGAACAGCCCGTTCGTTCCGCGGAGCCACGCGGACATCTCCCGCTTCTTCGGTGACTTCGTCCTCGAAGCGCCGGGGCTGGTCAACATGTGGCCGCACGCCGAGCCGCCGGCCACCGCCGACCCGCAGGTCGCCCGCACCGGCTACAGCGGCGTCGCCCGCAAACCGTGACGCACTTGAGAGGCGGAACGGCCGACGGCTGACGCCGGAGGAGTGGCAGGCCGGCCTCTGGCCGTTCTCCACGCTTTCGGCTCGCTTTGGAGCTGATAACACAGACGAGTCATCCGACGGCCGAACCGCCGGCGAGCCGAGCGGTACCGCTCTCGGGCCGCGCCCGGCGCGACGTACAGGGCTCCGCACCCGGTTTCGCGTCGGGCTCCGCATGCGGATTTCGCGAGATCTTGGACAGTTTCCGTTCGCGCGTAACGGAATCTGTCCAAGATCTCTGCGGATCGGCGGTGCGGTGCTGAGATCAGCCAGCCCCGCGCGCCCGTGATGACACTCCGCTGTGGAGATGAATACGCTCGGAAGGCGTTTCACCGACGCGAGCCGCGCTGGCGACGCAGTCCACGCCGGATGGCGGCGTGCGTGGCTCTTGGGAGCATTGAATGGCCGATCTGCCGCACCCGCTCACCGCGTTCATCGTGGGCGAGATCCGCCGCGCCCGAGGGCCCGCCGGAATGACCCAGGAGTCCTTCGGGCGGGGCGCCGGTTTCAGCGCCTCCCAGGTCAGCGCCGTGGAGAGCGAGACCCGGGCACTGACGATGGACGTCATCAAGGGCGCCGACCGAGCCTTCAAGAACGGCGGCCTGTTCGAACGCATGGTCGCGAAGCTGGGGGCACCATCCTGGTACTCGGTGGTGACGGTGTCGTCGCAGGCGCCGTTGAAGCCGAAGCCTGCCTTGTTGGCCTCGCCGATCCGGCTGATCCAGTCCACTGCCTCGCCGGCGATCTCGTGGTGGATCGGGTCGGCGTTCGGTGGGAAGAAGTACTGCCGGCCGCCCATCTCGTGCGCGTCGACGAACACCTGCGGCGGGTAGCGGCGCAGCAGTTCGAGCTTGCCGTCGGTCTCCTGCTGGGTGCGGGCGCACCAGTCCCGTTCAGGTCGAAGCCGAAGTCGTTCTGCCGCCGTGTCGCATCGCGGCCGTCCGGGTTCTGGGTGGGGACGATGATGGTAACCAGGTTGTCGTTGCGCCGTGCGACCTCGCAGGACAGGCCCGCCGCCAACTCGTACAGCGTCTTGAGCGCCGCGTCGGTGCCGCTCTTCACACCACCGTGCACGTTGGCGGTGACCCAGACGATGGCCGGGCTGTCCATCGCCGTACGGGCGGCCGTCCGCGCGGTGGTCCGGCGCGGGTCGCGCAGGTCCCGTACGTCGTCGGCGATCGTCCGCAGCGCGGCGGGCCGCATGTTGCGCTCGTTGGACACCACCGTGTACGGCAGTGGCTGGCCGAGGACGCACCCCGGTGACGACCCGGTTGGAGGCGCGGTCGACGGCCCCGAGGTACGTGCGGACCTCGTCGTTGGTGACGACCCGCTCCTGCCCCACGCCGAGGGGGAAGCCGAGCACCGCCTCCGGGCCCGGCACAGTGCCCAGCCGTGCGGTCGGGTCACTGCTGCACCGCGACGGCGGTGCGGCGCAAGCTGTCGACGTGCCGCTGACCAGGGGAGTCATGCCGAGCAGAAGCGCGACGGTGGCCGCACCCGCCAGCCGTTTCGGAGGGACCGTCCAGAACGGACCCGACGATGGGGGCATGTCTCGGGTTCCCTTCCGGGGAAGATCCTCGCGGTGGCCGGAGCCTATGAACGGTGGATTCGACGGTTCAGGCCTGATCGACTGCGACGACTGTCCGGGATGCCGGTGCGACGACGGGCTGGCAGGATGAGAGCGTTGTCGATGCCTGAAAGGTGGAGACGTTGACGGAGATCATCACGCTCTCGGTTTATCCAGATTCCTCCTCCGCCGACGCTCGGCGATCCCTGGCGTCCTGGCTGCGCGCCGACGCCCGGCTCCGCGAGGCGGTCACCACCACGCCCACGGACGGGACGTCGACCGACGACGCCGACGTGCTGCGGCTGGCGGTCGGCGGGGCGGGCGCCGCCATGGTGCTGGTGCAGGCGGTCGCCGACTGGCTGAGCAACCGTCGTGAGGACGTGACGGTCCAGCTCAGCCGTCCCGGCTGGTCGGCCGAGCTGGACGTGCACCAGGCTCGGGACATGGGCCAGGTGACCGCCCTCGTCGAGACGACGGTGCGCGCGGTCACCCCCGAGGAGGGAAGGCTCCCTTGATCACGTGAGGAGGGGGTCCGAAGACCTGATCCTCGTCCCGTGATCAAGGGAGCCCGGGAGAAGTGCGGCTACCAGGTGGTCAGGCCGAGGTCGATCGTCCTGGTCAGCGTGGCGTTGTCGTCGTCGCCGTCGAGCGACCAGACCATCGCGCCACCCAGGCCGGCCCGGCGGATGTAGAGCGTCTTCTGCAACACGACGGCCGGGTCGTCGTACGTCCACACTGTCGTACCGTCGAACAACCAGGCGTGCCCGGCGCGGAGGTCGCGGTGCACGGTGAACCCGTTGCCGGCCAGGGTCTTGAGCCTCTTGTAGTCCTCGTTGCCGGCCTCGAAGGTGGCCGGCGCGGGCCCGGTGGCCGGCTGGAAGAGGCCGTTGCCGCCACCGGTGATGCCGGTCCAGCCGCGACCGTAGTACGGAATGCCGAGCACCAGCTTGTCGCGGGGCGCGCCACGGGCGATCCACCCGTCGACGGCCACCTCGACAGAGAAGTCCGGGTTGTCCGGCGATCCGGTCGGCACGCGCAGCGCGGACTGCTGGTTGGCCCTGGCGTCCCAGCCGCCGTGGAAGTCGTACCCCTGCACGGTGGCGAAGTCCAGGTACTTGAAGATCTTGCGGCCCTCGTAGCCGGCGTCCATGAAGGCCGGGCTGGCCGGCAGGAAGGCGGTCAGCGGGTGGTGGGTGCGGGTCTTGCGCCCGAGGGCGTCGAGTTGCCGGCGGAACTCGGCGAGCAGCCTGGTGAAGTTCTCCCGGTCCTCCGGGCGGATCACGTTGCCGGGCTCACCCTCCGAGCCGGGCCACTCCCAGTCGAGGTCGATGCCGTCGAAGACACCGGCCCCGGCGCCCGGGCTGCCGGGAAGGTTGCCCTTGAGGTAGAGGTCGATGCAGGACGCGACGAACGCCTTGCGGGAGGCGTCGGTGCGGGCGGCGTTCGAGAAGTACGTCGACCAGCTCCAACCGCCCAGCGAGATCAGCACCTGGAGCTTCGGGTGCTTGGCCTTGAGCTTGGCGAGCTGGTTGAAGTTGCCGTTGAGGGCCTGACCGGGTGCGTCGGCGACGCCGTCCACGCTCTCCTCGGCGGGAACCGGTCGCTGGTAGTCGGCCCAGGCGTCGCCCTCGCCCGGCCCGCCGTCGACGTAGCAGCGGCCGTCCTCGCTGACGTTGCCGAACGCGTAGTTGATGTGGGTGAGACGGCTCGCCGCCCCGGAGGTGTCGAGCTTCTTCACCGGGAACGCCCGGCCGTAGATGCCCCACTGGGTGAAGTAGCCGACCCGGTGGTAGCCGGTGCGGTGCTGCTTGTTGTCGCCCGCGCTCGCGGCGGCGGGCGGGGCTGCGGTGATCAGCAGGGTCGCCAGTGTGACGACGGCGGTGAGACGGCGGTGGCGGAATGGTCGCATCGGCACACTCCCACGAGGTGTCAAGCAGAATAGTAAAGACACTTATCTGATTGATGAAGTTAAGCCGGTGACCGTCCACGGTCAAGAGCCGTCCAGCCACATGGGGGATTGTGACGGCGTTACCCGGTGGTAACGATGTTGTGCCATGGACTCCGCCCTGACTTTGATCGGACTGCCCATCGCCCTCGGCGTCATCATGCTCGGTCTGGGTCTCGGACTGACCATCGCCGACTTCCGCCGGGTGGCCCAGCACCCGCGAGCCGCCGTCATCGCCCTGGTGTGTCAGGTGCTGGTGCTGCCGGCGCTCTGCTTCTGCCTCGTCCTCGCCTTCGACCTGGCACCGGAGTTGGCCGTCGGCATGATGCTGCTGGCCGCCTCGCCGGGCGGCACGACGGCCAACCTCTACAGTCACCTGTTCGGCGGGCATGTGGCCCTGAACATCACCCTGACCGCCATCAACTCGGTGCTCGCCGTGTTCACACTGCCGGTCCTGGTAAACCTGTCGGCGGCGTACTTCCTGCCCGACGGGCGAAGCCTCGGCCTCCAGTTCGACAAGGTGGTGCAGGTCTTCGCCATCGTGCTCGTCCCGGTCGCGATCGGCATGCTGATCCGCGCCCGCATGCCACACGTCGCCGAGCGTCTGAACCGCCCGGTGCGCGTCCTCTCCGTCGTGGTGCTCGTCGCCGTCATCGCCGGCGCGGTGCTCGGCGAACGGGAGAACATCGCCGACTACTTCGTCGCGGTCGGCCTGGCGGTGCTCGCGTTCAACCTGCTGAGCCTCGCCATCGGCTACGGGGTGCCCCGACTCGCCGGAGTCGACCGGAGCGCCGCGACGGCCGCCGGATTCGAGATCGGCATCCACAACAGCACCCTGGCCATCACCATCGCGCTCAGCCCGGCGCTGCTCGACAGCACCCAGATGGCGATCCCCGGAGCCGTCTACGGCATCGTCATGTTCTTCACCGCAGCGGCCTTCGGCTACCTCGTGACCCGCGTCCGCACCCGGTCCGCCGCGACGTCGACACCCTGACGGGCGTGGTGCCGGCCCGGTCGCCGCACAGCCGACCGGGCCGGCCGCTCAGCCGACCTGGCTGTTGTCCTTCAGCGAGCCCCAGCCGTGCCAGCGGTCGATCTCGATCAGGGCACTGACCCGGCCACGATCACGCCGGGGGTACGCGTTGCCGGTGTAGTGCGTGGCCAACCGGTCGATGTCCGCGAAGTCCTCGTCGGCGCGCAGCTCGGCGACGTGCCCGATGATGCTCACGTGGGTGTACCAGCCGGCCTCGTCCAGGACGGTGAGCGACACCCGCGGGTCGTTGCGGACGTGCTCCAACCGACGACGGCTCTCGTCCATGTTCACCAGGATCCGACCGTCCTCCCACAGGTACCAGGTGGCGGCGGACACCGGCTGACCACCGTTGCGAAGCGTGGTCATGACAGCCGGGTTCGGCTTGCGCAGCATCTCGACCGCGGCCTCGGGGAGCGGTGGCTTGGACATGAGGTCTCCTCGTCGCGACAACGTTTACCCCCTGCACGTTACGCACCCGCAGACCCGATCACGGCGGTACGCGCGGGACCTCGCGCGGTCAGCCGAGCCAGCGGCCGTCCCGCATGAGGACGCGTCCCCGCAGCTCGTTCGCCTCCCGCCAGGCCTGGATGCGCTGCGGTCTGATCAGAAAGTACTGGTAGGGCTCGTCGAGGGCCTTCGGGTCGAAACCCGTCTTGGCCGCGAACGCGTCACCCGTCCGGGGCCCGAGGTCGGCGATGTCCACCGGCTCGGCGATGCCGTCGACGATGACGACGTCGCGCGTCGGCCCGAGGCTGAGTCGCACCCGGCCGTCCGCCACCAGGTTGCGGCCGGTGACCGAGGCACGCGGCGTCGAGATGAGGACGGCGGTCCCGTCCCAGAGGAACGACAGTGGGATGAGGTGTACGCCCCCTGGGGAACCCGCCGTCGCGACCCAGAGGTCGACGTCGTTCTCCAGTCTGGCGCGGGTGTCCCGAAGTCTCTGCTCAAGCCCGCGCGGCGCAACGTCCGTCATGCTTCCTCCGGTCACTTCGCGGTCGCCAGCGACGCGGCTTCCCAGGCGAACCCGTCCGGGTCGGTGAACTGTCCGGGGTCGCCGCCGATCGTGATTCGGTGCGACCCGGTGCCGTCGGGGGCGACGCCGACGTCCCGGGCGAGGGCGCGACGCCGGTACAGCGCGAGCTTCACGGGACTGGACCCAGCTACGAACTCGACGTACATGCGGCCGAAGCTCCTCGCCACGGCGAGGCCGCGCTCGACGTAGAACCGCTTGCTCGCCGCCACGTCCGCGACTCCGAGCAGAAGCACGAAATCGTCGATCTGCCGGGTAGCCGGGCCGCTGTTCTTCTTCGCCGAGGTCGCGATCTTCCAGATCGTCCCGTCCGGGGCTTGCACGACACCGCCGTAGCCCCAGAGCGACGTCGCGGCGGGCTTCAGCGCCGTGGCGCCGGCGTCCAGGGCGGTGCCGACGAGTCCGTCGACGGTGGCCGGTTGGGACACCGTGAGCGCCAGCGCGAACCCCCGGAAGCCGCTCGTCGGCGCGTCCGAGGCCCGCAGACGAATCTGTTTGTCCAGACCGAAGGCGGCACTGTAGAAGCGCTGGGCGGCCGTGGGGTCGGCCACGTCGAGGGTGACGGATGCGATGGATGTCATGGTGATCACGCTAGGTGCGGTCCGACGACCGGCGCTTCTTGATTCCTGACCGGTCTCGTCAGCTGTCCCGAACGGTGCACATCGAGGACCGGACGGCTCAGCGAAGCTCTTGGATGCGGACCAGGTTGCCGGCGGGGTCGCGGAAGGCGCAGTCGCGGATGCCGTACGGCTGCTCGGTCGGCTCCTGGACGACCTCGGCGTCGCCGGCCTGCACCTTCTCGAAGGTGGTGTCGAGGTCCCGAGTGGCCAGCAGGATCCAGCCGTAGGTGCCCTTGGCCATCATCTCGGTGATGGTGCGGCGCTCGTCCTCGGTGGCACCGGGGTCCGCGGCCGGCGGCGCCAGGAGGATGGACGTGCCGGGCTGGTCGGCGGGGCCGACAGTGATCCAACGCATCGCGCCCTGACCGACGTCGCTACGGACCTCGAAGCCGAGGGCGTCGCGGTAGAAGGCCAGGGAGGCGTCCGGGTCGGTGTGCGGCAGGGAGCAGGTGTGAATCGTGATGTTCATGTCGATCATGCTAGGGGGTCCGCACACCCGCGTGTGGGTTCGCGTCCGCTCCCGGTGAAGATGGGGTCATGAGCGAATCCGCACTGCCCAGGCGTGTCGTCGTCACCGGTGCCACCGGCAAGCTCGGTCGCGCCGTCGTCACCCACCTCCGCGCGGTCGGCGTCGACGTGCTGGCGGTGGACCGCGCCGGTGGTCGCGACCCCCGCGACGTGGACGGCGAGTTCCTGCTGGTCGACCTGACCGACTACGGGCAGGTGGTGGAGGCGTTCACCGGGGGCGCCGACGAACACGCGGGTGGCGTCGACGCGGTCGTGCACCTGGCGGCGGTCCCGGCCCCCGGGCTGATGTCGAACGCGACCACGTTCGCCAACAACTCGGCCGCCACGTACAACGTGTTCGCCGCCGCCCGGGCGGCCGGGATCAAGCGGGTCGTCTGGGCGTCCAGCGAGACGGTGCTCGGGCTGCCGTTCGACACCCCACCGCCGTACGCGCCGGTCGACGAGGAGTACGCGCCGCGCCCCGAGTCGACGTACTCGCTGAACAAGGCGCTGGAGGAGGAGATGGCCCGGCACTTCTGCCGCTGGGACCCGGAGCTGGTCATGGTGGGCCTGCGCTTCTCCAACGTGATGGACGTCGAGGACTACGCGCCGTTCCCCTCGTTCGACGCCGACCCGAGCCTGCGCCGGTGGAACCTGTGGGGCTACATCGACGCCCGCGACGGCGCGCAGGCGGTCGAGCGGGCACTCGCCCACGACCAGCCCGGCGCCGACGTGTTCATCATCGCCAACGCCGACACCGTGATGAGCAGGTCCAGCGCCAGCCTCATGGCCGAGGTCTACCCGGGTGTCGAGATCCGGAAGGACCTCGGCGAGCACGAGACCCTGCTCAGCATCGACAAGGCGCGACGGGTGCTCGGTTACGAGCCGCGGCACTCCTGGCGGGATCACGTGTAGGTCGGCTCAGCGGGCCGCCTGGTACGCGCGACCGACGGCGGTCGCCTCGCTGCCGGTGCGGAACAGCCCGGTCTGGTCCTTGTCCGTGGCGGGCAGGCCGAACCACGCGTACCGCTGGAGCCAGGACAGGCCACCGAGCATCTTCGTCGCCGCGGTGAGGAAAGCGGCCTGCTGAGCCTGGGTCGGGAAGCGGACGCCGTCGGAGAAGTCGATCAGGGCGAACTCGGTGAGCCAGATCGGCAGCCCGTAGCGGTCGTGCACGCCCTGGAGGTACGACCTGAGCTGGTTGACCGCGTTGGCCGTGGTGAAGTCGCCGCCGTACCAGTGCAGGGCGATGAAGTCGACGCGGTAGCCGCGCTGCTTCGCGCCGGTCATGAAACGGTCGAGCCACTCGCCGGGCCGGTCACCGCCCCAGGCCACCGCCGGGCTGCCCAGCGGAAGGCCCGTGGCCTGCAACCGCGGCCACAGGTCCAGCGCCTGCTCCACGGTCATCTCGGCCTGGCCCTTCAGGTCCGGCTCGTTGAACCCGAGCAGGTACCTGCCGTTCTGCTTTGCCTGCTGGAGGTTGGTGGCGGTGACGCTCTTCGCGCCCCAGATCATCGGGACGAACTCGGTGCCCTTCGGGCTGGTGACGCCCTGGTGCTTCACGTCCCAGGTGTAGTACCAACTCGCGCCGGAGTTCGCGAGCGCCTGGTTGACCCCGTCGAAGGTCCACACCCCGACGCCCTTGCGCTTCGAGGTCACCGTCGGCGCCGCCGGGGCGACCGGACGCCCGGTCGTCGGCTTCACCGACGGGGTCGCCGACGGGTTCACCGCCGTCGGGCTCGCCGTGGCGGCGGGCGTGGTCACGGTGGAAGCGCCGAGCTCCGGGTCGGTGGGCGGCGGCGCGTCGACCGCCTGCGTCGTGGCCGGGGCGGGCGTCGGCCCGGTCGGTTGCATCACGACGACCACACCACTGACCAGTACGGCGACCACGGCGGCCACGACGAGCGGCCACAGCAGACGCCGCGCACCTGTCGGGAGGCGGCCGAGCAGCCCGCGTCGGGGGTCCGCGTGGACACCTCGACCGCCCCTCGGGGCGTCCGCTTCTCCCGGGCCGGTTGCGCGCATCGTCTCGACTCCTTCGTGTGCTCGCATCGCTGTTCGATGCCGCGTCGGCGGGTGGATCCCGCCGACGCCCCACATCAGGAGACTCGCCAGCCGTACCCGGATAACAGTTTCACCGAAACCGCGGCGGCGCCCTGCCGGCGTGCCCGTTGGAGATCCGGTATAAGCCCCCGAAAAAAGCCCGAAAATGGATAATATCCTCATGGTGAACAGGCGGGACCGGTCGGCGAGGAGGCCCGGAGCTATGGCAGCGGGGCAGGTCGCCGAGCACCGTCAGCACGTCGGCGTGCCCGTGTCGGCGGCCCTGGCCGGCTGAGCGGTCCCGCCGTCCGTGTCGACGCGTGCCGTGTTCCGAGGGCTCGGGGACAGCAAGAGCCCGAACTCGGCGACCGTCCTGGAACTGCTGTTCGACATCGTCTACGTCTTCGCGCTCGCCCGCCTCGCCGGGCGGGTCGCGGACGACCTCACCATCGTCCGGCACACGTTGCTGTCCGAGGCGGGACAGACGGTCCTCTTCTTCGCGGCGATGTGGATGATCTGGTCGCTCAACGCGCTGCTGTCCAGCACCTACGACCCTCGCCGTCCCGAACTCCAGGCGTTCCTGCTGGTGACGATGTTCGGCACGCTGGTGCTGGCGGTCTCCCTGCCACAGGCCTTCGGACAACGCGGCGTCGTCTTCTCCGTCACCTACGTGATCATCCAGGTCGGTCGACCGCTCTTCCTGGCGTTCGCTCTTCGGGGTCACCCGGTGCAGGGGTTCTCGATCCGGATCCTGACCTGGCACCTGGCCTCGGGCGTGCTCTGGATCAGCGGTGGTATCAGCGGCGGCCTCGGTCGGGGCGTCTTCTGGACCATCGCGCTCGCCATCGAGCTGATCGGCGCCGCCATCACCTACCCCCTGCCCCGGGTGGGCGGGCGGCAGCTCAACTCGCTGGGCGTCACCGTCTCGCAGACGCACCTCGCCGAGCGCTACAACCAGTTCTTCATGATCGCGCTTGCCGAGGTGGTGCTCGAAGCCGGTGCCGCGGTCAGCTTCCCGGGCTTCTCCCGAGACGGGACCATCACCCTCGTCGCCTCGTTCGTGACTGTCGTCGCGTTCTGGCGGATCTACTTCTACCACGTCAGTTCCGGGCCCGCCTCGACCTCCAGCGGAGAGGGGATCAACCTGTCCCGGTGGGCGAGCTACAGCCTGCTGCTCATCGTCGGTGGCATCATCTGCACCGCCGTCGGCTTCGGGCAGATCATCGAGGACCCCCACCCGCCGATCGACTGGGCCCTCGTGGTCATCGTCTTCGGTGGACCGGCGCTGTTCCTGATCGGGCGCAGCTTCCTGGAGGTGGAGAGCCGGCTCGCGCCGCGCTGCCGGGCGTTGTATCTCGGCGTGGTGGCGCTGATCGTGGGGGCGCTGCCCATGGTGCTGCTCCCGCCGGTCGCCGTGGCGGTCACCGTGGCGGTGATCCTGGCCGGCATCACCATCCTCGACCAGCGCGCCCACCGGCGTCGGTCGGAAACCAACCCGACACTGTGACCCTCCCTTGCGGGCCGCCGACGTCCCCCGTAGGGTCGTCGGCACGCCGTCGAGCTGGGAGGAGGTCAGAACAATGTCCGATGTTCTGCGCCCCCTCCGCGCTCCGGCGTCCGCGCGGATCTGACCCGGGGCGTTCGCTTCCCGAAGGACCACGCCATGACAGATCTGGTCATCCGCCCGCTCGTCGCGGGCGAGGAACACGTGTTCGACTCCATGCCCGACCCGCTCCCACAACTCCGCCAGGTCGCCTACGCCGACGGAGTCGCCGGCGGCGGCTACCGTCCCGAGACCACCTGGGTCGCACTGCGCGACGATCGAGTGGTCGGCCGGGCCGCCTGGCTCCTCCCACCGGGCGCCATCGGCGCCCCCTGGCTGGACCGGTTCGATCTGGACGCCGAGCCGGAGGTGGGCGCCGCGCTGCTGCACGCCGCCCACGAGGCACTCGGAGGTCCCGGTCTGTACTACGCCGCCCTGCCGGCGCACTGGCGGCGTCGACCCGAGGTGCTGGCCGTGGTGCGGGCACCGATGGCCGCCGCCCAGCTCGCCGGGCTGGTCGAGCGGGAGGAACGGATCCGGTGCTCCTGGACCGGCACACCGCTGCCGGCATCCTCCGGGCGCTACGACTTCCGTACCCCCGCCGACGCGGCGGAGGTCAACGCCCTGGTCGCCCGGATCGCCGAGCCGGACGTGTTGACCGGCGTCGAGACCGCACGGGTGGTCAGCGGCATCGACCTGGCCACCGACCCCCTCGGTTGGTTGGGGGATGCGGTCCAGGGATGGCGGGTCGCGACGGAGGCTGGCCGGCCGGTGGGCCTGGCCGGCACCGCCGGGGACGCCTGCTTCCCGCTGCTCGCCTATCTCGGCCTGCTCGACGAGGCGGCCCGACCCGAACTACTGGCCGAGGCGGTTCGGGTGCTCGTCGCCGGAGGCGCCCGGGAGGTCGTCGCCGACGTCGAGGCGCACCGGGTGGCGGTGCTGGCGGAGCTGGAACGGACCGGGTTCCGGCAGTTGCGTACCCGGGTGACCTTCGCACCGCCCACCTCCTCGGAATAGCCGGGCGGGGTGCGCCCTGTCACCGGGGCGCACCCCTCAGCCGGCGACGACCGCCGTCAGTGCCACCATCTGCCCATGCCGGAGACCATCGCGTTCGTCGTCGGCGGACTGGCGCTGGTCGTGGCGGCCGTCGCCGGGCTCTGGCTCTGGCCGGTACGTCGTCCGGGCCGCCGCCTCGCGCCCGCGCAACCACTCGACTTCGACACCGCCGTCCGTACCGCCGAGGCCCACGTCGCGAACGAGACGACGGACCCGCACATCCGACCGGAGTCGCGCAGCCGTCTGCTCAGCCACGGCTCGCGTACCGACCGGGCCGTCCTGCTGCTGCACGGATACACCCTCGCGCCGGAGCAGTACGACGAACTGGCCCAGGAGTTCTTCGACAGGGGCTACAACGTCTGGGTGCCGCGGGCCCCGCAGCACGGGACCGTCGACCGGCGGGCCCACCACCGGGTCGAGGCCGAGGAGCTGACGGCGTACGCCGCAAAGGCCTGGACGATCGCGGCGGCCCTGGGCGACGAGGTGGGCGTCGTGGGGATCTCCGGCGGTGCCGTGCTCGCCACCTGGCTGGCCCAGATGCCTGGCGCCGCCGTACGCCGCCTGCTGGTGCTGTCGCCGTTCTTCGGTCCGAATCCGCGACAGGCGCCGGCCTTCGCGGTCAGGCCCCTCATCCTGCTGTACGGGCGTCGTGTCCTCCGGGACCGGGTCACGTCGCGCGGGTACTCCCTCGCCGCCGTCACCCAGTACCTGTCGATCGCCCGTACGCTGCCGCGCCCGCCTCGACGCACCGGCCTGCGGAGCGTGGCGGTGGTGATCAGCCCGCTCGACGGCGTGGTGGACCTCGAAGCGGCAGTCGAAGTGCCGCGCCGCATCGCCGACGCCAACGCGGTGCCGCTGCGGGTCTGCACAGTGCCCGAGGCGTTGGGCGTCGCACACAACACCCTCACCCTCGGTGCCGACGGGGACGAGTGGCGGCGGCGGTACGTCGCGCTCTACGAAGGCGCGGCGGCTCCGGCGGCAGACGTGCCGCTCAGTCGGTGACGCCGTCGCCGCACGGCTGGCTCGGCCGGCGGCCCCGAGGTGGATGCGCACGTCACTCGGTGGGCTGGGCGGCGGCGTTGAGCACCGGCGGGGCGTAGCCGGCCGGCTTGTCGCCGATGCTCAGGCCGGGGCTGACCACCCAGGACTGGTACTGCGGGGTGAACATCATGTAGGGCAGGTCGAGCTTCGGTGCGCTGGCCTCGTCGAGCCGGCGGCGGGCGTCGGCCGGGATCTCGAAGTCGAGCGCCTCGAAGTTGCTGCTGACCTGTTCAGCGCTGCTCGCCCCGATGATCACCGAGGCGACGGCGGGCTGGGTGGCGACCCAGTTGATCGCGACCTGTGCCATGCTGCGGCCCAGCTCGGCGGACACGCTCTCCAGGGCGTCGATGACCTGCCAGTCGCTGGGGCTGATCTCCCGGCCCCCGGCGTTGGGAGTGGTCAACCGGCCGGTCCCGCTCAGGCCGTCGCCACTGCGTCGGTACTTGCCGGTGAGCAGGCCGCCGGCGATCGGGCTCCACGCGGTGAGCCCCATGCCCACGTTCTGCGCCATCGACACGAACTCCGCCTCGACGCCCCGGTTGACCAGGGAGTACGGCAGTTGCAGGTTGATCAGCGGGGCCAGTCCGTGCGCCTCGGCGTAGCTCTGCGCGCGGGCCGCGTACCACGCCGGTACGTCGGAGAGACCGGCGTAGCGGATCTTGCCGGAGCGGACCAGGTCGTCGAGGGTGTGCACGACCTCCTCGACCGGGGTGATCCGGTCCCAGGTGTGCAGCAGGTACAGGTCGATGTAGTCGGTGCCGAGCCGGCCCAGCGAGGCCTCCACGGCCCGCATGATGTGCTTGCGGCCGTTGCCGCTCGCGTTCGGGTCGCTCGGGTCGACGGTGTTGGTGAACTTGCTGGTCAGCACGAGCCGTTCGCGGACGCCGGCCCGGTCGATCAGCCGGCCGAGGATCTTCTCGCTCTCCCCGGCGGTGTAGAAGTCGGCCGTGTCGATGAAGTTCCCGCCCGACTCCAGGTACTGGCGGAAGATCGGCTCCGACTCCGCCTCGGTCTTGCCGTACGCGGCGTGGAAGCCGTCGACGCCGAAGTTCATGGTGCCCAGCGACAGCCGGCTCACCCGCAGACCGGACCGACCGAGCAGGTAGTAGTTGTTCATCGTTGCGTCCTTCCGATCATGTGTCGGCCCCCGATCGGACCGCTTGACAGACCTTTGCTCGCCAAAAATGGACCTGCAAGTCCAAACCTGCGGCTAGGGTTGGACCGGCAGTCGGGGGCGGATGCTGGTGACGGAGGTCTCATGACACGCGCGTTGACCCGCAAGGGTGAGGCGACCCGGGCGCGGATCGTCGCGGGCGCGGCCGCGGAGATCCGCGAACGCGGCGTCGACGAGGTACGCCTCGAGGACGTGATGGAGCGCACCGGCACCAGCAAGGGTCAACTCTTCCACTACTTCCCGGACGGAAAGGAGGAGTTGCTGCTCGCGGTGGCCCAGCACGAGGCCGACCAGGTGCTCACCGACCAGGAGCCGATGCTCAGCAACCTGACCTCCTGGCCGAACTGGATGGCGTGGCGCGACCGGCTCATCGAGCGCTATCTCGCCCAGGGCGTCAAGTGCCCGCTCAACGGACTGCTCGGTCAGACCGGCCGGCGTGCGCCGGGAGCACAGGCGATCGTCACCGGGCTCATGTGGCGCTGGCAGGACAAGATCGCCGAAGGCGTGCGGCACATGCAGTCGACCGGGGACATCGCCCCCGAGGTGGACGCCGACCGCGCGGCGGCGGCACTCCTGGCCGGCATCCAGGGTGGCGTACTGCTGCTGCTCTCCACCGGGAAGATCGACCACCTGGAGGCAGCCCTCGACCTCACCATCGACTCGCTGAGGGGCAGGCCGCTGACATGACCATGACCCGGGATTTCGACGACGATCGGCCACCGCTGGTCCTGCTGCACGGCTACTGGGGTGAGATCCTGCACGGGTCCGACGAGGCCATCGCCGCCCAGCGGTCCCGTGATCTGCTGTCGATCGGCGAGCGGAACATCGCGTACCGCTGGGTGACCTCGTCCGAGCCGCCGGCCCGCTACCTGGCCTGGCTGACCGAAGCCCTGCCGGAGATCGAGGTGACAGTGCTGCCCGGCAGCCACTTCCCGCACCTGGCGGAACCGGCGACGATCGCCCGACTGCTGGTGACCGGCTGAGCGCGAGCGGCACCGGGCACGGGCGCTATCCTTGCGGCCGAATTGCGGAGATCGGAGCAGGCGTGGCAGGTGACGACGACATCTCCGGGTGAGCACCCGGACCGGCCGCCGACGGGCGCGTGATCGCGCGCAGTCCCCGCGGCCTCCGTCGTCATGCCCTGCTCCCGCCGGGGGCCACCCGTGTGCGCCCGGATCTCCCCATTTCCGAGGTTTCCATGTCTGTTCGACCAGCCCTCGTCGCCCATGACCTGGTGCGCGTCCGCGGCACCCGTCGAGTGCTCGACGGTGTCTCCCTGACCGCCGCGCCCGGCCGCCGGATCGGCCTGATCGGTGAGAACGGCACCGGCAAGACGACCCTGCTGCGGATCCTCGCCGGCGTCGACGACCCCGACGCCGGCACCGTCACCCGCCCGCCGGATGTCGGTTTCCTGCACCAGGAGATGCCCTTCACCCCGTCCGCGACCATCGCCACGGTCCTCGACGACGCACTGCGCGAAGCCCGCGCCGACCTCGCCGAGCTGGACCGGATCGGCACCGCCCTCGCCGCCGTCGCGGAGGGCGCCGAGGACCACGACCGGCTGCTGGCCGCGTACGGCGAGGTTCTGCAACGGGCGCAGGACCGCGACGCCTGGGACGCCGACCGGCGTGCCCGGAGCGTGCTCGACGGCCTCGGCCTCGGCGCGATACCCCACGGCCGGACGCTCGCCGCGCTCTCCGGTGGGCAACGTGGCCGCCTCGCCCTCGCGGCGATGCTGATCCGCCGGCCGGGCGCGCTGCTGCTCGACGAGCCCACCAACCACCTCGACGACGCGGCGGCCGCGTTCTGCGAGGACCAGCTCCGGGCCATGCCCGGGGTGGTCGTCCTGGCCAGTCACGACCGCGCGTTCCTGGACGCGGTCTGCACCGACGTCGTCGACCTCGACCCGGCGGTCGACGGGCCGGTCCGGCACGGCGGCGGCTACACCGCCTACCTGACCGCCAAGCGGGCCGAGGCGCAGCGCTGGCGTCGACGCTACGACGAGGAACAGGCGCAGCTCGCCGAACTGCGCGAGGCCACCGCCGTGACCGGGCGCCACGTCGCCCACGGGCGGGCACCCCGCGACAGCGAGAAGATGGGGTACGGGCACACCGCCGGCCGGGTGCAGAACCAGATCTCCCGCCGGGTCCGGGACGCCTCCCGTCGCCTGGAGGTGTTGCAGCGGCGCCAGGTCGCCGCGCCACCGGAGCCGTTGCGCTTCCGTCCGCCGGCAGCCGCGGCCGTGCCCGGCTCCGCGTCCGCCGCCGGTGTCGGCGACGAGCCGATCGTCACGGTACGGATGGTGGAGGTCCCCGGTCGGCTGCGGGTGGACCACCTCGTCGTGACGGCCGACGACAGACTGGTGGTCAGCGGTCCGAACGGTGCGGGAAAGTCGACTCTGCTCGCCGTCCTCGCCGGCCGGCTGCACGGCAGCGGCACCGTTCACCGACGGCCGGGCCTGCGCGTCGGGCTGCTCACCCAGGACACCGTCTTCGACGACCCACAACGGACGGCCCGGAGCGTCTACGCCGCCGCCGTCGGAGCGGAACGGGTCGAGGTGGTGCCGCTGTCGTCACTCGGGCTGCTCGCGTCGGCGGACCTCGATCGGCCGGTCGCCGACCTGTCGGTGGGCCAGCGTCGCCGGCTCGCCCTCGCCGTGCTCGTGGCCGACCCGCCGGACCTGCTTCTGCTGGACGAGCCCACCAACCATCTCTCGCCGACGCTCTGTGACGAGTTGGAGGAGGCCCTGAACACCGGCCCGGGCGCGGTCGTCGTGGCGAGCCACGACCGACGCCTCCGCGCCCGCTGGCCCGGCCGAGAGCTACCCCTGACCCCACCCCCGCCCACCCCGGCCCACGCCCGTCCGCCTCGGCCCACCTCCCGTCCGCCTCGGTGATCAAGAGGTTTGCGTCACCCCGCCCGGCGTGGCGTGACGCAAACCTCTTGATCACCGGGCGCTGAGGGGGCGGGGGCGGGGTTGGGGCAGGTTTGCTGGTCGGGAGGGTTGGAAACGTTTTCGTAACGGGGGGTTGACCTCTCCGCCATGTGCGGAGCAGACTCCCCGGAAACGTTTACAGCAATCGGGTGGAGGTGCCGGACGTGGGTCGTAAACGTTTACAGGAACCGGCTGACGGCCGGCCCACGGTGCACACCGTTGCCGCCCGCGCCGGCGTGTCCATCGCGTCCGCCTCGCGGGTGCTCAACGGCGTCGGCGGCAGCCCCGAGACGATCCGCAAGGTCCGCGAGGCGGCGGCCGAGGTGGGCTACGTGCCCAACGCGATCGCCCGCTCGTTGCAGTCCCAGCGCACCGGCCTGATCGCGCTCGCCGTCGAGGACATCGGCAACCCGGTGTACGTGGAGATGATGCGCGCCATCGAGGCCGTGGTCGCGTCCTCCGGGCGGCAGTTGCTGGTGCACGCCACCGGCGGGCGGATCGACAACGAGACCGCCCTGCTGCGGCGGCTGGCCAACCGCTACGTGGACGGGATGATCGTCTCGCCGATCCGGGTCACCGACGACCACCTGACCGCGCTGGTGGACAGCCCGGTGCCGGTGGTGGTCGTCGGACAGCTCGGCGCGGACGCCGCCGTGGACAACGTGCGTACCGACTCACGGCAGGGTGTGGCCCTGGCCGTGGACCATCTCGTCGCCACCGGCCTGCGTCGCATCGGTTTCGTCAACGGTCCGCTCGACACCGTCCCGGGCGCCGCGCGCGACGCCGGATTCCGGGCCGCGGTGGCCCGACACGGCATCGCGCTCGACGAGGACTTGGTCGAGGTCGGCGACTTCCAGTACGTGGCCGGCCGGTCGGCCACCGAGCGGCTTCTCGCCCGCACCCACCCGGACGCGCTGGTGTGTGCCAACGACCTGATCGCGGTCGGTGCGCTGCACGCCCTGCTGGCCGCCGGTCGTCGGGTGCCGCAGGACGTCGCGGTGGTCGGCATGGACGACACCGAACTGGCCCGGATGATGTTCCCCCAGCTCTCCAGCGTCTCGCTCGGTTCGGCCGAGCGAGGTCGCCGTGCCGCCGAACTCCTCCTGCAACGCATCGCCGACGCGACCCTGCCGCCGCGCCGTGAGCAGGTGCCGCCGAGCCTCACCGTCCGCGCGTCCAGCGCGGCGACGCTGCCGGCACCCCGGTCCGCCGAACCGGGCTCCCCACCGACCACCCACCCGTTTAGCGAAGGGGTGACCGCATGACCACCCTGACCGAACGGCCGGACGCCGAGCGGGCCGAACCGGCCCGCCGGCCGAACCGGTTCCGGTCCGACCGCACCACCATCTACCTCCTTCTCCTGCCGTCGCTGCTGCCGATCCTGGTGCTGTCGGTGTTTCCGCTGCTGCGCGGCATCTACCTGGGCTTCACCGACGCCCGCGCCGGGCGCAACGTCGAGGTCAGTTTCACCGGCCTGGCCAACTACCGGGAACTCCTGGGCGACGAACTGTTCTGGAACTCGTTCAAGATCGGCCTGCTCTGGGCGGTCGGGGTGACGGTCCTGCAGTTCCTGCTCGCCCTCGGGCTGGCCCTGCTGCTCAACCAGCAGCTGCGGTTCCGCGGTGTGGCGCGGGTGCTGGCCGTGGTGCCGTGGGCGATGCCTCCGGTCGTGGTCGGCATCCTCTGGAAGCTCGTCTACCACCCCGATGCCGGGCTGATCAACGAGTTCTTCCACCGCGTCGGCGCGGACGGGCTGCGCACCAACTGGCTCGGCGACTTCAGCACCGCCCTCCCTGCGGTGATCATCGTCGGGGTCTGGGCGGGCATGCCGCAGACCACCGTCGTCCTGCTCGCCGGTCTGCAGGGCGTGGGTCGTGAGCTGCACGAGGCGGCGGCGGTGGACGGAGCCAGCACCTGGCACCGGTTCCGGCACGTCACGCTGCCCGCCCTGGCGCCGGTGATCGTGGCCATCACCTCGCTGGACTTCATCTGGAACTTCAACTCGTTCGGTCTGGTCTACGTGCTGACCGCCGGCGGGCCGGGCGGCAAGACGATGCTGCCGATGCTCTTCGCGTACGAGGAGGCGTTCCGCTACGGCAACTACGGCTACGCCGCCGCGCTCGGCAACGTCATGGTCGTGATCATCATCGCGCTGCTCGCCGTCTATCTCCGTCGTCGGCTCAGGGAGGCGAACTGACATGTTCGGAAAACCGAGCCGCACCAGCCGGACGTTGCAGTACCTGGCCCTCGCCGGCTACCTGATCTTCCTCGGGTTCCCGCTGGTATGGCTGCTCTCCACGGCGTTCAAGCCGCCACGTGAGCTGGTCCGCCTGCACCCGACGTTGATCCCGGACAACCCGACACTGCAGAACTTCGTCCAGGCCTTCACCGAGCAGGAGTTGGGCCGTGCGGCGCTCAACAGCCTCCAGGTCTCGCTCGCCTCGGCGGTGCTGACCGTGCTGGTCGCCATGCCGGCGTCGTACGCGCTGGCCCGGTTCCGCTCCAAGCTCGGCACCGCCGCCCTGGGCTGGGTGCTGCTGTCCCAGCTCTTCCCGTTCGTGCTGCTGATCATCCCGATCTTCCTGGTGCTGCGGCAGGTCGGCCTGGCCAACACGCACGCCGGCCTGGTGCTGATCTACGTGGTCTGGGCGCTGCCGTTCGCGCTGTGGATGTTGCAGGGCTTCGTCCGCAACATTCCGCGTGAACTGGAGGAGGCCGCCTCGGTCGACGGGGCGAGCCGGGTGCAGGTCCTGCGGCGGGTGGTCTTCCCGCTGCTCGCCCCGGGCCTGGTCGCGACCGCGTTGTTCTCCTTCATCTCGGCCTGGAACGAGTTCTTCTTCGCGTTGGTGCTGATCAAGACCCCGGAGCTGGCCACCCTGCCGGTGGCGTTGGCCCGGTTCGTCGGCATCGAGGGCACCGCCCGACTGGGGCCACTGGCCGCCGGTTCACTGCTCGCCACACTGCCCAGCCTGATCTTCTTCGCGTTCATGCAGCGCCGGCTCTCGTCCGGGTCGCTCGCGGGCGCGGTCAAGGGCTGAGGCGTCCCCCCAACCACCACCAAGGAGGTAACCCCCATGCTCCGTACCCGATTCCGTCGGCTCGCCGCGGCCGCCGCGGTCGCGGTCGTCGGCCTCGGCGCGCTCAGCGCGTGCGGTGACGGCGGCGACGAGGCCGCGTCCGGCCCGGTCAAGCTGCGCTTCCTCAGCCTCGCCTGGCAGAAGGAGTCGCTCCAGGTCAACAAGGACCTCGTCGCGAAGTGGAACGCCGAACACCCGGACATCCAGGTCGAGTACGTCCAGGGTGACTGGAACTCCGTGCACGACCAGCTCCTCACGTCGTTCGAGGGGGGCGATGCGCCGGACATCGTGCACTACGAGGCGTCCTCGATCGGTGAGTTCAGCAAGCAGGGCTACCTGTCCGACCTGTCCGACCTGGTCTCCGACGACCTGAAGGGCCAGATCGACAAGGGCATCTGGGACACCGCCACCGTCGACGGCAAGATCACCGGCGTGCCGTTCCTGCTGGAGTCGCAGGTCGTCATCGCCAACAAGAAGCTGCTCGACGCCGCCGGTGTCGCGGTGCCGCCGGCCGACAGCGGATGGACCTGGGACGAGTTCCAGACCAACGCGCAGAAGCTCACCAAGCCCGGCCAGTACGGCGCGGCCTGGGCGCTGAAGTCGCCGACCAACCGGGTGCTCAACCTGGCGCTCAACTACGACGGCACATTCTTCTACGGTGACGGCCGGCGTGCCGAGGTCAAGGTCGGTGACGGCGAGAAGGAGATCCCGAAGCGGATCCACGACATGCTCTACACCGCCAAGTCGGCCTCCCCGGAGGCGCTCGGCATGAGCGGCGCGGACACCCTGCCCGGTTTCTTCGGCGGCAAGTACGCGATGCTGCCCGGCTCGGTGTCGCTGCGTCAGCAGATGGTCGAGCAGGCGCCGGCCGGCTTCGAGTGGGTCACGCTGCCGCCGCTCAAGGGACTCTCCGCCAAGCAGGCCGCCAACCCGCAGACGCTGTCGGTCGCGGCGGACAGCAAGCACAAGAAGCAGGCCGCGCAGTTCCTCGAGTACTTCCTGAACCCGACCAACATGGCCGCGCTGGCCAAGGGTGACTGGCTGGTGCCGACCGGCAAGCAGGCCAACGAGGAACTAGTCAAGCTGACCGCCGGCAAGCAGGGCTGGGACGTCGCGGCGGCCAGCGCCAAGGATCTGACCGTCGCCCCGTTCCAGCAGGCCGACGGCTATCCGGAGTGGAAGACCAAGTACGCCACCCCGGCTCTTCAGCAGTACTTCGCCAACAAGATCACCATCGATCAGCTCGGTACGCAGTTGGTCGACGGTGGCAAGCAGGTTTCGAGGTAACGACATGTCACTCTTGCTCGACACATCGGTCGGTTGCCTGGTCGGCGCCGCTGTCGGAGACGCCCTGGGTGGGGCCACCGAGACGGCGCTGCCGGAGCAGATCCGCGCGCGCTTCGGCGGCTGGGTCGAGGGCATCGTGCCCCCGTACCACGCCGACTGGGCCACCGCGCGACCGCTCGCGCCGTACCACAAGGGCGACGGGCACCTCACCGACGACACGTTGATGACCCACGCCCTGGTCCGCGCGTACGCGGCCAAACGGGACCACCTCGACGCGTACGACGTGGTGGAGCTGTTGGTTCCCGACCTGATCGAGCGGGTGGTGTACATCCCCGACCTGGAGCGCGACGGGGTGACCTTCCACCGGCTCGCCGCTGCCGAGCGGTGGCTGGTCACCCGTCTGCACCACGCCCACGCCGATCCGCGGGAGGCCGGGGTCGGCAACATCGTGAACTGTGGCGCGGCCATGTACATGGCGCCGGTCGGCATCGTCAACGCGGGCGACCCGGCCGGGGCGTACGCCGAGGCGGTGGAGATCGCCGGTGCGCACCAGCACAGCTACGGGCGGGAGGCCGCCGCCGTCTTCGCGGCTTCGGTCGCGGCGGCGGCGACCCCCGGCGCGGGCGTCGAGGACGTCGTCGCCGCAGCCCTGGACCTGGCCCGCGACGGCACCCGCGCGGCCATCGACGCGGTGGTCAAGGAGGCCCGCGGCCACAGCGACTGGAAGCAGGCCATTCCGGCGCTGCGGGCCGCGGTCGCCCCCTACGACACGGTGGGGGAGGAGTACCGCAGTCCCGGGCTGGGCGCGCGGCGGCCCAGCCGTCTGCACGCCATCGAGGAGCTGCCGGTGGCCCTCGGCATGCTCGTGGTGGCCGACGGTGACTTCCGGGCGGCGGTGCTCGGGTCGGTCAACTACGGCCGGGACGCCGACTCGACAGCCACCATGGCCGCCGCCATCGCCGGGGCGCTGGGCGGCGCGGACGCGGTGCCGGCGGAGTGGTCCGAGGTGGTCGCCACCGCGTCGAAGACCGACCTGGTGGAGCCCGCCCGGGTCCTCGCGGCGGTGGCCGGCGAGGTCTTCGAGCGCGACCAGGCCCGGTTCGCCCGGCGGGCCGACCGCTTCGCCGCGCTGGCGCAGGAGTCGACCCGGTGAGGATCACCTGGGTGCAGCCGGAGGACCTGCTGCCGCACGAGTTGGCGGCCAGCCGGGACGAGGGACGCGACGTCGCCGCGCTCGCCGCGCGCTGGACGGCGGCCGGCGGGGACCTCACCCCGCCGGTCAGCGGGGCGTCGCCGACCCCGGCGGCGCCGGACCTGCGGGCGCTCGCGGTGGAGCTGCTGGACGCCGCCGACGCGCTGCCCACCGTCGACGCCGCCGACGAGCCGGACGACCTGGCCACGCTGCAAGCCGGCTGGCCGGCCGGCTGGTCGCTGCCGACCGAGGTGGCGTACGACCGACTGCACGGCGGGTGGCTGGGCCGCGCGGCCGGCTGCCTGCTCGGCAAGCCGGTGGAGAAGATCCCCCGCGAGGGCATCCGGGAGATCCTGGTCGCGACCGACAGGTGGCCGCTGCGCGACTGGTTCACCGCGAAGGGACTCCCGGCCGACGTCGCCGCCCGCTGGCCCTGGAACCGGCGCAGCGCGCCGACCAGCCTCGCCGAGAACATCGACGGGATGCCCGAGGACGACGACCTGAACTACCCGCTGCTGGCCCTGCGGGTGCTGGAGACGCGGGGGCGGAGTTTCACCAGCGCCGACGTGGCGCAGGCGTGGCTGGACTGGCTCCCCGGTGGACGGGTCTTCACCGCCGAGCGGGTCGCGTACCGCAACCTGCTCCTCGGGTACGCGCCGCCGCGCAGCGCCCGCCGGCACAACCCGTTCCGGGAGTGGATCGGCGCGCAGATCCGCACCGACGTGTACGGCTGGGTCAACCCCGGCCGGCCGGACCGCGCCGCCGAGCTGGCGTTGCGCGACGCCGCCGTCAGTCACGTCCGGGGCGGGGTGCACGGGGCGATCTGGGCGGCGGCCCTCTCCGCCGCCGCGCCGGTCGCGGCCACGATCGACGAGGTGCTGGACGCCGCCGAGGCGGTGCTGCCGCCGGGCAGCCGGTTCGCGGCCACGGTCCGCGAGGCCCGCGCCCTCGGCGCGGGGACCGACGACTGGGAGGCGGTCGTCGACGAGTTGTACGCCCGGCACGGCCACCTGCACTGGGTGCACGTGCGTAACAACGCGGCGCTGGTGGCCGCCGCCCTGGCGTACGGCCGGGGGGAGCTGGAGCGGTCCATCACCGCGGTGGTCAGCGGCGGCTGGGACACCGACTCCACCGGCGCGACAGTCGGCGCGGTGACCGGCGCGCTCACCGGTGCGTCCGGGCTGCCGGAGCGCTGGGTGGTGCCGCTGCGCAACCGGCTGGCCAGCAGCATCGGCGGCTTCGACGGGATCGGTTTCGACGAGTTGGCCCGGCGGACCCTCGCCCTGGCGGAACAGGGTGCGACGGAAGGGAGCGCGGCATGAGCGCACGCGTGGCGGTGGTGGGCAGCAGCAACCTGGACCTGGTGGTCACGACATCGCGGCTGCCCCGCCCCGGCGAGACGGTGCTCGGCGGGAACTTCCGGACCGTGCCCGGCGGCAAGGGCGCCAACCAGGCGGTCGCCGCCGCACGGGCCGGCGCGGCCTGCGACTTCGTTGGCGCGGTCGGCGACGACGAGTTCGGTTCGCAGCTGCGGACGAGTCTCGCCGGGGCGGGCGTGGACGTGCGGGGTCTGCGGACCGTCGCCGGCCCCTCCGGTGTGGCGTTGATCGGCGTCGACCGGGAGGCGGAGAACTTCATCGTGGTCGCGCCCGGGGCCAACGGCACGTTGACCGAGTTGGACGCCGACGACCGGGCCACGATTGCGGCAGCGGACGTGCTGCTGCTCCAACTGGAGGTGCCGCTGACCGCGGTGACCCAGGCGGCCGACTGGGCCCGGGCCGACGGCACCACTGTGGTGCTGAACGCCGCCCCCGCCGCGACGCTGCCCACCGCACTGCTCGACCTGGTCGACGTGCTGGTGGTCAACGAACACGAGGCCGCCGTCGTGGCCGGGATCTCCTCCGACGACCCGCCGGTGCTGCTCGACGCGCTGCTGGAGCTGGTGCCCCGGGTGGTGCTCACCCTCGGCGCGCGCGGCGCCGCGTACGCCGACCGGCGCGGCCTGCGTGTCGCGGTCCCGGCGCCGCAGATCGACGCGGTCGACACCACCGCCTCGGGTGACGCGTTCACCGGCGCGCTCGCCGTGGGCTGGGCCGAGCGCGGCGGCGCCGTCAGCGAGGACACCGTCACGGCGAGCCTGCGCTGGGCCTGTGCCGCCGGCGCGGCCTGCGCCCAGCGGCCCGGGGCGTCCACCGCCCTGCCCGACCGGCCGGCCATCGACGCCCTCTACGACGCGACCTACCGAGGTGCCCAGTGAGCTTCAACCCGTACGTCCCGCGCCCGATCGACCGGCCCACCGAGGTGCCGTTGGGCGGGCACGCCGACCTGAGCACGCTCGACGAGGCGAAGATCTTCGCCGCGCCGGGCGACCCGGCGGACTGGTCGGCCTGGCGGGAGCAGATCACCCGGTGGCGGGCCGACGCCCGGGAGCGGATCGGCTACGTCGGCGAGCACTACGACGAGATCACCGGCGACTGTTTCAGCGTCTGCCTGGCCTGGCTCTGGGACGAGACGCTCTACGACCACGAGCGCGGTGTCTTCACCGTCGACGGGTTCCTCGACGCGGCCGGCCGGGACTTCGGGGGCTTCGACGGGGTGGTGCTGTGGCACGCGTACCCGGTGATCGGCCTGGACGACCGTAACCAGTTCGACTGGTACCGGGACGTGCCGGAGCTGGCCGACGTGGTGCGCGCGTTCCAGGAACGCGGGGTGCGGGTCTTCGTCGACTACAACCCGTGGGACACCGGCACCCGGCGCGAGGCGGGCACCGACGCCGAGGAGGTCGCCGCGCTGGCCGGCAAGCTCGGCGTCGACGGGGTCTTCCTGGACACCCTCAAGGAGGGCGCCGGGGAGCTGCGCGCCGCGCTGGACGCGGTCCGCCCCGGCATGATCCTGGAGGGCGAGAGCCGGGTGCCGTTGGCCCGCATCGCCGACCACGCGATGTCCTGGGCGCAGTGGTTCGCCGACTCCGAGGTGCCCGGTGTGCTGCGGGCCAAGTGGTTCGAGCGGCGGCACGTGCTGCACCACACCCGGCGCTGGCACCGCGACCACCTCGACGAGCTGCACTCCGCCTGGCTCAACGGCGTCGGCGTGCTGGTCTGGGAGAGCGTCTTCGGCGTCTGGGTCGGCTGGAACGAGCGGGACCGGGCGGTGCTGCGGGCGATGCGCCGGGTGCAGAGCAGCCACGCCGCGTGGTTGCGCGCCGAGGACTGGGTGCCGCTCGCCGACCACCCCGGCCACTGCCAGGTGTACGCGTCCCGCTGGACGCACGACGACCAACCCCTGTGGACGGTGGTGAACCGGGGCGCGGACCACGACGGCCCGTGGCTGGTCGTCGACCCGAGCGCCGGGCGACACTTCGTCGACCTGGTCACCGGTGTCGAGCTGACCGTCACCGAGACCGCCGACGGTCGGCTCGCGGTGGGCGGCCCACTCCCGGCCGGGGCGATCGCGGCCGTCGCGCCCGGTGTCGCCGCCGCCTACCAGCACGAGCCGCCGACCGGCGACCCGGCCTTCCCGGCCCGTGAGGCGGTACGCGTGCGCACCCCGTGGGCGCCCCGGTTGGAGGTGCCGTCGGGCATGGTCGCCGTCGAGGGCGGCCGACGGGACCTCGTCGTCCGGCACCGGGTGCGGGAGACCGGGCTGTACGGCGAGGCGCCCTACGTCGACGAGTGGAAGCCGCTGCCGCCCCGACTGCACCACCCCGGCACCATGCGACGCAGCGTGAAACTCGGCCGGTTCGCCATCGCCGTGCGCGAGGTCACCCACGCCGAGTACGCCGAGTTCCTGCGCGCCAGCGGCTACCGCCCGGTGCGCCCCGAACGGTTCACGGCGGGCAGCGGACCGGCCGACGAGCCGGTGACCGGTGTGGAGTTGTCCGACGCGCGCGCGTACGCCGAGTGGGCCGGACTGCGACTGCCCACCGAGGACGAGTGGCAGGTCGCCGCCGAGGCGGGGCTGCTCGTCCGGCGCGAACCGCTGGTGTGGAACCTGACCGACAGCGAGCACTCCGACGGCCGAACCCGTTTCGCCATCCTCAAGGGTGGTGCCGCCTACCGGGCGGAGGGCTCCGACTGGTACCTCGACGGCGGCCCGCAACCGGCGGACGTCTCGGTGAAGCTGCTGCTCACCGGCGCCGGTCTCACCCGCTCCGACCAGGTCGGTTTCCGCTGCGCGGCCGACCTTCCCGAGACGACGGAGGTGATCCGGTGACCGCACCGCTGGACGGTGTCAAGGTCGTCGACCTGGCCACCCTGTTCGCCGGCCCACTCGCGGCGGCGTTCCTCGGTGACTTCGGCGCCGACGTGATCAAGGTGGAGCATCCGGTCAAGCCGGACCCGTCGCGGGGACACGGCCCGGCCCGCGACGGCGTGGGGCTCTGGTGGAAGGTCCTCGGCCGCAACAAGCGCACCGTGACCCTCAACCTGTCCGACCCGGACGGCGCCGCGTTGCTGCGCCGGCTGCTCGCCGACGCCGATGTGCTGGTGGAGAATTTCCGCCCCGGCACCCTGGAGCGGTGGGGGCTCGGCCCGGCCGAGCTGCACGCCGTCAACCCCCGGCTGGTGATCACCCGGATCAGCGGCTTCGGGCAGGTCGGCCCGTACGCTCGCCGGCCCGGGTTCGGCACGCTCGCCGAGGCGATGAGCGGTTTCGCGGCGGCCACCGGCGAACCGGACGGCCCGCCCACCCTGCCACCGTTCGGGCTGGCCGACTCGGTCACCGCGCTCGCCGCCGCGTACGCCGTGATGCTGGCCCTGCGGGCCCGGGACGTCACCGGCACCGGGCAGGTCGTGGACCTCGCCATCATCGAGCCGATCATGGCGATGCTCGGGCCGCAGATCACCTGGTACGACCAGATCGGCTACGTCCAGCCCCGGCTGGGGAACCGCTCCAACAACAACGCCCCACGCAACACCTACCGGTGCGCGGACGGCCGTTGGGTGGCGGTCTCCACCAGCGCGCAGAGCATCGCCGAGCGGGTGCTGCGGCTGGTGGGCCGACCCGAGCTCGTCGACGAGCCGTGGTTCGCCACCGGCAGCGGCCGGGCCGCGCACGCCGACGAGTTGGACTCCGCGGTGGGCGCCTGGGTCGCCCAACGGGACCGCGACGAGGTGGTGGCCGCGTTCGAGGAGGCGCAGGCGGCCGTCGCGCCCGTCTACGACGTACGGGACATCCTCGCCGACCCGCAGTACGCGGCGCTCGGCACCGTACGCACCGTGCCGGACGAGGAGTTGGGCGAGGTGCGGATGCAGAACGTGCCGTTCCGGCTCACCGAGACGCCGGGCGAGATCCGGCACGCCGGACGGCGACACGGTCAGGACACCGACGCGGTGTTCGGGGCGCTCGGCCTGACCGACGAGGAGTTGGCGGCGCTGCGCGAACGGGGCGTGCTCTGATGCTGCTGAGCTGGCTCTACGTGCCCGGTGACCGCCCGGACCGGTTCGCCAAGGCGGTCGCCTCGGGTGCCGACGCGGTCATCCTCGACCTGGAGGACGCCGTGGTCGCCGGGCGCAAGGCGTACGCCCGGGACGCCGTCGCCGAGTTCCTCGCCGACAGGCACCCCGTGCCCGTGCAGGTCCGGGTCAACGAGCTGACCGGCCCGGACGTCGACGCCGACCTGACGGCGGTGGCCGGCCGGCCCGGGTTGACCGGCCTACGACTGCCGAAGGTCGAGTCGGCCGCGACGGTGACGGCCCTCGGGGAGCGCATCGACGTACCCCTGCACCTGTTGATCGAGTCGGCGGTCGGGCTGGAGTCCGCGTACCCTATCGCCGCAGCCCACCCCGCGGTGGCCTCGATCGGCCTCGGTGAGGCCGACCTGCGCTCCGACCTGGGGGTGAGTGACGACGACGGGCTGCTCTGGGCGCGCGGCCGGGTGGTGGTCGCGGCCCGCGCGGCCGGCCTGACCCCACCGGCCATGGCGGTGTACGCCGACGTGGTGGACCTCGACGGTCTGTCCGCGTCGTGCGCGGTCGGGCGGCGGCTCGGGTTCCTCGGCCGCACGGCGATCCACCCGCGCCAGCTCCCGGTGATCGTCGAGGCCTTCCGTCCGGCCGAGCAGGAGGTGGCCCGCGCCGCCGAACTGCTGGCCGCGGTGGCGGACGCGGAGCTGCGGGACTCGGGGACGGTGGTCCTGCCCGACGGACGGTTCGCGGACCGGGCGATGGTGGCCGCCGCCCAGCGTGTCGTCGACCTGGCCGCGCGCTACGCCGCCTGACCCGTCGTGTCGACGGCTCGTCGTGTCGTCACGGAGCACAGTCGCGGTCTTACTTTGCGCTCACCCGGATGTTAGTTTGACCCCTACCATCCGGAGGGCCCAGCTGCCCGGCTGACGACGGAGGCGAAGAGGTGCTCGTACCGGCCCGGGCAGGCTGATGGAGAGCATCCTGCAGTCGTGGCCGGAGTGGGGGAGTTGGGTTCTGCTGACTCTCGGCGCCGCAGTGCTCGGAGCGGCCGGCACCCGGGTCAGCGACGCCGCGGTGAGCGGTATCGGGCAACTGTTCGGTCGTGCGCGGGTCGAGGTCTATTACATACCACTGCCGGTCCGCAACATTCTGATCGCGGAGAAGCGCCAGGTGGCGACGATTCGGCGGACCGTGCGGCGCTGTGCCGGGCTCTGCATCCTCACCGGAATGCCCGGCATCGGCAAGAGTCAGGCAGCTGTCCAGTACGCCCACCGACACCGGCGGCGCTATCAGATCGTATGGTGGATCAACGCCAGCAGCGCCGAGGACGTCGTATCCGGGTTCGGCCAACTCGCCGGAGCGGCCCGCCTCGTGCAACCGGACGACCCTCGCACACCCGTCGCGCTGGCCAACGACGTCAAGACCTGGCTGGAGGGTCGCCGGCGCTGGCTACTGATCTTCGACAACGCCCGGCACACCGACGTCCTGCTCTCGCTCATGCCCCGCCGGGTCCGCACCGGACACATCATCATCACCTCGAACAATCCTGTCTGGGACGACCACCAGAAGAGCGTGGTCGAGGCCGCGGTCCCGTCACTACAGGAGGGCTCGGCCTACCTCGTCGACCGCACGAAGAACCGCGACCTGGACGGGGCGAGGATGGTCGCCTCCGAGCTCGGCTGCCTGCCGTTGGCCCTCGACCAGGCGGCAAGTTACATCCGCGTCACGCACATCCCCTACCGGGACTATCTGGAGCATCTTCAGCAGTCAGCGCGGCACCTGATGGAGCGCTCGGCGATTCTCTCCGCCAGCCACTACAGCGTCATCCACTCATTGGACGCGGCAATCCAGGGTGCTGCCGCGATATCCCGCGACGCGCCAGCCGTCCTCGGGACCGCCTCCTACCTGGACAACTCCGCGGTTCCGCTCCAACTCCTCCGGGAAGCGACCAACCTGGACGCTCTTCGCTTCAGTGAGGCCGTCGCTGCCCTCAACCGATACTCGCTTATCTCGATGGCCCGTGGAGAGGATGTCATCTCGGTCCACTACCTCATCCAGACCCTCACCCGCGAAAGTCAACCCGAGGAGCGGGGACAGCAGTTGTTGGCCGCACTGCTCGGCGTCCTTGTGCGGCGATTCCCGGAGCGACCCTGGGATGTCACGGTCTGGCCGCGGGCGGCACCGATCTTCTCGCACATGCTCGCCGCCAGTCAGCACGGACGTCGTCTCGGCATGCGCAGCGAGGAGATGGGCGATGCTGCCCACGCGTGCGGGCGGTTCGCCTGGAGCATTGGCGAGCTGCCGGTAGCCGACGAGCTCTTCGTCGCCGCGTCGGACATCTACCTCGACGCGTCCGGCCGAGATCTGGGGCGCAAGGCTGCGGCAGCACTCAACGACCAGGCTGTTGTTCTCAGTGACTACGGTCGACCGCGCGAGGCTCTCCGGCTACACGCGCGGGCGCGGGCGATCTCGCGACAACTGGACGGCCCGGAGTCGGCTGTGTACGCCTGGGCGACGACCGGCGCGGCGTGCGCTCTACGGGATCTCGGGCACCCGCAACTGGCAATCGACCTGTTCGACGAGAGCACTGCGATCTACACCGCGATGTCACCGCCTCATCCCGACCTGTGGTGGGCCCGGTCGGGTCGGGCCGGTGCCCGTGCTGACCTTGAGGACTACCCCGCGGCTGTCGCCGAGCATTCGGCGGTGCTCGCCGATCGGCGGGCCGCGCTGGGCGAGCAACATCCGGAGGTCGCCCGCTCACACCATTCCGTAGCCTGGGCGTACTACGGTGATGGTCGATACCACGACTCCAGGGAGGCGTTCGTGTCCGCAGTACGGGCACGCGAGATGTCGCTCGGTCATGGTCACCTGCACACTGCCCGCAGTTGGACGGGCCTGGCGATCGCCGAGCAGGCGCTCGGGGACAGCGCAGCCGCGGTGCCGCTGCTGGAGAGTGCCGTGGCGCTGCAGACCCGCATGCTCGACGACCACCACCTAGACCTCGCCTGGACCCGTCTCGGGCTGGCGAGGCTGGCGATGTCGCGGGAGGAGCGGGATTCGGCCCGGGCGCTACTGCACGCCGCCAGCAGGACGGCCGCCGCAGCGCCTGGGCGCACGGCTCTCCTGCGGAGGGACATCGCCGCAGCCATGGGCGCGCTCGAGGGCGGGCAGCTTGAACACTAGCGTCATCGTCACCACCCATCACCTCGCCACCGACTGGGTCGAGACGGCACTTGCGAGCTTGTCGGCACAGACGGGCTGCCCGGCGTACGAGGTCATCGTCGTACGGGAGGACAGCCGTCGAGAACTGGACGGTGTGATCGCCGCGGTGTGCCCGGGTCTCGACGTCAGCATCATCAGGGCTCCGGACCGCACACCCGTCGGCGCGGCACGCAACATGGCTGCCGAGGCGGCGGCCGGCGAGGTGCTCTGCTTCCTCGACGGTGACGACGCCTATGAGCCCGACTGTGTGGCCACGGTCTCCGCCGGGTTCGCCGCGGCACCGGAGTACGACATCGTCTACGGCAACTCGCGTCGGTACGACCGATCGTTGCGCCACGTGCTGCGCGACATCGACAGCTCCGCCTACCACCGGCTCTACGAGCGCCATCACCTGGCGCCGTCGAACCCGCTGTTCCACTCGGTGTTCATCGGTCACCCGTTCGCGGTCCGTGCCTCCGCCTTCAAACGGATCGAGGGTTTCGACGAGACGAAGCCGTGCGCGGAGTTGACCGACTTCATGCTCAAGTCCCACGTGTCGGGAGCGGCCATAGGTCACGTCGATGCGTTTCTCTGCCGATACCGCGACAGCCCCAACGGGCTCTCCAAGCACGTCGCCCTGCACCGGGAGCGTTCGGAGTCGCTCCGTCGTTGGGCGGAGCGGGCGTTGCTCATGGAGATCAGGTCTGTCACCTGGCTTGGTCGGGTAGCTCCGTATCGCCACGCCCATTACCAGGTGACGACGGAGGATGGAGACCTCCTGCTCCCGTATCTGGATTACGACCGCATGACGCTACGAGAGGAAGTCCAATGACTGAGGAGCGCGTCGCCGCGAAGGACGGGCACGAGGTGCCGCTCGTCGTCGAAGAGGCCGAAGGGGCTGTCGGCGACGTCATTCTCTGTCACGGTCTGACGGCCGACAGGGACGAATACAGCGGCCTTTACGTCCGTGCGTCCGCCGCACTGCGGGCCGCTTCCTTCAACACGTTCCGGTTCGACTATCGAGGCCACGGTCGGAGTGACCTGCCGGCCGAACAGATGACCATCGCCGGTGAGACGGCGGATCTGAGTGCTGTCATGGATCTGGCCTGGAAACGCAACGCGCTGCCGCAGTACCTGCTCGCCACCAGCTTCGGCGCCGTGTCAGCCGTGCAACGCCTCACGTCCAGTGCCGATCACGTGCGAGGGCTTGTGCTGTGGAACCCGGTCATCGACGTCAGGTCGACCTTCGTCGACCCCGGTACGCCGTGGGCCCGGACGGCGATCAACGAGGCGTCGCGGCGGGAGTTGACGGCCGGTACCCGAGAACACGTGCCGCTGGATGGGTTTCTCCTCGGCTTCGAACTGGTGCGGGAGATGGAGCAGACCGACGTCACCGAAGATCTGCGTAACCTTCGGCTTCCCGTGCTTGCCGCACACGGCACCGCCGACCAGCTTGTGCCGTACAGATACACCCAGGTGGCGTTGGCCGACCGGCCGGGGGTGCGTCTGATCAGTCTGCCCGACGCCGGTCACGGCTTCCTCGACCACCAGAGCGACGTCCTGCGGGAGACGGTCGAGTTTCTCAGCGAGTTGGCACGAGACGAGCGAGGCGGGCAGTGACCGGTGAAAGCGTCGTCTATCCCAATGTCGAGTTGAGTGACGACGTCCGCGTCGGTAGCTGGAGCCTCCTGGGGGCGGCGCACCGGCGACTCTCGGTCGACCACAAGCACCACGACCCGGGGATCGATCAGCTCGAAAGGGTGACGATCGGAAGCAGGACGGTCATCGGCCATCACGTGACCGTCTACGAAGGTGTCGTCGTGGGGAACGACTGCTTCATCGACGACTACGTACGCGTCGGCAGCCGCACCACGATCGGCTCCGGAACCATGCTGCTGTACGGCGTCAAGATCTATGACCTGGTGGAAATCGGGTCGGACTGTCGCATCGCCGGCTTCGTTCCGACGCGGGTCCGGATGGGCGATCGCGTGACCATGATGGGCTCCATCGCCCACAAGTACAACCGTCCTCTGGACTGGTCGAGAGACGAGCCTTCGGCTGTCCTCGAGGATGACGTGATCGTCGGTATCGGCGCCACCATCGTCGGTGGCATCACCGTGGGGCGCGGATCGTACGTGGCAGCCGGAGCGATCCTGACCAAGTCGATTCCGCCCGGCTCGGTGGTCCTCAACACCAACGAGATCATGACCGAGGTGCAGTTTGAGGAGCGCAAGCGCATTCAGGCGGAAGTCGTCCAAGCGCCGCTGCGGTAGGCCCCCGCACCGGTAGGTCCGAGCGGTGTCGACCGCACCGTCAGCCGGGGTCGAGCCGGTCGAGCCGTGCGAGGTGGGCGTTGCCGTCCCGGACCACCGCCCCGGCCATCGCCGTGGTCGCCGGATGGGCACCGGCGTGCTGTTCCGCGCCGGCGATCCGAGCCGCCTGTGTGAGGTGCGCACGTAGGTGCCCGGCGAGCAGCCGGTGGAACGGCGACCCGGTGGCCGCCCGTAGCGCGGTCACCTGCTCGGCGGTGACCATGCCCGGCATGTCGTGACCCTCGTGCGGATTGGTCGTCGGCCCGCCGGCGACCGCCAGCAGCCGCCGGGCCCGGTCCAGGTCGGCGCGCTCGGTGGCCTCGACCTGGGCGACCAGACGTCGCCAGGCCGGGTCCGTGGTCCGCGCCGGCACGAGTTCGAGTACGGGCAGCAGGCGTTCGGCCATCGCCACCGTCAACTGGAGCCAGGCGATGTCGGTGGGGCTGAACGACCCCGGCGTACCCCTCGGTGCCGGCGCGACCGTCGGTGGCCGGGTCGGTGCCAGGTCGACCGCCGGCGGTTCGGTCGCGGCGGTGCTGGTCGGGTCGCGTGGTGGCTGCCCGGCACCGCAGCCGGCGACGAGCAGGACGGCGACGAGCGCTGTGGCTGCTGCTGATCGGCGCATCCGTCCTCCTTCCCGCCAGGGCGGCGGGCTCGGGTGACCGGGTCCGCCGCCCTGGTGTGCAACTGTCGCTCAGATCGGTCGGCCGTCGTGACCGCACTTGATGACGGGGCGGATGCAGTCCTGCACCCGGCGGGCCATCTCCGCCACCGGCCAGGCGTTGAAGAAGTCGCCGTGCATCGTGTAGCCCGGCCCGGACGCCAGCCGGAACCGCGACGGGTCGCCGGTGACCGGATACCGCAGGACCTGCCGCAACTTCGGCACGTGCACCGGGTGGGTGCTCGGGCAGGCCTGGTTGACCGGGTACGCGAGGTGGCTCTTGTGGTCCGGCGAGTCCAGGTCCCGGCCGTTCCAACACTGCGGGAAGTCCAGGTACGACTCCAGCATCGTGCCGGACGGGCAGTTCACGAAGTCCTTCGACGGCGGCACGTGACCGGCGTGCAGGCACGACCAACGGGCGATGCTGTCGTTCGGCCCGCTGGCCTTCGCGTTGCCGGCGACCAGCCGCAGGCCGAGGGGGAACGGCTGGGTGTTCGCGACGACGTCGGAGCGTACGCCCTCACCCAGGTAGTAGAACGTGGCGATCGCCGGCTCCACCGGCACATTGTCCCGGTACAGCGTCGGCACCCAGTAGGACGAGACGTCCACCCGCGGGTTGCACGTGGTGGGGGAGTTGACCAGGTCGGGGAGCGTGGTGCGGGCGTTCGTCACCGTACTGCCGAAGAAGCTGTGCATGTGCGAGGCCCCGGGCAGCCCGGGGAAGATGATCGGATCGTCCGGCAGTCGGTGACTGTAGGTGCAGTCGGCGGGGAACTCGGCGACCCGGATGACGTTGGTGCCGAAGTCGCCACCGGCCCGGTCGGGTGCGGCGTCGGCCCGGTCGGCTCTGGCCGAGGCGGCGTCGGCCCGGTCGGCTCTGCTCGGCGTGGCGTCGGCCTGGTCGGTGGCGGACACCAGGTACGTGCCGAGTAGCACCAGCAGGGCGCCGATAGCCGTGACGATGCGCAGTCGGCGGTGGGTGCCGGATAGGGGTGCGGCCCTGTCCATCTCGTGACTCCTGTCGGGAGGACGGGTCAGGGTCGGCTCCGACGCCGCCGCCGAAGACGTCGGGGATAGCCCTGGCCAGTTGTGGTGGCGGCCGGTTACGGCCGATGCGAGAGAGCGCTCTCAGCACTCACAAGCCTCACCGCAATGTCGAAACTTGTCAATACGTTGCGCAGTTGGTGGAAAACGACGACGAAGGGCCGGGCCCCGTGGTGGGGTCCGGCCCTTCGTCGTTGGTGTGCTGGTGGTGCTTAGCTGGTGGCGTAGCCGCGGGTGGCGATCCAGTCGGCGAGGTGCTCGACGCTCACCTGGTAGGAGGCCTGGTTCGGGTCGGCGGAGTCGGCGATGGTGACGGTGGTGCCGTTGTCGCGGTAGCCGACGACGCTGATGTAGTGCCCACCCTCGTAGGAGTGGCTCACCCCGTCGGTGTCGGTGCTGGTGCCGGCGATGTTGGCGACCACGGCCCGGCCGTCGTCGACGGTGCGCACGATGTCGGCGCGCAGGGTGTCGGTCTGCTTGGCGTCGGCGTCCGGGTGGGAGATCTCCACCGACCGGTAGGCGTTCGTGCCGGTCTCCTTGTTCAGCACCGGGGTGATGTCGTTGATGGAGTTCGTGCCGGCCTCGGTGGTGCCCATCTCCTTGGCCATGGCGTCCACGTTGATGTCCTTACCCTGCACGGACAGGGCGTTGCGGGTCGCGGCGGGCCCGCAGTAGTAGAAGTTCGGCTGGGCTTCGTAGCGCACACCCAACTCCCGCTCACCGCTCTTGCGGTCGGTCTGGGTCTGCGTCGCGGGCTTGCTGGTGTTCGGGGCGGCGAAGGCGGTGGTGACGGGTCCGGCGATGGCGCCGCCGGTGAAGGCGAGGCCGGCGGCGGTCAGGGCGGTCTTCCGAATCAGATCGGTACGCATGATGGCGTGCTCCTCTGCTTCATCGGGGGATACCGCACGACACGCGGGGGACGGCCGTGCGGGGAAAGCTCACCTGCCCGGCGGCCCTACGGGGCCGGCGTCGGGACAGATCACAACGGTTCGGGGCGGCGGATCATTCCGCCGGGCTCCTCGGCCCGTGCTGCTCAGCTGTGCGGCGGATGTAACAGGGTGCGGCGGCGGGTCATCATCCCGCCGAGCCGGAGGACGTAACCGAGTCCGGCAGCAAACTCATTCCGCCGGGCTCCCGGCCCGTTGTGCTCTGGGGGTGCAACCGGGGCGGCCTGCCGGGTGTTCCCGGCGGCTGCCGCTCACCACGACCAAACTCGCGGCCGTGCCAGGTATAACGACTCCGGGCCGGTCCGGATTCCGCCGCCCGGGTGACCGCAACCACCGGACAAACCTCGCATGGCGGTCGAACATCCCGGCTGGCGACGGTGCACCCGCCTTGATCCACTCGGGTTCGGCGAAATCGCGGTATCCCAGTGCCGGGGATACCCCAGCTTCGCCGAAACGGAGTGGATCAAGCTGGTAGGCGCGGTATCGCACGATCTGCGCCCACCATCAGGCGGAATCACCGCCACCGCGACGGGACGCGGGCGCATGCGACCGCGTGCTCGACGATCTCGTACTATCCCCGGAACTGCTGCCTCGTGGCGCCGTGAGGCAGCACCTTCCCGAATCCTGGCCGGGCGCAAACCCCGGGGCGGCCCCTGACGTGCTGGTGGGGCAGTCCGAGCGTCCCGGACTGCCCCACCAGGGTACGAACGCGACAGGCTCAGAAGCCGAGGACGCTCCGCCCACCGACCACCGGAAGACGCAGTTCGCTGTCGTTCGGCGCGACCCGCAGTTCGGTGCCGCCCAACGGCAGCAGCGTGTACTCCTGGTCGCTGGAGAAGACGATCACGCCGATCCGGTGCCCCGCCGGGAAGACGTAGTCCTTCGGTTCCATGGTCCACCGGTAGTCGTACATCTTGCCCTGCTTCACCGGGGTGGTCCGGGCGTCGCTGGTGCGGTTCTGCGGGTCCATCCAGCCCCGGGTCACCACTGTCGCCCCGGCCGGGCCGTAGTCGACCAGGTACGCGGTGAGGTTCGCGTCCGGCTTGTTGTCGATCGCCATCCGCAGTCGCATCTCGGGACGTCCGGAGATGCGGACGTGCTGCGTCAACTCGGGGGAGCGGTACGCGAGCCGGTTGGCGCTCGCGGTGTCCGGGTTGGACACCAGGGTGCCCGGGTGGATGGTCCGGCCCTCGTCGACGAAGCTCTGCTCGACCTTGCCCTTCGGCGGCTTGCCGGTGGTGAGGGTGCCCGGGGCGGTGGCGTCCGTGGCGGCGAACCGCAGCCCCACCTCACGGGCGGTGGGGTCGGGCCAGTTGGCGTACGTGGTGTAGGCCCGGTCCTCGCGCTGGAGCACGGCGGTCGGCTCGTCCATGATGCCGTTGCGCACGTTCCACAGCCAGAAGTCGAACCAGCGGTTCTCGGTCTGCTTGTACGTCCAGGTCTGCCCGCTGGGCAGGGTCACCGAGGCGCTGCTTCCCGGGCCGCCGTGGCCGCCCTGGTGCAGCCAGATCTTGCGGGGTACGTCGCGCTTGGCGAGCTGGTCCCACCAGCCGGCGAAGTGCTCGGTCTTCACGTTCCAGTCGTTGAGGCCGTGCACGACGAAGACGCTGGCCTCGACGTTGCGGGCGTCGAGGTAGTCGCGGTCGCGCCAGAACGGCGAGTAGTCGCCGGTGACCCGGTCCTGCTCCTCGGTGATTTTCGCGAGCTCGTCGGCGCACTGCCCTTCGGCACGGGCCTGCCCGGCGGTGTACTGGGCCAGGATGTCGAGGTCCTCGCCCTGGAACGTGCCGGGCGCGACCACCAGACCGTTGGCCCGGTAGTAGTCGTACCAGCTGCTGATCGCGGAGACCGGGACGATGGTCTTGAGTCCCTTGACACCGGTGGTGGCCACCTGGTTGGGCAGGGTGCCGTTGTAGGAGACGCCGGTCATGCCGACCGCGCCGGTGGTCCAGTCGGCGGTGACCGGGGCGCCGTTGGCGTCGTACCCCTTGGCCCGGCCGTTGAGCCAGTCGATGACCGCCTTGGTGCCCAGCGTCTCGGCCTGGTCGCCGCTGGTCGGGCAGCCGTCCGAGTCGCCGGTGCCGACGCTCTGGCCGAGCACCACCGCGTACCCGCGGGGCACGTAGTAGTCGTCCAGCGAACCGGGCAGGTTGGCCTTGGCCTGGGCCCGCTGCGCGCCGATGTCGAGCGCGCGGCGGCCGGAGCGGTCGGTCAGACCGTTCTGCGGCAGCTCGTCGACGAGCACGCTCGGGTACGGCACGTCACCCCAGGTGCCCTTGCGGTACGGGCTGTGCTCGAAGATGACCGGCACCGTGAAGCCGGTGGTGGCGGTCTCGCGCGGTCGGGAGATGTCGATCGCGACCCGGTCGAGCCGACCGTCGTGGTCGGTGTCCACGGGGGTCTGGACGAACACCCGCTCCTCGATGGCGTCGGCGAGCGAGAACACCGGTTGGGTCATGCCGTCGCTGACCACGATGCCGGTGGGCGTGGTGTCGGCGGGCGGTGCAGCCGTTGCGGTGGGGGCTGCGCTGAGCACCAGGGCGCCGGACACGCCGACGCTCAGGAGTGCTAGATGACGGGGTCGACGCACACGCGTCTCCCTTCGGTTGGGCCGGTCGCCGGGGGTCGGCACCGACCGATCTCGAAGATCCATTCGTCGACATGCTAGGACCGCGCCGACGTTCCGTCGATCCCCCCGGTCGTCCACCGTGGCCGGTCAGGGGGTCGGTGGCGTCACCGCGATGATCAGGTGGGCGTGTTCTCCGCTGGCGTTGCGGTAGAGGTGCGCCAGGCGCGAGTCGAAGGTGACCGACTCACCGGCGGTGAGGGTGTACGACTCGGCGCCGATCTGCGCGACGACCTCGCCGGTGACGACGATCGCGCACTCGGTGGACGGGTGTGCCCAGGGTTCCGCCGAGCTGGCGTCGCCGGGTGCGAGGTGGGCCTGGAGGACCTCCAGGTCGCCCCGGCCGGGGGTGAGTCGTTCGTAGGTGATCTGGCCGGGCGGCGCGGCCAGCCGGGTCCGGCTGCCGACGCGGCTGATGTGCACGGGTGGCGCCTCGGGCTCGGAGAACAGCTCCGCGATCGAGGTGTCGAAGACCTGGGCGAGCTTTCGCAGGGTCGCCAGGCTGGGGTCGGTCGCGCCGTTCTCGATCTGGCTGAGCAGGGCGGGGGACACGTCGGCGGCGGTGGCGAGCTGGCGCAGCGTGAGGGAGTGCTGCTGACGCAGGTCGCGGAGTCGGTCACCGAGCATGTGTCCTCGTTCCAAAAACAGTGTGGCTGAATCTTGATTGACCCGACTATACGGGTCTGTTTAGTATCGCTGAACAACAGGCGGCGACGTTCGACACCACTAGACAAGGCCGCGTCGAGACGAACCGGACGACGTCCCCGTCCGGCCTACATCCAACCCGAGACGACGCTTCCCGAGAACCCCGCGACCATCTCCCGCCGCTTCCGCCGGTGGTCGGGTCGCCGAGGCGTCGACGCCCCGCGGTTCCCGCACGGCGGGCCGCGCGATAGAAGGTAGGAACAGCATGTCGGTGTCCCCCCGCCGGCTCCTCGCCGGAGCGTCCGCTCTGGCGACGCTGGCCGCCCTGTCCGTCAGCGCCTGTAGCGCCGGCGGCAGCGGTGGAAACGCGAACGGTGCGGCCAAGACGCTTACCGTGAACACCTCGTTCGTGCTCAAGACCCTCGACCCGGGCCGGGTCTACGAGGCGACCGGCCTGACCGCCGTGCACGCCCTCTACGACACCCTGCTCACGTTCAAGGGCTCGGACGTGAGCAAGCCCGTCCCCGCGCTGGCCGAGTCGTACCAGGCGTCACCGGACGCGAAGACGTTCACCTTCAAGCTGCGGCAGGGTGTGACCTTCGCCGACGGCAGCCCGCTCACCGCCGACGACGTCGTCTTCTCGCTGAACCGCCTGAAGAACATCAAGGCCAGCCCGGCGGTCACCGTCAGCGGCCTGACCGTGACGAAGACCGACGACAGCACCGTCGTGGTCGCCTCGGCCACACCCGACCCGAACATCCCGGTCGTGCTGTCGATGCCGTCGACCGCGGTGCTCAACTCCAAGGCCGCGAAGGAGCACGGTGCCCGCGACGGCGCCGACGCCGCGCAGGGCGACACCGCGCAGCAGTACCTGGACACCAACTCCCTCGGCAGCGGCCCGTACGTGCTGAAGTCGTACGACCCGTCGGCGCAGGTGGTGCTGGAGGCCAACCCGACGTACTGGGGCACCAAGCCGCAGTTCTCCCGGGTGGTGCTGCGCAACATGGACGCGCAGACCCAGAAGCTGACCATGCAGCGCGCCGAGGCCGCCGAGATCTCCCTGGACATCTCCGGCAAGCTCCTCGACGGCCTGCCCGGCAGCCTGCAGACCTCCGGCGTGCAGGACACCGTCTACTTCCTCTTCCTCAACGCCGACCCGGGCGTCTCGGCGGTCACCGCGAACCCGAAGTTCAACCAGGCCCTGCGCGCCGCCATCGACTACCAGGGCATCGCGGCCCTGTACGGCAAGGGCGCGGCACCCGGCGCCGGGCTGGTCGCGCCGGCCTTCCCGGGCGCGCTGCCGACCGGCGAGGAGTCCAAGCGGGACGTGGCCAAGGCCAAGGCGCTGCTGGCCGAAGGCGGCCTGACCAACCCCACCGTGAAGTTCACCTACCCGGCCATCACCTACAAGGGTGTGGACCTCGGCACGGTGGCCACCAAGGTGCAGGGTGACGCCGCCGAGGCGGGCATCAAGCTGGAGTTGAACCCGCAGCCGCTGACCACGTTCCTCGACGAGATGCGCGGCGGGAAGTCACCCCTCGGATTCACCCCGCAGAGCCTGAACTACCCGGTCGCCGACTCGCTCATCAACAACATGGCACCCGGGCAGGCGACCGCGCTGCGCTCCGGCTGGACGGTCGAGCGGGCCGACCCGGCCGTGGTGGCCGCCGGCAGGAAGGTCACCGAGACCCTCGACCTGGCCGGCCGGGCCGCCGCCATGCAGGAGTGGCAGCGGCTGATGAACGCCTCCTCGCCGTACGTGGTGCTGGCCAGCAACTCCTCCATCGTCGTGGCGACCAAGGACCTGACCGGCGCGGACTACACCGCCGCCGGTTGGCAGGTGGACGTCGCCGCGGTCGGCCGTCAGTAGTCGCGGCGACATGACGACAGTCCACGACGGTGAGCCGGGCGCGGTCGCCACGACCGCGTCCCGGCCCCGGGGTGCCCACCCGCTGCTGACGTTCCTGGCCAAGCGGGTGGCGATCACCGCCGGCCTGCTGCTCGGCGTCACGGTGGTGACGTTCGGCCTGGTCAACGTGGTCCCCGGTGACCCGGTGACCGCCAACCTCTCCGACCAGGCCCTCAACGACCCCGCCGCGGTGGCCGCCTTCCGCGAGAAGTGGGGTCTGGACCAGCCGCTCTGGGCCCAGTACGTGCACTACCTGGGCAACCTGCTGCACGGCGACCTGGGCGTGTCCCAGCAGACCGGGCGGGCCGTCCTGGACGACCTGCTGCACTACGTGCCGGCGACCCTGGAGCTGGCCATCCCGAGCATGGTGCTGGCGCTGCTCATCGGCACCGGGATCGGCATGCTCGCGGCGGTCCGCAACGGTCGGCTCACCGACCAGCTCGTCCGGATCGGCGCCCTGCTCGGGCTGTCCACCCCGCCGTTCTGGCTGTCGCTCGTCGTGCTCTACGTCTTCTTCTACCAGCTCGGCCTGGCGCCCAGCGGCGGACGACTCTCCACGGACTTCAGTCCACCGCCCACCGTCACCGGCATGTACACGGTCGACGCGGCGCTCGCCGGGCAGTGGGACGTCGCGTGGGACGCCGCCCAGCACCTGTCCCTGCCGGTGCTCGTGCTGACCTCGCTGACGGTGGCGATGCTGGTCCGGTTCGTCCGCTCGGCGATGCTGGAGGTGCTCCAGCAGGACTACATCCGCGCCGCGTACGCCAAGGGTCTGCCGACCCGTGTGGTGCTGCGCCGGCACCTGCTGCGCGCCGGTCTCGTCCCGGTGGTCACCGTCTCCGGGTTGGCCTTCGCCTCGCTGCTGTCCGGGACGGTGCTGGTGGAGAGCATCTTCGGCTGGCCCGGCGTCGGCCAGTACGCGTACCGCAGCGCCACGGCACTGGACCTGCCCTCGATCCTCGGCGTCAGCCTGTTCGTGGCGCTCGTCTACACGGTGGTCAACCTGACCGTCGACCTGCTCTACGGTCTCATCGACCCGAGGATCCGGCTCTCATGACGACACTCGCGGACCCGAAGGCGCAGCGGGCCCTCAGCCGGCGTCGCCGGCTCGGCCGACTACGCGGCAGCACGACCAGCCGGCCGGTCTGTCGTCAGCCGATCACGATGGTCGCACTGACCGTCCTCGGTGGATGGTTGCTGGTGGCACTACTCGCCGACGTCCTCGCCCCGTACGGCCCACTGGCGCAGAGCCCCGACGCGTACGCGCCGCCCTCCGGGGCGCACTGGTTCGGCACCGACTCGCTCGGCCGGGACATCCTCAGCCGGGTCATCCACGGCGCCCGCCTGTCCATCCCGCTGGCCCTGGCCATCGTCTCGTTGGCCCTGCTGCTCGGCGGGCTGCTCGGGTTGGTCGCCGGGTACGTCGGTCGGTTCGTCGACGAGGCGCTGATGCGCCTGACCGACCTGGTGTTCGCGTTCCCGCAGATCATTCTGGCCATGGCGGTGACCGCGGCGTTCGGCCCGAACACCCGTAACGCGGTGCTGGCGCTGGTCATCGTCTCCTGGCCGGTCTACGCCCGGGTCATCCGCAGCGCCGTGTTGGGCATGCGCGGCGACGACTACCTCAACGCGGCTCGGCTGCTCGGCGTCGGGCCGATCCGCGCGCTGCGCCGCGACGTGCTGCCCAACAGCGTCGGCCCGGCGATCGTGCTGGCCACGCTGGAGCTGGGCAACGCGGTGCTGCTGCTCGCCGCGTTGTCGTTCCTCGGCCTGGGCCCCCGCCCGCCGGCGGCCGAGTGGGGCTCGATGGTGGCCCTCGGCGCGCAGGACCTGTCGATGTGGTGGGTCAGCGTGTTTCCCGGCCTGGCCATTCTGACCGTGGTGATGGCGTTCAACGTGCTCGGCGACGCGCTGCGCGACCGGCTCGACCCCCGCTACTCGAAGGGACGCTGAGGTGGCACCGCTGCTCGACGTCGACTCCCTGGCCGTCACCCTGCCCTCGTCGCGTGGCCCGCTGCCGATCCTGCACGACGTGTCGTTGACAGTCGACGAGGGTGAACTGGTCGGCATCGCGGGGGAGAGCGGCTGCGGCAAGAGCCTCACCGCGCAGACCCTGCTCGGGTTGCTGCCCCCGGGGGCGGCGGTCACCGGCTCGGCCAGGTACGCCGGCACCGAGCTGCTGGGCCTGGACGACAAGGGCTGGCAGCGGGTGCGCGGGGCCGGCATCGCCATGGTGTTCCAGGACCCGAGCGCCGCGCTGCACCCGATGCTCACCGTCGGCCGGCAGCTCACCGAACACATGCGGGTGCACCTGCGGATGGACCGCCGAGCCGCCGACCGGCGCGCGGTGGAACTGCTCGACCAGGTCCGCATCCCGGACCCGGAGCGGGCCCTGCGAGCCTACCCGCACCAGTTCTCCGGCGGGATGCGGCAGCGGGTGGCCATCGCCATCGCCCTGGCGGCCCGCCCCCGACTGCTGATCGCCGACGAACCGACGACCGCCCTGGACGTCACCGTGCAGGCCGGCATCCTGGCCCTGCTGGACCGGCTGCGCGCCGAGACCGGGCTGGCCGTCGCGTTCATCACCCACGACCTCGGGGTGCTCAGCGCCCTCACCACCCGCGGCTACATCTTCTACGCCGGGCGGGTGGTCGAGACCGGCCCGACCGGCGCTCTGCTCACCGCGCCCACGCACCCGTACACGGCCGCGCTGCTCGGCGCCCGCCCGCACGGCACCCGGACCGGCGGGACGCTGCGACCCATCCCGGGCGCGCCGCCGGCACCCGGCGAGGCGCCACCGGGATGTCCGTTCGAACCCCGTTGCGGGTACGCCGAACCGTCCTGCGGCACGGCACCGCCCCCGCTCGCCCCCGTCGACGCGGACCGGTCGGTGGCCTGCGTGGTCCGTCCGAACCTGGAGGTGGCCGCATGACGACCCCCGCGCCCGCGCGACTGTCCTTCACCGACGTCGAGGTCGAGTACCGATCCCGAGGCGGGGGGCGGGTACGGGCCGTCGCCGGGGTCGACCTGGAGGTGCTGCCCGGCCAGATCGTCGGCCTCGTCGGCGAGTCCGGCTGCGGCAAGTCCTCGCTGGCCCGCGTGGCGGTCGGGTTGAGCGCGCCGAGCGCCGGCACCGTCCGGTACGCCGACCGACCGGTCACCCCGCTGGGCTGGCGACCCCGGTCGGACGCCGAGGTCGGCCTCCAGATGGTCTTCCAGAACCCGTACGCCTCGCTGAACCCCCGGCGCACCATCGGCTCCCAACTGCTCGACGGCGTGCCGGCGACGGTCACCGGGGCGGCCCGCCGGGCCCGGGTGCACGAACTGCTCGACCGGGTGGCCATGCCGGCCGGCGCCGCCGACCGCTACCCGCACCAGTTCTCCGGCGGCCAGCGGCAGCGCCTGGCGATCGCCCGCGCGCTCGCACCCGAGCCCCGCATGATCATCGCCGACGAGCCGGTGACGGCCCTGGACGCCTCGTCCCAGGCGCAGGTGGTCAACCTGCTCGTCGGGCTGGTCCGCGACCTCGACATGGGCATGCTGTTCATCTCCCACGACCTGTCGCTGGTGCACGAGATCGCCGACGTGACCGCCGTGATGTACCTGGGCCGCATCGTCGAGACCGCACCCACCCGCGAGCTGTGGCGCGCGCCGCGACACCCGTACACCCGGGCGTTGATCGACGCGGTGCCGCAGATCGGGCCCACCCCGCGCCTGCCCGCCATCCTCGCCGGGGAGGTGCCCGACCCGGCCAACGCCCCCACCGGTTGCCGGTTCCGGCCCCGGTGCCCGCACGCGTTCGACAGGTGCGTCGAGCAGCCACCCACCGTCGACCTGGGCGACCGCAGCGTCGCCTGTTGGCTCACCGACTCCGCCGCGGCACCGACCGCCGCGCGCCCACTCTGAGGACGTCCCATGCGCATGCCCACCGAACAGGTCCTGGTCAACCTCGCCCTCTACGACGGAGTCCAGGACGCCCTGCAACCGGACCGGGGCATCTGGATCGGCGCCGACGGGATGATCCGCGCCGTCGGCCCGGTCGACGACGTCCTCGGCGAGGCCGGCGACGCCCGGGTGGTCGACCTCGGCGGCGACCACGTCATGCCCGGTCTGACCAACATGCACGTCCACCTGTCGCTGGGGCTGCCCGGCCACCTGGCCGACACGGTCCACAACTCCAACCTGGCCGAGCTGGTGCTGCTGATGGCCGACTCCGCCCGGCGCACCCTGCACTCGGGTGTCACCACGGCCCGCCTCGTCGGCGAGAGCCGGTACGCGGACTTCGCCCTGCGCCGGGGCATCGAGGCCGGCGCTGTCGACGGCCCGCGCATCTTCACCGCCGGCCACGCGCTCTGCTGCACGGGGGGTCACGGCTGGGACGCCGACGCCCTGGAGGCCGACGGCGCGGACGGGTTCCGGCGGGCCACCCGCGAGCAGCTCCGCGCCGGCGCCGACCTGATCAAGGTGTGCATCTCCGGCGGCATCGCCGGACAGCACGAGGCCATCGACACCCCGCAACTGCTCGACGACGAGATGGCCGCCGTCATCCGCGTCGCCCACGACTGGGGGCGCAAGGTCACCGCGCACGCCGGCCCGGCCGACTCGGTCCACCGCGCCGTGGAACTGGGCCTCGACTGCGTGGAGCACGGGTACGAGCTGACCGACGATGTCACGCGGCTGATGGCCGAGCGGGGCGTCTGGTACGTGCCGACGATCGTGGTGAGTCGCTGCGAGCAGTTCTTCCGCGACTCCGGGGTGCCCGGCTGGCTGATGGACCGGGCCCTCGCGGCCGGCCCCCGACACTGGGAGAGCCTCCAGCACGCCATCCGCAACGGCGTACCGATCGCGTTGGGCAGCGACATGCCGCCGCACGCCGGCTACGACGAGACCACCGCGACAGTGCGCGAACTGGAATTCATGGTGGACGCGGGGATGCCCGTCGCGGACGCGCTCAAGGCCGCCACCGTCCGCCCCGCCGAGTGGCTGGGCCGCGCCGACACCCTGGGCAGCATCGAGGTCGGCCGGCACGCCGACCTGCTGGTGCTGCGCGACGACCCGACCCGCTCGGTGTCGGCGCTGCGCACCCTGCACGCCGTGGTGAAGGGCGGCGTCGCGTACCGCGACGACAGGGGCCGGTTCGGCGTCGCGCACGGCCGGCTCGGCGTACCGCGATGAGCAGCGTCACCGACGTCGCCGACGGGTACCTCGACGCCCTCGCCGAGCTGGACCCGCAGGCGGCCGAGGCGGCGGGGCGTACCCCGGTGTCGCAGGTCCCGGACCTGTCGCCGGACGGCTTCGACGCCCGCGCGGAGCTGGCCCGACGCACCGCGACGGCCGCCGCCTCGGCGAGCGCGCACGGCCCCGGCGAACCGGCCCTGGCCGACGCCCTGCGCGACCGCCTGGCCAGCGAGGTCGACCTGTACGACGCGGGCTTCACCACCCGGCTGCTCGCGCCGCTGGCCACCCCGGTGCACCTGCTCCGGCAGATCTTCGACAACCTGCCCCGGGACACCGCCGACGACTGGGCGGTGGTGGCCGCGCACCTGCGCCAGGTGCCCGAGGCCCTCGCCCGGTACGCCAGCACGCTGCGCCGGTCGGCGCAGCGGGGACACCTGGTCGCCCGCCGACAGGTCGTCGTGGTCGCCAACCAGTGCACGGCCTGGACCGTCGCCGACGTCTACGGGCGGCTGGTGGAGGGCTACCCCGGTGGTCCGCTCGCCGCGCAGCTGCAGCTGGGCGCACGGCTGGCCACCGCAGCCACCTCGGGCTTCGCCGCGTTCCTCCGGGCCGACCTGGCACCCGTCGCGTCCGAGGTGGACGGTGTCGGGAAAGACCTCTACACGGTCACCGCGCGCAGTTTCCTCGGCGCGACGATCGACCTCGACGAGGTGTACGCGTACGGCTGGGCGGAGTTGGACCGCACCGCCGCCGAGCTGCGGACCGTGGCCCGCGAGCTGGGTCACCGGCACGTCGCGGCCGCGCGGGCGGCGTTGGACGCCGACCCGGCCCGCCGGGTGCCGGCCGGTCCCGCCCTGGAGGAGTGGCTGCGGCAGCGCACCGAGCAGCTGACCGACGCGCTCGACGGCACCCACTTCGACATTCCGGCCGCCACCCGGCCGGTGGTGTGCCGGATCAGCCCCGCCACGTCCGGGGTCATGTACTACACGCCGCCCGACCCGTCGTTGACCCGGCCCGGCGGGATCTGGTGGTCGGTGCCCTCCGGCGAGTCGACGGTGCCGGTGTGGCGGCACGTCGGGACGCTCTGCCACGAGGGTCTGCCCGGCCACCACCTCCAGCACGCGATCACCCTCACCACCGCCGACCTGCACCCCTGGCAGCGCCATCTCTGCCAGGTGCACGGGTACGCCGAGGGCTGGGCGCACTACGCCGAGCGACTGGCCGACGAGATCGGCCTGTACGCGGACCCGGCCGAGCGCCTCGGCATGCTCGACGGCCAGATGTGGCGGGCCGCCCGCGTGGTCATCGATCTGGGCCTGCACCTCGGGCTGCCGATCCCGGCCGGCAACGGGTTCACCGAGGAGCGGCGGTGGACGCCGGCGCTCGCTGTCGACGTCCTGACCCGCGTCGCCGGACTGGACGCCGAGACGGCTCGCTTCGAGGTGGACCGGTACCTCGGCTGGCCGGCGCAGGCCCTCGCCTTCAAGGTCGGCGCGCGGCTGTGGCAGCGGGCCCGCCGGGAGGCCGAACAGCGCGAGGGGACCGCGTTCGACCGCAAACGCTTCCACCACCGCGCGTTGGCGCTCGGACCCATGGGACTGGACCCACTGCGCGCCCACCTGGCGACCCTGCCCTGACCTGTCGTACCCCTGCGAGCGGAAGTGACAGCCGATGAGCGCTGATCAGCTCACCACCACCATCACCGACCTGTACCGGTCGCTCGGCGACCGGCAGGCGTTCGACGCGCACCTGCACCCGGACCTGACGTTCTGGGAGTCCGACGCCGACGGCCTGCTGTCCGGGCTGGGCGCGCTGGACGACCTGCGGGACCGGCGGGCCACCCGGACCGCCGGCTCGCCGCCGATCGCGGTGGTGCCGGAGCACCTGCACGCCGACGCCTGGGGTGACATCGGCCTGGTGCGCTACGTGCTGCGGGCCCGCTTCGCCGACGCCCGGCCGGACGAGTGTTTCCGGGTGACCGACGTCCTGCGCCGCGAGGCCGGCACCTGGCGGATCGTGCACCACCACGCGGAGGCCGTGCGATGAGCGCCGAGGAACCCACCACCGACCTGTACGACCTGCGGGTCGTGGTGGAGCGGATCGAGGGCCGCTCGGTGTGCGGTCTGAAGCCGGGCGACCACGTCGACGTGACCGAGTCGAACCGGCTGAGCATCCCGGCCGGCAAGCACTTCTGCCTGTACGCGCTCGCCGCGTGCCTGCCCCTGATCCCCGCCAAGCAGCGGGAGTTGGCCGAGGGGGACTGGCTGGCCCAGGACAGCCACGTCGCCTGCCCGGACCCGGAGGAGCGCCTGATCATGCGGATCGAGCGGACCGGCCGCCGGCAGATCCCCACCGGGGAGCTGACGTGAGCGAGGGGCTGGTCGGGATCGGCCTGCAGTCCGACAAGTCCGCCGACGAGTACGCCGAGCTGGCCGAGCTGACCGAGCGGCACGGGTTCGACGTGCTGTCGGTCTTCGGTGACCTGATGTACCAACCGCCGATCTTCCCGCTGCTGGTGGCGGCCCGGCACACCAGCCGGATCCGCCTGGGCGTGGCGTGCCTCAACCCGTTCACCATGCACCCGGTGGAGGTCGCCGGCCAGGTGGCCGCGCTGGATCTCGCCTCGCACGGCCGGGCCTATCTCGGGCTGGCCCGGGGCACCTGGCTCGACGAGATCGGCGTGCCGCAGGTGCGGCCCATCCGGCGTATCGCCGAGACGGTCGCTGTCGTCCGGCTGCTGCTCGCCGGTGACGACAGCGGTTTCCAGGGCAGCGAGTTCACCGTGGCGCCCGGCACGTCGTTGCGGTACACCCCGGCCCGTGCCGACGTACCGGTCCTGGTCGGCACGTGGGGGCGGCAGACCGCGCGGTCGGCGGCCGGCTTCGCCGGCGAGGTCAAGGTCGGTGGGTCGGCGAACCCGGCGATGGCCCGGCTGATGCGGAGCTGGTTGGACGACGCGACCACGCCGGACCGCGACCGCACCGGTGTGGTGCTCGGGGCGGTGACGGTGGTCGACGAGGACGGTGTGGTGGCCCGGCGGGTGGCCCGCCGGGAGGTGGCCATGTACCTGGCGGTGGTCGCCGCCCACGACCCGACGATCGAGGTGGACCCGGACCTGCTGGCCCGGATCCAGCAGCATGTCGGTCGTCGCGAGGACGACCTCGCCGGGGCGCTGATCGGCGACGACCTGCTCGACCTGTTCGCCTTCTCCGGCACACCCGAGCACGTGGCCTCGCAGGCCGCGGCGGTGTTCGACGCCGGGGCGAGCCGGGTGGAGTTCGGCACGCCGCACGGGTTGACGCCGCACGGCGGGATCGACCTGCTCGGCCGGCGGGTGCTCCCTTTGTTACGGCGGTGAAAACCCCTCGTCGCGGGCCTTAAAAGATCGTGTATCGGTGCTTATGATCTTGCGGGAAGTCGCCCGATGAGGCACTTTCGTCCACATTAGACGAGGAGCACCATGCTCAGGAGAACGCGGTGGCTGATGGCGGTTGCCGTCACGGCCACGACGCTGACCGCCCTACCGGGCGGCTCGGCCACAGCCGGCGGCATCGACCGACCCGGCGCACCCGCCGCCTCGACCGACGGCAGGACGCACACCGTCACCCTGCTGACCGGCGACGTGGTGACCGTCCGCAGCAACGGCTCGGGCTGCCCGCAGGCCACGATCCGGCCGGTCGACGAGAACGCGGTGATCAACCAGAGCTGCGGCCCGGACGGTCACCTGCACGTCGTCCCCGCCCGCGTCGCGTCCCAGGTCGGCCCGGTCCTCGACCCCGACCTGTTCGACGTCACCACGCTGATCGCCGACGGGTACGACGACGACAACTCCGCCGAGCTGCCGCTCATCGTGCAGCCCGCCACCGCGTCCGCCCGGGTCGCCGCGCTCGGTGACGTGCTGCCGCTGCCCAGCATCGGCGCGGTCGCCGGCCGCGTACCCAAGAAGAGCCCGGCCACCGCGAAGCTGGCGACCACCTCGCTGCTCGCCGGCGCGAAGAAGATCTGGCTCGACCGCAAGGTCCGCGCCACCGCGCTGACCGGCGGCGGACAGCACGCCGACCTGGACCGCAACCTGGGCCAGATCGCCGCGCCGGACGCCTGGAAGGCCGGCTACACCGGCAAGGGGACCACCGTCGCGGTGCTCGACACCGGCGCCGACTTCACCCACCCGGACCTGGTCGGGCGGGTCGCCGACCGGGCCGACTTCACCACCGAGGGCGGCGACGCCGTCGACCACAACGGCCACGGTACGCACGTCGCCTCGACCATCGCCGGCACCGGCGCCGCCGCACACGGCCAGCGTCGCGGTGTCGCGCCCGACGCCACGCTGCTGATCGGCAAGGTCCTCGACGACCACGGCTACGGCGACGACTCCGGCATCATCGCGGCCATGGAGTGGGCCGCCCCCCGCGCCGACGTCATCAACATGAGCCTTGGCGGCAGCGACGCCGACGACGGCAACGACCCGCTCTCGCTCGCCGTCGACGGCCTGAGCAGGTCCACCGGCACGCTGTTCGTCATCGCCGCCGGCAACAACGGCGCGCAGATCTCCTCGCCCGGGTCGGCCGCCAGCGCGCTCACCGTCGGCGCCGTCGACCGTGACGACAAGCTCGCCGACTTCTCCAGCCGCGGACCGCTGGTGAACAGCCACGCGGCCAAGCCGGAGCTGGTCGCGCCCGGCGTCGACATCGTCGCCGCACGGGCCGCCGGCACCAACCTGCAGGACCCCATCGACAAGCACTACGAGGCGATCAGCGGCACCTCGATGGCCAGCCCGCACGCGGCGGGCGCCGCCGCGCTGCTCGCCCAGCGCCACCCGGACTGGACCGGCCAGCAGCTCAAGGCCGCACTCGTCGGCGCGGCCGACCCGCTGACCGGCGTCGACGCGTACGCCGTCGGAGCCGGCCGGCTCAACGCGGCCCGGGCCCTCGGCGGCCCGACCAGCGACCAGCCGGTGGTCAACGTCGGCACGTTCGCGTACCCGCAGTCGGGGACCGGTGAGGCGAAGCTGACCTGGACCGGTGATTCGACGGCCGTCCTCGACCTCGACGTGACGGTGGTCAACCACGACGGCCAGCCGGTGCCCCGCGGCGCGGCGTCGCTGTCGACGAGCCGGGTCACCCTCAAGCGCGGCGCGACCGCCGGTGCGACGGTGCGGATCAACCGCGCGGCGCTGGCCGCCCGGCCCGGGTTCTACCTGGCCACCGTCACCGCCCGCACCGGCCGCAAACTGGTCGCCACCACACCGGTGAGCTTCTACGTCGAGCCACCCAGCTACGACCTGACGATCCGCACCAAGCCGATGCCCGGCCTCCGGGACGGCGCGGACACCTGGATCAACGTCATGGTCGCCAACCTCACCGATCCCCTGCTGTTCTACGGCGGGGGCGGCGGCACACCCGGGGAGACGCTCACCCTGCGGGTGCCGGCGGGCCGGTACTCGGTGCTCGGTGCGTCGGTCGCCTACTACGTCGACAGCGACGTGCAGGAGAGCACCCTCACCGCGGCGGGTGACCTGGACGTGCACGCCGCGCGGAGCGTGACCCTCGACCCGGCGCGGGCCCGGCCGGTCACGGCGACCGTCGACGGGGCGGCCACCACGACCACCCGGACCGACCTCACCACCTTCCAGACCGCGGTGAACGGCCTGCCGTGGTGGCACCAGATCAGCGGTTTCGGTGTGGCGACGGCGATCCGCAGCGTGGCGGTCCCGAAGCCCACCATCGGATCGCGGCGCACCTGGGCGGCGGTCAACATGGATTCGCCGGCCGGCACCGCGAAGCCGTACCGCTACAACATCGTGCGCGAGTACGCCGACGGTGTGCCGGCCGACCCGTCGTTCCGGGTGACCAGGGCGGAGCAGGCCCGGCTGGCCCGCATCGACGAGCGGTTCCACCAGGCCGACTCGCCAGAGATGTACACCACGTTCGTCCGCTTCGGCGAGACTCCCGACGGGGTGCCGGTGACCCAGACCTTCGAGGGCGTCATGCCGCCGAGCCGGACGTCGTACCTCTCACCGGAGATCGTCTGGGCCGACCAGGGTGTCTACGGTGGACTGGCGGCCATGGAGGCGCCGCGCCAGTACCGGCCGGGCAGCCGGCAGTCCAAGGTCTGGGCACGGCAGCCGCTGCACTCCGACTGGTACGACGACCTGGCCGGTGCCGAGTCCAGTTGCGCCACCGCGCCGTCGCGGACCCGGGGCAACCTGCACCTGGACATGGTGACGCTCACCGACCAGCACCAGCGCGCCGACTGCCTGCAGGGCGAGGCGATCGGCGTGAAGCGCACGCTGTCGCTGTACCGCAACGGCAAGCTGGTCGAGCAGAGCGACCGGCCGGTCGCCGACTTCACGGTGCCGCAGGCGATGGCCGACTACCGGCTGACCTTCGACGTCGACACCAGTCTGATCCTGCCGATCTCGACCAAGGTCAACACCTCGTGGACGTTCCGGTCCGCCGGCCCCGACGGGACCGGGAGCGTGCCGCTGCCGCTGCTCGCCGTCGACTACGCCCTGCCGATGGACCACGACAACCACCCGGTCGACGGAACGGCCGAGCTGGCCGTCCGGCAGGCGCACGGTGTGAAGACGCAGAAGGTGACGTCCTTCCAGGTCTGGACCTCGACCGACGACGGCGGCACCTGGACGTCGGCCCGGGTCACCGGGAGCGGCGACAGCTACCGGGTCGCGCTGCCGAAGGCCACCACCGGGCAGGCCGTCTCGCTGCGGGTGAAGGCCACCGCCAACGGCGGTAGCGGGATCGACCAGACCATCATCAGGGCGTACCGCGCCGGCTGACGGTCGACACGGTGTCGGCCCGGCTCCGGCCGGGCCGACACCGCACCGTCACTGACCCTCCCAGACCGCCTTCGCGCCGGAGTCGCCGGTGCGGATCACGTAGTACACGGCGATGCCGGCGGCGATCACCGACAGCACCTGCAACGCGAGGGTCAGCGGTCGGGAGGGCCGTCCGTCGGCGCCCGCCTCGGCGGCCCTCGGCGCGACGAACCAGACCAGCGCCAGTGCCACGATCCCCAACAGGATCGTGGCCCAGAGCGTGATGTCGCCGAACTCCTGGTGCGTCTCCAGCGTCGGCAGGAACTCGGGGGTCACCCGGTTGGCGGCGCGCATGCGCTCGAAGAAGGCGTCGCCGGTGAGCTTCGCCAGCAGGGCCGCGATCGGCGCACCCACCGCGAGCAGCCCCAGCACCCAACGGGTGTGCGGCCGGATCAGCGGGACGAGCGCGTAGCCGATCGTCAGGAGCGCCAGCAGCGGCACGAACACGACAGCGGCGTGCAGCACAAGCGGATGGGCGGGGATGCCCATGAACTCCTCGAACATCGGCGTCTCCTCACATCGGTCGGACGTCGATCGTCCGGCAATGGACGCTATCGGTACCACCCGGACGTGTCACTCCCCAAGATTGCCGCCGGCGTCCGTCCCGGCCGCCGCGCCGCACCGGGCCGCGACGGTCACCGCGGACTCAGGTCGTCGCCGCACGGACGCCGAGGCCGACCAGGATCATCCCGGTCAGCCGATCCAGCATTCGTCGGCCGCCGCAGGGGCGATCGCTGTGCTGGTCAGCTCCGGGAGCGCGGCAGGCAGTCTTTCTTGTACTTCAGGCCGGAGCCGCACCAACAGGCGTCGTTGCGCTCGGGTGGCCACGGGATGCGCGCACTGGGCCGCGCCGACACCTCGGCCGCGTACCCCGCCCGGACGCCCGCGTCGGTCGGGTCGCCGTCCCGTCGACCGGCGAACGCGGTCAGCCCGGCCACCGTCGCGCCGAACACGCCCAGCCCGGCCTGACCGGCGCTCCTGAGCCGGACCAGCTCCTTCTCCAACCGGCCCCGGTGCGCGTCCCAGTCCGGGCCGTACACCTCGGCGAGGGCGGGATGCTCGGAGATCAACGTGTCGAACTCGGCCCGGGGCCAGAAGAGCAGGTCCGACTCGGCGTCCCGGCGCTCACCGGCCCGGCGGACGAGTTGGGTCTCCAGTCGGTCCGCCAGGTCGTCCTGCCGGTCGTGCGGCAGGTTGAGGTTTCGGCGTACCCGATGCCGTTGTTGCAGGAGGAAGAAGGTCACACCGGGCGCGTCCGGCGGACCGAGGTCGACGGCGGCGTCGGTGGCCGTGCCGGTCGCACGCTCGCCGAGCACGGAGTCGACAGCCTCGCTCAGCCACGTCTCGGCGATCGCCGAACGACCAGCGGCGTCCAGTGCCGCGCTGACGTAGGCGGGGGCGTCGGGCTGCGTGAGCAGCAACGGGCGCAGGGCGGTCAACTCCGCCATCGCCTCGTCGTCCTGACCGCCGGCCCGGAACAGCGCGCGGGCCCGCAGCGCCCGGGCGAACCCGGCTCGCGGGTCGTCGCCGGACGGGTACGCCGCCACGGCCTGCTCCGCGTAGCGCAGGGCCGCCTCGGGCCGCGCCCGGATCTCGGCGATCTCGGCGGCCAGGGTCAGGGCGTCCCCGGCGTCGTCCGGGTCCTCCAGCCGGCCCTGCTCAGCCGCCTCCGCGAGGTCGGCGGCGACACCGAGCGGGTTGGCCGTCCCGAGCGCCGAGCGGCGCAGTTCAGCGAGGTCAGCCTTGGTGAGTACGTCTCTCGTCGCCACGATCTCACGGTACGTCGGGGTGCGCGCGGTATGCGGGCAGATCACCCGTTACGCCGCTTCCGCACCTCCGGAGCCGTGACCAGGCTGACTACGACCACGCGCCGGCCGCCGCCGCCCGGACGGCGTAGCTGTCGAAGTCGAGCGCGTCCCGGCCGAGCACCCGACGTACACCGTCGGCGGGTTCGGCGAGATGGCCGGTGCGCATCCCGGCGAAGAGGAGGTTGAGCGCCGAGGCCGTCTCCTCCGGACAACCCTCGGCGAGCAGTTCCGCGTGGTACTCCTCCGGGGTCACCTCGACGTAGCTGATCGAACGACCGGTCACCCGGGCGATCGTCGCCACCGCCGCGGCGGTGGCGACGATCGCCCGGGCGCGACGGCGACTACCACTCCCGCCCCGTCACGCTGTCGCTGCGGCCGGGACACCCGCAGCGCGCGCGCTGGCAGCTCTCCCGCACCCACGGCTGGTACGACCTGACCGTCGCCGCCGGCGATCCCGACTTCGCCCACCGCGGGCCACGTCGAGAACGGCAGGGACAGCATCAGCGACCTGTCACTCGGCGGGCTCGTCTGAGCAACGCCGTGCCACCCGGATCGTTCCTGGTCCGGGTGGCACGGTACGGGTTCCTGCGTCATGACAGCGTGCGGCTGGCGCGTACGTGTGCGCGTTCGCCCTGTCTGCCGACGAGGCTGAGGAATTCGACGGGCCCGGAGCTGGTGGCGCCGAACCAGTGGGGGGTGCGGGTGTCGAACTCGGCGGCCTCCCCGGGTTGCAGGGTGAGGTCGTCGTCACCGAGGACCAGACGCAGGGTGCCGTTGAGGACGTAGACCCAGTCGAAGCCCTCATGGGTGCGCAGGTCGGGAACGCGATTGTCGTCGCCGGTGGGCAGGACGAACTTGTAGGCCTGGATGCCGCCGGGCCTGCGCGTCAGCGGCAGGATGGTGGAGCCGTCGCCGGCGGCGATGGGGCGCAGGTTGATGCGGGGATCGCCGGTCAGTGGGGCGTCGACGAGTTCGTCGATGGTGACATTGTGGGCGCGGGCGAGCGGGAGCAGTTGTTCGAGCGTGGGGCGCCGTAGGCCGGCTTCGAGTCGGGAGAGCGTGCTGGTGGAGATGCCGGTCTCCTCGGCCAGGTCGGTGAGGGTGATGTTGCGGCGCTGCCGTAGCTGCTTCAGCCGCGGGCCGACAGCGTCGAGGGTGCGGTCAAAGTTCTCGTCCATGCCGTGATTTTGCCATTCGGCAAGAAATTTTGCGCATCGTCGCCGGCCTGCTCAGGATCGAGTCGATCCACCCCGGCGCCGTACCCCATCGCGGCCCTCTGGAAGGAACCTGCGCATGACTGCCCCCACCAGATCCCCGAGCGTCAGCGTCCCCGGCGCGACGATTCACGACCCGCGCCGGCGCCGCGCGATCCTGATCGCGGTGTGCATCGCCCTGATGGCGGTCATCGCCTCGGTCTCCGGGCTCAACGTCGCCCAGCCGCAGGTCGCCGTCGCGTTCGACGCCTCGCAGGGCACCGTCCTCTGGATGATCAACATCTACACCCTCAGCCTGGCCGCGCTGCTGCTCCCGCTCGGCGCCCTCGGCGACCGGGTAGGCCGCAAACCGATCCTGCTTGCAGGCCTGACCGTGTTCGGCGTAGCGAGCGCGGCGGCCGGCCTGGCCACCTCAGCCGAGATGATGATCGCCGCCCGGCTGCTCTCCGGCGTCGGCGCTGCCATGATCATGCCGGTCACCCTGGCCGTCATCACCTCGACGTTCCCCGACGAGGAACGCTCCAAGGCCATCGGTGTCTGGACCGGCGTCGCCGGCGGGGGCGGCATCCTCGGCATGTACCTGTCGGCGGTGCTCGTCGACTGGGCGAACTGGCGGTGGCTGTTCCTGCTGCCGGTCGTGCTCGTGGCCGCGGCCATCGCCATGGCCCTGCGCGCCGTCCCGAACTCCCGCGAGGAGTCACCGCACCGCTTCGACCTGGCGGGCTCACTGACGTCGGTGGTCGCCGTCGTCGCGTTCATCTACGTCCTGCACGAAGGCCCGGTCAACGGCTGGACCTCACCCGTCACCCTGGCCAGCCTGCTTATCGGCGTCGTCGCCGCCATCGGGTTCGTGGCCTGGGAACTGCGCCGGACGGCACCCCTGCTCGACGTGCGTCTGTTCCGCGACCGACGCCTCGCGAGCGGCTCGCTGGCACTGCTGACACTGTTCGGTGTCCAGGCCGGAATCTTCGTCGTGCTGTTCCCCTACTTCCAGGCCGTCCTCGGCTGGTCCGGTCTGCGCTCCACCCTCGCGCTCATGCCCATGGCGGCGATGATGATGCTCGCCTCCGGACTCGCTCCCCGGGTGGCCGCCCGTGCCGGAGCCCGCGCCACGATGGCGACCGGGATCCTGCTCGGCGGCGTCGGCCTGGCGTTGATGGCGACCCTCGTCTCCGTCGACGGCGGCTACCAGGCGATCCTGCCCGGCATGCTCGCCATGGGACTCGGCATGGGCCTGACCCAGACTCCCTCCACCGAGGCCATCACCTCCGCTCTGCCCCGCGAACGTCAAGGCGTCGCGTCCGCCCTCAACGACGTCACCCGGGAATTCGGCACCGCCCTCGGTGTCGCTCTGCTCGGGGCCGTCCTGACCGCCGGCTACCGCACCGCCATCGACGCCCGCCTCGACACCGTCCCCACCGACACCGTCCCCACCGACACCGCCGACACCGCCCGCGACGGCATCGCCACCGCCATCGCCACCGCCGACGCTGCCGGCAGTCGGGCGCCCGCCCTCGTTCGCGCCGCTCAGGAGTCATTCGTCGACGGCTGGCACCACGCCATGTGGGCGGGGGTCGCCCTCATGACCATCCTCTTCGTCTACGTCGTGGCGCGTGGACCCCGACGGACCGTGCCCACCACACCGGCCACCGCTGCTCGTCGGTGAGGTCTCGCCCCCCTGTTCCGCACGGGCCAGGTAGGCGCGCATGTCATCGTGGGCCCCCGGAAGGCCGTAGCCGCCGACCAGTTCGGTGACGTTGCCGAACTGCCGACCGCCGAGCAGCCAGGGCGCGGTCGAGCGGCCCAGGGCCTCGGCGAGCCGACGTTGTCGGGGCGTGAGGGCGTCGACAGGTGTTCCCGCCGTCGCCGGGCCGTCCGGGAACGCGAGCGGCAGCGCCACCCCCAACAACGTCAACGACCGCTCGCCGCTGACGGTCGGCAACCGTTCGAGCAGCGCGTCGAACGCACGGTCGGCGTGCTGCGGACCGAGCTGCCGCAGGGCGAGCGCCGCGTACCCGCCCAGGTCGCCATCCAGGAACGGCACCCACTCACCGTCCACCGGCTCGGCCGGGGCCTCGCCGGAAGCCGCCGACGCCCAGCCCACCACCTCGGCGACGGTCGCCGGGTCGGCCGCCGCGCCGAGCACCCGCGCCCGACCGACGGCGGCGGCCCAACGGACCAGCGGGCGCGCATCGGTCAACCACCGGACGTCCGGTGCGGCACCGAGCAGCCCCATGGACACCAGGATGGTGGCCACCTCGCCGGGCGGCGCCGCGACGCCGGTGGCGGCGTCCACCGCGCCGGCCAGCGCGGACACGCTGCCGTCGGCCTCCTCCGGAAACCAGGCCAGGAGGTACGCGGCGAACAGGCGCACATCAGGATCGGCGTGACCCAGTAGGGCGCGGATCACGGGAACCCCGGCCCGCACCGCGTCATAGGTCGCCAACGCCACGTACGCCCACAGCCGGCCCTGATCCGCCTCGGACAGCGACTCGACGTAGAGGTACTCGACGTACTCCTTCTTCGACTCGTCCTCGCCGGTCCACGGCGGCGGCTTGGCCGCGAGCAGCTCACAGCCACCCTCGGCGGCCCGGCGGTACTCGGCCACCGGGAAACCCTCCGGCAGGACACCCTCGTCGTACCCGACGGCCAGGGCGCTCAACAGCCCGAGCACCGCCGCCGGATCCGGGGTGGCCGCATCGCCGAGCATCTCCAGCAGGAACGGCACCGCGTACGCGCTCGCCTCGAACCGGGTGCCCTGGTGGAACACGTTGGTGTAGAGGTCGCCCAGGGCCTCGTCCCGGGTGGCCTGATCGGGGGAGAGCAGGGCGCGCAGTTGGCCGGGCACGTCGTCGGCCGCCCCGTAGGCGTGGCCCAGCCGCGCCCAGTCGATGTCGTCAAGTCCGTCGAGCACGCCCCATGCTCTCCCGACCCCCTGACCATTCGGTGCGGTGGGTCGGTCAGAACTCCTCGTACACCGCGGGGTCCTGATCGGAGAGCCGACCGTCCGGGCGGCCCAGCGCGGTGATGGCCTCGACCTGCGCGTCGGTGAGCGTGATGCCGAAGACGTCGAGGTTCTCGACCTGCCGCTGCGGCGACGCGGCCTTGGGCAGCGGGATCACCTGGCGGGCCACGTGCCAGGCCAGGATGGTCTGCGCCGGGCTGACGCCGTGGGCGTTCGCGATCTCCACGATGACGGGGTGCCGCTTCAGGTCGTTGCCGTGGCCGAGCGGGCTCCAACCCTGCACCAGGATCCCCTGCTCCCGGTGGTAGTCGAGCGCCTCCTGCTGCGGGAAGTACGGGTGCACCTCGATCTGGTTGACCACCGGGGCCACCCCGGTCTCGGCCACCAGCCGCTCGATATGCTCCGGCAGGAAGTTGGAGAGCCCGATGTGCCGCACCAGACCGCGCTCGCGCGCCTCGATCAGCGCCCGCCACGCCTGCACGTACAGGTCTTCCTTGGGGTTCGGCCAGTGGATCAGGTACAGGTCGACGTGGTCGAGGCCGGTGCGGAAGACACTCTCCTCGATGGTGGTCAGCGCCTCGTCGTAGCGGTGGTGCCGCCCCGGCAGCTTCGAGGTGACGATCACCTCGTCCCGCACGTCACCCGCCGAACGGGCGGCCCGACCGACCGCGCCCTCGTTCTCGTAGTTCACCGCCGAGTCGAGCAACCGGTAACCCGCCCGGATGGCGTGTCCGATCGCGTCGACGCCCGCCGACCCGTTCAGCTGGTACGTGCCGAGCCCGATCGCCGGCAGGGCGGTGCCGTCGGCAGCCGTCAGATGGGGAATCGTCATGATCGGAACCCTACCCGCGTGGGGGCGTCCCGGATGGCGAGCGCGGCCTGGATCAACGCGGCGTGCGTCAGCGTCTGGGGGTAGTTGCCGAGGTGGGCACCCGTCGTCGGATCCACCTCCTCGGCGTAGAGACCGAGTGGGCTGGCGTAATCGACAACGGCCTGGAACAGCTCGACGGCCTCGCGGCGACGCCCGGTGCTGGCCAGCCCCTGCGCGAGCCAGAACGAGCAGGGCAGGAAAGCGCCCTCGGTGCCGGGGAGCCCGTCCCGTCCAGGCGGGTAGCGGTAGAGCAGCGGGCCGCCGGCGGACAGTCGCTCCCGGATGGCGTCGATGGTGCCGCGTACCCGGGGCGAATCGGTCGGGTCCACACCGAGCAGCGGCAGGACGAGCAGCGCCGCGTCGAGATCCGGGGACCCGTAGGTGCGGACGTAGCTAGCCACCGTCGGGTCGAAGCCGCGCGTGCGGACCTCACCGGCGATGGCATCCCGGGCCTCCTGCCAGCGTCGACGTTGCCGCTCCCGCAGGGGGTGCGTGTCCGCGATGGCCAGGGCGCGGTCCAGGGCGAGCCAGCCCATGAGCTTGGAGTGGACGTGTTGGGCGGGCTCCCGGGCCTCCCAGATACCGGCGTCGGGCTCCCGCCAACAGCGGGCGACCACGTCGGCGAAGCCGCGTACCGCCCGCCACGTCTCGGCGTAGAGGCGGTGTCCGGACTGGGCGAACGCCCAGGCGGCGTCGATCACCCAGCCGTACCCGTCGAGCTGGTGTTGGCGGGCGGCGTCGTTGCCCGAGCGCACCGGAAGACTGTCGAGGTAGCCCGGCCAACCGGGCAGTTCCCGTTCCGTCGGCACATGCCGGCCGTGCACTGTGAGCAGCGCCGGCAGGCGTGGCCGCTGCAACCGGCTGGCGTGCAGCAGCCACGAGAGGAAGAGACGTGCCTCGTCGGACTTGCCGACGCTGAGGAAGGCGCTGACGCCGATGCTGGCGTCACGGGGCCAGACGTAGCGGTAGTCCCAGTTCCGTACCCCACCTGGCTCCTCGGGCAACGACGTGGTCGGCGCGGCCACCGGCGCTCCGGAGGGCGAGTAGGTCAGCAACCGCAAGGTGAGCAGGCTTCGCACGACGTGGTCCCGGAACGGCAGCCGCTCGTCGATCTCCGCGACCCAGGCCCGCCACCGCGCCTCGTCCTCGGCGAGCAGGTCCCACGCGGCCGTCGGCTCGACGTGGATCACCGGTTCGCGGTGGGCCACGGCCAGGACGAGAGTGACCGGACGGTCCGGCGTGACCACGATCGCGAGGGGTCGACCCGGTTCGACTCTGAACGCGGGAGTGCTGTTCAGCGCGACCGCGAGCGCCCCCCACTCGCAGACGAGGCCGTGGCGTCGGTGTTGCGCCCGAGGCCGACGGTGCCGTACGCCAAGACGGGGATCGAATTCCACGACCGCGTCGACGGTCGCCTGCTCCGCCGTCAGCCGTCGCACGATCAGCGTCGTGGGCAGCAGCCGACCGCTGACTTCGGCCACCATCGCCTCCGTGAGGCGCAGCCGGCCGCCGCCCACCGCCCAGGTGGTCTCCAGGGTGGCGGTGTGCTGCCGGTACCGCCGTTCGACGACGGTGGCCGGCCCGGCCGGGCCGACCCGGAACGTTCCGGCGTCCGGGCCCCCGACCAGTCGGCCGAACAGGGGATCGCCGTCGAAGCGCGGTACGCAGAGCCAGTCCATAGCGCCGTCACTCGCCACCAGGGCGGCCGTACGCGTGTCGCCCAGCAGACCGTAGTCGCTGATCTTCGGCCGGTCAGTCACGAGTCACCTGGGTTGCAGGAGCAGCCCGAGACAGACCCCGTAGACGAGGTGGACGACAGCCGTGACCAGCGGGGTCTGGATGCCGTAGTTGAGCGCGAACAGCCCGGGCGGCTCCAACACCGCCGTGCTGGTCGGCCCCGCCCGCTGCGAGGCCATGCGCGGGTGGACACCAGGCAGCAGCGGCAGAATCACCGTCAACGCGATCCCGACGTGCACGATCCCGAGCAGCGCCCCGATCCACCAGTCCGCGCGGTGCAACAGCGCGAACGTGGCCGCGTACCCCAGGGCGAAACCCTGACCGGTGCCGAGGTGGAGGAAGAACCCGACGACCCGGGCCCGGTCGGGATCTCCGGTGAGGAAGGCCCCGAGCACCAGAGGAAGGTCGAGCCGGGTGAGACCGGCCAGCTGGGCGGTGATCATCGCCGCGGTGAGCGCCGCGGTGGCGACCAACCCGAACAACGCCCATCCGGCCCAGTCCATCTCAGCAGTCGTCGACGTCGCGGGCGTTATCGATCATCGGTCCACCCCTCGACTGAACAGCGGGCAATCCACGGCCCGGCCGCCCACCGGGCGTCCGGTTTATCACCATAAGCCACTGGCCCTGTTCGGCTGACCTGCTCGCCCAGACATCAGGTGACGAGTTGGCGGCGGGGCGGGGTCAGCGGTCCGGTCTTTGCAGGCGGCTCAAGTCGCGCGAGCAGGGTGCTCACCTCGGTGTGCAGCCGCCGCAGCTCCGCCGCCGTGGGGGCCAGGTCGTAGCAGTGGTGGTGGGTGGCGGCGGAGAGGCTCGCCCAGGCGAACGCCGCCCGGCGGGCGGTCTCGGTGCCCGGGCCGAGCCGACCGCGCAGCATCAACTGCTTCGCACGGCCCTGCCGGCACGCCGCCACCGTCGGCTTCACCCGCCGCCAGTAGGCGTCGATGCCGCCTTCGAGGGCGAGCCGGATCAGGCAGGCGCAGGCCCGGGGCCACCAACCGGCGCTCACCGCCACGGCACCGAGCACACCGGACCCGCGCAACAACTGGTCGGCCGCAGCCAGGCAGCGCTGCGGCGTCGGCGCGGTCACGACAACGCCGCCGCGAGGAGGCGGACGTCCGCGACGAGTCCGGGCAGGTCCGCCAGGTACGCCCCGTGTACGCCCTCCCGACACGCCTGGTAGGCGTTCACCGCCCGTCGTCCGTGCCGGCGGCCGAGCCAGCCGAGCACGTCGCCGCCCTTCTCGGCGTCGTCGAACGCCGCCAGAGCGACGGTGGTGGCGACCCGCCGGGATGCGTCCTCGATGGCCGCCTCGATGTCGGCGTGCGGGACGCCCCGCGCCACCCGGGTCCGCCACACCGCCCGGTGGCAGGCCGCCTCCAGAGCGGAGCGGCACAGCTCGGCGACCACCGGCCCGCGTACCTCGGCGGGGATCTCGTCGTTGCGCGCCAACGCGTGCGCGTCGTCCAGGTAGCGCGTCACCGGGTCGGAGCCGGGCCGCAACGTCACCACCGACTGCTCCGCCCGGGTCACCTCGATGATTCGGGCGTCGCCGAGGCCGAGCCGGGTGACCGCGTCGGGCAGGCGGGTGTCGTGGGTGAACACCACCACCTGCCGGTCCTCGGCCAACTCGGCGAGCACCCGGGCGAGACCGTCCACCTTCGACGGGTCCATGCTCTGCACCGGGTCGTCGACGACGATGAACCGGAACGGGCTCTCCGGAGCGCAGCTGCGCGGCAGGAACGTGGCCAGCCCGAGCGCCTGCATCTCACCCTGACTCATCACACCCAGCGCGGTGCCGTTGTCGGCGCCGTCCACGCTGACCGGGAACACGACCCGCCGCCGGGTGTTCACCCCTTCCAGGGTCATCGCACCCAGCTCGACGTTGCTCTCCTGCCGCAGCTGCGCCCAGATCCGCTGCGAGTGCCCGGCGAACGGCGCCACCCGCTCGTTGCGGATCTCCGCACCGACGCCCTTCAGCCACGCGCGCGCGGCCTTCAACCGGGCCACTGTCGCCTCCCGCGCCGCAAGCCCGTCGGCGGCGGCCACCCACTCGCGCACGTCGGCCGCCGCGGCCCGCCAACCGGTGTCGCGCTGCCGCAGGAACCCCTCGGCGTACGCGCGGGCCGCGTCCGCCGCCGCCACCACCGCCGGGTACCGCGCGGCGAGGTGGTCAGCCAGGTCAGCAGGCTTTCCGGGTACGCGCCGAAGCGCGGCAACGGCGTCGTGCAGCGCGTCGACCGACGTCTCCGACCCCGGGCTCTCGGGCACCGCGAGGTCCTCGATCAGGTGGTGCGCCTGCCGCAGCAGAGCGGTGAGCCGAGTTGTCGCCGTCTGGGCGGCGACGCTGCGCTGCCGCAGCTCGGTGAGCGACTGAGCGGCGGCGGCACGCCACCCACCGTCGAGGGTGCCGGTAGCGCAAACCGGACACGACCCGTCGCCCTCGTCCTCGTGGTGTTCGAGGGCGAGGCGGAGCAGTTCGGCGCTGCGCAACGCGGCCCGGGACCGGTCACCGTCGTACCGCAGGGCTTCGCCCGCAGCCTCCCGCAGCTGACCGGCCAGCCGGGTCACCTCGTCGACCGGCGGCGGGGCGACGTCGGCGAGTTCCCGGCAGAGCAGCACCTCCCGGTCGGTGGTCGCCTCGTCCGGCTCGTCGAGGATCGCCGTCACCGCGCCGAGGTCGACGGCGCCCCGCCCGCGCAGCAGCGCGGCGGTCCGTCGGGCCCGGTCGTCGGCGATGTCGCTGAGCGCGTTGGCCAGGGCGGCACGCTGTCCGCGTACCTCCTTGATGGTCGTGTCGTGCGGCCGGGCGGCGCGCAGCAGACGCTGGTCGGCGTCGGTGAGCGCGTCCAGCCCGAGGATCGCGAAGAGCGCGTCGAAGAGCTGGCTCTGCGTGCCGGCGGCGAGCTTGCCCAGCTCGGCGGCGGTGAGGAACGGCCGGTACAGCTCCAAAGGGCGGGCGAGACCCAACTCGGACAGGCCGGTGTGCCGCCCCCGGGCGCTGGTGACCGTCACTTCGGCATCGGCCAGCTCGGCCCCGACCGGCCAGGCCCGGTGCACCCGGGTCGGCGTGGCCACCCCGTCGACGCGCAGCTCCACGTCGACCCAGCACGGGTCCGGGTTGTGCAGGTTGCGCCACCCCGTACGCCAGACGCTCGTCTTGTCCGCCCACCGGGCGCTGTCACCGGTCAGGGCGAGCTCGACGGCCTCGGCGAAGCTGGACTTGCCGGAGCCGTTGCGGCCCACGACCAGTGTGAGGCCCGGACCGGGGTCGACCTGGAGGGTCCGCTCCGGGCCGACGCCACGGAACCCGGCGACGGTCACCGACTTCAACCAGATGCGCTCCGCCGGACCGTCGTCGGTGGGGGAGCGCGGGTCGAGCCGGGTGGGAGTGCCGGCGAGCGCCGCGGTCAGGTCGTCGTCGCTGGTCAGCGCGGCGAGGACGAGCTCGGCGGTCTCGGTCGGGACATCGTCGTTGGCGAGCCGGTCGAAGATCAGGTCGATCAGGGGTGTGGTGGGCTGCGGAGGCTCGGTCATTGTCGTCTCCAGGCGTGTGGTGTCCGCGGGACGACGGCTGGTCGGCCCGCCCGGGGGAGCGGTGGATGTCGGTGCTTCGGTTCAACGGGCGGGGCGCCACTCGCCGCGTGGTGGGGCGGCCGTCGTCAACGCAGCCCGCGAGTGCCGTGGCCAGCAGGGCAGTGGTGAGGAGCGCGCCGGAGGAGCGGACCGTGGGGCGCAGGTGGATGGTCCGGGTGATGGTGCCGTACGGCAGGGAGGTCCGCGGCCCAGGGCCAGTCGGACGCGTGGTGGGAGTCAGACGCTGTGGAGCTGATGACGCAGACGAGTCAGCCAGAGGCGGTCAAGACGATCTACGGGGCTGACTGTCCTGTGTGAACAGCCGGGACGGATCGTCCAGACCCGCCCCGGGCTACGGGGGAGAGGTCAGCTGAGGGTGACGTCGACGCCGCCGGAGAACGGCGAGTCGTGCAGCTCGAGCTTGGTGAGCTTGACGTTCTTCGGAATGTCGAAGACGACGACGCCCGTCACCTGGTTGCCGGGGTTGACGTCGTTGAGGAACGTCTCGGCGTTCTTGTTGGCGTAGATCGCCGCGCCGGTGTCGGCGGAGTACTCGGTGCCGTCGGCCGCGTACGCCTTCTGGCTGCTGCCGTCGAACATCTGCGCTTCCTTGCCGATGTTCTTCACGTTGACCGTGACCAGGCAGAACTGGCCCTGCGCCTTCTGGTCGAGCGGGGAGCTGCCGACCTTGGCGACGCCGCACTTGGACGACTTGACCGTGAACTCGAACTTCCCGTCCCGGGCCGGCTGCCCGATCTTGGCGGTCGCCGGCTTCTCCTCGGTCTTGGCGTCGCCCTTGTCGTCGGTGGAGCTGCCCGCCTTGACGCCGCCCTCGTCACCGCTGGAGTTCGCCTTGTCGGCGGCACCGGAGCCGCAGCCCAGGGCGATGAGGCCGGTGGCGAGCAGAGCGAGAGTGGTGGTCTTGCGCATCGTTGTCCTCCTGTTGTGAGCGTTGCGGGGTCAATAAGAGCATCGTCCGACAACTGTGTCAACAGACAATCTCGTGCTTGACAGATGTGCGAAGCTTTCGGCGTGCAGGAGAACCCGACCATCACGGCAGCGGAGATCGCCCGGCTCGCCGGCGTCGGTCGCGCCGCGGTCAGCAACTGGCGTAAACGGCACCCCGACTTCCCTGCCCCGGTGGGCGGGACGACGGCGAGCCCGGAGTTCGACCTGATCCAGGTCGAGCAGTGGCTACGCGCCCAGGGCAAGCTCCCCGAGCTGGCCACCGCCGACCGGCTCTGGCGACACCTCGCCGCGGCCAGCGAGACCCCGGCCGCCGGCCTCGCCGCCGTCGGCGCTTTCCTCCTGGCCCGACAGCGCGGATCTCGAACCGGCCAGCCCGACGCCCACCTCGCGCCCCTGATGACCGACATCGTCGAACTCGCCGACGAGTTGGGCCCGCAGGGCGCGTTCGACGAGCTGTGGCAGCGGTTCTCCGCACCAGGCCCCGGCCGCCCCTTCGCCACACCCGACGACCTCGCCGACCTGATGATCGGGCTCGCCAACGTCGGCGGCGGCTCAGTGCTCGACCCAGCCGCCGGCTCCGGCGCCATCCTGCGGGCCGCCGTCCGCGCCGGCAGCACCTCGGTCTACGGGCAGGAGCTCGACGACGGCCTGGCCCGGCTCGCCGGGCTGTGGCTGGCCCTGCACGACGTACCCGGGGAGGTCAGCACCGGGGACTCGCTGCGCGCCGACGCCTTCGCCGGCCGCGCCGTCGACGCCGTCGTCTGCCACCCACCGTTCGGCGCCACCAACTGGGGCGACGACGAACTCGGCCACGACCCCCGCTGGATCGTCGGCACCACACCCCGCACCGAACCAGAGCTGGCCTGGGTGCAGCACGCCCTGGCCCACCTGCGCGTCGGCGGGCACGCCGTCCTGCTGATGCCACCCACCGTCGCCAGCCGCCGCGCCGGCAAACGCATCCGCGGCGAACTGCTCCGCCGAGGTCATTTGCGCGCTGTCATCGCGCTCCCACCGGGAGTGGCGGCACCGCACGGCGTACCCCTGCACCTGTGGGTGCTGCGACGCGCCGCGACGGACGCACCGCCACCGGCGCGGGCGCTACTGATCGACGCCGCCGGCGGCGACCTGACCGACACCGGGCCCCGCGTGCTGGCCGCGTGGCGGGACTTCGCCGACGCGCCCGACGGCGACGTCGAGGAGGCCGGCTTCGCCCGTGCGGTCCCGGTCATCGAGCTGCTCGACGAGGACGTCGACCTCACCCCCGCACGCCGGCAACCCGCCGTCGTGGGCGAGGCATCGGGCGAGCATCTGGCACGCACCAGAGAACGACTCGCCGCCATCGTCGGCGAGCTGCCGGGACTGCTGCCGCAGGTCACAACCGCGCCCGACGGACCGGACGGTCTCTTCCTCACAGTGGGGGAGTTAGCGAAGACCGGCGCTCTCCAACTGATCGGCCCGGTCCGTGCCGGCACGTCCACACCAGCACCCCACGGGCCGCCTGTGCTCACCGTTCAGGACGTGCTCGCCGGACTAGACGCGTCCGGGCGCGTCGATGATCGGTTCGGGCAGGAGATTCCCCTGGCTGTCGGGGACGTGGTGGTGCCGATGATCGCGCGGCAGCTCACCGCGCGGGTGGTGACCGCTGAAGGGGCGCTTCTGGGGCGCAATCTCTATCTCCTGCGGCCGAACGCTGCGGCACTGGATCCGTGGTTCCTGGCTGGTCAGCTGCGGACGTCGGCCAATGAGAAACAGTCGTCGAGCCTGTCGGGGACGATGCGGTTCGACATCCGACGGGCGCAGGTGCGGCGCCTGTCGCTGGACGAGCAGCGAGTTCATGGCGACGCCTTCCGACGCCTCGACGCCTTCGAGTCGGCGATCCGGCAGGCTGCCACGCTCGGGGCGGAGCTGGCGCAGCTGACCGCCGACGGGTTGGCGCGTGGATCGATCCGGCCGGACGCGACGAGATGACCCGGGACCGCCTTGCCCACTCGCCTGCAGTCTGGCCGGAATGTCGTCGGATATCCGACGGCGGCGCAGTGTTTCAGTGACATAGGCGGAAACCTGGCGGGCCGGAGCTCATCCAGCCGCGCGCCACGTCATCAGGGACAGAGATGGTCACACGCCGACTCATGCTCGCGAACCTAGCGAGACGCAAACCCTCCGCCAGCGACGACCCGCTGACACTCGGTTGATCATCTCCACCGAGTGGGGGACCCCGACGACGCGGACCAGCGGCAATACTCCTGACTTAAGGCAATCGAAAGGAAACTGGTGAGTACCAAGCACCAAGAGCTCGCGAACTTCATCTGGTCGGTCGCCGACCTGCTCCGCGGCGACTACAAGCAGTCCGAGTACGGCCGGGTGATCCTTCCCCTGACCGTGCTGCGTCGGCTGGACTGCGTGCTGGAACCGACGAAGGATGCGGTGCTCGCGCGGCACAAGCAGCTCAAGGACATGGGCGTGCAGAACATGGACCCGGTGCTGCGAAAGACGGCCGGGCTGCCCTTCTACAACACCAGCAAGCGGTCTTTCAAGACGTCCTTTGGAGACCAGGAGCACGTCGCACTCAACCTGCGTGCCTACATCGGCGGCTTCTCGCCGGGCGCGGTCGACGTGCTGGAGAAGTACGGCTTTGACACTCAGATCAGCCGACTCGCAGAGGCTGGGCTGCTCTATCAGGTGGTTGCGAAGTTCGGCGACGTCGACCTGCACCCGGAGGTGGTCTCCAACCACCAGATGGGCTACGTCTTCGAGGACTTGATCCGCCGCTTCTCTGAAATCAGCAATGAAACCGCGGGTGAGCACTTCACCCCGCGCGAGGTCATCAAGCTGATGGTCAACCTGCTCCTCGCGCCCGACGAGGATGAACTCATCACCCCGGGCATCGTTCGGAAGGTCTACGACCCGGCCTGTGGCACTGGCGGCATGCTCAGCGAGGCCCAAGACCACATCCAGGCGCACAACCCGCACGCCACCGTCGAGGTGTACGGCCAGGAGCTAAACGGCGAGACGTACGCGATCTGCCGCTCCGACATGATGCTCAAGGGCGGCGACCCGACGAAGATCGCCTACGGCAACTCCTTCAGCCAGGACGGCCACGAGGACGAGCGCTTCGACTACATGCTGGCCAACCCGCCGTTCGGTGTCGAGTGGAAGAAGGTCGAGCCCGTCATCAAGGCTGAGGCGGCTCGAGGCCACGCTGGCCGGTTCGGTGCCGGCTTGCCCCGGATCAACGACGGCTCGCTGCTCTTCCTCCAGCACATGATCTCGAAGATGAAGCGCCCCGAGGACGGCGGCAGCCGGCTCGCGATCGTCTTCAACGGCTCGCCGCTCTTCACCGGCGCGGCCGGGTCGGGGGAGTCGGAAATCCGCCGCTGGATCCTGGAGAAGGATCTCCTGGAGGGCGTCGTGGCGCTGCCCGACCAGCTCTTCTACAACACCGGCATCTCCACGTACTTCTGGATCCTCACCAACCGCAAGAACCCGGCCCAAGCACGCAAGGTTGTGCTGCTCGACGGCCGCGACTACTGGACCAAAATGCGCAAGAGCCTAGGCGACAAGCGCAAGATGCTCACGGATGACCACATCGCAGAGCTGACCCAGGCATACGTGAACGCGCTGGCCATCGCCGAAGAACCGGAACACCCGCAGCACGCCAAGGTCAAGGTTTTCGCCACCACCGACTTCGGCTACCAGCGGATCACCGTCGAGCGCCCGCTACGCCTGCGCTTCGAGGTCACCGAGGAGACGGTCGCACGGGTTTCCGAGGTGAAGGCCGTTCTGAAGTACGGGGAGCAGGAATCGCTGCTTGCGGCGGCGAAGTCGCTGATCGGAACGTCGTCCAGAAGTCGGGCCGAGTTCGCGATGAAGCTCAACGGGCTGGGGAAGCTGCCGGCAGCAGTGGAGAAGGCGGTTTGGGAGGCGTTCTCGGTCAGCGACCCGGCTGGGGAGGTGCAGACCGACCGGAAGGGCAATCCGCTGCCGGATACGGGTCTGCGCGACTATGAGAACGTCCCGCTGGTCGAGGATATTCGGGACTACCTGATTCGTGACGTGCTGCCGCATGATCCCGACGCTTGGATTGATCACAGCAAGACAAAAGTTGGGTATGAAATACTTATGACCCGCTACTTTTATTCGTACAAGCCTCCCCGGTCAGTAAAGGAGATAGATGCCGAGATTGCGAAGGTGGAATCGGAGATCAAGGTGCTTTTGGGTGGGGTTGGCTAAACTATGGCATGGCAGTTGACAGCGCTTCGAGCGGTTGCGGAAGTCAGTCTGGGGCGGCAGCGATCGCCTCAGCATGCAGCAGGTCCCCACATGACCGCCTACCTCAGGGCGGCGAATGTAAAAGACGGCGCGCTCGATCTATCGGACGTACTTGAGATGAACTTCGATCCTGGCGAACAGGTGGTGTTCAGGCTGTTGCCTGGTGACGTATTAATGACGGAGGGTAGTGGCAGCCGCTCTGTTGTTGGCTCCTCTGCTGTTTGGCAGGGTGAAATCCCTGGAACGGTCTGCTTCCAGAATACGCTTCTGCGTCTCCGCCCAAGATCTGACGTAGTTGATGGTCGATACTTGGCGTGGTGGGCGCGCGGAGCGCATTCTTCGGGCCTCCTAGCCTCGATTGCCGGCGGAGCGAATATCTTTCACCTGGGTGCGGACCGGGTGCGTCAGTTGCCCTTTCAGTTACCTCCGCTTGACGAGCAGAAACGTATCGTCGCTGAACTTGACGAGCAAATTCGCGAAATCGATGCACATGCGGCCCTCCGTCGTCGGCAAGTCGAGCTTCTTGCGGAGAAGCGACGTTCCGTAATCGCCGCCGCCACAGGTATGTCTGATTCCGACTAGGCGGAGCGCGTCTCGATGGCCTGGCTGCATTGGTGAAGAATGACGGGGAACGTAGTGACCGAGATGAACGTGGTTGGTATTGACGGGCGCGGATACAGCGTTCGAGAGCTGTTTGGTAAAAGGTACGGGCTTGAGCATTATCAACGTGAGTATTCGTGGGAACGTAGTCACACGCAAGAGCTATTGTCCGATCTCTCAAGGCGGTTTCTTGCTGAGTGGCGTCCCAATCACGATCGATCTGCTATTCTTGGATACCGCCCCTACTTCTTGGGATCTTTCGTATGTTATCCCTCCGGAGCTGTAAGGAACCTTGTAGATGGCCAGCAGCGATTCACCACTCTGCATCTTCTCCTGATCCTCATGCAGCGCCTATTGGTTGACCAGGGGGAGGCCGACACAGCAACTATGGTCGGTCAGCTCGTAAGCACTTATGCCGTCGGTCGTCGAGAGTATACGATCGACGTGCCGGAGCGGCATGCATGTTTGGAGGCGCTCCGGAACGGGCAATCCTTTGAAGCAACCGCAGGAACGCCAGTTTCGGTGCGAAATTTGTGGGACCGGGCTCAGGACCTCACAGAAGACTTTCCCAACGACCTTCGCGACGACGCCCTGCCATTTTTCGCCGACTGGTTGCTCGATCGGGTCTTCATGGTGGAGATCTCAGCCTATGACCGCGACCACGGCTGGGAGATCTTTGAGACCATGAATGACCGAGGCGCGCGGCTGACGCCTTTGGATCTCCTTAAGAGCTTCCTCCTATCGAACGCTCAAGAGGGCCAAGCCGATTTGAATTCGGAATGGCGGGACATGCTGACGCGATTGAGCGTGTTCGGCGCGCAGGTGCCGAACGACTTTTTCAAGGTTCTGCTGCGTTCAAGGTACGCAGAGGTGGATTCGGGCGATGCAGATCACATTGATCAAGCTTTTCACGAATGGGTGCGCGAGAACCGCGAGCGCATCGGGCTGAGGCGGGGTGAAGACTTTCGGGCGTTCGTCAACCAGGTAGTGGCACCACTTGCGCGGCGCCACGAAGAGTTGCTGATGGCCTCGGCTCGTTACACGCCCGATTTGGGCGCGGTCTTCTTCAACGCCATGAATGGCGTATCTGCCCAACTGCCGCTCATCATGGCGGCCATCCATCCTAGCGATACAAACGAACTCTTCCTCGCCAAAGCATCGCTAATATCTAGCTACCTAGATTTGTTGTACATCCGCAGAGCCGTAAATAACATGTCAGTCCAAGCCCAAGACTTCTTTGATGAAGCAGACCGGTTGCTGCCGGCTGTCCGAAGATCTTCGACCGTAGGCGAGCTTCGGGAGCTCTTGGGCCGGGAAGCCGCCGCAATAGAGCCAGATTTCTCTGCTATTCCCTCTTTTGCTCTCCAGGATAATCGGCGTCAAGTTCGATACCTCCTTGCGAGGCTGACGTCCTATGTTGAGTCGAGTAGCGGCAGGCCTAACGAGGTGGCTCGATACCTTGGCTCCGTTGACGGCGTGCCTTGGGAGGTGGAACATATTTGGGCGAACAAGTTTGAACGGCATCAGAGCGCAGACGTACCCAATGAGCGGCAGTTTCAAAGATGGAGGAACAACATCGGTGGGCTGCTACTGCTTTCTAAGTCGGACAATGCCAGCTTCGGAGCCGATAAATACGATGTAAAGCTAGAGTTTTATCGGCAGCGTAACCTGCTTGCTGCCTCGCTTCACGCCCTCTGCTATCGACGCAATCCTTCCTTCGTTCAGTTCCTCAAGACTGCGGGACTAGAGTCACAGTTCGTCTCGTATGCCACTGGTTTTGATGTATCTGCTATCAAGCAGCGCGCACATTTGTACCGCGCTCTATGTGAGCGTGTGTGGGATATCGAAAAGCTCGGCTTCCGGCCGCCGTCAGTCGTGATCCCGCCTCAGCGACGTCGCAGTCGTGCAAGCTATAAGGTAACCTTGGCGCAGCTTATTCAGCATGGTTTCGTTTCTAGAGGTTCAAGGATCGTCGGAACCAGCAAGGGTTCCAGGTACGAAGCGCAGATTGTAAGAGATGGCCGCATCGCGTTGGAAGATGGACGTGTTTTCGACTCGCTATCGAATGCTGGTAGCTCTGTTCTCGGTCGTCAATCTTGTAATGGCTGGACGTTTTGGTATATCGAAGCGAGTGGTGGCTGGGTACCGCTCGCGCAGATCCGGCGCGTAGCGATGGAAAAGGGAATCCTCGAGTGATTCACTTCGTGAGCGCTGCGGAATACTCTCCGGGCGCGGGATCCGAGCAGGGATACGGAGGTGGCTTTGGTGGTTGCGGCCGATCGCGAGCGCGCCTTTGAGGCCGGTATAGAGCGTGCAGTTTCCGATTCTGGGTGGTCGCTCGGGACCGCCAGCAACTATGTTCGTCAGATGGGGCTAGATACCGCTGAGCTACTCGCATTCATTGGGGCGACTCAGTCGGACCAGTGGGCCAAGTTGCTGGCCTACCACGGGAACAACCCCGACGAGGCGCAGCGGCACTTCGCCCAGCACCTTGCCAAGCAGATCGACGAGCGCGGCCCCCTGGACGTCCTCCGCCGTGGCGTCAAGGACAAGGGCGTCCTCATCCGGCTCGCCTACTTCAAGCCCGCCCACGCCATCACAGACGACGCACTGAAGCTCTACCGCGCCAACCGCCTCACCGTCACCCGCCAGCTCGCCTACTCGACCAGCAACAACAACACCCTCGACCTGGTCCTCTTCGTCAACGGCATCCCGCTCGCCACGGCCGAGCTGAAGAACCCGCTCACCGGCCAGACCGTCGAGGATGCCAAGAAGCAGTACCGCGAGACCCGCGACCCGAAGGAACTGCTCTTCGCTCGGCGTACCCTCGTGCACTTCGCCGTGGATCCCGACCTGGTCTTCGTCACGACGAAGCTGGCGGGGAAGAAGACCTGGTTCCTGCCCTTCAACACCGGGTCGGACGGGCCGGGCGTCTCCGGCGGTGCCGGCAACCCGCCGGCTGGCGCATCCGGTTACCGAAGCTCCTACCTCTGGGAGCAGATCTGGCAACCGGACACGTGGATGGACCTAATCCGGCGGTTCCTGCACACCGACAAGGAATCCAAGGCGCTAATCTTCCCGCGCTACCACCAGTGGCATGCGGTCACACAGCTCACCGATCACGCTGCCCGCAACGGATCAGGCCACAACTACCTGGTGATGCACTCGGCCGGGTCGGGCAAGTCGAACACCATCGCCTGGCTGGCACACCGGCTCTCCAGCCTGCACACCGCGCCCGCGCTAGATGATGACGCTCGGGCCAAGGGGTTGCGCCTCAACGAGCCGGTCTTCGATAAGGTCATCATCATCACCGACCGGGTGGTGCTGGACCGGCAGTTGCAGGACACCGTCTTCCAGTTCGAGCATGTGCCGGGCGTGGTGCAGCGGATCGACAAGGACTCCGCACAACTCGCCGCCGCCCTCCAGGGCGAGACGGCCAAAGTCGTCATCACCACCATGCAGAAATTCCCCTACATCCTCAACCAGGTGCAGGGGCTTCGCGGGAAGCGGTTCGCGGTCATCGTCGACGAGGCGCACTCGTCGCAGTCCGGTGACTCGGCCGCGGCGTTGAAGAAGGTGCTGCTCAAGCTCGGCAGTGACGACGTGGACGAGTCGGGTGACCTGCTCACCGCGTCGGCGCTGGCCCGGGGCCGGCACGAGACGCTGTCGTACTTCGCATTCACCGCCACGCCGAAGCCGAAGACCCTTGAGCTCTTCGGCACGCCGCACCCGGTCACCGGCAACCCGCAGCCGTTCCACACGTACTCGATGCGGCAAGCCATCGACGAGGGCTTCATCCTCGACGTGCTGCGCAATTACCTGACCTACAAGTCGTACTGGAAGCTGGCCAACGCTAACCCCGACGACCCCGAGGTCGATCCGAAAAAGGCCGGTGCCCAGCTCGCCCGCTTCGCCAGTCTGCACCCCACGATGCAGGCACAGAAGGCCGAGATCATCGTCGAGCACTTTCGGAAGCACACCGCGCCGCGCCTGGGCAACCGCGCCAAGGCCATGGTCGTCACCAGCACCCGCGAGGCCGCCGTCCGCCTACACGCCGCCATCAAGAAGTACGTCGAGATGCAGGGCTACGTCGGCTGCGACTCCCTGGTCGCCTTCTCCGGCGACCTTGAGGTTGACGGCGTCGAGCACACCGAAGCGCGGAGCAACGGGTTCAGCGAGGGCGAGCTGCCCGAGCGGTTCGCCTACACCTCCGCCGACGACAAGCATGCCGGCACGCCCAAGGCCAAGCAGGACGTCGAGTACAAGATCCTGGTCGTCGCCGAGAAGTACCAGACTGGCTTCGACCAGCCGCTGCTCACCACGATGTACGTGGACAAGCTGCTCAAGAACGTAGCCGCGGTGCAGACCCTCTCCCGGCTCAATCGGACCCACCCGCTCAAGGCGCAGGGTGACGTCTTCGTCCTCGACTTCGTCAACGAGGCCGGCGACATCGCCGAGCAGTTCAAGCCGTACTTCGAGACCGCCGCCACCACCCCCACGGACCCCAACCTGCTCTACACCGCCCAAAACGGGGTGACGGCCTACCCGGTCCTGGTCAACTCGGAGATGCAGGCGTACGTCGAAGCTCTGCTCGCCACCGAGCAGAAGGCAACCAGCGACACCGCACTTCAGCGGGCACACGGCGCCCTCTACCGCTTCACGGAGCCGGCCGTGCAGCGCTTCAACGCCCTGGCCGCCGACGACGCCGAGGCCGCGGACACCTTCCGGGCCGCGCTGCGCGACTACACCCGGATGTACGCGTTCCTCAGTCAGGTCGTGCCGTACCACGACGAGGACCTGGAGCGGCTCTATCTGTACGGGCGGGCACTGCTAAACCGGCTACCCCGCCGGCAGGATCCAAGCGTCGACATCGGTGAGGTGCAGCTGACCCACTTGCGGGTCAGCAAGACCGGCGAACATGACGCGTCGCTGTCGCCCGAGGGCGAGCAGATGCTGCCGGGTTTCCTCGGCGGGGCAGCGGGCGGGCAGCGCGACCTGGAGAAGGTCGTGTTGTCCGAGCTGATCGATGCGTTCAACGACCGGTTCGGCATCGGTCTGGGCGAGTCGGACAAGGTCTGGGTCGAGCAGCAGATCGTCGCGCTCGCCGAGGACGGCACCCTCGAAGCCGCCGCGATGGTCAACGACGAGAGCAACTTCGGTGTTGTCTGCGACAAGCGCATCGAGGACGTAATCCTGTCCCGCCACGACGACAACGGCAAGCTGATGCAGCGCTATCTGGACGATGACAGCCTGCGCTCGCAACTGAACCAGTTCGCCCGCCGGCAGGCATACCAGATGATCCGCCGCCGCAAGGGCATCGCCTGAGCGCTCAGGCTCGACGCCTATCGCGAGCTGAATGACTTGTACGGTGGCAGGCACTAGCAGCATCGACAGTGGCAATTGGCCGCGACGCGCAGTGGGGGTTTGATGCGGGCGCAGGAGCGCGTCGCCGACCGGTACGAGTTGACGTACCCGCTCGGCCACGGCGGCATGGGGGAGGTGTGGGGTGGCTTCGACGAAAAGCTCGACCGGCCAGTCGCCATCAAGTTCCTCCGCAAGCTCACCATCCCGGAGATCGAGCGAAACAACGCGGTCGAACGGTTCATGCGGGAGGCACGGGTCACCGCCCGGCTGGACCATCCGGGTGTGCCGAGCGTCCACGATGTCGGCCACCACGGTGACGACGTCTACATCGTCATGCAGCTCGTGCCGGGCTTGCTCCTTTCCGACCTGATCGCCGAGCGTGGCCGGCTCGCCGTGCCGTGGGCAGCCGCCATCGGCGCGCAGATCTGCTCGGTGCTCGCCGTCGCGCACGCCGCCTCCCTGGTGCACCGCGACCTCAAGCCGCAGAACCTGATGGTCACGCCGACCGGATCTGTCAAGGTCCTCGACTTCGGGGTGGCCGCGCTGCTGGGCCCGGACGTTCCCCGACTGACTGCGACCGCCCACACACTGGGCACGCCGACCTACATGGCACCGGAGCAAGCACTCAACAGTGCGGTGGGGCCGCGCGCGGACCTGTACGCGCTGGGCTGCGTGCTGTTTGAGCTGCTGACCGGCGAGCCGCCGTACCGCGCGGACAGCGCGCTCGGCCTGCTGCACCGGCACATGAACGACCCGATTCCGTCAGTCAGCGACCATCGCGCTGGTATGCCCGACGGTCTTGTGCGGCTCGTCGGCCGGCTGCTCGCCAAGGACCCGCAGGACCGGCCCGGTTCCGCCGCCGAGGTGTACGAGGCCTTGGCGCCGCTAGGAGTGGTCGAGGCCGGGTTGGCCGACGATCTGGCGGTGACGGTTGCCGACGGCCAATCCGTCGATCCGACCATGCCCCAGCGTTATCCGTTCGGTCCGCTGCCGCCGCGGACGCCGCCCGCACCGACCAGGGTGGACATCGTCCGGCCACGTTTGGCGCCGGAGGTCGTCGAGCCGCTGTCCCTCGACGAGTTGACCGAGGTAGAGGAGCGCGTCTGGGAACTGGCCGAAGAGGAGCGGTTCACCCAGGCCGCCGCATTACTGGAATCGGCACTACGGCCGGTACTCAAGGGTCACGCGGTGAAGCAGCCGCGGATCCTCGAACTGCGGCTCCACTTGGCGAACCTGTACGTGCTGGCGGGTGCGTTCCGGCAGGCGCTACCAGCATTTCAGCGGCTCATCCCAGACCTAAAGGAGCGGCCGGTCCCCGATCGCGAGCTGATCTGGCAGTGCCGGCAGCAGGCCGCCATGTGCCAGATCGAGGTGGGCGAGGCGCCGGCCGCGCTGTTCGCGTTGCGCGCTTTGCTTGACGACGAGCAGCAGGCAGTGGCGCCCGACTCGCCGGAGCTCTTCGCCCTGCGCCACCAGATCGCCATGCTGACCGGTGGCATCGGCGACGTGACAGGCGCTCAGCGTCAGCTCGAAGGCCTGATCGTCGACATGCGAGCCCGGTGGGGCCCGGACGCGGTGGCGATCGAGGAGATCCGGCAGCTGCTGGACCGCTTGGGCCAGACTGCGGAACCGGCAGAAGAACCCGACGAGTGAGGTATGCCGTCTGCCGCCCAGCGACGTCCAACCTACGGAATTGGAGCGATCTTTGAATCCGACGACGTTTGCCGACCTGCGGGCGCTCGCCAGCGCCTTTGCTGCTGATGACTGGCCTCACCTCCTTTGTCCGATCTGTGGCCGGGGCAGCCTGAAGGCGGGGAAGGTGAACTCGGTGGAGACCGCCCGGTCGAGGGAGATGCACGACCACGAGGCCTGGGAGCCTGACTTCATTCGTGGTTTCTTTCAGGTCGTGCTCGTCTGTGGAGGGGCGGAATGCGGTGAGGTGGTGCTGGCGTCCGGCGAGATGACGGTTGGACCAGTCGTCAGCTCGAGCCACGACTGGACCTACTCCGAGTTCTACCTGATGCGCCACCTCATGCCGGCCCTGGTGCCGATCGCCTTCCCTGAGCGCACGCCCAATCCTGTCAAGGATCGTGTGCTGGAGGCGTCCAGGCTGCTTTACTTCGACGCAAGCGCGGCAGGGAACAGGATTCGCACTGCCGTGGAGGAGTTGCTGACTCATCAGAAGGTGCCGCGAACCACCTCGTCCAGCGGCAAGCGGCGTCGGCTGACCGCGCATCACCGGATCGATCGGTTCCGGGCGAAGAATTCAGAGGCAGCTAACCTCCTGGAAGCGGTCAAGTGGATCGGGAACGACGCCAGCCACGAGGTCGCCCTGTCTCCGCTTGAGGTGATCGACGGCCTAGAATTGTTGGAGGGCGCCCTCCAGCTCATCTACAACGACAAGACGCAGCGCCTGACCAATCTTGCCAAGAGGATCAACCTGCGGAAGACCAGCGTCAAGCCGAAGCCGCGCAGCGGTAGGCCCTAACCGAGGGCCTGCGTTTCCTCTAGGCGCCAGCGCATACGAGATGTCCCGCCCACCCGTGGGACTACTCCGCCGGTTCGCGGTCGGGCCGGTGTCGATCACACCCGGGACGGGTTGTCCTTGATGGAGGAGACGAAGGCTGACCAGGCCTTCGGCGGAAACATCAGCCCGGGTCCCCGCAGGTCCTTCGAGTCGCGTACAGCGACAACGCCGGCGAGGTTGTCGGCGACCTCGACGCAGGCGCCGCCGTTGTCGCCGCTGCGGGTGCTCTTGCGCCAGATAGCGCCGGTCAGGTCAGCCATTTCGCATCTCCCCGGAGATCCTCTTGATCATGTCTTTCGATTCTGCCTCGCCGAGGGCCATCGCATCCAGCCCTCCCCAGACGCGTTCGTACGCGGCTAACTCGTCAGGCTTGTCGAGGTAGAGCGCCCCGGTCAGCGACTCGCTGTAGACGACTGACGGTTCCGGGGCTGCTCTGCCGCCCTTGGTGGGCGGGAAGTCGAGGATCATGACGGTACCGGCGACCGCGCCGGGGTGTGGTCCCGCAGCCAGTGGTAGCACTCGGACGGACACATTCGGTAGCTCTGACACCCTAAGTAGGTGGTCGAGTTGCGCGGTCATGACGTTGGAGCCGCCGACCGTGCGTCGAAGCACTGCCTCTGACAACACCGACTCCAGCCGTGGCGCCGGAGGAAGCCGCCGGACGAGTAGCGCCTGCCGCTGAAGCCTTACTTGGACGGCGCGCTCCCTCTCCTCGTCGCTGAGGATCCTGCCGCGCCGGATCAGCGCGTCGGCGTAGCCCTTGGTCTGCAGGATGCCGGGGATCAGAGACTCGTCGAAGCCTCTGAGCCGCGAAGCGGCGGACTCCAGGCCGACGTAGAGCTCGAACCAGTTCGGCACCGCATCGCCGTACGCGTGCCACCAGCCCTTCGACTTCGTCTCCACGGCCAGCCCGCGCATCGCCTCGGTCATCTCCGGCGACACCCCGTACAGCTCGCACATCGCCTTGACGTCGAGCACCCGAACCGAGCCCTGGCCGCATTCGAGGCGCCAAATCTTCTGCCGGCTGTACTCGAGGGCTTCGGCGGCGGCGTCGAGCGTCACCCCGGCCTCGTTGCGGAACTGCCGCAGCAGCCGGCCGAGCTGCCGACGCGGCACTGTCGATCCGATGTCGTCGGGCATCCGCACACTCCCTGGTTCCAGCACGCAACACTGCGTGACCTGCTCCTGCAACTCCTACGGGTTCCAGCAAAGAAAGTCAATGCACAACGGGGAAATTGCGGTTTAGAACGTTGCGTTTCCACTCCGGACTGTCGCAGGCTGATCACAGCGCGGCGGCCGTCCGGTCCCCCCGAACGGCCGCCGTGTTTCCCCGAACCCCTCGCCACTCCGTGTCCGGAAGGCAGGCAGACATGAACGCCAGAAACCAGCGACCAGACCAGTCGAGCCGCGGTGCGACCTACCGCTCCGCCGCGTACACCAGTCTGCTGCCGTGGCAGGTGCGTGAGCGTCGCTTCCCGCCGGTCGGGCTCGGGCGTCGCGGTCTGAACCCCGACGACGTGTACGCCTTCCTCGACCGGGTCGCCGGCGACATGGCCGCCGTCTACGCCGCTCTCGCCGAGAGTCGCCGTGAGACGGCCCGGATCAAGGCCGGGCTGCGTCGCTGGCAGACCGATCAGGCCCGTGCCCGCAACGACCGGGGCCAGGCGCGATGAGCCAGCGGTACGTCATCCACCTGCCCGTCGTCGCCACCGACCTGCCTGCGGCGCAGCGTCTCGCGCGAGTCATCGGCCGGTGGATGCTGGTGCTGCCAATGACGGACCCGGGGGAGACCACCGTCTCCGAGGAGGACCAGCAGTTCCTCCGCCACCGGGTCTTCTGCGACCTGCGGCTGCCCGGCGGCCGGCGCTGCCTCCTGCGCGACGACCACGATGGCGACTGCTCCCGCCGCGTGCGCCGATGAAGGGTGCGAAGCCGGAGATTGGCAGAGCTAAAACAACCCCGCGATGCGTTCGCGAAGCGCAGCAGCACGCGCGTCGTCGAACCTGGCGAGCAGGGTCTGAGCCTCCCGCCAGTGCTGTCCGGCCTCCTCGCGGCGGCCCGCATCCGCAAGCGCGGCAGCCAGATGATCCAGCGTCACTGCAAGTAGCCAATCGTCCCCGAGTTGCCGGTGCACCACCACCGCGCGCAGGTGAAAGGCGATCGCCTCGTCCGCCTGCCCCAGCTCCCGGTACGCCTCACCGGCGCCGTCGAGGGCCATCGCCTCGCGGCTGCGGTCACCGAGCCGACGTTGAATCGTGGCCGCCCGGTGCACGGCCTCCAGTGCCTCAGCGGGTCGGCCGAGGGCGCGTAGCACCCGTGCGTACTCGACCAGCCAGTGCCCCAGCCAGACCTGACTCGCGCCCTCGGCGATGGCCACGGCCGACTCGATCGCGGCAAGAGCCTCTTCGATACGGCCGAGTTCCCGCAGGGTCATGCTCAGGAAGAAGAGCGAGTTGCCCTCTTGCCCGCGGTCGTCAATCTCCCGCTGCACCGTAAGTGCCTGCTCCAAAAGCGCCGCCGCCTCGGTCAGCTCACCCAGCTCGTAGCGGGTCTCGGCCAGGTTGCTCAGCAGCAAGGCCTGCCACCGCTGGTTGCCGAGTCGTTCAAAGATCGTCAGGCTCTCGCCGAAATGGCTGAGCGCCTCGGTGAGGTGACGGTGGCGCAGGCTCAGCAACCCGAGCGCGTTGATCGACACGGCTGTGCCGTACTCATCGCCGATCTCCCGCCGAATGACCAGTGCGGCCTGATGGTGTTCGGCGGCCTCGGTGAGCTGGCGGGCTTGGAAGTGGGCCTTGCCGAGGCTTTCCAGCGACTCCGCCTCGCCGTGCCGGTCGCCCAGCGTGCGGGCTGCCGCCAGCCCGATCCGGGCGGTGGTGAACCAGCCTTCGAAGGCGTTCTGATGCATGAAGACGCTGCGCAGCAGCGCTGCCAGTTGCCAGGCGATCCGCGGCAGGCCGGCCTCGGCGGCTACGCGGGTTGCCGCTACCAGGCTGTCCCGTTCGGCGTCGAACCAGGCGTCCGCCTCGGCGTTCGTCGCGAAGGTGAGTGGCGTGACGTCGGTCGGCGGATCCAACGGTACGGTCCGATAGAAGGGCAGCGTGCGGGTCAGCGCGGCGTCGGCGGTGTGCAGGTACCAGTCCACCTCACGGCGCAGCGCGGCCTGCCGATCCTCCGGGCTCTCCAGGTGCCGGACCTGGTCGACCGCGTAGGCGCGCAGGAGGTCGTGAAGTTGGTAGCGCCCCGGAGAGCTCTGTTCCAACAGGTGCGCGCTGACCAGCGCGTCGAGCGGCTGCCGCACCTGGGGCAGCGGCACACCGGTCAGCGCCGCGGCGACCGGGGCGCTGAAGTCCGGCCCGGGGTGTAGCCCGAGTAGCCGGAACAGCCGCGCGGACATCGGGTTCAGGGCGCGGTAGGACCAGGCGAAGACCGCCCGCACGGCATCGGACTCCTCGTCCTCCTCGGCGGTGAGGGCATCCCACAGGGCCGATTCGTCGCGCAGATCCTGAATGAGCTCGCCGAGCGGCATGAACGGCCGGCTCGCCGCCCGCTCGGCTGCGATGCGCAGCGCCAGCGGCAGCCGGGCACAGAGCTGCGCCAGCTCGGTCAGCTCAGCGGGGTCGTCGCCGCTTCGGTAAGGCGAGGTGATGTCGCGTAGCAGGGTGACGGCGTCGTCTTCGGTCAAGATGCGCAGCGTCAGCCGTCGGCCGCCGTCGCGGGTGGTCAGCCCGGCGAGCATGGTCCGACTGGTGACCACGACCAGGCAGCGGTCCGTGCCCGGCAGCAGCGGCCGCACCTGCCGGGCCGATGCGGCGTTGTCCAACAGCACGAGTACGCGCCGGCCGGCCAGGCGCGAGCGGTACAGCGCCGCCCGATCATCCAGATCCGCTGGCACCGCCGAGGGCGGAACACCGAGAGCCCGTAGGAAGCGGTCGAGGATCTGATCCGGCTGCGCCGGCTCGCCCGGATCGTAACCGCGCAGATTGGCGTAGAGCTGCCCGTCCGGGAACCTGCTCCGGACGCTGTGCGCCCAGCGCAGGGCGACTGAGGTCTTACCGACACCAGCCGTCCCGGTGATCACCGACAGGCTGACCTCGACGCTCTGATCGCCGTCGGTCAGCAGCCGGTTGAGCGTTCGTAGCTCCTCCACCCGATTGACGAAACCGCGGACGTCACCGGGGAGTTGTTGTGGTCGCTCTGGCGGAGTCGCCTCGCCGTGGAAGTGCACACCGCCGTACACGTCGCGGGCCTGGACCAGCTCCGCCGGGCCGGACAGCTCAGACCGGTTCACCTGAGCCGGCCGCTGCCCGGGGTCGTCCGAACCGACGCCGTCCACCTCGTCACCCCGTGTGGGGAGGCCCCATCGGTGCCACCACACGGCCGAAGTACTCGTCCAAGGGTTCACCGCGGTGGTAGAGGGACTCGATGAAGGACTGGCAGCTTGCCACCAACTCGGGGTCGCGCCAGCGGCGGGCAGCCGCCAACACGCCGTCGGCGTTGTAGACAGCCTCGTACATCACCTCGGCACCGAGGGTGTAGATCTCCGGCAGATGTCCGCTCGTCTCGGCCGCCGCGACCGCGTCCGCGCCGACCACCCGGGTCAGGCCGCCATATTCGTGCCGCAGCCGCAGCACGTGCAACTCCCACTGCAGGTACGGCGTGAGTGGCTCTTGGACGACCCGTACCCGGCGGGTGGCGAACCCGTTCTCCGCGATGCGCCGGTAGTAGCTCTGGAACTCAAGGCGGCGCGTGTCGAGGATCCGCAGTGAATCCTCCCATCGGCCGTCGGCGAACGCCTGCCATCCCTCGTCGCCGGGCTCCTTGAAAGTCTGCTGTCGTTCCAGTTTCCAGAAGCCCGGAGCGCCGGTCCGCCAGAACCGATCGTCGAAGTCCGCCCAGTAGTCCTCCAGCCGGAGCCGTTCGCCAGGATCCCCGCGGAACAGGTCATGCATCAGGTATGTCCACCTTCGCCGCGATCAGTGTCGACCGGGGAATGATGATAAGTCGCTCGCCAGGATCCACCGAGACGTCGGCGGGAAGCCGTCCCTGGTATGCCTCAGTGAGGTCCTGCCCGATCACCGCGATGTCGCCGTTGCTCAACTCCCAGACGTCGGGGCAGCTGCCATCACCGGAGGTGTTGCCCAGCTCGTGGGAGGACTTACCCCAGCGGCGGGTGAGTTCGGCGGCAGGGTCCGCTTCCCAACGCTGTTCGCTCATGGCGCCCTCCGAGGTCAGGTGTCCGCGCGGGCACTCAAGGTAACATCGAGGCTCCTTGATTATCGGCACCCGATGTTCGCCTCGACGAGCCGGGCGATGGCGGGAGGCGGAGTGGTGACCGACCCGATCATGGTGACCGCAGCGACGACGCTCGTTGCATGGGCGACCACCGAGCTGGCCCAAAGTGGCCGGGAGGCGGTGTCCTCCCTGATCGGCTTTCTGCGCAGCCGGTTTCAGCACGAGCCCGCGTCCCGTGCCGCCATCGAGGACGCCCTGCAACATCCTTCGGCAGAGGCGGTGGGCCGCCTCGCCGAGCTGCTCGAACGGGAGTCGCGCCGCGACGTGGCCTTCGGCGCCGAGCTGCGATCTCGGTGGTCGCAGGTCGAGGCCACCGTTGCCGAAGGTGCTGGCGGGGTGGCCAACTCGGTCTCCGGTGACGTGCACGGGTCAGTGGTGCAGGCACGTGACGTCCACGGCGGTATCCATTTCGGCGACCGCCCCGACCGGCACTGACGCAAGGATCAGCGGCACGTATCGAGGAGCGAGCAGCACGATCTGCTCCACCGCGAGCCCACCAAATCAAGATCGACGGCACCAGCCTGAACGCGAATCGGACGGCCGGCCGAATCGATCAGCACTGAGCCTTTCGTCATCCCAGCATCGCTCTGATGGCTGCCTCGATCTCCGAGGTCGCCGGGTGCTGACCCAGTACGGCGCGGATCCGTCGACGCATCGTCACGAAGTTCATGCCCTCGGCGAAGTCCAGGCCGGCGACGATCTGAAATTGATTACGGCCGTAATCCGCGAGCCGCTGGTGCGTCGGGTCTGTGTCGTCGTACCGGGGTATGGATAGATTCCACAGGTGTTTGTCGATGTCTCGCTCGTCCTTGCCGTAGGACATCATCGGTCGCACAAGCTCGGTGAGCACGGGGCTGTTCAGGATCGCGGAAAGGAAGTGGCCCTCCTCCCAGCTATCGATCGGGGCCCAGTAGAGCTTGTGCTCGACGACCGCGGTCGGGTCGTCGATGATGGCGGCGGCGACGTGCATCCCGGAGGCGGTGTAGGCCAGCCGCAGCGGCGGTGCCGGAAACTGCGCGGTCAGCTTGTGTCGAAAGTCGAGTTGCTCGGCCAGGGTGAAACGAGCGCTGCTGCGGTGTGTCTCCCAAATAGCCTCGGCTCGTCGCCACCACTCCGCAAGGCCGAAGTAGTAATCGAGTCGCGATCCGGGACCTGTCATCAGCGCCTCGCCGTCAAGCGGGAGGACCGCTTCCTTCGCCGACAGGATCCGATAGGGCACCAGGCTCTCGCCGAGCAGCACGCGCCGGATGAACTTGCTCTCCACCACGCCTTCGAGAGCTGGTTGGTCTTTCCACGGGGCCTTTTCGAGGTTGCTGCGTGCGGAGCGTACGAAGCGACGGCCGGAACCGAGGCCGAGTCGCCCGCCGGTATCCGTCTCGACGAAGAACAGAACTTTGGGAAAGATCGTTGCGCCGTTCCGCACGTGTGGCTTGTACGGCGACTCGACAAGGGATGCCCGGCCCAGGGGCAGGTGTTCACGATGGATGGACGGCGCGGTCTGCTCCCAGCTCCGGGCATCGACGACGAGGCGTCCTGTCCACCGCTCAGTGATCGATGGAAGGCTGCGTGGGCTGTCTGTTGTTGGTGCCCGCCTGCCGAAGACGACGGCTGCGCCGCGCGGAAAGGGATGGGGACGCAGGCGACGCAGATCCCATGAGCCGGTGAAGGCAACCGTCGTCGGCTCGCCTTCGTCCTTGTACCATCCGCTGCGGAAGCCCTCGTAGTGCTCGCCGTCGAGTGCGGCGTTGGGTAGGACAAAGGCGAACATGCCGCCGTCGCGCAGATACTGCTGAACGGCCCTGGCCACAAAGAGGCCGGAGAGGTCCTGCTGTGTCGCGAATTGACCACCACGCCACAGCCCGCGGTCCTGGCAGAGCTTTTTGAACATCGCCTGCATGCCCGAAGGCATGTGGCGGTAGGCAAGCCACGGCGGGTTGCCGATCAGGACGTCCACCCGGTTGTCGTGCAGCGCGATCCAGACGGGCCGGGCCAGGTTGCGCAGGTAGTAGCTCCAGATGTGGTCGCGACCCTCGTCATGCAGGCGGCACATCGCCTCGAAGGTGCCCCGGATCATGGGTTGGTCATCCGGTTCGACCTTCATGTGGTGGAAGAACGCCGCCAGCGACGGAGGGTTGTCGGGATCTCGTGGTTTTGCCGCGATGCCGGCCAGGCCCGCGACGATCTGGTCGAAGCGGCTCGGCTCCTTGAGTAGGCCCTTCGGGAAACGGAGCCATTCCTCGACCTCGTTCGCGTTGTAGCCGGCGCTGATCCGTACGTGCTCCTCGCTGAACAGGTCGCGTCGTTCCCGCCACTGCATGCTGTCGCCGAGGTAGACCGGGATCGTGATGGCGTCACGCTGATCGGTCAGCCGCTCGTGGCCGATGGCGAGCAGGTAGGTCACCCGTGCGAGCGCCACGGCGACCGGGTGTAGGTCGACACCGACCACATGCTTGGTGAGCTGCGTCAATGCGGCATCGAGCGGGATTGCCGCTGCATCGGCGGCGGCGAGATAGCGGCGTACGGCGTGGAAGAGGAAGGTGCCGGAGCCACAGGCGGGGTCGAGCACCCGTTGCCGCAGGGGCTCGGTGACGACGGTGTCGACGAGATGTTCGGCGAGCCAGTCTGGCGTGTAGTACTCGCCCATCCGTTTGCGAGTCTCGGTTCCGATCATTGACTCGTAGAGCACCTTCAGGATGTCGTGGTCGGCGCGCAGCCAGTCGAACCGGGCCAGCCGGCGGGTGAGCCCTTGGATGAATTCGCGGCCGCCGGGCACCTCCGTGGTCCAGCCGAAGAAGTCGTGTTCGACCACCCCGAGGATGCGGGCTTGATCGAACCGTTGCCCGGTGATCAGATCCTGCGGCTGCAACTCCAGGGCATCAATGCCGACGACCAGGTGCGCGATGATGTGCGCGCTGTTCATCAGCAGGGTGTGCTCGACGAAGAGATCCGGGTCGTCGACGAACTGCGTGCCGAGCGCGCTGTCGAGAAGCTCTGCCCACAACTTTCGCTTCAACTGCACAGTCGGCAGCTCCGCGTGCTCGTCGTACAGTGCGGCGAGCGCGGCGCGATCCAACTTGTGGGAGGTGCTCGCCGCGCCGAGGCGGCGGGCCACCTCGGCAGGCTCCGGCCGGACCCGTTGGCTCGTCGCCAGCACACCCTCAAGCCAGTAGAAGAGGGCCAACCCGTCAGGGCGGGCAGCAGCCAGCGTGTGGCTGTCGATGAGGGCCAGCGAATTGCCAGTCAGCTGGTATGCACGCCAGGTTGCCCCGTCGGTGAGAATGCCGACGTACCGTTGGCCGCTCTCCTGGCTCCGTGACCGGACATAGCCGCCGAGTTGCCGCTCGGCCTCGCGCAGCACACGTCCGTTCTGGAGCCGGCGCTTGACCTCGATGACGGTGTAGCCGACTTCGATGTCTATACGCCCATTGCCCGCCGGCGCTTCGAGATTGATGTCGAGGTGCGAGTCAGCGAGGCTGAAGTCGCCAGCCAGAAGGAGCTGTCGTATGTCGGCCTGTAGAGTCGCCTCGCTGCGGGTAACCGGGCGATCGGCGATCCGAGCCAACAACGGCTGCAATGAAGCGGGGAAGCCGTCGGGCGCATGCACCTGCGGTTGAGGTGAAGTCTGGCGGCTACGGCTTGCATGTGGCGTACCGTCCGAGCGGGCCATGCATCAGTGTGGATCTAAATCCAAGCGGATCGTGAGTCGCTGTCGGATTATGGACAGCTACCGATGGTGACGTCGTCAGCCAGGCTTCCGACTCGGAGTTCGCCGTCGCACGTCGTTTGGGGCAAGGGTCTGTCGTCGGTGCTAGCGCGGGGGCCGTGCCTGTTCGCCGCGGAAGCCAGCCCGCGCAAACCCCTCGCCTCTCCGACCACAAAGCAGGCGGGCATGAACGAATCCAGCGATAGTAGCCGCCGCACGGTGTTGAGACCTACCGCTCCGCCGCGTACGACTTCCAAGGTCCTCTTAGGGTCGGGGCCCGCTCCGCCGGTCGGTTGACCGCTAGGCTGGCCCCCCACGGTCTCCCCACCTGGAGAAACGCCCATGTCCGACAGCGTCTTCGCGCAGTTCACCGCCGTCGACGACCAGCTCGAAGTCGGGTTGCTCGTGCAGCCGGCGATCAACGCCGCCCTGGTGCACAACCGGGTGCCGCTGGTCCGTCACCTCACCCTCGTGAACCGGGGCGCGGTGCCGTTGACCGACGTGACGCTGGCGCTGGAGCTGCGCGGCCCGGACGGCGCGTTGACCGAGCCGTGGACGCGTACCCTCGCTGCGTCGTTGCGCGCCGGGGCGAGCACGAGCTGGGACGACTTCCGCGACTTCACGCCCGACCGCACGCTGCTGTACCGCACCGACGAGGCGTTCCCGGTCGACTACACCCTCCTGGTGCGGGCGGGGGAGCAGACACTGCGGCTGGTCGCCCCGTCCCGAGTGTTGGCGCACAACGAATGGTTCAACAGCCCTGCCCTCTACGACAGCCTCGCCGCCTTCGTACAGCCGAACACCCGGGCGGTGGAGGCGGTCCTGCGGGCGGCCGCGCAGCTCCTGCTGGCGCGGACCGGCTCCGGCTCGTTGCAGGGCTATCAGGAGGGTTCGGAGCGGGCGGCGCTGATCGCCGGCGCGGTGTACGAGGCGCTGCGCCACCTGGAGATCACCTACCAGTCGCTGCCGGCGTCGTTCGAGAACACCGGCCAGAAGGTACGCACCACGGCAGCGGTCCTCGACGGGCGACTCGGTAACTGCCTCGACCTGTCCGTCACGTACGCCGCGTGTCTGGAGGCGGCGGGCCTGCACCCGCTCGTTTTCGTCAGCGCGGGGCACGCCTTCGGTGGCTTCCTGCTGGCGGAGGAGCGGCTGGGCTCGGCCGCGGTGACCGAGACCAACCTGCTGATCTCGATGGTGGACTCCGGTCGGGCCGTACCGGTCGAGCTGACCCGCATCGGGCCGGGCGCGCAGTCGGCGACCTTCACCGAGGCGGTACGCGTCGGGCTCGGTCACTTCCGCGGCGACGGTGAGCGCATGCGGGGGGTGGTCGACGTGCACCTGGCGCACCGCTCGGGCATTCAGCCCCTGCCGTCAGCCGATGAGCTGGTCACCGCGCCACTGCTCAAGGAAGCGACCGCCGATGCAGAAGCATCCCTCGACCTCCCGCCCGGCGTGGCCGCCGCGAAGCTGCGTCAGCTCGCCGACGACGGCGACGAGGTGGCGCAGCAGTCCGACGGGTCGCCGGCCCGGGTCCAGCAGTGGAAGAAGTCGCTGCTCGACCTGAGCCTGCGCAACCCGCTGCTCAACCTGCCCAAGCGTGGCCGTGGCCTGGACCTGCACGTGCCGGCGGGTGCGTTGGCCCTGCTGGACGACCTCATCCACGACGGTCGTCAGGTGCAGGTCATCCCGCAGGACGACATCAGCCACGTCCACGAGCTGGCCGGGGCGCGTCGGGCGCAGGACCTCGACGCCGAGATCCTCACCCGGGAGCTGCGCACCGACCGCCGGGTCTACGGCGCGGTTACCGACGCCCGGTACAAGACGGCGATGCGGGCGTTGCAGCGCGAGGCGCGCACGATGGAACAGGAGACCGGTAGCAACTACCTCTACCTGACCATCGGCACGCTGGTGCACACCAAGACGACCGGGGGAGAGGCGTACGCGCCGCTGTTCCTCCTGCCGGTACGCATCGAGGGGGGCAGCGGCCGTCGCCCGTACGCGATGGTCATCGACGGCGCCGAGGCCGCCAGCCCGAACCACTGCCTGATCGAGTGGTTGCGGGTCAAGCACAGCGTGCGGATCCCGGAGTTGGAAGCGCCGGTCCTCGACGAGCACGGCATCGACATCGCCAAGACCCTGGCCGCGATCAACACGGGGTTGCTCGACAACCGGCTCAACTACCGCATCGACGAGACCGCCAGCCTCCGGCTGCTGCAGTTCTCCACCTTCCAGATGTGGCGGGACCTCACCGACCACTGGCCCCGGTTCATGGAGAACCCGGTCGTCCGGCACCTGGTCGAGTCCTCCGGTGCCACGTTCGACGACCCGGCCCGCCCCGACGACGCCGAGATCATGGTCGACGAGGCGGACCTGCACCTGCCGATCCCCGCCGACGGCTCGCAGATGCAGGCGATCGTGCGCGCCGAGCGCGGCCACTCCTTCGTCCTGGAGGGCCCGCCCGGCACCGGCAAGTCCCAGACCATCACCAACATGATCGCCCGGGCGGTCGGCACCGGCCGGTCGGTGCTCTTCGTCGCCGAGAAGCAGGCCGCGCTGGAGGTGGTGAAGCGCCGCCTCAAGCAGATCGGCCTCGGACCGTTCGCGCTGGACCTGCACGGGCGTAAGCAGTCCCTCAACGCGATCCGCCAGCAGCTGCGCGACGCCCTCGACCAGTACGACCAGGGCGGCGACGGCACGTGGACGGCCGTCGAGACGGCCTACCGGACGCGGCTCGCCCCGCTGACCGACTACCCGGCCCAGGTGCACACCACCAACCCCGTCGGGATGTCGCTCTGGTCGGCCTACGAGCAGACCTTGGCGTACGGGGACGGCCCGGTCGCCCCGATCCCGGTGGCCTATCTGCACGCACCGGCCGAGGCACGCGCGCAGGTCGAGACGACACTGCGGGAGTTCCCGGCCGCCGCCCGGTCGGCCCGACTCCGGGCGGCGCACCCGTGGGCGCTCAGCGGTTGCCGCACCCTCGACGGGCTGCACGGCGCGGCGGTCACCGAGATCGCCGGTGAGCTGGAACGTCTGCGCGCCGACCTCGGCGCGTACCCCGGTCTGGTCGAGGTGCTGCGGACCCTGCCCGCACCGGAGACCGTCAGTGAATTGCAGGCGGGCGCCTGGCTCGCCGTACGCGGGCTGCTGCCGGACCGGGCGACCACGGTGCACGCGAGCGATCGGCGCTGGGACGAGGCGATGGCCCGGCTCCAGGCGGACCTGGCGGCCTTCCGGCAGGGCTTCGCCGGTGAGCTGGCGACCTTCCGGCCGGACGTGTTCGCCCGTCCGGAGCTGACCGCGTGGGACGATGCGGCCCAGGAGGCGGCGAAACGGTTGTTCGGCAAGCGCAAGCGCCGACAGGCCGTCGCGGACCGGTTGGCGGTGCACCTGGTCGCCGGCGCCACGCTCGACGTGGATCAGATCGAGGTGCTCACCGGCCGGCTGGTGGCTGCCCAGGCGCAGGCCGCCGCACTGCACCGACACCTGCTGGGGCTCGGTGGGCTGCTGCTGCCGCAGTGGCTGCCCACGGACCCGCACGCGTCGGAGCGGCTGACGGAGGCCGTCGAGGCGACCCGGGTCAGCCGGACGTTGCTGAGCCGGCACCCGCAGGCCTGGGAGCTGTTCCAGAGTGGGTTCACCGATGTCGGCGCGGCAGTGCTCGACAGGTTCGCCTCGCGGTGGCGGGCCTGGCGCGGGGTGCTGCGCTCCGGTGGGCCGGAGCTGACGCTGTGGGCCGCCGGCTCGCACTGGATGGACGCCTGGCAGCGCGACGGCGCGGTCTGGTTACAGGAGCTGCGGGCCGAGGAGTTGTTCCCGCTGCGCCGGTGGGCGACCGTCCTCACCCATGCCGACGTGCTGGCCTCGGCCGGCCTCACCGACTACCGGGACCAACTGCTGCGTGCCGAGGTGCCCGCGCGGGTCGCCGAGGAGGTCTACCGGCGGGGAGTCGCCACCGCGTCGCTCGCCGAGCGGGTACGCGCCGGCGGCCTGGAGTACTTCGACAGCGAGCTGCACGACGACCAGATCAACCAGTTCGAGGCCGCCGCCGGTGAGCTACGGTCCGCGCTGCCGACGCAGCTGCCGTCGGTGCTGGTGCGTCGCCGCCCGTTCAGCCCGACCGACCGGCGTGGCCGTTTCGCCGACTTCGCGGCGGAGCTTCGCCGCAAGCGGGGCGGGCGGTCCTTCCGGGAGCTGTTCGAGCAGTACCCGGACGCCGTGCTGGCGTTGACCCCGTGCGTGCTGGTCAGCCCGGCGTCGGCGGCGAACTTCCTGGCACCGGGGAGCCAACGCTTCGACCTGGTCATCTTCGACGAGGCCTCCCAGATCCGCGTGGCGGAGGCGATCGGCGCGATGGGTAGGGGCAGCGCCGTGGTGGTGGTCGGCGACTCCCGGCAGATGCCGCCGAGCACCATCATGCAGGCCAGCCACACCGTCGACGAGATCGACGACGGCAACGGCCCGGTGCCGGAGGACCTGGAGAGCATCCTCAGCGAGGCCGTCGAGTCGGGGTTGCCGCAGCGGTGGCTGTCCTGGCACTACCGCAGTCACGACGAGTCCCTGATCGCCTTCTCGAACCGCTACTACTACGACAACAAGCTCTCCAGCCTCCCGTCACCGGGCCCCTCCAGCGCGGCGGGCATCAGCTGGCGACGTGTCGACGGCCAGTACGACCGGGGCGGATCCCGCACCAACGAGGTCGAGGCGCGGGCGATCCTCGCCGACATCACCCGGCGGCTGCACGACCCGGCCACCGCCAACCACTCCGTCGGCGTGGTCACCTTCAACATCCAGCAGCGCGACCTCATCCTCAACCTGCTGGAGGAGAGCGCCGATCCGATCATCCGTGAGCACCTCTCCGGTGCGGTCGCGGAACCGATCTTCGTCAAGAACCTGGAGAACGTGCAGGGTGACGAGCGGGACGTCGTCCTGTTCTCGCTGGCCTTCTCCACCAACCCGGAGACCGGCCAGCTTCCGCTGAACTTCGGTCCGCTCAGCCAGGCCGGCGGGGAGCGGCGGCTCAACGTGGCCATCACCCGCGCCCGCCGCCAGGTCGTCCTCTACTCGTCCTTCGACCCGTCCGACATCGACCTCGCCCGGACGTCCGCGCTGGGCACACAGCACCTGCGGGCGTACTGCGAGATGGCCGTCGCGGGCGCGGACCGTCTGGGTGACCTGGCCACCGACCGCGCCGAGCGGCGTAGCCGGATCCGCGACGAGGTGGCCGCGGCGCTGCGCGACCGTGGCCACGAGGTCCGCACCTCGCACGGGCTGTCCGACTTCACGGTGGACCTCGCCGTCCGCAGCCCGGGCTCCGCGCGCTGGCAGGTGGCGGTCATGCTCGACGGCCCGGACTGGGGCGCACGCCCGACGGTGGCCGACCGGGACTCGGCGCCCGCGCTGCTCTGCTCGATCATGGGTTGGCCGGAGGTGGTGCGGTTCTGGCTGCCGGCGTGGATCCACGACCGGTCGGCCATGCTCGACCGCGTCGACGAAGCGGTCAACCGCGCCGAGGCCCTCGCGACCGTCGCACCGGAGCCCGAGTCGTCGGCAGTCGAGGTGCCGCAGCCGCGCCACGCGGTGGAGGAAGAAGCCCTCCCGGGTGGTTCGTCGGCCCCCGTGACCGCACTGGCCGCCGCGACGGCGACGACGGCGGACACCGTCACGGCAAGCCCGTTCGCGCCGTACGTCCCGACCCCGCTCGGCGACCAGGCCGACCTCGACCTGCTGGCGACCGACCGGCGCGTACGCGATCTCATGCGCAACGGGCTCCGCGAGATCATCGAGAGTGAGGGGCCGATCGAGCAGCACCGGCTCGCACGGCTCGCCCTCGCCCGGTTCGGCTTCCTCCGCACACGTGAGGACCGGCGTGCCGCGGTGCTCGCGCTCGTGGACTCCCGCCGCCTGCACACACACCCGACGCTGGGCCGCTACGCCTGGCCCGACGGTGTCGACCCGCAGACGTACCGGGCGTACCGGGTCACCCAGGCGAGCAACGACCGGGCGTTCGAGGAGGTGCCACCCGAGGAGGTCGCCAACGCCTTCGTGCACGTCCTGCAGGGCGCGTCGAGCATGGACGAGGAGCGGCTGCTGCGCGCCGGACTGGAGCGGCTGGGCTACCGCCGACGCACCGAGAAGATCGACAAGCTGCTCCGGTACGGGCTGCACGTCGCCGTGACCAGCGGTCGCCTCCGCCTCGACCCGGAGGGCCGACTCACCCGCGGCTGACCATCGATCTCCGTGTCGCTGCTGGGGTCGCGGCGACTCTGCCGGCTGAGTGAAAGCCACTCAGCGCCCAACCGGGGTCGCCTCTGGTTCGTCCAAGATACTGGAGACACCACCGAGGGGATTCTGTCGTGGCCAGCTGGGAGCGAGTGTTGACGGATCTCGTCAACACCAGGGGGGTGGCGTTGAAACGCTACGCCTACCTGCTGTGCGGTGACGACAGCGATGCCGAAGACCTGGTGCAGGACGCCTTGGTGCGGGCGTTCACCCTGCACCGCCGCGACGAGATCGAGAACCCCGAGCAGTATGTCCGCAGGACCGTGCTCAATCTCTACCTCGACCGGGTCCGGAGGCGTGGCGTGTGGCGGCGGGTGATGCCGCTCGCGGTCGCGCCGGACCGGACGGACGACGACTCGGGTGCCGTCGACGCTCGTTACGACCTTCGGACGGCGCTCCTGGCGCTGGCCCCCCAACAACGAGCCTGCGTCGTCCTCTACTACCACGTCGACCTACCCATCCCAGAAATCGCCGCACAACTCGGCTGCGCGGTCGGCACGGTGAAACGACACCTGCACGACGCTCGACGCCGCCTGGCCAGGCTGTTGCACGACGACACCAGAAAGGACGACCGTGCCGTCCGATGATCGTCTTCTGCGGGAGCGCCTGGAAACCCTGGCGGACGGGGCCACTCCGCCGTCGTTCGCCGGCGACCGGGTGGTCGCACGGGTGCGGCGACGGCGTGGTCTCCTGGTGGCGGGGACCGCTGCTGCCTCGATCATGGCGGTCTCGCTGGCGACGGTTGCCATCGCCGGGATGGTCGGCGGTGGCGGTCCGAGCACCGATTCCGGTGCCACGCCGGGTCCGTCGCTTCCGACCGGTCCCACCGCCAGCATTCAAGAACCTGCGGGGTACGTCTGCGGCGACCGATACGACCAGCCCGCCACCCCGCCGGTGGGGGTCCTGTCGGCGCAGCTGTCGTCGGTCGCCAAGGTCGACGCCGACTCTGGTCCGGCACTCACTGTGACGTTCGCGGCCACGCGCGCGGTGCACGTGGCCGCCAGCCCGCCGTCGTACCTCCAGGTGCTCTACCTGAGAAACGACGTCATCGTCGGCGGAGGGCCGATGGTCAACAGGGCAGGCGGCACCGAGGCCCAGGCGGTCGACGCGGTCCGGGACGGGTTCGATGTCGCTCCGGGTAAGCCGCACACCCAGGGCCTCGGGCCGCGGGAGACGTTGTGCCCACCTGTGACCTGGCCCGATGTCTGGGCCGCGCCCGATCGTTACGAGGTCGCGCTCGTGCTCGGCCCGATCGAGGATCACGGGGAGGAGGTTGCTCTCGGGGTGCCGCTCCCGCCCGCAGCCGCCTCGCTGGTGGTGAGAGCGCCACTGACGGGTTGAAAGGACGCGGTTTGAGCGTCGCAGACCGGCGCGGTACGCGACGAACGCGCCCCGATCGTGGCCCGCCTGTCGAGTCAGGGCGCGAGCGACATTCCGAGTGTGCTGAAGATGGCCGGCGCTTCCGTCCATCGCGCATTCGAGCCGCCACACTGGCTGATGATCCCGCGAGCCTGGCGAACGTTGGATCGGATGGTGAACACGAGCCCTCCGCTGTCGCCGGGCAGGCATGCCGCGAGACCGTCGCGCTGCACCGCCTCGACCCCACCGTGCGTGACACCGTTGGACCCCACCCAGGTGAGCCAGCCACTGGTCACCTGGATGCCGCAGACGACACCGGATTTGTAGCCGGTCTGGCAGGCCCAGTCTCCGGCGTAGGAGAGAGCAGACCCGGTCACGTCGTTGACCGTGAAATTGGGTGACTTGCCGTCCCACGTCCGGCTCGCCGTCGTTCCGGTGGACGAGGTGTCGATCGCCACCGCGTCGTAGTAGTCCGATCGCGCGGTGGTGACGCCTATCCTGTTGCGCCCGCCGTTCTCCCACCCGGTGTAGACCGTCGCGTTGTTGCCGTAGCAGTGCGCTGCGGTGATCAGGAATGACCTCCCGTCGGAGTTCCGACGGGCGGGCAGGCCGGATGAGCAGTTGAAGCCGGCGCTCTGCGTCGTCCCCGACGCGCTCAGGGCCGCCCCGGAGATCCATTGCGGGCTGTCCCGCCGGCGTGACGCGTCGGCCATCGCGGGAGCCGCCTCGACGACCGTCGGGACACCGACGAGCTCGGCGACCGGTCGCCGAGCGAGAGCGGACGGTGTCAACGCCTCCGCGGCGCGCGGGATATCCCGGGCTCGGACCCGCAGACCGCTGCCGTCCGCGGGGACCGCCACACTCTCGATCGAGAGGTCCGCACGCTGCTGCTCGTTGATGAGACGTGCACTCGCAGACTTCAACTCGCTGAGGGTGTGACCACCCTGCCTCAGCTCGATCCGGTCGGCGTCGACCGTCGGGTCGGTCCTGCGCACGGCGGCGCGGAAGCCCTTCGCCGTGCCGAGGTCGGTCACATAGACCTTGACCGTGCCCGCCGGTGCGTCAAGCTCGAGACCGGAGAACACGTCGCTGTGCGAGGTGGCTCCCACCGCGGCGGCCGCATCCGCGATCTCCCGCAGCGGCTGGAGCAGGAGGCCCTGCTCCGCAGGTGACATGGCCGCTATCTGCTGGTTCGTCAGATGAGGTGGATCGGCCGCCGCCGGACTGCTCGATATCGCTGTCGTCGCCACCACAGTCACCGCGATGACGGCAGCCTCCCGCTTCCTGGACATCCGAGCCCTCCTCGATCGAGTTGAGAGGCCCAGAGCCTATTGATCCACGATGGATCGCGATGTCCCGATCCGGCTGACGGGTACAAAAGACGAACTGCATGAATTGCTCGTCCTGGCGCGCGTTGTCCTGCTGCTCTGACGCAACCCCTCGCAGGTCGATTCGTTGGTGCGACGAGGGGGGCGGACCGAGGAGGGCGATGACGGCGGGACCTGGTGCCAGGCTGCTGCGCCCGCCGACGAGTTCGGGCCGAGCCACGTTCCTGGAGCTGTTCTTCGACCTGGCCTTCGTGGCGGCCCTCACCCAGGTCTCGCGACGGTTCGCCGAGCTGGGTGACGAAACCGGCTGGGCGCTCGTGAGCGGGTTCGGTCGTACCCTGTTGCTCTTCCTGGCGCTCTGGCTGATCTGGTCGCACACGGCGTGGATCACCAGCCGCTACGAGCCGGAGCGGTCCATCATCCAGGCCGTCGTGGTCGGCACCATGTTCGCCGGCCTGGTCATGGCGGTCACGCTGCCCCGTGGGATGGAGGAGCGGGCGCTGCCGTTCGCGGTCGCGTACCTGTCGGTCATGGTGGTGCGGCCGTTGGTGATCGCCGTCGCGCTGCGTGGCCATCCGCGACGGCTGGTGCCCTTCCGGCTCGCCGTCTGGGCGGCGGCGAGCGCACCGCTGTGGCTGGCCGGCGCCCTGGGCCCGGACCGGCTTCTCCCGGCGCTGTGGGCTGTCGCTCTCGGCGTCGACTATCTCGCCTGGATTCTGGGCTGGCCTCTTCCGAGGCTCGGCGCCTCGGCGGTGGGCCGTTGGCGGATCGCCGGGATGCATCTCGCCGACCGCTACCAGCAGATGATCCTCATCGCCCTCGGTGAGTCGATCCTGCTCATCGCCATCGTCTTCGGCGGCGCTGACTACTCCGTCGAGCGGGCGGCGGCCTTCGTCGTCGCGTTCGTCACCAGCGCGCTGCTCTGGCGGATCTACTTCTACCATGCCGGTCTGCTGCTGACCGATGCGTTGGGCCGCGCGGGTATGCCCGGCCGACTGGGCACGGCGTCGGAGCGCACGCATCTGCTGATCGTGCTCAGCGTGCTCGTCACGGCTGTCGGTTACGAGCTGGTGATCGACCATCCGTACGGTTCGCCGCGGCCGGGTTGGCTGCTGTTCGTGGTGGGCGGTCCGGCGCTCTTCCTCGTGGCCCGCATGCGGCTGGAGTACGAGATCTTCGGCCGGGTCTCCCGAACGCTGGTGATCGGCCTGGCGGCTCTGTCGGTGCTCACGCCGGCGCTGTCGCGCTGGACGTCGATGGCCGCGCTGTCCGTGGTGGCTGGTGTGTTGGCAGTGGTCGCGCTGCTCGAGGCGCTGCGACGTCGGGGCCGTCCGGCGCAGGTGCCCGCCCCAGCGGTCGGACGGGAGCCGTCCGACCGGGACGACTCCGAGGCCTGACCAGGCGGCTCAGCTGTCGGTTCCGGCGGACTGGCGCTCGGTGTTGATCCGGAGGAGACCCTCCACCCCACGCAGGAAGGTCTCGGACACCAGGGCGGGGTTGAACAGGCATCCGGCGGCCATCGCGCCGTCGCGGAGCATGACGAAGTGCCGCGCGGCGGGGTCGGCCGTCTCCTCGTGGACCTGCGCCATCAGCGTGGTGAGCGTGTCCAGGAACCACTGCCGGTGGGCGATGATCTCCTGGTGCACCGGATGGCCGGTGTCGGGATACTCCGCTGCGGCGTTCAGGAAGGCGCATCCGCGGAACGCGGGGGACTGGATGTTCTGGGCGATGGCGCCGGCGATGCCGAGGAGTGAGTCGACCGGCGCGGGGTTGGCGGTGATCGCCGCGTCGACCAGTCCACGCTCCAGGGCGTGGACCTCCCGCAGGTAGGCCAGGATGAGGTCGTCCTTGCTCGGGAAGTGCCGGTAGAACGTGGCCCGGGTCACCTGTGCCTCGGCGATGATCCGGTCGACGCCGACGGAGTGGATCCCCTCGGCGTAGAAGAGCCGCATCGCCGTGGTGAGGAGCCGGAGTCGCGCGGCAGAGGGCCGGGTGTCGGGTTCGGTGCGCGCCATACCCACCATCCTAGCGGACAGAACGGTCGGTACCACTGCTCCACGCGGTCCGTATCATGTCGCCATGGCGCTGGACTCGGGGATGCGGTTCAGCCGTCGGGCGGCGCTGCTGGCCGCCGGAGGGCTGCTCGTCGGTTGCTCACGACAGCCCGAGGTGAGCGAGGTCCACCTGCGACTGGCGACCGGACCGGCGGGAGCGGTCTACCGACGCATCGGTGGCGCGTTGGCCGACCACATCTCCGAGCAGGTGCCGGGCGCGACAGTGACCACGGTGCCGAGCGGGGCGTCCACCGACAACATCCGGATGCTGCGGGCCGGCGACGTGCACCTCGGGCTGACGAGCCTGGACGCGTTGATCGAGGCCGACGGCAGCGCGCCCCGGGGGCTGTCGGCGATCTGCCGGCTCTACGACAGTCACCTGCATCTCGTGGTGATGGCCGGTTCGACGATCGACGAGTTCCAGGACCTCGGGGGCAGGCGTCTGTCCCTCGGTGCGCACGACTCGGGCACGGAGTTCACATCGCTGCGCGTCCTGCGGCTCGGCCCGGTGACCGTCGACCGCAGACATCTCAGCCAGGCCGAATCGGCGGCGGCGTTGCGCGACGGTTCGATCGACGCGATGTTCTCGCTGACCGGTGTCCCGACACCCGCCATCACCGAGCTGGCGCAGCAGCATCCCATCCGGCTGATCCCGTTGGACGCGCAGGCGGGCGGGCTGTTCACGGCGTACCCGGGTCCGTACGCCCCGGCGATGATCCACGCGACCGCCTACGCCGGTGTCCCGGCCACCCGCACCGTCGCCGTACCGAACGTGCTGCTCGCGCGCGACGACCTGCCCGACGACCTGGTCTACGCCATCACCGACACGGTGTTCACGCACACCGGCGCGATCACCTCCGCCGGCCGCGACGACGCCGAAACCCTTCCCGAGGCGTGGCAGATCAACGTGCGTACCGGAATATCGACGGCGTCGGTGCCGCTGCACCCGGGCGCGGCGGCCTGGTTCCGCGACCGGAAGCGCTGACCCGGGCCCACGACCGGGCCGTCAGCCGGGCACCGACGCCGCAGCGTCGGCCGGCGACACCACCTGGGGTACGACCGGCAGCACCACCACCGCGGCGAGGCCGTGCCCGGAGCCGTCCGGACGGGGCAGGCCGTCCTCCAGACGCAACGTGCCCCCGGCCGACCCGACCAGGTCGGCGCAGATCGCCAGCCCCAGGCCGGTACCGGACACGTTCTGGTGTCGTGGCGCCCGCCAGAACCGTCGTAGCGCCTGGGCCCGCTCGGACACGTCGATGCCCTGACCGTCGTCGCGGACGACGATCGTGACCACGGCGCCGACGTGACCGGGGACGACCTGTGCGGCCACCTCCACGGCCCGTGCGCCGGACAGCCGCAGCGCGTTGCTGACCAGCTCGTCCAGGATGCTGCCCAGGCCGCCCGGCGGCTCCAGCAACCGCAACCCCTGTGGTACGTCGACAGTCAGTGCCTGCCCGGCCGTGGCCGTCAGTGCCCGCCACCTGTCGACCCGGGTCGCCAGCACCTCGTCGAGGTCCACCGGCGACGCGGTCCGCATGCTCTCCATCCGCGCGCTGGCCTGCAACGAGTTCAGCATCCGCTGCATCGCCTTCAGCTCGTCGACGGCGACGTCGTACACCTGCCGGCCGTCACCCTCCGGCCGCAGGTGCGGCGCGAGGCTCTCCACCGCGAGCCGGAGGCTGGTCAACGGGTTGCGCAACTGGTGCGACGCGTCGGACACGAACGCGCGCTGGCGCTGCGCGGCGTTCTCGACGGCGTCCATCATGGTGTTGAACGACTGCGCCAGCCGCCGCAGCTCGATCGGCCCGGCCTCGGCGTCGGCGCGGATCGTCAGGTCGCCCTCGGAGATGCGCGAGGTCGCCGCGTCCAGTTTCCGCACCGGCCGCAGCACCCACGCCGACACCGGCCAGGCGACGGCCGCCAGCGCGACCAACGGCAGCAGCCCGAGCCCGGCCAGCCAGGCCCAGCGGACGAGGATGAGCTCGCGCGTCCTGGACAGGTCGGAGATCGTCACGACGGCGCCGACGACCTCGCTGTCCCGGCCCACCGGCTCCGCCACGACGAGGGCGGAGTCGTTCCACGGCGCCCATTCCCAGGACGGCTCGGACCGGGCGCCGGCCAGTGCGGCGGTGACGATCCGGGGCAACGCCGGTTCGGTGCGGGCCGCCGTCTCGTAGGCGTCGACGGGCCCGAGGAGCACAGTGCCCGACGTGTCGATCAACGCGACCGGGATGCCGTAGAGATCGTGGTACCGCGTCAGTTCCTGCTGCAACGCCTCGGTTCGGCCGGTGGACAGCGCCGCCTCGGCCAGCGACGCGAACCGGCCGACGTCGCCCAACCGGTTGACGTAGGTCTCCTGCATCTCCCGTTCGGCCACGGTGACGCTGAGCGGCACCCCGAGCGCCGCGACGAGAAGCACCGCGAGGGGGACCAGGACGACCAGCAGGCGGCGGTGCACGGCGCGTCAGCCGATCAACTCCGGCTGGTCGGCGAGGAGCCGATAGCCGACGCCGTGGACCGTCCGGATGACCACTCCCGACCCGAGCTTGTGCCGCAGCGCCGCGATGTGGGTGTCCAGGGTGCGGCTCGACGACTCCCAGGTCGCGCCCCAGATCTGGTCGAGGATGACGTCGCGGCTGACCACGTTGGGCGCACGCCGTGCCAGGAGCAGGAGCAACTCGAACTCCTTGCGGGTCAGCGGCACGGGGGTGCCGTCGACGGTGACCTCGCGGGTGCCGACGCAGATCCGCACCGGCCCGAGGACGAGCGGCGCGTCCGGCCGGCCGTGCGCGCGGGCGGCCCGGGTGCGCCGCAGCACGGCATCGATGCGGGCGAGCAGTTCCGGAATGCCGAACGGCTTGACGATGTAGTCGTCGGCGCCGGCGCGCAGGCCACGGACCCGCTCGTGCTCCTCGGACCGCGCGGTCACCGCGATGACGGCGGTCTGCGGGTGGTCCCGCAGCCTGCGGATCACGTCGAGCCCGTCGCCGTCGGGAAGACCGAGGTCGACGAGGACCACGTCGGACGGCGCGGCGCGCACCGCCTCCGCGGCGGTGGCGACCCGGTGGACCTCGAAGCCCGCCTGGGTCAGCACGGTCACCAGGCCCCGGGCCACGCGGTCGTCATCCTCGATGACGGTTATCCGCATACCAGCGGATTGTACGGCCCGGAGCGGTGCTCGTGCGGTCCGCGAGTTCTTGGGATTTCTCTGACACCATCCGTGCCCCGACCAGCAGAGACTGGGGTTCTCGCCGCCACCGAGGAATGTCCATGTGCTGATGGGGAGGGCCGCCGTATGGGAACGACCAGCAGGTACCGGGCCGCCGGACGGATGACCGCCGCGATCAGCGTCGTCGCGCTCGCCGCGGCCTGCTCCGGTAACGGAGGCGCCACCGGCGGAGGCGACGCCGCAGGTTACCCGGACCAGAACATCACCATCGTCGTGCCGTTCAGCGCCGGCGGGCCGACGGACACGGTCACCCGCATGATCGCCGAGCCGATGGCAAAGAAGCTCGGCGGCAAGATCGTCGTCCAGAACGTCGAGGGTGCCGGCGGCACCGTCGGCGCCGGCGACGTCGCGCGGGCCAGGCCGGACGGTTACACGGTGCTCATGCACCACATCGGCATGTCGACGGCGCCCGCCCTGTACAAGAGCCTCGGCTACAAGCCCCTGGAGGACTTCGAGACGGTCGGTCTGGTCACCGAGGTGCCGATGACCATCGTCGCCCGGAAGGACTTCGCGCCCGCGACGCTTCCCGACCTCGTCGCCCACGTGAAGGCGAACGCCAGCACTGTCACGCTGGCCAACGCGGGTATCGGGGCCGCCTCCCACCTGTGCGGCCTGCTGTTCCAGACCACCACGGGCGTCGAGCTGCAGGAGGTCCCGTACCAGGGCACCGGTCCCGCGCTGACCGACCTCGTCGGCGGTCAGGTCGACGTCATGTGCGACCAGACGACGAACACCAGCGGTCAGATCGCCGCGGGGAAGGTGAAGGCGTACGCGGTCACCACGCCCGAGCGGGTGAAGAGCCTCCCCGACCTGCCCACCACCACCGAGGCCGGCTTGCCCCAGCTGAAGGTCAGCGTGTGGCACGGTCTCTACGTCCCGGCCGACACACCGCCGGAGATCGTCCAGAAGCTGTCCGAGGCGTTGAAGGTGGCGCTGGCCGACCAGGGGGTCATCGACCAGATGGCCAAACTCGGCACCGCGCCGGTCCCGGCCCAGGACGCGACACCGGACGCGCACCGGGCGAAGCTCGACGAGCAACTCGGCACCTGGGCGAAGATCATCGCCGACGCCGGGGTCAAGGTGTCCTGAGGTGCACCGCCATCGGTCGTTCCCGGACGTCCTCGCCGGGGGCATGTTCATCCTGATCGGTGGCGCGTTCGTGGTGGGGGCGCTCGGCTACGAGCTGGGCACCCCGACCCGGATGGGCCCGGGCGCCTTCCCGTTGCTGGTGGGCGCGGCAGTGGTCGCACTGGGCCTGGCGATCGTCGGGAAGGGCCTCGTCGCCGGTGAGGTGATCTCGTTCGGGCCGGTCCCGTGGCGGGCCGTCGCCGTCATCGTGCTCGCGGTCCTGTTCTTCGGATTCACCGTCCGGCGCCTCGGATTCGTCCCGACGACGGCGGTGACCGCCCTGCTCACCACGCTGGCCAGCAGACGCGTACGGCCGCTCACGGCGGTGGCCGTGGCCGCCGGGTTGACGGTGGCCAGCACGCTCATCTTCGTCGTCGGACTTCAGCTGCGGATCCCCCTGTGGGGCCCGTGGTTGGTGTTCTGACGCGGCATCTGGATTGAGGCATGGAACTCCTCGACAACCTCGCGCTGGGCTTCTCGACGGCCCTCCTGGTCCAGAACGTCCTCTACTGCTTCGTGGGAGTGCTGCTCGGCACCGCGGTGGGCGTCCTGCCCGGGATCGGACCGACCGCGACGGTCGCGATGCTGCTGCCGATCACGTTCAGCTTCGAGCCGGTGACGGCGCTGATCATGCTGGCCGGTATCTACTACGGCGCACAGTACGGCGGTTCGACGACCGCCATCCTGATCAACCTGCCCGGTGAGTCGTCCGCCGCGGTCACCGCGCTGGACGGGCACGAGATGGCCCGCCAGGGCCGGGCCGGACCGGCCCTGGCAGCCGCGGCGATCGGGTCCTTCATCGCGGGTACGGTCGCCACCGTGGCGCTCGCCGCCGCTGCTCCACCGCTGGCCGGCGTCGCGTTGAAGTTCGGCCCGGCCGACTACTTCTCGCTCGTGCTGTTCGGCCTGATCGTCTCGATCGCACTGGCCCGGGGCACGGCCCTCAAGGCGCTGGCGATGATCGCGCTCGGCGTGCTGCTCGGCACCGTCGGCCAGGACATCTACACCGGGACGCCCCGGTTCGTGTTCGAGCAGCGGGAGTTGTACGGGGGCATCGACTTCGTGTCGGTCGCCGTGGGCCTGTTCGGGGTGGCCGAGATCCTGCGCAACCTGGAGAACGAGCAGACCCGTACGGCGCTCGTCAACCGGGTGACCAACCTCTGGCCGACCCGCGAGGACCGACGTCGGATCGTCGCCCCGATCGCGCGGGGCACCGGTCTCGGCGCCGCGCTCGGTGTCCTGCCCGGAGGCGGGCACGTGCTCGCCTCGTTCACCTCGTACGCCGTCGAGAAGCGGATCTCGGAGCGGCCGCAGGAGTTCGGGCACGGTGCGATCGAGGGTGTCGCCGGCCCCGAGTCGGCGAACAACGCCGCCGCACAGACGTCGTTCATCCCACTGCTCACCCTGGGTCTGCCGGCCCACCCGGTGATGGCACTGATGATCGGCGCGTTCATCGTGCACGGCATCACACCCGGCCCGAACGTCATCAACGACGAACCGGCGTTGTTCTGGGGTCTGATCGCGTCGATGTGGATCGGCAACGTGCTCCTGCTGCTGCTCAACCTGCCGCTGATCGGCCTCTGGGTGCGCATGCTGCGCATCCCGTACCAGGTGCTGTTCCCGATGATCATCCTGTTCGCCGCGATCGGCACCTACTCGCTGAACTTCAACGCGTACGACGTCTACGCGATCGCGTTCTTCGGGATCCTGGGCTACCTGCTGATCAAGTGTGGTTGCGAGCCGGCGCCACTGCTGCTCGGCTTCGTCCTCGGCCCGTTGCTGGAGGAGAACCTGCGACGCGCGCTCATCATCTCCCGTGGCGACCCGTCGGTCTTCGTGACCCGACCGATCTCGGCGGTGCTCCTGGCTCTGGCGGTCGCCGCGCTCGTCGTCGCCGTCCTCCCGGCGATCCGCAGGCGCCGTGCGGCAGTGTTCGCCGAGGAGGAGTAGCGCTTTCCCGCCCGACCGGGGCCGGTCGGTGATGTGCCTCAATTCGGACCGCGTGACGGTCGGGTCAACGAAGATTGTTCCGTGACGAGCAACAACCCGCGTCGGGTGATGATCACCCGGACCGCCTGGGAGGGGCGGTTCAACGCTCCGCTGCGCGCGTTCCTGCGCACCGAGACCGGCGGCGCGCGGGTGGTGGTGGTCGCCGCGGCGGTGGCCCTCGTGTGGGCGAACCTGCACTCGTCGTCGTACGAGTCGGTCTGGAGCACCACCTTCTCGGTCCGGCTCGGCGACTGGCCGGTGTCGCACGACCTGCGGACCTGGGTCAACAGCGGGTTGATGACGGTCTTCTTCCTGGTCGCGGGGTTGGAGTTGCGTCGCGAGTTCGACATCGGCGAGCTGCGGGAGCGGCGGCGACTGGCGTTGCCGATGCTGGCCGGGTTCGGCGGCATGCTCGTGCCGATCGCGATCTACCTCGCGTTCAACGCGGGGCAGACCACCGCCGCCGGCTGGGGTGCGGTGATGGCGACCGACACGGCGCTCGCGCTCGGCGCCCTTGCCGTCTTCGGGCCGCGCTTCTCGGACCGGCTGCGCAGCTTCCTGCTGACCGTCTCCGTCGTCGACGACCTGGTCGCGATCGCGGTGCTGGCCATCGCGTACCCGGATCACCCCTCGCCCCCGGCGTTGCTCGTCGCGGTGGTGATCTTCGGTCTCGTGCTGCTCGTCCGGGCGTGGGGAGTGCGGTTCGGGCCGGTCTACGCGCTGTTGGGGGTGGCGGCCTGGGTCGCGGTCTCGGAGTCCGGTGTCGACCCGGTCGTGGTGGGCCTGATCATGGGCCTGCTGACCTATGCGTACGCCCCCGGGCGGGACGAGCTGCAGTACGCGAGCGACCAGTTCCGCCTCTTCCGGGAGCAGCCCACCCCGCAGCTCGCCCGGATGGCCCAGGCCGGTCTCACCTCGGCGCTGTCGCCGAACGAGCGGCTGCAGACCCTCTACCACCCGTGGGCGAGCTACGTTGTCGTGCCGCTGTTCGCCCTGGCGAACGTCGGGATCGTCCTCGACGGCGAGCTGCTGTCCAGGGCCGTGACGTCGCCGGTGACGCTCGGCGTCGTGGCGGCGTACGTCGTCGGCAAGCCGGCCGGGATCGTGGCCACCTCGTGGCTGGTGGCCCGGCTGAGCGGGAACCGGTTCCGGCCACCCGTCGGTTGGGTGGCCGTGGCGGGCGTCGGCACCGTGTCCGGCATCGGGTTCACCGTCGCCCTCCTGATCGCCACCCACGCCCTGCACGGCCCGGCGCTGGACGAGGCCAAGTTCGGCATCCTGGTCGCGACGGTTGGTGCGTCCGTCGTGACCTGGTTGGTGTTCCGTGCTGTCGCCCGGCTCTCGCCGTCGCGACGTGCACGCGCTCTGCTCGGCGTCACCGAGGCCATCGTCGACCTGAAACTTCCGGTCGAGTCGGGGCGTGACCACATGCGGGGAGCCCTGGACGCGCCGGTGACGGTCGTGGAGTACGGCGACTTCGAGTGCCCCTACTGCGGGCAGGCCGAGCCGGTGGTGCGGGAGATGCTGGCCGACTTCGCCAATGTCCGGTACGTGTGGCGACACCTGCCGCTCACCGACGTCCACCCGCACGCCCAACTCGCCGCCGAGGCCGCCGAAGCGGCGGGAGAGCAGGGCTCGTTCTGGGAGATGCACGATCTGCTCCTCACCCACCAGGACGCGCTCAGTCCCAGCGACCTGCTGGGCTACGCCGAGCGCCTCGGCCTGGATCTGGACATGTTCCGGGAGCACATGGTCAAACGTCTGGGCGTGGACCGGGTGGCCGAGGACGTCGAGTCCGCCGATCTCAGCGGCGTCACCGGCACCCCGACCTTCTTCATCAACGGCCGACGCCACCACGGCGCGTACGACATCGTCGCGCTCTCGGCAGCGGTGAAGGGGGCGTTCGCCGCCGCGAAGCTCCGCCCGGAGTACCACCCTCGCGACCGTCAGCACCGCGACGACCGGCGGACGAGCTGACCGCCGGTCATCCAGCCCGGTGGCCGCCGGATCCCGCGGTCGCCGCGTGTCGCGTGGCCGCCGGATCCCACGGTCGCTTCGAGTCGCGTGGCCGGCCGCCGGAGTCCGCAGTTGGTGCCTTTCGCGTGGCCGCCAAGTTCCGCGGTTGCTGCCTTTCGGGTGGCCCGAGGGTGTTGGTCGCTGCCTTTGGAGCTGAATCGTTTGCGACATCACGGTCGAGGCGTGGGGCGTGGGGCGTGGGGCATGGGGCGTGGGCGTGCGGCGTGGGGCGTGCGGCGTCGGGATGTGCAGGTGCAAGCTCGAATTTCGCCCGTCGGCGGCTGAGGGTGACGGTTCAGGGATTGACGGGGGAGGGCTGCGACCCACCGATCTGAATCGTCTGCGACATCAGCTCCAAAGGCAGCGTGCCAACCGCCCCCGCCCGAGCCGTTGGTAGTTCGATCGCATCCGGGACGGCGAATACCTGCACTACCCCCTGCTGCCCTCGAACCACTCTGGCAGCACCTACAGCAACGAGGCATCGAACCTCGCCGCCTCGAACGCATCGCTACGCTAACGGATCGTGGTTTCTGGCCGAATCCGATCACCGGTAGCGGTGGCAGGACGGCCGGAAGAGCCCCGCGAAGCCGAGGCGACTGCCGATCGGGCTTCGAGAGGACTGGAGAGCGCCGTCCGACATGGATCAAACTGCGCACCGCGTTCGCGGGATCACGATCGACTCGGACTCTTGACTCCGGCGAAACATGCGGCCACGATCTGACAACGTTGTCGCAGGCCCTCGTCTGACAACGTTGTCCCGTCTGGAGGCGCAATGTCCGAGCAATCGCCCCTGTCGCGGCGTACCTTCCTCTCCGCCGGAGCCACGCTGCTGGCGTCGGTCGGGGTGGCCGCGGTCCTACCGGACGCCGTCGCGGCCGCCGCTCCGGCGACGCCGCCCGCCACCCCGCAGGCCACCGACCTCGCCCGGTACCGTCCGGTCGCGGTCTCCTCGACCGACTACGCGCCGACGCCCGCGACCTTCGCGGTGGACGGCCTGCCGCAGGTCGGCGTCCGGGGGAGTGGGTGGCGGGCCGCCGGCAACGCCGATCCACAATGGATCTCCGTGGACCTGCAGGCGCCCTGCCGGGTCGAGGCGATCACCCTGGTCTTCGAGGCCACGCTCGCCGACGGGCCGTTCGACGGCAACTACACCGAGACCGACGGCGACGAGATTCTCTCCAGCGCCGCCACGTCGTACCGGATCGAGGTCTCCACCGACGGCCGGACCTGGACGTCGGTGTACGAGACGACCGAGGGTCAGGGCGGTGTGCAGGCGATCAAGCTGCCCGCGCCGGTCACCGCCCGGTGGATCCGCATGACGGCCACGAAGCGTGCGAACAGCAACCCGGTGGGCCTCAACGGGTTCCAGGTCTACGGCGTACCCCTGGCCGGACGGCCGAAGGCCGAGGGCTGGACCAGTTGGGAGGACGGCAACACCGGCCCGGCTCCCGCGCTGAGTGTCGCCGCCGACGGCACCGTGCCGCTGGAGTCCGGCTGGTCGCTGACGATGGACGACTTCGCGGGCACCGCCGACGGCGCCGAACTCTCCCGAGCGGGCGTCGACGTCCGGTCCTGGCTGCCGGCGACGGTGCCCGGCACCGTGCTGGGCACCCTGGTCGAGCAGGGGCACCTGCCCGACCCGGTGTCCGGCTTCAACAACATGCGCATCCCCGAGGCGCTGTCCCGGCACACCTGGTGGTACCGGCGCACCCTGCGGTTGCCACGCGAGCTGGACACGTCGGCCGGTCGGCGGATCTGGCTGGAGTTCGACGGCATCAACCACGAGGCGACCGCCTGGGTCAACGGCGTGCAGGTCGGCAGCGTCAAGCACCCCTTCGCGCGGGCGGCCTTCGACATCACCGACGCCCTCGCCGGTCACCGCGGCGAGCACGTCCTCGCCGTCCGGGTCACCCCGATGCCACACCAGGGCACCCCCGGCGACAAGGGCCCCGACGGCCGTACCTTCCTCCAGTCGGCCCACCACTACCTCGACGCGCCGACCTACCTGGCGGTGTCCGGCTGGGACTGGATGCCCGCCGTCCGCGACCGGGTCACCGGCCTGTGGGACCACGTCCGGCTGCGCAGCACCGGCGCCGTGGTCGTCGGCGACCCGCACGTGCAGACCACGCTGCCGGACCTGCCCCGCACCGACACCGCCGAGGTCACCATCCGGGTGCCGGTCCGCAACGCGACGGCCACCGCCACCACCGTCACCGTCCGCGCCGAGTTCGACAGGGTACGCGTCGAGTCCACTGTCACCGTCCCCGCCGACGGCAGCACCACCGTCACCTTCGCCCCGGAGCACCACCCCGCGTTGCGCCTGCGCAAGCCCCGGCTGTGGTGGCCCAACGGCTACGGCGACCCCCACCTGTACGACCTCACGCTCACCGCCACCGTCAAGCGCGCGGTCAGCGACCGGCGTGAGCTGCGCTTCGGTGTCCGACAGTTCGCCTACGACTGGCACCAGCCGATCGTGATCTCGCCGCCCGGCAAGCCCGCCCTGGAGTTCGTCGACGGGGCGGCCACGCAGACCGTCACGTTCGACCGGCAGCACGCCCGACACGTCCGCATCCAGGCCGGCCAACGCGCGACCGGCTGGGGCATCTCGATGTTCGCGCTGTCGGTGGCCGACGGCACCGGGCCGGACCTCGCCCTGCGTCGCGACGCGACCGCCTCGTCCGCCGAGAACGACACCAACGTGGCCGCCAAGGCCGTCGACGGCGACGCGGCGACCCGCTGGGCCTCGAAGGCCGAGGACGACCAGTGGATCCAGGTCGACCTCGGGTCGGCCGTCGACTTCGACCGGGTCACCATCGTCTGGGAGCAGGCGTACGCGCTGGACTACCGCGTCCAGGTCTCCGCCGACGGCGACGCCTGGACCGACGTGAAGGCGGTCAGCAACGACACCCCGCTGGGCAGCCGCGCCGACCAGGTCGAGACGTTCCCCAGTCAGACCGCCCGGCACCTGCGCATCCAGACCGGTGCGCGGGCCACCTCGTGGGGGGTGTCCATGTGGGCGCTCTCGGTGCGGCGGCAGGCCGAGCCGGACGTGGACCTGGCCCTGGGCAAGGCCGCCAGCGCCTCGTCGTCGGACGGCGATTCCAACGGCCCGGACCGGGCCGTCGACGGCAACCCCCGGACCCGCTGGTCGTCGAGGTTCGAGGACAACCAGTACATCCAGGTCGACCTCGGCGCACCGGTCACGTTCGACCAGGTCACCATCGTCTGGGAGCAGGCGTACGCCCGCGACTTCGTCATCCAGGTCTCAAACGACGGGCAGTCGTGGACCGACGTGAAGGCGGTCAGCAACAAGATCACCGAGCTGAAGATCAGTGTCAACGGTGTGCCGGTGTTCGCCCGGGGCGGCAACTGGGGCTGGGACGAGCTGTTGCGGCGGGTGCTGCCCGACCGGCTGGCCGACACCGTCGAGATGCACCGCGACATGAACTTCACGATGATCCGCAACTGGCTCGGCAGCAGCAACCGCGAGGAGCTGTACCGGGCCTGCGACGAGCAGGGCATCCTGGTCTGGAACGACTTCTGGCAGGCCGGCGGGTTCCTGCCCAACCCGCCGGGCTACGTCGACATCGCCGCCGACACGATCCGGCGGTTCCGGCACCACCCGAGCATCGTGGTGTGGTGCGGCGCCAACGAGGGTGACCCGCCGCCGATCGTCGACGCCGGCCTCAAGCAGGCCGTGAGCACCGAGCACCCGGAGATCCTCTACATCCCCAACTCCGCCAGCGGCATCGTGAGCGGGCGCGGGCCGTACCACTGGGTCGACCCGAGCACCTACACCGACGTGACGATGTACGAGGCCGACTCCTTCGGCTTCCACACCGAGATCGGCATGCCGGTCGTGTCGGTGACGGAGAGCATGCGCAACCTCGTCGGCGACGCGAAGGAGTGGCCGATCAGCGAGGTGTGGAACTACCACGACTGGTCGACAGTCGGTAACCAGCGCGTCGGGACGTACCAGGCGGCCATCGACGCGCGGCTCGGTGAGTCCGTCTCGCTCGACGAGTTCGCCACCCGGGCGCAGTTCGTCAACTACGAGAGCCACCGCGCCATGTTCGAGGCGTGGAACGCCAACCTCTGGCAGGACGCCACAGGTCTGCTGTTGTGGATGTCGCACCCGGCGTGGCACAGCACGGTCTGGCAGACCTACGACTACGACCTCGACGTGAACGGCGCCTACTACGGGGCCCGCAAGGGCTGCGAGCCGCTGCACGTGCAGGCCGACCCGGGCACCTGGCAGGTCCGCGTGGTCAACCACACCGCGACGGCGGTCACCGGTGTGACGGTCACCGCCCGGCGGTACGACCTGAGCGGCCGGTCGTTGGGTACGCCGCAGCGGCAGCGGGTGGACGTGGCGAGTTCGGCGACGACGGCGGTCTTCCCGCTCGCCGCGCCGGGCGGCGGCGGCCTGCACCTGGTCCGCCTGGAGCTGCGCGACAGCCGCGACCGGCTGCTCACCGAGAACACCTACTGGCGCTACGACAGGGCCGAGCAGATGCGGGCGCTCAACGACGTGCCGAACACCCGCCTGTCGACGTCGTCGGGCACCGTCCGTGTGGTGGACGGCCGGAACACCGTCACCACGACGGTCCGCAACCAGGGCCGTACGGTCGCCGCGTTGGTCCGGCTCGCCGTGCGCGACCAGCGTGGTGAGAGGGTTCTGCCGGCCCGCTTCGACGACAACTACTTCTGGCTCCTGCCGGGGGAGACCCGCGAGGTGCGGGTGTCCTGGCCCGCGCGGCCGGGCCTGGCCCGTCAGGTCCGGGTGACGGCGCAGGCGTACAACTCGGCGCCGGCCTGAGCGCCGGTAGCCTGCCATCTGGCCCAGCGGGACCTCACCCGGCTCGGCGTCCGGGCCGCAGACCCTGTGAGGTGTTGTCATGACGTTCACCACCCGACCCACGTTGCAGGGCACCGTCGGCATGGTGTCCTCGACGCACTGGCTCGCCAGCCAGGCGGCGATGGGCATCCTCGAACGCGGCGGCAACGCCTTCGACGCGGCGGTCACCGCCGGGTTCGTCCTGCACGTGGTCGAGCCGCACCTGAACGGGCCGGGCGGCGAGGTTCCGGCCATCGTGGCCACCGCGCAGGATCCCCGGCCGACGGTGCTGTGCGGGCAGGGGCCGGCGCCGGCCGGGGCGACCATCGCGCACTTCCGTTCCCTCGGGATGGACCTCGTCCCGGGGGCCGGGCCGCTCGCGGCGGCCGTACCCGGTGCCGTGGACGCCTGGCTCCTGCTGCTGCGCGCGCACGGCACGCTCACCCTCGCCGAGGTGCTGGACCCGGCGATCGGCTACGCCGCCGCCGGTCACCCGCTGGTGGGCCGCGTCGGTGACACCGTCGCCGCCGTGCGGTCGTTGTTCGAGGACCACTGGCCCACGTCCGCCGCGCTCTGGCTGCGCGGCGGACGGCCACCGCGCGCCGGGGAGATGGTCACCAACCCGGCGTACGCGGACACCCTGCGCCGACTGGTGCGGGCGGGGCAGGCGGCCGGCGCGGACCGGGAGGCGCAGATCGAGGCCGCGCGACGGGCCTGGGGCACCGGTTTCGTCGCCGAGGCGATCGACGCGTTCAGCCGGCGGCCGTTCCAGGACTCCAGCGGCCGACCGCACGCCGGCCTGGTCACCGGGGACGACCTGGCCGCGTACTCGGCGACCTGGGAGCAGCCCGCCACCCTCGACTGGCACGGCTACTCGGTGGCGAAGACCGGGTTCTGGGGTCAGGGCCCGGTGCTGCTGCAGGCGCTGGCCACCCTCGACGCGCTCGACGAGCCCGCCGCGTTCGACCCGGACACCGCGACCGGTGTGCACGCCCAGATCGAGGCGCTCACACTCGCCTTCGCCGACCGGGAAGCCTGGTACGGCGACGACGTGGACGTGCCCGCCACGGCGCTGCTGTCCCGGGAGTACGCGCGGGAGCGGGCGGCCCTGGTCGGTGACCGCGCGTCGGCGCGGTTGCGGCCGGGACGTCCCGACGGGGCACAGCCTCGCCTGCCGGCCCACGTCCGATCCGGCGTCGTTGGGCGGGCCGCCCCGACGGACCCGACGACGGGGGAGCCGACGGTGCGGCCGGACGGGGTGACCCGTGGCGACACCTGTCACGTCGACGTGGTCGACAGGTGGGGCAACATGATCTCCGCTACCCCGAGCGGTGGCTGGTTGCAGAGCTCGCCGACGATCCCGGAACTCGGCTTCCCGCTGGGCAGCAGGTTGCAGATGTTCTGGCTGGAGGAGGGCCTCGCGTCGTCGTTGGCGCCGGGGCGCCGACCGCGTACGACGTTGAGCCCGACGATGGTGCACCGCGACGGGGAGCCGGTGCTGGCGTGCGGGACACCCGGTGGCGACCAGCAGGACCAGTGGCAGTTGCCGTTCCTGCTTCGGCACCTCGTCGGCGGTCGGACCCTCCAGGAGGCGATCGACGCCCCGGCCTGGCACACGCTCGGCCTGCCCGGGTCATTCTACCCACGGGACTCCGAGCCCGGTGTCCTAGTGGTGGAGGACCGCTACGACGACAGCGTGCTGGCGGCCCTGCGCGCGTACGGGCACGAGGTGCGGGTGGTCGACGGGTGGAGCCTCGGTCGGCTCTGCGCCGTGACCCGTGACCCGGCGACGGGTGTGCTCGCCGCCGGTGCGAACCCCCGAGGGATGCAGGGCTACGCGTGCGGCCGTTAGGCCGGGGCGTCAGACGCCGCGCGCGAACAGGGCGAGGCGTACCCGGTTCGGGCTGTCCGTCTTGGTCATCAGACTGGTGATGTGGGTCTTGACCGTGGTGACACCGATGTGGAGCCGATCGCCGATCTCGGTGTTGGACAGGCCCTCGGCGACCAGGTTCAGCACGTCCTGTTCGCGGGCGGTCAACCCCTGCACCGGTCGTGGCGTCTCCGGGCGGGCGTGCACGGCGCGTTGCACGAGGCGTCGGAGCACCTCGGCGCTGAACGGGCTGTCACCGGCGGCGGCCCGGCGGATGCCGTCCAGCAACTCGGTCGGGGGCGCGTCCTTGAGCAGAAACCCGCAGGCGCCGGCGGTGAGGGCGGGATAGAGGTGGTCGTCGTCGCCGAACGTGGTCAACACCAGGATGCGGGTGGTGGGGCGTTCGGCGAGGATCCGGCTGGTCGCGGTGATCCCGTCGACGCCGGGCATGCGCAGGTCCATGACCACGACGTCGGGGAGCAGCCGCGCGGCGAGCGTGATCGCCTCGCGGCCGTTGTCGGCCTCCCCGACGACCTCGATGTCGGGTTGGGCGTCGCAGAGCATCCGCAGCCCGGCCCGGATGAGGTGCTGGTCGTCGACCAGCAGCACCCGGATCACGCCGGCTCCGGGGTGCGCGATCCCGCCGGGGCCGCATGGTCACCGGGCATCGACCCGCCCGGGGCCTCCCGCTCGGCGGGCAGGGGCGCGGCCGGGCGACGGTCCGACGCGGCGACCACCGCCGGGAGGACGGTGCGCACCCGCCAGCCGGTGCCGGTCGGGCCCGCCTCCAACCGGCCGCCGAGGACCTCGACGCGCTCGCGCATGCCGGTGATGCCGTGACCGCCGCCGGCCGGTAGACCCGCCGGGATCCCACCGTGCCCGGTGTCGGTGACCTCCCAGTGCACCGCGTCGTCGTGGACGGCGACGACGAGCCGCGCCACCGCTGAGGTTCCGGCGTGTTTGGCCACGTTGGTCAGTGCCTCCTGGGTCAGCCGCAGCACGGCCATGCCGCGTACCGCGTCGAGGGAACCGATCGCCGGATCCAGGTCGGCCTCCACTGTGACACCGGCCTGGCGTGCCCGGTCGACAGCGGCGCCGATCGCCGCCGGCAGCGCGGAGGGCTCGATCGCGGTCAGCGCCGCGTCACCGCGTACCCCGTCGGGGTCGCGCAGCACCGCGACCAGCCGGCGCAGCTCCGCCAGGGCCGCCGTGCCGGTGCCGTGCACGTCGTCGAACACCTCGCCCGCCCGGGGGTCCAGGTCGGTGAGCACGTGCCGGGCCACGCCGACGCGCAGCACCATCGACGCCACGTGGTGCGCGACGACGTCGTGCAGCTCGCGGGCGATGGTGGCGCGTTCGTCGGCGCGTGCCGCCCGGCTCTCCGACTCACGCTGGCGTTGCTCGGCGGCGGCCTGCTCCACGGCCTGCCGGGCGAGTTCCCGGTTGGTGCGGATGACCAGGCCGAGCAGGACCGGCACGCCGACCTCCACGGCGAGCCCGACGACCCCGGAGGCGAACCGGCGTGGCGGGTCGCCGATCGAGTCGGTCAGGTCGACCACCACCAGCAGCGCGGTGCCCAGCCAGATGGCCCGGGGGCCGCGCGCCCGCATGGTCGTCTCCAGCAACGCCCAACTGGCGCCGACCTGGTTGATCGTGAAGTCGTCGACCAGCTGGATCGCGACCGCCAGCAGAGCGGCCTGCGCCACCAGGTTGACCGCCGGTCGGCGGTGCGCCGCCAGCGCCACCGCGAACGCCGGCACCGCGAGGACCCACTGTGCCGTCGTGGGGGTGCTGGTGGAGTGCGGAACGACGAGCAGGTAGCACAACCCGGTGAGGTCGAGCAGCACCATCCGCACGAGTGTGTCCCGCAGGTCGAACAGCCGCCCCAGCCAGCTCACGACGGTCAGCCTAGGCGCTGCGGGCCGGTGGCGGCGGTCGCCGGCCGCCGCCACCCGGTCCGGACCGCGAGGTACGCGGCCAGGCCGAGCGGTCCGAGCAGGATGGTCAGCACCAGCACCGGAGCCATGACCAGCGCCGGCACCCCCCGTTCGCGGCTGTCCAACCACGCCCACCGCCCGACGAACAGATCGAACGCGATCATGTGCGCCCAGCCCGCCGCCGCGCCGTCGGAGGTGCCGAGCAGGTCCCGCACCCCGGCCAGCGTCGGCGAGGCCACGGCCGGCAGCACCTCGCCGAACGCCGGCAGCACCAGCAGCGCGTAGATCACCACGACCGGCAGCACGATCAGCGGGGAGGCGATGATCCGCGCGGTCCAGGACCACCGCGGCAGCAGGATCATCAGCGCCCAGAACGGCGCGGCCACCGCGAACGTCAGGGAGAACAGCGTCGCGGTCATGCCGCCAGCGCCAGGTCCGGTCGGCGGCGGCGCGCCAGCACGAGCCCGGCGGCGGTCGCGGTCGTGACCACCAGGGCCGCGACCGCCGTGAGGGTGACGGCGTCCGGCCGCAGCAGCGGCTGCCCGCGCAGCGCCTGCCAGGTCAACAACACGGTGAGTACGCCGTACGCCGCGCCCGCGACGACCAGGAGCCGGACGCGGGTGCGCTCGTCGAGTCGGGTGGCGAACCGGCTCAGCAGGATCGCCAGGATGGGCAGCGCCTGGAGGGCGTGCAGCCCGACGAAGTGCCCGATCCGCAGGTCACCGCCCGTGGTGCTCCAGCCGACAACCGGCAGGCCCGCCCCGCCGTCGACCACACCGACGCTGTGCGCCCCGGAGATCCCGTCGATCCCCGGCTCCTGCATGGGCAGCACCATCGGTATCGCCGCGAGCATGCCCAGCAGCGACAGGCCGAGACCCCACCCGACGGCCGTCGCGGCGGCCCGGTCCGGGATCCGCCGGATCAGCAGCACGATGCCGATCAGGAGGTGCGCGAGGAACAGCACCATGATCGCCGCGCCCATCGCCGCGAACAGCGCGGTGTTCAGCGCGGAGGTGTCGTTGAAGTGGCTGGTCTGCCCGCGTACCACCTGGACGACGATCAGCACCATCTCGATTACCGCCATCGCGACGACGACTGTCGCTGCCCACTCGGCGGTCCGGCTGCGCCGGGGCAACAGGGTGAGCATCCAGGCGAGCGTCGCGCCGTACAGCACGAAGGACACCGCGAACTTGAACGGCTTGAGCCAGATCGGAGCCCCGGTGAGGACGCGCTGGTCGACGAGGATGCCGACCGCGCAGACGACGGCGAGCACCGCCATCGCGGACACGAAGACCATCAGTGGGCGGTGCCAGCGTGCCGCCCGGCGCAGATCGATTGTCATGCCTGTAGATGCTCGCGATCGCCGCCGCCGATCACGTCCGACCGCAGGCCCCGGTTGCGGCCACCGGTCGGAGCGCGCCTCCTCCCTGGGTAGGAGGGGAAGGTCAGGGCCGCAGTCTGCCGTCGTCGCGCAGCACGGCTTCGGCCAGCCGCGCGGGGAACATGCGACGCACGCTCGCCGAGTATTCGCTTCCGTCGCCGGGTTGAGTGACGCGGTCGCCGTCCACCCGCACCGGCACCGAGACGCCGGAGGTGACCCCGGGCCCCGGGGTCGCTTCACAGTGCGCCCAGGCGAACGACGACGCGCCGTCCCGCCCGAGGAGTCGGACCTCGCAGGTGCCCGGTCCACCGAGCAGCTCGCCGGGTAAAAGACTCGCGAGACGCTCCTCCTCGGTTCGCACATCTGCCGCGTTCCGGTCCGGTAGCGGGTAGGGCGGCTCGGAGCAGCCGGAGAGCACCCCCACTGCCAGAGCGAGCCAGGCGACGTGTCGGCGAAACACCGGACGAGCATCCCATCCGACCGCTCCGAGCCGCCAGCACACCGGTGGTGACTCAGAAGCGCGCGGCTGCCGAAGAGGGAGACTCTAGACAATGAGGTCGCCGGCGTGGTCGCCGTGGGCGGACAGCCCACGGTCGGGTGGAGCCGGCGGACGCGCGACGGGACCTGACCGGGAGTGACCATGACGACCAATGCGGACCGTGTCCAGCCGAACGAGACCGCCGTGCCGCTGCTGCACTGTGCGGCCCCGGAGGAGACCCTGGCGTTCTGGCGGGCGCTCGGGTTCGAGGTGACCTACGAGCAGACCAGACCGTACGTGTACCTGGCCTTTCGGTGGAGTGGGTTCGATCTGCACTACGGGCCGGCACCGAAGGATCTCGACCCGGCCAAGGAGCAGTCCGGCGGCTGCCTGGTGCTGGTGGACGCCGTCGCGGCGTACCACGCGGTGTTCACCGAGGCGATGCGCAAGGCCTACGGCAAGGTCCTGGTCAAGGGCCTGCCTCGAATCACCCGCTATCGCGCCGGGGCGTCGCGGTTCAGCATCGTCGACCCGTCCGGCAACACCGTCGTCTTCATTCAGCGGGACGAGCCGAAGGACCTGGAGTACGGCGGGTCGAAGGAGCTGGAAGGGTTGGCCCGGGTGCTCGACAACGCGCGGATCCTGCGCGAGTTCAAGATGGACGACCGGGCGGCCTACCGTGCGCTCGACTCGGGGATGCGCCGCCGCGCCGAGGACGCTCCGGTCGTCGAGCAGGCGACGGCGTTGGCCGGCCTGATCGAGTTGGCGATGGCGTTGGGCAAGGCCGATCGGGTGCCCGAGTGGGGCGCGCGACTTCAAAAGCTGACGCTGACCCCGGAGCAGCGGACGCAGGTGGCCCGGTACGTCGCCGACCCGACCATCCTCGAACCGTGGTGGCCCGCCCCGCGCTGACCCCGGACCTGTCCGCGCGTCGGTCAAGATCCGCGCACCATCAGGGATGTAGGTGCCTCCGCAGCGGGCGAGGCAGCACTTTCCCGGATGGTGCGCGGACATCGGCGAGCGGGCGTGCCGGTTTCCGGCGGGGCCACGTGCCGGCGGTCAGGTGCCCGGCCGGCGTGGGACGCGCTACGAGGCCAGGCGCTCGGCCACTGGGTGGTCCCGCCGAATGAACTCGGCCTCGTCGTCCGATTTGTTGATCTCCGACCACACCGCGTCGAGGGAGAGGCCGAGGACGTCGGCGATCGCCGCGATGGTCGGGAAGGCCGGGGTGGCGATGCGACCGGACTCGATCTTTCGGAGCGTCTCCGGTGAGACACCCGCGTCCAGCGCGGTGAGGAGCATCGAACGGTCCCCCCGGGCGCGGCGCAGGAGGGCGCCGAGGCGCTGTCCGCGTTCGACCTCTGCGGGGGTGAGTGGCAACCTGACCATGGCCCGATTCTAGTACCGGGATAATATGGCCGGGATACTTATTGGTTCTAGGAAGGCGCGGCATGATCGAGATCCTGAGCCCCACCGACCTGCCCCGCGCCCGGGACACCGGTGCCCTGGTCGCCGGCATCCTGCAAGCGCTGAAGACTCGCAGCGTGGTCGGCACGAACCTCCTGGACATCGACGCGTGGGCCCAGAGCATGATCATGGAGGCCGGGGCGCAGTCCTGCTACGTCGACTACGAGCCCTCCTTCGGGCGCGGCCCGTTCGGCCACTACATCTGCACGTCGGTCAACGACGCGGTGCTGCACGGGCTGCCCCACGACTACCGGCTCGCCGACGGCGACCTGCTCTCGCTCGACCTCGCCGTCTCCCTGGGCGGGGTGGTCGCCGACTCCGCGATCAGCTTCATCGTGGGCGAGACGCAGCCCTCGGAGAGCATCGCGCTGATCGACGCCACCCAGCGCGCGTTGAGCGCCGGCATCGCCGCCGCCGGCCCCGGAGTCCCCATCGGCGACATCTCCCACGCCATCGGCTCGGTCCTCGGCGCGGCCGGCTACTCGGTCAACACCGAGTTCGGCGGCCACGGCGTCGGCTCGACGATGCACCAGGACCCGCACATCTCCAACACCGGACGGCCGGGCCGCGGCTACCGGTTGCGCCCCGGGGTGCTGCTGGCACTGGAGCCGTGGGTCATGGCGGACACCGCCACGCTCGTCACCGACCCCGACGGCTGGACCCTGCGCAGCGTGACGGGCTGCCGGACCGCGCACAGCGAGCACACGATCGCCATCACCGACGACGGCGTCGAGGTCCTCACCATGCCCAGACCCTGACGAAATGATCGCGAGCAGCGGCGCAGGCGCGGGATGACGTAGCTCGACCTGTCGCCCAGCCACCAGCTGACCGACCCGGAACTGGCCCCGCTGCGGGCAGCGACACGGCAGATCCCGTCACAGTCTCCGGGCTGGCCGTCGAGGCGTTCTTCCCGGCCGACCCGGTGACCACCGCCACGCTCCACGCCCTCGGCACGGCTGCGGCCGATGCGGCCTGACCCGAACACCCGTCGTCGCACTCGGGGGCGTCGTCGGCTGCGACGGGCTGCACTCACCGGCGACGACTAATCCGCATCCGCCGGGGCACGTCCCTCCGTATACATGTTGAGGCCCGTTCAGAATGAACCGATCGGTCATGTTTTCCGTGATGACGGTCAGGGTCACCCACCAGAGTCACGGAGGCACGATGTCAACGGTTCGAACCGGTCCGGTCATCGGACTGCTCGTGCAGATCGGCGTGCTGGCGGTGCTCGCGCAGACCGTCGGTCTCGGCCCGGCCGGGTGGGCGGCGGGGCTGGCGTACGGGGTGGCGCTGTGTGCCCTGCTCAGTCGGGGGATGTCCCGCTCGGGCGCGCATGACCTGAGCCCGGCCGACCAGGTGACCCTGAGCCGGGCCATCCTCGTCGGCGGCGTGACGGCCCTGGCCGCGGACTCGTTCTCCCGACCGGCACCTGTCACGTTGATGGTCGTCCTCACCAGTGTGGCGCTCGTGCTCGACGCCGTGGACGGTTACACGGCCCGACGCACCGGAACGTCCAGCGAGCTCGGCGCACGCTTCGACATGGAGATCGACTCCTTCCTCGTCCTGGTGCTCTGCCTGCACGTCGCCCCCTCGGTGGGCGGCTGGGTGCTCGCGATCGGCGCGATGCGCTACGTCTTCGTCGCCGCCAGTTGGGTGCTGGGGTGGATGCGCGGATCGTTGCCGCCGCGCTACTGGCGGAAGGTCGTCGCCGCGATCCAGGGCGTGGTGCTGACGGTGGCGATGGGCGGCGCACTGCCCGGGCCGCTGACGACAGTCGTGCTGGTGGCGTCGCTGGCGCTGCTGATCGAGTCGTTCGGGCGGGACGTCGTGTGGCTGTGGACGACGCGTCACGTCCGCCGAGCCCTCGCCCACGACGCTGCGGAGGACCGGCGCCCCGCGGTCGTTCACGGCACGGCGGACGGGCTGCCCTGGCCGGAGCAGCGGACGGTCGCCGTGGCCCGAAGCGGCATCGCCCGCGTCTGAGTCGCCCGGCTACCGCCCCCAACAAAGATCATGGAAGGATGCCCGGGTTGTCGCTCGTGACGCGCGTACGCCAGATGCCGAGCCAGGGACGGAAGGCGATGAGGGGCGAGCTTTCGGACGTCACCGCCACCGACGGCACCGAGGCCGAGGATCGGCCGAAGCGCTCCGTCGTGGCCCGACTGGTCACCCTCCTGGCCGTGCTGCTCGTGCTGCTCGTGCTCACCCTGCCGTACGACTTCGGGCGACTCAGCCCCGGGGCGTTCGTACGGATTCCCCTGGAGGCGCTGCTGACCGTCGCCCTCCTGCTCGCCCTACCCCCGCGGTGGAGCCGGTGGGTGGCGACGCTCGCCGGCGTGGCCCTCGGCCTGCTCGGCCTGCTGAAGCTGTTCGACCTGGGGTTCACCGCCGCGCTCAGCCGGGCCTTCGACCCGGTGCTCGACTGGGCGTTGCTCGACGAGGGGTTCGCCTTCGTCAGCGAGTCGTACGGCCGACCCGTCGCCATCGGCGTCGCGATCACCCTGGCGGTGGTGGCCGTCGGCCTGCCCACAGTGGTCACGCTGTCGATGCGACGACTGCGCCGGCTGGTGATCTGGCACCGCGCCGGGACCCGCCGGGTGGTGGCGGCGCTGGTGGTCGTCTGGGTGGTCTGTGCCGCGTTCAACGTGCGGGTGGTCGAGGGCGTGACGGTCGCCGACACGTCCGCGACCACCCTGACCAACGGCCACGGCTTCCAGGTACGCCTGCGTCTCGACGACCGGGAGAGGTTCGCCGCGCTCCTCCAGGACGACCGGTTCGCCGCGACGCCCGGCGACCAGCTGCTCACCGCGCTGCGTGGCAAGAACGTCGTCGTCGCCTTCGTGGAGAGCTACGGCCGGGACGCCGTCGAGGACCCGGAGTTCGCCCCGCAGGTCGGCGCCGTCCTCGACGGAGGGACCAGTTCACTCGGCGCGGCGGGGTTCGCCTCGCAGAGTGGATTCCTCACCTCGCCGACGTTCGGCGGCGGAAGTTGGCTCGCGCACGACACCCTGCTCTCCGGCCTCTGGGTCGACAACGACCAGCGGCACCGCACCCTGTTGGCGAGTGACCGGCTGACCCTCAACAAGGCGTTCCAGCGGGCGAGCTGGCAGACCGTCGGCGTGATGCCGGCGGTGAGCAAGCCGTGGCCGGAGGGCTCCTTCTTCGGCTACGACCGGTTCTACGACGCCCGGAAGCTCGCGTACCGGGGGCCGAAGTTCAGCTTCGGCACCATGCCCGACCAGTACACCCTCGCCAGTTGGCGGCGCCTGGAGCTGGGCAACAGCGGCGGCGACCCGACGATGACGGAGCTCGCGCTGGTGTCGAGCCACGCGCCGTGGACGCCCGTCCCGGCCCTGGTCGACTGGGCCGCCCTCGGCAACGGGGCGATCTTCAAGGGGACCGCCAAGGAGTCCGACGACAAGCGACGCAACACCGAGCAGATCCGCGCGGACTACCGGCGCTCCATCGAGTACACGTTGGGCGCGCTCATCTCCTACGTGCAGACCTACGGCGACGACGACCTCGTGTTCATCTTCCTCGGTGACCACCAGCCCGCCGCCGTGGTCACCGGCGACAACGCCAGCCGGGACGTCCCGATCTCCATCGTCACCCGGGACCGGGCCGTCCTGGACCGGATCTCCGGGTGGGGCTGGCAGGACGGGCTCAAGCCGGGACCGCAGGCACCGGTCTGGCGGATGGACACCTTCCGGGACCGGTTCCTGACCGCCTTCGGGCCGTGACCCGGCCCCCTCACGGACTGGACTCAGACAGATGACGGCTGACACCACCACCAGGATCGCCGCGCTCCGGACCGACCCGGCGATGTCCCTCCTGCACCGGTCGCTGGACGTCTACTACGGCGACGCCGAGCGGGACGCGCGGATGGACGCGTTCTACTCCCGGTTCGTCGCCGAGGGCGACCTCGTCTTCGACGTCGGCTCGCACGTGGGCGACCACATCGCCAGCTTCCGTCGCCTCGGGGCGAGGGTGGTGGCGGTGGAGCCGCAGCCGCTGTGCCTGCGCGCCCTGCGGGCGATCTACGCCGACGACGACCAGGTGACGCTGGTCGGAGCGGTCTGCGGCGCGGCACCCGGGAGCACCCGCTTCCACGTCAACTCCGCCAATCCCACCGTGTCGACGGCCTCGCCCGACTTCATGCGGGCGGCGGAGGGCGCCGGCGGGTGGGAGGGCCAGGTGTGGGACGCCGACATCGAGGTCCCGGTGGTCACCGTCGACACCCTCATCACCGAGTACGGCGAACCGACCTTCGCGAAGATCGACGTGGAGGGTTTCGAGGACGAGGTGCTGGCCGGCCTGACCCGCCCGCTGCCCGCGCTCTCGTTCGAGTTCACCACGATCGCGCGCCCGGTCGCCTCCCGGTGCCTCGACCGCCTGACCGTTCTCGGCTTCGACGGCTTCGACGTCGCGCTGGGCGACGACAAGTCGATGACGTTCCAGCGCTGGGTCTCCGCCACCGACATGGCGACGCACCTCGCCGCACTGCCGCACAGCGCGAACTCCGGCGACGTGTACTGCGTGCGCGACCGGCACCGGACGGGAACCTGACCGATGATCGGCTGATCGGGTGCTGGCGGCGGAACGGACCAGCAGGGGATGATCGTCGTTCGTCTCGACGCCGAGCCGAGCCACGCGATCAGGCGGGGGAGAGGGTGACGCCGTTGACCCCGACGCAGCTTCGCGCGTACGTCGCCGTGGTCCGGTTGGGCTCGGTCAAACAGGCCGCCGCGGAGCTCCAGGTCTCCGAGTCGGCCGTGTCGCTGCACATCGCCCAGCTGCGCAGGGAGTTCGGCGACAAACTCTTCTCCCGTACGGCGGGCGGCCTCGCGTTCACCCCCGGTGGGCTGCGGCTGGCCAGCCGCGCCTCGGAGCTGCTGGGCCTCCAGGACCGCACGATACGGGAGGTGAGCGCCGCGACGCGTGGCCGGCGTCTGTTGCGGGTCGCCGCGTCGAGCCTCTTCGCCGAGTTCGCCGCCCCCGGCCTGATCGACCTCTTCGCGAGGCGGGCCGCCGACCTCGACGTCGAGTTGAGCGTCCGTGGGCCGGGCTCCTTCGGGCCGCTGCTGCTGGCCCGCGCCGTGGACATCGCCATCGGCCCACAGCCGCCGGTCGCCGATGCCGCCATCACCTGCCGCCCGGTCATGAACTACCGCCTCGTCCTCGTCGTCGGTCCGCTGCACCCGCTCGCCGGGGTGACGGCGTCCCCCGGGCAGTTGCGGGAGCAGACCTGGCTGCTCGGGCCCTCGGCGACCACGGAGTTGGGCGGGGTGCCGTCGATGCTGCGTCGCCTAGCCGTGCCGGAGGACCGGCAGCAGGTCTTCCAGAGCCACGCGGCGGCGCTGGGGGAGGCCAAGCGCGGTAAGGGGGTGGCGCCGGCCCTCGCCTTCACCGTCGCGCCGGACGTCCGCCAACGGCACCTCGTGCAGGTGGCGGGTCCACACGCGACGGTGGAGGCGATGTGGCACTCGCAGGTGCTCGCCACCCCCGACGCGATGTCGGCCGCTGGTGAACTGTCGCGCTTCGCGTCGACACCGAGGGCGATTCAGGCGATGATGCGCGGCGCGGGCGTGAGCGTCGGCCACTTCCGACCGTCGGTGCACGTGACGCTCTGGAGCTGACGGGCCACGACCAGCAGGTCCTGGAAGGTGCCGGCCGGCAGCATCCGGTCGCAGTAGGGGAGTGCGGCGGCCATGCCGCCGACCCGGGGCGCGAAGCCGGGGGCGCCGGCGCGGGGATTCAACCAGACGATCCGGTACGCGCGGCGGCTCAGCCGGGCCATCACGGCGGCCAGGTCGTCGGGCGGATCGCTGTCCCAACCGTCCGACCCGATCACCACCACTGCCCCACGCACGGCCTCCGCGTGGTGCGAGGTGAGCAGGGCGCGCAGGTTCGTGGCGATCCGGGTGCCCCCGTACCGGTCGGTCACGGCCGCGCTGGCCTGCGCGACCGCCTCGCCCGCCGACGTGTGTCGCAGCAGCACAGTGAGCCGGGTCAACGTGGTCGCGAACGCGAAGACCTCCGCGTCGGCGACCACCGCGAACGCCCGCATCAGGTGCAGGTACGCGGTCGCCTGCGCCCGCATCGACTCGCTGACGTCGCAGAGCAGCACGATCCGGCGTGGCCGGCGTTTCGGCCGCTCGCGGACCACCTCGACGGGCTCCCAACCGGTGCGGCGGGCCCGGGCGATGGTCTGCCGCAGCGCGAGCCGCGCGCCGCCCGTGGCGATGGCGTGCCGCCGGGTACGCCGGGTCGGCCAGCCGACGACAGCCGCGCGGAGGGCGTCGCCCAGTTGCGTGACCTGCGCGGGATCGAGGTGGTCGAACGGGCGGTCGGCGAGCCCGGTGAGAGCGCTGGGCCGCCGCTCGGGCAGCCGCAGCGCGGTGTCGCGTTCCGGGCTCTCCGCGACGGCCGGCGGCAGGGTCGCCCAGGGCAGACCCCCACCCGAGCCCGAGGCGTCGCTGTCGCCCGGCACCCGGACGTACCGGTCATCGCGACCGTCGGTCGTGGACGTGGACCGCGACGCTCGGGGCAGCGGCGGGGGATCGGTGAAGATCGTCGCGAAGACCCGGTCGAACGCGGCGAGATCGGTGTGCCGCCGGACCAGACTGATCCGGGCGGCCCAGTAGAGCGACGACATCGAGTCGGGTGGGCTGGCGGCGAGCGCTCGGACGAAGTCGTCGACGTCGGTGAGCCCGGCGGCAACGCCGGCTCGTCGCAGCCGGCCGGCGAACGCCACCGCGAACGCGGCCCGGTCGACGCCGCGCAGCACGCCCGGACTCACCGGCGCGCGACCAGCCAGGCGATCACCGCGCCGACGGCGACGAGGCCGACGAGCGCGGGCACGAGGCGCTTGGTGACCGAATTGCCGGCGATGCTGAGCAGGTCGAGCGCCTCCGGCTCGGCGGCCGGCGTGGCCCGCGCGGTGTCAGTCGACGGTCGCACGACAGCCGGCGTGACGGGCGGCGGCGCGGCTGCCGACGAGGAGAGCGACGTCGGCTCGACGGGCGTCGGTGCGACGGCGGCGGTGCCGGGTGCGGTCACGATCGCGGTGGCGGACGCGGCCGGGGCGGACGGCGCGTCGACCGTCGGCGCGACGGCTTCGGGGTCCGCAGGAGGGACCGATGCCGCCGTCGTGGGCTGGTCGGCGGCCAGCTTGGCCTCCAGGTTGGCGACGAACTGGGCCAGCAACCTGCCGGACACTTCCTTGATCATGCCGCTGCCGAACTGGGCCAGCTTGCCGGAGATCTTCAGGTCGGTGTCCACGCTGACCAGCGTCCGGTCGCCGTCCGGGCGTAGCTGGGCGGTGACCAACGCGGACGCGTTCCCGGTCGACCGGGCGTCGCGGCCCTTCGCGTCGATCACCCCGCGGTACGCGGCCGCGTCCTTCTCGACGAACTGGGCGGTGCCCACGAACTCGGAGATCACCGGCCCGACCTTGACCCGCACCCGGCCCCGGTAGACGTCGCCGTCGACGCCGGTCAACTGGGCGCCCGGCAGGCACGGTGCGAGCCCTTCGAGGTCGGTGAGCACCGACCACGCCCGCTCGATCGGCACGGCGACCGCGAACTCGTTGCTGATCTTCACGGCTGGCTCTCCTGGTGGGCGTGGAGCGCGGCGGCGACCACCGCGCGGTCGTCGGGGGTCTTGGCGATGGTGCCGATGGTCCGCACGACGTCGTCGGCGACCAGGTCGGCGATGCCCAGCACGGACAGCGCGGCCACCCAGTCGATGGCCTCCGCCATGCCGGGCGGCTTCTCCAGATCCCGGTCGCGTACGCCGCCGACGAACTGGACGGCCGTGTGGATCAGGGGCTCGGTGGCACCCGGAACGGCCCGGCGGACGATCTCCACGGCCCGGGCCGGCGTGGGGAAGTCGATCCAGTGGTACAGGCACCGGCGGCGCAGCGCGTCGTGCAGTTCCCGACTGCGGTTGGAGGTGAGCACCACGACCGGCGGCGTACGGGCGGTGAACGTGCCGAGTTCGGGGACCGTGACGCCGGCCTCGCCGAGGAACTCGAACAGCAGCGCCTCGAACTCGTCGTCGGCCCGGTCGATCTCGTCGATCAGCAGCACCGGCGGCACCGGCCCCCGGTGGCGTACGGCCCGCAGGATCGGCCGTTCCTGGAGGAACTCGGCGCTGAACAGGTCCGCGTCGGTGAGCCGGGTGTCCTGTGCCTCGGCGAGCCGGATCGCCAGCAGTTGTCGCTGGTGGTTCCACTCGTAGAGCGCCTCGCCGGCGGTCAGCCCCTCGTAGCACTGCAACCGGATCAGCGGCGTTTCCAACGCCCGGGCCAACGCCTTCGCGGCGGCGGTCTTGCCGACGCCTGGTTCGCCCTCCAGCAGCAGCGGTCGACCGAGGCGCAACGCCAGGAACAGGGCCATCGCCAGGCCGTCGTCGACCAGGTAGTCGACGGCGTCGAGGCGGTCCCGCACGGCCCGGGCGTCCTTCATGCGTCGCCCGCCAGCAGGCGCTCGTAGTCGGCCCGGGTGTCGATGTCGATCGGCACCGGGCCGTCGGCGGGCACCTCGGTCACCGGGTGGCGGCCGGAGTGCAGCAGCTTCCAGACGGCCTTGTCGCCGTGCAGGTCGTACAACTCGGGAAGGACCGTCCGGTCGAAGCGGAACGGATGGCCCAGCCCGTCCGCGTACCGGCAGACGGCCAGCGGGGTGGTCGCCGCGGCGACCCGGCGGACGTCCGCCACGCGGACGCCGGGCTGGTCGCCGAGGAGCAGCACGAGCGCGTCGGCGCGCGGGTGCACCGCCCGCGCGGCCGTGCTGACCGACGAACCGCAGCCGGTGCTGAACGTTGGGTTCTCCACGACCTGGCAGCCGGTCAGGTCCACCTGGTCCCGGATGGCGCCCGCCGCGCCGCCGAGGGTGACGAGCAGTTGGTCGAAGCCGCACGAGCGAGCCAGGTCGAGGGTGGCGTCGAGCAGCGTCCGCCCCCGGTACGGCAGCAGTTGCTTCGCCTCGCCGAGCCGCGTCGACGTGCCCGCGGCGAGGACCAGGCCGGTCAGGAACACGGGCTACGCCGCCGTGTAACTCGCGAGGCAGCCGGCGCAGCAGAACCAGACGTCCTGCCCGTCGACCCGGGTGTGCGGGGTCGACGGGCCGACCAGCACGGTCATCCCGCACACCGGGTCGACGGCCTGCTGCGGTCGGGCGGTCGGCGTGCCGGACGCCGGGACCAACCCGTCCACCCGGATGGCCCGGACCACCTCACCCATGATCGACAGGGCGATCTCGGCCGGCGTACGCGCCCCGATGTCCAGACCGGCCGGTGAGTGGACGCGGGCACGTTCCTCGTCGGTCAACCCCAACGCGTCGAGCAGCGCGGCACCGCGCCGGTCGCTGGCGACGAGGGCGACGAATCCCACGCCGGCGTCGAGCGCCGCCCGGATCGCCTCCGCCTCACCCTTTCCCAGCCCGGCCACCACGACGGCGGTGCACCCGGTGTCGTCGTCGGTCGTGACGACGTCGAAGTCGAGGAACGCGGCGAGGGTCGCCACCGCGGCGCTGATCGGTGTGCCTCCGACCACGCGCAGTGCCGGCGCCGGCAGCATGGGCCGGAGAAAGACCTCGATCGCGCCGCCGGAATGGCAGGGGTTGACCACCACCCGCGCCCCCGGTGCCTCCGGGAACGGGGGCGCGCCGTCGGGCAGGACACGTAGCAGCAGGGCGGTCCCGTCGCGCATGGTGTCGAGGGCCGCCGCCCGTACCGAGCTCTCCGCGCAGACCCCACCCACGAAGCCCTCGATCGACCCGTCCGACCGGATCACCGCGGCGTCGCCCGGCCGGGCCGAGGTCGGGTCCTGTGCGCGGACCACTGTGGCGTGGACGAACGGTTCCCGGTTGTCGGTCAGTTCCCGGGCGCGTTCGGCGATGGTGGTCATCCTCGGCTCCCTCAGATCGGCGGCCGAGCCTGGCCGCGCATCGCGTCCCAGACCCGCGACGGCGTCAGCGGCATGTCGGCGTGTCGGACACCGAAGGGTTTCAGGGCGTCGATGACCGCGTTGACGATCGCCGGTGGCGATCCCACCGTCGCGGACTCGCCCACGCCCTTGGCACCGATCGGGTGGTGCGGCGACGGCGTCACGGTGAAGCCGGTCTCCCAGTCCGGCACCTCGAGGGACGTCGGGATCAGATAGTCCATCAGGGACGCGCCGAGGCAGTTGCCGTCCTCGTCGAACGCGATCATCTCCATCAGGGCCATGCCGACGCCGTCGGTGAGCCCGCCGTGCACCTGCCCCTCGATGATCATCGGGTTGATCCGGGTGCCGCAGTCGTCGACGGCGATGAACCGTCGCACCGTCACCTGCGCGGTGCCGGGGTCGATGTCCACCACGCAGATGTACGCGCCGTGCGGGTACGTCAGGTTCGACGGGTTGTAGCAGATCTGCGCCTCCAACCCGCCCTCGATGCCCTCGGGCAGGTCACCCGCGCCGTGCGCGCGCAGGGCGATGTCCTGGATCGTGACCGACCGGCCCGGGTCGCCGGCGACGTGGAACGCGCCCTTCTCCCACTCCAGGTCGGCCACCGACACCTCGAGCATGCCCGAGGCGATGATCCGGGCCTTGTCGCGGACCTTGCGGGCCACCAGGGCCGCCGCCGCGCCCGACACGGGCGTCGACCGACTGCCGTACGTGCCGAGGCCGAACGGTGTGTTGTCGGTGTCGCCGTGCAGCACCTCGATGTCCGCCGGTGGGATGCCGATCTCCTCGGCGACGATCTGCGCGAACGTGGTCTCGTGCCCCTGACCCTGGGACTGCACGCTGAGGCGTACCACTGCCTTGCCGGTCGGGTGGACGCGCAGCTCGCAGCCGTCGGCCATGCCCAACCCGAGAATGTCCATGTTCTTGCGCGGCCCGGCGCCGACGGCCTCGGTGAAGAACGCGATGCCGATGCCCATGAGCTCGCCCCGGGCCCGCTTCTCCGCCTGCTCGCGGCGCAACTCGTCGTAGCCGGCCATCTCCATCGCCAGCCGCATCGTCGGCTCGTAGTTGCCCGAGTCGTACACCCAGCCGGTCTTCGTCGTGTACGGGAACTGCTCCGGCTGGATGAAGTTCTTCAGCCGCAGCTCGGCCGGGTCCATGCCCAGCTCGTCGGCGAGGCAGTCGACGATCCGCTCGACCAGGTAGACCGCCTCGGTGATCCGGAACGAGCAGGCGTACGCGACGCCGCCGGGCGCCTTGTTGGTGTAGACCGCCGTCATCCTGCAGTACGCGGCCTCGATGTCGTAGCTGCCGGTGAACACCCCGAAGAAGCCGGCCGGGTACTTCACCGGGGCGGCGGTGCCGTTGAACGCGCCGTGGTCGGCGAGCACGTTGGTGCGGATGCCGAGGATCCGGCCGTCCCGGGTCGCGGCGATCTCCCCGCGCATGATGTAGTCGCGGGCGAAACCGGTGCTGATCAGGTTCTCCGACCGGTCTTCCATCCACTTCACCGGCTTGCCGGTGACGATCGACGCGACGATCGCGCAGACGTACCCGGGATAGATCGGCACCTTGTTGCCGAACCCGCCGCCGATGTCCGGCGAGATTACCTGGATCTTGTGTTCGGGCAGGCCCGCCACGATGGCGTAGAGGGTGCGGTGCGCGTGCGGCGCCTGCGTGGTCGACCACAGCCGCAGCTTGCCCTCGACGGCGTCGTAGTCGGCGACCGCCCCACACGTCTCCATCGGCGCCGGGTGCACCCGGGGGTAGACGAGGTCCTGGCTGACCACGACGTCGGCGCGGGCGAAGACCGCCTCGGTGGCCGCCTCGTCGCCGGTCTCCCAGTCGAAGCAGTGGTTGTTCGTCTTGCCGTCCAGGTCGTCGCGGATCAGCGGCGCGTCCGGCGCGAGCGCCCGGCGCGCGTCGATCACCGGGTCGAGGACGTCGTACTCGACGTCGATCAGCTCCAGCGCGTCGCGCGCCGCGTACCGGTCGTCGGCGACGACGAACGCGACCTCCTGACCCTGGAAACGCACCTTGTCGGTGGCGAGCACCGCCTGCACGTCGTTGGAGAGGGTCGGCATCCAGGCCAGGTTCTGCTCCGCGAGCATCGCCCCGGTCACCACCGCCCGCACCCCGGGCGACGCCTCGGCGGCGCTCGTGTCGATGCTGACGATGCGGGCGTGCGCCACCGGTGACCGGAGGATCGCCAGGTGCAGCATGCCGGGCAGTTGGACGTCGTCGACATACCGGCCGCGGCCCCGCAGGAACCGAGGGTCCTCCTTGCGGAGCATCCGGCCGTACCCGACGGGCTTCTGGTCGTTGTCGTGGAACGTGTCCACGCGCTCGTGCACAGTGGTCATGCGGTGGCCTCCGCGGGCTGGCCGGCGTTGTCGATCTCGCCGGCCTCGGGCGATTCGGTGGTCTCGGTGACCTGGGCGGCGGCCTGCGCCTCGGCCACGGCGGCCCAGCGCACCGAGCGCACGATCGTGGCGTAACCCGTGCACCGGCAGATCTGGCCCGAGATCGCCTCCCGGATCTCCGCCTCGCTCGGGTCGGGGTTGCGGTCGAGCAGCGCCCGCGCCGTCATCATCATCCCCGGCGTGCAGAAACCGCACTGCAGACCGTGGCACTGCATGAAGCCCTGCTGGACCGGGTCCAGCTCGGCGCCCTTGGCGAGGCCCTCGACGGTACGCACCTCGTGCCCGCCGGCCATGGCCGCGAGCACCGTGCACGACTTCACCGGCTCGCCGTCCAACCAGACCACGCAGGTGCCGCAGTTGCTGGTGTCGCAGCCCCAGTGGGTGCCGGTGAGCCCGAGGACGTCACGCAGGAAGTGCACCAGCAGCAGCCGCGCCTCGATGTCCCGGGTGACCTCGACGTCGTTGACGGTCATGGTGACCTGCATGCTCAGCTCCTCGCCCGTTCCACGGCCCGCCGCAGGGTCCGCCTGGTCAGCTCGGCGGCCAGATGCCGCTTGTAGTCCGCACTGCCGCGCTGGTCGGTCACCGGGTCGCAGCTGCCCGCCGCGATCTGCCCGGCCTGCTCGTAGAGCTCTTCCGTTGGCTCCCGCCCCCGCAGCGCCGCGGAGATCCCCGGGATGCCCGTCGTGTTGGGGCCGACCGCCGCCAGCCCGACCCGGGCGTCCGCGATCACGCCGCCGTCGAGCCACACCGCCGCGCCGGCCGACACCACGGCCCAGTCACCGGCCCGGCGTTCGACCTTGGCGTACGCGCTGCCGCACCCGGGTCGCACCGGCACCCGGATCTCGACCAGGATCTCGTCGTCCGCGACGGCCGTCTCGTACGGCCCGACGTGGAACTCCTCCATGGACACGACCCGCTCCGCGCCGCCCGGACCACGGATCACGCACCGTGCGTCCAGCGTGGTGCAGACCGCCGAGAGGTCCTCGGACGGGTCGGCCTGGCAGAGCGAGCCGCCCAGCGTGCCCCGGTTGCGCACCACCGGGTCGGCGATCACCCGCTCGGCGTCCGCGAAGATCGGGAACGCCGCCGCCAGCACCGGAGACTCGAGCAGCTCCCGGTGGCGGGTGAGCGCACCGATGCGCACCTCGTCCGGGCCCGCCTCGACGTAGCCCAGCTCGGCGTGCAGGTCGTTGATGTCGATCAGGTAGTCGACGTTGGCCAGCCGCAGCTTCATCATCGGCAGCAGGCTGTGCCCGCCGGCGATCAGGCGGGCGGTCCCGCCCAGCCGCTCCAGCAGGCTGATGGCATGGTCCACACTGGTGGCTCGCTCGTACTCGAACGGTGCCGGCACCTGCATGTCGCACCTCCGCAGTCCGGCCGAATCTTTGCCGGACGGTCCGTAAAGTCAACGCCGACCTAAGCAACTGCTTAGGTCGGCGTTGACGGTGCCGCCGGGGTTCGCGGATCGTGCGGCCATGCGGGAGATCGTCGACGGGCTGACGAGCTGGCGTACGGCCGGCGTCGCGTTCGCCGTCGCGACGGTCGTGCGGACCTGGCAGTCCGCGCCCCGTCCGGCCGGCGCGGCGATGGCCGTCTCCGCCGACGGCGAGGTGCTCGGCAGCGTCTCGGGCGGCTGCGTCGAAGGTGCCGTCCACGACCTCTGCCGGACCGCGCTGACAACCGGGACAGCCCACACCCAGACCTTCGGTGTCAGCGACGACGACGCGTTCGACGTCGGCCTGACCTGCGGTGGCACGATCCAGATCCTGGTGCAGCCGAGCGTCGCGCTGACGGAGATCGACGAGGTGCTCGCCGCGATCTCCGACGGCCGCCCGGTCGCCACCGCGTCGGTCGAGAACGCCCAACTGGTGATCTGGCCGGACCGGATCGCCGGCAGCGTCGGCGTGCCCGAGCTGGACGACGCGGTCGCCCGACAGGCGGTCGGGATGCTCGCCCTCGGCGTCACCGGCACGATCCACCTGGGTCGGCAGGGTCAACGTCGTGGCGACGACGTGGCCGTCTTCGTCCAGTCGTACGTCCCGCCACCCCGGATGATCGTCTTCGGCGCGATCGACTTCGCCGCCGCGATGGCCCGGATCGGCGCCTTCCTCGGCTATCACGTCACGGTCTGCGACGCCCGCCCGCTGTTCGCCACCCGCGCGCGTTTCCCGGACGTCGACGAACTCGTCGTCCAGTGGCCCCACAAATACCTGGAGTCGACGACCGTCGACGACCGCACCGTGCTGTGCGTGCTGACGCACGACCCCAAGTTCGACGTGCCGCTGCTCCAGGTCGCGCTGCACACACCCGCCCGCTACATCGGGGCGATGGGCAGCCGCCGCGCGCACGACGACCGGATGCGCCGGCTGCGCGAGGCCGGTGTGGGGGAGGCGGCGCTGGCCCGGCTCTGCTCGCCGATCGGGTTGGACCTGGGCGCGCGGACGCCGGAGGAGACGGCCGTGGCGATCGCCGCCGAGATTACCGCCCAGACCTGGGGCGGCACGGGCCGGCCCCTAACCGAGCTGAAAACCCCGATCCACCACGTCTGACCAGGACCGCCCCGCCCCCGCCCCGCCCCGCCCCCGCCCTCGCCCCCGCCCCGCCCCGCCCCCGCCCCGCTCTCGCCCCGCCCTCGCCCCGTCGATCATGGACTTGTGGTGCCAGAATTCGCCGGGTAGGCGCTACTTTGTCACCCACCACAACTCCATGATCGACCAGCCGGGGCAGCTCAGCTAGATCAGGCGCAGGGCCAGCGCGGCGGAGACCGCCAGCGCACGGTCGAACACCTGGTCGCGGGGGACGAACACCATGGCCTGCCCCTCACCGAGGATCACGTCCTCCTGCCGGGCCGTGGTCGCGCCCTGGAAGACGTGGACGGTCACGGTGTGCGGAAAGTCGGGTTCGTACGGCCGCGGGCCGCTCCACACCAGGTGCAGCTCGTCCGCTGTCAGGCCCGTCTCCTCCAGCAACTCCCGGTGGGCCGCCTCCTCCGGCGACTCGTCGGGCTCGACGTGGCCACCCGGCAGGCTCCACTGGCCGGGCGAGACCTCGATGTCCTCGTCGCGGTGCTGGAGCAACACCGCGCCGGACGGGTCGACAAGCAGGACGAGGGCAACGTCGTAGGTGGCCACATCGTGACGGTGTCATGCCGCCGGAAGGTTGTCGACGACGGTTCCTCGCGACGCGCCGGGTCGCGTACCCTCTGCGCATGGACCTTGATGATCTTCCGCTGGCCGAGTTCGCGTTCCCGGGGCCGCTGCGGGACGCGCTCGTGGGCGCGATCCTGTCCGGCGCGAAGACCTCGACGACGGGCCTGCTGGTCGGGTACGAGCGCGCGAACGAGCCACTGCCTGAGGTCGGTGAACTCTCCGCCGTGGTGGACTCCGCAGGCCGGCGGGTCGCGGTCATCGAACTGACCGAGGTACGGGTGATCCGTCTCGGGGACGTCGACCTGCGACACGCGCGGGACGAGGGGGAGGGCGACGAGTCCGTGGCGCAGTGGCGGGCGGGGCACGAGACGTTCTGGCACAGCGCGGAGCTCCGCGAGGAGTTGGGCGACCCCGACTTCACGGTGGACGACGACACGATGGTGGTGACCGAGCGCTTCCGGCTGGTGCACGTGGTCTGAGCGTTCCGGGCCGGGCTCACACTGGCGCGGTACAGCCTGTTGCCGGTCACGGCCATCGTGATCGGTGTGCAGGACCTGGCCGTTCGCTACCTGTGCTTCATCATCGGCGTCGGGATCTGGGGAGTCGTGGCTAGTGCTCCAGCGGGAAATCCGTTATGGCCTGGTGCGGCGGTGTGGTCCTGTCCGTGAGCATGGAGTAGACGCCCAGCGATGGCCTGGGCTGTTCGACGAGTTGGTGGAGGTGGTCGGGTGGCGTTTCAGCCGGCCGGAGCCCAGTCGGCGGTACCGGACTTCATGACCTGCACCGCTGCCGGCCAGAAACGGAATCTCCGCAGTCCGTCATCCGGGTAGGTGATCGCGGAGGAACTCGGCGATCACGGCCCGCGCGGCCTTGGCCTGCGGCACCACCCCTGGCATGCTGAGGAACGCGTGCGTCGCCCCGGGATGTTCGGTGAGCTGCGCGGGTGTTCCGGCCTGGCGCAGCCGTTCGGCGTACAAACGTCCGTGATCGGCCACCGGGTCGAGTGTCGGCACCACCACGAGTGCAGGGGCCAGCCCGTTCAGGTCGTCGGCCTGCAGCGGCGACACCGCCCGAGCATCTGTTCCCGGCGGAACGGCCAGTCGTTGGAACAGCCGCATCTGTGGGATGGTCAGGGTCGGGCTGTGGGCGTGCCGGGTCATCGAGGCGTGGTCGAACGCGGTCTCAGTCAGATCGAGAGCGGGGTTGACCAATACCTGTGCCCGCAGGAGCAGGCCGGATCCTCTGACCCGGATGGCGGCCAGTGCGGCAATCGTCGCGCCGGTGCTTTCGCCGACCACCGCGGTCCGCGCCGGGTCGACTCCCCAGTCCGCGGCGTGCCGCACCAGGTGCCGCAGCACGTCCCAGCCGTCGTCGACGGCCGCCGTCAGAGGAGTCCCCGGAGCGAGGAGCCGGTGTTCGACCGAGACGACGACCGCCGGTAGCCGTACGGCGAGGTGGCTGTTCAACCAGTCGCTCTGCACCGCTGTACCAACGAACCCGCCGCCGTGCACGTGCAGCACGAGCGGCAGGTCGGTGCGTCCGTTGACGTGTTTGGTCGACGGCCGGTACACGCGGACCCGGACCCGACGGTCCGGCAGCGTCACCTCCTGCCACTGGATCGTGGCACCGCGGTCTGGGAATCCGGTGATCACGCGGATGAGCCGGGACGCCCGCTTGCGATTCTCCGCGTCGCGGAAGGCGATCAACTCCTCGGTCGTCAGCGTCAACCAGTCCCGCTCCTTCGCCAGAGCGTGCAGCACGCGGACACCCAGTGGTGGCCGTTCAGCACCCGTGACGTCGTTCATGGCTCTCCTCGATCTCAGCGTTTCGATACTAGAGGTAGCGATACTGACAGTAGCATAATTGGTACCGTGTCGGCATGAGGCCAGCGACTCCCTCCGCCAAGCCACTCGGGCGCCCACGCATCGGCATCGACGCCGCGGTCTTCGCCGCAACGCTGAACACGGTTCACCAACTGGGCTACGCCGGCGCGACAATGGACCGCATCGCGGCAGCGGCAGGAGTTGCGAAGACGACGATCTACCGCCGCTGGGAGTCAAAGGGCGCGCTGATCGTGGACTGCCTCCTCGACGCGTTCGGTCCGCTGCCAATAGAGAGCGACGACCGCGTCGAGATCTTGACTTCGACCATCCGTTGGATCGCAGCGAAGATCGGCGAGCCGGGGGTCGCCGCGGCGTTCGCCGGCGTGTTCGTGGACGGCGTCAGCGATCGAGGCCTGCGCGAGGTCCTGTCCACTCGGTTCCAGGCCCCATACCTACGCACGCTTCAGGAAGCGTTGAACGAGCCCGAGAGTCGGGTCCTGCTCTTCATCGACACCGTGGTCGGCACCCTGCTCCACCGAATGGGCATGACCGGCGCGCCGATGATCGACGCCGACACCACCGCACTGACGGAGATGGTTCTACGCCACTTCGGCTGACGATGCTCACTCGCCCCGGAGTCCTGGCGTGCTGGAGAGCGACCGCCGCCCACGCGTTCCTCGCCGCAGCGACAACGGCCAGCGCTGAAACACCAGACGGCCTGATCGCGATCACAGTCAACGAACTCCGCCGCCTGTTCCACGCCCTGATCATCGACCCTGCACGACGCGTCGCCTGGTCTGTTCACCGGAGGCGGCATCGAGCCACCGCCAAAACCAGCCACTACGCGCGGCAAGCCCTCACTGAGCCCGACAACGGATCTCCTGCTGGAATACTAGTGTTCGTAACCTGGGTCCGACAGACTGCGCGCTATGGGTGATCGTTGGCGCCGGTGGGCGTGGGTTGCAGTCTTCGTCGTCGGGCTGGTCCTCTATCTGGCGGTGCTGCGGACCCTCGTCAGCACCAAGAATCCGAATTTCGTACCGGCGTTGATCCTGCTCGGGGCGACGCTGGTGCCCCTGACGTTCCTGACGTTCGCGCAGGCCCGCACCGGGCGGTGGCAGGTGCCGGCGTCGGTGTTGGTGACGTCGGCGTTCTTCGGTGGTGTGATCGGCACTGTCGTCGCCGGGACGCTGGAGTACGACACCCTGCGCGGCCTCGGCACGCTGCCCATGCTGTTCGTGGCGTTGATCGAGGAGTCGGCGAAGCTGATCGTGCCGGTGGTGCTGCTGTTCACGGTGGTGGCCCAGCATCGGCGTCGGGTTCCCTCGGACGGTCTGGTCATCGGTGTCGCCGCCGGCATGGGGTTCGCCGCGCTGGAGACGATGGGTTACGCGTTCAGCGCGCTGCTCAGTTCGCAGGGCAACATCGGTGCGGTGGAGCAGACGCTGTTCATCCGTGGGCTGACCGCGCCCGCCGGTCACACCGCCTGGACCGGGCTCACCGCGGGCGCGTTGTGGGCGTTGTTGGCCACGCCGAGCGCCCGGCGGTTGGTCGGGTTCATCGGCACGTTCGTGGGTGTCGTCGTCCTGCACACCCTGTGGGACACGTTCACCGGATCGCTGGTCTTCGTCGTGGTGGCGCTCGTCAGCATCGGCTGGCTGTTCTGGGAGCTGCACCGCTACCGGACCTTCAACGACCACCCCGTCGGTGAGCTTCAGCCGAACTGACCATCGTCGTACTCCATGCCTCTTCCGGCCCGCACGAAGGGTCGGGGGAGGCATGACTGTTCGTGATCCCGCTGCGACGCGGGCAGCACCTCGACTAATGTCAGGCTGTTCACATTTGGTGTGATTAGTCGGGAAGGTGCGCGATGGGGGTGCCTCGTTGGATCGCCGGCTGGCCGGTCTACCGGCAGCTCACCGGCACCGACCCGCTCGGCCGGGGAGCGGCGGCCAAGTCCGCCGGATCCCGCGCGCTGACCGCCCGCACCGACACCGCCGACTCGATGGCCCGGTCCGTCTGCCCGTACTGCGCCGTCGGTTGTGGCCAACGGGTGTACGTGAAGGACGGGCAGGTCAGTCAGATCGAGGGCGACCCGGACAGCCCGATCTCGCGCGGGCGACTCTGCCCGAAGGGCTCGGCCAGCAAGAGTCTGGTGACGAGCCCACTGCGGCAGACCACGGTCCGCTACCGACGCCCGTACGGCACCGAGTGGGAGGACCTCGACCTCGACACGGCGATGAACATGATCGCCGATCGGGTGCTCGCCGCCCGGGACGAGACCTGGGAGGACGTCGACGCCGAAGGTCGGCCGCTGAACCGGACGCTGGGCATTTCCAGCCTGGGCGGGGCGACGCTGGACAACGAGGAGAACTACCTCATCAAGAAGTTGTTCACCGCGATGGGGGCGCTCCAGATCGAGAACCAGGCCCGTATTTGACACTCCGCCACCGTCCCCGGTCTGGGGACCAGCTTCGGCCGTGGCGGCGCCACCCAGTTCCAGCAGGACCTGTCGAACTCCGACGTCATCGTCATCCAGGGTTCGAACATGGCCGAGGCACACCCGGTGGGCTTCCAGTGGGTGATGGAGGCCAAGCGTCGCGGCGCGAAGGTGTTCCACGTCGACCCACGGTTCACCCGCACCAGCGCGCTGGCCGACTCGTACCTGCCCATCCGGGCGGGCACCGACATCGCGCTGCTCGGCGGGGTGATCCGCTACATCCTGGACAACGAGCTGGACTTCCGGGAGTACGTGGTCTCCTACACCAACGCCGCGACGATCGTGACCGAGGAGTTCGCCGACACCGAGGACCTGCACGGGCTCTTCTCCGGCTTCCAGGAGGAGAACGCCTCGTACGACCAGACCAGTTGGCGCTACCAGGGCCACGGGCAGAACCAGACGACCCGGGACACCGAGACGCAGCGGGAGACCGGCGCCGGGCTGGAGCACGAGTCACACGGCGCCCCGGTCGGCGGCGAGACCGAGCGCGACGAGACGTTGCAGCACCCGCGCTGCGTCTACCAGATCCTGAAGCGGCACTACGCCCGCTACACCCCGGAGATGGTGGAACGCGTCTGCGGCATCCCGCAGGAGAAGTTCCTCGAACTGGCGCAGGCCTGGACGGAGAACTCCGGTCGGGAGCGCACCGGGATGCTCGTCTACTCGGTGGGGTGGACGCAGCACAGTGTGGGTGTGCAGTACATCCGCACGGGCGCGATCATCCAGTTGTTGTTGGGCAACATGGGTCGCCCGGGTGGTGGGGTGATGGCCCTGCGGGGGCATGCCAGCATCCAGGGTTCCACCGACATCCCGACGTTGTTCAACCTGTTGCCGGGTTACCTGCCGATGCCGCACCACGCCGAGCACCCGAGTTTCGACGAGTGGGTGGACAGCATCCGGCACCCGGGGCAGAAGGGTTTCTGGGGCAACGCGCGCACCTACGGCGTCAACCTGCTCAAGGCGTACTGGGGAGACGCCGCCACCGCCGACAACGACTTCTGCTACGGCTACCTGCCCCGGATGACCGGGGACCACGGCACCTACCAGCAGGTGCTCGACATGATCGACGGGAAGGTCAAGGGGTACTTCCTGTTGGGGCAGAACCCGGCGGTCGGTTCGGCGCACGGCCGGGCGCAGCGGCTCGGCATGGCCAACCTCGACTGGCTCGTGGTCCGGGACCTGTTCGAGATCGAGAGCGCCACGTTCTGGAAGAACGCGCCGGAGATCGAGACCGGCGAGATCGTCACGGAGGAGTGCCGTACCGAGGTGTTCTTCCTGCCCGCCGCCTCGCACGTGGAGAAGGAGGGCACGTTCACCCAGACGCAGCGGTTGTTGCAGTGGCGGGAGAAGGCCGTCGAGCCGCCGGGCGACGCCCGCTCCGAGCTGTGGTTCTTCTACCACCTCGGCCGGATCGTCAGGGAACGGCTGGCGACGTCGACGCTGCCGCGCGACCGGGCGTTGCTCGACCTCACCTGGGACTACCCGACGCACGGTCCGCACGCGGAGCCGAGCGCCGAGGCGGTGCTGCGGGAGATCAACGGGTACGACGTGGCCACCGGCCGGCCACTGGCGTCGTTCACCGAGATGAAGGACGACGGCTCCACCGTCGGCGGTTGCTGGATCTACACCGGGGTGTACGCGGACGGCGTCAACCAGGCGGCCCGCCGCAAGCCCGGCGCGGAGCAGTCCCTGGTGGCGCCCGAGTGGGGTTGGGCGTGGCCGGCGAACCGGCGCATCCTGTACAACCGTGCCTCGGCCGACCCGGACGGCAACCCGTGGTCCGAGCGCAAGCGTTACGTGTGGTGGGACGCGGACAAGGGCGAGTGGACCGGTTACGACGTGCCGGACTTCGAGAAGACCAAACCGCCGTCCTACCGGCCCGCGCACGACTCCTCGGGCGTGGCGGGAATCGCCGGCGACGACCCGTTCATCCTCCAGGGCGACGGCAAGGGCTGGCTGTACGCGCCGACCGGCGTGCTCGACGGGCCGATGCCCACCCACTACGAGCCGGTCGAGTCCCCGGTGCGCAACCCGCTCTACCGGCAGCAGGCCAACCCGACCCGCAAGGTCTACACCCACCCGATCAACACGCTGAACCCGAGCCCGCCGGAGCCGTACAGCCAGGTGTTCCCGTACGTGTTCACGGTCAGCCGGCTCACCGAGCACCACACCGCGGGCGCGATGAGCCGGATGGTGTCGCCGCTGGCCGAGTTGCAGCCGGAGATGTTCGTCGAGGTGTCCCCGGAGTTGGCTGTCGAACGTGGCCTCACCCACCTGGGCTGGGCTCACCTGATCACCGCGCGTGCGGCCATCGAGGCGAGGGTGCTGGTGACGGACCGGCTCACCCCGTTGCGGGTGGACGGCCGGGTCATCCATCAGGTGTGGTTGCCGTACCACTTCGGTTTCGAGGGTCTGGTGACCGGTGACTCGGCCAACGACCTGTTCGGCATCAGCCTGGATCCGAACGTGCTGATCCAGGAGAGCAAGGTCGGCACCTGCGACGTCCGGTCCGGGCGTCGCCCCAGAGGTGCGGAGCTGCTGGCGCTCCTCGTCGACTACCGGCGGCGCTCCGGTGACCTCAACCCGCACTATCCACCGATGGTCACGACCGACTCCGCGGACAGCGGCCCGGACCAGGAGGTCTGACCCCATGCCCCACACCAATGCCCTGTACGGTCCGCTGGACCCGGCGCCGGACGCGGGTTACGAGAACGCGCCGCCGCGGATGGGGTTCTTCACCGACACGAGTGTGTGTATCGGTTGCAAGGCGTGTGAGGTGGCCTGCAAGGAGTGGAACGGTGTGCCGGAGAGCGGCCTGGACCTGCTCGGCATGTCGTACGACAACACGGGTGCGTTGACCGCGAACTCGTGGCGGCACGTGGCGTTCGTCGAGCAGCCCCGTCGTGCCGGGTTGGCAACCCCGGCGTTCGCGGGGGACCCGGACGGGCCCCCGGTCAGCCCGGTCACGGCGGCGGCCGGCGCGTTGACCAGCGCCCACACCGGCACCGATCCGGGCCTGTCCGCCGGCTCGCCCGAGGCGGCGGCCCGGATGTCGGCCGGCCCGGAGTTCCTGGGGATGCCGGGTGCGCAGCCGCCGGGTCGGGGCACCGGTGTCGAGGGGCGGACGGATTTCCGCTGGTTGATGATGTCGGACGTGTGCAAGCACTGCACGCATGCGGCGTGTCTGGATGTGTGTCCGACGGGGTCGTTGTTCCGGACGGAGTTCGGGACGGTGGTGGTGCAGGAGGACATCTGCAACGGGTGTGGGTACTGCATTTCCGCCTGTCCGTACGGGGTGATCGATCAGCGTAGGGGTGATGGTCGGGCGTGGAAGTGCACGTTGTGTTACGACCGGTTGGGTGCGGGGATGACGCCGGCGTGTGCGCAGGCGTGTCCGACGGAGTCGATCCAGTACGGGCCCCTGGACGAGTTGCGGGAGCGGGCTGCGGCCCGGGTGAACACCCTGCACGAGCGGGGTGTGCCGGAGGCGCGGTTGTACGGGCACGACCCGAACGACGGCGTCGGCGGTGACGGGGCGTTCTTCCTGCTGCTCGACGAGCCCGAGGTGTACGGGTTGCCGCCGGACCCGGTCGTGACCACCCGGGACCTGCCGGCCATGTGGAAACACGCCGGGCTGGCCGCCCTGGCGATGACCGCCGCCACCGTTGTCGCGTTCCTGGGCAGGCGGTCATGACCCGCGGCGGCGAGCACCTGACAGTGCCGGCGGCCGACTTCACCTCCTACTACGGCCGCCCGATCCTCAAACCGCCGGTGTGGAAGCGCGACATCGCCGGTTACCTGTTCACCGGTGGGCTCGCCGCCGGGGGAGCGCTGATCGGCGCGGGCGCCCAACTGACCGGCCGGCCCGCTCTGCGTCAGGTGGGGCGGTGGACGGCGCTCGGCGGCGTCACCGCCAGCGCGTACCTGCTGGTGCACGACCTCGGTCGACCGGCCCGGTTCCACCACATGCTCCGGATCGCCAAGCTGACCTCGCCGATGTCGGTCGGCACCTGGATCCTCACCGCGTTCGGTCCGGCCGCCGGCGTGGCCGCGATCGCCGAGCTGGCGACCCGACTCCCCGACCACGGCGTGCTCGGTCTCGCCCGCCGCCTGGCCCCACCGGTCGGCGACATCGCCGGCCTGGCCGCCGCCGCCACCGCCCCGGCACTCGCCACGTACACCGGGGTGCTGCTCGCCGACACCGCCGTACCGGCGTGGCACGACGCGTACCCCTTCATGCCGTTCGTCTTCGGTGGCAGCGCGCTCGCCGCGGCCACCGGGGTCGGCCTCATCGCGGCGCCGGCTGCCCAGACCGCCCCGCTGCGGCGACTCGCGGTCGTCGCGGCGACCGTCAAGTACGCCGGCGGTCGCCGGATGGAGCGGTTGGGCCTGACCGGTGAGCCCTACCGGCAGGGACGCAGCGGTCGTCTGGTCCGGGCGGGTGACGTGCTGCTCGGCGTGGGCACCGTCGCCGCGCTGTTCAGCCGGCGCAGCCGGGTTCTGTCGGCGATCTCCGGCGCCGCCCTCGTGGCATCGTCGGTCGCCACCCGGTTCGGCATCTTCGAGGCCGGCCGGGTGTCGGCCCGCGATCCGAAGTACACGGTCGTGCCACAACGGGAGCGACTCGACGAGAAGCGGTCGACCACTGAGCACTGAACGGATCGGCGACACGAACGAAGGCACCCCCTTCCAGGGGTGCCTTCGTGTTCGTCGGGAGGTCCGAGCGCTACGCGTCAGCCGGTGAACAGCTTCGCGGCGGTGATGACGGTCTGGACGATGCCGTACCCGAGGAGCACCGCGACCAGCAGCCAGGACAACCAGAGTCGCCCGGTCTGATTGCCGACGCGGGGCGGTGCGGGCGGCCTGCTGTCCGGCCCGAGAGCGACCGGCTCGGTGACGGTTGCCTTCGCCACGGGCGAGGTCGGCCCACGGTTCGGCTCGTGGAACCTCTCGGGCACGGCACGGACCAGCAGGTTCGCGATGAACCCGATGGCGAGGATGCCGACCATGGTGAACAGGGCGGGCCGGTACGCCGCCGCGGTGAGGGTGCCGGGCTTGCCCTGCGTGTCGAGGATCCCGTTGACGATCAGCGGGCCGGCGACACCCGCGGCCGACCACGCGGTCAGGATCCGGCCGTGGATGGCCCCGACCTGGAAGGTGCCGAACAGGTCACGCAGGTAGGCGGGCATGGTGGCGAAGCCACCGCCGTAGAAGGAGATGATCGCGGCGGCGATCAGCACGAAGAGCGCGGTCGCGGAGTGGCCGGCGACGGCGAGCAGCAGGTACAGCACCATGCCGACACCGAGGTAGACCATGTAGATGGGCTTGCGGCCGATGAGGTCGGACGTCGTCGACCAGACGAACCGCCCCGCCATGTTGAACAGCGACAGCACTCCCACGAAACCGGCCGCCGCCGTCACCGAGACCGTGGTGGCGGTTCCGTTGTCCCGGAAGAAGTCCTGGATCATCGGGCTGGCCTGCTCCAGGATGCCGATGCCCGCGGTGACGTTGCAGAACAGCACGATCCACAGCAACCAGAACGACCGGGTACGCACGGCGTTCGACGCCGACACGCTCGCTGTCGTCACGAGAGGCCGGGTGGCGACGCTCGCGGGGTCGAACCCGGCGGGCCGCCAGTCCGGCGCCGGTACCCGGACGTTGAAGGGGCCGAACATCATGATCACGAAATATCCGATGCCGAACGTGACGAAGAGCGCCACGAGGGCGTGTCCCGAGGCCACCGCCGCGGGGTTGCTGGGGTTGTAGCCGGAGTCGTAGAGGGAGAGCAGTTGGCGTGCGAGCGGGCCGGCGACCAGGGCGCCGCCGCCGAACCCCATGATGGCCAGACCGGTGGCCAGGCCGGGCCGGTCCGGGAACCACTTGATCAGTGTGGAGACGGGCGAGATGTAGCCGATGCCGAGCCCGATGCCGCCGATGACGCCGTACCCGAGGTAGAGCAGCCAGAGCTGTTGGGTCGCGATGCCGAGCGCGCCGACCAGGAACCCCGTGGCCCAGAAGCACGCCGAGACGAACATCGCCCGGCGCGGTCCGTTCCGCTCCACCCAGCGGCCACCCACCGCCGCGGACGAACCCAGCATCACGATGGCGATACTGAAGATCGCCCCGATCGCCGTCTGACTGACGTCGAAGTGCGCGATGAGGGAGTTCTTGTAGACACTCGTCGCGTACACCTGGCCGATGCACACGTGCACGGCCAGTGCCGCGGTCGGGATGAGCCAGCGACTGTATCCCGGGGGAGCGACAGTGTGCCGGGGATCGAAGACCGACAGCATGGGCATCGTCCACACCTCCTGCGGCTGAGTAGGCCGGCGGCGGTGCAGGGCTGTCCGCCCCGGTCGTCGACCGAGCGGCACCGCCACGGTGGCGGCCCGGCGCACGCCTGTGTCAGCCGTCGTCCGGCGACACCTTCACGTTACGTGTCAGGATGTTCACATCCTGTGATTACCCGCAAAAGCGGTTACTGAGGGGGTCGGTCCTCCGGCGGGGGAGTGCGAAACGGGGGCGGACCGTCGGGCCCGCCCCCGTTCCGCCTGGGTCGGCTCACTCGCTGCGCGCGAAGCCGCCCTTCGGCGCGATGAGTTCGAGGTTCGTCCCGTCCGGGTCGTTGAAGTACGCGACCTCGGTGCCGAGGGCCTCCGGCGGGTTCACCTCGCCGGCCGCGAAGGTGTACGGCTCGCCGAGGAACTCGATCCCGGCGGCGCGCATCCGGTCGAAGACCGAGCGCACGTCGTCCACGTGGAAGCAGAGGTGCATCGAGCCGGGCCGGTTGGCGGCCACCTGGGCGACCTCGCCGACCGGCTCCTGGAACTGGATCAGGTCGATGCCCAGGTTGTCGAGGTTGAAGGTGGCGTACCGCAGCTTCGTCGTCGGCAGCCCCTGGGACTGCGCGAAACCGGCTCCGTGCATGCTCTCGTCCCGGACCACCGGTTCCTTGCCGAGCAGGGCCTGGTAGAACGCGACCGAACGGTCGAGGTCACTCACCGCGATCCCGACGTGCGCGGCCGACCTGAGGCCGATGGACACGTTCGAGAGGTTGGGGAATGCCATGGTGATTCTCCTTGCCGGCGTCTTCGTCGCCTGTCTCGCTGCTGATCCTCAGGTCGTACCCGACCCTTGATCAATTCATGCGTCGGCGGGTCAGGCGCGTTCGACCCGGGCCTGCTGGTGGTCGGCCAGCCGCAGGCCGACACCTCGAACGACGTCGATGGTGGCGCGGGTGCCGAGGTCGTGCAGCTTGCGGCGTAGTCGCTTCACCAGCGACTGCACGTCCGCCTTTCGTTCGCGCCCCTCGTCGCCCCAGACCGACCGGTGCAACTCCGCGTAGCTCCAGACCCGGACCGGCTCGCTGATCAGGCACGTCAGCAGGTCGTGTTCCAGGCGGGTGAGGTCGACCTCACGTTCGCCGCACCGAGCGCTCGACCGGGTCGAGTCGATGACCAGGGCGCTGGCCGGCTCGGATGCGGCTGCGGCCATCTGCTGCGGGGCGGCGATCAGCCGGCGTAGTTCGTCGAGATCGGACACGAGCAGGAGCGGTGCGATGCCGTCGAGTCGCTCCGCGAGCCGGATGCGCTCGGCCGGCGACGACGTCACCGCGATCAGTAGCGGGAACGGCTCGTCGGCCGGATCCTCGCTGTTCGACGTCGCATCGTCGTCCTCGGCCACAGCACCGCCCGGGATCGATGGGCATCCCTGCCCGGCTCTCGTCATGGTCCTGACAATGATTGGCAAGCGCGTCGCCGGCGCAGCAACTCTTAGCGACAAGTTGCTCACGGCAAGTTCTTGATCGTCCTTTCTTCTCGATCATAGTGTCCACTCGGGCAACCGGCGTGACCCGCGCGGTGCATGGGGAGGTCCACCCATGGCCCATCTTCACCCTGGGTCGTTCTGAGGGAGGCAGCACCGATGTTCAGACGTCCACAATGGCGGCGCGCAGCCAGATCACTGGTGAGCGCCGGTGCGGCGGCGGTCCTCGCCGCCACATGCTTGGCCACCATCGGCTCCGGCGCACAGGCAGCGCCGGGCGGCGGGATGCAGGCGGGCACCCCGACCGGTGACAAGATCCGACCCGAGCTCGCCAAGCAGCTCCAGGCCAAAAGTGAAGGTGACTTCTGGATCCGGTTCAAGGACCGGGCGGACCTCAGCAAGGCCAGCGCCATCAAGGACTGGTCGAAGCGCGGCACCGCGGTAGCGGAGGCCCTGCGCAGGACCGCCGCCGCGAGCCAGGGCAAGATCCGGGCCGACCTCGACAGCTCGGGCACCAGATACCAGACCTTCTGGGCCACCAACGCGATCAAGGTGAACAGCGGCTCCCTGGCGATGGCGCAGAAGTTCGCCGGCCACTCCGAGGTCGAGGGCCTCTACGCGCCGGTGGCGTACAAGGTGCCGGAGACCACCAAGGGCGCGGACGAGAAGACCGTGAACGCCCTCGAGTGGGGCATCGCCAACATCAACGCCGACGACGTGTGGGCCCAGTACGGCGTCAAGGGTGAGGGCATCACCATCGCGAACATCGACACCGGCGTGCAGTTCGACCACCCGGCGCTGGTGAACTCCTACCGGGGCAACAACGGTGACGGCACGTTCGACCACAACTACAACTGGTTCAACGCCGCCAACTCCACCGGCGCCTGCGCCACCGCCCCCTGTGACGACGACGGCCACGGCACGCACACGATGGGCACCATGGCCGGCTCCGACGGCGCGAACCAGATCGGTGTCGCGCCCGGGGTCACCTGGATCGCGGCGAACGGTTGCTGCCCCAGTGACGCCGCTCTGATCGAATCCGGTCAGTGGATGCTCGAACCGCTGGACCTCAACGGCCAGAACGCGGACGCGAGCAAGCGGCCGAACATCATCAACAACTCGTGGGGCACGCGGGACCCGTCCAACGAGCCGTTCATGGAGGACGTGACGGACGCCTGGGCGGCGTCCGGGATCTTCGCCACCTGGTCCAACGGCAACAGCGGGCCGGAGTGCCAGACGAGTGGTTCGCCGGGCAGCCTCGCCAGCAACTACTCGACCGGCGCGTACGACGTCAACAACAACGTCGCCGGCTTCTCCGCCCGGGGCGTCGGGCAGAACGGCGAGATCAAGCCCAACATCTCGGCGCCGGGCGTGAACGTCCGGTCGAGCATCCCGGGCAGCGCGTACGGCAGCATCAGCGGCACCTCGATGGCCGCACCGCACCTCGCGGGCACGATCGCGCTGCTCTACTCGGCGGCGCCCTCGCTGATCGGTGACGTCGACGCCACCCGTGCGCTGCTCAACGGCACGGCGATCGACAAGGCCGACGACCAGTGCGGCGGCACCGCCGCCGACAACAACGTCTACGGCGAGGGTCGCCTGGACGCCCTCGCGTTGCTCAACGCGGCCCCGACCGGCGACATCGGCACCCTGGCCGGCACGGTCACCGACGCGGCCAGCGGCGCCCCGATCGCCGGCGCGACCCTCACGCTCACCGGCCCGACCGCACGGGAGCTGACCACCGGCGCCGACGGCACATACTCGACCCGGCTGCCCACCGGTGACTACCAGGTCGCCGTGGCGGCCTTCGGTTACGCCGGCACCACGAAGACGGCGACCGTCGCCAAGGGCGCGACCACCACGCTCAACGTCGCGTTGACGCCGGTGCCCAGTGTCAACGTCACCGGAGCGGTCACCGACGGCTCCGGTCACGGCTGGCCGCTCTACGCGAAGGTGACAGTGGCCGGCGTGTCCGGCGTCTACGACTACACCACCCCGTCGAACGGCCGTTACAGCATCAAGCTGCCGGCCGGGCAGACCTACACCCTGACGTACGAGTCGCAGTACCCGGGCTACCAGACCGTCACCAAGCAGGTCGTGGTCGGCACGGGCAACGCCACCGCCAACGTCGCCGTCCCGGTGGACACCGACACCTGCACCACCGCCCCCGGCTACACGTTCGGCTCCGACGGCGAGTACGAGTCCTTCGACGCCGCGACCACCCCGGCCGGCTGGACCGTCGTGGACAACGCGGGCAGCGGCCAGGTCTGGAAGTTCACCGACGACGGCGACCGGGGCAACCTGACCGGCGGCAGCGGCGGCTTCGCGATGATCGACAGCGACGACTACGGCGCGGGCAGCAGCCAGGACACCTCCCTGGTCAGCCCGGTGATCGACCTGACCGGCGTCACCGCCCCGGTCATCCGGTTCAACCAGGACTTCAACCAGCTCAACGACGACACCGCCGACGTCGACCTGAGCATCGACGGTGGCGCCACCTGGACCAACGTGCTCCGGCAGGAGACCGACGTCCGGGGCCCGAAGGTGACCGAGATCCCGATCCCGCAGGCGGCCGGTCAGGCGCAGGTGCAGGTCCGGTTCCACTACTACGACGCCTCGTACGAGTGGTGGTGGGAGGTCGACAACGTCCTCATCGGCAGCCAGGTCATCTGCGAGCCGGTCGACGGCGGGCTGGTCGTCGGTAACGTCCGCGACAAGAACGACGACAGCTACGTCAACGGTGCGACGGTCACCAGCAAGGACCGGCCCGCCGAGAAGGCCGTCACCGTGGCGACCCCGGACGACCCGGGGCTGGCCGACGGCTTCTACTGGATCTACTCGTCGCTGACCGGCGAGCACCAGTTCACGGCGACCGCCGGCAACTACGTCAGCCAGACCAAGTCGGTCGACGTCGAGGCCGACTGGGCGACCACCGCGAACTTCCAGCTCGCGGCGGGCCGACTGTCGGTGACCCCGACCGAGCTGAGCGCCACGCTCCAGATGCCCAACGGCAAGGCGAGCAGGACGTTCACGGTGACCAACACCGGCGGCGCGCCGGTCGAGGTCAAGTTCAGCGAGCGGGACAACGGCTTCGAGCTCCTCCGGGCGGACGGGTCCACCGTCACCCGGCAACAGGTGCTCGGCGCCAGCGGCGCTCCGGAGCAGCGGCTCACCGCACCGACGTCGTTCGCCGCCAAGGCGTCCGGCAAGGAGGCCAAGGCCACCGCCGCCGCGACCGGCCCGCAGGCCGCGCCGTGGACGGACATCGCCAACTACCCGGCGAACGTGATGGACAACCGGGTGGTGAACCTGGACGGCAAGGTGTACTCGATCGGGGGTGGCGACGGTAGCGCCTCCACCGCCAAGAACTACGCCTACGACCCGGCCGCCCAGACCTGGACGGCGATCGCCGATCTGCCGGGCGCACGCAACGCCCTGACGGTGGGCGTCGTGCAAGGCAAGATCATCGCCAGCGGCGGCTGGGGCGACGAGGGGCCCGACGCCGCCACCTGGTCGTACGACCCGGGGGCCAACACCTGGACCGAGCTGGCCGACAACCCGGCACCCCGGGCCGCGGCCGGTCAGGCGGTCGTCGACGGCAAGCTGTACGCCGTCGGTGGCTGCACCACCGCCAACTGCACGCCGATGTCGAACAGCGTCGTCCGGTACGACCCGGCCACCGATGCCTGGGCGGCGGTGGCCAACTACCCGAAGTCGGTGGCCTTCGCCTCCTGCGGCGGGATCGACGGCACCCTCTACTGCACCGGTGGTAACGACGGCTCCGCCGCGCAGAAGTCCAGCTACGCCTACGACCCGGGTGCCAACACCTGGACCGCGATCGCCGACGCGCCGGCCGACAACTGGGCCAGCTCGTACGCCGTCGCCAGCGGCAAGCTGCTCGTCGTCGGTGGCTCGCAGGGTGGGGCCATCAGCAACGCCGGCTTCGCCTTCGACCCGGCCGCCGGCTCGTGGTCCAACCTGCCGAACGCCAACACCCCCCGTTACCGGGGCGGCGCGGCATGCGGCTTCTACAAGATCGGCGGCTCGTCCGGCAACTTCAACGCGGCAGCCAACAGCGAGGTGCTCCCGGGCTTCGAGGGTTGCGCCGAGTCGGTGGCCGACGTCAGCTGGATGACCATCGACAAGACGTCGGCCACCCTGGCGCCGGGCGCGAAGGTCACGGTCACCGTCGGCCTGTCCGCCAACGTGGACCAGCCGGGCACCTACTCCGGCTCCGTCGGGATCACGGAGAACACGCCGTACGCGGTGGCGCCGGTCGCGGTGAGCATGACCGCGAACCCCCCGAAGACGTGGGGCAAGCTCATGGGAACGGTCATCGGCAGCAGTTGCCAGGGTGCGACCTCGCCGCTCGCCGGCGCGGTCGTCCAGGTCGACTCGTGGGCGGCGTCGTACACCTTCGCCACCGACGCCGAGGGCAGGTACGCCTACTGGGTGGACCGCCGCAACAACCCGCTCACGATGATCGTCGCCAAGGACGGCTGGAAGCCGCAGACCCGTCAGACGAGGATCAACACCACCACTCCCACGGTGGAGAACTTCGGGTTGGTGCCGATCAAGTGCTGACGCCCGAGCGCTAGCGCACAGTCCGGCCCGCCTGGCTCCGACCAGGCGGGCCGGACCGTGTCGGGGGGATCAGACCGGGGCGAGCCGGAAGCCGACCCCACGGACCGAGTGGATGGTCGTCGCGGCGTTGAGTCTCGCGAGCTTGCCGCGCACCCTGCGGACCACCGAGTGCATGTCGGAGCCCCGGCCGAGGTGCCGGTTGCCCCAGACCTCGAGGTGCAGACGCTCGTAGGTCCAGATCTGCCCGGGCGCGTGCACCAGGCAGAGCAGGACGTCGTGTTCCAACCGGGTCAGGTCGATCTCCTGATCGCGCCACCGCAGCACCCGACGGTCGGAGTCGACGGCCAGGTCCGGTGGCGGCGACTGCGGGCTCGGTGTCACCTCGGCGAGCCCGGCGGTGGCCGGCGGGGCCGGGACGAGCCCGGCGGTGGCCTGTGGGGCCGGGACGAGCCCGGCGGTGGCCTGTGGGGCCGGGACGAGCCCGGCGGTGGCCTGCGGGGCCTCGACGGGCCCCGGGCCGTCCGGTGAGGTCGCCGCCGTAGGCGTCTCGACCACGCCGAGAAACTCTCGGGCCTGGTCGACTGTCGAGACGATCAGAAAGGCGTCAGTGCCGCCGAGCAGCCGGGCCAGATGTCGGCGTTCGGCCGGCGAGGACGCGATGCCGATGACCAGGCTGGCGACTGGAGTTCCCTGCATTCCCCCCACCCCTTCCGGTGCCCCAGCTCTCCGGATGGATTCTTCGCACCGATGACCGAGACATCGATCGGTGTCCTGACCCTAGTGGTGGCTGATCTCGGCGGGGTAAAACATCGTTGCATGCAAGCGTGTGGATGTCAGACGTCCGTCGAGGGTCACCCGGCCCTCCCGACGACGATCCGCCTCCGGCCGGCGCCGGGGGCGGTTGTGACAGAACCAAGACAATCCGAGTACGGCATCCGGACCTGCCGGAGCGAGCATGGCCGACATGACCATCGGATCGTCGTACCCCGTGGGGCGAGCGACGCCCGGCGCGCCGTCGGCGCGACCCCTGCCCTCCGCCCGCGCGGCGGTGCCGCTGGGTTTCCGGCTGCTCGCGGTGGCGCTGTGTTGTCTGGTCGCGTTCGCGCTCACCGCCGCCGTCTTCGTCCGGACGTACCCCGGTCAGTGGCTGGACGGCCTGCTCCTGCCGCGCGCCGAGCGGGGTGGGGGATACGAGCAGGAGACCCACCTGGTGGGTCCGGCCAAGACCCTGCTGGCCGGCTTCGGCAGTCCGACACTCCTCGCCGCCCTGCTCGGCGCGGTGCTGCTGGTGGGTGTGCTCCGTCGCCGGCTGGTGGCGGGGGTCGCCGGTGTGGGCATGGTGGTCGGCGCGGTGGTGGCAGCCGGTGCGCTGAAGTCGGCGCTGCCCCGTCCGGATCTCCAGATCGAGAGTTCGACCACCCACAACAGCTTCCCGAGCGGGCACGTCGCGGCGGCGACGGCGCTACTGCTGGCGTTCATGCTGGTCCTGCCCGGATGGGCCCGTCGCTTCCTGGCGGTGCCCGGCGCGGTCGGTGTCTCGGCGATCGCCTCGGCCACGATGATCGCCGGCTGGCACCGGTTCAGTGACGTGCTCGGCGGCGTACTGCTGGGGGTGGCGTTGTTCTGCCTGGCCGCAGCCGCGTTGGTGGGCCTGCGCGGGGACCGGGACGCGGACGGCGAACCGGACGGCGGGAGCCGGTGGCGTCGGTCGGCCGAGGCGACGGTGGGTCTGGTCGCGCTGGTGTGGGCGCTGGTGGCGGTGGTGCCCGGTCTGTCGGCCTCGGTGCAGCGCGGGGCGCTCGTCGCCATCGTGGTGGCGGGTGCGACGACGATGGTCCTGGTGGGTGTGGTGGTGTTCCTGGTGCGTTCGGCGGACTTCGTGGTCCCGCTGGGAGCCCGGCGTGGTGGACTGCCGTCGTCGGCTGATTTCCAAAAGATCTCATGATGGGATACTTGACGACATGTCCCAGGTCCTGCTGATCGAAGACCACCAGACGGTGCGCGACGGGCTTCAGCTGGCGCTCACCCGACAGGGCCACACGGTGCACGCCGTGGAGACCGGCGAGCAGGGGTTGGAACGGCTTCGCAGCACCCCCTCCGATGTCGTGGTCCTCGATCTGATGCTGCCCGGGATGGACGGCTTCGAGGTGTGCCGCCGCATCCGGCAGCTCGGCGACCTGCCGATCATCATGCTGACCGCCCGTAACGACGACATGGACGTGGTGGCGGGGCTGGAGGCCGGCGCCGACGACTACGTAGTCAAGCCCGTGCAGGCCCGGGTGCTCGAGGCGCGCATCCGTGCGGTGCTCCGCCGGACCGGCGGCGAGTCGCGGCGTGCCGGTGGCGAGCGGCCCGGCCTGGAACAGCACGGCGCGTTGACCATCGACCGGGCCGCGCTGGTGGTCAGCAAGGACGGCGTGCCCGTCGGCCTCGCCCCGACCGAGCTGCGTCTGCTGCTCGAACTCTCGCACACGCCGGGCCAGGTGCTCAGCCGCCAGCAACTGCTGGAGGCCGTGTGGGAACACGGGTACCTGGGCGACTCCCGGCTCGTGGACGCGTGCGTCCAGCGGCTGCGCGCCAAGATCGAAGTCGACTCGTCGGCACCGGTCTTCATCCAGACCGTGCGCGGTTTCGGATACCGGTTCGGGCCGCTGTGACACTCTGGCGCCGGGCCGGCGCGCGGGTCTCGGGCCTGCGGGTCCGGCTGCTCCTGACGTTCGTGCTGCTCGGCGTGACCACCGCGGCCGTCGTGGCCAGCGGCAGTTACGTCCAGGCCCGGACGGTCATCCTGCAACAGGCGCAGGACGCCGCGGTGACGTCGCTGACCGACCAGCTCACCAAGTACTACCCGATAGCCCAGTTGCCGCCGACCCAGGACGACCTCGACATCCTGGCCCAGCGTCTCTCCGACCGGAAGACGACCACGGTGGTCGTCTACCACGATCTGCGGTCGCAGGGTGCCGGGGTGACCGAGGCGCTCACCCCGGAGCTGCGGCGGGAGGTCGGCGACGGCCGGATCGCCTGGCAACGGGTCGCGTTCGACGGGGAACCCAAGCTGCTCATCGGCACCCAGTTGGCGCTCGAACGACCCGACGGCACCTCCCGACCGTCCGGGCTCGAGGTGTACTCGATGCGCAGCCTCCTGCCCGAGCAGCAGAGCATCGACCAGCTCGCCGCCCGCGCCTGGCTGACCGGCGGGCTGTCGCTGGTCCTCGCCGTCCTGCTGGCCCTGCTGGCCGCCGGCAGCGTGCTGCGACCCGTACGCGAGTTGGGCCGGGCGGCGCGCAGCCTCGGCGAGGGTGACCTGACCACCCGGCTGACCGTCCGGGGCGTCGACGAGCTGGCCGATGTGGCGCGGACCTTCAACGACACCGCCGGGACGCTGGAGCGGCAGGTCGGGGAGCTGCGACGGATGGAGTCCGACGCGCGCCGGTTCGTGGCGGACGTCTCGCACGAACTCCGTACGCCGTTGGCCGCGATGACGGCGGTCACCGACGTGCTCGACGAGGAGGCCGAACACCTGCCCGGGGACGCGGGGCGGGCGGCCCGACTGGTGAGTCGGGAGACCCAGAACCTCACCCAACTGGTCAACGACCTCATCGAGGTCAGCAGGTTCGACTCCGGCACGGCGCGGCTCGCCCTGGACGACGTGGACGTGGCCGCGGCGGTGACCGCCGCCCTGCGCATCCGCGGTTGGGTCGACCGGGTGCACACGGAACTGCCGCCGGGTGTGGTGGCCCGGCTCGACCCCCGCCGGCTGGACGTCATCGTCGCCAACCTGGTCGGCAACGCCCTGCGGCACGGCGCCGAGCCGGTGTCGGTGCGCCTGGGCGCCGACGGGGACTGGGTCACCATCGAGGTGGCCGACCGGGGGCCCGGACTGGACCCGGAGGTGTTGCCGCACGTGTTCGACCGCTTCTACAAGGCCGACACCGCCCGGACCCGGTCCGAGGGTAGCGGCCTCGGTCTCGCCGTCTCCTGGGAGAACGCGCGACTGCACCGCCACGGTGACCGCCGGGGAAGCCTCGTCGCCGACAACCGCCCCGATGGCGGCGCCGTGTTCACGCTCCGCCTGCCCCGCGACACGACGAACGAGGGAGGTGCCCGGTGAACACCCGGAGGACGGGTCGCGCGCTGGTCGCCGGCGGGCTGCTCGTCGCAGTGCTCACCGCGGGTTGCGGGGTGCGGCCCAGCGCCGTCATCACCGGTCGCGCCGCGGTCAGCGGCCCGACCGAGGGCATCGGGATCTACCTGCTCGCGCAGGGTGACCTCGCGCTGGTCCTCCGGCAGCCGAAGGCGACCCAGGCCGGTGTCACGCCCGCCGTGACCTGTTCACCGTCGGCCCCGGGCGGCTCGCCCTGCCAGCCGGCTCAGGCCCTCGCCCTGCTCGCGGCCGGTCCGAGCGGGGAGGAACGCGCCAGCGGCCTGACCAGCGAGGTGCCCGCCGGGCTCGGCCCGTTCACGGTGAAGCCGGCGGCGCAGAGATCTGACCTCACGGTGAAGACGACCGGTGCGGTGGGGCCGTTGACGGCCGACGCGTTCGACCAGATCGTCTGCACGGTGACCGACAGCGCGACGCAGGTAGGCCTGGTGAATGGTCCCGCAGCGGTCAGCATCGTCGGACCCGACGGCGCTCGGCAGCCGCGGCGGTGCCCAATCAGATGACCGGGCACCCGCCACCGCTCACACCAGGTCGACCGCCCGTGCCGGCCGAGGAAGTCCGCCGGAGCGGCTCCCGTCCTCGTCGGCCAGCGCGCCGTCGATCAGGATGTCGATCAGGTCGACGAAGCCGAGGCCGGCCTTCTGCCAGATCTGCGGGAACTGCGACGCGGCGGTGAAGCCGGGGAACGTGTTCACCTCGTTCACGATGGGCTCGGGCGACCCCTCGGCGGGCAGGAAGAAGTCCACCCGGAGCAACCCACGGCAGTCGAGGGCGTGGAAGGCGCGGATCGCGCGGTCCTGGAGCACCTCGGTGGTCGCGGCGTCCAGCGCGGCGGGGATCTGGAAGATCGCGCCGCCGTCGTACTTCGCGTCGTAGTCGAAGAAGCCGGCCCCGGTCACCCGGATCTCCAGCGGCGGGCCGGCCTGCACCCGGCCGTCCGGGTGCTGCAGGACCGCCACGTCGATCTCCCGACCCCGGGCCCCCTGCTCGACGAGCACCTTCGGGTCGACCTGTCGGGCCTGCTCCAGCGCGGCGGGCACCCCCGACCAGTCGTCCACCTTGACGACACCCAGGCTGGACCCGGCCCGAGCCGGTTTGACGAAGACCGGCAGGTCCAGACGTTGCCGGTCCTCGGGCGACAGGTCCTCGCCCGACCGCAGGGTCACCCCCGGGCTGACCCGCAGCCCTTCGGCGGCGAGGAGCCGCTTGGTGACGCCCTTGTCCATACCGGCGGCGCTGGCGAAGACACCGTTGCCGACGTACGGCACCCCGAGCCACTCCAGCAGCGAGGCGACGGTGCCGTCCTCGCCGTACGGGCCGTGCAGAGCCGGGAACACCACGTCCTGGGCGCGCAGCACGCGCAACGCCGCAGGGAGTGCCGTCGGGCGTCCGTCGACGTGCCAGCCGCCGTCGGTGTCGATGAGCACCTCGGTGACCCGGTACCGCGCACGGTCCACGTGGGCGAGGATGCTCGCCGCCGAGCGGCAGGACACGTCGTGCTCGCCGCTCTGCCCGCCGTACAGCACTGCCAGTCGGGTTGTCATGAAATACGTGCCCTTCCGTGGAGGTGGTCGCGGGCCACCCGGGCCCCGATCCCGGTCAAGATCTCGTGTGGGTTGGTGTCGGCCCAGCGGGCCCACTCGGCGACGGTCGGCGGGTCCTGGTCGGCCTCGCTCGGGCCGAACACCACGACCGGGTCGCCGATCGCCACGGGAAGGTCCCCGGCGTCGACCACGCACTGGTCCATGGCGATGCGCCCGACGATCGGGCACCGCCGGCCGGCGAGCCACACCCGGGCGCGGCCACCCGCGGCGCGGGGGAGGCCGTCGGCGTACCCGAGCGGCAGCAGCGCCAGAGTGGTCGGTGCCCCGGTCACGTGCTCGGGCCCGTAGGAGACGCCGGTGCCGGCCGGCACCCGCTTGACGTTGACCACGCTCGTCCGCACCGTCATCGCGGCGTGCAGCCCGAACTCGCCCGGGCCGGTGGCGCCGAACGGGTCCACGCCGTACAGCGCGATCCCGATCCGGCAGAGGTCGTAGCGGGTCCGTGGCGCCGACAACGCGGCCGCCGAGTTGGCCAGGTGGACCAGTTCGGGGTCGAGGCCCGCCGACCGTGCGACGCGCAGCGCCTCCTCGAAGGCCGTCACCTGGCGGTTCAGCTCGGGGGCACCCGGGACGTCGGCGTCCATGAGGTGGGACCACACCCCACGCACCCGGATCCCACCCTCCCGTTCGTACTTGCGCGCCCAACCGACCAACTCGGGCCAGTCGTCGCCGGCGGCCCCGTTGCGGGACAGACCGGTGTCGGCCTTGAGCTGCACCATCGCCGGTACGCCGAGCCGGTGGACCGCGTCGGCGACGGCGTGCAGGTGCGTCGTCGTCGACACGCCGACGTCGACACCAGCGTTGATCAACTTACCGAAGTCGTCGTTCGGGCTGTGCAGCCAGCTCAACGTGGGCGCGGTCACACCCGCGGCGCGCAGGGCCAGCGCCTCGCTCGTCGAGGTCACCCCCAACCAGCTCGCGCCGGCGCGAAGGGCCGCCCGCGCCACCTGCGTCGCGCCGTGGCCGAACCCGTCGGCCTTCACCACCGCCATCAGGTCGGTGCCGGTCACCGACGCGATCGTCCGCACGTTGGCGGCGATCGCGTCGAGGTCGACGAGCGCCTCGGCCAGGGCGCTCATCGGGCCGCCTCCGGGCGGCGCGGACCGGGCAGGGCGAACAGCCAGCCCGCCCGGACCGCCAGCAGGCCACGGTGCGCGGCCAGGCTCAGAGCGATCACCAGGCCGGTCAGCAGAACCGGATATCCGAGCACGATCAGGCCCTGAGCGGACGCGCCCAGCTCGGAAACCGGTACGAGCACCAGCCGGTGCAGCAGAGCCAGGACCGGCATGTGGACGACGTAGATCGGCAGGGTGATGCGGCCGAGACTAGCCAGCGGTTTGCTGAGTGCCGACCAGCGGGACAGCTGCGCAGCTGCGGTTATGCCGAAGATCACTGCCACGACGGAGACCGCCGGCCACACGCCGAACCACCGCTGCGCGCCGACCGCCGCCATCGCGGCGAGCGCGAGGACGTAGCCGCCCGAGGTCAGCAGGAGACGGCGTCGCCCGGCGGTCTCGGCCCAGCGCACGATCCGCGGTCGCAGGTACAGGCCGGCGAGGAAGAACACCAGGTTCTGGTAGAGGCCACCACGGTTGCCCGGGGTGTCGAGCAGGCCGGCGGCGGCGACGGCGGACAGCACCCCGGCGGGTACGAGCACCAGCGCCCAGGGCACCCGACGGGTCGCCTTGGCGATCGTGAAGTACCACGCGAGGGCGTACAGGTACCAGAGATTGGACGGCGTGATGGTGAGCTGCTCCAGCACGCCGAGAGCGGAGGTGGCGCGGTCGGTCGGCAGCCCGGGGGCGGCGGCGAGGACCGCAGTGTGGATCAGGAGCCAGAGGGCGTACAGGTAGAGGAAACCGGCGATCCGGCTGCGGGCCACGACCCGCCAGGGGCGCTGGGCGGCGTTCGCCGCGAAGACGCCCGAGATGGTGAAGAACAGCGGCATCCGCAACGGGAGGAACTGCTCGCCCAGCGTCCCCCACAGGCCCGGCACCGGTACGCCGACGTGCCAGTCGATCTGTAGGTAGTCCTTCACCACGACGTGCCACAGGACGACGAGAATGATGCAGGCGCCCTTCGCGGCGTCGGCCCACTCCGCCCGCCGCGATCGTCCGTCCGCGCGGGTCGTCCCGGTCCGGTGCCGGTGGCGGAGCCGGACGCGCGTCTCGTCGGGCGGCAGCTCCGCGACCGGGGACCCGGTCAGCTGTTGGTTCATTCATCGAAAACTGCCAGCCGGATATCCGCACATGATCCACGGATTGTCATGATCCGGTAATAGAGATTGCCGCACCCGAGCACCAGCGAGGGCTGCCTCCCGCTGGAAGGCAGCCCTCGTCGGTGCTCGGCGCCGGGTCAGGCCACCGAGGCCGGGAACCGTTCCCACACCCGGTGCGCGGCCATCAACCGCTGCACCGCCGTCAGGGCCTCGGCACCGGAGCCCGCCGCGACGACGCCGGGGGTGCCGGCCACCCCGACCTGCTCCAACACGCTGACGCCGGCGCCCCAGGCGCCGATCGCCTTGGCGTGCCGCCAGCACTCCTCGACGAGCAGCAGCACGCGGGGATCCACGGCGGCCGGGCCGGGGCGGCCCGCCTTGTCGTCGCGGGCGGGGAGGGCGTCCGGTGCGGGCACCGGCGCTCCGGCCAGCAGGACCGCGTCGAACTCGACCGACCGGCCGGTGGCGAAGGTCCGCTGCACCGGCAGGTCGGCGACCAGGCCACCGCGCGGGGCGATGAGCAACGGCACCATGCCGGCCTCGAACACGGCCCGCCGGACCTCGGCGACACCGTCCAGGTCACCGTCCGGGTCGACCACGATCCCGACGGTACGACCGTCGCTCGGCCACTCCCGGCCGACCTGCGACAGCGCCGGGCTGGGCGTGACGTCGGCGAGCGGCACGCTGGGCTGCGGTGCGGGCAGGCCCAGACCGGCGGCGACCTGCTCGCACAGCACCGGGTCGATGGCGGCGAGGCTGCGCAGTTGGCGTTCCTTGATCGCCTGGTGGTAGCACTTGCCCAGCTCGAAGGTGTACGCCCGGATGATGTGCTCCTTCTCGACCGGCGACATGCTCGCCCAGAACAGGCGTGCCTGGCTGTAGTGGTCGTCGAACGAGGCCGGGTTCGCCCGTACCTTGGGCGCCTGCGCGACGGTGACCGGCACGTCGACGAACGCCTGCTCGGCGTCGCCCGCGGGGAAGGGGTTGCCGCCGTCGAGCGAGTTCGGTCGGTACGGCGCGACGCCCGCGTGCACGGCGTGCTGGTGGAACCCGTCGCGCAGCATGTCGTTCACCGCCGCGTGCGGGCGGTTGATCGGGATCTGCGCGAAGTTCGGCCCACCCAGCCGGGTGAGCTGCGTGTCGACGTACGAGAAGAGCCGGCCCTGCAACAGCGGGTCGTTCGTGACGTCGATGCCCGGCGGGAGGTGGCCCAGGTGGAAGGCGACCTGCTCGGTCTCGGCGAAGAAGTTCGTCGGCGTCCGGTTGAGGACCAGCCTGCCGATCGGCTGCACCTCGGCCAACTCCTCCGGCACGATCTTCGTCGGATCGAGCAGGTCGATGCCGGCGAAGGTCTCCTCGGGGGTGTCGGGGAAGACCTGGATGCCCAGCTCCCACTCCGGGTACGCGCCGGCCTCGATGGCGTCGTAGAGGTCGCGACGGTGGAAGTCCGGATCCATCCCGCTCAGCATCTGGGCCTCCTCCCAGGTGAGGGAGTGCACGCCCAGCTTCGGCTTCCAGTGGAACTTGGCGAGCACCGTCTCCCCGGCCTCGTTGACGAGGCGGAAGGTGTGCACGCCGAAGCCCTCCATCGTGCGGTAGGAGCGCGGGATGCCCCGGTCGGACATGTTCCACAGTGCGTGGTGTTGCGCCTCGGTGTGCAGCGACACGAAGTCCCAGAAGGTGTCGTGGGCGCTCTGCGCCTGCGGGATCTCCCGGTCCGGGTGCGGCTTGCCGGCGTGGATGATGTCGGGGAACTTGATGGCGTCCTGGATGAAGAACACCGGCATGTTGTTGCCGACCAGGTCGAAGGTGCCCTCATCGGTGTAGAACTTCGTCGCGAAGCCGCGGGTGTCGCGGACGGTGTCGGCCGAGCCGCGCGACCCGAGCACTGTGGAGAAGCGTACGAAGACCTCGGTCTCCCGCCCCTTCTTCAGGAACCCGGCCCGGGTGACCGCCTCGGCGGTGCCGTACGCGGTGAACACGCCGTGCGCACCGGCGCCCCGCGCGTGCACGACCCGCTCGGGGATGCGTTCGTGGTCGAAGTGCGTGATCTTCTCGCGGAGGTGGTGGTCCTGGAGCAGCACCGGGCCACGCGGTCCGGCCTTGAGCGAGTGGTCCGTGTCGCGCAGTCGTGCGCCGTTGGCGGTCGTCAGGTACGCACCCTGCTGACCCTTGGCGGTGGGCGGCGCGCCGGTCTCGGCGCCGGTGGGCGTACGCGTCTGCGGTGCCCCCTGTTCCGGCTTCGGTGGCAGCGGGTCGTGCGGCGTCGTCGGCTCCTCGACGGTTGGTGGCGCGCTTCCCGGCGCGCCCGGGACGTCGGGGGTCAGGGCGTCGGCGATCTTTCCTGAGGCGGTCTTCACGGCGTTCTTGACCGCCTCGGCGGGCTTGCTGGAATCCACGGGGTGAACCTCTCGATGGCGCGTGTACGGGCGGGCGCCTGCCCTGCTACCCCTGGTCGGAGGGCCGAAACACGGCTGATCACGGCAAATGCCGCCAGGACTGGTGATTCTGCCGATGCGGCGACCGGGCTGAGCGGCCAAAACTGACACACGTCGATATCCCTCGACTTAGGGAGTGCCCGACGTGTCCTCACCAACCACCACCCGTCCCCGTTCCGTCGCCGCCCGGCTCGGTCTGTCCGCCGCTCTGGTCGCCGGCGTCGTCCTGGCCGGACCGTCCGGTGCCGCACAGGCCGCCGGCCCGTACGAGCGGGGCCCCGCTCCGACCACCGCCATCCTGGAAGCCAGCCGAGGGCCCTTCGCCACGGCGTCGCAGAGTGTGTCCTCGCTCGGCGTCACCGGCTTCGGCGGCGGCGTCATCTACTACCCGACCAGCACCAGCGAGGGCACCTTCGGCGCCATCGCCATCTCACCCGGCTACACCGCCTCGTGGTCCAGCATCAGCTGGCTCGGGCCGCGGATCGCCTCGCACGGTTTCGTGGTGATCGGCATCGAGACCAACACCCGCCTGGACCAGCCGGACAGCCGGGGGCGGCAGTTGCTCGCCGCGCTGGACTACCTCACCCAGCGCAGCTCGGTGCGCAGCCGGATCGACAGCAGTCGACTCGCGGTGGCCGGTCACTCCATGGGCGGCGGAGGCAGTCTGGAGGCGGCCTCGTCGCGGCCGTCGCTTCAGGCCGCGGTGCCGCTGGCGCCGTGGAACCTGGACAAGAGCTGGTCCGAGCTGCGGGTGCCCACGCTGATCATCGGCGGCGAGAGCGACAGCGTCGCACCCGTCGCGACGCACTCGGTGCCGTTCTACAACAGCATCCCGTCGTCCGCCGAGAAGGCGTACCTGGAGTTGAACGGGGCGAGCCACTTCTTCCCGCAGACCACGAACACGCCCACCGGCCGGCAGATGGTGGCCTGGCTGAAGCGGTTCGTCGACGACGACACCCGCTACGAGCAGTTCCTCTGCCCCGGCCCGAGCGGCTCGGCCATTCAGGAGTACCGCAACACCTGTCCCAGCGCCTGATCGTGACGCGGGGCGGTCGCCGACGGCGACCGCCCCGTCCGCGTGCGGTAGGGCATCGAAGGTCTTGACGCGATACCCGAGAAACGTACACTGCGAGTGTAAATAAACACCCGCCACGACAGAGGGATGGGTGATGGAGCGCGGCCTCGAACTGCACCACATCGGCGTCCGTTTCGGCGGCCTCACCGCCCTCGACGACGTCTCGCTGCGGGTGCCACCCAACCGGGTGGTGGGCGTGATCGGGCCCAACGGCGCGGGCAAGACCACGCTGTTCAACGTGATCTGCGGCTTCGTCGCGCCGGAGACGGGTTCGCTCACCCTCGACGGTCGGCCGCTGCGCCCACGGCCGCACCGGCTGACCCGGCTCGGCATCGCCCGCACCCTCCAGGGCACCGGACTCTTCGCCGGTCTGAGTGTGCTGGAGAACGTGATGACCGGCGCCTCGCACACCGCCCGTGCGGGGTTCGTCCCGGCGCTGCTCGGGCTGCCGGCCAGCGACCGTGACGAGCGCCGGCTACGCCAGCACGCCCTGGACATCCTCGACGGTCTCGGCATCGCCGCGCACGCCGAGGCCGCACCGACCACACTGCCCTTCGCGGTACGCCAGGGGGTCGCCCTGGCCCGCGCGCTCGCCGCCCGACCCCGGCTGCTCCTGCTCGACGAGCCCGCCGGTGGCCTCGGCGCCGACGACATCACCGAGCTGGCGGAGCTGATCCGCGGGCTTCCCCGGCGGGACGACGACCCCTGCGCGGTGCTGCTCGTCGAGCACCACATGGACCTGGTGATGGCGGTCTGCGACGAGCTGGTGGTGCTCGACTTCGGCCGGGTGATCGCCGCCGGCACTCCGGACGAGGTCCGGGACGACCCGGCGGTCACCGACGCCTACCTCGGTGCCGCCGTCGAGGAGGCCACCCAGTGAGCGCGAGGAGTGAGCCGGGTTTGCGAGCCCCGCAGTCGCGAACGAAAGGTGGCTCAGCATGACCGGCACCGATCTGCTCGTCGTGCGCGGGCTGGTGGCCGGTTACGGCGCCGCGCCCGTGTTGCAGGCCGTCGACCTCACCGTCCCGGCGGGCACGATCGCCGCGGTCGTCGGGGCCAACGGCGCCGGCAAGACGACCCTGCTGCGTGCGCTCTCCGGCATGATCCGTCCGGCCGCCGGCCAGGTCGTCCTGGCCGGGGAGGACCTACGGGGTACGCCGGTGGAGCAGCTCGTCCGACGCGGCATGGCGCACGTGCCGGAGGGCCGGGGTGTGATCAGCGAGTTGACCGTCGACGAGAACCTGCGCCTCGGTGGGCTGTGGCGGCGCGACCGGGCCGACGCCGGACGGGCCCTGGACGAGGTCTACGAGCTGTTCGAGCCCCTGGCCCGTCGCCGCCGGCACCTCGGACACCAGCTCTCCGGCGGTGAGCGTCAGATGCTCGCGCTCGGCCGGGCCCTGGTCGGTCGCCCCCGCCTGCTGCTGCTGGACGAGCCGTCGCTCGGCCTGGCGCCCCGGGTGGTCGCCCGGACCATGGCCCTGCTCCGCCAGCTCCGCGACCGCACCGGCCTGACCGTGTTGCTGGTCGAGCAGAACGTCCGCAGCGCGCTCGCCGTCGCCGACCAGGGGATCGTGATGTCTCTCGGCCGGGTGGTGATCGCCGCCCCGGCGGCGAAGCTGCGCGACGACGTCGACCTGCGCCACGCGTACCTCGGTTTCTGACCACCACCTCGTCCCCCGGAGGGAGGACTGTTGGACCGCTTCGTCTTCCTCACCGTCGACGGCCTGTCCCGGGGCGCGGTGTACGCCGCGTTCGCGCTGGCCCTGGTGCTCATCTGGCGGGCGGCGCGGGTCGTCAACTTCGCCCAGGGCGCGATGGCCGTCGCCGCCGCGTACGTCGCGTACTCCGTCGCTGCCGCGACCGGTTCCTACTGGCTGGGCTTCGTGGTCGCGATCGTCGCCGGCCTGCTGCTCGGTGCGCTGGTGGACCGCGTCGTGATGCGGCACGTCGACCATGCCTCACCGCTCAACCCGGTGATCGTCGCGCTCGGGCTGGTGCTGTTGATCCAGGCCGTGCTGGGCATGGTGTACGGCAACGAGTTCCGCCCCGCCGAGGCGCCGTTCAGCAGGGCCGCGCTCAGCGTGGGCGGTGTCGCCGTGCTGTCGCCGTACGATCTGTTCGTCTTCGCCACGATCGGGGTGGTGGTCAGCGCCCTCGCGTGGATGTTCGCGCGTACCCCGGTGGGGTTGCGGATGCGGGCGGCGGCCTTCGCGCCCGAGGTGTCCCGGCTGCTCGGGGTCAACGTCGGTGGCATGTTGACCCTCGGGTGGGCGCTGGCGTCCGGGGTGGGCGCGCTGGCCGCCATGCTGGTCATCCCGACGGAGCTGGGCCTGCATCCGCACGCGATGGACCTGGTGTTCGTCTCCGCGTTCACCGCGGCGGTGGTGGGTGGGCTGGACAGCCCGCCGGGCGCTGTGGTCGGCGGGCTGGTGGTGGGTCTGCTGCTCTCCTATGTGAGCGGCTACGCCGGCAGTGACCTCACGCCGCTCGCGGTGCTGGTCCTGCTGCTGGCGGTGCTGCTGGTCCGGCCCGGCGGGTTGTTCGCCCCGGTCGCGGCGAGGCGGGTGTGAGCGCCACGAAGGCGGCGCTGCCGCCGAGGCAGCGGTCGGACGACGCCGCCGGGCGTCCCGTCAACCGGAGACGCGGCTCGACAGTGCTGCGCCACCTCGCGATCGTGCTGGTCGTCGGGTTGGTGCTGGTGGGGGTCAGCTACGCCGTCGAGCCGTTCCGGAATTTTCAGCTCGCCACGGTGGCGGCCTACCTCTGCGCGACTGCCGGGTTGACCGTCCTCACCGGCCTCAACGGTCAACTGTCGCTCGGGCACGGGGCGTTGATGGCCACCGGTGCGTACACGGTGGCCCTGTGTCAGAACGCGTTCGCCGACCGGGGGATGACCGGCGGCTGGCTGTTGCCGCTCTCGCTGGTCGCGGCGATCGTCAGCACTGTCGCGGTCGGCGCGGTGGTGGGTGTGGCCGCGGCCCGGCTACGCGGCCCCTACCTGGCCGGGGTGACCCTCGCGGTGGCCATCGTCGTGCCGGCGCTGGCGGTGACCTTCGACGGTGTGTTCAACGGGGAGCAGGGGTTGTCCGTGCCGGTGGAGCCGCCGCCGTTGGCGCTCGGCCCGTACTTCCCCTACGAGCGGTGGCAGCTCTGGCTCACCGGGGCGGCGACCCTGCTCGCCCTGCTGTTGCTGGCCAACCTCATCCGCAGCCGGTACGGGCGGACCTTCCGGGCGGTCCGGGACGACGAGGTGGCCGCCCGTCTCGCCGGCATCCACGTGGCCCGCACCCAGGTCCTCGCGTTCGTGGTCAGTGCCGCCACCGCCGGACTCGGCGGCGCGCTGCTGGCGGTCCTCGCGCAGAGCGTCTCCCCGGGGGCGTTCTCGCTGACCCTGTCGCTGTTCCTGTTGATGGCCGTGGTGATCGGTGGTCTCGGCCGTCTCACCGGCGCGTTGTGGGGTGCCGTCCTGCTGGTCGCCCTGCCCGACCTCACCCACTCCGTGACGGAGATGCTCACGCTCTCGCCCGCCGTGGCGCAGCGGCTGGAGGGCAACCTCCCGCTGGCGATCTTCGGCCTCACCCTGATCGTCGTCATGATCGCCGCTCCCGGCGGTGTGCAGGGACTGCTGTCCCGTCTTGGTCGGCGCCTGCGGGCCCGGCGTTCCTGAGCTGTTCTCCAGCCCGGCCCCGGCCGGGCGCCCCACCACCCACACCGTTCCCGCAAACCGGACCGAGAAAGGTCGGTGTTCTCCATGCACCGTTTGGCACAACGTGGTCTCGCGATCGCCAGCACCATCGCCCTGTTGGCCGCCGCCGCTGGTTGCAGCGGTGACGACGGTTCCGGTCCCGGCGGAGCGTCCGTGCCGGGCGTCACCGACACCGAGGTCGTCGTCGGCACCCACATGCCGCTCACCGGGCCGGCCTCGGCGGGCTACTCGAAGATCGCCCCGGCGACGAAGGCGTACTTCGACTATGTCAACGCCAACGGCGGTGTGCACGGCCGGAAGATCACCTACAAGATCATGGACGACGGCTACAACCCGGCGAACACCCAGCAGGTGGTCCGTCAGCTCGTCCTGCAGGACAAGGTCTTCGCCATCCTCAACGGCCTCGGCACGCCGACGCACACCGGCGTGCTCGACTTCCTGAAGAGCAACCGGGTGCCCGACCTGTTCGTCGCCTCCGGCAGCCGCAGCTGGGACCAGCCGGACAAGTATCCCGGCACGTTCGGGTTCAACCCGGACTACACGGTGGAGGGCAAGATCCTCGCCAACTACGCGAAGCGGGACCTGGCCGGGCAGAAGGTGTGCTTCCTCGGCCAGGACGACGACTTCGGCCGGGACAGCCTGGCCGGTGTGGAGAAGGTGCTCGGCGCTGGTGCCGTGGCGGTGAAGCAGACGTACGTCACCAGCAACACCAACGTCGCTCCGCAGATCGGCGCGTTCAAGGCGGCCGGATGCCAGGTCGTCGTGCTCGCCACGGTGCCGGGCTTCACCGCGCTCTCCGTCGGCACCGCGGCCCGGCTGGGCTTCAAGCCGCAGTGGCTGGTCTCCAACGTCGGCGCCGACCACCCGACCCTGGCCAAGCAACTCGGTGCCGCCGCGCCGCTGCTGGAGGGCATGGTCGGCACCAACTACCTGCCGATGCAGAACGACACCGCGAACCCGTGGATCCAGCTCTTCACGAAGGTCAACAAGGAGCACAACGGGGACGCCCCGTTCGACGGCAACACCGTCTACGGCATGTCGGTCGGCTACCTCTTCGTGCAGACGTTGCTCGCTGCCGGCAAGGACCTCACCCGCGAGAAGGTGCTCCAGGCCGTGCAGAAGGGCGGCTTCCAGGGCCCCGGGCTGGTGCCGCTGCGCTTCTCCGAGAAGGACCACTCAGGCTACGGCGGTCAGCGCCTGAGCCGGGTGACCGGGGGAGTGCAGAGCTACTTCGGGCCGGCGTACGAGACCGACGAGGCCGACGGTGCGGTCACCGAGTACACCGTCGCTCCGGCCGCGCCGCCGGCGAACGGGGTGCCGACCGTCTCCTGACCCGATCGGCAGCCGTCCGACCGGGCGTGGTCCCACCTGACCGTGCCCGGTCGGACGGCTGTGCCCGCGTACTCCGACTGATCGTCCGGGCGTTGACCGTCACCGATCTGTCCTCCTACTATCTGCACTGTGAATGCATATTCGGTTCGGCTTCGGCATCGTGTCGTGATCGTCGCCGGCACGAGTCGCGGCATCGGCCCGGCCGTCGCCCGCGACGGCGGCGTCTCGCTGACCGGTCGGTCCGGATGACGGTGCCGACGGTCGGCCCGGAACCGCTGATCACCGCCTGTCTAGACTCGGCGGTGCGTCAGGAGACGCCGTGGCGGTGAGGAGGCGGGGGCGGATGGACGGGGTCGAGGTAGCGAGTCGGGTCGACGGGCGCACCGCCCGGGCCGAGCGCACCCGCGCGGCCATCGTCGAGGCGCACCTCGCGCTCATCGGCGAGGGCGACCTGCGCCCGACGGGGGAACGCATCGCCGAGCGGGCCGGCATCTCGCTGCGGACGCTGTGGACCAACTTCAAGGACATGGAGACGCTCTTCGAGGCGAGCGGCGCGGAGGTGCTCCGCCAGCAGGACGCCGCCTACCGGCCGATCCCGACCGGGATGCCGCTGGCGAAGCGGGTCGACGCGTACTGCCGACAGCGGGCCCGGCTGCTCCAGCTCATCGCCCCGTCGGCACGGGCCGCCCAGATGCGGGAGCCGGTCTCCGAGCAGTTGCACCGCAACCGCCTCAAGCACATCGACCGGGTACGGGACGAGGTCGAGGACCTCTTCGCCCCCGAGCTGGTGCTGGCTGGTCGGGGGCGGGAGCAACTGCTCAACGCCCTGGTGGCGGCGAGCATGTGGCCAGCCTGGTCGATGCTGCGGTACGGCCTCGATCTCGGCGTGGACCAGGCTCGCGCGGTGATGACCCGGACGGTGGGTGCCCTGTTGGCGGAGGTCGCGGCCGACTGACATCGGTCTGGTTCGATGTCGCAGCCTCTTTCCATCCGGATCCCAATGGGTGACACTGGCAGGCATGGTTGCTGCATCAAGAGTGCAACTAACCGTGCTGCGTGGCCGGGACGACGAGTGCCGGTCGGTCCGGAGCCTGATCGACGACGTGACAAGCGGTGGCGGTGCCCTGCTGCTGCACGGCGAACCCGGATCGGGTCGGACGGCGCTGGTCGGCTACGCCCACCGGCACGCCCAGCGCTGCACAGTGCTCGCCGGGAGCGGGCTCGCCGAGGAGGCCGCTCTCCCGTACGCCGGCCTGCAACGTCTGGTCGACCCGGTGCTCGACCGGGCCGCCGCCCTGCCCGAGGAGCAGCGGCGGCTGCTGCGGCGCGCGCTGGCCGGCGACGGCTGCCCGGCCGACCGCCGGCTGACGCTGTCGATGGCGGTGCTCGGGCTGCTCGGCGCGGCGGCTCGGGACCGTCCGCTGCTCGTCACCATGGACGACGTCGACCGGGGTGACCCGCAGACCGCCGAGGTGTTGGCCTTCGTCGCCCGCCGGTTGCGGCCTCTGCCCGTCGCCGTCCTGCTCACCGCAGGTGTCACCGCCGCTGTCGACGGGATACCCGCGTACCGGCTGCGCGCGTTGACCGAGCAGGAGAGCGCCGCCGTCCTCACCGACCGGCTGCGGTCGTCCGCCCGACCGGAGGAGGCCGACCGCCTTCCCGAGCGCCCCGCAGCGTCGGTCCTGACCGCGTTGGCCGTCGTCGGAGGCGGCAACCCGCAGGCGTTGGTGGACCTCGTCGCGGTCCTCAGCCCGGGTCAGTGGCGCGGGGAGGAGTCGCTGCCGGCGGCGCCACCGGCGGACGGCGTCCTGGGCCGTGCGTACCGGGCCCGGCTGGACCGACTGCCGCCGGAGACCCGACGGGTGCTGCTGCTCGCCGCGCTCGACGAGGGCGGCGGGTCGGGAATGATCCGGGCCGCCGGCGGCGAGGTCGAGGCGCTCGCCCCGGCGGAGGTGGCGGGCCTGGTCCGCGTTGAACCCCGAGGCGTCACCTTCCCTCAGCCGCTGGTGCGCACGATGATCGCGGCCGGCGCGCCGCTCGCCGACCGACGCGCGGCGCACCGACTCCTCGCCGGGGCGCTGGTCGCCGACGGGCAGCGGCTGCGCCGGGCGATGCACCTCGCCGCCGCCGCGACGGGTGTGGACCCGACCCTCGCCGACGAGCTGGAAGAGGCGGCGGCCGGTGGCGCCGACGGCTGGGCCACCGCGTCGGCGGCGCTGTGCTGGGCCGCGGAACTCAGCGACGACCCGGCCCGTTCGGCGGCCCGGCTCCTGACCGCCGCCCGTTACGCCTGGGCCGGGGGTCAGCCCGACGTGGCTCGGCTCCTGCTCGACCGCCTCCGCCCGGCGTGCACGGACCCGGACGTCCGGAGTCGCGCCGATCTGCTGCTCGGTGAGCTGGAACTGCGGTGCGGCGACGCGGCGCACGCGTCGGCCCGGTTGCTCGCCGCCGCCGCGGCGGTGGCCGGCACCGACCGTGTGCTGGCACTGTCCGGGCTGGTCCGAGCCGGCGAGGCGGTCTGCTTCGCCGGTGACCAGTACCGCTACGCCGAGGTCGGTCGGCAGGCGTCGGCGTTGCGCCGGCCGGACGACCCTCCCGCCACGGGGTTGATGAGCAGCCTGGTCGCCGGAGTGGCGGCGACCCTGCGGGGTGACCACGAGCGGGCCGGTCCCGCGCTGCGTCGCGCCGTCGTGCTGGGTGGCCGGCTGACCGGGCCGGCGGCGACCCCCACCGCGCTCAGCTGCGCGGCGGCGGCGGGCCTGGTGGTCGCGGTGGACGGCGCGGCCCATCGACTTGCCGACCGTGCCGCCGCTGTGGCCCGGGACCGGGGTGAGCTGTCCATGCTGTCCCGGGCGCTGGAGTTGCGGGCGGTCGCCGAGTACTGGCTGGGTCGACACGAGGCAGCGGCGGAGACCTCCCGGGACGGGTTGCGGGTCGCCCGGGCCACCGGTCAGGTCAACTGCGCCAACGTCCACCTCGGCATGCTCGCCGTGCTCGCCGCCGTACGGGCCGACCGGGACGCCACCCTGGGGCGGATCCGCGAGATGGGCGAGGCGCCGACGGCGGGCAGCCGCCCGCACGCGCTCGCCGGCTGGGCACTGGCCGTGCTCGACCTGGCCGACGGCCGACACGCCGAGGCCGCCGACCGGCTGGCGTCGTTGGCCCGGCTCGGCACCGGGCGCGGTCAGGTGCTCGTGCAGGTGATGGCCACGCCGTACCTGGTGGAGGCGGCAGCGCACCTGCCCAGCCGGCCGACGGCGACGGCGGCGCTCGCCGTGTTCGACAGGTGGGCCAGCAGCACCGCGAGCCCGTTGCGTCGGGCCCTGTCCGCCCGGTGCCACGCGTTGCTCGCGCCTCGCGGCGGGCCCGAGGCCGAGCAGGAGTTCCAGCGGGCGCTGCGGCTGCACCCGACCGATGCCGGCACGTTCGAGCGGGCACGCACCGAGCTGTTGTTCGGCCAGGAGTTGCGTCGCCGTCGACGCCCGCGCGACGCGCGGACGCACCTGCACCAGGCCCGCGAGATGTTCACGTTGCTCGGGGTCGGTCGCTGGGCCGAGCAGGCCACCACGGAGCTGCGGGCGGCCGGGGAGTCGGTCGGCCCACCGGACCTGCCGGCGGCGCGGTTGCTGACCGGGCAACAACTACGGATCGCCGAGCTGGTCGCCGAGGGCGCCACCAACCGCGAGGTCGCCGCCCGGATGTTCCTCTCCACCCGTACTGTCGACCACCACCTGCGCAACGTGTTCCACCGACTGGGCATCCGTTCCCGTACCGAGTTGGCCCGTGCGTTCGCCACCGAGCGGCACGTCGGGCTGATTCCCGACCGGTGACGGTCCGGTCTGGACGCCATTAACTATCACCGCTAGTTTAATGCGCATGGAGCTCACCCTCTCCGCCGAGCAGGCTGCGGTCCGCGACCTGGCCGCCGACTTCGCCGACCGGGAGCTGTTGCCGCACGCGGCCACCTGGGACCGACGCGAGTCGGTCGACCCCGCCATCGTCGGCATGCTGGGAGACCTGGGTTTCCTGGGATTGACCATCGCCGAGGCCGACGGCGGCTCCGGTGGCGACCACCTCGCGTACTGCCTGGTCCTGGAGGAACTCGGCCGGGGCGACTCGGCCGTGCGCGGCATCGTCTCGGTCTCGCTCGGCCTGGTCGCGAAGTCGATCGCCGCCCACGGGTCGGCCGACCAGCGGGCCGAGTGGTTGCCCCGACTGTGCGCCGGCAGCGCGCTCGGCTGCTTCGCGCTGACCGAACCGGACAGCGGCTCGGACGCCGCGGCGCTGCGGACCCGCGCGGTCCGCGACGGCGACGACTGGCTGCTCAGCGGCACGAAGACGTTCATCACCAACGGCACCACCGCCGACGTCGCGCTGGTCTTCGCCCGCACCGGCGGCCCCGGGCACCGAGGGATCACCGCGTTCCTGGTGCCCACCGACAGCCCAGGGCTGACCCGACGGGAGATCCACGGCAAGCTGGGTCTGCGGGGCCAGGCCACCGGCGAGTTGGGCTTCGACGAGGTACGCGTGCCCGACGCGGCCCGCCTCGGGCCCGAGGGCGGTGGGTTCCGCCTGGCCCTGGCCACCCTCGCCAAGGGGCGGATGTCGGTGGCCGCCGGGTGCGTCGGCATCGCCCAGGGCTGTCTCGACGCGGCGGTCGGCTACGCGGGGGAGCGGACCCAGTTCGGCAAGCCCATCGCCGGGCACCAGCTCGTCCAGCAGCTGCTCGCCGCCATCGCGGTGGACACCGCCGCCGCCCGGCTGCTGGTGTGGCAGGTGGCCGACCTGATCGACCGCGACCAGCCGTTCGCCACCGAGGCGTCGATGGCCAAGCTCTTCGCCAGCGAGGCCGCGGTCCGCGCGGCCAACAACGCGGTCCAGGTGTTCGGCGGGTACGGCTACATCGACGAGTACCCGGTCGGCAAGTACCTGCGGGACGCGCGGGTCGCCACCCTCTACGAGGGCACCAGCCAGATCCAGCAACTCCTCATCGGACGCGCCCTCACCGGCGTCAACGCCTTCTAGCTACCGGGAGAGCAGGCATGAGAGTCTTCAGCTCGTTCGAGGAGTTGGCAGCCGCGGTCGGCGAGACCTTCGGGCCCGGGCCGTGGCGACCCGTCGAACAGAAGCGCGTCGACCTCTTCGCCGACGCCACCGACGACCACCAGTGGATCCATGTCGACCCGGCCCGAGCCGCGGCGGGGCCGTTCGGCGGCACCATCGCCCACGGGTACCTGACCCTGTCGCTGCTACCGACGCTGGCCGGCCAGCTCTACCGGGTGGACGGGGTGACGATGGGGGTCAACTACGGGCTGAACCGGGTGCGTTTTCCCGCACCGGTGCGCGTCGGCACCGCCGTCCGGGCCACCGCCACCATCGCCGAGGTGACTCCGGTGAGCGGTGGGGTCCAGGTGGTCGCGACGGTCACCGTGGAGAGCGACGGCGGTGGCAAGCCCGTCTGCGTCGCCGACACCGTGAGTCGTCTCTACCGCGCCCCGGAGCAGTGATTCCGGTGGTGTGTTCCGGCACCCCCTCCGGACCACGTCCTCAGGCTACGGAGCGGCGACGGGACCCGTCGCCGCCCCGTACCGGCAGCATGCCCTTCAGTCAGGGCCTGGGGAGGCTTACCCCGCCGCCGTGAATCTTGGTGGGTCAGAGGTGTCCTCCTCGGTGGCGGGGTCGTAGAGGTCGAGGGGAGGTTGTTCCCTTTTCTTCTGCGTGGAGTGTTCCTCGTGCTGGTCGATGGATCGACGTCGCCTCGACAGCCAACTCGTTATCGAATACCCCCTCGTCTGTTCGGGATCGCTTGACACCCCCCGATCCAGAACGCTCATCAGGGCGCTAGTAATCGCGCCGATGCCGTTTCTGGTGCGTGTCACACGTCCCTTCCGCCCATCCTTCGTGGCGTCGACCGTGCTGGACTGCCGGGCGTGGCCGCACCTCTGGTTGCGCTGTGGCCGCAACCCGACACAGGCCGATCGGCGTTCACGGGACTAGATATAGTCCTGAATGGATTGTTTGCCAATCATGTCGCCAGGCTGACAAACAACTCTCTGACGGGGGACAACGTGGGCAGACCTGAGCGGCCGCTCGACCCGGAGGCGGGTGAGCTGGGGCGGTTCGCGCTCGGCCTACGCCAGCTGCGGACGGAGGCGGGTTCGCCGACCTACCGTCAACTGGCCAGACGTGCGCACTTCTCGGTGACCACCCTGGCGAACGCGGCCAGCGGTGAGACCGTGCCGAGCCTTCAGGTGACACTGGCGTACGTCGCCGCCTGTGGCGGCGATCCGACGGAATGGACCGAACGGTGGCACAGCCTGATCGCAAGCCTGGCTGCCGCCGAGACGGTGGAGGGCAGCCGAGGGCCGTACTGGGGAATGGCAGCGTTCCAGCCGGAGGACTCAGAATGGTTCTTCGGACGCGAGCGCCTGGTGGCTCAGCTCTGTGAATTGCTCACCCGCCGCCGGTTCGTCGCGGTTTTCGCGCCGTCTGGAGCGGGCAAGTCGTCCCTGCTGCGAGCGGGCCTAATAGCGGCGGTGGCCGACAATCCCGTGAAGGGTCAGCCGGGCTGGTCCACGGTGCTGATGACGCCCGGCGAGCATCCGATCGAAGAAATGGCGACCCAGCTCGTCGCTGGACAAGACCTGCCCCGCGACACGGTCCAGCGCCACCTGACCGCCGACCCGTCCAGCATCCGCGAAACGATGGAGCAGATTTTCAGTACCCGTCCACCGGCCGGGACCGTGCTGATCGTGGTGGACCAGTTCGAGGAGCTGTTCACGCTCTGTCGCGAGGAGGAGGAACGGTCGGCGTTCATTGCCGCGCTGCTCGCCGCGGCGGAGGTCCCCAGGGCGCGCGTGGTGCTCGGCGTACGGGCCGACTTCTATGGTCGGTGTGCCGCCTACCCGGCCCTGGTGGCCGCTCTCCACGAGCACCAGCTGCTGGTCGGCCCGATGGACGACGAGGATCTGCGTCGGACGATCACCGGGCCCGCCGAGCGCGCCGGGTTGCTGGTGGACCCGGCGCTGGTGGAGATGGCCGTGGCGGACGTCGGCGGTCAGACGGGCGCGCTACCGCTGCTGTCCCACGCACTTCTGGAGACGTCGCGCCTGCGGCAGGGCAAGCGGATCACACTGGCCCACTACCGCGAATCGGGCGGCGTGAACGGCGCCATCACCCGTACCGCGGAACGGGTGTACGCGCAGTTCGACGAGGGGCAGCGAGGGCTGACACGAGACATCTTCCTGCGCCTGACCGCCCTCGGGGACGGCACCGAGGACACCCGACGTAGGGCACCCCTGGCCGAGCTGATCGGCGGGGTGGACCCATTGGCCGCAGCCGAGGTGCTGAGCAGATTGACGGCTGCACGGCTGGTCACGGCGGATGAGAAGGGCGTCATGGTCGCCCATGAGGCGCTCATCCAGGAGTGGCCCCGGCTGCGTCGCTGGCTGACCGACGATCGGGAGCTGCTGCGCTCGCACCGCCGGCTGACGGAGGCCGCCGCCGAGTGGGATCGCCACCACCGGGTGGACGGATTCCTGTATCGGGGGGTCCAGTTGGCGCTCTGGGGAACGCGCCAGGTGATGAACCTCAGCGACCTGGAGCGGGACTTTCTGGAGACCAGTCGAGCACGAGAGAATCGGCGCCGGGCGGCCCGACGGCGGCGGACCCGCGTGGCGTTGACCGGGCTCGCGGCAACCGTCGTCGTGGTGAGCGTCCTCGCGGCGGTGGCACTCGTGCAGGCGGGCCGGGCGGCCACCGAGAGGGACCTCGCTGTTTCCCGGCAGCTGACGGTTGAGGCCAACAACCAACTGCAGATCGATCCGCAGCAGGCGCAGCGCCTCGCCAGACGTGCTCTGACCACACGTCCCACTGTCGGTGCGGAGATGGTGCTCCGCCAGGCTGCCGTTGACGACCGGCTGCAGGCGATCGTGCCGATGAGCAGCAAAAAGGCGTTGGGCGTGGCGTTCAGTCCGGACGGGCGGCGAGTGGCGGCCACCGGGGCGGACGGCGAGGTGCGGGTGTGGAGCTGGGCCGGGCACGGCGTCTCTGGACCGGGCCTGGCCCTCACCGGCGGCCCGGAGGGGCAGGTCTGGAGCCCGATGTTCAGCCCGGACGGGAAGCGACTGGTCGCCGCCGGCTCGGACGGCACCGTCCGGATCTGGCAGGTCGACGGAGCCGCTGGGCCCATCGTCCTACGTGGGCACGAGGGCCCGGTCTGGGGAGTGGCCTTCAGCCCCGACGGACGGTCGGTCGCCAGTGCCGGCGAGGACACCACCATCCGGGTCTGGGATGCCCGCGGCGTCGGCCGACCGGTGGTGCTGCGTGGGCACAGCAAGGTGGCGGTCGGGGTGGCCTTCAGCCCCGACGGGCGCCAGTTGGCCACCAGCGGCCACGACGCGACGGTTCGGCTCTGGGATCTGGCCGCGCGATCCACCAGGACGATTCTCACCGGGCCGAGGGAGGCCACCAGGACGTTGGTGTTCAGCCAGGACGGCACCCGCCTGGCCTGCTCCAGCGCCGACGGTACGGCGTGGGTGTGGCCGTTGACCGGTTCCGCAACCCCGGTGGTGCTGCGGGGGCATGAGGGCACTGTGGAAGGGCTCGCGCTGAGCTCGGACGAGCAGTGGATCGCGACCACCAGTGACGATCTGACCGTACGGATCTGGAGCGCCAACGGCGCCGGTGACCCGTTGGTGCTGCGCGGCCACACCAACCGGGTCTGGGCATTGGCGTTCAGTCCGGATGGATCCCGGCTGGTGAGCGCGGCCGATGATGGGACGCTGCGGATCTGGGACCCGGGCAGTGACCGTCTGATCCTGCGGGGTCACGAGAAGGCGACCTGGTCGGCCGCGTTCACCCCGGACGGGCAGCGGGTGGTCAGCGGCGGCGAGGACGGCACGGTGCAGGTCTGGAACCTGGCCACACCGGCCGAGCCTCGGGTGCTCGGCCGCCACGACGGCGACGTCTACGGTCTCACGGTGAGTGCGGACGGGTCGAGTGTGGCCACCGGCGGCCGTGACGGGAGCGTACGAGTCTGGGACCTCGCTGGCAGACACGACCCTGTGGTGCTTCGCGGCCACGAGAAGCAGGCGTGGATCGCCGACTTCAGCCCGGACGGCCGTCGTTTGGCCAGTGTCAGCAACGACGGAAGCCTGCGGATCTGGGACCTGACCGGCCAGAGCGCCCCGGTGGTCCATCGGGCCGCCGAGGAGATCCGCTACGCCGCCTTCAGCCCGGACGGCGAGAAGGTCGCCACAGCCGGTGCGGAGGGCACCCTGCGGATCTGGGACGCGCTCGGCACGACCGAACCGCTGCTCCTTCCCGGTCACGAGGGATTGGTGTGGGCAGTGGCCTTCAGCCCGGACGGGCAGCGGGTCGTCAGTGCCGGCTTCGACGGCACCGTGCAGATCCACTCCGTCGCCGGCGGCATCGCGCCAATGGTTCTGCGAGGGCACGAGGGGCCCGTCTGGCACGTGTCGTTCAGCCCGGACGGACAGTGGGTGCTCAGTTCTGGAAAGGACGGCACCGCACGGTTGTGGCACGCTTCGGAGGTCGCGCAGCCCGTGACGTTCGGGGGTTTCGGCGCTTCCGTCGAGACCGTCGACTTCAGCCCGGACGGCGGGCGGCTCGTCTCGACGCATGACGACGGCACCGTACGTGTCTGGCCCTGCCGCGCGTGTGCTCCGGTCCAGAACCTGCTGGAGTCGTGACGCGGGGGTTCGCGGCGTCGACGCACAAGGCGGCGTCTGGTCGACGACCGGTGTCGACGACCGGTGCCGGGCCACCGGACCCGGCACCGCGACGGGTGGCGTCAGGCGACCGTGCAGGCGGTGCCGTTGAGGGTGAACGCGGACGGGCGGCCACTGTTGCCGGTGTGGGTCGCCTGGAAGCCGATGTCGACCGAGGTGTTCGGCGCGATCGTGGCGTTGTAGGAGACGTTGCGGGCGGTGACCGCGCCACTGGACGGGGAGTAGCCGGCGTTCCAGCCGCTGGTGATGCTCTGCCCACCGGGCAGCGTGAACGCCAGGGCCCAACCGTCGACCGGCGTGCTGCTCGTGTTCGTCACCGAGATCGAGGCGGTGAGACCACTGTTCCAGGCGTTGACCGTGTACGCGACGCGGCAGTCACCCGACGGCGGGGGAGTCGTGGGTGGGGGAGTGGTCGGCGGGGGAGTGGTCGGCGGGGTGTCGCCGCCGATGCTGCCGGGCACCGTCCTGAGCGCGTCGTACCAGGCTGCGGCCATCTTGCGGTAGCCGGTGGCGTTGGGGTGCACGCCGTCGGCGAGGTCGCTGAGCGTCAGGGCACGGTACATGTCGACCAGGTGGACACGCTTTCCGGCGGCGGCGCGGCTCTGCACGATCCCGGGGATGGCGTTGTTGTATCCCCGCACCTGGGTGTCCGCACCGGCCTTCGGGATGATCGTCGCGACGAACACGTCCGCGTTCGGGGCGGTGCTGGTGATCCGGTCGACGAGCGCGGCCAGTCGACCCGGTGCGCCGGACGTGTCGCCGTACATGTCGTTGGTGCCGATGTGCAGCAGCACGGTCCGGGGGTTCGTGGCCCGCAACCAGTTGACCACGTTGGCGTGGATCTGGGCGATCGTCCAGCCGGAGTGCCCCTGGTGGTCGTGGTCACCGAGGCTGGCTGGGCCGTTGAACTGCGAGCCGACGAAGTCGATCCGGTAACCGCCGGCCGTGAACCGTTGCCACAGCTCGATCCGGTAACCGCCGGGCACGTTGAACCCGTCGGTGATGGAGTCACCGAGCGGCATCACGCGTACACCGCCGTTGGACTCTGCGCTCGCGGGACCGGTCGCGATCGGCACGGCGGCGACCATGGCGGCGACGGCGGTCAGGGCGGTCCACCACAGGCGGGCGCGCCGGGGCCGCGGCGCCGTGGCGGTGGGTGCGGGAGGGACGGGAGTGGCGAGCATCGAACTGCTCATGGGACTTCCTCTGGTGAGGTGCGCGACAGGCAGCGGCCGCCGACGGGGACGGCTGCTGCCCTGACGCGGCACGCGGGGGTGGGCGTCGCGGTACGACCAGGAGCCCGGACATCGTCACTGGTGGTCGTGGCGCGGTGGCTCGCACCGGTCGGGTGTGGCGGACCGATGAGCCGTGACGGAGGTGTGCCCTGCACCTCGCCGACGCACCATAGCGTGTTATCGCTAACACCGGCAATGCGCGCCGAGCCGGCGGGGACCACGCACGACAGGCGTGGACCACGCACGACACAGCCGAGGCCGGCTATCTCAGCGGGCGGAAATGGTGCCGGACCGCATAGCGGTAGACCTGCTCCCCGATCTTCGCCCCCTCCACGTCAGCGGTCCGGAAGTGGACGCCGCCCCAGACGCGCGCGCCGATGAGCTCGTCGAGCGCCTGCGAGAAGCTGGTGAATCGCCTGGTTGTGCCGGAGTCGGCGCTGGACCCGCTGAAGGCGATGTCGTCTCGGCCGAAGAAGTGCCGGTACAGCGACATGCGCGCACCCGTGCCGCAGGCGTGACCGGAGGGGTACTCGGGAAAGGGCGGTGTGACGAGCAGCGACTGCCAGCCCGGGTCGGCGGCCGTCCTCGGGTTACCGTCCGTGTCGGCCTGGTGGATCGCGGTGACCGGACGCCAGTAGCTCCACGCGTCCTTCTGGCTGAAGCACGCCACGCCCGAGTCGGCCACGATGAGGTCGGTCATCGCGAAGAAGCGCGCGGTCTGCAGCGCGTCCAGCTGTTGGGTGGTGGCGAGCTGCCGCTTGATCTCCCAGGAGCCGGATCGTCGGTCGTGCCACCAGATCGCGGCCTCCGTCTGGTCCTGCGTACGCGCCGTGCTCGTCGCCGACCCGAGCTGCTTCACCTCGTTGAGGTCGCGGGTGTAGGCACCGCTGGTCAGTTGCGGCGGCTCGGGTGCGCGGAACATCGACGCACGGGGGATGAGGAACGGCCGCAGGTGGCCGGTCCATGCGCCCTGGGACAGGAACAGCGGCGGTGTGGGCCGCCACTGGCCGGGCCTTGTCCCCTGGCTCCACTGCTGGTCCCCGAACGCGCCGTCGTCCTGCCGTGCGGCGACCATCGTGGCCGCGGCTCGCGCCCCGATCCTGATGCCGCCCTGCTTCGACCGCCCGTCACGAATCGTGGCGAGAGCAGCGTCGTGCTGGACCCGAAGCCGCTCCCGCTGATCAGGAAACAGAGCGGCGAGTACGCCATGGGCGGCGGTGGCGACGGCGGCGTCCACCGACTCGGTCCCGCTTGACGACGGTGCGGCGAGGTACGGCTGGTACGGGGTGCCGGCGATGGCGTTCACCGCGTCGTAGACGGCCCCGTTCACCATTGCGAAACTACGCACCTGCTCGTTCGGTTGCTGGGCCGCGACGTCCCAGATTGCCGTCTGGGCATTCAGGTCCCAGGTGACCACCGGATTGGCGCGGCCGGTGCCGGAGACCGCGGCAGCGGGGGCCGGGCCGGTCATCGCGGAGACGACCAGCAGGCCGAGCGCGATGGTTGCGGGGATAGCGCGTGACCAGATCAGGTGACGTGATTGCTGACGGCTCCTCATGGTTCCCCCGTCGGTCGGATGGCGATGCAGGCTGTCGAACCCAGGTGGTGCACGACGCGCACATCGATGTCGACCGAAAGTAACATTGCTGAGCCTCGATGGGTGGTGATCACCCGGTGGATGCGTGAGCGGGATGGAGGACCGAGGCGAGCCAGCGCAGCTGACGTCGGACGTGGACCGCTTCGCCGCCCTCGTGGCCGTTGAACGGGTAAACGTGGATCTCCCGCTCCGGTGGGGTGGGTCGACCGTTCGCGGCGCCGTAGTGGTTGTAGGCGGCGAAGGCGGTTCGCGGCGGGCAGACGGTGTCGCGTCGGCCGACCCCGAAGTGCGCCGGTGCCGTCGCCCGCCGGGCGAAGGTGACCGCGTCCACGTAGGACAACGTCCGCCACACGGCCTCCTCGCCCTCCCGATGCACGGCCAGGTAACGGCCGATCTCGCCGTACGGCGCGAGGTCGGTGAGCCCGACGGCGCTGCGCATGTCGCAGAGGAACGGCGCGGTGGTCAGCACCGCGGCGAGGTCGTCGACGAGGCCGGCCACGGCCAGGGCGAGGCCGCCACCCTGACTGTTGCCGACCACGCTGACCCGGTCACCGTCGACGTCGGGCAGGGCGCGGACCGCCTCGACCGCCCGGACCGCGTCGGTGATCAGACGGCGGTAGTGGTAGTCGCGCGGGTCGAGGATCCCCCAGGTGGCCGGCGAGGGCCCGCCGGGGGCGCCGTGCGGGTCGGGGGTGTCCCCGGTGGCGTACTGCCCGGCCTGACCCCGGTTGTCCATCAACAGGTGCGCGTACCCGGCCACCGGCCAGGTCAGCCGCTCGTGCGGCAGGCCGCGGCCGCGACCGTAGCCGGCGTACTCGACCACGGCCGGCAGAGGTTCCCGGGCACCGGCCGGGCGGGTGTACCAGGCCCGCACGGGGTCGCCGCCGAAGCCGGCGAACGTGACGTCCCAGGAGTCGAGCAACGGTAGGTCGGTCGGCTGCGGGCGGACGTCGACGAGCACCGGGCGGGCAGCCGCCTCGGCGAGGGTGTCCCGCCAGAACTGGTCGAAGTCGTCGGGCTCGGCGACGTCCGGGGCGTACCGCTGGAGTTCGTCGGGGGTGAGGGCGGAGTGGGGCACGGGTCCTCGCAGGGGCCGGGGTCAACGCGGGTCGGCGGGCGGTGCGGTGCTCTCCCGGACGACCAGCTCGGTCACCAGGTCAATCCGGCTGGTCGCCGGCTCGTTGCCTCGGGTCAGGTCCAGCAGCATCTGGGTGGCGATGCCGGCCATGTCGCGCAACGGTTGGTTGATCGTGGTGAGGGCCGGGTCGGTCCAGGCGGAGACGGGCAGGTTGTCGTACCCGATCACCGAGAGGTCCTCGGGCACTCGGAGGCCGCACTGGCGGGCGGCCCGGAGCACTCCCATGGCCTGGATGTCCGAGCCGGCGAAGATGGCCGTGGGGCGGTCCGGTCGGCGCAGCAGTTGCAGACCGTGGGCGTGACCGGCGCCGGCGGAGAAACTGCCGTAGCGGACCAGTTCACGGTCGACCACGATGCCGGCCTCGTCGTGGGCCGACTGGAAGCCGGCGGCCCGGGCGCGGCTGCACAGCACGTCGGGCGGCCCGGAGATGACGGCGATCCTCCGGTGCCCGAGATCGAGGAGGTGCCGGGCGGCGAGCAGGCCGCCGTTCCAGTTGTTCGAGCCGACGGTGGGCACGGAGGCCGAGGTCGCGCTGTCGGTGTCGACGACGACGAACGGTATGCCCTGGCGGCGCAGGTGCTGTTGCTGGGCCTCGGCCAGGTGGGAGAGGACGAACACCACGCCCAGGGGCCGGTCGGCGAGCAGCGCCTCCAGCCATCGGGCCGGCGGGCGGTGCGCGCCGTCGAGTTGGGCCACCGACAGCCCGACGCCGGCAGCGGTCGTCGCCGCCTCCACGCCGCGCAGGATCTCCATCGCCCAACCGGTGTCGAACTCGTGGAACACGAGCTCGATGCGACCGCTGCCGGTCGAAGGTCGCCGGACGCGGCGCTGGTACTGGTGGCGGTCGAGGCTCGCCTCCACGCGGGCTCTGGTGCCGGGGGCGACATCACCACGTCCGTTGAGGACCTTGGACACCGTCGCGACCGAGACGCCGACGTCGTTGGCGATGGTCGCGATGGTGGTGGAGGCGGGTGGGTCGAGTGGGCGGTGCTCCGTCATCGCAGCCTCACGCAACATCCGAAAGTTTCGGCAGACCCTAACACGATCACCCATTCCCGCCAGTCGATGCTGCTCCCACCTCGTCGGCCCCCGCTCGCCATACGGCTGATGTGCTGGGATGACTCGGGGGTGTCGGCGGCGATCGGTGGAGGTCCATGCCAGCCCTTGACACCCATCGATGGGGCACTTAGGTTGCCGAAAAGGTTACGCGGGATTCCGGAAACTTTCGGATCGTGGGAAAAGTCGGCTGCGAACCGGGTGCGGGGATGTGGCCGGAGCTGAGGGGTCTTGGCATGAGAAGTCAGTTGCCCGGGGACAGCGACGCCGCGCCGTGGCGCGATCCGCGGCTGTCGCCGACCGAACGGGCCGAGGCGCTCGTGCCGATGATGTCGCTGGAGGAGAAGATCGCCCAGCTCGTCGGCGTCTGGGTCGGCGCCGAAGCCAGCGGCGAGGGCGTCGCACCACACCAGTCCGACATGATCAGCGAGACGCCGCAGTGGAGCACCGTCATCCGGTACGGGTTGGGCCAGCTCACCCGACCGTTCGGCACCGCGCCCGTCGACCCGGTGCTCGGCGCCCGGTCGCTGGCGGCCTCGCAGGCGCAGATCGTCGCGGCCAGTCGGTTCGGGATCCCGGCGCAGGTGCACGAGGAATGCCTCACCGGGTTCGCGGCGTGGCGGGCCACCGTCTACCCGACTCCGCTCAGCTGGGGCGCGTCCTTCGACCCCGAACTGGTCGAGGCCATGGCCGACCGGATCGGACGCTCCATGCGCGCCGCCGGTGTGCACCAGGGTCTCGCCCCGGTCCTGGACGTCACCCGCGACTACCGCTGGGGCCGCACCGAGGAGACGATCGGCGAGGACCCCTACCTGGTGGGGACGACAGGTGCCGCGTACGTGCGGGGCCTGGAGCGGGCCGGCGTGGTGGCCACGCTGAAACACTTCGCCGGTTACTCGGCCTCCCGTGGCGGGCGCAACCTCGCGCCGGTGCCGATGGGCCCCCGGGAGTTGGCCGACGTCATCCTGCCGCCGTTCGAGATGGCGCTGCGGCACGGTGGCGCCCGCTCGGTGATGAACTCCTACGCGGAGATCGACGGTCTGCCCGTCGCCGCCGACCCCGGGTTGCTGACCGGGCTGCTGCGTGACGAGTGGGGCTTCACCGGCACCGTGGTCGCCGACTACTTCGCCGTCCGGTTCCTGGAGACCCTGCACGGGGTCGCCGCGGACGCCGCCGACGCCGCCCGGCTCGCCCTACGAGCCGGCATCGACGTCGAGCTGCCCACTGTGGACACCTTCGGCGCGCCGCTGGTGGAGGCGGTACGTCGTGGCGAGGTCGACGAGACGCTGATCGACCGCGCGCTGCGGCGGGTCCTGCGCCAGAAGATCGAGCTCGGTCTGCTCGACGAAGGCTGGAACGAACTGCCCGACGACGTGGCGTCCCTGCGGTTCGACGACGACGTCAGCCAGGACGTCGCCGTACGCCTCGCCCGGGAGGCCGTCGTGCTGCTGCGCAACACCGGTGTCCTTCCCCTGACCGCCGGTGGGCGGGTGGCCCTGGTCGGCCCGCTCGCCGACGATCCGATGGCCATGCTCGGCTGCTACTCGTTCCCCAACCACGTGGGCGTGAACCACCCCGAATTCGGGATGGGTCTGGACATTCCCTCGTTACGCGACGAGCTTGCCCGACGCGTCCCGCTGCTCACCCACGAACCCGGCTGCGCCATCACCGGCGAGGACACCTCGGGCATCCCGGCCGCGGTCGCCGCGGCGGCCGACGCCGACGTGTGTGTGCTCGCCGTCGGCGACCGGGCGGGGATGTTCGGCCGGGGCACCTCGGGGGAGGGCTGCGACGCCGCCGACCTGCGGCTACCCGGTGTGCAGGCCGACCTGGTCCGGGCCGTTCTCGCCACCGGCACCCCGGTGGTCCTGGTGCTGATGGCGGGCCGCCCCTACGCGCTCGGGCCGGAGTTCGACGCCGCGGCGGGCGTGGTGCAGGCGTTCTTCCTCGGCCAGCGCGGCGGGCAGGCGCTCGCCGAGGTGCTCACCGGCGCGGTCAACCCGTCCGGGCGGTTGCCGGTCAGCGTGCCCCGCGACGCGGGCGGGATGCCGAGCACCTACCTGGCACCCCCGCTCGGTCGGCGCAACAAGGTCTCCTCGATCGACCCGACGCCGAGCTACCCGTTCGGCCACGGGTTGAGCTACACCACCTTCGAGTGGTCCGACGCCCGCGTCGTCGAGGCGGCGGACGACGCCCCGGACCAGCCGGCGGCCTGGCCGGTCGACGGCGAGGTGCGGGTCCGGATCACCGTGGCCAACACCGGTGACCGGGACGGTGCCGAGGTGGTGCAGCTCTACCTGCACGATCCGGTCGCGCAGACCACCCGTCCGGTGGTCCGGCTGGTCGGCTACGCCCGCCTGCCGTTGGCACCCGGCGAGTCGGCGCACGTGACCTTCGGGGTGCCGGCCGACGTCGCGTCGTTCACCGGGCTCTCCGGCCGGCGCGTCGTCGAGCCCGGCGACGTCGAACTGCGGTTCGGCCGGTCCAGCGGCGACCTGGTGGCGAGTCTGCCGTTGCGGTTGACCGGCCCCGAGCGCCAGGTCGGCCATCAACGGGAACTGCTCACGTCGGTGCGGATCGAGCCCCTCGTGGCCGTTCCGCAGTCCGCCTAGGAGGCCGCCGTGACATTCACGTTGCGGCCACCCCCGCCGGCGCCACCGCGCTCGCCGACGGTCGCCAGCCCCGCCCCCCGCTCGCCGCGCCGCGGCCGGACCTGGCGGCAGGCGCTGCGCCGGGACTGGCAGCTCTACTCGCTGGCGGTCCTGCCGCTGCTGTTCTTCCTGATCTTCCGGTACCTGCCGATGCTCGGGAACATCATCGCCTTCCGGCGCTTCAAGCCGGGCGGCAACATCTTCGGTGAGTACTGGGTCGGGCTGCGCTACTTCCGGATGTTCCTCACCGACCCGACGTTCTGGGATGTGTTCACCAACACCCTGGTGCTCGGGACGCTGACCCTGCTGTTCTGCTTCCCGCTGCCCATCGTGCTGGCGCTGCTGCTCAACGAGGTGCGGGCCCGCCGGTTCAAGCGCTTCGTCCAGTCCGTCTCCTACCTGCCGCACTTCCTGTCGATCGTGATCGTGGCGGCGATGGTCATGCAGCTGACCTCGATCGAGGGCACTGCCAACCAGATCGTCAGCCTGTTCGGCGGCGACCCGGTGGCATTCCTGCAGAAGCCGGAGTGGTTCCGCACCATCTACGTCTCGTCCGAGGTCTGGCAGACCGTCGGCTGGGGCACGATCCTCTACCTCGCCGCCCTCACCACCATCGACGAGGACCTGTACGAGGCCGCCCGGATCGACGGCGCGGGCCGGCTGCGACAGACCTGGCACGTCACCCTGCCCGGCATCCGGCCCACGATGATGACGCTGCTGATCCTCAACATCGGCAGCTTCCTGGCCGTCGGGTTCGAGAAGATCCTGTTGCTGTACAACCCGTTGACGTACCCGACCGCCGACGTGGTCTCCACCTACCTGTTCCGGATGGGCTTCCAGTCCAGCAACTTCAGCTACGCCGCCGCCATCGGCCTCTTCGAGGCCGTGATCGGGCTGATCCTCGTCCTGTCGGCGAACGTCATCTCCCGTCGCACGGTGGGGACGAGCCTGTGGTGACGCTCGGCACGAAGAGCGACGCCCCGAAGACCCGCGGACCGGACGACAGCCGGGGCTACCGGATCTTCCGGATCGTCAACACCATCGTCCTGCTCGGCGTCGTGGTCGTGACGCTGTACCCGTTCCTCACCATCGTGGCCCGCTCGCTCAGCGAAGAGGCGTACATCCTCGCCGGGAAGGTGACCGTCGTCCCGCGTGGGTTCGACCTGACCTCGTACCGGCTGGTGATGTCCGACGGGCTGTTCTGGACGAACTACCGCAACACAGTGGTCTACACGGTGGTCGCCACGCTCATCTCGATCGTGCTGACCACCTGCTACGCGTACGTGCTGTCCAAACCCCAGCTCAAGGGGCGCGGCCTGCTGGTCGGTGTCGCGCTGTTCACCATGTTCTTCTCCGGCGGTCTGATCCCCAACTACGTGCTGGTCACCAGCCTCGGCATGAAGAACACCATCTGGGCCGTGGTGATCCCCAACGCCATCAGTGTGTTCAACCTGCTGGTCATGAAGGCGTTCTTCGAGAGTCTGCCGACCGAGTTGGAGGAGGCGGCAGCGGTCGACGGGCTGAACACGTACGGCATCCTGTGGCGGATCGTGCTGCCGCTCTCCAAGGCGATCATCGCGACGATGGTGCTCTTCTACGCGGTCTCCTTCTGGAACTCGTGGTTCACCGCGTTCCTCTACATCGACGAGCAGGACCTGCTCCCGGTGACGGTCTACCTGCGCAACCTCATCGCGGGCGCCACGAGCGCCGAGTCGGCCGCCGCCGACGCCGACAAGGTCCAGGCCGCGGCCACGCTCCAGGCCGTGACGATCGTGCTCACCACCCTGCCCATCCTGGCGGTCTACCCCTTCGTCCAGCGGTACTTCGTCCGCGGCGTGATGCTCGGCGCGGTAAAGGGATGACGTCGACCTCCGCACCGCCTCCACCGAAACCCCACCACCGAAAGGACGAGCCATGCTCCACAAGCCGTGGCGCCGAGTGGCGGTAGCCACCGCGGGTCTGCTCGCGCTCACCCTGATCTCCGCCTGTTCCGAGGACCCCGGCGAGTCGAAGGACCTCACCGAGAACCGGGTCGGCGCGATGGAGAAGTACGGTGTCGGCGACCAGTTCAAGGCCACCGAGGCGCTCTCCTTCTCCACCCTCTACAACAACCACACGTTCTACCCGCTCAAGGAGGACTGGCCGTTCTGGTCCGAGCTCACCAAGCGGACCAACGTGAAGATCGAGCCGGTCGCGGTGCCGCTGAGCGACTACGAGCAGAAGCGCAGCCTGCTGATCGGCGCCGGCGACGCCCCGTTGATCATCCCGAAGACGTACCACCCGCAGGAGAACGCCTTCGTGTCCTCCGGGGCGATCCTCCCGGTGAGCGACTACCTGGACCTGATGCCCAACCTCAAGGACAAGATCAGCAAGTGGAACCTCAAGCCGGAGATCGACAACCTGCGGCAGTCCGACGGTAAGTTCTACCTGCTGCCGGGCCTGCACGAGAAGCCCACGCAGGACTACACGGTGCTGGTGCGCACCGACATCATGCAGGAGCTCAACCTGCCGACCCCGAAAACCTGGGACGACCTGTACGCCGTGCTCAAGGCGATGAAGGCGAAGTACCCGAACGTCTACCCGTACTCCGACCTCTTCAGCAAACCGAACCCGACCGGTGCCCTGCTGAACATCCTCGGCTCGGCCCACGGCACCCAGGCGGGCTGGGACTACCAGCACGCCACCTGGGACGCGGCGACGAAGAAGTTCAGCTACACCGGGGCGTCCGAGCAGTACAAGCAGATGGTCACCTTCCTGCACAAGCTCGTCGCCGAGGGTCTGCTCGACCCGGAGAGCTTCACCCAGACCGACGACCAGGCGCGCCAGAAGCTCGCCAACGGCAAGTCCTTCGTGGTCACCGGCAACGCGCAGACCCTGGTCAACAACCACCGACCGGACCTGGCCAAGACCCTGCCGAACGCGAAGATGGCCAAGATCCCGCTGCCGATCGGCCCGGCCGGTGAGATCAACCCGTTCCCCCGACTGGAGAACGGCATCATGATCTCCTCGAAGGCCCGGGAGAGCAAGAACTTCGTGGCCATGATGCAGTTCATCGACTGGTTGTGGTATTCGGACGCCGGCCTGGAGTTCGCCCGCTGGGGCATCGAGGGCACGACCTTCACCAAGGACGCCTCCGGCAAGCGCACCCTCGACCCCGGCATCGACTTCCTCGGCCTCCACCCGAAGGCGCCCAAGCACCTGCAGAAGGACTTCGGCTTCCACAACGGCGTCTTCGCCTACGGCGGCACGCCCGACCTGGTCCGTGGGTTCTTCTCCCCGGAGGAGCTGGAGTTCCAGAAGGTGATGGACGCCCGGCCACCGAAGGTGGTGCCCCCGCCGGCCCCGTTGACCGACGAGGAGCGCGAGCAGGTGTCGCTCTGGGAGACGCCGCTGAAGGACTTCGTCACCCAGAACACGCTGAAGTTCGCCCTCGGCCAGCGGCCCCTCAGCGAGTGGGACGCGTACGTGGCCGAGTTGAAGGCCAAGAACTCCGAGCAGTACATCGACCTGGTCAACAAGGCGTACGAGCGGTTCCAGAAGAAGAACGGCTGATCGGCGCGGTGTCCGGTCGGGTGGGGTCACCCGCTCGACCGGACGCCCGGCGACCACCGGCCGGTGCGACGCGCGTGACCCGCCCGCCCTCCGGCGAAGCGACCAGAAGGAGCGACAGTGAGTGGGGCGGCCCAGACCTGGCGACAGTTCGGTGACGGACCACTGTCGCGGATCACCTCACGCGTCTACATCCTGCTCGTGGTCGAGCTGCTCCTGCTGCTGACCACACTGCCCGGCCTGCTTCCGCTGCTGGTGCTCGGCCGCGACCCCAGCAACCTGCCCCTGGCCGCGCTGTTCCTGGTGCCGGTCGGCCCGGCGATCTCCGCCGCCCTGTACGCGCTGCGTCACCAGCGGACCGACCTCACCGACCTGCGCCCCGCCGCCCGGTTCTGGCGCGGTTACCGGACGAACGTGTCCGGCGTGCTGCGCGTCTGGGTGCCGACGTTGGTGTGGCTGACCGTGCTCGCCATGAACCTCGCCTACCGTGACGCGGTCGGCCTCGCGAGCTGGTGGGCGGTGCCGCTGGTCCTGCTCGCGGTGGGGGTGACACTCTGCGCGGCCAACGCACTGGTGATCACCTCGTTGTTCGACTTCCGCACCCGTGACGTACTCCGGCTGGCCGTGCACTTCCTCGTGCGTACCCCCGGTGTCACCGTCGGCACCGCGCTGCTGCTGGCCGCGGCGACCGGCGTCACCGCGGTCCTCTCCGAGGCGGTGCTGGCGATGCTCGGTTCGGTACTGGTCCTGGCACTTCTGCGCGTGGCTGACCCGATGGTCGACCTGATCCGGAAGGAGTTCGCCGAATGAGTCTGCCCGTCACCGCCAAGGTGCCCTTCGGAGGCGACTACAACCCGGAGCAGTGGCCCGAGGACGTCTGGAAGCAGGACCACCGTCTCTTCGACAGCGCCCGGATCGACCTGGTCACCCTCGGCGTGTTCGACTGGGCGCTCACCCAGCCCGCCGAGGACGTCTACGACTTCTCGCTGCTGGACCGGATCGTGGAGCGGGCCGCCGCCGAGGGGCGCGGCATCTGCCTGGCGACCGGCACCGGTGCCCACCCGGCCTGGTTGGCGACGGCGTACCCGGAGGTGACCCGCACCGACTTCGAGGGTCGCAAGCGCCGCTTCGGTCAACGACACAACTCCTGCCCCAGTTCCCCGGTCTACCGCCGGCTCTCGGTCGAGTTGGCGCGCCGGGTCGCCCGCCGCTACGCCGACACCCCGGCGGTCGTCGCGTGGCACGTGGGCAACGAGTACGGCGGCGCCTGCTACTGCGACCTGTGCGCGGCCGGGTTCCGGGGCTGGCTGCGCAACCGCTACGGCACCCTCGACGACCTGAACGCGGCCTGGTACACGACCTTCTGGTCGCACACCTTCACCGACTGGGAGCAGATCGAGCCGCCGTCGGCGTTGACCGAGCACTGGCGCGGCCCCGACCACACCGCGTTCCAGGGCATCACCCTGGACTACCTGCGGTTCTCCTCCGACGCCATGCTGGCCAACTTCCACGACGAGAAGGCCGCCATCCGCGAGTCCAGTCCCACCCTGCCGGTGACGACCAACTTCATGGGCATGTACCGGCCGATCGACTACCACCGCTGGGCGGCGCACCTGGACTTCGCCTCGTGGGACAACTACCCGCCGGACGACGAGTCGGCGGCCCGGATGGCGCTGACCCACGACCTGATGCGGGGGCTGAAGGACGGCCAGCCGTTCTGGTTGATGGAACAGTCCCCGGGCGTGACCGCGTGCCGCGACGTCAACCCGCTGAAGCGGCCCGGCGTCATGCGGCTGTGGAGTTGGCAGGCGGTGGCGCACGGCGCCGACGCGGTGCTGTTCTTCCAACTGCGCGCCTGCCGGGGCGCCAGCGAGAAATACCACGGAGCGGTCATCGGCCACTCCGGCCGCTCCGACACCCGGGTGTTCCGGGAGGTCGCCGAGCTGGGCGCCGAGTTGGTCCGCCTCGGCTCGGCGTCGTTGGGCGCGCGGACGCCCGCCCGGGTGGCGCTGCTCTTCGACTGGGACAGCTGGTGGGCCTTGGAGATCTCCGACGGGCCGTCCCGGCTGGTCCGCTACCAACAGGTCGTGCTCGCATACCACCGGGCGCTGTGGGACGCCGGGGTGGACCTGGACGTCGTCGCGGTGACCGCCGACCTGTCCGGCTACGACGTGGTCGTCGCGCCGGCCCTGCACATGCTCAAGGGCGACCTGGCGCAGCGCCTGGAGGACGTGGCGGCGCGCGGCGGGTCGGTGCTGACCACCTACCTGTCGGGTCGGGTGGACGAGAACGACCAGGCCTTCCTGATGGACGTGCCGGGCCCGCTCGGGCAACTGACGGGTGTCCGGGTCGACGAGTGGGACGCCCGTGGCCCGGAGGTGGTCAACCCGGTCCGCCTCGGCCACGGCGCCGAGGCTGTCGACGTCGAGGCGCGGCTGCTGTTCGAGCTGGTGATCCCGCAGGGCGCGCAGGTGGTCGGCACCTACCAGGCCGACTTCTACGCGGGCACACCGGCGGTGACCCGCAACTCCTTCGGCGACGGCGACGGCTGGTACGTGGCGACCGACCTGGACCAGACCGGGGTCTCCTGGGTGGTCCGGCAGGTGATCGCGCGGCACGACGTGCTCGGGCCCTACCCGGACGTCGCGGACCTGGAATCCGCCGTCCGGGTCGCGCCGGACGGGTCGCGGCTGCTGTTCCTGCTCAACCACCGCGCCGACGCGGTCGAGGTGCCCGCCCGCCGCGGCGGGGTCGACCTGCTCACCGGTGACCGGATCTGGACCGGTTCAACAGTGCGCCTGCCGGCGTACGGAGTCGTGGTGCTGAAGGAGGACTGGTGAACGCAGACGAGTCGGTCCACCTGGAGCAGCTGATGTTCGTCGACGATCCGATGGAACCCCACGAGCCACGCGTGCACCCGGCCTGGCTGCCGCCGGAGGCGTTCCGGTCGCTCGGCGCACGCCGCGTCCTCGTCCACGGTGATGGGCTGCTCGTCGACACCGTGCTGCACGAGGTGTCGCGCGCCTGCGCCCGCTACGGCGGGCGGGTGTGGCACTCCCCGTCCTGGGACATCGACGTCGACCTCGTGTTCGCCCTGCGCGGCGACGACGAGCCACCCAGTTCGGCGGTGCGGGCGGCACGGTCGGCGGGGGAGTCGGCATTGACCGAGATCGGCGACGGGGGGTCGCTCGGCGACGAGGGGTTCCTGCTGGCCCGCCACGGCGACGTGACGGTGGTGCTGGCCGACGCGCCCGCCGGCCTGCTGTACGGCCTGTTCCACGTGGTCCGGCTCTGCGCGGCGGCGTTCGACCCCGAGCGCCCACCGGAGCGGCACCGGCCGGCGCTGCGTCGGCGGATGCTGGACCACTGGGACAACGTGGCCGTGCACCCGGTGATGGGCCAGGTCGAACGGGGGTACGCGGGCGGTTCGATCTTCTGGCGGGACGGCCGCCCGCGCGGTGACCTGGCCCGGATCCGGGAGTACGGGCGGCTGCTCGCCGCGAGCGGTGTCAACGCGATCTCGGTGAACAACGTCAACGTCGCCCGCACCGAGGCGCTGCTGCTCACCGACCGGCTCGGCGACGTCGCCGAGATCGCCGACGTGCTGCGTCCGTACCACATCCGGGTGCACCTGTCGGTCACCTTCGCCGCGCCGGTGGTCCTCGGTGACCTGTCGACCGCCGATCCCCTGGACGAGGGGGTGCGGGCCTGGTGGGCCGCGACCACCCGCACGGTGTACGACCGCATCCCGGACTTCGGCGGTTACGTGGTGAAGGCCGACTCGGAGGGGCAACCCGGCCCGTTCACCTACGGACGTGACCACGCCGACGGGGCGAACATGCTGGCCGAGGCGTTGGCGCCGTTCGGGGGAGTGGTGCACTGGCGGGCGTTCGTCTACAACCACCACCAGGACTGGCGGGACCGGTCCACCGACCGGGCGCGCGCCGCGTACGACCACTTCGCCCCCCTCGACGGCCGCTTCCGCACCAACGTGGTCGTGCAGGTGAAGTACGGTCCGGTGGACTTCCAGACCCGAGAACCGGTGTCCCCGGTGATCGCCGCGATGCCGGCCACCCGGATCGCTGTGGAGTTGCAGGTCACCCAGGAGTACACAGGTCAGCAGCGGCACGTCTGCCACCTCGGCCCGTGGTGGAGCGAGGTGCTGCGGTTCGCGCCCTGGGGTCCGGACGGACGGACGGTGGCGGACGTGGCGGCGGGCGAGTCGGGCGTGGGCGGCGGCCTGGTCGCGGTCGCCAACGTGGGCGACGACCTCTTCTGGACCGGTCATCCGTTGGCGCAGGCCAACCTGTACACGTTCGGCCGGCTGGCCTGGGATCCCCGGCGGGACCCCACCGCCGTCCTCGACGAGTGGATCACGCTGACCTTCCCGCCGTCGGCGACCGCCGACCCGGACCTGGTGCGGCGGACGCTGCACGAGATCATGGACGACTCCTGGCGCACCTACGAGCGGTACACCGCCCCGCTGGGCGTCGGCTTCATGGTCAACCCCGGCGACCACTACGGCCCCGGCGTCGACGGGTACGAGTACACGCGCTGGGGCACCTACCACTTCGCCGACCGGGACGGTGTCGGCGTGGACCGCACCCGCGCGTCGGGCACCGGTTTCACCGGGCAGTACCCGCCGTACTGGGCGCAGGTGTACGAGTCTCTGGAGACCTGCCCGGACGAGCTGTTGCTCTTCTTCCACCACGTGCCGTACGGGCACGTCCTGCACAGCGGGTCGACGGTCATCCAGCACATCTACGACACCCACTTCGCCGGTGTCGAGGAGGTGACGGCGATGCGGCGGCGGTGGCGGACCCTCAACGGGATGATCGACCCGGCCGTGTACGAGCGGGTCGCCGAACGCCTAAACGAGCAGGTGCGATGTGCCATCGAGTGGCGTGACCAGATCAACACGTACTTCTACCGGAAGTCCGGGGTGCCCGACGAGCGAGGGCGGGACATCCACTGACGCGGATCGCAGAGCTTTCCGGCACGTTCCGAGAACGTGCCGGAAAATGCTCGCCGGCGGCCGGTGGCGGTGGTCTCTGCCGAACCCCGCCGACGCGCAGGTGACGCCGGAAACCCTTGCAGCGAAAGGTTTTCGGAAGTCTTGACAATCGAGTTGTCTCGATTGAAGCTGACATGGTCACGCGAGCCGCGGTCAAGGTCGGGCGAAGGGCAGTCCTCGACTTAAGTCCCCTTCCACGCGCCTTTTTCGCAAGGGATCGCGCCCATGACACTGAAGACCCGGATGCTTGGCGTCGCCATGGCGGCCGTGACACTGGCCGCCGCCGCGTTGACGTTCGCCGCGCCGGCGTCGGCGGCGACGCTGACGCAGGTGTCCAACTTCGGCACCAACCCCACCAACCTCCAGATGCACCTCTACGTCCCGGACCGGGTGGCGTCCCGGCCGGCGATCCTCCTGGCGCTGCACTACTGCACCGGCACGGGCCCGGCGTTCCACTCCGGCACGCAGTACGCGTCCCTCGCCGACCGGTACGGGTTCATCGTGATCTACCCGTCGGCGACCCGCAGCAGCAAGTGCTGGGACGTGTACTCGCCCCAGGCGCTACGCCGTGGCGGCGGCAGCGACCCGGTCGGCCTCATGTCGATGGTCGACTACGTGAAGCAGCGCTACTCCGCCGACCCCACCCGGATCTTCGCGACCGGCACCTCGTCCGGGGCGATGATGACGAACGTCATGCTCGGCGACTACCCGGACGTGTTCGCTGCCGGCGCGTCCTTCGCCGGGGTGCCGTTCGCCTGCTTCGCCACCGGCGGCACCTCCGAGTGGAACAGCCAGTGCGCGAACGGGCAACTCGTCAGGACCGCCCAGCAGTGGGGTGACCTGGTCCGCCAGGCGTACCCGGGCTACAGCGGCCAACGGCCCCGGATGCAGATCTGGCACGGCACCAACGACGACACGCTGCGCTACCCGAACTTCGGCGAGCAGGTCAAGCAGTGGACCAACGTGCACGGGCTGAGCCAGACCCCGACGTACACCGACTCCCCGCGGTCCGGCTACACCCGCACCCGGTACGGCAGCAGCGGCCCGATGGCGCCGGTCGAGGCGATCAGCATGCAGGGCGTCACGCACAACATCCCGGTCGACGCCGCGCAGGTGATCCGCTTCTTCGGCCTGGACGGCACCGCCCCTCCGACCACGCCGCCGCCGACCACCCCGCCTCCGACCACGCCGCCGCCGACGACGCCACCCCCGACCACTCCGCCACCCACGACGCCGCCTCCGAGTGACGGCGCCTGCCGGGTCGGCTACACGGTCAACGCCTGGAACACCGGCCTCACCGCGAGCGTGACCATCACCAACACCGGCTCCGCCGCCGTGAACGGGTGGGCGTTGACCTTCACGCTGCCCAGCGGACAGCGCATCACCAGCGGCTGGAACGCCCAGTACGCCCCGACGAGCGGAGACGTCACCGCCCGCAACGTCGCCTACAACTCCACGATCGCCCCGAACGCGTCGGTCGAGATCGGCTTCCAGGCCACGCACGAGGGGGGCAGCGGCAAGCCCTCGTCGTTCGCCCTCAACGGCGCCGCCTGTTCGGTGTCCTGAGTGTCCTTCCCACCCACCACACAGAAGGAGTCGCCCGAGATGAGAAGAACCAGATGGAAGGTGGCATCGAGAGCCGCCGTGGCGCTGACCGGAGTGGGCGCCCTCGCCGCCGGCATGGCGCTGTTCATGACGGCGCCGGCCGCCGCCGGGACGACACTCGGCGCGTCCGCCGCCGAGAAGGGTCGCTACTTCGGCACGGCGGTGGCCGGCTTCAAGCTCTCCGACAGTGCGTACACCACGATTTTGAACCGTGAGTTCAACATGGTGACCGCCGAGAACGAAATGAAGATGAACGCCACCGAGCCGCAGCAGGGGCGGTTCAGCTTCACCGACGCCGACCGGATCGTCAACCACGCCCGCAGTCGGGGCATGAGCGTGCGGGGTCACACCCTCGCCTGGCACTCGCAGCAGCCGGGGTGGATGGAGAACATGAGCGGCAGCGCGCTGCGCTCGGCGATGCTCAACCACGTCACCCAGGTGGCCACCTACTATCGGGGCAAGATCCACTCGTGGGACGTGGTGAACGAGGCGTTCGCCGACGGCAGCTCCGGCGCCCGTCGCGACTCCAACCTCCAGCGCACCGGCAACGACTGGATCGAGGCGGCGTTCCGGGCGGCGGATGCCGCGGACCCGAACGCGAAGCTCTGCTACAACGACTACAACACCGACAACTGGACGCACGCGAAGACGCAGGCCGTGTACAACATGGTGCGCGACTTCAAGGCGCGTGGCGTGCCGATCGACTGCGTCGGGTTCCAGTCGCACTTCAACAACGACTCCCCGTACGTCAGCAACTACCGCACCACCCTGTCCAGCTTCGCGGCGCTCGGCGTGGACGTGCAGATCACCGAGCTGGACATCCAGGGCGCCTCGGCGAACACGTACCGCAGCGTCGTCGAGGACTGCCTGGCCGTCTCCCGCTGCAACGGCATCACGGTGTGGGGCATCCGCGACAGTGACTCGTGGCGTTCCAACCAGACCCCGTTGCTGTTCAACAGCAACGGCTCGAAGAAGCCGGCGTACGACGCGGTGCTCGCCGCGCTGAACAGCGGCACCACGCCGACCGACCCGCCGCCCACCACCACGCCGCCGCCGACCGACCCGCCGCCCACCACGCCGCCCCCGGGCCCGGGTGGCTGCACCGCGACGGTGTCGGTGAACCAGTGGAACGGTGGTTTCGTGGCGAACGTGCGGGTGACCGCCGGTTCGTCGGCGCTCAACGGCTGGACGGTGACGATCGCGCTGCCGTCGGGCGCGACGGTCACCAACGCGTGGAGCGCCGACCGCAGCGGTAACACCGGCACCACGATCTGGCGCAACGTGGCCTACAACGGTCAGGTCGGCGCCGGACAGTCCACCGAGTTCGGGTTCCAGGCCAACGGCACCGCCGGCAGCCTGAGCCCCACCTGCTCGGCAGGCTAGAACCCAGCGGGCCGGTGCGGAGGCGGTCCCGCCCCGCACCGGCCCCACCCCACCGCCCCCACCGCTCCCACCCCCACCCGCCCCCACCCGCCCCCGGTGATCAAGAGGTTTGCGTCATCCGGCACGGCGTGTCGTGACGCAAACCTCTTGATCACCGCGCGGAGGCGGGTGGGGTGGGGGTGGGTGGGTGGGTGGGCCAGGATGGCGGCGCTTCAGTCGGCGCTCGATTTGCTCGCGGCCGGGCTGAACTGCTCACACGAGGACATGTCGACCTGCCCGAACTATCGCAGTCGGCTCGCCGAGCTGGTCGAGGTCGGCGGTGGTTGCTAGCCGTCGATGCGGGTGATGTTGCGGATCTTGTTGGCGGCGTCCAGGGCGGCCACCTTGTACGCCTCGGCCAGCGTCGGGTAGTTGAACACGGCGTCGATCAGGTAGTCGATCGTGCCGCCGCAGCCCATGACCGCCTGCCCGATGTGGACGATCTCGGTGGCGGCGGTGCCGAACACGTGCACCCCGAGCAGCCGGCCGTCGGCGGGGGAGACGAGCAGCTTCAACATGCCGTACGAGTCGCCGACGATCTGGCCACGGGCCAGTTCCCGGTAACGCGCGATGCCCACCTCGAACGGCGTCGAGCTCTCGGTGAGCTGCGCCTCGGTCTGCCCGACGAAGCTGATCTCCGGGATCGTGTAGATGCCGATCGGCTGCAGGCCGTGCATCTCCCGGATCGGCTCGCCGCAGGCGTGCTGCGCGGCCAGCCGACCCTGCTCCATCGAGGTCGACGCCAGGGCGGGAAAGCCGATCACGTCGCCGACCGCGTAGATGTTGTCCACTGTCGTGCGGTAGTTGGCGTCCACGGCGATCCGGCCACGCCGGTCCGCCTCCAGCCCCGCCGCCTCCAGCGCCAGGTCGTCGGTCTGACCCTGTCGGCCGGCGGAGTACATCACCGTGTCCGCGACGATCTTCTTGCCGCTCTTGAGGATGCACAGCGCGGCGGTCTGGTGCTTCTCGACGGCGGCGACCTCCTCGCCGAAGCGGAACGCCACGGACAGGTCGCGCAGGTGGTACTTCAGCGACTCGACGATCTCCTCGTCGCAGAAGTCGAGCATCCGTTCGCGCCGTTCGACGACAGTCACCTTGGTGCCCAGGGCGGCGAACATCGAGGCGTACTCCATGCCGATCACTCCGGCGCCGACGACGACCATGCTGCGGGGTACGGCCTGGAGGTTGATCACGCCGTCGGAGTCCACGATCGTGCGGTCGTCGAAGTCGACGCTGTCCGGACGGGCCGGCCGGGTGCCCGCCGCGATGACGATCTTGTCGAAGGTCACCGTGGACTCCCGGCCGGACCCGCCGTCGACCCAGATCGAGTGCGCGTCCGCGAACCGGCCGGTGCCGGTGATCATGGCGACCCGGTTGCGGGCGAGCTGGTTGCGGATGACGTCGGTCTGCCTGGTGATGACGTGCTGGGTCCGGGCGGCCAGGTCGCTGACCGTGATCTCGTCCTTGACCCGGTAGCTGCTGCCGTACAGGTCACGTTGGCTCAGGCCGGTCAGGTAGAGCACGGCCTCGCGCAACGTCTTGGACGGGACCGTGCCGGTGTTGATGCACACCCCGCCGATCATGTCGCGGCGGTCCACGATGCCGACCCGCCTGCCGAGCTTGGCGGCCGCGATCGCCGCCTTCTGACCGCTGGGACCGGACCCCAGCACCACCAGGTCGTAGTCATACATATCCGCTAGCGTCGCAAGATGTCGCGGCGCGCGCCAGACCCCGTAGGTGAGCGTTACTCGTCCGCCACCTCGCAGAGGCCGCCGTTGAGCGTGACCTCCTGCGGCAGTTGCGTGCCGGAGGCGACGAGGCCGAGCGAGACGCTGCCGCCGGGCGGGATCACCGCGTTGCGACCGGTGTTGCCCACCCGCAGGTAGCTGTTGGTGGGACGGTCGATGACCTTCGCGCCCCAGATGCCGTGGACCTGCTGGCTGGCCCAGAACCGCCACGTCATCGTCCACCCGTCGACCGCGGTGGTGCCGGTGTTCGTGACGGTCAGGTGCGCCACGAAACCGTCCGACCACTGCCGCGCGACGGACCGGACCTCGCAGCTCGGCGGCGGTGGCAGGGTGGTGACGGTGATCGGCGCGGACAGCGGGGACAGGAGGCCGACCTCGTCGCGGGCGCGCACCACGAAGGTGTACGTGGTGTTCGGCGTCAACCCGCTGATCTGGGCACTGTTGTTGGGCGGGTATTGGGAGACGTCGCGGACCAGTGTGAGAGCGCCGCCGGCGTCCACCCGGAACACCTCGTACCGTTCGAGCACCACGTTGTCCACGGAGTGCGCCCAGCGCAGCCGGACCACCGTGGCGGTGACGTCGAACGCCACCGGTTGACCCGGCGCGCCCGGCGGTTGGTCGTCCCCCGGTGGCATGGTCAACCGTAGGGGCCCGCTCGACGGGGAGCCGTTGCCGGCCGCGTCCAGCGCCGACACGAAGAAGGTGTACGTGCGCGACGGCCGCAGGCCGGTGATCCGAATGCTGTTGGTGTCGGTCGACCAGGTCAGGCCGCTGTCCTCGAACCGTGCGGAGACCGGGTAACGGACCACCCCCACGTTGTCGGTCGAGGGCGCCCAGGTCAAGTCGACCGAGGTGGTGTCGATGGCGGTGACGGTGATCGGGCCGGGGGCGGTGGGGGGCTGGGTGTCCGCCGCCGCGTACGCCGGGGTCGCGCCTGTCGCCACCACCGCCGCGGTGAGCGTGCAGGCGGCCAGTGCGGCTGCCCGGGACCGGACGCCGCGCCACGGATGATCACGCATGGTTGATCGCCTCGCCTTCGGGTGAGCGCAGCGGACCAGTCATCGACTGACAACGATGGTAGGCGAGTGGCCGTCGCGCCGTTGTCCCGTCAACCGACGAGGCGGCGTTCCCAGGCCCAGGCGGCGATCTCGACCCGGTTGCGGGCCTTGAGCTTCATCTGGACGCTGGCCAGGTGGGTCTTGACGGTGCCGACGGCGATGAAGAGCCGGGCGGCGATCTCGGCGTTGGTCAGGCCTCGGGCGACGAGCTTCACCACGTCGAGTTCCCGTGGGGACAGCGCGGCGTCGTCATAGGCCGGAGCGGGTGAGCTGAGGTGCTCCAACAGCCGCACCGTGATGGACGGGCTGATCAGCGCGTCACCCGAGACGGCAGCGCGGACCGCCTCGACGAGCAGGGCCGGGCCGGAGTCCTTGAGCAGGAAACCGCAGGCGCCGTTGGACAGGGCGGTGTGCACGTACTCGTCCAGGTCGAAGGTCGTCACCACGACCACCCGGACCGGGTCGGCGACGCCCGGCCCGGCGAGCAGCCGCAGCGCTTCGAGGCCGTCGAGGCGGGGCATCCGGATGTCGAGCAGCACCACGTCCGGGCGCAACCGCCGGGCTAACTCCACGGCGACGACCCCGTCGGCGGCCTCGCCGACGACCGTCATGTCCGCCTGCGCCCCGATGATCATCCCGAAGCCCGTGCGGACCATCGCCTGGTCGTCGGCGATCAGCACCCGGATCATCGACCCACCTGCAACGGGAACGCGGCGTCGAGCACCCAGCCGCCGGCGACGCCCGGTCCGGCGCTGATCGTGCCGCCGAGGGCTCGTACCCGCTCGGTCAGGCCGATCAGGCCGAAGCCGTGCCCCCGCGCCGGGGCGGTGCGCGGCGACGCGCCGTCGTCAGCCACCCGGACCAACAACCAGTCCGGGGTACGACGCACCGCCACCTCCACCGACCGGGCGTCCGGCGCGTGCTGCCGGGTGTTGGTCAGCCCCTCCATCACCACCCGGTACGCCGAGGTCGACACCTCCACCGGCAGCCCACCCAGGTCGCCCTCGACGTGCAGCCGGGCCGGCGCATTCGCTGCACCGTTGAACCCCGTCACCAGCGGCGCCAACTCGCCCACCCCGGCCAGTGGGGTCAGCGGCGCGTCCGGTGGCGCGTTCGGGTTCCGCAGGATGCCGACCATCCGCCGCATCGAGGCCATCGTCTCCGCACCGGCCCGTTCGATCTGCTCCAGGGCGACGATCACCCGTTGTGGGTCCTGCTCGGCGACGAACCGGGCGCCCTGCGCCTGCACCACGATCCCGGTCACGTGGTGGGCGATGAAGTCGTGCAGGTCCCGGGCGAACTCGGCGCGCTGCTCGGCCCGCACCAGCGCGATCGCCCGCTCCCGCCCGGCGGCGACGATCCGCAGGTAGAGCCCCACCCCGGCGGCGCCGGCCGCGGCGATCACCTGGAGCAGACCGAAGATCACCAGCAGGTTCTCGGTGCCGACACGCAGCGGCAACGCGGCGACGGCGAGCCCGGCGGCCGCCGCCGCCCACGGGGCGAGCCGGGGCGCGCCCCAGCGGCTCACCACGAAGACCACGCCGATCAGCCCGGCCGACTCGGCCAGCCCCCAGGTGCGGGCGAGCAGGATTCCGCCGCCTCCGGAGACGAGCACCACCCCTGCGGTCACGGCCAGTGAGGCGGCGGCGAGCGCCAGCGCGGCCACCGGCAGCCGGTGGGAATCCGGTCGGTGCACCGGCAGCCAGAGGGGCACCGTCGCCACCGCCAACAGCATGGGCACGAGCATCAGCAGGAGAGCGACGATGCCGCGGTCGTCCGCCGTGCCGGCCGCGAAGTCGAAGAGGGCGAGCAGGCCGAAGGCCGCCAGCCCGGCCGCCTGGGCCAGGCGTACCCACAAACGTCGAAGATCCGGCGCGCTCATGGTGACCCAGCGTAGCCAACCGGGCGGGGGTGGCAGATCGGCCGAAAGACAGACCCGGCGAGGGCGATACCCGGCCCCGGGCCGATGTGCCCACCCGCCGACGACGGCGAGGCTTGCCGCTGTCACATCGCAGCCACTGGAGGAACAATGACGACCCACGCCCCGCCGGAGACCAGCCACGCCGCGGTCACCGCGGTCGACTTGGTGAAGGTGTACGGCAGCGGCGACACCGCCGTCCGTGCCCTGGACGGCGTGTCGGTCGGCTTCGGCCGCGCCGAGTTCACCGCGATCATGGGTTCGTCCGGGTCCGGCAAGTCGACACTGATGCACTGCCTCGCCGGTCTCGACACCGCCACCTCGGGACGTGTCCTGCTCGGCGGCACCGAGCTGACCGGTCAGTCGGACCGGACGCTGACCCGGGTACGGCGGGAGCGGATCGGGTTCGTCTTCCAGTCCTTCAACCTGCTGCCGCAGCTCACCGCCGCGCAGAACATCACACTGCCGCTGGACCTCGGCGGCCGCAAGCCCGACGCCGACCTGCTGGCCCGCCTGGTCGACGAGTTGGGGCTCGCGCAACGGTTGGGTCACCGGCCCAGCGAGCTGTCCGGCGGCCAGCAGCAGCGGGTCGCGCTGGCCCGGGCCCTGGTGGCGCGGCCCGAGGTGGTCTTCGCCGACGAGCCGACCGGCAACCTCGACTCCCGCTCCGGCGCGGAGGTGCTCAGCATCCTGCGCGACTCGGTACGCGACCTCGGTCAGACCGTCGTCATGGTGACCCACGATCCGATCGCCGCCGCGTACGCCGACCGGGTGGTGCTGCTCGCCGACGGGCGGATCGCCGGGGAGATCGACAAGCCGGACCAGGTGTCGGTCACCGACGCGCTTCGTGATCTGGCGGCCCGCGCATGAGGGCGACGGTGTTGCGTACCCAGACGAGCGCCGCGGCGCGGCGGCCCGGCCGGCTGATCCTGACCGGCCTCGCGATCCTGGTCGCGTCGTTCGTCGTCTTCGGCACCGTGCTGGTGCAGCAGATCACCGAACGCACCGTGCGGGACAACCTCAGCGGCACCCCGGCCGCCACCGACCTGGTGATCGGCAGCACCGACGTGCCGCCACCCACTGTGAAGGACGTGCAGCAGATCCGGGCGGTGCCCGGCGTTGCCGAGGCGGTGGCCCGGGTGTCGACCGGCATCTCGGTCGGCGAGGGCTACCTCAACCTGTCGGCGGACCCGGGCACCGGTCCGCTGAGCACGGTCCGGGTGATCGAGGGGCGCTACCCGGACCAGCCCGGCGAGATCGCCGTCACGCCGAGGACCGCCGAGCGGCTCGGACTCTCGGTCGGCACCACGACCACCGGCACCGGCGGTGAACTCACAGCGCCCGCCCGGCTCACGGTGACCGGCATCGTCGACACCGCTGTCGACGCCGGCTACGACGCGTACGCCCCGGAGAGCGCCGTGATCGGCTGGGCGCGCCTGACGGCTGTGGAGCGGGTCGACGTGCGCGTGGTCCCCGGCGTCTCGGCGGATGCCGTCCGGCAACGGGTGACGGCTGCGGCGGGCGACCAGCCGATCCGGACCGGCGCGGAGGTACGCCAGGCGGAGGCCGACGCGGCGGCCGAAGAGGTCGGGAAGCTCTTCATCCTGGTCGGCGTCTTCGTCTCGATCGCTGTCGTCGCTGCGGCGCTGGTGGTCACCTCGACCTTCCGCATCGTCTTCGCCCAGCGGATGCGGCAACTCGCGTTGCTGCGGGCCGTCGGCGCGAACCGGGGCACCCTGGTCGGGGCGTTGACCGCCGAGGGGGCCCTGACCGGGCTGGCCGCCGGCGTCGTCGGGGTCGGCGGCGCCAGCGCCCTCGGGTACGCGTTGCCGGCGATCCTGCGTGCGTCCGGCATGGCGGTCTCCTCGCCGGGCCTGCCGGTGACGACGGCGGTGTCGGTGGTGCTCGGCGCCATCGTGGTCACCGTGCTGGCCGTCCTGGCGCCGGCGTTCTCGGCAGCCCGGGTCTCTCCGCTGGAGGCGCTGCGCGCGGCGAGCACCACGGCGGGACGACGGGGCATCGGGGTGCAGCGCCTGGTGTCCGGGCTGCTCCTGGCCGTCGGCGCGGTGCTGGCCGCGGTGGGGACGTTCAGTCAGCTGCCGAAGCCGGAGCAGTCGAACTACGACCCGACGCTTCCGCTGCTGATGCTGGTCGCGTCGGGCGGGATGGCGTTCTTCGCGCTGGTGGCGCTCGGGCCGCTGCTGGTGCGGCCGGTGCTGGCAGTGGTGGGTTGGCCGTTGCGTCAGCTCGGACCACTCGGGCGGATGGCTGTCGGCGGGATCGGCGGGGCGCCGCGCCGGGCGGCAGCGGTCTCCGTGGTGGTCGCGCTCGGCGTGACCCTGATCTCCGGGGTGGTCATCGGCGGTGCGTCGCTCCAGGTGCTCACCGACCGTGAGATGGCATTGTCCGCGCCGACCGACTTCGAGGTCACCAGCACCGAGGGGACCCTGCCGGCGGGTGTCGTTACCCGGGCCGAGGCGGAGCGCGCGGCGCTGGTCCGGGTCGTGCCGTACCGACGGCTCGACGACGTGACGCTGCTGCGCGGCGCGAACAAGATCGGCAACGTCGAGTCCGGCTACCCGACCAACGACCTGGATCTGGCGGCATTGCCGAATACCGGGAAACTGGACGTGGCCCAGGGTTCGTTGGCCGATCGTGGCCCGGGGCGGATCGTGGTCAACAGCTGGGTCGCCCGGGACGCGGGTCTGCGGGCCGGAGACACCGTCACGCTCGCCCGCGTCGGGCGCACCGTCGACGTGCGGGTGGCGGCGGTGCTGCCCGGTGACGGCCCGCTGCACGCCGGCATCCTGGCCGACCGGGGTGACCTCGACCGGCTCGGCGCGCCGACGGCGTACACCGGTCTGCTGGCCGACGCGGCAGTTGCCGGCGAGGACGGCCGCACCGCCGGTGTGCGGGCGCTGCGGCAGGCGATCGGGGACGCCGACGGGGTGGGCCTCGCGGTGCTCGCCGACGAACGGGACCGCACCGACGCCCTGGTCCGGACACTGATCTGGATCGGTCTCGGTCTGGTCGGGCTGACAGTGCTGATCGCTGTCGTCGGCGTGGGTTCCACGACCGCGCTGTCGGTGGTGGAGCGCATCCGCGAGTCCGGGTTGCTTCGGGCGATCGGCCTGTCCCGGACCGGCCTGCGCACCATGCTGACCGTCGAGTCCGGCCTCTACGGGGTGATCGGCGCGACCATCGGCCTGCTGATCGGTGTCCCGTACGGCTGGTTGGCGATCCAGACCCTCGGGATCAACGCGCCGCTGACGGTGCCGGTGCTGCCGCTGGTCGGGCTCTTCGTGGCACTGGTCGGGCTGACCGCGTCGGCCGGGGTGCTGCCGGCCCGCCGGGCCTCGCGGGTCAGCCCGGTGGTGGCCCTGGGAGCCGACGGCTGAGCACCGCCACGGGTCGGCGCCGCGGCGCCGCGAACGACCCCCGGCGCGAGCGCGCCGGGGGTCGTTCGGAACAGGGGTGTCAGCGCAGGCCAGGCACGTCGATCACGATCAGCTCCGTGTCGTCCGGACGGCCCGGGATGCGCCCGTCGTTGCCCGGGAAGTTGTTGTCGTTGGCCACCAACACCCGGTCACCGCCGAGCGGCAGCACCGACTCGACCGACTGCAACGGGAACGAGAAGAGCGGGCCGACGCCGTACTCGCCCGGGCGGGCCGGGGTGGAGACACCCTTCGGGTCGGCCACGCGCATCAGGTCGACCACAGTGCGCCGCGGCAGGTAGCCGTCCGCGCCCACCTCGTCCAGATCGGTCACCACCAGACGCTTGACCACCGACTGCCGGCCCATGCCGTTGTCCCGCTCGATCAGCAGCAGCCGGTGACCGTCGAGCACCGCCGCGTCCCCGACCAGCAGGGACGGGTCGTCCACCCGGAACGACCAGGTGCGGCCGGTGTACCGGTTGCGCCGCACGTCGAACTCGTAGACCACCCGACGGCGCTGGTCCGCGTCGTCGACCCGGGCGCCCTCCAGGATCGGGTAGAGCGTCCAGCCGTCCGCGCTGGTCGCCATCGCCTCGAAACCGTTGCTGGCGCGCAGGGTCGGCGTCTCACCCGCGGCGAGATCCGGCGACTGCGGAGACCTGATGCCGTCCGGCAGCGGGATCGGCGCCTGCAGCACCTTTCCGGTCCGGTCGGTGCGCACCAGGTACGGGCCGAACTCGTCGCCGATCCACAGGTCGCCGCGCGCGTCGCGGGCCAGCGACTCGATGTCGAAGTCCGCGCCGGTCAGCAGACGCTCCGGGGTGTCGCCGTTGACGATCGGGAACGGCACCCTGCGGTCGGGGTCGCGGACACTGATGTGCCCCCGGACCGTCACGCCGTGCCGCTGGTAGTTCGGTTCGATCTCGTACGCCCGCAGCAGGAAGTCGGCCGAGTTGGTCTTCGCCCCGAACCCGTTGTCCGGCATGGCGAGCAGCCGCCGGCCGGACCTGTCACCCGGCTGGGCCGGGATCACCGCGGAGAAGCCGGGAATGGGCTGGCCGGGGAAGGGCGCGGTGATCCCGTTGACCGGGGTCGTGGCGAGCTGGGTGCCGGAGACCGGGCCCGGCTGGTACGCGGTCGCCGACAGCAGCGCCCGGTCCCGCAGCGTCACCTCGGGACGCAGCCTCACCGACAGCGCGTACACCCGGGTGGTCTGGGTGGCGCTGCCGTTGTCGTCGCTGATCAGGTACAGCTCGCGGCGACCGCCCGGCAGGTCACGACCGAGCGTGGCGCCCTCGATGTTGTCCAGCAACGGGTTGGGCTGCGGCTGCTTCGTGGTCGCGCCGGACGGCGGGCAGTCGGCGATGTCGACCAGCAGCTCCTTACCCAGCCAGGAGCGTGGGTCGGTCGCCGTCGACAGGGACGCGACGCTGGACACGTCGGGCGCGCCGGTCGCCGAGACCCGGTACACCCGGACGGTGTTGCCCACCCCGGTCGTGAAGCCCCGCTCCACCGAGAGCAGGTGGTCGTCGCCGAGCGCGATCAGCTCGACCAGGCCGAGGTTCGGGTCGGTCCGGTAGGCGTACTGGGCTGTCGGGGCGTACGCGCCGCCCTCGCGGCCGTCGTACCGGATGATCCGCTGCCGGCCGCGGCCCTCGGCGTCGCGGCCGTCCGCCGCGAGCGGGCCCTCCATCCCGGCGTAGAGCACCCGGTGATCCCCGGTGGCGGTCAGCGCCTCGAAGGTCTGGTTGGCGGCGGCCTCGCCGGCCGGGGCGACCTGGAAGCGGGCCGGCACCGGCAGCGAGCCGATCTCCCGGCCGTCGGAGAGCCGGAACCGGCGGATCGACGGCTCCCGCTCCGAGCTGGCCAGGACGGTGTCCCCGCCGCGCTCGGCGACGAGCCCTTCGCCGTCGAAGTCGGCCCCGGTGTACGGCGTGCCGTCGGGTCGGGTGAGCACTGTGACGTCCCGGACACCGACGTCCACGCCACGCCGTCCGGTGTCCAGACCCAGCTCGTAGACGCGGGCCGGAGTGGTGCCGATGTTGTCCACCAGCGCGAGGGCACGCCCGGGGCGGGCGAACGACAACGCGGACAGGCCGGCCACCGGAGTGCCCCGGACGGTGGTCTTGTCGAGAGCGTCGGAGAAACCGAGCAGCGACGCGTCCGGCGCGCAGCTCGCGCCCGCACCCGGGTGCCCCGGGGTCGGGTGCGCCGGCGCGCCGAGCGCCGGCGCCGCCGCGAGCAGCGAGATCGCCGCCGCGGCGGACGCGACGGCCCGGGCCCTTCGGGAAGTGGTACGCACATTGCCTCCAGCATCGAGTCGACGGCTGTTGCCGCCGGGCCGATGCAAACGGCCGCCGCTCACCACAGTGGAACCCGGACCGGAACGGGGGCTGAACAACCGGTGCACGATCCCGCGAGCCGTCGCCTCAGGGGTGCATGGTCGTGCCCTTGAGCACCGTGTCCACCACGGTGCGGGGCGCGTGCAGCGCCAGGCCCACCAGGTCGAGTTTCTCCCGACCGACCGCCGGCACGGCGGCACGGTTGTCGCGGTCGCTGCCGGTGGCGAACAGCTCGGCGGTGAAGATGGACAGACTCAGCCCACGGGCGAGCGCGCGCGAGCCTGCCCGCGTACCGCCGATTGGTCTTGTACGCCGCACGACGGTCGCGCCGTCACCGCCGACGGCTTCCGCAAACGGGTTCTCTACCTCGACACCTCGGCTCTCGACGCGGAGCTGACCGGCCGGGCGGTCGACCAGCCAGGCATCGTCGACCCCCGGGTGCGCGACCGGAGCCACCTCCTGCACCGGGCGCTGGCCGCGCCCGGGGGACGAGTTCGAGGCCGAGGGTCGACTCGCGCTGATCCTGGACCGGCCGCAGGCCGGCTTCTTCGACCAGGCGCACCTGACCCGCCACTTCCGGCGGTACCTGGGCGTCAGCCCGGCCCGCTACCTCGGCCCGCCTCCCGGGATCAGACCCGCTGGGCCCTTCAGACCCGCTGGGCGCCGATGACGGAGAGCAGCCGCAGCTTCTCGTCGCTCGACGAGCCGGGAACGGCGGTGAAGACCAGCAGCGTCTGGGACTGGTCCGGGTCGACGAGCGTCTGGCAGTGCAACTCCAGCGCACCGACCTCCGGGTGCAGGAAGTGCTTCGCCGGGCAGTAGCCGGCCGGCACCGGATGCTCGCGCCACAGCTGCGCGAACTCCGGGCTCCTGGCCAGCAGGTCGTCGACGAGCGTCGCGGCCCGCGAGCCGCGCCCATCCCGGGTGTACGACGCGTGCAGGTGCCCCACGAGCAGGCGGCTCCGCGTGTGGTGGTCCTCGACCGGGTGCAGCTGCCGGACCGCCGGGTCGGTGAACCAACGGTGATGGGCGCTGCGGGCCAGCCCGGTGTACCGGGTCTCGTCACCGAGCAGGGCGACGGCCGGGGCGGTCTGCGCCAGAGTCTCGCCGAGGTGGTTCACCACCTGGGCCGGGGTGTCGTGCATCCGGTCGAGGATCCGCATCATGCCCGGGTTGACGTGGTCGGCCCGTACGGCGCGGTGCGGAACGGCGTGCCCGGCCAGCCGGAACAGGTGGTCCCGTTCGGCCAGCGAGAGCCGCAGGCCACGGGCCAGCGCGGCGAGCATCTGCTCGGAGGGGCGCGGCCCGCGCTGCTGCTCCATCCGGCTGTAGTAGTCCGTGGACATACCACTCAACGCGGCCACTTCCTCGCGTCGCAGCCCACCGGTGCGCCGGCGTCGACCCCGGGGCAGCCCGACGTCCTCGGGTTGCAGCGCCTCGCGGCGGCTGCGCAGGAAACTCGCGAGTTGGGCGCGGTCCACGGTGTCTCCGTTCGGTGGTCGCCGACGGTGGCCGGCACGTCGAGTGCAACAGTCAAACCAGGTAACGGTGTTCCAGAACCGCCCCGCCGCCCCCCACCCCCGCCTCCCACCCCCCACCCCCGCCCCCACCCCCCACCCCCGCCCCTAGCCCTGTCGATCATGGAGTTGTGGTGGTCGACAAAGTGTCTGAAATGGGTGCTAGTCAGGCACCACAACTCCATGATCGACTGGGCAGGGGGTGGGGGCGGGGGCTGGTGGCGCGGTTAGCGTTGGATGGACTTGGTCTCCAGGAACTCCTCCAGGCCGAAGCGGCCGAACTCCCGACCGTTGCCGGACTGCTTGTAGCCGCCGAAGGGGGCCAGGGGGTTCCAGTGGCCGGCGTTCACGTCGACCTGCCCCACGCGCAGCCGTCGGGCGACCGCCAGTGCGTGCTCCGGCTCGCCGAAGACACCGCTGGTCAGGCCGTACGACGTGCTGTTGGCGATCGCCACGGCCTCGTCCTCGTCGGCGTACGGGATGATCGTCAGCACCGGGCCGAAGATCTCCTCCTGGGCGATGGGTGCTGTCGGGTCGACGTCGGCGAAGATCGTCGGCTGGACGTACGCGCCGGTCGGCAGACCCTCGGGCCGGTCCGGGCCGCCGGCCACGAGCCGGGCGCCGTCGGCGATGCCCCGCTCGATGTACCCCACGACCTTCTCCCGGTGGGCCTCGGACGCCATCGGGCCGATCCGGGTGGCCTCGTCGGTCGGGTCGCCCACTGTGTACTGCTTCGCCGCCTCGACGGCCAGCGCGACCACCTCGTCCTGCCGGGAGGCCGGCACCAGCATCCGCGGCCACGCGCCGCACACCTGACCACCGTTGGAGAACGCCATCATCAGCCCTCGGTTGACCGCCTCGGGCAGGTCCGCGTCGTCCAGGATGATGTTCGCGCCCTTGCCGCCCAGTTCCAGCGCGACCCGCTTGACGGTCTCCGCGGCCACCGCGCCGATGCGCTTTCCGGCGCGGGTGGAGCCGGTGAAGGAGACCATGTCGATGTCCGGGTGGGCGGAGATCGCCTCGCCGACGACCGCCCCGGTGCCGTACACCACGTTGAACACGCCGGCCGGCACGCCCGCGTCGGCAGCGACCTCGGCGAGGATCCGCGCGGTCAGCGGGGCGTTCTCGGAGGGCTTGAAGACCATCGTGTCGCCCGCGAGCAGCGCCGGCGCCAGCTTGGAGACGATCTGCTGCAACGGGAAGTTCCAGGGGGTGATCGCGCCGACGACGCCGATCGGCTCGCGCACGATCAGCGAGTTGCCGATCTCCTCGGTCCAGGCGAAGCCGTCGGCCAGGCCGGCGACGGCTTCGACCACCGCCGCCGGAAAGGCGACCTGGGCGGTGCGGGACATGCCGATCGGCGAGCCCATCTCGGCGGTGATCGCCTGGGCGATCTCCTCCTGTCGGGCGCCGAGGCCGGCGCCGAGGCGACGCAGCACGTCCGCCCGGTGCTGCGGCGTGGTCGCCGCCCAGGCCGGGAAGGCCGCCCGGGCCGCGGCGACGGCGCGATCGACGTCGGCGGCGGTGCCGGCCGGGGTCTCGGCGACGACCTCGCCGGTCGCCGGGTTCACGACGGGAATGGTGCCGGCCGTGCCGGCGACGGTCTCGCCACCGATCCAGTGGCCGGTGACGGTGTACGTGGAAGGTGTCATGCACCGACCGTCGCACCGGCCCGGAACCCCAACCAGGTGCGCCTTGTCCAGGGTTTCGTGGTCCCTGGCTGGGGCCGACCGTCCGGTCCGCATCCGACGGCCGTTCGGACGCGAGGCCCGGCCGTCACGAAAAGCGGCGGCCAATCGTCACATCCTCCGGTTAGTCTTCCTCCGCGCGTCGTCGTCCTGGTACGACGCGCTTCGCGCCTGGTCGGCGCGGCATCGCCGCCACCGCCCACCATCGGCCGGCTCAATCGACTTCAGGAGAGTTTGTGACACAGCAATCCGTCGCGACATCGGACAAACTCGACGCCGCGGTGCTCAAGGTGGCGGGTGTCGTCGTTCTTGGCGCGATCATGTCGATCCTCGACGTGACGGTGGTCAGCGTGGCGCTGCCCAAGTTCCAGAGCGAGTTCGACGCGTCCTACGCCCGGGTGGCGTGGACGATGACCGCGTACACCCTCGCCCTGGCCACCGTGATCCCGCTCAGCGGGTGGGCGGCGGACCGGTTCGGCACCAAGCGCCTCTACATGGTGGCGTTGGCGCTGTTCACCATCGGGTCGGGGCTCTGTGCCACGGCCGACACGATCGGCGAGCTGATCGGCTACCGGGTGCTGCAGGGCCTCGGTGGCGGCATGCTCATGCCGTTGGGCATGACCATCATGACCCGGGCGGCCGGCCCCCACCGGATCGGCCGGCTGATGGCCGTCCTCGGCATCCCGATGCTGCTCGGCCCGATCGGCGGCCCGATCCTCGGTGGCTGGCTGATCGACACCGCGAGCTGGCACTGGATCTTCCTGATCAACCTGCCGATCGGTGTCGTCGGGCTGATCTACGCGCAGCTGGCGCTCCCGAAGGACGCCCCCGAACCGTCGGAGTCGTTCGACTTCGTCGGCATGCTCATGCTCTCGCCCGGTCTCGCCCTGTTCCTCTACGGCGTGTCGTCCCTGCCGGAAACCGGCACCTTCGCCGACGCCAAGGTGTGGGCCCCGATGCTGGTCGGCGGAGCGCTGGTGGTGGCGTTCGTGCTCTACTCGTTCAAGCCCCGGCACCCGCTGCTCGACCTGCGACTGTTCCGCAACCGCAGCCTGACCATCGCGTCGGTGACGATGTTCGTGTTCATCATCGCGTTCATGGGCGCCGGGCTGCTGTTCCCGAGCTACTTCCTCCAGGTGCGCGGTGAGTCGACGCTGGCCGCCGGCCTGCTGATGGCCCCGCAGGGCATCGGCGCGATGATCACCATGCCGATCGCCGGCACGTTGGCCGACCGGGTGCCGATCGGGCGCACCGTCCCGTTCGCGCTGGGGCTCATCGTCGTCGGGTTCTTCGGCTTCACCCAGGTCGACGCGCAGACGCCGTACTGGGTGCTCGGTGGGTCGCTGTTCGTGATGGGTCTGGGCATGGGCGGCACGATGATGCCGATCATGACGTCGGCGCTGCGGACGTTGCAGGCGCAGGAGGTGGCGCGCGGCTCGACGCTGGTCAACATTCTCCAGCAGATCGGCGGGTCGGTCGGCGCCGCCGTGATGTCGGTGATCCTCACCAACGAGCTGAACGGCTCCCGGCCGATCCCCGCCCCGGACGGCACGCAGACCACCGAGGCCGCACTGGCCATCGCCTCCCAGCAGCTGCCGGAGCTGCAACAGCGGCTCGATCCGTCGCTCATCGAGCGTGGGCTCGACTTCGCCGCCCAGTCGTTCGCCAACACGTTCTGGGTGGCGTTCGCGCTGGTCGTGCTCACGATCATCCCGGCGTTGTTCCTGCCGCGCCGACGTCAGCCGGCGCAGCTCGACGACCCGCAGGGCGAGCAGGTCAGGACGCCCGTTCCCATCCACTGAGCGACCCGCCCGCCGCGCCCACCATCCTCCGACGGTGGGCGCGGCGTTGTCGGGCGGTCGTCAGCGCAGCGGGCCGTCGCCGGGCCCGTCCGGGTCCTCGATCACGTGGATCGCGGCCTCCTCGGCGCTGGCGGCGCCCGCGTCGATCCCGGCGTCCCACGCCACCGACTCGGCCTCGTCGTCCTCGCGGACACCCTCGTCGTACGCGACGAGACGGCCGGCGCGCGCCTCGGCCTCGTACCCCCGACGGGTCAGCTCGTCCTCGTCGTCACCGTCCTCGGCGTACGGGTCGACGTCCGGCACCTCCTGGGCGAGGTGCTGCTCCAGGGACTCGCCCGCCCGCTCCTCGGCCGGCGTCGTGCCGAACCGGTTCGCCGCCGTCCAGTGGTCCGCGGCGACGATGCCGGTGTCGAGAGGGTCGCCGACCCGGTCGTCGTCAAGCGTGTCGGAGGCGTCCAGGACCCCGTCGTCCTCGGCAACGTTCCACTCGTCCACGGAATCCATCCGTTCGGTCTGGCTCACGGCGGTCTCCTCCTCGTCAGGGTTCAGCAGGCGGTCAGCCTAAGACCGTGTAACGCGCCAGCGCCCCGAGGCCTGCCCGCTGTGACGAACCGACCTCGGGGCGCGGGCCGAGCCGGGCGCCGGCGCACCGGATCAACGCTTCAGCAGCTCCACCACGGCCTCGGTGAACTCCGCCGGCTGCTCGATGTGCGCGAAGTGCCCGCTGCGCTCCAGCCGGACCAGCCGCGAGTCCTTGAGGCCCGCGTGCAGCTGCTCGGCCCACCGCGGGCCACAGATGAAGTCGTACTCCCCGACGATCACCACGACCGGCACGGTGATCTCCCCGAGGGTGTCCCGCACGTCGAAGGGCGTGGGGTCCTGCGCGCCCGCCGGCGCCGCCGAGACCCGTACCGCGGCCTGGAACGGGGCGAATTCCTCCTGTCGACCCCAGAAGTCCGCGAAGTACACCGGCACGGCGGCGCGCAGGGCGGCGCTCAACGACTCGTCGTCCGTCGCGCCGCCGATCTGCGCGAAGGCAGCCGGGACCGCCGCCGCCTCCGGCCGGTCCGGGTGCCGCTGCGGGTACGCGGCCAGCCCGGCCATCGCCTCGGCCCAGAACTCGGCGCCGGTCACGGGGGAGGTGTCGTAGAGGGCGAGACCGGCGACCCGGTCCGGGTGGTCGAGGGCGTAGCGCTGGGCGACGAAGCCGCCGTGCGAGTGCCCGAGGAGATACACCCGGGGTACGCCGAGGTGCGCGACGACCGCGTCGAGGAACCGGACATACGTGGCGAGACGGTAGTCAGCGGGGTCGTCGAGTCGTCCCGACGCGCCGGTGCCCACCGGTTCGACGTACACCATGGTGAAGTGTTCTTCGAGGCTGGGCGTGCGCAGGTACGCCCAGTCGATGCCGGGGCCGCCGGAGTGCGCCACGCACACCGGGCCGGTGCCGGCGACGTGGTAGACCTGCCGGACGCCGTCGACGGTGAACGTGTGGGCACCCGGTGCGAGGTTGCCGACGTCGTGGCTGGTGGAACCCATGAGCTATCTCCCGATTCGAGATCCGTGCGGCGTCCGCCGGCACGGCACTGAGGTAGGACGCACCACCAGATGCGTGGTGCGACGGGAAAGTTCGCTCGATCGGGAAAGTTTTTCTCAGAGCAGCGCCGGCTGACGGATCTCCCGCGCCGGGACGGGGTGGAAGAGGGTGAGCTGGCGCACCCGTCCCTCGCGCAGCACCTGCAACCACAACGCCGACGGCGGGCAGTGCTCCGGGTCGTCCGGTGGGCTGATCAGGTCGGTCTCCCAGAGCAGCACGTCGCCGCTGGACACGACGTTGCGCAGCCGTTGGCGTACCCCGGCCGCCAGGTCGCAGTTCATGCCCTCGACGGCGGCGTCACGACCGACGCGTGGGCCACCCGGAACGACCAGCTCGGCATCCGGCCACCAACTGTCACGGACCACCCGGTCGAAGTCGCCGTCCATCGCGGTGGCGATCATGTCGCGACCCTCCCGCCACCGCGATGCGTTCGACGCGGTGACGTCGGCGTGTGCCGCGTTCGCCGCCGTCCGTAGCCCGTCGGAGAGCGCCCGGCGGGCGTGGCTGAGGCGGCTGCGGACGGTGCCGACCGGGATGCCGCAGACGGCAGCGATCTGGTCGTACGACGACGCGTCGCTGAAGTACCGCAGCAGGGTGACCAACCGGTCGGGCTCGGACAACTGCCCGATGGCGTGCCACACCCAGTCGCGCATCGCGCCCCGGTCCAGAGCCTCCTCCGGGGTGGGTGTGTCGGCGGGGCGGGCGAACCACTCCGGCTCGGCCACCGGAACGGCTCGGGGCCCGCGTACCGTCGTGCGGCTGTTGTTGCGGACGATGGCCCGCAACCACGGGCCGACGGCGGACGGGTCGCGCAGGTCACCGATGCGACGCAACGCCATCAGCATGGCGTCCTGCACCGCGTCCTCGGCGTCCGGTCCGTAACCGAGGATGCTCACCGCGACGGCCCGCATCCCGGCCTCGTGCCGGGCCAGCAGCGTGCCGAGCGCCGCGGCGTCTCCCGCCTGCGCCAGCGCCACCAGCTCTGCGTCACCGTGCGTCACGCGACTGTCCTCCCGTAACCCCTGGCGCGTCCTGTTCGAGGCGTTTCGGGGTGAAAATCGATGCCGCCTCCGACGCCAAGCCTACGGCGGGTGAGGGGTACGGCCGCCGGGCGGTGGGCGCGCGTGCACCCTGGTCGATCAGCTGGTCGACGTACCCGAACCGGCCACGGGTGCGGAAAGTGACAGACGTCGGTCGTAGCGTGAGCCGCATGAGGACCTGTGCCGCCGACGTCAGGTGCGCGTGCCCGAGCGACCTTGACGGCGCCCCGCGATGACCGAGCTGACCTGGGAGCAGGTGTCCGCCCGGCGTCTTCGCCGGCACCGGCTCGACACACCGGCGGCGGGCGGGGAACCGGACGCGGGACAGGTCGCCGACGTCGTGTCGGCGATGTGCGGCGCGCACGCCCAGATCGCGTCGGCCGCCGAGTTGTCCATCGGGCTGCGGGTGCCGGGCGCGACCCGCGCCCTGGTGCGCCGGGCCCTGTGGAGCGACCGCACGTTGGTCAAGACCCGTGGGCCGCGCGGCACCGTGCACCTGCTCGCCGCCGCGGACCTGCCGATGTGGATCGGCGCGCTGAGCGCGTTGCCGGCTCCGCCGCTGGAGCGGAGCGTGGTCCTGCTGACGCCCCGGCAGACCGAGCAGGTCCTCGCGGCCATCGCCGAAGCGGTTGCCGACGCCGACCTGACCACCGCCGAGTTGACCGAGGAGATCGTCGCCCGCACACCGGCCCGTGGGCGGGTGACCTGGTCATGGAGGCGTTCCAGGACAGGTGGCCCCGGTGGTTCGCCGCGATGGCCGCCGCCACCCGGGCCGGGGTGGTCTGCTTCGGCGCGAATCGTGGCCGGGCCTCGACGTACACCAGCCCGACCCGGTGGCTGCCCGACTTCGCGCCGATGGCCGGGCGCCCCGCCCTGGCCGCCCTCGTCCGCAGCTACCTGTACGGGTACGGTCCGGCCACTCCGGCACAGTTCGCCCGGTGGATGGGTGTGCCCCCGGCATGGGCGACGTGGCTGTTCGACTCGCTCGACCTGACCGAGGTGGCGGTGGAGGGGGCCCGGGCGTGGGTGGCCGCCGACGACACCGAGTTCCCCGACGACCGCCCGTCCGGGGTGCGGCTGCTGCCGTACTTCGACGCGTACGCGGTCGGCTGCCATCCCCGCGAGCGGCTCTTCCCCGGCGCCGCCGCCGAGCGGGCGCTCGCCCGTGGGCAGGCCGGTAACTACCCGGTGCTGCTGGTGGACGGGGTGGTCGCCGGGGTGTGGCACCAACGCCGCTCGGGCCGGGCGATCCACGTCACCGTCGAGCCGCTGCGACCGCTGGACGCCGGGCGGCGGCGGAAGCTGGACGAGCAGGTCGAACGGCTCGGCGAGATAGTGGAAGGCAGGCCCACGTTGACCATCGGCACGGTGAGTGTCGGCCCGCACGCCTGAGCCGGGGTGAGGGCGTGGACATCGAACCCGTCGACCACGAGGTTCGGCCCGTCGGTGGCGGCCCGGCCGCGGGGCGCCGGGCCGCCGGAGCGTCAGTAGCGGCCACCCTCGGGTGCGGGCAGCGCGTCCAGGTCGGCCAGGTCCTCGGCGCCGAGCCGCACATCACCGGCGGCGCAGTTGTCCGCCAGGTACGTCGGGGTCTTCGTGCCGGGGATCGGGATGACCTGGTCACCCCGGGCGATGACCCACGCGAGAGCCACCTGCGCGGGGGTGAGGCCGACCCGGTCGGCGATCTCCCGGACCCGGGCGACGATGGCGAGGTTGGCGCGCAACGCGTCCTGCTGGAACCGCGGCAGGCCACGGCGGAAGTCGTCGGCGGGCAGGTCGTCGAAGGACGTGAACCGCCCGGCGAGGAAGCCGCGACCGAGCGGGGAGAACGGCAGGAAGGCGATGCCCTGCTCCGCGCAGTACGGCAGCACCTCGGCCAGCGGGTCGCGGGTCCACAGCGACAGCTCGGACTGCACCGACGCCACCGGGTGTACCGCCTGCGCCCGCGCGATCTGGTCGACGGTCACCTCGGACAACCCGATCTGCCGCGCCTTGCCCGCCGCGACGACCTCCGCCATCGCACCCCAGGACTCCTCAAGGGGCACGTCGGGGTCGACCCGGTGCAACTGGTAGAGGTCGACGTGGTCGGTGCCGAGCCGGCGCAGGCTCTCGTCGATGGCCGCGCGGATGTGCTCCGGCCGCCCGTTGTTGCCGATCGTCGGGGAGTTGCCGGGGCCGCCGGTGGGGGAGGTGGCGACCAGGCCGACCTTCGTCGCCAGGACGGCCCGCTCCCGGTGGCCGCCGGCCAGCGCCCGCCCGACCAGCTCCTCGTTGGTGTACGGCCCGTACACGTCCGAGGTGTCGATCACTGTGGCGCCGAGGTCGAGGGCCTGGTGGATGACCGAGATCGAGGTGTCGTCGTCGCGGGGGCCGGTGATGTCGTAGCCGTGGCTCATGCCCATGCACCCGAGGCCGATGACGCCGACCTCGGGACCTGCGCTGCCCAGGGTGGTGGTTCGCATGCGCCCCACGCTACGCCGGACGGACCGCGGGATCGGACGGCACGTAGCGTCACGACGGGCAGACCGTTGACCGCCGACCGACGGGGGAGAACAGCCGTGACGCACGTTCGCGCGTTCGCCTGGCCGGACTACGACAGAGTCGCGGCACTGTGGACCGCTACCGGGCGGGACGTGCTGAGCCGGGCCGAGTTGACCGCCAAGCTGACGCGGGATCCGCAGTTGTTCCTGGTCGCCGAGGTCGACCAGACGCTCGCCGGTGTCGTGCTCGGCACGTACGACGGCCGGCGCGGGATGATCCTGCGGCTGGCCGTCGATCCGTTCGGCGACCACCGCCCGGCTCACCCGGCACCTCGCCGTGACCGCGACCACCGTCGGCTGAGGCGCTATCCTGCGCCGGTGGACGTGACGGCGCAGGGCGAGCGGTTGGCCGCCGACCTGGGCCGCTGGCTGACCGACCTGACCTTCGTCGACCTGAACACCGACGAGGTCACCGCGCAGGTGATCGACGCGGTGGCGCGGTGGGCGGAGGCCCAGGGTTGGCGGGTCTACCGGCGCGCGCCCAGCGTCCTGCCGTTGCCGCCGCCACTGGAGAAACGACACTCGGTCCTCGACGTGGCGTGCGCCCGCCCCGACGGCCCACCGGTGGTCGTCGAGGTCGACCACACCGACCGGGCCCGGACGGTGCAGAAGCTGCGCGCGGAGGCGGACGCGGGCCGGATTCCGATCTGGGTGCGCTGGGGTGCCGGGCGTTTCACCGCGCCGCCACCGCCGGTGCGGATGGTGACCGTCGAGGTGACCAGGCGTGCCGGGCCGGCCGGGCAGGGGCGGCTGCACAGCCGCACCGGTGACCGCCCCGCCCCGGCGCACTCGACCGGCGGTGGCACGGCTGCCGCGCAGGCGCTGCCGATCCCGCTTCCGGCCCCGCTTTCGGAGCCGGGCAAGAGCACCTGAAGCGAATCGTAAGCGGGGCCCGGCAGAGTTCTGGGTGTCACCGAGGCACCTGACCAACACCCAGGAGATTCCGATGCGCAAGCTCATCAACTCGACCTACGTCACCCTCGACGGCGTCATCGAGAACCCGATGTGGACCTCGCCGTACTTCGACGAGGAGGCGATGGGCCTCGCCGGCGAGCAGACCGACGAGGCGGACGCCATGCTGATGGGCCGGGCCACCTACGACGGCATGTCCGTCGCCTGGCCGAGCATGGACGAGAGCGACCCGAACACCGGCGCCGCGTACTTCAACAACGTCAAGAAGTACGTCGCCTCGACCACCCTCACCAACCCGACCTGGAGGAACACCGAGGTGCTCCAGGGCGACCTGGTCGAGGCGGTCACCGCGCTCAAGGCCCGGGAGGGCAAGAACATCATCCAGTACGGTTTCGGCTCGGTCACCGCGCAGCTGATCAACGCGGGTCTGGTGGACGAGGTCCGGTTCTGGATCCACCCCGTCCTGGAGGGTGCCGCGAACCTGACGGCACCGCTGACCGACTTCAAGGCGTCGTTCGACCTGGTCGACACCCGGGTGCACAAGAGCGGCGTGATCGTCGCCTCGTACCGGCCGAAGACGACGGCCTGACCGACACACTCAGAGCTGGGCTCGGGCCTCGCCCGGGCTCAGCTTCGCGCCCTCGGCGAGCAACGCGTCGAACCGCTCCGGCCCGAGTTCGGCCCGCAGGCGTCCGGTCACCCGCTCCACGTCGTCGCGTTCGGCCGGCGCGGCCGGGGACTGCGTGGCGAGCCGGGCCGCGGCCGCCGCACCGAGCAGCCGGGCGGCGACCTCGGGGGAGCGCACGGCCGCCGCCATCCCCTCCAGGGGGCCGACCGCGTCGCGCATCGTGGCCATCGCCTCGGCGGCCTCGAACGCCTCGACGTGCAGGGCCAGCGCGGCGTCCGGGTCTCCGCCCAGCTCGACCGCGTAGCCCAGCTCGACCAGCACCATCGGCAGGTAGAGCGCCGGCTGGCTCTCGCCCCGGCCCAGCTCGACGAGGTGGGTGAGATGGGTGACGGCCAGGTCGAGTTTTCCGTCGCGGCGGGCGGCCAGCCCGAGGCTCATCTCCGCGAAGACCAACGCACCGGGCGAACCCTGCTCCGCCGCCAGGCCGTACGCCCGTTCGGCCAGCTCCCGGCCCTGGGTGTAGTCGCGGGTCTGCACCGCGAGCCAGGCCAGCCAGGACAGCTCGGCGCAGACCTGCGGCCACAGCGCCAGCTCCTCGGCCCAGCGCAGCCCCTCCCGGTGCAGCGCGGCGGCGCGCTCGTGCTCGCCGCGCATGTCGGCGAGCCCGCCCACCCACTCGGTCGCCCGGAGTCGGCCCCACCGGTCGCCGATGTCGGCGAACAGCGCCGCGCTGCGAGTCGCGGTGCGTTCCAGGGCGGCCTGGTCACCGTTCGCGTGCGCGATGTGGGCCCGGGAGGTGAGCACCGCGGCCTCGGTCCACCTGTCGACGGGTGCGGTGGGCAGCAGCTCCGACGCCAGGGCCAGGTCGCCGTGCTCGATCACGGCGTTGGCCGCGAACCAGGCGGCGTGGCCGTCCGGGTCGCCGGCCACCGCCGCGCGTACGTCGTCCGGCGCGACCGGCTCACCGAGGGACAGGGCGAAGCCGACGCGCCACGGGGCCGCGCGGGCCTCCTGTTCCGGGTCGCCGGCCACGGCCAGGGCCCGCCGCGCCTCGGTGAGTCGGCCGCGTAGGTGCCAGTACCAGCTCAGGGCGACCGCCAGGCGAAGCCCAGCACCGTGGACCAGTGCCGAGCGCAGGTTCGCCATCTCGGCGTCCAGCAGCGCCAGCCACCGTTGCTGGTCGGCCCCGCGCAGCTCCGGGTCGGCGCGTTCGGCCAGGTCGGTGTAGTAGGCCGCGTGCCGTGCGCGTACCTCGTCGGGGTCGGTCAGGCGGTCCAGGCAGTAGGCGGCGACCGATTCGAGCAGCCGGTAGCGGGGGACGGGGCCGGAGTCGTCGAGCACCACCAGCGACCGGTCCACCAGTCGGGCGAGGGTGTCCAGGTCGGTGCCGCAGACGTGTTCGGCGGCCTCCGGGCTGCCGCCGTCGCGGAACACCGCCAGCCGGGCCAGCACCGCCCGGTCGCTCTCGTCGAGGAGGTCCCAGCTCCAGCCGATCACCGCGGTGAGCGTCCGCTGCCGCAGCGGCACGTCCCGCTGTGCGGTGCTGAGCAGCCGGAACCGGTCGTCGAGCCGGTCCACCACACCCTGCACCCCCAGCGCCCGTACCCGGGTCGCGGCCAACTCCAACGCCAGCGGGAGGCCGTCGAGGCGACGGCAGAGCTGGGCGATCGCCGACGCCGTCCGCTCGTCGAGGCGGAAACCGCGCTGCTGGGAGGCGGCGCGGGCGGCGAACAACCGGGCCGCCGCCGAGCGCCGGACCGCGTCCAGGTCGCCGCCGTTCGGCACCGACAGCGGGGGTACCTCCCAGAGCAGCTCACCGGTCAGCCCGAGGGGCTCCCTGCTGGTGGCCAGCACCCGCAGCCCCGGCACCTCGCGCAGCAGCCGGGCGACCAGCGTGGCTACCGGCTCGATGACGTGTTCGCAGTTGTCCAGCACCAGCAGGAGCTGACGGTGGCGCAGGGCCGCGACCACCCGGTCGGTGGCGGACAGGCTCGTGCCGGCGGTCTCGTGGGCGCCCAGAGCGGCCAGCACCCGCTCGGCGACGAGCGTGTCTCCGGCCGGTAGCGGGGCCAGCTCGACCAGCTGGACGCCGTCCGGAACGGACTGTGCGCGGGCCGTCTCGACGGCCAGTCGGGTCTTTCCGACGCCACCCGGCCCGACCAGCGTGACCAGCCGCTGCCGGGGCAGCAACGCGCCCAACTCGGCCAACGCCTCGCCCCGCCCGACCAACTCGTCGAGCTGGGCCGGCAGGCCGTTGTCGCGAGCGGTCGCGCCTCTCGGCGGCGGGGTCAGGCTGGCGTCCTGTTCGAGGATCCGGCGGTGCAGCGCGGCCAACTCCGGCCCGGGGTCGAGGCCCAACTCGTCGGCGAGCCGGTCGCGCAGATCCGCGTAGCTGTCCAGCGCCTCGGACTGGCGGCCCGCCGCGTACAGCGCGCGCAACTGCACGGCCCGCAGCCCCTCCCGCAGCGGGTGCCGGGCGACCAACTCGGCCAGGTCGGCGGCGGCCAGGTCGTGCTCTCCCCGGGCGACCCGCGCCTCGGCCAGCCGCTCGTGCACGGCGAGGCGCTGTTCGGTCAGGCGGGTCGCCTCGGCCCGGACGAACTCGGCGTCGGCCACGTCGGCGTACGCCTCGCCGCGCCACAACGCCAGGGCCTCGCGCAGCCGGTCGGCGTCGGTGCTGAGCGCCAGCTCGCCGAACCGGTCCGCGTCGACGGCGTCGGCCCGCAGCAGGTAACCGGGCGCCCGGGACTCCACCAGGTCCCGGGCGCCCGGCTCGGCGTCGTTGAGCGCCTTGCGGAGCTGCGACACCCGTACCTGGAGGGCGCCGGCGGGATTGGCGGGGGAGTCCTCGCCCCACAGGTCGTCGATGAGGCGGTCCGCCGAGACCACCTGGTTGCGGTTGGTCAGCAGGTCGGCCAGCAACGCGCGGACCTTGGTGCCGGGCACGACCACCGGCTCGCCGGCGTCCGTGGTCACGGCGAGCGGCCCGAGCACCCCGAACTGCACGGCGGCCATCCTATCGCCGGTCGGGCGGCCGGAGACGCACCGTGAGCGCGGTGGCGGGGACGGTCAGCGTCGTCGTTCGGCGCCGCGGCGGACCGCTGCGAGCATCCGTCGTACGCCGAGCACGTGACCGCCCGACCTGAGGAGCAGCTGTCGGTAGAGGCCACCGGCCAGGCCGGGGAAGACGGCCCGGGTCTCCGCCCGGAGCTGCGATCGGCCGGGCCCGGCCCGTTCGAGTCGGAAGATCAGCGCGTACGTCGAGAACCGGTGGCTGCCCCGCAGTGTCAGCTCCCGCCCGGGGATCGCGGTGGTCACCCGGAACCCGGGGATCGTCGCGCCGTCGGCGAGCGGTCGGGGCCCGGACGCGACGGGGTCGGCGGCGCCGACCAGGCGGGCGTACGCGCCCGTGCCGGGGCCGCCGAACGTGGTCTCGACGACGCGCACGAGGTGCGGCCAGGCTTCCTCGGGTTCGGCCTCGATGACGGTGGCGTGTTCGTCCACGTGCGGCAGTGCGTCGATTCGCATGGGTGCCTCCCCGTTCTGCGCTCCATTCTCACCGACCGACCGACGTTTGCCGGTCCCGGCAATGGCGTGGGGCCGGTTCGCCAGGTAGAAACAGGGGCGAGAGAGCGCTCTCACCGCCCTAGACTGTGCCGGAGTCCACTCCGGCCAGCGGAGAGGACGAACCGCATGTCAACCCCGTCCCGTCGTACCCTCATCCTCGCTCTGGTGGTGGCCACGACCGTCACCGTGAGCGGCACGGCGGCAAGCGCCGGCCGCCCCACGTACGGCGCACCCGACTTCGGCCCGAACGTGACGATCTTCGACCCGTCCATGCCGGTCGGTGCGATCCAGCAGACCCTCGACGCGGCACACGCCCGACAGGTCGACAACGAGATGGGCACCGAGCGGCACGCCTACCTGTTCAAGCCGGGCACGTACGGCACCGCCGAGCAGCCGTTGCAGGCCAAGGTCGGCTACTACACCGAGGTGTCCGGCCTGGGCGCCTCGCCCACCGACGTCACCGTCAACGGCAAGCTGGAGGTCTACAACCGCTGTCTCGCCGACGGGGGCACCGGCAACTGCCTGGCCCTGGTGAACTTCTGGCGCACCCTGTCCAACCTGTCGCTCACCATCAACGCCGCCGGCCAGGACGACTGCCGGTCGTCGGCGAACTTCTGGGCGGTGTCGCAGGCGGTGTCGATGCGCCGGCTGAACATCGGCGGCGGTGGTCTGTCGTTGATGGACTACTGCACCGCCGGCCCGCAGTACGCCAGCGGTGGCTTCATCGCCGACTCCCGGCTGCCCGCCACCACCAACGGCTCGCAGCAGCAGTGGCTGACCCGCAACAGCGAGGTCGGCGGCTGGTCCAACGCGGTGTGGAACCAGGTCTTCGCGGGCGTCGAGGGCGCACCGGACGACGCCGCGTTCCCCGACCCGCCGTACACCACGCTGGAGACCACCCCGCTCAGCCGGGAGAAGCCGTACCTCTTCGTCGACGGCAAGGGTCGCTACCAGGTCCGGGTGCCCGCCGCGCAGCGGAACAGCCGGGGTGTCTCCTGGGCGGACGGCATCACCGCGGGTCGGACCATCCCGATCGGTGACTTCTTCGTCGCCAAGCCCTCCGACCCGGTACGCGTCATCAACGCCCAACTCGCCCGCGGCAAGCACCTGCTGCTCACCCCCGGGGTGTACGACGTCGCGCGCAGCATCGAGATCCGGCGCGCCGACACCGTCGTGCTCGGCATCGGGCACGCCACCCTCACCGCGGTGAACGGCGCCGTCCCGCTGGACGTCGCCGGTGTCCCCGGCGTGATCGTCGCCGGCGTCACCATCGACGCCGGCACCGTCGAGTCGCCCGTCCTGCTGCGCGTGGGTCGAGAGCACGGGCACAACGACAGCAGCCGGAACAACCCGACCACCCTGTCCGACGTGTACTTCCGCGTCGGTGGCCCGCACATCGGCCGGACGGACACGGCGCTGGAGGTCAACAGCGACAACGTGCTCATCGACCACACCTGGGTCTGGCGCGGTGACCACGGCGTCGAGGGCTTCACCGAGGGCGTCAACGGCGACACCGACCGCTGGCGGACCAACACCGGTCGGTACGGCGCCGTCATCAACGGCGACCACGTGACCGCGACCGGCCTGTTCGTCGAGCACTTCCAGCGCTACAACACGGTCTGGAACGGCGAGCACGGCACCACGATCCTCTACCAGAACGAGCTGCCGTACGACCCGCCGACGCAGGCCGACTGGATGAACGGCCCGGTCGAGGGCTGGGCCGGGTACAAGGTGGGTGACCGGGTGCGTCACCACACCCTGCACGGTGGCGGGGTGTACGTCTTCAACCAGAACAACCCGTCGATCCGCACCGAGAACGGCTTCGAGGTGCCGAACCGGCCGGGTGTGCGGCTGCACCACGTCATGACCGTGAACCTCAGCGCCGGGACGATCGACCACGTGGTCAACGGCGTCGGCGAAGCGGCCGACATGACCAGGGTCGGCGCGCCGGTCTACCTCACGCGGTACCCGAGCCCGTAGGGATCCCGGGCGTACCGACGGGGCCGGAGCCGCTGTGGCTCCGGCCCCACCGGTCTCACCGAGGCGTGGTGGAGGTGGGTCGCGAGTGCCGGGAGCGCCCCGACCGGGCGTGCGACGCCGGCTTACTCGTCGGGGCGGTCGGCGTCTGCGCCGTGGCCCGTTCCGGCACTGCCAGGAACGGTATGGCCTCCTCCAGCGTTCGGGGGTTGCTGAGCGTCGCGGTCGCCGTGGTCGGGCTGATCTTCGTCGAACGGCTGTGCCGAGCACCGGCCCTGCGCCGTCCGATGCCGCCCCGGTCCGACCGCGAGCCGCTCTGCGGAACCGTCACCGGGCCGGCGATCGGCAGGGCGCGCGCGGTGGTGGCGCGCTTGGCGAGCCGGTGCCGGGCGCGCATGCTGCCGGTCTTGAAGCCGAGGGCCGGGCGCTCCACCAGGTGCCAGGAGAGCACGGCGAAGACCAGGGCGCCGAGCAGGCTCAACAGGATGTAGCCGATCATCCCGAACCGGGCGCCCCCGAACAGGGCGATCATCTGCTGCACCGGGAAGCCGTAGATGTAGAGGCCGTACGTGTAGTCGTTCGTGCGGCTGATCGTGGACCAGCGCTTCGGCAGCGCGACCGCTGCGAACAGCACGAGGTAGGCGAACGCCGGCAGACCGACGGCGAAGAAGCCGCCCAGCCACAGCGAGCCGACCAGCACGACCGAGGCCAGCACGGCCAGTTCCCTGTTCATGGGTACGCGGTGCGCGTAGAGCCGTGCGGCGGCGCCAAGCAGGAACAGGAAACCGAGCATCAACGTCCAGTCGGCGGCGAACGCGCCGATCAGCGGGAACGGCCCGATCGCGCCGTGCTGCGGCGGGCGGGAGCTCCAGGTCGGCGCCGCGAAGAAGTCCGCCAGGATCAGCGCGTACGAGACGCCGGTCAGGACCAGCACCGCACGCGGTGCCCTGTGCAGGACCGAGGTCACCACGAGGATGCCGACGATCCCGTAGAACGCCAGGTCGTACCGGAGCGTCCACAGTGAGCCGTCGAAGGCGCTGGGTCCGCCGACGACCTGCCCGTACGGGGTGTCGGCCAGCAGGCCGGAGATCGGGAACTGTTCCATCGAGGCGGCGATGTTCGTCAGGACGTAGTCGAACGGACCTTCCGGGTGCCCCCAGAAGCCGTCCAGGTTGCCGTTCTCGTACAGCGCCGCCACGGGGGCGAAGACGAACGCGGTGACCAGGAGGCATGCCCACAGCCCGGGGAAGACCCGCAGGATGCGGGCGCGGACGTACTGGCGCAGTGTGGAGCGCAGGGCGCTGTCGGTGATGAGGTAGCCGGAGATCAGGAAGAATCCGTAGAGGCACATGGTGCCGAGGTCGCTCTGCTGGCCGAACGACGTCGCTCCGACGTTGCCCTCCGCGAAGCCCAGCGGTCCGGCGTGCGCGACGATCACGCCGCACGCCATCGCCAGACGGAGCACGCCGAAGGCGTTGTGCTGGGCCGAGTATCTGCCCTGCAGCGTCGAGGAACGGTGTCCGTTGAACCACGCCTGCACTTGACGACTCCTCTGGTCACTGAGTTGGTGGCATCGACAGGGAAACGCCGCCGATCGATGTGCCAATTATCAGTGGGCTAGAGGAGTTTGTCCTGGTTATTGGATGATTGTCCTAGTTGTCCGAAACGCTGGCTGTCGAGGAGACGACCCGGCGGCGTTGGACCAGACGGCCCGTCGGCAGGTTCAGCAGCCCCGCCATGGCGACAACCGACCGCTCACTGGCCCGCCCGTCGCCGAACGGTGAGGTGGCCACGGCGACGCGCGCCGCGTCGAGGTGCCGAATCCCGGCCGCCACGATCCGTTCGGGATCGGTGCCGACGAGTTCGCCCCCACCCGCCGTCAACGCCTCCGGCCGTTCGGTCGTGTCCCTGGTGACCAGCAACGGAACGCCGAGGGTGGCGGCCTCCTCCTGGAGTCCACCCGAGTCGGTGACGACCAGGTCGGCGGCCCGCAGCAGCCCGACCATCTGCGCGTAGGGCAACGGTGGGACGACCCGGGCGTTGGCGACGCCCGCCAGGCCGGTGGTGACCGCCTCGCGTACCTGCGGGTTGGGATGGGCGACCAGCACGATCTCGACATCCGCGCGGCGGCGTGCCAGGCGGCGCAGCCCCTCCACCGTCGCGGCGACCCCGTGACCCCAGTTCTCGCGCCGATGCACTGTGGACACGACGAGTTTGCGACCCGGGTCGACCCACGTCGGTGGTGGCGCGGTGCCCCGCGCGATGAGGTCGTGCAGAGCGTCCACGACGGTGTTGCCGGTCACCACGATGGCATCGGGGGAGATGCCCTCGCCGACGAGGTTCGCCCGGGCCGTCCGGGTCGGCGCCAGGTGCAGCGCCGCGATCCGCGCGAGCATGGCCCGGTTGGCCTCCTCCGGGAACGGCCGTTCCAGGTCGTTGGTCCGCAGCCCGGCCTCCAGGTGTACGACGGGGACGCGCCGCCAGAACGCGGCCGTCCCGCCGGCCAGGGCGGTCGTGGTGTCCCCCTGCACCACGACCGCCGCTGGACGGTGGTGTGTGAGCAGATCGTCGATCCCCGTGATCAGTGCCGCGGCCAACTCCGCGAGTGAGCCGGTACGCCGTTGGGGGCGCAGACTCAGCTCCGGGTGGAGACCGAACGGGGCGAGTGCCTCAGCGACGCGTCCCGGCTGTTGACCGGTATCCGCCACCCGCACCGTGAACCTCGGATCATCGAGGAGACGGCGGATCAGAGGCGCGGTCTTGACCCCTTCCGGCCTGGTGCCGGCCAGGATCAGGACCTCTCGTGACGTTGACCTGCTCGCACACATGTCGGGTCAGCTCCGGGCAGCCGCGCGGCGACGCCGGTAGAGCGAGAACCCGCCGGTGGTGCCGGCCACGAGCGCGCCGATGCCCAGGGCGATCGGTGCCCCGGCGAGCGGGATCACCGGGATGGGCGGCGCGACCGCGTTGGCGCCGCAGCTCGACGTGCCGACGGTCACCCCGGCCAGCGCCCCGCCGAGCGCCGTCAGGTTCAGCGCGGTGACGGTGAGCTGACCGACGCCCGAGCTGCTCTGGTCGTTGAGGGTCAGGTCGAGCAGACCCGGCACGCTCAGCCCGGTGTTCGGCGGCGGGTTGGCCGGCAGGTTGAGCAGCGTGGTCTCGATGCCGAGCAGCGTGGAGGTGATCCGGGCGTTGACCAGGCTGGTCGTGCCCGTCGCCGACGGGCTGCTGGTCGCCGTGCAGGACGAGGTGATGGCGTCGGCGACCAGGGCGATGGTGGCGAGGCCGTTGGTGCCCAGCACCAGCGACACCCCGGCTCCGGGCGTGACGAGGCAGGAGCCGCCGGGGCCGATGGTCACCGTGCCGCCGACGCCGAGCACGCCGGCGCAGGCCGCCGAGGTGCCGTCGTTGAAGGCCCGGACGTTCTGGACCAGCACCCCGGCGGTGATGACGGTCTGCGCGCCGAGGACGGCGAGTGGGGGATTCTGGTTACCGGAGATCGACTCGGTGGTGCCGTCGTTCGTGGCCGACGCGGTACCGGAGCTGGCCAGGCCACCGCCGAGCAGGCTGATCTGTAGTGCGGAGGCCGAGGACTGGGAGGTGTCGGCCATGGCCGGAGAGGCCGCCAGGACGGCCATGGCGAGGCCGCCGGCCAGCACCGCGGCGGTACGGGCGAGGCCGGATCTAACTCGTGGCATAGATGTCTACTTTCTGACGTGGGCGATTGTGGGGCGGTCTGTGGTGGGGGTGGCGAGGTGCGCCAGGTGGGCGAGGTGCCGGGGTGGCCGGATCGAGCGGGGCCCGTCGGAGCGGCCCGACCTGCGCGGTGGTGGCGCTCTGCGCGGCTGGGCCGGCACGGCCACCCGTCCCACGGCCCGGGTCGGGGCCGGTTGGGGCGGCGGATCGGCGGCGCGAGCGGTCTTCTGCCAGTCGGTGCGGGCGGTCACCATGCGGGCGAAGGCCAGCCAGACCGCCAGCGACTGGGCGTAGCTGTACAGCCAGTGGCAGACGCCGAGCAGCAACGCCCTGGACACCGACAACTGCGGCTCACACCGGGCCCGGTAGACGATGCCCCACAGGGCGAAGGGCCCGATGCCGAAGACGAGCACCAGCGGGGGTACGCCCCAGCCGCCACTGCTCCACCAGCCCGACAGGCCACCAGTGGTGTTGTCGATGTACCAGGTCATCACGATCAGACAGGCGAGATAGACCGGCGTGCCGAGCAGTTGGGTCCACGGGGCGGCCAGGAAGTGCGCGATCTCCAGGGTGGCGGAGTTGCGGATGCGCGGCGAGCGCAGCACCCGACCCAGGTAGCGGCCACACTGCATCGACCCCTGCGCCCAGCGGGTGCGCTGGCGCACCAGCGGACCGATCCGGGTCAGTGCCTCCTGGGCCACCCAGCTCTCCGCGCAGTACTCCGTACGCCCGCCGGCGAGCAGGATGTGCAGACCCAGCTCGAAGTCCTCCAGCAGAGCGCCGTGCCACGGTGTGCCGTGCTGGTCGGCGATCTCGTTGAGCAGGGACAGCCGGGTGAACTGCCCGTTGCCGCCCATCGCGACGCTGCCGGTCCGCCGACGCAGTGACTGCATGGCGGCGATCGGCGCGCGGAACTCCATGTCCTGCAGCCGGATCAGCAGTCGTCCCCAACCGCTGACCTCGGTCGTCGGGGCGTACCGTCGCGGCGCGCACTGGAGCATCCGCACCTCGACCTGCACCGCGCCGACATCCGCCGAGCCGAAGTACTGCCGTCCGGAGAGGGCGACGGGGCCCTGCGGGTCGAGTCGACTGTCCGCGTCCAGGACGCCGACGATGACCCGGGTGCGGTCCACGTGCGCCGGCAGCCACTGCTCGATCCGCCGCCAGGCGGCGTTGAGCGCGGCGCCCTTGCCCTGCCGCGCGTCCGGCAGGTGCCGCTGAATCACGTGCACGCGAGGTTGGTCGGCGAAGGCGGCCAGTTCGGCGAGCGTGCCGTCGTCGGAGGCGTCGTCGACGCACCAGACGGTGACGCTGGGAAAGTCGCTGAGCAGCCGCCGGACCGTGTCGCCGATGACGGAGGCCTCGTTGCGGCAGGGCACGATGATGTGCCAGTCGAAGCCGCTCGGACTTCCGCCCCGGCTACGTCGGGTCTTCAGGTGGAACACCAGGATGCTCAGCACGTACGCGCAGAAGCTGACGCACAGCAGGAATGCCGCGGTGTTGAGCAGCGCGAGGGACTGCGTCTCAGTGGACACCGGCGGCCGCCCCCCGGGTTCGCTTGGTACGGCTGACCAGGACCACGAACAGGATGGTGACGGCGATCAGGCCGGCGGTGGTGATCACCGAGCCGATCAGCACGTGACTGCGTTCGTAGCCGAGCCGGAAGCCCCAGGTCTGCATGGAGACGACCACCGCGGCGAGTCGGAGCTGGTTCACCGTGACCAGCAGCACGACGGCCATCGCCAGGGCGTTCAGTCCACGGGACACGGTGATGCGTCGGAACCCGATCAACGTCGACGCCAGCACGATCGGCGGGATCAGCAGCATGGCGACCGAACAGCCACTGGACACCATGAAGCCGACCCAGCGCTGGTCCAGCGGGAAGATGACGGCCGCGCCGATGGATTTGGTGTCCGCCAGCCCGACGGCGTTGACCAGGTGGGCGTTCAGCCATGCCTCCGCGCTGGCGATGTCGTGCCACCGCCAGAGCGTGGCGACGGCGATGGCGACGCCGACCAGGGCGCCCACTGTGGCGCTCAGCCACGGCCCCCGTCGGGAACCGGTCATCGCTCGCGGCCCAACATGGCCACCAGCCACAGCGCCAGACCGAGCACGACCAGCCCGACGCCGACCAGCAACCAGGACTGGACGGCCACTCCGGTGGCGGCGAGACCGCCGCCGATGTGCGGCCCCTTGGTGGGTACTCCGTACATGTCCAAACCCCCTCGCTAACCCGGAGGCCAGAATGGCACCGCCAAATCGGGCAAAGAGGATAAAAAGCCATAGAGACCCTAAAGAGTGATTAAATACCCACGAGTGAGTGCATCCCTTGCCCCGCAACGGGTGCAGGTGTCCCGACAGGTCGTTCAGAGGTGGTCGAGATGGTGACCGAAAACCCGCGCCGGGTGGCCGCGCCGGCGACGTCGAGGTGGCGGGCCATGGCGGGCTGGAAGAAGGCCATGATCGCCCTGGTGCTGATGGTCGGCGTGCTCTGCGCGGGCCTCGGCGCGGTCGGCTTCGGCCTGAAGCAGCGGTACGAGGGCCGGGTGCAGCGGGAGGACATCCTCGGCAAGGGCACCGTCCCCCACGACGAGCGTCGGTGGGAGTCGGGACCGCTCAACCTCCTGCTGCTCGGATCGGACTCCCGCGACGGCGAGCCGGACCAGGCCCTCTATCCGGGGCAGCGCTCGGACACCATCATGCTGGTGCACCTGAACGCCGGTCGGGACGCGGCCACCGTCGTCTCCATCCCCCGGGACAGCTACGTCGACGTGCCGGCCGCGGGGGAGGTCTGGTCCGGCGGACCCAACAAGATCAACGCGGCGTTCGCGTTCGGCGGTGCCGCGCTGGCCGCCGAGACGGTCGCCAAGCTCACCGGCCTGCCACTGGACGGCGTCCTGGTGGCCAACTTCGCCGCCGTCCGCAAACTCGTGGACGCGGTGGGGGGCATCAACGTCTGCCTGCCCTACACGGTCACGTCCTCGGACACGGGCGTCACCTGGCCCGCCGGCTGCCACGACCTGGACGGCAGGGCGGCCGACGACCTGATCCGGCAGCGTCACGGCGTACCCGGTGGCGACTTCGGCCGTATCCACGACCAGCAGCTGGTGGTGCGGGCGCTGGCCGAGCGGGTCACCGCGACCAGCCTGCTCACCAGTCCGACCCGACTCGACCGGGTGCTCACCACGGCCGCGGAGTCGCTGATCGTCGACCGGGACCTCGATCTGGCCGACCTCGCCCTCGCGCTGCGCCGCGTGCGGCCCGAGACCGTCCAGTTCGTCACCGCCCCCTTCAGCGACCCCAACCTCCAGACTCCGGCCGGGTCGGCGGTGCGGCTGGACGAGGTCCGCGCCCCGGCACTCTTCACCGCCCTGCGCGAGGACCGCGTCGCACAGTGGCTCGCGGCCAACCCGCAGACGCCACCGGCCAACTGACCCGACGTCATCAGACAGCGGGAACACCCGAACGACGACGGCGGGTGGGAGGTCGGTCCGACCTCCCACCCGCCGCTCGTCGCGAACAGGCCTACCGCGACCGCTGCCAGTAGCGGCACGTCCAGTCGACCTGGTGCAGTTCGTCCACAATGCCGTGCTCGGCGCGGAAGTCGTCGACGGCCTGCTTGCAGCCGCGTACGGCGTGGTAGTCGTCGATGATCACGTAGCCGCCGACCGACAGCTTCGGGTAGAGCGAGCGGAGCGCCACCATCGTCGAGTCGTAGAGGTCGCCGTCGAGGCGCATCACCGAGATCTTCTCCACCGGCGCGTCCGGCAGGGTGTCGGAGAACCAGCCCTTGAGGAAGCGGACCTGGTCGTCGAGCAGCCCGTACCGCTGGAAGTTCGCCTTGACCTGCTCCAGGGACACGGCGAGGAAGGGCACCTGCCACAGCGCGTCCTCGACGTCCTCGACGCGACGCGGGTCCGGCTTCGGCAGGCCACGGAACGAGTCGGCGACCCACACGGTCCGCTCCCGGTCACCGTAGGCGCGCAGCATCCCCCTCATGAAGATGACCGCACCGCCCCGCCACACGCCGGTCTCGATCAGGTCACCGGGCACTCCCCGCGCCAGCACGTCCTTGACGCACCGCTCCAGGTTGTCCAACCGGCGCAGCCCGATCATGGTCTCGGCCTCCGGTGGCCAGTCCCGACCGGTGGCCCGTGCCTCCTCGTCGAACGGGAACCGCAGCACCAACTCCAGGCCCTTGCGGTGCAGCAGGTGTCGGCCGCGCTGGTAGAGCCGACCGTGCAGGGACCCCTGGCGGGGGTGGTAGGGCATCCACGTCTCGCGGAAGACGTACCGGGTCAGCGCCTTCTTGAGCAGGTCACAGTAGAGGTCGCGGGGGTCGTCCAACACCGGCGCGGACGCCTGGGTCGGCACCAACATCTCACTCATCGGCAAATCTCCTTGTTCGGTGTCTCGGGTAGTCATGGGGCGGTCGGGCCGCCGTTCGCGGCCGTCGACCGGCCGACGTCAGCTCCAGTGGTCGGCTCGGCCGACGTCAGCTCCACCGCTCGGTGTCGCCCACCGCCACCGCTCGGCGCAGCACGATGGATCCGGAGGAGGGGCGCGGCGTGCTCGCCAGCCCGGAGGAGGGGCGGTCTGTGCCCGCCAGCCCGGGGGACGGGCGGTCCGTGCTCGCCGGCCCCGGGGTCAGGCGCTCCGGCCCGAAGACCGGCCAGCGGTCCGTCAGATCGGACGTGGGAACGTCCGGGGACGGGTTCGGCGTGGCGTCCTCGGCCACGGGCGGCCGGCGGGGCGTTTCGGGCTGGGCCAGCGGTCGTCCGAGGACGCCGACGGTGGTGGGCCCACCCCAGGTGGACGCCGCCCCGGCGGAGTCAGGGTGGACGTTCGGCATCGGCCCGGGATCGGGTTGCTCCGGCACGTCCGTCACCACCGGGTTGGGCTGGGTGATGGCATCCTCGATACGGGTCGACACCGCCGGAGCCTCGACCGGCACGGGCACCTGCTCGACGGGCGCTGTCCGTTCGACGGGCGCTGGACGTTCGACAGCGGTGCCGTCGACGGTCCTGCCGCTACCCGCCCCGCGTCGCGTCGACTCACCCGGTTCCCGGCTCTGGCGGCGGTGCCGACCGGGAGTACCGGAGGAGTCCTCGACGAGGGCGCTGACCAGCTCACGGATGACGGCGCCCTGCGCGCCCGCTCTCGCCGACGGCAGCGCCAGCGCGCTCTGGGCCGGGTCGGGCACCAGAGTCGGCTGCCCACCGCCCGGTCGGTTGTCGGTACGGGCCACCGCGCCGATCACCACGACCCCCGCCAGCGGCAACCCGAGCTGTTGCACGAGCCGGGCCGCCCGCGTGCTGTCGTCGAGGTCCGTCCGACCGGCCCGTACGACCAGCAGCACACCGTCCGCGTGCTGGGCGAACGCCGAGATCTCCCGTCCGGCCAGGATGGGTGGCGCGTGCACGATCACGCAGTCCTCGTCCTCGCCCAGCGCGTTCAGCAACCCGCCCAACTCGTGCAACGCCTGGGTGTCGGCGCCCTCGCGGGGTTCGGCCGGCAGCACGCTCAGGGTGGGGAAGTCGGCCAGGCGCACCGGTGCGCACTTCTGCGCCAGCACCTGCTGCCAGGTGTGCGGCGCCTCCGGGAAGTGCCCCGACAGCACCGGATCGCGGACCGCCCCGTCCACCAGCGTGGCCCGGCAGTGCTCGTCGGCCATGCCGAGACCGAGCAGCGCGGTCACCAACGCCTTGCCGTCGTCGTCGTGGGCGCTGGTCACCAGCAGCCTCCGACGCGGCAGCGGAGCGGTGAGCACGCTGAGGGTCGAGATCACGCTGCGGACGGCGTCGGCGACGTCGGTGCGCGCGTACAGGGCGGCGGCGTGGTGGCGGGCGAATCGGCGGGGCAGCTTCGGCAGCACCCCGAGGACCGGCAGACCCAGGCGGGCCTCGATCTGGCCGACGTCGCGCAGCCGGCTGTCGAACCTGTCGCGCAGGAGGGTCGCGCCCCAACCGGCCAACAGTCCGGCCAGTGCCCCGAGCACGCCGTTCAACAGCGGCTTCGGGAAGGCGGGCGTGGTCGGCGGGCTGGCGGTGTCGAGCACCCGGGCGTTGATGCTCGTCGAGCCGCCCATGTCCAACCGGCTCAGCTGTTGGCTGACCGCGCGGGACGCCGCGTTCGCGATCGCGGCGGCCTGCGTGCCGGTGCCCGCGCTGGCGTGCACGGTGATGATCTGGAGACCGAGTTCGTACTCACCGCTGACATGGCCGAGCACCGCCTTCTCGGGTAGCTGGAGTGCGCGCGCCGCTTCGAGCGCGACCTCCCGCGACCCGACCAGGCGGGCGATCGTGGGTGTGAGGTTCTGCGCGAGAGCCAGATCCGCGGGCCGGTCGTCCTCGGTCTGCTCGGCGCTGACCAGCACCGACGCCTCGGCCTCGTAGCGCGCCGGCAGGAGTTGGGTGACCCCCTGGGCGGCCGCGAGGCCCGCGCACAGACCGATCAGGGGTACGCCGACCCGGCGCCAGGAGACACCGAGCAGACCTTTGACATCTATCGACGCGCTCATCTCGCGTTCGCCTCTCTTGTCGGTTGCCCGGTCTCGGCGGGCGTTGTGCGGGGGAGCCCGGTCGGGGACCGCAGCCCGCGCCAGGTCGTGCAGAGGGTGTCGGCGATGCGGTCCCAACCGAAGTCCAGGCCGGCTCGGCGCAGCCCTCGGTTCGCCAACTGGCCGGCGAGGGCGGGATCGTCGCGCAGCCGCGCGAGGCGGTTCGCCAGCGCGGGGACGTCGCCGGCGGGAAAGACGAGGCCGGCGTCGCCCACCACGTAGGGGATCTCGCCGACGTCGCTGCCCACCACGGGTACGCCGCAGGCCATGGCCTCGACCAGGACCCGGCCGAACTGTTCGCGAAGGGGGATGCCGATCCACGGCAGGGTGTTGCGCTGCACCACCTCGACCGACGGCATCGCCAACGCGTCCATCCGGTTCAGCAGCGCGGGCAGGTCGGCGTGCCCGGCCCAGCCGTGCCGGTGCACCCGGCCGGGGCGACGTGCGGCCGCCCGGTCGATCTCGCCGCTGAGGCTGCCGTCCCCGACCAGCGACACGTCACAGTCGATCAGCTCGGCGGCGCGCAGCAGATCAGCCACGCCCTTGTGCGGCTCGAACCGTCCGACGAACCCGACCGTGAACGGGTGCGCGGCCGGATCGGTGGGCATGGGGCGGAAGACCCGGGTGTCCACGCCGAGCGGCACGATGGTGGCCGGACCCCGGTAACCCTTGACCCGCAGCACCCGCAGCGCCGCGGGGGTGATCGGGAAGGCGTGGTTGACCGACAGGTAGGACTGTCGCTCGATCCGGGGAAACGGGACCGGGAACCGGGTGACCACGTTCTGCGCGGCGTACAACGTGGTGGGTACCCCGGCCCAGCACCGTTGACGCAGCCGCAGCGCCTGCCAGGTGGTGAGGTACGCCGCCTCGCCGATCACGTGCAGGATGTCGGGGCGGGTGGTGGTCACGTCGTGCTGGCCGGGGAGCCGGAACAGCACCGAGGCCATGTGCCCGGTCAGCGACTCGCCGAGCAGGTGCGGGACGACGTGGTACCGCAGCCGGTGGTGTCGGCGGGCCAGAAGGGCCAGCTCGCGTCGTGTCGTCGGTGACACGTCGGCGGCGAGCACGGTCAGGGTGATGTCCGGCTGTTCGCACAGGATGTCGAACAGGTCTGTCCAGTGCTCGGTGCGCTTACCGACGACGGTTGTCAGGACGTGCATCAGGCGCCTCCTCTCGTCTCGAAGCGGGTGGCCGCGATCCGGCCGACGCGGGTCCAGGCCCGCAGTCGCGCCGTCCCGGCCCGGGGTTGGAGGGGCATCCGGACTCCGGCCAGACCGATGCCGATCAGCGCGCGCAGCAGCACAACGCCGCGCACGGCGTGCAGGGTGCCGGCGCGGTGGCGGGCGAAGAACCGCAGCATGCTGCGGTACAGGTGGGGCCAGATCCAGGCCGGGTCGGAACTGCTCGCGCCGCCGGTGTGCACGGCGGTCACCGAGGGCACGTACAGCACCTCGGCGCCGCGTCGGGCAGCCTGCAGGCACAACTCCTCGTCCTCGTAGTACAGGAAGTAGCCCTCGTCGAGGCCGCCGATCGCCGTGAACAGGTCGGTACGCACCGCCAGGCAGGCGCCGGACAACCAGTCCACCGCCACCGGCTGTGCCCCCCGCGTGCAGGCGTCGTAGGCGGCCCTGCGCTGTCGGCCGCTGAGCAGTCGTCGCAGCGCGACCGGCACCAGCGCCCCACCGAACCGGCTGGCCAGCACCGTGACCAGGGACTCGAACCGGTGGGCGCTGATCGCGACCCGGCCGTGCGCGTCGGTGATCCGCGGTCCCACGATGCCGACCGACGGTCGACTGCGCATCACCCGGACCAGCTCGGCCACGGTGCCCGGTGTGACGACGCAGTCCGGGTTGACCAGGAGGACGACGTCGGTGTCGACTCCGGCCGCGCCCCGGTTCACGGCGCTGGCGAATCCGGTGTTCGTCGGGCTGACCAGGACCGTCACCTCGGGGAAGTGGCGTCGGACGAGGTCGACGGTGCCGTCGGAGGAGGCGTTGTCCACCAGCCGGACCGGCAGGCCCTCCTGCCGTAACGCGTTCAGGGCGGCGACGATCTGTCGCTCCGAGTTGTGGGTGACCACGATGGCGGTGGCGGCGGCGTGGCTCATGCCGTGACTCCCGTCCGGGTCAGCGGCCGGCTCGACAGCGCAGGCCGGGCAAGCCGCCGGACCCGTTCACCGCCCTGCCGCACGGTGAGGAGGGTCAGCGCCGGCAGCAGACCCAGCTCCCAGTGCCCGTCGGTGGGCGCCGCGAAGACGGCGGCAGCCAGGAAACCGCAGGACAGCGCGGCGAACGGCAGCGCGATCCCGTTCCGGTCCCGCAGGCCGACGCGGACGCCACGCAGGATCGGCCAGAGCACCAGCAGGAGGCCGACCAGACCGAGGTTGGCCAACACGGTGACGTAGAAGGCGTGGTAGACCGGGCCGACGTCGGTGAAGGTGAAGCCGGACAGGTAGATGTCCGGCGTCGTCTGTCCGAGGCCGGCCCCGACCAGCGGCTGGTCGGCGAACACGTTCAGGCCGACCGAGGACTCCACCCCCCGGTACCCGGCGGACTGCGTCAGCCCCTTGCTGATCTCGCCGGCCCGCTCCCGTACCCCTGGTTGCAGGGCGAGGACCGCTGCCACCGCGACGGCGGCGACGGCGGTGGCGGCGAGCCCCGCGCGGACGGTCCGACCACCGCGAACCAGCATGATCAGGATGGTCAGCGCGGCGGCGAGCCAGATTCCCCGGTACGACGCGAGGAGCACGTCGACGGCGAAGAACCCGCCGAGCAGGAGGACGCCGTTCCGCCGCCAACCCCGCAGTCGCCCGGCGACCCAGATCAGCGCGGGGATCGCCATGAGCGTGATGAGTCCGCCGTGCCGCCCCGGGGCCGAGACGGAGATGGCGGTGAAGACCGCCGCCAGGGCCACGTACAGGATGCCGGCGGCCAGGATCCGACGACCCGAGGTGAGGGTGTACGTGGCGACGAAGAAGTACACCGGGATGGTGGCCACCTGGTAGGCGGCGACCAGCACCTCCTCCGGTTGGTTACCGACGGCCAGCCCGTAGGTGGCCGCGACGACCGTCAAGCCGATCAGGCTCAGCATGCCCACGTCGGCGGCCGTGCGTCGGGGCCGCTCCTCCACCCGCAGCCAGTGGCGTACGGCGAGCGCCGCACCGCCGGCGGCCAGCAGCAGCACCTTCACCGCGATGTACCCGCGCACGTCGCCGCCGCTGAGCACGGCGCCGACCACGGCGCCGCCGATGATGCCGACCGGCAGCACGGTCCAGGGCCAGAGCAGGAACACGCCCCAACTCAGCACTCCGACGGCGGCGGCCAGGCCGATCGGCCCGGGCAGCACGGTGACCACGGTGACCACGGCGCCCAGCCCGGCGCCGCCGATCAGCACCGTGGGCGCGACGATGGGTATCCTCATCGGGGCAACCCCGCGAGCAGGGAGCGCAACTGCACACCCCGGGTCGACCAGCTGTTGCGGGCGGCGACCGCGCGGCGTCGGGTGGCCTGCTCCACGCAACCGCCGCCGTCCAGCGCCACGCTGAGCGCGGCGGCGAAGCTTCGCGGGTCGCCGGCGAGCGTGACGATGTCGGCCAGCGGGCGCAGCGCCGGCAACGGCGTCGCGACGACGGGCTTGCCGAGGGCGAGATACTCGTAGCACTTCTTCGGATGCACGTAGTCCACCAACCCGCCCACCCGGTACGGGATGATGGTGGCGTCGCAGGCCCGCAGGACGGCCGGCACGTCCGCGAAGCCGACAGCGTCGACAAACTCCACGTTGGACAGCCGTGCCAGCGGGGCGCGACCGGCCCGGGTGGACGGACCGATCAGCAGGAAGGTCCACTCCGGGTGGGCCCGGGCGACCTCGGCGACCAGATCCGCGTCGAAGGCTCGGGTGTCGACAGCTCCGCTGTACCCGATCAGTGGTCGGCGCAGCCCGGCCAACCAGGGAGCGACCGGGCCGTCGGGCGAGAAGTGCTCCGGGTCGCATCCGTTGGCCAGCACCACCGGGGCGGGTTCGAGGGCGGGCATCCGTTCCGGCAGCGCGCTGGACGAGGCGAGCACCAGGTCGGCGGCGCCGACGGCGGACCGCAGCGCACGGCGAAGGTGCCGGCGGTTCCAGCGTCGGGTGAACGTCCAGTCCAGGTCGGTGGCGTCGTACACCACGGCGGCCGCGTCCAGCTGGCCGGCGACGGGCGCGGCCAGGTCCTCGTCCAGCCACAGCAGTCGTGGCGACTCGGCCCGCCGCCGGAACCAGCGGCCGAGCAGGAGCGCGGCGAACCAGCGGTTGGCCCGGTTGACCGGCGGCAGGTGGCGACCGAGCGGAAGCAGCGCCGGCCCGGCGCACTGCCACAAACCGTCGGCCACCTGCCGGACGCGGGTACGCCACCGGGGCAGGTGCCCGGTCGGGTCGACGAAGAGCACCCGGTGGTCGACGGTCAGCTCCCGAGCCAGCGCGTGCTGACGGTGCGCGCCGTTCGCCCACGGGGTGCCGCTGAAGACGACCACCCAGTCCCTGTCGTCGGTTGCCGCCGATCCCACCGACGCCGCCACCCGGCGGGCCGAGCGCTCAGCCACGACCCGACCGTTCCAACGGCCGTGGCGCTCCGGCCGGCAGCACCTCGTCCTCACCGAGCCGGCCGAGCACCGGACGGGCGCGCTCGTCGTCGAGCCGCAGCAGGCGCGCGCCGGCCTGCCGGTCCAGCCAGGCCCGCAGCACACCGGCTGCGACCCGACGGTTGATCCAGTTGACCGGCGGCAACCAGTCACCCAGCGGCAACGCGGTCGGCGCGACAGCACGCCAGGCCGTCGAGCCGATCGGGGTCATCTCGGACCGCCAGCGGGGGCGGCGCCCCGGCGGGTCGACGAAGAGCAACCGCTGTCCGGATTCCAGCTGCTCCAGCACCGTCTGGTGCTGTGGCACCGACCAGCGGGTGCGGCTGAACAGCACCACCCAGTCGCGGGTGTCGCCGTCGGGCAGCGGACCGACGTCGCCGCGCAACGCGGCGAGCAGGTCGGCCAGGTCGAGCTGTACGGGTCGCCCGAGGAGTCGCTTGACCAGGTGATCGGCGAGCAGGGCGGCCCGGAACGCCACCATCCGGTGCCGGGGCTGGGTCAACCGCAGGTACTCCACCATGCTGCCCAGCAGGTGTCGGAAGCGGATGGCCGGTCCGAGCAGCCGGCACGACGCGCCGCGGGTGTGCGTCACGACCGCGTCCGGGATCATCCACAGTTCGTGCCCGGCCTGGGCGAGCTGCCGGGCGAGGACCGCGTCGTTCCAGTAGACGGGGAAGGCTTCGTCGAAGATGGTCTGCTGCCCGAGCACCGCACGGCGCAGCAGCATGCAACTGCCGGAGGCCAGTTGCCGGGGACGGCTGAAATCCTCGCCACGCATCTGGAACCGGTGCAGCGCCTGGCGGAAGCCGGGCAGTCGGCGCAGCGCGGTGACCAGCGCGATGGTGGCGGCGAAGCTGGGCTGTTGGACGTAGTGCTGCTGGAAGGTGCCGTCCGGGTTGAGATACAACGGGCTCACCCCGGCGACGTCCGGCCGCTCCCGTAGGTAGCCGATCATCCGCGACAGCGCGCCCGGGTGGAACCTGACGTCACTGTTGAGCAGCAGGACCAACTGCCCGGTCGACCGGCGGTACGCCTGGTTCACCGCGGCGGCGAAACCGGTGTTGTGGCTGTTGCGGATCAGCCGGACGCGGGCCTGGTCGGCGAGCAGGTCGGCGGAACCGTCGGTCGAGCCGTTGTCGACGGCCACCACCTCGTAGTCCAGGTCCGGGTCGGCGGTCGCGGCCAGCGACTCCAGACACTGCCGGGTCTGTTCGCGGGTGTTCCAGCTGACCAGCAGCACCGACAGCTGCGGCGTACCCATCAGGACACCGCCCGGTCGTCACGTCGGGCGAAGATGCGCAGCAGGTCGCCGAGCTGCGGGTGTGTCACCCGGGGTGAGCGGCTCGCGGCCAGGTCGGCGACCAGGAGGTCCCGGGCGTTGCGCAGCCGCCCCGCCGGCCGCCAGTAGAACCGCGAGAAGACGGTGTCGTGCGAGATCACCCGGAATCCGGACTCCACGAGCATCCGGCTCAGCGTGTCCGGGGTGAAGTGCCAGCGGTGGTACGCGGGGGCGATCGCCGGCCAGGCGGTGCCGAGGCGTCGGGCGGCGGCGGAGGCGATGTTGGGTACTTCGAGGGCGAGCCAGCCGCCGGGGGTGAGGGTGGTGTGGGCGGCGTGGAGGAAGGCGCGGGGGTCTTCGACGTGTTCGAGGACGTGGAAGGCGCAGACGACGTCGGCGGTGAGGGTGGGTGCGATGGTTTCGAAGTAGCCCTGGCGTACGGGCATGTGGAGGTGGTCGCGGGCGAATTGGGCGGCGGCGTGGCTGACTTCGATGCCGCTGGCGGTGATGCCGGCGTGGTGGGCGGCTTCGAGGAAGTAGCCGCCGGCGCATCCGGCTTCGAGTAGGACTGTGGGTCGGACGGTGGACAGCAGCCACCGCAGCCGCCGGCTGGCCTCGAAGCGGCGTTGACCCGCGGAGGCGAAGTAGTCCTGGTAGCCGTCGGTCGTGTAGTACGCCTCGTCGTACAACTCCTCCGGCGCCGGGGCGCTGCCGGCGGTCCAGACGAAGCCGCAGTCGGGGCAGCTCCACAGCAGTTCGCCGAGCGTCGGCGTGTGTCCGCCGGCGCGGCCGCAGAGCTGGCAACGGACCAGCTCCATCCCATCGAGTTTCATCAGGTACTCCGTCTGGTGTGTGGCGTCCGGGCGAGCACCCGGAGCAGGTCGCCGAGGCGTGGATGGGTCAACCGCGGTGAGCGGAGGCCGATCAGGTCGGCGGGCAGGAGGTGTCGTGCGTGCCGCAGCCGGTAGCGCCGCGGCATGTAGTAGCGGAAGACGGTGGTGTCCTGCCGGACGACCTCGAAGCCGGCGTCGGTCACCAGCCGGACCAGGCTGTCCGGGGTGAAGTGCCAGCGGTGGTAGCGCGGTTGCAGGCCCGGCCAGGCGGTGCCGAGGCGTCGGGCGGCGGCGGAGGCGATGTTGGGTACTTCGAGGGCGAGCCAGCCGCCGGGGGTGAGGGTGGTGTGGGCGGCGTGGAGGAAGGCGCGGGGGTCTTCGACGTGTTCGAGGACGTGGAAGGCGCAGACGACGTCGGCGGTGAGGGTGGGTGCGATGGTTTCGAAGTGACCCTGGCGTACGGGCATGTGGAGGTGGTCGCGGGCGAATTGGGCGGCGGCGTGGCTGACTTCGATGCCGCTGGCGGTGATGCCGGCGTGGTGGGCGGCTTCGAGGAAGTAGCCGCCGGCGCATCCGGCTTCGAGTAGGACTGTGGGTCGGACGGTGGACAGCAGCCACCGCAGCCGCCGGCTGGCCTCGAAGCGGCGCGGCTCGGCCCGGAAGTAGTCGTCGTAGCCGCCCGACGCGAAGTAGTCCTCGTCGTAGCTGTCGTCCACAGCGGTCTGGTCCGGCGCGGTCCAGCTGAACCCGCACCCCTCGCAGCGGCGCAGCAGCCCGCCGAGGAGGGGCCGGTGAGCCCGCGTGGGTCCGCACACCAGGCACCGCGTGGTGCGGTGGTCGACGCTCATCGCGGGCCTCCGGCGCTCGACGTCAGCAGGGAGGCGCGGGCACGGAGCAGCCGGTGCAGCCGTGTCCGGTCGTTCGCGCCCAGGTGTCCACCGGCGGCCAGCAGCGCACCGGCGACGAGCAGAGTCAGACCGGTCCGGGTGGACACGGCCAGCGCCGCGTCGAGCCGTCCCGGGCCGTCGGGCAGGAACCGGCCGGCCGCCGCGGTGACCATCCCGGCCGCGGTCGCGGCGGCGACCGGTGGCCAGACCGCCCGCACCAACGGGGCCAGCGGCCGGGTCGTGGCCGAATGGAAGTACGCCAGGAAGTAGCCGGTGCTGAGCACGACCGCCAGCGCTGTCGACAGGGGTACGCCGAGCGGCCCGCACAGCAGCAGCGTCGGCACCGTCAGGGCGAGGTTGAGCACGACGGAGAGCAGCACGTAGCGCGTCTCCAGACCGGGTCGTCCCTCGGCGCGGGCGACGATCGTCGCGGCACCGGTGATCAGGTTGAGGGCGTAGGCGGGCGCGAGGACCACGATGTTCGCCGCCGCCCAGGGGACCTGGTGCCCCAGCCACAGTCGGACCAGCGGATCGGCGCTCACCATCAGGGCGGCGGTGGCCGGGGCGAGGAACAGTGCGAGGTACCGGGTGGTGGTCAGGTAGAACTGGTCCAACCAACCGGCGCCCCGGGCGGCGGTGCGGGCGACGGCGGCGGGGAACAGCACGATCAGGGCGAAGCCCGGGGGCAGACGGAGCAGGTTGAGCAGGCGGCTGCCCAGGTCGAAGCCACCGGCGACGGCGGGACCGAAGGCGCCGCCGAGGACGAGGCGGTCGAGTTCCACGTTGACCATGCCGGCGCCGCTGGAGACCTGCACCCGAAGGCCGTAGCCGCCGATGCGGCGGACGTCGCCCAGACCGAGCCGGCCCCATCGAGGGCTGAGGTCGGGGCACTGGCGTCGGGTGGCCGAGGCCAGCAGCAGGGTGCGGATCGTCGCGGTCGTGGCGGCGGACGCGGCCAACGCCACCAGGCCGCCGCCGAGGCGTACCACCAGGATGGACAGCGCGGCCGTGAGGATCGCGGTGCCGGCGGTGATCGCGGCGAGCGATCCGTACCGCTGGGTGCCTTCGAGCACGGCCCGCCACGGCAGTTCGACGGCTCCGGCCACCAGGCCGACGATCAGCCACAGGGTGGCCTGCCAGGCTTCGTCGGCCAGCTCACCGAGGCGTAGCAGCCCGGCGAGCCAGGGCCAGCAGACACCGATCGCGCCGATGGTGAGCAGGCCCAGCAGCACGGCCCACCCCAGCCCCAGCCCGAGCAGCCGTCGGACCAGGTCCCGGTCCGCGGTGCTCTCGGCCCGGGCCACCTCGCGGACGAGGGCGGAGCCGAGCCCGAGGTCGATCAGGGCGGCCATCGCCAGTAGGCCGGCCAGCACGACCCAGATCCCGAACTCCTGCGCCCCGAGGTGCTGGTAGATGACCGGCACCGAGACCAGCCCGGACACAGCCATGATCACCCGCGCGGCCAGCATGCTGGCCGTGTTGCGGGTGACGCGGGTTCCGACCGCGTTGGCGGCACTAGCCACGGGGGAACCCACGGAACAGCTCGACGACGGTGAGCAGGAGCAGGGTCAGGTCGACCCGCATCGAGCGGCAGTTGAGGTAGAGCAGGTCACAGCGGAGCTTGTCCTCGACGGTGGCCGCGTATCCGCCGGTGAGCTGCGCGATGCCGGTCAGTCCTGGCCGGATGAGGTGCCGCAGGTCGTAGTGCGGCAGTTGGCGGAAGTCGACGATGAACTCCGGCCGTTCCGGGCGCGGCCCGACCAGGCTCATGTCGCCGCGCACCACGTTCCACAGCTGGGGGAGCTCGTCGAGGCGTGAGCGTCGGAGCCAGCGGCCGACCCGGGTGATCCGGGCGTCGTTCGGCTGGGCCAGGACCGGGCCGGTGCTCTGTTCGGCGCCGACCCGCATGGTCCGGAACTTGACCACCCGGAACAGCCGGCCACCCGCTCCGACGCGCTGCTGGAGGTAGAACGGCGGGCCGGTGAACGACACGACGGCGGCGATCATCGTGATCAGCGGGATCACCAGGACCGCGCTGAGCAGGACCATGCTGAGGTCGAAGAAGCGCTTCAGCCGTTCCCCGCGGGGGCGACCGACACCGGATCGCAGCCGGATCCACGGCAGTCCACCGAAGCGGGCCATGGCCGGGGCGCGCAGCAGGCCGTAGACAGGTCGGGCCAGCACCATGATCTCGACGTCGGCGCTCAGGCATCTGGTGATGATGCGGTCGTCGATGCTCTCCAGCGAGTGCTTGAGCAACAGCAGCCGGGGGCGTACGCGGCCCAGCAGCCGGGCGAGCTCGTCGGGGCAGCCCGGCACCGGGAGTCGGGCGGCCACGTCGAACTCCTCGTCGAGGCGGTCGGGTGTGGTGGCCGTGTCGTTCGGTTCGAGCACCACGACGCGCTCCCGGCGTCTGTTCTGGTCTGCCCGGCTCGTCCGCACCGGGCGGCCGACGGGTTCGTGGAATCGCACCGGGATGGTCGGGCTGTCGGTGCTCAGCCCCACAGACGTGCCTGCTGTCACGGGGCGCGAGGTCTCTCGCATGCGTCGACCCTCCCTTCTCCGTCAGGTGATTCAGGGCATGCCGACGAGCACCCCGGAGATAAATTAAGGCCCAAAGCTGCCTTACAGGCATGAATCGGACTTTTAACACCTAAGACCCCATTTCCCACCAAACGTTGAGCCAAAAGTCCCTTTCGTGGTGTTTGCCTGCGTTAGGGTCGGCCCGGCCGTCTTGGTTGCCGAAACGGGCCGACAGGCCCGTCGTTCCAAGGAGTTCCGACATGGACCAGCCAGTTACCGCCGTCGGCGTCGCGCCGTCGGCCGACCTGACGCCCCGGCGCGTCCTGGTCACGGGAGGCGCCGGCTTCATCGGCGGTCACGTGGTCGCCCGCCTGATGTTGATGGGCAGTCAGGTGCGGGTGCTCGACAACTTCTCCACGGGCCGGTTGGAGAACCTGGCCGACGCCGCGTACGGCGGGCTGACCGAGGCGGACGTCATCTCGGGCGACATCCGTACGCCCGAGGGGGTCGAGGTCATCCACCAGTGGCAGCCGGACGTCGTGGTCCACCTCGCCGCCCAGCCGAGCCTGCCCGCCGCCCGTCGCTCACCGCTGTACGACGCCGACGTGAACGTCTTCGGCACCGTCAACGTGCTGGACGCCTGCGTCCGCAGCGGCGTACGGCTGGTGATCAACGCCGCCAGCAGCGCCATCTTCGGCAGCGTTCCCGCCCACGACCTGCCGGTTCGCGAGGACCACCCGATCGCGCCGGCGAGCCCGTACGGCGTCAGCAAGGCCGCCGGCGTGCACTACCTCGAGTGGTACGGACGCCAGCACGGCCTGTCGTACACCTCGATGGTCTTCGGCAACGTCTACGGCCCGCGGCAGGAGGGCGGCGACTGCGGCGTCGTGTCCCTGATGGCCGATGCCCTGCTCGGGGGTCGGCAGGTGGTGATCTACGACGACGGCACCCAGACCCGGGACTTCATCCACGTCAGCGACGTCGCCGAGGCGGTGGCGGTGGCCTGTCACCACCCGGGGGCGGGGTTGGTCAACATCGCGTCCGGGCGGCAGACGAGCATCAACGAGGTGTTCGACACCGTCCGGGAGGCGTCCGGCGTCGGCAACGCGGCCCGGTACGAGCCGTTGCCCTGGCCGGGCGAGGTCCGCAACATGGCGCTGGACACCAGGAAGGCGCGGGAGCTGCTCGGGTGGCACCCGAAGCTGGGCTTCACCGAGGGCGTGCGGATGACGGTGCGCGACGCCCGCCGTCGCCAGGCGGGCGGTCAGCTCCTGTCTCCGGTGCGAGCCCTGGACCGGGCTACCGAGGCGCTGGCGGTTAACGCGTAATTCCTGTCACCTGACGCAGAATTTCATCGATCAGTCTGACTCTTGCGGGTCGGCATCCATTGCTGCCACGATGGCCGCCAATGCCTTCCGTCGAAGAAGGAGTGGTCGTCATGGCGGTCTCCCGCCGCAGGTTCGTCACGTCCGTGCTGGCGGGGTCCGCCCTCACCGCCGCCTCCAGCACCGAACTGCTCGTCACCACGTCCAGCCCCGCACACGCCGCCAGCCCTCCCGGGGACGTGGTCGGCAAGGTGACGGTCGGCTACCAGGGCTGGTTCAGCGCCCCCGGCGACTCCGCGCCGATCGGCGGCTGGTGGCACTGGAGCCGCGACAGGTTCCAGCCGCCGTCGCCCGCCAACACCACCATCGTGTCCTGGCCGGACATGCGGGAGTACACCCGCCCCTATCCCACCGCGTACCCCAACCTGGGCAACGGCCAACCGGCGACCCTGTTCTCCTCCTACGACCAGCAGACGGTCGACACCCACTTCCGGTGGATGCAGGAGTATGGCTGCGACACCGCGGCGCTGCAACGGTTCAACCCGACGGGCGACGAGGGCCCGACCCGCGACGCGATGACGCAGAAGGTGCGCTCCGCCGCCGAGCGCTACAACCGCAAGTTCTACATCATGTACGACGTCACCGACTGGTTGACGTTCCAGTCGGACATCAAGACCGACTGGACGACGAAGATGTCCGCGCACACCGCGTCCAGCGCGTACGCCCGGCAGAACGGCAAGCCGGTCGTCTGCATCTGGGGCTTCGGCTTCAGCGAGCCCAGCCGCCCCTTCACCCCGGGCCCCTGCCTGGAGGTCGTCAACTGGTTCAAGGCGCAGGGCTGCTACGTCATCGGTGGTGTCCCCACCTGGTGGCGGCAGGGCATCGAGGACTCCCGCCCCGGCTTCCTCGACGTCTACCACGCGTTCCACGCGATCTCCCCGTGGATGGTCTACCGGACCAACACGCTGGAGGGGCTCGACTCGTACTACCACAACGTCAACATCGGCGACATGGCCGACTGCGTGGCCCACGGCATCGACTACCTGCCCTGCGTCATGCCCGGCGACCTCGCCGGGGGCCACCGTCGGCACGGCGACTTCTACTGGCGGCACATCTACAACATGGTCCGGCTCGGCTCCCAGGGCCTGTACGTGTCCATGTTCGACGAGTACAACGAGGGCAACCAGATCGCCAAGACGTCCGAGACCCAGGCCACCACCCCGGCCGGCGCGAACATCCGCGCCCTGGACGAGGACGGCGTCGCCTGCTCCGCCGACTACTACCTGCGGATCACCGCCGACGGCAGCCGGATGCTCAAGGGCCAGCTCGCGCTCACGGCCGTCCGCCCCACCCCGCCGATGGTCGGCACCCCACCTCCGACCGGCGGCGACCTCGCGGCCGGCCGGCCCACCTCGGCCAGCAGCCAGAACGGCCCCTTCGTCGCGTCCAACGCGGTGGACTCCGACGCCGGCAGCTACTGGGAGAGCGGCGGTGGCGCGTTCCCGCACTGGTGGCAGGTCGACCTCGGCGCCAGCCAGCAGGTCGGCCGGCTCGTGGTGCGGCTCCCCGCCGGCTGGGGCGCGCGTACCCAGACCATCACCGTGCAGGGCAGCGCCGACGGCAGCTCCTTCTCGACCATCGCCGCGGCCTCCGCGTTCACCTTCGACCCGGCCACCGGCAACACCGTCAGCCGCACGCTGACGACCACCACAGCCCGCCACATCCGGCTCAGCATCGCCGGCAACACCGGCTGGCCGGCGGGCCAGCTCGCCGCGGTCGAGGTGTACGCCGGCAGCACCGTCCCGGACAACCCGCCGACCGCCCCGAGCGGCCTCACGGTGACCGGTCGCACGTCGAGCAGCGTGTCCCTGGCCTGGACGGGATCCACCGACGACACCGGAGTGACCGGTTACCAGGTACGCCAGGGCGGCACCGTCGTCGCCACCGTCACCGGCACCACGGCGACGGTGAGCGGGCTCAGCGCCTCTACCGCGTACACGTTCACGGTCACCGCCCGCGACGCCGCCGGCAACACCTCCAGCGCCTCCAACGCGGTCACCGTCACCACTGACGCCCCTGCCAACTCGGACCTCGCCCGGGGCCGACCCACGTCGGAGAGCAGCCACGTGCAGAGCTACGGGTCGGGCAACGTCGTCGACGGTGACCCGAACAGCTACTGGGAGAGCGCCAACAACGCGTTCCCGCAGTGGGTCCAGGTCGACCTGGGTGCGACGCGCACGGTCGGACGGGTGGTGCTGAAGCTGCCGCCGTCGTCGGCGTGGGGCGCTCGGACGCAGACTCTGTCCGTGCAGGGCAGCACGGACGGGGGGAGCTTCGGCACGCTGGTCGGCTCGGCGGGGCGGACGTTCGACCCGGCCAGCGGTAACCAGGTGACGCTGACGTTCAGCGCGGCGCAGGCGCGCTACCTCCGGATCACCGTCACCGGCAACACCGGCTGGCCGGCCGGGCAACTGTCGACACTGGAGGTCTACGCCAGCTGACCGGGGCGCGGGCGGCCGCCGGGGGAGCGGCGGCCGCCCATCCGAAGGGCAGCACACTCCGAGGGCCAGAACTCAAATTGGCTGGGAGTGTACTCCTGCCGCGACGAACATCGCCATGAAAGCCCCTTCGGGAATCCCGGATAGTTCCCTGCCTGCATCGAGAGGTAGGGATTCGAACTGCTGGCCCCTTGGCCCCCTGAGATCGGCGGCCCAGTCGGGTTCGATTCGCGCCGCTGATCGACGGTCCAACGGTGGTCATCGTGTGGTGTGGTCGGTTGCTGTACTTTGCTGCTGTACCTCGCGGCCTGCGGTCATACCCCAACGAACTGCGCATGCCCCGGCTGCCCTGATCCGATCCGAGCTACAGCTAGCCAGCAAGAGGCCTTGCCTCCAGCGCCAACCCGCCGACGCTACGGGGCTGCCCAAGAGATCAGCCAGGACACGGTACCGTGGCTCGTGCTTCCCAGCCTTCAGTTCAGCGAGTTTCACAAGTTCCTCGTGAGCGCTGGCGGCTTGTCTCTAGCCTCCGCCGTTGCGCTCCCCGTGCTGTTGCTGCGGTCTCAAAAAGCCGTCATGGTGACACAAAAACAGCTTGCCGATTTGAGCCCGGATTCCAGGTCTGCTGTCCTTGAGCAACAGGGGCAAGCTTTATGGGTGATCAACCATTGGCCCTACGCCTCGACAGTCCTCGCAGTGGTGGGCCTCCTCCTGATCCTCGTTGGCGGCACCGTATGGAAGAGGCGACAGGACCGCCTGAACGAGCGAGAATCCGCAGACCTGAAGTCAGTGGAGCTAGACCACGAAAAAACTAGACACGAAATTCGAGGTTTGATCCGCCAGAACAAGGAGGCCGACGAAGAGACGGTCGATGCGATCGACCAGTCTCCAGAAGCAGCAGAAATTGCTCCACCAGAGGACAGGCAGCAGGGCAGCGAGGCTGAGGAGGTGCCCAACCAGCGGCAGCCAACCAATACGGAAGCCCATACGATGTCGGGCGGCACTCGCGCAAACATCGAGGCGCTGCAGATCGTCAAAAAGAACGCGGGGACTAGAGAAATCCGCGGCATGGTCGCTTACATTCAAGCGCAGGAAGAAGCTTTGCTGTACTTGGAGCGTCTTTACGAGGGCAAGCTCGACTACGTCCGCGGCGTCCGGATCGGTCGAGATAGGGCAGACTTTATCGTCACCTCCGATACCGATGAAATGCCAAACTTGGCCGTAGATGTCGCCCCCCTCAGCGGCCTGAGCTCCACTGCCGTACGTAGGCGAGTCTCCCAGGCAATCGATTGGGCGCAGGGCGCAAGCTACGCGACTCAGAAGGAGTTCAGCGGGCCCTTCCGCCCGGTTATCTTCTTCATTTCGCCTGACCTGCAGAATTCAAGGCTTCGTAATGTCGCCTTTCAGGAAATCGAACGAGCATTGGATCGACGCGACTTGGCGGATGTAGTCCCACCCATGACGATCATCCTGGTTAGGTCTGATGGGTTCGACACGCTGCCTCTGGACAAGTCCCTGTTCACGGGTCCGACACCAACTTTCTTGCAGTGGACCGCCGCCTCGCAAACTGCCCTCTAATTCCTGTCTCGTAGATCTTGGTGGTCGGTGACGGGGCGTAGCCAGTCAAGGGTTTCGACCAGGTCGAGGATGGCCTGAAAGTGGGAGCCGAGCTTGTCGTAACGGGTGGCGAGGCCGCGCCAGTGTTTGCGTCGGTTGAAGCCCTGTTCGACCTGGTACCTCGTTCCAACAGTAGTACAGCGAGGATCTCGGACCGGGCAGGGAGTCGACGGTCGAGAGTCGGGCGCCTAGGAGCGGTCGTGCGGCCGACATGGACGATCCACGAGGCACTTCCGCGCCTACTTCTTCGCGAACTACGCGAAATCCGCAAATCGGCCGCCGGATGTACCGCGAAACTTGTCCGTAATGCCGGAGAGCACATGCCGGTTATGAAATGCTCAGGCGATGACCAGAACACCGAAGACCCTAGACCTCTGGCTGAACCTCAAGATCACAGACGGCATGGGTGCCCGGGATTCCAACGGCACCAAGCGCAAGGTGATTTAGAATGGAAATTCGGCGTTACCGCGAGGAACTCCGAAACTCCTTCGACGAGACTTTGCGGTCTCTGCGCATGCAGGCGGAAAACCTGAGTGGCCTTGGGGCAGGTCCTCAGCCGGAGGCGGGCATCCGGCTACGGCAAGCATTCCTGCGTTGGCACGACGACGTCGAACAGTTCTTGCTGACGCACGTGGAGAGTGCTCCCGAGCTTCCGATGTCTATGCGCTACCGAGCTCTGCTGGAGGATACTGTACCTGCGGACCAAATGTACCGTGTTATGAACGCTGAAAGGCAGCGCATCCTCATCCAGCTTTCAACGGTGGAACAGCAAGTAGCATCGCAGCTGGCTGAGCAGATCGGACCGCAGGATTCTACTGCGCCGCCCGCGGTGGTACACGCCGACGTGCCGCCGCTTGTTTTCATCAGCCACTCAAGTGAAGACAAGGCACGATTTGTGGTTCCGCTCGCCGAAAAGCTGCGGGCGAGCGGCGTGAACGCATGGCTCGACCGATGGGAGATGCTGCCTGGCGACAGCTTGGTGAATCGGATCTTCGAAGAGGGTATCGGCAGGGCGCGTGCCATTATTGCCGTTATCTCGAAGAATAGTTCGGCAAGCAAGTGGGTCCGCGAGGAACTTAGTGCCGCGACGATTCGCCGAATTGGTGGTACGTCGCGGCTCATCGTCGTTCGCCTCGACCAGGCCGACATGCCTCCGGCACTTCAGGGAATCGTATGGGAGGACATCGACCCCGAAGGCGAATGGGAAGCGGGGCTAGAGAGGGTGCTCCGGGCCATTTTCGAGGTGCCAGCAAGGCCTCCGCTGGGGCCGCCGCCCGCCTTCGTGAGGCAGGCGCTTGGCACTCCGTACAGCGAGAGTCCTGGGACTAGTGTTGATTTGGCCCAGGCCGCAGCCTCGACTGGCCCTACGATTTCGCAGGACTCCGCCCTTGCGATTGTTAAGCTCGGCATTTCTGACGACTCCTATAAGATCCGCATGGAAGAGGCAGTCAAAGGCCTGACTGATGCGACGATCTCAATGCTAAGTCGCGACAACTACCCTTGGTCAATGGAGCAGGTTGCCGAAGACAGAGTGCTGGAACTACTGCAAGAGCGCCTTGCTTCTTTTGATCATGACACCACGGAACTGGCCGCCACTTTGGCAACCGGGATCTACTTCGGCGCTGCCAAGCATGACAACATCTGGAGCCGCTCTATTAGCCGTGTCACCACAGCCATCTGGAACGACCATCCCTCCAGCTGGAACGGCTTCTGGGCTAATGCTGCCAGGTACCCCTCGCTGCGCCTTTTCTATGCCGCTGGGGTCGCAGCGGTAGCCTCTACGCGAGAGCACCTGATCGAAAAGATGATGGGGATGGGCCCCTTCGAAATTGTGGGACGAGAAGAGCAGGAGTTGTGGCAGGTTATATACCCTAACCTCGTAATTCGAGACGAGGAAATGAAACTTCTTCCAAAGTGGGAGGGCACCCGCTACTACCATTCACTGTCGAAGCACCTCCGCACTTCAACTTGTCACGCGTTCGATGAACTGCTTGATGATGCTGAATTTGCAAGAGCCTTCGAACGTTTTGAGTACCTTCGCAGCCTACTTGAGATAGACAAAAGTGGATACTCGGCCCTAGGTGAATACTCGTGGTACGTTGCCCACCGGCGGTCGAAGGTCCACGATCGGGTCCGAAAGGATATTGAGGCCGCAAGGCAGGACTGGCCTCTGGTTAAGGCGGGTGCATTCAAGGGCGACTATAATCAGGCGATTCGAGCCACTGAAATACTCTTTGAGCAGTTGAGTAGCAGAAGCTACTGGGCCTAGAACCGAGGTCGGGGTGGCCCCTGCTACCCAAAGCAAGTGCTACCCCAACCACTCCTTTCCATACTTCGCCTGCCCTCGTATGCTTATCGAGTGTTCACGTTGAGAGAACGAGCAGCGAGAGCCGCAGAGGAGCAACTTGCCGCAAGTCTCCCTCGGCGGTGGCGACATGTTCAGGGTGTCGCTGCCAAAGCGACCTTGATCCGTGCTTTCGTTGGAGAAGACGCTGAACTTCTGGTGGCTGCGGCTTGGCTCCACGACGTCGGCTACGCACCCGATGTCGTTGAAACCGGATTTCACTCCCTGGACGGTGCGCGATGGTTGCTGCGTTCTGGCTTCAGCATTCGTTTAGCTGCGCTGGTGGCCCATCATTCCTGCGCTTCATATGAGGCCAGCGAACGCGGCTTGGGCGACATTCTATCGGCTGAGTTCCCGTTTGAGGAATCTCCGACATCGGATGCGCTCTGGTTCGCGGACATGACGTCCGGCCCAGACGGCCAGGACCTAACCGTCGAGGAACGCCTAATCGAGATCCGTGAACGCTATGGCCCGGAGGATTTGGTGACACGGTTTTGGCTGAGGGCGGAGGCGTCGCTGCTGGCGGCCGTTAATCGGACCCAATCCCGGTTGAGGGCTCACCCGATGTAGGGAGCACTGAACGGCTCAAAACCATGATCAATGCGTAGCCGCATCGAAGGATGGATTGGGAGGCCATCCAACTCATCCCGTCGCGTCCATCGCACAGCCGACGACTCGTCGCTGATTCGCGGCTTTCCTGCGATGTACCGACCCCGGAAGCAGATCGAGAACTGCTGCCGTACCTCACCGTTGCTGTACTCCATCACGTGGCTCGGGTTGGTGTAGATGCCGACCACGCCAGTCACCTCGACCTCGACGCCGGTCTCCTCGCGCGTCTCCCGCATCGCCGTCTCGGAGATGTACTCGCCGAAGTCCTGGGCGCCGCCGGGCAGCGCCCAGAGGCCGTTGTCGGTCCGCTGGATGAGCAACACCCGCCCCTGCTCGTCCTGGACGAAGGCGGTCACAGCTACGACGATGCTGTTCGGCTTTGGGGCATTCGGGTTGTTGAAGTGGTCGATCCGGGCCATGACTCTAGCCTCTCAGCGGCGGGCGGCTCAGTGTTCAGGCCAGACGGCTCGCTTCTTGCCGAGGACTCGGTTGAAGCTGGCGACGTAGCTGTCGAACAGGTCGCCGCCACCGAGGCGGCGCAGGTGCAGCACTGGCGCGTACGCGGCCGGCGTGCCGTAGAGGTGGGTGTTGACCAGCATCTCGTCATCGAAGCGGTAGATGGAGTTGTAGAGGATCGTGTCGTGGTAGTAGATCCCGACGTTGTCCAAGTCCCGTAGGTCCTTGTAGAACGCCAACGCGTTCAGAATCTTGTTGGACATCGCTGGGCCGATGCCCTCGGCGTCCCCCCGCTCGGCGATGTGCTCGCCGTCCGGGTCGCCGAATAGCAACTCCACCTGCGCCCCGGCCAACGCCTTCTCGCGGAGCGTCGCGATCCAGCGGTGGTTGAACTCGGGCAGGAACAGTCCTCCGTAGACCAGGACGCCGACCTGTCGGGTGGCCTGCTCCAGGAGTCGCTGCCAGAGGTCGGTGGGAACCGCTCCGCGGCGAGGGTAGATGTGGACGAGTTCCGACTGGCTGATCTGCACGGCTCGCTGCGTCGGAAGCGCGTCCGGCCAGAGGTACGACTCACTCTCGTTCAGCAAGTCGGCAATGGTGTGGCGATAGCGCGGGTACGGGTTGCGGGTCTGCGTCACCCACCGCTCGACAGTCTTCGGGTCGACACCGAGCTTTTCGGCCAGCGCCGATGCCGTCAGACCGTTCTTGAGCATGCCGTTGCGAAGACGGTCGTTCGGCATCGCGTCTCCTGCTCAGTGGCTTGGGGGACGGCATGGGGACGAATCAGCCTAGCAAGGATGTCCCCAGTCGTCCGTGACTCGCGGTGAAGTTGTCACTACCAATCGGCGGAGCCTGGTTCCGCAGGAGAGGTCATCCAGACAGGACGCGAGAGCCCTCGCCGAAGCTCGGCGAGTCCAAGCGTCGGCACCGGCTGACGGAGGTGGGCATGCAAAACGACGGGTCGACGAACAAGCTTGAGCAGTCCGAGGCGGCCGAGCGGGAGGCTGCCAAACAGCGCCTCCTCGCCCAGGCCGAGTCGGAGCGCGTACCGGTAGAGGAGACGACCCGTGCGGTCCCGGACCGGCGGTGGCGGCGTGAGCAGCGATGACATCCCGATCGGCCGGCGGGTGGCGAGTTGGCGGGTGCGGCGGTCGATGACGCAGCAGATGCTCGCGGACCGGCTGCGGAGGTCGAAGAGTTGGGTGGACAAGGTGGAGCGGGGTGTGCGCGCCCTGGACCGGTACTCGGTGATTCAGGAGCTGGCTCACGTGCTGCGGGTCGACCCGGAGGTGCTGCTTGGCCAGCAGTCCAGCACCCCGGCGGGCGCGCCGGATGGGGTGGACGGCATCCGGGCCGCGCTCGCCCGCTACGACATCCCGCCTGCTCCGAAGCAGACGACGGACGAGCTGAGAAGGCAGGCCGGGTACGCCTGGCTGAGCTATCAGCACGCGCACTACGGGCAGTTGGCGCGAGTCCTTCCGGGCCTGCTCGACGCCGCCCAGGGCGTGCGGTCGGCGGAGATGTTGGTGCAGGCGTACCGAATCACCTCGTCGTTGCTGGTGAAGCTCGGCGAGGCCGACCTAGCCTGGTTGGCCGCCGATCGGGCGATGTCCGCCGCCAGCGACGACCCGATCCTGGCCGCATCGGCGACCATCTCAGTAGCCCAGGCGCTCCGCGCGTCAAACCGCAACCGCCCAGCCCTAACCGCGACCCTAAGGGCGGCGAACCGCATCCTCCCGGCCCTCTCCCACTCGGCTGATCATGAGGTTGGCGGGCTTCGTGGAGATCAAATCGCCCGTCAACCTCATGATCAACGAGGCGAGGGTGAGGACGCGTCCTGGCGACAGCGACCGTTGGGGGAGTGGGCGGTGGGTGGGACGTTGCTGGTGCAGGCCGCTCTCGCCGCCGCTGGCTGCGGTGAGCACCGTCGGGCGGACGCGCTGATCGACAGGGCGGCAGGCGTCGCCGCCAGCCTGAGGGGGTACGACGATCCGCACCGCACCAGCTTCGGCGCAACCGCCGTCGAGTTGGCCCGTGTTCTGGTGGCCGGGCAGCGGGGTGACGCCGTCGAGGCGCTGCGACGGCACTCGACGATCGTGCGACGGGAGGGGTGGCGGCGGTTGCCGGCCCAGTATCGGGGTGCGTACCTGGTCGACGTCGCGCGGGCGTACCTCCAGGTGGGTGACCTGCCCGGGGCTGCTCGCGCGCTTGTGGACGCGGACAGTGTCGCGCCGGGTGAGGTTCGGTGCCGGCCGTTGGCGCGTACCGTGATCGCCGATGTCGCCCGCGTGCAGCCGGCGCCGGCCGGCGTGGCGCGACTGGCCACGGTGGTCGGCCTCACCCGCTGACGGACGAGCGCCGGCGCAGATCGTAGCCGGATGTCAGTGCTCCCAGAGGTTTTCCGAGCGGAAGTACCTGGCGGTGAAGGTCTCTTCCAGGGAGCCGGTGTCCGTCTCGGCTGTCCACCAGCCTGGCCATACGTCGACGCCGGAGGGTGCGCTGATGGCCGTCAGGACGGCGGAGCACAGGTGGCAGCGCCGGGGCGCCGAGTCCCGGAACCGCCCGCCGCAGTCGCAGGGCCGCAGCCGTGCCTCAAGTGCCGCCATCAGCGTCGAGTAGGCGTCGTCCCGGGACGGCAGCGCGTCCGCGATGGTCGTACACGTGCTGTCGTAGTAGCTGATGTCCACCCGCATCGGGCAGCTGTCGCAGTAGAGGAAGTAGCAGTCCAGAAGCGGCGAGTGGTCGAGGCGGTAGAGCCGTTCGTGGCACTCCGGACAGGTGATGTCCTCACCGTTCAGCCAGTTGTCGTCGACGTCGTCCACCTGGTCCATCGGTTGATCATTTCATGGGTCCGACGCCGTGGCGCGTCGGCGATTCGCGTTTCGGCCCGGACGGCGCCGGTCCGCTGTGAGACTGGGCGAGTGCCGGCACCGTCGACGCGTCGGCGCTGTCCGACTCGACGTGACGAGGTGGGGAAGATGTCCAACAACAACGAGGTTCGTCCCTTCCGGCTCGACACACCGGAGGACACGATCGCCGACCTGCGTCGCCGGATCGCCGCCACCCGCTGGCCCACCCGCGAGTTGGTCACCGATCGCTCCCAGGGGGTGCAGCTGGCGACGATCCAGGAGCTGGCCCGCTACTGGCTGGCCGACTACGACTGGCGCGCGTGCGAGACGAAGCTGAACTCGCTGCCGCAGTACACGACGACCATCGACGGCGTCGAGATTCACTTCATCCACGTACGGTCGCCGCACGAGGACGCCCTGCCGCTGATCATGACGCACGGCTGGCCGGGTTCCGTCGTCGAGCTGCTCGGGGTCGTCGGCCCACTGACCGACCCGACAGCGCACGGCGGCGCCCCCGAGGACGCGTTCCACCTGGTGCTGCCGTCGTTGCCGGGCTACGGGTTCTCCGGTGAGCCGACCGAGCCTGGGTGGAGCTCCGCGCGGATGGCACAGGCGTGGGCGAAACTCATGGACCGCCTCGGTTACCCGAGCTACGTCGCGCAGGGCGGCGACGTCGGCGCCGCCGTCACGGACGCCATGGGGCGTCAAGCACCCGAGGGGCTGCTCGGCATCCACGTCAACCTGCTCGCCGGGGCGATCGGCATCAAGGACCGGCTGCCGGCAGACTCCGAGCAGGAGCGCGCCGCGCTCGACGCGCTCAAGTTGTTCTCGATGGACGGGTTCGGCTACTTCCTGGAGCAGTCCACCCGGCCGCAGACGATCGGCTATTCCCTGCTGGACTCACCCGTCGGGTTGGCGGCCTGGATGCTCGACCACGACACGGACAGCTACTACAAGATCTCCCGCGCGTTCCTCGACGACGACCCTGCCGGCGGTCTCACCCGGGACAGCGTCCTCGACAACATCACGTTGTACTGGTTGACGGGCACCGGCGCTTCGTCCGCCCGTTGGTACTGGGAGCAAGGACGGTTTCAGGCCGCTGCCCAGGCAGCCGGTCAGGCCCCGCCGCCGGTCACGGTTCCGGTCGGCTTCACCACCTTTCCCGGCGAGATCTGGGCTGCTCCGCGTAGCTGGGCCGAGGCGGTCTACCCCGGCATCGCGTACTTCAACGAGGCTGATCGCGGCGGGCACTTCGCGGCCTGGGAGGAGCCGGACCTCTTCTCCGCGGAGGTGCGGGCCGCGTTCCGGCCGCTGCGGAAATCCTGACGACCTCACCCGCTGACGGACGGATGCCGACGCCCGTCGTCGGTGGTGGGGTGGGTGGTCGAGCGCTTCGTGGGACCTCCGGTAGCCCGCATATCCGCCGACCCGACGGGAAAGCGCTGACGTCCGACAGCCCGAGACCGGAGCAGGAGTCAAACATGCCTTTCATCACCGTGGGGACGGAAAACTCCGCGCCCATCGACCTGTACTACGAGGACCACGGTTCCGGTAAGCCGGTGGTGTTGATCCACGGCTTCCCGTTCAACGGCGCGACCTGGGAGAAGGTGACCACCCAGTTGCTCAACGCCGGATACCGGACGATCACCTACGATCGGCGCGGTTTCGGTAACTCCGCCCAGCCGACGTTCGGGTACGACTACAACACGTTCGCGGCGGACCTGGACGTGCTGATGACCGAGCTGGACCTCAACGAGGTGACCCTGATCGGTCACTCGATGGGCACCGGTGAGGTGATTCGGTACCTGGGCAACTACGGCTCGCAGCGAGTGAGCCGGGCCGTGGTGCTGAGCCCGCTGCAACCGATGCTGGCCAAGGCGAAGGACAACCCGGAGGGTGTCGACACGAGCCTGTTCAAGGGTTTCCAGGACGCCATCATCAAGGACCGGTTCGCCTACCTGACCCAGTTCTGCGACGCGTTCTTCAACTACAGCGAGAACAAGGGCAAGCTGGTCAGCGAGGAGGCGTACCGGGCGCACTGGCAGATCGGCGCCATGGCCTCCGGCAAGGCCACCCACGACAGCGTGGACGCCTGGCAGGAGGACTTCCGCCCCGACCTGCCGAAGATCAACATTCCGGTGCTGATCGTGCAGGGCGACAAGGACAACGTGCTGCCCTTCCCGGTGACCGGCCAGCGGCTCGGGCCGATGATGCCGACCGGTCAGCTCATCACGCTCAAGGGCGCGCCGCACGGTCTGCCGTGGACCAACGCCGACGAGGTCAACAAGGCCATCATGGACTTCATGAAGCAGCCGGCCAAGGCTCGCGCCTGACCCGTACCGGTAGCCGATCGGACATCGGCGTCGTGACGGCGCCGCGACACCCGGCCCACGGTTCGCACCGGGGCCGGGTGTCGTCCTCGGTCAGGCCCGGCGGGCCACCACCGCACCGTTGGCGCCGGGCGCGTCGAACGGCACCCTCCGTACGTCGACGAAGCCGGCGTCGGTGAGCCAGGTGGCGTACTCGGCGCCCGAGTAGTTCCGGCCGCCCTCGGTCTCGACCAGCATGTTCATGCCCATCAGGGCCGCCTCCGGTGGCCCGGTGCGCTCGTCGTTGAGCAGCAGCTCGCAGACGACGATCGCCCCGCCCGACGGCAGCGCCGCGTGGCAGCGGGCCAACAACGCCCGGTTCGTCGGCTCGTCCCAGTCGTGCAGGATCATGCTGAGCAGGATGACGTCGTGCCCGTCCGGCAGCGCCGGGTCGGCGAGGAAGTCACCGGCCACCGCGTCGATCCGCCCGGTCAGGCCGGCCTCCGCGATCCGCTCCCGGGCCCGTACGCACACGTGCGGCAGGTCCAGGACGGTGGCCCGCAGGTCGGGCAGTCGGCGGCAGAACTCGATCGGGAACGCGCCGGCCCCGCCGCCGACGTCGAGCAGCCGGCGGTGCGCCGAGAAGTCGTACGCGTCGGCCAGCGCGCTGGCGGTGAAGCTGGACGTGGAGAACATCGCGTCCCAGAACTGCGCCAGCATCTCCGGGTCGGCGGTGTCGAACATCGACTGCTGGGCCTCCGGGTCCCAGGTCAACGGCCGATCCGTGCGCAGCGCCTCGCCGATGCGGTGCCAGGGTAGGTAGGTGCGCAGGTCCGAGTAGCGCACCTGCGCACCGAAGTAGTAGGGGCGGCCCTCGACCAGGAACTGCTCGGCCAGCTCGGAGTTGCGGTAGCCGTCGCCGGCCTTCTCCAACAGGCCGAGCGACGCGCTGGCGGCCAGCAGCAGGTCCGCGGGCCGGTCGGGCAGACCGAACTCGGCGGAGGCTTCCTCGACGGTCATCGTCCGCCCGCCGGCCAACCTCGTGAACAGGCCCAGTTCGACGGCGACCGCGAGGGTCTTGAACCCCCACACACCGGCCACCAGGCGCATCAGGGGAGTCGGAGAGATCATGCGGTCATCAGATCACGATTCACCTCCGTCCACGATGGTCGATCACGCCCGCAGCACTGTGACCAGCCCGTCGGCCGGCGGCTTGAGCTAGCCCGTGTTTCGTAAGTGGGCGTGGGCCGGGTGAGGTCACGGCGTGGCGGTGATCGATAACTGAAGAGGTCTCCGGTAAGTGGGTTAGCGACCAAGCAAACCTGAATACCGGAGACCTCGTGGCCAGCCTAGCGGCGGCGGCGCGGCATGACCTGAGCGACATCCAGTGGCAGCATCTGCACCCGTTGCTGCCTGCGGAATCGGCGCGGGGAAGACCGTGCAAGTGGACCAGACGACAGATCATCGACGGCATACGGTGGCGGGTACGCACCGGTGCGCCATGGCGTGACGTGCCCGAGAACTACGCCCCATGGCAAACGCTGTACCGGTGGTTCCGCCGCTGGCAACGTGACGGCACCTGGGCCCGCATCCTGGCCGGGCTCCAAGCCGCCGCCGACACGGCCGGGCGCATCGACTGGAGCGTCAGCGTCGACTCCACGATCAGCCGCGCCCACCAACACGCCGCTGGCGCCCGCCGTGACGGCGACCAGCAGAAAGAACCACCCGGCGGGATCCTCACCGAGCCTGCCGATCACGCGCTGGGCCGCTCGCGAGGCGGATGGAGCACCAAGACTCACCTTGCCTGCGAACAGGGCCGCAAGGTCTTGGCCACCGTCGTCACGGCCGGGCATCGCGGTGACAGCCCGCAATTCACCACGGTCCTCGACCGTATCCGCGTTACCCGGTCCGGGCCCGGTCGGCCCCGGACCCGCCCGCAACAGGTCCTCGCAGACCGGGCCTACACGTCCAGGGCCAACCGCGCCTACCTGCGCCGACGCGGAATCAAGGCCTGCATCCCGAGCAAGCGCGACCAAGACGCACACCGCCGCGCGAAAGGCTCCCGCGGCGGCCGGCCACCCGCCTTCAACCCTGAGACCTACCGCCAGCGCCACGCCGTGGAGTGCGGCATCAACCAACTCAAACAACACCGCGCCATGGCCACCCGCTACGACAAACTGGCCGTCCGCTACGAAGCCACCCTGACCATCGCCGCCATCAACCAGTACCTCCGAGCCTTATGAAACACGGGCTAGGCGGCTCGGCCGGCCGGGCGTCGGCCGACTCGCCGTGCGGCGAGGCTCACCGCCGTGCTGCCGGCCGCCGTCCCGACCAGCACCAGCACCGCCCCGACGGCCCACAGGCCGCTGTCGTCGGTGGACGCCGCCTGCCACGTCCAGGCCGCCGTGAAGGCGACGGTCATCACCGGCACCACCAGCCACGGGCTGAGCCGTCTACCGGCGAGCGCGGCCAGCAGGACGAGCGTCAGCACACAGCCGATCACCTGCCACGCCTCGTACGGGCCGCTCGTCGCACCGGTCTCCGCGTCGACCGTGTGCCCGTTGTCCCAGCCCAGCCAGAGCAGCCAGGCCCCGACCGTGGCCGCCGCCAGGAACAGGACACCGAGCAGTGCGCGCGTACCCCTCGTCGCCGTCATCGGACGATCATGCCCGGCCCGGCGGGGAAGCGGAATGAGCACCGGTACCCAGACGCGGCGGCGATTCGGGCCGGACTGTTGCCCCGGCCGGTGGTGATCCTCTACGGTCGGCTCAGCGGTGGGCGGTGCGGTCCGCATCCGACCGGACACCGCCGGTTGCCCGTCGTGCGGGCCGGGATGGTGGAGTCCCGGGTCGCCCCGTCGGCGGGAGACTCGGCGGTCGTGTGACCCCAGCTCGTACCCCGGGCAATGCTGCCCGGCGCGGCCCCCTGCGGGCCGACGGCGAGCCGGGCACGCCGATCCCACCGGGAGAAGCCCCGTGTTCCTCAGCCCGCACGAGCAGGACCGCCTGCTCGTCCACGTGGCGGCCGATGTCGCCCGCGCCCGCCGCGAACGCGGCCTGCGCCTCAACTACCCCGAAGCCGTCGCGATCATCACCGCGTTCCTGCTCGAAGGGGCCCGCGACGGCCGGTCCGTGGTCGACCTGATGGCGGCCGGCCGGACCGTGCTCGGCCGCGACGACGTCCAGGACGGCATCCCCGAGCTGCTGAGGGAGGTGCAGGTGGAGGCGACGTTCCCGGACGGCACCAAGCTGGTGACGGTGCACCACCCGATCCCGTGATCCCGGGGGAGATCCTGCCGGCGGCCGACCCGGTCGAGATCAACGCGGGCCGGCCGGTGACCACACTGCTCGTGGTCAACACCGCCGACCGGCCGGTGCAGGTGGGCTCGCACTACCACTTCGCCGAGGCCAACCCCGCGTTGTCGTTCGATCGGGACGCCGCCTGGGGGCAGCGGCTCGCCGTGCCGGCGGGCACCTCGGTCCGGTTCGAGCCGGGCATCAGCCGCAGTGTCGAGCTCGTCCCGTTCGGCGGGGCGCGCGTCGTGCCGGGGCTGCGCGGCGAGTGCGCCGGCCCGTTGGACCGGTCACCGGCCGACGGATCGTCGCGGTGAGCGCCGTGCGGCGCGACCGCTACATCGACCTGTACGGGCCAACGACCGGCGACCGGATCCGCCTGGCCGACACCAACCTGCTGATCGAGGTGGAGACCGACCACTGCGTCGGCGGTGACGAGGCGGTCTTCGGCGGCGGGAAGGTGATCCGCGAGTCGATGGGCCAGTCCCGCGCGACCCGCGCCGAGGGGGCGCTGGACACCGTCATCACCGGCGCCGTGGTGCTCGACCACTGGGGCGTGGTCAAGGCCGACGTGGGTCTGCGCGACGGACGGGTCGTGGCGCTCGGCCGGGCCGGCAACCCGGACACCATGCCCGGTGTCCACCCCGACCTGGTGATCGGCCCGTCGACCGAGGTGATCGCCGGCAACGGCCGGATCCTCACCGCCGGCGCGGTGGACACCCACGTGCACTTCATCTGCCCGCAGATCGTCACCGAGGCCCTCGCCAGTGGCATCACCACACTCGTCGGCGGCGGCACCGGGCCGGCCGAGGGGACGCGGGCGACCACCGTCACGCCGAACGGCTGGCACCTGGCCCGGATGCACGAGGCGCTGGACACGATGCCGGTCAACGTGCTGCTGCTCGGCAAGGGCAACACCGTCTCGGAAGAGGCGCTGTGGGAGCAGCTGCGGGCCGGCGCGGGCGGTTTCAAGCTGCACGAGGACTGGGGCACCACGCCGGCGGCGATCGACGCCTGCCTACGGGTGGCGGACGCGTCCGGGGTGCAGGTGTCGATCCACACCGACACCCTCAACGAGGCCGGTTTCGTCGCCGACACCCTGCGGGCTATCGGCGGCCGGGCCATCCACTCGTACCACACCGAGGGGGCCGGCGGCGGGCACGCGCCGGACATCATCACGGTCGCCGGCGAGCCGAACGTGTTGCCCTCGTCGACCAACCCGACCCGGCCGTACACCGCGAACACGCTCGCCGAGCACCTGGACATGCTGATGGTCTGCCACCACCTCAACCCGTCCGTGCCGGAGGACCTGGCCTTCGCCGAGAGCCGGATCCGGCCGTCCACCATGGCCGCCGAGGACCTGCTGCACGACCTCGGCGCGATCTCCATCATCGGCTCGGACGCGCAGGCGATGGGCCGGGTCGGCGAGGTGATCCTGCGGACCTGGCAGAGCGCGCACGTGATGAAGGACCGGGTGGGCGCGCTGCCCGGCGACGGCGCCGCCGACAACCACCGGGCCCGGAGGTACGTGGCGAAGTACACCATCTGCGCGGCCATGGCGAACGGGCTGGACCGGGAGATCGGCTCGGTCGAGCCGGGCAAACTCGCCGATCTGGTGCTGTGGGATCCGGCGTTCTTCGGCGTACGACCACACCTGGTGCTCAAGGGCGGCATGATCGCGTACGCCCAGATGGGTGACGCGAACGCCTCGATCCCCACGCCGCAGCCGATGCTGCCCCGGCCGATGTTCGGGGCGTACGGTGCCGCGGCGGCGGCCACCAGCCTGGCGTTCGTGGCGCCGGCGGCACTGGACGCGGGGCTGCGCCTGGACGTCCGACGCCGGGTCGTGCCGGTCAACGACGTGCGCTCGCGGGGCAAGGCCGACCTGCCGGAGAACAACGCCATGCCGCGCATCGAGGTCGAGCCGGACACCTTCACCGTACGGATCGACGGTGTGGTGGTGGAGCCGGACCCGGTGACCCGGCTCCCGATGGCCCAGCGGTACTTCCTGTTCTGATGGCGACGCCGAGCCTGCTGTTGCTGGTGGCCGACGGGCGCTTCCCGGCCGGGGCGCACGCGCACTCCGGAGGTCTGGAAGCGGCCGTCGCCGCCGGCCGCGTCACCGACCTGGCGACGCTGGAGCAGTTCCTGGCCGGTCGGTTGGCCACCGCGGGGCTGGTCGGTGCGGCGTTCGCCGCCGCCGCGCACCGCGCCGCCGTGGCCGGAAGCGCCGAGGCCTGCCGGTCGAGCGTGTTGGCCCAGCTCGACGCGGAGCTGGACGCGCGTACCGCCGCACCGACCCTGCGGGAGGTCTCCCGCCGGCAGGGTCGGGCGTTGCTGCGCGCCGGCCGGACCATCTGGCCGGACGCACCGTTCGGAGACCTGCCCGCGACACCGTGCGGCGTGCACCAACCGTTGGTGCTCGGGCTGCTCTGCGCCGCGGCCGGGCTGTCCCGCCTCGACAGCGCCACGATCGCCGCCTACGGGGCGGTGACCGGGGCGGCCAGCGCCGGCGTACGTCTGCTCGGCCTCGACCCGTACCGGGTCCAGGCCCTGCTGGTCGCCCTGGCCGACGCCTGCGACGGCACCGCTGCCGACGCGGCGCGGGCCGCCGACGGTCCACCGGAGCGGCTGCCGGCCGCCGCCGCTCCACTCGCCGACATCCATGCCGAAATCCATGCCACCTGGGAGGTGCGTCTCTTTGCGTCCTGACACCGCTGTGCCCACCGCCGAGTCGACCACACTGCTGTCGACCGCCGCGCCGCACGACGAGACCGTTCCACACACCCATCCCGAGCCGGGGGTGGATCCGCACCCGCCGCTGTCGCGTCCGGGCCGTGCCCTGCGGGTCGGCATCGGCGGCCCGGTCGGGTCCGGCAAGACGGCCCTGGTGGCCGCGCTCTGCCGTGCCTTCGCCGACGAGTTGCGGCTCGGGGTGGTGACCAACGACATCTACACCACCGAGGACGCCGACTTCCTCCGACGGGCCGGAGTGCTGGACCCGGCGCGCATCCGCGCGGTGGAGACCGGTTGCTGCCCGCACACGGCGATCCGTGACGACATCGGCGCGAACCTGGACGCCGTCGACGAACTGGCCGAGGCGGTCGGCCCGTTGGACCTGGTCCTGGTGGAGAGCGGCGGCGACAACCTCACCGCTACCTTCAGCCGGGGGCTCGTCGACCGGCAGATCTTCGTGGTGGACGTGGCCGGGGGCGACAAGGTGCCCCGCAAGGGCGGCCCGGGCGTCACCGCCGCCGACCTCCTCGTCATCAACAAGACCGATCTGGCGCCGCTGGTGGGCGCCGACCTCGCCGTCATGGACCGGGACGCGCGGGCGCGGCGCGGCGACCTGCCGACCGTCTTCCTGTCCATCGTGGGCGACCCGACGGCGAGCAGCGTCGCCGACTGGATCCGGCACGAGGTGGCCCACCACGCCGCCCCGCACCCGCTCGTCGCGCCGGCGCAGTCGCTCTGATGCGTGCGCTCGCCCGGCTGGTCGCCCGGGCCGACGGCCGGGGCGGCACGACACTGGTCGAGCTGCGCGGCGAGACGCCGCTCCTGCTGCGTCAGACCCCCGCCGACGGTGGTGTCGCCACGGTGCACCTCGTCGGCGGGGCGGCCGGCCCGCTCGCCGGCGACGATCTGCGGCTGGAGATCGAGGTGGGCCCGGGCGCCGCGGTGCGGGTGCACACCGTCGCCGCGGCGATCGCCCTGCCGGGCCGGCCGGGCGCGGTGTCCCGGATGACGGTACGGGCGGTGGTGCACGCCGGAGCCACCCTGCACTGGCTTCCCGAGCAACTGGTCGCGGCGGCCGGCTGCGCGCACCTCGCCGAATCCCGGGTCGATCTGGCCGCGGGGTCGCGCCTGCGGTGGCGCGACGAGCTGGTCTGCGGCCGGTACGGCGAGTCGCCCGGCGGGGCGGTCGTGCACACGCAGGTCGACTACGCGGATCGGCCGCTGCTGCGTCAGTCCCTCGCGGTGGGGCCGCATGCGCCTGGCTGGGCCGGCCCCGCGGTGCTCGGTGGGGCGCCGGCCACCGGTTCGTTGCTGGTGGTCGACGAATCGCGACCCGTCGAGCCGGCGGCGGTGGACGGGACCGTCGCCCGACTGCCGCTGGCCGGCGGACCGGCGACCCTCTGGACCGCCACAGCCCCGGACGCGCACACCCTGCGCGCCCACCTCAGCCCGTAGGGAACGGCGGTCCCGGGCCCTCGATGTTCGGCATCCTCGCCCGAACCGGGACCGCCGCCCCATATGGTCGAGAACACCCGCGACTGTCGGTCGCGCGCGACGGTGCACAGGAGGCCGTGATGAGTGGAAGTGATCGACCCGAGGGCATCAGTCCGACGGCGGTGGAGGGAGCGCCGGGGCTGTGGCGCGTCGACCTGCAGAGGCACGACCTCAGCATTCCCGGGCGTGAGGTCGTGCAGAGCCGGGTGGAGTTCACGCCGGACTCGCCACCGTTCAAGCACTTCCACCCGGGCGAGGAGATCATCTGCGTGCTCCAGGGATCGCTGGAGTACACGCTCGAGGGTCAGCCACCAGTGGTGTGCAACGTGGGTGACGCCCTCACCGTGCCGTACGGGGTTCACCACCAGGCGAGGAACGTCGGCGACGGTGTCGCCGTCGAGCTGGCCACGTACGTCGTGGAGAAGGGCAAGCCGCTGCTCACCAAGGTCGAGTGAGGCGGCGCGGGTCAGCGGCGTGAGCCCGTCACGCCCGCGCGGTCGCCACGACGCGCCGGGTCGAGGCGGTCGACCAGGTCGTCAAGTCGCTCGACCAGGCCGGCGTCCGTCGGGATGCCCAGCTCGGCCAGGCTCGCCCGGACCCGCTGGTCGAGGCGTTCGTGCTCACGTCGGCCGCGCGCCGTCAGGTACGCGCGGATCCGTCGACGGTCCAGTGGGTCGATCCGGCGGAAGACGAGGTTGCGGTCGACGAGGTGGTCGACCAGTTTGGTGAGGGTGCCCGGAGGCAGCGACGCCTCGGCGGACACCTCGCTCATCGGGTGACCCTGGCCGTCGGCGAGGAGGCAGAGCACCCGCCACGCCTCGATGGTCAACGCGTCGTCGGCCAGCACGGCGCCCAGCCGGCGGGAGAGCAGCCGTTCGGCGCGGGTGAGCGAGCGCAGCAGGTCGGCTGGCGCCCCGGGCACGTCTGACATGCGACTCCCTGGTGCGGTGGCCCCGCCATGGTACCGAGTCGTCCCGGTCCGTGGTGAGCTCTGGCCTTCGGTCGTGGGTCGGGCAATCATGTGCTCATGTCCGCTCCGGCACCGCCGTGGCTGACCGTCGACAGTGCCGTGGTCAGCATCGCGCTGGTCTACCCCATGCGCGGGCCGGGCGGGATGTTCGGCCCCACCTGCGAACTGTGCGCGCAGCTCGCGGTGGAGGAGATCAACAGCTGTGGCGGGGTGCTGGGTCGTGAGCTGCGGCTGGTGCCGGTCGACGGTGGCGCGCCTCCGGCCGAGGTGGCCGCCGAGGTCGAGGCGTTGGTGTCGGTGGGGGCCGTGCAGGGGGTGACGGGGTGGCACATCTCGTCGGTGCGCCAGGCGCTGGCGCCCCGCGTCGCGCACCGGGTGCCGTATGTCTACACCGCACTCTACGAGGGCGGTGAGCGTACCGAAGGGGTCTTCCTGACCAGCGAGACGCCGGACGCCCAACTGTGGCCCGCGATGCGGCTGCTCGCGGGAGAGCAGCGGGTGCGTCGGTGGTTCGTGGTCGGCAACGACTACGTCTGGCCCCGCCGGACGGCACGGGCGGCGGCGCGGTACGCGGTGCGCGGCGGCGGGCAGGTGGTGGGCCGGCACTTCCTGCCGTTGGACGCGCACGACTTCGGCGAGGTGCTGCGGCGCATCGAGCACAGCGACGCGGACGCGGTGCTGATGCTGCTGGTCGGAGCGGACGCGGTGCGGTTCAACCGGGCGTTCGCCCGTTCCGGGTTGGACCAGCGCTGCCTGCGCCTGAGCACGCTGATGGACGAGAACATGCTGCTGGCCAGCGGTGCCGGCGCGACGCGTCGGTTGTACAGCACGGCGGGTTTCTTCGCCGGTCTGGTGACCCAGGAGAACCTGGACTTCCACGGCGACTTCGCCCGTCGCTTCGGGGTGGAGGCGCCGCCGCTGGGCAGCCTGGGGGAGTCGTGCTACGAGGGCGTGATGCTGCTCGCCGCGCTGATCGGCCAGGCCCGCACCCTCGACGTCCGGGCCATCGAGACGGCAGCGGACACGGTCGCGTACCACGGGCCGCGCGGGCGGTTGCAGCTGCGCGGTCGGCACGTACGTCAGCGCATCTATCTGGCCGAGGCCGACGGGCTCGACTTCACGGTGCTCGCCCAGCTCTGAGCCGCCGCGCCGGGAGCGGCCCGGTCCGGGTCGGCCGGACCCTTGACAGCCGCACCCGACCCGGACCTAAGATACTTCCTGCGTGAAGGATCTGCCCTCGGGGTCGGATTCCGCCAATGCGCGTCCCCGGTCGGTGAAATCGTCTCCCGACCTTTCTGGTGACTCCTTTTCTCAGCCTCTCTGAACGGCCGTAACCGTTTCTCCGACGGTGCCGGCCGTTTTTCGGTGTGCGCCCGTCCGGCAGCGCGGAAACAGTCAATTAAGGACCGGGAAACACTCGCGCAATGATGCCGGTCGACGCTTTCGGTGCCCATATCCGAGTCGATGCCCCGGGCCGACGTCCACCCGTCAGCCCGGCATCGCCCACGTCAGCTCCACCGGACCGCACCGACCGTCCTTTCGCCACTTCCTCAGTGCACCGCAGGGAGAGTAGATGTCACTGTTCCCCGGCCGCCGCATCCTGGCGGGTGCCATGACCCTTGTCGCCGCGGCCGCGTTGACCGCGTGCGGCAGTAAGACCGACGACGCGGCCAACGCGGCCGGCGTCACCGCCGACGTCTCCGGCGACACCGTCAAGGTGGGCCTGCTCAACTCGCTCTCCGGCACCATGGCGATCAGCGAGGTCACCGTCCGCGACTCCATCATGCTCGCCGTCGAGGAGATCAACGCGGCCGGCGGCGTCCTCGGCAGGAAGGTCCAGCCGGTCGGTGAGGACGGCGCCTCCGACTGGCCCACCTTCGCCGAGAAGGCCGAGAAGCTCATCTCCGAGGACCGGGTCGCCGCCGTCTTCGGCTGCTGGACGTCGGCCAGCCGCAAGGCCGTCAAGCCGGTGTTCGAGAAGAACAAGGCACTGCTGTTCTACCCCGTGCAGTACGAGGGGCTCGAACAGTCCCCCTACATCTTCTACACCGGAGCGACGACCAACCAGCAGATCGTTCCCGGGCTCGACTACCTGAAGGCGCAGGGTGTCACATCGGTCTATCTGGTCGGCAGTGACTACGTCTTCCCCCGTACCGCCAACAAAATCATCAAGGCGTACGCGACGGCGAACGGGATGACAGTTCTCGGCGAGGACTACGCGCCGCTCGGATCCACCGAGTTCGGCACCATCGTCAACAAGGTCAAGTCGTCCGGGGCAGCCGCCGTGTTCAACACGCTCAACGGCGACAGCAACGTCGCGTTCTTCAAGGAGTACAAGTCCGCCGGCCTGACCGCCGCCACCATGCCCGTGGTGTCGGTGTCGATCGCCGAGGAGGAGGTCAAGGGCATCGGCACCCAGTACCTGGAGGGTCAGCTGACCGCCTGGAACTACTACCAGACCACCCCCGGGGCGGCGAACTCGACGTTCGTGGCCGCGTACAAGGCGAAGTACGGCGCGGACAAGCCCACCAGCGACCCGATGGAGGCCGCGTACGTCGCCGTGCACCTGTGGAAGGCCATGGTCGAGAAGGCCGGCGCCTTCGACGTGGAGAAGGTCCGCGCCGCCTCCGACGGGATCACCTTCGACGCGCCGGAGGGCCTGGTCACGGTGGACGGCAAGACCCAGCACATCGCCAAGACCGCCCGGATCGGCAAGATCGGCGCGGACGGTCTGATCACCGAGGTGTGGAACTCCGGCAAGCCTGTCGTACCGGACCCGTACCTCAAGACCTATCCGTGGGCGAGCGGCCTGAGCTGACGACGCCGGCCCGGGTGGGGCGCGTCGCCGCGCGCCCCACCCGGGCCACCCGACCAGCAGTTCGGAGACCCACAGTGACAGTCCTCTTCGGTCAACTCTTCACCGGTATCAGCATCGGCGCGGTGCTGCTGCTCATCGCGCTCGGCCTCGCACTGACCTTCGGCCAGATGAACGTGATCAACATGGCGCACGGTGAGTTCATCATGGCCGGCGCGTACACCACCTACGTCCTCCAGCAGAGCATCACCGGGGCCGGCTGGTCCCTGGTGGTCGCGCTGCCGGTGGCGTTCGTGGTCGCCGGCACCATGGGCGCGCTCCTGGAGCTGCTGCTCATCCGCCGGCTGTACGCCCGACCGCTGGACACCCTGCTGGTCACCTGGGGCGTGTCGCTGATGCTGCAACAGCTGGCCCGGGACATCTTCGGCAGCCCGAACGTGCAGACCCGCGCGCCCGAGCTGCTGACCGGCAACGTGGCGCTCCCCGGTGGGCTGACCATCGCCAACAACCGGCTGTTCATCCTGGCCCTCGCGGTGGCCGCCGTCGCGGCCCTCACCCTGGGACTGCGGCTCACCCCGCTCGGGCGTCGCATCCGCGCGGTGGTGCAGAACCGGGACCTCGCCGCGGTGTCCGGCATCGCCACCTCCCGGGTCGACCGGACGACCTTCTTCGTCGGGTCCGGGCTGGCCGGGCTCGCCGGGGTGGCGCTGACCCTGCTCGGCCCGATCGGCCCGACGATGGGCACCAACCTGATCATCGATGCCTTCCTGGTGGTCGTGGTCGGCGGGATCGGCCAGCTCAAGGGCAGCGTGATCGTCGCCTTCGCCCTCGGCGTCCTGCAGGCCACCGGGGAGTACCTCACCACCCTCAGCGTCGCCAAGGTGATCGTGTTCGTGGCGATCGTCGCGTTCCTCCAGTGGCGGCCACAGGGCCTGTTCACCCTGCGGACCAGGAGCCTCGCATGACCGCCGTCACCCCCGCGCCGCCCAGCACCGCCGTCCGCCCCGCGCCCGCCGGCGCCGCACCACCGCACCCGCCGCGACAGCGGTCGCGGCTGCGCGCGGCGGCCGGCTTCGCGTTCGGCGCGGCCCTGCTGTTCGCCGTCGCACCCCTGGTGCTGTCGGACTTCCGGCTGTCCCTGCTCGCCAAGTACCTCTGCGTCGCCATGGTCGCCGTCGGCATCGGGATCGCCTGGGGCCGGGGCGGCATGCTCACCCTCGGCCAGGGCGTCTTCTTCGGCCTCGGCGGCTACGCGATGGCCATGCACCTCAAGCTCGCCGACGCGGGCCCGGGCGGGATGCCCGACTTCATGCAGCTGTACGGGCAACTCGACGAACTGCCGCTGTGGTGGCGACCGTTCGCCAGCCCGTGGTTCGCGCTGCCCGCGACGGTGCTGCTGCCGATGGCGGTCGCCTTCGGATTGGGCTCGCTGGTCTTCCGCCGCCGCGTCCGGGGCGCGTACTTCGCCATCCTCAGTCAGGCACTCGCCGCCGCGATGGTGATCCTGCTGATCGGCCAGCAGGGCACCACCGGTGGCACCAACGGCCTCACCGACATCAAGGGCTTCTTCGGGTACGACCTGGACGACCCGGTCAACCAGCGGATGGTCTACTTCGTCATCGCCGGCACCCTGTTGGCGTTGCTCGCGCTGGCCCGTCAGCTCATCCACAGCCGGTACGGCGAACTGCTGGTGGCGGTCCGCGACGCCGAGGAACGGGTCCGCTTCCTCGGCTACGACCCGGCGTCGGTCAAACTCGTGGCGTACGTGGTCGCGGCCGGGATGGCCGGGCTGGCCGGAGCGCTGTTCGTGCCGGCCGTGGGCATCATCTCGCCCGCGTTGATCGGGATCGTCCCGTCGATCGAGTTCGTCATCGGCGTCGCGGTGGGCGGCCGGGCCACCCTGCTCGGCCCGGTGCTCGGCGCGGTGGCGGTGGCGTGGGCGCGTACCGCCCTGTCGGAACGGTTCCCGGGCACCTGGACGTACCTCCAGGGGCTGCTCTTCGTGGTCGTGGTGGCGTTCCTTCCCGGCGGCCTGGCGTCGCTGTGGGCGCTGGCCCGCCGCCGCGACGGCAGCGGGACACCAGCGCGGCGGTGGTGGTCGCCACCGCGCCGACGACGCGTCGAGCGGGAGGTGACGACGGCATGAGCGGTGAACGATTGGACGGGTTGTCCGTCCGTGACGTGCGGGTCAGCTTCGACGGTTTCACCGCCGTGGACGGCGTGTCCCTGGAGGTGCCCGCCGGTGACATCCGGTTCCTGATCGGGCCGAACGGGGCCGGCAAGACCACCCTCGTGGACGCGATCACCGGCCTGGTCCGGGCCACCGGCTCGGTCCGGTTCGGCGCCGACGAGCTGTTGGGCCGCCCGGTGCACCGGATCAGTCGCCTGGGCATCGGACGGACGTTCCAGACGTCGGCGGTCTTCGAGGAGCTGTCGGTGGTGCAGAACCTCGACATCGCGGCGGGCGCCCGGCGCGGCTGGGCGACCCTGGCCCGCCGTCGGCGGGGTGTCCCCGACGACGTGGCCGCCGCGCTGGAGACCATCGGGCTGGTCGACCGGGCCGACCACCTCGCCGGGACGCTCGCGCACGGCCAGAAGCAGTGGCTGGAGATCGGGATGCTGCTGGTGCAGGACGCGCGGCTGCTGCTGCTCGACGAGCCGGTCGCCGGCATGAGCCACGAGGAACGCGACGCCACCGGAACGCTGCTGGAGACGGTGAGCCGGGACCGCACCGTGGTCGTGATCGAGCACGACATGGACTTCCTCCGCCGGTTCGCGCGCAGCGTCACGGTGCTGCACGCCGGACGGGTGCTCAGCGAGGGCACCGTGGCGCAGGTCCAGGCGGATCCGCGCGTGCAGGAGGTCTACCTCGGCCACCCGGTCGACGCCGGGTCGGCCCCCACCGGCCGGGAGGCATGATGCTGACGTTGCGTGCGGTGCACGCCGGGTACGGGCGCAGTCGGGTGCTGCACGGCGTCGACCTGGCCGTCCCGCCGGACGGGGTCGCCGCGGTGCTCGGGCACAACGGCGCCGGGAAGAGCACCCTGCTGCGGGTCGCCGCCGGGCTGCTGCGCCCGAGCGCCGGCACCGTCGAGCTGGACGGTGAGGACGTCACCCGCCTCGGGCCGCACGAGCGGGTGGCCCGGGGGATGGCGTACGTCCCGCAGGGCCAGCAGTGCTTCCCGCACCTGACCGCCGCGGAGAACCTGCGGCTGGTCGCCGACGGTCGGCGCGACGGCGCGGTGGCCACCGCCGAGGTGCTGGACCTGTTCCCGGCGCTGCGTCCGCTGCTGCGGCGGCGGGCCGGGCTGCTCTCCGGAGGTCAGCGTCAGCAACTGGCCATCGCCCGTGCCCTGATCACCCGGCCGAGACTGCTCATGCTTGACGAGCCGACCGAGGGCATCCAACCGTCGGTGGTCGCGGAGATCCAGGAACGGATCGTCGAGCTGACCCGGCAGTCCGGGTTCAGTGTGCTGCTCGTCGAGCAGCACCTGGGTTTCGCGCTGCGCGTGGCGGACCGCTACCAGGTGCTGGAGTCCGGCCGGGTCACCTCGCACGGCGACGGGGGTGTCACGGCGGAACGGGAGGTCCGGGCAGCGCTGGCCGTGTGAGTCGCCACCGGAGCCGACCGCCGACATCCGCGCGGGCACCGGCCGACGCGGCTAGACCGCTCCGTAATGGAGAGACAGCCCGGTGGCGGCCCGGTCGGCGGTGATCTGCAGCATGCTGCCCAGCATCGTCGCCCGGTCCGTCACCAGGGCCGTCCCGTCGGGCGCGTACGTGATCCGGTCGCTGATGAGCACCGGCGCTCTCTCGGCCTCGTCCAGATGCCGGGCCACGTCCGCGCTCAACACCTCCGGCCGGATCGTCTCCGCCGCCCGGGCCACCATCACCCCCAGGTCGGCCAGGGCCGCGTACAACGACGTGCCGGTGAAGTCCACGTCGTGCAACCGGCTCGCGTGCGGCTCGCGTACCCAGGAGATCTGGTGAATGGCGCGGCGGCCCGCGAACGCGCGGACCCGCTCGAGACGCAGGGCCGTCTCATCCTCGCGGACCCGCAACCGGGCCGCGACGCGCGAGGGCACGCGGCGCAGCGAGCGGGAGATCACCGTGGTGTGGACCTCGTGGCCCTGCTCGCGCAGGTCGTCGCCGAAGCTCCGCAGAGATCCCAACTGGTACGCCGCAGGGGACGGTGCGACGTAGGTGCCCTTGCCGGGCTTCTGGACGATCAACCCTTCGGCGCTCAGTTCGCCCAGGGCCTGCCGCAGCGTCATCAGGGTGACGCCGTACGCCGTGCTCAGCTCGCGTTGCGGGGGCAGTGCCTCGCCCGGCGCGTACCGACCCTCGCGGATCCTGGCGGCGAGGTCGGCGGCGATGGCCCGATAGCGTGCCACTGGTCTGCCTCCCGATGCGTCGACTGTCGCTCCCGTCGTCGACGGCCACCGCCGATCATCGCACGGAGGCCCCCCGCGACAGCTCGGCCCGCAGCGCCGCCACGAAGGCCCCGACCTCGGCCGGACCCGCCCCGTCGAGGATGCGCCGCATCACGGCCGCGCCGACGATGACCCCGTCGGCGACCGTCGCCGCCTCGCCCGCCTGCTCCGGGGTGGAGATCCCGAAGCCCACCAGCACGGGGAGGTCCGTGACCTGCTTGAGCCGGGCGGCCAGCGTGACGGCCGACGGTGCGAGCCGATCGCGTTCGCCGGTCGTCCCCATGATCGAGACGGCGTACACGAAACCCTGGCTGCGCCGACCGATCTCGGCGAGCCGGTCGTCCGGTGTGGCGGGCGAGGCGAGCAGGCTGACCTGCACGCCCGGCACGGCCAGTCCGTCCAGCTCGTCGAGGGGCAGGTCGGGCACGATCAGCCCGGTTACCCCGGCCGTCGTGAGCGCGTCGCCGAAGCCCGGCCGCAGCGCGATGTTGGCGTACGTGCTGGCGACGAGGGGGATTCCGACCCGCGCCTCGGCGAGGTCGTGCAGGACCGAGGTGGGGGTCGCGCCCCGGGCGAGCGCCGCGTCCGAGGCCTCCTGGATGGTGGGACCGTCGACAGTGGGATCCGAGAACGGCAACCCGACCTCGATCAGGTCGGCTCCCGCGTCCTCGAAGGCGTCGAGGAACGCGGTCCAGCCCGGTACGACACCGCCGGTGATGTAGGGCATCAGCAGCTTCATCCGAGATCCGCCTCCGCGATCAGGGTGGTCACGTCCTTGTCGCCGCGTCCGGAGAGGGTGACGAGCACCGTCGAGCCGCTGGGCAGCTCCGGGGTGCCGGCGGCGCGAACGACCCAGGCCACCGCGTGGGCCGACTCGATGGCGGGCAGTACGCCCTCCGCCCGCGCCAGGCGGACCGCGGCGCCGACCGCCTCCCCGTCGGAGACGGTGACGTAGCGGGCGCGTCCCAGATCGCGCAGGTACGCGTGTTCGGGGCCGACGCCGGGGTAGTCCAGCCCGGCCGCGATCGAGTGCGCCTCCCTGATCTGCCCGTGCTCGTCCTGGAGGAACAGCGACTGGAAGCCGTGCAGGACGCCGACCTCCCCGTTCGCCGCGCCGGAGCCGCCCTCGGCCTCCACCCCGACGAGCTTCGCCGACGTCTCGACGAAACCGGCGAAGGTGCCCGCCGCGTTGCTGCCGCCACCGACGCAGGCGACCACGTAGTCCGGCGTGGCGGTGGGCAGTTCGGCGGCGCACTGCCGCCGGGCCTCGTCACCGATGACGCGCTGGAACTCGCGGACCATCGTGGGATAGGGGTGTGGACCGATCACCGAGCCCACGCAGTAGTACGCCTCGTCGACGTCCGTCACCCAGTGGCGCAGCGCCTCGCTGGTGGCGTCCTTCAGCGTGCGGCTGCCGGTGGTCACCGCAACGACCTCGGCGCCCAGCAGCCGCATCCGGAAGAGGTTGTGCGCCTGGCGTTCCATGTCGCGTTCGCCCATGAACACCGTCACCGGCAACCCCAGCAGGGCGCCGGCCGTGGCCGTCGCGACGCCGTGCATGCCCGCTCCGGTCTCGGCGATCAGCCGCGTACGCCCCATGCGCCGGGCCAGCAACGCCTGGCCGAGCACGTTGTTGATTTTGTGTGACCCGGTGTGGGTCAGGTCCTCCCGCTTGAGCAGGACCGTCACGCCGAGTTCGGCGGACAGTCGCCGCGCCGGCGTCAGCGGGGTCGGCCGTCCCACGTGCGCCGACAGCAGCGCGGCGAAGCCGCCGCGGAACCCGGGATCGGCCCGCGCCTGCGTGAAGGCCTCGGCGACCGCCTCGCAGGCGGGTATCAGGGATTCCGGCACGTACCGTCCGCCGTAGCTCCCGTACCGACCCACCGTCGCTGTCCGCACTGTTATAGAACTCATGACACTGTTATAGAACAGTGGTGGTCATTCTGGCAATGGCGGATCCTCCGCGACCCGACCCGACCCGACCCGACCCGAGCCGAGCCGAGCCGAGCCGAGCCGAGCCGACCCGGACGGTGCGGTTGGCTTCGTACAATTCCTGCCATGCCGGAGATCGTCGAGTTGCTGGCCTCGCCCGTGCACCGCTTCCTGGGCCGGCCCTCCGACGGCCCGGCGCCGGCACCGCCCGGCGAGCTGGTCGACGCGGTGCGGATCCGGGCCGGTCTCGGCATCGTCGGCGACCGCTACTTCGGCCAGCAGGCGCACCGCGACGCCAGCGTCACGGTCATCGCCCAGGAGTCGCTGCCGGCCGACATCGGCCTGGCCGAGGTCCGCCGCAACATCCTCACCACCGGGATAGCCGTGGACGAGTTGATCGGCAGGGTGCTGGTGCTGGACTCCGGAGACGGCCCGGTCAGCCTGCGGGTCAACCGGGCGGCCCGACCCTGCGCCTGGATGGACGTCACCGTCGGACCGGGCACGTGGAAGGCCCTGCGCAGCACCGGCGGCGTCCGCTGCACCCCACTCAACGACGGCACCCTGCGCGTCGGGCCGATCGAGGCCGTCGTCACCTGACGGGCTGGCCGCGCTCGACGAGCTGGGGGTGACGGCCCGGCTGTCCGAGCAGGTGAGCCGGCCGCTGGTGGGACCGACGTCAGACCGGGCTGATGTGCGCGGCGAGGACCCGCCAGCCGTGCGGGTCGTCGTGGATCCAGGTGCGGGTGTAGCGGAGGCGAGCCGCGAACGGCGCACCGTCGACGGTCCCGGCCACCCGACCCAGGAAGAACGTCACCCCGGTCGTCCCGACGACGAGGAGGTTCAGCTCCTCCTCGACCAGCTCCTGCACCACCGAGCGGCGCTCCCGGTGGGCCGCCAGGTCATCCTGCTTGGTGTACGTACGCCCGTCCGGGCCGACGCAGATCAGCTGGTCGACGAGCAGCTGGTCGAGGGCGTCGGCGTCGCCGGCCCGCTGGGCGGCCTGCAGGGTGCGCTCGGCGTCGAGCAGCTCTGCCTCGCGTGCGCTGTCCGGCATCGTGGCGTCCTCCCGGATCGGGCCGACCCGGTTCCACCGTCGGGCCGGTCTGTCCGCATTGTGGCAGCTCCCCTCGCCGAGAAGGGCATGGATCGCCGCCGGCGTTCACAGGGCCAGGCGAATCCGTACGACGGTCTCCCTGGCCCTGGTGAGCACGGCGACGTCGTCGCAGATCTGCTCCACGATCGCCAGCCCACGACCCCGTACCGCGTCGGTGGCCGGCATGCTGCGCCCGAACGTCCGCGTCGGGCCCTGGTCGACGACGTCGCAGAACAGGTGGCCCGACTCGGCCCAGAGCAGGACCCGGCCGCCGCCGGTGGTGTGCTGCAACGTGTTGGAGGCCAGCTCGCTGACCGCCAGCGTCAGCACCTCCACCCGGTCCGGTGGTAGCCCTCGGGCCAACGCGGCGGCGCTGACGAACGCGCGAAGGGCCCGCACGTCGGTCGCCACCTGGTAGGTCATGGTGTCCGTGAACGGGGCGGGGGCGCTCTGCGCGATCACGGTGTCCCGTCGTTCGGCCGGCATCAGCCCCCCGGTCGCGGGTCGCCGGTCGGCGTCACCACGATCGGGCCGGTCGCCGTGGACGTGCGAGCCCCGAAGTGCGCCATCGGACAGCAGCAACCCTTCCCGTGCCGGAGCCGTTGTCGCCACATCATGTCATCCGCGGCGCCGTGCCCGTTCGTCCGTTCGGCGGTCGATCACCTGCGGGCCGGTCCGAACCACGTCGTCGGTCCGGTACTCAGGGGGCCGCGTCGAAGGCGACGGACTCGCTCACCTCCCGCCACCGCGCGTCGGACGCCGCGAGGGCCTCGGCGGCTGCCGAGGCGCCCGCCACCGCGTCGGTGCCGAGCAGCAACCGCAGGGGCGGGTCGTCGACGGTGGTGATCCGGATGATCGCCTGGGCGGCGCGTGCCGGGTCGCCCGGCTGACGGCCGCTGCCCTCACGCAGTCGCTGCACGGCCGGGTCGATGACCGGGCGGTACGGTTCGCTGATCGGCAGCTCACTCATCGACGAGCCGGCCCAGTCGGTGCGCAGCCCGCCCGGCTCGACGCTGGTGACCCGGATTCCGAACGGCGCGACCTCCCTGGCGAGCACTCCGGAGAAACCGCTGACCGCCCACTTGGCGGCCTGGTATGCCCCCAGGCCGATGCTGGCGACCCGGCTGCCGACGCTGGAGATCTGCACGATGTGCCCCCGACCCTGCTCCCGCATCGTCGGCAGTGCGGCGCGGGTCAGGTTGACCACCCCGTAGAAGTTCGCGTCGATCTGCGCTCGGAAGTCCTCCTCCGAGATGTCCTCGATCGCGGCGACGTCGGCGTACCCGGCGTTGTTCACCAGGACGTCCAGGCGTCCGAACCCGTCCACGGCGGTGCGGACCGCGTCGCGGGCGGCGGCCGGGTCGGTGACGTCGAGGGCTATCGGCCGGACCCGGTCGCCGTACTGGTCGCTGAGGGCATTCAGCTGGCTGGGGTTGCGCGCGGTGGCGACCAGGTGGTCGCCGTCGGCCAGCACGGCCTCGGCGAGGGCCCGGCCGAGACCTCGGGTGCAACCGGTGATGAGCCATACTCGCGGCACGTCGCTTCTCCCGTCGGGTGAAATCCTGCGGCTACGGGCGGATGTCCAGGGCGCCGATCAGGCCGTCGCGCAGTGTGAACCGGTACCGCAGCTCGACCGGGCTGCCGGGGAAGTCGCCGGAGACCCGGGTGAGAGCCAGGTAGGAGTCACCCGCCTGCGATGTCACCCGGACCGGCTCGGCGGTGTACGAGTAGGCGTCCATCGTCTTCTGCCGCCACGCGCGGATCGAGGCTCGCCCGTCGTACAGCCGGTCCTCGTCGGCGACACTCGCGGTGTCCGCGAAGCAGGCGACGAAGGCGTCCAGATCCCGGTCGTTGACGGCCCGGAAGTACCTGTCGATCACCTCGGGCAGGTCGAGGGCCATCTGCTCCTCCTGCGGCACGGGCCGCCGTCGGGCAGCCGTCGGGTTCCCGGTCCGACCTCACCGTACGAGACGTGAACCGCGCCGCGCGGAGCAATCGGCAGAAGGCATCCCGCTTCCGCTGCCGGGTTTGCTGCCGGTGGGCCCGGGTAGCCACGCCTTTCCGAAGGCGAAGGGCGGGGGCATGGCCGAGCTGGCGTTCGTCGACAAGGTTGCGGCACGGGCGGGTCTTCCGCCGGAGCAGGCGCGCCCGCTCACCGAGGCGGTCCTGCGGACCCTCACCGAGCGGCTCAGCGGCGGCGAGGCGGGCGCGTTGGCCCCCCACCTGGCCGACGAGTTGAGCCCGTTGCTGGTGAAGGCCGCCGAGCCACCCGAGACGTTCGGCTACGACGAGTTCCTGAGCCGGGTCGCCGACCGCGCCGGAATCGACCGCCCGGCCGCCGAGCGGGGCACCCGGGCGGTGCTCCAGACGATGCACCGGGTGGTGGGGCACCGGGAGTTCGAGGATGCCCTGGCCCAACTCCCGGCGGACCTGCGGGCACTGGCGCAGCCGCTGCCGCACGGCCCCTGACCGACGCGCCTGATGCGTCGGTGACCGTCCCGGGCCACCTCGTCGGTGCCCGGGGGAAACGGGCCGGTGCTGTTCCGCTGAGCGGAGATCTTGGCGCGGGGTGGACGGGCGGGGCGTGGCCGGACCCGGCGGTCAGACCACGCCCCGTCGTCCGAGGTCAGCCGGTTACCCCGCTACCGACCACCCACTTCTGGTGGGCGCTGCCCGCGTACGTGCCGAGCTGGATCTGGGTGCCGTCGCCGGTGTTACCGCCGGCGGCCTCCATGATCTTGCCGGACTGCGGATTGCGGATCGACCCGTCGCTCTGCGGCTCCCAGACCTGCGCGCCGGTGCCGTTGCAGGTCCAGAGCTGGATCTTCGTGCCGTTCGCGGTACCGGCGTTGTCCACGTCCAGGCACTTGCCCAGCACCCGGTACGTGTTGCCGACCCGCGTCCAGGACTGGGCGGCGGTGCCGTTGCAGGTCCAGAGCTGGATCTTCGTGCCGTCGGCGAAACCGGAGTTGTCGACGTCCAGACACTTGCCGCCGACGCCGGTGATGGTGCCGCCGGTGGGTGGTGGCGGACTGCCCGGGATGGAGTTGAGCGTGTACCACGCCTCCGTGCTCCACAGTGACTGGCCGCTGGTGGAGGTGAACGGGCGCGGCGAGCGCAGGTGCACCACCCGACCGGCCTTACGACCCGCCACCACGAGGCTGACCTTCTTCCCGTCCGCCGACAGGGTGGCCGAGGTGACGGTCAACGTCTCCTCGTCGACCTTCGGCCCGCCGTAGGCCGCCGTCGCCACGTACCGCCATTGCTTGATCTTGTAGTGCGACGCCAGTTCGGCGGCGGTTGCCGCCGAGACGGGCTGGGTGTACTCCACCTCGAAGCCGGTGGTGGTGGCGCGCATGGCGAGCATCTCGAACGTCGTGGTGCTGTTCGGGGTGAGTTTCTGCAGGCCGTACGCCAGCTTGCCGGTCTGACCCCAGTTGCCGCCGGCGCCGAGCCCGCCGACGTAGATCGCGCCGTCCGGGCCGATGTTGACCTCGGAGACGCCCGCCTCCAGGCCCTGGGTGAGTCGGAACAGGGCGCCCTGGTACTCGCCGTTGACCTTCTCCACGGTGGCACGCTGCAGGCCGCCGTACGTCACGTCGCCGATGACGAACTGCCCGGCGTAGCGGCCGCTGGTCAGGTACAGCGGGGTGCTGGGGGAGTTCGCGATCTCGTTCTGCGGCATCCACAGCACCGGCGGGGTGACCAGGGCCCTGTCGAACGGGCCGGCCGGGTTCGTGTAGTGGTTGAAGAACCGGCCCTGCTTGATGTGCACGAGCTTTGACGAGGGCAGCCAACCGCCCTGGTTGTCGGTGACGAAGATGCCGCCCTCCGGGCCCCAGCCGATGCCGTGCGGGGTACGCAGACCGCCGGCGACGTAGCTGATCGCGCCGGTGTCCTTGTTGACCTTGAGGGTGGTGCCCCGGTTGCCGGCGGGCTGCGGGTTGGTGGTGGCGCCGCCGGAGTTGATCGACACTGACAGGTTCAGGTAGAAGAACCCGTCGGCGTAGAGCAGGCCGAAGGCGAACTCGTGGAAGTTGCCCCCGTACGGCCAGGTGGCGACTGTCTCCAGGCGTTCGACCACCTCGTCGCCGCCGGTGTTCACCAGTCGGGTGAGCCGCTGCTTCTCGGTCACGTAGACCACCCCGTCGACGACCTTCAGCCCCATCGGCTCCTTCAGGCCGCCGGCGATCTTCTTGGTGGTCACCGCGCCCGCGGTGGTCGCGCCGCCGGTGTTGCCGAGGATCCAGACCTCACCGTCCTGGGAGGTGCCGGACTGGTCGCTGCCACCCCAGGTGGAGACGACAAGTCGGCCGTCGGCCAGCCAGTCCATCCCGGTGACCTTCGGCTGGAACCCGCTGGGCCGCAGGTTGGTCAGCGTGTACCCGGGGTGCACCCCGGTTAGCGGCAGGCCGTCGCCGGGAGTGTCGGCGACGCCCTCGCACTCCTTGCGGCCCGGCGCGGTCACCCGCACCACGCCGGCGTCGGTGCTCAGCGCCGAGTTCGGTACGACCACGAAGGACGACGAGCCGGGCGTCTTCCACTCCAGGGTGATCTGCTGCCCGCCTCCTCGTTCGAAGTGGTCGATGCGCAGCGGGTGCAGCCCGGCGGTGAGGGTGACGGTGCCCTCCTTGGGCGGGGTCGCGCCGTGCAACCCGTCGTGGTTGATCACCACCGTGTTGTCGATGGCCAGCTTGGACCCGTCGTCGCTGCTGAGCCGGAACGTGTAGCTGCCGGCCTGGGTGGTGGTGATGGTGCCGAGCACCTGCGAGACGAAGTTGTCCTCGAAGCCGAAGTCGGCGGCCGAAGTCCAGTTGATCGTGGACATCAGCTTGTCCACGTTGGGGGTCTGCGCCGGCTTGAGGGTGCAGATCTCGGAGAGTGGCACCTGCACGTCGAAGACGCGCAGTGTGACGCCCGGTTCCTGGGCGGGTGCGGCGGCGGCCGGAGCGGCCCAGGAACCGGCGGTGAGGACGAGCGCGAGCGTACCGAGGGCGGGGGTGCGGAGTCGGCGTAGCAGGGGTGTGCCCATCGTTCCTCCAGGAGGCGGTGGAGTGTCCGGCGGCCGGGCGAGGATCAGCGGTGAGGGGAGGCCGTCGGGCCCGGCGCCGTAACGTCCTCGACGCCGACGAGTGACGTTGCGGAAACACCGGGTGGTGGATCGAGACATTAAGGTGCTTCGATCAAAGTGTCCATGTCTTCGCCTCGATTCATCAAAAGTTGCCGATGTGCGTGCGAAAGTTCGTGGTGGTTGACACGGGATGTCCGCATCCGGTGCCTCCGTCGCGGGCTGGACCCGGCGTCGGGCCGCTGCCGTCCGCGCGCCAGGATGGGCGCGTGGACTCCGACCTCCAGCGCTACCTTGACGACCTGGTCGCCGCCGCCCGGGAGGTGCTCGGGGCCGACCTCATCGGCGCGTACGCCGCCGGCTCGGTCGGGCTCGGCGCCTACCAACCCGGCCGCAGCGACGTGGACGTGGCGCTGGTCAGCGCCGGGCCGCTCGCCCGGGCGACCGGACGGGAGCTGGTGGCGCGGCTGCGACACGAGGCGCTGCCCTGCCCGGCACGGGGACTGGAGCTGGTGGTCTACGACCGGGCGGTGGCCGCGTCCGGAACACCGGAGCCCGGGTTCGAGGTCGAACTGAACACCGGCGCCGCCATGCCGTTCCGGTGCACCCTCGACCCGGCCGACCGACCGGCCGCCGACGGACGCTTCTGGTACGGGTTGGACCGCAGCATCCTGCACCAGAGCGGTCTGCCGCTGCTCGGCCCGCCGGCCGGGGAGGTCTTCGCCGACCTCACGGCGGCCGACCTGCGTCGGCTGCTCGTCGAGGCGCTGTCCTGGTGGCTCGCCCTGCCGACCCCACCGGACGACCGGCCCGCGCCCGGCACCGAGGACGCGGTGCTCGGCGCCTGCCGATCGCTGGTGCGGCACCGCGACGGCGTATGGCTCGCCAAGGTCGCGGCCGGTCGACGGCTGGTCGACGCCGGTGACCGGGCCGAGGTGATCCACCGCGCGATCGCCGCACGCCACGGCGGGCCGCCACCGACCGGCGCGCAGGCCCGCGCCTTCCAGCAACGGGTACGCGACGAGATCGCCGGACAGCCGGTGGTCAGCGGACCGGGCGGGACTGCAACGAGGCGAAGAGCAGGTTGAGACCCTCGGTCATCGTCGGATGGGTGATGACCGCGTCGCGCAGAGCGGTCCACGGCATCCCGGCGAGCATGGCCAGCTGCACCGACGTGATCACCTCGCCGGACTCGGGGCCGAGCAGCGCCGCACCGAGAATCCGGTCGGTGCCGGTGTCGACGACCGCCTTCCACATGCCCTGGGTCTGCCGCAGGGTGCGTGCCCGGGGGATCGCGGCGACCGGTAGGCGGGCGACCTCGACGTCGTACCCGGCGCGACGCGCCTCGGTCTCGGTGAGCCCAACCCGGGCCAGCTCCGGGGTGGTGAAGACGGTGTACGGGACGAGCCGGTCGGCGGTGCTGCGCTGTCCACCCGCGAGGTTCGCCCGGATGATCCGGTAGTCGTCCAACGAGACGTGGGTGAACTGCGGGCTGCCGGCGACGTCTCCGGCCGCCCAGGTGCGCTCGGCGGTGGTGCGCAGGTGTTCGTCGACCTCCACGAAGCCCCGCTCGCTGAGGCGTACACTGGCCACGTCCAGGTCGAGGGAGTCGGTGACCGGTTCCCGGCCGGCGGCCACCAGCACGTCGTCCCCGGTCACCAGGCTGCCGTCGTCGAGCGTCACCCGGATCGTGCCGTCGACGTCCCGGTCGACCCGCGCCACCGCGACACCCACCCGGACGTCGATGCCGTCGTCGACGAAGACCCGCATCACCGCGTCACTGACGTCGGGATCCTCGCGGGTGAGCAGCCGCGGCCCGCCCTCGACCAGCGTCACCGCGCTGCCGAACGACGCGAACATCTGCGCGAACTCCACCCCGACGGTGCCGCCGCCGAGCACCACCAGCCGGGCCGGGAGCCGGGTCAGGCGCAGCAGGGTGTCGCTGGTCAGCACCCCCGCCTCGACCATCCCGGGGACCGAGGGCAGGTGCGGACGCGTACCCGTGTTGATCACCACGTCCGCGCCGCGCAGCAGCCGCTCGCCACCGTCGGCGAGCGACACCCGCACCGTCCGGGGGCCGACGAACCGGGCCTCGCCGATGACCAGGTGCAGGCCGGAGTCGAGGAACTGCTGCCGGTTGGCGGCCACCATCCCCTCGACCACGTCCTGCTTGTGGGCCCGCAGCAGATCGACGTCGACCTGGCCGCCCTGCACCACCAGGCCGAGCGCGCCCGCGTCGCGCAGGTGGCGGGCCGCCCGGGCGCTGGTCACCAGCGCCTTCGTCGGGATGCACGCGACGTTGATGCAGCTGCCGCCGATCATGCCGCGTTCGACCATCGCGACCCGCTGCCCGGAGCGGGCGACGTCCATGCTCAACGTCTTGCCGGCCTTACCGCCGCCCACGACGAGCAGGTCGAACTCCTCCGGTCGGTCGGTCACCGACTGCTCCTCTCGGCGGGCGGGCAGGCTGGCACACGCCGCTGGTACGCGACGGCTAGCCCAGCCTGCCAGCTCCGATGTGTGCGGCGACCCGGTTCTCCGCAGAATCCGCCCCGGCCACCACCCGTCCTTGATCAAGTGATGAAAAGAAGGTCTTCCGGCCCTTTCCGAGCTCCTTTTCATCACTTGATCACCGCTGGTCACCGGGGTGTCCGGGGCCCGGTCCCACCGCCGCGAAGGTCAGTGGCGGGCGGCGCCGTTCTCGCTGACCGGCTGTCCGAAGGCGAGGAACGGTACGGGCGTCGGCGCGTCCGTGCCGATGTGCCGGGGGAAGGTCGGCTCGGGGCGTACCTCCTGGGTCGCCGGGCGGTCCGCGGCCGGTTCGTCCGTCGGCTCCGACGCATCGACAGGTTCGCCGCTGGGCCGCTCGGTGGGCTCGGGTTCGGCCGCGACCTCATCGGAAGAGTGATCGGGGGAGTACGCCGATGCCTGGTCGTGGGACCGGTCGGCCGACGCCGGGTTGGCGCCCGCGTCCTGGTTGGTGGGCCGCTCCGCGACGACCGGCGGCACGCCGTTGCGCTCGACGGTGAGCCGCTCGACCTCCGCCCGCTCGACACCGGGTCGGTCGGTGCCGGACCGGGAGCCCACCATCGGGTACTCGGCGGTCTCCGTCCCGCCGGCAGCCGCGGCCATGACCGCGGCGGCGGCGAGGTCGGCCACCCGCTTCGCCTCCCGTTGCACCCGGGCGCGAACCTCCTTGGCGTGTCGCTCGGCGGAGTCACCGGCCCGTCGGGCCTCCTCCAACCGGGCGCTCTCGGCGGTGAGGTCCCGGCGGACCTCGCTGAGACGCTGCTGCATCCGCGACAGCTCGTCCTCCAGCGTCTCGCCCTCCTGGCGGATCTCGGCGAGCTGCTGACGGGCGGCGTCCAGCTCGGCGTTCAGCTCACTGGACTCCTGCTGGCGCTCCGCGATCTCCTGTTGGAGGGCGGTGAGCTGCTCCTGGTGGATGGCGGCCTGCTCGTCGGCGCGGTTACGCAGCTCGGTCACGTGCTGCTGCGCCTCGGCCAGCAGCGCGGCGATCTGCTGCTCGGTCGCGCTGCTCTGCTCGGCGAGTTCGCGTTCGGCGGCGGCCTGCTGCTCGGCGATGTCCCGTTCGGCGGCGGTCCGCCGTTCGTTGACCTCCCGCTCCACGCTGGCCTGCCACTGGGCCATCTCCTGCTGGTTCTTCGCCCGGGCCGACTGGAGTTCCTGCTGGATCTGGGTGCGGGCCGACTTCATCAGCGCGTCGGCGGCGACCCGGGTCTGGTTGAGCTGCTGAGCGCTCTGCTCGGTGATCCGCTTCGCCTCGTGCTGGGCGCGCTCGTGCGCCGCCTCACCGTCGGCGCGCAACTGCTCCGCGTGCTCGCGGATCGCTGTCAATTCGGCCTCGGCCAGCGTGCGCCGCTCCTCGTGCGCCTGCTCCTGCTCGGCCCGCCGGGTCGCCAACTCCTCGGCCAGGTCCTGACGTGCCTGCGCCGCGCGTTCCCTGGTGTCGGCGAGGATCTGCTCCGCCTCGCTGCGCAACTCGTTCGCGTGGTCGGTGGCCGACTCGGTGATCATGGTGGCCTGCTTGTCGGCGAGTGCCATGATCTCGGCGACCATCGGGCCCAGGTCGTGGATCGTCGCGCGGTCCACCTGCACCGGTTTCTCCTGGAGGTCGGCTAGTTCGGTCCGCAGGCGCTGCACCTCGGCGGTCAGCTCACGGACCCGGACGGCGGAGCGCCCGTGCTCGCCACTGAGCATCGCGATCTGGCTGTCGAGTTGCTCCAGGTGCCGATCCACCTGGCGTTTGTCGTAGCCGCGCAGGGTGACATCGAAGTCCGGCCGTGAGGCCGCATCGTCGCGCCCTGCGCGCGGCTCAGCGCCGATGGACATGCGCCATCCTCCGTACGATTGGGGGGCGTGAGGGTCGGCGGTTGCCTGCCCCGCGGGCCGTCAGTGTGGCGCAACGCTACCGCCGAGCCGACCTGATGCGAAGTCCCGCCCCACCACGTCTCACGTTGTCGCAGCGCGTCCCGCCCGCTCCCGCGCCGATCATGGATGTGTGGTGCCGGAAAGCTGTGGACTCACCACCTTTTGTCATCCCGGGCCACTCCATGATCGACGCAGGTCGCCGGCTATCGGCGGCGAGCCAGGAGGACCGCGTCGTGAATGGTCACGTCGTTGCCGTCCGGGTCGGTGGCCGGGCGGGGACGGGCCTCGGCCGTGAGCACCTTCCAGCGCGACGGGTCCAGGCCGGCGGCCACGTCCTGCGCGGTGTACATCATGTCCGGCATGTGCATCCGACGAGCCGTCGTCCACAGGTCCGACGGGTGGTGCCCGACGATCAGCAGAACGCCGCCGGGGGCCACCGACGCGGCCAACCGGTCGAACAACTCCCGCCGTTGCTCCGGCGGCAGGTGCATGAACTGCGCGGACACCAGGTCGTACGCCTCCTCGGCGGGCGGCTTGTCGCGCAGGTCGGCGTGCGTGAACTCGATCCGGTCGCCGACGCCGACGGTCTCGGCGTTGGCGGCGGCCCGGGTCAGCGCGGTGGCGGAGATGTCCACCGCCGTGACCTGCCAGCCGCGCTCCGCCAGCCACACCGCGTCGGCGCCCTCCCCGCTGCCCACGTCCAGCGCGCGCCCGGGGGCCAGGTCGGCGACCTCGGCGACCAGTTGCGGGTTCGGCCGGCCGCTCCACACCGCCGGTCGGGACTGGTAGCGCTCCTCCCACGCCGGCTCCTCGAACGCGGTGGCCACCACCTGCCGGTACTCGGCGACCGCGACACGGGTGTCCTCGGCGATCAGGTCGGCGTTGATCGCCGCCGCCGCGTTCAGGCCGGCCCCCGCGGACGTGATCACCTGAGCGCGGAGATCGGCCACGTTGCCCGCCACCCAGACACCCGGGACGGTCGTCGCGCCGGTGGCGTCGGCCGGGATCTGGGCACCGATCACGTGCTCACCCATCATCACCTCCTCCGGGGCCAGCCCCAGCCCCACCAGCAGCCCGGCGCGAGGGGTCAGCCGCGTCGCCACCACTACCGCGTCGAGCGCCACCACCCGGCCGTCGGCGAGCCGCACACCGCTCAGCGCGTCGTCGGTCACCTCGACCTCGGCGACCGGCCCCGGCACCACCGCGATGCCCCGGGCGGCGAGCCGCTCGGCGACCTCCGCGCCCGGTGCGGGGGAGCCGTGCAGCAGGAGCAGCACTGTGGGGCTCCACTGTCGCCACATCTCCGCCTGGTGCACTGCCAACGGTCCGGTCGCCAGGACGCCAATGCGCTGGTCCCGGACCTCCCAGCCGTGGCAGTACGGGCAGTGCAGCACGTCGCGACCCCACCGCTGCGCCAGGCCCGGCACGTCGGGCAGCTCGTCGGTCAGGCCGGTGGTCACCAGCAACCGCCGGGCCCGCACCGAATCCCCGCCGTCGAGGCTCAGCCGGAACCCGTCGTCGTCCCGGGTCGCGGCCTCCACCCGCCCGGTGCGGAACTGCCCGCCGTACCCGGCCACCTCGGCCCGACCGATTGCGAGCAGCTCGCCCGGCGGCGTCCCCTCCCGGCCCAGGTAGTTGTGGATCCGGTCGGCGGGCGCGTTGCGTGGCTCACCGGAGTCGACCACCAGCACCGACCGTCGGGCCCGGCTCAGCGCCAGGGCTCCGCTGAGCCCTGCGGCGCCGCCGCCCACCACCACCACGTCGTATGTCTCGTCCACTGGTCTCTCCTCTTGCTTGTCGTCTGGGACCACCATCCGTCGCCACCCGCTCGGTGGCAACTATCCTTGCCGGTATGGCAAAAGACGACGCCGTCGCGCTGGCCGGGGTCGGTCCCCGGCTGCGCGCCCTGCGCACCCGACGAGGGATCACGCTCACCCAGCTCGCCGACCTCACCGGCATCTCGGTGAGCACCCTGTCCCGGCTGGAGTCGGGTAACCGCCGGCCCACCCTGGAGCTGCTGCTCCCGCTGGCCCGGGCGTACCAGGTGGCGCTGGACGAGCTGGTCGACGCACCGGACACCGGCGACCCTCGGGTACGCCCCAAACCGATGGTCAGGCACGGCATCACGTTCCTGCCGCTGACCCGCCGACCGGGGGGTCTCCAGGCGTTCAAGGTGATCTTCCCGCCGGATGCCCCCACCGGCGATCGGAGCCAGCAGACCCACGAGGGGTACGAGTGGCTCTACGTTCTCTCCGGCCGGCTGCGTCTGCTCCTCGGCGAGAACGACCTGATCCTGACGTCGGGCGAGGTGGCCGAGTTCGACACCCGGGTGCCGCACCGCGTCCTCAACCCCGGCCCCGGCCCCGCCGAGGCCCTGATCCTGTTCGGGCCGCAGGGGGAGCGGCTGCACGTCCGGGCGCGACCGTCCGCGCCCGACGCAAGGCCTTGATCAACGCGGGTTCGCCGACATCGGGGTATCCGAGCCAGGACAACCCGACTTCGTCGATCTCGTGTCGGTCGACCGCAGCCCCGGACTGGTGCGAGGATGGGCCGATGACCGATGCGGCATCCCGGCGGTGGCCCGACCGGATCGAGCACCGCGACATCGTCGTCAACGAGGTCCCCGGCTTCCGCCCGCTGACGTTGGACATCGTCGTGCCGGTGGCGGCGTCCGGACCGGTCCCGGTCCTGGTGTGGATCCACGGCGGGGCGTGGCTGTTCGGCTCACCCAAGCAGCCACCGGAGTGGCTCATGGAGGCGGACCCGTTCACCGCCGCCATCGATGCCGGCTTCGCGGTGGCCTCCGCTCAGTACCGGCTCAGCGGGGAGGCGCCTTTTCCCGCCCAACTCGACGACGTCACGGCGGCGGTGCGCTGGCTGCGCCGACACGGCGGCGCGGTGGGCGTGGACGGCGAACGGATCGGGGTGTGGGGCGAGTCGGCCGGCGGACACCTGGCCTCCATGGTCGCGCTGCGGGGGAACGACCAGGACGACAACGTCGTGCAGGCGGCCGTCTGCTGGTACGCGCCGTCGAATTTCTCCACCATGCAGTCGCAGGCACATCCGTCCGGAACGATCGACCACGACGCGGCCGACTCGCCCGAGTCGCTGCTGATCGGCGCCCCGCTGGCCGACAACCCGGAGGTGGGCCGGGCGGCCAGTCCGATCACCTACGTCACCGAGCAGGCCCCACCGATGCTGCTGATCCACGGCGACCAGGACCGGGTCGTACCGGTAGGACAGAGCGAGGAACTCGCCGCAGCGTTGACCAAAGCGGGTGCCGAGGTCGAATTGTCGGTGGTGCGGGGGGCCGACCACTGCTTCGGCGGAGTGCCGCTGGAGCCGCTGATCCGCGACACCCTGGCGTTCTTCAGCCGGGTCCTGACCGCTTAAGGCGTGGAGTCGCGGGCCGCGACGGCTTGCTCTCCGAAGGGATCTACTCGGCGACGAAGACGCCAACGCCGGGAAGCGTCTCGGTCATCCCTTTGATGCGCAGCACCTGCATGGCACGATCGATCACCGGCTCGGTGACACCGTAGTGCTCGATCAACTCTCGCCGGCTGGGCAGCTTGGAGCCAGGCTGGAACTCGCCGGACTTGATGCGGTCGGCGAGGTCGTCGGCAATCTGCTCGTAGCGGTAACGCGGCGGCACGTGGCTCTCCTCGGTTGGCAACACGAGTAGACCACCTATGCCAGCTCTTGACTACCAACGGTACCTGTGGGAGGTTTCCGAGGAGGTCGATTCCCTCGGTTGGCGCTGTGGGCCGTCCTCGTCGGCGTGGATGTTCGGCGCGTCCCCCGCGTCCGGGCATCCACGCCCCCAGACTGCTCCGGCGCAAGGAGACGGCAGTGCACCCTTCTCAACAGGCGGGGCAGACCCTGACCCGAGCGGGCGAGGCGAGCCGGTGAGGCGAGTCTTGTACGACGAGTATTTGCTGGCGGTGGCACTGACTTTGGCTCGCCGGCACCGGGCCGTCTGGTCCTGGCGACACTGGCGGCGCGTCTGCCGCTGCGGAGGCGAGCTGCCATGTCGAAGCCGCCATCGCATTCCGATCAGCCGCGGTCATTGGCCCAGCCAGGACGGCCCGGAGTGACTACTCACAACCCGATCAAGCCAGCGTGGACGTGCGGCGGGTGTGCGGGAGAGTGGCCATGCCACACCCGTCGCCGAGAGCTGCGAGCCGAGTACGACCGTGCCCCGGTGTCACTGGCCCTCTACCTGGCCGCCCAACTGGTCGACGCCGCCCAGGATCTGGTCTACGTTCCCGCCGGCAACCTGTATCACCGCTTCCTCGGCTGGGCGCGATGAGCATCCTGCGGTCGGGTGACGAAAAGTTCCACTACAGCGACGGCTCGCACAGGTGGATCCCGCCGGACCCGGAGTACGACCAGGAGGTCTGGGACGAGCAGGTTCGCCAGCACAAGCACGGCCACCTCAGAAACGAGCGCCCGAAGATTCGCATCCAGCGCCTCGTTTGAAGTCAGCAGTACAGCGGCGAAGTGCAGCGCGAGGGCCGGACCGGTTCCCCTCCGGTCCGACCCTCGCGAACGGTCCGCGCTAGGCGCGGGTCCTGCGCTGCCGGACGATCAGCAGCAGAGTGGCGCCGAGGAGCACCGCCAGCACGCCAGCGCCCATCCATCCGCCGATCGGGAACGACTCACCGATCACCGGCCCGATGGCCTCGTCGACCGCCGCCCAGCACGGGATTGAGCCGGCATCACGCCCCCGTTGGTTCTGATGTGCCAGGGGAGCATATAGGGGCATAAGCACAGTTATGCCCATTTTGTCCGAAATGGAGATCAGTGGGGACGGCTTCGAACCGCGCACACCGTAGCGCCGTGTTTATGATCGACGACCCCGACCGGGGTGGAGACGCCGGACCGTCGGGTCCGGCCGGAGCAGGAGACGAGGTGTGCGACGGTGAACCGCGAGGCGTACGCCTGCTGGGTGCGCGAGCCCGGCGCGGCGGAGATCCGCCGGGTGACGCTGCCCGTCCCCGGGCCCGACGAGGTCCTGGTCCGAGCTCGCTACTCCGGCGTCAGCCGGGGCACCGAGACGTTGGTCTTCGCCGGCCGGGTGCCCCCCGACCAGTACGCCGCGATGCGCGCGCCCTTTCAGGACGGTGACTTCCCCGGCCCGGTGAAGTACGGCTACCTCAGTGTCGGCGTGGTCGAGCAGGGCCCCGCCGACCTGCTCGGTCGCACGGTGTTCTGCCTGCACCCGCACCAGAGCGCGTACGTCGTGCCGGCCACCGCCGTGGTGCCCGTGCCGGACAGCGTGCCTCCCGCCCGGGCGGTGCTCGCCGGCACTGTGGAGACCGCCGTCAACGCGCTGTGGGACGCCGCGCCGCTGATCGGCGACCGCGTCACCGTCATCGGTGCGGGCATGGTGGGCTGCTGTGTCGCCGCGCTGCTCGCCCGGTACCCGGGCGTGGACGTCCAGCTGGTCGACACCGACGCCCGTCGGGCCGGGGTGGCCGGCGCGCTCGGCGTCGAGTTCGCCCAACCGGCCGACGCGCGCGGCGACCGTGACCTCGTCGTGCACGCCAGCGCCACCGGCGCCGGCCTGCAACGGTCGCTGGACCTGCTCGCGCCGGAGGGCACAGTGGTCGAGCTGAGCTGGTACGGCGACCGCCCGGTGCAGGTGTCGCTGGGTGGGTCGTTCCACTCGGGCCGGCTGACCGTACGCAGCAGTCAGGTCGGCATGGTCGCGCCCGCCCGGCGGGGACGACGCAGCTACGCCGACCGGCTGGCGCTGGCCCTGGACCTGCTCGACGACCCGGCCTTCGACGCCCTGATCACCGGGGCGTCCCGGTTCACGGAGCTGCCCGACGTGCTTGCCCGACTGAGCACGGGCGACCTGCCCGCGCTCTGCCACCTCATCACCTACGACGACGGGGAGTGACAGTGTTCAGCGTGACCGTTCGGGATCACATCATGATCGCCCACAGTTTCCGGGGCGAGGTGTTCGGCCCGGCCCAACGTCTGCACGGTGCGACGTTCGTGGTGGACGCGACGTTCCGCCGGCCCGACCTGGACGCCGACGGCATCGTGGTCGACATCGGCCTGGCCACCGAGCAGCTGAGGGCCGTACTGGGCGAGCTGACCTACCGCAACCTGGACGACGAGCCGGCCTTCGCCGGGCTGAACACCACCACCGAGGTGCTGGCCCGCACGATCGCGGACCGGCTGGTCGAGCGCGTGCAGGCCGGCGACCTGGGAGCGGGAGCGCGGGACCTGACCGGCATCACCGTCACCCTGCACGAGTCGCACATCGCCTGGGCCAGCTACGAGCGGTCGCTGTGATCGATGCCGGGCGGGCGGCGCCCGCCGACGGGTCGGACACGACCGGCCGTTCGGTGTACGTCGTCCTGCCCGGCGACATCGACGATCCGGCAGCTCCCAGCGGGGGCAACACCTACGACCGGCGGATCTGCGCCGGGCTCGGCGCGCAGGGCTGGTCGGTGCGCGAGCACCCGGTGCCCGGCGCGTGGCCGGACCCCGACCCGCTCGACCGGGCGAAGCTGGCCGGCGTCCTCGCCGCCCTGCCCGACGACGGCGTGGTGCTGCTCGACGGCCTGATCGCCTCGACGGTGCCGGACCTGCTCGTCCCGCACGCCCGCCGGCTGCGCCTGGTCGTCCTCGTGCACCTGCCCCTCGACGACGAGGCGGAGGCCCGCGCACTGGCCACCGCGCGGGCCGTGGTGACCACCAGCGAGTGGACCCGCCGCCACCTCGTCACCCGCCACCCGACCCTCGCCGACCGCGTCCGGGCCGCGCCGCCCGGGGTGCGACCGGCGGCGGCGGCACCCGGCTCGGTCACCGGCAAACGGTTGCTCTGCGTCGCGGCGGTCACCCACCACAAGGGGTACGACGTGCTCGTCGACGCCTTGTCCACGGTGGTCGGGCTGCCCTGGACGATGGTGTGCGCGGGCACCCTGCACCGGGAGCCGGATCTGGTGCGACGACTGCGCGAGCGGCTCACCGGCGCGGGCCTCACCGAACGGGTGCGATTCGCGGGTCCGCTGACCGGTGCGGCGCTGGACGCCGCGTACGACGACGCCGACCTGCTGGTGCTGCCGTCCAGGGGGGAGACGTACGGCATGGTCGTCACGGAGGCGCTGGCCCGCGGCCTGCCGGTGCTGGCCACCGACGTCGGCGGGCTTCCGGAGGCGCTCGGGTACGCGCCCGACGGGGACCGGCCGGGCCTGCTGGTCGCGCCCGACGACGCGGCCGCGCTGGCCGGGGCGTTGATCAGGTGGTTGACCGACGACGCGCTACGCGTCCGGCTGCGGCGGGCCGCCCTGGCCCGGCGCGACACCCTGACCGACTGGCCGGTGACCACCGCGTTGCTGGCCGCCGCGCTGGAGGAGGTGGCGGGATGACCGTCGAGGAGACCCTGTCGTTCGCCGACTGGCTGCGCCTGCGCGAGCCGGCCGACGCGGCGGCGCGGGCCGAGGACCTGCTGGACGCCGTCCGCCCCCGGCTGGCCGGTGCGACCCCGACGGTGATCCACGACCTGGGCAGCGGCACCGGCTCGATGTGCCGTTGGGTGGCCGCCCGCCTACCCGGCCCACAGCACTGGGTGCTGCACGACCGGGACGCGGAGCTGCTCGCCCGGGTCGCCGAGGGCATGGCCGGGGTGGTCGCCGCCGACGGCGCGCCGGTGACCGTCAGCACCCGCTGCGGTGACCTCACCCGGCTCGACGCCGCCGACCTGGCCGACGCCTCCCTGGTCACCGCGTCCGCTCTGTTGGACATGCTCACCGCCGACGAGATCGAACGGGTGGTGGCCGCCTGTGTCGGCCGGCCCACCCTCTTCGCCGTCTCGGTGACCGGGCGCGTCCTGCTCACCCCGGCGGACCCGCTGGACGCCGAGGTCGAGGCCGCGTTCAACGAGCACCAGCGGCGGACCGTCGACGGTCGACGACTGCTCGGCCCGGACGCCGTGGCCGCCACCGTCGCCGCGTTCGCCCGCCACGGCGTCGACGTGCGGGAACGGCCCAGCCCGTGGCGGCTCGGCCCGGAGCAGGCCGACCTGGCCGCCGAGTGGCTGCGGGGTTGGCTGGGCGCGGCGTGCGAGCAGCGCCCCGAGCTGGCCGGCCCGGCCCGGGCGTACGCCCGTCGTCGGTTGGACGAGGCGGCGGCCGGACAGCTCACCGTGCTGGTCGAGCACAGTGACCTCCTCGCCGGTGGATGAACCGTTCACGCCCTGGGTACGTGGACTAGGGCAAGTGGACGATCTTCAAGGGGAGGGCCGACGCCGATGTTCTGGGCCTGGGCACGAGTGGTCGGTGGGGTGGGTCTGCTCGCCGTCCTGGTGTGGCAGGTGGGCAGCGGCCCGTTCCTCGCCGGGGTGCGGCTGATCGACGCGCCCGCGTTGGGCGCGGCGCTGGCCATCGGGGTGCTCACCACTGTCTGCGCCGCCTGGCGGTGGAGTCTGGTCGCCGGCGGCCTCGGCGTACGGCTGCCGCTGGCGACAGCTGTGGCGCACTGCTACCGGGCGGTGTTCCTCAACGCCACCCTGCCGGGCGGGATGCTCGGCGACGTGCACCGGGCGGTACGCCACGGCCGAGACGCCGGTGACGTGAGCCGGGGCATCCGCGCGGTGGTGTGGGAACGTACCGCCGGGCAGGTGGTCCTGGTCGGCGTCGCGCTGGTGGTGCTCGCGGCCTTCCCGTCGCCCGTGCGGCAGTATCTGCCGCTCGCCGCCGCGGTGCTGGTCGGAGGCGGGCTGGTCGCCGTGCTGGTGGCCCGGGTCGTGCCGAACGCCGGCCCCTCCCGGTGGGCACGGGCGCTGCGTACCGCCGTGGCGGACGTGCGCGCCGGCCTGCTGGCCCGGCGGACCTGGCTCGGCGTGTTGGTCGCCTCCGCGGTGATGGTCGCCGGTCATCTCGCCACCTTCCTGGTGGCGGCACGGACCGCCGGGTCGGACGCCCCCCTGTCGCGGCTGCTGCCGTTGACACTGCTGGCCCTGCTCGCCATGGGCCTGCCGTTGAACGTCGCCGGCTTCGGGCCCCGCGAGGGGGTGGCCGCGTGGGTGTTCGGCGCGGCCGGGCTCAGCGCGGCCGAGGGTGTCGCGACCGCGACCGTCTACGGCGCACTGGTGTTGGTCGCCAGCCTGCCCGGAGCCGCCGTGCTGCTGGCCCGGCGATCCCGGACCCCGGCCCCCGCCCGGGAAGCCGCCTCCGCTGGCGGGTGTTGAGTGGGTGGTGAGACGAACGCGTCACCGTGTGTCGGTGACGCCGGACAGAGGAGTCCCATGCCCGAAGCATTGCCGGTAGCCACGATCCGTACGCAGGTCACGGTGCCGCTGACGTTCCCCAACGGCTACGCCACGACCGCGCGGGTGTTCACCTTCAAGGGTCTGGTGGACGGTCGGGAGCACCTGGCCTTCGGCCTGGGCGACTGGGCGGGCGCACTGGACCGGCTCGCCGGCGGCGGAGAGCCCCCGCTGGTCCGCCCGCACAGCGAGTGCCTGACCGGCGACGTGTTCGGCAGCCAACGCTGCGACTGCGGGCCGCAGTTGCACGAGGCGGTGCAGAGGATCGCCGAGACCGGAGGTTTCCTGCTCTACCTGCGGCAGGAGGGCCGGGGCATCGGCCTGTACGCCAAACTCGACGCGTACGCGTTGCAGGACGCCGGGCTGGACACCTACCAGGCCAACGTGGCGCTGGGGCGCGGCGAGGACGAGCGGGACTACACGGTCGCCGCGCAGATGCTGGCCACGCTGGGCGTGCCGCGGGTCCGACTGCTCAGCAGCAACCCCGACAAGGCCGAGCAGTTGACGCGGTTGGGCGTGGACGTCGCCGAACGGGTGCCCACCAGCGTGTTCCTGTCCCCGGCCAACGCCGGTTACCTGGCGGCCAAGGCGGCCAAGGCCGAGGCGGCGGAAGCGCTCACGACCCGCACCTCCGACCGGCCCGCCTCCCGATGAGCGGCCGGTCGGAGTCCACGCGGCCGTACGTGCTGCTCAGCTGCGCCGCGTCGATCGACGGATACATCGACGACGCCTCCGACCACCGGCTGCTGCTCTCCAACGAGGACGACCTGGACCGGGTCGACGCGGTCCGGGCCAGCTGTGACGCGATCCTGGTCGGCGCCGGCACGGTCCGCCGCGACAACCCTCGGCTGCTGGTGCGCTCGGCGGACCGACGTGCCGAACGGGTCGCGGGTGGCCGACCCGAGTCGCCCGCCAAGGTCACGGTGACCGCCCAGGGTGACCTGGACCCCACCGCGCGCTTCTTCACCGCCGGCGAGGCGACCCGGCTCGTCTACTGCGCCACCGGCGCGGCGGAGAAGACCCGGGAACGCCTCGGCCGCGTGGCCACCGTTGTCGACGCGGGGGAGCCGGTCGACCCCGACTGGATGTTGACCGACCTGGCCGCGCGGGGCGTACGGCGGCTGATGGTGGAGGGCGGCGGGACGGTCCACGCCCAGTTCCTCACCGCCGGTCTCGCCGACGAGCTGCACCTGGTGGTCGCTCCGTTCTTCGTCGGTGACGGGCGGGCGCCCCGGTTCGTCGGCGAGGGTCGTTTCCCCTGGCACCCGGGCCGTCGCGCCCGGCTCGCCGAGGCCCGCCAGATCGGCGACGTGGTCCTGCTCCGCTACGCCCTCTCCGACCGCTGCCCCGCCGCCTGATCGTTCGCGCCGGCTTGCGGGCCGGAGCGGTATTCACCGCGAGCGTGATGCCACTGCGGCATAGTGATGCCACACCGGCATCACGCTCAGCGCGATTATCCTGTCGACGGCGACGCCGTCGCGAGATCTTGGACAGTTTCCGTTACGCGTGGACGGAAACTGTCCAAGATCTGCGGTGTCCGGCAGGATAGCCGGATGTCCGTACCTTCCCTTGCCCTCCTGCGCTGGCAGTTCGACCTGGCCTGGTCGCTGTTCGAGTACCACCTCGACCGACTCGCGCCCGACGACTTCCTCTGGGAGCCTGCCGCGCACTGTTGGTCCGTGCGGTGTGGCGCTGACGGCAGTTGGACCCCGGACTGGGCCGACACCGAACCCGACCCGATTCCGGTGCCGACGATCGGCTGGCTGACCTGGCACCTGGGCTGGTGGTGGACGGTCACCATCGATCATCTCCGGGGCCGACCGCCTCGGGAGCGCGTGGATGTCGCATGGCCGGGCGCGGGGGAGCCGGCCGTCGTCTGGCTGCGGGGGATGCGGACCGAGTGGTTGGGTGTTCTCGACAGTCTCACCGAGACCGACCTCGACAGCGTCGCCCCGTTTCCGTGGCAGAACGACACCGACCACACTGTCACGCACACGATCGGCTGGGTCAACGCCGAGTTGATGAAGAACGTCGCCGAGATCGGTCAGCTCCGGCTGATGCGTGCCGCACAGTCCATCTCTGCTCACCAGACTCCCGGGAGGTTCTGATGGGCGCGGATGGCTTCTCGTTGCGTGGTGGTGTCCGGGTCGTCCCCAGGACTGGTGGTGGTGTACGCGCCGACTCGGGCTGGCCGATGGCCCGACTCCGGGCGGACCGGGACTCCATCGTGCTGCGGGAGATCTGGGCGGGCACGTTGGTGGTCACCGCCGACAACCTGGTCGCCATCCGACGCCACGGAAACACGGGTGTGGAGTTCGAGGTCAATGATCACGATGAGCTGTGGCTGTTCACGGCACTTCGCGTCGATCGATTGACCAGCGGGTTGACGGCGCTCGGATGGCGCGTCGGACCGTCCGGTTGAACGCTGTTCGACATCGGTGACCGGTCAGCGTCCGGGTGGTCGTACCGACAGGTCGTGGTGGAAGACGTCACGGGGATCCCAGCGGGCCTTGACCTGTTGCAGCCGGGGGTAGTTCGCGCCGTGGTAGAGGTCCGCCCAGGGGCGGGCCGCGCCGACGAGGTCCACGTCGGGGTAGTTGATGTAGGCGCCACCCGGGGGTACGCCGTCGGTGTCGGCGTACATCTCGCTGTAGAACTCCCGGATCCAGGCCAGGTGCCGGGAGTCGGCGGTCGGGTCCGCCCAGCCGGCGAGGTAGAACAGCAGCATCGACGCGTCCCGGCGCACGCTGGCGGTGGCGGTCGCAGGCACCGCGTTCGTCGCTCCGCCGTAGGTGTTCAGGCTCAACGAGCCAGCCGGCAGGTCACCGTCGCGGGTGAGGTGCCGGTAGGCGACCTGTAACTGCCGTTCGGTCAGCGGCGCGCGATGGTAGGCGGACTTGACCTTCAGCCGCCAACCCTTGCCGTCGTCGCTCTCACCACCGAGTGTGGCGGCCAGCCAGGGCAGCGTCTCCGACGTGACGGTGGGGGTGACGCCGACGCCGTCACCGCAAGCGGCGACGAGTTCGTCGAACAGGTGTCGGCTGTCGTGCGGCACCTGCCCGGTGAGAGTGTGACCGCCGGCCTGCGGGCGGGCGAGGACGAGCTCCGCGTACAGGTGCCTGCCTCGGGAGCCGGGTGCGCTGTGGTGGGCGCACCAGCGGCCGAAGGTGCCGACGAGCCGGCGGAATCCCCGCTCGGACATGCCGGCCCACGGCCAGGTGACGGTGAAGTCGAGCACCCGCGCGGGTGGTGTGGGCAACGTGCGGAACCAGTACCTGGTGACGACCCCGAAGGTGCCGCCGCCCCCGCCGGTGTGCGCCCACCACAGGTCGCGGTGCGGATCGGTGGGCTCCCGGGTGGCGACCACGGCGCGAGCGGTGCCGGCGCGGTCCACCACGACGACCTCGACCGCGTACAGGTGGTCGACCACGAGTCCGTGCAGCCGGGAGAGCCGACCGTAGCCGCCACCGGCGATGTGACCGCCGACGCCCACTCCCGGGCACGATCCACCCGGGAAGGTCACTCCCCAACCCAGGAAGAGCCGGCGGTACGCCTCACCGAGCGTCGCGCCCGCCTCGACGGCGAAGCCGAACCCGCGCGGATCGTGGTACACGTCGGTCAGGCCCGACATGTCGATCACCATCCGGACCGCCGGATCGTCCACGAACCCCTCGAAGCAGTGCCCGCCGCCGCGTACCGCCACCCGCCGGCCGGTGCGGACCGCGTCCTGCACGGCCGAGACGACCTGGTCGGTCGAGCCGACCACGCGTACCTCGTCGGGTGTGCCGACGAAGCGTCGGTTGCCGCGACGGACGAGGTCGCCGTACCGGGGATCGTCCGGCAGCACCCGGACCGGGCCGAGTGGTGGCGCGCAACCCTTCGACGGTGGAGAGGCGGAGGCCGGGGACGGACAGAGGACGGCGGCGGAGGCGACCGCGCCGGCACGGAGCAGGTCCCTGCGGCTGGGCGGATTCATGCCGTCGATCCTGTCGTCGCAGGCGGACCGGGTGGAGTACTTTCGTCACACGACGTGCCGTGACGAAAAGGGAGGCGGCCACGGGTGAGCGTCCGGTGTGTCGAGTGCGGAGCCGACCTGCCCAGCGGCCCGGGCCGTGGTCGTCCCCGCCGCTACTGCTCCCGGCGTTGTCAGGCCCGCGCGTACCGCAGGCGTCGCGAGCACGGCCCGGCCACGACGCCGCGTCGCATCCCCGACCGGCCCGCTCCCGCCGGGGGCGACCCCCGCGACCGGCTGGTCGGCCTCGCGGTCGAGCTGGCCGACTCCGGCGGCCTGGACGCCGTCTCCATGCGGGTGCTCGCCCAACGGGCCGCCATGCCCGCCCACGCGGTGTACCGGCACGTCCGCAACCGGGCCGAACTGCTCGGCGCGATGGCCGAGCGGATCACCGCCACCAGCGCGCCGAGCGCCACGCCACCGCCTCGGGAACCCCGCCAGCGGCTCGAACGTCTGGCGGACGACGAGTGGGCGATGTACCGCCGCCACCCCTGGCTGCTGGCCGTCCTCGCGACCGACCGGCCACCGACCGGACCGGCGGTCCTCGCCATGGTCGACCGCGTCGTGGCAGCCTTCACCAGCGCCGGATACGACCCCGCCGACGCGTTCCGCGCCTACCTGGCGTTCAGCGGCTACATCCAGGGCATGGCCCTGCTCATCCGCCGGGACCCCGACGACACCACCTACCCGGCGTGGTGGTCGGCGACCCGCCGCCGGCTGGAGCGCACCGGCCGCACCCGGACCCGGCCCTGGCTCGCCGCGGCCGGGCAGACCACCCCCGACACCGACCTCGACGCCTGGTTCCACTTCGGACTAAGTGGGCTGCTCGACGGCCTGCTGGCGGATCCCGCTGGGTATGGTGTCGAGCGTGCCCACACTGGTGACGATCACTGAACACAACGTGGAAGCCGCGTGCCGGCTGACCGTACGACCCGACCAGGAGAAGTACTCGTCTCCGGTCGCCTGGTCCCTCGCCGAGGCGTACGCGCAACCCGAGATCGCCTGGCCACGTCTGATCATGGAGGGTGACGAGATCGTCGGCTTCCTGATGGGCTTCTTCGACATCGAGTGGGACCGACCGGACGACAGGCGCTCGGGCCTGTGGCGGCTGAACATCGCCGCCGAGCAGCAGGGCCGGGGGTACGGCCGCTACGCCGTGGACGCCGTCCGCGCGGAGGCCCGCCGGCGAGGACACGACCGGGTCTACACCACCTGGGAATCGGGAGAGGACGGCCCGGAGGGGTTCTACCTCAAGCTCGGGTTCCGCCCGACGGGGGAGACCAGCGGAGGTCAGATCGTCGCCGCCCGCTCCGCCCACTGAGCCGGGATCACCGGCCTCCCGGACCGAGTGCGCGGTCAGGCGGCGCGGCCTGCGTACGATGCGCTGTCGAATTCCCCTCGTCTCGGCGGAGGTAACGGGCAGATGGCAGGCCAGCACGAGGGTTTCGCCCTCGGCGTCGACCTCGGCACGTCCAACACGGTCGCGGTGCTGCGCTGGCCGGACGGACGGACCCGTCCGCTGCTGATGGACGGTCAACCGCTCAGCCCTTCGGCCGTGTACGCCGACCCGGACGGCACCCTGCACACCGGCTGGGACGCCCGACGGCTGGCGCAGACCGACCCGGCCCGGTTCGAGGCGAACCCGAAGCGTCGGGTGGACGAGCCGACGGTGCTGCTCGGCGACCGCTCGTACCCGCCGGCCGACCTGCTCGCCGCGGTGCTGGCGGCGGTCGGGCGGGCTGCGGTCGGTGCCGTCGGATTCCTGCCCCCGGCCGTCCTCACCTGCCCGGCCGCCTGGGACGCGACGCGACGGCAGGTGCTGGCCGACGCGTTGCTCCTCGCGGGCTGGCCGCAGGTCGCCGAGCACACCCTCGCCGGGCCGACGCCGCCGGGCACCCGGCTGCTGCGGGAGCCGGTGGCCGCCGCCCGCTACTACACGCAGGTGTTGCAGAGGCCGGTGCCGGTGGGCGGCGCGATCGCCGTGTTCGACTTCGGCGGCGGGACGCTCGACGTCGCGGTGCTGCGCAACGAGGGCGCCGACCCGTGGGGCGACTCCGGGTTCCGCGTCGTCGCCGACGGTGGCCTGCCCGACCTGGGCGGTCTCGACCTCGACGCCGCGTTGGTGCGGCGGGTCGGCGAGGTGGTCGGTGCGCGGCACGCCGCGCAGTGGGCGAGGCTTCTCCGACCGGCGGACCCGGCGCAGCGCCGCGACCAGGTGCGGCTCTGGGACGAGGTACGGGGTGCGAAGGAGACGCTGTCCCGGTCCACTGTCGCACCGGTGGCGGTGCCGGGGGTGGCCGAGGCGGTCCAGTTGACCCGGGCCGACGTCGAACGGGTGGCCACGCCGTTGCTGCGCCGGGCGGTCGAGCGTGCCCGGGAGGTGATCGCCGAGGCCGGCCTGCGTCCCGATCAGCTCGCCGGGTTGTTCCTCGTCGGTGGCTCGTCCCGGATCCCGCTGGTGGCCCGGATGCTGCACGCCGAGCTGGGGATAGCGCCGACGGTGCTGGACCAGCCGGAGTTGCCGGTGGCCGAGGGCGCGTTGACCGACCTGCCACTGCGCAAGCCGCTGGCTGTCCCGGCCCACGCGGGACAGCCGCCCGCGCCGAGCCCGCCCGCGCCAGGCTCTGCGAGCCCGCCCGCGCCGAGCCCGCCCGCGCCCGCCGCGCCCGCCGCCGCGCCGGCCGTACCGTCGCCGCCCTGGCCCGGGTCGACCCCTCCGGCGGGCCCTCCGCCCGGGCCGGACCGGGCCGGCGTCACGGTGCCCTCGGCCGGCGGCGCGGCCCGCCGGCCCCGGGCGCGCTGGCTCGTGCTCGGGGCGGTGCTGGCACTGGTCGGGGTGGGTGCCGCGACGGCGCTCTACCTGACCCGGGACCGCTACCCCGACCTGGAGTTCCGGTCGTTGCGCGAGCTGTCCCGGCCGGCGGCCGGCGCGGAGCGACCGACCGACATGTGGACGGCGGTCCTCGGTGACCGGGCCTACCTGGGGTTCCCGCTTCCCGACGACCGCATGGAGGTGGTGGCCGTCGACGCCGCCACCGGCGACGAGGTGTGGCGCGAGCGGACCGACGCCCGGGCGGCCGGCTGGGAGTCGATCATCGCCGTACCGGGAGGGGTCGCCGTGCTCGCCGACGCCCCCGGCGACAGCACCCCGCGCCCGCTGGCCGTGCTCGACGGTCGGGACGGCCGGCAGCGGTGGCAGCGCGCGGTCCGCGGCGACGACGACGTCTTCTTCGCCGACGACACGGCGGTGCTCGTCGACCGGAACGCCGGCCAACTCGTCGGCCTGCGGCTGAGCGACGGCGCGCAGAAGTGGACCCGGGCCAACCCCGGCGACCAGTACGGCGGCAATCGCACCGTGGTCCGGCCGGTCGGCAGTGCGGAGGCGGCGGGAGGGTCGGCCTTCTTCGACGGCACGCCCCGCGATCCGTGGACGGGTCGTGGGCGGCGACTCGTGCAGGTCGGTGCGGACCGGTCGGTGCGACTGGTCGACATGGCCTCCGGTCGGGTGCTGCGCCAGTGGGGGAGCGTCGCCGACCTCGACGACCTGGTGGTCGCCGACGGGGACCGCCTGTATGTGGCCGCCAACGAGGGCGGGTACCAGTTGCTGGCGTACGACCTGGGTTCCGACGCGGCGCCGGTGGTGCTGCACCGGGCCGGCAACGACCGGTACCGCCCGAAGGAGCTGATCGCCTGCGGCGAGCGGCGGGCCTGCCTGTTGCAGGTGCCCGACAACGATGCCGAGCGCACCGAGGTGGTGACGGCAGCCGAGGGCGAGCCGGCGAGGCGCTTCCCGGCGCCGAGCGCAACCGGCCTGGTCGCCGTAGGTGAGCAGCTGCTCGCCCAGCGGGAGCACCCGGAACCGGCCCTCACCCTCTTCGACAGCGACGGCAAGCCGGTGCTGCGGGACCGCGACGGGGTGGGGGTGCGGCTCGACGCGGGCAACCTGCTGGTGTTCGCCGAGGCGCCCAGCACGGTCACTGACGACCGCGCGCTGGCCGGCGTGTGGGCCGAGTCCGGCGAACCCGACGAATTGGGCGAGCTGAAGGACGTCCGGAGCGCGTCCTGCTCGTGGAGCACCCACGTGATCGCCTGCGGCGCGGAGAAGGACTTCGTCCTGTACCGCTTCGCCGACGACTGACGTCGGCGACCGAGGAACCGGCCCGTACGATGCTCCGGTGAATCTTCGGGGTGCGGTCCGGGCCGATCGTCCGCTGGTGGTGCTCGCTGTCGGGGAGGAGGCCCGTTACCTGCCGCCCGACCTGCCGGTCCTGCTCACCGGCATGGGCAAGGTGAACGCCGCCAGCGCGGTGGCCGCGGTGCTCGCCGCCGGGCCGCGTCCCTCCCTGCTGCTCAACCTGGGCACGGCCGGGGCGTTGCGGCCCGGGTTGGCCGGCATCCACGAGGTGGCCACGGTCCTGCAGCACGACCTGGACACCGAGTTGCTGCGGTCGCTGACCGGCGAGACCTACGGGGCGCCGCTGTCGCTGGCCTCCGAGGGCGCGGTGCTGGCCACCGGTGACACGTTCGTGGCCGACGACGCGGCGCGGGACCGGTTGGCGCAGCGCGCCGACCTGGTCGACATGGAGGGGTACGCGGTGGCGTGGGCCGCCGCGCGGGCCGGCGTGCCGTGCCGACTGGTCAAGCAGGTCAGTGACGAGGCGGGCGACGGCGCGGCCCGGACCTGGCGGGAGTCGGTCGACGCCTGCGCCCGGGACCTCGCCGAGTGGGCCGGTCGGCACCTGGGCTGAGGCTCACCCGAGCGGTCGCCGCACCTGGAGGCCCGGCCTGGTCTCCCGGACCGCCCCGGGGATCAGGACGTGACCTGCCAGCCCCAGCGCGACGGCCACGACGACCAGCACCGGCGGCCAGTCACCGGCCCAGGGCAGCATCAGCAGCGGCAGGACCAGGCAGGAGATCCGCCACCACGGCACGTGCATGGACACCAGCAGGGTGAACAACGCGCGGCCCACCACGAACAGCGCCGGGCCGCCCACGAGCAGCACGAGCCACTGGACCGGCGTCGTCCCGGTCGGCCGGGAGACGACCAGGTCGAACGAGGCCGCCGTGGCGACCACGCCGGCCAACATCACCAGATGGGTGTACGGGGCCACCCGCGCCGGACGGCCTGCCCTCGCCCCGGCCTCCAGCAGTTCACCGGCCCGGAAGACGTAGACCTGCCAGAGCAGCAGCATGACGGCGAACGCGCAGAACAGCGAGGTGATCCGGATGCCGTCGAGGTCGGTGCGGCTGACCCGCATGGTGGGCACCAGGATGATGTCGCCGAGGGCCAGGATGACGAACTGCTGGTACCGCTCGCCGAGGTGCCCGGTGGTCCGCTCGTACTGGTCGATCGGCACCCGGCCCAGCCAGGGCGTCGGATAGCGGGCCGCCGCGGACAGCAGGTCGATCACGATGGCGATGCTCCAGAGCGTCCAGTTCACGTCGCCGTCCGCCGCGCCGGTGATCCAGAAGACGCCGGACACCACGAACCAGAACAGGAACCGGGTGGCCCGGATGGTGGCCGCCCGGTGGCGCTGCTGATACAGCGACGTGATCAGGATGATGCCGCGGAGCACGTGCGTGCCGACGTACGCGACGGCGAAGATCAACGCGTGCCCGTCGGTGACCACGGGCAGCGACGCCGCCATCCCCACCGACCCGACCATGGCGATCATCAGGATGGCCTGGATGGGGCGTTGCTGCGGGTCGTAGAACTCGGTGGTCGTGGAGGTGACCGACCAGGTCCACCAGATGGCCGTCAACAACAGCAGCACCTTCGCGCCGCCGGACCAGGAGATGCTCTCGGTCAGCAGCGTCGAGGTCAGCGCGAGGGCGGCCACGAACACCACGTCGAAGAGCAGCTCCAGCAGCGTGGCCCGGGTCGACCCGTCCGGCCGGCGTACCAGCGCCGCGGTTCCTGCGGTGGTCATGCCCGGCCTCCCGCCGCCGTTTCCGAGGATTATCGGCGGCGGCGACGCGGGGTGTCCCCGGATCGACGATTCCCACCGGTCGGGGAAGAGGACGGCCGGAGGTTGCCACGGCGTCGGACGCCGGACGATGCTTGACCGCATCCACCGATCTCGATCTATCCGGAGGTTCGGATGCGCCGCTCCCCGCTCGCCGCCGTCGTCCTGACCGTTCTCCTGCTCGTCGCGCCCGGAGCGGCGCAGGCCGCCGTCCCCGACCGAGCCACCCCCGCCGACCCGGCGGCCGTGCTGGCCCAGGTGCGCACCGCCGGCACCTCCTGGGGCCACGACCCGGCCAGCGGTCGGATGACCCTCACCGTCGACGAGACAGTGGCCCCCGCCGAGCTGACGGCACTGCGGGCGGTGGCCGACCGGGCCGGGGCGCTGCTCCGCCGCGAGCCCGGAACGCTGCGCCCCCTCATCGCGGCCGGCCAGGGCATCTACGGCGGCGGGGCGCGTTGCTCGCTCGGTGCGAACGTGCGCAGCGGCAGCACCTACTACGTGGTCACGGCAGGGCACTGCACCAACGCCGCCAGCACCTGGTACGCCGACAGCGCCCAAACCACAGTGCTCGGCACCCGCACCGCCACCAGCTACCCGACCAACGACTACGGCCTGATCCGCTACACCGGTCGGATCGCCCACCCGAGCGCCGTCTACACCTATCCCGGTCTGCTGACCGTCTACGGTGCCGGCAACGCGTACATCGGGCAGGCGGTGTGCCGCAGTGGTGTCACCACCGGGGTGCGCTGCGGCACTGTCACCGGGCTCAACCAGACCGTCAACTACGCCACCGGCGTGATCTACGGCCTGATCCGCACCAACATCTGCGCCGAGCCGGGAGACAGTGGCGGGCCGCTCTACGTGGCGTCCACCGGCACCATCCTCGGCATCCTCTCCGGCGGCACCGGCAACTGCACCGCCGGCGGCACCACCTTCTACCAGCCGATCTCGGAGGTGCTGGCCGCGTACGGGCTGACGCTGCCCTGACCGGTGACGGGGCGGGTTGCCCGTCTCGCACCTGACACCTAGGCTCGGCGACGCCCAGGACCCCGCCGCGAGGACGTGTGCCCGATGCCGACCGACCCCCGACAGGTTCGCTCGACCGCCCCGGCCGGCCGTACGCCGGTCGAGGTCGCCGCGGTGGGGGAGACGATGGTGGTGCTCTGCCCCGCCCCCGGTGAGCCGTTGGAGGACGCCGACCGGGTCGCCGTCTCGGTGGGCGGCGCGGAGTCCAACGTGGCCGGTTACCTGGCCCGCCTGGGGCATCAGGTCACCTGGGTGAGCCGCGTCGGCGACGACCCCTTCGGCCGGGCCGTGGTCCGGCACGTCGCCGCCGCCGGCGTCCAGGTGGACCAGGTGGTCGTCGACCCCACCGCCCCCACCGGCCTGTACCTCAAGGACCCGGGTCCGGAGGGCACCGCCGTGCACTACTACCGGGCCGGGTCGGCGGCCTCCCGGATGGACCCGGGCACGCTCGCCGACCCGGGGCTGGCCGGTGCCCGTGTGCTGCACCTGTCCGGGATCACCCCGGCGCTCTCCGCGTCCTGCCGGGCGCTCGTCGAGCACGCGGTGACCGCCCGCCCGCTGACCGGCGCACTGGTCAGCTTCGACGTCAACCACCGGGCCCGGCTGTGGTCCGCCGAGCAGGCCGCACCGGTGCTGCGTGACCTCGCCGACCGGTGCGACCTGGTCTTCGTCGGTCAGGACGAGGCACAGACGCTGTGGGGCACCACCGACCCGGCGGCCGTACGCCGGCTGCTGCCCACCCCGGAGACGGTGGTGGTCAAGGACGGCGCGGTGGGCGCCACCACGTTGCGCCGCGACGCCGAGCCGGTCTTCGTACCCGCGCCCCGGGTGACTGTGGTCGAGCTGGTCGGCGCGGGAGACGCGTTCGCCGCCGGCTACCTGGCGGGTCTGCTGCGCGACCTCGACCCCGTGCGGCGGTTGCGCCTCGGTCACCTGATGGCCGCGCAGGCGTTGACCAGCAGCGGCGACAACGCCCCCGTCCCGCCGTGGGCCTGGTTCGAGGATCTGCTCGCCGCCCCCGTCGAGGCCTGGTCACCGCTCGACCTGACCGCCACCCCGGTCTGAGTCGTCGGGATCCGGCCGGACCACCAGGCAACCGTTTCACCGCGACATCGGATGGAGTGCACCATGACCACAGCGGACTTCGACCACATCTTCGGCGGCGCCCGGGTGATGGCCATCCTGCGCGGCCTGCCGGTCGCCGAGACCGTCCGGCTCGCCGAGCGCGCCTGGGACCTCGGCATCGACGTGGTGGAGGTCCCGGTGGCCACCGCCGACGCGGTGCCGGCGCTGCGCGCCGCCGTCGAGGCGGGTGCCGACCGTGGCCGCATCGTCGGCGCGGGCACCGTGCTCGACGTCGAGCAGGTCGCCGCCTCGGCCGACGCGGGTGCCGCGTTCACCGTCGCGCCCGGCCTGGACCTGGCGATCGCCGACGCCGCTGCGGCGCGGGGCCTGCCGCACCTGCCCGGTGTGGCCACCCCCACGGAGGCCCAGCAGGCGCTGCGGCACGGCCTCACCTGGCTCAAGGCGTTCCCCGCGATCACCCTCGGCCCGGCCTGGTTCAAGGCTCTCGCCGGCCCGCTGCCCCAGTTGCGCTTCGTCGCGACCGGCGGCCTCGACGCGGGCAACGCCGCCCCGTTCCTGCAAGCCGGCGTACGGGTGGTGGCGGTCGGGTCGGCCCTGTCCGACCCGACCCAGCTCGACCACCTCGCCGAGCTGGCCCTCAAGCCCCCAACCCCGTAACCCCCAACCCCGGCCCCGGCCCACCCTCGCCCCGTCGATCATGGACTTGTGGTGGGTTCGAAAGCCACATCTGACCTGATCTCGGGCACCACAACTCCATGATCGACGGAGTGGGGGGTGGGGTGGCGGGTTTGTGCCATGGCTCAAACGCGCCGCGGGTTGGTGGGGGACGAGAGGTGGGCGTGGCGTCGATGCTGTGCTGCGTACCACTTCTCGACACAAAGAGGTCATCTTGGCTCTGTCTCGCCGGCGTCGCCGATCCGGGCTGATCGCCCTCGGCGCCGCCCTCACCCTGGCGGCCGGGTTCACCCCACCCGCCGCGGGGGCGTCCGCCGCCCCGCCCACCAGCCCCGAACGCCCGCTCGGGACTCCTCCCGCCGCCGCCGGACGCGCGTCGACCGTCACCCTGATCACCGGTGACACGGTCACCGTCACCACCGGCGCGGACGGCAGCACCGTCTCGACCGTGCGCCGGCCGGACGGCAGCACGCCGAGCTTCCACCGCACCGTGCTCGACGGCGACACCTACGTCTACCCGGACACGGCGCTGTCGTACGTCACGAGCGGTGTGCTGGACCGGCAGCTGTTCAACGTCACCGACCTCATCGCCGACGGGTACGACGACGCGCACACCGACCAGTTGCCGCTGATCGTCACCATGACCGACGCGGCGGCCCGGGCCCGCACCCGACCCACAGTGGACGGTGCCACGCTGGTCCGACCGTTGGACAGCGTGCAGGGCGCGGCGCTGACCCGCGAGCGTTCCACCGCCGGCCGGTTCTGGGCCGCGCTGACGGCCGGTGCCGCCCGCCGCACGGGCGACGCCCCGGTCCTGGCCAACGGCATCGCCAAGGTGTGGCTGGACGGTCGGGTGCACGCCGACCTGGCCGAGTCCACCGCGCAGATCGGCGCGCCGAAGCTGTGGGCCGAGGGGAACACCGCGGCCGGTGTCGACGTCGCGGTGCTCGATTCCGGCGCGGACGCCGAGCACCCGGACCTCGCCGGTCAGATCGCCGCGTCCAGCAGCTTCGTGCCGTCGGAGCCCGACATCCTCGACTACAAGGGCCACGGCACCCACGTCGCCTCGACGATCGCCGGCACCGGCGCGGCCTCCGGCGGTGTCGAGAAGGGCGTCGCCCCCGGCGCCCGGTTGCACGTCGGCAAGGTTCTCAACAGCGAGGGCAGTGGACAGGACTCCTGGATCATCGCGGGCATGGAGTGGGCGGCCCGGGAGCAGAAGGCCCGGGTCGTCAGCATGAGCCTGGGCGGTGAGGCCACCGACGGCAGCGACCCGATGAGCCAGGCGGTCGACCGCCTCAGCGCCGAGACCGGCGCGCTCTTCGTGATCGCGGCCGGCAACAGCGGCCCGGCGAGCATCGGCAGCCCCGGTGCCGCCAATTCCGCGCTGACCGTCGGTGCGGTCGACGCCACCGACCACCTGGCTGACTTCTCCAGCCAGGGCCCGCGTGCGGGCGACGGTGGCCTCAAGCCCGAGGTCACCGCCCCCGGTGTGGACATCCTGGCGGCCCGTTCCCACCTGGTGCGCGGCGGCTCGGGGGACTACACGCTGATGAGCGGCACGTCGATGGCCACTCCGCACGTGGCCGGCACGGCCGCGTTGGTCGCCGCCGCGCACCCCGACTGGACCGGTCAGCGGATCAAGGAGGCGCTGGTCAGCACCGTCAAGGCCACCCCCGGGTACACCCCGTACCAGGCCGGTGCCGGCCGGGTGGACGCGGTCGCCGCCGCGCACGCCACCGTCTTCGCCACCCCGAGCGCCTACTCCGGTTTCCAGGGCTGGCCGCAGCAGCCGGGATCGACCGTCGACCGGACGGTCACCTACACCAACGTCGGCGGCGCGCCGGTCACCCTGAAGCTGGCCGTCGACGCGGCCACCGCACCGGCCGGCCTCTTCGCCCTCTCCGCCGACACGGTCACCGTGCCGGCCGGCGGCACCGCCACCGTGACGGCGACGGCGGCGTACGACAAGCTGCCGGTGGAGAAGCAGGTCAGTGGCATGATCGTCGCCACCGACGACGCCGGGACGGTCCGTGGCCGCACCCTGATCGGGGCGGGCAAGGAGGGCCAGCGGCAGAACCTGACGCTCGTCGCGAAGGACCGCGACGGTAAGCCACTCGCCGGCAAGGTCATCCTCACCACCGACGGTCTGTTCACCGCCGTGGACCTGCCCGAGAGCGGCACCGCCACACTGCGGCTGCCGGTGGCCACCTGGTCCGGCTGGATCTCCGCCGACGTGCGCGGCGTGCACGGGCCGCGTTCCAAGGGCATGGCGATGCTCAGCTTCACCGACGTCACACTGGACCGCGACCGCACCGTCACCCTCGACGGACGGGGTGCCCGGCAGGTGCGGGCCGTCGTGCCGCAGGAGGCCACCGCCACGTCGTTGCGGATGGACATCCACCGGTCCTCCGGGGCCAGTCTCACCGAGAGCCAGGTGCTGCCCGACGACTCGTACGACAGCATGTGGGCGTTGCCGACGGGCCGTAAGGTCACCGACGGCGAGTTCGAGTTCGGTGCCCGGTGGCGCCTCGAACAGCCGGCGTTGACCGTCTCGGCCGGCGGCCGCTCGTACGACGATCTGATGGTGAAGCGTTCGACCCCGGCGCTGCCGGCCGGTCGTCACCAGCTGGACGCGGTCTACGTCGCCGACGCGTCGGCGGCCGGATTGGCGAAGCGGCCGGTCCGGGACCGGGCCGTGGTGGTCCGGCGCAGCGACACAGTGGACATCGCCACCCAGGCGCAGGCCGCCGCCGCGGCCGGAGCCAAGCTGCTGCTGGTCGTCAACGACGGTGTCGGGCGGCTCCAGCCGTGGGACGAGTTCGTGTGGAGCCCGGAGAACCCCGCCCCGGTGACCGTCGCCACCGTGGGCGCCGACGAGGGTGACCAACTCATCGCCTCGGTGCAGCACGGTCCGGTGCGGCTGACCGTCGAGTCGCACCCGGAGACCAGCTACCTGTACGACGTGGCGCACCACTGGACCGGCGCGGTGCCGGGCGACGTCACCTACCGGCCGGCGAAGCGGGACCTGGCCCGGGTGGACGTGGAGTTCCGCAACTACCGGCAGGGCAAGGCGTTGGAGTTCCGCACCGACATCTGGCGGGGTTGGGCGTCGAGCAACCAGGAGACCGCCCCGGCGCAGGGCCGGCGCACCGACTGGGTGAGCGCCGACCAGCGGTGGGTCGACGACGCGTACATCGTCGGTGAGACCGGGCAGCACCTGATGGGGGTGACCGCGTACCCGGCGGGCAAGCCGAGCGCCGTCACCTGGTTCGGCCCGATCCAGCGCCCCCGGATGGGTGGGAGCTACACGCCCGTGCGGTACCTGGACACCGTCTACCTGCCCGCTCCCGGCTGGGGCGACGGTGGTGGTCACATCGGTGACGCGTACGCCAACTTCGACATGGTCAACCGGACCACCCTCTACCAGGGGGACAAGGAGCTGAGGTGGGGCAACGCCGAGTACCTCCAGGTCGCCGGCCTGGCTGAGCAGCGACTGCCGTACCGGCTGGTGGTGGAGAACGACCGCGCCGCCTGGACCAACCCGTACTCGCGGAAGACCCGCACCGAGTGGGGCTTCAGCTCGGCGGTCACCGGGGAGGAGTCGGCGGAGGTGCTGCCGATGATCCAGTTGGACTACCGGGTGGACATCGACCGGGACGGAAAGGCGTCGCGGCGCGCGCCGCTCACCGTTGTCGCGTCGCACCTGCCCGAGGTCTCCGGCACGGTCGGCGCGGTCACCGTCGAGGTGTCCTACGACGACGGCGCGACCTGGCAGAAGCCGCGTCTGACCCGGCACGGCGACGGGTGGCGTCTGTCGCTGGCCGCGCCGGCGAAGGCCGGCTTCGTCAGCCTGCGGACCACCGCGCGCGACGCCGCCGGCAACACCGTGGACCAGAGCATCACCCGGGCGTTCGGCCTGCGCTGACGCCACGGTCACTGGCCGCCGGTCGGACTGCCTCACGCAGCCCGACCGGCGGCCGGCCCGTTTCAGCCCCCCGGTCGGTCCAGGAAGAGTAGGCGGGCGCGCTTCTCCGGCAGGTCGATCAGGGGTCCGGGCCGGAATCCGGTACGCAGGAACCGGTTGATGGCCCGCTCGTTGCGGGCGTCCGGCTCGATCACGACCCGCCGCCGGTCCGGGTCGGCGAGGACGAAGTCGAGGATCGCGCCGAACAGCGCGCCGGTGAACCCGCGTTCGACAGTTGTCGGGGGCCCGACGAGCAGGTGGACCCCGACGTCGCCGGGGCGTACGTCGTAGCACTCGCCGACCGGGTCCGCCTCGGGCTGGTAGGTCTGCGCCAACGCGGCCGGCACCCCGTCGCGGTGCACCAGGTACGCGTGGTGCGTGACCAGCGAGTCCAGGTACGCGTAGATCTCGCGCACCCGTTCGCGGCTCGCCTCCCGCATCCCCCAGAAACGGGCCCGGTCCTGCGTGACCCAGGCGTGCAGCAGGTCGACGTCCTCGTCCGGCCGCACCGGGCGGATGGTGACCGTCCCGAATCCGTCGACCTCGCTGTGGTGGTGGCGATCAGTGCTCATCCGGCTCCTCGACGAGTCGGTCCCAGTCGGTGACGATCGGCAGCAGGTCGCCCGCCAGCCACGCGGGGCTCTGGTCGGCGTGGTGCGTGTCGCCGGGCACCCCGCACGCGCCCAGCGGCACCACCCAGCGGCTGTCGTCGCGCCGCGCCAGATCCCAGACGAAACGCGCCGCCGGCCCCCGGAAACACCAGTGGGTGACCCCGGGGACGCTGGACGTGGACAGCACACAGTCGTGGTCGCCGTCGAGGCGGGGGCCGGGGCCGGCGTCCGGGTCGGGCAGCGCCCGCCAGGCCGCCAACCGGTGCAGGTCCCCCCAGCGCGCCGGCCCGGCCGTCGCCTCGGCGACCTGCTCGGCCGCCGCGCGCACCACCGCCGCCGGGTCCACGCCGGGCAGCGCACGTCCCCCGAGCAGGTGCTCCAGCGCGTAACCGACGCGCGGCGTCACCGCCAACCAGGGCGCTAACACCTCGGGGTACGCGGGCGGCTCGGCCAGCGCGGCCAGCGCCGGGTGCGCGGCGATCCGCCGTACGACAGCTGTCCGCAGTGTGGCGAAGGCCGCCGCGTCGACGCTGTCGGCGGTCATCCGTCGGTCCCAGCGCAGCAGCCGGTCCCGCAGCGCGGCGGCCTCCGGGCTGAGCCCGTCGACCTCGGCCAGCACCGTCAGCAGTGGCCCGGCCGAGCCCAGGTACGTGTCGGTGTGCACGGTGGCCATCCCGTCGGCCGTCCAGCCCTGCCCGGCGTCGAGCAGGTCGGCGATGCGGCGTGCCCGGTGCGGCGCGGCGAACTCCACGCCCAGCGGCGTCGCCAGGCCACGCTCGTTGGCCATCACCGCCCGACCGGTCACCTCGGCGCGGGGCATCGGCGCGTACCACCCCTGCCAGGTGTACGCGTCGTCCCACCCGGGGACGACCCGCCGGCCGTTGTCCGGATGGCGTACCGGGACCGTCCCGGCGACCCGGTGCAGCAGCCCTCCGGCGGTGTCCGCCGCCTGCACCACGTTGACCGGCTCCACCCAGTGCCGCAGCGCGTGGTCCACATCGGTCACGGTGCGGGCGCGCAGCAGCTCCGGCAGCGCCGCGAAACCCAGCTCGGCGCGGACCCTGGGCGGGTAGCGCAGGCTGATCGCCGCCTCGTCGCCGGGTCCGCCGACGATCACCGGACCCCGGTCGGTCTCCAGCACCTCGACCTCGACCGGCTCCGCCCCGGCCACCTCGATCGTCTCGACGTGGCGGTGCACGGACCGCCAGCCGTCCGGGCCGAGCGCCTGCACCTGCCCGTCCTGGCGGCGCAGCCGCTCGGCGTACAGGTCCTGGTAGTCGGCCATCGCGTTGGTGATCGCCCAGGCCGCCGCCCCGGTGTGCCCGAAGTGCGCGATGCCCGGGACACCGGGCACCGCCAGCCCGATGACGTCGTACTCCGGGCAGGCCAGCCGGATCTGCTGGTAGACGCCCGGGTCCTCGATGAACCGGTGCGGGTCGCCGGCGAGCAGCGCGCCCCCGGTGCCGGTGCGGTCGGCGGTGAGCAGCCACCCGTTGCTGCCGGCGACGGTCGGTACGTCGGTGGCGAACGCGTCGACCAGGTCCGGGCCGAGCCGCTGTGCCACGTGTTCGCGCCACAGCTTGCCGGGGAACCCGGCGAACAGGATGTGGTGGCCCAGCCAGACGGCGAGCGGGGTCCACGGCTCCCACCGGCCGGGGCTCAGCCCGGTGGCGGCGAACTCCGGCGCGCGGGCCGCCCCGGCGGCGAGGCCGTCGTTGACCCCGTCGACGTACGCGCCCACCCACTTCGCGGTCGCCGGGTCGAGCGCGGCGTGGCAGCGACGCGCGGTGTCGTCGAGTCGTACCCGTCGGGCGAACCGGTCCCAGTCGAGCGCGTCGATGCCGAGGAACGCCGCGCTGGTGCCCTGGGACCGGTGCCGTTCCACCTCGATCTGCCAGGCTCGGTCGTACGCTGTCACCCGCCCCTGGGCCGCCGCCAGCGCCAGGGGGTCATCGGCCCGCAGGTGCGGAACGCCCCAGGGGTCGCGGAAACGTTCGGCGCTCATGCTGGCCGCCGGGCGGTGGTGGCGGAAGGCAGATCGGCGCGTGCCGCCTGGTGAGGGGGGTGGGCCGGGGTGGGGGCCGTGCCCGAGGTGGGCACCGATGGTGCCGGTCTGGTCACGGTGGGTGTGGCGTCCAGTGTGGGCTCCGGGGATTCGTAGGACTCGGCGAACCGCTGTTGACAATATCGGAGGTTAGGCTAACCTAACTCAGCCCCGCCAAGAAGGTCAGCTGAACGGCGGCACCGCCCCCGAGGCGCGCGAGCGCCCGGGGCGGTCTTTGGCTGCCCTCGTCGAGAACGTGGAAGGACACCCGTGACCGTGCAGACGTACCCCGTCGAGACCACCGCGCCGTCCGCGGTGCCGGCCGCCGCGCGGGCCCACCTGCTGCACGACGGTTCGGTCGAGCAGTACCGGCGGATCATCGCCGACGGCGTCGACCGGGTCGCCCGTCGGGTCGCCACCGTCGACCGTCCCGTCACCGGGATCACCCCGGCCGAGCTGGGCCCAGTGGTCGACCGGGTGGACCTGGACCGGCCGTTGGGCGACGCCGGCGCCGCGCTGGACGAGTTGGAGGACGTCTACCTGCGCGACGCCGTCTGGTTCCACCACCCCCGCTACCTCGCCCACCTCAACTGCCCGGTGGCCATCCCGGCGCTGCTCGGCGAGGCGGTGCTCACCGCCGTGAACTCCTCACTGGACACCTGGGACCAGAGCGCGGGGGCGACCCTCATCGAGCGGCGGCTGATCGACTGGACCGCCGCGCGAATCGGCCTCGGCCCCGACGCCGACGGTGTCTTCACCAGCGGCGGCAGCCAGTCCAACCTCCAGGCGCTGCTGCTGGCCCGCGAGGAGGCGTGCGTCGACGCGGTCGGCCCGGCGGCCCGTGCCGAGCTGCTGCCCCGGCTGCGGGTGCTCACCTCCGCCGCCGGTCACTTCAGCGTGCAGAAGTCGGCCAAGCTGCTGGGGCTCTCCCCGGACGCGGTGGTCGTGGTCCCCACCGACAGCCGGCGCCGGATCCGCTCGGCGGCGGTGCGCGCGGAGATCGCGCGGTGCCGGGAGGCCGGGCTGGTGGTGATGGCGGTGGTCGCCACCGCGGGCACCACCGACTTCGGCTCGATCGACCCGTTGACGGAGCTGGCCGCGATCTGCACGGCGACCGGCGTGTGGCTGCACGTGGACGCCGCGTACGGCTGCGGTCTGCTCGTCTCGCCGACGCGCCGACACCTGCTCGACGGCATCGAACGGGCCGACTCGGTCACCGTCGACTTCCACAAGTCGTTCTTCCAACCGGTCAGCTCCAGCGCGCTGCTCGTCCGCGACCGGCGGACCCTGCGGCACGCCACGTACCACGCCGACTACCTCAACCCGGCCCGGATGGTCGAGCAGCGCATCCCCAACCAGGTCGACAAGAGCCTGCAGACGACCCGCCGCTTCGACGCGTTGAAGCTCTGGCTGACCCTGCGGGTGATGGGCCCGGACGCGCTCGGCGCGCTCTTCGACGAGGTGGTCGACCGGGCCGCCGACGCCTGGCAGCTGGTCAGCGAGGACCCCCGGTTCGAGGTGGTCACCCGCTCGGAGCTGAGCACCGTGGTCTTCCGCTACCTGCCCACCGGCCCCGGCCGGGAGCTGGCCGACGCGGCGAACCTGCACGCCCGCGAGGCCCTCGCGGCGTCCGGCCTCGCCGTGGTCGCTGGGACCCGGGTGGACGGCCACCACTTCCTGAAGTTCACACTGCTCAACCCGGCGACCACCGTCGACGACGTCGACCACGTGCTCGAACTGATCGCCCACCACGCCGGCCGGTACGTGCGCGAGCACACCCCCGCCGACCTGACCTGCACCGTCGGCTGACGCCGACCCGACCTGCACCGTCGGCTGACGCCGAACACGAAACCGCGCCTGGAGACTCGCATGTCCACCCACGACTTCGTCGCCATCGGGCTGGGCCCGTACAACCTGGGCCTGGCCTGCCTCACCGCGCCGATCGACGACCTGGACGGGGTGTTCCTGGAGGCCCGTCCCAGCCTGGCCTGGCACCCCGGCATGCTGCTGGAGTCGGCCCGGTTGCAGACCCCGTTCATCGCCGACCTGGTCAGCCTCGCCGACCCGACGTCGCCGTACTCCTTCCTCAACTACCTCAAGGAGATCGGTCGGCTCTACCCGTTCTACATCCGGGAGAGCTTCTACCCGTTGCGCAGCGAGTACGACGCGTACTGCCGGTGGGCGGCGGCGAAGCTGCCGAACCTGCGCTTCGGCCGGGCCGTGACCACAGTGGAGTTCGACTCCGCCGACGAGCGGTACGTGGTGCGGGCCAGCACCGGCACGGGGGAGACCGTGGAGTACCGGGCCCGGCACCTGGTGCTCGGCACCGGCACCCCGCCCTACCTGCCCGACGCCGTGGCCGCGCTGCCCGGGGACGCCGTGCACAACTCCCGCTACCTGGAGCACCGCGACGCGCTGCGCACCAAGCGCAGTATCACTGTGGTGGGCAGCGGGCAGAGCGCCGCCGAGATCTACCACGACCTGCTCGGCGACATCGACCGGTACGGCTATCAGCTCAACTGGGTGACCCGTTCACCGCGGTTCTTCCCGCTCGAATACACGAAGCTGACGCTGGAGATGACCTCACCGGACTACGTGGACTACTTCCACGCGCTGCCCGAGGCGACCCGCTACCGGTTGGAGTCCGAGCAGAAGGGGCTGTTCAAGGGGATCAACTCGGACCTCATCAACGACATCTTCGACCTGCTGTACGCGCACAGCGTCGACGGGCCGGTGAACACCCGCCTGCTCACCAACACCGAGCTGGTCGGCGCCGACCACCAGGACGGGACGTACACCCTCCGGTTGCGTCAGGTGGAGCAGGAGCGCGACGCCACGCTGCGGACCGAGGGGCTCGTCTTCGCCACCGGCTACCACTACCGGGTGCCGGAGTTCCTCGACCCGGTGCGCGAGCGGATCCGCTGGGACGCGCACGGCCGCTTCGACGTGGCTCGCAACTACAGCATCGACCACAGCGGGCGGGGCATCTTCCTGCAGAACGCGAGCACCCACACGCACAGCATCACGTCGCCGGACCTGGGCATGGGCCCCTACCGCAACTCCTGGATCATCTCCGAGCTGCTCGGCCGGGAGCACTACCCGATCGAGAAGAGCATCACGTTCCAGGAGTTCGGGGTGCCGTCGTGAGCGTCGTCTTCGCCCGCGTCGACGACCGGCTCGGCGAGTTCGCACTGCGGACGCTCGACCCGGACGCGGACGCCGCGCTGCTGCATTCCTGGGTGACCCACCCGAAGGCGGCGTTCTGGCTGATGCAGGACGCCGATGAGGCCCGGGTGGCCGAGGAGTACCAGCGGATCGTCGCGCACCCGCACCACGACGCGTACCTCGGGCTCTGGCGGGGGAGTCCCGTCTTCCTCGCCGAGCGCTACGACCCGGCCCACGTCGAGCTGGTCGGCCTCTACGACCACCACCCCGGTGACGTGGGCATGCACTTCCTCTGCGCCCCGGGCGGCACGCCGGTGCACGGCTTCACCCGGGCGGTGCTGACCACCGTCATGGCGTGGCTCTTCGCCGACCCGACGGCCCGGCGGGTGGTGGTCGAACCGGACGTCCGCAACACCGCCGTGCACGCGTTGAACGCGGCCGTCGGCTTCGAGGTCGTCGGGCCGATCGCCAAGCCGGAGAAGGACGCCCTGCTCAGCGTCTGCACCCGCGCCCAGTTCGAAGCCGCCGTCGACCGTCCCGCCACCACCCGAACCGAAGGAGCCCCGGCGTGACCGTCACCGCCGTCCCCACCCCGACGTCCACCTTCACCGGGCACGCCGCCGGCAGTCCGGTCGATCACCTCACCCCGCAGCGCTGGGCCCGGGCCAACCGGTTGCTGGTCCGCAAGGCGCTCGCCGAGTTCACCCACGAACGCCTGCTCAACCCGGTGCCCGTGCCGGGCACCGACGACCGCCGGTGGTACGAGGTCAGCAGCGACGACGGCACCGTCACCTACCGGTTCGCCGCGCGGGTGCTCGCCCTGGAGCACTGGCAGATCGACGCGGACAGCATCACCCGGCACCGCGACGGCACCTCGACGCCACCCGACGCGGTGGACCTGGTCATCGAGTTGCGCGACACCCTCGGGCTCTCCGCGCGGGTGCTCCCGGTCTACCTGGAGGAGATCACCTCGACGCTGGCCGGCATCGCGTACAAGCTGGCCCAGGCCGCGCCGAGCGCCGTGGAGCTGGCCGAGGCCGACTTCCAGACCATCGAGACGTCGATGACCGAGGGCCACCCCTGTTTCGTGGCCAACAACGGTCGGCTCGGCTTCGGCGTCGACGAGTACCACAGCTACGCCCCGGAGGTCGCCGCACCGATCCGGCTGGAGTGGCTGGCCGCGCACCGGGATTACTCGACGTTCAGCAGCGCCGCCGACCTCGACTACGACACCCTCATCGCGGGTGAGCTGGACGCGCAGACCCGGGCCCGCTTCGCGGCGACGATGGCCGATCTCGGGCTGGACCTGGCCGACTACCACCTGATCCCCGCCCACCCGTGGCAGTGGTGGAACAAGCTGGCGGTCACCTTCGCCGGGGAGTTGGCCGAGCGCCGGCTGGTGCACCTCGGCCCCGGTCCGGACGTGTACCTCGCCCAGCAGTCCATCCGCACGTTCTTCAACGTCAGCGAGCCGAGCCGGCACTACGTGAAGACCGCGCTGTCGGTGCTGAACATGGGCTTCATGCGGGGGTTGTCGGCCGCGTACATGGCGGCGACCCCGGCGATCAACGACTGGCTCGCCGACCTGATCGCGGGCGACGAGGTGCTGACCGGCACCGGGCTGACCGTGATCCGGGAGCGGGCCGCGGTGGGTTACCGGCACCGGCAGTACGAGGCGGCGACCGACCGCACCTCCCCGTACCGCAAGATGTTGGCCGCCCTGTGGCGCGAGAGCCCGGTGCCCGACCTGGCGCCGGGGCGTCGACTGTCCACCATGGCCGCGCTGCTGCACGTGGACAGCGAGGGTGGGTCGCTGGCGGCGGCGCTGATCACCCGGTCCGGGTTGACGCCCGAGGTGTGGCTGCGCCGTTACCTGGACGCCTACCTCACCCCGCTGCTGCACAGCTTCTACGCCCACGACCTGGCGTTCATGCCGCACGGCGAGAACGTCATCCTCGTCCTCGACGAGAACGACACCGTCGAGCGGGTGATCTTCAAGGACATCGCCGAGGAGATCGCGGTGATGAACGCCGACGTCGAGTTGCCGGAGGCGGTCGAGCGGATCCGGGTCGAGGTGCCCGACGACACCAAGCTGCTGACCATCTTCACCGACGTGGTGGACTGCTTCCTGCGCCACCTCAACGCGGTCCTGGTCGAGGCCGGCGTAATCGGTGAGGACGACCTCTGGCGTACGGTCGCGGCCTGCGCCGCCGACTACTTCGACCGGGTGCCGCACCTGGCCGAGCGGGTCCGCCACTACGACCTGTTCGCACCGGAGTTCACGCTCTCCTGCCTCAACCGGCTCCAACTGCGCAACAACCAGCAGATGATCGACCTGGCCGACCCGTCGGCGGCTCTCCAGTTCGTCGGCACCCTCACCAACCCCCTCGCCGCCCACGCCCCGGCCCGCTGACCGTGCCCGGGTCTGGTCAGGGGGCGTGCCAACGGGTGCAATGGGGCCCATGGGATTGTTGAGTACCGTGAGCCTGGTCGCCGCCACCGTCACCACCGGCCTGACCGCCGGGCTGTTCGCCGCCTTCGCGTACGCGGTCATGCCGGGGCTGGGCCGTGCCGATGACCGGACGTTGGTGCTCGCCATGCAACGGATCAACGAGTCGATCCTGAACGGCTGGTTCGCGGTCTGCTTCGGTGGCGCGCTGCTGTTCACGCTGCTGGCGGCGGCGCTGCACCTGGCCGCCGACCGCCGGGCCGCGCTGCCGTGGGTCGTCGCCGGGCTGCTGGCCTACCTGGTCGTGCTCGGCGTCACCGCGGTGGTCAACGTGCCGCTCAACAACGTGCTGGCCCGGGCCGGGGACGTCGACCAGGTCACCGACCTCGCGGCCCTGCGGGAGCGCTTCGAGACCACCTGGGTACGCGCCAACGTGGTCCGGGCCGTCGCGTCGACCGGGGCGTTCGGCCTGCTGGCCTGGGCCCTGGTGGTGGCGGGACGGCACTCCGGCTGAGTCGTTCCCGGCTCAGCCGGTCGTCTCCGCCGCACCGGCCTGCCGGAACGCGCGGGCCAACCGGGCCAGGTCGTGTCCGTCGAAGTGCTGGAGGAACCGGCGGCGTACGGCGGCCAGGTGGCTGGGCCAGGACTCTTCCAGGCGGGCGAAGCCCGCGTCGGTGAGGACGGCGTTCCAGCCCCGGGCGTCCTCCTCGCAACGCTCCCGCTTGACCAGACCCTGCGTCTCCAACCGGATGATCGTCCGGGTCATGCCACTGAGCGAGAGGTAGCAGAGCGCGGCGAGTTCGTGCATGCGCAGCCGGCGGTCCGGTGCCTCGGACAGGTTCATCAGGGCGGTGTACTCGGTGAGTGGTAGCTGACGGTCACCGACCATGTCCGCGTCGATCGTGCGGGGCAGCACGTACATGACCTGGCCCAGGGCACGGACCAAGGCCTCTTCATCAGGGGTGAGGGGTTGCGGAGTCTCTGCGGAGAGGTTGGACATCCTCATATCATACTTGTTTGACTGAGCAAATGGTTACCCTCCGTGTGACAACGACCATAGGCCGAGTATTTGCTTGACCAATCAAGCACCGGTTAGCGTTCTCGCCGTCAGGTAAGGACCCTCTGAAAGGCGCCACACATGACCAGGATCGGGATCATCCTCGGAAGCACCCGTCCGGGGCGTAACGGGGAAGCCGTCGCCCGCTGGGTGCTCGAGATCGCCAAGCAGCGCACCGACGCGGAGTACGAGCTGATCGACCTGCTCGACTACCAGCTGCCGCACCTCGACGAGGCGTACCCGCCCTCGATGGGCCAGTACTCCCAGCCGCACACCAAGCGGTGGGCCGAGACCATCGCCTCGTACGACGGCTTCGTCATCGTCACCCCCGAGTACAACCACTCCACCTCGGGTGCCCTGAAGAACGCCATCGACTTCCTGTACGCCGAGTGGAACAACAAGGCCGTCGGCTTCGTGAGCTACGGCTCGGTGGGCGGCGCGCGCGCCGTGGAGCACCTGCGGCTGATCTCCGGTGAGCTGCAGATGGCGGACGTGCGCTCGCAGGTCGCGCTGTCGCTCTTCACCGACTTCGAGAACTTCAGCACCTTCAAGCCCGGCCCGTTCCAGCAGGACGCGCTGACCACCACGCTCGACCAGGTGGTCGCCTGGAGCGCCGCGCTCGCTCCGCTGCGCAAGGCCTGACCGCTCTGCGTTTCCCGGAAACGGCCGTGGGGGATCCCCCACGGCCGTTTCCGTGCGTTCGGCAGTCGTGCCACCATCCAGTGCCATGAGTACACCGACCGCTGGCGCCGCTGGTAGGGCTCCGCTGTGGCGGGACCGCACCTTTGGCACGTACTGGATCGCGCAGTCGCTCTCGGCGGCCGGCGACTCGTTCGCCTACCTCGCGGTGCCGCTGCTGGTGCTCCAGGCGACCGGGTCGGTGGCGCGGATGGGCCTCCTCACCGCCGTCGCGGGCGCGGCGTCCGTCGCCGCCGGGGTCTTCGGCGGGGTGCTGGTCGACAGGTACGACCGCCGCACCCTGATGATCGTGGCGGACCTGACCCGGCTGGTGCTCTACGGCCTGGTGCCGTTGGTGTGGCTCGCCGGCCCACAGGTGTGGCTGCTCTTCGTCGTGCTGCCGATCTGCGAGGCGGCCGGCATGGTGTTCCAGGTCGCCGCGGTGACCGCCGTGCGCAACCTCGTCGACCGGGATCGGATTACCGAGGCCAACGGCCGGTTGCAGGCGACGTACGCGGCTGCCGCCGTCCTCGGGCCGCTGCTCGCCGGTGTGGTGGCGGCCCGCTTCGGCCCGGCGACCGCCGTCGCCGTCAACGCGGCGAGCTTCGCGCTCTCCGCGGCCGGACTGTGGCTGATCCGTCTGCGACCCGCGCCGGTCGACACCGCCCCGGTGGCCCGGGAGCGCCCGTTGGCCGAGTTCCTCGCTGGGGCGCGGTTCCTGTGGGGACAGCCCGTCCTGCGCGCGCTGACCGTTCTGTTGTCGGTCTTCATCTTCCTGACCTACGGCTTCGTCGACGTGCTGATCTACCACGTCACCCATGACCTGGGCGGCTCCGAGGGCACCGTCGGCACGGTGCTCGGTCTGGCGGCGCTGGGCACTGTCGCCGGCGCGCTGCTGGTGGCCCCGCTGCGCCGGCGACGCGGATTCGGCGCGACCTGGATCGGCGCGCACGCCGTCTGCGGTTTCGCGGTGGCGGGCGTCGGCATCGCGACGAGCGTGCCGGCGGTCACTGCGCTGACAGCGGTGTACCTGTGCTGTCTCAGCATCGGCGGGATCTGTTCGATGTCGCTGCGCCAGGAGATCACCCCCGACCACCTGCTCGGCCGGGTGACGTCGGCGTTCTGGAGCACGCACTACGCCCTCGGTCCCGCCGGCGCTGTCGTGCTGACCTGGGCCGCCGCCCGGTTCGGGGTCGCGGCCGTCACGCTCGCGGCGGGAGCGGGATGCCTGCTGGTGGCGGTCGCTGGCCTGTTCACCCCGGTCCGTCGTGCGGGCGTCTCGCCGGCTGCGGCGCAGCCGGGAGTCCGCGTCGCCCCGGCCGCCGGCACCGCAGGTGGTTGAGGCCCTTTCGAGCTGATGTCGCAAACGAATCACCCGGCGGAGGCGGCTCGCCCGGCTGGCAGCGAGCCGCCGGGCTGGCAGCGAGCCGCCGGGCTGGCAGCGAGCCGCCGGGCTGGCAGCGAGCCGCCGGGCTGGCAGCGAGCCGCCGGGCTGGCAGCGAGCCGCCGGGCTGGCAGCGAGCCGCCGGGCTGGCAGCGAGCCGCCGGGCTGGCAGCGAGCCGCCCGGTCGGCAGCGAGCCGCCTGATCGGACGCGACTCGCCTGGTCCAGCGAACCGCTCGGTCGGCCAGTGACTCGCCTGGTCGGCCAGTGACTCGCCTGGTCGGCCAGTGACTCGCCTGGTCGGCGGCGAGCCGCCTGGTCGGCGGCGAGCCGCCTGGTCGGCGGCGAGCCGCCTGGTCGGCGGCGATTCGGTTGTCGTGAGGGCGACTCGGTCGACGCCGGCGGGCACTGATTCGTTTGCGACATCAGCTCCAAAGGCGCCGACCGGCGCACTGCGGTCCTGAGCGGAGCGCTCCGGTCAGAACTCCTGGTACATGACGTGCAGGCCGACCCGGCCGAGGGTGGGGTGACGGAACGCCCCCGGCACCGTGCCGATCACCGCGAAGCCCTCCCGCCGGTACAGCTCCACCGCCGAGCGGTTGCTCTCCGCGACGGCGTTGAACTGCATGCCCGCGTACCCCTGCTCGCGGGCCCACCTCAGGGTGTCGCGGCACAGCGCGGTACCGACGCCCCGGCCCCGGGCGTCGGCGGCGACCATGAAGCTCGCCGTGGAGACGTGCGCGCCCGGCCCCGGTTTGTTGGTGCCCATCTTCGCGGTGCCGAGCACCCGCCCACCGTCCACCGCGACGACGGTGCGCCCCGGCGGGGCCTCGACCCACACGGCGTACGACTGCTCGGCGGTCATCGCCGGGTCGTAGGTGAAGGTCTCCTGAGCTCCAATCACCTCCTGGATGATCGGCCACACCTGCGACCAGTCCTCGTCGACGAACTCCCGAATCAGCACCGGGGGAGGTTAATCCCGCGACGATCCCTCGACAATCGGTTATCCCCTGCCGCCTACGAGGCGAGCGCGGCGATCTCCTCGTCGAGCAGACCCGCCAGTCGGGCATGCCGCCCCGGGTGGCTCTGTGCCGTCATGCCGCGGCTGGGCATCTCCACTGTCATCAGCAGGTAGAGGTGCAACCGGTACAGACCCAGGCGGGCGCGCGCGGAGGCGTCCAGCAGCAGCGGCTCGGCGGCGGCCGCCCGGTAGCCGCGCAGCAGCGGGTGCTCCGGTTCGTCCTCGACGCGCCGGAAGAGCAGCGGCGAGACCAGGTCCAGCAGCGGATCGCCGTAGAGGAAGCGCTCACCGTCCACCAGGCCCCGCAGCCGCAGCCGGCCGTCCGCGTCGGGCGCAGCCAGCACGTTGCCGTCCCAGCAGTCGAAGTGCAGCAACGCCGGGCGACGCACCTCGTCCAGCACGTCGGCGTGCCGCTGCACGAGCGCGTGCAGGCGCGCGGGCGGGAAGGGCAGCCGGACGTCCCAGTCGGACGCGTCGGCGAGCAGCGCGTCGAGCATCGCCGTGAACGCGGCCCGCCAGGTCGACCCGGAGGGCCGGTCGCCGGTGTAGCCGAACCGGTCGCCGGTGACCCGGTGCAACGCGGCGAGGGCCGCCCCGAGGTCGTGGCGCGCCGGGCCGTCGTCGACAGTGGCCGCGCCCTCGGCCAGGTCGGACAGCGACCGGCCGGGCAGCATCGTGGTGACCAACCATTCGCCGTACGTCGGGTCGACGCCGTGGTGCAGCACGACAGGCGTCGGCACCTCAGGGGCACGCCCGGCGACGATCCGGAAGTAGTCGGCCTCGGCCACGCAGAGCCCACGCTCGTAGCGCAGCAGCGGCGTCCCGGCCGGCGGCGCCAGCTTCAGCACCACCCGGCGGTCGTCGTCGAGCAACGCCCACCAGACCGTCGCGTATCCACCCCCGGTCAGTGGACCGGTGTCCCGCACCCGGGCGTGTGGCCCGAACGACGCGCCGACCAGGTGCCGTACGTCGGCGCTGGTGATGCGTCGTTGGGTCGGGCTGCCCCCGGTCACGTCGTCGTGTCCCCTCGCCGTGGGTGCGGCGTCGAGCCGGCGCTGGCACGGACGGAGGGCGGGACGGGCCCGGCGGTGTCCCGGCGGACCAGCTCGGCGGGGAGCACCTCGACCCGGGGCGTCGGCGCCCCGACGCCGAGCACCAGGGACATCGCGCGTGCCCCCATGTCCACGAGGGGCAGTCGCACAGTGGTCAGCGCCGGTGTCACGTCCCGGGCGATCGGCATGTCGTCGAAGCCCACCACCGAGGTCTGCTGCGGCACGGCCAGCCCGCGCGCTCGCAGGGTGGCGAGCGCGCCGATGGCCATCGAGTCGTTGAGCGCCACGATCGCGGTCAGCTCCGGGTCGGCGTCGAGCAGCCGGGCGGTCGCCTCCGCGCCCCCGTCGCGGTCGAACTCCGCGTACCGGATGCGCTGTTCCGGCAGCTCGCGGCCCTGTTCGGTGAGGGCCTGGCGGAGACCGGCCAACCGGTCGGTCGTGGTGGTCAGGATCCGTGGGCCGGCGACGACGCCGATCGCCCGGTGCCCCAGGCCGCACAGCTCCCGACCCGCCAGGTAGCCGCCGGTCCGGTTGTCCGGCATCACCGCGTCGCCGGAGTGCTCGTGCCGGCCGATCACCGCGACCCGCCCGCCGGTGGCCTCGTACGCGGCGAGCTTCTCGTTGAGCTGCCGGGTGAACGCCTCGTCGTGGTAGCCGGAGCCGGCCAGGATCAACGCCGCCACCTGGTGGCCGCGCAGCAGCTCCACGTACTCCAACTCACGGTCCGGGTCGCGGTAGCTGTTGCAGATCATCAGCAGTCGGCCCTGGTCGGTGGCGACGCGTTGCAGCCCACGGGTGATCTCGGCGAAGTACGGGTCGGAGACGTCGTGCACGATGACGCCCACCGCGCTGCGGTGCGAGCGGGCCAGCAGTTGGGCGTGCGCGTTCGGCACGTACTGCAACTCGGCGACGGCGGCGAGCACCCGCTCGCGCAGCTCGTCGGTGACCGGTTTGCTGCTGCCGTTGATGACGCGGGAGGCGGTGGCGGGTGAGACGCCCGCGCGGCGCGCCACATCGGACAGGGTCGCCATGGCCCGCCCCCTCGATCTGTTGACGGCGTTTCGTCGTGCCGGCTAGCGTCACGGTACCGCAGAGAAAGCCCTTTCCCGCAGGGAGGCCCGGCCGTGTCCGACAGCTTCGCGGTACTCCAACTCGACGAACTACCCGCCCGACGCTGCTCGTGTGGGACCACCCGCCGAGGCTTCATCGCCGAGAGCGACGGCCAGGCCAGCGTGCACCTGCTCCAGGTGCAGGACGCGGTCACCCACCACCACCGGGTCGCCACCGAGTACTACATCGTGCTCGCCGGTGAGGGCGAGGTCGAGTTGGACGGCGTCCGCCATCCCGCCCGACCGATGTCCGCGTTCCTGATCAAGCCGGGTTGCCGGCACCGGGCCATCGGCGACCTGACCGTGCTGCTGGTGTCGCTGCCGGCGGCGGACGACACCGACGAGTACTTCGATGACTGACCGGTCGGCTCCGCTGCCCGGTGGGATCGGGGTTTCCCGGCTGCGCGTCTACGACACGCTCGCCCCGGACGGGCTGGTCGGCGGCACCCCGCACGTGCACCTGTGCTGCACCGAGGGGTACGTGGTGACCGCCGGTGAGGGCACGGTGCAGACACTGACCGCCGCTGGTTTCCGGGAGACGCCACTGCGGCCGGGCGCTGTCGTGTGGTTCGAGCCCGGCACCGTGCACCGCCTGGTCAACGGGGGAGGGCTGACCATCGTGGTGCTCATGCAGAACAGCGGGTTGCCGGAGGCCGGTGACGCGGTCCTGACCTTCCCGCCCGACGTGCTGGCCGATCCGGCCGCGTACGCCGCCGCGGCGGCACTTCCCGACGGGGGAGCGCCGGGGGCGGACGTGCGGGCCGCGTACCGCCGACGTGATCTGGCGGTGACCGGGTTCCAGGCGCTGCGGTCCGGCGGGCCGGCGGCGCTGGCCGCCTTCCACGCCGCAGCGGTCGCGTTGCGCGAGCCGCTGCTGGCGCGGTGGCGGCAGCGTTGGGAGTCCGGCGCGGGTCGGGCCGCCGCCGCCACCGGCGCCCACCTCGACGCCCTGGAGCGGGGGGACCTGCGGCACCTGGGTGAGGCCGGGGTGTACGCGGTGGACGAGCCGGTCGAGCGGGGTCGGCTGGGCATGTGTGGCCTGCTGGACACCTACCCGGCGGCCAGCTGACGCCGTGCTTCGCGACGGTCCGGATCGGACCGCGGGTGCTCCACTCGGCTTCGTTGGAGTCGGGGTGTCCGAAGGCCGCCGACAGCCCGGTCCTCCGGATGCCGAGTCGATCTCGGGCGACGGGCGCCGGCTGGGTCGGCGATCGATGAATACATCGAGGAAAGGCCTTGCCTGGTGTGTGGGTGCCGCCTACGCTCCCAGGAAAGCGTTTGCCTGATCCGCCGACCGGCCCCGCTCCGCGAGCGCGCTGCCGGGACCCGAGGAGGTTCCGCGTGATCGAGAACTCTCTGGACGCGGCGGGCCAGCGGGCCGCCGCCGATCAGGCGGCCGGCGGACGGGAGGCCGGCTCCCCGTCGTCGCCCGGGTCGACCGCCGTACCCAGCGGTCGACCGTCCACGATGGCCGGTACGGCGGATGGCCGCCCGCCCCGCCCGACGCTCGGCCGTCGGGCGGCGGTCTTCGCCGACTCGCTCTGGCGTCCGGCGCTGGTGCTCGCGGTCCTGTTCGCCGCCTGGTGGTTCGTGGCCGCCCAGGAGTACGTCCCGAACTACCTGGTGCCCACACCCGGCCAGGTCGGGGAGACGATGACCGCTCAGTGGTCCGAACTGGCCCGACACACACTGGTCACCCTGTACGAGACGGTGCTCGGCTTCGTGCTGGCCGCCGCGTTGGGCCTCGCGACCGCGGTCGCCATCGCGTACTCCCGCACCCTGGACAAGGCGCTCTACCCGATCGTCCTGTTCGCACAGGTCATCCCGAAGATCGCCATCGCGCCACTGCTGGTGGTCTGGTTCGGCCTCGGCCTCACCCCGAAGATCATCCTGGCGGTGCTCATCGCGTTCTTCCCGGTGGTCATCTCCGGCGTGGCCGGCCTGCGCTCCACCGACCCGGAGCTGCTCGACCTGGCCGCCACCATGGGCGCCGGGCCGTGGCGCACCTTCCGCAAGATCCGCTTCCCGAACGCGTTGCCGCACCTCATGGCCGGTCTCAAGGTGGCGGTCACCCTCGCGGTGGTCGGTGCCGTGGTCGGTGAGTTCGTCGGCGCCAGCGAAGGACTCGGCTACGTCCTGTTGCTGGCCAACGGCAACCTCGACGCCCCGCTGCTGTTCGCCGACCTGATCCTGATGTCCGCCATCGGCATCGTCCTGTTCGTCCTGGTCGAGATCGCCGAGGCACTGCTCATCCCGTGGCACGCCAGTCGCCGGGCCGGCGTGTCCCTGACCACCTCCTGACCGACCCCATCACGGAGGCACCGATGAAACGCACCGCCACCACCATCCTGGTCACCGCCGCCCTCCTGGTCGCCGCCACCGGCTGCGGTGGGGACGACCCCGCCGGCACCACCGGCGCGGACGGCAGGAAGCAGGTCACCCTGACCCTGAACTGGGTGCCCTACGGCGAGCACGCCCCGTTCTACTACGGCCTGCAGAACGGCTACTACTCCGCCGAGGGCATCGACCTGAAGATCCTGCCGGGCAACGGCTCGGGCAACACGGTCAAGCAGGTCGCGCAGAAGCAGACCGACTTCGGCTGGGCCGACAGCCCCGTGCTGCTCAAGTCGGTGGCCACCGGGATGCCGGTGCGCAGCCTCGGCGCGTACCTGGAGAAGGGCCCCTCCTCGGTGGAGTTCTTCTCCGAGAAGACCATCAGGACCCCGGCGGATCTCAAGGGCAAGACCGTCGGGGGCACCCCCGGCGACGCCCTCTACGCGACCTTCCCGGCCTGGCTGGAGAAGAACGGCCTGAAGAAGGACGACGTCAAGGTCGTCAACGTCGACGCCGCCGGCAAGATCGCCGCCCTGGCCGAGGGCAGGGTCGACGCCATCATGGGCTTCTTCCACGACCAGGCGCCCACCATCGAGAGCAAGACCGGTAAGAAGGTCGACGTCCTGCTCTTCGCCGACTACGGGATGAACCTGCTCGGCACCGGTCTGATCGCCAACACCCAGACCCTGCAGAAGGACCCGGAGTTGGCCCGCAAGTTCGTCAGGGCCACCCAGAAGTCCTGGGCCGACGCCGCCCGCGACCCGGCCGGCGCGGTGACCGCGATGGCCGCGCTCGCCGAGAACGAGCCGGCGCCCGAGGTGCTCACCAAGCAACTCACCCTCGTGCTGCCGCTGCTCGGCGGCGAAGGACCGCCCGGGGTGAACACCGAGGCCCAGTGGACCGAGACCATCGACCTGATGTCCCGCTACGCGGAGCTGAAGGACCCGGGCGCGCCCGACGCGTACTGGGACTCCTCGTACGCGAAGCAGGGGTGACCCGGTGACCGCCGCGCCGGCAGCCACCGGCACCGCCATCGGGATGTCCGGGGTGACCGTACGATTCACGTCCCGCTGGTCCCAGACCACCGCCCTGGACGACGTGTCGCTGGACATCGAGCCCGGCGAGTTCGTCACGATCGTCGGCCCGTCCGGCTGCGGCAAGTCGACCCTCCTGAAGATCGTCGCCGGGCTGGTCACCCCGACCAGCGGCGCGGTGTCGCTGTTGCAGCGCCCGGTCCGCGGCCCGCAGAAGGAGATCGGCTTCGTCTTCCAGAAGGCCGCGCTGCTGGAGTGGCGCGGTGCCCGGGCCAACATCCTGCTCCAGGCCGAGATGCGCGGCATGGACCGGGCGCAGGCGTCCCGCCGGGCCGACGAGCTGATCGAGATGACCGGTCTGACCGGCTTCGAGAAGGCACTTCCACACGAGTTGTCCGGCGGCATGCAGCAGCGGGTGGCGCTCTGTCGTGCGCTGCTGCACTCCCCGCCGGTGCTGCTCATGGACGAGCCGTTCGGCGCGCTGGACGCCCTGACCCGGGAGCAGATGAACGCCGAACTGCACCGGATCTGGCGGGAGACCGGCACCACCGTCGTGCTGGTCACCCACTCCATCGCCGAGGCGGTCTTCCTCGGCACCCGGGTCGTGGTGATGAGCCCCCGGCCCGGCCGGATCATCCGCACCTTCCCGGTCGACCTGCCGGCGCACCGCGACTACGCGTCGGTGATGTCGGATCCCCGCTTCGACCGGCTCGCCACCGACCTGCGTGGGTTGCTCGGCAGCGCGGCCGCCAACCACTGAGCGCGGATCGGCACGACCAGCACGACGGAAGGAACACCATGACCCGCAGGTCGATCGGCATCATCGTCAACGGTGTGACCGGAAGGATGGGCTACCGCCAGCACCTCGTCCGGTCCTTGCTGGCCATCCGTGCGTCCGGCGGCGTGACGCTGGCCGACGGCACGACCGCCTGGCCGGAGCCGGTCCTGGTCGGGCGTAACGAGACGAAGCTCCGCGAGATCGCCGAGCGGCACGGGCTCACCGAGTGGACCACGGACCTGACCTCCGCACTGGCCCGCGACGACGTCGAGATCTACTTCGACGCCCAGGTCACCCAGCAGCGCGAGAAGGCGATCCGGCAGGCCATCGAGGCCGGCAAGCACATCTACACGGAGAAGCCCCTCGCCGAGGACACCGCGGCGGCGCTCGACCTGGCCCGGGCGGCGGACGCGGCCGGGGTACGCACCGGCGTCGTGCAGGACAAGCTCTTCCTGCCGGGTCTGCGCAAGCTCAAGCGCCTCGTCGACGGCGGCTTCTTCGGCCGCATCCTCTCGGTGCGCGGCGAGTTCGGCTACTGGGTGTTCGAAGGTGACTGGCAGCCCGCCCAACGGCCGTCGTGGAACTACCGGGCCGAGGACGGCGGCGGCATCGTGGTCGACATGTTCCCGCACTGGCACTACGTGCTGGAGGAACTGTTCGGCCGGGTGCGCGCGGTGTCCTGCGTGACCGCCACCCACATCCCCGAGCGCGTTGACGAGGCCGGTCAGGCGTACCCGGCCACCGCCGACGACGCCGCGTACGCCGTCTTCGAACTCGACGGCGGGATCATCGCGCAGATCAACTCGTCCTGGAACGTGCGGGTGTACCGCGACGAGCTGGTGGAGTTCCAGGTCGACGGCACCGAGGGCAGCGCGGTGGCCGGGCTGCGCAACTGCCGCGCCCAGCACCGGGCGGTCACCCCGAAGCCGGTGTGGAACCCGGACCTGCCCGCCACCGAGGACTTCCGCGCCCAGTGGGCCGAGGTGCCCGACAACGAGGAGTTCGACAACGGCTTCAAGGTGCAGTGGGAGGCGTTCCTGCGGCACGTCGTCGCCGGTGAGCCGTTCCGCTGGGACTTCATGGCCGGCGCGCGCGGCGTCCAACTCGCCGAGGTGGGGCTGCGCTCCGCCCGCGAGGGCGTTCGGGTCGAGGTGCCGGAGCTGCGCTCATGACGGCCGGGGTGGTGCCGTCGGTGACGGCAGAGGTGGTGCTGCCGGGCGGCCGGCGGCACCGGCTCACCGGAGGCGGCGGCTTCGCCCGCCCGGCCGCGCCGGCGACCAGCCGGATCGCGTACGCCGCCGCGCACGTGGTCGCCGACCCGTCGGCGGAGAACGTGCCGGGTGCCCCGGCGGCAGTGGACTGGGACACCACCCTCGCCTTCCGGCGGCACCTCTGGTCGTACGGGCTGGGGGTCGCCGAGGCGATGGACACCGCGCAGCGGGGGATGGGTTTGGACTACCCGGCCACCCGGGAGTTGATCCGCCGCAGCGCCGCCGAGGCCCGCGCGGTGGGAGGCCGGATCGTCGCCGGGGTCGGCACCGACCAGCTGCCGGCCGGTCCGGCGACACTGGCGGCGGTCACCGCCGCGTACCTCGAACAGCTCGGCGACGTCCGCGCGGCCGGCGCCCGCCCGGTGCTGATGTGCAGCCGGCACCTGGCCGCCGCCGCGCGCGGCCCGGAAGACTACCTCCGGGTGTACGACGAGCTGCTGAGCGCCGCCGACGAGCCCGTGGTGCTGCACTGGCTGGGCCCGATGTTCGACCCGGCGTTGACCGGCTACTGGGGTGCCGCCGACCTGGACCTGGCCGCCGACACGGTCGTGCAGCTGATCAAGGCACACCAGTCGACTGTGGACGGCATCAAGGTGTCGCTGCTGGACGCCGACCGGGAGGTCGCGCTGCGCCGCCGGCTCCCCGCCGGGGTGCGCCTCTACACCGGTGACGACTTCCACTACCCGGAGCTGATCCGGGGCGACGAGATGGGGCATTCCGACGCGCTGCTCGGGGTGTTCGCGGCCATCGCGCCGGCCGCCGCCGCCGCGTTCGCCGCCCTGGACCGGGGGGACCTGGCGGCGTACGACGAGATCTTCGCACCGACCGTGCCGCTGGCCCGGCACCTGTTCGCGGCCCCGACCTGGCACTACAAGACGGGGATCGTGTTCCTGGCCTGGTTGGCCGGGCACCAGGACCACTTCACCATGGTCGGCGGCGCGCAGTCCGGCCGGTCCCCGGCGCACCTGGCCACCCTGCTCACCCTGGCCGACGCGGCCGGGCTGTTGCCGGACGCCGACCTGGCGGCGGCCCGCGCGCGGGCGTTCTTCACAGTTGCCGGTGTGGCCCAGTGAGCGCGAGGAGTGAGCCGGGTTTGCGAGCCCCGCAGTCGGGAGCGGAGACCAGCCCAGTGAGTCTCGCGCGCTTCTCGTTCAACCAGGCCACCGCCCAGCGGTGGCCGCTGCCGGACGTGGTGGCCGGTTGCGTGGCGGCCGGGGTGCCGGGCATCGGGTTGTGGCGCGAGCCGGTCGTCGGGTACGGGTTGGCCCGGTCGGCGAAGCTGGTCCGCGACGCGGGTCTCGCCGTCACCTCGCTGTGCCGGGGTGGTTTCTTCTCCGCCGACGACTGGCGTGCGGAGAACCTGCGGGCCATCGAGGAGGCGGCCACACTGGGCGCCCCGGAGCTGGTCCTGGTGTCCGGTGGGTTGCCGTCCGGCAGCCGGGACATCGACGGCGCCCGGCAGCGGGTCGCCGACGCGATCGGGGAGTTGGCCCCGCACGCCGAGGCCGCCGGGGTGCGGCTGGCGATCGAGCCGCTGCACCCGATGTTCGCCGCCGACCGTTGCGTGATCGCCACCCTGGGCCAGGCGCTCGACATCGCCGAGCGGTTCGACCCGTCGGTGGTCGGCGTGGTCGTCGACGCGTACCACGTCTGGTGGGACGACACGGTGTACGCGCAGATCGCGCGGGCCGGCGAGTGGATCGCCGCGTTCCAGGTCTGCGACTGGGTGACGCCACTGCCGGAGGGGGTGTTGCTCGGCCGGGCGCTGCCGGGCGACGGGTGCATCGAGTTGCGCCGGTTGCGCGAGGCGGTGGACGCGGCCGGTTACGTCGGCCCGATCGAGGTGGAGGTCTTCTCCGCCGAGGTGTGGGCGCGCCCGGGTGCCGAGGTGTTGGACGCGGCGGTGGCCGGCTACCTGCGTCACGTTGCCTGAGACTGCCGCGCGGCGTTGGCCGGCGGCGGTCGGCGCGTGGCTGGGGATCGGCACCGCACCCGCCACGCTGGTGCTCGGCGCGGCGATGGCCGCCCGGCACGGCGGGGCGGTGCCGGTGGCGGGTCTGCTGGTCGGCGGGGCGCTGATGGCGGCACTGCTCTGGGGGCAGGGCCGCATCGGCCTGCGTCGGCCGCTCGGTGACGGCGGGACGCTGACCGCGGTGCTGCCCGCGTACCTGGGGACCACCTCGCGGGTGCTGCTGGCGGCGGTGCTGGCCGTGTCGATGGTCGGGTGGAACGGCTTCAACGTCGGGCTCGGCGGTGCGTCGCTGGCCGCGTTGACGCACCTGCCGGGCTGGGCCGGGCCTGCCCTGTTGGAGGTGGCGGTCCTCGTGGTCTCCTGGGCGCCGGCCCGACTCGGCAACCGGATCGCGGTTCTCACCACGCTCAGTGCTGTGGTGCTGGTCGGCTGGTGCCTGGCCGTGCTGCCTCCGCCCGGCGCGCCCGTCCGGCTGGCCTTCGGTGGGTTCGCCGACGCCGCCGCGTTGATCGGCTACGCGGCGGTGTTCGCGTTGCGCGCGCCTGACTTCAGCGTCGGCCTCGCCCGGCGGCGGGACCTGCTGTGGTGCGTGGGGCTGCTGATCGGGCCGGCGCTGCTCGGGGTGGTCGCCGGTGCCGGCCTGTGGCTGCGCACCGGCGAGGCGGACGTGGTCGCGCTCCTCGCCGCCGGATCGGGCCTGGCCGCGTACGCGAATCTGTTCGTCGCGGTGGCGGTCTTCGCCGCCGCGCTGACCACCACGTACTCCGGTTCGTTGGCGTTGCGTGGCCTGACGCCCCGGGTGCCGGCGCGGGCGGCGATGCTCGCCGTCGCGGTGCTCGGCGGGCTGCTGGCGGTGGCACGCTTCGACCGCCTGGTGCTGCCCTGGCTGACGTTGCTGGCCGCCGCGCTGCCGGTGCTGGTGGTGCCGATGGCGACCGAGGCCGCCGCCCGTCGGCGTGGTCGCGTGCCGCGGACCGTGCCGGCCTGGTGTTGGGTGCCGCCGGCGCTGGTGGCGGTGGCCTGCACGATCGCCGGTGTGGGTGTCGCCCCGCTGCTCGGGCTGGCCCTGGCCGGGGTGTGCACGGTGCTCTGGCGGGGCCGGTGCGCGCGGTGATGTCGGTCAGGAGCCGCCGCGGCGGTCAGCCCACTCGTGCTCCAGGATGGACATGTCGTGGGCGTCGACCCAGTCGCCGTCGAAGCACAGGGCGTCGCGGCGAGTGCCCTCGTGGACGAAGCCGATCTTCTCGTAGACGTGTCGGGCGCGGGGATTGAAGTCGAAGACCTCCAACCCCACCCGGTGCATCCCCAACTGGTCGAAGGCGTAGCCGAGCACGAGCCGGGCGGCCTCGGTGCCCAGTCCACGACCGCGGCCCTCCGGCCCGACCATGGTGCGGAAGTTGACGCTGCGGGCGTCGGGGTCCCACGAGTTGAGGACGACCTCGCCGACGACGCGATCTGTTGCGTTGTCCACGACGAGCAGGTCGAGCCGGTCGTCGGCGGCGCCCCGTGAGCCGTACCAGTCGCGGCTGCGCTCCAACGGTGGAGGCACTCCCAGATCCGCGCTGCTGGTCACACTGCCGGTCAGCCGGGCCACGTCGGGATCGGCCATGACCGCGGTCATGGCTTCGGCATCGTCGGCGGTCGGCGGCCGCAGCGTGACCAGGCGTCCGGTCAGGGTCGGCTTGTGGCTGAGATCGGTCATCGGGTTCTCCCCCGTGGACTCCCGGATGTCACGGCCTGGCCGCCTGACCTTAGCCGGTCGGGGGCGGGGGTGGGGGCACGGGCCAGGCGCCACCGGCTCAGGCGGCACCCCGGTTCGTGGCCACCCCGTCGCGGGAAGCGGTGAGCTTCTCCACCGGATCGCCGACGACCTGCCATGGCCACTCGGTGACCATCCGGTCGAGCAACGCGAACGGCGATGGGCGCTGTGCCGGCGGCTTCGGCAAAACATGATCTAGGCGTGGCCCGTAGAACGTGATCTTATACGCACCAGCGATCCGAAACACTCTCCGAACCATCGATTAACCATCGGCGGCTTAGGTGGGGGAGCGCTCCCATGAGCGGGTCGCGATCGGAACAGCGCTCCACAAAGGAGCCATCGAAAGGAGCCTCGTGGCTACCAGCACGAGCGGAACAACGGTGCGAAGACTAGCGATACCGACGCTGGTCCTCGCTCTGGTCACCGGTACCACCGGCGTCGCGGGTTCGGCGTCGGCGGCACCCGCAGGGCCGTCGGGTGGCGGCAGCACCGGCTACTTCACCGCCGGGTCCGACAAGAAGGTCACCCTGACCGACGGCGCCGACCGCCGGCCGGGCGGCCGGAAGGCCGCCGACCAGCAGGCCGCGGCGGACGACACCCGCCCCGGCATGTACATCGTCGAGCTGGCCGAGGAGCCCCTGACCTCGTACGCCGGTGGCTCGGCCGGGCTGGCGCGGACCCGCCCGCAGGCGGGGGACCGGCTGGACGTGACGTCGGCACCGGCCCGGGCCTACCGCGGTCACCTCGACGCCCAGCGCAGCGCCGTCGCCGCCGCCGCGAAGGTACAGGTCACCGCCTCGTACACCACCGCCTTCAACGGGTTCTCCGCGAAGCTGACCACCCAGCAGGTGACCGCGTTGCGGGCGGACAAGCGCGTCCGCGCCGTCACCGCCTCACGGGCGCTCGGCACCCCGACGCCTCCGCCGACCGCGCCGGCCCCCGGCGCCCCGGCCACGCCGGCTCCTGGCGAGCTGGAGCAACCGGCAGGAGCGGATTCCGCCGGCAAGCCGGACAAGCCCGGTAAGCCCGGTAAGCCCGGCCCCGGCACCGGCGCGGGCATGGTCATCGGCGTCCTGGACACCGGCATCTGGCCCGAGAGCGCGTCGTTCGCGAGGAAGATGCCCGCCCCGGCGAACTGGCGCGGCACCTGCCAGATCGGTGTGGCCTTCGTGGCCGAGCACTGCAACGGCAAGATCGTCGGCGCGCGGTACTTCGCCGACTCGTGGCTGGCCTACGGCGGCACCGTGCCCGACGGTGAGATCCTGTCCGCCCGCGACGTGTCCGGGCACGGCACGCACACCGCCTCCACCGCTGCCGGTCTGCCGCAGCCGAACGTCACGATCGACGGCCGCCGCTTCGGCCCGGTCTCCGGGGTTGCCCCGGACGCCCAGATCGCCGTCTACAAGGTGCTCTGGGGTGGCATGGGCTACGACGCCGACATCATCGCCGGCATCGACGCCGCCGTCGCCGACGGCGTGCAGGTCATCAACTTCTCGATCGGCTCCCAGCTCGGCGACTGGGAGGCCAACACCCCCATCGGCATCGCGTTCCTCAACGCCACGCTGGCCGGGGTGTTCGTGGCGGCGTCGGCGGGCAACACCGGCATCGTCAGCGGGGCGATCAGCAACGCGGCGCCGTGGGTGACCACCGTCGGCGCGGCCGTGACGAAGCTCGACGAGGCGACGGTCAAGCTGGGCGACGGCACGAAGCTCGTCGGCGGTTCGCTGGACGCCCTGCCCGGTGGCGACTCGCGGCCGATGGTCTTCGGCGAACAGGCCGGCTCGCCCGACCTGGGTGCGGTCTACTGCGAGCCCGGCAGCCTCGACCCGGCCAAGATCAAGGGCAAGGTCGTCGCCTGCGCGCTGTCCGACATGTTCGGCTCCGCCGCCGAGATCAAGGCCAAGGGCGGCGCGGCGATGGTGGTGTTCGACCCGGTCGGCAACTACCGGATCAACTCCATCTTCAACTTCCCGGTGGTCTACCTGCCGACCGAGAAGCAGGCCGGCACGCTCTTCAACTACCTGATGCGCCACCCCACCGACGCGAAGGTCTCCCTGCGCAGCGGCGGTGACGGCTCCAGCGTCCCCGGCCTGCCCAGCGTGGCGGACTTCTCCTCCACCGGCCCGGACAAGGTGACCCTCGGCGTCTTCAAGCCCGACCTCGTCGCGCCCGGGTCGAACATCATCGCCGCGGTCTCACCGGCCGGCAACTTCGGGCGGAACTACGACGCGTACTCCGGCACCTCGATGGCCTCGCCGTACGTGGCCGGCGCGGCAGCGATCCTGCGCGCCACCCACCCGGAGTGGTCACCCGGCACCGTCGCCTCCGCGCTGCGGACCACCGCCACCGACACCGTCGGCACCAGCGACCCCCTGGAGCAGGGCAGCGGGTTCATCAACCTGGCCAAGGCCACCGACCCCGGCCTGGTCATCCAACCGACGGCTGCGGAACTGGTCACGTTCAGCGAGACGGCCCAGCCCGACGGCAAGGAACTCAACCTGCCGGCCGTCTCGTTGCGCGAGTACGACGGCACCCGCCCGGTGACCGTCACCCGCACCCTGACCAACGTGGGCAAGGCGAAGGAGACCTACCGTTCGTCGGTGTCCGGCCTGCCCGGCATGAAGGTCACCGTGTCCCCGGCATCGGTGACGCTGGAGCCCGGCACGTCCAAGACGGTGACCATCACCGTGCGTCGGGGCAGCGCGCCCTGGGACCGCTACGTGACCGGATCGATCACCTGGCAGGGCAAGGCACACAGCGCCCGGATCCCGGTCGCCGCCCGCCCGTGGGGCATCTCCCCCCGACCGTACGCCGACGACGGCGAGGAGTTCGGCCGGATGACCAACGGTGCGTTCGGCTCGCTCCAGCCCGGCTTCACCGGACCTCTCGTCGGCCGCAGCACCGGTTACACGCCGATGCAGCGGACGTCGTACTCGATGCCGGCCGGCGTCTACGGCGGCGTGTTCGACCCGACGGCCACCGGAGTGAAGACTGTCGACTTCACGGTGCCGGCGAACACCGCGGGCATCGTGGTCGAGACCACCACCGACGACCCGAACACGAACCTCGACCTGTACCTGTACAAGGGCGACAAGCTCGTCTACAGCAGTGACAGGTACTGGACCAGCGCGGAGCAGGCCTACAAGTTCCTGCCCGAGCCGGGGCGCTACACGGCGTACGTGTTCGCACAGTATCCCGGCGGCCCGGTCGTCGACTTCGCACTGAAGCACGCCATCATCGGGCGAAACGGCACCTACGCGGGTGCCACGCTGGAGGCGCCCACCAGTGTGGAGCGTGGTCTGACGTACGGGTTCACGTTGAAGCCGAAGAAGCCGCTCGGCGACGGCGACTTCTGGGCGTACACCGAGTGGAACACCAACGGCACTGTCATTCCCGGCAACCTCGTCTACACCCAGCAGAGTTCCTGGGAGTAGACCGTTGTGAGCTGTGGGGCGGTGCCGTCGCGCACCGCCCCACAGCCCGGTCTGACGATCAGAGTGTCAGTCGTTCGACGAAGGTGCGGCGCGAGGTGACGTCGCTCAGCGGCAGGGCAGTCAGCTCGTAGCCGAGCTGGGTGTAGGCGGCGGCCATGGCGTCGTGGGTGCGTACCGCCTCGGCGAAGTCCTGGTGGCGCTCGCTGTCGTTGGCGTATATCTCCGGCCAGGGCGGTGCGATGAAGACGCGCCGGTGGTAGCGGAACAGCCGTGCCGCCGCCGCCAGGTGGTCCGGAACGGGCCAGCCGAGCAGCAGGTGGTAGCCGACCAGGTCCGGAATGCCGCGATCGAAGAAGACCGGGCCGGTGTGCTGGCCGGCCTGACGGTAGGACCGGATCTCCCAGCTCAGCGTGATCTCGGCGTACAGCCGGGAATCCCCGCCGTGCACCGCCTGACCGCCGATCTGAAGCTGGTCCTGGGTGATCTGTCGCCCCGCCTCCTCGACGCAGACATGGCCGGCAGCGCGCAGGCTGTCGAGCACCGTGGTCTTGCCGGATCCCGGCCCACCGGTGATGACGACGTATCGATTGCTCATGCGGGCTCCCTCAGTCAGGCATGTCAGGTGTCCCGACCTCTCTCCCGGCACGGTCGGCGAGGCTCGCCCGAACAGCTTCACCCACGCCACAGCGTAGATCTTGGACAGTTTCCGTTCTGGCGTAACGGAAACTGTCCAAGATCTACGCTGTCGGCTCGCTGATTGGCGTCACCGGTGCGGTCGGGGACCATCTACCGCGCCGCGCCGCGCCGCGCCGCGCCGCGCCGAGAGGCGCCGCGCCGCGCCGAGAGGCGCCGAGCCCGCGCCGCGCACGCCGCCGGCCGGCCGGCCGGTCAGCGGGACCACCGATGTCTGCGCCCGGGGCACGGCCGGTGGAGTAGATCGTCTGGGCGCGCACCGTTCGGTGAGCAACACCGTCGTGCGACCGCCCGGTCGGTGCGCCCGCGCTGCTCGGCGAGTGCGGGCAACTCGGTGTTGCCGGCGAGCTGCCGACCGGTGGTGGGCGGAGATCGACCCCGCCCACCACCGGTGGACGGTCAGCTGACCGTGACGGTCAGGTTGATCGAGCGGGTTTCCCCGCTGGTGTAGGTGGTCGTCACCCGGGCGGTGAAGGTGCCCTTGCGGGGGTACGTGTGGGCGATCGACCGCAGTGTCGCCCCGTGGGTGATGGCGCTGTTGTCACCGAAGTCCCACGCGTAGTCGGTGATGCTCTGCCCGGACGGCGCTGTCGCGGTGGCGGTGAGCGTGGTGTTCAGCGTCCCGGTGCCGCCGGCCGGGTTCGCGGCCAGAGACAGGGTGCCGCCCGGTTCCTGTTTGACCCCGGCGCCGTTGAACCGCAGCCAGTCCAGCGCGAGCAGGTCGGGGGTGCCGCCGGTCTGGGCGGCGTTGACGAACCTCGCGTACAGGGTGGTGGTGCCGGTCGGCTTGTTGGTCAGCGTGACGGTGGGGGAGACCAGGTTGTCCCACCCGCCGGTCGAGGCGACGGCGGCCGTGCCGATGAGCGTGCCGGTCGGCGATCCGGTGCGTAGCTCGATGGTGCCGCCCAAGCCGCCGTTGGTCAGCCCGAGGGTCACCGAGCCGACGTTGCGCAGGTCCACCGGCCCGTACGCGACCCAGTCGTTGTGGTCGACGTCGCCGAGCCGCTTGCCGGCGCGGGCGGTGGCCCGGTCGTTGACGGTGACGCCGGACTGGGCGCTGAAGTGCTCGGCCTCCTTGCTCTTGGGTTGCAACTGCACGCGGGTCGAGCCGGTCAGCGCCGGTGCGCCGGCCGCGCCCCCGTCGGTGTACTGGGCGGTGATCAGGGTGTAGAGGTTCTGCCCCGGCCCGTGCCCGTCACCGGCGTCCGCCTCCGTGGAGAGCAGCCCCGAGCAGCCGGTGTAGACGTCCAACGGGTGGGCGTGCGAGTCGTGCCCGAGCTGCGTCTGCACCGTCACCCTGCTGCAGTCGACAGTGGTGTCCTCGGGGTCGGTGACCGTAACCGTGAACGGGATCTTGTCGCCGAAGTCGAAGAAGCCGCCGTCGGGCACGCTGAGGGTCACCGTGGGTCGGGTGTTGCCGACCACCACGTCGGTGACCGCGGTCGCGGTCAACCCGTTGCCGCTGTTGCGGACGGTCAACCGCGCCGTGTACGTGCCGGCGGTGCCGTAGGTGAAGCTCGGGTTCGCGGCGGTCGAGTCGGTGGTGCCGTCGTTGGTGAAGTCCCAGGCGTAGCTGAGCGCCGTGCCGTCACCCGCCGTCGTGCCCGCCGAGGAGAAGCTGACGGTGAGCGGCGCGCGTCCGCTGTCCGGCGTGGCGGCGATCTTCGCGGTCGGTGGTCGGCCGTTCGCCACGTAGTCGATCCGGTAGATGCCCGCCCCGGCGTTGCTGCCGCCGCGACCGCTACCGGTGCCCTCGCCGAAGTCGATGACGTAGAGCGACCCGTCCGGGCCGAACTCCGCCTCGAAGGGCTGGATCCAGCTCATGGTGTCGAAGATGCCGTTGATCGACTGGAGGTCGCCGACGGCGGTCGGCCCGAAACGCGCGTTGCCGAACGTCTGCGCCGTCTTGTGGATCGAGAGCGTCTTGAACCACCTGCGCGTCAGCTCATAGGTGATCCACTTGCCCTCGAAGTACTCCGGGAACTTCGTGGTGCGGGTGTTGGCCGGGTCGTAGTCGTAGACCGGGCCGCTCATCGGCCCGCCACCACCGGTGCCCAGCTCCGGGAACTGGGTGGACGCGGAGTACGCGTACCAGACCAGCGCCGACCTCGACGCGGGCAGGTTGGTCAGGCCGGTGTTGTTGGGGGAGTTGTTGACCGGCGCGGCGCAGTTGAACTTGGCGCCGGAGGTGTTGGTGGCGAAGTTGTAGTCGTTGAACGGGATGTTGTTGCCCACGCAGTACGGCCAACCGTAGTTGCCGGCCGCGGTGATCCGGTTGAACTCGACGGTCCCCTCCGGGCCGCGGTTGGCGTCGGCGGCGCGGGCGTCCGGGCCGTAGTCGGCTACGAGCACCGCGTTGGTCTGCGGCTCGACGGTGATCCGGAACGGGTTGCGCATGCCCATCGCGTAGATCTCCGGTCGGGTCCTCGCGGTGCCGGGGGCGAAGAGGTTGCCGCTGGGCACCGTGTACGTCCCGTCGGACTGCGGGGTGATCCGCAGGATCTTGCCGCGCAGGTCGTTGGTGTTGCCGGCGGTGCCCTGGGCGTCCCAGGCGGCGCGGCCGGAGCGCTCGTCGATCGGGGTGTAGCCGCTGGAGGCGAACGGGTCGGTGTTGTCGCCGATCGCCGCGTAGAGCCGCCCGGCCCCGTCCATCGCCAGCGAGCCGCCCATGTGCGAGTTGGCTCGGCCCTCACCCCGGTAGGTGGGGATGGTCAGCAGGCGTTTCTCCGAGGAGAGCGCGACGCTGTTGTTGGCGACCGTGAAGCGGGACAGGTTGAGCTGTTTGAGGGTCTTGTCCGACCAGAGCAGGTAGATCCAGCCGTTGCTGGCGAAGTTGCGGTCCAGGGTCATCCCGAGCAGCCCGTCGGACTGGTCGGTCATCGCCGAGGTGTACGCGAAGTCCAGCAGCGTGGTGACCTGGAGAGTGTCCTGGTTGACCACCTTCAGCGCGCCGGTGCGCTGGATGTAGTAGACCTTCCGGTCCGGGGCGACGGCCAACTCGAACGGGTCGGCCAGGTTCTCGGTGACCAGACCCACCCGTTCGAAGTTGCTGGTCCTGGTGGCCGAGCAGTCGCCGGCGACCGCGCCGGCGGCCCACTCGATGCCGTAGCGCAGGTGCTCCAGGAAGGTCGCGCTGCTGAACTGCGAGCTGGCGTGCCCGCCGGCGGTGAACCAGGACCGGCCGCCGTCGTAGCGCTGGCACCAGGAGTACGCGTGGTCGACGCCCTCGTCCAGCCCGTTGATCCCGTCGCGCACCTTGATCTGCGCGAGGGTGTGCACCTTGCCGGTCGGGTTGGTCCGCCAGTTGTACCACTCCTCGCTCTGCTCCCAGAGCTCCGGCAGGTTGCGGGTGGAGGGGTGCGCCCGGTCGAGCACCTTGACCCGGCCGGGGAAGGTGCCGCCGGTGGACGAGAAGTCCGGGTGGTAGTCGAAGATCGTGCCGACCAGGCCCTCGTACCACGGCCAGTCGCGTTCGCTGGCCGAGGCGGCGTGCAGGCCGGCCCAGCCGCCGCCGTTGCGGATGAAGGTCTGCAACGCGGCCCGCTGGCCGGCGTTGAGCAGGTCACCCGAGGTCGGGAGCGAGTTGGTGTTGTTGAAGACCAAGGCGTCGAAGGTGGCGAGGTTGGCGTCGGTGAACGCGGCGGCGTCGGTGGTGGCGACGACCTCGAAGTTGTGCGCGGCGCCGAGCTGCTGGATGGCGGCGATGCCGGCCGGAATCGAGTCGTGGTAGAAGTTCGTGATCTTGGAGAAGACCAGCACCCGGAAGCGGGGGGCGGCCTCGGCGGGCAGGGCGGTGGTGGTGCTCACCACGGCGACGACGGCGAGCAGGATGAGGCAGAGCGAACGGAGGGTTCGGGGCATAGGGGCGCTCCCTGTTGGACGGTGAGGGGCCGGAAAGCGCTTTCTCGCTGCCCGCACCACGGTACTGACAGCCAGTGACGAGCGTCAATAGCACGGAGGCAAGCGGTTTCCTGGCGAGGGGTCACCGCAGCGCAGTTCTTCCCCTACGATCGGTGGCGGTCGACCTGGGGAGGTCACGTGACGACACCAGCACCGTCGGACCGGATCGACACCAGCGTGGTGCACCCGGCCCGCCGCTACAACTACTGGCTCGGCGGCTGCGTACCCCGGGGTAGACGGGCCGGGCGGTGCGGTTCCTCGCCCGGGAGGCCGGCGTCCGGCAGTTCCTCGACATCGGCACGGGCATCCCGAGCGCCGACAACACCCACGAGGCGGCCCAGTCCGTCGCCCCCGAGTCCCGGGTGGTCTACGTCGACAACGACCCGATGGTGCTGGTCCACGCCCGTGCGCTACTGACCAGCGATCCGTCCGGTGCCACCGCCTACCTCGACGCCGACCTGCGCGACCCGGAGAAGATCCTCGCCGACCCGCAACTGCACGCCACGCTGGACCTGTCCCAGCCGGTGGCCCTGGTGCTGATCGCGGTGACGCACTTTCTCACCGACGACGACCGCCCGCACGAGCGGGTCGCCCGGCTGCTCGACGCGCTGCCGTCGGGGAGTTGGCTCGCCCTGACCCACTTCACCACCGACCACATTCCCGTCGAGATCGTCAGGCGGATGGAAGCCGAGTTCGCCTCCGGCCGGATGAAGCAGGACGCCGTGTCCCGCGACCGGGCCGAGTTCGCCCGCTTCTTCACCGGCCTGGAGGTGGCCGAGCCGGGCATCGTCCCGGTCACCGAGTGGCGGCCGCAGGTGCCGCCGGAGCAACGGCCGCCGCTGGCCGACGCCTCCATCTACGGTGCGGTCGCCCGCAAGCCCTGATCGGGGGGTGCTGTTACCCCTGCTGGAGGCAACACCTACTTCTTCGTCGGCGCGGTGCTGCTGGTCGGAGCAACGATCTCCCACGTCCGCCGCTCGGCGGACCTGGCGACGTGATGAGTGAGGGCCCGACGGCCCTCACTCATGGCCGACGTGCTCCGGCGTTCAGTGCGGGAACGCGCGGGGGATGCGGGTGTTCAGGAACTCCTCGCGGAAGGCTTGGATGCGCGTGATGACCTGCCGTCTGCCGACGGTGTTCTCGATGCGGTCGAGGTACAGGCATCGGGCGGCGAGTTTGTCGAGGTCGACCGTGAAGTACATCGCCATCAGCGGGTTGACGAACAGGTCCCCGCCGCCGGTACGCCGGGTGAACCGGACGTCTCCGAACGCGCCGCTGGTGGCGGCGGCGATCTGTCCCTGCACGATGCTCGGGCGGTCCGGGGTGGCGGCCTGGGCGTCGGCGACCGCATCGCGGTAGAGCGCTGCCTCCCGGCTGGAACCGGGGATGGACAGGGCGCCGAGGTAGCCGCCGTCGCGGTCGAGCGCGGCGAGGTTCTCCAGCACCTCGACGTGGTTGACGCCGTCGTAGGCGTCGATGCCGAAGCCGAGGCTGGTCACCAGCTTGATCGGGACATCCAGCGCGGTCACCGCCGCCAGGCTGGTGATGTCCTCCACCGGCGTGCCGAGATTGCTCTCGTCGCCGTGCAGCAGGATGTCGGTGCCACCGTCGACGAGCACGACCGCGTCGATGTCGAGCTTCTCGACCAGGTGCCGGTACGCGGCCCGGAGCGGTTGGACACCGAGCGGTGGGAAGGCGTACACGGTCGACGGCAGATCCTGGGCGGCCAGCCACCGGGCGAGCGTCCGTTCGGGGAAGTACCAGTCCGGGCTGGTGGTGCCCGGCTGCACGGCAGCGACGTGCTCCGCTCTCCACGCGTCCTGGTCGATCAGTTCGAGTTCCGAGAAGGACAGACTGGCCAGGTGCACCTGCGCGCCGCCGCGCCACAGGGCGAGTGCCAACGGCAGGCCCGCGTACACGTCGAAGCCACCGCCCGCCCCGGCGATGAGGACGTTCCGCGCCGGAGCCAGCGCGGCGAACAGTGGGGGTACGGCCAACGAGAAGACACCGAGATCGGTGGGCGGTGCGGCAGGGGTCGTCACCGCTCAATGATGAGGGGTGTCCAGTCCAGGGAGAGGAGCGCACACGGTGTACGTCAGTCTGTCGACGAGCGCTGGTAGGCCCGGTCGATCGAACGAGGACTTCGTCGGCGCGGTACCCGGTGCCGTCGTCCTGCTGGACGGTGCCGGCATCCCGGGAGCCGAGTCGCTCTGCTCCCATGGTGTCGTTTGGTACACGCGCCGCCTCGGTGCCGCGCTGCTCGCGCACCTGTCGTACGACGACGGGCGAGATCTTGCCGCGGCCCTTGCCAGCGCCATCGACGAAACAGCCGCCGAGCACTGCGACACCTGCGATATCGCGGATCCGCGTAGCCCGCAGGCCACCGTCGCGATGGTCCGCGCCGCCCGTGGCAGTCTGGACTATCTCCTGCTCGCGGACTGCTTCCTCGTCCTCGACGCGGCCGACGGCAGCCCTCAGGTGATCACCGACGAGCGTGAAGGGCTCGCCAGGCGGGAATGCTCAGTGCCCCTGGACGGTCTCGCACCGGGAAACCCGGAGTACGACCGCGTCCGCGACTCCTGCGCCGAAGCACTGCGTGCCCGCCGAAACCAGGTGGGCGGGTACTGGATCGCCAAGGACGACCCGCGCGCGGCCCAGGAAGCGGTGACCGGCAGCGCATCCCTCGCCGACCTGAACGGTTTCGCGCTGCTCAGCAACGGCGCCAGTCGGATCGTCAGCCCGTACGCCGTAACCGACTGGCCCGGCGTACTGGAACTGCTCGCCGCCGAAGGCCCGACCGGTGTCATCCGTCGCGTCCGACAGACCGAAGCCCGCAGCGGTGGACCCGACGTTCGGATGCAAGACGACGACGCCACGGTCGCCCACTGCACGCGTTTGTCGCGCTGAGAGTCGGAGAGCAGGGTCCGTCCCTGGCTTCCACGGCAGGGACGGCCCCTGCTCGGCGGGCCGGCGCATCGACGCCGGCCCGCCGAGCGGTGTCAGCTTCCGGTGCAGGTGGCGGTGGTGCCGCTGCCGTTTCCGGTGCCCTGGAATCCGAAACTGGTGCCCTGACCGGCGGCCAGGCGTCCGTTGTAGCTCTGGTTGGCGACGGTGACGGTGCCGCTGGTGCCGCTGGCGACGCCGTTCCACAGCGAGGTGACCGCCGCCCCGCTCGGCAGGGTCAGGGTGACCCGCCAGCCGGTCAGGGCGGCGGCGCCGGCGGTGACGCTGACGTTGGCGACGAATCCGCCGTTCCACTGGTCCTGGACGGCGTAGACCGCGGTGCAGGCGCCACCGCTGGGCGGCGGGGTCGTCGGCGGAGGCGTCGTCGGCGGCGGGGTGGTGGGCGGAGGCGTCGTGGGCGGCGGGGTGGTGTCGAGCGTCAGGTTCTTCTGTTGGACGGTCCACTGGGTGCGGCACAGCCCGCAGTTGGCGCCGACGAAGGTGGTGCCGGCGGTGTTGTCACCCTTGAGGCGCCACTTGAAGTACAGCGTCGCGACCCGGCCGAACTCGCCGCCGTTGGTCTCGTGGTAGGTGCCACCGTGTCCGACGTTCAGGTTGCCCATGAAGGCGGGCAGCCCGGCCGGCAGTTTGCCCCAGTCGTCCATGGCGTTCGGGTAGGCGATGTCGCTGGGGCCACCGACGAAGTAGGCGATCGGCTTGGTCAGCCTCCGGAGCTGGTAGTCGTCGGCGTCGTTCAGCAGACCGCTGCTGAAGATGCCGGTCGTCGTGACGCGCGGGTCGTTGGAGACGGCGTACGCCTCCAGGCCTCCGCAGGAGAAGCCCGCGACGGCGACCTTCGTGGTGTCGATCTTGTTGTAGTACTTGCTGCCCTGTCGGGAGTTCTCCGCGAACGCCCAGTCGATGGACTGGGTGAGCATCTGCGACGTGGTGGAGCCGGAGCCGTTCGGGGCCCCGTTGGCGATGGCGAGGAAACCGTGGGAGGCGATCTCGCGGAGGAAGTTGCCCTGGGAGAGCCCGTTGCCCGAGCAGCCGCCGTTGCCCCACACGACGATGGGGAGGCGCTCGGTCGGGAGGTTCTGGGGCCGGAAGATGGTGTGGTTCGCCAGGCTGGCCGACGTCTCGTAGTCGGCGGGGTAGGGGCCGGATCCGCCGACCGCGGCGTTGGCCGGCGTCACGCCGACCGCCATGATCATCGAGGTGACCGGGACGAGGATGGCCGCCAGGCCCGCGTAGATCTTCGACGTTCTTCTCATTCGCCCTCCAGCGGATGTCACGACGGTGCTCCCGGCCGCGGCGGACGTCCCGTGCGCGTCCGAGCACGGTGGTGGCGGTGGCCGCGGGCCGGGTGGAGGTGGGCGGGGTCCACCACCCGGCGGTACGACGGGAGCTGTGCAGTTACTATCACTGCCGCAACGAAAAGTGTCAATGTGGGGGGTGTGTGGTCGGCTCGTCCCCCGAAGCCTGGAAGTGCGTGACCCACGAGGCAGCGTCCGGCCAGTGCGGGGTGGCCACCTCGACGAGACGTGCCTGGGCCAGCGAACCGAGCGCGCAGTGGATGTCCAGGAAGGTCTCCCTGGCCCGCCGGCGAGGCCAGGGCTGCGGCAGGAGATGCTCGGGCAGGTCCGGGTCGATGTCCGCGAACCTGCGCCAGGAATCCATGGCCGAGGTCCGCGCCACCAACGCCCCGGTGGGATCCAGCGTCCCGTCGCGGGCGGCCACCCGCAGGTCCGCGTACCGCTCGATGAAATCCGAGTACGCCGAGGCGAGGCTGGTCAGGTCGTACGCGGAGGCCGGACCGTGCGGCCCGGACTCCTCGTCGAACCGGACGTGCATGATCGACCACCGGGCACCCGCGACGTGCTGCAACAGGTCGTCGAGCGCCTCCCGCACCGGTGCGGCGTCGGACCCCGGCCGGATCCACACGCTGTCGTACAGGCCCACGAACCCGAGCGCGCCCAACGATCTGCGGACCGCGTGCCGGGCGGCCTGGCCGGAGCTCGGGATCGAGAAGGACGCCTGCACCCATGCACCGGTCCACTGCGGCGGGTGGGCACCGAAGGTCAGGAAGTGCCGCATCCGGGTGCGGTGCCGGGCGATCGCCCAGGGTGTGAGGTGGTACACCGGTGGCCGTCTGTTCCCCCGGGTCGCGATGAGACCACGCTTGACCAGTCGGGACAGGGCGGAACGGGCACTCGGTTCGCTGATCCCGAACTCCCGCAGGATCGCGATGGCCGCCGCCGACGGCAGGTCGGCGTCCGAGGAGTCGAGGTACTCGCCGAGCACTGTCGCCAGCAGGTGCTGCGGACTGGACCCGACCTGGGCCCGGGGCACCCGGACGTCGTCGGCGGGCTCGTGGACGTTCACCATCCCAGACTGCCTCACCCGGTGGTCAGGACGCGGCCGGCGGGTGTCTGAGAACGTCGGGCGCGGACGGGGGCACTATCGTTCTGGCGTGCACATCCGTTTCGACGTACCCGCCGACCCCGCCTACCCCGGCCGGGTGGCCGCCGCGCTCGGCGGGGTCCGCCTGCGCCGGTTCTTCTACATCGGTGCGGTGCTGGCGGCGCTCGGAGTGATCGGTTTCGCCGTCTCGCGGGGATCCGCGTCCGGTGAGCGAACCACCGGGCTGTGGACGACACTGGTCCTGGCCGGCGTGCTGTCGATGCTGTTCCTGCCGTGGGTGCGGTGGCGCGCCCGCCGCCGGTCCGGCGGTTACGCCGTGGACGGCGCCTACGACATCACCGACGACAACATCATGATGCGCAGCGGCTCGGAGTCCGGCGGCATCGCCTGGGACGGGGTCACCCGCGTGAAGGACACCAGGGACTTCTGGATCGTGTACGTCGACCGGATGCCGGCGACCGTGATCCCCCGCTGGCTGATGTCCCCCGAGGACGCCGAGACGCTGCGTACCCACCTGACGGAGCGCGGCCTGCTCCCACCGCGCTGACGGGTCACTCGTCGCGCGTCGCCGCCCCGGCCAGCGTGTCCCGGCGGCGCAGCAGTGCTGCTCTCGCCCGGCGCGCCGCCCACAGGTTCACCACCGCCACCACGCCCAGCGCGAGCACGACGGCCAGCAGCGACGGTTCGAGCGTGTGTCGCGGCACGGTGATGACCGCCGCGCCGACCGTGAACACCAGCCACGCGCCGAGGCCGAGCCATCCGGCGACGACCCGATCCCGGGCGAACAACGAGGTCCGTCGGGTCACCGCCCAGCCACCGAACACCGCCCAGCACAGACCGATCACCACCAGGACCGCGAAGGCCGCGGCCGTGCGCGGCGGCAACCCGGGCTCGGTCGCCCAGAGCAGGCCGACGAGGGCGCTCCCGGTCAGACCGGCGAGGGCCACGGCCAGGTAACCGACCCTCCTGCGCAGCGACAGCGGCGCGTCGAGTCGTGCCAGCACCTCTTCCGGCGTCATGCCTCGTACCCCTTCCGTGCCAGTTCGTTGCGTAACAACCTGCGGGCCCGGTTGAGCCGCGACTTGACGGTGCCGACGGGCACGGCGCAGATCTGCGCGCAGGCGTCCAGCGGCAGATCCTCCAGGTAGAAGAGGACGAGCACCTCCCGTTCCCGGACGGGTAGCGCCGCGAGCGCTCCGGCCAGCGTCTCCCGGTTGACGATCTCCTCCGCCTCGTCGTCGCCCGGCAGGTCGTCGATCGGCTCGGGATCGGGGCGCGCGTACGCGGCCCGCAGCCGGTTCATCACCGCCCGACGGGCGATGGCGAACAACCACGGGGTGAACCGGTCCGGCTGCCGCAGCTTCGGCAACCCCCGGAACACCGCCAACCAGATCTCCTGCACCACGTCGTCGTCGGATCCGCCGAGCATCCGCCCGACGTACCGCTCGACCGCCGGATGCCAGCCCTGCACCAGCTCGGTGAACGCCTTCCGCTCGCCGAGCTGACAGCGGACCACCAGCAACTCATCGCTCATCGGCCCTCCTTCGCCTGTTCAGTCGGCGTGAGGGCCCGGCAGGTTCACGTCCGGCCACCACCATCGCAGGGCGGCGTGCCGACGACCCGGGTAGGACCGGCCGGAGGCGTACCCCTCGTCAGACCAGCGGCGCCGGTGCGGAGCGGTCACCGTCGTCGGCGGCGCGGACCCCGACGGGTGCCGTGATCGGAGCGGCCACGATGCGACTGGGCAGCACCGGGGCGTCCCGGCCGGTGCCCCGCCGGCCGTCGCCGCCGGCGGATTCCTCGTGGTAGTCCTGCTCCACGTTGACCGACCAGACGTCGTGCGTACTGCCGGTGGCGATGTTCTCGGCGGTGAGCATCGCGGTGAGCATCGAGTGGTCCTGGTTGTTGTAGCGGTGCATGCCGTTGCGGCCCACCGGGTGCACGTTCGGCACCGCCTCGGTCAGCCACTCCCGGATCACGTCCACGTTGTGCTGGTAGCGCTCGTCGTACACCGGGTAGGCCTTGGGCATGCGCACGACGTAGCCGGCCTCCACCACACCGGGCCGGACCAACCCCAACCGCTCCAGCTCCGCGGTCGCCAACGCCACGAGGTCGGCATCGGGGGTACGCCACATCTCGTCGCCCTCGAACACGAAGTACTCCAGGCCCAGACAGGTGCGGCCGTCCTTGACGAGGTACGGCGACCAGGAGCCGAAGTTCTGGATCCGGCCCACCCGTACCCCCGGGTCGTGCACGTAGATCCAGTTGTCCGGGAACGAGAACTCGGCCGGCACCACCAGCGCGACGGTCAGGAAGTCGCGGTAGCGCAGGTCGGCGGCGCAGGCCAGCACCTCCGGGGGCGCCGGCGGGCGCATCGCGGCCACCAGTTCCGAGATCGGCATGGACGAGATCACGTGCTCGGCCGGCCGGGTGCGCTGCCCGCCCATGCCGTCGACGGTCACGCTGACGGCCCGCCGTCGTTCCGGATCGCGGTGCACGGCGGTGACCCAGCTGCCTGTCGACAGGTGACCGCCACGCGTGCGGACCTGCTCGGCGCAGCGTTCCCACATCATGCCCGGCCCGTACTTCGGGTACTGGAACTGCTCGATCAGGCTGGTCACGTCGGTGCGCCGACGGCTGGGCAGCAACGCGTTGCGGATCGCCGTCGCCAGCGACAGGTTCTTGATCCGCTGCGCGGCCCAGTCGGCCTGCAAGCGGTCCGCCGGCATTCCCCAGACCTTCTCGGTGTACGTCTTGAAGAAGATCGAGTACAGCCGCCAGCCGAAGCGGGCCGACACCCAGCCCTCGAAGTGCGACTGGTCCCGGGGCGGGCGCAGTCGGGCCCGCGCGTACGAACCGAGGCAGCGGGCGGCCTCCGGCAGCCCCAGGTTGCGCAGCGCGTTCATGGCGCTGAGCGGGTAGTGGAACAACGCGCCCCGGTAGAAGATCCGGCTCATCCGGGGTCGGGTCAGGAAGTCCTCGTCCGGCAGGATCTCGTGCCAGAACGCCTCCACCCGGGGCACCTTCGTGAAGAACCGGTGCCCGCCGATGTCGAACCGCCACCCGTCGCGTTCCACGGTTCGGCTGATCCCGCCGACCACCTCGTCGGCTTCGAACACCTGGACCGGCAGGCCGTGCCGGAGCAGCTCGTACGCGGCCGTGAGCCCTGCCGGCCCCGCGCCGATGACCACCGTGCCGTGCTGCTCGCTCATGGTGCCGTGCTCCCTGCCCACCGTCATGGTTGAGGTGCGGCGCGTACCCGTTCTGCACCGATTGTCACCCTTGTCCTGGGTGATTTCCGCTTCGGCCTGGCACGCGGCGGCGTACAACGGGAGGGGCGACACCCGCGCGCGACGGGCGGGCCGGCGGACCGGGGGAGCGGGGCGGATGCACCGGTGGCGAGGCGGCGCGGCGACGCTGGCCGCGCGCACCGTCGCGGCCGGCCACGGCGCAGCCCGCCTGGCCCGCCGGGTGCCGACGCCCTGGGCGTACGTGATCGGTCTGTTCGTCGGCGCGAAGCTGCTGCTGACACTGCTCGGTCTGCTGGTCCTGCACGCCTGGGACGGCATCCCCGGCGCGCCCCCGGCGGACGAGGCACTGATGTGGGCCCAGCAGCGGGACATCTCCGGGCACCGGTGGATCTCCTTCTGGTTCGCCTGGGACTCGCTGCTCTACCTCCGCCTGACCGAGCTGCCCCTGACCGGGCCGTGGCGGGACTTCGGCTTCCCCCTGCTGTACCCGTTCCTGGCCCGCCCGGTCGGCGCGCTGCTCGGCGGCGACACCGCGCTCGCCCTGCTGCTGATCAGCAACGTCGCCTTCCTGCTGGCCCTCTGGTACGGCTACCGACTCGCCGAGCTGCTCCTCGGTGACGCGGACTCGGCCCGCCGGTTCACCAGGTACCTGGTGCTGCTGCCGACGGCGTTCCTGTTCCAGGCCGCGCTGACCGAGTCGTTGTTCGTCTGTCTCGCGCTGGCCGCCTTCTACCACGCCGAGCGGAGCCGCTGGCTGCTCGTCGGCGTCATCGGCTACTTCCTGGCGATGAGCCGGTCCGTCGGCCTGCTCGTGGCGCTGCCGTTGGCGCTCGTACTGCTCCGTCAGCACGACTGGCGGCTCGGCCCCCGCGCCCTGCTCGGCTACCTCCGGACCGGCTGGCCGCTGCTGCTCCTGCCCGCCGGATGGTTCACCTTCATGGCCTACTGCCGGTGGCGCGGCGGCGACTGGTTCGCCTACCAGCACGCCCAGGAGACCGGGTGGGGGATCCAGGTGCAGAACCCGCTGCCGGTGCTGTGGCACGGGCTGGTCGGAGAGCCGCGCGACGCCGCCCGGGTCTGGTTCGCCGTGGTCGTCCTGGTCGTGCTGGCCGCCGGGTTCCGCCGTCGGGAACTGCCCTACCTGGTGTACGGCGTCCTCATGGTGCTCGTGCCGCTGTCGATGGGCCCGGCGGTGTACAAGAGCCTGCTGCGCTACCTGCTCGCCGCGTTCCCGGTGGCACTGGTCCTCGCTCGCTGGGCCCGCCACGCCGGCGCCGACGTGTGGCTGACCGCGACGCTCGCCGTGGTGCAGGGGGCGCTGTTCGTGCTCTGGCTCAGCTACTGGACCCACATGATCATCTGATGGCGTCGGTGCTGGCCGGGGCAGCTGGTGCGCGCCGACGACCGGCTCGCCGGCCGGGAGGCTCTGCGGCAGTCGCAGGCACCTGACCCGTCGTACCCGACCGTGGCCCGGTTCGCGCCCTGCGTACCCACCTGCCGCAGTGAGCGGCCCCGGGCCGCGACCGAACGGTGGTCCTGTGCGACTCTGCTACCCGTCGTTGCCCACTCACCTTCGGGGAGGCCCGGTGTTCGCCCTGCCGCTGACCGAGGATGTCGAGCTCCGCCCGCTGGAGCCGTGGCGGGCCGAGGAGTTCCTCGCCCACATGGACCGCGCCCGCGAGCACATCCAGCCCTGAGTGTCGCCGTCCTTCGCCGCCACCGACCTGGCCACGGCCCGAGCCGTGTTGCAGCGGTACGCCGACCGCTGGGCCGGCGACAGCGGAGGCATGTGGGGCCTGTGGTGGCGGGGCACCCTCGTCGGCGGGGTCATCTTCGTGTCGTTCGACGCGGCCAGCGGCGCCTGCGAGGTCGGATGCTGGGTGGAGCCGGCAGCCGAGGGCAGGGGCATGGTCGCGCCGGCGATCCGCCGGATCGTCGACTGGGCGGTCCGCGAGCGCGGCATCCAGCGGGTGGAGTGGCGCACCAACGCCGACAACATCCGCAGCAAGGCCCTCGCCCGTCGACTCGGTCTACGCCTCGACGGCACACTCCGCCAGCTCAGGCCCGGCCCGCAGGGGCGGATCGACCTGGAAATCTGGTCGGTGCTGGCCGACGAGTGGCTGGCCGGGGCGAACGGATCGCCGTCCACCGTCCACTGACGACGGATTTCTGTCGTACCCGGGCGACACCATGCATTCATGGCCGTCCCCGCGCTCACCCCTCATTCCGACCCGCCGCGTTCCGTGCCGCTGCGTGAGGCGCGCACCCGGTTCAGCCAGCTCGTCGCGCTGGCCGAGCTGACCGACGCGGTCACCGTCGTCACCCGCGACGGTGACCCCCGCCCGGTCGCCGCCATCGTCCCCGCCGCGGCAGCCCGCAACGGCGCACAGGCCCGTGCCGACGCCGAACGGCTCGCCGCCGTCACCGCCGGTTGGGCCCGACGCCTCGACGATCAGCACCGACGCAGCAGTCAACGACACGCCGCGGAGTTGAGCGCGGTCCGCGCGGCGCTGGCCGAGGCCTGGGCCGAGCTGGATCGGCGCGTCGTCCCGGGCAGCGACCCCGCGCTGGCCCGACTGCGTGCCGCGCACACCGACCTGCTCGCCGGCTGACCGATTTCCCGCCGTCAGCCGGTGGCCGGGTAGGCGTGCGTCTCGGTGGCCTTCACCGCCACCCACACGCGCTGACCGGGGACCAGCCGCAACTGGGCGACGGCGGCCGGCGTGACGTCAGCGGCCACCTCGATCGGCCCGTCCACCTGCACGCGCAGGTTGTCGCCGTGCCGCTGCACACCGGCCACCGTTCCCGCCCAGGTGTTACGCGGGCTGCCCTCGGGTCGGCTCGGATGCAGGGCCACCGCCGCAGGCCGGAACGCCACGAACGCCTCACCGTCCAGCCGGTCCGCGACGGCGAGGGTCAACTCCGGCGCCACCCGCACCCCGAGACCGTCGGCCCTGCCCCGGTAGAGGTTCAGCCCCACCAGCCTGGCGACGTAGTCCGTGCGCGGACGGGCGGTCACGCTCGGCCCGTCACCCTCCTGGACCACCCGCCCGCCCTCGACGATGACCAGCCGGTCCGCCAGGGCGAGCGCGTCCAGCGGGTCGTGGGTGACCAGCAGCGTCGCGCCCGGGTGCGCGGCCAGATGGCGGTGCAGCTCGGCGCGGGTCTCCAGCCGGGTGCGCGCGTCCAGGGCCGCGAGCGGCTCGTCCAACAGCAACAGTGACGGCGCGAGCGCCAACGCGCGCGCCAGCGCCACCCGTTGTGCCTGGCCACCGGAGAGCTGCCGGGGGCGACGGTGCGCCTGACCGTCGAGCCCCACCCGGTCGAGCCAGTCACGGGCCGTGGCCCGTGCCGTCCTCCGGTCGACGCCGTGCCGACGCGGCCCGAAAGCCACGTTGTCCAGTGCGCTCAGGTGCGGAAAGAGCAGATAGTCCTGGAAGACCACACCGATCGACCGGCGTTCCGTCGGCACCCAACCCCGGGTCGCCGGACGGTCCAGGTCGACGCCGTCGAGCGTGACGTGGCCGTCGGTGAGGGGGTGCAGCCCGGCCAGGGCACGCAGCGCGGTGGTCTTGCCGGCACCGTTCGGGCCGAGCAGAGCGACGACCTCGCCGGGCGCGACCCGTAACGGCACGTCGAGTCGGAACGTACCCCGGTCGACGACGAGCCGGGCGTCGAGCAGCGGACCGGTCATGCGCTGGTCATCCAGCGGTCGCGCAGCGCGACCAGGATGCCGACCGACACGACGAGCAACACCAGGCTGAGCACGATCGCGGACTCCAGGTCGGTCTCCAACGCCAGGTAGACGGCGAGTGGCATGGTCTGCGTCCGGCCGGGATAGTTGCCGGCGAAGGTGATGGTGGCACCGAACTCCCCGAGCGCCCGCGCCCAGCAGAGCACCGCGCCGGCGGCCAGCCCCGGCGCCACCAGCGGCAGCGTCACATGGGTGAAGGTGGTCCACCGGCTGGCACCCAGCGTCGCGGCGGCCTCCTCGAACCGGTGGTCGGCAGCACGGAGGGCGCCCTCCACGGCGATGACCAGGAACGGCATGGCCACGAACGACTCGGCCAGCACGACACCCGTGGTGGTGAAGGGCAGGGTGATGCCGAACGTGGCGTCGAGCCAACCGCCGAGCAGCCCACGCCGACCGAAGACCAGCAACAGCGCCACCCCACCGACCACCGGCGGCAGCACCAGCGGCACCGTGACCAGCGCGCGCACCAGCCGACGGCCGGGGAAGTCGACCCGGGCCAACATCCAGGCCAGCGGCACCCCGAGCGCCAGGCAGAGAACGGTGGCCAGGGTCGCGGTCTGCACCGACAGCCGCAGAGCGGTCAGCGCGCCCGGCTCGGTGAGCCGCCCCGGCAGTGTCGTCCACGGCGCCCGGATGACCAGCCCGGCCAACGGCAGGACGAGGAAGAGCAGCCCCAGCCCGGCGGGGATCAGCAGCGCCGCCGGCACCCGCCCCCGCCGCCGGGACATTGCGTGATCGAGCAGCCGGCTCATGGAGTCTGGAAGCCGGCCTCGACGAGGACCGACTGCGCCGCCGCCGAGCGGACGTACGCGACGAAGGCCCGCGCGGCGGTCCGGTTCGGTGCGTCCTTCAGCGCGACGATCGGGTAGTCGTTGACCGCCCGCGCCGACTCGGGGAACTCCACGCCGGTCACGTCGGCGCTCGCCGCCCGCGCGTCGGTGCGGTAGACCAGGGCCGCGTCGACCTCACCCAGCTTCACCTTGGCGAGCGCGCCCTTGACGTCCCGCTCGAGAGTGGCCGGCGTCAGCGCGACACCCGCCGAGTCCAGCGCGGTGAGCGCCGCCGCGCCGCAGGGCACCTGCGTGGCGCACAGTGCCACCTTCACGCCGGGCTTGCCGAGGTCGGCCAACCCTTCGACCCCTGCCGGGTTGCCCCGGGGCACCGCGATGACCAACTGGTTGCGGGCGAAGACGCGCGGCGTGCCGTCGGCGTTGCCGGCCTCGGTGACGGTGGTCATGGTCGCCGGGGCGGCCGAGGCGAACACGTCGGCCGGCGCACCCTGGTTGATCTGGTTGGCCAGGGCGGAGCTGCCGGCGAAGTTGAGGGTCACCGTGCTGCCCGGGTTGGCGGCCTCGAAGTCCTTCCCGATCCGGGTGAACGACTCGGTCAGCGAGGCGGCCGCGAACACCGTCACCGCGCCGACGCCCCGACCGTCACCGTCACCGCCGGAGGCCCGGCCACCGTCCGCGCCGCAGCCGGCGACAGCCAGTGCCAGCAGGACCGCTGCCACCCGCCGCATCGCCCGCGTGCTGTTCCACGCGTTCTTGTGCGCGTTCGTCTGGGAGGCCTTGCGCATGGTCATCCGCCAGCCCGTCGCGCCGTCCGTCCGGGCGTCCTTCGGCGCGTTCATCCGCCAGCCCTTCCCCTGGTCGTGGTGGGCGCGGCCCGCTCCACCACCACGGTGGTCGACTTGATCACCGCGACGGCCACCGAACCGACGCGCAGGTCGAGCTCGTCGACCGCCTCCCGGCTCATCAGCGACACGACGCGGAACGGGCCGGCCTGGATGTCGACCTGGGCCATCACCGTGTCCTTGCGGACGTCGACGACGATGCCGCGAAGCCGGTTGCGGGCGGAGGAGAACTCCGTACCCGCATCCGGGTCGGCGGCCTGAGCGCGGGCGAACGCGGCCAGGTCGACACCGTCGATCACCCGGTGGCCGTGCTCGTCGCGCCCGGCCGTCAGCCGCCCGGCGTCCACCCAGCGGCGGATGGTGTCGGAGCTGACACCGAGCAGGTCGGCCGCCTCGCCGATCCGGAAGGTCGTCACCGACCGACCCTATCGCCCGCACCTGCAAGCACGAAAGCCCGAAACGGCCCGCACTCACCTCAGGAAGTGGGTGTGCGGGCCAGCAATTGCGCCCCACGGGTCACGCTTTCGGCGCCGCCCACCAAGATCGCGCTACAACCAGGATGTAGTGGTGTCGGCGCGCCGGCGAGGCCCCTACATCCTGGTTCGAGCGCGATCGTGGCGTCGGCCGCGCGCTTGCGGCTGTCCGCGCGAGGTGTTCGTCGTCAAGATCCGCGCAACATCGGGGATGTTGGTGTTTCCCGCGTGTTGGATGCAGCAACATCGCCGATGTTGTGAGGATCTTGGCGCGGGGCGCGGGGCGCGGGGCGCGGGGCGCGGGGCGCGGGGCGCGGGGCGCGGGGCGCGGGGCGCGGGGCGCGGGGCGCGGGGCGCGGGGCGCGGGGCGCGGGGCGCGGGGCGCGGGGCGCGGGGCGCGGGGCGCGGGGCGCGGGGCGCGGGGCGCGGGGCGCGGGGCGCGGGGCGCGGGGCGCGGGGCGCCCGCCCACGGTCGGCGCAGTCCGGGAAAGTGCTGCCTCGGGGCGAGTGGAGGCAGCACTTTTCCTGTTGTTGCGCGGATCGTGGGCGGGCGTCCGGTTCAGGGATCAGCAGTTGCGCAGTTCGGGGGACTGGTTGAGGAGTTGGCCACGGGTCGACACGAAGCGCCGGTAGCGCTCCCCGTCGACGGCCGACGGCCGGAACGCGGCGACGCGGTGGCAGTTCTGGAAGGCGAGGCGTACACCGAAGTGTCGTTCCAGGCCGCCGCGGATCGCGTCGCTCGCCAGCGCCCTGAGCAGTTGCCCCCGGTCGGCGTCGCTGGGTGGCGGGACGACGTTGTCGGCCAGTTCGGCGTCGCCCGACTCAAGCTCGGCCACCACCCGGCTCACGGTGGCCCAAGCGTACGGGAGCGAGTCACGGACGCAGGCGATGAACGCCTCGTCGTCCACGGGGCCGCGTTCGGCGGCGTCGAGCAGGGCGGGCGGGACGGTGAGTGACATGGTTCTCCTCCGTATCGCTAACGAATACCGTTTCCAATAACGGCACGGAGTGAGCAGACCACGTCGTCGGACGCACGTCAACGAGGTGCCGGCGCGCCGCGCCGCCACCCCTTCGAAAACCTCGTTCAACCCAACCGCCACCGCGCAAGAACCGCGCCGCGAAACGCCCGTCACGAAACGCGGCCCGTCACGGAACGCGGCCGGTCACGGGAACGCGGCCGGTCACGGGAACGCGGCCGGCCACGGGAACGCGGCCGGTCACGGGAACGCGGCCCGCCACCAACCGCCGACACCGCCGCCGGCCCTCGAAACGCGGGCGGCCCCGACGAGCGGGACCAGCTCAGACCCGGCGGGGGTGGCCCTTGAGGTGTCGGCCCAGTTCGCGGGCGATCTCCCGGTTGGCGTCCCGCTCGGCCAACGTCTGCCGCTTGTCGTAGGAGCGCTTGCCCTTCGCCAGAGCCAGTTCGACCTTGGCGTAGCCGTTCTCGAAGTACATGGACAGCGGGACCATGGTCACCCCGCCCTCGCGGACCTTGTCGAGGATCCGGTCGATCTCGGCCCGGTGCAGCAGCAGCTTGCGGTTGCGGCGGGGTGCGTGGTTGGTCCACGTGCCGTAGGTGTACTCGGCGATGTGCAGGCCGTACAGCACGATCTCGCCGTCACGTTCGTGGGCGAACGCGTCCACCAGCGAGGCCCGTCCCTCGCGTAGCGACTTCACCTCGGTCCCGACCAGCACGATCCCCGCCTCGTACGTGCGCAGCACCTCGTACTCGTGCCGGGCTTTCTTGTTCGAGGCGATCAGCCGACGTTCGGGTCGCTTGGACGGAGTCACCCCGCGACGATATCCGGCCGCCGGAGCTGTGGCGTCGGTCGGCTCAGCCGCGCGCGAGGGGGGCGCGGCGCAGCCGCGCGATGAGGTCCCGCTCCGCCTCGGTGAACGCGTCCTGCGACTCGCACGGCCAGTGCCCGAGGATCGGGGGCGGCACGCTGTCGCTGGGGGCGGGCACCACGTCCGCCGGGTCGACCAGCCGGCGATCCACGGTCGCCGCCGGCCCGGTCAGTCTCTCCGCCCGTCCGGGCCGGTGGGAGGCGAAGATCCATCCGCCGATCGGGTCGGTGTCGCGCCACAGGTTGAGCCACCGCCAGCCGACGCGCTCGCCGATCTCCCGCATGGCCGGGTCGTCGGTGTACGCCGGGAACAGCCGTGCGTACAGCCGTCCCAACGGGGACCCGTAGGTCAGCAGGGCGACCCGGTCGGTGATCCGGGTGGGCAGTTGCAGCACGGTCGCGGCGAGCAGCACCGAACCGTGGCTGTGCCCGGCGAGCAGCACACCGTGTCCCTGCTCCACCAGGTAGCTGACCCGTTTGGCGAGTTCCGGCACGGCCCGCTCGGCGTAGCAGGGCGGGGCGAACGGGTGCGCGGCCCGCGGCCAGAAGGTGCCCAGGTCCCACAGCACGCCCACGTACCTCCGGAATCCGGCCGTCCGGTAGGCGAAGATGCCGCCGATCACCAGCCCGAGCACGACCGCCGCGATGAGGTAGCTGCCGATCCCGATCAGGAAGTCGACCAGGCTCTCCGGCACCCCGGCGTAGCGCTGCGCCACGTCGCCGGGAAGCAGTTGGAGCAGGCCGAGCAGGCTGGTGGACAGGCCGAGAGCCGCGAGGCCGGCGTACACCACCGAGAGCAGTTCCACCCGTTCGGTGAAGCGCGCTCGGGCCACCGCCTGCTCGACGCGGCGCAGCCGGCTCGCCGCCGACGGCGGCGCGTCCGGGAAGTCGGCGGCCACGATCGCCCGCGCGGCCCGCCGCCGCCCGGGTCTGGTCAGCCGGGTGACCAGGCCGGCGACCAGCAGGGCGGCCATCGCCGCCAGGAAAAACCCGAAGATCGCCCACTTGTACGCCAGGGGAGGGCTGGTTTCCAGGCTGTCCGCCGTGGTGCCGTTGCGGTCGAGCAGGTCCGCCCCCCGGTAGACCAGCTCGGCGGAGAAGGCCACCGCCAGTTCGGCGGCGATGGTGATGAAGACGGGCGCTCCCAGCGCGCGCAGCGGGGCCTTGCGTTGCCCACCGCCGCGCCGCCAGAGCACCAGCGTGGCGAGGCTGACGACCAGCACCGTCTGACTGACGAACACCCAGGCCACGATGGCGCTGTAGCCGGGCAGCACGCCGCCCTGCGGCCACGGCGCCGGGCTGATGGCGACGTGCACGATCACCAGGACCGTGAGGCCGCAGGCGAGGATGCGCAGGCTGCGGAAGAGGGCGTCGACGCGGGGCGACTGATCGGGTCGATCGATGCTCGGCACCGCCGTGACCATGACCAGGCAGGCCAGCAGCAACGCCCCGGTGGCCGTCAGGAGTGTCACCATCACCCACGAGGAGTGCTGGCTGGCCCGGGCGGCCAGCAGGCTGCCGTCCAGCGTGGCGAACGCGGTCGCGACATGGACCGAGCGCAGTCGGCCCACCAGCGGGGCACCGTCCCACTGGCCGACCGCGCTCAACCGGTGCTTCGACACGGGCGTGGACGGGGTCCGGAACGCGTCGAACGAGTGGCTCGGGCGGGAGCCCAGCCGCCAGACGAGCCCGATGGCGGCGACCGGCACCAGCGCCAGGAGAGCGAGGCGCAGCCCGGTCGGTCGCCCACCGAGCCAGGACAACCAGCTCCGGCCGGCCAGGCACGCCGGGGTGCCCATGCAGCGCCAGGCGATGAGGTCCAGGGCCACGCCGACGATGGAGAGCACGTAGAGCATGGTGAGGGTGAGCGCGAGCACCCGGCACAGCGCCATGAAGCCGCTCTTCGAGACGGTGTTCGCCGGGCGCATCCACAACGCCACGTTGCAGAGCATGAACGGCAGCAGGAACACCAGTGACAGCGTCCGGACGGCCGTGCCGGAGGGCAGGTCGCTCCAGCGGTACGCCTCCAGCGTCACCCCGTCGGTCCCGGTCGAGTCCGGGTAGCCGGGACGCGGTCGGTAGAACCCGCCGCTGCGGTCTCCGGCGACCTGGTGCACGTGCGGTCGGTCCAGCACCTGGTCCGCCCCCGCGCCGGAGACACCGTGCACCCGCAGCTCCACGATCGAGCCCGACGTCGGTCCCCGGGTCGGTGTCGCGTCCCCCATAGGCCCCCCGAAGTGTGCGCGGCAACCGGGCGGATGGCCGGGGTGCGGCCCGCGCGGCTCCCCGGCTTACCCGTCCCGAGCCCGGTCAACCGTGCGGTGGACCGCACGCCCCGGTGCGGCGGACCTGCGGCGGATGGTTTCATGACGCCATGGCTAACCCGGTGATCCTGACCGTCGACGACGACCCCGTGGTGTCCCGGGCGGTGGCCCGGGACGTCCGGCGCCGCTACGGCGACCGCTACCGGGTGCTGCGGGCCTCGTCGGGGCCGGAGGCGCTGGACGCGCTGCGGGAGGTCAAGCTGCGCGGCGAACAGGTGGCGCTGCTGCTGGCCGACCACCGGATGCCGGAGATGACCGGCGTGGAGTTCCTCGAGGCGGCCATGGACATCTTCCCGGCGGCGCGCCGGGTGCTCCTCACCGCGTACGCGGACACCGACGCCGCGATCGAGGCGATCAACGTGGTGGACCTGGACCACTACCTGCTCAAGCCGTGGCATCCGCCGGAGGAGAAGCTGTACCCGGTGGTGGACGGGCTGCTGGAGGCGTGGGCGGCCACCCCGGACGCGGCGAGTGCCGAGATCCGGGTGGTGGGGCACCGGTGGTCGGCGCCGTCGTTCAAGGTCCGGGACTTCCTGGCCCGCAACCTGGTGCCGTACCGCTGGTTGCTGTCGGACGACCCGGAGGGCGTGCGGTTGCTCGACGCGGCCGGGGCCACCGAGGCGGACGTACCGCTGGTGGTGACGCCCGAGGGCAAGGCGTTGATCGCCCCCAGTGAGGCCGAGCTGGCCGCGCTGGCCGGGTTGACAGTGGTGCCGGCGTCCGACTTCTACGACCTGGTGGTGATCGGCGGCGGCCCGGCGGGCCTCGGCTCGGCGGTGTACGGGGCGTCGGAGGGGCTGCGGACCGTGCTCGTCGAGCGGCGGGCGACCGGCGGGCAGGCCGGGCAGAGCAGCCGGATCGAGAACTACCTGGGTTTCCCGGACGGCGTCTCCGGCGCGCAGTTGACCGATCGGGCCAGGCGGCAGGCGGTGAAGTTCGGCGCGGAGCTGCTCAGCGCCCGGGAGGTGGTCGGTCTCAGCGAGGCCGGCGGTGCCCGGCTGCTGCGCTTCGGCGACGGCAGCGAGATCGCGGCGCACACAGTGGTGCTGGCGACGGGGGTGTCGTACCGGGTGCTCGACGCTCCCGGGCTGGCGGACCTCACCGGCCGGGGCGTGTTCTACGGCGCCGCCGCCACCGAGGCGCCGAGCTGCGTCGAGCAGGACGTCTACATCGTCGGCGGGGCCAACTCCGCCGGGCAGGCGGCGGTGCACTTCTCCCGGTACGCGTCGAGAGTGCACCTGCTGATCCGTGGCGCGGACCTGACCGCCTCGATGTCGCGGTACCTGATCGACCAGTTGGAACGGATCGACTCGATCACCGTGCACCCGCACACGGCGGTGGTCGGCGGGGCCGGGGATGGTCACCTGGAGCGGCTGTCCCTCTGTGACACCCGCACCGGGGAGGCCCGCTCGGTCGACGCCTCCTGGCTGTTCATCTTCATCGGCGCGGAGCCGCGTACCGACTGGCTGGACGGGGTGCTGGTCCGCGACGAGCGCGGCTTCATCGTCACCGGCCCGGACCTGCTGGCCGGGGGGCGGCGGCCGGCCGGCTGGTCGTTGTCCCGCGACCCGTACCACCTGGAGACCAGCGTGCCGGGTGTGTTCGCCGCCGGCGACGTACGGGCCGAGTCGGTCAAACGGGTCGCCTCGGCCGTCGGCGAGGGCGCGATGGCCGTGTCGCTCGTGCACCGCTACCTGGAGGCACAATGACCACTCAACCGGACCGGCTGACACCCGCGCAGCTGCGTACCCTGTTCCTGTTCGAGGCCCTCGACGACGCGCAGCTCGACTGGCTGGCCGAGCACGGCCGGGTCGAGCAGCGGGCCGGGGGCACCCTCGTGTACGCCGAGGGCGAGCCGGCGACCTGCTTCTTCGTGTTGGTGCGCGGCGCGGTGGCGTTGAGCCGTCTGGTGCACGGCGACGACGTGGAGGTCAGCCGGACCGAGCAGCGCGGGGTGTACGGCGGGGCCACCCAGGCGTACCTGGGTGAGCAGGTCGACCAGGTCTACCGCAACAGCCTGCGGGCGGTGACCGACGCGGACTTCTTCGTGCTGCTGGCGGAGGACTTCGCGTACGCCCTGCGGTCCTGGTTCCCGATGCCCATGCACCTGTTGGAGGGGCTGTTCTTCGGGATGCGGGACTCGCAGGCCATCGTCGGTGAACGGGAGCGGCTGCTGGCCCTCGGCTCGCTGTCGGCGGGGTTGACGCACGAGCTGAACAATCCGGCCGCGGCGGCGGTGCGGGCGACGTCGGTGCTGCGGGACCGGGTCGCCGGGATGCGCCACAAGCTCGCCATGATCGCCGATGGTCGGCTGGACGGCAGCGCTCTGCACGGTCTCGTCGCGTTGCAGGAGGAGGCCGTCGCCCGGGTCGCGACCGCGCCGAAGCTGTCCCCGGTGGCCACCGCGGACGCCGAGGACACCCTCACGGACTGGCTGGAGGAGCACGGCGTCGACGGTGCCTGGGACCTGGCGCCGATCCTGGTCGGTGGTGGCCTGGACACCGCCTGGTTGACGCGGGTGAAGACGGCGGTCGGCCCGGCCGACCTGGAGGCGGCGGTGCGCTGGCTCACCTACACCGTCGACACCGAGTTGTTGATGCGGGAGATCGGCGACGCGGTGACCCGGATCTCGGGCCTGGTGGGCGCCGCCAAGCAGTACTCCCAGCTCGACCGCGCGCCGCACCGGGTGGTGGACGTGCACGACCTGCTCGACGCCACGTTGGTGATGTTCAAGGGGAAGATCCCCGCCGAGGTCACGCTGGTCCGGGAGTACGACCGTGGTCTTCCGCCGGTCCCGGCGTACGCGGCCGAGCTGAACCAGGTGTGGACCAACCTGATCGACAACGCGTTGGGCGCGATGGGCGAGAAGGGTGTGTTGACCGTCCACACCGGGCTTGTCGGCGACCGGTTGGCGGTGGAGATCACCGACACCGGTCCGGGTATCCCGCCGGAGGTGCGGCCGCGCATCTTCGAGCCGTTCTTCACCACCAAGCCGGTGGGCGCGGGGACCGGGTTGGGGCTGGACATCTCGTACCGGATCGTCGTGCACAAGCACCACGGCGACATCCGGGTGGAGACCGAGCCGGGGCGGACCACCTTCCGGGTGCTGCTGCCGATCGCGGAGGGCGCGCCGGAGGAGCCGGGCGACGCGCCGACTACCTAGAGACAGCAGGTGGTTGCCGCCAGTAGTCTCGGGCAGCGTTGGTGATCCCCGCCCCGAGGAGGGTCCGTGGAGTCGATGGCCCGCCAGCGCACCGCCACCGAGGACGACGGCACGCCGGCCGATCCGCCGGCCGGCCCGATGCTGCCGGAGTTGGAGGACCCGGACTGGTTGCACCACGCGCACGACTTCGCCCACACCGGCTTCTGGGCGGTGGCCCGCCGGCTGCCCCGACTGGTCCGCGAGGCGGTCGGCCTGGCCTGGGCCACCAGCCGTCGGGACACCGTCGCCTCCATCGGCCTGAACGTCGCCGCCGGTGTGATGACCACGTTCGGCCTGCTGGCGACGACGAGTGTGCTGAGTGAGTTGTTCGCCGCAGGCCCCACACCGGACCGGGTCCGGGCGGCCCTGCCGGCGCTGGCCGTGGCGGCGGCGGCCGTCTCGGCGCGCGGTGGCCTGGCCATCGCGGCCGGCTGGGCACAGGCCCGGCTGACCCCGCAGATCAACTATCAGGTCGAGTTGCGGCTGTTCGAGGCGACCACCGCAGTGGAGTTGGCGGCGTTCGACGACGCCGGCTTCGCCGAGGAGATGGACCGGGCCCGGGACCGGGGGATGACGGAGGCCGCGTACATCGTCGACCACACCGTCGACCTGGTCACCGGCGTGGTCGGCATGCTGGCCACCGCCGTCGCGGTGACCGTCATCCAACCGCTGTTGCTGCCCTGCCTGCTGCTCGCCGCGGTGCCCCAGGCGATCACCGCGGTACGGATGGCCCGCCGCGAGTACCTGGCGATGCTGGCCCGGATCACCCGACAACGTCGGATGTGGATGCTGGCCCGCCTGATGGCCAATCGGCACACCGCCGCCGAGGTGCGCGCGTACCAGATGCGCGACTTCCTGCTTGCCGAGTATCGCGGCGTGATGGCCGTCGAGACCCGGGCCCAACTGCGGTTGGTCCGCGCGCAGACCGGCACGCGAATTGCCGGCGCGACCGTCGCGGGCCTGGCCACCTTCGGGGTGTACGCGGTGCTCGGCGGCCTGTTGCTGGCCGGGATGGTGGCCCTCGCCGCGGCGGCCACCGCCCTGCTCGCCCTTCAGTCGGCGCGCAGCAGCCTGGGGTTGGCGGTCATCGCCACGAACTCGCTCTACGAGGATGCCCTCTATTACCAGGACTACCGGGACTTCCTGGCCCGCGCCCACGCCCGGGTGCCGGTCGGCGGTGACCGCGTGGTCGACGGCGTCCAGGTGATCGATCTGGACGAGGTGAGCCTGAGCTATCCGGACACCGACACGCCGGCCGTGGATCGGGTGAGTCTGACGGTGCGCCGGGGGGAGGTGGTCGCTCTGGTCGGCGAGAACGGCTCCGGCAAGACCACCCTGGCCAAGCTGATCGCCGGGCTGTACCGGCCGACCGGCGGGGTGATCCGCTGGGACGGCGTCGACGCGGCCGATCTGGACCCGCGCGCCCTGGGCGGCCAGGTGGCCGTGATGACCCAGGAGTGGTGGAAGTTCCCGTTCACCGCCGGGCAGAACATTCGCGTCGGCCGGCACGACCGCCCACCGGAACGGTCCGGACCGAGCGTGCAGGAGGCGGCCGGCGCGGCTGCCGCGCACGACATGATCGTGGGCCTGCCCAACGGCTACGACACGCTGCTCGACCGGGAGTTCAAGGACGGTCACGAGTTGTCCGGTGGGCAGTGGCAGCGGTTGGTCGCCGCGCGCGGCCTGTACCGGGACGCGGCGCTGCTGATCTGTGACGAACCGTCGGCGGCCCTGGACGCCCGCGCCGAACACGCCCTGTTTCAGCACCTCCGTCGCAGCCCCGACCGGGCCGTCGTGCTGATCACCCACCGGCTGGCCAACGTCCGGCACGCCGACCGGATCTTCGTGATGGAACGGGGCCGACTGGTCCAGCAGGGCAACCACGACGAGCTGATGGCGTCCGGTGGCCTCTACCGGGAGCTGTTCGAGTTGCAGGCCAGCGGCTACCTGACCGGCACCGACGACGCCCTGCCCCGCTGACCGTCCACCCCGGCGGCCGATCGGTCAGGCGGTGCGTGCCGCCGCGAGGAACTCGGCCAGCACCCGGGTGTGGGTGGAGAACGCCAGCTCGACCGGGTCGGTGAGCACCAGCCACTCGGTCGCCTCCTCGGTGGGCGCGGACGGTGGCAGGTCCTCGGCCCGCTGCTCGGGCAGCACCCCGAAGACCATCATGGTGCCGCCCGCCGGGGCGCCGTGCACGGCGAACAGCCGGGCGTCCTCGGCCGCCGCGACCAGGCCGGTCTCCTCCCGCAGCTCACGGACGAGCGCGTCGGACCACTCCTCGCCGTACTCGATGAAGCCACCGGGCAGCGCGAGCAGGCCGCGGGCCGGTTCGATGTCCCGGCGGACCACCACCACGCCCAGGCCCTCGGTCGTGCGGACCGGCAGCACCGCGGCCGCCACCGGCAGCGGGTTGCGCCACACGGTCTCGCCGCAGGCCGCGCAGAGCCGGGGCCAGCCGGCGGCCGGCGGGTAGGCGGCGCCACAGGAGGAGCAGTGCGAGTACGGCGTGCCGGTCATGCCGCAGCACGCTACTCCGACGACCCCGACGTCTGCCGCGCCGCCGCCCGCGCTCAGAGCTCCGGGGTGCCGGTGTAGAAGGCGGTGGTGCGTTCGGCGGCGGCCTTCGCCTCGTCGGCGTCGGTGCCGGCGGCGATGCTGGCCTCACCCCACAGGTGGCTGCTCAGCTCCATGGCCCGTCGGCCCTCGGGGGAGGCGGTCCACTCGGCGGCCTGGTCGGGGGTGATCCCGCTGCCGTCGCCGGCCAGGTGCGAGGCGAGCCCGAGCAGGCCCAGGTCCCAGCCGACCCCGACGGCACCCGGCCCGAACTGCGCCCACCGGTCCTGGTCGACGTGCGCGATGTGGTCCAGGTCGAGGCGGGCCCGCTCGTCGCCGACCGCCGTCACGCGCACCTCGATCCAGCTCACCTCGTCGCCGTACTCCCAGGTGGCGGTGAAGCGGTGCGGCGGCTCACAGGTCTCGATGGTGCCGTGGGCGTTGCCCTGGAGCTGGTACGTGCCGCCCAGCCGGAGGTCGCCGGAGATCGGCAGGAACCAGCGGGGGATGCGCTCGGCGCTGGTGCAGGCGTCCCAGAGATCCTCGACCGTCGCCTGGTAGGTCTGGCTGATCGTGGTCACCCGCGCCTCGCCGGCCTCCAGGGTGCGGCTGCCGACCGTGCGCTGGACGGCGTTGATCTGCTCGGTCGCGTCGAACATCAGGTGTTCCTCTCGTCGGGTGAGTCGGCGGGCCCGTTGAGCCGACGTTCGCGTCGACCTCGGGCCAGCTCCGTGGCGAGTGCCGCCAGAGGTGGGGTCCAGAACCGGCGGAAGTGCTCCAGCCAGCCGTCGACCTCGCGCAGTGGGCGGGGGTCGACCGCGTACAGCCGTCGGGTGCCCTCCGGTCGCACGGTGGCGAAGCCGTTGTCCCGTAACACCTTGAGGTGCTGGGACACGGCGGGTTGGGAGATGCCGAACTCGTCGCGGATCACCGCGTTGACCGCGCCGGCGGTCTGCTCGCCGTCGGCGAGCAGCTCCAGGATGCGGCGCCGGACCGGATCGCCCAGCACGTCGAAGGCGTGCACGACGACATTTCTATCACTGCCGGCTTATTTAAGCCAACTCTGATGATCCGATGAGCTTGTCGAGTCGGATCGGCAGCTCCCGGATCCGTACGCCGGTCGCGTGGTGCACCGCGTTGGCGATCGCCGCCGCGGCGCCGACGATGCCGATCTCACCGATGCCCTTCACCCCGGCCGGGTTCAGCTCGTCGTCGTGCTCGTCGAGCCAGTACGCCTCGACGGACTCCACGTCCGCGCAGCCGGTGATGTGGTACGTGGCCAGGTCGTGGTTGACCCAGTCGCCGTACCGCTCGTCGAGCAGCCCCTCCTCGTGCAGCGCCATCGACAGCCCCATCGTCATACCGCCGATGAGTTGGCTGCGCGCCGTCGTCGGGTTGACGACCCGGCCGGCGGCGAACACCCCGAGCATGCGGTTCACGCGTACCTCGCCGGTGTCGGCGTCCACCCGCACCTCGGCGAACTGCGCCCCGTACGCGTACCGGGGCAGCGCGGGCTGTCCGCCCACCTCGTCGGTGGTGTCGGCCTCGGCGGTCACCTCGCCGGGGTTGTCGCGCCGCTTCTCCCGCAACGCCTGGCAGGCGCGGATGACCGCCCAGCTCCAGCTCGCGGTGCCCATCGATCCGCCGGCCAACGGGGCGGTCGGCAACTCGCTGTCCCCGATGTGGATCTCGACCTGCTCGGGCGGCACCCCGAGCGCGTCGGCGGCCACCTGCCAGATCGCCGTACGGGCGCCGGTGCCGATGTCGGTGGCGTTGATCCGGACCAGGAAGCTTCCGTCGGGCCGGGCGGTGGCGGTGGCCGTCGACGGTCGGGCCCGGGCCGGGTAGGCCGACCCGGCCACCCCCGTGCCGAGCAGCCAGCGGCCGTCGCGGCGGGCGCGGGGCGTCGGGTCCCGGTCGGTCCAGCCGAACCGCTCGGCGCCCTCGCGCAGGCAGGCCACCAGGTTGCGACTGGTGAACGGCCGCGCCTGGTCCGGGTCGACAGCGGTGTCGTTGCGGACGCGCAGCTCCACCGGGTCGATGCCGACCGCGATGGCCAACTCGTCCATCGCGGACTCCAGCGCGTACGCGCCCGGGCACTCGCCGGGGGCGCGCATCCAGAACGGCGTGGGCACGTCGAGGCGGACCAGTCGGTGCGTGGTGCGGCGGTGCGGAGCGGCGTACATGCTGCGGGTGTAGACGGCGGTCTGCTCGGCGAACTCCCGGATGGTCGACGTCTGACTGATCGCGTCGTGGCAGATCGCGGTGAGCCGTCCGTCGGTGTCGGCGGCGAGGCGGACCCGCTGGATGGTGGGGGTGCGGTAACCGATCGGCCCGAACAGTTGCTGCCGGGTCAACGCCAGCTTGACCGGCCGGTCCACGTGTCGGGCGGCGAGGGCCGTCAGCACCACCGCGGCCTTGGCGTACCCCTTGCTGCCGAAGCCGCCGCCGACGTGCTCGGCGACGACCCGGATCGACTCCGGGGGCACCTCGAACAGCTCGGCGAGGGTGGCGCGGACCGGCGACGCGCCCTGGGTGGAGTCGTGCACCAGCAGCCGCCCGTCGCGCCACTGCGCCGTCGTGGCGTGCGGCTCCATCGGGTTGTTGTGGTACGCCGGCGTTCGGTACGTGGCGTCCACCCGTACCGGAGCGGCCGCGTACCCGGCGTCGAAGTCACCCTCGGCGGTGTCGGTCGGGTAGCTGGGGTTGACGTGGTCGGGCTGGTACAGGCCGGGGTGGTCGTCGGCGAGCACGGTGCTGTGCGGGCCGGCGTCGTAGTCGATCCGGACCAGCCGGGCGCCCTCGCGGGCCGCCTCCAGGCTGGTGGCCACCACAACGGCGACGTACTGCCCCCGGTAGTGCACCACCGGCTCCTGCAACAGCCACAACTCCCGCTCCGGGCCGGGCGCGAGTCGGGGCGCGTTGCCGTGGTGCAGCACGGCCAGCACGCCCGGCGACGCCAGCGCCTCCGCCGTGTCCACCCGGGTGATCCGGCCCCGGACCACCGCCGACGGCACCGCCCAGCCGTAGGTGACCCCGTCCACCGGGTACTCCACCGCGTACCGGGCCGTGCCGGTGACCTTCGCCGGGCCCTCCAACCGGGGAAACGCGCGCCCGACCGCCCCGCCGCTCACGACACGGCCAGTTCGCTGAGCGCCCGCACGGTGATGGCGCGGGTCAGTGGCAGCTTGAAACCGTTGTGCCGCAGTGGGCGCGCCTCGGCCAGCTCCGCGTCGGCGGCCTGTCGGGCCAGTTCCGGGCTGAACGGGCGCCCCCGCAGCTCCTCCTCGGCCCGGTACGCCCGCCACGGCCGGTGCGCCACCGCCCCGTACGCCAACCGCACGTCGCGGACCGTGTCGCCGTCGAGGTCCAGGACGGCGGCCACCGAGCCGGCGGCGAAGGCGAACGACGCCCGGTCGCGCACCTTGAGGTACGTCGAGCGGCGCGCGGCCGGCAGCGGTGGCACCCGGACGGCGGTGATCAGCGCGCCCCGGTCGAGGGTGGTCTCGCGGTCCGGGTGGGTGCCGGGGGAGCGGTACAGGGCGGTGATCGGGATGTCGCGGGGGCCGTCGGCCTCGTGCACCTCCACGACGGTGTCGAGGGCGGTCAGCGCCACGGCCAGGTCGGACGGGTGGGTGGCGACGCACTGCTCGGACCAGTCCAGCACCGCGAGGTCGCGGTTCTGGCCGTGCAGGGCGGCGCAGCCGCTGCCGGGCTCCCGCTTGTTGCAGGCCTTGCCGGTGTCCTGGAAGTAGACGCACCGGGTGCGCTGCAACAGGTTGCCGCCGGTGGTGGCCATGTTGCGCAGCTGTCCGGAGGCGGCGGCGAGCAGGGCGCGGGCCAGCACCGGGTAGTCCCGCCGCACCACCGGGTGGGCGGCCAGGTCGCTGTTGCGCACCGTGGCGCCGATCCGCAGCCCGCCGTCGGGCAACTCCTCGACGGTGTCCAGCGGGAGGCCTGTCACGTCCACCAGCACGTCCGGGCGTTGCACACCGAGTTTCATCAGGTCCACCAGGTTGGTGCCGCCACCCAGGTACGCGGCCCGGGGCTCGGCCGCCAGCACGGCGACCGCGTCGGCCACGTCGACGGGCCGGTGGTAGCGGAACGCCCTCACGTCGCCGCCGCCGTCTCCCGCACGGCCGCGACGATGTGGGGGTACGCGGCGCAGCGGCACAGGTTGCCGGCCATCCGCTCGCGGATCTCCGCGTCGGTCAGCTCGACCGGCGCGCCGAGGTCGTCGGTGACCGCGCTGGGCCACCCCTCGGCCACCTCGTCGAGCATGCCCCGGGCGGAGCAGAGTTGCCCCGGGGTGCAGTAGCCGCACTGGAACGCGTCGTGCGCGATGAACGCGGCCTGCAACGGGGACAACCCGTCCGGCTCGGCCAGCCCTTCGACGGTGACCACGGACCGGCCGTCCACGGTGACCGCGAGGATCAGGCAGCTCTTCACCCGGCGGCCGTCGAGCAGGACGGTGCAGGAGCCGCACTGACCGTGGTCGCAGCCCTTCTTCGCCCCGGTCAGGCCGAGGTGCTCGCGTAGCGTGTCGAGCAGTGTGGTGCGGTTGTCCAGCGTGAGCGCCCGGGACGAGCCGTTGACCTCGAACGCCACCCGGGACGAGTGCCTCGCGTCCGTGGTCGTCGCGTTCTTCGGTCCGCTCTGCACCGGGACAGACTAGCTTCGTCGGTATATTTCGGGGCGAATAACGCGAACCTATCGTACGGGGGTGGAGCGGTGGTCGCCGGGCTGCTGCTGGCCGCCGGCGCGGGACGGCGCTTCGGCCGACCGAAGGCGCTCGTCGAGCTGGACGGCGAACCACTGGTCCGGCACGGGGTCCGACTGCTGGGCGACGGCGGCTGCGCCCCCGTGCACGTGGTGCTCGGCGCGGGCGCGGATGAGATGCCCGACCTGCCGGGCGCGGTGCCGGTCCGGCACGACCGCTGGGCGGACGGACTGGGCGGGTCGCTGCTGCGCGGGCTGGCGTCGCTGCCGGCCGACACCCTGGCCGCGCTCGTCGTGCTCGTCGACCAGCCACTGCTCAGCCCGGTCGCGGTGCGCCGGGTGCGCCGGGCGCACGCCTCCGGGGCGGTCGTCGCCGTCGCCACCTACGCCGGCCGGCGTGGGCACCCGATCCTGCTCAGCCGGCCGACGTGGCCACTGCTGCACGGGTACGCCGTCGGCGACCGGGGCGCCCGCGACCTGCTGCGCGATTGGCCGGACCTGGTCGTCGAGGTGCCCTGCGACGACGTCGGCTCCCCGGCCGACGTGGACACACCCGCCGACCTGCTCCGGCTGCGGGGGAGTCGGCGCGCCGCCGTGCGGACCGGTCAGTGGCGCAGGAGCCACCGGGGTAGTCCCTGACTGGTCACCGCGTGATAGGTGATCATCACGATGACGGCGATCAGGCCCAGCAGCGGGTTGACGAACCAGCCGAGCAGGCCGCCGAGCCCGTACAGGACGAGGCCGGTGATCGGCCGCAGCCGCTGCGTCCGCACGTACCCCGGGCTGACCCGGCGTTCGAGCAGCGCCGGGTGGCGTCGCAGGTAACCGAAGAACACCAGCCAGGGTGCCGACATCAACGCCGCGGAGAGCGCGTACAGGGCGACCGCCGCGCGCTGGTCGTCGATGTCGCCCTCGGTGAACGCGGACGCCAGCACGGCGGTCGGGAACGGAATGATCACCGCGCCGAAGAGGACGCCGAGATTGATCCAGCTCAGGGCGAGGGTGGTCCGGCGGATCAGCCGCAGCAGCGCGTGGTGGTTGAGCCAGAGCACCCCGACGTAGACGAAGGACACCACGAAGGCGAGGTACGAGGGGCCCTCGTCGAGCAGACCGGTCAGCAGGTCACCCTCGTGGTACTCCGGCACCCGCAGATCGATGACGAGCAGCGTGACGACGATGGCGAAGACACCGTCGCTGAAGGCCGTCATCCGGTCGGTGCCGGAGACCCGCCCGGCGGGCTCGGTATCGTCGACCTCGTCGGGGGCTGCGGACATTGCCGCAGGCTAGCCACCCGGCGCGGTGGTCCGTGGCGGTTTCGCCCGACCGGAACACGAACGGCCGCCCAGGGTCACCCCCCGGGCGGCCGTCGGGCACCCCCCGTGTCTCAGGCCACCGGCGTCGCGGTGTCGGCCGCCCGGGCGAGCGCCCGGTGGGAGCGGACCACCTCGGCGTAGCGCAGACCGCTCGCCTTCATCGTCCGCCGCTGGGTGGCGTAGTCCACGTGCACCAACCCGAAGCGCTTGTCGTAGCCGTACGCCCACTCGAAGTTGTCCAGCAGCGACCAGACGAAGTACCCGTCCAGCGGCACGCCCCGGGCCACCGCCGACGCGCACGCCGCCAGGTGCTGCTCCAGGTGGTCCGTGCGCTCCTTGTCCTCCACCGTGCCGTCCGCGGTGACCTCGTCCGGCCAGGCCGAACCGCTCTCGGTGACGATGATCCGGCCCGGCCGGTACTCCTCGTGCACGTCGACCAGCAGCCGCTCCAGCCCTGCCGGGAACACCTCCCAGCCCATCGCGGTCTCCACCGAGCCGGGCACCGGCACCTGCCGGGCGAACGGCGCCGCGCCGATCGGGTCGTCGACCACCAACTGCCGGAAGTAGTAGTTCACCCCGAGGAAGTCCGTCGGCGTGGCGATCACCGCCAGATCGTCACCGCGTACCGGTGGCTCGACGCCGTAGGTGGCGATCATGTCGGCGGGGTAGCCGCGCCCGTGGATCGGGTCCAGCCACCACCTGTTGACGTGCCCGTCCGCCCGGCGGGCCGCCGCGACGTCCTCCGGCCGGTCGGTCGCCGCCTCGATCGGGCTGAGGTTGAGCACCAGGCCCACCGAGGCCGGTCGGGCGGCGTTGGCGCGGATCGCCTGGGTGGCCAGGCCGTGCCCGAGCAGCACGTGGTGCGAGGCGTGCACCGCGCGGGTGAGGTCGCGCTCGCCGGGGGCCATCCGTCCCTCCAGGTGCCCGATCCAGCACACGCAGAGCGGCTCGTTGACGGTGTTCCAGTCGGCCACCCGGTCACCGAGGCGGCCGGCCACCACCGCCGCGTACTCGGCGAACGCCTCGGCGGTGGCGCGCTCCGGCCAACCGCCGCGGTCCTGGAGGGCCTGCGGCAGATCCCAGTGGTACAGCGTGACGAACGGTCGGATCCCGTCGGCGAGCAGCGTGTCGACGAGCCGGTCGTAGAAGTCCAGCCCGGCCGGGTTGACCCGACCGACACCCTCGGGCACGACCCGCGGCCAGGCCACCGAGAAACGGTACGCGTCCACGCCGAGCCGGCGCAGCAGCGCCACATCCTCCGGCCACCGGTGGTAGTGGTCGCAGGCCACCGCGCCGGTGTCGCCGTTGTCGACGGTGCCGGGGGTCGCCGAGAAGGTGTCCCAGATGGACGGCGCCCGGCCGTCGACGTCGACGGCCCCCTCGATCTGGTACGCCGCCGTGGCGACGCCCCAGAGGAAGTCGGGTGGCAGCTTGGACAGGTCGGGCACGGGATGGTTCTCCTCTGGGATCGGATGACTCACTTGACAGCGCCGGCGGTGAGGCCGGCGACGAAGTACCGCTGCAGGGCCAGGAACCCGACGACGACCGGGATGCTGACCACCAGCGAGGCGGCCATGATCTGGTTCCAGTAGACGTTGAACTGGGTGGAGTAGCCCTGCAGGCCGACGGCCAGGGTGCGGCTGCCCTCGTCGGTCATCACCGACGCAAACAGCACCTCACCCCACGCCGTCATGAACGCGTACACGGTGACCGCGACGACGCCGGGCACGGCAGCCGGCAGGATGACCTGGAACAGGGTGCGCAGCGGCCCCGCGCCGTCGACCTGCGCCGCCTCGTCCAAACCCCGGGGGATCGAGTCGAAGTAGCCGACCAGCATCCAGATCGAGAACGGCAACGAGAACGTCAGGTACGTGATCACCAGGCCGGTGCGACTGGCGTACAGCTCGATGCCGGTGGCGTTGCCCAGGTTGACGTAGATGAGGAACAGCGGCAGCAGGAACAGGATGCCGGGAAACATCTGCGTGGACAGCACCGTCACCGAGAAGACCCCCCGACCCCGGAACCGGTACCGGCTCACCGCGAACGCGGCGAAGATGGCCACCGCCACCGAGCAGACCGCCGCGATGCTCGACACCACCAGGCTGTTCACCAGGTACCGGGCCAGCGGCACGGTGCTCCACATGTCGACGAACGGTTGCAGGGTGGGTCGGCTGGGCCACCAGGTGAAGCCGTTCTGCACGTCCTGCAACGGCTTCGCGGCCGAGGTCACCATCACGTAGAGCGGGATGACGACGAAGAGAGTGAGCAGGGTCAGCACGATGCGTCGGCCCCAGCGCTCACCGGCGGTCTCACGCATGGTCGTCCCTCCGACGGTTGGTGATCAGCAGGTACACGGCCGACACGACGAGCAGGAACAGCAGCAGCGCCACCGACATCGCCGAGCCGGAGCCGAAGTCCCAGGTCTTGAAGGAGCTGCGGTAGATGTGGATGGAGATCAGGTCGGCCTGCTCCGGGGCGGAGCCGCCGAACAGCACGAACGGGGTGTTGAAGTCGTTGAACGTCCACAGGAACAGCACCAGCAGCAGCACCAGGTTCACCGGCCGCAGCAGGGGCAGGGTGACCGAGCGCAGCCGACGCCAGAACCCGGCGCCGTCGATCGCGGCGGCCTCGTACAGCTCGCCGGGCACGTTCTGCAACCCGGCCATCAGGCACAGGAACGCGAACGGCCAGTTGCGCCACACCGACACCACCAGCAGCGAGACGAAGCTGTTGTCGCCGATCAACCAGAACGGTCGCTCGCCCAGCAGCCCGAGCTGGTCGACGAGGACGTGGTTGACCAGGCCGGTGTCGCGTTGCAGCAGGAAACTCCAGGTGATCACCGCGGCGTAGACCGGCAGGGCGTACGGGGTGAGGAACAGCGCCCGCAGGATCGCCCGACCCCGGAACGGCCGTTGCAGCACCACCGCCGCCGAGATGCCGAGCAGCCAGGCGAACCCGACCGACAGCACGCTGTAGGCCAGGGTGATCCAGAACGAGTGCAGCAGTTCCTTGCCGGCGGCGCTGTTCAGGTCGAGCGTCGCCCGGTAGTTCTCCCACCCCACGGACGGTGCGGTGGACCAGTCGCGGATGTGGAACTGGGTCAGCTCCAGCATGCTCATCCAGACCCCGACCACCATCGGGATCACGTGGATGCCGAGTTCCAGCAGGATGGCCGGGGCGAGCAGCAGATACGGCAGGAGCGAGCGGCGCGGGCCGCGGGGCCGGCGGGCCGGCTTCCGCGCCGGTGACCCGGCCCGGGGTTCGCGTCGGTCGGCGTCCGGCGCGGTGGTGCTGGTTGCCATCGGGGTCCTCTCGGAGTCGGTGGCCGTGGCCGGGCTCAGCACCCGACCACGGCCACCGGTGACGCCTGGGTCAGCGCATCTTCTGCTGCGCGTCGGTCAGCTTCGCCTTCACCGACGCCTCGGTGACCGGCTTGCCGCTGGCCGCGTCCGCGAACAGCTCCTTCATCGCGGTGCCGACCAGGGTCTCGAAGGTGCTCTCCTCGGGCACCTGCGGCAGCGGGGCCGCCGTGGTCACCAGGGTCTCCTGGATGGTCTTCTGCTCCGGGGCACTGAACGCCGGGTCGGCGCCCGCGGTCTTCACCGCCGGCAGCGAGCCGTACGTCTTGTTGAGGATCGTCTGCTCCTCGTCGCTGGTCATGAACTTGACGAAGCTCAGCGCGCCGTCCTTGTTCTTGGTGTGCTTGAAGACCGCCATGTTGATCCCGGCGACCATGCTGTTGACCTTCTTGCCGCCGGCCGGCGGGCTGGCCAGGAACGGCACCGGGGCCACGCCGTACGCGTCGGCGGGCATGTTCTGCGTCTTCAGGTTCGCGCCGGCGGACTGCCAGAGCAGCATGGCGGCCTTGCCGTTGGCGAAGTCGGAGACCGACTGGTTCTGCGCGTACTCGGCGTTGCTCGGGTTGGTGATCTTGTCGGCGGCCATGAAGTCGATGTACCGCTTGATCGCCGACACGTTCTGCGGGGTGTCGAAGGTCGGCTTGCCGGCCGAGTCGAACCACTCACCGCCGTACTGCTGGCTGAAGGTGAAGGCGTGGTGCGCGTTCTCCGACGGGTTGGCCCCCTCGATCGCCAGGCCCCACTTGCCTCCGGTGCTCAGCTTCTTGCCGTACTCGACGACCTGCTCCCAGGTGGTCGGCGGCGCGGTGATGCCGGCGTCGGCGAACATCTTCTTGTTGTAGTACAGGCTGTACGCCATGGAGTAGAGCGGCACGGCGGCCGGCGGCTTGCCGGGGGCACCGGCGGCGGCGAGCGCGGCGGGCACGATCCGGTCCTTGCCGCCGACGGCCGTCAGGGTGGCGTCGTCGAACTCGACGAGCGCGCCGGTGACCTGCAACGACGCCGACCAGGTGTTGCCGATGTTGACCACGTCCGGGCCCTTGCCCGAGGTGGCGGCGGCGAGCAGCCGGTTGAGCAGGTCCGACCAGGGGACCACCTCGACGGTGACCTTGATCCCGGTCTGCTTCTCGAACTTGTCCAGCTCCGGCTGGAGGATGGTCTTGTCGGCCTCCAGGCTGGCGCCCTGGTTGCTGGCCCAGTAGGTCAGCGTCTTTGGCGATGAGGCGGAGTCGTCGCCGGAGCCGCCGCAGGCGGTCAGCGAGGCGGCGGCCAGTACGGCGGCGGTGAATATCCCGAGGTGTCGTCTCGACACGGTCAGCCCTTCCGGTGCGTGGTGGGGGTCCGCCGACCGTCGTCGCCGATAGGGGTGGGCGACGGGCGGCCGGCCGCGGACAGGGTTCGGGGTGCGCCGTCGGGGGTCCGTCGGCGTTTCCCGGGAGTTACATCACGGCTTAATTAATGTCGTCATTAAAGTGGTCGGCCGGTGGGTCGTCAAGCACGAGGCGGTTACAGTCGCCTCGAACGGCCGACGGGAACGAGGTGACGAGTGGAGCTGGCGCGTGCCACCAACCGCAGCGTGCGGCTGCGCAACAGGTCCGCCCTGCTGACCAGGCTCTTCCTCGACGGTCCGCTCACCCGGCAGGACCTGGTGCGCAGCACCGGGCTGAGCCAGCCGGCGGTCAGCAACGTGGTGGCCGACCTGATCGACGAGGGGTTGGTCGCCGAGGCGGGAGCCGCCGAGTCCGACGGCGGTCGGCCCAGCATGCTGCTGCGGATCGCGCCCCGCTTCGCCTTCGTGATCGGCGTGGACGTCGGCGAGACCCGGGTCCGGGTCGAGCTGTTCGACTTCGCGATGACCCTGCTCGCCAGCGTCGAGTACCCGCTCGACCCGGCCCGCACCGAGCCCGACCTGGTGGCCGGGCACGTGCTGACCGGCATCGGCGCGGTGACCGCCTCCGCCGGCGTCGCCACCGCCGACGTGCTCGGCGTCGGCATCGGCGTCTCCGGCGTGGTCGAGCAGGGCGACGAGGCCGTCGTGCACGCCCAGGCCCTCGGCTGGGACCGGGTGCCGCTGGAACGCCTGATCGGCGCCGGCACCGACCTGCCACTGCACATCGACAACGGCGCGAAGACCCTCGGCCAGGCCGAGATGTGGTTCGGCGCCGGCCGGGGAGCCCGGCACGCCGTGTTCGCGCTGGTCGGCTCCGGTGTCGGCGCGTCGGTGGTGACCAACGGGGCCACCTACCGGGGCGCGTCCAGCAGCGCGGGGGAGTGGGGGCACACCACCCTCGTGTACGGCGGACGGGGCTGCCGGTGCGGCGCGCGCGGCTGCCTCGAGGCGTACGTGGGCGCGGAGGCGATCATCGACCGCTACCGGGAGGCGCGCCGGGGTCGGCCGGTGCCCGGCGAGGACGAGGAGTCCCAGATCGCCGCCCTGGTCGACGCCGCCGACACCTCGGCCACCGCCCGACGGGTCCTCGACGACACCGCCGGCTACCTGGGCGCCGGGGTGGCCAACCTGATCAACCTGTTCAACCCCGAGCGGGTGGTGCTCGGCGGCTGGGCGGCGATGGCCCTGGGCGACCTGCTCCCGGCCGTCCGGGAGGCCGCCGGCCGGCAGGCGCTGCGCCAGCCGTTCGGCCAGGCGTCGATCGAGCTGTGTCAACTCGGGGTGGACGCGGTGGCGCTCGGCGCGGCCACCCTCCCGATCGCCCGCTTCCTCACCGAGGGCGGCGTCCGGCGCTGACGGGGCGCGACTCCGCAGGCCGACGGCAAATTACACAAACAGAATCCTCGGGATAAATAACGAAGTTATAGATCGATGTCTTGACGCCGTCGCAATCTCGCCGCAACACTCCTACGAGAGCGCTCTCCATCCCGCGGCGTCGCCTCGGCGGCACCATCCCCGGCGCGACGGGCGAGCCCGACCCCCCATCCCTGCGGCAACCCGTAGCCCTCTATCGACAGGCGATGTCATGACATCTCGCGCTACATCCGTACGCCCGCGTCCCCGGGTCGTGCGGCACCTGATCGTCGGGCTCACCGTGGCCCTGGTCGCGGCGCTCATCCCGGCCGTGACCACCGCCCCGGCGCAAGCCGCACCCGTCCTGCTTTCGCAGGGGCGGCCGGTCACCGCGTCGTCCACCGAGAACGCCGGGACCCCGGCCTCCGCCGCGGTCGACGGGAACACCGGCACCCGCTGGTCCAGCGCGTTCAGCGACCCGCAGTGGCTCCAGGTCGACCTGGGCGCCCGCGCCACCATCAGCCAGGTCAACCTGCTCTGGGAGGCCGCGCACGGCCGGGCCTTCCAGGTTCAGACCTCCGACAACGGGTCCAGCTGGACCACGATCTACTCGACCACCACCGGCACCGGCGGCACGCAGAACCTCACCGTCTCCGGCTCCGGCCGCTACGTCCGCATGTACGGCACCGCCCGGGGCACCGGCTACGGCTACTCGCTCTGGGAGTTCCAGGTCTACGGCGAGACCGGCGGCGGCACCAACGAGCCCCCGGTGACGCCCACCGACCCGTACAACCCCAACCTCGGGTCGAACACGTTCGTCTTCGACCCGAGCACGCCCACGTCGACGATCCAGAGTCGACTGAACACCCTCTTCACCCAGCAGGAGACCAACCAGTTCGGCCCGCAGCGCTACGCGGTGCTGTTCAAGCCCGGCACCTACACCGCCGACGTCAACCTCGGCTTCTTCACCCAGGTCGCCGGTCTCGGTATGAGCCCGGACGACGTCAACCTCAACGGGCACGTCCGCACCGAGGCGTTCTGGTTCGGCGGCAACGCCACCCAGAACTTCTGGCGCGCCGCCGAGAACCTCTCCGTCACCCTGCCCGCCGGGCAGACCGTGGAGCGCTGGGCGGTGTCCCAGGCCGCCCCGTACCGGCGGATGCACCTGCGCGGCGCGCAGAACCAGATCCAGCTCTGGAACGGCGGCGACGGTTGGTCCAGCGGCGGCCTGATGGCCGACACCCGCATCGACGGGCTGGTCGTCTCCGGCTCGCAGCAGCAGTGGTACTCCCGCAACAGCGAGTTCGGCAACGGCTGGACCGGCTCGGTGTGGAACATGGTCTTCCAGGGCGTCACCGGTGCCCCCGCGCCGAGTTTCCCCAACCCGTCGCACACCGTCATCGGGCAGACCCCGCAGGTCCGGGAGAAGCCCTTCCTCTACGTGACGAGCAGCGGTGAGTACCGGGTGTTCGTGCCCGCGCTGCGCACCAACTCCACCGGCACCAGCTGGTACAACAAGACCCCGGCCGGTTCGTCGGTGTCGCTGTCGCAGTTCTTCGTCGTCCAGCCCGGCACCAGTGCCGCCACCATCAACGCGGCCCTCGCCCAGGGCAGGCACCTGCTCTTCACCCCCGGCGTGCACCGCATCACCGAGCCGATCCAGGTCAACCGGGCCGACACGGTGATCCTCGGCCTCGGCCTGGCCACCATCCAGGCGGACAACGGCACCGTGGGCATGCGGGTGGCGGACGTGGACGGCGTCAAGGTCGCCGGCATCATGTTCGAGGCCGGCACCACCAACTCGCCGGTGCTCATGGAGGTCGGGCCGTCCGGTTCGTCCGCGAGCCACGCCTCGAACCCGACCTCGCTGCACGACGTGTTCTTCCGCATCGGCGGGCCACACGTCGGCAAGGCCACCAACACGTTGACCGTCAACAGCGACAACGTGATCGGCGACCACATGTGGCTGTGGCGGGCCGACCACGCCGCCAGCGGCGTACCCACCGGGTGGACGCTGAACACCGCCGACACGGGGCTCACCGTCAACGGCGACAACGTCACCATGTACGGCCTCTTCGTCGAGCACTACCAGAAGTACCAGACCATCTGGAACGGTAACGGCGGCCGGACGTACTTCTACCAGAACGAACTGCCGTACGACCCGCCCAACCAGGCCTCCTGGATGAACGGGTCGACCCGGGGCTACGCCGCGTACAAGGTTGCCGACTCGGTGACCAGCCACCAGGCGTTCGGGCTCGGTAGCTACAGCTACTTCAACGTCAACCCCGCGGTGGTCGAGGAACGCTCCTTCGAGGTGCCCACCAACCCGAACGTGCGCTTCACGAACATGGTCACCGTCTCGCTCGGTGGCGTCGGCACCATCAACCGGGTGATCAACAACGCCGGTGGCACCGCGAACGCGGCCAACCAGACGGTGTACCTGACCACCTACCCCTGACCGGGGCACCCGCGCCGACCCGATCGTCTCATCGGACCGGGCCGGCGCGGGTAGCACCCAGGGCCGAGGCCGGCCCGGTCCCGCCGAGACCGGGCCGGCTACGGTCGTGCCAGCACCTCGGCCGCCGCCCGCTCGCCGGCCCGCACCGCGCCCTCCAGGTAGCCGGTCCAGCGGGTCGCCGTCTCGGTGCCCGCCCAGTACACCCGGCCCACCGGGGTCCGCAGGTGCGGGCCGTACGCGCCCCAGGCCCCCGGGGTGAGCGCGCCGGAGAAACAGCCCCGCGTCCACTCCTCGGCCGACCAGTCGTACTCGATCAGGTCCACCGGATCACCGGCCTGCGGCCCGACCACAGTGGCGAACGCGTCCAGCAGGCACCGCCGACGTCGCTCGGGGGACATCTCCCGCAGCGCGGCGGCGTCCGAGGCGTAACTGAACCCGGTCAACACCCCGAGCGGCGAGGTCGGGGTGGAGTTGTCGACCGTCTCGGTGAGCGGACCGGCGCTGCTCGTGGACACCCCGGAGAACCCGTCGGCGCGCCAGAACGGCTCCGCGTAGACGGCGTGGATCTTCAGCGCCGAACCCATCGGCATCCGCTGGGTCAGCCCGTCGCGCAACGGCGGCAGCGGTGGGGCGTACCGGATCCGACCCGCCAGAGCTGGGGCCAGCGCGACCACCAGGGCGTCGCCGTTCACACGCCCGGTGTCGGTCCACGCGGTCACCCCGTCGACGTTCTGTTCCACGGCCCGCACCGGGGCGGCCAGTGTCAGTGCCCCCGGCGGCAGGGCGGCGGCCATCCGCTCGGCCAGCGCCGGTGGCCCGCCCACGATCCGGTCCTGCTGCGCGCCGCCCGCCATCCCCAGCAGTGGCCCGGTCCCACCGGCGCTGCGCAGGTAGAACAGCAGGTGCAACAACGACACCTCGTCCGCGCCGGTGGCCAGCAGCCCGCCGGCGAGCAGTCGCCCCAGGTAGTCGGCAGTGTCGTCGTCCCCGGCCGTGGCGCGCAACCAGCCGCCGAGGAGAGTCCGGTCCCAGTGTGCGGCCTCCGGCGCCTGCCAGGGCGCGGTCGGGTCCAGGCGGGCGGCGTACTCGTCGAGCAGCCCGAGGACCCGGGTGGCCCGCGCCGGAGGCTCGGCCCGACGCTCCCCGGCCCACAGTACGGTGGGCGCGCCGATCGCCGCCGACGCGAACGTGGCCAACCCGTGTTCGGCGACCAGCGCGTACATCCGATCCTGCGTCGGGCCGATCCACTGCGCGCCCAGGTCGAGTTGGGTGACGTCGGGCAGCCAGCGGGTCAGCACGCGACCGCCCACGCGGTCGCGGGCCTCCAGCAGTCGCACCTGGGCGCCGGCACGGGTGAGCGCCAGCGCGGCGGCGAGTCCGGAGAAACCGGCGCCGACCACGACCACCCGCAAGCCGTCGGCCACAGCGGGGTCTACCCACAACCGTCGAAGGCATGACTACCGGCGTGTCGGTCTCGGCTGTCTGTCGCGGCTGCGTGCTCCCCTCGGCTGCGTGCTCCGGTCGCGGCTGCGGCTGCGGCTCGTGCGTCGGCTGCGGCCGCCGACGGACCGTACCCCTGTCCTCCGTCCTTTGCTCTGCACCCGCGGAGGCACCACCCGGATCGGTGCCCCCGTCGCATCCATGGGTGCAGAGCAAAGGGCGCAGCATCACCGTCCGGCCCGGCTGGCCTGGCAGGCCTGGGCGGCCCGGCTGGCCTGGGCAGACACGGTGGCCTGGGCGGCCCGGCTGGCCTGGGCAGACACGGTGGCCTGGGCGGCCCGGCTGGCCTGGGCAGACACGGTGGCCTGGGCGGCCCGGCTGGCCTGGGCGGACACGGTGGCCTGGGCGGCCCGGCTGGCCTGGGCGGTTCGGGTGGTCCCGCTGGCCTGGGCGGGCCATCCCGACCGGCCGCCGAGCATTTTCTGCTGGCCGGGGTGATGCGTCAGCTCGCCGAATTCCGCGACGAGTTGGCGTCTACCGGGTCGTGGGCGTTCGGGCACGGTCTGCACGGTCCGGAGACCGCCAGCGTGCTGCGGGCTGACCGCCGAGGCCCTCGACGCGTACCGGACCGCCGTCGCGCTGACGGGCAACGCGGTGGAGCGGGCCTTCCTCACCGCCCGCGCGGCGGCCCTGGCGCCGCCGTGACCCGGGCGGACGCTACTGGCCCGCCGCCGTCGACCGGCGCGTCGGCTGGCCGGGAACGGTCGGCGGGTCGGCGATGATGCCGCCCATCACGTCCTCGACGTTGGGCACCTGGGCGAGCTCGCCCAGCCCCTCGACGTAACGCAGCAACCGGAGCTGCATCGCCGCCAGCTCCGCGCGGCACTCCGCGTCGTCGGGCCAGGCCGACTCGGGCCCGTCGGGGTTGGCCAGCTCCCACGCCCGCAGGCGCGGATGCCACCGGGAGAGGAAAGGCCGAAGCTCGTTGTTGAGCATGGCGATCCCGAGGTGTTCGACGGTCGGACGACCGGTGGTCCGGATGGTCGGCGCCGCCTGGCTCAGCACCTCCCGGGTGATCGCGAACAGCTGGTAGAGCGACGTCAACGCCTCCCGGACGAGACCCGTACCGGACGCCAGCGGCTGACCGGACACCCGGGTCACCGCCTCCACGAACAGACGCCACGCGGTCTGTTTGTTGTCCCGGGTGACGGCGAACCTCAGCTCGCTGAACTGCGGAACCGAGACGGTCACCTCCGCCAGCTGGAAGAACCGCGAATAGGCCGACGCCACCACGGCCGCCACGCCACCCGCCGTCGTGCCGCAGAGCACGAAGAGGGCGGGTCCGGTCAGCCGACTGGCCAGGTACACCGCCAACCCCACGGCGGCACCCGCCAGCAGACCCAGGGCCATGTGGAACCACCGGGAAGCACGCCACCGCATCAGCATTCCTGCATCGTCCCAGACATTTACCACTGTGTGTCGTCGCTGTCCGGTTCGCGGAGACGGCGTGGCCACACCCGGCGAGCGTGTTTGCCGGCGGACGCGCCGGGAACCCGAGCCGCCCCGGCCACGGGTCCACCCGTGGCCGCAGCAGTGGATGGAGGCGGCCATGGCATACCGTCCGACCGTCGCCGACACAGCGCCCGACCTGTCCACCCTCACGCTCGGGGTGGAGGAGGAGTTCCTGCTGCTCGACCCGGACAGCGGGCGCAACCTACCGGTGGCCGACCAGGTGCTGGACGCGCTGCGCGGCCACGCCCGCGACCAGAGCCGCCAGGAGTTCCGGCACAGCATGGTGGAGATGGTCACGCCGGTCTGCGCCGACCTCAACGAACTGCGCACCCACCTGGTGTCGCTGCGCCACTCCGCCGCCGAGGCCGCCACGGCGGCCGGGGCCCGACTGGTGGCCGTGGGCGCGACCCCCGTGGCCGAGCCGCACCTGACCGTCCCCGACCGGCCCCGCTATCACGCGATGTCGCGCCGGTACGGTCCGGTGGCGCACGACCCGGCGGTCTGCGGCTGTCACGTGCACGTCGGGCTGCCCGACCGGGAACTGGCCGTGCAGGTCTGCAACCACCTGCGCGCATGGCTGCCGGTGATCCAGGCGATCACCACCAACTCGCCGCTGCACGACGGGCGCGACACCGGCCACGCGAGTTGGCGGTCGATGCAGCTGGAACGGTGGCCCAGCATCGGTCCGACGCCGTACTTCGACTCCGCCGCCGACTACGACCGGACCGTGGACGAGCTGATCGCCGCGGGCATCATGCTCGACGCCGCGATGGTCTACTGGTACGCCCGGCCGTCGTCGGCGTACCCGACGGTGGAGGTGCGGGTGGGCGACGTCTGCTCCGACGTGGACGACACGGTGCTGGTCGCCGCGCTGGTCCGGTCCCTCGTCGCCACCCTGGCCGACGACGTACGCGCCGGGGTGACCGCACCGCACACCCGGGACTGTCTGGTCGCCGCCGCGCACTGGCGCGCCGCCCACGACGGCCTCGACGGTGAGTTGATCGACCTGCGCGCCGGCGGCACCCGACCAGCCTGGACGCTGGTCGACGAGCTGATGGCGGTGATCGCCCCGGCCCTGCTGCGCCACGGCGACCTCGGGTACGTGCTGGCGCACCTGGCTCGGCTGCGCCGCGACGGGACCGGCGCGACACGGCAGCGCCGGGTGCTGGACCGTACCGGTGACCTGCGCGCCGTCATCGACGACCTGGCCGACCGCACGGCCGCGACCTGAGGTAACGGGCTCAGCTAATGTCGTGCGTCTGCAGCCACAGCTCCAGCAGGCCGAGCTGCCACAGCTTGTTACTGCCGGCCGCCGCCTCGGCGCGGTCCGGCTCGGCGAGCAGGTGTGCCACGTACTCCGGTCGGAACAGCCCTCGCTCGCGCGCGGCCGGCGCCTGCAACGCCTCGGCGACCAGCTCCCGCACCGGGCCGTCCACGTTGCGCAGTGCCGGCACCGGGAAGTACCCCTTGCGACGGTCGATCACCTCGGCGGACAGCACCTCCCGGGCGACCTCCTTGAGGACGCCCTTGCCGCCCTGCGCGACCTTGTGCTCCGGCGGGCAGTGCGCGGCCAGGGTGACGAGGTCCTGGTCGAGGAAGGGCGTGCGCACCTCCAGGCCCCACGCCATACTCATGCTGTCCACCCGTTTCACCGGGTCGTCGGGGAGCATCAGGTGGGTGTCCAGGCGCAGCACGGCGTCCAGGGCGGTCTGCGCCCCCGGCGCGGCGAGGTGCCCGGCGAGCAGTTCCCGGCTGGCGTCGTGCTCCAGCGCGTACTCCGGGCCGACCAGGTTGCGCAGCTCGTCGTGGTCGCGGTCGAAGAACGCGGCGGCGAACGTCTCGGCGGCGCTGTGCCGGGGCGCCTCGGTGAGCGGCTGGTGGTAGCCGTAGCCGGCGAACACCTCGTCGGCGCCCTGCCCGGACTGCGCCACCTTGACGTGCTGCGCCACCTGCTCGGACAGCAGGTGGAAGGCGACCACGTCGTGGCTGCCCATCGGCTCGGTCATCGCCAGCACGGCCCGCCGTACGGCCGGCACCAGGTCGTCGTCGGCCAGCCGGATCCGGTGGTGGTCGGTGTCGAACGCGCGGGCCACCAGGTCGGAGTAGTGGAACTCGTCGCCGGACTCACCGTCGCGGCTGTCGAAGCCGATGCTGAAGGTCCGCAGGTGCTGCTGGCCGGCTTCGGCGAGGAGCGCCACGATGAGGCTGGAGTCCAGACCACCGGACAGCAGCACCCCGACCGGTACGTCGGCGACCAGCCGTCGGCGTACCGCCGCGCGCAGCGCGTCCCCGATGGCGGCCCGCCAGTCGGCGGCGTCCATCCCCGTGTCGGCGGGTTCCCGCACGTAGTCGGGTCGCCAGTACACCTCCTCGCGGCTGCGCCCGTCGGCCTCGATCACCCGCAGGGTGGCCGGCGGTAGCTTGCGCACACCGCGCAGCACCGTCCGGGGCGCGGGCACGATGGAGTGCCAGGACAGGTAGTGGTGCAGCGCCACCGGGTCGATGCCGGTGTCGACGTCGCCGGCGGCCAGGAGCGCGGGCAGGGTGGAGGCGAACCGGAGCCGTCCGGGGGTCTCGGCGAGGTAGAGCGGCTTGATGCCGAGCCGGTCGCGGGCCAGCACCAACCGCTGCCGGGCCCGGTCCACCAGGCCGATCGCGAACATGCCGACCAGGTGGTCGACGAAACGCTCACCCCAGTGCGCGTACGCCACCAGGATCACTTCGGTGTCGCTGGTGGATCCGAAGGTGTACCCGGCGTTGCGTAGCTCCTCGCGTAGCTCCGGGTAGTTGTAGATGCAGCCGTTGAAGACCAGCGCGAGGCCCAGGTCGTCACGGACCATCGGTTGCCCGCCCGCGTCGGACAGGTCGATGATGGTCAACCGGCGGTGCCCGAGGGTCACCCAGCCGTCGGCGAACAGGCCCTCGTCGTCCGGGCCACGGGAGCGCATCGCCTCGGTCATCCGGGTGACCGCCGCCGCGTCGGGGGACCGGCCGTCGAACCGCGCCTCCCCGCTGATCCCGCACATCAGGCGGGACGGTGCTGGTCCAGGGCAGACATGGCCCCTCCTGTCAGGTCTCCCCGACGGGTGGTGGCGGGGCCCGCGGTGGGAACGGGGCCGCTGGCTACCCGGGCAGCGGGTGGACAAACCCGCAGGTGGTCCCGCGTCCGGCTCAGTCGAGCAGGGTACGCAGGATGCGGGCCAGTTCGGCGCGGTCGGTGTCGTCGAGGTGCCCGAAGAAGCGGTCCGCCTCGGCCCGGCGGGCGGCGCGGATGGCGGTGCCGACCCGGTTGCCCTCGTCGGTGAGGGCGACCAGTGTGGCGCGCCGGTCGGCCGGGTCTGCTCGGCGCTCGACGAGCCCACGGGTCTGCAGGTCGTCGATGACCTCGGTCGCCGAGCGGGGCGCGATCCGTAGGTGTTCGGCGAGTGTGCCGGGGCGTACCTCGCCGTGGCGGCCCAGGACACCGAGCGCGCGGGACTGGCTGGGGGTGATGTCCCAGGGTGCCAACGTCTCCCGGGTGTGCCGCCGCAGACGGGACGCCACCGCCCAGAACGTCTCGGCCAGGCTGTCGTCGACGGTGTCCTCGGTCACCGGAATACGGTAGCAGGAGATGCGGTTGTTCCCTCATGTTGAGGTAACCTCAGTAATGTCGTCGACCGAAAGGCAGTCGCTCCTTGGAACCCACCCCCATGGGCCGCGACCGCGGCCACCGCACCGTCAGCGCCGAAGAGAAGACGCAGGCCCGCCAGGTGTCCCTGCGCCGGATCGGCCGCCTGTTCACCAGTCACCGGCCCGCGCTCGCCGCCGTCACCGCGATCATCGTGCTCTCCTCGATCATCGCGATGGCCAGCCCGTTCCTGCTGCGTGCCGTCATCGACCGGGCTCTACCGCAGGGCGACGTGACACTGCTGGTCTGGCTGGTCCTCGGCATGGTCGCCGTGGCGGCCGTGACCTCCGCCCTCGGCGTCGTGCAGACCTGGATCTCCACCCAGGTCGGCCAGCAGGTCATGCACCGGCTGCGCACCGACGTCTTCAGCCACCTCCAGCGCCAGTCACTGGGCTTCTTCACCCGCACCCGCACCGGCGAGGTGCAGTCCCGGATCACCAACGACATCGGCGGCATGCAGTCGGTGGTCACCTCCACCGCCACCGCCGTCGCGGCCAACCTCACCACCGTGGTCGCCACAGCTGTCGCCATGGTCGCCCTCTCCTGGCAGCTCTCCCTCGTATCGCTCGTGGTGCTGCCGCCGGCCATCTGGCTGACCCGTCGGGTCGCCCGGCTGCGTCGCGAGATCACCGCCCAGCGGCAACGCGAACTCGCCGACCTCAACGTCACGGTCGAGGAAGGGCTCTCGATCAGCGGCGTCCAGCTGGCCAAGACCCTCGGCACCGGGCCGGCGCTCATCGAGCGGTTCAGCGCCTCCTCGGCCCGCCTGGTCGACCTGGAGCTGCGCAGCGAGCTGGCCGGGCGCTGGCGGATGGCCTCGATGAGCATCATCTTCGCCGCCGTACCGGCGGTCATCTACCTCGCCGCCGGCCTGCCCGGCACCGCCGGGACGCTGAGCATCGGCACCCTGGTCGCCTTCACCGCCCTCCAGGGCGGCCTGTTCCGGCCACTGATGGGCCTGCTCAACGTGGGTGTCTCGCTCACCGCGTCACTGGCGCTGTTCGCCCGGATCTTCGAATACCTGGACCTCCCCGTCGACGTGGCCGACCCCGCCGAGCCGGTCCGCCTCGACCCCGCCCGGGTGCGCGGTCACCTGCGCCTGGAGGACGTCACCTTCGGCTACCCGGGCAGCGACACCGCCGCCCTCGCCGGGATCAGCCTGGACGTGCCCGCCGGCACCGGCCTCGCCCTGGTCGGCGAGACCGGATCCGGCAAGAGCACCCTCGCCGGGCTGGTCAGCCGGCTGCACGACCCGACCGCCGGCCGGATCACCGTCGACGGCGTCGACCTGCGCGACCTGCGCCTCGCCGACCTGGCCGCGATCGTCGGCGTGGTCAGCCAGGAGACGTACCTGCTGCACACCACCGTCCGGGAGAACCTGCGCTACGCCCGGCCGGACGCCACCGACGCGGAGATCGAGGACGCCGCCCGCGCGGCCCAGGTCCACGACCTGATCGCCGGGCTGCCCGACGGGTACGACACCACGGTCGGCTCCCGCGGCCACCGCTTCTCCGGTGGCGAGAAGCAGCGGCTCGCCATCGCCCGCACGCTGCTGCGCGACCCGCGCATCCTCGTCCTCGACGAGGCCACCAGCGCGCTGGACACCGAGACCGAGCGGGCTGTGCAACGCGCCTTCGACGTGCTCGCCGAAGGCCGGACCACGATCACCATCGCCCACCGGCTCTCCACCGTCCGGGACGCCGACCAGATCGCGGTGCTCGACCACGGCCGCATCGTCGAGGCCGGCACCCACGACAGCCTGCTGGACCGCAACGGCCGCTACGCCGCGCTGGCGGCCTGAACGCCGGCTCAGAACCTGTCTCACAACAGTCGCTAAAACCGTCTCATTATTCCGCGTCGAGGTGTCGGTAGACGGTGGCCCGCGAGACGCCCAGCGTGGCGGCGATGGCATCCACCGAGTGGGTGCCCGCCGCGTGCATCCGCCGGGCCGTCTCCACCTGCTCCCGACCCAGCGCCCGCGGGCGCCCCGGCCGCCGCCGGCTCCCGCCCGTCGGGGCCGCGTCCGGGGCGGTGCCGCGCGCCGGCGCCGGGGCCGCCGTGGTCCCGTCCCGCCCGGGTACGGCGGCGGCCGGTGTCAGCAGTCGGCGTACGCCGTCGAGCATGTCCGCGCGCAGCACCTCGTCGGACACGTCGACGAAGAAGACGATCGGATCGCTGCACGCCGCCACCGCCTGCGTCGCCAGGACCCGCTCCCGCCGCCCGGCGTCCGGCCCGGCGATGAGGTCGTTGGCCCACATCGCGATCTCCATCAGGCGGTGGTACGTGTCGCCCCGACCGACCAGCGCGATGTCGTGGAACAGCATGCCGAGGGGCCGGCGGTGGGCGAGCATGACGTCCACCCAGCCCTCCAGCACCGTCCACCGCGCCTGCTCGACGGGCTGCGTCCGCGCGGTGTCGAGCAATGCCTCCAGATCGGCCAACAACGGCTCGACCAGCGCGGAGAGCAGGTGTTCCTTGGCCGGGAAGTGGTACAGGATCGCGGCCTTGGTCAGCCGTAACCGCTCGGCGATCTGCCGCAGCGAGGTGCGCTGGTAACCGTGCTCGGCGAACAGGTCGAGCGCGGCGCGCAGGATCCGGGTGCGGGTGTCGTCCCCGGGCTCGGCGGTCATGCCGGCCAGCCTAGCCACGTCCTGACCGGTGGGCACCATCACCGTTGATTCTACTGACCATCGGTCAGTACAGTGGTGGTGGTCGACGCAGCCAACGGCAGGAGGGGCGATGCCCGTCATCTCGATCGGCAACCTGGTCAAGACCTTCGGCGCGATCCGGGCACTCGACGGGCTCGATCTGCGCGTCGAGCAGGGGGAGGTGCACGGCTTCCTCGGGCCCAACGGCTCCGGCAAGTCCACCACCATCCGGATCCTGCTCGGGCTGCTCCACCGCGACTCCGGAGACGCCCAGGTGCTCGGGGCCGACCCGTGGCGCGACGCGGTCCGCCTGCACCGCCGGCTGGCGTACGTGCCGGGCGACGTCAGCCTCTGGCCCAACCTCACCGGCGGAGAAGCCATCGACCTTTTCGGTCGGCTCCGCGGCGGCCTCGACCGGCGACGCCGTGACGAGCTGCTGCAACGCTTCGACCTGGACCCGACCCGCCGCTGCCGCACGTACTCCAAGGGCAACCGGCAGAAGGTCGCCATCGTCGCCGCCTTCGCCTCGGCGGTGGAGCTGTACGTGCTCGACGAGCCCACCTCCGGCCTCGACCCCCTGATGGAGGCGGTGTTCCAGGACGAGGTCCGACGGGTCAAGCAGGCCGGCGCGACAGTGCTGCTCTCCAGCCACGTGCTCGCCGAGGTCGAAGCCCTCTGCGACCGGGTCAGCATCATCCGCGAGGGCCGCACCGTCGAGTCCGGCACCCTCGCCGAGCTGCGCCACCTCACCCGCACGGCGGTCACCGTCGAGACCGCACGTCCGCTCACCGGCCTCGACGCGCTGCCCGGTGTGCACGACGTGCACGAGGTCGACGGGCGTACCCACCTGGAGGTCGAGCCGGCGCACCTCGACGAGCTGCTCGGTCAGCTCGTCCGCTCCGGCGTCCGTGCCCTGACCAGCACGCCGCCCACGCTGGAACAGCTCTTCCTGCGCCACTACGGCGACGACCCCGCCGCCGGTGCTGGGTCGGCCGCCGACGCCGCGTCGGCTGATGCTCCGGCAGCCGGTGCCTCGGACGCCGACGCACCGGCCGGCGCCCCGCAGGCCGGTGCCCGGTGAACGCCCTGACCGGCACGGCCCTGCTGGCCCGGCTCGTGCTGCGCCGAGACCGGATCCGGCTCGCCATCTGGGTCCTCGGCACGCCGCTGCTCGGCTACGCCCTGGCCGGCAGCGTCGCCGGCATCTACCCCGACCAGGCGGCCCGCCAGGGCTACGCCACCACCTCGGCGTCCAGCCTCGTCGCCCGCGCGTTCAACGGCCCGATCGCCGGCACCGACCTCGGCGCCGTGGTGGTCGCCGAGACGTACGTGACGCTGGCCCTGATCGTCGCCCTGCTGAGCACCTTCGCGGTGACCCGGCACACCCGGCAGAACGAGGAGACCGGCCGGGCGGAGCTGCTCGGCGCCTCGGTGGTCGGCCGGTACGCGCCGCTCACCGCCGCGCTGCTCGTCATCGTCGCGGCGAACGCCCTCGCCGCCGTGCTGCTCGCGCTCGCACTGGTCGGCGCCGGCCTGCCGCTCGCCGGCTCCGTCGCCGCCGCCGGCGCGATCGGCGGTGTCGGGGTCGCCTTCACCGCCATTGCCGCGGTCACCGCCCAGCTCTCCGTCACCTCCCGGGGCGCCAACGCGCTCGCCGCCGCCACCGTCGGGATCTCCTTCGTGCTGCGCGCCGCCGGTGACGTCCTCGGCGAACAGAGCGCCGACGGCACCCGGGTGCAGAGCGCCTGGCCCTCGTGGATCTCCCCGCTCGGCTGGGGCAACCAGGTGCGCGCCTTCGGCGGCGAACGCTGGTGGGCGCTCGCCCTCCCGGTCGCGCTGCTGCTCGCCGGCGTGGTCGTGGCATACGCCCTCGCGGAGCGACGCGACCAGGGCGCCGGGCTGATCGCACCCCGACGCGGGCCGGCCACCGCCGCGCCACGACTGCTCAGCCCCGCCGGCGTGGCCTGGCGCATGCAACGCGGCACGCTGCTCGGCTGGGCGGTCGGCCTGGCCGTCCTCGGGTTCTCCATGGGCATCGCCGCCGACGAGTTCAACGCCATGATCGACCAGAACCCGGCCGCCGCCGAGGCCATCAACGCGATGGGCGGCGGCGGGGCGCTGGTCGACGCGTACCTGGCCGCGATGCTCGGGCTCTTCGCGCTGACCATCGGGGCGTACGTGGTGCAGGCCCTCCTGCGGGTACGCGGCGACGAGGCCGACGGAGTCCTCGAAGCCGTGCTCGCCACCGCCGTCAGCCGTACCCGCTGGCTCGGCACCCAGGTGCTCGCCGCGACCCTCGGCGCGGTCGCGCTGCTGCTGCTCGCCGGCCTGACCACCGGCCTCGGCTACGGCCTCGTCACCGACGACCCGCTCGGCCAGGCCCTCGACCTGGGCGGTGCCGCGCTGCTGCGACTGCCCGCCCTGCTGGTGGTGGCCGGGGTGGTGACCGCCCTGTTCGGGCTGCTGCCCCGCTGGTCGGTGGTGCTGTCCTGGACGGTGCTGCTGGTCTTCCTGCTGCTCGGGCAACTCGGCGCGGTGCTGGAGCTGCCCCAGGCCGCGCTCGACCTCTCGCCGTACACCCATGTGCCGTCCGTGCCCGCCGTCGACCCGGCGGCGCTGCCCCTGGTGGTGCTGACGGCGGTCGCCGCGGCGCTCCTCGCCGTCGGAGTGACGGCCTTCCGCCGCCGCGACGTGCCGAGCTGAGGCGCGCCTGGCGCAGCTTCCGGGCAGACGCCCTTCGCCGCGAGGCCGGACATACCCGCGAATGGAGGCTGACGGCCGGGACTGCAAGATTACGGACAGCGAATTGACCCTGCGGGAACTACGGTCCCGGCATGGCATCGTCAATCTCCAGAAGTGTCAGTGCGAAAGACGGTGTCCACACGGTGAGCGACCGTGCCAGCGGGGGGTCGGCGCTACCCTCGGTGCCGAAAGACCTGGCCAGCCGAGAGTTGTGCTGCGCCATGCACCTGCGTCCGCCGCTGGCTGCGCACGTGTTGCTGCATTACAGCATCGACAACCCCAAGGCGTGGTGTCCTCCTTTCGGGGTGGACGCGGTTGCGGTGGTGCGGCACGCACAGGCGGCCGACACCCATTGGCGAAAGCTGTACGGCGCGGTCGCGATGACGCGTTATTCGTTGCTCGGTCTGGTCGCGATCGGCCTCTTCCTCCTCTGGCGCGACGGTCCGGTGACGGCGATGCTCTCGCTGCCTCTCATAGCTGTCGCCTGCGGAGTGGGGTGGCGCACGACGTTCCTCAGTCTGCAGGAAACCCGCGCGGCGGCGATCGGCACCTTGGTGGAGGGAAAGGCTCTGGCCACCCAGGTGCCAGAGGTCGACTCCGACCTGGAAGAGGAGCTCGCCGCCCTGCAGGACGCCAACATGATCGTCTTCGACGGTGCCGCGGGCAGCCCGTTCGTCGGCAGCGGCACCGAGATCGGCCGATGGGCCCTGCCACCCGTCGACGTCAGCCGCAGCCGGGAGGAGGACGACACGAAACCACCTGCGACCTTCTCCATCCGAGAGCTGCACGACGATCTGATCGGGCTCGCTCGGTCACGGCTCGGCCTGAGCGACATCGAGGTGACCAAGCGGATCTATGTGCGGGGGGACGTGCTGCCGGATTGTGAGGGCCTGTTCCATCCCGACGAGGTACGCCCGCCCTCCCGGCTGGACAAGACCTGGGTCGACCTGGGCAGCGACGCGCCCGGGGAGCAGGCCAGGACGTACGTGTGCCTGGCCAAGAGCCTCGTCGGTGGCGAAATCGTCGTCACCCTCTTCGTCCGCTACACCCTCGAACAGGGCATTCTGTCCTGCGAGTTCGCCGCGTTCGTCCTGCCGCCCATCCTCCGCGGCTCAGCGCCCGCCACAGGGTTCCACGGGCTGTTCGACGATGATCTGACCCCGTTGCACGGGCGCTCCACCACGTGGGCCCTCGCCGTCGCGGCGTGGCGCACCTACGTTGCCGAGCTGTTCCTGCGCTCGAACCGGGGCATCGATCTGGACGAGGCGCACGAAGACCGGACCCGGCATCACTACGAGGCTCTCCAGGAGGGTCGACGCTACGACTACGGGGCGGCGTTCAGCGCCCGGGAACTGGCGGCGACCACGAGCATCCAGAACTATTTCGAAGTCGCGGATGTGCGTGACTGTCTGTTGCGGATGCAACGAGGCGTGATCGATTGTCTGGTCGGTTTTCTGCGGGACAAGGGAATCAACACATCCGAGCTGGTCGCCGGACGACAGCGGATCATCAACAACATCACCAACATCGGGGAGGTGTCCGGCCGGGGGAACATCTTCGGAAACCACGGGCGGGTGTCGAATGTCGACCGCATCGACCAGTCGGACTGATCGCTTGTTGTTCTGCTTCTGTTCTGCGGATCCGGCCGGAAGGATGACGAGATGAGCCAGTTCAACTTCAGCGGTGACATCAGCGGCGAGGCGAACGTCTTCGGGGACCACGCGCAGGTGCACAACCGGAGCAACGACTACAGCCGAGGCACGGACCTCGCCGGGCTCGTCGCTGCCCTGATCGAGGAGATCGCGAAGCACCGGACGGAAGTCCACGAGGCCGACCGGCTGACACAGTTGGCGGGCACGGCAGCGGTCTACGCCGCCGAGCCGCTACCCAACGTGGAGGGCATCCGCGGCCTGCTACCGGCTCTGCTGGCCGGTGCCGGAACGGTGACCGCCGTCGCCGATGCCGTCCTGCGCGTCTCCCAAGCCGTCAACAGCCTGTAATGGAAGTGCGCGTTTGGCGGGGCGCCCTCAACCGAAGCTGGACCCGCTGCCAGGCCACCCCCAACTGGGGACCGTCTGAGCACCTGACGGCCACGGGCGAACAGGGGACTCGGACCAGAATCCACATGAAAGCGAGCTACTGAGACACCCGACTGCTTCCCACCTGCCACTCAGTTCCTGCCCCGCATCCCGACGCGGTGTCAGCCTAGATCATCAGTCCCGGCCGCATCGACGCTGCTCGGAATCGGGACGTGCCTGATCTGGACCATCTGGTGAAGGCTGGCGCGGGTTGCCCAGTGATGACAACCTCGGCGTCGTGGGTACGTTTCTGACGCAGCTCCCGGCACTTCTCGGTGTGCTGGTCGGCACCCTGGGCACGATCCTCGCCACTTCCCTGACCGATCGCGCACGATGGCGGCGCAGCCAGAGCACCCGCTGGGACGAGCGGCGGCTCGACGCGTACGTCGACTACGCGCATGCCCTCAAGGAGAGTCACGCGGTAGCACTGCGGATGACGGCTGACCTGCGGCCGGAGTCGCACAGCCACCCGATCGACCGGAAGGACGGCCTGGCCCGGCTGGCCGAGTCCGACGCGCGAAGGACCATCGTCTGGGAGAACCTGTTGCTGCTCGGTGACGAGCCGACGGTCGCCGCCGCGGCCACCTGGCGCGATGCGGTCTGGCAGGTGGAACGGCTCGCCCGGGGGATCGTCGATCCAGCGGCGGACATCTCCGAGATGCTGGCCCGGGTCAACGAGGCCCGCGACGACTACTATCGCGCGGCTCGACGGAGCCTCGGTGTCCGCGGCGGGTCGGTGGAGCAGTCGGCGGCGCTGCGGCAGGCGCTGCTCAGCCGGCCAGTGGGTGCGGCTGCCGCGCTCTCAGTGCCCCTGCATGATGCTCCTGAGGACTGTGGCCGTCGCGACGCGTCCGCTGGTGACCGTTCAGATGGTGGTCTTTAGATCCACTGTGACGCACGCTGTTCGATGTGAAGGCGTTCGTGGGTGTGACTGACGAGAGGTGGTACCGCTTTCTGGCCGAGCGGCCCGCGCTGAACGAGGTCAACTTCTGGCGACCCTCCGGTGGTGCCTTCCGGGCTCTCACGCCCGGTGAGCCCTTCCTGTTCAAGGCGCACTCTCCGCTCAACCGGGTGGTGGGAGGCGGCTTCTTCAGCGGCTTCACCCAGCTGCGGATCTCCGAGGCCTGGGACCTTTTCGGCGAAGCAAATGGCGCTTCGAGTATCGACGAGATGCGCCGCAGTGTGGGGCGTTACCGCAAGCAGGCGATCGGTGCCGGGGATGACCCGATCATCGGCTGTATCTTCGTCCGCGACGTGACCTTCTTCCCTGATGAGTCGACCGCTGATCCACCGCCACGATTCGCGCCGAACGTCGTGCAGGGCAAGACCTACAACCTGGCCGACGCTGATGCTGCGGCGTACTTCGATCTGCTGATCCATCGTCTGATCGGGACGACGGCGGCGGTCGACCTGAGTGGTCCGTGGCATCGCCCCGGTCCCGTCTACGGCGATCCGCGGCTGGTACCCCAACGGCTCGGGCAACAGTCGTTCAAGGCGGTGGTCCTGGGGGCCTACGGCCGGCGTTGTGCGATCACCGGCAACAGAGTCCAGCCCGTGTTGCAGGCTGCGCACATCCGTCCGCTCCCGCTCGGCGGCGAGCATCGGCTGGACAACGGCCTGTTGCTCAAGTCCGACGTGCACATCCTCTTCGACCGTGGCTACCTCGGTGTCGATCCGAAGCATCGCCTACTGGTCAGTCCCCGGCTTCGCAGCGAGTTCGGCAACGGCGACCAGTTCTATGCGAAGGCGGGCGAACAGATCGCGCTGCCGGAACGACGCAGCGATCGGCCACGTGCTGACTTCCTTGAGTGGCATCTCGACACCGTCTACAAGGCGGCTTGATCCGGTCCTACCTGCGCTAAGCGCGGTCCGGTCTCGGCGCCGGGGTGCTGCTCGTGCGGTGGCTGGCACTCCTGGACATGCACGGCCTGTCAGTCGCGCAGCGCCCGTCCGAGCCGGCCGTTCTCCTGACTGAGCAGCCGTACCGTCTCGTTCAGCGTGCTCAGCTCGTCGGCTACACGGCCTGGACCTCGCGTACCTCGTCGGTCGACGCCGCCCCGGTGGGCGGCGAACTCGCGGGTCCGCACCTCGTACGGCGTCAGCCGGTGGGGTAACCGGCCGGCTCGGGTTGGCTTCCTCGACACACCTGGATGCGGGAGCCGTTGCGCGGAGGCCACTTAACACAGGTGACCAAACTTCGGGTGGTCATCCACAGGTGTTTTCGCTGTCCACAGCGGTCGTCGCCGGGGCAGTGCTGGGGGCAGGGTGGGCTCGTGGACGCGCGCCTGCAATCCCTGCTCGACCGATGCGGCGGGCTGGCCACCCGACAGGACGTACTCGGGGTGGCACCGCCGTGGACACTCCAGGGTGCCTGTCGGGCCGGTCGGCTGGTTCGGCTCCTGCCCGAGGTCTACGTCGACACTGCGCTTGTCCGGGATGTCCGCTCGGAGCTGCCGATTCTTGCGCGGATCGAGCCGGGGTTGGCTCGCCGCGCTGCGTTGGCGTACTCGGGCGGGCGTGGCGCGCTCAGTCGCCTGACCGCGCTTGACGTGTGGGGCCTGCGGCGTCAACCACCGGGTGAGCCGGTGCACCTCGACCTGACCGCCGAATCGGGCCTGCGGAGTCTGCCGCATCTCGTGGTGCGGCACCGGCTCGGCTTCGCGATTGAGCCACCGCACGTGGTGATGCGGCGCGGGTTGCCGGTTACCCGGCTCGATCGGACCCTGGTGGACTCTTGGCCGCTGTTGCCGCCGGTCGACCGACCGAGCCTGATCATCCGCGCGGTCAACGACCGGTTGACCACGCCGGAGCGCCTCGTCGCCGCCCTTGCCGAGGTGCCGAGGTTGACCGACCGATCAGCGGTACGCGGGCTTGTCGATCGACTCGCCGTTGGCTGCCGTAGCCCGTTGGAGATCTGGGGTCATGACCACGTCTTCACCGACCCAGGAATGCCCACGTTCACCCGGCAGGCGCGGGTGCGAGTGGGCGCCCGGACGATCTATCTGGACATGTTCGCCGAGGCGGAACGGGTGAATGTCGAGCTGGACGGCGCGACCAGCCACGGCGATCCGGCTGAACGCGAGGTTGATCTCCGCCGCGACGCACTGCTCGCCACCGTTGGCATCCTTGTCGTCCGGTTCAGTCACCGTCGTCTCATGACGAATCCAGTGGCGGTCCGCCAAGAGACCCTCGCCATCCTCGCCAACCGCCGCATCTGCCCATGATCACTTGATGCTCGGTAGTTCTCGGCAGCCCTCACCAACTACTCACCATCATGTGATCGTGGAGCGGATGCGGATGCGGATGCGGATGCGGATGCGGATGCGGGGGCGGGGGCGGGGGCGGGCGGGGGTCAGGGTCACTCGGGGGTACTGGCACTGGCGCGGCGGGCGGCTCTCGCGTACGTCGAGGGGTCGGGGGTGCTCTGCCGGCCGACCGCGCTCGTGGTCCGCCTCACCCACCGTCGTCTCCTGACGAACCCCGCCGATGTCCGACAGCAGACCCTGTCGATCAAGACTTGGTGGCGCGGTGGTGTAGGAGTTCGGTGATCCAGCGGGCGGCTTCCCGTTGCGCGGCGAGGAGGTGCTCGCGGGCGTCCGCCAACTCCTGGTTCGCGTCCTCGTCGAGGTGGTCGCCGAGGATCGTCGTCCACCGCCGGCTCAACTCCTCGGCGTACGTCGCCCGGCGCAGCTGCTCGTCGAACTGGTACTCCATCCGCACCATCGCGTCGACGTGCGGTCGTAGCGCCGGCATGATCCGTTCGTCGAGGCGGACGGCGGCGTCGGGTCGGCAGGTCACCAGGACGTCCCCGCGCCGGTAGGACCACTCCGGGTCCTCGGCGAGCGCCCGCTGCAACGCCATCTCCAGGTCGGCGGCGCGGTGCGGGGGCAGGTCCCGGGCGGCGTCGGCGGCGAGGCGGGTCAGCCGTTGGATCGCGTTGGGCTGGAAGTACTGCACGTACCAGCTCAGCACCTCGGCCCGCAGGCTCGCCGGTGACGACCAGGCGAAGGTGGCGCGGACGTAGAACGAGTACACGTACCCCCGGGCCGGGACGGCGATCAGTCGGGGCGCGTCGCGCTGCTCGACGAGAGGGCCGGACGGTGCCGGCGCGGCAGCGGATCCGACGGGCGCCTCGTCCTGGAGCGCGGCGACCAGTCGATCCCAGTTCCGCGCCCACCACCGCCAACCGCGGACACTGCCGTCGCGGGCGGTGACCAGCGCGCGGGTGCCCCGGCGTCGCCACTGCTGCGGGGGCTTCGGCCTGCCGTCGGGGGCGTCCGTCATGGCACCCCTCCACGGCCTCGGATCCGCGTCTCACGCTAACAACCAATGCCCGAAATGCCCGTAGCCACGCCGTCCGGGTCGCGCCACGCCGTCCGGGTCGAGCCACGCCGTCCGGGTCGAGCCGTGTCGTCCGGGTCGCGCCGGGTCGCGCCGTGTCGTCCGGGTCGCGCCGTGTCGTCTGGGTCGCGCCGCCTCGGATCGCGCCCGGGTGGGTGCGCAGTTCCCGACAGTCGGGGCGGCACCCGGGGGTGGTGACGGTGGCGGTGACGGTCGGGTGACGGGCCTTTCGCGATCCTCGTGCCGAGCCGGGCACTGTGCACCGGCGCGGGCAACCGGGAGGCCGTGCGGTGGACTTCGTCGACGGGGTGCTGGTGCGGTTGGCCGACCCGGGCACCCGCGCGTCGCTCTTCGACGAGGCATCGCTGGCGCACCTGGTCGAGGCCGCGTACGACACCGAGGCGATGCCTGTCGCGCCGCCGTACGCGGCGGTCTTCGACGAGCTGACCCTCGGCTTCGCCGCCGCCCCCGTCACCGTGGCCGAGGGGGAGTGGCTGGGCTCCGGCGGCACGACCCGTACCGAGGTGCGGGTACGCCTGCACGGCCTGGGCGGCTCGGCGCTGCGCATCGACGCGTTGTGGCGGGGCAGTCTCGTGGTGCGCACCAGTGTCGCCCGGGACCGGGTCGAGGACCTGGACGTGGCGGTGCCCGCGTTCGACGTGGACCCGCAGATCATCGCGGACCTGGGCGCGTTGCCGTCCGACCCGGCGCAGTTGGAGACCGAACGCCGCACCCGGCTGGTGACCCGACTGCGGGCCGGGCTGCACCAACCGGCCGCGTTCACCGACGCGCACCTGGACCGGCTGCTCGCGGGGGTCGGCGCCGCGAACGCCGGTGACCTGGTGACACGGATGCGTGGACAGGCCGCCGGAGCCACCGTGAAGCTGCGCTACGCCGCGCCGTCGGCCGCCCCGCCCACTCCGCGCCCACTGCCGTTCGCCGCCGCCGTGCTGGTCCGCGACAAGGGTTTCTCCCTGGCCGACCTGCTCGTCGAAACCCGCCTGGTGCGGGCCCGCGCCGAGGAGTTGGGGCTGGACGTGCCAGCGCCGGACGACGTCCGGCGACGACACCGGGTGGTCGCCGTCTGGGTGGTCCCCGTCGAGACGTTCGACGACGACGGGTGGCCCGGCGGCGACACCGGCACCGACGCACAGAAGCGGGCCGCCCGGTTCGCGAGGGCCGGCCAGTGGCTCGCCCGCAGCGGCATCGGACTCGCCGCCGTCCCGACCTGAGAACTCAGACCAGTAGCGACTTCGTCCGGGAGGACCCGTGGCACCGACAGCAGCATTCCCGTTCATCGAGGTCCGGATCGTGCCACCACCGGCCCCGCTGGCGCAGCGCTCTCCGGGCGTCATCGCCGTGGTGGGCAAGGCACCGTCCACGGCCGACGGGGGCTCGGCTCCGGCGAACACGCCGGTCCGGATCGAGACCCTCGACGACGCGGTCACCAACTTCGCCCGCCGGCAGGCCGGCACCGTCGTCCGCAACGCCCTCTACAACTCGTTGGAGTTGGCGTTCCTTCAGGACCCGCGCCCGGCCAAGCTGTACGGCGTCAAGGTCGCCGGTGACGACTACGCCGCCGCGCTCGGCGGTCTGGAAGCCGCCGACGACGTGACGATGGTGTCGCTGGCCAACGAGTCGAGCGTCGGCAACCCCGCCGGCGCGGGCGCGCCCACCGGACTGCACGCCCTCAAGGCCCACGTGGAGACGATGTCCGCGGCCGGGCAGCGGCGGATCGGCTTCGCCATGGTCAACCCGGCCACCGACAAGAGCCCCACCTACGTCACCGACATCACTACCGCCGCGAACCCGCTCAAGAGCAGCACCAGCCGGATGGTGATGATCGCCGCCCGGGGCGCGGACGGCGACGCGGCCACCGCCGCGATGGCCGCCGTGGCCGGACTTCCCGTGCACCACAGCATCGTGCTCAAGAAGATCCGTGGAGTGGCCATCCCGGTGGCTGAGCAGTACAGCCCGGCCGAGATCAAGGGCCTCTCCGAGGCGAACCTCACCCCGATCATCGACCCCACCCTGATCACCGGGGAGAGCCTGCACTTCGCCGACGGACGGCTGTTCACCTCCGACGCCAGCCTGCTGCACGTCGACCTGGTACGCACCCTCGACCAGATCGAGTTCATGCTGCGCGCCGGGCTGATCGGCCTGGTCGGCGACGCCCGGATCACCAAGCCCGGCATGACGCTGCTGAAGACCCAGGTCGACGGCATCCTCGGCCCCCTCAAGCGGCAGGCGGTGATCGACGACTACACCGTCGAGATCCCGGTGCTGGACATCCTCGCCATCCCCGAGGTCGCGCGTACCGCCACCGACACCTCGATCGTCACCGCCGCCCGGGCCGACCGCACCGTCGACCTGGTCGTCACCGTCACGTACGGCCCGGCCGTGAGCCGCCTGCTGGTCACGCTCGTGGCCAAGTTCTGACCCGGAGGAACCAGACCATGGAGTGGAAGACCCGCCTGGCGGTGCAGTACACCAAGGGCACCGAGACGGTGCTGATCAGCCCCATCGACTCGTTCAGTCCGTCCTTCTCGCTCAACGTCGAGGCGTTGCACTCGTGCGAGGTGACCCACCTGGGTGTCATCCACGCGCCGGTGTCGATGAACTTCACGATGACCGTCAAGGCGATCGGGGACGTCGCCGGCCGGCTCACCAAGCTGGCCCTCGACGGTGAACTGTTCGACATCGCGCTGCTGGAGCACACCGGCGACGACTGGGCGTTCTCGTCCTTCGTGCTGCGGGACTGCCTGATCACCAGCGCCACCCCGACCACCGCCACCATCTCCGGCGCTCCGGCGGCGACCTTCAGCGGCTTCAGCCTGGCCGCCACCGTCGACCCGAAGACCGGCGACCAGTCCGTCCTGCCGTAACCCCACCAGGATCAACCGGAGGTAGCGAATGGCGACCGGTGCTGGCCGTGCCGCCCGGGTCACCCGTACCGGGCTGGCCCTGGTGCACGCGGGTGAGTTGGTGCTGCCGGCGGCCGGCAGCGAGGCCGAGGCCGAGCAGGTCGCCGAGGACGATCGCGCGGTCATCGCGTACCACTTCCCGGTGGAGATCGAGGTGGTCGCGGCCGGCGGCGCCCTCGACGCCGACGCGCTCGCCGACCTGGCGTTGGCCCGCCTCGCCGAGCACCTGGACGGGCGGTTCTGACGGTGGCGATCTCGGTGCACGTGCCGGTGCGGATCCGGCTCGACGCCCGGTCGGTGACCGAGCGGCCGGAGGCCGTGACCGAGGCGCTCGGCGCGGCGGTGGCCCGCGCGTTGGAACGGTCCCGCCGCGAGGTGGTCGCGCCCCGCGGCGGCTACCTGGAGGTACGCCCCGGAGCGCCGGAGTTCGCCTGGACCGGCGCGGGCGTGCAGGGGGTGTCCCCGGACGACCGGCGGGCCTTCGAGGCCCGGCTGCGCCGGCGCATCGACGAGGTGGTCACCGCGGCGCGGCTGGACCCGGGGCTGCCCGCCGGAGTGGCGCTGCCGCTGAGCCGGCCGGCGGCCGAGCTGTTCGATCCGCAGCGGATGCGTCACCTCCTCGCTGTCTACCGGGTGCCGTCCTACGACGACGGCGGGGACGCCGCCGAGGTGCCGGTGGACGGCGACGAACCACCACCGGTGACCTACCGGTGGCTGCTGCGCCCCGCCGCCTACCTGGCCGGTCACTTCGCCGAGCTGGCCCGCGAGGCGGTACGCCAGCACGGCGGCCTCCCGTCCGGCACCCCGCAGGGGATCATCGCGCGGGTGATCGGCTCCGACGGGCGGCCGGTCTGGGCGGTCATGGTGACCACGACTCCACTGTCGGTCCTCACCTTCGAACGGTTCGGCGAGACGGTGTTCCGGGCCACCCCGCAGCCGCACTTCGAGGTGGAGGAGCGAATCCCCAGCCCGCAGCCCGGCACTGTGACGCGGCGGCCGGTGGCCGACCGCAGCGCCCTGGTGTCGATGGTGGACGAGGAGTTGAGCGCCGACATCCGGCACCGGCTGCGGATCGCCCAACCGCGCGGCGAGACCACGAGCGTGGACGAGTACCAGGCGCAGATCGAACGGGCCGTCGACGCCGAGGTGACCCGGCGGGTCGACGCGATCCTCGCCTCGGTGGGTGGTGCGGTGCCGACCTGCCTCGTGGTGGTCAGCATCGGCGGGGTCTCCCTGCTGCTGGTGGGCACCGAGGAGACCGACGACAACCTGCACTGGACCGGCACGGCCAACCTCCTGCCGATCAGCGTCGAGCACCGACCGGCCACCCCACCGGACCCGAACGCGCCGCCCGGCGGAGGAATCGGCGACGGCAGCGGCAACGGGTCCGGCAGCGGCGCGGGCAGCGGATCCGGCACCGGCCCGGGTGGCGCGGGCGGCGGACCGGGCGGCAGCGGATCGGGCGGGTTGGGCACCGGCACCGGGCCCGGCGGGGGTGCCGGTGGCAGCGGCGACGGCACCGGCGGGGCTCGGCGGGGCGGGTTCGTCTTCGACCCGAGCAGCCCCAGCGCCCCGCCCGGCACCGACGGCAGACGGTTCCCCGCCGTCACCGGCGAGCACTCCGAGCTGCGGGCCTGCGCCCCCTTCAACGGCGAGCCGGAGCTGGCCGCCCTCGGCCCGGACGGCGACGAACTGCGCCGACTGATGGACGACATCGCGTTCCGCCTGCAGATGGGCGAGCCGTGCCGCTATCCGGCGAACTTCTGCCTCCAGGCCGCCGCCATGCTGCGCGGTCGGGCCGCGGCGATCAGCCTGCTGGTCGGCTCGGCCGAGCGGGAGGCGTTCACCCGACCCGTACCGGAGGGCAGCGGGCGACTCGGCCCGCTGGACTTCCGGCCGGTCGCCTCGCCCGCCGTGCAGTTCCTGCGCCACCTGGCCGGGGTGGTGCCCCGCCTGGACCGCCTCGCCCAACTCGTGATGGGCCGCTACAGCCGGCCCGAACACTTCGCCCGCATCCAGGGCGGCTGGATCGACACGTCCGCGTCCTGGAACCTGCACTTCGTCCAGGCGTTCAGCCCGGCCGTGAAGGGCGCTGTCGGGCAGCTCTTCGTCGTCGGCAGCCAGGCCATGCTGGTGCAACTGCTGCTCAGCTCGCGTACCGGGATCGACGCCCGGATCACCCACTTCGACAGGTACGCGCCGATCTTCGAGCGGCTGATCGTCTCCCAGCTCACCGACTACGCCGAGTTGCAGGGGTTGCGGGAGCGGCTGCGCCGGCACGAGGCCGCCCGGTGGACGCAGACGCACACCGACCTGGGCGGCGGCACCGTCGCCACGCTGAGCATGGCCAACCCGTCCACCGCCTGGTACGGGGCCGCCCGTGCCGTCTCCAGCGCCTTCCTCGCCACCGAGGCCGCCCTGAGCAGCCCCGGCGCGGCCGGCGAGATCGTCGAACGCGACGGCGCCACCCGCATCCGTGACTCGCACGCGGTGCTCTGGACCCTCGCCGAGATCGAACAGGCGCTGGTCATCCAACGCGGCGAGGCCGAGGGCGTCGACCCGCTGGTCAAGCAGATCACCGACCTGCCCGACGTGCTGGCCCGCTTCGCCGGCAACCGTGCCGCGATCCGCGACGAGCTGTGGCGGGTGCTGCAGGACATGCGGCGCAACAACACCGAGATGCTCGGCCGTGCCCGCACCGACGCCCGGTTCGCGTTCCGGTCCAGCCGGATCAGTGAACACATCCCGTCGGCGACGATCCCCCGGGGACGGTACGCGCTGCAGGGCATCCACCTGGTGACCCACCAGCAGATCGGCGAGTTCTTCGGCGGCAACCTCTACTACGCCACCGGCGTCGACGACCTGTTCAGCACCGAACTGGGCCGGGAGGCGCTGAGCGCCTTCGCCACCATGGTGGGGATCATCGCGCTGTCCGTCCTGTGCCCACCGCTGGGCTTCGTCGTCGGGGTGGCGGTCGCCGCCGTCGACGTGGCGCACGCCCACCAGCGCGAACGCCTCTACTCCTCGATGCTCGACCCGGAGCTGGTGCTCACCCGCACCGAGGTCGAGGTCGAGCTGTTCGCCGCGTACCTCGGGCTGGCGATGTCGTTGATCCCGGAGGCCGGCACCATCGGCGGCGCGGCCGTGCGCGGCGGCCGGGTCGCAGTGCGCTTCGGCGTCCGCGCGGGGCTGCGCGCCGCCCGGGGGTACGTGGTGCGCCGGGTCACCCGGCAGATCGTCGAGGCCGCGTCCCGTGACCTGCTCCAGGCCTTCCTCACCGAGATCCTGCTCAACGAGGTGCTGGAACGGGTCGTGCAGAAGCTGATGGAGCCGATCCTCGCGTACGTGGAACGTGAGGCGATGCTCAGCGGCGCGGTCGGCGGCCCGGAGGGCGCCCGGTTCATCCTCATGGTGCTCGACTCCGCACCCGGTGGTGCCGCCGCCGGGCCGCGCGTACCGGTGGTGCGGCCGTGACCGGGCCCCGCCGGTTCCGCGCCGGCCGGTTCCTCGACGCCGCCGCCGTGCACGCCGCCGCCGACGCGAACCCCCGGCTGCGCCGGTTCATGCGGACAATCGCCGAGCACAGCGAGGCCGGCGAGGTGCGCTCCCGGCGGCTGCTGGAACACCTCATCCGGCGCATCGTCGACGACGTCGGCGACCTGCACCTCGGCAACGCGCTCAACCGGTTGGAGCGCATCGCCGTGCTGCGCGACAACATCGCCGCGATCCTCGACCACGTGCTGGAGGGCGGCACCCTGCCCGAAGGGGTGCGGGTGGCCACCCTCGGTGAGTACTTCGACCAGCTCAGCACCGAGATGCGGGAGCTGAGCCGACCCCGCGACGGCATCGTCGGCGACGCGCCGCTGCGGTTGGCCGACGACGCGGGCGCGTACGCCGACTCGCTGCTGCGCGAGTTCGACGCCGGCAGCGGCGCGGCCGGCCGGCACGTCGAGCCCACCACGATGGTCGGCGACGCGTTCCGGGCCCTGCCCGCGGACCGGCAGGCCGCGCTGCGCCGCGCCGCCGAGCTGGAACCGGCCGCGCTGTGGCGCACGGTGGCCGCCGAGAGCGAGAGCGCCAAGCGGGCCGCCGTCGCGGACCTGGAGACCCGCCTCGGCGGCCGGCTCACGCCCGACGAGGTGGCCCGGCTGCGGACCGCCGTCGACGACCTCGGCCGGGCCCGCTCCCGCGCCCTGCAGGTGAACGACGCCCGGCTCGCCGAGGCCCTCGCCCGGATCGGGGACGCGGACCTGCGGGCCGTGGTGGCCGGCGGCGACATCTGGCTCACCCAGCAGCTCGCCCTGCACAACCCGGAGGCACTGACCACCCTGTGGCGGCGTTTCCGGGACCGGGGCGGACGCGCCGACGACGGCCCCGGCTTCCGTGCCTACCTCCGGCACGACATGGTCACCTACGGTCGGGGGGTCCTCGGCGAGTACAGCGCGGCCTTCTCGCTGAGCAGCATCGAGCTGTTCCTCAAGGGCCCGGACGCCAACGTCAAGGTCGCCGGCACCGACCTGGTCGGCATCGGCCACGACGGCTGGGTGTGGCTGATCGACGACAAGTCGCACCGGGCCACCAGCGTCGCCGGGGTCAGCGCGCTCACCGACAACCTCGTCGCCAACCTGCGCCGCGACGCCGCCGACTTCCGCGACGCCATCGCCCGGCTGCACCGCGACGACCCCGGCTTCACCCCCGACCCGCGGATCCTCGACGCGATCTCCCGGATGGAGGACGCCGCCGCCGAGATCGACCGGATCAACCGGCGCGGCTCCGCGTCCACCCGGCCCGCGCGGATCAGCGCGGCACTGGAGCAGCGCCGGCTGCGGCTGCGCGTCACCAGCGCCGCCGGCGAGGTCCGCGAGATCACCCAGGCCCTGCGCGACCTGGGCCTGGCCGTCGAACCCACCGGTACGCCGGTGCCACTGCCACCCACCGGAGGGCGCTGAGCATGGCCATCACCAGCAGCTTCATGCGGTACGGCACCGTGCCGTCGGCGATCATCAGCGACGGTGTGCTGCCGATCCCCCTGTGGGCGGTCACCGCCATCTCCCTCGCCCAGACGTACCACCTGCCGCCGATCGGCTCCACCGCGCACAAGGCGATCGTGGCCACCCACGACGACACCATCACGCTCACCGGTGTGCTGGTCGGGGCGGAACGCTACGCCTGGAAGTTCGCCCTGGAGACGATGGCCGAGGCGAGCAAACGCGGCACGGCCCTCGCCGCGTACTCCGGGGGGAAGTTCGGCGGGCTGATCCTGGTCACCTCGATGACCATCCGCACCGACATGCAGGTGCAGTCGTTGACCTTCAACGCCTCCGCCGCCCGCCGCGACGTCCTGGACACCACCATCACCCTCGTCCACGTGCCCCGTCCCAGCCTGCTCGGCAAGCTGCTCGACGTGGCCAGCATCGGAGTCGGCGCGCTAGCCGACGGGTTGGGCAATTGATGCCACCGTTCCCGATCGACCGCTACCTGCTGCCGGAGACGCCCGTCGAGGTGCCCGCCGGGTTCACCGAGGTGCGGCAGAGCCTCACCGCCGGCCTCCCGCACCGCGTCGAGCTGGGCGCCGGTGTGCACGGCGTGCTGATCCTGCCCACCGGGCTGGCCCGGCAGTGGCTGGCCACCGACCCGCTCGCCGTGGTGAGCAGCTCCGCCGACGACCTGGCGCCCCGACCAGCGCCGCCGACCGCACCCCCGCCCCCGGCGCTGGTCGGCCGGGCGCCGCTGCGCCTCGTCGTCCGCCAGGGCACCCGGATCCTCGGCTCGGTGCCGTTCGCCGCCGGTCTGCGCCGGGTCTGCCCCGACGCCGGTACGCCCGCCGACACCACCGGCTCCGCCCGGGTCGCCGTCGAGGTGCTGGTGCTCGCCTGGGTGCTGCACGCCGGGACGGTACGCGGCTCCGGCGACTACGGCTCGTCGGTGACGCTGGCCTGGCGGCGCGCCGACCAGGCGGTGGACCAGTTCGGGCCGCCGCCGATCAACGAGTTCGTCTGGCGTCGTCGTCCACCGGCCCAACGGGTCGAATCCGAGCTGGGCCCGGCCCGGCTGCGTTACCGCTACCTGCTCGACAAGAAGCTGCGGAGGGTGCTGCGATGACGCTCACGCCGTTCCAGACCGGTCAGGTCCGCCAGGGCGCGGTCGGCAACGACGCCGGCTGGACCATCACCTTCCACCGGGAGACCCCGACCGGGCTCAGCCCCGACGTGGCGCTCACGCTGACCAGCGCCGACTACTACGCGGCCATCGACGCCGCCCTGCCCGACGGGTTGGGTCCCGGCGCGTACACCGTCACCGTGCAGGGGCTGATCGACGAGCACTTCGCCGCGCTGCGCACCGCCGAGGGGCAACCGCCGCTGGTGGCGAAGCTGCACCTGTACTGGCGCGACGCCAACACCTCGGTCGGCGCGTTCTTCACCAACCTGGTCGGCGTCAACGCCGGCCCCACCCCGGCCGAGCTGACCCAGGCGCTGGTCGCCGTCCTGCGGGTGACGAAGGTGCGCCGGCTCACCGGCGAACGGACGTACGACACCGAGTTGACCCTCGTCGAGCAGGCGTACGCCCGGCTCGGTCAGCGGGTCGCGCAACGGTTCGAGGCGGCCACGTTCAACGCCGCGGTCCAGACCATCGCCCAACGAACCGGAGTGGACATCACCACCTGGGGCGCCAACCCGGACGGCACGATGACCCGGGGCGCCACCGAGGCGGCCGGCGACGAGCGGGCCGCCTTCGGCGCCGGGCTGCTCTACCGTGCCGCGCTGGAGCGGATCGGCGGTGCGGTGCAGCAGTCGCTCAACGCGTACGGGCGGGGGATGCTGCTGATCCGCGACGGCACCGTGCACGTGGGTAAGCGGCCCATCCCGTACCCGGAGGGCGAACCGAAGCCGCTCACCCTCGCCACCGGCCTGCTGGCGTGCACCGAGAACGGCAGCCAGGACACCGACCCGTACGCGGCCACCGAGGCCGGCGGCACCGCCGCGCCCCGCCGTCGGGCGTGGACGCTGACGCTCAAGGGCCGCCCGGACCTGAAGCCCGGTGACCTGGTGCGCTTCGACCCGCCCGCCACCGACGAGGCCACCACGCTGGGTAGCGTCGGCGCGGCGCTGCTCGGCTCGTTCGCCGCGCCGTTCGCCCCGTCGACCGGGGAGTTGGGTGCGGGGGCGAAACTGCTCTACCTCAGCGCCGCCCGGCACACACTGTCGCGTACCGCCGGTTTCGTCACTGTGGTGCAGGGCGTCGAGGTCGCCGCCGCCGCACAGGCCTGGGACAGCTGGAGCGACGCCTCCGGTGTGGCCGCCGCCGAACCGGCCGGCCCGACCTCGTCGCCCGGGGTGGCCGCCGCCGACGCGGTGCGCCGCGCCGCCCGGGCGGCCCGGGGCGAGACCCGCGGCCTGGAGATCGGCGAGGTACGCGCGGCGGCCACCAACGCCAGCGGCGCGGTCGAACCACCGGCGCAGACCGAGACGGTGTGGGAGGGCCTCGTTCGCCCGGACGGCCGACCCAACGGCGCCCGCCGTCTTCCGGTACGCCGGGAACAGCCCGCGCCGCTGCCCGGGGTGACCTACCTGACCCCGTTCGCCTGGGGCGGCTGCGGGCTGATTCTGCCCCGCTACCCGGGCACCCGGGTGGCGCTCGCCTACCGCAACGGCGCGCCGGACGACCCGGTCGACGTCGGCGCGCTCTGGCCCACCGGGCACGCGCCGGTGTCCGAGCCGGGGGACTGGTGGCTCTCCCTGCCGGTGGGGGTGGCCAGCACCAGCCGCTCGTCGATCGGTGACACGGTGACCCCCGCCGACCACGACGGCAAGGTGGCGCACGACCTCACCGACGGCGACGGCAACCGGGTCATCGAGCTGGGCGAGCTGACCGTGCGGGTGGGCCGGGCCCAGCTGAAGGGGCGCGGTCAACGCCCGGCCCGCGCCGACGAAGCCGACAGCATCACCATCGAACACGCCGCCGGCGGGTCGTCGATCGTGATGAAGCAGGACGGCTCGATCACCATCACCGCCACGCAGATCGACCTGGACGCGGGCAACGGCGCGGTGAACATCAGCGGCGGCACGGTCAGCATCGCCGCCGACGACGTCGACGTCCAGGTCGGCAACGCGATGAACGTCCACTGAGGGGAACGACATGGCCTTCGTGCTCACCACGTCGAGCGACGTGCACTGCCCCAACCAGGGGAAGGTCTCTCCGGCCGGGCAGGGCAAGCTGACCGTCGACCACAAGCCGGTGGTCCGGCTCGACGGCATCAGCGGCAAGTCGGTGACCGGCTGCACCATCGCCACCAGCAACTCCACCAAGCAGTGCAGCACCGTGGTCTCGGCGACCGGAGCCGCCGGCAAGCTGACTGTGGGCGGAGCCGGGGTGGCGCTGGGCTCGCTCGGCGGCGCCACCGACGGCAGCACCTCCGGCCTGGCCGCCACCGCCGGGCAGACCAAGCTGAAGGCGGTCTGAGATGGACCGCACCGAACGGGAACGGCAGGCCGCCCAGCGCCGCTACCTCGGCTGGGGCCTCGCCTTCGAACCCACCATGCCCGGTGTGGACCTGGCCCGCGACGTCGTCTTCGACGACGGCCCCGACGGCCGGGTGCTGGCCCTGGTCGCCGGCACCGACAACGTGGCGCAGAGCCTCGCGGTGGCGCTGACCACGCTGCGCGGCTCGAACGTCTTCGACGCCACCTTCGGCTTCGACGGTCTCAACGCCCTCGCCGAGCAGATCGAGCCGAATCTGATCCGCGAACAGGTCCGCATCGGCATCATCACCCTGCTCGACCGCGACCCGCGCGTCCGCAAGATCGTCGACGTGAACCTCGACGACGGCCGGCTCGGCGCGGGCCGTGCCGACGACGCGGCGGCGGCAGCGCTGCGGTCCTCCCGCACCCTCCAGGTCCAGGTCCAGTTCGAAACCATCACCGACGACCGGCTCTCGGTGCATCTCGGGGAGCTGCCAAATGTCTGATCCGACGCTCCCGGCCGAGCTGGCCGACGTCCTGGCCGTCGACGCCGCCGCCCTGCGGTCCACCGGCTCGACCGGCTTCGGCATCGTCGAGAGCGGCTTCGTGCCGAAGTCCTTCGCCCGGCTGCTCGCCGAGAAGCTGGCCACCGCCCGGCTGCTCTTCGGCGACGACATCGACCTGACCAGCGGCGCGGTGCTGCGCAAGGTCCTCGAACTGGCCGCGCTGGAGGACGCCCGACTGTGGGCGGCGCTCGGGGCCGTCTACGACAACTCGTACGTCGTGTCGGCGACCGCCGACGCGCTGACCCGCCTCGGCGAGGAACTCGGCATCCCCCGGCCCTACCTGCCGGCGCGGGGCACGGTGAAGCTGACGCTGACCGCCGCGCTGCCCACCGGCCGCACCCAGCTCACGCTGCCCCGGGGTGCCCGACTGTCCACTCCCGGCGGGCACCACGTCGCCCTGGACGAGACGGTCGTGCTCTCCGCCGCCGTGGCCGAACGCGTACCGGCCGTCGCCGCCTTCTACCCCGGCCCCGCGCACAACCTCGACCCCGCGCAGCCCAACCAGAAGATCGACAGGTGGAACCGGGCCGACACCCTGCTGGCCGACCTGGACGACGCCGAGCAGGCCGCCGGCAAGGAGCTGGTGGAGATCACCCACACCGTCGCGCTGACCGGGGGTGAACAGCAGGTCCCCGACGCCCGCTACCGGCAACTGCTGCTGGCCGCGCCCCGCTCCATCTGGACGGCCGAGGCGATCGGCCTGGCCGTGGCGACCGTGCCCGGCGTACGTCAGGTGCAGGTCTTCGACGGCCGGGGCGGGCTGGACCTCAACCAGTCCATCTTCGGCAACTTCAATTTCATCGAGCGGGTCTTCAGCACCGAACGTGACCTGGGCAACCCGTACTACGTCACGGTCCTCGTCGCGCCCACCGCCGCGGCGATCTGGGACGGCCCGGACGGTCTGCACGCCGCCGTCGAGTCGGTCATCGAGGACCTCCGCCCGGTGGGCATCTTCGCCTCCGTGGACCGCGCCGACGAGGTGGGCATCGGCGTCGAGGCGGACCTGGTGATCCGGGGCCTGCCCCTGCCCACCGGCTCGAAGGAGACGGTGAACGCGTCCACCGCCGCCACCGAGCTGCGCGCCCGCCTGCACGCCCGGCTGCGCCGCTACGTCGACGAGTTGCCCTTCGGCGAGCCGGTCCGCGCCGCCGAGGTGATCTGGACACTGATGAACGAGCCCGGCGTCGCGGACGTCCGCGACCTGCGGCTGGTCCGCTTCCCGGCCGACTCGGCGGTGGTGGTCACCGGCAGCGCACCCACCGGCGACGGCGTCCAGCGACTGCCGGTCGGCGACAACGCGGTGCTCGCCGCGAACCAGGTGCCCGTCTACGTCGACCGGGACGACCCCCGGCCGTTCCGGATCGTCTGAGCGGGGGCCCGATGACCGACATCCGGGTACCGGTGGACGGTGCCGACCCGTCCGTCGAACGTAACCTCGTCGACCAGCTGGAAGGCCCGTACCCCGGCACGGTCCGACGGGTCGTGGTGCCGCTCACCGGCACCGGCGCGGCGGTGGTGGACTGGACCAGCCGACACCCCCTGCTCACCGTCGTGCTGCGCCGCGACCTCACCGAAGAGACGGTACGGGTGACCGTCACCGTCGACCCGGGTGGCACGGGGGAGAGGGCGCTGCCACCGGTGGTCTTCGCCCCCTGGTCGGCCGGCGGGGCGTCGGTGCCCGCGTACGTGCCGGACACCGCCGACGAGCCCCTGGTCGCCTCGTTCGCCGTCGCCGTCACGGCCGAGCGCGCTGTCGACGGCGCGCCCGCCACGGCGGTCACCGGTGCCGCGCTCACCGGGTTGGTCGAGCTGGCCGTGCTGGAGGGCAACCTGGGCCGGCTGCTGTATCTGGTGTCGTACGAGAAGCACCGGCTGCGCCGCGCGGCCCGGGAGGTGCACGCCTACCGCACGCTGGCGCACGCCCGGCGGGACGCGCTGGACCGGATCGGCGCGGACGTCGGGGTGCCCCGCTTCGTCGACGAGCTGGTGCACGAGCCGACCAACGGCGAGGTGTACGCCCGCCGGCTGGCCCCGCCGGCCCGCGAGCCGGACGCCGCGTACGCCCACCGGCTCGGGCTGTACCGGCGGTTCCTGCTGCCCACCCCGGGCGCGGTACGGCGACTGCTCAACGGCCCCGGCGCGGACACCGACCCGAACACCGGGCTCTTCGCCGACCTGCCCGGCGGCGCGCGCTTCACGCTCCGCGAGGACGACGACCGGTTCGCGGTGGCGATCCGGCTGGTCGCCGCCGGCGATCCGCAGCACCGCACGAACTTCCTCGCCCAACTGCGCCGCGACCGTCTCGTGCTGCCCGCGAACACGCCGCCGAACAACACGGTGCACGCCGGCCGGGCGCTACCGGCCAACCGGCTGACCGAGATCACCGCGCTGCGGGCCAGCCTGCGCCAGTCGTACACCTTCGAGAGCACGCACGGCATCGCGCCGCCGCTGGCCGCGGCCCTGGACCGGGCGGGGCGGGTCTGCCGGGCGCTCGGCTCGTCGATCGTGTGGCAGGTGACCCGGGCCCAGGACGACGCCGGCGGCAGCCGCTACGAGTTGGGTCTCGGCGTGGACGTCAGTTGGCCGACCCCGGCGCAGGCGACCGACCTGCGCAACCGGGTGCTGGACACCGGGCGCGCGGTCACCGCCGACCGGACCGCCGAGGCGCTGATCGCCGCCGCCCGCGCCGCCGGTGTGCCCACCGTGGGGGCGGACGGGGAGGTGGCCTGGCTGTGGCGGGTGTGCGGGCTGCCGACCGCGCACCGGATCAGCACCACCCGGATGTACGTGTCGCACCTGCCCACCCGAGGACTGGCGGTGACCGCCCCACTGAACGCGGCTGTCGGTGCGGACACGGCGGTCGAGGCGCAGTTCCACGCACCCGGTGATCCGGGCGGCAACGCGTTGCTGCTGGCCGGGCTCCGCGCGGCCGGTGCGGCCTGGACCAGCTCAGGTGAGACCGCCTGGTCGCCGATGACCGACGCGGCGGCCCGCACCCGGTGGGCGGCCGTGCCGACCCGCCCGGCCGGTCAACCGGTCGACGCGGTCCTGGCCGCCGCCGGGCTGCCGGCGGTACGGGACCCGGCGCCGGTGGTGGCCGCGCTGAACCGCCTCCCCGACGAGCTGGTGGAGACCGTCGAACTGCCGGCCGCGTTGGCCGCCGCGCTGATCGCCGGGCAGCCGGCCGCCGGTGATCGGCTGGCCCGGCTGGTCGGGTTGCTGCGCGACCAGCACCTCGCCGCCGCGCTGCCGCTCGTCGAGACGGGTAACCGGTTGCTGCTGGTGTGCAGCGTGATCGGCCTGCCGCAGGCCGGGCTGAACCTGGCCGAGCGCCGGGCCACCGGGTTCCGTTGGTACACCGTGGGGCTCGGCGGCGGCACCGCGGAGATCAAGGCGGTGGGCGCGCGGACCGTGCTGCGCCCCACCCACGCCGGGTTGGTCGCCGTGGTGGCGCTCTCCTACGTGCGGACCGGTCGGACCGACCCGTACGAGTTCCGGGTGGAACTGCCCGACGGGGTGACGCTGAACCTGGAGCAGTACGAGCGGCTGATGAACGCGCTGTCGCGGGTCTGCCCGCTCGGCGTGGAGGTCAACACGTTCGGCATCCGCCGCGACCACGTCGACCTCGACGACGACGGCACCGCCGAGCCGCTGCGCCCGGCGGTGGCCCGGACCTTCCGCACCTTCCAACAGCGCCGGCACCGCGGCGTGTACGACCAGCTCTGAGAGGGACACCACCATGGCTAGTGAGATCAACTACGACGGGGTGACCGTCACCGAGCTGTACGAGGCGTTCACCAAGCACGGCATTCCGGCCTCCGACGCCAGTGTGCTGGTCTCGTCCTGGATCTACGAGAACGTGGGCACCGCGAAACGGGTGTTCAGCTATGCCGAGGCGTTCCCCGCCGTCGAGCCGGGCTGCGCGCCGCCACCGTTCGCCCGTACCTTCGCGCACACCGACTGGGTCGACGGCGAGGACGTCGTGCAGGCCGGGCAGACCCCGGGCGAGCAGGGCTTCAACGAGCGGTTCCACCGCATCGAACACGACCTGGACCACCTCGGGGCGGACCTGGCCAAGGCGTTCTCCTGCATGGCGGCCATGCGGGTCAGCCTGCGCCGGCTGCTCGACGAGATCCGCGCGGAGATCAACCGGCTGCACTCGACGGTGCACGAGAACAAGATCGTGCCCGGCCCGTACACCTTCGAGCAGATCCCCAACTACATCGGCGCGTTGGACTTCGGGAAGTACATGGGCACCACGATGTTCATGGACAAGAAGGTCAGCATCTGGCAGACCAAGGCCGGCACCATCGTGCTGCCCGCCGTCGAGACCCTCGGGGTGGACGTGGTGGTCGGGCCGAAGGTCCGCGGTGCCGCCCAACTCGCCCGCTACGCCGCCGAGCACGGCGACGTCCGGCAGCGCTTCCCGCGCGAGGTGAAGCTGGTGGAGTTCATCCGGTTCTTCGGCGAGGACGAGGTGGCCGACGGCCGGAGCATCCGCGACGTGCTCAAGGTGTTGCCGGCCGACACCAGCTACCCGAGCCTGGACGCGATGTTCGCCGAGGTCAGCGAGCGGGAGGCCGTCATCGTCCGGACCACCGTCGGCGCCCAGTCGGCGGTCTCCGCCGCGCTCGGCATCGAGGCCGAGCTGGAGAACGTCGCGGACGCCGACATCGCCATGCTCGCCGGGGTGCCCACCAAGGCCCGGGCCGCGCTGGCCCGCGCCGGGATCAGCACCCTCGGCAAGCTGGCCGACGCGCCGGCCGAGCAGGTGCTCGGCATCATGAAGGAGGCCGGGGTACGCGCCGACGTCGGCGACGCCGCCGAGTGGACCGGGTACGCCCAGACGCTGAGCAAGCTGCGCTGAACGGTCGGCACCGACTCCGGCGAACGGTTGATCCACGCCGCTCGCCGGGTCGGTGTGACGACACTGCGCTGGCGCGACGATCGTCCACACCCGACCGTGGAACTCCCACGGGGCGATCGGTGCGAGAGGCGCAAGCATGGCTGTTCACGAGGTGACGCGGGACGATCGCACCGGGACGCCCGAGGCCGGCACGGGGTTGCCTCCCCGGTACGCGCTACGGCTGCTCGGCGGGTTCGGGTTGGAACGCGACGGACGGGCGGTGGCGGTGCCGCAGGGCGCCCGCCGACTGCTGGCCTACCTCGGCGTACGGCAGCACTGTGCCCGGTCCGAGGCCGCCGGCACGCTCTGGCCGGGCTCCCACGAGGAGCGCGCCCGCGCCAACCTGCGCACCATGCTCTGGCGGCTGCACCGGGTGACCCCCGAGCCGCTGGTGCGGGAGGACGATCGGCTGGCCCTGGCCCCCGGGGTGGTCAGCGACGTGGCCACCCTGGGCGCGGCGTCCACCGCGCTCCTGGCCGGCAATTCACCGGCGGTGGGCGTCGGCTTCGGCGTGCCGGCGCTGGCGACCGGCGAGTTGCTGCCCGGCTGGTACGACGACTGGGTGCTGACCGAGCGGGAACGCCTGCGACAGACCCGGTTGTACGCGCTGGAGGCGCTCGCCGAGCGACTCACCACGCAGGGCCGCTACAGCGAGGCGGTGCAGGTGGCGTTGACCGCCGTGCACCTGGAACCGCTGCGGGAGAGCGCCACCCGGGCGTTGATCGCCGTGCACCTCGCGGAGCGCAACATCAACGAGGCGGTACGGCGGTTCGAGCTGTTCCGTGCCGACCTGGGCCGGGAGTTGGGCGTCGCCCCGACACCCTGGCTGGAGCAGCTCGTCCGCGCCGGTGTGACCGGTGTGACCGGTGCGACCGTCCCGTCTCCGTGACCGGCCCGCTGTCGCGGCCCCTCGCCGGCCCCACGCCTTCGCCCTCCTGTACCCTCTTTCGCCCTCTTTGGTCCGTCCACGGCGGCGACCCCCGGACACCTCTCGGCCGTCCTTTGCTCTGCACCCACGGAGGCGACAGTCACCGTCTGTAGCTGGTGCGCCCAGGGGTGCAGAGCAAAGGATGCGCATGAGGTGAGGTGAGGGGAGCGAGGTGAGGGGAGTGAGGCGCGGGGAGCAGGGTGGGGTGAGCGCGGCGCGGCGGGGTGAGGGCGCGGTGGGGCCGGTCAGTGTGTCGCGGGTGGGATGCTCTGCTCGTACTGGAAGACGTTGTGGGGGTCGTACTTCGCCTTGTTGCCGGCGCCGCGTAGCGCCCAGAGCAGGTCCGCGTGGTTCCACGGGTCCACCTCGAGTACCTTCGCGCCGTCCGCGCCCGCCGCTACGACGATCTCCACGCCGATCAGGTTGTCGCAGGCCATCCCGAGGTAGCGGGTGAGGAAGCCGAAGCCGCCGCCGAGGGTCGCGCCGGACAGGCCGACCGTCCCCTCCGTGCCGGTGGTGGCGGCCAGGTCGTGCTCCCCGAGCGCGGTCACCGCCTCCAACTGGTTCAGCCCCGCGCCGACCTTCGCGATGCGACCGGCGGGATCGATGTGGCTGGCCTTCAGTTCGCTGACGTCGATCACGATGCCGTTGTCGACGTTCGACGTTCGACGTTCGACCAGCCCTCAAGGCTGTGGCGTCCACTGCGTACCCGCAGCGCGACGTTGTGCTGCCGTGCCCAGGTGAGGGCGTTGACCACGTCCCGGGTCTCCTGGGCGAAGACGATGACCAGCGGATAGTGCACGAACAACTCGTCCCAGCCGAGGCTCGCGTCCGCGTAGTCGGGGCTCTGGGGACGGACGACGCGTCGCCCTGAGCAGATCGCGGCGGGACAGGACGTGAACGCAGATCCGAGAATGTGTCGCGGAACCCGGGCGGGTGACGCGGCGAGCGTCAGTTCGGGGCCGGCTGGTCCAGGATGGCGCTGAAGCGCTCCTCGGCGAGATCGAGCTGGGCGAAGATGTGCCGCTTCACCGCGGGCGACAGCGGTGTGTCCGGCCGGCCGATCAGGTCCCGGAAGAGCGGCACCAACGGCCGGTACTTCCGGGCCGACGAGACGACCTTCGGCCCGACCGTGTGGATCACTCCCACACCGTTGTCGGTGAAGTCCGACACCTTGATCACTCGAGCCCAGGGCTCCCGGTCCAGGCTGACCGCCAGGTGCTCCCGGTACTGCGTGTTGCGGTCCCGCGCGGGGTCGTACACCGGATTGGTGACGGCGGCGACCAGGGTGGCCACCCGCTGCCCGAACCGGGAGGCGAGCGCGCGCAACGCGGCAGCGGTCGGGTCGCCCCCCGGGTCGGCGTCGGCCAACTCGGACGGGTGGTCCTCGACCGCGTCGTGCAGCAGACCGGCGACGATCACATCCACGTCCCGCACCTGGTAGTGGTGCATCAACCGGATCGCCACCCGCAACAGGTGGTTCAGGTACGGCTCACGGACGCGTCGGTCGTCGCGGTGCAGGTCGGCGGCGAGATCGAGCGCGGCGGTCAACCGCGCCCGGGCGGCGTCGTCGAACTGCTGGACCTCCAACCGGAAGCGCTCCAGCAAGCCCGGTTCGCCGTGGATCTCGGTGATCGCGTGCATCGGCATGCTGCCCAGGTGCGGCGGGAAGTCCATGCGTCACTTATAGCCGATCTTCTCCACGTCGATGAGCCCGTACGTCGTCGACCCGACCACGATTCCCCACCCCCGCCTCGGTCGATCATGGAGTTGTGGTGGGTGACAGAGCACCCCTTATGGGGCCGAACCGGTCACCACAACTCCATGATCGACGTGGCAGGGTGGGGTGGGGTGGGGTGGGTCAGGCTGGTAGGCGGTTGGCGCCGGCTAGCGGATCTATCAGGGTGGGGACCAGCGGGGTGGGGAGGGCCGGGGCGCGGCGCAGGGTCGGTGTCCAGCCTGCGTCTGCGGCGAGGTCGGGATCGTGGCTCGCGTTGTACGCCGCCAGCAGGTCTGCCGGCCGCGCCGGCCCGTCGCCCTGGCGCACCCAGGAGCCGCGCTCGGTCAACGCGGTGCCGCCCCAGTCGTAGAGCAGATCGGCCGGGTCGACCGCCGCGTCCAGGGTGAAAAAGTTGTTCTGCGCGTAGATCGCCGACTGCACGCCGACGCCGAGCGCGTACTGGAAGTCGTCCCCAGCGAGCCGGTAGTGGTTGTTGTAGACGTCGACCTGCCCGAAGCGCACCCTCGGCAGCCGTTGCAGGACACCGTCGAAGAGGTTGTGGTGCAGCGTGACCCTCAGCCGCCCCACGTCCGGTCCGACGGTGTTGGACGAGCCGATCAGCAGCAGCTTGTCCCGGCCGGTGAAACGGTTCCACGACGCGGTGACCAGGCTGGCCGTGTGCGTGACGTCCAGCGAGCCGTCGTGCACCTGGTACGGCCTGCCGAAGTGGACGGGTTGGGCGCTGTCGGGGTTGTCGCCGTCGGTGAACGTGTTGTGGTCGACCCAGACGTTCTCGCTGCGGCGTACCGAGATCTGGTCGTACTGGCTGTTCCAGTTGCCGGCCTCACCGTCGGTCGGTGACCACGCGGGGAAGCAGTCCCGGGCGTCGACGAGGGTCAGGTTGCGGACGATCACGTTCGACGCCCGGTCGATCATCAGCGTCAGGCCGGTCAACAGTGCGCCGCGCAGCCCGACGATCGTGGTGTTCGGGCCGACGTTGATCTGGGTCTGTCGGGTCTGGTTGGCCACCGAACGCACCCGGGCCTCCTCCAGCGGCCCGCTCGGGGCGACCCGACCCCACACCGTCGGGTCGTAGGCCTGCAGATAAGCGTCCAACCGGTACGCCGGGTCGGCCAGATCGGCGCAGCTCAGCGCAGCGCCGTCGGGTCCTTCGAAACCGTCGACGACGCCGTCGACGTAGACGAGCTTCGGCGTCGCGTCGGCGGCGTTGGTGGCGTTGTCGCCGCCCAGCGCGGCGATCAGCTCGGCTCGGCTGTGCACCACTGTGGTCCGCTCCGGGGCCGCCGCCGAACCGCCGGTGGTGCCGGGGCCGTCGGCCGCCCAACCGTCTCGCGCGGGCAGCGCCTGCCGACCGAGCTGGCGGGCCGCCCAGGAGAGCCGGTCGGTGGCCGGAGAGTCGGGGCGGGCAGCGGCGGCGGCCGGTGTCTCCGGGCGGGCAGCGGCGGCCGGGGCGGCACCGAGCAGGAGGGCGACCACCGTCGCGCCGGTGAGGACTCTGCGCATGAGTCTCTCCATTCACTGGAGGTGTGGGGGTGTGGGTTCGTCGTCCGGCTATCTCGTCAACTCGGCGCGGTACGCGGCGACCGCCCAGGGCACCGCCAGCTCACTCGGGAGCGCCACGCGCTCGGCCGCCCGACGCAGCACGTCGACCACGCCCCGCAGGTGACGGACCCGCTCCCCGCCCTCGCCGACCGTGGTCACCAGGTCCCCGTCGAGCAGCCGGGGCTCGGGGGCGGCCCGTAACGCGTCCAGCAGCGCGGTGAACGGCGCGGTACGGGCCAGCGGCGCGATCAGCGGCACCCCGGCCGGGTCGGCCCGGTGCGCGAGCAGGTTCTCCAGCAGTCCCGACCGCCCCGGCACCCGGCGGGTCACCACGTCGCCGGGCAGCCGCAGCCGGTCCGTCGGGTACTCCAGCACCGCCTGTCCGGTCGTGCCGGTCACCACGACCTCGCCCGCCACGAACTCCTCGGCGGCCAGGGTCACCGCCACCAGCACCGGCGGGCCGGCGCGGAACAGGACCCGCAGCACCGCGGTGTCCTCCACCTCGATCGGGCGGACCCGGTAACGCTCCACCTCGATCGCCACCGGCCAGGGTGTCGCACCGCCGAGTGCCTCGGCGACGGCCAAGCACTGCATCACCGCGTGCGCGAGCGGGTTGGCCAGCGCGCCGTCCAGCACCGGTCGGCCGTCCACCGTGCGACGACCGGCCCAGGGGGAGCGGGCGTAGTAGGCGTCCGGCCGTTGCCACGCGGCCACCGTGGAGATGCCGGTGACGGTGCCCAGTCGGCCGGCGGCCAGCGCGTCGGTCAACGCGGTGAGGGCCGCCGAACCGAGCGCCTGGAAGCCGACCTGGGCGACCCGTCCGGCGGCGGCGAGAGCCCAGGTCAGCTCCTCGTGTTCGGCCAGCGACAGCACCGGGGGTTTCTCCACCAGCAGGTCCGCGCCGGTGGCCAGGGCGTCGCGGGCGATCGCCAGGTGGGTGTGCGGCGGCGTGCAGATCACCACCACGTCCGGCCGGGTGGCGGCCAGCATCGCCCGGTGGTCGGTGAACACCTGGACGCCGGGGGGCACCGGCGCCGCCGGGTCGTCCTCCACCGGCCGGACGTCGACCAGGGCGACGAGTCGCAGCCGGCCGTCGGCGTGCAGCGGCGCGATCGCCCGCCGATGCCACCGGCCGTGCCCGTTCGCCCCGATCACCGCCACCCGGGGCGGCGGCGTCGCCCCGTTCACCACCCACCGGCCAGCGTCGGCCCGCTCATCGGGCACCGGCCGGTCTGCGGCCGCTCACCCGGTGCCAGCCGGTTCGCGGCCCGGTCACCGGGCACCGGCCACTGTCGCCTCGACGCCGTGCTGTTGCAGCGCCGTCAACCAGGCGACCACGTCGGCGCGGACCTCGTCGTCCTCGGCGACCTCCACCGGGATGACCTCACGCAGCGCGAAGAGCGCGTCGACAGCGCCCTCCGGGCTCTGCCGGCCGGCGCTGAGCGCGGCGCGGATCGGCCCGGCGAGGGGGTCCTGGAACGGCAACGGCTGGCCGTCGTCGGCGTACCCCAGAGCGAAGCGCAACCAGGACGCCACGACCAGCGCGCCCCAGCGCGCGGACCGACCGGTCGCGCGCAGGTCGACGATGGTGTGCAGGACACGCTGCGGCAGCTTCTGTGAGCCGTCCATCGCGACCTGGAGGGTGCGGTGGCGGATCGCCGGGTTGCCGAACCGGGCGAGGACCTGCTCGCCGTAGTCGACCACCCGGACCCCGTCCGGTGGGGTGAAGCTGGCGGCGACGTCCTCGGCGATCAGCCGGCGCAGCACGTCGCCCAGGTGCGGGATCTCCAGCGCCTCGGCGACAGTCTCCCGACCGGCCAGCGCGCCCAGGTAGGCGGTGGCCGAGTGGACGCCGTTGAGGGCCCGCAGCTTCAACCGCTCCCACGGGCCGGCGTCATCGGTGAGCACCGCCCCGGCGTGTTCCCAGCCCGGCCGGCCACCGGGGAAGTCGTCCTCGATGACCCACTGCGCGTACGGTTCGGCGGCGACCGCCGCCAGGTCGGTGACGCCGAGCGCCTGGCGTACCGCCTCGATCGTCTCCGGGGTGCTGGCCGGGACGATCCGGTCCACCATGGTGCCCGGACAGGAGACGTTGGCGGCCACCCAGTCGACCAGCCCGGTGGGCACCCCGACGGCACGACCGACCGTCTGGTCGAGCATGCCCCGCAATCGACGACCGTTGGCCGGCAGGTTGTCGCAGCTGACCAGCGCCACCGGCCCGGCGTCCGCGGCGGCCCGGGCGGCCAGCCCGCGCAGCAGCAGCCCCGGCACCGTGCGCGGCGGAGCACCGCCGGCCAGGTCCGCGGCGAGCGCCGAGTCCGGGGACAGGTGGCCGGTCACCGGATCGAGGTGGTACGCCTTCTCGGTGACGGTCAGCGTCACCACGCGCACCGCCGGGTCGGCGAGCAACGCCACCACGGCGTCCGGGTCGCTGGCCGCGTGCCGGACGCCGCTCAGCGCACCCACCACCCGGGTGGCGCTGCCGTTCGCGGAGAGGGCGCTGACGGTGAACAGGTTGTCCTGGGCGGTGAGCGCCTCGACCACCGCGGTGCTGCGCGGCGCGACGGCCACGATGCCCCAGTCGCCGCCGGCCGCGCCGACCGCCGCCTCGGTGAAGACCGCCTGGTGGGCGCGGTGGAACGCGCCCAACCCCAGGTGGACGACGCCGGTCGGCACCGTCCCGGGCCGGATCAGGGGGCGGGCCTCGACGGGCAGGTGGCGCACCATGCCCAGGCCGAGCCGGGACGCGCCGACGGTCACCGCCACGCCGGACCGTCCGGGAAGCGGAACTCGGCGATCGACGCCGGTTTCATGGTGGCGCTGTAACCGGGCCGCTCCGGCAGCAGGTAACGGCCACCGCGGGTACGCACCGGGTCGACGAAGTGCTCGTGCAGGTGGTCGACGTACTCGATCATCCGCCCGTCGAGCGCGGTGCCCACCCGCAGGTAGTCGAAGATCGCCAGGTGTTGGACGTACTCGCAGAGGCCGACCCCACCGGCGTGCGGGCAGACCGGCACCCCGAACTTCGCCGCCAGCAGCAGCTCGGCCAGGACCTCGTTGACACCGCCGACCCGGCACGCGTCGATCTGCATCACGCCGATCGCCTCGGCCTGCAACAACTGTTTGAAGATCACCCGGTTGGCGGCCACCTCACCGGTCGCGACCCGGCACCGGCCGCCGGTCACCTCGGTCACCGCGCGGGCGATCCGGGCGTGACCGAGGATGTCGTCGGCGTGGGTCGGCTCCTCGATCCAGTACGGGTCGACCTCCGCGAGGGTGGCCATCGCGGTGATCGCCTCGTCGACGTCCCAGACCTGGTTGGCGTCCATCATCAGCAGCGCGTCCGGGCCGATCTCGGACCGGATGATCCGGGCCCGCCGCAGGTCGTCGGCGAGCGCGCCGCCGACCTTCATCTTCATCGCCCGCCACCCGTCGTCGTACGCCTGCCGGGTCAGCGCCCGCACCTTGTCGTCGGGGTAGCCGAGCCAGCCGACCGAGGTGGTGTACGACGGGAAACCGTCGCGTTCCAGCGTGGCCAGTCGGTTGGTCAGCCCGTCGCGTCCCTTGTCGAGGATGGCCACCGCCTCGTCCGGGGTGAGCGCGTCGCTGATGTGCTTGAAGTCGACGCTGGCGACCAGTTCCTCGGTGGGCAACTCGGCGAGGAACCGCCACATCGGCTTGCCGGCCAGGGTGGCCCGCAGGTCCCACACCGCGTTGACCAGCGCGCCGGTCGCCATGTGGATGACGCCCTTCTCCGGGCCCAACCAGCGCAGCTGCACGTCGGCGCTGAGCGAGCGCCAGAACGCCACCGGCTCGGCGGTGATCTCCTCGATGGTGCGCCCCCGGACGTGGTGGGCCAGCGCGCGGACCGCCGCGCAGGTGATCTCGTTGCCCCGGCCATTGGTGAAGGTGAACCCGGCGCCGATCGCCCCGACGTCGGTGCCTAACTCCACGTACGTCGCCGAGTAGTCGCCGCGGTTGATCGCGTCGGAGCCGTCGCCCCGCGCGGCGGTCGGGAACCGCACGTCGTGCACCTCGACGGAGGTGATGGTGATGCTCACTGGTTGGTGCCTCCAAAGTTGAAGACCCTCTTGGGCAGCCGGTACGCCAGGTCGACGATGGTCTCGGCGGCCTCGTCCATCGGCAGCCGGTGCTCGGCGACCAGCCGGGCCAGGAAGCCGGCGTCGACCCGGCGGGCCACGTCGTGGCGTACCGGGATGGAGCAGAACGCCCGGGTGTCGTCCACGAACCCGGCGGTGTTGTAGAAGCCGGCGCTCTCGGTGACCGTCTCCCGGAACCGGCGCAGCACCTCCGGGGAGTCCAGGAACCACCAGGGCGCACCGAGCAGCAGCGCGGCGTACCCGCCGGCGAGGGGCGCCAACTCGCGGGTGAAGGTGTCCTCGTCCAGTGTGTAGAGCACCACCCGCAGCCGACTGTCGTTGCCGTAGCGCTGCAGCAGCGGGGCGAGCGCGTGCACGTACTCGGTGGCCTGCGGGACGTCGCCGCCGACGTCGCGGCCGTGCCGGGCGTGCAACCACCGGTTGTGGTTGCGCACCGCGCCGGGGTGCAACTGCATGACCAGGCCGTCGTCGAGCGACATCCGGGCGAACTCCACCAGCATGTGCGCCCGGAACGCCTCGGCGTCGGCGGCGTCGGCCTGGCCGCGCCGACCCCGGTCGTACAGCCGCTCGGCCTCGGCCGGCGTCAGGTCCAGGGTGCGCGCGGTGGGGTGGCCGTGGTCGGAGGACGTCGCGCCGGCGGCGATGAACGCCGCCCGTCGGGCCCGCAGCGCGGCCAGATAGCCGGCGTACGTGCCGGTGTCCTCCCCGGCCCGCTCACCGAGCCGCTCCACGTTGGTCGACCAGCCCTCGAACTCCATGTCCACCACGTCGTCCGGACGGAAGGTGGTGACGACCCGACCGCCCGGACCGCCCCAGCCGTCGGCGGCGAGCTTGGCGTGCTGGCCGAGGTCGTCCAGTGGCGACTCGGTGGTGGCGAGGACCTCGATGCCGAACCGCTCGAACAGTGCCCGGGGCCGGAAGTCCGGCTCGGCGAGCCGGGCCGCGATCTCGTCGTAGAGGGCGTCGGCGGTGGCCGGGCCGAGCGGGGTGTGCACACCGAACACGGTGCGGAAGGTCTGCTCCAGCCAGAGCCGCGACGGGGTGCCCCGGAACAGGTGCCAGTGCGCGGCGAAACGTCGCCAGATCACCCGCCCGTCGGTCTCCACCGGGCTGCCGTCGCGGGTGGGCACACCGAGGTCCGACGGGGGTACGCCCTGACTGAGCAGCATCCGGGTCAGGTAGTGGTCGGGAACGATGAGCAGCTGCGCCGGGTCTCCGAAGGGCCGGTCCTCGGCCAGCAGGGCCGGGTCGACGTGCCCGTGCGGCGAGATGATGGGCTGCGTCGCCGCGAGGGCGTACAGCTCCCGGGCCAGCGCGCGCTGGCCCGGTTCGGGCGGCAGGAGCAGGTCGGTGTGGTCGAACGTCGGCACGGGGATGGGCTCCTCGTCTCCTGGTCAGCGGGGGGTGAGCAGGTCGGCGACCCGGACCGGTCGACCGGTCTCGAAGGACCGGTTGGCCGCCAGGCCGGTGAGCAGGGCCAGCGCGCCGTCGTCGGCGGTCGCGGCGCGCTCCAGCGGGTCGGGTTGCCCGCCGAGGAGCACACCTGTCATCCGGGCGTCCGCGCCGCCGTGACCGTGCCGGCTGCGCCTCTCGACGGGGATCTGCCGGGGCGGCTGCCAGAACGGGCGCACCGTGAGGGTCGCGCCACCGCCCTCGGGCGGGGCTTCGACACCGTGCAGGGCGGCGCCCTTGACCGCGCCGGCGGTGCCCCGGTCGACGAAGTCGTTCTCGGTGACCTCCAGCTCCAGCCGGCCCCGACTGCCGTTGACCATCACCCGGTAACCCTCCCAGGGGGCGTACGCGGTGAGGTGGTAGGTCATCGTGGCACCGGTGGAGTAGCGGGCGAGCACCGCCATGTCGTCCTCGATGCTGACCCCGGGGGCGAAGACGTTGCGGTCGCGCTGGTAGCCGTCCTCGGCCTCGGCGTCGAGGTACAACTCACGCAGCCGGGGGTGCGCGTCGAGTCGCAGCGCGAACGGGTCGTCGGCGGCGGCGGGGGAGCCGTACGCCCGGTCGTAGTCGCGGGCGTAGCCGTGCCGGCGGCCGTCCTCGCCGTAGAAGAAGAGCCGCCCGGCCGCGTAGACCTCGACGGGCGTGGCGTCCAGCCACCAGTTGACCAGGTCGAAGTGGTGGCTGGCCTTGTGCACCATCAGCCCACCGGAGCTGGCCTTGTCGCGGTGCCAGCGGCGGAAGTAGTCCGCGCCGTGGCGCACGTCGAGCAGCCACTCGAAGTGCACCGAGCCGATCTCGCCGACCGCGCCCTCGGCGAGCAGTCGGCGGACCTGTTCGTGCAGCGGGTTGTAGCGGTAGTTGAACGCGACGGTCACCTGGCCACCGGTCTCGGTCACCGTGTCCAGGATGCGCTGACAGCGCGGCACGTCCACGGTCATCGGCTTTTCGGTGACGACCTGCCGGCCGGCGCGCAACGCGGCCACCACGTACTCGTCGTGGGTGACGTCGACGCTGGTGACCAGGACGACGTCGACGTGTTCGGCGTCCAGCATGGCCACGAAGTCACCGGCCGGGTAGGTGGGCACCGGAGGGTGGCCCAGCTCGGCCAGCCAGCGGTTGTGCGCGTCCATCCGGGCCTGGTTGACGTCGGCGAAGGCGACCAGCGCGGTGGTGTCGGCGTGGTCGAGCACCAAAGCGCGGACGAACATCTCGGCGCGCGCGCCGGTGCCCACGACGGCGTACCGGACCCGGCCGTCGGCTCTCGGTGACATGCGGGTGCCTCTCCGATGATCCTGCAAAGGTTTGCAATGAAGTAATCACGATCGATGTGATCGCGTCAACGGCGACGATACAAACGGCGGCGAATGTCCGTGTTTGCGAGGCGTTAGTTCACCAAGAGGAGTCCGGATGCAACGAAGCTGTAGCCATTGACCGTTGACACTGGCGCAACCGTTTGCATTAATGGGCCACACCCACGTGACCGCCACCACATCGGACGAAGGGGCCGCCGTGCCAGTCACCATCCGGGACGTCGCCCGGGCGTCCGGTGTGCACATCTCCACCGTGTCCCGCACCTTCTCCGCTCCGCACCTGGTCAACCCGGAGACCCGGGTCCGGGTGCTGGCCTGCGCGGAGGATCTGGGCTACCGGCCGAACCGGGCCGCGCGGGCGCTGATCACCGGGCGTACGCACAACATCGGGCTGATCATCGCGGACATCGCGAACCCGTTCTTCCCGCCGCTGATCAAGGCGGCGGAGAGTCAGGCCCGGCACCGCGACTACCACGTGTTCGTGGCCGACACCAACGAGGACCCGACGGCGGAGGAGGAGCTGGTCCACGCGTTGGCCAAACAGGTCGACGGGGTGCTGCTGTGCAGCCCACGGATGAGCAACAGCCTGATCGAACAGCTCAGCCGTGAGGTGCCGCTGGTGGTCGTGAACCGCCAGGTGACCGGCCTGCCCTGCGTGCTGATGGACGTCGGGCAGGGCGCCCGGTCGGCGATCGAGCACCTGGTCGGCCTCGGGCACCGCAGCATCGCGTTGCTCGGTGGCCCGCGCAGCTCGTGGACCAACCGGGAGATGCGCCGGGCCGCCGGCGCGGCCGCCCGGGCCGGCGGCGCGGAGCTGACGGTGCTCGGCCCGAACGCGCCCACCGAGACCGGCGGCTCCGCCGTCGCCGAGCAGGTGCGGCGCAGCGGTGTGTCGGCCGTGCTCGCCTACAACGACCTGATGGCGATCGGCCTCATCGAAGGGCTGGACGCGCTCGGGGTCCGGGTGCCGCAGGAGGTGAGTGTCGTCGGGGTCGACGACATCACCCTGAGTCGGCTCACCCGACCCAAACTGACGACGGTGGCCACACCCACCGGGGCCGCCGGCCGGACGGCCGTCGACATGTTGCTGCAACAGGACACCGAGTCACCGCGCGGCGCGCGGGGGCTGGGTGCCGGCACCGCGCTCGGCGTCCGTCGTACCACCGCACAGGTAATGCTCCAGACCGACCTGGTCATCCGCGACTCGACCGGCCCGGGCCCGCACGCCCGACCGGCACGTCCCCTGGCCGCGCCGCAGGGCCCGGACCCGCATTGCCCTGCGGGCCCGGGCATCCCGACGGCGGCCACCGGTGACGCCGTCGCCTCCTAATGCCGAGGAGTGAGCGCACATGCACCCCGCAACGCCCCCCACCACTGACGCGCCCGTCGGGCGCGCTCACCGTACCGCGCTGCCCCGGCGGCGCCTGCTGCGTGGCCTGCTCGCCGTGACGGTCGCCGCGCCGCTCATGTTCGGGGCCGCCGCCTGCGGCGGAGACGACGAGCCCTCCGCCGATCCGAACGCCCCGGTCAAGCTCTCCATCTTCTGGTGGGGAGGTGACGCCCGGGCCAAGCTGACCGAGGACGCGCTGGCTCTCTACACCAAGAAGCACCCGAACGTGACCTTCGAGAAGACCTGGCAGGCCAACCAGGGCTACTTCGACAAGCTGGCCACGCTCACCGCCGGCGGCAACCCACCCGACCTGTTCCAGATCGACGACAACTACCTGGCCGAGTACGCGGCCCGTAACACCACGCTGGACCTGACCCCGTACCAGAAGTCCGGCAAGCTGGACACCTCGAAGTTCCCCGAGAGCCTCTGGCAGTACGGCGTCGTCGACGGCAAGTTCGCCGGCCTGGCCGCCGGGGAGAACACCCAGGGTCTGGTCTACAACAAGACGCTGCTGACCAAGAACAACCTGCCCGAGCCGACCACCGGGATGACCTGGGAGCAGCACATCGCCTGGGCCGAGGAGGTGTCGAAGAAGACCGGTGTGCCCGGCACCCAGGACCCGAGCGCCGACTACAAGGCCCTCTGGGTCTGGTTGCGGCAGCAGGGCAAGGACCTCTACAAGGGCAAGGAGCTGGGGTTCACCGCCGAGGACGTGACCAAGTGGTTCGACCTGTGGAAGGGCGCCCGGGACCGCAAGGCCACCCCGACCGCCGACGTGATCCACGAGGGCAACTCCAGCGACGTCACCAAGCAGCTGGTGGTCACCGGCAAGTCGGCGACCTCCTGGGTCTGGGCCAACCAGATGCCGGACCTGAAGAAGAACACCAAGGACGAGCTGGGCGTGATCGCCTACCCCGGTGACCCCAGCGCGCAGTGGGCCCGGGCCTCGATGTACTGGTCGGTGTTCAAGGGCAGCAAGAACAAGGACGTCGCGGTCGACGTGATCAACTTCCTGAACAACGACCTGGAGGCCGTCAAGCTGCTCGGCACCGACCGCGGCCTGCCGTCCAACCTGGACCTGCGCCGGGTGGTCAGCGACGACACCACCGACCCGGCCATGAAACAGTCGATCGCCGTGGAGGCGGAGCTGACCCAGAAGTTCGGCCCGTCGCCGCAGGTGCCGATCAAGGGCCACAGCAAGGTCAAGTCAGAGCTGATCAAGGCGGCCGAGAACGCGCAGTACGGCCGGGCCACCCCCGCCGAGGCCGCCGCCCAGTTCGTCGAGGCGTGCAAGTCCGCCATCGCCTGACCCCAGGGTCTGTGTCGAAGTCCCCCGCCCGGGGACTTCGACACAGACCCACCGCGAGGAGAGGAGCTGTTCGTGGCGTTGACCACGGCGCCCGACCCGACCCGACGCGGTGCCGGCACCGACCGGGCCCACACCGACCGGCGTGGGCCCGGCCGTCTCCGGCACAGCGAAGGTCTGTCGGGGTACGTCTTCCTGTCGCCGTGGCTCATCGGGCTGATGGGTGTCACGGCGGTCCCCATGCTGTTGTCGCTCTACCTGAGCTTCACCAACTACGACATCCTCACCCCGTTCTCCGAGGTGCAGTGGGTGGGGCTGGCCAACTACGAGCGGATGTTCACCGCCGACCCGTCGTACTGGCACGCGGTGCGGGTGACACTGACCTTCGCGCTGATCGCCGTGCCGTTGAAGCTCGCCGCCGCCCTCGGCGTGGCCCTGCTGCTCAACCGCGCCTGGCGCGGCGTCGGGCTGTTCCGCGGGCTGTTCTACCTGCCGTCGCTGCTCGGCGGCAGCGTCGCGCTGGCCATCGTCTGGGTCAACATGTTCAACCGCGACGGCGCGTTCAACTCGTTGCTGAGCCTCTTCGGCATCACCGGCAAACCGTGGGTCAACGACCCGGACTGGGCCCTGGAGACGCTGATGGTGCTCGCCATCTGGCAGTTCGGCGCACCGATGGTGATCTTCCTGGCCGGGCTCAAGCAGGTGCCCACCGAGCTCTACGAGGCCGCCTCGGTCGACGGGGCCGGCCGGTTCCGCCAGTTCCGCAACGTCACACTGCCGATGCTCTCCCCGGTCATCTTCTTCAACCTGGTCCTGGAGACCATCAACGGGTTCCAGGGCTTCACCGCCGCGTTCGTGCTCAGCAACGGCACCGGCGGCCCGGTCGACTCCACCCTGATGTACACGCTGAACCTCTACATCACCGGCTTCACCGAGCTCGACATGGGCTACGCCTCGGCGATGGCCTGGGTGTTCCTGCTCGCCATCGCGGCGATCACCGCGGTCTTCTTCACCACCGGACGGTTCTGGGTGCACTACTCCGACGGGGAGGACCGGTGATGGCGACCCCGACCGCCGTAGCGCCACCGAGCCCACGCCGACGCCCCGGCGGTCGGCCCGTGCTGCGGCTGCTGATCCTGGTGGCGATCGTCGCCGTGGTGCTCTACCCGTTGATCTGGATGATCGGCACCTCGGTGAAGTCCCAGGAGGAGATCGTCAACAACCTCGGGCTGCTGCCCGAGCGGTTCACCCCGGGCAACTACACCGCCGGCTGGTCCAACTTCGACGTCACCTTCGGCCGGTTCTTCCTCAACAGCGCCATGGTCAGCCTGCTCACCGTGGTCGGCAACGGCCTCTCCTGTCTGCTGGCCGCGTACGCCTTCGCCCGGCTGCGGTTCCGGCTGCGCGGCATGTGGTTCGCCGTCATGATCGGCACGCTGCTGCTGCCCCAACACGTCCTGATCGTGCCGCAGTACATCCTGTTCCGGACGCTCGGGCTGGTCGGCGGCGACTGGCCCTACCTGCCGCTGCTCATCCCGCAGTTCCTGGCCACCGAGGCGTTCTTCGTCTTCCTGATGGTGCAGTTCATGCGCGGTGTGCCGCGTGAGCTGGACGAGGCGGCCCGGATCGACGGCGCCGGCCCGTTCGGCATCTTCCGGCACATCATCCTGCCGCTGAGCCGCCCGGCCCTGGTCACCACGGCGATCTTCTCCTTCATCTGGACCTGGAACGACTTCTTCCGACAACTGGTCTTCCTGTCCCAACTGGAGGACTACACGGTGCCGGTCGCGCTGACCCTCTTCATCGACTCGACCAGCCAGAGCGCGGTCGGGCCGATGTTCGCCATGTCGGTGCTGTCGTTGCTGCCGGTCTTCCTGTTCTTCGTCGCCTTCCAGCGGATGCTCGTCGAGGGGATCAACACCAGTGGCATCAAGGGCTGAACCGGCCTCCAGGGCTGAACCTGTCGACGCCGTCGGAGGGCGCGACTGGCGCGACGTCGTCCGCGACGCCGCCGACCTCGCGCTGCTCGGCATCCTGCTGACCCTCGCCGCCCTGCCGATGCTCACCGCCGCCGCGGCGGTGGGCACGGCCAGCGCGGCAGTGCACGACTGGACGCGTACCGGCGGTTGGCCGTCCGCGCGGACCACGCTGCGCCGCTTCGGCCGCGCGCTGCTGCCCGGGGCGCCGGTCAGTCTGCTCGCGCTCGCCGTGGCCGGGCTGCTCGCCGCCGACCTGGTGGCACTGGCCACCGGCCGGGTGCCCGGCGGCCCGGTGGCGCTGCTGGTGACGGCGCTGGTCGCGGCGGGCCTGGCCGGGTACGCCGGGCTGGTCGTCGTCGAGGTGGGCGGTGGCGGACCGTGGCGGGAGGCGGCCCGCTCGGCGGCGCGGGCCTGCCTCGACGCACCCACCCGCTGGGCCGCGCTCACCGGGGTCGTCGCGCTGGCCGGGCTGCTCGCCGTCCTGGTCACCCCGGTCGCGGTGCCGATCCTCGCCGGCTACACGCTGGCCGCCCTGCACGCCGTCGCCAACCGCCGGCAGGCCTCCGTCGGTCAGCCGGTCGCGGCGCATCTGGACGCGCCGTGAGCACCGGAGAGCCGGTGCGGCTGCTGGTCGGCGGGGCCGAGGTGGCCCGGTACGTCGTCGACCCGGCGCTGGACGCGCGGCACGGCCCCCGGCCGTACCTGCATCCGGTCCGCACCCTCGGCGGCACTGTCGTCACCGACGCGCTGCCCGCCGACCACGTGTGGCACCTCGGCGCGTCCCTGGCGGTGCAGGACGTCAACGGCAGCAACCTCTGGGGTGGGCGCACCTACGTGCGCGACGTCGGCTACACCTGGCGCGACGACCATGGCGTCATCGCCCACACCGGGGAGGTCGAGCGGTCCCCGGGCCGGTACGTCCACGACCTCCAGTGGCGCGACCGGGCCGGCGGGGTCCTGTTGACCGAACGGCGGTGGCTCGCCGCGTCGGCGCTGACGCCGGACATCTGGCGGCTCGACCTGGAGACCGTGCTCGTCGCGCCGGACGACCGGGAGGTGCGTCTGGGCAGCCCGGCCACCAACGGACGCCCGGGCGGGGCCGGCTACGGCGGGTTCTTCTGGCGGGCGGTCGCCGACGGCGAGCCGGAGGTGTTCACCGTCGACGCCGCCGGGGAGGAGACGGTCAACGGCAGTTCGGCGCCGTGGCTCGCGCTGACCGGCGTCGGGTCGGACGGCGGGGCGTACACCCTGGTCTTCGCGGGTCTTGGTCGGGGCGACAGGTGGTTCGTGCGGACCGGGATGTATCCGGGGGTCTGTGTGGCGTTCGCGTTCGACCGCCCGGCGGTGCTGCCGGTGGGTGGGAGCCGGCACGGCCGGTACCGGGTGTGGGTGGCCGACGGCACCCTCAACCGGGACGCCGTCGCCGGCCTGGTCGCGCTGGCGCCCTGACCCCGCGCGCGACGATCAGCCCCAGCCTCCGGCGCGCCCTGCGGCCGTCAGCGGCCGGGCAGCGCGGCGGTGACCCGGATGGCTTTGACGATCGCCGGGATCGAGCCGATCAGCAGCACCAGCCCCCAGATGATCGCGATGATCGCGAAGACCAGCGCCGCCACGTCGTCGACGATGCTGACCAGGATCACCGGCACCAGGTTGTGCAGGAACTCCAGCACGACGGTGCACAGCAGGGTGGTGAGGATCAGCAGGACGAGGCCTTTGTTCTGCAGGAACCGGGGCTGGGCCAGCACCAGCAGCCCGGCCCACACGAGCTTGAGCAGCAGCACCAGCCCGAGCACCACCGCCGCGTCGCCGACCGGGAAGAACCCCCACAGGGCGAGGTACGCCAGTGTGCCGAACGGGACGGCCAGGAACAGCGACACCATGATCATCAATTCGACGAACGCGATGAGCAGCGCGATCAGCCCCACGATGATCAGGATGATCGAGAAGATCAGGCCGGCGACGCCCTGCACCCGGCCCTGGACCCGCTCCGGCAGCAGCAGACCCAGGCAGAACAGCCCGGTGCTCCAGACCGCCACCGCGTCGATCAACGCCAGGTAACCGGTGCCCCGGCCGGACGGCTCGCTGACCCCGGACACGTCGTCGATCTCGACGTCCAACGCTCTGGCGCTGTCCGCGAGCGCCGCCCCGGCGTCACCGCCGCCGATCAGCAGCCCGGCGCCCAACTCCACAGCGATCGCCAGGACGATGGCGAGCATGGCCAGCAGCAGGAACGGTTTGCGCAGGTCACCCACGGCGGAACCCTCCACTCAGCTCAGGACGTCGCCACGACGACGGTGCAGGAACCGAGGCCGGGACAGCGCACGCCGACCGACGTGGCCTCGTCGACGGCCACCTTCGCCACGGCTCCGGTGCCGTCGCCGGCCGGTTCGACCTCGTCGCGGATGGTCAGGTCGGCGTCGCCCGGGGCCGGCGCGGTGACCGTGAACCGCGCCGCGCTGCGCAGCACCAGGGTGCGTAACCCACCGGGGTCGGCGATCCGCAGCTCACAGCTACCCGAGAAGACCAGCCGGCCGGGCTCCTCGAAGCAGTCGGCGCTGACCGTGCCCGGGTCCACGGTGGCGCGTTCGCCGCCCAGCGCCCCCAACCGGTCGACCAGGCCGTGTCGGGAGCCCGGGTCACCCCGGTCGTCGCGACCCGCCCCGACCGCGACCACGAACAGCGCCACCAGCAGGACGGCGAGCACGCCCAGCAGCGCCTTCTGCCGGCCGCTCATCGCGCGGCGGCCGGTGACACGACCTCGCTGAACCGGAGCACGTCTACACCGGCGAAGTACCGGCTGGTGCCCTGCGTCTTGCCGACCACCAGCAGGGTGACCTGGTGCGCGCCCCTGGTGAGCTGGACCGTGCCGACGTCCACGAACTCCGTCTTCCGCACCGTCGGCGTGAACCCGAGGAACGTGCCACCGACCTGGTTGCCGTCGACGGCGAAGACGGTGTTGGCGTAGTCGAGCGAGGTGGTGCGGACCGCGGCGAACCGCCAGGTGCCGTCGGCCGGGATCCGCACCGTCACGGTCACCCGGTCGCCGATGGCCAGGCCCTGGAAGAACAGTTGCTCGCCGCCGGACCAGGTCACCCCACAGCAGTCCGGCTGCGCCGCCACCGTCGCCTTGCTCTTGCCCGGTGACTCCACCGTCGCGCCGTCGATGAGGCTCTCCGCTTCGACGGTGACCACCCGCGGCTCGCCCGGACCGTCGTCGCGGGTCAGCAGGACCACGCCCACGGTCACCACCACCAACACCAACGCCGCCGCGGCGGCGATCCACCACCAGGGGGTACGCCGTGGCGGCGCGACCGCCCGCACCTCGTAGGTGACCCGACCGCTGGACCGGGAACTCTCCTCCGGCGCGGTGTTCGCCGAGTACGCGAACCCGGTCATGTCGTAGCGCCGGGGAGCGGTGCCGGCCGGCACCGCCAGTTTGACCAGGAACGACACCGAACCCTGACCGGGTACCACCCGTTGCGGCTCGGCGACGGTGAACCACGCCCGCTGGGAACCGTCACCGGGGGCGACGTCGAACACGACAGTGTCCGGGGCGTTGCCCGGGTTGGAGACGGTGAACGTCAGCTCGCCGCTGTTGCGGGGATCGAGGGTGAACTGTTCGGCGGCGGCGACGACCGCCCACTCGGTGGTCATGGCGACTCCTCTTCCAGGACGATCTCGACGGTCGCCGAGGCGGGCTTCTCCGCCTCGACGATGCGGGTGATCACGGCGAGCTGACCGGCGGCGGCTGCCGGCACCCGCACCACCACGTGGAACGGCTGCTCGGCGGGTTCGTCGATGGCGAAGCCCACCATTCCGGTGGCCAGTTCCAGGGCGCGACGCATCCCGTACGGGGTGCCGCGCCACCGGGCCAGCAGCGCGGCGTCGGCCACCAGGTCACGCAACCGGCCCACCGGCAGCGGCAGCGGGGTGTCCGGCCGGGGTGACGCCACCACGTGGTCCATCGCCACCCAGCCGGTCAACCGCACGACCATCGCGTCCGGCGCCCGGTACGGGTCGAACAGGGCGTCCACCTCGGCGAGGATCGCCTCGTCCGGGGCGTGCAGCGCCTCCATGACGTCCAGCAGCGTCCAGAGCACGCTGCCGGGCACGCAGGCCCGCTGGTAGGCGGCGGGCAGCAGCCGCTCAATCGCCGAGCGTCGCATCCTGGCGCACCACCTCGATGTCGTGCTCGCCGGAGCAGAGCAGCCAGGTATCCGGGACGGTCACCACGTCGGCGGTGGCCTGGTTGGCGCTGGGTGTCCAGTCGACAGCGGTGGCGCTGCGGTACACGCCGCGTTCGCCGCCGGCCAGGATGAGCCGCTCCGCCGCGCCGGACCCGCCGCCGCTCCCGCCGGTTGCGGCACCGCCGCTCCCGCCGGTCGCCGGGCCGTTCACGGCGATGGCGTCGACCGGCACGAACCGGGTCCGGTCCCGCAGCGGCAACCCGCAGTTCACCGACACCGGCTGCCACTGCGGCTGCGCGGCCAGGGTGTCCAGCCGCAGCACCCCGCCGCTCTGCGTGGCCGCCACCGCCAGCGACCCGGCGAACGCCACGTCCCGGCAGGTGCCGCCGATCCACCCGGACTGCGTCGACTGCCACTTCACGTCGGACTCGAACAGCCGGGTGCGATGGCAGCCCTGGCCGGGCTTCCTCGGGTCCGGCTCGCCGGCCCCGCTCCACAGCAGGGTGGCCGGTCCGTCGTACTGCACGGCGAGGACCCGGTTGTCCACGTTCGACAACCCGACGTGGGCGAAGCTGCCGGGCCGGCCGCCGGCGGTCGACAGGTACACCCCGAAACTCGCCTGCGCGGCCACCGCGACGCCCGGCGCGCCCCGCTCCGAGACGAACGTGCGGACCGCGTAGAACCCCCGGTCGGCGTCGGACGGGTCGACCAGGATCTGCAACGGCACCGCCCCCGGCAGCAGCGACACCTCGTACAGGCCGGTGTCGGTCGCCACCAGCAGCGCACCGGCGCCGTCGCGGTCCAGCCAGGCCACGTCGGAGATCCGCGAGTCCAGATCGGTGAGCAGGGACCACGTCTCGCCGAGGTCGCTGCTCAGGTGCACCCGGGAGCCGCCGGAGGCGCGCACCGTCACCACGGCCACCGAGCCGGGACGCGCCACGATGCCCGGCCGTACCGGGGCGGGGGCGGGCGCCACCCGCAACACCGTCTCGCCCTCGAAGCGGCCCGCCGGTTCCCAGCCCGCGCCGCCGTTGCTGGAGCGGAACACCACCGGACCACGCCCGGCATACCAGGTGCGGGGCTGGTACTGGTCCACGGCCAGGGCGCGGACCTCCGCGTCGGGTGCCTCGTCGACCACGAACCGCACCGACTCGACGTAGCGCACACCCGGCTCGGCGTGCTCCAACAACCGGTACACGTTGGACGCCCGCAGCGGCTCACCGAACGGCCACCCGGTCGGGTTGAGCGCGGTCGGCAGCGGACTCAACGTCTGGTGCAGCCGGTCGTGGATGCGACTCCGGACGGCGTCCACGTCCTCCTCCCGGCGGACCACCACCCGGGCCCGCACCGACACCGCCTTGAAACGGGCCCAGGAAGCCCGGGACCGGACACCGACCATCCGGCGTTCCTCCAGGTCCGCCTCGACGCGGTGCCGGGCCTCGGGCACCTCGTGCTCGCGCAGCACCGCGACCGGGAGCCGACCGTTGGGACGAGCGGTCGGCGGCACGTACGGCACCAGCACCACCTCGACCTCACCCGGCCGGGCGAAGCTGTACACCGCCGCGCGGGTGAACGCCCGGGCCCGCGCCACCGCGCCGGAGCTGGTGGCGAGCACCTCGAAGTCGCGGGCGGTCACCGCCCGCTGCTGCGCGAAGAACTCGTACGGGCCGCGCAGCAGCACCGACTCCAGCGCCTCGGTCTCGCGGCCACCGGCGGCCGGCGCGGGGTTGTCCACCCGCACCCCGGGCAGCGGGTCACGCAGGCTGGTCAGGGTGCCCGCCGCCACGTTGCCGGTGGGCCCACCACCGCGGCGGTACCAGAGCCGGACCTGCCGCCCGGCCGGCGGCACCGCCGCGACGGTCACCAGCGTCGGGGTCCCCACCGAGGCCTGCGCGGCGGCGGGCGGTCGCAGGTCCAGGGCCGGGGCGAAGGTGACGGTGCCCGAGCAGCGGTCGACCCGGTACGCCTTCGACTGGGGGCCGAGCCCGGCGAAACTGTCCACCGGTTGCCAGATCTCGAACGTGCGCCCGTCGTGCTCGCGGGCCGCCGCGCCCAACTCGACGGTGCCGGACGGCACCTCCACGCCGAGCAGCAGGTCCAACGGTTCGGCGGTGTGCGCCAACGGCGCGTGGGCGGCCCGCAGCACCTGACCCGGCTGGCCGGTCCCCACACCGAGCAACTCCGCCTCGACCGTCTCGCAGTGGTGCATCCGTACCGTCACCGACGTCTCGTCGGCGGGCAGCACCGCCGGTTCGGTGGTGACGAACACGACCGGCCGGGGGTCCGCGCCGCGAGCCGCCGCGACCCGCAGGCCGGCCGGGATCCGGACCGCCGCGCGGTCGGTGCCGGTACGCGTGAAGAGGACGTCCGCCCACGCGGCGGTGGGTGCGTGCCGGGCGACCCCGAGCAGGTTCAGGAACGAGACGTACGCCTTGTCCGGCAACTGGTTCAGCCGGTAGATCATCACCTCGGTCAGGTGCGCGAACGCCTCCACCAGCGCCATGCCGGGGTCGTGCGCCGACAGGTCGGTCCACGCCGGGCAGGACTGCCGGATCCGTTCCCGGGCCTCGGTGACGAGGTCGAGGAAACCGCGGTCGTCCAGGTGCGGCACGGGCAGTGTCATGAGGATCCTCCCTGGGCGGGGTCGTCGGCCGGGAGCAGGTCCACGGAGAAGACCAGCTGCCCGGGTGTGAGGCTGGTCCGCACCCGGTAGTCCAACCTGATCACCAGTCGCCACGCGTCGTCCGGGTCCGGCCCAGCGTCCACGTCGATCACCTCGACCCGGGGCTCCCAGCGGTTGATCGCCTGCCGGACGTAGTGGATGGCCAGGCCGGCCGTGGTGTCGTCGTTGGGCGCGAAGACCAGGCGGTGCAGCCGGGACCCGTACCCGGGTCGCATCAGCCGCTCGCCCGGCGTGGTCGACAGGAGCAGGAACAGCGCCTGGCGTACGCTCTCGTCGCCCTCGGTCATCGCCAGGCCACCGGCCGCGGTGAGCGCCAACCCGCCGGTCCGGCCGGCGTCGAAGCCGGCGCCGACGAAGCGGAAGGCCCTCACCGGTCCGCCCCCAGGAACTGCTGGCGTGGGTCCCGCACGGTGTGCCTGACCAGCCCCGGCGGGGTGCCGTTGGTGAACCCCGACAGGTGGGAGAGCACCACCCGGTGCCCGTCGACGCGGATCCAGTCGCTGTAGCCGACCCGGACGGTCAGCGTCGTCGTACACGGCTTGATGGTCGGTCCGTAGTTCGGGCAGGCGACGATGTCGCGTCCCTCCGGGTCGTCGTCGACCAGCACGGGTACGCCGGTGACGGTCACCCACTTCCGCGAGGGCCGGTTCTCGACCCGGCCGTCGTGGTCGCAGGTGATCACGGAGTCGCGGTGGATCCAGCGCATCAGCCGCCTCCTTCGTGGGCGCGGGCGAGGGAACGGGCCTGCTCCGCCGCCGTCGTCGGGTCCTCCGCCGACTCGGCGTGCAGGAAGTCCACGCTGCGGGCGCGCACCACCATGGCCCGGCCGGGTGCGGAGATCACCAGGTCGGACGCCGCGTGCAGCGTGGCCAGATCCGGCGTCAGTTCCAGGAAGCTGCCGCCCTCGGTGGCGAGGCGCAAGCTGCGGTTCACGTCGTCGACGACGATCGACTGCCCACCGGCGGTACGCATCGTCCAGCGCCGTGCCCGCCCGTCGTCGATGCCCGCGTCGTACGGTTCGACGGCGCCGAACAATGAACCGAGCACGATGCCCGACGCCGGCTCGCCGCCGGGTAGCACCACCAGCACCGTGTCGTCCGGGTCGGGGAGCGCCACCAGACCCTTACCCCGCCCCGCGCCGGGGCAGAGCACGGCGAGCCAACCGGCGTCCAGGTCCCCGTACGCGGGCAGGGTCAGCCGGACCCGTCCCAGCCCGTCCGGGTCGGCGACGTCGGTGACCGAGCCCAGGGTGACCACCGCCCCGCCGGTCGGGGCCGGTGGGGTGACCGGTGGCACCGTGGAGAACCGGGTCAGGTGCCCGTCGCCGTCCACCGTGTGCACCACCTCGGTCAGCACGTACGCCCCGGCCACCGGGTCCGGCACACCGCCCAGGTCGATCCGCCGGCCCGGTCGCAGCGCCGGGTCGCCCTCGGCCACCCCCTCGGCGGTGACCAGCGCCGCCGCCCGGGTGTCCAGGCGGGCCTGGGCCAACGCCGCCAACTCGTCGTCGCTGCGGCCGGGCTGGTCCACGGCGGTCCGCACCCCGTCGGCGCCCACGTCGGCCGGGTCCGGGCGGTCGTCGGCGGGTCGACCGCAGCGCGCCTCGTCGGCCTGCTGGCTGATCACCTCGGCCCGCTGCGGGTGCCAGCCCAGGGCCACGCTCGCACCGCCGGCCCGGTCGGTGTTCGTGGACAGGCGCACCGTGTGCACGCCCGCGCCGAGGGTCAACGCGACCGGCTCCCCGTAACCGGCGAGGGTGACCAACCGGACGCCGTCACCGTCGGCGGCCAGGTGCAGCCCGGCCCGCCCGGCCACCTCCCGCAGCAACTCCAGATCGCTGTGCCGGTGCTGCGACAACCGGTCCACCCGGGGCCCGTCGACGTCGGCGGTCACCGCCAACCCCACCTCGCCGCACAACTCCCGAGCCACCTCGACGGCGGTCACCGACGTGAACACCCGCAACCCCTGCCGCTTGCGCAACCGGTGCAACGGGTCGTACGCCCGCAGCCGCAGCAGCCCGGCACCGTCGGCGGCGTACTCGACCTCCACCGCGGTGACCTCCCCGTCGAACAGGGCATCGGCGTGGTCGGCCAGCCGTACGCCGAGGGTCGTGCCGGGGCGGACCGCCGGGTCGAACGCGCCGGCGCCGGCGGTGGTGGCGAGCACCAGCTCGGCCTGGGTGGGCTGGTCGAGTCGGGCCGCCACGCGCAGCGAGCGGATCCGCTGACGGGCCGCGCCGGACAGCTCGACGCCGTCGAGCAGCACGGTCAGCGCCCGGGGCGCGACGCTCGTCACGGCGTACCCCCGGGGCCGGTGGGTGTGCTCGTCGGCGCGGGTCCGGTCGCCGCGCCCCAGGCGGCGGGCGCGGTGGCGATCGACGCTCCGACGAACGCCGCGCCGGCACCCACCGCTCCGGCGAGCGCCCGCGCTGCTGCCGTCACCGCACCCGTGGTGGTCGGGCCGGCGGTCGGTGCCGGTGGTGGGACCGCCAGTGTGGTGCCGGCCGGCACGGCGAGGGGGTCGGTGATCCGGTTGTGTTCGGCGAGGAGACGCCAGCGCAACGGCGAGCCGAGCGCGTCGTTGGCCAGCAGGTCGAAGCGCACCCCGGATCGTCCCGGCTCGGCCGCGCCGTCGCCCGCGGCGATCACCGCGCTGCCCGGCGCGGCGGTCGGGGTGCTCGCCGCGGCCAGTTCCTCCTCGAAGCCGGCCTGTGCCTGGTCGGCCGTCTCGGTGGCCCGGACCAGCTTCAGCCGCAACCAGGAGCGTCGCGGCGACCCGGTGCCGGTGAACGCGTCGAACCGCTCCGCCACCGCGACGATCACGCCGGGCACGTTCCAGGTCTTGCCCCACACCAACCGCACCAGCGGAGGTCGGAGCCAGCCATGCTCGACCGCGGAGTTCTCCGCGAGCATCCACAGCGGACGGGTCAGCACCCGCACGTCGGCCGGGCGGACCTGCGCCTCCACGAAGTCGACGTCGAAGAGCAGGTCGAGCACCAGCTCGGTCCGGCCGCCACCGGTGAAGACGAGCGGATCGTCGGCCAGCCCGGACCCGGTGAGCTGACCGCCGGCAACACCCCGTCGGCGTACGCCGGCGAGCCGGGTCACCTGCACGGTCTCCGGGTTGAGTAGGCAGTCCACCCGAACGCCGGACGAGTCGATGAGGAAGGCGACGCGTTCCATCAGTCACCCGCCTGTTCCCGGTCCAGGCGACCCAGGTGGGCGGCGTCCAGCCCGTCGCCGGGCACTGTCCACACCGCCGCGTCGTCCGGCAGCGCCGGCCACGGGTCGCCGGCCGTCACCTGCGGCGGCATCGCCGGGAGGGCCGTGCTCGCCGGCCAGTGTCCACCAGGTACGCGATCCGGACGGCCGACCCGTTCCGCCGCATCAACCTCGGTGCGTTGAACGGGCCGCTGCCCGCCCTGCGGTAGCGCCGCCCGGTCGAGGTGCTGCCCAGGCGACACCCGCTCGCCCGGCAGGGCGGGCCACGGCCCGCCGCCCCCACCACCCCCACCACCCCCACCCCACCCGTCGTCAGCGGCGGGACGTGTAGATCTTGGAAGGAACGTGCCCCTGGAGGGGCCGAAATCCTCCAAGATCTCGCCGACGGTGGGGGCTGGGCGGGGGAGTGGTTGGCGGGGGGATGCCGGCTCTGGGCCCTGCTGGTCGGCGGGCTTCAGGGCGGGGAGGTCGGCGGGCTTCAGGGCGGGGAGGTCGGCGGGCTTCAGGGCGGGGAGGTCGGCGGACTTCAGAGCGGGGGCTGAGACGCTGCCGAACCGCGAGATGTGGCCCGGCCCCGAGTTGCCTTCTCGGGTAGCCACTCTGGGCGTGTCGCTCCACCCCGCCGTCGGCCGCGCGTCCGGCGTGGTGCCCGGCTGCCCGACGTGGCTCAGCAGGCGCGGTCCGGCGACGTCGTACGCCGCGCCGGTCGTACCGAAGCTACCCGCCCTGTCGGGACCACCATGCGCTGGAACGGTCCCTGCCGCGCCGCGCCTTCCGGTGGTGCCGAGGCCGTCGGGCCTGACCGCATGTCCAGGCCGAGCCCCACCTTCCGGCACGCTGACGGTTTCCGCGCCGCCCGCCGCGTCGAGGTCACCCGCCGCAGGGCCGCCGGCCGTGCCAGCGTTGCCCGTCGTGTCGGGGGCCGACAGCCGGGTGGCGTCGCGCTCGACACCGGTGCCGGTGGAGAGGCCGGGGTCGGCGGGGTGCCGGGACAGGTCCGCGACCAGGCTGCCGGCCCGGCCCAGGGTGAACCGTCGCTCGTCAGCCGTCGGGGCCGCGGTAGCGTCGCCGGACCCCCCGTGCTGCTCTTCGGGGCCCCGCGTCTGCTCGGTCTGCGGCGGTGCCGGGTCGAGGTCCAGGTCGCGCAGCAGGCCGGGGGCGTGCGTGGCCACCACGTCCAACCAGTGCTGTGGGGGTTCCCCGAAGCGGCGTGGCGGGTCCGACGGCGGCTCCTGCCGGGGTTGCCCGACCGGCTCGACCCGCCCGGCGAGACGCTCGACCGCCCCGGCGGCCGAGCGCAGCCGGGCGGCCAACCAGTTACGCGGGCGCTGGCGCGGCGGCACCGCCGGTCTCCAGCTCCAAGCCCTCGTAGCGCAGGGTCAACGAGGCGATCGCGATCTCGTGGCTGAGGGTGTTGAGGTGCGCGCCCCGCCACCGGGTCGGCCAGGCGCCGATCAGGTTCCAGCGCAGCACCTCCGTGGAGCCGACCGAGTCGAGCAGCACCACCGAGACGTTGCGGCGGTTGAGGGTGCCCTGCGCGGTGGCGTTCACCCAGTCCCACAGCTCGCGGGAGGCGGTGAGGCCGAAGTGCAACGTCACCGGCTCGTACTCGGCCTGGCCGGGCACCATCCGCATCCGGCCCAGGCCGTGCTCGCGGTACGGCTGCCCGGGGATGTTCACCTCCAGGCCGGTCATCTCGGTGAAGTGGCCGTTGGTGACGCCGTTGATGAGCAGCCGGAAGTTGTACGCCCGGTACGGGTCGACCGGCGCGCCGGGCTGCTGCGGGGTGGCTGGGGTGGCCATGTCAGCCTCCGATCGTCTCGGTCTCGGTGCCGCCGGCCCACTGGCTCAGCTTGAACACCACGAACTCGGCGGGCTTGACGACGGCGATGCCGATGTGGGCGATCACCATGCCGGCGTCACGGACGTCCGGCGGGTTGGTCTCCTCGTCGCACTTGACGAAGAACGCCTCCTCGGGGCTGCGCCCCAGCAACGCGCCGTCGCGCCACACCCGGGTGAGGAACGCCCCGATGTCGCGTCGGATCGAGCGCCAGAGGGTGAAGTCGTTGGGTTCGAACACCATCCACCGGGTGCCGTTGGCGATGGCCTGTTCGATGGCGATGCTGAGCCGCCGCACGTTGAGGTAGCGCCACTCGCTGGCTTCGGCGGCGAGCGTACGGGCGCCCCAGACGCGGATGCCCTCCCCGGCGAAGTACCGGATCACGTTGACGCCCTTGGGGTTGAGCACGTCGTGTTCCGGTCGGGTGACCAGGTAGGCCAGGTCGACGGCCCCGCGTACGGGTTCGTTGGCCGGTGCCTTGTGCACGCCGCGCAGGGCGTCGGTGCGGGCCCAGATGCCCGCCAGGTGCCCGCTGGGCGGGGTGAGTTCCAACTCGCCGCTGATCGGGTCGCGTACCCGCAGCCAGGGGTAGTAGAAGGCCCCGAACTCGGACTGCCGTGGCCGGTAGGCCGCCCCCTCGTGGCCGCCGGAGCCGCCCGGCTGGGCCGAGCCGCCGCCGGGGCCGCCCGAGCCGCCGCCCGTACCCCCATCGGGTTTGGGGGGTTTGCCGGAGGACGGTGTGGCGACGCGGGTCAACGCGGAGATGTCCTCGATGTCCGGTGCCGGGTCGCAGATCGCGACCATGGTGCGGGTGCGTTCGGCCATGCTGAGCAGCGCCTCGTGCGACACCGGGTCGTGGAAGCCGGGGGCGGCGATGATGGAGATCTCGTCGACCGCTTCCAGTAGTTGCAGGCCGCCGCGCCGCTGCCCGGTGCCGCTGATCGCGCCGCCCTCGCCGACGTTGACGACCCAGCAGCGGGCACCCCCGTTGTCCAGGAAACCGAAGACCGCCCGGGCGAGCGGGGTGCTCTCCACCCGCTCACCGCCGGCGAAGAGCCGCAGGAACTCCGTCCAGTTGTTGACCGGCACCGCCGTGCCCAGGTGGGCGGAGCGATCCGGGGCGACGCCGACGAACGCGGCGATGCTGGTGCTCGCCGGGCCGATCGGTCGGGCGCCGCTGGGGACCTCCTCGACATAGATGCCGGGGGAGAAGTAGCTGGGCATCGGTCCTCCTGTGCGGGTGGGCGTCAGTGGGTCGGTGGCGCGCAGACGATGACGAGGTCGGGTTCGGTGGGGTCGACGTCGGCGGTGAGGACGAGCCCCCGACCGGTCAGCCGGAGCCGGACCGGACCCGGGTGGTCGGGGTCGTGCGGGACGCCGACGATCACGAACCGGCCGTCGGGGTCGGTGCGGGTGGCGGACCCGGTGCCGGGTAGCTCGACCCGCATCGCGGCGAGCGGTTGGTCCTCGGGACCGACCACCCGGCCGGCGAGGGCGCGTACCCCGAGTTGCCGCAGCCGCAACGGTTGCAGGACCGGCGGTGCGGCCGGGGTGGGGTGGTCCACCTGCGCGGGCACGTCGATCAGCAGCGCCGGGCGCGGCACCGCGCCGAACGCGGCCCAGAGTGCCGGGTCACCGGCCTCCAGGACGACCGGATACCTGCCGTCGGTGGTCGCGGCGGTGAGCACCCGGTCCAGCCGGGGCAACCCGGCGGGACCGGTCACGCAGAGCAGGTAGCGGACCGTGAACCGGTACGGTTCGCGGACCGCGCCGCTGGAGCGGGTCTGCCGGGCCGGGCGCAACTCCAGCGGCCAGAGGGTGAGGCCGGCGGCGTCGCCGTCGGTGCGGGGCGGACCGACCGGGACGGGTTCCCCCACCGCGCCGGTCAGCCAGGAGGCCAACTCGGCGGTGGCCGTCTCGATCGGGCCGCGCCCATCGGTGGTCATCGCGGCGGAGTCCCCTGGATCCGGTACGCGATGGCCTCGTTCCACACGTGCGGGTAGACGCCGATCTCGAAGTACCTGGTGAACCGGTTGATCGGGGCGTTGGTGTGGTCGTGGTACAGCAACCACACCGGGGCGATGGTGAACAGCACGTAGTTCGCCAGCACCAGCGGGATGTAGAGCGGCCCGAGCAGGCGGCCCTGGAAGATGTGCACGTCCTCGTGCCGTTGGATGCCCGAGCTGGCGCCGGCGCAGACCGTGCCGATGGTGGTGGCGTAGCGGGGCGAGACCCCCTCCACCACGCAGACCCGTCCGCTGCCGGCCGAGGTGGGCCGGTCCAGCGAGTGCCCGAAGACCAGGTGTACGGCCAGGTAGATGGCCCCGACGACGGTGTTGAGCAGGCTCCAGGTGTGGTCGACGACGAAGAGGAAGATGCCGCGCGCGTCCGGCGCGTACACCCCGGCGGAGGTCACCGCCCAGCCGAAGACCGCGCCGACCAGCAGACCGACGACGGCGCCGATCAGCAGGCCGATCGTGCCGCCGGCGAGGAAGCCGAACAGGGCGCCGAGGATGACCTGGACCGCCGCGCTGAGAAGTCCGAAGACCATGACGTCACCCCTCAGACCCAGGAACGGACGAAACGGGGTTCGCGGCCCTGCGCGACCTGGGTCGGCGACGCCTGGGTCGCCTGCCGGTTGCCGGGTGGGATCTGGTTGATGCCGAGCGCGGCGGAGAAGATGACCAGCGCGTTGAAGAACGCGATGACCCACTTCTCGCCGCCGGCCTCGTCGGCGAACGCCGCTGTCACGTAGGACAGCAGGAGCGCGATGCCGATGGCGATCCACTTGCGGGCCTTGTCGCCGCTGGGTCCGATGAGCCCGCCGATGACGTTGGTGGCCAGGAGGGTGGCGGCGCTGGCACCGGCGATGCTGCCCAGGGCTGCCCAGGTGAAGAGATCGTTCACGGCGATCCCCCTTTTCTGCGATGGTGCGACCGGGATGTGGTGGTGGTGAGGTGCGGTGCTCCCGGCGGGGAGCACCGGGGCCGGTCGCCGTCGTCTCGGGGGCGGCCGGAGCCGGGCGCGGCCGGCGGCGCCGGCCACCGGGTGGATCAGCCGGGCCCCGGGCCGCCGGCGGGCGGGCCCGTCGGGGTCGGGCCGGGCGCGGTCGGCACGGTCGGCTGACGGCGGCGCAGCAGGAGTACGCCCACCACAGCGAGCAGCAGCAGAAGGAGTACGCCTCCGCCGACCAGCAACCAGGGGAAGCCACCTCCGTCGTCGCCTGCGGCGGCCGGCGAGGCGGACGGACGAGGCGGTGCCTCGGCCACGGCCCGCAACTCGGTCGGCTTGTCCTGGTTGGCGTCGACCTTCCAGCTCACCGAACGGCCGTTGACAGTGCCATTGCTGTCGATCACACGGCCGGGGAATGTCACCGAGATCTCGAACGACATGAGCTTGAGGAACGCCTGCTGTTGCTGCGGATTCTGCTGCGTGACCTTTCCGCCGTATTTCTTCGGGTCCAGTGGCAGTGTGAAACGGTAGAGATCACCGTCCCGGACCAGCTTCACGCTCTCCGTGTCGAAACCGGCCAGCGGCGCCTTGCGGTAACTGATCTGGGAGCCGTAAAAAGTGTCGTCCTGATAAAGGGTCTCTTCGCCGGCGGGCAGCGCGGGAATGCTCTGCCGCAGCTCCGCGAAGGCGGCCGGGACGTTCTTGTTTCGGGCGCTCAACACCTGCTTCTGGGCCGTCAGCAGCAGTTGACCGTCGACTGTGTCGTCGGCATTGACGGTGAGGCCCATGTTGAGTTGCATGCAACCGCTGAGCGCGGCGAGAAGAATGAGACACACCGCGACGCGGAGTGCCCTACCGCGGTTGACTCTCCTGTTCATGGGCTCAGTGTGTGTGATCGCTTTCACACCAGCAGTCAGCGATCGGTCACAAGACAGTCGCCGATTGTACGAACGAGCTGTCGCCTTCGAACGAGCCCGCAACCAGTTTCGTTAAATACCCTGGAGTGTTGGGACTCCGACGGTCAATTGTCGACCGGGGGAGACCCGAGCTCGACCGGGTGAGGCACCGACCACAGTGCCGAGGGGCCGGCTCAACCCGCCGGGGGTCTCCAGTCCGCGTAGCGGGCCATGCTCCGCAGTGCGGCCCAGACCGGCACCGACCTCGCGCAGCTCGGCGGCGCGTTCCAGCACCGTGACCCGCCAGCCGTGCCGGTGCAGGGCGAGCGCCGCGCTCAGGCCGCCGATGCCGCCGCCCACGATCACCGCGAGCTCGCCGCCGGCATCGCCGAGGTGCTCGACAGGTGGTTGAGCAGCGGGCGTAGCCGGACCCTGGCCCGGTACGCCTGCCTGTGGAGGCGGTACACCGGGCCGAGCTGCGGGGCATCCTGCACCACGGCACCGGTTTGCGGGTGCAGGCCCGGGACCTGCTGGCCCGCGCCGGGGCCGCCGATCCCGACCGGCAGGGCGACCAGTTCGTCGCGTTCGTGGACGGGCTCCTCGTCGACCGTCTGGTCGGCGCGGGCGCGCGCACCGCCCCACCGCCCGGCAGCGCGGCCAGCCGTACCGACCTGAGCGCCGCAGTCCGCACGCTGCTTCGTGCCCTGACCGGGAGCTGACCCCGCCGCCGCCGCGCGGGCGTGGCGGTGCGGGCGTGGCGGGTGCGTGGGGCCGGCCCGGTACGCCCGGCGCGCGGCCGGGTCGCGTGGGCCCGGTGAGAACGTCGGCGTGCTGGCGTCGGCGGGCGCGCCGTGGGGCCCGGTGAGCAGGTCTGACGCGTGCTGGGAGACGATCACTGTGGGCTGTGGGCTGTGGGCTGTGGGCTGTGGGCTGTGGGCTGTGGGCTGTGGGCTGTGGGCGGTGGGCGGTGGGCGGTGGGCGGTGGGCCGTGGGCCTTCGGCCGGGGGTGTGATGCTGCGTTTCGGTCCTTTGGAGCTGAATCGTTTACGACATCGCGCCTGGTGCGTTCACGGCACGGGCCCGATTCGTTTGCGGCATCAGCTCCAAAGGGAGCGGACGGCATGGTGCCGGCGGGCGGCGTGGTGTCGGCGGGCGTGGTGCGGGCGGGCGGCATGGTGCCGGCGGGCGTGGTGCGGGCGGGCGGCATGGTGTCGGCGGGCATGGTGTCGGCGGGCGTGGTGCGGGCGGGCGGCATGGTGCCGGCGGGCGTGGTGCGGGCGGGCGGCGTGGTGTCGGCGGGCATGGTGCGGGCGGGCGGTGTGACGCGGGGCGGGCCGCATGGTGCGGGCGGGCGGTGTGGTGGCGTGCGTTGGCGGTGGTGCCAGGGCTCGACGACACAGTGCCGTTCGGGGGCAACGTGCTGTTCAGGCCGGGGTGCGGCAGGACGGTCGGCGCGGGTAGGAGAGATTGGGTGATGATGCGGTTCAGCGGCTTGCGGACGGCCGGCGGGCGGCTCCGGCACGGCTGGCGGCCGGTGCTGGAGGCCACCGTCGCGGCGACAGTGGCCTGGCTGTTGGCCACCCGGTTGCTCGGGCATCCGCAACCCTTCTTCGCGCCGGCCGCCGCGCTGATCGTCCTCGGACAGACCCGGGGTCAACGCATCCGTCGGGCCGTCGAGGTCGTCCTCGGCGTCGCCGCCGGGGTGCTCGTCGCGGACCTGGTGGTGCAGGCCCTCGGCCCGGGCAGCACCTGGACGGTCTTCACCGTCATCCTGCTCACCGTCCTGCTCGCGGTGGCCTTCGGCGCCACCGGCGTGACGCTGGTGCAGGCGGCGGTCTCGGCGCTCTACCTGGTGGTGGTCGCACCACCGGACGGGACGTTGGTGCCGTTCCGCTTCGTCGACGCCCTCATCGGGGGCGTGGTCGCGCTCGCGGCCAGCCTGCTGGTCGACGCCCGTCGCCCACTGGCTCCGCTGGTCGCCGAGGTACGGCGGACCTTCGACGAGTTGGCCGGGCTGCTCGGCGGGATCGCGCACGCCCTCGACCGCCGTGACGAGGACGCCGCGGTCACCGCGTTGACCCGAGCCCGGGGGATGGACGCCCGCGTGGACGGGTTACGCGACGGAGTGCTCGCCGCCGGCGAGGCGCTGCGGCTCAACGTCCGTCGACGCCGCCACATCGGTCGGCTGCGCTCGGTGGACCAGTCGATCCGGCAGACCGACTACGCCGTCCGCAACGTCCGGGTGCTGGCTCGCGCCGGCGTGACGCTCAGTCGACTGCACACCCCCGTCCCGCCCGAGCTGGGTGTCGCCCTACGGTCGCTGGCCGAGGCGGTCAGCCACGCCGGCGCCGCCCTCGCCGCCGACCTCAACGGCCAGGACGACAACGCCGACCAGCACGCCGCGCGGGCCGACGAGGCGGCGCTGGCTGCCGTGCACACCGCTGGGCAGCTCTTCGGCGCCACCCAGACCCTGCCGCTGGCAATGATCATCGGGCAGGTCCGGGCCACGGCCATCGACCTGCTGCGCGGCGTCAACCCCGAGGACGACGCCGCCGTCCTCGCCCGCGTCGACGAAGCCCTCGGCCTCCCCGCCGTCTGATCGGGCCGTCGGCCCCACCACCACCCACCGACCCGACGGTCAGGCGCTGGCCCGGGCCACCAGAGCGGACGGGAAGAGGGTCACCGGCGCGGCCGGACGTCCGTCCAGCAGGGCGGTGGCCGCGGCGGCGGCGATCCGCCCCACCGGGTGGCTCGCCGTGGTCAACGCCGGGGCGGTCAGCCCGGCCAGCGGGATGTCGTCGAAACCGGCCACCGCGACGTCGCCGGGCACCCGCACCCCGGCGTCGCGCAGGCCGGCGATCACCCCGAGCGCGGTGTCGTCGCTGATCGCGTAGATCGCGTCGACGTCCGGCCACTGACGCAGCACCACGTCGGCCGCCGCCCGGCCGCAGGCCGCCGTGAAGTCGCCGGGCAGCACCCGCTCCGGCATCCCGGCCTGACGCATCAAACGGCGGTACGTCTCCACGGGGCGCTGCGCGCAGGGCAACCACCGAGGGCCGGCCACCATGGCGATGCGGCGGCGACCGGTGGCGTACAGGTGACGCAGCACCGCCTCGGACCCGGTGACGTTGTCGACGTCGAACGACGGCACGCTCGCCGAGCCGACGCCGATCGAGACCACCCGGCCCCGCAGTGACCGGGGCACCGACTCCAGCAGCTCCTCCGTGGTGTTGACCAGGATCACCCCGCACACGCTGCGATCGTCGAGCCGGGCCAGCCCGCCCGGGTCGTCCAGCGGCAGCCAGTGCAACGCCACACCGACACCGGCGGGCGTGCACACCTGGGCCGCCGAACCGACGACCCGGTGCACGTACGGGTCGTCCAGCACCGCCGCGCTGGCCCCCAGCACCGCCACGACCATCCGTACGCCGCCGCCGCGGACCAGCGCGCGGGCGGCCGGGTTGGGCACGTAGCCGAGCTGGTCGACAGCCGCCGCGACCAGTTCCCGGGCCGCCGGCGAGGCGAACCCCGTGCCGGCGATCACCCGCGACGCGGTGGACCGGGACACCCCGGCGACCCGCGCGACGTCCTCGAGAGTTGCCGGTCGGTGTGCCGCTGTCGTCATCGTCGCCTCCCCGCCGAGGCCCGCCCGGTCGGACAAACGCCTGCTCACATCATGCCCCGGCGGACACCTCAGCGGTAAGGGGCGGTCGCCGGTTGCGGTGGTAGCGCTCTCAGGTGTGCGATCGTGCGAGGAGATCACCCCGAGGAAGAGGACCCACCCCGTGAGCGCCCCCACCAGTCGACCCGTAGCCCCGGCCGCCGCGCCGTCCGCGAACGCGGTGCTGCTCGCCAGGAACGGTGTCGCGGTCACCTTCACCCTCAACGGGCTCGCCGTCGGCAGCTGGTTCTCCCGGGTGCCGGCGGTCCGCGAGGCGTTGGACCTCTCCGCCGGCCGGCTCGGGCTGCTGCTGCTGGCGATGAGCGTCGGCGCGCTGCTCGCCATGCCCACCGCCGGGCTGCTCGCCCAGCGCCTCGGTGCGGCCCGCACCGTCACCCTCGCCACCGGGGTGGTCGCGGTCGGTCTGACCGTGGCGGGGCTGGGTGCCACGATGACCGGGTCGTTCGCCGTCGTCGCGGTGGGCCTCGTCGCGTTCGGCTACGGCTCCGGCGCCTGTGACGTGGCGATGAACGTCGAGGGCGCGGCGGTGGAGCGTCGGCTCGGCCGCACGATCATGCCGCGTTTCCACGCGGGGTGGAGCCTCGGTTCGGTGGCCGGGGCGGCGCTCGGCGCCGCGGCGGCCCGGTTCGACGTGGCGGTGGGCGCGCACCTCGTCGCGGTGGCGGTGGTCGTGTTGACCGGCACGGTGCTCGCCGCCCGGACGTACCTGCCCCGGGGCGTCGACTCCACCGGCGACCCGGCGGACGCCACCCCGGCCGCCCGCCGTCGGGCGCAACTCGCCGCCTGGCGGGAGCCGCGCACCCTGCTGATCGGGCTCTTCGTGCTGGTGGCGGCGTTCACCGAGGGAGCCGCCAACGATTGGCTGGCCGTCGCGTTCATCGACGGACGGGACCTCAGCGAGGCTGCCGGCGCGGCCGTGTTCGCGGTCTTCGTCGTGGGCATGACGGTCGGACGCACCGCCGGCACCGTCGCGCTGGACCGGTGGGGTCGGGTGCCGGTGCTCAGCGGCACGATCGGGCTCGCCGTGGTCGGCGCCGGCCTGGCCGTGCTGGCCGGCTCCGGGCCGGTGGCCGTCGTCGGCGTCGCGCTGTGGGGCCTCGGCGCGTCGCTGGGCTTCCCGGTCGGCATGAGCGCGGCTGCCGACGACGAGGCGCACGCGGCGGTGCGGGTGAGCGTCGTCGCGGTGATCGGCTACACCGCGTTCCTCGGTGGCCCTCCGCTGCTGGGGCTGCTCGGCGACGAGGTCGGCACCCTGCGGGCCCTGCTGGTGGTGCCACTGCTGTTGCTGCCGACGCTGCTGCTGGTGCCGGTGCTGCGCCCGCCGCACGCCGTTTCGTCCGCCACTAAAAACTAACCCACCCCGCCGTCGAGCGGTATCGGGTGCGTGGCCGACTGCGTCACGTACCCGAGCTGGTTAGGGTCGCCCGATGCCAACCGACGAGATCACCGCCGCAGCGGCGGGCACCTGGACCCTGGGCGACCGCACCGTGCGCCGGATGGGCTTCGGCTCCATGCGGATCACCGCCGACCCCGACCCGGCCCGGGCCGTCGCCCTGCTGCGCCGCGCCGTCGAGCTGGGCGTCAACCACATCGACACGGCCGCGTTCTACGTCTCGCCCGGCGGAACCCTGCGGGTCGGCACCGGCCCGGCCCGCTACGCCACCGAGCTGATCCGCGCGGCGCTCGCGCCGTACCCCCAGGATCTGGTCGTCACCACCAAGGTCGGCTTCGGGTACGACAGGGAGGCGGGCTTCACCGAGGCGTTCACCCCGGCGCAGTTGCGTGCCCAGGTGGAGGAGAACCTGCGCCGGCTCGGCCGCGACCACCTCGACGTGGTCAACCTGCGCCTCGGCCGAGGGCCCGGCGAGGTGCCGCTGACCGAGCGGTTCGGCGCGCTCGCCGACCTGCGTGCCGCCGGGCTGATCCGGCACCTCGGGCTCTCCAACGTCCGGCCCGAGCAACTCGACGAGGTGGCGGGCATCGCGCCGGTGGTCTGCGTGCAGAACAACTACGGGGTGGACGCCTACCGGGAGCAGGACGCCGTCGTCCGGCTCTGCGGCGAACGGGGCATCGCCTACGTGCCGTTCTTCGCGCTCGCCGGCACCGGCCGGGAGAAGGGCGCGAGCGCCGCGCAGGGCGAGGCCGTCGAGGCCGTCGCCCGCGCGCACGGCGTCACCGGGCACCAGGTACGCCTGGCGTGGACCCTGCACCAGGGCGCTCACGTGCTGGCCATCCCCGGCACGGCAGACCCGCAGCACCTGGAACAGAACATCGCCGCCGGAGCCCTCCGCCTCACCCCCGAAGACCTGACCCGCCTGCACTGACGGGCCGCCGCCGCCCATGGGTCCCTCAGCACGCCCGGCAGCCTAGGCGGCCGGTGCGCTCAGGGCGCGTAGACCAGGTCCATCGTGTCGGTGTGCCCGGACCAGCGCAGGTCCAGACGCCAGCAACCAGCCTGGGGAACGTCGATGATCGACGGACCCGGACCGCCGGCGACCTCCCGGGTGACGGTGGTGTCGGTGCCGTCCAGCGTCGCGGTGATCACCAGCGTGGCCGGTGCCGTCGGGTCGGGCGAGGTCGTGGAGGACTGCGCCACCCACAGGATCTTGTTGTTCGACCCGTCCTTGCGGTGCTGCCGCAGCGGGTGGGCGAACAGCACCGCCACGATGTCACCCTTGGCGCCGAAGACGTGCGGGACCCGAGCGTCCCCGCTGAAACCGGCGTCCGCCCAGTCGGGCAGAGGTCCCGTCTCGACCCGCGCCGCGCAGGCGCTCCCCGTGGTGGCGGCGGCGCTCGTCGGCGCCGTCGACCCGCCGCCGCTCGTGGCCGTGCACCCCGCCAGCAGCACCACGGACATCGCCAGCGTCAGTCGTCCCCGTGAACCCATCTCACCCCTCCAGTGCGCGTCGACTCGTCACGCAGTCAGGACACCGGTCGGGCCGGTTCGGTTCCCTAGCGCAGCGACCTGGCGATCTCGAGCGCCTCGGCCTTGCTGAGGGATCCTTCGAGCCGGTAGCTCACGTCGGCGTCCTGCCAGATCAGCGTCGCCGCGGCCAGCCGGGCGGTCTCCGTGCGAACCTCACCCGCCCGGTCCACGTACGACAACACGTGTGGTCGGTCGACCCAGATGGCGAAGCCACCGTCGACCTGCGTCCACTCCGCCCCCGGCGGGGTGACCTCCTTGTGGAAGGCCAGGTTGAGGCGACCGTCGAACGCGTCGATGCGCAGCGCGCCCCCGTCGTAGAGCAGCGTCGCCACCCGGCAGACGCCCGAGGGGTCGGGGTCGGCGACCAGCACCTGCTCGGGCGGACCCAACGACGCCGGTAGGCGGATCGGGAACCGCACCGCCCGCTGCGCCTCGTCCAGGGCGGCGGTCCGCTGCGCGGGCAACGGCGACGGGGTGCCGGCGGGCGGCGTCGGGGCGGGCGAGGTGGCGATGCTGACACCGGCGAAGCGCAGCAGCCCGGCAACGGCGTCCGCGACGGCGGCCCGCGTCGGCGGCAACACCGCGACCAGGAGGGCGACCAGCGCCGCCGCGGCGAGCGGACGCCACCGGCGCACGGGCTTGTCGAGTCGTACGCGGACACGGGCGGTCACGTCGGGCGGCTCGGGTGTCTCCAGCCAGGCGGACAGGTCGCGTAACTCCCGTTCGAGGTCACCCATGCCGGACCTCCTCCCGGTCGAGAAGGCCGCGGAGTTTCGCCAGCGCCCGGGACGTGCGCGACTTCACCGTCCCCCGGGGCCAACCCAGTGCCGCCACCGTCTCCTCCTCGGTGAGATCGAGGAAGTACCGACAGACGATCACCTCGCGGTCCCGTACCGGCAGTTGCCGCAGGGCCCCGACCAGCGCCTCCCGGCGCTCCCCGGCGAGGACCGCGCCGACCGCCCCGTCCTCGGCGACCTCGGACGTCGGGTCGGCCGTCGCCGCCCGCAGGAGGAGCCCGTCCCGCCGGCCCCGGGACCGGTGCAGGTTGCGGGTCTCGTTGGCGACGATCGCGAGCAGCCACGAGCGGAAGGATGACTCGCCCCGGTAACGGGACAACTTGCGGTACGCCTTGACGAACGCCTCCTGCATGACGTCCTCGGAGTCCGAACCCGCACCGAGCAGCACCGCCGTCCGGTACGCGGACGCGGTGTGCCGGGCGACCAGGAGGTCGTACGCCTCCAGGTCACCGGCCCGGGCGCGGGTGACGAGAGTGTCGTCGTCCAGGGGAGGCCTCCGTTCGGATCACCCTCATGACACCGCCCACGGGTCGCGGGTTCCACCCGGCGCGGGTCAGGTTGCTCCCACCCGGCGTGCAGCGTGTTGCCAGGATTCGGTGGTGCACTGGGAGAGGTGTCGAGGAGAGGGGCTGGTCATGAGCTGGTTCAATCGCCGGGCACGGGGTGCCGAGGCGACCCCGACGAAGCTGGACCGGGAGGCGACCCGCGAGGACCTCGCGGCGCTGGAGGCGTTCGTCGCCAGCCGGCGGGGCGTGGAGTTCTACCTGGAGCCGGAGACCACGGCGACGGACACCACGGTGGTGGCGATTGCCCACGACGGTGAGTGGATCCGCCGGCGCACCGGTACGCCCCGGGCGGCGGGGACCATCGCCCGCAAGCACGCGGTGCCGTTGTACGAGGCGGCCCGCACCGGCTACCCGGAACGGATGCGGGTGTGGAACCGCGCCCACCCGGAACGCCACGCCCGCTGAGACTCGCCTGCTCAGGCGTCCTCGACGGCTGACCGGGCCTGTTCAGCGGTCATCGGCTCGGCGTGGCTGGAGACGTACCAGTGGTAGTCGTCGTGGAGTAGTCGTCGGACCAGGCCCAGGTCGAGGCCGTCCTCGGGTCGGCGCAGGTGGGCCGGCGGTGGGTAGAAGCAGTCGCCCAACACCATGACACCCGAGTCGGGCACCAGGACGACCGTCGAATCCGGGGCGTGCCGACCTCCGACGTGCCGTAGCCCCACGCCGGCGGGCAACTCGTCGGCATCGGTGAAGGTCCGGGTCGGTGGGAGGACCGCGAAGTCCTCCCAGGAGCCGACAGCCCGTGCCCGCGCCCGGAAGCTCGGGCCGAGGCGAGGGTCGGTGCGTACCTGCTCGTCCAGGTAGTGGTGGCTCCACGGCCGGGCGGCCTCGGCGCGCAGCAGCGGCACGGCCGCCTCGTGCCCGACGATCTCGACACCGGGCCAGGCGCAGGCTCCCCAGACGTGGTCCCAGTGGTGGTGGGTGTAGACGAGCCAGCGTGGCTGCGGTAGCCCGGCGGCGGCGAGCGCGATCTGGATCTCGCGGGCGTGCGCGGGGCTCTGCCCGGCGTCGATCATCACACTGCCGCGCTCGTCGACCACGACGGCGACGCCGGCCTGGACGGCCTCCGGGTCGGGATCGCCCGGACAGATCCAGACACGGCCGGCCAGGTGGTGGAACTGCGGGGCGACCAACGTGATCGACCTCCGAGATTGACCGTGGACGTTGCTGTGGCGTGCGCCGATCGTAGGGGACGGTGCCGCCCGGCACCGTCCCGCCGGACGATCGGAGCAGGCCAGAGTAGGTTTACTCATCCTTTGCTCTGCATACCTGTAGGCACCGGTGACGGTCCGTGCCCGGCGCGTATGGGTATGCAGAGCAAAGGGCGTGGGGCATTCATCCGGGGCATTGCCACAGCGCGCATCCGCCGTCGCGGCAATCGCTGAAGCTCGATGGATGGCGGCCGTCGGGCCGGGTCGGAGCGGCGTTGACCCGCGGCGGAAGGGTGTGGCAGCATTCGCGGCCTGACGGCAGTGAAGGAAGTCGGTGCGATTCCGACGCGGTCCCGCCACTGTCACCGGGGAGTGATCCCCCCTCGTGCGCCACGGCCGTGTGTCTGCGGTTGGAAGGCCGGGGGAGAGCGTCGATCCGGAAGCCAGGATACTTCGGCCGTCGGGACGTACCCCAGGGCGTGGACACCCGAGGAGGACCCGATGACGCACGGCGTCTCATTCATCGACGAGCTTCGTCGTCACTCGCACGGTGGGCGATCCACCGTCCCCGCGACCGGTCACGCCCCGCTGAGCTGAGCGCCGCCCGCCGCCGATCGGCCCCGCCGCTCGCGCCCGCGAGCCGTCCGCCCCGCCGTCGTACCGGCTGACGCCGCACCCACCCGCATCGTCGCGGTCACCCTCGTGGTGGCCGGGGCGTCACTCCCCGGAGCCCGCCGTGCGCATCCTGCTGCTGTCCACCGCCGACACCGACCTGCTGGCCGCCCGCGCCAGCGGCGCCGACTACCGGCTGGCCAACCCCTCCCGGGTCGCCGCCGACGAGGTGCCCGCCCTGCTCGACGGGGTGAACCTCGTCGTCGTACGCCTGCTCGGTGGTCGACAGGCCTGGCCGGACGGCCTCGCGGCGGTGCTCGCCACCGGCGTGCCGACCGTCGTGCTCGGCGGTGAGGCGCTGCCCGACGCGGAGCTGATGGCCATCTCCACGGTGCCGTCCGGGGTCGTCACCCAGGCGCTCGCCTACCTGGTCGAGGGCGGGCCGGACAACCTGGGGCAGCTGGCCCGGTTCCTCTCCGACACGGTGCTGCTCACCGGTGAGGGGTTCAATCCGCCCACACCCACCCCGGCGTACGGCGTGCACCGTGAGTACCCGACGAATCCGGAGCAGCCCACCGTCGGGATCGTCTTCTACCGGGCGCACGCCCTGGCCGGTAACACCGGCTTCGTCGACGTGCTCGCGGACGCGGTCCGCGCGGCCGGCGGCAACCCGCTGCCGATCTTCTGCGGCTCGTTGCGGGGGCTGACCACCGGATCCGGCCCGCTCGGGCTCTTCGCCCGCTGCGACGCCCTGCTGGTCACCGTCCTCGCGGCGGGCGGCGCGGTCGCCGCGGACGCCTCCGGGGGCGGCGACGAGGACGCCTGGGACGTCGGCGCCCTGGCCGCCCTGGACGTGCCGATCATCCAGGCGCTCTGCCTGACCAGCACCCGCAAGCAGTGGGCCGACAGCGACGCCGGGCTGTCCCCGTTGGACGCCGCGATGCAGGTGGCCATCCCCGAGTTCGACGGCCGGATCATCACCGTGCCGTTCTCGTTCAAGCAGATCGACTCCGACGGGCTCTCGGTCTACGCCGCCGATCCCGAGCGGGCCGCCCGGGTCGCCGGGATCGCGGTGCGCCACGCCCGGCTGCGGTACCTCCCCAACCCGGACAAGCGGGTCGCCGTGGTGCTCAGCTCGTACCCCACCAAGCACTCCCGGGTCGGCAACGCCGTCGGGCTGGACACTCCGGTCTCGGCGGTCCGGTTGCTCGCCGCGCTGGCCGAGGACGGCTACGACCTGGGCGACGCGCCGCCTCCCGCCGACGGGGACGCGTTGATCCACGCGCTGATCGCCGCCGGTGGGCACGACGTGGAGTGGCTCACCCCGGAGCAGTTGGCCGCGGCCGAGGCCCGGATACCGGGGAACACGTACCGGCGGTGGTTCGACCAGGTCCCGGCCGAGCTGCGTGAGCGGATGCGGGAGCACTGGGGTGAGCCGCCCGGCGAGCTGTACACCGACGGCGGGGACATCGTGCTCGCCGGTCTGCGCTTCGGCAACGTGGTGCTGCTGATCCAGCCGCCACGCGGCTTCGGGGAGAACCCGATCGCCATCTACCACGACCCGGACCTGCCGCCCAGCCATCACTACCTGGCCGCGTACCGCTGGTTGGCCACGCCCGCCTCCGACGGCGGCTTCGACGCGGACGCCGTGGTGCACCTGGGCAAGCACGGCACCCTGGAGTGGTTGCCCGGCAAGGGTCTCGGCCTGGCCGCCGACTGCGCGCCCGACACGGTCCTCGGTGACCTGCCGCTGGTCTACCCGTTCATCGTCAACGACCCGGGCGAGGGCACCCAGGCCAAGCGGCGGGCACACGCCGTGGTCATCGACCACCTGGTGCCGCCGATGGCCCGCGCCGAGACCTACGGCGACCTGGCCAAACTGGAGCAACTGCTCGACGAGTACGCCACCGTGCAGGCCCTCGACCCGGCCAAGGTGCCCACCGTCCGGGCGCAGATCTGGGACCTGGTGCGCGCCGCCGAACTGCACCACGACCTGCACGCCGAGGCGATGCCCGACGCGGACGACTTCGACGACTTCGTGCTGCACCTCGACGGGTACCTGTGCGAGGTCAAGGACGTGCAGATCCGCGACGGCCTGCACATCCTCGCCGACGCGCCCACCGGCGAGCCCCGGGTCAACCTGGTCCTCGCCGTGCTGCGCGCTCCGCAGATCTGGGGTGGCGCACACGCCCTGCCCGGCCTGCGGCAGGCCCTCGCCGTCGCGTACGGCCTCGACGAACAGGAGCTGCTCGCGTCACCGGGGCAACGACTGGCGCTACCCAGCGCGTTGACCGACGTGGTGGACGGTCCGGCCGGCACCGCCGCCGACGCGGTCGACCTGATCGAGGCCCTCGCCCGGCGGCTGGTCGTCGGCATGGAGACGCTCGGCTGGACCGTGGACACCGTCGACGCGGTGGTCGCGGAGGTGACCGGGCAGCCGATCCCGGACGTCGCCGCGGTGCTGCGCTTCGCCGCCACCGAACTGGTGCCCCGGCTGGACCGCACCACCGACGAGCTGACCCACACCCTCGGCGCGCTCGACGGCCGGTTCGTGCCGCCCGGCCCGTCCGGTTCACCCACCCGGGGCCTGGTCAACGTGCTGCCCACCGGCCGTAACTTCTACTCCGTCGACCCGAAGGCCATTCCCAGCCGTAACGCCTGGGACGTCGGGGTGGCCCTCGCCGACTCGCTGCTGGCCCGGCACCTCGCCGACACCGGCGCGTACCCCCGATCGGTGGGTTTGACCGTGTGGGGCACCAGCGCCATGCGGACCCAGGGCGACGACATCGCCGAGGTGCTCGCGCTGCTGGGCTGCCGGCCGGTCTGGGACGACAGGTCGCGGCGGGTCACCGGCGTCGAGGTGGTGCCCACGGCCGAGTTGGGCCGACCCCGCGTCGACGTCACGGTGCGCATCTCCGGCTTCTTCCGCGACGCGTTCCCGCACGTGGTGGCGCTGCTCGACGACGCGGTCCGGCGGGTCGCCGCCCTGGACGAGCCGGCCGAGGAGAACTACCTGCGGGCACACGTCGACGCCGACCTCGCCGAGCACGGAGACGAGCGGCGGGCCACCGCGCGGATCTTCGGGTCGAAGCCCGGGGCGTACGGCGCCGGGCTGCTGCCGCTGATCGACGCCCGGACGTGGCGCAGCGACGCCGACCTCGCCGAGGTGTACGCGGTGTGGGGCGGCTACGCCTACGGCCGGGGCCTGGACGGGCGGGAGGCGCGGGCCGACATGGAACGCTCCTTCGCCCGGATCTCGGTGGCGGTGAAGAACCAGGACACCCGCGAGCACGACATCGTCGACTCCGACGACTACTTCCAGTACCACGGCGGGATGGTGGCGATGGTCCGTCACCTGACCGGCACGTCCCCGCAGGCGTACGTGGGTGACTCGGCGATGCCGCACGACGTGCGGACCCGCACCCTGGGCGAGGAGACCCGGCGGGTGTTCCGGGCCCGGGTGGTCAACCCGAAGTGGATCGCCGCGATGCGCCGGCACGGCTACAAGGGCGCGTTCGAGCTGGCCGCCACAGTGGACTACCTGTTCGGCTACGACGCCACGGCCGGTGTGGTCGACGACTGGATGTACGAGCACCTGGCCGCCGCGTACCTGTTCGACGACACCACCCGGGAGTTCCTGGAGCAGTCCAACCCGTGGGCGTTGCGCGGCATCACCGAGCGGCTGTTGGAGGCCGCCGACCGGGGGCTGTGGGCCGAACCCGAACCGGCCACCCTGGACCGGCTCCGCGACACGTATCTGGCCAGCGAGGGCGATCTGGAGGACCGGCTGTGAGCGCGAGGAGTGAGCCGGTTCTGCGAGCCCCGCAGTCGCGAACGAAAGAAGGCGCTGTGAGCGCGAGGAGTGAGCCGGTTCTGCGAGCCCCGCAGTCGCGAACGAGGGAAGTGCTGTGAGCGCGAGGAGTGAGCCGGTTTTGCGAGCCCCGCAGTCGCGAACGAAAGAAGGCGCAGTGACGTACCCGTTCAGCGCGGTGCTCGGCATGGAGGACATGCGGTTGGCGCTGCTGCTCAACGCGGTGTCCCCGGCGATCGGCGGGGTGCTCGTGCGGGGCGAGAAGGGCACCGCCAAGTCCACCGCCGTACGCGCGCTCGCCGCGCTGCTGCCCCCGGTGCGCCGGGTCGCCGGGTGCCGTTTCGGCTGTGACCCGGCCGAGCCGGACCCGTCCTGCCCGGACGGACCGCACCCGGCCGACGCGGCGGCGGAGACCCGTCCCGCCCGCCTGGTCGAGCTGCCGGTGGGGGCCGCCGAGGACCGGGTGGTCGGCTCACTGGACCTGGAGAAGGCCCTCGGCGAGGGGGTCCGCGCGTTCGAGCCGGGTCTGCTCGCCGCCGCGCACCGGGGGGTGCTCTACGTCGACGAGGTGAACCTGCTGCACGACCACCTCGTGGATCTGCTGCTGGACGCGGCGGCGATGGGTCGCAGCCACGTCGAGCGGGAGGGCGTCTCGGTCAGCCACGCCGCCCGGTTCCTGCTGGTCGGCACGATGAACCCGGAGGAGGGGGAGTTGCGTCCCCAGCTTCTCGACCGGTTCGGGCTGACCGTGGAGGTGGGTGCCAGCCGGGATCCGCAGGTCCGGGTGGAGGTGGTCCGCCGTCGGCTCGCCGCCGACGCCGACCCGGCCGGGTTCGCCGCCCGCTGGGCCGACGCCGACGCGGAGATCGCCGGCCAGGTGGCCGCCGCCCGCCGCCGCCTTTCCGGGGTACGACTTCCCGACGCCGCGTTGCGGCAGATCGCCGAGGTGTGTGCCGCGTTCGACGTGGACGGGATGCGCGCCGACATCGTCACCGCCCGCACCGCCCTCGCCCACGCCGCCTGGCACGGCCGGGACCGGGTCACCATCGACGACGTCCGGGTGGCGGCTCGGCTGGCCCTGCCGCACCGCCGTCGCCGCGACCCGTTCGACACTCCCGGGCTGGACGAGAAGCGCCTGGACGAGGCGTTGCAGCGCGCCCAGGACGCCCACCCCGACGACGACGGTCCGGACGACAGCGGCCCACAGGGCGGCGGCCCGAACGGCGGCGGCCCGGCCGGTCCGGGTGGTCCGAACGGCGGCAACCCGCCGGGCAGCGACGACAGCGGTGGCGGCGGCGGCGTGGACCCAGGTGAAACCGGGCGCTCGGCGGGGCGCGACGACACCGGCCCGGACGGGCGCGGGGACGGCGACGGCTGGCCGCAGCGCCGGCCCGGCGACCACGGCGACGACGGTCGGCCGCCGCACTCAGCGGACGGCAGGGAAGGCACCGGCAGGGAAGGCACCGGCAGGGAAGGCGCGGGCGACCCCGGCCGACCGACCGGTGACGACCCGACGAGCGGCGGCGGGCGAACCCAGCCGGTGGCCGTACCCCGGGGTGGGTTGACCGCGCGGCTGCTCACCGCGCCCGGCGTGGGTGACGGGGTGCCCGGGCGGCGTTCGCGGGCCCGTACCGGGCGGGGGCGCACCACCGGGGCCCGGGTGCCGAACGGTCGGGTGGGTGCGCTGCACCTGCCGGCGACGGTTCGCGCCGCCGCGCCGCACCAGGCGTCACGGGGGCGGCTGTCCGGCCCCCTGCGGTTGCGTCCGGACGACGTGCGTGAGGCGGTCCGGGAGGGGCGCGAGGGCAACCTGGTGCTGTTCGTGGTGGACGCCAGCGGCTCGATGGGTGCCCGGCAGCGGATGACCGCGGTGAAGGACGCGGTACTCGCGCTGCTCACCGACGCGTACCAGCGGCGGGACAAGGTCGCGGTGATCGCCTTCCGGGGCGCCGACGCGCGGACGGTGCTGCCGGCCACCTCGTCGGTGCTGGCCGCCTCGACCCGGCTGACCGAGCTGCCCACCGGTGGGCGTACGCCGCTGGCCGAGGGCCTGTTCGCGGCGGCAGACCTGCTGCGGGTGGAGCGCCTGCGCGACCCGAAGCGGCGTCCCCTCGTCCTCGTCGTCACCGACGGCCGGGCCACCGCCGGCGCCCGCCCGCTGGACCGGGCGGCGGGAGCGGCGGCGGTCCTGGCGGCGACCGGCGCGCCGTGTGTGGTGGTGGACTGCGAGACCGGCCCGGTACGGCTGAACCTGGCGCGTCGGCTGGCCACCCAGTTGGGTGCCCCGCACCGTCCGCTGGCCGCCCTCACCCACCCCGACGCCCGCCACACCGCGTCGCCCGTCGCCGCGTGACGACGAGGCCCCCGATGACCCACCGCAGGACCGCCCGAAGGGGAGATCGCTGATGCCGCAGGGACAGCCGAGTGTGGTGCCCGCCGACGGGTTGACGACCCGGCAGCGGCGGCACCGGCCACTGCTCATGGTCCACACCGGACAGATGAAGGGGAAGTCGACAGCCGCGTTCGGGTTGGCGCTGCGGGCCTGGACCGCTGGCCTGCCGGTCGGCGTGTTCCAGTTCGTCAAGAGCGCCAAGTGGCGGGTGGGGGAGGAGAACGCCTTCCGGGCCCTCGGCGAGGTGCACGAGCGTACCGGCCAGGGCGCACCGGTGGCCTGGCACAAGATGGGTGAGGGCTGGTCCTGGATCCAGCGCGGCGGCGACGCCGACCACGCCGCCGACGCCCTGGAGGGGTGGCGGCAGATCCAGCGTGACCTGGCCGCCGAACGCTACGGGTTGTACGTGCTGGACGAGTTCACCTACCCGATGACGTGGGGCTGGGTGGACGTGGACGAGGTGGTCGCCACGCTGGCCGACCGGCCCGGCTTCCAACACGTCGTCATCACCGGCCGCGACGCCGACCCGCGCCTGGTCGCCGCCGCCGACCTGGTGGCCGAGCTGACCAAGGTCAAGCACCCGATGGACGCCGGCCAGAAGGGCCAGAAGGGCATCGAGTGGTGAGTGCCAGCACCGAACCGTGGTCGCTGCCCCGGGTGGTCGTCGCCGCGCCGGCCAGCGGCCACGGCAAGACGACCATCGCCACCGGGATGCTCGCCGCGCTGCGCCGACGCGGCCTGACGGTCAGCCCGCACAAGGTCGGCCCGGACTACATCGACCCCGGCTACCACGCCCTCGCCGCCGGCCGGGCCGGTCGCAACCTGGACCCGTTCCTGGTCGGCGCCGACCGGATCGCCGGTCTGCTGCGCCACGGCGCGAGCGTCCCCACGCCCGCCGACGTCGCAGTGGTGGAGGGCGTCATGGGTCTGCACGACGGCGCTGTCGGCCGCCGCGACTTCGCCTCCACCGCCCACGTCGCCCGGCTGATCGACGCGCCAGTGCTGCTGGTGCTGGACACCACCGCGCAGGGCCGTTCCGCCGCCGCGCTGACGCTGGGCATGGCCGCCTTCGATCCGGCCGTACGGATCGGCGGGGTGATCCTCAACCGGGTCGGCTCGTCCCGGCACGAGACGCTGCTGCGCGACGCCCTCGCCGAGGTGGGCGTACCGGTGCTCGGGGCTGTCACCCGGGCCGCCGAGGTGACCGCGCCGGCCCGACACCTCGGGTTGGTCCCCGTCGCCGAGCGGGCGCCCGAGTCCGTCGCCATCGTCACCGCGCTCGCCGAGCTGGTCGAGGCCACCGTCGACCTGGACGCCGTGCTCGCCCTGGCCCGCAGCGCCGGACCGCTGACCGCCCTGGCGTGGGATCCGGTCGCGGCCGTCGGTGGGCCGGCCGACGCGGGGCGGCCACGGGTCGCGCTCGCCGGGGGTCCGGCCTTCACCTTCTCGTACGCGGAGAGCACCGAACTGCTCACCGCCGCCGGCGCGGACGTGGTCACCGTCGACCCGCTCCGTGACCCGGCGCTGCCCACCGGCACCCGCGCGGTGGTGATCGGGGGCGGCTTCCCCGAGGCGTACGCGGAGGCGCTGGCCGGGAACACCGCGCTGCGCGCCGAGCTGGCCGACTTCGACGGGCCGATCGTGGCCGAGTGCGCAGGCCTGCTCTACCTCGGGCGGTCCCTGGACGGCGTACCTATGTGCGGCCGGCTGGACCTGACCGCCCGGATGACCGGCCGCCTCACCCTGGGCTACCGCGAGGCGGTGGCCGTCACCGACTCCCCGGTGGCCCGCGCCGGCGAGCCCGTACGCGGACACGAGTTCCACCGGACCACCACCGACCCGGGGCACGGCGACCGGCCGGCGTGGCGGTGGGACGGCACCGCGCAGGGCTTCGTCGCCGGTCGGGTGCACGCCTCCTACCTGCACACCCACTGGGCCGGTCACCCGGAGACGGCCCGTCGGCTGGTCGAGGCCTGCCGATGACCGCCACGCTGACCGGGGTGGGCGTCGGCCCCGGCGACCCGGAACTGCTCACCGTCAAGGCGGTGCGGGTGCTGCGCGAGGCCGACGTGGTCTTCGTACCCGTGATGGCGGACCGACCCGAACCGGACGCCGGGCGGGCCGAGACGACAGTGCGGGACCACGTCCCGGCGGACCGGCTGCGGCGGCTGCCGTTCGCCTTGGACGACCGGGGTGGGGTGACCGCCCGCCGGGAGGCGGCCTGGGACGACGCGGCCCGCGCCGTCGTCGCGGCGGTCGACGCCGGCGCGCTGTCGGTGGCCTTCGCCACCATCGGTGATCCCAACGTCTACTCCACCTTCGGCTACCTGGCCCAGAGCGTGCGGGCCGTGCGCCCGGACGTGCGGGTGGCGACCGTTCCGGGCGTCACCGCGATGCAGGAACTGGCCTCCCGCAGCGGCATCCCGCTCTGTGCGGGACGCGAACCGCTGACCCTGCTCCCGGCCACCGCCGGGTCGGCGCTGTTCGCCGACGCCCTCGCCGGGCCGGGCACCGTCGTCGTCTACAAGGGCTGGCGGCGGCACCCGGAGCTGCTCGCCGAACTGCGCCGACAGGGCCGCCTCGCCGACGCGGTCCTCGGACGCAGCCTCGGGCTGCCCGGCGAACGCGTCGGCCCGGTCGACGCCACCGGGCACGACCTGCCGTACCTGTCGACGCTGCTGGTCCCGGCCCGCCGCGACCACCGAGGAGGAAAACTGTGACCAGCGACGGCAAAGTGTGGTTCGTCGGCGCCGGCCCCGGGGCCGCCGACCTGCTGACCCTGCGGGCCGCCCGGGTGATCGCCGAGGCGGACATCGTGATCTGGGCGGCCAGCCTGGTGCACGCCGACGTGCTCGGCCACGCCCGCCCCGACGCGCAGATCGTCGACTCGTCGCAGCTGCCCATCGAGGGCGTGCTCCCGCTCTACCAGCGGGCCGCCGAGCAGGGGCTGACAGTGGCCCGGATCCACTCCGGCGACCCGGCACTGTGGGGCGCGGTGCAGGAGCAACTGGACCTGTGCCGAGGGCTCGGCCTGACTGTCGAGATCGTGCCCGGGGTGTCGTCGTTCACCGCTGTCGCGGCGATCGTCGGGCGGGAGCTGACAGTGCCCGAGGTGGCCCAGTCGGTGATCCTCACCCGCCTCGAAGGCGGCAAGACCCCGATGCCGCCCGGCGAGCGGGTCCGCGACTTCGCCCGGCACGGCACCACCATGGCGCTGTTCCTCTCCGCCGCCCGCTCCGGGCAGGTGCAGGCCGAGCTGCTGGCCGGCGGCTACCCGGAGGACACCCCGGCCGTGGTGGCGTACCAGGCGACCTGGCCCGACGAGCTGGTGGTGCGCTGCACGGTCGGCACCCTGGAGGCCACCGTCAAGCAGCACAGGCTGTGGAAGCACACCCTGTTCCTGGTCGGCCCGGCCCTCGCCGCCGAGGGCACCCGCTCGCACCTGTACCACCCCGGGCACTTCCACACCTTCCGCCGGGCGGAGCCCGCCGCCCGCGCCGAGCTGCGCCGCCAGAGCGGCACCCGGGCCGGGGGAACCGGCACACCATGACCTACCCCGAGCCGCCGCTGCGCGAGCCGGACCTGCCGCGTACCGCGAAGGTCCGGCCCACCGCGCTGCGGACCGGCTGGACCACCGGCGCGTGCGCGACGGCGGCGGCCAAGGCAGCGGTCACCGCGCTGGTCACCGGGGAGATCCAGCCGGACGTGGAGATCGGGCTGCCCGCCGGACAACGGGTGCGCTTCCCGGTCGAACGTTGCGAGGTGACCGGCAGCCCACCGGTGCGCGCCGAGGCGGTCGTGGTCAAGGACGCCGGGGACGACCCGGACGTCACCCACGGCGCGGAGCTGACCGCCACCGTGGGCTGGACCGACGTGCCCGGTCTGCGGCTCGCGGGCGGCGACGGCGTCGGCACTGTCACCAAGCCCGGCCTCGGCCTCGCGGTCGGCGGCCCGGCGATCAACGACACCCCCCGCCGCATGATCGGCGAGGCGGTGGCCGAGGTGGTCGACCTCGCCGAGGTCGGCGTCCGGGTGGTGATCAGCGTGCCCCGGGGCGAGATCATGGCCCGCAAGACCACCAACCGGCGGCTCGGCATCCTCGGCGGCATCTCGATCCTCGGCACCACCGGGATCGTCCGCCCCTTCTCCACCGCGTCCTGGCGGGCCAGCGTCGTGCAGGCAGTGCACGTGATGGCCGCCCAGGGGGAGCGGACAGTGGTGCTCTGCACCGGTGGGCGTACCGAGCGGGCCGCCCGCGCGCTCCTGCCCGACCTGCCCGAGGTCTGCTTCGTCGAGGTCGGCGACTTCACCGGTGCCGCGGTGACCGCCGCCGTGGGCGACGAGATGACCGGTGTGGTCTTCGTCGGCATGGCCGGCAAACTGGCCAAACTCGCCGCCGGTGTGCTGATGACCCACTACACCCGCTCCACGGTGGACCTCTCGCTGCTCGGCGCGGTCACCGCCGAGGCCGGTGGTGACGAGGCCCTCGTCGCCGCCGTGACCGAGGCCAACACCGGGCGGCACGCGTACGAGCTGTGGGAGGCCGCCGGGCTGCTCGAACCTGCCGGCGACGCGCTCTGCCGGCGGGTCCGTCAGGTGCTGCGCCGCTTCGCCGGACCGACGGTCACCGTCGACGTGGCGATGGTCGACTTCGCGGGGGCGCACGTCGTCGCCTCGTCCGGGCGGTGGCCCCGATGACCCGGCCGGTGCCGGTGGATCCGGTGGTCGGCGTGACAGTCGTCGGCCTCGACGCGGCGGGAGCTCCGCCGCACCCCGCGCTCGCGCCGGTGCTGGCCACCGCCGGGCTGGTCGTCGGGGCCGCGCGGCACCTGGCAGCGGTGCCCGTACCGGCCGGCGCGGACACCGTCACCCTCGGGCCGCTCGCCCCGGCCCTGCACCGGCTCGCCGAGGCTGTCGCCGCCGGGGTGCCGGCCGTCGTGTTGGCCAGCGGTGACCCGGGCCTGTTCGGCATCGTGCGGCGGCTGCGCGCGGCGGGGCTGCCGCTGCGCGTGGTGCCGGCGGTGTCCAGTGTGGCCGCCGCGTTCGCCCGCGCCGGCCTGCCCTGGGACGGCGCCGCCGTGGTCACCGCGCACGGCCGTGACCTCCGACCGGCGCTGAACGCCTGCCGGGCGCTGCCACTGGTCGCGGTGCTCACCGCGCCCGGCGCCGGCGCGGCCGAGCTGGGCGCGGGTCTGGTCGGCTGGCCCCGCCGCCTGCTGGTCGCCGAGCACCTGGGCACCGACGCCGAACGGATCCGCGAGGTGACCCCGGAGCGGGCCGCCACCATGACCTGGGCCGACCCGCACGTGGTGCTCAGCCGCACCGACGGTGCGTCACCTCAGGCGTCCGCCGACGCCGCACCGGACCCGGTCACCGCCGACGGGATGCGCGTCGACAACCAGCCGGCCGCCGCGCCGGCCGGTGGGTGGGCGCTGCCGGAGATCCGGTACGCCCACCGCGACTCCATGATCACCAAGTCGGAGGTACGGGCCCTCGTCGTCGCCCGGCTGCGCCCCCGGCTGGGCCGGCTGGTGTGGGACGTCGGCGCGGGCAGCGGCTCGGTCGGCATCGAGTGCGCGCTGCTCGGCGCGGCCGTGCTCGCCGTCGAACAGGACCCCGGTGCCGCCGCGACAGTCCGGGCCAACGCCGCCGCGCACGCGGTCACCGTCCGGCTCGTCACCGGGCGGGCCCCGGAGGCGCTGGCCGGGTTACCCGAGCCGGACGCCGTCTTCGTCGGCGGTGGCGGCGCGGACGTCCTCGCCGCCGTGGTGGCCCGCCGGCCCGAACGGGTGGTGCTGACCCTGGCCGCGCTGGACCGGGTCGCGCCGGCGGTGGGTCTGCTGCGCGCCGCCGGCTACACGGTCGAGGGCAGTCAACTCTCCGCCGCCCGCCTCGCCGACCTGCCCGGCGGGTCGATCCGCCTCGCGGCCACCAACCCGGTGGTCGTCCTCACCGGGGAGCGCCAGTGCCCGACCTGACAGTGACCACCAGCATCGGACTGGTGGCCGCCACCGCCGCCGGCCGCCGGCACGCCGACACCGTGGCCGCCGCATGGCCGCACGCCCGGCTGGTCGAGGGGGACACCGTGGCCGACGCGCTGCGGTCGGCCTGGGCCGGCTGTGACGCGGTGGTCGCGTTCCTGGCCACCGGAGCGGTGGTACGGATCCTCGCGCCGCTGCTCGGCGACAAGGACAGCGACCCCGCCGTGGTGGTCGTTGACGAGGCGGCCCGACACGCCGTGGCGCTGCTCGGCGGGCACGCCGGCGGCGGCAACGACCTCGCCGAGCGGGTGGGCGCACTGCTGGACGCCCGACCGGTGATCACCACCGCCACCGACGCCGTCGGTCTGCCCGGGCTGGACACCCTCGGCTGGCCGGTGCAGGGCGCGGTCGCCACAGTGTCCCGGGCCATCCTGGACGGTGCGCCCGTCCAGCTGATCGCCGACGCCGACTGGCCGCTGCCCGCCCTCCCACCGAACGTCCAACCCCGAACGGTCGGCACCGACCCCGACGGGGTCGCCGGCGGCGGGTACCGGCTGCTGGTCACCGACCGGGTGGTGCCCCTCGACGAACGGACCGCCGTCCTGCGGCCACCGTCGCTGGTCGCCGGGGTGGGCGCGAGTCGGGGCGTACCCGCCGAGGAGGTGGCCGAGCTGCTGCACCGGGTGCTGGCCGAGGCCGGACTGCACCCGGCGAGCCTACGGTGCCTGGCCAGCGCCGACGTCAAGGCCGACGAGGCAGGCATCCGCAGCACCGCCGACGCGCTCGGCGTACCCCTGGTGACCTGGCCGGCGACGCGCCTGGCGGCGATCGACGTGCCGCACCCCAGCGAGGTGGTCCGCGCCGCCGTCGGCACACCGAGCGTCGCGGAGGCCGCGGCCCTGCTCGGCGCGGACGGCCGGGCCGACGACGCCACGCTGCTGGTCGGCAAGACCGCGACGGCGATGGCCACCGTGGCGGTGGCCCGGCACGCGCCGCGCGGCCGGCTGGCCGTCGTCGGCCTCGGGCCGGGCGCGCCCGACCTGCGCACCCCCCGCGCGGTGGCCGAGCTGCGCCGCGCCGCCGTGGTGGTCGGCCTGGACCAGTACCTCGACCAGGTCCGCGACGTGTTCCGCCCGGGCACCCGGGTCCTGTCCAGCGGGCTGGGCGCGGAGGAGGCGCGGGCCCGCGCCGCCGTCGCCGAGGCCGCCGCCGGACGGGCGGTCGCGCTGGTCGGGTCCGGCGACGCCGGGGTGTACGCGATGGCCAGCCCCGCCCTGGAGTACGCCGACGAACGGATCGACGTGGTGGGCGTGCCCGGGGTGACCGCCGCCCTCGCCGCCGGCGCGTTGCTCGGCGCGCCGCTCGGCCACGACCACGCCTACGTGAGCCTGTCCGACCTGCACACCCCGTGGGAGGTCATCGAGCGTCGGGTGACCGCCGCCGCCGAGGGTGACTTCGTGACGGTGTTCTACAACCCGCGCAGCCGGGCCCGGGACTGGCAGCTCGGCAAGGCGCTCGGCATCCTCGCCGCGCACCGGCCACCGGACACCCCGGTCGGTGTGGTGCGCAACGCCAGCCGCCCCGGCGAACGGGTGCACCTGGCGACGGTGGCCACCCTCGCCCCGGCGGTGGTCGACATGTACAGCGTCGTCGTGGTCGGCAACAGCGACACCAGGCTGGTCGCCGGGCGGATGGTCACCCCCCGGGGGTACCGGTGGCGGTCGTGACGATCGACGCGTGCCAGGGCTGCGGCGCGTGCCTGCTCACCTGCCCCACCCACGCCATCCGGCCCGTCCCCGGCGGCCTGACGGTCCACGCCGAGGCGTGCACCGGCTGCCTGGAATGCCTGGAGATCTGCCCCGTCGACGCGATCAGCGTCGCGTCCGACCCTTCCGAAGGAGCCCGATGAGCCGGGTCGTGCACCCGATCGAGGTCGAGTCGTACCGCATCCTGCGCGAGCGCGTCGACCTGTCGCACCTGCCTCCGCTGACCCGGGCGGTGACCGAACGGGTGGTGCACGCCAGCGCCGACCTCGCGTACGTCGACGAGCTCGTCTGCGACGAGGCCGCCCTCGAATCCGGCCTGGCCGCGCTGCGCGCCGGAGCGCCGGTGGTCACCGACGTGGCGATGGTCGCCGCCGGCATCACCCGAGCCGGCCTGGACCTGGTCTGCCCGGTCGCCGAGCCGGCCGCCGCCGAGCTGGGCCGCTCGGCCGGGATCACCCGCTCGGCGGCGGCCGTACGGATCGCCCTCGACCGGGTCGGCCCCGGCGCGGTCTGGGTGGTCGGCTGCGCGCCGACGGCACTCGTCGAACTGCTCACCCTGGACGCCGCCCCGGCGCTGGTCGTCGGCCTGCCGGTCGGTTTCGTGGGGGCCGCCGAGTCGAAGGCGGCGCTGCGGGCCAGTGGCCTGCCCGGGGTGTCCAACGTGGGCGAGAAGGGTGGTTCGGCGGTCGCCGCCGCCGCCCTCAACGCCCTGCTCTACGTCGAGGAGAAGTCATGACCGGATTGGTCGTCGTCGGGCACGGTACCCGCAGCACGGCCGGGGTCGACCAGTTCGCCGCGCTCGTCGAACGGGTCCGCCGCCGCGGCGACATCGGGGACGTCGAGGGCGGCTTCATCGAGCTGTCCCGCCCGCCGCTGACCGACGCCGTCGGCGCGCTCGTCGCGCGCGGGCACCGCGCGCTGGTGGCGCTGCCGCTGGTGCTCACCGGCGCCGGACACGGCAAGGGCGACATCCCCGCCGCGATGGCCCGGGAGCAGGAACGCCACCCCGGGCTGACCTACCGCTACGGCCGCCCGCTCGGCCCGCACCCGCTGCTGCACACCGCCCTCGAAGAACGCATCGACGCCGCGCTGGCGGGTGCCGACCGGGCCGGCACTGGGCCGGCGGGTGCCGACCGGGCCGGCACGTGGGTCGCGTTGATCGGGCGGGGGTCCACCGACCCGGACGCCAACGCCGAGGTCGCCAAGGTCGCCCGTCTGCTCTGGGAGGGGCGTGGCTACGCCGGCGTCGAGCCGGGGTTCATCTCCCTCGCCCAGCCGTCGGTCCCGGCGGTGCTGGAACGGCTGCGCCGCCTCGGCGCGCGGCGCATCGTCGTCGCCCCCTACTTCCTGTTCGCCGGGGTGCTGCCGGACCGCATCGTCGCCCAGTCGGCCGAGTTCGCCGCCGCCCACCCCGACCTCGACGTGCGGGTGGCCGAGGTGATCGGCGACTGCGACGCCCTGGCCGACCTGGTCCGGGAGCGCTACGCCGAGGCGCTGGGCGGCGACATCCGGATGAACTGCGACACCTGCGCGTACCGGGTGGTGATGCCCGGCTTCGCCGACAAGGTCGGTCGCCCGCAACGCCCGCACGACCACCCCGACGACCCGGTCGGCCACCACCATCACCACGGGCACGACCACCACCATGACCACCACGCGCACGAGCACGGGTCGGTCGCGGTGGTCGGCGGCGGGCCGGGCCCCGACGACCTGATCACGGTACGCGGGAAGGCGCTGCTCGACGCGGCGGACGTCGTGGTGGTCGACCGGTTGGCCCCGCAGGGACTGCTCGCCGGGCTGCGCCCCGACGTGCTGGTGGTCGACGCTGCCAAGGTCCCCCGTGGTCCGTCGATGGCGCAGCAGGCGATCAACGCGGCGCTGGTGTCGCACGCCAAGGCCGGCCGTCGGGTGGTCCGCCTCAAGGGCGGCGACCCGTACGTCTTCGGGCGCGGTCACGAGGAGGTGCAGGCCTGTGCGGCGGCCGGGGTGCCGGTGACGGTCGTGCCGGGGGTGAGCAGCGCGCTCGCCGCACCGGCCCTCGCCGGAGTGCCGGTCACGCACCGGGGGGTGGCGCACGACCTCACCGTCGTGTCCGGGCACCTGCCGCCAGGGCACCCCGACTCGCTCGTGGACTGGGCGGCGCTGGCCCGCGCCCGGGGCACCGTCGTCCTGCTGATGGCCGTCGACACCATCGCCAAGATCGCGGCTGTGCTGATCGAACACGGCCGCGCCCCGGAGACCCCGGTGCTCGCCGTCCAGGACGCCGGGCTGCCCGACCAGCGGTCGGTGTCCGCCCGGCTGGACGAGATCGGTGCCGTGGCAGCCCGGGAGGGCGTCGGCCCGCCCGCCGTCTTCGTCCTCGGCCCGGTGGTCGCGCTCAGCGCCACCGGGCCGACGGGGTGACGACTACTCGCTGCGGGCGGTCTCCGGGCCGGTGATGCGCTCCAGCAGCGGCAGTGTGGAGGCGATGACACCGAGGCAGGCGGCCAACCCGACGACGACGATCAGGTAGAAGCCCGGCTGCGGCGCGACGAGGGTGTAGTCCATCTGCGCCCGAAGGAACAGGTGGGCGGCGAGCAGACCCATCCCGACGGCGACGGCGGCGACGGCGAGCATCGGTACGACGCTCTCCACCGCCACCACCCGACGCAGGACCCGCACCGGCGCGCCGCTGAGACGCAGCAGGCTGAACGGGCGTCGGCGTTCGGTGAGACCGCCGATCACACTGACCGCGAGGCTGCACCCACCGAGCGCGAGGCTGGCGATGATGACGACGTTGGCCAGTTGCTCCCAGCCGCGCAGCGTGTCGGCGAAGTCCGACTCGAAGTCACCGGGCACGTTCGGCCCGACCCAGAAGGTCGGAAAGGCGATCTCCAGCAGGGTGCGGGTGCGCTCGATCGCGGCGGCGGAGCCGTCGGTGCCGACGACCATCGACACCACCGGCAGCCGCTGCAGGTCGTCGACGGTGAGCGACGCGGCGGGCCAGACCGTCGCGGACGACGCCGACTCCCGTGAGCGGCTGAGGCCCAACGGCACCTTGATGACGCTCGCGCCGTCGGCGCACCGGCCGTACGTGCTGGGCAGGTCGGTGCACGCGATCACCCCGACCTCGCCGCCGTCCGTCATGGTCGGGTTCTCGCGGATGGCGGTCGCGGACCGTACGCCGGAAATCGCGCGCAGGTCGGAGACGAGCGCGTCGGGCACCGTCGGCACCTTCTCGTCGAAGACGGTGGTCACCGTGCTCGCGTCGGTCGAGCCGGTGGGCGCCGGGCCGCGGTTGGCGACGATCGTGGTGATCACACCGACGGCCACGCTCGTCACGAAGAGCGCCAGCATGATGCCGCTGATCGCCCGGAAGCCGGCCTTCGGGTTGTCGGCGAGGCGCCGCGCGGCGATGAGCGTGGCCGGGCGGTTGGCGTAGCGGGCCATCACCCGGGCGCCGACCATCGTCAACCAGGGGCCGGCGAAGACCAGGCCGGCCATGATGAGCAGCAGCCCGGGCAGGAACACCGCCGCCTGGCCGTCGGACGTTTCCGGTTTGAAGCCGATGGCGAAGAACAGCACGGCGACACCGAGCAGGGCCGGGATCAACCGGTACGCGCGCGGGGTCCGGGGGGTGACCCGCCGGGTGACGCCGAGCGGCGAGATCCGTACCCGGCGCAGCGAGACCTGGGCCGCCACCGCAGCGCCGGCCGGGACGCCGAGCGCCACCAGCAGGGCGTCCAGCACGCCCAGGGACATGTCGTCGGGGAAGAACGGCATGCCGGTGAACGGGATGCCCGCGAGCGGGTCGCGCAAGGCGTAGAACAGGCCGAAGCCGACGGCGGTGCCGGCGACGGCTGCGGCGGCGGCCTCCACGGCGGCGACCGTCGAGATCTGCCGAGGTGTCGCGCCGACCAGGCGCATCGCGGCGAAACGCTGCTCCCGGCGGGCGGCGCTGAGCCGGGTGGCGGTGCCGATGAAGATCAGCACCGGGAACAACAGCCCACCGGCGACCACGCCCAGGATGAGATTCACCGTGGTCTCGGGGAGGGCGGGGGTGTCGCCGACGCTGGTGACCTGCTTCGCGGCGGGTAGCTTGGCGACCTGGTCGGGGGTGCCGCCCGCGATGACGAGCAGGGTGTCCGGTGAGGTCAGCCCCGCCGGGCCGACGGCACCGAGGTCACGCCCCGGGTAGCGCTCACCCAGTTGGTCGGCCGGGTGGTCGGCCAGCAGGTCCCGCAACGCGGGCGAGGCGTAGTACTCACCCGGCCCCGGAACGGCCGGGACACCGACCGGGGTGGGCGCGCTCGGACCGGTCGCGGCGACGTCGATCCGGATGATCTGCCTGCCCTGGAAGTAATCCTGCCGGGTCGACCACCACAGCTTGTCGGCGTCGCCGGTCGAGGCGTTGGGATACATCGACGCGTACCGGGTGAGTTGCGCGTTCGTGGCGTTGACCCCGGCCAGGGTGGTCAGCAGCAGCCCGCTGCCGACCGCGACGGCGGCGGCGATGACGAGCAGGCGGGTGAGCGCCTCCCGGCCGCCGGCCACGGCGAGACGGAGCCCGAAGCGGATCATGAGGCGACCCGGTCCGGCGCGTTGACCCGCCCGTCGCGGACCATGACCTCGCGGTCGGCGTACGCGGCGATCCTCGGCTCGTGGGTGACCAGGATGACAGTGGTGCCCTGCTCCCGGGCGGCGCCGACGAGCAGGTCCATCACCTGCTCGCCGGTGAGCGAGTCGAGCGCGCCGGTCGGCTCGTCGGCGAAGAGCACCTGCGGCTCGGCGACCAGGCCCCGGGCCAGGGCGACGCGTTGCGCCTGCCCGCCGGAGAGCTCCCCCGAACGCCGCTGCTGCAGGCCGTCCAGGCCGAGCCGCGCGAACCAGTCGTGCGCCCTGGGCAACGCCTGCTTGCGGTGTACGCCGCTGAGCAGCAGCGGCAGCGCGACGTTCTCCACAGCGGTCAGCTCGGGGACGAGTTGACCGAACTGGAACACGAAACCGAACCGGTCCCGGCGCAGGCTGCTGCGCTCGGCCTCGGTCATGGCGTGCACCCGGGCCCCGTCGAAGAGGATCTCGCCGGAGTCGGGCACCAGGATGCCGGCCAGGCAGTGCAACAGGGTGGACTTGCCCGAGCCGCTGGGGCCCATGACGGCGAGGACCTCGCCCGCCTCGACGGCGACGCTGGCACCGCGCAGGGCGGGGGTCTGGTCGAAGGAGAACTCGACGTCGCGCGCTTCGATCACGACACTCACGGCCGTACCTCTTTCCGCAGAACGTCCAGTCGGGCGCTGGTCATCTCGATCCACCGCAGGTCCGCCTCCAGGTGGTAGAGGCCGTGGTCGGCGAGCAGCGCGTCGACCAGGCTGCCGGCGCGCTTGATCTCGGTCAGCTCCCGCATGCGGTGCAGGTGCGCGCTGCGCTGGGTGTCGAGGTAGTCGTCGGCGGGCCGGTCGAGCATCAGCGCGAGCACGACCTTGGCGAAGAGCACCGTCTGCAGGTGCGGCTCCGGCGCGACCGGCTGGGTCAGCCACTGCTCGACCTCGGTCGCGCCCAGGTCGGTGATGATGTACCGCTTGCGGTCCGGGCCGGCGCCGGGGGCGACGTCGCTGATCACCACCTTGCCGTCCCGGGCCAGGCGGCTGAGGGTGGAGTAGACCTGGCCGAACGGCAGCGGCTTGCCGCGGCCGAAGAAGGCGTCGTAGTCGCGTTTCAGGTCGTACCCGTGGCTGGGCTCTCGTTCGAGGAGGCCGAGGAGGGTCAGTGGCACGCTCATGCCAGGAGACTACACCGAGGGTATACCTCGCGTATATACGGTCCGCGTGTTCGTGCTCGGCTCCTGGTCGGGGGGCGATGGTCAGGTCAGGTCGACAGAGCACGGGCCACGGCGTAACCGACGGTGGCCGCGACGAGCCCGGCGGCGACGCTGCCCAGCGCATAGGCGATCGCGAGGAGTCGGTTGCCGCCCCGGACGAGTCGCAGCGTCTCGTAGCTGAAGGTGGAGTAGGTGGTCAGCGCGCCGCAGAACCCGGTGCCGAGCGCCGCGGTGACCGCCGGGCCGACCGGCCGTCCGACGAGCGCGCCGAGCAGCAGCGACCCGATCACGTTCACGGTCAGCGTGCCCCAGGGGAACGCCGAGTCGTGCCGGGACTGCACGGCCCGGTCGGTGAGGTAGCGCAACGGGGCGCCGACGGCCGCGCCCAGGGCGATGAGCAGGACGGTCACCGGGCCGTCCTCCGTCGCAGCGCCCCGGTGGCCACGGCGTCGCCCAGACCCACCGCGGCGAGCGCCCCGAGCAGCGTCGCGGCCAGGTATGCCAGCGCGGTGCCCGGAGCGCCCGTGACCAGCGCCTGCTGGATGTCGACCGTGTACGTCGAGAACGTGGTGAACCCGCCGAGCACCCCGACCCCGAGGAACGGGCGCGCCAGGGGATGTCCGCCGTCGAGGTGCCCGAGCACCGCCATCAGGGCGCCGATCAGGAGGCAGCCCGACGTGTTGATGCCGAAGGTCGCCCACGGAAACCCCGTGGGCGGGTGCGGTGCGGCGTGCTGCAGGCCGGCCCGGGCCAGCGCGCCGAGCACCCCGCCGACCGCGATGGCGGCCAGGACCGTCGCGGGGTGCGCGGTCAGCTCGCCCCGGTCGGCGGAGACCCGGAGGTCGACGTCGGGGTCGGTACGCGGGTCCAGCGGCTCTGCCACGGGTTGTCAGCGTACTGCCGCCCACTGGGGGCCCGGGTGTGCTGCCGCCCACTGTCGGCCCGGGTGCGCTGCCGGGTCAGCGCACCGCCGCGACGGCGGCGTTCGGGCCCGCCGGGTCGAGCACGCGTGGTGGCCGACCGTCGAGGATCGCCTCGACGGTGTCGAGCGTGGCGGTGAACCGGTGTTCCCGGTCCGGCATGAACGCCTCCTGCTGGCGGTCCCAGCTCTCCTGCCACGCCCACGGATCCGCGATGTAAGGACTCATGAAGGGAGGGCTAGTTGCGGCACGTCGGCGTTGGTCAGACCTTGTTGCACATAACTTGCAGTTGCGAGAAGATGGCGGGGCGATGATCAGGGTGACGCCGGGTCGGGCATCCGCCCGGCCCGGCGTACTCCTGTCGGCGGCTCAGGCCGCCGTGTCGACCAGGTCCGCTTCGGTGCGCGCCGGCTCGCCGCGGCGAGCCAGGCGCAGCGCTCCGAGGAGGACGACCAGCCCGGCCAGTGTGAGCGCGGCGCCGGCCCAGATCGGCGAGGTGTAGCCGAGCCCGGCGGCGATGGTCACCCCGCCGATCCAGGCACCCAGCGCGTTGCCGAGGTTGAACGCGGCGATGTTCGCGCCGGACGCCAGCGTCGGTGCCTGCTGCGCGTAGTGCATGATCCGCATCTGCAACGGCGGCACCGTGGCGAAGCCGAACCCGCCCATCAGCACCAGCGAGACGATGGTCAGCACCGGGCTGGTCGCGGTCAGTGCGAAACCGGCGAGCACGAGGGTGAGCACCGCCAGGACGGTGACCAGGGTGCGCGACAGGGACCGGTCGGCGGCCCGGCCGCCGAGCAGGTTGCCGGCGAAGAGTCCCACTCCGAAGAGGACGAGCAGCCACGGCACCGTGCTGCTGGCGAAGCCGCTGACCTCGGTCAGCGTGTAGGCGATGTAGGTGAACGCGCCGAACATGCCGCCGAAGCCCAGGACCGTGATCACCAGGGAGAGCCAGACCTGCGAGTGGGTGAAGGCGCGCAGCTCACCACGGAGTCCGGCGGCCGGACGGTCGGCGCTGGCGGTGTCGCGACCCGGGATGAGCAGGGCCAGCCCGACCAGCGCGACGACGCCGATCGCGGTGATCGCCCAGAACGTCGACCGCCAGCCGAAGTGCTGCCCCAGGAAGGTGCCGAAGGGAACGCCGAGGACGTTCGCGATGGTCAGGCCGGCGAACATCATGGCGATGGCGCCCGCCCGGCGGGCCGGTGCGACCAGGCCGGCGGCCACCACGGCGCCGATGCCGAAGAACGCGCCGTGGCAGAGGGCGGCGACGATCCGGCCGGCCATCATCACGGCGTAGTCGCCGGCGACGGCGGAGAGCAGGTTGCCGATGATGAAGAGCACCATCAGGCCGAGTAGCACCGGCTTGCGGGGCAGTCGGGTGACCGCCGCGGTGAGGGCGACCCCGCCGACGGCCACGCTGAGCGCGTAGCCGGAGATCAGCCAGCCGGCCACCGGCTCGGTGACCGCGAAGTCGGCGGCCACCTCGGGCAGCAGGCCCATGATCACGAATTCGGTGAGCCCGATGCCGAAGGCGCCGACGGCCAGCGCGATCAGGCCGGGTGGCAGGGACTGTGGGCGTACGGACATGGTCTTCCCATCGGGAGGGGTCAGATGTACGGCGCGTGCAACTACACGCGTCAGCAACGAAATACTTGCATGCGCTTTATATCGGCGCAAGCGTGATAGCCTGGGGCCGTCCAGATCACACCCGAGGAGGGCCGGCATGGGCATCGCCGACGACGCCGTCGAGATCCGCGCGCAGGGTTGGCGCACCCTCGCCGCCCTGCACGGGCTGATCGAGGCCTCCCTGGAGCGGGCGTTGCAGGCCGGTCACGAGCTGTCCGTCGTCGAATACACGGTCCTCGACGCGCTCTCGCGTCAGCACGGTTGGCACATGCGGATGAGTCAGCTCGCCCGCGCCGCCGCGCTGTCCGGCAGCGCCACCACCCGCCTGGTCACCCGCCTGGAGCAACGCGGTCTGCTCACCCGCATCCTCTGCGCCGACGACCGGCGCGGCATCTACACCGAGCTGACCCCGGCCGGCTCCGAGCTGCTCGGCCGGGCCCGGCCCACCCACGACCGGGTGCTCGGCGACGCGCTCGCCGAGGCGGAGGCCACCCCCGAGCTGGCCCCGCTGGTCGACGCCCTGCACCGGCTGCCCGCCGCCCGCTGACCGCCGCGGCAGCCTCGCGACGGCGGGCGTACGGTACCCGCAGCCCCACCGGGACCGCGGCACCAAGGAGGCACGCGATGCAGGACCGCACCCCCCGTCCGGAGGAGCTGGAGCCGATCGAGTGCGCCGGCCTCGACGAGCTGCGCGCCCTGCAACGCGAACGGCTGCGCTGGTCGCTGCGGCACGCGTACGACAACGTGCCGCACTACCGCCGGGCGTTCGAGGCGGCCGGGGTGCACCCCGACGACTGTCGTGACCTCGACGACCTGGCCCGCTTCCCGTTCACCGGCAAGGCGGAGCTGCGGGACAACTACCCGTTCGGCATGTTCGCCGTACCCCGGGAACGGGTCTCCCGACTGCACGCCTCCTCCGGCACCACCGGCCGGCCCACAGTGGTCGGCTACACCCGCGACGACCTGCGCACCTGGGCGCGACTGATGGCCCGGTCGATCCGGGCCTCCGGCGGCCGCCCCGGCGACCGGGTGCACGTCGCGTACGGCTACGGGCTCTTCACCGGCGGGCTGGGCGCGCATTACGGCGCCGAGGAACTGGGCTGCACCGTCATCCCGGTCTCCGGTGGCATGACCGAGCGGCAGGTCATGCTGATCCGCGACTTCGAACCCGAGGTCATCATGGTCACGCCCAGCTACATGCTCGCCATCGCCGACGAGATGCAGCGCCAGGGTCTCGACCCGCGCGCCACCTCGCTGCGGGTGGGGATCTTCGGCGCGGAGCCGTGGACCGAGGACATGCGCCGGGAGATGGAGCAACGACTGGACATCCACGCGGTGGACATCTATGGGCTCTCCGAGGTGATGGGTCCCGGCGTGGCCACCGAGTGCGTCGAGACCAAGGACGGGCTGCACGTCTGGGAGGACCACTTCTACCCGGAGATCATCGACCCGGTCACCGGTGCGGTGCTGCCCGACGGTGAACGGGGTGAGCTGGTGCTGACCTCGCTGACCAAGGAGGCGATGCCGGTCGTGCGCTACCGCACCCGCGACCTGACCCGGCTGCTGCCCGGCACCGCCCGCCCGATGCGCCGGATCGAGAAGATCACCGGCCGCACGGACGACATGATGATCGTGCGCGGCGTGAACATCTTCCCCACCCAGATCGAGGAGCTGATCCTGCGGACCCCGCACCTGTCGCCGCACTTCCAGTGCGTACTCGATCGGCAGGGTCGGTTGGACACCCTGACCGTGCGGGTGGAGCGGCGGGCGGAGGTCGCCGCGGACGCGGCCGAGCGGGCCGGCGCGACCCTCGCCGAGCTGGTGAAGAACACCATCGGGGTGAGCGTTGCCGTCGACGTCCTCGCCCCGGACGCGGTGGAGCGGTCGATGGGCAAGATGCGCCGCATCGTCGACCAACGACCGGCGGCCCGCTGACCGCTGGCCACCCCGGTGGGCCGGTGCTGTCCCCTGTAGAGCTGCCCCGGACCTGGGGCGGGTGCTCTGGTCCGCCCGGCCCGGGGTTTTGGGGGCCCGCCCCGACGTCGGTGGAGACATAGGATGCGGCCCATGCGTGTGCTGGTGGTGTCCGCCCCGCTCGTCGGGCACGTCTTCCCACTGGTGCCGCTCGCGGTCGCGCTGCGCGACGCCGGCCACGACGTGCTGCTGGCCACCGGCGGCGGCGGACTGACCGCCGCCGACGCCGGGCTGGCCGTCCACGACATCGCACCGGGCTTCGACTTCGGCCGGATCGCGCTGCGCGTCTTCCCCCGCCACCCGCTGATCGCCCGCGCCGAAATGGCCGGCACCGCCGGCACCCGGGGCGCCGGCCTGCTCTTCGGCGCGCTCAACGACCAGCTCACCGACCCGGTGGTCGCCCTGGCCGCCCGCTGGCAGCCGGACCTGGTGCTGCACGAACCGTTCGCGGTCGCCGGCGCGGTGGCCGCCGCGCGCCTCGACGTGCCGGCCGTACGCCAGGAGAACGCCCTCTTCGACGGCCGCGACCTGGTCCGCGCGACCACCGCCCGGCTCGGCGCCGCTCTGCGCCGACACGGTCTGACCGACCTGCCGCCACCGGCCGCCGCCCTCGCCGTGGCCCCTCCCAGCGTCGCCACCCAGGCCGGTTGGCCGATGCGGTACGACTCCTACGTCGGCGGCGGCGAGCTGCCGGCCTGGCTGCGCGAGCCGGGCGAGCGACAGCGGATCCTGGTCACCCGCAGCACCCTGACCGGCCCCGGCGACCGGGGGCCGATGCCCGCCGTGGTGGCCGCCGCCGCCGAGGTCGACGCCGAGATCGTGCTGGTCCGACCGGACGAGCGGTCGGCGCGTTCGCTGCCCGGCAACGTGCGGGTGGTCGACTGGATCCCGCTCGACGCGGCGCTGCCGGCCAGCGCCGCGCTGGTCCACCACGGTGGGGCGGGCAGCGTCTTCGGCGCCCTCGCCGCAGGTCTGCCCCAGCTCGCCACCATCGGTCCAGGGGACCGGCGGCACAACGCCGAGCTGGTCGCCCGCCGCGGCGCCGGTCTGTCGCTGCGCCCCCGGGACATCACCGCGCAGGCGCTGACCCGCCTGCTCAGCGACGAGGCCCTGCGCGCCGCCGCCGGTCAGGTCAGCCGGGAGATCGCCGCGATGCCGCCGCCGGCCGACCTCGTCGCGCGGCTGGCGGCGGTGGTCTGACCGCTGCCCGCGTGGCCACCGCGGGTACGCGGCCGGTTGCGGCAGGATGACGTGATGAGACACGTCGTGCTGTTCCACTCCGTGTACGGGCTGCGGCCCGCCGTCCGCGCCGCCGCCGACCGGTTGCGCGCCGCCGGGCACCAGGTCAGCACCCCCGACCTGTACGGCGTACCGGCCGCCGACACCGTCGAGGAGGGCTTCGCGCTGCTCGACAAGGTCGGTCAGGAGGTGGTGCTCGACCGGGCCCGGAACGCGCTCGACGACCTGCCACCCGAGACGGTTCTCGCCGGCTTCTCGATGGGCGCCGGCGTGGCCGGGGCGCTGCTGGCCGAGCGACCCGACGCGGGCGGGCTGCTCCTGCTGCACGGCACCGGCGGCGCGCCGGACGCGGTCCGGCCCGGGTTGCCGGTGCAGCTGCACCTCGCCGACCCCGACCCGTACGACACCCCGGACGAGGTCGCCGAGTGGCAGCAGGCGATGACCGACGCCGGCGTCGACCTGACGGTCTTCCGTTACCCCGGCGTGGGTCACCTGTTCACCGACCCGGAAGCCGATGGGTACTCCCCGGACGCCAGCGCGGCGACCTGGCCGCGCGTGCTGGAGTTCCTGGCCACCCCCTGACCAGCCCCACCGCGACCGCGCTGCCCCCACCGCGGCCGCGTCACCCCCGGGTAGGACCGTGCCGCCTCCGGCACGGTCCACCTCGGCACGTCCCCCTACCGGCCCTGGCCGGTTGTCGATCTCGCTCAGCGGGCCCCGGCGCCGATGCGCGGGGGAGTGGCGGTGCCGTGCACCCGCTTGGCGTGACTGGCGAACAGTCGGGGTCCGATGATCGGCATGAGCAGCCGAGCCGGCAGCGGGGCGTGCGCCAGCACCGCCTTGATCACCTCGGGGTCGCCCTCGTACATGGCCAGGCCGAAGGCCAGCGGCAGCTGCTTCTTCGGGGACTTGCTCATGCCGTGCTCGCCGAGCTGCATCCACTCCGCGGCCGTGACGTGCCGTTCCGCCAGGGGCAGGATCTCGGCCTCCTCCACGGCCATGTGCTCGATCAGCGCGACGCGGAGGTGCTCGAACGCGTCCGCGAGCTGCTCACCGCCGCGACCGGTACGACGCCAGGCGGGCAACAGGGCGACCACTGCCCCGTGGGCCTCCTCGATGGCGTGGTGTTGCTTCTCCATGGTGGGCACGATGGCCGCGGCCGCCTCCCCGCCGCGCTCGACGAGCCGTGGCCACAGCAGCAGATCCTCGCCCTCGTGGTGCAGGTGCAGCATGTGGCAGAGCAGCTCGGCGTGGGCGCCGACGGTCTCCGCTCGCTTGGCGTCACCCGGTGTGACGTCGCGGACGAGCTGCGGCAGCAGGGTGAACTCGCGACGGAACGTCGTGTGGGCCATGTACATGTCGCGCACGTCCGCCATGGCTTCGCGGTGGTTCTGGTTCACGGTGACCTTTCCGAGGATCAACTGGCACAGATCTGTTGATCATTCTTGGTGCCACTTGGAACCGGCTTGGAATCCACCAACCGCGACGGTCAGCCGGCCAGCGCCGCCGTGGCCGCGGCCAGCCAGTGCGGCGACTCCCACCGGCGGGCCACCCCGGCCGCCAGCGTGAAGTGCCGCGTCGCCTCCTCGCCGCGTCCCAGCAGCTGAAACAGTTCCCCGAGCGTCAACGCGACCGGGCGCAGCACGGCGGCGGTGGTGGCGAAACCGGCCAGTTGGTCGCGTACCGGCAGCAGGGCGTCGATCACCGGTGGGGCCAGGTCCCGTCGGCCCAGTGCCACGATGACCATTCCGCGTACGCTGAGCAGCGCCGACTCGAAGTAGTCGGGGCGGTAGGTGTGCCTCCCGAGCGGCATGGCCCGCGCCTCGTCCACCCGCCCGCTCCCGATCAGCGCCAGTGCCAGCAGGTCGTCCACGATCGGCCCCAACGACTCGCGGACCCGCCGGGTGGCCTCCACATGCTCGCCGATGCGTCCCTGGCTGATCAGGAGGGTCGCCACGGAGAAGTAGTGGAATGCCTCGGCGTGCAGCGAACCCTGCCGCCGCATCTGCACGGCGACCTCGTCGTAGTGTCGCCGCGCGGCGACGAAGTCACCGGCGACGTGGGCGAGGGCGCCCAGGGCACACAGGTGGATCACCTGCGCCTCGTGGAGCTGGTACGTCCCGGCCAGCCAGCCGTGTCGGGCGACACTGGCACGAAGCTCGTCCGGCTCGTTGAGCGCGGCGGCGCAGTGGCCGAGCACCTGTTCGGCGACCGACCGATAGGTGACCAACCCGTGGTCGTCGGCGAGGTCACGCAGGTGCAGGGCCAGTTCCCGGCGGTGCGTGGCGTCGCGTTCGTAGCTCATGGTGCGGATCCGCGCGGCCAGCCCGAGGGCGCGCAGTTCGGGATCGCCCAGTCGCCGCGACAACGCCAGAGCCTCCCGCCCGGACGCCGCGCCCCGAGGGTCCGCCTCGCCGTCCAACTCGGTGGCCAGCGCGTCGAGCAGTCGGCAGCGGGCGACCGGTTCCAGATCGTCGGTACGCAGGAGCCGGGTCAGCAGCTCCACGACCCGGTGGTCCACCACGCCGTACGCGTGCGTCAACCACGGTGTCGGGACGGTCCACGCGGTGAACGCCGCGACCAGCAGATCGTCCCGACCGGACGCGGCGGCGACGTCGATCGCCCGGGCGCGGGTCGCCCGGGCGGCGGCCACCGCACCGGCGCGAGCCTGGGCACGTAACAACCGGCCGAGCAGGTCGACCCGCAGCGCGTCGCGGTCCCCGGCGACCGTCGCGGCGGCGTCGAGCGCGTTGCCGAGCACCTCGATGGCGGTGTCGTACGCGTACCGCCGCTCGGCCAGCTCCGCGGCGCGGATGGCGTAGTCGACGGCGAGTGGAGCGGTGTCGGCCGACGCGGCGCGGGCGTAGTGGTAGGCCAGCGACGGGTAGTCAGCGGGTGCCAGTCGGCGGGTGGCGTCCGCGACCCGGGCGTGCAGGCGGGTCCGGCGTAGCTGGGACAGGTCGGTGTAGATGGTGTCGCGGACCAGGCCGTGCACGAAGCGCACCCGCCCGGGGGCCGGTTCGGTGAGCAGGCCGGCGGTCAGTCCGACCTCCACGGCTTCGAGGGTGGACGCCTCGTCGACGTCGGCGGCGTCGACAAGTGTCGGTAGGTCCGCCTCCCGCCCCAGCGTGGCGGCGAGACGCAGCACCGAGACCGCGGACGACGGCAGGCGGGCGAGTCGGCGGCGCAACACGTCGCGTACCCCCTCCGGCACGTCGGAGGTGGCGACGAGCGTGCCCTCGGCGGCGAGCAGCCGCGCCGACTCCCGGACGTAGAACGGGTTCCCGCCGGTGCGTTCGGTCAGCGCGGCGACGGTGTCCGAGTCGAGGGTGGTCCGGGCCAGCACGCCGAGCAGCCGTTCGACCTCGGCCGTGCTCAGGCCCCCCAACTGGATCCGGTGCGGTGACCGGCGGGCCAGGACGGCCATCGTGTCCGCGAGCCGCTCGCGGTTGTCCGTGGGCCGCATCGCCGCGACGAACAGCACGGTGCCGGTGGTCAGCTCGGTGACGCTGTTCAGCAGGAGCAGCGTCTCGGCGTCGGCGGCGTGCAGGTCGTCGAGGACGACAGCCACCGGCCGGCGGAGCGCTGTCGCGTCCAACCACGCGCCGACGGCGTGGTGCAACCGGAACCGACCGGCGGCGACGTCACCACCCGACCCGCCGTCGCCGCCGCCGAGCAGCGGGGCGAGCGCCGACGCGAAACCCTCCGGCGGCGCCTCCTCGGCGAGCTGCCGCAGCGCCTCGACCCACGGCCAGGCCGGCGGCGCGCCCTCGACCTCCGGACAGCGACCGACGGCGACCAGCCAGCCGCGTGAGCTGAGTTCGTCCCGGAACCGGCTGAGCACCGTCGTCTTGCCCGCGCCGGCCTCGCCGCTGACGATCGCGACCCGCGGCCCGCTGGTCACGCACTCGGCGGCCGCCTGCCCGAGAGCCGCCAGTTCGGCCTCCCGTCCGACGAACACCTCCTCGGTCGGCGGTGGCGGTGCGACGATCCGTGCGGCCGTCGCGACCACCGGCGGGAGCAGGTCGAGGCGCTGGCCCAGGATCGCGGACTCCAGCTCGACCAGGGCCGGGCCCGGATCCAGACCGAGCTGGTCGGCCAGCGTCGCCCGGGCCCGACGCAGCGCCGCGAGGGCGTCGCCCTGCCGGCCGGTACGCCACAACGCCAGCGCGAGCAGCCGCCAACTCTCCTCCCGCAGCGGCGCCTGCCGGGTCAGCGCCTCCGCCTCCGGCACCGCCTCGGCCGCGTCGCCACCGCGCACTGTCGCGTCGAGCAGCAGCTCCCGGGCGGCGAGGCGCAACTCCTCCAACCGCAGCACCTCCGGCTGCGCCCACGCCTCCTCCACGAACTCGGCGTACGCGGGGCCGCGCCACAGGTCGAGTCCGGTGCCCAACAGCCGGCGTGCCCGGCCCGGGTCGGCGGCGTTGACAGCGCGCGCGTCGGCGAGCAGCGCCTCGAACCGACCGGCGTCGACGGCGTCGGTGGACACCCGGATCGCGTAGCCGGGTGGGGCGGTGACCAGGACCCGCGCCGGCGCCCGCCGTTCGCGGGCCGGTTCCAACAGGCGGCGCAGGTGCGAGACGTACGCCTGGAGAGAGGCGATCGCCCGTGGCGGTGGGTCACCCCGCCACAGATCCTCGATCATCCGACCGACGGAGACGACCTCGCCTCGGGCCGCCAACAGCAGCGCGAGCACGGCGCGTTGGCGGGGGCCACCGAGGTCGACCGGTCCGCCGGTGTCGACCTCGACCTCGAGCGGCCCGAGCACCCGTAGCAGCATGACTGGGCCGATCCTAGTCGCCGGTGTGCGGGCTCACCGGCTGCCGGTGGACAACCGACGCCCAGCTCACCCGGGCCCGCCCGGTGGCGAGTCGGTGCGCGGGGCGTCCGGAACGTGCCTCCTTCGATATCCTGACGCCGACATCATGATCTCCGTCGACGGGGTGGGGCGATGACGACGACTGCCTACGACGAGTACGTGCGGTCGCACTGGTCCGGGCGGGCTGCCGCGTACGACCGCAGCCTCGCCGCGCTCTGCGCCCACCCGGCGTCCTCGTTGTTGGACGCCGCGCACGTCGGCGCGGGCACCCGCGTGCTCGACGTCGGCACCGGTTCCGGGACCGTGGCCGGGTCGGCGAGCGCGCGTGGCGCGGTCGTCGTCGCCGTCGACGCCGAACCCAGCATGGTGGAGTTGACGCGCCGCCGTGTCCCGTCGGCCGAGGAGGTACGACTCGCGGCCCTGCCCCGCCTCCCGTTCACCTCCGGATCCTTCGACGCAGCCGTGGCGAACTTCGTGATCAACCACGTGGGTGATCCGCGCGCGGCGGTCGACGAGCTGCGCCGGGTCGTCCGGCCCGCCGGTCGGATCGCGGTGACCATCTGGCCCGACCCTCCGCCCGAGGCGCAGAGCCTGTGGGGAGAGGTCTTCGACGCCGCCGGGGTCGGCCGTCCGAGCGCGCCGACGGTGGACGCGGACCGGGACTTCCCGCGTACCCCGGATGGCCTTGGCGGGTTGCTCGACGCTGCCGGTCTCGCCGACGTGCGGTGCGAGACGATCACCTGGGCGCACCGCACCGACCCCGAGGCGTGGTGGAACGGCCCGGCCAACGGCATCAGCAAGCCCGGTCTGGTGCTGGTTGCCCAACCTCCGGATGTGCTGGCCCGCATCCGGGCCGCGTACGACGAGGTGACTGCTCCCTACCGGGACGCGGACGGTCTGCTCGCGCTGCCCACGGCGGCGCTGCTGGCCTCGGCTACCGTGCCCTAGCGCCGCCCGGCCCGACCGTGGCGGCTCAGCCGGGAGGGCGCCCGGCGTGTCGAGGCGCTCGGCTGCCGGCGACGTTGCCGACGACCGCTGCCGACGACCGGGAGGCGGAGCCTCAGGCCGAGGCGGCCAGTCCGTCCAGCCAGCGGGTCACCGGAGGGCGTGGCAGGGCGCGCACCACCCCGGGTGGTCTCCCGACGTCGGCAGGCGCGGTGTGTTCGGTTGGCCCCGGCACCGCAGGTGCGACGCGGATCGCCGCCGCGGCCCGGTCCGCACCGGCCGTCCGATGCCCGCCGGCAGAAGTCGGCGTCGTGGACCCTCGGGTCGACGGCACGCCGCTTCGGCGACGAACGGCATCGAGGGACACGACCTCGGCGCGGGGTACGACGTCGGCACGCCGTACGGCGGTGCCGCTGAGCCCGGCACGTCCGGCGCCTGCCGGGTCGGCGCAGGCGCGGTCGACGTCGGAGAGCACGACGTCCGGGTGGACGGTGTCGGTGCCCACGACGGCGGCGACGCGGCGGCCGAAGACGGCCCGCAACGCGCGGGGCAGGCGCTCGGCGGCGACCTGACGCAGCGCGGGCGCGGCGAACGTGTACCCGCCACCGCGGTGGGGGAGCAGGAGCCCGGCGGCGACCATCTTTCGGAGCGCGGGCGCGGACCGGCCGGGCGTCCAGCCGAGGGCCCGGTCGACGGCCGCGCCGGAGATCACACCGCCGAGGGTGCCGGCGGCCATCAGCACGGCCCGTCGCTCGCCGTCGAGGTGGTCCAGCTCCGCCCCGGCGACCCGGCGTAGCGCCTCGGGCAGGGGGAGCGCCGCCGGGTCGGCGCCGTCCACCAGCGACGCGACGTACGCCGCCGCGTGCCCGGGGCGACCCCCCACCAGCGGCAGCAACCTCTCGGCCAGCGCCACCGGTTGCCCGGCCCGGCTGAGCAGGTGGCGCAGCAGTCGACCGGACTCCACCGTGGCGAGTGGCCCGATCGTCATCCGTCGCGCCGGGCTCGGCCGGGTGTCGGCCCACTGCGGTTGGTGCACCGTGATCAGGGCGAGCGGCAACCCGCGCGCCGTCGCCGCGCCGAACAACGCGTGCAGGAAACGGCTCATCGCGGGCGCCGCCCGGTCCACGTCGTCCACGGCGACGACCAGCGGCTGGTCGGCGGCCAGGCGCAACAGGACGTCCCGGCAGATCGCCGCCCCCGCGAGCGCCGCCGACGAGCTGTCCGGTGTGGTGAGGAACCGCTGCAGGGCCGGGATCGCCGCCGCGACGCGCTCCGGCGGGAACAGCGACGTCAGGGTGGCGACCAGTCGGTCGTGGACCACCGCCGGGCCGTCGCCGTGCCGCACGCCCGCGAGGCCGCGGAGCAGGTCGGCGGCCGGGGCCAGGACCTGATCGGGGTACGGCTGGCAGGTCGCCACACACCACCGCACCGACACCCCGTCCACCGTGGTCAGTCCCCGGGTCAACTCGTGCAGCAGTCGGCTGCGGCCACTGCCGGTCGGACCCACCACCGACAGCCACCTCGGGCTGCGCTCGCGGATGGCCCCGCTCACCTGGTCGCGGATGGTGGCCAGTTCGCGGCGACGGCCGATCAGCGGGCCGTCGTGGCAGGCGGTGCCGGGGCGTACCAGGCCGACGGCGTGCCAGACGGGCATCGGAGGCACCCGTCCGGCGACCGGCACCGCCGCCAGCTGACGCTGGTTGATCAGGCCCGCGGTGGCCCGTGCGGTGGCCGCGCAGAGCGCCACCGAGCCGGGCTCCGCGTACTCCTGGAGGCGGGCCGCCGTGGTGATCACCGCGCCGCTGGCCACGCCGTGCCCGCCCCTGACGGCGCCGCCCAGGTCGACCACGACCTCACCGGTGGCGACACCGACGCGGACGCGCAGCCTGATGTCGCCGACCATCGGCCGACGGTCCAGCGCGGCCTGGATCTCGAGCCCGGCGCGCACCGCCCGGTACGCGTCGAAGCCGTCCGAGTGCCGGGCGCCGAAGAGGGCCATCACCGCGTCGCCGACGTACTTCTCCACGACTCCCTGCCAGCGGTGCAGCACGCCGGCGACGGTGTCGAAGTAGGCCCGTTGCAGGGCGCGGACGTCCTCCGGGTCGAGTCGGTCCACCAGACCCGTGGAGCCGACGATGTCGGCGAAGAGGACGGTGACGATGCGTCTCTCCTCCGACACCGGCCAGTGTCCGGTCCCGGTTCGCCGCGGGTCGATGACGACGATGCTGCTGGTCATGGGTATCGCACCGGCCCTTCTTCCCGCTTCTGCCTGATGACTCCGGAGATTGGCATCCCTGGGCCCACGGGGGATCTGCAGAACGACGTATGTCGGCCACCCGCAACCTTTAGTCGCAAAGTCGACGCGAGGAGTACCACAAGCGACGGATGGCCATAGAACGGTGCGGGGCCGTGTGATTAGGCTGCGTGCCATGGCCAGCGATGTGGACACCGCACCGCTCGTGGGTCGGGCCGAACTGGTGCGGACGGTCCGGTCCGCGTTGCTCGGTGACGCGGCGCACGGGCAGACCGCCGCCGTCTTCCTGACCGGCGAGAGCGGTGTGGGCAAGACCCGGTTGCTGGGCGAGATCGGTGACCGGTTGCGTGACCAGGGCGCCGTGGTGCTCACCGGCAGCTGCCTGGACATCGGCGACGCCTCCCCGCTGCACCCGTTGTTGCAGGCGCTGCGCCGCTACGACGCCGACCTGTCCGCCGCTCGCGCGCGCAGCTCGTCGGCGGTGCGCGGGCTGTTGCAGATGGTCGCCGACGAGACCGCCGGTCCGGACGGCGCGGGCGCGTTGCTGGAGCGGGTCTCGCGCGGGCTGCACCTGATCGCCGAGGGCAGACCACTGGTGTTGATCCTCGACGACCTCCAGTGGGTCGACCGCAGCACCCGGCAGCTGCTGCTCTACCTGTTGGCCGGTCTGGGTGACCTGCAGCTCTCGGTGTTGGCAGCGGTACGCGCCGAGTCGTTGCAGGGCGCGCACCCACTGCGCCGGGTGCTCACCGAGCTGCGTCGCCTGCGGACGGTGCGGGTGCTCGACCTGGCGCCGCTGGGACGCACCGAGACCGAGGAGCTCGCCGCCGCGGTGGTCGGCCGACCCCTGTCCGGGGACGCGGCCGACCAGGTGTGGCAGCGCAGCGGCGGCAACCCGTTCGTCATCGAGGAGCTGGCCCGCGACCTCCGCGACGGCCGCGACGGCCTGTCCGAGACGCTGCGGGAGATCTTCCTCGACCGGGTCGACGCGCTGCCGCAGCACGCGCACGCGGTGGTGCACGCGGTGGCCGCCGGCGTCGAGCCGGTGCAGCACTGGCTGCTGGCCGAGGTGCTGCGGTTGCCCGAGGACGAGCTGATCGACGCGGCCCGCGCGGCCGTGGCGCACCGGCTGCTGGTCGGCGCCGACGACGGCTACCGGCTGCGGCACCGCCTCGTCGCCGAGGTGCTGGCGCACGAGCTGCTGCCGGCCGAGCGGTCCGGGCTGCACCGCCGCTACGCCGAGGCGCTGACCTCGGCGCCGGGTGAGCTGCACCAGGCCCGCCTGGCACACCACTGGCGACTGGCCGGTGACCCGGCGCGCGCGTTGCCGGCGGCGGTGGCCGCCGCGCAGGAGGCCGAGCGGCTGGGCGGCTACGCCGAGGCGCACCGGCACTGGTCGGCGGCGTTGCAGCTCGCCGCCGACTCGCGTCCGCTCGCGGTGGACCGGGTCGAGCTGCTCGGCAACGCCGCCGAGGCCGCCCACCACTGTGGGGAGCACGCCCGCGCGTTGGCCCTGCTGGAGGAGCTGGCCACGCTCCAGGGCGGCGAACCGAACTGCGCGCTGCACATCCGCCGGGCCCGTTACCTGGCCGCCGCCGGTCGCTCGGCGCTGGCCGAGGAGGAGTACCAGCGGGCGCTGAAGGCGGCGGACTGCTCCCCGCGCGACCGGGCCGCCGCCGCCGCCCGCCTGGCCGAGTTGTTGCTGCACCTGGGCCGGTACGCCGACGCCGGTGAGCGGGCGCGGGAGGCGCTGGCGCTGGCCGAGAACGTGGAGGGGTCCGCCACGGAGGTCGTGCTGGCCAGCTCGGCGCTGGGCTTCAGTGACGCCTTCCTGGAAGACCCGGACGCCGGTCTCGCGGTCATGCGCGACGCCCTCGACACCGCCGAGCGCGCCGGCCAGCCCGAGGACGTGGCCTGCGCGTACCTGCACCTGGCGGAGTTGCTGACCGGGCCGCTGAACATCCTCGAGGAGGGTGTGGTGGTGGCCCGCCGGGGCGCCGAGCGGGTGGCCGAGCTGGGGCTGGGCCGCACCTGGGGCACCCGGCTGTTGGCGATCGCCATCAACGGGTTGTTCCGGGTGGGCCAGTGGGCCGAGGCGGAGAAGGTGGTCGCGGCGGCGCTGCGGCACCGACCGTCCGGTGCGGACGCCGTCGAGTTGCTGCTCGCCCGGTGCCGGCTCTCGGTGGGCTACGGCGACATCGAGGCCGCCGGCCGGGACCTGGACGCCGTCGCGACCCTGCTCGCCGGTGGTGGGGCGCGGCACGTCATCCCGCTGCTCACCCTGCGCTCGGGGCTGGCCATGTGGGAGGGCCGGCACGACGTGGCGCGGGCGGCGGTGCAGCGTGGCCTCACCGAGGTCCGCTCCGACGACGTGATGATCCTGTCCGCCCTGGTCTGGCACGGTCTGCGCGCCGAGGCGGAGGCGCACGCCAGTCGCAGCGTGGAGGTGGACCCGACGGCGGTGCGCCGACTGCGCGATATCGCCGACCGGATGGCGCGCAAGAGCGCCGGCGCGGCCCGACCGGTGCGCTCGGTGGTGGAGGGGTTCCTGGCGCTCTGCGCCGCCGAGGTGAGCCGCCTCGACGGCAGCGACCCGGAGTTGTGGGCGGCGTCGGTGGCCGAGTGGGACCGGCGGAACCACCCCTATCCGGCGGCGTACTCGCGGCTGCGGCAGGCCGAGGCGCTGCTGGCCCGCCGCAGTCGGCTGGCGACCGCGGGCAAGCTGTTGCGCGAGGCGTACGAGGTGGCGCAGGGGTTGGGCGCGGTGCCGTTGACCTCGGAGATCCGTGAGCTGGCCGGGCGGGCCCGGGTGTCGCTGGAGGAGCGGGAGCCCACCGGCGCGACGCGGGGGGCGTCGACCCCGGCGTCCGACGACGAGCTGGCCGCGCTCACCGCCCGGGAGCGGGAAGTGCTCGCCCTGGTCGCGGAAGGGCTGACCAACAAGGAGATCGGGCAGCGGCTGTTCATCAGCGAGCGGACCATCGGCGTGCACGTCTCGCACATCTTCGACAAGTTGCAGGTCCGTACCCGCGTCCAGGCCAGCGCGATCCAGTTGCGCAACCTTCGGGGCTGACCGACCACCACGTATCCCGGCGCGCGCCTGTGCGTGCCGGGATACGTCGTTCTACTGATTCGGCGGACGGGTGCGGGCTGGAAGGCTGAGCCGCGTCGACGACGGCACGGGGGATGCCGCCGACCACGATGGAGGAGAGATGACCGAACCGGTCTGGGGGCCCGTGCACCGGGACATCGTCGACCTGCTCGCCGACCACCCCGCGGACGTGCCGGCCGTGGTCGATCACCTCACCAAACTCCAGGACCTGTTGGTGCGGCTGCCTCCGCTGGAGGACAGCTGTCCCCTCGCCGACTTCAACAGGCTCTACCTGACCATCACCACCAGCGTGCTCGACGGGCTGTACGAGGACCGCTTCGTCGATCCGGCGTTCCTGTCCCGGCTCGACGTCGAGTTCGCGGCACGGTACTTCGACGCGATGCGGTTGTGGACCGACTCCAGCCCGGGCACCCCGAAGGCCTGGTCGTGCCTCTTCGAGCGGATGCGGGGGCCGGACGCCCGTCCGTTGCCCTCGGCGGCGGCCGGGGTGAACGCGCACATCAACTTCGACCTGCCGTTCGCATTGGTGACGACGTTCGACCACCTGGAGTCGGAGCCGGTCGACGGCAGCGACCAGCACCGCGACTATCTGGAGATCAACAACATCTTCGCCGACAAGATCCCCGGCCTGCGCCGGGGCTATCTGGAGCGGTGGCAGTTGCTCATCGACATGCTCAACGGCGACATCGACGACTGGTACCAGGGGGAACTGGTCGAGTACACCCGCGATGTCGCCTGGCGTAACGCGCAGAAGATCTGGCGGTGCCGGCACGATCCGGACGCCCGCGAGTGTGAGCGCCTGCGGTTGGACGACAACGCCGCAGCGCTCGGCCGGCTGCTGCTCTCGCCCCTGGGGGCGTTCCTGCAGTAGTCGGGACGGGGGGTCCCCGCGCTCCGCCCCGTGGGGGGCGGCGGAGCGCGGGGGCGCGTCCCACCAGCTCCACCCACCCCGCGGGGTCGGCCGAGGTCCGGTCGGCCCGGGGGTACAGCCGGTCGGCCCGGGGGGTGTCGACCGTCTGCCACCGTCGGCCGGCCCGGGGGGTGTCGGCCGGCGGTGGGGCGGGGGCGTCGACGGTGCGGAATCTGCGGGGTGTCGGCGGGCGCGGAACGGGTACGCCCGCGCCATGACCGTCCTGGCCCGGCGGCGGCCCGCCGCCCGACCCCGGCCCGCGCGGCCCGGGCCCCTTCGCCCGGGTGGCCCGGTGTCCCGACCCACCGCCCGGCCGGGTGCCCGGTGACCGACGTCGCGACGCGGTTTCCGTTCCGCTTCGATCCGGTGTTCCGTCCGGTGTTGGCGCTGCTGGGTGTCCGCCCGGCGACGGCCTGGGTCGCCGTGACCGACCGGGACCTGATGATCCGGTACGGGCCGTGGCGGCTGCGCACCGCCCGGGCGAACGTGATCGCCGTCGAGCTGAGCGGCCCGTACCGCTGGTGGCGGGTGATCGGCCCGCACGTGTCGATGGTCGACCGGGGCGCGAGCTTCGGCAGCAGCACGGCGGGCGGCATCTGTCTGCGCTTCGGCGCGCCGGTGCCGGCCCTGGTGCCCGGCGGGCGCGTACGGCACCCGGCGGCGACGGTGACCGTGGCGGACCCGCCGGCGCTGGCCCGACTGCTCGCCGTGCCGGACCTGTCCTGAGCAGCGCGTTCACCTCCCCGGTTCGCCCGGCTGGCCGCCTGGCCACCGCCTACCGTCGGGTCAGGACCGCTGAGGGTGGGGACTGACGATGGGTGAGGAGCACCGGGCGCGAGCCCGACGCTGGGGTGGACGCCGCCACGCGCCGACCGGGCCGGACCCGGCGCTTCGGGCGGCCCGTGACCCGGCCCGCCCGCACCCGGGCGGCCGGCCCGGGGTGGTGGTGCCCGAACGTGTGCCCACCCCGGCCCGTTCGGCGCCACCGGCCAGCCCGCTGCGCCGGTGGCTCTTCCAGCACCAGGTGCAGCCGCCCGGGCCGGAGACGAGCGAGGGGCAGAACCGCCGGCACGCCTGGTGGCAGGTGATGTGCCTGACCGGGGTGGACTACTTCTCCACGCTGTCGTACCTTCCGGGCATCGCCGCGGTGGCGGCCGGCGCGCTCTCCCCGCTGGCGACCCTCCTGATCGTCGCGCTCACCCTGTTCGGCATGCTGCCGATGTACCGGCGGGTGGCCCACGACAGCCCGCACGGTCAGGGTTCGGTGGCGATGTTGGAGCGGCTGCTGCCGTTCTGGCGGGGCAAGATCTTCGTGCTCGTGCTGCTCGGCTTCGTGGCGACCTCCTGGATCATCACGATCACGCTCTCGTCGGCCGACGCGACGGTGCACCTGTTGGAGAACCCGTACCTGCCGGACGCTCCGGAGGGCGCCCTGGTGCCGGTCGTGGTCACCGTCGTGCTGCTGCTCGTCCTCGGCGGGGTGTTCCTGCTCGGGTTCCGCGAGGCGGTGGTGGTCGCCATCCCGCTCGTCGCGATCTTCCTGGCGCTCAACGCGGTGATCGTCGGGGTGGCGGTGGCCCGGATCGTCGGCGACCCCGGCATCGTGTCGGACTGGACGGCCGCGGTGACCACCACCGGCGGCGGCCCGGGTCATGTGCTGCTCACCGCCGTGTTGGCCTTCCCGCTGTTGGTGCTGGGGCTGTCCGGGTTCGAGACCGGGGTCAGCATGATGCCGCTGGTGGCGGCCGACGGGCCGGACAAGCAGGCCCGCCTGGCCGCCCGGATCCGCAACACACGTCGGCTGCTCACCACCGCGGCCCTGATCATGTCGGTGTACCTGATCTCGACGACGTTCGTGACCACGGCGCTCATCCCGGAGGAGGAGTTCCGGCCGGGTGGCGGCGCGAACGGGCGGGCGTTGGCGTTCCTGGCGCACACCTACCTGGGCGAGGCCTTCGGCACCGTCTACGACGTGAGCAGCGTGCTCATCCTCTGGTTCGCCGGCGCGTCGGCGATGGCCGGGTTGATCAACATCGTGCCGCGCTACCTGCCCTCGTACGGCATGGCGCCGGAGTGGGCGAGGGCGGTGCGCCCGGTGGTGGTCGTCTACACCGTCGTCAGCGTCGGTATCACGATCGCCTTCCGAGCCGACGTCAACGCACAGGCCGGGGCGTACGCCACGGGCATCCTGGCGATGATGGTCTCCGGCGCGGTGGCGGTGACCATCGCGGCGGCCCGACGCCACCAGCGCGTCGGCGCGTTCGGCTTCACGGTGCTCACACTGGTGCTGCTGTACGCGCTGGTGGAGAACGTCATCGAGCAGCCGGACGGGATCACCATCTCGGCGTTGTTCATCCTCGGCATCATCGCCGTCTCGCTGGTCTCCCGGGTCACCCGCACCACCGAGCTGCGGGCCGAGCGGATCGAGTTCGACGAACCGGCCCGCCGGTTCATCACCGAGTCGCTGGCCCATGACGGGCAGCTGCACCTGATCGCGAACAAGCGGCAGAAGGGCTCGGTGAAGGAGTACACGGTCAAGGAACGGGCCCAGCGCGGGATGAATCCGGTACCCGGGGCCGCGGACGTGCTGTTCCTGGAGATCGACGTGGTCGATCCGTCGGAGTTCAGTCAGGTGCTGCGGGTGCACGGGATCGAGGTGGGTGGCTTCCGGGTGCTGCGGGCGAGCAGCCCGGCCGCGCCCAACGCGATCGCCGCGATCCTGCTGGCCCTGCGGGACGCGACCGGCGTGCGGCCGCACGCGCACTTCGAGTGGTCGGAGGGGAGCCCGATCGCGCACCTGGCGCGCTATCTCATTCTCGGCCGTGGGGACACCCCTCCGGTGGTACGGGAGATCATCCGTCGGACCGAGCACGACCCGCTACGACGCCCCGGTATCCACGTCGGCGGCTGATCCGCGTGCCCGTTTGGTGGGTACCGAAGATGAATAAGGGCACTATTCACGTTCACACCTTGCTGTCCGTATTGCGGACTTATCGTGACGTCTGGTGGTCGGCGGTACGTCGAGCGCCCCGCGCCCGGATCGGCGCGCGGTCACGGCAGTAGGCAGGAAGGTAGGCATTCTTGATGTCCACGTACCCAGGAGGAGATCGCGCGACCCGACCCAGGCGGCGGTCCCGATGGTTCCTGGCCAGCGGTTTCCTGGCGGGGAGCCTGGTCGTGGGAGCGGCCGGAGCAGCAGGCGTGGCCGCCGCCGCCGACCAGGCCCTCGCCCTTCCCGGTCTGGGCCGGCTCACCGCGGCCGGTAGCGACGACGACCGGCGGGCCGACGACCGGCGCGGCGAGGACCGCGAGCGGGGCGATGGCGAGCGGGACCGCCCGAGCACCCCGGGCACCGGCAGGCGCGGCGTGGTGTCGGTCCCCTGCGACGCCGCGAAGCTGGTGGCCGCGCTGGTGACGGCCAACGCCGAGGGCGGGGCGGAACTGCGCCTCGCGCCCAAGTGCCGCTACGTCCTCACCGAGGCGTTCCACGAGACCGACCAGTACGACGGCGGGATCCGCGACGCCCGGGAGGCCGCCGACGCCGCGGAGACCCCCGGCGACGCCGAGGCGCCCCCGCACAACCCGGCCGACGACACCGCCGGCCTGCCGGTGATCTACCAGCCCATCACCATCGACGGCGCCGGGGCCACCATCGCCCGCGACGCCCAGGCCGCCGCGTTCCGGTTCTTCACCGTGCGCGACGGCGGGGAGCTGACCCTGCGGGACGTGGAGCTGCACAACGGCCGCTCGGCGATCGAGGGCGGCAGCGTGCACGTGGTGCACGGCGCCACGGCCGTGGTGGAGCGGGTGACGGTCTCCCAGAGCACGTCGCTGTCGCCCGAGGGCGGCGGCGGGGGCATCTTCAACGACGGCAACATGGTGGTCACCGACTCCACGTTCATCGGCAACAGCGCATCCGGCGCCGCGGGCAAGGGCGGGGGCCTGCTCAACGGTGGCGTGCTGACGCTGAAGCGCTCCGAGTTCCACCGCAACAGCGCCAACGCGTACGGCGGCGGGCTCGGCAACTACCGGGGCGCGGCCGAGGTGGAGAGCGTCTCCTTCACCCACAACAGCGCCGTGCAGGGTGGTGGGCTGGCCAGCTTCTCGGCCCGGACCAAGGTCTCCGACACCGAACTGTTGAACAACACCGCGCAGGTCGGCGGCGGTGCCGCGAACTCCGACGCGGTGCTGGTGATGCGCAGGATGACCATCCGTGGCAACACGTCCACCGTCAACGGCGGCGGCATCTCGACCGTCAAGGGCCTGACCCCGCTCGACGACAGCGTGGTCGACGGCAACACCACGCACGGCCTGGGCGCCGGCATCTACGCCGAGAAGGCGAACCTGCTGGTCCGCGGCAGTGACGTGACGCGCAACGAGGCGGTCGGCGCCACGTCCACGGGTGGCGGCATCTACGCGACAGCCGGCTCGGTGGCGATCTACACCAGCAAGATCACCCACAACGCGTCGACGCTGAAGCCGGGCGGGGTCTTCGCCTCGCACGCCCAGGTCAAGATCGACGACGAGAGCGTCGTCGTGGAGAACGAGCCCACCAACTGCGAGGGCAGCCAGGTGCCCATCACGCACTGCTTCCGCTGAGGACACCGCGCACCCATCCCGAGCGCGCAGCCGGCCGCCCCGACGACCCGTCGGGGCGGCTCGGCACGTCCGGGTGTCCGCGTGCCGCCGGTGGTCAGCCCACCGCGCGCAGCCGACCGGAGAGGTCGGTGGCGAAGAAGTCCAGGAAGCCGTCCGGGTCGGGACCGGCGTTCTGCAGGACGATGTGGTCGAAGCCGGCGTCGACGTACGACCGGACCTTGGCGACGTGCGGCTCCGGCTCGGGGCCGACGGCGAAGAGTTGACGGATGTGCTTCTCCTCGACGTGCGCGCTGGCCGCGTCGACGTTGACCGGGTTCGGCAGCTCGCTCATCACCTTCCAGCCGGTGAGCCTGACTGACGCGGGGTCGGTTCCCGACCGGGGCACCGACAAACGCCACCGGGGGCGCAAACCAGCCTCCTAGGATGCCGTACGGGGTGTGGCGGCCACGTCTGTCGAAGGAGCGGCCGGGCAGTTCCGGGCTGCCGCCGCGAGGCCCCCCGAACATCTCCGAACTGGCCCGTGACCAGGTCGGACAACCAGCCGGCTGTTCGAAACAGCAGACCCCTCTTCCGACGGTCACCGAGGGGCCAACAGACTTCTCCTCGTCCGGCGGAGCCATCCGACCGAGGGCGGTCAGGAACCGGACGCCACCTCCGATCATGGCCCGCCGGACGAGGTCAGGGGTGGACCAGTGTCGGCGGCCGTACCGGTCGCGGCAGAGCCAGCAGGGGAGTCAGGATGACCAACAGTGTGTTCCGTCGTGCCGCCGCCGTCCTCGTGGCGGCCGTCCTCGGGGGCGGCGCAGCCCTCACCGGCGCGTCGCCGGCCTTCGCGACGGGCTGCCTTACCGGCACCGATTCGGTGCCCAGCCCGAAGGGCGGCCCTGGAGCGACCGCGACCGCGACCCTCTGCGTCAACAGCGCCGGCTACGCGTGGCTGGACACGAACCGGACCAACACCGTCACCGACCAGAACGGCGACGGCTTCGCCGCGCGGGTGTACGTCTACTGGAACCAGGGCTACAGCGGGGCGATCGCCGTCGACGACACCTCATCGTCGGGAAGTACCCGGCTGTACTGGGAGTCCGGCGCGGGCACCCGGTTCACCTGGACCGAGGTCTTCGTCTGCCTGGGTTACTCCAGGCCCGACGACCACAACGGCCGCTGCGCCTCGGTCGTCTACAACAACTGACGTACGCCGGCCCAGGCCCCCCACCGGGGCCTGGGCCGGAAAGCGTCTGTCCTACTTGGACGGCTCGGGCAGCTTGCAGTCGACCTTCGGGTTGGCGCCGATGTAGTTCAAGGGCCCGGCCACGATGGTGACCAGGATCGTACCGGCCTCGGCGCAGTTGGTGTCGTCGCCGCTGTAGTAACCGCGCTGGCCGGCGGCGACCGCGCCGATCAACAACCAGATCACGACGATGACTCCGAGTATCGAGGTGCCGCGCATCGCTGCCTCCTGAGGAATGTGGTGGATTGCTGAGGTGCAGGCGTTGTACCCAATCGGGTCACGCGGCTAACGGTCCCCGGCAACGGCCCCGCGAATCGTCCGTCCGGCCGATGCGGTCCACCGTTGAGTACCGCTCGCGCATCGGCCACCCGCACCCTGTCGCGTGGGCCCGCTATCGGATCGCCGACCGACCTCGCCGCCGTACGGGCCGGTGGACGTAGAACTGCCTCACGGCCCCGCCGAGGAGGACTCATGGACGCCCCGACACCGCCCCTGTACATCGACCGCCCCGAGGACGTCGCGGTCGCGGCCCGCGCGCTCGCCGGCGGTGCGGTCGTCGCGGCGGCGTTCGCCAACTTCTACGCCATCGTCACCCGACCCGACGCGGCCACCGTGCGCCGGGTCAACCTCGCCAAGGGCCGTCCGGCGAACCACGTCGGCAGCATCACCACCGCCGTCGGACGCATCCCGGGGATGTACGACTGGACGCGGATCTCACCGCGCCTGCCGATCGGGCGGGTGCGGGCGTTGATGGACGCCCTCTACGGCGCCGGGCCGTTCGGCTTCCGGGGGCCGGCGGCGGAACGGATCCCCGAGCACCTCGTCCAGGTCGACCAGGGGTTGCGGACCACCCAGGTGATCGCACCCGGTCTCACCTGCCCGTCCAACGCCTTCTTCGAGCGGGCGCTCGCCGAGACCGGGTCGGACCACCTCTACATCACCTCGGCGAACCGGTCCCGGCACCTCACCGGGACGGCCGAGGAACCGGCGCACTGGAAGGCCGGGGCTCTCGCCGCCGACTTCGCCCACCTCGACGACCTGGTGGTGCTCTCGCACCGGGACGAGGCGGCGGCCCGCGCCGCGTACCCGGGCTACCTCACCACCTCGGTCACCCTGCTCTCCTTCCACGCCCCGGAGGGTGAGCTCGAAGAACCCCCTGTTCTCACCGTGGACCGGCACGGATCGCTGCACCTGGACGACGTCCGCCGGGCCGCCGCGCCGCTCGGGCTGCAGGTGCGCCTGGCCGGCACCGCCCGACAGCGGTTGCAGGTGCGGGGGTACGCCGGGGCGCTGGTGTGAGCGGCGGGCGTCCCGCCTCGTCGACCCCACGCTGACCGGGCCGCGCTCGTCCGGCGGCTCAGTGCGGTGGGCTGGGAATCTCCGGCGGCTTGCCGTGGCTTCGTCGGAAGTCCGCGTACGCCACCGCGACCAGCACCAACAGGGCCCCCAGGGACGTGACCATGGGTGGCACGTACAGCGCGGCGGGCGCGATGGTCAGCAGCGCCAGGATGCCTCCCGGCCGGGACCAGGACACCCGGCTGAACACCTCGTACTCGAAGGAGGCCCGGCCGGCCAGGAACAGCGCCGGGCCGCCGAGGATCACCGCCAGCCAGGCCGGCGGGGTCTCCCCGGTGGGTTCGTGCAGCACCAGGTGGAAGCCGGACGCCGTGGTCACCACCCCGGAAATCATCAACAGATGGGTGTACGGCGCGCTGAACAGGAATCTGCTCGGTGACTCGGACGCCTTGATGGCGCTCGGCAGCAGCTCGCCGGACTTGTGTACGTAGATCCGCCAGAGCAGCAGGGTGGTCAGGAACGCCACCGCGAACGCCGCCAGGTTCTCGGCCTCGTTGTGCTTGAGGCTGAACATGGTGCCGATCGTCAGGATGCAGTCGCCGAGCGCGATGATGAAGAACTGCTGGTAACGCTCGGACAGATGCTCCGCCGTGACGTTGCGCTGCGTCTCCGGCACCACCCCGAGCCCCGGCACCGGGTACGCGAGCCGGAAGCCGAGGTAGTCGATGGCGAGCGCGATCGTCCAGCAGATGATCCGGGCATCCCCGCTGACGAACGCGCCGATGAGCCACGGGACCGCCGACACCACGAACCAGACGAAGATGCGCGCCGCCCGACGCTGGGTCTGCGGTTGACGCCGCACCGCCGGCATGAGGAACAGCCCGCGCCCCAGGTGGATCGCCACGTAGGTGCCGGCGAAGACGGACCCACGGTCGTCGAACGCCTCCGGGATCGCCGTCGTCATCAGCAGCGCGCCGAACATCACCGCGCTGATCAGCAGCTTGATCTCGGTGCGTTCCGGGTCGTACAGGTCGGTGACGAGGGTGGTGATCGCCCAGGTCCACCAGACGGCGGCCAGCATGATGAGGGCCTGCCCGGCGCTGTGCCAGTCGAGCCGCTCGACCATCGTCCGGGAGATGAGCGCCAGCGCGACCACGTACACGAGGTCGAAGAAGAGTTCGAGGAGGGTCACCCGGCGCGGGCCCTCCGGGTCTCGCACCGGGGGGCCGACGGCCTGCGGCGAGGCGGGATCCGGCGCGGGAAGGTGCACGGGTTGCTCCTGCGGGACCGGTCGACTCGACGGACCTGTCCGGCCCACCTCAACGGACGGTAACGACCGGTCGGCGGCACGGCCCCGGAATCGCCGGGTCTTCCCCCGACCGGGTCGGTCGGCCCGGGTGCCGGGATTCGGGCGCGTGCGGCCCGGGTCGCTACCGGGGGCTTCGCGCTGTCGCGTGGATCGTCAGGTCGCCACCGACGAGTGAGCCCCCGGCCGGTCGTCGCGGTGGACGGCCGGCCGGGGGCTCCAGGTCAGGCGTCAGGCCTGGTTGCTGTCCGGCAGCGCTGCGGCCATCTGGTCGCTGGCACCGGCGAGCACGCGGGCCTGCTGCGGCCAGCTGGCCAGCCCGGGGGCGGCGCGCAGACCGGCGGCCCGGATCAGGTCGCGCAGCCCCGGCTCGTCCAGGTCACCGAGCTGGCCGTACGTGCGCACGCCGGCGTCCTGCAACGCCGCCGCCATCTTCGGTCCGATCCCCTGGATACGGCGGAAGTCGTCAGCCGGCCCGGTCGGGTCGCCCTCGTAGGTGGCGATCGAGGCGTCGTCGGCCGAACGGACCGGAGGGGTCGCGGTGTCGGTAGGTCGGACCGGAGGGGTCGCCACGGCCGCCCGCTCCGGCTCGGCGTCCACCGGCTCGGCGTCCGTCGCGTCGCTGGTCGCCGATGCCGCGTCGGCGGGCCGGGTGTCCACCGGCTCGGCGTTCGCGGCGTCGGCGGTCGCCGGCTCCGGGTCGACGGCCGAGGCCCTGGTCTCCGCGTCGTCGGCCGGGGTGACGGTGACGGGCTCGTCGGCCGGGGTGACGGTGACGGGCTCGTCGGCCGGGGTGGCGGTGACGGGCTCGTCCACCGGGGTGGTGGCGACCGGCTCCTCAGCCGAAACGGCACGGGCGGGCTCGTCGGCCGGGGTGACGACGGCGGGCTCGTCAGCCGGGGTGACATCGGCCGGAGTGGTGTCGCCCGGGGGGAGGTCGTCCGCCGGCTTGCGGGGGGCGACGACGGTCGTCGGCGCATGCTGCTCGTCGACCGCTACCGGCTCCGGAGTGGACTCCGGCCGCAGCTCGTCCGCATCGGCCTCGGCGACCGGTACGGGCGGCGGGGGCTCGGTCAGCGCCATGTCGGACGGGTCGACGGTGCTCGGGGCCTCCGCCGGTACCGGCGTCGGGGTGGGGGTGTCCGCCTCGGTCACCGAAGCCGGCGCGCTGACCGTGTCCACCGGTACCGGCTCGTCGGCGACGGCGGTCGGTGCCGGGTCGACGGCGGCCGCGGGCCGCGGCTCGTCGGTCGTGGCCGCCGGCGCCGGCGTGGAGATCACGGCCAGTCCGGCGACCGGGTCACCCTCCACGATCGACCTGCCCTGCGCGCCCCGCCGGCCGCGTAGCAGCCACCCGGCGGCCAGTCCCAGCACCAGTGCCAGTACCACTGTCAGCGAGTGTCCGATAGACCACGCCACGGCGAACCTCCCTCTCACCTCGTTGGAAAAGTCACGAGAAAAACTCGCCGCAGCTTCGCACACGCCTGTTACCGATGACAGAGAGGCTCGGTCAGAGGCGTTGTGGGCGGGTTTGTCACGCCAGCCGGTTGCCGGTGGGTGACGCAGCGTCGCCCTGACAGCCAGGAACCCCGCGCGCCGCACTCGCCCGGCCGTACCCACCCGACCGCACCCGCACTGCTACGGCTCGCACGGGGCGGCCCCGGCACGACGAGACCCGGGCCCGGCGGGTGCGCCGGGCCCGGGTCGACGGGCCGTTGCCCGACTCAGTCCCGATCGCCCTCGTAGGTGTGGAAGTCGTCGACGAACCGTTGGCGCAGCCGCGGTACCCGGCTCGTCACTCCGAAGTAGCCACGCGCGCCGAGCAGCGCGAGCCGACCCACCACCGGCCGGTACATCCGGTCGTCGCCGCTGGTGCCGCTGCGGTTCAAGGACTCGGCGACCCGCGCGAAGCCGTACGGCGCCATCGCCGCCTCGTAGTCGGCGACGGCCTGGAGCAGGGTCTTGTCACCGGCGGTGGCGCGGGTGAGCTGCTCGCAGAGCAGGCGGGCGTCGCGCAGCGCGGTGTTCGCGCCGACACCGCGACCGGGGGTCATGGTGTGGATGGCGTCGCCGAGCAACGTGACGGTGCTGCTCTTCCAGGGAGGCACCGGCTCGGAGGTCGACACCTTGATCGGTAGGGCGCTGGCCGGCTCCGCTCGGGTCAGCAACTCGCGCAGGTGGGGGTGCCAGTTGGTGGTGAGGCCCAGGGCGACCTGGACGAGGTCCTCCCCGCGACGCGCCATCACGTCGGTCGGGAACCGGCGGGCCGTACTCCAGATGATCAGGTTGATGTTGTCGGTGGTGGTGTCCTGCGACAGGCCGGGCCAGTTCTTCAACAGGGCGGCGTCCGTGTCGCTGACGCCCGGTTTGACGGCCCGCGTGGCGTCCCACTTGAACTCCATGACGTGCAGGACGCCCATGATGCCGCCGACGCCGAAGATCAGGGAGATGCCCTGGGCGACGCGCTCGGGCACGAGGGCGCGGGTGTGCGCGGTCAACGGGATGCGGGTGGCGATGTTGATGGTGCCGGCGTCGCGGGTGACGGCGTGCGGAAGGTACTGCCGGCGTACCGCCGAGTGGGTGCCGTCGGCCCCGACCAGCAGGTCCCCGGTGGCGGTCGTGCCGTCGGAGAAGTGCGCGGTGACAGTGCCGTCGTCGCGTTGCTCGTACCGGGTGAAGGTCTTGTCGAAGTGCACCACGTCGTCGAGGCCGGTGAGCAGGACGTGGCGCAGCACCATCCGGGCCACCGAGTGCTCGGTGTGCACGGGGTCGGCGTTCGGTCGCAGGGGGAACGACGCGGTCTGACGGAGCCCCTGGGTGACCACGTTGAAGTAGTGCGGCGGTCGGGCGCAGGTCGCGAGGAAGGTGGCGAACAGCTCCGGCGGCAGGCACTCGCGCAGTGCGCGGCTGCCGGTCGGGCCGATGCCGACCCGGTAGCCGAGCAGCCCGTCGGCGCGGTCGCGGTGCCGTTCGTACACGGCGACGGTCATCCCGGCCCGGCGCAGGCCGTGCGCCAGGCACAGCCCTCCGGTGCCGGCCCCGATGATCAGGACGTGCGGTGGCGCGCCGCCCATGTCAACCAGCCGGGTGCGCCGCTGGCGCGTCGGTGTCGGCTGGTCGTGCCGCCGGCACGTCGGTGTTGGCTGGTCGTGCCGCCGGCACGTCGGTGTTGGCTGGTCGTGCCGCCGGCACGTCGGTGGCGTCCCACCGGTAGAAGCAGCTGGCGATCGCGTCGCGCGGGGATCGCCAGGTCGGCAGGTACGGCGACGTGTGCGCGGAGAGCCGTTCGTTGACCTGCTGGAAGAGCGGGTGGTTACGGGCCGCGGCCAGGGCGTCCGGGTCGACGTCCGATGTCTCCATCACGTGTACGCACAGGTCGTGCAGGCAGTAGAGGGACCGGTGCGTGACGCCGGTCAGGCCGGGCAGTTCGGTGGCGTCGGATTCGGCGAAGATCTGCGCGACCCGCCCCTCCGCGCCCGGGATGATCCGGCTGACGATCAGTAGACGACTCATGGGACCCCTTCCGCCGGTGGCCTTCCCGACCCTCGGATCGGCGCCACGTGCTCTGTGCGCCCACCGTGCCGCAGCGACTGTCACATCACCGTCACGCGAACCGGACGGCCGGTGACGGGTGGTGCCGTCACGTACGCCGCCCGGCCGGTGACGGGCGACCGGCGACGGCTTCCCGGCTGGCCTGACGGATCGGGGCGAGCGTGTCGTCGAGCAGGGCGCTCATCGCCGGACTGGGCTCCAGGCGCAACTCCCTGCGCAGCAGGTCCCGGTAGACGTAGAAGGCGTGCACGGCTTCGAAGGCGTTGCCCTCGGCCAGGTGGATGCGGACGACCAGCCGGTGCGGAGTCTCCCGTAACGGCTCGGCCGCCATCGCCTCCAGCGCGGCGTCGAGGGCCTCGCCGTGCCGTCCCGCGGCGAGGTGTTGCCCGGCCACCTGTTCCAGCATGTGCAGGCGGAGTTGCCGCAATCTCTCCCGGTCCAGCAGCACCCAGTCGTCGTACCACCCGGGGAGGAGGTCGTGCCGTCCGGCGGCGAGCGCCCCGGCGGCGGTGCTCGGATCGTCGCCGTCGCGGACCCGGGCGGCGGTACCCACCAGATCGTCGACGTCGAGTCGGACCGTCGGGTCGAGCCGTACGGTGTCGCCGGTCACTGTCATCGGGCAGCACGGGTCCTGGCGGAGCCGCCACAGCGCGGTACGCAGGGACGACAGCGCCCGTTCCTCCGACGCGTCCGGCCAGAGCAGGCCGGCGAGTTGGCTGCGGGTGGCGCCGGGACGCAGCCCGATCAGCGCGATCACCCGTTGCAGCCCGCGTGGCACCACGATCGGCGCGGAGTCGCGCAGCAGCCGGAAGCCGCCGAGCAGGTGGAGCGACACGCCCTCCTCGGGCGGGCCTCCGGCGGTTGGCACGGTCGGATCAGCGGCCACGGCGGCACCCCCTGCGGAACGCTCGTCCCGACTGTCTGCTGCGTCCTGGATCGGCTGCCCGTGACGCCTCTGTCGACCCCACCGGTGGACGCGCGACCCCGGCTGCCGGGCGCGGCCCCCACCGGCCGAGGCCGCCGGGCTGACCACCGTGAAGATTATCAATAGCGGTTACGTTGAGTCAACGTCGACGTGGGCCTTCTATTGGCGACAGTCAACCTGAGATCGGTTCTGAACTGCACAAACATCGGATCGATCGAGGGCTTGGCGCATGGTTGACGCATAGCTGATGCACAGCTTGCGTCAACGCAGCGTCACGACGGCGCGTCCATGGTGGGCCCTGCCCGGTGACGCCGCCGTGACGAGGACTGCCGCATCGTGTGGGCAGTCGTCCAGCGCGTCCGGGGACCACCCGTCGCCGGCCGGACGCCGTGGGGGGAGGCCCAGTATGGACCGATCGCTGATCGTCGCGAAGGTGGATCCGGCCGCCGCGGAGCGGGTCGCCGAGATCTTCGCCGAGTCGGACGCGACGGAGCTGCCGCGCCTGGTCGGCGTCCGGCACCGCTCGCTGTACCGCCTGCATGACCTCTACGTGCACCTGCTGGAGACCGAGCAGCCGACGGAGGGCGCGGTCGAGGCCGCCCGTGGGCACCCCGAGTTCATCCGGGTCAGCGACCGCCTGCGCCCGTACGTCTCGCCGTACCTGTCGACCTGGCGCTCACCGCGTGACGCCATGGCCCAGTGCTTCTACCGGTTCGACGCCCCGGACGTCGGAGAGCGGTCGTGACGGCCACCGCACCGCGTGAGGAGCAGCTCTGGTCCCGCTGCGCCGGCTGCGCCAGCCTGCTCTACCGCAAACGGTTACGTCGCAACCTGGACGTCTGCCCGGAGTGCGGGGAGCACACCCGACTCGGCGCACCGGAGCGCCTGCGCCAACTCGTCGACCCCGGATCGCTGCACCCACTGGCCGACCGGCTGCCGGAGGCGGACCCGATCGACTTCGTCGACGTGCTGCCGTACCCGCACCGGCTCACCGCCGCGCGGGCCAGCACCGGCCTTGTCGAAGCTGTCGTCTGTGCCACGGCCACCATCGGTGGGCACCCGGTCGCGATGGCGGTGATGGACTTCCGGTTCCTCGGCGGCAGCCTGGGTTGCGCCGTCGGTGAGCTGATCACCCGGACCGCCGAACGGGCGCTCGACGAGCGCATCCCGCTCGTCCTGGTGACCGCCTCCGGTGGCGCGCGGATGCAGGAGGGCGTGCTGTCGTTGATGCAGATGGCCACCGTCAGCCAGGCCATCGCCGCGCTGCGCGAGGCGGGTCTGCTCACGGTGAGCGTCCTGACCGACCCGACCTACGGCGGGGTGGCCGCGTCGTTCGCCACCAACACCGATCTGGTGCTCGCCGAGAGCGGCGCGCGGATGGGCTTCGCCGGGCCCCGGGTGATCCGTCAGGTGACCGGCCGGGCGCTGCCGGAGGGCTTCCAGACCGCCGACTTCCTGCTCCGGCACGGGCAGGTCGACATGGTGGTGCAGCGCCGGTCCCTGCGCGGACGGCTGACGGCGCTGCTCGCCGTCACCCGCGCCGGCGCTCCGACCCGCCCGCCCGTACCCCGGCAGGAGCCGGCGCCGGACCGCGAGCGCCTCGCCGCCGACGACACCGCCGCGGCGCGACCGCCGGCATCCCCGGACGCCGACGCAACCCCGGCGGTACGCGACGCGTGGGACACCGTCCGGATGGCCCGGCACCCCGGTCGGCCGACCACGCTGGACTACCTCGACTCCGTCTTCGACGGCTTCGTGGAGCTGCACGGCGACCGCCTCGGCGCGGACTGCCCGGCCATCGTGGGCGGGCTGGCCCGGCTGGCCGGCCGACACGTGATGGTCATCGGACACCAGAAGGGGCACACCACCGCCGAACTGGTGGCCCGCAACTTCGGCATGGCCAGCCCGGCCGGGCACCGCAAGGCGCTGCGGTTGATGCGCCTGGCCGCCCGGCTCGGCCTACCGGTGGTGACCCTGGTGGACACCCCCGGCGCCGACCCCGGGGTGAGCGCCGAGGAGCACGGCCAGGCGGCGGCCATCGCGGAGAACATCCTCGCCCTCACCGTGCTCCCGACCCCCGTGCTCGCGGTCATCACCGGTGAGGGCGGCAGCGGCGGCGCGCTGGCCCTCGCCGTCGCCGACCGGGTGCTGATGCTGGAGAACGCCGTCTACTCGGTGATCAGCCCCGAGGGCTGTGCGGCGATCCTCTGGCCGGACCGTTCGGCGGCACCGCAGGCCGCCCGGGCGCTGCGGCTGAGCGCCCCCGACCTGCGTCGGCTCGGCGTGGTCGACGAGGTCGTACCGGAGCCGCCCGCCGCCGCGCACGACGACCCGGCGGAGACCGCGCTGCGGTTGCGGGCCGCCCTGCTGGCGAATCTGCTGCCGCTGCTCGACGTGCCACCGGCCATGCTGGTCCGCCTCCGCCGGCAACGGTTCCGGCGGTTCGGCGCCACCCGTGCCGGTCAGCGGGCAGGTGTCCGGTGAGCGCCGAGAACGGGGCGGTGTCGACCGTCGAGGCGCCCGAGGACACCGAGGTCGTCGAGGAGGAGGCGCTGGCCGGACTGCGTCGGCAGGCGCAGCACCTCATCGCCGAGCTGACCGGGCCGGTACGCCGGATCCGGCTGCGCAGCGGACCGGCGGTCCTCGAGGTCGAGTGGCACCCGGAGACCGTGACCCGATCCGACGTACCCCCGTCGACGGCCCTGGTGGAGACGCCGCCGGTGCCCGGCCCGCCGGCGGCGTCGCCCCCACCGTCGACGCCCGGACGCGCCGCGGTGCGGGCGCCGATCGTCGGCACGTTCTACCGGTCGCCGGAGCCCGGCGCACGCCCGTTCGTCGCGGTGGGGGACCTGGTCCGGCCGGGCCAGCCGGTCGCCATCGTCGAGGCGATGAAGCTGATGAACGAGGTGACCGCCGACCGCGCCGGTCGGGTGGTCGCGATCCTCGTCGAGGACGGCCAGTCGGTGGAGTACGACCAGCCGTTGGTCGAACTGGACCCGGCGTGACGGCGCGGGGTGCGTGACGATGTTCGAGACCGTGTTGATCGCCAACCGGGGCGAGATCGCGCTGCGGGTGCTGCGCGCCTGCCGCGAACTGGGCGTACGGACGGCCGTCGTCTACTCCGCCGCCGACGCCGACTCGGCGGCGGTCCGGCACGCCGACCAGGCGATCCGGATCGGTCCCGCGTCGAGCCGGCGCAGCTACCTCAACGCCGCGGCCATCGTGGAGGCCGCCCGGCAGGTGGGCGCGCAGGCCGTGCACCCCGGCTACGGTTTCCTCTCCGAGGACGCCGACTTCGCCGAGATCTGCGCGGACAACGGGCTGACCTTCATCGGCCCGCCGCCGGCGGTGATGGCCGCGTTGGCCGACAAGTCCTCGGCGCGGGCCCTGATGAGCCGCGCCGGCCTGCCGCTGTCGCCGGGAAGCGTCGCACCGGTGCCGACCGCCGCCGCGGCCGCCGAGATCGCCGAGGCCGTCGGCTACCCGGTGATCGTGAAGGCCGCCGCCGGTGGCGGCGGTCGGGGAATGACAGTGGTCCGCACCCCGGGCGAGCTGCGTCGGGCGTACACCCGGACCCGGGCCGCCGCGCAGGCCGCCTTCGGCGACGACCGGGTGTACGTCGAGCGGTACCTGACCGAGGCCCGGCACGTCGAGGTGCAGGTGCTGTGCGACTCCCACGGCAACGGGGTGCACCTGGGCACCCGGGACTGCTCGGTGCAGCGCCGACACCAGAAGCTGATCGAGGAGGCGCCCGCCCCGGCGCTGCCCGCCGCCGTCCTCGACACCATCGCCGAGACGGCGCTGCGGGGTGCGCTCGAGGTCGGTTTCGTCGGCGCCGGCACGCTGGAGTTCCTCGTCGACGCCGAGGAGCAGTTCCACTTCCTGGAGATCAACTGTCGGATCCAGGTCGAGCATCCGGTCACCGAGATGGTCACCGGGATCGACCTGGTGCACGAGCAGCTGCACATCGCCGCCGGGGTGCCGCTGCGCTGGCGGCAGGAGGAGATCCGACTGCGTGGTGTCGCGGTGGAGTGCCGGGTCAACACCGAGGACCCCGGGCGCGGCTTCGTGCCCACCCCCGGCCGGTTGGACCGTTTCACCCCACCCGGCGGCCCGTTCACCCGGGTGGACACCCACGCCAGCGCCGGCTACGTGATCGGCCCCTGGTACGACTCGCTGCTGGCGAAGGTCATCGTCTGGGCGCCCGACCGGGAGTTGGCCCTCAACCGGCTGGAACGCGCCCTCGACGAGTTCGACGTCGCCGGCCCGGGGATGCACACCACCATCCCGTTCGTCCGGCGGGTGCTCGACGACGCCGCGTTCCGCAAAGGCCGCTACACCACCGGCCTGGTCGACCGTCTGCTCGGTGTGCCCGGTGCGGCGCCCGCACAGCGGCCGACCGCCACCCCCGCACCGCGCCCCGCGTCCGCCGCGACGCCCGACGTACCCAACAGGAGGACCCGATGACCGTCACCCATGGTCGCCCGATGACCGCCGAGATCACCGACATCCTGGTGGCGCACTGCGGGCTGGACCCCGACGCCGCGGCCCGGGCGCCCGCCGCGTCGCTGGAGGAGCTGGGCATGGACTCGCTCGCCCTGCTGGAACTCTCCGCGGTCGTCGCCGACAGGTGGCAGGTGAGCATCCCCGAGCAGGCCGGGCACCTGAGCATCCCGGCGGTGGCCGACCTGGTCGCCAACCGCGCCGACCCGCCCGGGCACACCGAGAACAGCGTGGTCATCGACGCGCCGCTCGCGGTGGTCTGGGAGGTCACCAACGACGTGGCGAACTGGACCGAGCTGTTCACCGAGTACGCCGTGGTGGAGATCCTGCACCGCGACGGGCACACGGTGCGGTTCCGGCTCACCATGTACCCCGACGAGAACGGGGTGTCCTGGAGCTGGGTCAGTGAACGCACCTCCGACCCGGTGAGCCGCCAGGTGCGGGCGCACCGGGTGGAGACCGGGCCGTTCGAGTACATGCGGATCCACTGGCGCTACACCGAGGAGGACGGCGGCACCCGGATGACCTGGACGCAGGACTTCGCCATGAAGCCCACCGCGCCCGTCGACAACGCCGCGATGACCGAGCGGATCAACACCAACAGCGTCATCCAACTCGCAGTGATCAAGGACCGGGTGGAGCGGATCGCCCGGCAACGCGCCGACCACTGCCACCCGGCGGCCGGCGACGAGTCGACGGAGGCCGACGATGAGTGACCTGAGCACGCGGCCGGTCGCCGCCCGGGACGTCCCCGCCGATCGACGGCGCGGCGGTGAGCTGCGGGTGCTGCTGGGCCCCCGCACCGTCGGCAGCACCTCGGGGTTCCTCGGGGTGGCCACCCTCGCGCCGGGGGAGCGGATCGCCGAGCACTACCACCCGTACAGCGAGGAGTTCCTGTACCTGGTCCGCGGCGCGATCACCGTCGACCTGGACGACCAGCCGACGTTGCTGGCCACCGGCGAGGGCCTGTTCGTCCCGGTGAACGTGCGGCACCGGCTGCGCAACACCGGCGTCGAACCGGCCGAGGTGGTCTTTCACCTGGGCCCGCTCGCCCCGCGCCCCGAGTTGGGACACGTCGACACCGAGCTCGTCGAACAGCGGGGCGGGTCGTGAGCGCGAGGAGTGAGCCGGTGTTGCGAGCCCCGCAGTCGCGAACCATCCGTGGCGTCGTGAGCGCGAGGAGTGAGCCGGTGTTGCGAGCCCCGCAGTCGCGAACCGAGGTGGCGCGATGACCAGGCGCCGCACGGTGGTGACCGGGGTCGGGGTGGTCGCCCCGGGCGGCGCGAGCCGGGACCGGTTCTGGAAGACCATCACCGAGGGGCGGACCGCCACCCGGCGGATCACCTTCTTCGACCCGTCGCCGTTCCGGTCGCAGATCGCCGCCGAGTGTGACTTCGACCCGGTCGCGGCAGGGCTCAGCGAGGCCGAGCGTCGTCGGGCCGACCGGTACGTCCAGTTCGCCTTGGCCTGCTCCGCCGAGGCGCTCGCCGACGCCCAACTGGTGCTCACCGACGCGGAGCGGGACCGGGCCGGGGTGGTGCTGGGCACCGCCGTGGGCGGCACGATGGCGTTGGAGCAGGAGTACGTCACGGTCAGCGAGCACGGCCGGCGGTGGCTGGTCGACGCGGCGCGCGGTGGACCGTACCTCTATCAGGCGTTGGTGCCCAGCAGCCTCGCGGCCGACGTGGCCTGCCGGCACGGGTGGCACGGCCCGGCGCAGGTGGTGTCGACCGGTTGCACCTCCGGCATCGACGCCATCGGGTACGCCCACCAGATGATCGTGGACGGTGAGGCGGACGTGATGCTGGCCGGCGCGTCGGACTCGCCGATCTCGCCGGTGACCGTGGCGTCGTTCGACGCGATCAAGGCGACCAGTCCGGACAACGACGATCCGGCGCACGCCTCGCGTCCGTTCGACGCGGGCCGGCACGGGTTCGTGCTGGCCGAGGGTGGGGCGGTGCTGGTGTTGGAGGAGGCCGGGCACGCCCTGCGGCGGGGGGCGCACATCTACTGCGAGGTGGCCGGGTACGCCAGCCGCAGCAACGGTTACCACATGACCGGGTTGCGGCCGGACGGGCTGGAGATGAGCCTCGCCGTGACCGACGCCCTGAAGCAGGGTCGGATCATCCCGGAGCAGGTGTCCTACATCAGCGCGCACGGTTCGGGCACCCGGCAGAACGACCGGCACGAGACGGCCGCCTTCAAGCGGGCGCTGGGTCAGCGCGCGTACCAGGTGCCGATCAGCTCGATCAAGTCGATGGTCGGGCACTCGTTGGGTGCGATCGGGTCGATCGAGATGGCCGCGTGTGCCCTCGCGATCGAGTTCGGGGTGGTGCCGCCAACGGCGAACTGGAGCACCCGGGACCCGGAGTGCGACCTGGACTACGTGCCGAACGAGGCGCGCGAGGTCCCGGTGGACGTGGCCCTGTCGGTGGGCAGCGGGTTCGGTGGTTTCCAGTCGGCGATGGTGTTCCGCCGACTGGCCGGGAGCGTGGCGGCGTGAGCGCCGAGGAACACGGCGGCGCTCGCGCCGCTGGGCCGGATGGCGGCGCTCGCGCCGCTGGGCCGGGTGAGGGCGTGGGTGCTCCTCGGCAGCGGGACGGGGTCAGCGCCCCGCCGGCCCGGGCGGTGGTGACCGGCATCGGTGTGGTCGCGCCCAGTGGCATCGGCGCGGACGCGCACTGGCGGACGGTGCTGGCCGGCACCCGGCGGACCGGTCCGATCACGTTGTTCGACCCGTCCGGGTACCCGACCCGCAACGGCGGGGAGGTGCCCGGTTTCACCCCGGAGTCCTACGCGGACAGTCGACAGTTGGTGCAGACCGACAGGTGGACGCACCTCGGCTTCGCCGCGACCCGGCTGGCGTTGGCCGACGCCGGCCTGCCCGAGCGGGCACCCGATCCGTACGGGTACGCGGTGACACTGGCCAGCTCGTCGGGCGGCAACCTGTTCGGCCAGCGGGAGCTGCAACGGCTCTGGGGCGGGACGTCGCACACGGTCGGGGCGTACCAGTCGATCGCCTGGTTCTACGCGGCCAGCGTCGGTCAGCTCTCCATCCACCACCAGTTCAAGGGCCCGAGCGGGGTTCTCGTCGCCGAGTCGGCCGGCGGGCTGGACAGCCTCGCGCACGCCGCCCGGGCGGTACGCCGGGGCACCCCGGTGGTGATCGCCGGGGCGACCGAGTGCCCGCTGAGCCCGTACGCGTTGGCGTGCCAGTTGCGCTCCGGTCTGCTCAGTGAGGTGACCGACCCGGAGCGGGCGTACCTGCCGTTCGACGCTTCGGCCAGCGGTTACCTGCCGGCCGAGGGGGGAGCGGTGTTCGTGGTGGAGGAGTTGGGGCACGCCCTGGCCCGGGGCGCCCGGGTGTACGGCGAGGTCAGTGGTTGGGGTTCCACCCACGACGCTGCGCACACCACGGCGGACAGCGCGGGAGACCCGGTCCAGTACGCGCGGGCGATGCGGTTGGCCCTGGACCGGGCCGGCGTCGCGGCGGACGGGATCGACGTGGTGCTGCCCGACGCGCTCGGGGTGCCCCGCTACGACCGCAGCGAGGCCGAGGCGTTGCGGGCGGTGTTCGGCGACCGGCCGCCTCCGGTGACGACGCAGAAGCCGCTGACCGGGCGGGCATACCAGGGTGGGTCGGCGTTGGACGTGGCGACCGCGCTGCTCGCGTTCGCCCACGACACGTTGCCGGCCTCGGCGGGCCCGGACGAGGTGGCCGACGGGTGCGAGCTGGACTTCCTGCGCGAGCACCGCCGGCCGCGCAACCGCCTCGCGCTGGTCTGCGCGCGGGGCTTCGACGGCTTCAACAGCGCGCTGGTCCTGCGGGGGGCCGCGCCGACGAAGGGGGAAACGTCATGAGCGAGCAGCGGGCCCGGGTGGTCTTCCTGGTGCGGGTGCCGGCGCCGCGCACCGAGGCGTTCCTCGCCGCCTACGAGGAGGTGCGGCATCTGGTGGCCGAAGGGGTGCCGGGGCACCTGGTCGACCAGGTGTGCCGGTCGTCGACCGACCCGGAACAGTGGTTGATCACCAGTGAGTGGGCGAGCCTGGCCGACTTCGAGACCTGGGAACGCAGCCCGGAGCACCGGGACCTCGTCCGCCCGATGCGGGAGTGCTTCACCGACGCCCGTTCGCTGCGCTTCCACATCCACGCCCAGACGCCCGCCCTGGCCTGAGGCGGTCCGCGCTCGCCGAACCGCTGCGGCGCTGTGGCGCTGTGGCGCTGTGCCGCTGTGGCGCTGTGCCGCTGTGCCGCTGTGGCGCTGTGCCGCTGTGCCGCTGTGCCGCTGTGCCGCTGTGCCGCTGTGCCGCTGTGCCGCTGTGCCGCTGTGCCGCTGTGCCGCTGTGCCCATGATCAAATGATGGAAAATAGGTTTCAGGACGGTCCCTGAGCTATTTCTCATCATTTGATCATGGGTGTTCAGCGTGCATCGCCGAGCGCGTAGTGTCCCGGACCCATGAAGGCACTGTGTCTGTGCAATCTGGAGGGCCGCCTCGACGCGCCGTTCTGCTGAGCGGCGACGACACCGCCCGTGCGGAGTTCACTGAACCGGTGGGGTCGGCGGTCATCGTCGCCGTCAAGCAGACCCTGGGCTCTGCGTCTGAGGCGGCTCTGCGTCTGAGGCGGCTCTGCATCCGCAGCGGCCCTGCATCCGCAGGAGGCGCGGGCGCGGCTGCCCTACGCTGCCGCCGAGGCCATCGCCTGACGTCGCCGGGGCGTACCGGCTGATCCGGCTGCGTGTGCGACTCGTCAGCAGCAGACCCGGCCGGCGCCGGTGCGGGTGCGCGCGATTCACCCGCTGGTCGAGTGGCCATCGGCCGTCCGGTTGGGGGCGCGCGACGGTGGTACGAGGGGTCATGCCTCGGTGACACTCCGCCGGGGCGCGCGCCTGATCCTGCCCGCCGAACGGGCTGTCGGCAATCCGGCTGGCCGCTTCTTTTGATCCATCCATTTGCATCTAGCAATGGTCCCTGTGTGCGCCGTATGGTTCCCCGCAGCACCCCGACAAGCGTACGTCATGGGCATAAATGCCCCATTTGATGCTGGGCGGTGAACGGCAGTGGTGGCAGAAGATCCTACGGCGACGGACCCCGGATGGGTGGACGAAATCCTGTTCGCCGGCCGCTCTACCGACATTTGTCTCCGTCTGCCCGAACCCATTGATCGGGCCACCCTGCACCAGTTGGTGACCACCGCGCAGGGGCGGCTCGGCGCGGCCGGACTGCGTCCCGGTGGGGCCGCCGCGCTGCGGTTGCCGCCGTCGCTGGCGTACGTGGTGAACCTGCTCGCCACCTGGCGGGCCGGGGCGCAGGCGATCCTGCTCGACCACCGGTTGACCGACCACGAGGTGGACCGCGCCCTGGTTCGGCTCACCCCACAGGTGGTGGTCGCGCCGATCCGCAGCGGCGGTGGCGCGTTGCGGATCTTCGTCGACGTCACCGAGGGCGTCACCCCGTACGCCGACCGCCCGGCGGTCAGCGGCCACGCCGTGATCCAACTCAGCTCCGGCTCCACCGGACCGTCCAAGGTGATCGGTCGCACGGCAGCGGACCTGGTCGCCGAGGTGCACCGCTACACGCAGATCGACGGGGTCGCCCGGCCCGGCGAGCGGATCATCCTGCTGCCCTCGATGGTGCACGTGCTCGGCCTGGTCGGTGGCCTGCTCTACGGGCTGCACGTCGGGGTCGAGCTGGTGCCGCCGCAGCGGCTCAGCGGTGACGCCGTCCTGGCCGCGATCGCCGCCGACGCGACACCGGCGACAGTGCTGGGTGTTCCCTTCCACATCGGACTGCTCGCCTCCACCCGGCCGGCCGGCCCGCTGCCGCAGCTACGGCGGATGACCACCGGTGGCGAGCTGGTGCCGGCCGCGGTCGCCCGTGCCTTCACCGACCGGTACGGCGTGCCGCTGGGCAACATGTACGGGATGACCGAGGTCGGGGTGATCGGCACCGACCTGCACGGGTCACACCGACCGTCGATCGCCCCGGCGCCCGGCATCGAGGTCCGCGAGTCCGGCGGTGAGCTGTGGGTGTCCTGCCCGGCGTCGCCGTACGTCGGGTTGAGCGACCCGACCCGGTGGGCCGACGGCTGGCTGCACACCCGCGACGCCGGCACCGTCGACCCCGACACCGGCCTGGTCACCGTGCGCGGTCGACTCGACTCGCAGGTCTCCGTGGGCGGCATGAAGGTCGACCTGACCGAGGTGGAGACGACAGTCGCCGAGCTGCCCGGGGTGGCCGCCGCGGTGGTCGTCTGGGACGACGGCATCACCGCGTACGTCCAACCCGACGGGCCGCTGTCGGAGGAGACGCTGGACAAGCTCCTCGCCGAGCGGCTGGCCGGCTACAAACGTCCTCGGGTGCTGCGCCTGCTCGATCAGTTGCCCCGCACCACCACCGGCAAGCTGGTCCGTTCGACGGACGCGCTGCGCTCGGCGGCCTCGTCGTGACCGGGCCACTGCGCCACAGCGACCTCGACCTGGGCCGTCGCGCGCACCGCGACGGCGAGGACGACGTCCCCGCCCAGCGGCGGGTGGCCGACCCACAGGGTCTCCGCGCCGGGCACCGGTCGCCACGGCCACCCCGGGGGCGGCATCTCCCGGAGCAGTCCGCCACCGCGCAGCCCTCGTCCGAGCGTCTTGCCCACCGCCTCCTTCGCGGTCCACAACCGCAGGAAGTCCACCGCCCGGGCGGCCTCGGGCCGATTGGCCAACCAGGCCGACTCGGTCGGGGGGAACCAGCGGCGGGCCAGCGCGAGTGCGGGCAGCGGACGGATCCGCTCCACGTCCACCCCGACCGCGCCGGCCGGGCGGGCGGCGACCACCACGATCCCGGCGGTACGGCTGACGCTGACCGGCAGCCGCTCCGACCGTCCGGTGCGGACCACTGGCCGTCCCGCGCTGTCGTGCGTCAGCAGCAGCTCGGCAGCCGGACGGTCGAGCAGCAGAGCGCCCGCCCGACGCAGCAGATCAGCGGCCGGATCCGGCTGACCGCCGGTGTCCCGACCGACCCACACGTAGGCGGTGTCCCGACCGGACGCCGTCAGCTGACCCACCCAGAGAGGTTATCCATGAGAGCCGAGGTCCGCGCCTTCGTCGTCGAGCAGCTCGCCGACATGAACTACGACGTCGAGGAACTCGACGACGACACCACGCTCGGCCCCGCCGGCGTCGACCTGGAGTCGCTCGCCCTGGCCGACCTGTCCGTCCGGGTCGAGGACCGCTACGGCGTGACGTTCGCCGATGACGAGTCGGAGCAGTTGGCCCTGATGACGGTGGGCGAGTTCACCACGATGGTCGCCGACCGCGTCACCCGGGCGGCGAGCGGCTCAGCGGCGGCGAGCCACTCAGCGGCGACGAGCGGCTCAGCGGCGACGAGCGACTCAGCGGCGGCGAGCGGGACAGCGGCGACGTCCGGCACGGCCGCGACGAGCGACACGGCCTGATGGGCGGTCAGCCCGACCTGGGGCGAGCTGACCTGCTGACCATGCTCGCCGAACTCACCGCGAAACCGGCTGCCGAGGTGTCCGACCGGGTCGGCTCGATGGAGCTCGCCTGGCTGGTGCACCTCGTCGAGCAGCGCTACGACCGACGGCTCGACCTCACCGACGACGAGCTGGCCGGAATCCGTACCGTCGACGACGCCCTGGCGGTGTTCCGGGCGTCGCTGTCGACCTCCGCAGATGGTTGAGCGACGGGTCGCTCAGCTCACCGGCGTACACGCGATCAGTGCCCTGGGTCGGGGCGCCGAGGCGCAGCTCGCCGGCGCGCTGGCCGGTGTCGCGGCGTTCGGGGCGGTACGCCGCTTCGACACCGCCGCCCGCCGGGTCACCGTGGCGGCCACCCTGCCCGATGTCGGTGCGCTGCCCGACGAACTGACCGCCGCCGTCGACGCGGCCTGCCACGCGGCCGGTCTCACCGCCGCGCAGCGCGTCGGATGCCCCCTGCTGCTCGCCGTGCACGGCGGGCCGGCGGGGCCGGCTCTCGCCCCGGGCGCGCTCGCCGGCCAGCTCGCGGTCCGCTGTGGACTGTCCGGGCACACCCGCGTCTACACCAGCGCGTGTGTGTCGGCGAGTACGGCGATCGCCGACGCGGCGACGCTGATCGCCCGGGGTGACGTCGACCGGGTGGTGGTCGCCGCCGGATATCTGGTGGAGTCCGACCAGTTCGCGCTCTTCGACGCCGGTCGAGCCCTCGCGGTCGACGGTGCGGTCCGCCCGTTCAGCGCCCACCGGCGGGGGTTGCTGCTCGGTGACGGGGTGGCCGCGGTGGTCCTGGAGTCCAGCGTCGGGCGTCGGCACGGGGTCGAACCGCTGGCCACCGTCGCCGGCTGGGGGCGGGCCGGGGACGCCTTCCACCCGTGCCAGCCGGACCCGACCGGGGCCGGGCTGGCCCGTGCTGTCGACGCCGCGCTGCGCCGGTCCGGGCTGCCGGCCCGGGCCGTCGGCTACGTCAACGCCAACGCCACCGGCACCCCACAGAGCGACGCTGCCGAGGCCGCCGCCCTGCACCGGGCGCTCGGCGACCACGCGGCGCGGGTGCCGGTCAGCTCCACCAAGTCGGTGCACGGGCATGCGCTGGAGGCGTCCGGGCTGCTCGAACTCGTGGTCACCGCGCTCGCGCTCCGCGACGGTGCGCTGCCGGTCAACGCCGGTTGGCTGGCCCCGGACGAGGCCTGCCCGCTGGACGTCGTCGTCGACCGGCCCCGCGCGACGACCGCGACCCACGCGTTGACACTCAACGCGGCGTTCGGCGGCGCCAACACGGCACTCCTGGTCGGCGTGCCATGACCGACCTCGGGTCCGAGCGATCCTCCGACCTCCGCACCCACGAAGCCGGATCGACGACAGGACCAGAGGCGGGCGTGCTGGCGCGGGCGCGGTGGCCGGAGGCCGGCGACGACGGGCCGGCGCCGGGAGTCGCGGGGTTCGTGTCCTCGCCGTTCGCGCCCGTGGTGGTGGCGGTGGCGGAACGGTGCCTGCGACGGCGGTACGGGACGGCGGGGGTGCCCGTCGGGGTGCGGACCGGGATCGTGCTGGTCAGCGCCAGTGGTGACCGCGTCAGCGCGGAGCACGTACGGGCGACCGTCGAGGACGGCGGACGGATCGGGCCGCTGTTCTTCTTCCAGTCCGTGCCCAACAGCGTCGCCGGGCACGTCGCGGCGCGCTGGGGACTGCGCGGGCCGGTGGTCTGCCTGAGCCCGACCGGTGACCCGTACGCCGACGGCGTCGCCGAGGCGGACCTGCTCCGCGACGACGGCGACGCCGACGAGGTGTTGCTGATCCTGATCGAACAGGCACCCGACGCGCCCACCGAGGCGGTCGCGGTGCTGCTGGGGGGAGAGGGACGACCATGAGGAAACGAGGACTACGCGCCGCCCTGGCCGCGGACCCCGAGGTGGGCGCGGGCAACGTCCTGGCCCGGGTGTTGGCGCACGGCGCCGACCCGGACGGCCCCGGGTTGACGTTCGACACCGCCGTCGACGGGCACCCGGCCGAGGCACCGCTCACGCTGGGCCGGCTCGACGAGCGGGTCGCCGCCCGCGCCGCCTGGCTGCACGAGCGCGGGGTACGCCCCCGTGACCCGGTCGCCGTGTGGGCCACCGCCGCCGCCGACATGGTGCTCAGCTACCTGGCGTTGGCCCGGCTCGGCGCCATTGCGGCGTTGATGAACGGCAAGCTCCGCCCGGAGATCGCCGCCGAGTACATCCGCCGGCTGCGGGGCGTCGGGGTGCTCGCCGACGACGAGCACACCGCGCTGCTGGCCGGGCACGACCTCGGCGTACCGCTGCTCGGCACTCCCGCGCAGGCCGGCGGCGGCGACCCGTCCGCCGCCCCGGCGCACTACCGGCACCACCCGGACGACCCGATCGTGATCACCCACACCTCCGGGACGACCGGGGTGCCCAAGGCGGTGCTGCACTCGCACGCCAGCCTCTTCGCCGCCACCCGGCACCTGCTCACCATGCCCCAGGCGCAGGGCACCCACCGGATCCTCAACGCGTTGCCCGCCCCGCACACCGCGACGGTGTTGATGGTCAACCAGGCGCTGGGCAACTCCGCTCAGATGCTTCTGCTGTCCGAACAGGACGGTGAGCGGGTGCTCGACGCCGTCCAACGCTGGCGTCCCGACGGTGTGTTCGGCTTCTCGGTCACCTGGGCCGAGTTGGCCCGCTTCGACCTGTCCGGGTACGACCTGGACTCGGTGCGGCTGTGGTTCAACACCGGCGACGCGTCGCACGAGCCGCACATCCGCCGCCTCGTCGCCGTCGGCTGGCACGACACCGTCACCCGCGACGGCGTGGCGAGGGTGCCCGGGTCGGTCTTCATCGACGGGCTGGGCTCCAGCGAGATGGGGCACTCGATGTTCCACATCACCCACCGCGCCGACACCGACCGGTACGGCCGCTGCATCGGTCGCCCGTACCGGTTCGCCACCGTCGCGGTGCTCGACGCCGACGGCGAACCGGTGCCGACGGGTGAGGTGGGTTTCCTCGGCATCGACTCGCCGTCGCTGTTCCGTGGCTACTGGAACGACTCGGCCACCACGTACCGGTTCCGTCAGCGCGGCTGGTACCTGACCGGCGACCTGGTCCGCGCCGACGCCGACGGCCGTTACTACCACCTCGACCGGGCGGTGGACTCGGTGGAGACCGGTGACGGGCGACGCCTCTACACCGCGTTGAGCGAGGAGCGGATCCTCGCCGCCTGCCCGGACGTCACCGACTGCACAGTGGTGATCGTCGCCGAGGCCGGTGAGGTGGTCACCGACGTGTTGCTGGAGTTGGCCGCCGGCGCCGACGAGGCCGAGGACCGCACCGAGCGGGTCCGCACGGCCCTCGGCCCGGACGTCGGCGCGACGGTGCGTCGGGTCGTGCCGGTGCGTTCCGCCGACATCCCGGTCACCGTGACCGGCAAGGTCCGCAAGGTGGTCCTGCGGGAGCGCTACCTCACCGAGGCTGTCTCGTGAGTGCCCTGATCACCGGGATGGGTCTGTTCACCCCGGTCGGGCGGGGTGTCGAGGAGACCTTCGAGGCGCTGACCACCGGGCGTTCCGGGTTGACCCGCCCGCCCGACGGGCACCCGGCGGCGCAGTCGCTGGACGTCGCCGGTCTGCTGCCCGACGTCGACCCGCGCACCGTCGCCTCCGGGCCGGAGACCCGGGTGCTGGACCGGATCGTGGTGCTCGCCCTGCTCGCCGCCGCCGACGCTCTCGCCGACGCCGGCATCGAGGTGGGCCGCGACGTCGACCCCGAGCGGATCGGGGTGATCGTCGGAGGGGTCGGCGGCATGGCCACGCTGGAGGCGCAGGTGCTGGCCCGCGCCGCCCGGGGGCGGGCGGCCGTCAGCCCGTACCTGCTCACCGGGATCCTGCCGAACATGCCGGCGGCGCGGATCGCCATCGCGCACGGCATCCGGGGTTACAGCTCGTCGGTCGGCACCGCCTGCGCCTCCGGTGCGCAGGCGGTCGCCGACGCGGTGCGGCTGATCGCGACCGGGGAGGCCGACGTGGTGCTCTGCGGGGCCAGTGAGGCGCCGCTGTTCCCGACCTTCGCGGACACCTTCGGCAACGCGCGGGCCCTGGCCCGTGCCGGCACCGACCCGGCCCGCGCCAGCCGGCCGTTCGACACCTCCCGCAGCGGCTTCGTGCTGGCCGAGGGCGCCGCGCTGCTGGTCCTGGAGAACGCCGAGCACGCCGCCGCGCGCGGGGTGAGCGGGTACGCCGAGGTGGCCGGCTTCGGGGCGAGCACCGACGCGTACCACCCGACCGCGCCCCGCCCGGACGGCGCCGGCGCGGCCGCCTGCATCCGCCGGGCGCTGCGCAGCTCCGGTGTGCCGGCGGCGGCCGTCGGTTACGTCAACGCGCACGGCACCGCCACGAAGCGCGGCGACATCGCGGAGACCACCGCCCTCGCGGACGTCTTCGGTGTCGGCGGCGTTCCGGTCAGCTCCACCAAAGCGCTCACCGGCCACCTGCTCGGCGCGTCCGGTGTCCTGGAGACGGCGGCCACCGCGTTGGCGCTCGGCCGAGGGCTGCTGCCGCCGACGTACCACCTCGACGACCCGGACCCGGCCTGCCCGGCGGACCACATTCGTGGCACGCCGCGCAAGGCCGACCCGGAGTACGCGGTGACGAACTCGTTCGGGTTCGGCGGTCAGAACGTGAGCCTGCTGCTCGCGCGTGTCGCCGAGCCGAGGAGGTGATCGACGCGACATCCCGGGCGGGCACGCCCGGACGGCAGGACGGGGGGAATTGTGTGGGAGGGGTTTCAGGGGACATGGACATCCGTGGTATCGACCACATCGAACTCTACGTGGGGGACGCCCGACAGGCGGCCTTCTACTTCAGCACCGCCGTCGGCTTCGACGTCTGCGGCCAGGGTGGCCCGGAGACCGGGCTGGACGGGCAGCGCTCACTGCTGCTCTGCCACGGCGACATCCGGTTGCTGCTCACCTCCGGGCTGAGCGCCGAGCATCCGGCGGCGCGGTACGTGCAGCGTCACGGCGACGGCATCGCTGTCGTCGCGGTCGAGGTCGACGACGTGGCGTCCGCGTACGCCGAGCTGGTGGCTCGCGGCGCGACGGCGGTGACGCCACCGACCACCCGCACCGGCGCGGACGCCGAGGTGGTGTTCGCCGAGGTGGACGGGTTCGCCGACGTGCGGCACCGGTTGGTGCAGCGCCGTGGGGACCGGGCGGACTTCCTGCCCGGGGCCATCACACCGACGCCGCCGTCGGCGCAGGAGCACCCGCCGGTGCTCGCCGAGATCGACCACCTCGCGGTCTGCGTGCCACCCGGTCAGCTCGACGACACGGTGCGCCACTTCGAGTCGCTGTTCGACTTCGCGCAGATCTTCGAGGAGCACATCGAGGTCGACGGGCAGGGGATGAACTCGAAGGTGGTGCAGAGCGGATCCGGTCGGGTGACGGTGGTGCTGCTGGAACCGGACCGGGCCCGGCGCCCGGGGCAGATCGACGCGTTCCTCGACCAGCACGCCGGTGGGGGAGTGCAGCACCTGGGCCTGCGCACCGACGACATCCTCACCGCCGTCGAGGCGCTGGGCCGGCGCGGGGTGCGCTTCGCGGGCACCCCGGGCAGCTACTACGACGCCCTGGAGGCCCGGGTCGGTCGGGTGGACGCGCCGCTGGAGCGGCTGCGTGAGCTGGGCGTCCTCGTCGACTCCGACCACGACGGCCAACTGTTGCAGATCTTCGCCGAGTCGATGCACGTGCGCCGCACCCTGTTCCTGGAGCTGATCGAACGGCGCGGCGCGCGGGGCTTCGGCAGCGGCAACATCAAGGCGCTCTACGAGGCCAAGGAACGGGAACTCGCCACCGTGGCGGCCACCCCGCAGGGGGTGGGCGCATGACCCCGCTCACCGACGAGGAGCGGGCGCTGCTCCCCTCCGACGAGGACGTGCGCCACTACGCCGAGCACGGCTGGTACCTGTCGAAGAAGCTCTTCACCGACGACGAGGTGGACGCCCTCGCCGCCGCCACGCAGCGCTACTACGACGGTGAGCGGGACCGGCGGCTGCCGGTACGACCACCGAAGCTGGCCTACTGGGACCCGTCGAAGGGGCCGGTGCAGCGGCACAACGACTACGTCCACCACGAACACGACGGGCTCGGCGCGATCCTGCGCAAGCCGCTGATCGGCGCGGTCGCCGCCCGGCTCGCCGAGGCCGACGAGATCCGCGTCTTCCAGTCCACGCTGATCTACAAACCGCCGATCGACGGTGAGCCGAGCAACATCGTGCCCTGGCACTTCGACAAGCACTACTGGGCGTCCTCGTCGTCGGAGAAGATGCTCACCGCGTTCATCCCGTTCCACGACTGCGGGGAGGAGATGGGCACCATCACCATGGTCGACGGCTCGCACCGGTGGAAGGAGATCGGCGCGGACGACACGGTGGTGCGGCACTTCGCCGACCGGGACCGCGGCCAGCTGGAGGAGATGCTGGCGGAGAACGCCGCGTACAACGGCGCGGAGATCCGCAAGATCCCGATGGTGATCCCCAAGGGACACGTGAGCTTCCACCACTGCCGCACCTACCACGGCAGCGGACCCAACGTCAGCGGTCGCCCCCGGCAGGCGATCTCGCTGCACCTGCAGGACGGCGACAACGCCTGGCGGGAGTATCCGCTCTCCGACGGCACGCTCGCCGCGTACAACCACGACGTGCTGGTCCGGCGCACCCACGAGGGGCGACCGGACTACGCCGATCCCGACTACTGCCCGGTCATCTGGCGCCACCGCGCCCCGCAGGGAGGCTGACATGTCACGGTACGACTGGGGTAGGACGCACCCGGGCATCGAACGGTTGGAGCGGGCGGTGACCGACCGGCGCGACGCGGTGGTCAGGCACCCCCTCTACGCCAGCCTGGACACCCACGAGGCGCTGGTCACCTTCATGGAGGGACCGGCGTGACCGACGCCGACCCGGTCCGGCTCTACCGCACGGTCCGGCTGATCCGCCGGTTCGAGGAACGGGCGGTGGAGCTGGTCCACGGCGGGCAGATCGTCGGCGGCATCCACCCGTACCTCGGTCAGGAGGGGATCGCCGCCGGCGTCTGCGCCGCCCTGGGCGCCGACGACGTGCTCGCCGGCACCCACCGCGGCCACGGGCACGTGCTGGCCCGGGGCGCGGACCCGGCCCGGATGGTCGCCGAGCTGTGCGGCCGGGTCACCGGCCTCAACGCCGGCCGGGGCGGGTCGATGCACGCCGCCGACCTGAGCCTCGGTGTGCTCGGCGCCAACGCGATAGTGGGGGCCTCCGGCGCGATCGTCACGGGCGCGGTGTGGGCGCACCGCCGCCGAGGCCGTGACACCGTGGGGGTGAGCTTCTTCGGCGACGGCGCGGTCAACGAGGGGATGCTTCTGGAGGCGTTCAACCTGGCCGCGCTGTGGCGGGTGCCGGTGCTGTTCGTGTGCGAGAACAACGGCTACGCCACCACCATGCCGGTCGCCGGCGCGGTGGCCGGCAGCATCACCGACCGGGCCGCCGCGTTCGGCATCCCGGCCGTCGTGGTCGACGGCCAGGACCCCGAGGGGGTACGCGTCGCCGCAGCCGCCGCCGTCGACCGGATGCGCGCCGGGGGCGGCCCCGAGCTGATCGAGGCCCGCACCTACCGCTTCGACGTCCACCACACCTTCGAACACGCGGTACGCCTCGACTACCGCACGCCCGACGAGGTGACCCGCGGTCGGGCCCGCGACCCGGTGGACATCCAGGGTGCGCGGCTCTCCGCCGCCGATCGGGCGGCGGTGGACGCCGAAATCGAGGCGACGCTCGACGCGGCGGTGGACTTCGCCCTGACCAGCCCGCACCCCGACCCGGCCGACGCGACGGCGTACCTGTACGCCAGCGGCCTGACCGCCCGCACCGGAGGTGGTTGAGATGCCCCGACTGTCGTACCGGCGGGCGCTGACCCGGGCCCTCGCCGACGAGTTGGCCCGCGACGAGGCGGTGTTCCTGCTCGGCGAGGACGTCCAGGTCGGGGCGTCGATGGTGACCACCGGCCTGGCCAAGCGGTTCGGCGTCGACCGGGTCCGCGACACCCCGTTGTCCGAGCAGGCGTTCACCAGCTTCGCCACCGGGGCGGCGCTGGCCGGGCTGCGGCCGGTGATCGAGTTCCAGATCCCGTCGCTGCTGTTCCTGGTCTTCGAGCAGATCGTCAACCACGCGCACAAGTTCCCGCTGATGACCGGTGGGCAGTGCGCGGTGCCGGTCACCTACCTGGTGCCCGGTTCCGGGTCGCGGACCGGCTGGGCCGGGCAGCACTCCGACCACCCGTACAGCCTCTTCGCGCACGTCGGCGTCGTCACCGTCGTACCGGCCACCCCGGCCGACGCCTACGGCCTGCTGGTCACCGCGATCCGGCACGACGACCCGGTGGTGGTGTTCGCCCCCGCCGGCGCGATGGACGTACGCGACGACGTCGACGACCTGTCGCCGGTGCCGCTGGGCCGGGGGCGGATCCACCGCGTCGGCGACGACGTGACGGTGGTCGCGATCGGGCACCTGGTGCACGACGCGCTCGCCGTCGCCGACGAGCTGGCCGGCCAGGTCTCGGTGGAGGTGTTCGACCCGCGCACCCTCTACCCGTTCGACATCGACGGTCTCACCGAGTCGGTGGCCCGCACCGGACGTCTCGTCGTGCTCGACGACGGCAACCGGTCCTGCGGGATGGCCGCCGAGATCATCGCCTCGGTGCTGGAGCGGGTGCGACTGCTCGCCCCGCCGCGCCGGGTCACCCGACCGGACGGCGCGGTGCTGCCGTTCGCGCCGGCCCTGGACCGCGCCGTGCAACCTGGCCGGGAGCAGCTCGCCACCGCCATCCACCTGACGATGAAGGACACCTCATGATCGACCCGAACTACGTGTGGCCGGCGGCCGATCGGGCCTGGGCCGAGCTGCCGGAGCTGGCCCGGCGGGCCATGGTGGGCAGTGGGGCGGCGGCCTGGGAGCAGGTCTTCCACGGCCGGGCCACCTACAACAAGCAGTGGCGGCTGGCCCGCCCTCCGGTGCTGGCCGCCGACGCCTGGCGGGAGCTCAACGAGGTCTGCGACCGGCTCGCCCAGCTCATCCTCGACGCCTGCCGCCGTCGGGCGGGCACCGCCGGTGAGCTGCGCCGACTGCTCGGCGTGCCGGCGGGGGAGACCCTGCTGCTGGACGAGTCCGAGCCGCTGACCGAGGCGCTGCTGGCCGCGTACCGCCCGGATGTGATCTTCGCCGGCGGGGTGCCGAAGTTCGTCGAGTACAACATCGACAGCAGCCTCGGCGGCGGGTTCGACGCCGACACCGTCATCCAGCGGTACGCGCGCCTGTACGAGGAGCAGGGCATCCTCGACGGCCTTCCGGTGCGGGCCGCCCCGTCCCTGCTGGACCAGCGGTTCGCGGCGATCCGGGAGGAACTGCGGCTGCCCGACGGTGCCCGGCTGGCGCTGCTGATGGACTTCGACGCGGACTATCCCGGCCTCGACGACCCGGAGACGTTCATCCGGATCCTCGACCCCCTCGCCGTCCGGGCCCGGGACTTCGGCATCGACCTGGTCATCGCGCCCCTCTCCACCGCCACCGTGGACGCCGACAACCGCCTGGTGGTCGACGGCGCGCCGGTCGACGCGTTGTTCCGGTTGTTCGTGCCCAACCGGGTCACCCCGACCGCCGGCCTCGACGCGGTGGCCGACGCCCTCGCGGCGGGCACCCTGCCGATGTTCGTGTCGGCGGCGGCCTGGCTGCTCGGCAACAAGACCACGTTCGCCTGGTTGTGGGAGGACCTGGACGGGCTACCCGCCGACGACCAGACGCTGATCCGGCGGCACGTGCCGTACACCGTGCCGTTGACCGCCGGGGTGCTCGACCGGGCCGTCGCCCAGCAGGCGACGCTGGTGGCCAAACCCGCCGATGGTTCGGCCGGGCACGGCGTGCTGCTCGGCCCGGAGCTGAGCCCGACGGAGTGGGCGGCCGGCGTCCGGGCCGCCGTCGAGCAGGGCGGCGCGATCCTCCAGGAGTACCTGCCGACCGACCGGGTGCCGATGGACTTCGTGCAGATCGAGACGGGTGACACGGTGACGGCCGACGTCCCGTACTCCCTGGCCCCGTACCTGTTCGGCCGGACCGCCTCCGGCGGCCTGGCGAGGGTCGGCTACCCCGGCTGCGACGGCGTCCTCAACCTGGCCCACGGCGTCCTCCTGACGGGAGTCCTCCTGAAGGACTGACCCGGCCCCTCACCCCCGGATGATCATGGGGTTGGGGTGGGCCAACGCGGGAGGGCACTCTAGGGTCTGCCCGTGTACTTCGGACAGCTGCAGGCAGCGGTGCTCGATCTCGTGGCGGACGCGCCGTTGCTGCGTCCGGGAATCCGTGCCGACGTCAGGGACCACATCCGGGCCGGTGAGGTCGGCCTTGCCTTCGAAACCCTCTGTGAATTCCTCTACGAGGACGCCCTGCCGCTGTCGCGGGCCTACTACGACCGACTTGAGGCGATGACGGTGGAGCTGGAGGACGTCACGTCCCTGCACCGCCTCGACGAACTGGTCACCTGACCCCGCAGGTGTCGAGGGCCGGAGGTCAGGCGCGGTGGGCGGACAGGACGCGGAGGGTTTCGGCCGTTGCTACCGCGTCGCTGCGGGCGCTGCCGTGACGGCCGTCGGTGCTGTACAGGGTCGGGTCGGCCGTCAGCGGGTGGTTGGTGAGGTGCACGTGCAGGGTGCCCAGACGCTCGGCGAGTCGGGCGGTGTGCGCGGACAGGCGGCCCATCCGCTCCCGCAGACCGGGGCGCGCCGCCTCCGGCACCGCCGGACTGTGCGAGACGTCGAACATGCCCACCGTGATCACGGCCGCGCCGGCCTGCTGAAGGGCGACGATCATCTCGGTCAGTTCCCCGTCGACGCTGTCCGCGTCGTACCGGGACCGGAAGGCGTCGTTGCCGCCGCACACCACGAGCGCCAGGTCCGGACCGAACGCCAACGCCGGGGCCAGCTGGGTGGCGCGGACCTCGTGCGCGCGCAGCCCGCTGCGCCCCAGATTGAGGTACGACAGACCCGGACCGGCGGCGTCCAGTTCGGCGGCGATCCGATCGGCCCACTGCACGTCCGAGTAGCCTGGCGTCGGCTCGCACAGACCCTCGACGACGCTGTCGCCCAGTGCCACGAACCGCCGCCACGGATGCCCCTGCAACAGTGCCGCGCTCTCGCCCTCCCGCAGGCAGTACGGGTCTGTTGACTCGGTCACCGTCGATGTCATGCCGGCAGGCTAGTCGAGTGGTCCGGCGCTGGACAGCGCACCGCCGCTCCCACCCGCCGGGGTGGGAGCGGCGATGCGTCGCTCAGGGGGTGCTGCCCGCGGGCTTGTTGAACCAGCCGTGCAGGGTCACCACCACGTGGACGGTGCCGCTGCTCGCGTTCAGGATCCTGATCATGCCGGACCGGCCGTCACCGGGCTCGCCGGTGTCCCGGCCGACCCGGGTCACCACCATCGTGGTGCGGGCGAGGTGACCTGCCGCGAAGTTCGACACCGACGTGTCGCCCACCACCGGCCCGCCCGGATTGGTGTACGCGAACCTCCCGTCCTTCTCGACGGTGAGGAATCCGTTCGCGGTGGGGTGGACCGCCGTCACCGAGATGAGAGCGCCGTCCATCGCGTTCTCCGGAATGCCGAGGGCGGTGTTGAGGTTGAGGAACAGTTCGCCCTTCGCCTTGAGCGGGGCCCCGCCGTTGGCCCGGGTGTCCACCACCTGGGTGGGCTGGGTGACACGCAGATCCGCGCCCTGGGTGGGGGAGGCCGCGACGTAACCCTGCGCCCTGATCACCAGATGCACGGCCGGGCCCCGGTTCACGAAGGTGACCTGGCCCGCCGAGGAGAGCTTGACCGACAGGCCCTGCGAGGTGATCCCGGCGGCGTAGTCCATCACGCTGCTCGGGTCGGCGGCGCCACCCGTCGCGTACGCGCTGAGGTAGCCGCCGTGGGCGGCGCCGACGACGACCACGTCGAGTAGTGCGCTGGTCGCTCCGGCCGGGATGACGCCGCCGGTCAGGGTGAACGTGCGACTGCCGTTGGTGGGGATCGTGCCGGTGGTGTTCCGGGTGTCGACCATGTGGGTGTGCTTCACCGCGACGAGGCCGCCGCCCCCGCTGGTGGTGAAGTAGCCGTGCACGTCGACGCGGACGTGGGTGCTGCCGCCCTGGTGGTAGACGGAGAGCCTGCCGTCCGGCCCGACCTTGACCACCTGGGTGGTCGAGATCGTCTCGGCGGGCACGGCGTTGAGTGACGACGTGGCCGGCCGGGGCGAACCCTGCGGGAACACCGTCAGGTAGACGGCGGTGGTGGGGTTGATCGCCGTGACGTCTATGAGAACGGCGGTGACCCCCGTGGAGGGGACACCGCCGACCCCGAGCGCCTGGAAGTCGGTGGTGACCGCACCGGTACGCGGGCCCGTGGTGCCGCCGATGCCGCTGCGAGTGTCCAACAGGGCCGCACCGGGATTGAGCGCCACGTAGCTGTTGCGGGTGTTCTGCGCGATCCAGGAGCCGAGGTCGTCGACCCGGACCTCGGTGGCGGTGCGGCGGGTCTCGGTCTCGGCGAGGCAGCCGCCCTGCCAGGAGCGGTCGTGTAGGGCGACCAGTTGGGGCGCGCCCGCGCCGACCCGCACCAGTGGGCCACCGGCGTCGCCCTTGCACAGGCTGGTGGCGGCGTCGCCGCCGTCGACGGTGACGGAGGTGCCCGCGACGCCAGTGACGGCGAAGGCGCCGGTGTGCAGTCTGTCGGGCACCCACTCGGTGGCGGTGCGGCCGAAGCCGGCAGCCATGAGCTGCTCTCCCACCGTCGCCGGAGCGCCGAGGGAGATCGGCGTGACACCGGTGGCCGGTCGGTCGAGCTGGGCGAGCACCACGTTGCGGGAGGGGTGCGGCACCAGCGAGGTGACGGTCATGACGTGGCCGTCGGTGGCGGTCAGGTCCGTCCGTCCGACCGTGACGCTCGTCGGGCGTGTCGGCGGGCCCGCGACGACGGGTTGACCCGGCGTGGTGAGGCATTCGGCGGTGGTGATCACCCAGGTCGGGTCGACCAGGGCGGCGGAACAGGCCCCCAGGTCGCTCTGGATCTTGGCGGTGAACAGGTAGGTGCCCGCAGGCACCGGACTGACGCCGCTCACCGCCTGCGCGGTGGAACTGACTGTCGCGCCGGCGACGACGGCGATGGCGAGTAACGCCGCCCGCCTGGCCCGACGACTGCGTGTGAGACGCATGCTCCTCTTCCCTGTCAGCTCGGTGCTGGCCGGTGACCCGGTAGGCCTCCGGGCAGCTTCGATCACTTGGTCGGCCGATGCGGCCGTACGGCACCAAGACCCCCGTGAGGTCGAGGAAGTCGGCTGTGGTACGGACGATAGCGGTCGATGCGCTGCGGCGCCGTCCCGTGAATGACGGGCAATGGGGACAGTCCGGTTCAGTCAGTCAACCGGACCCCGTCAGGTACGACCGGGCGCTGTCGGGTTGGCGTCGTCTGCCCGGTCCCGTCGGAGTGCCGCGGCGTGACGGTGGCACCGAACGGCCACGATGGGCGGTGGCCGACACCTGGCCGGAGACCGAGACGGGGAGGGGACGACGGATGCTCGACTCGTTTCTCCAGGCCCTCGCGGCCAAGCTGGTCGAGGAGATCCTCAAGCGGTTGGTCGAGTGGCTGACCCCGAAGGCGTTGCGGTCCGTGCCGCACCGCGCCTCGCCGAACTGCCCCCGCTGCGGCGGGTACGGCGTCCGCCGGTGGATGCCCGCCGGCATGTGGCTGTTCCTGCCGTCCCTGCTGGTCTTCGCGTGGGGCTTCGGGTTCACCCTGCTCGGGGTGCCGGTGGTCGTCCTCACGGTGGTGGCCGTGGTGGTGGCGAACGGTGTCGGCGGGCTGCTGTCCGCCCTGTTCACCGTGCTCGCTCTGCTGGTCCCGGTCACCCTGATGATCCTGGGCGCGTTCGGTCTCGCGCACTACCACAGCTACCCGCCGAAGTGGTGCGCCCGCTGCCACGGCCGGTGGCCCCGCCGCGACCGCGACGAATACCTGCGGGCGTCGGCGCCCGTGGTGACCTGCGGTTGCGGTCAGCGGTTGCGGGTGCCCCGCACGGCCGCCGGAGCGCGCCTGCGCTGCCCCCGCTGCCGGACCGAACACGCCGCGCCGGCCCCGACCGGCTAACCGTCGGTCGGCCCCTGGTCGGCGCGGTGGGCGGCGGCGAGCCGCTTCGGGGCGCGGGCATACCACGCCTCGGTGATCACCTCGGTCAGCTCGGCCCGGCTGATCCGGTCGAGCTGGACCAGCACCGCCGGGTAGCCGTCGAGGTGCGGAGTGGTCAGGTAGACCGACGGGTCGTCGGCGAGCAGGGCCTCCTTGACGCCGAGGTCGATCACCCGGACGCCGAGGATCGGGCCGTCGGGGGCGGCGTCGCCGAGGGCGTCGAGGTCGGTGCGCCGCAGCGGTCGCTCCCAGACGAACATCTTGTCCCTGACCCGCCAGGCGGGCAGCCCGTCGTAGGACGGGCTTTCGGTGGTCTCCGGCAGCGCGAGCGCGATCCGGCGTACGTCCTCCCAACCGGGCATGACCACACCGTACGGGCTCAGTGCGACACGGTGTGCCCGGTGAGCAGTTCGCCGAGGACGTGCCGGGCCCCGTCGGCCCGCTCCGGTTCCGGGTCGTCCAGCGTGATCAGTGCCTTCCACAGCGCCCAGCCACGCCCACGGGCCCAGGTGGCGTCGTCCACGCCCAGCGCGTCGCGGAAGGCGGCCCGGCTGTCGCCGCTCAGCAGGGTCCAGGCGATCACGGTGTCGCAGGCGGGGTCGCCGACGCCGCAGCAGCCGAAGTCGATGACGGCGACGAGCCGGCCGTCGCGGACCAGCAGGTTGCCGTGCGCGATGTCGCCGTGGAACCATACCGGCGGCCCGGCCCAGGTGGCGTCGAGGGCGGCCTGCCACATGGTGGTCACCGTGTCGACGGGCAACCGGTCCCGGTGCGTCTCGATCGCGGCGCGGGTCTCGGCGTCGTAGGTGGACAGCGGGCCTCCCCGCCAGGCGCTGTGCGGGCCGGCGGCCGGGCCGCCGTCGGTGTCGACGGCGCGCAGGGCGCGCAGGAAGGCCGCGAGGTCCGTGGCGAACCGGGTCAGGTCGTCGATCCGGTCGGGGCGGGCGGTCTGCCCGTCGATCCAGCCGTACACCGACCACGGGTACGGGTAGCCGGCACCGGGTGAACCGTGGGCCAGCGGGGTGGGGATCTCCAGCGGCAGCCGCGCCCCGAGCGCCGGCAGGCACCGCTGTTCCTTGGCGACCTGGAGGACGTACCCCTCGTCGCTGGGCAGCCGCACGGTCATCGCGTCGCCCAGGTGGAAGGTGCGGTTGTCCCAGCCGCCGACCTCGACCGGACGGACCGGCAGGTGCGCCCACCGGGGGAACTGCTCGGCGATCAGCTGACGCACCAGGTCGGTGCTGATCTCTGTTACGCCGGTGTCCGGCTGTGCGCTCATTCGCCCGAGCCTGCGGGCGTCGGCCGCGACCCGCAACCGGTTTGCGCTCTACGGCGTGGTGGCGGGGGTGGGGCGCGACGGCGTGGTCGTCCGGGCCAGCAGGGGAGAGGCGGTGACCAGCAGGCAGAACGCGGCCATCAGCAGCAGCGCCGGGGTGAGGTCGAGCGCGTCCACCGACCAGCCGCCGAGCAGCGCGCCGACCGGCAACCCGACGAAGGCCAGGGACCCGGCGATGCCGATCACCCGGGTCTGCAACTCCGCCGGCACGCGTTCGTAGAGCGCCACCCCGAGCAGCGGGTTGACCGCCGCGATGCCGATCCCGGACAGGAAGGTCACCACGAGCACCACCGGCAGGTCGTCGCTGATCGCCAGGGCGACCAGCCGGGGTGTGCCGGCGACCAGCGCGCCGACCAGGAACGTCAACCGGCGGGGCAGCCTCGGCCCGAGCGCGGTGAACACCACGTTGCCCAGCAACGCTCCCGCCGAGAACGCCGCCAGCACCAGGCCCAGCCCGCTCGGCCCGTGCAGCTCCCGAGCCACCCAGACCGGGATGTAGACGGCCACACTGGCGTTGGCCACCATGTTCAGCGCCGAGACGACCACCAGCATGCCGAGCAGCGGCCGGTCCCGAGCCAGGTAGCCGAACCCACCGCGCAGCGCACGAAGGTAGTTCTCCGGCGGGCCCGGTGGCGACGGGGTGGCCGGCGGACGCACCAGGACGCCGATCAGCAGCGCGCAGACCCCGAAGGTGGCCGCGTCGATGAGGATCGCCTCGGTCACCCCGAACGCGGCGATCAGCACACCGCCCACCGCGGCGCCGAACAGGGTCACCACCCGGCTCAGCCCGTCGTACGCCGAGGTCAACCGGATCAGCGGCACCCCGGCGGCCTCGGCGACCGGTCGGAACATCACGTGCTTGACCCGGTCGCCGATGCCGCGCAGCGCGCCGGCCACCGCGACCAGGGCCACCAGCGGCGCGAAGCCCAGCCACGGGGTCAGCGCGACGACCACCATGGCCACCGCGCTGCCCGCGTCGCAGAGGATCGACGTGCGACGCAGACCGAACCGGTCCGCCCACGGCGTGCCCAACGCGCTGGACAGCAGGTACGGCAGGGTCTCGGCGAACGCGACCAGGCCCATCTTGGTCGGGCTGTCGGTGCTGACCAGCACCAGCCACGGGATCGTCACCACCGAGATGCGGGTACCCAGGTTGGAGATCAGGTCCGCGCCGACCAGGACCACCAGTTGCCGGCGGGGCGTCACGTCCCGACCGCCGCCGCCCGTCGCGCCGCGTACCGCTCGCGTAACGCCCGCTTGTCCACCTTCACCGACCGGTTCACCGGCAGCCGGTCGACGATCTCGACAGCGGCCGGCGCCCACATCTCGTTGAGTTCCGCGGTCACCAGGTCGATCAGCTCCGCCCCGCCCACGGTCGCGCCCGGGGCGAGCACCACGTACGCGTACGGGACCTCGCCGACCGTCTCGTCCGGTACGCCGATCACGGCGGCGGCGCGTACCTGGGGGTGCCCGGCCAGCACGTCCTCGATCGGACGGCAGAAGATCGCCCAGTTCCGCCGGTGCGTGACGATCATGTCGTGCGCGCGGTCGACCAGGTAGAGGTAACCGTCGTCGTCCAGGTGACCGATGTCGCGGGTACGCACCCAGCCGTCGACGAGCGTCTGCGCGGTCAACTCCGGCTGACCGTGGTAGCCGGCGAAGCTCAGCCGGGTGTGCACCCACACCTCACCGTCGCGTCCGGTGGGCAGCACCGTGCCGTCGTCGTCGCGGATCTCGATGCGCACGTCGCCGTACGGGCGGCCGCAGGAGCGCAGCCGCTCCGGGTGCTCCGGGTCGTCGGTCAACCCGGGCAGCGCGGTGATCACGACGGCTTCGCTGAGGCCGTACACGATGCGCAGGACCGGGCCGAACCGCGCGATGGCCTGGCGCAGCCGGGCGGGCGCGGCGGGCCCGGCGCCCACATTGAACATGAACATGGTGGAGAAGTCCGCGCCGACCAGCGCCGGGTGGTCCAGCAGCTCGTAGAGCATCGGCGGGGTGACGAAGGTGGAGGTGATGCGCTCCCGCTGGACGGTGTCCACGAAGGCCGCCGGGTCCCAGTCGTCGCGCAGGAACAGCACCCCACCGGTGAACAGGTTGAACAGGGCGGTGATCTGCCCGCTGGCCAGCCACATCGGTGAGTGCGACAGGTGCCGCAGCAGGGGGAACCCGGCGGCACGGAAGTCGGCGGCCAGGGTGAGGATCTGGGCGTAGAAACCCTCGGTGTGGTGCACCAGCTTGGGGCTGCCGGTGGTGCCGCTGGTCTGCAGGAACGACTCCGGCGTCGCCCCGGGCGCCGGTAACTCCGCCACGTCGGCGGGAGCGGTGAGGTCCGGGCCGGCGCCGCCCGCGCCCAGGCAGCACACCGGCGTGCCGGGCAGCGCGGCGGCCAGGGCCGGGCCCAGGCTGCCCGGATCCCGGGCGTCGTAGACCAGGGCGTCCGGGCGGGCCAGGCTGATGAACTCGTCGACCTCCCGGCGGGACGTGACCGGAGCGACCCACATCGTCCGGCAGCCGATCAGGTGCAACGCGAGCTGGAGCAACGGGCCCTCGACCGCGTTCGCGACGGTCACCAGCACCGCCGCGCCGGGGCGTACGCCGTGCCGGGTCAGCGTCGCCGCCATCGTCCGCACCAGCGCGGCGGCCTCGACGTAGGTGAGTCTGCGTCCGCCGCCGACCAGCGCCTCCCGGTCACCGAAGTCGGCGAAGAGATCCAGCGCCCGGTCCACGTAGGTCGTCGTACGCCCAGCTCCGTCAGTCATCCGGTGGCCCCCTTCTTCAGAAAGCGGCGCGCCCGGTGACGACGCGACGGCGGCGCGCGCTCCGGTGGGCCCACCGCCTGCGAGCCTAGGCCGGTAACGGCTGGTCGGAACCGTGCCGACGGGCGGTCCGGCAGACCCGCCGGACATTTGATCGCGTCGATCAGGTTGATTGACGCCCGTCAGCGGCGGCGGCTAGGTTTCTGGACCATCGTCCAGGCGGGAGCCGTCCGTGGACGACCCTGGGCTGCCACACGATGGAGGTTCCATGTCGACCCCGAAGAGATGGCATGTCGTCGCCGCCGCGGCTGTGTTACTGGTCGCCGGGGCACCCGCCGTCGTCGCCAGCGCCGGCCCGTCCGAGGCCGGCGCCGGCCGACCCGACCGCTTCGACTGGGCGGGTAGCTGGGCCACCGCGGTCACCCGCGGCAACTCGGTCGGCCTGACCAACACCGGCCTCAACAACCAGAGTGTCCGGATGGTCGTGCACGTCTCGGTGGGCGGCCCGGCACTGCGGGTCCGGCTGAGCAACCTGTACGGCGAGCAGGCGGTCGCCGTCGGCCGGGCCACCGTCGCCCGCCCCGACACCGCCACCCCCGACGACCTGTCCGACATCGATCCGGCCTCGCTGCGTCCGCTGACCTTCAGCGGCGTCGCCTCGGCGACCATGAACCGGGGCGCCGAGCTGCTCAGCGACCCGTTGACGTTCCCGGTCGCGGACGACAGCGACCTGGTGGTCACCGTGCACTTCCCGACGCCGACCGGCCCGACCACCTTCCACGGGCAGTCCCAGCAGGCCAACTTCATCGGCGCCGGCGACCTGACCGGGGCCGCCGAGGGCACCGGGTTCACCACCCGACCCACCTGCTGCTGGTTCTTCCTCTCCGGCATCGACGTGCACCGCAAGGCGACCCCGGGCGCGTTGGTGGTGCTCAGCGACTCCATCGGTGACGGCAACGGCAGCACCGTCAACGCCAACCGGCGCTGGCCCGACCTGCTGTCCGACCGGCTGCTCGCCGCCCGCCCGGACGCGCGTACCCCCGGTGTGCTCAACCTCAGCCTGGCCGGCAACCGCCTGAACCACGAGGGCACCGAACCGGGTGACGGCAACTACCCGGGCTACTACCAGCTCGGCCCGAACGCGGCGGCCCGGCTCAACGAGGACGTCTTCGCGCAGACCGGTGTGCGTACCGTCGTCACCCACCTGGGCATCAACGACATCTGGATGTCCAACGACTCACCCGAGGCGATCATCGCCACCCTCCGGCAGATCAACCAGCAGGTCCAGCAGCGCGGACTGACCAGCCTGGTGGCCACGCTGACCCCGTACGAGGGGCACGGGGCGCCCGGCGTGTGGACCGCGCAGAAGGAGGCCACCCGCCAGGCGGTCAACACGTACCTGCGGGGCAGCCGGGAGTTCGACGGGCTGCTCGACTTCGACCGGGTGCTGCGTGACCCGGCGCGGCCCAGCGCGCTGCTGCCCGCGTACGACTCGGGGGATCACATCCACCCGAACGACGCCGGCAACCAGGCCCTCGCCGACGCCGTGCCGCTGCGGCTGCTCGGCCTCTGACACCGGCCGGGGGTGGCGGGCGATCCCCGCCGCCCCCGGCGTCGACATCCTGGGGAGGACGACGTCGTGACGGTGCAGGAACTGCTCACCGGCCTGTACAGCGAAGAGGGCCGACAGAACCCCTATCCGTGGTACGCCGAGCTGCACCGGCTCGGCCCGGTCAGCGCGGTGCCGCCCCGCGCCGAGCACAAGACGGTGGCCGCGGTGGCGGTCGGCTACGACGTGATCGACGAGGTGCTGCGCGATCCGGAGTGGACCAAACAACCACCGCCGGGCTGGCAGGAACAGGAGATCCTGCGCACCTTCCAGACCTCGATGATGTTCGTGAACCCGCCCGACCACACGCGGATGCGGCACGTGTTCTCCCGCACCTTCACCCCGCGTCGGCTGGGCGCGCTGGAACCGGTGATCGTACGCGTCGTCGACGACCTGCTGGACCGGATGGCCGACGCCGGGAACAGCGAAGTCGACTTCGTGGCGGACTTCGCGTACCCGATCCCGGCGTTGGTGATGGCCGAGTTCATCGGCATCCCGGCGGGGCAGTTGGCGTGGTACCGCGAACGGGTGGACTGGATCGACGAGTTCCTCGACGTCGCCGGGAAGACCCCGCAGCGGCTGGCCGCCGCCAACACGGCGGCCGAGGAGCTGCGGGTCTTCTACCGGGAGCTGCTGGCGCACCGCCGCAGGACGCCCGGTGACGACCTGCTCAGCGGGCTCGTGGAGGCCCTCGACTCGGGTGAGGTGGAGCTGACCGAGGACGAGCTGATCAGCAACCTGATCGTGCTGTTCAACGCCAGTTTCGTCACCACCGTCTACATGTTCAGCAACGGCCTGCCGCTGCTGCTGGCCCACCCGAAGACGGTCGCCGCGCTGAGCACCGACGAGAAACTGACCCAGGGCTGCGTCGACGAGGTGCTGCGGCTGGAGAGCCCCGTGCACTTCCTGGCCCGGGCCGCGCCGACGGACACGGAACTGGCCGGCGTGCCGGTGGCCCGGGACGACAACGTGCTGATCATCATCGGTGCGGCCAACCGGGATCCGGCACGCTTCCCCGAGCCGGACGTCTTCGACCCGACCCGGCCCGGCCCGCCGTCGCTGGCCTTCGGGGTGGGGTTGCACTTCTGTCTCGGCGCGGCGGTGTCCCGGTTGGAGGGGCGTCTCGCGCTGCCCCGCCTGTTCGCCCGCTTCCCGGGCCTGACGGTCACCGAGACACCCACGTACAGCGGCAGCCTGTTCCTGCGCGGCATCGACAAGCTGCTCGTCAGCACCGGCGGATAGGAGCGACATGTCAGTGCACCCGGAGGTGGCGGCGTACCGGGCGGCCCGCGCCGCGGCCGGCACCCCGCCGCTGTACACGCAGACCCTTGCCGAGGCTCGCGCCGCGGACCTGGCCGCGATCCGCGCCGGCAGCGGGGTGGTCGAGCCGGTGGCCGAGGTACGCGACGAGCGCATTCCCGGCCCGGCCGGTGAGCTGCCGCTGCGGGTGTACCGGCCGGCCGGGGCGGGTCCGCTGCCCACGCTGCTGTACTTCTTCGGCGGCGGCTGGACGCTCGGCAGCATCGACACCGCCGACGGCATCTGCCGGAGGCTGACCAACACGGTGCCCTGCCAGGTGATCACCGTCGGGTACCGGCTCGCGCCCGAGCACCCCTTCCCGGCGGCGGTGCACGACTGTCACGCGGCCACCCGCTGGGTCGCCGAGCACGCCGAGCTGCTGGGCGTGGACCCGGACCGCTTGGCGGTGGGCGGGGACAGCGCGGGTGGGAACCTGGCCGCCGCGGTCACCCTGCTCTGCCGCGCCGGCGGGCCCTCCCTCGCCGCGCAGCTCCTGGTCTACCCGAACACCGACCAGAGCGGCGACCCGGCCGACCCGGCCGACGGCGACCCGACGCTGTTCAACAGCCGGTCGGTGGCCTGGTACCGGAGGCACTACCTCGCCGACCCGGCCCTGGCCCGGGATCCGCTCGCGTCACCGCTGCTCGCCGACGACCTGACCGGCCTGCCCCCGGCGCTGGTGGTCACCGCCGAGGTGGACCCGCTCTGCGCCGAGGGGCAGCGGTACGCGCAGCGCCTGGACGCCGCCGGCGTGCCCACCCGGTCGGCGCACTACCCGGGGATGATCCACGGTTTCTTCGCCATGCCGGGCGTCTTCACCGACGGCCGACGGGCGCAGGCGGACGCGGCGGCGTTCCTGCGGGAACGGTTCGGGCTGCCGTCCGCGCGCGACGAGGTGCCGGGAACCCCGACCGACCCGGCGGTACGCGGTGGGTGAGCCGCTGCCGACCGACCTGCCCGCCGTGTCGCTCGCCGACTACGCCGAACGGGCCCGGACGGTGCTGCCGCCGGACGTGTGGGACTACGTCGACGGCGGCAGCGCCGCCGAGGTGACGGTCGCCGCCAACCGGGGCGCGTTGGACCGGGTCGCCGTCCTGCCCCGGGTGCTGCGCGGGGTGGACACCGTCGACCTCGGCACCCGACTGCTCGGCCGCCCGTACGCCATGCCGGTCGGGGTGGCGCCGATGGCGTACCAGCGGCTGGTGCACCCGGACGGGGAGGTGGGTTTGGCCTCGGCGGCCGGCACGGCCGGGATCCCGTACCTGGCGAGCACGCTGGGCAGCACACCCGTCGAGGAGGTCACCGCCGTCGGGGCGGAGGTGTGGTTCCAGCTCTACTGGCTGCGCGACCGGGCGCTCGTCGGCGACCTGCTGGCCCGGGTCGTCGCGGCCGGGTGCCGGGCGCTGGTGGTCACCGTGGACGTCCCGGTGCTCGGCCGGCGTCCGCGCGACCTGCGCAACGCGTTCCGGCTGCCCGACGACGTGGTGGCCGCGAACCTGCCCGACGGGCGCGACGCTCTGGCGCACTCCGGTGCCCCCGGGGTGTCCGCGATCGCCGCGCACACCGCCGCCTCGTTCGCGCCTGCGCTGCGCTGGGCGGATCTGGCCTGGCTGCGTGAGCGGGTCGACCTGCCGCTGGTGGTCAAGGGGGTGCTGGATCCCCGGGACGCGGTCGAGGCGGTCCGGATCGGCGCGGACGCGGTGGTCGTGTCCAACCACGGCGGCCGGCAACTCGACGGCGCCCCGGCCAGCGTCACCATGCTGCCGGAGGTCGTCGACGCGGTCGGTGACAGGTGTCAGGTGCTGCTGGACAGTGGCATCCGCGGCGGCACCGACGTGCTGCGGGCGCTGGCGTTGGGCGCCGCCGGGGTGCTGCTCGGTCGGCCGTTGCTCTGGGCGCTGGCCGCCGGCGGCGAACGTGGCGCGCGGGACGCGTTGGCGCTGCTCGCCGTCGAGCTGACCGACGCGCTCACCCTGGCCGGCTGCGCCGACCCGGCGGCGGCGGCCGAGCTGCGGACACTCGGCCCGTGACCGCCACCGAACCGGTCGACCTGACCGCCGCCGACCTGACCGCCGCCGACCTGCACCCCGCGCTGGGCGACCCGGCGCTGACCTCGATGAACTTCCTCAACGAGGTGTCCGAGCGCTACCCGGCGGCGGTGTCCCTCGCGGCCGGACGGCCGTACGAGGAGTTCTTCGACGTCGCGGCGGTGCACCGGCACCTCGACACGTTCCACCGGCACCTCACCGACGACCTGGGTCACCCGCCCGAGCAGGCGCGGCGGCTGCTGTTGCAGTACGGCCGGACCAAGGGCATCGTGCACCACCTGGTCGCCCGCAACCTCGCCGTCGACGAGGGCATCACCGTCGACCCGGAGGCCGTCGTGGTGACCGTCGGCTGCCAGGAGGCGATGTTCCTGGTCCTGCGGGCGCTGCGGACCGGGCCGACGGACGTGCTGCTCGCCGTCGCACCGACCTACGTCGGCCTGACCGGGGCGGCCCGCCTGGTGGACCTGCCGGTGTGGCCGGTCGCCGGCGGTCCGTCCGGGGTGGACCTGGCCGACCTGTCGGCCCAGGCGCGGCGGGCCCGGGCGGCGGGGCTACGGCCGCGTGCCTGTTACGTGATGCCGGACTTCGCCAACCCGTCCGGGGTCAGCATCTCCGCGGCGGACCGGCGGCGGTTGCTCACCCTCGCCGCCGAGGAGGACCTGCTGCTGCTGGAGGACAACCCGTACGGGCTGTTCCACGTCGACGACGGGCGGCGCCCGCCCACCCTCAAGGCGGTGGACACCGAGCGGCGGGTCGTCTACCTCGGCTCGTTCGCCAAGACCGTGCTGCCCGGCGCGCGGGTCGGTTACGTGGTCGCCGACCAGCGGGTCGCCGGCCCGGACGGCCGGATCGGCCCGCTCGCGGACCAGCTCGCCATGATCAAGAGCATGGTCACGGTGAACACGTCGCCGATCGCGCAGGCCGTGATCGGTGGCCGGTTGCTGGAGCACGGATGCAGCCTGATCCCGGCGAACACGCGGGAGCGCTCCGCGTACACGAGGAATCTGCGTCACCTGGTGACCGGGCTGCGCCGCCGGTTCCCGGCCGGGACGGACGGTCCGGCGGCGGTGCGCTGGACGGTGCCGGCCGGCGGGTTCTTCGTGGTGGTGACGGTGCCGTTCCCGGTTGACGACGCCCTGCTGGACCGCTCGGCGCGCGACTACGGGGTGCTGTGGACGCCGATGGCGCACTTCTACGACGACACCGCGCCGGTGTGCGCGCTGCGGCTGTCGGTCAGCGCGGTGACGCCGGCGCAGATCGACGTCGGGTTGGACCGCCTCGCGGCGCTGATCACCGACGAGTTGGCCGCTCGGGCGAGTTGACACACCGCGTTCATCGGATGGCAATGCGCGACGGCCCGCGGCCCGTCGTCCTGGGTGGACGGTCATAATAGGCCGCATGGTTGCCTGGGAGTACGCCCTGCTCGTCCGCCGCTATCAGGGACAGGGCCGCAATTTCCATGTCTCGTTCGTCTGGTACGCGCCGGACGGGTCCCGTAAGGACATCACCGCCTACGGGGACACCGCCATCGCGCACCTCAACCGGGCCGGCCGGGAGGGGTGGGAGTTGGTCTCCGCCGCCGAGGACGTCAACAACGTCCAGGGCAGCACCGAAGTCCACCGCTACCACCTAAAACGCCCCCTAGCCTAACTCCCACCCCGCCCCCCCGTCCGGGTCGATCATGGAGTTGTGGTGGTGGACAAATGACACTGTCCACCCTGATTCGGGCACCACAACTCCATGATCGACGCGATCCGGCCGGGGCGGGTCAGGTCACGTCACGCCAGGTCGATGTTGGGATAGAGCGGGTGGGGGGCCAGCAGGTCGGTGGCCTGGCGGGAGATCTTGTCGGCCAGGGCCGGGTCGAGGGTGTACTTCGCCTTCGACGGGGTGCCGTCGGCGTTGGCGCCCGCGGTGGTCTGCGTGAGCACGGTGTGGATCAGCTCCGCGGTCTGGTCCATCTCGGCGGTGCCCAGGCCCCGGGTGGTCAGCGCCGGGGTGCCGATCCGGATGCCGGACGTGTACCACGCCCCGTTCGGGTCCTGCGGGACCGAGTTGCGGTTGGTGACGATGCCCGAGTCGAGCAGCGCCTGCTCGGCCTGCCGACCGGTGAGCCCGTAGCCGGACACGTCGATCAGCACGAGGTGGTTGTCGGTGCCGCCGGTGACGAGCTTCGCGCCGCGGCGCAACAGCCCTTCGGCGAGGGCCTGCGCGTTGTCCACGATCCGAGACGCGTAGTCGGCGAAGTCGGGGCGACGGGCCTCCGCGAGCGCGACCGCCTTGGCGGCCATCACGTGCGGCAGCGGACCGCCGAGCACCATCGGGCAGCCCCGGTCCACCTGGTCGGCCAGCTCCGGCTGGCAGAGCACCATGCCGCCGCGCGGGCCGCGCAGCGACTTGTGCGTGGTGGTCGTGACGATGTGCGCGTGCGGCACCGGGTCGAAGTCGCCGGTGAACACCTTGCCCGCCACCAGGCCGGCGAAGTGCGCCATGTCGACCATGAAGGTCGCGCCGACCGAGTCGGCGATCTCCCGCAGGATCCGGAAGTTCACCTTCCGGGGGTACGCCGAGTAACCGCCGACCAGGATCAGCGGCTTGAACTCACGGGCCGCCTCGGCCACCCGGTCGTAGTCGATCAGGCCGGTCTCCGGGTCGGTGCCGTAGCTGCGCTGGTCGAACATCTTGCCCGAGATGTTCGGCCGGAAGCCGTGCGTGAGGTGGCCGCCCGCGTCCAGCGACATACCGAGCATCCGCTGGTTGCCCAGCTCGCGGCGCAGCGCGAACCAGTCGGCCTCGGTGAGGTCGTTGACCTGCCGGACCTGCGCCTTCTTCAACGCGGGGGACTCCACCCGGTCGGCCAGCACCGCCCAGAACGCGACCAGGTTGGCGTCGATGCCCGAGTGTGGCTGCACGTACGCGTGCGCCGCGCCGAACAGCTCGCGGGCGTGTTCGGCGGCGAGCGCCTCGACGGTGTCGACGTTCTGGCAGCCGGCGTAGAAGCGACGGCCGACGGTGCCCTCGGCGTACTTGTCGCTGAACCAGTTGCCCATGGCCAGCAGGGTCGCCGGGGAGGCGTAGTTCTCGCTGGCGATGAGCTTCAGCGACTCCCGCTGGTCGGTCAGTTCGGCGCCGATGGCGTCGGCCACCCGGGGCTCGACCGCCCGGATCACCTCAAGGGCACTACGGAATGCGGTGGACTCGGCGTTGCGCGACATGCGACCTCCAACAGACGTGCGGGAAGGCCCAGGCGCTCGGCAAACGTCCTCGTGACGGGGCCGCTCCCCGATGGTTCTCCATCCCCACGCGCCAGTAACGGCCCGTCTGAGATCCTACCGGGCCGGCCGGGGCCGCCCCGGGCGACCTCCGGACGCCACCCACCGAGGTACGGCGAGGGCCCGGCGGATCGCCGGGCCCTCGATGCGTGTGGGTGGCTCACGCGGTCATCGCGTCCATCGCCTTCTTGATCGCCTTCGGCTCGGTGGGGGTACGCGGGGCGTCGGCCCGCAGCGCGATCATCTTCTCGCCGATCTCCTGGAGCTGCTTACGCCCCAGCGCGTCGCGGACCTTCGGGAACCACTCCTCCTCTTCCTCCTCGACGTGGTGCGTGACGTTCTCGATGAGGACGGTGGTCTTGGCGTTGAAGCGTTCGTCGGAGGCGTCCATGGCGGCCAGCTCGGCGCAGAGCACGTCGGCGACGTGGTGCTCCTCGTACGACTCGAGGATGTCGTCCTCCAGGTCGGGCAGCAGCCGGCGGACCTCCGGGTACATCACCTCGTTCTCGAGGTAGGTGTGCACGGTGAGGGCCTCGAGGATCTGGTTCACCAGCTTCTGCCGCCTGCTCGCCGGCCCCTCCTCGGCATCCTGGAAGGCCTTGAACAGTCGGCGCATTTCCTTGTGGTCCTCTTTGAGCAGGACGATCGCATCGGTCGACACGGGCCTGACCTCCCTGGATCTCGGCTGGTGTGATTCCGGTACCCAGCGGGCCAAATCCGGAAACAGCGGAAATCGGCTGATCAGACCATGGACAGGGTGCCGGGGATCTCGTCGAGCAGTTCCCGGGCGAGGAAGCCGATCCGGCCGTACCGGGGGATCAGCCGTTGACCGCTCACCGCGTGCGCGAACGATCCCCAGCAGGCGGCCTGCGCCGGATCCGCTCCCCGGGACAGCAGCCCGGCCAACAACCCGGCGAGCACGTCCCCGCTGCCGGAGGTGCCCAACCCGGCGTCCGCGCTCTCCTCCCGCCAGCCCCGCCCGTCGGGGGCGGCCACGTGCCCGTACAGCGACACCACCGCCTCGTAGCGCGTGGCCACCTCGGCCGCCTCGGCGTCGAGGTCCTCGCCCGGATCCCGCCCGAGCAGGTGCCCAGCCTCAGTGACGTTGGGCGTGAGCACCACGGGTCGGCCCGAGCCGACCAGCAGGTCCGGCGCGTGGCTGAGGGCGCCGAGGGCGTACGCGTCGAGCACCAGCGACGTGTGCGGGCGGGCGGCGTCCAGGACGAGCCGCAGCAGGCGGTCGGTCTCGTCGATCGCCTTCAGCCCGGGGCCGAGGGCCACCACGTCGGCCTCGGCCACCAGCTCGCCGAGTTGGCCGCCCCGGTCGGCGGCGACCGCGCCGTCGACGGTCTCCGGCAACCCGACCACCAGCGCCTCGGGCACCTGGATGCTCAGCGTGGCGGCGGTGGACTCGGCGGCGGCGAGCTGGAGCACCCCGGCGCCGGCGCGCAGCGCCGCCACCCCGGCGAGGAGCACCGCGCCCGGAGTGAAGCGGGAACCGCCGACGACCAGGACGGTGCCCCGGCTCTCCTTGCCCCCGGTCGGCACCGGCAGCGCCCACTCCCGCAGCAGCCCCGGCGTGATCACCTGCACCTCAGACCGGTTCGGCATGGATCTCGTCCTCCCTGGTCGGCTGGGCGCCCTGCCGGTGCAGGTGCCCGACCTCGTTGAACCCACCCAGAGTCAGCCGACCCCGTTCGTCGGCGGACCAGTCGGTGACGGAGCAGTTGGCGATCACGTGCTCGCGGGTCAGCGCCATCAGGTCCGCCTCGGTCAGCCCCTCCACCAGGTAACGCAGCAGGAAGACCAGCGCGTCGTGGCCGAACAGCAGGACACGCCGGCCCTCGTGGTCCCGGCGCAGGTCGCCGAGGAGGGTCCGCAGCCGCAGCGCCACGTCGGTCCAGGACTCGCCGCCCGGCGGCCGGTAGTAGAACTTGCCGAGCCGGGTCCGGCGCTCCGCCTCGTCCGGGTACCGACGGCGTACCCCGTGCCCGGTCAGGCCGTCGAGGATGCCCAGCTCCCGGTCGCGCAGCCGCTCGTCGCGGCTGACCGGCACGCCGGTGCCGTCCAGCGCCAACTCGCAGGTCGTGACCGCCCGCAGGTACGGCGAGACCACCGCCACGTCCGGCCGGCGGTCCGGCGGCAACTCGGCCAGCCAACGGCCGGTGGCCCGGGCCTGCTCCTCGCCGGTGGGGGAGAGCGGCACGTCGGCGTCGCGGTGACGGAGCCCGATCAGCTCCTCGCCGGACGCCTCGGCCCGGGTGGCCGCCACGTTCGCGGTGCTCTCACCGTGTCGGATGATCCAGAGAGTCGCCAGTTCCGCCATGCCGACCCCCTACCCGGGCGTCGACGGCGGTAACCGTGCCCGCTCAGCCCCGCCGTTGCAGCAGCGCGACGGTCAGCCCGGTCACCGTGGTCACCCGGACCACTGCGTACCGCTCGGTGAGCGCCGCCGCCTGCTTCTTCGGCAGCGCCTTCAACGGCTCGTCGGTGTGCACCGGCAGCAGCACCCAGATGCGTGGCTCGTCCCGCAGGCACTTCGCCGGGTTACCGCAGTCGGTGGCGAACAGCTCGTTGCTCCTGGCCGCCGACCGCTGTTGGAAGACGTTGCGCGGCGAGACGTCCGCCGGGAGGTAGTAGCGCACGCCGACCTCGTGCATCCACCACCACGGTGCGCCGGCGACGAGCCCGTCGCCGGGTTGGTAGCCCGCCTCGATGACCTCGGCGGCCTCGGTGTAGGACAGCGGGTCGAACGCCCGCTTCTGCGGGTACGTGTACCAGCCGTGTGAGTACTCGCCGCGCATGGCGAGCTGGCCGGGCACGGACAGGGCGGCGACCACGACGAGCGCCACCGCGACCAGCGGGGGACGACGCAGCGCGGCGAGCCCCGCGCCGGCGAGCACCGCCCAGGCCGGCATCAGGAACAGCAGGTACTTGGAGAAGAAGTAGTTGATGTCGCCGGTGGCGGCCACCAGGATCACCGGCACCGGCAGCGCGGCGATCAGCGCCGCGCTCAGCGTCCGGGCCACGGTGTCGCGGCGCAGGTGGGCCAGCAGGCCCACCACGGCCAGCGCGGTCACCGCGACGGCGATCAACGTCGAACCGTAGACCTGCTCCCAGACCGTCCAGGGCGAGCTGTCCGGGATCCAGCTGATCTGTCGGCCCGCCTGCTTCATCCCGCGCAGGATCACCGGCGCGGCGATGGCCGCCCCGGCGGCGGTGGCGAGCGTGAACCAGGCCAGCGACCACCAGCGCCGCTCCCGCCAGCAGTGGATCAGGACGGCCACCCCGTGCCCGAGCAGCATGGTCAGCGCGACGACGTTGACCAGGCCGGTGCCGGCCACCGCGAGCGCGTACGCCGCCCACCGCAGGACCCCCGGCCGCTCCAGCGCGCGGAGCAGGAACAGCGTGGCGGCGGCGGCGCCGAGGACGACGAACGCGTACGACCGGGTCTCCTGCCCGAATCGGGTGACGGTGGGCAGCAGGGCGAAGACGAACCCGGCGGCGACACCCGTCCGGTGGTCGAACAGTCGCCGCCCGGCCAGCGCCACGCACGCGGTGGCCAGGACCATCGCCAGCGCCGACGGCAGCCGCACCGCGGCCGGCCCGGTGCCGAAGAGCGTCGTCCAGCCGTGCATGAAGAGGTAGTAGGCCCCGTGCACGGCGTCGACGTTCGCCAGCATGCCGAGGATCTGCCCGGTGGACCGGGTCGCCACGTCGATGGTGACCAGCTCGTCGTGCCACATCTCCGGGCTGCCGAGTCGCCAGCCGACCGCCAGCGCGGCGAACGCCGTCGGCCAGAACCAGACGCTCCGGGCCACCCGGCGGGCGAGCCGCAGCGGCCGAGGCTCGGGCGCGGTGGCGGGTGGGGGCGGGCCCCCGGCGTTGGTCTGCGCGGGCTGCGCGTCAGTGGCGACGGCGCGGTCTGACATCGGCGTCCGATCCGGGGGGCAGGGCGGTACGGGGCGCGACGATGATAGCGCCCGCCCGTGTCGGTGTCGGACCGTCGTCGGTGTGGTCGCGGTGTCCGGTTCGGCGGTGCTCGATCGTGGGTGGGAGCCTGATAATGTGGCCGCGCCTCTCGAGCACCTCCACCACGCACAGTTAGGTTCGCCGACCTGATGATTGTTGACATCATGCTGCCGTACTACGGGAGTGTGCCCCTCATGCAGGCGGCGGTACGCAGCGTGATGGCGCAGAGTGACCCCGGTTGGCGCCTGACAGTGGTCGACGACGGCACCGAGCCGGGCGTGCCCGAGTGGTTCGCCGGGATCGACGACGAGCGGGTCCGCTACCAGCGCAACGAGCACAACCTCGGGGTCACCGGCAACTACCGCAAGTGCGTCGGCCTCGCCGAGCACGAGTACCTGGTGATGATGGGCACCGACGACATCATGCACCCCAACTACGTCGCCACCGTGCGATCGGTGATCGAGCAGTACCCGGGCGTGTGCATGATCCAGCCGGGCGTCGAGGTCATCGACGCCGACGGCACGGTGGTCAACACGATGGTCGACGAGGCCAAGCGGCGGCTCTACGCCCCCCGCGTCGAGTCCCGCGAGCTGATGGGCGGTGAGGACCTCGCGGCCAGCCTGCTGCGCGGCTGCTGGTTCTACTTCCCGTCGATCTGCTGGCGCACCGACGCGCTCAAGGCCGTCGACTTCCGCGACGAGTTCCAGGTCATCCAGGACCTGGCCCTGGTGATCGACCTGATCCAGCGGGGCGAGCAGATGGCCGTCGACAACACCCTCTGCTTCCAGTACCGGCGGCACGCGGTCAGCAAGTCCGCCGCCGACGCGGTCACCGGCTCCCGGTTCACCGAGGCGCGGGCGTACTTCGTCGACGTCGCGCGGCGGATGGACGAACACGGCTGGCCCCGCGCGGCCCGGGCCGCCCGGCGCTACACCTCGTCGCGCCTGCACGCGATCACCCTGCTGCCGACCGCGGTCCTCTCGGGCAAGATGGCCGGCGTACGCAGCCTGTCCCGGCACGCGTTCGGGCCGGGCCGATGACCCACGACAGCCCGGGAGGCGGCATGATCATCGCTCCACGAGGTCCGGCGGACGACGCCGGGCAGCCCCTGCGGGTGACAGTGCTGGGCGGCACCGGCTTCCTCGGCGACCCGATCTGCCGGGCCCTGGCCGACCAGGGCCACACGGTGGTCGCCGTCGCGCGCACCCCGAAGGTCATCGGCGCGGGTGTGCAGGTCCGGGCCCTGGACCTGGCCGAGGCCGACGTCGACGAGATCACCGAGATGCTGCGTGACCTCGACCCGCACGTGGTGATCAACGCGGCGGGCGGGATGTGGGGTCTGACCGATGCGCAGATGCTCGCCGTCAACGTCACACTGGTCGAGCGACTGATCGAGGCCGCCGGTCGACTGCCGCGGCGGGTCCGCGTGGTCCAGTTGGGCAGCGTGCACGAGTACGGGCTGGTCCCGGTCGGCACCTCGATGCCCGAGCAGCTGACCCCGGCCCCCGTGATGCCGTACGGCGAGTTCAAGGTGCGCTGCACCACCGCGCTCACCGAGGCGCACCGGCAGGGCCTGGTCGAGAGCGTCACGCTGCGGGTCGGCAACGTCATCGGCGCCGGTCAGCCCGGGCACAGCCTGCTCGGCGTGGTCGCGGCCCGGCTGCGCGACGCGCAACGCACCGGTGAGCGGGCCCGGTTGGAGTTGGCCCCGCTCGGCTCCCAGCGCGACTTCGTCGGCCTCAGTGACGTCGTCGCCGCCGTGCTGCTGGCCGTGACCCGCCGCGACGCGGCCGGCCGCGTGATCAACATCGGTCGGGGGGTGGCGGCCAGCGCGCGTGATATGGTCCAGCTCCTCATCAATGCCAGCGAGGTGCCGACCGACCTGGTCGAGGCCGAGCGCACCGGCCCCGCCGAGACCACCTGGCAGCGGCTCGACGTCGGGTTGGCCGCCGAGGTGCTCGGTTGGTCGCCGAGCGATGATCTGCACACCGAGATGAAGCAGTTGTGGGAGCACGCCGGCGCCGAGGTGCCCGCCTGATGGTCGAGAGGTTCCTGGCCGCATGACTACCCCCGCCCTCATCCGATCCCGTGGCACGCTGGCCGACCTGCTCTCCGGCCGCAGCAACGGCATCGGCCTGATCCGACTCTGCCTCGCCGTCGGCGTCGTGCTGTCGCACTCCAAGCCCCTCGGCTTCGGGGCCAACGACCTCGGCTACCACCTCACCGGTCGGCAGACCAACGTCGGCACCATGGCCGTCTACGGCTTCTTCGTCCTCTCCGGCCTGCTGATCACCCGCAGCGCCCGGCGTACCGGCCTGATCCGCTACGCCTGGCACCGGGCCCTGCGCATCTTCCCCGGGCTCTGGGTCTGCCTGCTGATCACCGCGCTGGTCGTCGCCCCGCTGGTCGCGCTGCGCGAACACGGCAGCACCGACGGCTTCTTCGACAACGCCTGGGAGCCCGGCGGTCCGCTGGCCTACCTACAGGCCAACTGGTGGACCGGCGTCCGCCAGTACGGCATCCACGACCTGCTCAGGGACACCACCCCCTGGGGCGACAAGAGCAACTCCAGCGTCTTCAACGGTGCCCTGTGGTCGCTGAAGTACGAGATGTTCTGCTACGTCGTGGTGGGAGTGCTCGCCGCGACGGCGGTGCTGCGCAACGCCCGCCGGTTCGTGCTGTTCCTGACCGTCGCGCTCTACCTGAGCATCCTGCACGACTGGGTGAGCTCCGGTCAGTTCAGCGGCCCGGTGTCCACGGCGAGCTGGTCGTTCAACTCGCCCCTGGTCGGCGGGATGAGCTTCCACTACATCGTCTATCTGGGCTTCCTCTTCGCCTTCGGCGCGACCCTGGACCTCTACCGGGAGCGGGTGCCGATCAACGACGCGCTGGGCATCGGCTCGGCGGTGGCGCTCGGGCTGTCGCTGCTGTTCGGCGGGTTCTTCGTCATCGGTCTGCCGGCGTTCGCGTACCTGCTGGTCTGGCTGTCGGTGCGGATGCCGCGCCAGCTGCACTGGGTGGGCCGCAAGAACGACTACTCGTACGGCATCTACATCTACGGGTTCGTCTTCCAGCAGGTGATGGCGAGCCTCGGTTGGAGCCGGTGGGGCTACGTGCCGTTCGCCGCGATGTCGGTGGCCGCCGCCTTCGCCGCCGCGTTCCTGTCCTGGAAGCTGGTCGAACGGCCGGCGCTGCGGTTGAAGGACTGGACGCCGGGCTTCGTGGCCCGCCGGTCCACTCCGGCGGTGCCGCCCGAGCAGCAGACCGCCGTGGCCGAGGAACCACCCGGGACGCCGCCCACGCAGGTCGGCGGCCCGACGCAGGAACTCCCGCAGCAGCCCGCCACGCTCGTCCCCGGCCGCTAGCCCGGCCGGGGCAGCCCGCCCGCCACGCTGGTCTCCGGGCGGCAGCCCGCCCGCCACGCCCCCGCGTCGTACTCTCGGGGGCGTGGCCACGGCGGCGGAGGAGATCCGGGTGGGGGAGCGGCTGGTCCGCGTCTCCAGCCCCGACAAGCCCTACTTCCCGGAGCGGGGGCTGACCAAGCTGGACGTGGTCCGCTACTTCCTGGCGGTCGGCGACGGCATCCTGCGCGCGTTGCGGGACCGGCCGACGATGCTGGAGCGCTGGCCGCGCGGTGTCTTCGAGGGAGCGACGATCGCCACCCGGCAGACCAACCGGGGCGACGCGTTCTACCAGAAACGGTTGCCGGCGGGCGCGCCCGAGTGGGTGCGCACCGCACACATCACCTTCCCCAGTGGCCGCACCGCCGACGAGATCGCGCCGAGTGAGCTGGCCGTGGTGATCTGGGCCGCCAACCTGGGCACCCTGCGTTTCCACCCGTGGCCGGTCAGCGCCACCGACGTGGAACGCCCCGACCAGCTCCGCATCGACCTCGACCCGTTGCCCGGCGTCGGCTTCGAGCAGGTGGTGCCGGTGGCCCGGGAGGTCTGCGCCTTCCTCGCCGAGCTGGGGATGACCGGCTATCCGAAGACCACCGGCGGGCGGGGCCTGCACATCTACCTGTCGATCGAGCCGCGGTGGGGCTTCGGTGAGTGCCGGCGCGCGGTGCTCGCGTTGGGCCGGGAGATGCAGCGCCGATTGCCGGAGCTGGTCACCACCACCTGGTGGCGCGACCAGCGGGACCGTCCGGTCTTCGTGGACTACAACCAGATGTCCCGGGACCACACGATGGCCTCGGCGTACTCCATCCGCCCGACGCCCCGGGCGCTGGTGTCGGCGCCGCTGGAGTGGGCGGAGCTGGACGACGCCCGCCCGGAGGACTTCGACGTCCTGTCCATGCCGGCGCGCTTCGCCGAGCGCGGCGACCCGCACGCCGGTCTGGACGGTGACCGGCACTCGCTGGAGCCGCTGTTGGAGTTGGCCGACCGGGAAGGGCTGGAGGCCCCACCCGAGCGGTGAGCCGGGTCAGGCCCACGGGCTGCCCGCACCGTCGAACTCCTCGAACACCAGCCAGGTGCGGGTGGACAGCACCCCCGGGATGCTCTGCACCCGGCCCAGCACCACGTCCCGCAGCGCGGCGTTGTCCGGCGCGCGGACCAGCGCGAGGACGTCGTGGTCGCCGCCGAGCAGCGCGGCGTGCGCGATGTAGCGCACCCGGGCCAGCTCGGCCGACACCTCCCGCCAGGTGTTCTGCTCGATCGTCAACGCGATGTACGCCGAGGTGCCCAACCCGGCCGCCTCGGGCGCCACCTGGGCCCGGAACCCGGTGATCACCCCGTCGCGCAGCAGCCGCTCCACCCGGGCGTACGCGTTGGTGCGGGAGATGTGGATCCGTTCGGCGAGGGTACGCACCGACGTGCGACCGTCGCGGACCAGCTCGTCGAGGATCCGCCGGTCCACCTCGTCCAGAGCTCGGGCCGATCGTCCCGATCCTGCCGCCCGGCCCGCTTCGTCGGCGGTCTCCTGGCTCACTGTCGGCCTCCTCGCATGCCAATCGTCCCGCCTTCCGCGTGGATCTTGAGTCAATCATCCGACAGGCGGAAGCATAGGCACACCACACGTCCCAGGAGGTTCCGCCGTGACGACCACTCCCCAGGCGGTCCGCAGGGCATCCCCGCGCACCCGTCGAGCGGCCACCCCGCCCGACCCGGCGCGTCCGCTGCTGCCGAACACCGAGCCGGTCCGCCTGCTCGACCCGACCGGCACGCCGCTGCCCGCCCGCACCGACTACCCGGAGCCGCCCGTCGAGGTGCTGCGCGAGCTGTACCGCCGGATGGTGCTCGGCCGCCGCTTCGACACCCAGGCCACCGCCCTGACCAAGCAGGGTCGCCTGGCCGTGTACCCGTCCTCGCGGGGTCAGGAGGCGTGCCAGGTCGGCGCGGTCCTCGCGGTCCGCGACACCGACTGGGTCTTCCCCACCTACCGCGAGTCGATGGCTCTGGTTGCCCGGGGCATCGACCCGGTCGAGGTGCTCACCCTGCTGCGCGGCGACTGGCACTGCGGGTACGACCCGGGCGAGGTACGCACCGCTCCGCAGTGCACCCCGCTCGCCACCCAGTGCGTGCACGCCGCCGGGCTGGCGCACGGCGAGGCGTACCAGGGTCGCGACACCGTGGCGCTGGCCTTCATCGGTGACGGCGCGACCAGCGAGGGCGACTTCCACGAGGGGATCAACTTCGCCGCCGTGTTCAAGGCGCCGGTGGTCTACTTCGTGCAGAACAACAGGTACGCGATCAGCGTCCCGCTGTCCCGGCAGACCGCCGCGCCGTCGCTGGCCTACAAGGGCGTCGGCTACGGCGTACCGAGCGAGCAGGTCGACGGCAACGACCCGGTGGCGGTGCTCGCCGTGCTCACCCGCGCGGTCGCACACGCCCGCGCCGGCAACGGGCCGTTCCTGGTCGAGGCGCACACCTACCGGATGGAACCCCACACCAACGCCGACGACGCCAGCCGCTACCGGGACGGCGCCGAGGTCGACGCCTGGCGTGACCGGGACCCGGTCGCCCGCCTGGAGACCTACCTGCGCGCCCGTGGCGTCCTCGACGACGCGGCCGTCGCCGAGGTCGCCGAGCAGGCCGAGGCGTACGCGGCGGACCTGCGGGCGCGGATGAACGAGCAGCCCACCGTCGACCCGCTGAGCCTCTTCGACCACGTGTACGCCCAGCCCACCCCGCAGCTCGTCGAACAGCGCGAGCAGGTCCGTGCCGAACTGGCCGCCGCCCGCGACGAGGAGGGGAACGCCTGATGGCCACCACCATGGCGAAGGCGCTCAACACCGCGCTCGCCGACGCCCTCGCCGCCGACGACCGGGTCGTCGTCTTCGGTGAGGACGTCGGTCAACTCGGTGGCGTCTTCCGGATCACCGACGGCCTCCAGGCCCGCTTCGGCGAGAACCGCTGCTTCGACACCCCCCTCGCCGAGGCCGGCATCGTCGGCTTCGCCGTCGGCCTGGCCATGTCCGGGCTGCGGCCGGTGGTCGAGATGCAGTTCGACGCGTTCGCGTACCCGGCGTTCGAGCAGATCGCCTCGCACGTCGCGAAGCTGCGCAACCGCACCCGGGGCGCGTTGAGCGTGCCGATCGTCATCCGCGTGCCGTACGCCGGCGGCATCGGCGGGGTCGAGCACCACTGCGACTCGTCCGAGGCGTACTACGCGCACACCCCCGGACTGAAGGTGGTCACCCCGGCGACCGTCGAGGACGCGTACTCCCTGCTGCGCGAGGCGATCGACGACCCCGACCCGGTGGTCTTCATGGAGCCCAAGAAGCTCTACTTCGCCAGCGCCGACGCGGCGCTGCCCGCGCGTGCCGAGCCGTTCGGGAAGGCCGTGGTGCGTCGGCCCGGACGCGACGCCACCCTCGTGGCGTACGGGCCGGCGGTGCCGGTCGCGCTGGAGGCCGCCGAGGCCGCCCGCGAGGAGGGCTGGGACCTGGAGGTGGTGGACGTCCGCACCATCGTGCCGTTCGACGACGCCACGATCACCGCCTCGGTCCGGCGTACCGGCCGGTGCGTGGTGATCCAGGAGGCCCCCGGCTTCGCGGGTGTCGGCGCGGAGATCGCCGCCCGGGTGCAGGAACGGTGCTTCCACGCGTTGCACGCCCCGGTGCTGCGGGTGGCCGGGCTGGACATCCCGTACCCGGCGCCGATGCTGGAGCACACCCACCTGCCCGGTGTGGACCGGGTCCTCGACGCGGTGGCCCGCCTGCAGTGGGACGACCAGCCCGACGCGCGCTGGGCGGCGGCATGACCACCGTCGAACGGACCCAGGTCTTCCTTTTGCCCGACCTGGGCGAGGGGCTGAGCGAGGCCGAGATCGTCGAGTGGCGGGTCGCCGTGGGCGACGTGGTCACCGTCGACCAGAGCGTGGTCGAGGTGGAGACCGCCAAGGCGGTCGTGGACGTGCCCTGCCCGTACGCCGGTCGGGTGGTCACCCTGCACGGCGCGGCCGGTGAGGTACGCCCGGTCGGCCAGCCGTTGATCACCATCGCGCCGCTGGACGGTGGCGACGAGCCGGCCGGGCACGCCACCTACCGCGAGGAGGAACGGGCCGGCTCCGGCAACGTCCTGATCGGGTACGGCACCGGGCACGGCGGCGCCACCCGGCGTCGACGTCGACCCCGGCTCGCCCTCGCCCCGGAACCGGCCGACACCGGGCCGGCCGACGCTGCCCGCGGCGCCGGCCCGGCGGGTGGGACAGCCCCGGCCGTGGGTTCCGTGCCCGCCGATCCGGCGCGGTCACCGGCCGCCCTGGTCATCTCGCCGATCGTCCGGCGGCTGGCCCGTGACCACGGCCTCGACCTGACGACGGTCCGCGGCACCGGGCCCGGCGGCGTGATCCGTCGTGCCGACGTGGAGGCGGCGGCGACCGCCCCCGCCGCCCGGCTCGCCGCCGTCCCGGACCCGCACGTCGCCCTCGCGCCGGCCGGGGACGGCGACGTGATCGTCCCCCTCACCGGTGTGCGCAAGGCGATCGCCGACAAGCTCTCCCGCAGCCGGCGGGAGATCCCGGAGGTGACCATCTGGGTCGACGTGGACGCCACCGGCCTGCTGGAGACCCGTGCGGCGATCAACGCGGCGACCCCCGACGCGCCGGTGAGCATCCTGGCCCTGCTGGCCCGGATCTGCCTCAGCGGACTACGCCGGTTCCCGCAGCTCAACGCCCGCGTCGACACGGAGGCGCAGCGGATCGTCCAGTCCGCCGGGGTGCACCTGGGCATCGCCGCGCAGACCGACCGGGGTCTGCTGGTGCCGGTGCTGCGCGACGCCCAACGCCTCACCACCGCCGAGCTGGCCGCCGAACTGGCGGCGACCACCGCCGCCGCGCGGGCCGGGAACCTGCCGCCGGCCCGGCTGACCGGCGGGACGTTCACGCTGAACAACTACGGGGTGTTCGGCGTCGACGGCTCCACGCCGATCATCAATCACCCCGAGGCGGCCCTGCTCGGAGTGGGCCGGATCGTGGACAAGCCGTGGGTGGTCGACGGGCAGCTCGCCGTCCGCAAGGTCACCCAGCTCAGCCTCACCTTCGACCACCGGGTCTGCGACGGCGGGGTGGCCGGTGGTTTCCTGCGGCACGTGGCCGACTGCGTGGAGCGACCGGCGATGCTGATCGCCGCCGTCTGACGGCGTACCCCGTCGGCCCCGGCGCTGCCCTCGCGGCGTCGGGGCCGACGCCGGTCCGGGGGTTTCCCGAGCCGGTGACCGGGAAGTCGGCCCCGCCGGAGCGCACCGAACGCGTCGAAGGGAGCCGGCCCGTGGCGAACGAGCTGATACTCAACTCGGTCCGGGTGCGTCGGCCCGCCGCGGCCGGCGCGCCGCTCTACTGCGACGCGCTGGAGTACGGGCTGACCGGCGACGGCTCGACCAACGACCAGCCGGCGTTGGCCGCCCTCGTGGATCGCCTCGGCGCCGGTTACGCCTCGGACGGGCGGGCCCGGGTCATCTACTGCCCGCCGGGCATCTACTCGATCCGGGACGCCGGCACGGTGTGGCGCAGCGGCGTGTCGCTGATCGGGGCCGGTCCCGCGGCGACCCGGTTCATGCTCAGCAACGAGGGCAACCGCGCCGACCCGACCCCGCTGGCGTTCTGGACCGCCGTGCAGCACGGCGCCGACCGGGACCGGCACATCGCCGACTGCACCTTCGCCGACTTCCAGATCGACGGCTCGGGCGTGGCGATGGCCGAGTACAACTACCTGGCCAAGGGCCTCGGCCTGCAGTACGTGGTGCGCGGCGTGTTCCGCAACCTCTACATCCACCACACCGCCGCCACCGGGTTGGGCTGCGACTTCCTCCAGGACACGCTCATCGACGGTGTGGTGGTGGTCGGCTGCGGCCGCCTGGACAACGGCGAGCAGATCGGCGGCGCCGGCATCGGAATCGGCATCGGCGGGTGGGGCACGACGGAACGCCTGACCATCGCCAACTGCACCGCCCTGGCCAACGGCACGAACGGCATCTTCCTGGAGTTGCAGAAGGACTACTGGGAACCGCCGCGCGGCTATCGCATCGTCGGCTGCCACAGTCAGGGCAACCGGTTCGGCATCTCCGACTGGGGCGCCGACGGTCTGATCGTCTCCGCCTGCACGATGACCGGCAACCTGGAGACCGGCTTCGACGTGTCGGCGCAGGGAACGGCGGGCATCGCCGGACGGGGTGGACTGCTCACCGACTGCGTCATCGACGCGAACCTGCGCGACGGCGTGAGCATCGGCAACAGCCCCGGCCCGTACACCGTGCGGGGCAACCGGATCAGCGGCAACGGTCAGCACGGCTACCACGCGTACGACCTGGGGCGCGGTTACCAGGGCACGATCCGGGACGTGGTGATCGAGAGCAACGAGTTCTGGGGCAACGGGTTGGACGCGGTCCGCATCGACCACCAGATGAGCGACGCGGTGCTGCTCAACAACCGGATCCGGAACAACGGCCGGCAGTACGCGCGGGGCGCGGGCGGTGCCGGCGACGCCGTGCGCTACGACGAGCGGACGCTGGTGGACCGGTCGGCCGACTGGCCGCACGACGGCCACCGGGGCAAGGTCCTGCGGGTCGGGCGGGCCGTCGCCATGGTCGCCGCCAACAGCGGCGACGAACTCATGCTCGCCCCGGTCCGTCCGGACGCGTTCAGCGCGTGGAGCGGGGACGTGCCACCGCCCGGATGCGGGTACGAGTTGGCCCCCGCCCCGGAACGGCGTGCCGGTGTCACGATCAACGCGCCGTTCGACTCGGCGACCATCCGCGGCAACCGGGTCTGGGACAACCACGACAACCAGACCCAGACCCACGGGCTCTGGATCACCGAGCGCGGCAGTTGCGTGGACTGCCGGGTCGAGGACAACGACCTCGCCGGCAACGCCGAGGAGGGGATGCGGTTGGACACCCCGCCGGTGGGCGGACGCTGGCGGGACAACCACGTCGACAGCGACTGGAGCTGAGCGGCCGATCTGCGCGACGGCCGAGGCCGCCGGGGGAACGGGTGCGGCGGCGGCCGGATCACTCCGGCCGCCGCCGCTGTCGTCGGCTACCCGTCAGCCGGCCAGGCCGGCCACCGGGTCCGGGTCCAGCACGACGGTGGCCGAAGCGGACTGCGGCGGTACGCCCGGCTCGGTCGGCGCGTCGGTGTACTCGGCGACGAACACCGCGGTCAGGTTGTCCGCGCCGGCGTGCCCACCGTCCACGAAGGTCGGGATGCTGCCGGAGCAGCCGGTCGACGTGGACAACGGGTGACCGTGCTCGTCGTGCCCGAGCACGTAGGTGACCTTCACCCGGGAGCAGTCCACCGGCAGGTCGTCGGTGACCTTCACCTCGTACGCGACGGTCTGACCGAACTGGAAGGGCTGCCCGGCGACCGGGGCGACGAACTCGATGACCGGCGCGGTCGGCCCGACCACCAGCGGCAGCGTCGCCGAGGCGGACCGGCCGGTGCGGTCGGTCACCTTCACCGTCGGCGTGTACGAGCCGTTCTCCGGGAACGTCCAGCTCGGGTTCGGATCGGTGCTGTCCACCGAACCGTCCGCGTTGAAGTCCCACGCGTAGCTCAGCTTGTCACCGTCCGGGTCGACGGTGCCGGCGCTGGAGAACGCCACGGTCAGCGGGGCCTGCCCGACGGTCGGCGTACCGCTGATCTTCGGGATCGGCGTGCGGTTGCCGCGAACGAAGTCGATCCGGGACAGCTGGGCGTCCGGGTTCTCGGCGAAGTAGCCGTCGCCGTACTCCAGCACGTAGAGCGAACCGTCCGGGCCGAACTCCATGTCCATCGGGTTGTCCACCACGATGGAGGGGACCACCGCGCGGATGTCCGCGACGGTCCCGTTGGCGTCGAGGCGGAACTCCTTGATGTAGTCCCGGGTCCACTCGTAGAACAGCGGCACCCCGTCGTAGTAGACCGGCCAGCGGGTCCGCGACGTGCTGGTCCCGTCGTAGTCGTACGCCGGGCCGCCCATCGGGCCGATACCACCGGTGCCCAACTGCGGGAACTCACCGGATGCCGCGGACGGGTACCAGACCTCCGGCTGCTCGACCGGCGGCAGCACGCGTTTGCCGGTGTTGTGCGGGGAGTCGTTGACCGGGCGCTTGCAGTTGAACTTCGCGCCCGACTCGCCGGTGGCGAAGTCGTAGTCGCGGTAGGCGATGGTCGGCGTCACGCAGTACGGCCAGCCGTAGTTCGCCGGCTTGTCGATCAGCATCCACCGACCGTGCCCGGCCGGACCGCGCTCCGGGTTCGGCGACGACGCGTCCGGTGAGTAGTCGGCCAGGTAGACGTTGTCGGTGCGCTTGTCGACGGCGAACCGGAACGCGTTGCGCAGCCCCATCGCGTAGATCTCCGGGCGCGTCTGCGCCGTGCCGGGCTTGAACAGGTTGCCGGCCGGCACCGTGTAACCACCACCGGCCTTCGGCTTGATGCGCAGCAGCTTGCCGCGCAGGTCGTTGGTGTTGGCCGAGGTGCGCTGCGCGTCGTACGCCGGGTTGCGGTCGGCCCGCTCGTCGATCGGGATGTAGCCGTCGGAGGCGAACGGGTTGGTGTCGTCACCGGTCGACAGGTACAGGTTGCCCTTGCTGTCGAAGTCGATCTGCCCACCGACGTGGCAGCAGATGCCTCGGTCGGTCGGCACGTCGATGATCTGCTGCTCGCTGGCGAGGTTGAGCTTCATCCCCTCCAGCTTGAACCGGGACAGCCGCAGCGCGCCCTTGAACCGCTGCCAGTCCGCCTCGGTGCCGGTCTCCGGCGCGTCGCCCTCGTTGACGTCCGGGGTCGCCGGGTCGTCCACCGGGGTGTCCATCGGCGGCGAGTAGTAGAGGTACACCCACCTGTTCTGGGCGAAGTTCGGGTCGATCGCGACCCCCTGCAAGCCCTCCTCGTCGTGCTCGTACACCGGGATGTCGGCGGCGAGGGTGTTCAGCCCGGTGCGCGGGTCGTGGATGCGGACCTCGCCGGTGCGCGAGGTGTGCAGCACCCGCAGGTCGGGCAGGACGGCGAGGCTGATCGGCTCGCCCGGGAAGTCGTTCAGTGTCACTTTCTGGAAGCTGCTGTCCGGCGGCGCGGCCGGCGCTGCGGCCGCTGCCGACGGTGGTACGACCAGACCGGCCGTCACCAGCAGCAGGGCGGACGCGAATGCGGTCCTGTTCATCAGGTGTGTCCCCCGGGGTGGTGTCAGTACCGAAGTGAAGCGAGATAGTCGAAGCCGACCCGGGCGGTGTCCAGGGCGTCGGCGGGGGAGCGCGGCGGCGTGCCCGCGTCGTCACGCTCCACGATGTACTCCTCGATGCCGGCCTCCCGCTCGTGGGCGAAGATCCGACCGAAGTCGATGACGCCGTCGCCGAGGTCGGCGAACCCGCCCTCGACGTCGAGGTCCTTCACGTGCACCTGGCGGATCCGGCCCCGGTTGGCCCGGATCACGTCGACCGGGTCGTGCGCGCCGCGCCAGGTCCAGTAGAGGTCCAGTTCGAAGTGGACAAGCCGCGGGTCGGTCTGCGTGGCGAGGATGTCGAACCCGGTCGAGCCGCCGGTCAGGGGCACGAACTCGAGCTGGTGGTTGTGGTAGCCGAACTCGAGCCCCGCCCGCTCGGCGAGCCGCCCGGCCTTGTTCAGGTCCCGGGCGAGGGCCCGGTAGACGGCGGGGTCCCGGATCGGCTGGCCGGCCGCGTCCCGACCGAAGTACGGGTGGACGATCTTCTTGCAGCCCACGACCTTGGCGTCGGCGAGGGCCTGTTCCCAGGTCGCGGCGTCGAACGGCTGCGGAATTCCGACGTGCCCGGAGGTGGAGCGCAGCCCCGCCTCGTCGAGCGCGGCCCGGAACTGGGCGGCGGTGCGTCCGACGAAACCGGCGTGCTCCACCCGTCGGTAGCCGATCCGACGCAGCGCGTCCAGGGTGCCGGGCAGGTCGGCGGCGAGCTGGTCGCGCAGCGTGTAGAGCTGGATGCTGATCCGGTCCACCGGCACTCGGCGCCGGCCCTGCGCCGATGCGGCGGGCGCGGCGGCGGCCGGCCCGGCGAGCAGACCGGCGGCGCCGACGGCAGCAGCGGAGACGGTCGCGGCGCGCAACACTCCACGCCGGCTGAACCCCTCCGACGTCGGTGTCGGCTCCGGTCGGTTGATCTGTCGATCCATGGTGGTGGTCCCTTCCTGACGGCTGGCACACCGTCGGCTGCGGTCGACCGGTCCGCCGTCGCCCGGGCGCGCCGAACCGGCCGGAGGTGGGCTCCGGCGGGACGGTGAGGGACGGCGCTCGGGTGCGGCCCGGCCCCGTCAGGAGCGGAGCACGGCGACCCGGCAGGGGTGGCGGCAGGCTGATCGACTAATGGGCAACCCTCTATCTAGATCGAGACCCTACCCTTGCCTCCGGACGAAGGCAAAGCTTCGTCGCGTTTGGCAGAAGTTTCGCTTCAGATGACAAAAGCGCGCTCTCGAGGTGCGCCGGCGCGGATGACCTCCTCCTTTCCGCGCCCTCCGGAGCGCCCCGGCCCCCAGCTCATGCATGATCCACTCGTCTTCCCGAAAGTCGGGGTGTCCGAGCGCGGTTGATGCACCGCTCTCAGGAGAGCCGAGTCGATCACGAGGGTCGGGCTCGGTGGGGTCGCCGAAGCCGCATGCGCATGCTCGACCGTGCGTCGGGCCGTACGCCTCCTTCGGCGCGGTTCACCTCAGCCGCCCCGGTAGGGCGTCATCCGGACAGCTTGCGTCGCCCTGCGCCGAAGGGGAGCAAACGGCACGAGAGATGCCGGCTGAGCTCCTATTCCACCAAGCGGAACATAAATGGAAACTGTGTCGACAAATGCGCCGACAATTATTTCTGAATGCCGCAATCGTGCATGCCCGGGAAGCGAGAATGTCGGCATAGGGAAGTCGAATACGGGGGGACTGAACATGACGTGTAGGCGGCGATTGACGCTGTTGGCGGTAACCATCGCAGCCGCACCACTCGTCCTGGGTGGGTGCACCGCCGACCGGGGGTCCGCGACCGGTTCGGCCAAGAAGCACGCCGCCCCGCCGGAGCTCGCCGTCACGCCGGGGGACAAGGCCCGCGACGTGCCGGTCAGCGCCGAGGTGGGCACCGTGGTCAAGGGGGGCCGGGTGACCGGCGTACGTCTGACCGACGACAAGGGCAAGCAGGTCGACGCCGAGCCGCGCGAGGACGGTTCGGGCTGGGTGCCGAGCGCTCCGTTGCAGCCGAGACGGACCTACACCGCCGAGGTGACAGCCACCGGTGACTCCGGTGCCACCACGACCCGCACCACCACCTTCACCACGATGGCTACATCGACCAAACCGCAGATCACCAGCACCCTCTATTTCGTCGGCAAACGGACGTACGGCACGGCGATGCCGGTTACCGTCGCGTTCGACCCGGGAATTCCGAAAGAGGCCAGAGCGGATGTTCAGCGACGGTTGTTCGTGAAGACGAATCCTCCGCAGCCGGGCACCTGGTCATGGCTCGAGGACGGGACCCAGGTCTATTATCGGGCACCCGATTTCTGGAAACCGGGGACGACGATCAGCGTCCGGGCCGGCCTGGAGGGCCTGCCGATCGGCAAGGACCGGGTCGGTGACGCCGAGCGCACCGCGACGTCCACGATCGGACGGCAGGTCTCGCTGGAGATCGACAACGCCACCAAGCAGATGACGGTCCTGCGGGACGGCAAGCAGATCCGCCGGATCCCGGTCAGTCTGGGCAAGCCGAGCACGCCGAGTTCCAGCGGCAAAATGGTGATCATGGAGAAGCACGAACGGACCACCTTCGACACCCGGGGTGAGCCCAACGGCGGCTACGTGGTGGACGTCGACGACGCCCAGCGCTACACCTGGGGCGGTGAGTTCATCCACTCCGCCCCGTGGTCGGAGGGGGACCAGGGCAACACGAACGTCTCCCACGGTTGTGCCAACGTCTCCGCCGCCGCGGCCGACTGGTTGATGGGGGTGACGCAGGTCGGGGACCTGGTGACCGTGAAGGGCACCGAGGTCGAACTGCAACCGGGTAACGGCTGGACCGCGTGGAACGTCAGCTGGGACGAGTTCGTCCGAGGTAGCGCGCTGCCGGTGCCTCCCGGGCTCAAGCCCGCCCCCGTCGCGCCGGCCCACCCGGGCGCGGTGGCCGGCGGGTCGCCGGCCCCGGCGCCCTCGGTCAGCGGTCGCTGAGGAAACGGCGTCACGACGGGCCGGTCCGCTGCGGCGAACCGGCCCGTCGCCGCGCGCCTGCTCCGGCGGTCACCACAGGGGTACGCGGGCCACCCCTGGCCCGGTCAGGCTGCCCAGCCAGAGGTGGTCGCCGTGCCGGCGTACCCCGGTGATCATCCGGTAGCGCCCGTTGGGGCCGTGCAGCCCGTCGGCCACCACGGTGCCGGCTGCCGTCGACCGTCGTCGGTGGGTCGCGCCGACCACCGCGTGCCGACGTGGTGGCGGGAGCCGGCGGCCCGGCCGGTCGACCTGGAGGTGGTCACGTCCGGGCGGAGCAGGGCGGGAGGGGCCCCGAGCCTCGTCCCTCAGGCGGAGGGGGCTCGCCTCGGGGTATGACCCTGGGCGTACCCGGAATCACTCCGCCGAGGGGCGAAACTGTCGGAGGTGGCGGCTAGATTTCTAGCCATGGGAGAGGACAGCGACCGGCTCGACGTGCAGGTCAGCATGGGTGACCAGGTGGTCGTCATGCGGGTGTCGGGTGAGATCGACATCGCCACCGTGGCGGCTTTCCGGTCCGCGTTGTGGTCCGCTCCGGCTCGCCGGGTGCTTCAGCTTGATCTGTCCGATCTGCGGCTGCTCTCCGCCGCTGGCGTCCGCACGCTGCTCGCCGCGCATCTGCGCGTCCGGGCCTGCGGTGGCGAGCTTGTCCTCGTCGACCCGAGCCCGGTGGTGGCACGGGTGCTCCGGGCCAGCGGTCTGCACCGCGTGATGCCGATCCTGGAGCCGGCCACGGTGGTCGACGCCGCGCGCCTCACCGGAGACACGACCGCACACCTGCAGCTGGCCGCCTGACCGGCGCGGGGTCGCCAGCGTGAACCGGCGACCCCGGAAGTCGGTCAGCGCACGCCGAGCAGGTCCACGACGAAGATCAGCGTCTCGCCGGGCTTGATGACACCGGCCGCGCCCCGGTCGCCGTACCCGAGGTGTGGCGGGATGGTCAGCCGGCGACGGCCGCCGACGCGCATACCGACGACGCCCTGGTCCCAGCCGGCGATGACCTGACCGCCGCCGAGCGGGAACTCGAACGCCTGGCCCCGGTTCCACGACGAGTCGAACTCGCCGCCGGTGGAGTGGGACACGCCGACGTAGTGCACGCTGACCAGCTGGCCCGCCTCCGCCTGCGGGCCGTCGCCCACGGTGATGTCCTCGATCACGAGGTCGGCGGGCGGTGCACCCTCGATCGGACCCACCTCGGGCTTGCCGGATCGGGCGCCTGCTGCCTGGTTCATGCGGGGATCTCCTGCCGTTGCGGGTGATGTGTCCGGTCACCGTCGATCCTGCCGGATAGCACCTCACCGATGTGCGGCGGACCCGCCACCTGCTCGAATCCACACCCGCGCCGCCGTCGACAGCCAGTGCGACGAGGGCCGCGCGACAGGCCGGGCGGCGCCCGGGAACGGGCCGGCGGGCGTCACCGGGGATGGTGACGCCCGCTCAGGGTGACGCCTCGTGGTCAACGCAGCCAGGGCAGTCGCTGGACGACGGGCAGCTGCGCCCACACCCGGCCGAGGCCCCAGGTGTCGCCGGCGTCGACCAGCGCGAGGACCGCCAGCACCGCGGCGTAGATCAGGTGGTCGTCCATGAAGGGGTTGTTCTCCGGAGGTAGGACGGCGGTCCACATCAGGACCAGCAGCAGCCCACCGGTCACGGCGGCGACCCGCACGCCGATGCCGAGCAGCAGGGCGACACCGATTCCGGCCAGGCCGACCATGAACAGCCAGTCCGCCCAGGCGGCACCGGCGATCGCGGTGTACACGTCCGTGAACGGGCCCGTCACCCCGAAGGTGAGGAAGCCCTTGGTGGGGCTGCCCCCGTTGATCCAGGCGTTCGTCGACTCGGTGGCCATCCCGAGCCCGAACATCTTGTCGACGAACGCCCAGAGGAAGATCCAGCCGAGCGCCAGTCGGAGGCTGGCCAGGATGTACCGGACGGCCCGCCCTCCAGTGGTGCCGGCCGTCGGAGCGGTGTTCTCGACGGTGACCCGGTCGGTCGTCGCGGTCATGGTCCCCACGTCCCTTCTCAGTCTCGCACCGCACTCCCGGTGGCATCTCCAGTGGACGCTCATCGCGCCGTCGGCGGCAGGGCCGACGGACCGCATCGGCACGGGACGTTGGACCCGTCCGGTCCGTCCGGCCGAGTTCGCGGGACCGCCGACGTCGGGTCGGCCGTTCGCCTAGGCTCGGGAACGTCCGGCCGGCGGGCGGGGTGACGGGCGCACCGGGGCCGATGCGGGAGGCTTCGGTGACGGAGGTGGCGGTCACGGTCCCGCTGTGGGCCTGGGCGGCAGTCGGCGCGGTGATCGCCGTGATGCTCGCGGTGGACGTGCTCCTGCACCGGGACAACCACGTCATCGACCTACGCGAGGCGCTGCTGTGGAGCGCCGTCTGGATCGGCGCGGGTCTGCTGTTCGGGTTGGTCGTCTGGTGGGGGCTCGGCGGCGACCCGGCCATCGCGTACTTCTCCGGGTACCTGCTGGAGAAGGCGCTCTCGGTGGACAACGTGTTCGTCTTCGCCCTGCTCTTCGGCTACTTCCAGGTGCCGGCCGGCTACCAGCACAAGGTGCTGTTCTGGGGGGTCGTCGGGGCGCTCGTCTTCCGTCTGCTGTTCATCCTCGCCGGTGCCGAGCTGCTGGAACGGCTGACCTGGGCCGGGTTCGTGCTCGGCGCGTTCCTGATCTGGACCGGCTGGCGGCTCGCCGTACGCGGGAAACCGGACGTCGACCCGGAACGCAACGTCGTGGTCCGGCTGTTCCGGAAGCTCGTGCCCACCGACGCGCGCTACCACGGCGACCGGTTCACGGCCCGGGTGGCCGGCCGGCGGACGGCGACACTGCTGCTGGTGGCGCTCGTCGCCATCGAGGCCACCGACGTGGTGTTCGCCATCGACTCGGTGGCGGCGATCCTCGCCATCACCACCAACACCTTCCTGGTCTGGACGGCCACCGCGTTCGCCGTGCTGGGGCTGCGCAGCCTCTACTTCTGCCTCGCCGGCCTGCTCCGACACTTCGGCTACCTGCGCTACGGACTCGCGTTCCTGCTGGCCTTCGCCGGGCTGAAACTCGTCCTCGCCGAGACGCCGATGGGCAAACTGCCGGTCTGGTTGACCCTCGCGGTGGTGGTGCTGACCCTGGCGATCTCCATCGGCGCCAGCCTCCTGGCCGCGCGGCGTGCCCCGGCCGGGTGACCTGTCCCGCCAGTGGCCGGCACGTGTCGGGTCACCCGGCTGGCACCGGCCGGGACAGCTGGTCGGCCAGGAGCGCGGGCGCCTCGGCGAGCGAGGGGCCGTACCAGGTGAGGTGCCGACCGGAGAGCAGGGCGCAGGGTACGCCGGGGAACGCTTCGGGCCCGTCGTCGGCGGTGAACGTGTACGGCTCGTCGGGCAGCACCACCAGGTCGGGCTGCTGCCCGCGCAGCTCGGCGAGGGTGGGCCGGGGATAGCGCTCCGGGTGCTCGTCGTAGGCGTTGACCACGCCGAGCCGACGCAGCACGTCGCCGGCGAACGTGTCGCCGCCGAGCACCACCCACGGCCGACGCCACACCGGCACCACCGCCCGGCGGGTCGGCGTCAGCAGGGGCGGGTCGGCCCAGGCCCGCCGTGCCGCGCGCAGCCAGGTCGGCTCCGTCGACGCGCCCAGCTCGGCGAGCAGGTCGCCCAGCTCGGTCAACGCGCCCGCGACGGTGCGCGGATAGGTGACCCGCACCGGTACGCCGGCAGCCCGCAGCGCCTCGGCGTCGGCCCGGCGGTTCTCCTCCACGTTCAGGAGCACCACGTCCGGCCGCAGCGCGCGGACCCGGTCCAGGTCCGGGTACTTGCTGCCACCGACCCGTGCGACGTCGAGCCCGACCGGGTGGCTGCACCAGTCGGTGGCCCCGACCAGCACTCCCGGCACTGTCAACGCCACCGCCTCGGTCAGCGACGGCACCAGCGACACCACCCGCATCCGCGTACCTCCCGTCCCCGGCACCGATCATGCCCGTCCGGGTGGCGCGACGCGGGTCAGGGCGGGCCGGGCTCCATACGGGCGGTCACGTCGAGGTGCGCGGGTGCGCAGCCGGCGGTCGTCGCGAACCGGCGGACCGCGGCGTCCACGTGCGCGCGTACACCGTCGGCTGCCACGCCGGCCGCCAGATCCACCCGGATCCACACGTCGGGCCGTTGCGGCGCGCCGGTGAGCACCACCCGTGCGCGGCGCACCCCGTGGTCGCCGGTCGTCAGGTCCCGCTCCAGCGCGCCGATGAGCACGTCGGTGGCCAGGCGGGTACGGCCGGGACGGTGGCCGTGGTGGCTCAGCATGCCGCGTAGCGCCTCGCGGGGTCGGCGCAGCCCGCCTGCCAACAGGCGCTGCCCGGCGAGGGCGGCGAGCACTCCGGTGGCGGCCGCGGCCAGGGTGCTCCACGGCGCGGCCAGTCGCCACGCGTCGAGCAGGCCGGCGCCGAGCACCGCCGCCCCCGTCTCGTCGTCGGCCGGGGCGCTGACGCCGGCCCACATCGCTGTCGCCCCGGCCGCCACCAGCACCAGCGCGACGATCGTCCACAGCAGGCGGTGGGCGGCGTCGGTCATGCCGGCCTCCGGTGCGGCAGCAGCCGAATCTCGATCCGGCCGGTGCGGGGCGCGGCGAGCCGCCGCAGCTCCTGGCGCACGGCGAACTCGACCTCCGCGTGCGCCGCGGGGTCGCCGGTGGCGCGCACCCGGGGCCGCCACTGGTCACCGCGCCGCCGCACGCGCACCCGTGCCCGACGAACACCCGGCACGGTCCCGGCCGCGTCGGTCAGCCGGCGTTCCACGCACCGTCTGCGCAGGTGCCAGCCGTCCCGCTCGTCGACGCGCAGCCGGGACGGTGTCCAGCGGCGCAGTTGGGCGACCAGGATGACCAGGCCCGACAGGATGGCCGCGCCGGCGCCGGTGCGGACGTCCGGGTCGTGCCACCGGGCGTTGGTCAACGCGTCGTACCAACCGGTGCGGGCGAGCAGCGACGCCGGGCGGCCCAGCGTGACCAGCAGCGCCTGAACGGCCAGCAGCACCCCGCCGACCAGCAGCACGACGGCCAGCAGCGCCGAGGCGGCCCGGTTGACCATGCGCATGCCGGCCTCGGGTCGCCGGGCCGGTGGTCCTGGGTCGGCGTGGTACGCCCCGGGGACGATCAGGTCGTCCACCGTGATGGTCACCGCGGCCACGGTGAGGCCGGTTTCGGCGGCCACCCGGTCGGCGACGGCGATCCGGACCGCCTCGGTGACGGCGGGCACGCTGTACCCGTACGTGGTGACCAGGTGCAGGTCGAGCCCCACGGTGGTGTCGGCCAGCCGGACGGTGGCCGGGTGGGCGTCGGTGACGCCGGGCACCTGGCGGGCCGCGTGGGCAGCGATCCGGGCGACGTCCGCCGTCTCGGCGGTGCTCCGCCGCGGGGCGGTCCCGGTGGTGCGGGGGTTCGCGTCGACGGTGTCGGCGCTCGCTGCGACGCCGACCGGCGGGGCGGACGGACGGGCGGCCACGGGTCGCGGTGGAAGTCGGTGGTGCCGTCCCGCTCGATCGGTGCGCGGGCGACGGCGGATGGTCGGATCACCGGCCAGGCGAGGTCGACGGGCGCGCGGGTCGTCCCGACCGTTGCCGGCGCGGCTGCCGAGCTGCTGTCGCGACATGCTGACCTCCCGGCCGGTCCGCGACCGGCGACTCCGCTGGATACACCCCAACCGAGTCTTCGGAACGCGGTTCATCTGTGAGTTAGGCCACATGCCGCCTGCTCGGCGCTGCCCTGGAGCGTGATCCACACCAGGTCCCCCGATGTGGCGGTATCCGCCCCCAGATGATCGCCCCACTTCACCGATCTCGGGTTGACCTTGCTCGGCGGGCGCGGAGCCTTCGTGTGCATTTCGAGGGCCGGTGATCGGCGCCGGCGAGTAGCGGCCGGGCGGCGCGTCCGAAGCGGGCGTGCCGCCGAGGCCTACCCCATGATCGACCGCCTAGACTCGGCCCGGCTCGACCGACCGGCGGATGGATCAGGCAGATGACGAGCATCGGCAGCGACGACCGCGGCTGGCTGCGGACGGTGTCCGCCGAGAGCGGACGCGACACGCTGCTCAGCCGCGCCGGCCAGCGGATCCAGACGAACCGCAGGCTCAGTGACCTGGTCCAGGGGCGGCCGCCCGGCGTCACCGGCAGCCAGTGGAGTTCGGCCAGCCGCGCCAGCTTCGACTTCGTGGTCTGCTCGGCTGACACCGGCCGCGCGGTCGTCGCTGTGGAGATCGGCCCGGTCGCGGCCGCCGGCTCGGCGGAGCAGCGCGTCGAGCGGCTGAAGGACGCGGTGAGCGAGGCCGCCGGCCTGCCCGTGCTGCGAATCGGTTCTCCGACGTTGACGGCGACCGAGCACGGGCGTCGCCTCGTGGAGTACGTGATCGACGCGCGCGCCTACGCCGCCGGTAGCGCCGCGCTGGCCACCTCCGACGACGAACCGGTCCCGACGGGTTTCCGGGACATCCTCGGCCGGTTGCCGGACGGCCGTACCGGAGCGGTCAACGACCTCGGCGCGCTGACCCGCGCGGCGGTGGTGGAGGCGTACGTGGCCGGGCGGGTGGCCGATCCGATCGTGCGGGGACTGCACGTCCGCTGGGCGGACGGGCCGGCGCAGGGGTGGAGTTGGGTGCAGGTCCGCCCCGACGCGTGCCTCGTCGAGCGGGTCTCGGTGATCGAGCACCGCTTCTCCTGCGGGATCGACCCGGCCCGGCTGGCCGAGGATCTCGCCACGGTCGCGGTCGGGGAGCGACTGCGGGACGACGCCGTCGCCGAGCTGGTGCCACGCGCCGAGTTGACCGCGCAGATCGTCGCGCTGAGTCGACGTCGCGACGAACTGGTCGGCGGGTTCGCCTTCGACCACCTCTGCGCCGACTGACGCCGTACCCGTTCCACCTGCTGATTCACTGCTCCGCCCCGCCTCCGGGTCGGGTCGCGGCAATTTCCTGTGAACTGGTTGAACCATCTCGCTCGCCGCCCCGTACTCCTGCGCGAATGAACAGGATCTCCCCACTCGCGTCGTCGGGACCCGGGGGACGGTGTGGAAAGGGCATCGTCGGCCATCGACGCATTACCGGGTAGGTCACGGTGCTCGCCGCCGTGGCGTGCCATCTCACATCCGTCGGTCCGCCGAGGGCAGGAATCCACAACCGGATCGAGAAGGAGAGCAATTCGATGCGCAGGTCCACTCGGGCGCGCCGGTCACCCGGCAACGCGCGGAGCAAGCGTCTGTTGGCCGTTGTCGGCACGCTCGCGGTGTTCGGCGGAGTCGTCGCCGTGACCCAGATTTCGTCGGCCCAGGACCGGCGGACCAATAAGCCCCGCCCGGCCGCTGGGCAGTGCGTGGAACCGAGCCCGGGCGCGACCGCGCCGAGCGGCGGCGGTTCCACCAGCCGAACCTGGCAGAACGGTCGGTGGGTGCGCAACCACTGGGGTGACGGGCAGCAGTCGGTCCCCGAGTGCGAGGATGGAAAGGACGGCACGGTCGGCACCGGCACGGCCATCGCCTGCCCGGACGTGACGGCCAAGCTGCCGCAGGTGCCGGACCGGGCGCGGGCCGAGGTGGACCGCAACCTGGCTCAGCTGCAGGCGCAGATCGCCGAGGCGGACCGCCGGCTCGCCGCCGAGGGCAACAAGGGTGAGGCGTTCATCCGTAACGCGATCCTGCAACCGCTGGCCGGCAAGCGGCGCGCGGTGCTGGACCGGATCACGACCGCCATCGACCGCGTCGGCCCCCGACCGCAGGGTCTCGCCGAACTCGCCACCTGCACGGTGCAGCCGACCAACAACGGTGGCGGCAACAACGGCAGCGGCAGCAGCCCCACCACGACGCCCGGTGGCGGCAACAACGGTGGCGGCAACAACGGTGGCGGCAACGCCCCCGGCGCCGGTCTCGGCGTGCTGGCCAACGACTGCGACGAGAGCCGGCTCCAGCCGCACGACGGCTTCCAGAACGGCAACCGGTGCGTGAGCACCGAGTTCGGTGAGGTCGGCGCCGCCGCGAACAACCCGTCGCTGCTCATCACCCAGTTCCCCCAGCAGGTCGGCCAGAATCAGGCCTTCACCCTGCGGGTCAGCACCCGCAACCTGGTCCGCGACCGCTTCCTGGCGGCCGGTCAGGGCGGCTACTACGTGGAGAGCTCGCTGCTCAACGCCCAGGGCCTGGTCCGGGGTCACTTCCACACCGCGTGCCGGATGCTGGACAGCCTGACCACCCCGCCGGAGCCGCAGGAGGTGCCTGCGTTCTTCGTCGCGACCGAGGACGGTCGCGGTGGGGCCCAGCCCGACGAGGTGACCATCCAGGTTCCGGGCCTGCCGGAGTCGGGCACCGCGCAGTGCTCCGTCTGGGCCGGTGACGGCTCGCACCGTCTGCCGATGATGGAACGGGCGAACCAGACCCCCGCGTTCGACTCGGTGCGCATCACCGTCAACTGACCGGACGCACCAACGACGGCCGGTCACCCGGGGCGACAACCCCCGGGTGACCGGCCGTCGCGCTGTCGGGATCACCCGGACAAGCCGACGGGGCCCCGCCGTTTCCGGCGGGGCCCCGTCGTCGACTCGCGCGTCAGCGGCTCTTGTACGCCTCGACGACCTCGACCGGGATCCGGCCCCGTTCGGAAATCTTGTAGCCGTTCTTCACGGCCCATTCCCGGATTGCGCGGTTCTGCTCGCGATCCATTCCCGCGCCGGCGGGTCGCCCCGGACGCCGGACCGAGCGCGCGCTCTCGACCGGGCCGCGCCCGATCCGCCGACCCGCATTGATGTACGGATCCAGCGCCTTGCGAAGGACGCCGGCATTCTCGTCCGAGACATCGATCGTGTAGGCGACGCCGTCGAGACTGAACTCGACCGTCCGATCGGCCTTCCCACCGTCGAGGTCGTCGGTCAGGACCGTGATTACTTTTCTCGCCATTGCCGATTACTCCCTGTGTGCGGCGGGATGTGTCCAAAGTCTGACCTATCACCCCCGGAATCCGCAACAATACGCGTCCTATTCATTCGGCGCGTCGCGATTCCGTTACCGAGCAAAACCGTGAATCGGGGCGGATGAAGTCGCCTCATTCGCCGAGAAGGCCGGCGTGCCCGGCGACGGCGGCCGCCTCCGCCCGGTTGGAAACCCGCAACTTGCGCAGCAACGCGGCGGTCATTCGTTTCACCGTCCGCTCGGAGACATGCAGTTCGTCGGCGATGTCGACGGTGTGGCGGCCGGAGGCGATCGCCCGCAGCAGCCGGCGTTCCTCGCCGTCCAGGTCGACGGGCGTCGCGTGGGTGGGGCGCAGCATCGCGTGCAGCAGTGCGGCCGGGAGGACCGCCCACCCGTCGAGGACGGCCCGCAGCGGGGTCAGCAGTGCCTCCGGCTCGCTGGTCTTCGGCAGGAACCCCTCGGCACCGGCCCGCAGCGCCTCCATCGCCGCTGCCGGGTCGGTGGCACCGGACATCGCGACCACGCGTATCCGGGGGGTGGTCCGTCGGATCGCTGCCACCGCCCGGATGCCGCCCGGCGGCGGCATGTGCAGGTCGACCAGGGCCAGGTCGGGTCGGCAGCGGCTGACCAGCGCCGCCGCGGCGGCGGCGTCGCCGGTGGAGGCGACCACCTCGGCCCGGCCGTCGGTGCTGACGGGGAGCAGCAGTTCGAGGCCGCGGACGAAGAGGGGGTGATCGTCCACGACGACGATTCGCATGGTGGAGGCTCCCGGCATGTCTGCGCCGTTCCCCAGCGGGTACCGATCATGCGGGTACGCACCGAACGAGGGGAGTCGGGTGGATGCGCGCACGCCACGGTTTGCAGGGCCTGCTGCGAGGGTTGCGCCGGATCGAGCCCACTTCGGGTGACCTGCGAGCACCGGTGGCCGATCCGGAGTTGCTGCTGCGGGTGTTGTGCCACGAGTTCCGTACACCGATCAGCACCCTGACCTCGCTGACCCGCGCGTTGGCCGACGAGCACCGCGAGCTGAGCGGAACCGACCGGCGGGCGATCACCGCGCTGGCCCGCGACCAGGCCGCCCACCTGCAGAGCCTGCTGCGCGACGCCACGGCCGGCACCGGCGCGCTGGCGCCGGCCCCCGCACCGGAGCCGACCGTCGCGCTGGCGGGCATCCTGCGGGAGGCCGCCGCGCTGGTGCCGGTCGGCCGGCGGCGGGTGCGGGCCACCCGGTCGGCCGGATCGTGCCCGGTGCCGGCCGGGAGGACCCGTCAGGTGCTCGTCAACCTGGTGGAGAACGCGCTGCGGCACGGGCCGTCGCAGGGGCAGGTCGGGCTCTACGCCACGGTGCGCGGCCCCGGCCTGAGCATGTTGGTCACCGACGAGGGCCGCGTCGACGACGCGCTGCTCGCCGCACTGCGCCGCCCGGTGCCGGCGCCCGGGATGTCCGGGTTGGGGCTGTGGATCGTCCGGCAGCTCGTCGCAGTGGATGGGGGAACGCTACGGGCGCACCGGTTGCAGCCGCGCGGCGCGGCGCTGGAGGTGCTGCTTCCGGTGCGCTGACCCCGCCGGGACACGGGTTGGCCCGGCCGGGTCACCGGTACGGGAACGGCTGCACTGCCAATTCCCGTACCGAGGGGGTCAGATGTTCAGTCACGTCAAGGATCTGCAGTTCGAGGCCAAACCGGACGGCCCGGACGCCGCGTTCGCCCGCCGCCTGCAGGAGGTGCTGGGCGGCAAGTGGGGTGAGATGACCGTCGCCAACCAGTACCTCTTCCAGGGGTGGAACTGCCGCCTGCCCGGCAGGTACAAGGATCTGCTGCTCGACGTCGGCACCGAGGAGATGGGCCACGTCGAGATGATCTGCACGATGATCACCCGGTTGTTGGACAGCGCGCCGTTGTCGCTGTCGGAGGGGATCGCGGAGGATCCCGGCGGGGCGGCGATCTACGCCGGCTCGAATCCGGCGCACTTCATTCACGCCGGGGCCGGAGCCTTGCCCGCTGATTCCAACGGGGTGCCGTGGAACGGCGCGTACGTCACCGCCAGCGGCAACCTGCTGGCCGACTTCCAGCTCAACGTGACAGCGGAGGCGCAGGGTCGGCTCCAGGTCGCCCGGTTGTTCCACATGACCGACGACCCGGGCGTCAAGCAGATGCTGCGCTTCCTGCTGGCCCGCGACACGATGCACCAGAACATGTGGCTGGCCGCCATCGAACAGCTCAAGGAGGACGGGCTGGAGGACATGCCGGTGCCGGAGGCGTTCCCGGACTCCGGCGACCTCACCGAGGAGTACGGCTACACGTACCTCGGGTTCTCCTCGGGCACGGACGCGGCGCAGAGCCGCTGGGCGTCCGGACCGTCGCCGGACGGCAAGGGCGAGTTCCGGTACGACGACGACCCGCGTGCGAACGCCCCGGAGCCGGTGCTGCCCCCGGGAGATCCCCGGCTGTACGCCACCATCCCGGGGGTGACCGGCTCGATCGCGAACACGGTCGAGAGCACGCTCACCTGAGGTGTCAGGTCGGGTCGCCACGCTGGTCGGGGCGACCCGGCGGGCCGGCGGTGGAGTGGCCTGGGTCACAAGCCGGAACAAGGGGAACGCTTCGTTACTTGAGCCAGGCACGCTCAAGTCAACGTGATGGCAGGTGTTCCATGGCAACTCTTCCGGTACTTCCCCTGACCGACGCCGTGCTGCTGCCCGGGATGGTCATCCCGGTGACCCTCGACCCGTCCACCCAGGCCGCCGTCGACGCCGCCCGCGCGACCGGCGACCGCAAGCTGCTCGCCGTGCCCCGCATCGACGGCGAGTACGGCCCGGTCGGCGTGATCGCCACCATCGAGAAGGTCGGCCGGCTGCCCGAGGGTGAGCCCGCCGCCGTCATCCGTGGCCTGTCCCGGGCCCGGATCGGCTCCGGCGTCCCCGGCCCCGGCGCCGCACTCTGGGTCGAGGCGTCCGAACTCGACGAGCCCGCGTACGCCGGCAGGGCCCGCGAACTCGCCCGCGAGTACCGCGCCCTGGTGACCTCGGTCCTGCAACAGCGGGGTGCCTGGCAGGTCATCGACGCGGTGGAGCGGATGACCGACCTCTCCGAGTTGGCCGACTCGGCCGGCTACGCGCCCTGGCTGACCCTGGAGCAGAAGACCGAGCTGCTCGCCGCGCCGGACGTGACCGCCCGCCTGGAGCTGCTGGTCGGCTGGGTGAAGGACTACCTGGCCGAGCAGGAGGTCACCGAGCAGATCAACAGTGACGTCCGCGAGGGGCTGGAGAAGTCCCAGCGCGAGTTCCTGCTGCGTCAGCAGCTCGCCGCGATCCGCAAGGAGCTGGGCGAGGACGAGCCGGACGGTTCGGCCGACTACCGCTCCCGGGTCGAGTCCGCCGACCTGCCGGAGAAGGTCCGCGAGGCGGCCATGCGCGAGGTCGGCAAGCTGGAGCGGGCCAGCGACGCCTCCCCGGAGGCGGGTTGGATCCGCACCTGGCTCGACACCGTGCTCGAAATGCCGTGGGGCACGCGTACCGAGGACAACACCGACCTGGCCGCGGCCCGGGCGGTGCTCGACGCCGACCACGCCGGCCTGGCCGACGTGAAGGACCGCATCCTGGAGTACCTGGCCGTGCGCAACCGGCGGGCCGAGCGCAACCTCGGCGTGGTCGGCGGACGCGGCTCCGGCGCGGTCCTCGCCCTCGCCGGCCCTCCCGGGGTCGGCAAGACCAGCCTCGGCGAGTCCGTGGCGCGGGCGCTCGGCCGCACCTTCGTCCGGGTGTCCCTCGGCGGTGTCCGCGACGAGGCGGAGATCCGCGGTCACCGGCGCACCTACGTGGGCGCACTGCCCGGCCGGATCGTCCGCGCGCTGCGCGAGGCCGGCTCGATGAACCCCGTCGTGCTCCTCGACGAGGTGGACAAGCTGGCCGCCGGCTACGCCGGTGACCCCGCCGCCGCCCTGCTGGAGGTGCTCGACCCGGCGCAGAACCACACGTTCCGGGACCACTACCTGGAGGTCGACCTCGACCTGTCCGACGTGCTCTTCCTGGCCACCGCAAACGTGGTGGAGTCCATCCCCGGCCCGCTGCTGGACCGGATGGAACTGGTCATGCTGGACGGCTACACCGAGGACGAGAAGGTCGCCATCGCCCGCGACCACCTGCTGCCCCGGCAGCGGGAGCGGGCCGGGTTGACCGCCGACGAGGTGCAGATCGCCGACGAGGCGCTCGCGCTGATCGCCGGGGAGTACACCCGGGAGGCCGGCGTCCGGCAGCTCGAACGGGGCTTGGCGAAGATCCTGCGCAAGGTGGCGGTGACGTTGGCGACCGACCCGTCGCCGGTACGCGTCGACACCGACAACCTCACCGGCTACCTGGGGCGACCGAAGTTCACCCCGGAGTCGGCCGAGCGCACCGCGGTGCCCGGCGTGGCGACCGGCCTCGCCGTCACCGGCGCCGGCGGGGACGTGCTCTTCATCGAGGCGACCAGCATGGAGGGCGAGCCGGGGCTGACCCTGACCGGCCAGCTCGGCGACGTGATGAAGGAGTCGGCGCACATCGCGCTGTCGTACCTGCGCTCCAACGGGCGACGGTTCGGCATCGACCCGAACGCCCTGGCCGGGCGGCGGATCCACGTCCACTTCCCGGCGGGCGCGGTGCCCAAGGACGGCCCGAGCGCCGGCATCACCATGGTCACGGCCCTGGCGTCGCTGGTCACCGGCCGCCCGGTCCGCCCCGAGTTCGGGATGACCGGCGAGGTGACGCTCTCCGGTCGGGTGCTGCCGATCGGCGGGGTGAAGCAGAAGCTGCTCGCCGCGCACCGGGCCGGCCTCACCGAGGTGATCATCCCGGCGCGCAACGAGCCCGACCTGGACGACCTGCCGACCGAGGTGCGTGAGGCGCTGACCGTGCACACCCTGGCCGACGTGGCCGACGTGCTCGCCCTGGCACTGACCCCGGCCGACGTCCCGGCCCTGGACGGACCGGCGCTCTTCGTCTCCTGACTCTCCGACCGCGACGACCCCCGCCGTTCCCGTGACGGCGGGGGTCGTCGCTGTCCGCGCGTCGAGCGCTACTGTCTCGCTCGAAGCGTCAACCACCTCTCCGCCGCGAGGCGGTGCCCCCGGAGGTAAACCCCGTGAACCTGGTGCTCTGGATCCTCCAGATCATTCTCGCCGCTGTCTTCGCCGGCGCCGGCCTGGCCAAGCTGACCCAACCCAAGGACAAGCTGCGCGAGATGATGCGATGGGTGGATCCGGTCCCGCCGTCGCAGGTCAAGGCCCTCGGCTTCGTCGAGGTGCTGGCCGCCGTCGGGCTCGTGCTGCCACCACTCACCGGCGTCGCCACCGTGCTCACCCCACTCGCCGCCGTGGGCCTGGTCATCGTCATGATCGGCGGCATCCTGGTGCACCTTCGTGACACGAAGAAGCAGGACACCCAGGAGGGGCGTCGCACGGAGGTCCAGGGCGCGATCACCTGCGCGGTGCTGCTGGTGCTCGCCGCCGTGGTGGCCTGGGGTCGCTTCGGGCCGTACTCCTTCTGACCGCGCCTCGTTCCACCGCTTGGGCGAGGGGCATCGGGCCGTCCCACGCGCGTCCCCAGCCGACGGTGATCCGCTGTAGAGTCTGCCCGCTGCTCGACGCGGCACCCGACGGAAGAGAGGCGTGATCCGATCGTGAGTGCACCTGGTGCGGTACCGCCGGCAGTGCCACAACGGTCAGATCCGGCGGGGCGGCGGTTGGGCCGGCGGGTGTTCTTCGCTGGCGGAGCGGGCGCTGCGGTGGCGACGACGGTGGCTACTCTCGCGGTCGCGGGGCAGACCGGTGCGCCTTCGGTCGCGACCGTGCGGGAGGCCCCCCTCAGCCTGCGGGACCCCCGGGTCGGTTGCCTGCTCGACGGCAGAGACGAATCAGCCAAGATCATCGCTGCGCTCGGCCTGCTGCCGTCCGATGGTGGGGAGATCCACCAGCCGGTGGGGAGGCTCGGCCTCGGATCCGAGGTGGCATTTCCGGCGAACGTGACCTGGACCGGAGAGAACATCGGCTCGGCGATCATCCAGCCGGCTCCGGGCTACACCGGCCGCCTGATCTCAACGGGCAAGTACAACCAGATCTCCAACGTGCACTTCCACGGCATGCGGACCTCGAACGTGTTGCTGACTGTCCGTGGCCCCCGCTCCACCTTCCACCACCTGCACCTCAGTAACTCGGGTAGTCACGGGATGGAATTCGTCGGCACGGACGAGAACGCCAGCGCCCACGCCAACAAGATCACCGACATCAACATCGAGGACTGCCTCGGCGTCGGCATCTTCGTCAACGCCGTGGCGTACGACAACGAGTTCCTCAACGTCTGGGTCGGGGAGTGCCGGACGGGCGTGCGGCTGCACGACGGCGCCTGTTTCTTCGACAACCTCCACGTCTGGGGATGCGTCGGCAACGGTGTCGAGCTAGGCGACAGCGCCCATCGGAACATCTTCCAGAACATCTACGTGGAATCGAACGGCACGGGTGGCGCCGGCAGCGGAGTCGTCCTTTGGCAGGTCTGGGGGAACCAGTTTGTCGGCGGCCGGCTGTGGCGTAACGCCTCCAACGGCATCGAGCTCTACTCGTCCGGACGTACCCGGATCATGGGTCTCGACATCCACGACAACGGGGAGAACGGCATCCGCGGCCGCGATTCCGCAATGTGTCAGGTGATCGGTAACCAGTTCTACGACGACACGACGCCACGCCGGCAGGACCGACCGATCGTCACCGTTGGCACGAGCAACAACTGGATCGTCAGCAACAACGTGATGCGGGCCTACGACCACGCGTCCGGTGGCATGTCGTTGGCTGGGGGCAACAACGTGGTAAGCGGAAACATCGAGTAGCGCTTACCGGTGGGGCGGCACCGTCTCCGCCCCACCGGTCGCACGTGTCAGCAGCGTCTCGCCGGCGGCGTGCTCAGCGCTCGTCGCCCCCGCGGTCGCGGCGCACCGTGGCCTTGCGGCCCTTGATCGTGCTCTGCCGCAGCCCGGAGATCACCTCGTCGGCCACCCCCTGCGGCACCTCCACCAGGGAGAACCGGTCGGCGATCTCGATCGAGCCGATGTCCCGGCCGCGGATCCCGGTCTCCCCGGTGATCGCGCCGACCAGGTCCTGGGGGCGCACCCCCGCGCGCCGGCCCAGGCCGACGAAGACCTGGACGGTGTTGCCGCCGCCGGATCGGGAACGGCCCCCGCCACGACGGTCACCGCCCCGGCCACCGCTCTCCGGCCGACCCTCGCGCGGGCCGCGCACCGGCACCTGCGGGATCTCCTCCTCGTCGTCGGAACCGGGCGAGGTCACCTCATGGGCCAGCTTCACGGCGGCGAGGGCGACCTCCATCAGATCGAACTCGTCGGTGAGCGTCTCCACGATCACCCGGTACGGGTCGAGGTCGTCCTCCAGCAGGCTCTCCCGCAGCGCCGCCTGGGTCAGCTCCAACCGGCGGGTCCGCATGTCCGCCACGGTGGGGATCTTGTCGATGGTGATCCGCTGGCCGGTCACCCGCTCGATGGTCTTGAGCATCCGGTGCTCGCGCGGCTCGGCCAGGGTGATCGCCACGCCCTCGCGGCCGGCCCGGCCCACCCGGCCGATCCGGTGCACGTACGACTCCGGGGCGGACGGCACGTCGTAGTTGACGACGTGGGTGAGCTGCTCGACGTCCAACCCCCGGGCCGCGACGTCGGTGGCCACCAGCAGGTCCGCGGTGCCCGCCCGCAGCCGGCCCATGACCCGGTCGCGCTGCTCCTGGCTCATGCCACCGTGCAACGCCTCGGAGCGGTAGCCCCGGCCGTTCATCGTCTCGGTCAGCCGGTCGACCTCCTCCCGGCTGCGGCAGAACACGATCGCTGCGGTGGGCGACTCGACGTCCAGCACCCGACCCAGCGCAGCCGGCTTGTGCGCCCGGGTCACGATGTACGCGCTCTGCCGTACGCGGGGCGCCTCGCCGGCGACCGGCTGCTCCCGACCGATCTCGATCCGGACCGGGTCGCTGAGGTGCTGCCGGGCCATCCCGTCGATGCGCGACGGCATGGTGGCGGAGAAGAGAACCGTCTGCCGCTGCGCCGGAGCGTGTTCCAGGATCGCCTCGATGTCCTCGGCGAAGCCCATGTCGAGCATCTCGTCGGCCTCGTCGAGCACCACCGTGGTCAACCCACCGAGGCGCAGGGTGCCCCGGGCGATGTGGTCGAGGGCGCGTCCCGGGGTGGCGACCACCACGTCCACGCCGCTGTCGAGCGCCCGCAGCTGCCGTCCGATCGGCTGCCCACCGTAGATCGGCAGCACCCGGGCACCCAGATCCTTGCCGTAGCGGTGGAACGCCTCGGAGACCTGCACCGCCAGCTCACGCGTCGGCACCAATACCAGCGCCACCGGGTCACCGCCACGACGGTGGGCCGTCATGAGGTTCAGCAGCGGGAGCGCGAACGCCGCCGTCTTGCCGGTGCCGGTGGCCGCCTGACCCAGCAGGTCCCGACCCTCCAGCAGTGGTGGGATCGCCTCCCGCTGGATCGGTGTGGGCTCCTCGTAGCCGAGGGCGGACAGCGCGCCCAGCAGCTCGGCGCGCAGCCCGAGCTCGGTGAAGGCGTTCACCTCGTCGGTGCCGGCGGGGGTGGCGTCGGACGGTGCGTCGTGCTGTGCAGGTGCGGAACTCATGTGCCAAGCCTTTCATCACGCCGTCCGGGCCGCTGCGCCGACCGGCACATGACCGCGACAGGTGCCCCGTCAGCGGCGGTCCCGGTCAGGCGGAGGTGCTCAGGATCGCCAGGATCATCACCGCGGCGAGGATCGCGTCGAGCACCCCGCAGAACTCGGTGTAGCCGCGCGGCACCACCCGGCCGGACCGATGGTGCGCCAGGTCCCACCCGGCGTGCGCCAGCCAGCCGAGGGCCACCAGCCACTCGGCGGTCCGGCCGCCGGCGGCCACCGCGACCAGCGCCAGGGCGCCCCAGACGGCGAGACCGACGAATTGGGTGGCGAGCACGCCCGGGCCGCGCAGCGTGCGCCGGAACAGGCCGATCAGCAGGTAGCCGCCGGGCAGCACCAGCATCGTCCACGGGCTGAGCACCCCCGGGTCGAGCCACATGTCCGCCGTCACCAGCAGCGCCAGCCCGGTCGGCCAGCGGCGGGCGAGCGCCACCACGGCCGGGTGTCGACGGATCACCGCCGGCGACTCGTGCCGATGCCGTACCGCCACCAGCACCATCGCCGGCACCATCAGCAGGTGGCCGCCGAGCAGCAGGCCGTCGGCGTCGAGCAGGCCGGTCCAGTACGGCACGAAGAGCAGCAGGAACGGCACGTACATGGCGGCGGCCATCTCGGCGACCCCACGCCAGTGGTGCGCCCGGTAGCGCATCCACACCGTCATCCCGACGGTCATGGTGGTGGCCATCACCAGCGCGGCCACCTCCGGGCGGGCCAGCGCGCCGGTCGCCCCCAGCGCGGCGCCGACCATCTCGACCAGCGGCCCGAGCAGCAGCATCCCGGCGACCATCGCCAGCGCCATCTCGCCGAGATGCCACAGCAGCCGTCGCGTACCGCCGGCCGGCGGCACGTCGGTCCGCGTCGCGTCCGTGGGTGCCGGCTGGGGGGTCGTCAGCGGCCCGGGCGACGGTACGCGGGCGGCGGGGTCGGCGTACATCCGTGTGTTCTCCATGCCTTGACAGTGCCGGCACTCCGGTGCGGTGGGCAGATGCGTCCGTCACCGGAAATTCGTGCGCTTCGCACGGTCGGACCGTGACGATTCGCAGGGGTGGACCGGGCGACGCGCGGTCCTAGGATCGACGCGTGACGAGCGAGGCGGCGACTCCCCGGGCGGACCGCCGGCTGCTCCGGGCCCGGCGGGCGACGTTGCTGTCGCTGGCCCTCGGGATGTGGGCGACCGTCCTGCTGCCGGCGGCCGGCCTGAGCCGTGAGCCGGACGTCGGCCGCGTCGCGCTCGGCGCCGTCGGCATCCTCGCCTTCGCGGCCACCCAGACCGCCGTGTTGTACGCGGCGGTCACCCCCTGGCTCGCGCAGCGGTGGCGGCGGCGCGCCCATGTCGGCCTGGCCGTCGTGGCGGTACTGACCGTGCCGTTGGTGGCCCCGGTCGCGGCCGGGGCCTGGCCGACCTGGGCGTGGCTCGGCGCCTCCCTGGTCGGGATGGCCCCGCTGGTGGTCCGCCTTCCCGCAGCGCTGGCGGTCACCGCCGGCGCCCTCCTGGTGTCGGCGGCGGTGGCCTGGTGGACCGGTGGATCGGTGGGGCGTTCCCTGGCCGTGACGGGCGGGGTCGGGGTGGGCGTGGCGGCGGTCAACAGGTTCCAGGTGTGGTTCTGGGACCTGCTGGTGGAGGCCCGGCAGGGACAGGCCGCCCAGGGCAGGCTGGCCGCCGCCGAGGAGCGGCTGCGCTTCGCCCGCGACGTGCACGACCTGCTGGGGCACAGTCTGACGGTGATCGCGCTGAAGGCCGAACTCGCCGCGCGGCTCGCACCCGTCGACCCGGTTCGGGCCGGCCGGGAGGCCGCCGAGGTGCAGCGGCTCGCCGCGTCCGCGCTCGCCGAGGTCCGCGAGAGCGTGCACGGCTACCGCGCGGTCGACCTCGGCGAGCAGGTGGCCGCCGTGGCGGAGGTGCTCCGGTCGTGCGGAGTGCGCTGCACGGTGCCGTCACCACCCGTGGACCTGCCGCAGCCGGCCGCTACCGAACTGGCGGCGGTGCTGCGCGAGGCGGGCACCAACGTGCTGCGGCACAGCCGGGCCGACTGGTGCCGGATCCACATCGACCGGGAGGGGAACGTGGCCAGGATGACGGTGGCCAACGACGGCGCCGACGAGAGCGGCCCGGACGAGCACAGCCACGGCCTGCGGGGTCTGGCCGACCGGTTGGCCGCGGCCGGGGGAGAGCTGCGAACACGTCGCCAGGACGCGGTGTTCACGGTCGAGGCAACAGTGCCGGTGTCGTCGTGATCCGCGTCCTGCTGGCCGACGACGAGGACCTGATCCGGGTGGCGGTCGCCGCGCTGCTCGGCCTCGAACCGGACATCGACGTGGTCGCCCACGCCGCCGACGGGCCGACGGCGGTCACCGCGACGATCGCCCACCGCCCGGACGTCGCCGTGGTGGACCTGGAGATGCCCGGCCTGGACGGCATCGCCGTCGCCGCCGAGCTGGCCCGCGTCCGTCCGGAGTGCGCGGTGGTCGTGTTGACCGGGCACGGCCGCCCGGGGCACCTCCGCCAGGCGTTGACCGCCGGGGCGCGGGGCTTCGTGCCCAAGGGCTCGCCCGGCGGGGCGCTCGCCGACGTGATCCGCCGGGTGCACGCCGGCGGCCGGTACGTCGACCCGTCGCTGGCCGCCGACGCGCTGACCCTGCCGGCGTGCCCGCTCACGCCTCGGGAGCTGGAGACGCTGCGGCTGGCCGAGTTCGGCGCACCGGTGGCGGTGATCGCCCGCCGGGTGCACCTGTCCACCGGCACGGTCCGCAACCACCTGTCGGCGGCCGTCCAGAAACTCGGTGCCGCCGACCGGGCCGAGGCGGTCCGTGCCGCCCGGGACAACGGCTGGCTCTGATCCGCTCGATCCTCTGGTCGTCCGACACGTAGATCGTGGACAGTATCCGTTCCGAGCGAATGGAAACTGTCCACGATTGCTCCGGGAGACCGGTCTGTCGTTCGGCTGGTTTCCCGTCCCGTTAGCGTGGGCGCGTGCGTACGGTGGAACTGGTCTGCTCGCCCGGATTGGAGACCGCGATCCGGTCGACCTGGGTGCGGCTGGCGGCGGCGGGTCTGCCCAGCCTGGCCCGCAACATCCACCCGACCAACCGGCCGCACCTCACCCTCGCCGCGGTGGACGAGATTCCGCCCGGCGTCGCGCGCCGGCTGGCCGAGCTGTTCGACGACGCGCTGCCGGTGCCGGTCACCCTCGACCGCGTCGTGGTTCTCGACGGCAGCGCTCCGTTGGTCTGGCTCGTCCGACCCACGCCCGCGCTGACCGCGCTGCACACCGCCGTCTGGGACGTCCTCGCCGACACCGAGGGGCAGCGCCCGTGGCACGCGCCGGGTGCCTGGGTGCCGCACCTGAGCCTGGCGCTCCGATTCCGCAACGCGGACCTACGGCTGGCCCGGGCCGTCGCGGGCGGGCAGCGCCCGGTCGGCTCGTTCGACGGCGCGCGCAGCTACGACGGCACCGACCGGACGGTGTCCCCACTGACCCGGCTCCGCTGCGGGCGTCGCGGCGCCGGGGGTTGATGATGGCGTCATGAGTGCTACCGAGGGCCGGACGATGGCTGAGTTGGCCGCGCTGCTGGCCGACGGCACCCGGGCCGGCATCTGCGTCGCGCTGCTCGACGGTCGGGCGTGGACCGCCGGGGAACTCGCCCGCCGTGCCGGGGTCGCGCCGTCCACGGCCAGCGACCACCTCACCCTGCTGGTGCGGGGCGGGCTGCTCGTCGAGGAACGGCAGGGCCGGCACCGCTACCTGCGGCTGGCCGGCCCGTCGGTGGCCCAGCTGATCGAGCGACTGGCCGGCCACGCCCCGGCCCCACCCGCGCCCACCGGCTCGCTGCGCGCGGCGAGCACCGGCGCCGCCCTGGCGTACGCCCGGACCTGCTACGACCACCTGGCCGGGCGGCTCGGCGTGCTGATGTACGACGCGCTGGTGGCCGACGGGCGGTTGGACCGGTCCAGCGGGTTGGCGTTGACCGCGCACGGGTGGGCGTGGGCGACCGACCTGGGCGTACCCGTGCCGGCGCTGCGTGCCGCTCGACGCCCCGTGGTCCGCGACTGCCTGGACTGGACCGAACGTCGTCCGCACCTGGCCGGAGCGCTCGGCGCGGCGCTGCGCCGCCGCTTCGCCGAGCTGGGTTGGATCACCCAGGGGACCGGACGGGCGGTCCGCCTGACGCCGACCGGCCGCACCGCCCTGGCCGCGACCCTGTCCGTCCCCGAGCACACCCTCGCCCCCACTGCGACCCCCGCACCGGCGAGCGGCCGCGCCTGACCGCCCGAGGCCCGACTGTTCGGCGGGCGGCGAAGTGTTCCGGTCCTACGGTCGTGCGGTGACTGACAACTGGCCCCACATCGCCCCCGCGCCGGAAACGCCGGACTGCGGTCCGCCCTCGTTCGTGCCGGGGCACGGCTGGTCGGTGACGAGGCACGTCGACGTGCGGGCAGCGCTCACCGACCCGAACCTGCGGGTGCCGCCCGTCGAGAGCGGTCCGCCCGGCACACTCGACTGGCTGCGCGCCTCGGTCAGCCGGTTCAGCGCACCGCACCGGCACGCCCGGCATCGGGCCACGGTGGTGGGCGCGTTGGCCGAGCTGGACCCGGACGCGCTGCGGCGCGAGGCCGCCCGGCGGACCGTCGCCGTCCTGGACCGGGCCGGTGACCGCCTCGACGTGATGCCTGCACTGGCCCGGGCGGTGCCGCTGCGGGTGCTGGCCGAAGGACTCGGTCTCGCTGACCCGGCAGCCGCCGGGACGGCGGTCGCGGTCGTCGCGGCCGCGTACCACCCGGGGGCCGACCCGGCGTCGACCCGGCGGGCCGACGCGGCGGTGCAGACGGTGCTGGCTCTCGTGCCGCCGGGCCCGCCGGAGGTCCGGGCGAACCTGGTCGGTCTGCTCATCCAGGCCTGCGACGCGACGGCCGGTCTGATCGGTGCCGCCGCCCACCACCTGCTGCCGCCGGTCGACGGCCGTCCCGACGGGGACGCGCCCGGGTCGGCGGGGACCACCGCGCTGCTGGCGGAGGTGCTGCGGCTCGACCCGCCGGTGCGGGCGACCCGGCGCGTCACCACCACCGGGGTACGACTGGGTGGACAGGACCTGCCGGCGGGAAGCCCGGTGCTGCTGCGCTTCGACGCGGCCAACCGCGATCCGCTGGTGTTCACCGAGCCGGCGGCGTTCCGACCCGGTCGCCCCGGCGGCGGGCTGCTGACGTTCGGGGCGGGGGAGCGCGGCTGCCCCGGCGACCGGCACGCCCTGGCCCTCGCCGCCGGGGTGCTCGACGTGCTGCGCGCCCGCTGCCGGCGCATCCACGCCGACCTGCGGCACGAGCCGCACCCCACCCTGCGTGTCCCGACCGACCTGGAGGTGAGCGTCAGATGATCGACCGTTGTGCCGCGTTCCACGCTCTGCACCGCCGTAACCGGCCCCTGCTGCTGCCCAACGCCTGGGACCACGCCTCGGCGGCGGCACTCGCCGCGCGTGGCCATCCGGCGGTCGGCACCACCAGCCTCGGCGTGGCCGCCGCCGCGGGCCTTCCCGACGGCACGGCCGCCACCGCGCGGGAGACGGTGGCCCTGGCCCGCCGGGTGGCGCGGTTGCCGGTGCTGCTCAGCGTCGACGTGGAGGCCGGGTTCAGCGACGACCCGGCGGAGGTCGCCGGGTACGTGGCGGAGTTGGCCGGCCTCGGTGTGGTCGGGATCAACCTGGAGGACGGGCGCGCCGACGGCACCCTCGCCGCCCCGGAGCACCTCGCCGACAAGGTCGCGGCGGTGAAGGCGGCCGTGCCGGACCTGTTCGTCAACGCCCGCGTCGACACCTGGTGGCTCGGGGTCGACGACCCGCTGCCGCAGACCCTCGCCCGGGCTCGCGCCTACCGGGCGGCGGGCGCCGACGGGATCTTCGTGCCCGGCGTCGTGGCCCCGGCCACGCTGCGCGGGCTCACCGAGCGGATCGACGCTCCGGTGAACGCGCTGTACCAACCCGGCGGCCCGGGGCTGAACGAGTTCGGTCGGGTCGGGATCGCGCGGGTCAGCACCGGCTCGCTGCTGTTCCGCGCGGCGCTGGCCGCCGCGCTCGCCGCCGCCGACGGGGTACGCGTCGACGGGCTCGCGGCCCCGGCGGGGCTGCCGTCGTACGCCGAGGTGCAGCGGCTGGCACCGACACAACCGGACGGTTCGCTCCCTTAGGGGTAGATAGGAGGATTGTTCGGTCCGCTCGGGTCGCGGCGATTACGGTGTGTTACAGGGCGAAGTACCCAGTGTGGGACCGGAGGAAAGGGACCCCGTCATGCGAGTGCCCAGCCGTAGTCCGGGACAGCAACCCGGCCCTCCCGCGTCACCCACCGCCCCGGCCCGACGCCGACCCTCCGGCACGACGCCCCGCCGCCTCCCCACCGCCGAGCCCGACCTGGCCGCCTACCGGGCCGCCGTGGCCGAACTCCTGGTCGAGGTGGGCGCCCTGGCCGACGCGACCAGCACCCGGGCCCGACAGGTGCTCATCGACGAGCGGCTGCGGGAGCCGGCGCTCGCCGCCGTCCTCGACGCCACCCCGCAGGGGCTGATCGGCGCCCGCGAGACGCTGCTGCTGGAGATGGCCCGCTACCAGCCGAACGAGCGCACCTCGGCACGCGACCTGACCGCGCTGGTCCGGATCTACCTGCTCTCGCGCATCGACGTGCTCTGGTGGCAGGACGCGCCGACGTTCCTCACCGACGACCAGGTCAACGGCAGCGCCGAACTCGTCGACCTGGAGTGGCTGCGCCGCCGTGACCTGCTGCGCTTCCGCTACCAGGAGCAGCCCGCCACCATGCTCGGCCGGGCGGCGCGCGGACTGCGCCGGCGGCTCCGCCCGGACGTCACCCCCCGTACGGCGGGGCTGCTGTTCCGCCGGGCCCGCCGGGAGGTGGTGGCGCTGCTCAACGACATCGGACGGGAGTTCGCCGCCGCCGCACCGCCGGCCACCCCGCCGCTGTGGGTCACCAGCCTGGTCCGCAGCGCCGAGCACCAGTACCGGCTGCGCCGGCTGGGGTACGCCGCGATGCTGCCCAGCGGGCACTGCCTCGGCTACTCCGTCGACGTCGAGCTGGCCTGGTTCGAGCGTTTCGGAGCGCGGGAAACCCTGGCGGAACTGCTGCTCAACCGGCAGAAGGCCGGTGAGCTGAACGTGATCGACGAGGGGCAGGCGTGGCACCTGTGTCTCGCGCCCACCGCCCGGCGTCGTCTCCGCCGGGCCTACGAGGCCGAGATGGGGGTCTGATCCGGTGTGCGGCATCGCGTTGAGCATCGGCCCCGAGGCCGACCCGGCGACGTTCCGGCGGATGCTCGCCGCCCTGGCCCCGCGCGGTGAGGTCACCGAGACCCGGTCGGAGAACGGTCTGCTCGCCGGCACCCGTCGGCTTCGGATCGTCGACCGGGACCGGGCGGTGCAGCCGTGGACCTCCACCGACGAACGCTGGCTGCTCTGCTTCAACGGCGAGATCTTCAACTACCGGGAGCTGCGGGCGCAGCTGACCCGCCTCGGGCAGGCCTTCCGCACCGACAGCGACACCGAGGTGCTGCTCGCCGCGTTCCAGCAGTGGGGCGAGGCGGCGGTGACCCGGCTCCGCGGCGAGTACGCCTTCGCGGCCGTCGAGCGGGCCACCGGCCGGACCTACCTGGCCCGCGACCCGGTGGGGGTGAAGCCGCTGTACTGGTCTCGCCGCCCCGGCTGCCTGCACCTCGCCTCCGAGGTCAAGGCGCTCGTCGGGCACGGCGCCCCGATCTGCGAGGTGCCGCCCGGGCACCACGGTTGGGCGGAGGCGGACGGGCACGTGCGACTGAGGCCGCACGTCGACCTGCTCACCATCGGCGCGGGCCTGCCGGTCATCGACGACCCGGACGAGGCCGCCCTGCTCGTCCGTGCCGCGTTGAGCGACGCGATCCGGATGCGGGTGGAGACCGACCTGACCGTCGGGGTGGTGCTCTCCGGTGGGTTGGACAGCTCGTTGACACTGCGGCAGGTCCGCGACATCCACCCCGACTGCGTCGCGGTGACGGTCGGCGTGGCGGACAGCCCCGACGTGGCGTACGCCCGGCGGCTCGCCGCCGACCTCGACGTGCCGCACGTGGTGGTCGAGCTGCGTCCGCGCGACATCCGGCTCGCCGACGTCCGGGAGGCGATCCGGATCTCCGAGCTGACCGAGTACGGCGACATCATCAACGCGGTGGTCTCGGTGCCGATCTTCCGGCGGTTGCGCGACCTGGGCATCAAGGTGGTGCTCACCGGCGACGGCTCCGACGAGTTGTTCGGCGGCTACCCGATGTACCACCGAGTCGGTCCCGCCGCGGCGCGCAGGCTGTTCCTGCACCGCATCCGCAACCTGTGCCGTACGGAGTTGCAGCGGGTCGACCGGGCCGCCATGGGGCACGGGGTGGAGGCACGGCTGCCGTTCCTCGACCTCAGCGTGGTGGAACTGGCGATGCGGCTGCCGCTGAATCTGAAGATCCGCCACGGACAGGAGAAGTGGATCGTCCGGCGGGCGTTCGCGGACGTGCTGCCCGACTACATCCTGCGTCGGCCCAAGAACCCGATGTCCTACTCGTCCGGGTTGCACGAGCGGGTCCGGCTGTACAAGCCGCTGTTCGCCCGGCTGCACCGCTCGTTCGGCTACGACCTGCAGGAGCCGGTCCGGCGGGACTTCGACAGTGTCCTCAGCCGCTGCGGCAACGACCTGGACCGGGCGATCGCGGACGGGCTGAGCCGGTCCGACTACACCGTCCTGGAGCATGCCCGTGACCTGGTCGGCGCGGCCAGGTGGAACGCCGCGCCGATGGTCCGTCGACTGGTCGGCCCGCGCCCGGCCCGCCGCTGACCAGCGGTCACCCGGCGGCGTCGGGTCGGCCGGCGTTCAGCTCACCAGCAGCAGCGCCCCGACCGCGGTGAGCGTGCCGGTGACCGCGAGCAGCGCGCTGGTGAGCACGAACCGGGTCACCGGCACCGCCACTCCGGCGGCGCGACACCGCTCGAACCAGAGCAGCGTGGCCAGCGACGCCCAGGGGGCGGCCAGCGGGCCGACGTTGGTGCCGATCAGCAGGGCCAGCAGGCGGGTGTGGTCGGCGCTCGGCAGCACCGACTCGCCGGCCAGGTAGGCCGGTAGGTTGTTCACCCCGTTGGCCAGCAGCGCTCCGGTGCCTCCGGCGCGCAGGGCGCCCAGCGCCCCGCCGTCGGCGCCGAGCAGGGTGCCGACCAGGTCGTCCAGCCCGTGCCGGCCGAGGGTCTGCACCACCAGGAACAGGCCGGTGACGAAGAACAGCAGGCGCACCGGGACCAGCCCCGGGCGCAGCGTCGCGGGGGAGCGGACGACGAACCCGACCAGCACCAGCGCGAGCGCGACGGTGGAGGCCAGACCGATCTCCACTCCGGCGAGGATGCCGGCGACGAACAGCAGACAACCGGCCAGCGCCGTGCGGTGCAGCACCGGATCGGCGGGCACGTGGGGGGCCGGCGCAACGAACCGTCCGCCGACGGGTCGGTCCCGCCGCCACCACCCGAACCAGAGCACGGCCATGGTGACCGCGACGGCGGCGACCTGCGGCAACGCCATCCGGGCCGCGTACGTCAGGGGTGCCAGGTCGACCCGGTCGGCCGCCAGCAGGTTCGTCAGGTTCGACACCGGCAACAGCAGGCTGGCGGTGTTGGCCAACCAGACCGTGGTGACGGCGAGCGGGGCGGCGGGAATCCGCAGGTTGCGGGCCAGCGCGAGCAGGACCGGGGTGAGCAGCACCGCGGTGGTGTCGAGGTTGAGCACGAGGGTGGTGAGTGTGGCAAGACCGCCGCAGAGCAGGAACAGCGCCGCCCAGCGGCCCCGGGAGGCCCGGGCCAGTCGACTGGCCAGCACGTCGAAGACACCGGCCACGGCGGTCAGCTCGGCCAGCACGATCACGGTGCCGAGGAACAGCAGCAGCGGCAGGATCCGGTGCAGGGTCTGGGTGGTCTCCGCGCGGGGGAGCAGCCCGCTCAGCGCGCAGGCCGCGCCGAGCACGGCGAGCACGGCCGCCACCACGTCCAGCGGGTGGGGCCGCCGGCGCGTGGTCGGTTCGGGCGGGGCGGCGACTGTCACATCGGGTCACGTTGGCACAGGCCCTGACCTCGCGCTCGGCAACCCCGGGAGAGGGTGACCGGTCCCACGGCGTCGCTCTCCCCGGACGTGGCCGGGCCCGGCCCCCGAAGATCGGGGACCGGGCCCGGCCGCGTGCTCGGTGCCGACCAGCCTCGGTGCCTACCAGCCGAGGTAGCTCGGCTGGGTCTGCACGTTGAGCTCCTGGTAGCGGGTCAGCTTGGCCGTCCAGGTGCGCCAGTCGTTCAGCTCCAGGACGTCCAGGCCCTTCACCATGTCGTTCGAGTAGATGTAGCCGTTGTAGTAGTACGCGGACCAGGTGCCGCCGCCGACGGGCCGGTCGGCCGAGAGCGGACCGCGCTCCCAGAAGGCGATCTCCTTCGGCTTGGCCGAGTCGGTGAAGTCCCAGACCGAGATGCCGCCCTGGTACCACGCCTGGACCATGATGTCCTTACCGATCACCGGGATCAGCGAGCCGTTGTGCGCCACGCAGTTCTCGGTGTCGGCGTTCGCCCGGGGGATCTTGTAGTAACTGCGGAAGGTCATCGTCCGCGCGTTGCCGCGGCCGGAGATGTCGTAGATGGCGTCCGCGCCCCGGTTCGGGCCGACGGTCTCGTTGCAGGTCGCCGCCCCGCCGCCACCCAGCTCGTCGGTGAAGATCACCTTGGTGCCGGCGTTGTTGAAGGTGGCCGAGTGCCAGAACGCGAAGTTGACCTCGTCCCGGACCCGGTTGATGACCCGGGGTGCCTCCCGGTTCTTGATGTCGAGCAGGATGCCGTCACCCATGCACGCGCCGGCGGCCAGGTCCTTGGCCGGGTAGACGGTGATGTCGTGGCAGCCGGTGGTCGCCGAGCCGGTCTCACTGCCCGGGAAACCGCCGTCCGGGAAGAGGTTCGGCGCCGCGATCACCGCGGCGTCGGTCGGCTTCTTCAGCGGCACCTTGACGATGGAGATGGAGTCGTGCGGCGGCTGGCAGTCCGGGAATTCGGCCCGCGGGCTGTACGAGGAGACGTACAGGTAGACGGCCTTGCGGTCCTTGCCCGGCACCAGGGTGTGGGTGTGCGAGCCGCACGCCGTCTCGACGGACTTGATGTAGCGCGGGTTGGCCTTGTCCTTGATGTCGAAGATCTTGATGCCCTCCCACGAGCCCTTCACGTCCGCCCCCTGCGTGGTGCTGTTGCAGGAGTCGTCGCTGCGCGACGAGTCGGTGGAGAGGAAGAGCAGGTCGCCGTGGACGGAGATGTCGTTCTGCGACCCCGGGCAGAGCACCCGGGCCTTGACCGTCGGCGCGCTGGGCCGCGAGATGTCGTAGATGACGAAGCCGTTGTAGTTGCCGGCGAACGCGTACTTGCCCTGGAAGGCGATGTCGCTGTTGGTGGCGTCCAGCGGAGCGACCTTGGGCACGTTGGCGATCTGGCGCAGGTTGGGGCTGCTCACGATCTCGTCGACGCCGGGGATCGTGTTGGTGAGGGCGGGGGCCGGGGCGGCCTGCGGCACCGTCTGTGCGTTGCTCGCCGGGGCGATGAGGGCGCTGGCGACGAGGAGGCCGGTTGTGGCGACCGCAACGACGCGCAGGTGTCGTAACCGTGGCTTGTGGAGTCTGATCATCGGCGGGGCCCTTCGCAAGGGGGAGACGATGGTCGACACGTTACCGCCCGACGAAGAACGTCGATGTGAGCTGGATCACATGAAAGTGAGTTCTTCAATGGATAGCATCGCGGTGACCTCGACCTCAGGGAGTGGCCCATGACCAATCGGCGCGCGCGCACCCTGGCAGTCGTCACACTGGCGCTCGTGTTGCCACTGGTGGCGTTCCTGGTGATCCGTCTCGGCGACGACACCGGCACGGGCACCGGGCGACCGGTCTCCGCCCCCGCCGCCTCCACCGCGCCGCCGACGGTCAGCCCCGTCCCCACCGACCTGACCGTCATCGCGCCCGGCCGCCCCGGGGAGACGGCGGCCACCCGCCCCGCGCACGAGGTCCGTGACGTCGGCCCCGCCCCGCACAACTCGCTGGACGTCGCGTTCGTCCAGATGATGATCCCGCACCACGCGCAGGCCCTGGCGATGGCGGAGCTCGCCCCGGACCGGGCCGCCGACCCCGACGTCCGTGCGATCGCCGAGCGCATCCGCGCCAGTCAGGGGCCGGAGATGGGCATGATGCGCGGTTGGCTGCAGACCCGCGGCCTCCCGGCGGAGGTCCAGGGGCACGACCACGGCACCATGCGCGGCATGCAGTCGCCCGAGGCGATGCGGCAGCTCGCCGCCACCCGGGGCGCCGACTTCGACCGGCTCTTCGTCCGGATGATGACCGAGCATCACCAGGGCGCCATCGAGATGGCCACCAAACTGCTCACGGTGGGCGCCGACCTGACGCTCAACGAGTTCGCCAACGCCGTCGCCACCGAGCAGACCGTCGAGATCGACCGCATGCGCGAGATCCTCGACTCCTGAGCCCGGACGCGGGGCCCGAGGGCGGGCAGCGCCGGAGCACGTACCCTGGGTGACCGTGAGACGCACCCTGTTCGGTCGCCCGCTGCGCGGCGTCGCCTTCGACGTGGCCGTCGCGGCCCTGGTGGTGCTCGTCTCCGTGGCCTCGGCGGTCGCCCAGCCCGGCGGGTGGGCGGCCACCCTGGTCGGCGTGGGGATGGCGGTGGCGCTGCTGTTCCGCCGTACCCACCCGAGACCGGTGACCGTGGTGGTCGCGGCGCTCGCCCTCGTCCAGGTGGTCGCCGAGTGGGGCCCCCTCGTCTACGACGTCGCCGTCCTGATCGCCCTCTACAGCATGGTGAAGTACGGCGAGCGGCTCCGCGACGGGGTCCTGGCCGGCGCGGTCGCCGCCGTGGGCGTGCTGCTGGCCACCGCGCAGACCCCCGGCGTCATCCAGTGGTGGGTCACCGCGCTGTGGTACGCCCTGGTCACCGGCGCGGTGTGGCTGGTAGCGCTGAACGTGCGCACCCGCCGGCTCTACGTGCTCAGCCTGGAGGAACGGGCCACCACCCTGGAACGCGAACGGGAGGCCGAGTCCCGGGCGGCGGTCGCCGAGGAACGCACCCGGATCGCACGGGAGCTGCACGACGTGGTCGCCCACAGCATGGCGGTGATGATCGTGCAGGCGGACGGCGCGCGGTTCATGCTCGACCGTGACCCCGACCAGGCGCGTACCGCGGTGAAGGTGGTGGCGGACACCGGCCGGCAGGCCCTGGAGGAGATGCGTCGGCTGGTCGGCGTCCTGCGCGACGCCGGACCGGGCGGCACCGACGGGTCCGTCGTGGCCGCCGACCCGGAGCACCGCCGCCTGGCCCTGGCCGAGCTGCCCGACCTGCTGGCGAGGTTCGACGACGCCGGCCTGCGGATCCGCAGCACCGTCACCGGGGCGCCCCCGGCACTGCCCCCGGGCTTGGAGCTGACCGTCTACCGGGTCGTGCAGGAGGCGCTGACCAACGCGCTCAAGCACGCCGGGGTCGGCGCCCGCGTCGAGGTCGCGCTGACCTACGGCGACGAGGCCGTCGTGGTCCGGGTCCTCGACAACGGTCTGGGCCGCCCCCTGGTCAGCCCGGCGCCGTCGGGCGGTCACGGCCTGCTCGGCATGCGGGAGCGGGTGACGGTGTACGACGGCAGCCTCACCGCCGGCCCCCGGCCGGTCGGGGGCTGGCAGGTCGAGGTGCGGCTACCGCTACCGTCGGAGCCGGCAACGGAGGTGATCGCGGCATGACGATCCGAGTGGTGATCGTGGACGACCAGGCGCTGGTCCGCGCCGGGTTCCGCATGGTGCTGGACTCCCAGCCCGACCTGGAGGTGGTCGGCGAGGCGATCGACGGCGCCGACGCCCTGCGGGTGCTCGCCCGCACCGAGGCCGACGTCGTCGTGATGGACATCCGGATGCCGACCATGGACGGGGTGGAGGCGACCCGGCGGCTCTGCGCCGACCGGCCCGCCGGTCCACCCCGGGTGCTGGTGTTGACCACCTTCGACACCGAGGCCGACGCGTTCGCGGCCCTGCAGGCCGGTGCGAGTGGGTTCCTGCTCAAGAACGTCCCACCGGAGGAGCTGCTGGCCGCGATCCGGGTGGTGGCCCAGGGCGACTCCGTGGTCGCCCCGTCGATCACCCGACGGCTGCTGGACCGTTTCGCCGGGCAACTCGGCACCCCGCCGACCGCCGACCCTCGACTGGCGCAGCTCACCGAACGGGAACGGGAGGTGCTGCTGCTGGTCGCCCAGGGGCTGTCCAACGTGGAGATCGCCAACCGGGTGCACGTGGCCGAGGCGACGGTGAAGACACACGTCGGGCGGATCCTGGCGAAGCTCCAGCTCCGCGACCGGGTGCAGGCGGTGGTCCTGGCGTACGAGAGCGGGCTGGTCACGCCCGGCGGATGACGCCGCGTACGACCTGGGTCGTAGGCACCGGCGGGAGCACCGCGACCCGGGGCGCACACAGGTCGAGCGCGCAGGTGGAGATCGACGGGCAGGTGTCGGTCCTAGCGTCGGAAGGGTCCGATCCGCCACCTGCACCGGGAGCCCCGCTTGATCCGCCTGACCCTGCGCTCGCTGCGTGCCGAGGCGCTGCGCATGCTGCTCTCCGCGCTGGCCGTCGTGCTCGGCGTCGCGTTCGTCGCCGGCACCATGATCTTCGTCGACGGGATGCGCGCCGGGACGTACGAGCGGGCCGGCACGTTCGACCGCCACACCGACCTGGGTGTCTACTCGGCCGGGCGGGAGGCGCTGCCGCCGACCCTGGTCGACCGGGTGCGCGCGGTCGACGGGGTGGCCGCGGCGGGCGGTGAGCTGACCAACACGGCGGGGGTGCTCGGCGTCGACGGCCGACCGGTCCTCGGCTTCACCATGCTCGCCGCGATCCCCACCGAGGACGCCCTGCGCTCGTACGACGTGGTCGCCGGACGGTTGCCCGACCGCGCCGGAGAGGTGGTGCTCGACGCGAAGACGGTCGCCGCGGAGGGCTTCGCGCTCGGCGCCGCGGTCCGCGTCGGTGGTTCCAGCGGTCCGGCCCGGCCGTACACCCTGGTCGGCACGGTCGACGTGGCGGGCACCGCCCGTGATGTCGGCGGCCCGTTCGTCGGGATGGTCGGGCCGGACGCCCTGGCCCTCACCGGCGAGCGTGGGTACGGCCGGATCCTGGTGGCGGCCCGACCGGGTGCTTCCGTCGCGGCGCTGACCGACCGGCTGCGCGCCGTGGTCGACGGCGAGGCCGTGGTGAAGAGCCGTCAGCAGATCCTCGACGAGGCCGTGGAGGACGCGGTCCGCAACCTGGACCAGTTCCGGATGCTGTTGTTGATCTTCGTCGGGGTCGCCGTGGTGGTGGCCGGCTTCGTCATCGCCAACACGTTCGCGATCGTGTTGGCGCAGCGCACCCGGCGTACCGCCCTGCTGCGCCTGGTCGGGGCCACGCGCGGTCAGGTCTTCCGGGCCGCCGTGCTGGAGTCGGCGGTGCTGGGGCTGGTGGCCTCCGCGTGCGGTGTGCTGCTCGGGGTGGTCCTCGCCGGCGGGATGCGACTGGTGATGTCCCGACTGGACGCGCCGGTCGCCGGCGGCCTGACCGTGACCGGCTCGACAGTCCTCACCGGACTGCTCCTGGGCACCGCGTTGACAGTGTGCGCCGCTCTGCTCCCGGCCTGGCGGGGGACCCGGGTCGCCCCGGTGGCCGCGCTGACCGACGCCGCGGTGCAGCCCGCGCGCGCCGCTGGTCGGGTGCGGCTGGCTGCCGGCGCAGTGGTCCTGGCCGTCGGTGTGGCGGCGCTGATCGGCGCCGCCGGCGCGGGCCAACTGCTGCTGGTGGCGGCCGGCGGGGTGCTGACCTTCTTCGGGATCGTCCTGTTCGGGCCGGTGCTCGTCCCGGCCCTGGCCCGGGTCTTCGGCTGGCCGGCCCGCCGCGTGCTCGGGACGATCGGCGACCTGGCGGTGGCCAACACGACCCGCAACCCGCGGCGGGTCGCCGCGAGCGCCACCGCCCTGGTGATCGGGATCGGGCTGGTGTCGGCGTTCATGGTCGGCGCCCGCAGCACCAAGGACGGCATCGAACGCAGCGTGGACGCCCAGATCGGCACCGACTTCGTGATCAGCGGTATCGGTCAGAACCTGCCGGCCGCGCTCGCCGGCGAGCTCACCGCCCGACCCGAGTTGGGCGTCGTGCACGAGCAGCGCAGCACCGTCGTCGGTGACGTCGAGATCCGCGCGGCCCACCCGGCGCTGGTCGGCCGGACCCTGGGTGCGGTGCTCACCGGCGACGCCGGTCGGGTCGGGCCGGGGCAGGTGCTGGTACACCGGGAGTTGGCGCAGGCCCGCGGCTGGCAGGTCGGGTCACCGGTGACGGTGCGGGGCCACTCGTTCCAGGTGGCCGCCGTGGTCACCGACGACACGGCCGGCGACGGCGCGCCCACCGGACACGTCATCGACATGGCCGACGCCGACTTCGCCACGCTCTTCCCCGACCAGCGTGGTTTCCTCGCCGAGGTCGACCCCGCCGCCGGGGTGAGCGCCGAGCAGGCCCGGGCGGTGATCGAGACGGTGCTGGGCCGCTACCCGACGGTGAACCTGTTGGACCAGGGCGCGTACAAGAAGATGCTGACCGGCACCGTCGACATGCTGCTCGTCTTCGTCACCGCGCTGCTCGGCCTGGCGGTGGTGATCGCACTGGTCGGCGTGGCGAACACGCTGAGCCTGTCGGTGGTCGAACGGACCAGGGAGAACGCGGTGCTGCGGGCGGTCGGGCTCACCCGGGGTCGCATGCGGGCCGTACTCGCCGTGGAGGCGGTGCTGATGGCGCTGGTCGGCGCGGTGCTCGGCGTGGCGCTGGGCACCGGCGTCAGCGCCTCCGCGATGGCCCTGCTGGCCCGCCTCGGCGGGGACTTCCACGTGGTGCTGCCGCTCGGTCAGCTCGGTCTGACCCTCGCGGTCGCGGTGGTGGCCGCCCTGCTCGCCTCCGTGCTGCCGGCCCGCCGGGCGCTGTCCCGTCCGGTCGTCGAGGCGCTGGCCGACCAGTGACCGGAGACGGCTGCTCGGACGGACATCCGCCGGCCGGTCCCGCGAACTGTCGCAGGCGGGACCGGCCAGCGGTGCCGGGTCTAGAGGCGCTCGACCAGCGGGCCGACGCACCGGTTGCGGGTGTCGAACACGTAGCGGGCGTGCCGGACCACGAGGTCGTAGTCGAAGCTGTCGTGGTCGGTGACCACCACCACCCCGTCGGCGGCGCTCACCTCCCGCTCGGACAGCCCGACCACGGTGACCCCGGCCGGGATCTGGTGCGACTCGGCGTACGGCTCCACCGCGTGGACCTCGGCCCCGAGCGCCTGCAACCGGCGGGCCACGTCGACCGCCGGGGAGTCCCGCATGTCGCCGGTGTTCTTCTTGTACGCCAGTCCGAGCAGCAACAGCCGGGCGCCGCTGACGGATCGGCCCTTCCGGTTCAGTCCCGCCATGACCCGCTGCGCGACGTGCTCGGGCATCTCGTGGTTCACGTCGTTGGCCAACTCGATGAACCGGAACTGTCGGCCGAGGCGGCGCTTGACCTGCCACGACAGGTAACACGGGTCGATCGGCAGGCAGTGCCCGCCCACTCCGGGGCCGGGGCGGAACGGCAGGAACCCGAACGGCTTGGTCTCGGCGGCGTCGATCGCCTGCCAGACGTCGATGTCGAGATGGTGCGACAGCATCGTCAGTTCGTTGATCAACGCGATGTTGACCTGGCGGAACGTGTTCTCGATCAGCTTGGTCAACTCGGCGACCCGGGTGGAGTCCACCGGGACGGTGCGGTGCACGAGCCGCTGGTAGAACTCGTCCACGCGGGTCAGCGACGCCGAGTCCACACCGGAGACGACCTTCGGGGTGTTCTCCAACTTCCAGGTCGGGTTGCCCGGGTCGATCCGTTCCGGGCTGTAACCGAGGTGGAAGTCGCCCGGGCTGGTCAACCCACTGGCCGACTCCAGCAGCGGGCGCAGCAGCTCCTCCGTCGTGCCCGGGTACGTGGTCGACTCCAGGACGACGGTGCAACCCGGCCGGACGTACGGACCGATACCGATACCGGCCTGCTCGACGAAGCTCAGGTCGGGAGTGCCGTCGCGCAACGGGGTCGGCACGGTGATGACGCAGATGTCGAAGCCCTCGGCGTCGGAGTACTCCGTGCTGGGGTGGTAGCGGCCGCTGCCCAACGCCCGGCCCAGCCGATCGGTCGGGATGTCCTCGATGAACGACTCGCCGGAGGCGAGACGCTTCACCCGGTCGGCGTCGACGTCGAGGCCCACCACGTCCAGCCCCGCTTCGACGGCACGCAGGGCCAGCGGCAGCCCGACGTACCCCTGACCGATCACGACCAGCTTTTCAACGCTCACCCAGCGCTCCTGCGGCAGTTGGTGGAAATGGCCTGCAGAGAGCCTAGAGGCGTTTTCAGCGACGTAAGTCCGTTTTGGGGATATCGGTGCTGGTGGGACTGCGCCGGCGGGCAGCGCGGGGCGGACTACCCGCCGCCCGCGCCCTCCGGAATGGTCGGCGTGCTCTCCGTCTCCGTGGGCGTGGCCGACGTCGGCGGGGTGCTCGGTTCGCCGGTCGGACCGCCGGTGGGCCCGGTCGTCCCGGTCGGCGTCCCCGTCGGGGTGGGTGAACTGGTCGTCTGGCTGGGCTGCGTGCTCGGCGTGGTGGAGACCGAGGCGGACGGGGAGTTGCCCGGGACCGGCGGCCGATCAGGTCGAACGGGGTCACCGGTGGTGACCTGCTCGTTCGCGGCCGGCAGCTCCTGCGGGCCGCTCGGCGCGACCGTCGGCGAGGTGGTGGGTAGTTTGACCGCCGGGCTCTCGCCGGTGTGGCGCGCCGCGCCCAGGGCGGCACCGAGCCCGACCAGCGCGACCAGGACGGCCGCGGCCGCGCCGACCAGCGGCCCCCGCCGCCGCTGACGCCCGGCCTGCGCCGCGCTCGCCACCGCCGCGCCGGCCGGCACGTCGGTGCGGGTGCCCGGGCCGGCGTCGCGCAGGGCAACCGGTGTGGCCATCGCCGTCGGAGGCTCGCCGCCGGTGACCGCGGTACGCGCGGCCTCGGCCATCGCCGCCCCGCTGCTGAACCTGTCCTGCGGGTCCTTCGCCAGTGCCCGGGACACCAGGGCGCGGACCGCCTCCGGGATGTCGTGCGGCAGCTCGGGTGGTTCGTCGTCCAGGTGGCGCACGGCGACCTGGAGCGGGTTGTCGCCGGTGAACGGCGGACTGCCGGTGAGGCAGCAGTAGGTGACCGCGCCCAGCGCGTAGATGTCGGTGGCACCACTCACCGGCCGACCGGCCGCCTGCTCGGGTGCCATGTAGAGGGCGGTGCCGGGCACCGCGTTGGTACTGGTGATGCTGGTGATGTCGGTGGAGCGGGCCACACCGAAGTCCACCAGGACGACCGTGCCGTCCTCCTGCACCAGCAGGTTGCTGGGCTTGACGTCCCGGTGCACGATGCCACCGCGGTGCGCGGCGTTGAGCGCGGCGGCCGCCTGGGCCACGATCGACATCGTCTCGGCCACGTCGAGCCGGCCAGCCGTCTCGATCCGCTTGGACAGCGGCTCACCGGCGACGAACTCCATCACGAGGTAGTCCGCTCGCCCGCCGTCGTCGGGCAGGTCGTCGGCGCCGCAGTCGAAGACCTGCACGATGCCCGGGTGACGCAACGCCGCCATGATCCGGGCCTCGGCCCGGAACCGGGCGATGAAATCCGGGTCGGAGACCAGTGCGGGCAGCAGGACCTTGACCGCGACCTGCCGGCCGAGGATCAGGTCGGAGGCACGCCAGACGTCGCCCATACCGCCGGTGGCGACACGTTCGTCCAAGCGGTAGCGACCGCTGAGCACGACCTCCGATGACAACACCGCATTACCGTACCCAGGTTGGCGTTGTACGGCGTACCGCGGCCTGTCGTCCGTGCGGGTGACACGATTCGCGGCGGCACCGCAACCGGTGTGGACGCCACGTTCCCGTGACGCGGTGATCGACGTGCGGTGACGAAACCTCACATCCCCGCGAGTGTGGACGCCCGAAGGGCGACCCGAGGGCCGCGACCGAGCACGGATCGCCACCCCGGGTCACGGATTGTTACGCCGACATGCCGTTCGGCAGGGTTGATAATTGTCACTCTTCCGTGACGCGGCGCCGACTTGTCGCGTCGTCGGTCCCCTCCTAGCGTTAGCCCGGCTCGGGTCCCCGGCGACGTCGGCGCGCGCCGCCGACCACCGTGGCGGTGGCCCGCACATCCGGCCGGACCACCCGGGTCGCGGGCGCGATCAGAGCGGCGAGGGGCGGTACGAGTGCGGCGACTGGTCGGTTCGGCGTCTCGTTCCCCCTGGTCTGCCTCGCTGTGGCAGCTGAGGTCGGTATTCGCCGAGCAGCTCACGGATCGCGGATGACCGGCGACCTGTCGGAGGCGGTCAGCGCGGCGCAGAGTGGCGACGAGGACGCGTTCCGCCTCCTCTACCGCACCCTCCAGCCGGGACTCCTGCGGTACCTCACCGCCCTCGTCGGCGCGGACGCCGAGGACGTCGCCTCGGAGTCCTGGCTGCAGATATCGCGCGATCTGCCGACGTTCAGCGGTGGCGAGTTCCGCGCGTGGGTCGTCACCATCGCCCGTAACCGGGCGATGGACCACCTGCGCCGGCTGCGCCGCCGCCCGGCCCTCCCCGTCCCGGTGCAGGCGCTCGTCCACCTGGCCAGCGACGCGGACACCGCCGAGGGGGCCAGCGAGACGATCGGCACCGAGACGGCCCTCGCGCTGATCGCCACCCTCCCTCCCCGGGAGGCCGAAGCGGTGCTGTTGAGGGCCGTGGTCGGGCTCGACGCGGGATCCGCCGGCCGGGTGCTGGGCCGTCGGGCCGGTGCCGTCCGGACCGCCGCCCACCGGGGCCTGCGACGGCTCGCGGCCCTGCTGGAGCGTGAGGATTCGGTCGAACGGCCGGTCGGGGTCGACGGGGCGCCGCCACCCCGGTCGGGCAGCAGTTCCGCCGTGCGGGCGTCGCACACCGAGCCGGTGGACGGCTGACATGAGGGGATTTCCGATGAACCCGTTCCGGCGGGCCGACCACGCCGACACCGAACGGCTGCTCGACTCCGCCCAGCCCGACGGGGGCACCCGGCCGGTTTCGGACGCCACCCCGGTGGACACCGACGTGCCGTCCGCCCCGGTCCCGGGGTCCACGCCGGCCGAGCCGGTTGCCCGGTTGCTCGCTGCGGCCGCCGGCCCGGTCCGGCCCGGGGAACTGGCCGGCGAGGAGGCCGCGCTGGCCGCGTTCCGGGCCGCCCGGGCCGAACCGTCGCCGTCGGTGCCGCACCGGGCGCGTCGTCGACGCCTGACCACCGGTGCGGCGGCCTGGATCGGCGCGGTCGCGGTCACCGCCACCGCCGGCGCCGCCTTCGCCGCGGTCCGGCAGGACTGGATACCGGTACCTGTCGCACCGGAGCCGCCCCGAGCCACGCCGACGCCGGATTCGCCCCGGTCCGGCGACACCGCCCCGCCACCGACGGAGACGCCGTCGCGCGACACCGCGTCGCCCCGCCCACCGTCGCCCGGCACGCCGTCGGCGGCAGCGCCACCGGCGCACAGCCCGCCCGCCGGCCCGTTGCACGGCCAGTGCCGTTCGTGGCTGGACAAGAAGCCCGACCAACGGGAGAGGGCATTGCGGACGCCGGGCTTCGAGCGGCTGGTGACCGCCGCCGGTGGTGCCGAGCGGGTCGAGGAGTACTGCCGCCGGCTGGTTGCCGAGGCGAAGCCCTCCGCACCGGCGAAGTCCGCCGCGCCGCGCCCTCCGTCGGGTCGCCCCTCTCCGAAGTGAGCGGTGCCCGCCCGGGCGGTTAGTTCCGCCCGGCATGGGAAATTCGTCTGTCGGACAGAGGTTGGTGACTCCGTGCACGCCCTCCGACGGTGTCGGTGGGTGGGTCTACCGTGACACGGTGTCGCTGAGCCGGCACCTGAGGAGGGGATCCGACCGTTGGTGACGTCACCCGAGCTGGAGCGCAGCGCCATCCTGCGTGAGTCAGCAGCCGCAGGCCGGCATCTTGCCCGGATCTGCTTCAAGACCGGTCCGCCGACCCACACCGGCGTCGAACTGGAATGGACCGTGCACGACGCCGCTGATCCCGTCCGTCCGGTCGACCCGGCGCGGCTGCGGGCGGCGCTGGGGCGGCACAGCCCCGCCACGTTGGATCCCACCAGCCCGGCCGAGCCGCTGCGAGACGGCGGCGTGGTGACCCTGGAGCCGGGCGGCCAGTTGGAGATCTCCACCCCGCCCCGACCCTCGACCGCCGCGTTGATCCAGGCCACCGAGGCCGACATCGCCCAGGTCACCGACCTGCTGGCCGCCGCCGGTCTGGTCCTTGGCCGCAGCGGCATCGACCCACACCGACGGCCCCGCCCGGTGGTGGAAACCCCCCGTTACCGCGCGATGCGCGCCGCCTTCGACCAGCGTGGTCCGGCCGGCCGCGTCATGATGTACAGCACCGCCGGCCTTCAGGTCTGTCTCGACGCCGGCGAGCCGGACCAGGTCGCCGGCCGGTGGGCCGCGGCTCACGCCGTCGGTCCGCCGCTGCTCGCGGCGTTCGCCTCCGCCAACCGGCACGCCGGGCGTCGCACCGGTTGGGCCAGTGCCCGGATGGCCGCCTGGCTGGCCATCGACCCGGCCCGCACCCGAGCGGTCTGGACACCCGGCGACGCCGCCGCGGATCCGCGGGACACCTGGATCCGGTACGTGCTCGCCGCGCCGTTGCTCTGTCGGCGCCGGCCCGGCCCGGACTGGACCGTGCCGCCCGGTGTGACCTTCGCCGACTGGCTCGACGGCGCTCTGCCGCAGCCGCCCACCACCGATGACCTCGACTACCACGTCAGCACGCTCTTCCCGCCGGTGCGGCCGCGCGGATACCTGGAGCTGCGCTACCTGGACGCCCAGCCCGAGCGGGACTGGCGGCTCCCGCTGGCGGTGCTGGGTGCCCTCTTCCACGACCCGGACACGGTGCGGGGCGCGTACGCCATCTCGGCCTCGGTGGCGCACCGCTGGTCGACCGCCGCCCGCAGGGGCCTGGCCGACCCCGCGTTGGCCGCCGCCGCGACGGGCCTGCTCGACCTGGCCCTGACCGTCCTGCCCCGGCTGGGTCTGCCGGTCGACACCCGGAAGGAGGTCGAGCGAGGGGTACGACGGCGGCTGACCGCCGCCACCAGGCAGGGCGACCGGTGAGTACGCAGTCGCGAGCGGCAGGGGGACCGGTGAGGGCGAGGAGTGAGCCGGGGTCGCGAGCCCCGCAGTCGCGAGCGGCAGGGGGACCGGTGAGGGCGAGGAGTGAGCCGGGGTTGCGAGCCCCGCAGTCGCGAACGGCAGGAGGTTCGATGGGTTCGAGCAGTGAGCAGTTGCGTGACCGGATCGCGGTGGAGTTGGCCCGGGCCCGCTCCCGTACGTCGTTGTTGACCGAGGTGGTGGACGACGGTGAGTTGATGCGTCAGCACTCGCCTCTGATGTCGCCGCTGGTCTGGGACCTCGCCCACGTGGGCAACCAGGAGGAGCTGTGGTTGGTCCGTGACGTCGGCGGGCGTGAGCCGGTGCGGTGTGACATCGACGAGTTGTACGACGCGTTCAAGCAGCCGCGGCGGGACCGCCCGGCGTTGCCTCTGTTGCCGCCCGCCGAGGCGCGTGCCTACCTGGGCACGGTGCGGGACAAGGTGCACGACCTGCTGGACACGGTGGCGTTCGGCGAGCGGCCGTTGGTCGCCGACGGGTTCGCCTTCGGCATGATCGTGCAGCACGAGCAGCAGCACGACGAGACGATGCTCGCCACCCACCAACTGCGCGCCGGGTCGGCGGTGCTGCACGCCCCGCCGCCGCCCGAGCCTACGGTTCGGGTCGGCGGGGAGGTGCTGGTGCCGGCGGGGGAGTTCACGATGGGCACCGACACCGACCCGTGGGCGTTGGACAACGAACGTCCCGCGCATCGTGTCGACCTCCCGGCGTACGCCATCGACGCGGCACCGGTCACCAACGGGCAGTACGAGGCCTTCATCGCCGACGGCGGTTACGACGATCAGCGGTGGTGGAGTCCGGAGGGTTGGGCGCATCGGCTCCGGGAGGGGCTGGTGGCGCCGATGCACTGGCGGCGGGACGGCGACGAGTGGTCGTACCGGCGTTTCGGCCGGTGGGATCGGGTGCGTGGGGACGAGCCGGTGGTGCACGTGTGCTTCTACGAGGCGCAGGCGTACGCGGCGTGGGCCGGTAAACGGCTGCCGACCGAGGCGGAGTGGGAGAAGGCGGCCCGGTGGGATCCGTCGACGGGACGGTCGCGGCGGTATCCGTGGGGCGACGAGGACCCGACCGGGGCGCACGCGAACCTCGGTCAGCGGCATCTGTGGCCGGCGCCGGTGGGCGCGTACCCGGCCGGTGTGTCGCCGTTGGGTGTGCATCAGCTCATCGGTGACGTCTGGGAGTGGACGTCGAGCGCGTTCGGCGGGCATCCGGGCTTCACCGCGTTTCCCTATCGCGAATACTCGGAGGTCTTCTTCGGCGACGACTACCGGGTGTTGCGTGGTGGTTCGTTCGGCACCGACCGTTCGGCGTGCCGGGGCACCTTCCGTAACTGGGACTATCCGATCCGCCGGCAGATCTTCAGCGGTTTCCGCTGTGCCCGCGACGCCCGACCGGACGAGTCGTACCGGTGATCGGCGGTCCGGCGGGCGGGGCCCGCTGATGTGTCGTCACCTGGTCTATCTGGGACCGCCGGTGACCCTGGCCGAGGTGCTGTTCGACCCGCCGCACTCGTTGGTGCGGCAGTCCTGGGCTCCTCGGGACATGCGCGGCGGCGGCACCGTCAACGCCGACGGGTTCGGCGTCGGCTGGTACCCGGGCGAGGGTGAGCCGGTGCGGTATCGGCGGGCGCAGCCGATCTGGAGCGACCCGACCATCGCCCAACTGGCGGCGGTGACCCGCGCCGGGGCGGTGCTCGCGGCGGTGCGGTCGGCCACTGTCGGGATGGCGGTGCTCGACGGCGCCGCCGCGCCCTTCGCCGAGGGGCGGTGGCTGTTCAGCCACAACGGTGTGGTCCGCGGCTGGCCGGACGCCGTGGTGCCGCTCGCCGCCGGTCTGCCGGTTCGTGACCTGCTCACGTTGGACGCCGCCACCGACTCGGCGTTGCTGTGGGCGTTGGTGCGGCAGCGGCTGCGCGCCGGGGACGACCCGGGGGACGCGGTCGGGAGCACGGTGGCCGACGTCGCCGCGGCCGCCCCCGGGTCGCGGCTGAACCTGCTGCTCACCGACGGCCGGCGGGCGGTGGCGAGTGTGGCCGGGCATGCGTTGTCGGTACGCGAGTCGCCGGGTTCGGTGCTGCTCGCCTCCGAGCCGCACGACGACGGCCCCGGGTGGCGGGCGGTGCCGGAGGGGCACCTGGTCCTCGCCACCGCTGACGAGGTGCGGGTACGTCCACTTCCCACCCGGTGAGCAGCGCCGGGCGGCACACGATTGTCGATCGAGCAGAGGGGCGAGTTGATGACGGCGGAACCGCTGGAGGTCTACCTCGAGGAGCGCGATCTGGAGCGTGGTCTGCGCGACGACGTTCGGGCCGGGCTGAGCGCCGAGCAGAAGTGGCTGCCGCCGAAGTGGTTCTACGACGCCCGGGGCAGCGAGTTGTTCGAGGAGATCACCCGCCTTCCCGAGTACTACCCGACCCGGGCGGAGCGGGAGGTGTTGGCCGAGCGGGCACCGGACATCGCGGCGTTGACCGAGGCCAAGACGTTGATCGAGTTGGGGTCCGGGTCGTCGGAGAAGACCCGCCTGTTGTTGGACGCGTTCACCCGCCGGGGTGGGCTGGGCACGTTCGTCCCGCTCGACGTGTCGGTCAGCGCCCTGCAGGGGTCCACCGCCCAGATCGCCGCCGACTACCCGGGCCTGCGGGTGCGGGGCATCGTGGGGGACTTCACCCGACAGTTGGACCGGCTGCCGACCGGAGGCCGACGGCTCGTGGTCTTCCTCGGCGGCACCATCGGCAACCTGCTGCCCGCCGAGCGGGCCGGGTTCCTCACGGCGATGCGCGCGACGCTGGAGGTTGGCGACTGGCTGTTGCTCGGTACGGATCTGGTGAAGGATCCGTCGGTGATCGTGCCCGCCTACGACGACGCGGCCGGGGTCACCGCCGAGTTCAACCGCAACGTGCTCCAGGTGATCAATCGGGAGTTGGGCGCCGACTTCGACCCGGGGGCGTTCGACCATGTCGCTCTCTGGAATCCGGAGCACGAGTGGATCGAGATGCGGTTGCGGGCGACCCGGCCGATGCGGGTGCGGGTGTTGGGCATGACCGTCGACTTCGCGGCGGGGGAGGACCTGCGTACCGAGGTCTCGGCGAAGTTCCACAGGGAGGGGATCGCCGCGGAGGTGGCCGCGGCGGGCTTCGGGACGGCGGAGTTCTGGACCGATCCGGATGGGCTCTTCGGGGTCACGTTGGCGCGGGCCCGGTGAGCCTGTTCACCCGCCTCGAACCGGGCCGCTGGTGATCGGTTAGGCTGAGCGGGCGAAGGGGAGTAGCCCCCAATGTCGTGGTCGACATACTGGTGTGTTCCGCATCCGGCCACGCGGCCCCGGTCTCCGGGGCGGGCGAGACCTTCGACTCAGGCTGTTGCAGCCGGGTCGAGGGCGCCCCTGTACCTCCTCCCGGCATGAGCGGGAAGGACGTCATGGAGGGATTTTTCGCCGCGCTGGTCGTCAGCTTCGGCGTCATCTTCGTCGCGGAGCTGGGAGACAAGTCCCAGTTGATGGCGTTGACCTTCGCCACGCGGTTCAAGCCGATCCCGGTGCTGATCGGCATCACTGTCGCCACGGCGGTGGTGCACCTGGCGTCGGTGGCGATCGGCGCGGGCCTCGGGGCGGTGTTGCCGACCGAGTGGATCTCCCTGGTGGCCGGTGTGGCGTTCCTCGGCTTCGGCGCGTGGACCCTGCGCGGGGACAAGCTCACCGAGGAGGAGAAGCGGAAGGCGGAGAAGACGAACAAGACCGCGCTGATCGCGGTGTCGGTGGCGTTCTTCCTGGCCGAGCTGGGTGACAAGACGATGCTCGCCACGATCACGCTGGCCACCAAGTACGGCTGGTTCGGCACCTGGCTCGGTTCCACCATCGGCATGGTGGCGGCGGACGCGTTGGCCATCCTGGTCGGTCGGATGCTCGGTCGTCGGTTGCCGGAGAAGACCATCAAGTACGGGGCGGCGATCCTGTTCGCCATCTCCGGTCTGTGGCTGATCCTGGAGGCGGTGAACGAGCTGACCTGAGGCCTCAGGCCTGTTTCATACGCCAGTGAGAAACAGGCCTTAGCTGCCCCGAGGGCGGGTAACGGCCCGGGGTGGAGCCGGCCGAGCTGTTGCGACACGGCGACCAGGTGTTGGTGGCCGTGGTGGAGGTGGCCGGCGCCCTGGTGATCTTCGTGGGCGCCGTCTGGGCGGCGGTGCGGTTCGTGGTCGAGGGGCTGCGACACCGCACCGCCGCCCGTTTCACGCCGATCCGGCTGTCGCTGGGCCGGTTCCTGACGCTCGGCCTGGAATTCCAGTTGGCGGCGGACGTGCTGCGGACCGCGGTGTCCCCGTCGTTCGAGCAGATCGGCCAACTGGCCGCGATCGCGACGATCCGGACGGCGTTGAACTACTTCCTGGGCCGGGAGATCCGCCAGGAGCAGCGCCAGGTGGCCGAGGGGGAGCGTCACGGGTGATGGAAGTCCTGGTCACCGCGGTGACCGCTCTGGCCCTGGTCGTCGCCGTGGTGACAGTGCTCAGCACCGGTGCGCTGAAGACCGGCGTCCGACTGCTGCTGGACCTGCTGACGGCGGCCGGGCTGATCCGGCTGGCCGGCGATCCGGGCTGGAACGGTCTGCTCGGCGCGCTGGCGATCATCGCCCTGCGGCAACTGCTCGGCGCGGCACTGAGCGCTCCGACGCCGTGGTCCGGGCGACAATCCCCGGCCCCCTGCGCCGACGACGATTGCCACCTACCGTTGGCGCTAGGACGCGACACCGGGAAATCGGGAGGATGACCAGATGAGCCGGCACGACGAACCGAACGAGTACGGCTTCTCCGGCGCTGGCACCGCTCCCGAGCCGCCGCCCGGCGGGAAGCCCGACGAGCAGGATCGTGCCGAGGAGGTGGCGGTGCCGGGCGACGACCTCACCGCCCCCGCCGCCGAGGCGGTGGTCGAGGAGACCGAGGACCTGCCGCCCGCCGACCGTCGACGCTGACCGGAGTCGCCGATCAGCCCTCGGCGGGCCGCTGGTAGATGTCGGGCACGCCGTCGCCGTCGGCGTCGAGCCGTTCCCGCTCCGCCACCCGGCGGTACGCCGCGTTGCGCCGGACGAGCACCGCCGCGGCCAGCCCGGCGGAGATCACCGAACCGAGCAGCACGGCCGCCTTGACCCGGCCGTCGGTGGTGCTGTCGACGCCGAAGGCGAGGTCACCGATGAGCAGCGAGACCGTGAAGCCGATGCCGCCGAGCATCGCGATACCGAGCAGGTCGGACCAGGTGACGTCCTGGTCCAGTTCGGCCCGGGTGAACCGGGCCAGCAGGTAGGTCGAGCCGAAGATGCCGACGCTCTTGCCGAGCACCAGAGCGGCGACGACGGCGATCACCACCGGGTCGGTCAGCAGGGCCGTCAGGTCGCTGCCGCGCAGTGTGACCCCGGCGGCGAACAGGGCGAAGACCGGTACGGCGAAGCCGGCCGACACCGGGCGCCAGCGGTGCTCCAGGCGCGCGGCGAGCCCACCCTCGGCGTCGGAGGCCGATCGGTCACCGGTCGCCGTCCGGGGACCCGCCAGCACCGGGACCGTGAAGCCGAGCAGGACGCCGGCCACCGTGGCGTGCACACCGGAGGCGTGCATCAGCGCCCAGGCGGTGATCGCCAGGGGGATGAGCGCCCACTTCCAGGCACCTCCGCGCCGCACCAGAATCGCGAAGATCCCGATCGACGCCAGTGCGGCGAACAGTGCGGCGGGCTGTAGGTCGGCGGTGTAGAAGACCGCGATGATGGTGATCGCGAACAGATCGTCGACCACGGCGAGGGTGAGCAGGAATGCGCGGAGGCCGTGGGGCAGATGTGTGCTGACCACCGCGAGTACGGCGAGCGCGAAGGCGATGTCGGTGGCGGTCGGAACGGCCCAACCGCGTAGCCCCTCTCCACCCGCGCTCAGGACGACCGCCACGTAGATCAGCGCGGGCAGCAGCATTCCGCCGAGCGCGGCGACCACCGGCAGCGCGGCCCGGCGTGGGTCGCGCAGGTCCCCGGCGACGAACTCCCGCTTGAGTTCCAGGCCCACCACGAAGAAGAAGACGGCCAACAGGCCGTCGGCCGCCCACGCGGCGACGTCCAGGTCCAGGTGCCAGGACGCGCCGCCGGGCCAGGGGACCCAGTGGGCCAGCCGGGTGTACGAGTCGGACCACGGGGAGTTGGCCCAGACGAGCGCGACAGCGGCACCGAGCAGCAGCAGCGCGCCGCCCACGGTCTCGGTCCGCAGCACGTCGGCCAGGTGTCGGGCCTGCGGCCAGGACGACCGGGTGAACAGTCGCATCGTCCGCGGGCGCTGGTCGGATGGCGGGGTGGTCATCTGCGGGGGTCACCTCGGACGTCAGGACGGCATGATTCCACTCGCCGACCAGGCTTCCCGGCACACCACTACGGACCCTATCCGGCTTCGCGTCCGACGGCGACCACTGGGCCGATCGGACCTCGCCTGACCGGCTTTCGACTTTTTCCTCGTTGTCGCCGCTGCCGAATGGACCGTTGTCGGGTTGGTCATCCGGATGCATGTCGCACTGCGGAAAACACTTAACTCCGGACATAAGCCTCATGAAGCGCTTTAATGGTTTCACGAGTTTAGAAACGACCTTGGGGGTTTTCGTGAAGTTCTTTGGCGTAACCGGACCGGCACGGAGGCGCGCCTGATGGATCTGCTCCGCCAATTGCGTCACGTGCGTAGGCACTGGTGGGTCGCGCTGGTCACGGTCATGGTGGCCCTGGGCGTCTCGGCCTTCCTGACGGTGCGCGCCCAACCCCGGTACGTCGCGTCGGTGACGTTCTTCGTCACCACCCCCAACACCGGCGTCACGGATGCCTACCAGGGTGGACTCTTCCTCCAACAGCGCGTCAAGTCGTACGCGGACCTGCTCACCAGCGACCGACTGGCACAGAGCGTGGTGGCCGAGACCCCGGTCGGCCTCACCGCGGACGAGGTGCAGCGGCGGGTGACCACCTCCACGGAGACCGGCACGGTCATGCTCCAGGCGTCGGTTACCGACACCGACCAGACCCGGGCGTTGCGCGTGACGGAGAGCCTGTCGGCGAAGTTCGTCGAACTCGTCCAGAAGGTCGAGACGACGCCCGAGGGCAAGGCGCCGATCAAGATCGAGGTGGTCAGTGGTCCCCGGGTGAGCGCCAACCCCGTGTCGCCGCAGCCGGTTCGGAACCTCACCCTCGGTGGCCTGATCGGTCTGCTCCTCGGTATCGGCCTGGCGATCCTGCGCGGTGTGGCCGACGTCCGGCTGCGCGACGCCGCCGGTCTGCAACGGGCCACCGGCAGCCCCCTGCTCGGCGAGATTCCGTTCGAGGGCAACGCCCGCAGCGCGCCGCTGATCGTGGGTGACGCCGCAACATCCGCGCGGGCCGAGGCGGTGCGCAAGTTGCGTACCAATCTGCGTTTCGTGGATGTCCACGAGCCGGCTCGGGTCATCGCCGTGACCAGCGCCCTGCAGGGTGAGGGGAAGACCACCCTGTCCTGCAACCTGGCCATCGCCCTGGCCGAGGCGGGCTGGCGGGTGCTGCTGGTCGACGCGGATCTGCGCCGCCCGAAGGTCGACGACTACCTGGGCCTGGACGCGGGCGTCGGCCTCACCGACGTGCTCGTCGGCGACGTGCAGGTCGGCGACGTGGTCCAGCGCTGGGGAGACAAGTCGCTGCTGGTGCTGCCCAGCGGTTCCGCCCCGCCGAACCCGAGCGAGCTGCTCGGTTCCAAGGCGATGTCAGACCTGCTGCTGGCGCTCCGGGAGTCGGCGGACATCGTGATCATCGACACCGCGCCGCTGCTCGCGGTGACCGACGGCGTGGTCGTCGCCGTACAGGCGGACGGGGCGCTGCTGGTGACCCAGCAGGGTCGTACCTCGCGGACCCAGGTCGCCGCCGCCGCCCGTTCACTGCACTCGGTCTCGGTGCGTCTACTCGGCTGCGTGCTCAACATGGCGAAGGTGGCCAAGGCCGAGGCGTACCAGTACGAGGCCTACCGGGTGGTCGCCTCGACGCCCACGCAGTCGGTGCCGGCCGAACGGACCGCGTCCGGTCGGCATGTCGCGACCACCGACGGAGTCAACGGCGTCACCGATCACACCCAGGAACTCACCCGGCTGCCCCGATGAGCGCGGCGAGGGGTCGCAGCGACCGTTCGATCTCCTCGGCGCAGCGTCGGAAGTCGGCGGCGGTGCCGCCGATCGGGTCCGGGAGGTCGTCCGCGTCCGGGGCGGCGGGTTGCAGCCGTCCCCGGGCCAGGGCGGCGGCGGCGATCGCCGCCGGCAAGGAGTCGTCGGCCGATCCGGCGGGCGGTTCGGCCGCCGCGGCCAGCCGGCCGAACTGGCGCACGGTGAACGTCCGGTGCAGCGCGGCCGGCGCCAGCGCGGTGCAGACCGAACGCTGGCGTCGGGTCGCGGTCAGCACCAGCGTCGCGTCGGCGAGGTATTCGGGGCGCAACGCCCGGGTCCGGAACGCCGCCGGGTCCGCGCCGCTGTCGGTCGCGACCTCCATGGCGTACGGGTGCATGCCCAGCCCGTCGATCGCGTCGGTGCCGGCACTGGCCACCGTGACGGGCCGACCGGCCAGCAGTCGGCGGGCCAGGAACTCGGCCATCGGCGACCGGCACAGGTTGGCGTGGCAGACGAACAACACACGATCAGCCATCGGGGCTCCTCTCATCGACGCGGACTCGCCTGGCCGCACCGTGGGGGCGGTGCGTCGACGCCGGTGCTCGCGTGGGGAGGGGTTGCCGGCATCGTACGCGCGCGCGACGCCCGCAGGTCGTCGTGCCGCGCCGGCCGACGCTGATCCGTGCCGGACGGGGGTGTGCCAGTGAGGATCGGCATCCTGTCGTACCACTTTCCGCCCGAGCCGGCGTTCATCCCCGGGAGTCTCGCGGAGGAGTTGGCCGCGCGTGGGCACGAGGTTCGGGTGCTCACCGGATTCCCGGACTACCCGGGCGGCCACGTCTATCCCGGCTGGCGACAGCGATGGCACCACGAGACGCACAGTAGGCAGCTGACCGTCCGACGGGTGCCGCGCTACCCCGGGCGGGTGACGTCCGCCAAGGGCCGGACGGCCAGCTACCTGTCCTTCGCGGGCAGCGCGACGTGGGTGGCCCGGCGGTACTTCAGCGATCTGGACGCGCTCTACGTCTTCCAACTACCGGCGACGACGTTCGCCGCCGCCGGTGTGCTCCGGTTGCTCGGACAGGTCCCGGCGGTGCTGCACGTGCAGGACGTCTGGACCCGTGACGGCGCCGAGGAGACCGGCGAGGACCGCTGGGCGGCGCGGATGGGCGGCGCGATGACCCGGATCTTTCGGACCGCGGCGCGGATCGCGGTGGCCGCGCCGTCGATGCGGGATCTGGTGGTCGCCGCGGGCGCCGACCCGACCCGGGTACGAACGGTTCTCAACTGGACCGACGAGCGGATCTTCCACCCGGTGACGCCCGGCGTGGCTGCCCGCCACCTGATTCGCCGGGACGGTCGGTGCGTGGTGATGCACGCCGGGACCATCGGCGCGCGGCAGGGACTGGAGACCGCGGTCCGGGCGGCGGCGGCGCTGGACCGGACGATGGACCTGGTCCTCGTCGGTTCGGGCGCGGACGAGCGGCGGGTGCGGGGGCTCGCCGCCGAGCTGGGCGCGGACAATGTCCGCTTCGTGGAGCGACGGTCACCTGTCGATATGCCCGAGCTGTACGCCGCCGCCGACTACCAACTGGTCATGCTGCGCGACCTCCCGGAGTTGCGCGGCACGGTGCCGGGCAAGCTCCAGGCCGCGCTCTCGTGTGCTGCCCCGGTGGTCGCGTCGGCCGGCGGGGATACGGCCGAGCTGGTCGAACGGGCCAGGGCCGGCCTCTCCTGCCCGCCGGAGGACTGGGCGGCGCTGGCCGACCGGTTCTGGCTGGCCGCCACCATTCCGCCGCCCGCCCGGACCGAGATGGGCCGCCGAGGGCGGTCGGCCTACCTGCGGGAGATGTCGCTGCCCGCCGGGGTGGACCGGATCGAGCGACTGCTGCACGAGGCAGCGGGGCGGGCCACCGCACCGGCCACCGAACCGCGAGGAAAACTCGCTTAAACGGTAATCATGTCGATACCGGCACGAACTTCCCTGATACATGCTAAGAACGTCAGGGAATCGACCATCTGTCCGATTCCCCGGTTGGGAGTGTGGTGTGACGGAAAGCGAACGGCCGACCCGGCGGCGGAGCCGGTCCCGGCGCCGTCGGCGTGCCCGACTGCGACGCGCCCTCCTCAGCGCCCTGGTCGTCGGCTCGCTGCTGCTGGCGGTCGGCGGTTGGGTCGGCTTCCGCGGCTGGCAGGCGCGCGCCCACCTGCTCAACGCCGCCGGCCTTGCCCGGGAGCTCAGCGCCCAGGTCGTCAGCGGAGACACCGACCGCGCCCTGCGGACGCTCGGCGCTCTTCAGGAGCAGTCCCGCGCGGCCCGGTCCGCCACCAACGACCCGAGCTGGCAGGTCGGCCGGCGCACCCCAATGGTGGGTGACGACCTCGACGCCGTTCGGCAGATCGCCGCCGCCATCGACTCGTTGGCGCGTCAGGCGTTCCCGACCCTGCTCCGGATGGACCTGACCAGCCTCGTCCCGACCGGCGGTCGACTGGACCTGGCCCGGCTCAGCGGAGTCTCCGCCGAGCTGGCCCGGGTCAACGAGTCGGTGCAGGGTACGCGCCGGGACCTCGCGATGGTGCCGGCCGGCAGGCTGGTCAGCCAGGTCCGGCAGGCGCTCGTCGACCTGCGTGGCGAGATCGACCGCCTGGCCGGTCTCACCAAGGCGGTGGACCAGGGCGCCCGCCTGCTGCCGCCACTGCTCGGCGCGAGTGGACCGCGGCGATACCTGCTGGTCTCGCAGAACCTTGCCGAGCTGCGCGCCACCGGCGGCATGTTCGGCGCGTACGCGGTGATCGAGGCGGAGAACGGCGCTGTGAAGATGGGTAAGCAGGGCAGCACGTCCTCGCTCGGCCGCTTCACCCCACCGCTGAAGGTGCCCGCCGAGACCCGCGCGCTCTGGACCGACCTCCCCGGCATCTACCCGGCCGACGTCAACCTGTCTCCGCACTTCCCGACCGCCGCGGCGCTGTACCGCGAGATGTTCCGTCGGAAGACGGGCACCACCGTCGACGGCGTGCTCGCCGTCGACCCGGTGGTGCTGTCCTATCTGCTGAAGGCGACCGGCCCGGTGCTGGTGCCCGGCGGTGTCCCGCTGGCCAGCGAGAAGGTCGTGCAGACACTGCTCAACGACAGTTACCGACGGCTCGACGTCAAACAGCAGGACGACTTCTTCGCGGCGTCGGCGGCTGCCGTCTTCGACGCCTTCTTCAAGAAGAATGTCAACCCACGGGTGTTGTTGTCCGCATTTGACCGTGCTATCACCGAACGCCGGATATTGTTCTGGAGTGCCCGACCTGAGGAACAGCGGACGTTCGGCGACAGCCGGATGGCCGGGACGCTTCCGGAACAGGACACCGTGCCGACGGTCGGCGTGTTCCTCAACGACGGCAGCGGCGCGAAGCTCGGCTACTACCTACGGCAGACGGCGAACGTGACGGTCGGCGAATGCCGCCCCGACGGCCGCCGCGAGCTGCGGCTCCGCGTGACCCTGCGCTCCACGGCACCGAAGTCCGGACTCACCGAGTCCGTCCTCGGTCTCGGTATGGCTGGTGATCCGTACACCGTCCGAACGTTGGTGTCGATCTTCAGCCCAGCAGGCGGAGCGGTGCTCGAGGCCCGGCTCGACGGGGTCGAGACCGCCGTTGGTAGCGGCACCGAACGTCGCCGTCAGGTGGCGACCGCCAGCGTCGACGTCGCCCCCGGCGCCGAGAGGGCGTTGGAGGTGACCGTGTTGACGGCCAAGACCGGCGTCGGGCAGGCCGAGCTGTGGCTGACCCCCACCGCCAGCCCCTGGACCACCCAAGTTCATTCCGCACCAAGCTGTGAACAGTAGGAGGGAACCAATCATGCGGCTATCCCGCATCATCATGGCGCTCACGGTCGGCCTGGCCGTGGTTGCCGTGCCGACGGCAGCGGGGGCGGCACAGCCGCAGCCGACGCCCAGCACCGGCCCGACCCAGCCGCCGCCGTACCCGCCGACCGCCGCATCGCTGACCGTCAACCGGCCGACGATCTACCTCGGCGAGACGGTGGTGCTGACCGGCACCAACTTCGGCCCGAACGAGACCGTCGACATCGCGGTGACGGTCACCCCGCTGGCCGCTCCGGCCGGCGGTCAGGCTCCGGCTCGCCGCAGCGACGGCAGCACCGTGGCCATGGCCCCGGTGGCCTACCAGGCGAGCGCGCCGCTGAACTTCACGGCGTACACCAACGCCCAGGGACGCTTCACCAAGAGCTACAAGCCGTCGGTGACAGGGCTGCTGACCTTCACCGCGACCGGCCGGGAGTCCGGCCGTACCGCCTCCACCGAGCTGCGGGTGCTGCCCAAGAAGCAGCCGCTGCCCGTCACGGGTGACAGCCTCGGCACGCCCATGAAGCTCGGCGGTGGCCTGGTCGGCGCCGGAGCGATCATGTTGCTGCTGACCATGGCCTGGCGTCGCCGCCAGCGCCTCGGTGGCGCCGCGCACTGATCCGCACCACCGGGCTAAGCCCGGACCGCACTGAAGCTGACGCCCGTCGGAGAACTCCGGCGGGCGTCAGCCCTGTGCCCGCCCTATCGGGTTCTGGCCCGACTGTGCCCGTCTTGTCGCGTTCTGCGCGGTTCGTCGGGCCGATCGGTGCGCGGGCCGTTCTGTGCGACGTCGCAGGCCGATCGGTGCATGGGCCGTTCGCCCCCCATCGTGATCGACTCGGTTTCGGTGAAGTCGCGGTATCAATCCCTCGCGGATACCCCGACTTCAGCGAAGTCGTGTGGATCATGCGTGAGTCGGAGTGTTCTGCCTGCCGGTCGGGGTGGTTTGGTGCCTCGGTCAGGTGGGGCCGTGCGTTTTGTCCGGCGTGGGTGGTATCGGCGTGTGGTCGGGGGCACGTGTCGGCCGGAATCATGGCCGGGTCGGGGTCGTTACACACCCTGACGATGGCAGGACCGCGGCCTGTCGGCGCGATGGTCCGCCCCCGGGGAATGACCCCTGGTCCCGGGTGGTTACACCTGGACCCCGGCCCGACCGGCGCCCCGTTTCACCGGCGGATGGGCCGACCCCGGAATGACCCCCGGTCCCGGGTGGTTACATCTGGACCCCGGCCCGACCGGCATCCCGCTTCACCGGCGGATGGGCCGACCCCGGAATGATCCCGACCCCCGGGTCGTTTCACAGGGACCCGGCGCCGCGAGCCCACTGCTGGTCGGCTGCCGATGATCCCCCTCTTCAAGGCTTTTGTTGCAGCGCCGGACGAGGTGCTCTCACCCGTGTCCCCTTGGGCGGGTGTCTTTACCCCCGAAGGAGCTTCCCTCATGAACACGATCATGCGTAAGAGTGTGCTGTCCGTTGCGGGTCTGGCGTTCGCCGGTGGTGTGTTCGCCGGTCCGATCGCCGCCCACGCTAACCCCGTGGATGCCAAGCCCGCCGCCGCCGTGCAGGCGGGTGTGTCGAAGCCGCAGGGCGAGCAGTCGCGCATCTCCCTGGACGGTGAGCAGACTGCGAACGTGAAGGCGATCATCGCCGCGACGAAGAAGGCCGGTCTGCCGGAGCGGGCCGCGGTGATCTCGATCGCGACGAGTCTGCAGGAGTCGAAGTTGGAGAACCTGGGCCACCTCGGCGACGCCAACGACCACGACTCGTTGGGCCTGTTCCAGCAGCGCCCGAGCTCGGGTTGGGGTACGCCGGAGCAGATCACCGACCCGGCCTACTCGACGACGGCGTTCCTGAAGGGTCTGAAGCAGGTCGACGGGTGGCAGGACATGCCGCTGACCGAGGCCGCGCAGACCGTGCAGGTCTCGGCTTACCCGGACGCGTACGCGCAGTGGGAGCAGCAGGCCACCGACCTGGTCGCCCAGTACTGGAACAGCTGACCCCCACCGAAACCATCCGACCGCTGGCCGGCACCCCCACCCGGGGTGCCGGCCAGCGGCGTACCCGAATCAGTGGTTGTGGTTGCGGACGATGTCGACCAGGGCGCAGATCAGCGCGAGCCCGATGATGCCGGTGGCCAGGACGAGGGACCGCTCGAAGGCGGTGGTCCAGTCGCCCCGGGTGTCGGCCAGCGACGAGAAGAACATCGAGCCGACGGCGGCGATACCGGCCGCCGCGCCGATCCGCTGGCCGGTCTGGAGCATGCCCGCGCCGCTGCCGGCCTGCGCCACCGGCACTTCGGAGAGGGTGATCGTCTGGTTGGGGGCGATGACCAGCCCGCTGCCGATGCCCGCGACGAGTAGTGGGCCGGCGGCCACCCAGGGTGCCGGGGCGTCCGGCGCGAGGCGCAGCGCGACCACGGTCGCGGCCAGCCCGACCACGACTGTGAGCAGGCCGATGGCGACCAACGGTCGGCCGAGGCGGTTGACGATGCGGCCACCGAGGACGGCGGCGGCCGCCGAGCCGAGGGCGAACGGGGTGATGGCCAGGCCGGCGACGAGCGCGCTGTAGCCGAGACCCATCTGGAGGAACAGCGTGAAGATGAAGAAGATGGCGGTGAAGCCGCCGAAGTAGACCAGCGCCAACAGTGCGCCCAGGGTGTACGACTGGAGGCTGAACAGCCGAAGGTCGAACAGGGGTTGGTGGTGGTGTTCGTACCGCCGCTCCCACAGCCCGAAGACGACCAGCACGGCCAGGCCGATCGGGATGAGCGCCCACTTCCAGGGGGTCTCCCACTGCTGTTCCTGCACGAGTGGGAGCAGGACCAGCACCACGCCCACCCCGAGGAGGAGGACACCGACGGGGTCGAGTTGACGCCAGCCGGGTTGACCGGCGGGGCGACCGGGCAGCAGCCGCCAGCCGAGGATCACCGCGAGGATGCCGACCGGCACGTTGACGAAGAAGACCCAGCGCCACCCGTGTTCCTCACCGCCGATGGCGATGAGCAGCCCGCCGAGCAACGGCCCGACCGCTGTGGAGATGCCGATGGTGGCGCCGAGCAGCCCGAAGGGGCGGGCCCGCTCCGGGCCGCGGAACAGTTGCTGGATGAGCCCGATGACCTGCGGGTTGACGATGCCGGCGGCGGCGCCCTGGAGCAGTCGGGTGACCACCAGCCAGGTCGGTGAGGTGGCGAGGCCGGCGAGTGCGCTGGTGATCGTGAACAGGGCGATGCCGAAGACGAACGCGTTGCGGCGGCCTCGGGCGTCGCCGAAGCGGCCGGCGGGGACCAGCGCCAGGCCGAAGGTGAGCGCGTACCCGGAGAGGACCCACTGCAGGTCGCTCGGGGAGGCGTGCAGCGCTCGGTCGATGGACGGCACCGCGACGTTGACGATGCTGACGTCGAGCAGCGTCATGAACGCGGCGACCAGGCCGACGCCGACGGCCTGCCAGCGCCGCCGGTTCTCGGTCGCCGTGACCGGCTGCGCCGCGCTCATCGTGCCCCCCGGTGACCGTTGATCGCGCATCTCTGAGCGCTACCCGGGTCAGCGGGGGGCGAACCGTCTCGTGGGGTTCCGCCGGTCACGCCATCTGGCGGGCGCAGAACCGGGGGCCGAAGTCGAGACCCGCCATCGGTGAGTCCTCGCGGTGCAGCAGGCCCTTCTCGGTGAGCAGGTGCAGGGGACTGCCAACCTGCTCCTCGGTCAACCCGGACTCCTCGGCGATCAGGTCCGGGTACGGCACCTGTCCGCGTGCCTCCAGGGTGGTGACCGCCTGGTACACCCGTTGCTCGGCCTCCGACAGTTGCACCTGCTGCATGGTTCCTCCTCCGTTCGTCCGCCATCGCGGGGCGGCTGCCGTGCGCCGGTTACCCCCTCGCTGACCGAAGATGCACACCCGATCGGGCGGTCGGCGGGTCCGACGGTGGCGGCCCGGCGTGCCGAAGCCGTGTGTCGACGTCCCGGGCCGGCCTGCGGCGGGCCCGGACGACGACCGGACGCGTCGGGGATCCGCCCGGCTACAACCCGGTAGCCGGACGAATCCCCGCCGTGCCGGACCGCCGCCTGGACTCCGCCTCGGCTCGACCGAGGACGTCGACACACGGCTAGGCTGCTGTCGTGATCGTCTGGGACCTCGTCGTCGTCGGCGCCGGCCCCGCCGGGCTGTCCGCGGCACACGCCGCTGCCCGTGCCGGTGTCTGCACACTCGTCGTCGAGCGGGCCGCGCACCCGCGGTACAAGACCTGCGGCGGTGGCCTGATCGGCACCTCCCTCGCGGCCGTCGCGGATCGGATCGAGGTGCCCGCGCACGACCGGGTGGACCGTGTCACGTTCACCCGCGAGGGTCGCCGGGAGTTCACCCGCCGCAACGACGGTCCGGTCGTGACGATGGTGCGTCGCGAGGAGTTCGACGACCGGCTGCGCGAGGCGGCGGTCGCCGCCGGCGCGCAGATGCGGGAGCGGGTCGCGGTCCGCGCGATCGAGCAGGGCCCCGAGGGGGTACGCCTGCGGCTGGCCGACGGTACGACGATCGCGGCGCGGACGGTGATCGGCGCCGATGGGTCGTCGGGGGTGACCGCCCGACACGTCGGGGTCCGCTACCGGCAGGTGGACCTGGGGCTGGAGTTGGAGATCCCGGTGCCTCCGGCGGAGCAGGAGCGGTGGCGGGGGCGGTTGCTGCTGGACTGGGGCGACATGCCGGGCTCGTACGCCTGGGTCTTCCCGAAGGGTGACCGCCTGACGGTCGGCGTGATCGCCGGTCGGGGAGCGGGGGAGGGGACCCGGGAGTACCTGCGGCGGTTCGTCGACCGGTTGGGGTTGACCGGGTTGCCGGCGGAGCACGATTCCGGTCACCTGACCCGGTGCCGCGCGGACGATTCACCGTTGCGCAACGGCCGGGTGCTGGTGGTCGGGGATGCGGCGGGGTTGTTGGAGCCGTGGAGCCGGGAGGGCATCAGCTTCGCGTTGCGGTCCGGCGGGTTGGCCGGCGCGGCGGTCGCCGACGGTGACCTGGCCGGGTACGAACGGGCGGTCGCCGCGCGGTTGGTGCCGGAGATGCGGGCGGGGTTCCGGCTGTTGGACGTGTTCACCCGCCGCCCGGACGTGTTCCACGCCCTGTTGGCGACTCCGCCCGGCTGGCGGATGTTCGTGCAGTTCTGCCAGGGGCGGGCGAGCTTCGACGAGATGCTGCGCCGTCGGTCCATCCGGGCCGCCCTCGCCGTGCTGGACCGACTGCCCGCACCGCGCCGTCCCACAGCTGTTCTCCCAGGATCCTAGGACGGCTGACAGGGTGTGCGCGCTGTCGGTCCTGAACGACCGGCTCGGTGGACAATGACAGGGGAAGCTGGAGGTGCCGATGGCCGAGCAGCCGTTCACCGACGACGAGTACGCGTTCCTGCGCCACCTCCGGTTCGGGGAGTTGCCGCCCGCTGTGCGTCCCGACGAACGGGTGGCCCTGACCGAGACCGACCCCGGGCGGGACCGCCCGGAGGGGTCCGAGGACCCGGTCCGCTGGAACGTGCAGGGCTGACAACAGCAGACGGGCCGTGGGTGTCGCCACCCACGGCCCGTCTGTGCCGCGCGATCAGAAGACCGGCACGCCCTCGCGTACCAGTCGCCAGTTCGGCTGGAAGAAGTCGGCCGGGTCGATCGTCCCCTTGGCCTGCGCCCAGTCGATGAGCAGCTGACGGATCTCCTGCTGCGCGTTGTAGACCTGGGTCTTCACGATGCCGGGGAAGTTGCCGCCGCCGCTGCGGCGGTAGTTGTTGACCGCCACGACGAACTGCGCGCCGTCGGCCACCGGGGTGTCGGTGCCGGCCAGCACCAGCCGGGTGATCCGCTGCCCGACCGGCCGGGAGATGTCGATGTCGTAGTCCACGCCGGAGAAGACGTCGTAGTTGTAGTCCGGCACCGCCGGGTCGCTGATCTGCTCCGGGTCGACCGGGGCACCCGGCGCGACGGTGCGGAAGTACTTGGCCGAGTACTCCAGGTACGCGCGCACCTCGGCGCCGCTGAGCACGACCGCCTCGAGGGTGTTGTCGTACACGTACAGGCCGGCCACGTCGCGGATCTTGACGTCGCCGGCGGGGAAGACGGCGGTACGGCTGAACGGCGCCGCGATCGACAGCACCGGCAGGTCCGCGTACGCGGTGCCGGCCAGCGCCGCGCCGACCACCTCGGTCTGCACATGGTTGATGAAGTCCAGGATCGGCGTGTCCTTGTACCGCGACTCCGCCGCCGACAGCTCGACAGTGGACTGCGCGACCACCTGGTTGACGTACGCGATGGTCTTGGCGTGCTGGGCCCGCACGGCCGCGAGGACCTTCGGGTCCTCGACCACCGTGTTGGTGTTCAGCATGCTGGCGGCCTTCTTGGTGATCGCCCACCGGCCGCGCTCGCGGGTCAGGGTGAAGTCCATCCGGGTGAGCCGCTGGCCCCACTTCGACGGCTCGGAGAGCAGCACCTGGGCGCCGGTGCGCTCGTTGGTGACGAACCGCTCGACCACCTCGTTGTGCGCGTGACCGAACAGGATCGCGTCGATACCCGGCACCTGCTGGGCGATCAAGGCCACCGGGTTCTCGTTCGGCAGCTCGGGGCCGTAGCTGGAGGTGCCGCTGTCACCGCCGTGCGCGGAGATCAGCACGAGGTCCGCGCCGCGGGCCCGCATGACCGGCACCCACTTCGCGGCGGTCGCGACCATGTCGTCGAAACGCAGCCGGCCCTCGACGTTGCCCTTGTCCCAGATGGCTACCCCGGGGTTGGTCAGGCCCAGGATGCCGACCCGCAGGGTGGGCGCGCCGAGACCGAGGGAGACCTTCTTGATGATGTACGGCAGGAAGGCCGGCTTGCCGGTCTTCGCGTTGACGGCGTTCGCCGCCAGCGCCGGGAAGCCGAGCTGACGGATCCACAGGTCCAGCAACGGCAGCCCGTAGTTGAACTCGTGGTTGCCCAGCGTCACCGCGTCGTAGTCGATGACGTTCATCGCCCGGGCCATCGGGTGCTTCTCCCCGGTGGCGGTGATCGGTTCCTGCTTGGCGTAGTACGTCGCCAGGGGAGTGCCCTGGATGGTGTCGCCGGCGTCGAGCACCAGCGTCGCCTTGCCGCGCCGCTCCCGACGGATCTGGTTGATCAGGGTCGCCAGCTTGGCGACGCCGACGTCGTTCTGCTTGCTGTCGTCGTACTCGGCGTCGCGGTAGTAGTCCCAGTTGTAGACGTTGCCGTGGGTGTCCGACGTGCCCAGGAGGGTGAGGTCCCAGGTGCGTGACCGGGCCGCGCCGGCCGCCTGCGCGGGCGCGGCGGCGATCAGCGGGGCGGTCGCCGCCGCCGCGGCGGCGACGAGCACCTGGCGACGCGACGGACCGGAGGGAGAGGTCATGACGTGCCTTTCCATGGGTGGACGCGCTTCGTGGGCGCCTCGCGCACCATAACCACCAGCCGACACTCCCGCCACGGCAGCCCCGACGGGTGCAGCGGTTTCCACAGGCCGGCCCGGGGTAGGGCGATCGGGGACGGATTTCGCGGGAGCGCCATCGCCTCCCGCGACGGCGCGAGGAGACTTCGGAGACATCGGTGACCGAGGATCAGCACACCCAGCAGGACCCGACCAGCCAGTACGGCGGGCAGTCGGGTCAGCCCGCACAGCAGCAGTCCGCGCCCGGCTCGACCGCGCGGATGAACCCGAAGCCGGACCACGGGGAGGAGTCGTACCGGGGCAGCGGCAAGCTCGACGGCAAACGGGCGCTGATCACCGGCGGTGACTCCGGGATCGGCCGGGCGGTCGCCATCGCCTTCGCCCGGGAGGGTGCCGACGTGCTCATCTCCTATCTCGACGAGGGGGAGGACGCCGACGCCCGGGAGACCGTTCGCCTGGTCGAGCAGGCCGGCCGGCGGGGCGTCGCGGTACGCGGTGACGTCACCGACGAGGCGCACTGTCAGGAGCTGGTCGATCGGGCGGTACGCGACCTGGGCGGCCTGGACATCCTGGTCAACAACGCGGCCTACCAGATGTCGCAGGACAAGGGGATCCTCGGCATCACCACCGAGCAGTTCGACCGCGTGCTCAAGACCAACCTGTACGCGATGTTCTGGCTCTGCAAGGCGGCCATTCCCCACCTCGGCGAGGGTGCGGCGATCATCAACACCGCGTCGATCCAGGCGTTCGACCCGTCGCCGCAACTGCTGGACTACGCGACCACCAAGGCGGGCATCGCCAACTTCACCAAGGCGCTCGCCGCCGACCTCGCCGAGCAGGGCATCCGGGTCAACGCTGTCGCACCCGGCCCGGTGTGGACGCCGTTGATCCCGGCCACCATGCCCGAGGAGAAGGTGAAGCAGTTCGGCACCGACACCCCCGAGGGTCGCCCCGGGCAGCCCGCGGAGCTCGCACCCGCGTACGTCTTCTTCGCCTCGCAGGAGTCCAGCTACGTGACCGGCGAGATCCTTGGCGTCACGGGCGGTCGGCCGACGAAGTGATCCGCGACCGGGGCGGTGCTGCTTCGGTGCCCGCTCCGGGCGCGGCTCGTTCCGCGTGCGTCGGTGTTCGGCTTGGGGCGACGCTTCTGTGCGGTCGGTGTTGCGGTGTGTACGTCGGCGGTCAGCGCGGCCAGGTGGCGAAGCGCCGCCGGACGTGATCGACGTCGGCGGCGCTCAGACCGTACCGACCGAACCGCTGCTCCGACAGCCGGTCCAGGTAACGCCCGGCGGCACGTACGTCCGCCGGATCCAGGGCCGGGTCGACCTGCCGTGCCAGCATCAGCAACTCGGTCACGTCGTAGTGCTCCAACGCCGCCGCCACGTCGATGAAGTCCCGGACCTCCCGCCGGTTGACCAACGCCGCGATCTTGTTCGCCACCAGGTCGCGTACGTCCATCACCGGGCCGAGGTCCATCACCACCGGGCTCTGCTGGCGGTCCAACCGGGCGAGGCTCAACCGGATCTGCCGGCCGTCGCGGCTCACCACGAAGTCCTTCATGTCCTGCTCGTACCCGTCGAACAGCTCAGCGAGATCCCCGTCGGGGTCGGCGTCGCTGACCAGGAAGCCGGCCCGCTCCAACGCCACCCGTACACCTGTGGACGCCGCCGCCGCGGCACCCTCCACGTCCGCGAAGAGGTCGACGTCCTCCGTCGGGCGGGCCACCAACCCGTGCGCCGCCCAGGCGACCCCGCCCCCCAACACGAACCGGTACGGTCCGGCGGCGGTGAGCGCCACCCGGGCGACCTCCCGGTAGAACTCGTGCAGATGCGGCTCGGTCACGCCGCGCGCAGGCCGCGGTGGCGGCTCTCCCATGCCTGGCGTACGCCACGGGGCAGGTTGAGCAGTCGCCACACCCGCCGAAGCGTGCGACCGTTGATGAGGACGCGCAGGTCCTCGGCGCGGGTGGTCTCGCGGAGCACGTTCTCGTACATCCAGAGCAGTTGGTCCGGGTCGTTGAGGTCGAAGGTGCGTTCGGCGTTCCACATCAACCGCACCGGCAACTCGACCACCCCGCGCGTGGGGCCGGCCAACTCGGCAAGCGTCCTCGCCACCACGGCAGGACGACCGGGCCGGGCCAGGAAGGCCACGCCGGTCGCAGTGGGGGAGACGGCCTGCATGGTGTCAGGGTAACGCCCACCGAAGCCGGTGTCGCTCAGGACGATCCCTACACGCTCCAGGGACGGTCGCCGGACCCGCTCGCGGGGGCACTGACCGGCCCCGTTGCAGCGGCGCTGTTCATGGCTAGCGTCGTCTATGGGCTGGGTTGTGCGGTGGGCTGGGTTGTGCGGTGGGCGGCCTTGTCGGTGGGCTGCCTTGTCGGTGGGCGGCGCTGTCGGTGGGCTGCCTTGTCGGTGGGCGGCGCTGTCGGTGGGCTGCCTTGTCGGTGGGCTGGGTTGTTCGGGGGTTGCGTTGTCCGGTGGGTCGCGTTGTCCGACGGGCCGCACTCTTCGCTGGGCCGTGCTGTTGGGAGGGCCGCGCTTTCCGTGCGTCCCTTGGCGGGCATGGCGTCAGCCCTGCGCGTGGTGCTTCGTCCGAGCGGCGACTGCCGGTCTGCATCTGACCGTTGCCCAGGTCCGATTTGTCGGCGTTGGCCCGCCCGCGTGCCTTGATCGACTCCGTTTCGGCGAAGTCGCGGTATCAAACCCTCACGGATACCGCGATATCGGCGAGGTCGTGTGGATCATGCGCGAGTTGGGGTGTTCTGCCCGCCAGTCTGGGTGGTCTGGCACCTGGGGTAAGGCTTGACCGTCGGTTTTGTTCCGTGTGGGTGGTATCGGCGTGTGCTCGGGGGCACGTGCCGGGCGGAATGATGGCCGGGTCGGGGTCGTTGCACACCCTGACGGTCGCAGGACCACGCCCCTGCCGGGGGCGATGGTCCGCCCCGGGAATGGCCCCCGGCCCCGGGTCGTTACACCTGGACCCCGGCCCGACCGGCACCCGGCTTCACCGGGTGCCAACGGAACCGGCCGACCCCGGGAATGACCCCGGTCCCCGGGTCGTTGCACACGGACCCGGCGCCGCGAGCCCTCCGCTCGCAGGCCGCCGACCCCGGTGCGACACGCCCCCGATTGTCGGTCACCGAATCCCAAACTTTCCCGTTTGTTGCAGCGCCGGACGAGGTGCTCACACCCGCGCGATCTGGGCGGGTGTCTTTACCCCCGAAGGAGCTTCCCCCATGAACACGATCATGCGTAAGAGTGTGCTGTCTGTTGCTGGTCTGGCGTTCGCCGGTGGTGTGTTCGCCGGTCCGATCGCCGCCCACGCCGCTACTGCGACTGTGGACGCCAAGCCTGTTGCCGCTGCGGTGCAGGCGGCGCCGAAGCCGCAGGGCGAGCAGTCGCACATCACCCTCAACGATGAGCAGACCGCGAATGTGAAGGCGATCATCGCCGCCACGAAGAAGGCCGGTCTCCCGGAGCGGGCTGCGGTGATCTCGATCGCGACGAGCCTGCAGGAGTCGAAGCTGGAGAACCTGGGCCATCTCGGCGACGCCAACGACCACGACTCGCTGGGCCTGTTCCAGCAGCGCCCGAGCAGTGGTTGGGGCACGCCGGAGCAGATCACCGACCCGGCCTACTCCACCACCGCGTTCCTCAAGGGCCTCAAGCAGGTCGACGAGTGGCAGGACATGCCGCTGACCGAGGCCGCGCAGACCGTGCAGGTCTCCGCCTACCCCGACGCGTACGCCCAGTGGGAGCAGCAGGCCACCGACCTGGTCGCCCAGCACTGGAACAGTTGACCCACCGCAACACCGCAACATCGATTGCTGGCCGGCACCCACACCCGGGTGCCGGCCAGCGGCATATCCACCACCGCGCACCGCCAACACGCAAAGGCGGTGGCACCGCCGCCGCCGCGCACCGCCACCGCCGCGCGGGCGCGGGGGGCGGCACATCCACTCCGAGATCTTGGACAGTTTCCGTTCTCGCTGAACGGAAACTGTCCAAGATCTCGCGGTTCTGGGTGCTGGAACCGTGCGGCTGCCGCGCTTCGGCCCGGCCCGGCCCGGCCCGGCCCGGCCCCGGGCCGGATGGTCGTGCGGTGATACGGCGGCGGTCAGACAGTTCGGGGCGCTCGGTCGTGTGGCGTCAGGTGGCTGCCAGGCAGCGACAGGCAGGCGGCCAAACGGCGGGCCCGCGCTGCCCGGCGAGCAAAGCGCGCCCGGTGGGCAAAGCGCGCCCGGTGGGCAAAGCGCGCCCGGTGGGCAAAGCGCGCCCAGCGAGCCTGCGCCCGGCCGGCGACAAAGCACGAACGGTGGGCCCGCGCCGCCCGGTGGGCCCGCGCCGCCCGGTGGGCCCGCGCCGCCCGGTGGGCCCGCGCCGCCCGGTGGGCCCGCGCCGCCCGGTGGGCCCGCGCCGCCCGGTGGGCCCGCGCCGCCCGGCGGGCAAAGCACGCCCGGCCGGTCCCGCCCCCCGTCGCAGCCAGGGCGGCATGTCGGGAACAAGGTCGGGGTCGGGCTGGTTGTGGAGGGTGTCGGTGTGACTCAGTGTCCCCGGGCCTCACCTATATTGCCCTCGCGGAATACCGTTCGGCTGGAGCCGCGTCGTGCCACTCGCCGAGAGGCGACCTGCACACCGACACCAGCGCCGCCCCCGGTCCGCAAGGCCGGGGGCGGCGCTGTCTGGCAAGGGCCCTAACTCGCGAACATGTCTCAACTGGCCTATGTTCATGTGGTCGCTCGCGTGGGAGGGGGTGTCGGGTATGGGGCTGCGGACCTTCATCGAGGGTTGGCCGGTCTACCGGCAGCTCACCGGCACCGATCCGCTGGGCCGGGGCGCGGCGGCGAAGTCGGCCGGGTCCCGTGCGCTCACCGCTCGTACCGAGGACGCCGACAGTGTGGCTCGTTCGATCTGTCCGTACTGCGCTGTGGGTTGTGGGCAGCGGGTGTTCGTCAAGGACGGGCAGGTCAGTCAGATCGAGGGGGACCCGGACAGCCCGATCTCGCGGGGTCGGCTCTGCCCGAAGGGTTCGGCCAGTAAGAGTCTGGTGACGAGCCCGTTGCGGCAGACGACGGTTCGTTACCGCCGTCCGTACTCGACGCAGTGGGAGGATCTGGAGCTCGACACCGCGCTCGACATGATCGCCGACCGGATGCTCGCCGCGCGCGAGCAGACGTGGGAGGACGTCGACACGCAGGGCCGGCCGCTCAACCGTACGCTGGGTTTCTCCAGTCTGGGTGGGGCGACGCTGGACAACGAGGAGAACTACCTCATCAAGAAGTTGTTCACCGCGATGGGGGCGCTCCAGATCGAGAACCAGGCCCGTATTTGACACTCCGCCACCGTCCCCGGTCTGGGGGCCAGCTTCGGTCGTGGCGGTGCGACGGATTTCCAGCAGGACATCGCCAACGCTGACGTCATCGTCATCCAGGGTTCGAACATGGCCGAGGCGCACCCGGTGGGTTTCCAGTGGGTGATGGAGGCCAAGCGTCGCGGCGCGAAGGTGTTCCACGTCGACCCGCGCTTCACCCGGACCAGTGCTGTCGCTGACGCGTACCTGCCGATCCGGGCGGGCACCGACATCGCGCTGCTCGGTGGGGTGGTGCGGTACATCCTGGACAACGAGTTGGACTTCCGGGAGTACGTGCTGTCGTACACCAACGCGGCGACGATCGTCAGTGAGGAGTTCAGCGACACCGAGGACGGTGACGGTTTCTTCTCCGGCTTCGACCCGGAGACCGGCACGTACGTGCAGGACAGCTGGCAGTACGAGGGGCACGAGGACTCGTCGGGCAGTGGGCACACCGCGAAGGAGCGGGACACCGCCGCCGGCCTGGAGCACGAGTCGCACGGCGCGGAGGTCGGCGGGCGGACCCGGCGGGACGAGACGTTGCAGCATCCGCGCTGCGTCTACCAGATCCTGAAGCGCCACTTCGCCCGTTACACCCCGGAGATGGTGGCGCGGGTCTGCGGCATCCCGCAGCAGCAGTTTCTGGAGTTGGCCCGGGCGTGGACGGCGAACTCCGGTCGGGAGCGCACCGGCATGCTGATCTATTCGGTGGGGTGGACGCAGCACAGTGTGGGTGTGCAGTACATCCGCACGGGCGCGATCATCCAGTTGTTGTTGGGCAACATGGGTCGCCCGGGTGGTGGGGTGATGGCCCTGCGGGGGCATGCCAGCATCCAGGGTTCCACCGACATCCCGACGTTGTTCAACCTGCTGCCGGGTTACCTGCCGATGCCGCACCACGCCGAGCACCCGAGTTTCGACGAGTGGGTGGACAGCATCCGGCACCCGGGGCAGAAGGGTTTATGGGGCAACGCGCGGTCGTTCGCCGCCAGCCTGCTGAAGGCGTACTGGGGTGACGCGGCGACGCCGGAGAACGACTTCTGCTACGGCTACCTGCCCCGGTTGACCGGGGATCACGGCACGTACCAGCAGGTGCTCAACATGATCGACGGGAAGATCAAGGGGTACTTCCTGCTCGGTCAGAACCCTGCTGTCGGCTCCGCGCACGGCCGAGCGCAGCGGCTGGGCATGGCCAACCTGGACTGGTTGGTCGTCCGCGACCTGTTCATGATCGAGAGTGCCACGTTCTGGCAGAACGGCCCCGAGGTCGCCACCGGTGAGATCGTGCCGGAGGAGTGCCGCACGGAGGTGTTCTTCCTGCCCGCCGCCTCGCACGTGGAGAAGGAGGGCACGTTCACCCAGACGCAGCGGTTGTTGCAGTGGCGGGAGAAGGCCGTCGAGCCGCCGGGCGACGCCCGCTCCGAGCTGTGGTTCTTTTACCACCTCGGCCGCAAGCTGCGGGAGAAGCTGGCCGGCTCACCGCTGCCGCGCGACCGGGCGTTGCTCGACCTCACCTGGGACTACCCGACGCACGGTCCGCTCGCGGAGCCGAGCGCCGAGGCGGTGCTGCGCGAGATCAACGGGTACGACGTGGCGACCGGCCGCCCGCTGTCCAGCTTCGCGGAGGCCCGCGCGGACGGTTCCACCGCCGTCGGCTGCTGGATCTACAGCGGGGTGTACGCGGACGGCGTCAACCAGGCGGCCCGGCGCAGGTCCCGGCACGAACAGGACTGGGTGGCCGCCGAGTGGGGTTGGGCGTGGCCGGCGAACCGGCGCATCCTCTACAACCGTGCCTCGGCCGACCCGGACGGCAACCCGTGGTCCGAGCGCAAGCGCTACGTGTGGTGGGACGCGGACAAGGGCGAGTGGACCGGCTACGACGTGCCGGACTTCGAGAAGACCAAACCGCCGTCCTACCGGCCACCACCGGGTGCGTCCGGGCCGGAGGGCATCGCCGGTGACGATCCGTTCGTCATGCAGGGCGACGGCAAGGGCTGGTTGTACGCGCCGAGCGGTGTCCTGGACGGCCCGTTGCCCACGCACTACGAGCCGGTGGAGTCGCCGGTGCGCAACCCGCTCTACGGGCAGCAGGCCAACCCGACCCGCAAGATGTACGCGCATCCGGTGAACTCGGTGAACCCGAGCCCACCGCAGGAGCACGATCAGGTGTTCCCGTACGTGTTCACGGTCAGCCGGCTCACCGAGCACCACACCGCTGGTGCGATGAGCCGGATGGTGTCGCCGCTGGCCGAGTTGCAGCCGGAGATGTTCGTCGAGGTGTCCCCGGCCCTGGCGACCGAGGCCGGTCTGACGCATCTGGGCTGGGCGCACCTGGTCAGCGGTCGGGCGGTGATCGAGGCGAGGGTGTTGGTGACGGACCGGCTCACCCCGTTGCGGGTGGACGGCCGGGTCATCCATCAGGTGTGGTTGCCGTACCACTTCGGTTTCGAGGGTCTGGTGACCGGTGATTCGGCCAACGACCTGTTCGGCATCAGCCTGGATCCGAACGTGCTGATCCAGGAGAGCAAGGTCGGCACCTGCGACGTGCGGCCCGGCCGTCGTCCGACCGGCCCGGCGTTGCTGGACCTGGTCGCCGACTACCAGCGGCGCGCCGGGATCACTCCGGGCCATAATGCCCCGGCGGTCACCACCGACGACGAGGGGAAGGAGTGCGGTGCTTCCTGACCCGAACAGCCTGTACGGCCCGTTGGATCCGGCGCCCGACGCGGGCTATGTGGACGCGCCGCCGCGGATGGGGTTCTTCACCGACACGAGTGTGTGTATCGGTTGCAAGGCGTGTGAGGTGGCCTGCAAGGAGTGGAACGGTGTGCCGGAGAGCGGCCTGGACCTGCTCGGCATGTCCTACGACAACACGGGTGCGTTGACCGCGAACTCGTGGCGGCACGTGGCGTTCGTCGAGCAGCCCGGCCCGGCCCGGCAGCACCCGTCGTCGGCGGACGTGCTCGGCGAGCCGGTCGACGGTGGCCCGCAGCGGTCGGTCGACGCGGGGCCGCAGTTCCTGGGGATGCCGGGTGCGCAGCCGCCGGGTCGGGGCACCGGTGTCGAGGGGCGGACGGATTTCCGGTGGTTGATGATGTCGGACGTGTGCAAGCACTGCACGCATGCGGCGTGTCTGGATGTGTGTCCGACGGGGTCGTTGTTCCGGACGGAGTTCGGGACGGTGGTGGTGCAGGAGGACATCTGCAACGGGTGTGGGTACTGCATTTCCGCGTGTCCGTACGGGGTGATCGATCAGCGTAGGGGTGATGGTCGGGCGTGGAAGTGCACGTTGTGTTACGACCGGTTGGGTGCGGGGATGACGCCGGCGTGTGCGCAGGCGTGTCCGACGGAGTCGATCCAGTACGGGCCCCTGGATGAGTTGCGGGAGCGGGCTGCGGCCCGGGTGAGCACCCTGCACGAGCGGGGTGTGCCGGAGGCGCGGCTGTACGGGCACGACCCGAACGACGGCGTCGGCGGTGACGGGGCGTTCTTCCTGCTGCTCGACGAGCCCGAGGTGTACGGGTTGCCGCCGGACCCGGTCGTGACCACCCGGGACCTGCCGGCCATGTGGAAACGCGCGGGTCTCGCGGCCCTCGCGATGGCGGCGGCCACCGTCGCCGCGTTCGTCGGAGGTTCCTCGTGAGTCCCCAGCACCCCGAGGTGGGTGACCTGTTCCGGCGCTTCCGGGACCGGCTGGCCGCCGAGGGTTCCGACCGACCGGGCGTCTCGGCGCGGCCGGAGACCGGGGCCGACGGGGCGCCGACGGGTGCCGACGACCACCGTCCGCACGCGAGCACCCCGCAGCACGCGACCACCCCGCAGCAGGACATCGCCGCGCGGCACCGGGCCGCCCGACCGCAGGGGACCTCCGCCGACCAGCCCGGTCGACGCGCTCGCCGCCGACGCGGCGGGCGCGGCGGCGAGGAACTGCGGGTACCGGAGGCGGAGTTCACGTCGTACTACGGTCGGCCCATCCTCAAGGGGCCGGTCTGGAAGTGGGACATCGCCGCGTACCTGTTCACCGGCGGGCTGGCCGCCGGGTCGTCGCTGCTCGCGGCCGGTGGGCAGCTCACCGGGCGGCCGGCGTTGCGTCGCGCCGGACGGGTCACCGCGCTGGCCGCCGTCAGCGCCAGCGCCGTCTTCCTCGTCAAGGACCTGGGCCGCCCGGCCCGGTTCCACCACATGCTGCGCGTGGCCAAGCCGACCTCGCCGATGTCGATGGGCACCTGGATCCTCACCGCGTACGGGCCGGCGGCCGGTGTCGCCGCGGTCGCCGAGGCCGCCGGAGTGCTGCCACGCCACGGCCTGCTCGGGCTGGCCGGTAGGGCCCTGCCGTCGGTCGGGCACGCCGCTGGGCTGCTCGCCGCCGGCACCGCGCCCGCGCTGGCCACGTACACCGGGGTGTTGCTGGCCGACACGGCGGTGCCGTCGTGGCATGAGGCGTACCCCGAGTTGCCGGTCATCTTCGCGGGCAGCGCGCTGGCCAGCGGCGCGGCCGTGGGTCTGCTCGCCGCGCCGCCGGCCCAGGCCGGGCCGGCCCGGCGGATGGCGGTGGCCGGCGCGGCCCTGGAGCTGTACGGGACCCACCGGGTGGAGAGCCGTCTCGGCCTGCTCAGCGAGCCCTACCGGTTGGGCCGCCCCGGTCGGCTGCTGCGCGCCGCCCGGTTGCTCACCACCGGCGGCGTCGCCGGTGCGCTGCTCGGCCGGCGCAGTCGGGTGGTCAGCGGACTGTCCGGTGTGGCGTTGCTGGCCGCGTCGGTCGCGACCCGGTTCGGCATCTTCTACGGCGGTGTCGCCTCGGCCCGCGACCCCCGGTACACGGTGGTGCCGCAACGCGAGCGGGTGGAAGGCCGCCGAACCGACGGCGGAACTTCCACCTGACCGGGCGGCCCCGCCCGCGCTGTGATCGAATGTCCGGTGGAGGCGTTCAGGCGGCTGGTGCCCCTCCCGGTCTTCAAAACCGGTGTGGTCCGGGACCCGGGCCAGGCGGGTTCGATTCCCGTCCGTCTCCGCCAAACCAGTGCAGGAGATGACGTCATGGGCGACGGGCCGACGGACCCGCGACGGCGGGTGCCCCGCACCGACACGCTGCTCGCCGATCCCCGGCTGGCCGCCGCCAGCGCGACGTTCGGCCGGGACCGGGTCAAGGCGGTCGTCGCCCGCGCCCAGGAGCGGGTCCGCCGTGGTGAGCTGCGCCCCGACGAGGCACGCGACGCGGCGGTCGCCGCGCTGCCCGCGCCCGGGCCCCGGGTGGTGCTCAACGCGACGGGGGTCGTGCTGCACACCAACCTGGGCCGGGCGCCGCTGTCCGCCGCCGCGGTCGCCGCGGTGGTCGCCGCTGCCGGGCACACCGACGTGGAGCTGGACCTGACCACCGGCCGGCGGGCCCGTCGCGGCCGCGACGCCCTCGACGCGCTGGCAGCCGCCGTGCCCGACGCGGGCGCCGTGCACGTGGTCAACAACGGCGCCGCCGCGTTGGTGCTGGCCGCCACCGCGTTGGCCGCCGGCCGGGAGATCGTCGTCAGCCGGGGTGAGCTGGTCGAGATCGGCGACGGGTTCCGGCTGCCCGACCTGCTGGAGAGCACCGGGGCGCGACTGCGGGAGGTGGGCACCACCAACCGCACGACACTCGCCGACTACGCCGCGGCGCTCGGCCCGCAGACCGGCTTCGTGCTCAAGGTGCACCCGTCGAACTTCCAGGTCACCGGCTTCACCTCGGCGACCCCGGTGCGACAACTCGCCACCCTCGGCGTGCCCGTCGTGGCCGACATCGGCTCCGGCCTGCTCACCGCGGATCCGCTGCTGCCTGACGAACCGGACGCGGCCACCACCCTGCGCGCCGGCGCCGCGCTGGTCACGGCCAGCGGCGACAAGCTGCTCGGCGGCCCGCAGGCGGGCCTGCTGCTCGGTGACGTCGACCTGGTCGCGAAGCTGCGCCGGCACCCGCTGGCCCGGGCGTTGCGGGTGGACAAGCTCACCCTGGCCGCGCTGGCCGCGACAGTGCACCAGCCGGACACACCGACCCGGGCCGCGCTGCACGCCGACCCGGGTGCGCTGCGCAACCGGGTGGAGCGGCTCCGCGACCGGCTCGGCGCGGACGGCCGCAAGGCGGAGGTGGTGCCGGCCGTCGCGGTGGTCGGCGGCGGCGGAGCACCGGGTGTCGAGCTGGACTCGTGGGCGCTGAGCCTACCCGAACGGTACGCGGGGCCGCTGCGCACCGGCGAGCAGCCGGTGCTCGGGCGGGTGGTCCGGGGTCGGCTCCTGCTCGACCTACGGTGCGTGCCGGCCGAGGCCGACGAGGTGGTCCGGGCGGCAGTGCTACGCGTACCCGGGGACGACTGACAGTGTTCGTCGTCGCCACCGCCGGACACGTCGACCACGGCAAGTCGACACTGGTCCGGGCGTTGACCGGGATGGAACCCGACCGGTGGGCCGAGGAGCGCCGCCGGGGGATGACCATCGACCTGGGTTTCGCCTGGACGACGCTGCCGTCCGGGGGCACCGTCGCCTTCGTCGACGTACCCGGGCACGAGCGGTTCGTGCCGAACATGCTCGCCGGCGTCGGCCCGGTGCCGGCGGCGCTGATCGTGGTGGCCGCCGACGAGGGGTGGATGCCGCAGTCCGCCGAGCACCTGGCCGCGCTCGACGCGCTCGGTGTCGCGTACGGCCTGCTGGCGGTGACCCGCGCGGACCTCGCCGACCCGGGGCCGGCCACGGCCCGCGCCCGGGCCGAGATCGCGGCCACCAGCCTCGGCGCGGTGCCCGCGGTGGCCGTCAGTGGTCTGACCGGCGCGGGCCTGCCGGAGCTGCGGACCGCGCTGGACGGTCTCGCCGCCCGGGTGCCCGCCCCCGCGGTGGACGACCCGGTGCGTCTCTGGGTCGACCGCAGCTTCACCGTGCGGGGCAGCGGCACCGTGGTCACCGGCACCCTCGGCGGTGGCCGGCTGCGGGTGGGCGACGAGTTGGAGGTGGCCGGGACCGACGAACCGGTCCGGGTACGCGGCCTGCACTCCCTGGGCGAGGCCCGACCGGAGGTGCCGGCGGTGGCCCGGGTGGCCGTCAACCTGCGCGGTACGCCCCGCGACCGGCTCGGCCGTGGCGACGCCCTGCTGACCCCCGGCCGGTTCCACCGCACCGACCTCGTCGACGTGCGACTCACCGGCGACCCCGCGGCCGACCTGCCGGCCACCCTCACCCTGCACGTCGGGTCGGCGGCGGTGCCGGTGCGGGTCCGGCCGCTCGGCCCGGACACCGTACGGCTGCGGTTGGCCCGCCCGTTGCCGCTGCTGGTCGGTGACCGGGCACTGCTGCGTGACCCGGGCCGCCACCACGTGACAGGGGGGGTGCGGGTGCTGGACGTGGCGCCGCCACCGCTGGCCCGCCGGGGTGCCGCCGCCGCCCGCGCGCAGGTCCTGGCGGAGCTGGACGGTCGTCCGGACCTGGCCGGGGAGTTGCGCCGCCGCCGGCTGGTCCGGGCCGGCACGTTGCTCCGGATGGGTGTGCCGGTGCCCACCGGGCGGGACGGCCCGGCATGGGCGGCGTCGGTGGCCGGTGACTGGTTGGCCGACCCGGAGCACTGGCGGCGCCTCGGCGAGCGGGTGACCGAGGAGGTCGCCCGCTACGCCCGGGACCACCCGTTGGAGCCCGGGATGCCGGTGGACGCGCTGCGCCAGCGCCTCGCCCTGCCCGACCGGGTGCTGGTCGAGGCGCTGGTCCGGCCGCCGCTGCGGATCCACGCCGGTCGGGTCGGGACGGCGAGCGTCGACGCGTTGCCGGAGCCGGTGGCCCGGGCCGTGCAGCGGGTCCGCGCCGAGTACGGCGACCGGCCGTTCCGGGCCCCCGAGGCGGACCGTCTCGTCGACCTGGGTCTGGGCCCCCGGGAGATCGGCGCCGCGGTGCGGGCCGGCGCCCTGCTGCGGCTGGCCGACAACGTGGTGCTGCTGCCCGACGCGCTCGACGGAGCGGTCCGGGTGTTGGCCGGGCTGCCGCAGCCGTTCACCCTGTCCGCGGCGCGGCAGGCGTTGGACACGACCCGTCGGGTGGCCGTGCCCCTGCTGGAGTTGCTGGACCGCCGCGGCGCGACCCGACGACTGCCCGACGACGCCCGGATCGTCGTCACCTGAGCAACCGGCCCCCGGGCCCGCGCCGGTCGCCTACGGTGACGGCATGGACCCTTCGGCGGTCTGGCGGGACCGGCAGCACCAGTGGCGGATCGAGGCGTACCGCGCGCCGGACCTGCGCTTCGCCATCTACGCCACCAACGGGCCCACCGAGTCGGTGCCGCTGTGGCTGTTCGGGATGTCGGCGCTGGCCCGGTGGCTGATGACCCACTCCATCTCGCTGGACGATCTGGAGGTCGACTGAGCGGGGGCGCGGTCGCAAACCGGGCCCGCGCCGCGCCGCGCTGCGGTTGAGTGACAGCAGGCGGCGGACGGGGATACGCGATGGGTGGTCAGCTCGGGCAGGTGGCGCTGGTGGCCGTTCTGGTGCTGGTCAACGCCGCGCTCTCCGGCAGTGAGATGGCGCTGGTGACGTTGCGCGAGGGCCAGTTGCGGCGGTTGGGTCGGCGCAGCCGCTCCGGCGACCGGTTGGTGCGGCTGTCGCGTGACCCGAACCGCTACCTGGCCACCATCCAGCTCGGTATCACCCTGGCGGGTTTCCTCGCCTCGGCGGCGGCCGCGGTGTCGTTGTCCGAGCCGCTGGTCGGCCTGCTGGGGTTCCTCGGCGGCGCGGCCCGTCCCGCCGCGGTGCTGCTGGTGACGGTGCTGTTGACGTTCGTCACGCTGGTGTTCGGCGAGTTGGCCCCGAAGCGGCTGGCCATGCAGCGGGCGGAGCGGTGGGCGTTGCTGAGCGCCGGTCCGCTGGATCTGCTCGGCCGCGTGTCCCGACCGGCGGTGTGGCTGCTCAGTCGGGCCACCGACGCTGTCGTCCGGTTGGCCGGGGGTGACCCGCGGGCCAACCGGGAGGAGATGACCGAGGAGGAGTTGCGGGAGGTGCTGGCCAGCCAGCGCGGGTTGTCCGCCCAGCAGCGGGAGATCCTGACCGGGGCGTTCGACATCGCCGGTCGCACGCTGCGCGAGATCCTGGTGCCCCGGCGGGCGGTGACGACGTTGCCGGCCGACCTCGGCGCGGACGAGGGGGTTCGCCGGCTCGCCGCCGCCGGGCGGTCCCGCGCCCCGGTCACCGGTCCCGGCGGGCTGGACGAGGTGCTCGGCGTGGTGCACATCCGTGACCTGGTGCGGGCCGGCACCGCTCGGCTCGGCGAGCGGGTGCGATCGCCCCTGCTGCTGCCGGTAACCCTGCCGGTCGCCGACGCGCTGCGGCAGCTCCGGCTCGACCACCAGCAACTGGCCCTGGTGGTCGACGAACACGGCGGCGTCGACGGCATGGTCACCATGGAGGACCTGCTGGCCGAGGTGGTCGGCGAGTTGTACGACGAGACCGACCGGGACGTGCACGGCGTCGTCCGGGAACCGGACGGGTCTCTGCTGGTGCCCGGCGACTTCCCCCTGCACGACCTGCCGGACCTGGGGGTGCGGCTGAGTTTCCCGTTGTCCCGCGACTACACGACGGTGGCGGGGTTGGTGCTGGCCCGGCTGCGGCACCTGCCCGGCGAGCCGGGGGAGACGGTGCGCCTGCCCGGGTTGACCCTGGAGGTCGTGGAGGTTGCCGACCGGGCCGTCCGTCGGGTGCGGTTGCGCGGGTTCGTCAGCGACCGGTGACCGTCACCCGACCAGGGGACAAAAACCTCGAATACGGACGAAAGTCGGATGAGCCCGGCTAGCGTGCGACACGTGAAGGACCGAGGATTGCGGACGTTCGTCACGGTGCTGGCCGGGCTCGCGGTGATCTACTTCGGTAGCGCCGGCCGCAGCCCCGAGGAGGGTCGTGGCATCTCCGGCGGCGTGGTGGTCCTGGCACTGCTCGCCGCCCTGCTGGTGTGGCACCTGACCCGCCCCGGAGACAAGACGGTGAAGTGAACGCTCAGCGGGCGGCGACGCGGGTGACCTCGCCGGCCGACTCCTCACCGAGCGCCACCCGGACCAGCGCCGAGGCGAGACGGCCGAAGTCCGGTTCGTCGACGAGCCCGGCCAGCCGGTCCGGGGAACCCGGCAGACCCAACCGCTTCGCCCCGGCCAGGGCCCGACGGTCGGCGTACGGGCGCACGTCCGACCAGACTGTCTGGGCTTCGCGCAGGTAGATGTCCGCGCCGGTGGGACCGATGCCGGGGAACTCGGTGAGCCGCCGGCGCAGGCCGGCCGGGTCACCCTCGGCCTCGCGGTGCAGCCGTCGCAGGTCACCGTGCCAGCGGTCCAGGCACAGCCGGGCCCCGGTGCCGAGCATGGTGGCCGTGCGCTCGTCGTAGCGACGGTAGTGACCTCGACCCAGCGCGTCGACGCGCTGCTGCCAACTGGCCGCCTCCATCGCCTGGGGTGTGCGGTAGCCCGCCGCGAACAGTTCCCGCGCGGCGTCCACCGCCACGCACGCCCGGATCCGGGTGCTCAGCAGGGTGGTCAGCACCAGCAGTTGGTACAGCGGTCCAGGTCGGTCGGAGAGCCGGATCCCGGCCTCCTGCGCGTACGTGCGGCCGCGCCGGTCCAGCAGGACCCGCACCACTGTTCGGTCGTTGCCCACCCCGACCTGATACCCGGTCTGGAACCGGTTAGCCGTCCCGCCGACGCCCCGGGCCGGAATGCCCCCGGGGCGGGCGGGTATGCCGACGGTGGAGGCGGTCGATGCCGCCTGCCGTACCCGGAAGGGAGACACCCCGTGACGAACCCGCAGCAGCAGGAACTCCGCCGCAACGCGCTGGGCGCGACCAGCCAGGACAACAAGGGCCCGGCCCCGGGCGGGCACCCGGCCAACCGTGGCACGTCGCGCGGCGACGCCGGTCGACCGGTGCCCAGGGGGCAGGTGTCGCCGTACGGCCCGGCCGGTGAGCCGGTGGCCGAGGACGACAGCGACACCCGCTGATCAGCGACCGCGGGACGGCCGCCGCAACCTGTTCCAGGTGGCGGCGGCCGTCAGTCCGTACGCGAGGTGCGGAACGATGTCGGAGAGCCAGTCGGAGCGCCGCCAGGTGCGCGGGTCACTGAGCCCCAGCGCAGTGATCGACCCGTCCGTCATGGTCATCACACCCGCGCCGAGCACGCCGGCGGCCACCGGCAGTGGTTGACGCCGATCATTGGCGTAGAGCGCGAACGCGACACCCGCCGCGATCCCCAGCCCGTAACCGATCAGGGGCCCGAGGCCGGAACGGCGGTTGGCCCTCCGGTCCCCGGACCCCAGGTCCAGGTGGGCGAACCCGGCCAGCTTGTCGACGGTCTCCTGCGGGACATCGCTCTCCGGTCGACCCCGAAGCGCCATGTCGAGGTAGCTCACCACGTTCAACGCGGTGGTCCCGACGGCGCCCGCGATGGCGCCGTCGGCCACGTCGACCCCTCTCACTTCGGGTCGCCCGGTTCGCGCTCACTCTTCGGCCCGTACGTGCGGTCGCCCCGGACCACGCCTCGTTGGCCGCGATCCTCCTGCAGGATCCGGTTCGCTACCTGGTTGGCCTTGCCGTCGGGCACCCGGCGTCCGGAGTCGTCGATCGCGTTGCGCAACCGCGCCCGCTGCTTGTCGTACGCGTTGCTGCCCGGCCGTGGTCCTGGCATCTGCTGCCTCCTTCGTCGGCGGTCTGGGCGTACCGCGGCCGTCTACCCGTCTGTCGGCGGGCCAACCCCGGGTCACCGGGGCGCGCGGACCACGGCGACCGGGCACTGCGCGTGGTGCAGCAGCGACTGGCTCACCGACCCCAGCAGCAACCCGGTCACCTCGCCGCGCCCCTGCCCACCCACCACCACCAGTTGCGCGGAGCGGGACGCGTCGGCGAGCACACCGCCCGTTCGTCCGCGTACCGCCCGGGAGGTCAGCCGTACCGTCGGGTGGCGCTCGGTCAGGCCGGTCAGCCAGCCGGCGAGCAGCCGCTCCTGTTCGCCGTGCAGTTTCGCCTCGTCGTACACCAGGGGTTGCATGTCGCCGGGGCCGCTGCTGCCGGGATGCCGGTAGGCGTGCATCGCCACCAGTGGCACACCGCGGGACACGGCGGTCTCCGCGGCGAAGTCGGCCGCCACGAGGGAGGCCTCCGAGCCGTCCACCGCGACCAGCACCGGCTCGTCGGGCCGTTGCGCGCCGCGGGCCACCAGCACCGGACAGTCGGCGTACGCGGCGACCTGCACGGCGACCGAGCCGACCAGCAGCGCCGAGAAACCGCCCAGGCCACGGTCACCGAGCACGATGAGCGCGGCGGTGGTGGACTCACCCACCAGCACGGCGGCTGCCTCACCGTCGATGATCTCACCGGAGATCGACAGGCCGGGCGCTGTCGCCTCGGCCTCGGCCACCGCCGCCCTGACCAGTTCCTCGGCCCGGTGGCGTAGTCCACCCCCGGGGGGCGCGCCCGGGGCGGGGGAGACCGGCACACGCAGCAGCGGCCAGATGAACCCGTGCACGACCCGCAGCGGTCGGCGTCGCCGCGCGGCCTCGGTGGCGGCGAGGCGGACGGCCCGCAGCGCCGGCTCCGAGCCGTCCACGCCGACCACCACCGCAGCGTTGTTCGCCGAGTTCACCGCCCACCTCCCGCCCGCGGTCAGTATCGCGGGCTCAGGCGCCTCCGCGTCGCGATACCGCAGAGCGCGTCGCTGTCGGTACGCTGGCGACGACCGGCCGGGGAGGGGGCGTCGTCGATGGGTGAACCGGACCAGCCGAGCACCGCGCGGATGATCGACTTTTGGCTCGGTGGGGAGCACCACTTCCCGGTCGACGTGACCGCCGCGAGTGCGTTCGAGCAGGCGTACGGGCCGTGCGCGCCGGTGTTCCGGGAGCTGCGGGCGTTCCTGGGCCGGGCGGTGCGGGCGATGGCCGAGCAGGGGGTGGACGGTTTCCTGGTGTTCGGCGCCGGGGTGCCCACGCGGGGCAACGTGCACGAGGTCGTCACCGACGCGACGGTGCTCTACACCGACGTCGACCCGGTCACCATCCGGTTGGGGCAGAGCATCCTCGCCGGCAGCGACCGGGCCGGCTACGGCTTCGGTGACGCGACCGACATCGGCACGATCGACCCGGCACAGTTGCACCGGTTCGTGCCCGGCTGGGGTCGACGGCCCGTCGGGGTGGTCTTCCTGGGGCTCGCCGCGTTCCTCGACGACGAGACGTTGACCCGTACGCTCGACGAGTTGTACGCCGCCGCGGCGCCGGGCAGCCTGCTCGCCGTGGACTTCGACACCGAGGAGCTGGCGGGGTATCCGCAGGCCCTGGCGATGATGGGCCCGCAGTTCCGGATGCGTCCACCGGAGGCGTTCGCGCCCCTGCTGGGTCGGTGGGCCCCGACGGCGGACGGGATCGTGCCCGTCACCGAGTGGCGGCCGGAGGGTCCGCCGGCGCGGGTGCCCGACGCGTTCCACGGCGTGCTCGCGGCCCGGGGCGGCGACTGACCGCGCGGATGTGGCGTCCGGGGGCGTCCGTATGATGCTTGCCCTGTAGCAAGCTTCTCGAGAGGACGACCATGGTGGACGTGCCGGACGTGGTGTCGCGCGCGCTGCGCGACGCCCCGCCCGACCAACTGGCGGAGGCGGCGGACCGGGTGATCCGGTCGACGATGGGTGCCCTGCGCACCGACGTGTTCGTCGCCGACTACCGGATCAGCGGGCTGTGGCCGCTGCTGGATCCGGACCTGCCGGCGGCGGGTTTCCTGGCCTGTCGCACCATGGCACAGCGCTGTTTCAGCAGCCAGCAGCCGGTGCGCGATGGTGAGGGCCCCTGCCGGCTGTACCTGCCGTTGACGGTGTGGGGAGAGCGGCTGGGCGTGCTGTTGATCGAGCTGCCCGACGTACCGGGTCCGGCGGTCACCGGCCGCGCCACGGACGTCGCCGGCACCCTCGCGGTGGCGATGCGCGCGGCCGACCGGGAGACCGACCGTTACCGGCGGGCACGCCGCCGCGAGCGACTCACGATGGCCGCCGAGATGCAGTGGGACCTGCTGCCCGGTCGCAGTGTGGCGCACCAGGCGTTCGACCTGGCCGGCCAGCTGGAGCCGGCGTACACCGTGGGTGGTGACCACTTCGACTGGTCTCTGGACGGTGACCGTCTCACGCTGACGGTGCTCAACGGCGAGGGCAATGGTCTGGCCGCGTCGATGCTGACCTCGGTCACCGTCAACGCGATGCGCAACGCGCGACGGTCCGGCGGCGGCCTGGTGGAGCAGGCCGAGTTGGCCTCGGACACGGTCTTCTACCAGCACCGGGGCCAGCGGTACGTGGCCACTGTGCTGCTCCAGGTGGACACCCGCACCGGGCAGGTGCGGGCGGTCGACGCCGGTTCCCCGCACCTGCTGCGGATGCGGGGGTCCGTGGTGGAACAGATCAAGCTGGACCAGCAGCTGCCGTTGGGGATGTTCGCGGAGACCCGCTACGAGGTGCAGGAGTTGCGTCTCGAACCGGGTGACCGCCTCTTCGTGGTCAGCGACGGGGTGTGGGCCGCCGAACCGCCGGGTCAGGAGCCGTACGGGCAGCGCGTGATGGCGCGTTCCCTGCGCGCCACACGGTTGCAGCCGGCGGCCGAGGCGGTTGGTACGGTGATGCGCGAGCTGCACGCCTACCACGCGGAGTCCGATCTGCGGGACGACGCCGTCGTGGTCTGTCTGGACTGGCGGGGTCCGCGTGAGCGGGGCAGCGGGTGAGGGCCGCCGCTGCGCCGGGCGGCCAGCAGCGCGACGACGGCAGGGGGCAGCGGGTGGAGCGACCTGCGGATCTCGCCGCGGCGATCGCCGCGGCTGCCGAGACGCTGATCGCCGTCCTCGATTCGGCCGCGTCGCGGCACCAGTTGCCGCCCACCCAGTTGCGGGTGCTGATGCTGATCAGCAACCGGCAGGAGACCAACGTCAACGGGTTGGCCGAGTTGCTGGACGTGGTGCCCTCGTCGGCGAGCCGTCTGTGCGACCGGCTGGAGGCGACCGGATTGTTGCGCCGGGTGGCCGATCCCCGTGACCGTCGCGAGGTGCGGCTGCGGCCGACCCCGGCCGCGCTGACCCTGTTGGAGGAGTTGGCGGAGCGGCGGCAGAGTGCGGTGCAGGCGGTGTTGGATCGGATGCCGACACGGATGCAGCACGATCTGTTGCTGGCGTTGGTCGGGTTCGCCCGAGCGGCGACGCAGCCGGTGCCCGAGCAGCAGACCGATCCGGCGGCGCAGACGGCATGAGCGGCGAGCGGCCCCACTAGTGTCGATGAGCCTTCACTAGTGTCCTAGGACGCTCTACGCGTGGTGATCCCCACCACAGTGCGGCAACGCCGCACCAGACGCCGCGCGGCAGCACCCCAAAGGTCAGGCGGAAGCCCGATATAGTGACAGCGCACTGAGCCGGCCCGCGATCATCGAGATCGCGGGCCGTGTCAGGGGAGGGGCCCCGCCCGGGGCCGCAGGGGAGCCGGCGGTGGCCGGCCCGACAACGCGTACGCCCCTCAGCCACGCCCGCCGTCGGCTGGGGGAAACGTGCCGTGGAGGAGGATCGGTGTCGCGTCGGCCGGCTCGGGCAGAGCAACCGCCGGACACCGGTGACCAGACTCCCGGCAACCAGGTGCTCACCCTGCCCAACCTGATCAGCTTCGGGCGGCTGCTGGGCGTACCGCTCTTCCTCTACCTGTTCCTGGTCAGCCGGGCCGACGTGGCGGCGATCGTCGTGCTCGCCATCGGCGGCACCACCGACTGGGTCGACGGGTGGATAGCCCGCCGCCTGCGCCAGGTGAGCCGACTCGGCGAGCTGCTCGACCCCCTCGCCGACCGGCTCTACATTCTCGCCACCCTGATCGCCTTCACCGCGCGCGAGGTGGTGCCGTGGCAGTTCACCGCGGCACTGCTGGCCCGGGAACTGCTCCTGCTCGGCTCCCTGACGGTGCTGCGTCGCTACGGGTACGGGCCGCCGCCGGTGCACTACGTGGGTAAGACCGCGACGTTCCTGCTCCTCGCGGCGTTCCCGGTGCTGCTGCTGGCGACCGAGTGGAGCGCGGCGGCGACGGCGACCGCCGCGATCGGCTGGGGGCTGGCCTGGTGGGGGCTGGTGCTCTACTGGGTGGCCGGCGCGATGTACGTCGTACAGGCGGCTCGGTTGGTGCGCGCGGCCCGCGGCCCGGGAGCGGCGGCGTGAGCGCGCCGCGGCTCGGGAAGCCCGGCCAGGATCGGGTGTACGCGCCGGACTTCCTCACCGAGTTGTTCCGCAACCCGTTGGATCCGGGGTACGCGGACGCGGCGGCCGCCCGTCGGCGGTCGGCGGAGTCCGGTCCGGTGCGGGGTTGGCGGGCGCGGTCGTCGCGGACGGTCAGCCTCGTCGTGGTGGTGATGCTCGGTTTCCTGTTCGCGGTCGCGTACCGGCAGACTATGGCGGACGAGCCGGGGCGCAGCCAGGCGCGTTCCGGTCTGGTGACGCAGATCAAGGAGCGGGAGAGTCAGACCGACCGGCTGTCGACGCGGGCCGACCAGCTGCGTGAGGAGGTCAGTCGGCAGCGGGACGCGGCGTTGAGCGGGTCGGCGGCGGCGCGGCTGCGCAACCTGGAGGCGAGCACGGGCCTGGGCCGGGTGCGCGGTGACGGTGTGGTGGTGCGGTTGGCGGACGCTCCGGACAACGCGGATGCGGTGACCGGCGCCGGCGCCGGTCCGCCGCGGGTGCTGTACAGCGACCTGCAGGGGGTGGCCAACGCGTTGTGGAGTGCCGGCGCGGAGGCGATCGCCATCAACGGGCAGCGGTTGACGTCGACGTCGACGATCAGGTCGGCGGGTGAGGCGATGTTGGTGGACTTCCGGCCGGTGACCGGGCCGTACGAGGTGTCGGCGATCGGTCCGGGTTCGATGCGGCGCAAGTTCGAGGCCAGTCGGAACGCGGCGTTGATGCGGGCGGTCGCGCAGAAGACCGGGTTGTCGTTCGGTGTGCGGGAGTCGGACGACCTCACCCTGCCGGCGGCTGCGGAGCCGCAGCTACGCTACGCCAAGCCGTCGGTCAGTCCGAGCCCTTCCGCGTCGGGTGTCCGGTCCGGCAGTCCCGGGTCGTCCGGTCCGACGACGACAGCTAGCCCTCCCGGAGGTGGCCGATGATCGCGGTGCTGGCGTTGCTCGCCGGTGTGGTGCTCGGTGTGGTGCTCGATCCCGCGGTGCCGGCGGCGTTGCAGCCGTACCTGCCGATCGCGGTGGTGGCCGCGCTGGACGCGGTGTTCGGTGGTGTGCGGGCGCGGTTGGACCGCATCTTCGACGACAAGCAGTTCGTGGTGTCGTTCATCTCGAACGTGCTGGTCGCCGGTCTGATCGTGTATCTGGGCGACCAGTTGGGGGTGGGCGGGCAGTTGTCCACCGGTGTGGTCGTCGTGTTGGGTGTTCGTATCTTCGGCAACGTGGCGGCGATCCGCCGGCACCTGTTCCGGGCGTAGGTTGGTTGCGATGAGTGACGAGCAGACCGACACGGGGACGGGGTGGCCGCAGCCGGCGGGTCCGGCGCGGCCGGGTGGGCCGGCGGGTGAGCCTGATCCGCGGCCGGATGCGCCGGATCCGGATGAGCTGAGCCCGTTGGCGCCGCAGGGGGAGCCTGCGGTGCCGGAGTCGGGTGATGATCCTGCGGTGGAGCCGGTCGACGACGGTGCGACGGTGGACCTGAGGGCCGTGTCGCGGCCGGGGGAGCCGGTGGAGGGTTCCGACGGGTCGGCTGAGCCGGTGGGGAGCTCTGACGGGCTGGCCGAGCCGGTCGGGGCGTCGACGCCGGCGGTGGGTGGTCGGTCCCGGTTGAGTGCTGCCGGTGTGATGATCGTGGCGTTGTTGGTGTTGTTGGGTTTCACGTTGGTCGTGCAGTTGAAGACGACGTCGAAGGATCCGACGTTGGCGGCGACGCGGCAGGAGGACCTGGTCCGGATTCTGTCGGATCTGGATGCGCGGGAGAGTCGTCTTCAGCAGGACATCCGTGCTCTGGAGGACAGCCAGCGGCAGTTGCAGTCGGGTGAGCAGGGTCGTCAGGCGGCGTTGGACGAGGCGACGCGGCGGGCCGACGAGTTGGGGATCCTGGCGGGTACGTTGCCGGCGGTGGGCCCGGGTCTGACGGTGCAGTTCGATTCCGGTGTCAAGCCGATCACGGCGAACCGGGTGTTGGACGCGGTGCAGGAGTTGCGGGGTGCGGGCGCCGAGGCGATGCAGATCTCCGGCGGTGACCGGGCGACGGTGCGGATCATCGCGTCGACGTATTTCCTCGATGGGGACAACGGGTCGTTGGTGGTGGAGGGGCGTCGGTTGACGGGGCCGTACACGATCACGGTGATCGGTGATCCGGCGACGATGCGTACGGCGTTGAACATTCCTGGTGGGGTGGTGGCGTCGGTCCGGGGTGGCGGCGGTAACGTGACGTTTGGGGAGCGTGAGGTTGCCGAGGTTTCGGCGCTGCACGCGCCGATCAAGTTGGAACACGCCCGTCCGGTCTCCTGACCGGCGCGGCCGCGCCGGACCCGGGTGGTCCGGGGCACGATGGATGAAGGACGCGTCTGGTGATTCCTGAGGATCTGCGATACACCGCCGAGCATGAGTGGGTGGCGGGTGACGGCACGGGTGTGATCCGGGTCGGCATCACGCACTTCGCGCAGGACGCGCTGGGTGACATCGTGTACGTGCAGTTGCCTGAGGCGGGTTCGGTGGTCGCGGCCGGTGACTCGTTGGGTGAGATCGAGTCGACCAAGAGCGTGTCGGAGATCTACGCGCCGGTCGCGGGCACGGTTGCGGCCCGTAACGAGGCGTTGGGTGACACGCCTGAGCTGATCAACACTGATCCGTACGGTGAGGGTTGGTTGGTGGAGATCACGCCGAATGATCCGACGGCGACGGATGGGTTGCTGACGGCGGGCGCGTATCAGAAGATCACCGAAGGCTGAGTGAGCTTGTTCCGGCGCGTGGGCTGTGTGCGCGCGTCCGGTTGCCCTGCATTTCGGCGCTGGCTAGGCTCGCCCAGTCGACCGAGAACCCAAATAGTTGAGCGTTGCGGAATTGCCTTCCCGGGCACGGGGAGCCAGCCGCCGGGTGTTTACCTGCCCGGCGGCCAGACCCGCCATTACCCGACGCCGACCGAACAGATCCGTGAGGTGGTCCCATGACGCGGCCAGACGACGAGTTCCCCCCGCTCGACGTCACTTCGACGCTCAATCTCGGTTCGCTCGACGAAGTGCTGGAGGGGCCGGACACCGATGTGGTGCCGAGCCGGATGTCCGGTTCGTTGCCGCCGGGTATGGCGCTGCTGGTGGTTCGTCGAGGTCCGAATGCGGGTGCCCGGTTCTTGTTGGACCACGATGTGACGACCAGTGGCCGGCATCCGGACAGTGACATCTTCCTCGATGACGTGACGGTGTCGCGTCGGCACGCGGAGTTCCACCGTGACGGTGGCACGTTCACGGTGCGGGACGTGGGTAGTTTGAATGGCACGTACGTGAATCGTGAGCGTGTCGAGGCGGCCACGTTGAGCAATGGTGACGAGGTTCAGATCGGTAAGTTCCGGGTGGTGTTCATCGCCGGTCCGCGCCCGGAGGAGGAGGCCGGCCGGGGGTGAACGAGCCTGCGGCCTCCACGTCACCCGGTGCGGCCCGGTCTCAGCCGCTGATGAGCATCGGTGAGGTGCTCGGGCAGTTGCGGGTGGATTTCCCGGACACCACGATTTCGAAGTTGCGGTTCCTCGAGGCCGAAGGGCTGGTGGAACCGCAGCGGACGGCGGCGGGTTACCGGAAGTACAGCTGGGACGATGTGGCGCGGCTGCGGTTCGTGTTGACCGCGCAGCGGGACCGGTATCTGCCGTTGCGGGTGATCCGTGAGCAGTTGGCGCAGTGGGATTCGTCCGGTGAGCAGCCGGAGCGGTCGCGGCCGGCGTTGGTGGCGGTTGGTCCTGATGGTGCGGTGCCGGGTCGTGAGTCGGAGCCGGCCGAGTCGTCGCAGGTGCGGCTCGGCCGGGCGGATCTGGTGGCGCGTAGTGGGATCGACGAGTCGACGTTGGTGGAGTTGGAGCGGCTCGGTGTGTTGGTGTCGGATCCGCCGGGTTGGTATGACGGGGATGCTCTGATCATCGCGTCGGCGGTGGCGGGGTTGGCGTCGTACGGGTTGGAGCCGCGGCACCTGCGGGGTTATCGGACGGCGGCGGACCGTGAGGTTGGTTTGTTCGCGCAGTTGGTGGCGCCGTTGGCGCGGCAGAGTGATCCGGCGGCGCGGGCGCGGGCTGCGGAGACGGCGCGGGAGTTGGTGGCGTTGTCGGAGCAGTTGCACGCGGCGTTGGTGCGGGTGGGTCTGCGGTCGACGTTGGGTCGTTGATGGTGCCCGGTGGGTGGTGGCTGAGCGGAAAGATCTCTTCCGGGAAGCGTGCCGTAGGCTTGCCGGGGTAACCCCTTCCTGGCGCGGGCGTGGTGCTGTAGCGCATGGGACGGCCGTGTCGCGGTCCGTGTACCGTGCAGGGAAGGGCGCGGTGCGGCGTAGGTGACAACGACACGGAGGCGGCGGTGCGCGAGCTGAGCGTGGTCGGAGTTCGGGTGGAGTTGCCTAGCAACCAGCCGATCGTCCTGCTCAGGGAGGTCGAGGGGGACCGCTATCTGCCGATCTGGATCGGTGCGGTCGAGGCGACGGCTATCGCTTACGAGCAGCAGGGGGTCAAGCCGGCCCGGCCGCTGACTCATGATCTTCTGCGGGATGTGTTGGCGGCGTTGAAGGCGCCCTTGCAGGCGGTGGAGATCACCGAGCTCAAGGAGAACGTGTTCTACGCGGATCTGTTGATCGGTGATGGGGTGCGGGTGTCGGCGCGGCCGAGCGATTCGATCGCGTTGGCGTTGCGTGTCGGTGCGCCGATTCGTTGTTCGGAGCAGGTCCTCAGCGAGGCGGGGATCGTTATCCCTGATGAGCAGGAGGACGAGGTGGAGAAGTTCCGCGAGTTCCTGGACCAGGTGCGTCCGGAGGATTTCGCGGGCTGAGGTGTCCGTGGGCTCTGCGCCCGGGGTGTCACGGTCGGTGATGACCCGGTGCGGTTGGTGATCTTTCCTGGTGACTGCGCGGCGTGTCGCGTCGGTTCCTCCGTGGTAACCCCTGGCGGTGGCTATAGGGTTGCCGTGTCGAGGGGTGCGCGTCGGAGGAAACGACGCGTCACCGCACTGACGGGGAGGTTGTCCGGATGCACGAGCCGCGGGATTCCGATCCGGGTCGAGAGTGGGTTGAGCCGGGCGCCTCGTCGCCGCAGGTGGCGGTCGAGGGTGAGGGTTCGGTTGGCTACCGGGGTGTGACGGCCTGCCACGCGGTGGGTATCAGTTACCGGCAGTTGGATTACTGGGCGCGGACGACGCTTGTGGTGCCGAGCGTTCGCGACGCTTCGGGTTCGGGGACGCAGCGGTTGTATTCGTTCCGGGACCTGGTGGTGTTGAAGGTCGTGAAGCGGTTGTTGGATGCGGGGGTGTCCCTGCAGAACATCCGTAAGGCGATCGAGGCGTTGCGGTCGCGTGGTGTGGAAGATCTGGCGGGGATCACGCTGATTTCCGATGGGACGACGGTGTATGAGTGCCGGTCTCCGGAGGAAGTGGTCGACCTGTTGCAGGGGGGCCAGGGCGTTTTCGGGATCGCGATCGGTGGGGCTTTCAAGGAGATCCAGGGGTCGTTGTCGCATCTGCCGGCGGAGCCGGCGACGAGCGGTCCGGTGGAGCCTGCGGTGGCGTCTGAGGCGGATCCGGTCGGTGACGAGTTGGCGGCGCGGCGGGCGCGGCGGCGGGCCGGCTGAGCGTTCCCATTTCCCGGGCTTTTTGCGGTTGGTTTTCTCGCGACCCTCGGTAACGGTGGTGGGTGCCGGTGGGGCGGTGCGGTCCATTGTGGATACGGTGGGTGTCGTCGCGGTGGCCGATTGTGGATCTACCTGTCGGTAGTGGTGACGCAGCGTGTGTTCTGGTTGTCGGGAATCCGATACGGGGGCGCTGACCGGAGGCGTTCGACGCGCTATGGTCCCTGACGGTTCTGGACCCTTCACCCCCCGGAAGGAACGACCGTGACGGTTACGGAAGAGACCGCTCCCGCTTCGCACTACGACCGAATTGGTGGTGCCAGTTCGGTCAAGGCGGCGGTTGAGCTGTTCTACGACAAGGTGCTCGTGGATCCCGAGCTGGCGGGTTACTTCTCCGATGTGGACATGGTGGGTCAGCGGCGGCATCTGGCGTTGATGTTGACCACGGTCCTGGGTGGCCCCGACGGGTACACGGGGCGTGGGTTGGCCGAGGCGCACCAGCCGTTGAACATTCCGGTGGAGCACTACGCGAAGGTGGGTGAGCACCTGACGGTGACGCTGGCCGAGTTGGGTGTTCCGGCGGACATCCTGGCTGATGTGCAGGCGGTGCTGGGTCAGGTGCAGGACCAGGTGGTGGCCCGCGAGAACAGGTCGGGCGCCTGAGCGTGGACGCGGCCCGACTCAAGCAGAGCTGGTCCCTGGTCGCCGCGCACGGCGACCAGGTGCCGCTCTACTTCTACTCGACGTTGTTCCTGTCTCATCCCGAGACGCGGCAGATGTTCCCCACGAACATGGCCGGGCAACGGGACCGCCTGGTGACCGCGTTGGGTCACATCGTGTCCAATGTGGACCAGGTGGAGCACCTGGTGGGTTTCCTTCAGGACCTCGGTGCGGATCACCGTAAGTTCGCGGTCCGCGCGGAGCATTACCCGGCCGTCGGTGAGGCGCTGGTGGCGACGTTGCAGCATTTCCTCGCCGAGCAGTGGACCGATGAGCTGGCGGCGGACTGGACGGCCGCGTACGGGTTGGTCGCGCAGGTGATGACCGAGGCCGCGCAGGCCGCCGAGGCGGTGAATCCGCCGTGGTGGGTGGCGGAGATCGTGGCGCACGAGCGGCGGGCGTTCGACGTGGCGGTGTTGACGGTGCGTCCGCAGTACCTGTTGCCGTTCACCCCCGGTCAGTCGGTGGGGGTGTCGCATCCGTCGGTGCGGTCGTGGCGGTACTACTCGCCGGCGAACGCGCCCCGCGCGGACGGCACGTTGGAGTTCCACGTGCGGGCCGCGCCGGGTGGGGCGGTGTCGTCGCGGTTGGTGTACGGGTCGGCGGTGGGTGATCGGATCCACCTGGCGGCGCCGGTGGGGGAGCGGCTGGCGTTGTGGTCGGCGGGTTCGAGTGACCTGTTGTTGTTGGTGGCGGGTACGGGCTGGGCGCCGGTGAAGGCGTTGGTGGAGCAGGTGGCGGCGGAGGGTTCCCGCCGACGGGTGGACCTGTACGTGGCGGCGCGTTCCCGCAGTGAGCTCTACGACAGCGAGGCGATCGACAAGTTGGCGTCGTCGCACTCGTGGTTGACGGTGACGTACGTGGTGGGTGCCGATGTGCACCGGCCGGGGGAGTTCGTGCACGCGGTGGATCGGGCGTTGGCCGACGGTGACTGGCGTTCGCGGCACGTGTTCGTGTGTGGGTCGGACGAGATGGTTTCGCACGCGGTGCAGACGTTGGTCCAGGCGGGTTTCCATCCGGGTCAGGTGCACCACGAGGGCCTGGGTTCGCAGTGGTACGGCTCGGCCTGGCGGACGGCGGTGCAGGGGACGACCGCCGGTGACACTTCGGGAGGCGGGAACAGGTGAGCGCGACCCCGATCAGTCGGTATGACGGGATACAGGTCTCCGGCGGTGTGCAGGTGCGGATGACCGCCGATCGGGTGCGGCGGTGGGAGTTCGGGTCCGCGTCGTTCGCCCGGCGTGGGTACGACAACGCGGACGTGGACCGGTTCCGGGTGCAGGTGGCCGACGAGTTGGACCTGTTGGCGACGCAGATCGCGACGTTGCGGGCGGAGAACGAGCGGCTCAACGACCGGGTGGAGTTGCACCGGCACGGGGTGATCCCGAGCACGGGTGCGGCGGCGAAGGTCCCGGCGGCGCGGGAGGTTAATCTGCTGTCCGCGGCGCAGCGTGAGGCGGAGCAGATCATCGCGCAGGCGCACGACTACGCGCGGCGGGTCGCCGAGTACGCCCGGGTGCAGTACGAGAGTTACCTGCACGCGGCGGAGGCGGAGGCGAAGCAGGAGGCGGAGCGGGCGGTGGCGGAGTACCGCAGCGCGGCGGGGTCGAGTTTCGACGACACGGTGGCCACCCGGGAGGCGTTGCGGATCTTCGGCGAGATGATGGTGTCGCACATGCAGGCGGCGGCGCGGCATCTCGACGACGGCAGTGAGCATCTGGCGCGCACGATGGACCGGATCGCGGCGGAGACGCCGGGCGCGCCGTTCGCCGCCGGTGCGGCGGCGGGCCGGTCGGCGTTGCCCCGGCACCAGCAGCGCTGACCTGGCCGGGCACCGCCCCGGTGGCGCTGCGGCCGGGTCGCTCAGGTGGTGGCGGCGCGGACGGCGTCGGTGACCGGGGTGTTTCCGGCGACGAGTTCCAGGGTCGCGCCGGTGGTGCCGGGTTCGTCGAGGAGCGCGGCGAGGACGTGGGCGACGTCGGCGCGGCTGACGGCGCCGGATCCGGCGTGCCGGGTGAGGGTGACGGTGCCGGTGGGTGGGTCGTCGGTGAGACGTCCGGGCCGCAGCACCGTCCAGTCCAGGTCGCGGTCGCGGAGGTCGTCCTCGGCGGCGCGTTTGGCGCGGAGGTACGCCGCCCACACGTCGTCGGTGCCGGCGGAGGGTGGGTCGTCCACGCCCATCGAGGAGACGAGCAGGTAGCGGCGGACACCGGCGGCGGTGGCGGCGTCAGCGAGGAGCGCGGCGGCGGCCCGGTCGACGGTGTCCTTGCGGGCGGCACCGCTGCCGGGGCCGGCGCCCGCGGCGAAGATCACCGCGCCGGCGTCGGTGAGGTGCGCGGCGAGGTCGGCGACCGTGGTGTGTTCGAGGTCGCAGACGACGGGTGCGGCGCCGGCGGCGCGTACCGTCGGGGCCTGCGCGGGGTTGCGGATCAGACCGACCGGTGTGTCGCCGCGTGCGGTGAGGCGGCGGTGTAGCAGCAGGGCGATCTTGCCGTGGCCTCCGGCGATGACGACGCGCATCCGTCCAACCTACCGGCGGTGTGGGGCCCTCGCAGTGGACGAGCCGACGGGCTTGACCTTGACCTTCGGGGAAGGCCCACCCTGGGGTGTGCCGGTCGCCGTGGCCGGCCCGGGGAGGGTGGCGACGTGGGGCTCATGACCATCGGGGTGTTCGCGCAGGCGACGGGGTTGACGCCGAAGGCGCTGCGCCTGTACGACCAGGTGGGGCTCGTGTCGCCGGCCGCTGTGGACGCGGAGTCCGGGTATCGGCTCTACGATCCGGCGCAGGTGCCGTCGGCCCGGTTGGTCGCCCAGCTGCGGGGCATCGGTATGCCGTTGGCGACGATTGGCGTCGTGTGCGGGTTGGATCCGGTGGCGGCGGCCGAGGCGGTCACCGCGTACTGGCGGCGGGTCACCGCCGACACGGCTGCCCGCGCGCGGCTCGCGACCATCCTCGTGGACCACCTGTCCGAAGGGGGTACCACCATGTCCGACCCGGGTACGACCGTCGCTGTGCGTTCCGCCGCCCGTTGTGACACGGGGTTGGTGCGCGACAGCAACGAGGACGCCGCGTACGCCGGCGACCGGTTGCTGGTCGTCGCCGACGGTATGCGGGGGCCCGGCGGTGCTGCCGCCAGCGCCGCCGCGATCGACGCTCTCACCCCGTTGGCGTTGGTGGACGCGTCGGCCGTCGACCTGCTGACGATGCTCGCCGCCGCGGTCGCGGACGCCGACCGGAGTGTGCGGGCGTTGGCGACCGACGAGCACCAGCCGGGTACCACGGTGACGGCGGTGCTGCGCAGCGGTACCCAGTTGGCCCTCGCGCATGTCGGTGACACCCGCGCCTACCTGCTGCGCGATGGCGAGTTGTCGCTGCTCACCCGGGATCACACCTGGGTGCAGGCGCAGGTGGATCAGGGCCGGCTCGACGCTGACGTGGCCGCCGCGCATCCGCAGCGCGCGTTGTTGGTCCGTGCCCTCGGCGCGGGGACGCAGGTCGAGGTGGACCTGGCGTTGCGGACCGCCCGGCCGGGTGACCGGTATCTGCTGTGCTCGGACGGGTTGTCGGCGGTCGTCGACCGGGCGGCGGTGCGCTCGGCGGTGGCCGCGCCGACCGGCCCGGCGGAGACGGTACGGGCGTTGGTCGAGCTGGCGTTGGCGCAGGGGGCGCCGGACAACATCGCCTGCGTCGTCGCCGACGTCGTCGCGGTATAGCGGTCCCACGTCCGCCGTCGGACCAGGCTGGTGCGGGGTTCGGCGGCGGGTGGCGGGTTGAGGCAGCATGGAGGGGTGATGGAGAGCCTCGACGCGTTGACCTCGCTGGTGGCCGGGGGTGGGGTGGTGGTGCTCAGCGGCGCCGGCCTGTCCACCGAGTCGGGCATCCCGGACTACCGGGGTCCGAGTGGGGTGGCGCGGCGGCACACGCCGATGACGTACCAGGTGTTCACCCGGGATCCGGTGGCCCGGCGGCGGTACTGGGCGCGCAGCCACCTGGGGTGGCGGCTGATCGCCGGTGCGGCGCCCAACGACGGGCACCGGGCGGTGGCGGGGTTGCAGCGGGCCGGTCTGGTCGACGCGGTGATCACCCAGAACGTCGACGGGTTGCACGGTGCGGCCGGCAGCACGTCGGTGATCGAGTTGCACGGTCGCCTGGACGAGGTGATCTGCCTGGACTGCGGCAACCTGACCTCCCGGGAGGAGCTGGACCGGCGGTTGCGGGAGGCGAACCCGGATTTCACGGCCCGGGTCGCCGCGGTGAACCCGGACGGTGATGTGGATCTCCCCGAGGAGCAGGTGGCGGCGTTCCGGACGGTGGACTGCGGGATCTGCGGCACCGGCATGCTGAAACCGGATGTGGTGTTCTTCGGCGAGACGGTGCCGGCGCAGCGGGTGGCGCGGTGCTTCGCGGCGGTGCAGCGGGCCCGGTCGTTGCTGGTGCTGGGGTCGTCGTTGACGGTGATGTCCGGGCGACGTTTCGTGATTCGGGCGGCGAAACAGGGCATCCCGGTGGCGATCGTGAACCAGGGGCCGACCCGAGGTGACGGGCACGCCAGTGTGTGCGTCGACGCGCCGTTGGGTGCGGTGTTGCCGGAGTTGGCGGCGCGGGTGAGCGGCAGCGCGGCCCCCGTGGGCGTGTGACCCGCGGCCAGGTGACCGGCGCCCGCCGGGGGTAGGACATCTGGCGGTAACACCGTCGCTGGTAGCGTTGTCGGTGCCGGTAACACCCACGTGGGAGAGACCGCCCGACAGCACGCAGGGCGGCGCCGAAGGGGCAAATCCTCCCCGGAACCTCTCAGGCAAAAGGACCTCGTGGGCAGGCACTGTGGAGCGCCGCACCTGGGTGTGACAGAGGGGGAGGCCGACATGTCGACCTCGCCCCGGGAGCGCCACCCATGACCGTAGAGCAGTTCGCCACCCGTCACATCGGTCCCGGCCCCGACGACGAGCGTCGGATGTTGGAGGTCGTCGGGCACGACTCGATCGACGAGCTGATGGACGCCGCGATCCCCGAGGTGATCCGCTGGCACGGCACCCTCGACCTGCCGGACCCGGCCACCGAGGCCGAGACGATCGCCGAGCTGCGGGCCCTGGCGGGCCGCAACACCGTGGCCGTCTCCATGATCGGTCTGGGGTACCACGGCACGCACACCCCTGCGGTGATCCGCCGCAACGTCCTGGAAGACCCGGCCTGGTACACGGCGTACACGCCGTACCAGCCGGAGATCAGCCAGGGCCGCCTGGAGGCGCTGCTGAACTTCCAGACGATGGTCACCGACCTGACCGGGTTGGCCACCGCGAACGCCTCGATGCTCGACGAGGGCACGGCGGCGGCGGAGGCGATGACCCTGGCCCGGCGGGCGTCCAAGACCAAGAGCCCGGTGTACGTCGTCGACGCCGACGCCCTGCCGCAGACCATCGCGGTCATCACCAGCCGGGCCGTGCCGCTCGGCATCGACGTGCGGGTCGTCGACGTCGAGCGCGACGAGTTGCCGGCGGAGTTCTTCGGTCTGCATCTGCAGTACCCGGGGGCGTCCGGGGCGGTCCGCGACCACGCGAGGCTCGTCGAGGCCGCGCACACCGTCGGTGCCCTCGTCACCGTCGCCGCTGACCTGCTGGCGTTGACGCTGCTGCGCGCGCCCGGGGAGATCGGGGCGGACATCGCCGCGGGCACCACCCAGCGTTTCGGCGTACCCATGGGATTCGGTGGGCCGCACGCCGGTTACCTGGCGGTGCGTTCGGGCCTGGAGCGGATGCTGCCCGGGCGTCTGGTCGGGGTGTCGCGCGACGCGGACGGCAACCCGGCCTACCGGTTGGCGTTGCAGACCCGCGAGCAGCACATCCGGCGGGAGAGGGCGACCAGCAACATCTGCACCGCGCAGGTGCTCCTCGCGGTGATGGCCGGCATGTACGCCGTCTACCACGGCCCGGACGGGTTGCGGGACATCGCGTCGCGTACCCACGAGATGGCGGCGCGGCTCGCGACCGGGCTGCGCGCCGGTGGCGTCAACGTCGCGGACGTCGCGTTCTTCGACACCGTCACCGCGATCGTGCCGGGACGGGCGGCGGCGGTCGTCGCGGCGGCGGCGAAGCGGGGTGTGAACCTGCGGCTGGTCGACGCCGACCGGGTGGGGATGTCCTGCGACGAGACGACCACCGACGCGCACCTGCGCGAGGTGTGGGCGGCGTTCGGGGTGCCCGCGTTCGTCGGTGACACCGACGCGGCCCTGCCGGCCGACCTGGCCCGGACGACCGACTTCCTGACCCACCCCGTGTTCCGCAGCCACCACTCGGAGACGGCGATGCTGCGCTACCTGCGGCGGCTGTCGGACTTCGACTACGCCCTGGACCGGGGCATGATCCCGCTCGGGTCGTGCACGATGAAGCTGAACGCGACCACCGAGATGGAGCCGGTCTCCTGGGCGGAGTTCGCGCACATCCACCCGTTCGCTCCCGACGACCAGACCGTCGGGTACCGGGAGATGATCGGCCAGCTGGAGTCGTGGCTGGCCGAGGTGACCGGGTACGACGCGGTCAGCGTGCAGCCCAACGCGGGGTCGCAGGGTGAGCTGGCCGGCCTGTTGGCGATCCGCTCCTACCACGCGTCGCGCGGCGACACGCACCGCGACGTGTGTCTGATCCCGTCGTCGGCGCACGGCACGAACGCCGCCAGCGCGGTGATGGCCGGCATGCGGGTCGTCGTGGTGGCCTGCGACGACGACGGCAACGTCGACCTGGTCGACCTGGACGCGAAGATCGACAAGCACCGGGACGCGCTCGCCGCGATCATGGTGACGTACCCGTCGACGCACGGGGTGTACGAGACGGGCATCGCGTCGCTGTGCGCGAAGGTCCACGACGCCGGCGGTCAGGTGTACGTCGACGGGGCGAACCTCAACGCCCTGGTCGGGTTCGCGAAGCCGGGCAGGTTCGGGGCGGACGTGTCGCACCTCAACCTGCACAAGACGTTCTGCATCCCGCACGGCGGTGGTGGCCCCGGCGTCGGGCCGGTGGCGGTCCGCGCGCACCTGGCGCCGTTTCTGCCCGGTGACCCGTCGGGCGCGCACGCGGACGCGACGCCGGCGATCTCGGCGGCGAAGTACGGGTCGGCGGGGATCCTGCCGATCCCGTGGGCGTACCTGCGGATGATGGGCGCCGAGGGGCTGACCCGGGCGACGGGTGTGGCGGTCCTCGCCGCGAACTACGTGGCGGCGCGCCTGCGCGGGCACTTCCCGGTGCTGTACGCCGGCAACAAGGGCCTGGTCGCGCACGAGTGCATCCTCGACCTGCGGCCGTTGACGAAGGCGACCGGGGTGACGGTGGACGACGTGGCGAAGCGGCTGATCGACTACGGCTTCCACGCGCCGACGATGTCGTTCCCCGTCGCGGGGACGCTGATGGTGGAGCCGACCGAGAGCGAGGACCTGGCCGAGCTGGACCGGTTCTGCGACGCGATGATCGCGATCCGCGCGGAGATCGACAAGGTCGGCTCGGGTGAGTGGCCGGCGGGGGATAACCCCCTGGCGAACGCGCCGCACACCGCGGCGATGGTTAGCGGTGACGAGTGGCCACACGCGTACCCGCGGTCGGCGGGCGCGTACCCGGCCGGGGTGGACCGGGCTGGGAAGTACTGGCCTCCGGTGCGGCGCATCGACGGCGCGTACGGCGACCGGAACCTGGTCTGCTCGTGCCCGTCGCCGGAGGCGTTCGAAGACTGAATCGGCGACGGGCGTGCCGGGGCGGGCGGTTGCGAGCCGCCCCGGCAGCCGCGGCGACCTGGGCGTGGCGTCCCTTACCGGGGGACCCGGGCCTGGGTCGAACGGCGGCTAGTCGGTGACGCTGAGTGGTCGGTCAGGCCACGAGGGCGTGGCGGGCGGGGCCGCGGTGCGGTGCGATGCTGCTGCCGTCGGGGAGCAGCTCGCCGGTGTCCTCGAAGACGATGACACCATTGCAGAGCAGGCTCCAGCCCTGCTCACGGAAGCACGCGAGGACTCGCGCGGCTTCCCGGTCGGTGGCTTCAGCGGAGGGGCAGGTCGGTTGGTGCTGGCACATCGGGTTCTCCGGACTGTGGGGGCACTGTGTCATGGTTCACATGACCAGTGACGCACAGTACCAAGCGAAAGTGTCCGGCATCGAGCAGGTGTCCGCCTGTCGCGCCGGAAATCCACTGAACGGATGAGGAAGGTCGAACCGTACGGCGTGGAAACGCTCCCACAGGTGTATGCGGCAGATCGCGGCCCAGCCGCACTGGCCGCGGATCGCGGCTTAGCTCCGTTGGTCACCGGCAGCGGCCCGGCGGCGTTGGCCGCCCACCGCGGCCCGACGGCGTCGATCGAGGTGCCCGGGGCCCCGGCCGCGTGTCGAGGCGCGCTCACCGAGCGCGCCCGCCTGCAGTGGCACCTGCGCGACGGAGGTGACCCCGCCACCCTCGCCGAGGAGTTCCTGGCCGCACACGGGCTCGCCCTGCACGACCTGAGCCGGCCCGCCACGGCCCACCAGCACGGCACCGGCGTCTGCGGGGCGGCGCTCTACCTGTCCGCCGCCGCCGGCGCGCACCTGGCCGGAGCGCCCACCACCGCGCCGGAGCCCGCGCCGACGCTGCCCGACCTCACCGTCGTCGTCTACGGCCACCACCCGACCCCGGCCGACCCGGCCGGGCCGCCCGCCTCGGCGTGGTGGCTCGGTGAGTGGACCGAGAGCTGGACCCGCCGCCAACACGCCGACGCCGTCACGAGCGTGCGCGCCGCGATCGGCCGCGGGGACGTCTACCAGACCAACCTCGTCGGGCACGCCGCCGCCCGCTACAGCGGCGACCCGCTGCCCGCGCTGCGCCGCCTCGGCGCGCTGCCCGGCGCCCGCTACGGCGGCGTGCTCACCGGCGACGGCTGGGCCATCGGCTGCGCCTCCCCGGAAACCCTCATCGAGGTCACCGACGGGCAGCTGATCACCCGACCCATCAAGGGCACCCGCCCGGCCACCGCCGCCGGCCGCGCCGAGCTGCTCGCCAGCGCGAAGGAACGCGCCGAACACGTCATGATCGTCGACCTGGAACGCAACGACCTCGCCCGCATCGCCCGTACCGGCACCGTGACCGTCGACGAGCTGTTCACCGTCCGCCGCTGGTGCGACCTGTGGCAGGCCGAGTCGACGGTACGGGCGGCCGCCGCCGACGGACTCGGCCTGGCCGACCTGCTGCGCGCCACCTGCCCCGGCGGCTCCGTCACCGGCGCGCCGAAACGCGCCGCCCTCACCCACATCAACGCCCTCGAACCGGTCGGCCGGGGCGCCAGCATGGGGGCGCTGGGCTGGGTCGCCCCCGGCCGCGTCGACCTCGGCCTGACCATCCGCACCGCCGCCGCCGACGGGCAGCGCCTGCACACCTGGGCCGGTGGCGGCATCACCTGGGACAGCGACCCCGCCGCCGAGGTCGCCGAGGCCGCCGCGAAGACCGCCCCGATCCGCGCCACCCTGGCCGGACGCTGAACCCGCCGCGACCGGCGATAAACTGCCGCCCATGACCATGCGGCCCATCCGGATCATCGGCGACCCCGTCCTGCGCACCGAATGTGAGCCGGTCACGACCTTCGACGCCGAGCTGCGTGCCCTCGTCACCGACCTGATGGACACCCTGCTCGGCGAGCCGGGGCGCGCCGGTGTCGCCGCACCGCAGATCGGCGTCAGCGCCCAGGTGTTCGTCTACGACGCCGACGGGCACCGCGGCCACCTGATCAACCCCACCCTCGAACTGTCCGACGACCTTCAGGACGACGAGGAGGGCTGCCTGTCCATTCCCGGGCTGTACTTCCCGACCGTGCGGGCCCTGCACGCCACCGCCCACGGCGTCGACCAGAACGGCGAGCCGTTGACGATCTCCGGCAGCGGGTTCCTCGCCCGCGCCCTGCAACACGAGACCGACCACCTGCTCGGCACCCTCTACGTCGACACGCTGCGCGGCGACGTCCGCCGGCGCGCCCTGCGCGAGATCCGCGCCGGCCGCTTCGACTCACCGAGCCGCCGCCGCTGATCTGCCAGCGCTGATCTGCCCCTGACGCGCCAGCCGGGCTCGGCTGGCGCGTCGTCTGCTGTCTGCGGTGCCGAATCAGCCTGTCGACTGCGCGTTTCCCAGCACCTCGTCGGGCGTTGACACCTCCGACCACCCCTGTCAGACTTTTGTGACGCCCGATGTCAGGGAAATCTGACAGGGGCGTCGAGGAGGGAATCCACGATGAGCGGCACCTTCCCGACAGGTGACGACCTGGTGTCCCTGCTGGCCGCGCTGGCCAGCCCGCACCGGCTGCGGATCCTCGCCGCCCTGGCACAGCAGCGCACGTACGTCAGCGAGCTGGCACGGCAGCTGCACATGAACCGACCACTGCTCTACATGCACCTGCAGAAACTCGAAGCGGCCGGCCTGATCACCGGCGAACTGGTGACAGCACCCGACGGCAGCTCGGTGAAGTACGTCCAGGCCGTGCCGTTCACGGTGCCCCTGGACCTCCACACGATCGTGCGGGCCGCGCAGAGCCTGACCGGCCCCGAGTCGGCCGCACCACAGAAGGAGTGAGCGATGACCCATCAGGTGGCGTTGGACGTGGCGCAGACCTCCACCATCGCCGTCACGGCGATCGTGCTGGCGGTGATCACCGTCGCCGGTCTCATCGGGACCGGCATCTACCGCGCCCGGTACGCCGCGGCCCGAGAGGAGGGCTACCGGGCACTGGCCGAACGCAGCGCCGACAGCGCCCGGAGCACCGCGAGCGAACTCAAGGGCGTCCGCGACGAACTCGGCGAGGTCCGGCAACGACTGGCCGCCCTGGAAAAGCTGCTCAGCCAGATCGGCTGACGAACGCACCCGGGGGAGGACCTTCGACGTGAACACAGTGACCCGACTGCTGACCCGGACCCGTCGCCTCGCCGGCGCAGCCGCCTGCCTGGCCCTGCTCGCCACGACGCCGACCCCGGTCGCCGCCAGCCCCGCGCCCGCCGACGACCTGGCCGCCGCCGAACGCTACCTGCGCGACTACATGCAGCGGACCCGGGCGCCCGGCCTGGCGTACGCGGTGATCCGCGGCGACGAGACCCTACGACACGGCGCCTGGGGCGTCGACGGCGACGGACAGCCGATGACCGTCCACACACCGTTCCTGCTCGGGTCCACGAGCAAGTCGTTCACCGCACTCGCGGTGACCCAACTGGTCGAGTCCGGCCGGGTCCACCTCGACACCCCGGCCTCCACGTACCTTCCGTGGCTGCGCCTGGGCGCCGCGGACACCGCCCGGACCGTCACCGTCCGCCAGTTGTTGACCCACACCAGCGGACTACCGCAGGTCTGGAGCACCGACCTGACCGACCGGTACGACAACCGCCCCGGCGCACTCACCCGGTCCGTGCGGGACCTCGCCACCGTGCGACCCATCGCGCCCGTCGGACAGACCTACGCGTACAGCGACGCCAACTACATGATCCTCGGCGCGCTCGTCGAGAGCGTCACCGGTGACACCTTCGGCGCTCACCTCCGCCGTCACGTGCTCGACCCGCTGCGGATGACACACTCCGCGGCCACCGCCGACGAGGCCCGTGCCATCGGCATCCCCGCCGGGCACCGGTACTACCTCGGCCGGCCGCAACGCTTCACCGCACCCTTCGACACCGCCGGAGTGCCCTACGGGTTCCTCGCCGCCAGCCTCGACGACCTGTCCCACTACGCCGTCGCGCAACTGGGCGGCGGGCGCTTCGGCGACACCCGGATCCTCAGCCCGCAGGGCACGGAACAGATGCACACCGGCACCGCGGACACCGGCCACGGCACCTACGGGTTCGGCTGGAAGAACAGCACCCTCGACGGCGTCGGCACCCGCATCGTATGGCACGCCGGCGCGACCCCCGACTACTTCACCCACCTCGTGCTGGCCCCCGACGCGAACCTCGCCGTGATCGTCATGACCAACATCTACGGCCTGCCGATGGACGCGCCACTGAGCGCCGGCGCGTTCAACGTGGCCCGCATCCTGCACGGTGGCACACCATCCACCGCCACCGAGGACCCGACCCACACCTGGGCGCTGGGCGGGCTGCTCACCGTCGCCGCAGCACTGCTCGTCATGCTCGGCTGGTCGGTGACGCGCGTCCTGCCTACCCGACGAACCCGCACCACCCTGCCGGCCCGTTCCCGTACCCGGACGATCGTCGCCACCGCCTGCTGGATCGCCGGATGCGCCGCCGTCGCCGCCACCGCGACGTGGCTCGTGCCGTCCTTCTGGAAGGGCGCCGACCTGGCCAAGCTCCAACTGTGGGCACCAGACGTCGGGCACGCCATCCGCACCGTGACCGTCCTGTCGACCGCGCTCGCGCTGACCCGACTCGGCATCACCGTGTACGACACGGTCCGCACCCGCCGACCCGGCGCGACCACCCCACCCGGCGCGCCGGCCGGACACACCGCGACCCAGCCGTGCGCGCCCCGGTGACCCCTGGGTCAGCGCACCCTCACCGGGCCACCCACTCGTCGTGGCCGAGCTTCACGACCAACGCCACCACGACCACCAGCAGCACCACCCGCACGAACCCCGACCCACGGCGCAACGCCATCCGCGCCCCCAGCACCGCGCCGGCGATGTTGCACACCGCCATCCCCGCACCCAACAGCCACCACACGTGCCCGGTCACCCCGAACACCACCAGCGCGCCCAGGTTCGTGCCCGCGTTGACGACCTTCGCCATCGCCGAACCGTGCACGAAGTCCGCGCCGACGAGCGCGGTGAACGCCAACACCAGGAACGTCCCCGTCCCCGGACCGATCAACCCGTCGTACAGGGCGATGCCCACCCCGGCCACCGCGACCACCACGCCCACCCGCACCGGGGTCCGCCTCGCCGGCACCGCCACCACCCCCATCCGGGGACGCACCAGCACGAACACCGCCACCGTCACCAGCACCACCAGCACGACCGGCCGGTACGCCGACGCCGGCACCGCCCCGGCCAACGCCGCGCCCACACCCGCGCTGAGCACCGCCAACCCCGCAGCCGGCCCCGCCACCCGCCAGTCCACCTTCGTCCGCCGCGCGTATGTCACCGCCGCCGTGGACGTACCGAAGATCGCCGCCAGCTTGTTCGTGCCCAACGCCGTCGCCACCGGCAACCCCGGGGCGGCCACCAACAACGCCGGCAACAGCAACAACCCACCACCACCGACCACGGCGTCGACCCACCCGGCCATCGCGGCGGCGGCCAGCAGCGTACTGAGCGTCACGGCGTCCATGGGCGGCAATTCTCCCCACCCGACCCGCCCCACCGGCCTGTCGAGTGGGAGAACTCACCGGTCAGCGGCCCCGCGCACGCCGCAACCACACCCCCAACGCGCCCACCGCCACGAACACCACCATCGAACACAGCAACACCTTCACCACCCGGCAACCATGCCACGGGCACGTAAGGTGCAGGAGTGCGCCTGGCCACCTTCAACATGCTGCACGGACGATCCCTCACCGACGGGCTCGTCGACCCCGACCGGCTCACCGCCGCCATCGGCACCCTCGACGCCGACGTGCTCGCCCTGCAGGAGGTCGACCGCGACCAACACCGCAGCGGCAACCTCGACCTCACCGCCATCGCCGCCCGCGCCCTGCACGCACCGCACCACCGCTTCGCCGCCGCCGTCGTCGGCACCCCCGGCGAACAGTTCCGCCCCCTGCGCCACGAGGACGACGGCCACGGTGAACCCTGCTACGGCATCGGGCTCATCAGCCGACACCCCGTCCGCAGCTGGCACGTCACCCGACTCAAACCCGCACCCGTCCGCTCACCGGTCTACGCCCCCGGCCCCCGCGGCGGCCTCATCCTGCTGCACGACGAACCCCGCGTCGTCATCGCCGCCGTCCTGGACACCCCACACGGCCCGCTCACCGTCGCCGCGACCCACCTGTCCTTCGTGCCCGGCTGGAACGCCCGCCAACTCCGACAGACCGTCCGCGCCCTGCGCGCGTTACCCGCCCCCCGCGTCCTGCTCGGCGACCTCAACCTGCCCGCCGGCGCCGCCCGACTCGTCTCCGGCTGGCACCCCCTGGGCCGCCGCCCCACCTACCCCGCCGGGCAACCCCGCGTCCAACTCGACCACATCCTCGCCGACCGGCACGCCCTCCAACAGCTCCCACCGGTACGCGCCGTCACCACCCCACCGTCCACCATCTCCGACCACCGCCCCCTGCTGGTCGACCTCGGCTGACGCCCTCGCCCCACCGGTCGCACCGCGCTCCCGACCCACATCAACTCGGGTTACCGGAAAACGCGCTGTCCACGCGGCGAGGACCCCCCGACCTCCCGCAACCCGAGTCGATCACACCTGACCGGGGCGCTCCAGCCGTGCCCGGGGGAGCACAGCCACCAATCCGCAAGATTCCCTCAAGATCATTGCATCGACGGATCTCGACGATCATGCTGATCGACGCGTGCGCCCACGATCACCTCGTCGGAGGCCACATGAGACGTCAGCGACCCACCCTCATCGCCGTCGCAACCCGCCACCGCACGCCGACACCCCCGACGGCACGGCCATCACCGTCACCCGCACCGGACCCACCGCCCGCCTCGGCGAGCGCGCCGACACCGTCTGCGCCGACTACCAGGCCACCAACGCCCGCATCCACCTCATCAACGCCGTCCTCGGCCCCCTGCCCGTCACCGCCGGCACCGGCCACCGCGCGCACTGACCGCCCCTCACTCCGACCGTGGCGGCAGCAGACCCGCCAACGCGCGGTTGGTCCGGTTGGCCCGCACCGCGTCCCGCTGCTGCCCAGCCGTCACCTCGATGTACGTCTGCGACGACGCCAACGACGCATGACCCAACAACCGCATGATCTCCGCCGCGCTCGCCCCGTCCTCGGCCAACCGCGTCGCGAACGTGTGCCGCAACGCGTGCAACCGCGCGCCCCGCGGCACCCGGTCACCGATGCCCGCCCGCCGATAACACGACTCCACCAGATACTGCAGCCCACCACGGCGCAACGGCTCACCCCGGCGATCCACCAGCAACGCCGAGTCCGGGCGTACCGACCGCGCACCGAACCGCCGCGCCCGACTGTCCAGGTAGTCCCTCAGCACCCGGTCCAGGTCCGCCTCGATCGGCACCACCCGGGGCCGCCCGCCCTTCCCGAGCACCTCGATCCGCCGCTCACCAGGCCGACCACCCAGCGAGCCGACCCGCAACGCCAGCAACTCCGACAGGCGCAACCCGGCGCAGAGCGCCACCGCCACCACGGCGACGTCGCGCTCCGGCCACGGGTCGCGCTGCCTGCCCTCGTCCCGCGCGACGGACGCGAGCAGCACCTCGGGGGTGTCCGCGCCCCGCAACGGCTTCGGCTGGGGGAGTAGCGCCCGGGGTCGACCGACTGCCGGCATCGGGTTACCCGCCACGACCCCATCGGCCACCAGGAACGTGAAGAAACTGTTCCAGGTGGACCACGCCCGGTGCACCGACGCGGGCGCCCGGGGCGCGGCGAACCGGGCGAAGGCCGCCCGCATCACCCTGGGGGAGAGGTCGGTGATCGACACGACGTCCAGGGGGAGGGGAGGGGCGGCGTCCTCGGCGACCAGGGCCGCCACCGCGAGCAGGTCCCGCCGGTACGCCGCCAGGGTGTGGGGGGAGGGCTTGCGGGTGGCGCGGGCGGTCAGGAACTCCTCGATCAACACCACGAGCGATTCGTCCTTTTTGTCATGCATAAGGGATATTATGCAGCATTTTCGGGTTCCCGGAAAGTGCCCTCAAGAGGGCCGACCAGGGGGAGTGGACGCTGCCCCTGCCCGGTGGAACCGCCCTGGCCGTCGTGCGTGACACCGCGCCGAGTGGGCTGAGAGGCACGTAACCTGCGCGGCATGGAACTGCCCGTCACCACCTGCCCACACTGCGGGCGACCCGGCACGGTCTTCGTCCATCAGGGGTTGGGCGAACCGACGGACCTGGTCTGCCCGGAAGGGCACCAGTGGCGGGCCGCCGGCCGTCCGGGCTGGGCTCCCTGCGCGTCGTCGGCCGCCCAGCCCGGACGCTACGGCGCGGACGGCATATCGACCTGGATAGAGCCCATGGACGTCGACAGGGACGGACGGACGTGGCGCATCGGCACCCCCGACGACGTCACCTGGCTCGCCGGGCAGACCACGCAGGGCTTCTCGGTCACCGCCGCGATCCCACCGGTGTTCGACGCCTACGCCACGTTCCATCCGCCGGAAGGTGTCGGGTTCGACGCCCACGAGCGCGCCGTGGTGGACGAGTTGGTGGCGTGCACCCCGGATCAGCCCTGGTGGCTGGGCTATCTCGACACCGGGGCCCACGACGTCGTCTTCCCGCACGCTCCGAGGATCTCCCTCTACTGGGACTACCCGTACGTGTTGGTCGAAGCCGGACCCGAGCAGGCCCTGACCTGGAGAACCGGCCACATGCGTGGTGACGGTCCGCTGCCGGATCTGTTCTTCCCGGCGGATCACTCCTGGCTCGTCTCCGCGTTGTGGGACGACACGTGGACGGACTTCGGCGGCAGCGCGGACATGGTGGCGCGTCTGCGGCGCAATCCGCTGGTCAACGCCCGCCCCGTCGGGCCGGACGAGGACGCCTGCCCGCCCGGACTGACCCGCGAATGACAACGGTGGGGGGACCGTCGGATAACGCTGCTTTACATAATGTGCATTATCGAATCAGTGCCGGGTGGTCCCGAGGTGCAGCGAGTGGGGCGTCCGGGGCGCCCCGTGCCTTGAGCCGGTCGGCCGGGCGGCCCGTCGGGCGCTCCCGACCGGATAGTCGTTGCTGCGGTGAACGCCGGCCGAGGGCCGAAATCGCGCCACCTCGTCAAGGCCCCCCGACGCCACAGGTTCGAGTGCGCGCGGAACCAAGCCGTTCTCCCGGCTCGGCAATGTGGACTGACCGCAGGCGCTTCGCTTGTCTGCGCGCGGACCACTGCGGCAGCGGACGGTGATCAAGAGGTCGCGGCGTGCGTTCCTGCGTTCACGTCGCTACGATGAGTCAGCAGTCCGAGGCGAAGGGATCGTGTCCGCGTGCATTGTCCCGTCAGTGGAACCGCGTCCACGCCCGCGCCGAGGCACAAAGCTCTGCTCTCCCCCGACCAGATCCGCACGCTCGCTCGGCGGTGGGCGTTGATCCTGGCCGCCGTCGGGGCTGGTGTCGTCGTGGCCTTCCTGCTGCAGGACCCGGCTGCCGCGCACGGCCGTCGCGACGGCTCCGGCGGCGAGCGTGGTCAGCAGGCCGGTGTCCTGGTCGAGCGGGTCGTCCGGTTAGGTCTGGGCGAGGCTCCCGAGCGGCGCCGCCAGCAGGTCACGGCCGTGGTCGACGGTCGTCCCGACGCGCCGACCCGCGCCAGCAGGGTCGTCTCCCCCGCCGATGTCCGCCCGCCGGTCGCGTCGCCGCGGCCTGACGCGCGGTCGTTCCGGTCGGCGCCGCTCCCCCGGGTCGACCAGGACGCGGTACGGCAGGCGAAGCGCCCGTCGGAGACCGCTGTTGGCGTGCGTCACCGCCCGGTGGGTACGTCCGGCAAGGCTCCGAACGGCGTTGACGTCGTCGGGGATCCCCGCGTGGCCGTGCTGCCGGTGGTGACCTCCACGGTGGGGCTGGTCGCCGATCGGTCGTCGCGTGTCGTACACGCTGTGCTCGGCCCGACGGTCGGGCCTGTCGTGGTCGTGCTCGACCGGGTCGTTGACGTCGCTCTCGGCGAGGTGGTCGTTGCGGCGTCTCCGCGGATACCCGCTCCGGCGCCGGTCCCGGCACCGGAGCGGCCGGCGCCGGGTGTCGCTCCCGTCGCGGTGTCCGACGCGGCGGGTCAGGCGGTGTCGGCGTCGCCGGTGCGACCGACGGTCGTTCCGGTGCGTGTGTTTGAGCCACCGGCGGCGGAGGTGTTCGCTGGCGGGGCGGTGAGCGCGGCGGCGTCGGCTGGGCGCGGTGCCGGGTGGTCGGGTCTGACGCCTGCCGGTGTGGGCGGTCGGGTGTGGCCGGTGGCGCCGGCCGGCCCGGTGGCGCCGGTCGATCAGGATGCCGTCGGTGCCGGTGACAGGTCGCCGCCGGGGCCGGGGTCGGGGTGTGCGGTGGCTCGGCCGTCGCCCACCTGCTCTGAGCGGGTCTTCGATGTGGTGCCACTCGTGGTGGCGGCGGGCTTCCCGTCGGTGAGTGCGCGGCCTGGGTGACGTGGGCTGGATCGGTCGTGGGGTGGGTCTGCTGCGGCAGGTCGACCTGTGGGCCGATCGGTGCCCGTGCCCGTCGGTAGGTGACGGCGGTGCGGGCCGATGCCTGTCCGTCTGTCGCGCGTGACCGGCCGTTTCCGAACCCTGTGGGTTGTCCGGGGTGGGTGGCTGTCTGACGCGCACCTGAGATCGGAGAGACGTGGTGATCCACGTTGTTGTCGCCGAGGAGATGGGTTTGCTGCGCGGGGCGCTGAGCGCCGCGCTGTCGGGTGAGGAGGACATGGAGGTTGTCGCTGACGTGGAGGGTGTCGGCGATGTGGTGAAGGTGGTGCGGCGGTACCGCCCGCAGGTGGTGGTGCTCGCGTTGACGCCGGATCTGCCTGATCCGGTGGAGGTGGTGACCCGCATTGGTGTGGAGGCGCCGGAGGTGGCGGTGTTGGCGATGAGTCCCCGTTGGAGTCCGGCGCTGGTGGAGGCGGCGTTGGCGGCCGGCGCGCGGGGTCTGGTCGGCAAGGACGGTTCGCTGCCGGAGTTGGTGCGGGCGATCCGTACGGTTGCCGCCGGGGAGCGGGCGCTCGATCCGAGTGCTGCGGCGGCGGTGTTGTGGCCGGCGGAGAGTCCGTTGACGCCGCGGGAGATGGACGTGCTGCGGATGGCTGCTGAGGGTCTTCCGCTGAAGGAGATCGCCGTTCGTCTGCATCTGGCGCATGGGACGGTGCGTAACCATCTGTCGGCGATCCTTGCCAAGACCGGTGCGCGTAACCGGTTGGAGGCGGTGTGGCGCGCGCGGTGTGACGGCTGGTTGTAGCCGTTGGTGGGGCGGGTTCGGTGGTGCGGCCGGGCCCGCTCCCCGCCGTGCGGAGGCGTCGGATGCGTGTTTGAATGCTGACGATGGGTGATCGTTGTGGGGGTGCACGGGAAGGTTCGTGATGATCCGTACCCTGCTCGCGTTGGACAGTGCCCTGGTGTTGGGTGCGTTGTCGTTCGTCCTTGCTGCCGAGGACGACATCCGGGTGGTGGCGGAGGTGGACCGGGGTGACGCGGTTCCCGGGGCGGTGCGGGATGGGCGTCCCGACGTGGTGGTCGCTGATCTGGATTTCGTCGAGGGTGTCGAGGCCGGCCGTCTCGGCGAGTGTCCGGTGCTGGTGTTGGCTCATCCGCGGCGGGCGGGGCGGTTGCGTGGGATGCGGTGTGGGACGCGGATGATCGGCATCCTGCGCAGCGATGTCGCTCCGCAGCGGGTGGTCGAGGGGATTCGTCTGCTGGCGCGGCGGGAGCCGGTGCTCGACGCGGATCTGGTGGTCGCGGCGCTGCACGCGGGTGGTCCGTTGACCGACCGGGAGACGGAGGTGCTGGCGTTGACCGCGGAGGGGGCGCCGGTGGCGGAGGTCGCGGTGTCGTTGGGGTTGAGCAGTGGGACGGTTCGTAACCATCTCGGTCGGATCGCCCGCAAGGTTGGCGCGCGTACGCGGGTGGAGGCGGTGCGGGTGGCGCGTGAGGCGGGTTGGATCTGAGCGGTGTGGGTGCTGGGTTCACCCGGGTCGTGATGGCAGGGGTGGTGTGGTGTGCTCCTGCCAGTGGCCGACGAGCAGCCGGTAGGCCGTGGAGTGTTCCAGCAGGTGTTCGTGGGTGCCGGCCCGGGGTTCGGTGCCGTCGAGGACGAGCACCCGGTGGGCGCGGATCGCTGAGCTGATGCGGTGGGCGATGACGACCAGGGTGCCGGGTCGTCGGGCGAAGGCGTCTTCGACTGTTGCCTCCAGTGCCGGGTCCAGGTGGCAGGTGGCTTCGTCGAGGATCACCAGTGGGGCGGGTGCGAGCCAGGCTCGGATGGCGGCGATGAGTTGTCGTTCGCCGCTGGAGAGCAGGGCTGGTGTGATGGGCGCGGTCAGGCCGCCCAGTCGGGTGGCCAGGGGGCGTGCGCCGAGGGTGTCGATGGCGGTTTCCAGGGTGTGGTCGTCGGCGTCGGGCCGTAGGTAGCGCAGGTTGTCGGCGAGTCGGCCGGTGAAGATGTACGCCTCCTGCGGGACCAGTACCCGTCTGGTGGCGAGGATGGTGGGTGGGGTGTCGGTGACCGGGTGGCCGGCGAGGCGGACCGTGCCGTTCTGTGGTGGTAGGAGGCCGGCGAGGAGGGCGGCGAGGGTGGATTTGCCGGCGCCGCTGGGGCCTACGACGGCGAGGTGGTCTCCGTGGTCGAGGGTCAGTGAGAGGTTGTCCAGGACGGGTCGGGCGTGGGGGCCGTAGCGGAAGGTCAGGTTGCGGATCTCGGCGGCCGGGGTGGGGCTGGTGGTCGACCGGGGTGGGGTGTGGGGTTCGGTGGGGTGGGTGGTGTCGGGTTCCGGGTAGGTGCGCAGGATGTTTTCCAGGGTGACCAGGTAGCGCAGTCCCCCGCCGCCGATGCCCTGGAGCAGGGTGTGCAGGGCTGGTTGCAGGCCGGTGGAGATGTAGATCAGCGCGCCCAGTACCGCGCCGGCGGTCAGGCCCCGTTCGACCAGCCAGGGTGCGGCGATCAGCAGGACGATCAGTGGGAGCCAGCCGCCGATGCCGAGGCTGAGGCTGCGGATGGCGGCCATCCGGGCGAGGGTGCGTTCCGCTGTGGCCTGGGCGGATACGTGGTGGTCGACGTCGGTGGTGACGCGGGTCTGGGCGCCGCAGGCCAGGACGTCGCGGTGCGCGGTCAGGGCGGTGGCGGCGGAGTGGCTGAGGTGTTCGCCGGTGCGGACGTAGGCGCGTTGGTGCGTGATCATGGCTGGTAGTGCGGCGAGGAAGACGGCCAGGCCGGCGGCCAGTGGCGCGGCGGCCAGTGCCGCGACGACGGGTGCCAGGGCGAGGAGTCCGAGGAGGGCCGCGCCGGCGGCGAAGAGGAAGCCTCGGGTGACCATGAGCAGGCCGGCGAAGGTGTCGCGGACGATCTCCAGCTGGTGGGTGAGGCGGGCCAGGGCGGCGTTGTCCGGGTGCGCGCCGGTGCGGGTGGCGTCGTGCAGCGCTCCCTGGACCATGCGGGTGGCGAGTTCGTCGCGGAAGGGTTCGACCACGGCGCCGAGGCATCGGTAGGTGCGGCCGGTGGCCGCTGCCCCGAGCAGGACGGCGGCGGCGAGGGTGCCCAGCCAGGCGAGGCCGGTGGCGGGACGTCCGGTCAGGAAGCCGTCGTCGACGGCGCGGGCGACCAGGTAGCCGGAGAGCAGTGCGGGTATCGCTTCGACGAGTGACCAGCCGGCGAGGCGGGTCAGGTCTCGCCGGCTGGCCCGTGCGGCCTGCCAGGTGACCTGTCGTACGCCGGGGTGGGTCACGGTGTGCTGCTGGTGGGTGTGAAGACGGCGCGGTATTCCGGGTCGGCCCAGAGGTGGTGGTGGGGTGCGAGGCCGCGGAGCCGGCCGGCGTGCAGCCAGGCGACCAGGTCCGCGGCTGCCGCGGTCGCGGCCCGGTGGGTGATCAGGAGTCGGGTGCGGTGGTCGGGTCGTGCGGTGGTCGCCTGGGTGATGCGGTGTTCGGTGGCGGTGTCCAGGTTGGAGGTGGCGTCGTCGAGGATGAGGAGTCGGTCGGCGGTGAAGGCGCGGGCCAGGCCGAGGCGTTGGGTTTCGCCGCCGGACAGTGGTGTGTGGATCAGTGGGGTGCGGTAGCCGTCGGGGAGTCGTTCGACGACGTCGGCCACGGCTGCGGCGCGGGTGGCGGCGAGGACGGCCGGTGTGGCCGGGGTCGGTTCGGGTGGTGGTGTCGCCGTCTCGGCTGGTAGTGCCAGGCCGATGGCGTCGTGGATGGTCGCGCCGATGAGGACGGGTCGGTCGAAGGCGTAGCCCACGGCGCGGCGCAGCGCGGCCGGGTCGAGGTGGCGTAGGGGCACTCCGTCGAGTCGTACGTCGCCGGTGTCGGGGTCGTGTAGTCGTCCGGCGATGGCGGCGAGGGTCGACTTGCCGGCGCCGGACGTGCCGACGACGGCGACGGTGGCGCCGGCTGGGACGTGCAGGTCGATCCGGTCCAGGATGGGGCGGCCGTCGTCGGTGTGCACGCTGACGGCGCGGAGTTGCAGTGTGCCGCCGCCGGGTGGCAGGGGTCGGGTGCCGGTGGGTGTGGCGGGTTGGGCGAGGACGTCGGCGATGCGGTGTGCGCCGGCGCGGCTGCGGACGAGGTGGTTGAGGGTGGCGAGTACGCCGCCGAGTCCGGCGCCGAGGGCGGCGTAGCGGATCGCGGCGACCAGTTGTCCTGGTGTGAGCCAGGTGGCGGTCAGGGCGTATCCGCCGACGGCGATGACGCTGAGGTGCAGCAGGGGTGCGACGGCGGCGGTGCGGGCGCTTGCCGTGGCCAGGAGTGTCCATCCGCGGTGGCCGTACCGGTTCAGTGTGGGGAGGTCGGCGAGGATGCGTTGCTGTTCGCGGTGGGTGGTGGCGGCGGCGGCGATGGTGCGGGCGCCGTTGAGTGACTCCAGGAGTCGGCCGGCGATGCCGCCCAGGACCCGTTGGTAGTTCGCGGTCGCGGTCGAGGCGTCGGTGACGAAGGCTCGCATGAGGACGGTGAGCAGGCCCAGGCCGGCGAGGAGGGTGATCCCGAGTGCCGGGTGGATGATGGTGAGCGCGACGACGCTGCCCAGCGGTGGGAGGACTGCCACCGTGGCGAGGACGATGGCGTTGCCGGCCTGGCCGGCGTCGGCGGCCTGGCTGACCAGCCGGGCGACGAGGTCGCCGACCGGGTGGCGGCGGGTGGCGCGGACGTCGAGGGCGAACAGGTGGCGTAGCAGGTGGCGGCGGAGCCCTGCGGTGGCGCGTGCCGCGCCGAGTCCGGTGGCCAGGTCGCTGAGGGTGTCGACGCAGATGAGGACGAGGACGAGGGCGCAGGCGGTCCACCAGCCGGAGCCGCCGGTGAGGGCGGTGTCGACGGCGTGGCCGAGGGCTGCGGGGAGCAGGAGTTCGGCGGTCGCGCCGAGCAGGGCGACCGCGGCGAGGGTGGCGGTCCAGCCGCCGCCGGCCAGTGCGGTGCGTCGGAGTAACCGGTCGCCCGTGTCGAACGCCGACATCGGTTCCCTCCCGGTGATGCGCGGTCGCCCTGGGTGGGTGTGTACCCGCCCAGGGCAACCGTGTGCGATGGGATCAGTTGCAGGTCGTGACGGAGAGCGAGCTGTCGCCGCAGAGCAGCAGGCTCGCCCGGCTACCGCCACCCGTGCGGTCGGCCGGAGCCATCTCCAGGCCCTGGAGGTCCAGAAGCGCCATGTCGTGTCACCTCCCTTCGCTTTGTCGGTGGTGAAGGTGCCCTCGTTGTGGCGAGGGGGTCGGTGCGCCCGTGAGGGGCGTGAGGAACGGCAGCGTCGGTGGTGTGTCGTGCTGGGCGCAGGCCAGCGCGAGCAGCACGCCGGCGGTGCCGGTGCCGAGGTCCATGGACAGGCGGAGCAGTTGCTCGCCGGGGAAGGCGGTGCCGCCGGCGTACGGCAGCGCGTGCCAGGTCAGCCGGTCCAGTTGCGCGGTGAGGTCGCGGCGGTCGGTGTCGTCGGGTGAGGCGGCGAGGTAGGTGATGATGCCGGCGCGTCCGGCGAAGAGCCCGGACTGGGCGTAGAACGGTGAGCGTGCCGCGCGGCGGATCCCCGCGCTCGCCTCGGTGAACTGGTCGTCGGCGCGGTGGCGTAGGTACTGGTCGATGACCAGTCCGATGCCGACGCTGCCGTTGGCCAGGTAGGGCATGGTCCGCCAGCCTTCGTTGACCTCCAGTGCGCCGTCCGGGCGGAGCACGCAGCGGCGCAGGTCCTGCCGTAGTGCGGTGGCGGCGTGCCGGAGCAGGGTGTCGTCGCCGGTCAGTTCGTGCAGCCGTAGGGCCATCAGCGCCGGGCCGGTGCGGCCGCGCAGCAGCCCGGCGTACGGGTGGCGTCCGCCGCTGATGTCGGGGCCGGGGTCGTCGGCGAGGTGGTCGATGACGCGTTCGGCGGCGTGCCAGGAGGCGTCGCGCAGTGCCGTCTCGCCGGTGCGGGCGGCCAGTTCGGCGAGGTTGAGGGCGATCCCGGACAGTCCGCTGTGCAGGCTGTGGTCGAGCCCGTCGAGGGGTTCGCGGAGGCAGATGTCGAGGACGTCGAGGGCGTCCTGTCGGCGGCCGAGGTGTTCCAGGGCGTAGGCGACGCCGTGCAGGCCGTCGTAGAAGCCGCAGCGGGTGCCGGAGGGGGGTGCCGTTGCTCGCCGTACCAGCCATTGCTCGTGTTCGGGCTGTCGGTCGGCGCCGCTGGCGTGCAGGGCGTACAGGACGCCGGCCGCGCCGTGGGCGAGGTTGAGGCCGCCGGTGCGGAACTGTTCGATGTCGCCGGGGTAGAGGCGGTCGTCGCGTTCGGGGGTGGCGCTGGCGACGATCGCTGTGGTCAGTCGGTCCTGTGCGGTCGGCCGGTCGCCGAGGTGCACGTCGGGGGCGGTGGTGGTCGGTGCGTGCCCGGTGATCTCTTCGACGGCCGGGTCGAGGAACGACCGGGGCACCGGGAGGTTCGCGGCGATGATGTCGGCCAGGTGTGCCGCTTTGGCGGGGGCGAGGCGGACCAGTTGGGTCAGCGGCAGGAACAGGGCCAGTCGCAGGCAGGCCAGGGCGTAGCGGTCCACCGCGGGTCCGGTGCGGTCGCGGGGTGCGGCGAAGCCCTGGTTGCGCAGCCCGGGTCGGCGGTGTCCGGCGATCGGGGCGGCGACCTCGAAGTCGACGAGGGCGACCTGGTTGTCGGGGCGGATCATGATGTTGAACAGGTGCAGGTCGCCGTAGACCAGGCCGCGGTCGTGGATCGCGGTGATGAGCGAGTCGACCTGTTCGTAGACGTGCCGGGCCCAGGTGGTGTAAGCCTCCCGGTCGTCGGGTGTCGCGTCGGCGTCGATGAGGGGGTACCTGTCGACGAGCGCCTTGTTCAGCGGTCGACCCTCGATGAATTCGAGGGCGAGGAAGTGGTGCTCGCCGAGGGTGAACTCGTCGTGGACGCGCGGGACCTGCGGTAGGTCGGCGAGGTGCCGTAGGGCCGTGGCCTCGCGGGCCAGCCGGGCGACGGCGTCGGTGCCGTCGGCGTCCAGGCCGGCGTGTGGTCGGGCTTCCTTGAGGACCACCTGGGTGTCGGTGCGCAGGTCCCGGCCCACGTACAGTCCGCCGCCGTTGGAGAAGTGGATGACCCGCTCGATGCGGTAGGGCACTTCGTTGGTGCTGGTGTCGTTGCGGGCGGACAGGTGGGGGCCGAGGAAGTCGGGCAGGGTGACCCAGGCCGGGAGGTGGAAGACGGGTTCGCGGCGGTCGGGCACGAGCGTGCCGGTGTCGTCCTCGATCGCCGGCACGACCTGCCCGTCCGGGGAGTGGCAGTAGCGGGCGGCGAAGCCCCCGTAGCGCACGTGGACCGGGCCGGTTCCGTAGCGCAGGTCGCTGAGGACGTACGGTCCGGGCTCGCCGGCGAGCAGTTCGTCGAGTTCCTTGCAGGTCAGCTCCAGCTCCGCGTCGTCGCGTGGGTAGACCGTGACGAACTTGCCGCTGGCGGCTCGGGCGGCGTACTTGGAGTTGCGCAGCAGCAGGGTGCGGGGTCCGCGCAGGAATTTGAAGGACAGCCCTCGGGGTACGCAGTAGTCGAAGACGGTGTCGAGGATCCGTTCGGCGTTGGTCAGCGTGGCCGAGATGTGGATCTTCCAGCCCTGTTGGGGCAGTGCGCCGCCGTCCGGGCCGTAGATCAGCCAGTCGTCGAGGGGTTCGCGGCGCCAGCCGTGCGGCACGGGCCGGTCGGCGGCCGGGAAGGCGGGTTGCGCGACGGCGCTGCCGAGCGAGTCGTAGAACAGTCGATCAGCAGCGCAGTAGCTGTCGTAGCGCTCGTCCACCGTCCCGCCTCCCGTCTCGAACCTGGCCGGCTGTCGTGCCGGCGCTCTGGATCGAGTCTCGTGGACGGGACGGGGTGCCCCCCAGTGCAGTTAGTCATGAGCTTCGATGCGTGGTGCACAGGTGGTCGTGACAAAAGTCAGGGCCCGCTGCCGGATCAGGCGCGTTCGAACCACGGGCGGTTCTTCCGTAACCCCCGTCACACCTCTCTGTTCCGGGTGAGCGCCGCCGCTGTGGCTGACCTGACGTGCGTCGTCGGCCGGGAATTCCGCAGGTGGTCGCGCCGTTGTCCGTGCGGAAGATCAGAATCAGATGATCGAATGGAAGTGCCATGCACATGCGCTCAGACGCGGTGGTGCTGTTCGGCGTCACCGGCGACCTCGTCTCGAAGAAGCTGTTCCCGGCGCTGTACGAGTTGACCCGACGCGGCCGCCTGGATGTCCCGGTGATCGGCGTGGCCCGCTCGCCCTGGGATGACCAGCAGCTCGTCACCACGGCCCGCAAGTCGGTGCTGGAGGCCAGTGACGGGATCGACGACGAGGCCTTCGACGGGCTGGCGGCCAACCTTTCGATGATCTCCGGCGACTACGCCGACCCGGCGACGTACCGGCGTCTGGCCGAGCGTCTGCGCGACGCCGAGCGGCCCGTCTTCTACCTGGCGATTCCTCCGGCGGTGTTCTCCTCCGTCGTCGAGGGCCTCGCGGCGGTCGGGTTGGCCGACCGGGGCCGGGTGATCGTGGAGAAGCCGTTCGGGCGTGACCTGGAGTCGTCGCGTGAGCTGGATCGCACCCTGCGGGCGGCGTTCGACAGCGAGCGGGTGTTCCGCATCGACCATTACCTGGGCAAGGAGGCCGTCGAGGGTCTCTACGCCTTCCGGTTCGCCAACCGGTTGTTCGAGCCGTTGTGGAACAACGAGCACATCGACAACGTTCAGGTGACCCTCGCGGAGGCGTTCGGTACGCAGGGTCGGGCCGGGTTCTACGACACGGTGGGTGCCACCCGCGACGTGTTGCAGAACCACATCCTGCAGGTCGTCGCGTTGATCGCGATGGAGGCGCCGGCCAGTGACGACACGACGGCCTTCCGGGAGGCGGAGGCGGCGGTGCTGCGGCAGATCGCGCCGCTGTCGCCGGAGTCCACGGTCCGGGGGCAGTACGCCGGCTACCGCGACGAGCCGGGCGTCGCCGCCGACTCCAACACCGAGACGTTCGTGGCGACCCGGTTGACCGTCGACTCCCCCCGCTGGGCGGGTGTGCCGTTCTACCTGCGCACCGGCAAGTCCCTGCCGGGGACGGCGACGGAGGTCGTGGTCGAGTTCAAGCAGCCGCAGCGTTCGCTGATCCCCGCCGAACGGGGCACGGCGACCGCCGCGAACCTGTTGCGGTTCCGGCTCGGGCGCGGCGACGGCATCACGATGTCGATCCAGGCGAAGAGCCCGGGTGCCGAGGTCGCGAGTCGTCCGGTGGACCTGTCCGTCGACTTCGGGTCGGCGTTCGGCCGCCGCCAGGAGGCGTACGAGCGGTTGCTCGACGACGCGATGGACGGGCAGCACCTGCGGTTCGCCCGCGCGGAGACGATCGAGCAGGAGTGGCGCATCGTGGCACCGGTCCTGGACCTGCCGGCGCCGGTGCGGTCGTACGACAAGGGCACCTGGGGTCCGGCGGACGCCGAGGCCCTCGCCGGTGGCTGGCACGCCCCGGACCTGCGGTAGTGGCGCTGCTCACGGCGCCGGCGTCGGAGCTCGCCGCGCCCTGGCAGGGTGTGCCGGATGGCAACTGATGAGAGGGTGGGCGCGCTCGCCGAGCTGGCCGAGGCCGAGTTCATGTTCCGGTACGAGTCGGGTGTGCCGGCCGACGTGCGGGAGGCGCTCGGGACCGGACGGCCAGGGTGGGCGGCGGGGTGGTGCTGTCGATGCGGCACGACCCGACGGGCTACTGGTCCACGGCGCTCGGGTTCGGCGTCGACGAGCCGGTGACCGCCGAGCTGATCGCCCAGGTGTGACGTCCAACTGGGTGTGGCGGGCGGGCTGACCCGGTGGCGTGGCTGAGTGACCGCTCAGCTCACGGTATCGACCGCCCGGCGCTGCCGAGGTTTGCCGCTGGTGTGTGCGGTGGGCACGTTGTGGGGACGTCTCGTCCTCATCGGAGAGGAAGCAGCGCATGCTTTCCGCACTCGATCGTCGGCACACCGTCGCGCCGCCCGGCTACAGCCGGTGGCTCATCCCCCCGGCGGCGTTGGCCATCCACCTGTGCATCGGCCAGGTCTACGCGACAAGCGTCTACAAGAACTCGCTGATCGCGCACTTCGACACCAGTCAGACCGCGATCGGGGTGATCTTCAGCATCGCGATCGTGATGCTGGGGTTGTCCGCCGCGGTCGCCGGGACCTGGGTGGAGGCGAACGGGCCGCGTAAGGCGATGTTCGTCTCGGCCTGCTTCTGGGCGGCGGGTTTCCTGGTGGGTTCGGTGGGCATCGCCACGAAGCAACTGTGGTTGCTGTATCTGGGCTACGGCCTGCTCGGCGGCATCGGTCTGGGGATCGGCTACATCTCGCCGGTCTCCACGTTGATCAAGTGGTTCCCGGACCGGCCGGGCCTGGCCACCGGTTTGGCGATCATGGGGTTCGGTGGTGGGGCGATGGTCGCCTCTCCCCTGTCCCGGCAACTGTTGTCGTTCTACGACCCCGGCTACGACCCGGCCAACGCCGGGTCGACGGCGTCGGGCAGCGCCCTGGTCTGGTTGTTCGTGACGCTCGGCCTCGGCTACTTCGTGATCATGATGTTCGGGGTGGCGAACGTGCGGGTGCCGGCCGAGGATTGGCGCCCGGCCGGCTTCGACCCGGCGAGCGTCGCGGCGAAACCGCTGGTCACCACGGCGAACGTGTCGGCGGCGAACGCGGTGAAGACCCGCGCGTTCTGGCTGCTGTGGGTGGTGCTGTTCTGCAACGTCACCGCCGGCATCGGCATCCTGGAGCAGGCCAGCCCGATGATCCAGGACTTCTTCCGGGACAACGGCACGTCGGCGGTGACCGTCGCGGCGGCCGGCGGGTTCGTGGGCCTGTTGTCGCTGTTCAACATGGCCGGCCGGTTCGTGTGGTCGTCCACGTCGGACGTCATCGGCCGCAAACCGATCTACCTGGTGTACCTGGGTGTCGGCATGGTGCTCTACGCGGCGCTGGCCCTCGTGGGGCAGACCGCCACGGCGTTGTTCGTGCTGTTGGCCTGCGTGATCCTGTCGTTCTACGGCGGTGGTTTCGCGACCGTGCCGGCGTACCTGCGGGACCTGTTCGGCACGTTCCAGGTCGGCGCGATCCACGGCCGGCTGCTGACCGCGTGGTCGGCGGCGGGGATCGCCGGTCCGCTGATCGTCAACGGGTTCCTCGACGCGCAGGGCGAGCCGGGCACGTTGACGGCGGCGGCGTACCGGCCGGCGCTGTTCACCATGGTGGGGGTCCTCGCGGTGGGTTTCGTGGCGAACCTGTTGGTGCGGCCGGTGCCGCAGCGCTACCACGAGCCGGCGGGGAACGTGGACGGGCCGAAGACCGAGCAGAGGAGTGGTACGCGATGAGCGACGACAGCCGTAACGGGCAGCAGGCCCGGTTGTGGATCTCCTGGCTGGTGGTGGCGGTGCTGCTCGGCTACGGGGTGGCGCAGACGGTCGTCACGGCGGCGAAGCTGTTCACCCACTGAGAGCGGTGAGCCGGGGCGCGCGGCGTCCCGGCTCACAGGCCGCCGGACACCCGCAGGACCGTGCCGGTGGCGTAGGAGGCGTCCGGGCCGAGCAGCCAGGCGATGGCGGCGGCGATCTCGTCGGGTTCGCCGGCACGGCCCAGCGGGATGCGGCCGACGGCCGAGTCGGGGCGGTCGGGCACGCCGGAGTCGGCGTGGATGTCGGTACGTACGATGCCGGGCGCGACGGCGTTGACCCGGATGCCCTTCGGGGCGAGTTCCTTGGCCAGGCCCACGGTGAGGGTGTCGGTGGCGGCCTTCACCGCGGCGTAGTGCACGTACTCCCCCGGGCTGCCGAGGGTCGCGGCGGCCGAGGAGACGTTGACGATCGCCCCGCCCTCGGTGAGGCGGCGGGCGGCCTGCTGCGCGCACAGGACGTAACCGACGAGGTTGACGTCCACGACCCGGCGCAGATCCTCGACGCGCAGCTCGGTGAAGGGTCCGATGAGGCTGGTGACGCCGGCGTTGTTGACCAGGCCGGTGAGCGGGCCGAGCTGTGCTGCGGCGTCGAACAGCTCGGCGACCTGGTCGGGGTCGGTGGTGTCGGCGCGTACCGCGATGGCCTGCGCTCCGGTCGCGCGCAGGTCGGCCAGGACGGTCGCGGCGGCGGCCTCGTCGCGGCGGTAGCACAGGGCGATGTGGTGACCGCCGGTGGCGAGGCGGCGGGCGGTGGCCGCGCCGATGCCGCGACCGCCGCCGGTGATGACGGTGACCGGTGCCATGGCACCTCCAGGGCTGTCGGAGCAGGATGCGCCGACGCTACCGTGACCGGCGCGGTCCGGTCGTCGAGAGGAGGGTCACATGCGGCGCGTGGTGGTGCTCGGTGGCGGCGGGGTGGCCGGGGAGTCGGGGTTGCTCCGAAGGTGATCGCTTACGCTTCCCGCGCGTTCGGTCGATGCGACAACGGAGGTGCGCGGTGGCGGGTGTGGGTGTCGGTGACGTGGTGCAGGATTTCGAGTTGCCGGATGAGACGGGCACGCCGCGGCGGCTGTCGGAGTTTCTGGCAGCCGGGCCGGTGGTGGTGTTCTTCTACCCGGGGGCCATGACGCGGGGCTGCACGGCGGAGAGCTGCCACTTCCGCGACCTCGCGGCGGAGTTCACCGCGCTGGGCGCGACGCGGGTGGGCATCAGCCGCGACCCGGTGGCGAAGCAGGCCGAGTTCTCGAAGCTGCACGGCTTCGACTATCCGCTGCTGTCCGACGAGGACGGCACTGTGGCGCAGCAGTTCGGGGTGAGGCGGCGGATGCCGCTGGGGGCGTTGAGCACGAAGCGGATGACGTTCGTGATCGGGTCCGACGGGCGGATCATCGAGGTGATCCACAGCGAGGTCAGCATGAACGACCACGCGGACCGGGCGCTGCGGGCGTTGGGCGGCTGAGCGGTCGTGGGCCCTGTGCGGCGGGTGTCGCAGCCGGCTGGTATCAAGACAGAAATCAAACAGGTGTACGGAAGAGGGTTGTGATGGATGCCGGCCAGGGTTTGTCCACTGACGAGGTGCAGAGCATCCGGGAGGCGTTGGCGGCCGGGCGTAAGCCGCGGGTGGTGTTCACCGCGTCGGCGGGGCAGATCGCCGGTCAGGTCGGTCAGGTGATCGAGCTGACCGACCCGGAGGTGTCCGACGAGTTCGTGGTGGTGCGTTTCGGTCGCGACGAGTTGCCGTTCTCCCCCGCCGACCTGGCGGTGGCGCCCAAGGGCGCCGGTCGTCGGGTGGCGGAGCCGAAACCGGAGCCCGAGCCGGAGCCCGCGCCCGTGGCGGCGCCGGAGTTCGTGTTGGACACGCCGCGGGTGCCCGCGCAGCGACAGGAGGAGCCGAAGGTGGAGCAGACGGAGAAGCCGCCGGCGCGGCGGGCGGTCAAGGCCGTCAAGCCGAAGGGACCCGCGGGTCTCACCGTGACGTTGGCGTACGCCGACGGTGAGTGGACCGTCGCCGCGCAGCAGGGCAGCAAGGCGCTGGCGAAGCCGTACGTGGTGAAGCCGGCCGAGGCGTTGAAGATGGTGGCGTTGGTCGACGTGCCCGGGGTGCAGGAGGCGGTGGAGCAGATCCTCGGCACCGAGCGGGCCGAGGCGGAGCAGCAGGCCGAGAAGCTGCGCGCCGAGTTGGCCGAGATCGAGGCCCGGCTGGCGGAGTTGCGCGAGGCCCGCTGAGGGTGCTCAGCGCCGGGCGTGGTGCTCCAGCAGCCGGGTGAGCAGGCGGGTCAGTTGGTCGCGTTCGGCGCTGGACAGCGGGGCGAGCAGCTCGTCCTGGACCCGGCCGACGGTGTCGCCCATCCGGTGGGCCTCGTCGGCGCCGGCGTCGGTGAGGCTGATGACGTTGCGGCGGCGGTCGGCCGGGTCGGGGGCGCGTACGACGAGCCCCCGACCGGCCAGGTCGTTGACGGCGGCGACGACGTCGCTGCGGTCGATGCCGCAGCGTCGGCCCAGGTCGGCCTGGCTGGCGGGCCCGTCCTCGGCCAGCGTGGCGAGCAGCCGGTAGTGGTAGCCGCGTAGGCCGTGCGCGGCGAAGCCCTCGCTGACGAGCCGGGCGGCGTGAGCGGCGGTCTGGTTGAGCAACCAGGTCGGGGTGGTGCGGAGCCCGGCGGGTGACTGCGGGGCGGTGGACTGCATGACCGCAGCCTAACAGGAATCGTTGGCGCGACCCACGATCCATGCTACGTTGGCTGCACCAACGTTGGTTCGACCAACGTTTGAAAGGAGGCGTCATGTCCACCGCTCCCACCCTCAACGGCCAGGTCATCGGCCAGGCCCACTACGCCACCCGGGCCCTGCTGGAGCGCGCCGTCGCCCCACTCGGGCTCACCTTCGGCCAGGTGCTCGCGCTCAACGCCCTCGCCGACGGGCCCGTCGAACGCGCACACCTCACGCACCGGATCACCAGCACACTCAAGGTCGACGCGCCGACCGTCCACGAGGTGATCGCCGAACTCCTCGACGCGAACCTCGCCCACGACGACACCGACGCGACGCGGATCCGGCTCACCGACGCCGGTCACGCCACGCAGGCCCGCGTCGCGGACGTCGTCTCCGGCATCACCGCCCGCCTCTACGCGGACATCCCCGCCGACGAGGCGAGCGCCGCCGCCCGGGCGCTCACAGTCATCACCCAACGCGCCGACGCCGAACTGGCGGCCGGTCAGAAGTAGTCGAGCACCTGGGCCGGGCCGCCCGCGCCCAGCAGGTCCAGGGCGTCCGGCGTGACACCGGCGGCGTGCAGCAGACCCGCCTGCGCGACCGACCGGGCGCCGGCCGCCCCGGTGTACAGCAACGCGAAACCCCGCACGTCCAGCCGCAGATCCGCCTCGCCGTCGACGCGGGTCAGCTCAGCCTCGCCGTCGGCCACAGCCAACCGCCAGGTGCCGGTGTTCCACTCGGCGAGCGGATCGGTGAGGCGGAAGTCGACGAAGCCCCGCACGTGGGCGGGCCACCCCCGGGCGCTCACCGCGCGGGCGACGTCGACCGGCCGGTGCATCCACAGGTCCCGCTCGTGCTCGCGGGCCGACTCCAGCGGCAGGCAGGCGCTCACCGCGTCGCCGTCGAGCGGGCACAGTCGCAGGGTCGGCGCGACGCTCGCCCAACTCGCCAGCACCCCGACGAGTTCCCGGGCGGCCTCGGCGGTGACGGCCAGGGCCTCGTCGACGGTGAGCACCGAGTCGGCCCCGTAACCGCGCCCCCGTTTCCAGACGGCGTAGCCGATAAGGTCGCCGCCCTTTTCCACAAGAGTGAGCCCGTCGCCCGGCAGGGCACCGTCGGCGGCGTAGAAGTCGAACAGCTCACCCCGGCGGGTCAGCAGGCCGTTGCGGTGCCGGGTGACCTGCTCGTACAGGGCGTCGACGGCCGGCAGGTCGGCCACTGTGCCCGCACGCACCACGAACCGCGGGTCGGGGTGGTGCCGGGGCAGCGTGGCGGTGGGCAGGTCGACCGTCCGCAGCACACCGGCGGCCTCCCAGCCGCAGGCCCGGTACGGGGCGGCGACGGTCGGGTAGAGCGCGCTGACCGCCGCGCCACGGTCGCGGGCACCGCGCAGCAGGGCGGTGAGCATGGCACGAGCCACACCCCGGCCGCGGGCCTCGGGGGCGACCGCCACACCCGCCACGTCGGCGGCCGACACCGCCCGCCCCGACCACCACTGGTCGTGGTGCAGGTCGACGACCTTTCCGACGATTCGCCCGGCGTCGTCGAACGCGCCGTAGCGTGTCAGCCCAGGCACCTCGGTGGTGGTGCTGGCGGGTTGCCGCGGGCCGGAACCGAACGCGAACCGGCCCAGCTCCCAGGCGGCGTCGAGGTCGTCGGCGGTGAGTTCGCGTACATGCATCGGCACACCGTAGCGACGCGGATCCGAGCCAACAGCCGATATACCGGCCCGCCCCGCGCCGAGACCCCGTCGATCATGGAGTTGTGGTGGGTACAAAAAGCCCTCGACGCCTCGAATCGGGCACCACAACTCCATGATCGACCGGGCTGGCGGGGCTGGCGGGGGCGGGAGGTCAGTGCTGGGGGATGTTGGCCACGCCGATGCGCTTGCGGAACACCCAGTACGTCCACGCCTGGTAGGCCAGCACCACCGGAGTGAAGATCACCGCCACCCAGGTCATGATCTTCAGGGTGTACGGGGTGGACGCGGCGTTGGTGGCCGTCAACGTCCCGGCGGGGTCCAGGGTGGAGGGCAGCACGTTCGGGAACAGCGCCGCGAACAGGGTCGCCACGGCCAGGCCGATCGCCACGGCGGTGCCGGTGAACGCCCAGCCCTCCCGGCGTACCCGGGCGGCGGACAGACCACCGAGCAGCGCGAGGGCCGCGCCGACGGCAAGCACGACGGCGGCCGTGCTGGAACGGATGCTCAACGTCCAGGTCAGGAAACCCACCGCGAGGACGACGGCCCCGACGCCCAGGCGCACCGCGAGCGCGCCCGCACGCTCGCGGATGTCGCCGGTGGTCTTCAGGGCGAGGAACACCGCGCCGTGGGTGAGGAACAACGCGAGGGTGGTCGCGCCACCGAGCAGGGAGTACGGGTTGAGCAGGTCCACGAGGCCACCGACGTACTCGTGCTCGGCGTCCAGTGGCACCCCGCGCAGGATGTTGGCGAAGGCGACACCCCACAGGAACGCCGGCAGCAGCGAGCCGACCACGATCGCGGTGTCCCAGCGGCGCTTCCAGGACGCCTCGGGGCGCTTGTGCCGGTACTCGAACGCGACGCCCCGGGCGATCAGGGCCAGCAGGATCAGCAGCAGCGGCAGGTAGAAGCCGGAGAACAGGGTGGCGTACCACTCGGGGAACGCGGCGAACATCGCGCCACCGGCGGTGATCAACCACACCTCGTTGCCGTCCCAGACCGGCCCGATGGTGTTGATCAGGACGCGGCGTTGCCGGTCGTCGCGGCCCAGGACGGGCAGGAGCATGCCGACGCCGAAGTCGAAGCCCTCCAGGATGAAGTACCCGGTGAACAGCACGGCGACGAGGAGAAACCAGATGGTGGTCAGGTCCACGATGGGCTCCGGGATCAGTAGGCGAAGGCGAGCGGACGCTCGGCGTCGTCGGTGTCGTCGGTCGGGGGTTGTTCGCTGACGTCGGGTACGCCGGCCCTGGCGTAGCGCAGCAGCAACTTGACCTCGATCACGGCGAGGGTGGCGTAGATCAGCGTGAACGCGGTGAACGAGGTGAGCACCTCGGCCAGCGAGACGCTGCGCGACACCCCGTTGCGGGTGAGCATCTCGCCGAAGACGATCCACGGCTGGCGGCCCATCTCGGTGAAGATCCAGCCGAACGAGTTGGCCAGCAACGGCAGCACCGGCATGGCCAGGCCGGCGCGCAGCAGCCACCTACTGCTCGGGGTACGGCCCTTGCGCTGACTCCAGAGCACCAGCAGGGCGATCGCGCCGGCGGCCATCCCGAAGGCGATCATGAAGCGGAAGCTCCAGTAGGTGACCGGGATGATCGGGGTGTAGCTGCCCGCGCCGTACTGGGTGGCGTACTGGGCCTGCAGGTCGTTGATGCCGTGCACGGTGCCGTGCGGGTCGCCGGTGCCCAGGTACGACAGCAGGTAAGGGATCTTGAGGGCGAACACCTCGCGGCTGCCGTCGAGGCTGCCGATGGTGAGCACGGAGAACGAGGCGGGGCTCTCGGTGGTGTAGAGGCCCTCGGCGGCGGCCATCTTCATCGGCTGCACCTCGGTCATGATCTTGCCCTGGATGTCGCCGGTGAACAGCACGGCGGCGGAGGCGACCAGGACCACCCAGGAGCCGAACTTCGTGGCGAAGCGGTACGCGCCGGTGTCGGCGGAGTCGCGGTTGCGGATCACGTGGTACAGGCCGACGGCCACGACCAGCGACCCGGCGACCAGGAACGACCCGGCCAGGGTGTGCGGGAAGGTGATCAGGGCGACCTTGTTGGTCAGCACGGCCGGGAAGTCGGTGAGCTCGGCGCGCCCACTGTCGGGGTTGATGCGGTAGCCGACCGGGTTCTGCATGAACGAGTTCGCGGCGAGGATGAAGTACGCGGAGAGGTTGGTGCCGATCGCGGCGGCCCAGATGCTGGCCAGGTGCGCCCGCTTGGGCAGCCGGTCCCAGCCGAAGATCCACAGGCCGATGAAGGTGGATTCGAGGAAGAACGCGACGAGCGCCTCGATGGCCAGTGGCGCGCCGAAGATGTCGCCGACGAAGCGGGAGTAGTCGCTCCAGTTCATGCCGAACTGGAACTCCTGCACGATCCCGGTGACCACGCCCATGGCAAAGTTGATCAGGAACAGCTTGCCGTAGAACTTCGTGAGCTTGAGGTAGCGCTCGTTGCCGGTGCGGTGCCACAGCGTCTGCAGGATGGCGACCAGCACGGACAGGCCGATGGTCAGCGGCACGAAGAGAAAGTGGTAGACGGTGGTGACACCGAACTGCCAGCGGGCGACGTCCAACGCGTCCACCTGAAACCCCCAACCATCCGTACTACGAGACGTAGTAAATACTACTGCTTGTCGTAGAGGGATGGGCAGGGCCGGGCGGCCCGCAACGCCCCGGGACCAATGACCCTGATCACCCCCGGGGCATCCGGCCGACCCGCCCGCACGTTCGTGCCGCCGCGTGCGACGATGTCGCGCTGATGGACACCACGTACGCGACCTGGCAACCGCCGCTCATCTGGCGCGCCGCCCTACTCCTGGCCCGGGCCCTGGTCGGCCTGCTGGCCCGCCTCGAGGTCACCGGCGACGTCCCCGCGCACCTGCGTCGCGGGCCGCTGGTGCTGGCCGCCAACCACATCAGCCCGTTCGACCCGTTGGTGATGGTCGCCGCCTGTCAGACCCGCCGCGTCGCCCCCCGGATCATGGCGACCGCCGGACTGTTCCGCGCGCCGCTGCTCGGCGCCGCCATGCGTCACGCCGGACACATCCGCGTCGACCGGGGCACCAGCGCCGTCCACCAGGCTCTCGACGACGCCGCCACCGCTGTCGCCCGCGGCTCGGTAATCCTCATCTACCCCGAGGGGCGCATCGGTCTGGACCCCGGCATGTGGCCCGAACGCGGCAAGACCGGTGCTGCCCGCCTCGCCCTGGCCTGCGGCGCCCCGGTCGTCCCGGTCGCCCAGTGGGGCGCGCACGAGGTGCTCCCCTACCGGGCGCCCCGGGGAATGCTGCGTGGCGTCGCCCGCTCACTGTGGCGTCGCCCGGTCATCCGGGTGCACTTCGGCGCCCCCGTCGACCTGGGCGAGTCGACCTCCGCCAGCCCCGGCGCGGCACGCCGGGCCACCGACCGGATCATCGACGCGCTCACCGACGCCCTCGCCCCGCTGCGCCCCGACGAGCCCGACCTGCCCCGGCACGTCGACCCCGGCCGCCCGAGCGACCCCAGCCGCGCCCACCGCCGTCGCTCGGCCTGAGGCCGCGACCGACACGACGCCGGGAGACGCCCCATCCCCGGCCGCCCGACGACGGCCGGAAGGCCGAGTCCAGCACCGGGTGCCGAGGTCGACCTGGCTCGACCTCGGCTAGGGCGCCGTCGCGGGTGGCCCCGGTGGCGCGGATCGACCGGCTGCTGACCAGCAGGCGCCGAGCTGAGCCCAGCGACCCCCAACCTCCACCTCCCGTCCTTTGCTCTGCACCTGCGGGCGCACCAGCTACAGACAGTGACTGTCGCATCCGCAGGTGCAGAGCAAAGGACGCAGGACAGGTGACCGGTGGATGGCGCCGATGGGCCGGTCCGGGCGGAATTGTGCGGCCTACGACCACCGGGATCAACGCCACGGCCGGCAGCGGATAACAAACGGTCGAGCCGGTGCAGCTCGGGTCGCCGTACCGCCTCGTCGCTGGTGTCCCCGGTCTGGGGGATGACGGTGGCTCGCGACCTGGGCCGGCTACGCGGCTGGGGCTTTCTCGCTGCTGTACGGCGCACTGGGTCTGTACTGGACCGCCGGCGGCGACGGATTCCCGTTCGCCCCGGTCGACCCGGCACGCGCGTCCGGATCGATCCTGGAAGGCGGCCGCGCCGAGGTCGTCGCACCGATCATCGCCGTGCTCGGGCTGATCGGCGCGGTCGTCGCCTGGGTGATGACGCGCCGCGCCCGGCCCGGACGCCTGCCGACGGCGCTGGTCGGCTTCGGCTGGGCTGCGCCGTCGCGTCGGCGCTGGGCGGCGTGCTCACCCACGGCCTGGTGGCCGGCTGGGGACAGGGGCGTCGACGCGCGGCCTGCCACCACTGCGGAGAAGGACCCCCGGCGGCCACCCGTGCCGCAGCCCCGGCGTCCCGGGCCTGATCTTCGCCGGTAGGTCACCCGCGCTCCACCGACGGCGGGCATACTGCCTCGCGTGCTGACCCGACCCGGCTACCTCGACGCGCCCGCGCCGCTGGCGTTCGCCCACCGCGGCGGCGCCGCCGACGGCGACGAGAACACCACCGAGGCGTTCGCCCGGGCCGTCGGGCTCGGTTACCGGTACGTGGAGACCGACGTGCACGCCACCGCGGACGGCGTGGCCGTGATCTTCCACGACCCGACGCTCCAGCGGGTCACCGGTGAACCGGGGCGCATCGCCGAGATGAGCTGGGCCGACCTCGCCTCGGTACGCGTCGGCGGCGCCGCCGTCGTACCCCGGCTCGACGAGGTCCTCGGCGCCTGGCCGCAGGTCCGCTTCAACATCGACGTGAAGGCCGACGGCGGCGTCGAGCCGACGGTCGCGACCGTGACCAGCGCCGGCGCCGCCGACCGGGTGCTGCTCGCCTCGTTCAGCGACGCCCGCCTGACCCGGATGCGCGCGCTCACCGAGGGGAGGGTCGCCACCAGTCTCGGCATGCGGGGCGTCGCCCGGCTACGCCTCGCCTCCCTGCACGGGCGACCGCTGCGGCTTCCCCCGTCGGTGGTCGCCGCGCAGGTGCCGCCCCGCTACGGGCGGGTGCCGGTGGTGGACCGTCGGTTCCTCGACTACTGCCACCGGATCGGCCTGCAGGTGCACGTCTGGACGATCGACGAACCCGCCCAGATGCACGACTTACTGGATCGTGGCGTGGATGGCATCATGACCGATCACGTCGGCGTGCTGCGCGACGTCTACCGCAGCCGCGGCCACTGGGCCGCCTGAACCATTCCAAGGACCCCCGATGGCCGAGACCGTGACCCCCGCGGTGGACGACAACCCGCCTCCCGCGAGCACCCGCCGGGAGCGCCGCGGCTGGTACATCTACGACTGGGCGAACTCCGCGTTCCAGACCACCGTCATCACCGTGTTCCTCGGCCCGTTCCTGACCACGGTCGCCGAGGTGGCGGCCGGCTGCGAGCTGGGCGCGGACTCGTGTGACGGCTTCGTGTACCCGCTCGGCATCAAGGTCGCCGCCGGGTCCTACTACCCGTACCTGATCTCGCTGTCGGTGTTCCTCACCGTGTTCGTGCTGCCGGTCATCGGGGCGATCGCGGACCGGTCGGCGCACAAGAAGCGGTTGCTCGGCGGGGCCGCGTTCACCGGCGCCGGCGCCACCATCGCCATGGCGTTCGTCACCGGCGACCGCTACCTGCTCGGCGGGGCGCTCTTCCTGGTTGCCAACATCTCCTTCGGCGCCGCGATCGTGGTCTACAACTCGTTCCTGCCGCAGCTCGGCGGCCCCGACGAACGCGACGGCATCTCCAGCCGGGGCTGGGCGCTGGGCTACCTCGGCGGCGGTCTGCTGCTGGCGCTCAACCTGGTCGCGATCACCATGCTCGACAAGGGCGACGACCCGCAACGCACGCTGGACCTGGCCCGCTGGTCGATCGTGTCCGCCGGAGTCTGGTGGGCGCTGTTCACGCTGGTCCCGCTGCGGTGGCTGCGCGAGCGCCCGTCGGCGGCGGCGCTGACCGGTGGCGGCAACGTCCTCACCGACGGGTTCCGCCAACTCGGCCGCACCGTCCGCGAGATCAAGGCGTACCCGCTGACGCTGTACTTCCTGCTCGCCTTCCTGGTCTACAACGACGGCATCCAGACCGTCATCACCCTGGCCAGCCAGTACGGCACCGAGGAACTACGCCTGGAACAGAGCACCCTGATCATCACGATCCTGCTGGTGCAGTTCCTCGCCTTCGGTGGCGCGCTGAGCCTCGGGGCGCTGGCCCGGCGCATCGGCGCGTGGAAGACCGTGCTGCTCAGCCTGGTGCTCTGGACCGGTGTGATCATCGCCGCGTTCCGGCTGCCCGCCGAGGCGCCGGTGCCGTTCATGGTCCTCGGCGCGGCCATCGGCCTGGTCCTGGGCGGCAGCCAGGCGCTGAGCCGGTCGCTGTTCAGTCAGCTCATCCCCACCGGGAAGGAGGGCGAGTACTACGGCTTCTACGAGATCAGCGACAAGGGCACCAGTTGGCTCGGCCCGCTCGCCTTCGGTCTGGTGTTCCAGCTCACCTCCTCCTACCGGGTGGGCCTGGTCTCACTGCTGATCTTCTTCGTGGTCGGTTTCCTGCTCCTGGCCGCCGTGCCGATGCGCCGTGCCATCGTCGCCGCCGGCAACACGCCACCGCGGGTGCTCTGAGCACGCATCCCGCGTCCGACAGATCAGGAGTGGCCGATCGGCTAGGCTGCCCGACCGTGACTGACGACGCCACCACCGCTCCGACCTGCCTCGCCCACCCGTTCCCCGGCCGACCGCACGCTGCGGCCGGGTGCGCGGCGGCGCGCGGGATGGATGGGCGGCCGGTGCACGCGGCGGCACTGAAGTTCTTCTGGGGGCCGATGGACTGCGGCAAGTCCACGATGGCGCTGCAGATGAACTACAACCACGCCCGGCAGGGCCGTCGGGGGTTGGTCACCACCCGCATCGACAGGTCGTTGGGCCCGCAGGTCACCACCCGCATCGGGCTGGCCCACGAGGCCATCGAGGTCACCGACGACCTGGACCTGCGGGCGCTCGTGCGCGGCCGGTGGGCCGACGGGGTACGCGTGGACTACCTGATCTGCGACGAGGCGTGCTTCTACACCGTGGAACACGTCGAGCAGATGGCCGAACTGGTCGACAGCTACGACGTCGACGTGTTCGCGTTCGGGCTGGCCACCGACTTCCGGTCCAGCCTGTTCCCCGCCGCGCAACGCCTCTTCGAGCTCGCCGACGAGGTGGCCCGCATCCAGGTCGAGGTGCTCTGCTGGTGCGGGCGGGAAGGGCTGCTCAACGCCCGCGTCGTCGACGGGCGGGTCGTCCGCGAGGGCGCACAGGTCGTCATCGGCGACACCGTCGACACCGCCGAGGTGCGCTACCAGGTGCTCTGCCGCCGGCACTACCGCAGCGGCGACCTCGGCCCCCGCGACTGAGTCACCCGCCGTGCGCCGTCGCGGACCGCGACCTGGTCGGTCACGATGACCGCGACGGTCACGACCAGCGCCGCCGTGGCGCACACCGCGACCGGCACGTTCAAGCCCACGGCGACCGGTATCAGCACCGACAGCACCACCACCGCCGTGATCCGGCTGGTCGGCGTGCGTCCCCACAGCAACGCCTTGTAGGCGGCGTGACCGGCCAGGAACAGTGCCGGGCCACCCAGGACCACCAGCGCGGCGACCGTCGTGGTGGGAGCGCCGGGCTCGCGCAGCAGCCGCTCGTCGCCCGCGGAGGTGACGATGACGCCGGCGACGATCACCGGATGCAGGTAGTTGAACGCGACCCGGCTCAACGCGCCGGTGCGCTCACCGGCGCGCGCGACGACCTCCGTGGCGGCGGCGGCCGAGCGGGCGAAGTACACCCACCACAGCGCCACCGAACCGGCGAACGCCAACAGGAAGGCCCCGAACGTCACCAGGTCCACGTGCCGGGTGAGGGTGCCCCCGGTGACCAGGATCGACTCACCCAGTGCGATCAGCACGAACGCCCCGCACCGGTCGGCCAGGTGCCCGCCCTCCACCATCCACCGCTCGGGACGGCTGCGCCCTCGTCTCGGCAACGGGTAGCCGATCCAGAGGCCGACCACCTCGATCACGATCACCGACGCCCACAGCGCCTCCCGCGCCACCGGGCCGACCAGACCGCCGAGCACCATCAGCACCGACGTGCCGGCTATCCACGGCAGTGACTGCTGGAACCCGGAGACCAGCCAGGGGTTGCCCCGCGTCGCCCACAGGGTGAACATCGTCCGGCCCACCTGCACGCTCACGTAGACCACCGCGAAGAGCAACCCGGTCCCGGCGAACGCCTGCGGGATCGCCGCCGACAGCGACAGGCTGCCCAGCGTCACCCCGATCAGCATCGCCCGTACCGGCCCCTGGTCCGGTTGCAGCCAGTTGGTCACCCAGGTGGTGTAGATCCAGACGAACCAGACCAGGGCCAGCAACAACGCGGTACGCAGCGCGCCACGCCAGTCCGGGTGCTCGATCAGGTAGTGCGACAACTGGGTGATGGAGAAGACGAACACCAGGTCGAAGAAGAGTTCCGTCGAGGTGGTCGGCTGCACCCCCTGGCGCGGGCGCAGCAACCAGGGACGCGCCGGGGTGACGTCCGGCGGTTCAGAAGGGGTCACCGCACACCCGCCAGTCGCCGCCCTCGCGGACCACCGGTAGGCGACGTTCCTCGCTGAGTCCACCGTCGCGGGTCACCTTCACCGTCACCGTGCCCTGCGGTCGGCCGCTGCGGGTGGCGACCGACACGTCGGTGATCTCGTAGTCGGTGACCATCGGCGGGGTCCGCACCCAACTGGTGAAGCCGCCCGCGCTCCACCGGCTGCGGGCGTCCTCGCAGAGCCGCTCGTACGCCCGGTCGCTGTCGCCGAGGGTCACCTCGCTGAAGAACCCGTCGGCGGTCTCCCGGATCGGGCCGGCGGCCTGACGGACGGTCTGCAGGTTCCAGGCGGCCACGCCGGCCACCCCGACGCAGCACAGCGCCACACCGAACCCGGCGAACGCCAACCCGGTGCGCATCGGGCGGCTGCGCCGGGCCGGTCGGCTCCACGACTGACCGACACCCACGACTACCGACCGTAGAGAACGTCGTCGCACCGAGGTACGACATGCCGAAAATCGGATCGGGGGGCTCACCCTGTTCGGGGCGGCCACGGATCGTCTACCGTCGGCGCACACCCCCGAGCAGTGCCAGGAGCCGATCGATGAGCCGCTTCGTCCAGCCGGTGCCACCCCCCGTCGACCCGTACGCCGGTGACGGCCTGCTGCGCTCCTGGCTGGAGCGTCACCTCGGGCCGGACGGGCACGCGGCCGCGAAGGGTCGTCTCGCCGACCTGGCCGCCGACGTCGCCGGGCCGCTGCGCGCGGCGCACGCCGACGCGGAAGCGCACCCGCCGACGCTGGTCCGCTACGACGCGTGGGGCGCGCGGGTCGACCGGATCGACACCTCCGCCGGCTGGCAGGCGCAGCGGGCCGCCGCCGCCCGGCACGCGGTGGTGGCGCTGCCCTACCTGCCGGACGCCCGCGGCACCTGGGGCGCCGCCGCTCGGGTGGTGCAGCACGCCCTGCTGCACCTGTACGGGCCGGAGTCGGCGACGTTCTCCTGCCCGGTGGCGATGGCCGACGGGGCTGCCGCGCTGCTCAGCCTGCCCGAGGTGGACAGCGTGATCCGGGACGCGTGGCTGCCCCGGCTGATCTCCACCGACCCGGCCGAGGCGATCACCAGCGGACAGTGGATGACCGAGGCGCAGGGCGGCTCCGACCTGGGCCGTTCCCGCACGATCGGCCGACCTGCGGCGGATGGTTCCTGGCGGCTGACCGGGGAGAAGTGGTTCTGCTCGGCCGCCGACGCGGCGATGGCGGTGGCGCTGGCCCGACCCGAGGGCGCCGGTCGCGGCAGCCGGGTGCTCGCGCCGTTCCTCGTTCCCCGGTATGCGGTCGACTCACCGTTGACCGACGGCACGGCCCCGGGAGCGCCCGCGCCGGGTGTCACGGTGCACCGCCTCAAGGACAAGCTCGGCACGAGGGCGCTGCCCACCGCCGAGATCGGTCTGCACGACGCGTACGCGCTGCCGCTGGGCGACCCGGCGGTCCCCGGTCTGGTGCGGGCGATGACCCTGGTCGTGGTGACCCGGGTGCACAACGCCGCCGCGGCGGCGGGTGGGATGCGACGCGGTCTCGCCTACGCCCGGGCGTACGCCGACGTGCGGCACGTCGCGGGCGGCGCGTTGGTGTCCTCGCCGCTGCACCGGGCCACCCTGGGCACCCTGGCGGTCGACGCGGCGGGCGCGTTCGCTCTGGCCGGGCACGCGTTCGCCCTGCTCGGGCGCGTCGAGGTCGGCGCCGACCCGGTGGCCGCGGCGGAGCTGCGGATCGTGGCGCCGCTGGCGAAACTGGCCACCGGTCGACTGGCCGTCAGTTCCGCCGGCGAGTACGTGGAGAGCTTCGGCGGGGCCGGCTACGTGGAGGACACCGGCGTGCCCCGCCTGCTGCGCGACGCCCAGGTGCTGCCGATCTGGGAGGGCACCACGAACGTGCTGGCCCTGGACGTGCTGCGGGCGCTGACCCGGGAGGACGCCGGCGCGCCACTGCTGGCCCGACTCGCCGCCGCCGTCGACCTGGCCCGACCGTTGTCGCCGGTGCTGGCCGACACGCTGGCCGCCACCGCCGCCCAGGTGGCCGACACCATCACCTCGGTGACCGCGGACCCGGGTTCGTCGACGGTGCTCGCCGGTGCCCGGGGGCTGGCGCTGCGCCTGGCGTACGCGCTGACCACCGCGTTGCTCGTCGAGCACGCCGCCTGGGGTGACGAGCAGGCGGAGGTGGCCGCCCGCCTGTGGGCCCGCCGGTGGCTGCGACACGAGGAGATCGCCGAGGACGCCCACCACCACCTGGACCTGCTCTGCTGAACGGGCGGCGCGAACGGACGGGTGGACGCGCATGTCGGTGCTGATCGAGCTGGGAGACGACTGGGGTTCGCCAGTCGACGACCGCCCACCGCCGCCGCAGGTGTCGCGCCGTTGGCGGGTGGCGATGCTGGTGGCGGCGTGTGCCCTGCTCGGCGGCGCCGCCCCGGCCGCGCGGCTGACATCCCAGGTCGGGCCGGCGGTGCCCGCCCGGGCGACGGTGCTCGGTGCGGGGCCGCTGCTGCTGGTCGTCGACCCCGACCAGAACCCACCCACGCTGAGCGCCTACGACCCGGCCGCGCCGGGCGGCCCGCCCCGGTGGCGGGTCACCGTGCCGCCCGCGGCCGGGTGGTCCGCCGAGGTCGCCGGTGACCTGCTCCTGCTCGTCGAACGCGACCAGGTGCGCGGGGCGCGGGCGACCGCCGCGCGCTCGATGCGGACCGGCCAGCCGGTGTGGCGGCGACCCGAGCGGGTGTACGCGGCCGGGGACGCGGCGGTGGCGGTGAGCGAGGTGCGCAGCGCCGCCGAACCGGGACGGCGGGTCGAGGGGACGGTGCACGGTCTCGACCCGAGCACCGGCGCAACCCGGTGGTCGGTCCCGCTGCCCTCCACGGCGGTGCTGCGGCCGCTTCCCGGTCTTCCCGCGCGGGTGCTGCTGGTGCAGGACGACGGGCTGACCCGGCTGCTCGACGCCCATGACGGCACCGAGCACGGTCGGGGACGGCTCCCGCCGGCCGACTACGGTCCGGACAATCCCCAGGTCGCCGGCGCGCATCTGGTGCTGCGCCACCCGAGCGGCGGCGCGGCGGCGCTGTCCGGGTACGACCTGCCGGGGCTGGCTCTCCGCTGGCAGGTGCCGGTGCCGCCGGGCGAGGTGACCCTTCGGCCCTGCCAGGGGCTGATCTGCGGGCAGGACGAGCGGGAACGCTGGGCGATCGACGCGGGCACCGGGGTACGGCGGTGGGCGTGGCCGGCGGGCGCCCGCTGGCGCACCGTGCCCGGCCCCCGGGGCGCCCCGGAACCCCTGCTGGTGCTGGGCACGGCGGCGGACGGCAGACGTTCCCTGGTCGCGACGGTGGGCCGCGACGGTCACCGGTTGTCCGCGGTGCTCCCGGCGGGTGTGACCGACTGCCGGCGGGCCGGCACCGGGCTGCTCTGCCGCGACGGCGCGGCACGGCAGACGTTCTGGCCCCTCGACGGCCCCTGACCCTGCGCCGCGTCGGCCGCCTATCGGCATGATCAACACGGGTTCACCGAAATCGGGGTGCCGGAGGCGTTGGGATACCCCAACTTTGCCGAATCCGTGTTGATCACCGAGGGGAGCGGGTGGGGTCAGGCGCGCCGACGGGAGCGGGCCGCCCAGACCGCGTAGGCCGGGTCGCGGTCGAGGTTGTGCCGGTCCCGGTCGTAGCGGCGGGTGGTGCGCGGGTCGGCGTGGCCCATCGCGTCCTGCACGTCCTCCAACGGCACTCCCTCGGAGCGGGCGGTGGTGGCGAACGCGTGCCGCAGTGAGTGCGGGGACAGCTTCGCCCACGCCGGGATACCCGCTGCTCGGGCGAGCCGACGCACCAGCCGGAACACCGAGTGCCGGTCCAGCCGGCCGCCGGTCGCGGTGACCAGCAGTGGCCCGGTCAGCTGCGTTACCGGCACACCGGCGGCGGCGGCCCGCTCGGCCAGGTAGGCGTCCACGGCGTACCCGCTGCTGGGGGTGAGGGCGCGGCGGCGTTGCTTGCCGCCCTTGCCGACGAAGCGCACGCTGCGGTGGCCGCGTTCCGTGCCGAGGTCGGTCAGGTCCAGCGAGATCAGTTCCCCGACCCGCAGGCCCAGGTCGGCGAGGAGCGCGATCGCCGCGCGGTTGCGGGCGGCGGTCACTCCGGTGTCCGCGTCCGCGGCCGCGAGCAGCGCGTCGACCTCTTCGGGGGTGAGCCCCAGGGTGGCGGAGTGGTCCCGGTCGACGCGAGGGCGGTCCGCGCCGGAGACCGGGTTGGCCGGGACCGCGCCCAGTTTGACCAGGAAGTCGTACCAACTGGACAGCGCGGAGAGCCGCCGCGCCACGGTCGCCGGTGTCAGCGGCCGGCCGCTGCGGGCGCCGATGGTGGCTTCCAACTCCCGCGCGTACTCGTTGACGTGCAGGAACGTGGCCCGCAGCGGGTCCAGGTCGCGGCCGGCGCACCAGGTGAGCCACCCGGTGACGTCCCGTCGGTACGCCTCGCGGGTGTGCTCGGACAGCCGCCGGTTGCGCAGCCACGCCTCGGTGACCTCGACCGGCCCGCTCGGCAGAGCGGGGGCCGTGGACGGGCGGGCGAGCACCGGAGCGTCGGGGAACACCATGTGAAAAAGGCTCTCAGCCTCGGGTGGGATCGGCGTGCAGGCGCGCCGATCCCACCCGAGGCCGTGATCACGCGTTGATCTGGCGGCGTCCTTCGCCGTTGGCGCTGATGGTGACCCGGCGGGGCTTGGCCCGCTCGGCGACGGGGATGCGCAGCGTCAGCACCCCGTGCTCGTAGCCGGCCTCCAGCTTGTCGGTGTCCAGGGTGTCGCCCAGGAACAGTCGCCGGGTGAAGGTGCCCATCGGACGCTCGGCGGCCACCAGTTCGACGCCGTCGCCGCTGGGCCGGCGCCGCTCGGCCCGGACGGTGAGCACGTTGCGCTCGACGGTGCAGTCGATGGTGTCGGGGTCGACGCCGGGCAGGTCGAACGCCGCGTAGAAGTGGTCTCCGTCGCGATACGCGTCCAAGGGCATCGTCGCGGGACGGGCTGCCGTACCGAAGAACTGCTCGGCGAGCCGGTCGATCTCGCGGAACGGGTCGGTACGCATCAACATGGTCATGCCTCCTCGGTTCTCCTGGCCGAAGGTGATGAGTTGAGCCGGGGCGACTCAACTTCCTCTTCTTATTTAGCGCCTTCGGACGCGTACGTCAACTCCTTCTGGAACCAGTGGTCGGCGTAGGGGCCCGACGAGTACGCCGGGATCTCCACGTAGCCGTGCCGGGTGTACAGGGCACGGGCTTCGACCAGGTCGTTGCGGGTGTCGAGGCGGATCCGGTCCACCCCGGCGGTACAGGCCGCCCGCTCGACGGCGGCCAGCAGCGCGGCACCTCCTCCGGCGCCTCGATGCTCGGGGCGGACGAACACCCGGGTCAGCTCGGCCCAGCCCGACTGCCAGCGCAGTCCGGCACAGCCGGCCAGGTCGGCGCCGTGGTGGGCGAGCAGCAGCAGTCCACTCGGGTGGGTCAGGTCGTCGCTGGGCATCTCGGCCAGCGCCGCGTCGACCTCACCGGGCAGGGCCTGTCGACGGTGGTAGCGGACCACCATCTCGGTCATGTACTCGCGCAGCAGGTGTACCGCATCGGGCTGGTCCGGTCGGGTGGCACTGGTCGACCAGGTTGGTCGGGCGGTGACGGTCACCTGTTGATCATCACCGCCCGGTCAACGGCTTTACGGTTCGTCCGCCAGGGCGCCCGTCTGCCCGCTGATCGACTCGGGTTCCTGAGAACCGGGGCGTCGCGGCAGCTCGCACACCACGGTTTCCAGGAACCCGAGTTGACCAGATCGGGGATCAAGCAGCTGGCCGCCGGTTATCGGCGGGGTCGGGGCAGCAGGGCGATGAGGGCGACCGCCACGGCGACGTGCGTCGCGCCGAGGGCCAGCTTCGCGCCGCCGCTGGCATCGACGCTGAGCAGCGGGGCGAAGGACAGCAGCGTCACCACGACGGCCGACGAGACCCAGATCGGAAGGGCGACGCGTGGGGCGAACCGTTCCAGCAGGGCCAGCGTCGCCCAGCCGAGCAGGGCGGCACCCAGGGAGACCATGACGATCGCGCCAACCCCGATGACCGTGGCGGGCCGCCCCGGGCTCTCGACCGTGTAGTCGACGCCGGCCAGCGCGCCGATCGACCAGATGACCAGGCAGGCCACGACGGCGGCGACGACGCCGAGGGCCCGGCGGCGTAGCGATGAGGTGGTGGGGTTCGTGACGGCGGCAGCACTCATGACGGCTCCTCGTTCAGGGGAAACGAACGAGTACGACCGTAACAGATAGTCTTGTTCGGAACTATCTCCCTCGGGATTAACAGCCGGAGCGGGCACCCGGTGCGTACGGGGAGGTGTTGGCCAATGGGCCGCCGACCAGCGCCAGGAGGGCTCGCAGGAACGCCTCGCGGTCCTGCTCGGGCAGGGCGGCGAGGACGTCGTTCTGGATTCGCTGGACTACCTGCTGCGCCTGCCGCAGGACCTGCTCCCCCGCCGGCGTCACAGCGACCAACCGAGCCCGGCGATCCGTCGGCACCGGACGGCGTTCGGCCAGCCCGGCCCGTTCCAGCTGGTCGAGCGTCACGACCATCGTGGTCTTGTCCACGCCGCACCGTTCACCGATTTCGCGCTGGGTCAGGTCACCCGTGCGGGCCTGTGCGAGCACGTAGTGCGCTCGCGGCGAGATGCCCAACTCGGCCAACCCTGCGGCGTGCTCGGTCTGCAGCGCGTGGCTCGCCCAGGAGAGGAGGAACAGCAGGTCGGGTGGGCCGTCGGCGGGCGTGCAGGAGGTCATGCGCCGAGGCTAGCAAGATGCTCCGTGACCAGACGATTTGTGCGGCCGACGATCAGTGTCGCTGGTAGATGCCGTGCTCGCGGGTGAGCAACTGTTCGTCGATCAGGTAGCGGCGCAGCGTCGCGTGGTCCGACCCGCCGGCGGCGCACCACTTCTTGAGCGCGTCGTCGACGGCCCGCTCCGGATAACGGGTGCCCGGTGCGAACGACTGCTCGGCGATGTGTGCCAGCACCACGCGCCGCCGGCCCCGCTGCGCTGGCAGGCCCACCAGGACGTCCCCTCGCAGGAAGGTCCGCAGCACCGGGTCGACGCCGGGATCGGCGTCGTCGGCCGGACGGCTGTCGCGGGCGGCCTCCCGCAGCGACGTCTGGTCGGCCGCGAATGCGCCGTCCGCGCCGGTGACGAGACCCGCCTCGGTGAGCCGGCGAACCCCGGTGAGCACCACCCGCGCCGGCAGGCCGGTCCGTTCTGCGACGTCGGTCGCGCTGGTCGCGCCCAACACGATCGCCGCGAAAATCCGTCGCCGTCCGTCGTCGGCCAGGGCCCCGGCCAGAGCATGCGCAGTCACGCCTGTCACCCTTGCATCGGCGGTACGCGCACCGCCAGCAATTTCCGGCCTGCTCAGGTCTCCGGCGGGCTCAGGTCTCCGGCGGGCTCAGGTCTCCGGCGGGCCCTGCGGCTGCTCGGCGACGAGCAGCACCCGGCGCAGCAGGTCGGAGAGGCGCCGCCGCTCGGTCGCGGTGAGCGCACCGAACAGCCGGTGCTCCTCGGCGCCCTGGACCTCCATTGCCCCACGCCACGCGGCCTGCCCCGTCTCGGTGAGCTCCACGTCGACCCGTCGACGGTCGACTGTCGACGGAATTCGGCGCACGAAACCCCGCCGCAGCAACGCGTCCACCCGCGCCGTGATCGAGGCGGGGGCCATCGCCAGGTCCGCGGCGAGGTCCGAGGGCGCCGCCCGGCCGAGACGACCGGCCAGGGCGTGCAGTGTTTCGTACTCGTGGGCCGAGAGGTCGAGATCGACCAAGACCCGTTCCTTGACCGCCCGCAGGTGTCGGGTCAGTCGGATCATCCTGGTCACCGCCCCCTCGACGTCCGCGTCGAGGTCCGGGACCACCGGCAGCCAACGCTCGATGTGGCGGTCGGCGGTGTCCGGGGTCGAGGTCACCGCACCAGCTTACCTCAGTGTCGAAATATTCATTGCCAAAATATTCGACGTCGAAGTACCTTCTGGTCATGGCTCATCCTCTGCGCGAACACTCCTTCCGGCTGCTGTTCCTGGGTCGTACCGTCTCCGCGCTCGGCGACGCGGTGGTGCCCGCCGCGCTGGCCCTGGCCATCCTCCGAGCCACCGGTTCCACCGGCGCGCTGGCCGCCGTGCTCGCCGCTGCGATGGTTCCCCGGCTGCTTCTGCTGCCCCTCGGTGGTGTCGTCGCCGACCGCTTCGACGCCCGCCGGGTCGCCCTGCTGGCCGACCTGGTCCGCTGCGCCACCCAACTCGCGGTCGGCGTGGAGTTGCTCGGCGGCGACCCGTCGCTGAGCAGCGTCGTCGTGGCGTCCGCGCTCGGCGGCGTCGCCTCGGCGTTCGCCATTCCGACCGCGTCGCCTCTGGTCGCCGGCACCGTCGAGCCGGCCGACCGGCAGCAGGCCAACGCCTTGATGGGCATCACCGCCAACCCCAGCCGCCTCGCCGGCCCGGCGCTGGCCGGCGCGCTGATCTGGGCAGCCGGGCCCGGCTGGGCGTTCATCCTGGACGGTGCGTCGTTCGCGCTCAGCGCCGCGCTGCTCATGGTGGTGCGGGTCCGTCACGTGCCGGTGCCCCGCCGCTCCGTCCTCGCCGACCTGCGGCACGGCTTCGGTGAGGTCCGCGCCCGCGACTGGTTCTGGACCAGCCTGATCGGGCACGGCGTGTGGAACGGCGCCGCCGCCGTGCTGATGACCCTCGGGCCGGCCGTCGCCATCGACCGCCTCGGCGGTGAGACGACGTGGGTGGTGCTGTTGCAGGCCGGTGCGATCGGGATGCTCACCGGATCGTTGCTGGCCGGGCGGGTCCGGCTACGCCGGCCGGTGCTGCTGGCCAACCTCGGGCTGGCCTGCTACGCCGCGCCGCTGTTCCTGCTGGCCGTCGCCGCGCCCGCCCCCGCGGTGATCGCCGCGTACGCCGTGGCGTTGACAGCCCTCGGCTACCTCAACCCGGTCTGGGAGACCGTCGTGCAGCACCACTTCCCGCCCGAGGTCCTGGCCCGCGTGACCTCGTACGACTGGCTGGTGTCGTTGGGTGCCATGCCGTTGGGTTACGCGCTGGCGCCGTTGGCCGTCGACGCGTTCGGCGCCCCGGTGCCCCTGGCCGTCGCCGGGCTGCTGGTCCTCGCCTCCTGCGCGGGCACGTCACTCGTGCCCGGCGTACGCCGACTCACCTGGCCGGCGACCCCGCAACCGCAACCGGCCGAACCCGTAGGCGCCCGCTGACGAGGTCAGGCGGCGTGGCGTGCCAGCGCGACGAAGCACCGCCACGACGCGGGGCTGAAGGCCAGCGTTCCGCCGTCGCGATCCTTCGTGTCCCGCACCAGGACCACACCCGGCAGGTTGTCGGCGACCTCGACACAGTTACCGCCGTTGCCGCCGCTCTTGGTGCTCTTCCGCCAGCGCGCGCCGGTCATGTCCATGCTGCTGCCGCTTCTCTGAGGAGTGCCAGGGAACGCCCTCGGGGCAGTGCCTCTCCGCGAATCCGCTCCCACCGTCGCTCCAGATTAACAAGGTCCGATGGCTGGTCCAGGATCTGCGCCTGGGCCGCGCTGTCCACGTGCGCGACCCGGGAACCGTCCGGCAGGTCCGCGATGGTGAACGGCCCGTCGAGCCCCGGGTAGCTGGGCGCGTCCGCCGGGACGATGTGCAACTGCACGGTGCCCGCTTCGGCGTGCCCGACCAGGCGCGCGAGTTGGGCGGCCATCAGGGCGCGGTCGTCGCCGACGCGCCGTCGCAGCACGCCCTCGTCCAGCACGGCCACCAGCAGGGGCCCGCCCTCCCCCGGCGCGAGGATCGCCTGTCGGCCGAGGCGCGCCTCGGTGAACTCGTCGATCGCCTCCGCCGCCAGCATCCCGTCGGCCAGGGTCGCGCGCGCGTACGCCTCGGTCTGCAACAACCCGGGCACCCACGCCAACTCGAACGACCGCAGCGTCACCGCCTCGCGTTCCAGGTCGACCCACGGCCGGAACCACACCGGCTCACGGCGACGGTCCGCGTCCGGCCACAACGTGTCGAGGTCCTTGGCGAGGAGGTCGGCGACGGTCGCCCGGTGCCGACTCTGTGGAACGTGCCCCGGGTTCGCCCACCGGGCGACGGTCTTCGGGTGCACCCCGATCCGGTCGGCGAGGCTCTCGGCGGTATGACCCGCTGCGGCGAGCGCTGCGACAAAGGCGTGGTTCATGCCGTCCTCTCCTGGTGCAAAGCGGCTGCGATGAAGACATAACGCAACGCTGTGTGCTTGTCCAGTAACTACCGGCAAAGTGCGGTATCAGGCGGCGCGGCCGGCAGGGATTCGACCCGGCGGGCGCGTTCGCGGGGCCGCTTCCGGTGGGCGAGCACTCCCGGAAGCGGCCCCTTCCCAGACGCCGACCAGAGGGAAAAGACCGGTGCCCGAGAGCAACGAAGACGCTGGCCGGTTCAGGGCCGGCGACGTGGTCCTCCTGACCGACGCCGCGAGCGTGCAGTTCCGGAAACCGATCGTCGTCCGCGTCATCCGCGAGATACCCGACCGGTACACGTACGACGGTTGGCTCTGGCTCGACGCGTACCAGCTCGACACCAAGGGCGACGCGGTGGCGCGGCGGGAACTGTTCGTGATGCGCGCGGGCGTACAGCGGCAGGCACCCGGCGAGGCGCGGCGGCCCGCGCCCGTCCGGCGTCGGACCACCGCGCGGACCGTCTGATGCGCGAGCACCGCAAGCATCTGCCGTCGCGGCCGTCGTGGCGCTGCCCGGTCTGCGGCATCCGGTGGCCGTGCTCGGCCGCGAAGCTGCGCCTGCTCGCCGAGTTCCGCGAGGATCGGCCGGGTCTGCTGACGCACCTGGCGAAGGTTCAGGAGGCGGCCAACGCCGACCTCGCCACGCTCCACCCGGGCGTCGCGCTTCCCGACCTGACCCCGCGCTTCGTCGGCTGGGCGGAGACCCGCTGACCAGGGCGGGCCGTCGGTGCGCTGATCAGACCGGGCCGTCGGTGCGCAGCCGAGCGTGCAGGTGCATGTCGTGCCAACCGTCGGTGTGGCGAACCGACCCTCGGCGCATGCCCTCCACCGGGAAGCCGGTCCGCGCGGCCACCCGGCAGGACGCCGCGTTGCCGGTCGAGTGTTCCAGCGCCAACCGGTGCAGACCAGCCCGCGTGAAGCTCCACCGGACGAGTGCCCCCAGTGCCTGGGTGGCGATGCCCCGACCACGCGCGGCGGGCAACAGCCAGTACGACACCTGCGCCGACGCCTCGGTCAGCAGCACGTCGCGCAACCCCACCTGGCCGACCGGCCGGTCGTCGGCGTCGACGACCGCCCAACTGGCGGCCGTCTCGTCGCGCCAACGGTCGGCCCACTGCACCGTCCACGACCGCGCCTCGTCGTCGCTGTCGAGACGACGCACGTGCCATCGCTGGATCGCCGGACAGTCGAATGCGGCCCGCACGGCCGGGGCGTCGTCGTCACGCCAGGGCCGCAGCGCCAGCCCGGAACGCACCGGAAGGTGGGGTTGCTCCTGGGCGGCGAGGCTACCGACAGGCAGGGCGGGCGCGACGAGCAGCGGCATTCGCCCATTATCGACGCGAGAGACTCAGTTGCCGGTCGGGCCGCCTCCCGACGCGAGAGATCTTGGACAGTTTCCGTTAGGGCGTAACGGAAACTGTCCAAGATCTGGTGGTACCACCGCTGTCCGACAACCCGCTCGACCCTGGCTCGGACGTGACGCACAGCCGTTCACACGAACGAAGCCCCGAGCAGCGACATCAGGCCATCATCGAGCCGAGGTTCTCACTCTCCGGTCGGGCCGCTCGCGAGTTCGGCGACCACGTCGAGGTGACCGAGGTGGCGGGCGTACTCCTGGACCAGGTGGAACAGCACCCGCTCCAGCGACGCCGGGTCCGCGCCGTTCCAACGCGGGCCCGGGGCGCCGATCTCCGCCAGGTCGTGGGCCGTCACGACCGCGCTGGTGTGCGCGCCCTGCGCCCGCAGTGCCGCCACCAGGTCCTCCCGGGTCACGTCCGGGGCGACGTACCAGCGGTCGTCGCGGCGGTCACCCCACGGCTCGGCCACGTCGCGGCCCTGGAAGCCCCACTCGATCCAGCGCAGCTCGACGTGTCGCAGGTGGGTGAGCAACTCCAGCGGGGTCCACCCCGACGGCAGCCGGCTGCTCCGCAGCTCCGACTCGTCCAGCGCCGACACCTTGGCCACCATGGATTCCCGGAAGTAGTCCAGGTAGCGCAGGAAGACCTCGGTGCGGCTGCCGGCCGGGGCGGTGGGCTCGGGGAACGACGTCATGACGCGCTCGGCAGGTCACGGCCGCGCTGCCGCACACCCGCGCCGCCGTACGGGTAGTCGCCCACGAGCGGCGCGCTCGCCTCGTCGAGCCGCCGCATCTGCTCGGCGTCGAGATCCAGGTCGGCGGCGGTCAGGTTGTCGTCGAGCTGCTCGGTGGTACGCGCGCCGAGGATCACCGACGTGACCGCCGGCCGGGCCGCCAGCCAGGCCAGCGCCACCGCCGACATGGACACGCCGCGTTGCCCGGCGATCTCGCGCACCGCGTCGAGCACCCGCCAGGTGCGCTCCTCGGCGTTGCGTCCCGCGTACGCCTCGACGCCCCGCTCCGGGTTCTCGCCGAGCCGGGTCGCGCCGGTCGGGGCGTTGTCGCGTTGGTACTTGCCGGTCAGCCAGCCGCCGCCCAGCGGTGACCACGGCAGGATGCCGATGCCCTCGTTCTCGCAGACCGGCACCACCTCGAACTCGATCTCCCGGGCCAGCAGGTTGTACTGCGGTTGCACCGTCACGATCGGGGTGAGGTTGAGGTGCTGGGTGAGCAGGGCCGCCTTCTGCAACTGCCAACCGGTGAAGTTGCTGACGCCCGCGTAGCGGATCTTGCCGGCGCTGACCGCGTCGTCGAAGAACCGCAGCGTCTCCGGCAGCGGGGTCAGCGGATCCCAGGCGTGCGCCTGGTACAGGTCGACGGCCTCGACGCCGAGTCGGCGCAGGCTGGCGTCCAGGGCGCGGGTGAGGTGCACCCGGGACAGGCCGGCGTCGTTGGCGCCCGGACCCATCGGGAAGCGCCCCTTGGTGGCGATGACGAGACGGTCCCGAACGTCGGGCCGCGCCCGCAGCCAACGGCCGACGATCTCCTCGGAGATACCACGGGAGTAGACGTCGGCGGTGTCGATGAAGGTGCCGCCGACCTCGACGAACCGGTCCAGTTGGGCGAAGCTGCCCGCCTCGTCGGTCTCCGCGCCGAAGGTCATCGTGCCGAGGCACAGTGTCGACACCACGGTGCCGGTGGCGCCCAGATTGCGATAGCGCATATCGTCCTTTCGGTCCGAGTGACAAGCCGATCTTCGCACTGGTCCCGACCAGGCGCACACGGCACAGTCCCGTACGCCGCACGGGCACCCGCACGACATCGCCGCCGGTCATCATGAGCGAGTGAGCGAGCCCGCGATCGATATCGACCGACCGCACCGGCCCACCCAGCCGCCGCCGTCGGCGACGCCACCCGAGCCCGGCGCGCCCACGCGCGGTCCGTGGCTGGTGGCCGCCGCCACCACTGTGACGCTGCTGCTGCTCGCCGGTCGGTACGGCTACCACCGCGACGAGTTGTACTTCCTGCTCGCCGGCCGACACCTCGACTGGGGTTACGTCGACCAGGGGCCGCTGGTCCCGGCGTTGGCCCGGCTGCTCGACACGATCGCGCCGGGCAACCTGGTCGTGCTGCGTACCCCGTCGGCGGTGGTGGCCGGCGCCGCGGTGCTGCTGGTCACCGCGATCGCCCGCGAGGTGGGCGGCGGTCGGGGCGCACAGGTCTTCGCGGCGGTGCTCGCCGCGCTGTCCGGCATCGTGCTCGCCAGCGGTCACCTGCTCAGCACCACCACCGTCGACCTGCTGGTGTGGCTGGTCGCGGCGTGGTGCGCGCTGCGGTTGCTACGCACCGGTGACAGTCGTTGGGCGCTCGGCATCGGGCTGGCGCTCGGGGTGGGCATGCTCAGCAAGGTGCTGCCGGCGTTGCTGGCCGTGGGGCTGGTCGCCGGGGTGCTCATCGCCGGGCCACGTCGGCTGCTGCGGGACCGCTGGGTGCTCGCCGCCGCGGCAGTCGCCGCCCTGCTGGCCGCACCGAACCTGATCTGGCAGGCGGCGCACGGCTTTCCACAGCTCGGGGTGGCGGCCTCCATCGCCGACGGGGACAGCTCCTACAGTGGCCGCCTCGACGCGTTCGTCCTCCAGTTCGTCATCATCAGTCCGTACGCCGTGCCGATCTGGATCGCGGGGTTCGTCGCCCTGCTGCGGCGACCGGCGTGGCGGGCGTACCGCGCGGTGGGTTGGGCCTGGTTGGTGGTGGTCGGCATCGTGCTGATCGCCGGCGGCAAGGGTTACTACGACGCGCCGTTGCTGTTGGTCCTCACCGCGGCCGGCGCGGTGGTTACCGCCGGGTGGGCGTCGCGTGGGTCGGTGCGGCTGCGGCGCGGGCTGCTCGCGCTGGGTGTGGTGCCGTTCCTGCTGCCCAACATCGTGCTGTTGCTGCCGGTGCTGCCGGCCGATCGGTTGCCCGGTTTCGTGGTCGACGTCAACTACGACGCGGGCGAGACGATCGGTTGGCCGGCGTTCGCCGACTCGGTCGCCGCCGTCCATCGTGGTCTGTCTCCCGAGGAGCGTTCCCGGGCGGTCATCCTGACCGGCAACTACGGTGAGGCGGGCGCGTTGGCCCGTTTCGGTCCGGCCCGTGACCTGCCCCGCGCCTACTCCGGGCACAACAGCATGGTCGACTTCGGTCGGCCACCCGCCGACGCGGACGTGGTGATCGCCGTCGGCTGGGCCGGTCCCGGCCGGTTGAACTCCTGGTTCGAGTCGTGCACGCAGGCCGGATGGGTGGACCAGCGGGTCGAGGTCGCGAACGACGAAAACGGCGGTCCGATCCACGTGTGCCGGGGGCTGCGGCGTCCGTGGGCGCAGATCTGGGACACCGAGGTACGCCACACCGGGTGACGGTGCTCAGCCGGCTCCGCCGGTCGGGCAGGCTCAGCCGGCTCCGCCGGTCGGGCAGGCTCAGCCGGCTCCGCTGGTGAGCCAGGTCTGGATGCCGGCCAGCGCCTCGGGGCCGGAGTTGCTGTCGACGTCGCGGGCGAGATCGGCGATCGTGACGGCGGCGAGCGCCTGCCGCCAGGCGTCCTCGGCTGCCCACATGGCGCGGGCGACCGGGCACGGCGTCGTGCAGGCGTCGGCCGGGGTCGCGAACGGGCCCCGCTGGCGGATCTCGGTGCAGACGAAGCTGGGCCCGGGCCCGTCGACGGCGCGCACCACGTCGAGCAGCGTGACGCTCTCCGGGGCGCGGGTGAGGACGTAACCGCCGGACTTGCCCTGCACGGAGTGGATCAGCCCGGCGCGGGCGAGGGACTGGAGCTGCTTGGCGAGGTAGCTGCTGGACACGTCGTGCAGCTCCGCCAGCTTGGCCGCCGGGACGGGCGTGTCGCTGGCCGTGAGGACCACGCAGCAGTGCAGCGCCCACTCGACCCCGCCGGACATCTTCATGACGTCACCCTAGTCACCCCGTTACTCGGACCTCTCCTGTCTGAGTATACTTCTCGGACAGAAGAGGTCCGAGTTTGACGGTTCGTGAGTCGGACGAAGGCCCACACACTCGCAGGAAGGTGCATGACCGTGAAGATCGCCGTACTGGGTGGGACCGGCCTCATCGGGTCGCAGGTCGTCAAGATCTTGCAATCCGCCGGGCACGAGGCGGTGCCGCACTCGCTGTCCACCGGGGTGGACCTGCTCACCGGGCAGGGCCTCACCGAGGCGCTCACCGGCGCCGACGTCGTCGTCAACCTGACGAACTCGCCGACCTTCGACGACGCCTCCCCCGCCTTCTTCCAGACGACCATGGACAACCTCCTGGCCGCCGCCGGCAGCGCGGGCGTCGGACACGCGGTGGTGCTCTCCATCGTCGGCGTCGACCAGGTGCCCGACCTGGCCTACTACCGCGCCAAGGTCCTCCAGGAGGACATCCTCAAGGCCGGCCCCGTGCCGTACTCGATCGTGCGCGCCACCCAGTTCTTCGAGTTCGTCGAGGCGATCCTGTCCTGGACCGCCGACGACACCACCGTCCGCCTGCCCGAGACCCCGGTGCAGCCCATGGCCGCCGCCGACGTGGCACAGGCCGTCGCCGACGTCAGCATGGGCGCGCCCCTGCAGGGCATCCGCAACGTCGCCGGCCCCGACGTCTTCGCCCTCGACGAGTTGGGCCGGATCACCCTCGCCGCCCGCGGCGACCAGCGCACCGTCACCACCGAGAGCGCCGGCATGTTCGCCGCCGTCCCCGGTGACGTCCTCACCGCCCCCGCCGGGTCCGTCATCGCTCCCACCGCCTACCGGGAGTGGCTCGGCCGCCAGGGCTGACCCGCCGATCGGCACGCACGCCGCCGTGGCTTTCGACCACCACGGCGACGTGCGGTACGGGCCCTCAGGTCACGACGACACCGAGGTCACCACCGCACCATCGGACACCGGGTCGACGGCCGGGCGGCGGGGAAGCAACAGCGGGCTGGCGAGGATCAGCAGTCCCGCCACCGCGATGGCCGTGCGAGGACTCGTGGCGTCGGCGAGCAGTCCGCCGAGGGCGCTGAGGACGGCGATGGCGGCGCTGCTGCCGATCGACCAGGCGGTGAGCGTACGGACGGTGCGATCCCGGGGCGTCTGCTCCAGCCGGTACGTGGCGAGAACCGGGTTGTACAGGCTCATGCTGAGGATGATCGCGAACTCGACGGCGATCACCGTCGCGAGTCCGGCGACGCCGGGCTGGACGAACGCCAGGCCGATCAGCCAGACCGCGCGCACCGTCCCGACGGTACGCAGGATCCGGTGCTGCCCGTAGCGCGTCACGACCCGACGGGCCAGGCGTGACCCGACGAGTCCGCCGAGGCAGGGCACGGCGAAGGCGAGACCGTACTGCCAGGGCGGGAATCCGAGGTCACCGAGCAGGAGGACGGCCAGCAGCGGCTCGGTGGCCATGATCAGCCCGTTGACGAGCAGCTGGTTGAGGTAGAGCGCCCGCAGACCTCGGTGGGTGAACAGGTGCCGCCAACCGTCCAGCACCGCACCGGCCCGGCCCTGGCGGCCGCCGCCGCGCTCCGGACGTTCCTCCCGACCCCGGATCGCCGTGATCCCCAGTGCGGACAGCAGATAGCTGAGCGCGTCCGCGCCGATGCTGGTGACCGGCCCGAACACACCGACCGCCGCGCCGCCCAGCGGCGGCCCGAGCGCGATGGCGCTCCACGTCGTCGACTCGAACCGCGCGTTGGCCGAGAGCAGGTCGTCCGGCCGGACGAGGACCTTGAGGTAGGCGCCACTGGCCGCCCCGAAGGCGATCCTGGCGGTGGCGACGACGGCCGAGACGACCACCAACTGGGCGAAGCTGACCCGGCCGAGGGCGTACGCGACGGGGATCGTCAGCAGGGCGGCGAACCGGATGAGGTCCATCGCGATCAGCACCGGCCGCTTGCGGTGGAACTCCACCCACGGCCCGAGCGGCACCGCGACCAGCGCGCCCACCGCCGGGCCCACCGCGGCCAACGCGGACACCTGGGCGGGGCTGGCGTCCACCACCAGCACGGCGATCAACGGCAGAGCGCCGAAACCGAACCCGGAACCGTACGCGCTGACCGCGTACGCCGCCCACAACCAGCCGAACCGCCGCCCGAGGGACCGTCTCGCGACCACGCCCACCCCGCTTCCGGACAACCGTTTGTTGACCGATGCGAGCAAAGCAAAGCACTGACCACGGATCAAACAACCGAAGCGCCGGCCAGCCACAACCAGACGTTGTGCGGGTAAGGTTCGGGCCGTGGATCTCGACGCCGTGCGCACCTTCGTCGCCGCCGCCGACGCCGGCCAGTTCCAGGACGCCGCCGCCGCGCTCGCGATCACCCAGCAGGCCGTGTCCAAGCGCATCGCCGCCCTGGAGAAGGACCTCGGGGTACGCCTGTTCAACCGCACGCCGCGCGGCGTCCACCTCACCATCGACGGTCAGACGTTCCTGCCCCACGCCCGTGAACTGATCCGGGTCGCGGCGCGCGCCGACGCGTCAGTACGCCCCGGCCGGCGTGCCCTACGCGTCGACGTGCACAGCCGACGGATCGCGTCGGCAGTGGTGCTCCAGGACTTCCACCGCGCGCACCCACGCGTCGAGTTGGACGTGGTCACCCTCGACGCCGACGTGCACGCCGCGGCAGCCGCCGTCGAGGCCGGCGCGGTCGACGCGTCCTTCCACGCCGTGCCCGTGCCCGCGCGGCACCTGCCGGACGCGATCAGAGTCGCCCGTGTGATCGACGAGCACCACGAGATCCTCGTCGGGCCGCGCCACGCGCTCGCCAACGCCGGCGTGGTCACGCCCGCCGACCTCGCCGCGCACCGGATCTGGATGCCCGGCATGGCTCCCGGCAGCGAATGGGCCGACTACTACGACGAACTCGCCGCCGCGTTCGGCCTGACCATCGACCTCGTCGGCCCGGTCTTCGGCAACGAGGCCCTGTTGGCCGAGATCGCCGACTCCCCGCACCTGGCGACGTTGGCCGGTGAACGCACGCGGTACCTGTGGCCGGACAGCTACGACCTGCGCCGGATTCCCGTACGCGGGCCGGCGCCGATCTATCCCCTGTCCCTGATCTGGCGCGCCGACAACCGGCATCCCGCGCTCGGCGCGCTTCGCGAGCACCTCGACTCCGGGCAGACGCGGACGCGGTTACCCGACGCCGAGGTCTGGTTGCCGACCTGGGGAGACACGGTGGTCCCGCCGCACCCGTCGAAGGGGCGCGGCGGGACCACGTGACCTACTTCCTGACGACCCACCGGATCCGGCGGGTGTGCCACAGGGCCACCACGCCGATCAGCACCAGCGGGATTCCGGCCGCCGCGACGGTGAAGACGGACGCACCGGTGATCGGCAGGCCGCCACCTCCGCCACCGTCGCCGTTCCCGCCGCCACCCGGGCGCGCGTGGCACCGACCGTAGACACGATGCAGCCCGAACTCGGTGACACCCCAGTCCAGCAACGCCGCGGCGGCCTCGGTGGCCAACCCCCGGCCGCCGTGGTCCGGGTGGACGACGAACCCGATCTCAGCCGTCCGGTGGGCTCTCGCACCTGGCCGTCAACACACGTGCGCATCGGCACCCGCAACTCCCCGATGGCGCTTGCCGCAGTGGTGTGGTGCCCAGAGTGCATGGGTGTTGCCTTTCGGGAGTGGCGAGGCGCTCCCGGCGACACCTACGTCAATCGCCCGACCGCGACGGAAAGGGGAAGGACCCACATCGCTGCACCGTTCATGGGTCTCACCCCCTCGGGCGGGGTCACGTTCGGCAGCAGGCTACAAGCCCCGGCGTCGCCGGATCCAGTGCATTTCGGCGCGTGCCGTCGTCCTGTCGGGCTTGTCAGGGCAGTGGCCTAGCCTGACGAGATGCTGTCGCAGGTGAAGGGCTTGACGCCGCATTTCACTGCGGAGACCCTTCGCGGGTACCTCCTCGATCGTTCGGTCCGTCGGGACCAGGGCTGCCTGATCGTGCGCGGCTACGGCAGCCAGCGGGGCGTCTACCAGAAGGTCGCCGGTCGGGCGTGGGCGCACATCGCGGCCTACGTCGTGTTCGTCGGCGACTTCGATCCGGACCTCGATGTGCAGCACCTCTGCGGGGTGCCCGACTGCATCGAGCCCACCCACCTGCGACAGGTGAGCCGCGCCGACAACTGCCGCACCCGCATGCAGCAACCGTACTGCCGCAACGGGCACGAGCGGGAGATCGATCCCGCGAACGGTCGCTACCGCAAGGTCTGCCGAGTGTGCAACAACGAGGCGCAGAAGAGGTGGCGCGCGCGCCAGGCCGCCGAAGTCGCCGCAGCCCGTGCCACGCACGGCCGCTCGACGGCCTGAGGGTCCACGCCAGGGTTGCCGTCGACGTCTCCGAGCACCCGGCATTCGACGCCGGCCTGGTCCCGACGGAGGGTGAGGGCAGCGGTGCGCCCGCCCGAGCCCTCGCGGGCATCGAGCGGGCGCACCCCCTGGTTCGCCATTCGTCGTGCGAGCAGCTCTCAGATTCGCGCAAGGTTGCCGAGCGCCTGCAGCCGAGGTGGCGCAGGGACTGTGCCGTTCTCAGGCGGTGAACAGGTACGCCGTGATGTCGGTGGCGCCGCTGGTCTTCCAGTCGAAGTTCGTCTTGGTTCCCTTGGGGCATGCCTTGGCGAGCGGAACCCGCGATTCGCCGTTGTTCGCGAAGGCCTTGACCTGAGCACATTTACCGTCAGCCTTGGTGTCCTCCACGAATCCTTCGATCCGCGCGTTCGTGCCGTTGGTGCAGCTGATGTTCCACGAGGCCGCTCCGCCGTCGACCTTCACGTTGTTGAAGACCGCTCCACAGCCTGCGAGGATGCCGAACGAGTCGGGCTGGGACGGTGCCGCCGAGGCCGGCGTTGCGACACCCAGCACCGCCGTCGCCGAGAACGCGACCGCGGCAACCGCTCTGATGGCCTTCTGCTTGAACATTTTCCCGTTCCTCCCGTGAGTTTGCCGAGTCGCACGAGCGGGAGGCCCGCGCTTCATCCAAGCGCGCGAAAGAACGCGCGTCAGCGGCGGAAAGGGCATCGCCACTTTCCCTGGACATCACTCTCGGCTAATGCGGGAAACCATAGCGTGACCAAATCTGCATCGACGACCGTAATCAAGTGATAGACTTCACATTGACATGCGGTAATACATGATGATGACTGCCGCATCGCCACGTCCCGCCGTTCGGCGTGATGACGGGCCGGCACCTCCTGTCGGATCAGCGAAATGCTGTGCGCGGGGGCATGAGTTCAGCTGGCGCGTCGCACGAGCGGGAGCTTCCCGCGCGCCAAGCGGACCGCTACTGCCATCGCCAGCGCGGGCGGCACCAGCACGATGATCAACAACGCGGTCCACGGTACGTGCCAGCGGAGTTCGGTGCTGTAACTGACGTAGGCCGCCGCCGGACCAATGCCTGCTATCAGGCCGAGCACGGCACCCACTCCGGCGATGACCAGCGCCTGCGTCACGGTGATACTCCGCCGGATCCGAGGAGTCGCGCCGACGGCGGCCATGGTGGCCATGTCAGGGCGAAGTTCCACCGCAGCCAAACCGACCGCCACCGTACTGGCCACAATGGTGACCAGAGCGCTCACTGCGGCCAGGACGTAGAACATCGTCGTCACCTGGCGTGAAGACTGACCCGTCGCCGCCGCCGTCTCGATGATGAGTGGCGACGGCGCGGGTTTCGCGGCGGTCAACTGAGCTCGCAGCAGCACCTCGTTCGCCTCTGCCAGCTCAGCCTGCGTCGGCGTACGGGTCGTGTCCACCACGATCAGCCGTGGTTGCGCGTCCACGCCGAGTCGCTGCGCGGTTTCGGGGGAGATCAGCAAGCCTGGAAGCTTGGTGAAGTACTCACCACGGGTAGCCACGACTGCGGGCACCGAGGTGGGTGCCTGGCCGACCGCTGACAGCACGACGTTACCGGTGGCGACGAGAGTGTCGTTGAAAGCCACCGCGTCGCCATGTTCGAGGGCGACCCGTTCGGCGTCGGTCGCGCCGCGGCCGGTCACCACCTGGACGATGTCCGCCGTGCCCACTGCGATGTCCCGTTGCTCCGCGCCGACCATCGCGGAAGGGTCGGTGGGGCTGCCCGGCAGGTTCTGGTAGGCGATGTTGGCGTGGAGGTTCGTCGCAGTTCGCAGCGTGACGGCGGCCCGGGTCGGTAAGGCGGCCGTCATCCGGTTCAGCCCCACCGGCCCGAGCACTTCGGCGGCTTCGACAGGCATCAGCACCTGGCCGGGTCGAGCCTCGACCCGCGTCGGGGCGGCCTCACCGCGCGCCGCGCCTGCCAGCGCCAGCGCGACGCTGCCGGCGACGGCGGCGATCACCGCGCCCATCGCGGCGGACGTGCGAAGCCGATGCCTAACCGCGTGACGCACCGCTAGACGGGCCGGCATGGGAAGCTCGCCGGCGAGTCGTCCGGTTGCCTGCACCAGTGCGGGAGTGCAGGCCACCACACCGAGGAGAAGAGCGATGCCGCCGGCGGCGAGCACCATTGACCGCCCCTGCGGGGTGCCGGACACCACCAGCGCCAGTGTTCCCACGCCAATGAGGCCTACGGCTGCGACCGCACCGGCAGCGTCCAGCCTCGACTGGTCCCGCTGCCCGCCCAATGCGCCGCGGACGAAACGCTGCCGGATCGCGCGGGCCGGCAGCAGCGTCGCCAGCACAGCAATGGCCACGGTAACGCCGACGACCCCCACCAACTGCCAGGCCGGCATCGACACGTCGATCAACGGGTGGTCGGCGATGCGTTCGATGAGCGGTCCAGCGGCGGCGAACGTCGACAGTCCCAGGATCACGCCGGCCGCCGCGGCGAGCGCACCGAGCAGCAACCCTCCGGCCAGGACAACCAGCCTGACCTGCCGGCGCGTCGCGCCGGCAGCGGCTACCACGGCCAACTCCCGACGCTGACGAGCAGCTCCGACGAGAAACGCCGCACCGACCAGAAGCACGAGCTGCGCGCCGGCGAAGCTGACCACTAACACAGCCGTGGCCGCCTCCATCTGGCGCTCGCCGGCTGTCGGCGCCATGTCGGTCCTGGACAGGACCGACATGGTGGCCGAGCCAACGTCGGTGCGCGGGGGCAACCATTCATCGTCGTTCGGTAGCTGCACCATCAACTTGCTGCGCGCCGCGGACAAGGGAAAGTCACGCGGTACGAGTAGCCCTGACGCCCGCAGAGACCGACTCCAGTCGATGACACCGACAACGGTGAGGTCGCGCTGCGGCATGCCCGCGGTGATCCGGCTTCCCGCCCGTACTCCCAGCTCGTCGGCCATGGCCCGGGTTACCGCCACCTCGGAGGGTCCGTCGGGGGCTCGTCCGGCCCGCAGGACGTACCGACCGTGATGGAGGGCATTGTTCGGATCTGCGGCTTCGTACTGCGACGTCCGCAACCCGTCCGGGGTCCGCACCACGGTGCGGGCCTGCGTCAACCCGGTGGTAACGCTGCCCGATGGCAGCGCAGCCTCGATCTCGGGAAGGCTGGCGGCATCGATGATCAGGTCGGCGCTGCCCAGCGTGAAGGTGGTCTCCTGCGCCGAGGTGCCGCTGAGGTTGCTCCAGCTCGCCGTGAGGACCGTTCCGGCGTAGGCGGGGATGAGCAACATCAGCAGGATGAGAGCGCTTCGTCCGCGATGACGCAGCGCGGAACGGCGGGCGATGCGCAGCGCGACGCGCCACGGGCCGACCAGGACTGCGCGACTCACGACGGCTGGCTCAGCAGGTGCTGGGGATCGTCACGCTCCGATGTCGCATCGACCAGGCGACCGTCCCTGAGGAAAATCGTCCGGTCGGCCCAGCCCGCGTACCTCGCCTCGTGGGTGACCAATACACCGGACGCCCCGGCGTCGATCCGCGCCCGCAGAACCGTCAACACGGCCATGCTGGTCTGCGAATCCAGGGCGCCAGTCGGCTCGTCGGCCAGCACCAGCCGCCGCTCCCCCACGAGTGCACGGGCGATGGCAACCCGCTGCTGCTGTCCACCGGAAAGCTGATCGGGGAACCGGTCAGCCGCATCGGCGAGGCCAACCTCATCCAGCGCGACGACCGCCGCCCTGCGCGCCGCCCGCCCTCCGCCGCCCGCCAGCTCCAGGGGCAGGGCTACGTTCTCCGCCGCGGTCAGGTCGGTCACCAGGTTGTAGTCCTGGAACACGTACCCGATCCGGTCTCTGCGCAGATGAGCCACCGCTGTCTCGTCGAGACCACCGAGATCCACGCCCTCGACCTCAATCGACCCGGAGGTAGGCGTATCCAGGCCACCGGCGATGGCGAGCAGTGTCGACTTTCCGGACCCTGACGGTCCCATCACCGCGACGAGTTCGCCGGCCCGCACGTCCAGGTCGACGCCGGCCAACGCGTGGAACGTCACATCACCCGCCTGGTACGTACGCTCCACTGCCCGGAGCCGCAGCACCGGGCCGCTCATCCGTGCACCCGCTCAGACACGAACCGCTGAGGGGTGGCCGAGGCCGGACCGGCCGCAGACCGATGTCGCTGAGGCCGGAGCACCGTCGCCTCCGTGTGATCAAGCCACCGGATCTCACTCTCCAACGCGAAGATCAGGTGATCCAACAGCAGCGGCCAGGTCACATCCTCACCGTCGTCGGCGTGCCGACGAAGGTCGGTGTAGTCACGCATCTGCCGCATCGACTCCGTCCGCTGCTTCTGCACCACGAGGGTGATGTCCACGCTGGGATCCCCGATCGCCATCGCGAGCTTGATCGCCAACTCGCTGCGCGGACGGTCCGAGTCGGCGATCGGCGTCATGTACCAGGCGTCCAGGGACCTTCGCCCCTGCTCGGTGATGGTGAACAACTCTCGCCCGTCCTCGTTGTTGCCGGCCGCGCACACGTGTCCGTCCCGAACAAGACGCTCCAGTGTGGTGTAGATCTGCCCGACGTTCACCGCCCAACTGCCGCCGGTGCGTCCCTCGAGTTCCGTTCGGAGCTGGTATCCGTACTTGGGGCCATCGGCGAAGAGGGCCAACAGTCCCCATCGCACCGCAGTCCGCTGCATGGCCGCACCTTACCCGGTAAGTACTTATTCGGTAAGCATCCTCACTGGCCTTGCCATCGCCTCAGGCAACGGCATCACCGGCGACCAGCTCGTAGCCCGCCTCGGTCCAAGCGACGTGTTGGTTCTGCAGCCACTGCCCACCATCCTCGCCATGAAAGGCAATGCCGTCCTCGGTGACCCGGCCATCGACTGTATGGATCACGCGGATCTCGTCGCCGTCCGGATCCTCGACGCCCAGGTAGGCCATGACGGTCAAGAGTTCGACGCCCGATGCGCCACTGCGGCGGTAAGCCCTACTGAGGTTCATCGCTCGATGATGTCAGCCGCGCCAGGCGCACCCCGCCGTTCATCGTCCGCATCCGCGTCCGCCGCGCCCGTCGACCGTCAGCCACCGTCCGACACCATCCTGCGTCATTACGCACAAGAACTGTCATTATGATGCACGTCCGGTACGCACCTTTTGTGGCGGGTAATTATCGGATTGTTGTTACTGGTAATCCAGTAATTTGGGCGCGGCGATCTCCGGTGGTGTTTTGGAGGACGCCGCGCCAGTGCTCGCGGCCCGGGACTCCTGAAGATGCAGCAAGCCGCGCAGCAGCCGGGATCTGAGCGCCTACCGGACGCTGCTGTCGATCTGCTGCTCCAGCTCGTCGACGAGGTCGACGCCAAGGTGCGTACGGTGCAGTCGGTGTAGAGATGCCTTTCGCGTCGCTGGGGGCCGGTCGGCGCACCGGTAAAGTCAAGTCGCATGCCTCCTGCGACGACATTCCGCAATCCTGTGATTCCCGGCTTCTTCCCGGATCTCAGCGTCTGTCGGGTCGATGAGGACTACTACCTGGTTTGTTCGAGCTTCGAGTACTTCCCCGGCGTACCGATCTTCCACAGCCGCAATTTGATCTCCTGGCGGCAGATCGGCAACGTGTTGGACCGGCCGAGCCAGCTCGACCTGCCGGCCGACACGTACGCGTCGCGGGGCATCTTCGCGCCGACCATCCGCCACCACCACGGCATCTTCTACGAGGTGACCACGAACGTTCGGATCTGGCGGCACCTGATCGTCACCGCGACCGACCCGGCCGGGCCGTGGTCGGAGCCGGTCTATGTCCAGCTCCCGCTCATCGACCCGTCGCTGACCTGGGACGAGGACGACAACTGCTGGCTCACCCTGGCCGGCACCTCGAACTACCGCATCGACCCGGCCACCGGCCAGGTGTTCGAAGGTCCGATCCCCCTGTGGTCCGGTACCGGCGGCCAGTACCCGGAGAGTCCGCACCTCTACCGGATCGGCGACTGGTGGTACCTGCTGCTCTCCGTGGGCGGCAGGCACAGCGGGCACGCGGTGTCGGTGGCCCGGTCCCGCAGCATCCGAGGACCGTTCGAACCGGCTCCGGTTCAACCCGATCCTTACTCACCGCGGCCTGCAGCGACCGATCCAGGCCACCGGTCACGCGGACCTGGTCGACGACCCGAGCGGCAACTGGTGGATGGAGCTGCTGGGCATCCGCCCCAAGGGACAATGGCCGCCGTTCCACGTGCTCGGACGGGAGACCATGCTCGCCCCCGTGCGGTGGGAACACGGTTGGCCGGTCGTCGAGCCGTACGACACGGCCATGCTCGACGTGACGTGAGTGATGATCGAAAAGCCTGCGGCGTTTCGGTGGTCCGTGGACGGCAGGATCTCCGGCAGACGGCTGGCGATGTGTCGTACCAGCGGGTCAGGTGCCGTGCCGTCCTTACCCCTAGACTGGCCGCATGCGGCAGGCGCTGAAAGACCTGACCGTCTCCGAGCACTCTGAGTGGTTCGGCTTGGGCCCGCTGGCGCTCGCCCTTCTGGCCGGTTTCCGCGCATTCGTGGTCGACGCACCCTTCGCCCGCTGGGCGTGGACCGCCGTCGCCGTCCTCATGCTGATTCTCTGCGCCGTCTACGTCATCTGGGCCAGGAAGAACCGCTCCTGAGACGAGGATGCCGGGCAGCTACCGCCATGCGGCTGATCGCGGCGATCTGCACGGTGACTTCGGGGCGGATGGCGAGTGTGCGGCAGTCCTCGGTGGCCAGCGCGTCGAGCTGCAGGTGCGGATCTACGCGAGCCTTCAGGGCGAGAACGACTCCAGCGCCTACTGCTGTACCGCGCGGCTGGGTCCCCGGATGCCGAACCGTTCGGTAAAGGTGCGGATGAACGTCTCGGTCGTGTCTTCCCCGAGAACCTTACGCACTGACGCGACCTTCGCCAGCATGGAGCGGGCCCCGGGCAGGTCACCCGACACCGCCAGGCAGACGGCCAGGGTGGCGTACTCGACCTGCGATTTCGGCTGTCCGAGCAGGGTCTGGATCACCGCCGGCAGCGTCTGGTTGCGGACCAGGAACGGCTCACCATGGGCCGCCTGGTCGGCGACCAACTGGGCGACGACGTCGTCCACTCGTTCTGGCGACGCGACCCACCAGCGGACGAGCGAGACCGTGGACTTTTCCGCGCTGTTCACCAGATCCGCCATGCTCGCACCCACCTGGCACACGGTGCCCGAGCGACCGAAGAGGTGCCGCTGCAACTCGGCGACGGCCGCGAGTTCGACTCCGACGCTGGGGCTGAGCAGGACACCGTCGCGTCCGGCGAGGTTGACGATGAGGTGGAAGACAACCCCGCGGACGGGCTCGCGTACGAAGGCAACCTCGTCGTCGGGCACGAACCGATGCGGCCGCCATCCACCGGGCGCCAACTGGTCGGTCAATCGATCGGCGATCCGCATCGAGATCTGGGCGACAGGTTCCGATCGTGGCGTCACGGAGAAATTGTGGCATCCCACAGTGGCGACGCTTGCCGCGACACCGGCGGTGCGCGGCGCGACCAGTCTGTCAACATCGACAGCGCAACACATGACCGGGCCGGCACACGTCGTCCGTCGGTTCAGGAGTACGGGAACCCAGCGGCGGCTGCGGACAGGTACCGGTGTGACAGCTGAGATGCGGAGCCGAATCCGCGCGGGAGACACCGAGGCGTTCGGGGAGCTCTTCGACGGGCACGCCGACGCGGTCCGTCGGCATGCGGTGTGGAGTGGCAGTGACCCGTCGCTCGCCGACGACGTGGTGTCGCTGACCTTCCTGGAGGCGTGGCGGATCCGTGAGTCGCTGCGCCCGGACGGCGACAGTCTCCGGCCGTGGCTGCTGGGCATCGCCACCAACGTGCTGCGCAACCGGCGGCGGGCGGCGCGGCGGCACCGGGAGGCGCTGCGGCGGCTGCCGGCACGCGACACGGTCCCCGACTTCGCCGACGAGGTGGTCGGTCGGATGCACGACGCCGACCAGGTGGCCGCCGCCGTGGCGGCGCTGCGGGCACTGCGCCGGGCGGACCGGGAGGTGTTCCTGCTGTGCGTGTGGTCGCAACTGGACTACGCGGCGGCCGCCGAGGCGCTGGGCGTACCCGTCGGGACGGTGCGATCACGGCTGTCCCGGGCCCGGACCCGGCTGCGGGCGCTGGCCGAGCAGGAGATGGCACGTACCCGAAAGATCCCCGTCGAGCAGGGAGAGTACCGATGAGCGAGCCCACCGCCCCCCACGTGCCGGCCCTGTCGGCGACCCACCGGCAGACGCTGCGACACCACCTGATGAGCGAGATCGGTCGGCCGCTCCGGCGGCCGAGGCGGATCCTGGTGCTCGCGCCGGCGGCGGGCGTGCTGACCGCCGTGGTCGCGGCCGGCGTGATCACCCAGCCGTGGGCGTCGGACAGCGCGCCGGTGATCGTGGCGGTCGCGCCGGGAGAACAGGCCGGCGCGACACTGCTGCTGAACCGGATGGCCGACGCCGCCGTCGACAAGCCGGGCCCGACGTCCGGCGACGGCGAGTACGTCTACATCCGCAGCCGGGGTGCCTACGCCGAGGTGGGCGACGGGCCGGCCCGACTGCAACCGGTACGCGAACGGGAGCTCTGGATCCCACGGAACGAGCCGGGCGAGGGCCTGCTGCGGGAGCCGCGTTTCGACGTACCCCTCGCGGAGGTGGTCCCCCGACAGTCGCGACTCGACGAGGTGACGCCGAACGCGGCGCTGGTCGATCTGCCCCCCGATCCGGACGCGTTGCTGGCGAAGCTGTACCGGGAGCGGGAGCAACGGGGTAGGGGTAACAGCCGCGACGGCGCGGCGTTCACCGCGATCGGCGACGTCCTGCGTGAGTCGCTGGTGCCGCCTGCGACGAGCGCGGCGCTCTACCGGGCGGCGGCGAAGATCCCGGGGGTCGAGGTGGTCCGTGGGGTCACCGACGCGGCCGGCCGGCGGGGCATCGCTGTCGGGCACACCGAGCTCGACAAACGCGACGAGTGGATTTTCGACGAGCGGACGTTCGAGTACCTCGGCGAACGCAGTTACCTCGTGGCGGACACTGCCGACGGGCCCGCCGGCACGGTGTTGGGAACGACGGCGGTGCTGCAACGGGCCGTCGTGTCCACCCTCGGGGAGCGCCCGCAGCGGTAGCCGGTGTGCGCGTGATTTGACCCTCGACCGGGTCGAGGGCCGAGCATCGGCGGCATGGACGACCAGCCCACACCCGACCCGACCATGACGCGCATCATCGAGGCGGTGCAGCTCGGCCAGGCCGGTGACCCGGCCGAAGCCCGGCACCGCCTCACCGCGTTGTGGGACGAGATCGGCGCGACCGGCGACGCGCTGCACCGTTGCACACTGGCCCATTACCTCGCCGATCTGCAGGAGACCCCCGAGGTCGAGGTGGTGTGGGACGAACGCGCCCTCGCCGCCGCCACCGACCTCACCGACGAACGCGCCCAGCAGCACCACCACGCGCTGCAGGTGCGGGCCTTCCTGCCGTCGCTGCACCTGAACCTCGCCGACGTGCACCGACGACTGCGCGACCCCGACCGGGCCCGGGCACACCTGGACACCGCTCGGAGCCTCGCCGCGCACCTGCCGACCGACCAGTACGGCGATCTGGTTCGCGCGGGCATCCAGCACGTCGACCAGGCTCTCGCCGTGGGCTCGACCCGCCGTCTCGACTCGGACCCCACCGCAGCCGGGTGACAACGCCCCCTACGGCGCGACCGCCGTCGGTTCGGCGACGTCGTTGCGTGCCGGATCCCGTGACGGGCGCGGTGCGCGGACCGACTGGCGCTGGAGGACGACGACGGCGGACAGCACCAGGGCGCCGCCGGCGAGCTGCACCACTGTCAGGTTCTCGCCGAGGACCACCGTGGCGAGGACGGCGGTGACCACCGGTTCGACGGTGGACAGGATGGCGGCGGTCGACGGGCCGGTGCGCCGCAGCCCCGCGAAGAAGGTCAGCATCGCCACGACCGTGGACACCACGGCGATGCAGGTCACCCAGAACCAGCCTCGCCATCCGAAGTCCAGGTGCACGCCGCCGGTGAGCAGGGCGTGGCCGGAGAGGGTCCCGGCCGCGCCGGTCAGCACCAGCGCGGACAGCACCACGGGCGCCAGCCGGTGCACGACGGTGTCGGCGACCAGGATGTAGGTCGTGTAGGTCAGCGCGGCGGCGAAGGCCAGCAGCGCCCCGAGCGGATGGAACCCCACGCCGCCGGCGTCGAGCAGGACCAGCAGCGTTCCGGCCGACGCGGCCACCAGCGCGGCGGCGCGCCTCGGGGAGAGCCGGTCCCGGCCGAGCAGCACCGCCCCCACGGTCACCAGGACCGGGTACGTGTAGAGGATCAGGGCCAGCAGCGAGGCGTCCATCAGTTGCAGGGCGCCGAAGAACAGGCCCGCCTGGGCGGCGTACCCGACGGCACCCAGCCCGACGGCGACGGCCAGCACCTGGCGACCCGTCATCGCCGGGCGCCCGGGAGCAGGCGCAGCGCGGCGTAGACCCGGCCGCACCAGCAGGGCGATCCCGAGCAGGGCGGCGGCCAGGGTGAAGCGCACGAGCAGCAACTCCCCGGTGGGGACGCCCGCGTCGTAGGCGAGCTTGCCGAAGATCGCCATGGCGCCGAAGCACGCCGCGGACAGGAGACACAGTGCTGCACCCATGCAGCCAGGATCGGAGACCCGACCGATCAGGTCCAGCGATGATTCCCGGAGGCCAATCGTTAGGATTTCCGTATGGTCGAGCTGGACCTGCGGCGGTTGCGCTTCCTGCGCGAGCTTGAGGAGCGCGGCACCCTGGCGGCGGTGGCGGCGGCTCTGGGTTACAGCCCGTCCACCGTCTCCCAGCAACTCGCCCTGCTGGAGAGGGAGGTCGGCGTCCGGCTGCTGGACAAGGCCGGGCGCGGCGTACGGCTCACCGACGCCGGGCAACTCCTCGCCCAGCACGCCCGGGTGCTGCTGTCCGCCGCCGAGGCGGCGCAGGCGGACCTCGCCGCTCTCAGCGGCGACGTCCGCGGCACGGTCCGTGCCCGGGGCCTGCAGTCGGCGGCCCGCCGCCTGCTCGTCCCCGCCGTGGCACGGCTGCGGACCGCACACCCGCAGGTCCGCGTGGAGATCTTCGAACTCGAACTCGAGCAGTCCCTGCCGGGTCTTCGCCTCGGCACCGTCGACCTGGTCATCGGCGACGAGTACGACAGCCATCCCCGCCCCCGACCGGCCGGTCTGCGCTTCACGCTCCTGCTGGAGGAGCCCCTGCGGATCGTGCTCCCGGCCGCGCATCCGCTCGCCCGTTGCGGCGGACCCGTCGCCGTTGCCGACCTGCGCTTCGACATCTGGGCCGCCTCCGCCGAGGGCACCGGCCACCACGCCATGGTGGTCGGCACCTGCCGCGCCCTCGGCGGCTACGAACCCGACCTGCGGCACCGCTCCAACGACGCCGACGTCCAACTCGAACTGGTCCGCGCCGCGACAGCCGTCGCCCTCATGCCTGCCCTGACCCTGCCCCGTGACGACCCGGCGCTCGCGATCCGGGACGTCGCCGAGGTCACCGTGGGCCGCCGGCTCGTCGCCGTCACCCGGGACACGCCCGCCGCCCCCGCGCTCATCGCCCTCTTCAAAGCGGTGACGGAGCAGGTAGGCCAACTCGGCGGATAGCGGTCAGCGCAGCATCGCCCGGATCGCGGGCGGCACCGACAGCACCCCCAGTGTCGGCAGTAGGTGTCTCCAGGGGCGGTCGGTTAGTGATCTCGATTGCCATCGCCTAGCGCACCTGCGAGGGTCCACGGATGTCACTGGTGACCGGCGCCGATCTGCTTCGGGCGGCCGACGAGATGCACCGGGCGCTGCTGCCACACCGGGAGCGCGACTGGTCGGTGCCGGCAGGCACGCTGACCTGGAGCTGCTGGACCACGGCAGCGCACGTCGCGCACGACCTGCTCGCGTACGCCGGTCAGGTCATCGGCCGCCCGGACGACGGCTACCTGCCGTACGACCTGCGGGTCTGCCCCGACGCGGGCCCGGCGCAGACCCTCACCGTGGTGCGCGCCTGCGCCGGGTTGCTGGGCGCCGCCGTCGACGCGACCCCGCCCGACGCGCGGGCCTGGCACTACGGCCCCTGCGATCCGGGCGGCTTCGCGGCGATGGGCGTGGCCGAGATCCTGCTGCACACCCACGACATCACCCTCGGCCTCGGCGTGCCGTGGCAGCCACCGCATCAGCTGAGCGCACTGGTGCTGGGGCGACTCTTCCCGGACGCGCCGGACGGACCCGTGCCGGACGTGCTGCTGTGGATGACCGGCCGCGGTGAGCTGCCCGGCCGGGCGCGGCGTACCTCCTGGACCTGGCACGCTGCAGTGGACTGACGGGCTGGACCGCCCGCTACCGCGTCCGCCCCGGGTGAAGCTGACGGTCGGGCACCGGCAACACGTGCCGGTGCCCGTCGAGCGGGAAAGTCGGTGGCTGGGCGGGCAGCGTCTCCTCGTAGGCGAAGCCGCACTTCTGTGCCACCCGACAGGACGCGACGTTGTCCACCTGGTGCAGCAGGTCCAGATGCGTCAGGCCGGGGAACCTGTCGAACGCCCAGCCGCTGAGCGCGGTGACCGCGCGCGGGGCGACGCCACGACCGCGCGCCCACGACGCCGTCCAGTAGCCCACCTCCGGTGCGGGGCGCTGCGGCGTCACGCCCTTGAGCACCACGTTCGCCACCAGCCGTGGACCATCCGCGTGGTCCTCGAGGACGGCGAAGCTGTACCGCCGGCCGTCGGCCCAGTCCTGCCGCGTCCGCGAGAGCCAGTGCCGGCCCTCGTCGACGCTGGTCACCGGCAGCCGCGTCCATCGGCGCAGCACCGGGTCCCGGTACGCCGCCAGCAGCGCGTCCAGGTCGTCGTCCGCCCACTGTCGCAGGGTGAGTTCCGCCGCCCGTACCTCGATCACCATCGGCACAGTCTGCCGATGGTGCGCAACGCCGACGAGGCGGGTCAGCGCGACCGGCGCCGCCACGGCAGCGGCCACCAGGAACGACGGGACCGGCGCGGCGGCGCGACGACGGCGGCCCGCTCGATCGGTGGCGTCGACACGCTCGGCGGGGCGTGCTCGGCGCGCCAGCGGCGGACGACCTCGTCGGCGTTCACCGGACGCACCACCACCCGGGGGCCGTCGGGGTTGCGCAGCCAGGCCACGATCTGCGCGTTCAGCTGCCCCACGACGTCGCGGACGGACTGTTCGGTGGGCATGTCGCGGACCTCGTCGGGGATCTGCTCGATGCGTCGGCGCAGGTGCAGCGGGGTGGGCAGGAGCAGGTCGCTGGGCAGCGCCTCACGCTCCAGGAAACTCTTGATCCACCATGACTCGTCGTACGGCATGCCCCGGCCGGGGATCGGTTTGCCCATGCCGGGCAGGTCGTCGAACTCGCCGCGCTGCGCGGCGCCCAGGATCTGCGCCTCCACGGCCGCTTCCCACGCCTCGGTCACCCTGCGGCACCTCCCCCGGTCACGGTAACGCGCCGCCTGAGGGCGACGACGAGCCTCCGTAGGAGGTCAGCGCACCCGGCCCGGTGACCATTCCCGCCGGGGGCGCAACCGCAGGCCACCGGCCGCGAGGTGGCCCTCGGTCGGGATGTTCGTCCCGATTACGGTCAGTGTGGGGACTGTCGAACGGGGGAACACCGATGGTGAGTTCGGGTGCGTTGCTGGGCATCGCGCTGGTCGCGTTGGGGCTGGTGCTGACACCGGGCCCGAACATGGTCTACCTGGTGTCCCGCTCGGTCGCGCAGGGCCGCCGGGCGGGGCTGGTCTCGCTGCTCGGGGTGGCCGCCGGTTTCGGCGTCTACCTGGCCACGGCGGTCGCCGGCCTGGCCGCCGTGTTCGTCCTGGTGCCGACGCTGTACGCGGTGGTGAAACTGGCCGGCGCCGGCTACCTGCTCTGGTTGGCCTGGCGGACGCTGCGCCCCGGCGGGCACTCACCGTTCACGCCCGCGCCGCTGCCACCGGACCCACCCCGGCGGCTGTTCACCATGGGTCTGGTCACCAACCTGTTGAACCCGAAGATCGCCATCCTCTACGTGTCGCTGCTGCCCCAGTTCGTCGACCCGGCGCGCGGGCACCTGGCCACCCAGAGCCTGCTGCTCGGCCTCACCCAGATCGCTGTCGCGCTGAGTGTGAACGCGCTGATCGTGCTCACCGCCGGCTCCCTCGCGGGCTTCTTCGCCCGCCGACCCGGGTGGCTACGGGTGCAGCGCTGGGTGACCGGGACGGCCCTGGCCGCGTTGGCCGTGCCGATCGCCACCGACCGGTCCCGCGCGGCGGTCGCCGCGCCCTGACCCGACGGTCACCGATCGCGGTGGCGGCGGAGCATCCCGGCGGCCAGCGGCGCGGCGTCCAGGTCACCGGCGGCGAGCCGGGCGGCGAGGGTACGGCGTACCAGCCGGTCGGCCAGCGCCGGGGCGTGCCGGCCGACGGCCATCTCCAGGCGGCCACGGGCGGTGGTGGCCACGTCGCGGGGTGCCCGACGGGCGGTGGCGGTACGCAGGATCGCCGCGACCACCCCCTGCACCGGCTCGGGGCGGGACACCCCGTGCAACGACAGTCCCGCCTCGGCGGTGCTGTCGTGGATCGGTGAGGCGACCATGCTCGGGTAGACGACGCTGACCCCGACGTGGGTGCCCACCTCGTGTCGCAGCGCGTCGGCGTACGCCACCAGGGCCCGCTTGCTCACCCCGTACGCGGCGGCGAGCGGCAGCGGCAGCACCGCCATCCGGCTGGCCACGAAGATGACCCGTCCGTGGGCGGTGACCAGCGGCGGCAGCGCGGCGGCGGTGGTCCGCCACGCGGCCAGCAGGTTGACCTCCAGTTGCCGGCGGACCACCTCGTCGGGGGGCAGCTCGGCCGGGGCGGGGCCACCCACCCCGGCGTTGTTGATCAGCAGGTCGAGCCCGTCGAGCTGGTCGACGGCGGCCCGCACCGCCGGTGCCACGGCGTCCGGGTCGGTCAGGTCGCAGCCGAGCACCGGCACCGCGCCGTCGGGCTGAGGGTGCAGGTCGAGCCCCACCACCCGCGCGCCGGCGGCGGTCAACGCCGTACCGAGGTGTCGGCCGAAGGTGCCGCTCGCCCCGGTCACCAGCACCCGCCGGCCGACCAGCGACCGGGTCGTCACCGCCGGGCCCCGGCTGCGGCCCGCCGGGCTCCGGCCGCCAACTCGCGGGTCAGTTCGGCCAGGTAGACGTCGAAGTCCACGCGCATCGCCGGACGCCGCTGACCCCAACGGGCGGTCGCGGCCCGCAGGTCGGCCCGGCAGGCGGCCCGCTGTCGTTCCGGGTCGGGCAACGCGTACCGGCCGGCGAGGTGCGCGGCGACCAGCTTGGCCTGCGCCTCGACCAGCGGGAACGCCGATCCGGTGGACTGCACCAGCCCGACGAAGGTCAGCCCGGGGGCGTCGGGGTGGAACACGTGTCGGTACAACGGCAGGCTGTCCGGGCCGTCGCCGAGCAGCGCCGGGTCGAGGAACGGGACCACCACCCGGTACCCGGTGCACCAGATGATCAGGTCGACGTTGTCGGTGCGGCCGTCGGTGAACTCGACCCGGTCACCGTCGATCGCGGCGACGCCGGGTCGCGCCTCGACGTCGCCGTGGGTCAGCCGGGACAGCAACCCGTCGGAGAGGGTCGGATGGTCCTGCAGGAAGCCGTGGCGCGGCGCGGGCAGCCCGTAGCGGGTGGGGTTACCGACGGTGGTGCTCAGCATCGTCTGGCTGATGCGTTGCCGCAGCCGCCACGGCAGGCGGCGGGCCAACGCCCCGTTGAGGGTGTCCGACGGGCGGCCCAGCAGGTACTTGGGCACCACCCAGACGCCCCGGCGCAACGACAGCAACGTGCGGGTCGCGGTGTACGAGGCGTCCACGGCGATGTCCATCGCGGAGTTGCCGCCCCCGACGACGAGGACCCGCCGGCCGGTCAACTGCTCCGGACCCCGGTAGTCGTGGCTGTGCATCTGCTCGGCGGTGCAGGTGCCCGGGTACGACGGCTCGGGCAGCTTGGGCACCCGGTTGTGTCCGTTGGCGACGACCACGGCGTCGACGGTGACCTCGACCGGCGCGTCCGGCCCGCTCGCGGCCACCGTCCAGGTGCCATCCGGGTTGCGGGTGACCCGCTCGACGGCGTGACGCAGCCGGATGTGCTCGCCCAACCCGAACCGGTCGACGTAGTCGGCCAGGTAGCCGGCGACCCGGGTGTGGTCGGGGTAGTCGGGCCAGTCGGTGGGCATCGGGTGGTCGGCGAACTGGGTGCGGCCCCGGCTGGTGTTCAGGTGCAACGTCCGGTACGCCGGTGAGTCGGGTGACCCGTACACCCAGAGGCCGCCGACCTGGTCGGTGGCCTCGAAGCAGACCACTGCCGCGCCGACGTCGCGCAGCGCCTTGACCGCGGCGAGCCCGGCCGCGCCGGCGCCGATCACCGCCACCTGAGGTGGTACGCCCATCGCCGCCCCCATCTAAATCCAACGTCCGATGGATAATCGTCGTCGGGCGGCGACCCGTCAAGACCTCGACGGTCCGTACAACCCGTCGAGCAGACGGTGCACGAACGCCCGGAACTCGCGCCGCTCCCGTGCCCCCGGCGCGCCCGCCGCCAACGCCACCACGTGACCGTGGGTCGCCCACACCAGGCTGCGTACGGTGATGTGCGGGGTCGGCTCCGCCAGCGCGCCGGCCGCCGCCGCGGCGCCGAGCAGCTCGGCCACCAGCCGGTACAACGGGTCGGCGTAGCGCTGGTCCAACTCGGCGTGCCGCTGCGGCTCCAACCAGCGGCGCAGCCACAGCGCGGTGGTCTCCGGGCGGTCCTCCAGGAAGTCGACGAAGACGTCGACCAGCTCGTGCAGGGCCCGCCGCGCCGCGTCCGGCCCCGCGTCGAGAGCGGCACGGGCCTGCTCGGCGGCTGCGGTGAGGACCTCCCGCTCGGCGGCGAAGACGCGGGCGAAGCAGGCGTCGTAGAGCGCCGCCTTCGTACCCGTGTGGTGCGCGACGGTGGCGACGTCGACCCCGGCGGCGGCGGCGACCTCCCGCAGCCCGACGGCGTCGAAGCCACGCTCGGCGAACAGCGCGGTCGCGGCGGTGAGCACCACCTCGCGGGTCGGCCGGGTCTCGTCGCGTCGCGGGCGACCCGGACGGCGTCGGGGCATGGTCATGACCGCCATTCTGCCCCTAGAATCCAGCAACCGTTGGATTGCGGAGAGGACGCGGCGATGACCGGGCTCGACGGGCGGCCCGCGGCCGCCACCGACGCGACGCTCCCCCGTGGCCCCCTGGCGGGCTTCGCGGCCGGCTCACTCGGCATGGGTGTCTGGGTGACGGTGCCCGGCCTGCTGCTGCTGTACTTCCTCACCGACGTGCTGGCCGTCGACCCGTGGCTGGCCGGCATCGCGCTGCTGCTGCCGAAGATCGCCGACGTGCTGCTGCACCCGTGGGTGGGTCACCGCGCCGACGTCGAGCAGACCCGCCGCGGCGACCGGCGACGCCTGCTGCTGGTCGGCTGCGCCCTGCCGCTCGCGTTCGCCGCGCTGTTCGCGGTGCCCGGCGGCCTGACCGGCGCGCCGGCGGCCGCGTGGGTGGCGGTGTTCTTCGTCGTCGGCAACCTGCTCTTCGCCGCCTACCAGGTCCCCTACCTGGCCACCCCGGCCGACCTGCGCATCGGCTACGACGAACGCACCCGGCTGATGGCGTTCCGGATGGTCGTGCTGACCCTGGGCATCCTGGTGTCCGGCCTGCTCGCGCCGCTGCTCACCGGCGGCGACGCCGCGACCCGCTCCGGCTACCAGCGGATGGGCCTGGTCCTCGCCGTCGGGATGCTGGTGGCCATGTCCGTCGGCGTCGCCGGCATCGCCCGGCTGCGCGGGTCGGCGGCGGATCCCGCCCCGGCGGGGCACGGCGGGTGGCGGGCGCTGCGCACCGCGCTGCGCGACCGGCAGTTCCGCTGGCTCGTCGCCGCCTACCTGGCGATGTCCACCACCACTCACCTGGTGCTCGCCGGGGTGCCCTACTACGCCGAGTACGAACTGCGGGCCACCGGCCTGACCACGGTGCTGGTGGCCGCGTTCGTCGCACCGGCGCTGCTGGTCACCCCGGCCTGGCTGATGGTGGCCCGCCGCGTCGGCAAGCAACGGGCGTTGCTCGGCGCGCAGGGCGCCTTCGCCCTCGGGTCGCTGGTGCTGGCGGTGGGCAGACCGGCCGGCCTGCCGGTGCTGATCGGCGCGGTGGCGGTGCTCGGCGTGGCCTTCGCCGGCATGCAACTGCTGCCGTTCTCGATGCTGCCCGACGTCATCCGCGCGGCCCCCGCCACCACCGGCGCCGGCACGTACACCGGGGTGTGGACGGCCACCGAGGCCACCGGCGCGGCCCTCGGTCCGTACGCGTACGCCCTGTGCCTGACCGTCGGTGGTTTCGTGGCCTCGACGGCCGGTGAGTCGCCGGTGCAGCCGGACACGGCGCTCGCCGCGGTCCGCTACGGCTTCGGACTGCTGCCGGCGGCAGCGATGCTCGCGGCGGTGCTGCTGCAACGCCGCTACACCCTGGACGCCACCGCCCGGACGACGACCTGAACGGCCGGCACTAGACTTCGCCCTCGATGGACGCCCAGCCCAGCACCACCGAGACCCGTCCGTGTGCCCACTGTGGAGCGCCGGTGGCGCAGCGTGTCGGCGCGGGCCGGCCGTTTCGCTACTGCCGGGACAACGACGGCGCCTGCCAGCGCGCCTCCCGCAACAGCCGGATGCGCCACCGCAACGCCCCCGGCCTGCCCGGGCAGGTGGCCCGCACCTGGGAGGCGGTGGAGCGCCTCGACCAGATCGTCGAGACGTTGACCGAGTCGCTGCACGCCGAGTTGTCGCCGGTGGGTGTGCAGCGGCAACTCGCGCAGGCCCGCGCGGAGGCCGCCGCCGAGGTGGCGGCGGCGCAGACCGAACGTGACGAGGCCCGCGACGACGCCGAGGCCGCGGCGGCCGACGCCGCACGGGCCCGCGAGCAGGCCCGCGTCGCGCGCGCCGAGGCCGACGACGCCCGGCAGGACGCCGAGCAGGCCGGGCGGCGGGCCACCGCGGCCGACGAACGCGCCCGGCACGCCGAGGCCGCCCGCGACCAGGCACGCCACGACGTCAGCGCCGCCGAGGCGTTGCGCGCCCAGGCCGAACGTGACCGGGACCAGGCCCGCGTCGAGGTGCGCGACCTGCGGGCCGAACGGGACACCGAGCGGCAACGGGTGACCGACCTGACCGTGGAACGCGACGCGGCGCGCGCCGACGCCGAACGGGCCACCCGGGCCGCCGCCGAGGCGACCGAGCGGGCCGGGCGGTGGCAGGCCGAGGTGCAGGACGTACGGCGGCAGATCGAGCAGGCCCGCGCCGACGCCGCGCGGACCCGCGCCGAGGCCGCCGACGCCGCCCGCGCCCGCGAGCAGGCCGACCGGGCCCGCGACCGCGCGCAGGTCGCGGCCCAGCAGGCCGACGACGCCCGGCAGGAGGCCGCCGAACTCGCGGCGCGGCTGCGCGCGGAACTGGCCGCGACCGCCGCCCACCGCGACACCCTCACCGCCGAGCTGGCCGCGGCCCGGCAGGCCACGGCCACCGCCGAGGGCCAGGTCACCGCCCTGACGGTACGACTCGACGCCGCCGAGACCGACCGGGACGCGGCCCAGCGGCGGGTGGCGCAGCTCGGTGACCAGGTCAGCGACCTGGCGTTGGCGTTGGCCCGGTTGGGTCCGACGCCGACGGGCGGGGCGGACACCTGAACGGGACGGCGCAACCTTCGCCGCGTCCGGGCGGTTAACATCCCCGGTGGCAGCGGACACACCGCCGTCGCGACCCCGCCCGGGGATCACCTGGCCGGCTGACCGCCCGGGCCGGTTACCCTTGGTCCCGGTCCGACCGTGGACGCCTCACGCCCCCGGGCGGGAATGGCTCGACGGGAACACACAGTTACACCCAGAAGACCAGCACCACGAACGAGGGGAAGTCGATCATGGGCGAGCGTATGCTGCGCGGAAGCCGCCTTGGCGCGGTGAGCTACGAATCCGACCGCAACACGGAGCTCGCGCCGCGTCAGACCCGCGAGTACCTCTGCGCCAAGGGCCACCAGTTCGAGGTGCCGTTCGCCGTCGACGCCGAGGTCCCGACGACCTGGGAATGCAAGTTCGACGGCAGCGTCGCCCGACTCGTCGACGGCAGCGAGCCGGAGCAGAAGAAGGCCAAGCCGCCGCGTACCCACTGGGACATGCTGCTGGAGCGGCGTTCGATCGCCGAGCTCGAGGACATCCTCGAGGAGCGCCTGCAGGAGGTCCGGACCCGTCGCGGCCGCGCCTGAGCTGCACGACGTACGACGACGCCGCCCCCGGGGTTACCCCGGGGGCGGCGTCGTTTCGCGTACTCAGTGGCGGCCGGGCTCCACGATCTCGCCCTCGATCGCCCGACCGCCGTCGACCACCACCGGTTGCTCCGGTCGGGGGGTCGGTTGCGGCGCACCCTGGCGCACCCGCACCGTCCGGGGGCCGAACAGGTCACCGGCGACCATCGACGACACCCGCCGCTCGGTGGCACGGCGCACCCCGGCGCGGGCCAGTCGCCGCACCGGCGGCACCAGCAGCAGCAACCCGGCCAGCCCGCTGACCAGACCGGGCACCGCGAGCAGCAACGCCCCGGCCAACCCGACGAGCCCGTCGGTCACCTGCCCACCCGGTGGTTGCCCGGCCGCCGCGGCGGACCGGAACCCCCGCCAGGCGCGCATGCCCTCCCGGCGCAGCAGCACCAACCCCAGCAGGGACGCCGCGAAGACCAGCAGCACGGCCACCCCGAACCCCAGCGCCCGCCCCACACCGACGAACACCGCCAGTTCCACCACCACCGCCAGCAACAGGGCCAACGGCACGAACCTCAGTCCTCGGCGCATCTCACCTCATCGCCATTCCCGCGACACCATGGGCGTGTCCCGCCCATCCAGCATGACACGACCTCGCTCACGGCCACCGCGCCTGACCGGTGGCCGTGCCGTGCAGGCCACGGCGTACCGCCTGACGGCGGTCGCGCACACCCCAGGCGGTGATCCGCCACAGCGCCTCGGCCACGATCTTCGGACTCATCTTGCTGTCCCCGCGTTCCCGCTCGGCGAACGTGATCGGCACCTCCACGATCCGCACCCCGGCCCGGTGCGCCAGGCGGGACAGCTCCACCTGGAACGAGTACCCCTGCGAGGTCACCGACCCCAGGTCGATGGCGTCCAACGCGCTGATCCGGTACACCCGGTAACCGCCGGTGGCGTCCGAGACCGGCATCCCCAGCGCCAGGCGCGCGTACAGGTTGCCGCCGCGCGACAGCAGCAGCCGCCGCAGCGGCCAGTTGACCACGCGGGCGCCGCTGGTCCACCGTGACCCGATCACCACGTCGGCGTCGCGGGCGGCGTCCAGCAGCGCCGGCAGGTCCTCCGGGGCGTGGGAGCCGTCGGCGTCCATCTCCACGACCGCCTGGTACCCGCGTTCCCGGGCCCACCCGAACCCGGCCAGGTACGCCGCGCCGAGGCCCTCCTTGCCGTGACGGTGCAACACCTGCACGTGGGTGTCGCCGTCGGCGAGGGCGTCGGCGATCGCGCCGGTGCCGTCGGGGCTGTTGTCGTCGGCGATGAGGATCCGCACCGCCGGGGCGGCGCGCCGGACCCGGCCCACGATCGCGGCGATGTTGTCGGCCTCGTTGTAGGTGGGGATCACCACCAGCACCCGGCCCACTCCGGGCACCTCGTCCGGGCGTCGGATCGTATCGGTCGCCTGGATCACGGTTCCTCCGCTCCCGCCGGCGTACCGGCTGTTGCTAACCGGGCATGATCCGTTGCCGCCGGCGCAGCACCGCGGCGCCGACCAGGGCCGCCGCGGCCACCGCGGCGAGCACCACCTCCGGCCACCAACCGAGCCGGGTGGCGAGGGTACGTCCGTCGTCGAGGCGCAGCTGCCGCACCACGATCTCCCGGGTGTTGAACCCGGTGGCATCGCTTACCCGCCCGTCGGGTGCCACGAACCCGGACACGCCGACCGTGGAGGCCATCAACGCCTGACGGCCGTGCTCGACGGCCCGCAACCGGACCATGGCCAACTGCTGGCGGGCCTCCGCCACGTCGAACGTCGCGTTGTTGGTCTGCACGACCAGCAGTTGCGCGCCGCCGGTGACGGTGTCGCGGACCACAGCGTCGTAGGCGACCTCGAAGCAGATCACGTCACCCAGCACGGCCGGGCCGACGCGTACCACGCCCGGGGTGCTCCCCGGCACGAAGTCGTTGCGGATCAGGTCGACCTGCTTGCTGACCATGCGGGCCACGTCGCGCAGCGGCACGTACTCGGCGAACGGCACGGGGTGGCGTTTGGTGTACAGCTGGTCCAGGTCCGCGCCGGTGCCGGGCCGCCACAGGATGCCCGCGTTGCGGACCTGCCCGGCACCGGGCCCGAGCAGCACCGCGCCGACCAGGATCGGCGCGCGGACGGTGTCGGCGGCCTGGGAGATCCGCGCACCGGCGCCGGGGTTGCGCAGCGGGTCGATGTCGCTGGAGTTCTCCGGCCACACCACCAGGTCGGGTTGGTCCTGTTGGCCGGCGGCGACCCGGGCGGCCAGTTCGAGGGTGGCGTCGACGTGGTTGTCGAGCACCGCCTGCCGTTGGGCGTTGAAGTCCAGGCCCAGGCGCGGCACGTTGCCCTGCACGATCGCCACGGTGACCGTGGCGCCGGACCCGGCGGCGGCGACGGGCACGAGCAGCGCCCCGGCGGTCAACGCGACGGCCACGGCGGCCGGCACGAGAACGGGACGCCACCGCCACGCCGCCCTGGCGCCATCCTCGCGGGGGGGCGCCCGGCGGGGCGGTGTGGGGGTCGTCCGTGGCGTCCGGCCGGCTGTGCGGGTGCCCGGTGGTGCCCTCAGGTGCCCGGCGGCGGGCGACGGCCCATCCGCGCCAGGCGGCGGTGACGAGCAGCCCGCCCAGGAGCGACACGGCGAACGTCACCAGCGGCGCCCCGCCCAGCGAGGCCAGGCGCAGCAGCGGGGAGGTGTCCTGGCTGAACGCCAGCCGCCCCCACGGGAAACCACCGAACGGGGTGCGGTCGCGCAGGGCTTCCTGCCCGACCCACAGCAGCCCGGTCAGCACCGGCCACGACCAGCGGACGCGGTCGACCAGCGGGGACACCCAGGCGGTGGCCGCGCCGAGCATCGCCAGGTAGCCGGCCTGCAACAGCGACAGCAGCACCCACGGCAGGTAACCGGTGTGCAGGTTCGTCCAGGCCAGCAGCGGGGCGAAGAGCGCCACGCCGGTGAGGAAGCCCAGGCCGGCGCCGGCGCGCAACCGCCGCCGGTGGGTGGCGGCGGCCAGCAACGCCACGCCGACCGGGGCGAGCGGCCACACCCCGTACGGGGGGAACGCCACCAGCAGAGCCAGCCCGGCGGCCACGGCCAGGGGCGCGGCGACCCGCAACGGCAGCGGCTGACCGGTCACGACCGGTCGGGTCGGCGCTGCCGGGGCGTGGGACTCATCCCGGTCCAGGGTCGTCACCGCTTCACCTCGATCACGGGGCGAAGGCTACCTGGCCGAGGGCCGCAGCAGCCGCATCGGGCAGCCGACAGTGAGCGGTGCGACGCGATGATCAGGTGATAGGAATGAGGTCGAGGAAGGCCGGCCGAACCTGATCACGAACAGCGGCACGGGCGCGGTCCGCGCCTCGGGTGGAGACGAAATCGGGGCGCGGCTCGCGCCGCGCCCCGATGCTCCCAGGCCCTTCCCGGCCGGTGTGGCGAGGATGGGGCACGACGACCTTCGGACCGACCGGACGCGGACTGGCTGCCCCCGCCGGGCCGTTGTCTACTGGCCGTGCACCTCACCCTGCCCATACACCGGTAACCGCGGCCGGTTCGCGCCGCCCCGCCGACCCCCGCCCGCTGGACCTGGCCGCCGCGACGATGATGCTGAGAACATGTCGCTCGGCCAGCGGACGAAGGGACGAAGCGAACAACAGCCGCTTCCCGTGGTAGGACTCAAAGACGGTACGTGCCGACCCCCGTTGGTTGTCAACCCACACCCGGCCTGTCGTGTGTTGCGACACGGCGTGTCGGGTCGGCGCGTCTCAATGTGTCCGCAGATGGTGACGCAGCAGGGCCCCCGCCGCCGCCCGATGCTCCCGCGCGAGGAGCCCTCCGGCGGCCAGCACGTAGTCGACGTCGACCACCGCGGCGGCGGCCCGCGGCAACGCCCACCCGCCGGCGTGGTCGGCGAGGACCGCCGCCAACACCTGCCCGGACACGGACGTCGGGGCGTGCCGCAGCACCCCACCGGAACCCACCAGCAACCGCACGTCACGCAGGTCCCGTCCGGCCCGCTCACCCGTCCCGGCGCCCCGCGCGTGCCGCCGCAGGGCCACCGTCGCCGCGAGGGTGGCGACCTGGGCGTCCACGGCCCGCTGCGTGTCGTCGACGGCCAGGAACGCCGGGTCGGTGGCCCGACGGTCCGCGTCGGCCGCCAGGGCGTCGGCGTCGCCCGCAGTCAACAGCCGCTCCTCGACGGCGGCGCGCAGCACCCCGGGGGCGCTCCACCGCATGCCCAGGTCCCCCTCGACGGTGCGGGCCCGCCAGAGACTGCCGGCGACCTCCCGACCGGGCCCGGTGGCCCGCTCGTCGGGGGTGAGCACCGAGTACACGTCGGTGGTGGCGCCACCCACGTCCACCACGGCCAGGTCACCGCCGATGGTGTCGGCGAGCACCTCCACACCGGTGAGGACCGCGTCGGGGGTGGCCGCACGCACCAGCCGCGCGAACCGGCTGCCCCGCGACAGTCGCTTACCCCCGATGACGTGACGCAGGAACACCTCGCGGATCGCCGCGCGCGCCGACGCCGGCGCCAGGACCCCGATGCGGGGCAGGACGTTCTCCGCACCCGTCACCGGCACCCCGGCGGCCGCCAGCAGGGCGGTGAGGTCCTCGCGCACGTCGGCGTTGCCCGCGTACACCACCGGTCTGCGCCACCGGGCGCGGGCCAGCCGGGTCGCGTTGTGGGTGACCGTGTCGGCGTCACCGCCGTCGGTGCCGCCGACGAGCAGGACCACGTCGGGTCGGGAGGCGCGCAACGCCGCCAGGTCCGCCGCACCGAGCCGACCGGCCGCCACGTGCACCACGTGCGCGCCGGCGGACAACCCGACGCGCCGCCCGGCCTGCGCGGTGACCAACGGCTCGTAGCCGATGACGGCCAGCCGCAACCCACCGCCGGCCGACGAACACACGTACCACGGCACGTCGCGGACACCGAGCCCGGCGGTGGCCGCCGTGACCGCGGCGTCCAGGCCGTGCAGCACGTCGGAGCCGACCGTCGTGGGCGCCGACGCGGCACCCACCAGCACACCGGCGGCCAGGTCCACCACCGCCGCCTTGGTGTACGTCGACCCGACGTCCGCGCAGACCGCCAGGGTCACAGGTCTTCGCTGGCGGCGGGGACGACCACGGTGCCGGTCGCGGTGACCGCCACGATCGGCGGGTCCAGGACCTCCGCGGCGGACCCGGAGCGGTCCGGGCGACCCCGGCACACCACCACGCACGCCAACTCCAGGGTGCGGCTGCGGGAGCCCACCCGCGACACCCGCGCGGTCACCTCCACCACGTCACCGGCGTGGACGGGAGCGCTGAACCGCACGTCGGAGTACCCGGCGAACAACCCCTCGTCGCCGTCGGTGCGGATACACACCTCGGTCGCCACGTCCCCGAACAACCCCAGGGCGTACGCCCCGTCGACCAGGTTGCCCGCGTAGTGCGCGTGCGAGTACGGCACATACCGCCGGTGCGTCACGGTCAACCCGAGCCGTTCGTCGGTCATGCCCCTACCGTCCTCATGCCATCGCCTTCCGCTTCGTGATCAGGGCGTGCACGAGGTAACTGGCCACCTCGCCGGGCGTGGTGCCCCGACCGAAGATCCGGTCCACACCCAACTCGTCGGTCATCGTCTCGTCGAACCGGGGACCACCGACGATCAGCAGCGGCCGCCGGCCCGCGGGCATCGCCTCCCGGAACGCCGCGGACATCTCCCGGGTGTTGTGCAGGTGCGCGTCGCGTTGCGTGACGACCTGCGACACCAGCACCGCGTCGGCCTTCTCCACCCGGGCCATCTCCACCAACTCCGGCACACTGACCTGCGCACCCATGTTGGTGACCTTCAACTCCCGGTAGTACTCCAGGCCCTTCTCCCCCGCGATGCCCTTCACGTTGAGGATCGCGTCGATGCCCACGGTGTGCGCGTCGGTGCCGATGCACGCCCCGACCACCGACAGCTTGCGCCGCAACCGCTGCTTGATGACCGTGTTGACGTCCTTCGCCGACAGCAGCGCGAAGTCCCGTTCCACCACCTGCACCGCGTTCAGGTCGACCAGGTGGTTGACCCGCCCGTACACGACGAAGAACGTGAACCCGTCGCCCATCGGTTTGGCGTGCACCACCATCGCCGGGTCGATGCCCATCTTGTTGGCCAACTGCACCGCCGCGCCCTCGGCCCGCTTGTCGTGCGACACCGGCAGGGTGAACGACACCTGCACCATCCCGTCACCGGTGGTGTCCCCGTACGGGCGCACGATCGTATTACTCACGCCCCGCCTCCAGGATCTCCGTGGCCGGGTTGCAGTAGTCCGCCTCGTGCGCGGCCACCCCGGCCAGGCCCTTGCCCCGGTCCGCGGGCCGCTTCATGATCCCGAACGTGCCCTCGGCGATCGCCGTCAGCAACGTCTGCTCCCCGATGCGCTCCAACAGGTCCAGCGCCTCACCGAGAACCTGGTTGGCGCGGCGGCGGATGAACCCGCCCGGCGCCGGCACGAAGTCCTCGTGCAGCCCACCGGCCGCGCCCAACACGTACCGCACGTTCTGCAGGGCGATGTCCCGGTCCGACAACCACGGCGTCACCACCGCCTCGGTCATCATCCCCACCAGCAGGATGCCCTGACCGGTCAGCGCCCCCGCCAGGTTGAAGAACCCGTCGAGCAGGTTGCCCCGGAACACGTCACCGGTCATGTGCTTCGTCGGCGGCATCCACTTCAACGGCGCGTCGGGGAACAACTCCCGCGCCAACAGGGCGTGCGCCAACTCCAGCCGGAACGACTCCGGCACCTCCGGGTTGATCTCGAACGCGTGCCCCAGGCCCAACTGCCAGTCCGCCAACCCCGCCTCGTGCGCGAAGAATTCGTTGAGCAGCTGCGACACCGTCACCGTGTGCGCCTCGTCGACAGCGTCGGCGGTGGTCAGGTAGTTGTCCTCACCGGTGTTGATGATGATCCCGGCGCGCGCGTGCACCTGCCGGGAGAACCGCTGGTCGACGAACGTGCGCACCGGGTTGATGTCGCGGAACAGGATCCCGTACATCGAGTCGTTGAGCATCATGTCGAGCCGTTCCAGACCGGCGAGCGTCGCCATCTCCGGCATGCACAACCCGGACGCGTAGTTGGTCAACCGCACGTACCGGCCGACCTCCTTCGACGACTCGTCCAACGCCGCGCGCATCAACCGGAAGTTCTCCTGCGTGGCGTACGTGCCGGCGAACCCCTCCCGGGTCGCACCCTCGGGCACGTAGTCCAACAGCGACTGCCCCGTGGAACGGATCACCGCGATCACGTCCGCGCCGGCCCGCGCCGCCGCCTGCGCCTGCGGAATGTCCTCGTAGATGTCGCCCGTGGCCACGATCAGGTAGATCCACGGCCGCTGCGCCGGGTCACCGTGACGCTTCACGAGCCGGTCCCGCTCGGCGCGCCGCCGGTCGATGCGCCGGACGCCCGCCCCGACGGCCTTACGCGCCGCGCGGCGCGCCGCCGTCGCCGCCCGACCGGTGGGCTGGCTGAACCGCACCGACCCGGCCGCCGCCTTCTGCGCCAACAACGTCACATCGGTGAGGCCCTCACGGGCCAGAGCGTCGAAGACCGGCACCGCCACCCCGTGCCCCAGACCGACGTCCGCGGCGACCGCGTCGACGAGCCGGTTCACCCACGGGATGCCGTCCGGGTCGGCGCCGGTCACCCCGGCCAGCCGCAGCACCGCCCGCTCCACCGACACCGTCGTGTGGCTGCGGGCCAGGTCCACCACCGGCTGCCCGGCCCGACGCGCCAACTCCCGCGCCCGCGCCACCAGCACCGGATCAAGATCAAGCTTGCTCATCGACCATCCACTCGTTCCTGTGCCTGATGGTTCGCTCGCTGCGCTCGCTCACGATGACCCTTCCTCGTAGATGACCTCACCGCGCAGCACCAGACGCCGACACACCGGCAACGGCGTCGGATCGTCCGGGCCCCGCAGCTCCGGGTCCTCGGCCAGCACCACCGGCAGACCCCGCTCCACCCCCGCCGGCGTCGACCACACCGCGAACGTCGCCGGCGCACCCAACGCGAGGACCCCCTCCACGTCCAGGTGCACCGCCCGCCACCCACCACGGGTGTGCGCGGCGAACGCCGCCCGCACACTCATCCGCTGCGCCGGGTTGTGGTGCGCCGCCGCCGCCCGCACCGACCCCCACGGATCCAACGGCGTCACCGGCGAATCCGACCCGAACGCCAACGCCACACCCACCGAGTGCAGCGCACCCATCGGATTCGACTCCAACGACCGGTCCAACCCCAACCGCGCCTCATACATCCGACCCGCGCCACCCCACAACCGGTCGAACGCCGGCTGCATGCTCGCCACGACCCCGTACTCCACGAACCGGGCGATCAACCGCCGGTTCATGATCTCCGCGTGCTCGATGCGGTGCCGGGCCGCGCGCAACCGCTCCACACCCACCGTCGCGGCAGCCGCCGCGAACCCGTCCAGCACCGTGCCGATCGCCGCGTCACCGATCGCGTGGAAACCCCCCTGCACGCCGTGCGCCGCGCAGTCCAACAGGTGATCACGCACCTGCTCGACCGTCAGGTACCCGTGCCCGCACCCGTCGCCGTCGTCGTACGCCCGCGACACGTGCGCCGTCCGCGACCCCAACGCCCCGTCGGCGAACAGATCACCCCCGGCGCCCACGGCACCCAACTCCCGGGCCCGCGCCGCGCCACCCAACTCACCCCAGTACCCGTACACCTCCGGCACCCCCGCACCGGAGATGCCCAACAACCCGGTGAAATCCTCCTCGTCGGAGATGTCCGGACCACCGCACTCGTGCACCGCCGCGATCCCCAGCGACGCCGCATGCGACAGGGCCACCCGCTGCGCGGCGACCCGCTGCGCCCGGCTCACCGACCCCTGCGCCGCCGCCCGCACCACGTGGTGCGCGTCGCGCCGCAACCACCCCGACGCGTCGAACCCGGCCGCCTGCGCCGCCTGCGGACACGCCGCCAGCAACGCCGACGACACCAACGCCGAATGGATCGACGCCTGCGACAGGTACACCCGCCGACCACCGGCCGCCCGGTCCAACGCCGCCGCGTCCGGCAACGCCGGATCCGACCAGCCCGACTCGTCCCAGCCGTGCCCCAGCACCACCGCGTCCGCCGGCAGACCCGCCGCGAACCCGGCCACCGCGTCCAACAACTGCGCAGCCGAACGCATCCCGGACAACTCCAGCCCGGACAACGCCAACCCCGTGTCGGTGGCGTGCACGTGCGCGTCGACGAACGCCGGGGTCACCAACGCCCCGTCCAGGTCCACCACCCGATCGGCCGGCGGCGCGTCACCGTCGGTCCCCAACCAGGCAATCCGCCCACCGGACACCAGCAGCGCTGTCGCACTCGGGTCGGCGGGACAGTGCAGCACGCCGCCGCGGTACAACGTCGAGGGGTTCGTCATGACCTCAGTCTGCCGCGATCCGCGCCGCGAACAGCTGACGCACCCCCGGCTCGGCGCGCAGCAACCCCAACGCCAACTCCGCGTGCCCCGGCACGTACCCGTTGCCCACCAGCATCGTCACGTCCGCCGCCAACCCCTCCGCGCCCAACGCCGCCGCCGAGAAGCTCGTCGCCATCGAGAAGAAGATCACCGTGCCGCCGTCCGCGGTGGCCAACACCGCGCCGTGCTCACACCCCGGCACGTCCACGCACACCACTGTCACGTCCGCCGGCGCGCCCAGGGCGGTGGTCACCGCCGTGGACACCCCCACCGGATCCCGGGCGTCGGCCACCGCCACCGCAGACGCCAGCCCGGCGGCCGTCAGCGCGTCGCGCTCCGCCGCCACCGGCACCACCCCGACGGTACGCGCGGCGCCCACCCGCCGCGCCGCCGCGAGCGACAACGACCCGCTCTTACCGGCCCCGCCGATCACCGCCACCCGCACCGGCGTCGGGTCACCGACACGACGACGGTCCTCGACGTAGCGTGACACCACCCGAGCGGTCAACGCGGGCGCCCCACACACGTCCAGCACCGCCAGGGACAACTGCGGGTCCTCGTCGTCGGGCAGCACCGCCGCGATGGACCGGGCGAACAGGATCGCCCACCCGTCACACGGCACCTGCTCACTGCGCCCGTCCCACCGAGCCAGCCCGTCGGTCACGACCAGCGGGGTCAGCGTCAACGACACCAGGGTCGCCACCCGCTCGCCGACCTTCAACCCCAACGGGGAACGCCGCCCGGCCTCCTCGACAGTGCCGATCAACATCCCACCGGACCCGGTCACCGGGTTCTGCATCTTGCCCCGCGTCGAGATGATCTCCAGCACCTCGGCGCGGACCGCGTCGCCGTTCCCGCCGTGCTTCTCCGACAACTGCCGGAAACTCGCCGCGTCCAGGTTCAGCCGCTGCACCCGGATCCGCACCTCGTTCGGCGCTATCGCCGCCGACGCGTCCAGGCGCCAGGCCGCCTGCGGCAGCACCCCCGCCGGTTGCACGACGCGGTGCAGTCCCACCGGTGACGTCACGCCAACCTCCCCTGCCCAGCCGCCCGAAGCCCCGGTCAAGGCTCGCGTAGCGGGAAAACTTACGGCAGACTAGTTTCTGTACCGAATATTTTCCAGTAGCCTTCGGGCCCGTCGATCACCAGCACCACCGAGGAGGGGCCGTGACCCAGACCATCCCGCAACCCCGTCACGCCCCGGTCGCCACACCGACCGCCGGGCAGCCCTACGAATACCACCGCCGCCCCCTGGTCGAACCCGACTGGACCCGCTTCCCCGGCTGGCGCACCGTCACCCGCGACCAGTGGGAATCCGCCCAGTGGCAACGCGTCAACTGCGTCAAGAACATCAAGCAGCTCCGCGCCGTCTTCGGCGACCTCATCGACGAGACCTTCTACGCCGACCTCGAGGCCGACCAGAAGGCCCTGGCAACCATGTCCATGCTGGTGCCACCACAAATGATCAACACGATGGTGCCGTTCGCGCCCCTCACCACCGAGGCGCTGCTCGCCGACCCCATCCGCCGCTACATGATCCCCGTCGCCTCCGACCGCCGCACCGACTGGCCCTCACACCCCTACGCCAGCCGCGACAGCCTCCACGAGCACGACATGTGGGTCGCCGAAGGCCTCACCCACCGCTACCCCACCAAGGTCCTCGCCGAACTGCTCTCCACCTGCCCCCAGTACTGCGGGCACTGCACCCGGATGGACCTCGTCGGCAACTCCACCCCCGCCGTCGACAAACTCAAACTCACCCTCAAGCCCGTCGACCGCTACGACGCCCACATCGCCTACCTCAAGGGCCACCCCGGCGTCCGCGACGTCGTCGTCTCCGGCGGCGACGTCGCCAACGTCCCCTGGCGCAACCTCGAGTCGTACCTCATGCGCCTGCTCGAACTGGAGACGGTCCGCGACATCCGACTCGCCACCAAAGCCCTCATGGGCCTCCCCCAGCACTGGCTGCAACCCGACGTCGTCGAAGGCCTGGAACGCGTCGCCCGCACCGCCGCCCGACGCGGCGTCAACCTCGCCATCCACACCCACGTCAACCACGCCCAGTCGCTCACCCCACTGGTCGCCAAGGCCGCCCAGACCGCCCTCGACGTCGGCGTCCGCGACGTCCGCAACCAGGGCGTCCTCATGCGCGGCGTCAACGCCACCACCCCGGAACTGCTCGACCTCTGCTTCGCCCTCCAAGGCGAAGCCGGGATCCTGCCCTACTACTTCTACATGTGCGACATGATCCCCAACGCCGAACACTGGCGCGTCCCGGTCTGTCACGCCCAACAACTCCAGCACGACATCATGGGCTACCTACCCGGCTACGCCACCCCCCGCATCGTCTGCGACGTCCCCTTCGTCGGCAAACGCTGGGTGCACATGCTCACCGACTACGACCGCGAACGCGGCATCTCCTACTGGACCAAGAACTACCGCACCTCCATCGAGTCCGCCGACCTGGAGGCGCTCAACAAGCGCTACGCCTACTACGACCCGATCGACACCCTGCCCGCCGACGGCCAGCAGTGGTGGAACGACCACCGCGACGACTGACCCACCGACGACGACACCCCCGGGGAGACCACTCCCGGGGGTGTCGCACACTCCGTGGTCAGGCGCAGTCCAGACCCTGCGCATAGCCGGCCCGCAGCGTCCCGCCCGCCACCTCGTCGGCGTACTCCCAGAACACCTCCGGCCAGTCGCCGGCCTTGTCCATGTCCCGCAGCACCCGCCACCCGTGACTGCTCCGCAGCGCGCCGGCGGCCCGCCGCACCCCGGCCTCATCCCCGACTGATCGCGCCCGCTGCCACTCCGCGATCCACCCACAACCCACCCGGGACGTCACAGCGACGCCGAAGTGGTACGAATCGCTCACCCCGATCTCCTCCAGCGCGCCGACATCGAACCCCGGCGGCAGCGGCACGTCGGCGAGCACCTTCGCCGCCCGCTCCCGCACCGGCTCGACCATCTCCGCCGGGAGCACCGCCAACCACGTCCGCGCGTCCACCCGAACGACGTCCGCCAGAACCCGGTCCAGGTCCTTGCGCGACCAGTTCGCGGAGGTCTTCATCTCCACGACCAGACTGTCGCGGGCACGCACCAGCACAGTGAAATCACCGCTGAGGCTCTGGAACGCATCAGCCGGCCAACCGTCCACCCGCACCGACCTCCCCGGCCCCGCATCGCGCTGATTGGCATACCGGTCCGTGTACGCGTACGCCGGATACCAGTTCATCTCCAGTTCCCGCCCACCCCGACGAAACCGGACCACGCCCATGTTCTCCGAGAACTCGGACAGGGCCACGACCGTCCAACCGACCCGATCGATCAGCAACCGCGGGCTCCTCTCCGCCGCCTCCATCGCCGACCGAGAAAAGACGGCCCCCGCACCCGCGCTGACGATCGGAGAGACCCCCTCACCCTCGGCCTGCCCCCGCACCACCATCGACACCGGCACGACACTCACGAGCACGGCAGCCGCCGTCACCACGCCCGCCAAGCGACGCACCCACAACCGCCGCCACGGTGGCCCGACAGCACGCCGGACCAACGACTCGGACATGATGTCCTCCAGCAGCGCCTGCCTCACCCCACCGAGGTCCCCCATCACCCCGAGCCCACCCGGGTCGGCATCCCGAACCAGCCGGTCGACACGCTCCTCCAGGGTCATGAGTCCTCCTTGCGGGCGGAAGTGGTCAGCACGTCGAGTACATGTCCGGGCGGCCCCGGGTCGTCACCGACCAACCCCCGCAACCGCGCCCGCGCCCGCGACAACCGGGTCCGCACCGCCGCGGGAGACACCCCCAGCACCGCCGCCACCTCATGCGGCGGCAACCCCTCCCACACGGTCAGCATCAGCACCTCCCGGTCCACCTCCGGCAGCCCCGCCAACGCCGCCCGAACGGCAAGCCGCTCCGGCACCGCACTGCCCGGATCAGCGACCGAAGCGACAATCTGCTGGCGCAACCGCTCACCGAGACGCTGCCGCCGCACACCCCCACGGTGATGATTGGCCAACACCCGCCGGGCCACCCCGTACAACCACAGCCGGGCCTCACCAGCGACCGGAAGGTCCTCCCGGCGACGCCACGCCACCAGGAAGGTCTCCGCGACCACGTCAGCCGCGTCCTCCGGGTACGCGACACGCCGCAACGCGTACGCCAGCAACGACTCGAAATCCTCGGCGTACGCCCGCCGGAAACGGTCCTCGTCCCGCTCTGTCTCGGAGCTCACGAACACTCCATGTCCGGTGCGGCCTCAACCGTGACGGGCCACCTGCCTCCGACGGCGACTCAGCCGGCCAACACCTCGGACAACGGCGCCGGCGTCAACCCCCGCTCGCGCAACCCGGCCAGGATGTGCGGCAACGCCTCATCGGTCATCGCCGCGTTCGCCTCGGTCACGTGCATGATCACCACCGACCCCGGGCGTACGTGGTCCACCACCGCCCGCACCAACGGCTTCCACGCCTTCGCGAACGGGTCACCGCTGACCACGTCACCGTCGACCACCGTCACGCCCAGCGGGGCCAGAGCGTCCAGCGCCGCCGCGTCGTGACACAGCCCCGGGAACCGGAAGTACCGGGTCTGCCGACCCCCGTACGGCTTGATCACCTCGAACGTCTTCGCCACGTCGCCGCGCAACTCGCTGACCGGCTGCGAGGGCAGGTCGTAACAGTCCCGGGTGAACGCCGCGTGCCCGTAGGTGTGATTGGCCAACTCGAAGCGCGGATTACCGGCGATCCGACGGGTGACGTCCGGATACCGCTGCACCCACTTACCGGTCAGGAAGAACGTCGCCGGGACCTGCTCCCGTTCCAGCAGGTCGAGGATGCGCAGGTTGGCGTACGACGTCACCCGGCCGGCACGCAGACTGGCCAACATCGCGTCGGTCATGTCCGCGTCGAAGGTCAATGCGACCTTGTCACCGGTCCGCGGTCCGTGGTTGACGACCGGCGCCCTGGTCCCGATGGGTGTCGCGCCCGGCACCCTGGCGCCAGCCGCCGTCGGCGACGGGACGCCTGTCGACGGCGGCGGCGCAGCGGCGCTGGACGACGCGCCAACCGGAGACGCACCGACCGACGGCGCGATGGATGGGGTCGACGACGCGGACGAGCCGACGAAGACCGGCTGGTCCGACGGCGGCACCCGCGACGCGTCACACCCGGCACCCGCAAGGACGGCCAACACCACCACCAGAACGCCAACAGACGAACGAATCACGCCGCCGATCATCCCAAACGCGAGCCGCCCTCACTGCCCCGCGCCAGCCCCGTCGATCATGGAGTTGTGGTGGCGGCAAAACGCCTGCCACGTGCCAAACCAGGCACCACAACTCCATGATCGACGGAAGTAGCGGGGGTCGGGTCAGGTTGCGCCTCCTCGGGGGGCGTACATGATGACCGCTACACCGAGCAGGCAGAGCGCCGCGCCGGTCACGTCCCAGCGGTCCGGGCGGAAGCCGTCCACCACCATCGCCCAGCCCAACGAACCGGCCACGAACACCCCGCCGTACGCGGCCAGGATCCGGCCGAAGTTCGCGTCCGGCTGAAACGTCGCGACGAACCCGTAGCAGCCCAGTGCGACCACACCGGCCGCGATCCACCACAGGCCCCGCTGCTCCCGCCAGCCCTGCCACACCAACCACGCGCCGCCGATCTCCGCCAGCGCGGCCAGGGCGAACAACACCAGGGAACGAAGCACCGTCACCCGGCGACACTAACCGCCCGCACGCGACGGGTCCCCGGGCGACGGTGCACCCGGGGACCCGCGAACCGCTCAGGTCACTTCGTGAAGGAGTCCTTCACGTTGCGACCGGCGTCCTTGACGTTCTGACCGGCCTGCTTGGCGCGCGCGTCGCTCTGCTGGCTGGCGCCCTCGCCACGCATCCGCTCGTTGTCGGTCATGTCGCCGACGCGCTCCCGCGCGGCGCCGGCCATCTGCTCGACCTTGTTCTTTGCCTTCTCGGTGAAGCTCATCGCGCCTCCTCGGTCTGGCGGTTGTCCCCGCTCGCTTGCCCCGTCTCCGGGTGCCGAAACCGGCAGTGCCGGCCGGCACACCCGCTAGAGCATCCTAGGAAGATAGGTTGAGGGAGGGTCGTCTTCCGACCCGCGAAGCGGTGGTTAACTGGCCGCATGGGAGAGCTCCTGCTGATCCGGCACGGCGAGACCACCTGGAGCGCCAGCCTGCGGCACACCTCGTACACCGACCTGGAGCTCACCCCCGACGGCGAGCGACAGGCCCGCACCCTGGCCGCGTTCCTGGCCGGCCGGCGGTTCGTGACAGTGCTGGCCAGCCCCCGCTCCCGGGCGCTGCGCACCGCGCAGCTCGCCGGCCTCACCGTCGACGCCGTCGACGAGGACCTCAGCGAGTGGAACTACGGCGAGTACGAGGGCCGCACCACCGTCGACATCCACGCCGACCAGCCGCACTGGAACATCTGGACCGACGGCTGCCCGGGCGGGGAGTCCCCCGCACAGGTCGGCGAACGGGTCGACCGGGTGCTGGAGCGGGTCACCCCGCTGCTCGACCGGGGCACCGTCGCGCTCGTCGGTCACGCGCACAGCCTGCGGGTGCTCGGCGCCCGCTGGATCGGCCTGCCCCCGTCCGCGGGTGGCCGGCTACGCCTGGAGACCGCCACGGTCAGCGCGCTCGGTCACGAGCACGGCCGGCAGGTCATCCTGCGGTGGAACCAGCCGGCTCCTCCGGCGCCCGGGACCGCGACCGACCCGGCGCCGCGGCACTGATCTTCGGCGGCCGGTTCTCGTACGGGGTGGACAGCACCACAGTGGTCCGGGTCGTGACGTTCGCCGAGGTACGGATCTCCTGCAACACCCGCTCCAGGTCGGCGGGGCTCGCCACCCGCACCAGCAGCAGGTAGAAGTCCTCCCCCGCCACCGAGTAGCACGAGTCGATCTCGGGCAGGTGCGACAACCGCTCCGGCGCGTCGTCCGGCTGCGACGGGTCGAATGGGCGGATCGCCACGAACGCGGTCAGCGGCAGGTCCAGCGCCTCGAACGACACCCGGGCGGCGTACCCCTTGATCACCCCGCGTTGCTCCAGCCGGCGCACCCGCTGGTGCACCGCGGACACCGACAGCCCCACCCTCTCGGCCAGGTCGGTGTACGACAGACGGCCGTCGGCGGTCAGCGCGGCGACGATAGCGCGGTCGATCTCCTCCACGGCGTGCAACCTACCGGGAAAACCGCCCGACGGCGACGCGGTACCCGGCGCGGCCACCACGGGCCGCGCCGGCACCCGTCGTCCTCAGCCCCGCGCCAGGGCCCGGGAGATCACCATTCGCTGGATCTGGTTGGTGCCCTCCACGATCTGCAGCACCTTGGCCTCGCGCATGTACCGCTCCACCGGGTGGTCGGCCACGTAACCCGCGCCGCCGAGCACCTGCACCGCGTCGGTGGTCACCCGCATGGCCATGTCGGTGGCGAAGAGCTTCGCCTTGGCCGCCTCGATCGCGTACGGGCGGCCGGCGTCGCGCAGCCGGGCCGCCGCGAGCGTCAACGCGCGGGCCGCGGAGATCTGCGTGGCCGCGTCGGCGAGCAGGAAGCCCAGCCCCTGGAAGTCGATGATGGACCGGCCGAACTGCTGCCGCTCCCGGGCGTACCCGACCGCGTAGTCCAGGGCCGCCTGGGCCAGCCCGACCGCGCAGGCCGCGATGCCGAGCCGGCCGGAGTCCAGGGCGGACATCGCGATGGTGAAGCCCTCACCCTCACCGCCGATCAGCCGGTCGGCCGGCACCCGCGCGTCGTCGAAGGCGATCTGGGCCACCGGGGAGGCGCGCAGACCCATCGTCCGCTCGGCCGCCTGCGGGGTGATGCCGGGAGTGCCGGCGTCGGCGACCAGGCAGGAGATCCCCTTCGGGCCGGGCCCGCCGGTGCGGCAGAAGACGTTGTAGAAGTCGGCGGTCCGGGCGTGCGTGATCCACGCCTTGGTGCCGGAGACCAGGTACGCGTCGCCGTCGCGAACCGCCCGGGTGCTCAGCGACGCCGCGTCGGAGCCGCCCTGCGGCTCGGAGAGGCAGTACGCGCCCAGCAGCTCGCCGCCGATCATGTCCGGCAGCAGCTTGCGCTGCTCGTCGCTGCCGAACGCCGCCACCGGGTAGCAGGACAGGGTGTGCACGCTGACCGCCTCGGCGACCGCGAGCCAACGGCTGGCCAGGATCTCCAGCACCTGCAGGTACACCTCGTACGGCTGGGCGGCGCCGCCGTACTCCTCGGGGTAGGGCAGGCCCAGCAGGCCGGCCCGGCCGAGGGTACGCAGCACCTCGCGGGGGAACTCGGCGCGCTCCTCGAAGGCGGCGGCCTTCGGTGCGAGCTCGCGGTCGGCGAGCTCGGTGGCGAGACCCAGCAGGTCGTGGGCCTCGTCGGTGGGCAGGATCCGGTCGACAGTCATAGCGCGATGAGCTCCGTGGGGGTGGTGTTGAGCTGGTGCACGCCGTCCGTGGTGCAGACGACGATGTCCTCGATGCGGGCGCCGTGCCGGCCCGCCAGGTAGATGCCCGGTTCGATGGAGAACGCCATCCCGGCCTCCAGGGGCCGGTCGTTGCCGGCCACCAGGTAGGGCTCCTCGTGACCGTCGAGGCCGATGCCGTGGCCGGTGCGGTGCAGGAAAGCCTCGCCGTAGCCGGCGGCGGTGATCGGCTCACGGGCCGCGGCGTCGGCCCGCGCGCCGGTGATCCCGGGACGCACCGCCGCGACGGCGGCGCGCTGGGCGTCGCGCAGCACCTCGTAGTACTCCAGGAAGTCGCCCGGCGCGGACCCGCCGGCCAGGTAGGTGCGGGTGCAGTCCGAGCGGTAGCCCGACGGCATCGTGCCGCCGATGTCCACCACCACCGGATCACCGACCCCGATCGGCCGGTCCGAGGTGCCGTGGTGCGGGCTGGCCCCGTTCGGCCCGGACGCCACGATGACGAAGTCGACAGTCACGTGCCCGGTGGCCCGGATCGCCGCCGCGATGTCGGTGGCGACCTCGGCCTCGGTGCGGCCGGGGCGCAGCCACTCGCCCATCCGCAGGTGCACCTCGTCGATGGCCCTGCCGGCCTCGGCGAGCGCCGCCACCTCGGCCGCCGACTTACGGATGCGCAACTCCCGCAGAACCTCGCCGGCGAGCCGCTGGGCGGCGTCGGGAAGCGCGGCGCGCAGCGCGAGAACCTGCTCGGCCCACATTCGGTCGGCCAGCCCGACCGCCGCGACCGGGCCGTCGAGGGCGGCGGCGATCAGGGGGTACGGGTCGGCGCCGTCGACGTGGTCGACGATGCGCACACCGGTGGCGGGCGCGGGGGACGCCTCCGCCGCGGGGCGTTCCAGCCTCGGCACGATCAGGGTCGGCTCCCCCTCGGCGGGCAGCACCAGGCAGGTGAGCCGCTCCCCCGCGTGGGCGTCGTACCCGGTCAGGTAGCGCAGGTCGCTGCCGGGTGTGAGCAGCAGGGCGTCAAGGCCGGCGGCGGCGGTGGCGCGCTGCGCGGCGATCAGCCGATCCGGCGGATACAGCTCGTCGGTTCCCACACCGTCAGCTTAACGGTCGTTTGGGCCAGGGCGGAATCCGGACAACCGGCGCGAAGGAAATCTACCGTCATTGATTGACGCGGACAGTTAACACTCTTTAAGATTTGGCTGCCTCGAGGCCCACCCGTTCCTGCGTCCCCGCACCTCCCGCCCGCGACAACCCTGCGCGGGCGGCGTCGTCCCCCGCCCACGGGAAGGCCCCCGATGTCCTCACCACTGCGCCGCGCCCTCGCCGCCGGTCTACTCGCGCTGGCCACCGCCGCCGCCACCCTCACCGTCACGTCCACCGCCGCGCAGGCCGTGGTGCTGCCGAACAACTTCAAGAGCGTCGGCTACATGCCCTCCTGGGCCGGCAACATCAACACCATCCAGTACAACAAGCTGACCCACATCAACTACGCCTTCATCCTGCCCAACAGCAACGGCAGCCTGCAGGGCGTCGACGGGGCGCGGCTCTCCTCGCTGGTCTCCCAGGCCCACGCCAACAACGTGAAGGTCTCCATCGCGGTCGGCGGCTGGAACGACGGCAACGACTCCGCCTTCGAGGCGCTCGCCGCCAACTCCACCAGCCGCACCGCCTTCGTCAACAACCTGGTCAACTTCGTCAACCAGTACAACCTCGACGGTGTCGACATGGACTGGGAGTACCCCGACCCGGGCGCGTCGGCCAGCAACTACACCGCGCTCATGACGCAGCTCAGCAGCGCGATGCGCAGTCGCGGCAAGCTGCTCACCGCCGCCGTGGTCAGCGAGGGCACCACCGTGCAGGGCGTACAGACGGCCGTCTTCCCCCTGGTCGACTGGCTCAACATCATGGCCTACGACGGCGGTAGCCCGCACGCCAACTACGACTGGTCCATCAACGCCGTCAACGGGTGGAAGGCCCGCGGCCTGCCGGCCAGCAAGGCCGTGCTCGGCATCCCGTTCTACAGCCGCCCGGTCTACTACAACTACTCGTACCTGGTCGGTCTGGACCCGGCGAACGCCAACCGGGACTGCGCCACCATCAACGGCTCGCAGCAGTGCTGGAACGGCATCCCGACCGTCAAGCGCAAGACCCAGTGGGCGATGGCCAACGCCGGCGGCGTGATGAACTGGGAGCTGAGCCAGGACACCAGCGGCTCGACCTCGCTGCTCAGCGCGATGTACGACACCATCATGGGTGGCACCACGCCGCCGCCGACCGGTCGTACCGGCCGGATCACCGGCATCGGCGGCAAGTGCGTCGACGTGGCCGCGGCGAGCACCGCCAACGGCGCCGCCGTCCAGCTCTACACGTGCAACGGCACCAACGCGCAGACCTGGACCGTGGCCGGCGACAGCACGCTGCGGGCCCTCGGCAAGTGCGCCGACATCACCAGCGGCTCGACCGCCAACGGCGCGAAGGTCCAGCTCTGGGACTGCAACGGCAGCGGCGCGCAGGTCTGGCAGGCACAGTCCAACGGGACGCTGCGCAACCCGCAGTCGAACAAGTGCCTGGACGCCACCGACAACAGCTCCGCCGACGGCACCCGGCTGCAGATCTGGGACTGCTTCGCCGGCGCCAACCAGCGCTGGACGCTCCCGGCCTGACGGTTCGCACGGTCCCCGGTCGACGCCCCGCGTCAGCCGGGGACCGTTGCGTGTTCCCGGGCGAGTGTGAGCATCTCGTCCACCGAGCCGGCCGGGTCGGTGACCGGGAACTGCACGGCCCGCACCACCGCCACCGGGTCGACCAGCAGCGTCAGCCGCTTGAACCGGGTCATCCCGCCCGCCCGGAAGACGGGCAGCAGCAGCCCGGCCGCCAACCGGCCGTCCTGGTCGGACAACAACGGGAAGGGCAGCTCGGCGTACGCGGCGAAGTCGGCGAGCTGGTCGGGCCGCTGGGTGCTGACGCCGTACACCCCCACCTCGGCGGCCTGGAACTCCCGGTGCCGCCTGGCGTACGTGGTCGACTCCAGTGTGCAGCCGCGGGCGCCGGGGATCTCCGCCCAGCCGGGCGGATAGTCCGGCCGGATCGGCGCGTACGCCCCGGGGAAGAAGTAGAGGACGCTCCACGTGCCCGTGGCGGCCACCGGGACGGGCCGACCGTCGGGCCCCGGCAGGACGACATCGGGCAACCGCCGCCCGACCAGTTCGTGCGCCCGGCGCGCCTCGACGGACCCGGCGTCCGCCGTCGCGCTCACCTCACCGTCGCCCATCAGATGTCTCGTCCCCCAGTCCTGCAAAGCGATGAGGACCGGCAGCAGCCCTTCGCCCTTCCCGGTGAGCAGGTAGTCGAAGCGCGGTGGGTGTCGTGAGTACGGCCGACGCTCCAGGACCCCGTGCTCGACCAGGGCGCCGAGACGCTCGGTCAGCGCCCGCCGACTGACGCCCAGCTCGCGTTGCAGAGCGTCGAAGCGGGTCGTTCCACCGGCGACGTCGCGCACGATGAGGAACGTCCACCAGTCCCCCAGCACGCCGAGCGCCTGCGCGATGCCGCAGTTCGCGTCGGCAAGATCTTCCCGCCGCACCCACTACCTCCGTTGCTCCACTCCGACTATAGTCCGTTCCAGTTTGGAACGCACGGGCTCGGTGAACGGGGGCCGGCGACACGCGCGTCGACGAACGGGCCGGGGTGTTCTGGCGCTGGTGGACCGCCGGCACGACCAGCATGCTCGGGTCGGCGGTCGGCGGTCGGCGGTCGGCGGTATACCGGCAGTCTGCGCCGCGCGGCGACCAGCCCGCGCCGTCGTTTTCCGGCCCGGCGCGTCCCCCGCGGCCCTAACCTGGGGTCGGGGTCCCGCGCGGGCGGCCCGACCGGGAGGGACCGACGTGGCAGGGAACGAGGCGAACCGGGCGGCGACACGCCGTCGCCGGCAACTGTGGGCGGGAGTCCTCGCGCTCGTCGGCCTCGTTCTGCTGATCCTCGGCCTCACCGTCGCCGACGGTGTCGCCGCCTGGGTCGAGGTGCTGGTCGCGGTCCTGCTGCTGGTGACCAGCTACGTGGTGCAGCACCTGGCGCGGCGGGAGACCGTCTACCGGCAGGACGACAAGGGCTGACCGCGCCGGACGGCCGGGGGTGCCCCGGTTCGTCGGAGGGCTGTGCCAGGCTGTCCGGCGTGGCACAACGACCCCCGATCCTGCTGATCGACGCACCCAGCCTCTACTTCCGGGCCTACTTCGGCATCCCGGAGTCCGCCGCCCGCGCCGAGGACGGCACCCCGGTCAACGCGGTGCGTGGCTTCCTCGACATGCTCGCCACCCTGATCCGTGGGCGCGGCGCGGATCGGATGGTCTGCGCGCTGGACTACGACTGGCGTCCGGCGTGGCGGGTCGACCTGCTGCCGTCGTACAAGGCGCACCGGGTGGCACCGCAGGGCGGCGAGGTCGTTCCGGACACCCTGTCCCCGCAGGTGCCGATGATTTTGGAGGTGTTGGAGGCCGTCGGCATCACCGCCGTCGGCGCGACCGGCTACGAGGCCGACGACGTGCTCGGCACGCTCTCGGTGACCCAGCCCGGCCCGGTCGAGGTGGTCTCCGGTGACCGGGACCTGTTCCAGCTCGTCGACGACGCCCGACCGGTCCGGCTGCTCTACGTGGGGCGTGGTGTCGCCAAGCTCGACGACTGTGACGACGCCGCGGTGCGGGCCCGCTACGGCGTACCGGCCGACCGGTACGCCGACTTCGCCGCGCTGCGCGGCGACCCCAGCGACGGGCTTCCCGGGGTCCCGGGCGTCGGGGAGAAGACCGCCGCCCGGCTCATCGAGCGCTACGGCAGCATCGCCGGCATCCTGGCCGCGCTGGACGACTCCGACTCGTCCTTCGCGCCGGGCCTGCGCACCAAGCTCGCCGCGGCCCGCGACTACCTGGGCGTCGCGCCGACGGTGGTCCGGGTCGCCCTGGACGTGCCGCTGCCGGAGCTGCCCACGGCGCTGCCGTCCGCGCCGGTCGACCCGGACCGGCTGCTCGACCTCGCCGGACGGTGGAACCTGGCCGGCTCCACCCGCCGCCTGGTGGACGCCCTCGCCGCCGGCGGCGACGCCTGACCGACTGCCGACCACCGGGCGATCGGCGGGTGGCGACTGGACCGGCCCGCAGGGTGGTGGACGTGCTCAGGCGCGCAGCCGTGCCGCCAGGTCGGCGACCGCCCCGATCGCGTACCGCTGCATGGCCGGGCCGAAGGTGACGCGCGTCGCGCCCGACCGCGCCACCTCGGCAACCGACGCGCTGTCCGCGCCGGCGACCATGTTGATCGGACCCGTGATGCCGTCGCGCAACTGCGGCAGCAGCTCCGGCGGGGCCAGGATCGGGTACACGCAGTCGGCGCCGGCAGCCGTGTAGAGGCGGGCGCGTGCCACCGCGTCGGCCGGGTCACCGGCGCCGGCCAGGAACGTGTCGACGCGCGCGTTGATGACGAGCGCGTCGCCGGCTTCGGCGCGTACCTCGGCCAACCAGTCCGCGTGCCGTTGCGGATCCTTCAGCGTGGCGCCGGCCTCGGAGTCCTCCAGGTTGCAGCCGACGGCACCCGCCTCCAGCAGCCGCCCGACCAGCTCGCCGGGGGTGAGCCCGTACCCGCCCTCCACGTCGGCGGACACCGGGACGGAGACGGCCCGGACGATCCGCGCCACCGCGGCGAACATCTCGTCGGGCGGGGTCGCGCCGTCCTCGTAGCCGAGCGATGCGGCGACCCCGGCGCTCGGGATGGCGAGGGCGGGATAGCCGGCCTCGGCGAAGGCCCTCGCGCTGGCCGCGTCCCAGGGACCCGGCAGGACGAGCGGGTCGCCGACCGCGCGGCCGTGGTGCATCGCCCGAAAGGTTCGAGCAGTCATCGTGCACGTCTCCCGATGGGATGGCGGGCGAAGATCAGCGTCGCCCGCTTACTTGATCTTGCGGGTCGACCGGACCACGATGCTCTCGTACTCCGGGTGCTTGACCAGCCAGTCGGCCAGGAACGGACAGATCGGCACGACGGTCCGCCGCTTGGCGCGCGCGTCGTCCATCACGGCGCGGGCCAGCGTCGACCCGACGCCCCGGCCCTCGAAGGTCGGGTCGACCTCGGTGTGGGTGTAGGCGATGATCGCGCCGGTCAGCTGGTAGGTGACGAACCCGGCGACCGTGCCGGTCTCGTCGCGCGCCTCGAAACGCTCCCGCGCCGAGGCGTCTGTCACGGTGAACTGCACCTGACCATCCAACCACCCGGGTGGCCGGTGCCCGCCCGGAGGCGGCGGGAAAGTGAGCCCGCGCGCATTGTCGCGGCCGGAACGGGGAACCCAACGCCCCCGGCCGCACGTGGGAGGAGACACCCACCATGACGAACCCATCGACGGACGGCGGCTTCGCCGTCGTGGAGATGTTCACCTCGCAGGGGTGCAACAGCTGCCCCCCGGCGGAGGAGTTGCTGACCGAGATCGAACGCGACGCCCGGGAACACGGCCAGGCCGTCTTCGGCCTCGGTTTCCACGTCGACTACTGGGACGACCTGGGGTGGGCCGACCAGTTCGCCGACGCGGCGTACACCGCGCGGCAGGAGGCGTACGCCCGCGCCCTTCGCACCCGCGGTCTGTACACCCCGCAGATGGTCGTCAACGGCACCGTCGAGTTCGTCGGATCCGATCGTCGACAGGCGTCCGGCGCCATCGCGGCCGCCCTGGCGTCACCGGCCGCCACCCCCCTCACGGTGTCCGTGGCCGCGTTCGACGGGCAGCGGGTGGTGCTCGACTACCAGGCCGAACGGCCGCCGGAGCGCACCGTGGTGAACGTGGCGATCGTGGAGCGGGGCCTGGACAGCGAGATCGCCCGGGGCGAGAACGCCGGGCGGACGCTGCGGCAGGACAACGTCGTGCGCGGCTTCGCGTCGACGAGCCTGGACGCCGCGCCGGGGCGGGTGGAGGTGGTGGCACCGGTCCACCTCGATCCGCGCAGCGCCGCCGTCGTCGCGTACGTGCAGGAGAACGGCAACGGGGCCGTCGTCGGGGCGACCCACGTCGAGCTGTCCACCGCGTAGTCTCGGCGCATGCGGTTGGCGCGCGGCGTGAGGGGGCCCGGTGGTTGACGCGGAGGACGTACGCCGGGTGGCGTTGGCCCTGCCGCACACGGAGGAGAACCCCAGCGACGGGTTCGACTTCCGGGTGGCCGGCAAAGGGTTCGTCTGGTCCTACCCGGAGCGCGTGCCGGGCAAGCCGCGGGTGATCCGACTCGACATCGCGGTGCTCTACGTCGGGGACGAGGCGGAGAAGCAGGCGCTCCTGCTCGGTGAACCGGACATCTTCTTCACCGCTGCGGGGTACGAGGGGCTGCCCCTGGTGCTGCTGCGCCTGACGCAGATCGACCTGGAGCGCCTGGGCGAGCTGGTGACGGACGCGTGGCGGATGCGCGCGCCCGAGGCGCTGGTGAGCGGCGTCCAGGGCGCCGGCGCCTGACGACATCGGCACGCAACCGGACGGACACATTGACGGGGATCTCGGTGCTCCACTACCGTGGCTGTGAGAGCGCTCTCTCGCCTGACCTTCCCCCCAATTCAGACGCACGCGTCGGACCCGGAAACGGCCACACCCGGCGCGCGATGGAGGCACCATGACACCTCCCGTCCCCCACCGCCGATGGGCCCTGGCCGCCGTCACCGCGCTGGCCCTGGTCGTCGGCGGCCTCACGATCCCCGTCACCCGCGCGGCCGAGGCCGCGCCCGTCGGCGCCGGCAGCTACACCACCACCCCGGTCGGCCCGCTCCCGAGCGGATGCGGCGCGATGTCCAGCAACCCCCGTCAGTTCGCCACCGCCAACGCGCCCGCCGGCCCGATACCCACCAACGACTGGTGGTCCTCGCTGCTGTGGAAGCGCACCGACTGCTCCTTCAGCGAGCCCCTGCACGCCCACCCGATCTCGTACGACACCTTCACCGACGGGTTGGGCTTCTCCGCCAACTCCACACCCGCCATCAGCGGCACCGCGACCGGCGTCGGGGAGTTCCACTACCCGTACGTGCAGGACATCCGGGTCGGCGTCGCCGGACTCGCCGCGCCCCAGGTCAAGGTGGACGGCTGGACGGACTGGACGGTCAGCCCGCACTGGAGCGACGGCACCCGCACCCTGCGCGCCACCATCGGCCACGGCCTGCCGTTCGCGTACTTCCAGGCCACCGGCGGCAACGCGTCGATCGGCACCGCCGGCACCCCGGAGGTCTGGTCCAACAGCGGCGCCACCATCGGCTTCCGGGTCAACGGCCACGACTACGTCGGGTACGCCCCGAGCGGCGCGAGCTGGACCGTCGCGTCCGGCCGGATCACCTCCACGCTGGCCGGTCGGGGCTACTTCTCCGTCGCCCTCCTGCCGCCGACGTCGAGCGCGTCGGAGCGCGCCGGCCTGGCCGCGACCTACGGTCAGTACGCGCACGCCCACGTGACCGGCACCCAGGTCTCGTACTCGTACAACCCGGCGACAAGTGGCCTCACCACCACGTACGCGTTCACCACCACTCCCCGGGAGGGCACCGCCACGCAGACGGTGGTCAGCCTCTACCCGCACCAGTGGAAGTCGCTCAGCGGGTCCACCGCGATCACCCCGACCTACCCGTCGGCGCGCGGCCGGATGAAGGTGCTCACCGGCGTCAACCAGTTCCGCACCGCGATGAGGTTCCAGGGCGTCCTGCCGGAGTTGCCGGCCGTCGGCGACGGCAGCGGAAGTGACCTGGCGACGCTCACCAGCCAGCTGGCGGCCGTTCGCGGCAACCCGATGGACCAACGCGGCAACGACACCTACTGGACCGGCAAGGGGCTCGGTCGGGCCGCCCGGATCGCCGAGATCGCCGACCAGGTGAACGACACCGCCACGCGCGACAGCGCGCTGAACGCGATCCGCAGCACCCTCACCGACTGGTTCACCGCGTCCAGCGGCAAGACCAGCCGGGTCTTCTACTACGACAACAACTGGGGCACCCTGATCGGCTACCCCGCGTCGTACGGCTCCGACCAGGAACTCAACGACCACCACTTCCACTACGGCTACTTCATCGCCGCCGCGGCGACCCTCGCGAAGTTCGACCCGGCGTGGGCCGCCACCAGCCGTTACGGCGGCATGGTGGACCTGCTGATCCGCGACGCCAACAACTACCGCCGCGACGACACCCGCTTCCCGTACCTGCGGGACTTCGACATCTACGCGGGCCACGACTGGGCGTCCGGGCACGGCTCGTTCGGCTCGGGCAACAACCAGGAGTCCTCGTCGGAGGGGATGAACTTCGCCAACGCCCTGATCCAGTGGGGGCAGACGACCGGCGACACCGCCGTCCGCGACGCCGGCGTCTTCCTCTACACCACCCAGGCCGCGGCGATCCAGGAGTACTGGTTCGACGTCAGCGACCAGAACTTCCCCGCCGCCTTCGGGCACTCCACCGTCGGCATGGTCTGGGGCAGCGGCGGCGCGTACGCCACCTGGTTCAGCGCCGAACCGGAGATGATCCAGGGCATCAACCTGCTGCCGGTCACCGGCGGACACCTGTACCTGGGCAACAACCCGGCGTACGTGCGGACCAACTACGCCGAACTGGTCCGCAACAACGGCGGACAACCGACGGTGTGGCAGGACATCCTCTGGCAGTTCCAGGCCCTCGGTGACCCCGACGCGGCGCTGGCGAACCTGCGCGCGAACCCCGGCTACACGCCGGAGGAGGGCGAGAGCCGAGCGCACACCTTCCACTGGATCCGCAACCTCGCGGCGCTGGGCACCGTCGACACGACGGTGACCGGCAACCATCCGCTGTCGGCGGTCTTCTCCCGCAACGGCGCCCGCACCTACGTGGCGTCGAACCCGACCGCCAGCCCGGTCACCGTGACGTTCTCCAACGGCACCACCCTGAGCGTGGGCGCCGGCAAGACGGCCACCACCGGGGCGTACACCTGGAGTGGCGGTAACGCGGCCGGCGGCGTACCCCCGACGACGCCGACGAACCCCCCACCGACGACCACCCCGCCGCCGACGACGACCCCGCCGCCGTCCACCGGCGGGCCGACGCGGTACCTGCTGCCCGGCGGCGGGTTGGGCGCCGCCGGTAGCGCGGCCACGACGACCGTCGCGGCGGCCAACGGCAACCACGACGGTACGCCCACCAACGCGCAGGTCTTCACGGCCACCGGCCTCAACCTCGCCTACTCCGGTGGGCAGACGGCGTTCGACCTGTTCGTGGACGCGGGGACGGCGGTCGGCAACGGCGTGCAGGTGCGGGTCTCCTACGACCTCACCGGCAACGGCAGTTGGGACCGGGTGGAGACGTGGCGCTACTTCGCCACCGACCCCGTCCCGGGCTACGAGCACTACACCCAGGGCACCGGCCTCGCCTCGGCCACCGGCACGCTGGGCGCGCTGAGCAACGGCAGGGTGCGGGTGGAGGTGTGGTCGGCGATCGGCAACAACCCCAGCACCATCGGCCTCGGTAACCAGTCGGTGCTGCGGCTGCCCTACTCCTGACCGACCCGGCGTACGACGGCCGGTGTGGAGGTTGGTTCTCCACACCGGCCGTCGTGTGCGATCAGAGGGTCAGGAGGCGGTGCAGGTGGGCGTCATGCCGTTCCCACTGCCGGTGCCCTGGAAGCCGAACTCGGCGACCTGGCCCGCGGTGAGCCGGCCGTTGTAGTCCACGTTGGCGAATCGCACCGTGCCACTGGAGCCGCTGGCCGTGGCGCTCCAGGTGTTGGTGACGCTGGCACCGCTCGGCAGGGTGAGGCTGACGTTCCACCCGTTCGTGCCGGCCGAGCCTGCGGTCACCTTCACGCTGGCCACGAACCCGCCGTTCCACGAGTTCAGCGACACCGACGCCGAGCACCCGCCCGTGGTCGGCGGCGGGGTGGTGGGCGTCGGGTCGGTGGGCGGGGGCGTCGTCGTCGGCGGGTTGGTGGGGATGCCCGGGCCGGCGTTGAGGGCGTTCAGGACGTTCGTGTACGCGGCCTTCTTGTTGCCGTTGCAGTCGAACAGCAGCGCGTTGTCCGAGCCGCGCCACGAGTCACAGTCGCGCACGCCCCACACGGTGATGCCGGTGCAGCGGGAGACGTTCATGCAGGCCCGGGTGACGGCGCCGAAGATGTTCGCCTGGTTGCCGCCGGTCATCACGTCCAGCTCGGTGATCTGCACGTCCACGCCGAGATCGGCGAAGCGCTGCAGGTTCGCCTGGTAGTCGGACGCCAGCGACGTGCCCAGGTGCGACTGGAAACCCACGCAGTCGATCGGCACACCACGGGACTTGAAGTCCCGCACCATGTTGTAGATCCCGGTCGACTTCGCGTTGATCCCGTCGGTGTTGTAGTCGTTGTAACACAACTTCGCACCCGGATCCGCCGCCCGCGCGGCCCGGAACGCCGCCTCGATCCAGTCGTTGCCGGTGCGCTGCAGATTCGAGTCACGCCGTCCACCCGAACCACCGTCGGCGAACGCCTCGTTCACCACGTCCCACGAGTGGATCTTCCCGCGGTAGTGCGTCGCCACCTGGGTGACATGGTTGATCGCCGCGTTGCGCAACGCGCTGCCCGACATGCCCTGCGCCCAGCCCGGCTGCTGCTGGTGCCACAGCAACGCGTGACCGCGCACTCTCATGCCGTTGGCCTGCGCGTGGCTGACCAGCCGGTCCCCGCCGCTGTAGCTGAACCGACCCTGCTGCGGCTCGGTGGCGTCCCACTTCATCTCGTTCTCGGCCACGACATCGTTGAACTCACGGTTCAGAATCGTCGTGTACGTGCTGTTCGACAGCTTGCCCGTCGCGACGGCGGCACCGAAGTAGCGGCCCTTCTCCGCCGCCGACGCCCCGAGTGTCGTGCCGGCGCTGGCCCCGGTGGTCATTGCCATCGTCATACCGGAGGCGAGAGCGCCGGCGACCGCGACGGTCACCGCCGCTCGCAGGACTCTTCTGTGATTCATGCGGATTCCTTGTCTGTGGTGGTTCAGCGATGGGGGCGCAGCACCCGAAGCCGCGCCCACGACGTCGGAGAGCCGCATCGGCGATGCCCGGCGACCGATGCCTGCGTACGACGGTGGTGGTGTCCCCGGTCCGGCGAGAGCGTGACAGCGAGCCCGGTAGCCGTCACGGCACCACTGCTGGGGATCCTGAGGCGACGTCCGGCATGCCCTGGGCGGACGTCGCGCTCCGAGGTGCGGCCGGCCGACTCGCCCGGTGAGCCACCGGTGTGGCCGCCCTCATCCATCGACTGTGAGCGATAACATGCCGTTCGTCAAGTCGTAACAGGGCGCGTCGGTATCGGGTGCTGTCGCCCGCTTTCACGGGCCGGTGCCGGAGCCGTGCGACCACGGCTCCGGCACCGCACGTCACTGGAACGAGGCGTCGTCGACGAGCAGACCGTCGGTGCCCGCCGCCGTCTCGACGTAGAACGTGGCGGTGGTGAGCGTGCCGCTCCACGACGGGGTCGCCGTGCCGGTGAGCAGCGTCCAGCCGTTCGTGTTGACGGCGGTCGCCGGGGTCAGCTGGAGGTAGCTGGTCGTGCCGTTGGCGGTCAGCGCCAGTGTCGCCTTCGCCGACGGCGTGCCGCTCTGCGCACGTACCCAGACGTTGGTGGTGTAGCTCTTGCCGTTGGTGAGCTTCGCTGTGACGTCCTGGCTGGGGCCGTTCCACGCCGAGGTGCGCCCGGTGATCGACAGGGAACCGGCGCCACCCCGGACGACCGAGGTGTTCCGGGAGATCGTTCCGCTGCCGTTCACACCCCACCCGGTCGTGCCGTTCTCCACGTCGCCGTTGGTGAGGACGTTCCCGCCGCCACCACCGGTGCCGCCGGTGAACTGCCACCAGTTGATGTTGAACAGGTTGCCGCTGCCACCGGCGAAGCGCAGGTACAGGTCACGGGTGCCGGTCGCGCCGCTGACCGCGCAGGTGGTGCTGGTCCAGGTCTGCCAACCACCGGTGCCACCGACGGTGCAGGTGCCCACTGTCGGGCCGCTGGCGCTGTCGAGGCGCACCTCGATCCGGCCACCGCTGGTCGCCGACGCCACCCGGGCGGTGAACGAGGTCGCCCCCGCGCCGAACGCGACGCCCTTGACCTTGATGTAGTCGCCGTTCTCGATCCAGCCGACGTTCATCCCGCCCTCGCCGGACACCTCGGTCTCGATGCCCGAGCCCCACGCGATCGTCTCCGCCTCCTGCCGCACGTACGGATTCAGCGTCCCCACCTGCGGCGCGCCGGTGGTGGTCATGGTGATCGTCGGGATCGTGCCGTTGGAGTTGTAGCTGAACTTCTCCACCGCTACCGACCGGGTGTAGCCGCTGCCGCCCGGCAGCGCCCCGTTGTGGTAGAAGAAGTACGACCCGCCCTGGAAATCGATCACGCCGGCGTGGTTGGTGAAACTGGCGCCCTGCCGAGGCATGATCGTCCCGCGATAGGTCCACGGCCCGGTCGGGCCGGTGGCGGTGGAGTACGCGATGAACTCCGAGCAGCACTCCGCCGCGAACACGTTGTAGTACAACCCGTTGCGCTTGAACACCCACGGGCCCTCCTCGTAGAGGGTCGGGCGGCTGGCGTTGCCGTTACGGGTGCCGAAGCCCGCCGTGGTGAGCGGGATCCGGGTCACACCACCCGAGTACGAGATCATGTCGGCGTTCAGCTTCACGTACCACAGCCCCGGGTTGCCCCAGTAGAGGTACGCCTGCCCGTCGTCGTCGACGAAGACCGACGGGTCGATCTCGTTGTTGCCGACCAGGGGCCGACCGAGCGCGTCGCGGAACGGGCCGGTCGGGCTGTCGCCCACCGCGACGCCGATGACCATCTGCCCGTTTGAGCGCTGACGCACCGGCACGTACCAGTAGAACTTGCCGTTGCGCGCGATGACCTGACCGGCCCACGCGTTGGCGTCCGCCCAGGAGAACGTGGCCAGGTTCAACGGCGAGCCGTGGTCGGTCCAGTTCACCATGTCGGCCGACGACCACACCCGCCATTCCTTCATGGTGAAGTACGTCGAGCCGTCCTCGTCGTGCCCCGTGTAGAGGTACACCCGGCCGTTGTACACCAACGGCGCCGGATCGGCGGTGTAGATGTGTTGGACGATCGGATTGTCCGCCCGGGCGGCGCCGGCCGGCAGCAGGGCGAGGACGCAGACGAGGCTGGCCAGCCAGGCGACGGCCCGCCTGACCCGGCCGCCGGCCCGGGTTGTGGTTCTCTCGTTCACCTTCACGATTGGCTCCCACAGAGAGTGCGCGGGTTCTGGGTCGACGAGTCACCGCCGCCGGGCCGCCGGGCGAGCGGGCGTGACCGCGCGCATGCCGAACAGCACGGCCGACAGCCGTGTTAGCGCTAACAGATCTTGGGTGACTCCCCTCCCCCCGATCTGACCTCGATTGTCTGGTGGTGCGAGATGACCGTCGTAACCACATCGCAGCATCGATGTATCGACGCAGACATCCACGATTTACGATGCACCGTACTGAGCGGCGAGCCGGGCGTCAACGGAGAGCGGGCACGTTCTCGTGACGCTGCGTCATGAGCTTCCGATCAAGAACACCGGCGGCGTCGGGTCCGGAGCCGCCCGAGACCCCACCTCGACCGCACCACCGAGGCGTTGGGGCGCGACGCGACCGCACGGACACCCGCCGTGCCACCGAACCGGCGATCCGGGGGGTTGCGGGCATGTTAACGACCAACTATGTTAGCGATCACATTGATGTGCCGCGATGACGTACCGGCTCGGGCACCGGGCGCCCACGGCGACAACGTCCTGCGGCACCCGAGCCGACCCCTGCGCGGCGACACGCTCAGTGGCAGTTCGCGTGCCGCCGACCGGCAGGACGCCACCTTCCGGATCACCACCACGCCGCACACCCTTGGAGGTCCCCATGCCACCCCCGCCGCTCAGCCGCCGCCGCCTGCTGCAGGCCGCCGGAGCCACCGTGGCCCTCTCCGCAGCCGGTGCCGCCGTCGCTCCGCATGGCGCGTCCGCAGCCGTCGTCCCACCGGTCCGACCAGACCTCGGAGTCTCGGCCTACCCGTTCGACCTCGGGCAGGTACGGCTCAACTCCAGCCGCTGGATGGACAACCAGACGCGCACGCTCAACTACCTGCGGTTCGTCGACGTCGACCGGATGCTCTACAACTTCCGCGCCAACCACCGGCTGTCCACCAACGGCGCCGCCACCAACGGAGGCTGGGACGCGCCGAACTTCCCGTTCCGGACCCACATGCAGGGGCACTTCCTGACCGCGTGGTCGTACGCGTACGCGGTGCTCGGCGACACCACCTGCCGGGACAAGGCGAACTACATGGTGGCCGAGCTGGCCAAGTGCCAGGCCAACAACGGAGCCGCCGGCTTCGGCGCCGGATACCTGTCCGGCTTCCCGGAGTCCGACTTCACCGCGCTCGAAGCCCGCACGTTGTCCAACGGCAACGTGCCCTACTACTGCATCCACAAGACCCTCGCCGGGCTGCTCGACGTCTGGCGGTACACCGGCAACACGCAGGCCCGTACGGTGCTGCTGGCGCTGGCCGGCTGGGTCGACACCCGGACGAGCCGGCTGAGCTCCAGTCAGATGCAGTCGATGCTGGGCACCGAGTTCGGTGGGATGAACGACGTCCTCACCGACATCTACCAGCAGACCGGCGACTCCCGTTGGCTCACCACCGCCCAGCGGTTCGACCACGCCGCCGTCTTCAACCCGCTGGCCAACAACCAGGACCAGCTGTCCGGGCTGCACGCCAACACGCAGGTGCCCAAGTGGATCGGCGCGGCCCGGGAGTTCAAGGCCACCGGCACCACCCGCTACCGGGACATCGCCAGCAACGCGTGGAACATGACGGTCAACGCGCACACCTACGTCATCGGCGGCAACAGCCAGGCGGAGCACTTCCGGGCCCCCAACGCGATCGCCGGGTACCTCAGCAACGACACCTGCGAGCAGTGCAACACGTACAACATGCTGAAGTTGACCCGGGAGCTGTGGCTGCTCGACCCGAACCGGACCGACTACTTCGACTTCTACGAGCGGGCCCTGATCAACCACCTGATCGGTGGGCAGAACCCGGCCGACAGCCACGGCCACATCACCTACTTCACCCCGTTGCGGCCGGGCGGGCGTCGCGGTGTGGGACCGGCGTGGGGCGGCGGCACCTGGAGCACCGACTACAACTCGTTCTGGTGCTGCCAGGGCACCGGCCTGGAGATCAACACCAGGTTGATGGAGTCGATCTACTTCTACAACGGGACGACGCTGACCGTGAACCTGTTCACGCCGTCGGTCCTCAACTGGTCGCAGCGGGGCATCACGGTCACCCAGAGCACCACCTACCCGGTCAGCGACACCACCACCCTGACCCTGTCCGGGACGATGAGCGGCTCGTGGAGCATCCGGGTGCGGATCCCGGCCTGGACGACCGGAGCGACGATCGCCGTGAACGGCACGGCGCAGAACGTCACCACCACACCGGGAAGCTACGCGACGGTCACCCGCACCTGGGCTGCCGGGGACACCATCACCGTACGGCTGCCGATGCAGGTCGTCATGCGGGCCGCCAACGACAACAGCTCGGTGGCCGCCGTGACGTACGGGCCGACGGTGCTGGCCGGCAACTACGGCAACACCACGCTGAGCGCCCTGCCGTCGCTCACCGTCTCCTCGATCACGCGCACCAGCACCAGCTCGCTCGCGTTCACCGCCAGCGCCAACGGGTCCACCGTCAACCTGGCACCCTTCCAGGACGCCCACGGCTACAACTACACGGTCTACTGGAGCACCAGCGGCGGCAACACCGGCGGCAGCTACCGCCTGGTCAACGTGGGCACCGGGCTCGTCCTCGGCATCCAGAACATGTCCACCGCCGACGGTGGCCTGGCCGTGCAGTGGGGGGACAGCGGCACCGCGGACCACAACTGGGTGATGGTGACCGACGGCAACGCGGTCCGGTTCCGCAACGTCCACAGCGGCAAGGTCCTGGGCGTGGAGAACATGTCCACCGCCGACAACGCCCGCGTCCTGCAGTGGGCGGACAACGGCACCGCCGACCACCGGTGGATCCTGGTGGACAACGGCGACGGCACCTACAAGATCCGCAACGTCAACAGCAACAAGCTGCTCGGCATCCTGAACGGGTCCACCGCCTGGGGCGCGCAGGCCGTCCAGGATTCGGACAACGGCAGCGCGGACAACAGGTGGAGGCTCGTCCGCAACGCCTGACATCCACCCCGCTCGACGTCTCACCGGCGCGGCCGATCCGGTCGGTCGCGCCGGTGACGCCAAGCGGGAGATCGACGACGGTCGTACAGTGGAGCAGGTCCTGGCCCCAGTGAACCTAGCGGACGTGTCGGCTGCCGCCGCCTCGCCGCCCGGAAGGAGCACAGTGAACCGCCCCCTCCGCACCACGCTCGGCGGCGCGCTCGTCGTGGCCCTGCTGACCTCCGTCGCCGTCACCCCCGCGCAGGCGCACACCGGCGGCCGGCCGCCCACCGTCCTCGCCCTGCCCGACGGCTTCGCGCCCGAAGGCATCGCCACCGCCGGCCGCTACGCCTACTTCGGCTCCCGTGCGACCGGCGCCATCCAGCGCGTCGACCTGGTCACCGGCCGGAGCACCCCGATCGGCGCGGCCACCGGCACCCCGTCGCTGGGCCTCAAGGTCGACACCCGCGGCCGGCTGTTCGTCGCCGGCGGCACGGCCGGCGACGCCCGCGTGCTCGACACCCGCACCGGTGACGTGCTGGCCAGCTACCAGTTCGCCACCACGCCCACGTTCGTCAACGACGTGATCCTGACCCGCGACGCCGCCTACTTCACCGACTCCCACCGCCCGGTGCTCTACCGGCTGCCGCTCGGTCGCGGCGGCGCGCTGCCCCCCGCCGACGGTTTCACCACCATCGCGCTGACCGGGGCGTACGAGCAGGTCGGCACCGGCGTGAACCTCAACGGCATCACCACCACACCGGACGGTCGGGCCCTGATCGTCGCCCAGTCGCCCACCGGCACGCTGTACCGGGTCGACCCGGTGACCGGCGTGAGCACCGCCGTGGACGTGCCGGGCCACACCTTCACCAACGGCGACGGTCTGCTGCTGCTCGGCCGCACCCTCTACGTCGTCCAGAACAGCCTCAACCAGATCGCGGTCGTCACGCTGAACCACCCCGGCACCGCCGGAACGCTCACCGCCGTCATCACCGACCCGAACTTCGACGTGCCCACCACCGTCGCGACGGCGTTGGGCCGGCTCTACCTGCCCAACGGCCGCTTCACCACGCCGCCGACCCCGACCACGCCGTACACGGTCGTCGCGGTCCGCGCGCGCTGACCGACCCCGGGGGTACGCGCGCCGCGCGTACCCCCGGGGTGCCCGCGCCCGGGTCAGCCGTCGGTCCGCCACGAGTACGATCACTGCCACCGTGGCGACGACCGTCGCCGGCACCACCCCGGAGTGCGCGTGGCCGATCGTCCGTCCCGATTCGCGCGTCGAGCCGTGGCCGTCTGCCTGCTGCTCGTCGCCGCCGGGCTGCCCGGCCGGCCGCCGGAGACAACGACCACGGACACCACACGACCCACTGTCCTGCGGATGCTCCAACTGAACCTCTGCAACAGCGGTCGGGCCGGCTGCTACACCGGCCGGTCGATGGCCGTCGCCGCCGAGGTGATCGACACCGAGGCACCCGACCTGGTCACCCTCAACGAGATCTGTCAGGGCGACGTCCCCGCCCTGCGGCGCGTGTTCGAGGCCGTCCACCGCGGTCGGAGCGTGGTGTCCGCGTTCCAGGCCGCCGGGGACCGGCCCAGTGGGGCCGACACCCGGTGCCGCAACGGGCAGCCGTACGGCGTGGGGCTGCTGGCCCGCGTCAGGACGCCGGACACCACGGGCGGCGTGTACCGCGGCATCCACCCGACGCAGGACCTCGCCGACCCCGAGGAGCGCGCGTGGCTCTGCGTCGACGTCGACCGCAGGCTGCTCGCCTGCACCACGCACCTGGCCAACACCAGCTACCGGGTGGCGCTCGCGCAGTGCGGGCACCTGCTCGACACGATCCTGCCGACGATCCGCGGGGGCACCGGGGCGGTGCTCGCCGGCGACCTCAACCTGCGCGCCGGCGTCGATCCGGACGTGCGGTCCTGCACCCCGGCCGGCCACCAGCGGGTCGACGACGGCGCGCTCCAACACATCGTGGCAACGGTCGGCGTGACCATCTGTTGTCACAGGCCGGTGCCCATGCGCGAGGCGACCGATCACCCCGGGCTGCTGGCCACCCTCGTCGTCGAGGACCGGCCACCGACCTGAGGCCCACCGACGCGCTGTCAGCGGGGCGGCGTGTCCCGGCGTGACGGGAACGGGTTGCCCGGCTGTCCGAGGGTGGAGCGGGCGCGCAGCCCGACCGGGTCCGGGGCGGGCGTCGGGGCCACGGGCTCCGCGACCCGCCGTCCGGCCAGATACTCCGAGGCAGCCCGGTCGTCGTCGGTCGGGGCCGCGAGCAGCGCGTAGAGCAGCCCGACCACCCCGAAGATCACCGCCAGCATGATCGGCACCAGCAGGGTGCTCACACCAGCACCGGTCACATCGCGGTTCGCACCTTCGTGGCGGTGCACCGACAGCGCGCTCATCCCGGTGAAGTGCATCCCGTTCACGGCGATGCCCATGACCAACGCGGAGGCGAAGACCGCCACCCCCTTGCGAACCGTCATCGCGAGCCACAGCGCGACGGTGGCCGCCACGACGGCGATGGCCACGGAGAGCGCGACCCGGAGAGTGTCGTACCCGAGAGTGCCGTTGAGCCGCATCGCCGCCATGCCCGTGTAGTGCATGGCCGCCACGCCCGACCCGGTGAAGACGCCACCGGCGATCAGCCGCACGGCGTTCAACCGGCCGGTGCCGACGATGGCCAGACCGATACCGACAGCCACCACCGCGATGACCGTGCTGGCCACGGTCAGCGGAACGTCGTAGCGGATCCGGGTGTTCTCCACCGCGAACCCGAGCATCGCCATGAAGTGCATCGCCCAGATGGCGGTGCCGCCCAGCGCCCACGCCGACAGCAGACCCCACCAGGCCCGCTGGCGGCTCGTCCGTGCCGTACGGATGCGCCCCGCGCAGACCAGACCGAGGACAGAGCCGAGCACGGACAGCGCGTAGCTCAACGCGGGTGTGATCCACCCGTACTCAAAGTGATTGATGTCCCCCACCGCGGCCTTCTTCCCATTCGTTACCAGCGCGTCAACAAAACGCTCGGGCAATGATCAGGGGTGCCGTGATCAGGCGCAATAGCACCCCCGGCCGTATTCAAGGGGTGGCGTCGCGGTAACCGTCCGATGCGTCGATTGGCTACTCCTGTTAACTGAGAGTGACGGTCATGCCGACGTGTGGTACGCCAGGACACCCCGGTTGATGGCCGCGATAGCCTGCCGCGCGGTGGACCGCAACTCCGGCGACGCGCCGCCAGAGTCGGCAAGTTGACCGAGGAGGTCGACCACCTGTCGCGCCCACCGGACGAAGTCACCGGCGGGCATCTCACCGTCGATCTCGTGGCCGCTGCCGAGCACCTTGGCCAGCACCTCACCCCGGGCCCACCGGTAGACGGGCCAGGCGAAACCGAGATCCGGCTCCCGGGTCGCGGCCAACCCGCGAGCAGCCTCGTCGGCCTCGATCTCCCCCCACAGCTTCAGCGTCTCGTCCACCGCGTCGGCCACCGGCCCACGGGGCAGTGACGCCCGCTCGTCGACGTCGCGGCGTGCCTCGAAGACCACCACCGACACCGCAGCGGCCAACTCGGCCGGCGACAGACCGTTCCACACGCCCCGGCGCAGACACTCGGCGACCAGCAGGTCGGCCTCGGTCCAGATCCGGCCGAGCATCCGCCCGGCGTCGGTGACCGCGCCGTCCCGGCCGAGGTAGCCACGGTCGGTCAACAGCGCCACGATCCGGTCGAAGGTCCGGGCCAACGATCCGGTCCGCCCGGACACCCGCTCGCGCAGCTCCTCGGTGTCGCGCTCCAACCGGCGACGCCGCTCCGCCCACCGGGCGTGGTCCTCCCGCTCCGGACAGGCGTGGCAGGGGTGGCGGCGCAGCTCGGTGCGGAGCTGGGTCAGCCGGTGGTCCTCGCCGGTCACCTGTCGGGAACGGCCACCCCGTCGGCCACCGTGCCGGTCCAGGCCGGTGCCGCTCACCTCGGCGGCGAGATCCCGTCGGGCAGCCGGTGAACGGTGGTTGAAGTGCTTGGGCACCCGGATCCGCGCCAGGACCTCGGCGGGGGTGGTGAAGTCGCCGGGGCTGACCCGCCCGGCCCAGCGGTCCTGGGTGAGCACCAGCGGTCGGGGCTCCCCGAACCCGCCGGTCGCCGGGTCCAGCACGACAGCCAACCCGGCCCGCCGGCCCGACGGCACCCGGATCACGTCGCCGACGCGCAGCCGCTCCAACGACGCCACCGCCGCGGCCTTGCGCTGGGTCTGTCCCTGTCGGGCGATGGCCTTCTCCCGGTCGGCGATCGCCACCCGCAACGCGAAGTACTCGTCGAAGTCGCCGTGGTGGCAGGCGGCCTCCGCGCCGTACGCCTCGATCGTCTCGGTGTTGCGCTGCACCTGCCGCGCCAGGCCGACCACTGACCGGTCCGCCTGGAACTGGGCGAACGAGGACTCCAGCAGAGCCCGGGCCGGCTCCGCGCCGACGGTGCCGACCAGGTTCACCGCCATGTTGTACGAGGGTCGGAAGCTGGACCGCAGCGGGTAGGTGCGGGTGGACGCGAGCCCCGCCACGTGCCGGGGGTCGGTCTCCGGGGACCACACCACCACGGCGTGCCCCTCCACGTCGATGCCGCGGCGGCCGGCGCGGCCGGTGAGCTGGGTGTACTCCCCCGGCGTCAGGTCGACGTGCGCCTCGCCGTTGTACTTGACGAGGCGTTCCAGCACCACGCAGCGGGCCGGCATGTTGATGCCCAGCGCCAGGGTCTCCGTGGCGAAGACCGCCTTGACCAGGCCACGGACGAACAACTCCTCGACGACCTCCTTGAACACCGGCAGCATGCCGGCGTGGTGGGCGGCAAGGCCGCGTTCCAGGCCGTCGAGCCACTCCCAGTACCCGAGCACGGTCAGGTCCTCGCCGGGGATGGCGGTGACCCGGGACTCGACGACCCGGCGGATCTCGGCCCGCTCCTCCGGCGACGTCAACCGCAGCCCGGCGGCGAGGCACTGCTGCACCGCGGCGGCGCAACCGGCCCGGCTGAAGATGAACAGGATCGCCGGCAGCAGACCCTCCCGGTCCAACCGGTCCACGATGTCCGGGCGCAACGGGCCCCGCCAGCGCGGGCCACGACGGCCGGCGCCCGGCCCCGCGCTGCGGCCCTCGCCCAGCTCCAGCCGCCGCGCGGTCTCCCGGGTGTAGCGCAGCAGCTCCGGGTGCACGTCGTGCTTGCGGGCGGCGTCGGCGTCGTGGAACAGGTCGAACATCCGCTTGCCGACCAGCATGTGCTGCCACAACGGCACCGGCCGGTGCTCGCTGACCACCACCGCCGTCTCGCCGCGGACGGTGACCAGCCAGTCGGCGAACTCCTCGGCGTTGGAGACGGTCGCCGACAGCGAGACCAGGGTGACCGATTCGGGCAGGTGGATGATCACCTCTTCCCACACCCCGCCCCGGAACCGGTCGGCCAGGTAGTGCACCTCGTCCATCACCACGTACGCCAGGCCCTGCAGGGTGCTGGAGCCCGCGTAGAGCATGTTGCGCAGCACCTCGGTGGTCATCACCACCACCGGCGCGTCACCGTTGATCGCGTTGTCGCCGGTGAGCAGACCGACCTGCTCGGCACCGTACCGGGCGACCAGGTCGTGGTACTTCTGGTTGGACAACGCCTTGATCGGTGTCGTGTAGAAGCACTTGCGCCGGGTCGCCGGGGTCGCCGCGTCCGTACCCGCCGGATCGCCGGGCCGACCGCGCAACGCCAGGTGGACGGCGAACTCACCGACGACGGTCTTGCCGGCGCCGGTCGGGGCGCAGACCAGCACCCCGCTGCCCCGCTCCAGCGACTGGCACGCCTCCCGCTGGAAGTCGTCGAGGTCGAACCCCAGGTCGAGGGCGAACTCGTCCAGCGCTGGAAACTGTGAGGCCTGCGCGGCCCGGCGACGGGCCTCCGCGTACCGCTCGGCGGGACTCGACATGGGACCAAGATTAGTGCGTGCCGGGACAGGACACCCCACAAGGCCGTCCGGAGGTGCCGTCGGGGGCGGTCGGTAGGGTGCACGGCGTGCCGGACCATGCCGAACCGCCCCAGACTCGTCCGCCGGGCAACGCCGAGGCCGCCGCCCCCCGGGCGTCCCGACGGCCCGTGAAGGCGGTGCTCTTCGACTTCCACGGCACCCTGGCCCAGGTGGAGGAACCCCGGCGGTGGGTGCTGGAGGCCGCCACCGCGTGCGGGGTCACCCTGGACCAGGTCCGTGCCACCTCGCTGGCCGACCGGCTGCTGACGGCCGGGCGAGCCGGCGGGCCGCTGCCGGCGCGGGTCCCACCCCGGCTGGCCGAGTTGTGGGCCGACCGGGACCTCTACCAACACGCCCACCGGGGCGCGTACACCGGGCTGGCCGAGACCGTCGACGCCGGCATCGAGGGCTTCGCCGACGCGCTCTACGAGCGGCTGCTGACCGCCGACGGCTGGCTGCCGTACGCGGACACCGCACCCACGCTGACCGCGTTGCGCGACGCCGGGGTGCCGGTCGCCGTGGTCAGCAACATCGGCTTCGACCTGCGGCCGCACTTCGACACGTGGGGCCTGACCGACCTGGTGGACGCCTTCGTGCTCTCCTACGAGGTGGGTCGCTGCAAGCCCGACCCGGCGATCTTCTGGCGCGCCTGCGGGATGCTCGGCGTCGACCCGGAGCAGACCCTGATGGTCGGCGACACGCCCGCGGACGCGGGAGCGGTGGCCGCCGGCTGTTCGGTGCTGGTGCTCCCGGCCGCCGAGCCGGGCCGCGAGAACGGGCTCGGCGCGGTGCTCGACCTGGCCCTGCCCGCCTGACCCACGCCGCACCGACGGTCACCGGAGTGGCCCGTCGCGCCGCGCCGATGCCCCCCACCCCGCCGAGGTGCAGTGGATCGCATCGCGGCCGACGCCGCGACCGGCCAGGTGGCAGCTCGGGGCCGACCGTCGACACCGCCCGCGAGCCCCGGGAGGCGACCGCCTAGCGTCAGGGCCGTGACGGACACCCTGCTGCCCGCGTCGGCACCCACTGACGCGCCACCCCGACGTCGCGGTGGCGTCGTCGCCGTGGGGCTGGTGCTCGGCGGGGCGCTGTCGGTGCAGTTCGGCTCCGCGGTGGCCGCGTTGCTCTTCCCGCGTACCGGGGTGGCCGGCGCGGTCACCCTGCGGCTGACGATCTCGGCGGTACTGCTGCTCGTGGTGTGCCGACCCCGACTGCGCGGACACGACCGGTCGGCCTGGCTGGCGGTGGGTGCGTTCGGGCTGGCGCTGGCCGGCATGAACTCGCTGTTCTACCAGGCCATCGAACGCATCCCGCTGGGCCCGGCGGTGACGCTGGAGGTCCTCGGCCCCCTCGCACTGTCGGTGTTCAGCGCCCGACGACTGGCCAGTTGGGCGTGGGCGGGCCTGGCCCTGGCCGGGGTGGCGCTGCTCGGGCAGGGTGGCTTCGACCGGCTCAACCCGGCCGGGGTGGCCTTCGCGTTCGGCGCGGGCACCATGTGGGCCGCGTACATCGTGCTCAGCGCCCGCGTCGGCGGCCGGTTCCCCGGCGCGGACGGGCTGGCCCTGTCGCTGACCCTCGCCGCGCTGGTCACGCTGCCACTGGGCATTGTCGACGGCGGCGCGGTGCTGCTCGACCCGCCGGTGCTGGCGCTCGGTGCCGCCCTCGCGGTGCTCGCCTCCGGGCTGCCCTACACCCTGGAACTGCTGGCGCTACGGCGGATGCCCACCGCCACCTTCGCGGTGCTCATGAGCCTCGGCCCGGCCGTCGCCACCCTCGCCGGCTGGCTGGTGCTGCGGCAGGAACTGACAGTGCTGGAGTGCGTCGCCATCGCGCTGGTCATCGCCGCCAGCATCGGAGCCGTACGGGTCAACGCAGCAGCCGCACGGCCCCCGGGACGGCGCTGATCGTCACCGGCAGACCCAGGGACCGTTCCCCGTCGGCGTACGTGGTGATGCCCTCGGCGGCCAACTCCACGGTGCGGGCGCGGTAGCTGCGCACGAGTGGGTGGCTGACGTGGGTGCCCTGGTAGATGCGCGGCTTGACCCGGATCAGGGTCCGTCGGTCGACCCGACCCGCCACCACCACGTCGAGCAACCCGTCGGTCGGGTCCGCGTCGGGGCAGATCCGCATCCCGCCGCCGTACGTGGGGCAGTTCCCCACCGCCACCAGCACCGCGTCCACCTCGTGCGGCACGCCGTCCAGGCGCATCGTGTAGCGACGCGGGCGGAGCCGGGCCAGCTCGACGACGATCGCCAGGTCGTACCGGCGCGGGCCGCGTGGCCAGCGCATCCGGTTGGCCCGCTCGTTGACGATCGCGTCGAACCCGGCGGCGAGGACCGCGCCGTACCACCGCTCGGCGCCGTCGGCCCCGCTCATCCGGGCCAGGTCGACGGTGTGGCGGCGGCCGTCGCGCAGCGCTGCCGCGACCACGTCCGCCGCCGCGAGCGGATCTGCCGGAAAACCGGTGTCCAGCGCGAAGTCGTTGCCGGTGCCGGCGGGGATCGGCCCGAACGGCACGTCGGTCCCGGCGACCGCCTGCAACGCCTGGTGGATGGTGCCGTCCCCACCGATCGCCACCAGGGCTCCCACGCCGTCCGTGACGGCGGCGCGACACGCCGCCTCGGCCTCGGCGGGGCTGGCCGCCTGCAGCAGCCGAACGGGTCGCCCGGCGGCGGCCAGGCCGTCCAGCAGTCGGGGCAGCAGCGCCCTGCAGCGCCCACGGCCGGCGGTCGGGTTCGTGAGTACGGCCACCGGGCCATCGGCGAGCGGGGCGCGGTCAACCGGGCCCGACAGGTGATCGTCTGCGGTCACGGGCAGCACCGTACCGGTCCGACACCCGCCGTTCACCAGGGGCGGGCACCGTCACCATCAGTCCCGCCGCCGACGCTCGGGGTGACGCGGCGACGCCGCCCCCGAAGGACGGGGACGGCGTCGGTTGACCGGGCGGCGCGGGGCCGTCAGGTCATGTCGTCATAGCGACGCTCGATGGGCGTCGGCTTGGCGATCGGCTCGGGAACGCCGATCGGCTCCGCCGCGTCGACCCGTTGCCCGGCCACGACCGGATCCGCGTCGAACTCCAACGGCGACACCTCGTCGTCGTCGATGCCGGCGTAGACCTCCTTGCCCCGCCCACGCCGCTTGTCGTTGATGAACGCGACCCCGACCGCCGCGAAGTAGAGCGCGGACAGGCACAGTGCCAACGCGGTCATCCCGAACGGGTCCGGGGTGGGGGTGACCACCGCGGAGAACGCGAAGAACACGAAGATCGCCACCCGCCACCAGCTGAGCAACCGCTTCGCGCTGGCGATGCCGACGAAGTTGAGCATCAGCACCAACAGCGGGAACTCGAACGCCACACCGAACAGCAGGATCAGGTTGGTGATGAACGAGATGTACCGGGTGATGTCCAGCGTGGTGGTGATGTCTCCGCCACCGGAGACGTTGAGCAGGAACTCCAGGCCCTTCGAGGTGACGAAGTATGCCAGCACGGCACCGGCCGCGAAGAGTGGCGCGGCCAGAGCGGTGAAGACGTAGGCGTAGCGCCGCTCGTGCCGGTGCAGGCCGGGCGCGATGAACGCCCAGAGCTGATAGAGCCAGATCGGCGCTGCCACGATCAACCCAACCCAGAGCGCGACCTTGAGCTGCAACAGGAACAGGTCGGCGGGGCCGAGCTGAACGAAGTTGCACGTGCCGTTGGCCAACCGGGCCTTGGGTAGATCACAGTATGGCTGCTGAAGCAGGTGCAGCACCGGCCCGGCCAGCCAGATGCCCAAGCCGAAGCCGACCACAATGCCCAGAGACGCGCGAAACAACCGGTTGCGCAGCTCCCGGACGTGCTCGATGAGCGTCATCGAACCGTCGGCGGCCCGCTCGAAGGTGCTCGGGCCGCGCTTACGCAGGGCGAAGGCCACGACAGTCGTGCCCTTCGGTCAGTTGTCGCGGACGCGGTGCACCGGGTCGACGACCGGCTGCTGCGGCGGCGCCTGCTGGTACGGCGGCTGCTGCGGCTGCCCGGCGTACGGTGCCTGCTGCCCGGCGTGCGGCGGCAGCGGCTGGTAGCCGGCCTGCGCGTCGGCCTTCTCGGCGAGGTCGCGGTCGTCGTCCTGCAGGCTCTTGGTCTCGGCCTTGATGATCCGCAGCGACCGACCCAGCGAACGGGCCGCGTCGGGGAGCCGCTTCGCACCGAAGAGCAGGATCAGCACAACCACGAGAACAGCGATGTGCCACGGCTTGAGGGCACCCATGAGAAGCTCCAGTCGGTCTGTGTCCGAGGGGGTGGTACGCAGCCCATCGTACGTGCGGATCGGCTGCCCGCCACCCGCCGGGTGGTGGTGGTCTGGGCCGGAGGGTGAAGTCTTGACCAACCCGGGATGATCCGTCAACAGCCGCCGGACGAGGGGTCGGTCAGCCGCGCTTCGCCTTGATCAGCGCGAGCCGTCGGGACGCGGTGTCGAGCTGACGCTGGACTCCCTCGGCCCGCTGCTGCAGCGTCTCGGCGGTGTCGCGCAGCGCCTCGGCCTCGGCGGCCCGCCGCTGCAACGCAACAGCCGCACGACGCAGCCGAGGCAACCGGCCCAGCACCGGGCGCACGGCCAGCGCGAGCGCCACGAGAGGGAGCAGCACCAGCGCGAGCACGATCCAGATCAGCACGGCGGTCAGCCTACTGGGTGTGCCCGGCCACCGCCCGGTCACCCGACGGCGCGTCGTCCTGGTCGACCTTCGGTCGCCGAGGTGCCGTGGTGGGCGCGGGCACGGCGTACGCGTCCAGGGCGGCGGCGGCCGTCGCCCGGACCTGTTCGGCCAGCTCGACCGGGGCGACCACGGTGACCTCCGGGCCGAGACCCAGCACGAACCGGCGAGCCCACCGCAGGTCGGTGACCCGCAGGGAGACGAGCCACTGGTCGCCGTCGCCAGCCTCCACCCGCTCGCACGGATAATATTCGGTGATCCACCGCTCGCTGCGACCGATGCGCAGCGTGATCAGCGGCAGGTCGGGCGACGGGCGGAACACCCCTTCGGTGAGGTCGTGCGGCACGGCCTGCGGCGGCACCGTGGCCGGCTCGTCCAGCTCGGTGATGGCGTCGATCCGGTCGGCGCGGAACAGCCGGACCGCCTCCGCGCGCCGACACCACGCCTCCACGTACGCCCGACCACCGACCATCAGCACCCGCAGCGGATCGATGACACGGTCGGTGGTCTCGTCCCGGGCAGCGGTGTAGTAGGTGATCCGCAGCGCCTTCCCGCCCTCCACTGCGGCACGAAGCGCCTCGACCCGCTGGGTGTCCCCGGGCAGCCGGACCGCCACCGGCGCGCCCACCAGGTCCCCCGCGTCCTCGATCTTCGCCAGGGCCCGTTCGACGGCCTCCCGGTTGGCGACGCCGGGCGTCTCGGCGAGCATCCGCAACGCCACCACCAACGCGAGGGCCTCGTCCGGGGTGAGGCGCAGCGGCCGGTCGATGCCGGCGTCGTAGGTGATCGTCACCCGGTCACCGTCGAACGCCATGTCGATCAGGTCACCGGGACCGTAACCGGGCAGCCCGCACACCCAGAGCAACTCCAGGTCCTCCCGGAGCTGCCGCTCGGTCACGCCGAGGTCACCCGCCGCCTCGGCGATCTCGATGCCGGGCCGGGCCAGCAGGTAGGGCACCAGGTTGAGCAGCCGGGCCAGCCGGTCCGCGGAGGCGCGGGAGCCGCCCTTGGCGGCCGGGCGGGTCACCGGACACCTCCGGTGACGGCCAGGTCGTCGTGGCGGACGGCGATCTCCTTGAGTCGTTGGATGACGGCCTCGCGGACCTCCGGCGGGTCGAGCACCCGCACGTCCGGGCCGTAACCGACGAGGTGACCGGCCAGCCCGTCCGGATCCGCGTACGGCAGGACCAACCGGTCGCCGTCCGGGCCGGTGGTCACCTCCACCGCCCAGCGGCGCAGACCGGCGGCCCGACCGGACGCGGCCAGGACGGTGGCCCGGCCGGTGCGCTCCACCGGACCCGACCAGCGGGCCACGTGGCTGATCAGATCGACGTTGGCCGGCGGCTCGTACGCGCCGGGCGCACCGGTCAGCCGGACCGCGCCGACGACCCGGGACAGCCGGAAGCAGCGGGTCGCATCGCGGTCCTGGTCGTGGCCGACCACGTACCACCGGCCGCGCCAGCAGACCACGCCCCACGGTTGCAGCCGCCGCCGGCTCGGCGCGTCCCGGTCGGGCACCCGGTAGTCGAACCCGACCTCGCGGCGGTCCCGGGCGGCGGCGGTCAGCGGCGCGAACGCCGGGTCGACGGTGACCATCGGCTCCAGGCCGAGGGTGGCCTGCGGGTCCACGTCCACCCCGGCGGCGCGCAGCTTGGCCAGCCCGGACGACGCCGCGGCGGCCAGCCCGGCGTGCTGCCACAACCGTGCGGCGATGCCCACGGCGGCGGCCTCGTCGGGTTCCAGGAGGATGTCGGGCAGCGCGTACTCGCGGTGGGCGATCCGGTAACCGGGCTCGGCGTCGAAGGCGCTCGCCGTGCCCGTCTCCAGCGGCACGCCCAGTTCGCGCAGCTCGGCCTTGTCCCGTTCGAACTTGCGTTGGAACGCTTCGTGGTCGCGCGCGTCGTCCGGATCATGCTCGTAACCGGGCACGGTCGCGGCGATCTGCGCGGCGGTCAGGAACCGTCGCGTGGACAGGAGGCAGATCACCAGGTTGACCAGGCGTTCGGTGCGGGTCCGCGACACGCGGTAGACGCTAGCAGCCGCCGCGCCCACGCCGTGCACCCGCGCGGGCGTGCCGCACACTTGTTCGGATCGGTGCTCGCCCGGCGCGTCGCCGTCTCCGGTCATAGGGTGAGCCTCATGTCGCAACCGGAGGCCAGGCCCGAGAGCGAGAGCGTCGGCACCGTGATCGTCGCGGGCGTCGCCAACCTCGCCATCGCGGTCGCCAAGCTGATCGCCGGGGTGATCTCCGGCTCGGCCGCGAAGCTCTCCGAGGCCGCCCACTCGTTCGCCGACACGACCACCGAGGTGCTGCTGTTCCAGGCGCTGCGCCGCGGCTCCCGGCCCGCGGACCAGCGACACCCCTTCGGGTACGGCAAGGAGAGCTACGTCTGGGCGTTCTTCGCGGCGATGTTCACCTTCGTCGCCGGCGCCGGTTTCGCCGTCACCCACGGCGTCACCACGATCCTGGTGCACGAGCACAGCGGCGACTACCTCCTCTCGTACATCGTGCTCGGGGTGTCGTTCGTCATCGAGTCGATCTCCCTGACCCGGGCCGTGCGCCAGGTTCGCCGTGAGTCCCGACGCTGGCAGACCACGCCCCGGCGGTTCCTGCGACTGACCGCCGACACCACCGTCAAGGCCGTCTTCCTGGAGGACAGCGCGGCCCTGATCGGTCTGCTGCTGGCCGGGCTCGGCGTCGGCCTGTCGCACGCCACCGGCGACGAGCTGTGGGACGGCATCGCGTCGATCCTGATCGGGCTGCTGCTGCTGGCGGTCGCCGGGATCCTCGCCGCCAACAACCTGTCGCTGCTGGTCGGCCGGGCGGTTCCGGAGCGACTGCGCCAGGAGATCGAGCAGGAGCTGGCCAGGCTGCCCGAGGTGGAGCGCATCGACACCCTGCTGACCATGCAGCTCGGCCCGGACGACATCCTGGTCGCCGCGAAGGTCGACTTCAGCGACGAGGCGACCGGCGCGGAGATCGAGGCCACCGCCGACGAGGCCGAGCGGCGGCTCACCGGCCGGTACCGGGAGATCCGCTTCGTCTTCCTCGATCCCACCCGCTCACTGCCGGGGGCCACCGGCACCGCCCGGCACACCCAGGCCGGGCCGAGCCCGGACGCCGGCGGCGACCCCGAGTCGACCTGATCCGCGCCACCACCGCACCCGGGCGCGGGCCGTCGGGCCCGCGCGGCTAGCGTGCCCGTCATGGTGCGATGGCGTACGGGAACGGTGGCGACGCTGCGACGGCAGTGGACCGGGGCGGTGGAGCTGGACGTCGACCTGCCCGACGGCACGCGGATGCGGGCGCTGGCCTACCCCGAGCTGGTCGGTACGCCCGAGCCCGGCGACCGGGTGCTGCTCAACGCCGGTGCGCTGCTGATGGGGTTGGGCACCGGCGGGTACGCGCTGGTGGTGGCCCTGCCGGACCGGCTGCCGCCGGACCCTCCGTCGGTCGGCGACACCCGCGACGCCGGGCACCTGGTGAAGGCCCGCTACACGCCGCTGCAACCGATCCTGCTGGGCGTGGACGAGGAGGCGTCACCGTACCGCGACGTGCTGGCCGACGCGGACGACCTGGGCGGCCTGCCGGTGGTCACCGCCGACCTGCACTCGGCGCTGCCGGCGATCCTGGCGGGCATCCGGGCCGATGCCCCGCAGGCGCGGGTGGCGTACCTGCTCACCGACGGCGGGGCGCTGCCCGCCTGGTTCTCCCGCACCCTCGCCGGGCTGCGCGCAGAACTGGCCGGCACCATCACCGTCGGGCAGTCCTTCGGCGGCGACCTGGAGGCCACCACACTGCACGGCGGTCTGCTCGCCGCCCGGCACGTGCTGGGCGCCGATGTGGCCATCGTGGCCCAGGGGCCCGGCAACCTGGGCACCGGCACCCGGTGGGGCTTCTCCGGCGTCGCGGTCGGCGAGGCGGTCAACGCGATCGCCACGCTGGGCGGCCGGGCGGTCGGGTCGTTGCGCATCTCCGACGCCGATCCCCGACCTCGACACCGGGGTGTGTCGCACCACAGCCTGACCGCGTACGGCCGGGTGGCGCTCGCCTCGGCGGACCTGGTGGTGCCCGAGGACCTGGAGCCGGCCCTCGCCGCCGAGGTGGACGCGTCGCTGGTGCCCCTGATGACCCGGCACCGGATCGTGCGGGTGCCCACCGCAGGTCTCGACGCCGCGTTGCGCGCCAGCACCGTGCCGCTGTCCACGATGGGTCGCGGTCTCGACGCCGACCACGCGTACTTCCTGGCCGCAGCCGCCGCCGGTCGCCACGCGGCAACCCAACTCCCCTAACTCCCCCGCCTGGTTCGCGCGTCGATCATGGAGTTGGGGTGACCGGAAGGTAGCTGCCCACACCTTTTGTCCCCACCACAAGTCCATGATCGACAGGAACGGGGTGCGGGTGGGGTCAGGCCAGGAAGATCAGGGCCAGCCAGCCGCCCACGATGAGGGCCAGGGCCAGGGCCAGCACCCACGTCGGCACGGTGTACTCACCGCGCCGGTTACGGTCGATCTCGGCGCGGATCTTCTCCCGCCGGCGTTCGACCCAGTTCTGCCGCTCGCCGCGTTCGGAGCGGTCGGATGGTCCAGAAGTCGTCATGGCGCGCTCAGCTTAACCGCACGGTGCGCCGGGGCGACCGGCCCCGTCGGCTCACGCCGCCGCCGGGGCCGGCGCACCGGTCACATGCTGGCGATCAGCCGCTCCACCCGCTCGTCGTACGCCCGGAACGGGTCCTTGCAGAGCACTGTGCGTTGCGCCTGGTCGTTGAGCTTCAGGTGCACCCAGTCGACGGTGAAGTCGCGGCGCTTCTCCTGCGCGTGCCGGATGAACTCGCCGCGCAGCCGGGCCCGCGTGGTCTGCGGCGGGGTCTCCTTCGCCTCGAAGATCTCCGGGTCGGTGGCCACCCGGTCGACCTCGCCGCGGCGCTCCAACAACCCGTAGAGGCCGCGTCCGCGACGTACGTCGTGGTAGGCCAGATCCATCTGCGCCACCCGGGGGTGCGACAACGGCAGGTCGTGCTTGCGCTGGTAGCGCTCGATCAGCCGCAGCTTGCTGACCCAGTCGATCTCCCGCGAGACCGGTTCGAGGTCGCCGGTCTCCACCGCGTTGAGCACCCGACCCCACAGCTCGACGACCCGCTTGGCGGCCTGGTCGCCACCCCGGCGCTCGACGAACTCGGTCGCCTTGGCCAGGTATTCCTGCTGGATGTCCAGGGCACTGACCTCCTTGCCGTTGGCCAGTCGCACCTTGCGCCGGCCGGTGATGTCGTGCGACACCTCCCGGATCGCCCGGATCGGGTTCTCCAGGGACAGGTCGCGCATCACCACCCCGGCCTCGATCATCCGCAGCACGATGTCGGCGGTGCCGACCTTGAGCAGCGTGGTGACCTCGTTCATGTTGGAGTCACCGACGATCACGTGCAGCCGCCGGTAGCGCTCGGCGTCGGCATGCGGCTCGTCGCGGGTGTTGATGATCGGGCGGCTGCGGGTGGTCGCCGAGGAGACGCCCTCCCAGATGTGCTCGGCCCGCTGCGACAGGCAGTAGACCGCGCCGCGCGGGGTCTGCAGGACCTTGCCGGCCCCGCAGATCAACTGCCTGGTGACGAGGAACGGGATGAGCACGTCGGCGAGCCGGCCGAACTCGCCGTGTCGGGAGACCAGGTAGTTCTCGTGGCAGCCGTACGAGTTGCCGGCCGAGTCGGTGTTGTTCTTGAACAGGTAGATCTCACCCGCGATGCCCTCGTCGTGCAGTCGCTTCTCCGCGTCGACGAGCAGGCCCTCCAGGATCCGCTCGCCGGCCCGGTCGTGGGCGACCAGGTCGGTCACCGAGTCGCACTCCGGTGTCGCGTACTCCGGGTGCGACCCGACGTCCAGGTAGAGACGGGCCCCGTTACGCAGGAAGACGTTGCTCGACCGACCCCAGGACACCACGCGCCGGAACAGATAGCGCGCGACCTCGTCCGGGGACAGCCGCCGCTGCCCGCGATAGGTGCAGGTGACGCCGTACTCGGTCTCGAGGCCGAAGATTCGCCGCTCCATGGTGTGACATTAGCCGCCCGGAGGCCCGGTTCGTCACTGTCACACCACAGGTCGTGCTCCGGGTGCCGTCACATACCGGTTGAGTGCGACATTCCGTCCGGCCCGAGGCTCGCCGTGAACCGCCGGCAGGTGTCGTACTCCGGCAGCAGACCTAGCTCGCGGGCCTGGGCCAGGGTCGGCGCCGCGTCGTCGCGCGCGGACAACAGTGGGACGTCGGCGGGCCACTCGATGCCCAACTCCCCGTCCAGGGGGTGCACCGCGTGCTCACCGGTCGGGTTGTACGTGGCCGAGCAGAGGTAGCTCAGCGTCGCGTCGTCGGTCAGCGCGCAGAAGCCGTGCCCCAGCCCCTCGCTGAGGTAGACCGCCCGGCGGTCGGTGTCGTCCAGCCGGACGCCCTCCCAACGGCCGAAGGTCGGCGAGCCGACCCGCAGGTCCACGATCACGTCGAGGACCGCTCCGCGCACGCAGGTGACGTACTTGGCCTGCCCGGGCGGAACGTCGGCGAAGTGGATGCCGCGCACCACGCCTCGCGCCGAGACCGACATGTTGGCCTGGGCCAGGCGCAGGGGGTGCCCGACCGCCTCGGCGAGCTTGTCGAAGCGGTACCACTCCATGAACATGCCGCGCGGGTCGCCGTGCTGCTGGGGACTGATCTCCCAGGCGCCCTCGATGCTCAGCTCCCGGATCTTCACCACGTACCCCCGTGCTTGCCGTCCGATTCGGCCAGCAGGCCGAGCAGGTAGTCGCCGTAGCCGCTCTTGGTCAACGGCGTCGCGAGCGCCCGCAGCTGGTCGTCGTCGATGAGGCCGGCCCGCCAGGCCACCTCCTCGACGCAGCCGATCTTGAGGCCCTGCCGCTCCTCGACGACCCGGACGAACTCGGCCGCCTGCATCATCGAGGTGAACGTGCCGGTGTCCAGCCAGGCGGTCCCGCGGTCCAGCACGGTCACCGACAGCTCGCCGGTCTCCCGGTACACCTCGTTGACCGCCGTGATCTCCAGCTCGCCGCGGGCGCTCGGGGTGAGCTTGCGGGCGATGTCCACCACCCGGTTGTCGTAGAAGTACAGGCCAGGCACCGCGTAGCGGGACTTCGGCCGGGCCGGCTTCTCCTCGATCGAGAGCACCCGACCGGTGTCGTCGAAGTCGACCACGCCGTACTCCTGCGGGTTGGCCACCTGGTAGGCGAAGACCCGCCCGCCGACCGGGTCACCGTGCGCGGCGAGCTGCCGGCCCAGGCCGACGCCGTGGAAGATGTTGTCGCCGAGGACCAGCGCGACCGACTCGGCGCCGATGAAGTCGGCACCGAGGATGAACGCCTGCGCGATGCCCTCCGGGCGCTCCTGGGCGGTGTACTCCAGCCGCAGCCCCAACTGGCTGCCGTCGCCGAGCAGCCGGCGGAACTGGTCCTGGTCCTCCGGTGTGGTGATCACCAGGATCTCCTGGACACCGGCCATCATCAGGGTGGAGAGCGGGTAGTACACCATCGGCTTGTCGAAGACCGGCATCAGCTGCTTCGAGACCGCCCGGGTGATCGGCCAGAGCCGCGAACCGGTGCCGCCGGCAAGTAGGATTCCACGCACCCGGAGAGCCTAGCCGGACGGCCACCGGACGCGCCGACGGGTCGGGCCTCAGCCGGGCCGCTGCTCAATTCGCGTAGACTTCCCGATCCGTGAGGATTCTCGTCACCGGCGGAGCCGGATTCATCGGGTCGGAGTACGTTCGCCTGTTGCTGGGCAAGCCCCTCGGCACTGCCGACGGCGTGCCGCCGCTCGAGCCGTCGGTCGTGACGGTGCTCGACAAACTGACGTACTCGGGCAACCTGGCCAACCTCGATCCCGTCCGCGACGACTCACGGCTGCGGTTCGTGCAGGGCGACATCTGTGACCCGGTCGTGGTCGACGAGGTCGTCGCCGGTCAGGACGTGATCGTGCACTTCGCCGCCGAGTCGCACGTCGACCGCTCCATCGCCGGTGCCGCGCCGTTCGTCACCACCAACGTGCTGGGCACCCAGACCCTGCTCGACGCCGCGCTGCGCCACCGCACCGGCCGGTTCGTGCACGTCTCGACCGACGAGGTCTACGGCTCCATCGACGAGGGCTCCTGGACCGAGACCTGGCCGCTCGCCCCGAACTCGCCGTACTCGGCGTCCAAGGCGGGCTCCGACCTGCTCGCCCTGGCCTACCACCGCACCCACGGCATGGACGTCGTCGTCACCCGCTGCTCCAACAACTACGGCCCGTACCAGTTCCCCGAGAAGGTCATCCCACTGTTCGTCAGCAACCTGCTCGACGGCGGCACCGTTCCGCTCTACGGCGACGGTGGCAACGTCCGCGACTGGCTGCACGTGCACGACCATTGCCGCGGCATCGCGCTGGTTCAGCAGAAGGGTCGCGCCGGCGAGGTCTACAACATCGGCGGTGGCACCGAGTTGACCAACAAGGAGCTGACCGGCCTGCTCCTGGACGCCTGCGGCGCCGGCTGGGACCGGGTCGTCCCGGTCGCCGACCGCAAGGGCCACGACCGTCGCTACTCGCTCGACATCACCAAGATCAACCAGGAGCTCGGGTACGCCCCCAGCATCACCCTCGACGAGGGGCTGGCCGCCACCGTCGCCTGGTACCGCGACAACCGGGCCTGGTGGGAGCCGCTCAAGCCCACATCCACCACATGACCCGACTGGTCGTCACCGGTCTGCTCGTCACCGGCGCCGGCGGGATGCTCGGCCGTGACCTGGTCACCGTGCTGCACACCCGCTCCGACTTCAAGGTGACGGCGGCCACCCGGGCCGACCTGGACATCACCGACCCGGCCGCCGTCCGCGCCGCGGTAGGAGGTCACGACCTCGTGATCAACGCCGCGGCGTGGACCAACGTCGACGGGGCCGAGGACAACGAGGCGGCGGCGACCGCCGTCAACGGTGACGGGGTGGCCAACCTGGCGTCGGCCTGCGCGGCCAGTGGCGCCCGGCTGGTCCAGGTCTCCACCGACTACGTCCTCGCCGGCGACGCGTGCTCCCCCTACCCGGAGGACGCGCCCACCGCGCCGGTCAACGCCTACGGCCGGAGCAAGCTGGCCGGTGAACAGGCCGTCGGCCGCCTGCTGCCCGACACCGGGTACGTGGTCCGCACCGCCTGGCTGTACGGCGCGCACGGGCCGAACTTCGTGGCCACCATGCTCCGCCTCGCCGAGCAGCGTCAGCACATCGACGTGGTCGACGACCAGCACGGCCAGCCCACCTGGTCCTTCCGGCTGGCCGAACAACTCGTCGCCCTCGCCGACGCCGCCCTGAACGGCCGGGCCGCACCGGGCGTCTACCACAGCACCTGCGCCGGCCAGACGACCTGGTACGGGCTGGCCCGCGCGGTGTTCGCGTTGACCGGTCTCGACCCGGAGCGGATTCGACGGACAACCAGCGACCGGTATCCTCGTCCTGCTCCCCGCCCGGCGTACAGTGTGCTCGCGCACAGCCGTTGGGCGGCTGCGGGCCTGCCGTCGCTTCCGGACTGGCATGCCACCCTCATCGACGCGTTCGACTCCCCCGCTCCACCAGTTCCGTGGAAGGTCGCATGAAACTCACCCTCGTCACCGGCCTGACCGGCCTGATACTGCTGGCCACGATCGTCGAGCTGCTGCGCCGCCGGCAGCTCCGCGAGAAGTACGGCATGCTCTGGCTCGGCGTCCTGGTGATCGTCATTCCGCTGTCGCTCTTCCCCCGCCTGCTGGACAACGTCGCCGAGCTGCTCGGCGTCGCCTCCGGTGTGAGCCTCGTGCTCTTCCTCGGCATCGTCTTCCTGCTGCTGGTCTGTGTGCACCTCAGCTGGGAGGTCAGCCACCTGGAAGAGGAGACCCGCACCCTGGCAGAAGACTTCGCCCTGCTCCGCGCGGAGATCGACGCGGACCGGGCGGCCCGAGACGAACTGGTGTCGCACGATGGTTAACGGCAAGCGCGTCCTCATCATCATTCCGGCGCTCAACGAGTCCGGTTCGATCGCCGACGTGGTCCACGAGGTCCGTGGCGAGCTGCCCGGCGTCGACGTGCTCGTCGTCGACGACGGCTCCACCGACCGCACCGCCGCGGTGGCCGCCGCCGCTGGCGCCCGGGTCGCCAAGCTGCCGTACAACCTCGGTGTCGGCGGGGCCATGCGGTGCGGTTACCGCTACGCCCGCGACCACGACTACGACGTCGCGATCCAGGTCGACGCGGACGGCCAGCACGACCCCCGGTACGTGCCGAAGCTCGTCGACCTGCTCGACGAGACCGACCTGGTGATCGGCGCCCGGTTCGCCGGCGAGGGCGACTACACCGTCCGCGGCCCCCGCCGCTGGGCGATGATCATGCTCTCCGGCGTGCTGTCCCGCGTCGCGCGCACCAAGCTCACCGACACGACCTCCGGGTTCCGGGCCGCCAACCGCCGGGTGATCGACATGTTCGCCACCTGGTACCCGGTGGAGTACCTGGGCGACACGGTGGAGACGCTCGTGCACACCGCCCGACGCGGCTACAAGATCCGCCAGGTGCCGGTGGCCATGCGCAAGCGGATGGCGGGCACGCCCAGCCAGTCCCCCGCCAAGGCCATGATCTACCTCGGCCGGGCCTTCGCCGTCCTCACGTTGGCGCTCATTCGCCGGTGATCCGCAGGCTTCTGAGTCTGGTCCCACCGGGCACCGTCGCCGTCGGCGCCGGCCTGGCCCTGCTGGGGTTGGCCTCCTACGTCCACCTGGCCGTCGCCGGGCACAGCCTCACCGAGGCGGACTACTCGTCCCTCTCGGTGCTCTGGTCGATCGTCTTCACCCTGGGCATCGGCCTGTTCATGCCGGTGGAACAGGAAGTCGCCCGACTCGTCGCCGCCCGGCACAGCCAGGGCCTACCCCCGGGGCCGGTCCTGGCCCGGGGGGCGGTCCTGGCCGCCGGCCTGCTCGCCGCCATGGTCGCGCTGATCATCGC